>OY970324.1:85000-4578945 GCA_963717005.1 uncultured delta proteobacterium
GGGCAGGGGTTGCGCTCGTTGCGGGACTTAACCCAACATCTCACGACACGAGCTGACGACAGCCATGCAACACCTGAACCGGCAGTCCCCGAAGGGAAAGCCTGATTTCTCAGGCGGTCCGCCGTTGTCTAGCCCAGGTAAGGTTCTTCGCGTTGCGTCGAATTGAACAGCATGCTCCACCGCTTGTGCGGGCCCCCGTCAATTCCTTTGAGTTTTAACCTTGCGGTCGTAGTCCCCAGGCGGGGTACTTAATGCGTTAACTGCGGCACTCAGGGGGTCAACACCCCGAACACCTAGTACCCATCGTTTAAGGCGTGGACTACCAGGGTATCTAATCCTGTTTGCTCCCCACGCTTTCGCGTCTCAGCGTCAGCAACGATCCAGAGGGCCGCCTTCGCCGCCGGTGTTCCTCCTGATATCTACGCATTTCACCGCTACACCAGGAATTCCACCCTCCTCTATCGCGCTCTAGCTGGCTAGTATCGAATGCACTTCTGGGGCTGAGCCCCAGGCTTTCACACCCGACTTGACCAACCGCCTACACGCCCTTTACGCCCAGTCAATCCGAACAACGCTTGCACCCTCCGTCTTACCGCGGCTGCTGGCACGGAGTTAGCCGGTGCTTCCTTTGAGGGTACCGTCAAAGGTCCGCTGGATATTAGCCAACAGACTTTTCTTCCCCTCCGACAGGGCTTTACGACCCGAAGGCCTTCATCACCCACGCGGCGTCGCTGCGTCAGAGTTTCCTCCATTGCGCAATATTCCTGACTGCTGCATCCCGTAGGACTCTGGGCCGTGTCTCAGTCCCAGTGTGGCTGACCATCCTCTCAGACCAGCTACCCGTCTTAGCCTTGGTGAGCCGTTACCTCGCCAACTAGCTGATAGGACGCGGACCCCTCTCAAAGTGATAGCTTGCAGGAGCAGAGGCCATCTTTTACCTCAGGAAGCGAACTTCCCGTGGTCTTATCCGGTATTAGCTCGTCTTTCGACGGGTTATCCCAGACTCTGAGGCAGGTTGTCCACGTGTTACTCACCCGTGCGCCGGTTTACTTGCCGTATTGCTACGACTTTCTCCCACGACTTGCATGTCTCAGGCACGCCGCCAGCGTTCGTTCTGAGCCAGGATCAAACTCTCCATTATAGCTCAGTATATCCACCGTTCGAGACGCGGCTAACGCGTCATGGAACGGCAGGACTGACCGCATATTAAATCAAAGAAATCGGTCGGGCATACGAGTCCATTCCTGGACCCCCGCCGCCGATTAAGGCATGCACTACTATTCAGTTTTCAAAGACCGACCCTTTTCAGGGCGAACGGAAACAGTACTCTCTAAATCCGGTCCGTGTCAACGGGCATGTGAGGATTTCGGAAGCGAAGTTTCCACAGGCCGCGCCGCAAAGCGCCGCCGCACACAGAATCTACGCATCTTAATGGTCGATGTAAAGCCCCCAACGGGAAAGTATCGGCCTCCGCGCGCAAGTGCCGCGCCCACTTTCATCGGGCCGCGCTTCGTACTACAATTTGTAGCAGTTTGCATGCATGATTGTGTTGTTTCCTGGTGAAAATTGGCGGACCGCGCGTGAATTGGAGGGCCCCGGCGTTAATAGAGGGAAATCGCTATGAGAAGAATAGTCAGTCTGGCGGCCTTCGGCTTCGGCTTCTATTACCTCTGGAACAACACTGACCCGACCACCGAGATGCTTGGAGTCGGCGCGATGGGTTTTGCGTTGCTGCTCGAGTTCATCGGCGCCGATTGATCGAGTTCTCTCAGCGCCGCGACTTGCGCAAACCCTGCCCCGCTCCCGCCGCCGTCAGTTCTCCCCTGAGCGCGCTCGGGCCATTGGGCGCATCGCTGTACGATTCATTTTCCAGCGTGATGTTGAGCGACATTCCCTTCTCGCGCCCGGCCTGCAAATCCAGCGGCACCGTCGCGAGCCCGTCATCTCCCACTAAAAAATCCGCGGCCCAAATCGGCAAGCCGCGTTTCGGCATCCACCAGATGCGGTAAACCTCAAATGTCCCGGTTGGTTTGAGCCCGGTCGCTTCAAGTATCGCGGCGTTGGCCGACTCGCTCATCGCAAGCTTGCCCGACGGAAGCTCGCTACTGCCCGGTTGCAAAGTCAATTTTCCCCTCGCCCGGTCCTTGCCGATCGGCGCCGCCAGCTTGACCGTCCGAAGATCTGATGCGAAGAGAATTTTCTCGAGCACCCCGCCCACGGTCGCCCGTTCGCGCACCGATCCAAGCTTGCGCTGCTCGACCGCCGTCTGATGGCGCAGGCTGCGCACGATCGCATTCAGAGCCGACACGCGACGATTCACATAGTTGGTGCGTCGTGCGAGCGCGCCGGCAAGTTCCGACATCACAATCAGCGACGCGATCGCGATCGCGACGGCCATCCCCGCAATCGCCTGCCACAGCCGGACCCGAAGAAGTCGCGGCGGCCGGCCAATCGACGGCGGTTCGCCGCTCTCGCCGCGCTTCTGGGGGCCCGGTTCGAGTTCGCCCTGCTCCATCGCGGGATTCTGCGTCGATTCCACGGATTCGTTCCGACCGCAATTATGCCCCAACCGGCACTGTCTTTGTTAGCAGCATTCTTTCTTATAGAAATAAGCGTTACCTATGCGCCGAATTCAGGACGTTCATGTTCTCGCGACCGAACCGCTGATCGCGCCGCATCTGCTGAAGAACGAGATGCCGGTGGACGAGGGGATTGCGCGCACGGTGGTCGAGGCGCGCGCGACGATTCGCGAAATCCTGGCAGGTCGCGATCGCCGGATGCTCTGTATCGTCGGCCCATGTTCCATCCACGACCCCGACGCGGCGATTGACTATGCGCGCCGCCTGGCCAGGCTGAAGGAAGCCGCCTCGGATCGGCTCTACCTGATTATGCGCGTGTACTTCGAGAAGCCGCGCACAACCGTCGGATGGAAGGGGCTGATCAACGACCCGCACATGGACGACAGTTGCGATATGCGCGAAGGATTGCGCATCGCGCGCCGGCTGTTGCTCGAGATAAACCGGCTCGGACTGGCGGCGGGGACCGAGCTGCTCGATCCGATCACGCCGCAATACATCGCGGACCTGGTCTCATGGGCGGCGATCGGAGCGCGCACGACCGAGTCGCAGACGCATCGCGAGATGGCCAGCGGGTTGTCGATGCCGGTCGGCTTCAAGAATACGACCGAAGGAAACCTGCAGGTTGCGATCAACGCGATTCAATCGGCGCGCCGGCCGCACTCTTTTCTCGGCATCACGCAGGAGGGCTTGTCCGCGGTGATTCGCACCTCCGGCAATCCCGATACGCACGTCGTGCTTCGCGGCGGACGCAAGCCGAACTACGACGCCGGCAGTATCGAGGAATGCCGCAAAATCCTCGCGAGCGCCGCGCTCGAGCCGCGCGTGATGGTGGACTGCTCGCACGCGCAAACCAGCAAGGACTATGCGAAGCAGCCCGAAGTGCTGCACACGCTGATTGACCAAGTATGCGCCGGCAGCGGCGCCATCATGGGCGCGATGCTCGAGAGCAACATCGAAGCAGGCAGCCAGCCGCTTAGCTCGAATCGCGCTGCGCTCAAGTACGGCGTCTCGGTAACCGACCCCTGCATCGATTGGCCGACGACCGAGCGCTGCCTGCTCGCCGCCGCCGCTGCCCTAGCCTCGATTCCGCAATCGCACCGCTGACTTCTGTCATGGATGCACCGAACAGCGAAAAGCTTGTAACCGGTGCCCAAGTTCCTCCAGCCGTCGATATTCACGGAGCCGAATCTCATAAGGCGTCCCGGTTCGAACGACTCGCGATGGCGGGATTGGCGGCACTGGCGGTTATGTACGTCGCGTTTGTGATCAGAATGCTCCCGGCACACGCGACGACGTGGGACTTCAGTCACTACTACGCGAGCGCGATGGTGCTTCGCGACGGGGGCGACCCATACACCACCGATCTGCAGCCAATCGGCGCGCGGCTCGGCCTGCAGATTGGGGAGATCAACCGCGGTGGTTATCCGCCGACCTTTATCTGGTGTTTCGCGCCGCTCACCCGACTTCCCGTGCGCCAGGCCTTCTTCGTGTGGGAGGCACTAAACCTCGCGTGCCTGGTCGCGGGACTCATCCTGCTGATGCGCGAAACGGTTTCGAGTCATGCCGCCAGTTGGCTCACGCTCGGGGCGGTGTTTTTCGCACCCGTGCAACTGCACATGGCGTTCGGTCAGAGCCAATTGATAATCTTCCTGATGCTGGTGCTCGTGATTCGTGCGCTTGAGCGTTCGCGCGATGCCGAGGCTGGAGCCATTCTCGCCGCGGCGGCGCTGCTGCGCGCCTTTCCGATCGCAATGGCCGGCTACCTGGTCGTGCGGAGGCGCTGGAGGGCGCTCGCCTGGATGGCGGCCGGATTGGCGGTTGGAGCGGCGCTTACAGTCGCGGCGGTTGGACTCAAGACCTTTCTCGATTTCAGATACGTGCCCGCTCTGGTCACCCAGCGCCCTTTTCTCGAGGATTCCCACCAGATCGCGCTCGGGTCTTTTGTCTCGCGGATGTTCTGGCGCCTGTCTGATTCCGGTCTCATCGGCACGCACGAGTCTCTCCGCGCAGCAGTCTCACTCGCCGTCTGTGCGGCGCTGGGAATCTTTGTGATGGTGCGGACCTGGACGCACGCTGGCAATCGAGACGAACCCGACACCGATCGCCGCGCCTATTCGTTGTGGATTGCGACGATGGTTCTGATATCGCCCACCTCGTGGGATCACTACCTGGTGCTGCTGCTGCTTCCTTTCGTTCAGATTACCTCGGCCGCAGTGGCGGGCAGAGTCCGGCGTCCGGCTGTGATCATTTGCGTCGCCAGCTACGTTCTGGCGGAGGTAAGCTTCGGGATGATCGCGTGGAGTCGGTCCGTACATTCGCATTCACTGCTGACTACCGAGACGGGCTTTGTGGCCGCCGCGACCGCCTGGGTCGGAATGGTGCTGTTCGCGGGAACTCCGGCAAGGTTGGCCGTCGCCCAGCCTCCCGGCTTGACAGCAACCGCCGGTCAATCGACGGCGATATAGTGACTACCGGGACGAGAGCTCGGCACGACTCCACGCAATTGCGCCGCAGAGTCTGAGTCGGGGCTGAAAAATGGAAATCTCGGCCAAGATTCAAGATGGAATTCAAACTGAACCGACTCCCGATCTGGTCGGCCGCGCGAATCCTGATCGATACCGCGAGTTAGCACTTTCTCTCACAGGATTGGCCGCACTGATTCTCGGCCTCGGCGTGTTGGCAATGCGATGGCGTCTTCCTCTGCTCGGGATGCATTCGTTTCGCCAGACGCACACGGCAATCACAGCATATTGGCTGATGCACGGATCGCCGTGGTTCGCCTATGAAACCCCGGTGCTCGGAGCCCCTTGGTCCATCCCCTTCGAGTTTCCGTTCTATCAACTGCTGGTTGCCGGATTGGCCCTGTGGACCGGTCTATCGCTGGATTCGATGGGTCGGTCCGTCAGTTATCTGTTCATCGTCCTCACGATAATTCCGGTGCGGATGCTGGCCCGCGCCTGGGAGCTGGATGCCAGATACATCCGCGTTTTTGCGATTCTGCTGCTCTGTTCTCCGATCTATCTTTTTTGGGGAACCGCCTTCCTGATCGAGACCTTCGTCGTATTTTTCTGCTTCTGGTTCCTGGCCGAGGTCGAACTTGCTACGCGTTCATTGCATTGGACCTCCCTGGTACTCAGTATCTTCTGCGGCGTTGTGGGGGCGTTGGGAAAGATTACGACGTTCGTCCCTTTCGTGTGCCTGGCGGGGCTGATTCTTCTGAATGACCTGACGAAGCGTTTTCGTGGTCGGCACACTCTGCTGCCCCCGATACTTATCGGTGCCGCGATCACGCTGATTCCCTTCACTCTGTTCGAGATCTGGACACGGTTTGCCGACAGCCAGAAGCGCAAGAACCCAATAGCTATCCACATGCTCTCAACCTTGCCCTCCACGCATCGATGGTACCTTGGCACGTGGGGGCAAGTGTTCTCGCTCGATATGCTGGAAACTCTGCTGCGCGCGGCGACCGACACATTGGGTGTCCTGGCAGTGCCTATTGTAATCGCATCGGTGCCTCTGGCGCTTTCCTACAAACTCATCGATCGACGAAATGGGATTGTCCTTTTGGGCGCCCTTGGCGCATTCCTACTTCCCTTTGTGCTATTCGCGAACTCCCATATCGTGCACAACTACTATGATACGGAGAACGCGATCTTTCTGATCTGCGCTCAATCAATCGTCGTCGGCGGGCTTTTCTCAGCTGGGCATCGGCAGGGGGGATGGAATCTTCTAGCGCTGATTGTTGCCTCGCAGTTGGTTTGGTTCGGTTTGTTCTTTGTCCGGGACATTCGCAATCCGTTGGATCGTCCGCTCTTGGCGATCGCACAAGCAATCGATGAAAAGACCGACACCGAAGGTGTCGTTGTCATTTATGGACAGGAATGGTCGTCGGTTATTCCTTATTACGCGCGGCGACGGGCCTTGATGGCGCCCGTCACTGTCCCGGACGACGAAACCCTCGAACGCGCTCATCATATGTTGGCGCCGCAAGGTGGATATCCCGTTGAAGCCGTCGTTCGCTGCAAGTCGCAAATGGATCGGCTTCCTGAATTCGATCGGATCTTCGCCGATCTCGACACACACGTTTCGAAACAACGGATCGCCGGGTGTGACGTTTACTTCGTCAGAAACGGCGCAATGCATTAGCACGAGCGCGACGCAATACTTACCCTGATGCGCGGTCGATTAGGCACCCTCGCGGCTTTTGTCCTCTACACCGCAATCTCGCTTTTCTTTTTCGCGCGCGCATTGCCGGGCCATCCCGCGAACTTCTACATCGGACGCGATACCGACCCGCCGCAAACGATGTGGTTCTTCAACTGGTGGCTCTATTCGCTCTCGCACGGACTGAACCCCTTTTTTACCGACCTGGTTTGGGCGCCGCTCGGAATCAACCTGGCCTGGACGGCCATCGTCCCGCTGCTCGCCTGGATTTCGATTCCGCTACAACTCAGTGTGGGAGAACCCGCGGCCTACAACCTGATCGTGATGATGGCGCCCCCGCTCGCGGCGTTCAGCGCATTTCTACTATGCAGACGCGTCACCGGTGCGTTCTGGCCGTCGATTCTGGGCGGTTATATCTTCGCCTTTTCTCCCTACATGCTCGGCCAGCTGCTCGAACACCTGGTTTTGATCGCGGTTTTCCCAGTGCCGCTTCTCGTTTTAGTGACGCTGAAGAGACTCGACGGCGAGATTTCGGCGCGACGATTCGCCACTCTGCTCTCGGCGCTTCTGGTAGTTCAGTTCCTTTGTTTCCCGGAAATTTTTGCAACCGCTACGATCGTCGGCGGATTCGCGCTCTTGCTCGCGATCGCGCTTTTCGACGGCGGCATCCGCGCCCGTCTGCTCGGTCTCATCCCGCCCGCCGTGGCCGGCTACGCGATATCAGGCATTGTACTCTCGCCCTACCTGTACTTCTTGCTCTGCCGAGGATTTCCTCACGAATCAGTCTGGAAGCCCGGCAACTATTCGGCCGACCTGCTGGCATTTCTGGTGCCCACGAAGACGGTCATGCTCGGCACTGTAGGCGTCGCGAGCGCGATATCACACACCTTGCAAGGGCGAATGCCCGAGAACGGCGCTTACCTTGGCATTGCAATAATCTTATTGGTCGAAGTATTCCGGCGCCGATATTGGCGATCGCCCGCGGGAAAACTTTTGACCATCTTGTTCGTCGCCCTCGCGATTGCGTCGATGGGGCCGGCGCTACATGTAGCGGGCAGGGCGGGTATCTGGTTGCCGTGGGCGCTTGCAGGGCGGCTGCCAATTCTTTCGATCGCGCTGCCGGTGCGATTCATGATGTATGAGTTCCTGGTCGTGGCCGTGATGGTTTCGATGTGGTTCTCGGCGTCGTCGGCTCGACCGACAACGAAATGGATCGCCGCCGCGGTTATCCTGGTGTCGCTCGCGCCGAACCTCCACGCGTCGTTCTGGGTCAGCCGCCTCGACATCCCCGCTTTCTTCACCGACCGAGCATACGCAACCGAACTTCAGCCGCGCGAGATAATTTTGCCGCTGCCATGGGGGCAGAAAGGCAACAGCATGTATTGGCAAGTGCAAAGCGGCATGTACTTCAGGATGGCCGGCGGATACACCGGAGAATTCGCCCCGTTCGAGTTCGCGCGGATGCCGGTGGCGAACTACTTCTACGGCGGGATCGATCTGCCGGAGTCTGGCGAGCAGTTAAAAGCCTACATCGCGCGCTGGGGCGTGCAGGCGGTCGTTGCGGACCCGAAGGAAGAAAATTTTGACAGCTTCAAACAGACCTTGGATTCGCTCGGAGTCGCGGGGCTGAACGAGAAGGGCGTGTGGATTTACAAAATCCCGCGCGATTCATTTGCCGCGTATGCGAAACTTCCGGCGGCGCAGGTCGAGGCGCGCGCCTGCGCTTTGCGCTTCGACGCGATCCTCGAAGCGGCGGGAAAATATCTCGCCGAAGGACACGATCTGTCGAAGATCTCTCCACTGGAACTCAAACGGCTCGATCTTCTCCCGCACGACTGGCGCGTCGATGCTGCCCCCGACGCATATTACGATTGGCAAATCGCGCCGGCGCCCGGCGGCCGGATAGCCATCATCATCGTTGGTTCGTACGAGGGCGTGCGACCGCTGCTCGAGCGTTACCGTGCGATCGCGTCCGAGATCGATTATCCCGCGCCGGCGCGATGGACCCCCGAATCGCCGCCCCGCCTCGACGTCATCAAGCCGTTGCTGGTGACCTTCGACCCGGGCCGCATTATCGACGCCGCGCGCAGCCTGCAAACTTCGCCACCACCGGAACGGACGACGGCCTTCCTGGCCGGAGTTGCGGCTGGCTTGTAGCGAGCTTAGTCCTAGCGCTTTTGCGCGCGCAGCTTTTCGCTGATCACCAGCGCGCCGAGCGCCGCCGACTGCCGCACGGAAAACTCCGCGGGCTTTCGCAGCGTTTTGTAACGGGCGTCGAGCGTCCTGAGTCCATTCATCACGCGCTCGCGCGCTTCGGCCAGCGTTGGACGCGGCATGATCCGGCGGCCATTTTCAAAAACAGTCTCCATCAATTGAACCGTTTTCGAGGGCACCGGCTTGAATTCGCGCGCGACCGTGGTTGCGCCCTCGTCCACGATTCCGACCATGTCGGCAAAGAACGATCCGCTCGGCGCGTAGCCGCGAAACAGCTGCTTGCGGCCCGGCGTTGAAATTTTTCCGGCGGAAGTTTTCAGCCGCCCGCGATCCTTGTAGTCCACCAGCTTGTACACGAAGTCGGCCGACGGCGCGTCGTCGCTGACCGCGAGCGCGGTGCCGACGCCGAACGCGTCGATTGGCGCGCCGGCATCGACCAGCTCCGCGATTCGATATTCGTCAAGATTGCCGCTCGCGACGATCGCGATATCGCCGAAACCCGCCTGGTCGAGAATCCGGCGCGCCTTGCGGCTCAGCTCATCGAGGTTGCCGCTGTCCAGCCGCACGCCATGGATTTTCACGCCGGCTTCGCGAACTCGCGCGGCGACGGTGGCCGCACTCTCGACGCCGCGGACCGTATCGTAAGTATCAACCAGCAGCGTGCTGAGGGTCGGGAAGCTCGCGATGAAATCGGCGAACGCGTCGCGCTCGCTTTCATGCGCCATCACGAAGCCGTGACTCATCGTGCCGAAAACGGGAATCCCGTAGCGCTTGCCGGCGAGCACGTTGGCGGTGCCGTGAAAGCCCGCTATGTAGCTCGCTCGCGCCGCGATCAGCGACGCATCCGCACCCTGCGCGCGCCGCGGACCGAAATCCACCAGTCGCCGGCCGCCCGCGACCGCGAAACATCTCGCCGCTTTGGTCGCGACGGTTGAAGCGAAGCCAAGCTGGTTGAGCGCCAGCGTTTCGATGAGCTGAGCTTCGATCAGGGGCGCGCGGATTTCCGCGACCGGTTCACCAGGAAAATAAATTGTGCCTTCGGGAAGCGCGCGGATCGACCCGGTGAAGCGGAGCGTCGAAAGGAATTCGAGAAATGCCGGCTTGAAGAGTTGCAGCGACTCGAGATGCTCGATCGCGCCGGCGTCGAAGCGATACTCCTCGAGCGCTTCGATCAACCGCTCGATGCCGGCGGCGATCATGAACCCGCGCCCCGGCGGCATCCGGCGCATCGCAACTTCGAACGACGCCGTTTCGTTGAAACCGTGCTCGAAGAACGCCGCGCCGACCGTCAGTTCGTAAAGGTCGGTGAGCAGCGCAACCTCGGCGGAGTCGAGTCGGAGATCTATCGGCATCCGCGATGTCTCCTGCTGATTCGCAAGGAATGCGCCCCTTTTCTAGCGCGGAGGCTCCGGCGGCACGGGCGGTTTCGGCGCGGGCGGCGTGCCCGGCGCAGGTTCCTGCACGACCCGAGTTTCGCCGAGCGGACGATCGCGCAGGATATTGGCCATCTGCTTGAGCCGCTGATCGACGAGATAGTTGATCGTTCCGGGCTGGTCGATAGTTCCCGCGCGCACACCGGTCAACGTCTCGATGCCGCGATCGATCGTGTCGATCGGATAGATGTGAAATTCGCCGCGCTCGATTGCGCCGGTCGTCTCCGGATCGAGCATCAGGTTCGACACGTTGGTGCGCGGCACCATCACGCCCTGCGACCCGGTAAGGCCGATCGCCTTGCACACGCGGTAGAAGCCCTCGACCTTCTGATTGACGCCGCCGATCGCCTGCACCGTGCCGTATTGATCGACCGATCCCGTTACCGCGAGATCCTGCCGGATCGGAACGCCCGACAGCGCCGACATCAGCGCGTAGAGCTCGGTCGAGCTGGCGCTGTCGCCGTCGATTCCCGAGTACGATTGCTCGAAGCAGATGCTCGCCGACATCGCGATCGGATGCTGCTGCCCGAATCGCGCGCGGATAAATCCGCTCAGGATCATAATTCCCTTGTCGTGCGTCGATCCCGACATCCGTGCTTCGCGCTCGATGTTGATCACGCCGGCCTGCCCGAGCGCTACGGTTGCTGTCACGCGCGACGGCCGCCCGAAGCTGTACCCGCCGACGTTGAGCACGGCCAGGCCGTTGATCTGTCCGACGCTGGTGCCGCGAATATTTACGATGAGCGTGCCTTCCGCGATCATCCGGCGGATTTCTTCTTCGATAAAATTGAGCCGCAGCATCCGCTCGCCGAGCGCCCGTTCGACGTGCGCCGCGGTCACCCGCTGCGCCGCTTCGTTGCGCGCGAAGTACGCCGACTCGCGCGCGAGGTCGTCGATCGGCTCGAGCATCGCCAGCACGCGCGATCGGTCGCCCGCCATCCGCATGCCGAACTCGACGATCTTCGCCAGCGCGCCCGCCTCGAACGGCGGCAGATTCTCCCTGCGCGCGAGCGCTCCCACGCGCGCCGCATAATGCGCCGCGGCCGCGCCGTCGGCCGCCACCGACGGCCGCATCTCGGCTTTCACCTTGAACAATTCCGCGAAATCCGCATCGTAAAAATAAAGCGTGTTGTAAAGGTACGCGCCGCCCAGCGTCACGACCTTGTTCTTAATCTCGATCGGCTCAGGCTTCAGTCCGCTCATCGAGAAAAATGGCAGCGGCTCGAAAGTCTCCAGCGTCATGCGCCCCGACTTGAGGCTGCGCTTGAGCGTCTTCCAGACCCCGGGCTCGATCACCGCGTCCTCGAGATCGAACACCAGGAAGCCGCCGTGCGATTTCAGAAACGATCCGCCGATGATGCGCGTGAAGTTGGTCCCCGACCGCCCCAGCGGATCGATCCACCGCTCGATCGTGCCGAACAGGTTGCGATAGGTCGGCGCGTCCTCGAGCACGACCGGCGCCCCGCGCGTCGCCGAGTTATCGACCATCACGTTGACCTGGTAGTCGAACCATCGCGCGCCGTCCCCGATTCCCGGCGGCCGCTGGCCCTGCGCCTGCTCCGGCGGCTGCTCGCGGAAGCGATCGAGGTTTCCGAGCATGTGCTCCGCGACTTCATCGAGATATTTATCGACCGCGGGATTGTTAAAGTGATGCTTTAAGTCTTCGACGGACGGGGTGATCATCCGCGCGGCGAACGCGCGCTCGATTGCGCGGATGTCGTCGATCAGCTCGCGCATCATTTCCTGCTGCCGCAGGGTCAATGTCGCCAGCTCGTCCTGCAGCTCGCCCTGGGCCTTCGCCAGCAGCTCGCGTTCGGCGTCGGTCTTCGCCGCCATCGCCTTGTTGAGCGCGTCGGGCGACTCGGGCATCTTGCCGTCGATGAGCGGAATGAAAATCACCTGGCCGGTCGGCGCGCTCTGGACCGCGAAGCCGCGCTCGCGCGCCCGCGTTTCGAGATTGCCGAACAGCTCCTGTGCGCGCTTGTTGTATTTGTCGCGCAGCGCCGCGCGCTCCTGATCGAAATCCTCGCGCCGAAACGCTTTCGGCAGTTGCTCGAGCACGAAGGCTATCAGCTCCGTCATCTTGGCGCGCAGTTCGACGCCCTGTCCCGGCCGCAGGTAGATTGCGACCGGCGATTCGGGATTGCGAAAATTATTTATGTAAACCCAATCGCCGGGCGTCGGCATCGCCGCCGCTTTCTCGCGGAGGATGCGCAGGACCGATTCGCGCTCATGCCGCGAGCGCAGTCCGCTGACGAAGACATTGTAGCCGGGCGCGTCGATTCCGATCGCGAGCCGTATCGCGTCGAGCGCGCGGCTCTGCCCGAACAACTCGGCGTCGCCATCGCTGGCCGCGGCGCGTTCCAGCGCGGCCGCATCGAGCGATACTTTTATTTTGAGTTCTGACGCGGCGAGCTCGGCCGGCGGCGGCACATGAATCAGCGCGGCGCTGGCGTCGGTAGCGATGAGGTCGCCCTTGTCGGTCATATTGGTTACGACGTTTGCGGCGCGCGACTACGAAGCCCTGAGCGCGATTCGCCGGCCTTTCTTTTTTGGCAATGTGATGACCAGCGTGCCTTCGGACCACTTGGCGGTCGAGGCTTCGCCGTCGATCGGATCGGAGAACGCAAATGAACTGTCGAGCGTGCCGCCGAGCTTGTCCGGCACTCGAACCGCAAGGCGTTGGCCCGCGACCTCCGCCTGTATCTTTGCGGGATCGACGCCGACCGCCGCGACTCGCACTTCGTAACGATCGGAAAGATCGATAACCTGCGCGCGCTCGAACTCGAGCGCGGCCGTTCCGCCTTTCCAGCGATCGATCAACATTTCGTCGAAGAACTCGTCGAAGGCGCGCTCGAAGTCTGCAATCAATCCACGGCCGGTTGCCATAACGTCTCAGTTTCCCACGATTTTGCCTGAATTGTAATGCCGCGCGCACGCTCTGGTCGAGTCCGCGCGCGCTCGACCGTCCCTTGCCACGATTGCCGTCGCGGCGTTATGGTTTCTGGGTGCCAACCTTTTCAAAAATTGTCGCCGCCACCGATTTCTCCGAAGACTCGACCCTTGCGCTGAGCTTCGCCCAGGAGCTTGCGCTCAAGTTCTCGGCCGACATCGTCCTGCTGCATGTCGATCAGCCGCTCGCGCCGGTAATGATGACGCCGGAACTGGGACCGGCAATGGACGTCGGCGCGATGGGCCGGATTGCCGAAGAGCAGCGGATGCTCGCGCAGAAGGAGCTCGACAAAATCGCGGGCAACCTGCGCGCCGCCGGCCTCAAGGTCAAGGTTCAACTGAAGGTCGGCTCTCCCTTCCTGGAAATTCTGCACACCGCGCAGAGCGAGAATGCCGACCTGATCGTGCTCGGCACGCACGGCCGCACCGGGTTGGCGCACGTCCTGATGGGCAGCGTCGCCGAGCGCGTCGTCCAGAAAGCGCCGTGCCCGGTGCTCACGATCCGTCACCCCGACCGCAAGTTCAAGCACCCCCTCGACAAGTAGTCACAGTTCCCGGTGCGCCCCCAGCCTGCGCGAGCCCCGCGTCATCCTGACGAAGCGAGCATCGCGAGCGGCAGGAAGGATCTCGGACAGCTTCACGCCAGCGAAGCCGGTTCCGGTCTCTGAAATCGCGCAGCGCTCCTTGCCGACGCCGCTCGCGGACATCGCGAACGCTCGCCCTACTTGCCGGTGAACTTTGGCGCGCGCTTCTCGACGAACGCCTTCACGCCCTCTTTGAAATCCGCCGACCGCGTCATCATCTCCATCGACGCATCGTCGTCGCGCACGCCGGTGGCGAGGTCGGTGAACAGATGCTGGTAGATCATCTTCTTCGCCTGCGCGACTCCCAGCGGCGAGCACTTGGTCGCGATGCCTGACGCAACCTCGCGCGCCGTCGCCATCAGCTGGTCCTGCGGCACGACCCGGGTTACCAGCCCAATCTCAAGCGCCTCGTTCGCATCGACCAGACGTCCCGTGATCGCCAGTTCGGTCGCGCGCGCCAGGCCGATGATTCGCGGCAGCATCCAGCTGCTGCCGTGCTCGATCGCAAGTCCGCGCTGCGTGAAGATCAGTCCCATCCGCGCGTTCTCCGACGCAATCCTGATGTCCTGGTATAGGCAGGTGGTGAAGCCCAGCCCGACGCACGCGCCGTTGATCGCGCCAATCACCGGCGTGTTGAGCGCCAGCGGCCACGAGTACGACGTCCGGTAATCGGCGCGCTGCGCCGCCAGCCATTGGTCGGGCGCCTCGGCGCTGCGCGCTCCCGCGTGTCCCGCGGCGATATTGGAGAGCGCGCCCATGTCGGCGCCAGCGCAGTACGCGCGGCCCGCGCCGGTCACGATGATTGCGCCGATCGACGGGTCGCGCTCGGCATCGAGCATCGCCGTGCGCATCTCCGCGCCCATCCTGGGCGTCCACGCGTTCATCTTCTCCGGCCGGTTCATCGTGACTGTAGCCACGCGATCCTGCTTCTCGTAAATAATTTCGGCGAAGTCCATTTCGTTCCTCCCGATCCTAGATCGTCGCCTGCTACTTTACGCAAGTGGCAGCCGGCCCGTACAGGATGAGCAGCTACTGGATCCAGCCGCGATCCTGGAATCTTAGTTTCAGCTGTTCTGCAATCGCGTCCGCGGTCGCCTTGGCTCTTCCCTCGAGTCCGCTCCGGCCGCTGGTCTCGCCGTATATTTTCGCGCCGCCGACAACGATAAGGCCGATCGGATTGGCGGTTGCAATCGCCACTGCGGCGGGCACGACCATCCCGGGCGTTTTGTTTCCGGAGGAGGTCAGTGTTCCCGACCCGAGTTTACGCCAGCCCTGCGGCGTGACCGCGTAGCCCTCCACCACCGTATCCATCTCCGAAGTCCCGGCGCCGAATCCGATCACGAAGCGCTGCACCGCGCTGCCACTCTGCACCGATACGAGATAACCGCGAATCACACCATCGCCAACTTGCGGTGAAGATCCGGGGCCGGCCTGCACCGCGGAAAGTCCCATCGCGTTGATGTCCGCGACCAGCTGCTGGGCGATAAGGGCGCCAAGCTGGCGGCCCTCCTGAATTTGCTCGGGCGTCGGTGGCGTACTCGGCGCACCGACATCGCCGCCGATCGAGGAATTGGCGGGCATGTCGGCGGAATTGGCAACGAAGTTGTACACCCAGATTCGATTGGGCCGCGCGAGCCCGGGATTGCTCATCGGTGTTTGCTGGGTGACGTTCGTCGCAGCGCATCCCGCTGCAACGATCAGCGCGAACAGACACAGTACAAAACGGCTCCAAAACTTCATTGTAATCCTCCCTCCGTGAAACGATTCAGCGGAGCGCCACGTCATGCGGCGCTCGATGCCTACTGCCGCGTCATCGCCGCGCGCACCTGAGCGGCGATCTCGCGATCCTGTGGCCCCGACGGTAATTCGAACACGACTTCCATGATCCGCCCCGAGTACTTGAACGGCGCCTGATAATCCGCGTTGACCGGCGACATACTGCGGCCGAGGTCCATGCCGGTGCTGGAGATTATGCGCAGCAGATTTGCAATCGCGCCCTCTCCAACCTCGACGCCATCAACCAGCAGTGCCGAGCGCGCCGCTGTCTTGTCGCCCTTTTCTACCGTCACCACGATCTTGTGGCGGCCCGCTGACAGCCGGCTGTCCGACGCGACCAGGATGTGCTGATGAAAGCAGTTGTAGTCGAACTTCACTCTGCCATCTTTCACGTAGAGCACGAATCCGCTGTTGCTGCTGCCGCGAGCGATGAGCGCGCCGTCGCCGTCCGCGGATGGGTGGTCGAGTTCGACCGTCATGCTCCAGCCGCGCGCGGTTGAGGGACACGCGTCGGCAACGATGTGTGAAATGGGCGGATAGTAAACGAACCGCCGGCGCGAGGTCGGCAATCCCGGACGCATCGCGGCCCGGAACAGCAGCGCCGCACCGCGATCGTCGAGCGGCAAGACCCCGTGCCGCTCCGCTTCCGCCCACCACAGCTCCACCATTTCCTTGAGCCGCTTGGGCTCGGCGGCCGCCCGATCGTCGCACTCCGAAAAGTCCTGGTCGAGATGGTAAAGCTCCCACTTGTCTTCGTCGAACGGCGTGCCCGAATCGTGATGCGTCACCGCCTTCCAGCCGCGATGCCATATTCCCCGGTGTCCGAGCATCTCAAAATACTGCGTGGTTCGAGCCGTCGCCGCGTCCGGATCTGTCAGCGCGGGAGCGAGACTGGTGCCATGCACCGGCATCTGCGGAACGCCCGCGACCACCGCCGGCGTCTCGATGTGCAGCAGGTCGATTATCGTCGGCGCGAGATCGATCGCGTGGCAGAATTGCCGCCGGATCTCTCCGGGCGTGCCAATTTTTGCCGGCCAGTGAACGATCAGCGGGTCCCGCACGCCGCCGCCGTGAGTATTCTGCTTGTACCACTTAAGCGGCGTGTTTCCCGCCTGCGCCCAGCCCCACGGTATGTTCGAATGGCTATTCGGCCCGCCGATGTCGTCGAGCCGCGCGACCGCGGCGTCAAGATCTTCCCGCATGCCGTTGAAGTAGCGCATCTCGTCGAGCACGCCGAGCGGGCCGCCCTCCTGGCTCGCGCCGTTGTCCGACATCACGATGAACAGCGTGTCGTCGAGCAGGTTGAGTTCCTTGAGAAACGCGGCGAGCCGGCCGATCTGCGCATCGGTGTGATCCAACATCGCTGCAAACGCCTCCTGCAGGCGCGCGGCGAAGACTCGTTCCTTGTCCGACAGATCAGACCACGGCCTGACCCCGGGATTGTGCGGCGCAAGCCGGGTGTCCTTGGGCACGATTCCGAATTCTTTCTGACGGGCGAACCATTCCTCGCGCGCCGCGTCCCAGCCCGCATCGAACCGTCCACGATACTTCTCGAGATAGCTTCGCGGCGACTGATGGGGCGAATGCGTCGCGCCGAACGCGAGGTAGAGAAAGAATGGACGCTCGGGCACCAGCGACTTGCTGTCGCGAATAAAACCCATCGATCGATCGACGATATCCTCGGAGACGTGATAGCCCTCGGCGACCGTGCCCGGCGTATCGACGAAGTGATTGTCCGAGGTCAGCTCGGGATAAAACTGATCGGTCTCGCCCTGCAGGAAGCCGTAGAAGCGATCGAATCCGCGCTGCAGCGGCCAGTTGTGCAGCGGCCCCGCCGCGGTGCATTCCGCCATCGGCGCGAGATGCCACTTGCCGGCCGCGAAGGTCGCGTGACCGTTATCGCGCAAAATCTCGGCGAGCGTCGCGGCCGATCGCGGTATCGCACCGCGCATGTTGGGAAAGCCGGTGTCCATGTTTGAAATCGCACGCATCCCGACCGCGTGATGATTGCGTCCGGTCAGAAGACATGCGCGCGACGGCGAGCAGAGCGCGGTGGTGTGAAAGCCGGTAAACCGCAGACCCGCCCCGGCCAAGCGATCGATGTTTGGCGTCTCGATCGTCGATCCGTAGCAGCCGAAATGGGCAAAGCCGCTGTCGTCAAGCACTACGATCACGACGTTCGGCGCGCCCTTTGCCAACTTCGGCTCAGGCCACCATGGCTTCGACTCCGCAATCGTGCGCCCGATGACGCCACCAAATTCTTCCCCCGACGGATGCTTGTACGACATTGCCCTTCTCCCGCGAGTCGTAATTCAAACCGACCATCTCAAAACGAATCGCACTTGCGCAACCGCCAAGAGTACGGCCAAAGTTCTGGATCGCCCGCCGCGTCCTGAATATAGTTCGAGTTTCTTCGGAACCATCCCCGCGCGTAGAGGATTGAAGTGATCGAAGCAGTGATATGGGATTTCGGTGGCGTCTTCACAACGTCTCCGTTCGAGGCCTTCACCCGGTACGAGCGCGAGCGCGGGATACCGGTCGGCGTGATCCGCAAGATCAATTCCACCAATCACGAGCACAACGCGTGGGCGATGTTCGAGCGGTCGGCGATCGACTTCGCCGGCTTCGACGCTGCCTTCGCGGCAGAAGCCCGGACGCTCGGCTACGAAATTCCGGGACGCGACGTCATCGCGCTGCTGGCCGGTGATTTCCGGCCCGAGATGATCGAAGCACTGCGACGAATCAAGGCTAGGTTCAAGACCGGCTGTATCACCAACAACATGCCGGCCGACGCGACCGGCGCCACCGCCACCAGCCGCTCGATCTATTCGCGCGAAATCATGGAGCTGTTCGACGCGCTGATAGAATCTTCGAAAATCGGAATCCGCAAGCCCGATCCGCGCATCTACCTGATGATGTGCGAGCAGCTCGGCGTGACGCCCGGCGCGTGCGTCTATCTCGATGACCTCGGCGGCAATCTCAAACCCGCGCGCGCGATGGGCATGACGACGATCAAAGTGGAAAGCGGGCCGCAAGCGATCGCGGAACTCGAAGCGGCGACTGGAATGAAATTGATCTGACCGTCCCCTGTTGCAAGCGGAGCGTGGCTCACGCCTCCCGAGTCGTGAAAATTTTTCAGAGTTCTTCGCCGAGCGGCAAAAGCTCCCACAAATAACGGGCTTCCCTGGTGCGATTCCGTTGGCAGCGCTTTTGCTCACACTGTTGAGGCTCGACAAGCCGAGCTGGAGCAGCGGAGGAGCACATCAACATGGAAGCCACCACATACACAGCCCACGACGATCTGCCGAACATATTTGCCAGCGTCGGTATTCTGCCAGTTCAGTACGGCGAGTCTCGCCGGCGCAAACTGCCCGCGGAAGGCGAACGCAAGCTGTTGTTCGCGGTGCTCGAAGATGCGATCCGCAACTACCTGCGACATCGCGATAAAGGCGCGGAAGCGCGCAACAACGAAGAGTTCGTCGAGGCGGCCGCATGGCTCAGCTGCGACGAAGAGTGCGGACCGTTCTCGTTCGTCAGTATCTGCGAGGCACTCGGCATCGACGCCGACTGCCTGCGCCTGGGAATTTCAAATCATACCGGCCGCCTGGCGGAGATCCGCAGCTGAGGAACTGACCGGTCGATTCAACCCAGCGCGCGGGTAAATTCCTCGAGCAGGTCGCGCCAATGCTCGGTGCCGACCGAGATGCGCACCAGCGCCTCGTTGATTCCCGCGGCGGACATTTCCTCGGGCGACAGCTCGCTGTGAGTGGTCGTCATCGGATGGCATGCGAGAGTTTCGACGCCGCCGAGGCTGACTGCGTTCTTCGCGATCTTCAGGCCACGCAGGAATTCGAACGCGCCGGTCTTCCCGCCCTCAACTTCCAGCGACAGCAGCGAGCCCGGGTAGTCGGTCTGCGCATCACGAATCTGAATCTGTGCGGCGTCGGTGAACAGCGACGGATAGATGACGCGCTTGACGCGCGGATGCTTGACCAACTGCTCGGCGATTCGCTGCGCGTTCTTGCTTTGGCGATTCATCCGCAGCGCGACGGTCGATAGCCGCGAATCGAGCATCCAGCATTCGTCGGCCTGCAGGATGTTGCCGAGCAGCGCGCGCATCCCGGTGAGCGTCTGGATCAATTCGGGATCGGTCGCGAGGACCGCGCCGGCCAAAAGGTCGCTGAACCCGCCGAGGAACTTGGTCGCCGAGTAAATCGCGAGGTCCGCGCCGTGAATCAGCGGATGCTGAAACGTCGGGCCGAGCAGAGTGTTGTCGATTGCGAGCAGCGCGCGCTTCGGGCGCCGGCGAATCGCCGCGGCCGCCTGCGCGATATCGGTCATCATGAGCGTCGGATTCGCGGGAGTCTCGACTAGCACGAGACTCAGATTTTTCGCATTCTCAATCGCCTCGGTCAGCGCTTTCGTATTGCCAGCCGGCACGCCGCGCGCGTCGAAACCAAGCGGCTCGATCACCTGGTGGATCAGGTGCTGCGTGCCGCCATACAACGGCTGGGTATAGACAATCGAGCCACCGCGCTCGAGGAACGTGAGTATCACGGTAAAGATCGCGGCCATGCCGGAATTGAAAATCGCGGCCGAGTTGGCGCCGCGCTCGAGCGGTACCAGTTGCTCCTCGAGTATTTCCGCGTTGGGATGATTGAGGCGCGCATAGATCAGGTCGGGACGATCGTCGCCGAGCGGGCGGATTTTGCCGAGCACGATTCCAAACGCGCGCTCCGCCGCTTCCGGACTCGGAAACACAAACGTCGAGCTGCGATAAACCGGAGGCCTGGCCGATCCAACCGACAATTCCGGATCGAAGCCGCGCGTGAGCACCGCCGTCTCGGGCCGCACGCGATAAGAAATCTTCGGCATCAGCGCTTCCCACCGCGGCCGTCTTTGACCGATACGTCCGCGTATCCGATTCCGAGGTGCATTCGGTAGCCGACCAGGTCGCGCACCCGCTTGTCGAGCGTCCGCGCGATCTCGCCCGGCACGTCGATGTATTGATTCTCTTCCTGCCGCAGCCATCCGAGCGAGTACGAAAGGAAGACTCCGTAGCGCCACTCATCGGTGCGATTCGCGCCCGCGCCATGCAGCGTGCCGCCCATCCAGAGCAGGACCGATCCCGCCGGCATCGCAGCCGCGACTACTTCATCAGGCCGCGCCGAGCGATCCGCGGGCCAGAGATGGCTGCCCGGAACAATCTTGGTACCGCCGTTGGCCTCGGTAAAATCGGTAATCGCCCACATGCTGGCGACTATCATGCGCGGGCGCGGCACTTTGAAAAATTGGTACGGATCCTCTTCGCGATGAAGCACCTGCTCGCGCGCGCCGGGACCGATTTTGAGCGCGGCGGTCGCATGCACCTGGTAATGAACGCAGTTGGGTTTCAGAATCGCGTCGCACGCCGACAGCATCAGCGGATGCGTCACAAAAGTGCGGAAAGTTTCCGAGCGGGCGACCAGCGCGGTGATCCGCTTGGTTTTGCCGGGATAGAAGTTCGCGGCGCCTCCGTCTTCTTCGTATTTCTTGTTGATGCTGGCGTCCGGATCGACGATCTCCAGATGCGGCGCGAGCTCGCGCAAAATTGAATCGCGCACAGCGCTATCGATCACGCCGGTGACGACCACCGCGCCGTCGCGCTCGAGGCACGCGACGACCTTGGCGGTGGAATCAGTGGCGCTGACTACAGGGATTGAAGGCATCGACAACTCCTCCGGTCTAAGCTTCAGGCGGATTTGCGTTTTGGGCTTTGTTTTGCGGCAGCAAGCAAAAGCTTTTCAGCCTTCATGATTTCTCTGAAGGTCCACTCCTCAAAGGCGCGCGAAAATCCCTTCTGATCGTTTAATAGCGTGCTGGCAGAGACAATCTTATACCAGCACGGGTAATTGTCGTCGTGGACAGTCTTTGTGCCCCACTGGCTGAGTTTCTTGCCTAGCTTACTGGAAAGACCAGTTCCCTCTCCGACGTTGAAAACGATGATTGCGCACGCAACGAGCCCTGGCTTCTCGTCTGCGGCAAACCAATTTTCATTGTTTCCGGATGTGAATCCCCACTTCAGTCGGAATCCTTCAGCGCCTGAAACCGATCTTGAGCAAAGAAGCGCACCATACTCGTATGTAGGTTTCTCTCCTGCAAGCTTTTTTTTAGTTGCGCCCGCAACCTCGAACAAAGCTTTCTCTCCGTTGTCGAGTCTGCTGTTGTTTTGTTCATCCAAGTCGTCCAGTTTGATTCTCTGGTTGAAGAACTTGCCTAGCAATTCAACATCTTTTTTTTCCATTTGTGAGATGCTTTCTCTTTTCAGAAAAGCTCCGAGTTGCTCGCTCAGATATTTGACGACAGGATCGTTTATCCTCGCGCTCTTGCGCGACAGCCACTCTGTTACTCGAACCCACCTACAGATGCTGCGGGTTTTGACGCCGTAGTCTCCATCTCGGAAATTGGGAGGATCCTCGGCGGCATTTGTGAGAAAGACAAGTGCGCCCTGCGGATTTTTGCGGCACAGCCACTTTCCATAGACGTGAAGTTGATTGACCTTCTCGCGGTCTTCCTCCTCGCCTTCGTCTTGGTCGGAGGGCAGTACTCCTATGGGGGCGTTCACCTTGCTTTCGACCACCATCAGCGGTCGCCTACCAACGAGCAAAACCAGATCAGCCCACTTGACTTGCCCCCCCCAATCGACAGGGTGCTGAGACTTCCATACGATGTGCGTCGCGATTTGAGCCTTGAACCGGAGAATCTGTGTCGGACGCTCGCAGTTAGCAAGCAACAATTTCAGAATAAACTCGCGATGCAAGTCGCGGTGTTTCGCACCTAGACGATTAAGGAATTCCGCTAGGATCTCGGTCAGAAAGTTTTCGACGTGACGTTGGCGCGTCGTGCGATGTTTGATTAAGCGGGAAAACAGATCCTCTTCCGACATATCGAACCTCTCTGGTTAAACGCCGCGGATCAAAGCTCGACGCTCGAGGAGATTAGCCATTCAGGGATTTTCGTACACTCACCAACACAGGGATCGACGGCATCGACAAGTCCTCCGGTCTTAAGCGCGCGCGGCAGCGGGCATCGGCCCGCGTCCCACAACATTTCTTATCAACTAGATGGGGTCGGTGACACCGGTTTCGACAACCGGCGTCGGGGTTTCCTCGCGGAGAGCTTCGACGACCTGGCCGAGATGGGCGCGGACTACGTCGGCCGGCACCTCTCCCGCGCGGCAACGCGGCGGGCGGGTTCGGGGCGCATCAGGTGGAAGACAAAAATCGCGAACGCGAGCCCGCCAGCTACCACGATCAGCGAGATCCTCGCGCCCGGATCGGTGCGCAGCGAGCGCGGCGGTCGCATGCACCTGGTAATGAACGCAGTTGGGTTTCAGAATCGCGTCGCACGCCGACAGCATCAGCGGATGCGTCACAAAAGTACGGAAGGTTTCCGAGCGGGCGACCAGCGCGGTGATCCGCTTGGTTTTGCCGGGATAGAAGTTCGCGGTGCCACCGTCGGCTTCGTATTTCTTGTTGATGCTGGCGTCCGGATCGACGATCTCCAGATGCGGCGCGAGCTCGCGCAAAATTGAATCGCGCACAGCGCTATCGATCACCCCGGTGACGACTACCGCGCCGTCGCGCTCGAGGCACGCGACGACCTTTGCGGTGGAATCAGTGGCGCTGACTAGAGGGATTGAAGGCATCGACAACTCCTCCGACCGTTAGCGCACGAACAGCTCAAGCCGAAGCTCGCTCACATCGACGCGTAAACCGCGTCGATCAACGCGGTCGCGCGTGCATCGATAAGCAAGCCCGCGTGCATCTTGTTCATCGTGTAGCCAAACCCGATTTTCGCGTCGGGATCGGCGTATCCCAGCGATCCGCCGGCGCCCGGATGCCCGAATGATTTCGCGTTCGGGCCGAGCGACGCGCCCGGCTGCGACATCATGAAACCGAGCGAGAAGCGCGTGTTGAGCATCAGCAGCGCGTCGGGTCCTTTCGATTGCTCGATCGAGCACTGCGCGACCTGCTCCTTCGACATCACGCGCACGCCGTCCAGCTCGCCGCCGCGCGCCACAGCACCGTACAACTTCGCCAGCGATCGCGCGGTCGTGTGCCCGTTCGCCGCGGGAATCTCGGCCGCACGCCACTCGCGCGTGTTGACGAGACCCGGCCTCATCCCACCCGGCGGATTCATGAACGCTTTGAAGGTGACGGATTCCGTATTCTTCATTATCTCGGCAAACAGATTCGGCTCGCCCGGCGCCGGCGGCGGCATCGCGATCATATCGCCAGTGCGCGCATCATCCTTCGCGTCGAGACCGATGTGAAGGTCCAACTCAAGCGGACCGGCAAGTTCGTCGCGCAGATAAGTGCCCGGCGTCTTGCCGGTGATGCGCCGAATTACCTCGCCGACCAGATAGCCAAACGTCAGCGCGTGATAGCCGTGCTTGGTGCCGGGCTCCCACCACGGCTCCTGCTCCGCGAGCGCCGTCGTCATCTTGTCCCATTTGAAGAGCGCGTCATCGTCGAGCGGCTTGCGCACCGCGGCAAGGCCGGCCTTGTGGCTCAGCAGGTATCTCACCGGCAATTTTTCTTTGCCGGCCTGCGCGAACTCGGGCCAGTATTTGGCGACGGGCGCGTCGAGGTCGAGCAGGCCCTTGTCGGCCAGCCGATGCGCGCAAATCGCGGTGACGCCCTTGGTCGTCGAGTACACGTTGACGAGCGTGTCACGCGTCCACGGCTTGGTCTTTTCCTTGTCGGCGTGTCCCGCCCAGATATCCACGACGCTCTTGCCGTCGAGCATGACGGCGGCGGCCGCGCCAACCTCGCCGCGCTTGTCGAAATTCTCGGCGAACGCGTCCTTGACGCGATTGAATTTAGGATCGCAGGTACCTTCGATTTTCACGGCCATGCAACAATCTCCTTTTGGTCACGCGCGCCAAACCGCGGACGCGGCGCTGGTTCCTCATATCACTTATATGAAAGCGGAACCAAAAGGCGGGCTGGCTTACGCGATCGCGCCGCCGCAGCTCGAACCCGCACCCGCGGTGCATCCGAAACAATGCGACCCGGTCGCGACGCTTGCGCCCGCGAGTTTGCCGACGTCTTCGACGTCCCAGATCGTCGATGCGGCGCCGCCGCCGATCGGAATTTCCAGCATCTGGTTGAAATCGCAGTCGTAGAGCCGCCCGTTCCATCCCACGCTCACCAGGTCGCGACACATCAGCGCGTCCACGGTCGCAGGGTTGAAGTGATTTACCAGTAGACTCATGTACGCCGAATGATTACCGGCGGCGCTCAACTGGCTGGCGAAGCGGGCGATCGGCATATTCGTGATGGTCAGCAGGCGATCGAACACGATCCCGAAATTGCGCGCGAGCTCGTCGCGATATTGCGCTTCAAGCTCGGCCTGCGGCGGCGGCAGCGACGCGCCAGTCGGATTGTACACCAGGTCCAGCCGCAGCTCGCCGCGCCCGAATCCGGCGGCATTCAATTGCTTCAACGCTATTATGCTCTTGTCGAATACGCCGGCGCCGCGCTGACGATCCGTATTCTCGGCGGTGTAGCACGGCAGCGAGCAAATCAGCTCGACAGTCGACCGCCGATAAAACTCCACCAGCCATTCCATCCCGGGTTCCAGCGTCACCGTCAGGTTGCATCGAACGATCACCTTGCGGCCGAGCGCGCGCGCCCGCTCCACGAGCATCGCAAAGTTCGGATTCAGCTCAGGCGCTCCGCCGGTGATATCCAGCGTCTCGACCCGATGACTTGCCGCGAGCAATTCGATCACCCGCTCCGCCGTCTCACGCGTCATGCGCTCGGTCCGCCGCGGACCGGCATCGACATGACAGTGATGGCACGCCTGATTGCACAGCTTGCCGACATTCACCTGGATAGTCGTGGGCGCTCTGCGGCTGAGCACGCGAATCCCGTGACTTGCGAGCGCCGCGCTGAAGTCCTGCTCGGCGCGTTGCTGGGGTATCGCGGCCATCTGCCAATTCTAACACGCGCGTCGCGCGATCGTCATCGGCAAAAGTCGCGAGCGTCCGCCGACTGCGAAATAGAAAAGCAGGAGACCGGACAGCCGGCCTCCCGCGCTACTGGGGGGAATCAAACGGTCGCGACAGTTCTACTCGTGATGCTTTTTGTAAAGTTATACGACAGTGCCCGCGTCTGGTTTCAAAGGTATGCCGTGTTCCAGCAGACGCGTTCCGGCGGCGGCTTGATTTCGCACCTCAATCCGGTTTCTTTGCGGCGAGTGCTGGGTTAGAAAGAGCGCTGATGAAAAAAACGCCAAACGAACGAACCTATCGCGGCGGATGCCATTGCGGCCGCGTCAGGTTCGAAGTCAGGGGCAAGCTCGAGCACGTCTCGGAATGCAACTGCTCGATTTGCACCAAGAAGGCTTACGTCCACTGGATCGTCGAGCGGTCCGCGTTCCGGCTGCTCACGCCGTCGGACAATATCGCGTCGTACACCTTCAATACCAAAGCCGCGAAGCATCTGTTTTGCCCGAACTGCGGCGTCGCCTCCTTCTATATTCCACGCTCCGATCCCGAACGCATCAACGTCAACGTCCGCTGCCTCGAAGGGGTAAATCTGGACAAGCTGGAGCATGACCACTTCGACGGGCGCAACTGGGAGAAAGCTTTTCAGGAACGCGAGCGCGACCGGGCCGCGAAGTGAGGTCAGGGTAGGATTGATGGCGACGCTGGGTTTTCTGCGCCGCGACTTCGAGGTATTCGCGATCGATGATTTCAGCCGCCGCCTCGCGAAAATCGACGAACTCGTGACACCGCGCCTGACGCGGCTGGCGCTCGAGTTCAACGCCGAACTCTCGCGCAACTTTCGCCTGGATTTCTTTCCGCACATCTATCGGCACATCCGGCGCGCGGCGAATCCTCCCGCTGAGACCTGGGCCGCGTTCGGGCCGTCGCAGGCAGGATACAAGCGCTACGGATATCTCGCGCTGTGCGTCTCGGGCGTCGGCCTCCACGCTCGCGTCATCGTGAAATCAGACGCCGACAAACGTTCCGAGATTGCGCGCGCAATCAAGTCAAAGTCGGCGGATCTGCAGAAGTCGTTTCGCGGCACGAAGATTCAGCAGTACCAGAACTGGGAATGTCGCGAGCTGCCGAGGTCGAGCGCGGCTAACGCCGACTTTTTCGATGGACTCGCGGACGCACTCGCGAAGAAGTCCGGCGGCATCAACGTCGGCTTCGGATGGCCTGTGCGCGACGCTCTGACGGTCGATCGCGCCGAAGTGCTCGACGCGTTTCGCGAGCTCGCACCGCTCTACCGCGCGATCCGCCCGGTCGCGTCGTGACGATGCGCGCCGCGACCTTGGATCCCGGCCGGTTGTCGAACCGCGAGGAAACGATCACGCGGCTGGCGTATGCGTGCCTGCTGATGGTGGGCATCAACAGCGGCTGGCTCGGCCCTTTTCTGCCGCAGATCTCGCATGTGGCTCATCTGCCGATCGAACGCGCCGGCTTGATCGTCAGCGCCTCGGCCGCCGGTTACTTCATCTCGGTCTTGATCGCCGGCGAGATCAATCAACAACTGAGCGCGCAGAAGATTCTGGTCGGGGCGATGGTGCTGTTCACGGCCGGCCTGACGGGACTCGCCGCGGCGCCAGGACTTGCGGGAATGCTATGCGCGGGATTCGTGATCGGTCTCGCCAACGGCGGCATCGACATCGGCGCCAACGCGCTCATCGTTGAGCTCAATCGCGAGCGGCTCGCGTCGGCGCTCAACTACCTGCACGTGCTGTTCGGCGTCGGCGCGCTGCTCGGACCGCTGATCGTGAGCGCGGCGTTCGCGACCCGCGTGCCGTACTGGTGGGTGTTCGGCGGCGGCGCAATCGCCTGTGCGGCGATCGGTTTCCGTTTGGGCGTGACTCCGGCGGCCGAGGTTCGAGTGGCAATGGCGGCCGGCAATGACAGCGGATTTATCCCGATGCTCTCGCGTCCGCTGATCTGGGTAATCACCGCCGTGATGTTCCTGTACGTCGGCGCCGAAGTCGGAATCGGCGCGTGGCTCTTTCTTTACCTGCGGATGGCGGGCGCGCTCGGTCCGATGATCGCGTCGTCGGGCGTCTCACTGTATTGGCTGGGACTGGTATGCGGCCGCGCGTTCGGCGGACGCCTCGGACACCGGATCGCGTTGCCCCAATTCACAATGATGGCGTCGGCGCTATCCGCGGCCGCGCTCGTGATCTTGATCGTGGCGCCGACGACGGGCAGCCTTGCCGCAGCTGCCGTGTTCCTCATCGGCTTCGGCTACGGCCCGGTCTTTCCGAACATGATCGCGATTGGCGCGGCGCGATTCCCCGCCGAGGTCGGCAGGATGACTTCGATCGTAGTTGCCGGCGGCGCGCTCGGCGCTATCGCGGCGCCTTGGATCATGGGCCATGCGATCGCCGATGTAAGCGCGCGGGCCAGCATGGTGGTCGCGCTGGCATTCACAATCGCGATGGCCGTGCTGGCGCTCTCGCTACGCGCGTTTGAGGTCCCGCGCGGAGACGATTTCTCAGTCTAATCGCAAGACGACAGGAACGCGGCAATCTCGCGATCGTTGGTCAATCTGCGGACAGGAACGTTGGGGCCGTGCGCGATTCTTTGAGCCTCGATCAGCGGGCGGTTGATTCGATCGAAGTTCCAGATGAATCGTAGAACCTTGGCAAGGCTGCCAATTCGATGATCCTCGCCGCGCTGGAACACGCGCGCGATCGCGTGCCGGGCGCAGAAGATCCTCGGGCGGTCGATCCAGATCACAAGAGTCGCACGAGGCAGGCGGATATCGAAGGTTGCCTGCGCGAAGTTGCCGTCGCTGATCCACGTCTCACCCGCGTGCGCTTCCTTCATCAACGTGCGGAACGCAGGAACGTCGTCTTTGCCCCAATGCGGCTGCCGGATTGCGTCGAGGCAAATCACCGGCGCGCCCGTGCGCTCACCGAGCCGTCGCGCGAAGGTAGTTTTCCCGCCGCCCGCGCATCCGAGAACGACGACTCGCGACATCGCTAACTGCATATCGAATTGGCGCGGGCCTGCGCGCGATCCTGCCGCTCCAGTCTCTTCTCCTAGTCCGAAATGAACAGGACGAGTAAACTCCCGAATCAGTTGATCGCGAAAGGGGGGCAGGTCCATCGCATCGATTCCGGAGAAGCACTCCGCTCTGTCTAAAGAAGATCGCGTCGACCGCGGCAGCCCGCTATCCCGCGGGACTTTTCAGGCTTTAGTGTTCGTGTTGGTTTCGCTGGGTTTGCTGTGTGGACCTTCGAGACTGATCTGCGACTCTGACGCTGAAGTTACGGATACTCCCGCGGTGGCAGCTCCGAGCGCGAGCGCCACGCCGATGCCAAAACTCGGCCCGGCCGTCTACGCAACGCTTCCGAGCCTGGACACTGTCGCCGTGTATCCGCTCGCGAGCAAAGGCAACGTGCCGTCGCTCGCCGGTAATGCCGCTATTTCCAACCCCGGCGGCATCGGGTATTGGGCGGATCGTTTGTATGTGACAAACCTGGCCGCGGATTCGATCACGGTCTATCCCGCCGGCGCCAACGGCAGCACGAGCCCTATCGTCACTATCCAGGGCGGGCACACGCTCCTCGACAGTCCGACCGCGATCGCGTTCGATTCCAGTGGGAACATCTATGTGGCCAATGCCGGCAAGAACGGCGGGGGCCAGGACAGCATCACGAAATATGCAGCAGGAAGCACTGGCGATGCCGCGCCTGTGGCCGAGATCAAAGGAGGCAATACAAAACTGTACTCGCCGAGCGGACTAACCGTGGACTCGAGCGGCAATATCTACGTGGCCAACCCGGGATCGATACTCTACGAGGCTCACAAGAGCCCGATCGTGCTAGCCGTGGACACCATAACGGTTTATTCCTCCGGCAGCGCTGGCAACATCGCTCCCGTGAGGACTATCTCGGGCAATCTCACCAGACTGTCGTCGCTAAGCGGAATCGCGGTCGATTCGAGCGGGAGCATCTATGCGAGCAGCCTCGGCGTTGAAGGTTCCAACGGCGGCGGCATCCTGATTTTCGCTGCGGGCAGCAACGGCAACGTCGCTCCTACTATGTCGATCGACGGCGATTGCGCGAACCTCACCACCACCGGGCCGATAGCGCTCGATGCGAACGCGAACCTATACGTTGGCGGCTACGACAAGATCGTGTTCTTTCTTCATAATGATCTGTTCCCCAGCAAGGGCGAAGTACGATGTATGGAGCCCGCATTTCAAATCTCCGGCCCGAAAACCGGTATCAAAGAGATCACCGGCATTGCGGTGGATTCAGTTGGCGACATTTTTGTAACCGATTCAGAATCGGATAGCGCAAGTGCCTTTCAATCGGGCGATAACGGAGACCTTGAGCCGTCGGCAACGATTGCGACGCCTACCAATATCTTTGAGCCGACTGGGGTTGCGCTCGATTCCAGCGGCAGGATCTATGTGGCGAATGGCAACCGAGACCGCGCGGTATCCGACACAGTCACGATCTATGCTCCCGGCAGCAACGCGGGAACGCCGCCTATCGGAAGCATCGAGGGCGACAAGGCCGAGATAAGCACCCCATTCGCAGTCGCGGTTGATAAGGCGGGCAAGATTTATGTCGCCAATCAAGTTGACGGTTACAATTTTGACGGCAGCATCACAGTTTACTCCGCGGGGAGCGTCGGCAACGTAGCGCCTATCGCGAAGATCTCTGGCACTAAGACTGGAGACAAGACCGGACTGAAATCTCCCAACGGCCTTGCAGTGGACGGGTCGAATAAGCTGTATGTCCTCAACGAGTTCGGCGGCACCGGAAATGGCAGCAGCATCACCACTTATGCACCGGGCGCCGAGGGGAATGTTGCTCCAGAAGCTACGATTGCAGATGCCGCGAGCAAGCGTACGCAACTCAACTCGCCGGCGGGCATGGCGCTCGATTCTCGCGGAAATATTTATGTAACCAACGACGGCGGATCTAACTCGATCACTGTTTATGCCGCGGGCAGTAATGGCAACGTCGCGCCTGAGGCCGTCATTTCCGGATCTGATACCGGCCTGAGTACGCCGAGAGGAATCGCGATCGATTCAGATGGAAATATCTACGTCGCAAACGCCAGCGACGGCGTAGTGACCGACGAGAGCGACGACGATAGCGATAGCAGTGAAAATGCGCCGGCAACGATAACGGTCTATCCGCAGGGGAGTAACGGTAACGTCAAACCGATCGCGACGATCACCGGCCCACTCACGAGTCTGGCGCATCCCGAAGGCATCGCGATCGGTCTCGCCAACCTGACACCTCAACCACCGCAGGCGCTGGCCTTCTATGATTGGTCGGTGACTGCGTCCCGTAACCTTGCAGCGGATGCACCGCCGAGAGAAGTTGTCGAGCGGTTTATGGTCTCGATTGAAACTTCAACAACGAGACTGATACTCACCGCCGGGACGGAGAAGCTGCGTTCCTACAAATTCGCGGATCTTCGCCACGATGGGTTCCTGTCGCTGGTAGCGCAAACCGGCCCGGCCCAAATGGCATCCTGTAGCGATTTTCCTAACGGAGGGTTTTGCTCCGTTTATATTATCGATAAGACGAAGACGGGCTTTGAGATATACAAGACCATCGGGTCAATTGAACCGGGCGGCACGGTTCCACTGGGCATTCAGGATCTTAAGCATGACGGTAATCTCGAGGTGATCATTAGTCAGCTCTTTACCTCGATGTTCAAGCAATGCTTCGCCAGGTTGCCAGCGGTCTATGCCTCGAGCGGGCGCGGCTATCCCAACGTGAGCGATCGCTTCAAGGATTTTTATCGCGGCCAGCTCGACGCGCTAAACAAGCTGATTCCGAATCTGCCGCCGACCGGAGCTTCCTACGATCAGCGGGACAAGGAGTGTCTGCAGGCAGAGGCGGCGAAGATCGAAAGAGTACTAGGATCGTCCAACGCGGGGATCGATACGGCGATAGCGTCAACGCAGCGCAAGGATCCGATCAAGATTCTCTTTGGAATCTACGACCTTGTGGACATCAATACTCCGGAGGCCCATGAATACCTGGATACGCTGTCCAACAGTCCGAACCCCGACATTAAACGGGTTATGACGCAATTGGCCTTTACGCGTTCGAAGGGGTTGGACAAGGCTTTGAGTCAATTCGAGCGCCTGCGCTAGTTACAGGCGAGGCGGTGTCACGCTCATTCGCTCGTAACCGCAGAACCCTCACCGCTGGCTGCCTCGCGGCCAGCCGCCTCTCCCGTGAAGAACGGGCGAGGTAAGATGGCGCCGCCCGCGTTGTGAGTCGTCAGATCTTCTGGTTCGTCTTGCGCCAGTCGGCGAGGAAGCGCTCGAGGCCCAAGTCGGTCAGCGGGTGATGCAGCGTTTGCTTCAGCACCGCGAACGGGACGGTTGCGATGTCGGCGCCGACCTCGGCCGCGCGTATCAGGTGCGTGGTGCTGCGCACCGACGCTACCAGCACTTCGGCCGGGTAGTCGTAGTTCGACAGGATCTGCACCATATCCTCGACCAGCGCGAAACCGTCCTGGCCGATGTCATCGAGACGTCCGATGAACGGCGACAGAAATGACGCGCCTACTTTTGCCGCCGCCAGTGCCTGCAGCGGGGTGAAGATGAGCGTGACGTTGACTCGGATGCCGCGTTTGGCGAGCGCGTGGGTCGCCTTCAGGCCCTCGATAATCATCGGGCACTTGACCACGATGTTCTTGTGGAGCTTGGCGAGCTTCTCGCCTTCCGCGATCATCGCGGACGCTTCGGTGGCGACGACTTCGGCGCTGATCGGCCCATCGACGATTTCGCAGATCTCCTTGAGCACGTCGTGATACGGGCGACCGGTCTTCGCCATCAGCGACGGATTGGTGGTGACGCCGTCGATGAGTCCCCAGCTGGCGGCCTCGCGAATCTCGGCCACGTCCGCGGTATCGATAAAATATTTCATCGGGATGCCTCTTTTTTCGTTTTCGTCGGTTGCGGCCTGAGCAGGTCCGCTCGCGCCAGCGTAACACGAAACGGCGACTTGAGTCCCGCCAGCATTTCGGAGATGGACGCGTTCAGTTTCGGATGGATCAACGCCGGCGCCAGCTCGCTCATCGGGGCGAGCACGAAGCGGCGCTCATGCAGGTGCGGATGCGGCACCTTGAGGATTCGCGTGTCGATCGTTTCCTTGTTGAAGAACAGCAAATCGAGATCGATGATGCGCGGCCGGTACTTGCCGCGCGTCTGCTTGCGCCCCTTGACCCGCTTGCGGCCCATGATGCGCTCGAGCGCGAGCATCCGGCGCATCAGGACTTCGGCCGGCAGCTCGGTCTCGACTTCGATGACGCCGTTCAAGAACGCGCCCTTGAGATCGCCCATCGGCTCGGTCTCGTAGATCGAGGATTGGCGCACGACCCTCGTGTCCGGGATCGACGCGATCCGTTGAATCGCCTCGCGATAATTGGCGGCTCGATCGCCTAGATTACTGCCTATTCCGATGAAGGCCCGATTGGGCATCCTTGCCGTTACAACCGCAGCGCTTTTAGCCGGTCCACCGCCTCGACCAACCGTTCGCTCGTAAGTGAAAAGCGAACGTACCCCTCACCACCCTTGCCGAACCCGGAGCCGGGCGTAATTGCGATGCCGGCTTCCTTCAAGACGCGCTCGGTAAACGAAACCGAGGTGTAGCCACGTGGAACTTTGGTCCAGACGTAAAAGGTCGCGCGCGGATTCTCGCATTCGAGCCCGAGCGCGCGCAGCGCCGCGACGAGCAGGTCGCGGCGTTCCTTGTAGATTGCGCAATATTCAGCGAGCTTGTCGCCGTCGCCACCTTCGAGCCCGGTGATAGCGGCTTCCTGCACCGCCTGGAACACGCCGGAATCCATGTTGGTCTTGACCTTGCCGAGTGCGCCGATCAACTGCGCGTTGCCGATCGCAAATCCGACGCGCCATCCGGTCATCGAGAAAGTTTTCGACAGCGAATGGAACTCGATCGCGCACTCGCGCGATCCCTCGGCCTGGAAAACGCTCGGCGATCGATAACCGTCGTAGGCAATTTCGGAGTAGGCGCTGTCGTGCGCGAGGATGACGTCCTGCTTGAGGCAGAACTTCACGGCGTCCTGAAAGAACGAAAGGTCAACGGTCGCGGCGGTCGGATTGTTGGGGTAGTTCAGCCACAACATCTTTGCGCGGCGCGCCACTTCGGCGGGAATCGAGGCGAGGTCGGGCACGAATCCGTGCTCTTTTCGCAGCGGCAGAAAGTACGGCTCGCCGCCATTGAAAACGCATCCCGAGTAATAGACCGGGTAGCCGGGATCGGGAATCAGCACGATGTCGCCGGAATCGACCACCGCGGTCGCGAAGTTGGCGATGCCTTCCTTGGATCCAATCAGCGCGCATACTTCGCGCTGAGCGTCGAAGCTGACGCCGAAGCGGCGCCGATACCAATTCGCGGCGGCCTCGCGAAATTGCGGCAAGCCTTCGTAGTCGGGATAGCGATGATTCTTGCGGTCGTCGGCGGCGCGCTTGAGCGATTCGACGATGTGGCGCGGGGTCGGCAGGTCGGGGTCGCCAATCGAGAGGCTGATCACGTCAATACCCTTGCTCGCGACCTCCTTTTTCAGGCGGTCAAGCTCGGCAAAAAGGTAGGGCGGTAAAAGACCCAATCGAGAAGCAGTCTTGATTTGCACCTGTCGAAACAGCCTCAGCCCGCAAAAAACCTAGTCATAACTAACATATTGTTCAGGATGTCGGAACTACCTGTCGCAATAAATCAGCGTTCTCGCACAATGGGAATCCACAAGCTTGCGCGTCGATCAATCCGCCTCGCGGCGCGGGATCATTAATTTTGCTTGATTGAGAATGATCGTATTGTTAGAAATTTTAACTGACACGCGGTGGCGAATCGTCCTGTTTGGGATTATTCACAAAATCTGATCGTCAGCATGAACCGGATTATCCTCCCTCTGGCTCTCGTGATGCTCCTGTCGGGCGCGGCAGTTATCGCTCTGTCGCAGCGGCCGTGGGCGCCCCGCAACGACGTAGTCCAACCGATACCGTTCAGCCATCGAATTCATGCTGGGGTAAACAAGATCCCCTGCCAGTATTGCCATGCCTCTGCCGGCCGATCGTCCGAGCCCGGAATTCCGGCGGTGGCCAGGTGCGTCGGATGTCACGGCAACGGGATTGCCGGCGGTGGCATCCAGCCGGTGACGCGGCCGTGGACCGACGACCGGCCGGCGCCGTTCGAAATCCAGTGGAACCGCGTGTACACGCTGCCCGACTTCGTGCGCTTCACCCATCGGCCGCACATTCACGCCGGGATCGAGTGCCAGAGCTGTCACGGCCCGGTGCAGACGATGGATCGCGTCGTGCCAGTGCATGAAATCAACATGGGCTTTTGCGTGGACTGTCACACGGAGAAAAAAGCGACGCTCGACTGCGTCGGCTGTCATCACTGAAGTGAGGAAGTAATGCGCGAAGGAACCTCGATATCCAGGCGATCGTTCATCAAGCTGGCCGCGACCGCGGGCGCGGCGGCGGCGATCCCTGGCTGCGAGCCGGCGGCGCGCAAGTTGATTCCGTACGTGGTGCCCGACGAGAACGTCGTCCCCGGCGTCCCGAGCTTTTTTGCGACGACCTGCAACGAGTGCGCGGCGGGATGCGGCGTCGTCGCGCGAATCCGCGAAGGGCGCGTCATCAAGCTCGAGGGCAACCCCGCGGATCCAATTGGCCAGGGCGCCCTATGTGCGCGCGGGCAGGCCGCCTTGCAGGGCTTGTACAATCCGGACCGGCTGCGGCATCCGCAACTACGCGGCAGCGATGGCTCGCTGCGGACCGTGTCCTGGGACGAAGCCGAAAAGATGCTCGGCGACCGGCTCGCGGCGGCCTCGAAGGCGGGCAAGGATCGCGTCGCGTTTTTCGGCGCACCGCAGGGTCCGACCTTCCACAAGATCGCGCTCGCGTTTGTCGGCGCGCTAAATTCGTCGCGCGCGATAGCTTACGAGGCAATCAGCAATGAACCGGCGCGCGCCGCGGCCAAGACCCTCTTTGGCCGCCGCGATCTGCCGGCCTATCGAATCGATCAGGCCGAAGTGCTGATTTCTTTTGGCGCGAACTTTCTCGAGACCTGGCAATCGCCGGTCGAACTCGCGCGCCAATATTCACTGTTCCGCACGCCGCAGAAGCGGCGGGGCGCGCTGACCATCGGACGCGCGACGTACGTCGGCCCGCGGCTCAGCATGACCGCATCGAAGTGCGACGAATGGATCGCGACGGCTCCAGGAGCCCAGGCCGACATCGCGTGGAGCGTGCTCAACGTTCTGGTCAAGAGCGGCATGGTCTCGAAGAGCTCGGGTTTCGATCTCGTGGCGCTCGGCAAGGCGGTCGCGAATTTCGATCCAGCCGCGGCCAGCGCGCGCACCGGCGTGTCGGCCGAAACTATTACCAGCCTCGCCGAGACCTTCGGCAAGGCGGACGGCGCGCTCGCGATCGCCGGCACCGACGATTCATCCGCGCACCTTGCCGCGATGATCCTCAACTCGGTCACCGGCAATTTCGGCAGGACGATAATGTTCTTCGAGGGCTCGCCCGCCGAAGATACCAGCACCCCCGACCAGGTTGACGCGGTGGTTGACGCGATGCGCGGCGGCGAGATCGATGCGCTGTTCATCGCGGGCGCAAATCCGGTCTTCACGATGCCGCCGTCGGCGCGTATCGCCGCGGCGCTGCAAAAAGTTCCCTTGGTTGTATGGGCCGGCGGCGTGCCGGATGAGACCGCGGCGATGGCGAATCTTCTGTTGCCGGCGCATCACCCGCTCGAATCGTGGCGCGACACTGCCCCGCGCGCAGGAATCCGCGGCCTCGGGCAGCCCGTGATGCAGCCGGTGGTCGAGAGCAAGCCGCTCGGCGACATCCTGCTCGCGGCCGCCGCGAAATCGTCGAGCGCGAAACTTCCATGGACGACCGCGGCCGAGGCGGTCAAGGCGGAATGGCTCGCGCTGGCTCCCAAAGCTGACGACGCGTCGCCGGAAGACTTCTGGACGAACGTTCGGCGCGAAGGCGGAATGTTCGAGGAACAGCATCTCGCGGCGCTCACTCTCGACACCTCTCCGTTCAAAGCGCCCGTGCCGACCGCCGCGCAGTTGGAACTTTCGGTTTACGCCTATCCGCATATTTTTCTTTACGACGGACGCGGCGCCGACAAGCCGTGGCTGCAGGAATTGCCCGAGCCGGTCACCCAGCTCGTGTGGGATAGCTGGGCCGAGATTCATCCGGACACCGCGCGCAAGCTCGGCGTCGCCAACGACGACATCATCGAAATCAAAACCGAGCACGGCGCGATCGAAGCGCCGGTGCTGGTCGAAAGCACGGTGCGTCCGGGCGTGATCGCGGTGCCGATTGGGCAGGGCCATCGCGCGTACGGCCGCTATGCGAAAGACGTCGGCGCAAATCCGTGGTCGATACTGGCGTCTGGTGCGACCTACTCCACCGCGACCGCGCGCGCGGCCGGTCAGACTCGCAAGCTCGTTTCACCACTGGGCAACGGCGACATGATGGGCCGATCGATCGTCGAAGCGATGAGTATCGAACAGCTCGCGAGCGGTGTGGTTCCGAAGAGCGACGCGGAAGAAGTCACCGGGCCCTTCGAGATGTACCCGAAGTGGAAATATGCGGGCCACAAATGGGGCATGACCATCAACGTCAATGCGTGCACCGGATGCAGCGCATGCGTGACGGCGTGTTACGCGGAAAACAACGTGCCCACCGTCGGCAAGGACGGGGTTGATCGCGGGCGAATCATGTCGTGGATTCGCATCGAGCGCTACTTCCCGAATAAAAAGGAAGCGGCCGAGGCGCCGCAACTCTACCTCGCGCCGATGCTGTGCCAGCAGTGCGATCACGCGCCGTGCGAGCCGGTCTGCCCGGTGTTCGCGTCGTATCACACCGCGGAAGGGCTCAACGGCCAGATTTACAATCGATGCGTCGGCACGCGCTATTGCGAAAACAACTGTCCGTACAAGGTGCGCCGCTTCAACTGGTTCGTGCCGGAATGGCCGGCGCCGCTGAACCTGCAACTCAATCCCAACGTCACGGTCCGCGGCGCCGGGGTGATGGAGAAATGCACCTTCTGCGTGCAGCGAATCCAGTTCGGCGAGCTCAACGCCAAGACTGAAGACCGGCAACTGCGCGACGGCGAGATCGTCACCGCCTGCCAGCAGGCGTGTCCGACCCGCGCGATCACGTTCGGCGACAGCAACGATCCTGCCAGCGCGATGATGCGCCGGCGCGATGACAACAAGCTGCGCAACTATCGCGCGCTCGAGGAACTCAACACCCAGCCGGCCATCACGTATCTGCGCGATCTCTATCGCTCGAAAGGAAAGGCTTGAAGTGGCAGCGGCGCCCCGAATAAATACCGAACCGACTTACCGCGACATCGATCGCAGCGTGCTGCGCGTGATGGAGCCGGCGGGCCGTGCATATTGGGCGTGGATCGGGTTCTGCTTCTCGCTGGTCGGGATCGCGGCCGCCTTGTGGATGCGCCAGGTTTACACCGGTCTGGGTGTGACCGGCCTCCAGCAGCCCGTGATGTGGGCGATCTACATAACTAACTTCGTTTTCTGGGTCGGTATCGCTCACTCGGGGACGTTGATCTCCGCGATTCTATTTCTGTTCCGCACCAGGTGGCGCACCGCGGTTTATCGCGCCGCCGAAACAATGACTATATTCGCGGTCGCGACGGCCGGTCTGTTCCCGCTGTTCCATCTCGGCCGCGTGTGGTTTTTCTACTGGCTATTGCCCTACCCTAATCAGCGGTACCTGCAACCCGACTTCCGCTCGCCGCTGGTATGGGACGCTTTCGCAGTAAGTACCTATCTGACTATCAGCGCGCTCTTCTGGACGATGGGGTTGATTCCCGATATCGCAAACGCGCGCGAAGCCGCCGTTGGATGGCGCAAGAAGTTCTACTCGGTGCTTGCGATGGGCTGGCAGGGAACCGATCGGCAGTGGCGCCATTACTCGATGGCGTATTTGTTGATGGCGGGATTAGCCACGCCGCTGGTGCTGTCGGTGCACTCGGTCGTGTCGTGGGACTTCGCGATGGCGCAATTGCCGGGCTGGCACAGCACGATTTTCGCGCCGTACTTCGTCGCCGGTGCGATCTTTTCCGGCGTTGCAATGGTCATCACGCTGCTGGTCCCAATGCGCCGTCTGCTCGGCATCGAGGACCTGCTGACCGAGTGGCATTTCGACAATCTGGCGAAGGTCATCCTGCTAACCTCGCTGGTCGTATCGTACTCCTACATTACTGAAAGTTTCATGACCTGGTATGCGGGCGATCCGATCGAGCAGATGACTTTTCACATGCGCTACTTCGGTCCGTGGGGCCCGCTGTTCGGAATGATGGTTTTGTGCAACTGCCTGATTCCGCTGTTGCTGTTTTCGCCGCGCATCCGGGTCAACTTGAGAGCGCTCTGGATAATTTCAATTTTCATAAATATCGGCATGTGGCTCGAGCGCTTCGTGATCATCGCGGGTTCGCTCAGGGTGAACTTCGAGCCCTCGCAATGGGGCCCTTACCATCCATCGATCACTGAAATCATGATCACGATCGGCAGCTTCGCGTGGTTCGTGGGGTTGTTCTCGTTGTTTTCCAGGTTCCTGCCGATCTTCTCGATGACGGAACTCAAAGAAGGAATTGTCTGGCTGCGAAAAGCTCTGAGGTTGGATCGAGTGAAGGCCGCGTGAGCACGATCGCGATCATAAGTTCGTTTGCGGATGACGCTCAATGCGCGCATGCGATCGAACAGCTCCGCGCGGCGCAAGTTGGAGACTTCAAGACCTTCTCGCCAATCCCGAGCCACAAGATCGAACATGCTATCGGCAAATCAAAAAGCCCGGTGCGATGGATTGTGCTGGCGGGCGGAATCTCGGGCGTCCTGACCGGACTCGCGATCACGATCGGCACAACCTACGAGTGGCGCCTCAACGCCGGCGGCAAACCTCTCCTGTCATGGCCGCCGTTCATCGTCATCTGCTTCGAGTTGATGGTTCTGCTCGGCGGAATCTTCGGCTTCCTCGGCGTGCTGGGGCTTTCTGGGGTGCCGGCGACCGAGTCCGCGCCCGGATACAGCGGGCGCTTCGGCGAAGATCGATTCGGGATCGTGGTTCGATGCGACGAAGCGGAAGTGGCGCGCGTCGAATCGATGATGAAAGACGCGGGCGCCGAAGAGGTCGTCCGTGAAGGTGCCTGACGAACTGCGATGAGCTCTAATCCTCAATCAGCGCATCGCGAGCGCGCAGCAATGAAACCGCAAGCTGTGGAGGCGGTCGCCGGCTCCACCATGCAAGCGGTCGGGGCCGTGATGATCGCGCTCGGCGCGATCGCGTTCGTGCTGGCGCTGGTCCGAGGCGGCGCCGAGATCGCCTGGCAGGCCTACCTCGTCAACCTGTTGTTCTTCCTCGGCGTCGCGCAGGGCGCGGTGGTCGCATCGGCGGCGTTCTACCTGACACAGGCCAAGTGGGGCGGCTCGACGCCGTACCGGGTCGGCGAAGCGTTCGCGCCCTTCCTGTGGGTCGGATTTTTTCTCTTCTTCGGATTGTACTTCGGCCGCAGCCTGATTTTTCCGTGGGTGGCGCATCCGATCCCGCAGAAGGCCGCATGGCTGAATGTTCCATTTCTATTTGCGCGCGATGGAATCGGACTCGGCGTGATGGCTGCGGCCAGTTTCGCATTTATCCGCGTCTCGCGCGGCGACGACGCCCGCGCGTGGACCATCGCGACCGACGACATCGAGCTGCCGCCGCATTCGATACGGGTTTTCGCTCCGATCGTCGCCGTGTTGTTCGCGGTCGTCTATACACTGATCTCGTTCGACCTGGTCATGTCGCTCGCGCCGGTATGGCGCAGCACGCTTTTCGGCTGGTACTTTTTCGCCGGCGCTTTCTGGAGCGGATTGGCCGCGATGGCTCTGACAGCGGCCGTGATGCGCGGCCGCCTCGGCGAGCACAACCTCTTCACCAATCCCGTCGTGATGCACGACTTCGGCAAGATGGTCTTCGCGTTCTCGGTGTTCTGGGTTTACCTGGTGTTCGCGCAGTACATAGTAATCTGGTACGGCGACCTGCCGGTTGAAACCTTCTTCATCGTCCAACGGGTGCATCACATGCCCTGGTCGCCGCTATCGGTGGCCTGCGTAGTTTTGATCTGGCTGATTCCATTCGTAGCGTTGATGAGCGTGCGCACAAAAAAGTCTCCGATGGTTCTGGGCATTGTGTCGGCGTTGGGGCTCGTCGGAATATGGCTCGAGCGTTACGTGCTGGTAATCCCATCGCTATCGCTCGACGCGATCCCGTTTGGCCCGACGCAGTTTCTGATCGCGATCGGTTTTCTCGGCGCATTTCTCATTTCGGCGGTGCCGGGACTGAATCGCGTCGCGCAGGCGGCGACCTCCGGAGAACCGGTTGGAGACGACGCGGAATGATCGCGCGCTATACAAATCGGTATTCGATTGCCTCATTAGCCATGCGACTGGCTATCGCATTGACTATTGCGGGATGCACGGACACCGGCCGGCCGATGACCACGCTCGCGCCCAAGTCGGATCTCGCGCAGTGGATTCACAGTCTCTTCATCGATGTGACGTTATGGGACGCACTGGTCCTGGCGATCGTCGTCACGGCGTTTGTCCTCGCGCTGTTTGTGTTCTCGACCCGTGTGGGAGAGGCGGCGCCGGCCTCCGCCGCGTCATCTGATCTCGGCCTGGAAATTGCCTGGACCCTCGGCCCCGTTCTGATCCTGCTGATGATCACCATCCCGACGATCCGTACGATCTTTCGCTCGCAGCCAGCGGTCGCGCCTGCGGGCGCGCTGGAGATCAAGGTCGTCGCGCATCAATGGTGGTGGGAGTTCGACTATCCCGACGGCGCCAAGACCAGCAACGAGCTGCATATCCCCGTCAACCGGCCGATTCGCCTGTCATTGGAATCGGCCGATGTCATCCACAGCTTCTGGGTGCCACAGCTTGGCGGCAAACGCGACGTGGTGCCGGGCCAGATCAACGAGCTGACCTTCGTCGCGACGGTGCCGGGAATGTATCCAGGACAATGCGCGGAGTTTTGCGGCCTGTCGCATGCGAACATGCGCTTTCGCACGTTCGTCGATTCGCCGGATGATTTCGCGAAGTGGGATCGAGCCCAGCTCGCCGGCCCGGCCGCGCCTCCGGCGAACGATCAGCTGGCGTCGGACGGTGCGAAGGTTTTTGCCGATAGTCCGTGCACCACCTGTCACATGGTTCAGGGCATCTCGAAAGGATACATCGGCCCCGACCTGACCCATTTCGGCAGCCGCACGACTCTCGCCGCCGGCGTCCTGAAGAACACGCCCGAGAACGTCGCGAAGTGGATCGAGGATCCGCAGGAAATCAAGCCCGGCGCGAACATGCCGCCGCTGCTGCTGCCGGGACCGAAACTCAACGCATTGGTCGCATATCTCGAGAGTCTGAAATAGGGAGCGTGGAAATGGCTGCGCAACCAAAACCATTGCCGGTACATCAGCCGAGCTACCTCGAAGGCGGCGGCCTCGTCGGATGGCTGACGACGATCGATCACAAGCGCGTCGCCGTGATGTATCTCGTTAGCGCGCTGTTCTTCATGGCGTTCGGCGGCCTCGAAGCGATGGCGATTCGCGTACAGTTGTGGACTCCCGACAACCACGCGCTCTCGGCGGCGACCTACAACGCGTTTTTCACGATGCACGGGACGACGATGGTCTTCCTGGTCGTGATGCCGCTGCTGCTGGGCTTCCTCGGCAACTTCATGATCCCCCTGCAGATTGGCGCGCGCGACGTCGCGTTTCCGCGCCTCAACGCGCTGAGCTTCTGGCTCGCGCTAGTCGCGGGAATCCTGCTCCATCTCGGCTGGATCCGCGGCGGCCTCCCCGACGCGGGATGGTTCGGCTACGCGAATCTGACCGAGCGCTACTTCACGCCCGGCCTCGCGATCGATTGGTGGGTGATCGGGCTGCTGGTGTCAGGCACCTCGACCGTGCTCACCGGCCTGAACTTCCTGACGACGATCATCGCGATGCGCGCGCCGGGCATGACCTATATGCGCATGCCGATGTTCATGTGGTCGCTGCTGGTGACCTCGATCCTGATTCTGATCGCGTTTCCCGCGCTCACGATCGGGCTGATCTTTCTGCTCTTCGATCGCTTCTTCGACACCCATTTCTACATCGCATCCGCCGGCGCCACGCCGATTCTGTGGCAGCATCTGTTCTGGCTGTTCGGACATCCCGAAGTGTATATCATGGCGCTCCCCGCCTTCGGCATCATCTCGGAAGTCATCCCGACGTTTTCGCGCAAGCCGCTGTTCGGCTATCCGATGATGGCGTATTCGATCTGCCTGATCGCATTTTTGTCGTACGGCGTGTGGGGTCATCACATGTTCGCGACCGGAATGGGACCGGTGGCGGATTCGGCGTTCGCGATCACCTCGATGCTGATCGCGATTCCCACCGGCGTGAAAATTTTCAGCTGGATCGCAACCATCTGGGGCGGCTCGCTGCGCATGACGACCGCATTCTTCTTCGCGCTCGGCATGATCCTCGAGTTCACTATCGGCGGGCTCAGCGGAATCATGCACGCCTCGGCCCCGATCGATCTGCAGCAGACCGACTCCTACTTCGTCGTCGCGCATTTTCACTACGTGCTGTTCGGCGGCGTTATGTTCGCGATCATGGCGGCCTTCTACTACTGGTGGCCAAAGGTTACCGGCCGCATGCTCGGCGAGCGGCTCGGCAAATGGCACTTCTGGGTAACGGTCGTCGGATTCAACCTCACGTTTTTTCCGATGCACTTTCTCGGGATGTGGGGGATGCCGCGGCGCACCTACACCTACGGCGCCGACCTGGGCTGGACCCATCTCAACCAGCTCGAGACGGTTGGCGCTTTCATCCTCGGCATCGCGTTCCTGCTTTTCTACATCAATATTTTCAAAAGCCTCGTCAGCGGAGAGCGCGCGCCCGCCGATCCGTGGGACGGACGCAGTCTCGAATGGTCCACACCGTCGCCGCCGCCCGCATACAACTTCGCAACCATCCCGCAAATCCGCGGCCGCGACGCGTGGTGGATTCTGAAATACGGCCGCGCCGGCTCGCGCGGCGTCGCGGCCTATATGTCGGGGCAGGCGCCGTCGCAGCCGACTCCGAGCACACCCGCCGACGTCGCACAAATCCACATGCCCGCGCCTTCGATTTTCCCGCTGGTGATGAGTCTCGGTGTCGGCATGATGGGCCTTGGGCTAATCATCGACTGGTATCGCATCGTCATCATCGGCGCGGTGGTCGTCGTGCTGTCGGTCATCGGGATGGGCTTCGAGTACGCGGACTTCGGCCAGGAATCGCACGACCCCGAGCATGCGCCTTCATCCGGCGGAATCGACGTGCGCAAAATCGGCATCTGGTCGTTCATCGGCTCCGAGTGCGTGTTCTTCGCCAGCTTGATCTCGACCTTCATCGTTTACAAATCGCGCAGCGTCACCGGCCCCGGCCCCGAAATTCTCAACATCCCGCTGACCTCGTTCAGCACCTTCATCTTGTTGATGAGCTCGCTGCTGATGGTGTTGGCGCTCGCGGCCACCCAGCGCGGCGACAAGCGCTGGGAACGAATCTGGCTCGGCGGCACTGTCCTGTTCGGGCTGATTTTCCTTTGCGGCCAGGCGTACGAGTTCACCAGCTTCATGCGCGAGGGCATGGGACTGACGACCAACCTCTTCTCGCAGTCGTTCTTCGTGCTGGTCGGCTTTCACGGCGCGCACGTCGCGATCGGCGTGATCTGGCTGTCGGTGCTGCTGGTCGCCGCGATGACCGGCAACCTCGGCAAGTCGCGCGCGACGTCGGTCGAGCTCGCCGGACTCTACTGGCATTTCGTCGACGTCGTGTGGATCATCATCTTTACTCTCGTCTATCTGATGCAGGCGGTACCCGGAGCATGAGCGATATTGCCGACGCCCACAGCGGGCAGGTTCATCATCCCGGCGCGGCGACGTACATAATCATCGCCGCCTTCCTGGTGGTGTTAACCGCGATGGAGATCACCGTCTTCTACGTGCACGCCCTCCGCCCCGTGCTGGTGCCGGTGTTGATCGTGCTGGCCGCCGCCAAGTTCGCGCTGGTCGTAATGTTCTACATGCACCTGAAGTACGACGGCTGGCTGCTGACGGGAGTGTTCGTCTTCCCGTTGATGATGGCGGCGCTGCTAATGGTCTCGCTGATCCTGCTGTTCGCGTATCTGTCGGGTCACATGACGCCGATCGGCTAGCCGCGCTTTTTGACGATGGATATTTTGGGAGAACATCCGAGCATTCCGATAGGCGTCGCGATTCTGATCGCGATCTACCTCGGCGCATGCCGCGCCGCCGGCCGCAGGCCGACGCGGCGTCAGGCAATGTGGTTCGCGCTCGCGATGGGCGCGATTCTGTTCACCCACACCGAGCTCGACGAGCTCGCCGACGCGCGAATCTTCTCGATGCACATGCTGCAGCATCTGATGCAGACGTTGGTGATCCCGCCGCTGCTGCTGCTCGGAACGCCCGGCTGGATGCTCAAGCCGTGGGTTCTCAGCCGTCCGATCAAGCCCGTAGTGCGCCTGCTCACGACGCCGGTAGTCAGTTTCCTGATTTTTTCGGCGGTCTTCGTCACCGCGCACTTTCCGCCGATCTTCGATCGGATGTGCCGCGACGAGAACTTTCACATCTTTGTGCACCTGTGCTTCATGGGCGCCGGCATGCTGCTGTGGTGGCCGATCCTGAGCCCGCTCCCCGAGCTGCCGCGCCTCTCCTACCCGGCGCAAATCCTCTACCTGTTCCTGCTGATGATCCCGATGACCGCCGTCGCCGCGCCGATCACGCTCGCCACCCACGTGATTTATCCGTGGTACACCGAAGGCGCGCACGGATGGGGCCTCAAGCCGCTCGAGGATCAGGTGCTCGGCGGCCTGATCATGTGGGTCGGCCAGGGCGCCTACCTGATGTTCATCTTCACCTTCATCTTTTATAAGTGGCAGCAGCGCGACGACCGCGATATCCCGGTTCTGCCCGCCTCGGCGCCGCCGGACCTGCGTGTGGTGCGGGCCAATTGAGGATGCTTGCCGGGTGCGGATCGGGTGCGTTAGTACTTGACCGATGGAACACTCGAGGACGCGGATCGTTATCGACGGAGCGGTCGCCGGCATCATCGGCGCCGTCGTGGTCGCCGTCTGGTTCCTGCTGTTCGATCTGATTCGCGGCCACGCACTTCAGACGCCCGCACTCCTCGCCGCCACTATTCTTCACGGCTCGCACAGTCACGAGGTACAACACGGACTCGCGCTGTTGGCGCTAGAGTATTCGTTGCTCCACTTCGGCGCGTTCATCACGTTTGGAATCGCCGGCGGGTTGCTGCTCGAAGCCTGCGAGACCGAGTCGTCGCTGCTGTTTTCGCTGGTAATCTTTTTCGTCGCTTTCGAGGTTTTCTTCATCGCGGTAGTGCTCTTCCTCGGGCCGAACGTGATGGTGGAACTGACCTGGTGGGGCATCATCGTCGGCAATCTGCTCGCCACCGGCGCGATGCTCTCATATTTTTTCTGGCGGCATCCAATTCTCGCGTTCGATTTGCTCGGCGGATGGATTTCGGTCGTGCGCGAGGGCATCACCGCCGGACTGGTAGGCGGCATCGTCGTCGCCATCTGGTTCATGGGCTACGACTTCGCCTCGGGCAACCCCTTTCACACACCGGCGATCCTCGGCGCGATGGTTTTTCGCAACGCGAGCGTGAGCGTCGGCATCCAGCCGACCTTGCCGCTGGTGCTCGGCTACACGATTCTGCACTTCTTCGCGTTCGTGGCGTTCGGGCTGGCGCTCGCGGTTTTGCTTGCGGCCTCGGAATGGGAACCGTTCATGGTGCTGGGCGCGCTGCTACTATTGGCAGTGTTCGAAGTCTTCTTTGTCGGATTCGTTTCGCTGATCGATCAGTCGGCGCTCGAAGCCTTAGGATGGTGGAAGATCGTCGCGGGAAATATCCTCGCGCTGATCGCGATGGCGACCTACTTCATCCGCAGCCATCGCGGACTAGGCGTCAAGCTGGTCGAGCGATGGGCGATGCTCGATCACGAAGGCGCCGAGATGGGCGAGCCGCCGCCGCCACCGCACGATCACGAGCCCAGTCACCCGTCGCATCTGTAGAGCGCCTGACCTGGAGCGCTCGTCGGCCATTCCAACTGAAGAGAGCATCGCGAACCCAATCCGTCATCCCTGATTGAACCGAGCATCGCGAACCCAATCCGTCATCCTGACGAAGCGAGCATCGCGAGCGCACTTTTGTCATCCTGACGACGGGAGCCTTAGCGACGGGAGGAACGGATCTCGGACAGCAGCGCGCAAGCGCTGCCGGTTCCGGTCTCTGAAATCGCGCAGCGCTCCTTCGCGAAGCGCTCCCTTTCTGATCCCGTCGCGCAGGCATTCAGATTCTCATTGGAAAGCAGCACCTCAGAAACCGGAACCGGCTTCGCGTACGCGAAGCTGTCCGAGATCCTTCCTGCCGCTCGCGATGCTCGCTTCGTCAGGATGACACAAAAAAGATGAAGAACTGGTCGTCGAGACCGAATTAAATCCCGAGCACGTCGCGCATCGTGTAGAGCCCCGGCGCCTGACCTGCCAGCCAGCCAGCCGCTCGTAGCGCGCCGCGCGCGAGCGAGTCGCGGCTCTGCGCGCGATGCGTCAGTTCGAGGCGCTCGCCCTGCCCGCCAAAAATCACCGTATGGTCGCCGACCGCGTCGCCCGCGCGCATCGCGAGCACCGCAATCTTGCCGTCGGGTCTGACGCCCGTGATTCCTTCGCGGCCGTAAATCGCATTCGCGGCGAAATCCGCACCCCGTGCCTTCGCGATCGCCTTGCCGAGCGAGAGCGCGGTGCCGCTTGGCGCATCGATTTTGGTGCGATGGTGAATCTCGATAACTTCGGCGTCGAAGTCGGGCAGGATCGCCGCCACTTCGGCGACGATCTTCGCAAGCACGTTGACTCCGATACTCATGTTGGGCGCGATAACCGTGCGCGTCTTCTGCGCGAGCGCGCGCGCCCGCGTTTCCATCTCGGACGTAAAGCCGGTCGAGCCGATTACGATCGCGGCCCCTGCTTTCGATGCGACTTCGAGATGCTCCAACGAGGCCGCAGCATTCGTGAAGTCCAGCGTGACGGTGTCGGGCTTTGCGAGCGACGCGTAGTCATCGGTGACTTTCACGCCGAGCTTGCCGACGCCTGCGAGCTCGCCCGCGTCGGCGCCGACCGCGCTGTTGCCGTGAGCCTCGATCGCGCCGACGACTTTGTGCGCCGGGTCGCGCGAAGCCAGCGCGACCAGCAGACGGCCCATCCGGCCCGCCGCTCCAGCCACGATCAGATTAGCCATCGGAAGTCACTTTTCACTTTTTCACTCTGCCCGCGTGACCACGAGCGCGATACGGACGCTAGCGGGACGAAGAACTTTGCACAACCTGCTCAGCCGCCTGTCTCCTCGCCCTGTTAGGGCGAGGATGAAGGTGAGCAACTGTATTGAAAGGCGGCGGCGGCGCGTTGTCCACAGGGTCCACAGGCTCTGGGGTCCAAGGGAGGACCCCGCCTGTGGACTTGTGGACAACGCGCCGACTTTTTAGTTTTCTCAGACGCTCAGGTCCGCGCATGGTGGCCGCCACAGGCTGTTGGTTTTGAGCATGGCGTTGAGGGTCACGATGAGCTTGCGCATCACCGCCGCCAGCGCCAGCTTCTTGGGCTTGCCGCGCGCGACCAGCCGCTCATAGAACTGCTTGAGCACCGGATTGTGGTGCGCCGCGACCATCGCACACATGTAGAGCTTGTTGCGCACCTCGAACCGGCCGCCGGCGATCGCCCGTCGCCCATGGCGACTACCGCTGTCATCGGGCATCGGCGCCACTCCTATCAGAGCCCCAATCTGCTTGCGGTTGAGCGTGCCCAGCTCCGGCACTTTCGCCAGCACCATTGCGCTGAAGTGCTGGCCGAAACCCGGCACGCTGCGCACGATTTCGCGCTTGCGCCGCCACGCGTCGGAACGCCGCACGGTCTTGTCGAGCTCCTGTTCGAGCTGCTTGATGCGTCCCTCCAGATACGCGATGTGATGGCGCAGTTCCTTGCGCATCGTGCCGGAAACGCGGCTCAGGCGCTGCTTCTCCGCCACCAGCATCTCGAGCAACTGCTCGCGCCGCATCACGAGATCCTGCAACGCCTGGGTCTCGGCGTCGGCCGGGGGCCGTGGCTCGGGCCGTTCCCGTTCGGCAAACAGCGCCAGGAGTTCGGCGTCCTTGCGATCGGTCTTGGCCCTGACCCCGCGGCCTTTGGCAAAGTTGCGCACCCACGACGGATTAACCGCTGCCACCGCGATCCCCGCCAGCCACAACCCCGCCACCACCTCGCGCTGCAGCCCGCCGGTCGCTTCCACCACCACCGACTGCGGTTTGAGTTCACCCAACCTCGCGACCAAGCGCTTAATCCCGGCGCGGTCGTTGGCCAGCCTCATCCGCTCGCCGGAAGGCCGCACCGCCACCACCAACTCCGTCTTGCTCACATCGATCCCAACGTAGATCTCTTCCGTCATCGCCCCGCTCCTTGATTGGCGTCCTACCCTTCCTTGTCCAATGCGGGCTCGTGCCTGCGGCACGGCCCTGTCAACTGTTCGGGCTGTGGACGCGTTAGCCAGCGGACGCGGCGATCCTTGCTCACCTACGGCCTTCCCAGACCCAGGGTTCTGCGGTCTGCCGCGCCCGCTGCTATCTTCATACGCTGGTTCGCAGATACAAGGGTCCGTGTACAGCGCGCTTCTTCGCGCCGATTCAAGATTCTGCTCCTCTCTTCTGAACCCTCATGCGAGCTGCGCGAAGGTCTAATCGCAGTATCAGGCAGCCGGAGCCTCTGCCGGCGCCGCTGCTTCAGCGGGCTTGCCGTGCTTGGCCTTGAAGTGTTCGTCGCACAGGCTCGAGGTGCCGTGGCGATGCTTACGGCATTTCTCGAAGGTGCAGGTTTTATAGCGCGCCTTGGGCATCTCGCCGGCCTTCCAGAGCCGAAAATGCTGCCGGCAGTAACCTTTGCCGACCGCCTCGCGCGCGCAATCTTTCGCTTTGCAATTTTCCTTGTTCGCCATGAATCCCTTCTTGGAGGCCGCTTTCCCGGCGCGTTTGCCGAGATTTTACGGCAGAGCAATCCATCTACAATAGTGTTTGCCGCCGCCCCTTCATAGAGGGCGGAGATTTCAGGAGCGTCTTAGTTTTATCTGGACTAGGCCGCACGGTCTATTTCCCCGACTTGTCGCGAGAAATCTATCAAGATGGTGGCTATCGCTGCACCAATTCCTACTCCGACAGGAAGCATTCCCCTGCCCCAGGTCCACCTCAGAATCAGAAAACTAACAAAGGAAAAAACCGCAGATCTGAGCAGTACTAAGATTATTCGAGTGTGGTGGCGTTTCAACTGCATCAGAATTCAAACTGACCCACTTTCAATTTGAGTCGTGACTGAGTGCAGCGAAAAGATCTCGCGAGTGTTTCGCGCTAGTTCGTCGCTGCGGCTGCCGAACGCTCTGCGATCAGACGATCCAACTCGGCGCGCAGCTTGGGCAGCACCTCTTCGTAGCCGAAATAGCCCAGCTTGCGATCCTTCTTCTTGAGATTCACCGTCGTCGGACCGCACCACAGGCCGAGGTCGGCGTCGTCGGTCTCGCCCGGCCCGTTCACCCGGCATCCCATGATCGCGATCGTGATCTTGTACTGCTCGGCGTAAACCGTGAGCTCCTTCACCTGCTGCGCCAGCTCGACGAATTTCATGTTCTCGACGCGCGAGCACGACGGGCACGAGATGATATTCAGCCCCGCGCCGAAGTCAGGCACCGAGATGAAGCGGCCGGCCGCAACATCCTCGATTATCTTGTGCCCGACCAGCACTTCCTCGTGCTTGCGCTCGTTCGGCAGCGTGAGCGAGACCCGAATCGTATCGCCGATACTCTGTGCGAGCAGTTTCTCGAACGCGATCCGCGTCTTGATGATCCCGTCGGGCGGCAATCCGGCCTCGGTCACGCCGAGATGAATCGGCACGTCGGGCCGCCGCTTCGAGAAGCGCCGATTCGCGTCCATCACCTTGACCGGATCGGAATCCTTCAGCGAGACGACGAAGCGGGTGAAGCCGAAGCTGTCCATCAGGTCGCAATGGTACGCGGCCGACTCGACGATCGCCGCGAGCTGGTCGCCGGGGTACTTGTCAATGAACGCCGGCGCGACCGAGCCGCAGTTGACCCCGATGCGAATCGCGACGTCGTTATCCCGCGCCACCTCGACCAGCCATTTCACCTTCTGCTCGATCGTCTTCGACTTTTCGATATGGTGCAGATGCCCGGGGTTGTAGCGGATCTTATCGACGTGCGGCGCGACCCGGTCGGCGATTTTGTAGTTCTCCTGCAAATCGACCGACAGCACGATGCCTCTGGTCTGCTCGCGGATTTCCTTGACCGCCGGGATTTCCTTCTCGCTGTCGATCGCGATACGCACGATGCCCGCGCCCGCGTTGGCCAGTTGATGGGCCTGCGCGACGGTTAAATCGACATCGATGGTCCGCGTCGCGCACATCGATTGCACCACCACCGGCGCGCTGCCGCCGACCTTGGTGCCGCCAATCGTTATCTGCCGCGTTTTTCGATCTTTTAATGCCTGATCCATTTCCATCCATGCTGCCGAATACGCGCCGCGCTTGCTAGTGCTTGTGTTCGTCCGCCACCGCCATCGCGATCGCGCCATGACTGAAGGCCGCGCCCGCACGCATCGCCGCCGCTACCCACACCGCCTCCGCGATTTCCTGGTCGGTGCATCCTTTTTCTTTCGCGCGCGCGACGTGCGCCTCGATACACCATGGGCACTGCGTCACGTGCGCCGCCGTGATTGCCATCAATTCTTTCGTCTTGCTCGGAATCGCGCCGTCCTTGAAGACTTCCTTGTCGAATTCCAGGAAGCCCTTGAACGCATCGGGCGCATTCTGACGCAGGTTGCGGAGATATTTCGAGGTTTCCTTGCCGTAAAAATCAGCCATCGTAGTTCTCCTCAGCGAGGTGTTTGTACCAGACGAACCGAATATAGCAGAGAGCTCATTCGCATCGGTAACAACGACCTTCGCGAACTTGGGCGACTCGCCTGCGCTTATTCTAGTCTCATCGCGAGACAAACTTTGCTTATCCAACGCTCGCGATGACTAATTTAATCTCTGACTTTTCCCTTGCAATGAGTCATAGTTCTGACTAAGTTTTTGTTCTTCGCCGTTTTCTGGTTGGGCGCAATCGAACGCCAATAAGTAAGAATGTTGTTCGCCGACAGAAAAAATTTGAAGTTCAAGCTCTTCGCTCGGGGGAGGGAGGATGCTGAACGATGAGTACTGAGGTTTCCACCATCGGCGTCGCCGATTCCCGACCGTTTCCCGACGTAATCCTTCGCAGCCAGTTCTTCGAGATGGTCGGCACGCGCTCGCTCTCCAGCGAACAGCGCCTGATGCTCGCAGTGTTGGCCGACGCGATCAACGTCGTGCAGGAATTCGGCGGCTCGTCGAGCCTGCGCAAACGCAACTCGTTTAACGAGGCGTGGAACTGGTTCTTCGCCAAGGGTGTCTCGTGTCCCTTGTCATACGTCAGCGTATGCGAAGCACTCGGCATCGACGCCGGCGGTTTGTGCTTGCGCCTGTCGGAGTTGATCGCGGGGCGTGGCGGCAGTCCGCTGCGTTTGCGGCTCAAGGAAGCAAGCCGGATGCAGCGCCTGACCGTAAATCGGGTACGTCGGCGCGATCCGCGCAGGATGCATCGCGCAACGCGCACCCGCTAGCACAATTAAATCGTTCGATTAAAGCCGCGCGCGGATCCCAACGGTTCGCGCGCGGTCTTCTTAACTCTGGGTGCAGGGGTCACCCCTGCCCAGGGAAGTATGAAACCCACGGCGGGTTTCATTAAGATTAAGTTCTTATGGATCTTCCCCTCGAGGGCGTCAGAGTCGTCGAAGTCGCGATGTGGGTCGCCGGGCCCTCCACCACCGCCGTGCTCGGCGACTGGGGCGCCGATGTTATCAAGCTCGAAGACCCGCGCACCGGCGATCCGATTCGCGGCTTCGTCACGCGCACGATGGGCGATCCCAACGCGCGCATCCGCCCGCCGTTCGAGCTCGACAATCGCAACAAACGCTCGGTCGCGGTTGATTTGCGCACCGCAGACGGCCACGCCTTTGCGCTCAAGCTGATCGAACGCGCCAACGTCTTCGTCACCAGCCTGCGGCTCGACGCGATCGAGCGCATGCGACTCGACTACCCAACGCTCGCCGCGAAAAACCCTCGTCTCATCTACGCGTCGATCAACGGTTACGGCCATCGCGGTCCCGATCGCAATCGCCCCGCCTACGACTACGCCGCCGCCTGGGCGCGCTCAGGCCTGATGGCGACGATGACCGAGCCGGGGCAATCGCCGCCGGCGCAGCGTCCCGCGATGATCGATCACGCGGTCGGGCTGGGCCTGGCGGGCGCTATCTCCGCTGCGCTGCTGGCGCGCGAGCGCACCGGCCGCGGCCGCGAGGTCAACATCTCGCTGTTTTCGATGGGCCTCTGGATGAACGCGTCCGACCTCACCGTCGGCCTGATGACCGGCCGCTCGCCGCAATCTGAGGCGCGCACCGATCGCGTCAATCCGCTCTGGAGTTCCTATCGATGCGCCGACGCGCGATGGATTTACTTCGTCATGATCCAGAGCGATCGCCATTGGCCGGATTTCTGCCGCGCGCTCGACCAATCGGATTGGCTCGACGATCCGCGCTTCAAGGATTCGACCGCACGCGCGCAAAACTGCGCGGCGCTCACCGGCGAAATCGATCGCGCTGTCGCCACCCGCAGCGCCGACCAATGGGCGCCGATTTTCGATCGCCACAAGCTCGTCTGGGCCCCCGTCCGTACCGACGCCGAAGTGCTCGACGAGCCGCAAGCTGAAGCGATCGGCGCGTTCGCCGCCGTCGATCATCCAAACATTCCCGGATGCCGCGTCGTGAACAGCCCGGTCGAATTCGGCAACGTCCCCTCGCAGCCGCATCGCGCCGCCCCCGAGCTCGGCCAGCATACCGAGGAAGTCGCGCTCGAAATGGGCCTGTCGTGGAACGAAATCGCGCGTCTCAAAGCCTCCGGCACGCTCGGTTAGGTTAGCTCCCCAAAACGCATCAACCCCGCCCCTGACCGTTGATTTCGCGCGCTCAGATGAATCAAACGCCGGTATAAAGCGCGATTTCAACGACTTTGTTTGACTCTGACGATCCCGTCTCAATATGATCGTATTACCCGATAGCCACCCATTCCCGGAGGTCGTCTGCTGGTGCGAATGATTGTCCCTCCCGTCGCTCATCGCCGCGAAATTGATCGCAACCTCGCCGATTTTTTCCGCAGCCATCGCGCCGCGCATTTCAATCGCGCCATCTCCTCGATGTGCCGATACTTCAACGTGCGCCGCCCGCGCATCGAATGGTTCGAGTATATCGATTGGGGCAAGACCGCCGGCCGCACTTACGAAGACGGACGCATCCACCTCGTGCATCCCGAAAACTGGAAGCGTGGGCGCATCTACTTCAGCGAGCGCAAGTGGATCCAGATGCTGTACCACGAGATGGGCCACTTCATTCTGTGGAGCGACGCCGAGCGCAAAGCCGATTTGTTTTCGCGCCGGATGATCACCGGACTCAGAGTCTCCGGCCGCCGCGGCTCATCGCGCTCGCGCACCCGCGCGGGAATCTCGGGCGCGCGCCGCGCCTCCAATCGCATCCGCAAGCGCCGCCCACGTATCTCGATCGCGCGAAAATCGCGACGGATTAATCGCGTCGCTTCCCGGCGCATCACCGCGCGCAGATCCCGACGGGTGGCCTGATGGCGCAGAAGCCAACCGTAGAAAATCGATGGTGGGTCGAGACCACCAAAAAGCCCAGACGGGCCAAGTCCGAAGCCGAGATGCCGCAGTTGCCGGTCGCGATGGCCTTTTACCAGGTCGCGCGCGACTACGATCAGGATCGCGCCAAGGAAGATCTCACCGACAACAATCTGCGCATCGCGCGCGAGGCCAATCCTCCACAAGGCGATTGGGCCTACCTCGCGATGACCGAGCAGCACGCGCCCGCCAACGTGATCAAGCGCGTCAAGGACGAGTTCCGCATCCCGCGCGAGGCCCGCGGCATCGTGATCGATCACGGCCGCGTCGTGCGCCTGCTCATCTGCGGCCCGCAGCTCGAGGACTGGATGCTCGACATCACGCTCGGCGACGAGCCGTCGGTCGATGCGTACGTGTGGTCGGTGATGTACCGCGAAAGAATCTTCCGCCGCGCGGAAGACGCACTGCGCCAGGCCCGCAAATGGGCCATCAACCTGCTCCAATTCCCACCGCCGCGCGACGAACCCTTCCGCGGCGCCCTGCTGGTATAGGCTTTACCTGTCTTTTCACTAAGGTGCGGGGGTTACCCCTGCCGGGGAAGTGTGAAACCCACGCCGGGTTTAACTAAGATTAAGTCCGCGCCATGAACTATCTCTCACTCGTGCTCCGCAACCTCGCCCGCAACAAGCGCCGCACGATTCTCACGACCCTGTCGATCACCGTCTCGGTCTTCATCTTCGCGTCGCTCATCAGCCTGCCCGGACTGATCAACCAGGTCATGCGCGACCGCGCCAACTCGCTCCGCCTCATCTGCCACAGCAAAGCGGGCTTCTACTATATGTTGCCCGAAGCGTATCGCCGACGAATCGAAACCGTGCCGCACGTCGAGGCGGTCGCCGCGTACAGCGTCTTCCTCGCAACTTACCAGGACCCCAAGGAGCAGCTGGGCGTCCTCGCGGTTGACCCCGATCACATCCGCGAGATCTTTCCCGATTGGGAGGTCACCGCGGAGGCCGATCACGATTTCAAAAGCATTCGCACCGCGGCGCTCGTCTCGACCACCCTGATGAAGGCTTACGGCTGGAAAGTCGGCCAGGCGATCACGCTGCGCGGCACGATGTATCCGGTCAATCTGCAGCTCACAATCGTCGGCACCTTGAGCGAGGCGGGCGCCGGTCCCCGGGTTATTTTCCGGCGCGATTACATGGAAGAGCTGCTCGGCCGGCCGGGCACCGCCAACCTGTTCTGGGTGAAAGTGGACAGCTCTCGCTCGGCGCCCGAAGTTATCGCCGCCATCGACGAGATGTTCGCCAATTCGCCGAGCGAGACGGCCACTGAAACCGAAGTCGCGCTGATTAAGAATGAGCTCATGGGCAACCTCGGCCTGATGATTAACGGCGCCAAATTTCTCGCGGCGATCGTCATTTTCACGATTGCGCTGGTCGCCGCCAATACGGCCGCGATGGGGGTGCGCGAGCGGCGCCACGAGATGGCGGTGATGCGCGCGATTGGATTCACCCGCAACTCGATCATCGGGCGCATCCTGGTCGAAGGACTGATTGTCGGCGTGACCGGTGGCGTGCTCGGATGCGTGGTTGCGTACGTCGGCTTCGCGCTGCTGCCGCATGTCGCCAAGGCACTCGGCCCGCTCGCGCTCGCGCTGATGCTGTCGCCGCGAATCGTAACCTACAGCTTTCTGATCGCCACCCTGATCGGAGCCGCCAGCGGCTTCGTCCCCGCCGCGCTGGCCACCCGCGGCGATATCTCAACCGAACTCCGCGCCATCTAAGGCATAGCAGCCAGCTTGCAAATCGGTTCGCGGTCGCGATCAAAGTCACCATTTGTGCTAGTTTTTTCCAAGGTGACCTGCGCTGTCGACCGTTCAAGGCCTGGCAGGGTCTTGAGAAACTGACGATGTATCCTTTCTCCCGCTCTTTTGCGGGGGAGACAAGAGAGGGGCGCAGGCTTTGATTTTATCAACAGCCTGCTCGGCAATTGAGATGAAGCGCTCAAGAATCGAGATACCTGCGGAACGAGTCCGCGACTTCTGTCGACGCCATCACATACACAAGCTCGCTCTCTTCGGCTCGGTTCTTCGTGAAGATTTTCTGCCGGACAGCGATGTGGATGTGATCGTGGAATTCGAGCCGGGTCACGTTCCCGGCCTCGACTTCTTCGCGATGCAAGACGAGTTGTCAGCCATTTTGGGACGGACCGTTGACCTCAACACTCCCGGATTTCTGAGCAGTCACTTCCGCGACCGGGCGCTCGCCGACGCCGAGGTTCAATATGTCGCGCCATGAGAGCATGGTGCGACTTCGACATATGCTCGATCACTCGCGCGAAGCGGTTGCGATGGCGAAAGGGAAGACGCGAGATGATCTAAATGGCGACCGCATCGTGGACTTCGAAATCCTATGGCAAATCGTCAACCGCGACCTGCCCAAGTTAATTTTGAGGCTCGAGCAGATCGTCTCGTCAGCGTGAAGTTCGTGAAGGACGCTCCGCATCAATGATAAGAATCTTCGCGGACGCCCCCGCCCGCCAAAAAGAACCTGAGAGCAAAATGGCGTCTTCGCCGTTTTGCGACTGGTACTAGGTGCAGGGGTCACCCCTGCCCAAGGAAGTGTGAAACCCAGGCGCGTTTCACTAAAATCAAGTCTCTTGATCTTCTCCGCTACTTCCTGAACTCGACCGTCGCCGTTCCCGTCACCAGCCGCTCCGCCTCCTCGTTCTCCATCCAGAACGTCGATTTCGGCCGTGTGCGCTTCCGGATTCTTGTTGGTGATAAATCCGTGAATCGTGATCGCGTGATCGGGCTGCACCGGCACGCGATAGGTCGTGCTCATCTGCTTGAGCCACGCGTTGCTCGACCCGATCCAGTCCGTCACCAGCTTCGACAGCAGTCCCAGGCTCATATTGCCCGGCAGGATCATCCCGGGCAGCCCTTCTTTCTTCGCCGCCTCGTCGTCGGTGAAGCGCCCCGCTATCTCGCCCATCCCCATCAGCTTGGCGTAGGCGCGGCACTGATCCTTGCTGACGAACAGCTCGAGCGGCCCGAGCGTGTCGCCGATATTGATCTCGTCGAATTTGCTCACGTGCGGTTCATGAAGCGATGGTCGATATGGGCCAGCACTTCATCCTTCTGGTTTTTCAGCGTCGAGCGGATCACGACGAACACCATCGTGCCCGTCCGTCCGGTCTTCTCGAAGATTTCCTTCACGTGCGAGGTCAGCGTCACCTTGTCGCCCGGTCGTATCGGCGAGACGAACTCGACATCCTTGCCGGCGTCGAAGCCGCGGCGCCCGAAGCGCGGCACGTTCTCGAAAAAATGCCGGCCGTTGCGAAACGTCACCGCGAACGACGGCGGCGCGACGATCCCGCCGTACGGCCCCTTCTTCGCCGCCTCCGCGTCCGTGTAAATCGGATTAGTCTCGCCGAGCGCCGCGCAGTAGCGCTCGATCTTCTCGGCTTTGACCTCGACCGGCTCCGTCACTTCGAACACTTTGTTTATAAGCGCCGGATCGTATTCGACTGCCATCACCTGCTCTCCATCGCGACCGCATGGGGCACCGCTTTGCGCCGCGGCCGGAAATCCACCGGCTCGTAATTGCCGGCCTTCAATTCCCGCACCAGGTCGTCGATCGTTCTGATATACGCGTTGAACTTCGTCGCGCACAATCCTATCAGGCTGACCAGATGGCTGTCCGATCCGCCGGTCGCCGCGAAACCATGCTTCGCGATCAACTCCGCGCTGCGCTCGTCCTCGCCCTTGCGCGATCCGCCGTTCAGCGCTTCGACCGCGACCACATTCTCGAGCGGCGGCTTGTTCTGATAGTGCTCGTACATCCCGATATTCGGGCGCCCCGGATGACACGGCACGACTATCCCGCCCATCCGCGCGACTTCGTTGATCAACGTCTGCGCGTCCAGATGCACATCGGCAAAATCGAAGCGCGCGGTCATGTCGTCGTTCACGCCGAACACCAGCATGTGCCCGTAGTTGGTCTCGACTTCCGACGCGCGCAGCACCAGCGTGCCGAACTTGTCTTCGAGCGCGCGGTAGTCGCCGCCGCGATTGAACTGGCGATGCTCGGTCAACACGATTCCGTCAACCGGCCGCTCGGCCGCGCGCAGCTTGATCCAGTTGAGGTAGGCCTCTACCGGTGCGCGGCTGTCTTCCGATGCTTCACTATGCGTGTGCAGATCAAGGATTGTGCTCACCAGGAATGTGCCCTCACCTCGCCGGGCGAAATTTCGCGAGCGTCACCGCGGGCGTGACGTCCTCGTATACGACCTCGACGGGCATGCCTATTTTAACCTGATCCGGCTGGCAGTCGATAACGTTGGTCAGCATTTTCACACCCTCGTCCAGCTCGACGTACGCCATGATGTAGGGCAGCGACTCGCGAAATCCCGGCGCCTGGTTCTGATAGGTCGCCGTAAAGGTGTACACCTTGCCGCGCCCGCTGCACTTGATCCATTGCGTGTCCGACGACATGCAATTCGTGCACAGCGCGCGCGGGTAGTAGCGCACGTCGCCGCACTTGCCGCATTTCTGGATATAAAGCTCGTGCCGCTTCAGCGCTTCCCACCACGGACGATTCTCTTCGTCGAGATGAGGCAACGGCTTCGCGTATTTTTTCGCCTGTGTCGGTTCCGCCATGATTTTTCCGTCAGCCTCTTACTGATTGCTCAGGATAAGCGTCGCGCCCGAATGCCGCGTGCCGAGCGTTCCGCCGGTGCCGTGCGCCAGCGCGATTTTGCAATCCTTGACCTGCCGCTGACCACACTCGCCCCGCAGCTGTTTCGTCGCTTCAATCACTAAAAAAATTCCGCGCATCCCCGGATGATTCGACGACAGGCCGCCGCCGTCGGTGTTGATCGGAAACTCGCCGTCGAAGCGCAGCCGTCCGCCTGACACGAACGCCCCGCCCTCGCCGCGCTTGCAGAAGCCCAGATTCTCGAGCGTCGTCAGCACGGTAATCGTGAACGAGTCGTAAATCATCGCCATGTCGATATCTTTGTGCGCGACGCCGGCCCGCTCGAACGCCAGCCGTCCCGATTGCGCCGCCGCGATTTCCAGAAAATCCCGCTTGCCGCGCGCCGCGTGCCGCACCGTCTCGCCCGTGCCAAGGATATACACCGGCTTCTTCTTCAAATCGCGCGCCCGCTCCGCCGACGTGATCACCAGCGCGCCGCCGCCGTCGCTGATGATGCAGCAATCCAGCAGATGGAGCGGCGACGAAATGATTCGAGACGCGAGCACGTCCTCGACCGTGATTGGCTCGCGATACTTCGCCGCCGGATTCATCGACGCATGCAGCCGCGTCGTGACCGCAATCTCGGCCAGCTGCTCCGACGTGGTTCCGTAGTCGTGCATGTGCCGCTGCGCGACCATCGCGTACGACCCGACCGTCGTCGGCCCGAACGGGATCTCGTACTGGTCGCACGGATCGCCGCTGCCACCGCCGCCGCCACCACCGGTGCCGATCGCAAACCGCGACGACGCCGCCGTCGATCCATAGACCACCACGCACACGTCGCACAGCCCGGCATGAATCGCGGCCGCGGCATGCGCGGTGTGCGCCACGAATGACGACCCGCCTATTGAAGTCGAATCGACAAAGTTCGGCGTCAGGTTCAGGTAATCGCAGAATCCGACGATCCCCATCCCGCTCATCCCGATCCCGGTCGTGCACAATCCGTTCACGTCTTTGATTGTCAGGCCGGCGTCGTCGAGCGCGCCCCGCACGCTCTCCGCCATTATCTGAAACAGGCTTTTGTCCGGCGCGAATCGCGTCGGATGCTCGAACACTCCCGCCACTGCGGTCTTGCGGCTTAAACTCATCTCGAATTCCTCTTCAAGGAAACCTTCACCCAACTCGCCCGGCGTTCTGCTCCGTCTCCGAACATCCGCTCCAACAACCTCCTCTTGTCCGAGGGGAGATCGCAGCGCGCCGAAGGAGCGCTGCGGGAGAGGTACAAAGCTCGCTGGAGCACAACGCTGAATTTTTTTGGTCGAAATTCATGCGACGGAGTCCGACTCGCACAGGTTACCCAAGCTCTCCCTTTCAACTCTTCAACGAATCAACGAAATTCTCGATCGCGGCGTTGTACTCGGCCGGACGCTCGCGCGGAATATAATGACCCGCGTCTGCAACAATCTTGCACGTCGCCCCGCGAATCTTGCCCGCGATAAACTCCGCCTCGGCCGGCGTAGTGCCCTTGTCGTCAGCGCCCGCGATCACCATCGTCTGCTGGTCGATCTTCGCGATGGACTCGCGCAAATCGACCTGCTCGCAAGCGAGAATATCGGTGTAGCGCACGCGTGGGTCGGTCTTGATCTGTTCCATCCAGCCTTCGCGGATAACGTCGAAATTTTCTTTCGCCGTCTTCGGCGAATAGCCATCGGCGTTAAACGCCTGCGGCGCCCGCCCCATCGTGATCGCCCGCAACCCCTCGATTCGGTCCGGCGTCACATTGAACTTCGCCGCCGTGCAACTCAGGATCAGCGCCTCGACCCGCGCCGCGCGCCTGAGCCCGAGATCCATCGCAATCGCGCCACCCATCGAATGCCCCAGTATCACCGCCGATTTGATTTTCAACGCATCGAGAAATGCCGCCACAAAATCCGCGTAGTCATGAACCGTTCGCAACCCTTCGACTCCCGCCGATCGTCCATGCCCCGGCAAATCCAGCGCGATCGGACTATGCTTGCCGCCGAACGCCTCGATCTGCCGATGCCACGTATGCCCGTTCGACCCCGCGCCATGCACGAACAGAATCGTGCGCCCGCGCGAAAAGTCCGGCACCACGTCGGGCAGCGTCGTTGCGCCGTTGTAGTAGTAGTACGTCGCGTATCCCTTAACCTCGGTGTATTTCGTCTGCGTTGCCATCGGCGCGAAACTCTCCGCCACTTGCTTTTGTCCGTTAGCTACTAGGTTAAACCCGCCCTCGTCAACGGCGCGTTGCCGCACTCTCCGACGAATTGCCCCCCAGCTGGTCCGCCTTCCCTCGAGGGAAAGGGTTCGGGGTTGGGTTCCGCGCGCGTTTCGCGCCCGCTCAGTCATCCTAGAATAACTGCCGCACCGATCGATTGGTGGCTCGCGAAATAAGTTCTGCGCTGGGCACGGACCGAGCCCTATTACTTCACCAATGCTGCGACCTGCGGCCAGACCGCCCGTCCGTTCGAGCGGAGCATTTCCACCGCGGGCTCTGGCGCCCAATTCGCCACGGCGGTTTCGAAGGACCGGCGCGCACGCGCGCGTGTGTACCAATCGGCCAGAGCTGGGCGGGTATCGGCGGAGAGCAGCGGACCCATTGCGAGATGATCCAGCCGCAACACGTAAGGGAGCGCGGCAGCGTCGGCGAGGCCGAACGAATCGCCGGAAAGCCAGCCTCCCGGTGTGATCGTGGCATCCATCTTGTCGACAAGTGCGATCATCTTCTTGAGTGCTCCTGCGAATTCCGGCGCCTCCACACCACCTTCGATTACACTTCGCCGCGCCGCTCGGTCCGCGGCATCGGGGATCGCATTGATGTTTGCCTCGCGGACCTCGGCGGGCTGATGCAGCAGCATGTTGCGCGGACCGATCGCAAAGGTAACGACCGCAATCGGCCCTTGAATCTTCTCATCGAGCAGCTTCGTCCATAGTCGGGTGGCGTGGCGTCCGCGCGGAGCGGATGGCATCATCGGCGGGTTCGGGAAGACCTCGTCGAGGTATTCGTTGATCAGAGAAGACTCGATCAGCGCGGTTCCGTCGTGCACGATTGTGGGCACGACGTGGTTCGGATTGAGCTTTAAATATTCGGGATCGTGCTGAGCGCCGTTCAGCAAGTCCACCTCGCGGGAAACGAAGTCGATTCCCTTTTCAGCGAGCACGAGTCGCACCTTTTGCGAGCAGGTCGAAAAGCCGTAGTGGTAGAGCTCGATCATGAGTCGTATCTCCTTTGATAATCTAGTTGATTGGCCCGCGGCCGAGAATTTTTGTGACGGCCTCCCGCAACGCTCCTGCCGGATCAGGGACGCCGCCAGGGCTACGCCACGCGATGATACGATCGGGCCGCACGAGCAAGCATCCGTCGTCGGCGATCTCGCGCAGACGCGACCATACGCCGAGCACCTCGCTGTTGATCTGACCCCGCCCGACTGCGATCGGCGCGATGCTTACGCCCGACTCCCAGCTCACCCGAGCGGCCGCGTCCGCCCAGGCTGATCCGGCGATGCCGATGATTAGCGTGAAGCGATCGTAGCGACGGAGGTCCAAGGTCGAGATGTTGATCACCCTTAAGGCCGAGCCGGGTCAGCGAAGCATTGAGAAGAATCAGTCGAGGTGAGGCCCGCTCCATTACCACGAACACCTCTAGAGGATTCGCAGCCAAGGGCGGATGCACCAGCAGCAATCATGCAAGGCAAAGGGGTGCAGGGATTTTGGCAACGCGGTTCCAAGCTGCTAGGCTGCCGCGCGCAAGATGAAATACTCCGCTACCTTAGACTCCATCCGGCAGCATCGAGCGCCGGATTGGTATCACGACTGCAAGCTCGGCATCTTTATCACTTGGGGGCTGTTTTCCGTACCCGGATGGGCCGCGAGCCGCGAGGAACCCCCTCGATTAGTTCTCGAGCGCGGGTTCGACGCTTATTTCCGTGAGAACCCATACGCAGAGTGGTATCTGAACACGCTGAAGTTCGAGGACGGACCGACCCGTGCGTACCACGACCGGACCTCTGGCCCGGGCTTCGCCTACGAAGACTTCCAACCTGTCTTCGAAGCCGAAAGCGGCAAGTGGAAACCAGCCGAGTGGAGCGATCTCTTCCGCAAAGCAGGGGCCGGCTACGTAGTGCTCACCGCCAAGCATGCCGATGGCTACCTGTTATGGCCAAGCACAGTCGGCAACCTCAAGCGGCCCGGATATTTCTCGAAGCGGGATCTGGTCGGAGAGCTCGCCGCGGCCGTGCGGGCGCAGAACATTCGGATGGGGATCTACTACAGCGGCGGCATGGACTGGTCGTTGAACCCGGAGCGAATCGACGCCTTTCACAAGATCTATTCGACGATCGTGCAGGCACCGAAGCACCTCGCTTATGCCAACGCGCACTGGCGCGAATTGATCGATCGCTACCGTCCGTCGGTGATGTGGGGCGACATCATGTACCCGCCGGCCGCGAACATTCCGGAGCTGTTCGCCTATTACTACAACAGCGTCCCCGACGGCGCGATCAACGACCGCTTCGGAACAGAGTTCAGTGTCCCGCTTCGTCCCGGTATGAACCCGCCGGGAGTCCACTACGATTTTCTCACGCCCGAGTACTCGTCGTTCGACGACATCCAGGAGGAAAAGTGGGAGACCTGTCGCGGGATCGGCGCCTCCTTCGGCTACAACCGCGACGATGACGAGTCGAGCTACATGTCCGCGGCCGCCGTCATTCGGATGTTCGTCGATATCGTCAGCAAGAACGGCAACCTGTTGCTGAACGTCGGCCCCCGAGCCGACGGCAGCATCCACCAACTGCAGCAAGACTGCCTCATGGGTCTCGGCGCTTGGCTCGAAATCAACGGTCAAGCGATTCGTGGAACGCGCCCATGGATCCGCGCTGCGACCACGACCGCCGACGGGATCGCAGTGCGCTTCACGCAAAAGCGCGACACGCTTTATGCGATCCTCCTTGACCGCCCCAAGGTTCCGGAGGTCCGCATCAGCAAGCTCACGGCGGTGCCGGGCAGTCCCGTGCACCTCCTCGGGGTCGAGGGAAATCTCGAGTGGTCACAGAACGGTGAAGACTTGCAGGTTCGTCTGCCATCGATCCTGCCCGAGCAAGCGGCTTACGCAATCCGGCTCACACCGACCACCACTCGTCAAACCTCCGCCCGGTAGTTCAACCTTGGAATGGCAATCTGCGGCGTACGCGCTTTTCGGGATATTCTCCGAAATGTCCGAACCCGACAGACTGGATGGTCGGGGTGGTTTTTCGAAATTCCCAGGTGCCATCTTGGCGCGCGGGAACGGACAGGCACCGACGGAGGAGGTGATCCCGGAGAAGCAACAATAGCGCGGCAATGGGTCGAAGAACAGGGAGATTTTCCGCCGACATCAGGGAAATAAGTGAGGCAATCAGAGTATAGGAGTAAAGGTCGGCCTGATTCCATCGCACACCCGATCATTCCGATTGTTAGAACATATTCTCTGAACTGGCCGCCCTAGGAGGTATGAGATCGCCACGCCGAGTTGCTGCGGCACTCGGGCTTCGTAAACCTCCAGGTTGCTGGCCTTCACGGTAAGCCTTGCAGAGGGCAGCCAGGGATTTGGGCGTTTTCCTTCAATTAGGCTTGGATTTTGTCGATGGCCGACTGCATGCGATCCACTGCTGCTTTTCGATGAGCTGATCCGCTTCAGATTCGTCGGTGGTTTCAATCGCTCGCGGATAGCATTCGCTCGATAACAAGCAGGCACCGAGACGCTTCGGCCCGCAATCAAAACTCGTCCATTGTTTTGGCCCGGTCCTAGAATGAAGCCATGACTGCATTGTTCGAAATATTCGGCTGGAGCGCAGGCTCTCGCTCGATGAGGGTCTTTAGTGCCTGGCGAGCCCGGTGCAGCCGCACTTTGACGGTGTTCGGTGTAGTCGCGAGGAAGCGAGCAGTCTCGTCGGTATCGAGTTCTTCGATATCGCGCAGCAGAAGGACGCATCGGTATTTGTCGGGCAACTGCTCGATACAGCGCCGCACCATTTCACGCGAGTCGCGACGTTCGAGAATTGCCTCAGTAGCCTCGGTCCAGGTCGGTGGATCATCGATCCATTCGCCGTCCTGGTCGAAGCGCGGCAGTAGCGGTTCTATGGGTTGCTCACTCCGCCGGCGCCTGTATCGCAACTGCACTAGCGAGGCGTTCACGACGATGCGATGAAGCCAAGTAGAAAGCATCGCGTCGCCATTGAATTTGTTGAGCGCGCGAAATGCGGAAGCGAACGCCTCCTGGAGGGCATCCTGCGCATCACACTCGTTGTTCAAAAATCTGCGCGCGGTCGCCAGCATTCGTCCACCATATCGCTGAACCACCAATTCGAATGCGTCCTCATCACCGGCGCGTAGATGCGCGAGCAGCTCACGCTCGTTTTCGTCGCACGCGTAGTTCGACTTTGGCGATTGCGGTGAGCGATCCTCGACAAGAGTGCGCACCAGCTCTGAGCATTCCTCTAATATGCAGCCTCTCTTAATGAGATCGCGCACCAAGGCTACGCCATCACTGTCCGCGAACGTCACGCCAGATAGATCGAGTACAAGGTGATTTCCTCGCGAGAGATGCTCCAGGCACGCGGTGGCCAATTCGACCGATGAACCTTTGGTTATGCGGCCCTCGACGACAACTCGAATCTTGGGGCCCGGGCGGGTAACGAAAGTGATTCTGATCATGGTCTCGGGTAGAGCAAGGCCCAGGCCACGAAGAGGATCGCAACGATTTCAGGGATTTCTAGTCTGTGAAGGCCGCGAGCCGCGATACGGGCCCGCGACATCTCGCGGATCTACGAAACTGCTTGCGTGCTCCGCTGAACGCCGAGCTTTTTCATTCGGCTGCGCAGTGTGCTGGGATTCATGTTGAGCAGCGCCGCTGCGCCCTCAGTTCCTTCGATTCGCCAGTTGGTTCGCATCAGCACTTCGAGTATGTGATTGCGTTCCACTTGGTCGATGCTTTGCGGCAAAGGAGTCTCTGGACGCTTTTCTTCCCGCGCAGGCCGCGGCGCGGCTGCTTGCATGTGAGCGACAGGCGCGATCTCCGGCAAAAGGTCGGGAGCGACCTCAAGTGCGCTCCCTCGCGACAGGATCACCGCGCGCTCGATCACGTTCTCGAGTTCGCGAACATTTCCGGGCCAGGTGTAGTTCATCAGCCGCTCCATCGTCTCCCGCTGGATGTTGGTGATCTTACGCCCGATCTTCAAGCTGAAGCGGCGGACGAAGTAATGCACGAGCGGCGGAATATCCTCGCGCCGTTCGCGCAGCGGCGGCAGTTGAACCGGAAAGACGTTGAGGCGGTAGTAGAGATCCTGTCGGAAAATTCCTTCAGCGACCGACCGTAGCAGCTCGCGGTTGGTCGCAGCGATCACACGGACATCCACTTTGATCAGATTCGAGCCGCCGACTCGCTCGAACTCATGCTCCTGGAGAACGCGCAGCAGCTTGGCCTGTACGCCGGGCGGCATGTCGCCGATCTCGTCCAGAAAGATCGTTCCTCCGTGTGCCAGCTCAAAGCGTCCGATTCGCCGATCGGTGGCGCCAGTGAACGCTCCCTTCTCATGACCAAACAATTCGCTTTCGATTAGGCCGGCCGGGAGCGCAGCGCAGTTCACCTTGACCAGAGGCCGATTCCTGCGCTCGCTGTTCGAATGAACGGCGCGCGCCACCAGCTCCTTTCCGGTGCCGGTCTCTCCCAGAATCAGGACCGACGAATCTGTACTCGCGACAAGCTTTACCTTTTCGATCACCTCGGCGAGGGGACGGCTCTGCCCGACGATCTCCTCGAAGTTGTGCGTCTCCTTGATCTCTTCAATGAGGTAGGTGTTTTGAGCTTCGAGGCGTGCCTTCTCCCGCTCCATGAGGACGCGGTCAGTCACATCGATGAACATCGTGCGCGTGTAACTGCCATCGGGAGCCGGCCTTGACCAGCACTGAATCCATACGGGCTGGCCGCCGTCCTTGCGGCGCAACTCGAGGATAGTGCCGGTAGTGGCAGTGCCGCGTCCCATCGCTTGGAGCCACTCGCGAAGGCGGCTCTGCGCCTCAGGCGTATCGGGCACCAAAGACTTGCCGGCCATTCCCGCAACCTCTTCGGGCTGGATCCCGAGGATCCTCATCGCCGTGCGGTTAGCCTCGATAAACCGGGAGTCCAGGCCCTCATGCACGTAGGCTATTGGAGCCTCGTCGAACAGGTCGCGAAAGCGCTCCTCGCTCTGTACCAACGCCTTGTTCGCATGGCGCAGTGCTTCCTCGGTGCGCAGGCGTTCCAATTCAGCACGCGCTCGGGCGGCAAAGATTCGCATGATTGCTAGGCCACGAGGCCCATCCCACATCGGCTGTTCGGACAGAATCGCCAGGTGGCCGACAACGGTTCCGGACGAATCAAGCAACGGAACGCCGCAATAGCTCTCAACGCCCCACCGTTTAAGACCGGTGTCAGCTGGGAAGAGCTGGCAGATCCGTTCAGGATGATGGGAGGACTCGCCTTTAAGGACTGCTTCGCACGGAGTGCCGTCGAGCGGTATCTCAAAGTTTTCGAGGAAACTTCCGCGCCCCCACACCGCGCGGGTGCGAAACCGCGAACGATCTCCAAGGAGCTCAGACACAAAGGCATACTGGCATTCCAGTGCCGATGCGAGGTGCTTGACTAGCGAGTAAAAGAAACGATCGCCGGTTTCGGATTCAACGCCCTCTACGATTTCTCGTAGCGCCGCGTCGTCGGAAGTGGTGTCGGCCGTGAATTCCTTCGCACCCATCAGAGGGAAGTCCGCCTTGATTGGCAAGGATTGCTGATCCCTCGATTCTAGTGGCAATTCGCCCATATTCCAACGGAAATGATGAAACCGCGCCGCCTGAGAAGCATCCAAGCTATGGAACAATCCGCCGGTTGCGGCGGTTCCAGCGGAGACGTATCAAATGAATCAGGGCGAAAATCATGGCGACGGTTGTGCCGGTGCTGAGGATTCGGCGGACGGCACAAATTGCGCCAGCCGCGTCCTGATACTCGGTGGCGGGTTCGGCGGCATATACGCCGCGATTGAACTGGAACGAGCGCTGCGCGGCCGCCCCGACGTAAGCATCACTTTGGTGACGCGCGACAATTATTTTCTATTCACGCCCATGCTGCATGAGGTCGCGGCGAGCGATCTTGAAATGAACACGATCGTCAATCCGCTTCGCAAGATGCTCCGGCGCGTAAAGACCTTCACGGGGAAGATTGAAACGATAAATCTCGAACGACGATGCGTCGCGGTCAGCCACGGCTTCGATCGTCACGTTCATGAGCTTCCATACGATCATCTGATAATTGCGCTTGGTTCGAGCACGAATTTCTTTGGCCTGCCTGGAATCCAGGATGCGGCGCTCACGATCAAGACGCTCGATGATGCGATCGAATTGAGGAACCGTCTCATCACGCATCTCGAGGAGGCGAACTCCGAGTGCGCGGCGGGCCAGCGGCAGCCTCTGCTTACATTCGTTGTAGTAGGGGCCGGTTTCGCGGGGGTGGAAACGCTGGGCGGAATCAATGATTTCGTTCGCGACGCGATCTGCTTTTATCCAAACATGACGCCGGAATTTGTCAAAACGATTCTTGTATCGTCTGACGAGTTCATACTGCCTGAACTGGGCAAGAAGCTGGGAGCTTATGCGCAAAGGAAACTCGCTGCCCGCGGAGTCGAGATAATCACGAGCACGCGAGTCACGGCGGTTCGCGACGGTATGGTCGTGCTGTCAAATGGACGAACGATTACCGCGACCACGCTGATTTGGGCAGCAGGGAATGCATCGAATCCTCTGGTCGCTGCTCTGCCGATACCGAAAAGCGGGGGACGCATGCTGGTTGATGAATACCTTGCGGTGAGGGAATTTCCAGGAGTATGGGCGGTAGGCGATTGCGCATCGATTCCTGACCGCAAGACCGGAGGATTCCATCCGCCAACCGCTCAGCACGCGATTCGCGAAGCCAGATGCGCTGCACGCAACATCGTCGCGGAAATCGTTGGAGGAAAGAAGAAGGCGTTTGGCTTCTCAACGTCAGGCCGGCTCGCAGCGATCGGCCGGCGCTCAGGGGTGGCGAATGTTTTCGGCCTCAATTTTTCTGGATTTCTTGCCTGGTGGCTTTGGCGCACGATCTACTTGTTCAAGCTTCCACGACTCGAAAAGAAGATGCGAGTCGCGCTCGATTGGACGCTGGATCTCTGCTTTGCGAAGGATTTTGCATGCGTGACGGCCGGACATCGCGTCATCGCGACGGGATCAAAGGGCTCCGATGAGAGACAGGCAAGCCGTGCCGCGTAGTGAGTTGACCTGCCGCGAGTTCGTCAGCCTGATTCGTAGATTACGAGACGATGAATTGAGCGATGTTGATCGCCGATCGTTCTTGCAGCACCGGGCGAACTGCGCCCGATGCTCGGCCTATTTGAAAGGATATGAGCTAACAATAAGCGCGACCAAGCAGATAGAGGAAGACTCGCGCGATTCCTGCGAGAAGACGATGCCGAAATCTCTTGTCAGCAAGATTCTGAACGCTAGGCTGAAGAAGCAGAGCGGCTCGTAGTATAAGCCGCCGCGCCGCCAATTCGAGCGATAATCCCGTCTTCGACCCATCGCGCGAGCAGAGCAGTCGCTTTCTGCGCCGCCTCTATCTCGGACAGATCAGCGAATATTCCACAGATTGCGGCGAACGTTTCGCCCGAGATCATCTTATGAAGCGCCGCCGACTCTCGCTCGTCCATCGGCGCATGAAGGACCAGGAAGTCATTTTTTCGCCAGACGCGAAGGACGGTCTCAACGGCCGGCACCTCCACAGACTGGCTATCGGACCAAAGCTGATGCGCGGGGTATTGAGCGCGCAGAGTTCGGATTGCGGGTATCGTCGAGAAGCGGAGGGCCGGCCAGGCGTCGGGGGGTACGATAGCAAGCTCGTCGATCTTTGCGCACTCCGCATCGGGTGCGTCAAACACCTCGACCCTAGCCCATTCGAGTTCCGCTAGATCGGCCAGGCACTTTGGCATGTCGTCTCGCCGCCGGAGAAATTCAGCGAGTGCGCGCCCTAAGTGGCGCACCGACGGCTGCTCGGACGGAAACGTCTCGAGATAGCCTGCGACAATCTGATCGAATCGCTCCGCGCCTAGCAGGGCGGTGACTTTAGGGAAGTCTTCGCGCAGGACGTCGCGCAGCCGCCAGTAATAAGCGTCTGAGTAAACGCGGATTCGGGCTTTTCGATCGCTGTCGTCGGCGCCGCGCACCAACCTGACCAAGGCGGGAGCAATCGAATCCCGTCCGGGCCGAACAGCGAAAGACTCCCAGAATAGGCGTTGTACTTCATGGAGAGACGGAGTTGGCACAGAGTACCTCGCTCTCGATTTCCCGCGCACGATTCGCTTCGGCTATGAGCTCGTCAAAAGAGGGTATCTGATCGTCCCATTCCACCAGCGTCGATACCGCGCCGAACCGTCGCACCGCCTCGCGATAGAGCCGCCACACAGGAGTCGGCACAGGATGATCATGCGTATCGATCAGTAAGTCTCCCTGGCTGCTGTGACCTGCCAGATGGATCTGACCGACGCGCTCCGCGGGAACTCCTGAAAGATATTCCAAAGGCGAGAAGCCGTGATTGACGGCGCTGACATAGATGTTGTTAACGTCCAGCAGAATTCCGCAATCCGCTTCGTCAGCTACCGCGGAAAGAAAGACCCATTCCGGCATCGACGAAATCGAATACGTAATGTAGCTGGAAACATTCTCGATAAGGATGCGCCGTCCGAGTCGGTCCTGAACTCGACGAATCCTGGAGGCGACGTGCCTGACGGCCTCTCCGGTGTAGGGAAGTGGCAGAAGATCGTGTGCAAAGCGGCCGCCAACTGCGCTCCAACAGAGATGATCGGAAACCCAGGCGGGCGCGAAGTGCTTAATCAACGAGTCGAGGTTCGTAAGATAATCCTCTCTTAGGGGATCGGTTCCTCCGATATTGAGCGACACGCCATGAAGGACGACCGGCGCGAGCTCGCGGGCTTTCTCCAGTATCTGCAAAGGCCGCCCGCCCTCAATCATGAAGTTTTCCGAGATTACTTCGAACCAGTCCGCGCGAGCCGTCCCGTTCAGAATATGCGGATAGTGAACCGTCCGAAGACCGACGCCGTGCCCAAGATGGGGTAAGAGGCTCATGGACTTGGGGGGAGCCCCGGCTGCGAAGCCGGGACCCCCGGTCGACCTACTTGTTATCCGGAGTTGCGACGGTGCCGCCCTTATCCTTGCAGTCCTGCGCGGACGTTTGGACGAAGCTTTGTCCTTTGCAGGCGTTCTTGCCCTTGCAGTCGTTTTGGACAGATTTGCATGAGCCCTGTCCCTTGCAGCTGTTCACACCGACGCACTTCACCTGATCAGCGCCGGCGCTCTGATCGGCTCGTGCATTTACGGCACCGGTGACAAACAGCATCGCCACCGCACTGGCGATCAGCATGTTCTTCGCGTTCATTTCTTCTCCTCCTGGGAGTTGGGTTATTGGGACTTTGATTCACGCGAGGGAAAAAGGTTTCAGAAGGGGTGACCCCTGCACCCAATGTTGAGACGAAACAGGTTTCATTCCTGACCTTCGGCCTCTGGTGAGTCTCGGGTCTGTAACTTCGTTCGTCTCATTGCATCTAATTACCGCGAGGGAGGCGTTACCGGCGTGAATCCAAAAAAGCTCGCAATGTTTGGGGTTGATTTCTTCGACCGGCTGCCCGCTGCAGGCTGGCTTCCTGCGCTCCTGATGCGACTGTTCGTCGGCTACTTCTTCATGGAGACCGGATGGGCAAAGATTCACAACCTCGACGCATTCGCAACCAGGTTCGCAGGGTGGGGAATTCCCCACCCTGCGTTCAACGCTGCCCTTTCCGCATACACCGAGTTTCTCGGCGGTGCGCTGACGATTCTTGGATTGGGAATGCGCTTCGTCTCGATTCCCATGATCATCAATATGTTCGTCGCGATCCTCACAGTGAAACTGAAGAACGTTGGCGGCCTCGACGACTTTGCCGAACTCGATGAACCACTGTATGCGTTGAGTTTTGTCTGGCTGTTTTTCTCCGGCGCAGGATGGCTGAGTGTCGATTATCTTGTGCGGCAATTCGTCGATCGAGCGATCCGCCACGATAAGTCATCGATCCGCTCCAATGCGCGGTTTGTTCAACTCGCTGACTCTGCAACTCCACATCTCCAGGACCCTTAGACGAAGAACGACGGGTTCTCAGGAACCTTTGTTGGCGTGAAAGTTGTTCCACGATACGCGGCCTAACATTTTCGAGGAGGTTCGGGTGATGCTTCATAGAATACTTGGAAAGATGCTGTTCGGCGTCGGAGTGTGCATGCTCTTGGCGTCGATGGCGAACGCCACGGCGAGTGCCGGCGTCATACCGGGCGATGTCATCACGTCTCAAAACGCCGCCCAGGTCCAGAGCCTGGTCTCACCTGGCGTCTACTACATGGTCCAGCATGGAATGCAGATGAACATCGTGCCGACCCAACGTGTCGATTGGCCGCCACCGTACATGGATGCCACCGAGAAGTACGCGTCGCAGGTCATGCTGTCGGCGGACCATCGGAGCATGGTGGGCTATGTAGCAGGCCAACCTTTTCCGCTGATCGACGCGAATGATCCATTCGTTGCGGAGAAGGTCATCTGGAACAACGTGTTCCGCCCAATCCAGAGCGACGATTACGATCTTCGCTACTTTGACTGTCAGAGCGAGTATATACGTCCCGGCAAGGAGCAGGAGATAATAGATAATATTGACGTCGGCCACTACGCCGGCTACAACCTGGTCGGCCGTACCGAGGTGGAGCCGCTGCCGGTCGATCCCGACTTCAAAAAGACCGGCCGCTTCTGGCTGTTCGCGCTTTACCCGGTGCTCGCGCCGCAAGCTGATCGCGGAACAGGAATTATCCGCTTCCGCTACGCCGATCCGAAGCGTGGCGACGACAGCTGGGACTGGAACCCCGGCAGCCGCCGCGTTCGCCGCCTGAACGAGGCCCTCCTGAGCACCGCGACCGGCGCCCAGGTCAACGATCCGGATCACTACTCAGGCTTCAACCCGAAGACCGAGCAATACGACTACAAATTTCTGGGCGAGAAGGAAATGCTCGCCTCGGTGCACGCAGCTCATTCTCCGGAGGTGACCTGCGCGACCGACGGCGGCGCATCGGCTTGCCCGGAGAATTGGGAGATTCGCCATCTGTACATCGTTGAGGCGACGCCGCGGCGCGACGTCAACAATCCCGGCGCACTCGACAAAAAGACCATCGTGTACCTGGATTCGGAAGTGTGGTTTGAGCCCTACATCGACACCTACGACCAGAGTGGCCAACTCTGGCGCACGCATATCTATTGGCTGGCTTATCGCGACCGGCCGGTGCCCGATGCGCGCATCGCGATCTACCCGTTCAAGCGGGAATTCGTAGTCGGCGCGGCCGGAATCGACACGCAAGGGGGCTTCTCCACGATGTGTTATCTGCCCGGGCAACATACGCCTGAGCATGAATGCTGGTACATCAATCAGGGTGCGGTGGACAAGGAATTCTTCACGGTGCGCGCTATGGAAGCAGCGTCGCAAGCAGGCCGATAGAGGCTCGCCTCCCCTCGAGCCTCAAGAGCGGGGCGAAGCGGCGCGAGTAGCTTCGCCCCGTGTCGCGACAAAAGCGCCGATGCAGTTCAGGATTTGGAAATTCGCAGGAGCGATCATCGTGGCTACTTGTTTTCTTAGCGGAACAGCCCGATTGAGCGCCTCCGAGACGCCGACTCCAACTCAATCGATGTCTATCGGCGACGCTACGATCAGTGTGGAAATCGAGCCCGGTGATCTCACCGTGTCACGCACTCAGGTCCTCGACTGGATTCGAAGATCGGCTTGCGCGGTAACCGAATATTACGCCGGCTTTCCCGTTCGAAAAGTGAACGTCAAGGTCGTGCCGATCGACGAAGGCGGAGGCGTACTATTCGGTAGGACAGTACTGGTCGATCAAACTCTGGTGATAAGAGTTGGCTTGTCGAGGTTCGCTACTGAATCCAGTCTGCGTGACGACTGGGTGATGACGCACGAAATGGTCCATCTCGCGTTGCCGTCGGTCCCAGAGGAGCACCACTGGATTGAGGAAGGCATAGCAACATACGTTGAGCCCATTGCACGCGCACAGGTCGGCGATCTTTCGTCCGAGATAGTCTGGCGCGAACTCGTGGACGGCCTTCCGAAGGGTTTGCCGGGCCCCGGCGATCGAGGCCTGGACAACACTCACACCTGGGGCCGCACCTATTGGGGCGGCGCGCTGTTCTGCCTGATGGCGGATGTTGAAATTCACCAGCGCACCAAGAATCGGTATGGTCTCCAGGATGCTTTGCGGGGAATTGTTCGCGCGGGCGGCAACATGCAACACGACTGGCAGATAACTCGCGTTCTGAAGGCCGGAGACGATGCTGTCGGAGTGCCCGTCCTCATGGAGTTGTACGACAAGATGAAAACGACTCCAGTCACGCCCGACCTCGCTGCGATGTGGCGTGAATTGGGTGTCAGGACTTCAGGCGATTCAGTCGTATTCGATCAAAGCACGCCGCAAGGTTCGATCGTAAGATCAATCATGGCATCACGATCGAGCCCGGGCGGAGCATGCAAGAAGTAATGGTCGCCTTGCGGCGTCAATCGATGCGGCGGCGATAGGCCAACAGCGCGCCGATCGAGGCGATCAGCGCGAAGACAGCTACCGGCATCATCTCGGACAGCACAACCGATCCGCATTGACCTCTAAAGAAAACGCAGCGCGTCGCCCTTACAAAATGTGTGAGCGGCAGCGCTTCGCCAATCGCGCGAGCCCACTTCGGCATACCATTGAAGGGAAACATGAAACCCGACAGGAGCATCGACGGCAGATAAAAGAAGACCGCGCCCTGAATTGCCTGCAGTCGGCTCTCAGCCACCGCCGAGAAAGCAAATCCGAGAATGAGATATCCGGACGCGTACAGAGGCACTGCCAGTAGCAGCTCTGCGATGTTTCCGTTGAGCGGCAAATCAAATAGCAGCCTGGCGAGGTACACCACGACCGCAGCCTGAAGGGTACCGATTACGATATAAGGAGAAAGTTTGCCTACTAGCGCGTCGATCGCATCGACCGGAGTCGCAAGCAGGGTCTCCCAACTCCCACGCTCGCGCTCGCGGACCAGAGTTAGAGCACCTAACATGAGCATGCTAATCATCACGACGACGCCGGCCAATCCCGGCACGATCGTCCACGAAGTCCGATCCTCGGGATTGTAGAGCCATTCGACATTCACCGAAGGAACAGGACCGATCGCATATAGCTCCGCGACCTGATGCCAGTACGCGTTTTCGAGCGCCGCAAGAGCTGGACGCACAGCCGATGGGTCGACTGCGTCTACGACGATCCTGGGTTGCTCTCCGTCGAAATCATCCCGCGGGAGTTCTATTCCCACGAGCGCCTTACCATCCGCGACCATCCGCTCGGCCGCGCCCCGCTGAAGCCCATCCGCGACAATCATGAAGTAGCCCGTGTTCTCGATCGTGCGACGGACTTTCTCAACTTTGCGACCGTGGTCTCCGGCGATTGCAATCGGCACTTGCTTCGGATCTAGGTTGATCGCGTAGCCAAAGAGCACGATTTGGATCGCAGGAACCAGCAGGATCAGCGAAACGGTCGTTGGATCCCACACGAGGTGCAGTACCTCTACATGGGCAACAGCCTGCATCCGTCGGAGGTGGCCCCATAACGCCGTAAGAGTCATTGAACGAGCCGCCTAGGACTGTTTGGAAAACGCAAGCACCGCGTCTTCCAGTCGCATCGCGGCTCGGGACAGCTTGAGATTGTGGGTGCTCGCCAGTGAATGAAGCGCTGCGTCAGCCGCCGAATCTGCCACGATGCGCAAGCTCGCGCCCTGCGGATAGCTCGCGATAACTCCTGCTGTGCGGTCAATCGATTCTTGAAGCCTTTGGGCGTCAGCGCCGGAAAGCAGAAAAGCTGCGGCGGGAGCGTCTCGTGCGATCTCGTCGGGCGTACCGGCTGCTACGACCCGGCCCTCGGATAAAAGTGCCGCGTGCGAGCATCGCTCGGCCTCGGCCAAGTCATGTGAGCTCACGATCACACCCGCTCCCTGAGCGGCCATGCGATCGATACGCCGCCAGACCTCGTGCCTCGATGCAGCATCGAGTCCGGCCGTAGGCTCATCGAGAAAGATCAACCTGGGTGAGTGAATAAGAGCAGCTGCCAACTGCAGCCTTCGCGCCCATCCACCTGAGAGCTGTCCAACACGAGTTCGAGCGAAAGACTCGAGCTCAAAGTCTCTCATCGCAGTCGCAGCCGCGACGCCGGGGCTTCGAAGACCATAGACATCAGCGCGAAAACGTAGATTCTGGTACACGGTTAGATCGGTATAGAGCGAGAGTCGCTGGGACATGTAGCCGATGTGTTTGCGAATCTCACTGGCCTCATTCGCTAAGTCCAAGCCAAGCACATGTCCGCGGCCCCGATCAGGTTTGAGGATACCGGCAAGTATTCGGAGCGTCGTGGTCTTTCCGCCGCCGTTTGCGCCGACCAAACCAAATGCTTCGCCCGCGCAAATGTTGAGGTCCAGGCTCTCGACGGCAATCCTATGACCGTAGCGCTTGGTTACGTCCCGGACCGCGACAAGGGTTTGACCAACCAGCGCAGAGGCAGAGACGTCGTCGGAGAAGGATTCAGCCGTGAACATAAAGGAAGCCACCGAACATGTACTTGGTCGCCTCGGCGCCTAGCGCAAGCACGCGCCGGCCTGGATCGAGACGGGACCGCAGCTCGGCGAGGGCCAGCCAGATGGCGGCCGAACCCGTGTTGCCAAGACTGTCGGCGTTGACGAATACGTGTGACTGCTCGATTCCGAGAAAGGGAGCTAGAAGCTCCGCCATGCGCCCATTGGCCTGATGCGGTACGACATGATCGACAGTTTCGACACCGATCCCAAGTGCGCGGGCGGCCTCGGCTCCACGATAGAACAGTTCGGGACCGCTGGCCCGAACCGCCTCAAAGTCGTGCTCGAAATCGATCGACCCTCGCTTGGCAAAAGGTTGGTCGGAGCCGCCGGCGGCAAGTGCGAATCCGGATCGCCGGCCAAGACCGATCTGACCGAAGAAATTATTCGAAATACGCGCGCCCGGTCCGGAGTCATCGGGACCGACAATGATCGCGGCAGCGCCGTCGCCCATCATCACGAGATTTACCAGCTGGCTCACGTCTTCACCGGCGCGCTGAGGGTCGAAGTAAACGGAGCCAGTCTCGGAGCCGACAATTGCGACAGCTCTGACACCGGGCGTCGAGACAAGTCCCTGCGCGACCACTAGCGCGTTCGCGAAGCCGGTGCATGCTTGACGCAGTTCCATATAAGGTCCGGCAAAGCCAACGCGGTCTGAGACGAGGGCAATGTTCGGCGGGACGAGGCAGGCGGGGCTGGTCGTATGGCCGATGAGATACGCGAGGTCGCCGATCTTGATTTGCGCTTCTTCTAACGCCATCCGCAACGCGATCGCGGCGAGATCGGGGTTGGAGTTTCCGGGGCGCGGCGCCTCGTGGCGGGATTCAAAGTCACGGCATATGTATCGCTTCGCGATGTTCAGCCGACTAGCCAACGCTGCTCCCCGACGCGACACGACAATACCGAAACGATCTTCGATCAGCTTCAGAAGCTCAGCTGTCGTTACGGGCCGACCCGGCAACGCTGTGCCCATGCCAAGAACCTTCAACTTCCGCGTGTCTTGCCAGAATTGAGCGGGGAACTCGGAAGCGATGTCCCTACTTAATGGAAGTTCATGCCTTACCGGATCGCTGTCGACGCCCGGGCTTTCGCTGGTGGAATCCATCGACGGTTACTCGCCAACCGCCTTCTTTGGATACTGAGGCCAGTTGCGATCGGCGGACTCGATGTTCCCGTTCTTGTTGAGTGACCAAAGTTTTTCGGCGACGAAACCATTGTTCAGGTAGAGTTTTCCGTTGGCTATCGCCCATCGTGAAGGATCGATGTCAGCGATGCGGTCGAGCGACATTGCGTACGCGCAATAACCGCCGTACTGCGGAAGATACTTCTCAGGGTTGGCCTTGAACTTCTCGAGATTTCCCGCGGAAGCCAATCGATATGTAACGCCTTTCCAAGCGAAGCTGTACTGCTCAGAGCCCTTAGTCGGCGCTCCAGTAATGAAGTACGCGACAGGATCGTAGCCCTTGAGACCGATTCCTTCCTTTGCGTTCACCGCAGGCACGGGAGAGTCGGAGCCGGCAGATGTGGAGCCCGCAATTCCCACAATTAATCCGATAACAGCTAAGAGAACTGCAAAAGAAGTACTCCGACGACGTTCGATGGTCATTGAAACGATTCTCCTTCCGCGTCCGCAGCAGGGCGCCGATACTGATCGCAATACTTTAGATGCAGAAGCGAGTGAGAAGTTTCGGAGCCGTCGACTCATCTGTTCCCGGCGATTGGTACGCTGAGCTGGCTGTCCCTCCTCAAATCTTGATCCGTACGAATTCGATGGTGGATTCGAACGCACAGAGATAGCCTGCCTTCATCGCAAAGCCGATCAGCGAAGTAGTCCAGGAAGCGAATCACGAACCCGTGCGCAGCTCACTCCGGCGCGCCGGCGTCCTTGGTCCTCCCGCGGAATTATTTCTGCGGATCAGGGAATTTACAGGGCGGATCAGGGAAATTGGTAATTCGCCACACACAGGTCTAGATTTGAACCGGATTTCCATTCGAGACCGAAAGTGCATGAACAGCGCTGCCCAAACAGCGTGTTAGGCAATGCGCTTCGTTTGAAACACCTCGCCAGCTTCTGCTTGAAGCACGCCAGGAAACTTAGCGGACCGATTTTTTGAACCAGGAGAACATAAGATGACGGCAGAGGAACGACGCGAATTTGTCCGCGATCATCGCACATGCGTGTTTGGGTATGGTCGCAAGCACGATGGTCCATCGATGACGATCGTCTACTATGTGATGGACGGGGACGACATTTTGGTCTCGACGATGGCTGAGCGCGGAAAGGCGAAGGCGGTCAGGAGAAATCCCAAGGTCTCACTTTGCGTGCTCGATGAGAAATGGCCACCGACCTACTTGCAGGTATATTGCGACGCGTCAGTGGAGACTGACGTCGAGGCAGCGACGGATCTGATGATGAGAATTGCCGGAGTGATGGCGGGCCAGCCGATGCCTCCGTCGGTTCGTGGACAAGTTCGCGAAGGTGCAGTCGTCGAGAAGCGGGTGGTGTTGCGCCTTCGTCCGTATGAAACATTCGAGACGCCGCCTCGGCATGTATACTCGGCCAAGGATATCGAGGGTCTCACGCATGCTCTTGGCCAACGGCTGCCGTGGAAATGATCGAGAGTTGAACGATATTGCCTTTCCTTTCGGCATTGCGGGCGTCGTCCAGATGAGACTCGGCACGCGGCTCGTGTGTGGCGGGGTTGATGTTTCATTCGATCATGCCGCCTCGGCACCGGTCTCTGCGAGCCGGCCACATCTAACTCAGCGACTCGAAACGAGCCGGGATTTAGGAGCCACAGCGATTCATTTTGTTTCGGAGGTACTGCTCAGAACATCGGGGCGCTTAGGCAGCGGCAGTTTCGGCCCGAATGCTCTCGCAGTGTCACGCTGAGGTCGATAGGTCCGAGCTATGGCGCGCTGACGCGCCAATTCCTTGTCGCCCGGTTCCTTGTAGTCCGCGCTCGTCAACGATGCCATGAAAGCAACCAAGTCGTCGATATCCCCTTCAGAGAGAGCGAGCGGTTGGATGTCCCCGTCCAGGAACGGATTATCGATGCCGTCGCTCTTGTTGTAGTGATCGACAACGTCCCACAGCGTCGCTTGCGAGCCGTCGTGAAAGTACGGCGCAGTAATCAGTACGTTGCGCAGGTTCGGAGTCTTGAAGGAGGCGATATCATCCGCCTTCTTTGTGACGAGGTAACGGCCAAGGACGGACATTTCGGTTTGAATGGCCGCATTGTCCACGGCTGTGGCGTTTTGGGAATCGACGATCGGTTCCGCCTCGACCGCCAACGCAACAACATTGTGCCGAATGATGCCGACGCCAATGTTGTGAAAGTCCTGGTCCATGAAGTACGTCGGATCGCGCGTTTGCTCACTGAGCGCGTGGCATTTGTTGCACCGCGCACGCGTGTTGAAGAGCTCCCATCCTCGCTTTGCGCTTTCATCGATGGCGCTTTTGTCGCCTGCGATGAAATAGTCGAAAGGAGAATCAAACGAAATCAGCGTTCGCTCATATGAAGCGATCGCGCGCGAAAGGTCAGTCGGGTTCGGCGGTCGTCCGAAGACGCCGCGGAAGCGCCGATCGTAATCCGGGATGCTCGAGAGCCGGGCGACAGCCGCATCCAGGCTGGGCTGACCCATCTCCACCGGGTTGACGATCGGAAACGCCGCCTGATCCTCGAGCGTTTTCGCGCGACCGTCCCAGAACTGCGCCTTGTTGTACAACGCATTCAGAACGGTAGGTGCGTTACGCTGGCCGGCGCGGCCTTTGATTCCAATCGACACCGCCCTGCCGTCCGTGAACGCGTGAGCGGGATCGTGACAGGTGCTGCACGCGACGCTGCCGTCGCCGGACAATCGGCCGTCGAAGAAAAGTTTCTTGCCCAGTTCAATCTTGGCGGGCGTCTGCGGGTTATCGGCCGGTATCGCGGCGCGCGTTGCAGTGATCGGAACGCCAATCTGGTCGAGAGACCTGGGCATACCCAGCGACCCGGCTCCAGAGAGCGGCGGCTCCTTACCAGCGTCCGGTGACGTTTGAGCTGCTGAAATCAGCGAAGCATCGAGCGCCAAGAGAAGAATCGCCGAGAACATCAATAATCGCCCGATTCGCACTAACGCACCCCGCTATCCCGGACGAGAATCATCTTCGACGCTCAGATTCGTCGTCGGTATGGCGCAGCTCCGGGTAGACTGTTCGCCCCGGAGAAGTCACGAACTGGAGATGCCGGCTCGATTGTGATCACAACGGACTTTGACGCCGGTGTATTGCTGATCTCTGCAACGCTGCCCAGCGCGACCAGCGGATTCGTCTCCGGGTAGTAGGTCGCGGTGCATCGCCGCGGGATGTCGTAGGAAATCACGCTGAAGTCGCGAATTGTTCGCCGCTCGCCCTCGAAGTGACTGGTCAGATCGACGAGTTGCCGGTCTTTGAGTCCCGCCTGGGCAATGTCGTCGCGATTCATGAAAATCACGCGGCGGCCTCCGTGGACTCCCCGGTACCGATCGTCAAGACCGTAAATTGTGGTGTTGAATTGGTCGTGCGAGCGAATCGTCATCATCAGGTATTGATCGGCCGCGAGGTGAATCGGCCGAATTGGATTGACGGTAAAGTTCGCCTTGCCCGTGGCGGTGTCGAAGTGCCGCTGTTTCGCCGCCACCGGAGCGTAAAAGCCATCTGGCCTGCGCGCGCGTTGATTGAACTTTCCAAAGCCGGCCACAACTCTTGAGGCGTGATCGCGAATCCGGTCGTAGTCGAGCAAATTCATCCAGTCCACGTCGCCCTTGCCCCCTATAGTTGCCGCGGCGATGCCGGCGATAATGGCAACCTCGCTTCTGAGATGTTCCGACGCTGGCTTAAGGACGCCGCGCGACGAACTGACTACTCCCAGCGTATCTTCCACCGTCGTGAACTGCCGCCCCGAGGGTTGCACATCGACTTCGGTGCGTCCGAGGCACGGCAGAATCACCGACGTCGCTCCCGTAACCAGGTGACCTCGATTCAGCTTGGTCGAAATGAAGGCCGTCAGCCTGCACTTGGCAACCGCGCGCGCGACCACGTCGGTGTCAGGAGCCGCGGAAAGAAAGTTGCCGCCGAGACTGATGAACGTTTTGATCTTGCCGGCATCCATCGCACGAATGGTTTCGACGGTGTCGTAGCCTTTGCGGCGCGGAGGCTCGAACTTGAATTCCGTTCCCAAGCGATTGAGAAATCCTTCATCCATCTGTTCCCAGATGCCCATGGTCCTGTCGCCCTGCACATTACTATGTCCGCGCACGCACAGGACTCCCGCGTTTGCTTTTCCTATATTGCCGCGGAGCAGGAGCAGGTTGACGAGTTCGCGGATGTTCTCGACTCCGTTTCGATGCTGGGTCAATCCCATCGCCCAGCAGATAACCGTACCGCGCGCCTTCGCTGCGAATTCTCCGATCTCGGTAATCCGTTCCCGAGCGATGCCACTTTGTTCCTCGATCTCAGGCCACTCGACGGCTTTCACGTGCTCGCGAAATTCCTCGAAGCCGCTGGTGTGCTCGCGAATGAAATCCCAATCCAGCACCGCACCTGGCGAACGATCTTCGGCTTCGAGCACCGCTTTGATTACTCCCTTCAGAAGCGCCACGTCGCCGTTGATGCGAACCTGAACCAGGCGATCCGAAAGCCGGGTACCATCGCCCAACAGATGCATCGGTTCCTGCGGATGCTTGAAGCGCAACAGCCCCACTTCCGGCAGCGGGTTGACGTCGATTATGGTCGCGCCGTTTCGCTTCGCGGCAAGCAACGAGGTCAGCATCCGCGGATGATTGGTGCCGGGATTCTGCCCGATCGAGAAAATAAGGTCGGCGTGTTCGAGATCGCTCAGCGTGACCGTGCTCTTGCCGACGCCCAAAGTCTGGTTCAGCCCCCAGCCGCTCGATTCGTGGCACATGTTCGAGCAATCGGGCAGATTGTTAGTTCCGTAGAGCCGCGCGAATAGCTGGTAGGCGAAGGCCGCCTCGTTGGTCGCCTTGCCCGAAGTGTAAAACACCGCTTCATCGGGCGACCCGAGCTGGTTCAGCTCCTTGGCGACAGTATTGAACGCGTCGTCCCATGAGATTGGCTGGTAGTGGGTGTCGCCCGGACGCAGAATCATCGGATGGGTCAGTCGGCCCTGGCGATTGAGCCAGTGGTCGGACTTCTCGCTCAACTCCGCGATGCTGTATTGGGCGAAGAATTCCGGCGTAACGCGCGCCGTGGTGGCCTCGTCGGCCATCGCCTTGGCGCCGTTCTCGCAGAACTCGAGCGGATGCCGGTTGCCGTCGGGATCCGCCCATGCACAGCTCGGACAATCGAAGCCGGTCTTCTGATTTACCGCGAGCCACGCGCGCGCCATCCGGATCGGTCCCATCTCGCTCAACCCGTAGGCGAGCGAATGAAGTATCGCGGGAACCCCGGTGGCAACCTTGGGGATGGCGCTTATCTTTACCTCAATCGCTTCGGGTACCCGATCCGCCACGGCGCCATGGTCAGAGCCTGTCATCGGACTCATCGCCACGATGACATCTGCTAGCGCTCGGCCACTATCTCCGACAAGAACCAGGTTCGACGCTCGGTCTCATCGATCCAGTTCTCGATCAGGCTGGCGGTGGCGACGTCTTGGTGCTCGTTGCAAAGCTTATGGGCGGATCGCAACTCTCGGGTCAGCTGCTGATTGTCGGCGCAAAGCTCGGCCAGCATGTCCACGGGCGCGACGAATTCTGCGTTGTTGTCTTTCAAGCGTTGATGCTCTGCGATCTCCCCGATGGAGTGGATCGTAGTCCCGCCGATTTTGCGCGAGCGCTCGGCGATATAGTCGGTCATCGCAAAGATCTGGGTCGCCTGTTCGTCGAGCAGCAGGTGGTAGTCGCGAAAATGCTTCCCGCTCATGTGCCAGTGGAAGTTTTTTGTCTTCACATAGAGCGTGAATACGTCGGCCAGCAAATTCCGGAGCGCGCCCGATATCTCGACCACCGCGTCACCGGTGAGATCGCTTGGCGTTTCCGAGAGGTGTTTCATTTTAGTAGCGGTATTGCTTTTCATCGCTCCGTTCTCCTTTTGTTTGATTTCACGAAAGTTGCTCGACGCGAGATCCGGCGTTTTGCCGGCACCCTCCCAACTCGCTCACCATGGTCAGAATCGGCGCGGAAGATGCGCGAACAGCCGCAGCGATGAGTGTCGCCGGAGAAGAACAGGCGGCCTCGCAACATCTCGTCGGGGGAGGAACCGAGGCCGGGCACCAAGTGCTCGGAAATTGAAGGCCGCCTGTTCAACTTCGGTGAAATGACCGCGGCGCCGCGGTCGGTAGTCAGAGTCTTTCTGGAATCCATCAATTTTTCTCTGCCTGATTGCCGTCAGCATCTAAGGCGTGAAAAATGACCGCACAACCGGAGTTGGTGCTAAGGTTGGCGTCGGTGGTACGATTTATCGAGCGCGCTTCACCGGAAAAATGGCCCGAACGGCCTAGAGAAATTCCAAATGGCACCTGACACGCGGAGTGCTCGATTTGGCTCGGCAGGCAGCGGCGACTCAAGGCCGGCTGTGCGTTCTGCGCATCCGGGGATCTTCCGCGAAGAGGGCGAGTACTGGACGGTAGGATACGGCGGGAAATCGTTTCGCCTGAAAGACACCAAGGGCCTCGGCTACCTTGCCCATCTGATTCATCATCCCGCGGTCGAGTTCCATGTGCTCGATCTGGTTGGCGGGATCGGAGGCCAGCGCGACAAAGACGAAACCAATGAATCGGTGCGTGGCCTGCCTCGCGGAGACGAAGCTCTGGGAAAGGCAGGAATCCGTATCGCGGGGCTGGGCGATGCGGGCGAGATGCTCGACGAACAGGCCAAGGGGGCATATCGGCGCAGGCTTTCCGAGCTGCGCGAAGAGCTGGAAGAAGCTAAGGAGATCGGCAATGCCGAGCGCGCCGAGCGGGCTGAGCAAGAGATCGATGCGCTGACGAGAGAACTGTCGCGCGCGGTGGGACTCGGCGGACGGAATCGCAAAGCGGCCTCAGCTTCTGAGCGAGCGCGACAGAGCATCAACAAAACAATCAAGGCGGTGCTGGAAAGAATCGCGGAAAGCGATGCGGCGCTCGGTGAGATCCTGTCGCGATGCATCAAGACAGGAACCTTCTGTTCTTATCAACCCGATCCCGATTTCCCGATCGAGTGGAATTTTGCAGCCACGAACCTGGATTCTGAGGAGCCCGAGCAACCGGCCTCAAGCAAAGCTCCCGCTCCGGAGCAAACAAACCGCCTAAGGGCTCCGGCGACGGTGCTGGAAGTATCGCCGTTCTCGCTCGCGGAACGGACCGCCTTTGTGGGGCGGGAATCGGAACGCAGTGCGATTCGCTCCGCAATCGATCGAGGGCTCGGCGGTCACGGCTCGTTGCTGATGCTCGGAGGCGGACCGGGCGTCGGGAAGAGTCGTCTCGCGATGGAGATGGCGGAGTACGCATCGCGAGTCGGCTATCGATGCATGGTTGGACATTGTTACGAGAGAGACGAACCTTTTCCCTATTTGCCTTTCGTCGAGATTATCGAAAGCAGCCTGGCGCAGGCCGCAAGCCTTGATGATTTCCGCCGGCGGATGGGAGACAGCGCGCCCGAACTGGCCCAAATCGTTCCGAGCCTTCGGCGAGTCTTTCCGGATATTCCGCCGCCGTTGGATCTGCCGCCCGCGCAGAAACGCCGCTATCTTTTCCAGAGCATCTCCGAGGGACTGGCGCGCGCGGCGCGAACCCGTTCGTTCTTCTACATAATAGAAGACCTTCATTGGGCCGACGAATCTACGCTCGCGCTCTTGATTCACCTGGCGAATCGAGTTGCTCAGCTTCCGATAGTGTTCATTGGCACTTATCGCGACGGGTACTCTGAGCACAATTCGGCGTTGGTCAGAACTCTGGAAGAGCTGATTCGGATGGGTGCTCGGCCGCTGAAGCTGGGCGGTCTGTCAAGGGACGCGGTCGCGCAGATGTTGCGAGCTCTCAGCCAGGGGCAAGCTCCGGAAGGGCTGGTGAAGCTCATCTTTGAAGAGAGCCAGGGAAATCCATTTTTCGTCGAGGAGGTTTATCGGCATCTGGTCGAAGAAGGGAAAGTATTCGACCAGGCGGGGCAGTTCCGAGCCGACATCGAGATCGACGAGATCGACGTTCCCGAAAACGTGCGCTTGATCATCGGGCGGCGCCTCGAGCGGTTCGCCGAGGATGAAAAGCGGGTGCTGGCAGCCGCGGCGGTGCTCGGGCGCAGTTTCAGTTTCCGGCTCCTGACAGAAGCCAGCCAGGTCGACGTTGACGAACTCTTCACCGTCATCGAGAGAGCGCAGCAGATGGGGATAATTGTCGCCAGCTCCGAAGGACCCGAGCAGCCGTTCACCTTCGCCCATGAACTCGTGCGTCAGACGCTGCTTGCCGGAATCTCGGCTCCGCGCAAGCAACAACTGCACGCCGCAGTCGCGGACGCAATCGAGCTGGCCTATCCCCGTTTCATCAACGAGCGCGCCGGTGAGATCGCCGACCATCTACTCAAGGCCGGATCGTTCGCGGACGGACGGAGGCTGGTCCGTTACCTGACGCTGGCGGGCAAGCGCGCACTGGAGTCTGCGGCATACGAAGAGGCGGGGCGCAGTTTTCGGTCCGCCTTGTCTTATCAGGGCGCGTTTGAGCCGAGAGAAAAGGCTGAGCTGCTGGCGAGCCTCGCGACGGCGGAGCTGAGTCTCGAGCATTGGGATGCCGCAGTGACGCATCTTCGCGAGGAGCTCGACATTTATAGCGGCCTCGGCGATCGGGAGATGATAGGCAGCAGCTTTGCCGAGTTGACTGATGCCTTCATCTGGGTCGGCCGATTTCGAGAAGCAGTCGACACCGCTCGTCGCGGACTGGACTACCTTGGCCAAGAGGTGAGCGCCAACCGGCTACGCCTGCTCGCTGCTCTCGGGCAGGCGAGCGCGGCGTCCGCAGGCCGTGAGCCGGCTTGTGCGGCGCTGGAAGAGGCTCTGGAGATTGCGTCGAAGCTCTCCGATCCAAAGCTCGAGGCCAGGGTGCTGGGCGCTCGGTCGATAGTCAATATGCATTTCTTCCGATTGAAAGAAGCTACCGAAGACGGTTTGCTTAGCGAACGGCTGGGCGGCCTGGAATCGTCTCCATGGCAGCGCGCCCTGCAACTGCGCGTTCTCCATCAAGCGTTGCTGACTCTTGGGCGCCTGGACGAGGCTGTCCGAGTAGCGGAGGTGCTTGAGCCTCTGGCGACCAAGATAGGGCAAGCTTATTCGAACGCGCTTTGCTTGAGCACCCGGACCTGGCTCGAATTTGTCAGAGACCTTAACCTGGCCAAACTGGAAGCCGGCTTCCTGGAAGTGTCGAAGTCCGAAGCGAAGGCGAAGTTTCCTTTCTGGAACGTACTTTCCGAGGTACAACTAAGTGTGCTTGATTTTGTTCGCGGCGACTGGGCGACCGCTCTGTCGCATGCTCACCTCGCCTCACGTATCGACCCGCGAATGAGCTCAATTCAGGGCTTCGGGGAGGGAGTTCTTTTTCGGCAGATGGCATACTCCGGCGATCGCAGCGGTGCATTGGCATTACTGGAAAAGCATCGCGCGTTGCTGCCTGTTACGGGCCGGGAAAATATCAGAGGATCGTGGTGGATGCTGGCGTTGGCGGTCGAGGGTCTTTTCATGCTCGGAGAGCAAGCGCAAGCCGGACATCTCTACTCGCTCGTTCGCGGGTTGATCGACACTGGAGCAGTGGTAGGTTGGCCGATCCCACGCTACACGCAGACTATTGCGGGACTCGCCGCGGCCGGGGCGCATCAGTGGAAAGCCGCCGAAGGTCATTTTCAGGTCGCGAGGCGGCAAGCCGATTTCCTTCCCGATCGTCCCGAACAAGCTGAGATCGGCCGCTTCCATGCGATGATGTTGAAAGACCGCGCCGAGCGAGGCGATCGTGAGAAAGCGCGAACGCTTCTCAATGAAGCGCTGGAGACCTATACGCTCATCGGGATGCCCCGGCATATCGAGATGGTCCAGACCCTGCTCGCTGAAGCTGCTCGCAAGTAGCAGAGCGGAACGTGGCTTCTGAAGGCAACATCGCTATCGCAATCGCGCCAGACATACCGGCGATCTCCCGCGAGGAACTCCGGCGCCGAACTCGGCGATCCCACGCTTACGATCGTGGACGTGCTGCCGGAAGTATCGTATGTGTCCGCACACATCCCGGGCGCGATCAGCATCCCGGTCGAAGAGATAGCGAGCCGCGCGCGGGAGCTTCTTCCCGATCGTGCCGCCGAAATCGTCGTCTACTGCGGAAACCTGCCTTGCGAGCGCAGCGCGCAAGCCGCGTCGCAGTTGCATGAACTCGGCTACTCGAACGTGCGAGACTACCGCGAAGATCTCGCGGACTGGATCGAGTCTGCAGGACCAACCGAGAGCGCAGCTCCCCGGGAAGCGGACCCAACAGTACCGATTTCAAGCGGCCCGCCGCTGTTGGACTCGCCGGGCGGAGCACTGGGTCGAGGCCCGGCCCGCGTCTCGACATCGATGGACGCGCATGTTCTGCGGCTGATCGAGCAACATTCGACGCTGCAGCTATTTCTGATCTGGCTTGGATCTCCTCTAGCAGCCGAGGCTGGTTATCGAGGAAGGCTATCTGGCCGCGATTCTGACCAGCTTGGCTTCGGTACTGACCGTACTGGCTGCGCTTCTTCAAAGTCTGCCGCCCGGGTTCGGGCGCACCGAGTCGCAGCGAATTGTGCTCGCCCGTCTGACGCGCCTTGCCAACGACATTTGCGCCAACTCTGTGCCTCATGAATACACACCCAGGCTCGTGTTCTGGATGGATCAAATTCAAGCGACCGCGCAAAGAATCAAGTAGACCCCGGATTTAGGCTGCGGGTTGCGGTTTGCCCTGCGCCACACCTTGAGGCCTGTCGGCCGACTGGCGCCGTGCGGGCGGCGCCATGAATTCCGGCCCCACCGGATGCTTGACGGTGTCATGGACGATTCGATCGATCTCACGAAGGGCGCTGTCGTCGAGCATCCATTCCGTTACGTCGCCAACCGGGTTGAGCTGGTCCGGATGGCGCGCGCCCCACAGCGCCGCCGACACGCCCGGCTGATCCAGCACCCATCGCAGCGCGAGATGGATTACCCGTTTGCCGTAATTCTTCTGCGCGAATTCATCAAGCAGCCTGACCGCCGCGAGGTACTGAGCGAATCGCGGTGGCTGGAATTTGGGATCGGTTCTGCGCAGATCGTCGCCCTCGAACCGGGTGTCTGGATTCATCCGGCCGCTGAGCAATCCGCGGCAAATCGCGCCGTAGGCGAAAACCGCAATTCGTTCCCACGCGCAGTGGGGCAGGACGTTCTCTTTCGATCTCGCGCTCGAAGAGATTGTACGGCGGCTGCGCGGTATGGATCGGGGCGACCCGCCGGAATTCATCCGTTTGTTGTGGTGAGAAGTTGCTGACGCCAATCGCGCGGATTTTGCCCTGCTTGAGCAGCGTACCCATAGCGTCGGCGGTTTCCTCAATCGGAGTCATCGGGTCAGGCCAGTGCACCTGGTAGATGTCGATGACGTCGGTCTGCAGCCGCTTTAAGGAGGCCTCGATCTCCGCAAAGATTCGATTGCGCGTCGCGTTGCGAAATGGTTCGCCGCCGGCCCAGTCGAGCCCGACCTTGGTCGCGATCACAACTCGCTTTCTCAGCCGGCCCGACGCGAGCGCCTTGCCGACAATCTCTTCCGACGTGCCAAAGCCGTACACCGGCGCGGTGTCGATCAGCGTGATTCCGCGATCGATTGCGGAATGGATAGTGCGAATCGATTCCTGCTTGTCGGTGCCACCCCACATCCATCCGCCCATCGCCCACGTGCCCAGGCCGATTCGCGAGAACTGAAGATTCGCATTCGGGATTCTGATGGTTTCCATAACTTACTCCTTTCACGATTTGCTTGTATTGCTTTCCACCGGCTGAACCGGTTCGCCGTCGCGCGCTGCCTCTCCGACGTTCACCGCGATCTGTTCGCCGCTGCGGAGGTCGCCGCTGACCTCAACCGTGTAACCGTTGTCGTGGCCGAGCGTCACTTCGACCAATTTCAGGTGATTGGCACGCACCACCGGCAAATAAATTTTGTCGTTGCGGAATACGAGCGCGTCGTCGGGCGCTACAAGTGCCGCGGACGTCACGTGCGCGGTAATCTTCATGTTCGCGTACATTCCAGGTAGCAGCGACCGATCCTGATTAAGTAGATCGACCTCGACCATCATGGTGCGCGTGGTCTGATCGAGGGCCTCGGGATGCCGCGTGATAGTGCCGGCGAAGTTGCGATTCGGAAAATCGATGACGCTGATGCTCGCGGGATCGCCATCCTTGATGAACGACGAGAGGCTCTGCGGGACGTACGCATAGACCCTGAGCGGCGTCTGCGTGGCAAGCGCGACGATGGGTATATTCGGCGTCGCCGATGGGGTCGTTGCTTCCGGAATCAAGGTGCCCGGATCGACATAGCGCGCAGTCACGACGCCGTCGAAAGGCGCCCGCACTACCTCGTACCCTTGAAGCGCAAGTTCCTGCTCGTACGCCGCCCTCGCCTGGAGCATCGCGGAATGCGTCTGGTCGGCGGTTTGTTGCGGAACGACCTGCTGGCGAACCAGCTCCTGGTTGCGTACGTCAGTGATGTTTTGAATCCAATAGTAAGAGTGCGCATCCGCCACCGCCTTGTCCGTCTCGGGCGATTCGATGAATGCGATGACCTCTCCCGCCTTGACGTGATCGCCCTTGTCCACCTTGATTGTCTTCATGTATCCGGCGACCTTTGCGTAGACCGGAGTCTCGATGTAGCCATGAATGCTCGCCGGAACCTCGATCGTTCGCGTCGGACTACCGCCCGAAATCTGGGTCACCAGCACACGCGGCCCCAGCGCGATTGCATGAGCGAGTTGCGTCGTCTGGCGTTGCAGGAGGTCCTGACGGGCGAGCACGAATCCGCCCGAAGCGCTGAAAGCGATGAACACCGCTGCGAACAAGACGAGCGTGAGCCAACGTCCGGCTTTGCGTTGATTGGTGCTTTGTTCTGATGACATAACCTGCGCCTCCTTTGCCGTCAGGCTCCCGGTTCCGAGATCGCTTGTACGCGATCGTCGCGCTGCTTCTTGGTGATCAACGTGCGACTGAAGACTGAATAGACCGCGGGCACCACGAACAGCGTCATTAAGGTTGCCGCGAAAAGTCCGCCGATGACGGCGCGACCGAGCGGCGCGTTCTGCTCCGAGCCAGTGCCCAGCGCGAGCGCCATCGGGAGCATCCCCAGAATCATCGCCAGCGCCGTCATAATTATCGGCCGGAAGCGGACGTGGCCCGCTTCAATCGCGGCCTCGACCGGTCCCATCCCTTCCTCGCGCATCTCGTTAGCGAAAGTGATCAGCAGGTTGCCGTTGGCCACGCCGACGCCTACCGCCATGATCGCGCCCATCAGCGATTCGACGTTGATCGTCGTGCCGGTCAGGACCAGTATCCAGAGCACGCCGGCCAGAGCGCCGGGAACGGCCATTATGATGATGAACGGCTCGAGCCACGACTGAAAATTCGCAACCATCAGCAGATAGACCAGGACGATCGCGAGGATCAGGCCTAAGCCCATCGTCCGGAACGACTGGTTCATCGCCTGGCTCTGTCCACGAATGATGACCTTGGTGCCGGCCGGCAGTTTGCCCAGACCGTCGATCGCCTTTTGGACCGCGCTGGTGGTGCTGCCAAGGTCTCGTCCATCGACGCCACAGTCCACATCGATAACTCGCTGCACTGAGTAGTGCTCGACCACGGCGGGATCGACGCTATGGCGAATCGACGCGACGTTGGCGAGAAATTGCGCCTTGGGTCCAATGGTGCCGTTGGTGAGCGGCGTATTATTGATGCCGTTGGTATACGGCGTATTGGTGGTGCCGTCGCTGAGTGGCGCGCTGCTGGCGCCGTTGGTGAGCGGAGTGTTGGCAATCTGATCGATCGACGCAGTCATCTGAATCGGCGTCTGGGTCACGACGTTGTAATTGACGCCGTTGACCGGATCGAGCCAGTAGTTCGGAGAGATTAGAGAGTTCCCGCTGAGCGACGAGAGCAGCGCCGATGCGACCTGCTGCTCGGTTACCCCGAGTTCGAGCGCTTTGGCGCGATCGACGTGGACCTTGTAGGCCGGGTAGTCGAGCGGCTCCGCAATCCGCATATCGGTGACACCCGGAATCAGCGCCATCTTTGCGGCCAGGCGCGCTGCGATCTGGTAGTCAGCGTGGAGATCGTTGCCGTTGATCTGTGCATCGATCGCCGCCGGCAGGCCGAAGTTCAACACTTCGTTCACGATATCGGCGGCCATGAAGTAGCCTTCGATGTTCGGATACTTCGTGCTCATCATCTTGCGGATACGCCGCTGGTAGAGCGCGGTCGGATGATGCTTGGGCTTGAGCTGGATCAGGATTTCGCCGTCCTGGGGGCCTAAGTTGTCGCTCGGGAAAAATGCGATCGCGTACGGCTGCGGCAGATCGATGTCGTCGCTTATCTGTTGTAGCTCATCGGCTGGGATTATCTGCCGGATCGAGCGTTCGATATCATCGACGATTACTTCGGTGCGTTCGATCCGCGTTCCGCTGGGTGCGCGCACGTGAAGCTTCATGAGTCCGGCGTCGACCGTCGGAAAGAAATCCTCGCCGGTGACGTAAAGCAGCGGGATTGTTCCGACGATCATCAGCGCGGCGCACGTCAGCGAAAGGCCGCGATGCGCAATGAAGGCGCTCACCGCCGACACGTAGTGCTTGCGCAGGCGCTCGAAGGCGGCTTCGAATCTCTGCAGGCACCGGCTCCAGATTCCGGTGCCGTGGACCTCCTGGTGTTTCTCTGGCAGCAGGTAAGAGGCCAGCGTCGGCACCAGCGTGCGCGACAACAGGTACGAGGTCAGCATCGCGAACACGACCGCGAGCGCGAGCGGAGTGAAAAGAAACCGGGCGACTCCGGTCAGCAGCACGACCGGAAAAAACACGATGCAGATGGAAAGCGTGCCGATGAACGTCGGCGTGGCGATCTGATGCGCACCATCGAGAATTGCCACCAGCAACGGCTTGTTCATCGCGTGGTTGCGATGGATGTTCTCGACTTCGACCGTCGCGTCATCGACCAGCATCCCGACTGCGAGCGCAATTCCGCCAAGCGTCATCGTGTTGATCGTCTGACCGGCAAGATGAAGGCATGCGACGGAGGTGAGGATCGAGAGCGGGATCGAAGCGATCACTATCAGCATGCTGGCGGGAGAACCGATGAATATCAGCACCATCAACGCCACCAGCAGCGCCGCGATTCCCGCCTCGCGCACGACTTCCCACAGCGACGCGCGAACAAAGGCGGACTGGTCGAAGGTCAGCGCTACATTCAGCCCCTTGGGCGCCACCGCCAGGATGTCCGGGATGCGCGCCCGCACCGCATCGACCACGCTCAACGTCGACGCGGCGGCGTGCTTGATCACCAGTAAGAAGGTTGCGGGACGTCCATCGATACGCACGACGTTATTCTGCGGCTGATGCGTATCGCTGACCGGTGCAACATCGCCGAGAAAGACCGGGATGCCGTTGGTTACTTTCACCGGCAGCTGGTTGAACTCGGACACCTTGGTCGGATTCATGTTCAGATCAACGTCGTACTCGTAGTTGCCCATGCGGGCCGTGCCCGAGGGGATCACGACGTTGGTCGTCGCAAGAGCATTGCCGATATCCACCGGCGACAAGCCGTTGGCATAGAGCTGCTTGGGATCGAGATTGACCACGATCGCCCGCTGAACGCCGCCGATCGGTGCCGGCGACGAAAATCCGGGTATCGTGAAAAGCTCCAGGCGAATGAAATTCAGACCGTAGTCAAAGAGCTGCTGCTGCGAGAGTGTATCGCTGTAGATGTTGAGCTGAGCGACCGGAACGTTCGCGGCGTTGTAGGAAATAATATTCGGCGCCGTAGTGCCGAGCGGCGCCTGGCGCAAGATCGTCTCCGAGACCGCGTTGATTTGCGCAATCGCGGCGCCGATGTCCGTGCCCGGCTGGAAATAAACCTTGAGAATGCCGATCCCGAGCATCGACTCCGACTCGATATGCTCGATTCCATCGACCGTCGTGGAATAGGCGCGCTCGCTGATGATCGTGAGCCGGCGCTCCATGTCGACGGCGTTGAGCCCCGGGTAGCTCCACACCACCATCACCACCGGCAGATTGATCGCTGGAAAGATGTCCACGTTCATCATCGTGAAGGACAGGACACCCATCACCAGCATCAGCAGCGCCATGACCGCCACCGAGAGCGGACGCCGCAGCGCCATTCGAACGATCCACATCATGGCTGACGAGCCTCCCTCGACGCCCTCAGTCGCTCAGCGCGAGGCCGCGACCGCCTTAAGTCGCGAAGTCAGAGTGGCCGGCTGGGAATTTCCATGGACCCGTGCGAGTCGCTCCATCTCATTGATCACGCTCGAGAAATCCTCGTCGCCATTCACCGCGGCCCTCGTGGCAAAGATCTGGTGCGCGGATGCGGCCAACGGCATCGGCGCGCCGAGTTCGGTCGCCTTCTCAAGAATCAATCCGAAGTCCTTGTTCATGAGCCTGAGCGGGAATTGTGGCGAATAGTCGTCGTGCTCGGCGCGAAGAAGTTTGTTCTGGTGCGCAGGCGCGACCACCGCCGTCTTGGCGAGCACTTCCAACAGAAGTTCGCGATTGAGGCCCGCCTTTTCCCCGAACGCGACCGCCTCAGCGATCGCCTGCATGTTCACACCGAGCAAGGCGTTGACCACCAGCTTCATCGTGGTCCCGGAGCCGCTCGGCCCCAGATGGAAGTACTGCTTCGCCACCGTGGCGAAGATTGGCTCGCATGCCTCGAATACGCTCGCGTCGCCGCCGCCGAGCAACGTCAAGGCGCCCTGTTCCGCGGCGGGCGTGGAGCCCGAAATGGCGACGTCGAGAACTTCGAGCCCGCGCTCCTTTCCCATCCGATGGAGCACTCGCGACGTGTCCGGCGAGATCGTGCTCATCTCGATCACGATGCTTCCGGGGTTTGCGCAGGCAATAACTCCCTCCGGACCCTGATAGACGCTCAGGACTGCCTCGTCATTTGGCAGGCACGAGATGATGACTTCTGATTTCCTCGCGAGCTGGCGAAGACTTGGCGCAATTATCGCTCCACTGGCGGCGATCTGCGCCGTCTTAAGAATTGTGTGGTCGTAGGCAAAGAGCTTGAAACCGCTGTTGAGGAGCCTGCGCGCCATCAGATTTCCCATGGCGCCGAGCCCGATGAATCCGATTGTAGTATTTTGAGAAATCATTGTTCTGATAACCTCGATAGTAAATTCGCAAAGAATCCCTAGATGATTGAGAAAGCGAACAGCACCGAAACGGTCATCGCGGTGAACACCGACAGTCCAATCAGCACCATCGTCTCAATGGCGACGTACTCAGAGTACGAACCGTAAGGAATCGCGCGCGGATGAACGCTCTTCGTTTCGTGAGGCGTAACCATCGCGAAGTGCCGGTAATTCGTGGCTAATTTCGATTTCATCTTCGTCAACCTCCGGCTCAAAAGGCGTGAAAAGTCGGCGCACAATTCGCCAGCTATGCGATCTCACAGCGAAACCACAGTTTTGGAGATTTCAACGAACAGGCCGATAGAATCCGCCGTGAAGCATACCTACGGGCGGCAGTTCTCCCATTTGGCCGGCTGCCGAAAATGCCGGATTCACGAATGGCTGGGCGAAGCGACTCTCGGGCGGCTCCATCCAGGGTTCGGTAGGATTCACTGGACGCACTGGCGTGTAGCCCCCAAAGATCGGTGCTGGCTCGGAGCTCATCGGCTCCCCTGGCGCGGCGGCGAGAGCGGGATCACCGCTTGAGTCCAGGCCAACGTCCCACGATTCACCGAGATCGGGAACCACGGGCGTACTCTCGCGGTCACCGAAAGTTTCCGCGGAATAGCCGCTGTCGATCTGAGCGAAAACCGGATGGATACCTAAAATCGTCAAAGTCGCGACGAATGTCATCGCCATAAGAAACGTCTTCATCTTTCTCTCCACCGATGAACATCGCGTGTACGGCGCGCACAATTCCGCTAGCGCTCGGGCGCGGAAGCGTATTCCTTGATTTGCGACGCTTCATCAACTGAGGCGTGAAAAATCCCGGCACAAATCCTCTTTTCGACTGAGCGCACCGGAATGGGACGGCGATAAGTTGAGGAAACCGCGGCTGGTGTGGTTCTCTGAGACAAGCCATCCGCCGATCCGCTCTACCGAGCGCGATAGCGGTGACAGGCTTGCGCGGATTGGTAACTGAAGAAGAACTGGATATGTTAGCCCCGTGCTGACTGAAAAAAGGGGGCTAAATCCAATCAGCGCCTCTTCAGCTACGATTTGAAATGGACGACGAATCAGCCTGCAGCCCACGATGAACGGTGTCTCGCAACCGACCATCAACTACGGCTACGATTGTGTCGACGAACTGGTCGGGATGTCCAACAACGGCACTTGGATCCCGCCGAGCTGCGCCCTGTGTGTGGCGAATTTCTAATTTCTCCAGGAATCAGCAATTCGCCACACACAGGACGGCGAACGGAGTGTGAACACGTTGATTGGCTTCGGAGGCGAACCAGAGCGATCTGTGTGACTGCGCGCGCTGGAGGCGGGCGTCACATGAAGCACTAAGTATCTTCAACTAATTCGGATCTGGCGCACGAAATCGCGGCGCTACGACAGGCTACTCCTGCCGATCTCAAGGAACGCTGGCGGGCGCTCTACGGCACCGAACCGCCGCGACGCATCGGCCGCGATCTGTCCGCTATCTGACTGATGCGCGCCCTAGCCTATCGCATCCAGGAAAAGGCGCTCGGTGGGCTTAAGCCCTCCACGCGGGCCGATTGCTGGCAAAGGTGGCCGCCGCTGCGTGGCACAGCGGCCGATGCGCGTGGCACCTCAACTCTCGTCCACCGGCGAAAGAACCAATAATTCATGATGTGTCTCTCGCGGCACCAGCAAAAATCGAAACAGAGATTAAATGCTGAAATACTCACAGTGCGGGTCGGAATCCCCGGTCTCTGGTGCCGCGAGAGGTGCAAATTGGGCGCGGAATGCGGCGATTCGAGCCAACTTCGCGGAGAATATCTGAAAGCGAGGACTCGGTGGCGGAGAGGGAGGGATTCGAACCCCCGGAGCCGTTAGGCTCACCTGATTTCGAGTCAGGCCGGTTAAACCAAACTCCCGAACCTCTCCGCGACAGATGAGCATCGATGTTTGCTCCTGCGCAGTCAAGGTTGAGCTGGTCGCGGGTGCTTCCGCCTCCGCCCGATTTCCCATGTCGTACCGAAGTTGCTAGGTTGGATTAGATTCCTCGAGTGAGCGATTTATGTCTCGATCGCTTCCGAATCCCGACCTCATTCGATACGGCCTTCCAGCACTGCTGCGGGGTGTGCCCTGCGTCGGCTCTATCGAAAATGCCGAGTGCGACCTTCGGAACGCGTCCGGCGACATCGACCGCACGATCGAATTTGATCCAGAGCACGGCGCCTCGGCCGATGAGCTATGCGGATTCTTCGCGGCACTCCCCGCACGATCGGTCGAAGCCGCGTCGCCGAATACCTGCTTCAGCTAGTCCGAAAGGAGTTAACGACGAAAGAGCAACGAAATGTCCGAAAGGTTGAACCAGCTGCCGGCGGCCAGCGTTCCGCCGAAGTAAAGAGGAAATCGAGATGAATAAATTGAATGGTAAAACGGCAATCGTTACTGGCGCGTCCAAAGGAATCGGGGCCGCGGTCGCCAAAGCCTTGGCGGCGGCCGGCGCGGCGGTCGTGGTGAACTATTCCTCGGGCAAAGACGGCGCGGATCGCACCGTCTCGGAAATCATCGGCAGCGGTGGCAAGGCGATCGCGATTCGCGCAGACGTCTCTAATGCAGCGGATGTGAAACGCCTGTTCGAGGAAACGCAGAAGAGCTTTGGCTCGGTGGACGTGCTGGTGAACAACGCCGGCGTCTTTCGGTTCGGTCCGTTCCAGGAGATTACCGAGAAAGAGTTTCATCGCCATTTCGACATCAACGTGCTCGGGACGATTCTCGCGACTCAGGAAGCACTTAAGTATATTCCCCGCAGCGGCGGCAGCATTATCAACATCAGCTCGATCGCGAGCGCAAACCCGGTGCCAAATTCCTGCCTCTACTCCGCGACCAAGGGCGCTATCGATACGATCACGATGGCGCTCGCCAAGGAGTTGGGACCGAGGAATATCCGGGTTAATACGGTCGCTCCCGGTCTGGTTGACACGGAGGGCAATCGTGACAGTGGCTTCGTCGGCAGCCCGGCTGGAGACGCTGGAGCGGCGGCTACTCCTCTAGGCGCACGATTCGGCCTGCCGCAGGAAATCGCTCCCGTAGTGGTGTTCCTCGCATCGGACGACGCGGCGTGGCTGACGGGCGAGAGAATCAGCGCGTCGGGTGGCTTGCACTGAGTTTTGCGTGCGCCCCCGCCGATTTTCCGATCATTACGGAATTTGCTACGGTGAGTTAGATTTTCTTGATCAAGCGCAGGAGCGCCGTTATGCCATCGAATTCGATCGCACACCGAATCTCGACTTCATTCGACACCACCTTTCAGCGTTACTACGCGGTCGAGGCCCCCGATCTGCGCCGCCTCTACGAAAACGCCAAGCGCGACCAGTGGAACGCGTCCACCGACGTCGATTGGACGACCAACGTTGACCTCGAACGCGGCATCTTCGCCGACGAGCTGGTCGATGGTCATGGCACTCCTACGCTCGATCGGCTCGACCCGCGCGAGTTCCAGCGCCTCAACGTGGAATTTTCATGCTGGCGCCTTTCACAACTGCTCCACGGCGAGGAAGGCGCGATGCTCGCGTGCAGCCAACTGGTCGATATGGTGCCGGGCAACGACGCGAAGTTCTTCCAGGCGACGCAGGTGGTTGACGAAGCGCGCCACGCCGAAGTGCTGAGCCGCTACCTGCTCGAAAAGTGCGACGGCAGAATTTATCCGATGACCGGCAATATCAAGCGGCTCTTCGACTACATCCTCGGCAACGGCAAATGGTTCATCAAAACCGTCGGCTTGCAACTTCTGGCCGAGACCTTTGCCGTATCGCTGTTCCGGATGCTGATGGAGACGGCGAAGGATCCGCTGCTGCGCAACATCTGCAAGCGAATCCTGGCCGACGAATCGCGCCACATGGGTTTTTCGATCCTCAGCCTGCCCGACGAGATTCGCGGGCTCAGCGCCGGCGATCTGCACGAGCTCGAGGACTTCACCCGCGAGGCTTTGATTCTCGTGATGACCGGACAGTTTCCGCGCGAGGCCTACGAAGCGATGGGCATGAGCGCGGCGGATATCGAGGCCGTGCGCCAGGCGCGCAAGGAGATCGCGCTCGGCAGCGAGTACGCGCTGTTCCGCAAACTGTTCCGCCGCGAGATGCATCAGACCGTCGTCAGCAACATGCAGAAGGTCGGACTGCTGAACGATCGCACCTCGGCCTTCATGCGCGAGATGGGAATCAACACCACGCTGGCGGCCGCCGCCTGAGATGGCTACCGCACCGAGTCAAAATCGCGGCCGCATGAACGGACACGATTGGCGCGCACAACTGGGCGCCAAGCTGGTTCCCGCGGACGAGGCGGTAGCGCAGATCAAGTCGGGCGACCGCGTCTGTCTGTCGATCGCGCAGCAGACTCCGTTCGAGCTGTGCCCCGCGCTCGCGGGGCGCCTGATGGAACTGGAAAATGTCGTCGTCAATCACGGCGCGGCCGTGATGAACTGGGATTTGCCGGGGCTCGGCGAGCGCTTCCGGCTCGAGTCGATGTACCTGTCGCCCTACGACCGCGCGATTTACCATCGCGGCGCCGCCGATTTCACGCCGATTGTGTACTACCGCGCGGGACACCTGCCGCCCGCGCTCGACAACTTCAACGTGTACCTGATGACCGTATCGCCGCCCGACGAGCACGGCTACTGCAATTTCGGCGAAGCGCAGATCATGTCGAAGCTGCTCGCGCGCAACGCCAATCTTGTGATCGCCGAGATTGACAAGAATTCGATCCGCGTCGGCGGCGACAACTCGATCCATATTTCGGAAATAAACTATTTCGTCGAGCGCACCGTCGAGCTGCCGGAAATCAACCTGCCGCAGCCCGGCGAAGCGGAAGCGCGAAATATCGCGACGGTCTGCCAGACGGTCGCGCAGGAGCTCATCCCCGACCGCGCGACGCTGCAAATCGGCGTCGGCTCGATGTCCGGGATGCTATGCAAGCATCTTCTCAATCATCACGAACTGGGGATGCAGACCGAGATCATTCCGCTCCACACCGCGCCGCTGGTCGAAGCGGGCGTCCTGACCGGCAAGCACAAGAAACTATTTCCGGGACTCGTGGTGGGCGCCGGCTTCGCTCCGCTGACCCCGCGCGAAGAGCTGGACTACGTCGATGGCAATCCCGCCTTCGCGCTCTACGACTTCAACACCACCGACGACATCCGTTTCGTCGCGCAGGAAGAGGGGCTTATCTCGGTCAACAACGCGATGGCGGTTGATTTGACCGGGCAGACCAACGGTGAATCGATCGGACCGCTGATGTACACCGGCACCGGCGGCCAGACCGCATTCGTCGTCGCCGCGTGCCTCGCAGGCGGCAAAACGGTGATCGTCGTGCCGTCGAGCTCGATGGTGCAGGGCAAGCGCGTCTCGCGCATCATGCCGGTGCTCGACGCGGGCAGCGTGGTGACGTCGCCGCGCGGCTTCGTCCATCACGTGGTCACGGAATACGGCATCGCAACGCTCAAGGGCAAGTCGATCCGCCAGCGAATCGACGAGCTGGTCGCGATCGCGCACCCGGACTTCCGCTCCGAACTCCGCGCCGAAGCCAAACGCCTGTACAAGGTCTGAGCGCTCGAAAACAGAATTTCGCGTTCGGAACGAATCTCACGAGTTCTTAGGAACTCTGATCGTGGAAATCAACCCGACCAGGATCGCGGGCCGTTGGAGCAACGGATTTGCGCTCGATGCGCATACAACGAATAGCGAGCTGGTCGGACACGACGAATATGGGCACCCGAGGTTCGACAGCAAGCGTTCCGAACTTGGCGAGCTGCTCTACCGACTCAAATTTCGTCGAAACAAAAGCGTGATTCCGGAGATTGCCGAGGTCGTTGGAACTTTCGCCGAATCTTATCTGCCGAAGGTGGACCTTATCGTTCCGGTCCCTCCATCGACTCCTCGAAAAGAACAACCGGTAATCCTGCTCGCCCGCGCAATTGCGGAACGAGTCGGGGTTCCCATTTCGGAAGACTGCGTCTGGAAGGTTCGCGAAACGTCGCAGCTGAAGAATATCTTCGACTTCGGCGAACGACTCCGTTTGCTCGATGGAGCATTTGACGTTGATCTCTCGATAGCCAAAAACAAAAATGTATTGCTGTTCGACGATCTCTACAGGTCGGGCGCCACATTGAACGCCGTAACCAGCCTCTTGTACGATCAAGCTGGCGCGAACGACGTGCTGGCGCTAACGTTAACGCGAACTCGAAGTCTCAGATGACAAAAGTATTTATCGCCGGATCCCGTAAAGTCTCGAAGCTGAGTGTTGAAGTCCTGCAAAGGCTCGACGAGATGGTGGCGAGAAGGATGCCCGTTGTTATCGGCGACGCGCCGGGTGTGGACAAATCTGTCCAATTGTATCTGCACGGAAAGAATTATCGTGAGGTCGAAGTTTTCTGCTCCGGCACTCGTTGTCGCAACAATGTTGGCGATTGGCCGACCCGGCAGGTGGCAGTCAATTCAAGTCGGCGTGATTTTAATTTCTATGCGACTAAGGATGTCCGAATGTCGGAGGAAGCTTCGTTCGGCCTGATGGTCTGGGACGGAGAGAGCGCTGGAACCCTGATGAACGTCTTGCGCTTGATCAAGCAAGACAAAAACGTGGTCGTTTTCGAAGCTCCGAAAGGGCGGTTCCGGGAACTGAAGAACGAATCCGAATGGAAAGACTTCTTTGCCGCTTGTGGCAACGAGGTCAAACTTCGAATCGAAAAACTCTCCGGCGTCGATCGCAAGCTTACGGAGCCCGTCCAAGCGTCTCTGCTCTGATCGAGATCGCGCAACCTCACTCGCGGCGGAACGACAGCATCCCGACGAAACCCGGCGGACGCCATCCGCCGTTCGCGCACTTGTTGCACACTGTGTACTGCTTGCGATGACCGTCCTCGATACCGGTCAGCGCGACGGCGCTCTCGGTCGAGACCGGCTTGTTGCACGCGACGCAGGTCGCCGTCAGAGCCTTGTTGGCCTTGGCCTTGTCACTCGGCATCGCGTTGGCACCACTTTCCTTTAGATTTCATGAGCTAGGCCGGGAACACGATTCGCGCGTTCTCGCCGAGCAGTTTGCGTTGCCGCGACTCACTCAAATTCGAGATTGAATGTCGAATCTGCTGCGGCGCCTCGAGGTTGGAATCGACGTGCGGAAAATCCGATCCCCACAGCACGCGATCCTCGCCCAGCAGATCCATCACCGCGCCAATCGTGCGCTCCTCCGGTTCCGCGACCACCCAGATGTTGCGCCTAAAATAATCCGACGGCTTCAACCTGGTCGGATAGGTCCAGCCGAGCAATTCATACTTCTGATCCATCCGATCCATGATGTAGGGCGCCCATCCGCATCCCGCCTCGACGCACAAGACCTTGAGGCGCGGGAAACGATCGAACAAGCCGTCGGCCACCATCGTCATCGCGGCCGGCACCACCTGCGCGAATCCGCCGAGCGCGAATCCGAAGACAGTGCGGAACTCGCCGGGCTGGTAGAACTGCCCGATGATTCCCGGCGCGCGGTTGAAGCGCACGATCACATGCAGGCAGGCCGGGATACCCGCTTCCTCGCACTCGCGCCAGATCGGATCGAAGTCAGGATGCGAGAAGCGCCGGCCGCCGACATTTTCCGGCGCGAGGAAGATTCCCTTGAAGCCGAGCTTGATGCATCGCTTGAGCTCGGCCAGCGCCGATTCCACGTCCTGCAACGCGATGTGCGCAATCGGAATCACGCGGCTGCGCACCGTGCTTGCGAAGTCGTTGATCCAGTTGTTGTAGGCGCGCGCGTAGGCCGCGGCGAGTTCGTTATCCTCAACGTCCCACAGAATCCCGACCGTCGGGAACAGCACGCCCGCGCTCACGCCCCATTGGTCGAGCAGTTTGACGCGATCCGCCGGGAGATAACTCGCGGTCGGACATCCGTCCAGGTAACCCAGCCGGCCGGGGATGAAAAGTTCCTGGCGCGGCTGATTGGCGCCGCCCAGTCCCGCCAGCATCCCCTTGAGCAGCGGCTGACCATCGACCATCAGCACTTCGAGCCCGTCGCCGGGATCCTTGACGATGCGGATGGCGCGATCGCGAAACTTCGGCTCGAGATACTTCTCCCACAGGTCCGGCGGCTCCATCACATGCGAGTCGCAATCGATGACAATCGAATTCATTTCGCCCATCGCACAAAATGTAACACGCTGAAGGGGATGGAAAGAACCGAATCGCGCCTGACCGCGGTTTGGTGTAAAGACACTGGCAGACGAGGTTCTGATCATGACGCTCAAGGTCTATGCATTCACGTGCGGATGGCTGACGCTGCCGGCCGCGCTTCTGCTCGCGGGTGAAAAGGGCAGCCTCACCGTGCCGGTCCCCGCCTATTTGATCGAGCATCCGAAGGGGCGCGCGATCTTCGACAGCGGTCTGCACCTCGAAACGCAAACCGATCCGAATCGCCGGCTGGGACGGCTCGCGGCGTTTCACACCGTCGGATTCAAGCCCGGCGAGCAGATCGCTGCGCGCCTTGAATCGATCGGCGTGGCGCCGTCGAAGATTGATTTCATCATCAACTCGCATCTCCATTTCGATCACTGCGGCGGCAACCAGCAATTGCCCAACGCCACGCTGCTGATTCAGCGCCGCGAATGGGAGGCCGGCCACAACAGTGAACTGATCGAGAGCGTCTTTTACGATCCGCACGACTACGACCACGGGCACAAGGTGAAGATGATAGACGGCGAGCACGACGTCTTCGGCGACGGCTCGGTGGTGTGCATCCCCACTCACGGCCATACCCCGGGTCATCAGTCGCTGCGCGTCCGCATCGGCGCCGGCGAAGTCGTGATGACCGGCGACGCATGCTACCTGCGCCGCACGCTCGACAACTTCCATCTGCCGACCGCGATGTACGATCGCGATCAGATGCTCGAGTCGATTCGGCGGCTGCGGGCGCTGCGCGACGGCGGCGCGATGATCATCACTGGACACGATCCCGATCTGTGGAAGACTATCCCGCAAGCGCCCGAACGGCTTGCGGCAGTGCGACCGGCGGCCTCACGGTGAATTTCGACCGGCTGACCACGTCTATTGGTCTAGCAGGGTGTCGAGAAACGATTCATTGTTTTTTTTCAAATTCCAACTCAACATCCTGCTAGGCGGCCACCAACGGTCCAATGCCTGAATGCGGCGAAATAGGCTTGATGCTCAGCGCTGCCGGCGACGGCGAACTTGAGCCCGGCGACCTGCGAGAGGTCGCGCGTCATGTCAGGCGCTGCGCCTCCTGCACCGGCGAACTCTCCGACTACAGCGCGATCGGCCGCGAACTCAGGACCATCGCGGCGATGCCCTCGCTCGAGGGATTTACCAAATCGGTACTGGACGTAATCGCAAAGCTGGTCGCCGTCGCGATTTTCGTGTTGGCGTTGCATGGCGGGATTTTTCGCCCGGGCATCGAGCACGTCGCGCGATCTCTGCCCGAGACCGTAACCGGCCAGCAGCCCGCTTCGCCTGTCGTCGTTGCGCCACCCGCGGTAGTTGAGGTTCGAGTGGACTCGGCGTTACTCGCCGGCCTAGGCTCCGGCACCTTCGATCACACGAGCGGGAGGACGGAATCCGGCAGGATGATCGTATTCGCATTGCCGGGCGGGAGGACTCTGCACGTCCAGCCCCGCGCACTCGACGGCGGAGTGATCGCGATGGAGGTCGTCTTGTTCGACGGCAAACGGCCCACGATGACGGCCAACATGAATCTCGAGAGCGGCGATACGTTCGCCGTGGGTGGCGAAAAGTACGGCGAGGGCACGCTCCTTATCCGGATTAGCCCGAGTACAACGCCCCACGCGTCGTAAGCGCGGTCACTTCCCCCCGGCGACGGATCCAATCAGCGCGATCGCAAACGCCACCGCGCCGATTATGAGCATCAACGCGATCACTTGCGCGATTGCGTGCGCGGTCGTCTGCTGGGTGTCTGAAATCGGCTGATCGACGTGCGCCGAATGCACCCCCGAATGATATCCGCTGTGCGACGTATAGTAGATGCCGGTGCCCGGGATGCCGACCGTTCTGCGAATTCCCTTGCTGCCGAAGGTCATGTGAGCGCCGCGCATCCCGACCGTCAGGCTCGGTCCCGATTTCGAGAGGTTGACCGACAGTCCCGGAAAGATCGACATGCGCCGATAAAATCTGAAGTTGCCCATTCGCCCCGCCCTCTTGCTTAGCTCCCGCCGCGGCGCGTGCGAAAAAACTCGCTCATCAGCGCCGCACACTCGGACTCCATCACGCCGCCGACGACTTCGATTCGATGGTTCAAGCGGCCGTCCCTGCCGATATCGTAAACCGAGCCGAGCGCTCCCGCCTTGTCGTCGCGCGCGCCGTAAACAACTCGCGCGATTCGCGCGTTCAGCATCGCCCCGACGCACATCACGCACGGCTCGAGCGTAACGTATATCGATACCGCGGTTAGCCGATAGCTTTTGAAGGTCGCGGCGGCCGCGCGGATTGCCAGGATTTCCGCGTGCGCCGTCGGATCGCCGAGTCCGATCGGCCGATTGTGCCCCCCACCAACGACTTGTCCATCCGCCACGGCGAGGGCGCCGACCGGAACTTCACCCTCGGCCTCGGCACGGCGGGCCTCGGCGATAGCCGCGGCCATAAACTGCACGTGTTCAGCGCTCATGCAATTAGCAGATTGACATTGGCGAAGCCCGGCACCAAGATCAGCGGACGGAGATCGGGGACATGAAAAAACTGATCGTAGTCGCGATTTTTCTGGCCTTCGGTACTGCCAGCATCACCTTTGCCGGCACTCGCGTCGCTATCAAAGACAATGAGCAAGCCAGGGCGGAAGCGGACATGCACGCGCGCTACGATCATCCCAAGACCCAGGTTGTTCCCAACGACCAGCTGAAGGTTGTCGTCACCCGCGACGTGATTATGCATTCGTGCTGCATGCCGCCGAATCTCGTGGTCTCGGGCAAAATCACCAACGTCAGCGACAAGCCAATAGATTACGTCCGCCTGCACTTCGCCTTCGAAGACCAGAGCGGCAAGGTCCTCCACGGCGAGAGCCTCTACAACCATCACGCCGAAAGCCTGTCCGACGATCCGTATATCCAGAAAATTCTGAACGAGAAGCCGCACTTCGACCCGATCCTGCCGGGCCAGAGCGACAGCTTCGGTTTTTCGATTTCATGCACCGAGCTGCCGGTGTTCTCGAAAGTCGAGCTGTTTTCCGACGACATCAAACAGTAGCGCGCCGCGATCGCCTGGTTCGACAATGACAGGGGGGTGAACTTTTCAGCCTGACCCCGCCGAACTTTCTGTGTTAACTTATAGGGCATGCGTCAGGCTCTGCACCCTCGCCCAACTTACAAGCACCTCGCTCCTCTCGTCCGGTTCCCGTTCCCGCTTCGGGAAAGGGTCTTTCTCTCGTCCGATTTCCCTTCCACCAGGGGAAGGGGTTAGGGTTAGGTTCCCGGACGCCGTGAGCAATCCAAAAATGATTTCTGACGGAACGAAGCTACCGATGGTAGCCGAAGGATCTTGGAGCCACTACGGGTGGTATGATGCCTGATCTAGGCGCAATCGAACCGGCCGCGCTCAAGGCCCGTCTCGATCGAGGCGATCGCATCTTTATTCTCGACGTGCGCGAGCCATTTGAAATCTCGGTGGCGCCCTTCCCAGGCGCAAATCACATTCCGATGGGCGACATCCCGTCGCGCCTCACCGAGCTCGATCCGGACCGCGAGACCGTCGTCGTATGCCATCACGGCGTCCGCAGCGCGCAGGTCGCGATGTACCTGGCGCGGCAGGGTTTCGAGCATGTGCTCAACCTGACGGGCGGAATCGACGCGTGGTCCGAGGATGCGGACCCTTCAACCCCGCGCTACTAACTACGTGTTCAAAGCGCAATAATGCCGAATGGAAATCCCGCGATGACGTTCCTCGCAGCCGCAATCCAGATGAACGCGGGCCCCGACAAGGCCGCCAACCTGGAGCGTGCGGAGCGGCTCGTGCGCGTCGGTGCGGCGCGCGGTGCAAACCTCGTCGCGCTGCCCGAGGTCTTCAACTGGCGTGGCAAGCGCGGCGATCAGGCGGCCGCGGCGGAAACGCTCGACGGTCAATCGCTGACGCTGATGTCGCGCCTCGCGCGCGAGCTCCAAATCCACATAATCGCGGGCTCGATCACCGAGCAGGCCGCCGCCGGCGAGTCGCGATCCTACAACACATCGGTGCTGCTGGGCCCTGACGGCGGCAGAATCGCGCTGTATCGCAAGATTCATCTGTTCGACGTCGATCTCCCCGGCCGCGTGACAGTTCGCGAGTCCGACGCCAAGCTGGCCGGCGCCGAGGTCGTGACCGCCGCGACACCGCTTGGCGCAATCGGACTCAGCATCTGCTACGACCTGCGCTTCCCTGAGCTGTATCGACGTCTCACTTTTGCCGGCGCCCAGATCATCGCGATTCCGAGCGCGTTCACGTTTCCGACCGGCGAGGCCCATTGGGAGCCGCTGCTCCGCGCCCGCGCGATCGAGAACCAGGCCTACGTAATCGCGCCCGCGCAGTTCGGTCCGAACATCTACGGCTACAGCGACTACGGTAATTCAATGATCGTCGATCCGTGGGGACGCGTGCTCGCGCGCGCCGCCGACCAGGAAGGCGTCGTCGTCGCGCCAATCGATCTCGAGTACCAGGAGCGCGTGCGCCGCGAACTGCCGGCGTTGAAGCACGCGCGTTTACAGGCGGGGTGATCGCATGAACAAGCTCGCGCTTCTAACGGTCGCGATCGCGCTCTCGATCAACGCACCAGCGTTCGCGCACGACATGGCCGCGATGGGCGACATGGACGGCGACTCCGCGCCCAATGCGATGGGCGGTCAGATGGGCATGGGCGCGCACATGGTGATCACGCCGTCGCGTCCGCAAACTCCGGCGGACGTCGAGCGCGCGCGCGACGTGATGAACACGCTGCGCCGCGCGCTGGTGAAGTATCGCGACTACCACGTCGCACTGTCGCAGTACTACCAGATTTTTCTGCCGACGGTGCCGCAGGAGGTTTACCACTTCACCAACTACGCCGCCGCGCAGCAGGAATACACCGGCCATTTCGATCCGGCCCGCCCCGGCTCGCTGCTCTACGTGAAAACCGCGAGCGGCGACTACGTCCTGGTCGGCGCGATGTATAGCGCGCCCGCCGACTACACCTACGCTCAGCTCGACGAGATGATCCCGCTGAGTGTCGCGCACTGGCATGCGCACACCAACATCTGCCTGCCCAACGGCGTCACGCTGGAAGACATCTTGCGCGGCAACGTCGGCGCGGCGCATCTCGACATGCCCGGGATGCTGCCGGTGTCGTCGAGTCCGTCCGCGCCCGCAATCAACCAGCGCCTGGGTTTTCTCGCCGACGGCCGCTTCGGCTTCACCGGCAAGATCGCAAACGCCGCCGATTGCAAAGCCGCCGGCGGCTACATGCTCCCGCAGGCCTTCGGCTGGATGGTCCACGTCTATCCATTCAACGGCGACAACTTAAAGGTGGCCTTCGGCATGACGGTTCCGAAGCCTCCCGCCAATTGATACTTCAGTTTGACGGCGCGCGCCCGCGCGGGGTAAGCAGGCGTCGGCGCACTCCGCGGTCCGTGACACCCTGCTCAATCGCGGCTAGTATCTCTTACGCTCGAACGCGCGAGCTTGAAGGAATTTCGTCATGGCTGATGGACCGCTGATTGGTTTCCGCATCCTTGATCTGACGGCTGTCATTTCGGGGCCGTTCTGCACCCAACTGCTCGGCGACCTCGGCGCCGACGTCATCAAGATCGAACCGCCCGAGGGAGACTCGATGCGCCGCAACGTCGGCCCGCAACGCGGCGGTCTGACCGCAGCGTTCCTGAACTTCAACCGCAACAAGCGCAGCATCGTCATCGACATCAAGAAGGAGCACGGCCGCGACCTCGTGCGGCGGCTCGCGGTGAAGGCCGACGCGCTGGTCGAGAACAATCGCCCCGGCGTCGCCGACCGCCTCGGTATCGGCTACGCCGACATTCGCCGCGCCAATCCCAAGGTTGTCTATTGCTCGATTTGCGGCTTTCCGCCAAAGGGCCGCCTCGCCAATTTTCCCGCCTACGATCCCGTCATCCAGGGCTACTCCGGGATGGCCTACGTGCAGGGGCTCAAAGCCGGCCAGCCGACCGCGGTCAAGATGGCGCTGGCGGACAAAGTAAGCGGGATGACCGCGGCGCTCGCGGTTGTGAGCGCCTTGCATGCGGCGCGTGCGCGCGGCGTCGGCCAGTACATCAAGGTCCCGATGCTCGAGGCGATGATGGCGTTCACCGCCAACGATTCGATCTACGGATACACGCTGTTGCCCGAGGAAGAGTTCAAGCACCTCGCGCCCAAGAGCACGACGCTCGACCCGTTCAAAACGAAAGACGGATGGCTGACGATTGCGCCGTTCACCGACGCGCAGTCAAAGCGATTGGCTGAGGCAGTCGGGCATCCTGAATGGTGGCCGGAGACGTCGGATCGCACCGAGCGCGCCGAGCGCGGCCGCAATCTGATGCGCGGGCTGGCAAAGCTCTTCCCGGAGAAGAACACCGCCGAGTGGCTGCCCGTGCTTGAGGCCGCGGACATTCCATGCGGCCCGGTTCACAACTACGAAACGCTGCTGACGGATCCGGAAATCGTCGAGAACGAGAGCTTCTCGATTTACGATCACCCAACTGCCGGCCGCGTCCGCGCGGTGAATCCGGGCGCGCGATTTTCCGAGACGCCGGCGAAGATGTGGCGGGTACCGCCGAAGCTCGGCGAGCATACCGACGAGATCTTGCGCGAAGCCGGCATCGAACGCAGCCAGGTGGAAGAACTCCGCGCCGCAAAAGTGATCGTCTGAAGCTATCCTATCATTGGATGCAGGGGTCACGGTCACCCCTGCCCAAGGAAGAGTGAAACCCAAGGTGGGCTTCACGTTCAAAAAAGTGGTTCACCCTTCCCTTGCCTACGCGAACATATCCGGCTCGCGCGATCTCAGCCACACCAGTCCGCGATACATATAATGCACGAACGACGCCGCAGTGACCGCGACCGTCGAGATCAGCAACGCGTCGAAGTAGCCGGGCCAGTGGTTTCCCACCCGCGCCAGCACCGCGATCACGCACCCGAGCTGCATGAACGTGCTCAGCTTGCCGAGGTAGCTCGGCCGGACCGGCACCCGCTCGCCGGTGAAAAACGAAATCATCAGGTAGCCGACCACGATTACGATATCGCGAATCAGGACTACGCTGAGCAGGTAGCCCGGCAGATCGCCGTCGATCGTCAGGACCACGAATGCCGACACCAGCATCAGCTTGTCCGCGAACGGATCGAGGAACGCGCCCAACTCGGTGCGCGAGTCGAACCATCGCGCGACCGCGCCGTCGAGCCCGTCGGTCAGCGCCGCCGCCGCAAACACGTAGAGCGCCGCGGTGTAGCGTTGCCGCGTAAGAAACGTCAGGAAGATTGGAATCGACGCCAGCCGGCACAGGGTCAGAAAGTTCGGTAGATTGAGCAGCTTCGAGTACGACGCCGCCACGGGCTGCGTGGTCTGACGTGCGCGGATGCCGCTATGTGAAGGCGCTGCCATCGTCGATTCGCGACGCGCTCAGCTTGCGGCGTCCGCAGCCTTGCGCAGGCGCCCCGCTACCGGAGCGCTCACGCGGGCGCGCACCGAAACCAGGCCGTCGCGATATTCCTCGCTTAGCACTTCTCCATCCCGTCGCGCCATTGCTACCAGATCGCCGCGCCGGGCCGGAAACGTGACCGATACTTCCTCGCGCGAGCCGCCGAGATGGCGCTCGATCGCGTCGAGCAAATCGCCGAGGCCGTTGCCCTTCAGCGCCGAAATCGACACCGCATCATGCGCCCCATTTCGATTCGCGCCGGGCTCCGCGAGGTCAGCTTTGTTCATGACGATGATCCGCGGCGCCCCGCCCGCGCCAATTTCATTCAGCACGTCATCGACGATCGTCATCCGCTCCGACTTGAGCGGCGAACTCGCATCGACCACATGCAGGAGTAAAGTCGCGGTGCGCACTTCCTCGAGCGTGGCCTTGAAGGCATCGATCAGCATGTGGGGCAGGCGATGGATAAAGCCGACGGTATCGACCAGCATCACGTTCATCCCGGCGGGCAGCTTGAGCCGCCGAATGGTGGGATCGAGGGTCGAGAACGGACGATTGGCAACCTCGACGCCGGCTTCCGTCAGCGCGTTCATCAGCGTCGATTTGCCCGAGTTGGTGTAACCCACCAGCGCGACCGTCGGAAACGGAACCTCGAGCCGGCGCCGGCGCTGAATCGTGCGCGTGCGTTCCACCTGTGCCAGCCGCGCTTTGAGGCGGGTGAGCCGCTCGCGCAGCCGCCGCCGATCGACCTCGAGCTGGGTTTCTCCGGGTCCGCGCGTACCGACTCCGCCGCCGCCCGCGCCGCCGCCGCGAACGCGCGAAAGATGCGACCATTGTCGCGTCAGCCGCGGCTGCAAATAACTGAGCTGCGCGATTTCGACTTGCAGCTTGCCTTCGAGCGTATGCGCGCGTTGCGCAAAAATGTCGAGAATCAACTGACTCCGATCGATCACGCGGATCTTGAGTTCGTTTTCAAGATTGCGCGCCTGCGCGGGACTGAGCGCGTCGTCGAAAATCGCGAGCGAGGCGCCCTTGGACTGCGCCAACTCGCGCACTTCGCCGGCTTTTCCCTTGCCGATAAACGTGCGCGGGTCGGGTGCTTTGAGGCGCTGCCGAACAACTCCGGCGACTTCCGCGCCGGCGCTTTCAGTCAGAGCTTTAAGTTCGTCGAGCGATTCTTCGCTGCCCATCCCGGCCTCGGAACCAAGTTCGATCCCAACCAGGACAGCGCTCTCGTGATTCTCGTGAACAACGTCGTAAGACTTAGCCAGGTGATTACCTCGATCGCGGAAAATCTACGATCGAATCCTATCAGATACCGCGAAGCCGAGGTACGCAGTCGCCTAACCTCTCCTTGTCCGAGGAGAGGTCGGTGAAAGCCGCTTGAAAAGCGGTGTCGCCGGGAGAGGTACAACGCCCGACATCGTGCCAACGCTGACTCGTCTGATCGCAACAGTTCGACACTCAGGCCGCCGGCAGACAGCAGCACCACTTTCTAACTTCCAGCTACAAACAAGCGGAAAGGGTTGCGACGGCCAGCGTTGCACCTCGCCCGTCGCTCACCTTCGGCTCGCGCCGACCTCTCCTCGGACAAGGAGAGGTTAGGATCAGAGCGGAGTTCCCCACCTTCTTTCACCGGGTGCAGGGGGCACCCGTGCCCAGGGAAGTACGAAACCCACGGCGGGTTTCGTTACAATCAAGTTCCTATCTCAACTCGACCGCGCCCGGTGCGAATATCTGCTCCATCTCGGCGACGAACGTATCGGTCGGCGTGACGCGATAACTGTCGCCCAGCAGCATCACGGCTTCGCGGCCGTCGTCGAGACCGAGATGCAAATAGGTCATCGACTTGCCGCGATACCGGGCTAGCATCGCCTTCAGCGCGTCGAGGCCGCCGTTTTCCAGCCGGTTCATCGGCGCGGTGATACGCACCTCGCGGATCGATTCAAGCAGAGCAGAATCAAGGGGAGTCAAACTTTCTAAAATAATCTGCGCGCGTTCGTCGTCAACGTCGAGCTTGCCGCGCGCGACCACCGGCTCGTCGCCCATGATGATCGCCTCGAACTTCGCGTACGTCTCCGACCATGCGATCGCTTCGACTGCACCCTCGCGATCCTCGAGCGAGAAGGTCGCGTAGCGCTTGCCCGACTTGTTGTTCTTGAGCTTGACCGCGTGGATCACGCCGGCAATCTGCACCGGGCTGCCGTCGGGCGCCGACGACAAATCCGCGGTGGTGACTTTGCTGATTCGCGCGAGCTCGCGCTCGTACTTGTCCAGCGGATGAGCCGTGATGTAAAAGCCGAGCGCTTCTTTTTCGAATTTCAGTTTTTCGCGCGCATCCCATTCCGGAATCGGCTCGCGCGGCGCCAGCTTGGGCACTTTGACCGCGCCGCCGAACAACCCAATCTGATTCTTCTCGGCGTCGCTCTGCGCCTTCTGCGCCAGCTTGATCGCATTCTCGGCCTCGGCCATCAGCGCGGCGCGCACCGCGCTGACCGAATCGAACGCGCCGCACTTGATCAACGCGTCGAGCACGCGGCGGCTGATCAGTTGCGTGCCCACGCGCATGCAAAAGTCCGCCATGCTCTCGAACGGGCCGTGGGTCTCGCGCTCGGCGACGATTGCCTCGCCCGGTTTGCTGCCGACGCCGCGAATCGCCGCCAGCCCGAAGCGAATCGCGCCATCGGTGACCCTGAACTTCACCCGGCTCTGATTTACGTCGGGCGGCAGAATTGCGATCTTCATCTCGCGCAGCGCCGCGATATTTTTGTAGGTCTTATCAACGTCGTCCATGTCGAGCGACATCAGCGCCGCCATGAATTCGTGTGGATAGTGCGCCTTCAGGTATCCGGTCGTGTAGGTCGTCAGCGCGTACGCGGCGGCGTGCGAGCGGTTGAATCCGTACGACGCGAAAGTTTCGATCTTCTCGAAAATCGAAGTGGCGAGCGCGCCGTTGACGCCGTTCTTTTTCGCGCCGTCGATAAACCGTACCCGCTCTTTCTCCATCACCGCATGGTTCTTCTTGCCCATCGCGGCGCGCAGAATATCGGCCTGCTCGAGCGTGTATCCGGCCAGCGCCTGCGCCGCGCGCATCACTTGCTCCTGGTACACGATTACGCCGTAAGTATCGCCCAACACCGGCTCCAGCAGCGGATGATCGTACTCGACCGGCTCCTTGCCATGCTTGCGATCGACGTAGTGCTGCACCATCGTCTTACCGTCCTGAATCGCGTCGAGCGGACCGGGACGGAACAGCGACCCCGCCGCGATCACGTCGTCGAAGCAGGTCGGCTTTAGCTCGCTGATAAATCGGCGCATGCCCGAGCTTTCGAGCTGGAACACGCCGACGGTATCGCCGCGCGAGATCATCTTGTAGGTGTCGGCGTCGTCCAGCCGCAGCCGGTTGAGGTCGGGCGCCTCTTTGCCGCCGGCTTTGATCAGCGCGAGCGTGTCGGTGATCAGCGTCAGGTTCTTGAGCGCGAGGAAGTCGAACTTGATAAGCCCGATCTCCTCGACGCCTTTCATCGAATACTGCGTGATCGACAGCGCCGCCTCGTCGCGTTCCTTATCGACGTAGAGCGGCACCAGGTCGGTCAGCGGCTGATCGGAAATCACGACGCCCGCCGCATGGCGCGACGCGTGGCGCAGCAGGCCTTCGAGCTTGAACGCGTAGTTGAAAAGATCGGGATGTAATTTGCGCTCGGCTTTGAGCCGCGGTTCCATCTCGATCGCGTCGGCCAGCGGGAAATCGCGGCCTTGCTTGGGCGCCGGATACAGCTTGACGATTTTGTCGGTCTCGGCGAACGACAGGCCGAGCACCCGACCGACGTCGCGAATCGCCTGCTTGCCCTTAATCGTGCCGAACGTGATTATCTGCGCGACACGATCGTCGCCGTACTTCTTGCGCACGTATTCGAGCACCTCGTCGCGCCGCTCGAAGCAAAAATCCACGTCGATATCCGGCATCGACTTGCGCCCCGGATTCAGCCATCGCTCGAACAGCAGCCGATGCTCGACCGGATCGACTTCCGTGATTCCGAGCGCGTACGAAACCAGGCTGCCGACCACCGAGCCGCGGCCCGGACCGACCGGAATTCCAAGCCCGCGCGCGTAGCCGATAAAGTCGGCGACGATGAGCATGTAGCCCGCGAAGCCCATCTCGCGGATCACCGGAAGCTCGCGGTCGATGCGTTCCTGGTATTGCGACTCATCAACGTCGGCGCGCCGCGCGTTAATCTCCGCAAGCCGCGCCTTCAAGCCCTCGCGCGCGCGCGACTCCATCTCGGCGTTGAGGTCAACTCCCGGACCGGATTTGAAAACGGGAAAATGAAACTTGCCGAACTCGAAATCGAAATCGATTCGCCGCGCGATCTCGACGCTGTTGCGCACTTCCTCTGAATCCGCGCCGAACGCGCTCGCCATCTCGGCCGGCGTCTTCACGTAAAGCTCGTCGGTATCGAAACGCCAGCGGGTCTCGTCGGCCATCGTCTTGCCGGTCTGGATGCAGAGCAGAACCTCGTGCGCCTTGGCGTCGTCGCGATGCAGGTAGTGGCAGTCGTTGGTCGCGACCAGTGGCAGCCCGACCTGTTTGCCGATCTCGCGCAGCGCCTCGTTGTACGGCGAATGAAGTTTGTTGTCCTGCAGCTCGAGATAGTACCGCCCCGGAAACATCTTCGCGTACGACTCGGCCGTCTCGCGCGCCTTGTCCAAACGATCCGCCCGGAGCCATCGCGCGAGCTCGCCCGACAAGCATCCCGACAGCACGATCAAGCCGTCGGACAGCTCGCCGAGAATCTCCTTGTCGATGCGCGGCTTGTAGTAGAGCCCGTCCTGGTACGCGGTGGTCAGCAGCTTGCAGAGATTTCGATAGCCGTCGCGGTTCTGCGCGAGGACTATCAGGTGGAAATTGCCGCCGCCGTCGAAGTCGTCGCTGCGCGGGACTTGCGTGCGATCGGTGCGCTTGCCCGGCGCGAGGTACACCTCGCATCCGATGATCGGCTTGACGCCCGCCGCCTTCGCCTTCTGATAGAACTCGACCGCACCGAACATGTTGCCGTGGTCGGTAATCGCGATCGCTTCCATCCCCGACGCCTTGGCGTGTTCGATGAGGGGCCCGATTTTGTTGGCGCCGTCGAGGAGGCTGTACTGCGTGTGGACGTGAAGATGGACGAAACTCATAGCGGCCCCTCCTCCTGCACCGGACTGGCAACCCGCGCTGCCGGCCCGCTCCCCCCTCACATCTATGTTGCTCGCGCGCGTCGCCGATCGTTGCGCGACGCGCGCGAGCGAGATACCAAAACTACTTCTTCTTTTCGGCTGCCTCGGGCTTCTTGGCCGCCTTGTCCTTGTCGCCGCCTTCCTTGGCGGCCGCACCTTCGGCGGGAGCTGTTGCCGCCGCGCCTTCTGCCGGCGCAGCGCCTTCGACCGCGGCGCCTTCGACGGCTTCCGCCGCCGCAACGACCGCGACTTCGGCAACCGTAGGCGGCAGCACGGTGACCACCGGATAGTCGGTGTCGAAGATCGCCGTGACCTTGTCGGGGAACTTCACCGCCGACACGTGGATGACGTTGTGGATATCGACTTCGGTTACATCAACCTCAATCAAGTCGGGGATTTCCAACGGCAGACATTCCACCGTGGCGGTGCGCTCGAGCGGCGCCAGGATTCCGCCGTTGGCGACGCCCTTGGCCTTGCCAGTGAACTTGAACGGCACTTCGACACGAATCGCGCGCTTGAGATCCACCTCGTACAGGTCGGCGTGCAGGATTTCGCCTGACACCGGCGTGCGCTGCACGTCCTTGAGGATCACGTGCTTGCCGTCGAGCTCGGCGGTGTTCGATTTGAGCTTGATGATGCGCGTGTGCGCGGCCGCCGAAATTCTCGCCTTCAGCTCGACCCGATCGATCGCCAGCGCCATCGGCGTCGTCGTCGGTCCGTACAAAATTGCGGGCACGCGGCCGTTGCGCCGCAGCGCGTTGTTCTGACCCTTGGGTCGGGTCGCACGTTTCTCGCAGGCTAATTCACCGGTCTCCATTGTTTCCTCGCTTGATGGTTCGCGCGCTCAGGCAAAGAGCGAGCTTACCGACTCTTCATTATGAATTCGCTTCATCGCTTCCGCCAGCAGGCTCGCGACCGACAGGCCGTGCAACTTGGTCAGCTCGGCCTGGGCCTTGGCGCGGAGCGGAATCGTGTTGGTCGTGACTATTTCCGTGATGTTCGATTTGTTCAGGCGTTCGCACGCCGGGTCCGACAGTATCGGATGCGTCGCGACGGCGATTACTTCCGACGCGCCGGCGTTGGAGACGACCTTGGCCGCCTCCGTGATCGTGCCGGCGGTGTCGATCATGTCGTCAACCAGCAGCGCGATCGAGTCCTTCACTTCGCCGACCAGCTGCATCTCGGCGACTTCGCTCGCGCGCCGGCGCCGCTTGTCGATAATCGCTAGGTTGGCGTTGAGCCGCCGCGCGTAGGCGCGCGCGCGTTCGACGCCGCCCGCGTCAGGCGAAACCACCGAGACTTTCTTGCCGTCGATTCGCTTGCGCAGGTAAGTGATCAACACCGGCATCGCGTAGAGGTTATCGACCGGGATATTGAAGAAGCCCTGAATCTGGCCGGCGTGCAGATCGACCGTCAACACGCGATTGACGCCCGCCGTCGTGATCAGGTCGGCGACGACCTTGGCGCTGATCGGCACCCGCGGCGCGACTTTGCGATCCTGCCGCGAGTAGCCGAAGTACGGAATCACGGCGGTGATGCGTCCGGCCGACGCGCGCCGCAGCGCATCGGTGAGCAGGATCAGCTCCATCAGATTTTCGTTGGGCGGCGTGCATATCGATTGAATAATGAAGCAATCGCCGCCGCGCACGTTCTCGCGGACTTCGATCATCACTTCGCCGTCGGGAAAGCGGCCAACCTCGGCTTCACCCATCTTCACGCCGAGATGCTCGGTGACCTCGCGTGCGAGCGCGGGGTTCGAGTTCCCGGTGAAAACTTCGAGTTGGTCCTTGACCCTTTCGGACATTTCAATTCCCCCGCGTCGCGTTCGTGATTGGATTCTTCATTTGTCGCAAATCACCGTTCGAAGCTTGGCTGGGCGGGAAGGATTCGAACCTTCGAATGCCAGGTCCAAAGCCTGGTGCCTTACCAGCTTGGCGACCGCCCAGCGCATTTGGATTCAAAAGCGGCCCGCGCCTCTCCATAACTACATCGTTAAAACTGACAGCCGGCGAAACACCACTCGGGCGCTCAGCCGGCGAATCGAGCAATCCAATCTTTACGGACCGAACCGTCGCGCCACCGCGCCGCACAATCAGCCTACCGCACACGGTGTCGCGCCGAACCTGCCCGGACTTTCGACTTTAGCAGCCTGCGTGCAGGGAATGCGATGTTATTGATGCGGTTTTTCGCTGTCAATCCGCCGGGTGCGCAGGCATGCACAGTTACGACGAAATTGTGGATATCAGGCTACTTCGTCATCGGATTCGCCGTCGAGCGTTGCGGCCGCAATCACCGTCGCGAACGGCGCCCGCTTGCGAATCTTGATTGCCGCGCTGTCAGCCTCGTCCATCGAGCCGAACACGCCGAACACCGCGCCGCCGCTGCCCGACATCTGCGCCGCGCGCGCGCCCGAATCTTCAAGTAATCCTTTAAGGCGGCGAATCTCGGGGAATTTTTCGATTGCGACCGCCGCCAGGTCGTTGACCAGAAGCTCGGGCGAGATTTCCCCGCGCATGATCGCGTCGATATGCTGGTCGGGCGCCGCGCCGCTCCATCCCGCGGGCTCGAGCGCGCGAAAAATCGCGGCGGTCGAAACTTCAAACGGTGGCACCGCGATCACGATCGGCAAACTCGGCACACCCTCGATGGCGGCGATGCGCTCGCCGATACCCGTCACCCGCGAGGGCCGCGGATCGAGAAAGAAAGGCACGTCTGCGCCAAGCAACAGCGCGATTCGACGCAGCTTGCCCATCGCCGCTTCGTCGGTAAGCTGCGCCGCGGCCGCCATCATGCACAGAATCGTGGCGGCGTCGCTCGAGCCGCCGCCGAGTCCGGCGCCTATGGGGATACGTTTTCCCAGATCGATCGACACGCCGGCGACCAAATCGAATTCGCTCATGAACGCGCGCGCGGCGCGTGCCGCCAGGTTGTCCTTGCTCCGCGCCAGTTCAGCGAGATTGCAGTTGACGCTGACAATGGGTTGGTCGGCGGCGCGGATTTCGAGGCGGATTTCGTCAGCGAGCGAGAGAGGCAGGAACACCGAGTCCAGTTCGTGATAGCCGTCGCCGCGGCGTCCGGTCACGCGCAAAAACAAATTGATTTTCGCGCACGCGCGCCCGGACAACTCCGTTGCCATAGTAGCAATTCTATCGAGGAGCGCGTGGCGACGCGCCCGGCAATCCGCGCGGAATCGGCCCGTCGTCCTCGGGGCGGCGATAGGCACGGCGCGAATCCTGCTGAATCACGCTGATAAAGCCGAGCAGCGTTACGATCAACCCGAGCAGCACCATCACGCGGCCCGCCAGGAAGGCGGCGTGATAGAAATCCATTCGCGCCGTTGCGTACGACGCCTGCCGCTGCTGCGCCGTCAGCGGCTCGAGCACCGCGCCGCCGGCGCCCGCATCGAGCTCGTCGAAGCTGCGATAGTCGGTCGCGGCGGCGGCCGGTTGCTGATGCGCGACGATTATGCGGCTGTAGATCTGCGTGCGTTCCATACCGATGATCCAGTTGGCGGCGCCGAGCATCATCAGCCCAAGGCCGACCACAATCTTCCAGTCGGTATATATGTCAGGAAGCTTCATTCCGTGGATCGAGACTAAGACGCGAAAGCAAGGAAAACAATGCCACGCGAGGCAATCTATTCACTGGCAACGCGCGGTGATATTTTCTTTGCCACAAGGTTCTCACCACGACAATGATTCTCTAAGACAATCTCCCTCTTCGTCTCGCAATTAAGTCCTCCCAAGAAGGCGGTCCCTCGGACCGCGTAAGGAGATTTGTCATGACCACTTTTTCTTCGCGTGCCTATAACGGCGGCGCAGACCTTCGCCTCGTGATCGAGTTTGCGCGACAGGCAACCGGCTCCCGCTGGCCAGGCTCGACCTACATGAAAGCCGGCGATGTCGTGTGGGCGCTGTACGAAACGAAGCCCGGAGACGCGAACGTTCGGCTATGGTTCGACGGCGTTGGGCTCGCCGCCTACGCCTTGTTCGAGCCGCCGCTACACGTGGATTTCGACATTCGCCCCGGGCTCGGGCTGGATGATCGGATCGCCAACGAAGTCCTGCATTGGGCCGAAGCGCGGCGGCGGAATCTCGGGCGTCTTGGTATGGAAGCGATCCCCAAGGCGTACGCGATGCTAGGCGAGAATACGATCTCGACCAAAGCACTCGACCGCGATCTACAGCGCATCTCGTTTTTGAAGCGGACCGGCTACGCGCGCACCGACCGATTCCACGTCCTCTATTCGCGCAGCCTGGCCGACGGTCAGATCGCTCAACCGCAACTGCATCCCGGTTTGCGCCTGCGGCACGCGACCGACGACGACCTCGACGCGCGCGTGGAGGTTCATCGCGACTCGTGGTCGGTATGGGGACAGTCGAAAATTACCGTTGAGAATTACCGCCGGCTCCGCGCCGCGCCGCTGTACGATCCGGAACTCGATGTTGTGCTGGAAGACGCGTCCGGCAAATTTCTCAGCTACTGCATCGCCTGGCTGGATGCCTCGAACGCAATCGGACATTTCGAGCCGGTCGGGTGTCGCCCCGATTCAACCGGACGCGGATACGCGCGCGCCGTGACGATGGAAGGAATGCGTCGGATGCAAGCGCGCGGGCTGCACACGGCGCTGGTCGGTACCGAGAGCGTCAATCAGCGGGCGCGAGTGCTGTACCCGTCGTGCGGCTTCGTCGAAGTGGATCGCGCGCATTACTATGTGAAGGAACTTGATTGAGAGAGCGGGTAGAGGGAACCGGCGAGGTATCGGAGGCCGCGGCGGCCATTCAGGATAATACAAAAGAAGGAGCCGGGATTCTTCGCTGCGCTCTGAATGACACAGGAATAAAGAACCCGCGAGCAAAAGGGCGTCTTCGCCATTTTGCGATTAGCACTCTTCACCGGGTGCAGGGGTCACCCCTGGCCAAGGAAGCGTGAAACCCACGGCGGGTTTCACATTCGATAAAGTGATCTCCCCTTCCCCTTTGCACCGATCACTGTCCTGCGCGCAGCTTTTGTTGCGCCGCTTGATCGCTAGCCGCTATCATTACGGGACGACCTCGTATGCCTGCTGAATCCCGACACACTGCGGCGGTGCCCGCTGCAACCGCCGAGTCCAAAGACGCGCGGCTGGACGCCCTGCTCAAGCGTTTCGACGCCGGTGAGATGCGCGCGCTGGCGCAGCTGATCACGATGGTCGAGAATCGCGCGCCCGAATCGAGCGCGATCATCGAGCGAATCTACGCCAAGACCGGTCACGCGCAAGTCGTTGGAATCACCGGGCCGCCGGGCGCCGGAAAATCGACGCTCGTCAATCGGCTGATCGCGAAGTATCGTGCGCTCGGCAAAAAAATTGCCATCCTCGCGATCGATCCGTCGAGTCCGTTCTCTGGCGGCGCCGTGCTCGGCGATCGCGTGCGCATGACCGACCATTACAAGGACGCCGGCGTGTACATCCGCAGCCTCGCGTCGCGCGGCAGCCATGGCGGACTCAGCCGCGCCGCGCGCGAAATCGTCAAATTGCTCGACGCCTACGGCTCCGACGTCATCATTATCGAGACCGTCGGCGTGGGGCAGACCGAGCTTTCGATCATGGATCTCGCCGATACCACCGTCGTCGTCACGGTGCCCGAGGCGGGCGACGGCGTGCAGGTGATGAAGGCCGGGCTCAACGAAATCGCCGACGTGTTCGTCGTCAACAAGGCCGATCGCGAAGGCGCCGACCGGGTCAAGGCCGAGCTGGAGCTCAGCGTGCATCTGCGCGCGGGCGAAGGATGGCGCGCGCCGGTGCTGCTGACGCAGGCCGCGACGGACAAGGGCGTCGATGCGGTTGTCGCCGCAATCGGAAAGCATCGCGAGTACTTGCGCGAACACGTCGATGCGGCACACGAGTCGGAGCGCCGCACGCGCGAGTTCGTCGAGGTGCTGTCCGCCGAACTCGAAGAGCGCGCCGCGCGCGCCGTCACCGACGGTGGCGCAGTGGGCGTGCTCGGTGAAGTTCGCGCCGGGCAAGCTGAATCCTTACAGCGCCGCGCGTCGTATTATTGAAGACCGCACGTCGTTAATCGATTTGCTTCATAACGGCAGCTCGAAGCCGCGTACAGACTGACGTCATCTTCATCATGACCGCCAAAGCTAAATCGAAAACCGAAGGACGCCTGTTTGCGATCGGCGATATCCACGGATGCCCCGACGAGCTCGCCGCGATTCTCAAATCGATCGCACCGGCAGCCGGCGATACCGTCGTCTTTGTCGGCGACTATGTCGATCGCGGCCCGTCGGCGCGCGACGTCGTAGACCTCGCGCTGGATCTCGAAAAGGGCAACGCCGAGTGCGTGTTCCTGAAGGGCAATCACGAGGACATGATGATGTCCTACCTCGGCCTGCCGGGAAATTACGGCGAGTCGTTCCTTTTCAACGGCGGTATCGCGACGCTCGACAGCTACGGCGTGCGCGAGGAGGACCTCGAGAACGCCTTCGAGCGCCTGCCCGACGCGCACCTCGGCTTCATGAACCGTCTCGCCACCAGCTATTTGCGCCCGCCCTACCTGTTCGTCCACGCCGGCATCATGCCGACGCGCCAGCTCGAGGAGCAGCAGACCGAGGACATGCTGTGGATTCGGCAGGAGTTCATTTTCAATCCGCACAAAATCGACGCGACCGTCGTCTTCGGCCACACCCCGATGCGCGGCGTGATGATCGACCTGCCCTACAAACTCGGCATCGACACCGGGCTGGTCTATGGCGGCAAACTGACCTGCGTCGAGTTCACCGAGGGCGTGCTCTACCAGGTCCAGCGCGGCCACAAGACGGTCAAGACCCGCAGCATCCCGCTGCGCTGATAGAGGGCGCGCGCGGTCTTTCGCGCCTCGCGCACTCACGCTACATTTGACGATTCCCGGTGGCGACGTAGCTCAGTTGGTTAGAGCATGCGGCTCATATCCGCAGTGTCGTAGGTTCGACTCCTACCGTCGCCACCAAATCAGAAACTCAATCGGCCATCGCGGCGATTTCGCCGGTGCCGGAGTCCGCGTGAACTGCGCTGCGATCACTCGCATCTGAGGTTGCACGTTCGAGCGCTCCGGCCGGCTGCGGATCGAAAATCAAATCGCAGGCGCGAATCCAAAGGTATAGTGTGATCAGCACCACCATCGGCCCCTGCGATGCGACCGCGCGCACGTTTTCCCATTCCGCACGCATCGATAGGTACGCAATCGCGAACGCCAGATGGCTCATCACGACTTCGGCCATGTAGCAAAGCGCCAACAACAGACCCCATCGGCGATGAAAGAAAATGCCGATCGCGATGGCCGCGAAGATTGCCGCCTGCACGATCAGCACGATGCGCGCGTCGTAACCGTTGAATCGCACACCGGCGAAAATTGTCTCGATTGGATCGACCAGGTCCACATTTTCAGGCGGAATGAACGCGCTGATCGTGAGGCAGAGCCCCCACAGTCCGGCCACCACGGCGAACACTCGAAGATCGAACGGCCAGACAGCTCGTGGTCGATCGGGTTGTCGATTGGATTTCATCGGCTGTTTGGGGAGCCTATCAGAGCGAGACTAGACCTAACAAGAGCAGCTAAATTATCACGCAGCGACGAAGCGCCCTATGGCCAATACGTCGGCTTGCGCGCGGCATCAAGCCTCGACGATAATCGCCGCGATGAACGGCGTGCACGACATGGGCGGGATGGACGGCTTCGGGCCGGTCGTTCCCGAAAAAAATGAACCCGTTTTTCACGCCGCCTGGGAGCGCCGGATGTATGCGCTCACGGGTCTCGCGATGCGCGCGGCGCAATCAAACGGCGACGAATTTCGTCACGCTATCGAGCGGATACCGCCGGCGCGCTATCTCGCGTCGAGCTACTACGAACGATGGCTCGAGGCTATCGAGACGTTGCTCGTCGAGCATCGTGTCGTCACGCGCGAAGAACTGCTCGCGAAGGAAAGTTCGTCGATCGACCCGGCACTGATCGCGAATTGCGTCGCAGAGCGAGGTCCTGCTCCCGTCAAAGAGAAGCCCGGAGCGAAGCCGCCGCGCGCCCGCTATGCCAAAGGTGATCGCGTGCGTGCACGCAATCTGAATCCGAGCGGGCACACGCGATTGCCGCGTTACGTGCGCGGCAAGGCCGGCGCCGTCGCGCGGGACTGGGGAGTATTCGTATTCCCCGATACCAACGCGCATCACGCCGGCACCAGGCCGCAGCATTGTTACTCGGTCGCGTTCGACGCGCGCGAGTTGTGGGGCAAATCCGCGGGCAGTCGCGAGCGAGTGTACATAGATTTGTGGGAAGATTATTTGGAACCACTCGGGTCGAAGACTAAGGCGCGCGCAATCAAAAAGAAAAAAGCGAAAATTCGATGAGCGGAAATCATGATACCGACGACAGCGGACCGGCGGCGCGCGTGAAGGCTCTGGAAGCGCTCCTCACGGAGAAGGGCCTGATCGATCCGGCGGCGATCGACGCGATCGTCGATACCTACGAGACGCGCGTCGGGCCGCGCAACGGCGCGCGCGTGGTCGCGAAGGCGTGGACCGATCCCGCGTATCGCAGGCGCCTGCTCGCGGATGCTACCGCCGCCGTCGCGGAATTAGGATTCGCGGGTCCCGAAGGCGGTCATCTGGTCGCGGTCGAGAACACCGATCGCGTTCACCATCTCGTCGTTTGCACGCTGTGCTCATGCTACCCGTGGCCGGTGCTGGGCCTGCCGCCCGTCTGGTACAAGAGCTTCGCCTATCGCTCGCGCGCGGTCAGCGATCCGCGCGGCGTGCTCGAGGATTTCGGCTTGAAGCTGGCGCCGGAGGTCGAAGTGCGGGTGTGGGATTCGAGCGCAGAGATTCGCTATCTCGTTATCCCTCAGCGCCCGAAGGGTACCGCGAAGATGAGCGAAGACGAACTCGTAGAGATCGTGACACGCGACTCGATGGTCGGAGTCGCGAAGCTCGCGGCGCCACGCCGATGAACGACGCCGCTCTCGATCAGCTAATCGCAGCAGCGCGGCTCGATCCCGATCGCGTCTTCAGCGCGCCCTGGGAAGCGCGCGCATTCGCGATAGCGCTGCAGCTTTCCAGGTCGGGACATTTCACCTGGGACGAATTCCGCGATCATCTGATCGCCGAAGTCCGCGCCTCGGATAGAATCCGCGCCCGCGACGGCACCTCCGATCACGGCGAATACTACGATCATTTCCTGCACGCGCTGGAAAAGCTGCTGGAAGAAAAAAGCCTCGATCACCCTCCGTCATCCTGACGACCTGGGCAACGCGAGCGGCGTCTGTCATCCTGACGAAGCGAGCAACGCGAGCCCGGTTGTCATCCTGACGAAGCGAGCAGCGCGAGCCCGGTTGTCATCCTGACGAAGCGAGCAGCGCGAGCCCGGTTGTCATCCTGACGAAGCGAGCAACGCGAGCGGCAGGAAGGATCTCGGACAGCTTCGCGCGAGCGAAGCCGGTTCCGGTTTTGCGACGCGCGTTAGCGCCTCATTAATAACGCAGGATGAGAGAAAGTGAGGATCAGCTACGCGTTCTTGCCCTGCTTGCCCTCGATCCACTGGAACATCAGCGACTGGTAGTACTCGATGTTCTCGCCGAGCAAAAACACTTTCGGGATTCCTTCGATTTGCGCGTAGATCGCCGTGTGGGTCGGGTTCTCGTTGCCGAACGCTATCTTGATCGGCTGCGGCTGGCCGGGCGACTCGATAGTTACTACCGACTTCGGATGGTCAAGGCCAAACTGCTTGAGGTCGGTGGTATCTTCCGCCACCACTTCAACCGACTTCGCGCTTGAAAGCAGCGATGCCATCGCTGCCATCAGGTCGTGCGGCACAAATTTTCCCGGCGGCGCGACTAGGTTGTAAAACTTGCCGTCCTTGTCTTTCTCGAAGCGCAGCGATTCCGATCCGCTCGTCACCGTAATCGCGTCGATCCCGCTCAGCTTCAACAGGCTCTCCTGCTTCTCCTCCAGCGCGCTCGCCGGCCTGATGCTCGGCTGAATCCAGAAATAAATCGGCAGCAGGATGAAAAAAATGACGGTGTAGAAGATTGCGGGACGCACGCTCACGCGAAAAACCTCCTGCGCACCATCACCGTAATCGCTATGAGAAACAGGATCGCCGGCTCGAACACCGATCCCAGGACCAGCACGTGCCGCGCCTCCTGATCGCTGATGTAGAAGGCCGCCGTCTCGCTCTTGTTGAGCCGCTCGCGGCTCGCGATCAGCATCTCGTCTCCCGCCAGCTCGTTGATCAGGCTTACCGCCAGGTCGCGGTTCCCCAGCATCTCGATAAACTGGTTCGAGGCGAACGCGCTGCTGCCAATCCCCACCAGCCGCGTCATCTGCTGCAGCGGGATGTGCGGAGTCGAGGCCGGCGTGAAATCAATTTCGGAGGCCACCGGAATCGGCCCCTTGATATCGCGCCCGGCCTGGTACTCGGTGATTCCGGTCGTCAACGCGTTGGGATCGCCGGAAGCCCAGCTCTCATGCGACGACGAGAGGAACTTGTCCTCGTTCGCGATCTTCAAGTCGTCCGGCGCCATTGCGCCGACCGCGCCGGTTATCATGACGCCGCGTCCGAGCGAGAACACCGCCGGCGCGGTCATCGAGCGGCTCATTGGGTTGGTCTCTGAGCGCAGCGGAATTTGGGTTGTGAGAATTTCGCCGGCGGTCAGGCGATACGCGGGATCGACGACGACCTGCGGAATAAAATCGAGGTAGTACTTTTTCAGGAACTCGACCAGCGTCGGCGATCCGTACGGATCGACGATCGCGATGTAGTGTCCGCCGTGGCCGAGGTACTTGGCGAGCGCCGCCAGTTCTTCGGGCAGGAAATCCTTCTGCGGCCCCAGCGATACAACCACCTTGGCGTCGTCGGGCACGCCGCTGGCGAACAGCGACACGTTATCGATCTGATAGTTGTTCTGCTCGAGCTGCCCGCGCCATTCCGAGTAGCCGAGTTGGCGATCGGAATTGAACAGGTCGCGCTCGCCGTGCCCGATTGTGAAATAGATGTGCTTGTTGGCAGCGCTGGAGATTTGCAGGATTGCCGGAATCAGCTCGTCCGAGCGCGCGTTGTCGAAATCGCGGCGCCGGCCCTGCGATTCCACCACCACCTCGCCGTAGCTCGACACGCCGTACTCGCGCGCCATGCCGGGCGCCTTGTTGACGTCGATCACCTGGTAGGTGAGATACGGTGTGAACGCGGCGGCCTGGAATAGCAGGTCCGCGAGTTCAAGGTAGGCGGGATCCTCGGTCCGCACGAACGCCATCACCTTGACGTTGTGCGTCAGTCCGCCCAGCACGCGCTTGTCGAAATCAGAAAGCGAGAATTGCTTCTGCGGGGTCAGATCCCAGCGGATGTTATAGGTCGAAATTATCCCATTGGCGACGAACAGCACGGCCGCTAACGCAATCGCGGTGTAGAACAGTACCGCGTAGTTCGTCCAAATCGAACGGCGCTCGGCCGCAGGCGAATCCTTTAGCGCCGGCCCGTCCACTTGCGTGCCTCCATCGAGCGCTGCGTGAGAAACAGAAAAAAGACGATGAAGAAAATAAAGTAGGTAACGTGATCGAGATCGATTACACCCTTGGCGAAGCCGCCGAACTGATCGAACAACGAAAACGCGCGCAACAGTTGAAGCCACCAGTTGGTGAACGCCGCTTCGTTCCAGTTGAGAATCCAGAAAAACAGCAGCAGCGTGATGGTGCCCATCCCCGCCATCACCTGGCTCTCGCACAGCGACGAAATGAAAACGCCGCACGCGATAAACGCGCAGCCAATCAACAGCAAGCCCAGGTAGCCGGCGCACAGCGGGAACAGCGGGAACGAATGGATGCTGTAAATGTACACCGGGTAGAGCATCGTCAGCGCGAGCATCATCACGAAGATCGCGACCGACGCCAGGTACTTGCCGCCGAGGATCTCGCCGTCGCGCAGCGGATAGGTGTAGAGCAGCTCGATCGTGCCGAGTTTGCGCTCCTCCGCGAACAGCCGCATCGTGATGAACGGCAGCGTCAGCAGCAGGCACAGCCGGATGTCGGAGAACAGCAGCTGCCAGTAGTTCTGCATGATGTCTTTGGCGAACGCGATGGTGACGAAGAACACCAGGTCGGTGTACGCGTAGTATCCCGCCAACACCAGGAACACGCCCGACAACACGTACACCAGCGGAAACGCGAAGTACGAGCGCAATTCCTTGCGCGTCACCGCGAGCATCCGGCCTACCGAGAAGCCCGTCCCCGCCGCGCGGATAGCCGCGCGCCGCGACTCGGTCGCCGCACCGGTTACATCGAGGGCTGCCGCACCGTTTGACATTAAACTCGCTCTTCCTTGGTCACGAGTCGCATGAACAGATCTTCCAGACTGAGCGCCATCGCCTTGACCTCGAGCAGACTCCATCCCTGTTGCACGACGCACGCCGCCAGCGCGGATCGCACTTCGTCGCCATGCCCGCTCGAATATGCGACGAACGAGCACACCCCGTTCGCGCCGGCCTCGACCGGCCGATCCTCGAGCCGTTGCACAAACTTGACCCCGGTCAGCGCCTCGCGCACCGCCGGCGAAGGACCCGCGACCGTGATCAGCGTCTGATCGCTGCCTTGCAGCTTCGCGGTCAGTTGCTCGGGCGTGTCCTGCGCAACGATTCTTCCGCGATCGATAATCACGACGCGCCGGCAGGTCATATTCACTTCGGGCAGGATGTGGGTCGAGAGCAGCACGGTGGAATGTCCGGCCAGCGAACGGATCAGCTCGCGGATTTCCACCACCTGCCGCGGATCGAGTCCGACCGTCGGCTCGTCGAGGATCAGCACTTCGGGATCGCTCAGGATTGCCTGCGCGATTCCGACCCGCTGCCGATAGCCCTTCGACAGTTTACCGATAAGCTTGCGCCGCACATCTTTAAGACCGCAGGTGTCGAGCGAATATTCGATTCGATCGCGCGTCGTCTTCGGATCGATCTCGCGCACGCGCGCGCCGAACTCGAGCAGCGCATCGACGCTGAGGTCGGGATACAGCACCATGTTTTCCGGCAGGTAGCCGACCCGCCGCCGGGTCTCGAGCGAATGCTCCGCGACGTCGAGCCCGCCGATCATCGCGCGCCCGGAAGTCGCCGGAAAAAATCCGGTGAGTATCCGCATGATCGTGGTCTTGCCCGACCCGTTGGGACCCAGCAGACCGATGATCTCGCCCTTCTCGACCTTGAACGAAACCCGGTTAACGGCAAGGGTGGCGCCGAAATATTTGGTTAGCTCCTGGACCTCTATCATGAAGCCTGCTTTAGCCCTGGCGTGCGTGAAATCTCAGCGAACCCGCATTCGTTGGCGCCGGGCGTCTGCATAATTCCCAATGTATTGCAAATGACGCCCGGCAAGAAGTGCGTATCAATCGATCCACGGCATTCTAGAGACGGCCGACCGAGGAAGTCAATTCAGTTTTTTTGCGCGCCGATCCGCTATTCTTACCGCTCAGGAGCGTGAAACATGGGACGACTGCTGATTGGCGGATTGATAGTCGCGATAATCGCCGTGCTGCTCTTCTATCTCTATTCGAGCGGCTATCGCGCGCAGATCGACCAGCAGACGCAGCAGGTTTCGCAGCTCAACGACCAACTGCTCAAGCTGCAAAGTGAAAACGAGCAGCTCAAGGCGCAGCTCTCGAAAGTCCAGAGCGAGCAAAGCATCCTGGCCGCCCAGAACGAGGAAATGCGCAAGGCAATCGCCGAATTCAAGGCCACCGGCAAGATGCCGGTGATCCCGCCACCCGCGAAGTGAGGGCCTTCTATTTTTCCTAACCTCTCCTTGTCCGAGGAGAGGTCGGAGAAAGCCGCTTGAAAAGCGGTGTCGCCGGGAGAGGTTCAACGCCAGACTGCGCACTCACCTCAACTCGCCTAATCGCAATTTCGAGATGCCGGTCCGCCGCCAGACGGCAGCACTACTTTCTGACTTGCTGCAAAAGGAAAAAGAGCGCGCGTGCGACGGCCGGCGTTGCACCTCTCCCGTCGCTCACCTTCGGCTCGCGCGACCTCTCCTCGGACAAGGAGAGGTTAGGATCGTTAATCCTCACTCAATTCTCCGGCTTCAGCAGGTAGCGCTGCCATTCCTGCAAGAACCCGAGCGCGCGCATGTCCGGCATCCGGTCCAGATAAACTTCGCCCTTCAGATGATCCGTTTCATGCTGTATCACGCGCGCGTGGAAATCCGACGCGACAATCTCGAGCGGCTCCCCGTTGCGGCCCAGCGCCGTCACGCGTAGCTGCTTGAAGCGGGGCACGCGCCCGCGAAGTTCGGGCACGCTCAGGCATCCCTCCCAATCCTCGACCCTAGTCGCGTCGAGAATCGTCACCAGCGGATTGACGAGCACGGTCAACGGCACCTCGGGCATGTCGGGATGCCGCGGATGGTCATGCACTTCGAGCACTGCAAGCTGAATCGGCAGATGTACCTGCGGGGCGGCGAGGCCGACGCCGCTGTACTCGTACATGGTCTCGATCATGTCGTCGATCAGCCGCTGAAATTCCTTGGTTTTGATCCGATCGGGCGGCACCGGGCTGGACGCGGTCCTGAGCGACGGAAATCCGAGACGAGCAACTTTCAAAATCATCGAGTAACCTCACTTCGCCGTGCGTTTGAGCAGAAACCCGATTGTAGCCACGGTCTGCACTCGCATACATTATACCGGCACTTGGTAGTTAATGAGTGACCGGAAAAATTCTGTCTCGACGCATCGACGCCTCGTCGCGGCATTCGCCATCGTTCTGGTTTTCGCCTTGGCCGCATCATGGACTTCGCTTCCGGCGCGCGCAGGCGGCCGCGCGGCAACGCAATCGGCGCCGAGGCTGCCGCAACATCTTCTCGTGTACCGGACGGGAACTGTGTATCCGCAGGATTTGCCGCCCGCGGCGGCGAGCGCCGTCGCGCATGCGCGGCCGTTGCGCGTCGCCAATCCGGCCGCCTATCGCCGGGGCAAGGCCGCGATCGACGCCGGCACTGCGCTCCCTGCCCTTCCTTCGCTCGCGACGCTCGCGCTCACTGCCACCACGCCGAACGTCGCGACCAGCTTCGCCGGCCTGGGATTTCTGGACTCCACGTGCGGCCCCAACTGCGAGCCGCCTGATACGCAGGTGGCGGCGGGCCCGACCCAGCTATTTGAAGTGATGAACGTCGCGGGAAAGATCTACGACAAGAGCGGCAACCCTTTGGGGGGAGCGTTCAACCTCAATCACCTCTTCAATCAGAACATCGACTTGTTCTCGAGCGATCCAAGAATCGAGTACGACACTATCTCCGACCGATGGTTCGTCTCGCTGCTGATTCTCGATTCCACCGACATCACGACTGCGCAAAATGGCTCGTTTAACCTTGCGGTCTCGAACGATTCAAATCTGCTCGACGGCTTCAACGTCTATTCGATCGAGACGCCCGGCGACTTTCCTGATCAACCGTCGCTCGGATTCAACGACGACAAAGTCGTGACCGGCGGCAATTCGTTCTCGTGCAATCCCAACTGTAACACCGGGCCTTACGAAGGAAACGAGTTCCTGGTCTGGAACAAGAGCGAGCTGCTGGCCGCGCCTCCAAACAGTAACGTAACGATCGACACTGACTTCTATCCGCCGTTTCCGAATGGCGAAGACAACACCGACTTCCCGATAATCCCGGCCAAGAGCCGCTCGTCAACCTCGACGCTCTGGATGCTCTCGGCTTTCGGCACCGAATTCGGCTTAACCCTCGATCAACTGAATATCTGGTCGGTCACCGGCGTTCCCGGTGTCGGCTTGGGCAGCAGCGCCACGCCTACGGTTGCAACGATCACGGACTTTATCGATCCGCCGAGCGCGGCGCAGAAGAATGGCAGCGGCGTCAAAATCGACACCGCGGATCAGCGGCTGCTGGATGCGGTCTATCGCGACGGACATCTGTGGGCGTCGGGAAACGACGCCTGCACGCCGTCGGGCGACACAACGCTGCGCAGCTGCCTGCAATTTTTCGAGGTGCTGACCGGCGGCGTCAGCCCGGTTGTCAATCAGGATTTTTCATTCGGCACAAAAAATTTCTTCGACTACTACCCATCGGTCGATCTCGACAGCTCCGACGACCTGATCACTTCCTTCACCCAATCGTCGTCAACCGAATATCCGTCGGCCTACGTCGATGGGCGCCTGGCCGGCGATCCGGTCAAAACGCTCGGAACACCGGTCCTGTTTCAGGCGGGTAAGAACACGTACAACGGAACGCGATGGGGCGACTACTCGGGCGCCGGCATCGATCCAAGCGATCAGACCGCGATTTGGGTCGGGGCGGAATACGTGACCAACTCGGCGATAGGCCTCAACTGGGGTACCTCGATCGCCGAGGCTCGTGTCCTCGTAACCGCGACCGCCACCGCAACGGCCACCGCCACCGCGACTCCGACTGCCACCGCCACCCCGACCCCATCAGCGACCGCCACTGCCACCACCACCGCAACTGCGACCGCCACGGCAACCGCGACGCCGACCGTGTCGGCGACCCCGACCGCATCGGGAACGCCCACCGCGAGCGCGTCGGGAACGCCAACCGCGTCGGCAACTCCGACTATCACGGACACGCCCACCGCAACCTCGAGCCCTACGCCAACCGCCACTGCGTCCGCAACCGCGACGGCCGCTGCCACCGCAACTCAGACCGCGACGCCGACCGCGACTGGCACGCCGCCGTTCGGAAACTTGAGCGTCTCGGGCAACCTGAGTTTCGGCAAGGTTAAGGTCAATTCGACCAAGAGCAAGGCACTCAAGATCAAGAACAAGGGCAAAGGCACTCTGCAGGTAACGATCGGAACTCTGACTTCACCGTTCTCGGTCAGCAGCGGCGCTTTCGATTTGTCCAAGGGCAAGACCAAAACCGTCAAGGTCCAATTCAAGCCGACCGCTACCGGAGCTACGCCGTCACAGATCCTGAGCATCGCCAGCAGCGACCCGAAGCATCCGGCGCAAAACAAGACCGCCTCGGGCGCCGGCAAGTAGCGTTAGTTTGCGGCTTGCTGTTGGAGGCCCTGGATTTTCTGGCGCAGCAGACTGACCAGCTTGTCGTAACCGTCGTTGTTCAGCACGCGATTGAACTGGTTGCGGTAGTTGGCGATGACGCTGATCGCGTCAATCGTGATGTCGTAAATTTTCCACTCGGACGCGTCGTCGCGCATCAGGTAGTTTACCGCGATCGGATCCTTGCGATCCTGCAACTTCACCGTGCTGTAAACCTCGGCGTAGTCGGGACCGTCGCTGGTCTGCTTGACGAATTGAATCATCGAAGACTGAATCTGCTGGTTAATCTTTTCGACCGAGTACGATTCGATTCGCGACAGGTAGGCGTCCTCGATAAAGGTCGTGAACAGCGGCACGAACTCGCTCTGCTGCGCGGGCGTCAGAGTTTTCCAATGATATCCGATCGCCGATTTCGACATCTCGGCAAAGTCGAAATGACTCTCGGCAATCGCGCGAAGTTTCTTCTCGCGATCGGTCGGTGAAATCTGCTGGTCTTTGAACACGACGATTGACTGGTCGATGATCGATTTCACCGACGCGGTCGCATCGCCCGAGGGAACCGAAACCTGCATCGGAGTTTGTGCGGCGGCGGGGCCGGCGAGCCCGAACAAGAGCATCGCGCCAAGCGCGAATGTTGGTAAATTCGATTTCAAGCGCGCCATCCTTCGAGCAACGATGCGGAAGTTTTTCTGATTTTACAGCGAGGGTCCGTTCTTGAAAAGCTTGCGGTCATCCTCGTCGGCATCCGACGGTTTGCGCGTGCAGCTTTCCGCCAGCCATCGATTCGTCACCGTGTCCGACAGCGCAATCCCGCCGGCATCAACCGCCCAGGTGCGGCTGTTGATCGTCGTTTGATTGAAAATCCTGCCGCAACTGCGGCAGGTAAAGGCAAGCCGCGAGCCGCCGCCCGGTGCGATCGATTCGATAGTGCGGACCTTCCAGTCGTGCGTTCTCCACGGCGGCAAACTTTCCTCGCGCATTTCAACTCCTCGGTAAAATTTTCGATCGATTACGCGGTACCGTTGCTGCTGCGCCTGGCGGGCGCGCGACGTTTGCGCTCGCCGCGATATTTTTGCGCGCCGGGTTCCTGCTGGGGGCGATATGGATCGACGTGAATTTTGCGGCCCTCGAGGTCGGTGCCGCTGAAATACGCGGCGGCGTTGATAGCGTCTTCGACCTCGACCATTTCGACGAAGCCGAAACCGCGCGACTTGCCGGTAAGCTTGTCGGTTATAACCAGCGCGCCCGACACCCGGCCGACCTTCGAGAAGAGCGCCCGCAGCTCATCGCGGGTAACTGACTCAGCGAGATTTCCTACATATACTCTCGGCACCGGCCCTCCTGATTATGGAGCGAGCTTCAGTGGGCTCCCGGAACGGGAACTCGAAGCCAATTTTGAAGATGCAGAGGCGCGCGAGACTTCGGAAACCTCGCGACCCCTGAAAACGACTGAGCGGGCATCGTGTGCCCGCTCAGCCTTAGGTCTAATTTACCAGCGGCCGCCGCCTCCGCCGCCGCGATTGTCGCCACCGCCGCGCCGGTTGCCACCGCCACCGCCGCCGCCGAAGCTCGATTCGCGGGGCTTGGCCTCGCTAACCTTGATGTTCCGTCCCTTCAGATCCGTATCATTCAGGGTCTGGATCGCCTTGGAAGCATCTTCCGCATTCGCCATCTCGACGAAGCCGAAGCCCTTCGATTGGCCGGAAAATTTATCCGTGATTACCGCTACGCTCTGAACCTGGCCTGCCTGTGAAAACAGTTCTTCCAGGTCGCTGTTGGACACCGAGTAGGCCAGATTGCCTACGTACAATTTGCTGGGCATTTTTGCCCTCCGTAAGTATTTGCCGGGAAGCTCTCGTACAGAAAACCCGGGCTAATTCCCGGGCTTAGAGAATGGAACAATCCGAGCGTTAGATGACTAAACTACGCTAATTCCACAGGTGAAGATAGAGGGGCGAAAGCCCCCTGCTTTCAAGCCTTCCGGCGCTCTGTATTTCCCTTTCCGCCAATTGCCTGCTAGCCGCACTTTCCCATCGGGCTGTGGACTTTCGCGATGCCACCGTTCATCGGCATACACACGGGTGGCGCCGTATCGCTGCCCTGGGCGGTGGAGCCTTTCGTCGCCTCGACAGTGATGACGCTGCCTGAATCGGCGCACACTCCGCTCGCTTGGCTGTTGGCGCCCTTGGCCGTCGAAGTAACTTTACAATTTGCCTGGACGACAGCAGTAGCATGGGCGAGCGATCCTGCCGAGGCGGCTTTCGCCTTCCCGCCCCCAAGGTCTTCCACCAGGGCGACCGCAGTACTGCCGGTTTTGGCGACTGCGTTTGCGTTGCCGGGATCCGTCGAGCTGACCGTCGCTAAGGCGATCGCGCCACCGGAAGCGCTGGATTGAACGTTACCACCGGCCGTATTTGAGATTTGGGATTCGGCTTGGGAGCCCGCGCCCGTAGCTTTAGCTTTTCCTCCGCCGACCGTAATAACCTCGAGGAGGGCGAGGGCCCCGGCGCCGGATGAGGTCGCGCTGCCCGAGCCTGCATGCACCTCGCAAACCGCCTGACTATTCTGTTTGGCGTTCGCAGTCGCAGTTGCTCCATTTTCGGCCAAGCCGTCGGCATAACTGACGCCCGAAGCCTTGGCCTTCGCTTTGTTCGGTCCCAGACCTCCGACAATCGTCCGGCATTCAGTGCCGTCGATGTTCTTGTTGGTGACGTTCATGGTCTTGGACAGGCACGACTCGGTATCCCCGCCCGCGTTGGCGCGACCGATCGAAAGCGCGACCACAATCGTCGCAGCCAACGCCGACATTGCTGCGATTCTTCTGCTCATTAGCGAAACCCCTCCCCAAGGTATCGCAAAACCTACTTCGTGGTCTGCTTGAGAGCAACTCGACGGGGCCTGAATTGTTGCGCGCGAACGCGCTGCGATGGAGGGAATCGATGCTGCGATACTAGCTGACTGAACTTCAGCGGCGATCAGTATCCGCCGTAGTATCCGTACGGGCCGCCATAGTACCCGTTGTGCTCCATCTCGGTTCCAACCAGATAGCCCAGGGCGCCTCCACCAACGCCGCCAATCAGCGCACCGGTCCCCGGCGAACCTTCGGCGCCGCCAACCAGCGCTCCGCCTCCAGCGCCGATTGCCGCACCCGCAAACGTGTCGTTGGCGCGCGGGCTGGCAAAGCAGCCGGTGATTGTAATCAGGGCAAATGCGCTGGCCAGCGCGATGACGGCAGTTCGTGAGGTTCGCGCAGTGCCGACTCTGGTCGCATGCTTGGATTTCATGATCAAACCTCGTATTCACCATAGAATACGAACGAGGCGATCCTTCGGTTGCGCACTCGGGCCTTGAGTAAGTGGATTTTACCGATCTTTTTGGAGAGAAAACCGTGAAAGCACATCAGTTCGGTCCCGACAATCCGGCGGCAACCTACCTCGCTCACGCGTATCCGGAAAAAACGATCGATACCGGCGAGGCGACCATCAACTACGCGGTAGCCGGAACGTCCGACAAGCCCGCGTTGTTACTGATCCCGGGACAGACAGAATCGTGGTGGGGCTACGAGGCCGCGATGGGCCTGCTGCAGGATCATTTCCAGGCTTACGCGGTTGACCTGCGCGGACAGGGAAGATCGAGCAGGACTCCGGGGCGTTACACCGTCGATAACTTCGGCAACGACCTCGTGCGGTTCATCGCGATGGCCGTCGGACGGCCGGTGATCGTCAGCGGGCTCTCGTCGGGCGGCGTTATCTCCGCGTGGCTCTCGGCATACGCGATGCCCGGCACGATCCGCGGCGCTCTGTACGAGGACCCGCCACTGTTCTCCTCGCAGGTGAATCCGTCGTGCGGACCGTCGATCCGCCAGTCCATCGGACCGATTTTTTCCTTGATGAGCAGATACCTTGGCGATCAGTGGAGCGTCGGCAACTGGTCCGGCATGCTCGACGCCGCCAAAACAGATCTTCCCGAATGGCTGTCGCGCGCGATTGTCCCGATGATGTTCAGTGCCGACGGCCAGGTCCCGCAACGGATGAAGGAATACGATCCTGAATGGGGGCGCGCTTTCTGGGAGGGTTCCGTTTTCGCGAGCTGCGACCACCAGCGGATGCTGACCAGCGTCAAATGCCCGGTGTTGTACACCCACCATTTTCGACACGTCGATGAGAACGACGGCCACCTTCTGGGCGCGGCCTCGGACCTGCAGGCAAAGCGCGTATGTGAACTGATCGCGCAGGCGGGCCAGCCAATCGAGTACAAATCCTTTCCGCAAACGCCGCACTCGATGCATGGCGAGGATCCCAAGCTGTTCGCGGAGCTCGTGATCGAGTTCGACGCAACGCTGAGCGCCCTGGGGCGTTAACCGCACGGCTCGACCAGCCCGAGGCGATTAGACCTGGGCCACGGTGTACACCACCTGGCTTCCATCGAAATAGGGCTTGTAGTAGGTCGATCCGAAAACGTAGTAAGTGGTTCCGTTGATAGTCGAAGAATAGGCGCCGTTGGGCAGCGTATATACGTCCGCCCCGATTGGCGCGATTACGATCTGATATCCAGCTCCATTCGGCTGATAGAAGGTCCCATTCGAATAGTAGAAAGTTGCGCCATACGCGTACGCCGTCGTCGCGCCGGGCGGCAGATAGGGAACCGTCGAGCCTATCGCAGGTGGACCATAAGGAGCGCTGGCTCCGTAGTAGGGAGCCGGCGCCGGGTTGTTGATGATCGTGGTCGATGATGGCTGCTGGTTCATCGACGAGCCAACCACCATACCCGCGGCCAAACCTCCTACCGCGCCGAGTGCCGCAGCGCCGGCAACATCGCCCGAGCTGTATCCCCCTCCGTCGCCGCAGCAGTAATAGGGATTACCACCGCCGCCACCATAGTAATTGCTGTCGCCGTAGTTATTGTTGATCGTGGCGTCCTGCTTGTTCTGCAGTTGCTTCTCGGTATTTTCGTTGTTCTTTTGCAGAGTATTAGCTTCGTTGTACTGAGCCTGCTTCTGAGCTTGCTGGTTTGCGTTGTAGGTGTTGTAGTCCGACTGCTTGGTCGCCGAAGAGGTGTTTTGCCAAGTGCTTGAGGAATGGTTCCAGGATTGGCCGCCGGAAGAATAGCTGTCCGAATGACCGAAGTTGCCGCCCCCGAAGCCGTCACCGCCAAAGCCTCCACCACCACCATGGCCACCCCATCCGCCACCACCGCCGTGACCCCAACCGCCGCCACCGCCGCCACCGCCTCCCCAGCCGCCACGACCACCGCCGCCGCCACCCCATCTGGCGTAAGCTTGCGGAGCGGTTACCAAAGCAACTCCGCCGATCAGGATGGCGATTTGAAGCGCGAGTCTTGCGCTGATTGAAGGATTTGATTTCTTCACGGCTTCGTCTCCTTCACTTTCCTCATGTCGATGCCCCCGGAACCCCCAACGCACTGACGCGAACTTGGAACATTTCCGCAGTAATTGCAATTTTGCGCGGCAAATGTCTCCCCGTGCGTTGCAACCAAACCTGCCAATCGAGGTTCTTCCTGGTGAAGGCCGGGTGATCGGAGCGATTTGTTTTTGGTGATCCCAGCGGGAGTCGAACCCGCGTTCCCGACGTGAGAGGCCGGTGTCCTAACCACTAGACGATGGGACCATCGCCGCGCGCGTTGTTGTCGGCGCACATGAAAGTTTCGTTGGCTGAGGAGGTAGGACTCGAACCTACAATCGCCTGATCCAGAGTCAGGTGCCTTACCAATTTGGCCACTCCTCAGCGCAGCGCTCAAATATAACCAACGCCCACCGCGCGCGCCACCGCGTCGGCGCCGCGATGAAAGGATGCTCCGGCCGCGCTTCGCTAGCTGATTGCGGTGTGGCGCAGCGTCTCGGCGTGGCGATTTACCAGCGCGTCGCATCGCGACAGCAGCGCGGGATCGGCCGAGTGGCGCTCGATCATGTAGCTCAGCTCGCCGAGGTCGTGGACCAGCAGACGCAGGCATCGCTCGTACTCGTCGGGTGCTTGCAATGCCTTCAGCAGATCGGACACGAGATCTTCGAGTTCGGTCTCCTCGACTTCGAGCGCAATTTCGAGCGCGCGTTCGAGCTTGATGTTCGGCGTCGCGTCGGCCTGCGACTTTTCCAGCAGCGCCCGCAGCCGCACGATGGTGGCGTCTTCGAGCGAGATGGGACTCGGCTGGTCGAGCATCTCTTCCTGATCCAGCACCGTCGTTACGAGGTCCAGCGCGCCGACGTGCCGTGCTTCGTCACGCGCCATGCCAAACCAGAAATCCTGCAGGGCGGGCACGCTCGCAAAGATTTTCGCGAAGCGCGCGTACAGCGCCATGCTTTGCTTTTCCAGTGCGATGGTCGCATCGAGAACTTCGCGCGTCGTTGGCATCGTGGATCGATGATAGCTGCCGACTTCGAGCGCGGTAAAGCGGCGCGGGCGCGGGGAACGCTGCGCGATTTCGGAAACCGGAACCGGCTTCGCTTACGCGAAGCTGTCCGAGGTCACTCTCGCCGCTCGCGCTGCTCGCTTCGTCGGGATGACAGGAGTGCTCGCGCTGCTCGACGCGGGCAGGGCCGCCCGCGCCACTAAGTCGAGATGACAAGCGCGCTCGCTCTGCGGCGGGATTACGGACGGTGCGTGCGCTGAGGCACGGAGGCCCGATCGCGCTTGAGCGATCGGGCCTCCGCATTGGAATTGCGTAGCTGCTATTTCGCGAGCTCGGTTGCGCGCGTCTCGCGGATGACGGTGACCCGAATCTGTCCCGGGTACGTCATATCTGTCTCGATTTTGCGCGCGACGTCGCGCGCCAGCATCGAGGTGTCTTCGTCCGAGATCTGGCTCGGCTCGACGATCACGCGCATCTCGCGCCCCGCCTGCACCGCGAAGCATTTCTCGACGCCCTTGAACGACTTCGCGATCGTCTCGAGGTCCTCGAGCCGTTTGACGTAGCTCTCGAGCACCTCGCGCCGCGCCCCCGGACGCGCGCCCGAGAGCGCATCGGCCGCATCGACCAGCGGCGCGAGAATCGTCTCGGCTTTGACTTCCTCATGATGCGCCGCGATTGCGTTTACGATCTTCGCCGACTCGCCGTACTTACGCGCAATTTCGCCGCCGATCAGCGCGTGCGACCCTTCGACCTCATGCGTCAGCGCCTTGCCGATATCGTGCAGCAGCGCGGCGCGGCGCGCCTGCTTTTCGTTGAGTCCGAGCTCCGCCGCCATCGCACCGCAGATGAACGCCGCTTCGATCGAATGCATCAGCACGTTCTGCGCGTAGCTGTAGCGATACTTGAGCATCCCGAGCAGCTTGACCAGCTCGGGATGGATTCCGTGCACGCCGACTTCGATAATCGCGCGCTGACCGGCCTCGCGAATCGATTCCTCGACCTGCTGCTCGGCCTTGCGCACGACTTCCTCGATCCGCCCCGGGTGAATGCGCCCGTCCGAGATTAGCTGCATCAGTGCGACCCGCGCGATCTCGCGGCGAATCGGGTTGTGACACGAAATTACGACCGCCTCCGGAGTATCGTCGATGATGATATCGACGCCGGTGGCAGCCTCGATCGCGCGGATATTCCGACCCTCGCGGCCGATGATCCGCCCCTTCATCTCGTCGTTGGGCAGCGCTATCACCGAAACCGTGCGCTCGGCGACGAACTCGCCTGCCAGCCGCTCGATTGCGATCGCAACGACACGCTTGGCGCGGCGGTCGGCCTCCTCGCGCGCCTCTTCCTCGACGATTCGAATATGCTTGGCGGCGTCGGTGCGCGCCGAGCCGATCATCTCGTCCATCAGCGAGCGCTTGGCTTCCTCGCGGGTCAGGCCGGCGACGGCTTCGAGCTTGGTGCGCGCCTCGTCGATATGCGCCTGCAGCACCTCTTCCTTGTCGGTGAGACTTTTCTCGCGCGCGCGCAGACTTTGATCGCGCCGGTTGAGATCGGCTTCGCGCCGCTCGAATGCTTCCTGGCGTTTCTCGAACGTCTCTTCGCGGGCTTCGAGCTTCTGTTCGATCGCCGCAATCTCGCGCCGGCGATCGCGCATCTCGCGTTCGGCGTCGGCCTTCGCGCCGACCACCATGTCCTTTGCCTTGAGTTCAGCCTCCTTGACTACTAACTGGCTCCGGGTTTGAGCCTCCTTGGTTATTTCTTCGGCCTGAGCGCGCGCGGCCTCCAGGTTAACGGCGTCGTTACGCTGTTTCGTTACTCCCCAAATGAAAAAGACCGCGCCACCAACTATGAATCCCAGGATTGCGGTTATTAGCACCCGGGTTTACCTCCTTCGTCCGCGTTCGGCGTGCTGGCAGTGGCGCTTCGCAGGCACGATGAACGTCGGACTCGGTCACGATGAAGTTAAGCCGCCGGTCGAGCCCCGTCTCGGGGATTCGATCGAGCAGCTGGAACGAATAGGCGAGCCCCACAGTGATCGCTTCGCCGCCGAGCTGGCCGATGAAGCGATCATAATGGCCCCCGCCACGGCCCAGCCGCTGTCCTTCGAGTCCGAAGGCAACGCCGGGAACACAGACGAGAACTTTCGCAAAACTTTTGCCGTCGAGCGCGTCCGCCGACGCCGCCGGCTCGGGGATTCCATACGCGCCACTGACAAGCTCGGCGCGATCGCGAATCCGCCGGGCGACGATCGCACGGGTCGCAGTATCGACGCGCGGATAGAAGACGGCGCGGCCCGACCCCAGCGCGTCGGACAGGATGCGGTCGGTCGAAACTTCGTTGCCGATTGCGGCGTACAGGACGATCGCCGACGCGTCGCGATAGAACTCGCTCGCGATCACGCGGCGTTCGACGCTTTCCGACATTGCCGCCGCGCGCTCGCCGGGGAGCGCGTCGCGGCATGCGCTCATGATCGCGCGAAGATTTTTCTTTTCGTCCGCCACAGTCGTTGCCATGGCGGGAGCGGGTTAACTGCTCGAATGCGCCGCGGTATCGCGCGCGCCTGTCGTTGTCGTTCTCGAACCGGCTGACAGCCGGCCTGTATCCGCGAAAAGTTCCGTCGCGAAAGCCTTGCGTGCGGTCAAAAAATTTCTCACGGGCCTCATGCTGGTAAGCACCGCGTCTAGGCTGCTCTCGAGATCCACAATTCCAAATCCCGCCCCCGTCCGAAATCGCTCACCTCTCGGATGCCGCGCGCCATCTTGACGAATCATGTTCATTCGCCGTCGATCGCCGCGGACAGCCGTTTATTCATCGCCGCGATTCGATCCACCAGCTCCTGATGCTCCCGGCGCAGATGTTCGAGCTCCTCGGCGAAATTTAACGCAGCCAGAATTGCCAGGTTCACTGAATTGATCGTCTGGCTCCCGGCGCGGATATCCCTGATCTTCTCGTCCACCGTCTCAGCCAGGGACTTGACCCAGTCGTCGCCCGCCTCGCTGGCGACGGTCAGGCTTTGTCCCATGATCTGGACGTTGACGCCCTTCATTTTCTAGCCAAGATCGATCCCGTCGAAGCGGGTGAGAATTTTTTCGATTCGGGTGCGCACGTCGTTGCGCTCGTTTTCATGCTGCTGGCGCTCGGCGCTCAACTGCTTCACCATGCCGGCCGCGTCGGCATATTTCTTTTCAGCTTCCGCGAGCTTCTGCGCGAGTTGTTCGTTTTCCTTGCGCAACTGATGGATACGCGCAACGGAAGCCTGAATTCTTTCGTCTAGTTGCTTTAAGACATCGATGGCCATGAGGAAAATCTTCTACCTTTAGTTTAATTTTCGATAAACTGCGCTGTCAAGCCGCATAAGAACCGCTCGCACTCTGCTCCACGCCGTCGTCACTTGCAAACAGCGCCTCGACAAACTCACGCGCGTCGAATTCGCGCAGGTCTTCAATCGACTCGCCCAACCCTACGAACCGCACTGGAATTTTCAGCCGCTCCGCCACCGCGACCACCACCCCGCCCTTCGCCGTGCTGTCGAGCTTGGCCAGCACCACCCCAGTCAGCGGCACCGCGTCGCCAAAAATCGAGGCCTGGCTGAGCGCATTCTGACCCGTGTTGGCGTCGAGCACGAGCCACGTCTCATGCGGCGCGCCGGGCAACTCGCGCGCGACGACGCGGGCAATCTTCTTGAGCTCCTCCATCAGATTGACCTTGGTCTGCAGGCGCCCGGCCGTGTCTATCAGCACCGCGCCGGTTTTGCGCGCGACCGCGGCCTTCACCGCGTCGAATGCGACCGCCGCGGGATCCGAGCCTTGCGATTGCTTGATAATCTCGGCGCCCGCGCGATCGCACCACACTTCGAGCTGCTCGATTGCGGCCGCGCGAAAGGTATCCGCCGCCGCGACGATCACGCTGCCGCGCTCACTCTTGAGCCGCGCCGCGAGCTTCGCGACCGTCGTCGTTTTGCCGACGCCGTTGACGCCGACCAGCATGATCACCAGCGGCGCGTCGCCGGAGTCGGCGGGCTCCCGATCGGCGGACTTCATGATAGTGGCGATCTCGGCCTTGAGCGCGTCGCGAATAGCGTCGGGGCGATTGTCGCTGCCCAACTTCGCGCGCACCGCGGCTGAAATCTTCATGCTCGCTTCGACGCCGACGTCGGCGGCGATCAGCGCCTCCTCGAGGCCTTCATATATATCGTCGATCTTCGCGCTGCCGGTCAGCGCGGCGCGGATGCGCGCGAGAAAGTTTTCGCGCGTCTTGCGCAGCCCGAGCCCGATACGCACGGGCTCGCGCACCGGCGCAACTGGCGCAACGGGTTGCGCAGGCTCCGGTTCTGGAGGCTCGACGATTTCGGGCGTCGGCGCGGCGGCAACCTCTTGCGGCACCGGCGGCTCGACCTGCGCCTCCAACTCGGCTTGCGGTGCCGCTTGGACTTGCGTCGGGCGCGAAGGGCGCGCCTTGCGGAGGCTCCACTGCGTCAGGACGCCGATGAAAATGAGGCCCGAACCGGCGCCCGCGGCGATAATCAAGATGAGTACGATACTGAGAGGAGTCACAGAAAAATAATCCCTGAGGAACTTCGATGGCAAGAATAACAGTCGCGGCGCGTATCCGAAACCGCCACGCGGACTTCGCCTGCGCCCGGCTATTGTAACCTCGCCTTGTCCTTTTCCGAGAGCACAACCGGGCCCGCAGTTCTTCCCCCTTCCATGCCAGGGAGCTGCCGCCCCCTGAGAGCAAAGTAGCGCTCCGCGCGCAACTTTGCGCTTCTCACTGGGTGCAGGGGTCACCCCTGCCGCCCGCCGCGCAGGCGAATCTAAATCACGCGCGGAGTTTGCGCGCGACTTCCTTTGCGAAATACGTCAGGATCAAATCCGCGCCCGCGCGCTTGATTGACGTCAGCACTTCCATCGTCGCGCGCTCCTCGTCGATCCATCCGTTGATTCCGGCAGCGCGGATCATCGAGTACTCGCCGGAGACGTTGTAGGCCGCGACCGGCACGTTGAATTCCTGTTTCACCCGGTAGATCAGATCGAGATACGGGAGCGCCGGCTTCACCATCACGATGTCGGCGCCCTCGTCGAGATCGAGCGCTACTTCGCGCATCGCTTCGTCGCCGTTGGGCGGGTCCATCTGGTACGAGCGGCGGTCGCCGAACTTCGGCGCCGACTCCGCCGCCTCGCGGAACGGGCCGTAGAATGCGGACGCGAACTTGGCCGAATACGCCATGATCGCGACGTGGCTGAAGCCGTTGCCGTCGAGCGCGGTGCGGATTGCGCCGACCCGCCCGTCCATCATGTCCGACGGCGCGACGATATCGGCGCCGGCGCGCGCGTGCGACAGCGCCGATCGCGTGAGCAGTTCGAGCGTCGCGTCGTTATCGACGTCGTTGCCGTTGAGCGCGCCGCAATGCCCGTGGTCGGTGTACTCGCACATGCAGACGTCGGTTATCACCGCCATCCCCGGCACGCGTTCCTTGATCTCGCGGATCGCGCGCTGCACTTCGCCGTCGTCGTTCCATGCCTCGCTGCCGTTGGCGTCCTTGCGTTCGGGAATCCCAAACAGGATGACTGCGGGGACGCCGGCGGCCCAGGTCTCACGCGCTTCCGCGACGACGTTGTCCACCGACATTTGCGCGACCCCGGGCATCGACTTGATTGCGTTCTTAACGCCGCGTCCGGGGCACACGAACATCGGCAGAATCAGGTCGTCCGCCGATAAACGCGTCTCGCGGATCATGCGGCGGATTGTTTCGGTGCGTCGCAGCCGCCGCGGTCGATTAATTGGAAAAGACATCGTCGTGCTCGGGGTGGATTATATCGGAGGGTTCACGCGCGTTCCTACACCTCTCCCTTCGGGAGAGGATGCGCCTCCGGCGCGGGTGAGGGCGCTGGCATCGAGCTGGATACGAGCGCCCTCACCCGACGCTCGTGGACTTGCGTCGACCTCTCCCGCGGGGAGAGGTAATTCATTTTCTGGAAGCGGGGACTTTGGGTTTGATGTGCGCTTCGTAGTACGGGCGCATCGAGCGCAGCGCGCGCATCTGATGGTAGGCGAGTTCGTCGTCGGGGTAGCGATGCTCGGGGCCGAGCACGCATCCGGCCCGAGCGTGGCATCGCGGGGCACAGTCGGGCTCCACTTCGACCCGATGAGTCAGGCATTTCGGGATGTCCCATCCGGATTCGATGCTTACTGCGGCGGCCGGGCAGGCGGGGATGCAGCTGCGCGCGGTGCATCGCGGACATGGGTCGAAGCCTATCGCGTCGCCGGGCGAATCGAGTTCTTCGTCGAGCAGGAGTGCTGCACGAAATGCGATCCACGGTCCATATACCGGATGCACAGTGACACCGAGGATGCTCGGCCCCGCGATGCCCGCGACTTTGCCGAGCTCGATGAAGCTGAGCGTGCGGCCGCTGCTCATAAACGGGTAGGCGGTGGTGCAGCGCGCGCCGGCTGCGCGGATCGGCCCGGCGAGGTCTCGCTCGACTACCTCGCGGGTGAATTCGTCGAGCGGATTTTCGCGATTCCACCATCCGGGGTTGCGTGCTGCGTGCGATTTGAGCGAGGCCCAGAGCGCGCCGCCGCCGTTGCCGATTACGACGATCGAGCGCGCCGCGGGATCGATCGCGCGGGCGCGGGAAATTTCGCCGACGGCAGCGTCGTAGCGCGCGACGGGAGTCGCCGCCACCAGGTTGAGCCCGTGCGGCGCGGCGGCGCGACGGATTTTATCCAGCGTCGATGACAACAAAAATCCTAGGGCAGCACCAGCGAGAAGACCGCGCCGTCGCCGCAATCGCCGCCCGCTTCGGTCATCCCGTAGAGCGTATTGTCGAGCAGGATGACGTTGTCGATCGGCTTGGCGGCGTCGGGCGCATTCTGGAAGTCGTAAATTCGCCCGTAATTGCTGCCGTCGGTATCGATTTGAAAAACGGTGCCGTTGTTCTTGCTGCCGCCGGTCTGGGTCGTGCCGTAAAGCGTGGTGCCGTTGAGCGTCAGCGATCCGAACGGATTGATGCCCTCGTTGGTGCCGGGCTTGCCGAAGCTTTGCAGGATTTTGAAGTGCTTGCCGTCGGTGTGAATCGAAAAGAGCGCGCCGTTGCCGTATTTGCCGCCGTAGGTCGTCAAGCCGAAAAGCGTCGAGTTGTTTTGCACCAGCGTGCCGTGGTCGGGCGTCGCGCCGTCGCCGGCGTCGATGCACATCGGGGTGCTGTTGCCCGGGCAAGCGAAATGGTGGAGCACTTTGAATTTGTTCTTCTTCATGTTGAAGGAGAAGACCACGCCGACATTGGCGCTGCCGCCCTCGCGCGTCATGCCATAGAACGTTTTGCCGTTGGGATCGAGAATAAGCTGGCCGTGCGGATCGGAACCCTGGGTGCCGTTGAAGGAGTGCAGCCGCGTGTAGGTGCCGCTGGAGGTGTCGAACGAGAAGATGACGCCGTCGCCGGTCGCGCCGCCGTTATGCCCGCCCATCGAGGTCATGCCGTAGAGCACGCTGCCGACGGCGACGAAATTGCTGTGCGGCTGATCGCCGTGGTTGTTAGGGGCGCTCGCCGGGAAGTCGAACAGCAGCGGCGACGAGTAGCCGGAGCCGTCATCGTTGATGCTGAAGATCGAACCGTTGTCATGCTTGCCGCCGGTGAGCGTGGTGCCGTAGAGCGTGGTGCCGGCCAGCGTCATCGCATTGTGGCGCGGATCGTTGCCGTCGGTCTTGGCGCCCGTGAAATAGTGATCGACCGCGTAGCCGGTGCCGTTGGGATTGATCTGGAAAATCGTGCCGTCGCCGTTGCCCTCCGAGGTGGTGGTCGAGGTGCGGCCGAAGAGCAGCCCGGTGCCGGCGACGTAGGTCAGCGAGCCCTTGGGATTGGCGCCGTCTTCGATTTTACATTTGCCGGCGGTGGGGCCGACGCCGAAGGAATACAGCACCGTTTCGGTGCCGGTCGGCGTCGCATCGGGAACGTCGTTCTGGGCGCGGGCCCCAGGAACCAAGGTCAGCGCCAGCGCGGCCGTGAGAATCACGAGCGCAGGGAACCCAAATTTGCGATCGAATCGAATACGAGAAAACATCTGCAACCTCCCCCTCGTTTGAGAGGAATCAATTGTAGTGAAACCCGCCGCAGGTTTCAGCAGGGACTTTTCCATGCTCGCTGTGTTCTTGTGTCATTCAGAGCGAAAGCTGCTGTAGCGAAGAATCCCGGATCTTCTCTCGCCGCTCCCTCACTTACGCGATCTTGTAGGTGACCAGCGCGTCGGCAATCAGCGCATCGGACGCGTCGCTGATTTCCACGCTGATACTTGCGATGCGCTTGCCGGTGCGCTTCACGCGCGCTCGGGCGATCAGATCTGAATTCACCGCGAAGCCGGTGTAGTTCACCGTGAGCGCGATGGTTGCGGTGCGCACCGTCGCGGCGAGGCTCCATACCGCGGCGCATGCGGCAACGTCGGCGAGCGCGGCGATCGCGCCGCCGTGGACGGGCGCCGTCGGCCCGCCGTCGTTGAGAATGCGCAAATCGAAGGGCATCCGCACCGCCGCGAATCCATCGGCGGCGGATTCGATCTTCAATCCGAGCATCGCGGCGAACGGCGCCCGCTCGAGCAGTTGGACCAGGTCGATGCGATCCTTTTTGGGCATCTAGATGCCGAGCGCGGCGGGGAGTTCCGCGAGGTCGGCGATGATGAGGTCGGGCATGGGGATTCCGGCGGGCAGCTCGCGGCCGCGCGTGCGAATCCATGCCGAATGCATCCCGACGCCCTTGCTGCCGAGCACGTCGTCGAGCGGGGTGTCGCCGACGAACAGGATGTCGGCCGGCCCGAGCCGCATCGCCTCGAGAATTTTTTTGAAGATCAGCGGGTTGGGCTTTCGATAGCCGGTGTCAGCCGAAATGATCACCGCGGTAAAGAGTTCGCGGATACCGGTGTCGCGCATGATCAGGTGGCCGGTCTCGGAATCGTCGAAGTTCGAGATCAGGCCGAGGCGATGATGCATCGCGATTTTCTTCATCGCGTCGATGCGCGCGGGCGGCGCCTTGGTGACCTCGCGCACGCGTGCCATGTGGATGCGGCGCAGATCTTCGGCCAGCGGCGCGGCCACCTCGTCATCGACCTCGAGCATTTTGAGCGTGCGCGCGAAGCGCTCGCGGCAGGTGATCTCGACCGCGTCGTGTTTTGCGCGCTGATTGAAGATCTCGCTGTAAACCGATGCGTGCGCCTCGGAAAATTTCTCGCGATCGAAGTTTTTGCCCAGCGCGGTTTCCAGCGTCTCGTAGAGCAACGGCGTCGTGCTGCGAATCTCGCGTCCGCGGAATTGCATCAGCGGCAAGCCCTCGGGATTCCAGGTGACGAGCGTGTCGAACAGATCGATCACCACCGCCTTGTAGCGACGCTCAGCCACGCGGGGTCAGCGCTCCCGCGGTGCCGACGATTGCGGCCAGGTTCAGCAGCAGCACGGTGCCGTTGAGAATCACCGAGTTGCGGTGCAGGCTGTCGAACTCGGCTTTTTTGACCGGATCAGGATTCGGATCCTCGTTAACGGTGCGGATTGCGTCGGCGCGCGGCAGGATGACCGTGCCGGCATAGAAGGTGATCCCGAGCGCGATTGCGATCGCGACCGTCGTGCCCAACCACCAGACCCGCGGGCCGCGCACCGCGGTGAAGTAGATCGCAAGCACCAGGCTGATAGTTCCCACGATGTAGCCGAGCATGTAGTAGCGCGGGAAGATTGCGGAGATCAGCTGGCCGGCCTCGGGTCGCGGCAGCACCGTGAAGACCGCGGGCGCGGTGAAGAACGAGAAGAACACAATGCCCCCAAGCCAGCATCCGAGCGCGGCCAGGTAGATGGTCAATACGATTATCATTGTTTTCAGCGTCTGCGGACTCGCGATCAGTTGAGGTATCGGTTGGGCGCGCCGGGCAGCGGCTGGCGCTCGGAGAATCCGCTATCGACGCTGTGCCATGCGACGACCCGCGACTCGCCGAACTGCCAGCATAGAAATACGACGTCGTCGCCCGAGTCGTAGGGAAAATCGATCAAGCCAAGGTCGATGTCCTTCAAGATACAGCCGAAGGATTCGATTTGCGCGGCGGCTTCGGCCATGTTGCTTGCGAACGAACGCAGCTCGGGATAACGGCCGACGATCTCGGTCATCGCGCAGTGCACAATCGAAGGATCGTCAACCGACAGTTCGTCGATTCGCGCGCGCAGCGAGTTCGCCTGCATCTGGAGCTGGCGCATCAAAATTTCCAGCCGCGGGATCAGCTCGTTCGCTTCTTCCTCGCTGAATAACTTATCAAATCCAATACTTGGCAACGTTTCCTCGTCGGTAGCGCGAGCCGCTCACCGTGATTAGCTTCTTACCCAAGAGGTAACCTTGTCTGCACCACAACCGTATATTACGGTGAAATCTGGGTTGCGTGAAATAGCGGCGGGCGCGGCGGGTCCCTCCCTTAAGAGGTTCGACTAGTCTATGGCAGATAAACCCAAAGGGGAAAAACGCTTCGAGATCGAAGAGGACCTGAGCAAGGCCGAGATACCCGATATCCTGCCGGTGCTGCCGTTGCGCGGCATCGTGATTTTTCCAAGTCAGATACATCCGTTCCTGGTCTCGCGGCCGTCGTCGCTCAAGCTCATAGAGGAGTGCGGTCAGGCCAACAAGGTGATCGCGCTCGCGGCGCAGAAAAATCCGGAAGACGAGCAGCCCACGCCCGAGGGCTTGTTCCCAAGGGGCACCGCCGTGCGCATCCTCAAGATGCTGCGCTATCCCGATCAGAGCGTGCGGGTGCTGGTGCAGGGACTGGCGCGAATCGAACTGGGCGAGTTCACGCAGCGCGAGCCGTACTTCCTTGCGCACGTCAAGCGGCTGGTCGAGCCGGTCGCGACGGACAAGGAAATCGACGCGCTGCATGCGCACCTGGTGAGCCAGTTCTCAAAATTTGTTTCGCTGGTGCCGTACCTGCCCGACGAATTGCAGGTGATGGCGATGCAGGTGAAGGAGGCCAGCCGGCTGGCCGACATGGTCGCCTCTTACCTGAAGATACCGATCGAAGAGGCGCAGGATCTCCTGGCTACGCTCGACGTTCGCGGGCGCCTGGAAAAGCTGATTGCGATTCTGAGCCGCGAGATCGAGATGCTCGAACTCGGGCACAAGATCCAGTCGCAAGTGCAGACCGAGCTCAACAAAAATCAGCGCGAGTACTACCTGCGCCAGCAGCTCAAGGCGATTCAGAAGGAACTCGGCGAAGGCGACCCGCGCTCGTCCGAAGTCGAGGAAATCGAGAAGAAGATCGAAGAGGCGAAGATGTCGCCCGAGGCGCGCAAGGTCGCCGACAAGGAACTCGAGCGCCTCAAGATGATCCCGCCCGAATCGGCCGAGCACACCGTCGTGCGCACTTATCTCGACTGGCTGGTCAGCCTGCCGTGGGGCGTTTCAACCGAAGACAATCTCGACATCCGGCACGCGCGCCAGGTGCTCGACGAGGATCACTACGACCTCGAAAAAATCAAGGAGCGCATCCTCGAGTTTCTCGCGGTACGCAAGCTCAAGAACGATACCAAGGGACCGATCCTCTGCTTCGTCGGACCGCCGGGCACCGGCAAGACTTCGCTGGGCAAGTCGATCGCGCGCGCGCTCGGGCGCAAATTCGTGCGGCTGTCGCTCGGCGGCATCCGCGACGAAGCCGAGATTCGCGGGCATCGCCGCACTTACATCGGATCGTTGCCCGGCAGAATTATTCAGGGGCTGCGCAACGCGGGCTCGAATAATCCGCTGTTCATCCTCGACGAGGTCGACAAGCTCGGCATGGACTTCCGCGGCGATCCGGCGTCGGCGCTGCTCGAAGTGCTCGATCCCGAGCAGAACAATACCTTCGCCGATCACTATCTGGACGTGCCGTTCGACCTATCGAAGGTGCTGTTCCTGACCACCGCCAACATGCTCGATCCGGTGCCGCACGCGCTACGGGACCGAATGGAAGTGCTCGAGCTGCCGGGATACACCGAGGAAGAGAAGCTGCAAATCGTGCAGCGCCACCTGATTCCCAAGCAATTAAACGAGAATGGTCTCGGCGATCGGAAAATCGAACTTTCCGAAAACGCGCTGCGCGAGATAATCCACAGCTATACCCGCGAGGCCGGGCTCAGAAATCTCGAGCGCGAGATCGCCCGCGTATGCCGTAAAATTGCGCGTTCGATCACCGAAGGTGAGACGCCGCCAACCGTTGTCAGCGAAGACGACGTGCAGAAGTATCTCGGCGCGCCGAAATTTTTCTCCGAGGTTGCCGAGCGCACGCAGGAGCCGGGGGTCGCGACCGGACTCGCGTGGACGCCCAACGGCGGCGAGATAATGTTTATCGAGAGCACCCGGATGTCGGGGCAGAAGGGCCTCAACCTCACCGGATCGCTTGGCGACGTGATGAAAGAATCGGCGCAGGCCGCGCTCTCGTACGTGCGCACGCACGCGGCGGCGCTCGGCATCGCGCCCGATTTTTACGACAAGTCCGACATCCACGTTCACGTTCCCGCGGGCGCGATTCCCAAAGACGGGCCTTCGGGCGGCGTGACGATTGCGGCGTCGCTCGCGTCGTTGCTCAGCGGCCGGCCGGTGCGCTCGGACATCGCGATGACCGGCGAAATAACTCTTCGCGGCAAAGTGCTGCCGGTCGGCGGGATCAAGGAGAAGGTGCTCGCGGCGCGGCGCGCCGGAATCAAGACGATCATTCTCCCTCGCCGCAACGAACGCGACCTCGAGGACATCCAACCCGAACTCCGCAAAGAGCTCGAGATGATATTCGTCGATACCGTCGATGAAGTGATTCGGCACGCGCTGCGCGACGGCGACGCTGTGCAGCCGGGCGCAGAGGCAGTCGCGCCCACGCCGGCGACAGCGCGCACCGAGAGAACGGTCCTCAACTAAACTCCTCTTCGCAATCGCCGGGGCTGACCTAATAAAGTTTGTGCGCTGACGCTCCTTGTCCGCTTGATAATCAGGTGCCGATCGGCGACGATTGCGAGCCAAGCCAGGAAGTTCTGTTCTCAGATCAATCATGAACTTCTGAAATGGACGATCCACCAAAAGGCATCGCTCCCGGAACTCTGAATCGCCAGCCCTATTTCTGGTGGGGCTGCGCCTTGATGGCGATCAAGTACAACCTCGATCGCGCCGTCGCATTTTGGGGCTTCCACCGCGACTGGTACTTCTGGAACTATGTCAAGCCTCACGGCTTCGGGACCGTCGATGCGTTGCCGCCCGATGATGAGAAGTTCTACTTCATTCTGCTGATCACATCGCTGCCCTTTTTGATACTGGGCATTTATTTGACTCTCCGCCGTCTTCGTTCGGCAGGGCTGCCGCTGGCACTCTGCTTGCTCTTCTTTGTGCCGGTCATCAACGTGATTTTCTTTGTCATTCTCTGTCTGGTTCCGGCAAAACCAGCCACACCAGTTGATCAGGTCGTAACCCGACACGTCCCTTTCACGCCTGCGGGCGAGCGGCTGCTGAACGAATGGCTTGAAGGACCAATCGACAGGCTTCCGACCGGGCCGGGTTGGGCTTCATGGCTTCCCGCCAGCGCTGCGGGTAGCGCTCTGGCCAGCATGGGGATCGTAGGACTGACCGGCGCAGGTTTAGCCTGCCTCTCTACGACGATCCTCCAATCTTACGGATGGGGATTGTTTGTGTCGCTTCCCTTCGCCATGGGCCTCGTTTCGGTCTTGATTTACACGATTTCGCATGAACGGAGCTTCGAGAGCTGCATAGCGGTCGCGGTGCTTCCCGTCATGTTTGCCGGGCTTCTGCTTCTAAGTCTCAGCGTAGAGGGAGTCATTTGCATCCTCATGGCCGCTCCCATCGGCATTGTTCTGGCGGTGCTCGGAGGATTCGTCGGCTGCATCATTGTCCACAATCGCACAATTCCATTGAGTCCTGTCGCCATGCTGCTGATCCTGGCATCTGTTCCCCTGACGATGGGCATGGAAAAAAATGCGATTAACATAGCGCCTCTTATTTCAGTCACGAGCTCGGTGGTGATCGATGCGCCGCCGGAAAAGGTTTGGCCGAATGTCGTCTCGTTCAGCATCATTCCCGAACAACGTGACTGGGTCCTTCACACTGGCGTGGCTTACCCCATCAGGGCCCGAATCGATGGGCACGGGGTGGGCGCAATTCGCCACTGCATTTTCACCACCGGCGAGTTTGTCGAGCCGATCGAGGTTTGGGATGAGAATCACCTGTTGCGATTCTCCGTAGCCGACCAACCGGAACCGATGGAAGAACTGTCGCCCTATCCACGCCTCAAACCACCCCATCTGCACGGCTATTTTCTCTCGCACGAGGGCGAACTACGTCTGACATCGCTCCCAGCAGGGAAAACCTTGCTTGAAGGAACGACCTGGTACACCGATCGAATTTGGCCGAGCCGATATTGGCAACTCTGGTCGGACACGATCATCCACCACATCCATCTCCGCGTTCTCAATCACATCAAGAATCTCTCTGAACGCCCTGAGTTCGCGTCTTCGCAATAAAAATCGTTGTCACAGCGCTACAACACCGCAATTGGAGGATTCGGCAGTTCATGCGAGAGGATCAAAGCTTAGGGTCGTTCTGAAGTGGTACAGGCTTCAGCCTGTGATCTTTCCACTCTTTCCAGTGCATTCCTATTTTGTGTCATTCTAGAGCGAAGCGAAGAATGCCGGATTTCTTCCTAACCATCCCGTGAAGATAGCGATCGTTGCGGCGGAAGCCGCGCCCCACGCAAAAGCCGGCGGTCTCGCCGACGTGATCGGCTCGCTGCCGGGCGCGTTGCAGGCGGCCGGCGAAGAGCCGTCGCTGATCGTGCCCGGCTACAGCTCGATTCTGGACAAGGTTGAGACCGCGCCGGTCTTGCGCAACATCCCGATGCGCTTCGGCACCGACCTCGAACGTTTCTCGGTCTTGCGCGCGGCCGATTCGCACGGCGTGCCGATGTATCTGATCGACCATCCCGGATTTTTCGCGCGGCCCGGCATCTACGGCGAGAACGGCATCGATTATCCCGACAATATGCGCCGCTTCATCTTCTTCGCCCGCGCCGCGGCGCTCACGGCCGCGGAGATTCTGGCGCCGGACATCTTGCACGCGCACGATTGGCATTCGGCAGCCGCGCCGATCGCGATGCGCGCCGACAATGCGCTGCGGCCGAAGTTCAGACGGGCGCTATCGGTCTTCACGATTCACAATCTTGCGTTCCAGGGCATCAGCAAGCGCGAGGATTTCGCGCTGCTGAATCTCGACCCGGCCTACAATTCGATCGACTACCTGGAATTTTACAATCACCTGAATCTGATGAAGGGCGCGCTCGTCCTGTGCGACGGCGCGTCCACCGTGAGCCCCACCTACGCGCGCGAAATTACCACCGACCCGGAACTCGCCTTCGGACTGGAGGGAGTGCTGCGGGACAAGGGCGAAGATTTCGTCGGCATTCTGAACGGCGCCGACTACGACGAATGGAATCCCGCCAAGGATCGCGAGCTCGCCGCGACTTACACGCCGTCGAAAACCGACGGCAAGCGCAAGTGCACGCGCGCGCTGCGCGATTCGCTCAAGCTTCCCAATCGTGAAGACTGGCCGCTGGTCGGGATGGTGACGCGGATGACCGGCCAGAAAGGCGCTGACCTGCTGCGCGACGCGCTCGACGCCGTAATGCGTCTGGACTTGCAACTCGTCATGCTGGCGAGCGGCGACCCGGTGCTCGAGAAATTTTTCAAGGACGCGGAGGCGCGCTACCCCACGAAACTTCGCGCGATAATCGAGTTCAACAATACGTTGGCGCATCGAATCCAGGCCGGCAGCGACGCGTTCCTGATGCCGTCGCGATTCGAGCCCTGCGGCCTCACCCAGATGTACGCGCTCCGCTACGGTACCGCCCCCGTGGTGCGCGCGACCGGAGGACTGCGCGACACGGTCGCCGAGTTCGATCCCGCGCGCGGGACCGGCAACGGCTTCGCATTCGAGCAGTTCGAGGCGGCGGAGATGGTCGCGGCGCTGAGAGGGATGGTCGCGACGTTCCGGGACCGGGCGACGTGGCGGCGGCTGATGGCGAATTGCTTTGCGTCGGATTTTTCGTGGGAGCGGGCCGCGCGGAATTACCTGGAATGGTTCACGCGGCTGCGCAAGGCTCGCGGCCTCAGCTAGAATGCCGGCCGTGGCGCCAGAGACTCGCGAATATCTCGTCTATGCCGACGGCTCCTGCCTCGGCAATCCCGGGCCCGGCGGATGGGGCGTCGTGGTCCGCGATCCCGCCGGCGTTGTGACCGAACTCAATGGCTACGATCCTTCAACCACCAACAACCGCATGGAATTGATGGCCGCGATCGAAGGACTGCGCGCGACCGAACCCGGCGCCGAGGTGATTCTGCGCAGCGACAGCCAGTACGTCGTGAAATCGATGACGCTCAACTGGAAGCGCAACGCGAATCAGGACTTGTGGGCGCTGCTCGATGCCGAAACAAAGTCGCGGCGCGTGCGATTCGAATGGGTTCGCGGACACGGCACCGATCCGATCAACAATCGCGCCGACGAACTCGCGCTGAACGGCGCCAATCGCAAGCTGGTCGCCGACGGCGCCTTGACGGAAGCGCGAAAGCCGCGAGCATCGAAAAGCGACGATTCATCGGTGGAAGCTGAGCTCGCAACCCGGCTTGATTTGGGAGAATCGATTCGCGAATGCCCGAGATGTGGAGCGAAGTTCGTTAGCCTCGGCGGCCAACTCTATTGCTCGCAGATCCGTTGCCAGCACCAGGCTCGCGGCCTTACCAAATAGCGGGAATCAACGCGTCAGTCTCGCGTTGGTAGGCCGCGTACTCATCGCCGAATCGCGCGCGCATCACCGCCTCTTCGGATTTGATCCGCCGCTGCCCGAATATCGCGCCGATGATCAGCGTCAGCACCGCCGTGACCGGCGCACCATAGATGAGCGTCCAGCTTAGCGTCACCAGAAATGTGCCCGCGTTCATCGGATGCCGCAGGTAGCGATAAAATCCGCGCGTGACCAGCACCGGATGCTCGGCCGTCCGGCCCGCGGTAAAAAATCCGAGCTGGATGCGCGCGCCCAGCGCGAGCCACAATCCGAGCAACTCTAGCAGCAGCCCGAGCGCGTGAACGAACGCCGGCGCTGAGCCGCCATAAACGTAGGTGCGTTCGAACGGCGCCGCGGCAAACACCAGCAGCAGCGGAAGCTGCGCGAGGATGCGGCGCGACAGCTCTTCATGCGGAGGGCTGTCCTCGACATCGTCGCGAACTATCAAATCCGAAAATCGAAAGCCCGCGTAGGCGACCAGGTACGCGAGCACATAGCGATGCTCGCCGAAATATTCGGTGATGCCGAGTCCCAACGCGATCGCGCCGATGACCGCGACCAGGAAAATTGCAGTCTCGGCGAAGTGCAGCGCCAAGCCGCGGATGAAATGCGGACGTTTGCCGGGCGCAGCAATCGCCTCCGCGAGCAGCGTCGCGGTCGTCGGCTTCAATCCTCCGGTTGCCTTGCCGTTGGATTGGGGCGCGTCCTGATTTATCTCACTCGCCATTTAGAACACTTTCGCAGATGCATCGCGGTTGATCAAAGAGGACAGCGCGCGAGGCCCAGCCGCAGTGATATCGCTGCGTGCCCGCAGTTGCATTGATTCGCGAAAGAAGAAATTTACCGCGAAAGTAGAAAATAGCTCGATTTCATCTCGCATTCTGCGATTCCAGCTAACCACTTGATTTTTATAACCTTCTATTAAGAATCGCGCAGGACCTTCGGCCGGCCACGTTAGAAAGTCGTTGCTGAATCGAGAGTTTTTGCGATGGCACACAGGTTGCTCTACCACAGTCAACTGACTGAATTCGGAGGACCTGAAAATGAACGCAACGACCAACGAAGTAACCCTGAACGGTATCGTAAACTTCAACGAAGCGGTCGAAGCCACCACCGGAACCCGGCTCGCGCAGAACAGTCTGCTCAGCGAACTGCCCGGTATCGTGTTCGGCTTGATCACGCTCGGCTACGTCATCAGCTCGCTGGTGGCATTGGCCTAAGGCACCCGAGGAATTTACGGGAGGAATTGAAATGAACGCATCCACCACAGAAGCAAGGTTTGCAGGAATCGCATCGATCAACAATGCGGCGGAAGTCAGCGCCGCGACCCGGCTCGCGCAGTACAACATGCTGAACGAACTCCCGGGCGCAATCTTCGGCATCATCACCGTCGCGTACCTGGTCGGATCGCTAATCGCGCTCGCGCACTAAGTCATGACGCGCGCCGCCCACATCTCGGATGCTACCGGGTGCATAAGTACCCGCGATGCAGCACGACCCGATGTGGCGCGCGCGGAGAGGCGCGGAGCGGCGCCGGGTTCGTCCACCGTTCGCGCGACCATCGTCAGCGATACCCAGATGACGGCGGCAGCCAGCCCGATCGTCAACCACGCCATCGCGCGGATTCGCCGCAGCATCGAGTTGAGCTGTTTGACGGTGAAGGCCTCGCCGTCGCCGTGCGCGGCCACCTCTTCCTGGCGGCCGATTCGAAACGCCAGTCCGAAGGTGATGTAGGTCTGGATGAAGATGAGAACGAAGGCCAGCCCCAGTTTCAGTTCGAGCGCGGAACCGATCTGCGCGAAGTAGTCGAACTTCATCGACGCTTTCAAATCCGTCAGCCGCATCGCCCCGCTGATCACAATAATTCCCAGCACGCCGATCGTGAACGGGTTGTAGAACTTGAAACCCGCGATCAGGCTCGCGCGGCGCGCCGCCTCGGTGGGCGCGGTCTCGGCGGCCGGGATCAGCATATAGATGACCGCGAACTGCGCACCGACGTACGACGCCATCGCGCACAGATGCAGCCACATTAAAAATTCCCCGCCGTTCATCGCGCCCCCTCAGCAGGGCGTTGAGAAACGACTAACGACAACTCTTCCGGACAGCTTCGCATTGTTTGTCATCCTGACGACGGGAGCGTTAGCGACGGGAGGAACGGACCTCGGACAGCTTCGCGCCACACGCGAAGCCGGTTCCGGTCTCAAAGTTCGCGCGCTGCGCGCGCTCCATTTCCGCGCTCGCAAACTCTAAGCGACGCACCCTCTCAATAGCTATCACGGCGAAAGCGACAACGGAGCGGCGCAGCAGCACAACCAAAAATCACTGGGTGCAGGGGTCACCTCTGCTCAAATTACTGGATCGAAATCGAGCGCCCCGGTGCGCGCGAGTCGCGCGTACCAATGACCGCTTTCCTTGACGATTCGATTCTGCGTCTTGAAGTCGCAGTACACGATTCCGAAACGCTGCTGGAAGCCCTCGGCCCACTCGAAGTTGTCGGTGAAGGTCCACAGAAAATAACCGCGCACGTCCGCCCCCGCCTTCATCGCGTGCCCGACCTCGCCGATAAACCGGCGCAGGAAGCTGACCCGCCGCTGGTCGTTGACCTTGCCGTCAGCACCCGGCCCGTCGCCGTACGAGCATCCGTTCTCGGTCACGTAGATCGGGATACCGGGGTAGTCCTTGTGGATGTGCAAGATCATTTCCGAGAGCGCCTGCGGATAGACTTCCCATCCGAACTCGGTGACCTCTTCGCCGCCGGCCCGCACCTGCTTCACTCCCATGTAGCGATCGGTCGAATCGTGCGCGACCACCGCGCGTGTGTACAGGTTGATTCCGATGAAATCGAGCGGCGCCTTGATCAGGTCCATGTCGCCGGCCCGAATCTCAACGTGATCCTCGACCGATCCCTGCAGGTAAGCCTCGGGATACTTGCCGTGCATCACCGTGTCGAGGAACCACTTGTTGTAAAACCGATGCCACCGCTCGGCCGCCGTGCGATCCTCGAGCGACCCGGTTGCCGGATGCACCGGCGACATGCTGAACGCGGTGCCGACGGCATCGGGATGGTTCTTCGATTCGCGAATCGCCCGGATTGCCATGCCCTGCGCGAGATTGACGGTATGCGTCGCTTTGATCGCGCTATCGATTTCGTGATGGCCCGGTGCATGGATGCCGATTGCGTAACCGAGCATCGTAAAAATCCACGGCTCATTGAATGCCATCCAATGCTTCACGCGATCGCCGAGCGCGTCGGCCACCACGCTCGCGTAGTCGCGGAAATATTCGGCGAGATCGCGATTGGGCCATCCGCCCGCGTCTTCAAGCGCCTGCGGCAGGTCCCAATGATAGAGCGTCACCCACGGCTGGATGTTCCGCTTGAGCATCTCGTCCACGACGCGCCGATAGAAATCCAGCCCCTTCTGATTCACCGCCCCCTTGCCGGCCGGCATGATGCGCGGCCACGAGAGCGAAATTCGCGCGGCGTTGAGCCCAAGGTCGGACATCAGTTCGATATCGTCGGCATAGCGATGGTAAAAATCGCACGCAACGTCGCCGGTATCGCCCTTCTTAATCTTGCCCGGCGTGTGCGAGAAGCGATCCCAGATGGACTCGCCCTTGCCGTCTTCGTTCCATCCGCCCTCGATCTGATAAGACGCGCTGGCGGTACCCCAAAGAAATCCTTTCGGAAATGAAATCGGCGCCATAAAGCGGTTTGTTATCACAGCGATGGCAGGTTGGCGAACCCACCGCTGGATACCGATCTGCCTACTCGCCCCTGGCTTCGAGCCAGCGTTCGGCGTCGATTGCGGCCATGCAGCCGGTGCCGGCGGCCGTCACTGCTTGCCGATAGACGCTGTCAACGACGTCGCCGCAGGCGAAGACGCCGTCGATGTTGGTGTAGGTCGAGCCTGGTCTCACTTTGAGATAGCCGACTCCGTCCATCTCGAGCTGGCCCTTGAACAGCGCGCTGTTGGGATTGTGGCCGATCGCGACGAACACCGCGTCGGTCTTCATGTCGGTGACTTTTCCGGTCTTGAGATTTTTCAGTTTGACCGCGCTGACGCCGTCCTTTTGCTCGCCGATGATTTCCTCGATCGCGGAATCCCAGATGAACCCGATCTTCGGATTCTTGCGCGCGCGATCCTGCATGATCTTCGATGCGCGCAGCGTGTCGCGGCGATGCACGACCGTGGCCTTGCTGACGAAGCGGGTCAGGAAGGTCGCTTCCTCCATCGCGGTGTCGCCGCCGCCGACCACGATCGCTTCCTTGTTTTTGAAGAAGGCGCCGTCGCAGGTGGCGCATGCGCTCACGCCGTAACCCATCAGCCGTTTTTCCGAATCGATTCCGAGCAGCTTGGCGGTCGCGCCGGTCGCGATGATGACGGCCTCGGCCTTGATCACTTTGTCATCGGCGACCAGTTCGAACGGGCGCTTGCCGAAACGCACTTCGGTGACTGCGCCGCTGAGAAAGCGCGTGCCGAAGCGAGTCACCTGGCGGCGGAACACATCCATCATCTCGGGGCCCTGGATGCCGTGCTCGAAGCCGGGATAGTTCTCGACCTCGGTGGTGATAGTGAGCTGGCCGCCGGGCTCGTGACCCTCGATGAGCAGCGGACTCAGATTGGCGCGCGCCGTATAGAGCGCCGCCGTTAGTCCGGCGGGACCGGATCCGAGAATTACGACCTTGTTAATCTCATCAGCCATATTTTTCGTCTGCGTAGTGGATTGAGATGTTTTGTCGAACCGAGAATCAAGAGTTTATTGTATCTGCGCGGGCGGTCAACATAAGCTCTAACCACTCCTTCGATGGCGGGCAAGAAACAATCCGAAAAGCGACGCGCCGTTTCGACGCGCCTGACGCATCTCGATGCGCGCGGGCGGATCCGGATGGTCGACGTCGGCGCGAAACCAGTCACGCGGCGCGAAGCGATCGCGCGCGGCGAGATCAGGATGGCGGCGGCCACGCTGGATGCGATCGTCGGCGGCAAGCTCAAGAAGGGCGAGGCGCTGGCAGCGGCGCGGATCGCGGGAATCATGGCGGCGAAGCGCACGCATGAGATGATCCCGCTGTGCCATCAGATCCCGCTCGAAGTGGTCGAAGTCGATTTCGATCCCGATACCGCCAACGCCGTGCTTCGAATCCAGGCGCGCGCCGTGACCGATGCGCGCACCGGAGTTGAGATGGAAGCGATGGTCGCGGTGAGCGCGGCGGCGCTGACAATTTACGACATGGCTAAGGCGATAGATCGCGCGATGGAGATCGGCGCGATTCGGCTGATCGCAAAACGCGGCGGCCGCAGCGGCGATTTCGTCCGGCAGGGGTGACCCCAGGGGTCACCCCTGCACCCGGTATTTTTTGGTTTTGCAGTGGCACCGCTCCATTGTCGCTGCGTCGTGATCGTTATTAGGTCGCTTGCAGGGTAGGGAAGGTAACCGTTTTACGACGGACGTTGAGAGTGAATTCGCGGAAGGATCCATCGGCGACAAATTCGCAACGCCCTGTTACGGCGCGCGCAATTCTCAAGCGCGGGCGCGAAGGGCCGGTCCGCGGCGGGAATCCGTGGATCTTCTCGCAGGCAATCGATCGGATCGAGCCGCCCGAGCCGGACGCAGGCGATCCAGTCACCGTGCATGACGCCGCGGGCGCGTTGATCGGCATGGGTTACTGCAATCCCGCGACGACGATCGCAATCCGGATGCTCGCGTGGGCTGAGACTCCCACAATCGAAGAACTGGTCGCGCGCCGGCTGAAGGGCGCGCTCGAACTGCGCCGGCGTTTCATCCGCGACGATACGAACGCGTACCGGCTCATCAATGGCGACGGCGACGGACTGTCGGGCGTGGTGGTGGATCGATTCGGCGACGTGCTGGTCGTGCAAATCCTGACGGCGGGCGCGGACCGAATGCGCGCGACGATCGTTGCGGCGCTCGACGAACTGCTTCATCCGCACTCGATCATCGAACGCAGCCATGGCGCGGTGAGGAAGCAGGAAGGCCTCGACGATCACGCCGCGGTGCTGGCCGGCGAATCGGTAACCGAGACGATAGCGACCGAGAACGGCATCAAGATCAAAATCGATTTCGAGCATGGGCAGAAGACCGGCTATTTTCTCGATCAGCGCGACAACCGCGCTACGGCCGGCGCAATCGCGTCGGGCGCGCGGGTGCTCGACAGTTTCTCCTATCAGGGCGGATTCTCGCTCGCTGCACTTGCGGGCGGCGCCAGCAAAGTCGTCGCGGTCGATACATCGGCGCGGGCGCTCGAAATTGCGCGGCAGAATCTCGAGCTGAACGGACATTCGCCGAGCGCGGTCGAGTTCGTCCACGGCGAGGCCGGCAAGTTCATGGCCGAGACGGCGAATCGCTTCGATCTGATCGTGCTCGATCCGCCACCGCTGGCGCGCAGCCGCGGCGACGCCGACCGCGCGGGACGCCTTTACGTTGAGCTGAACGCGGTTGCGATGCGCGCGCTGGCGCCGGGCGGGCGCCTGATGACGTTCTCGTGCTCGACGCACTTCCGCGCCGACGATTTTGTCCGTGCGCTGCGATTTGCCGCGTCCAACGCGGGCCGCACGCTGCGCTTGATTGCGCATCTCGGCCCCGGCCCCGACCATCCCGTGCTGCTCGGCCACGCCGAGGGCGAGTACCTGACCGGCCTGCTGCTGGCGGATCTATAATCGCCGTTCCAGTTTTTCCAGCGCAATATATGACTTGCTAAACTGCCCTGATTGCTTGAGTATGGAGCAAATTTTTCGATGGGATCGGCCGAATGGGGCGACAACTCCACGCACACAGCTTAATCAAGACACTCTTTGTTCTGATCGCGCTCGCGACCGCCGCGTGTCATCGCGAAGTCGCGGTGCCGCCGCTGCCGCTGCGCAATATCACCCTGACCGATAAATTTTTCGACGTTTGGCCGACCAGCCCGACGCGCGCGTTTATCGTCGGTGATCGCGGCAAGGTGCTGCTGACTGAGGACGGCGGCCGCACCTTCAAGCGCATCGACATCGGCACCCAGCTCGGCATATTCGGGATCCAGATGGCCGACGATCAGAACGGCTACCTGTGCGGGCAGGACGGGCTCATCATGCGCACGCGCGACGGCGGCAAGACCTGGAAGCGGCTGGACTCGCGCACTCATCTGTTTATTTTCGGGCTGTCGTTTCCCGACGCGAATCACGGCTTCTTTGTCGGCGACCGCGCGCTGGTGGAGAGCACGAGCAACGGCGGCGAGAGTTTCATCAAGCGCCAACTGCAGAAGGTTTTTCCGCCGGAGCTGGCCGACTACGCCCTGCCGTACGAAGAACCGGTGCTTTACAGCGCGAGTTTCACCGACGTCGATCATGGATGGGTGGTCGGCGAGCTGGGGCGAATCTGGGCGACCGAAAACGGCGGCAAGAGCTGGAGCGAGCAGCAACAATCGCTGTTGCCGCAGTGGAAGCGCGCTCCAGGAATCAACGACGACAAGCGTTTCCTGGATTTTCTCCTGCCGACTTTTTTCAGTGTCTCGTTCCGCGATCAAAAGCATGGCGCGGCGTGCGGGCTCGAGGGCTGGGTGATCCAGACCGACGACGGCGGCAAGACCTGGACTTTCGCGCATCAGGCGGACAAGCCGGGCGCGGCGCCGGATACTCTGGTGCCGGGCGCATCGCAGATTCCGGCGCGCGACCCGCTGTTCTCGATCGATCTGTTCGCCGCGGACCAGGGAATCACCACGGGACTGACGGGCACGGTGCTGCGGCTGCAGCCCAACGGCGCGTGGGCGCACGATCCGTCGGTGCCGGCGGTGCCGTTTCCGCTGAGCCAGGCGCGGTTCTTCGACGCGCAGCACGGATGGATCGTGGGCTACGGCACGATCCTTTACACCGAGGACGGCGGCAAGACCTGGCGCTTCTGTCAGGGTTGAGCGCGAACGCGCGAGCACGGGAAATTCGGAGAACTCAATGACCTGGTACCGATTTGGCGAATGGATTCTGCGCTGGCGCTTCCTGGTGTTGGCCTTGGTCGGCGTGCTGACCGCATTCTTCGGCTACTTCGCGGCGCAGACCCAGCTGGTCACGAGCTTCGGCGACCTGCTCCCGCAGAACCATCCGTTCATCAAGATCGCGCACAAATACGACCAGTACTTCGGCAGCGTCAACAACGTCACGATCATGATCGAGGCGAAAGAGGGGACGATTTACGACGCCACCATCATCAAGAAGATCGTCGATATGACCAACAACATGGATCTCGTTTACGGGATCCAGCACGGATCGGTGCGTTCGATCGCGACCGCCAGTTATTTTCGTCCGCTGGCCGGCGGCGTCATTCTCAACACGCCGGTGCTGCCCAACGGCGAAATTCCCAAGACCGCCGGCGACCTGGCGGAACTCGAAAGCAACGTCCACAAAAATCCCGGCGTGATCTTCGGCCGCTTCGTCTCGCTCGACGACCGGGCGGCCGTCATCGAGGGCAGCTTCCTCGAATCGCGGCTCGACTACCGGCGCATCTTCGACGAAATCCGCCGCATCGTGGTCCTGCCCGAGCGCGACGACACCGTGCACATCTATTACGGCGGCCAGCCGATCCTCTACGGCTGGGTGTATCACTACACGCCGGAATTTCTCTGGATCTTCGTCGCGACGGTGCTCGCGGTCTGGATTCTGCTCTATCTTTATTTCCACGACTGGCGCGGCGCGCTGCGGCCCACCATCTCCGGCGTCATCTGCGCCATCTGGGGCCTCGGCTTCATCCGGCTGCTCGGTTACGGACTCGACCCGCTGGTGCTCGTCATCCCGTTCCTGATAACCGCGCGCGCCGTCAGCCATTCGGTGCAGATGCACGATCGCTACTATGAGGAGTTCTACCGCCTGCGCGACAAGCAAAAGGCCATCCTCTCGTCGTTCGCCGAGTTGTTCGTACCGTCGCTGTCGGGAATCCTGGCCGACGCCTTCGGCGTGCTCGTCATCCTGCTGGTGCCGGTGCTGTTTCTGCAGAAGCTGGCGGTCACGGCCAGCTTCTGGATCGCCGCGATCATAGTAAGCGAGCTGATCCTCAACCCGATCGTGTATTACTACCTGGCGCCGCCGCATATCGATGTGATCGAGCGGCGCGAGAATGGCTTCTTCAAACGGATGCTGCAATCGATCGCCAAGCCGATGCTGGAGCGGCCGGGCCGCATCGCAACCTTCGTTGGCACGTTCGCGGTGATCGCGCTGTGCGCCTTCTTCTGGACCGGCCTCAAAGTCGGCGATCCGTCGTCTGAATCGCCAATCCTGTGGCCCAGCTCGCCGTACAACCGCTCGATGGCCGCGATCCAGGAGGAGTTCGGCGCGATCGAGCAGTTCGTCGTCGTCGCCCAGCTGGCCACGCGCGAAGCGCTCAACAATCCGAAGCTCTACCACGTCATGGACGAGTACGAACGCTACATCGAGCGCGATCCCGCGGTCGGGCGCACGTTCTCGGTCGCTGATTTGCTGTCGAACGGCGGCTCCGCGCTGCGAGAATTCCAGCCCAAGTGGAATGTGCTGCCGACCACCGCGCGCGGCACCGGACAGTTGCTCGGCGGATTGCTGGCGGGAGCGTCGCCGCTTTCGACCGCGTACATCATTACGCCGCGGCGCGACGCCACCCAGATAACGGTGTACACGAAAGATCGCGAGGGCGAAAACGTCCAGCGCATCGTGCTGCGCACTGAGCGATTCTTCGCTGAACCGCAGCATCAGGTCCCCGGCGTGAAGTTTTCGCTCGCCGCGGGGATCATCGGCGAGCTCGCCGCCGCCAACCAGGAAATCATCAACAACGATCTTCTGCTCAACGTGCTCGCCTTCGCCACTATCTACTTGATACTACTGGCTACCTATCGCTCATTCATGGCGGGTGTCTATTTGCTATTCCCGCTGGCATTAGCCAATGCGGCGATCAATGCCTATATGGGCGCTCACGACATAGGTATCAACATCAATACTCTGCCGGTAGTCACTGTCGGAGTCGGCTTCGGTATTGACTATTCTATTTATATCGTGAGCCGGATTATCGAAGAGCTCGCGGAAGGCAACGACCTCAAGCTCAGCACCTATATCGCGCTCGTCACCTCGGGCAAGGCCGTCGCCTTCACCGCGCTGACGCTGGTCGCGTCGGTTCTGTTCTGGTACTGGTCGAGCATCCGCTTCGACGCCGAGATGGGCATGCTGCTGGCGGTCTGGATGTTCGTATCGATGCTCGGCGCGATGACCATTTTGCCGGTGCTGATAGTGACTTTCGATCCGGCTTTCATCCGCCGTGAGAAGGAGCGGGTAGTCGCGTCGAAGCTGCTCGAGGTCGAGGGTCACCCCGTCGCCGCATCTTCCTAATTATCGACGCTCGTGGATAATCTGAGCCGGTGCCCGCGATGAAACTCGAGCGGCTGGATCATTTCGGTATCGAGGTCGCTGACCTCGCGCGCGCCGAACATTTCTATTCCGGCGTCCTCGGCCTGCGGGTCGTCAACCGGTTCGGCGACCAGTTGCTGCTCGATTGCGGTGGCCAGAACCTTGCTCTGTTCGAGGTGCCGCGCTCGGCGCTGGACGATGCCGCGCGCCAATCGCTGATCGCGCACCCGCTGGGCCGCGGTCATCATGCGTTCAAGGTAGCGGCGAGCGATTTCGGCGTTGCGCGCGAGCGACTTGCGGCCGCCGGGGTCGAGAGCGCCGCGCCCATCGATTGGGGCGATCACGACTGCATCTACTTCCTCGATCCCGACGGCAACCTGCTCGAAATGGTGAGTTACCGCTGAACGCCGATTCGAAATCGCGCGCCGCCGTGGTTCACTCTCGATGAACTCGGGGCCGATGATCCGCGCCGAAGATCTGCGCAAGCGCTACGCCGACCGCGTCGCGCTCGACGGCGTGTCGTTCACCGTCAATGCCGGCGAGATCGTCGGCCTGCTCGGCCCCAATGGCGCCGGCAAAACCACCACGCTCTCGATTCTATCGGGCGTGATTGCGCCGGACTCCGGCCGCGCCCTGATAGCGACCCACGATCTCGCCATCGACCGGCGGATCGCGCGCCGCAGCCTCGGCCTGGTGCCGCAATCGCTGGCGTTGTACCCGACGCTCACCGCGCTCGAGAATCTGCTGTTTTGGGGACGTATCCAGGGAATGTCGTCGAGCGACGCCCTCGGCCGCGCGCGCGGATTGCTCGAAGAAGTCGGCCTCGGCGATCGGGCGGACGACGCGGTCAACGAATTTTCCGGCGGCATGATGCGCCGGCTCAACATCGCCTGCGGCATGATGCATTCGCCGGCCGCGATCATGCTCGACGAACCCACCGTCGGCGTCGATCCGCAATCGCGCGGACGGATTTTCGCGGTGGTCGAGGCGGCTGCGCAAGCAGGCGGGGCAATCCTTTACAGCACCCACTACATGGAAGAAGCCGAACGCCTGTGCGATCGAATCGTGCTGATCGATCACGGGAAAATAGTTGCGCAAGGCACCGACCGCGAACTGATCGCGCTCGCGGGCACCGAGCCGCGAATTGAAATCATGACCAAAAAAGCGCTGCCGCCGGGATGGACCAACGGCATCGCCGGCATCGGCGAACTGCCATGGGAGGTGGTCGATGGGTTCGCGGCCGCCGCCACTTTGCGCACCCTCGATCAAGTGCCCGACGTTATCAAGCGCGCCGGCGAGGTTGGCGACGAGGTGATCGAATTTCACGTCCATCGTCCCAATCTCCAGGACGCCTTCCTCAAACTGACCGGCCACGCGCTGCGCGACGCGCCATGAACCCGGTGACGATGGCGAGGCGATAATGCTGCGGGCGGTGTGGCTGACGATCGGCAAGGAATTCCTGCTCATCCGGCGCGACCGGGTCGGCCTGTTTATGCTGCTGATCGCGCCAATCGCCGTCATCGCCGCCGCCGGCTTCTCGCTGGCAAAAATTTACGGCGGCCGGACCGCTCCTCGCGGCGAATATTCGATCGCCGTTTTCGACGAAGACCACGGCGCCGTCGCCCGCGCGATTCTGAACGCACTCGCCAATGAGCGTGAGCTGACCGTCATTCAATCTTCCAGCCGCCGCGACGCTGAACAGACCGTTCGCGAGCGAAAATTGGCGGTCGTTGGAATAGTCATTCCCGCTGGAACCACCGATGCGATCGAACATGGCCGCGGCGCGCGGCTCATCTTATATACCGATCCGGTCAAGTACCTGCAGACCATCAAGGTCGAGCTCGCGCTCTCGGAGATGTGCGCTAAAATTACCGCCGGCGCCGCGACCCAGGCGCGCAGTCAAACCGCCGAGCGGACGCGCGACTTCACCAGTAAGCTCAATCAAGCGCGCGCGTCCGCCGAGCAGGCCCGCACCGACGCCGCTCGCCTCGCTGCGCAGGCCGACGCGTCGCGTGCGGCTCTCGAGCCGAAGATTCGCGCGCGCATCGAGACTGCTCTCACCGCCGCGCGCGATCGAGCCAGGCTTGCGCTCGACGCCGAGATGGATCGCATCCAGCGCAAACTCGACGCCGACACCAATGCGCAGCAGGCGAAGCTCGACGAGCTCAAGGATTACCTGGCCCGCCTTGATGTTGCGCACCGCCAATTCGAAACCTGGTTCGGCCAACTCAAGCAGCTCGCCGGCAGCCACGCCGCCGACATTCCGCCGCCGCCGTCGATCCCGAGTATGCCGGCCGATCTCGAATCTGGGCGGAATCCAGCTCGGGCCGGTCGCCGACCTTCGTGACGCGCGGACCCGTCTGGAAAGCGCGCTCACGATTCCGCCGATCGATCTCAATCTTCCGAAGCTGCCGCCGGCCCCCAAAATTCCCCTGCTCAATATTCCTCAGATGCCGGCGATCGATCCGAGCCTTGCGATTCCCGGCTCGCTCGGAATCAGCGAGGTCGATTTGAGCGGCGAGACGGTCGGCGAGTTCGCCGGCTTCAACGCATTCGATCTCCAGGTGCCGGGTTTTGCCGTTACCTTTCTCCTGATCGGGATGTTGATGGGCGTTTCGCTGGCGCTAATCGACGAACACGATTGGGGCACGCTCGAACGCCTGCGGTCCGCCTCGGCGCCGCTGTGGGCCACGCTCACCGGCAAGTTGCTCGCGCGTTTCGTCGTCGGCTTCATCCAGATGGCGGTGCTGTTCGCCGCCGGATACGTACTGTTCGGAATTTCGCTCGGCCGCACGCCGGCCGCACTCATGATGCCCGCGGCGGCGATCGCTTTTGCCGGCGCCGCCTTCGGCTTGATCGTTGCCGGAGTGGGCAAGACGCGCGACGCGGTTCTGCCCGTTGGCGCAATCGTGATCATGACGATGGCGGCGATCGGCGGCTGTTGGTGGCCGATTGATTTCGAGCCGGCCTGGATGCAGCAGGTGGCGCTCGCGCTGCCGACCACCTGGGCGATGCACGCGTTTAACGATTTGATGATCCGCAACCTCGCCGGGTCGAGCGCAATGATCCCGTCCGCCATCAATTTCGGCTTCGGAATCATCTACACTGTGGTCGGGGTCGCAATCGCGCGTCGCCGCTTCGGCTGATCGCTGGAATGAGGGAATTTGCCAAATTGAAAAACTCCGCAGTTAAATTCAGCGACCGCTTCATGTGCGCGCTGATTGCGCTGTCCGCCGTATTCGCGCTGCTTGCGTTCCAGCCGTGCGCCGCAAGCGCGGCCGCGATGCGCTTCAAAATAGACCCCGACCGCAGCACCATCAGCGTTGCGGTGGCCGAACCGGCCGCCTGGCTCCGCGGCAGCGCCACCGGCACCTTCCGCATTATCGACGGCGCCGTAAGCCTGGATCCAGCCAACGTCGAGCAAACCGCCAAGGCCCGAATCCTGATCGACGCGAGCAGCTACAGCAGCGACAATACCTCGCGCGATCGTTACGTCACCGAGAAATCGCTCGAGGCCGACAAATTTCCTACCATCGGATTCGAAAGCAACACCGTCGTCGGCGTCGTGATGACCGGTCACAACGAAGGCACCGCGATCGTCAGCGGATTCCTCACCCTGCACGGCGAAGCGCACGCGATGACCATGTCGGTGCATGCCACCCTCGGCGCCGACGGCGTCCTCAGCGGCGACGGCGAAGTGAAATTCAACTACGAGGATTTCGGCGTCGAGGTTCCCGCCGTTCTGTTCCACACGCTCCTGGCCGGCAACGAAGCCACGGTGCGCTTTCATATCGTCGCCGCCAGTGAAGCCAAGCCCGCGCATTAGACTCCGGTTGTCGGCAAGGCCGTCCATCAACTAGAAGCTTGGATATGGTTGAACTCGCCACTTCTCCGCGCGGCGCAAAGCTCCCGGCCGCGGTTACCGAGCTGGCGGCGTCGATCGAGGCCGACGGCGGCGCGGCGCTCGCCGCCTACCAGGAGCCGGTTGGCGACCACTGGCATCTGTTCGCGATGCTGCCGCTGGCGAAGGTCGAAGCGACGCCCTATCAGCGCGACCTCTCGCCCGCCCATCTCAAGCGCATGATCGAAGTGATGAAGAAGCTCGATCGTTTCACCGAGCCGATCGTCGCCGTTTACACCGCCGGCACCTACTGGACTCCCAACGGCAATCATCGGCGCGCCGCCGCTGCGAAGTCCGGCGCCAAAATGATTCCCGCGATCGTCATACCCGATCCCGAAGTCGCCTTTCAGATTCTCGCGCTCAACACCGAGAAGGCGCACAACCTGCGCGACAAGGCGCTCGAGGTCATCCGGATGTATCGCGCGCGTCTCGACGAACGTCCCCGGTCCGCCGAGAAGGACTTCGCGTTTGAGTTCGAGCGCGCGCATTACATCACGCTCGGCCTGCTCTACGAAAAGAAACCCCGGTTTTCGGGCGGCGTTTACGCGCCACTGCTCAGCCGCGTGGACACCTTCATGGCCAAGCCGCTCAAGGAAGCAATCGAAGATCGCGCGGAGCGCGCCGCACAGGTCGAGCGCGCCGACGACCTGGCGGTCGCGCTGGTGGCGGCCGGCAAGAAGCGCGGCCTGATGCATCCCTATCTGAAGAATTTCATCATCGCGCGATCGAACCCGCTCACGCGCGCGCGAAAAAACCTGCCGACCTGCAAAGCCGCGTTGAACAGCATGATCAAAGCACTCGAGGAATTCGATTTGGGCACCATCCACTTCGGCCAGATCCGCGCCGCGGCACAAATAGCCGCCGCCACCTCGGTCGCCGATTCCAACTGAAAATAACGCACCGGTGAGTAACATGGCTGATCAGATCGTTTTGTACGAAGCTCGATACCCGGCCGCGATAATCACGCTCAACAACCCCGACCATCGCAACGCGCTCAGCGCCGCGATGATCGACGCTCTGATGGCCGCGATTGCACGCGCCGAACAGGATCGCGGCGTGCGCGCGCTGGTCTTCACCGGCGCGGGACCCGCGTTTTCCGCCGGCATGGATCTCGGCGAGCTGCGCGGCATGCTCGATCAGCTGCGAATCGACGAGTCCGGTCAGGTCTGGGATGGTGCGCTGCGCGGCGAGGCATTGATCGAGCGCGTCTATCGCATGGGCAAACCTTCAATCGCAGCCGTCAACGGAGTTGCGGTCGGCAACGGCGCCGGCTTCCTGAGCGCGTGCGATTTGGCCGTCGCCGCCGACGGCGCGCGAATCGGTTACACCGAAATGAAGCACGGCATCCAGGCCGGAATGGTTATCCTCCACCTGATGCGATTGGTCGGCGAGCGCGTCGCGCGATATCTGCTGCTCACCGGGGAACTGGTAACCGCCGATCAGGCGAAGGCGCTTGGACTGATCAACAAGGTCGTGCCCGAGAGTCAGTTGATGGAGACGGCGCTCGGGTGGGCGGAAGCGATCGCGATGAACGCTCCGAAGGCGGAAGCCGTTACGAAATCATTGATGTGCAAATTTTCCGGCCAGGCGATCGCGATGAGCATGACCGAGTACACTGCCGCGCCGCACATCACCGACGAAACCCGTTCCGGTCTCGAATCCTTCTTCGACAAGAAGCCGGTCCCCTGGTCAATCAAGCCGTCCTGAACCGGCCAACACCCCGGCTAGGCGGCGGCGGGGGCGCGGGCGAGCTCGAAGGCGCCGGGTTCGATGCCGTCGTTCGAGCGCAGCACTATCTTCGTTGACAGCCGCTGCTCGAGCGTCTCGAGATCCTTGGCGCCGTGATCGTACAGGTAGCGCGCGACTTCCGGATTCAGCTTGACTATCAGCGTATCGCCCGCGGACTTGGACACCGCCTCGCGCTGAATCCCGCGCAGCACTTCGGCCGCGAGCGTCGCCACCGACTTGACCACGCGCCGCCCTTCGCATCGCGGACAGTTGTCGGTCAGCAACTTCTCCAGGCTCTCGCGCGTGCGCTTGCGCGTCATCTGCACCAGCCCCAGCTCCGAAATCTTGAGCGCCGAGGTTCGCGCCTTGTCGCGCTTGAGCGCCGTCGCCAGGGCGTCGCTGACCTTCTTGCGATCGGCCTCGCGCGCCATGTCGATAAAATCGACGATGATGATGCCGCCGATGTTGCGCAGCCGCAGTTGCTTGACCACTTCCTCCACCGCTTCGAGGTTGGTCTTGAAAATGGTGTCGTCCTGGCTCCGCTTGCCGACGAAGCGCCCGGTATTAACGTCAATCGCGGTCAGCGCTTCGGCCTGATCGAAAATCAGGTAGCCGCCCGACTTGAGCCACACCTTGCGGTCGAGCGCGCGCTCGATTTGCGGCTCGATATTGAAACGATCGAACAGCGGCTGCGGCCCGTCATGCAGCGACACGCGCGCGCGCAGCCGCGGCATGTAGTTCTGCACGAATTGCACGACCCGGCTGTAGGTCGTCGGATCGTCGCACCATAGCCGGTCAACTTCGCTGGAAAACATGTCGCGCACCACGCGCAGCGCCACGTCCAGGTCGTTGTACAGGATCGACGCGGGCGGCATGCTCTCGTTCTTGCGCAGGATCGAGCTCCACAGCTTGGTCAGGAACGCGACGTCGCGCTGGATTTCGCGGCGGCTCACGCCCTCGCACGCCGTGCGCACGATAAAGCCGCCCTGCGGCGGCCGCAGTTCGCCGACGTCCTGCCGCAGCCGCGCGCGCTCCTCGGCGCTCGCGATTCGGCGCGACACCCCGATGTGATTGCTGGTCGGGGTGAAGACCAGATGGCGTCCCGGCAGCGAAATCGACGACGTCAGCCGCGCGCCCTTGGTGCCCATCGGCTCCTTGGCGATCTGAACGATGATGTCCTGGCCGCGGCGCAACTGCTGCTCGATCGGCAGACGCGAGCGTTGTGGCGCCTGGCTCCGCCCCCGTCCTCGACCGCCGCGACGACGCCCGCGCGACGGCCGCGGCTCGCTGCCGTCGCCGTCGCCGTTGGCGTTGTCAGCCGCTTCGTCAGCGGTGCTCGGCTCCGGATCACCAAACTCGTTGTCGCCGATCGGCTCGGTCTCGACGTCTTCTTCGCCCAGCACTTCCGCCACCGTGTTGATCGCGGAAACGCCGTCGTGAAAATCCGAGACGTGCAGGAAGCCGGCCTTTTCCAGGCCGATATCCACAAACGCCGCCTGCATCCCGGGCAGCACGCGCGTGACCTTGCCCTTGTAGATGTTGCCGGCCAGCCCAACCTGGCGATTGCGCTCGAGGAAAAATTCGGCGAGCTCGTTATCTTCCAGCAGCGCGACCCGCACCTCGAGTGCGGACGCGTTAATTGCAATTTCTCGTTTCACTTATGGACTCTCTGTTCCGGCAAATCCGACATGATTTCGAGGATCGCGATGATGCGCCGGGAGTCGTCGCGGGCGTCGCCAGCCGCTGAAAGAATACCCGCATCCGGTGGGACATCGTTTTACCCTTGGCCTCGACAACTTGTGCAGGATCATACGAGGCACGCCCGACCTCCGCAAGCAAGCGCGCTTTGCGCATCGATAACGGGCTTTTAATCCTCCGCTATCTTGACATGCTAGCATGGTGCCGATAGTCGTGATGGGGATGTCTGCTGCGGCCGACATGGTTGCGCCCAGTCTCCCGGGAGCCGGCCTGCTCAACAGCAAGGTCCTGGTTCTCAATCGCTCTTACCTCCCCGTTCACGTTACCTCGGTAAAACGCGCGTTTGCGCTGCTTTATCAGGGCGTTGCCAAGGCGGTGGACGAGCAATACCACACCTTCGATTTCGATAGCTGGCGCGACCTGTCAATTGAAGTTCAGCACGAGCGGCTGGGGATCGTGGACGGCTTCATCCGGGTGCCGCGAGTGCTGTTGCTGACGGCGTACGAGCGCGTGCCCAAGCGTCACGTGCGATTTTCGCGCTTCAACATCTTCGCCCGGGACGGCAATACCTGCCAGTACTGCCACAAGAAACTGCCGCGCACAGAGCTTAACTTGGACCACGTAATCCCGCGCTCGCGCGGCGGAATGTCCACCTGGGAGAACATCGTATGCTCGTGCCATCACTGCAATCGGCGCAAGGGTGGCCGCACCCCCGACGAAGCCGGGATGCATCTGGTGCGCCGCCCGCGGCGCCCCGAATGGACGCCGTTTTCGTCCGAGATGTTCAGCCTCAAGCGCTATCGCGAATGGATGCCGTATCTGTCGCAAGTCGATAGCGCGTACTGGAACACCGAACTCATTCAGGATTAGCTTCGCTTAGAGCTTACTGAGCAGCTTGCCACATTCTTCGCGCGAGCCAATCCAGAACCAAACGATCTGGTCCGCATACGGTCTAACGCCGAGGGCTCGATAGTGAATACCGACCCTGACCGACCAGATTGGTCGCTTAGGGTGGACTGACTTGAAGCGCAGGCTGGAGTGAAACGGATCTTGTACGAACTGCTTATAGGCGTCGTTGGCCAGCCGCTGGATAGGCTTCGGAAGGGCATAGTAACAAGACCAGAAATCTCTTGTGGTCCGGGAGATCAGAATCTAGAGCTTGGAAAGTTTGGCTAGATCGAGTATTTCGGTGCGCCCCTCAGAAAACTCCGCCAGCGCACGATCAGCGAGCTTCTCAAGCTTGTCCGCTGACGCTGCAAAGAGAGCGTCCCACTCCCGCTCATCATTTTCGATAAGCTGGAGAAGCCACTCGGCGAATGCGTCCTGTTCGTACTCCGGCAGCTCTTCAGAAGCCTTCTTAAATGCTTTTGCAAGAAGCTCAGTCATAATTTCAATATATCAGCCGAACTCAAAGAACACCAATCGGAATACGCAAGAATGAATGGCTGAAACCGATTTGAAGGAGTTTGCGATCCAAGCCCGCGAATCCACAACGCGCTGTGGATAGCCCTCACTTGACCCACGATATGTTGGGTATCCTCTTGACCCTCTGAGGGTGCTTTGGGATAAACTTCGATCGACGTGGTGGATGCGGTGGAGGCGGAGAAAGCATGCGTCTTAAGAGCCTTGAATTACTAGGCTTCAAGTCTTTTCTCGATTCGACGACGATTAGTTTCGCGCCGGGGATGACCGCGGTGGTGGGTCCCAACGGATGCGGCAAATCGAACGTCGTCGATGCGATCCGGTGGGTGCTCGGCGAGCAGGCCCCGACCCGCCTTCGCGGCAAGAGCGTCGAGGACCTCATCTACGCCGGCAACGAGTCGAATCCCGCGGCCGGGATGGCCGAAGTGTCGCTCGTGCTCGAAGCCGAAGAAGGCAGCCAGCTTCCCGAGCCGTACTCCGCGCTGAGCGAAGTCGCGGTGACGCGGCGCGCGTATCGCTCGGGCGAGTCCGAGTATCTGCTCAACAAGATTCCGTGCCGGCTCAAGGACATCACCGAGTTTTTCATGGCCGCGCAGATTCACAGCCGCGGCTACTCGCTGGTCGAGCAGGGTCGAATCGAGGAAATTATCCAGGCCAAACCGCACGAGCTGCGCACGCTGGTCGAGGAAGCCGCGGGCCTGTCGCTGTTCAAGGGCCGGCGCGAGATGAGCGAGCGCAAGCTCGAGCGGGTCAAGGAAAACCTTGCGCGCGTTGACGACGTGCTGAGCGAGATCGAGCGTCAGCTAAGCTTCGCACGCCGGCAAGCCAAAAAAGCCGAGACCTACAAAGTGGTCAAGGCGGAACTCGGCGAGCTCGAGCGCTATTCGGCGGCACGACGATTGATCGATCAGCGCGAAGAGCTGGCGACGCAGAACGCTCGCGATGCGGAGCTGAGGAGCGCGCTCGACGCCGCACGCGCAGGCAGTGCGGCGATACGCGAGCAAGTCGAGACTGCGGCATCGGCCGCGCAGTCGGCGCGGTCGGAGCTCGGCGGCGCGCAGCGCGAACTCGAGAATCTTCACAGCGGTGCGAATGAGCGCGCGCGCACGCGCGCGTTCCTGCAGCGGCGCCTCGACGCGACCGCGCAGCTGGAAATCGAGCTGCGCGCGCGGCTGGTCGAGCTCGAATCCAGGGCGACGCTCGCGCGCGGGAGTCGCGCCGAGGCCGGCGCCACCCTCGCGCGCGAAATCGCGGCGGGCGGCGGCGATGCGGACGCCGGGCTCAAGGAAATCTCGCTCAAGCACGACGCGGCTGTTCTCGAGCTCAAGCATGCCGAGCGCCGCGGTGAGGAATGCAAGGACGACCTGTCCGACGTCGTGCGCGAAGCCGCGGTGATTCGCGGGCGCGTCGGCGATCTCGCCGGCGAGCGCGCCGACCTCGAAAAGCGGCTGGAAGCGACCACGCTCGAAGCGCCCGCGCTGGCGGCGGAGCTCGAAGGCGCGCGCGAGTCGATGAGCGCGGCGGAAGCCGACCTCGAAGCGTCGCGCGCAGTGGCGACTGAGCTCGAAACGCTGCGCCGCAATGCCGCCGAGCAGGAAATCGAGGCGCGCACCGCGCTCGACCATCTCACGGCGCGGGTCAATTCGCTGCGCGGCGTGCTCGTCGCCCGCGGCGAACTCCAATCCAATCATTCGCCGAACGGGGTCGATCTGCGGCTTCGCACGATCCTGGAATCGCTCAACGGCGATCGTCCCGCCACCGACCCTTCGATTCTCAAGCATGTAATGCGCGCGCCGCTTGCGCTGGAACCGGCTCTCAAAGCCGTGCTCGGCGATCAGATGGACGCGGTTATAGTCGAGTCGCCGCAGTTCGCGATCCGCGCGATCGAAATCCTGAAAGAGAATCGCGCCGGCCGCATGGACTTCGTGCAGGAGCCCGACGCCAGTCTCGCGGCGCATCCCGCGATCAGCGCGCCCGGTATCGCGGGACGGCTGGTTGAGATGCTCGAAATCGAATCGCGCTTCGCGCCAGTCGCCGAAGCGATGCTCGGTCACGTGATGCTCGCGGACGATCTGCATTCCGCGCTGGCGGCGTCGAATCTCAACGGCCACGGCACCGTTTTTGTCACGCGCGACGGCGACCTGGTAATGCCGGGCCGGATGATCAGCGGCGGCAGCGCTGAAGACAGCCACGCGGCAATCGATTTCGCCGCAATCGAAGCGGAGACGCGCGAGTTGGCGCGCGCGGAAGAAGAGCATCGCACGCGCGTCGGACAGTTCGCCGACGTTCGCGCCGAGCGCGAGCGCGCCGACAGTGCGCTCGAGCAGGGCAAGAGCAAGGCGCGCGAAGCAGAGCGCATTGCAATCGAGCGGCGCGGCGCTCTCGCGCGCGCCGAGCAAGCGGTCGCACTCGCGGAAGCGCACGGCGGCAATTCGCGCCGGCGCTTGAGCGAGCTGGCGGAGCTGGTGATCGCGTCGAACGCGCGGCTGGAAGAGCTCGCCAAGATCGAGCAGGAAGCCCGTGCGCGCCTGGGCGTGATGGCCACCGAGATCGCCACGCTGCGCACGGCGGCCGAAGAGATTGGCGCCGTGATGCTCGAAGTTGCGTCCAAGGTCGAGGCGCGCAAGTCGCGGCTCGATGCGCTCGAAAGGGAACTGTCGCATGCGCGGCGCGAAGCCGACGCCCTCGAAGCGCAAATCGACGAGCATCGCGCGACGCTGGAACGCTCGCAGGTCGAACGCACCGAGTTCGAGCGCGAACTCGAAACCCTTTCCACGCAAGACCTGGCGGCCCGCGCCCGGGAGACCGAACTCGAAGCGGAACTCTCGCGCCTGCGCTCCCAATGCGACGCGTCCGAGCGTGAACTGGAAGCGCGCCGCGCGGATTTCAAGCATGCGCAGGAAGCGTTGACGGCTCTGGAAGCTGACGCGAACGAATGCGGCCTCAAGCGCGAACGCGCCCGCGCGCTCAGCGAAGAGCTGGCGCGCGCGTTTATCGAAAAATTCGGCGCCGACTTCGACGCGATGGCGGCCGAGATTGTTCCCGCGCTCGAAGGCAGAATCGCGGCCGACGACGACGCGCGAATCGTCGAATTGCGGGCCAAAATGGAACGAATCGGCGAGGTGAATCTCGCCGCCGACAGCGAAGTCAAAGAACTCGAGGAGCGCGCCGGGGTCCTCGGCACCGAGCGCGCCGACTTGCAGAGTGCGCTCGACGATTTGAGCAAAACGATCACCCATCTGAATCGCGAGGCGCGCAAACGTTTCGCCGAGACCTTCGAGGGCGCGGCGAAAAACTTTGCCGAGCTGTTCCCCAAGCTCCTGCGCGGCGGCAAGGGACGCCTCGAACTCACCGACGACGGCGACGTGCTCGAAGCCGGCGTCAACGTGCTGGTGCAGCCGCCCGGCAAGAAGGTCAAGGAAATAGGTCTGCTGTCAGGCGGCGAGAAAGCGCTGTCCGCGATGGCGCTGATTTTCTCGCTGTTCCTGCTCAACCCCAGCCCGTTCTGCGTAATGGACGAAGTTGACGCGCCGCTCGACGAGTTCAGCCTCGCCGCCTTCACGACGCTGATGTCCGAGCTGAAACTCCGCTCGCAGTTCATCGTAATCACGCACAACCAGCGCACGATGCAGCGCGCCGACCAAATCCACGGCGTCACAATGGACCGCCCCGGCGTCTCACGAATCATCTCGCTGCGAATCCCGCAAGCCGCGTAAAGCACTGAAACGAAACGGCGCGACGATCACAATGATCGCCGCGCCGTTTTCATTTTCAGTCAGAATCGCGCGCCGCTAGATCAAACTGTAGCCGCTGCCTTTGCGCTCGAATCCGATTCCGAGGCTGTTCACCTTCACGCCGTACTGCTTGAGCAACGGCTGACTGTACGTGACCAGCCCGGTCACCTTGTCCAGCGGTTCGGTCGCGAGAATGAGCGCCGATTGCGCCATCCAATCTACCGGCTCGCCGGCCGGATCGTCGGGACCCGTGACGAGATGGTGATGCACCGTGCCGGGAGTCGCGACGACTTGCGACGGCGATACGCAGGTCACCGAGATTCCGTCGTCATAAACTTCCTCGGCGAGTCCCTGCGTGAAGCGCTCGAGCGCCGCCTTCTCAGCGCCGTAGCATACGCCGCCGCGAAACACGGTCGCGCTCTTGTAGGGTCCGCGGCCGGGTCCAATCGCCGCGCCCGACGAGATGTTGACGATCGATCCGGACTTGCGCGGGATCATGTCCTGCAGCACCATGTGCGCCAGCATGAACGGGCCGTGCAGGTTCACCGCGAACGATCGCATCCATCGCTTCGGTGGAAAATCCTTGACCGGGATGAAATAGGTCAGCGCCGCGTTGTTCACCAGCACGTCAACCGGTCCGTAGAGCTTGTGCGTTTCCGCGACGAGTTTTTCGCAGTCGGCTTCCGACGACACGTCACAGGTGACGGCGCTTGCTTCGCCGCCCGCCTTCCTTATTCCGGCGACCGTAGTCTCGAGCGATCCTTCCAGCGGATGCTCGCCCTCTTTGAGCGTGCGCGCCGAGCACACCACCTTCGCGCCTTCTTTCGCGAACAGTTCCGCGATCGCTTTGCCGATACCGCGGCTGGCGCCGGTTACGATTGCGACTTTACCTTTGAGCTTGGCCATCTGGAGGTCTCCCTTGCGATGATGGGTCCGCGTGATATCGCGGCCCGACATTTTCTTATAGCGAGGAACCTGATCGAATGTGAAACCCCTGCCGGCTTTCGCGCCTCGATGCAAAGTACGCACGAATCGCCTCGGTCAGCGCCTCGATCGTGTAGGTGCGCGGCTTCACGGCCACCTCGAATCCCCGCTGCTGCGCCGTCGCCGCCGTAATCGGCCCGATCGCCGCCGCGCTGACTCCCTTGCCGGACGCGCCGATCAACTCGCAAAAATTCGTGACGGTGCTGGAGCTGGTAAACGTCACCAGATCGATTTGCTCCGACGCAATCAGCTCGCGCACCCGCTCGATCTGCGCACCCCTGGGCTTGACGGTTCGATAGGCCGGCGCGACGACGACTTCCTTCGCGCCCTGGTCGCGCAGAATTTCGGGGAGCGCCTCGCGCGCAACTTCGGCGCGCGGTATCAGGAAACGCTTGCCGCGAATGCGCCTGACCCCGATCGCGGTGATGATCTCCTCCGCTCGATATTCGTCGGGGACCGCGGCGACTTGCAGCGCGTAATCGCCGAGCCGTGCGGCGGTTGCCGGCCCGATCGCCGCAATCGACGCGCGCCCGATCGCGCGAATATCGCGCCCGCGCGACTTCAGCCGTTCGATAAAACTTTCGACGCCCATCGCACTGGTGAAAATTATCCAGTCGAAGACGTTGATCCGTTTGATTGCGCGATCCAGCGCCGCGTAATTTCGCGGCGGCGCGGTTTCGATCGTCGGGAATTCCACCACCTCCGCGCCGAGTCGCCTGAGCGCCGTCGCGAACCCGGACGCCGAGCGGCGCGCGCGCGTGACTACAATCGTACGGCCGAACAGCGGCGTCCGCTCGACCCACTTGAGACTCTCGCGCAGGCCCGCGAGTTCTCCGACTACGATAACCGCCGGTGCGCCGATTCCCGCGCGCGTCGACGCGTCCGCCAGCGTCGCCAGCGTCGCACTGACGGTCTTCTGCGCCGCGGTCGTCGCCCACTGGACCGCGACCGCCGGAGTTTCCGCCGGCAGTCCGGCCGCGCGGATTCGCTCAAGCGTCGGGCGCATCCGCGCCGTCGCCATCAGGATGACGATCGTGCCGCCGTGGCGAGCCGCCGCAACCAGCTCGTCCCACCGCACCGTGCTCGCGCCCTTGCTCTCATCTTCATGACCGGTGACGAACGCAACGAACGAGCCGTGCTCGCGATGGGTCAGCGGCACGCCGGCGAACGCCGGCCCCGCAATCGCCGACGTGACGCCGGGCACCACCTCGAACTCGACCTTCGCGCGCGCCAGCGCCTCGGCCTCCTCGCCGCCGCGTCCGAAGATAAACGGATCGCCGCCCTTGAGCCGCACGACTTCGCGCCCCTTGCGCGCCTGCGCGATCAGCATCGCGTTCAGTTTCGATTGCTCGATACTTTTCTCCGCGCCGCCGCGTTTGCCCGCATAGACAAGCTCGGCCTTCGGCGGCGCGAGCCGTATGAGTTCCGGACTGACGAGATTGTCGTAGATGACAACGTCGGCGCGGCTCAAAACGTCAGCGCCGCGAATCGTGATCAAGTCCACGGCGCCCGGTCCCGCACCAACCAGAAAAACCCGGCCGCGTTTATCTTTCGCGCCGCGCACCGTCATTCTTTTCTGCGATCCCGGCTGAAGCGAGCATCGCGCGCGGCGTCTGTCATCCTGACGAAGCGAGCGACGCGAGCGGATGGAAGGATCTCGGACAGCTTCGCGCCAGCGAAGCCGGTTCCGGTTTTGCAATCGCGCAGCGCACCCCTGCCGATGTCGTCGCGCAACGTCCGCATTCTCATTTCCCAAGTATCGCGGCTGCGCCGCGCGCAAGCATTTTTTCCGCGAGTCGCTTGCCCGAATTTTCGGCGGCCGCTGGCGCAAGATCTGATGCGAGCGGCTCGCGGATCGAGTCAGATAACTCCCGTGCGCCGTCGGAACTGAACAGCATCGCCGCCAGCGCGAGCTTATCGCGCGCGACCACGGCCCTGACGCCGACCGGCGTCGTGCACGATGCGCCCATCGCCGCGAGGAACGCGCGCTCGGCGGCGGTTTCATAGAATGCGCGCGCGTCGTTGATCGCGGACAGCGCGCGATCGAGTTCATTTGCTCCATCCGCCGCAATCGTTTCGATCGCGAGCGCGCCCTGCCCTCCGGCCGGAATAAAATCGCGCGCATCAAGCTCGACGAACTTCACATCGTTCGCGCGGCCCAGCCGCTTCACGCCCGCCATCGCGATTATGATCGCGTCGAAGGTGCCGTCGGCTACGCGCGCCAGTCGCGTATCGACATTGCCGCGCAGCAGCGAAATGCTGAGCGTCGGATTCACATGCAGTGCCTGCAAGCGCCGCCGCGACGACGAGGTGCCGAGCCGCGCGCCGGCCGGCAGCGCGGACAGCGTCGAGCCGTCGCGCGTCACCAGGATATCCGCGGTATTCTCGCGTTCGAGCACCGCGGCGACGCGAAACTGAGGCGGCAGAACGGCGGGAAGATCTTTCATCGAATGCACGGCCGCATCGATTGTGCGGTCGGCGAGCGCCTGTTCGAGTTCTTTTATAAAGAGCCCCTTGCCGCCCACATCCGCGAGCGACGCCAACGTCATCTTGTCGCCGCTGGTGCGAATCTCGACGATTTCAATTTCGATTCCGGAAATTTGAGCGGCGAGACGGTCTCGCACTATCGACGCTTGCGCGAGCGCCAGCTTGCTTGATCGCGATCCGATTCTGATCTTGAGTGGCATCGGGCTAGCCAGGATCCGTTGCCGAGAATTGCGACAAAAAAGAATTAGGCGTGCGACGGCCGGCGCCGCACCTCTCCCGCCGCGCTCTTGCGGCGCGCGGCGACCTCCTCTCGGACAAGGGGAGGTTATATGGAGTCGGCCTCTGAGCAGTCACTCGAGGCCTGGGTCGTCGTCATCGTTGTCCGCATCGTCGATGTCTTCGTCTTGATCGTCAAGTTCAGCGCCCAGCAGGCGGCGGGCGACTTCGGCGGTGAACGCGGCGTCGAGGGTTTTGTCGTCGCGCTGCTTGAGTCCCGACAGAATGCGATGAAGCAGTTTGTTGGTGAGCCCGCGCGTCAGCAGTTCGACCCGCTCGCGCTCGGCGGGAGCGAGTTGCGTCAGCCATCCGCGCGCGCGCCCCAGCTCGTCGTCGCGCAATCGCTCGACGCTATAGCGGATGTCCTTGATTGTCGGCGTGAGATCGAGTCCGGCGAGCCATTTGAGGAACGACTCGAGTTCGAGCTCGACGATTTGCTCGGCCTTTTCCGCTTCGCGCTCGCGATCTCCAATCGATCGTTGAACCAGCGCGCCGAGATCGTCGATATCGTACAGATAAACGTTTTGCAGCGCGTTCAGCCGCTCGTCGAAATTGCGCGGCACGCCCATGTCGATCAGAAACATCGGCCGGTAGCGGCGCTCGCGAATCACCGACTCAAATTCGTCGGGGCCGAGAATCGGCTTGGTCGAGGCGACCGAACCTATAAGCACGTCCACCATCTTGAGGTACGGCTTGTAGTTGTCGTACGGCACCGCGGTGCCGCCGAGGTCGCGCGCTAGTGCGACCGCGCGATCGAAAGTGCGTGACGTAATCAGGATCGACTCGACTCCGAGCGCGCCCAACTGCCGGGCCGTCAGCTCGGCCATCTTGCCCGCGCCCATCAGCATCACGGTCTTGTCCTTGAGCGTGTCGAAAATCTGGCCCGCCAGCGCAACCGCCGCCGTGCTGACCGAGACCGAGCCGTGACCGATAAGCGTGCCCTTGCGCACCCGCTTGGCTACCGTGAACGCCTTGTGAAACGCGCGATGCAAAATCAGGCCGACGCTGCGCGCTTCCGATGCCTGCGCGTAGGCGAGCTTGAGCTGACCGAGAATCTGCGGCTCGCCGACGACCATCGAATCGAGACTGGCGCCGACGCGGAACAGATGACGCGCGGCGTCGCGGCCGGCAAAACTGTAAACCGCCTCCGAAAATTCGTCGCGCCCGACGCTTCGATCGGTGGCGAGAAATTTGAGCGTCTCGTCGGCCGCGCGCGACGTATCGGTAGCGACGCCCACCACTTCGACCCGATTGCAGGTGGATATGAGCGCCGCCTCGGAGACCGCGTGACATGACTCCCGCAGTCGATCGAGTGCGGGCACGATCTCATCGTCGGCAAATGCGAGCCGCTCACGCAGCGCGACCGCGGCGCTGCGATGATTGATTCCAACGATGAATAAAGTCTGGTCCATCTCTTCAGTTATCAGCCGAAACTGCCGCCGTGCTTACCGGGAAAAATCAGGTTAACCCCCACGAACGAACCAACCAACACGCTCGCCAGCACTATCGTGAGCGCCGCCGCGCGCCGCCCGCGCCATCCTACGGTCAGGCGCGATTCAAGCAAGCCCGCGTACAATATCCAAATCACCAGCGACCAGGATTCCTTGGGCTCCCACGACCAGAAATGGCCCCACGTCGCGTCGGCCCAAATCGCGCCGCTCACGATCGCGAGGCTCAACATCACGAAGCCCCATCCCAACAGGTGATAGTTGATTCGGTCGAGCTTTTCGAGACTCGGCGCGCCCTCGTTGGCGGGACCGAGCGCACGCTTGGATTTAAGCCGCGACTCGTAGGCGAGATACACGATGCTCACGCTCGCCGCCAGCACGAACATGGTGTAGCCGAGAATCGCGAGCGTGACGTGAATCGGCAGCCAGACGCTGCGCAGCGTCTCCGGCAAAACCACGCGCCCGCTGCTGGTCGCGAGCGATGCGGCTCCCAGAGCCAGCGTCACCGCCGGCGCTACGAACGCGCCGATCACCGCGAGTCTCAGCCGCACGATCATCACCAGCCCGGCGAGCGCGGTCAGCCACGCAAGAAATGACAGCGCCTCGGCAAAATTGGCGACTGGAATATTGCCGGCCTGCAAGCCGCGCGCGGTTAAATCAAGCGCGTGAAAAATCGCGCCGGCGCCAAGTATCGCAACCGCGTAGCCGGTCGCGCGCGTGCGTCCCGACAAACGGTCAAACACAAACAACGCGGCTGAAAGCGCGTAACACGCGAGCGCCGGCATTAGCCACAAGGTGTCCATCGATAAAATCTGTCAGTCGCGAAGTTCCGTCGTGCGCGCGAGTCCGAGTGCAGCCAGATCTACACCATCGCCAAGATGAGTAGCGAGTATCCGCTCGATCGCCGCTACATCGCCGGCCGCAATCGCGGCGGGCAGCGCGGAGTTGGCAAGATCCTTCAGCCGCCGCATCCGCTCGGCCGGATCGATTTCATCGGCATGCAAGCGCCGGCGCGCCGCGCGCAATACTTCGAGCGTGCGCGCGTACTCAGTACCGAAATGACCCTCCAGCTCGCGCTTAAGCCGCGCCGCAAATGCCGGCGACGCGCCCCCGGTCGAGATTGCTATCTGAAGCGCGCCGCGCCTCACCACCGCCGGCGCGATGAACGTGCACAACTCCGGCACATCGACGACGTTTACCGGAATTCCGAGCGCGCGCGCCTCGGCCGCAAGTTCGCGCTGCAATTTCGGATCGTCAGTCGCCGCATACACCAGCACGCAACCGCGGATATCGCCGCGCTGATAGTCACGTGCGATGTGAGTCAGCGACCCGTTGGCTGCGAATGATTCCAACGCCGGCGACAGGCCCGGACTCACGACCGTCACCCGCGCACCCGCCTCGAGCAGCGACTCAACTTTGCGCGCGGCGACCTCGCCACCACCGACCACCACGCACTCGCGGCCGGTCACGTCGAGAAATATCGGAACGTATGCCATGAAACTCACGCGATTTTATTACATGATGACGTAATGAAACAGTCCAAACCGATGCGCGCCGTCAATCTAACCCGCGGGACCGTACTATGCTCGCGGCTCGAGGACGCCGGCGGTCTCGCCGGCCAGGGCCGCGGCCTGCTCGGCCGCACCGGCCTCGAACCGGGAACCGGGATGCTGTTCGAGAACGGGCGCTTCACTCCGTTCATGTGGATGCACATGTTCTTCATGCGCTTCGCCATCGACATCGTTTTTCTCGGACGCGGCGATCGCGTCGTCAGGATCAATCAAGGGCTGAAGCCGTGGCGAGTGTCCTCGGTAGTTTTTGGTGCGCGGAGAGCGCTGGAGCTCCCGGCTGGCGCGTCGGACGAAAGCTCAACGCAGATCGGAGATCAGATTGCCCTTGAAACCATCGAGTAACGACAGGGCCAGCGCGAAGAGGGTTCAATTGTAAGTGCCGATGTTGACGCTATTTAGTGGTCAAGGGAGATGCTACCACTACATATTGATGTTCGTCGCTTAATTTATCTATATCAAGCAAATGCCTCTTTGAGTGTCTTAACTTTCCAAAGTTAGGCCCTCTGTGCCCTAACTCTGTTGCGGGTTCGCAACCAACAGTTGCATCACTGCGGCTGGCGTAATCTGCCTTGAACCGAAAAAGTCGAAGAAATTGCTCAATAGATCGAGATGGCACGAGAGATGCTCACGATAAGTCTCGCTTTGACGCTGCAAAAGCTGGAGCAAAGCTAGGGTTGAGAGGTCGAATTAACCAACGGTCAAAATAGCCAATTAAGGCTAAAAAACGGACAGGAGAGACGGGACTATGGACAAAATCACGGGAATGATTGTGAAAGTGCGCGAGTATCAGCGCGGCCAGACGATGGCGGAATACGCGCTTATCCTCGCCGCAGTCGCGGTAGTAGTGTTCGTTGGCTATCAGACCATGGGCACGACGATCACCTCACTGCTGACTAACGTGGACTCGAGCCTCTAATTCAGGATCTCGGGGGAGGGGTGGCGAACTAACCCATTCGCCACCCCCACAACAACTAGCTTCGGGTCGAGGAGGTAGAGAAGACATGCACGCAATCACGAAATTGGTAGTACGGGCGCGCGAATATCATCGCGGCCAGACCATGGCCGAATACGCGCTTATCCTGGCGGCGGTGGCGGTTGTTGTGTTCGTGGGATACCAGACGATGGGGACGACGATCACTTCGTTGCTGACCAACGTGGATTCCAGCTTGTAGGCGTTCGTTGGCCTGACGGTCCTAAGGAACGTTTCTCCTGGCGGGGGCTGCAACTTGAGCCCCCGCTGAGAGAAGAATTCCACAAGAGTGCGACTACCCTGGGAGGGGATGTCAATGAGCCGCCGAAAAGCAGTCTGCAGATTAACGGCGATTTCGCGCGGTCAGACAATGGCCGAGTATGCGTTGATACTCGCCACGATTGCTGTGGTGGCTGCTGCGTTTGTCCAGAACGCGGGTACGATCCTCAATACGATAGTTAATCACGTGAGTACGCTATTTTAGTCTGCCAACAAGATATTTTGGGGAAATTTGACATGACGGCAGACTCAATCACGCTCCATACGAACAACTTTCTCACTATCTCCACCAAATCTCCGAATATTTCTGGCCCGGATTTGCTAATCAATTCCACCGCCAGCTTATTGTTACTGAATCTACTTTTAAGAAGTACGAGATGCTAGGATGCGCAACTATTACTTGAAGATAGCCGGCTGCCAGGCGGCCGGTGGGGAGGGGTGATATGAGACGACCGATGGTATTCGTCTTGCTGGCGGGGTTGGCGGCGATGCTGGCTTCGGTGATGGTCTATTCCGCGTTGAAGCGGAGAGAACTCGAAGTCCAAAACGCTATGTCGCACAACGTCGAGGTGGTGGTCGCCGCGTACGATCTTCCGCTCGGCACCAAGATCGATTTGGGCGAAGTAAAGTTGGCGCGTTGGTCGGCCGACAGTCTGCCCGAAGGAGCATACACCGACCCGAAGCAGGTCCTCGGCAGTTACGTGAAGAACTCGCTGGTCGCCAACGAGCCGATCGTGCAGGCCAAGCTGTTCACCGGGGATAAGACGGCGGGCGTAATGCCGCTGCTGATTCCGTTCGGGATGCGCGCGGTGTCGGTACCGGTGGATGAGGTGAGCGATGTCGCCGGCTTCGTGCTGCCGCACACCCGGGTGGACGTGCTGGTCGCGACCACCGGGGAAGGCTCGGGCGACAAGCCTTTCTCGAAAGTGATTTTGCAGAACGTCGAAGTGCTCGCGGTCGCGCAGGAAGTCGAGCAGAAGAAGGACGAACCCCAAATCGTGAAGGTCGTCACGCTGTTGGTGACGCCGCAGGAAGCTGAGCGCCTGGCGCTGGCGAGCCATTCGGGCACGCTGCGGCTGGCGATGCGCAACTACAATGACAACAAGATCGTTCTGACCAGCGGCAGCAACGTCGCGCAGATGCTGCGGGCGTACAGCCTGGCGCCCGACGTTCCGGTGATGGCGGTACAGCCAGCGCCGCGTCACGTGGCTGCCGCGCCGCACCGGCCCAAGGCGGTCGAGATAGAGATTCTGCGCAACGGCAAATCGTCCGAGTCAGTCTCGTTTGTGAATGAAGCGGCGGCGAATTTCGACGGCTCGAGCAAGGCAGCCTCGCACATTCGCAAGGCCGCGATGAAACAAGACGAAGACAGCGATGATGATGGAACAGACGCCAGCGCCAATGCGACAGAGTCAACCACTGTAGCGAGCGCGCCCGCGCCGGAACATCACGACCTGTCATCACCGATAGCGATTCCGGCCTCTGCCTCAAATGCAGCGCCAGCTCACGTGCCGACGCCGAAGACAATCGACATACCATAAGCAAGCCGCGAGGAAGACAAGGTGAAGAAGATGAAATCAAAACGAGGATGTGGACTGCTTCCGTGGCTGGTCGCGGCTATCAGCATGCTCATGCTTCAGCCTGGGCTGCTGTTTGCTGACGACGACACGACCATGGCTCTCTCCTTGAATGCCGGTGAGAGTTACATAATCAACAACGTCAGCCCCGGCGCGACGCCGGCGGTCAACGTGATCACAAATCCGCACGCGCTGGTAGTACATAACGACGAGCCTGGCAAGGTCGTCCTGCTGGGCGCGGAAGCGGGCGAATGGACGGTCGCGGTCAAGACCACCGACGGCAGCACAATCAAGTATGACGTGACGGTCAAATCGGTCGGCAGCGTCTTCGACATCAATCATCCGGCCAAAGCTCCGGCCGCCATCAGCGGCACCGGCGCAAGCACGGGCACTGCGGCGCCGGTAGTAGCCAAGATGGATGAAGGCACCGGTCCGGTTGCCGCGGGCTCATCGGCGGCCTCGTCATCCGCGTCGACGGCGTCATCTTCGTCGCCATCCGGAAGCTTTACGACTCCTACCGACACGGTGGCTGCAGCGTCGCCTGCGGCCGCGTCAGCGCCGCCGCCCGCGGCTCCGACTGCTCCCGCTCCGGTAAGCCACTCGAGCTTTGACTTCGCTCCATCGGCGCCGGCGGCATCTTACGAGCAAGCGCCGGCGGCGTCCAGTCAGGCCGCTTCCGCGGCGTTGTCGAGTGAGCGCTATCGGGTCGATCCTTCGGTAAGCCTGAACGGCGGCGAATTGCACTCGGGCGCGGTGTCCGGCGGACGGCATTATCTACCCGAGGATGGGGTGCAGTTGCAGACCGGCTCCTCGAGAATCATCGACTTTGCAACCAAGCTGCGGCGCGTTTCGATAGCCGATACCACAGTCGCCGACATCCAGGTGATCAATCCGTTCCAGGTCAACCTGATTGGCCATAAGCCGGGCTTCACGACGCTGGCGATTTGGGATCAGAGCGGCCAGTACCAGGAGCGCCCGGTGCGCATCGATCCCAACGGCAAACAGCAGGTGTTGCTCAACACGATGGTGGCTGAGCTGGACCGCTCCGCGATCGAGAACCAGGGCACCAATCTGGCGCTGGCGCTCAGCCATGCGGGCGTATCGCTGGTAAGTCTGCCGGGCGCTGTCGCGACACCATTCTCTCCGCAGACGAGCGTCTCAACAGTGTCTGGCGGCACCGCTAGCGTCAATCAGTCACTGGAACCAGGCGGATCGCTTACGGATATGCTGCTCTCGCAGGGACTGACCTACGGTCTGGCGCTGGGAAACAGCAACTACCAGTTCCAGGGATTCTTCCAGTACCTCGAGAACCACCAGCTCGCGAAGATTCTCGCGCAGCCGCATCTGCTGGCCAATTCCGGTGAAGAAGCAAAGTTCCTGTCCGGTGGCGAAATTCCGATCGTCATCGCCCAGGCCCTGAACACCTCGGTGGTTTTCAAGCAGTTCGGTACCTCGGTTGAATTCGTGCCGACCGTCGTCGGCCGCAATGACATCGAGTTGCTGGTGAAGCCTGAAGTTTCGGAACCGGACTACGCCCACGGCGTACAGTTGTTCGGTTTCAGTGTGCCCGCATTCGTGACCCGGCGCGCCGAGACCTTGGTCCAGATGAAGGACAATCAGACCCTGATCATCGCGGGCCTCATCCTGCACGAGAAGAAGACGCAGATCCAAAAGGTCCCCTACATGGGCGACATCCCGTATCTCGGTGGATTGTTCCGCACCACCAACTATACGAACACGGAAACCGACTTGGTCATGAGCGTGACGCCGCAAATCGTGCAGCCGCTGCCCGATGGCGCCTCGGTTTACAACCCGACTTCCGTGCCTGACCTGACCCGTGAACAGGTCGAAACCCGTCGTCTGGCGCAGCCTGACGTAACACGGCCGAGATTTTAGTTCGACGGAGGACGAGACATAGCCGGGCAATTAGTGCATGATATGGCACAACATAGCTGAAGCAGGGAGAGTGTGAAGTGTCATCGCTCGGTAAAAAAAATGATGGGCAGCGCGGCGGACTGAGAGTCCAATTGGTCGGCCAAGGCGACGAGCACCGGACCGAAGTCCGGGACGCTCTAGCCGCCTTGGGCGACCCCGTGCTGAACATCAATGAAATCGAACCTGATCCGGATGCTGCCACTGACGTCAATTTTGACGTCACCATGGTGGTCTTCAACGGCAACGACGAACTATCCCTTAGTTATCTCAACACCCGGGCGGGGCAAGAGCCCCGTCCGGCACTTTTTGCGCTGCTCCACGACCGTTCGCCGGATCTAATGAAGCGGGTGCTGCGGGCGGGAGCCGATGAGCTCCTGTTCCTGCCGCTTGATCCCGGCGACGCGACCCGCGCGCTGCTCAAGATAAGCGAAACCAGGCGGCGCGAAGAAGTTCACGTCGGCAGCGGCACGATCGTTTCCATGGTGAGCCTGATAGGCGGCACCGGTGTAACCAGCCTGGCGGCGAACCTCGCGCTGGCGCTGCGCTACGCGTTCGACAAGCGGGTTGCGGTGGTCGATCTCGACCTGCAGACGGGCGGGCTCTCGGTGTTTTTGAATCTCGAGCCCGAGCGCACGATCATGACTTTGACCGAGGGCACCCGCAAGCTCGATTCGATTCAACTCGAATCGGCGCTGAGCAAGCACGCGTCGGGAATCTACCTGCTTGCGGCGCCCAAGCGGATCGAGGACAGCGAGCTGGTGAGCGACGCGACGGTCGGGGCGACGCTGGATCTGATGCGCCAGCTGTTCGACTTCGTAATCGTGGACTGCGGGACGCATATCGACTCGAACACGGTCGCGGCGTGGGAGCGATCGAATCATCTCTTCTACGTGCTCGACCAGTCGATCGGGGCGGCGCGATGCGCGTGGCGCTTCGTGGACCTGGTGGGACGGCTGGGATTGCAAGGGGTCGAACCCAACTTCATCCTGAGCCGCTTCGTGCCGGGGCATCCCATCACCGAGGACCAGTTGAGCCACACGCTGGCGAAGTCGATTCACACGCGGATTCCGCGCGATGAGAAAGTTCTCGAACGGGTGCAATTGAGCGCGCAGGATTTGTGGCAGGTGGCGCCGAATTCGCCGCTGGCAAAGAGCGTCGAGGATCTTGCGCGGCGGCTTGAAGTCGGCGCCGAAATCCCCGACTCCGATTCGCCGAATTCTTTAGTTTCGCGTCTGTTGAACGTAATCGGCGCGCGCAGTTGAGGTACAACAATGAAGCTGGTTGAGAGAATTTCGCAGCAGAACGCGGCCACGCCAGCCCCGTTCCAGCGTTCGCTGATGGGCAACGGGGCCGCCAAGCGTACCATCAAAGACTCGCAGGCCGAAGGATTTCAGCAGCTCAAACTCGCGGTTCACAATCGGCTGTTCGAGATGCTCGACGTTACCCGGCTGGAGAGCCTGGAGCCGGTGCTCGCCGCGCAGAAAGTCACCGAGGCCATCTCGGCGATTCTTGACGACGAGGGACGGCTGCTCACCGAGTCGGACAAGACTCACCTTATCGAGGAAATCAAGAACGAGCTGCTCGGGCTCGGGCCACTCGAGCCGCTGCTCTGGGACGATGAAATCACCGACATCCTGGTCAATGGTCACACCCAGGTTTACGTCGAAAAACGCGGCAAGCTCCACGCCACCGAGGTCAAGTTCCAGGACGATCAGCACTTGATGCTGATCATCGATCGCATCGTGTCGCAGGTCGGACGCCGGGTGGACGAAGCGTCGCCGATGGTTGACGCGCGCTTGCCCGACGGTTCGCGTATCAACGCGATCATTCCGCCGCTGGCGCTCGACGGTCCGGCGCTCTCGATTCGGCGATTCGGCCGCAAGCGCTACAACATCGACGACCTGGTCGAGAAGAAAACCATTGTGCCCGAGATCGTGGAATTCCTGCGCACCATCGTGCGCGCCCGCCTCAACATCCTGATTTGCGGCGGCACCGGCTCGGGCAAAACGACCATGCTCAACTGCATGTCGCTGTTCGTGCCGGCCGACGAGCGAATTGTAACGATCGAAGACTCGGCGGAATTGAGCTTGCAGCAGCCGCACGTGGTCAGGCTCGAAACGCGGCCGGCCAACGTCGAGGGCAAGGGCGAAGTCAGTCAGCGCGACCTGGTCAAGAACACTCTGCGCATGCGGCCCGACCGCATAATCGTCGGCGAGGTCCGCGGCGGCGAAGTGTTCGACATGTTGCAGGCGATGTCCACCGGCCACGACGGCTCCATCGCCACCATCCACGCCAACACTCCGCGCGACAGCATGGGACGCCTGGAGATGATGATGTTGTTGTCGGGCGTGCAGATTCCGCAGCGCGCAATGCGCCAGCAGATAGCGTCGGCACTCAACATCATCGTTCACGTCTCGCGCCTGTCGGACGGCTCGCGCAAAGTGATGCGCATCTCGGAGATCAGCGGGATGGAAGGCGAGATGGTGATGATGCAGGACCTGTTTGAATTCAAGCGCACCGGAATCGGACCGGGCGGCGAGGTAGTCGGCCAGTTTGTCGCCACCGGAATTCGCTCAACCTACTCGCAGCGGCTGGAAGCTGCGGGCTACAAGCTCGACGGTAAAATTTTCCGCAACACTATCGGATAAAAAATATGGACTTTGTGATGGCAAGCGGCATATTCGCGCTCGTCTTCGTGAGCGTGCTGGTCTTCACCAGCAGTCGCGGCACTGAAGTCGAGCAATCGCGCGAGGTGGCCCGGCGCCTGACCCGCCCACCGGACGAAATCGAGATCAACGTGATGCGCAAGCAGCGGCCCCAGGAAGGGGTGCTGCTGGCGGCGCTTTACAAAATGAACCTGCTGCGCAAGCTCGAAGAAGCGATGTGGCAGGCCGGCATGTACATGCGGGTCGGCGACATCCTGCTGATTATCGTATTGGCATTCGGCGCGGGATTGTTCGGCGGCAATCTGTTCTTCCACGACATGTGGTTCGCACTGGTTACCGGCGTGGTGACTGGCTCGCTGCCACTGTTCTACATCCAGTTCCGCAAGAAGCGGCGGATGAAAGCCTTCGGCCTCCAGTTGCCGTTCGCGCTTGATCTGATCAAATCGTCGCTCGAGGCGGGCCACTCGCTCCAGCGTGCGCTGCAAGTGCTGGTCAGCGAGTTCGCCGATCCGCTCGGCAGCGAATTCCGCACCGTGCTCGAGCAGAACCGGATCGGGCTGCCGCTGCCGCGCGCGCTTGAAGACATGCTGAAACGGGTTCCGGAAGACGACTTGCGGCTGTTGGTGGTCGCGGTCCGCGTGCAAACCGAAGTGGGTTCGAGCCTGGCGCAGATCGTCGGGCGCCTTTCCGAAATCGTGCGAATCAGGCAGCGCTTGCGGATGCAAATCCGGGCGCTGACCGCGCAATCGCGCCTGGGCGGGATGGTCGTCGGCTGCCTGCCGATTGTCGTACTGTTCATATTCAGCCTGATTCAGCCAGGCTATACCGATCAATTGTTTCACGACCCGACCGGTCAGAAGATTTTGAAATTTGCGATCGGCTCGGATCTGCTCGCGCTGATAACCATCAGGCGACTACTCAGGGTGAACTACTAATATGAGCCCATTTGCGATTGGCATAGTGGTCTTTTTCCTGGCGGCCGGCGCATGCGTGGCCCTGTACCTGGCGATCTCGCCGCAAAGCCGGGCGGTCGATGAACGGTTCGCGGATCTGGCGGTCAAGATGCGCGCCTCGCAGGGCGCGCTCGACGGCGACCTGCAGGACGAGACCGTGCTGCGGATGCTTTTTCGATGGGCCGCCAAACGCGTGCCGCCGCCAAACCTGGATACTCCCACCGGCGAGAAGCTCCAGCAGACTCTCGCGCAAGCGGGATTTCTGAAGTCCAGCGCGGCGCAGACCTATCAGGTCGCACGGGTGCTGATGGCACTAGGTGGCGGTGTGTTGGGTCTGCTGGTGGGGGTCATCTTCAAGCCAGCGTCGGCGACACCGTTGCTGCTCGCCATCGGCGGTATCGGAATCGGAATTTTCGTGCCCAGCTACTACCTGGGGCGGCGCGCTCGGCTCCGCCAGAGCAACATCGCAAGGCAGCTCTCTGACGTGCTCGATCTGCTGGTGGTATGCGTCGAAGCGGGCATGGGGTTGTTCGAGGCGATTCGAATCGTCGGCACTGAATGCGAGCGTCATGGACAGGAAATCGGCACCGAGTTGAATCTCGTCGCGACTGATATTTCCGCGGGCGCGAGTCTTGGCCAGGCGTTGCGCGGGCTGGCCGACCGGACGGCGGTTGAAGATATCAAGCCGCTCGCCGCAACTCTGATCCAGAGCGAACAACTTGGCGCGCAAATAGGACCAGCGTTGCGCGCCAGCTCCGACGCCTTGCGCACCCACCGCCGGCTGCATGCCGAGGAAGACGCGCAGAAGGCATCGATTAAGATTCTGTTCCCGCTGGTCATCTTCGTGCTGCCCTCGATGATTGCGGTAATCATCGGACCGGCAATGATCTCGGTCCTGCACACGCTCTCGAATCCGGGCGGTTGATTTCAGCCGCCGCCGGAGAGCAATCAAAAAATAGCCTCTCCCAGGGGGCCTCGGACAGACGCGGCGGCGCGCCAGTCCGGGGCCTGTTTGTTTCTGTGCGCCCCGCGTCTCGAGGCAGCGATAGTGCCAGTCTGAGCGCCCTGCCCCGCGCAAGTGGACTCGCCGCCGGCGACCACTTTCACGTATGATCCATCCGAAGTATCGAGCGTGAGCGGCGTCGCGAATTCGTTCCCGTTCCTGTATCAGGGCCTTGAGCATGAAGTCACAGACCCGGGGCAGCTTTACTTCGAGCCGTCGGGCAATGTGTACAATCCGCAGATCCAGCGCGAGCTGTCGCAGGTCGGCCAACAGGGAGTCGGTGGCGCTCCGAATGACGGCGCTGGCTACGGGGGCTTCGGCAGCTTTGGCAGGCATGGCGGCTCGCCAGGAGGGCCATTCGTTGTCGCAAACGTTCAGCGACCTCAGCGTGGTCGCCACCGCGTTCTTGAGTGCGGAAGCACTCGGTTCGCCGTCCGGATTTTTGTCGTTCGGAGGCAGTGAGAACCCGATCAATCTACCAATTTCATTGATCGGCGATCTCTCCAGCCTGTTCGGAGGTGGCGACGACGATGACCAACCGAAACCATACCAGTTGGATCACAGGGTCCATCCGATTTATCTGTACTTGGCGCTAAAGAACATTGTCGATCAGAAATCCTCCGCGCCGAAGCCTCCCGCACCGACAAGGCCGTCGCCCACGCCCCCGCTGCAGAAGGCGCCCAATCCGTGCGACGGTTCAGGGGGATTCACGGCCCTCTATCCGGGCACCTATTACTGTGGGCCCGGCAACAAGTTTCCGGCCAAGCCTACTTCACCGATTGACGCATGCTGCAAAGCCCACGATTGCGCCTATGGCGCGGCTGGCCTGTCAGGCAGCAACGTTCTCGGGAACTTCGTCGTCCAGCCCGGGGCTGCCCAGCGCGCCGCCGACGCCCAGTTATGCGCCTGCGCCGCAAAGGCACCTTTGATGCCTGGTCAACAGCCTCTCCAAAACACGATCATCAACGCCTTCTGCAGGTGACAGGGCTGCTCGGAGGTTCGGAAGCTGCGATGTACTACCTCGGAAAATTACTGATTCGGTTTCTGTTTTGGTGCGTCGGGCAACCCGCACTATTTGTCTTTGAATTCATGGGAATGAAGAAAGAACCTGCGGCACAAGCCGCGGGCGCCGTCGCCACAGTTTTTCTTGTCGCGATGGTGATAATCATCCCGATAGCCCAAGTGAAAATCTTTCGAAGGCTCAGAGCTGCCGACGTCCCGCTCGGCTCCGCAGCCGGGCGACACCAATACGGCCAAACGCTCCGATACGTTCTCTTGCTGGCGATTAGCCTACTCGCAGTAATCATGACTTTTTCTGCACTGATGCTGGGGTTCGCCGTGCCCATATGGCCCATCGTTCCTCTGTTCCTTCTGAGCGGAGCGGCGGGAATAGCAGCTGCCGTGGGCGAGTGGGTAGATCGACAGTGGCAGTGGCCGGTCAGAGCAGCCGCCATGGTGGCAGTTGTCTCCCTGGTGTGGTTGGCGTCGTGACATGAACTCCGGATCGTGGCTGCGGTCGCGGCCGAGAAAAGCACGCGCGTTGTCGATCTCGGCTTTCTTCTATACCGATGTGCCCTTAGAGAAGAGCGCCCTCACTAACGCCGACTTGCAGTCGATCGTGAAGCAACTCGTTGGGATCGCTGTAGGAGCCTTCGACGACCGTTCGTACTTAGTCTGGTGGCGAGATGATCTGCGACCATTCCCGCCGGTTAATTAGAGTGTATCGGGAAATGCCTGGACGTTTCTGCCCGGGGGACTGGCCGGATCGTTGACATCGGGCGGCACCACCAAAACATATGTGCCCCTACTGGACAAAGACGGGACAACTATCGCGCTTGAAAACACGGCAAGCGTGGACTCGCCGCCGGCGACTACTTTCACGTATGATCCGTCAGGGCTATCTACGGTGAGCGGCGCCGCGAATTCGTTCCCGTTTCTCTATCCGGGTCTTGAACATGAGGTGACCGATCCGGGGCAGCTTTACTTCGAGCCGTCGGGCAATGTGTACAATCCGCAGATTCAACGCGAGCTGTCTCTGATCGGCCCACAGGGAATATTCGGCCCGCCATCCGGCTTTGGCAACGGGGGATTCAGCAGCCCTAGCGGTCATGGCAGTTCGGCAGGAGGGCCATCTAAGTTAGTGGGCGCACTCAGCGACCTCGCGGTTGTCGGCGAAGCGTTTGCTAGCGCGGAATCGCTCAATTCGCCGGACGTGTGGTTTGGATTTGGGGGTAGCGAATTCGGTATCAAACTCCCCATTCCGCTGCTCGGGAATCTACTTTGCTTTATCAATTGCGCCAACAACAACGGGGACCAACCGACCCGCCCCCCACATGAAACGTCCCAAACCTACCTAATTTTAGGGATCCGGCTCATTAACGGCCAGAAATCCTCCGCGAATCCATGGATAATCCGTATCGCGGACAAGACTTACGGATTACCCGCTGAGTTCTGGAGTTGGTATCACAGGAAAGGAAAAAAGCCAGGAGATCCTGACATAGGGAGCAGGCAGGACGCCCTCAAATGGTACCAAACCTGGATCGCCGAGGGAAAGCCAGACGCAGAGGGACATCGGACTGTCAAATCCAGCAATTCCAACAACGTACTGGTTGTTCCTCTGCCTGTGCCCTATACCTCCCCGCCACCTATTCCGCTTACGGTGCCGGATCCAACCGTTCCTTTTACGGTGCCAGATCCGTTTCTGGTTTTTTGAAAGGCTCGTTAATAGAGGAGTTCCTATGAAAGGGCTAACCGTATTTTTGGACGTTTCCTCTCGATCTCTGACGCTCGATGAGTTGTCCGCGAGACTGCGACACTCTCCCGCGACCAGTTCGCACAATAAGGGAGATCCTTGCCCCTCCCCGGACGACCTCCAGAGAAAATGGAACGAGACAACTTGGCGTATCGAGTCCAATCTTCCACAGAGCTCAACCCTCGAGGAGCACCTAGATAGTCTAATTGCGCAATTTCCACCCCAAGAACTGACCGCCTCGGTCCTCCCGCTAGACGACTATAGGGTCGAGATCAATGTAGGGATCTTCTACGACACGTATGTTGTTAGTATGACCCTCTCTAGGAGGGTACTAAGTATCGTCAACGATTATCGAGCTGCCATCGAAGTCACTTGCTATCCTTGTGAACCGGGAACAATTCATTGATTGTATCTTGCGGTCTTCGGGCCTCTGACCAGACGCTCGGCCTGCATGTTTCCGCACAAAAGAGCGCGGCCGCGGAATAGGTTCCGCGACCGCCTTAAGAAAATTCCGCGGCGTCTTCGCAGCGGGAATTCGATGCTACAGGCTGAGGCGTTTCATCAATCTGTAGAGCGTCGTGCGATCGACGCCTAGCGCGGCGGCGGCATCAACCCGGTTGCCGGCTGCTGACGCGAGCGCCGCTTTGATTCGCGTCGTTGCGGCGCGATCGAGGCTCTCTTGCAGAGTGCCCGCTTCCAGGCTCTCGGCCGGCTGCGCGTGGTTCGATTCGGTCGGCGATTCCGCAGCCATGCTTGCGCCCACGGCCGAATCGATTCCGGCCGCGCGGGCGATGCCGGCGACCTGGATGAGGTCTTCGTCGGAGGCGTCGTCGTCGAAGGCGAACGCCTCGGGCATCAGCGTTTCCTGCCCACTCATCACGACCGCGCGCTCGATGACGTTCTCCAGTTCGCGCACGTTGCCCGGCCATCGATGGGCGAGCAGCGCCTCTTCAGCTTCCGGGGAAAGCATGAGGGGACGGCCGGCTTCGGTGGAATGAAAGGCGAGAAAATGATGCGCCAGCGGTAGGATGTCCTCGCGGCGCTCGCGCAGCGGCGCGATCCGCAGTGGAATAACGCTCAGGCGAAAATACAGGTCGGCTCGGAAGCGGCCGGCGGCCACTTCGCTCCGCAGCTTGCGATTGGTCGCAGTGACGATGCGGACATCGACCTTGCGCGGTTTCGATCCACCGACCCGCAGCACCTCGCCGTCTTCGAGCACGCGCAGTAGCTTGGCCTGGAAGTCCGGGCCCGCCTCGCCGACCTCGTCGAGAAACAGCGTGCCGCCCGACGCGCGCTCGAAGCATCCTGCGCGGTCGCGGATTGCGCCGGTGAACGATCCCTTTTCATGGCCGAACAGCTCGCTCTCGACCACGCCGTCGGCCAGCGCTTTGCAATTGATCGCAAGGAACGGACCGTCGGCGCGATTGCTCCAGTAGTGAAGCATCCGCGCGACCAGCTCCTTGCCGGTGCCGGTCTCGCCTTCGATTAGCGCGGTCGTGCGCGACGGCGCGACCCGCCGAATCATCGCGACCAGTTGGCGGCTCTTGGGCGCCTCGGCGATAAAGCCGGCGGCGATGCTGGCGACGTCGAGCTGCTCGCGCAGTTTGCGGTTCTCGCGCTGCAGCGCGCTCATCTCGACCGCGCGGGTGACGACCGCGTTCAGCTCGTCGTTGTCAAATGGCTTGGTCACGCAATCGAATGCACCGCCGCGGAGCGCCGCCTTGGCCGACTCTGCGGCCGGCAGCGGCACGCTCATCACGACTGCCACATCAGGGTCCTTGCTCTGCACCTTCTTCAGTAAGTCCATCCCATCCATCCCCGGCATCCTCATGTCTGCGATGATTACGTCTGCGCCCTGATGTTCGAGCAGTTTGAGGGCTGCTTCGACATTGGGACACGTTTCGCATTCGTAACCAGCCTGTGAAAGGACCATCGCGGCACCGCGTGCAACATGAAACTCGTCATCGACGATCAAGACTCGCGCCCTATCCTGTCCGTTGCGCTTTTGCACGCTCATTCTCAAAGGCCGACGTTTTTCCAGAGGGGCAAACGCGGCTTAGTGTAGCATTCTCGCCCTCGTCTGTAGGGCTGTCAATATGGGGTAAAAGAGCAGGGTTTTCCTACTCTTTTCCTTGTACCGGCGTTGCGGAAATGAAACGGATGTGCGTTTTAGTAGGTCGGGTTCCGAAATCGAAGCGCTGAGGCGCTACACCGCCGGTCTTCGCTAATTCGCCGAGGTGTTGCGCGTGGACAGCGGGATCGGCAGCAATCCCGGCGGCGAGTTCAGATATCCCAACGCGGGCTCGTCCTTGTAGTCGGCCTCGTCGCGCGCCTGACGGGCGAGGTCAGCGGAATTGCATTCGGCGGCACTGGCAGTGGCGGCGGTTACTTCGCAGGCGGAGGCAGTATCGTCGTCAGTCGGCACAAGATAGGTCGATGCGCATCCATAAAGACCGGCTGCGGCAGCAAGCATCGTGACAACCAAAGCGATTTTTAGCCTGCTGCCCATCATCCTCACGAACGCAAATTTAGCAGATTATGGAATCGCGTCGATACGACGCGGACGCAGGTGCCGGAGGTCGCCGCCGATGGCCAACGACACTCCCCTAGTTTGAATCGGAACAAAGCCGGGCTCACAATAGTTGTCGAGATAGGGTTCGATGATTCGAGAAGAGGTAAAACCTATGCTCAAACTGACGACCTTGATGTTGGCAGCGGGGCTGCTGCTCGTGAGCGGCTGCGCGGCGCAGGCTCAACGATCGGCCCAGCAGCAGAGCTGCAATAATGGCGATCAGAATGCTTGCCAACAAATCGCTCAAGACGCGCAGCCTGCGACCTATCCGGCGGCTCCGAACGTGCGCGCGTTTCCTGCCGGGCAACCAGCGCTCGGAATGAATTTTGGCTCGATGGGCGGACTCGGCAGCCTCGGCGGCATGCGATAACCGCCGGGGCCGGCAACACTTTCTCTGCAGAAAATGGCGAGTCGCGATCGAGCAAGCCCGGCATCGCGGGCAGCGATGTCCGACGCCAGCGGCGCGTCTTCAGCAGCACGATGAGATCAAGAGAATCCGTGAGCATGTCACAGCATGTCGGTTGGGAATTCGGCGGCGCCGAATGGTGCGCCTACGCCGCAGACCTTGGCATGAAGATGATCGAAGCCGAAAACGTCTGAAGCCCTCCGCGGAGGTCAGCGGCCTGCCGCAGACACGCTGGGGCGTGCCGGTGCTGGGTCGTATGAGCCCAGGCAGAAAGTGGAGTTCATTCGGCTGCTGGGTTTCTGACCGCCGATTCAATATAGCTTCGCGGTCGCATGGAGCCTCGCCGACGGCGCGGTCAGAGCCCGGCATGAGCGAACGAAACGTGGCTCCCCTTCTTGGACACGTATCGAACCATCTGCCTCGCGCCGCCGCCGAAGTTCCGGCGCGTCCTGGGGGAGGTCCGCGCCTTCTCTCTCGCTGATTAGGACTCCAATCCGCGGTTGGTTCGTCACATCTCGCCCAGACTAGATCCGCACTTCGCGGGGCAGCGCAGCGTCGTCCGCATCCGATTAGCCGGTTAATCGCAAGCTGGACAATTTCCGTGGCCCGTGAATGGCGAAATGAGAAAGGGTTAATACTCTCGTTCGAAAAGGATCAGATGAGTGTGGGGAGGTTCGATTCCGGCAAACACCGATCGACCATCGAACCGAAAGTCGCTATAGGCCAGTCGCGCGCGTTCCTGAAAGCCGGCCTTTCTGGCCGCCATCTGCGAGTAGTGTCCCGTACACTCTGACACGCAGCGCTTGAAGCCCCGGTCCCGGGCCAGATCTGCGCAGACGCGAAAGAGAGCGCTCGCAATGCCCTTTCGGGCGAACAGGCTGCCGGGGGTCACGGCAACCGTGAAAAGATCTACGGCGTCTCCGAGCGCAAGTCCGGGGCGCTGCAATTCGTAGGCTTCGTCCACTGTTTCAAGAGCATGAGCGATCGGAGCGAAGCGGGGAACCTCCTCGAGGAGCCGCTCCGGGAAGGGCGACTTGAAGTCGCGACACATGAAAGCTCCCGCCACTGTTGCGGGTCGTTCAACAGGCGTTGCGATGACCGAGAGGCCATTCGTTGTGCACTCCGGTATGAAACGAGCGAAAAGCGGCACCAAGTCTCCAGGCAAAAAACCGACCGCCGCGCCCATCGGCTCGAGTGCGAAGCTCTCGCTCAAAATGTGGACAATTCGGTCGCCGAACTCAGGAGTCGCCACCAAATACTGGAAGGCACCCTCCTGAAGCAGGACGCGAGATGCAGAACGTGCGGTCGATTGGGGCATGAAGCTGACCGTACCAGCGCGCGTGCTCTGGGGACAAGCGTACCCTTCCTGATACGTATCGAACCATGTCCTCGCGCCGCCGGCAGAGTTCCGGCAGGTGCCCCTTCAAGAAATTCTCAAAACCCTAAAGAAGTGGGGATGCCAAGCCTTACGACACAACGCGGCGAGCCGGGCATCGGAGAAACAAGCGAACGACCATCTCACAACCTACCATCGAGCGCCGACAGATGGTGGCTCCCCGGGCCGGATTCGAACCAGCGACATGACGGTTAACAGCCGTCCGCTCTACCGACTGAGCTACCGGGGAGTGTCTCGGTTTATCTGCGCCGAGCCTGAACTACGTTCGATATACGCGCATCGCCACGAGATCAAGAACCGACATTATAACTTCAACTCGGCAGTGTGAATCAATCCGAATCGGACGAGGGCCGCGGTCACTTGGAGACTTTAGAGCCCTGCAGCGTTTTGTCCTGCACCTCGCCCATTTTTCGGCAGGTCTCGGCCACGAACTTCGCCGGCAGCACACCGGCCAGGCCGGAAAAAACCGGATCGGTGTTGAGCGAGGTGTTGGCCTCGAGCATGCCCCATAACGCGAAGCGCAGGCCGGCGCTGACGAAGACCGGCGCGCCGCTGGAAAATCCCGGCGCGCTGCCCCCGTCGAGATAGCTCAGCGGTTGCAGGCCCGCGCCGATGACTTCGGTGTCCGCGGGCGCCGCCACCGAGACGTGGCCGAATCGCGCGAGCGCTTCGAACCGATGCTGGTTGACGCCCACGGTCGCGGCGGTCAGGTAGTACACCTGCGATCCGGTTTCGGGTCGGGCGAACGGATCGTCGCTGCCGAGCAGCGATCCGAGCGGGATTGGCGCAATGCTCGCGCCCTCGGGCGTCAGTGGAATCGCCGCGACGTCGGCTTTTTCCTGAATTGGATCAAGCACCCAGCGGCTTTCGAGCGGCAGCGGCTCTTCGCGCATGGCGCCGGTCTTGGCGTCTTCGAGCGTCAGCAGAAGACCCGCGCGCGGCTTGCCGTATTCGTCGAGCAGATTGTGATGCGCAGTCACCAGGTAAACGAACGATCGGCCGGGGAACGCGACGCTGGGCACGGCGACGAAGAATGCGGTGCCGACCTGCACCGAGCGGCCGCCGGAATGGGCCACGATACCGGCGACGTTGCGCATGATTCCGGACGGGGCGGCGCCGGTGCCGGCGTCATCGGCGCGGGACGCCAAGGGCGCAACAGTAAGAATCGACGCGATCGCGACGGCCGCCGCAATCGAGAGTGTGGCTTTTCTCATTCGATCAGATTTCATCCAAAGGTTTTGCGGGTCAGCGGGGTTTGTTTCGGCGCATTACGATAGCAGACGCGCGCACCAGTGGAAGGGGCCTCGCGGCGGGCGATTGTGCGAGCTGAAAAGCAAAGCGGCGCGGCCGGAGTGTAAGCCCCGCCGCGCCGCCATTGTGCAGTTTCCAGTTAAATCGCGAAGCGTTACCAGCGGTTGCGATTTCCGCCGCCGCCACCACCGCCGCCACGACGGCGATCTCCGCCACCGCCGCCACCACCGCCGCGCGGGCCACCGGTGCTGGCGCGCGCCTCGTCAATCTTGATCCGGCGTCCCTTCAGGTCGGTGTCATTTAGAGTCGAGATTGCAGTGGCCGCATCGGCCGCCTCCGCCATCTCGACGAAGCCGAAGCCGCGCGACTGTCCCGAAAATTTGTCGGAGACCACCACCGCGCTCTCGACCTTTCCCGCCTGCGCAAAGAGCTCCGCCAGGTCTTCCTGCGTAACCGCGTAGGCGAGGTTGCCTACATACAACTTAGTGGGCATAAAAGCCCTCCTTGCTTTTTGCCGGGAAGCTCCTAAACAGACGACCCTGCGGGGTGACCGGGATCAGTGAGAAAGGCGGCGTCCGAGGCGTTTTTGATCCTCAAGTAAAGATAGGCGCGAGACAAATCTGAGTAAAGTCGGATCGAAAATGCATCGCAAAAAGGGGGCGTCACAACGCGGTAAGCCCAGTTTAGTGCGGTCAAGAGCATTCCTGCCGCTTGCTTCCCGTTATGGTACCGTTTAGTAGTAAATCATGACAATCAGACGGGCCAAGTTCCCGACGCTGGTGGCTGCTGCTGCCGTATTCGCCATCGCAATCGCCGAATTGGCCTACGCTTCGGGGCCGGTGAAAGTTCGCGGAAACCATCCCGCGGATATCGCCGGTCTTGCGAATGCGACGCGCGCCGACGGCGCCGTCCAGCTCACGCTCAACCTCGCGCTTGGCCTGCATAATCAGGCCGCACTGGCGAAATTGCTGGCCGCGCAGCAGGACCCAACTTCGCCCAAATACCATCAGTGGCTGAGCACCGCGGAATTCAACCGGCGCTTCGGCCCGACCGCGGCGCAAGTCGATGCGGTAAAAAAGTGGCTGGCCGACGCCGGATTCACAATCGCGAAAGTCGATAGCCGGTCGCGAACGATCACGGTTACGGGCAGCGTCGCGACCGCCGAGGCGGCCTTTGCGACCGAGATTGTCACCAACGGATCGAATTTTGGAAACACTTCCGACCCGTCGGTCCCGGCTGAACTGGACGGCTTGATCGCTGATATCCAGGGCCTCGACAATATGCATGCGGTCGCGCCCGCGGGACTCCATCGCACGCCCTCGATTCATCCCGCGCTAGTTCATTCGCCGGCCGAAGTAGTGCTCGCGATGGCTGACGCAGCCGGTCCGGCCATCTCGGAGCCGGATGCGGTATCCACTCCCGGAGCCAGCTTTGGCGGATCGACCGCCTTCGGCCCGTTCGACATCGAAACGTTTTACGACGAAGCTCCGCTGGTGAAGGCTGGCAACAGCGGCACCGGGTCGCCGGATTGCATCGCGCTGGCCGAGGACTCCGACTATATCGATGCGGCGCCGGCGCTGTTCGATTCGAGTTTTGGCTTCCCCGCGATGAACCTTACGCGGGTGCTGCCCGGGGTTACCTCGCCGGGCACCAATGGCGACGAGACCGAGGCGCAACTGGACATCGACTACGCGCACGCGACGGCGCCCGCGACGCCAATTCACGTTTACGTTGACGCGAGCCTCTACACCTCGATTACGTCCGCGATTACCGACAACGTATGCGGCGCGGTAAGCATCAGCTTCATTTTCTGCGGCTCGACGAATTCATTTTTCACCGGACTGGACGGGTACTTTTCGGAGGCGGCCGCCCAGGGCCAATCGGTGTTCGTAAGCTCGGGCGACTGGGGCGCGGCCGGACTGCAATACAGTTCCACCAGCAACAGTTGCGTGATTGGCACGGCCCTGAATCCCAGCGAGATGGCCGGCAGTCCGCACGTTACCGCTGTCGGCGGCACACAGTTCTCGCCTCAATACGATGGCTCGGGCAACGACGCCAGCGTGATTGGGACCGCGCCGGGCGGGATCGAAACCGCGTGGGGCTCGAGCGGCGGCGGCGTCAGCAACGTCTTCGCGAAACCGTCGTGGCAGACCGGGACGTTCAACGACGGCCAGCGCGACATCCCCGACGTTTCGATGATCGCGTGGTCGCCCGGTGTCTTTATCGGCGCCGATTCATCGGGGAACGCGATTATCCAGTGCTGCTGGGGCGGCACCAGCCTGTCGGCTCCGTTGTGGGCGGGCTTTACGCGCGTGATCGCCGGCAATGCCGGGAACGCGCGCCTGGGTCTGATCAATCCGATCGCTTACTCGCTGGCTAACGCCGGCGCCGCCGCGCACGGTCTCATCGACGTCGCCAGCGGCAACAACAGCTACAACGGTGTGACGGGTTACAACGCCGGCCCGGGCTACGACCTGGTTACCGGATGGGGCAGCCCCGATATGACCAAGTTCGCCAATGCGTACGCAGGCCTGCCGCCGCCGAGCCCGACCATAACTCCGACGCCGACTGCGACCGCGACCAAAACGGCGACTGCAAGCGGCACTCCTACAAGGACTGCGACGGCCACATTAACCGCAACGCGCACCCCAACCGCGACGGCGACCGCTACGCTGACGGCAACCAAAACGCAGACGGCGACGGCGACGGCCACACAGACGGTGATCAAAACTCCGACCGCGACTGCTACCAAGAAGGGAAAACCAACCGGAACACCGGCGTCAACGCGCACTCCAACGCCGACTGCGACCGCCACTCCGACGCTCAACTTGAACGTCTCGCCGACGTCGGTGAATTTCGGCAGGGTCAAGACCGGACATACGAGCAGTTCAACGATCACTTTGTCGAATCCGGCTTCGGGCTCGACCCAGACGATCTCGTCGGTCGCGCTGGCCAGCGGCACTCAATTCTCGATCTCGTCGAACACTTGTACCGCAGGCAAGCAGCTTAGCCCGGGAGCGTCGTGCACAACGTCGGTCAGCTTCCATCCGACCGTTAGCGGCGCGAGTTCGGACACGCTGTCGTTCATCGACACGGCGGCAAACAGTGCGCAGACCGTATCGCTTTCGGGTTCCGCACGCTGATCGCTGTTTCTTCCCGCAACCGATCGAAAACGAAAGGGCCGTTCACGAAAGTGAACGGCTCTCCTTTTCAGGATTTCATCCACCCGGATTCGCCGGCGGTGCCGAGTCGAGGAAGTCGCGGACGCACTGATTCACCAGCTCGGGCTTTTCCTGCTGCACCCAATGGCCGGAATCGGGGATGTACTTTATCTCGAATCGAGCGCTGAACAGCGGCTCCATGCCGTAGGTCAGCTCCTTGCCGAGCGCGAAATCCTGCTCGCCCCAGATGAGCAGGGTCGGCGCCGAAATTTTGCGATCGATCCACGGGTTGCTGCCGGGCCGCGCCATGAAGCCGGTGCGGAAGTTCGCGCGGTAGTAATTGATCGCGGCGGTCAGCGAATAAGGATTGCGAAACGCGGCGCGAAAATATTCGAGGTCGCTGTCGCTGAAGACATTTTTTTGAATCGTGCCATTGCGCAGCGCGTTGATCAGCGCTTCGTAGTTGCGGCGGCGAAACGCCCACTCGGGGATACGGCGCAGCTGGAAGAACAGCATGTACCAACTGCGGATCATCTGGCGCGGATTGCGCCGCAGCGCGCGGCTCATCCGCTCGAGATGAGGACAGTTCATCACGATCAGCCGCTCGACAACGTCCGGACGCATCATCGCGGTAGCCCACGCCACCGCGCCGCCCCAATCGTGACCGATCACGGTCGCACGCTGGTGGCCGAGCGCCTCGATCAATTCGGCGACGTCGCCGACCAGCTTGTCGAGCGTGTAGTTGCCGACGCCGACGGGCGCGTCGGACTCGCCGTAACCGCGCATCTCGACCGCGACGCATTCGTAACGATCGGACAGCGCGCGCATCTGATGGCGCCACGAATACCAGCACTCGGGGAAGCCGTGCAGCATGACGATTGGAGGTCCGCCGCCGGCACGCGCGATTCGAAGCGTGATCCCGCTCTTGAGTTTGATTTTGTCGAAGCGCCAGGGGTCAGGCATTCTTCCTTCCGTCATCAAGGAGGCGCTGACGCGCAGCGCGGAACCGGAACCGGCTTCGCGTGCGCGAAGCTGTCCGAGATCCTTCCTGCCGCTCGCGCTGCTCGCTTTGTCAGGATGACAACTTTCGCTCGCGCTGCTCCCTTCGTTCAGGATGACACAAGTGCGTGTCGCTCGCTCGGTCAGGGTGACACCAACGCGCCCGCCGTCGTCAGGCTGACGGAAAGAAAAAGCGCGGAGGCAACCTCGTTCAGGCAGCGACTTTGGTCGTTCCCTGCATCGCCGGGAGTTCCGGATTACAGACGTACCGGAGCTTCGGCAGCGTCACGTCGGCGACGGTGAAGGTTGCGGAAATCGGGTTGTCGAGGCGCAAATACGCGCCGGCGCCGAAGGCGTCGTTGTCGAGCAGCACGATGCGCGGCTTGCCGCGCTCCGCCTTGGAGAAGGTGAACTCGGGATCGACCTGCACCAGCACCAGCTTGCCGTCGTCCTTATTGCGCGCGAGATGCATGCTCGCGATGTACTGGATGTCGCCGCCGGAGATCATGTCGCGATCGAGCAGCTCGCATTCCAGCACCGGCTTGCCGCCGGCGGTGACTCGCCCGACCACGCGGTCGTGGCGGAGGTCGAGCTTCACCTCGCCCGCGACCGTCGGATAACCCCATCGCGCGGCCAGCTCGCGGCGCGCGTCATCGTTGTCGCAGAAACTGCGCAGCACGAAGCCGCGCGGACGCACGCCGGTGCGGCCCGAGACCCGCACCTCGGCAATCGAGAACGCGCCGACCGGGCTGTCGGGATAACTGGTGACGCAAAAAATCGCGTACTCGGGAATCGACGGATGCATCGTGGCCGGGATCAGGTTGTCGGCCGGGTCGTCGTCGATCTCCATGTTGATCGTGAGAATCTTCGCGCCCTTCAAAACCCACGGCTCGGTCTTGTAGCCGTTGATCGTGGGCGCCGACTTGGCCCATGCGGCGAGATCGAGTTTTCCAAAACGCGGCGGCATCAGCGGCCTCCTGCGGCGGCGGAGGCGGTATCGCTCGCGCCTTCAAATTGTGGCATCACTTCCTTCGCGAACAGGCGCAGCGAGTCGAGCACCTTCTGCTGCGGCACGGTCTCGAGCGCGTTCAGCAGGAAGTTGACGCGATCAACGCCGACCGCCTCCCACTTCTTCAACTCGCGCGTGATCCGCGCCGGATTGCCCATCGCGATACCCTCGGGCGCGCCCGACGCATCGCCCGGCCCGGCCGCGTCCTGACGCAGCGACGGCAGCAATCCGAGCGACGGATACGATTTGCTCGGATACGCCTCGCGCGCGGCGAGCAACTGCGCGGCCAGATAGTTGAAGGTGCCGGTGAGACGCTTGCCGACCTTCACGCCCTCGGCGTCGTCCTCATGACAATAGAGAAAGTTCACGCTCGAGACCGCTTCGTTGACGACCTCGCCGACCGGCGTGCAGTTGCGGATAATTTTGCGATAGCGCTTGACCTTCTCTTCCTGCTCCGCGAATCCGCCGAAGGTCAGACCGAGACTACCCATCCCGCGCTCGGCCGCGTCGATCTCAGTTCCAGGACTGGTGACCGCGACCCACAGCGGCGGATGCGGCTTTTGGTACGGTTTGGGAACAATCGTGCGCTGCGGCATCGACCACGACCGGCCCTGGTAGGAGAAGCGCTCCTGCGTCCACATTTTCGGCAGGCAATGGACGAACTCGTCCCATGTTTTCTTGGTCTCGTCGGGACTCGCGCGAAAGCCGGCCAGCTCGGTCCAGGTCGCGGAGCGGCCGGTGCCGACGTCAAGGCGTCCGCCGGAGAGAATGTCGAGCACCGCGGTGCGCTCGGCAATTTTTATTGGATGATTGAACTCGGGCACGCAGACCACGATGCCGTGGCCGACCCGCATTTTTTTGGTCTTCATCGCGCACGCGGTCAGGAACAGCTCGGGCGCGGGGCAATGCGAATATTCTTCGAGGAAGTGATGCTCGACGGCCCAGACGGAATCGAAGCCGAGCGAATCGGCGAGGGCGACCTGCTCGAGGCAGTTGTCGTACACGGTTTTTTCGGTTTCGCGCCCCCATGGTCGCGGTACCGAGATTTCATAGAAGAGGCCGAATTTCATAGCATTACCTCCATACCGTTCGTTTAGCGCAATCATCGCGAGATCGGAAGTCCCGCGATGGGGGAAGGGTAAATCACTTCATTAAATGTGAAACCCGCGGTGGGTTTCACGCTTCCTTCGGCAGGGGTGACCCCTGCACCCAGTGATAGGAAATCGCGAAATGTCGAGGACGACGTTTCGCTCTCAAGTTCTGTCCTTGTGTCATTCAGAGCGAAGCGAAGAATCCCGGTGCCGCTCCTGTCTTAGCGATTGTCCCCTTCCCGCGCGGGAAGGGGTTAGGTTAGCCGGCGCCATCGACCTGCATGCATCATAAATGTTTCTGTATATCGCTTGACATATGTTGATTAATGGGGTTTAGATCGAAGCCGAGGACCTCCGCATGAAACACCAACTGATCGACGTGGCCGGGCCCAACCTTATCCGCGAACAATTTCCCTACGACGCGGTGCCCCGAATCATCTTCGACAACAAATTCGAGCAACCCGACCCGGCCCCCGACTTTTTCATCACCGACACCACCTTTCGCGACGGACAGCAGGCGCGTCCGCCCTACACTGCCGGCCAAATCGTCGCGATGTTCGACCTGCTGCATCGGCTTGGCGGCCCGGGCGGCGTCATCCGGCAGACCGAGTTCTTCCTGTACTCGAAGGTCGATCGCGAGGCGGTCAATCGATGCCTCGCGCGCGGCTACGAGTTTCCCGAGGTCACCGGCTGGATTCGCGCGGTGAAAGCGGACTTCAAGATTGTCAAGGAGATGGGCCTGCGCGAGACCGGGATTCTCACCTCGGCATCGGACTACCACATTTTCAACAAGCTCAAGAAAACGCGGCGAGCGGCGATGGACGACTATCTGGAAATAGTCAACGGGGCGCTCGATGCGGGCCTCAAAATCCGATGCCATCTCGAGGACGCGACCCGCGCGGACTTCTACGGCTTCGTCGTGCCGTTCGTGTCGCAGTTGATGGAACTTGGCGAAGCGGCCGGCCTGCCGGTCAAGATTCGCGTCTGCGACACGCTCGGATTCGGCGTCCCCTACCCTGGCGTCGCCCTGCCGCGCAGCGTGCCGAAGCTTATTTCAGGACTGCGGCGGGAATGCGGCGTCAGGCCCGAGCAACTGGAATGGCACGGGCACAACGATTTTCACAAGGTGCTGGCCAACGCGACCGCCGCGTGGCTCTTCGGATGCATGTACGCCAACGGCACGATCCTCGGTTACGGCGAGCGCACCGGAAATCCTCCGCTCGAGGGCTTGGTGATGGATTACGTGTCGCTCAAGGGCGATACGAACGGGATGGACCTGTCGGTCATCACGGAAATCGCCGAGTACTTCGAGCGCGAAGCCGGGTACAAGATTCCGGCCAACTATCCATTCGTTGGGCGCGACTTCAACGTGACGCGCGCGGGGATTCATGCCGACGGGCTGCTCAAGGACGAGGAAATCTACAACGTCTTCGACACCGCGAAGATTCTCGGCCGGCCGCCGCGCGTGGCGGTCGACAAGACTTCGGGCGTGGCGGGAATCGCGTGGTGGATCAATTCGTACTTCGGTCTCACGCGCGGCGCGCAGGTCGAGAAGCGCGCGCCGGAAGTGCTCGAGATCGCGAAGTGGGTCGATGCGCAATACGACGGCGGCCGCACCACGTCGATATCCGATCAGGAAATGGAGACGCAGGTGCGGCGCCATCTGCCACGCCTGCTCGAGCGTACCCGGATGGCTGGATAGCGCGGACCGTATAGCCGATCACATTCTGATCCAGGCGGGCGGGAGTAGATCGCTGGTGTCGTAGAATCCGCTGAAATTGCCGGGCCGGTATGGGATGGACGGGTCCGTGTTCCGACCGGAAAACCATCGCGCCGGCGCGATCACCTTTTTTTGAGGATTGGGATCGAGCCACGCACCCCACCATGAAAATGTGGAATTCGCGATAATGTGGCCGCGGCATCGGGCCATCAGAAAAAGATCTTCGACCTCAGTCAGCGCTTCGACAAAGAACGTCGAGCGGCCGCGGAACCGCTCCCTGCACCAGGCAATGTCATCGGAGAAAATCAGGAAGGTGGTGTTGGCATCGAACTGCGACATCGCGCGCTCATAGTAATCGCCGGCCGCCAGCTCGGGGTGGGTTGGATTGCCGAGGTAGTCGGTTCTGCGCACGTGCACCGAGCAGGTCTCCCTGGCCAGCACGTCGCCGAATCCTCGTTCAAGAAGTTGAGCGAGCGCGTGATGAGGCGTGAAGTAGCGGCGCACCTCGTCTTCGCAGTGCGCAAAATATCGCTCCGACTGGAAGTAGCCCCATAGTTCCGTGGCGCGATCGATTACGATTTCTTCGTAGCCGAAGGTGCGCGGCATGCGCCGCTGCATGTGCCGAATCGGATGAGCCTGCGGAACCGGGTACTCAAAATATCGCGAGTACTGCCAGGTTGGGAAAACGAACGAACAGCCGTTGCGGCGGGCGATGCCGATGGTCGCGGCGATCTGGAAGAGCTGGTTGCCGAATCTTCCAAGCTCGCCCAGCGGGAAGGTGACAAATTTGGTGTCGCTGAAACGCGAGCGCAATCTTCGGGCAAACGGCGCGACGACCGAGAGTTTCGCGATCTCCGCGATCAATCGCCGCAGGGCCGAAGGAGCAGAACGATCGAGCCGCTTGGTTTCCATTTGACGAATTATGCGGCGGAGGAATGGAGGTCGCGACCCATGCGCTCGCGACCGAGCAGGATGACCACGGCGGCCAGGATCATCACGATTGCGGCAACGCTCGCCAGCGTCGCCGGGTAGCCGAAGCGTTCAGCGAGGAGCGCCTGGCTGACGGCGGCTCCAGAAGCCAGCAAGACGCCCGTTTGATACGCAAGCCCTGAAAAAAGGCCGCGGACTTCCGGCGGCGACAGCTCCGTCAGATGCGCCGGGATGACGCCCCATGCGCCCTGCACCATGAACTGCATCACAAACGCGCCCGCAGTCAGCACCGCGAGCGTCGAGGGATAAATCCACAGCGGGATGACCAGGCCGGCGCAAATCACCGCGGTCGCCATCGTGCGCCGCCGCCCCCAGCGGTCGGACAGGTAGCCGAAGGTCAGGCCGCCGAGCAGCGCGCCTACATTATATATGACCGCGACCACGGCGACGGTGCGGGTGTCGAAGCCGCGGGTTTTTTCGAGGAAGGTCGGGTACATGTCCTGAGTGCCGTGCGAAACGAAGTTCATCATCGTCATCAGCGCGCAGAGGTAAACGAACAGCTTCCAGTTGGCGCGAATCGCGTTGCCGATCTTTTCCCGGTCGGGACGCGTGCGCTGCCATGCCTCGGACTCCGGTACCTTGGTGCGGATGTAAACAGTCAGCAGCGCGGGTGCGCCGCCGAGAAAGAACATCGCGCGCCATCCGTAATGCGGAAAGACGAAGAAAAACGCGCCCGCCGCGAGCAGGTAGCCGACCGCGTATCCCTCCTGCAGCAGTCCTGAAAAGAATCCGCGCCATCGCGGCGCGACCGCTTCCATCGCGAGCGACGCGCCCACCCCCCATTCTCCGCCCATTCCGATTCCGTACAGCGCGCGCATCGCCAGAAACCATCCGTAGCTCGGCGCGAGTCCGCTCAGCACTTCGACGATGGAATAGAAGATGACATCGACCATCAACGGGATGCGGCGGCCGTAGCGGTCTGCGATCCAGCCGAATATCAGCGCGCCGACCGGACGCAGCGCGAGGGTCGCGGTGATGGTGAACGCGATATGCGAGATGGGACGATGGAACTCGCGCGCGACCGCCGGCATCACGAAAATCAGGATGAAGAAATCGAAAGCGTCGAGCGCCCAGCCGAGAAAACTCGCGAACAGCGTGTGCGCGGCCTCGGCGGAAGTGATCGAGCGGACCGGCTCGAGCGCTGGTTCGGAGGAATCCATGGCGAGCAATGATTAATCGAACCGGCGCGATTTGTCATTCCGAAGGCGAAGCGACGCCGACGAAGCAAGCATCTCGCACTTCAGTCATCCTGACGAAGCGAGCCACGCGATCGGCCTCTGGCATCCCGACGAAGCGAGCATCGCGAACTGCCTCTGTCATCCTGACAGAGCGAGCATCGCGAGCGGCCTCCGTCATCCTGACAGAGCGAGCATCGCGAGCGGCCTCTGTCATCCTGACAGAGCGAGCATCGCGAACGGCAGGAAGGATCTCGGACAGCTTCGCGCCAGCGAAGCCGGTTCCGGTTCTGAGATCGCGAAGCGGTCCTTATTCTCATCGGACACAGAACTCAAAACCGGAACCGGCGGCGCTTACGCCCCGCTGTCCGAGATCCTTCCTGCCGCTCGCGATGCTCGCTTCGTCAGGATGACACAAGAGTGCGCGTTGCCCGCATTGTCAGGATGACGCAAGAAACTGCGCGCATGGCCGCTCACGCGGCTTCTTTGCGTGTGCCTGAGTATTCCTTTCGGTACACGCGCAGCAGCGCCGCGAACACCGACATTATTGCCGGGCCGAGGAACAGGCCGAGCGGGCCGTAGGCTTCCAGCCCGCCGAGGATGCCCAGGAACAGCGCGATCGTCGGCAGGCCGGTGCCGTGCTTCATCGCGAGCGGCTTGATGAAATTATCGATAATGGCGAGCGCCACCGAACACCAGATCAGCAGGCCAATCGCCGCCGACCAGCTCACCGCGAAGCCGAGATAAATCATCGCGGGAATCCAGACCAGTGCGGTACCGCCGATTGGCATCAGGCCCGCTGCCGCCGACGCGATCGCGAGGAACACCCAGTACGGCACGCCGAATATCAGCATGCCGATGCCGATCGACACGCCCTGCAGCACCGCGGTCAGCATCAACCCGCGCATCACCGACGACAGGGTCGTGCGCAGCGTGTCGAAGATCGCCTTTTTGTCGTCTTCGTGCAGCGGGGTCAGGTCCTGCAGCGCCTTGTAGTAGAAGTCGCCGTCGCGCAGCAGGTAGAAGAACGCGAGCAGCGCGATACCGAAATCGACGATGAAGCCGAAGAGGTTCTTGGCCGCGTGGGTCGCGTTCTCGGCGACGTAATTGCTGGTGATCTGCGCCGCTTGCAGAGTCAGCTTGGGCAGCTCTTCGTCGAGCTTGTAGCCGCGCTCGACCATTTTCTTGTTGATCCAGGCGCCGAGATCGGTGTGGACCGCCCAGTCATGCAGCTTGGTGACGCCGCCGGTATTCACCTGGTCGCTTGCCTGGGTGTAGAGCGCCTGCGCCTCGACCACAAGGCGGCCCGACGCCCAGACGGCGGGCATGATGACGACGAGCGCGACGACGATGCTGATGATTGCGGTCGAGAGCGATCGGCGCTTGACGACCTTCTCGACTTCGATCAGCGCCGGATGCGCCATGAAGGCGAGCAGGATTCCCCATGCCAGCGGCGTCAGGAACGGCAGCATCAGCTCGTACAGCTCGTAGGCCATCACGGCCAGGAAGCCGAAGAAGAAGAGCTGAACTATGCGTTCGCGATCCATTTTCTGAGGCGTGGGCGATCCTCCGTGCGCGCGCGATACTTGGCGCAAAATCCTAGCAGATGCCCCCGCCACGGTCGCCTGCCGAAGTCTCCTCGGGCAATAAACCTTTGCATAACCTGTCGCGCCGCTCTTCCCCTCGCCCTTTTAGGGAGCGGATCAAGGTGAGGTCAGGAGCGGACGGGACCCGCGCGAATCTTCGGTTGCCCGCGAGCGCATAATCCGTTACCGTTGGCGTTTGCTTGATGTGTCTAATCAATACCGCTGCACCGTGAAGGCACGTAGCTCAGTGGGAGAGCGCTTCCTTGACACGGAAGAGGTCGGCGGTTCAATCCCGCCCGTGCCTACCAGGTCCGTGCCCACAACCGCGCGCGCGATTTTCGTTTTTCACTCTTTCACTTTTTCACTCGCCAGTTCCCCCAATGATTAAATTCTTCGCTTGATGAGTTCCGACGTAACCGTAACCCTCGGTCGCGAGTCCCGCGTCGTACCGGTCGGCACTATCGTTCGCGACCTGCTGAAGGACGTCCCGAGCAAAGATCTGGTTGCCGCGCGCATCGACGGCAAGGTCGTCGATCTGACGCGCAAGCTCGAGCATGACGCCACGGTCGAGCCGGTGCTGGCCGAGTCGCCTGAGGGCCTCGACGTTATCCGTCACTCGACTGCGCATCTGATGGCGATGGCGGTGCAGTCGCTTTATCCCGGCACGCAGGTGACGATCGGCCCGGTTATCGAAGACGGCTTCTTCTACGACTTCGCGCCCGCGACGCCGTTCACGCTCGAGGACTTACCCAAGATCGAAACCAAGATGCGCGAGCTGGCGAAGGCCGATCACAAGATCATTCGCACCGAAATCGCGCGCGAGGACGCGATCCGCAAATTCTCCGAGATGGGCGAGAACTACAAGGTCGAGATAATCCAGGGCATCGCTGACGATCACGTATCGATCTACGCCGAGGGCGACTGGATGGATCTTTGCCGCGGACCGCACGTGCCCTCGACGCGCTACTTGAAGACATTCAAGCTGACCAGCGTCGCCGGCGCGTACTGGCGCGGCGACGAACACAACGCGATGCTTTCGCGAATTTACGGCACCGCGTTCGCGACCAAGGAAGCGCTCGATGAGCATCTCAAGTTGGTCGAGCTCGCGCGCCAACGAGACCATCGCAAGCTCGGGCGCGAGATGGGCCTCTACATCTTCGATCCGATTTCGCCGGGATCGCCGTTTTACCTGCCCAAGGGCGTCATCATCTTCAACGCGCTGGTCGATTACATGCGCCGGCTTTACCGGCGTTACGGCTATGACGAAGTGGTCACGCCGTTGATTTTCAAGAACGAGATGTTCAACAGCTCGGGACATTGGGAAAATTTTCGCGAGAATATGTTTCTCTCGCCCGACCCTGAAAGTGAGACCCACACCGTCGATACCGGTCCCGAAGGATGGCATCACGGGTACGGGCTGAAGCCGATGAACTGCCCCGGTCATACGTTCGTGTATCGCGCCGAAAAGCGATCGTATCGCGATTTGCCGCTGCGCTTCGCCGAGTTCAGCCGGCTGCATCGCGCGGAACGATCGGGCACGCTGCACGGCCTGATGCGGGTGCGCGCGATGTCGCAGGACGACGCGCATATATTCTGCCGCGAAGATCAGATCGTGGATGAAGTGAAAATGAATCTCCAGATGGTGCGCGACGTTTACAGTGCGCTCGGTTTCGAGGGTGTCGAGTTCAAGCTCGCGACCATGCCCGATCAGCATCTCGGCACTGAAGAGCAGTGGCAGATGTCCGAGGGCAAGCTCGGCAGCGCGCTGAAGTGGAGCGAAATCCCGTTCGAGATAAATCCGAAAGAAGGCGCATTCTACGGCCCCAAGATCGAGATTTATGTGTCCGACGCGCTCAAGCGCAGGTGGCAGGTCGCGACGATTCAGCTCGATTACAACATGCCCGAGCGCTTCGACCTGACCTACACCAACAGCAGCGGCGTCGAGGAACGTCCGGTGATGATTCATCGCGCGATTCTCGGCTCGCTCGAGCGCTTCATCGGCGTGCTGATCGAGCATACCGGCGGCGTGCTGCCCCTGTGGCTCGCGCCCGAGCAGGTGCGCGTGCTGTCGCTCAGCGAAAAGGTCGAGGACTACGCCAGGGAGATCGCGGACCTGCTCAAGCGCGACGGATTCCGCGCCCACGCCGATATCCGCAACGAAAAGCTCGGTTTCAAAGTTCGTGAAGCGGAACTGGCCAAAGTGCCGTATATGGTTGTAGTCGGCGAGCGCGAGGCGGCCGATCGCTCGGTCTCGCTGCGCTTACTGCGCGGTGAGAAGAGCAAATCGATGTCGGTCAGTGCGTTAATCGAATCACTGAAAATGGAGCCGGTGCCGGCCTAGGAAAATTGATCCGGCCATCAAGCCAGAGGAGGTGCTTTATCCGAAGAGATTTCAGAACCCCACCCTCAAGGGAGCCCGCGATTCGCGTCAATAACCTGATTCGAGCGCAGGAAGTCCGTGTGATCGACGCCGACGGCACGCAGGTAGGAATCCTGCCGCTGCGCGAGGCGATAAAAGTTGCGGAGGCGCGCGGCCTGGACCTGGTCGAAGTCTCGGCGACGGCCAATCCGCCGGTGTGCCGCGTCACCGACTTCGACAAGTACCGCTATGCGCAGAAGAAGAAGTCGCACGATTCCAAGAAGCACACCATCAGCATGATCAAGGAAGTGAAGATGGGATCGGCGACCGGGCAGCACGACGTGGACTTCAAAACCGCGCATATCAAGCGCTTTGTTGGAGAAGGTCATCGTGTTAAGCTCACCGTTTCGTTCCGGGGCCGCGCGATTACTCATCCGGAACTCGGACGGGCATTGATCGAGAGAATTATCGCTACGGTAACGGATATAGCGCAGGCGGAAGGCAATCCCCGGATGGAAGGACGCAACATGTCCGTGCTGCTGACGCCGCGCTAACCCGAACAGAAAAAATTTCAGGAAAGAAGATGCCGAAAATCAGGACCAGCCGAACCGCCGCCAAGCGCTTTTCCGTGACCAAGAGCGGCAAGGTCAAATTCAAACACGCGTACGCCCGCCACATGTTCACGGCCAAGAATCCGAAACAGAAGGCGCGGCTGCGCCGGACCGGCATCCTGGGCAAAGCCGACTCCGAAAAAATCAAGATAATGATGCCGTACGCCTAAGCAAAACAACAACGCACGAATAGATTTTACTGAAAAGGAACTCCGATGCCTCGCGCCAAAGGCGGACCCAAGACGCGCCGCCGTCATAAGCGTCAACTCAAGCTCGCCTCCGGCTTTGTCGGCGGGCGCAAACTTTACCGGCAGGCCCGCTCGACGCTCGAGAAGGGCCTCACCTATGCGTACAGAGATCGCAAGGCCAAGAAGCGCGACTACCGCACGCTGTGGATCGCGCGTATCAACGCACTCGCGCGCGAAAGCGGAATCTCCTACAGCGCGCTGATGAACGGGCTCAAGAAGGCCGGGGTCGAGGTCGATCGCAAGATGCTGGCGAAGCTCGCGCAGGAGCGCGACGCATTGTTTACCGAGCTGGTGCGCACCGCGATTAGCGCGCTCGGCTCAAAAGCAGCATAGAGCCGGGCGTCCGAAAGCGCCGCGCACCAGAAGACCATGTGGGTTAGAGCCCACGTGGTTTTTTGCTTTTTTCAGTATCCACGCGGATTGCGAGCCAATTAGATTGGGCGGGGAAGGTCGCGATGAAAGAACAACTCGAAGAAATCCGGCGGCGCGCGATGAGCGAGCTCGGCGACGACGCCGGCGAAGCGCAAATCGACGCGGTCCGCGTCCGCGTGCTCGGCCGCTCCGGCGAGCTGACTGAAATAATGCGCGGGATGCGCGAGGTTCCCAACGCCGAGCGCCCCGCTATCGGCCAGCTAATCAACCAGATCAAGCGCGAGGTTGAAGCGCGCATCGAGACGCTCACTGAAAAACTCAAAGCCGCGTCGCTGACCAAGTCGCTCAACGAGAAGCGCCTCGACGTGACGCTGCCCGGGATGCGTATCGCGCGCGGGCATATCCATCCGATTACCGACATCCTCGAAAAGATGCTCGGCATCTTCGAGTCGATGGGCTTTGAAGTCGCGATGACGCAGGACCTCGAGGACGACTTCCACAACTTCGCCGCGCTCAACTTCCAGCCGCATCATCCCGCGCGCGATATGCAGGACACCTTCTACGTTGACGGCGGGATGCTGCTGCGGACGCATACGTCGAACGGGCAGATCCGCGTGATGGAAAAACGCCGGCCGCCGCTGGCGGTAGTGTGTCCCGGGCGATGCTACCGGCGCGACGATCTGTCGGTGCGCGCGTCGCCGATGTTCACGCAAATCGAAGGCTTCATGGTCGATAAGCGCGGACAGATCACGATGGCTCATCTTAAAGGCGTGTTGACGGAATTCGTGCGCGCGTTTTTCGGCGCAACCGCGGTGCGCTTTCGCTCGAGCTATTTTCCATTCACCGAGCCGAGCGCCGAGCTCGACATGCATTGCCTGCTCTGCGACGGCGCCGGCTGCCCGGTCTGCAAGTATTCCGGATGGACCGAAGTGCTCGGCTGCGGAATGATCCACCCGAACGTGATGCGCGCGGTTGAGTACAACCCCGACGAGTTCCAGGGCTTCGCTTTCGGCATGGGCGTCGAGCGCACCGGCCTGCTGAAGCTCGGGGTTGACGACATGCGCCTGTTCTTCGAGAACGACTTGCGCTTCCTGAGCCAGTTCCCAGCGCTGAGCGGAGGTGTGCGATGAAGCTGCCGCTGAGCTGGATGCGCGACTTCGTCAGCGTCGATGCGCCGGTCGAGGAAATCTCGCGCCGCTTAAGCTTCGCGGGACTGGTGGTCGAGAATATCGAAAAGCTCACGCCGGGATTCGCCGGCGTTTTCGCCGCGCGGGTCGTCAACGTTGAGAAGCATCCGAACGCGGACCGGCTGAATCTTTGTGACGTCGATGCTGGCGAAAAAGGCAAATTCAAAATCGTGTGCGGCGCGCCCAACGTGAAGCCCGGCATGATCGCGCCGCTCGCGCTGATTGGCGCGCAACTCGGCAAGGAACCGCCGCTTGAGGCGGCAGTCATTCGCGGCGTTCGCTCGGAGGGCATGCTGTGCTCGGAGCGCGAACTCGGCCTGTCGCAGGATCACGCGGGAATTCTTGCGCTCGGAGCCGACGCGGCGCTCGGCGGCGACGTGGCCGCGTATTTGCACCTCGACGAAACCGTGCTCGATGTTGAGATCACGCCGAATCGCGGCGACTGCCTCTCGATTCTCGGCCTCGCGCGCGAAGTCGCCGCGTTGTTCGGCGGGCGGCTGCGCGCTCCCCGGCTCCGCGCCGCGCATTCGCCCGGATCGCCCGACAGCGCGCAGGTTTCGGTTTCGGTTTCGATCGACGCACCCGATCTATGCCCGCGCTACGCCGCGCTCGCGATGACCGGAATCAAGGTCGGTCCTTCGCCGGCGTGGCTCAGGCGCCGGCTCGAGCTGTGCGGGATGCGCGCGCTCAACAACGTCGTCGATGCGACCAACTACGTGATGCTCGAGCTCGGCCAGCCCTTGCACGCCTTCGACTTCGGCCAAATCGCCGGCGGCGAGATTGTCGTGCGCCGCGCGGGCGGGACGCGCGAGTTCGTCACGCTCGACAATGTTACGCGCGCACTCGATCCGAACGATCTGTTGATCGCGGACGGCGGCAAGCCGCTCGCGATCGCGGGCCTGATGGGCGGTCTCAATTCCGAGGTCGGCGATTCGACGACTACGATTCTGCTCGAGAGCGCATACTTCGAGCCGATGACCGTCGCGCGCACGGCGCGCCGCCTCGGTCTGCGCAGCGAGGCCAGTTACCGCTTCGAGCGCGGCATCGATCGCGCGGGACAGGTTGGCGCGCTGATTCGCGCGGCCGAACTGATCCGCAAAATCGCGCGCGGGCGTGAGGCCTCGCCATTCTTCGACTTCGAGCCGCGCAAAGCGGAGCCGCGCGAGATTGCGCTGGATCTCGGCGCGATGGAATCGCTGCTCGGCGCCTCGATTCCTGCGGGCGTCGCGCGCAGCCGGCTCAAATCGCTCGGGGCGCAGGTCAGCACCCGAGCCAAGGGCGTGCTCGCGGTGATTCCGCCGTCGTTCCGCTCCGACCTGGTCGAGCAGGCCGACCTGATCGAGGAAGTCGCGCGCCTGGGCGGGCTCGAAGAGATTCCAGCCCTGCTCCCGCCGCGAGTGAGCGCGCTTGCTCCCGTCAATCGCGAGCGCGAGTTCATCAAGGGCACGCGCGAGGTGATGCTCGGATGCGGCCTCAGCGAAGCCGCCACCATCGCGTTCATCGCGCCGGCCGACAACGCCCGCTTTTCCGGAATTCAGGCCGCGGCGCGTCCGGTCAAGGTGACCAACCCGCTATCGGCCGAGTTGAGCGAGCTGCGCGTCAGCCTGATGCCGGGACTCGTCACCTCGCTGCGCTTCAATTTGAACCGCGAGGCCCGCAGTTTTCACGGCTTTGAAATGGGCAAGGTCTTCCGCATGAACGGCGACCTCGCCACCGAGCACTTGCACATCGCCGCCGTCAGCTACGGACCGTACGCGGTCTCCGCGATAGGCGAGCACAGCGTCAACGCGGGATTTTTCACGATCAAGGGAATCCTCGAAACCTACTTTGACGCGATCGGAATTTCACCGCGCGTGACCTACAAGGCGATCGAGCCCGCCGATGCCCCATTCCTGCACCCGGGGCGCAGCGCTATCGTGTCGCTCGATGGCGGATCGATCGGCTTGATCGGCGAGCTGCATCCGGCGGAAGCGATGCGGCTGGATCTCAACGAGGCGTGCGCGGTCTGCGAACTTGACTTGAGTAGTCTCATTGCCTATGGTTTCTCGCCGCGCAAAACTTTCCAGCCGCCGCCGAAGTTTCCCGCAATCAGGCGCGATTTGGCGCTGGTGCTGGATCGGAATTTCCCGGCGGATATGGTAGTCAAGACCATTCGGGAATGCGGCGCGTCGCTGCTGGAAAGCGTCGAGGTGTTCGACGTGTACGAGGGGACCGCGGTGGCCGCCGGTAAGAAGAGTGTGGCGTTGGCTTGTCGTTACCGTGCAAAGGATCGCACGCTGACTGATGAGGAGGTGAACCGCATTCACGCCGTGTTGGTGGAGCAGGCGCGGATGCGATTGGGTGCGGAGTTGCGGCAGTAGCAGCGTGCCTAAAGCGAGCGGGTGGGGATCGTTACGCCGCAGGGCATGACTAAAGCCGATCTCGTGGATTTGATCTACGAGCGGGTGGGCTCCTCGAAAAAGGAAGCCTGTGACGTGGTCGAAGCGGTGTTCGCGATCATCAGGGATTCGTTGCGCCAGGGTCAGAAAGTGAAAATTTCCGGCTTCGGCACCTTTCTCGTCAATCACAAACATGCGCGCCGCGGACGCAATCCGCAGACCGGCGAGCCGATCACGATCGATTCGCGCCGCGTGCTGTCCTTCAAGCCGAGCCAGGTGTTGAAGGAGCGCGTCAACAACGGCTCCAAGCCGGGGGTATGACGCCGATGCCGCGCCCGCGCCAGCCATCAGTCCGGCGGCGAAAATCTGCCCCGCAAAAAGCCGCGGCGCACAAGCCTGTTACGTTGTCGATGTTCCCCGAGCGCGGGCTGAAGATCGGCGAAGCTGCGCGCGCGCTCGGCGTCGAGACTTACGTGCTGCGCTTCTGGGAAACCCAGTTCCCGTTCCTGAAGCCCAAGCATACGCGCACCAAGCATCGCTTCTACCAGGAAAAGGACCTCGACGTGCTGCGCCTCATCAAGCGCCTGCTGCACGACGAAGGCTTCACGATTGTCGGCGCCAACAAGCACATCAAGGAATTCGGCCTCGACGCACTGATGAGCGGCAAACCGTTGCCGAGGAACGCGCCGGCGTCGTCATCGGAGCGCGCATCGTCGCAATCGCCGGCAATCGACGGCCAAGCCCGCCGAGTCCTCAACGAAGTCCGCCGCGACCTCGAATCGATCCACAAAATTCTGGAAGACTGACGCTTGTCATTCTCTGGCGCGAAGCTGTACGAGATCCTTCTCGACGCTCGCGTCGCTCGCTTCGTCAGGATGACACAGAAAAACGAGGCGGACGGTCAGTAGGATCTAATCGGCGATGCGTTCTTGCGATGTCACTCGCACGCGCGCCGGCTCGTTCGTCGCTACCGGGACTTCGGCAGTCGCAGGCTGACGGATCGGGACGCCGAGCGGGGCGAGATTCAGTTCGGTGGCGCATTCTTCGGTCGCGCGATGCGCGAGGCGCCCCGCTTCGACCATCTCGGCGGCGATGCATACCGCGCCGGCTACCGTCAATGCGGCCAGGCCGAGCGCTATCTCAGGCAGTCCCGCGACTGCCGCGGCTGCCGCGCTCACCACGCCTGCCGCCAGAGCTATCGTGCTGATTCGCGTGAACTTTATGCGCGCGAGCACGTGATTGGTGACTTTGCCCGCCTCGTGCTCTTCGTCGGCCGTCTTCAGCTCGATTCGCGTCCACGGATTGGGCCGCACTTCGAGGTCGTAGTCGTTCCAGCCCGCATCGACGATTGCGCCGTGACCGGTGCGCGCGAACAACTTCAGCATCTTGTCCATCAGGCGGTCGCGCGAGATGCTCTCGTTGTTCCAATAATCCAGCCGCACGGTGCGGCGAATCCAGTTGATAGTAGCGCGCTGACGGACGCCGTCTTCACCCGCGAGTCCGGTCAACCCTTTCGCTCGTTCCTTGTAGCGCGTCATCGTTCGCACCATTGGCCCCGTGTACGCGAGATACGCGATCAGAATTCGCGCCGCAAAGCTTTCGTGAAATTTGTCGAGCGGCGCATGCCATGCATAGTAGAGCGCCCAGATCGGCCCCAGCGCCAGCATCGCGGTCGCCGGAATCAGCGACACGCCGAGCACGATCGACGCGACCAGCATCACTGCCGAGAGCACGGTCCACTCGAGCGTCTGCGGCAGAACCTTGGCCAGCGTCAGGCCGGGATCGAACAGCGATTGCGCGCCCGCGGTCGCGTTCCACATCACGCGTTTGCGACTGCCGCCGGGAATCGTGCGCGCCAGACCGGGGATCGTGCCGCGCCATGCGATCTGGCCCATCACGTTGAAACGCTCTGGATATTTCGGAAACAGCATCGCCTCGGCGCGACCGTAACCGCGCTGCTGGCCGTAGTACGCTTTCACGGTGTTGCGGCGGAAGTGCCAGACGAACGCGGCCGGCGAGAAGCCCAGCTTGTAGCCTGCGGCCAGCATGCGCCAGCAGATATCGACGTCGTCGCCGGCGGTCCTGAATTGAGCGTCGAAGCCGCCAATCTTCGCCAGCGCCGCCTTCGAGAACACCATGTTGCAGCCCGCCAGATGCTCCGCCCGATCTTCGGCAGTCAGCACATGACACGGTGCGCCCGGCGACGCGGCGCAGCTGGCTTCGATCCATCCGTCTTCGTGCGGCGCGTAGTTCGGTCCGCCGCATCCATCGAAGTTGTTTTCGGTCATCGCGCGGACCATCAGCGTCAGCCAATGCGGATCGACGACGCAGTCCGAATCGGTGTAGGCGATAAGCTCGCCGCGCGCCGCATGCATCCCGACATTGCGCGCCACGCTGAGCCCCTTGTTGGGCTGGCGGATGAGCCGGAACTCCGGAAAGTCCATCGAGATGTCGGCGGTCTTGTCGCGCGAGCCGTCATCGACGATTACGACTTCGAAATTCGGGTAATCGAGCCGCCGCAGCGACTCCAGGCACGGCCGCATCGTGCGCTCGGCGTTGTATGCGCAAATCACCACGGACACCATCGGCATCGTCGCGGGCCGCGGCGGGCAGGTGCCGTTGAGCGTCACGAACGGCATCACGTCCGACGCGCGCATCATGCGCACGCCGAGCCAGTCGTGAGAGACCGGAGCAGGAACGGGAGGAGCAACCACGCCCGCCGCACCCGTGCCAAACGCCACTGCTACAGCCTCGTCCTGCCCCGGCGATGCATCGTTGAACTCGATGATGACGGGTCGCGCTTCCGCGACGTTGTGCAGGGCAACGACGAAATCGCGAATCTCGACCGGCGCGAGCGCCGGGATTTCCGCGTAGAGAAAATCTTCTTCCAGAATCGACAAGGCGCGCGTTTCCGGCCGCAACTTGATTCCGACCATCGCCGCGGGCGCGCGTCCCTTAATCGTCTTCACGACCGTGCGCACTCGACGCCGCGCGTTTTCGAGTCCGCCCGCACGCAGCGCGTCCTGGCCGATTTCGCAATCGAGGATGTAACCGATCAGCGCCGGATGCCGGCTGAAAATATTTGCCGTGTGGGCGATTCGCGAGACGACGGCCTTGAATCCGCGGCGGCTCGCGAATTCATCGGCCGTGATTCGCAGCTCGACCATCGCCGCCAGTCCCGATTGCGCCGCGATATCGAGGCATGGCTGCGACTGCGCTTCCGTCAGCACCAGACCGGTCGTGTGCGAGGTCCTGAGGTCGTCGAGCCGCTTCCTTAGTTTGAGTTTCTGTCCGAAGTCGAGGGTCGCGCTCACGTCAGCGAGCCGCATCGCCTTAAAAAAGAATTTTTGTTCTGAACGGGAAAGGAACTTACCGTGTGGAGTGACGCGCGGAACGGAATCGGTGGTGGTAAGCATGGATGTCGGTGTCCTCTCGATGAGGACCCAATTGCCAGAGCCATGCCACCGGAAAAATCCAACGGTTGTCAGGGTTTTTCGCCGACCCGCCGCTTCGCGCAAACCAATTGGGATGAGCGCTGTACGATTTGCGCCTCGCCATCTCTCGGGCGCTCAATTCGCAGGGTGCAAAATCAGGCATCATGCCGCCTCAATGCTCACGCTAGATTGGTTATTTTGCGAATGTTATAGGTCAGTGAGTACCGAATATGAAATTTTCCCGCCGGGTTATAGCTCAATGAAACTATCGTTCGCATGTGGATGTCACAGACCGTCAAAGTCAAAATTACATCGCGAAACGAACGACCCGCCGATCGAGGCGACTCCCGAAGAGCTGCAGGCGATTAGAAGCCAGCTCGCCGAAATCGAACAATCGCTCTCGCGACTTTGGGGCGAGACCATCTGGAGCCGCACGCCCGAATGTCTTCAGATCCGTTCAGAGGCCGCCGATCTGATCGACCGGCATTTCGACGGCATCGTCGATCAGTGGGGCGAATCCATCGCCTACATCATCCACGGTCACTCGAAGTACGACGAGAGCGGACGCAAAGACAACATGGTCAATTCGCTCATCCGCTTCACCGACCATCTGCGCGATCCCGACGATGTCTGCACCTACGTTTATCTGCGCCGGCATTGCCAGGAGGGAATGCTCGCGCGGGCCAAACCGTCCCAGTTCAACGTAATTCACATCGCACTCAAACAAATAATTCTCAATCACGTTAAATCCACCATGACCGGTCCGGCGATGGAGCGGGCGCGGGATCTGATGGTCGCGGCCATCGACGAGCGGCGCCTGATGGTCTCGCAGTTCTACATCGAATCGCGCGAACGGCTACTGCGCGAGTCTGAAGAAAAGTATCGCAACACCATCGATCACGCGCCCGATCCGATGTACGAGATCGAGCCGCACACCTGGATCGTGCTGGGTCTTAACGCGGCGGCCCTTCGGCTCCATCAACTCGAAGCCGAGCACGACTATGACCACAACAAGATGGAGATAATCGGGAAAGCGGTGCCGGAGCTGGTGCCGCCGGAGCTGAGGCAAAGCGTGATCGACAGCCTCGAGACCGTTTTGCGCGAGGGCTCGGCACAAACCCAGGAATTCCCGGTCGGGCCGTTTTTCTTCGACGTAAACTCGGCACTCATCACCTATGGCAAAGAACGATTCGTGCAGATGATCCTGCGCGACGTTACCCAGCGGCGCGAGATGCTCGATTCGCTGCTCAAGGCCGAGCGCCTGGCCGCGGCCGGAACCTTCGCCGCCGGCGTCGCGCACGAGGTCAACAATCCGCTCGCGTCGATTTCGTCGCTGGTCCAATCGATTCTGACCGGCGAGCAGGACCCCGAGCGGCGCACCACGATGCACACCATCCTGTCCCAAATCACGCGCATCTCGAGCACGCTCAAGGACCTGGTGAATTTCGCGCGGCCGACCACCGCGCAGCGCAAGCCGGTGGACGTCAACGGGCTCATCGCCGAGACGCTGCGGCTGATCACCTACAACAAACGCTTCAGCGGCATCCGGGTCGAACCGATTCTTGCGCCCGATCTGCGACGCGCGTTCGCCGACGACAACGAAATCCAGCAAGTGCTGCTCAATCTGCTCTTCAACGCCGCCGACGCCTCGCCCGCCGAAGGCGCCGTCATCAAGGTGATCACCGAAAACCAGCGCGCCGGACAAGGTGCGGACAAATCGCGCCGGGTGCTCATCAAGGTCGTGGACAACGGCATCGGCATCCCGCGCGAGCATCTCGAGCGCGTATTCGATCCATTCTTCACCACCAAGCCCGCGGGCGCCGGCGTCGGACTCGGGCTGTCGCTATGCCAGCGCATGATTCTGTCGAACCACGGCACGATTCGGGTCGATAGCGAGGTCGGCCGCGGCACTGCGATCACCATCACGCTCGGCGCCGCCGAGGAAACCATGCGCGCGCAGCAGGCCGCGGAAATGGCCGCATCCTGAAGACGGTTGCATGAATACCGACGCTTCATGGACCGCACCACAACGCGGACCTTATCGGTTGCTCATCGTCGAAGATGAACCGCTGATGCGCTCGATTATCGTGCAGCTCGCGCGCAGCGAGGGCTACGAGGTGACCGAGGCGCCGGCCGCCGAAGTGGCGCTGCGTATCTTCGAAAAAGAAAAAATCGATCTCGCGATTCTCGACCTTAACCTGACCAGCGGCGGCAGCGGACTCGACCTGCTGCGCAAGATGCGCGAGCTGGATCCCGAAGTGATGGGGATAATCGTCACCGCGTACGCCAGCGTCGAGTCGGCGGTCGAGGCGCTGCACCAGGGCGCCTATGACTACATCACCAAGCCGTTCGCCAACGATCACTTGAAAAAAGTGATGCGCAATGCGCTCGAAGGTAAGGCGCTGTTCCGCGAAAACCGTTTTCTGCGCCAGGAATTGCGCGAGAAATATCGCTTCGAGAGCATCATCGGTAAAAGCGATGCGATCGAAGCGACCTTCCGCGTCATGGAAAAAGTCGCGCGCACCGATTCCAGCGTGTTGATCACCGGCGAGTCGGGCACCGGCAAGGAACTGGTCGCGCGCGCGATTCATTTCAGCTCCGATCGCGCCAACAACCGCTTCCTGCCAATCAACTGTGGCGCGCTGCCCGAGAACCTGCTCGAAAGCGAGCTGTTCGGCTACAAACGCGGCGCCTTCACGGGCGCCGGCCAGGACAAGGTCGGCCTGCTCAAGGCCGCGGACAAGGGCACCATCCTGCTCGACGAGATCGGCGAGCTGCCGCTCGCGCTGCAGGTAAAATTGTTGCGCGCGCTGCAGGAGCGCGAGGCCTACCCGCTAGGCGCCAACGATCCGGTGGCCTTCGACGTGCGCGTGCTGTGCGCCACCAATAAAAATCTCGAGAACGAGGTCAAGGCCGGCCGCTTCCGCGAGGAACTGCTCTACCGAATCAACGTCATCAATATCAATCTACCCGCGCTGCGCGAGCGCCAGGACGACATCCCGCTGCTCGCCAACCACTTCCTGCGCAAGTACGAGAAGTCGCTGTCGCGCACCGCGATGCGATTTTCCAAGGGCGCGATGCGCTTGATGCTCAATTACGCGTGGCCGGGCAACGTCCGCGAACTCGAAAATACAGTCGAGCGCGCCGCGATTCTCGCCGAGACCGACGTAATCCACTCGCACGACTTGCCCGACAAGCTGCGCAGCACGTCGCCGGTGATGGCGAGTATCGAGAACACCGGACTGACGCTCGAGGATCTCGAGCGGGAGCATATCAAGCGCGTGCTCGACAAGGTCGAAAACGACAAGGTCAAGGCGGCGCAGGTGCTCGGTATCCACCTCTCGACGCTCTATCGCAAGGTCCAGCGCTACCACCTGGACGACGGCGCCCCCGCGCAGCACGAGCCCGCGCATTCGGCGTGAGCTGCGGGAATAGAAGTGGCAATCCGATAGTCAAGGATATAGAGTTTTAGAGGGACGGCTGGATGCGGCCGGCCCGGAGAAAAATATGGATCTCTTCGCGCCAACTCATCTGCTGATCATTTTGCTGATAATCCTGGTCATCTTCGGGCCCAGCAAGCTCGGCGATGTCGGCGGTGCGATGGGCAAAGCAATCCGCGACTTCAAACGCGCGATGAACGAGCCCGACGACGTGGCCAAGACCGTCGCGAAGCCCGACGAAGCCAAGGCCGCCGAAGCCCCCAAGCCCGACAAAGTCTCCTGACCCTCCGTTCGGGTTCTAACCAGCACGCGACAATCTGTAATCTTCTGACGATGCGAGCCTCGCGAACGCACCTCCCGTCATCCTGACAAAGCGAGCATCGCGAGCGCACCCTCTGTCATCCTGACAGAGCGAGCAGCGCGAGCGGCAGGAAGGATCTCGGACAGCTTCGCGCACGCGAAGCCGGTTCCGGTTTCGAAATCGCGCAGCGGTCCTATTGCTGATTCCCCTGCGCGTCACCAACGACGCTCGCTAACCTGACTCCTAACCCCTTCCCCCGACGGAAGGGGCACAATCGTCATTGAGAAAGGCGCCTATGAAACGATACATCCTGACCGGCACTCCAGGATGCGGCAAAACTTCGATCATTCGCTCCTTGGAAATCGCGGGATACCTTGTCGTCGAAGAAGCTGCGACCGACATCATCGCTCTGCGACACGCGCAAGGCATCGCCGAACCATGGACGCACCCCGCTTTCATCGACGACATTATCAATCTTCAGAAGCAGCGACAGATGCAGGTAACTGCTCTGGCATCAGGAGTGCAATTCTATGATCGATCGCCGCTATGCACGTACACGCTCAGCGTATGGCTCGGCTTTCCGATTTCGATAACTCTCGCCAATGAGATAGAACGAATAAAGGAAGCGCAGATCTATCAGAAGCAGGTCTTCTTCATCGAGAACCTGGGATTCTGCGAACCTTCCGCGGCGAGAAGGATCAGCTTCGAGGATTCTTTGAAATTTGAGAGAGTTCACGAAGAGACTTACAACTCCTTCGGCTACGAATGCGTAAGAGTCGCGCCGCGAGAGTTATCCGCGCGAGTGAAACAAATCACGCGCCATGTGTCTGCTTCTGATTGATCAGGCGACAGGTGCGCCGGCGGCGGGCATCTCAAAGCCCGACCGCGCAAGGTACCTACTGGGGAACCTGCGATTGAACACGAATCCCATGACCAACAATCCCATCGGCAGCGCAAAGCTGAGTATCGGCTTGGCGACGTCGCCGACGACGATGACACCTACTACCGCGAAGCCGATGTTCACGGTCATCAAGCCGCACCACACAAGAGTCATCAGCAGATTCAGCCGGATGAAGATTGGATGCTCCCAGAATTCGGGCGATGCGGTTTCGCGCGCGTAGGCGGTCGTGAACGGACGCCCGATCGCGACCGATCCCCATGCAGCCAGTGCAAAGCACATCCATACGACCACGGCGCTGTAAACCGTGAAGGCCGTCGATCTCAGGCCTATGATCATGACTGCTGCGATCATGAAAAACGCAAGCATCGCCCAGTCCGGCAACTTGATCGACACGCCGCGGCGCATCGTAATGGCCAGGAATCCCAGGCATAGGACTAGCCCGCCGCCGGCCGCGATGCGCCAGTGATTGAAGCCGGAGGCAAAGCCGTAGAGTATCCACGGCGCGAATGCGATCAACGCGATTGCACGGCTCGCAATTTTCTTCTGTTCCGCCACGCTGGTCCCGGTTCGATGACACTATCAGAGCGGCGGACGCCCGCGCGACGCTGATTTGCATCGCACTGCGATTTGCGTGTGCGGCAGCCTTTCCTCGTAGGCACTCTTATCCCGCGTTCTAGGTACTTTTCCCCATCGATCTCAGGCGATTTTCCGATTCACCTGCGCGCATCTTTGCTTCAACTTAGATGGCAATTGGCGCGCGTAGCTCGCACGGAAAATTTAATGCGCAACGCAGCCAGTCAGGCGGAAAGACGCACTTGTCGAATCTGTCAAATAATGGGCACGCGCCCGCGGCAACCGTGGACACGGTTGCCACGCGAATTCAGGCCGTGCAATGGGACCAGGGGGTGCACATGGAAGCGCTCGCCAATCTCGCGCACGAACTGCGCTCGCCGGTGCAGGCACTCCTCGGTTATCTCGATATCCTGCGCGACGAAGTTGGCGAAGAGGTGGGTGATCGCCACAAGCAGATTATCGAACGGATGAACGCCAACGCCCACGACCTGGCGCAGACGGTCGAGAACGTCATGGACTTTTCGTTCAAGGACGCGATGGCGGAAGCGCAAGACGAAGAGGAAATCCACCTGCACGATCTGATTGCAGACCTCGCCCCGGCGCTCGAAGCGGCCAACGACGCTAAGGGCCTCGAAATCAGGTTCGATCTCGACGCCGCACCCACCGTTTTTCGCTCGCGGCGCCGGCCGATCAAGTCGATACTGCTCAACCTCGCGGTCAACGCGATCAAGTTTACCGACCACGGCCGCGTCACGATCGCGATCCGGCTGGCCACATCGTCTCAGCTCGGAGCCGCGGTCGAACTCGAAGTTCGCGACACCGGCCCGGGTATCGACGCCCGACTGCTCGAGCAGGCGTTCAAGACCTGCGTCCAACTTTCACACTCGAGTATCCGCAGCCACCGCGGAATGGGCCTGGGCCTCGCTGTCGTTCAGCGCAATGTGGAAGCACTGGGCGCCAGAATGCTGGTCAAGACCGCGCTTCAGCAGGGCTCAGCCTTCGTCGTGACGATCCCGATCCGCGCCTAAGGGATTTTGGCAATTTGGGCAATATAGTGTGGGCGCTGGCCTGAAGTTTGATCCAGCAGACAGATTGTCGTTCCGAACGGATCCTCGATGACCGCGCACTTTCCAATCAGCACGTCGAATGGCCGCACCATGATGCGGCAACCCTGCTCCGCATAACTCTTCACCGCCGCAACTACGTTATCGACCAGGTAATGCACCTCGACCTTGCCGGGTATGTCGGCGTTGTTGTGAAGAACGATTTCGGCGTCGGATTCTGGCAGGCGCATCCCGACGCTGCCGGCCTCGCGCCAAAGCGGCTTGAGTCCGAAGACTTCCGAGTAGAATTTCTCACCCGCTGCGAGGTCGTCCACCCGGATCATCACGCAGTCTATCTTCTTGAACATGGCGCTAAGGTGCAGGGGTTATCCCTGCCCAAAGGAAGTGTGAAACCCACGGCGGGGTTCACTTTCGTAAAGTTCCTAACGGTAGTGACGCATCAATCCGACCACGACGCCACGAATCGCCAAGTCGCCCTCGGTCACCATGATCGGCTGCATCGCCGAGTTCGCCGGTTGCAGCCGAACCTGCCCCCCCGATTCGCGGTAGAACTTCTTGACGGTCGCCTCGTTGCCGACTAGCGCCACCACCGTCTCGCCGTTATCGGCGCTGTCGCGGCCTTCGACGATTATGTAATCGCCGTCGCGGATGCCGTCTTCGATCATCGAGTCGCCCTTCACTCGCAGGCAGAATGTATTGTCGCGCCGGATGAAGTCGTCGGGCACGCTGATCGTTTCGTTGTTCTCGACCGCTTCTATCGGCGCGCCCGCCGCGACGGTGCCCAGCAGCCGGATGGTCTTCGGCGCTTGACGCTTCTCCGACTCCACCACTTCGAGCGCGCGGCTATGATTGTGTTGCCGCTTGATGAACCCTTTCTGCTCGAGGTTATGCAAATGCTTATGCACGGTGGCGAGCGACGAGAGCCCGAAATATTGGCCGACTTCAGCCAGCGTGGGCGCGTACCCGTGTTCGCTGTTATAGTCGTTCAGGTAATCGAGTAACTGCTTCTGCCGCTTGGTCAGCGTCGCCATTGGGATTCTCCCGCCGCTCTTTTGAGACGGTTCAGATGATGGCGAAAATCAGGCGAAGATGCAAGCGCGCGAGCTTGAAGATCGAGACGGCGGTTTCGCGGCGTCAACGCAGCGCATAATCTCAATTACCACCTGACTCCGATGGCTAAACTGCGAATCCAATACGAAAACGGCGACCCCGAAAGGGTAATCGAGTTCGACCCCGCCAAGGCCCCGTTTCATCATGATGGGAAGCCCGGCTCGATTCTCGACGTGATGCTCGGTCACGGCGTCCATCTCGAGCATGCATGCGGCGGCAATTGCGCGTGCACGACCTGCCACGTGATCGTCAAGCAGGGCTTCAACAAGCTCGGCGAGTCCAGCGAGCAGGAGGAAGACTTGCTCGACAAGGCGCCGGGCCTCACGCCCACCTCGCGGCTGGGATGCCAGGCGGTCATCGAAGACCCCAATGCGGAAATCGTCGTCGTGATTCCGCGCTACACGATTAACCAGGTGAGCGAGGCGGCTGAGGAATGACGGCCGGGCAGCCACCTGCCGGTGCAGTCAGGCGCGGGACGCTGAATGCGCGCGTCGAGAAAATTTTCGATCACACCGCCGACACGCGCTCGCTCTTCCTCGCGCTCACCAGCGGCAAGCATCTGCGATTCGTCCCCGGCCAGTTCATCTCGATAACGATTCCGCTCGGCGACGAAACCCGCTCGCGGCCCTACTCGATCGCGTCGGACCCTGAGGATCGCGGCCCGTTGGAGATTTGTTTCAATCGCGTCGCCGGCGGGCGCGGCGTGCAATGGCTGTTCGAGCGGCGGGTCGGCGATAAGCTCGATTTCAGCGGGCCGTTCGGTACCTTCGCTCTGGAGCATGCGCCCCAGGCGGAACTGGGCTTTATCGCGGAGGGCACGGCGATCGCGCCGATTCGCCCGATGCTGAAGCGGGCGATCGCTTCATCGCCCACCGCAAGTTTTCACTTGATTTACGCGGCGCCGGATCGCGATCACATCCTCTATGCCGCCGACCTCGACGCTGTCGCGCGGACCGCGCCGAATTTCTCGTACGAGATTGTGATCGCCGCGCCCGCACAAATTTACGATCGCCTGTTCGAGCTGGCGCAGGCGCGATGGGTCAGCGGCGACGCCGATCGCACGCGCCACCTCTATATATGCGGCGTCGGCAAGGGCGTGATTCGTCTCCGCGACCTGCTGCGAGGCGCCGGCTACGAACGCCGCGCCGTGCACTACGAACAGTGGTGACGCCCGCCGCTACTTCGCGAACGCCTTTCTGAGCGCCGCGGCCGATTCCTCGATCGCAAGCTTGCCCTTGTCGAGCGCTTCGTACATCGAAAAAAATCCGTGGATCATGCCTTCGTAACGCGTGACGGTCACCGGCACCCCGGCCGCGCGCAGCTTCTCGCCGTAGGTCTCGCCCTCGTCGCGCAATGGATCGAATTCCGCAGTGATGATCAGCGCGGGCGGCAATCCCTTGAAGCTCCTGGCCAGCGCCGGCGCGACCCGCGGATCCTTGCGGTCGGCGGCGCTGCGCAGGTAATGCCGCCAGAAATAAATTATGTCGTCCTTGGTCAGAAAGTAGTCGGTGAAGGTCTTGTGCGAGTAAGTATCGAGCTCGGCCTCGGTCGCGGGATAGATCAGCAGCTGCAGCGCGATCTTCGGACCGCCCGCGTCGCGCGCGAGGTGCGCGATTACCGCCGACAGATTCCCGCCCGCGCTGTCGCCGCCGACCGCGAGGCGCGCGGCGTCAGCGTTCAGCTCTTTGGCGTGCGCGGCGACCCACTTGGTCGCGGCGAAGCAATCTTCGACGCCGGCGGGAAATTTGTTCTCCGGCGCGAGCCGGTAATCGACCGACACCGTCACGCATCCGGCCTTTTTGGTGAGCGCGCGGCACGGCCCGTCGTGCGTATCGAGGCCGCATATCACCCAGCCGCCGCCGTGGAAAAACACCAGCACCGGAAACGGCCCCGTGCCTTCCGGAGTGTAGATACGAATCGGTATCTCGCCCGCCGGGCCGGGAATTTTGCGATCCTCGACCTTGGCGATTTTGTCGGCACGCTCGGGCGGCACGCTGAACATGCCCGCGGTCAAGCGGCGCGCCTCGGCCGGCTCCAACGTATGCAGCTTGGGTCCGGGCGCTGCGGCGAGTGCATCCATCAGGGCTTTCGCTTGCGGGTCGAGCGGCATGGTGTTTCCTCCGAATCATTTCTTTAGACCGGAACGGTCTTCGGCGACAAGCAGCGCGAGTTACGGCGCAAAAGTGGAGAGCAGGCTGATCGCGCCGGGGCGCCCGCCCAGCTTGACGCCGCGCGCTATCGCGCCCTCGCGCTCGAGCCGGCGCGCCGCTCCATCGACCAGCGCCGCGTCGATTCCAAGCAGCCGCGCGATCGCGCGCTCGCTGCCGAACGCCGCGGTCTCGAAATATTTGCTGACGATTGCGTATGCCGCCTCTTTGCGCGTGAGCTTGCGCGCCTCCGCGATCGCATCGGGCCATCGATGCTCCATCGTGTCCCACACGTAGCTGAACGGGTCGGCGCGCTCATCTATCTTGAGCGCGAGAAACTTTTCCTGCAGTTCCGCCATCGCCCGATCGAACACCGCCCGCCGCGACGGCAGCGCGTAACCGCTTGACAGTTTCAGCACCCGAGTCTCGGCCGCGCCGCGCTTCGACAGCGTGTCCATCACCAGCTTGCCGCAGTGCGACAGTCCGCCGCGGAGGTACAGCTTGCGATAGCTGCCCGGTTCGATGCGCAGTCTTAGAAACGCGCCGAGCATCGCGCGTGCGATAAAGCTCGGGCGCCGCGCGATCACCTTGCCGTAGTAAACGGCGCGCCGCTGCGGCAAGGAATCCTTTATCCGCCAGGTCATCCCAATCGCGTAGTCGTGCTGAATATGCTCGGGCATCGAGGGTTCGCGCGTTCCCGCGATCGCCTCGCGCAGGCACGGCACGCCCATCCCGGAGGTGAAGCCGGTGCAGAATCCAACTTCGTCGATAAATTTGAGCGCGCTCTTCTCGCCGGTCACGCGCCGTGACGCGATCCGCCTGAAGTGATGGTCGCGATGACGCTCGAGCGCGTCGAGAATATCGGTCATGCCGGGAGATGCCCCGCGCGCCGCGCTCATCCCTCGATGCGCTCGACGCAGTCCGCGAATATTCGCCGGTAGTTGGTCTTGACCGCAAGGCCGCGCGTGATTCCTTCGAGCCCCACCAGCGCGCGAATCAGAAACACGCTGTGCGCCGGAGATTTGTACAGCTGGTTCTGAAGCGCCAGTTCTCCGACCTTGGCCGCTTTGCCGACCGTGTCGTACTCGAGCGGATCGACGGCGCGATCGACCCGCATCGGCTCGAACAGGAGGTGAATAATTTTGACCATCGGCGCCGCGTCCTGGGTGCGATCGAGATAACCCAGCTTGACCATCGCGGCCGCCAGCGACTTGTCGTCGCCGCTCAGAATCGCGCGCGCGACCTGCAGGTTCGCTTTGCGCACGGGTTCGGGAAAGCGCCGAATCGATCCGAAGTCGAGCACGCCCAGGCGCGGATGATGACTGACGAGATAGTTGCCGGGATGAAAATCGGTGTGCAGCAATCCGAATTCGAGAATCTGCCGCCAGGCGAACTGGTGGATCTTCGTTGCGACCCACTCACGCAGCTCGGCATCGACCTCCGGGCCCATCACGTCCGCCAGCGGATAGCCATCGACATACGTCATCGTCAGCACGCGCCGCGAACTCAGATCCTTGATGTAGCGCGGAATCATGATTTCGCTATCGTCGCGCAGCCGCCGCCCAAACTCGACGACGTTGCGCGCCTCGTTCACGTAGTCGAGCTCCTCGCGCAACCGCTGCTCGAGTTCCTTGTAAACCGCGGCGGTGTCGATCTGCTGGCGCATCACGTCGTGACCCAGCGCCTGTAACGTGCGCAGCAGCAGCTTGAGATTCTGCAAATCCTGCTCGACGGTATCCTCGACGCCGGGATACTGAATCTTCACCGCGACATCGACGCCGTCGCGCGTCACTGCGCGATGCACCTGGCCGAGCGACGCGGCGGCAAACGCGGTCTGATCGAAACTCCGGAACACCACTTCGGGGCGCTTGCCAATCTCCTTGCGAATCTGTTCCGAGATAGTCGCGTAGCTCATCGGCGGCACGTTCGATTGGGTTGCGCGCAGCACGTCGAGCGCCTCGCCCGGCAGCAGGTCCTTGCGAATCGAGAGCATCTGGATCAGCTTCATGAACGCGCCGCGAAGCTGCTGCGAGCCTTCGACAATCCGCTGCGCGTTGCGGATGTGAGTCTCGAGCAGCTCGCGATCGCGCGCCGGTGCGCTCAGAAACGGCCGCCGCAATTGATTCCACAGGTAGCTGGAGCCGACCTGCGACGCGAGCTCGCCCATCTTGATCGCGCGACGCGCGCGCCCGCTGGTTATCGACGAGCGTTTCGTCATCAGCGGCCGTCACGCTCGATTCCGACGCGGTTGATAAGCGTGGCCGCGAGCGCCGCGCCGAAACCGTTGTCGATATTGACCACCGTCACTCCGCTCGCGCAGGAATTCAGCATCCCGAGCAGCGCGGCCAGCCCGCCCATCGACGCGCCGTAGCCGACGCTGGTCGGCACCGCGATCACCGGCTTGTCCACCAGGCCCGCGACCACCGACGGCAGCGCGCCTTCCATTCCGGCAACGACGATCAGCACGCTCGCCGCGCGGATCGTTTCGAGATTCGCGGTCAGCCGATGGATTCCCGCGACGCCAACGTCGTAAACGCGCGCGACGCGATTTCCGAACAGCTCGGCGCACAGCGCCGCTTCCTCCGCGACCGGGATGTCGGACGTGCCCGCGCTCAGCACCATCACCACGCCCTGTCCCGACGGCTTCACGCGCTCCTTCACGACCACGCCGATGCGCGCGTCCGGATGGTACGCCAGCGCGCGAACTTTGCGCTTGACGGCGCGCGCCTTGTCCGCGGTGAGCCGCGTGATTATCAGATTCGTTCCGGACGCGAGCACCCGCTTTCCGATCGCCCCAAGCTGCTCGGCAGTTTTGCCCTCGCCGAAGACAACTTCGGGAATCCCGCGGCGGACACTCCGGTGATTGTCGAGCTTGGCGAATCCGAGATCCGCGAACGGCAGCTCGCGCATGTGTTTGAATGCCGCGCCCGGGGTCATCCTGCCCGCGGCGACACCGTCGAGGATTTCGCGAATTCGTTTTTCAGTCATCGCCGCTTGAGAAGTTCGGCACGGATCGGATGCGCAAGGGTCAGCATCAATTCGCGCACCGCCCGCGCGTCGCTGCGCGTGACCATGATCGTCAACTCGCCTTCAATTAATTTTTCGCCGGGCTTGGGAATGTGCCCGAGCCGTTCGACCACCAGTCCGCCGATGGTAGCATACTCATCCGCCTCCGAAAGCTTGAGTCCGAAGCGCTCGTTGAGTTCCGTAATTGGCGCGCGTCCGATCACAGACAGCACCCGCGGACTGACTACTTTAGCCAGCTCCTCGCTCAGGTCATGTTCGTCCTCGATGTCGCCGACGATTTCCTCGACTAGATCTTCCAGCGTCAGAATTCCCGCCGAACCGCCGTACTCATCGACCACCACGGCCAGATTTTCTCCCGTGCGCTGCATCGCGACCAGCGCCTCGTCGAGCGGCATCGATTCTGGAAAATAACTGACCGGCCGCATTATGTCGCTCACCGGGCGGCTGAGATCCGGCGCCTGCAAGAGATCGAAGACGTGAACGACGCCGACGATGTCAGTGATTCGGCGGCGGAACACCGGGATACGGCTGAAGCCTTCGCGGCGGACAGTTTCGATCGCGCCCGCGAGCGAAGTCTCCTCCGGCACCGCATCGACTCCCACCAGTGGCACCATCGCCTTGCGCGCCTCGGCCTGCGAGAAGCGAAAGATGCGGCTGATCATCAACCGCTCGGCGGGCAGGATTGAGTCCTGCGACTGCTCGGACGTGTCGCTCGGCCGCCGCCGCATCAAGCGCGCCAAATCCTCGCGGCTCAGAAACACGCTCTCAGCTTCGGCGGGCACACCTGCAAGCCGGCGCAGCAATCTGCTCAGCAGAGTCTCGGCGTAAAGCAGCGGCGCGAGCACTGTCGCGAGGAAACGCAGCGGCCGCGCCGCAAACAACGCCAACCTGAGCGGATTCGCAAGCGTCAGCAGCTTCGGGATCGACTCGCCCAGCACCAGCGTGATCGGAGTCAAAATAAACGGCGCGAGATAAACCAGGTGCGGTATGTTGCGATGCAGATAGCTGGTGAGCACGACCGCCGCGACCACCGTCGCGAGGTTGGTGCCGGTGAGAGTCAGCGCCAGCAAACGATCGCGATTGGCGAGCAGCCCGCCCAGCACTCGCGAGCGCTCGTGTCCCGCTTCGCTGCCCGCGCGAACTTTCAGATCGTCGGCCGAGACCAGCGCGATTTCTGACGCGGCGAAAAACGCCTGCACCACCAGGCAGCCCGCCAGCGCGGCGATGAGCCAGATAAGCGTCATCGATGCAGCCTCGCGAGCTCGACCGCCGCCCCCCGCACGCGCTCGACGGTGGCCTCGAATTCGCCGAGCCTCAGCTTCTCTCCCGCGCGCGGCACGCGCCCGAGCCTGCGCAGGATCAAGCTGCTGAGCGTCTTGCCGCCGCCGTAAACTTCGATGACGCGCGCGGGCGCGAGCGCATCGGCCAGCTTGCCCAGCGCGACGGCGCCCGACGCCAGCCATTCGTCGTCGGAGATTTTGGTCAGTTCGGGAACTTCGGTGTCGAACTCGTCGCGAATCTCGCCGAACAGTTCCTCGAGCAGATCTTCGAGCGTGACCAGGCCCAACAGCCGGCCGTACTCGTTGACCACCAGCGCTATCTGGAAGCGCCCGCGGCGCATCTCGTCGAATAAATCCGCGAGCAGCTTGCCCGGCGGCACGAAATACGCCGAGCGCACCAGCCGCTCGACGCGCGGCGGCGATGGCTCCAGGCGCCGCGCTGCGAGATCCTTGGCGTGCAGAACCCCGACGATGTTGTCCTGGCTTCGGCGATAGACCGGCACGCGCGAGAAACTTTCGTGCGCGATCTCGGCCACCAGCTGCGCCACCGGCATCTCGATGTCGAGCGAGAAGATTCGATCCCGCGGCGTCATCACCTCGGACGCGCGCCGCGCGCCGAAGTCGAACACGCGATGAATCATCGCGCGTTCGGCGGGCTCCACCTGCCCCTGGTTCTCGCCGAGCCTGAGCAGCGTCTTGAACTCCGCTTCCGAAACCGGAGAAGGCCGCGGCGCCTCTTCCAGCGGCGCGAAATGCCGCGCGAACGGATGCACCAGGTCGGCCAGCACCGCCAGCGGCCGCGCCGTGAGCCATGCCAGCGCCGACGGAAACCCAAGCGCGAACGTCTTGGGCGTGATGTCGCAGAACAAAAGTACGACGACCAGCATCGCCGGCGCCGCGATCACCGGCCCCCACTTGTCGCCCAGCCACGCCAGCAGAATGATCGTCGCCAGGCAGTCGGCGAAGATGTTGCACGCCTCGTTCAGCCCGATGATGACGATCAACGACTCCAGCGGCCGCCGCATCAGGCGGTCGAGCGCGCCCTGCACCGCGAGGCTCATCTGCTCGCGCGTATGCTCCAGCCGCGCCATCGAGAACAGCGCGGTCTCGGACGCCGCCAGCGTCGCGCTCAACACGACCAGAATCAGGACCACCAGCGGCAGGACGGAAATCATCGGTAGAATTCAGCTGCGCGAGCGCAACTGATCCCATCCTCCGTCAATCGGCGCTCTGGCACCAACCATGAGCAGCCGTTTGCCTCGAACGATTGTACCGATTCGCCGCACGCGGACCCGCAACCGGCGCGACAACTCGGATTCGCTGCGCCCGGGCTTGGTGCAGAAGATCAGTTCGTAGTCCTCGCCGCCGGTGAGCGCATGCACCAGGTCGGCGCCCATCAGCGCGCGATAAGCCGGCGAGATTGGGATTCTCGACGCGTCGATCTCGGCGCCGACGCCGCTTCGCTCGAGCACGTGCCCCAGGTCCTGCATCAGCCCGTCGCTGACGTCGATCGCGGCGGGCGCCGGCCGGAGCGCCGCGAGACGCTGCCCGGCATACAGCCGCGCCTGCGGCCGGATAAACCGCTCGACCAGATATCTTGTCGCCGCGCGATTTTTTTTGGCATCGCCGCGAGCCGTCAGCTTGCCCGCCAGGATGCGCCAGCCGAGCGCCGCGTCGCCGAGCGTGCCGGTCACAAAGATCTCATCGCCCGGCCGCGCCGCATCGCGCCGCATCACCCCGCGCCCTTCCTCGCCTAGCAGCGCAATTGTGATCGATAGCTCCCGCGCGCGCGTAATATTGCCGCCGACTACATCGGTGGACGCCGCGCGCGCCGCCTCGCGCAGTCCCGCGTAAATCCGTTCGAGCGTCAACGGCATAATTCCTTCGCGCACGCCGAGGTTCACAACGCAAGCCGTCGGACGCCCGCCCATCGCCGCGATGTCGCTCAAATTAACCGCGAGAGAGCGCGCGCCAAGCATTTGCGGCGATCCCCAGCGCAGGTCGAAGTGAACCTTCTCGACCAGGCTGTCGATCGTAAACAGCAAGCGCCGGTGCGGGCGCGAAATAATCGCGCAATCGTCGCCGGCGCCGAGGATCGTGCGGCGGCTGAGATGGATTCCAGCGCTGAGTCGCGCGATCAGTTCGAATTCGCTGGAGAGTTTGGCGGACGCCCCGGAAATTTTCCTCACGGCGTGCGCGCTTTCGCCGCTTGCGCATCGAGCGGGAATTCCACTGTCAGCGTCAGCCCGCGCCGGCCGTCGGCGAACCGGGCCCCGGTCCGTCCGCCCACCGCTTCCGCCATCGCGCGCGCGATAAACAGTCCGAGTCCGCGCGCGGCGCTGCGATCCCCGTTTCGATTGGGGCGTTGGAACAGCGCGTCGAGTTGCTCCTGCGAAAGGGCCGGGCCGTTGTCGGTGACCTCGATCGCGATCGCGTCGTTTCGCACCCCCGCCCTCAACGTGACGTCGCCGGTCGCGCTCCTTCCGATCGCATAGGCGACCATGTTCCTTACGATCCGCTGAAAATGCCGGCCGTCGAGCTTGCACGCCGGCAGCCGCGTGATCTCGACCCGCAGATTCAGCCGCCGGCGCCGCGCCTGCAGCCCGCAATCTTCCACGACCTCGGCCAGCAGTTGATTAGGATCCAGTTCGACAGGCGCCGCGACGATGTCGTTGTCCTGCGCCTCGTAATAGTCCAGCACGTTGCTCACCACCAGGTCCATATTCCACGCCGTCGATCCGATTCGTCCGAGCAGGTCGGTCCGCTCGTTTGGATCGGTGTCCACGTCCTCGATCAAATTGACGTAGCCGCTAAGCGCCGCGACCGGGCTGCGGATATCATGCGCCATCGTTGCGATCTGGGTCTGCCGAAACCGCGCCGCTTCCTCGAGGTCCTCGACCTGTTTCCTCAGACGGCGCCGGTACCGCTCGATAAAGACCGAGGTGGACTGCGCAAAGATCATCGCAGCGATCAGACCCATCCAGCGGTAGGTCGCGAATGGCGATTGAATCGGCACCAGGTATTCCGCCGCCGCGTAGCCGGCTACCGCGCTCACGGCCATCGCGAACTGCCAGCCCGTGCCCCAGCTCACGAACGCCGCGGTCGCTAACGGACACAACATGATCGCGATGAAACGCGACTCGGGATCTCCGGTCTCCCGGCTGATCAGGATGAACGTCGCCATCAGCACCAGGTTGTACAGCAGGATCCACAATTTCCAGTGGCGCTTGAACGGCCGCGTCCATGACACACCGAAGAACAGGCAGGTCGCGGCCAGGATCAACCAGTGCGGCCCGGTGCCCGGCGCGTTTCCTCCCAGCGCGTGCTGATCGTACGCGAGGTACGCCAGCAGCATGAAGATTCCGATCGCGCCGCCGAGTTTCAGGACGCGCAGCGATTCTTCGTCATCTTCGGTCCAGCGGAACTCCGAAGTGGCGCGGCCGATCTCCGAATTTGTCAGCCCGGATGAGCCGTTGTATTTGCTGCTCTCCGCCAATCAGGCTCCCCAGTTTTCTTCCCGCGAACCGGTCCCGCGACCTTTCATCGTGACTTCAGCGCCGGATTTCATCAAGCGCTTTGCTCATCGCGCCAAATGCGAAATCTACCTCTTCACTCGTGATTGTCAGCACCGGTGCAAGCCGAACGACGTTGTCCGCGTTCAGCGTCCAGTTGACGATCACCTCGCGCGCCAAAGTCTTCGCGACAAACCGGCGCGCCAGCGACGCGTCGCGAAACTCGATCCCCACCAACATCCCAAGCCCGCGCACCGCCGCGATTTCCGGCGCACGCATCGCCAACAAGCGCCGCACGATCTCCGCGCCCGTGGTCGCGGCCCGCTCGCACAGACGCTCGCGCACGATCACGTTCACACTTGCAAGACCAGCCGCGCAGGAGAGCGGATGCCCGCCGAAGGTCGTGATATGTCCCAGCGGCGGATCGTGCGCGAGCGTGCCCAGCAGCTCATCGCGGCTGCACAACGCGCCCAGCGGCAGACCGCCGCCAAGTGCCTTGGCCATCGCGATGATGTCGGGTACGACTCCGAAATGCTCCAGCGCGAACATCTTGCCGGTGCGTCCGAAACCCGTCAGCACTTCGTCGAAAATAAGCAGCGCGCCCGCGCGATCGCATTGCTCGCGCAGCGCGCGGATGAACCCGGCGTCCGGAATCCGCACGCCGCCCTCAGCCTGCACCGGCTCGACCACCACTGCTGCAATCGTCGAATCGATTTTGTCGAGCGCGCCGATCTCGTCGAACGGCAGATGCGTCACCGGCCCGGGCAGCGCGCCAAACGGCTCGCGCATCGCGCGATTTCCCGAGAGCGCAAGCGCGCCCATCGTGTCGCCGTGATACGCGCCGTCGAACGCGACGAATCCTGCGCGTCCAGTGAACTTGCGCGCCACCTTCAGGGCACATTCGATCGCTTCCGCGCCGCTGTTGGTGAAGTACACGCGCTCGAGCGGCCGCGGCAGCAGTTCGGCCAGCCGCCGCGCCAGCATCACCTGGCTCTCGATCACGTACTCGCCGTACACCATCACGTGCAGATGGCGGCGCGCCTGCGCGGCGATCGCGTCAAGCACTTCGTGATTTCCATGACCGAGCGCCGACACCCCGATCCCCGCGATAAAATCGAGATAGCGCCGCCCGTCCGGCGCCACCAGCCACGAACCCTCGGCGCGCGTTATCTCCAGCCCCATCGGCGCGTCCGACGTCTGCGCCAGATTCTGGCGGAAGTAATCGCCGAGTTGCGTCATCGCGTTCCCACCATGATTTCGAGAAAGCCGCCGCCCGCATGCGGCCAATCGAGCGGCGGCGATTGCATCTCGCCGGGCGCGCACACGTACGGTATCCCCATCGCGCGCGCTCCGTTTTCACATTCGTCGCCGACCACCGCCAGCGCTTCGATCCGTCCCAATGCTGGCGCGAGGCAGTCGCGAAACTCCGCGAAATCGCGCACCGCGGAAACGTGCACCGTCCTGAAGCCCGGCGAAATTTTGAATGAGTCCGCCTTTGACTCGAACACCACCGTCCACTCGAGTCCGCGTCCTTCGAACAGCTCGACCGGCTGGCCTGCAATCGCACGCCAGCGCGCGCGCTCCCGCACTCCGCGTATTTCGGCGGCGTCGCGCATCGGGATCTGCGCCGGCGGCATCAGTCTCGCGATACGCTCGAGCGCGGCCGACATCCGAATCGCCAATTCCCGCGCGCCGCTGCCATCGGGACTCACAACAAACACCTGATGAAGCGACAAGCAGCCGAGTTGCTCGAACAACACGACATCGTGCGCGAGCAGGCTGGCCACCTCGTCGATTCGCGACGGATTATTCATGTTCAATGCGACGAGTGCCGCGCTGACTCGGCTGCCAAATCCGATTACGTTCGGCCGGCGCAGCGACCCGATAGTCGCGTCGTCGCCGTACACAATCACCCGCTCGCAATTCGCAATCATCGCCGCGGTCAGATCGGTACGCGCTCGGCTCCAGTGAAGAACTTCGATCCGTTCGCCGGCGGCGCAATCGATTTCGGCGAGCGTGCGTGCAAACTCCGCGAAAAATATCGGCTCGGCCGACGCCGTCTTGATCGCCACTCGCGCGCCCGCAATCAGCGCGATCGCAACTTCATGGATTCCCGCGCCCGCAACGTTGCCCGCCAGGATGAATCCAACTGTCTTTGGCCGGTCGATCCTGCCGCGCGCCGAGACTCGCGCCGCCATCGACTTCAATGCGTCGCTGGTAAACGGTTTCAGCAGAGCGTCAATCGAGTTTTCGAGCATCGCAGCCGAATACCCGGCCGAGTGCGCGATTGCCGCGATCGCATCGCGTCGGCGCGCGTAATTGCGGTCGCGCCAGAGTGCAAACGCGCGCGCCAGAACGTCGGCCATCCGCTCCGCATCGACGCCCTCAACGCGCGTCGCGCTGGACGCTGGTGTCGCGCTCATCGCGACACCTCTGCCGCTTCCGTCGCCGAGAATTGCCCGATCGCCAGCGCACAACCGCGCGCTTCTCCAACCGCTCGACCGAGTACGCGCACCCGCCCCCGCTCGACCGAGCCCAGGTCTTCCGTCATCACCGCGGACACCGAGCCGACGTTGGCCAGATCGAAAAACGTCAGCATTCCGATTTCGCCGTCCGCCATCGTGCGCAGGGTGACCGGGTCCCGCGCCGTCACCCGCATCCACGGCGGCGGAATCTTCAAGCGCGCGTGCGCATCGGACGCCCCGCGACAGTTGAACGAGGTCGCGTCGTATAGCTGCGAGCACAATTCCGTCATCCCGTATTCGTTAATAACCATCGCCGGTGCGATCGCGAGCGTTGCGCCGGCCCGCGCGATCACCTCCGCCGCCGGCATCGGCACCGCCTGCCCTTTCACCCCGCCCGTGTCCATCATCCGTGACCCCGCCACGAGCCGAAGTTTCCTCGCGCGACCGCCCAGCTCAAAAAACAGCGCCGCGAATGCCGCCGTCGTCCCCATGATGCAAACCGGTTCGCCCCGCGCCGCGCAGTCTTCAAGAAACGCGATCGCCGCCGCAACATCGATTCGCTCGCGCGACGCTGCCGCAAATTGCCGGTCCGTCGCGAACTCCTCGATACTCCAGCTGATCATCGCCGACAGCGACGACTCCGGCATCGCGTCCGCCGTCGGATGCATCGCGAGCATCGCCATTCGCCGATCGTCGGGGAACAGCATCGCGCGCAGATGCGCGATCGCCGACGCGCGATAAATCTCGGGTCGCGCCACGATATGCCGTCCGCGGCGCTCCCTCCCCTGCGTGGTTCCACTGGTGAGAAAAATCCTGGCCTCCGGCGAGTCCGCCGCCCGGTCAATCGCAAGCTCAGCGTACTTGAACGCGACATTGCTGACAGCCGGAACTTCATCAACGCTGACAACCGCGTCAGGCTCGATGCCGCGCCCGATGCAATAGCGACGGTAGGCTACAACTGTTTCGAATTGATGACGAAAGACGTTCAGTGCGACCCGCTGGAACGATTCAGGCTCAGGCCTGTGGATAAACGTGAGAACCTGTTCGTAGATAGACATCCGCCTCTCGCCAACGGCTGGAACGGCCACGATCATGGCACCGCGCCGAGCGCTCATTCAATCATGCGCCGGCCCGCTTTTTGAGGAAAATGGCCATATTTACCTAGGTCTTGAAATGTTCTACACTTCGGCCTGTTGATGGGTGGCGGGGATGCCTCGGTGGTGGTCGTAGGGACCGGGCGAGCGGGGCTTTCGGCAGGTTACAGCGATATTACTTAAGCATTGCCGTCCTATTCACCCACAATTCGGGACGTAACGATTTTGCGCCAGGTACGTAATTTTGCTAAACAGATTGCCATTGGCTCTGGGGAGAACCATCGCGAAATGAAGAAATTCGCCGCCGGCGTGATGCTAGGCTTTGTCGCGAGTTGGGCTGTTGCGTTTGCGTCGCCCAACGTGACCCACAATGGTAGTTTCTGGAACCGCCTCAACACCGCTGCCAAGGACGGGTACGTCAACGGCTATTCCGACGCGATGCGCGTCAGCGTCGGCAAGCTCAACGTCCTCAATTCCGCTGCCGACCTGTTTCATTGGAAGGGCGCTCGCCGCATCATCCACCAGCTCTCGGGTCAGCTCTCAATGGGCGACGTGAGTGCGAACCAGGCGGTCAAACGTCTGGACGACTTGTACTCGAATCAGAAATACAGCGAGCTCGATATCGGCGAGGCGCTGCAGACCTTGTCGATTCGCGCGAACGAAACCGCGATGCCCGACGCACCGGCGAAAAAGTGAAGCGTCCGAACTAATACCACTCGAATTTCTCAGTCGAGGCGGTCTCGCGAGGACCGCCTCTTTTTTTCGGCGACGATCGCGCTTGAAACCACCGGTGCGCGGTCCTAGCCTAATTCGCAGGTCACCGCCGTGAACGCACCTCCTTTCCTGCTCGACAAAGTCTTGCGCGCCACCGTTGGCGTTCACTCGCACATCCCTTCGACCCACGTCTCGACCGCAATCGGCCTCGGCACCGACCGCCGCGGCACTGGCACCATCGTCAGTCCCGACGGCCTCATCCTCACCGTCCACTACCTCCTGCTCGGCGCGAAAAACGTGATCGTCACGATGCCCGACGGCGATCAGCTCGAAGCGAAGATCGTCGGCAAGGATTACAGCACCGGCATCGGTCTGCTGAAGATCGACCGCAAAAAGCTCGCGATGGCCGAAGTCGTGTCGTCCGAACAATGCGTCGTCGGGCAGGAAGCCTTCACCGTTTCGAGCATGGGCGGCGAGAAGCGATGCGCCGATTGCGGCGTCATCACCTATCTCGGCCCCTTCGACGCGGTCTGGGAATTCGTCCTCGACAAGTGCGTCTGCGTCACCGCCTCTTCCCTCAGCATCGGGATGAGCGGCGGACCGATCTGCAATCTCCAGGCGCAGGTGATCGGCATCAACTACCTGAACTTCGCCGACTTGAGCCGCGCGATCCTCGGCGTGCCGGGCGAGAGCTTCCTCTGCGTCCGCGACGAGCTCGTCAAACACGGCCGCCGCACCACCGCCGCGCCGCGCGCATGGCTCGGCGTGCTCTCATACACCCTGCGCGAGCACGTCGTAATCGCCGGCGTGATGCCCGGCGGCCCCGGCGAAAAAGCCGGCTTGCAGCAGGGCGACCTCGTCATTTCGATCGACGACACCAACGTCAACGACCGCCGCGTGCTCTACCAGGCGCTCCGCAACCATCGCCCCGGCGAAAACGTCAACCTCAAGGTCCTGCGCGACAATCGCGTTTACCAGCTCGACATCTCCGCCATCCGCGCCGAAGACTACTTCGCTTAATTCCAGGGAGCGTCCGCAATGAACGAACAACGAGCGCGGCTGCGCGACTTGCTCGCCGGCCCCGAAATGATCGTCGCCCCTTTCGTCTTCGATTGCCTGCAGGCAAAACTCGCCGCCGCCGCCGGCTTCGGCGCGGTCTATATGACCGGCTTCGGCACCGCCGCCGCGCGCGGCTACCCGGACCTCGGGCTGCTCACGATGACCGAGATGGTCGCCAACGCGCGCGCAATCTCGCAGTCGGTGAACGTCCCCGTCATCTGCGACGCCGACACCGGCTACGGCAATCCGATCAACGTATGGCGCACCGTTCGCGAGTTCGAAGACGCGGGCGCATCCGCATTGCACATCGAAGACCAGGTGTTCCCCAAGCGATGCGGCTTTCTCGCCGGCAAGCAGGTCATCGCGACCGAAGCGATGGTGCCGAAGGTGCGCGCCGCCTGCGACGCCCGCCGCGATCCCAATCTCGTAATCATCGCCCGCACCGACGCGCTGCAACCCAATGGATGGGACGACGTCGTCCGTCGTGCGCGCGCCTATCGTGAAGCCGGCGCCGACCTGATCTTCGTCGATGGAATCAAAACCCAGGGCGACCTCAAGCGCTACGCCGAAAAACTCGGCGACCTCCCGCTGATCTACAACGGCGACCTGCTGCCGCTCGATCAACTAAAAACTTACCCGTTCAAGATCACGATCCACATCGGCACGATGCTGACGATATACGACGCGATCCGCACCGCTATGACGAACCTGAAACTCACCGGCAAACTAAGCGTCGGCACCAGCTCAAACATCTTCGATGACTTCGTGAAAACGATGGGCGTCGCGGACTACCAATCACTGCAAAAGAAATATCTCGACTAGCAAGTGCATGAGGCTTCAGTCTGGAGTTGCAAAATGGCAGCGATTTTTTTCCGAACCTAACCTCCCCTTGTCCGAGGGGAGGTCGCCGCGCGCCGAAGGAGCGCGGTGGGCGGGGTACGATGCGCGCCGGCTCACAAAACCAAATCGTCTAATCGAAATCCCACGCCACACGCTCTGCCGTCCGCAAAGGCGAACCCAAATTGAAAACCATCTCGCTGACCCACCATCGCGCTCGCCAACTGCGTCACAACGAGACTGATGCCGAGAAGAAACTCTGGGGGCGTCTTCGCTCCGGAAGATTTTCTGGTCTCCGCTTCCGCAGACAGTTCCCGATCGGCAACTTCATCGCGGACTTTGCTTGCCCGAAGTCGCGACTGGTAGTCGAGCTCGATGGCGCCCAGCACCTCGACCGCACCGCGCAAGATGCCTGGCGCACGAAACTGATCGAGCAGCGAGGCTACAAAGTTATTCGCTTTTGGGACAGCGAAGTCCTCACCGACATAGCTGGCGTGCTGGAGAGAATCGAACAGGCTCTGCTTTGAGATCCTGCTGCATGAATCGCGATTAGCCGATTCGTATTGCGCAATGTCCGGCGTTGTACCCCACCCGCCGCACTCCTTTGGCGCGCGGCGACCTCCCCTCGGACAAGGGGAGGTTAAGAACCCCGCGACGCCACAAGCGCCCTACACGTCCTTGAACGCCGCCTTCTTCTGCGAACCCTCGATCGAGGCCTGCGCCGCCGCCAACCGCGCGACCGGAATCCGGTACGGCGAGCACGACACGTAATCGAGGCCCAGGCGATGGCACAGCTTGACGCTCGCTGGATCCCCGCCATGCTCTCCGCAGATCCCGATCTTCAGTTTCCGATTCGACTTGCGCCCGCGCTCGATGCCGATTCGCATCAACTCGCCGACCCCAACCGGATCCAGTTCCGCAAACGGGTCCTTCTTATAGACTCCCGTGCGAATGTAATCCGGCAAAAATTTTCCCGAGTCGTCGCGCGAAATTCCATACGTCATCTGCGTCAGATCGTTGGTCCCGAACGAAAAGAATTCCGCGACCTCCCCGATCTGATCCGCCACCACGCACGCGCGCGGCACTTCGATCATCGTGCCGATCGTGTACGCCACCTTGATGCCGCGTTCCTTGAACACCGCGTCCGCCACCTCGCGAATCTGCGCCGCCAGAATGTCGAACTCGCGCCGCTCGCCGATCAGCGGCAGCATGATTTCCGGCATCGCCTTGACCCCCTGCTTGCGCAACTCGCACGCCGCCTCGATAATCGCGCGCGCCTGCGCCTGGTAAATCTCGGGGAAGCTGATGCCCAGCCGCGACCCGCGATGCCCCAGCATCGGATTCACCTCGAACAAGCTCTCGCGCACCTGCTTCAGATGTTCGAGTGTCGTGCCGATTCTCGCCGCCAGCTCGCGCAGCTCGTTGTCCTCATGCGGAATAAATTCGTGCAGCGGCGGATCGAGCAATCGAATCGTGACCGGCAGCCCCGCCATCGCTTTCAGGATTCCAACAAAGTCCTCGCGCTGCATCGGCAGAATCTTCGCCAGCGCGCGCCCGCGCTGCTGCGCGTTCTCCGCCATGATCATTTCGCGCACCGCCGAGATTCGCTCGGGATCGAAAAACATGTGCTCGGTGCGGCACAGCCCGATTCCCTCGGCGCCGAACTCGCGCGCGATCTTCGCGTCGTTGGGCGTGTCGGCGTTCGCGCGCACGCCCAGCTTGCGCACCGCGTCCGCCCACGACAGAAATTTCTTGAAGTACGCCGGCATCTCGGGCTCGACCGTCGGCACCCGCCCCTCGATCACTTCGCCCGCCGATCCGTCGAGCGTCAGGTACTCGCCGCGCCGCACCACCGCGCCGTTGGCCGACAGCGTGCCCGCGCCGTAATCGATCTCCAGCGCCGACACTCCCGCCACGCACGACTTGCCCATCCCGCGCGCGACCACCGCCGCATGGCTCGTCATGCCGCCGCGCGCGGTGAGGATTCCTTCCGCCACCTGCATTCCGTGGATATCTTCCGGCGAAGTTTCCAGCCTCACCAGGATTACCTTGCGTCCGGCCTCCGCGACCGCGACCGCTTCGTCCGCCGAGAACACCACCTCGCCGTTGACCGCGCCCGGCGACGCCGGCAAGCCGCGCGCGATCACGTGCTTCTTGCTCGACGGATCGAGCCGCGGATGCAAAAACTGCTCGAGCTGCTCCGGCTCGACGCGCTTCAATGCCATCTTGCGATCGATCAGCTTCTCGTCCGCCATATCGACCGCGATTCGCACCGCCGCTTGCGCCGTCCGCTTGCCGGTGCGCGTCTGCAACATGAACAGGCGGTTGCGCTCGATCGTAAATTCCATGTCCTGGGTATCGCGAAAATGCTTTTCGAGCTGCGCCGAAATTTTCAGGAACTGCTTGTAAACCGCGGGGAAGCTTTCCTCGAGCGTCGAGTACTGCGCGAGCCGCTCCTGCTCGCTGACTCCCTGCCGCTTGGCCCACTCCCGCCCCGCCTTGAGGCTTATCTGACGCCCGGTGCGGATCCCCGCGACCACGTCCTCGCCCTGCGCGTTCGGCAAAAACTCGCCGTAAATTCCCTTCTCGCCGGTGCCCGGATCGCGCGTGAACGCGACCCCGGTCGCGCAATCGTCGCCGAGATTTCCGAACACCATCGATTGCACTGTGACCGCGGTGCCCCAGTCGCCCGGGATATTGTTGAACTTCCGGTACGCGATCGCGCGATCGTTATGCCACGAGTCGAACACCGCGCCGATTGCCATCCACAGTTGCTCGCGCGGGTCCTGCGGGATATCGCGCCCGACGCGCGCGCGAATCAGCGCGCGGAACTCGCCGACCAGTGCGCGCAAGTCATCGACCTTCAGCTCGGTGTCGTTCTTGACCCCGCGCGCCGCCTTCTTCTGATCGATAATTTCCTCGAACGGATCGGGATCGTTCTTGTTCTCCGGCTTCAGCTTGAGCACGACGTCGCCGAACATCTGGCAGAAACGCCGGTACGAGTCCCACGCGAAGCGCGCGTTGCCGCTGATCTCCTCGAGCCCCTTCACCGTCTCGTCGGTGAGCCCGAGGTTCAGAACGGTGTCCATCATCCCCGGCATCGAAACCCGCGCGCCCGACCGCACCGAGACCAGCAACGGATTCTTCGCGTCGCCGAAACGGCGCCCGAGCGCCTTCTCGACTCGCGCCACGCTCTTCGCCACGCCCTCGGTGAGCCCCTTCGGGTACTTGTGCCCGTGATCGTAAAAGTAGTTGCAGACCTGCGTCGAGATTGTGAATCCCGGCGGCACCGGCAGCTTGAGCCGCGCCATCTCGGCCAGGTTCGCGCCCTTGCCGCCGAGCAGATTGCGCATCTCGGAGCGTCCTTCCGCCACGCCCCCACCGAAAAAATAAATCTCAGGATGAACTCGACCCATGTGAACTCGTTGCTCCCGTCTCCGCATCGCGCGGATACAATTTTGGATTTTTCAGCGTGTCCAGCCGATTCGATCGGTGATCACTTCGACCAGCCGCGTCACCGGCACGCGCTCCTGCGTCATCGCGTCGCGATCGCGAATCGTTACCGTGTCGTCTTCCATCGTCTGATGATCAACCGTCACGCCGAATGGCGTCCCCACTTCATCCTGACGCCGGTAGCGCCGTCCAATCGATCCCGCCTGATCGTAGGCGACCGTGAAATGCCGCTTCAACGCGTCGCGAATCGCGATCGCTTTTTCGGGCTGTCCGGCTTTCCGCAGCAATGGATAGACCGCGACCTTGATCGGCGCGATCCGCGGATCGAGTCGCAGCACGATTCGCTCCTCGTTATCGACCACGTCCTCGTCGTAAGCGTCGAGCATGAACGCCAGCATCGCGCGATCGACGCCGAGCGCCGGCTCGATCACCCACGGCCGAAAACGCGTCTTGGTATCCTCGTCAAAATACGTGAGATCCTTGCCGCTGAACTTCGCGTGCTGATCGAGATCGAAGCTGCCGCGCTTCGCCACGCCCTCCAGCTCGCCCCATCCGAACGGATACAGGAACTCGATATCGGTGGTGCCGCTCGAATAATGCGACAGCTCATCCGTCGCATGCTCGCGCTTGCGCAAATGGCCGGCCTTGATTCCGAACTTGACGTGCCAGTTGAATCGAAAATCGACCCAGTAGCGATACCACTTCTCTTCTTCCGCGGTATCGGGCCGAACGAAATACTCCATCTCCATCTGCTCGAACTCGCGCGTGCGAAAAATAAAATTCTCGGTGGTGATTTCGTTGCGGAACGATTTGCCCTGCTGCGCGACCCCGAACGGCAGCTTGACCCGCTGCGTATCCACCACGTTCTCGAAGTTCGAGAAAATCCCCTGCGCCGTTTCCGGCCGCAGATAGACCACCGCCGCGGTCTCCTCGACCGGCCCCATGAAGGTCTTGAACATCAGGTTGAAATTGCGCGCCTCCGTCAGTTGACCGCCGCAATTCGGGCACTTATCGCCCTCGATGTGATCCGCGCGAAACCGATTCTTGCACGCTTTGCAATCGACCAGCGGGTCGGTGAAGTTCTGCAGATGCCCCGACGCTTCCCACGTCCGCGGATGCTGAAAAATCGCCGAGTCCAGCCCCAGCACGTCGCTGCGGTACTGCACCATCTCGCGCCACCACGCCTCTTTGACGTTGCGCTTGAGCTCCACCCCGAGCGGGCCGTAGTCGAATGTCGATCCGAGTCCCCCGTAAATGTCGCTGGTCGGAAAAACAATTCCGCGGCGCTTGCACAGGTTCACAATTTTTTCCATCGTGACCGCGCGTTTGACCGCGGGCACTGCGTTTTCGGCGGACAACAATTCCTCCTGCGTCGCTCGTGACGGCCGGGCCTAAGCCAGGCTGATTATCTCGGCGGAAACTTCGCCGCCCTCTCCAATTTCGAGTATCGCGACTGTTCCCGGCACTCCGATCAGATTGCGCGGGAGCGTCGCGCTGCCCGGATTTACCACCATCGTCGCGCCGAACCGCGTCACCCCTTCGACGTGGCTGTGTCCCTGCACCACCACGTCCACCGGCCCGCCGAATTGCGCATTCATCGCGCGCGCGAACACTTCCTCCAACGTCTCGTCCGGCGTCGGAATCGCATGCACCAGCCCGATGCGTACGCCCGCAATCTCGATCAGATGCGCCTCGCGCACGCGCTCGTCGTGCTGGTCCAAGCGATGGCGATGCCCGTCCAGCCCCTCGTCGCCGTTCCCGAGCGCCGCGATTACCGGTGCAATCGCCGACAACTCGTCGAGCACGCGATTCACGTAAACGTCGCCCGCATGCATCACGAGGTCGATCCCGGCGAACACTTCGAACACCTTCGCCGGAAGATGCTCGCAGGCTTCGGGAATATGAGTGTCAGAGATCAGGCCGATTCGCATTCGATTCGCTCCGGGCGCTCACGCCCGCCGAGCGCGAACCGTGAAGCCTATCACGGCCCCGAATCTCCCGCAATTTTCAGGATTCCTGCCGCCGCTCGCAGTTTTGCACCGCTGAATCCGTTTGGTTTGGCGTCACACTGCTCCGAAAACGTCCTGAACCTTCTCCAACTTCAGGCTTTTCCCAAGCTTGACAAATATCGCTACACAAATGTAGCGTAATTAAGGCCGCATTCGTTGCCTTGCCGCACGCGCGGCGCGGGGAAGGAGTTACTTCAATGGGCAAATTCAAGAACAAAGTGTGCCTGATCACAGGCGCCGCGTCGGGTATCGGCGCTGCCACCGCCAAATTATTTGGCGATGAAGGCGCGACCGTCATCGTCGCTGACATCGACGAAGAAAATGGACGTCGGATTGCCGGGAAAATCGGATCCTCCGCCGTGTTCCACAAAACCAATGTCAGCGATCCGGGCGAGGTCGAATCGATGGTGAAATTTGCATTCGAGCGCTTCGGCCGGCTCGATCTGCTGCACAACAATGTGGCCACGGCCGGTTCTGTCGCTCCGGTCGGCGAGATGCCGGTCGAAAGTTGGAATCGCGCGATCGCGGTAACGCTCTCCGGCGTATTTTACGGAATGCGCTTTGCCTTGCCGCCAATGGTTGCGCAGGGCGGCGGAGTGATCGTCAACACTGCGTCGGTCTCGGGACTGGCCGCCGATTACATGCTCGGCGCCTACAACGCTGCGAAGGCTGGGGTGATCAACCTCACTCGCACGGCCGCGATCGAATATGCGCGCAGGAACATCCGTGTGAATGCGGTCTGTCCCGGCAGTATTGCCACACCTCCTCTCCTTCGCGCTTTAGGCGATGGCGAGGGGCGGCGCCTCCTTGAAGACTCTCATCCAATCGGACGCCTCGGGCTGCCCGAGGAGATCGCGCGCGTCGTATTGTTTCTGGCTAGCGACGATTCTTCCTTCATGACCGGAAGCATTGTAGTCGCAGACGGCGGCATCAGCGCGCATACCGGACTCTTCGGACGTCCGCTCTAGGAGTGTGAATTCCAAAGTGAAAGCTTCCGCAAACAGCGCCGTCAAGGACGCGGTCAAAACGGGGAGCGGTCCGGGACGACCGCGCAGCAAGGCGGCAGACAGAGCGATCTTGCGCGCTGCCCTGAGGATGTTCATCGAACGAGGAATTGAAGGCGCAACTATCGAACAAATCGCCGACGCCGCCGGCGTCGCTCGGACCACGCTTTACCGTCGATGGTCTTCCAAGGAGGAACTGATCGCGCAAGCGATTGCCACCGCACGCGGGGCAGCAGAGCGTCAAACGATGAATCGAGTGAAGCTAAGCAGGTCGCCTGACAGTCTTATCGATGCACTTGCTGCGACGTTTGCCAGCCGCGACTACATGAAGCTCGCGGCCCGGCTGATTGGCTCCGTCCCGAACAACCCCGGGTTGATGGCGGTATATTGGAGAGATTACATGCTTCCGCGTCGCCGCCTGGTTCGCGGGTTGCTGGAAGCCATCGTACCGTCGAAGCGCGACCCCGAACTCGTCATGGACCTCATCAGCGGCGCGATCATCCATCACCTATTCGTTCGTCCGGGCGAACGGACGCGCGCCGAAATACGCTCATTTATGGCGCGCGCACTCGAAGAACTAGGGCTGCTTCGAAGGCCCGAAGAAAGACGCCCGCTTCGAGCCGATCCGGCTTCGCCTCCTTCCCGATAGCTTCGCACTGAAAGACTCGTCGCAATTTCACGATTCCGAAACTCTCCAGGGACCTGCATGCCGCTGTGGCCGTTTTCCCAAACCTCATGCTACAAGATCGAGTCAGGGGGCTTGCGACAGAGGAGAATCCCGATGCGAATCTCGACGGTCGTCATCTGCGCATCCGTGATCGGAGGCATGGTCGCTCTAGCTGGATGCGGTCACAAGCTGGTCGCGCACAACGGCGAAAGCACGGTCGCGGTTTATCCCGACGAAGACACGTTCACGAAACTGGTCGATCTGAAAAAGCAAGGCGGCGTCGGCGGAATGATCGGAGGCCTTGGCGAAGGTATCGCTGCCAAGCAGGTCGATAACAACACTCCCGTGCGAATCATCCGCAGCGACGACAAAGGCTCGCAGGTCGAGGTGCTCGACGGCGCGTTCAAGGGGATGAACGGCTTCGTCCCGCAAGACAACGTCCACTGACGCCAACGATTCGCGTTTCGTTCTCCTGAACTAAAAACGTTTCACGTGAAACGTTTTGCTCTAAACGTCAATGAACAAGCGGTATTTTTTGAGCGATCGGGCCGTTACTTTGCCGAGCGATACTCGCGCGGACTCGATCCGATTACGCCGCTGCGCTCGAGTTCTGTGATCTGATCATTCGTCATTCCGAGCAGCTCGGCGAAGACTTGGCGGTTGTGCTCGCCCAGCAGCGGCGCCGGCGCATCGGCGCGCAGCGGAGTATCCGGGATACGCGCGACGGCGCCGGGATAGAGATGCGTCCCGACGACGGCCCGATCGATCGCAACGAAATACTCGCGGCTTTGGATCTGCGGATCGGCCATCACCGCCGGCGCCGAATTCACCGGCGCGGCGAGCACGCCCGCCTCGCGCAGTCGCGCGACGCAATCGTCGGCGGCAAGCGGCGCCAGCGCACGCGACAGTTCCGCGTCGAGCGCGTCCTCGTTGTCTTTGCGCGACGACGCAGTCGCGAACCGGCTGTCATTGATCCCGAACGCGCGCGCGAGGCTTCGCCACTGTTCATCGGACTCGCACGCGAGCGCGATCCAGTTGTCGTCGCCGGCGCAGCGGTAGATTCCATGCGGCGCGTGCTCGCGATGCCGGTTGCCACGCGCCGCCGGCACTCTTTCTGCGAATTGAAAATCGAGAATCGCTTCGGCCACGAATGGAATCAGCGACTCGACCTGCGCCAGCTCGATCTTTTGCCCGCGGCCGCTGCGCTCGCGCTCGCGTAGCGCCACCATCAGCGCGAACACGCCGTGCAATCCGCCGACCGGATCGCCCAGCGCGTTGCTGAGAGTGTAACGCTGCCCGTCGCCGTCGTGATAGCCCGTCAGCCCCGTCACTCCCGCCATCGCCTCGACCGTGTTGCCGTAGCCGCGCGCGTTGCATTCGGGACCATCGCTGCCGAACGACGGCATCGAGATCATGATGAGCCGCGGATTGATCGCGCTCACCGTTTCGTAGCCGAGTCCGAGCCGCTCCATCACGCCGGGACTGAAATTCTCGATCAGTATGTCGGAGACGGCGATCAGCCGTTTCAGGATTTCGATTCCGCGCGCGCTCGCGAGGTCGAGCGTGACGCCGCGCTTGCCCCGATTGGCGGTATTGAAGACCGCCGCGCGCTCAATCGGCTGCATCGCAGCCGGCGCCATCGAGAGCGAGCCGCGCCACCAGTCGAAGTGATGGGTGTCCTCGACCTTGATCACCTCGGCGCCCATCTCGGCGAACATCTGTCCGGCCAGCGGCCCCGCCCATCCCATCGAGAGGTCGAGCACGCGCAGCTTGCCGTCGAAAATGGTGTTCATATCGCGCCCGCTTTTTTCAGTGTCGCGATTTCGCTATCGCTTAATCCCAGGCGTCCGCCGAAGATTTCGCGATTGTGCTCGCCAAGCAGCGGCGCGGGCCGCGACGCTTCAGCGCGATGCGAAGTCAGCCGCAGCGGCGTGCCCGGCACGCGAATCTTCCCGAGCACCGGGTCGTCGATCGTCTCGAAATAGTTGCGCGCTCGCGTCTGTTCCCATTCGAGCACCTCGGCCACGCTCGGGATCGGCACCAGTGGAATCGCGCGGCGCTGCCCCTCTCGATACAGCCACTTGCGTTCGCGCCCGATGAAAAACGCCTCGACGATTTCCAGCAGCGCGTCATTGTTGAGCATCCGGTTGAGCGCGGTGTTGAACCGCGGATCGGAAGCAAGCTCGCGACGCCCGATCAGATCGCACAGGCCCTCGAACTGCTTGTCGGTCACGCAATGCAAGCCCGCGTACCCGTCTTTGCATTTCAGCGTCACTATCAGGAACGGCCCGACCGCGAAGCGCTTGCCCGCACGGCTGCGCAATATCCCGCTGTATTGAAAGGAGACGGTCTCGTAGATCATCGTGGCGACCGTCGCCTCGAGGATCGACACGTCGATATGCTGGCCGTGACCGAGTCCGAGATCGCGCGCCGCAATCGCCTGCATCGCGGCCACCGCGCCGTACAACGCCGCGACGTATTGCGCGAGCGAGCCCGGCGGCGTCAGCGGCTCGCGCGCGGGCTCTCCCACTGGAAACGTCCATCCGCCGCGCGCGAACAGCGCCAGGTCGTTCAACCTGCCGTCTCGCTCCGCGCCGTCCTGGCCGAAATTCGAAATCGAAACGACCGACAGGCGTGGAAACTTCGCGATCAGATCGTCAGGCGCGAGCCCAAGCGCGGCCAGAGTGCCGGGCGCGAAGTTTTCGATCAGGAGATCGGCGCCGTCAAGCAGACCGGCAAACAGTTCGCGGCCGCGCTCATGCTTCAGGTTGATCGTGACGCCGCGCTTGTTGAGATTGAGAAACGCAAACAGGCCGCCGCGATCCTCGATGCCCGCGCGATGCGGCCCGAGCTTGCGTCCGCCTTCGCCAAATGGCGGCTCGACCTTGACAACGTCGGCGCCCATGTCCGCCAGCAGCTTCGTGGCGTAAGGCCCCGCGATGAAGTGCGTCAGATCGACGACGCGAACGTCGCTGAGCGCGCGGTACCGCATCGTCAACGCGATCCGCGTTCGAGCGCGTCGATCATTTGCCGGTAGTTCCGCTCCGCCAGCGGCATATGCACGATTTCAAACTTCATGCGGTCGGGCCCGAGAAAATAAACCGTGTAGTAGCCGCCTGGCCCGAACGGGAACTCGCCGGGACCGTCGAGGATTTCCGCGCCGAGCGAACGCACCAGCTCGAATGCGGCGTCAACCTGCTCGTGTCGCTGGACGTTGAACGCGACGTGATGCAGGCCCGGCTCGTAAACCTCGAATGGATGGTCCGCCTTCGCCTGCCAGACGTTGAAGGCAGTTCCGTTGGACTCGTTGATATTGACCGTGAGCCGGCCGCCGGTGCGAGTGTCGTCAAAAATTCCGCCGACGGCGTAACCGAGGAATTTCAGCAGCGGCCCGAAAAATTTCATCGCCTCCGGCAGATTGCTGACGGTGATCGAGACGTGATTGATCGATCCGTGAAGATCGGGCCTTGGAACTGACGCAGGTTCCGCCATCGCTCGAATTCAGCGCATCTCGGCGTACGCTGTCAAATGAATTTGACGCCACTGCAGTCACGCGAGCGAGTCGCGCGCAACGCGTGTCAATTGGGATTCGGGCCGTTGTGGCACGAGTAGCATCCGATCAAATCGCCGCGCTTGAACGTGACCGTGCCGTAATCTCCGGCGTCGAACGATCTATCGCCTTGCGCGTGCGACAAGACGGTGCCGCGATAGTCGGCGCCGTGACAAGTCTTGCACGACGCGTTGCCGTTCGAATCGACGTAGTCGGGATGCGCGCTGACCCATTGTTGGCCGATGACGTGCAGGCCGTGCGGACCGCCGGTCAGACCAGGCGAAGTCGTGTGGCAGGCCTGGCAATCGGCAAGCATGCCGACGTGACCTTGCATCGCGATGCTTTGTAGATTGTCGTTGCGCTCAAGGCTGGGATACTCGGCGTGAGTCGCGCCGTGGCACGCCTCGCATTGCAGTCCGCCGTGGCCGAGCGAGAAGCGGTACAGGTCAGAGCCCTTGATCGGCACGTCGGGGTTGGTCGCGAACAGTGCGCTCTTGGCGACTCGCCGCTGGCCGGTCGCCGTATCAATCACGTCAATGTAGCGAATCTGGCCGTTGTTGGTGACCGCATCGCCGGTGTGACAGTTCTGGCACGCAGGTTCATCGAGCCACCCTGAGCGGCCGGGTTTGCCGACCGCGCTCATCGACCCGTGGCAGCTCTGGCATTGCATCAGCATATCGCCTTTGCTGTCGACCGCCGCGCCCATCGCACCGCGCAGGCACTTGGTCGTCGATCCCGGATGGCATCTGTAACACGCCGAGCGGTTGGCGCTGTCGTCGAGCGGCAGGCCAGTAACGGGATCGATTACACTCGAGTGCAAGCCGTGGACCGAAGTGGTCAGCGGTTTTATGCCCGCCAGGCCGGCGATGCCATACGGCGCCAGCGCGTTGGAGAGATGGCAGCGAGCGCACAGCACGGGCGTTCCCGCGATCGCGGAAGGGTAAAGCCCGTTCGGATAGCCGGCCGTGTTGAGCGCGTTCTGGTACGCAACCGGATCGGCCACATGCTCGTCGTGGAAGAGTAGGATGTTGAGCCGATAGTCTTTCTCAGGGTCGGGGTTGTTGACCCAGCCGGTGCTCGGCATCGCGGCGGGCGAAGTGTTCGAACCGTGGCACGCACGGCAATCCATCTCGTCAGATACCGGCAGCACGTTGGCGGTGCTGGCGGTGGGAGTCCCGGTCGAGTCGTGCGCCACTACTTTCATCAACGGATAGAAGTCTTGGACGGAAGAATCGTCGTAGGGCGTGAGCGGAACACCGAGCGCCTCGAAAGTTGAGCGCGCGGGCGTGAAGTTCATCGCCTGCGGCAGGTTCGCTTTGCCCGGCATGTCGAATCCCTCGACTCCCATGTCCACCGGAATCGAGACGCCGAAGAAGGCAGGCGTATAGTCCCAGAAGTTGGTTTTTCCGGCGGAGGTGGTGTTGATCGATCCGCCCGGATCGGCAACGGCCTCGTAGGTGAGTTGGGCTACCGTCGCATCGGCCACCAGATGCCCGGCGCCGTCGATCGCTTGCGCATGCAGCACGTTAAACGGCGGGAGGATCGACAACACACTGTAGTCCGAGTCCATGCAATGCATGCCGAGGTCGTTCCATGCGATCACGCGCCAGCTGCCAGCAGCCGCGGTTGCGGTCGCGGTCGGTGTTGGCGTTCGGCTTGCGGTCGCCGTGCGGGTTGCGGTCGGCGTTGCCGTGCGAGACACGGTCGCGGTTGGCGATGCCGTAGGCGTAGGCGCGCCGCTGGGAGTTGGCGATGGGAGAGCACCCCGCGCTTTGCCGATTAGCGAAACAGATGGGCTGGAGCCGCGGTTCGCGTTGCTGGTGACGTTAACCCGGGATTTGTAGGTGCCTTTGGCCGGGGGCGAGAAACGGACAACCACGCTGAGCCGCTGCCCCGCGGCCAACGAAAAGGCGCCGCCACCCGAAATTACCTCAAACGGTGGCTTGGGCGAGGACACATTTCCCTGGACCGCTCCACGCTTGGCGCTTAGGGAGAACGAAAGCTGCGACGTGCCGTTTTTGAAAGTGAGCGACTTCGTACTGACGACAAGTCTCGTCTTTTGCGTCCCCGACTTCGACCGTTCCGCGGCATCTGCGGCTGCAGCGAAGAGGGCCAGCGCCAGAACCCACAAAAGAAAATCCGCTGGCCTTCTCATCTTCTCACCAGATTGAAAGATTCCTACATAGGTACTCACTCGTTGACGATGCCTAGTCAGTGGATATTCACTTTGGACTGAAGAAAAAATTATTCTTTTTATATTAACAAAGTATAATAGCCGGTGGGTTCTTAATACTAAGTGAGTAATCTACCAAAAGTTGACCCAGTGGGTCTTGTATATAGTCCAACAGAACTGCGACGCGCGGAGAAGTCTTGCGTCGGCACGTGACGATCCTTTGATTCTAGAGGCAAGGCTCACACTTTGGGAACTTCCATGCCTTTTTTCACGGCGGGACGCGCGGCCACCGCGGCGAGCCATCGCGCAACATTCGCGCTCTCGCCAACCGCGTCGGGCTTGACCGCTTTGATCGCGGAGAAGCCGGCGGCGAGCCACGGGTAGGTCGCGATGTCGGCGATCGAATAATAGGCGCCCGCCATGTATTCGCTGTTCGCGAGTTGGTTGTCGAGTACTTTGATCAGTCGCGCCGATTCGTTGGTGTAGCGATCGATCGCGTAGTGAATCTTTTCGGGCGCCGCGTTGACGAAATGACCCGCCTGCCCGAACATCGGACCGACATTTGCCATCTGCCAGAAGAGCCATTCGAAGACTTTCGCGCGCGCGGGATTTTTCGCCGGCAGGAACTTGCCGGTCTTCTCGGCGAGGTGCACGAGGATCGCGCCCGACTCGAAAATCGACACGCCCGCGTCGTGATCGACGATCGCGGGAATCTTGCTGTTCGGGCAAATCTTCACGAACTCCGGCTTGAACTGATCGCCGTTGCGAATGTTGATCGGATGAACTGTGAATTCGAGGCCGCACTCCTCGAGCATGATTGAAGGTTTGCGGCCGTTGGGTGTCGTCCAGGTATAGAGGTCGATCATTGTCGTTATTCCTTTGTCGCGAGAGTGATTACTGGTTGCTATCACATGCCCGCGGATCAGTCGCGTGGTTTAACGCTGATGCCAGGTCGCGCCGCCGTCGGTGGTCACGAAACTCTTGCTGCTCGAGGTCGTGACGGTCGCGTCGTTGGCGCCGTCCGATGACACCGTCACCAGGTCTTCCGTGGTCGGCGCCGCGAGCGCAGCCCAATGCTCGCCATCGGTCGTGCGCAGGATCGTTCCGCCGCGGCCGACCACCCAGCACACACTCGACGACGGCGCCGCGCCCGCAACCAGGTCGGCGCTCACGCCGCTTCGCTGCGGATGCCTGGCGCCGTTCGCGTCCAGCCGGCTGATCGCTCCGTTCTTTCCGACAATCCAGGTAACAGATCGATCGGACGGCGAGACGGTCGCCAGCACGCCGGCCTCTTCGCTGTACCCCGCGCTCGAGCCTAACGCGTTGCCCCCGATTGCCGCGCCGTATGACTGCATCGCGCCAGTCTTGGCCGCAGGCTTATTGCCCTGCGCCGCGACCATCGCGCGTGCGGCCGGCGCCGCCGCGCCGCTCACCATGGTGTGGAGCCCCAGGCCGCCGGTTGTTTCCGCGCGCTGCGCAACCGCCGGCCTGGGTTCATTCATCGCGAGATCATTCGATGCCGGCGCGGCAAGGTCCGCAACCGGAGCCTCACGCTTCGCCATCGCGACGACCGCTTCGCTCCGCCGTTCCTCGTTCACAGGACGGCGCATCGAAACGAAAACCACAACTGCCGCGGCCGCCGCGAGCGCGGGAATCGCGATGTTCCATCTTCGATACCATGGGACTTCCGATGCGGCCTTCGCGCCGCGCGCGCTCTCGCCCGCGCGAGCGATATCCGTCAACAGCAGCTGGCATCGCATGCAATCGGCAAAGTGCTCTTCGAGACGCGCGCGTTCCGCCGCGGCCAACGACCGGTCGCTGTATGCCGCCATCGATTCCGCGTCCGCGCAGTCCGGCGTCGCCGGACCGGGTTGCGCACGCATCGCCCGGCGCAGGATCGGGTCGAGCGGTTCGCTATTTTTGCCGGGATCTTTCACCGCGTCACGTCGTCACGACTCCTTATTCTCTGAACGAACCGCTCCGGGAAAATTGCGCTGCGCGCGTCGATTCATTTCTCGTCCGGAAGCGCGCGCGACAAATCGATCTGCAAATCGCCCGCAGCCCAATCATAACACAGCCGAATCTGTTCGTGGCTTAGCTGATCATCGTCGTGCAGCGTGCGCTCGATCGCGAGTTTGAGGTGGTCGCGCGTGCGCGCCAGCCCGCGCGACACCGTGGATTCATGCTCGTCCATCACGCGGCCGATCTGCTTGAGCGACAAATCGTGCCGGTAGTAGTAGGCCATCCGCATCCGGTCCCGCGGCGCGAGCGCCTTGAGCGCACCGTCGAGCGCCTTGCCGAGCATCGCCACGTGCCGCGCGCGATCGGAGCGGGAGGTATCACCGTGATCGTCAGCGGAATCTACCACCCGCTCAAGATGATCATCGAGTGGCGCGAGACGGCTCTGGGAGCGGATATAATCGACGTGGCGCTGAGCGAGCACCGCGCGCATCCAGGTCATCAGCGAGCTGCGGCCGTGAAAGTAGCTGAGGATCGAGCGGCGCCGGCCGTCGCGAACTTCCATTCCGTACATTTCGGCCCAAATCGAATCCGCCAGCTCGCGGCCGCGCACATCGTCGCTGCAAATCGCACGCGCCGACGCGTAGAGGGCCGGCCGGAAGCTGGTGATGAAATGCTCCCACGGCGGCGCTGCTCCCGCCTGGCACGCGAGCGCGAGGCCCAGGTCTTCAGCGTGGAGCGATTCGATGAAAGGTTCGACGCCGCCGCGATCGAGTACGCCGGCCGCGCGCGCGCCGCGATAAGCAGCATCGCGAACGGATTCGTCGCTCACCTTCCATCGCGCGGCGCGCGCGCGTTTGCACAGGCGCGCCAGCGCGAGAGCGTACTGTGCGACGAATTCTGCCGGCGCTTCGCTCACCTTGATGCCCGCGCAGACAGGATAGACAATTTGGCCCCACTCGCGAAATCGGCGGCGCGCAAGGTCCGCGCGAATTGCATGTCTATAGGGGATAAGGGAGAAATCGTGGGTATGAGAGCAACGAGAGCCCGACGGATTGGCGCAATCGCTGCGGCGGTGATCGCGATGTTGATAATGATGTTCGCGCCGCGCGCGTCGGCGGAGGATTCGGCCGCGACTGCGCAGAATCAGATCCGGGTCGCGCTGGAAAAGTGGAAGCTGGATTTCAATGCGGGCGATGCGTCGCAGGTTTGCGCGCTGTTTGCGCCCGATTTGATTTCAGATTTTCGCGGGCAGCCGGAAGATACCTACACTTCTCTGTGCGCCAACTTGCAGATGGCGCTGAGCGACCCGGACAAGAGCTATCACTACGACCTGGAGATCAAGGAAATCCTGGTCTCAGGCGACCTGGCCGTCGTCAGGCTGGTGTGGACGCTGACGCTGCGATCGAAGGGCGGCGGCGGCGCGGAACAGAGCACGCGCGAACCCGGGATGGATATATTCCGCCGTCAGTCGGACGGAAGCTGGAAGATCTCGCGCTACATGGCTTACGAAGCGCCGGGCCCGACTTAAGTGAAACCCACCGCGGGTTGGTTCAGGGCGCGGCGCGGTCGAGCGATCGATACTGAATCGCCTCGCTGACGTGATGGGCGGCGATGGCGGCGGCGCCGTCGAGATCGGCAATCGTGCGCGAGACTTTCAGGATGCGGGTGTAGGCGCGCGCACTCAGCCCGAGGCGGTTGATCGCGAGCTCGAGCAGGCGCTCGCCGCCCGCCTCGATTTGACAATGCAGCCGGAGGTCGCTCGCGCGCATCTGTGCGTTGCAGAAAAACGGCATCCCCTTGAAGCGCGCGAGCTGCGCCTCGCGCGCGCGATTGACGCGCTCGCGAATGGCAACCGACGGCTCGCGCGCGACGCGGTCGGTCAGGTCCTTGTACTTCACCGCCGGCACTTCGATATGGATGTCGATGCGATCGAGCAGCGGCCCCGAGATGCGCGAGCGATAGCGCTGAATCGCGATCGGCGAGCATGAGCACTCATGTTGCGGGTCGGTGTAAAAGCCGCACGGGCACGGGTTCATCGCAGCCACCAGCATCACCGAGGCGGGGAAGGTAAGCGTGCCCATCACGCGCGAAATCGTGATGCGCGCGTCCTCGAGCGGCTGGCGCAGGACTTCGAGCACGTTCTTGCGGAACTCGGGCAACTCGTCGAGGAACAGGACGCCGTGATGCGCAAGGCTGACCTCGCCGGGCCGCGGAATCGAGCCGCCGCCGATCAGTCCCGCGTCGGAGATCGTGTGATGCGGCGAGCGGAAGGGGCGCGTGGTGATCAGCGCGCGGCCGTCGAGCAGGCCCATCACGGAGTGCACCTTGGTGGTCTCGATCGCCTCCTCGAAGGTCATCGTGGGCAGAATCGAAGGGAGGCGCTTGGCGAGCATCGTCTTGCCCGATCCAGGCGGCCCGATCATCAGGACGTTGTGACCGCCGGCCGCCGCGACTTCGAGCGCCCGCTTGGCCTGCTCCTGTCCTTTGACCTCGCTGAAATCAACGTCGTAAACGTTGGCATCGCCAAACGCCGCGGTGAGATCGACCGGAATCGATTGCAGCGGACGCAGACCCTCGAAAAACTCGAACGCCTCGCGCAGACTCTCGACCCCGAGCACCGCGGTGCCCTCGCCCACTACCGCGGCTTCCGACGCATTCTCACGCGGCAGCATCACGCCCTCGAACTTGGAGGATCGCGCGAGCAACGCGGTCGGCAGCGCGCCCTTGATACCCTTGATACGCCCGTCGAGCGCGAGTTCGCCGAGGATAAGGTAGCCGCGCAGGCGCGCGCGATCCTTCAACACGTTCTGCGCGGCGAGAATTCCGAGCGCGAGCGGCAGGTCGAAGGCCGAGCCCTCCTTGCGCGTGTCGGCGGGCGCGAGATTGATCGTCATCTTGCGCGTCGGAAAATCGAAACCGGAATTTTTGAGCGCCGACTTGACCCGATCGAGCGCCTCCTTGACCGCACCCTCGGCCAGGCCGACCAACCGATGCGGCGGAACTCCGGCGCCGATGTCAATTTCGACTTCGACTGGGAACGCGTCAACCCCAACCAGCGCGCTTGATATTACGCTTGCGTGCAAAAACCGCCTTCCGTGCTAACAGCCAGTTGACACTAGCGCAACGAACGGCCGCGAGCGATGAGTGTTACATGGAGGACATTGTTACCTGGGTAACAGGAAGATCGCCGATCAGTCGCGCGCGGCGTGCGTCCGCATGAAGCGGCGCCATATTTGGCGCGCCTGTTGATCGTAGTCGGCCATCGTGCGGACCAGCGTCGCGAGTGCGCGATTCGGCATCAGCTCTTCGGGCAGCGCGGGATCGAGATTGATGTGCCGAATCACGTCGCGGCCCAGCACCATCGACTCCGCGGCGGCGGCGTCCAATGGCAGGCGCGCAAGCTTGCCCATGCTCGCGAGCAATTCCGCGGTCAGCGCGCGATAGGTCGCAAGCATCGCGGCCGTGTCCCACAGGCTGGTCGCATTCGCGCAAGTATCGTCATCGAGATCGCTCAAGCCGGCGACCAGCGCATCAGGATGAAGGCCGAGCGCGCGCAGATGATCGCGCAGCTCGGCTACGGAGTTGCGCAGATTGTCGGGACGGATCCACAGACCGCCTTGAAGTTCGCGAAACCCGCGCAGACGCATCGCGCGTTCGTGACGGCGTAGCGCGGCGCGATCGCTGCGCGGCACGCCCGCGTCGAAGACTCCGATCCATGCGCGCGACCACGGCCTGGCGAGGTCGTCGAGGTTGCGCCACTTGCGCACTTCGTCGCGCATCGCCTCGCCCGAGGGACTCAAGCGATAGCGTCCGCGGCCGGTGTTGGCGGCGACCGATTGCTCGACCAGCCTCGTCAGCGCCATCCGCAAGCTCTGCTCCGAGAAGCCCAGCGCAATCCCGACGCCCGCGATTTCCTGCACCGACATCTCGCGCGGATAGCGGTTCGACAGGAAGTCGATCACCAGCTCGCGCGCGGTGAGGTGCCGCGGCGCATAACGAGGATTTGCAACCATTGCCATTCCCTGTTATATACCAATCCGTGACGGAGATGAATCATGTTCCAGGCGCGTAGCGTTTTCTCCGACGACGAACTGCTGATGCTCAAGCGCAAGTCGCAGTGGCGCGCGGCGTGGATGATCTTTCATGCGTGGGCGGTGATCTTCGGGGCGATGGCGCTGTTCGCATGGTGGCCGAATCCGCTGACGTTTATCGCCGCGACCTTGATAATCGGCGCGCGCCAATTGGGGCTCGCGATTCTCTCGCATGACGCGTCGCACGGCCTGCTGTTCAGCAACATGAAGCTGAACGACTTTGCCGGCACCTGGCTGACAGACTACGCGCTGTTCGGCGACATGTACGCGTACCGCCCCTACCACGTCGCCGGGCACCATCGCTTCACGCAGCAGAAAAACGATCCCGACCTCGGGCTGACGGCGCCGTTTCCGATCACGCGCAGCAGCATGCGGCGCAAGGTAATTCGCGATCTCACCGGGCAGACCGCATACAAACAGAAGGCCGCGCTGATTCGGCGCGCCTTCGGGAACCCCGACATGCCGGCCGCGCAGCGGCTCGCGATGGGATGGAAGCGGCTGCACGGCGCAATCGTCACCAACACGATTATTTTCGCGATACTCGCGGCGACTGGACACTGGTGGCTGTTCCCCGCGCTGTGGGTGTTCCCATACATGACGTTCCACGAGCTGGTCGTGCGCATTCGAAGCATCGCCGAGCATTCGATGACCCCTGACAACGACGACCCAATGCGCAACACGCGCACGACGCACGCCAACTGGCTGATGCGCGCGTTCGTCGCCCCGTACTTCGTCAACTACCACCTTGAGCATCACCTGCTGATGGCAGTCCCGTGCTACAACCTCCCGCGCGCCCACGAAATCCTGCTGGCAAAAGGCTACGCCCCGCGCATGGAAACCCAACCGGGCTATCGCGCAGTGCTCGCACTGGCAACCTCAAAGCCGGAACTATCGCAAATCCAAGCCGCCGCGTAGTTTGACCGATCCCCCGTTCCGATTCCCTCCTCCAAAGTGGGAGGAGGGTTAGGGTGGAGGACGATTTGCCGCGCGGATGACTGTTGCGCGGCAAACTCTGCTCGTATCGCGAAATTCAGAATCAAAGGTCCTCCACCCGCCGCTCGAAGACGAGCGTCGGCCTCCCCCCACGAACGGGGGAGGCAATTCAGAATTTCAACTCTGTGCAAATGTCAGGGCCAGACGGCGCCTTCGGCGACTAGTTCGTCGCGCTGCGATTTGCGGAGGCCTAGTAGCTCGCCCAGGACGTAGTCGAAATCTTCGCCGACTTCGGGGGCGATCCTGGTAACTTTTCCTGAGCCGCCGGAAAGTTTGAACGGGATTCCTGTGACGTGCGTCGGCGGGCCCTTTGCGGTCGAGACTGCCGGCCAGAAGCCGCGCTCCTTCAGTTGCGGATCGCGCGCACACAGGTCGATGCCGTTTTCGACGACGCCGGCTGCGATACCCGCGCGCTGCAGTATCGCCATCGCATCTTCAGTACTGTGCTCAATGGTCCATCGTGAGACGTTGGCATCGAGCTCGGCGCTGTGTTGCATCCTCATATAGAGCGTGCGGAACTTTGTGTCGCTGGCCCACTCGGGAGAGCCGATTGCGGTGACGAATCGACGCCATTCTGGACCCGTGCCGACGCTGATCGCGACCCATCGGTCGTCGTCGCCGTCCAGCGGCTTGCATCGGTAAACGCCGTGCGGCGCACTCGGACCTTCCTGTGATTTGTAGCCGGGCGCAAACTGGGTCCGGCCGTTTACCGAGATGTCGAGCAGCGCGGGTCCGATCACGCTCGCGACTGCCTCGAACTGCGACAGATCGACGAACTGGCCTTTGCCGGTGCGGCGTCGATTCCACAATGCGACCAGCGCCGCGAGCGCGCCCGAGTAGCCGCCGCACATGTCGGCGTACGAATAGCCGTAGCCGGCCGGCGTGCCGTCGGGCTCGGCCATCAACTGCGTGTATCCCGTGAGCGCCTGCAGCGTCGGGCCGTAGCTGACGTAGCTCGAGCGCGGGCCGGTGTGGCCGAGGCCGGACATACTTATACAAATGATGTCGGGCTTCACCGCGGTGAGACTTGCGTAGTCCATCCCCCAACTGCGCATCACGCGCGCGGAAAAATTATCCATCACGATGTCGCTCATCGCGGCGAGGCGTCGCGCGAGCTCGACGCCGCGCGGATGATTCATGTTGAGCGCGACCGAAAGTTTGCTGCGATGCAGGTCGCATTGAAGTCCGAGCTTGCGATTGCCCATCGGCGGCGGGTCCTTGCGCTCGACCTTGACGACTTGCGCGCCGTGGTCGCCGAGAATCCGCGTCGCGACCGGCCCGGCCACGACCCAGGTAAAGTCGAGGACGCGCACGCCGTCGAGCGGCATCGCACACATGATCAGATCACTCCTTCGGCGGCGAGCACGGCGATCGCTTCAGGAGCCATCGCGAGCTCGTCGCGGAGAATCTCGCCGGTGTGCTCGCCGACCAGCGGCGGGCGCCGCGTGACGCGCCACGGCGTGCCGTTGAAAAGATATGGCGCGCCGGGGTAGCGGAAACGGCGGCCGAGCTCGGGATGCTCGACCTCGGCGAAGTAGCCGCGCTCGATAAGCTGCTCGTCGTCGAACAGCGCCTCGGGCGGACGCACGGTCGCGTAGGGCTGGCGCAAAAGCTGCGCGCGTTCGAGCAGCTCGTCGCGCGGATAGTCCTTGACCCAATCGTCGAGCACTTCGAACACATGCTCGGCCATCAGGTAGCGATACATCGGCTGCTGGTAATTGGGGTCGTCGAGATCGGCCGCCTTGCCGTCGGACTTGACCCATTCGATTAGCGAGGTCCAGTCGCCGAGCGTGCAATGCATGATGTAACCGTCGCGGCATTTGCCGACGCGAAAAAACCGGCTCCAATGCAGAGTGCCGCGGCGCGGCTCGGCCTCGTTGCGCTCGAAGTATCCGCCGGCGACGTGCTCGACGGCCGCCGCGGTCGCCTCCTGCATGCTGAGATCGATCCACTGACCCTCGGCGGTACTGTCGCGCGCGAGCAGCGCGAGCATGATTGCGATCGCGCCGAAGTACGCCGACGAGTGATAAGCCTGCAGTCCCAGCGGACGCACCGGCGCGTGGTTCGGGAAGCCGTTGACGTAGAGCATCCCGCCGAGCGCGCTCAGCACGGTGTCGTCGGCGGTGAAGTCGCGATACGGGCCGGTCTGGCCGAACGGCGCAATCGAGCACAGCACGAGCGCGGGATTCTCGCGATGGAGAATCTCCCAGCCGAGTCCGAGCTGGTCGAGCGTGCCGGCAGCGAAGCTCTCGATCACGACGTCGGCGCTGCCGACGAGTTGCATGAAAATATCGGCGCCGCGCGAATGCTTGAGGTCGAGCGTCAGCGATCGCTTGTTCAGATTGTAGAACCAGAAAAACAAGCTGCGGTCGCGATGCGGCAGGTCGTCGAGGAAGGGGCCGATGGAGCGCGCGTCGTCGCCGGCGACTGGCTCGACCTTGATGACGTCGGCGCCCATGTCGCCAAGGATTCGCGCGCAGAATTGTGCGCGATGACCGGTGAGATCGAGCACGCGCAGGCCCGCGAGCGCGCCCGCGCCGGACTCGGTCACGGCTTCGCCGCCGACTTCGGCGTGGCCGGCACTTCGAGCTCCTTGAGCTCTTCCTTGACCTTGGGCGGCGGCAAATCCTCGATTGCGAACGCGCCGGTATCAAGCGTTGGCGCAACTTCCATCAGCACTTCGTTTTTCGGGCCGGTGCGCTTGCCGCCAACGACGCGAATCGTCTCGAAGGTTTCGGCGTTGACCCATCGCACACCCATCACCGCCGGTTTCGCCTGACCGTCCTCATCCACGGGCACGAGGGTGGTCCCTTGCTTGTCGAACATAGTCACTTTTCTAAGGCCCATAAATTTTTTCTTTGAAAATGGAATTAGATGATTCGCGAGAAATGATATGGAGGCTCGCCGCCGGATTCAAACGCTCCAACTTCGGCCATCGTGCCGCCCCTGAGAGTAAAGTAGCGCGCCTCGCGCAACTTTGCGTTTTTCACTTTCTCACTGGGTGCAGGGGTCACCCCTGCCGCCCGCCGCGCAGGCGATTATTCTGTTAGGGCTTAGGTTTGCGTCGTCGCAGCGCGTCGGGCATCCCGTCATGCGGTCCCAGGCGGTGTTTCGGAACTTCATCCCACCATTCGCTCGACGGCAGGTCATCGCGGCGTTGAGGATGGAGCGGATAGTAGATCCGATTGTCGCGCTTCGACGCCTCGCCTCCAATGAGCAGGATGGCGTCATGCTCGCTGTTGTTGATGAAGCAATGGCAGATGCCGGTCCCCGAAGGAAAGGCCGCAATATCGCCCGGCTGCATCGGGTGAATATGGCCGTCGATCCAGGCGTCAACCTCGCCCTCGAGAACGTACACGAACTCCTCCTCCTTCGCCTCGGCATGAGGCCATGAACTTCGCTCTCCCGGCGAAAGCCGCATCAGGTTCACGCCGATCTTCATCAGTCCCGCGTATCTCCCGATACTCCGTTGATGGCCGGTGTATTCGTCGCTGTTGGGATATTTGTGGCTGGTCTCGGGACATGACGCCGCCGCGACGATGAACTGCGGTCTCTTGGCAGGATTTTTCATCAGGCCCATGTAACATAACCGCCGGAATGCGAGCCACCGTAGAGGAATTGCGTTGCGGCCGAATGCGATCTAGGATTCCAGTTGGCCGTAAAGGCGGCCACCCGTCCGCGGAGAGGGCCAAGCCCACCCTGCTTGCTCGACCAACATAAACCTTTTCCTGCCCGTTAGCGGACGCCGGGCTGAAGGAAGGGGTTTGCTATGACTACGTCGCAGGGGCCGCGCAAGCGGCTGCCGAACAATCCGTCCGAGGAAAATCTCCGCAAACAGGCCAAGCGACTCGCCTCGCAGGAGGGCTTGCAACTGGCCGCCGCGCAGCGCCGGCTCGCAATCGAGTACGGCTATCGGAACTGGGCTGATCTGATGCGCGCGGTCGCATCACAGTTCGTACCTGTGATTCCGTTGCGCGGGTTGGTCGCTTTTCCACATGAGGTGTATCCGATCTACGTGGGGCGACAGAAATCCGTAAACGCGATCGACGCCGTCGCCGCAGGCTCTCCGATTCTGCTGATAGCTCAGCGCGACGCGATGGTCGTCGAGCCTTCTCCCACCGACATGTACGAGGTCGGCACCTTGGGAGTCATTGTCGAACGCGATCGCCTTCCGGACGGCACGGCGAAAATCATGGTCGAAGGCAGGAGGCGCGCGAGAGTCACTCGGTTTGTGTTCGATCAGAGCTTTCTAAAGGCTGATGTGAAAGAGATCAAAGAGACCGCGGACCGGTCCGGCCGCGACCCAGTGCTTATTTCCTCCGTGTTCTACGCGGTCCCTCGCTACGCAATCCGCAGGAAGAGAGTCATACCGATAGTCACGAATGGGATGGAGGTTGAAAATCCTTCGATCCTTTCTTACAGGGTCGCCCGTCATCTGGATATTCAACTTGAGGAGCAGCAGGCCTTGCTGGAGATTTCGACCACGGTCGAAAGGCTCGAGAAGATCCTTAGATACCTGGAGGCAGCGAAAGTGAATTGAGCGCTCGATACTCGCGAAGCTACGCCGCGTGCGTTAATCTGATCGGACGCATCTTAATACTGGAAAAACGAGTGGCTGAGATCGATTACAAATCTACCCTGAAACTTCCCAAGACTGACTTTCCGATGAAGGCGAATCTGCCCAAGCGGGAGCCGGAGATGCTCAAGCATTGGGACCAGATCGACCTCTACGCACGCCTGATGGAGGTGCGTAAAACTGCGGAGTCGTGGGTGCTGCACGACGGGCCGCCGTATGCCAACGGGCGTGTGCATCTCGGGACCGCGCTCAACAAAATTCTCAAGGACTTCGTCGTGCGCTCGCGCTCGATGCTGGGATTTCGCACGCCGTTCGTGCCGGGATGGGACTGTCACGGCATGCCGATCGAGTACAAGGTCTCGCGCGACCTCGGCGGCGACAAGGCGCGCACGACCTCCAAACTCGAACTGCGCAAGCTGTGCCGCGCTGAAGCCGAGAAGTGGGTCGATTTGCAACGCTCCGATTTTCGGCGCCTCGGATGTATCGGCGATTGGTTCAAGCCGTATCTGACGATGGCGCCGGAGTACGACGCGGCGGAAATCCGCGTGCTGCGCAAGATGGTCGAGAACGGCTACGTCTATCGCGGCCTGCGCCCGGTGCATTGGTGTTTCGACTGCCGCTCGGCGCTGGCGGAGGCCGAGGTCGAGTACAAAGATCACGTTTCGCCCTCGATTTACGTCGCGTTCCCGTTCAACTCGAATCTCCGTGATGCGGGCGCGCTGGCTGCGGGAGCCAACGACCGCGCCGAGCTTGCAGCCGCGCACAAGAGTGGCAAGTTCGCGGCGGTAATCTGGACGACGACGCCGTGGACGCTGCCGGCGAATCTCGGAATCTCACTGAACGAAACTTTCGATTACGTCGCGCTGAAAGCCGGCGATCATTACTACGTGGTGGCGGCGCGCTTGGCGGACAGCGTCGAGAAGGAAACCGGGCTCACAGTCGAGAAACGAATCGCGCTCGACCGCGCGGCGCTCAAAGCGATCGACGGCCAGGATGTTTTCCGGCATCCGTTTCTGCCGCGCGACGTGAAGCTGATGTACGCCGAGCACGTCACTGCCGACGCCGGCACCGGACTGGTGCATACCGCGCCCGGCCATGGCTACGAGGACTTCGTGGTTAGCAGTGCCTATGGACTGACGCCGTTCGTGCCGGTCGATGGCAGCGGCGTGTTCACGCGAGACGGCGGCGAGTGGCAAGGGCAGAACGTCTTCAAGGCGAACAATTCGATCGTCGAAAAACTGCGCACCGTCGGCGCGCTGCTGCATTCGCAGAAATTCCCGCACAGCTATCCGCATTGCTGGCGATGCCACAATCCGCTGATTTTTCTTGCGACCGAGCAGTGGTTCGTGAGCGTCGATCATCACGGATTGCGCGGCAAGGTGATCGACGCGATCGACAGCGTGAAGTGGTATCCCGCATGGTCGCGCGATCGGATTCGCAACATGACCGAGACGCGCCCCGACTGGACCATCTCGCGCCAGCGCGCGTGGGGCGTGCCGATTCCCGCGGTCAGATGCGCCGAATGCGACGAGGTCGCGCCACTGCTGGCGACGATGGATCGGGTCGAGGAGATTTTCGCGCGCGAAGGCTCCGACGCCTGGTACAGCCGGCCGGCGGCGGACTTTGTCGCTCCCGACGTCAAATGCGCCAAGTGCGGCGGCACGATCTTCGTCAAGCAGGAAGACATCCTCGACGTGTGGTTCGATTCGGGCTCGTCGCAAGCCGCGGTGCTGGCGATGCGGCCGGAGCTGAAATGGCCGGCCGATGCGTATCTCGAGGCGGTCGAGCAGGCGCGCGGATGGTTCAGCTCGTCGCTGTTCTGCGCGGTATCGGATCGCGGCACGGCGCCGTTCAAAAGCATTATCAGCCACGGGCTGACGGTCGATGAGAAGGGCCGCAAGATGTCCAAGTCGCTCGGCAACTCGGAGGATGCTGTCGATGCGGTCCGACGGATGGGCGCCGACGTGCTGCGGCTGGTGTACGCGTCGCTCGACTACACCGCCGACATCACGCTCAGCCAGACGATTTTCACCGCGGTGTCCGAGGCGTACCGAAAGATTCGCAACACCTGCAAATTCGTGCTCGGCAATCTCGCCGACTTCGACCCGGCGCGCGATGCGGTTGAATTGAAGGACATGCTCGAATTCGATCGGTTCATCCTGGCGCGCACGGAGAAGCTCAAGCGCGAAGTGCGGCGCGCTTACGAAGCGTTCGAGTTTCAGACCGCGTTCCAGGTGATGCAGAATTTTATCGTCGTCGATCTGAGCTCGCTCTATATAGATGTAGCGCGAGACCGGCTCTATTGTGCGGCGGAGAAATCAATCGAGCGGCGCTCGGCGCAGACCGCGCTGTTCTACATCCTCGACGCGCTGGTCAGGATGCTCGCGCCGCTGATTCCGTTCACGGCCGAGGAAGTCTATGCGTATTTGCCGGGCAAGAAACTCGAGAGCGTGCACCTGACGACAATGCATCCGGCGAATCCCTCATGGCGCGATGAAGAATTGGAGACGCGATGGGAGCGGCTGCTGAAGGTTCGCGACGAGGCGCTCAAATTGCTCGAAGCGATGCGCAAGTCGGGGACGATCGGCGCGCCGCTCGATGCCGCAATCAGCCTTGGCGCTGACGGTGGCTCTGACAGCGGACTGGGCGACACGCTCAAGCGATATCGCGAAGAGCTGAAGGACCTGTTCATCGTGTCCGAGGTCGCAATCCTCAATGACGCGGAGGCGGCCGAGATTCGACGGCAGGCCGGCGGCCGCGAGGATTACGCCGACGATGGAACGTTCGCGCGCGCCGCCGCAAATCCCACGATCACCCTGGTCGGCCGTCACGCGTCGGGCGCGAAGTGCGCGCGATGCTGGAAGTACTTCGATGACCGTGGCGGCGAGACGCTCGACGCGCGCTGCCGCGCGGTGGTGGGAGCGTAGCCGATGGCGGAGCAATCGAGCGCGAAAGCGCTGCCCAACGTGCTCGAGGGTCGCGGCGAGGGGAAGGAATTTAGCGGAGCGCCGCCGCGCAAGCCGTTTCTATTTTTGTTCGGCGCGATCACGCTTCCGATCATTCTGCTCGACCAGGCAAGCAAGCTGTTCGTGCGATCGCACATGGCGCTGTACGAGAGTATCGCGCTGATTCCCAACTACCTGGACGTTACCTATACGCTGAATCCAGGCGCCGCGTTCAGCATGCTGGCGGGCGCGCCGCCGTGGGTTCGCCGAGCGTTTCTGCTGTCGATGTCCTGTTCGGCGATAATCGTTCTTGCGGTTTTGATAGTTCGTTCGGCGCGCGTGTCGGTCAGTTCGGTAGCGTTTGCGCTGGTCATGGGCGGTGCGACCGGCAACCTGATCGATCGCGCTTTTCGCGGCGGGCAGGTAATCGACTTCATGCGCGCGCACTACTACGACCTGAACTACCCGATCTTCAACGTCGCCGACAGCGCCATCACGGTCGGCGTTGCGCTGATCGTACTCTCGACGTTCTTTGCCCGCGACGACGAGTCCAAGCCGGATCAGTCCGTCAACCGCTGAAGCGGCGGGCGCACGGAAGGTCGAGAACCGCGCGCTTCTGGTAGAAGGTTCGCGCCGGTGTTGCCAGGACTAGCGAACCGGCGCGAATTTTCCTCCAGCCGGGATTCCGAACAATTCCATCTCAGCTGTTGTCGTTCGCGGGATTGCCCGATTCCACCGAGGCACGCCATTTGTCGATTGCCTCGATAGTGAAGCGCCAGTCGCTGCCAACACGGAAAGCAGGCAACAGATTCTTCTTAAGCATCCTGTAGATGGTGGACGGGTGTACCCGCAGATAGCTAGACACTTCCTGCACGGTCAGGACCTTGCTCTCCATCTCCTTGAATCGATCCATGTGACTCCTTCGCGTAACGCGCGTTTACCCCGCCTCTCTAGACCTTTGACGATGTACGGGTTGAAAGATCCCCGCGTGCGCTACTTAGTACATACTAAGCGCATTGTAGATACGCCAAGCAGAGCACCTGAAGTATCGCGACAATATGTCACATGGAGAACACAATAAGTCATTGCTTTCTCAGTTTCTCCAGGAATTCGCGCGGAGACTCTAAATCAAGCGCGACAGAATGTCATCAAATGAAAGACTTCTTGTCAAGGAATGACCAAGACAATCGAGCAGCACGAATTCAACCGCGCCCGCAGCGCGTTTCTTGTCCAGGCCGAGCGCGCGAACGAACTTGTCGCTGCGCCATCCGGCAGGCATCGCGGTCGGCAGACCGACGCGTTCAAGCAGGCGCACCAGCCGCGACGCTTCGTCAGCCGAAAAGCCGGCGTACTCGCTTGATAGACGCGCCGCCGCCACCATTCCGATTGCAACCGCCTCGCCGTGAAAATAGCTGCCGTAGCCGGCGCTCGCTTCGATCGCGTGGCCGATGGTGTGGCCGAAATTCAGAGTTTTGCGCAGGCCGCCTTCGCGCTCGTCGGCGCCGACGACGGCCGCTTTGTGCGACAGCGATCGCGTCACCACTTGTTCGAGGAGATCGGTCCGCCGCGCAAGGATCGCGTCGAGGTCGCGTTCGAGGTCCGCGATCATCGGCGCGTCCATGATTGCGCCGTACTTGATCACTTCGGCCAGGCCCTCGCGAAACTCGCGGTCGGGTAAAGTGGCGAGCGTGGTCACGTCGGCGACGATGAGCCGCGGTTGGTAAAACGCACCAATCAGGTTTTTGGCGTGACGATGGTTGATCGCAGTCTTGCCGCCGAGCGCCGAATCAACTTGTGCGACCACCGTGGTCGGCACTTGCACCAGCGGCACGCCGCGCAAAAACGTCGCCGCCGCAAATCCCGCGAGATCGCCGACGACGCCGCCGCCGAGCGCAAACACCGCGCTGTTGCGATCAAGCCCCGCCGCGGTCATGCGATCGTACAGCGACTCGAGCGCCGCGAGAGATTTGGAAGCTTCGCCGGGCGGCACCGAAATCACCACCGGAGCGAAACCACTTTTGCCAAGGGCTTCATGGACGCGCGCGGCGTAAAGCTTTTCGACCGTCGCGTCGGTGACGACGGCGCAAATGCCCGGCTTCACTCCGGCCGCGCGCGCGAGTTCGCCGAGCCGGCCAAGGAGGTCCGCGCCGACGTGAGCGTCATGCGACGCGGGCCCGAGTTCTATGCGGATGGTGTGCATTGCTATGCCGGCGGCAGAACTCGTCGCGCGGCATGCGCGCCGAAGGCGCCGATAACGTGGTCGGCCAGTTGCTCGACCGTGAGATCGGAGCTGTCAACCGCGACGTCGGCGCGCGCGTAAGCGGCGGCCCGCTCGGCCATCAGCTCCTTGACTCGCGCCACAGTTGGTTTGCCGCCCTCGGTCAGTTTCGGCCGCTTCGCCTTCGATCGTTCGACCCGCGCCGCGACCACCTCCGGGCGCGCCGTCAGGCATACGATCACGCCGACCCGCTTGAGCGCCGCGCAATTCGATTCATCGACCAGCACGCCGCCTCCGGTCGAGATCACTTCGGGAAATGGCCCGTGGCAATGAGGGCATCGGCGGCGATCGCCGGCCAGATGCGCGACCGCTTCGCGCTCGAGGCGGCGGAAGTGCGCCTCGCCGTGGTCGGCGAAGATTTGCGCGATTGGTTTGCCGGCGCGCGCGACGATGACCTGATCGACGTCCACGAATTCCCATCCGAGCCGGCGCGCGACGATCGGGCCGACCGAGCTTTTCCCGGTGGCCATGAATCCGGTGAGGATCAGTTTGGGCGTCATTTGCGTTGTCGCGGCGCGCATCGTGCGCGCGCCGTATCAGTAGTTGCGGACCTGTTCGAGGAAGCCTTTGAAGTTGCGCGTGATCTCGGTCAGCGAATCGCCGCCGAATTTTTCCAGGAACGCCGCCGCCAGCTCAAACGCGACCACCGACTCCGCGATAACGGCGGCAGCTGGAATCGCGCATACGTCCGATCGCTCGATCGCGCCGACGGCCTCCGCCTTGGTCTTGATATCGACCGATCGCAGCGGCCGCATCAGCGTCGATAGCGGCTTGAACGCGACCCGCACCCGCAGCGGCTCGCCCGTGCTCATGCCGCCCTCGGTGCCGCCCGAATTGTTCGAATGGCGCGTGAAGCGATGACCCGCCGCGTCGTAGCCGATTTCGTCATGCAGCTCGGAACCGCGAATCCGGCCCGCGGTGAATCCCAGCCCAAGCTCGACGCCCTTGGCGGCCTGCAGGCTGAGCAGCGCGAACGCGAGCCGTCCGTCGAGCTTGCGATCCCATTGCACGTGGCTGCCGAGCCCGACCGGCAATCCGGTCGCGACCACCTCGACGATGCCGCCGAGCGTGTCGCCGGTCTTTTTGCAGGCGTCGATTTCCGCGATGATTTTGCTTTCGGCCTCGGGGTCGGCGACGCGCACTTGCGACGCTTCGGTGATCCGGCGCAGCTCGGCGATGCTCAACTCGGGATGAGTCTTCGCTTCGGTCGCCCCGATGCTCGCGACGTAGCCGAGCACGTCGATTCCAAACGGCGAAAGAATCTGCTTCGCGAGCCCGCCGATCGCCACGCGCGCAGTGGTCTCGCGCGCCGACGCCCGCTCGAGCACGTCGCGAATATCCTCGAGATTGTATTTGAGCACGCCCGCAAGGTCGGCGTGCCCCGGCCGTGCGCGCGTGACGACTTCCGCCGCGCCGCGATCGTTGGGATCGGCGGACATCTTCTTCACCCAATTCTTGAAGTCGCGATTCTCGATGATGAAAGTGATCGGACTGCCGATCGATTTGCCGAAGCGGATGCCCGAAACCGGCCGTGCCTCGTCCTTCTCGATCAGCATGCGGCCGCCGCGGCCGTAGCCTTTCTGGCGGCGCGCAAGTTCGGCGTTGACCGCGGCAACGTCGATATCGAAGCCGGCGGGCACGCCTTCGACCGTCGCGACCAGTTCGGGGCCGTGCGATTCACCGGCAGTCAGGAAGCGGAGCATCATGACCAGATTTAAGCGGATTGGACGCCCCCGCGAAAGCGGCCGGCAGTTCGGTCAAAATGGCGCGGTGACTCGCCGCATCGAGCGTGCACGGTGTAAGTTGCATCCGCAGAGACCATAGAAATGCAAGCCAACATAGTGATCGTCGGGGCGACGCGCGGATTCGAGACGCTGACCTATTCGATTCCGCCCGCGCTCGACGGCCTCATCCAGCCGGGGCATCGCGTGCTCGCGCCGCTGCGCTCGCGCAAAGTCACCGGCGTCGTCACCGAGCTCGGCGAACGGCTTTCGACCGGCGAGCTGAAGCCCATCCTCGAAGTGCTCGAGCCGCAGCCGCTGTTCGATCGTGCGCATCTGCAACTGATGGAGTTCCTGGCGTCGTACTACATGGTTTCGATTGCCGACGCGTACCGCAGCGTGATTCCGGCGGTCGCGCGGGTCGAGTCGCGGACGGCATACACGCTCGCGACGCCGCCGGATGCGCTGGCGCGCGCGGCGTTCACGCGAGTCGAGCGATCGATTGTCGAAGCAATCGCGAAGCGCGCGGCAACGACGCGCCAGCTCGAGAAAATCGGTCCGCCGAGCGAAGTGCGAGCGACGATTGCACGCTTCGTCGCCGACGGCATCCTCGAGCGACGCGCCGCCACCACTGGAAGGCATCGCGAGACCAAGGATTTAATCGCGCGAATCATTGCCGGCGCAAGCGTTGAGAATGTTCGCGGCCCCAGGCAACGCGAAGTGTTGAGCGCGATCGCGGGCGCGGGCGGCGCGGGCGTGCGGGTCGAGGACCTCAAGACTGCAATCGAAGGTGCGAGCGCGGTGCTGAAGAGCCTCGCGGGTCGCGGCTTGATCGCGCTCGACGCGGCGCCGGCGGCAGCTCACAGCGGCGCTGCATCGGAGTTCGATCTCACCGACGAGCAACAAGTCGCGCTCGATGCGATCTCGCCGGCTCTCGAGCATCGCCGCTACGAAGCGTTTCTGCTGTGGGGCGTCACCGCCAGCGGCAAGACCGAAATTTACCTGAATCTCGCCGCGCGAGCGCTCGCGGCCGGGCGCAACGTTTTGATCATGGTGCCCGAAATCGCGCTGGCCGACGAAATCGTGCGCTCGTTCCGCGCGCGCTTCGGCTCGAGGGTCGGTATCGCGCACAGTGCGCAGAGCGTGACCGAGCGATGGGCGAGCTGGATGGCCGCGCTCGGCGGGCAGGCGCGAGTGATGATCGGTCCGCGCTCGGTGATCTTCGCGCCGATGCACGACATCGGTTTGATCGTCGTCGATGAGGAGCACGACCCGTCGTACAAAAGCGAGGAAGGCATCTACTATCACGCGCGCGATCTCGCGGTCGCGCTGGCGGGATTCTCGCAATGTCCGGTGGTGCTCGGCTCGGCGACGCCGTCGGGCGAGTCGTACGCGAATGCGCGTCGCGGACGCTACCGGCTGCTGCGGCTGTTGCGGCGGGTAAACGATCGCGCAATGGCGTCGGTCGAAATCGTCGATATGCGGCGCGAAGTCGCCGCTGCGCGCAAATTCGCGGCGGCCAGGCCCGTCAATGGCGCGGCGCCCGCGGAAGCCAAATCGCAGGCGGCGGAAATTCCCGAGACCGTGCCGCTCTCGACCACGCTGGTCGCCGCGCTGCGCGAAAATCTCGCGGCGCGCGGCCAGAGCATGGTGTTTCTGAATCGCCGCGGATTTCACAATTTTCTGCAATGCCACATTTGCGGCAACGTGATCGCGTGCCCGAACTGCAGCGTCAGCATGACCTTTCACCTGCGCGACCGTTCGCTCCGCTGCCACTACTGCGGCAATCACATCGCCGCGCCCGACACCTGCCCCGAATGCAAAGGCTACGGGCTCAAGGGCCAGGGCTTCGGCACCGAGCGCCTGACGCAGACCCTGGCCGAGATGATGCCGGCGGCGCGCATCGAAAGAATGGACTCCGACACCAGCAGCGTGCGCGGCGCGCGGGCGCGGATGCTGGCCGAGCTTCGCGCCGGCGAAATCGATATCCTGGTCGGCACGCAAATGATCACCAAGGGTTTCGATTTTCCCGGCGTCACGCTGGCCGCGGTCGTGAACGCCGACATGGCGCTGAACATGCCCGATTTCCGCTCCGCCGAGCGCACCTTCCAGTTGCTGACGCAGATTGCTGGACGCGCCGGACGCGGCGAACGCCCCGGCCGCGTCATCATCCAGACCTTCGCGCCCAATCACTACAGCATCCGCGCCGCCAAGGATCAGGATTACGCGCGCTTCATGCGCCGCGAGCTGGAGCTGCGTCGCGACCTGATGTATCCGCCGTTCGCGCGCCTCGCGATGGTGCGAATCGAGGGCGTCGAGCCGCAACTGGTCAGGCGCATGGCGGAGGCGGTCGCGAAATCGCTGGCGAAGGATTCGACCCCCGAAGGGCTTCGCGTTCTTGGTCCCGCGCCCGCGCCAATCGAACGAATCAAGCAGCGCTACCGCTGGCAGGTGATGATAAAATCGCGCGAGCTGAAACCGATGCGCGCGGCAATCGCGGCGATGCGCGCCGAGATTGCCGCGGCGGCGGAACGCGACGACATATTTCTTGCGATCGATATCGATCCGGTGAGAATGCTGTGAGCAGTGAAAAAATGAACGAGACCAACGAACCTCACCCGACTCATCACGTGCCGCGCGCGCGCCATGCGTTCGACGTGAAGATGCACGACGGCGCGACCATCCACGTCCGCCAGCACGGTATCCCGGGCGCGCCCCGGCTGGTGCTCAGTCACGGCAACGGGCTCGCGATCGACGGCTACTTTCCGTTCTGGGGACCGCTGCGCGAGCGCTACGAAGTCGTCGTCTTCGACTTTCGCAATCACGGTCACAATCCGCTGCATGGCGCCGAAGGCCATACCTGGCAAAACTTCATCGACGACATGGACATGGTCTGGCACGCGATCAATCGCGAGCTTGGCGCGAAGCCGGCCGCCGGCCTGTTTCATTCGCTGTCCGGCGTGACGGCTGCGATGCACGCGCTCAAGTACGGCGCGCGTTTCGACGCGCTGGTGCTGTTCGATCCGCCGGTTTATCCGCGCGAAGGACATCCCGTGCGCAACCTGCAGCAATCCGACAAGGAGTCGCTCGCCTCGCGCGCGGCGCGCCGTCCCGAGCGCTACAAGGATCCGATGGATCTCGCCAAGCAGTTCCGCCGGCGCTTCAAGCGATGGGTGCCCGACGCTTACGAGCTGATGGCGCGCGCGACGCTACGGCACGATCGCGCGGCGGGCGACTGGATTCTCGCCTGTCCGCGTGAATACGAGGCGCACATTTTTTCCGGCGGCTCGAACACCGATCTGTGGATGCGGATGGCGCATTGTCCGGTGCCGGTGAAACTCGTGTGCGGCGATCCGAATCTTGACGAAGTGATGCCGCCGGCGCTGATCGGACGCGCGATGGCCGAGGAGCTCGGCCTGCCGTACGAAGCGATCCCGGGGACCTCACACTTTCTTCAAATCGAGCGTCCCGCCGAATGCATCCGCGCGGTCGAATCGTTTCTGGCGCCGCTCGGACTCGCCGCACCAATAACCCTTTGATAGATTTGTAAACACCGATGGCACTTCTGAAAATTCGCAAATTTCCCGACGATACGCTCAAGCAGCCCGCCGCGCCGGTCAGAAATATCAACGGCAATGTCGAGGGGCTGATCGACAGCATGGTGCAGACCATGTACGCCGCGCCGGGCGTGGGTCTCGCCGCGCCCCAGGTCGGCGAGTCGAAGCGGATTATCGTGCTCGACACCGATCACGAAAATCCCGGCAAGCGTCTGCTGAAACTGATCAACCCCAAGGTGGTCGAGGCCGAGGGCAAGATCGTTTGGGAAGAAGGATGCCTGTCGGTGATCGATTACACCGCCGACGTTGAGCGCGCGGCGCACGTGCTGGTCCGCGCGTGGACGCCCGACGAGAAGGAGATCGAGATAGAAGCCGACGAGCTGCTCGCGGTCGCCCTGCAGCACGAGATCGATCATCTCGACGGCAAGCTCTTCATCGACCGCATCAGCCGAATCAAGCGCGAACTCTACAAGCGCAAACTTAAAAAGCTAATCAAGGAGGGAAAAGCCGACGACGTGCGCCCCTCCTCGGTGCGGATCTAAAATCGCCGACCCACTAAAGATCGTTTTCATGGGCACGCCGGCGCTGGCGGCCCACATCCTGGAACGGCTGCTGACGGCTCCGGGAGCTGACTTCAGAATCGTCGGAGTTGTGACACGTCCCGATAAGCCGCGCGGGCGCGGACTCGGCACCGAGCCTAGCGAGGTCGGTGCGGTTGCGGAGCGCCACGGAATTCCAACGCTTAAGCCGGTCAAAATCCGGACCCCGGAATTTCTCAGCGCGCTGAAAGCATTCGATCCCGACCTCCTGGTGGTGGCGGCCTACGGCAGAATTCTGCCGAATTCGATTCTCGAGGTTCCGAAAATCGCTCCGCTCAACGTGCACGCATCGCTGCTGCCCCGCCATCGCGGCGCCGCGCCCATCGAAGGAGCGATCCTCGCGGGCGACGCCGAGACCGGAGTCACGATCATGCGGATCGTCGAGCGGATGGATGCCGGCCCGACGTATTTCCAGCGGACAATCCCGATTGAACCTGCTGACACGCAAGCCTCGTTGAAGGAAAAACTCGCGGAGCTGGGCGCGTCCGCGACGCTCGACGCGATCGATCTCGCGGCGCGCGGCGCACTGGTCGAGACGCCCCAGGACGAAACGCTCGCGACCTACACCGCGCAAGTCGAAAAGCAGGACGCGGTAGTCGATTGGAATACGAGCGCCGTGCAAATCGAACGGATGACGCGCGCATACGATCCATGGCCGGTGGCGCGCACGCGCCTCAACGGCGACGAAGTTTTAATCTGGCGCGCCACAATCGAGGATGAATCTCAGTGGGGCGGGACGCCGCGCCCGCCATCCGCTCCCGGCACAATCGTGAGTCTGAAGCCGAATCCCGTCGTTCAATGCGGAACAGGATGCCTCAGACTCATCGAGATGCAGGCACCCGGCCGAAAGAGAATGCCTGCGGATGATTTCCTGCGCGGCAAACGTGTCGAACCCGGATCGCGATTCGGGGCTTGAGCGACCCCAAATCCAGAGGATGCCCTTTTCCGCCTGACCCCCGCAGATTTCGCGTGCTACATTGGGGTATGGACTCCAGTCAGGATCGCTCAAACTCTCTCGCGTCCTCTGTACTGGGGCGGGCCGCCGTGCCCGCCTTTGACGCGCCAAAAACAACTTTTGACGGAACGAAGCTACCGTTGGTGTGGTGCCGTCGTAGAACCGCTACATATGGTATGAGGGTGCCCTTTTTACTCGCCCGCAAGCGGCCAAGTTTGAGATGATCTCCGGCGAAGAACATACGAAAGTTGGCGCGCGTTCCAGTTCGCGCACCGACGAAGGACTCACGTCGCGGCTCGCAGCGGTCGAGATTCTTTATCGCGTCGATCAGGAATCCGGCTATGCCGACGTTCTGCTCGGCGCGCGCCTGCCCGATTTCGCGCCCGCCGACCGCCGGCTCATCACGCGGCTGGTGCTGGGGACGCTCGCGTGGCAGGGACGCCTCGACTACGAGCTGGCGCATCTGACCGGACGCAGGCTCGCCGGGATTCAGCCCGAGGCGCTCGCGATCATGCGGATGGGGCTGTTTCAGCTGCGATTTCTCGACCGGATTCCGCCGCATGCGGTGGTCGATACCGCGGTCAGCATCGCCAAACGAATCCCCAAGGCGCGCGAAGCGTCGGGCTTCGTCAACGCCGTCTTGCGCCGTGCGACAACCAAACGCGAGACCGCGCCGATGCCGGTGCGCGAGCGCAATGAAAAAAGTTTTCTCGCCGTCGCTTATTCGCATCCGCGCTGGATGGTCGAGCGATTTGTCGATTGGTTCGGCGTCGCCGATGCCGCGCGCCTGATGACGGCGAACAACGACGCCGCGCCCAACGTGATCAGGCTCAATCTCGCGCGTGGTTCGCGCGACGAGTTAGTCGAGAAGCTGCGCGCCGACGGTTTCGAGATTGGCGCGCCGGGCCGCGCGCCCGAGACGATGGTGCTGAGCGGCGCGCCGCATTTCGAGTCGCGCGCATATCGCGACGGCCTGTTTCATGCGCAATCCGAAGCGTCGCAGATGGTCGCGCGAATGCTCGCGCCACGCGTGGGCGCGACGGTCGTGGATTGCGCATCCGCGCCGGGCGGCAAGGCGACGCATCTCGCGGAGATGGTCGGCGAGCGCGGACGAGTGATCGCCGTGGACCTCAATTTCAACGGGCTCAGGAACGCGCGCGAGCTGGCCCGACGCCTGCGGCATCGCAATGTCGAATTTGTTTGCGCCGACCTGACCGCTGTGCCGCCGCTCGCATCGTCGAGCGTCGAGTACGTGCTCCTCGACGCGCCGTGTACCGGCCTCGGCACTCTTCGAGAGCATCCTGAAATAAAGTGGCGGCTCAAGCCGGCCGACTCCGCGCGAATGGCTGCTATACAATCGCGGATGCTCGCGAATGCGGCGACGCTCGTGCGTCCGGGCGGCGCTATCGTGTACTCGGTTTGCAGCATCGCGCCCGAAGAAGGCGAAGGCGTCGTCGATTCATTTCTCGCGCGTCATCCCGAGTTCGCGATTGATAGCGGCTTGGTGGGTCGAGACGAGTTTAGAGGCGTTATCGATGGGCGCGGATTCATGAAAACCCGGCCCGACCTCGGCGGACTCGACGGATTCTTTGCGGCGCGCCTCATTCGGCGCTAGGCTTTAATTAAGAGCCGACTCGATGAAACCTCAGCTATCTTCCCGCTGGATCCTCGGAGTGACGCTCGTCGCTCTCGCGTTGATCGTCGGCGGATGCTCTTCGCAGAATTTCTCACCCGCCTCAAACTACTACGCGCCCTCGCCTGAAACTTTCAGAGGCACGCACACCGAAGTCGCTTCATGGTATGGACCCGGATTCGCGGGGCGGCCGACCAGCACCGGCGAGATCTACAATCCCGAGGGGCTGACCGCCGCGTCCAAAACTCTACCGCTGGGCTCGCACGTGCGCGTAACCAATCCCGATACCGGCCGCTCGGTCGTGGTGCGAATCAACGACCGCGGCCCCTACGTGCGCGGGCGCTCGCTCGACTTGTCGCACGGCGCGGCAAAGCAGATCGGGCTGACTGGAAAAGGCGTCGGCAGAGTCGTGGTGACACCGACCGCGCGCAGCACGCCGACGGGCTTGACCAGCGTGGCTTACACCGATCGCGCCGCGGTGGAAGCGCGCAGATTGCATTACGTTTCGTACCGGCCGCGGCCCGCTTCGACCAGACACAGACGGCGAAGCTACCATCATTACTATTCGTCGCGCCGAATGGTCTCGAATCCCATCGGCGCGTGGCTCGCAAGCGCAATCCCGCGGTTCTGATCGCGGGGTTGCCGGCCTGATGGCGTTGCACAGGCTGAAATTGAGCGAGAACGATTGACGGTTACATATTACTCAGGTAGTATGTAATCCACTGAGTTGATACAGTCATTTCGCGATCGTACCGCGGCGGATCTGTTTTGCGAGCTGAACAAAGGTCCGGCTCGGCGGATTCCCCGGGAGCTCTGGCGTACCGTTCAACGGAAATTGAAACTGCTGGACGTGGCAGCGCGTCTGGAAGATCTGGCGATCCCCGCCGGTAATCGCCTCGAGCGCTTGAAAGGCGATCGCGCGGGTCGGTACAGCATGCGAATCAACGATCAGTATCGCGTAACGTTTCGATGGGAGAGCGGCCATGCCTACGAAGTCTGTGTCGAAGACTATCACTAGACAGCCAGATTGGCTGGGCCCTGCTATCGCGCCCGGCGAGATCCTCCTGGAGGACTATCTCAAGCCGCTCGGCCTCGGACAGGTCGAGGCCGCGCGCCGCCTTGGCATCTCACTCAACCGCCTGAATGAGATAGTTCTGGGCAAACGCGCTATTACCGCCGATACCGCGCTCCGACTAGGACGCTTCCTCAAGACTTCGCCGCAATTGTGGATGCGCCTGCAAGCCGATTGGGATTTGCATCTGGCGATGCGGCGGCAGGCGCGCAGCGCGTCGTAGATCTTCGGTCATCCTGACGACCCGAGCATCGCGAGGGGAGGAAGGACCTCGGACAGCTTCGCGCCACGCGAAGCCGGTTCCGGTCTCCTAATCGCGCGTTGCGCGCGCTCCACCGAGTCGCAATCGTTTCACGCTGCGGCTAATCTCTGCGCATGGCTTCCTCGACCAAAAGTCCCGCCGACAAGATTGCCCCCTCGATTCTGTCCGCCGACTTCGCCCGGCTCGGCGACGAGATTCGCGCGGTCGAAAAGGCCGGCGCCGACATGATTCATTTCGACGTGATGGACGGGCATTTCGTGCCCAATCTCTCCATCGGACTCCCGGTGCTCGAGTCTGTGCGCAAGGTGACGAAGCTCCCACTCGATGCGCACCTGATGATTTCCGAGCCCGCCCGCTACGTCGAGGCCTTCGTCAAGGCAGGCGCCAATTCAATTTCCGTGCATTGCGAGGTCTGCCCCGATATCCCCGCGATGGCGAAACGAATCCACGACCTCGGCGCCCGCGCGTCGATCGGAATCAACCCCGAGACCGACGCCGACCGCGTGCTGCCCTTCGCCGAGCATCTCGACATGATCCTCGTGATGAGCGTGCATCCGGGCTTCGGCGGCCAGGAGTTTATCCCGGCCGCGCTCGACAAGCTGCGCCATATCAGGCGCGAGTTGAAGCGCCGCGGACTCAGCATCAACGTCGAGATCGACGGCGGCGTCAAGCTCGACAATCTCGCGGACGTGAAGGCGGCCGGCGCCAACGTCTTCGTCTCCGGCTCCGGGATCTTCGGCAAACCCGACTACACAAAGATCGTCGGTGAGATGCGCGATGCGATCGCGCGCACGGACCCGAAAATTTAGCTATTTCGCCGCACTCGCGCGCTACCGCCTGCAATGCTATAACCACTCGCCTGTAGTTTCCCGATTACCTTCAACCGGAGACGGGGTGTAGCTCAGCCTGGCCAGAGCACTGCGTTCGGGACGCAGGAGTCGCTGGTTCAAATCCAGTCACCCCGACCATTTTATTTTCGTAGAGTTGCTTGCAACAGACTGTCGTCATTCAGACCCGCCGCTGCGGCGACCTCTTCACCTCCCCTTGTCCGAGGGGAGGTCGGCGCGCCCCGCAGGAGCGCGCCGGGAGAGGTGCAACTCTCGCCGTCGCACAACGCACGAAATCATTTGGTCGCACTTCGTGGCACTGAATCCGGGATTCTTCGCCGCGGCGGCTCTGAATGACAGGGAAGGGTCATGCTCACTGAAGCGTTTCTGATACTCGGCGCGTACCTCATCGGCTCGATCCCGACTGGCGTCATCGTCGGACGCATGCGCGGCTTCGATCCGCGCGCCATCGGCAGCGGCAATATCGGTGCGAACAACGTCGCACGTGTGGGCGGCACGAGTGCGGCCGTGCTGACGCTTGTTGGCGATGCGCTTAAGGGCGCAATTCCGGTGCTGATCGCGCGCGCCGCCGGGTTTCCTGCCGCGGCTATCGCATGGGTCGGTCTGGCGGCGTTTATCGGCGCGATCTGCTCGGTGTTCCTCGGCTTTCGTGGCGGCAAGGGGATCGCTGCCGGGCTGGGAATCTGGCTCGCGATTTCGCCGATGGTTATCGTGTGCGCGCTCGGGGCGTTTATCGTGGTCGTCGCGATCAGCCGGATCGTGTCGCTGGCGTCGATCGGCGCCGCAATCGTGCTGCCGCCCGCGGTCGCGATTCTAGGTTTGCCCAATCATTATTTGCTGCTCGCAATCCTGATGACGGCGCTCGTGCTGTTTCGCTTTCGCGGGAATATCCAGCGCCTGTCCCGCGGCGAGGAGCCGACGTTCCAACTCAAGCGCAGCAGCCCCCCAAGCGCTGCGTCCTGACCACTGCCCGCCGATTAATCGGACGCCCGTCAGTTAAGCATCCCGCAGGCCGCTCCGAAAAAAATTGTGATGCTGCAATGCGTATCGCAACCGCCATCGCGACTTGGCATCGCGCTTGCGTTCGCTCGTGGCGCTGGAGGTTGGCGCAATCGCGCGGGATGGACTAGGTATCTGTCAGTACCCTGCGAGGAGACAATCCCATGACGCCAGCGGAAAGAAAAGAACTAGCCAAGGAATTTCTGAGCGGCTTCGACGATCCTGATCCGGTGCGGCTGGCTACGATGGTCGCCAGCGACTTCGAGTGGAAGCTCATGACTCGAATGGAAGGGATGCCGCCGGTGAAAGGCCATGATGGACTGCGCAATCTGCTGAAGAGTCTCAAGGCGATGATGCCCGGAGGACTCGGTCTGCGAATCGACACCGTAATCTGCGAAGGCGACCGCTGCGCGATTCAGGCGGAGTCAAATACCGTCGCGTCGAACGGCAAGAAATACAACAATCGCTACCACTTCGACATCCGCTTCGACGGCGACAAGATTGCCGAGGTGCGCGAGTACTGCGACACCAATCACGCGCGGGAGGTTTTCTTCAGCAATTAGGCGCCGGCAGCGGCCCTCCCGGCGCGCGAAATCGGGGTCTTGAACCATCTCAATCTTGGGAGAATGGTTATTGGGGACGCGGCGGAGGCGGGAGCCGGCATCCGTGCAGCGCGGCCTGACTGAGGAGCGACCGAGAGGAGACTTATGAAGAAGGTTGAGGCGATTATCAAACCGTTCAAGCTCGACGAGGTCAAAGAAGCCCTCTCGAGTATCGGTGTGCAGGGTCTCACGGTCAGCGAGGTCAAGGGATTCGGCCGTCAGAAGGGGCATACCGAGCTCTACCGCGGCGCCGAGTACGTCGTGGATTTTCTGCCCAAGGTCAAGCTCGAGATAATCGTGTCCGACGAGCTGGCGGCGCAAGTGGTCGAGACTATCGAGCGCGCCGCGCGCACCGGCAGGATCGGCGACGGCAAAATCTTCGTCATGCCGATGGAAGAGGTCGTGCGTATCCGGACCGGCGAGCGCGGCGTCAACGCGTTGTAGCGATCGCGCCAAGCCGGGCGATTGATCTCTGTTTAATCCCCCCTTGATTCCCTTCGCGAAAGCCGCGCTGCGCGGATTTCGCGTCTTCTCTCTCACTGGGTGCAGGGGTTACCCATGCCGCCCACCGCGCAGGTGATTATCTCCCCCTGACCCCGCGGCCGAAGTCCCACTTGCGGCCCTTCTTGAACTCGCTCACGATTCGCCGCGACACCACCATCCGATGCACTTCATCCGGCCCGTCGTAGATTCGTGCGAAGCGCGCGTGACGATACATCCGGGCCAGCGGCGTGTCCTCCGACACACCCATCGCGCCGTGCACCTGGATCGCGCGATCGATCACGTCGTGCAGCACCTTCGCGCCGAAGAATTTGATCAGTGAGATCTCGACGCGCGCCTCGTCGCCGGCGTCGATCTTCGCGGCCGCGTTGAGCGTGAGCAACCGCGCCGCCTGGATCTCGGCGGCGGAGTCGGCAATCCAGTTCTGTATCGTCTGCTTGTCCGACAGCGGCCCGCCGAACGCCTGCCGGTTGATCGCCCGATCGATCATCAGCTCGAATGCGCGCTGCGCCTGCCCCAGCCATCGCATGCAATGGTAGATGCGGCCCGGTCCGAGCCGCTTCTGCGCGATCGTAAACGCCTGCCCGCGCGGCCCGAGCAGGTTGGTCAGCGGCACCCGCACGTCGGTGTATTTGATCTCGCAATGCCCGCCCGAGGTCTCGCCCATCACCGGCACGATGCGCACGATTTGGTAGCCCTTGGTGTCGGTCGGCACGACTATCATGCTGAAGCGCTCGTGCGCGGGCGCGTCAGGCTCCGTCACGCACATCACGGTCGAAAACGCGGCCACGTTGGCGCCGCTGGTGAACCACTTGTGGCCGTTGATCACCCATTCGTCGCCGTCCTGCACCGCGCGCGTGCGCAGCCCGGTCGGGTCGGCGCCCGAGACTTCCGGTTCCGTCATCGAGAAGCTTGGGTAGATATCGCCGTTGACCAGCGGCGCCAGCCAGCGCTTTTTCTGTTCGGGATTTCCGTACAGGTGCAGCATGGTGGCGTCCTGCGCCGAATGCGTGCCGAGGCCGGCGATCGCGTACTCACTGCGCCCGACGATTTCATTGACGAACACGTACGGCATAAACTCGAGTCCGCCGCCGCCGATTTCCTTGGGCAGCCCGAGCGCCCACAGGCCGCGCTGCTTCGCCTCGGCCTGGATTGTTTTGAAAGTTCGCGACGCCTCCTCGCCGCCGCGCTCGAGAATCTTCTCGTTGGGATAAATCAGTTCATTCAAAAAACCGGAAACCCGATTGCGCAAATCCTGCACTTCAGGGCTGGCTTCAATCTCCGCTACACTTTGCATGACTGTCCTCCTGGTGAACTACTCGCGCGGGCGGACCGGCGGCCGGTAGATTCGCCCCTCCTCCGACTCCGCCGCTTGCTCGGGCTCCTGTTCCGGCTTGTTCACTTCGACCGATACCACCCCTTCAGGACGCTTGATCCGCTTGGCCGCGCCGCGCCGCCGCGTTTGCAGCGCGGCCCCGACACTCACCGCCATCCGCAGCATCAGCAGAATCGCGAATATCACGCACACCCGGCCGAACCAGTCGTCGGTCCGCGAATACAGCGTTGCGCCCGTGCCGATTGGCAGGTCGGCGGTCGCCATCGTGTCCTCGCCATGCGCCGGCGTGCGCGCCGCTATCTGCCGGCCGCGCGAATCATCGGCCGAGAGCATCCCGCCCCGCGCTGCCCGCGCGAGCGAGAAGCCCGACTCGACCCCGCGCACCACCGCCATCCGCTGATGAATCACTTCCGACCCTTGCCAGTCCGACGCCGGCGCAACCACCATGCGCACGCCATTCGCCGCCAGCTCGCGCGCCGTTTCGGGAAAGTCCAGGTCCTGCGATATCAGCACCGCGGTCCGCCCCCATGGCGGGTCGAAAATAGCCGGCTTCGAGCCCGCCTTGTAATCCCACTCGAGGCTTGGGATCAGATGATGCTTGGCGTACGAGGCAGCAATCTTGCCGTCGGGCGCGAAGACCACGGCGATATTTTTCTTGGGCGAGCGCCCAATCTGGTTGAGGCCGACCACCAGCCATACGTGCGACATCTGCGCGATCCGCTGGAGTCCCAGCACCACGTCCCATTCGTAAGCCGGAGCGACCCCGATGATTTTCTCGGGCATGACCACGATTTGCGCGCCGCCGCCGGCCGCTTGACCCACCATTTTTGCGTATTGCCCGAGAATGTCCGCGGCGTCGGCCGGATCGGTGGACTCGGACTCCGGTATCAAGCCCTTGCTCGCGATCATCGCGACCCGCACCATCGGTGTCTTCGGCGTCAGAATCACCCGCGTCCAGCCGAACATCACCGCGAGCACGAAGACCGTGACCGCCATCATTGCCGGATGCGCCCAGTCCATGTTCCAGCGGCGCCGATACCACGCCACCGCCAGCCCCGACGGCAGCAGCGACATGATGAACATCACGCCGCACAGGCCGAGCCACGACGCGGTCTGCAGCAGCGGGATAAAATCGACTTGCGTGTAGGCCGGGCTGCCCCAGGTGCCGTGCGGCGACTCGCCGGACAGCGTGAAGTAGAAAGCGACTTCAAAGGTCGGGAATACCAGCGCTGCCAGCACCCCCGACCAACGCCGCGTCGCCTCGGCCGCAATCACCACGAAGGCCGCGAACACGATCGCGCCCGCCACGTGCGACGCCAGCATCGTGATCAGCGGCACCGCGAAACTCTCGCCGCCCCAGGTGACCAGGTTGCCGATAAGAAAGGCCGCGAGCGAAAGCTCCGCCGCCGTTTCCGTGCGCAGTTCCGGCGCGATCGCGAGGATCGGCAACGGCGCGAACAACGCGCACAGCCACAAATTCGGATCCGCACCCGCCAGCGTGTACAGTAGCGCCGTCGCAAAGGCCGCCAGCGCCGCCGTCGTCAGCAGGCTCGCGGGTTCGTGCGGGTTGTTCGATCCAATAATAGTTGCGCGAAGGTCAACCTGCTGCGCCGAATCGAAGACTAGGCGGTTGGCCATAGCGGTCAGACTTCATCGCGCGGCGGGCGAATCGAATCCGCCGGCTTTTCGCCGTTTGCAATCAGGCCTTCGTTGAGCGATCCCGAGCGAAACCCCTTCAGATCGACCGCGATGAATCGAAACCCGATCCGCTTGAACTCGCGATCGATAAGCTCGCGTGTCGCCGGCTCGAACACCCGCGCGATCTCATTCTGCTCCAGCTCGAGCCGCGCGACCTCGCCATGGTATCGCACGCGCGCAATCGCAAAACCCATCGCATGAAGCAGCTTCTCGCCCGCCGACACTTTTTCAAGGCCCGCGGGAGTTATCTCGGTTCCGTATGGGAACCGCGACGACAGGCACGGCGATGCGGGCCGATCCCACGTCGGCAGGCCCATCGCGCGGGAGAGCGCGCGCACGTCGGCCTTGCTCATCGCGGCCTCGACCAGCGGATGCCGCACGCGCTTCTCGCTGGCCGCCTGCATCCCGGGCCGATAGTCGTGCAGGTCGTCGAGGTTGAGGCCATCGACAATTTCGTCGATCCCGAGCGCGGCCGCCTGCGCCTCGCACACCGTGAACAGGTTGTGCTTGCACAGGTAGCATCGATTAAGCGGATTGGCCGCGTAGCCGGGAATCTCGAGCTCATTGGACTCGACGACCAGATGACGCGCGCCGATCAGCCGCGCCATCGCGAGCGCCGAGTCGCGATCCTCGTCGGGCATGGTCGGCGAGGTCGTCGTCAGCGCGAGCACGGAATCTCCCAGCGTCTCGTGCGCGACCTTCAGCACGAAAGTCGAATCGACCCCGCCGGAAAACGCCACGATAAGACTGCGCATCGGCGCAAACACCGCGCGCATCCGCTCCAGCTTCGCGTCAAGCCTTTTAGCTGTATACATCTAAAACCAACCCGGCCCGCATTTCTTCCCCTCTCCACCGCCCCTGAGAGCAAAGTAGCGCGCCGCGCGCAACTTTGCGCTTCACACTGGGTGCAGGGGTCACCCCTGCCGCCCGCCGCGCAGGCGATTATTCTTCTCTGAAAGCTCCCATCGACAACTAAATTCCCTCGGCCTGGAACAGATCCGTCGTCAAATACCGCTCGCCGGTGTCGCAGAAAACCACGACCACGATGTTGCCCTTGCCCAGCCGCTTCGCAATCTGCAGCGCCGCGTAGCAATTCGCGCCCGACGAGATCCCGACCAGCATGCCCTCTTCGCGCGCGAGGCGGCGCGAGAACAGCGTCGCATCTTCGTCGCTGACCGGGATTATCTCATCATAGACTTTGGTGTCGAGATTGGTCGGGATAAAGCCGGCGCCGATTCCCTGTATCTTATGGAACCCCGGCTCGCCGCCCGACAGCACCTGCGAATTCTTGGGCTCGACCGCGACGATCAGCACTTTGCGGTCGAGATGCTCGCGCAGGTAGTGCCCGGCGCCCGTGATCGTCCCGCCCGTGCCGACGCCGGCAACGAACGCGTCGATCCGCTTGAACTGTTGCAGCAACTCCGGCCCGGTGCATCGATAATGAATATCGGGATTGGCGGTGTTGCTGAACTGCTGCGGCATAAAATAGCCGGGATTCTCGCGGCACAGCTCCTCGGCCTTCGCGATCGCGCCATGCATCCCGCGCGTATCCGGCGTCAGCACCAGCTTCGCCCCGTATGCCACCAGCAGCGACCGCCGCTCCTCGCTCATCGTATCGGGCATCGTCAGGATTAACTGGTAGCCCTTGACGGCCGCCACCAGCGCCAGCCCAATCCCGGTATTGCCCGAGGTCGGCTCGACAATCGTGTCGCCCGGCTTCAGCTTGCCGGATTTCTCGGCTGCCTCGATCATCGCGAGGCAAATCCGGTCTTTGACGCTCCCCCCCGGATTAAAATTCTCGAGCTTGGCCCAAATCTCAGCATCATCTTTCCCCGGAATCCGATTAAGCCGAACGACGGGCGTATTCCCAATAAGCTCAAGCGGCGACCGTGCAACGCTGATAGGCATGGCCCCGATTCTATCCAGAAAATGCCGACGGTTGGAATGTAGGGAAATTGGCGAATCGGCAAGTCTAGTGTCATCCCGATCGATAATCAGTTCGGCGGGCCGCCGTGTCCGCCATAACCTTGTGTCATTCAGAGCCGCTGCGGCGAAGAATCCCGGATCCTTCCCCTCTCCCTGCGAGGGAGAGGATCAAAGGTGAGGGTCCGCTCACAGCGCGCTATTCCGCGCGCGACTCAAGATTTCGCCTTCGTATTCCCTACCCTTCCGCCTTTTACTCTTGTGTCATTCCGAGGGCAGAGGATTTGCGACTTCAAATTCGACGCGTGGCGCGAGACGAGTTGACTTTAAGCTTAGCTCGGCCAGTACCGGCACTTGACGAATGTTTTGGCCAAGCGTACATTTGCCTAATGGCAGATGTGAATCACCTTATGTTATTTGAGGTGTCTGCACTTCGGTTATTAGTGATGCAAAATGACTGCTGACGAGAAATTTCAAGACTCAATCCTGCGACGACTCGACATATTGATCGCGCTTCAGTTAGACAACGTGCCAGCAAAAGGAGCTGCCACGAGCAACAAAATCGAGCGCCTTCTCTCGGCCGGCGCATCCGCAGCAGAGGCCGCGAAGATCGTTGGTAAACCGATCAACTACGTAACCGCGGTAGTGGCGATGAGAAAAAGGCGCGAGGGCCCGACGCGACGGGGAAGGCCTGGGAAATGACGGAGGACCTCAAACACGTATCGGATCAGTTGGAAATCGTCATTCGCCTGCTCGGCGTTTTAGCCAGTGCGGGGGAATCCTCGCTGCGCGACAAGAGCAAGGTTTTGGCCCGTGCTGGACTAAAGCCGAGCGACATCGCGGAAATATTGGGAACGACGGCAAACACAGTGCGCGTGGAGCTATCGAGGCAACGGAAAGAATCAAGGAGGGCAAAACAATGAGTTCGGAAGAACAAGGTTTGCTTGCGGAAACAAACCGGAAGCTGGACGTGCTTGTTGGTTTGACGGCTGCCGCAGGAAAGGACATGGACGCCCAGATCCAGATTCTAACCTCCCTCGGCTATGGACCAAGCTTCATCGCGCCGATTGTCGGGCTCGCTCCGAACGCGGTGACAAAGAGAATATCGCGCAAAAAATAGCCGTGAATCATCTTCATCGCGGAGGAAGTTACGCATATGCCTACTAGGCAGCAGAAAGGCACAGACTCGACTGCCGAGCTAATCAGGGACTTCATGATCGTCCAGTTAGGAATCGCTGGCGTTCCGCAGACTGCGATTCGAAAGATAGTTGGCGTGGACATGAATCGGGTAAGCCGGATCGTGAAGTTGCTGAAGAAGCCCGAATAAACACGTGCGTGAGGACGAGATGATAGAAACACCAGACAATGAAGCTCTGGGACGAATCGAAGACTTGCTGACTGCTCTGGCTAGAGCCGCGCTGCACGAGACCCTTAGGAATGCAGTAAAGGATAAGAAAAACAGGATCGTTTACGAGAATACGGGAGAGCTCTCTGTCAAAGAGCTCGCCAAGATGACCGGGTTTTCAGCCGGAAAGATTTCTGGACTCTGGCAGGAGTGGGAACAGGCCGGCCTGCTGATCAAGAAGGGCAAATACTACAAAAGAATAATTTAGGCCCTGAAAAACTTTGATGAGTCCTACCGTCCACAGTGTATCCGACACGGCTTCGAATCGTCGAGATCAAATATCAAATTTTGCGGAAATCTTGCGTAACGCGCCTGCGAAACAGAGCGTATTCAGCGCAGTCTATCGCGGTAAGAAAGCATTCAAGACCGTCGCCGAAATTGCAGTTGAAACCGACTACACCTCAAAGAGAGTCACTGAGATAGCGAAGCATCTGGCTCGTGGGGAAAAACTGTTTGAGCAAGATCGAGAAAAGATAAACGGAAAGAATGCGACCGTCTATAGGAAACTCGATTTTGTTGCGGCCAACAGAGGAAAGATCCTTAGTCTTGCTAAGAACAAAAGACAGCTTGACTCATATCACACAAAATCTAACCCGCGCACTCGTTCGATCTGGCCTGCACCCCGAAAACTCCGCCGAAATGAGGTAGAGTCCGTCGCCTGAAAAGGAGACGGGCAATGAAAGGAAGCCGGTTCACGGAGGAGCAGATCATCGGGGTGCTGCGCGAGCAGGAGGCCGGAGCCAGGACCGAGGAGGTCTGTCGGCGGCACGGGGTCTCGAGCGCGACCTTTTACAAGTGGAAGTCGAAGTACGGCGGGCTGGAGGTGTCGGACGCCAGGCGGCTGAAGGCGCTGGAGGATGAGAACCGGCGCCTGAAACGATTGTTGGCCGACTCGCTGTTGGACAACGCGGCGCTCAAGGACCTGCTCGGAAAAAACGTCTAAAGCCTGCGGCGCGGCGAGTAGCAGTGATTCGGGTAATGGAGCGTCACGGGCTGAGTCAGCGGCACGCGTGCGAGCTGGTCGGGTTGGATCGTTCGACTCTGCGCTACCGGTGCAGACGACCGGACGAATCGGCACTAAGAGAGCGCCTTAAGGAACTGGCCGCGGAGCGGCGGCGCTTCGGATACCGGCGCTTAGGATGGATGCTGGCGCGCGAAGGTCACGCGCTGAACCACAAGAAGCTCTATCGATTGTACCGGGAAGAACGGCTGACGGTGCGCCGGCGCCGGGGGCGCAAGCGGGCACTAGGTACGCGGGCACCGATGACGCTACCGATCAAGATCAATCAACGCTGGTCGCTCGACTTCGTCTCGGACACGCTGAGCGACGGCCGGCGCTTCCGCATCCTGTGCGTGGTGGACGACTTCAGCCGCGAGTGCCTGGCCACGGTGGTCGACACTTCGCTGGGCGGAGTACGGGTAGTGCGCGAACTGGAGCGGCTCACGATCGAACGAGCGCTACCGGAGACGGTGGTTAGCGATAATGGGACGGAACTCACCAGTGGTGCGGTGCTGCGCTGGGCAACGAGAAGGGTCGCGTGGCACTACATCGAGCCGGGCAAGCCGGTGCAAAACGCCTTCATCGAATCGTTCAACAGCAAGTTGCGCGACGAGTGCCTTAACGAGTACGTGTTCAGCAGCCTGGGAGAAGCGCGCGCGATCATCGAGGCATGGCGGCACGACTACAACCAACTGCGCCCGCATTCGAGTCTCGGTTACCTGGCGCCGGAGGAGTTCGCAGCAAGGAATCAAGGGAGCTCGGCCGTCGCGCGCACCGCTTGGCCAGCCCAAGCGCTGGCCGGCGCAGTGCAAGGCGCGCCGACCTCGGATCCAAAACCTGACAGTTTTTCGACCGCCCTCAGAGAGTGAAGGGCGGCCGGAAAAACTGGGATGAAGATGAAACCGAAGCCACACACAACACGCCCCAGGAGGGGCGAAATAACCGGCGGACTCTACTTATGAATGGCGGGAAATTGGGGTGCAGGCCAGATCGGACGTGTGGTAGTACGCGTGCCCTTTCAGGTGAAGTGTAGATCAATCAGCATCGACGAGATCGAACAGTTTAAGCGAGTGAAAAGTGTTCTCGATCTTCCGGTCGCTCTTCGTCCAAATCGACTACCGGAAAGAAGAGTCAAGGCAGCTTTTCTTAAGCTGCTGAAAGAAAAAAGGAATCCGAAGGACTGGGGTGGCGAAATAAACGACATCTTTACCACTCGACTGACTCTCCGGGGGCGTGCCAGGAGGGCCGCTTTTGCTCTCAAGGGACCAGCGAAGAAAGGAACATTGGTGCCCGCTAAAATGGGCACAAACGGAGATCAGATCCAGCGTTTGTTCGACAGCCCAGCAGAGGTCTTTTTCGTTCAATACGAAGGGGAAATCGCACAGAGCGTCGTCAGTCTTATGGAGAATTTGGCGACGGCGAAGTCGATTCTGCGAGGCGAAGTATTCTTTGGAGTCATCGATAAGACAGATACCTATAGGCTCCGTCTCGCGTATCCCAAAGCATTCAAAGGGTAGAAAGAACTTCTCCGAGAATCTTGCTCTTCAATCTAATCACCCAGAATCCTGAATCGCGCGCGGGACGCGCGCTGTACAAGGACCCTCACCTTCATCCTCTCCCTTTCTGGGCGAGGGGACACGCGCGGGCGGGACGACGGAATCTAAAAAAGATTCGCGTTTTGTTCTCCTGAACTACCCGACGTTTCACGTGAAACGTTTTGTTGAAAACCACAGCATCGCAGCGCCATTTTTGAGCCGTTCCAAAAAATTGGCAGCCATAAGCGCGCATCCGGATCCGGGATTCTTCGCCGCGCTCTGAATGACACAAAGAGCGACGTGATAAGCTCTCTTTGATGAGGCCCGTCGAGAAGAGTGCGCGTGCGATCGAACGCGTGCTGGTTATTTTTCCAGGCGCGCTTGGCGATCTGATGTGCCTGATGCCGGCGCTCGCGGCGATCGCGCGGCGGCATCCGGGGGCGTCGGTCGAGCTGATGGCGCGATTCGAGTTGGCGCGGCTTGTCGCCGGGCGGAGCGTTGTTGCGCGTGCGCATTCGATCGATGCGCGCGAGGTCGGCGAGTTGTTCTCCGATGAAACGTCGCTCAGTCCAAATGCGCGGCGGTTCTTTGGCGAGTTCCATCGTATCTATTCCTTTTTCGCGTCCGACGATGCGCGATTTCGCGCGCGACTTGCCGCGGCGACCGATGCGCAGATCTCGTTTCATCCGTTCCGGCCCGACGGCCGCGGCCATGTGTCGGAGGGCTATCTGCGGGCTATCGACGTGGACGCTTCGCCATCGCACGCTTGGCTCGAGCCGACTCCCGATGACCTTGCGGCGGCCGCGCTCGTGCTGGCAGAAGCGGGATGCGACGACTCGAATCTGATTCTGATTTTTCCTGGCAGCGGAAGCCCCGCCAAGAATTGGCCGGCTGAAAAGTTCGCGTCGCTGACGGTGATGCTGGCGAAAGGATCCGGGATTCTTCGCTCCGCAGACTCCGCTCTGAATGACACAAGTAGGTCGTCCACGGACTGCGGTCTGAATGACAGAGGGGCGTCTTGCGTGGTCGTGCTCGGGCCTGCTGAAGCATCGATCGAACCGATTTTTCGCGAGGCTGGCATCCGGGTTCTGAAGGATCTTGATTTGGCGACGGTTGCGGCTATAGCACGGGTCGCGTCGGCGTTCGTTGGTAATGACTCGGGCGCGTCGCATCTGGCGGCGGCGGTTGGCGCGCCGGGGGTGGCGCTCTTCGGAGTGACTGATCCGGCGCGATGGCGGCCGGTGGGGCCGGGCGGTGAGTCGCAGGTCCGCGTGCTCAGGCGCGAGCCGCTCGATTCTATCGAAGTGCGCGAAGTTGCCGGCGCATTGTTGAAATTTGTGGAGCGGCGGCAAAGATAATAGACTCAAGGGCGGTGAATCGCCGGACAACGTCCGCAACTCGCGCGCACAAGCGGGTGAAAGCGCTATGAGCTTCTTCAAGACGACGCTGCTGCTGGGGCTGATGACGGGGCTGTTGATGGTGATCGGCGGTCTGGTCGGGGGCCGGCACGGAGTCGTGATTTTTTTCTTCATCGCCGCCGTGATGAACTTTTTCAGCTACTGGTTCTCCGACAAGATCGTGCTGCGCGCGTATGGGGCGCAGGAGCTCGACGCGTCGTCGGCGCCGGAGCTTTATTCGATCGTCAACGAGCTGGCGCATTCGGCGGGAATCCCGATGCCGCGGCTGTACCTTATCGATTCCGACACGCCCAACGCGTTCGCGACCGGCCGCAACGCGCACCATGCCGCCGTCGCGGTAACCAAGGGCATCATGCGAATCTGCACGCGCGAGGAGTTGAAGGGCGTCATCGGGCATGAGCTCTCGCACGTGACCAATCACGATATTTTGACCAGCTCGATCGCCGCGACGCTGGCGGGCGCGGTGATGATGATCGGCACGATGATTCGATGGGGCGCGATTTTTGGACTCGGCAGTCGCGACGACGAAGAAGGCGGCATCGCGGGACTGCTGATCGCGGGCATCCTCGCCCCGATCGCCGCGACCCTGATTCAACTGGCGATTTCGCGCACGCGCGAGTACCAGGCCGATGCGAGCGGCGCCAAGCTCACGCACAATCCGCTGTACCTCGCGAGCGCGCTGCGCAAGCTCGACGCCGCCAACGAGCGGATGCCGCTGGACGCCAGTCCGGCGACGGCGCACATGTTTATCGTGAACCCGCTGAGCGCGGCGGGAATCTCGCGGCTGTTCTCGACCCATCCGCCGATCGAGGAGCGAATCCATCGGCTCGAGCAGATGCAGGCCGGGCAGCTTGGGCAAGGGTAACGGTGACGCCGATGGAAGATCAGGAAGATAAGCGCGGATTCAAAGTTCAGGACCGCCGACGATTCTCGGCCGAAGGCGAGACCAAGGAAGGCGGCGACGAAACGCCGGCGGCGAGTGGCGAGGCGATCGAGATAAAGTCGAGGCCGGCGGCGAGCGCGCCGGAGGCGCAAGCCGCCGAGCATCGCGCGGCGAGTCATCCTTCGAGCGAGCCGCCGCCGGAGCTGACCTTCGCGGCGTTTCTGTGGAGCTTGTCGGAGCAGGCGCTGGCGGCGCTGGGCGAAGTGCCGGACCCGTCGAGCGGCACGGTTTCGCGCGATCTGCTGATGGCGCAGCAGATGATCGATATAATTTCGATGCTGCGCGACAAGACCCGAGGCAACCTCGACGCCCACGAACAAGCGATGCTCACGGAGATTCTTTCCGGTCTGCAAATGAAGTACGTTGAGTTGGCGAGACAGCCGAACCGTTGAACGGTGGTCTTCGTATTAATCACACATGACGAATAAGTTGTTTCGACCTATCGCCTTCACGGGCGTCGCGATCTTTGCGGCGACCCTCACTCTGACTGTCTCGCGCATGGAGGCTCGCGCGGCCGATTCCGCGCAGCCTGCGCCCGCGCACTTCTGGACCGAGCTGGCCGACCCCGCGCACGCGGCGAAAGCGCAGACGATGCCGGACTTCGTCGATCTTGCGGCGAAGCTCAGCCCCGCCGTCGTGAACATCTCGACCGACGAGACCGACGAGCCGGCGGAGGGCGCTGGCTCCGCGCCCGGAGATTCCCCAAATAGCCCGCTCGATCCGCATTCGCACGGCCCGTCCGAAGATTACGGCGCGCCGCATTCCAAGGCGCTCGGCAGCGGCTTCATCATCACCAAGGACGGCTACATCCTGACCAACGAGCACGTTGTCGATAGCCCGGGCAAAGTCACGGTGACCACGCAGGACGGCCACAACTACATCGCGAAGATTGTCGGGCATGATGAGAAGAGCGACATCGCGCTGCTGAAGATCGACGCCAAGCACGACCTGGCGGTGGCGCCGCTCGGCAACTCCGACGACTTGAGAGTCGGCGAATGGGTAATGGCGATCGGCAATCCGTTCGGCTTCGATCACACGGTGACGGCGGGAATTGTCAGCGCCAAGGGACGCTTCATCCCGGGCAACTACGAGGATTTCATCCAGACTGACGCGTCGATAAATCCCGGCAACTCGGGCGGCCCGCTGATCGATTTGCGCGGCAACGTGATCGGGGTCAACTGCGCGATCTACACGCATACCGGCGCCAGCATGGGCATCGGGTTTGCGGTGCCGATCGACCTGGTCAAGGAAGAACTGCCGCAACTGAAGAGCTCGGGCAAAGTCGTGCGCGGATGGCTCGGCGTGTACATCCAGAAGGTGACGCCTGAGCTGGCCGAGTCGCTCGGGCTGACGGACGCGCGCGGCGCGCTGGTGGCGAAGGTGCTGGACAACGGACCGGCGCAGGCGGCGGGCGTGAAGCGGGGCGACGTGATCGTCGCGTTCGACAATCAGCCGGTCGATGTCTCGAACGAGTTGCCGTTGCTGGTCGGCCGCGCCGACCTCGGTCACAAAGGGATTCTCAAGGTGATTCGCGACAAGCAGACGATCGAACTGCCGGTCACGATTACGAAGTCGCGCGAGCCCGAAATTGTGGCGGCTGAGCAAAAGTCGGAGAAGCCCGACCTCGGCGCCGCCTCGCCGTTCGGCCTGCACGTCAAGGATCTCAGTCCCGACCTCGCCAAGGAGCTCGGCCTCGACACCGCCGGCGGCGTCGTGATTGCGTCGGTGCAGCCCGGCAGCCGCGCGGACGAAGCGGGGTTGCGCGCGCGCGACGTGATCATCGAGGTCAATCGCGCGGCAGTCAAAGACGTGGACGCGTATCAGAGCGCGGTCAAGGCCAGCGCCAAGGGCAAGAGCGTGCTGCTGCTAATCCGGCGCGGCGACGCCACGGTTTACGTGCCGATCAAACCGGAGGCCTGAGCGGGGGACGCATTCCCGATGTCCCCACGACGACTTCTGAAATTCGCGCTGATTGGCGTCGGCGCGATCATCCTGTTCGCGGTGCCGCCGACCTTGTGGCTGTTCTTCAGCTACTACCATCAGCTCGAGAATGAAGTGGTCGCGCGATTTTCGGGCAAGCGCTGGAATATCCCGTCGCGCATCTACTCGGACTCCATCCTCATATACCCCGGGCAGGACCTGAATGACCTTGGCTTCTTCGAGCGCCTCGCGCGCCTGAACTACCATCCGGTCGATGCGGGCAAGGTTGCCAGCCGCGGCGAGTACAGTTTCGATCGCAAGCACGGCAAGCTGGACATTTTTCTGCACAGCTTCGCGTATCCGTACGGAAATTTCGGCGGCGAATTGGTCGAGCTGAATCTCAAGGGCGAAACGATCGACTCGATGAGCGATCTGGTGACGCGCAAACCGATCTTCTCGATCGAGCTCGAACCCGAACTGATCAGCGGCATCTTCGAGGGCGAATGGGAGCAGCGGCGGCTGGTGCGGCTCGAGCCAGATTCCGCCGACGATGATCAATGCGATTTTGGCGGCCGAGGATCATCGCTTCTACGAGCATCACGGCGTCGATATCGTCCGCACGATCAAGGCCGCGTACATTGATTTTACCTCAGGGCACGTGCGCCAGGGCGGATCGACGCTGACGCAGCAGCTGATGAAAAATTTTTTCCTGACCGGCGAGCGAAGCTACAAGCGCAAGCTCAAGGAAGCGATGATGGCGTACATCGCGGAGCGCGATTACTCGAAGGACGAAATCCTCGAGAACTATATTAACGATATATATTTGGGGCAGCGCGGGCAGGAAGGCATATACGGCGTGTGGGAAGCGAGTGAGTACTACTTCTCGAAGGAGCCGCGCGATCTGACTATTGGCGAAATGGCTACTATCGCCGGTCTGATTAGCTCGCCCAACCGGCTGAATCCCCTGCACCATGCCGATGCCGCGAGGACGCGGCGCGACGAGATCCTGGCCTCGATGCTCGAGGACGGTTACATCGACAAGAGCGCCTACGACACGGCCGTCAGCGAGCCGCTGCACCCGCGGGAAGTTTATGCCGAGGGCAATGACGCGCCCTACTTCGTCGATTACGTCAAGAAGGAACTGGCCGAGCGATACCCCGCGCAAGTGCTGAGCGGCGAGGGTTTGCGCATCTTCACCTCGCTCGACGTGCACATGGAAAAGCTGGCCGAAGCCTCGATCGCGCACAATCTCAGCGAGCTCGAAGCGAAGCATCCCAAGCTGGCGCGGCGCGAGGCCAAGGACCGGCTCGAGTCGTGCCTGATCGCGCTGGAGCCGCAAAGTGGAAAGATTCGGGCGATGGCGGGCGGGCGCGATTACCGCTCGAGCCAGTTCAATCGCATTACTCAGTCCAAACGTCAGCCCGGTTCGGTGTTCAAGCCGGTGACATACTTGGCGGCCTTCGACGAGACGCTTTCCGGCGGGGCAGACAAGTTTCTGCCGACTACCTACATCGAGGATGCGCCGTTCACCTGGCAATACGGCGACATGAGCTGGACGCCGAATAACTATCGCGATCGATTCTTCGGACACGTGACGCTCGAGTTTGCGCTGGGCGAGTCGCTCAATTCGGCGACGGCGCGGCTCGCGAACAGCGTCGGGCTGGATCGAATCCGCGCGATGGCGTCGAAGCTCGGCTTTGGCGATTTGCCGGCGTATCCGTCGATCGTGCTCGGCGGAATCGAGGTCTCGCCGATGCAGGTTGCGCGCGCGTACGCGATAATCGCCAACGACGGGATGGAAATCCAGCCGTACGCGGTCACCTCGGTGGTTGATGAAAGCAACAAGGTGATCGAGGGTCATGAGCTGGCCGCCCAGCAAGTGCTGTCGCCCGAGCTCGCGTTCATGATGCAGTTCATGCTCGAAAACGTGATCAATCACGGCACCGGCGCGGGCGCTCGCACGATGGGCTTCACGCGGCCGGCGGCGGGCAAGACCGGTACGACCAACGACGCCAAGGACGCATGGTTCGCGGGCTTCACGCCGAATCTGCTGGCGGTGGTGTGGACCGGATTCGATCAGAAGGAAGAGCTGGGACTGACCGGCGCGCAGGCTTCGCTGCCGACGTGGACTGCCTTTATGAAAGCGGCGACGGCGTCGCGGCCGCCGCTCGATTTCACCGCGCCGCCGGGAATCGTCGAGGAAAAAGTCGATCCGACGACCGGCTACAAGGCGACGCCTTATTGCCCGGTGACGATGATCGGTGTGTATCCACAAGGGATGGCGCCAACGCAGGACTGCCCGTATCATACCTCACCGACTTCGTTGACGGCCGTGGAGCACAAGATGCCGGCGGAGCCGAATCCGGTGGCCGACCCCAACGATTAGGTCGCGATGATGCGATTTGGTCAATTTGCTTTCGCAGTATTTCTGTTGATGCTGCCGATTTCCGCGCGTGCGGAGAGTCGTGGAATAGTCTTGGCGGAGCTGCAAGAGGAGTCGATTCCGGCTGAGGATCTCGCGTCGCCGACTCCGGCCGCTGCAACGAGTCCCGGCGCGGCTGCGAGTCCCGGCGCGGCGCCGTCGCCCGCCGCCGACACAAGTCCCAATAGCAATTCTGACTCCGGCGAGTGGATCTCAGTGCCTGCGGGGAAGAGCGCGCCCGCCGGAGACACAATGCCGGTCTCCAATCCTATGCCGCCGGCGGCAGCTCAGCCACCGGTTAGCCCGGCCGATGTTGCGCCCGCGATCGATGTCGGCTCGATCGCAACGACGCCGCAAATCAGCGACTCGTCGCTGGCACCGTTGATCGCGAGCGCGCCGACTCCAGCGCGCGCCGCATCGCTGAGGATCACCGAGCAGGAGCGCATCGCGCTCGAGCAGGGCCACACTGACGACGCTATTCGCGAGCTGGCGCATGCGATTTCGATCGATCCGAGCAACTCGTACGCGTACTTCTACCTGGGCCGCGCGTACATCGCGCGCAAGGATTACGGGCAGGCGGAGACCTTTTTCAAGCGCGCCGAAATCGGGGTCGCATCGGATTCCGCGTGGCTCGGCGAGACTTACGCCTTCGAGGGAGTTTGCCTCGAGCAGGAAGGCAAATCCGCCGATGCGGCAGTGGAATATCAGAAGGCGCTGGCCGCAAGTCCGGGCAATCTGACGGCGCGCGTCGGCGTGACGCGGCTGTCGGCGTTTATGCCGGCTGCCGCAAGCACGACGGCACCAGCAGCGGATTCCGATCAGCCCGCGCCCGACGAAGCACCCGCGCCGCCGCCGGCGGATTGAACGAGGAACTTTATCTAATGTGAAACCCGCGGTGGGTTTCACGCTTCCTTCGGCAGGGGTGACCCCTGCACCCAGTGGAAGAGAAGACACTTCGTCCCTGTTGGGACTTTTTTGTGTCATTCTGAAGGAACTTGCGATGCTGATACTTGGAATTGAATCTTCCTGCGATGACGCTGCCGCCGCGGTGATCGAAACCAGCGCGCCGGGCATCGCCGAAATTCGCTCGAGCACGGTCGCCAACCAGGACGACATCCATCGCGCGTACGGCGGTATCGTGCCGGAACTCGCGTCGCGCAATCACCTCGTCACGATCGAGCCGGTGATCGAGCGCGCGCTGAGCGCGGCAGGATGCCGCCTCACGGACGTCGAGGGAATAGCGGTCACGCGCGGGCCTGGATTGGTCGGCTCGTTGCTGGTCGGGCTGATGTTCGCGAAGGGTCTCGCGCAAGCGCGCGGCGTCGCGATGGTCGGCGCAAATCATATCGAAGGGCATCTACTGGCGCCGCTGCTCGAAAATCGAATCGCGATGCCGTATCTCGCGCTGGTCGTGTCGGGCGGCCACACGGCGCTGTTCGCGGTCGAAGATTTCGGGCGCTACCGGCGGATTGGACGCACGCGCGACGACGCCGCGGGCGAGGCGTTCGACAAGGTGGCCAAGCTGATGGGGCTGGGCTATCCGGGCGGCCGCGCGATCGACGAGATGTCGCGGCGCGGGAATCGAAAGAGCGTGCGAATCCCGCGCGCACACGTCAAAGGGGCGCCGATGGATTTCAGTTTCAGCGGCGTGAAGACGGCGGTCGCGACCTTGCTCGCCACGGAAAACGGACGCGCGGAACGGCCGGAGGATCTCGCGGCAAGCTTCCAGGAAGCGGTGGTCGAGATGCTGGTGAAGCCGACAATCGCGGCGGCGCGCGAGCTGGGCGCGGACACAATAGCGCTGACGGGCGGGGTCGCGGCGAATTCGCGATTGCGCGACAAGCTGGGCGAGGCGGCGGCGGCGGACGGGCGCCGTCTGGTCGCACCGGCGCTGAAATACTGCACGGACAACGCGGCGATGATCGCGCTCGCGGGCAGCTACCGGCTGCTGCGGGGCGAGCGGGACGGGTTGAGCATCGACGCCGAAGCGAACCTGCCTTTGTAGATGACGCAGATGACGAGCGCACGAAAATCGCGCGAGCTTGACGATATCGCGTCGCGTCCCGCGCCGGCATTGGCCAGGGCCGGCGTGCGGCCGGCGAAATCGCGCGGGCAGAATTTTCTGACCAGCGCCGGCGTCGCGGAGCGAATCGTCGCGGCGGCGGAATTGTCCGACGCGGACGCGGTAATCGAAATAGGTCCGGGCCTGGGCATCCTGACTGAAACAATCGCGGCGCGTCCACGACGCTCGATGACGCTGGTGGAGCTCGATTCGCGCCTCGCAGTCCGGCTCCAGGAGCGCTTCACGAGCGTTCGCGTCGTCAACGCGGATTTTCTCGGGATCGATTTCGCGGCGCTGCACGACGACTCGCCGGTAAAGGTAATCGGCAATCTTCCGTTCAACGTCGCGGCCGCGATTCTGCGCAAGCTGTGCGACAACTCGCGATCGATTTCGAGAATGGTGCTGATGTTTCAGCGCGAAGTCGCCGCGCGAATCCGCGCGAAGCCCGGCGACGACGCGTACGGCGCGCTGAGCGTCTTCACCGCGCTCTACTGGAAGATTGATATGCATTTCACCGTCGCTGCCGGCAGCTTCCATCCGCGGCCCAAGGTTGACGCCGAAGTCCTCGCCTTCTCGCCGCTGGCGACACCGTCGTTTACGGATTCCGATGAGCGCGATGTGCTTGAAACGGTGCGCGCGTCGTTCTCGGCGCCGCGCAAGACGATTCGCAACGCGATCGGCCATGCGCTGGCGCTTGACGGCGGGCGAACGGGGCGCGCGCTCGAACGCGCCGCGATCGACCCGGGCACACGCGCGGAAACTCTTGGCGTACCGGATTTTCTGAGACTCGCGCAGGCGTTGCGGATCGAGCTGGACGGCGGGGTCGTCGCGCGCGATGCCTGAACTGCCGGAAGTCGAATCGCTGCGGCGGATATTGGTTCGGACCGCGGTCGGAAGAACGATCGTGAGCGCGCGAATCGGCGAGAAGCGGCTGCGCCGGCGGGTCACGGCGAATTTCGGCGGCGAGGTCACCGGCCGGCGAATCGTGAAACTGTCGCGCCGCGCGAAATATCTGATCGTCGAGCTGGACGGCGAGCACGTGATGCTGGTGCATCTCGGGATGTCCGGCAGTTTGACGCATCGGCACGACGGCTTCGACACGGGCGACTTCGATCCGCGCCACGACCATCTTGAATTTTCGCTGGACGACGGGTCGCGGCTGGTTTACAACGATCCGCGGCGGTTCGGGATGGTGCGTCTGGTCGAGCGCGCGGCGCTGGCTTCCACGGCGGAGCTGAAGGGGATCGGGCCCGAGCCGTTGTCGCGCGAATTCAATGCGGATTACCTGGCGACGAGGGCTCGCGGAAGAACGGCGGCGATCAAGAATCTGATAATGGATCAGCGAATCGTCGCCGGCATCGGCAATATCTACGCGTCCGAGATTTTGTTTCGCGCCGGAGTGCGGCCGACGCGGCGGGCGGGGCGCGTGACGCGAAGCGAGATCGGAAAAGTCGCGGCGGCGGTGCCGGTGATTTTGCGCGCCGCGATTGGCAGCAACGGCACTACCTTTCGCAGCTATCGCGATTCGCGCGGACGGCCGGGACGATTTGCGCCGCGTCTGCGTGTGTACGGTCGCGAGGGCAAGCCGTGCTACACCTGCTCGACGCCGATCAGAAATGTGGTGGTGGGCCAGCGCGCGAGCTTCTATTGTCCGAAATGTCAGCGTTGAAATGATGCGCAGGGAGTGCGCGAGGCGAGCATCGCAGCGGGATTCTTCGCTTCGCTCTGAATGACACAAAAATGAAGCGACGACTTATACCCATATTGCGAGCGGCAGCGAGCGCGATGATCGCCTTGTTGGCGCTTGCGACTTCGTCCTTCGCGCGGAGTGCGCCGCAGATTGATTGGAACAAGATCGATTCCGAAGCGCTCGACGACTTCCGCGCGTATTTGCGCTTCGATACGACCAATCCGCCGGGCAATACCGCGGCGGCGATTGCCTACCTGAAGGCGATTCTCGACAAGGAGGGGATCGCGACCGAGACTTTCGAGAGCAAGCCGGGGATGGTGACGCTGGTCGCTCGAATCCCCGGACCGGCCGGAGTGAAACCGCTGCTGCTGATGTCGCATGCGGACGTGGTGCCTGCTGTGGGAGCCAACTGGACGCATCATCCGTTCGACGCCGAGGTGAAGGACGGCTACGTGTGGGCGCGCGGGGCGATCGACAACAAGGCGCACGGGATCATGGCGCTGATGACGATGCTCGCGCTCAAGCGCAATCACGTGGCGCTGCGGCGCGGGGTCGAGATGATGGTGAATCCGGACGAGGAAGCGGGCGGCGACAACGGCGCGACGTGGATGGTGAACAATCATTGGGACGCGATCGACCCTGCGTTCGCATTCAACGAGGGTGGTGAAGGCGCGCCGGACTGGCTCGGACTCAAGGGCGTCACGTTCACGGTTGCGGTGTCGGAGAAGCGCGTGAACTGGCTCCAGGTCACGGTGCGCGGCAAGGGTGGGCATGGATCGGTGCCGAAGCCCGATAATCCGAATCTGATCCTGATCAACGCGCTGCATCGGCTGCTGGAAAAGCAACCGCCGATTCGAATCACGAAAATATTCGCCGACGCGATGGAATCGATTGCGCCGCTCGAGCCGAGTCCGGCGGCGTTCCAGCTCGCGCATCTCGACCAGCCCGGCGTGGCGCAGGCGGCGACCGCGGGCGTGCTGAGTCCTTACAGCGTCCAGGCGCTGATGCGCGATACGATTTCGCTGACGATGCTGAGCGCGGGGGTCAAGGTGAACGTCGTGCCGACGGTGGCCGAGGCGGGACTCGACTGCCGGCTGCTGCCGGGGACGGATGCCGGCGCGTTTATGAAACGGCTGCGCGCTCTGCTCGGCCCGGGCGACTTTACGATCGAGTACCTCCAGCGGCCCGATGACGCGCCGCCGTCGCCGACCTCGGGCGAAGCGTGGGATGCGATCAAGCGGGTGGTGGCGAGCGATTTCAAAGATGCCCGCGTGGTGCCTTGGATGACGACCGGCGGCACCGACTCGCGCGTGCTGCGGGCCAAGGGGGTCGCGGCCTACGGTTTCGTGCCGGTGATTCTGGGCGAGGGGGAAATTGCTCGGATTCACGGCGACGACGAGCGCCTGTCGATCGAGAATCTGAATCGCGGGGTCAAGGCGACTTACGATTTGACGATGGATTTGTGCGCCGCGCGCGATTGACGGCGCGTATGTTATGGTGACGCGATGACACTCGACACGCCCAATGGAATCGGCGCCGCGATTGCATTCCTGTTCGGCGCCAGCGCCAGCAGCTTCGTCTGCATGGTCGCGTACCGGCTGCCGCGCGATCTTTCGATCGTCACGCCGCGCTCATACTGCGAGAGTTGCGAGCGGGCGCTGCCGTGGTGGGCCAACATCCCGATTCTCGCCTATCTCGGACTGAAAGGGCGTTGCGTGATGTGCGGCGCGCCGATTCCGTTCCGCCATTTCCTGGCCGAATTCGGACTGGCGCTGATCGCGGCCTATCTCTACTTCGCCTTTCCGGTTCCCGACGCGATCGCGCGCTTCGTGCTGTGCGCGGCGCTGTGGACGGTCGCGATCATCGACTACGACTGGCGGCTGATTCCCAACATCATCACGTGGCCGGGCGCGCTGGTTGGTCTGGTCGCGGCGTCGCTGTTGATGCCGGAGGTCGGCTGGAAAAGCTCGGTGATCGGAATCATCCTCGGCGGCGGCGTCCTGTGGGGCACGGGCTTTTTCTACCAACTGGTACGCGGGCGCGAGGGTGTCGGCCTGGGCGACGTGTGGCTGCTCGGAATGGTGGGCGGATTTCTCGGCTGGCCGGGAGTTTTCTTCACGATGTTTTTCGGATCGGTAATCGGCGCTATCGGCGGAATCGCCTTCGCGCTTACCGGCGGCGGTTCGACTGCGCCCGCACCGATGGGCGAGCCGGCGACAGATCCGGAAGAAGCGGACGTTTCGATTTTGAAGACTGAAGTTCCGTTCGGACCGTATTTGGCGCTGGCGGCCGGGGTGTTCGCGCTGTTTCAGCCGCAACTTGCACACTGGTATTTTGGCCGATAACAATGCCGGCCGGAGTATTCATCACGCTCGAGGGCGTCGAGGGAAGCGGCAAGACGACGCAGGCTGCAATTCTTGGCGACGCGCTGCGCAAGAACGGACGACGCGTGACGGTCACGCATGAGCCGGGCGGCACGCGCGCCGGCGAGACGATTCGCGCGATTTTTCTCGATCCCGCGGTTTCGCTCGACGTCGCCGCGGAACTGCTGCTGGTTCTTGCCGATCGCGCACAGCACGTGCGCGAGAAGCTGCGGCCCGCGCTCGCATCGGGAGAGATTGTGATCTCGGATCGCTATTCCGATTCGACCACCGCCTACCAGGGCTATGCTCGTGGCGTCGATCTCAAAGTGCTGGGCGAGTTGAATCGCCTCGCGACCGATAACGTGACGCCCGACCTGACTATCGTGCTCGACCTGCCGGTCGAGACCGGACTCGAGCGCACCCGCGCGCGGGCGAAGGGGACGGGCCGCGGCTCCGATCGCTTCGAGGGCGAACGCGCGGAGTTTCATCGAAAGGTGCGCGACGGTTTTCTTGCGATTGCGAAGGCGGAACCCAAGCGCGTCGTCGTGATAGATGCCGACCGTCCGGTGGCGGCCGTCACCGCCGACATTCGGCGCGCCGTTGATGAGATGCTGGCGCGGCGATGACGATATCGCGATGGCGCTAACTTCGATCCTTGGGCATCGCGAAATCGCGGCGCGGCTACTCGCCGAGATCCGCACCCGGCCGTCGCATGCCTACCTGTTCGCCGGACGGCGCGGCGTCGGCAAGGCGATTGTGGCGACCAGCCTGGTGCACGCGCTGATGTGCGAACGGGCGCCCGGCGAGAATTTCTGCTGCACGACAGCGCGATGTCCCGTGCGACTCGCGCCGCAGACCGAACGCACGCGCGCGCGCGCCGGCGACGCCGACGCTCCGCATTGCGAATGCTGCTCGGCCTGCGTGCAGCTCGCGACCGGGGTGCATCCGGATTTCACTTATGTGTCGAAGCCGGTTGGCCGCAGCGAGGTTCTGATCGACCAGGTGCGCGAGCTGATTGCGCGGCTTGGAATCCGGCCGTCGCGTTCTTCGATTCGGATGGCGATTATCGACGACGCCGAGGCACTCGGTCCGCCCGCGCAGAACGCGCTGCTGAAGACGCTCGAGGAGCCGCCCGGTCACGCGATCATCATTATGGTGACGGCGAGCGAGCGGGCGCTGCTCGACACCGTCCGATCGCGCATGCGGGTGGTGAGATTTCCCGCGCTGCAGCCGGCCGAGCTGGAGGCGATACTTGCGGCCCACGGGGTTGCCGACCAAGCTCGCGCGCGGGCGCTGGCGATGCTGGCGCGAGGCAGCGCGGCGGATGCAATCGCGCTGGCCGACGGCAACGAGCCGCCGATGAAGGAGCTGCTCGACGCCCTTAGCCGTGCAAAATCGATCGATTTCGCGCGCGCACAGTCGATTGCGCAGGAGTTGTTTGCCAATCGCGACGCTGCCGCCGGCAATTTCGAGCTGCTCGCACGACTGCTCGAGGAAATACTATGCTACAAGCTGCTCGAGACCGACTTCATCGCGTTTCCGCCCGAGGCGCGGTCGCAGTTGGTAAGCCTGGCTGATAGTCTCGCGGTCGATGCGGTCGTGAAATGTATCGACGCGGCGGTGCGCGCCAACGCGGCGGTCGGGGAGAACGCCAATCCGCGGATGCAGGCGGAGAATTGGTGGACGATTGCCGGACGTGCGATGCGGGGTGATTAGAAGATAGTGGCAGACATCGATCCATTTGAAGGCGCGCCGTCGCGGCCGAAGATTGTCGCGGTCAGTCTCCAGCAGACCGGCCATCTGTACAATTTTCTGGCCGGCGAGCGCGAGCTGCGCCGCGGCGAGCGCGTGCTGGTCGAGAGCGAGGCGGGCGCGCGCGTCGGCACGGTCGAGATCGAGCCGCATGAACCGGCGCAGACGATCGATCTTTCCCAGCTGCGTTCGATCATCCGGATTGCGGGCGATCGCGACTTTCACCTCGAGCAGGAAAACATCGCGCGCGAGGCGCACGCGCGCCGCCTATGCGTCGAGCGCATTCGCGAGCGCCGCATCCAGATGAAGCTGGTGAACGCCGATTACACCTTCGACGGGCGCAAAGTCACCTTTTATTTCGTCGCCGAGGGTCGCGTCGATTTCCGCGACATCGTGCGCGACCTGGCCAACACGCTGCGCGTGCGGGTCGAGATGAAACAGATTGGCGCGCGCGACGAGACCAAGGTCACCGGCGGCCTCGGTCCATGCGGACGCGAGCTATGCTGCTCGAGCTGGCTGCGCGACTTTGAGGCGGTGACGGTCAAGATGGCGCGCGAGCAGGGGCTGGCGCTGAATCCGTCGCGGCTGGCCGGGATGTGCGGACGGCTCAAGTGCTGCCTGCGCTACGAGTACGCGACCTACGTCGAACTGAAGCGCGCGCTGCCGAACCTCGGCAAGCGCGTGCAATGCGTGAAAGGCGACGGCAAGGTCGTGCGCCAGAACATTCTCAAACAGACCGTGCTGATCCAGCGCGAAGAAGATGGCGGCGTGGTCGAAGTAACGCTCGAAGATTTGGTCGCCTCGCGCCCGCAATAGGCCGCCTTCAATCGCGGTGGCGAGCCACTCATGCCGCTGCGCCGCAGCGACAACCTCAATCGCTCTTTCCCGATTTTTCTCGAGCGACGATCGCCACATCGAAAAAAATTGACCGGATTCTATTGCTTCGGCCGTTCCTAGCGTGTAGAAAAATCCTACACTTCGTTAAATATAATTCAGATTTGGCGTTGGGGAGGAGAAAAATTCACATGCGCAGAGCAAACGGGCGGCGCCGGCAGCAGCCTGGATGGTCGCTTTCAATATCGCTCCTGTTCCTGTTGTCGGCGTGGACAGGGACGGTGTTTGCGCAGTCCGCGCAGCAGCCTGCCCCCACGTCAACCTGCGCTGCTACCAGTGTCACGCTGACCAACAATAATCCCTATCCAATCTGGATTGGCGAGGGCATTCAAACCGGCGCTATCCTGACGCCGCCCGGCAACAACTGGGAGGTTGGCGGCTCCGGCGGTTCGTTCTCCCTGTGCGCACCGGCCACTTGGACATCGGGAACTTTCTGGGCGCGAACCGAATGCGATTTCACAGACCTTTACCAGAGCGGGACAGCAAGCGGGAACAGCCGTCCCGGAGCCTTCACGACGTGCAGCGCGAAATCCGACTGTGCCACGCTTGCCACTAACACGGGCGAATCTTACGACTGTTTCGGCGGCGTCTGCATGGTCGATTGCTCCACCGACAACACCAATGCTTACTGCCAGAGCCAGATCGGGATACCGGGTAACACGGATGCGACCTGCAGCGCGAATACCGGAGCTGCGGGGGTGCGCGTGTGCACCTACCCGGAAGGCGTCGTGTGCAAGTCGGGAGATTGCCAGGGACAGTGGGAGTGTCAGGGGGCATGGGACACGCTTTCAGCAGACACGGGACCGGAGACTCCTGCGTCGCAGTTCGAAATCACGAACAATTCCGGCGCTGACGGCGGTCAAGGCGCAGCGACTTACGATGTAACCAATGTTGCGGGGTACAATCAGCCGATATTTGTGAGCGTCGATACACCGTCGAATCCCAACCTGGGGCCTGCATGCCTGCCTAACAGCTGCACTACCGACCTCAACAGCGTCTGCCCCGAGCTGCTACAGATTATCGAACCGCCCACCGGCAGTTCGGGAAGTTGCGGCACCAACAACGGAACCTGTCAGACCGGAGTCTGCGAACCGTGTCCGAGCGACGCAGACGCCGGGGTGTCGTGCAACGGCGGTTCCACTTGTGTAATCGGGTGCAGCGGTCCAGGCCAGCTGTGCGGGAAGAGCTATCCGTCACCGGTGAGCGCACCGGGCGTCGCAAGCCTCGAATGCGACACGATTATCCCCGGCTATGAGGATATGCCGGAATTTGCGGAGTACCGCGACATGTATGACGCCGCGAACGACAGCGGGGTCGCGGTTCCAAGCCCTATAGGCACGACCATGTTCTCAGGGAACCAGGGCACACCCACCTGCTGGGGCGACATTGATTGCGCTCCCGGCGAAACCTGTCTTATAGGTCCTGCAAACGCGGGGATCAGCGGCTTGCCCTCCTATGTTGGAATCTGCGCGACATCTAATCCGGGCGGAATCCCGACGGCGTTGCAGGTTACCGACTGTAATTCGACAACCGATATAGGAATGCACTGCGGTGGTTATCCCAGCAGTCCGGTCTACACCTGCGTGACAGCTACCGGGATTAGCAGTGGGGTTGCCTGCCTTCCCAAATATAACCCGCCGATTGCGGGCCTCGGCACGCTCGATAGCAGCAGCGGTTTCTTCACGGGGATTGGCGCCCCAATTAACCCGGAATGGCAGGCGGCCGCGCTGTGGGCTGCCGGCAACGGGAGCACGGCCGGCACCACTCCCTATTACGAAACCTTCTCGAACGCCTGTCCTCATCAGTACGCATGGACCTACGACGATCACACGGGCGGGCTGGCGTGCAACGGCTACCCGCTTGCTTTTACGGTCACTTTCGGGTTGCTGGGCGCGTCTCCGTCCGCGACTCCAACTGCGACCTCAACTTCGTCGCCGAGCGCGTCCCCGACCGCGACGGCTACGACAACTGCAACCGCCACTGGCACAGCCATCCCGACATCTACTGCTACCGCGACCTCCACCGCGAGCCCTACTCAAACGGCGACTGCCACCGGCACCGCCACGCTGACCCCTACGCCAACCGCGACCTCGACGGCGAGTCTTACTCCCACGGCAAGCGCCACCGGCACCGGCACGCCGACACCTACCTCAACTGCGACCTCGACGGCGAGTCTTACTCCGACGGCGACAGCTACTATGACCGCCTCCGCGTCGCCAAGCGCAACGCCCACTGCAACGCCAAGCCCGACCGGCACGGCAACGCCCGGATGCACCCCGAGTTTCTTGTCCCTTTCGACCAGTCCCGCCGGCACTCTCGCGTTTGGCGATGTCGCGGCCGGACACCCGCACACCGCGAACCTGCAGGTCACCAACAACGGATCGCCTGGGTCGCTTGATCTTTCAACAAAGATTACGGGCACTGATGCGAAGGACTTTTCGGTGGCTGGCGGAAGCTGCACGACAATCAACCGGTTGAAAGCCGGTTCAAACTGCACCTACAAGCTTACGATCAAGGCAAAGAAGAAGTTTCTTGGTGCGGTGAACGCCAACCTTGAGATAACCGGAACGTTTCGCCCGGGAGTATGCCCGGCGGGCGATGTTCAGAATGTTGGAGTGCTACTGGCAGGCTTCGTCGGATCCGTAGGCTCCAAGTGACGCGGTTAAATAGCGCGGGCGGAGTGTTATCGACACTCCGCCCGCAATTGTCTCTCCTTCCCGCGAGTGTCAGAGACACTTAGGGAAACAGTTATAGGATCAGGCAGGCTGCTAGCGCCTCGTTTGACGGCGCACCCCGCGCCTCACCATGTGACTCGGCGTCGGGATCTGGTTGCCGACGATCGCATTCGTGATGTCGAAGCAGCCCGCGCCGTCGCCGTTGGGGTCAGTTAGCACCAGTGCAAAAGGATTGGTGCCTCCAAGATTTACCTTTGAGGAGCGGGTGTTGAGACCCGCCACTTCGAGGTTCAGCGTGTATGCACTGCAAGCATTGGGCGGCGGCGGTAGTGCGACCATCCTGGCCGACACAGTCTCCGGCGACGGCACGGTCGGCGAGGACTGGAATAGTGTTCCATATTGCTGGTGATTGACCGTATGCACGACAAAGGTATCGAGAAAGACTGTGAGCCCATTGGCCGGGATGTCCGCGCAGGTGCCCTGGAACAGCGAGACATTGATGCCGTCGTTGAGCGCGTCTTCATCACCGTTCACACCCAGATCGCAATCCGGGTCGCCATTTTCCGTGAAGGTTATTCCGATGTTGACCTGATCTAAATTCGGACTGCTCGAACGCGCTATCTGCACCCGCTCACTGTTCAGTGTGAACGGCGCCAGCGCGTCGGCCTCGTATGCGCCGCTGTCGCAGGCGTTGAGGTTGGCGGGATCGGGCCGGGCAAACAGCCGCTGGTCAATGCCAAGCGGCTGCGGTGTAGGCGAAGCCTGATCGGTGCACTGGGCGATCGTGACCAGGTCGATGGCTGGGCTGGTGGACGGGGAAGTTTCAAGCGCGAAGGTATCCGTCGGGCCGCCGTTGTTCGCCAACGGTTCCAGCAGCGGGTCGGTACTGTTCATACTCGGCGAGACGCTGAATCCGCAGCTGGCGTCGTCAGAGATGTTGGCGCCGAGGTCAGTTGGATGATAGTTGCAATTGCCGCCGGTGTTGTTCGCGAGGATCGTGTTTTTGAGCGTCGTGACGCCTGCATAAAAGTCGATGCCGCCGGCGCTATCAGCACTGTTTCCCGAGAAGGTGCTGTTAGTGACTTTCATATTGTCGCCATAGACTCTTATCGCGCCGCCGATGCTATTGGTCGATGACCCATGCACCGCGGTATTATTCGCGAAGGTGCTGTTGACAATGATGAGCTTGCCTGAGACACCGGCGTAGATCGCTCCGCCCTCACCACCAATCGCGGAACTGGAACCCTCGGCTTTGTTGTTCAGGAAGAGGCAATCGTTGACCTCCAGATCGAAGCCAGTTGTTGATACCGCGCCGCCCCCGGTGTTTACGGCAACGGTAGTGCCGAGTCCATCAGCTAGCGTCAGGGCATTCAGCAAGACCGAAGTGCCCACATCTGCTCTAATTATTTGAACAGTGCTCCCGCCGTCGATCGTAATGCCTGCGGCCGGCGACGGTCCCGCCGGTCCCCCTGCGGTTGGACCTTGGATGGTCACGATGCCGTTGGTAATTTCCAACGTCTCGTCAATCAAGATCGTCCCGGTCACGCCGATGTATATCGTATCCAGCCCGTTTCCGGCGCCGCACCCGTTAACAGCGGTTTGCGAGTTGTGCGCTGTGATCGCATCGGGCAGCGTGCACAACGGGGCAGGATCGCTGTCGCCATCGGTGGCATTGACGAAGATAGAGTTGGCGCGCGCCATCCCGGCCATCACCAGGAATAGAAACGGTAGCGCGATTGCAGCGAACGTGAACCGACGAATCGAACGTGCCATGGACCCCTCCCCGCAGCCGGTGTGGCCGCGTTGGCAATTTCAACAGTAAACTAGAGCAAGTGTTCCGGAACACGGTCTCATCCGACCAAGCTACTGTCAACATCGTTAAAGTGGCTGGGAAATTCAAATGCATCCAGAGAAATGAAAAGGGCGGAGTGCCAGTTGACACTCCGCCCGCTATCATTCTGCTTGCCTGCGTGTCGATGACACTTAGGGAAACAGTTATAGGATCAGGCAGCTGCTAGCGCCTCGTTTGACGGCGCACCCCGCGCCTCACCATGTGACTCGGCGTCGGGATCTGGTTGCCGACGATCGCATTCGTGATGTCGAAGCAGCCCGCGCCGTCGCCGTTGGGGTCAGTTAACACCAGTGCAAAAGGATTGGTGCCTCCAAGATTTACCTTTGAGGAGCGGGTGTTGAGACCCGCCACTTCGAGGTTCAGCGTGTATGCACTGCAAGCATTGGGCGGCGGCGGCAGTGCGACCATCCTGGCCGACACAGTCTCCGGCGACGGCACGGTCGGCGAGGACTGGAACAGTGTTCCATATTGCTGGTGATTGACCGTATGCACGACAAAGGTATCGAGAAAGACTGTGAGCCCATTGGCCGGGATGTCCGCGCAAGTGCCCTGGAACAGCGAGACATTGATGCCGTCGTTGAGCGCGTCTTCATCACCGTTCACACCCAGATCGCAATCCGGGTCGCCATTTTCCGTGAAGGTTATTCCGATGTTGACCTGATCTAAATTCGGACTGCTCGAACGCGCTATCTGCACCCGCTCACTGTTCAGTGTGAACGGCGCCAGCGCGTCGGCCTCGTATGCGCCGCTGTCGCAGGCGTTGAGGTTGGCGGGATCGGGCCGGGCGTAGAGCCGCTGATCGGTCCCCAGCGGCTGCGGCGTCATTTGCTGGTCGGTGCAATCTGCGACCGGAATCAGATCGATCGCCGGGCTAGTCGATGGGGAAGTTTCGAGCGCGAACGTGTACGTCGGGCCGCCGTTGTTCGCCAGGCTTTCCAGCAGTGGATCAGTATTCTTAAGACTGCCAACGCCGGTGTTGACGAGGCAGCTATTGGCAGAGTCTATGTTGTAGCCCAGATCGTTGATTCCGACAGTGGCGCAGTTCTGAGGTGTGTTGGCATCGAAGATTGTGCCCTTGACATTTGGTTTGGTCATCGCAGCGTAGCCACCACCGCCACCAGCCGAGTTGTTCGCGATGGTGCAGTTGGTGAGGGTCAGGGTGGCTGAATTGTTCATGTCGGCGATGGCGCCGCCGACGCTGCCGGTCGGGGCCACCGAACCAGTAATGGCCTGGTTGCCGGAAAAGGTGCTGTTGACGACATTGACTGTCCCGGCGCTGTTTATGTAGATCGCCCCGCCCTTTCCGCCGTGGAGAGTGGCGACATCAGCCGCTGTATTATTTGAGAACAGGCAATCGTCAATCTCCAGATCGGCGCCGTTTGCGAAAATGGCGCCGCCAAAGGGAGCCCGCCCATGGGCAAGCGTCACAGCATCCAAGAAAACGTAGGTGGCCGGGTCAGCGTAGATTATCTGTACGGTGCCGCCGCCGTCGATCGTGACGCCGCAAGGGCCCGGGCCCGAGCAGCCGAAGAGCGGTCCTTGGATGGTCACGATGCCGTTGGTAATTTCCATCGTATCGTCAATAAAGATCGTGCCGGTCACGCTGATGTATATCGTATCGAGCCCGTTTCCGGCGGCGCACCCGTTAACAGGTAGCTGCGCGTTATGAGCCTTAATCGCATCCTCGAGCGTGCATAACGGAGCAGGCTGGGTGCCGCCATCGGTGGTATTGACGAAGATAGAGTTTGCGCGCGCCACGCCGGCCATCACCAGGAACAAAAACAGTAGCGCGACTGCGGCAAACCCAAAGCGCCTAGTAGAACCTGCCATGGACCCCTCCCCGCGGCCCCCCGGCCGCGTTGGCAAATTTTCACCAGTTAACCAACTCTGGCGTCTCTGGCAGACTCTCCCACGCGACCAGCCTACTGTCAATATAGAGACAGAAGGCGCTATTTAGCGCGCGGGACAACATCGATCGATAAACTGTCAATCCGCGCACGCAGAGGGGCTGTCGCGTGCCGGCCACTCTCGGGCTATTCTCGATCTCCTGAATGGCGCCTCGCATCCACATCACAACCGCGATCATCTACAGCAACGGACCTCCGCATGTCGGCCACGCCTACGAAGTGCTGGCGACCGACGCGTTCGTGCGCTTTCAGCGCCGCAAGCTGGGCAATGCCAACGTGACCTTCGTCACCGGTACCGACGAGCATGGCGACAAGAACAAGCGCGCCGCCGAGGCCGCCGGGCTGCATCCAAAGGCGTTCGCCGACAAGATCAGCACGCTCTTTCGGGAGGGCTGGGCCGGGCTGGACATCAGCTACGACTTCTTCGTCCGCACCACCGACCCGGTACATCAGGCGCTAGTGCAGAAGATGCTCGCGCGCAGCTACGAGTGCGGCGACATCTACTTCAAGGACTACGAAGGCCTCTACTGCGTTGGATGCGAGCGCTTCTACACGGAGAAGGAACTGTTACCCGGTAACATCTGCCCGGTGCATAACACTCCCGTCGAGCGCATCAAGGAAGGTAACTACTTCCTGAAGCTCGAGAAGCATCGCGCGGCTATCCTTGCCAACATCGAAAAAAATCCCGACTTCATCCGTCCCGAGCGTTATCGCAACGAGGCGCTTAGGATGCTGGATGAGCCGCTCGAAGACTTATGCATCTCGCGGCCCAAGGCGCGTCTCGATTGGGGCATCACGCTGCCGTTTGATGACAAGTACGTAACCTATGTGTGGTACGACGCCTTCTGGGCCTACCTCAGCGAGCTGCCTGATACCAGCGACGCGTCACTTAGTGCGATCCTGCCGGTAACAGAACATTTCATCGGCAAGGACATCCTCAAGACGCACGCGGTGTACTGGCCCGCGATGCTGTTGTCGGTGGGCTTGCCGCTCTATCGTCATCTGAACGTTCACGGATATCTGAATTTCGGCGGCGCCAAGATGTCGAAGAGCTCGGGCAACATCCAGGATCCCGTCGCTTATCAGCAAAACGTCGGACCGGACGTGCTGCGCTTCTTCATTCTGCGCGAATACACCTACGGCCTCGACGGTGATTTCACCGAAGCGCGCGTGATCGATCGCTACAATTCCGACCTGGCCAACGACCTGGGCAATCTGACCAGTCGAGTGCTGTCGATGGCGGCGCGGTACTTCAACGGCGAGATCACCGCAACGCCGGTAGGCGCGGGCGCGAGCGGAGACCCGCTCGATTTAGCACTCGGCGAGACCTTCACTGCGCTGGCATCGCGCGTCGCGCCTCTGGTCGAGGAACTGGCGTTCAATCGCGCGCTGGAAGCTGTCTGGCAGGCGCTCGACGCGGCCAACAAATATATAGTCGCAACCTCGCCGTTCACGCTGGCGAAGGATCCCGCTCAGCTCCCGCGCGTCGCGCAAATTCTGGCCAACCTGGTCGAAGGACTGCGCGTCGTGGCCAACACGCTCGAGCCGTTCATGCCGATAACGTCGAAAAAGATTCTCGCCCTGCTCAATGTCGATGAGCAAACCGCGCGCGCCCCTTATGGACAAGGCATCAGGCCGCCGCATCGGGTGAATCCGACGACGCCGCTGTTCCCAAGAATCGACAAGAAAGCCTGATCGCCCCCGCGCGACTCCGATTCTGCGAGTCGCTATCAAATTGTAGGAATCAAAAACTATTTTCGGACCGGACTTGCGTTATTTACGCAAATCCTTATTTTATTCGGGAACTGGCCTAAACTCGACCGAAACGAAAATTAACGCGTTCGGAGAGAAACACCTGAAAACTCAAATCGTCGTCCACTCGGTCTTGAGAAACCCCGCGCGGCCAGTCTCCGCGTTGCGTTCGATGCCGCGTCGAGTCGCAATCGCATTGGCGCTGGCCATACTTCTCATGGCGCCCCGGGCGTTCGCGAGCCAGATCATACTCAATAGTACCGGCGGGTCGATGTCGATCGGCGGCGACGTTGTCATATCGGGCGCGACTGTCACAAGTCCGGCCGGGACGATCTCGATCGACTGTCCGATTACCTCCATCAATTACGGAACCTACGCCTACAAGTACAACTGCTCCGGCGGCAGCTTCAGCTATCAATCGACCGACGGGACGACCACAGTTTCAGCGCCATTTAGCACAGCCGTTGACGTTCTGACTGCGTCTGGGGGCGGGAAAGGCGGCAATACCCACTACTACTACAACTTCTCCGGCAATTTCAGCGGAACCGAAGTGATCAACGGCGTGTCGGGAGCCATTCGCGGCGAGATCAGCGAGGCGATGCAGGCGGTTAGTTCCGCTTCCGGATCTGCACCTGTGTGTTGCGGCTCAGGGGGCGTGAACTCGGCCTATACTCCTGTCTACATCACCAACTATTCGTTCTCGCAGCTCGTTCGCGCCGATGACCTGTTCGGCACGAATCAGCAGACTTTGGGCGGTACAGGGACCGGCGTCCAGCAATTCTACGGCCCGCACGGTGTCACGGTTGATTCCTCGGGACGTATCTACGTGGCCGATACCTACAATTGCCGCATCGACCGGATGGACGACATCACGGGCGCGAACTGGAAGACCTTCGGCACCTGCGGCAGCGGCGCCAACCAGTTCAGCACCGGTGGCCTGGCCGACCTCGCAGTGGACTCGAGCGGGAGAATATACGTCGCAGATCCCGGCAACGGCCGCATCGATCGCTTCGACGATATGACGGGAACCAACTGGACCACCTTCGGCACGCCAGGCAGCGGCACCAATCAGATAATCGGAGCGCAGGGGGTCGCCGTCGATTCCTCCAACCGGATCTACATCGCCGACGCCGGCAATAGACGCATCGTCCGCATCGACGACATGGCAGGGACCAACTGGACGACGCTGACGCAATCGCCACCAATCGGACCTTACATCTATACGTTCGGATCGCCCACCCACGTCGCGATCGATCCTACCGGACGAATTGAGGTGGCCGACGGCAACAACGTGATCCGCGTCGATGACATGACCGGCGCCGGTTGGGTTTCGAACAACACCGGTAGCGCCGTCACGGGGCTTTCGGTCGACTCCGACGGTACGACGCTAATCGCAAACACTTACAGCCTCGCGATGCTCGACGACATCGCCACCGGCGCGGGCTTCATCACGTCCAACTTCATCTCGCAGGCCGGCGGCATCTTCGCCGTGCCCGTTCCCTCGGCGGTGCCGGCGGTGGCTCTGTCACCATCGATGCTGACGTTCGGGAATCAGACTCCCGGCACTCAGAGCCCGGCGCAGGACGTTCTCCTCACCAACTTCGGGAGTGCGCCGCTCGATATTTCGAACATCGCGGCCAGCGGTGACTTTTCGGCGGCCAGCGCTTGCGGCAGCACCTTGGACGGAGGATCGAACTGCTCAATTGGCGTCACGTTTACCCCCAAGACACCCGGCGATCGAGCGGGCACCCTGACGATTACCGACAACGCCTTCACTGGCATCCAGACCGTGCCGCTGAGCGGAACCGGGGCTACGCCGACCGCCACCCCGAAGGCCACGGCGACGCCAACCGCTACCGATTATGGGACCGATACGCCGACCGCTACGGCGACCCCCACTTCAACGGCTACGCCAACAGCGACGGCAACTCCGACAGCGACCGCGACCCCCAAGCCGCATGGCGGGCACCTGAAAGTCACGCCGTCGAGCGCGAACTTCGGCAAGGTAAAAGTTCGGAGGATCAAGCAGGCAACGCTGACCCTGACGAACACTGCCAGGGACGGCGCTGCGATTACTTTCGGCAGTCCGATGTATTCGCTAACGCCCGCGAGCCCGCAGGAGTTTGTCTGGGTGTCATCGACTTGCGGAGTTCGTCTGTCGCCGCGTCAGAAGTGCAAAGTCGTGGTCAAATTCGTTCCGCTCTCGGCAGGCGAGAAGTCGTCGTCATTGACCTTCTACGATGACGCGGACAACGCCAACCAGGCGGTACCACTGCGCGGAAGCGGGGAATAATAGGCCAGTTGACCAGCAGCTAGGAAGCGGCAGCGGGCGCGGCTAGCATGCTGTGAATGCCGACGGTCATCGATACGCACTGCCATCTGGCGGACGCGACGTTCCGCGACGACGTCGAGGCGGTGATCGCGCGCGCATCCGACGCCGGCGTCGCGCAGATCATCTCGGTCGGCGCGATCGGAGCTATCGAAAACGATCGGTTGACGGTCGAAATCGCCGAGCGCCACGAAGACATATTTGCCGCGGTCGGCGTGCATCCGCATGACGCCAGGGACTGCACGGCGGAGCGAATCGCGCAGTTGCGCGCGCTCGCGGGGTCGAAAAAAGTCGTCGCGATTGGCGAGAGCGGACTCGATTTCCATTACATGCACTCGCCGCCCGAAGCGCAGGAAGCTTCACTGCGCGCGCATCTTGAGCTGGCGGCGGAACTCGACCTGCCAATCGTGATTCATTGCCGCGACGCGGAGCGGCGGCTGGTCGAGATTGTGCGCGAGAGCAGGCTGCCGCCGCGCGGCGGCGTGATTCATTGCTTCACCGGCGACAGCAACGCCGCGCGCGAGTTCCTCGCGTTAGGATTCTGCATTTCGTTCTCCGGTATCATCACGTTCAAAAATTCAGCGCCGATTCGCGAAGCCGCGGCGATCGTGCCCGACGATCGGGTGATGGTGGAGACCGACGCGCCGTATCTCGCGCCGATTCCGTATCGGGGCAAACGCAACGAGCCGGCGTACGTAACTCGCACGCTGGAAGTTCTCGCGAATCTTCGACACGTGGACGCGACAGCTCTCGGTGCGCAAGTGATCGCGAACGCCACGCGCGTGTTCCGGCTTCCGCCAAAGTCCTAACCTCCGCTTATCCGAGAGAACTTTGCATAACCAGCGCGCGCATTCGGAGCGGAGGCAGAATCTCCCATTCTGGGAGAGGGGAAGACCTTCGAACCAGGTTATGCAAAAGCTCTCCTACAAGGAGAGGTTAGGACTCTGACATCTTAGCCGAGCGGGTTGCCGCCGAAGATCATTGGATGCAGCGCGACAATCGCGGCCGTCAGCACGACGCCGGTACAAATCGCCGCCCACGGCATGTCATCGCGGGTCCATCGCACGCGCCCGCCGATTAACGCCGCGAACGGCATGAACGAGGTCTTCGCGACGAACTCGCGATAGCTGTTGCCAAGCGCGCGAATCTTGCGCCCGTCCTGATGCACCCCGCCGATGATTCCGAGCGCCGGGAACATGCCGAAAAAAATCACGTCTCCCGCCCATCCGTTCATCAGGATGTGCGCGATTCCAAACAGGCTGAAGGCAACAAAACTGGGATGCCGCGTGATCTTCAACAAGCCGTGCGGCTCGCTCTCTTTCGCCGGCGCGCCCATCCCGCCCGGATTCGGATTGATGAAACTGCCGACGAATAGGATGAGCGCCACCAGCATCAGAATCCACGCGATCCATCGAATCGGAGCGTCGGCGCGCAGATACCAAAGCAATCGCCCGGCGTGCTTGTTGCGCGCGAACTCGTAGATGAGCGGCCCGAGCGTCGCCGCCGCAACCAGCGAATAGATGCCGCGATAGGGTTGCTCGCCGACCGCACCGATCAAACGAGCGCGCACCGCCGACGACGATATGATCAGATGGCTGGCTAGGAACGAAAACGCCCACAGCGCGATCCACGCGGTCGCATCCATAGCACGATAATCGCACGATCGCGGCGCTCGTCAAGGCAGCCGGCGCACTGCGGGAAATACTGAATTCACAAATCGGGTCGCGCGGGGTTGTAGGTATCGGGAGAACAAAACGATGATACCGACTATCCAGCTCGACGAGGCGCGATTCACCGAAGTTGCGGAGTGCGTTGCGGAACATGAGATCGGCGACGGCGTCAGGCTTGCGCAGGCATGCATCCTCGAGGAAATTCTCGGCGCGGTTTTCGCCGCGATCACGCTGTGGTACTTGGTGAGTTCGATTGCCGGCCTGGCATGACAGACGCGATGCCCACCTTCAATCTCAAGCTGCCGCCGCCGTTCGAACAGGCGGTGAAAACCATGGAGCGCGAGATCATGCGCTTCCTGATGCGATCGACCGGCGATCGCGACGACGCGATGGACCTGTTCCAGGAGACGTGGCTGCGCGCGTATCGCGCCTATCCGACGCTGCAGTCGGAAGATGGGTTGCGGCCGTGGATTTTCAGAATCGCGTCCAACCTGTGCCGCAATCGCGCGCGCGATCGGATGCGCCGCGGGCGCGTGATCGCGCACGAGATCGCCGCCGGCGAATCGCTCGAGCATCGCGCGCTGCAACATCTTAATGGCGGTCCCGAAGGCGCGCTGCATTTGAAGCGATCGATCGCGCGGCTGCCCGGCAAGCAGGGCCAGGCCCTGATGATGCGCAAGTTCGCCGGGCTCGAATATGCGGAAATCGGCACGGCGTTGAATTGCTCGGCCGAGAGCGCGCGGGCGAGTGTGTACCAGGCGCTTAAGAAACTCAGGCTCGAAGAGTGATCAAAATGAAAAGCAATCACACCTCAACGCGAATGAATCAGAACCCGACGATCGACGACCGGGCGATCGACGCGATGATCGTGAAGACGCGGCCGCGCATCGAGCGCGCGATGAAGATCCTGCGGCGGCCGCAGGCGCGCGTCGGCGTGATTCCGTCACCGCTGGGAAAACTGCTGGTGGCGGAGAGCGACCGCGGTCTCGCGGCGATTCACTTTCTTTTCATCAGCGGCGGCGAGCGCACGCTTGAGCTGCTGCGCAGGAAGTTCGACCTGATCGAGAATCAGGCGAGTGCGCGAAAAGTCGAAGCCGAGATCGAGCGCATGTTCAAGGGCGGCATTGACGCGACGGCGCGCCCGGTGGATTTGAGCCTGGTCGAGAGCGACTTCCAGCGTCGCGCATACAGCTTGCTGCGAAAGGTGCCGGCCGGCGCAGTGATCACGTACCACGGGCTGGCCGCGGCGGCGGGAAATCCGGACGCGCAGCGCGCAATCGGCACCACGATGGCGACGAATCCGATTCCGATTTTCGTACCGTGTCATCGTGTGATTCGATCCGACGGAACCATCGGCAACTACGGCGGCGGGGTCGATAACAAGATCAAACTGCTGCGGGCGGAAGGTTTCGAGGTCGGGCGCGACCTACGCTTGCCCGCGCGCGCGGTGATGGGGCATCGACACACCAGGATATTCTGCCGGCCCGATTGCTCGGCGGCGCGGCGGGCCTCTTCTGACAACGCGTTAATCTACGCGGACTCGCAACACGCCCGCCATGAAGGGCTGCGGGCATGCAAGCTGTGCAAGCCCGAGTGAAACTAGTCACCGGAAAACAAAAAGAGCGACGCCCGATGCGGCGCCGCCCTGTTTTGCTGGATCGCGCGGTAACGATTACTCGGTTTCCGACTGCGACTTCATCTGCTGGATCTGCTGGCGCTGATTCTCGATTTCCTGCTGTTGCTGCTGCACCTGCGCCTGCGTCTGCGCGTTGGCGTTTTCCTGGTTCTGCATCGAGTTGCCGACTACGTAGCCGGTGCCGCCGCCGAGAACACCGCCGATCGCAGCGCCTGCCAGCGGATGGCCGACCGCCGCTCCGATAATTGCCCCGCCGCCCGCGCCCAACGCCGTGCCACCGAGAGTGCCTTCTTCACGAGTCGAGAGCGGCTGCCCTGAGCATCCCGCAACGACGAGCGAGCCCGCCAGCGCCATGCTCATGATAATTGCGGTTAAAGCTTTGCGCATAAGAACCTCCATCTTCCAATGACTATACGTCAGCCGAGCTATTCGGTTTCCTGTTGTCCCTTCAATTGCTCGATCTGCTGACGCTGCTGTTCTAGTTGTTGCTGTTGCGATTGCACCTGCGCCTGGGTTTGCGCGTTGGCGTTCTCATTATTCTGCATCGCGTTGCCGACCGCGAAGCCACCGACTCCGCCGACCGCGGTGCCGATCGCAGCGCCGGCCAGCGGCGCCCCGACCGCGGCGCCAATGATCGCGCCGGTCGCCGCGCCGATACCCGCGCCGCCCAAGGTGCCCTTCTCACGCGTGGACATCGGGTCTCCCGAGCATCCCGCAACCAGGAAGAGCGCGGCGAGCGCCAACGCTCCGGTCACAACAGCATTTTTGTGCATGGTCTTTCTTCGCTCGCTATTCAGTTTCGCTCGAGCTCTTCAACTGTTGAATCTGCTGTTGCTGGCTCTCGATCTGCCTCTGCTGCGATTGAATCTGCGACTGCGTCTGAGCCTGGGCGTTCTCGTTGTTCTGCATCTCGTTGCCTACCGCATAGCCGCCGAGCGCTCCGATCCCGCCGCCGATTGCCGCTCCCGCCAGCGGATTGCCGACCGCCGCGCCGATGATCGCACCGGTTGCGGCGCCGACGCCCGTGCCGATAAACGTGCCCTTCTCACGAGTCGAGAGCGGCTGTCCCGAGCATCCCATCACCGTCACGATCGCCACCGCCACGAACAGACCTTTGATAATCGACAGCGCATTTGTCCGCACGAAGTTTCCTCCCTGCACTGAGCAGTTTTCATGCCTGCCAGTGGCTGCGAAATTCCCAGCCGATAGCATCCGCATTTGTCCGGCCATTGTTAGTTTTCTACCTTCTGCGTGGCCAATCAACCATTTCGCACATTGACTGTGGCATTGAAATTTTTACCGATTACCAACCGGGATGCGATGCTCCACGATAAACGAATATTCATCTTCGACGCCTGTCGCAACCGTCACGGAAGCAAGGCGAAGATTCGCGTCGGGCCACCGGTGCCGTCGCCGATTTTCATCGGGATGCAAAATATCGTTGCGCCTTTCGCCGGCAGTTTATCCGCGTTGGCGACGTTCTCAAAACCGGGCTTGTTCGCGCCGAGCCACAACCGATGCACCGGGAAGTCCTTCGAGTTGCCGGGATCCATGCTCGCCGTGTCGATCGCGATTGCCACGACGTTGCGATTCTTCAAAAGGAAATCCACCGCTTCGGCCGAGTAGCCCGGAAAGCGCAGGTCCGCGATATCGCCGGGCTTGTCGGTGCCCATGTAGCGCTTCTTGTCGGGATAGTACTTGCCCCATCCCGAGCGCGCGACGACGATCGCACCGTCGGGAATCCGGCCGTTGGCGGCTTCGTAGGCTTTGATGTCCTCGACCGTGAGCATCGCGTCGCGATCCTTGGCGGCGCGCGCGGAAAAATCGATCACCGCGGCGGGCCCGATACAATCGGCCAGCGGAACCTGGTCGAGGGTAATCCCGTCGCGGTTAAAATGATGCGGCGCATCAGTATGCGTTCCGCCATGCTCGGGCGCCGCGTAATCTCCGGCCGCATAAAAGTAATGTCCGGGAGTATCGCCGTTTTTGTCCAACTTGTGGACGAAGCCCTTCTCGTCGGGCCAGTAAATCGTCGACGCATTGAACGTGTAGGTGAGGTCGATGATTTTAGCGGTATCGATTTTCACCGGAGTGTTCGCGTCGGCTGCAAAGACCGCCGACGCCACGCCAAGCGTCAGCAGGGCAATCGTAATCCTCGCACTTTTCGAGACTCTGATCATCGCGGGAGAATCATAGGCAAGCCCCCGCCGGATTGGAATCGCCGATCAACTCGCGCGAAAAGCGTATTGACTCAGTTCGATTTGAGGTGCGGGTCGCCCTGCTCGACGCATTGCGCCTGACACAGGATGCAGTGCAGTTCCGGATTTCGTTTGCCGCGGCGCGGGTTTTGCGCATCGCTTTGAGTCTGGGCGGCCAGGGCTTGATCGTGCAGGCGGTCTTTTGCGGCCTCACAAAATCCGGCGAAAACGACGAACGCGGGCATATGCGGCGAGAAACATCCCGATTCGTTCCCCGCGGGACATCGCGCCGGTAGCGCGCATCGGGCACAACCTACGAACCTAGGATCATGGAATGCGTGAAGGAGAAACGATGAGAACGAAAATTCTGGCAACGGTTGCGATTTTGATCTGTTCGTTGGTGCTGGCGCCGAGCCTGCTCAGAGCCGATCAAAACGACTGGTATCAGGGACGGCAGGGCCAATGGGTTCAGCAGCAAAAGCAGTGGGAGTTCCACGACGTCAATGGCAACCAGTACCGACACCACGGCAATAGCTGGGGATGGTACAACGGGCGTCATCACGGCGCCGCGGCGACCGCGTACCACAATCGCGCGCCCGGCGACAATCAAACTTACAATCAGTACCAGAACAGCCATTAAGGCGAAGGTGCGCAGCTGATATCATCGAATCGACTGGAGGGAGCGAAAATGTTGAAAACGAAAACTTTTGCAACAATGGTGGTTTTGATCTGTTCATTGGTTCTAGCGCCCAGCTTGCTCAGAGCCGATCAAGACAACGACTGGTATCAGGGACGCCGTGGACAATGGGTTCAACAGCAAAACGCATGGCGATTCCGCGACACCAATGGCAACGAGTACCGCCAGTCCGGAAATGGCTGGGGATGGTTCAACGCACTCACTCAAAACAATGATTGGTATCAGGGCCGTCAGGGCCGATGGACGCAACAGCATAATCAGTGGGAGTTCCACGACTCCGGCGGCAACATATACCGGAAGCACGGCAATAGCTGGGCCTGGTACAATGGACGTAAGCATGGCGCCGAGGGTGACGCGTACCACAATCGCGCGCCCGGCGACAATCAAACTTACAATCAGTACCAGAACAGCCATTAAGGCGAAGGTGCGATCAGTCGTACCAGCCTGAATCGCGGCCTCAAGGGCGGCACTGCTAGTCGAGCAGTGCCGTCTTTGGCGTCGTCGATCGCGCGACTCCTGGCGCAATAGTTACCAGCCAATCACTTGCGCGGGCATGACCGGGGCGGCTTGGCCGCGCGGGTCGGCGCCGCCTGCGAGCACACCAGTCTGCGTGTTGATTTGCACGCCCAGCACGTGGCCCTCGGACCACGGCGGGCGCACTTCGATTTTGTGGCCGCGCGCGGCGAGCGCTTCGCGCACATCGGCGGGCACGCGATCCTCGATGCGCACGACGCCCGCGCGATTGTCGTGGGGATAGAAGGTCGAGGGGAAATGCGGCGTCGAAAATTTCGGCGCTTCGATCGCGGCCTGCAGGTCCATCCCGAAATCCACCACGTTCAGGAAAAATTGCAGCGTCCATTGATCCTGCTGATCGCCGCCGGGCGTGCCGAAGGCGAGATACGGCTCGCCGCGCACCATCGCGAGCGACGGCGACAGCGTGGTGCGCGGGCGCTTGCCCGGCGCGAGCGCGTTGGGATGGCGCTCGTCCAGATAAAAGGTTTGCATCCGTGTGCCGAGCGGAAAGCCAAGCGCGTCTATAACCGGCGAGCTCGGAATCCATCCGCCGCTCGCGGTGATGGCTATCAGGTTGCCGTCGCGGTCGGCGGCGGTGACGTGAATCGTGCCCGAACCCCATGGACGCGAGCCCGGCGCGGGCGCGTCGCGCATCGCACGCATCGCGATCGGATCGCCGGGCCGCTGATCCATCGAGGCATGCGCGGAATCGATAAGCGTCCGGCGAATCGCGGCGTAGCGATCACCAATTAGCGCGGCGAGCGGAACGTCGGTGAATTCAGGATCGCCGTAGTAAGCCTCGCGATCGGCGAACGCGAGCTTCGCGGCCTCGACCACCGCATGAATGTAGCCGGCGGAGTTGTGACCCATCGCGGCCAGGTCAAAGCCTTCGAGCAGCTTGAGCTGCTGCAAAAATACCGGACCTTGCGACCACGGCCCGCACTTGAAGACGGTGACGCCGCGATAGTCCGCGCTCGCCGGCGCTTCGATTCGCGTCGTGAAGCGCTCGAGATCGGAGGTGGCGAGGAGACCGCCGTTGACGTCGGACCACGCGACTATTTCGCGCGCGATGTCGCCGCGGTAGAAGCGCTCGCGCGCCGCGTCGAGGCCCGCCTCGCGGCCGCGATTCTTTGCCGACGATTCACTATCGAGGACGCGCTTGAAAAAATTCGCGAGCGCGGGATTCTTGAGCACGCTCCCCGGTCGCGGCACTTTGCCGTCGGGCAGATAGACGCGCCCCGACGACGGCCACTTGCTAAGGAAGCGTTTCGCGTTGCTGCGGATCGACGCGCCCGCTCCGGCGACAGCTTCGTCAGGCAGACCGGGATCGCCGGACAATCCCACATGCATCGGGAAGCCGTCCGCCGCGAGTTGCAGCGCAGGCTCGAGCACGTCGGCGAGCGAGTGGGTGCCGAAATCGCGAAGCGCGGTCACCAGCGCGTCGAAGGCGGCGGGAACGCCGGCCGCAAGCAGTCCGGCGCCGGGAATCAGATCGATGCCGAGCGCGCGGAAGTATGCGATGGTCGCGCGTGCGGGCGCCATCATATTGCCGTTGATCGCAACAATGCGGCGGGCAGATGCGGAATAAATCAGCATCGGCGCCTCGCCCCCGATTGTGTGCATGTGCGGATTGACGACGCCCTCGACGAATGTAGCAGCGATGGCAGCGTCGATAGCATTGCCGCCACAAGCGAACATTCGTGCGCCGGCGGCAGCCGAGAGGTAGTGCTCGGTCGCAATCATCGCGCGACGGCCCATGATAAGCGGATAAATTGTCGGCATCTGGGTAGTTTTTCCTCCGCAGTCCTTTTGTCATGCGGCTATTTGGAAATGCGAACTTTCGCAGTCCGTTTTCGCGCGCTCTCTGAATATCACGACCCTTATTTGGCAAAAAGATGCCTGTATTCGGGCATTGCTCCATAGTGCAAATGGGTATTTGGAGAACTGGCCGCAACGCGCGCAGATGCGTCAAAAAAAGAAAATCGTGGGTTTGTAAGGTTTTCCACAGCTCTGGATAATGAAACGGGGAGTCTCTCTTAGACGTCTAAATATTAGGCCCGAAGCTTGCTAGTATGATGGGCGAGGTTGTGGTGGCCGGAATTACCGGGAGGAAGTGGAGGGGTACAAATATGCTGACGAGCTTAAACACAGCAGAGTTGATCGGAAAGCATTGCAAGCTGCAAAAACCGGTGCGCGACCACGAAGGACGCAGCCGATTCAGCGAACAACCACGGATCATCCGTGAGGTAAATAATCTGGACCGGCGCATGTACCTCGTGCAATTCGATGACGGCGCCACCACGTTCCTCTTTCCGGACGAAGTAGTCATCCAATAGCCGATTGGCGGCGCGCGGCGCCGCTCCTTAACGCTTTGGATGCGCCAGGTAGCGCGGGCTACCGCGGATCTCGACTCGCGCACTGCGGGTGGTTGAGCCTGCCCTACTCCTTCGTTTTCATACCGCGGCTGCGGGTCGTGACCCTCGGTCTGCACCTTGCGCCAGTAGCCCCACGGATAGCTTCGATTGCCACCGGCGATCTTCTTCAGCCGCGGCGCTCTTGCTCGAGGAAGTCGCGCGCGCGATACAGCGCGGCGATAGATTTCGCATCGACGATGTCGCCGCGGCGGATCATCGCGAAGGTTTCCTCGAACGGCACGCGGCTGACCGTCAGCACTTCGTCGTGATCGAGTGCGCCCGATCCCTCCGACAGATCGCGCGCGAGATACAGCTCGATTCGTTCGTCGCAGAAACTTGGCACGGTGATGATCGATCCAAGATGGTCCCATCGCGCGGCCGCGACGCTTGCTTCTTCGCCGAGCTCGCGGCGTGCGCACACGAGAAAATCTTCGCCGGCGTTGCGGCATCCGGCGGGAATCTCGCGCATCCAGCCGCCGATGGTGTGGCGATACTGGCGCAGCATCGCGACCGTCATGTCGGGATACAGCGCGACAATCGCGCTCGCGCCGGGATGGCGGATGACCGCGAGATCGACCTGCACACCGCTCGGCAGCGACGCGGTCTCGACGCCGAAATCAACCACACCCAATTTGAGAACCGGACGACGATTTGAAGCCATCGTGAATCCAGAATGTGCGCGAAGCGCGCGTCACGCAAGCTCGGTTCAATTGCGGCGGATGTGCGAACAGGCGATTATCGAAGGCAGCAATATGAGCCGGCTGCGCATTCCGATTTTTTTCGATTACGCCTCGACCCTTTGCTACATCGCGTGGCGAATCGTCACGCCGCTCGAAGACGAGCTCGGCTTCGAGGCGCTGTGGAAGGGCGTGCCGATCGCGATGCGCGATTTTCGCACCAAGCCCGGCCGCGTGCTGGGCGAGCGCGAGCGCCAGAAAGTGCTGTTCGTCGCGGCCGAGACCGGCATTCGCGTCCCGCCGCCGTCCAGCTGGATCGATTCGATTCCCGCGCTGCAAGGATCCGAAGTCGCGCGCGACGCCGGCGTTTTCCGGGCCTATCACGACGCGGTCTTTCGCGCGGCATTCGATGACGGCGCCGACATCGCGGATGCGAAGGTGCTCGACGCGATTGCGGAGCGCGCCGGAATCGATCGCACGAAGTTCCGCGCGGCGCTCGACAGCGGCGCGATGACCGCGCGCCTCGACGAGCACAAGCGCGAGGCCGACGATTTCTCCGCGCTCGGCTACCCCACGTTCATCCTGGGCGATTTTCCGATGATCGGAATTCAGCCGATCGAATCGATGCGCCTGTTGCTGGGCCGTTACATTCGGCAGCGCGCCGAAGAACCGCAAGCCTAGCTACGCGCGCGCCGAGAGTAGCATAAACGTCGGACGACGGCTTTCCTCGCGCAGCTCCGGACGCTCGCGAATCGCGTCGGCGGCCGCTTCGGGCTCGAGCAGCCGCGCAATCGTGAAACCGTTGTCTATCAGCGTGTTGACGTAAGTCTCGACGCTACGATGGTACTTGATGACGTCGTCGATTAACCACTGCGTATGGCGAATGCCTTCGAGCTTGTAATTGTCGATCGTCCAGTGATGCTTTTCGTCCTTGCCAGCGAGATACGCTCCGACCGGATACGCGGTTACGATCGGATGCTCGACGGAAAACACGAACGCGCCGCTGGCAACAAGCCACAACTTCACGTTTGCGCAGATCGAGTCGAAGCGCTCGACATAGTGAAGCGCGAGCGAACTTACGACGACATCGAAGCGGGCCGGCGCTAAACTTAGATCCTCGAGCGCCGATTGGACGTAGCTGATGCGCGGGTCGGATGTATCTTCGCGCGCCTTGGCGAGCATCCTGGTCGAGATATCGACTCCGACCGCGCTCGCGGCGCCTTGTTCGATTGCATAGCGGCACATCTTGCCGAAGCCGCAGCCGAGATCGAGCACGCGCCGGTTCGCAAGCGGCGGCAATAGCGAACGCATCGCGCGCTGGTCTACCACCATGTTGAGACCGCTCTCGTGGCGGCGCAACTGGCTGTAGCTCTCGAAGAATTTCGGGTCGTCGTAAATATTTTGTTTCATGAAACGAATCGAGACCGGGAAAAACTAGCGCGCGAGGAAGACCGGGCAGGGCGAGTTGCGCAGCACGTACTCGGTGGTCGAGCCGAGCACCATCTCGATTATCCGGCTGTGGCCGTAGGCGCCGATGAAGAGCAGGTCGGCGTCGTGCTGCTTGAGAAACTTGACGACCTCCTCGTTGGCGTGACCTTGCAGCAGCTTGAACTCGGCCTTGGGGGTGTAGTTCTCGAAGTAGGTGCGCGCTTCGGCCAGCGTCCGCTCACCCAGTTTCGGATCGCGCGCGCAAGTGACGACCGTAAGCGGAACGCCGAGGCCGCTGGCGACCTCCGCCGCCGAGCGCATCGCGCGCGACGCCCGTTCGCTGCCGTCGTAAGCCAGCACCGGGCGTTTGACCTCGCGAAATTTATTCGGCGAGATGAACAACTGGCGCGGCGACTTGCGCGCGACGCTTTCCGCGGTCGAGCCGAGCAGTCCGGTCGAGAATTTCTCGTTGACCCCGCGATGACCGATCATCACCAGGTCGGCGCTGCGCGCCCGATCGCAAATCTGGTTGGCGACGATGCCCATGTCGAGGACGGTCTCGACCGCGAGATTCTCGCCGCGCGCGGCGGCGGCAAATTCGTCGAGCACGCCGCGGCCGCGGGCGGTCAGCACCTCGCGCATCTTGGACGAGAAATCGAGATATGGTTCCAGCCCGAGCGAACCTGATATATCATGAAAAAACGAGCCTTCGATCGACACGATATCGACCACATGCAATCCAATCAGCGAGGCATTGAAGATTCGCGCAAAGTAGAAGGAGTACTGTTGCGCGTTTTTGGAATGCTCGGAGGTGTCGATACCGACAAGGATTTTCTTGATCAAGCGCGTGACCTCCGCGTCTATAATCGCGATAACACGGCGTCCGGTTATCCCTCAAGAGCCGGCGTTGTAGCAACCGTATTCGATGGTGCAGGTGGGCGGCTGAAATGAGCGAACTTAGCGAAGCGCGGATGATGAGAATCGTGGACGAGCTGGCCGCGGCGGCGCAGCGGGTCGGGCTCGAAGTGCGGCGCGAAAAGATCATGCGCGAAATCGGCTATCGCACGCGCGGCGGCGCATGCCGCTTGCGCGAGAAGAACCTGGTGATAATCGATCGCGATCAGCCCGCCGCGGAGCAGCTAGAAGTGATTGCCGAGGCGCTGCGCTCGCGCGATCTCGAATCCTTGTACCTGTCGCCCGCGGCGCGCCGCGTAGTTCATCTCGGAGACGCTCCGGGCTGAGTCCGAAGATGACGCGCCCTGCCGAAAGCGTCACCGCTGGCCATACCGTAATCGATCGCAAGCCCGCGATCAGCGCGGAACAGCGGATGGTTACCTTTCACACACGGCTCAAGGAGCGCGGGCTCAAGTCCACCGGCCAGCGCGACGACATCGCGCGCGTATTCTTCGATCACGGTCATCATATCAGCGCCGAGGAATTGTACGCCGAGGTCAAGAAGATCAACCCGCACGTCGGCTATGCGACGATTTACCGAACCCTGCGGCTGCTCAAGGAATGCGCGCTGCTGTACGAGCGGCATTTCGACGAGGGTCAGGCGCGCTACGAAGCGGTCGGCGAGCGCCATCACGATCATTTCATCTGCGAGCGCTGCGGCCGGATAATCGAGTTCGAGAACGCCGCGATCGAGCGCATGCAGAATACCATCGCGCGAGATCTCGGCGTTACCCTGACCCGGCACAAGATGGAATTGTACGGAGTCTGCGCCGATTGTCATCGCACCCAGCAAGGAATGTAAGCGGCCAGCCCCTCTTGCAGTCGGTGTCTGCGGCAACGCCGGACTCACCACTGATTAGTCGGAGCTGTATCAGCGAGTCGCTCAATGTGATTTTCGTAGGTACGGGAGAATACCAATGAATAGGACCGGCGGCGAATACCATTTCACGCGGCTCGACACGGTCGTCTTCGGCGCCGGCAAAGTTGAAGCGCTCGGGCGCGAGTTGTCGCGGCGCGGAGCGAAGCGCGCACTGATAGTCACCGGCAAGACGCTCGGCCACTCGAGACTGCTCGACCAGGTCAAGACTGCGGCAGGCGGCGCGCTGGCCGGCGTGTTCGCCGGCGCGGCGCAGCACGTGCCGTCGCAAACTGTCACCGAGCTGGTGGCGGAGGCGCGACGCGTCGGCGCCGATGCGATGGTGAGTTTTGGCGGCGGCAGCCCGATCGACACGGTCAAGAACGCGGCCTGGCAGTTGATGGGCGGACGCGGGGGCTCGCGCACAATCGATTTGGGTGGCGGCGCCGCGCAAGGTGTGGACGGCGGCGGGATTCTGCATATCGCGATTCCGACCACGTTGTCCGCCGGCGAGTTCACGCCCGCGGGCGGCGTCACCGACGAATCGACCAGGGTCAAGGGCGGAGTCGCCGACCCCCGCTTGCAAGCCAGGGTGGTGATTCTCGATCCGTCGCTGACCGCAGAAACTCCCGCATGGCTGTGGGCCTCAACCGGGATGCGGGCGCTCGATCACGCGGTCGAGGGCTCGTACTCGAGCCGGCATCAGCTGGTTACCGACACGCTCGCGAGCAAGGCGATCGCGCTGCTGAACGCGCATCTGCTGCCCTCGCTGCAAACCCATGGCGACGAAGAACTCGAGCATCGCGTGCAATGCCAACTCGCCGCGTGGCTCTCGATTTTCGGCATGTCGAACACTCGCGGCGGAATCTCGCACGCGCTCGGCCATCAGATTGGACCGATGTGGAACGTCCCGCACGGCGTCACCTCATGCATCACGCTGCCGCACGTGATGCGCTTCATGGCCGGCGTCGCCGCGGATCGCTTCGCGCCGATTGCCGAGGGCTTCGACCTGCGCTTCGACGCGCGCAGCCCGGAATTGTCGGCCATGGAATGTGCCGATCGCACGGCCAGGTTCATCGGCAAATTCGAGGTGCCGACGCGGCTGCGAGACGTTGGGGTGCCGCGCGAGGAGATCTCGCGCATCGCGGGCACGGTGCTCGAAGAGGTGAAGCGCGCGAATACGGTGGGCGCGGAGGTCACGCTCGCGCAGTTGGTGGGCATCCTCGACGCGGCGTATTGAACGCCGGGAACCTCGAAGCGAATTCAAAAATCGATCTGTTGCGTCACGGGCCGTTCGGGCCGATGTCGTGAGAATACGGTGTTAGCGCGGTCGCGCCCCACTGCGAGCCAGGCAGGTTTGGCAGGTGCGTATCGATTGGCGCGTTGGGTCCGTCAACCGTGATTTCGCCGCCACCCGGAATTGGAATCGTCACCGTATCTGGATTGGTCAGATCGTCCGGCGGCGGCATCGGCAGATCAGTCGGCGGCTGATAGCTGTTGACGCTCTGGCCGTAGGAGAAATCGGGAAGGGGAACCGAGCCTTGCTGCGCCCGCGCGATCCCGCCTGCCAACGGCAGCATCGCGGCAATTGCGAACAAAAGTCCGGCGTGCCCTAATGATTTCGCGCTCGACCTTCGCACGCGCGAAACTGAAATGCCGTGGGAGTGCGATCGCATCAATGCGATCGTATCAATTAGCAACCGATCGGAAAACCGGAGGAACAGATGATTAAGCTGTACGGATCGTCGATGTCGCGCGCGGGGCGAAGCCTGTGGGCGTTGGAAGAGGCCGGCGTCAAATTCGAGCAAGTGCTGGTAGGCGAGACGCGCAAGCCCGACTATCTGAAAATAAATCCGAACGGCCATGTTCCGGCGCTTGACGACAACGGCACGATCCTGTGGGAGTCGATGGCGATCAATCTGTACGTCGCGGAAAAATATGGGAAGCCGCCGCTGTGGCCGTCGTCGGTCGAGGGTCACGGTGCGTGCTACCAGTGGAGCCTGTGGTGCATGACCGAGATGGAAACCCCGATGATCGATGTATTCATGCATCGAATGATGCTGCCGGCCGAGCAACGGGACGAGAAGGTCGCAGTCGCGGCGATCGAGAAGTTGACGGCGCCGCTGAAGGTGCTCGACGACCATTTGCAGAAATCCGACTACCTGCTTGGCAAGGAATTTACGATTGCGGACCTGAACGTGGCGTCAGTGCTGAGTATTGCGCAATATATTCAACTGGATCTCGCACCGACTCCGAAGGCGCAGAAGTGGTTGCAGCAATGCCTGGAGCGTCCAGCGCATCAGCGCGCGGGCGCGATGAAATAGCGATGGGGCAGCAAATCCGCCACGGGGTGAATTATCCTAGGCCATATTGACTTTGCGCGCGCCGGCTGTAGTTTTCATATCGGTAGAGCCGTCGGTTGTGGCTTGTGCCTCGTCGCGCATGCAAAGTGTTCATACTGGGGAGAGACGGGGCTGGGGACATTGCGATCGATTTTTCACTTTTCGATTCTTTCAGCGCTTCCGCGAGACATCGATGAGGGAGCCCAGGTGATCTAATGCCTGCGTGCGGGCAGTGCGGCAAGGATAACCCCGATGGCACAGCATTCTGCGGATACTGTGCTAATCCGCTGGCGAAGCCGGCCGGCGATACCGCCTCGTCAAAGACGGGTGGCCGGCCTATAGTTGCGCCGCAGATACGTGGAGGCTCGCCGCCGCCCAATCCGGCCAAGCCCGACATCCGCACCCCTACATTCCATACGCCGTCGCCGAGCGGCGCGGGCGCCAAGGGCAAAGGCGGATTCGAGTTGCTTCCGTGGAGCGAACTTTCCTCGAGCCAGCGGGCGGGTCGCGTCGTCGCAGCCGCCGTTGTGCTCTTTCTGATTTTTTTCTTCCTGCGCGGAATCCTGCACAGCTTGAGCGGATTGCGTGGCGCGACCGAACCAGCACCCGCCGCGGGAGGTTCGCACGCACCCATCACCGAAGGCGACCGCAAAGACGGAATCGAATCGCTGTGCAAGGTATTTCAGATCTACGGCCTGCCGAAAAACGACGCTGCCGCGACCGAAGCGGTGCACAATGCGGTCGAATTGTTCAAGCTCGCGGGCAATCAGTCTCCCCAGCGCAGCACTTACATCCTGACCTCGATTGTTGACGAATTCCGCGGCGGCAAACTTGGTCAGTCCGATTGCGCCGAGGCCGGAGAGCCATTGCCCACGACACCGGAGGAGAGTCCCGGCGCTTCGAGCCCCGGCGCTTCGAACCCTGACACTTCGATTCCCGCGATTCCACCCGACAACAATTAGTAACTAGCTGCGCGCCGAACGAGAGCGGGTTGCCCAGTAGTAAATCGGCACGCCGCTCAGCGCGATCAGCAATCCGGGCCACGTGAAACGCGGCTTCAGAATCAACAGATCGACCATCAGCGCCGACGCCGCGATGATGTAGAGACCGGGCACGATCGGATAGCCCCACGCCTTGTACGGACGCGGCGCGCCCGGAAGCCGGCGGCGCAGCACGAAGACCGCCGACACCGTCAGCACGTAGAACATCAACTGCGCGAAGATCACGTAGTCGAGCAGCTCGGAATAAGTGCCCGACAGTGTGAGCACTGCCGCCCAGATTCCCTGCATCACCAGCGCGACCGCGGGCACGCTCGCGCGATTGAGTCGTCCGGCGGCGGCGAAGAATACGCGGTCCTGCGACATCGCATAGATGACGCGCGCGCCGGTGAGGATCAGTCCGTTGGCGCATCCGAAGCCCGAGATCATCACCAGAATCGCGGTTATCTTCGCGCCCGCGCCGCCCCATACTACTTCCATCGCGGCGGCGGCAACGCGGTCGCTCGACGCGTGTGCGATTCCGCGTCCCAGCGCCGTCGCGGCGTCCGCCGTGCCCGACGCCGGCAGCTGGCACAGGTAGGCGACGTTGGTGAGGATGTAGAGCGCGATGACGACGCCGGTCCCGAACGCGAGCGCCAGCGGGAGATCGCGCTTGGGATTGCGCACTTCGGCGGCGGCGAAGGTCACGCTCGCCCACGCGTCGGCCGAGAACAGCGCCCCTACCATCGCGGCGCCGAATACCCCGGCGCCCACGTGCGATATCGAAGGACTGCCGAAGAAGGCGGTCGAGCCGCCGAAGTTGGCGCGAATCGCGGCGGGATTCGGCAGCAGCACGCAGCCGACGGCGACGATCAAACATAGTGAGAGAATTTTCGCGGTGGTGAAGGAATTCTGCAGCCACTTGCCCAGGTTGAGGCCGCGCAGGTTGGCCGCGGTGAGGATCGCGATCACCGCGATCGCGCCGACGCGCTCGCCCGACAATCCCGCGCCGCCTGCGCCGACCCAAAGACTCGATCCCAACACTGGCCACATCACGCCCGCGAACCGCGCGAACGCCACCGCGACTGCCGCGATAGTGCCGGTCTGAATCACGAGCAGCAGCGTCCAGCCGAACATGAATGCCCACATCCCGCCGTAAGCCTCGCGCAGATAAACGTACTGGCCGCCCGCTTGCGGCATCATCGCGGCAAGTTCGCCGTACGCCAGTGCGCCCGCGACCGTCATCACGCCGGCGACCAGCCAGACCATCAGCAGTGCGAACGGAGTACCGACCTGGCGCGTGATATCCGCGGAGACAATGAAAATGCCCGATCCGATCATCGAGCCCGCAACCAGGGTCACGGAGTCGAACAGTGAGAGGCCCGGCTTCAGCTGATTGGAAGCAGGGCCGGGTTTGAGGACGCTCGCCATCGCCGACGCATCGTAGCAGCAGCGCACAGCGCCTGCACCTGAATCGAGGGAAGACTGCGAACGAAAACCAACAGGCGGCCGGGGCAACCGGCGAGGCGCGATGGCTAAATTTGTGGGAAACGCAACGGGGCAAGCAGGAACGCTAGCCTGCTTGGGTCCGAGTGAACGGACTCAGAGCGACGGTCAGCGAGTATCCCGCGCGCCGACGGCTCTAACGGCGCGCGGGAACCCGCTCAGGAAACGAAGCTATTACGGCGCGGCCGGGCTGGCTGCGGCTGCCGGACTTGAGGCCTCGCTAGCCGCGGGGGCCGCTGCGCCGGCATCGCTTGCCGCCGCTGCCGGCGCGGACGCGGCAGCGTCGGGCGCGGGCGCCGTCTCTTCGGATTTACTGCAAGCCGTCGCGAAAAACATCGAAACTAATGCCAGAAGCAGAACCTTGCGCATCGCTTTCTCCTTGGGTTGGTCGGTGCTCAATTTGAGCGCGGAAACTCGAAACGGGGCAAGAATACGATAGGTGCGGCATAACTTCAAGCGCGGGTTGCCGCGCATTCACCGGCGCTCAGCATCGGCGCCGCGCATCCGCGCGCAAGAAATTTTTTGACTATTTCGTGGGCATCTGTATCATTCGATCATTAGTTGACCCGCCAGGGGCGGTTGCGGTGGAGGTAGCAGGGTGGAACAGCGGCGCGTTATTTTCGCGGGCATTGGGCTCGCAAATCGTCACAACTCTCTAATCGTCGAGCATGAACTCGACATGGTGCGAAGCTCGGAGCGCCCGGCGGCGGGTATGCCGACGCTCACGCGAATTCGCAACTGGCTGATGCCGTCAGGACGGTTGGTGGGACCGCCGATGCGTTCGGTGGCGCGGGAACTCGAAGAAGCTTTCCCGGGCCGCGACAGCCAGGTCTAGAATCGCGCGCAATTGCTGACTTCGCTCGCCGAGAGGGAGATTACGATGACCGCGATCTCGCGAATCTCGACCAACACGCCATGGGAGCCGATCGTCGGCTATTCGCGGCTGGTGCGAGCGGGCGACATCGTCGCCGTCTCTGGCACTACGGCTACCGACGAGCGCGGGATGATCGTTGGCGCGGGTCAGATGTACGTGCAGACGCGCCAGGCGCTGGGCAACATTCGCACGGCGCTCGAGCGCGCGGGTCTCGCGATGCATCAGGTGATTCGCACGCGGATGTTCGTCACCGACATGGCGCGTTTCGCGGAAGTGGCGCGCGCGCACAAGGAATTCTTCGCCGACTCGCCGCCCGCATCGACGATTGTCGAAGTCCGGCGCCTCGCGCATCCCGACATGATGATCGAGATCGAAGCCGACGCGTACGCCGGCGCCGCGACCAGTCCAGCGCCACGTCCGAAGCCAAAGGCAGCGGCAAAGCCCACCAAGAAATCCGCGCCGAAGAACCCCGCGCGCCGCAAGTAGCGCCAAGACCGAAATAAGGCACGCGCCTCAACTCTCTGTTCCCCTCTCCAGAAGGGAGAGGGGTTAGGGGTGAGGTGCCTGACGGTCGAACGCGAACGCGCTACGGGTCGTACGCGGAGGCGGTGTGGATTCCTTCGGCGCCGCTGGCGGATTGAAATGCGTTTGCGGCCGACACCATGTACGGTTGCGGATAAACTCCAATCAGGATCGTGGCCAATGCGGCCAGTCCGATTGCCGCCACCAGCGCCGGACGACTACTCAGTCGCTCGACTTCGAGACCGCCCTCCTGCATATACATCGCGACTAATACATAAAAGTAGTAATAGGCAGAGACTACACTATTGAGTACTGCGATTATTACCAGTCCGACGTATCCCTGCTGCAGCGCCTCGCTGAAAATATAGAACTTGCCGACGAAACCGGCGAGCGGAGGAACTCCGGCCAGGGACAGCATAAAGATCGCCATCGCGCCGGCGAGTAACGGCTGGCGCGACGCAAGGCCGCGGAAGTCGCTGATCTGATTACCCACTTCGTTGCGCCGCTCGAGCGCGATCACTACCGCGAACGCGCCGAGATTCGTGAACGCATAACCCAGCAGGTAGTACAGAATCGCCGGTCCCGACCGCACTCCCGCCGCCATCCCAAGCAACAGGTAGCCCGCGTGCGCGATCGCCGAGTACGCCAGCATCCGCTTGATATTGGTCTGGACCACCGCGATCAGATTTCCGCCGGTCATCGTCAGCGCCGCAACCACCCACAACACGGTCTGCCAGTGCGCGCCGACAGATGGGAAATCGACCAGAAAAACGCGGACGAAAGCGGCGAAGGCGGCCAGCTTCACGCCCACCGCCATGAACGCGGTGACCGGCGTCGGCGCGCCTTCGTAAACGTCGGGCGTCCACATGTGAAACGGCACCGCCGCAACCTTGAAGCCGAAACCGATCACCATCAGTCCCATTCCGAGCAGCAGCAGCGGGTTCGAGCTCAACGCTCCGGATGCGATCGCGCTGTGAATCGGGCCGAGCTTGATAGTGCCGGTCGCGCCGTACACCAGAGCGATACCGTAGAGCAGGAAGCCGGTCGAGAACGCGCCCAGCAAGAAATATTTTATCGCCGCCTCGTTGGATTTGGCGTTGCGCCGCATCATTCCCGCCAGCACATAGACCGGAATCGACATAGTTTCGAGCCCGAGAAAGATGACGATCAAGTCGCCGGCCGTCGCCATCAGCATCATGCCGAGCGCCGAGAACAGCAGCAGCGAATAGTATTCGGCGCCCGGAATGTGATTCTCAGCGGCGTAATCGAGCGACATCATCACCGTGAACATCACCGCGATCAGAATTACGAGCTGGAAAAATGCCGAGAAGCTGTCGATTGAGATCGCGCCGGCAAAAGCTATGCCGTACTGCCCCACGATTCCCAGCGCGAACACGAAGGCCACACCGAGCGACGCGAGCGTCACCAGGCCGAGCCCCTCGCTCTCGCCGTCGTCGATGCGCACGCCGGCCAGCAGCACGACGATTGCGGCCACTGCCACGATCGCCATCGGCAGAATCGGCAGCCAGACGAAGTTGATCGCGGCGAGGTTGAAGGGACTCATCGCACCACCGCGGCGATCACAGGTTCGCGAGTTGCCAATGGCAAAGTGGCTATTGGATTCGGCTCTCGTTCAGGCTCGAGATGAGCCTGCGCGAAATTCGCCCGCGCGAGCATCGCCGTCACCGACGGTTCGATCCGGCTGATCAGCGGGCGCGGAAAAAGTCCCATGAACAGCATCAGCGCGATCACCGGCACCATCACCGCAATTTCGCGCGCGTTGAGGTCGCGAATCGTTTCGTTCACCGCTTTCGTAATCGGCCCGAACATCACGCGCTCATAGGTCCAGAGCATATAGAGCGCGCCGAGAATCACTCCCACGACCGCGAAAACCGTCGCCAGCCTGATGCGCAGGAAGGCGCCCAGCATGATCAGAAACTCGCCGACGAAGCCGTTGAGCCCGGGCAAGCCGATCGACGAGAGCATCACCACCATGAAGACCGCGGCGTAAACCGGGACGCGCTTCCACAACCCACCGAACTCGGAAATCTCGCGCGTGTGGCGGCGCATGTAGAGCATCCCGACCAGCAAAAACAATCCGCCGGTGGAGACGCCGTGATTGAGCATCTGGTAAATCGCACCGTCGATGCCTTCCGGGTTGAGCGCGAAAATTCCGAGCATCACGAAACCCAAATGACTGACCGACGAATAGGCAATCAGGCGCTTGAGGTCGGGCTGCATCATCGCAACCAGCGCGCCATAGATGATCCCGATTACGGCCAGCGCCATGAACAGTGGAATCGCCTCGACCGCCACCGTAGGAAACAGCGGAATCGCGAAACGCAGGAAGCCGTAGGTGCCCATCTTGAGCATCACGCCGGCCAGGATGACCGATCCGGCAGTGGGGGCGTTGGTGTGAGCGTCGGGCAGCCAGGTATGCACCGGCCACATCGGGACCTTGATCGCAAACGCGAGCGCGAAGGCGGCGAACAGCCAGCGAGCCTGGTTAACCGTGAGCGGCACCTGGTAGAGCAACGGCAAATCGAAACTGGTGCGGTTGAAATGCACGTGCGCCTGATAGACGAGGTACAGTATCGCCACCAGCATCAGAAACGACCCGACCATCGTGAACAATACGAACTTGATGGCGGCGTAAATCTTGCGCCCGTGGCCCCAGATGCCGATGAGGAAGTACATCGGGATCAGCATCACTTCCCAGAACACGTAGAACAGGAACAGATCGACCGCGAGCAGCGTCCCGAGCAGGCCCGTCTCGAGCACCAGCATGAAGAAGCAGAATTCGCGCGGCCGCTCTTCGATATCGCCGCCGCCGGAATAGAGGATCGACAGAGTAATCAGGATAGTAGTCAGTAGAACGAGAAACAGGCTAATCCCGTCAATCCCAATGTGGTATGTAATGCCGAAGGCCGGAATCCATTCGTATTGCTCAACGAATTGGTAATCAGCGGTCTGCGGACTGAATTCATACAAGACGTAGAAACTCAGCGCGAGCGGAAGCAGCGAAAATATAAACGCCGAATTCCAAATCGCCCGTTCTTCACTCTGCATCAGAATAAAGAGCGCGCCAATTAGCGGCAGAAAAATCAAAGCTGTGAGCACGCCGCCGTTCATCGGCCGGTCACCAGGAACAGGTAGTAAGCAACGATCCCCAACGCCCCCAGCAGGTAAATGAATGCGTAGTGCTGGACGTTGCCGGTTTCGGAGCGACGCGCCACCTGCCCTCCGGTCTGGACGGCGAGGCCCGCGCCTTCAGCGGCGCCATCGATCACGAAGCTGTCAATCGCGCGGTTGAGCACGTTCTGCGATACCCAGAACAGCGGCCGCGTGACGATGAAGTTGTATATTTCATCGACGTAGTACTTGTTGAGGAGCAAATCGTAGGCAGCTTTCAGCCGCCACGCGAGCAGGAACGGTATTCCGGGCAGGCGGATATAGAACATGAAAGCGAATAGTATCCCGAGTCCGGACGCGGCGGTGGCGAAAAGGGACAGCGTAGTCGGGTTTCCCTCGAATAGGGGTTTGAAGGTGCCGACCGACGGCGCGAGAAATCGCACGAACGCATTTCCCCAGAGCAATCCGCCGGGTAGATTCACCCATCCGCCAACGGTCGCGAGAATAGCCAGTACGATCAACGGGATAGTCATTACGGCCGGCGATTCGTGGATGTGATGCTCTACTTCGGAGTCAACCCGCGAATCGCCGAAGAAGGTCATGAAGATCAGCCGAAACATGTAGAACGATGTCAGCCCGGCGGTGATCACGCCGCTGAACCAGAGCCAGGAATGTCCCGAGTCGTACGCGGCCTCGAGGATCAGGTCTTTGGAGAAATAGCCGGAGAAGCCGGGCACCGCGGCGATCGCAAGGGTCGCGATGAACATCGTCCAGAACGTGATCGGCAGCTTGCGTCGCAACCCGCCCATTTTATTCATGTCCTGTTCGCCGCCGAGCGCGTGAATCACGGAGCCAGCGCACAGAAACAGCAGGCCCTTGAAGAACGCGTGCGTCATCACGTGAAAAATTCCAGACGCATAGGCGCCCGAGCCGACGCCGAGGAACATGTAGCCGAGCTGGCTGATGGTGGAGTAGGCGAGCACTTTCTTGATGTCTGGCTGGACGATCGCGATGCTCGCGGCAAACAGCGCGGTCATCGCGCCGACCGTCGCAACCAGGTCGAGCGTGCTTGGCGCCAGCGTGAAGATGAATGAGAGCCGCGCGATCATATAAACGCCGGCGGTGACCATCGTCGCCGCGTGGATCAGCGCGCTGACCGGAGTCGGACCGACCATCGCGTCGGGCAGCCAGACGTAGAGCGGAATCTGCGCCGACTTGCCGGTCGCGCCGATAAAGAGCAGAAAGCACGCCGCCGTCGCAGCGGTAGCGCCGAGCAAGGTGGCGTTGTTGCGCAGCTCGACGAAGTTCAAGGTCCAGACGCCGTGCGCGCCGAGCGTGCCGACGATGGTGAACATCCCGAGCAGAAAGCCCGCGTCACCAATCCGGTTGACGATGAATGCCTTGCGGCCGTTATAGGCATACTGAGGATTCGTGTACCAGAACGCGATTAGCAAGTAGCTACACAGTCCGACCCCCTCCCATCCAACGAACATCATTAGCAAGTTGTCCGCCAGAATGAGTATCAACATCGAGAGTGCGAACAGGTTCATGTAGGTAAAGAAGCGCGCGAAGTCTTCGTCGTGCGCCATATACCCGACTGAGTAAAGATGGATTAGTGCGCCGACCCCAGTGACTATCATCACCATCACGCCCGATAGTGCATCGACACGCAGGCCCAGGTCGGCGTGGAAGCGTCCCGCCTCGATCCACCCCCACAAATGCATTGCGAGCGCGCCGCCCGACGGCATCGCGAGCAGTTTCAAAAATGCCCACGTCGCAACCCCGAACGCGACGAACATAACGCCGGGGCCGACGACATTGACCGCGGTGCGGCCCCATTTGGCGCCGAGGAACAGGTTGAACACGACGCCGATCGCCGGGAACAGCAGGATTAACGCGAGCGCTGGAAACTCAACTGTCATAGGGTGTTCGTCACCATCTCATCAGCGTCAGGTCGTCGGCGTGGACGGTTTCGCGATTGCGAAAAATCGAGATGATGATGCCGAGACCGACTGCCGCTTCGGCCGCCGCGACCGTCATCACGAAGAAGACAATTACCTGGCCGTCCATCGAACCGAGCCGGCTGCCGATCGCAATGAACGCGAGATTTACCGCGTTGAGCATCAGCTCGATCGACATGAACATCACGAGGATGTTGCGGCGGATGATGACGCCGGCCACTCCGATGGCGAAAATCATCGCGCTCAGCGACATCATGTAGGTGAGCGGGATCATGATGCGACGTCTCGGGCGGCAAGCGGATCATCGGTGCCCGGCAGTTTGCGCGCGAGCGCGACCGAGCCGACCACCGCCGCCAGCAGCAGCACCGAGGTCACCTCGAAGGCGATCAGGTAGTCGGTGAACAGCTTGCCCGCAAGGCTCGCGAGAGAGCCATAACCCGCGGGCTCCTGGGTAAACTTCACCTTCAGATGCGGTGGGGCGAGGATAAAGAACAGCTCGGTAACCAGCATGGCCGCGCCGATCGAGCCGAAAAATTTCAGCACGAGATGACCGGTCGGGCCGGTCTCGACTTGAAGATTCAATAGCCAGATCACGAACAGGAACAGAACCATGATCGCGCCGGCATACACGATTATTTGCAGGAAGCCCACGACCACCGCGTTCTCCCCGATGAACAGGATGGCAACGGTCATCAGCGTTCCGATCAACGCAAGCAGCGAATGAATCGGGTTGCGCTGCACGATGACGCCGAGCGCCGAGACAATCGCCAGCGCGCCGAGAAATATGTACAGAAACGGCGGCATCACTGGACTCTCCCGGTCGCCACCACGACGAATGCTGTCAGCAATACGTTCAACAGTCCGAGCGGCACCAGCCCTTTCCATCCGAGCCGCATCAACTGATCGTAGCGGAAGCGCGGCAGCGTCCATCGCACCATGCCGAGGAAGATGCACAGCGCGACGACCTTAACCAGAAATGCGACGACGCCGAGAAGCGACACCGCGAGCGCGGGAACGGCTAGAATCGCGCCGCCCGGCAGATGAAAGCCGTCGCGCATCAGCCACGGCACCTGCCATCCGCCGAGGAAAAACGTCGTCAGCAGCATCGCGATCAGCGCCTGCTCGGCAAAGTCGGTGAGCATGAAGACCGCCTGCTTGCCGCCGGAATATTCGGTGAAATAACCCTGGATCAGCTCCGACTCGCTCTCCGGCAGGTCAAACGGGATGCGCTTGGATTCCGCAGCGCCCGCCACCAGCAGCAGAATGAAGGCGAGCGGCTGCACGAAAATTCCCCAGCGCGGTAGAAATCCGAACCACACGCCGCCCTGTCCGCGCACGATTTCCTGCAGGTTCAGCGTACCGAAGGTCATGATGACCGACACGATCGCGAGCCCCATCGCCAGCTCGTACGAGATCATCTGCGCGGTCGCGCGAATTCCGCCGAGCAGCGCCCATCGATTGTTCGACGACCATCCCGCGAGCGCGACGCCGTACACGCCGAGCCCAATCGTCGCGAGCAGGTAGAGCGCGCCGGCGTTGAGGTTGGCGGCCTCGAGGCCGATGCGATGCCCCGCGATCGAAATGGTGTCGCCGAACGGAATCACGACGAACGTAATCATCACCGGGAACAACGCCAGGAACGGCGCGAGCGTGTGCAGGAATTTGTCCGCGCCGTCCGGCACGAAATCTTCCTTGGTGAACATTTTCACCGGGTCGGCGATGGTGGTGTTGATGATGCCGAGGTTCGGCATTCCCATCCGTTTCCCGATGCCGGTGATGGTGACGCGATTTGAGCCGATCCGATCCTGGATGAGCGCGCTGCCCTTGCGCTCGAAGTAGAGCAGGAACAGCGACAGATTCAATCCGAGCAGGATCATCAGGATCGCTTTGATCGCGCTGGCAATTAATTCAATTGTCACGTGCGGCAAGCTCGTCGATCAGTTTGAGAGTGCTTTCTTCGGTGAGATTTTCGACGTAGCCGTCCTGGTTCAGCTGGAGCATCGGCGCCGTCCCGCACGAGGCCAGGCATTCGACCGAGCCGAGCGTGAACTTGCCGTCGGGCGTCGTCTCTCCCATCTCGATCTTCAATTTGCGCCGGATGCAATCGACGATTTTGTCGGCGCCGCGCAGCCGGCACGAGAGATTGGTGCAAACGTCGAGCAGGTAGCGGCCGACCGGCTTGCGATGGAACATCGTGTAGAACGAAACGACCGCGCGCACATGCGCGGGCGGCAGCTCCATCAGCCGCGCGACGTAATCCTGCGCCGCGTCGCTGAGCCATCCAAACTCGCGCTGCGCGATCCACAGCGTCGGCAAGAGCGCGGCCTGGCGCGTCGGATAACGGCCGAGCAATTGGCGGTACTCGTCGAGCGCCGCGTCGGAAAACTTGGGCTGCTGGTCTCCGGACATGGCAGAAGTATTACTGAGCCTTCAACATCGAAGTTCTTGAGTTCGAGAATCTAATGATTGGTAGCTAAAATTTCGCAAATCCGCCAGAGGCGCAGGCGGCGCGGCTGAATCCGGCCGCGAACTTGCAGGAGTCGGGCAGAACGGGTTATCTATCGTCCGCGACTTCGAGGCAAGAGGCGATAGCCGTTTCGACCAAGAGGCGATAGCCGTTTCGACCAGGAGGCGGTAGCCGTTTCGATTAATGAGGCGTCAAGCGAAACGCCTCAAAAAAACTGACGCGATGCGAATTATTGCGGGACATGCTCACGGCCGCCGACTCAAGGCTCCGCGCGGGTTGATCACGCGCCCGACCTCGGCGCGCGCGCGCGAGTCGATTTTTTCGCGGCTCGCGGTGCGGATCGATCTCGACGGCGTGCGCGTGCTCGACATTTTCGCGGGCAGCGGCTCGCTGGGGATCGAGTCGCTCTCGCGCGGCGCCGCGCACGCGACGTTTATCGATTCCTCGCGCGACGCGGCCGCGGCGATTCGCGCCAATCTCGCGCAGCTCGAACTTTCCGATCGTGCGCGGGTCATCGTGTCCGAAGTGCATCGCGCACTGGGCGCGCTCGGACGCGCGCACGAGTCGTTCGATCTGGTATTTGTCGATGCGCCTTTCAAGGATGACACCAGCGCGAAGGTTCTGGCGCTGCTCGGCGAATTTGATCTGGTCGCGTCCGGCGGATGGATCGTGGTCGAACAATCGAAGCGTGCGCCCGCTGCCCCGCCCGCTCCCGAAGCCCACGAGCGCGCATTCGTTGCAACCCTCGGCGATCACCGGATCGCCTTTTACCGGCGACCCGATACGGCGCCGGGTGCGGAGTGAATGGTTTCAGGAATATGACGAAAGGCAAAGAACGTTCTCCGCTCATCGCGGTTTACCCCGGCAGCTTCGACCCGATTCACAACGGACACGTTGACGTAATCCGGCGCAGCGTCGCGATTTTCGACGAGGTGATCGTCGCGGTCACCTACAACCCGCACAAGGATGCGGCGCTGTTTTCCGGCGACGAGCGGGTCGAAATAATCCGCGAAGTCATCCGCGACCTCGAGCCGCGCGCGCGGGTGGATAAGTTCAGCGGGCTGTCGGTCGATTACGCTGAACGAATCGGCGCCAAAGTGCTGATTCGCTCGCTGCGCGCGGTGACCGATTTCGACTACGAGCTGCAAATGGCGCAGATGAACAAGACGATGAGCCCGAACGTCGAGACCATTTTCATGTTCTCGAATCCGCGGCTGTTCTTCAGCTCGTCGCATCTGATCAAGGAAGTCGCGGGCTACGGCAAACGCCTGCCCGAGCTGGTGCCGGAGATCGTGATCGAGCGGCTGCGCGCAAAACTCAAAGTCGGCTGAGCGGTTCTTTCAAAACGCCGGGACAGCTACAATCTTTGCTCGCCGCGGACCACCAGTGTCGCGCGCATCATTCTGAAATTCGGATTTAGGAAATGCTGAAACTCAATCGCAGAATCGCCGCCATCAAACCCTCCGCGACGCTGGCGGCCGACGCGCGCGCCACTGAAATGAAGCTCGCCGGTATCAACGTCATCTCGCTCGCCGCGGGCGAGCCCGACTTCGACACTCCCGACCACATCAAGCGCGCGGCCGAAAAGGCCCTCGCCGCGGGACAGACCAAGTACACTCCCGTGGGCGGGACCGCCGCGCTCAAAAATGCGATCAAGCTCAAACTCAAGCGCGACAACCAGCTCGACTACGAGCCGGGCGAGATAATCGCGTCGGCGGGATGCAAGCAGGCCGAGGCCAACGTGATCGCCGCGCTGTTCGACGAGGGCGACGAGGTGATCATCCCTACGCCGGCGTGGGTGAGTTTCGCCGCGATGGTTTCGCTCGCGGGCGCCGAGCCGAAGTTCGTGCCGTGCTCCGAAGAATCGGGCTTCATGCTCGAGCCCGAGGCTTTGCGCCGCGCGCTCACCCCGCGCACCCGCGGGATCATGCTCAACTCGCCGTCGAATCCGACCGGCGCCGTGTACGGGCCCGAACAGCTCACCGCGATCGCGCGCGTGCTGGTCGATACCGACATCTGGGTAATGTCCGACGACGTGTACGAGCACATCGTTTACGACGGGCTCGCGCCGCACCTGTTTCATATCGAGCCGCGGCTCAAGTCGCATGGCATCGTGTTCAACTCGCTGTCGAAGACTTACGCGATGACCGGATGGCGGATCGGATTCGCGGCCGGGCCGAAGGAAGCGATTGCGGCTGCCGGCCGCTTGCAGAGCCAGAATAGCGGCAATCCCAATTCGATCACGCAAGCCGCCGCGATCGAGGCGCTGACCGGTCCGCAGGACGCGCTCAAGCCGATGCTCGAGGCGTTTCGCGAGCGCAATGCCCTGGTGGTCGAGCGCGTGCGGCGCATCCCCGGCTTCAAGCTGCCCAACATTCCGCAGGGCGCGTTTTACGCTTTTCCGAACGTGTCGGAGTTGCTCGGCAGTACCTTTGGCGACCAGAAAATTTTCGACGGCGACACCCTCGCGGCGTTTCTGCTCGACCAGGCGCACGTCTCGCTGGTGGGCGGCAACGACTTCGGCGCGCCGAATCACGTCCGCCTCTCCTACGCCACTTCGGCCAAAAATCTGAATGAGGCATTCGATCGCATCGAGCGCGCCGTGGCGAAGCTCAACCGCTAGTGCCGATCACCTCTCAACTCTCGAAGCCCCGGCTTCCGATTGCTTCGATCTGCGCGGCGATCCTCGCGATGGTCGCCGCGGTTACGCTGGCCCAGCGCCTGCACGGAGTCAGGCGCCGCTACGAAGAAGTGGATTTCAGTCGCGACTACGGCTGGTGGACCGTCTATTCGAGCGGCGGCGACCCCTGGCAAGTGCGGACCAGCCTCGCGGAATTGCGGCCCGGCCTCGAGCGTCCGCGATTTTGCAACTACACGCCGTTTTTCGTCGAAGTGTTTTCTCCGCTGGCGCGGCTCCATCGGAAGGCCGCGTTCTGGCTCTGGCTGTCGGTGCAGGTGCTCTGTCTCGGCGGCGCCATCGCGATGCTGGCGCGCGGCAGCGATCCTCCGCTCGGCAGCGCGGCGACAGTCATCGTCATTTCGCTGGTAATACTATCGCGCCCGTTCGAGGGCATGCTGTCGTATAGCCACGTCACGCCGATGTTGTTGGCGCTGCTGTCCGCGTCATGGTTCTGCGCGCGGCGCGATCGCCCGGCACTCGCGGGACTGTGGCTGGCGCTCTCGGCGTTGCTGAAGCTTTATCCGGCGGCCGCCAGCGGATATTTTTTGTTTGGCCGCCGATGGCGCGCGCTCGGCTGGACGATCTGCTTCTTCGTTGCCGGCGTAATCCTGACCAATCCCGCCCGCTGGCTCGAGCTCATGACGGTGGAAATGCCAGTCTCGTATCGCTTCGTGGCGGAAGCCGATCTCTCCGTGATGACTTTCGTGCGAAAGGCCGTTGCGCACTTCGCCGGCACCACGACTATCGCCGCGCCCCTCGTCACGGTCCTCGCGATCACTGCGCTCATCGACCTCGTCCTGCTCGCAGTCGCGGCTGGCTTCACGATGAACAGCCGCGGACACGACGATCTCGACGGTCTGCTATTCGGAATGTGGATGGCGCTCGCGCTGCTGATGTCGCCGCTGGCGTGGATGGCCGAAAAACTGCTGCTGCTGCCCGTGTATATGTTCGCGATGCTGGCGGCGTGGCAAGGATTCCAGCGGCCCGAAGCCTCGCGGCAAGTCATCCTGATTGCCGGCGCCGCGATACTAACCGTCTGCATCGTGACCGCTTTGATCAAGGCAGTGCCGCATCCAGGATTTTCAGCGGTGATGTCCACGTTCATCGGCGCCGCGTTGATCGTCCATGCCCGGATGCGATCGGAATCACCGCGCGATGAGGATGGGAGAATCGTCGATCAAGGCTTGCGCCAGGGCGCCGGAAATTCGCCCGTCTCGAGCCAGCGCACGTAGTCGGCGAGAATCTCGGCGTGATCGAATGCGAGCGGCGCCGGCGGATTGCGCGGATTGCACAGCGTCGCGTTGCTGGCGTCATCGGCGCCGCGCGGCGTCCCCGACGCGCGCGCGACGTACACCACCGTGATCGTCTGTCCCCGCGGATCCCGATCCGGCCGCGAATACACGCCAAGCAGCGCGCGAAGTTCAACTTCGAGCGAGATTTCCTCGCGCGCCTCGCGCACCGCGGCTTGCTCGACAGTCTCGCCAAAATCGACGAAGCCGCCCGGAATCGCCCACCCCGGCGGAAAATTCCGGCGCTCGATCAAAACGACTTTGCCGCCAATCTCAGTGATTATGTCGGCGGCTATCGGAGGGCATTTCGGCCGTGGCATGATGCGATTCTAACATGGCGGTAACTTTATGCAGGTAGCTCGGCTTTACGATTTCGGCGACATCCGCGTCGAGGAAAGCGCCCGCCCCGCGGTCGGCAGTGGCGATATTCTCATCCGCGCGAGCGCGTGCGGCATCTGCTCGGGCGACATCATGCCCTGGTACATCAAGCGCAAGGCGCCGCTCGTGCTCGGCCACGAACCGGTCGGCGTCGTCGAGCAGACCGGCGCCGCGGTGCGCGACTTCAAAGTCGGCGACCGCGTCTTCGTGCATCATCATGCGCCATGCTTTCAATGCGCGGCGTGCCGCCGCGGCGAATACGTGCAGTGCGCGACCTGGCGCGCGACCAACATCGTGCCCGGCGGTATGGCGGAGTTCTTTCTGGTGAGCGCGGCGAATCAGCGCGACACGCTGCGCCTGCCCGACTCGATCGCCGACGCCGACGGCGTGCTGATTGAGCCGGCCGCATGCGTGGTCAAGTCGCTCAAGCGCTCGGGCCTCAAAGCCGGCGAGTCAATTCTCATCATCGGCCTCGGCATCATGGGCATGATGCACGTGAAGCTGGCGCGGCATCTCGGCGCCGGGACGATCATCGGCGCCGACCTGTTTCATTCGCGCGCCAGCCGCGCAATCGAGCTCGGCGCCGATCGCGGAATCGTGGTCGAGGGCGACAACCTGGTCGAGCAGGTGCGCGAAATCACCAACGGCGCGATGGCCGACGTGGTGGTCGTCGGACCCGGCACCTCGAAGGCAATCGGCGCCGGGATTGCCGCCGCCGGCAAAGGCGCGACCGTCGTTCAATTCACCGCGACCCCGCCCGACGACGAGCTGACGGTCAAGCCGCACGACCTCTACTTTAACGAAACCCGGCTGGTCCCGAGCTATTCATGCGGACCCGACGAAACCCGCGAGGCGCTGTCGCTGGTCGAGCACGGTGTGATCAACGCGAAAGATTTGGTGACCCATCGGTTTCCGCTGGCGCAGATCACCGAGGCATTTGCGACCGCGCAAAGGCCGGAGTCGTTGAAAGTGATCGTAACCTTCGCGGGTTGAATTTCAGAAGAGCTGAAAGCCGGTACTGAGTACTCAGTCCGGCCGTGAACGGATAGACAAACGAGGGCGGTTGCTGATGCAACCGCCCTCGTTACTATCAAGCCTGAGCGTTATTACGGAGTCGCAGGAGCCGGTGCCGCGCCACTGTCAGGTGCCGCCGCTGGAGGCGCGCCCGCGTCAGCCGGTGCCGCGCTCTCGGCCGCCGCCGCATGATGGTGATGTACGTGGACGTGGACGTGGTGCTCATGATGCTCCGACATCGTCTTCGACGCGATCGCTTCCGCACGGTCCGCAGCCGCTTTCGCATCGCTGGCCGCCTGCTCTACGCGGCTCGCTGCCGCCTGAGCCTGCGCCGCTGACGCCGCCGATTTCTGGGCTGCCGCATCAGCGCGGGCCGCCGCCTGGTCAGCCTGGTTCGCCGCGTTGACGGCGCGCTGTGCTGGATCCGGCTCGTTCGACGAACATCCACCGAGCAACGAAAGGGCCAACACGACCCCGGCAAGACCGACCAGTTTTGAAGATTTTCTCATTAACCCTTCCATTTTTTCCTCCTCAGGAATGCGCAGGAGTGTTGCTAAGTCTCGTTCACGGGCTCCTGCATTAAGACTCCCAATTTGTCTCACAAACTCCCGCCCCTATGCAAGTGTCGGTTCGCGCCAATTGCTACCGCCAGTACTATTGACCTGACTGACTATTTGTATTTAGCGCGCGGCCGGCTGATCGTAATGAAGATGCGAATTAAACTCACTAATGAACCAATGGTGTCGAATTCATTTACGTCCACTCTCAGTGCGATATTCTCACTCTTTGCCAATCTTCTCGCGCTCGGCAAAGTCGTGTTTAGCTACTCATAACCGTTGGCAATGTAACTATTACGCTCGCGTGAAAACCACTATTCGACGGACGGTCTGTCTGGTTCCGGTTTCACCGCTGTTTTCGTCCCCATCGGAACCATTCCGACAGTTCGCCGATCGACAAATTCTATGCTCGCCGACTAGAAGTCGTCGCCGCCGAAGTCGTCCATGCCACCCATTCCGCCCATACCTCCCATGCCGCCCATTCCACCACCCATGCCGCCGCCTGGCATCGCCGGCATCGGCGCCGGCTTTTTAGGTGCTTCGGCGACGGCGGCCTCGGTCGTCAGCATCATCGACGCGGCGCTGGCGGCGTTCTCGAGCGCGGAACGCACGACCTTGGCGGGATCGATCACGCCAGCTTTCACGAGGTCTTCGAAAACTTCGGTGCCGGCATTGAAACCGAAATCGTTTTTGCCTTCGAACACTGCGTTGAGAACGACCTCGGGCTCGTGACCGGCATTGCGCGCGATCTGTTTGAGCGGCTCAGACATCGCCGCCGCGACGATTCCCGCGCCGGCCTTCTGGTCTGCATTGAGTCTCATCGACTTCACCGCCGCGATTGCGCGCACCAGCGCGACGCCGCCGCCCGGCACGATTCCCTCTTCGACCGCCGCGCGCAGCGCATGCACGGCGTCATCGACGCGCGCCTTCTTTTCCTTCAGCTCGACCTCGGTCGCCGCGCCGACCTTGATCACGGCGACGCCGCCGGTGAGCTTAGCCAGCCGCTCCTGCAGCTTCTCGCGATCGTAGTCGGACGTGGTCTCTTCGATCTGGCGGCGGATCAATTCGATTCGTCCGTTTATCTCGGACTTCTTGCCGGCGCCGCCGATAATTGTAGTGTTGTCCTTGTCGATCAAAACGCGCTTGCACTTGCCGAGCGAGGCGATCTCGATATTCTCGATCTTCGCGCCGAGTTCCTCGGCGATCAGAGTGCCGCCGGTCAGAATGGCCATGTCCTGCAGCATTTCCTTGCGCCGATCGCCAAAGCCCGGCGCCTTCACCGCCGCCACCTTGATCGTGCCGCGCAGTTTATTGACCACCAGCGCGGCCAGCGCCTCACTCTCAACGTCCTCCGCGATTATCAGCAACTGGCGCCCGGTCTGCACGACGCTTTCGAGCAACGGCAGGATTTCGCGCAGGTTGGAAAGTTTCTTTTCGTGGAACAGGATCAACGGCTCGTCAAGCTCGGTCGTCAGCTTGTCGGCGTTGGTGACGAAATAAGGCGACAGGTATCCGCGGTCGAAGCGCATCCCTTCCACCAGGTCGAGCACCGTGTCCAGCCCGCGCGCCTCTTCGACCGTGATCACGCCTTCCTTGCCGACCTTGTCCATCGCGTCCGCGACAATTTTGCCGATCGATTTGTCGCCGTTGGCCGACACCGTCGCCACCTGCTCGAGCCGCTCGCGCTCCTTCACCGGCCGCGACATCTCTTTGACAGCGCCGACCGCCTTGACCACCGCGGCCTCGATTCCGCGCCGCAGCTCCATCGCGGGGAATCCCGCCGCCAGCAGCTTGATCCCCTCGCGCACAATCGCGCCCGCCAGCACCGTCGCGGTGGTGGTGCCGTCGCCGGCGACGTCGGAAGTCTTCTGCGCAACCTCGCGAATCAGCTTCGCGCCCATATTCTCGAAGCGGTTCTCGAGCTCGATTTCCTTGACCACCGTCACGCCGTCTTTGGTGATGGTCGGCGCGCCGAAGCTCCGCTGGATCATGACGTTGCGGCCTTTGGGCCCAAGGGTTACCCGCGCGGCTTCCATCACCAGCGTCGCACCTTTGACAATTCCGACTCGCGCCCTCTCGTGCAGCTCAACCGTTTTGGCCGGCATTTGAATATTCTCCCGTATTGCTGTTGGTCCTGGATTCAGCCCGCACAGACCGCCACCCCGGCGCCCTGCGGGACCGCTTTGAATCTAAACATCGCGACGAGCGATGCAAGTGGACGGCGTCCAGTTTGACTATCTTTATGAATCGCACGGGGCGTGCAAGGATGGTCGTCGAATCGAGGTGACTTATCGTGCGGAGGCCATTTGACGTGAACCAGATTATCCGGCGATCGGCGGCGCAGCGCACCGGCGCGACCACCGCGTTGATAGCCATAATATGTGGAGCGTTCGCGATGCCCCCGGCGTCGCTCGCGTGGTCGGCGCCAATTGAAGCGGCCGACGGCTCTCGCGCGATTGAATCTCGACTCCAACGCCGCGCTCCCCAACTTGCCGCCGAGCCGGCGACCGCACCTCCGCCCGCCTCCGATACCGGCGACGAAGACGACAAGGACGTTCCAACCAGCAAGGTCGATAAATATATCGCCGTTTACGAATCGATGCAGAAAGACCACAGCCTGACCGTCGAGCAGGCCGCGTCAAAGCAAGGTCTCACGGTTGCGCAATTCCGCGCGCTCGAGAACAAGATCGAGGCCGACGACACTCTGCGCGAGCGCGTCCGCAAGGCGCTACGCCACGCCGCCAATCCCAACGACAAAGATTCGTCGGACGACTAATCGCGGGCGCGATCGGGGAAGGGAAAATCACTTTATCGAATGTGAACCCGCCGCGGGTTTCACTCTTCCCTGGGCAGGGGTGACCCTGCACCCCGGTGCCTGGAACCCGTATCCTTTGCGCGGCTGATGCGTATCCTATTCAACTAATCCGCGTCGCAGAGTAAACCGTCAGTTACCTTCAGAGGTCGTCGCATCCTGACCCGTGAAGAATCCAGCCGCAATCTGTCTCACCGTCCTGCTTTTCCTAATCGCACTATGCGCACCACCTTCCGTCTCCGCGCAGGCGCGCGAGGCTCAGTCGCAGCCGCCGCCGAGCACGGCCGAACTCATTAAGGGCCTGCAAAGCCACAACCTCGCCGAGCGCGAACAAGCGGAAAAAGCCGCGATGGCCACCGAGCCGCTGCCGATGCCTCTCGTGCCGGCTTTGTTGAATGCTTGCAGAGGCCTTTCAATCGAAAATGGCGTTGACCTGAACGCGCCTCCGGGCTCGGAACCGCCAAGGTGCAACACCGGATACGTGGTCCAAGCGCTGCAGAATGCGGGCACGCAAGTGCTCCCACAGCTGCTCGTCGCGCTCGACGACAACGACGAATCCGTCAGACAGCTCGCGGCTGACACCTTGTTGGGACTCGCACACGATTCGCCGGCAGCATGGCCAGCGGTGATCATCGCGATGTCGAATACTCACTATGAGATCCCCCCAAGAATCGCAGGTTTTCTCCCCGACAAAATCGGCGCCCCGATTGCACCCTTGCTTGTCCAGAGCCTCAGCGACAGCAAGCCGAGGATTCGCGGCGGCAGCGCCATCGCCCTATCCTGGCTTCTGGAAAGGTATGGCAACCCCAACGCAACTGACGACTACGTCGAACAACCCTCTGCTTTGAACAAGTATGGCCTAACCCTCAGCGGTGCCGTGCTGGACATCGCAAAAGTCTTGAACAGTCTTGAGCCGGATCAGCGTGCCCAAACTATTCAAGGTCTGGCCGGAGTCGGGCCACCGGCCAAAGGCGCGATACCTTTCGTGCTGCCGATGTTCAAAGATCGCGACCCGAGGGTTCGCTGGTCGGCCGTATATTTTTTCGGCGCCATGGGCCAAGCCGGCAGGGTGGCAATACCCGATGTAATCCGGAGCCTCAAGGATCCTGACAAGGGGGTACGCCTTCGGGCTATGGCATATCTGAGAGATTGCGGCCCCGCTGCCAAAGATTCGGTGCGGGACCTGGCGATCGCACTCAAGAGCAGCGATACCGATACCGTCGAACAAGCATCGCTGGCGCTCGCGAGCATCGACCCGAGTCAGGAGGGAATTCTGCCCGGCGTGATGTTGACGCTCAACGACCCGAACCATCCGGAAGACAGGGATAACGCATTCAAAGCCCTGAACGAGCTTGGGAGTCGCGCCAAGCCGGCCGCCCCTGCGCTCGTGAATCTGATTGCTACCGATCTCGATTCGGAAGATTCGGACGACAAGGCTCCTGACCGCCATGCTGCCGTGACCGCGCTCGCCCTGGCAGACGGCGCCGACGCGATACCGGAATTGCAGCACGTCATGAGCACTGACAAGGATGACGAAGTACGAATCGCCGCCGCCACCGCGCTTGAAGGATTGGGATCGACCACCCCTCGCGCGATTTCCGCATTGGTCGGCGCGTTTAACAACGACTCCGAGCCGGTTCGCGACGCCGCGAGCGAGGCGCTCAGTAAGCTGGGCAGCATCGCGGTTCCCGCGCTAATTGCAGCGCTGAAAAGTCCGCATCTCTATCAGCGCGCGTGGGCCGTCCAGGCAATTGGCCAAATCAACCCGATGCCGACCAACGCCGAGCATGCGCTGAGACTCGCGCTCAACGACAAGAGCGAGATAGTCAAGGCCGAAGCCGCGGCCGCGCTCAAGGGCGGCAAGGTGGATGCGGGCGCCGCGGTTGCGGACAAACAACTGGACGAGGATTCCGATATTGACGATCCGGCGACCATGGACCACGACGCCGGCCAGGATCTCGATTCGTTCGTGGCCGGCAATGCCGTCAAGGATGCGCGCATCTACACCAAAGCGGAAATCGTCGCCTCGATTCCGCCCGACCAGGATCACGAGTACCCGACCGAGTTGAAGTATTCAGTGCCGATTGGTCCTACGCGCAATTCCACGACCGACGCAGAGTTCCTCGCGACGGTTCATGCTGCGCAGGACGGCGTCGATCGTTTGGCGGTCTGGAAGAAAACCGGCGACGACAAGTATCAGCCGCTGTTTTTCCAGGAGGCGAGCAGCGAGAATCATTTCGATAAGCCCGAGGTCTTCTCGTCCAAAGTACTGGTGACGGGTCAGGGCAAGGATCACTACGAGACGGCGCTATTTCTCAACCTGCCTCTGCATCGTGTTTGGGGTGACGGCGAAGGCATCGACGACAACGTATTCGTTCTTGACGGCGACGAGCTCCACTCCGTCGCGATTGCGGATGCGGAGGAGGGCTCGAAGCAACTGCGAGAAGGCGAGACTGTCTGGAACGGCGGGCTGGGCAACGGATTCAAGGACAACGACCTGGAGTTCAGCTTCCCTGTTTGGCCGAATGGCGCCGCCTGCCACGCTTGCGTTGGACCATACGATGTGGACGGCACGTATAAAGTCGTCAAGGAAATGCACTACGACGCGCAGAAAAAAGACTGGACGGCGAAATGGAAGATGGTCGTCGATACCGCCAAACGGGTACGCCGGCCCCAGAATTAGCGAAACGCAGACAAGACTAAGCGGTGGCGAATGGAGCTTGCTCCCTTCGCCACCGCTTTAACTGGCTGGACTGAGAATCGGTTACTTCGTAACCGAGGTCGAGAATGCCGCTTCGAGCCGCGATACGGCGTCGTTCGCGCGACGCACCGCATCTTCGGCTTGGCTCGCCGCCGCGTCTGACTGCTGCGCTGCGGTCGCCGCCTGATTGGCCGATGCTTCCGCTGCATTCGCCGAGGCTTCCGCCTTGGTCGCATCCGCCTGCGCGCGATCAGTCGCGTTCTGGATAGTCTTCATGTCCGGCCCGCACGCCGTCACGAGCGCGCCCATGGCCACCACACCAAGTACCGTTATGATTGCTTTCATTCGAGCTTTCCTCCAGTGGTTCAGGTGAAACTGCCAGTCCCTCTGCACTATTGGTATCGCTCCAAACAGTCAGGGCTGGACGGATAATCTCGCCAATACTTGCAAAACCCGTTTGCGAACGCAAGGTGACAGAAGCGCAGCCCGGTTCTGTTCGGAACATCGCGCGCGCTACACTATTAGCAGACCTGAATCGAGCGTCATTGACAGACAAAACTTTCAGCAGTTATCGTTCAGCTTCGGTCAAATCGATACAGTGTGCTGCGCTTTCCTGAAAAAATCTAACTGAGGTTCGGCTGCGAGATGGCGACGACGATCACGAGCGAATGTATCAACTGCGGGGCGTGTGAGCCCGAGTGTCCCAACACGGCGATTTATGCCGGCGGAGTGCCATGGGATCTTAACGGCACCCCCGGCGCCGCCATCGCCCAGGACATCTATTATATAGTCCCGTCGAAGTGCACCGAATGCGTCGGCTTCCACGATCATGAAGCGTGCGCCGCCGTATGCCCCGTCGATTGCTGCATCCCCGACCCTGCCAATCTCGAAAGCGAAGGCGTCCTGCTCCAGCGCGCGCGCGAGTTGCATCCCGAGACCACGTTCCCCGACGACGCACCGTCGCGCTTCCGCAAGGAAGGCGGCGCGCCCGCGCCCGCCGCAAACGGCGCGGAGCCGGCGGCCAATGGCGCGCCAGTCGCGGCCAAGCCGGTCGCAGCCCCGGCTGCGGCGCCCAAGCCGGCCGCGGCTCCCGCAGCGCCGGCGCCAGTGGCGGCGGCGGGACTCGCGATGATGCATCTGCCGAAAGATATCGGCGCGCTCCCCGGTCCCCTCGAAGAGAAACATTTCTCCGGCGAGCTCGACGCTGATTTCGATTCCGTCCTCGCGTCGGTCGATGCCTCGCCGATTCGCACCGCGCCCGCGCCGGTGATGCTTGCGTTGCGGCTGGCTGAGCCGCTGCTCGGCGCGATGCCCGACGGCGTCAAAGCCGCGCTCGAGCATGCGGTCGGCAGCACCGCGGGATTTTCGCGCATCCGCTCGACCGCGCTCAATATGATTCTCAATCTGATCTTATATCCCGCGCTGCTGACCTCGTTCTCGGTCGCGGTGCTTGGCGACGGGTTATTTTCCGAGCACACCGGCGGATGGATCATGCTCGGCTTGCTCATCGCCTCCGGCGAGGCCGCGTGGCGCTTGCGCGAGGGCGTGATTCACGCCAAGCCTGCCGGCGATCTGACCTATCGCGGATGCTGGTACGGGCTCGCGCTCGCACCGCTTGGTTCGATTCTTGTGCGCGCCGGTGGCGCGGGCCGCCGCACCCAGCGCAAAGTCGCCTTCGACGGTTTCGAGGGCACGATGCATGAGGACAAGACCGAGCGCGATCGCCGCTACGGCACCGTGTACACCGTCGCCGAGTATGCGAACGCTTACCTGGTGCGGCTCGAGATGCCGCGCACGCTGCCGCCCTCCTCGCTCAAGCGGCTGTGGAACCTGCCCGACGAGATGCCCGACTACGACTACAACATCTTCCTCGGCGACAACGTCATAACGGTCAGCGCGAGCGTCCGCGGCGAGACCATCCGCCGCCTGTCGTACGTATCGTCGTCGTTCCCGGCCGACTTCACCACCCGAATCGAGTTCGGCAAGCCGGTCGGTGCGTTCAAGCATCGGATGCGCGACAAAGTGCTCGAGGTTATCGTGCTAACGGCTGACGCGACGCAGTTCCAGCACGCCGCTTGAAGAGTTGTCGCGAGGACAACTCGCGCCGGCCGTGCAGTTGAGTCTGGTTGAGATGGCGATCCACCTTCAGGACGCCGCAGCTCGCGACCTGCCCCGCATCCTCGAGATCGAGCGACTCGCCTTCCCCGCGCCTTGGACGCTTGCCTCCTTTCAGCGCGAACTGACGCTACCTTTCTCCCGCATCCTGCTCGCGATACCGGAGAGCGGCGGCGTCAGCTCAATTGCCGGCTTCCTCTGTCGATGGCTGATAGCCGACGAATGCCACATTTTGAACATCGCGGTGCATCCGGAGTCGCGCAGGCTCGGCATAGGCAGCGTGCTCCTGACAGAATCAATAAACGAGGCAAAATCGACCGGAGCCAACGTGATTACGCTCGAAGTTCGCCGCTCTAATCTCGCCGCGCGACAGCTATATCGCAAATTTGAGTTTGAAGAACGGCGTTTGAGAAGGCATTACTACGGCCCAGGCGAGGACGCAATCGTCATGGAACTCCGGTTGACCTGACATTTTGGTCCTCAATTTTTCAAAATATCGTTCTATCACCTGCGCAATCTCAGTTTCCTTTTGATACTGGGGTTACAAATCAACTAATTTTGTGCCATACTCTATCTCACATTCAAGGCTGATCGGATCGGTGATGAACCCGTGACTGCGCGGTCATCAACCCATGTCCGAAATCCATGGCCTGCCGCCGAATGCCACAACTGCGATGAGTTTGCCGTTCAAGAAGGGTGAAAAGGTGGTTTACCCCGCCCATGGGGTTGCCGTAATCGAAGATATCCAGATGCGCGTCATTTCCGGGACCGAGCGGCGCTTTTACATGCTCCGGATTCTCGGCACCGAGAAAATGACCATCATGATCCCGACCGAGAACGTCGAGTCGGTCGGACTGCGGCGCGTGATCGGCAAAGATATGGTGGAAAAAATCTACCGTATCCTGCGACAGCGCAAGGTCGAGGTCGATACCCAGACCTGGAACCGTCGCTACCGCGAATACACTGAAAAGATCAAAACCGGTTCTCCGCTCGAAATCGCCAAGGTGCTCCGCGATCTGCTGGTGCTCAAGAGCGACAAGGAATTGTCCTTCGGCGAGCGCAAGATGCTCGACACGGCGCGCTCCTTGCTCGTCAAAGAACTCTCAATCGCCAAAGCTCATCCCGAAGAAAAAATCATGGAAGAGCTCAAAACCATCTTCGCCAACTAGCCGCCTCGACCATCTTCAGGCGCGAAACCAGGCCGGGATCTCCACCGGCCTTTTCATTTTCAGATTCGGTATGCGAATCTCGCGCCATGGCGAGACTGCGAACACTCCTGCTGGCCGCAATTCTCATGCTGGAGGCAATCATGAGCGGCTCGATCCCGGCCAATGCGAGCACCGACAACCGAGTCGATGAACTATTCTCCGCGCTCCGCGACGGCAAATTCTCGGAGGCGACCGCGCATTTCGATCCCACCATGAAGGCCGCGCTCTCCGCCGATCAACTCTCAGAGGTGTGGATGCAAATAGTCGCCACCGACGGCAAGCTCGAAAATTGGAAAGTCCTCCAGCAGGGCATGCTCGCCGGGACCGAGGTGTTCAGCGTCGTCGTCGCATTCGAGCACGGCAAGCTGACGGCGACGGTGTCGGTCAGGCCGCAGACCGGCGAGATCGCCGGGCTCTACTTCAAGCCGCTGATAACCGAGCCGGGCGCGGCGTCGAAGGCGACCTCGCCGCCGTATGCCGACGCGGCAAAGTTCCGTTCGGAAGCAGTGACCGTCGGCGAAGATCCGTGGAAGCTGCCCGGCACCCTCACCATTCCAAACGGCAGCGGCCCGTTCCCCGCAGTGGTGCTGCTCGCGGGATCGGGGCCGCAAGATCGCGACGAGACCATCGGCGCGAATCACGTCTTCAAGGATCTCGCGGAAGGTCTGAGCACCCGCGGAATCGTCGTACTCCGATACGACAAGCGCACCTACGCCTACAAAACACTCGACCCGCAAACGACGACGGTCAAGGAGGAGGTCATCGACGACGGCGTCGCGGCGGTGAGACTGCTGCGCGCGCGGCCTGAGGTTGCTCAGAACCGGATCTTCGTCGTGGGCCACAGCCTGGGCGCAATGATGGCGCCGGAAGTGGCGCGCAAAGCGGCGCCGGTCGCTGGCATGATTTTGCTCGCGCCCGCCGGACGCAAGTTGCCCGCCGTGATCGTGCAGCAGATGCGTTACCTCGGACAGGGCTCGCCCAAGGATCTTGCGGATCTCGAGCGCCAGGCCGATGAAATCTCGGCGCATAAGATGCCGCCCGCGCAATATTTTTTCGGCGCGCCCGCGTCCTACTACTATGACCTCGACGCGCGCGACGAAGTCGCGCTCGCGCGCAATCTCGACATACCGATCCTGATTCTGCACGGCGGCCGCGACTACCAGGTAATCGACGAGGATATCCGCCACTGGCAAAGCGGCCTCAAGGGCGACGACAGGGTTCGGTTCGAGAGCTTTCCAACCCTCAACCACCTGTTCATCGCGGGCGCCGGCAAGCCCGGTCCGGCCGAGTACGAAACGCCCGGCCACGTTGACGGCGCGGTGATCGGCGCGATCGCCGGCTTCATCGCAAACCCCCGCGGCGGACCGGTCGCAGGCGGCGCGTAGTCGCGCCGGCTTTGTTGAACGCGCGCGCCGACTCTGAGAATCTGCATTGATGCCGAAGCGAAAACTTGTGCTGGGCGCGCTTTTCCTCGCGCTCGCGATTTTTCCCGCTGCTCGATCCTTCGCCAAGGCCGGCGCCGACGACGCGGCCGTCGATCGTTTCTTCTCCGCCATCCGCGCCGGTAATTTCAACGCGGCGACGAAACACTTCAGCGCCCGGATGAAAGCATTGTCGCCGGCTGGGCTCAAAGGTTCATGGAACCAGGTTTACGCTCAGCAAGGTCCGCTGCTCGGCTGGAAAATTTTCCAACGGCAGAATATCCCCAACAGCTACGACGAGATCAGCGTGCAACTCAGGTTCCACCACGCGACCGCAAATTCGATCGTCGTCGTGAATTCGCAAACCGCCGAGATCACGTCGGTGCTGTTCAAGCTGCCCGCGACCGCGCCTCCATACGCTGACCCCACGAAGTTTGACTCCGAAGACGTGACCGTCGGCGCCTACAAGTTGCCCGGCACGCTGACTATTCCAAAAGGCAAAGGCCCGTTCCCCGCCGTCGTCCTCATCCACGGCGCCGGCCCCAACGACCGCGACGAGACCGTCGGCCCCAATCATCCCTTCGCCGACATCGCCGAGGGCCTCAGCTCGCGCGGAATCGTCGTGCTCCGATACGACAAGCGCACCTACGCGTTGCGCAATCTCGATCCGAACAAGACCACGGTGGATGAGAAGATCGTCCAGGACGGCGTCGCCGCGCTGCGGATGCTGCGCGCGCGGCCCGAACGTCGCGCACAACAGGATTTTCGTCATCGGGCACAGCCTCGGCGCGATGCTGGCGCCGGAGATCGCGAAGAAAGCGGGACCGGTTGCGGGCATCGTGATGCTGGCGCCGTCGGGCCGCAGGCTGCCGCAACTGATGGTCGAGCAGGCGCGAGTTTTGGGACAGGCGACACCCGAACAACTGACCGAGCTCGAGCAGCAGGCTGAACAACTGTCGGCGCACAAGATGCCCCCGACGCAGACTTTCTTCGGCGTGCCCGCGGCCTTCTACTACGACCTCGCCGCGCGCGACGAAGTCGCCATCGCGCGCAGTCTCGACCTGCCGATCCTGATTCTGCGCGGCTCGCGCGATTTCCAGGTCACCGGCGAGGACCTCCGCGATTGGCAAACCGGCCTCAAGGGCGACGCCAAGGTGCGGGCCGAGACGCTGCCCTCGCTCAACCATTTGTTCATCGCGGGCACCGGCGCGGGCACGCCCGGGCCCGCGAACTATTTCGCGCCCGGCCACGTTGACGTGGCGCTCATCGGAACCATCGCAAGCTTTATCGCAAACGCCGGCGGTACGCCGTCTTCTCAAGCGGCGTCGCATTGAAGACCTCGGCAATAATTGTCGCCGCCGGCAGCGGCGTCCGGCTCGGCTCGGATGTGCCCAAGGCCTTCGTGAAGCTCGGCGGCCGCACGATGCTCTCCTGGTCGCTGACTACGGTTCGCCAGGTGAGTTCACTTGACGAAGTCGTGATCACGATTCCCGCCGGATTCGAAGATGCGGCGCGCGCGGAGATAGCGGCAGCCGGACTCGCGCTGCCGGTCAAGCTTACGCCGGGTGGAGTCGAACGTCAGGACTCGGTGCGAATCGCGCTGGCGCTTACCAGCTCGGAAAGCGAACTCGTCATCGTCCACGACGCGGCCCGTCCGCTCGCGACGCCCGCAATTTTCGAGGCGTGCCTGACCGCGGCGGCCCGCGCCGGCGCCGCCATCGCTGCGATTCCTGTGTCAGACACTTTGAAGCGCGTCGCCGACCGCGCGATCGTCGCGACCATCGCGCGGGCCGACCTGTGGCAGGCACAGACCCCGCAAGCATTTCGCCGCGCCCTGCTGGTCACCGCGCATCAGCGCGCACTCACCGAAAAAATCGTCGCCACCGACGACGCCGATCTGGTCGAGCGCATCGGCGCTCGCGTCGAGGTGCTCGAAAGCTCGACCAACAACCTCAAGATCACGACGCCCGCGGACCTCGCGATCGTCGAAGCGATCATCGCGCGATCTTACTGAGGGGCTTACTTTGGGCGTGAGATCCGTCGCGCGCCGCTTGACCACGATCCGCAATCAAAAGTAGCTAATTGAATGACATCGCATCGAAAAATCCCGGGCCGAAAAGAGGCGGCGCTCCGCTCAAACAAAAATCCGGACGTATTTCTATTTCCGGCGATCCTCTCTCACCCTCAAAGCTTTGTCGATGACGAGTAACCCTAACCGTGCGGTCGCCGCGGCGATGGGCGCTGCTGCAGCGCTTGGCCTGACAGTCGATGATGCGATCGTGCTGCAGCAGTCGAACAAGCTCGCGGTGCGCCTGCTGCCGTGCGACGTTCTTGCTCGGGTCGCGGAGGAGCGCATCAAGCGCTGGGCGGAGTTCGAAGTCGAGCTTGCTTTACGGCTCGCGGAAACCGGGAGCCCCGTAGCAGCGCTTGAGCCTCGGGTCGCGCCCGGCGTCTCCGTGCGTGACGGCTTTGCGATCACGCTGTGGACCTACTACGAACCTGTGCCGTCCCGAGAGTTCGCGCCAGCCGACTACGCGCACGCGCTCGAACGGCTGCATGACTGCATGCGGCAGATCGACTTCCCTATACCGCACTTCACGGATCGAATCATCGACGCCCAACGGCTTATCGGAAGCCGCGACCAGACTCCAGAGCTCGTTGACCATGACCGCGAGCTTCTCAGCAACACGTTACGAAGTCTGCGGCAGGCGATCAGCGCCCGCGGGCGCCCCGAACAACTTCTGCACGGCGAGCCACATCCGGGCAACGTGCTCAGGACAAAGAAGGGCTTGGTGTTCATAGACCTCGAAACCTGTTGCCGCGGGCCCGTCGAGTTCGATCTCGCCTATGTGCCCGAAGAGGTGGGTGCGCTCTACCGGAGCACCGATCAACAACTGCTGCGCGAATGCAGGGTCCTGATGCTGGCGATGGTCGCAGCGTGGCGCTGGGATCGAAACGACCAATTCCCCAACGGGCGACAAGCAGCGCGAGAATTCGTCAGCGAGCTCCGGGCGGCACTGTCGGGCGCACCTTTCTCGACGCACTTGCCGCGCTGGGCTGACAACTGAATCGCTGGTGGACGGTATAAATTGGAGCTGGTTCGTCGAGCTCTTTGCACCACTAAGCAATGAAAAATTAAGCGCCCGGTTCTCCGCGCTCACAGCGGCGGCTTCTGATAGCCGCCGAGCGCTCTCTCCGCCGCCCTGGCGACCGCGAGCACGGTCTCCTCGCCGAAGGCGCGCCCGTTTATCTGCAATCCGATCGGCAGCCCCTCGCGATCTTTTCCGCACGGCACCACCACGCCCGGCAACCCGGCGCAATTGCCCCACGCCACCGGCCATCCCGCCAGAAAGTGCGGGAAGGTTTTCCCGTCTATCTCGACCTCGGTCGCGCCGTGCTTGAACGCGGTCACGCAGAACGCTGGTCCCAGGATGATCGGGTAACGCTCCATGAACTCCGCCAGTTGCACACGCCAGGCGTCGCGTTCCATCGCGATTTTGAAAAACTCGGCCGCCGACTTGGACTCGCCCGCAACCAGAAAATTTCGCAGCCGATCGCGCGACAGCTTCAGCGCTTCGCCCAGCGCCTCGGCCACCAGCTGATTTCCGTCCGCGCCACTGTACTCAAACCACAGGCGATCTCCTTGATCGATCGGCGGTTTCACGGCCTCGACCTCAATCCCCATCTTCTGCAACTCGCGCCCCGCGCGCTCGATCGCCGCGCGAATCTCAGACGCGACCGGAACTTCGCAAGCGTCGGTGAAGATCGCGCATCGAACTTTCTTCAGATCGACGTTCTCCGGGTGCGCCTCCGCGGTCGGCACTGTGTAGGGCGCGCTCGGATGCGGCCCCTTCACGACATTGTACGCGAGCGTGAGATCGTCCACGTAGCGCGCCATCGGCCCAATCGTCGCCATCTGCGCGATCGGCGGAGGCGCCGCCACGCTCGGCGCCATATGCCCGCTGCCCGGGATCGTCCCCCACGACGGCTTGAGCCCGACCACGCCGCAAAAGGCCGCAGGCACGCGAATCGATCCGCGATAGTCCGAGCCCATCCCCATCGGCGACATCCCGGCCGCCAGCGCCGCGGCCTCGCCGCCGCTCGAGCCGCCGGGCACCCGCTCGCGATTCCACGGATTGTTGGTCGGCCCGAAAACCGGATTGTCGCAGTCGTAGTCCATCGTCATCTCGGGCGTATTGGTCTTCGCGATAACGATCGCGCCCGCCGCCCGCAGCCGCGCCACCGTCGGCGCATCCTGCTTGGCCACGTGATGCTCGAAATGTTTCATGCCCCAGGTCGATCGCACGCCCGCGGTGATTATCGAATCCTTGATAGTGATCGGCAGCCCTTCGAGCGGCCGCACCTCCTCTTTGCCCGACAAGCGCCGATCACTCTCCTCCGCCTCGCGCGCCGCGCGTTCCTCGACCAGCGTCACCACCGCATTGAGCCCGTGATTCACCGTCTCGATCCGCTCGACAAAAGCGTCAACCATTTCCACCGAAGAAACATCGCGCGCCCGCAGCATCGCAGCCAGCCGATGCGCCGGCGCAAAAAAAAGTTCGTCAGAAAAAGCCATGAAAAAACACCTCGCGTGATTCAGGAAATAGCATCGTGCCCAACCTATTGCACGCCGCGCACGCCGCTCTCCTCCCGCCGCCGGCGCGTTGCGAGATCGCTGCAAGCTAACTATCTTCATTTTGCGGTTCCAAAAGGGCGAGGTGCCGCTCATGAGAGTCAAATTCGCAGCGCTTGTTATCGCCTTGCTGATGGCTGGCGTGCAGTCAGCCCGGGCGCAGGGCAATCTCAGCGCGAATCCATACGCGCCCGACTCCACCAGCAATCCCTACGGCGCCGGCAGTCCGTTCAATCCCAACAGCGTCAACAACCCCTACGGCCGCTATGGCAGTCCGTTTAGCCCGCAGAGCGCCACTAACCCGTACACCACCGACGCGCCGCGCCTCTACGATAGTCAGGGCAACTATCACGGCAAGCTGAGCGCCAATCCTTACGATCCGGATTCCACCTCTAATCCCTACGGCCGCTATGGTAGTCCGTACTCGCCGGACAGCATCAAAGATCCCTTCGGCGCGGGAAGCCCGTACCGCAACGACAGCCCGAGTAATCCCTACGGCACCGGCATGCGCATCCAGGGCGGCGAATAGAAAAGCAAGGCGACGATGGTAACATTTATGTTACCATAGGCCATGCCGCTGACTCGCGATTTCAAGCAAATCATTCGTGCTCGCGCCGAGCGCGACCCGAATTTCCGCAAAGCGCTTCTCCGCCAAGGCGTCGTAACCATGCTCGCCGGCAACGTCGCCACCGCGAAGATCATCCTGCGCGATTACATCAACGCGACGGTCGGATTTGCCGAACTGTCCGCGGCGACCCGGATTTCCCCCAAGAGCCTGATGCGAATGCTGGGACCGGGCGGCAATCCTCGCGCCGGCAATCTCTTCAAGATCGTCAGTTTTCTCCAACGCCGCGAAGGCGTGCGTTTCGAGATCAAGGCCGCGCGCGCCGTATCGTGGCCAGGCGGTCAGCGACCTCGCGCTCGCGCATAGCGTTGCACGACAGTTCTCTACTTCAGCGCAGCTCTGAGCCGCTCGCGATCGAACCCCGCGATCATCTCCTTGCCCGCCACAACTATCGGCCGCTTGATCAGATTCGGCTCCTTCGCCATCAACGCGATCGCCTGCTCGATTGTTAGCGATTTGCCCGCGAGCCCCATCGCCTTGAACGCCGGGCTGCGCGCATTCAGAAATTCGCGCGGGTCGCGGCCTGCGAATAATGCCTTCAGCTCCGCCGCATTCAGCGGCACCTTCGCGTAGTCGCGCTCGTCGAGCGCGGCGCCGAGATCTTTACGCAAGAAACTTCTTGCGTCGCGGCACGTAGTTCAAGTGGACTTCCAGATAAACCGAATCTTCTTCATCCGCGATTCTCCGTCGCCCAACCGCGCCGCTACTCGATGTTCGCGCCCGACGCCGACCCGCTCGCCGGACCCGCGCCGTGATCGAGTGGCTGCCCGCCCGCCGCCGTCGAATTGCCCGACGTGCCCGACGCGCCCGACGCCGGCAGCGGCGCTATCGGTGCGACGCCGCCCGAGCTCGCGGTAGTAGTCGTCGTCATGCCTGCCGATGAACTCGTCGCGGCCGGCGGCTCCACCGGCGGAGTGTCGGTCGGTCCGCTGAAATTGATCGGCTGCTGACCCGCCAGCATTTGCGGCGTCACCACGTAGTCGCCGCCGAGCGAGCTCCGCCACACCGTGTTGGCCGCCTGCGAATTGCCCGCCGTTATCAGGTAGGTCCCGCCGCCGACGATTCCACCGAGAATCGCGTACACCAGCTTGGCCGGGATGTAGAGCACGTTGCAGAGCAAGGCGCCCGCGCCGTAGCCCGCGCCCGGCCAGTTGACGCTATTGTCCGCCGGCTGCGGCACTTGCGTTTGCGTCGCCGCTCCCCCCGGCTGCGTCTGCGCCGCCGCGTATTCCGCGAGCGGACCCGCGATCATCACCGATAACGCGATCGCGATCGCTGCCAATCTGAAATTTCCCTTCCGCATGACTTCCTCCACCGCTACTTCAGACGTTGATTGTTCATTCAGTTTTGACCACCGCCGCCGCCGGCAGCAGCTCCATCAGATGACGAAACGCGCGCTCCAGGTACTCCGCGTTCTTCGACTCGAGCGTCAACTTCACCCGGTAGCCGGGATCTCCGATTCGCGGATACGAACCCAGCATCAACTCCGGAAATTCGCGCATGCAGTCGTTCAGATGCTCCGCGATCACGCCTTCGTTCGCGCTCAGATAAATCGCCCGCATGAAATACGGGTCGGTCGCAAAGCGGCTGCCGAGCGCCTTCAGCTTCGATTCGAACAGCTGCGGGATTCCCGGCAGCACGTACACGTTTTCGATTTGCACCGTCGGAAACCGGATGTCGCCAACGTCGTTCAGCACCGCGCCCTCCGGCACCTGCGCCATCCTGAGGCCCGCCTCCAGCGACCGCTCGCGAAAATGCTCGCGCACCAGACCTTCGAGCACCGGGTTCATCACCAGCCGCCGCTTGAACGCGCGCGCCACGCCTTCCATCGTGAGATCGTCATGAGTCGGGCCGACGCCGCCCGAGGTGATCACGAAATCGAAATTGCGCGAGCAGTACGCGACTTCGCCCGCGATCAAATCCAGGTCGTCGGGGATTGTCGCGATCCGCGCCAGCGCCACGCCGAGCTTGCGCAACTCGCGCGCCGCGAAGTACGCATTCGAATCCTGTACCTTGCCCGATAGGATTTCGTTACCCACCACCACCAGCGCGCAACTCCGTTCTCGCATCGACCTGCAAGCTCCCTTGCGCGATCCGCCTCAACCCCCATTATCGCAAGCAGCGGCTATCAGCGCCAGCGGGGTAGATTAACAATGCTCACGACGGTCGCGATCGCTCGAACGTCCGGCGCCGACGCCTCGATAAACTCTTTCAGCCGCCGCTTGAGCCGCGTCTCGATTTGCCGCACGCGTTCGCGGCTGATCCCGAACTTCGCCCCAATCACCTGCAAAGTCTCCGGCTCCTCCGCCAGCAGCCGCGCCTTGAATATCTCCAGCTCCTTGCCCTCGAGCGTCGCCGCAAACTGCTCGACCTTGTCGTGCGCGAACTCGCGCCATTCGCGCGCCGCCGTCTCAGTCTCCGGATTGTGCCCCGCGTCCGGGATCACGTCGAGCAGCCGCGTATCGTTGTCCTCGCCAGCGCCGGTCGGCTGGTCGAGCGACACCTCGCTCTGCCCCATCCGCTCCTGCATCTCGCGCACGTCGCTCTCACGCACGCCCATCCGATGCGCCAGCAGCAGCGGCTGCGGCTTGAAGCCTTCGCGCTCGAGCCGCTCGGTCTCCTTGCGCAGATTGAAAAACAATTTGCGCTGCGCCTGCGTGGTGCCGATTTTCACCAGCCGCCAGTTGTTGATCAGGTACCTATAGATGTACGCGCGCACCCACCATACCGCATACGACGGGAAGCGGATTCCATGCTCCGGGTCGAAATTCTTGACCGCTTCCATCAGGCCGACGTTGCCCTCCTGGATTAGGTCCAGCACGTTCTTGGTCGCGCGCGCGAATTCGTACGCGAGCTTCACCACCAGCCGCAGGTTGGCGGTGACCAGCCGGTAAGCGTCCGCCGGATCCTTGTCCTTGACGTAGCGCCGCGCGATTACCGCCTCCTCCTCGCGCGACAGCAGCGGGAAGCGGCGAATCTCGGCCAGGTAGCGGCCGAGCGGATCGACGGCGACCAGCGCGCCGTCCTTTTTGTCTTTGTCCTCGTCGGCCTCGGCGGATTCCTCGGTTGCATCATCGACGCTTGCGACCGGACGGAACTCCGACACTTCGATTGGCGCATCCTGGTCGCCGACAGCCCCGGCATCCGCTCCCGCGTCGGCATCCAAATCCAAGTCGGATTGGTCGGCTACCACCGGCTCGGCGACGACGCGTGCGCGAGGAGCCTGGGCACCCGCCTTGACGGCGCGGTTAGGCTTTGGCGTGCGCTTGCGATCTATCGGTTTGCCGGGTTTGCGCGGCACAACGATGCCTCCAGCTTCACCAGCATGATGCCAGAGATGGGGACATCGGCACTTCAGCCGTCGGCGGCGAGAGGCGGATGTCGTTTCGTGTCGGTTCGATCGCGCCCGGTTCAGGCGTCGGGATCTTCGATCGTGACCTTGCCGGCGGCGATTTCGCGCAACGCCGTGACTACTTCCTTATTATCCGATTCCACCAGCGGCCGCGCTCCCTTGAGCAGTTGTTTGGCGCGTCGCGCCGCCCCGAGCACAAGCTCGAAGCGGTTGGGAATATTCTCCAGGCAATCTTCAACGGTAATTCGTGCCATTAGACGATAATTGTCCAGCCCCCGCCCCCCCGTGTCAACGCACCAGTCAGGGAAGGGTGCCCGCCATTTCGCTCTCTGCGTCTGTCCTTGTGTCATTCAGAGCGCAGCGAAGAATCCCGGCTCCTTTTTCCCCTCTCCCTGCGAGGGGAATTGAGGTTGAGAACCGGCCGGCGATCCGGGGGCGGATCGGGTTTGCGATGCGCGAGGATGGCCGAAGTGCTTGCTCGGTTTGCGATGCTCACGTCGGCTCGGGACGACGCGTGATGCTGGCGATCCTTTCCCGCGTCTTTAACGCTCGTTAGAATTACTCACTGCTTCCGAGCTTATTTCGTCGCAGTTGAATCAATCAGCACACGATTCCGTATATCTGATGGGAGGATCCACGAGTTTGATCGGCAGGTTTGGAGTGCTGCGCCAGTTTGTCCTGGCGACGGCGCTCGTATTGATTGTTGGGATTTCGCTGCCGGCGGCGGCCGGCGACCCCTTCACGACGCTCGACGGCAACCATCCCGACGATGCAGTTGGCCTCGTCGGCGCCACCGCCGCGTCGCCATCGCGGATGCTCGCGATGCGTCTCACGATGGCGCTGCGCAATCGCGACGACCTCGCGCGCCTGCTCGCCGCTCAGCAGGATCCCGCGTCGCCGCAGTACCATCGATGGCTGACGCCCGACGCGTTCACCAGCCGTTTCGGACCGACGGAATCCGCCCTCGCGCGCGTCTCGCAATGGCTCAACAAGCAAGGCTTCACCGTCAACTCCGCCGACGCCTCGACCCGCGAGGTCTATTTCACCGGCACCGTGGCGCGGGCGCAAACGGTCTTCGGCGTCAGGATTGCCGCGACCGGCGACGACCGTCTCTATTCCAACCTCGGCGATCCCGTCCTGCCGCCCGATCTGGCGCCGATGGTCGAATCCATCCACGGCCTCGACAACCTGCTCCACAGCAAGCCGCTGGTGCGCCGCGTGTCGAAGCCGGCGTCGGTCGTCAATTTCGCGGGCCCGGCCTTCGGCCCCCCCGACATCTATACCTTCTACGATGAAGCGCCGCTGTTGAATGCGACTCCGGCAATCGATGGCAGCGGCAATGGCTGTATCGCTGTGGTCGAGGATTCGAATATCGATGAGCCCGCCGCGGACGCATTCAACGCCCAGTTCAACCTGCCCGCCCTGACCGGGACGAACTTCAGCACAGTGCTCGTCGATGGCACCGACCCGGGCCTGAACCCAGACGAAGACGAGACGATGGTCGATGTCAGCTATGCGCATACGGTCGCGCCCGGTTCGAGCATCCGCATCTATCTTGGCGATCAGAATCATACGAAGTCCTCGGCCATTCTCGACGCAATCCACGCGGCGGTGACGGACACGAACAGCCCGTGCAGCGCTATCAGCATCAGCTTCAGCTTCTGCGGCGGATCGAAGCGTTTCTACAAAACTCAGAATGGCTTTTTTGCGCAGGCGGCGGCGCAGGGCCAGTCGGTGTTCATCGCGACCGGCGACACCGGCGCGGCCGGACTCAAACTCAAATCCAACGGCTGCGTCACCGGCACCTCTCGCAATATCAATGAAATCGGAGCGTCGCCCAACGTCACCGCGATCGGAGGCACCGAGTTCACGCCCAACTATGACGCCGGCAACGACGTTGGTTACGTTTCAGAATCCGTTTGGAACGACAGCGACGGCGCCGGCGGCGGCGGCCAGAGCAAAGTCTTCAAGAAACCGGCCTTCCAGAAGGGGCTCTTCAACAAGAACAAGAAGCGCGACGTGCCCGACATCTCGTTCGGCGCGAGTCCGGCCTCGCCCGGCTTCTTCTACGGCGGCCGCGACAGTCACGGCGCGCCGGCGGTCGTATGCTGCATCGGCGGCACCAGCGTCGGCGCTCCCGCATGGGCCGGCATCAGCCAGCTGATCTCGCAGGCGGGCGGCGGTCCAATCGGCAATCTGAACACGCGAATCTACCAGCTAGGCGCGCAGGCCGACGGCACGACGACCGGAATCCGCGATGTAACCTCGGGAAACACCAACTACAATCGTGTCACCGGCTTCTCCGCCCTCCCCGGCTACGACAAGGCCAGCGGCTGGGGCACCGTCGATATGGGCGTCTTCGTCCCCGCGTATTTGGAACAGTAGGTCGCGACGATCACTTACCTGGCGGACTTACTGAGGCACCTGAAAAAATAGAGCGGCTCCGCGTCAGAAGAGCCGCCTTATCTCAAATACTCGGCGCAGCCGCCGCCCCTGCTATTTGCTAGGGTCGGGCGTCATGCGCAGGTACGGCTTGATCGCCTTGTAGCCCTTGGGAAACTTCTGCTTGATAACTTCCGGATCCTGCAGCGAGGGCACGATTATGCAATCCTCGCCCGACTTCCAGTCCGCCGGCGTCGCGACGGAGTACTTGTCGGTAAGCTGCAGCGAGTCGATCGCGCGCAGGATTTCCTGGAAGTTGCGGCCGGTGCTCGCCGGATAGGTCAGGGTGAGGCGGATTTTCTTGTTGTTGTCGATTACGAAGACCGAGCGCACCGTCAGCGTGTCGTTCCATTCCGGATGAATCATGTCGTAGAGCTTGGCGACCTTCTTGTCGCCGTCGCCCAAAATCGGGAAGTTCATCTTGGTGTGCTGCGTCTCTTCGATATCGCCGACCCACTTCTTATGCGACGGCACGTCATCGACGCTCACGCCGATCGCCTTGATATTGCGCTTGTCGAACTCACCCTTGAGCCTGGCGACGGTGCCGAGCTCGGTCGTGCAGACCGGGGTGAAGTCCTTGGGATGCGAAAAGAGAATCGCCCACTTGTCGCCGATCCATTCGTGAAAATGAATCGGTCCTTCGGTCGATTCCTGGGTAAAATCCGGTGCCACGCTTCCGATGTGAAGTGCCATATTCCTGCCTCTCTTGCTTTTTTTCAACGGCCGGCACCCGCGCGAAACTCAACGGCGGAATGCCCTTCGACTAAGATGATAAATAAGACTTACTAAGTTATCTACTGCAAAACTACCGTCAACCGTCGCGTCGGTCAAGAGCGCGGGTGGCTGCGCCGGAGCGCCGGAGGGATTTGGACCGCGCGCGGAATCGCAAATGGAGCGATTCAGCTTTCGATTTGGTGCTTTGTCGCCAGTGATGATAAGAAAGTAGGCCCTGAGTTGGATAAGTCGTTGCGCTGCACCAAATGCGGAACCGAAAGCGAGACGCGCCAGAAGTTCTGCGCCGAGTGCGGCAGCCCCTTGTCGAATCGATGCACGAAATGCGGTTCGGATAACGCCTTCAGCGCGAAGTTCTGCGCCGATTGCGGCGTATCGCTCGCGGCCGCGTCCGCCCCACCGCATTTAGAAGCCGCAACTCCATCCGTCCGAGTCACCGCGCCTGACGACGCGTCGGTGCTCGCCACCGAGGGCGAGCGCAAGACGGTCACCGCGCTGTTCGCGGACATCAAGGGCTCGACAGAACTCGAGCAGGATCTGGATCCCGAAGAGGCGCGCGCGATCGTCGATCCTGCCCTCAAGCTGATGATCGACGCGGTCCAGCGTTACGACGGCTACGTCGTGCAATCCACCGGCGACGGCATCTTCGCGATCTTCGGCGCCCCCGTCGCGCATGAAGATCACCCACAGCGCTCTCTCTATGCCGCGCTCAGGATGCAGGAGGAGCTGACCCGCTACTCGTCGCGATTGCGCGAGGTCGGCAACCTGCCGCTCGAAGCGCGCGTCGGTGTAAACACCGGCGAGGTGGTCGTGCGGTCGATCGCGACCGGTGGCGGGCATACCGAGTACACGCCGATCGGCCACACCACGAATCTGGCGTCGAGAATGCAGGCGCTCGCGCCGACCGGATCGATCGCAATCAGCGAATCGACGCGCAAACTGGTTGAGGGATATTTCGCGCTCAAACCGCTCGGTCCGGCCAAGGTCAAGGGCGTCAGTGAACCGGTCAACGTCTATGAGGTGATCGGGTTGGGGCCGCTGCGCACGCGGTTGCAGCGCTCGGCCGGACGCGGACTGTCAAAGTTTGTCGGGCGCGATCGCGAGATGGCGGCGATGGAGGCCGCAGCCGAGCGCGCAAAATCGGGGCACGGGCAAATTGTCGCCGCAATGGCCGAAGCGGGCACCGGCAAATCGCGCCTCGTCCTGGAGTTCAAAGCGGTCTCGCAATCCGGCTGGATGGTGCTGGAGACCTTTTCGGTCTCGCACGGCAAGGCATCGGCTTTTTTGCCGGTTATCGACCTGCTTTGGAGCTACTTCGAAATCACGTCCGACGACGACGAGCGCAAACGGCGCGAGAAGATCAACGGCAAGGTGCTCACGCTGGATCGTTCGCTCGAGGATGCGCTGCCCTATCTCCACGCCATGCTCGGCTTGAGCGACGCGAGCAGCCCAGTCGCCGAGATGGAACCGCAAGCACGCAAGCGGCGCTCGCTCGAAGCGATCAAGCGAATCCTTTTGCGCGAATCGCTCAACCAGCCGCTGATTGTAATCTTTGAGGACCTGCACTGGGTCGATGACGAGTCGCAGGTATTCCTTAACTTGCTCGCCGATTCGATCGCCAACGCAAAAATTCTGCTGCTGGTGAACTACCGCCCCCAGTATTCCCATCAGTGGGGATCCAAAACCTACTACACCCAACTGCGGCTCGACCCGCTCGGCAAGGAGAATGCAGACGAGATGCTGACCGCGCTGGTCGGCGACGACACCGATGTGCGGCCGTTAAAGCGACTAATCATCGAACGCACCGAAGGCAATCCATTTTTCATGGAAGAGACCGTGCAGGTTCTCCTCGATGAGGGCGCACTGGTCCGCGAAGGCGCCACCGCCCGGCTCACCAAGCCCTTGGGCGAGTTGAAGATTCCTCCGACTGTGCAGGCGATCCTCGCCGCACGCATCGACCGTCTGCCCTCTGCTGAAAAGGACCTGCTTCAGGCGCTCGCAGTGATGGGTAAGGAATTCCGGTTAAGCCTGGTGCGCACTGTCAGCGCCAGGTCCGATGACGAGCTCGACCCGTTGCTCGAGACTCTCCAGCTTGCCGAGTTCATTTACGAGCAGCCCGCCGTCGGCGATGTCGAGTACAGCTTCAAGCACGCTCTTACCCAGGACGTCGCCTACAATTCGGTGCTGATTGAACGCCGAAAATCGCTGCACGAACGAATCGGCGCGGCGCTGGAATCGATCCATGCGGACAGCCTCGACGATCACATCGTCGAGCTGGCGCATCATTACGCGCACAGCGGCAACCCGGCCAAGGGAGCGCAATATTGCCTGCTTGCAGTCGAGCAGTTCAGCGACCGCGGCTCCAATGCCGAAGCGGTCGCGCGCATGGAGGCCGGGCTGGAATTGCTACAGAAGCTGCCCGATGACGACCGGCGCGCCGAGCTGGAATTGGACCTCAGGATCGCGGGCAGCTTCGCCCTACGGGCGATCAAGGGTTGGGGTTCGCCCGAGTTGGAGCAGTCGTCTTCGCGCGCGGTGGCGCTTTGCCAGCGACCCGGGATCACATGGGAAAAAACCTCTTTCGCACTCATGGCAGTACTGTTTGTCGTCATGAGCCGTCCCGACGTGCGCAAGGCGTGCGAGATGGGCGCCGAATTGCTTGCCCGGGCAGAAGAAAATGGGCTTGCGGAACGAACCGCAGGTATCGCGGCCGCGCTGGCGCTCTCGTTGATGTATTCTGGCGACTTCGAGCGCGCCGCCGAATACTTCGACCGCTCGTCGGAGCAGCAGGGATCTATGGCCGAGCCGGCAACGGCTCGCGCATCGCAGCTCCCCCTGACAACGAGTCAAACCCCTCCGCTCCAGGCGACGCAAATTGGGGGCATTGCCTCGGCGTGGAACATTTGGTTCCTCGGTTACCCGGATCGCGCATTGGAGAGAGTAACGCTCGCGACCGATGTTGCGAACAAATCCGGATCAAAGCTTGTCCTCGAGCTGGTCCTGAATCTGGCCAAATACCCTTTGGCATTCCGTCGCGAGTTTGCACCCATGAGAGAAGTGACTGAAGCGGCGCTGGCCCTCGCGATCGAGAGCGGCACCGTTACTCGCAAGGCGTTGTGCGAGATGTGGCTCGGATGGGCTGATACGCTCGCGGGCGATCTCGACGGCGGTATCGCTCGGATGCGGCGCAGTTTGTCGGAGCACAGGGCCGCAGGCTCCGAGCTTCTTAGCGACTATCTTCTCGCTTTGATTGCCACCGCTCTAGGTCAGATGGGGCGGTTCGAAGAGGCGCTTGACGCGATCGACGAATCATTCCAGGTCATGGAACGAACCGGCCAACGGATGAACGAAGCTGAAGTCCATCGGCTGAAAGGCGAACTGTTGCTGATGCAGGACGCGTCGAATTCCGCGCAAGCCGGGCAATCCTTCCGCACCGCGATTGAAATTTCGCGCAAGCAGCACGCGAAATCGTGGGAGCTGCGCGCGACGACCAGCCTCGCGCGGCTGCTCGAACAGCAGGCTCGCCGCGACGAGGCGCGCATGATCCTCGCCGAGATCTACGGCTGGTTTACCGAGGGCTTTGACACCGCCGACCTGAAGGACGCCAAGGCGCTACTCGACGAGTTGGGATCGTAGCGATGAATTGCGCAAAGTGCGGCGCTGACAACCGCCAGGGACGCAAGTTCTGCGCGAAATGCGCCGCGCCGCTCGCACGCTCGTGTCCGCAATGCGGCGCCTCTAATGAACCTGGGGAGAACTTCTGTGGCGAATGCGCGGCGCCGCTCGCGCAACCTCCAGCCGCATCGAAGAAATCGAACGACGCGCCGATTCGAGTAGCCGATGTAACCGTCACTGAAAATCTCGAGGGCGAGCGCAAGACGGTCACCGCGCTGTTCGCGGACATCAAGGGCTCGACAGAACTCGAGCAGGATCTGGATCCCGAAGAGGCGCGCGCGATCGTCGATCCAGCCTTGAGGCTGATGATCGACGCGGTCCAGCGCTATGACGGCTACGTCGTGCAATCCACCGGCGACGGCATCTTCGCGATCTTCGGTGCGCCGGTCGCGCACGAAGATCATCCGCAACGCGCGCTCTATGCTGCGCTCCGGATGCAGGAAGAACTGGAGAAATATTCTTCGAGATTGCGCCAGGCCGGCAACCTGCCGATCGAAGCGCGTGTCGGTGTCAACACCGGCGAAGTGGTCGTGCGTTCGATCGCCACTGGCGGCGGGCATACTGAGTACACGCCGATCGGGCACACCACCAACCTCGCGTCGCGGATGCAGGCGCTCGCACCGACCGGTTCGATCGCGATCAGCGAGCAAACGCGCAAGCTGGTGGAAGGATACTTTGCGCTCAAGTCGTTAGGTCCGACCAGGGTCAAAGGCGTCAGCGAACCGGTCAATGTTTACGAGGTCACGGGGCTGGGACCGCTGCGCACGCGCCTGCAGCGCTCGGCGGGCCGTGGGCTGACGAAGTTTGTCGGGCGCGAGCGCGAGATGGAAGCGATGCACAATGCGGCTGAGCTGGCGCGCGTCGGCCGCGGGCAGATTGTCGCGGCGATAGCGGAAGCGGGCACCGGCAAGTCGCGCTTATTTTTCGAATTCAAGGCGAAGAACCAGTCCGGCTGGATGGTGCTGGAGGCATTTTCGGTCTCGCACGGCAAGGCGAGCGCCTATCTGCCGGTGCTCGATTTGCTTCATACGTATTTCGATATCAAGTCTGAAGATGATGCGCGCAAGCGGCGCGAAAAGGTCAACGGGCGCATAGTAACACTGGATCCCGCGCTCGAGGATACGCGTCCGTACCTGTTCGTTCTGCTTGGAATCGTCGAAGGCGAGGATCCGCTCGCCCAGATGGACGCGAACATCCGCAAGCGCCGCACCCTCGACGCGATCAAGCGCATCCTCTCCCGCGAGTCGCTCAACCAGCCGCTGATCGTGATTTTCGAGGACTTGCACTGGATCGACGAGCAGACTCAGGAGTTCCTGAACTTGCTCGCCGATTCGATCGCAAATGCGAAGATCCTGCTCCTGGTGAACTATCGCCCGCAATACTCGCACCAGTGGAACAGCAAAACTTACTACACGCAGCTCAGGCTGGACCCGCTCGGCAAGGAGAGCGCCGACGAGATGCTCGCGGCGCTGCTCGGCGATGGCACGGAACTGGAGGCGCTTAAGCGGACGATAATCCAACGCACCGAGGGCAACCCGTTCTTCATGGAAGAGACGGTGCAGGTCCTGCTCGACGAAGGCGCGCTGGTCCGCGACGGCGCGACGATCCGACTAGTCAAACCGATCGGCGAGTTGAAAATACCGCCGACCGTGCAGGGCATCCTCGCCGCGCGCATCGACCGGCTTGCGGCCGACACCAAGGAATTGCTGCAAACGCTGGCGGCGATCGGCCGGGAATTCCCGATGTCGCTGGTGCGCACGGTGTGCGCTAACCCGGACGACGAGCTCAACCGGATGCTGAACGATTTGCAGCTTTCCGAATTCATCTACGAGCAGCCGGCCGTCGGCGACACCGAATATGCGTTCAAGCATGCGCTTACCCAGGAAGTCGCCTACAGCTCGGTGCTGGCGGAGCGGCGCAAACTTCTCCATCAACGGGCGGCCGAAGGAATTGAGGCACTGTTCGCGGGAAATTTGGAGGATCATCTGGACGAACTGGCGCGGCACTACGCCCGCAGCCCGAACACTGCCAAAGCGGTCAAGTATCTATATCTGGCCGGGCAGCAGGCTGCGCAACGGCTGGCCCCCGCCGAAGCAGTCGGTCATCTCACTCAAGGGTTGGAACTGCTTAAGAGTCTTCCCGACGATTCAGAACGTGCGCGGCGAGAGCTGGACCTTCAACTCTCGCTCGTCGGGTCGCTGAGATGGACCGCTAGTATGGGCTCGGAAGAAGTCGGCCGCACTCTGCTTCGCGCACGCAAGCTGAGTGAACAGGTGGGCGAGAGCGGGCAGCTTTTCGATGTGCTCCATGGCCTGCAAGCACACCGCATGCAATCGCACCAAGCGCAAAAGCCAACCCACCAGGCAAACTTGGCCGCGGCCCGCGCGGGGGTCCAGGAACTTCTCAGCTTGGCGGAGGGTGCGAACGATCCGGCCAAGCTGATGATTGCCCATGGCGTCGTGGGTCTGGATTCCCTGGTGACCGGCGACTTCGTGAAGGCTCGGAAACACCTCGAACAGGCCGGCCCGGGCCTCGATTGGGGGCAGACTCACTTGTTCGGTATTTTCTACCCCTGTTTTGGGGCCTGGGACCTTTGGCTGCTCGGTTATGCGGAGCAGGCGCTCAAGTGGACCGATGCGGCTCTCGTTGCGGCCCAGCGGTTGTCTCAACCGGCGTTGCTTGCGGACGCCTTGGCCTTAACGACTCAGGTTCACATGTTCCTGCGGGATCCAGGTATGGTGCAGAAGCGAGCCGAAGCGGCGATTGCTATCGCCAGCGAGCATGGCATCGCCTTCGACTTGGCTTATGGGACCTTCGCGCGCGGCTGGGCGCTCGCCGAGCAGGGCTACCTGGATGATGGCATCGCTGAGATGCGCAGCGCTGCAACCGGGCTCGAGACCTTGGGGTTTGCCATGCGCCCGCGATGGTTCGCGTTTCTCGCTGAAACTTGCACCAGGAGAGGAGATCCTTCCGCTGCGCTTGAGTTGCTCGTCGAAGGATTTGCTGTGATGGATTCGAGCGGATATAGCATGTACGAAGCCGAACTGCATCGGCTGAAGGGCGAATTGTCGCGGATGCGCGATGCGGAGAGCGTCGCTCACGCGGAGAGTTGTTTTCGCACCGCGATCGAAATCGCGCGCCGCCAGAGCGCGAAGGCGTGGGAACTGCGTGCGACGATGAGCCTCGCACGGCTGCTCGAACAGCAGGCTCGCCGCGACGAGGCGCGCATGATCCTCGCCGAGATCTACGGCTGGTTTACCGAGGGCTTCGACACCGCCGACCTGAAGGACGCCAAGGCGCTGCTCGATCGTCTGAACGGGTAGCTACTTTTCGGTGCGCAGCTCGACCGTGTTGCCGTCGGGATCGACGATCCACAGTTGACGGCCGGCGCCCATGTTGGACGGCGCTTCGAGAAACTCGATGCCCATTTCCTTGAGCGCGCGCTTGGTCTCGTCGAAGTCCTCGACGTCGAAGGCGACGTGCGCGCCGAGCGGGTCGGGCTTCTGGCCGCGGTTCTCGCTCGAGATGATATGCAGCGCATTGCCGCCGATCCCGTACCACGCGCCGCCGAAGCCGAAGTTCGGACGCGGGATGCGTTTCAGGCCGACCACGTTTTCGTAAAAAGCCGTCGCCTTCTCGACATCGCTGACGCGCAACGCCGCGTGATTGAACGCCTTCAATTTGATCATGGTGAATTCTCCATCGCCTGAAAATTTTCCTAATGCACTTCGCCGCCGCCCGCGACGTTGATCGTCTCGCCGGTAATGTTTTCCGCGCGGCACAAATAGACCACCGCCTCGCCGATATCGGCCGGGGTCTGCTCGCGCTTCAAGTAGGTGTTGCGCGCGATATATTCATCGAAGGCCGCTTCGCGATTCACGCCATACTGAACGCCGATCAAAGGATCGAGCACGTCGGTCCACATCGCCGTCCGCAGAAATCCGGGGCATACCGCGTTGACGCGAATGTTAAGCGGGCCGAGTTCCTCCGCCAGCGCTTGAGTGAAACCGACCACCGCGAACTTGCTCGCGCAGTATGCCGACGCGCCGCCGTGACCGGTCTTGCCCGCGACCGACGCGATATTAACGATCGCGCCCTCGGTCCGCGTCGCCAGGTGCGGGATGCATGCTTTCGCGCACAGGAACGGACCCTTCGCATTCACCGCCATCACACGGTCCCATGCGGCTTCTGCGAAATCGCTCACCGGACCGACCGCGATGATACCGGCGTTATTGACGAGGATGTCGATCGCGCCGAGTTTCGCAGCCACTTCCGACGCCATCCGCTCCAGGTCGGCGAACCGCGTCACATCGGCGAGAACCGGGATCGCTTTCACGCCGAATCCCTTCACCGCTTCGACTGTGCGATTGAGGTCGGCTTGTGCGCCGAGATTGTAGGTCAGCGCGGGGTCGGCCGGGCTACCGAGATCGACGATCGCGACGTTGGCTCCGGCGGCCGCCAGCTTCAGCGCGATTCCACGCCCGATTCCGCGCGCCGCGCCCGTGACAATCGCGTTCTTGCCCTTGAGCTCCATCCGATTCTCTCTAGCACGAGCGTCGAGGCTTGCGGTAAGCGCCGGCGCCTACTCGAACGCGTTCTCGCCGGTGATATCGCGGCCGAGGATCAGCGTATGCACATCGAAGGTGCCCTCGTAAGTGTTCACCGTCTCGAGATTCAGCATGTGGCGAATCACCGGGTACTCGTTCACGATCCCGTTGGCGCCCAGCATGTCTCGAGCGTCGCGTGCGATTTTCAGCGCCTCGTTGACGTTGTTGCGCTTGGCGAACGACACGTGCTCGGGCCGCATCTTGCCCTGATCTTTCAGATGCGCGAGACGCAGGCAGATCATCTGCGCCTTGGTGATCTCCGTCAGCATCTTGACCAGCTTGGCCTGCACCAGTTGATAGCCGGCGAGCGGCCGCGAGAACTGTTTGCGCGATTTCGTGTAGTCGAGCGCGCAATGGAAGCACGATCGCGCGGCGCCAATCGCCCCCCACGCGATTCCGTAGCGCGCCTGCGTCAGGCATCCGAGCGGACCCTTGAGCCCGCGCGCTTTCTCGAGATGCGCGGTCTTCGGAATTCGCACGTCCTCGAGGATCAGTTCCGAAGTGATCGACGCGCGCATCGAAAATTTTCCGTGGATGTCGCGGGTCGAGAATCCCGGCGTCCCTTTTTCGACCAGGAACCCGGTTATGCCTTCATCGACCTTGGCCCACACGATCGCGACGTCGGCGATCGATCCGTTCGTGATCCATCGCTTGGTCCCGTTGAGAATCCATCCATCGCCGTCGCGCCGCGCCCGCGTTTCCATCCCGCCGGGGTCCGAGCCATGGTCGGGCTCGGTTAGCCCGAAGCATCCGATCAATTTTCCCTTGGCCATCTCGGGCAAGTAGCGTTGCTTCTGTTCCTCGCTGCCGTTGGCATAAATCGCGTACATCGAAAGCGCGCTTTGCACCGACGCGAACGAGCGCAGGCCGGAGTCGCCGGCCTCGAGCTCCTGCATGATCAGACCATAGGCTACGTTATTCATACCGGCGCATCCGTAGCCCTTGAGATTAGCTCCGAACATCCCAAGCTCGGCCATTTGCGGTACGAGATGCATTGGGAAGGTTTCACCCGCAAAATTGCGCTCGATTAGTGGCAGAATTTCGCGATCGACGAAGCGCTTGGCGGTGTCCCGGGCCATCCGCTCCTCATCGGTCAGCAGGTCGTCGAGATGAAAAAAGTCGAGGTCTCTTAATAAATCCGACATCTTGCACTCCATTCGATTTCTGAAGGCCGTTTCGATCCGCGCCACGGCCGCGAGACCGCCAGGATTCCGTCCGATCTGACTGTTCCTTGGATGACCAAAATAATGCTCCCGGTATTGGCCCCTCTTGACCCGCTCGCGTTGGTTGCGGAGGCTGGTTCGGGACCCAAGAATTTCTAATCACAGCTACTAGTTGCCTCAGATTTCGGTATCACATAGCCTTATACATCAAGCCAATCGCATGCACATCGAAACGCTAAAGGTCTTCTGCGACATAATCGAAAGTGGAAGCTTTTCTTATGCCGCGTCGCAAAACTTCGTCACTCAATCGGCGGTCAGCCAGCAGGTCAGAAGCCTGGAGGAAAAGTACGACTGCCGATTGATAGAACGCGGACGAGCCGGAGTCAAACCGACGCCGGCCGGCCAGATTCTGTACACCGCGAGCAAGGAAATCGTGCGCCGCTTCCTCGAATTGGAAAACCGGTTGCGCGAAATCGGCTCGGTGGTCGCGGGCTCGATTCGGGTCGGCACCGTTTACAGCGTCGGCCTGCACGAATTGCCGCCGTACCTGACCGAATTTCTGCGCAACTATCCGGCCGTCAACGTGCACCTGGAATATCTGCGCTCGAATAAAATCTACGAGGACCTGATAGAGGGCAAGGTCGATCTCGGCGTCGTCGCGTACCCGGCCAAGCGCAGCCAGATAGTCTCGGTGCCGTTCCGCCACGACGAGCTGGTGCTCGCGGTGCCGCCGGACAATCCGCTCGCGAAGCACACGAAGGTAAATGTCGGGCAGTTGGCGGGTCAGAAGTTTGTCGGCTACGAACGCGATATTCCGACCCGCAAGGCTTCCGATAAAATTCTGCGCGAGCACGGCGTCAAGCCGACCTACGCACTCGAATTCGACAATATCGAGACTATCAAGCGCGCGGTCGAGATTGGGCTGGGATGCGCGATCGTGCCGCGGATGACGGTCGAGAACGAGATCGCACGCGGCACTTTGCGGATGCTCGAATTCCAGGAAGGCACCTTTCTGCGCCCGCTCGCGATCATTTACAAGCGCGGCCGCGAGCTCTCGCCCGCAGTGCGCAAGTTCATCGAGGTGCTGACCACCAGCAACATCGTTCCGCGCGCGCGCGGCGACAAGACCGGCGACAAGGCTGAACGTGCGCCGCGCGGAGAGCGCGCCGAACGCAACAGCGACGCGGGCGAAAAGGCCGAGAAGACCGCGTAGCCGGCGACGACATAAACCAACCAGAACGGCCGGGTCTCGACGACTCGGCCGCTTTTATTTTCTTTAGCCGGGTTCCGGCTCGTAGCCCGCTCGCTCGATCAGCTCGCGGGTTCGCTGCCAGTCCCATCCGGCGGTGGTCAGATAGCCGTTGACGAAAATCGAATTCACCGCGTTGAACAGGTCGGCCTGGCGCGCGCCGACGTTCAATTCGCGACCGCCGGCCGCGCGGACTTCGCTGCGCGGATTCAGCAGACGGAACAGGCACGCCGCCTTGAGGCATTTCTCGGGCGTCAGCGCGCGCTGCGCTTCGAGCGGCGTGCCTTTTATCGGATGCAGAAAATTCAGCGGCACCGAATCGATCGCGAGGCGCCGGGTCGAGTACGCGAGGTCTAGAATATCGTCGTCAGTCTCGCCCATCCCGATGATCCCGCCCGAGCAGGTCGATAATCCCGCGGCGCGCACGTTCTCGATGGTCTCGATGCGATCGTCGTAGGTGTGCGTCGTGCAAATCTCCGGATAGAAGCGGCGGCTGGTGTTGAGGTTGTGATTGATCCATCCCGCGCCCGCACCCTTCAGCTCGCCGGCATCCTCGCGATTCATCAGGCCGATCGACAGGCATAGTTCCAGCCCCGGCAACTCGGCGCGGATTCGATCGCATGCTTCGCCGAGATGCTCGACATCATGGCGCGCCGGGCCGCGCATGCTGCAGACCATGCAGTAGCGGCGCGCGCCGCTCTCGACCGCGATTCGCGCGCCCTCGATCAGCTTGGGCACGCTTTGCATTTTGTAAACCGGGATCTCAGCCTTCGAGATCTTCGATTGCGAGCAGTAGGAACAATCCTCAGGGCAGATGCCGCTTTGCGCGTTGCGCAGCATGCAAATCTTGACGCGGCGGCCGAATGCGGCCTCGCGCACGGTGCGGGTCGCGGCAAGCAAGTCGGCCAGCCGCTCATCGGGGCAATTCAAAATTGCGGCGGCAACGTCGCGCGCGATTTCTTTTCCGGCGAGAACTTCTTCGACCATCCGATCGAGATCGATATCCTCAAACCTCAACATCACCGATTTCCTTTGTGGCGCGCCTTTGTGGCGCGATAGTTCCGCGCGCCGCACAATTAAATGTTTCGCTACTCGGGATCAAGCACTTCCTCTCTGCCGCGAACTTTGCCTCACGGCGCAGGCGTTCGGGTCCAGAGGGTGAAGTGGTCGGTGGTCAGGGCCGGGCGGAAGCCGTTGCTCGACAGGAAATCTTCGGGAACCAGCACCAGCGGCAGCAGTTGAATCGGCGAGTCGCTGATGACGGCGGAGACTTTTCCACTGGCGATCGCATCGCGCATCTGGTCGGTCCAAAAGTGGCGGGTATCGGAGATCAGTTGGAAAAAGTCGGCACTGCCGAGCCGCCGGCGCGCGGCGTAGAAGCCGTCGCGATCGTATGCGGCCTCGCCTTCGCGATAGACGCCGTAGGTTTCGGGATAGCGGATCAATTCGCGGCGATTGGCCTCGAAACAGATGAACGACGGCGCGATCACATCGTCTTGCGGTTTGCTGGCGGCGCGCAAGGCAGTCGCGAGCTGCGAGATTTCCGCGCGCGGCACGAAGCCGAAGCCATAGACACTGCCATGCAGCCAGTTCTCGTTGACCAGCGGCGCGATCCAGATGAGTGAAATCACGATCAGCGCCGCGCCGCCGGCAAGGAGCTGCCATCGTTGCGACAGCGTCCGGCTGGCGTTTATCAAAGCGATCGCGCCGACTCCCGCGATGATCGCGATAAAGGGCAGCGGCTCAAGGTAGTTGTGGCCCCACGCGGTCGGACTCAGCACGCCGTAAAATGCATACTCGGCGGCGACGATTGCGAGCACGAGGATCACGCCGCGATTGAAAGTGCGCTTGGCGAAGATTTGCCAGCATCCGAGAATGAACAGCGGCACGAGGAAGTCGAGAATCATGCGCGGGTAGGTCGCGATGTCGCCGGCGGTGTCGTGGCCTTTGAGAAAATGAAAAATAAAGGTCTGGAAGATGAACTCGATGCCGTAGAGTTTGTAGAGGAGTGCGCTGAAGGCAGCGAGAGCGAGCATGAAGATTGCGCCGGCGACGACAGCGCTCGCGATGCGGCGATATGCGAGCGCGACGAATAGCAGCATCACGGGGAAAGGGATCACAGCGGTCAGCTTGATCGCGCATGCGACGAAGAAAATCAGGGCCACGAAAACAGCCTGGCGCATCGCGGGCATCGTGTCGTCGAGCGCGACGATTGCACCGAAGATAAGCAGCGGCGCGACGAAGCTCTCGCGCTCGTAGGCGTGGTAGCGGAAGACCAGCGAGCTGTAGCCGTAAAGAATCGACGCAGCGATCGCGGTGGGACGGCCACAGACGCGGCGGGCGAGCGCGTAGGTCAGGAGGCTGGTTGCGAAAATCGCGGCCTCGTTCAGGATTTCGATCGACAGATAGCTTGCACCGAACAACTTGAGGTAACCTGCCGCGATCCATTCGAGCAGCGGCATATGCGGTTGAACGAAATCCAGGTACGGGCGCATCCCAACGCTCACCAGCCACGCGCTCTCGAGGTAGAAGTCGTCCTCGACCCAAATTTCGGGGTAGAAGATGCGCGCGATGCGCGGGATGAGCAGGACGATGATGAGCCACGCGCCGATGCGCGCGGCGTCGGCCTGGTCGGAGACGCGTCGCGATGAACCACCCGCGGTCATCGAAGCGATCCGCATCCAATGTGTATCCGTACCTGATGCCGGGCTGGCCTGACTGGATAATCCTGGCCGCGATCGTGGCGTTGGCGAATACGATGATCAAGTCCGCGGGCTTGCGACGCGGATTGGAATTGATGCCGTGGCCGGACGGACTCGAGTACGCCGCATCGGGCGTGAACCTGGCAAGTGGTCGCGGGGCGGTGCTGCATTTCGGTGGATATACTTACCCGTCGCGCTATACCGGCGGCTACCCGCTGATCCTGGAGTTCTTCCAACGCTTCAACGGCGCGGATTTTCGGCCGCTCTACGCCTCGATGATTCTCGGGATGCTCTCGGTACTCGGCGTTTTCATGCTGACGCGTGGCCAGTTCTGGCGCCTGGCCGCGACGACCGCGGCGCTGCTTCTCGCACTCTCGCCAGTGTTCATCACGTATTCGTCGCTGGTGATGAGCGATGTGCCGACGCTGTTCGTGACAATTTGCGCCGCGGCAATGCTGGTGGTGGCAACGTCGGACTACGCGGCCCGATTGCCGAGCTGGATGCGAATGTCGGCATGGCTGATGTTCGGTCTCTTCGCGGGGTTCTCGACGATCATCCGGCCGAGCAACGCCGTCATCCTGGTTGGCCTCGCGGTATGCATCGTGATGGTGCCGCTTGAGAAGCGCGATCCGGCAAGCCTGTTCAAAGCGGCGGTAGCAGTGGCAATCGGATTCGCGATTCCGGTTGCGTGGCAGTTGCATCAGAACTCGATCAATCTCGGCAGCGCATTCGCGAGCGGCTATGCGTGGTGGGTACCCGAGGTTTATGGAGCGGGCGGCAAGACCTTCAGCATCGCGTACCTGTTCGGTCCGACGATGCCGCGCAATCCGCACGGTAACGTGATCGTCTATGTCACGACGCTGCTCGGACTCGACGGGATGCTCGGCGACCCCGGCGATGCGCGATACTTCTTGTACCCGTTCGCGGCAGCGGTGTTCGCGATTGTCGGGTTCATCGCGGTCCTGCGCGCGCCCGAGCGATCTGCGGCGCGCCGCCTGATGTGGTTCGGACTCGGATATCTCGGCGCGCTGACCGGGCTCTACTGTTTCTACCTGTTCACCGACGTGGCATTCATCCTGCCGGCCGCGTTCATATTGTTTATCGCGGCCGGCTGCGGCGCGGAGGCCACTAATCGATACATGCGCGAGGTGTTCAAGAACCCGAAGCGAAAGCCCTACAAGCTCGTATCCGCGGCAAGCGTGATCGTGCTCGACCTGCTGCTGGTGGTGTCCTTGGCTTCGGAAGTCGGCGCTCGATTGAGCGCACAGCCGGCATCTTCGGTGATGGTTGAATCTCTGGAGTCGCTGGATTCCAGCCTGCCGCGCGACGCGACCATTGTCAGCAACGTCTCGCTGCAATTTCTCGATCTCTATCTCGGAGAAGAACATCGATTCGTTGGATTGAATTCGCTCGATCCGGGCGAGCGCTTCACCGACTACCATCTGCATCGCCTATATGAGAAACGCGCGGCGGGATGGAACGGGCCGGTGCCGCCGGTGGTGTTCGACGGCGAGCAGATGTCGCCGGCGGTGGCGGATTCGCTCGCATCGGCGATCGATGCGAAGAAGCCGGTCTTTCTGCTGATAGCTGCGCCTGAGTCGCAGCAGTATGCCGACGTGTTGAAGACAGAACTCGATCAGTTGCAGGCGAAGTTCGCGATCGAGCCGGTATCGCAGAATGACGCGGTCGAGGTGTATCGGCTGACGGCGCGCAATTAGGAACTTGCCAATCTCTGCAGTCAGCTCGAAAAGATACGCCCGATATAGTCGTGAAAGGCGCTCGCCGTTGCAGGCTCGCTCCGATAACCCACGTAGCCATCGGGACGAACCAGGTACAGGCTTTCGGTTTCAGCGCCATAGCGGTAGTGGAGCGAGCGTTCGGGATCGAGTATCAGGCGTCCCTTGAATTTCGGGTTCGGCGGAACGCTGCCCGCTTCGACGGCTACGAAGTACATATTGATCAGGTCGTCCAAACGGCTCTCGACCGACTGAGCCAATCCTGCCAGTCGGCGCCATGACTTGGCTTCGTGGTCGGCGCCGGGGAACAGCAGCAAGGTGTGCTTTGGGCCGCGCAGCAACTCGAAAAGAGTCGTCGAGCGATTGTCGTACAGCAGTGGCTTGGCGTCGGGAGCCTCCTCACCCGGACGGGGGCCGGCGGTGAAGCGCGTCTTTCCAAAATGGCTCCCTGCGTGCTGATGGCAGATCGGACTCTTCGTGTAATTCAGATCCAATTGCTCGAGGTGTCGTGCCATGCGCTTGGCGACCTCCGGCGGCACGACCACATTCACGTACATTTGCTCGCGCTGTTCGGGTGAAAGATGGCTGAAAGCTTCGAAGCGGTCGGTCAGCATCTTGGTAGTCGCGAGCACGTCCTCCGCAACTGGTCGCCGCTCCTTCTCGTAGCTGTCGAGCAGGCCGGCCGGCGCACGGCCACGATGAACGAGCGCCAGCTTCCAGGCCAGGTTGTACGCATCCTGGATGCCGGTATTCATGCCCTGCCCGCCCATCGGGCTGTGGATATGCACGGCATCACCGGCCAGAAAGATGCGTTCGTGGCGATAATGGCGCGCGGCTCTGTAGTTGATACGGAAGTAGGCCAGCCAGCGCGGGTCGCTGATTCGGATTCCGGCCGGTCCGCGCTCAGATACGATTGCGCGCACATCGTTCAGGCTGGGCTGCTCTTTGACCGCGTCGTGCTGCGTCGGCAGGTCAGCCGCAACTACCCACCGCGCGTCCGGCAACGGAAAGAAGAAGAGCAGTCCACGGTCGGTCATGAAGGAGTGTATTTCGTCGTGGGCAAGTGCGCCTTCGATCCGCACATCGCCAAGGCAATACTGATGAAGATCTTCCTTGCCCGGAAAGTGAATGTGGTTGAGGTGGCGTACCTGGCTGTGAGCCCCGTCGCAGCCGATGAGCCACGGCGTCTCAACCACTTCTTCATTGCCGGTGCCGCGTCGAATTGTCGCGGAGACCGCATCGGGCCGCACGGTAATCGCGGTGAGCTCGGTCTCGCGTTCTACTTCGATGCCGTAGGTGCGGAGCAGGCGCTCCAGGACCGATTCGGTTTTGCACTGCTCGAGGTTGATTGTGTACGGATACGGGCTATCCACTTCGTCGCCGCTGGAGTGCATGAAGCGTTCGCCGTTGGCGTACTGGCTCATGCCCAGAACCTTGTGACCCTGGGCAAGAATCTCGTCGACGATCCCGAAGTCGTAAAAGATTTCCAGCGTCCGTGAGTGCACGGAACACGCGCGGCAATGTGGATTGATGCCGGACTGTTTGTCGATGATGCGCACCGGCGCGCCGTGGCGAGCCAGTTCACAAGCCATTGCGAGCCCGGTCGTGCCCGCACCTACGATCAAGATGGGTGAGTTGTCAGCCATGCGCACCGATTCCCCGAAAGTGAGCGTGAAAAAATTATTATGCTTGTGCATCTCGAAAAACTCTAACGACTCGGAAAAATTCCCCGTTCAGTTGAGCAGGGAATTTCGGCAAAACCAAATTACGCGGTGATGCTCGTCGGCGGGATATCGATGGCGGGGGGGCCGCCGTAGCGATGGCGGCAGAATGCGTAGGCGGGCCAGACACAGGCGCCCAGCCCGATCGCCAGGATAAAGTCGCGCTTGGCTACGCCGGCTGAGATTGCGAGGCCGAAGGTCGCGGCCCAGGTCAGAATCGGGAGGATGGTCACGAGTCCGAGGCCGATGCGGCCGCCGCCGATTGTGAACATGCCGGCGCGATCGGGCATCAGTTTGCGTAGCTTCAATAGTGCGAAGAGTTCGAGCGCCAGCGCCGCCATATAGAAGAAGACGTCGAGTACCACCAGCGCGACGAAGCCGATTGGCACCAGCAGCGTGAAGACCACGCAGCAGAGCAGGATCGATTTGCCGGGGGTCGCGGTGGCGGACCATAGCTGCGCCAGCGGCGGCGACAGGTAGCGCTCGCGCGCGAGCACGAACGGCATCCGCGACACCCACAGCATCGCAGCCTCGAACACCGCGAACGACATCACTGCGCCGCCGAGCGCCAGCGTGCCGCCGAGTGCGCGTCCGCCGAGCGCGTAGCCGACGTGCGAGAATGATCCGGTGCCCCATTCGGCGGTGGTGGTTGCGCCGGACAGGGAGACCGCGAGCGGAAGCACGTAGCCGGCGACGATTATCGGCATCGCGATCAGGACGGCGCGCAGATAGTTGCGCCGCGGATTTTCGATTTCCGCGGACACAACGCTCAGGTTTTCCCATCCGCCGAAATTCCAGATAACCACGGTCAGGCCTGCGCCGAGCGCGCCCAACGGGTCGGCACCGAACAGCGGCGGCGCCGGCATCGTGAAGTGGACGAGTCGCGGGATGCCGACGATCACCAGTATCGCGAACGGCGAGACGAGGATGGCGGCGAGCACCATCGACGCCATCCCAACCGGCCTGACGCCGAGAAAATTCAGTCCGCCGGCGAGCCACACCAGCGCGATGCCGATCGCGATTTGGGCGGCCGGGCCGAGTGGCACGATGAACGACAGGTAGCTCGCGAACAGCACCGGATAAATCGCCATGTCCACCGCGGTGTAGAGAATTGTCAGGTACGCCTCGGCGAAGCCGGCCAAGGGGCCGAGCGCTTCCTTGACCCAGAAGTAGAAGCCGCCTTCCACCGGCATCAGTGCCGTAAGCTCCGCCGCCATCAGCGCGGTTGGCAGGCTGAGCGTCAGCGGCACCACCAGGCATAGCAGAAGTGTCAGGCGCGGCCCCGCCATGCGGACGCTGTCTTCGAGGCCGTAGGCGCCGCCGCTCACTACCAGATACATCAGGCAGACCAGCGGGAACAGGCCGAGCTTGCGCGGCGGGGGTTGCGTGCGTTGGCGCAGAGCGGCGCTCGAGGGCGCTGAGGGTTGAGGATTTTGGGTACCGATATGGGGCAATTGCTCAGTGGCTCCGGCCCCTTGCCTAGCCGAGGCGGCGCGCGGTGGCAAGCGAGCGGAAAATGAAATGAGGGTTGCACGGTCGCATCTCGTGGCGGAATTCTTATAATGTAGAGGATGCGCACAGGTCCGCGGGCGGCGGTAACGTCGCGGGGCGCCTCGCGTATTAGATCGAAGAGCGTGGTGTCGGATCAAATTGAGCAGCTCTCCCGGGAATTTTTGTTGGCGATGAAATTTTTCAGTACACGCGCGATGATCGCGCTCGGCGCCGTATCGATCGCGTTTCTGGGATGCACCTCAATCGCCAGAATCAAGAATCCGAAGCCTGAGTATGTCCGCAGTGCCAGCGTGGGTGGAGATAATCCCTTCGGTGGGGCGCCGGCGGTGGACGTGCCGTCGGATGCGCGCGCGATGAGCGCGTTCCTGAGGGCCGAAGTCGCGATGAATGACGGCGATCGCGAAGCGGCGCTCAAGAACTACGCCGAGGCCGTCCAGTACGACCCCAACAACGCGGCGCTGAAGGTTCGTCTGGCCACGCTCTACGTCCGCGACGGACGCCTGAAAGAGGCGCTCGAGCAGGTAAATCAGGCGCTCGCCATCAATCCCGACTCGGCCGACGCGCGGCTGCTCGGTGCGGGTATCAGCTCGGCGCTGGGCGACGACGCCACCGCGGAAAAGGATTACCGCGAGGTCCTCCGCCTTAATCCCAAGAATCAGGAAGCGTATCTGTATCTCGGCACGCTCTACGCCAAGCGCGGCGACTACGGCGAAGCCGAGAAGACCTTCGCGCAGCTGATCGCGCTCGATCCGAATTCGTTCCTTGGCTACTACTACGCGGGCAAAGTGATGGTGGCGTCGAAGAATTACGCCGCCGCCGAAAAATATTATCAGAAGGCGCTCGATCTCAATCCGCAGTCGGAACTGGTGCTGCTTGATTTTGCGCTGCTGCGCGAGCGCCAGGATCGCCCGCAGGACGCGCTGGTTTATTACAACAAGATCACGCAGGTAAATCCGAACAACGAGCTGGTGCGCAAGCGCAAGGCGGAAATTCTGGCCGGCCAGAAAAAATATGCCGAGGCGCTCGATGAGCTGAAAAAGGCCGAGCAGGTCGAGACCAATCCGGCCGACACGCGGACCAAAATCGGGTTGCTGTACGTCGAGCAGGGCAATTTTGACGACGCCGCAACCGAGTTCAACCTGGTGCTCGGGGCCGAGCCGAACAACTACCGCGTCCACTACTACCTCGGCACGGTGTACACGGAGCTTTCCGAGAACGACAAGGCGATCGCCGAGTTCAACAAAATTCCGGACGACAACGAGCACTACGTCGAGTCGCGCCTCCAGTTGGCGTACCTGTACGACAAGCAAAACAACTACGACCAGGCGCTCGCCGCGCTGAAGGACGCGCTCGCCAAGAAGCCCAACGATCCGGAAATCATCGGCTTCATGGTCGGGGTGTACCAGGAAAAGAAGGACTATCCGGCGGCGATCGAGTTGGCGCGCAAAATGGTCGCGGCCGATCCCAAAAGCGACAAGTTCCATTTCACGCTCGGCGCGGCGCTCGATCAGAACAAGCAGCGCGCGGAAGGCATGGCCGAGATGCAGAAAGCGATCGAGCTGAATCCGGCCAACGCGCAGGCGCTGAATTACCTCGGCTACACTTACGCTGAACAAGGTACCAACCTGGTCGAGGCCGAAAAGCTGATCAAGCGTGCGCTCGACATCGAACCGGAAGACGGATTTTACGTCGATAGCCTCGGCTGGGTGTATTACCAGAAGGGCGAATACAAGAAGGCGGTCGAGCAGTTGGAGCGCGCGGTCAACCTGACCGGCAGCGATCCCACGATTACTGAGCATCTCGGCGACGCGTATCGCAAGCTCGGCAAAACCAAGGAAGCGGGCCACGAGTATAGCGACGCGCTGAAGAAGGCGCAGGAAACCGACCAGGTCGCACGGCTCAAGGATAAAATCCAGGTCCTGCAGAATGCCGCCAGCGCGGGCCACTGAACGCGGTCGGCGCCGAAAAAAAGTTTCGCTCGCGGCGGTCGCCTCGATGCTCCTGCTGGCGACACTCGAAACTTCGGCCTGCATCGTAATACACACTCCGGCGGTTCCCGACGAACCCACGCCGATCGCACAGCCGGACGAAGCCAGATTTCAAGCCGAAAAAATGATCGCGGCGCTGGCCGAGCGCGACCGGCGGCTCGCCTGCGTGCAGAGTCCGGCGGTGATGGAATACACGGCGGGCGATCAGCACGTGAAGGCGAAAGAGGATATAACCGCCAAGCGGCCCGGCGATCTGCGGGTCGAGGCGATGTCACCGTTCGGCGTGGCGCTGCTGCTGGCGGCCCAGGGCAGCGACCTCGCGATCTTCGAACCGGGACAGAATCGCTTCATCCGCGGACAGGCCAACGCCGACACGCTCTACAAGTACGTGCGGATCCCGATGGCGCCGACGGACGCCGTGGGTCTGCTGATGGGACTTGCGCCGCCCGCATTCGCGCTCGGCAGCAGCGCCGACTCGGTGTCGGATGACGGCTCGATGCTGGTGGCGACGTTCGGCAGCCCGGCGACAGGGACTCATCAGCTTGGATTTTCCGGCGGCAACCTCGCGATGGTGCGCGACACGGGAGCGGACGGCCGCATTAACTACGAAGTCCGTTACAGCGACTATCATGATATCGGCGGCGTGATGTTTCCGTACGTCATCGACGCGAGCTTTCCGGCGGCCGGCAGCCAGGTGACGTTTCGCTATCTCCGGCCGATCGTCAATGGCGTCATACCCGATTCGACGTTCGTGTTGACACCGGCTCCAGGAGCCACTCTGATGAATCTGAGCTTCGGCGACGGCGGCGCGTTTTCAAATGAAAGCTGAGTACCCGCGCCACCGGAGTTTACGAGTCGTAACCTGCGCGATTGCGCTGTCGGCGCTCGCGGTCATCGCCGGATGCCGCGTCAGCCGGCCGGACAGCGATCACGCGAAGAGTCAAATCCTCTACACCGCGGTGGGCAGCGATCCCCGCACCTTCAATCCGATTCTAATCACCGATGGGACTTCCAGCGCACTCACCGGCGACTTGTTCGAGAGCCTCATCCGGACGAACCCGGTCACGACACTGCCGGAGCCGGGCCTGGCCGACAAGTGGGACATCGCGCCCGACAACAAGACCATTACATTTCACCTGCGCCACGACGTGAAATGGTTCGACGGCCAGCCGGTCACCGCGCGCGACGTGCTGTTCACGTTCGACGTAATCTACGATCCCAAGGTGCCTAACAGCATTCGCCCCGCGATAACCATCGACCATCAGCGCATAGCCGCAGAGGCGCCCGACGACTACACGGTCATCATGCATCTGCCCAAGCCGTTTGCGCCGTTGCTCTACTCGCTCGGCATCCAGGTAATCCCCGCGCACATCCTTGAACCGGTGTGGAAGGCGGGAAATTTCAACCACACCTGGGGCATCAACACTCCACCGGCGCAACTGGTCGGCGACGGCGCGTACAAGATGGTGCGCTACGCGCAGAGCCAGGTGGTTAACTACGATCGCAACGAAGACTATTGGATGAAGGACGAGCACGGCGGTCAGTTGCCGCGCCTGCACGGGCAGAACGTGACTATCGTGCAGGACCAGAACGCCGAGTACCTGCGTTACTTGTCGGGGCAGATCGACGTTTACGGGCCGCGTCCCGAGGAAGTCTTTCCGCTCGAGAAGAAGCGGGACAACAAGGAACTCGACATCAGTGTCGATAAAATCGGCATCGACACCGGATCGCTGTTTTTCTGCTTCAATCGCAATCCGCGCCATTTCGTCAAGGGCGGCGTCACCAATCCGAAGCTTGAATGGTTCACCGATCTGAAGTTCCTGCAGGCGATGGCGCATATGATCGACAAGCAATCGATGATCGACCTGGTCTTTCACGGACTCGCGGAAAAGGCGGTCGCGGATATCTCGCCCGCGAACAAAATTTTTCATAACCCCAACCTCAAGGACTACGACTACGATCCCAAACTCGCCGCCGATATGCTCGAGGCGGCCGGCTATCATCTGGTTAAACCGGGCGTGCGCACCGATCCGAAAGGCAATCGTCTCGAATTCGACCTCACTACCAACTCCGGCAATCCCGAGCGCAACCAGATGTGCACCATCTTCATGCAAGACCTCGAGGGTCTCGGCATCAAGGTCAACTATCGCCCGCTCGAGTTCACGACGCTGGTGGACAAGCTCGATTCGTCCTTCGACTGGGATTGCATGTTGATGGGATTCGGCGGCGGTATCGAGCCGAACGATGGCGCCAATTTTTATCGATCGTCAGGCAACCTTCACCTGTGGAACCCGAATCAGCCAAAGCCGGCGACTACGTGGGAGGCGGAGATCGACACGCTGCTCGACCAGGGCGCGTCCGAGATGGATATCAGCAAGCGGCCTCAGTACTACTGGAGAATCCAGCAAATTTTGCACGACCAGTTGCCGATACTCGAAACGGTGCGGCAGCAGCGGTACGCGTCGTGGAAGAACTCACTCGAAAACTATCAGCCGAAGGTTTGGGGCGTGTACCAGCCGGAGTGGATGGAATTCAAGGCCGACTGAACATCCGGCGCGGCACGCACGTCGAAATATCAGGCCGATGACACGATGACCCGCTTCCTGATCCGTCGCCTGCTCAACATGATCCCGCTCATCCTCGGGATCACCTTCATTTCGTTTCTCGCGATGTCGCTGGTGCCGGGCGACTTCGTCTCGAATCTGAAGCTCAACCCAACCATCACGCCCGAAGTGATTCGACAGCTCGAGGCGCAGTTCGGCCTCGATCAGCCGCTGATGGTCCGCTACTTCAAGTGGCTGTGGGGCGTGCTGCATCTGAACTTCGGCTTCTCGCTGCAATACCGGGTGAGCGTGACCGGGCTAATCGCGTCGCGCGCCTTCAATACGATCATCCTGGCGGCGAGCAGCATGATTCTGTCGTGGGCAATCGCGATTCCGATCGGCATCATCGTCGCGGTGAATCAGAACTCGATTTGGGATCGCTTCCTCTCGTTCATGGCGTTCTTCGGGATGTCGGTGCCGAGCTTTTTTCTCGCGTTCCTGATGATGTACCTCGCGCTGAAAACCGGATGGTTTCCAATCGGCGGCACCTACTCGCCCGACTACGCGACGCTCAGTCCGCTGAACCAGGTTGCCGATCGCATCAACCATCTGATCCTGCCGGTTTTCGTGCTTGGCATCTCCGGCACCGCGGGCCTGATGCGGCTGATGCGATCGCAGATTCTCGAAATCAAAAATTCGGAATTCGTCCGCACCGCGCGCGCCAAGGGCTTGTCGGAGCGCGTCGTCATCTACAAGCACGTGCTGCGCAACGCGCTGAACCCGTTCGTCACGATGGCCGGATATTCGCTCGGCGACTTGCTCGGCGGCGCCGCCCTGGTCGAGGCCGTGATGAACCTGCAAGGCCTCGGGTTGCTGATGCTCGACGCGGTGCGCTCGCTCGACATCTACCTGGTGATGGGCTCGGTGCTGATGGGCACGATCCTGTTGCTGGTCGGCAACCTGCTCGCCGACATCGCGCTGGTCGCGGTCGATCCGCGCGTCGATTTTTCGTCGGTGGCGGCCGAGTGAGATGAACGCCGACGCCACGATGCCGGCGAATCTCGAAGGCGCCGCGGTATCCGCGCGGAAATCTTCGAGCCTCGCCCGCGAATGGCGCCTCGCGTCGCGGACCGTGCGCTTTTCCGCGATCTGCCTGGTGCTGTTTTACCTGCTCGCCGCGGCGTCGCCGTTCTTCGCGAGCTACGACCCCACTTATCAGAACCGTGCGATGCCGGATTGTCCGCCGATGTCGCTCCATCTGAGTGCGCCGTCCGAATGGTCGCGCTCGATCTTCTACAGCCATCCGATGCGCATGCAGAATGAGGAGGCGCGCAAGTTCGTCGCCGACAACTCCCGGCGGCTCGACATCCACCTGTTCTCGCACGGGCATTTGTTCACCACTGACAGCGAGAGTGAGCCGTATTTTATGCTCGGCAGCGACGGTCTCGGCCGCGACCTCTACTCGCGCATCGTGTACGGCTCGCGCGTCAGCATGTGCGTCGGCTTGATCGGCGTGCTGATCAGTTTTTCACTGGGCATCACGATTGGCGCGCTGTCCGGCTACCTCGGCGGGATGGTCGATTTCCTGATCATGCGATGGTCCGAAATCGAGATGTCGCTGCCGTCATTTTATTTTCTGCTCGCGCTGGCCGCCGTGATTCCGTCGGGGTTGAGCACGGTCGCAACGTTTTTCATGATCGTGGCGATCATGAGCTTCATCAGTTGGGCCGGCTTCGCGCGAATCATCCGCGGGATGGCGTCATCGGTGCGATCGCGGCCGTACGTCGAGGCGGCGCGCGCGCTCGGCGCCTCGCGCTGGCGCATCATCACGCGCCACATAATTCCGTCGGTGATGGGCTACGCGATCGTCGCCGCCACGCTTTCGATCCCCGGCTTCATCCTCGGCGAAAGCGCGCTGTCGCTGCTCGGCCTCGGCATCCAGGAACCGGCCGCAAGCTGGGGCAATCTGCTCGCACAAGCGCAGGACGTCCAAAACCTCGCACGCTACCCGTGGATTCTTATTCCCGGCATTTTCATCTTCCTGGCGGTGATGTCCTTCAACTTCCTGGGCGATCATCTCCGCGACCGCCTGGATCCCTCGACCGCTGGGTGATCTGATACGCTGAGCGTCACGTGAAGCCGCTGCTTGAAGTTAAATCGTTGCGCACTTCGTTTTTTACCGACGTGGGAGAAGTGCGCGCGGTCGACGGCGTCAGTTTTTCGGTTGCGCCGGGGAAGCTGCTCGGAATCGTCGGCGAGTCGGGGTCGGGCAAGACGGCGAGTGTGCTCTCGATCATGCGGCTGCTGCCGGAGTCGGCGCAAATCGTCGGCGGCGAAATTATTTTCGAGGATCAGGATCTGCTGAAACTCGGCGAGCCCGAGATGCGTCATGTGCGCGGCGCGCGGATCGCGATGATCTTCCAGGAGCCGATGACCTCGCTCAATCCCGTCTTCACCGTCGGCAGCCAGATTGGCGAGGCCGTCCGCCTCCATCAGCAGACCAATCGCGCCGAGACCCGCAATCGCACGATCGAGGCGCTGCGCATGGTCGGCATCGCCGACCCCGAACATCGCATCGACGACTATCCGCATCAATTGTCCGGCGGGATGCGCCAGCGCGTGATGATCGCGATGGCGTTGTCGTGCAATCCGCGCCTGCTAATAGCCGACGAGCCGACCACCGCGCTCGACGTCACCATTCAGGCGCAGATTCTCGATCTGATTCGCGAGTTGCAGGTGCGGCTCGGCCTCGCCGTGATACTGGTCACGCACGATCTCGGCATCGTCGCCGAATACGCCGACGACGTGACGATTCTTTACGCGGCGCGAGTGATGGAGCAGGCGCCGACCGCCGAGCTGTTTCGTAATCCGCTCAACCCGTACACGCGCGGACTGCTCGAATCGATTCCCGGCATCGACGGCACCCGTCACCATCGCTTGCAGGCGATTCCCGGCTCGATCCCAAGCTCGCTGAATCCGCCGGCCGGCTGCCGTTTTCATCCGCGCTGCCCGCGCGCTATTCCTCAATGCTCCGCGGGCGAGCCGCCGCTCGAAAACAAGGGCCCGAATCACTATGTCGCCTGCATCCGCGCCTGACCCTATCGTGCCCGCCGCGACCGCGTCCGGCGCGCCGCTGGTTCGCGTCGTGAATCTCAGCAAAGAGTTTCCGGCGGGATCGACGGGCATCATCGGCGGGACGAAACTTTCGGTAAAAGCGGTGGCCGGCGTCAACCTCGAGATCCAGCCGGGCGAGACGCTCGGCCTGGTCGGAGAATCGGGCTCGGGCAAATCGACGCTGGGGCGGCTGATTCTAAAACTGCTCGAACCCACTGCGGGCGCGGTATATTTCGACGGCCGCGATCTCTCGACGCTCGGCCGCGCGGAGCTGCGCACGCTGCGCCGGCAGATGCAGCTGGTGTTTCAGGATCCGTACGCGTCGCTGAATCCGCGGATGCGCGTGAGATCGATCGTCGGCGAAGGAATCGAGATTCACAAACTCGCGCGCGGCAAGGAAAAAGAAGACCGCATCGCCGAGCTGCTGGCGATGGTCGGGATGAGCGCCGACGCGATGGATCGCCTGCCGCACGAGTTTTCCGGCGGCCAGCGCCAGCGAATCGGAATCGCGCGCGCGCTCGCGGTCAATCCGCGCTTCCTGGTGCTCGACGAGCCGGTCTCGGCGCTCGACGTTTCGATCCAGGCGCAAATCATCAACCTGCTGCAGGACCTGCAGGAGAAGCTGAAACTCACCTACCTGTTCATCGCGCACGATTTGCGCGTGGTCGAGCACATCAGTAATCGCGTCGCGATCATGTACCTCGGCAAGATTGTCGAACTCGCGTCGCGCGACGAGATTTACCTGAACCCGCGCCATCCTTATACCCGCGCGCTGCTCTCTGCGATTCCGACCATCGACAGCGCGCACCGCCCCGAGCGCATGAAGCTGCCCGGCGAAATGCCGAGTCCGATGAACCCGCCGTCCGGCTGCGCCTTCCATCCAAGATGCCCTTATGCGAAAGATGTTTGTACTAACGTCGAACCAAAATTAGAATCCGGGCGCGGCGGCCACGCGGTCTCGTGTCACGTGTTCCCGGCCCCATAGTAGTTCATGGATTCAACACAGATACCGCAGGATGCAGGCGTGGCGTGGGCCGAGGCCCGCACGCGGGTGGCGGTCGGCCGCAACGTCAACGTCTCGGGCAAGCTGATCTTTCACGAGCCGGTCAGAATCGAAGGCCGCTTCAAGGGCGAGGTGCGCTCGGTCGAGCTGGTCGTAATCGGCGAGGACGGCTTGGTCGAGGGCAAAGTCTTCGCGCCGCGGCTGCTGGTCATGGGCGAGCTGCGCGGCGACGTCGTCGGATGCGAGCGCGTCGTATTAGGGCCGCGCGCCAGGTTCTTCGGCAATATCGAGACGCGCGATCTGACCGTGTCCGAAGGCGCCTACCTGGACGGCAACGTCAGCATGTCGCGGATGTCGGTCGAGAAGACCGCGGCTTCCAACGACAGATAATCGAGGATCGGATCGGCGCTCAGGTCGCGACGTCGAGACGCGCGGCTTTGCCCGACAGTCCGCGCAGGTAGTACAGACGCGCGCGGCGGACGCGGTTGCGCGTCAGCACTTGCAGCTTGTCGATTCGCGGCGAATGCATCGGAAATATTCGCTCGACGCCGACGCCGTAGGAAACCTTGCGCACGGTAAAGGTCGCGCGGTTGGCGCCGCGATTCATTTTGATCACGATGCCTTCGAAGGACTGGATGCGCTCCTTCTCGCCTTCGACCACCTTGACGTGAACGCGAACCGAGTCGCCGACGCGGAATTCAGGCAGGTCCTTGCGCAGGCCCCGCTCTTCGAGCTTCTGGATAACGGTATTCATTGGAAAAAAGACCTCGAGTCGAGCCCCTAAACCTACCCAAATCCGCGCCCGCACTCAATGGGTGCGCGTTATCGGGTATTGGTAGAGTCTGCCCGCATGAAGCCCCGCTATGCTGCCGTGATCGCGCTTGTGGGCTGGTACCTGGCCTTGTCGTCGGTGCCCGCTTCGCGAGCCGCGGCGCAATCCGTGTGCGATTCCGGTCCCGCGAGCGAAAATCCGTGCTGCGCGGCCGACATCCGGGTCCAGCAGGTGCTCGACCGAAATATGAAGAAGCTGCTGGCAATCCCCGGGGTCGATTCCGTGGGGTACGGAATTCCTGTCTCGAAAACGAAGAGCCCGTCTGCCGCGCGTGCAGCGATTGCGGCTTGTAACATTTGGATTCAACTATGGATTTGGGACCCCAAAAAACTTGCGGCGGTGAAACGCGCCGCGCCTAAGTCAGTCGAGGGTGTCCCTGTCGAAGTGTCACTGCCCCTGGAGGGCACGGACCTACCGGAGGGACATCGGCAATAATCAGGCGGCTCTACGAATCAAACGCGCGGCAGGATCGCCGAAATAGTCACGACCATCGAGCCGCCGCGGCGGTGCCGTCGCGTCGTTGCGCAGGTGGCAGCGGGTGATCTAGCTTCATGACGGGCTGGACAGGAGCCGGCACCATCTATGATCGTTGGCATCGATATCGGCGGCTCGACCACCGACGCCGTCATCCTCGAAAATGGCGGCGTGCATGTCGTAACGATCGAGGCTAACGACCCGGTCGCGGCGGCCGCGGGCGCGCTGGGCAAACTCGTCGCCGACTTCGGCATCAAGCTCGAAGACGTCGAATGCGTCGCCGCCACCGGCGCGGGCTCGCGCGTGCTCGCGAAATCTCTGCTCGGCCGCCCGGTCATCAAGGTCAACGAATTCACCGCGATCGGAATCGGCGGCACCTCGCTCGCCGGTCTGGATAGCGCGCTGGTGGTCTCGCTCGGCACCGGCACCGCGATCGTGTCCGTCACGCGCGACAAGATCGCGCACTTCAGCGGCACCGGAGTCGGCGGCGGCACGCTGCTCGGACTCGCCAAGCACATGCTCGGCGTCTCGACCATCGAGCGGCTGGAAAAACTCGCGCGCAAGGGCGACTTGCGCCGAATCGATCTCAGCGTTCGCGACATCGCGGGCGGCTCGATCGGCGACCTGCCGCCCGGCACCACTGCGGCAAACTTCGGCAAAATAAGCGCCGACGCCACGCCCGAGGACAAGGCGCTCGCGATCATGAACATGATCACAGAATCGATCGGCGTGCTCGCACTCGCGAGCGCCCGCGCCTGCGAGCAGGAAAATATCGTGCTGACCGGCAAGTTGTCGCGCCTGTTTCGCTTCATGCAGGAAATGAAGCGCCTCAGTTTTCCATTTGGACGCCGCTTCGTGATCCCCGAGCACGCCGACTTCGCGACCGCGATCGGCGCCGCCCGCCACGCCCGCCAGCAGAAGTAGCCCGCCTCGCTGTTCGCAACTCCCGCGAGTTCAGGGCTGAACTGTTCAGCCTGATGCCGGCCGATTTTTACTGGTACAACTAGCGCTATGGACTATCAGTCACGATGCCGTTCGCTCGCCGATCTCCTATCCGAAGTCGGGCTGCGATCGCCTCGTGCAAAAACAACTTTTGACGGAACGAAGCTACCGATGGTGGAGCAGCCCTCCAAAACCACAACCGGCGGTATGAGCCACGCCCTCCTGCTCTGCCGCGACGCGCTCAAGCTGCTCGCGTCGTTACATCTCGGGCGCGGTAGGATATAAAATCCCGAGGTTAGCGCGCACGGATTTGCGAGGTTCATTCATCGATGCCATCTGAATTGCTTAGAGGATTGCGGCTGCTTGATTTGACTGACGAGAAAGGCGCGCTGTGCGGCAAGATGTTCGCCGATCTCGGCGCCGAAGTTATCAAGGTCGAGCCAATCGGCGGATGCTCGACGCGGCGCATCCCGCCCTATCTCGAAGACCAGGCCGACGCCGAGCACTGTCTCTATTCGATCGCGTATCACGCCGGAAAGAAATCCGTGACCGCGAATCTTGGGCATGCTGACGGACGCGCAATCGTCGCCGATCTCGCGGCGAAGTGCGATTTTCTCGTCGACTCGTATCCGCTCGGCTATCTCGATTCGATCGGACTCGGCTACGACGCGCTCGCGAAGAAAAATCCGCGGCTCATCTATGCGTCGATCACGCCGTTCGGCGACACCGGTCCGGGCAAAGATTACACCTGGGCCGACATCATCACGTGGGCGGCCGGCGGCATGATGTACCTGATGGGCGATGAGGGCAAGCCGCCGCTACAGATGAGTCTGCCGCAAGCGGGATTGCACGCGGGCGGCGAGGCGGCGGTCGCGATGATGCTCGCGCATTACCCGCGGCAAATCGACGGGCTTGGCCAGCGGATTGTCGTCAATATGCAGGCCTGCATCGTGTGGACGCTGATGAACGAGCAGGCGATGCCGTTCCTGCACGGCAACCATCTTTCGCGCACCGGAATTTTCGTCGGGTCGGCCGACGCGCGGCGCAAGATGGTGTACGAATGCAAGGACGGGCACATCTCGATCCTGATCACCGGCGGCACAACCTTCGGCAACTCGACCAAAGCGCTGATCGAGTGGATGCGGGAGAACGGATTCGGCTCCGACTGGATGCGCACCAAGGATTGGATTTCGTGGATTCCCGGGATGTTCATGCAGATGACCAAGGAGGATCGCGAGCAGATCGACGATCTCGAGACTACGATCCAGCGCTTTCTGCTCACGATGACCAAACATGAGATCTATGCGCAGGGACTCAAGCGGAGAATTTTTCTCGCGCCGGTCGCGACGGCCGCCGATATCGCCGCCGACGAACAGCTCAAGGCGCGCGACTTCTGGACGCAGGTGCCGCACGACACTCTTGGGCGGACGCTGACGTTCCCGGGGCCGTTCGCGAAAATGTCGGCGACGCCGATTGGAACGACCACGCGCGCGCCGCGCGTCGGCGAGCATAGCGACCAGATTTATCGCGGCCTGCTCGGTATCGCGCCCGAGCGGCTAAGCCAACTGCGCGCGGCGGGTTCGATTTAACCGGGGAGAATTCGCGATGAGCCGTTTCGCACTTGAAGAAGTTCACGTGCTCGACTTCGCCTGGGTCGGCGTCGGTCCGATTACCACCAAGTATTTCGCCGACAACGGCGCCGAGGTGATTCGGATCGAATCGGCCTCGCATCCGGACGTGCTGCGCATCGGACCGCCGTGGAAGGACGCGATGCCGGGCATCAACCGCAGCCAGTTCTTCGCGAGCTACAACACCTCGAAGAAGGGAATCACGCTCGACCTGGGCAAGCCCAAGGCGCGCGAGCTCGCCAAACGACTGGTGCCGTGGGCCGATATCATCGTCGAGAGTTTCACGCCCAAGGCGATGCGCAACTGGGGAATGGATTACGAAAATCTGCGCGAGCTGCGGCCGGACCTGATCATGCTGTCAACCTGCATGCAGGGGCAGACCGGACCGAACGCGCTCTATCCGGGATTCGGGCAGTTGATGGCGGCGCTGTCGGGCTTCTACTACATCTCGGGCTACGGCCCGGGCTCGTGCACGCCGCCCTATGGCGCCTACACCGATTTCATCGCGCCGCGTTTTTCCGCTTTCGCGCTGCTCGCCGCGCTCGACTATCGCCGCCGGACAGGCAAGGGACAGTACATCGACATGGCGCAGTACGAGGCGGCGATGCAGAATCTCGCGCCAGCGTTGATCGATTATCACGCGACCGGCCGGGTGCTGGGTCCGCAGGCCAACGCGTCGGCGCGCTACGCTCCGCACGGCGCCTATCGATGCGCCGATGAGGACGGTAACGAGCGCTGGATAGCGATCGCGGTCGCGGGCGACGAGCAGTGGCGCGCGATGCTCAATGCGCTCGGCGCGAGTGCCGCCGATCCGCGCTTTGCGACCGCGGCCGTGCGGATGGAGAACGCCGGCGCGATCGACGAGTTCGTCAATACGCTGACGCGCGCGCATAACGCGCACGACCTCACGGCGAAGTTGCAGGCCGCTGGAGTCGCGGCTTATCCGGTCCAGAACTGCGTCGATATTCACCAGGACGACAACCTCGAGGCGTTCGGCTTCTGGCATTGGCTCGAGCACAAGGAAATGGGCCCGTCGCCGTACGAGGGACTCGAGCATCGCATGGGCCGCACGCCGGGCACGCTGCGATCGGCGGCGCCTGTTCTGGGCCAGGATAACGATGAAGTCTTCAGCAAAATGCTCGCGCTCAGCGCCGATGAGATCGAGCAGTTAAAGAAAGAGAACGTGATATTCTGAGTTCCGCTCGCTTGTCATCGTGCGATACGAACTCAAAATTGCGCTCCGCTACCTGCGCGCCCGGCGCAAGGACGCGTTCATCTCGATCACGACGATCTTCACGGCAGTCGGCGTAATGATCGGCGTCGCCGCGCTGACGATGACGCTGTCGGTGATGGGCGGCTTCGAGCAGAGCATCAAGGAGCGCGTGCTCAACCTCAGTCCGCAAGTGCAGATAATCAATTCGCAAGGATCGACCGAGAATTACGCCGACATCGAGAAGAAGGTTGCCACGGTGCCCGGCGTCAACGGCGCCGAGTCGTACATCATCGGCCAGGCGATGCTGAGTTCGGGGCGCGGAATCGGCGGCGTCGTGGTGCGCGGGGTCGAACCGAACAATCCGGTCGTGCGCGAGCAATGGGGCCGCTACATGACGGCCGGGGGCCTCGACGATCTCCTGCGCAGCTACACGATTCCGGCAGGTTCCGCCGGGCCCGCAGTCACCACCGGCGGCCTCGCGATCGGAGTGAGCCTTGCGAAGAAACTGAAGGCCAAGCCCGGTGACGCGATTCGGATGGTCGCGCCGATTATTTCGCCCGATGGATCGCTCTCGACCAAGAGCGCCCAATTCGTGATTGGCGCGATCTTCGACTCGGGGATGAACTTCATCGATACCAACATGGTGTTCATGAATCTGGCGAACGCGCAGGATTTTTTCGGGCGCACCGGCAAAGTCGATGGCGTCGATATCCATCTTGTCAGCCTCGACCAGACCGATGCGGTCACCGACGCGGTGACCAGGCTGTTCCCGAATCCATATCGAGTGCACAACTGGATCGAATTCAACCAATCGGCCGCCGCCGGTTTCGCACTGCTGAAGCGGGTTTATGCGATGGTGCTGGTGATGCTTATAGGTGTCGCCGCATTCAACCTGGTCGCGACGTTGATCATGGTGGTGATGGAGAAGCGCAAGGACATCGCGGTGCTGATCGCGATGGGGGCGACGCGACGCGACGTGCGCCTGATTTTCGTGATGAAAGGACTGATCGTCGGCGCGGCGGGGACGGCGGCCGGATTGATTCTCGGCGCGGGCGGATGCTTCGCGCTGGCGCGCTACCAGTTCATCCACATCCCGCGAGAAATTTACGGCATCGCGACCCTGCCGATCGCAGTCGCGCCGTTGAACTTCGCCGCCGTCGCGCTAGCCTCGATGCTGCTGTGCCTGCTCGCGACCGTATACCCGGCCCGGCAAGCATCGCGCGAGATGCCGGTCGAAATCTTCCGCTCCTAGCTCCTCCGCACCACCCCACCCCACATCGTCGGACAGCGAAAAACTAATTACTGATTATTCGGTGTGTGATTCGTATTCTTGGTGGGCTTGCCGGCGAGCTTTGGTTTGCGAACAACCAAAGTCTCATGACCGCGAACCTTGATCGTGCGCGCCGGGTCTGACGAAAAGCTCTGGCTCGGTCCGTCAGAATTGCGTGGCCGCGACGAGGTGCGCGAGCGCCGCCAGTTGCTCAGCTCCTTGGAGAGTTTCGAGGCCAGCGAATCGTTGTCCTGGCCGTCCTCGATCGATTCTCCGCCTTCCTTGTTGAGGTCGTCCTCAAACTCCGCGGGATTCATTTGCGTTCTTTCTTCCTGTGACGTGGATTTGTCCTCCTTATCCTTAGGACTGTTGGTGAAAACAGAATTTTAATTCTCGAAATCTATGTACTGACGGCAATTGGCGCTCGTGTGCGGGCAGCCTTGGGATCGTTAAATCAGTGGATAAGATAGCGTATCGACTGCGTACCGAATTTGAATTTTATCGGCGCGTTTCGGCTTGAGATGATTTTTATGTGGGATTCTTTCAGGCGGATTTTCCGCCGACCGGGTTTGTTTCTCCCGGCCGGCGTTCAAGTCATGGTTGAGTTAGGCTCACTGTTTAGGCAAACAGACTCTGCATGCGGAGCGCGAGACCCATGTCGCCGGCGATTCGCAGTTTGCCGCTCATGAACGCGACCTGCCCGTTCAGCTTGCCGGTCGTCATATCGACGTAGTCCTGCGCCGTCATGGAGATCGTGATGCTGGGCGAAGCGGCCGGACCCTCGTTCACCGTGCAGGTTTCGTTGTTGATCACGACGTTCCACTTGCCGCCGTTGTCGCCGGAAAGGTCGAATTGGTAGGTCGCACTCAAACCTTTCGCCGCGTCCTTATTGAAGCGACTGGGCATCGCTGCGAAGATTTCCTTGGGGGTAGTAGGTACTGCGTCAGCCATTGAAAATTGAGTCCTCCTGATCGGAGCGGCGTATCTCGCGCTCTTTCCGCCATATAAGCGTTCGGCTCGAACCGTGTCAATAGTAACACGGCCTGCGCGATTAATCACTCCGGCCAATTTTATCCGTGCCTCGAATCAGAATCCGAACATGTTTCCGGGAACCACTCTTATCAGGTTTCCGGCCACGTGCACCGGCGACGCGTTCTGGGTTATCGTCACCGCCTGCTGCTTCTGCGCCTCGGTCTTGACGGTGCCGTCAAGGTAGGCGTCATGGCCGATGACCTTGACCGTCACGCTGGCCAGCCCGGCGGCATAGAGCTGCGAGGCGATCGCGGCCTGGCGCGCGGCCCAATCGGCGGTGTCGGTCTGGAGCGAATCGATCACGTTGCCGACGCCCGGCACCTGACGCACGATTTTCTCGGTGTAGAGCTTGGCGTCGTTGTCAAACACCTTGCCGAAAATCGTCACCGTACTGCCACTGGTGTAGCAGTTCACCCGGCGTGTGCGCGGATTCGACGACAGTACCTGCAGCACGCGCTGCTGCAAGGTAAGCGTCGGCGGCTTGGGCGGGCGCGGCGCGACATGATGCCTGCGGGGCGGCGGTGCGGGCGCAGGCGGCGGCGCGACCGCCGCCACCGGAGTCTCGACCGGAGCCGGAGATGGCGCGTTCGCCCCTTCGGACGCGGCCGGCGAGGGCGCCGCGCTGGTATATTCCGGCGGCTCGTTCTCGGTCAGACCGGCCAGGTTCGTTTTGAGTTGCGCCTCGAGTGCGTCCTTGGAGGCGGGATCGTTGGTGAAAATTATCGGGTAGTCGATCTCGACCTCGCTGCCGCTGAACGGCGCATAATTCCAAGCAGAGACGTCCTTGACCACTTCCGCGTCGAACGCGGGATTGGGATTGGTCGAGGTGCGGACTTCGGCCTTGCTCACGCTGCCGTTGGGCAGCACCCTGACACGCATGATCATCGCGTCACGCAGGGAGCTGTCACCGGCCAGTGCGTGCGAATAGCTGTCGAGCAATACGTCCTTGTGATTCGCGAAAAATTTCTGCGCCGTATCCTGATTGCGCTCGGCTGCCGACGCCGATTCTCCCGTCACTTGCACCGGTATCGCATTGGCCAACTCCACCAGCGGCCCGGTCGGCGCCGGCGCTGCCATCGAGGCGACCGCCGACGGCGACGCATTCGCCACCGGCTGCTGCGCGCCCTTGCTGAGATGGAGCGCAAGCCACGCACCGCCGCCCAGCGCGATTATCGCCGCCAGCAGGTAGCCAACGACGCCGAACATCCCGCGGCTTTCTTGCTCGCCGTCGTCCTCGGGCATGTGCCCGGTGATTCGCCTCGACGGCGCCGGATCGCGCCGCGCGGTGGTGGGATTGCCGGAGGTTGGGGTCCGCGGTGGCGGTGGGGTGTACACTTCGGCGGCGGATTCGACGCCGAGTCGGGCGCCGCAGAAGTTGCAGATCAATTCGCCCGGCTGAGCCTTGCCGCCGCATACGGGACACTCGATTTGCCGGCCCTCGTCGCCCGCCGCGCTCTCAGCAAAGGCGGGGCCGGTCTGCACCAGCGCGGTCCCGTCAGCTTCGCAGAAGGTTTCCGAGTCGGGGTAGGTTTTTTCGCAGCGGGGGCACCTTTTCATGTGGTTAAGAAATCCTCGGGCGCAAGTTTCGATAAAATCGGCGCGAATTGCGATACGCCGATTAGTTCTTCGAGATCACCTCGGCGCCAAATTTTTCCATCGCCGCGAGATACTCGCGAGTGGTCGCGGCCGGCGCGACAATTATTCGCGATACTCCCATCGAGGCAAACTTTTCGATATCTGCGGGCTGCAACCGTTCGCGCAATCTGCTCACCGTGATTTCCAGCGGCGCCGTCCGCTCCGCCGCGCGCTCGTGCTCGCGCAGGCGCTTGATGGTCGCCGCAATCTCGTCGTTGCCCTCCGCGATTCCGTACCAACCGTCGCCGAGTTTCGCCGCGCGCTTGAGCGACGGCTCGGTGTTGCCGCCGAACACGATGGGCGGATGAGGTTTTTGCGCGGGCTTGGGCATGAACTTGAAGCCTTCGACGCTGATGGTCTTGCCGTGATACTCGGGCAAGTCCTTGGTCCACAGCTCCTTCATCAGCGCCAGGTATTCGCGCGTGCGCAGGGCGCGGTCCTTGAAGTTCATCCCGACGCCCTCGAATTCCTCTTCAAGCCAGCCGATGCCGACGCCGAAAATAAAGCGGCCGCCCGAGAGCACATCCAGACTGGCGACGGCTTTGGCGGTGGTAAATGCGTTGCGAATCGGCAGCACGAAAACTCCGGTGGCCAGCCGAATCCTGGTGGTGACGCCGGCGACGTAGGCCAGCGCCAGCAGCGGATCGTGCAGAGGCGTCTCCGGCGGCGCACCCATCCTGCCACTGGAAGAATACGGATACGGCGAGCGGTAGCTGACGGGCAAAATAATATGCTCGGGAATCCAGAGCGATTCGAAACCGCTCTCCTCTGCTTTGCGAGCGACTGCCGCGATACTGTTGGGCGAGGTCTGATATAGAAAGGTCCCGAATTTCATGGCGTGCAACGCTCCTGCGCGCGAGCTTTAACAATACTAGCGGTCTGTTTCCAGCTTCACCGCGAAGACCGCGGGATCCTCGATGGTGCGCAAATCGAGCAGGAACGAATCGTCGGCGATGCGGCCGATAATGCGCGCGCGCCGGAACATCCCGGCGATCGTATTGGCGGATTTCGCGGGATGCGTCACGCGCAGCGCAACCGACTGCAACTCCTCGGCCGGCATCGCGCCCGAGCCGACTTGCGAGGCCGCGTCCACAATCTCGACGAGGTAGCCGCTGCCGAGCCGCTCGGCCACAATCTCGCTGGCACGCGGCGCGAGAGCGCCAATCTCGCTCAAACTTCGTCCGAGGAGTCGGAGCGTCGGCAGCTCGGAGCCGAGGTCTTTCGCGCGAAGATACAGCCGCATCGTCGCCGACAGCGCCGCCAGCGTCAGCTTGTCGCATCGGAGCGCACGCTTCAGCGGATTGCGCTTGATTCGATCGATCGCCGCGCGCCGACCCACGATCACGCCCGCCTGCGGGCCACCGAGCAGCTTGTCGCCCGAAAATGTTACGACCGCTGCGCCGGCCGCGATCCGATCGCGCACGATAGGCTCGCGCGGAATCCCGTACTCGGTGAGATCGATCAGCGCGCCCGCGCCGAGATCCTCCATCACGTCGATTCCGCGCTCGCGGCCGATCTCGACCAGAGCTTCCAGCGTCACTTCGCTGGTGAAGCCGACGACGCGGTAATTCGACGGATGCACTTTGAGCAGCAGCGCGGTGCCGGATCCGATCGCGTCGGCATAGTCGCGTGGATGGGTGCGGTTGGTGGTGCCGACTTCGCGCAGAATCGCGCCGCTCTTCGCCATCACGTCGGGCAATCGGAACGATCCGCCAATCTCGATCATCTCGCCGCGCGACACGATCACTTCGCGGCCCTCGGCCAGGGAGTTGAGCGCGAGCACGACCGCGGCGGCGTTGTTATTCACGACGGTCGCGGCTTCGGCGCCGGTCAGCGCGCAAATCTCGTCCTCGACGAGGGAGTCGCGGTCGCCGCGCGCGCCGCTTGCGAGATCGTATTCGAGGTTGACCGCGGATCGCGCCGCAATCTCGACCGCCTCAATCGCCGACTCCGCCAGAATCGCGCGCCCGAGATTCGTATGCAGCACGACGCCGGTCGCATTGACGACGGGTCGAAGCACCGGCTCGTCCGCTGCAACCGCGTGTGCGGCGGCCCGCACAACGGCCTCGATCATCGCGTCGCGAGTGCGCGGGAGCGTATCGCTTCCGGCAAGGATCGCGGCGCGCATGTCCGCCTGCGCCCGCTGCACGACGACTTTGACGTAGCTGTGACTGAATCCTTCGAGCGCGGGAATCGACTCGGCCGCGCGAAGGCATTCGTCGATCGGCGGAAGCGCGCGAATCAAGTCCGCGCGCGCATCGGTATTGGCGTCGCGAGTTTTTCGAGAGTGTTTCGGCAACCTAACTCCTAAAAGGGTCTGTGGGACCCAAAGGGGACGCGGTAGAGGCGATTTCTGTTTTTAATAATCGACGCGATCACTTTGCCAATCTAGTGCCCCATGTGCCCAAATTTGTGCGCTATCTCGATGTTCATTGCTTGTCACTCGGTAATGATGTGTCGCGTTTGGAGATCGAGGAAGCCCTTCTGCACCAACGGTTTGTGTGATGTAGACTGTTACGGAATGACCTCAGATTCTACTCGTGTTTTTTGCCCAGAACACAGCTTACAAGCCGGGGTCGGAGGTTCGAAACCTGCACCGCCCACCAATTAAATCAAGTACTTAGGCGAGTTTGAAATTCTACCGAATCGTTTGGTGCCGGTTCATGGACCGAGGTTGCTGGCGGCCAGTTGCGCGAATCTCAACGGCGAAGCCCGCAGAAAACACGCCAGGCGCGTGCCGCGAGCGCGGCCTCGAACAACTCTCGGAGTAGATGGTGATCGCCCCTGCCATTGCCGAGTTCGATCAATTGCTTCGAATCGACGAGAGCGGATCGGCTTGCCAGCCGCAGATTTCCTGGCGCCATCGCCAAAGCCACCAAGGCAGATTAACGCGACTCGCGGCGCCCGAGTTGCGCCGCTCTCGCTTCGTGATCAATAGAAGCACGACTATGCGCGCGGACTAGGTGCAGGTGTTACCCGAAACTGTGTTGCCGGTTCCCTGATCCAGCACACACTCCTTGTTTCGCCTCAGGTCGTTGTTCGTTACGTCGTAACTGCTGCTATTCGACCCCAGCGCCACCCCCTGGGCAAACCCGTGCACAACATTTTGCTGGATTGTCCCGCCGCTATCCGATGAGTCGGAGGAGAAGCCTGCAACAATCCCGCCGTATGGCACATGACGGGAATCCGTGACCGTGTTTCCCGTGACCTGAACATTCGAGGTGCCGCCGTTGATGCTGACCCCGGAGCCGCCTGCCGCTCGAGTTCCGCTGTTCTTTATCGTGCATCCCTGAATGACAACGTTCGAGGATCCCTGCGCGCTGACACCCGCTCCGCTGTTATTCTCGAGAGTGCAGTTTTGCACGGTCACCGGACCATCCGGGCACAGTTGGATGAAGATGCCGTCGTTCCCAGGTTGGCCCGAATAGGGAAGGGTGTGTTCGACGCGGGTGGAATCGATTAGCGCGCCCGTACATTCGGTCACGAATATGCCGCCGGGGACGGTGTTGTGATGGACGTAGCAGGACGTGATCGATCCGTTTGAGCTGCTGAGCAGACTGAGCCCGCTGACCACGCTCGTGAAGGTTTTGGGCATGAAAACCTGGCAGTTACTGACGCTACATTTGTCTAGTTGGAAGCCGTCGCACTGGTACACGAGCACTCCGCTGCGCGACTGAGTTATGTTGCAACTCTCGGCGCTGACGTTCGACGACTCGTTGAAGTCGAGCGCGCGATTGAAGGCATTTGGCCCCAGATTTCTCACAAAGTCCACGCTGCTGATTTGCACCGAACTGGAATTCCATACGCCGATTCCCACCCGCAGCACGCCGTCGCCGTTGTTCTCGTTGGCCGCATCCACGGTCAGGCCCTGAATCGAGCCGCCGCTGACGCTTTGAATCAGTACGAGGTATTCCTCGGTGTGAAAGCTGTTGATAAAGACAGCGCCGGGCTTGGCACGCAGTCGCGTGTACTTCGCTCCCCGGCCGACAAGTTCGATGTTATCGGTTTGAATGATTAGCGACTGGCTCAGCAGGTACGGCTTATGAGACACGAGCATCACGGTTCCGCCGGAAGTGAGACTGTCAATCGCGCTTTGGATCGCCTCGCCGGTCGGTTCCGAGACCACGACGGTGGGGTGCGACAAGGCTAAGCGAGCGGCTGCGGGCATACGCGCGCCCACGAAACAGTAGCCGCTCACGACTCCGAGGCGTTTCAGAAAGCTGCGCCGGTCGAGACGAGGACGCGACGAGGTCGTAGCGTTTCCAGTTATCACCACTTGTGAGCTTTAGCTCAGTTCCAAAAGAACCGTCAAGCTTCTATCGCCAACCAAATGCCGCGCGCGACGTTGTGTAGCGTGGCCCGGTCACGACCGCCCATGAACCCGGATTGCTCACTCGTAGTCTGGAGTAGGAATCGGGGGACCCTCAGCGGGAATGGGACGAGCGTTATGCCGCTCTCCTTCTCGGCGAACGCAAGTGGCAGATCGCCGCGGCGCGCGCTGGCGCGCGGATTGATCGATCGCGCGTCGGTTAGATCGCGTTCATGCAGAGGCGCTTGAGCGTCTTGCTGTCGATCCGAGAAAGCCGCGGCGCGGGGTTCGAAATCCATGTCAAAACGCTTGTTACTCAACGACCTGTGCAGGGCTTCCGTAACCCCTTCTCCAACTCGAGGGAAGGGGAACAAATCGCCGGACAGAAGATCTTACCAAACGCTGATAACAGGGACGACGCCCCGCATCCTGATCTTATCACTGGGTGCAAGGGTTACCCCTGCCCAGGGCAGCGTGAAACTCACGGTGGGTTTCGCGTTAGATTAAGTGGCCTCTTCGATCTCCTCCTGCGCTTGCGCGATCAACTTCAGCCTGGTCAGCAGGATGAAGCCGCACATCAGCGAGAATGCCGCGCAGAACAACACGGCCGTGCGCGGACTGAAATGCTCGCCGATATAGCCGACCGCCAGGCTCCCGATCGGCGCGGTACCGATGAAGGACAGGGTGTAGATGCTCATCACGCGCCCGCGCAACTCGTCGGTGACGAACATCTGCAAGAGGGTGTTGGTCGTGACCATGTGATTCATCAAGCCGACGCCGATGAACATCTGCGCGACGAGCGAGAGCGACATCCAGGTGGACAGGCCAAAGCCGGCGGTCGCAATCGCCATGCAGAAGATTCCGAACACCAGGTTCTGCCGCAGCGCCCTGGGCGCCGCCGAGCGCATGTTCATCACGATTGCGCTTATCACCGCGCCGAGCCCCTGCGCCGCCATCAGGAAGCCGTAGCCATGCGCACCGACGTGGAGCAGGTCGCGCGCGAAGAGCGGGATCAGCACGGAATACTGCATGCCGATTCCCATGTTGATAGCGACCAGCACCAGCAGCCACAGGGTCGGGCGATGGCGCCAGACGTAAGCGACACCGAGCCGCACCTGGCGCATCATGGTGGCGCCGAATTCGCGCCGCTCACGGCGTGGCAACTCCATCTCGAGCAAACTCCAGATGACGGCGAGATAACTGATGCCGTTGAGCGTGAAGCAGCCGGCTATTCCGATCACCGCCAGCGACATCCCCGCGATGGCCGGGCCGATCATTCGCGCGCCGTTGAAGATCATCGAGTTCATCGCGATCGCGTTGGGCAGGTCTTCGCGCCCGACCATCTCGACTACGAACGCCTGCCGCCCCGGCATGTCGAACGAACTTACCAACCCGTTGAGCGCGGCCAGCGCGATCACATACTCGACCTTGACGACGCCGGCCCACGTCAGTGCTGCGAGCACGAACGCGCTGAGCATCAATAGTGTTTGCGCGCCGATAATCAGGCGCCGGCGATCGACGTGATCGACCACCACGCCGGCGAACAACGCGACCAGCACAATTGGCATGAAGCCGGCAAACGATACGATGCCCAGCATCATCGACGAATTCGTGAGCTTCAGCACCAGCCAGGCTTGCGCGACCATCTGCATCCAGGTGCCGATCAGCGAGATTAGCTGGCCGACGAAGAACAGCCTGAAATTGCGATGCCGCAGCGCGCGGAACGCGGTCAGCCTGCCGCCCCAGCTATCCTGCGCGGGAACGTCCCCGCCCGCCTCGTCAACTTCGGCGGCCTCTATCTCCGGAACCGTGTCGATAATTTTCTCTCCCGAGCCGGTGAACTCCCCCACTTTGCCAGAGCCGATTTAATCAATCGAGTGCCTTGCCGCGACGCGATCTCTTTGCAACCCTTCAGCACGTGACGAACGCACTCCTCTCGCGAATCGAACTGCGCTTCGTGAACCCCGCCGGACAGGCGCGCGCGCTTGCGCTGGGGGCTGATGAGCAGACCACGCTCGGGGACGGTGTCGCGATCTCCGCGCGCCTCGAACATGCGATCGGCGGAACCGTCGTGCGCGCGAACGTTGCCAATCGCGGCGCTGACGCCATTCGACTTACCTGCGTCATCTTCGAAGTCGAGGCCGGCTTCGCGCCTTCCGCACCCGCGCGATTTTTCAAGCATGGCTACCAGTCATGGAGCGCATCGGGCGGACACGATGTAACCGGAGCGCAAGCGCATCCGCGCGACAGCGCCAATTTCATCACGCGCGTCAATCATCAGAGCGAACCGGCACGCCCGCCCGAATTTCCCGAAGCGCAGACCTCTGAACTTTTCACGATCGTCGAAAGCGGCAGCGCGGCCGAGCGCGTGCTGGCCGGATTCATCGGCGCCGCCACTTCGCTCTCGACGCTCACCGTTTCGAGCCCCGAAAAAATAGTCGCCCGCGCGATCCTTGACGATGTAACTCTCGCAGCGGGCGCGCGGCGCGAGCTCGATCCGCTGTTCATCGCCGCCGCGGACGAGTCCGCGGCCCGCCTCGCCGTGCGCTGGGCCGACGCAACCGGCCGCTGGATGAACGCGCGGGTGAGCGCACCATTCCAGCGCGGCTGGTGCTCCTGGTACCACTATTTTCACGCGATCACCGAGGACGCGCTCCGCGCCAACCTCAAATCGCTGGAGGCGATGCGATCCGAATTCCCGCTCGATGTGATCCAGCTCGACGACGGCTTTCAGTCGGCGCTGGGCGATTGGGACAGCACTAATGCGAAATTTCCCGGCGGTCTCAAAAAAATAGCCGGAGAAATTCGCGCCGCGGGCTTCAAGGCCGGAATCTGGACCGCGCCGTTTCTCGCCGCGCGCGATTCGCAACTGATGTCGCATCATCCCGACTGGTTCATCACGCGGGCCGAGACCGGCGATCCGGTTCGTGCCGGCTACAATCCAAACTGGACCGCGAGCGACGACAAGTTCGCGTACGCGCTCGACCCGAGCAACCCGGCATTTCGCGCCCACCTGCACCATCTGTTCGCGAAGCTCACTCGCGATTTCGGTTACTCGTATCTGAAACTTGATTTTCTCTACGCCGCCGCCGCCCCCGGCAAGCGTCACGATCAAAGTCTCACGCGCGGTGAAACGCTGCGGCGCGGCCTCGAGGCGATCCGCGCCGGCGCCGGCGACGACGCGTTCATCCTCGGATGCGGCTGCCCGCTGGGCCAGGCGGTGGGCCTCGTGGACGGGATGCGCATCGGCCCGGACGTCTCGCCGTTCTGGGGCTCGACGGCTTCGGGAGCGGGCGACCCGTCCACGGTCTATGCGCTCGACGCGATAGTCGCGCGTAGCTTCATGCATCGCCGTTTGTGGCTGAACGATCCCGACTGCCTGATGCTGCGGGCGCGGAAGACTCGCCTCACCGCCGACGAGCGCGCGGCGCTGGCCGCCACGATAGTCGCAAGCGGCGGGATGCTTTTGATTTCCGACGACATGAGCCTGCTCGACGCCGAAGCTGGAAAACTATTTCGCACGGTTGCGCAAATCGCCGAGGAGATCGATTCCAACGCGGCGCGCGAGCCGGTATTGGCGCTCGACCTGATGACCAACGGCGATATCCGTGGCCTTATAACCGGGACCGAAGAAGGCGGCGCGATCGCTATGATTCTGAATCGCGGCGACTCGCCCGCACATATTCAAACCTCGGACCTGCGGTTAGGCACCGGAGAAATCGCAGCGCTCGATCTTGCCCTCAACCAGAAAATCGAAATCTTCGATACGATCGATTTGCCGCCGCACTCGGCGCGCATCCTCCGCATCAAGCGGTAGCGGGCAATTCGATCACGCTTGCGCCCGCGCCGGAATGTAACACGGAGCGCCAAGGTTCCGGCGTGACGTTCTGGATGCTGCTTCACGTAGTAGCCGCGATCGATCGATTCAATCACTGCGTCCGCGCTTGCCACGTCGCACAACGCGACGATCGAACCGCCGAAACCGGCGCCCGTCAGCCGCGCGCCAAGAGCGCCGCCGCGCCGCGCCCATTCCACCAGAGCGTCGAGCCGCGCCGTGCTGCATTCGAAGTCGTCCGCCAGACTCGCGTGCGACGCGTTCATCAACGTGCCCATTTCGTCGAGACGGCCCGCCTCGAGAACGTTGGCGGCATGAATCACACGCTCGGTTTCGCTGAAGACGTGCCGCGCCCGTTTCAGAATTTCCAGTGGGCGGGTCGTATCCAGCACAATTCGAGTCGAACCCACGCCAAGCATCTCGGAATCGAGCGAAGTCTGCGTGACGCCAAGGATACTCGCCGCCTCTTTCAAATCCGCGCCGAGCCGCGCCGGCGATGCTGCGCCGAGCCTCTCGACCAGGTCCGCCGCGTTCCAATCCGGCAGTGCGCGAACCACATCGCCAAGAATCTTCACCCCGTCGAGCTTTAGCGCGCGTCCGAGAATTCTGGCCGCGAGCGCGCATTCGACCACGCGCCGATTGTACTCCGCGCGCACCCTGCCCGACTTGTCCGCGATTTGCCGGCTGTCCGCCACGACCAGCGCCGCGTTCGCCGGCATCTTGATCGCGCGGACGCGCAGGGGGTCGAACTCGATAAACAGCGCGTGGTCGCGGCGGCCAAAAATCGACGCCGCCTGATCCATTCCGCCCCCGTGCGTTCCGACGTACCGTTCGCCGCGCGCAACCATCGTCGCGGCTTCGAGCGGATCGAGTTCAAGTCCATTGATCGCCATGAAGGCCATCGCGGTCGCGACGGTCAGCGCGCTCGACGACGACAGCCCCGCGGCGGGCGGCACGCGGCCATCGACGACCATCGAAGCGCCGCGCCAAGCGCTGCGCGCGGGGAAGCGATCGAGCACTCCCTGGACTGCGGCCTTTAGGTAGTTCGCCCAATCGCCGGTTTCGTAAGGCGGAATCTTCCGCTCGATTGCGAAGCGGCGCGACGGCCACGCCGGGTCGGCGTTGGTTACTTCGATTTCGCCGGTCGTGTTGGCGGCGGCGACGACGACCGTGGATCGATCGATCGCGACCGGCATCACCGGCAGGCCGCTGTAGTCGGTGTGCTCGCCGATCAGATTGACGCGTCCCGGCGCGCGCACCGCGAAGGTTTGTCCGCCGGCGCCCGCGCGGATCAGATCCGCGAGCCGCGTAGCGCGCGCGAATTCTTCCGCACCCCATCCGTCGCCCAAAGTCATCGCCGCTTCCTTTTAGGCTTGAACCTTGCGCGCGCCGCCTCGAGATCTTCGGGCGTGCCGACATCACTCCAGAATCCGCGCATATCAACCGCGCGCACGATGCGCTTGTCGGCGATCATCTGTGCGATTGCGCCCGGGACTTCGAGCTCGCCGCGCGCGGACGGCGTCAGCCGCGCGAGGTAGTCGAAAATTATCTGGCCGGTGGCGAAAAGCCCCGCATTGTTCCATTGGGTCTTCGCGGTTCCCGGCGCCGGCTTTTCGTCGAGCCTTTCGACCATCATGCGCGCGTTCAAATAAACCGCGGCGCCGCGGAACGGGTCCTTGACGCGATTCACCGCGAGCATCAAGTCGTACTCGTCGATGCGCGCGTGATAGATGAAGCGCGGGTAGTTGGCGCGGTCCATCAGGATGTCGCCCCATCCGAAGACGAAGCGCGGCTGGCCGGCGAGATACGCTTTCGCCGCGAGCATCGCGCCGCCGGTGCCGTTCAGTTCCGGCTGCCTGACGGTGGTGATTTTGATTCCTGGATTTTCGCGCTGGTAGGTTTTCGCCCATCCTTCGATTTGCTCGGGCAAATAGCCGGTCACCACGATGAAATGCGTGAGTCCGGCGCCGGCCAGCGCGTCAACGATATGCGAAATCAGTGGCGCTCCCGCGATATCGAGGATTGGTTTCGGCGTGTCCGCGGTCAACGCGCCCAGCCGTTTGCCGCGCCCCGCCGCGAGCAGGACCGCCGTCGTAATTTCCGCCGCCACGCCGTCAAAGATAGCATCCCGCGGGCGTTAGCACGCGGTTAAAAAGATCATTTTCAACGCCTGCTCCCTCTCTCTCGTCTCCCCCGAAGAGGGAGATGTTGAAGGTAAGAAGACACTCTTACGCAGGATGTGGGGTGCTTGGCTGGCGGTATATAGTTGAGTAAGAGTTTAGCGAGAGCCGCACAATGTTTGGTGAGATAAGTCCCCGCAAGAAAGCCCGCGCGCCGTTCATTTCGATCGAGGAAGCACTCGAGGAAACGCGCCGCGGCCACATGATCATCCTGATGGATGACGAGCAGCGCGAGAACGAGGGCGACCTGTGCATGGCGGCCGAGAAGGCGACGCCGGAAGCCGTCAACTTTATGGCCAGGTTCGGACGCGGGCTGATTTGCCTGCCAATGTCGGCGGAGCGAATCGACCGCCTCGGACTCAGCATGATGATTGGCGACAACCAGGCGCCGCTCGGCACGGCGTTCACGACGGCGATCACCGCGCGGCGAGCGTCGGGGTCGGGAATTTCGGCGCAGGATCGATCGACCACGATTCTGCAGGCGGTGCGCGAAGACGCCAGCGGCAGTGAGTTCATCACACCCGGCTACGTTTATCCGCTGCGCGCGCGCGATGGCGGCGTGCTGGTGCGTACCGGGCAGACGGAGGGCGCGGTCGATCTGGCGCGGCTGGCGGGGCTGAAGCCGGCGGGCGTCATCTGCGAGATTCTGAAAGAAGACGGCACCATGGCGCGGCGCGACGACCTGGTCGAATTCGCCAAAGCGCACGGGCTCAAGATTGTCACGGTCGCCGACATTATCGAGTACCGGCTGCGCAACGAGACGATGGTGCAGCGAATCGCGGAGGCGAAGCTGCCGACCGCGTTCGGCGAGTTCAGCGCGATCGTCTATCGCAACCTGGTCGATTACACGGAACACCTGGTGCTGGTGATGGGCAAGGTCGATCCGAAAAAGCCGATCCTGGTGCGGGCGCATCGCGAGTACCTGCCGGGCGACGTGTTCGGCTACTCGGTGCGCAACACGCGCAACCTGCTGCGCTCCGCGATGGAACGAATCTCGGCGGCGGGCGAAGGGGTATTGTTGTATCTGAAGCGCGAATCAAATGCGCTGGCGGCGGACTTCGACAACGGGCGCTCGGCCAAGCGCGCGACCACGCGGGCTAACCAACCGGAAGCTGATTTCCGCGATTACGGAATCGGCGCGCAGATATTGCGCGACGTTGGCGTGCGCAAAATGATCATCATGTCGGACGCGACGCCGCGGCTCGCCAATTTGCCGGGGTATGGATTGGAGATCGTGGGATCGGTCCCCCTTTCCGGCAACGGCAAACACACTGCAGCCGCCAAATAGATGTACACTGCTCAGGAACCACGGCACCGCTCGCGTGGTTCTCTTTTCAGGAAAATGATGACAGGAAAATCCCGATCGTTTTTGCGTGGCACGATGCTGGTTGGGGTTTTTCTTGCCGTAACTTTGCTGGCGGTGCCCGCGGCGCATGCGGTCAAGGCGGATGAACTCGTAAAAATCAATTCCGCGACGATCGATCCACCGCTAAAGGCCGGCGGTTCGAGCATGCTCAAAGTCGCGGCCACGGTAATTCCCGACTGGCACATCAATTCGGACAAGCCGTTCAGCGAAGATTACATTCCGACCAAGCTCAAAATCAGCGGGCCGGTCAGTGTGACCGCGGGTGCAATCAAGTATCCGGCGGCGGAAACGATGAAGCTCGATCCCGCGGCCGGCGGCGACAAGATTGCGGTATTCGGCGGCGATCTCAAGTTCGAAGTGCCGCTCAAAGCGGCCGCCGACTTCGCGCCCAAGCCGGGCGACGCTCTGACGGTTACGATCGACTACCAGGGCTGCAACAACAACGAATGCCTGCGGCCCGCGTCTGTCAGCACGACGGTCACGCTGATGGCTACAGGAGCGGCAGGGGGCGCACTCGAGGGTATCGCCGCGGGCAACGCGAAGAGCGGCGGTAGCAGCGGCGGTGATTCCGACGGCACGCTCGAGCGCATCTTTCTGAATCATGGATGGTTCCTAGGCTTCCTCGCGGTGTTTCTCGGCGGCCTCGCGCTGAATCTGACGCCGTGCGTCTATCCGCTGATCGGCGTGACGATCGCGTACTTCGGCAATCAGGGCGGGAGCCATCGCCGCGTGATGTACCTGGCGATGGTCTTCGTGCTCGGAATTGCGCTGATGTTCTCGTCGGTGGGAGTCGCGGTCGCTATGTCGGGCGGACTGTTCGGCGTTGCGATGCAGAATCCGTTCGTGCTGGTCGCGCTAGCGACCGTGCTCCTGGCCCTGGCGGCGTCGAGCTTCGGCCTGTTCGTCCTGCAGCCGCCGCAGTGGATGCTGCAGCGCGCGGGCGCTGCGCACCCCGGCTACGCGGGCGCATTGCTGATGGGCCTCGGGATGGGCGTAGTCGCCGCGCCATGCATCGGGCCGATCGTGCTGGGCTTGCTGCTGATGGTGGAGAAGAGCGGGAGCGCGCTGTTCGGCTTCGCGCTGTTCTTCACACTGGCGATGGGACTCGGCCTGCCCTACATCGGGCTCGCGATGGCGGCCGGGCATATCCGCCGACTGCCGCGATCGGGCGAATGGCTGGCGTGGGTCGAGCATCTGTTCGGGTTCGTGCTGGTCGGCCTCGCGCTGTACTTTCTCGATCCGGTCGTGCCGAACAACCTGATGACGCGATTCCTGCCCTACTACGCGGCCGGCGTCGGGATTTATCTCGGCTTCATCTCGCGCGAGGGAAGAAGCTGGCGTCCGTTCCTCGTGATCCGATCGGCGATCGGAGTCGTCGCGGTGGCGGCGCTCGCGTTGATGCTCTATCCGCGACAGGCGCCGGCAAAACTTCATTTCGAGCCGTTCAATTCCGCGCTGCTGGCGTCGGCGCAAGAGGCGCGCAAGCCGGTGCTGATCGATTTCAGCGCCGATTGGTGTATCCCGTGCCGCGAGATGGAGCATTCGACCTTTATCGATCCGTCAGTGGTCACCGAGGCGAAGCGCTTCGTACGAATGAGGGCGAACCTGACCAAGCAGGACAAGAAGACCGCAGAGCTGACCAGCAAGTACGAAATCCAGGGCGTGCCGACGACGATGCTGATCGATTCGGCCGGCAAAGTGGCGGAGCGCAAAGTCGGCTACATCGGCCCGCAGGAGATGCTGAGCGATCTGCGCCAGGTCGATTAAGACGCAGGGCTGCTCGCCCCGCACCCTCGGCAGGGGTGACCCCTGCACCCGGTATTTCCGGCCTTCACATTGCATCGCCGCTCTCGTACATTCGCGGGTATGAGGTTCAGCTATGGCTGCGAGTGACGGATTCGTGCGCGAGATTTTCGCGATGGTCAAAGAGCGGCGCTCTTTCGGGCGTCATCCGATTTGGCATCGGATCGCCGACGGCAAGGTTTCACAGGCCGGCTTGTGCATCTTCGCGACCCAGTTCTTTCTGCAGGTGCGCGAGTTCCCGCGAGCGCTCAGCGCGCTGCATTCGCGATGCTTCAACGCCGAGGAGCGGGTGAAGCTGGCCGAGAGTCTGTACGAAGAAGAGACCGGCCGGATTTCGGGCAGCGCGCCGCATCCCGAATTGTTCATCCGGCTCGGACTCGGGCTCGGGCTCAGCCGCGAGGACATGATCCACGGCAAGGCGCTGCCCTCGACGGCGGCGCTGATCGACTGGTTCGAGCTCTCGACCAAGGACCGCTCGTTCGCGGAGGGGATCGGCGCGATCAATCTCGCGGCAGAGGGCCAGGTGCCGGGCAACTTCGCGCCGTTCGCGCGCGCACTCGAAAAGTACTACGGACTTTCGCGCGACCAAGTCGCGTTTTTCGACGTGCATGAAATCGCCGATCGCGATCACAGCGACGTCGGCGACAACATTCTGAGTCACACACCGATGAGCGAAGTGGAGCGCGCGAAAGTGTGGGCGGCGGTCGAACGCTCGCTCGAAATGTGGTGGCAATTTTTCGACGGAATTCAGCGCGCGTGCGAGTGAATTTCGCGGAAACCTCCCCAGGCCTCCGATCGACTCCCCGTATGTCGAAGCCCGCCGCCCTGCTATGTTCGCGCGACTCAAAACGCAAGCAACCTGGATTACGGGGAGGAAAGAGCCGATGAAATCACGAAGTGCATTGGCGGTGCTGGCTGCGGTGATCCTTTTGGCATTCGCCTGGGCGCCAGCACACGCCGGCGGAGTGAAGTGCAAAACGAAAAAGAAGGGCGGGGACGTCTTTCATAATGGCACTGACGGGAGCATGTGCGAGGCCGTCGCGGACAATACCAGCAAGTCGCAAGCGAGAGCGGCGGGAGGCAGTTTTGCGGAATCCACCTCCGACTCGCATGGCAGTGCAAAGTCCACCGCGACTGGCGGCAGCAACGCTCAAGCTGCGGCATTTGGGAATCCCGGAAAGTGCACGGCTACGGCGAATGCTTCTGGAGGCGCGAGCGCCTTCGCGCAGTGTGAAAATGGCGGCTTCGCGAAGGCGACCGCAACCGGCACAGGAATGGCGGAGGCCTATGACGACAAAGCGCCAGTCTGCATGCCGGGCTCCGGAACCGCCAAGGTCCACAGCAGTTTCGGCGATTGCTGAAAGACGCGAACATCAGGCGAGCTATCGGTACAGCTGATGGGCACCAATGGCGGCGAAACCAGTCGAAATCTAAGCGATGATTTCGGTCGGTCGTGCGTGCGATCTGTGGGTATCAGATTCTGCAAAATAATGTTCTGTTGTCGGCACGACCTCCTTTTGCCGAAACGCGGATAAAGCGGCGAGTTCGTGGGCAGGAAAATGCCCACTGACTCGTCGCTTTTCTTTCCACAACCTAAGAAATCAAATACCGTTTGATAAGTTGCAAACGTGCCGCGATGTTCCTTTACTTTTTGACTCCGGACTAATACAATTTCGAGAGGCGGTGGGGTGGCGGAAAGGTAGTTCATCGCTCGCTCTTTTCTATGGCAAATAAAGAATCGTCTGACGGCTATGGCGCCGAGTCCATCAAGGTTCTCGAGGGACTCGAAGCGGTTCGCAAACGCCCCGGGATGTACATCGGCGACACCGCCGAGCGGGGTTTGCATCATCTCGTCACCGAGATCGTGGACAATTCGGTTGACGAGGCGCTGGCGGGTCACTGCACTGAAATCAATGTTGTAGTTTTGAGTGACGATCGGATTTCGGTCGAGGACAACGGCCGCGGAATTCCGGTCGATATGCATCCGACGGAAAAGCGGTCAGCGCTGGAAGTCGTGCATACGGTGCTGCACGCCGGCGGCAAGTTCGAGAAGAGCGCGTACAAAGTTTCGGGCGGCTTGCACGGCGTGGGCGCGTCGGTGGTCAACGCGCTCAGCGACGAGTTCGAGGTCGAAGTTCACAAGAACGGCAAAATTTATTTTCAACGCTACGAGCGCGGGCTTCCGAAAACCAAGGTCGAAGAGCGCGGCAAGACCAACAGCAAGGGCACCAAGACCACTTTCACGCCCGACTCGAAAATATTTCCCGAAGTAAAGTTCAAGTACGAAATAATCGCGCAGTATCTTCGCGAGATGGCTTACCTCAACGCGGGGCTGCGAATCAGGCTGCGCGACGAGCGAATCAACAAAGCTGAAGAGTTTCACTTCGAGGGCGGGATCGCCGAGTACGTCGCGACTCTGAGCAAGAGCAGTGAAGCGCTGCACGACGTGATTTTCTTCAAGGGCGTGCGCGAGGGGGTTGACGTCGAGGTCGCGCTGCAATGGACCGACGCGATCCACGAGGTGATTTTCACCTACGCCAACAATATCCATACCGCCGAAGGCGGGACCCATCTGTCGGGACTCAAGTCGGCGCTGACGCGGACGATCAACAACTACGCGACCAAGAACAATCTTTTCAAAAATAAAGAGATGCGGCTCGAGGGCGACGATACCCGCGAGGGTCTGGCCGCCATCGTCAGCATCAAAATCGGCGAGCCGCAGTTCGAAGGTCAGACCAAGACCAAGCTCGGCAACTCCGAAGTCGAAGGAATCGTGTCGGGGCTGGTGAATGAGAAGCTCGGCGAATTCCTGGAAAAGACGCCGCCGGTGGCGAAGCGGATCGTCGCGCGAGCGGTCGAAGCCGCCACCGCGCGCGAGGCCGCGCGCAAAGCCAAGGAGCTCGTGCGGCGCAAGGGTGCGCTCGATTCGGGATCGCTGCCGGGCAAGCTCGCGGACTGCCAGGAGCGCGACCCGGCCAACGCCGAGTTGTTCATCGTCGAGGGTGACTCGGCGGGCGGATCGGCCAAGGGCGCGCGCGATCGCCGCACGCAGGCGATATTGCCGCTGTTCGGCAAAGTTCTGAACGTCGAGCGCGCGCGCATCGACAAAGTGCTGTCGTCGGACAAGCTGCGGGTGCTGATTTCGGCGCTCGGGATGGGCGTCGCGGGTGAGAAAGATCTCGCCAAGCTGCGCTACCACAAGATCGTGATCATGACCGACGCCGACGTGGACGGCTCGCACATCCGGACGCTTTGGCTGACGTTCTTCTATCGCCAGTTCATCGAAATTATCGAGAACGGCTACTTGTACGTCGCGCAGCCGCCGCTGTTTCGCGCCAAGAAGGGCAAGACCGAGCGCTATCTGAAGGATGAAGCGGCGCTCGAAGACTACCTCACCGATCTCGGCGCCGAGGCGGTGACGTTCGAAGCGGGCAAGGGCAAGGACGCGCGCGAGTTCAAAGGCGCGGCGCTGAAGGCGCTGGTGCGCAAAGCGTTGTTTCTCGAAAGGATGTACGAAAACCTCGAGCGGCGGTCGAAGGAGCGGGCGATAATCGCGTCGCTCGCCAGGCTGGCCGCCGACAAGACGATCGACGACGAGAGTTTCGAGACCGAGAAAGCGGCCAAACAGATGGCCGAGGCGATTCGAAAAGACTCCGGCGACGCCAACCTCGTGTACAAAATCGAGCCCGAAGGTGAGGCGCATTTCCGCGCCGTTTTCAGCCATTCGCAGAACGGCGCCAGGCCGCCGACGGTCGTCGATATGACGTTGCTGCGCACCGGCGAGCTGCGGGAGATCCGCCGGCTCGGACCGGAACTTGCCGCGATCGGCGCGCCGTTCAAGTTGAAGCCAAACGAATCCGAAAAGTCCGGGCCGCGCGAGGCTGAAACTTTCGATACGATGAGGGCGGTTGCGGATGCGGTGCTGGCGGCGGGAAACAAGGGCGTCGAGGTCCAGCGCTACAAGGGCCTTGGCGAGATGAATCCGGAACAGCTGTGGGCGACCACGATGAATCCCGACACGCGGTCGATGCTGAAGATGCAGATCTCGTCGCGCGAAGCGGCGGAGGAAGCTTTCGCCACGTTGATGGGTGACCAGGTCGAGCCGCGCCGGCTGTTTATCGAAGAGAACGCGCTCAACACCCGCAGCCTCGACATCTAGCGAGGCGCAAACTTTGACGCTCGGGCCGCGGGCCAAACGCATCGCGCATGCCATCGAGGGAGTCGTTGCACGAAGAAATCCGCATCATGGCGACGAATTGCGCCGTATGCGAGCGCGACGCGCGCGACGCGGAGCAGAAACTGGGCGTCGTGCTGAACCTTGAGGGCATCGCGCATCCCGAGGATTCCTTCGCGTACGATCTGATTCCGCATCGGCGCGAATTTCATCGCGACAAACTGCTGCAGAAAATTCAGCAGTGGGCCTCGCTTGGACCGGAGCGCTGCTAATCCAAGCTTATGAATGTAACTCGGCGGGGGAGCCCGGATTAAATGGCTGAGACCACCAACGGCAACGAACCGCATCGCAACGAACCGACGCTGCTGAATATCGAAGACGACATGCGCCAGTCCTATCTGGACTACGCGATGTCGGTGAATATCGGACGCGCGCTGCCGCAGATTCGCGACGGCCTCAAACCGGTGCATCGCCGGATTCTGTACGCGATGTTCCGCGAAGGTTTGCTCGCGAACCGCCGCTATTCCAAATGCGCCGGCGTCGTCGGCGAAGTCCTCAAGCGCTACCATCCCCACGGCGACATGTCGGTGTACGACGCGCTGGTCCGGATGGCGCAGCCGTTCAGCCTGCGTTATCCGCTGATCGACGGCCAGGGAAATTTCGGCTCAGTCGATGGCGATCCGCCGGCCGCGTATCGTTACACCGAGTGCAAGTTGACGCGGCTGGCCGAGCGGATGCTCGCCGACATCGACAAGGACACCGTTGATTTCGTCCCAAACTACGACGGGCAGCATCTGGAGCCCGAGATTCTGCCCGCGCAGTTTCCGAACCTGCTGGTCAACGGCTCGGACGGTATCGCGGTTGGAATGGCGACCAACATCCCGCCGCACAATCTCGGCGAGATTTGCGACGCGCTGCTGGCGCTGATCAACAAACCCGGCATCACGCACGAGGAAATTCTCGACATCGTGCCCGGACCTGATTTCCCGACCGGCGCGCAATTGCTCGGCCGCCAGGCGGTTCGCCAGGCGTACCTCACCGGCCGCGGCACTCTCACGATGCGGGCTCTGGCGGCCATCGAGACCGACAAGCGCAGCTCGCGTGCGTCGATCATCATTCGCGAAATTCCCTACCAGGTTAACAAGGCGCGCATGATCGAGCGGATGGCCGAGCTGGTCAACGACAAGCGCGTCGAAGGCATCAGCGACATCCGCGATGAGTCGGATCGTGACGGCATGCGGGTCGTTATCGAGCTCAAGCGCGACGCCGAGCCGCGCATCGTGCTGAACCAGCTCTACAAGCTGACTCAAATGCAGCAGGGCTACGGCATCATCCTGCTCGGCATTCACGAGGGCCGGCCCAAGGAGATGAATCTGCTGCAGATGCTGGTTGCGTTCCTCGAGCATCGCAAGATCGTTCTCACCCGGCGCACGCGCTTCGAGTTGAAGGAAGCCGAGGCGCGCCTCCACATCCTCGACGGCCTGCTGGTAGCGCTGAAAAACCTCGACGCGGTGATCAAACTGATCCGCGGATCGAAGGACGCCGAAACCGCACGCTCCGGCCTGATGAAGCAGTTCGGCCTCTCGCAGTTGCAGGCGCAGGCGATCCTCGATCTCACGTTGCGCCGCCTGACTTCGCTCGAGCGCGAGAAGATCGAAACCGAGCACAAGGAAACCGTCGCGCTCATCGCGCGCTACAAGAAAATTCTCGCCGACGAAAAGGAATTGTTGAAACTTATCGCGGGCGAGCTCGACGAAATTAAAAAAGAATTCGCCGACCCGCGCCGCACTCAGATAGTCGAAGCCGAGGGCGAGTTTTCGATCGAGGATCTAATCGTCGAAGAAGATGTCCTCGTCTCCGTCACCCACGGCGGTTACCTCAAGCGCACCCCGCTTTCGCTCTATCGCACGCAAAAGCGCGGCGGCCGCGGCAAGATTGGCGCGACTACCACGGAGGAGGACTTCGTCGAGCATCTCGAGCGCGTCTCGACGCATGATCGGCTGCTGTTCTTCACCAGCGCCGGCAAGGTTTATGAGCTCAAGGCTTACGAGCTGCCCGAAGGCGGCCGCGCGGCCAAGGGACGTTCGATCGCCAATCTGCTGAGCCTCGCCAACGACGAAACGCTGTCCGCATTTATTCCGGTGCCGCGCGAAACCGCAGGCAAGTTCGTTTTCTTCTCGACCCGCCGCGGCCGCGTCAAGAAGACCGCGCTCGACGAATACGAAAATATCCGCTCGACCGGAATCATCGCCATCAATCTCGAAGACGGCGACTCGCTGGTCGACGTGCGAATCACCGATGGTAATCAGCAAATCGTGCTTTCGACTCGGGAAGGACAGGCTATCCGCTTCAAGGAAGAAGAGGCGCGCCCGATGGGCCGCGCGACCGGCGGCGTGGTCGGCATGGAACTCGAATCGCGGACCGTCAAGGAAGGCAAGACCGTCATCCTCATCGAGGACGAAATCGTATCGATGTCCACCGTGCGCGACGACGAAACTCTTCTCACCGTTTCGGAACTTGGTTACGGCAAACGCACGCCCGCGTCGGACTATCGACTGACACATCGCGGCGGCAAGGGCGTCATCACGATGAACGTGACCGAAAAGACCGGCAAAGTGATCAGCGTGCGGCAGGTCGGAACCGACGACCAGGTGATGCTGATAACCGACAGCGGCAAAATTATCAGGTTGGCAGTCAAGACCGTGCGACTCACCGGCCGCAACGCGCAAGGCGTGCACATGGTGCGGCTCGAGGGCGACGAACGGGCGCGCGCGGTCGCAAGGATGGCGGAGCGCGAAGAAGACGAAGGCAACGGCAACGGATCCAACGGCAGCGGCGAAGCGGAAGATTCGGACGAGTAGCTAGTGCAGTGACTATGCCTTTGCGCTCGGACGCGAAGATACGTCGCGGTACCATCGCTCCAGGTTCGTCTGTTCGGGCTGGATGCGGATGTCAACCGTGCGCGCGAAGTCGATCATGCATAGCGTTGTAATGTCCGCGATTGAATACTTGTCGCCCGCGACAAATTCCCTGTTCTTCAGCTCCGTATCAAGCCATTCGATGCGACCGATTGCCGCCCGCTTCTGAATCTCGCCGAATTCCGGCATTCGCCGCCCGCGTCCTTCCGCGACCTTGCTCAGATGCGACCAGACGTGACCGACTGGCGCGAAGATCTCGAGTTCCACTCGGCGATTCCACATCTCGACTAACGCCTGCTCGCGCGCGCCGACGCCGAACAGCGGCGGCTTCGGTTCGACTTCTTCAAAGTAACGACAGATCGCAACGCTCTCCGAAAGGCAACTGCCGTCGTCGAGCTCGAGAATCGGCAAGGAGCCGAGCGGATTCTTCTGGTAGAACTCCGGCGTGCGATTCGCGTTGCGCATGATATCGACTTGCACCAGCTCGACGTCGATCCCCTTCTCCGCGAGGAAGATCCTGACTCTTCGCGGACTCGGCGCGAGCGTGAAGTCGTACATCTTCATGATGCTTCCGCGGGTGGCTCGCCGGCTCCTGTCCCCTCCGCGCTGTAGGCATCGTCGGCTGCGGTGAGCGCGCGGCCCCGCGCGATCTCGAATCCCATCGAGCCGAGAATTTCCTCGAGCGCGTTCAGCGCGAGCATCACATTTTCGCGACGCGAGCCTTCGCCCATCAGGCCGACGCGCCAGATCTTGCCCTTGAGCGGCCCGAGCCCGGCCGCGATTTCGATATTGAACAGGCGCAGCAACTCCGCTCGCACCTTCACGTCGTCGATGTTCGCGGGCACCGCTATCGTCGTAAGCTGCGGCAACCGGTATCCTTCCTGCGCCGCGAGTTGCAGACCCATCGCGCGGATTCCGGCCTGGAACGCGGCCGCGTTGACGCGATGCCGCCGCCATCGTGCCTCCAGGCCTTCCTCGACCACGATTCGAAGCGCCTCGTAGAGTGCATAATTCATCGTGATCGGCGCGGTGTGATGATAGAGCCGGTCCGGCCCCCAATACTGCTCGATCAACGCAACGTCGAAGTACCATGAGCGGCACTTGGTCTTGCGCCGGCGCACCGACTCCATCGCGCGCTCGCTGAAGGTCACCGGCGACAACCCCGGCGGCGCGCCGAGTCCCTTCTGCGTGCAACTGTAACAGGCGTCGATGTTCCACTTGTCAATTTCCACCGGCACGCAGGCGAGCGACGTCACCGCGTCGATCGCGATCATCGCGCCGTGCCGATGCGCCAGCTCGGCGATTTCCTCGATCGGCTGATGGATTCCGGTCGAAGTCTCGGCGTGAACGACCGCGACCAGCTTCGGATGCTTCGCCGCCTTCAACGCCGCCGCGACTTTCGCCGGTTCGACCATCGTTCCCCACTCCGCTTCGACCTTGTGAACCTTCGCGCCGAGCCGCGACGCAACTTCCGCCAGCCGCGTGCCGAACGCGCCGGTGACACCGACCACGACCTCGTCGCCGTCTTCGACCAGATTCGCCATCACGGTTTCCATGCCCGCCGACCCGGTGCCGGAGACCGGAAACGTGATCTCGTTGCCGGTGCGGAACACGAGGCGCAGGAGTTTCTTGATATTCTCCATCACCTTGAGGAAATCGGGATCGAGATGACCGACCACCGGCGACGCCATCGCTTTCATCACGCGCGGATTTACGTTCGACGGCCCCGGACCGAGCAAAATCCGCGCGGCCGGCCTCAGTTCTGGAAATGAATCCGCCACCATCTTTTCTCCTTCCAATCGATCGCCGCAATTGCTGAAATCGAACCTTGCTATTATGACCGCCAAGGATCAAACGCAAAAGCATCCGCCGTGGTAGAGTGCTGCGGAGATTGAACGCGCCCGCGGAATACTAATGAGTGCAATCGATCGCAAACTTCTCGACGAGCTTCGCGAAATTCTTGGGCCCGACGGGCTCGTCTCGCGCGCGACCGAGCTCAAAGTTTACGAGTGCGACGGATGGACCGTCGAGAAAAGCGTCCCCGATGTGCTGCTGCTGCCGCGCTCAACCGCGCAGTTGAGCGCCGTGCTGACTGCGCTCGATCGCGGCGGCGTCGCTTTCGTTCCACGTGGCGCCGGCACCGGTCTCTCCGGCGGATGCCTTCCGCTGAACGCGCCCGCGATGATCTGTACGTCGAAGATGAACCGGATCGTCGAAATCGATCTCGACAATCGGCGCGTCGTGGCCGAGAGCGGCGTCGTCAATCTGCACATTACCAAGGCCGTCAAGGCGAAGGGCTTTTTCTACGCGCCCGATCCGTCGTCGCAGGTGGCGTGCACGATCGGCGGCAACATCGCGGAAAATTCCGGCGGTCCGCATACCTTGAAATACGGAGTGACCACCAATCACGTGCTCGCGCTCGAGCTGGTGTTGCCCGACGGCGAGGTGGTCGAGCTTGGGGGAGAGACCGAAGAGCGCTGCGGCTACGATCTGGTCGGCGCCGTCGTCGGCGCGGAGGGCACTACCGGCATCGTCACGCGCGCAACGCTCAAGCTGATGCGCGAGCCCGAGAATCATCGCACGCTGCTTGCCACGTTTCCCGACGCCGACACCGCGACGCACGCCGTGTCGATGATCATCGCGTCGGGAATTGTGCCGGCCGCGCTCGAAATGATGGACCAGCTGATCATTCGCGCGGTCGAAGAGGCGTTTCATGTTGGGCTCCCGCTCGACGCGGGCGCGGTGCTAATCATCGAGCTCGAAGGTCTCGAGGCCGGACTGACAGCCTATGCGGATGTGGTGACGAAGACGGCCAGCGCCGCCGGCGCGTCGAGCATCCGCCTCGCGCGCGACGAAGCGGAACGTGCGCTGTTGTGGAAGGCGCGCAAACGCGCTTTCGGAGCAGTAGGAAGGCTCGCGCCGAACTACGCGACGCAGGACGGCGTGGTGCCGCGAACCTGCCTGCCGCGGATTCTGCGCGTGATCGCCGACGTCAGCCGCCGCTACGATTTGCGCATCGGAAACGTGTTCCACGCGGGCGACGGCAACTTGCATCCAATCATTCTCTACGACGAGCGCGAGCCCGGGCAGGTCCGCCGCGCCATCGACGCCGGACGCGAAATCCTGAAAGCTTGCATCGAGATGGGTGGCAGCCTCACCGGCGAGCACGGAATCGGCGTCGAGAAAATCGGCGAGATGCCACTGATGTTTTCGCCCGAAGATCTTCGGGTCATGACGGAATTGCGTCACGTGTTCGATCCGTTGGAACGGTCGAACCCCGGCAAAGTGATTCCGCAACCGGGCGCATGCGTCGAGGTTGCAGCGCCGCGCCGCCAGGTGCCGATCTAGCCGCCGCAACGGAAAACGTGGCCGCCACTACGTCCTCAGATCTCGCGAACCGGCTCGACTCGATCGTCGGTGCCGGCCATGTTCGCGCGCCAACTAATCGCGAGGCGCGCGCCGCCGATACGATCGTGGAGCCGGCGTCGGTCGAGGAAATTTGCGAACTCGTTCGCATGTGCGAAACCGATCGGATTGCTCTGGCAGCCATCGGCGCGGCCCGATCGCTCGCAGGAATCCGCCGCTCGCCGGTCGCGCTCGGAATTTCCATGACACGCCTTGCGCGAGTCACAGCTCACGAACCGCACGACATGACAGTTGTGGCGGAGTCCGGGATCACCGTCGGCGCGCTCAATGCCGCGATGGGGTCGGCATGCCAACGACTTCCCGTCGATCCATGCAACCCGGCGATAACAACTCTCGGCTCGCTCATCGGCGCTGCGCACTCGGGACCGCTGCGCCTGTCCGAGGGCACCTCGCGCGATCTGCTGATTGGAGTTCGCTTCGTCGGCCACGGCGGCAACCTCGTTCACGGTGGCGGCCGCGTGGTAAAAAACGTCGCCGGCTATGATTTGATGAAGCTGATGGGCGGCTCTTTCGGCACGCTTGGGATACTGACTGAGGCGACGTTCAAAGTGCGTCCAATTCCGCCTGAATATTGTCTCGCCGCGGTTCCTTTCGCCCGCGCTACTGAAGCGTTCGCCGCGGCTTCAATACTCAATGATGCGTTGCCACTGAGTAATCTCGATATACTCAGTCCAGCTCTCGCAACTCCCTTCAATTCCACGAAGCCATTTCTACTGCTGGCGGGCTTTTCGGGCAGTCCGCCCGAGATTGGCTACCAGGCCGAACGGATTCGCGACCTGACCGGCGCGAGCGGCGAGATTCTCGATGGCGATTCCGCCCTACATAGTTACCAACTGTTGCGCGACATCGATTTTCATTCCTACCCGCTGTCAGCGCAAATCGCAGTTCCACCCGCGCTTCTCGCGCGAGCCCTGGAGAATTGCGGCGCCGAATTCCGCGCTCACGCAGGTTCCGGCGTCGCGCAGATATTCCTCGCCGATGCACAGTCGGACGGCGCCGCTGCCGGAACTGTCGCGCGATGGCGTGAGGTTGCGCGCTCGGCGCGCGGTAATCTTCGATTGCTCGGCGCCGCGCCCGAGGTTCGCGATTCGCTCGAATTCTTCGACGCTCCCAACGATCGCGCGCTCGCCCTGATGCGCCGGTGCAAGGCGGCCTTCGATCCTGCCGGGATCTTCAACCCCGGATGCTTCGTCGGAGGAATCTGATGGCCGAGTCCGCGCTCGCGCGTTTGAATCCGGTTCGCGATGTCTGCGATTACGACCTGCTGTTCGACTGCGTTCATTGCGGGCTCTGCGCCGAAGCGTGTCCAACTTACATCGTGACGCGATCCGAGATGGATTCGCCGCGCGGCCGGATCTATCTGATGAAATCGCTCGCAGAAGGCCGCATCGAGCTCGACGACGACGCCGCGCGCCATCTCGACTTGTGCCTCGGCTGCCGCGGATGCGAGACCGCCTGCCCGTCCGGCGTTCACTACGGCCGCCTGATCGAAGGTGCGCGTTCATTCGTCGAGCGCAATCACCGCCGAAGCCTGGCCGATCGCTTCAAACGGCGCGCCGTCAGCGCGATCTTCCCCTATCCGAATCGACTTCGACTCCTCCTCGCGCCTTTGAAGCTCCTCGATCGCCTTGGAGCGAGACCGGCTCTAAGAGCCATCATGCCGCGATCGGGCCGCGATTGGCTGGATCTTCTTCCATTGCTCGAACCCGGATCGCGTCCGCTCGCGAATGAAGTAAACGTCGCCTCGCGAGCGAACGCAGCTACGGTCGTCGTGCATCACGGATGCGTCGCGCAGGTCCTCGCGAATTCAGAAAACCTCAACAGTGAGCGTCTGCTCGCCGCCGCCGGCTATCGCGTCGTTCAACTCGAACCAACCTCGTGCTGTGGAGCACTCGATCTGCATTCGGGTAACGCATCGCGAGCACTCGATTTCGCTCGCGCCAACGTGCTCGCGCTGAAGAACTCGGGCGCCGATGCGATCGTGTCGGCCGCGTCGGGATGTTCGGTGGCAATCGCCGAATACGGCGGGCTGCTCAAAGACGATCCGGAATTCGCAGAGGACGCGCGCGCGGTTTCCGCGCGAGTTCGTGATTTGAGCTCGCTGCTGCTCGACGCGCCCGTGAAGCCGAAGCGCGAACTTCGATGCAGCGTCACATATCACGACGCCTGTCACCTCGCGCACGGACTCGGCGTGCGCGAGGCGCCGCGAACGTTGCTCGCGTCAATTCCGGGCGTGACCATCATCGAGATGACGGAATCCGACCTCTGCTGCGGTTCGGCCGGCTCCTACAATTTGACCGAGCCAGCGATGGCGCGCGAGCTGGCGCGCCGCAAAGCCGACAATATCGTAACGACCGGCGCGGACTACGTCGTGCTCGCGAATCCCGGATGCGAATTTCAGATCGCCGCGGAACTTCGCCGTCGTCGATCGGCAATCAAAGTCATCCACCTCGCCGACTTCCTCGCGATGGCGTCGCGGTGATGATTCACGAAATCAAATTGTACTTCGCATATACCAGTCCGTACTCGTATCTCGCGATGCAGCCGGCCCGCGACCTCGAGCAATCTCACAACGTGCGCGTGCGCTTCGTTCCTTATGGCGTGAACATTCGAAAGGTTTACGGCCCGCTCGACCGCGAGGATGCCGACCGGCGCAAGGTTCGGTATTTGTACATCGACGCGCGGCGAATCGCGAAGGAGCGCGGTCTCGTCATTTATCCGCCAAAAAAGATTTTCAGCGCGCGCCTTGCGTTCTATGGCGGTCTTTACGCCGCGAAGAATGAACTGTTCCGGCCCTACTCCGATCGCGTGTTCGACCGATTCTGGAAACAGGAACTCGATGTCGAAAGCCGCGACGCAATTTCGGCGATCATTGCTGAAGTCGGCCTCGATTCCGCGAAATTTCTTCCCTATGTGGACACCCACGCGCGCGCCGATCTGGATGCGTGCTTTGCCGAGGCCGATCGCGACAAGGTCTTCGGCGTGCCGACGTTCATCGTGGAAGGCGAACCGTTCTGGGGCGAGGATCGAATCGAGTGGGTGATCCGCAAGCTCGACGCGATGGGCCTGCGCCGCTGAGGTTCAGCCGTTGGTGATTGGAATGTAGCGAGGCTGCGATTTCACGCGCTCGAGCCAAGCGCGAATTGCCGGATAACCCGCCAGATCGAAACCGCCTTCACCGGCGACGTGCGTATAGGCATAGAGCGCGATATCGGCGATCGAGTAGCACTCGCCGACGAACCATTCGCGCGACTTGAGATGCCCTGCCATCACGCCGAGCGCGGCGTATCCGCGCGGTCGCATCATCGTTTCGACGATTGCGCGACGAGGGTCGGTCGCCTCGGGATGCATCGCCAGGTAGCGAACGCTCGCGATGTAGGGTTCGTGGCTGTACTGTTCGAAAAACAGCCACTGAAGAACCTGTGCGCGCTCGAAACGATCGATCGGCATGAACGGTGTGTCTTCAGCAAAGTACGAGATGATCGCGTTGGACTCGAACAGCGGTTTGCCGTCGTCCAGTTCGACGGCGGGGATTCGGCCGTTGGGAAATTTGCGCAGAAACTCCGGCGTGCGGGTTTCGCCTTTCGTAATGTCGAGTTCGATTCGCTCGAACGGAACTCCAAGCTGCGTCAGCAGCAGGCGAACTTTGTAGCCGTTCCCTGATATCAGATAATCGTACAGGCGAATCATCAGAGCTCGGGACTCGATGGCAGGAAGGTCTCGCCCATCAGGTAGGCGTCCACCGCGCGCGCGGCTTCGCGTCCTTCCCATATCGCCCACACCACCAGCGATTGCCCGCGACGCGTGTCGCCGGCCGCGAAAACTCCGGGCACACTCGACATGTAACTCTCGCATTGCACGTTGCTGCGCGGATCGAGCTTGAGCCCGAGCTCCGAAATTATGCCATCGGGCTCTGGGCCGAGAAATCCGAGCGCGAGCAGCACGAGGTCGCACTCGATCTCGAAATCGGTGCCGGGAATCTGCTCCATCACCATCCGGCCGTTGTCGCGCTTCCAGTTGAGACGCACGCCGTGGAGCTTTTTTACCGCGCCGTTTTCGCCGGAGAACTTGCTGGTGTTCACGCTCCAGTCGCGCTGCACGCCTTCTTCGTGCGAGCTCGAGGTGCGCATGATCATCGGCCAGTCGGGCCACGGCATTTCGTCGGTGCGTTTTTCCGGCGGCATCGGCAGCAATTCGAACTGATGCACGACGATCGCGCCCTGCCGATTCGAGGTGCCGAGGCAATCTGAACCGGTATCGCCGCCGCCCAGAATGACAACGCGCTTTCCGTTCGCGCTGATTTCGCCGGCCGCGTCGAGGGCGTCGCCGAAGTTGCGCTTGTTCTGCTGCGGCAGGAACTCCATCGCGAAATGGATTCCTTTGAGCTCGCGTCCCGGGATCGGCAGGTCGCGCGGCTTGGTCGCGCCCATTGTGAGCACAATCGCGTCGTACTTCGAGCGCATCTCGTCAGCGTGGATATCGATTCCGACGCGGCAGTTGGTGACAATCTCGAGGCCCTCGGCCTTCATCTGCTCGACGCGGCGATTGACCATCCACTTCTCCAGCTTGAAGTCGGGAATCCCGTAAGTGAGCAATCCGCCCACGCGATCCGACCGCTCGTACAGCGTCACCGAATGTCCCGCGCGTGTGAGTTGCTGCGCGCATGCCAGCCCCGCCGGTCCCGAGCCCACCACCGCGACCCGCTTGCCCGATTTGCGCGCGGGCGGCACGGGCCCGATCCATTTTTCAGCCCACGCATGATCGATAATGTTCTTCTCGATCAACTTGATGGTTACGGGATCGTTGTTGATATTGAGGACGCAGGCTTCTTCGCACGGTGCCGGACAGATCCTGCCGGTGAATTCGGGAAAATTGTTGGTCGCGTGCAGCCGCTCGACCGCCTCGCGCCAGCGGCCGCGGTAAATGAGATCGTTCCAGTCGGGGATTATGTTTCCGAGCGGGCATCCCTTGTGGCAGAAGGGAATCCCGCAATCCATGCAGCGGGCGCCCTGCGCGCGCAGCTTCTCCTCGGGCATCTTGAGATCGAATTCGCGCCAATCCTTCAGGCGTTCGCCGACCGGACGCCGCGAAGGAGTCTCGCGTTTGATCTCCAGGAAGCCTGTGATTTTGCCCATCTAAGCTCTGCTCTCTCGGTCAGGTCAATTCTGATTAGTCAGTCGATTACTCACTCGGCTAAACCGCGGCGAGCCGAGCGAGGTCGGAATCCATGTTGAGATGCTGCCGCTCGAGTACCATCCGATACTCAGTCGGCAATACCCGCACGAACTTCCTGGCATAGTCGTCCCACCTACCGAGGATTCGCCGCGCGACCTCGCTCTGCGTGTACTGTTGATGCCGCACTATCAGCGCGTGCAACTGCTTGAGTTCGTCGGATGCATTTACCGGTCCCAGCTCGACCATTCCGGGATTGCAGCGCGAGGCAAACGATCCGTCTTCGTCGAGCACGTACGCGACCCCGCCGCTCATGCCGGCGGCGAAGTTGCGGCCGGTCTTGCCGATCACGACGACTAATCCGCGCGTCATGTATTCGCATCCATGGTCGCCGACCCCCTCCACCACCGCATGCGCGCCGCTGTTGCGTACCGCGAATCGCTCGCCGGCGACGCCGCGGAAGAACGCCTCGCCGCCGGTCGCGCCGTAGAGCGCGACGTTGCCGATAATGATGTTGTCCTCGGCCTTGAACGTCGCTTCCCTGGGCGGACGCACCGACATGAAACCGCCCGACAGTCCCTTGCCGCAATAGTCATTCGCGTCGCCCTCGAGATGGAGCGCGACTCCCGGCGCGAGCCACGCGCCGAAACTCTGGCCCGCCGAACCCTTCAGATGAATCTGAACGGTGTAGGGAGGCAATCCCTCCGCGCCGAAGCGCCGCGACACTTCCGCCGACAGCATCGTGCTGACGGTACGGTTGACGTTGCGAATCGGAAGATGAATCTCGACTGGCTTGCGATGCTCGAGCGCGTCTTTCGCCAGCTCGATGATCTGATTGTCGAGCGCCTGGTCGAGGCCGTGATCCTGCCGCTCAACGCAATGCAGCGGCTCGTCCGGGCCGACGTCCGGACGGCGCAGAATGTTCGCCAGATCGACGTGGCGCGCTTTCCAATGCGCGATCGCCTCCTTGGCATCCAGACATTCGACGTGGCCGACCATTTCCGCAACCGTGCGGAAACCCAACTGCGCCATGTATTCGCGCAGTTCGTCCGCGATGAACATCATGAAGTTCACGACGTGCTCAGGCTTGCCCGCGAACTTCGCGCGCAGCACCGGATCCTGCGTCGCGATGCCGACCGGGCAGGTGTTGAGATGGCAAACGCGCATCATGATGCATCCCGACGCGACCAGCGCGGCGCTCGCAAAACCGAATTCCTCGGCGCCCAGCAGCGCGGCAACGGCGACGTCACGTCCGGTCTTGAGCTGGCCATCGGTCTCGACGTTGATGCGTCCGCGCAGACCGTTCATCACCAGCGTCTGCTGGGTCTCGGCGAGTCCGAGCTCCCAGGGAATTCCCGCGTGCTTGATCGACTGCAACGGCGACGCGCCCGTGCCGCCGTCGTAGCCGCTGATCAACACGACGTCGGCCTTGGCCTTCGCGACTCCCGCCGCGATCGTGCCGACGCCGACTTCCGCGACAAGCTTCACGCTGATGCGCGCGCGATTGTTTGAATTCTTCAGATCGTGGATGAGCTGCGCGAGATCTTCGATCGAATAGATGTCGTGATGCGGCGGCGGAGAGATCAGGCCAACGCCCGGCGTCGAGTAGCGAATCTTCGCGATGAAGTCGTCCACCTTGTGTCCGGGAAGCTGGCCGCCTTCGCCCGGCTTGGCGCCCTGCGCCATCTTGATTTGCAATTCGTCGGCGTTGACGAGGTAGTGACTGGTGACGCCGAAGCGCGCCGACGCCACCTGCTTGATCGCGCTGCGACGGAAATCGCCGTTCGCATCGCGCACGAAGCGCGCCGGATCTTCGCCACCTTCGCCGGTGTTGCTTTTGCCGCCGATCCGGTTCATAGCGATGGCGAGATTTTCATGCGCCTCCTTGCCGATCGAGCCGAACGACATCGCGCCGGTCTTGAAGCGTTTGACGATCTCAGAGGCGGGCTCGACTTCCTCCAGCGGCACCGCCGGCCGGATGGAATTGAACTTCAGCAGCGATCGCAGCGTGGCGAGCGAGCGACTCTGCTCGTCCACCGCCTTGGTGTATTCCTTGAACAGCCGAAAACTTCCCGAGCGCACGGAATGCTGCAAGCGCGCGATCGTGTTCGGGTTGTACATATGAAACTCGCCGGCGCGGCGCCACTGATACTGGCCGCCAACGTCGAGATTGCCGTCGAGGTTCGCCGCCACCTTGAACGCGTAAGAGTGACGCTCGGCAGTTTCGCGCGCGATCGCGTCGAGCCCGATGCCGGCCACGCGCGACGGCGTCCAGGTGAAGTACCGGTCGATCACGTCCTGCGCCAGACCGATCGCCTCGAAGATCTGGGCGCCGCGATAACTTTGCGTGGTCGATATCCCCATTTTCGACGCGACTTTCGTAATGCTCTTGCCGACGGCTTTGACGAAGTTGTGAACCGCGGTGTCCTCGTCGATGTCGCGGAGCTGGCCGTCGCGAATCATCCCGGCCATCGTCGCGTACGCGAGATACGGATTCACCGCGCCCGCGCCGTAACCGACCAGCAGGCAGAAATGCATCGCCTCGCGCGGCTCGCCCGACTCGACGACGAGGCCGGCGCGCGTGCGCGTCCCTTCGCGAATCAGATGATGATGCACGGCGGCGGTCGCGAGCAGCGCGGGAATCGCCGCGTGGTCCGCATTCACTCCGCGATCAGAGAGCACGACTATCGTGTAGCCCGATTCGATCGCGTCGGACGCGCCCTTACAGAGCGCGTCAAGCGCCGCGCGAAGCCCGGCTTCACCGTCCGCGACGCGGTAGAGCGTCGGCAGCGTGATCGTGCGCAGACCTTCAACGTCGAGCCGTTTGATCCGCTCGAGTTCTTCGTTGGTCAGAATCGGCTGCTTCAGTTGAAGCTGGCGGCAATGGCGCGGCGACTCCTCGAACAGATTGTCCTCGGCGCCAATCGTCGTCGCGGTCGAGGTCACCAGCTCCTCGCGAATCGGATCGATCGGCGGATTCGTCACCTGCGCGAACAACTGCTTGAAGTAGTTGTAAAGCAGCTGCGATTTGTTCGAGAGCACCGCGAGCGGCGTGTCGGTGCCCATCGAGCCGACCGGCTCCTGCCCGTTCGTCGCCATCGGCGCGAGGATCATTTTGAGATCCTCAATCGTGTAGCCGAACGATTGCTGTTGCTTGAGCAACTCGTCGGCGTCGAAATACTCAACCGGCGGCGCGCCGCTCGCCTCGGGGATCGACTCGAGCGTGACCAGGCTCGCGTCGAGCCATTGTCGATACGGCTGCCGCGCCGCGATCGACTCCTTGATCTCTTCGTCCTGCACGATTCTGCCGAGCGCGGTGTCGATGAGAAACATTCTGCCGGGTTGCAGCCGCCCCTTGTGCGCGACGTTCTCCGGCGCGATGTCCAGCACCCCCGTCTCGGACGCCATCACCACCAGTCCGTCCTTGGTCACCGTGTAGCGCGACGGGCGCAAGCCGTTGCGATCGAGCACCGCGCCGATTCGGATTCCGTCGGTGAACGCGATCGACGCGGGACCGTCCCACGGCTCCATCATGCACGAATGAAAATCGTAGAACGCGCGCTTGCTGTCGCTCATCTGCCGGTCGTTCTGCCACGCTTCCGGAATCATCATCATCACCGCATGCGGGATCGAGCGGCCGGTGCGAATCAGCAGCTCGAGGCAGTTGTCGAAAGTCGCCGAGTCGCTGCCGTTGGGCTCGACTATCGGCAACAGCTTTTTGATGTCGTCGCCGAACAGCGGCGAAGAAAAAAGTTTCTCGCGCGCCACCATCCAGTTGATATTGCCGCGCAGCGTGTTGATCTCGCCGTTGTGCGACATGAAGCGGTACGGATGCGCACGGTCCCAGCTCGGGAAGGTGTTGGTCGAAAATCGCTGATGCACCATCGCGAGCGCGCTCTTGAACGCGTCGTTCAACAAATCCGGGAAGAACTCCGGCAGTTGCGTCGAGATCAGCTGACCCTTGTACACCACGGTCAGCGCCGAGAGGCTGCAGAAATAAAACAATTCCGGATCGAACAGACCGAGTTGTTCCGCCTCGGTCATTGCGCGCTTGCGGATCACATAGAGCTTGCGCTCGAACGCCTCGGCGCCCTTGACCTCCGGACTGCGCGCGATGAAAACCTGGCGAATCGCAGGCATCCCGCGCCGCGCGATATCGCCGCAGGCCGATTCGACCACCGGCACGTCGCGCCATCCGAGGATCTGCTGCCCTTCCGCGTTGACGATTCGCTCGAATGCGTCCTCGCATTCCCTGCGCTTGACCGCGTCCAGCGGCAGAAAGACCTGGCCGACACCGTATTCTCCCGCCGCCGGCAGTTTGAATCCGAGCCGCACCGCTTCGGCCGCAAAAAACTCGTGTGGAATCTGTAGCAGGATTCCCGCGCCGTCGCCCGTCCGCGGATCGCATCCGCACGCGCCGCGATGAGTCAGGTTGTCGAGCACCTGCAAGCCCTTGGTCACGATCTCGTGCGAGCGCTCGCCCTTGATATTGACGACGAAGCCGACGCCGCACGCGTCATGCTCGTGGGCGGGATCGTAGAGGCCCTGCTTTTTCGGAACGCTTCGGTAGTTATGCATCATGACACCCGCCTTGGATCCGGGGGCGCGGATTTCGCGGAAGCGTGGCGATGGCGCCGGCCGTTGGTCGGCTCGCTCGAGTCGCCATTGGTGTGCGGCGAAATCAAGCCGCGCTCGGTATGCGTTGACAGCACCACCATCGTCTCCGTTCGCGCCACTCCCTCGATCGAGCGGATCGCACTGATGAGCCGCTCGAGCGACGAAGTGTTCTCGGTTTTGACTTTCAGCATGAGCGTGTGCTGGCCGGTGACGTGGTGGCATTCGAGTACGTCGTCGAGCAGGGCGACGGATTCCTCGAACAGCGAAATTGTTTTCGGATGCAAGATCGACACGCCGATGAACGCAGTGACGTCCTTGCCGAGCCGCGTCGCATCGACGGTGGCGTGATAGCCGATAATGACGCCGCCATCTTCGAGCTTCTTGACGCGCTCGTTGACCGAGGGCGCGGAGAGCCCGACTTGCTCGCCGAGCTTGACCAGCGGAATCCTGCCGTGCTCCTGCAGCAGGGCGATAATCTGCAGGTCAATAGCATCGAGTTCGGGGGAATCTCCGCCGAATTTCATAAGGTTATCCTCGTCGCGAGTCGATGAAGATAGAAGGAAAGCAAAATTGTGTCAAGTGTTTGTAAGGCACAAGATAAATAAAACAACTGTTTATTAAGTACGCTGCCGCTAGGCCGATGAAAGATAGGGCAATCCTGCAAAATGCCTACGCTCGTGATGAGCGTTTAGGCATGCAAGACTGCTTGCCGAGGTTCGTCAGCCTTTGCGGTTACGTGCGTAATCCGCGCGCGCTACTCGCCTTTGAAGTTTGCGGGGCGCTTTTCGACGAACGACTTCGCGCCTTCGAGATGATCTTTCGACGTGAGCATCAGGTGCTGTCCGTGTCGCTGGTAGTCGAAAAAGTACGGCAGATTCAGATTCAAACCGACGCGCAATGCTTCCTTCGCCAGGCGTTGCGCGAGCGGGGCTTGCGCCGCGATTTTTTTCGCGAACGCCGCGGTCGCTTCGCCAAGCTGCGCGTGCGGCACGACTTTGTTCACCATCCCGATTCGCTCGGCTTCGGCCGCGTCGATTATGTCGCCGCTCAGGATCAGTTCGTACGCGCGCGCCAGTCCGACCAGACGCGGCAGCACGAGCAATCCGCCCGCTTCAGGAATCAATCCGCGGCGAATGAAAACTTCGCCGAAGCGCGCCTGGTCGGAACACACGCGCATGTCGCACATCAGTGCGATGTCGCAGCCGTAGCCGACGGCGGCGCCATTGACCGACGCAATCGTCGGCTTCGGATAGGTGACCAGTAAGTCGAGCGCGACCGGACGATGCTCGCGCCATTCCTCGACCAGCTTGCGCTGGGCAGGCTTGGCGTCGCGAAACTCGGGGTTGAGAAAAATCTCCTTGACGTCGTCGCCAGCGCAGAACGCGCGACCCGCGCCCGTCAGCACGACGACCCGCACGCTGTCGTCGGCCTCGGCGTCGCGCAAGGCATCGATCATCTCATCGTAAGTCTTGATGGTCGCGGCGTTCATCGCATGCGGCCGATTGATCGTGATGGTCGCGACACTGTCGCGCTTGTCGTAAAGAATGTCGCTGTATGGCATCGCTATGACTCCTCGCGTGATTGCAAACGTTTGCTACGAATGCGGGTACGCGTCGCTCCCCATCTCTAGCGCATCGAGCCCCGACCATTCCACTTCCACCAGCACGCGGTTGCCGACGATGCGCTCGACCATTTTGAAGAACAGGATCGACAGCCCGAAGACCACGACGAGGTTCACGGTCACGCCGATCAACTGCGCGAAAAATTGGCCGACGTTGCCGTAGAGCAAGCCGGTCACCGGTCCCGCGACGCTGTTCCAGCCGTCGCCGTAGGTGCCGTCGGCCAGCAGGCCGAGGGCGAGCGCGCCCCATATTCCGCACACGCCGTGGACCGCGATGGCGCCGACGGGATCGTCGATACGAAAGCGCCGCTCGAGTTCCAGCACCGCCCACACGACCAGCAGTCCCGCCACTGTGCCGATTAAGACCGCCGCCGCGGGCTCTACGAATGCGCACGGCGCCGTGATTGCGACCAGTCCGCCCAGCAAGCCGTTGCAGGCCATCGCAATGTCGGGTTTGTTGTAGCGATGCCACAGGTAGAGCAGCGACGAGAGTGCGCCGGCGGCAGACGCGAGCATCGTGTTCACCGCGATGATTGCGATTCGCGGATCGGATGCGGCGAGCGTTGAACCGCAGTTGAAGCCGAACCATCCGAACGCGAGAATCAACGTTCCGCTGACGGCCATCGGCAGGTTGTGGCCGGGCAACGCGCCGATTACGCCGTCGCGCCGGAATTTTCCGATACGCGGACCGATCATGTACGCGCCGGCCAGCGCCGTCACTCCGCCCGTCATGTGCACGACCGACGATCCCGCGAAATCGAGATGACCGTGGCCGAGTCCCAGGTTGACGCCCAGTTGCGAGAGCCATCCTCCGCCCCACACCCAGTTGCCGTAGAGCGGATACAGGAACATCGACATGAACAGTCCGTAGATGAAAAAAGCTTTGAACCGCCAGCGCTCGGCCATCGCGCCGGTCGGAATGGTCGCGGCGGTGTCCATGAACACCAGCGAGAACAGAAACATGCCGAGGCTGGCCGGATCGCGGCTGACGTTGAGTAGCGCGAACTTGCTGAAGCCAAGTATCCCGTACGAACGTGCGCCGATCGTGATCGACAACTCGTGATGCCCGATCGCGGCCATCCCGAGCGAGGGCCAGTGCGCGACGCCGCCCATCATGAAGCTGTAGCCGGTTAGCCAGAACCCGATGATGCCGATGGGGTAGATGATCAGGTTCATCGCCATCGTGTTGACGGCGTTCTTGGAGCGGGTAAAGCCGGTCTCGACCATCGCGAATCCGAGCTGCATGAACATCACGAGGAAGCCGGCGATCAGCAGCCAGGCAAGGTTCAACGAATTGTCCAGCGGCGGCGATGACGCGGCGGTCTGCGCGTGTGCGACCATCGGAAACGAGAACAGTGCCGGCGCCGCGAAAATCGCAGCGGCAAATCCGAGTTGCGATCGTCTCGGCATCATCTCGTCTGCCCTCGATATGACCGGCGCGGTGGTCCTTTCGCCGCCGGGTAACGGTTTGCAAGCCAGATCAAAAACAAAAAAGCTCCCATGAGCGACACAAAAAACATCACGTACCCCAGCCTGCGCCGCATATTCTGCATCGCGAGGCTGCGTGGATGGAGACGTTCGGCGCGATTCTGCGCCACCACGCGCGACGGATCGCGCAGGTCTTCGAGCATCTGGCCCGCGCTCGCGTAGCGGTCGCGCGGATTGCGCTCGATCGCGTGCAGCACGATCTCCTCGAGATGCGGATCGAGATCCGGCTTAAACGCGTTCGGCGGCTGCGGGTCTTCCGCGGTCTTCGCGCGCATCATGTTGTAAACGTTGGGACCCGAGTACGGCAGATGGCCGGTCAGCATTTCGTAGAGAATCGTGCCCAGCGAATATATGTCAGTGCGGACATCGCCGCGCCGGCCGCTGACCTGCTCGGGCGCCATGTAGTCGGGCGTCCCGATGGTTGACGACAAGCCGGACCATGTCAGCCGCCGGGCCGATTCGTCGAGCGCAATTCCGAAATCCATGATCTTGGTCTGGCCTGCGGCCGTCACCAAAATGTTTTCTGGCTTCAAATCGCGATGCACCACGCCTTCGCCGTGCATGTACACCAGCGTCTCCGCCAACTGCCGGGCGAGTTCCAGCGCCCTTTCGACCGGCAGCCCTGATTGCCGCATCATCGACCGCAGCGAGTCGCCCTCGATGAATTCCATCGCGATGTACATGCGGCTTTTCTTTATCGGCGTGAGCACCTTAACGATGCCGGGATGGTCGAGGCGGCGGCCGACTTCTTCCTCACGCTGAAAGCGGCCGTAGAAGATCACGTCGCTCTCGAACTGCATGTAGGGAACTTTGATCGCGACAGTCTTGCCGTCGAGTTGATCGACGGCCTTGAAGATTGACGCCATCCCGCTGCGCGCGATCACCTCGATCAAATTGTACTGATCGAGGTTTTCACCGACGCTGACCTCGCGCATTTTTCGGGACCGTCTCGGGAAAAGAGTCAGCGGACGTTAACATCCAGGGCGCCGTCTATGGAAGGGACGCCGCTGCCCAAAATACTTCATCCCGCGGAAGAGCACTCGTTTCAGCAGTTCGAGCGCACGCCGCTTTACGATTTCATTCGCGCGCGCGGAATTCCAAGCGCCACCATCAGTAAGGGACTTTTCCCTGCCGCGTGCGGTTCGAAAAATTTCGTCGTGTCGTCGTCGTAGAACGTGAGTCCGGTCGCGCCGCGGCCGAGCGAATACGCCGCAAGATAGGCGCGGCCGCCGAGAATCCCGGCCTCGAGATGCGCATCGCCGTAGCCGCGATTTCCGAACGCTCGCAGCGCGCGCTCGAGATCGGCCATATAAACGATGAGCGCGGCGCAATCCATGCCGAGCGGCTGCTCGAGGCACAGGTACCCCGCCTCGCCGCGGAAGTTGCCGCCCTTCAGCAACTCGAACGCGCGCGCATCACGGTGGTAGTAGTACGCGCCCGATTCCATCCCGGTCGCCGCATTGACAATCAGATAAGTGTCGGTCAGCGGCGGAAAGTCGGCCTGCGGATGCTCGCTCGAGGCGGCCATGATGGTCGCGAGTTCCTCGGCGGCGATCGCTTCCTGCGCAAACGCCCGCGATGAGCCGCGCCGCAAAATCGTTTCGCCCAGTCCGGTCGATTCTTCGGACGTGATGGTTTCGAGATGAAGCGTGTTCGCGCCCGACCGCGATGGAGCCGAATCCAGCTTCGCGCCGGCCACTGCCGCAACCTCGTCGATCGAGACCAGCCGCGACTCGCGATGGATCTTGACCAGGTCAGGATAGGCGACCTCATCGGCGGAAAGCGGGATCGTCTCCAGCGTCAACGGCTCGACCGCGGGCGACGGCGCCGCCGGTTGGTCGGTGCGTCCGAGCGCGACCAGCGCGATCATGCCCTCGCGCTCGGTGTCGATGCCGAGCAAGGTCTCGAGCGCGGGATCCTCGAACGCGGTGATCACCTCGGCCGAAATTTCCTCGGCCGCCGCCGCTGCCAGCAGATTGGCGAGGATGGTTCCGGCGTCCCAATAGCAATAGCGATATGCCCGCGCGCGATACTTCCATTCGCTGCGCCAGTAAATCGCCGACATCGCGATCACCGCCCGCGCATGCAGAATCGAAGGACGCTTCGCCGCCGCGTCGGCGATGAACCCGCGCCAATCGCCGCGCCGCAGTCCGGTCATCCGCAGATCCGCCGGCGAAAAATGATAGAGGCCGGTCTCGAGGCCGTCCGCATCGTTCGCGGCCACGTAAATCTCGATTGGATACAGCGCGCCGGCCGACGCCGCGGCGCGGAAGTGATAGTCGTCTCCGCCGACCCTCTTCTGCCGCGTCAGCCCATCGGCACAAAATAAAATGCGGGTAAGTGCAGCGATGTCGATGGGCGCGGAAAAATCCGCCGGCACGTACGACGACAGCGCCGCCAGCGTCGGCGTCGAAGACAGATTCAAATCGCGCGGCAGAGCGACCGATGCGGCGCCGGGATAAATCTTGTATGGCAGAGGCTTGTTGTCCCAGTCGAGAAAGTGCGGCGACGAACGCACGCTGGTGTACGAATGCTTGGTGATCTCGTGAAACACGCGCGCCGCTTCGATGTACTCGTTGCCCAAGGGTCACTCCTGCGGACACATACCGATCGTTCAAATTGACAGGGTCGCCGCCGGGCGTGCTATACGGAATTTCCAGTCACCCTGCTCTTCGGGAGAGATTATCATGGCGGATAGGCTGACGCCTTCGGACGTGAAAGGAATGTTCGAGAAGCTGAGCAATTGGGGACGCTGGGGCAAGGAAGACCAGCGCGGCGCGCTCAACTTCATCACCAATCAAAAGCGCGCGGCCGCCGCCCGCCTGGTGCAGACCGGCGAGAGCGTCTCGATGGCGCTGCCGCTCGCGACCATCGCCGCGCCCGACAATCCCAGTCCGGTGACTCACCTGATGGTGCAGGCGGGCCACGACTCGCGCGACGAGCCGCTGCCCTATGCCGGCGACTACTTCGCGATCGCGCCGCATGGAATGGCGAATACTCATATCGACGCGCTCTGTCACGTTTTCTGGAATAACAAAATGTACAACGGCTTCGACGCCAGCGAGGTAGGATCGCACGGCGCGAAGAAGTGCGCGATCAACGTCACCCGCGACGGCATCGTCAGCCGCGGCGTCCTGCTCGACATCGCTCGCCTCAAAAAGATCGACTGGATGGAACCGCGTGAAAAGATCCTGCCGAAGGATCTCGATGCCGCCGAGAAAGCGCAAAAGGTTCGCGTCGAAGAAGGCGACGTGCTGATGATTCGCACCGGCCGGGCCGCAATGCGCAAGGTCAAGGGCGGATGGGATCCCATACGCGTCGGACTCCCCGGCCTCGACGCTGCGTGCCTGCCCTGGCTGCACGAGCGGCGCATCGCCGTTCTCGGCTGCGATGCCGTCAGCGACGTCGCGCCCAGCGGCTACGACGGCATTCCGCTGCCGATTCACGTCGGCACCCTGGTCGCGATGGGCATACATCTGATCGACAACGCCGACCTCGACGCGGTGTCCTCGACGTGCGCCCGGCTCGGGCGCAACCAGTTCATGTTCTCGATGGCGCCGCTGATCCTCGAGCGCGGCACCGCATCGCCGGTAAACCCCCTCGCCATTTTCTGATTAGTCAGTGACTATTGCGGAGTAGCTATTATGAAGACCGAAGAACTGATTATCGATTGCGACGGACACATCCTCGAACCTCCCGACCTCTGGGAGAAGTACCTCGACCCGAAGTATCGCGAGCGCGCGATGCGCATCCGGGTCGGCGACGACGGCTTCGAGTACCTCGAGATAGATCGCAAACGCGCCAAGATGACCGCGCCCGGCCTGCTCGGCTCGCTCGGCGGCATGGGCAAGAAGGTCGAGGACGCGCGCAAGCTGCGCGAGAGTGCGATGCGCGGTGACACCAGCCCCGAGCAGGTGCGGATGCTCGCGCCGAAGCCCGAGAACACCTACCTCAAGGGCGCCGCGTTCGGAACCATGGTGATGAAGGAGCGGCTCGAACTGCTCGACCGGGAGGGGATGGCGAAATCGGTGCTCTATCCAACTATCGGGCTGCTGTGGGAGGCCGAACTTTTCGACGCCGAACTTTCGGCCGCCTACTGCAAAGCCTACAACCGCTGGATCGCGGACTTCTGCCGCGACTCGGGCGGACGGCTGATCCCGATTGCGCATCTGTCGCTCGGCGATCCGGCCGAAGCGGCGCGCGAGCTCGAGCGCGCCGTCAAGGACGGATGCAAGGGCGCCTTCGTCTGCCCGTTCACCATCACGCGCGTTCCGCACGGCGACCCGCGTCACGACGCCGTCTTCGCCGCGGCGCAGGATCTCGGCGTCCCGCTCGCGATTCATCCGACCTTCGAGCCCGCCAGCTTCGGCATCCACCACCGCTACGACAACTTCGGCTGGGCCGCGTGGTATTACGATCTGTTCGCGGGCCAGGGCGTTCAGCACGCCTTCGGCACCTTCTTCCAGTTGGGCGTCTTCGACCGCTTTCCGAAATTGCAGGTCGTAGTGCTCGAGTCGCAGGCCGGATGGATCGGCTACTTCCTCGATCGCGGCGACGCTATCTTCAACGGCACCACGCTCGGCGCGACGGTTCGGCTCAAGCAGAAGCCGTCGTACTACTTCAAGCGCCAGTGTTACATCTCGGCCGATCCTGACGAACGTACCATTGCGGCAATGATGCAGATTGTCGGCGAGGACAAGTTTTTCTGGGCGACTGACTATCCGCATCCCGATCATCCGGGAAACTATCTCGAGGAGCTGAAGGGAATGATCGCGCCGATGAAGGAGTCGGGACGCCGCGGCATCCTCGGCGAGAACGTCGCCCGCGCCTACCGGCTCATTTAACTGACGCCCGAACCCGCTACCGGCTTCCCTCGCCCGCTGCGGCTATGCTGCGCTGCGCCGCAGCTAAGTCTATACTCGACCATCCGTCCGCTGGAGGAATCTATGCCGCGTCCGCTCCGCCGCCGTTCAGTAACTTCACCCACCGCAATTGGGTCGCTCGCATTTTTGCTCGCGTGCGTCGCTTCGTCCTGCAACTCGCAGTCGTTCCAGTACGCCGCGTCGGAATCGGTGCCGGTGGTTCCGAACGTTCCCGTACAGCCGCCTCCGCCTCCGATGAACGTTGCGCGGCTGCTCAATGGAAACTGGATGGCGACGTATCCGGGCGGCCCGCTGCGAGTGGTGATCGGTCTCGACCAGATGTTGCGCGGCCGCAATTACGTCGCGACGCTGATTGACGGCAACAAAAATATTCCCGCGGGCCAGGTCGTGTGGAAAGGTACACTCGATCCGAACGTGCCGGGGATCGTGCGGGCCGATCAGATTTGCGCCGACCACGGATTCCAGGGCGCACGCTGGGTGAACGCGCGAATCGTCGTGAGTGACGCGAGCAATTTCCGCGAAGAACTCGTCACCCCGGGCGATTGCAGCGGATTCCCAGTGAAGTTCACCCGGGTCGGACCCGCGCCGACGAGTCCGGTCAAAGGCTGAGGCGCGAAAATCAGAGGCCGCCCTCTTTTGTCATTCTGACGACCCGAGCAACGCGAGGGGAGGAAGATCCTCGGACAGCTTCGCTCCATGCGAAGCCGATTCCGGTCGCTTGAAATCGCGCGCCGCGCGCGCTCCTCTCCCGCGCCGTTATACGAGCATCCCGGCCTGCACGACGGTGGGTCCGTCACGCCTGGGAATCTTCGGCTCGGGTTTGCGCTTCATCGCCTTCGCCAGGATCGGCGCCATGCGCTCGGCTTTCTGATGCGCGCGCTTTTGCTCGCGCTCCTTGAACTCCGGCATCACCTTCTCGCCGAACAGGTTGAGCGACGAGCAGATGTCCTCGTGCTTGTTGTTGCCCGCCTGCGAGATGAACACGACCTGGTCCACGCCGGCTTCCTCGAATTCGCGCAGCCGCGTCCGAATCTGGTCGGGCGATCCCACGCATGAATTGGCGTCCATGCCCGGCAAGGTGAACGGGCTGGCTTTGAAATTGTTCCAGATATTGGTCTTGCCCGGCTCGTGCTTTCCGAACGCATAGTGATGACCGAGCGCGTACGAAAAAAACTTCAGCCCCTCGTCGCCCATCTTGTGCGCCAGCTCCGCGTTCTCGTCGCACATGAAGCCGGTGACGATCGCGATGTTCGCGTTGATCGCGTATCCGATCGGCTCGCACTCGTTCTCGAGCGTCGTGTAGTAGTCGTTGACCCACTGCCGCGCCTCGTCCGGTGACACGAACGCGAACGTCAACGCGCCGATTCCGAGCTTGGCCGCCAGATGAATCGTCTCGCGCCGCGAGCATGCGACCCACAGCGGCGGATGCGGTTTCTGTACCGGCTTCGGCACCACGTTGCGCACCGGCATCGAGAAGAACTTGCCCTCATGCCCGAGAAACGGATCCTCGACGAACATCCGCGCGATCGCGCCGAGCGACTCCTGCCACATCGCGCGCTTATCCGCGCGCGGAATGTTGAATCCCCCGAGCTCCAACTCCGCCGACGACTCGCCGGTTCCGAACTCGACCCGTCCGCCGCTCACCAAATCGAGCGTCGCGATCCGTTCCGCCACCCGCGCCGGATGATTGTACCCCGGCGGCAGCAGCGTGATTCCGTGGCCGAGCCGAATCTGCTTCGTGCGCTGACTGGCAGCCGCCAGAAAAATTTCGGGCGCCGACGAATGCGCGTATTCCTCGAGAAAGTGATGCTCGACTTCCCACATGTGGTCGATGCCGAGCTTGTCCGCCAGTTCGACCTGGTCGAGCGCGTCCTTGAACAGCTTCAGCTCCGATCCCGCTTGCCACGGCCGCGGCAGCTGATGCTCATAAAAAGTTCCCAACTTCATAGGCCCAATTCTCTCCTTAGGTTCTATCTGCTCCCTTTTCATCCCGAATCAGGGTACCGTGAACCTCGAATCCGCTCTCTGCCTTCTGCTCCCCCTTTTCATCCCGAATCAGGGTACCGTGAACCTCGAATCCGCTCTCTGCCTTCTGCTCCCCCTTTCCATCATGGAAAGGGGGTCGGGGGGATAGGACAGCGTGATCCTCGACTCCGTTTCCCCTTCCCCATTCCTTCCGGGGAAGGGGCCAGGGGTTAGGGTTCCGTTCTTTACCTCGTTCGCAAAAAAATCGCTGCTTACTGTCCCGACGGCTCCTGCACTGTCGTGAACAACGTGCGCTCGACCATGTCGATCACTTCGCGCTTGCGCCGCTCGATCATCGCCGGCTCGAGCAGGTTCATGCCCCACAGCCGCCGGAGCATTGTCGCCGTGGTGAAGTAGCCTATGGTGATCGAGTTGAGGCTCCACATGAAATGCAGCGGATCGACTTCGGCGCGGAACTCGCCGTCGCGCTGTCCGCGGAAAATAAAATTCACGGCGGTGGAAAACAGCGGCGGCAGCCGCCGCTTCAGAACCTGCCGCCCGACCCCGCTTTCGTCGGCCATCTCCTTCCACATGATTCGCACGAAATCCTGATGGCTCGCGATAAAATCGATCGTGTCGCCGACCGCCTGGCGCATCCGCTCCTGCCGGCTCTCGCGCCCCCACGCGATCGCGTTGGCCGCATCCTCGAGACTCTCAAACATCTTGTCGAGCACCGCGAGGTAGAGCTGCTGCTTCGACGGAAAATGATGCAACAGCGAGGGCGCCTTGATTCCGATCCGCTTGGCGATATCGCGCAAGCTGGTGCCGCGATATCCGCGCTCGGCAAACAACACCTGCGCCACCTGCAACACGCGATCCCGCGTGTCAGTAGGCCGCCGCAGGTCAACGACTTTCGCGCTCGCCCGTCCGCCCGAACTTTTAGAAACGCCTCGCACTGTCTTGTCGAAAACCTATCTAACGCCTGTTAGGGAGTCAACGGCGGTTCGAGTCCCGGCGTTTCGTTTTCACTTATTTGTTCCTGGCAGGTCGAGCTTTCAGGGCTTGAATCGCCAAGCTATGCAAAGGCGAGTATCCGGATGTTGACGGATACAACACCGCTCCGGTATCTTCAACATCAACATGGGATCGTCTTCCCTCATCGATAGCCCCGCGTTTTGGATCGCATTCGGATTGGCCGAAATAGCGTTGCCGATGGTCGTTCCGAATAACCGTTGGTTGGGGTTGGCTATGCTTTCGGTGGCGGCAGGTGCGTTCGCAGTCGCGATCGGCTGGTCGCCTTCTGGCGTTCAACCGCCGAGCATCGCTGTCTATATTCCTCTAGCTTTAGTAGGGAGCGTGGGCATCTCACTTTCGCGCCGCGTGGCCACCGAATTGTCGCTCCGACGTATCGCATGGAAAATGGCTAAGGAACTTGAAGACTGGTCAGTGCTGGCCCGCTCGAATCTGCCACAATTTACCAGGACCGCTGTCGAATCCGCCGAAGCAGCGCGCCGCAGTATTGAGTACTCAGAGAAGTTCGGGCCGCGAATCGTCCAACTAATGAAACCGTTGGTGAAACGAGATCGCATCTATATGGATCTCAGAGATTCCTTTCTTCGCGTTCCCCCGAAAAACACGCTCGACGTTGCTTCAACAGCATGGTTTGCTTCAAGCTACTTCGCTCGCTATGGCGAGGGTCAACTTCCCATCTCTCTTCCCCGACAGTGGATCGATAAGACAATCGTAGTGCCCGCAGTGCTCTGTTTCGGAGGCGCATGCCTATTTTGGTTGCTGCTCTTTCTCGTCGCGCACAAATGAAAAAGACAACTGTAAAGGCTCGCTGGCGACGTTCTCAGATAGCTGAGACATTCGCCAGTGTTCGTGTCTCAGCACCCTCCTATCGCCTTGCCAAAGATGTCGTGTTCGTGGCGATTGTTGAAGCGGAAAGTAAACTCCGCCAGATACAGCGGCAGATACTTTTTGCTCACGTTGTGGTAGGTACCGACGATTCCGCGCTTGAGCAAACTCCAAAAGTTGTCGATATGCGCCGTATGGACGTTTCCGCGCACGTATTCGCCCCGACTGTGGCGGACGAATTGGTGCGGATACATGGGGACCAAATCCTTGTAGCCGTAGGCTTCATCGGTGGCGATCAGATCAACCTTATCGCTCACCACTTTCCGCACGAACCCGTCCAGCGTTGGTTTGTCGGCGTTCTCGATCATCTGACAGACCACATTTCCTTTGCGGGAAATCGCGCCGACCACTGGAGTCTTGCCAACCGTACCGCGCCCGTCCCACTTCCATTTGCTCCGATGGCGGTTCTTGTTTTTGCCGCCCATGTAGGTTTCGTCAACTTCGACGATCCCCAGCAATTGCCGGAACTCCGGATCGTTCATCGCGGCGCGGAGCCGATGGCACATATAGAAGGCCGTACTATAAGAGCCGGAGCCGATGGTGCGATGGATTTGAAGGGCGCTCACGCCTTTCTTGCTGGTGACGATCATGTAGAGCACGTGAAACCACACGCGCAGAGGGTATTTCGTGTTCTCAAAGATCGTCCCCGCGATGAGCGAGAACCGATAGGCGTGGCCGCTGGCGCATTCGGCGTTCCAACATTCCCACTTCCACGGCAGCGCGATTTTGTAAACGCTCTCGCTCTTGCCGCAACGCGGACACTTCACGCCGTCCGGCCAGCGCCGCGCGAACAAATAGTTCTTGCAGGACTCCTCATCAGGGAACGTCCGCTCGAATTGCGGCCATGTCATCTGTACCGTGAATTTCGGCTGATGGCTTTCGCGTTTCGTCTTCATGATGGAGACGATAACGCAAATTTCGCTTCCCGTCAAGTCCCGGATACTCGCCTATGCAAAACTCTCGCGGACAAGCAGAGGTTATGATTGTTTTTCACGGCGTCACTTCCGACAGCCGATCCACTTCGCGCAAGCTCGGAAACATACGATACCACACCGCGACAATCGCCAGCGTGCCGACGCCGCCGATCACCACCGCCGGCACGGTGCCGAACCACGTCGCCGTGACGCCCGATTCGAATTCGCCCAGCTCGTTCGACGCGCCCACGAAAAGCCGGTTGACCGCGCTCACCCGTCCGCGCATCGCGTCCGGCGTCGCCAGCTGCGTTAGAGTGGCGCGCACGTAAACGCTCACCATGTCTGAGCCGCCGAGCACGAACAGCGCCGCGAGCGAGAGCGCGAAGTTCCGCGATAATCCGAAAACGATCGTCGCGATTCCGAAAATCGCAACGCATGCGAACATCGCGAGCCCCGCCCGCCGCTGCAACACACGCTGTCCCAGCGCCAGCCCGAGCATCGTCGCGCCGAGCGCCGGCGCGCTGCGCAACACGCCGAGTCCGAGCGGCCCGACGTGCAGGATGTCGCGCGCATAGACCGGCAGCAGCGCCGTCGCGCCTCCCAGCAGCACTGCGAACAAATCGAGCGAGAAGGCGCCGAGGATCAGCGGCTTGCGCCACACGTACGCAATCCCCGCGGTGATCCGCTCGAACATCGTGGTATCGGCTTCTTCCTCGTAGCGCGCGCCGCGGCTCCGGATGCCGAAAATCACGCTCGCGATTGTCACGAACAGCATCAGGCACACAGCGTAGTCCACCGCCGGCCCGAGAATGTAAATCGCGCCGCCAAGCGCCGGTCCCGCAATCACCGCAACCTGCGACGCCGACGAGTTCCACGCAACCGCCTGCGGAAATTGATCTTGCGGCACCAGCAGCGGCACGAACGATTGCGAGGCCGGCCCCGCAAATGCGCGCGCTGCCCCGAACAGCGTGAGCACCGCGTAGAACGGCCAGATGACCGTGGTCCGGCTCAGCGCCAGCATCAGAAAACCGCCGGCCGCAATCGCCGAGAACAGATGACTGCATGCCAGGATCAGCCTGCGATCGAAGCGGTCCGCCAGATGGCCGGCAGGTATCGTGCAGGCCATCATCGGCAGAAATTGAAACAGCCCGACGTAACCGAGCGCCAGTGGCGTCCGCGCGATGCCGTAGATTTGCCAGCTCACTGCCACCGACTGAATCTGGATCGCGAGAATCGCGAGGAAGCCCGCGCCTAGAAAGCGACGGAAGTCGCGATGTGAAAGAACGCTTGGATTTGCGGTCGCTCGCGAGGCATCCATCGGCCCTCCCGTTTGTATTGGAACCGCGCGCCCGAATCGACATTTTGCCTATCGCCACTCATCTCGCGTAGGCTTCCGTCATGGACAAGTCAGCGATCCGGTCTCACGTCGAGCGGCTCTGGGATGAATCCATCGTCGCCGAGCTGGTCGAGTACATTCGCATCCCCAACAAGTCGGTCGCCTTCGATCGCGACTGGAAAGCGCACGGCCACATGGACCGCGTCGTCGCGCGCTTCGAGGCGTGGGCGCGCCGCCAGCCTATCCGCGGGATGAAGCTCGAGGTCGTGCGCCTCGACGGACGCACCCCGCTGCTGTTGATTGAAATCCCCGGCGACTCGAAAGATTGCGTGCTGCTCTACGGGCACATGGACAAGCAGCCCGAGATGTCAGGATGGCGCGAAGGGCTGGGACCGTGGAATCCGGTCCGCGAGGGCGATCGGCTGTACGGCCGCGGCAGCGCCGACGACGGCTACGCGATGTTCGCGTGCCTCGGCGCGATCAGTGCGCTGCAGGCGAACTCGATCAAACATGCGCGATGCGTCGTCGTCATCGAGGCTTGCGAAGAAAGCGGCAGCTTCGATCTCCCTCATTATATAGCGCACCTCGCGCCCCGCATCGGGCAGCCGAGCTTGTGCATCGCGCTCGACTCCGGATGCGGCAACTACGATCAACTCTGGCTCACGACTTCGCTGCGCGGTCTGGTCGGCGGCAAGCTCCAGGTCGAGGTGCTGACCGAGGGCGTCCACTCGGGCGACGCCGGCGGCGTCGTGCCCGACAGCTTCCGCATCGTGCGCCAGTTGCTGAGCCGGGTCGAGGACGAGGCCACCGGCAAGGTGCTCGCGCCGGAATTTTACGCGACTATCCCGGACGCGCGCCTCAAGCAGGCCGCAGCCACGGCCGCGGTTATCGGCGACGAAATGAGCACCAAGTTCCCGTTCGTCGATCGCGCGCGTCCCGTCATCAGCGATCCGACGGAGCTGATCCTCAACCGCGCATGGCGTCCCGCGCTCTCGATCATCGGCGCCGACGGTCTGCCTCCGACCGGCAACGCCGGCAACGTGCTGCGTCCCGGCACCGCGGTCAGTCTATCGCTCAGGCTGCCGCCCACGGTCGATCCAAAAGTCGCGGCGCGAAAGCTCAAGAGCATTCTGGAAAGCGATCCGCCCTACGGATGCAGGGTGACGTTTCAATCCAACTGGGGTGCCAGCGGATGGAACGCGCCGGAGCTGTCGCCGTGGCTCGAGCGCAGCCTCGACGCGGCCTCGAATGACTACTTCGGCAAACCGACCGCCTACATGGGCGAAGGCGGCACGATTCCCTTCATGGGGATGCTCGGCGAGCGCTTCCCGCAATCGCAATTCCTAATCACCGGAGTCCTCGGCCCCCACACCAACGCCCACGGCCCCAACGAGTTCCTCCACATCCCAACGGCAAAGAAGGTGACCTGCTGCGTCGCGAAAGTGATCGCCGATCACTTCACTCGAACTAACGCTTGAGACCGAGGTTCTAGCCCTGAACTTTTTCGCCTTATGCAGCAAATCCGACAGTGGTAATCTGGCTCCCATGGCTCCAGTGGGTTATGCTTGAGTTGACACTACGCCATAATTTCGCCTGCGATCTGGTGCAGATGTGACAGGTCGCACAGTTCGTTTGCCGTGGGACAAAATTGAATGTCATTATGACGCTCCCGATAGAACGGGAATTCGATGAGTATCGTTGTTGCTGCAAACTTCCCTAATGGCGTGGTTCTGGGCACAGACACCGCTGTCCAGCTTCCGGGACCTCCTAGCGGTTATGAAGGGGCCGTACCTCCCGGAGTCTCGCAATTTGGCAGTGTGATGAAAGTGTTCGAGGGAAGGGAAACGCTATTTTCGTTTGGCTCACGTCCTATCGGCGTAGCTGTATATGGCACTCCTCAGATCGGAGGTCGAAGCGTTGAAAGTTACCTGCACGAGTTCATAGTCCGCGACCAAGACAGTGTCATCAGCGGTGAAACCACGATTCAGGCGATAGCAGAGGCACTCCAAAGGTTTTTCGCGCAGTTGCATAAGAGTATTGTGCTTCCGTTTTTGCGGGACTTTCGTAAGATGCCTTACGACCAAATTCCAGAACAAGAGCGTCCCGGCTTCGGGTTTGTGTTGGGCGGCTATTCGCCACAGTCGTACTTAGGGGAGATTTGGCAAGTATATGTGCCAACGTTCAAAGAGCCGATTCAGCTTAGAAAGCCGGGGGACTTTTCATTCAATTGGATCGGGACCATTGATCAGATTAATCGGTATTTGAAGGGTTATTCAGATGATATGCTAGCAGAGCTTCGTCAACATATTTTGAAGAACCATCCGAATTTCTTTTCGCCTGAGGAGCAGAACGAGATCAACGCGATTGTTGCGAAGAGCGAATACGTTGTGCCGACGAGCGTAATGCCTCTCGCGGTGGGCATCGAATTTGTACGGTTTTTAATAGACCTCACAATCAGTCATCATCGCTTTGCGATGGGACCCGCTTATGTCCTTGGCGGGCCGAAAATCGGAGTGGCGAGCTATTCAGGCAAGCCCTTTGAGATTCTGGTGAAACAATGAACTATCCGACTAATAGTGCCATGTCGCACGACGAGTTTATAACCGCTCTGCTCATGAACGTTCACAATTCGTCAGGTGAAGCCGCAGCCAATAGCTATCCTCAAGGCTTCGCCTATGTGCCACCGCCCTTTGCTATTGAGCATGCTGAGGAAAATGATGACCCGGTGAAGTGGGTCGCGGACAACTTGAGTGAGCTTCTGAACAAATATGCAGATAATTGGGTGGTGGTGAAAAACGCGCATATCCTTGTTCATGCAACAAACCTACCCGAACTCTTGCGCATAGCAGCTGACGCGGGGATCAAGAAGCCTTTTGTTTTGAAGATTGAGCGGCCTCCGGCAAAGACCTGGAGAACGGCCTTTGGCTATACTCGTTAAGCGGTTCCCTTCTCTCAAAATCTTTGAACTGACGATCCCATTCACCGAAATTAGGGGAGTGTGGTTTCCGTTGATCGATGTTAGTTTTTTCACGATCCATAAGGAGTGGTTCACGGTGCCGCTCATTTTCGACACTGGCGCAGAGGATGTTGTACTAAAGCCCGACTATCAGCACGTATTCCCCGCAGGGAATGTGATCAGCGTTGGAGGTATCGGGGGCGCCGGAAGTCACGATGCGCTTGAGACGCATGGCGACGTGGAGTTTTTAGGTCGTCGGATCAGTAATTGCCCAATCCTAATAGACAAAGTTCCGGCGCCGTCCCTAATCGGTGGGGTTGCGGGCAGACAAATATTTAAGTCCTTTGGTTTCGGTTTTTGGGAGAACGCGCGTGAGCTTTACGTGTCCTTGAACCCATCATAGCCAGACGTGGACGCTTTAACACGAAACTCGGGCGAATCCCTCTATTTCCAGAAAAAGTGATTTTGACGGAACGAAGCTACCGGTAGTAGTGCCTCATCTCAGTTACACCACATATGGTCGATATCTCAAAACTCAGAGTTCACGAGTAACGCCGTAGGTAGGAGACACCATGTCCATTCGACTTCGCCAGATTGCGCTGGTCGCCAACCAACTCGCGCCCGTGATCGATGATTTGAAGGGCGTGTTCGGGCTCGAGGTTTGTTATGTCGATCCGGGCGTCGGAGTGTTCGGGCTCGAGAACTCGCTGCTGCCGGTCGGCAACAATTTCATCGAAGTGGTCGCGCCCATCAAGGACGGCACTGCGGGCGGGCGCTACTTGAAGCGCCGCGGCGGCGACGGCGGCTACATGGTCATCTGCCAATGCGACAGCCACGCCGCACAGCTCGAGCGGCGCGAGCGCGCGCTCTCGATGAACATTCGGACCGCATGGGAGCGCGAGAGCGGCGGCTATCACGTGATGCAGTTGCATCCCGCGGATACCGGAGGCTCGTTCTTCGAGATCGATTGGGACGCCAAGGGCGAGCCCGAAGGCAATTGGGAGCCGGCCGGCGGAAGCGGATGGCGCAAGGCGAAACGCACCGAGGTGGTCAGCTCATACTCCGCGGTCGAGCTGCAATCACCCGATCCCGCGGGCCTGGCCGAGCGATGGAGCAAGATCGCGGGCGCGCCGCTGCGCAAGGATGCGCGCGGGCGGCTCGAGATGCCGCTCGACAATGCCAGCGTCCGCTTCGTCGCGGCGACCGACGGACGCGGTGAAGGCTTGTCGGGAATCGACATGGTCGTCGCGGATCGCACGCGGCTGAATTCCGCGGCCGAGCGCCGCGGACACAAAATTTCCGACGACCAACTGACCATTTGCGGCACGCGCTTCTACTTGGTCCAGCCACGCTAGTCTCGCGCTATGCGCAGGACACTGCTCATTTCCGGCATCGCAATTGGTGCGATCGTCTCGATTGCGGGCGCGCTGACCGCTTACGCGTACTTCAATTTGAGCTCCATCGTCGCCGCCAACGAGAATCGAATCGTCGCCCGTATGAGCAACGCGCTCGGCCGGCGCGTTGGAGTCGGTAAGATTCAGGCGCAGATCGGATGGGGCGTGTCGGTCGAAGTGAGCGGCCTCACGATTTCTGACGATCCGGCATTCTCGACCAAGCCGTTTCTCGCCGCCAATGACGTCTCGGTGGACGTCGAGTTTTTTCCGCTGCTGCGCGGCAGGGCGAAGGTCATCCGGCTCGAACTGGTAAAACCCGACATCCGGATCGTGACTAACGCGCGCGGCGATTTGAATCTGAGCTCGATCGGATCGAAAGCCAACGCGCAGAACGGACGCCCGACGAAGCGATCCGCACTTGCCGACCTCTCGATAAAGGCGCTTAGCATCAAGGATGGCGCCGTCTATTTCAACGATCTCGGCCAGAAAATGACGCCGATTCACGTCCGTCACCTCGACTTCGATGTGACGAACTTCAACCCGGCGTCCGCGTTCGATGTCGCGACCAAATTCGCTCTTGCCGGCGACGTGCAGAATGTCGCGGCGGCCGGAAAGCTCGGTCCGCTGCTCGATCAAGGCGTGCTGAAAGCGCCGACAATTCCCGTCGATCTGAATGTGAAGCTCGATTCTCTGCTGCTCGCAAGCGTCAAACCGCTGGCCGGCATCGGATCGTATATCCCGCCGGCGCTTTCGATTCCCGATCCCGTATCAGTAAGCGGGACGGCGCGCGGCTCGTTCGGCAAGCTCGCGCTTGCGCTCAGCACCGACCTGACTGCGAGCCGGATTTCGTACGCGACCGCGTTCAGCAAGCCGGCCGGGACCGCGATGACGATGAAAGCGAACGGTATCTGGAGCGACCGGCTCCAGCTAGCGAGCCTCAACCTGAAGCTGTCCGATCTCGAATTGACGGCGAGCAGGTTTTCGGGCGGCGGCGCGCAACCCTTGAGCGCTCAGATCGATTCGAACAGCTTCAACCTCTCTAATCTGAGCCCGATGATAACCGCCGCGGCCGGCCATGACGCGGCGGGCATGGCCGAGATTCATGGCACCGCGAAGCTCGGCAACAACGCGCCGGGCTTCGATGGATCGCTGACGCTGAAGCAGGTCGTGCTCAGGCCGGGGCCGTCGTGGCGGAGCGGAATCAGCGATCTGAACGGCACCATTCGCTTTACCAACGGCGTCGAAGTTGTCGAACCGTCGAGCTTCACCTTCGGTTCCGCGCGCGCGAATCTCGGGGGACGAATCGAATCGGTTAGTCCCTTGCAAGCGAGTTATACGCTGAAGGCCGACTCGGTGAAGCTCGCACAGATATTCGCGAGCCGCCCGCCGAGCGACGTCGTCAACGGGCTTGTAGTTAGAGGCACCGCGGACGGCGAGATAGCATCGCCGCGAATTAGCGGGACAATCCAATCGACCGACGGATCGCTCGAAAATGTTTCATACAAAAATCTCGAGATGTCTGCGGCTTACCTCAACGGCCGTGCGTCAGCGCGTCCGCTGAATGTGGACGTGTTCGGCGGTTCGGTAGCGGCAACCGCCGACGCGGTTCTAGCCGCCGTTCCAACCTTCAACCTGACCCTTGGAATGAAACACCTCGACATCGAACAGGGTCTGCGCTCACAAAATATCGGCGCGTCCAGCACCTTGCGCGGCTCCTTGACCGGCAACGTGGCGGTCTCCGGCAGCGGCGCTAGTTGGGATCGAATCAGGCCGAGTCTCCGCGGCAGCGGACGCGTGTCGATCGCCAACGGCAAGCTCATCGGCGTCAATATCGTTGCCGACGCGCTCAACGCGGTCGCCGCCGCGCCAGGAGTCAGCCAGTTGGTCAACGTCGCGTTCATGTCGAGTCATCACGGACTGCTGGTCGATCCCAACACCGAGCTGCAAACCGCAAGCATGAGCTTTCAGCAGGTGGGGCCGCGATTCACCACGCACGATCTCTTCGCCCAGTCGCCCGACTACGCCATCACCGGCGACGGCTGGTTCGATATGGAAAAGAACATGGATATGAGCGGCGATATCCGGCTCGCACTGGGCATGCAGGTCGCGATTCCGGTCACCGTGAGCGGACAACTGCCGGGAGTGCGCGTATTGCCGGACGTGCCAACGCTGGCGGAGCGCGTGGCGATGGGCGCGATCAACACGCCCGGCAACATAATCCGCGGCGGCGTGAACGCCGTCGGCTCCGTGGTCGGCGCGCCGTCGGCGGGGTCATCGATTCCGTCGATTCCTAATCCGATCAACGCTCTCAAGAAATTCCTGCCTTGAGCTACCGATTGAGCAGACCAAGGGTGCCGACGATCCATATGATTGTCACGATGCCGAACACCATGCCCGGCAATTCAGACAGAAAGCAGTTCTGGCACATACTGAGTCCTTCCATTTCGCTTGACGGTTTGATGAAAGCGCGAATCGTCGCCATTTGTTTCTCGGTAAGTAGTGAAGTCATTTTGTTCGCCTCCTGATGGAACAACGTCTTCACCCTTAAGGCGTTAAAGCGCCCTGAACGGCCGGTTCAATCGTGTGGAACGGAGCGAACGATTAGTGAAAACGCGGACTAGGGAAGGATCACGAAACGTCCAAACCGATGCGGTCGATAGATCTCGAAGTCCTGACGGTCGATGGTAAATACGCGCCGAAGGTTATCGCGCTCGGCGACTCGTACCAACGCGGCATCCGCGAGGTCCATTGGTAAGTCACGATACTTCCACATCAGCTCGCGCATGCGCGGGCAATCGTCGGGACCGAGGTCCGCGAATATCAATCCGCCAGCACTAATCATGTCCCACAGTGCCCTTTGGTCCCTGGGGTCATAGCGCAGGAGATGCATCGCTTCTGTGAATGCGGGCCACACGGTGAGGAGCGGCTCGTGAATGGCGTCAAGGACAGCCGCACATTGCCGATGGTGGGAGTCGGTACGATCAATGACCGCGACGAGCGGTCCGGCGTCGACGAGTACGCTTGGCATCGCGTTCTTCCAACAGCATTCGCGTGAAGCGTTCGCCGGTGCGCTCGGAAAGTTGCATCCCGCCACTGTCGCCCCAGCCGATGACATGGGCCAACCGAACCGAGAGTGATGGACCAGTGGCGGGCTTTTCCTGTTTTTGTAGAGTCGCGAGCGCCTGTCGCACCACTTCGGACTTGGTAAGCCCACGCTCTCGCGCGACTCGCTCGAGGAAAGCCGCCGTCTGCGGATCGATTCTGACGTTCAACGCGCCCATGATGGATCAGCGTATCACAGCGTGTAATACAAGGCGACGCCGCAGCAATCAGCGGTGCGTGAGTTTATCCACCTCGGCGAGATCCTCGGAAGACAGTTTCCAGTTGCCGGCTTTTACGTTCTGGTTAACCTGGTCGGGGCTGGTGGCGCCGGAGATTACGCTGGAGACTTGCGGCTGCGACGCGAGCCATCCGACGGCCAGCTCGAGCATCGTATGCTCGCGGCTGCTGGCGAACTTCTCGAGTTTTTCGAGCGTCGCGAAGTTCTCATCAGTGAGCGCCTGCTTCGCCATCCGCTGGACCATCGCAAGCCGGGTGCCCTTGGGCGGCTCGGCGCCGCGCTTGTATTTCCCGGTGAGAAATCCGCTGGCCAGTGGAAAGTAAGGCAGGATGCCGACGCCGAAGTCGCGGCACGCGGGAATCAGCTCGCGCTCGATGCGGCGATCGAGCAGGTTGTACTGGTTCTGCGCGGAGATGTACGAGGCGAGCCCGCGGCTGCGCGAGATCCAGTGCGCATCGACGGTCTGCCACGCGGCGAAATTACTGTGCCCGATGTAGCGGACCTTGCCCGCGCGAACTAGATCGTTGAGCGCCTCGAGCGTTTCATGTTGCGGCGTCTCGGGATCCGGCTGATGAATCTGGTAGAGGTCGATATAGTCGGTGCCCAGTCGTTTGAGGCTCGCCTCGGCCGCCGCGATGACGTAGCGGTACGCGCCGCCCTTCATATAAGGACCGTCGCCCATCGCCATCCCGAATTTGGTCGCGATAATAATTTCGCGACGACGCTCGCCGAGCGCCTTGCCGAGCAGTTCTTCGGAGCCGCCGCGATTGCCGTAGATATCCGCCGTGTCGAACAGCGTGATGCCTTCGTCGAGTGCTTGGTGCACGACGGCGCGCGTCTGCTCGGCGTCGCAGCGCATGCCGAAGTTGTTGCATCCGAGGCCGACGGCCGAGACCTTCAGTCCCGAATTGCCGAGATTGCGATATTCCATGATCGAATCCTTTATAGATGCGGCGTCAGGCGGCCGCTTCCGGAGCAAAGAACACCAGCGTCCTCACCTCGACGCTTTCGCGGGGCGCCGCGTCGATTGGGCTCGACGGATCTTCGAAGGCGGAATGCGCGGTGAAGCGCGCGCGGCGGCCGTCGGAGTCGTAGCACTTGAGCAATAGTACTTCTTCCTTCTGCTGATTCGGAAGGTAGTACCATCGATGATTCGGGTTGTACGCGACTGAGTACACCTCGCCGTCGCGCTCGGGGTACTTGAGCACGTGCTTGACGAAGTCGTCCGGCGCCATGGTTTGCGCGTCGCACACCGCGAGCGGCGACTCCTGCACCGGTCCGCGAATCGGACGCCAGACATTGATCACGGCGAAGCGATTCTTGAGCAGCGCCTCGGCTTCGTCCGGCAGCAGATCGCGCACGCGCTGTGGCCCCGACTTGAGCGTGTAGTCATTGTGCGCGACCTTGACCGGCTCCTGCGCGCCATTCTCGCGCCGCTTCGCCATCGGCCGCGAGCGGACGTTGTGATCGAACACGTGGACTTTCACGGCGCCGGTAAATTCGCGGACCATCCGCTCGACTTCGGGATAGTAAACTCTGCGCACTTCGGCGGCGTCGTAGAAGTTCGCGACTGCCGATTGCTGGCGCGTGACCGCAAAGCCCTGACGATCGAGCGACAGTTGCCCGAGAATCGCGCGGGCGCTGTGAATCGGCACAGTGAACTTCGCGTAGGCGCCCGTCCGCGCGGGAACGCCCGGTGGCGGCTTGAAGTTGTAGCTCACGGGATGCTGATCTTTGTCGGCGAGGTAGTTGAGCACGCCGTTGACGTAATCGGGATTGCCTGCGGCTGCGGTTTCCGTGTGCGTCGTCGTCATTGGGGAAGCACTCCTGCGATCTGTTAACTGTGCTACGGCAGCGCGCGCGGCGGGTCAAGGCGGCGCGAAGATTACGAAGATGCCAATATTCCCCGGATGCCAAAACTGCGCGACATCCTGAAGCCGCGGCCGCGAATCCTGTTCGTCGGGATCAACCCAAGTGTTCGCTCCGAGCAAATGGGCCATCACTTTGCCAGCCCCGGCAATCCGTTCTGGCGGCTGCTGTATGCGGCGCGGCTGGTGCCTGAAGCGCTCACCTGCGAGAGCGATTCACGGCTGGTGGAATTCGATTTGGCGCTCACCAACCTGTGCGCGCGGGCGACCCGCGCGGCGTCCGAACTGAGCACAGCCGAGATGATCGCGGGGCAACGAATCCTCGCGCGGAAGATTCGACAAGTGCGGCCGCGAGTGGTCGCATTTGTCGGCGTGAGTATCTACCGGCGCTTCTTCGGAGTCGTGCAGGGCGAGGGTGCGGGCGCCAAGCAGGAGGAAATCCACGGCGCGCGGGTGTTCGTGCTGCCGAATCCCAGCGGCCTGAATGCGAGCTATCCGGGATTCAAGCACAAGCTGATTTGGTTCGAGCGTCTGCGCGAGTTTGCCGAGTCGGACTGAGCAGCGGTCAAATCACACGCCGCGCGGAATGCCCGGCCAGATCTGCTTATGCATTTGCATTTGCATCCGCGCCGGCAGGCGATCTTCGAGTATCCACGACGCCAGCGCGGCCGGCTCCATCTGTCCGAAGACCGGGCTCAGCAATAGCGCCCCCGCCCGCCGCGCGAGGCCGCGCGTGACGATCGCGTCGCGCGCCCATTCGTAATCCGCGCGATCGGCGACGACGAACTTGATCTCGTCGCGCATCGTCAGGTGTTCGAGGTTGCTCCACAGATTCTTTTCGCATTCGCCGCTGCCGGGACATTTCAGGTCCATGATCTTGATGACGCGCGGGTCGAGCTTGCGCACATCAATCGATCCCAACGTTCTCGATCATCACGGTCATGCCCATTTCCAGCATCGCATGCGTCAGCGGATACACGCCTTCCTGCAGCAGCGGTTCGCCGCCGGTCACTTCGACCAGGTTGCATCGGTACGCGCGAATCTTTTCAATGACCTCCGATATTGGGAGGCGACGCCCCTCGTAAAAGGCGTACTCGGTGTCGCACCATTTGCAGCGCAGATTGCATCCGGTGAGCCGCACGAACACGCATGGACGGCCAGCGTGCGTGGATTCGCCCTGGATGCTGTAAAAGATCTCGTTGATGTGCAGCCGTTCGGAACTCATCTTTTTTGGGAAAGTGATGCCAAGGTTCGGGCGGCGTCGCGCGCTTCCTCCATGACGACGCGCAGCGGCACCTGGTGTTCCGCCGCGATTCGCCGGCAGTCATCGTATTCCGGCGAGATCGTCGTTGGCACGCCGCCATTCGCGCCCGAAGTCTTCACTCGGACTTTGCCCCATCGCGTCTCGACCTCGTGAATCTCGCGATGCAATTTCATGCGTCCGACCGCGTGAAACCGCAATCCGATCGTCGAGGTCTCGGCGAAAATGATTTCCGCGAGCGTATCGCGATTCGACGCCTCCGCGATCACCCCGAGCGTCACCGCCGGACGCCCCTTCTTCATCATCGTCGGCGTCAGCGTCACGTCGCGCGCACCCGCATCGAACAGGCGACTCATCACGTGGTCATAGATCTGCGGGCTGAGATCGTCGATGTTCGCGGAGATTTCGATCATCTCGTCGCGGTCCAACGCGACGCGCTCGCGCCCGAGCACCAGGCGCAGGACGTTAGGTCGATCTTCCAGCTCGCGCGTGCCCGCGCCATAGCCAATCTTCTCGATGTCGAACTCAAGCGGAACTCCTGCCGGACGCGCGAGTGCGCGAACCACTGCCGCGCCCGTCGGCGTAACCATCTCGCCCGCACCTTCGCCGATTTTCAGCGGGAATCCCGACAGTAATTCCGCCGTCGCCGGGGCCGGCACCGGTATGATTCCATGCTGAGAGCGCGCGAAGCCGTTGCCCATCGGCAGCGGCGACACGATCACGTCGCCGACCTCGAGCTGCTCGAGGCCCCATGCGGTGCCGACGATATCGATGATCGAATCGACCGCGCCGACTTCGTGAAAGTGAACGCGGTCGGGCGTCGTGTTGTGAATCTTCGCCTCGGCCCGCGCCAGCACCTCGAAGATGGCGATCGCGCGATCGCGTACCGATGCGGCCAGCGGCGACCCTTCGATCAGCGCGCGAATCTCGCCGAAGTGACGCTCCGGCTGCGGCGCCGTCACCTCCACGTCGAACTTGAGCGCCGAAATGCCGCTCAAAACTTTGCGCCGGGTCGAGAGGCGATAGCCCGCAAGCGGCATCGACCTGATCGCGCGCTCGAACTCGGCGAAGTCCGCGCCGCAATCGAGAATCGCGCCGACGATCATGTCGCCACTGAGGCCGGAGAACGCGTCGAAGTAAGCCGTATTCATCGTGGAATCTTTACATGGTAGCAGGGCGTCTATAGAATAAAAAATCGGCTTGTGAGAGAACGTTCAACCGTGAGGCAAAGAGACCTCAAACTCTTCAGAAAATTGCTCGAAGGCCGCAAGCGCGACATTCTCCAGGAAGCCGAGCGCGCGGTCGGCACCATGAATCACGTCTCGGACGAGGCCCCCGCCGACCCCACCGACCGCGCCGCGCTCGAGTCGGATCGCAACTTCCTGCTGCGGATGCGCGATCGCGAGCGCAAGCTGCTCACAAAAATCGGCGAGGCTTTCACCCGGATCGAAGACGGCTCCTACGGACAATGCGAAGAATGCGGCGGCGAAATCGGCATCGAGCGGCTGAAAGCGCGCCCCGTCACTACGCTTTGCATCGCCTGCAAATCCGCGCAGGAAGTGCGCGAGTCGAAAATCTGAGCGCGCCTCCAACCCGGAAAATCGCACTGCTATGAAAGTGAAAAAGGCGGTCATCCTCGCGGCCGGCATGGGCACGCGGATGCTCCCGTCGTCCAAGGTGATCCCCAAGGAAATTTTGCCGGTGGTCGATACCCCGGCGATACAGATAGTCGTCGAGGAGGCGGTCGCCTCCGGTATCACGGAAATCATTCTTGTCATCAGTCCCGGCAAGAGGACCGTCGTCGATCACTTCAACCCCAATGCCGAGCTCGAACGCCATCTCGAAGAACGTGGCAAGCGCGATATTCTCGAACTCATCCGGCGCAGCAACGCACCCGCGCGGATTACGGTCGCCGAACAGCGGCATCCGCTCGGCCTCGGCCATGCGGTGCTGCAGGCGCGCGCGGCGGTCGGCGACGAGCCGTTCGCCGTGATGCTCCCCGACGACATCTTCGATTGCCCGCGGCCGTGCCTGCGCCAGCTGCTGGACGTGGCCGAGATGCGCGACGCGCCGGTGGTCGCGCTGCTCAAGGTTGCGCGCAGCGAGCTCTCGAAATACGGCATTGTCGATGCGCAAGCGGCCGGCGAGCGCACTTACGAGCTGCGCGGGATGGTCGAGAAGCCGGCGCCCGAAAAAGCGCCGAGCGAATTCGCAATCATGGGACGCTACGTGCTGACCCCCGACATTTTCGATTTGCTCGCCGCGGGCAAGCCGGGCGCCGGCGGCGAAATCCAGTTGACCGACGCGCTGATGGCGCTGACCGCACGGCGCAAGATCTACGGCTACGAATTCGAGGGCATCCGCTACGATCTGGGCGACCGCGTCGGCTTCATTTCGGCGCAAATCGGCTTCGGCTTGAAGCGCCCGGAGCTGGCCGACAGGTTGCGAGCGTACCTGAAGTCCGTTATCTCACAAGAGTAATCGCGTCGCGCCACAGGATGGGGCAGTAGCTCAGCTGGGAGAGCACTACGTTCGCAACGTAGGGGTCGAGGGTTCAAATCCCTTCTGCTCCACCATCCAGTCTCCGGGTCTGCGGACATTGCGGAGAATCGATCGAAATTCGCGCGTGTGCGCGCGATTTGCGATCAGCGCGGACCCGGAGAGCGGCTCTAAAGGCAGCGATTCGCCTGAATCGGCCAATTCCTCTCTCGGCGCGATTTACCTAGGTCCGCCGAGCATCGCCATACATTCGCCTTTCGGGTTGGCGGACATCAGGACGCTGGCCCGATTTTTTGTTCAACGGACGCTATTCACAGCGTCGGTCGATCTCAGAGAATCGATCGAAATCCGCGCGTGTGCGCGCGATTTGTGATCGCTGGCGGACCCGGAGAACGGCTTCACGCGACGCAAATCACTGAATCTGGCGAACCCTATCCCTGCGCGATTTTGCTAGGTCCGTGGATCATCGCCATGAATTCGCCTGCCGATCGACGCGGAGAACCGGCGCGACGAAGACCGACTGCATAATCCGAGCAGACTCGGCTACAGATCGAAAAATCTCTCTCTCAATTCCTCGCAAGCCCCGTCCAATCCAGGGAACAGCGATCCAGCGGTGATTCCCATAACGCTCAGCTCGCGCATAACGGCTGCACGTTGACGTAGCGGCAGGTCGATAATACACAAATACTGCTTCCCTCCTTTTTCCATGGACCGGATGTACGTCTCAATATCGTCGATGTTCGTTACGCTCGAGACCGACTGCTGCGGGATCAAGCGCTCGTTATCGATAGCGATAAACTCCAGGATCGAAAAGTGAGGTCTGCACGGCGTCAGCTTCGAAAGCTGCGGCCAGTCGGCTCTCCATTGTTTCTGGTCGAAGACGAAAATACGAACTTTGTCGGTCTCGCTGGCTGCCGATGCTTCAGAATTTTTCACATGCCGGTACGCGAAGTAGGCGCCTACATACGGCGAGTACGTCCAGTCCAGTAATGGTGTCGGATACCCGTGATGTTGCACGAGATTGAAGAAGGCCCCATTTTGGTCCGGTATGTTCAGATCGAAAACGTGGCTGGTTCTCTGGCTTAGGTGCCGATGCAGCGTTCTGATGTCCTCGTTCAAAAATCTTTGGAGATCGGCTCTGCCCGTCCGGTGAAAGCCGGTGCGGAGCCTGAGAGCCTTCCTCTGCCCCCGAAACACGTATCGGCGGTGTTCGAGACCGTTCACGAAAGTTTTGAACTGTTCCCAGTTCGTAGCTCCTTCAATCGGTTTATACTCAGTGGGCTCCTCCGCGCGGCTCCTGGGAATTTCGGCTGCGCCGAATGTCCCGATATCGGTTTGCCATTTCACGCTCAGAGTCTGCGAATTCCAAGTCAGATTCACTTCTGCGCGGCGCGGGAAATTCACGCCAGCCGGAAACATTGCCGCGACTTGGTCCCATGTCGCAGCGTCTCCGGTACGCGGATTGACGGGAGAAAGGTCGATGCTTAGACGCTGCGTATTGCTTTTGTCCTGGGTTCTAACAAAAGCGAACGTGCTGGGCAGGGAGAGATTGTCGTCGTACGCGCAGACACGCCCCTCGTAGTGCGTCTCCATATCATCAATATCAATTACTAAGATCCCATTGGTGGTCCCGCTGTAGCGCCCCAACCATTGTCCATTCATCCCAGCACCCTCCAACCTAGATCTCTGCCAGTCTCAAGGCAGATTCACAACAGAGCCTTTTCGAACTCCTTCAGTGACAACCTGACGAACTTTTTTCCAAGCGGGTGCCGTGGACAGATCGCGACTATAGTGTGACGATGCGCTAGAGTCGGTGGCCCCGTTAATTCCTTCCGCGCGCGATTTTGCCAGGGTCCATCGCCAGGGCTGATTTCACAGCAGCTGCGGGCGCGAGATTCCCTCTTGCTGGGTGCGATCTTGGGCTACGTCCGCGCCTCTTGACGTTATGGTCACAACCGTCACCTCGTTGCGCTCGATGCGAACCAATTGCTGGTCCTGCAGCCAGGTGAGCACAGCGTCGAGTCGATCATGCGACAGATGCATGCCGAGCGTGTCCAACAAGTCGCGCAGAATCATTGCGTTGAGCGTATAGCACGGTGCCGCGAAGAGGCTACGCAGCACAGTCCCGCGCGCATGACACTCCACCGTCTGCCAGACCAACTCGATCATGGCTTCACTTTCCTTGTGTTGGCCCGCTCATCCCGATTCCTTTTTTACTCGCAGGCTATTGCAGAAATGAACACCGCGGCAACGCCTTCAATGAAGGTAGAATCGCAATCGACCAACCGGTTCTAATATTCGACCCAGAGTAGGCGTCTGTTGCCTCTCTTGAAAAGATTCGCGCGACAGCAATCCGACAACGCAATCGCGGGGCATCGTAGATTCCTTGCTTCTCGGACCCCCCGGAGGTGTTGCCTATCTTGGCCGTCTTCGTGCGAACCTCGATCGTCGCTTCGCGGGCGTCGCTTGTGCGCCAGAGACTCTTGCTTCGGCCTTGAGCACCTCGCCAAGGTCGAAAGAAGGATCACCTACTTCGTCGTCCAGATGGTGCGGGCACCTTTGGTCTTTCAGAGCATCCATCCAGGCACTTGATGAGAGCGTGTTACAGTTGCCGTCGTACTCGAGATAGACGAGACCGGCGGTGCCATCGTGCCAGGGGGTTAGAAGCTGGATTGCAAGCCCGACTGCTGTCGAAGCTAAGACTCCGTTCGGCCACACCACTTGGGGACGAGAGCCGGCGGCTCCGTATCTTTCATCCTCGCGGGCGAGCTTCTCGTCAGTGACGAAGTTGCAGCAGCGAAGGCAAGGCCCCCCGGGGCTCGAGAGGATTACCTGGCCGCTGATCAAGAACTTGTGATTGGAGAGCTCCAGAACGTCCATCCCAATGTCGATGTAAGGGATCATGAACCGTCGGGCAAACCGCTCGAGCTGGTCACGATCTTTGAACGAGTCGACGGCGCCCATCAGAATATCGCAGTCCTTGAGATCATTGAGGACGAGTCGCCAGTCAGACTTTAAAGGCTTGATACGAGCTGTTGGCTGCACGCCGAGTATCAAGCGTTCGGCTATATCGACCTTGGACGTTTCGCGCTTGACGTCAACGATGGTGCCGCCGACGAGCCGGTTGGTGTTCGTGAGGTCAATGACGTCAGAGTCGACGAGCACGTAGTTACCGATTCCCACGTGGGCAAATTGCTGTACCTCGTGAGATCCTCCTCCACCGAGGCCGATAAGCCCCAGAACGGTCAGGTCCAGGATTTGCTCAGTGTGAGGTCCCAGAAAGCTTTGGCGATCCAGACGACTCATTGCGCAACCCACTTACGCAGTGGCTGCCCTACCTGAATAAAAGTCGCGACGGGCGTGACGCGGTCGGCATCGAGCCAGCAACTTCCAGCGGCAGCGTCGTTGCTCAACACGATCGCGCCATGGAGCATCTGCGGTGCAACCTTCACGAAGTCGGGGATGAACTTCGCGCTTTCGCGTCGGTCGATTCCACTGAATGCGGGGGCGCCGATTCCGCCGTGACTGTGTACGTGGAAAACGGCGACACCCTCAAACAACGCCCATTCCATGGCTTTGCGGATGGCGTCGGGTCCAATCATTGCGGCCACGCTTCGATCAGGCAGGTAGTCCTCATCAGCTACTGGTCGGTATTTGTGCGCGATGACAAGAACCGCCGTCGCAGTTCGTGCCATGCCAGCCACGATGAATCCCACTCGCTCGCCGGCGAACTCGTGAGGTCTGCGAAGATCATCGCGAATGGTCTCAAGCAGCCTTGTTGTGATTTTGAATCGAATATTCAAGCGACTGCCTTCAGATGGTTGGCCAATATGCTCGTCCACGGCTGGTCGGGCTGAACGTTGTTCCAGGACGGGGTCCACCAGGTTTCTCCGCATACGAAATGAGTGGTCCAGTTGGGTGCGCGGGATAGCTGCTTCCTGAAAAAGAGCCGCGTTACATATCCTCCGTGCTTTTGAGGATAGAGTAGCAAGTCCATCGTCACGGTGGCGCCAGCCGACTCGAAACGGAAGTTCGGCAGAAAGACCGCTGGGCTCCCTCCCTCACCGCGAAGCTGCGCATCTGGCCAAGCCTCGCGGATGCTTTCGAATTCTTTAGCCTTGTCCCTCATGCAGCCCCGCCGCCCGGCACTTGGCTGAAGAAGCGCATGCCGTCTTTCACGAGGATGCGCTCGCCCGGCTTGAGTTGCTTGAGGCCATCTTTCGTTGCGAGGTCGAGCAGGTATCCAGGCTTAACTTGCAGCTCCGCGATCAGCTGCTCGGTCGTGTATACGTGGCGAGGAATCTCCTTTGCCGCATTGTCAATGAAAACCCTCACAAGGCGCTTCTCAGTGCGAAGGTGCTCGGTCCCCGGAGCCCGAAGTTCCACTTTGTCGTCAGGATGAAGGAAGCGTGGTTCATGGCCTTCGCGCTCGAGGACCAGAACGTCCTCGCTCGACGCCCGTGCGAAGTCGCGGAGCTCAGGCTCGGTGATGATGTTGCGTCCCCACTGAAAGCCGTGCTCGTTGACCGTGAAGGTGAACACTTCGCCGGTACGAAACGCAAAGAAGCAAGCAGTTTCGCCGCGGTGTAGCGTGACGCGTTCGTCCAGGCTGACCATGCGCGACCCGACCGTCGCCATCTCGATAAGAACGTGCTCGTCAGCTGGCTCGAACCGCGCCTTGTCAAGGATCTGCCGCCCCGTCGGCATGGGATCGCCGAAGTTTATTGAGCGGCCGCTCACGATGACAGCAAACGGGTCGGTAACGGAGTTCTTAACTTCATTCGTTTCCATGCGGTTTACCTCGGCGACTCGCCTGTTAATTTTCCGAACTGCGGTGAGTTCGCTAAACACGATAATAGTTCGCTATTAACGGTCTTGCAATAGAATGTCCTCCGGCTTACAAGTACAAAGATGGTGGATGAAGAACGCCCACTTCAGCTGGCACAGATTGCCGAACGCATCCGCCAGAGAAGGCGCGAGCTCGGACTGACCCAAGAGGCTCTCGCCGAGAAGGCGATACTCAGCAAAAGCTTCGTGAGCGAACTGGAAAGCGCCGTTGCGGCCGCAAGCGGTCTCGCTTATCTCCGGGTCGCCCAAGCACTCGATGTAACCGTCCAGTGGCTCCTGACTGGTCTCGAGCCCGAGGACGCGCAAAGAGCGCAGGCTTCGATCTCCGCACCGGAGCACCTCTCAAGAATGCCTTTGATTTCGAAGCTGGCGGAAGAGAAGAACTGGTCCCACAAGTTCACCCTCGACGTGACCGCCGCCCTCGGCGCGGTCGTCGCGCGCCGAACCTTGGACGGCCGCCGCTGGGAGCCCACCCGGGACGACATCCTCAACGTCGCAAAGGCATTGCGGGAAGAGGGGAAGAAATGATGCGAGAAGATGCTCGCATCGATGCCGACTCGCATGTGCAGCAGGTGGCCACGAGGCTTGGAATCCGAAGCCCTGTGGGTTTGCGCGAGGCGATAACCGAGTCCGCTGTCGCCCGCGTTAGCGAGCAGATGAGGCGCGTAGGCTACACGCCTCGTGACCTGAACGACGTGCACAGCTTCATCTTGAACTCAACCGGTGTGAAGATTGTGCGGGTTGAGAACTCGGCAGACCTGGCTGCTGCTTCGAAGAGCATCAAAAGCGCGAACCCCGCATTGCCTCTACAACTGGCGTTCGAGTTCGAGCGTAACACGGAGGCGCTCGTCATCCGGCGAAGTGACGCTGATGCCAAATCGGCATCGCGGTTCGTCGCGATCATCGATGCGCGCCCGGAGCGCCAGAGTCGGGCTTGGTTTGCCGAGCGACACGAGCCGTCGCACATCTTGATCGATGACCCGGGAGCCAACGTGGTTTGGCGCAGGACCCGGGCCAAACGGCCAGAGCCCATCGAGCGGGTCGTTGATGCCGTGGCATCCGCGGTTGGATTTTGGAAACCCGTCGTCGAGCCGACGCTGGCTGTAGCGCTTCAGGAGTACCAGAATCCGCTTGCGGCATTTGACGCAGTCCGGCGAGTACTTGCCCCTTCTGCGAGCAGGGAAGCCACGTACAGAGCCCTGGCTGAACTGTTCAACACGCCGCTCGTCCTTCTGCGCGCTGACTACGATTGTCGCTCAGAAGACCGCGAACCACGAGGAGATCCGAGGCGTTCATGGGCATTGAGAGCCAAGACTGTAATCCAGAACGCGCGGGCGAAAATGCTGGGAATTAACATCTGGGAAAATTTCCGAATTCCATCGCATTCGGTGATTCGGCCGGCCGTCGGCATGCGCAGTCAGGTAGACAACCTGAGCAACTGGGAAAGTGAACGGAGCGGTCCTTTAAATCCCTGTCGAGTCAGGGTAATTGCGATCGGTCCCTGGGCCGCGATCGAGCCCATCTGAAAAAGAGAGCACAGATAGAGCCAATCGACGAGGACCCAAAGGCTATCAAACGGCTCGGAGGTCAGCGGGCTGCTATCTGCGAGCTCTGAAGCTAGCGCGTACGATTGCCCACTTGGATGGGCTTCTCGTATTGAACGATCGCATTTAGCCGAAGCAATCCAGTACCGACCGCTCATAGTCCGGTTTCATGTAATTCGAAGAAGGCAGAGTCGCAATCGACCACCGGCCGTAATCTCGGGCCAACAGGTTTCGCCCCCGGTCGAACTAAAGATTTTTGAAAAAATCGGCGACCTGAACGTTGAGGGCGCGGGCGAGCTTTACGATCGTTGCGAGCGAGGGCTGAGTTTGCCGCGGCCGAGCAAACATTCTCAGTGGCTCGAGGAAGTAAAGCACTACACGGACCTCGGAATCGTGTCGCAACATTGCGAAGCAGCTTTCGGGCGCGACATCACGCGTCCGAAATCGGTCTTTTCAAGGGCCGTCTTATAGCGCTTCTAGAAGCTGCTGTGGCGGCGAGGGCTGAGCAAATCCGCGCTATGCCCGGCGCCGCGGATCGCGACGTTTGCAGAACCCTAGCATACACCAAGCACCTCTTCCTGTGCCTTCCAGAGCAGCGGCAGGTTGAAGGTTCTGGCGAGCGCAATGACCGTCAAATCGGGCGGTTGGCGGCCCTCGGCAATAGCTTCGATGATCTCCGGTGACAGAAAACCCACTCGCATCATACGCCGCACTGATCGCTTATCGCATCCTTCCCGCTTCGCCAGCGCATCAACGGATTCGATCCGCCCCGACACCAGGTCATCTGACCATCTTCGGGCGCGGGCCACCGCCTTAAGAAGCGGTAGGTCGACGCGACTTGGCGCGTTATGACCCTCGAGCACGATCTTCATCTCGACGCCGCGCCGCCTCATCTGGATCGGGACGAATTTGGCGAGAGAAAGATGAGCCGAACTCGTGTCGTCACCTGCTGCTGACAAATGGATAGGGAGCTTCAAGGAGATTCTGATTCCTTCGCGGCTGAGCTCAGCGCGTTCGGTGAGGGCGCTCAGCGCTTGAGCGAATTCAGTGCCGGACCGCAGCCGCGCGATCGATCCCCGAGCAGATCTGAGCACAGACGGAAGGAGATCCGCGTCGACATCAGACTCTTCGAGCGCGAGCGTGACAGCCGCCCGGTCGTCGAGCATCGCCTGAGCGGCAGCGGAGATCGTTCGCTCAATCTCGGACGCAGGTATTCGCCACCCACCTTCAGTGTCCTTCGACTTGCCTCGGACGATTCCTTGAGAAACATAGTAGCGGTAGCGGCGTTGGCCTTTTGCCGATCCTTGCACATAAAGCGGCTCGCCGCTCTCGTCGAACAGCTTACCCGCGAGGGGGCTCTGTGGCGCCTCGGTCTTGCAGCCTTGACCGCTGCGTGCAACGCGGTTGCGCAGCTGCTGCTGGACCCGTTCCCAGAGTTCGCGGTTTATGATGGCCTCGTGCTGTCCCGGATAGCGCTCCTTTTTGTGCCGAACCTCGCCCACATAGATCGGACTGGAGAGCAGATGGTAGAGCGCTCCGCGGGAGAAAGGCTGGCCACCCCGGGCGTTGCCCTTTCTTATCGCTTTGCTCGCAGAAACGATTCCTCCTTGGTCGAGATCCTTCTTCAAGAGCCGAACGCTGCTGAGCTCGAGGTACCGTTTAAAAATGTGACGCACGGTCTTGGCTTCCTTTTCGTTGACCAACAACTTGCGCTCTCGAAGCTCGTATCCGATCGGGACTGTACCTCCCATCCAAATCCCCTTGCGCTTGGAGGCAGCGACCTTGTCTCGGATGCGTTCACCGATCACCTCTCGCTCGAACTGTGCGAAGGACAGCAGCACGTTCAACGTGAGCCGGCCCATTGAGGTGGTGGTATTGAATTGCTGGGTGACTGCTACGAACGACACGCCCTGAGCGTCGAACAGTTCGACCATTCTGGCGAAGTCGGCCAGCGACCGGGTCAGGCGATCGACTTTGTACACGACCACAACATCGATCGAGCCTTCGCGAATGTGCGCCATGAGCTGCTTGAGAGCCGGACGCTCCATAGTGCCGCCCGAGAACCCGCCGTCGTCGTAGGCGGTCTTGACCAGTCTCCAGCCCTCACCCGCCTGGCTCCTGATGAACGCCTCGCACGCTTCGCGCTGCGCGTGCAGAGAGTTGTAATCCTGCTCCAGTCCTTCCTCCGAGGATTTTCGGGTGTAGATCGCGCAGCGTTTGGTATCAGCCACGGTCTTTCTCCTCCTTGCCCCGCTTTTTCAGACCGAAGAACAGAGGTCCCGACCAGTGGGTGCCAGTAATCGCGCGGGCTACTTCGGAGAGCGATTTGTAGCGTCGGTTACGATAGAGGACGTCATTGTCGAGCACGGTCACCCGGTGCCTTACTCCTCTCCACTCCCGGATAAAGACGGTCCCAGCGCTGACGAGCCGCCGAGGAGCAGGTTTGTCCGGATGGGTTCCGCCGTCACCTCTCAGGCGGTCAAGGATTCTCTGGGTCGACGGCTTCAGACCACCGAGCGCACGTTCCTGCATCCGGTACGCAATCGCTCTCGTCATGAAGACCGGGCTGAGCAAGGGCGACGGTGCGCTACCGAAGACCGCTTTCCATCTCTCTCTGAGCGCCGATACCTCGAGCGACTGGATGCGCTCGAATCTCCCGTGTCAGGTCTTCAAAACCGCCGCGAAAGGCGTTCCTTTTTGCGCGACGCGGCGAACCTTCTGGCTCCATAGGCACCTCCATTCGGGTGTCCATGTGCGCTCTGTTTTCGACACAAAGCCAGTCCTGCTGGAGCGGTTAAGGGAGCGATATGTTTAGAGAATCTTGGCAAATTTCAAGACGGCCAGGTCACAAAGCGAGAACGAGGCTGGAACCCTTTAAGAGGCCCAGCCCCGTCGCGTGGTTTGACTGTTAGGACGACTACTTCTTGGCCTTAGCCTTTCCGGCCTTCTTGGTTTTGGTTCGGGAGTTGGAACCGTACCGTTTCTTGAAGCATGCGCGGCAGCGGGCGTCGCGCCGCTTCTTGAAGGAAGGCGCAAGATCGTCGCTGCCGCAATACCTGCAGACCAGCGGGCCCGACTCGCCGTTCGACGATCGGCTGGCTCGCCGCGCTACCTTTCCGGTCTTAGACGACGAAGCCTTAACCCCTCGCCTCCGTTTCTTAACCGTCGTCGTCTGAATGGTCGCTTCAACTATGCCTTTCCTATCCATGGTTCTATCGAGGCTCCTTTTTCGGGCTGGGCTTTAGCGCCCTGGCCATCGTGAGCACACACATCGCTCTGTCTCTGCGACGAGGGAAGTGGTCGCGAACGGCTCAAATCAGAACGGAAAGACCACTAATGCTACTTTGAGAGCGACTATAGTGCCGACGCCTTCCTACACGACGGCGAATTCCAGGATGGTTAAGCTTTGAGGAATTCTGCGAGTGTGATGAACGTCGAGATCTTGCCCAACGGACAGAGCAGCGGCGCTATCTTGGATTAGCGTCATAATTTCAGCACCCGTTCTTCTTACCGGCAACAGATTTTGATTTCTCGCCCACTCCGAGCAGGCAAAGCTCTTCGCTTCGACCGGTTCACTCAACCATTCGGGCGTGCTGGGTGAACTTCTTTGGAAAGCGAGAAAGTGCCGCTCTGGAGATTGCCAGCCAGCTGGGGCTTGACGCACGTCAACAATCTCCACTGTGTCCAAGTCTGGAGGATCGTAGATCTGATCGAGATCGAATAAGCGCGGACATGCGTAGCATACGAAGGCCCCCTCCACCTGCGACAAACGCAACAATGTTTCATGTTGAGACAGTCCGCTCGAAGGGTTCGGAAAAAGAGACAATTCGGCTCTCAGGTAAGGAGCCGAATATGTCGGAGAATATCGGCTGCGCCGCTCCATCTCGCGAAGCACCCTAAATTGCAGGAAATAACCGAGATAGAATCCTTGAACTGCACTGCCGCCACTCTGTATGGCCTGACCGAGCCTTTCGTAAAGTTGCTGAGTGGTCAGCGAGGGTGCGGCCACCCACCCCTGATCGAAACCTACCCACGCCTCTGTACTCGTTGATGGCTTAAACAGCCGCAAGAAGCTGGCTCCGAAGGTCTGCGCAAACATCTGGACGATCGCGGGATGATAATGCATCTCAAGTAGCGCTTCGACCACATCGCCGTCCACTGGGCCGCCTCAAAGATAGGTATCAGTTGATGGGATTGAGCATCGCGGCGACTTTGGTAAACTGCTCGAGCGCAGCTTCCAGATCGTCGATAATTTCCGCCGCGATAACATGAGGCGCCGGAAGAGCATCGGTATCAGTCAGGCTGTCATCTTTGATCCAAAATAGATCGAGGCTGAGTTTGTCTCGCTTGAGTAATTCATTGTAATCGTAGCGGCGCCAGCGGCCTTCCGCGTTTTCCTCGCTCCAGCTCGGCTTGCGGTCGTGCAGCCGGCCCGGTTTGTAGCATTCGACGAATTCATCGAAGTCACTCCGTTGTATGGGCGACTGTTTAAGGGTGAAATGCTTGTTCGTTCGAAGATCGTAAACCCAGAGTCGGTCAGTCCACGGCTCGGCACGCCCCTCTTTTTTCTCGAAGAAGATGACGTTTGCTTTAACGCCTGGCGAATACCAGATGCCCGTGGGAAGCCGCAGCAGCGTGTGAACACGGCATTTCTGCAGCAGGTTACGCCGGACCCTTTCGCCGGCGCCGCCCTCGAATAGCACGTTATCCGGTACGACCATCGCCGCGCGCCCATCGATCTTCAGCAGCGAATAGATGTGCTGCACGAAGTTGAGCTGTTTATTGCTGGTCGAGGTCCAGAAGTCCTCGCGTACGACAACCTGGTCTTCCTTTTCGGTATCGCCCTCCTCATTCACGAACAGCAGGCTCTGCTTCTTACCGAATGGTGGATTGGCAAGCACCATCGAGTATTCCTTGCTCCACGGAGCCGCCAGGCTATCGTGCCCCGCATGGATAACCACCTTGTCGCCGCCGATTCCATGAAGGTAGAGATTCATCCCGCACATGCGGCCGACCTTGGGCGATAGCTCCATTCCTTCGACCAGTTCCTCACGCAATTCGCGCTTCTGATCGGCGTCCAGGTCCTTCTCGAAACGCTCCAGTACGTAACTATACGCGTTGCAGAGAAACCCTCCCGTGCCCGCCGCAGGATCGCAAATGCGATCAGCAGGGGTCGGTCGCATCATCTCGCACACAGTCTGGATCACCGGGCGTGGCGTGAAGTATTGACCCGCACCGCGCGATGATTCTTGCGCCGAGCGTTGCAGCAGTTCTTCATAAATCGTTCCCTTCACATCGACCGGCAGGCTTAGCCAGTCGACCTTATCGATAAGATTGACGATCAACTGCTTGAGTAACGCAGGATTGTGAATCTCGCATCGTGCACTCTTAAAGATAACGCCGAGCATCCCCGGTTTGGTCCCTAGTGCTTCTAGGATTTCGGTGTACTGGACCTCTAGTGCAGCGCCATCGAGCGGCAACAATGCCTTCCAACCCAGCGATCGCGGAATTACTTCCGGCCGATTGTATGGCTCCTCAGTAAGCTGATCGGCCATCTTGAGAAAGAGGAGCAGGGTTAGTTGTTCGACATATTCAAAGCAAGACAGACCAGCGTCTTGAAGGACTCCAGCGTAGCTCCAAGCGCGTTTTCCAATCTGCGATACGTCCATCTAGTCCTCTCGCGAAACAATCTGCGAAGCCGCCGTGCCGTTGCGAATTTTTGCTCGTGGTACACGCAATGGTCTGCTCTTTCCGTTGCCGTCCCTGAATGTGAGTGCATCGCGCTCCAGGGCGATACGCTTCAAAAGCTCTGAGGCCGGTTCGTCACTTGGGTCCTGCGGAACCAGCCTCCCGGCGAAAGCATCTAACAAGATCGACTCCCGCAGCGCATCAGTTGATTTGAGCTTTATCTCAAGGTCCTTTTCAACATGGTCAAGTACCGAGAACTGATCCTCCACTGCGTCAACGATGACCTCTTGCTCTTCAGACGGAGGAAGAGGGACAGGAAAACTGCGCAAGATAGTCATGTTTATGGAAGCTAGATTTACCGATTGTCTGCCCTCTCGCATGAACCAACGCTGCCCATAGGAATTGCCAGACCACGACACCAATTTCTCCTGGATCTCGTGAGAGAACAGGCGTGCGCGAAACACGTGATTTTGATGAATGCACTCATCGATCTGCCCCTCCCATATCCATCCGCGCCCGAGCTTGTCGCGGTCACCACCCTCGTTGAACAGAACATCTCCTGGTTTAAGTCGGAGTGCTTGTATATCGCTCTCCAACGCTCGAATGGTCTTGATCTCACCGAGATCCAGATACCCGCGTTGGACATTCGCCACGCGCAGGTATGGAACCATTCGCGTATTGTCGGTAGTCCTAAATTTTTGGCCCTTCGTAACGCCGCCAGCGATCTCGGATAGCTGATCCAGACTCGCCCAGCACCAGCCGTCCGGCAGCCCCGGTAGGTTCGCATTATCGGGAGCGACCGGCTCCTTGTATCGCGCGCTCCAATTCTTTGGCGGTGCTTGTCCCTTATCTTTGAATCTCCGGAGCTCGCCTTCCTCCCAGCGTCGACGGCGCTCGACAAGAATCCGTTTGAGCAATCCCGATGCGGGTTCGACGTTCGTAATCTTCGTTCGCCATTGCTCGGTCAGCGCTCCCCCCACCGCCGCCTTCAGAACCGACGCGCGATATTTTTCAAGTTTCGCCCGCGCCCGCTCTAGAGCAGTGATGCCCGCGTCCAGATCCGACAGTAACTCATCGAGCACTTCCGCAATTCTCACAGCTTCGTTCGCTGGCGCCAAAGGAAACGAGAAATCCCGCACAGTATCTCCGGAGATAGCCCCGAATGTAGTGCCCGTTTCCTTTGACCGCAGTTCAGAGACGAATCGCCTGAATGCGTACAGGACATACTTCGTACTTATAGATGGATTGGGTCGGATCGCAGCTAGTCCTCGCCCAATACAACAGTGGTCGGGCGCTAAATTTGTTGGACCGACCGGCGCTCGAACCGAAAGCAGGATGTCATCTCTTTCCGCAATCTTTTTCGGTTGTGAACACCAGACTTTCGGCTGAGGGTATAAGTCTCCGAACTCTCCCTTGCCTTGAAAAAAAGGCAGACCCTCTCGTTTCACGTTGTAAGTGAGGGACGGCGGCGATTGGCCCATTATGACCACCGCGACGTCCGCCAAGCGGGCTGTCTCCCAGCCGCGCGGAAGGCTGTCCGTTTCGTTACTCTTCAAGCAGCTAACCTTTCGTTCAGTTCCTTCATCAGCGGGTTGAGCTTCTCACCAAACAGCGCGTGCGCACGACCGAGGCTTCCGTGCTGGCCGAACCAGCCCGATTCGAAGTCATCGGGAGCGACGTTCAAGCTGGTCGCTATGTGCTCGGCCATCCGGTCTAGCCACTCGCGCTGCTCGGGCGTGAAAGCGTGGTCCGCATCGCGTTCTTTGAGCCACGCCTGGTAACGCTCTCGCAACTCATCGCGATACGGCACAAGGCTGAGATTCGGAATCAGGGCGTGCCGCACCAAATTCACGAGATCCGTCAAAATGATCTCTCCCTTCGTGCCTTTCACCTTCGCCGCTTCGAGCGCCTCGAAGGCTCGCCACAACTGCTCCGGCGATGCAGACAGCGGCGGTCTCGCCAGTGCCTCGCGCAATTGCCTAAGGTCTTTGAGCGAGACTTTCAGCGGCCGCGTTCCGGCATAGATCGCCTGCAGGGCAGTTAGTTCATCGCGATGCGTCACGATCCACGCGCGAAAATCGTTCACCTTCGCCTGCGCCTTCTCGACCGCCGCTGCGTCGAAGCCGGAATAAAGAACCTCGTCAATTGTGTGACGGTCGATAGTCTGCTCATTCTCGAGCTGGATTTCGAGAATCCGGCGGCGAAACGCGACCTTCATGAAGGGCGTCGCGGCGGATTGCGCGAGCTTCTCCGCCGCGGCCTCGATCTGTTCCTCGTTTGGTTTCTCGGCACCGGTCGCCTTCTTCGCAGCATCCATTTGGCAATCGGGATCACACGCCTCGATAAGATTACGCGCCAATTCCGGAAACGATTTGCCGCCCGCAAGATTCGCGAGTTCCACGAGTTGCGCTGGAGTGAATTGACGTTGTAAGCGAGCGAGCCGTCCGGCGAGTGTCGTCAGCGCATCCGGATCAATACCGCCCTGGGCGACGTAATTGAGCAGCCCCTCCAGCTTGGCCGATGGTTTCGTGTTGAGGCTGCGCGTGTCCGTTTTGTCTTGCTCGCACACACCGACCGCGTCGACGATGATAAACCGGTCCTTTCCTCTGGCGTCGGGCGTAACGCTACGCAACTTATCGAGCGAGATAACCCGGACACCGCGTCCCTTCATCTGTTCGAAAAATCCCGCCGACTTCACATTGCGCATGAAAAAGACGCATTCAATCGGCTTCACGTCAGTGCCCGTCGAGATCATGTCGACGGTGACCGCGATTCGCGGATAGAAGCTGTTGCGAAAATTACTGAGAATCTCGTCTGGCGTCAGATTGGAAGTCTTGACCCAGTCCGTCAACTCAGACTCGGTGGCGTCATCGTTCGTCACCTTCCTTGTGCGTTTAGTGAAGCCGGTTCGGTAGGTAATCTTTTGGCAGAACTCATTTCCTTGCCCGAACACCTCTCGCACTAGCCGGACAATGTCATCGGCGTGCGAATCGTCTTTCGCAAAAATCAGCGTCTTCGGCACCTCGGTCCGGTCGGGAAAGGCATCGGGAAGTACTTTTTCGCGGAACTGTTGGAGCACAGTCCGAATCTGGCTCTCCGCAACAACATCGCGATCGAGCTGGTTTGCAGTGTATGTGTAATCCTGATCTAGAAACGATAGCCGTTCGGCGCGCGTGAGTTTATGCCGCCGATCCACGAACACTCCCGTATCGCCCGCGACGATTGTCGCGCCCTGCTCCGTAACCCGCGTGCGGATACGGTACACATCGAAATCCACATTCACGCCGTCTGCCACGGCCTCATCGTGTCCGTATTGCATCACCAGGTTCTGATTGAAAAAGCCGATGGTCTTCCCCGCAGGCGTGGCCGTGAGCCCAATTAAGAACGAATCGAAATAAAGCAACACTTGGCTCCACAGCTCGTAAATCGAGCGATGGCATTCGTCGATAACGATGAAATCGAAAAACTCCGGTGGGATTCCTGCACTATAGAGCACTTCGGGCGGCTCGCCTTGCCATGGCTTGGCCGAATCAAACGCCGACCCCTCCTCGTTTTCCGCATCGAACTCGGGGTCTCCCTTCAACATCGAGTAGAGGCGCTGGATGGTAGTAATGACCACTTTGCTGGCCGGATTGATAGAATTGCTCTTGAGCCGCTGGACCGTGTAGAGCTGCGGGAATTTCCGCGGATCATCGGGCGGCTCGAAATTCGCGAACTCGTCTTCCGCCTGTTTACCGAGATTGGCTCGATCCACCAGGAATAGAATTCGCTTCGCGCCGCCAAACTTTAGCAGTCGGTACGCGACGTTCACTGCCGTGAATGTCTTGCCCGAACCGGTGGCCATCTGAATCAGCGCCCGCTGATTTGCACGGCCCAACGATGTTTCGAGGTTGCGAATTGCCTCTGTTTGCACCTTCCATAAGCGCGTTTGGTCAAGCGCGGGAAGCCGCTGGAGTCGAGCGCGAAGCTGTGCAGACTGCGAGATCCATTCAGCGAGAGTTTCGGGCCGCGGAAAATCAAAGACCTGCCTGCTGCGTGGGATCGGATCGAGCCCGTTGGTGAAGTAATTCACCGACCCATTCGACTCGAACAAGAACGGCAGCGGACGCCGATGCGCAGGAAGATTGTCAGGTAGACCGGCGGCGTACTTCGCCGATTGCGCTTCCACGCCAGTCAGCGTTCCCTCGGCCTTGGCCTCGATCGCACCCAACGCCTTGCGATCGACGTAAAGCAGGTAGTCTGCGAAGCCGAAGCCCGATTTCATGTGGAATTCGCGCACGGCTATGCCTCGACCAGCCGTAAGATCGAGCTCGTCGCGACTCTGCACCAGCCATCCAGCTGCGCTAAGCGCCGCGTCGATTTCCCGCCGCGCTTGTTGCTCGGGCGTTTCTGGCATTGCTACCGCTCGGCTCCTCTATCGAGAGGCGCTATGGCCGCACGGTTTTGAAAATCGGGACTTTGAATCCGCAAACTGAACCCCAGGTCGATTTCATTTTCCGAAAATCAGACGAGCAGTTTCCCTTTCTGCCTAACCAGTCTTGGACTTTTTCCTTGCCTGCGGGAAAAAATCGAAATACTGCTTACTTTCGCCTACTCCCCGAGCTTCATGACGGCTGCGAAGATGGCTGCAAGTGCCGTGGCGATGGCGGTGAGCAACGCACCCATAGTGGCTGCCTTCCAATTCGTCACAGTCGAGCGCAGATCTTCAATTTCCTTCTTGAGCGCAGCCGGGGAAGCGACTTCGCCCTGTAACTGCGTCACGTCTTCAGGAGTGATGTTCATCTGCCCTTTGTGACGTCCGGAATATTCGTCCTCGTTCTCCTCGGGCAACTGATAGAACCAGATCGGGAAAAGGCGTTCCCCTACGCCGAGAATGATTGATTCCGATCCGGCGTTGTAGACTGAGAACTTGAGTCGACCCCGGAAACCAGGGTCGACATGGAAACCGGAAACATGACGAGGCCGCTGATTTTCTTCGAAGCCTTGATCGAAATAAATGCCAAGATATTCAGAGGAATGCAGAGTTCCTCTTCCGTGATTAAGAGAGCAAGCTGCCCCGGTGGAATACGGACCTGCTCACCGAGCTTGTAAGTACACTTTGTGTCCGCGGTCGATGTTATGAATGCTTCCGCGCCAAGTGCTAACTCGTAGCAAGCGTTGTTCAGGTAGTCAAAGTTCGGCTTGAGAATCGGCGGATTCTCGCCTTTAAGTGCCTCGCGAATTCTCTGCGTCGTCCAGAATGGCATATCATCTCACTGGCTCGGCCCGTCGTGGGATCAGGTAGCTTAACTCCCTGTTGAACTATCAAATTCGCGAGAGAATTTCACCTTATGCCTCACCGCTCCTGGGCACTTGCAGCAATTGCTCCACGGGGTCTTTTTCCACACGTTTGACCGAACCTCTTACGTCTGGTAAGAATATCTTACCACCCCGGAGGGAGCTATGCAAGCAAAGGAAATTGAATCCGTAATTGTCGGAGTGCTGCGCGAGGTTCAGATCATTAGCGGACGTGAATGGACAGAGCTCGGTCAGGAATCTAAACCGCTGGGCGATCTCGAAGGCTTCGACTCACTCAGCGCCGTGGAGGTTACGGTCGCGATCGAGCAAAAGCTGGAATGCAAGTTCGAAATCGAATCAATCTTTACGTCGGAGGACGGAAAGCGGGCGCTCAGCCTAAGACAGATTGGCGAGCGAGTTGGCAAGAAGCTGGAATCGAAAGGATTCTCGAAATGAGTACTCTGAGCGAACGACTTCGATTCGCCCGTAAACAGGCTGGGCTGTCCCAGGCTCAAGTCGCGAAGATGATGGGCGTGCATCGGCCTACGATCTCAGAAATTGAGGCTGGGCGACGGCGCGTGACGGTCGAGGAAGTGCCCGACTTCGCACGGATTTACGATGTTTCAATATCTTGGCTCTCGGGTTCAGATAAAGACGACGGTATCGACGACGATCGGGTGCGGCTAGCCGCTCGTGAGCTGGCCAAGCTCAACCGCGTGGACCTCGACAGGATCCTGCGTTTGCTGGCGACGATGCGAAAGTCGAAGGTGCCGAATCGGTGAACATCCTAGACCTCGCCACGCGCGCCGCTGCGGAAGCATCTCGGCTGCGCGCTAGATATGGCATTGGACTGTCCGACGCTGTATGTCCATTTGAATTGGCCGACCAACTTGGGCTCTCGGTTCGTCTAGTCGCGTTACCAAGTTTAGAGGGCATTTACGCGAGAGATCCTCGGCCAGTGATCCTCTTGAGTTCGGAACGGCCGGCTGGACGCCGCAGATACAGCTGCGGCCACGAGATTGGGCACCACGTTTTTGGTCACGGGACATGCCTAGATCAGCTGTTCGACGACGACCCGGACAGATGGAGTCCGGATGAATTCCTTGCGCATCGGTTCGCTGCCGGCCTTCTTATGCCGAAGATCGCGGTGGAAGCCGCTTTCGCTCGTCGCGGATGGTCGCTGAAATCGCCGCGATCGACGGAACTGTACGTGGTGGCTCAAGATCTTGGTGTGGGTTACACCACACTGATCGGGCATATGGAGCGTACGCTGGGATTTTTGCCGTCCTGGGTCGCGCGTGCGCTTCGAAGAGCGAAACTGCCGCAACTGAGATCTGAGTTGGCCGGCTTCGAGATCGACCAGGATCTGGTTGTCGCGGATGATCACTGGGGAAAGCGGTCCATCGAACTCGAAATCGGTGATGTCGCGATCACTCCTGCGAGCGCACGATTCACGGGCGAGTGCGTGGCACACAAGACGCGACCCAGGTCGCACATAGTTGCGGTGACTTCCGGCGAAGGAAGTTTGGAATTGAGCAACTCGCGTTCGATCTACGTACGGGTAAGCCGACACAGATTCACGGGACTCGCGCGATATCGTTACTTGGAGGAACCGGCAAATGCCGAATGAGCATTACCTGGAGGAGCGCAATCTCTCTATGGCCTGGGGCCGTGGATTGCGCTTGGCGGGTGCGCGAGGCAACTCGGAAGTTGTGCCCTTGGTGGTTGCCATTACGGGCTTTGATAACGACGGAACAGTAGAGGAGGAGTTGCAAGTTCGTAGTGCCCTCGAAAACGTACTGGCTACAGAAGGGAAGCAGAGTATTGAGACGGTCGCAAACACGATTTTCCCACGCTCTCTGTGGAATCCGGGGGCACCGCGTCAGGTGCTGTTCAAGCGTTATCTGGAGATCCTCCCAAAAGTCCTTCGGGCGACGCGCAAGAACGCCCGCGGCACCTACTTTGAAAGAATGATCACAGGCGGCCCGAAGGGACGTGAGAATCAGTTGGAGTTTGGCATCGGCACGTATCTGGCACGCGACGGTGTCCGACGGAGCGTTCTACAAATCGCGATCTTTGATCCGAACCGGGATCACTCGGCGGCAGCACAGCTTGGCTTTCCATGCCTGCAGCACGTCACTTTTGCGCCTACGGATCAGGGGCTTTGCATGAATGCGTTCTACGCAGCCCAGTATATGGTAGAGCGCGCCTACGGAAACTACTTGGGTCTGTGCCGACTTGGGCAATTTGTCGCCCATGAAATGAAGTTGCCGCTGGTGCGCTTAACATGCTTCACCGGAATAGCCGAGTGCGAGATAGGAAAAGCCAAACTGGCGCCGGTTTTTCGGGTGATCGATGGTTTACTTGCCGGGAGGGCTTGACCAATGGAACTTGACGAATATCAGCGACGTGCGCGCGACACCGATCAGAATCCTAAGGTCGACGGTGCGGACGAGGTTTCACAGAAAGCTCAGAACTGTGAAGTGATTCCGCTTCTTGGCCTTGTCGGTGAAGTTGGTGCGCTGCTAGGCGAGTACAAAAAGCTGCTTCGAGACGGTGCCACCTATCGGAGATTCGGCGATGAAGTGGCAGAGGAACTCGGTGACATTCTGTGGTACGTGGCCAATGTTGCGAGCAAGTTCAAACTATCCCTAAACGACATTGCAGAGCAGAACCTGACCAAGGTGGAAGACAGGTGGTCCCTCCCGAACGGTGCGCGGCCTTTGTACGACGAGCACCAAAAGCCGAATCAGCAGTTGCCGCGGCTTTTTGAATACTCTTTCGAGCATCGCTCTATTGACGGCGCAGAAAAGGTGGTGATGGTGGATCGGTTGAGCGGCGACTCCATTGAAACTACCGGCGACCCGCTCACCGACAACGCATATGAAGATGATGGATATCGGTTTCACAACGTCCTTCATCTTTCGTTCGCCGCGTGCCTCGGTTGGTCGCCAGTCTTGCGGAAGCTTCTGCGGAACAAGAAGAAGCTTGAACACCGGGACCCGCCGGAGGTGGACGAGGTTGAAGACGGCGGACGGGCTCGTGTGGTCGAAGAAGGAATCGCGTTCGCCGCCTATGTATATGCGTCCGACCACAATTATTTGGCTGGTGTTGGGGCCGTTGACTGGCAGCTCCTGCGGCATATCAAACAAATGACGTCACGGCTCGAGGTGCGGAACCGGACCACAAGAGAATGGAATGATACGCTCTTGCGGAGTTTTGCAGTCTGGAGAGAGCTTCGAAAGTGCGGCGGAGGAACGGTGAAAGGAAATCTGAGGTCGGCAACTATAGAATTCGTTCCACAGAGTCGTTGAACGCAAGTGCACCTTGCTTTGGCGTATGAGCTGAGGTCTCGAGCTTTGGCTCATTGATATTGCTTTCGGTGACCTTCAGGTCCCATTTCGGAGGATACCACTGCGGTACGTGCTTCGCCTTGGGCGTGAAGCGCTGCTTGATGCGAGTTCGTCCCTCGGTGCCACCAAATCCGGGGTGAACTATGCGCGCATACTTGTCAACCTCGCAGAAGAGATTCTGACAGTCGATTAGTTGAAGCGGTCGCCCCCACAAGGTGCGGAACGATAACCCAAGGCGCTCAAATTCGCGATCAGCCATATCTGCGACCGCTCGAATGACGTCGGCATCGTCTAGGCCGCCGCTGTTAGCAAAACACTTACGGATTCCGCTGCGCGCCCCAGGGCCGGCGACGACAAAATCCATTTCAGAAAAATGCAGCATGGCGCTGTAGTTAAGATCAATCGCGAATTGAAAGGCAAGAAAATTACCCAAGGATGGATAGGAGCGAAGAATCTCGAAGACTTCTTGGAGTGAGCTTGCTCGCTCGACCCGGAAGGGCGCACCGTCAAGCATCATGTGTTCCAGTAACCGCAAATGGTTACGGTGTTTCCGGGTGTAACCAAACGTGGGTGAGGGCATGATGTAGGCAGCCGAGTAGATCGGGCCTTTTTCGGCAATTGCGTCGAGAGCCTTCGCGTACCGGTCGAAATCAAAATCCCTCCAAACTATCGGGCCGGTTTTCGACTCGAGGCGCTCCCAGGTGTCGATCCGGTTGAAGAATTTAAAGAGAAGAGCTCGGAAAAAAATCTCCTCTTCGGTTTGCTCGCCTCGGTAGAGAACATTTCGAATCAGGTACTGGCTGACACGGTCGCTGGCGCGATATACATTGGTGAACCGATAACTCCCTAACACGGGATCTTCTGTCCATGGAGGAAGGCTGCCTGCAACTCGACGCATAAAAAGGTCCTGCCGTAGAGCCGCGAATCGCCAGTACGTCTCGAAGACCTCAGTGGCCTTCATTGTAAGTCCCGAAGTAGCGACGATTTTCCTGGCCGCATTTTTGCGCGCTGGAATCGCGTCACAGCATTCACCAGCTTTCGGCTGAGGAAGAGCTTTGTTCTGGCGACAACGACAATCTGATTTTTTCACATCGTCACCTCCGCCTGAAATACTGATCGTTCGCGGGCATCTTCGCCGTTTCCGTTAGTATCCGTGGCCTGCCCCCCGATTTCCAGGCAATCATAAGACGAGTCCGCAGTTGGCTGATCCGTCCGGAGAAACTAGCACGAACGGAGTAAATCTCGCCCTCAAACGAACGCGAGCGGAGCCAGCCAGTCAGCAGTCATTGCTCTGTCGCGGCGGTCAGGGAAGGCGCGACATCTCCGAATCCTGTCGCTCCCGAGGAGATGTTGCAACTTGCAAACATTCCTCGCCGTTTTGGCACGGCGGGGTAATCTCGAGCAGGCGACATGCAATTGACTGTCCGTCGGATCGGTACTCCGGTGGTTCGTCACGGACCAGAAGGCGGCTGATGTAGCCTTCCGTCAGGAGCTGCCGTGCGACACTCCATCCGAGACCGATTTCGATTGCGGACTGGCCGCGGCGCTTGGCCCATTGCGGCGGCGTCTCCTCGAAGGCGGTGGAATAGTACTTCAGTCCCAATTTTTCGGCGGCCGGCTTGACGAACCTGTGGAAGAAATCCGCCAGGAGAGGCGGGAACCCTGGCGCCGGCACGATTCTGCCGGGATAGAGGAACACCTCCCTGAAGCAAATGGCCTCTGGATTCTGTTCGATTGGAAAAATCAGATCGTCAGCGAACCGGCGCCATCTGATAAAACGAAGCGGACTATCCGGAGAACGCTCTTTGATCCGGTCCTCGATTTCGCGGTCGCGGTACGCACCTGGTGGCAGGTGTGACTCGATCGCGGGAAGGAATTTCTTAAAGAGCCTCGGGTTTTCCGGGGACGGCCAGATCGACAAACGAATTCATGAGAACCTCCTGCGCGAAATCGGTTTTGCAGCGCATGGCCGTTTGAGAGAAGGCACCTCTAGATGTTTCGCAGGACTGAGCCGCCGCCCGCCTTACCAAGTTCCGCGATTTCTGCGGAAGTATCTCGCTAAACTCCCGTGCGCGAAGGTGTCAAGATCGCGTCTTCGTCCAGATCTGGATCCGAAGTCGCTCAAGAAATCGTCAAGTTCCGGGCCACCGTCTGAATGGTCAGGCGCGCCCCGCTGCGGAAGTGCGGGAGTGTACTCGTATTTCTGGGGAGGCTTGCACACGGCCAGCATTAACGCCTCCGCGCGGTCGGGCGAGGGCTTGCCGCGGCCGCGCGCTTGTTCCTTCGATTCGATCTTGGTCCGGCCGTGAGAATCGAGCTCGCGCCGGATGCAGGCGAGTTGCGCTATTGTTTCTTCGTCGGTCAACCCGTCCACCTGGTTGCGCTCCAAGAGGTCGGCCAACGATTGATACGCAAAAGCCTTCAGGTTGACGAAGCGCTTCGCTGGATCATTGTCGCGAAGATTCGGCTTGCTCTCACACGACTGGGAGACATTCACCCCTACCGCCGGAAACCTTTCGTCGATCAGGTGCAGCACGAAGTTGTGGCCTATTCCGATCGAATCGACGTTTACCAGACACAGCCGCGACCGAAACTGGTTCAAGAAACTGACCACCTGCCCGCGGGTGTCCTGTCCCCGCCATGCGCCCATGCCGACGATTGCTAGACGGCCCTCTCTGAACTCGCAGACATAGGCGACGGTTTCGGAAGTTCCTCCACCAACGTCCACGCCGGCGAACAGCGGCAGATTTGTGGGGGAGCCGTTCGAGGGAGTTTCAATCGCGCGCTGCCTGGCCCTCTCGAGCCAGATCATCTTGAACAGAGCGTCCTCGGCCTGCGCCGGGAACTCCGCCAGCACGCGCGACATCCAATGCGGAGAGCTGGCTTCGTCGCCGTGCCACCAGGTTTGACGCTGATCGTAGACCCAACGTTTGGTAGCCAGATACGGAATTGTGTTCTGGTCGAGCGGACCCCCTCCCGCAGGGTCCATCTCGAGTAGTTGCTCAAGCGTAGTCCCTTTCAGATTGGGCGAATCGAAGACGCTGATGGTGTGGCAGTTCCAAAGTCCGCGTTCCCTGGTAAAGGCGTCGTAAAAGGCCCCCGAAGGGACAGTCGGATTGCCGGCCATCACGATGTGCACCACGCCTCCGGCCATCGTGCCGGCCACTGCGTCCCAGATCCCGGATTCGATTCCAGGGGCCTCGTCGGCGATGATCAGAACGTACTTCCCGTGATATCCCTGAAAGTTCTCCGACTGGTTGGTGGAGAACCCAATCGCGAAATTGTTCTCGTCGCGGAACTTGAGCTCGGTCGCCTTGAGCTCGGGGTAGGGAACCCTGGCACCCTTGGCCAATCGGTGAATTTCCAACCAGAGCTGGGTGCGTACCTGCCGCTGGGTAGACGAAGTGGTAAGAACGATGCCCTCGTGATGGCGCGCAAGCCACCAGAGGGCGGCAACCGCAAGCGTGAAGGTTTTGCCGACGCCATGACATGCCTTAATCGCCGTTCTGCGATGAGTTTTGATCGATCGCAGGATCTCAGCTTCGCGCGGCCAGAGATCGAGGCCGAGCACATGGCTGGCGAACAGGACCGGATCGCGCACCACGTTTTTGAACATTGCGATCTGCTCGGGCGTGAGTCCGTCGTTACCGTCGCTACTTTTTTTCGACATCGTCAATTTCTCCGACAGCTTCCAGGAGCTGTACTAAGGTTAGCGGACGTCCATCTTTCCCTGTGAGTTCATGGCGCTGCGGCGCCGCATAGCCGTTGATTTGAGCGGAGTGGCGGAGCACTTTGACCCCGGCTTCCACCGAGCGCGGGTTGCCCTTGCGTATGCCAGGCTGCAGGTTCATGAACATGTCTTCGCAACGGGCGGAGTCCAGCTTTCTGAACTCTTCCGCTGCAACCGAAGGCTCACGCGCGATCGCCTTCCTGAACGCCTTGTGACAGGCCTGTCTTGAGATCTGAAAATCGGAGGGAAAGGTGACGCCATCAGGGATCGCGATGGTCGGCTGGCCCTGGCGTTTGCCAATGCGGGTGATGTGCTCTGCTATTGCATCGAACGACAGCCCAATTCGCTTGAGGCTGATCGTTTCGGCCTCAACCCAACGAGCCCGCAGAACGGCCTCCGACACGACCACCGCCTTCCTCGCGTTCCGCCACCGCCCGTCCGGCTGGCGCTTCATACTTTGTCAACCAGCTCAGGTTTCAGGCCCAGCGCAGCCATACGTTCCAACGCAACGGCGACGAAGGGCGGAGATTTCTCGATGGCATAGCAGCGACGCCCAAGGTTTTGAGCTGCGACCAATTGTGAGCCGCTGCCGCTGAACGGCTCGTAGCAGATGTCACCGCGTTCGGTGTGCATTTCCATGGGAAGGGAGAAAAGTCTGCAGGGCTTCGAGGTCGGATGCGCGTCGGTCTCGACCTCGGAACTGGGCACCTGCCAAACCGTAGTCGGAAACTCGTCCGCAGTGGCACCGATTTGCGATCTTCGAGTCTTGGGTTTCTGGCCCCTGATCCAACCGTAGAGGCAGGGCTCGTGCTGCCATAGGTACGTTGAATAAGTCAGTACCGGTCGGCTCTTCACCCAAATCAGTTGTTGGTGGACAAACGCCCCGAACTCATTCCAGATCGATTCGAGCATCACCTGGCGGCGCGATGCGTGCCAGCAATACCAGGCCGCGTTGCGGACTATCGCAAATTTGATCGCCGTTCCGATGAACCCTCGGTAAAGCTCGACGCCTGACTCTTCGCTGTTCTTTACGTCGGCGCTTTTCGCTTCGACGTATTGGCCCGACCAGTCCTTGTCGCGATTCGCAGCGCCCTTGTTTCCCCAACTTTGCGGGTGAGAGCCGCCGTCGTATCCGACCGCGTATGGCGGGTCGGTCTGGAAGAGAAACGCTCGCTCGTTGCCCATCAGGCGCGTGACGTCCTCGGCTTTGGTTGCGTCACCACATAGGATCCGATGATCTCCAATTCGCCAAAGCTGGCCCGGTTCGGTTTTCCATTTCTTTTGGAGCTCGCCCGCCTGGTCGATCTGAGCCGGCGGCTCGCCCTGAGGATGAAGCAGGTTCCATAGCCGATCGCCTGCGGTCCTCCGGAAGAGTTCTTCAACGGCAGCGCTATCCGTTTTCACACTCTGCAGCAGGGTGCTGATTCGCTCTGAGTCTGACTCGGCCAGCGCCGCCAACGGATCGAGAGTGAGAAGCAGTTTGTCGGCTTCTTCGGCGTTGACATCGAGCACGAGCACAGGCAGCAGTGCGTCCGGCGTCGTTTCCTTGCGGAGGTGGCCGTCGACAAGCATGAGTCGCCCGTCCGGCAACTCTCTGGCGAGCAACGCGTCGGCATAGCCGATCTCCTTCAGGAGTCCGCGGAGCGCGTCGGCTTGTGCCGGGGGATGTCGGCGCCAATTTCTCGGGTTGGGGAGCAGTTCTGTGGCAGGGACCCGGCGCAACTCGCGAATCCTGTCGCGGATCAGCGGACCCGCGACAGACTTAGGGGGCGACGCAACTTCGGGCTGTGACGTCCGACTTTCGCGAGCCTCCAATGCGCCAGATTCAATTTCCTTTAAGCCGTCTACTGTTGATTGTCGTTCCAAGACTCCGTCTCCTTCCGAGCGGCCATGGTTCGGCCCAACCGGCCAGGTGTGTTGGTAGCTCAGTCATTGCAGGTGATTGTGCAGTCGAAACGCATGCCGGTAAACGGTGGAACTAGTTCCCCCTATCAGAGTCGCTGTGCGAGAAAGGCCAGCGCCTTTGCAGAACATGAAAGTCCTCGAGTATCGTCTCTGAAATCCAGACCGTTTCTGGAAGCGAAGTACATCGCGCTAAAGATGCGGCAAAAAACCGACCGCGTAAACGGGGGAATTTAATTCCCCCTATGAAATTCGCTGTGCGACCAGGGCCAACTCATTTGCACGACGCAAAGGTGTTCGGAGTCAGCTACAAAATCCGGGACTATTTCTGAAAGTGAGGCACATAACGGCCAAGATGCAGCAAGAAACCGATCAGGTAAACGGGGAAACAAATTGCCCCTATGGTCTTCCCAGAGTGATCCTAGCGTCCTATCGGCCGCCGACGAGGATCACCGCTGGAGCGCCGCGGAACCTAAAGTTGTGAGTACTTTTGCCAGGTGACAGATCTGATGAACCAAGAGCGAATTCAGCGAGATCGTAGTCTTAGAGAACCTTGAGCAGCTAGGTCGTGGGAGGTGCATTGGTGAATCTTGATGACATCGTAGCGGAACTGAAGAGCGAACGTGATCGGCTTGCGTGCGCGATCGCAGCTCTGGCGGGAGCGGTGTTACCTACGGCTACTCCACGCAGAGCCCGTAAAGCAAAAGTCAAGGTATCTCGCCGGCGCATGTCAGCGGCGGCCAGGAGGCGAATTTCGATTGCGATGAAGAAACGCTGGGCGGCCCGAAAGAGCGGAGGCTGACACACGGCGAGTCTCTTCGGGGAGTGTTTACTCGACACAAATACTGGGTGATGAAGCGGATTCAGGTGGGACGAATCAGGACGTAAGGGTAATCTAGTCTAATCCCGAATGGTGATGGCGGCGGCAAACGAAATAGAAGTTGTGTCGTCGTAGCCAAGACAGATTGCGCGTATGCAGACGTGGGGCAGGCAACTCAACGTCAGCCGCGAACGCGTACGTCAAATTGAAGCCCGTCTTCGGACGATGGCGCGCCTCATACGGCAAGAAATCTCTTGATGCCAATGGAGTAAGAGCATCTGTTGGTTGTCGCTTTCGAACTAACGCTCGCCTTTTTCAAAATGCCCGAGCGCGTCCGATCTCTCGGGCAAGCCCAGTCCATCAACCGAAATCTACACTAGGTGTTGCTTGCCTCTGTGAGCACAACTGGGCACACGGCGTGCCCCAATAGACAACCTTGCGCAGGCCGCAGTGAAAACTAAGCATGTGGTCATATTATGCAAACTTTTTGTCAACAGTTCCGCGCATTTGGTTATGCCGAGCACACAGTTTGAGGCGGTTTCATAGTGTGCGTAGTCGATAAATATGAAACCATATCGCTACATGGAGACATCAAGGCCTCATGACATGACGACAAAGCGTCGGACGCACCTACACTTCCGCGGGAAGCGTTCTCTCTGTTCGCGTCCATTAGGAGCTTCGCGCGGCGTCGAAGCGACCCCAACCGTTCGAACCCCGTTATTGCATGTCGCCGGCTCGCACTTCACGCAGCATCCTCGATTCGGTGCGAGCGTTTGCTCGCTTCGTCTTTAAGCCCTGTGAGAGCAGGCGACGAAACGATGCCCAATACATTCGTTCGGTCTTTCACTATCGGGAGCGAATAATATGGGGGCAGGTCATATATTCCGTCATAAGGCAGAGCCGCGAAGGGAAGCACAGATGAAGAGCATCGCGCAACTCGCTAGAGACAAGGCGGAAATTCTTCCATCGCCGGAGGCGCTTGAGCGGTTAGGAACGCATAACATGTTGGCGTTGATTCATGATGCAATAGGGCATCTCGTAAGTCCCATGGGCCGGCTGCAAAAGACGGTGCCTGTTCTTGAGCAGATCGCGAACTCATTGGTCGAACAACAGTCGCTTCTGAAGGAAATGTTGAGCATCCAAAAAAATGCCACATTGGTGCGCATAATCGGCAGTAGGCTTAAAGAGGTTCCCCCTCTCTCGCACGCCGTTCTAACCCGCGACTTGCACTTTATTTCAGCGAATAAGTCCTACTCGCGGTTGTTCGATTTCAGCGAGGTTCAGTTTCAGAAGATGTCACTCGCTGACCTTCTCCATCCTGGGGACATCTCTCGCCTTCGTAAAATCATCAGAGCCTTGTTAAACGGGAACGGCACATCCGAGGTGGTCGAGTGGCGAGTTACGGGCAGCGGCCACTATATTCTGGCCAAAGATACTCTGTGGGGAATCGGTTCGGATCCTGTTCGTGGCCCCGAATACATAGTTACAGTGTCACAGAAAATCGCCGACCAGGACGAAGCGGAAAAGCTCGTCGAACGCGCCACATCGCGCAGTCGAGGTCATTCCTGCTAGTAAATCGGCATAGACGAATTGTCTGCCAGGCGTTCGCATTATCGTCCGGCTAGTTCTCTACTTCTCTTCCGCTTCTGGGCGCGGGAAAGAGTCACGAACCAGGCCGTGCGCTAAGAATCAACCCGGTGACTATTGGAGCGAAAGTTTGACCCGCGCCACCATAGAAGATATCTCCGACCGATACAAGATGCCCGTTTCCTTGAAAAGGTGAACCAGCAGGATACACGTTTCCCATCGACGATAAGCCGCCCCCGGAACCGAACGTAACATCCATTATTGCAAAGGCCGATGAGGCTCCCAAGTTGCTGCTATGGAAGTTGTTGCTTTTCAACACCAGCGGACCAGGCCCGAGATTCAGGATCGCGTTCGTTCCAGTCGGAACGTTGGTGACATCGAAGTCGCCATTTTCTATCAGGATCGGCCAAGGCGCTTCGGATTCGCCATCGACTTTCAGAAGTTGTTGGGAGCCCACGCTGACAGCTTGGTACAACCCGATCGAATCGTACGGAGATCCGAGATGCAGATCTATTTTGTTATTTGTAAATCTCGTATTCCACGCGTGAAGGCTGCCAAACGGAACAATGGCTATGCCCTCATCGCAATTGCTGAATGCTCCGTTCCTGACAAGATTAAACTTCGATTCGTGGCCCTCTACGGAAATGCCTCTTCCACCGTTGCATTGAACAGATACATCGGTGAGAAAGTGCATGTCGTCGTTTGCCGGATTTGAATGGCTGAATCTGAACCCTGCTATTGTTGAACCCTTGCACGAGATGTCGTCATAGCGGTTGTCAGATGAGATGTGAGGTAATGGAGGTACCTCGTCGGTGTCCAGGCACACTCCGATTTGACCTGCGCCGCTTGTTACTGAGAAATCTTTGAAGTACGAGGTTTCAACCGCATTGAGGGCGAATACTATACCGCCAGTCGTGCCGTCCCATCGAAATACTGTCTGCCCGGTCGTCGCGGGGCCCAGACCACTAACTCTGATTCCTGCCTTGTTGTCCACGTTGATCGTCGCAGTGATGGAATAAGTTCCCTGAGGAATCAGTCCGACCTGCCCGTTACCAACTGCGTTAAAAAATGACTGTACAGCTGCAGTGCTGTCGGAGGTCCCCGTTGGATCGGCCCCGAAATCTTGGATGAGGTCATATACGCCCGCGGTCTGAGCTGGCAAAGCAGCTTTTGAAGCCGCAAGTGTCACCAGCATCGCCGCGACGAACAGTGCATACGATCGTCGATCGGTTACAACGTCTAGGAACCTACGATTACACTTTTCCAACGCTGCCTCCTTTGCTCCTGTGATCTCCAGCCCGTTCACTCATTTGAATCCCTACAAGCGTCGGGCAGTTGCTACGATTTATTTTGAGGAAACCGGTTGTATGCCGACTCCAGATAGTGAAACGGTTTGGCGCTCGCCAGATTTGTTATCAACCACCGAGAAGTGACCAATATCGAGGCCTTTTGCGCGTGGCCAGAAAATGAGGCGATAGGTGCATTGTGCGTGTTTTCCGAGCACGCTTCGGCAAGTGCCGCCTGAGCGGCGGAAATCGCCAGTAGCGCCAGCAGGCCCGAGTGATATCGGAACACTTCCGACATTGGTTGCTCGGAGCGTCTTAGGGCCGCTTTGTTTGTTAACACAAGTCTTGCCAAAGCGTAGAACGCTCGGTCGAAGCGTCAGAGAAGGCGCGGGGCTCGCGATGGGAGTCGGCGTTGCGCTTGCAGTCGGCGTTGCGGTTGGAGTTGGCGTCGTGGTCGAAGTCGCCGTGACGGTAGCCGTTGACGTAAAAGTTGCGGACACGGTTGCCGTGGCTGTGCGCGTCGCGCTTGCCGTAGCCGTCGCAGTAGTGGTCGGCGTTTGAGTGACTGTTGCTCCTAGCTTAACGGGCAGCTGGGCGAGGGAAGCACTAACATCGCCCAATGAACTGATGCTCGCTCCGCCCACGACAGGGAAACCTCCTGGATAGAGATTGCCGATAGAGACCGCCGAACCGGCGGCGGCCGTTGACCCCACAAGGATCTGCAAGCTATCGACGGGAGCGGTCGATATGAACCAGTTATTTGATAGCACCAAGGGCCCGGTACCATCATCGTTGATGACGCTTTGATTGGTTCCAGCTGCGATCTGGCCGCCTTCGATTTTAACCGGCATAGTGTCGGCCGGATCAACCACAAGGAACTGGCCTGCACCTACGCTCTGGGGTGTATAGAGCCCAGTTGAACCATTCTGGGAACCGAGATGCACATCTATTTGGTTGCTCGAGAAAGAGAGATTTTCAGACAAAAAGGCGCCGCCTGTTGCGTTTATCCCTGTGGCACAGTTAGCGATGCTGCCATCTACGAAGTCGTGTCCTACGCTCGAACTGTTCAGAATCTGAATGCCATCGCCACCCGAGCAATCGATGTCAAAGTGATCAATGCGGTCGAAGCCGTTTGTTCCAGTCGTATTGCTGAATTGGAACCCAGCAATGATGGGTCCTTCGCAACCGATATCAAGAAATCGATCAGAGGTGCCGTTAGTTACATCGAAGCAAACACCGACGCTAGCGGAGCCCCCTTTTACGGAAAAATGCTCAAAGTACGAATCGGACACTCCATTTACTGAAAATACCGTACCTCCCGAAGCTCCATCCCAACGAAATATCGTCGCGCCTTTGACTCCTCCACCAAGGCCGGCCAGACGGATCGAATTACGCCCCACGACATTGATAGTGCTTGAGATTGAGTAGGTCCCCGGAGGTACGACACCGCCAAATCCATTCTTGACGGCCAGCACGAATGCTTGTATTGCTGCCGTACTGTCCGTTTGGCCTGTTGGGTCAGCTCCCAAGTCGGCGACAAGATTAATTTGCCCGTACGTTTCATCTCCATATGCTCCGGGTACAGAGGTCGGAGAATCGTTTAGGATGCTCGTAGTATTGAGACCTTTCACCGACTTGCCAGAGCGGGCGTCTTCCGCAATTGCTTGTGATCTCGGGATCGACAGCCATAGTAAAAGGGAAATCGCGAAAGAAATCCTGCTCCATTCGATCATCGGCTTTCAGAGATTGGGCCCTTCGATGATGGTGGGGAGTTGAATCGTAACCGAGCCACTCGTTGAACCATCATTCACGCCAACGTCCCCGATCGAAATGACACGTTCGGGCCCTGCTCCGAAAGGAGTGTTCAGACTTGAGAGCGGGTCCAGTGTATAATAGTTTCCTAGGCTCAAAAGCGTTGAGCCCGACAAGAAGGCAGTTCCGGTTCCTATGATATAGGGGGCCGAACTATCAGCGGTCTCCAGTAGATTGCTTTCCAGAGTTAGCGGACCGAGCGATTGATTTTGAAACTCGAACCGCGGAGCGCTCGCAACCGCCATACGCCAGTTCTTAACCAATATCGGCATAGGTGTGTTGGCGGATCCGTCAACCGTCAAGATGCTAACGGCGGATTCGATCTGCGAACTGTATAAAGTAATAGGAGCGTTGGCACTTCCAACGTGAATGCTGGTGGTTGCATCGTATTCGAAGTCCAGCCCAATCACGCTTACGCTACCAGCCTCAATTTCGAGCGAGCGACTACACTGACTTGTCTCGCCAGATACAATCCGGTTAAATACTGTCGTCGAATTCAAAAACTGAAAGCCATCCCCGCCTTCGCTATCACAGAGCACGTTGTCCGTTGTAAGAACGTGGTGTCCGTTGTCTTGAGCGCTGGTTCCGCCAAAGCGAAAGCCTGCGATCGACGGGGCGCGACATTGAATATCTTCGAAGCGATCATGTGAAGAGGGGGCACCGTCTGTGTCCACACATATCCCGATTCGTCCCGATCCACTTGATGCGCTGTTCGATTCCAAAATGAACAAATGTTCTAGGGAGGAGTAACTAGTCCCCCGCAAAGTGACTACCGTTCCGCCTGCTGCACCAGTCCACAAGAGAACGGGAGAACCGAACGATCCTCCGGCCGCGCCAACAATCCGTACGGCCGTTTTGCCATTGACCAGCAGGCCACTCGATACAAGGTAAGTTCCTATGGGAATAAATCCTTGCCAGCCGTCTGGAATTAGGTCGAAGAGCGCCTGAAGCTGCCGAGTGCTATCCTTGGTTCCGGTAGGATCTGCGCCACAGTCTGTGACGGCATTCAGCAGATTCGGGCCACTGGCTACGCACAGCCTAGCACTTAGAGAGACGAACGACATAACTATCAGACACACCTCAAGTATGACCCTTCCACGGCAAGGAAGAGCATCGACAATAGTCCTTATGAATCTATACCGAACGCTTAAGTGAACCTTCGTCATCGCTAGTAACCGTCTGTCTGAGGCGAGACCTAGCCTAGAGACTTTCAGGGCTTCAAGAAACACCACTGGGGTCGACTTGTGCTCTCAATGTACTCATGCGTCGAGCTTCGTTTCTCACGATTTTTGTCAGTGTTCTGGAGTCATAGCATCAGCTGTGCCACCTTCAACACGTCTTCGATTCTGCTACGTGAACTAAATTAAAGGGTCTTTAGAGGACCGCACTCCGTGTCAGCCTGGCACATACAGGTAAACACTTAACAGTCCGCTTCATCACCGAGACTAGAAACCGAATCAATCGTCGGCACTTGTGCTTATGCGTGATATTCGCAAGCCAGACGGACGAAGTCGAGCCAGACCTTGCATTCATGACCACTCTGTAGTCGTGGACGGCTTTGGACTAAGCGAACCGACGACGGAGTCCGGCTCTACTGACGCGGCATAGCACCGTCGAGATAACTATAAGTCATTCAGATATCGGCCAGCAAATTGTCCGTCGTGAAGACTACTTGAGCACTCATAGCTAACGAAAAGAGAGACCCGACTTTGACTTGTGGCTTGGGCGGCAAAAACCGCGACCAAGGAGACTCAGCGAGTAACCACTTGAGCGGTTGCGTCGCTGTGCAAGTTGCCGACCGCCTAGGGAGATTGCCTGAGCTGAGCGGTGCTTTTTACAATAGACGCTGCAGCCGTCCGCAGTTAGTCGTATTCGACGTTCTTGTTCGAGTTATCAGAGTGGGGCTGTGATGGAACAGTGACTGGCAAATAGTTGTCGGCGACGACGTAATTGTGGCGCGTAGTGTTCGTATCCTTTCTCTAACGTGTCGTGCCTCGTATCTCATTGCGTGTGGACGCCTAGAATTGACAACCTAGATCAGTAGAGGCGACTTGCGTCGTGATCGCGAGCTGGCGTCTTGCTTGGCACGTTATGTGAAGTAGCAGAAGCAAAGATGCGACGCGCACCTAAGTCGTGTTCAGACCTACGAATTGTGATTCCAGAGGAAATACTGAAATGTCCACTGACAACAGGATGCCGGTCGTTGCTATTGCGTGGTTTCATTCGTGGCGCTGCAAGGGCGGTTTGTCCTGTTGCGTCAGTGTCTACAAGATTCTATTGGAAAAACCACGCCGATGTGCACAATACCTGATATTTGTCGTTGGATTGCTTTGTGCCATCGCTCGGCCCGCTATAGCTGGCAGTTACTATTTCGACGTCATAGCCCCAAATGGCACCGTAATTCCAGTCGGCCCCTATCCCAATTACGGTGAGGCGGCGGATACTCTCGGATCCGCTCTCTATGCGCACCCGTTTGCATGCCATCTCGGCCTCGGCCCGATCTCCGTGACTTGTCGAATCATAGGCAATGGCTTCGCATTTCCGCGTTACATGCACTATCCCGTACCGATCAGCGAGCCTGCCTACGTCATGCTGGCGGAAGGGCCTTACGAGGAGAAGAATTCACCGTTCAAACTGAAGTCGGGCTGGTACTTCCTTTTGTTTACCGCCACGGGCGGCTCCATTGAGAAGTGCTCGGACCTTCACAGGGCGCGGAAACTGGTGAGAACGGTACCCGGCGACGAAATTCCGTACTATCGGAATTCAAGGTGTCCTGGAGCGCCGTGCTTTTCAGTAGGGTTCGATACCGCCTGTAATTGAGGAATCGGCGTTTGGTGTGCTCCTCTGAGCGCGAGGAAGGAGGACCAGGATGTCGAAGCGAGGACACAGGAAGAGCAAATGTCTGGTGCTGCTGGTCGACAACTCGTTGACCTGCACAAAGGTAGCGCAGGCACTCTCGGAGATCGTCGCCGAACGGGGAGCGCCGGTCTCGATCACGGTCGACAATGGCACTGAGTTTCAGAGAAAAGCGATGGACGTATGGGCATACGGGCACGGAGTACAATTGGACTTTATCCGGCCGGGCCGGCCGACCGAGAACGGATACATCGAGTCGTTCAATGGCCGCCTGCGTGATGAGTGTTTGAACGCACAGGTCTTCTTCACCGTGGCCGATGCACGGGACAAGCTCGAGCAGTGGCGATGAGATTACAATTAGGTCCGTCCGCACAGTGCGCTCGGCGATCGTGCGCCCGAGGAGTTCGCCGACGGTTGGCAAGCCACGGCGGCGACCAATTCTTCGGACGGATTGCGAGAGGGTTTCAGTTGAGTTACTTGAGGTTTCAAACCGCCGGAATAACCGGCACTAACCGACCATGCCGGGCCGTTTTCTCAACTGCCAGTCGTACTAGTTTCGCGGGGCGGATCACCGGAAAAGAATAGATCCATAGAACCTGGTGAAGCATTTGCGGCGAGACTCGTCGCTTGCTGTGAGGGTCCCCCAATTCTTCGTCCACTCGGAGAGTGAAAAATCCGGGTTCATGGGCCGGCGTTCCGTGCGGCCTGTTGAGCAAATTCCCTGGGTGGAACGTAGCCCAGAGCAGTGTGAGGAGTACTCTCCTTCTAGTGCTCGCGCCAAGCTTCGATTTTGCGCTTGGCGTCGTCAAGGGAAAGGAACCAGTTAGTGTTCAAACACTCGTCGCGAAGGCGTCCGTTGAAGGATTCCACCAATTTGGTTGGTTTTCTTGGACGGCTGAAGTCGAGCGTGACCTCGTGCAGATAGGCTCACTGGTCGAGCGCACGCGAAACAAACTCGGGGCCGTTGTCGACCGCGAATGGTTTTGCGCGCGCCGCGCACGGCGACGATCCGATTCATCACTGCCACCACCTGCTCGCCGGTGATGCCTTGTCCTACTTCTATCGCTAGGCTCTCCCGACTGAAGTTGTCGACCACGGCCAGTGGGCGGATGCAGCGGCCGTCGAAGAGTGCGTCGGAGACGAAGTCCATCGACCAGCATTCGTTAACTGCCCCGGCCGCAGGCCGGGGGGTCCGGTGTGCGGCCATTACATGGCGCCGCGGCAGCCGAAGCCGCATGCTCAGCCCTTCTTCGCAGTACAGCCGGTACACGCGCTTATGGTTGATCCGCCAGCCTTCACGCCTGAGCAGTATGTATATCCGGAAGTAGCCATATCGCACTCGCGCCGCCGCGAGGTCCCGAATGCGTTTGCGGAGCACGGCCTGGTCGCCACGGATCGACTTGTAGCGGTGCGACGATCGATCAAACCGCAGCGCTACGCAACCTCGGCGTTCGCTCACCCGGTACGTCCACTCTAGGTACCGGACCAGCTCGCGCCGGCGGCCAGACCTTAGAGTTTTTTTGCGAGCACTTCCTGCAGCATCAACTTGTCGAGGCTCAAGTCCGCGACCAGCTGCTTGAGCTTGCGGTTCTCCTCCTCGAGCAGCTTAAGCCGTCAAATCTCCTGCACACCCAACCCGCCATACTGCTTTTTCCAGCGGTAGTACGTCTGCTCGCTGACGCCCATCGCTCGGCAGACTTCGGTCACCGCAGTTCCGGTCTCCGCCTGCCTCAGTGCGGACGCGATCTGATCTTCCGTAAAATGGCTCTTCTTCATCGGCATCGGGCCCCCCCCTCGGGGCTCGATTATGCCGGATTCCTCACTTTCTCGCTGGACTAAACAATCGGGAAAACGTCACGCCGGAGTGGTGAGAACGAATTCCTTCCGCCATCGAATCCAAAAAAATCTCGGGGGTTCAAAGCCGCTCCGCCCTCGCGCGTTAAAGCCCGAGTGTCAGCGCGGCGCACCGCATTGTTTCCGGTCTAGTATAAGCCATGCGCTGTGCAAATCAGGGGCTTTCGAACGGCCACCCACTGAAAGCACCAATTCACGATGTAGTGTTCTTCGATCACTGTTGTGATATCAATGGTCCTAATTCTTGAAGGAAGAGACCACACAAATGCGTAAGAGACGCATCGTCGTTTCGCGACCTGAACAACCCAACGCCTCGGAGATCCTAGGTCTGCTTCGCGCGCGAGCCCTCACAGAGCGGCAACGTCAGGTGCTTGATTGTCGCTCGCAAAATCTTTCGTATGCAGAGGCGGGCAGGCAACTCAACATCAGTGCTGAACGCGTACGTCAGATTGAAGCCCGTCTTCGGATCAGAGCCCGCCTCATGTCGCAAGAAACCTCTTGATGACGGCGAATGGGTAAATAGCGTCTGCTGGGTGTCGTTTTTCGAACTGATGTTTGTTTTTCAAGTTGACCTCGCGCGTCCGGTCTCTTGGCGCAAGCCAAATCTCTTGCCAACAATTTTCACATAATTGTGCCTACTTAAAAGTCCGAAAGCAGCGAAAGTCTAGAAGTTTAAGTTTGGGCCGCCGTAGTGTCGCCGGCAGGCTTAAGCTCGAGCTTAGGTACGCCGACAACGCACGGCCGCCCGTGTCCTAGACGGGTGACCGATGAAACGCTTCTCAGACTGCGCCGAATCCATCTTGCTGGTTCCGCCTCGCATCCGTCCGTATGATTCCATCCTATTCCAAATACCGAACTGGTAACAAGTTCGGCAAAACAACCTCTCTAGCCGCCGCCAGTAGTTCCCGGTTGCGGATCGGTTCGAGCGACCACCTAAAAGAAAGCCTCTACACCGTATAACAGCCGCATTGCGTGTAGTCCACCGGATCTACAGTTCACGGCGAGCGGAATTCGACTGTCGGAGTAGGTACTGCAGTAGCATCGAGCGCAATACCTATGACTTCCGTTTCTAATCCTGTCAGGTTTCCAGAAATCGAAGGTCTGAGGGTAGCCCCACTACTGTTGTAACTGTCAATACGCCCAGCAGGAAGCCCAGTATCAGAGAACCCTCCCAATACGGTCACATAGAAGTTCCCGTCTGAATCTATTGCCATATCGAAAGGACTGCCAGTTCCATCAACTGGGTCGTATGCACCATAGGAGATTGACAAATCTGGACCTATGTTGCACGGGGTAGTGCTCGCGGTACAATCTCCGGCATTGTACTTTGTGATAGCCATAGTCGGGCTGCCTCGATCTACATAGAAAACATCACCAGCACCATCCACTATAACGGGGTCGGCATCAACGTCCGCGCTGAAGGGTGTCTCCGTCCCCGCTATTTGCCACACAACAGCTAATGTCGTTGGATCGAGTTGTGCGATTATATTTATCGAACCATCGTATCCGACGACGTACATGTTGCCGTCAGAATCAAATGCAATGCCCAATATGCCCTGGTCGTTATTTGCCAATCCAGTAAAAGATATTGTGGGTGTGAGATTTCCGCCCGTTTCCAATTGCGAAGCGCTGAACTCTACCATTGGCGCTCCACTAATCTGCGTGACCCAAAGATTACCAGCTGAATCGAAACTAATAAATAGTGGTAGGTCCATCAAAGTGTTCGATCCCGAAATTGTAACACTTGGAGTGGTGAGGCCGCTACTGCCAGCAGGCAATTCGTAGATGGCGCTCAAACAGGTGTCGGATACCCAAAGGTTGTGCCGGCTATCAATAGCAATGCCACCAAGGCACAAACCGTTGATTGCAGGTAACGTGATTCTAGTCAGATAGGGATAATTGCCACTGGCCGTGAGCGGAAACTCTAAGATGGCATTGTTGCCAAGCCCAGTAACCTGATCACCATCTGCTGTCTCTACCCACATAACCGAAAACGGTGGTGTAGCTGTAGGAGTAGCTGTCGCGGTCGCCGTCAGAGTGGCGGTTGCGGTTGGAGTGGTTGTCGGCGTGTCGGTCGAAGTTGCCGTGGCGCTAGTCGTGTCGGTGGCGGTTGCGGTTGGAGTTGCGGTAACGGTAAGCGTGTCCGTGGGAGTTGGAGTGCCGGTTGCCGTTCCAGTAGGAGTTGCCGTCGGGGTTGTTGTGGCTGGAGGTTCGGAGTTCGGACCCGTAGTGAAACGACTCGTGAACTTGTCGTTGAGCGTTCTGCCGTCGCGGGCTTTGATAGTGCCAACGAACCTAATCGTATACTGTGTGTTGATCGCCAACGCCTTCAACGGAATAAGACTCGCGCTAGTACTGCTGCACGTTACGTTTCTCGCCTTGATGTGCGTTGAATTGACCGCTTTGAGTCGAAAAGTATGGCGGTTTAACGAGAGACATTTCATCGGCTCGCTGAAATTCACAGTGACCGCAGTGTCTACCGGCACATTCATCGCCCCGTCATTCGGATTCGTGGATACCACTACGGGCCGAAGTTGCCTTGATGAAGCTGCGGCGGGCAGACTTCCCGCGCATACAATCATCATCAACACTGCGACTGAGACTTGATTGATTGTGCGATTTAATATCGACATGCCTGTGTCCTTGCTGGCCGCGAATCTGCGCAAACGATAGCAACGCAAGGTTTGTGCCCGGTCAGTGAACACTGAGTAGGTGTAGAAGTAGTCGCAGGAAGGCGAACCTAGGCAGTCGCGAGACGGAACCTGTTGACAGAGCGAAACGGCGTCGACGATTTGCATTTCGCCAAAAGTGTCCCAAAACAACGCTGATGGCGAGTCCGACGCGCTATCCGATGTATCGCGACGCGACAGAGGGCGAAGTCAGATTCCCACGCGAACCCGATTTGCTTCGTGTACTAATCCAAACTTTCGCTTGGAGTGTGTTCTGGCATGACAGGTGCACCTTGAGCCTTAGGTAAAAATGGTCGATTTCGTCGACGCAACGCACAAAAGAAGATTTCAATCGCATCAACTACCGGGATACGCACACTGATTATCGCGGCGCCCGCGGTGGTTGGTTGCATCGCATACCAAGCCTTGTACGCGCAATCAACGCGAGAGGTTCCAATGTGACCGCGACTCTGAAGGGTGTGTAAAAAACGGCCTGGGGCTTGTCGATGCCTAATTACTTAGTCCAGTTGGAAGGGACAGTCGGACTGCACTCAACGGATTGGCGCTGCTCATCTGTGGAGTGAGATCGCGAATCTAGGTGCCGTCTTAGTGCGGGCAGCCAGTGCCAAAATATCGCGATTCACGGACAGCCGCCGTGACTCGGTGCGTCAACACAATCGTTGACGATGAAATCGGGAGAACGGTGGTCGGCATGACCAAAAGCCATCGCCTTGAGAAGTAACCCTATTCAGGTCAAGACTCGCGCAAGAGGATTGCGAATCGAAACTTCGCTCGATAACGTATTAGTTGCTTTACGCTTGCAAAAACCTTAATCATCTGATTCTGACCTGGTTGTTGCGAAATTCCTGACAGCGAAATCGATGAAGAAAACGCGACCATTGGGCGAACTCATAAAAATACGCCGCGAAGCAAGCGGGCTATCACAACGCGAATTGGGACGCAGCGTTGGAGTAACAGCATCGCACATTGCTTTTGTCGAGTCTGGCAGGCGGCGTCCCTCGCATTCTCTCCTGTTTAGGTTGGCGCATAGTCTGCAGCTCAACCAACAGGAACTATTCTTGACCGCCTACCCCGAGTTGGCGCAGCTTACTTTACCCCGCCCACGAACGGAGAGTCGTGAGGCCACATGGCGTCGCTTCGTTGCTGGCGCCGGTCGATATTCGGTAACTCGTGGGGAGATTGCAGTTCTGCAGAAGATATCGAGGCTGGCCAAGATTTCAGATCCGAAAGCGTATTTCTGGATTCTGAATTCGATCAGGCAGTCACTCGAAGAAGGCTGATTTCGATAGAGAGACACCTGTCGCCTGCCTATCCCTCGCGTTGAGAGGCAGCGTTTGTTAAGCGCCACTGCTCTATTTTCCATTCTTCGGGAGGCGCGCGCGTGCGACTTCAAATCGTAGGTCCTTGAGTACACGCACCATCCGGTGCAAGGCGCGAGCCTCGCCAGTGAGAGTCCTTGACACCTCCTCTTCGAACACGCTCTCGTCGGCGATCATTGCAATCTCGGTTGCGCCATCTTCGATCGCATCTTCAACAGATTTCAATTCCTTAACGAGAGCATTTTGATCTGCTTGGAAGCAGCTTCGCTGGCTATATGACTCTGACCTCAAGTCATTTATCGCATGCTTAGTTTTTGAGTTTTGAATAAACACAAATAGTCCCTCCTTATGTTCATACATTAGTGAACTTCCCTAAGTGCACAACATCAGCGTTTGACAATAGGGGACATTATTTTGACATTTAGTGACATCTGGCTTAAGAATTGAGGGATGCCGAAGCTAGTCCGTAGCGCCAGCCTGACTGACTACCTCGAAGTCGCTCGTTCACTTGGTCTCGATCCATCTCGCATGCTTCGCAGTGTCGGATTGTCCCGACGTTGTTTGCAGAACCCCGACATCAAAGTTCCAGAGGATGCGGTGCGCGAGCTATTGGAAGTGTCGGCAGCCGCTGCTGGGATAGACGACTTCGGCTTGCGGCTGGCAGAGAAACGCACGCTGGCAAATCTCGGCCCGCTGGGGTTACTAGTTCGCGATCAACCCACCGTTCGCCAGGGGATCGAAGCCTGGATTCAAAATAGAAAACTGCATACCGACTCCGTGTCGCTTCGAGTTGAAGAGCGCGACGGCAACGCGGTCATAAGCCTGGTGCTGTTTGTCGAAACGCCTGCGCCCATGCGTCAAGTTGTCGAGATGACGGTCGGCGTAGTCTATCGAACGATGCGCCAGTTTCTCGGAGATAGGTGGAGGCCGCGAGCCTGCTTTGCGCACAAAGCGCCACGCAATCGCGATATCCATCGTCGAGTGTTTGGCGGAAGTGCCGAGTTCAACCGCGATTTCAACGGAATAGTCTGTCGCTCGAGTGATCTCGACTCCCCGATCGCGGCGGCCGATCCGGCTATGGCTCGTTACGCGCAGCAATACGTTGATTCGATCACGCACACGAAGGCGACTTTCAGTGAGAAAGTACGGGAGCTCGTCAACCTGATGCTCCCCTCGGGAGATTGCCGGATGAAACGGATCGCGGAACACCTCGGTGTCGATCGCAAGACGGTCCATCAACGTCTGGCGGAGGAAGAAACGAGTTTCTCTGCAATCGTCGATGCGGTCCGAACCGAGCTGGTCAACCGCTACATCGACAACCGCGAGCGCCCCTTAGGTGTTGTCGCCGAGATGCTGGGATTCTCCGAGTTGAGCGCCTTTTCGCGCTGGTTCAAGAGACGCTTCGGGCGAAGTGTTTCGACGTGCAGAGTGAACTATCAGACGAGTGGCAAACCACAAACCTCGCAATAGAATTGCTTGAGGCGCCGCTACTTTCTCACACGGGGGAATCTCGCGCGGCCAAGTACCTTTCCCAAGTCATCCAATCGATGGGCCATGCGGTCAAGATTGCCCGCCTGCCGGTTGAATTTTGCCACCAGGGGCTTGTCGAACACGTTCTCGGCAGCGACCATCGCGATCTCGGTCCGGGCATTTCGGATGGCGAGCTGAAGTGCCTTCACTTGACTGATGAGGACGTTTCGGTCGAATTCAAAGAAATCTCGTTCGCTTTCTAATTTGGATCCCGGGCTCATTCACGAACCGATTCCTGGCGAAATTCGAACCGCCGAACGGACGTGCCAATTAACCAAGGCTCCGAAGCCAACACAGCTGACGTGTTGGTCGCGGGGCGACTCTACACAGCAACGGATTATGACAAGTGGTCTGGCATAGCGGAAGAAGAGAAATGGAGCACGAACAAAGATGAGAACGAGAAGCGATAATCTCCTTCGAGGGCTCAGTTGCCCACGAATCGCTTCAGTCTACGTCTCTATCGCGCTCGTCCCCTCAACGTGTTCTGCTGACCAAAGGCAAACTAAAAGAATCACAACAGCTACAAAGCCAAGCCAATAGAACGGTCTGGCCAGAAGGCCGCGAAAACTTCCCCTCTCGGCAACGGCGTCTGCATCCAATGCTCGGCCACTATATTGCCCATCGTCGATCTGATTTTGCGAAAACACTTTGCACCTCGTTTTGTGGATAGTCGCTTTTGCGTTCAGCGAATGAAGCGCCGCCATGGCTCGCGCTGATCCTCGAGCAGTCCGTACAAGCAGAAATACGTCGAGTGAAAGCAGAAGAGCGATGATGATGTCCGCCAGCATTCGACTGCCCTCCTTCGCTGTGCACACTTATAGTCAGCGACATAAGACTACTGGTTAGCCACAGGGCGGCTCGACAATCAAGGAAACGGATGTTCTTCGCGGAACAAAATTTCGCGCCGACAAGAAGCATCGAAGTTTGGGAGAATCGTTCGACGTTTTTAATGCTAGATAGACTCGAACAAATTCTGAAAACCGGCACCATCTATCGCGCTGACGGATACGACTGGAACGGAATGAGCTACCTGCGCGTGTTCATCGTAGGGCGCTGGGGCTGCGTGTGGGACGGGCCAAGAACGGACAAGGCTCTGTCGATGATCGACGAAGCCAAAGAAGCGAAGCGGCGGCAAGAGCGTTGATCAACAAGGACGCTCATCGTCCGACATGCTCGGGTCGTCACTTCATCTCTGGTTTCTCCAGATTGGGAAGCCAGGTCTTCGGAATCTTAAGCTTTGCTGGACACGCGAGCCATTGCTGTAGCGGAACTTCTCGTATCCAAGACCGATGAAGAATCGCAGCCCGCGGAATTTCCTGACGCGGAACGATGAGGCAAAAGTCTCGGGACGCAGCCAGCCGTCGAATGGGCGAACCAAGCTTCGCTGCTTCCTCAACAATTCCCCATGCCTGTGATCCGCAAAAATATTCGTTGTCGGTACCGAAAACTTGATCCGGGGTGATGGGCTAGTCGGACTGTGATATTCGAACGCCCGATGGTCGAGTTTCTGATCGAGCTGCTGCTCGCCGCGCGAGCCAAACTGAAATCACGGGCGAGACTCGAGGCCGAAAACATTGTCCTGCGTCAGCAGGTGATCGTACTTAGCCGCAAGCTCGGTCGCGGGTGCGGCTCCGGAACATAGATCGGCTGATCTTGGTCTGGATGTACCGACTGTTCCCATCGATTCTGAATGCGATCACTGTCGTTAAGCCGGAGACGGTGATCCGCTGGCATCGGCGGGGCTTCCGCGCCTATTGGCGCTGGAAATCTCGCCAACGTGGTGGCCGCCCCAGAATCGACCGCGAGATCCGCAACCTCATCCGACGGATGAGCAGGGAGAACCCGCTGTGGGGAGCGCCGCGGATACATGGCGAACTGCTGATGCTAGGGATCGAAGTCGCCCAATCAACCGTGGCGAGGTACATGACCAAGCGTCAGGGGCCACCCTCCCAGGGTTGGAAAACATTCCTACGCAATCACGCTGATGGCATTGCTTCGCTTGATCTTTTCGTGGTGCGAACGGTCTCGTTCAAGCTGCTCTACGGCCTGGTCATTCTTCGCCACGCCCGAAGGCGACTGGTGAGCATCAGCGCGACCAGCAATCCGACAGCCGAGTGGATCGCTGGTCAGGTGACTGATGCTTTCCCTTGGGACGAAGCGGCGCGTCACTTGATTCGAGACCGCGACGGAGCCTTCGGTTCATCGTACACCCGCCGCATTCGTGCGATGGAGATCCGCGATCATCCTACCGCGCCGCGGTCGCCGTGGCAGAACGGCCACGTTGAAAGGCTGATCGGATCGATACGTCGCGAATCACTCGACCATATCATCGTGTTCGGCGAAGCGCACTTGCGCGCCGTCTTGAAGGATTACGCTTCGTACTACAACGAGGTCCGGACCCATCTCTCATTAGAGAGAGATGCTCCAGACTTTCGCGGGATCCAGAAGATTGGCCGCATCGCATCGATTCCAATCCTCGGCGGGCTCCACCATCAATACGTCCGACTCTAGTTTTGAGTAGGCACAGGGACTGCAGCTCGCTGAAGACCGGGTCCTCAACCGCCGGCCATCGCCCAGGATGCGCGCCACCGCCAGCTTGAGGTTGTCGTATAAGATCTAGCGCGGGACACCGCCGAAAAACTCGAACCCGACGCGATGGCCCTCGCAGAAAGCTTCGCTGCTCTCGGCCGGGTACGCCTGCACCATACAACCGTCGCTGTGCGGCAGATCCATCGCGAAGAAGTGGATCTTCCGCTCCACTCCGCCGATCACTGCCAGCGCTTCTCCGAAGTTGACCTGCGCGTGTCCCGGATCGTGGCGCAGCGGCACGAACATCTCGCGCTGCCGTTGGCGGCGTTCGTGCACGTAGTCCTTTACAACAGTGATCCCGCCCGCATAGCCGTGCTCATCTCGCAGCCGCTCGAAGATCCGCTTCGAGGTGTGCTGCTGCTTGGCCGGCCAGCCCTTATCCTCCTCCAGGATCCGATCGATTATCCCAATGTGCGGGTCCAGCTTCGGCCGCGCCGGCGGCCGGCCTCGCCGGTATCCCGGCGGCACCGAGAACGCCAGCATCTTCGCCACCGTCCGTGGGTCGATCCCGAATCGCCGCGCTGCTTCGCGCCGGCTCAGCCCTTCAACATAAACCGCTCGTCGCACCTGCCCATACAGTTCCACGCCTTTCATCCCTCCGCCTTCAACCCTCCAGGCTGAAGGCTATCGCGTGCGGGAGTTTTACTCCGGCGCGGCCGGTCTATCCGGCCGTTTCACTGAGGGATTTTCTCTCCGGCGCTCTCACGATGATTCGACTCTCAGAAAATGCTACCCGACCAAGCGGGCTCTTCGAAGGCGCTCTGCCGCAATATACCTTTGTCAAGCAAATCATAAAACCTGAACTCAAATCACCGTTAGTACGGATTCCCGACAGAGTCACTTCAAGACCTTAGAACAGGGTTTGATTAAATCTCAGGCAGCGCGTCAACCGCCGCTTGTCAACCGCCGCTCAAGTGTCAACCGGTTGACGGGTTGACTTGTGAGAGCACCTCGCATCGGACTGCTTCATCCACCATCCAGTCTTCCGATTTCGGACATTCCCGAGAATCGCTCGAAACCCGCCGCAGATCGTCGATTCGATAGCGGGAACGACGATGCGCCAGTATGACGGCTTGGACGACCTCACCAAGGCGCAGACCGCGCGGGGTGAGGTTGGCTATTTCTACGACAATGCAAATCGGCGTCAGACATTGACGGCGTATTTTGACCTTTCGCTCGCTAGAATCAGGGCTTCATGTGGAGACCGATGACGGAAGTTTGATCGCAGCGGCTGCACCTGCAGAGCACGGCAATATCGAGGGGCCGCGCTTGCTCGAGCACACGAATGGCCGGGCTGGAAGGGATCTTTCCGCGCGATAGGTAAAGGCTTGACAGATCTTCGCTCGAGCAAACATATCTAGGCGCCGAAACGGTCGAACGGATTCGTTTCCAGGATCTACGTAGCAAAGGGAAACATGCTGGATCATCTGAAGACAAATAGCCGCATCTGGGCCGAACGGATTGGTCTCCGCCGACGCCGACTTTTTCAAGGTGTTAGTCGGGCGAGCGAAGCGCGACTATGAAGGCATGTGCCGCGCCGAGTATGCCCTGCCCACTGTGACGAAGAACCGCGACTAAGCCCGGATCTCCGGGAGGGCGGACAAAGGATCGATGTCTCGCTTCGTTACGGAGCGATGCACATCGGATCTAAATTTGCGTCATGCGCGGAGCTTCGTGGACGGATTCTTCAAGAAGTGGAGACCGGATCAATCGCACCAGCAAGTAAAGTGAGCGACGCGGCCCGCAATCGATCCTCAATCCGGCTTCTTAACGATCGACTATCAAATCAAGGGAACGAGAAAGTTAAGAGGCCCCGGCTTCTTTCGTCCCGGTCTAGGATTGCAGCTTTCCTGTCTGCTGCTCGACAAAGCGAGCGAGCTTCTGGTTCCAACTCGAAAGGGCTGGCCAGAGCTCTCCGTATATCTCGGCCAGTTCCGCGTAGGCCGCCTTCTCCTTCGGTCTCGGTTCGAAGGTCCGGGCGATATGGCCGGCCATGACGGCCGACGCCTCGGCAAAACTCTGGAACCAGCTGCATCCCACCGCAGCCGCGATCGCCGCGCCGAGCGAAGACGCCTCCTTGCTCGTCGAGCGATGGACGGGAACGCCCACGGCATCGGCCAGGATCTGCATCCACAGATCCGACGCCGTGCCGCCGCCGACTGCGACGTAGTGGTCGATCATCTGTCCGCAGCCGGCTTGCAGGCGCCTTGACGCCAGCGCCTGCTCGAGGACGACGCCCTCCAGCAACGCGCGATAGAGATCGCCGCGGCGCGTCGATCCCGAAAGCCCGGCGATCACGCCGCGGGCCGACGCATCCCAGTGGGGAGTCATGCAACCTTCCCAGTAGGGGACGAGCATGACGCCGTTGGCGCCAACCGGCGAGGCTGCGGCCTCAGCCTCGAGCGCAGTTAGCGTCTCGACCTCTCGCTCATGATCGATGCCCAGGATATCGCGTGTCAGCCAGTCGAGCAGGAAAGTGCCGGAGCGCAGGCAGGTCTCGAGGATATAACCTCGATCGGCGACCGCCGTCTCGGTTCGGAACCCGGCGTCGAAGGTATAGCGCTCAGCATGGATTCCCGAGACTACGGCGGTGCCGAGGTTGATATAGGCCCGGCGAGATCGCATAACCTCGACGCCGGTACCGGCGCACTGTCCGTCGCCGCCCCCCGCGAACACCGGAGTGTCGGCCAAAAGGCCGGTCGCCTGCGCGGCGGCTTCCGTGACGGTTCCAATGAGCGCGCCTGGTCGCACCAGCGATAGCATTTTGTCAATCGAGACTCCTGCCGCGCCGAGGATGTCCTGCGACCATGCCAGGCGCTCCATGTCGAGGACGCCCAGCGGGTCCGCCGACGCGGTCGAAGTTTCCCAGCGGCCGGTGAGCCGGAAGCAAAGATAGCCATGGACCTCAGCGACATAGGCGGCGCGATCCAGGTGATGCGGCTCGTTCTCACGCAGCCAGACCATCCGGTAGAGGCAGGGCGTAATGTCGACCGGCTTGCCGGAGATCGCGTGGATCTTCTCCGCGCCGAAGCTCGCCCCGAACCGGCGCATCTGGTCCATCGCCCGCTCGTCGAGCCAGACGATTGCAGGACGGATCGGCTCGCCATACTCGCCGAAGAGGCCGAAGGTCTCGCGCTGGTTCGAGATCGCAACGCCCGCGATGCGCGTCGGCTCGACCTTTGACGTGAGCTCGCGCAACGCCAGCGTCGTCGAGCTCCACCAGTCTTCGGGATCCTGTTCGAAATGGCGCGGGCGAGGCTGGGCGAGCGGGATCTCGGCACGCCCTTCAGCCACCGGCGCGCCGGTCTGATCCCAGGCAATCGCCTTCGTGGCTGTGGTCGAGGAATCGATTCCGATGACAAGGTCGCGCGGCATAAGTCTTCACCAACCAGAACGGAGGCGTAGATGCGTCTCCGTTTCGATGGATCTAGAGATATTAGAGAAGGCCGGCATCTTTCGTCTGGGCGTCGATCACCTTCGCCACCGCGTCCATACACTTCTTGGCATCACCGCCGTCGTCCTGGCCGGTGAGGAACTTGCCGATCTCGGTCGGCAGCTCGTTGGTCGAATCGCCGATCCACAGCGGGAAGTGCGGCTCGGTCGCCATGACGCGCGGCACGCTCGCCGGCGATTTGCGCCCACTCGCAACTCGTGCTTCGAAGATCCCCGAGTCAAGGCCAAAGCTAAGCTGATGGCAGGCACCGCGCGCCATCTGCCCATCGTCAAATGGACCATCAACAACGTCATGATGGAGCGTGCGTCCGGTCCTCATTACCGGCACGAGATGCAAACGTCGGCCATTGGTCAGTTGACACGGCACTTTTACTGCCAGTCTACGGAGCTTTGGCCGCAGGCACCGGCGGCATCCTGTAGTTAGTGGCCTCCTCCATTCGCGAGATTGCGTATCGATAGGGATCGTCCGGGATCAACATCATCCCGCGGTACGGATGCGCCAATTCCAGGATCGCGAGAATGGTCATCCCAAGCCAAATCGAAAAGACGGCGCACATGATTCCCTGGGCGCGAAAATCGCGGCTGCCAAAGAAGTAGCTGAAACCGATAGTGATAATGCAACCCAGGTAAATTATGAGCCACACCATCGGCGGAAGGTCATCATTGTAGAATAGCAGCCGCTGACTGCGCGTCTGGCTGATCTGGCTCAGTTGCGCGAGCGCCATGCTGATTAGCATCTCCTCATGACTATCGGCCGGATGATAGGAGATGACCATCGACCAAAGATCGTGGGCGCCTTCCTTGGCCACGTGATAGCGCATGGTCGCCATCTGGGGCCATTCCTCATCCACCACACGATGGGTATATTCCAGCACCTCGGAGTCGAGCCGGCTGCGCATTGGTTCGGAGAGTCCAGCGCCCAGCTTGTAGAGGCTTTCCAGTGCCGTCGCTTCGTCGTGTGCATTAGCGTTGGCCTGATCGAACCGTTCCCAAGCCGCGACGATCACGAATGCGAGGACGACTCCATAGAACGCGCCCAGCGCTCCAAAGGTCACACCTGCGATTTCATGATTTTCTTGCAGGCGAGCCACGGGCACCAGTCGTCTTACAACGTAAAGACCGAGGACACTACCGCCACCAAATACCACGGCGATGAAAACGAGCTGAGAGGATATACCCCAGTTTTCCAAAAACTGCATAGATTGAACCCTTCCTCCCTCGGCGAATGCTCGGCTAAGGTTGACGGCCCTATGCCAGCATCGGAATCATGGTAACGAGCGTGCTGGCGGCGGTCCGCAGTAGCTACAGTAGTGCGGCGGGGAGGTTATTTCCGTCTGGGTCAGCGGGCGCACAAATCCTTCCAAGTGTTCGTCTGAAAGCCGCTATCAGTCGTCTCGATCCCAGGTTTTTCAGTCGGAAATCTCGGTCTGCTTGTTGACGTCAAAATGTTGGTGAACTTGATCAGTTTCCTGGTGTCGGGGCCACTGACATCCTTGGAGCGCAGGGTAAAAGCAAGCCGTTGGCTATTGACAATAACCGAAGTAACGCGCGTTGGCGCTTTTAAGTTCGGCCGTATCGCAAATCCTCCCCACTAACGCATTAAGATTGTTGAACGTCGAGGAGAGTTTCTGCTCGCATTTTGCTGTCAGATGTGTTGTTGCTGGCAAGTTGCCAGTACCGTCGACTCCATTTCCGCACCAATAGCTGGTGCTACCATTATTAACAGTAGGGGGCCCCTCTAGGGTGGGAGGAGTGGAACTGTCGACGCCCGGGGTGCAGGGCGTTTTAATCTGAACATTGAAGCATTGTACATATTTCTTGTCTGGCGAAGTTAGGTTAAAAGCGTTACTTCCGTTAAATTCAAAAACATAAGCCGCATTTCTCGGCGGTATACCTTTAGAGGCCTCGCATTTTTTATTGTCGGGCGGCGGCGCCGAACAGCCCGGAATATCTACTTTAGCCATGCCAGCAATAGCTTGGCTCAGGACATTTAAGCCCTGACTTGTCCAAAAAATAGCACTCGACAAACCGCGACCGGCTCTTCTAGTCAATTCCGCCCGCAATTCAGTGCCTGTGGCACTAACGCCGGCTGGCGGCCTACCTTGCTCAGAGGCTTTTGCTCCCAAATACTCATACAACTTTCCACCATTCTCTAATGACGTACGTGGAGAAATAGAAAAGCACGCAGCCAAGTCTTCACTGTTAATGTCGGGTAAAATCGAATTGTAGCACGCCTCAGTAACTAGAGGCTGAGATGTCTGATATGGATTGTTTGTGCCACCAAACCCATCTGGGTTGGTAGAGTACATTGAATAAACGTACCCCACAGGGCAATAAGTGTGCGCAGCTCCAAAGACGTTTACCATGGTTGTATAAAGATCGGCATGCTGGCGGCCTACTACTGTGAGGTTCGTTCCAAAATCTTCGGCATGACGAAAAGCATAAACGACAGGAGTGCATGATTGTGCGGATGCGCTCGAAGTAGAACACAGCAGGCTGCCGCAAAAGAACAATAGCGAGTAAGTCAGTGCATATTTTGTTTTCACTGTGATTCTTCGATTGATCTCAATCGGAAATAGCACGTTCATCGTCCGGAATTGTCACAGTGCAGGACGTCTATAGTCAGGGTTCGTCATAGCTTGTCGAAGAAACACTGCGCTCGCTCTCTCCACCAAAGTTCCGATTCCGTTCACGGTATATTGACGGGTCCTGAGCCTGCGATTCTGAGTTTCCAGTTGGAAATCTCAGTGTACTTGTTGACGTCCAATTGGTTCGTGAAATTGATCAATCTCCGGGTGTCGGGGCCACGAGCGTCCTCGGAGCGCTGGCTCAGGTAGTACGGAGGAATGGTCTGATAATACAAAGTGGCCTGGACCGTAGTCGCGCCCGGGACTGCTGTCAGAGGTACTTGATAACGAACCACGCTGCAGCCACATCCCCCCTGGTAGTTCGGATCGGAGTCTGTACCCTCCGGCTTGGTAATATCGCCCATCGGACCAGAGGAAGACCAACCTTGAGGCAGGATCCGATTGTCCTTAACCTTGTCGTCTAGGCTGAGGAAACTGGTGGTGAACCGTCCCTGGGGATCGCGCACCAATTCCTCATAAATCTGTACTTCTTCGTCGCCAGTAATCGGATTGCCGGTCCAGAAGTGTGGTTGATAGGTCTGCTGCGACGGACTGAAGAACTCAGTGACCAGCGGCTTACCAAGGGTGTCGGTTATGACGCCCTTGGCATTTGTGCCGCCAGATTCCCACAGAACGTTGTTATAAGTGTCGAGAACCTGGAAGTCCAGGAACGCGCGGCGGAAACTGACTCCCGACGGGAACTTGTGACCGACCGAATTCTTGACTCGAACGTCGGCCTGTAGCACTCCATCGATGGGGGTTACTGAGTCGATGCTCACTTGGGCGCTGGATTGCGCCAGAGTGACTCCTCCATCAACCGCATTTTGCTGGCCGTTGTAGGTACCGCGCAGAGGGTCGGGCAATAACCCATCTGTCGCAAACAGCCCCAGATCGGTCCTGAACTGATCGAACATTTCGAGTGCGAACAGGTTGATTCCGGCGAGCTGATGACGCGCATAAGGTGTACGAGTCAGGAGAGGCAATTGGTCAGCCGGCAACGATGTAAATGGGGGAGTCTCTGGTACCTCTGGGAATGTGCCGTCCTCGATGTTGGCGATTTGGAACGCCAGCGGCGTGCCCTTGAAATTGTCGGGCATATGGCAGTTCTGGCACGTTTGATCTCCGCTAGCGAAGGAGCTGTTTAGCCACTCGAAGTAGGTGGTCTGCTCGAACTCAGTCTTGGGAGCGCCACCATCCATAACCGGATTGCCCTTGGCGTCATAGACTGGGAGCACGATCGTATGGCAAGAGGCGCACAGTTTTGCCTCTGTAACATGAGCTCCATATATTGGTAGTATTCCCACCGAGTTTACCATCGGTACCCGAATTACGTCGTCGCCAGTTGGCACGTCAGTATTGCCGGAGGGATAGGGGCCGTAGACTTCATTAGCTGGGCCGACGTCAAACTTCCCGGTGTAAGTGGAGGGATCGTCGAGGTCCTCGTCTGCGATGTGATGACAAACCGCGCATGAGACACCGTCGCGTGCCAGTGCGGCGTATCGCGATTTCGGATCATTCAATAGAGCGCGCGTGAACAGCGTGCGCGGTCCGTTACCCTTGTCCAGATGGTACTGGCGCTGGCCCATCACTCCGTGGCAACTGAGACAGGTATCCTGAATGAACCCCGGAGCATTGTGCTTGCCTTTGAGCTTGGAATGTACAGTCGACTCGGTATCAAGTTGCGCGAAGAAAATTGGATCGCGGCCCGACAGCCCCATCATCGAATAGCGCCATTCGCCATAGGTCGACAGGTTGATCGAACTCAACGTGGGTGGCCCAGGCGGCCAAATCATGTGCGTGGGCATCGGAGTGTTGTCGGAAGCGTCGTGGCAGCTGGCGCATTGATTCGAAGTGACGAACAGCGAAGGCCCGCTAACACGAGGATTTGAGGAATAAGGCTTCGAGACCGCTAAATCCTTCGACTCGGGCACCATACAAGGTATCGCGGTAGTGGAGTCGGCTACCAAGCTCGGCAGCTGGTCGGTGAATTCCGAAATGGGATCGTCGAGAGCGGGTGGCGTATGGATCGGCGGAAAGAAGATTGGAAGCGTCGCGTTAACGTTCCCCTCCGTCGCCGGGGTCACGAATTGCGGGGTGGAGAAGGTTCCGGTTCCAGGGTTGCCTGAGTCTGACGAGGAGCCTGAGATTGCCGATGCGTGGCAGCCTATGCAGTTAATGCTGGTGGGGCCATTAAACGAAAACTGCGGTTCGGCGCATCCGCTCGTTGTGGAGGAAGTCGTCGTGGAAGCCGCGGTTGCGCCTGTGACTTCGGTTCCAACGACCGCCCAAGACCACCCGTCCCACCAAAGGATCGAATCCTTGATCATCACGCTCCAAAAGATTATCGGAGAGGTCGGATTATCGTCCCCATACTCTTCCTTGACGACTACCGAGCCGTCGGGTATCCGACCTTGTCGGTTCTGAGGGGGGATCATCCATCTGTACAGCTGGGGCGAGTACCACAGTCTGACGAAGGGAGCGTGAATGCCCTCGCTGCTGCGCCGGTCAGCTTCGTGCGGCCAGTTCTGCTTCTGGTAGCACAGCCCCATCACGAACTTGTCTAACCGATCTTTAAAGTTCGGCCACGAAGGAGGTGGTAATGGCCCGCAGGCACCCGAAAATGCCCCCCGGTTGATCGTACTGGCACTGCTATTGGTGCTGCAGCACAGACATGCCACCATGATCGCCAGAGCGACCAACAGTGGTTTCTTAGATTCAGAAAACCGAGCTCGCCGTCGCAATTCCAGCGAAAAAATTCGTGACCGCGGGACCATAACGTATTGAAAGATCGAGTAGATGGCGAGTTTCGCCGCTCGCGCCGAAGCCGCTAAGAAACAGTCCGGTGCCGTCATGGCTCCCCCAGAGTCGTGTCGGAAACTGTTGAGATCGTGACTTACTGCGCGCGATAGTGCCAAAAATGTGTATTAAAAGCAAATTTTGGTCTCATCGCTTCATATGCAGAAATTAGCTGAGAGAGCGAATTTGATTCCGGTGTCGAAATTTTCACTACCCGATTAATCGTCATCCGGCCGGGGCAATAAGGTCCCGCCGGTCGCCAGCCCGCCCGATGTTTATTCAGATGTTCTTCGCTCAGAAAATACTGTGAAATCAGGGGAGTTAGAAAGAGAAGGATCACCTCTGTCCGAGATTAGACTATGGCATTCAGGAGGTCGCGCGTTCGATCCGCGTCAGCTCCACCAATAAAATCAAGCGCTATTTGGCTCTCGGACAACATCGCACAGCGCCATTGTCCTGTACTTCATCGCATCGCCGCCGTAGTCCTGGCCGGTCAGCGACTCGCATGCGCAGGGGAGAGAATTGTGCGAGAACAGGTTTATGCCGACGGCAGCGGTCACAGCAAGAGCTTCGGACTTCAGCCCCAGCTGCTTTCGAGCACTGGCGGCCGCCGTCGCCGCAGGCGAAAGGAATCGGACTGAAGGCGATTTCGAAGCGCTCCTCGGGTTAGGCTGCGACGATCGAAGAGAGAAACATTCAGCGAATGAACGGCGATGATGCTCTACTCCAGCACGGCTGCTTTAATCTTCAGGAAATTTGCCGCCAAATCCGCGGACAATTTTTCGATGAAAAGGCGAAGTGGGGGTCGACAGTTCAAATCCGCCATGCTCCACATTTCAGTCTCCAGATTTCTGGAGATGCCAGAGAATCGATCGAAATCGGCGCGTGTACGCGCGATTTGTGATCGTGCGCGGACCCAGAGAGCGTCTCTTTCCGGCCGATTCCCGCGAATCGGCCAATTTCTCTCTCGGCGCGATTTACCTAGGTCCGCGGAGCATCGCCATCTATTCGCCTGGGCGAGAATTCGTCAACGCCAGCGATGGCCTCCAATCCGGAGAGAGCCAAAGGAACCGGCCCGTTAGATTCGGCAGCCCATAAGAGCTGCAGCCGAGGCGCTCTAAGTTCCTCGTTCCCGTAGCGGAATCGATGCGGCGGCAAGGGGGCGTCACTCCATCCCGCAACCGCTCCGCGGCCGACCGAGTCCCGCAGCATCTACTTGCCCTGGTTCGTGATCGTGTTCTCGGCCGCCGCGATCGTCGCGTCTTTCGCGACAAAGTAAGCGCAAGTCTTCACTCCGGCGTTATGTTCGCGTTTCGGCAACTTCGCGCACGCACCCGAATTTGGGTTCGCGTCAGCCGACTATGGGGCGAATTTATTGCTCCCTTCTATGCCGGTCTGCGGGACTGCGCCTCGTCTGATGAGCTCATCCCCGAGAGCTTCGTTTTCTGAATCGCTGATCTGTTGCAGCGATCCGTGATAGATCGCTGAGAAAATCGGTTGTTCGTAGCCGCTCATCAAGTCAAGTCCGGTCCCCGGAAACACCTGATCTGACTCGATGCAATCCATCACTCTAGAATTCTTGAGCAAAATACTTTCTTTCTGGACCACCGTCTTAGTCTCTGACCCATCGGTAACTAGGTGTTCCAAGCGAATCTCGATCTTTGTGGGGCTAAGGACTTTGGCCCTGGCGCTTACAATAGAAGATCCGCTTTTACCCCAAACAGATGTCTCGAAGTAAACCGTTCCATCGCTGTGCTGTCCGAAAGTGAAACTCTCCGGAGACGACTCGCTCGCTCCGAAGTCGACGTTGCTTGATAGTAAATGCAGGTGACCTCCCCATCTTCCCACGAACTGCGGAACTGCCCGAGGGAGTTCGAGTTCATTTTGGCCTGCTTGGCCGTCCGGCTGAACCGCGGGAGCGGGGGGCGGCAAAGTTAACGGGCGACTGTCTTGACGAGGTATTATTCTTGGCGACGCCTGCGCCCAGACCTCACTAGGAAGAGTCAGTAAAGCGCAAATCAAGGCTATACGAAACGCATTCACCAGCTTTCAAAACCCGTGTGTAAATCGGCGTTCGGATTGTGGACCGGAATCGTACTCGGCGCGGCAGCGGGTGGCGGAACTCCGGGTGGCGGAGCTGTTGGTACGGAACTCTTCCGTTGAGGTACTGTCTGTGGAGATGGTTCCTGAGCCGTAGGCACATTGGGAGAGTCTGTGATCTCCTCAGCAACTGCCGTTTGCGGTTGAGATCCGTCAGCGGGCCACGGAGCCGTTAGGGTCTGTGGCTCGTGCCTCTCCTCATTTAGCAACGTCATTTGCACTGATTGATAACTGCCCTTAGGGAAAAAGACGTAACCATTGGCCGAAAAGTTTGGATTTAATTCTGAAGCTTGCAACGCCAAAGAAGTTATCTGTGTCTGAGCGTCCTGTTGCGCGGCTATCTGGCCCTGAACACCTCCCGCCACGCCGGCCTCAGCTGCGCCAACTCCGCCTCCCAATGCTGCGCCGTATGCAAGACCTTCGGCGGGCGCACCGATTAACGCCCCCGCAACAACACCAATGGCACCGCCGACTACCGCCCCCGCGACTAAGCCAACGGCTGCATTTTTTGCCGCGCCCGTCAGTCCGGCCTTCAGGGCGTCTGCGTCGCCGGCCTCTTGGATCGCTTCAGCTGGAGTTACCGGCAAGATCCTGGCCTTGTTGATCGACAGCGAACACCTGAGCCGGAACCACCAAATATGGCTCGTCTGTTCCATTAGCCGCTGATATGTCCACTGGAACGATCTCGCCAATCGCTTTGCCAGGTTTGACCTGCATCGAGATCTCGTTCTTGTTTGGCTGCAGTGCAACCCGAGGTGTGATATCGATCGGACGCGCTCGCGTCGCGCAACCTGCGAGCGCAATACTCAGAGCCATACAAATCGTTCTAGCGAGAAATGATCTAGTGCGATTGTCTGTCACGCCGTCCCCCCTTTAACCCTAACCTAACTCGCCGTAGCATCCTATTTGGTTGCGTATTATGCAATCGGCTAGAATCAGCGCCAGCGAAGGGCTTCGGCCCGCTCCAGAGGTATCAGAGAGGTAAAGAGACCGAACGCTGTTCCGGTCTTTTGCTTTTCTGGAAAGCCGCCTCTATGAAGCCCCCCGTTGCCGCTTGCGCTGGTTGCGGGAAAACGGGCCAGCCGCGCCTGCCAGACGAACTTCTACGCAAAACATAAACGTGCCGGTCATGTGCTCTGCAATCAACGCGTCCATGCGCTAAAATAGGCGGACGCCAGCACTCGGAAGTGGTTTCGGAACCAAGCGTAAGCGATTGCGAGAGCAAAGCCAATGATACCAGATTTTAAGGGTGATCATTTCGTGGAGGACTCTAAGCCGGGTGAACCGTCCTCCGGGTATCACTGCAACCGATGCGGATTGAAAGCTTCACTAAAGCCGGACGGTTCAACGCATTTTGAAGTTGGCCGAACGCGGATATTTCAGAACGCAAGCGATGGCATTCCGCTGAACGCGTTGCCTGTGCCGCCCTCCACAGTCGGCCGCCTGGGAACATCACGGTTCAGCTGTACGACGCAACCAGCGAGACCGGCCCTATTGTTGTCGGCGGTGCCGCGGTTACATCCACCGTTAATCCCGGACAGGACGTGTACCTGACGTTCAGCGGCATACAGGGACAACAAGTTAGCCTCGGCGCGTCGAGTCCAAACCTCAGTGAGCCGGTTGTCTCGATTCTCGCCGAATTGTGTATGAATTCGCGCTCTTGCTACTATTCTTGCTCGTATGTTGGCAATTCTATAGTTACAAAAGAGATCTGTCCAAGCTGGTGCACGGTTCTCAGAAGCAGAATTCGGCTAAGCCGGGAGCGTCCGCGGCGGGTAGTACCTCTCTTCCGACTGCATTCACCGACTCCGATCCCTTCCTCCCAGGCAACCAACGCACAATAAGTCGTGCCATGGTTGAGCGAGAGACGGCCAGTATGATGAGTTGACGCGGTCAGGACGATCATCGGTTCGACTTACGCCGATCTGGTAGCAATGGTCCGGTACCGGTGAGGTGTTTTCACGCACCGAACGCTTAGCCAGCAAGGGTGCCAAGTGCAGAATTCACCTGGGTCTGTACTAGAACAGAGTTTGAAATCTGTCGCCGCCAACTGAGACGAGCGTCAACCGCCGCTTGTCAACCGCCGCTCAAGTGTCAACCGGTTGACGGGTTGACAGAGAGCAGTTCGAATCAGACTGCGTCATCCACCATCCACTCTTTAGGGTTTCGAACATCGCGGAGAACCGTTCGAAATCCGCGGGACGCTCTTAGACAGTTGGCGCGACGAATCAGCTCGCGATCTTTTCCTGGTACACGAGAATCTCGACTCGCCGATTCATACGCCGACCGCTGCGTGTGCTGTTGTCGGCGACCGGCTTGGTCGCGCCGTAGGAAACCACGCGAACCTGAGTCGGGTCGAGGCCCTTATTGCCGACCAGATATCCGGCGACGCTTGTAGCGCGCCGCTCTCCGAGCTCGTAGTTGTATTCCTCATGGCCGACGCTGTCGGTGTACCCGGCGATCACGAACACGCGATCCGATGCGGCCGCCGGGGTGGCGGTGCCGGTCGGTCCCTCCATATCACCGAGGAATGCATCGATCTCGCGCTTGGCGTTGGGGCTCAATGCAGCCGATCCGGTCGCGAAGGTCGGACCTTGGCTCGAATCCAGAACCAGCTTCCGCTCAAGATGGAGGTTGTTCACCTGGGCTTCGAGCTGCTCTTGCTGCCCCGTAATCGGGCGCAGCTGATCACCAACCCACGAGCGGGTGGCGAGGCATCCACTGGCAGAGAGGAGCAACCCCACTGCGGCGAGGGCCCCGACCCCGAGACGGACAGCGTCCGGTAAACGCGCGCTTCGCATTGTAAATCCTCCCTGCTTCAAACTGATTATCCAGTCTAATTTTCCGGCCAGTTGATTTTTGGGTCAAGTTCATTGCGGACGGCGTGGACGATGGGTCCGTGGCTGGTGGGTTGTTTGAAGGATTGCGCTATTATGGTTGGGCGCGCGCAACGTCCGCCGGAGGTGATCCGAATGGGGGATTCGCCCCTGCTCGGCCGCGATAGCAAGTTCGCCTACACATGCAATCGGTGCAGGTCATGCTGCCACGACGCTCACATCGCGCTCGATCCGTACGAGATCGCGCGGCTCGCTCGCAATCGGCAATTGACGACGACGGAGTTCATCGCGGGTTATCTGACCGAGGGCGGGGTCGTGCTGCGCAATCGCGAAGACACCGCTTGCGTCATGCTCGGCGCGGAAGGCTGCACGGTGTATCCCGACCGCCCGCTAATCTGCCGAACGTATCCTTTGAAACGGCTGCGCTTGGGCGGCCGGGAAGTTATCAGCCAACACTCGCCGCTGCCTTCCTCGACCGGAGTGTACGGCAAGCAAGGAACGGTTGCGGATTTCCTGAAGGCGCATGAGGTTGATGCGTTGTCGGCGGCCAAAGATCGATACTTCGACCTGGCGGTCCGGATTGCGGGGGTTCTGGCCCAAGTGGTAGCGCGCGAGCCTCACCGCTTCGCATCGATACGCGATCTCCTCGATTCGCGTTGCGAGGTCCGCGGATTTGATCTGCGAACTTCTCCAAACTGCAGACAGCCCGGTACGATTCCGGCCTTAATCGACGTTGACCGCGTGGTCTCGGACTATTGTCGCGAAGGTAAGATCGAGGTTCCCGAGACTCTCGACGAGAAGATCACGTTGCACATCCGGGCAATCGAGGAGCGGCTCAAAATTATTTCGGCGCGGCCGGCAAACGATCCCGATGCGAGCGCCGATTTATTCGAGATGGCGGCGCTCGCAGGCGCCCTTGGCGCGGCGACTGAGTTCCGCGTTCTGCTGGCATTTGTCAACGGGGTCTTCGGCGGTCGCGAACCAAAAGCGACCTAAGAATTAGCACAGGGCGACGCTGCTCGCGGATCACCGCTCGAGCTTGCCTGAACCGAATACGATGCGGTGCCAGATCTCGGTCGCGATTGCCAGCCAGACCGGAAACGCGTAGTCGCCTTCGCCGTTCCGATACGACGCCATCAGGTTATCGAAGCCGGATTTCAGTTTCGCCGCATCCACCCAGCCGCGTTGCGCGATTTCGAGCCGATCGAACGAGATCAGCGCCGCGTCATGCTGGACCGATTCCAGGACCGGCAGATTGAAGGTGGCCTTGGTGATTCGCGTGCGCACGACTTCCGGCAAAATCCCGCTCATCGCGTTGCGTACTACGAATCGCTCGAATCCGCCGCGCCGCAACTGATCGTTGGGCAGCGCAAAGGCGAACTCGATAATCCGCCGATCGAAAAAGGGCCGCCGCGTCTCCTGGCCAATCCTTGCGATGGCCTGCTCCACCATCGCGGCCGTCACGGCGATCTCGCCGTTGTGAAAGGTCTCGTAAACCAGGCGGCGCCCAACTCCGCGCACATGCGGCACTCGCGGGTTCGCGATCAGCCGTGCGTAGAGATCGGTGCGCCGCGCGAAATCGGGATTGATCCAAGCCGGGTAAGGCAGGCGGCCGCGGCGCATTCGCCATTGCACGAACTCGCGGACGGCGGGCGGCAACTGCGGCATCACGGCGCTCGTGATCAAAAGCCGCAGCGGACCAAGCTGACTCATCAAGCGGGTTTCCGATTGACCCGCATCGATGCGGAGCTGGCGGATCAGGGCGCGTAACTGCAAAGAACGCAGCAGATCGGCGTTGTCGTCGATGGAACCGCCGAACCATTCGTCGCCGCCTTCGCCGGTAATTGTAACGCGCGCGCCTTTGCGCCTTGCGAGCCGCCGAAATCCAAAACCGCTGGTCAGATTCGGATAGTTCGGAAAATCTTTGAACTGCCGAACCTGGGCTGCGAGGTCCACCTCGCTGGGCGGCGTCGGCGGTTCAAGATTAAGCGCTACTCCGCATTTGGCGCCCACCGCCTTGATATATTCGCTTTCATCGCACGCAAAGCCCGGGAACACCTGGGAATAAGATTCAAACGAATCGCAGCGGGCCCGTCCCTGCTCCTGAAGAATTCGCGCGACCGATACGATCGACGACGAATCGATGCCGCCGCTCAAGTCCGCCGCGACCGGGCCCACCGCCCTTAGTCTGCAGCGCACGGCTTCCTCGAAGATCGACCGGAAGTGGTCCGCATACTCGTCGTCAGTGCGATGACGGATTTCGCGGGCCGGGTCGAGGTCGTAGTAGCGTCGAGTGGCCAGCCGGCCGCGGCTGACGATGAGCAGATGCGCCGGCAAAAGCTGGTGGATGCCGCGATAGAGGGTCGGTTCGGCGCTGTAGGTCCGGCCGGCGAGGTATTCGCCGACCAGCTCTTCATTCGGCTCGCACGGCACCTCGCAATGGAACAGCTGATGGAGCTCGGAACCGCAGACAAATTTTTTGCCGTCCGCGTAGTAGTAAAACGGCTTCATCCCGGTCGGGTCGCGCGCGCCGACCATGGTTTCGGTCTGCAAGTCCCAGATTACGATCGCAAAGTCGCCGATCAGTTTGACGGCGAATTCTTCGCCCCACAGCTGGTAGCTGCGCAGCACGAGTTCCGCGTCGGTGCCGGTGCGAGGTTCGAGTCCAGCCGCGGTAAGCTGCGGCCGCAATTCGGGGCCGTTGTCGATGCGGCCGTCGAAGACCAGGCGGTAACGCCCAGCCTCGTCCGACCAGGGCTGTTGCTCGTCAAGCGCTTCGGGGGTTGCGTGCAACATCCGCTGGCCGAGGGCGACCGATCCTGCGGACCAGATTGCGCCGCGGTCGGGCCCGCGATGGATGACCGCGTCGAGCATCGCCGTCATCGTCCGGGTTTCAACCGGACGCCCGTCGCGGTTGAAGATGGCGGCTATCCCGCTCAACGCTGGGTTTTGGAAAGTGAGTGGGGAAGCGAAAGGTCAGTCGCCAAGCGACACCCGCAGCATCCCTTTGGCGGCCAGCTCGTCCACCAGCTTTTCGAAATCGGCCCTGAGATTCGCGGGGTCCGCGTCGTACCTGGCGATGAGACAATCGACCACGGCGTCGGATGAACCGTGCTGTGCGATCAGTTGCCACATTTCGCTGCCGCTGCCGGTGAGGCCGAAATAATGCTGGCTGGCGAGATCGAGCATCACGACCTCTCCGTCAAATTCGCGCCACACCACATCTTCAGAAATCTCGATCTTCATGTGTGCCACCTTTTTGTCGGGACTCGTGCGGGCCGCCGGTCACCCCGAGCTGCCGTACGGGACCATTACCTCGTGAACGAAAGCGGAAGCCTCGCCGGGCGAAGCGAACAGATCTCGATGCTGGGCATAAACCGCGCGCTCGATCTCCGCGACAGTTCGCTTGCCGTCGCACAGGTTCACTACCGAACGCCGCGCCATTCCCCATGAGGTCAGCCTGGGAACGTAGTCGGGCCGCGATTTAGCCAGATCCTCGGGACAGAGGAGCATGCCGAGAAAGGTCGAGTGCGAGAACTTCTTGCGCACCGCACCGGCGCGATCGGCCAATTCGACGCGCCAGTTTACCAGGGTATCGGGCGGCGAGATCCGCATCTTCACCCGGACCGTGTCGCCGCCATGCACCGCGGTCGGCGGATCGACCGGAAAGAACACCGCGCGCCGATTTATTATGTCTTCGCGCAGCGGCGAGTTCGACATCGTCACCGAGGGCGATAGCGTGGCCTCGAACCATCCCGCAATCCCATGCATCGTGCCGGGGCGGCGCACGACGCTCAACGCATCGCCTTCAAGGATCGGAGGGCCGTCGCGCGTAACGTCGATGGTGGCGACCACCTCCGGCTTCCCCAGAATCTGGCTCGGCTGATATTTCACCGGGTGGCCGGTGTTCACCGCAATCTTGTACGCGCGATCGAAGTTGAACCCCGCCGGCGAGCCCTTCCAGAAATCGACTTCCGCCCAGGTCTGAGGCGCTTCGACCGGCGCGGTATATAGATCAACCCTGGATGGAATCGTGCGTACGCCGGGCAGGGCCATCCTATGGCGCGCGTCGGCGAAATACTCGACCAGGCCGCCGTCAATTCCGAAGCGCCCGATCAGGTCGCCGATGATGACGCTCACTTTCTCCGGCAACTCGATGCGGGTCGATAATCCTTTAATGCAGACCGCGCGATCGGCGAAGCCGTTGGCCGCGAAGATCTCGCGCGCGAGCTGGGTGAGCCCGCTGCCGTCGATCGCATAGACGCGCGATGCACCGGCCTTCAGTGCGAACAGTCCAAGTATCCCGGTGCCCGAGCCCAGGTCGAGAACCACGTCGCCGGGCCTGACTACTTCCGAAATCGCCCGCTCGAAAGCCGAAACCCGCACCCGGTCGATAAGGTATTCGCGATGCTCGTCCAGGATAAGCGACAAAATTACACCTTCAGGCCGGGTGTCATGGGTATCGAGACCTTAGTTACTGGAACCGGCCGCTCTCTGAAAATCAGGCTTCCCCGCGGACCAGAGTGCTATTCTAAGTACGCGACTCCCTCGACACAACGGGATGTTGCCACCAGTGCCTTGGCACGTCTAAGGTCAATGACAGGGTTTCGCGAATGCAGACGCGGTTGAGTAAATTCATCAAGCTGCCGGCGCCCGATCGCAGGCTGCTAACGACGGCCGTGATTTCGCTAATCAAGGCTCGGCTGACGGTGATGTTCGTCCCGGTGCGCAACATCCTGCTACCCGTAACGCCGCGGCGTGAGGCAATTTCTCCGGATACCGAGGCCGCGAGGATAAGCTGGGCGGTAGAGACTGCCGCCCGTATCGTACCGACCGCGAAGAATTGCCTGGTGAGAGCGATCGCCGGACGCGAGATGCTCGCGCGGCGCGGCGTCAGCAGCCAGATCCGCTTAGGAGTCGCAAAGAATTCGCCGGAGACTCTGAGCGCTCATGCATGGCTCGAATGCGGCAGCATGGTGGTCACGGGTGAGGGGGAACATCGGAGCTACGCTGCGATGCCCGCTCCATCGGTTGAGAGTCCCTGAGTATCGCGACGGAACCGGGTATCGATGACGACGAGGGTCATGCAGCCAGCGCGAAAGCCAGCGCGAAAGCCAACGCGAAAGAAGGTCCGGCAACTGCTGGCCGGATTGTCGCTTTCCAAGGAAGAGATTCGCAGCCGAGTCGAGCAGGCGCTGGATCCCGAGTATTGGCGGTCGCTGTATCCCCGATTTTCGGTTCGCGCCAGCGCTCCGTTAGCGCCCGACCTGCCCCCGCTCGACGCGACGACGCTCGCCGGTTATGCGCGCGGCCTGGATCAGTACGGCTACTTTGCCTCGGAATCGCCGATCGCGCGGAGCGTGACGGCCCCGCTGCTCGAGTGCGTCGCGGCAGTTCGCAAAGCCGGATGGCCGCCGGCGTTTGCCTACGTTTACGACGAATTGTGGACGCTCTGGCGAGCCGCGCCGATCGCGCAGATTCTCAGCGCGGCTCTCGGCGACGGTTACCGCTGGATTCCACACGGCTGGTGCCATTATCTGCAGCCGGTGCGGGGCGCGAGCGGATGGCCGCCGCATATCGACGGCAATCTGCCGAACCGCATGTCGATTTGGATTCCGCTGACTGACGCCACGCTCGACAACGGCTGCATCTACCTGGTGCCCAAGGACATGAATACCTCGGCCGTCGGGTCGCGGCGCGAGCTGCGCGACGCGAGCAATCTGCAAATGCGTGAACTGCTGCAGCGCGGCCGCGCAATCCCGGCACCCGCGGGATCGATCCTCGGCTGGCATTTCCGCATTCTGCATTGGGGTTCGACCGCGCATAGCCCGGGAAACCCGCGCGTCAGCCTCGTGCTCGAATTCATCGCCGCGAACCAGGCGCCGATCAAAAACGAACTGCCGCTGTTCGATCCGGCGGATCGGCTACCGGATTTGGCGATGCGGCTGCATTCCGTTGGGCGCGCGATTCGGCAATACATGCGCTACGAGTTGAAGATGCAGCGCTATGCCGAGCTTGCAAAAGAGCTGATGAACCTCAGACCTGCGCCGCCGGAGTAGCCGGCGTTCAGTTCGAGGCCAGATCGGCGGCGATGGCGTCGTGGGCCAGGGGCAGCTTGGAAAGATCGTTCGGCAGCGAGAGCAGCGCGGCCGGCACCGAGGCCACTATTCGGCGCGTAAACTGAAACTCGCGCTCGAGCGTCGCGCGATCCTCGCTATCCAGCCTGATGCAGTGATTGACCAGCCGCATGAACGCCGCGCTCGGCGACAGCCGCTCAATCACCGGCTCACTGGTCGCAACCGCATCGTCCTCGCCGCGCGTCAGAAAATAGAGACGGGCCAAGGGTAGGGGTTCGGGCAGAAACCTGGCGCCAAAATTCGACGCTCTAACGCGCCGCTTGGTGGTGTACTCCGCGACCGGGTCGCTTTCGCATCCCGGCGTCAGAAACTGCATCGCGTCGTGCCGAAGCTTTACACTCGGATGCGACGCCTGCGCGACGACGGTGCCGCCTTGCTCATCGATCACCAGGCAGTCGTCGGTGAGAAAGTCACCGCCGGCGGCTGAAAGTTGAGCGGCAATGGTCGATTTCCCGGCACCAGAATCCCCTGCGAACACGCAAACGCCGGCGTCGGTCCGAACCGCGGCGGCATGCAGCACGTATAGTCCGCGCAGCGCCACGACGGGGGGTATGACGTGATCGAGCAGGATGGCGCGAACGGTGAGGTCTGACGCCTCGGGATGGCGGCCGACGCAGGTAATGTGATGGCCGCTGTGATCCACCAGGAAATCCGCCAGTTCGTGGAAGCGGAAGAAGTATCCGTCGCGCGTGCGCGCCCGCGCCGACCATGGCAGACCGTTAGGCAGGCTCTGGTGCATAAACCAGTGCGAGGGCTCCGGGAGATCGGGGTTAGCCGCGCAAAGCCGGATATTTATCAGATTATCAGGATTGGGTGCGATCTCGCTGGCTTGGTGAAGCTCCGGAATAATCGCGTCGCTCTCGACGAGGAAGCCGCAATTCAGATAGCTGTATTTCATCCTGCCTGTGAGATCCGACGGAAAACGCCAAGCCGGGCGCGTGCCATGTGGCTCTACTCGATTCAGTAAGCCCCGCAGTCAACGTCCACGGCATGGGGAGCCCGGAACCTTCCAGAACGGAGAACCGCGAAAAACCGATTCTTAGAGGCAGGACCCCTTCTTCATCGCCCCGGGAGCGTCCGGACCGCTGACCGCCTTCGGCGTGGAGGTGATTTTGGTCACGTTGCCGTAGTCCACCAACGCGGGGCGAACGTACTTTTTCAGCTTCCCTTTGGCTTCAGTCGGTCGGCTCTTTTTCACCAAGATGACTCCTTAATCGGCATCCTTTGCACATTCGGACCTGCTGTTGCAGTTCACAAAAGTGGCCTCTGGATTCATTTGACGCCGCCTAGCGAGGCTAGCCGTTGCGCCCGTGTTCTGTCAAACCCTCGCCCAACCGACTCGACGGGCACCGGTCAAGGCGGTCGGCCTGGAAATGCAGGCGGGGGCACCCTGCATCAGGGGGACCGGACCCAGTTGGGCAGGGAGCGGGGGCCTCAGACCGTGCTGCTAAAGGAGCAGTCCCGATCAAACCTGGCTGCGCCTGCCCAAGACTCCAAAGTTTACGGAGCACGCTGAATCCTGAGCAGGGCCTTTTTAGGAGCCCGGGACGCGGAGTTGACGATGGTTTCGCCAAGAGACTAAGAAGTTGGGTTGGCTGGCGAGACAAAACGAAAATTCTGGTCAACGTTTAGCCAAAGGTTGGGAGGGCACATTGAGTATCAGAAAATTGATTGTTGTCTGTATGGCGGCGACGCTGGGGATTTGCGTACTGACTTTGACGGGGCGGGCGATAGCGCAAGATGCGGCTGCCGCGCCAAAGGGACCAGACCTCACGGTCGAGCGCCTTCAGGGCAGAGCCTCTGTTGAAAAGCTGATGCATTTGACCCCGGACGAGGCCAAGAAATTTTGGCCGTTGTACGAACAGTATGAAGCCGAGATGGAAAAGATCGACGATCGCCACCTGCAGGAGCTCCAACACTTCGGATACGCCAACTTGACTGAGAAGGATGCGGCCAACAAGCTCGACGAGGTAGTCGCAATTCAACAGGCGAGTGTCGATACCGAGAAGCTCTTCATCCCGAAATTTCGCGCGGTGCTCAGTCAAGTCCAGGTGACTCGATTTTTTCAAATTGACAGTAAGCGACGCGCGATGCTGCAGTGTGACATTGCGCACATGTTACCGCTGGTGAAATAGAAGCGACCTCGTTACAGACAGTCCGCACTTCGCATGACTCGCGCCCTTGGAATCGGACGAAGGCGTGAAGCCTTTGCTCGGCCCCGAGGAACTTAATTGCGAGACTGACACGGCGAAGCCTGCGATGCGTGCGATTATTGTTGCGACGCGCAACTGCGCCGGTGTGTGGCGAATTGGTAATTCTGACGGAAGACCGAGCTGCCGAGCAGACTCGCAGAGGGCGGCGGGGACATCAGACGCCGACGTCGACCCCTCGATAGTAATGCCGCAGGATTTGCGCGTAGGTCCTGCCCTCGTTTGCCATGACGGCCGCTCCTATCTGGCATAGGCCGACACCATGTCCCCAGCCGGCGCCCAGCAAGACCAGGCGGCCGGCCTCCTGGTTCACGACGAATGCCGAGCTGTACAGATGCGTGCGCGACAAAGCGCGGCGAATTTCCAGTTCCTTGCCGACGATAACGTAGTCGCGTTCGCCGGTGATCTTCAGGCGATAGATGCGGCCTGAAGGTCCGCGCTCGAGCGCATCGAGGCCGCGAATCGGACCAAGATCAGCGCCGAGCCTGGTACCGATCAGATCGGCGAGTTCTTCGGGCGTGTACTCGACGCGCCAGCGATAGAAATCGCGGGTCTCCTGATCGAATCCCGGAAGAACGCGAGCGAGAAGCTCCGCGTCGTGCGTGTTGCAGTACGCCGGCGGTGCGGAACGTATCCAGGTCTCGGGACTATCAGAGCGAGATTGCGCCGAACCGTCGTGGATCGATTCAAGATAGGGGATGTCCATGTCTTCCCAGGCGGTTGCGTACCGCTCGGTCATTCCGCCGCAGCATTTGGAAAATCGAGCGTCGCAGACAGCGCCGTGGTAGCGGAGAAACTCGCCGGCCGTCGTGCGAACCGCTTGGGCTGCGGCCGACGAGAATGCTTTCGTGATGCCCTGATAACGCTGGCAGTGGTCGTCGGCGCATACGTCGAAATCTGGATGCGCTTCGCGGCCGTACCATCGACGGATTTCGTGAGAATCGAGCGTCTGACTCCGGGCGCTCGCGGGGCGCGAGGGGTTCGCTTTCGGAAACCACAGCCAACTGCGCGAAATCACCGCGTGAGCTTTCAGCAGTTCAAGCGGACAGCTTGCACTCATCTCGGATGAAATCACGCTGGTTACGTAGTCTTCGAGCGGAACATCGTTGATCGCCGTCAGCCCGGCTGCCCGCTTGATGAGGCGAAGCGCGCCGCGGAATGCCTGGCGCTCCATCCGCTCCCAATGAAATCCGATTCCGATCGTGATGTCGTCGAGCGCAAACGCGCACGCCGCCGGATTCGACGGAGTAAGTGTCACTTCAGAAGTAAATCGGTGGCGGCCGGGGGCGTACCGCTTGCCAACTGGATCCGTAAACGTGCCCGTCAATTCGACTTCGACCGCGGAGCGTCGTTCGAGCAGTCCTACCGATACGTTCAACACCCACTCTCCAGCTTGCGGACGACTTCGCGAAACTGATCGTCGGGCAAAGTAACCTCTCGGAAAATTGCGGCTATGGCCTCGCCCGAGATTCTATCGAAATCATGCGGCAGCGGCACGACAAATATTCCGCACAAATCAATCGACGCGGGACTGACCGTCAATTCGCCCGTGTGAAAGACCTGTGGGCGATGTTTTCCGCGCGGAAACAGATAGGCGACCCACTCGCCTTTCTCATGAAAGGCCGCGATGTTGACCAGCGGTTCGGGCCGTTTGCCGGTCGCATCCGCGAGCAGATCGATCGCACGATCCATGCGGTCGATCAGGGCAGATCGATCACGTCCGCGCAGTAACAGCACGTTCCTTGCGTAGTTCGGCACGCTGACGCCGATCAGTCCGGCGGTGTCATTCTCGATCGGAAACAATCGTCGCGAGCCGGCCTGAAAGTGCATGTGGTCCGGCGCGGATGCGCCGCATTCGGGGCCATTATAGACCACGAAATATCCGGGCAGGCGCGCGGCAAGGTCGAGCATGTTTCCGAACTGGTTCGCGATGCGCTGCGAGGCGTGTTCGCGGTGAGCGATCGTCAGGTGACGGTCCACGATTGGAAACGGATTGCAGTAGATCGTGAAGTCGTCGTCGAACCGCAGGCCCTCTTCCTCCGCAGGCAGATTCGCCGCGCACAGGAAGCAGGGGCGTTTCGCAACCGACCCGCGGTCAACCGGCGCGGTGGTGCTAGCCATGCGATGCGGGATGTGACGGACGTGGATGTCAAACCAATCGATCTTGACGACCCGGGTCTTCGCTTGGGCAAGGCCCTCGACGCCTCTCGCGAGCTGCGGCCATGCCCGTAGCTGTCGATCGAACAGCCCTTCTAACTGGTGGATCATCGCTGCGTTCGAGCCTGAATCTCGATAGTTCTGAGCCAGTCCTTGTATAGGTCGTATCGATTCGCGACCTCAGGAGCGAGCGCGCTGTCGCTATTGCCTTCCCATCGGCGGCAAAGATAGACGGACTCGTAGATGCGACCGATCTCATAGTCACGGCTGATGCGCAAAGCTACGGCGTAGTCCTCGCCATAGCTGACATTCGGGAATCCTATGCGGCGCAGAATCGAGGTATTGAATGCGCGCGGCGCGCCAAGGCCATTGACTCGGAGTGCATTGTTTCTACCGTTGTCGCGAGTCCATTCGCGATGGTCGATGAGGCCGGGTGGGATCTCGTTCAGGGAAAAATCGACCATCGTATAGGACCCTATAACCATCGCATAAGGACCGGCTTCCAGAGTCGCGACAATCCGGCTTAGGACACCGTCGTTGAGGTATAGATCGTCGGAATCAAGCTGGACGGCGTATTGTCCGCAGTGCGCGGAGTAAATCGCCTCGTTCCAGCATCCGCCTATTCCAAGGTCGCGGCGTTCGGGGACGATGTGCTTAACCCGCGAGTCGTTAATCGCGCGCAGGATTTCCGTCGTTCGATCGGTCGAATGGTTATCGACGACGATCACATTGAAATCAAAGCCCGCGCGCTGGACGAGGGCGCTGTGAACGGCGTCGAGGATCGTGCGATCGCGATTGCGAACCGGGATGACGACGCTGGCTTTTACCGGAGCTTTTTCGGCCGCTGGAACCTGGGAGAAGTTCGGCGGCAGGCACGCCCGGATTCGTTCGAGATGCGCGGTCGCGATGCGCTCCATTTCAATTTGGTAATCGCGATTGCGCGGATCCACGTAGTCGAATTGCTTCTCGCCGGTGGAGCGCGCGTCACTTATCGACGCGGTGTACATCGGTTCGGGAATCCGCACGACGGGATATTTTTCGGAAATCCTGAGCCGCAGGTCGTAGATGCCGCCCGATTTCCAGGCGCCGTCGATTTCCGACTCGCGCGCGGCCCGAACCGACACGGCAACTACCGGACCAAAGTCGAAGCAGTCGCGGATGCTCCCGCGCTGATAGTCGATACGAGGATGGCCGGCCGCGTCAGCATAGACCCAGCCGGCGCCGGAATCGCGGATGACATCCGTCATTCGATCGAACATGCGCGGTCCAGGCTCGACGTTCACGCGCGGGTCGCCGAGAAAGAGAACGTCGGAATCGGCAGCGTCGAGGAGGCGCTGAATAGTCGCGGATGAGTGGTCCTCTGGATAGACGATGTTCACAGAGAGGTGACTTTATACCATAGGTTGCGGGTTCGGCAGGGACCCACCACTATCGGTAGCTTCGTTCCGTCAAAAACTGATTTGGGGCGAAGCAGCAGGAGTAGTCCGATTGCGAAAAGGCTGGGCGAATATCGGGCGTCGAGCCATTGGTTCATACGGTGAAGGTTAGCACGCCAAGTACGCCCGCATCAGGCTGAAAAGTTCATCGTTGATCGGAAAGGCCGTTTTCGCGGATTTGGTCGAGTTCTTTCTCGGTCAGGCATCCGGCTTTGAACAAGTTGAGGAACTCGTGCGAAACGCTCTGACCGAACATCGCCATGTCGTCGGTGTTGACCGTCACTCGCACTCCCGCATCGAAGAGCTTTCGGATCGGATGCGAGGCAAGCGATTCGACCCGGCCAAGCATCAGGTTGGAAGTCGGACAGAGGTTGAGGCGGATGCGATGAGCGGCGAGAAATCGCATCACGGCCGGCGAGTCGGCGGCCGCGATCCCGTGCTGCACCTCGTCGAGCTCGAGCACCTCGACTGCGCGCCGCACCGAATCGGCGTCGCCCCATTCGCCGACATGGGCCTTGAGGCGGAGTCCATTCGCCTTCGCGAGGCGGTAAAGCGGCTTGAAGTTTTCGATCGGCTGCGCGAACTCATCACCCGACAAGTCCAGAGTCCGATAGAAGTGAAGCTCGAGAAACGGGTCCATCCAGCGGCGAATATCCTCGATACGGCAATGACGCGACATCGAAAGTTGCGGGATCCATTCGACGCCGGGCGCGCCGCGCTGATGGGCCCGCTTAAGGATGTTGGTCACATTGCTCGCGGAACCGTCGAGCGTAATCGCCCATACGTCGTCGCCGATTTCGTAGCGCGCGAGCCCGTCGCTAATCGCGCGAGCGAACGCCGCCTCAAACAACTGCGGTCTTAGCTTGGGATCGACCTTTCCGAAATGATCGCCGGCCCAGGCATGCATCTCATTCATCGAGGCGAGCTTGTGATCCAGCGGAGCGCACGTCCTACCTAGTATTGCGCCGGCCGCAGCGGGATCGGCGCCGGCCCAGCCATGATTATGCAGATCGCTCTTGGGACATCGGCGGATCGCGTCGAGGTCTCCGGCTTTCAGAGCCTGCTGGAACTTTTCGTTCATGGCCGCACGACGATGACGCCGGTCATCCGATTTGCCTTCAGGAACTCGCTCAGTTCCTGCTCAACGACGCCGCCCTGGCTGCGCGACGCATGACGCATGAGAACTCTTTCGCCATGGCGCACGATGATTCCAGCATGAAACACGTCGAGATGCTTGCGGGTCGATGCGAAAAAAATCAGATCACCGGTCTGCAAATATCGTTCGAGCCGCGGCACCGCGCGCTTGGGTACACACTTGAAGCGAGTGCGCTGTGGCGCGAGTCCCGGGACAACATTCAGCACGCGCTCGAGGGTGATGGTCGGGACAGCCGGAATTGAAATCGGGCTTAGCAGCCCTGCGCGGAGATTGTTGCGAATCCAGAGCGTCATATAGTGATTGCGCCGTTTCCATTGGATGCGGCCTCGCTCATAGCGAATCTTTCGGAGCCGCTCGGCGAAGTCATCGACGCTGCGGGCGCGGGCCAGCGCGAGAACCGTTTCAATGTAGGTGACGCAATCGAATCCGTTGAGAGAAGCCGTGAAGACCTCGGCGGTGGTGGCCGAGCCATTCAGCGGATTTGGTTGGTAGGAGCGACCCAGGAAGTGGCGCGAGAGGACGTCGATTCGGCTACTGGTGGAACGGTCATCCTTCGCTTTCGCCAGAAGCTGAGCCACGCGACGGCGGTTGAGACCTCGTGGTTGCGGATGCTTCACAGCGGTCAACACCTACTCAAGGTCAGGCGGCTCGAGCAGCAGGGCGAAAGCGCCGGCGTCGTGAAAATCCGGCTTGTCGGAGGGATGGCGAAGCGCCCAGTAGGTAAACCCGTCGCTCGCCTCGATGACCGCCGACAGCCCGATACACAGCAAAGCGCGCGAGTGGATAGCGGACAGAGTATCGAGCTGGACAACGGCGTCGAGTTCAAGCCGAGTGTCGGCGGAGCGAACCGCGATTTGCGGGCGCATCGTCTCGTTCGCGACCGGACCGCCGTTGCGATAGCCGCTGAAGGCGTAAACGTCCCACTCACCGGAGGGCGCGAAGTTCAACTCGTGGTACGCCGGGCGTCCTTCCACCGCGATGAAAGCCTCGAAGCAGGTGTGGCGCCATAGCTCTGTGCCGATGCGCGGCGAGCCCGGCGATGGGATGCGGAATCGGGAAATATCTCCGTCGAGGCGGAAGGTCAGGTGGAGTTCAGCGCTCGCCGGACGCCGCACAAGCACTTGAATGGCGCGCACCGTCTCAGTGGGTGTCGAAGGATGGCGCACGAGGTCGATCCAACGTTCGACGGTCATGGTTCAGCCAATCCTCATCAAGTTATCGAACCTATATGGAGCAGTTGCCTTGACGCCAGAGTCAAGGCCGACGGATGCTTAGGCAAACAATCCGCGAACAAGGTGAGGATAATCATGGCCGCTATGAAATGGGACCGGCCGCTCGATTTCGAGTATCTCCAAGCAGCCGATCCGGAGATTCCAGCAGTTCCCATCAAGACGTTCTCCGGCAAGCTCCATCGCGAAGGTCCAACCCGGGTCGTCAATTTCGATCACTCGAAAGAGTTGAAGACGGACTACCCGGCGACCAGCCCCAACTGCCTGGCTAGTTTCGTGCGAATCGAGGCCGGGAAATCACTTACCACAGATATTGAAGCCACCTCCCATCTCTTCTATGTGCTGCGAGGCCGCGGGGTGATCGAAACAGAAGGCAGCTCAGTCAGCTGGGCGCAGGACGACATCATCACCCTTCCCGCATGTCGCAGCATCACGTATCGGGCGGAAACCGACGCGGCAATGTATTGGGTTAACGATAGCCCGTTGTTGCGATACCTCGGAGTGACACCGTCCGGCGCGATCTTCAACCCGGTACACTACGAAGCCGGATGGTTGCGAAGCGAGGTAAGAAAGTCGGCTGCACAACCCGGCGCAGCCGAGCGTAATCGGATTGGCATCCTGCTCGCGAATTCGGCCTGTGCGCTCACGCGGACGGTAACTCCAACCCTTTGGTCGTTGCTGGAAATTGTTCCACCAGGCATGGTGCTGCCGCCTCATCGGCATAACTCGGTCGCGCTCGACCTTGCGATCAGTGGTTGCGGGCGGGGTTTTACTCTGATGGGACCGGAAATCGATCCTGACGGAAAAATCAAAAACGCGGTTCGCGTGGATTGGGCAGACGGATCGGCATTCACGACCCCGCCGATGCTGTGGCATGAACACCACAATGAGGGCGACCAGGAAGCGTGGGTCTTTCCGGTGCAGGACGCGGGGCTGGTTACCTACGGCAGAATTCTGGAGATCAAATTCGCGGCCGGCGGTCCCGGCAAAACCGGCGTCAGCGCATTTTGAGGTTCGTTATACCGCGGCTCTATCCGGCCCCGCACCGATCCAGCGGCGGCTTGGCGGGGTCATGCCTGGCCGAGATGCCAGATCTCGCGTGAGTATTCAGCTACTGCCCGGTCGCTGGAGAAATAGCCAATTCGCGCCAGATTGAGTATAGCCTTTCGGTTCCAGGTTTCCGGATGTTGGTACTCAGTCAATATCTCCGACTGGATATCCACATACGGTCCGAAGTCCGCCATCAGGAAATAGTCGTCGCGATTGACCAGCACGTCGCGAACCCATCTGAACAGGCCCGGATCGCCGGGACAGAAGCGGTCGGACGCGAGCTCATCGAGCACCCGCTTGAGCCGCGGGTCGGCCTCGTAGTATTCGCGCGGACGGTAGCTGTCCTTCAAAGTCATATCTTCGATCTGTGCGGCGGTAAGTCCGAAGATAAATATATTTTCGGCGCCGACGGCTTCGCGAATCTCGATGTTCGCGCCATCGAGCGTCCCTACGGTCAGCGCACCGTTCATCGCGAACTTCATGTTGCCGGTGCCCGACGCTTCGCGGCCGGCGGTGGAAATCTGTTCGGAGATGTCGGCGGCGGGAATGATTTTTTCCGCGAGCGACACGCGGTAGTCGGGCAGGAAGGCGACCTTGATCAATTCCCGCGTCCTGGGGTCGTTGTTGATCACTTCGCCGAGGCTGTTGATCAGTTTGATGATCATTTTCGCCGCCCAGTAGCCGGGCGCAGCTTTGCCCGCGAGCAGATAGGTGCGCGGCACCGGCGGCTCGACGCCGTCATCGACGATCCGCAGGTACTGGTGCACAATCCCCAACGCCATCAGGAGCTGGCGCTTATACTCGTGGATGCGCTTGGCCTGGATGTCGAACATCGCGGCGGGATCGATGTCCACCGCGGCGACCCGATTGACGATTCTGGCCAGGCGCTCCTTGTTGGTGCGCTTGATGGTCGTGAAGCGGCGTTGAAACTCGGCATCGTCCGCAAATTTCTCGACCGCACTGAGCTGCGCGAGATCCGTCGCCCAGCCTACGCCGATGGTTGCGTCGAGCAGGCCGGCGAGGCCCGGGTTCGCCATCAACAGCCATCGCCGCTGGGTGACGCCGTTGGTCTTGTTGCTGAACTTATCCGGCCACAACTGGTAGAAGTCGGGCACCAGCCGGGTCTTGACGAGATCCGAGTGCAGCTTCGAGACGCCGTTGACCGAATGGCTGCCGACGATTGCCAGATGCGCCATCCGGATCTGGCCTTCGTAGCCCTCCTGGAGAATCGATACGCGCTTGAGGCGTTCGGGATCGTTCTTCCAGACCAAGCGAAGCGTCAGCCATGAAGCGCCGATTGATCTCGTAGATGATCTGCAGATGGCGCGGGACGACGCGTTCGAGCAGGCTCACCGGCCATTTTTCCAGCGCCTCGGGCAATAGTGTGTGATTAGTATAAGCGACCGTCGCGCGGGTGATTTCCCATGCCTGGGGCCATTCCAGATCATACTCATCGATAAAAACACGCATCAACTCCGCAATAGTCAATGCGGGATGGGTGTCGTTCAGCTGAATAGCCACTTGCGATGAAAAATCATTGAAGTCTTCACCGCGCGCGACGAAGCCCTGCACGATGTCATGCACCGCGCAGGCGACGAAGAAATATTCCTGCAGCAGCCTGAGCTCGCGGCCGGCCGCCACCGCGTCGGATGGGTACAAGCACCTTCGAGATGGTTTCCGAGAGCATCTTCTGCTCGACGGCTTTCATGTAGTCGCCGGCGTTGAAGATCTGCATGTCGAATTCGTCCGATGCACCGGCCGAGTACAGGCGGACGTAATTCACGGTGCGCCCGCCGAAGCCCGCGATCGGCAGATCGGACGGCACCCCGACCAAAACGCGCCAATCGACCCAGGCCGGATTGTATTCGCCGCGCTTGTCGATGCGGTGCTCGATGCGGCCGTACACCGGAATGCGGCACGACTGCTCGGGGCGCGCCACCAGCCACGGCGAGGTCTCGCGCTGCCACGCGTCGGGCCGTTCGACCTGGTAGCCGCCGCGAATCTCCTGGCGGAACAGCCCGTACTCGTAATTGATTCCGTAGGCGTAGCCGGGGAGATCGAGCGTGGCCAGCGAATCGAGAAAGCAGGCGGCCAGCCGGCCCAGGCCGCCGTTGCCGAGCGCCGCGTCGGGCTCCTCATCGAACAGGATCTGCAGGTCGATTCCGTTTTCGGCCAGGAAATCACGGCAGGTGTCGATGATGCCGAGGTTGAAAAGATTGTTCTCGAGCGAACGGCCGATGAGAAATTCGAGCGACAGGTAGTAGAGCTTCTTGGAATTGTTGCGATCGAAACGCAGGCGCGTCGCGAGCATTTTCTCGACCAGCATGTCGCGGACGACCAGCGCCGTCGTGCGATACCAGTCATGCTTCGACAAGTCGATCCGCAGCTTGGCCAGCGAGAACCGGATGTGATGATCGATGAGCTTGTTGAACAGGTTGCGATTAACTTCGGAAAGTGGAGGAACAGCCATTCTAAACGTCAATCCTAAAGGTAATCTCGGACCCCCTGATCAATCAGGTTTGCAGAGTTGTCGCCAATCGGACCGTTGAAGCGCGCACGGCACCATCTACATAATGCCGATTCGCGGGACGGTTCTCCAGCAGGTGCTATGCGGTCACGCGATCGAGGAATGCGCGAACGGCGGCGTTGAAGGCGGCGGGCTGATCGATATTGGCGGCGTGTCCGGCACGCTCGAGGATCACTTTTTCAGCGCCGGGAATTTTGGCCGCCATGTAATCAGCCGAGGGGCGGAACTGTTGATCGTTTTCGCCGACCAGCACCAGCGTCGGCACCGCGATCGCCGGCAGCGACTCGATCACGCGGCCGTCTTTCTGCGCGAGCATCCCGCGCGCCGCGTGCGCAAGGCCTTGCGCGCTGCGATGACGCGCGACGCTTACCTCGGCGCCGGCGCCGGCCGCCGCGAGACCTTTTTTCTCGTAGGCCGCCGCCATGCTGTTGGCGAGCCGGTTCCATCCTTCGCGGCCGTCGTCTTTCTTGTAGCCCGGCCCGGTGTCGAACAGCATCAGCGCCTCGGTGCGCGCGGGATGCGCGAGGTGGAACGCCAGCGACATGAAGCCGCCGAGCGACAGGCCCGCGATTACGGCGCGAGCGGCGCCGCAAGCGTCGAGCACCGCGGCCATGTCGGCGACGGTCGCCTCGTGCGAGTAGAGCGAGGGGTCCTCGGGCGAGTCGGAGCGGTCGTGCCCGCGCATATCCCACGCGATCACGTGGTAGCTGTCCGCCAGCGCCTCCATCTGCGCCTGCCACATCCGGGCGCTCGCGCTGTATCCGTGCGAAAGCAGCACACTGGGGCCGGCACCGTGTTGTTCGTAGTAGATGTTTACGCCGTCGCGATCGAGGTATGACATCGTGAATTCATCCTTGCGGGTATCTTTGCACAACGACCGGGAGGCCAGAAATGTCGGCATCGGAAATTATCGGATCGATCGGGGTCGCACTGTTGCTGATCGCGTTCTTCATGAATCTGTTCGGAATGCTGCATGCCGACTCGCGCGCGTACCAGGCAACCAACGCGGTCGGCGCCGCCGTCTCCTGCTACGCGTCTTACCTCATCGGATTCGCACCATTCGTCGTGCTCGAAGCCATCTGGTGCGCGGCCGCGGTAGCCGCGATGTTGCAAGTCCGCCGACAGTTATGAAAGCGGGAGCATCGGGTCGGATGATGCTCCCGCTTTATTTCGAGCGATGATAAATCGCGTGACGAATCTTAACGGCCGCCGCGCTGCATCGCGGCCAGCGCTTCCGTCATCTCGCCGAGGCCCTTTTTCACCGACGGGCGGGTCTGGACGTGAGTCCACCACGCCGCGATTTTCGGATGTCCGTCGAACGGCTTGATGCCGAACGCGGGCCCGAGGTTGGTGATGAAGAACATCGTCGGCGCGAGCGCGCAATCGGCGAGGGTGAAATCGGCGCCGCACGCGAAGCCGCCATCGGCGAGCATCCGGTCGAGCTGGCCGAGGCGCTGCTTGAGGTCGGTTACTTTCTCACTGACTACTTTTTCGTCGCGAGTCTTCGGATTCATCTGACCGAACAGGGCGCGCAGCGGCGGCTCGAGGTAGAGGTCGTGGAAGCGGGTGAGGATTCGCACCTTGGCGCGGCCTTCGGGGCTCTTCGGCAGCAGCGCCGGAGTCGGGTACTTGTCCTCGAGGTATTCGTTGATGACCTCGGACTCGGGGATGAGCAGTCCGTCGGCGTCGAGCGCGGGGGTTTTGCCGAGCGGATTGACCTTGGCGTATTCGGGCGAGTGGAGATCACCGCCCGGAATCGGCGCCATCTCGATGTTGAGTCCCTTGTCATAGATGACGAGCCGGGACTTGGTGGCAAAGTTCGAGAGATTCATGTTGTAGAGCTTCATCGTAGTCGATTCCTCGCGTGCTGAGATTTGGATCAAACTCGCTTATCGCAGACGACCAGGTTCCGCGCAACCCGCGCATCCTTGGTCTGGTGAAATGATCAGATTGGCGGCTGATCCGGGGGCGTTCGGCAGCACCGTGGCGAAGATCGAGCCGACCTGAAACAGACAAGCGCGATTCCGTAATCCAGCGGTTGCATAACGAGTTGGACAGTTCTAGAAGGTGGAGCCCGTGAGGACACCTGAAGATGGGCGGTGCTTGTAAGTCTTTAGCGGCTCGAGTCGGAACCTTACATGGGGCGGTCGCGCTGCCGGCGATAATTGTCGCCATCGTCGCGCTTGGCACAGCCCCGGCACAGGCAGCTCCGCCGGCTCCCGCGACGGTGGTCGATAACACCCGCGTCTCAGATCCCAGCAGCGGCCTTGCTGCTAACGGCGATTACACGCGAGTGTTCTTCCTCCCTGGCAGCGTTCCGCCGGTGTTCAACATCGGGAGAACTGACCTGGTTTACCAGGGCAAGCTGATACAGGCGCGCGCGTTCATGAGCGCTACCGTATTGTACCGGCCCTCACTGCGGGTAATAGACAACGCGCACTTTGTGGGCAGCGACGATCCCGACCCGAGTACTAACGACCTGGTTGCAATGCGCTGCGAGAGCTCAGCGCCCAGCCAGCTGAAACCTAGAGTGGCCGGTTGGCCGAATATATTCACGCTCGCGACTTCGGACTTGGCGGACTTGATGGGATATACGCCGGCCGACTGTCCCACGCCCGATCTCGATCCCGGCTATCCGGTTGACCAGCGGGTGTATTGCAAAGCTCAAAATTTTTCCGACCAAGCTAACGTTATGGTTCCATTGGTATTGCAAAACGCGGTCGATACCGGTGCGACCGTCTTCCAATATACAGGTACCCCCTTTGAGGCCGACCCGAGAAGAACGACGGGATGGGGCGTACTCTCCGATCTGTATGGGATCGGATGGGGCTTTTCCGGTTTGGGTTACTCAGTCGAAGACAGTTATCTCGTGAGCGCGGGAGGAAACGTTCCCCTCACCGCCGGCCAGGCGCTCGAACAGTCCGTGGTCACCGAGTATCTGGTGATGAACGTGCCGCTGAAAGATGCCAACTGCCGATGTGTCCGAGTGCGCTCCTACGATAAGCGAGATACGAGTCCGCTACGTTGGGATCGCGTATGGAACGCCGGCAAGCTTGATCCGAATGACGGTCACTGCGTCTCGCGCGCGCGCCTGCCCTGAGCCGGATCAATGCGGCGGGAGCGGAGATTCAGCGGCCGCCTTCTTCCTGCTTGATCACGAAGATCAGCGACTCGGCGAAGTCGTCGGGATGTTCCAGTTGAGGGTAGGCGCCCGAGGTTTTGAAAGTTACCGTTGCCGAGCCGGGCATCGCGGCGTGGATTGCCTCCGCTTCGGCGCTCGAGAAGTACGGATTTTTCGCGCCATACATTATGATCGTGAGGGTGTTGAAGATTTGGCCGATCTTCGAGCGGATGTGCGCCTCGTCGCGCGGGACCGAATTGAGCATGTCGGTCTCGGCCTGAAGATCCTGATTCAACTCCCCCATCATGCGCTGGTAAATGAAGTCCGGCATCGGGGGCAAATCGAAAAAGCTCGCTTCGACCTGCGCGCGGACCGCTTCGGGCGTCGTCGGCAGCATCCCGCGGAGCTTTTCGGCGCCGCGCGCACCGACCAATCCGCCCGACACCAGCACCAGCCGCTCGACCTTGTCCGGATGCTCGACGGCGTAATAGAGCGCGACGTCGGCGCCGAGATCGTTGCCAATCAGATTGACGTGATCGAGCTTCAACTCGTCGATCATCTGCGCGACGGCTTCGGCCTGGTATGCGATCGAATACTGAACCTGCTTGTGATCCGATGAGGCGAAGCCCGGCAGGTTGGGCGCGATGACCTTGTAGTGCGCGTCGGCCACCGGCGGCATGATTCCGCGCCAGACCAGCGCGGCGTTCGGGCCGAGTCCGTGAATCATGACGACCGGCTCCATCCCCGAATAGCCGCCGGTCATCAGATAAGTGATGAGGCCGTCCTTGAGCGCGAGGTCGTTCTGCGCCACGCCCGACCAGCCGAGCCGCGAGATCTGAATCCAGCGGAGGACATCGACCGGCCGCAGGTACATCGCAGCGGCGAAAATTCCGAGAAAGACGGCGGCGATCGGCCCGGCGATGTTGATCCAGGCGTGGCGTCGAAGCTGCGGCGCCGGATTCTCGGCGCGAATGTCGGCTTCGGTCCGCGCCGCACCGGCTGCTCGCGATTTGATTGGCTCGGGCATCAGTCTGCCGATGGCGACGGCGCCGCCGCGGGCGATCCCGAGGCTGCCGCGGCCTTGTCAGCCGCAGCCTTGGTCGCCGCCCTGGTCACATGCGAGAGCCGATGGCGATGAGAGGCTGCCTCGCGCGCGTCGCGCTCGCGAATCATCTGATCGATGTGATCGGAGACGCGGTTGATCTCCCGGGTCGCATCCTGGACCGCTTTGGTCGCGCGATCGGCGGCCGCGGTCGCCTTGTCGGCCGCGATTTGCGCCTGGTTTGCGGACTGTTCAGCGTGCTCTGCCGCCGCCTGGGCCTTGGCGGCGGAGGCTTCGGCCTGCGCAGCCTGTTGATCGCTTTGCGACGCACATCCCGCGATCGCGATCGCTATGACCAACACCGGCAACGTCGCAAAAGATCGGCGCATCGGGGACGCCTCAGCGCTGCGCAAACGCCTGCACCGTGCGCATGTCCGGCTGAGGCGCGCCGTCGGCCCGCAGCGGCAGGATGCAGACGTGAGAAGCGCCGGCCTTCAGATGCGCGTCGATGCGATCGCGAATCTTCTCCTCATTGCCCCACGCCACGATTGCATCAACCAGCTTGTCGGAGCATCCGTTCTCGAATTCGCTGTCGGCCCATCCGAGCGCCTTCAGATTGTTGGTGTAGTTGGGCAGGCGCGGGACGTAGGTCTTCATGTATTCGCGCGCCGCCTTGCGAGCTTTGGCGGCGTCGGTTTCGAGAATGACGGCCTGCGCCGCGCACAGCATCGCGTTCGGACCGATCTGCGCGCGCGCCTTCGCCGTATGCTCAGGCGGAACAAAATAAGTATGCGTGCCGTTGGCCTCGGCCGCCGACAACGCGAGCATCTTGGGATGCAACGCCGCGAGCACCACCGGCACCGGCTCCTTCGGCGCCGGCGCGAGATAGAGCGCGCCCTTCATCTTCGGCAAATACTCCTTCATGAAGCTGTAGGGCTTGTCGTAGTTATGTCCGCGCAGGTTGCTGACGAGCGGCTTGTGGCTGACGCCGATGCCGAGCAAAAAGCGGCCGCCGGAAAGTTCGGCGACTGTTTTCGACGCCGCCGCCATCGTGATCGCGTCGCGCGCCCAGATGTTCGCGATGCCGGTCGCAATCGAGAGCTTCTGGGTGTGGCTCAGCAGGTACGCGGCATGCGCAAACGGCTCGCGGCCGACGGCCTCGGGAATCCAGAGCACCTTGTAGCCATTCTTCTCGACCTGCTTGGCGAACTCGGCGCTATCGGGCGCGGTCATCGCGTCGAGGAAGAACCATATTCCAACTTTTCCAATATCCATGCCTCAACAAGTAACGCGCCCGCGAATTTTGAACAAGGGAACACCAGGCGCGCGCCTTTTCAAGCGCGACCTTGCGGCGATAGATTAAGCCGCTGACGAGGTGAGAAAAAATGAAACTTGGCCTTATGTTCGTTAACTCCGGACCGTTCAGTAATCCCGCCCTGCTCGCGCATCTCGCGGCCACCGCCGAGCGATGCGGCATCGAGTCGATGTGGACGGTCGAGCACGTCGTGATCCCGCAGGACTACAAGTCGCCGTATCCGTACGCGACCAGCGGCAAGATTCCCGGCGGCGAGGACATCGCGATACCCGATCCGCTGCTGCCGCTCGCGTTCGCGGCGGCGGTGACGAAAAAAATCAAGCTCGCGACCGGAGTGCTGATTCTTCCGCAGCGGCATCCGCTGTACGTCGCCAAGGAGATGGCCACGCTCGACGTGCTGTCCAATGGGCGCGCGATATTGGGAATCGGCAGCGGATGGCTCGCGGAGGAATTCACCTCGCTCGGCCTCGACTTCCACACGCGCGGCGCGCGCACCGACGAGGCAATCAAATCGATGCGCGCGCTGTGGAGCGATGCCCCGGGGTCATCATTCCACGGCAAACATTTCAACTTCGGCCCGGTCAAGTGCTATCCGAAGCCGGTGCAAAAGGGCGGCGTGCCAATCCACGTCGGCGGGCATTCGCCGGCCGCGGCGAAACGCGCGGGCCGCTACGGCGACGGCTTTTTTCCGGCGCTCGCGGATATTCCCAAGCTCAAGGAACTGTTCGCGATGATGAAGACCGAGGCCGAGAAGGCCGGCCGCGACGCGAGCAAAATCGAGCTGTCGTGCATGGGCCGCCCGCGGGTCGATGAGTTGAAGGCGCTCGAGGATATCGGAGTGTCGCGCGTAGTGATCGCGCCGCCAGCCTTCGACGCCGAAGGCCTGACGCGCGGCCTCGAGAAATTGCGCGACGACGTGATCGCGAAGATTTAGAACTTAGGGAACTTGATTGCAGTGAAACCCGCCGTGGGTTTCACGCTTCCCTGGGCAGGGGTGACCCCTGCACCCGGTATCAATCGCAAAGTTGTGCGCAGCGCATTACTTTGCTCTCGGTCTCATAGATCCGGTTCCCCTTCCCGCTCGGGAAGGGGTTAGGGGTTAGGTTCCTGCGGTGGCGTCCCCGGAACCGGCGCGAGGAGCTTCACATAGATAAGCTCCGGGTCGCCCTCGTCAAGATTTTCGATGTAGCCGCTTTTGACGAAGCCCAGTCGGGAACACAGTTGCTGCATCGGGATGTTCGACTGATTGGTCGAGGTGAAGAGTTTGCCGCTCTGGCAATCGAGCTCGGCCGCGCGCATCAGGGCGGTCGCGAGCCCGCGACGGCGGAAGTCGGGATGCACCAGCAGCAGGCGCACGAAAAATTGATCGAAGAAACTCTCGTCGAAGATCACGAAGCCGCGCACGGCTTCATCGACGCGCGCGACTGCGATGCGGCCCTGCGCGCAGGCGTCGCCGATAAGCTTGCGGCGCGCGCCGCCCGCGTGGACAGTTTCGTCCAGCGCACAAATGTGCTCAAAATCCCCACTGGAAGCCCGCTCGATTATCGTCATAGATTTTTGCCAGAGGAACGAAATCCGTGAAGGATGAAACTTCAGTGGATCCGTTGATAGTCACGCACGAGGCGCCGATCGGATGGATGGTGCTCAACCGGCCGCAGGTGCGCAACGCGCTCAATCTTAGGACCTGGCAGCGGATTGCGGAAGGCGTCGCCGAGCTCGCGAGCGACGATGCGATTCGCGTCATCGTGATGCGCGGCGGCACTCCGCAGGCGTTTATCGCGGGCGCGGACATCTCGGAGTTCCCCGCGATGCGCGCCGACTCCGCGCAGGCGCGTGCCTATCGCGACGCGCCCAACAGCGCTATCGCCGCGCTGGTTGAATGCCGCAAGCCGGTCATCGCGATGATCGCCGGCGTATGCATCGGCGGCGGCGTGCAGGTCGCGCTCGCCTGCGACATCCGGATTGCGGCGCGCGGCACGCGCTTCGGGGTTCCCGCCGCGCGGCTGGGACTGGCGTATCCGCTGGAGGGCGTCAACATGCTCGCGCATACGGTCGGCCCCGCCAACGCACGCGACATCCTGCTGTCGGCGCGGCTGTTCGACGCGGAAGAAGCGCTGCAGATGGGCCTGATCAATCGAGTGGTGGATGCCGAGAAGCTCGAAGAAAACGTGCGCGATTACGTGCTCAAGATGGCCACCAATGCGCCGCTGACGATGGCGGCCGCCAAGTTCACGATTCGCGAGAGCCTGAAAGATCGCGAGGAACGCGACTCGAAAGCCGTCTCCGCGATGGTCGCGCGGTGCTTCGATAGCGAGGACTATCGCGAAGGCGTACGCGCGTTCCTGGAAAAGCGACGGCCTAATTTCAAGGGTCGTTAAACCTGTAAGCTGGCAGATTTGTTCAAAAATAACTTAGCTCGGCAAGAAACAGTCGCGCTTGCTTGTAACAATCTTGTCTGTATGTTACCAAGGCAGGATAATTCGTGAGGTTTAATAGATGTCTGCCCTACAAGAAGAGCGGAGCGCTGAGACTCGGCGCCGGTTGCTCGACGCTACCGTGGCCTGCCTGTTCGAGCGTGGGTACGCCGGCACGACGACCACCGAGATAGCCAGCCGCGCCGGAGTATCGCGCGGCGCGCAGTTGCATCATTTTCCACGGAAAGACGAGCTGGTCGTCAGCGCGCTCGAGCACGTGTTCGAGTTGCGGCTCAGCGAAATGAGCGCGGCGATCGCGGAGCCACCGACGGGAAATCGCGAGCATCGCGTCGCCGTTCTGATCGACACGATGTGGCCGATGTTCAAGGGCCCGACATTCTACGCATGGCTGGAACTGGTGGTCGCGAGCCGCACCGATCCCGCGCTCAACGATGCGGTGCGTGCGGCGAGCGAGCGTTTCGGACATGGATTCGAGCTGGGACTCCGAGCAATTCTCGACTGGCCGCCGGGGCGCGATGTCGAGCTTCACGATTTAATGGGAATCGTGTTCGGGCAGCTCGAGTCATTGGCGCTCGAGCGGGTTTTACTTGACGGCGAAATCGATCCGCCGGAGTTTGTGCGGGCGTTGGAAACAACCAGGCGGGTGTGCGCCGCGATGGTGCGCGAGCTCGATTCGAACCAATCTACAAACGGAAGGTGAGTGCGATGAGCGAAGCAATTACAACCGCGGCCGCGCGGGAAATCTACTTCAATCCGTGGGACGAGAACTTCCGGGCCAATCCGTATCCGCATTATCGGGCATTGCTGGCGGGACCGCCGCCGATTCTCGATATGGGCTACAAATTCGCGCTGGCCGCTCGATATGCCGACGTGCGGGCGGTCTTGATGGATCACGCGACATTTTCGAGCGTGCAGCCCGAAGGGATGGGATTCGACGAGCAGGCGAAAGCTTTTGGCGATGCGCCGACGATGCTCGGATCCGATCCGCCGACGCAAACCCGTCTGCGCCGGCTGGTCTCGCGCGACTTCACGCCGCGCCGAATCCGCGAGCTGGAACCGCGCATCCGCGAGATCGCGAAAAATCTGATCGATGCGGCCGAGCGCAAGGGCGAGTTCGACGTGATGGCGGACCTCGCCAACCCGCTGCCGGTCATGGTGATCAGCGATTTGCTCGGCGTGCCGCCCGGGGAGTACCGGCAATTCAAGCATTGGTCGGACAAGGTCGTCGAGGCTGACAACTCGCTGCCCGGAATGCCGATCCCCGACGATATCAAGAGCGCCTTCACCGAACTGAAAGCATACTTCGCCGACGAGATTGTCCGGCGCCGCAAGAATCCGGGGACCGACCTGGTCAGCGCCCTGGTTGCGGCGCACGACGAAGCCGAAGCGCTCAGCTCGGACGAACTGCTGCAATTCGTCGTCCTGCTGCTGCTCGCCGGCAACGAGACGACGACCAATCTGATCGGCAACGGGATGCTCGCGCTCGGACGCAATCCAGCCTCGATGGCGGCGCTGCGCGCGAACCCTGAGCTGATGCGCGGTGCGATTGAGGAGATGCTGCGTTACGACGGCCCGGTGCAAGCGACCTTCCGCACGGCGACAAAAGATACGACGGTCGGCGGGACGGCAATCGCGGCGGGGACGGGCGCCTTCGTGATTATCGCGGCGGCAAATCGCGACCCGGCGCAATTCAAGGACCCTGAGCAGTTCGACATCACGCGCACGCCGAACGACCACGTTGCGTTTGGCGAGGGAATCCACTTTTGTATCGGCGCGCCGCTGGCGCGAGTGGAAGGCGCGATTGCGATTGGCGCTGCGCTCGACCGCTTCCCGCATCTTCGGCTGAAAAATCCCGACGCCGCGGTGACCTACAAAGGCTCGTATTTCCTGCGCGGGCTGAGCCGTCTCGAGATGGCGCTCAGGTGACATCGCGGGACTGCGTGCAGTCGCACTGATGCGGTCCTCCAGAATAAAAACCCGTGGAATTGTCTAGATCCGTACGGTGGCATTGCGCTTGCTCCTGAGTGCACATCGCGAGACAGGTGCAGTGCGAGCTGTGCGGCGCGGGAAAACTGAAGTCCAGGAAGAGGAAGTCAGAACATGAACCAGGCCGCAGAGAACATCTACTTCAACCCGTGGGACCCGGCGTTTCGCGCCAATCCGTATCCTCATTACAAGCCGCTGCTCGCCGGTCCGCCGCGGATTCTCGATTTGTTTGGCCCGACCGCGATGGTCACTCGCTACGCCGACGTCACGACCGCGCTGCGCGACCATGCGCATTTCTCGAGCGTGCGCCCGCGCGATCCCAACGAGCCCAACGACGAGGGACCGTTCGCCGGCGCGCGCACGATGCTGTTTTCCGACCCGCCGCTGCACACTCGTCTGCGCCGCCTGGTCTCGCGCGATTTCACGCCGCGGCGAATCCGCGACCTCGAGCCGCGCATCCGCGAAATCGCGAAGAATCTGATCGATGTAGCGAAGCATAAGGGCGAGCTCGAAGTAATGCACGGGATTGCCAACGCGCTGCCAGTGATGGTGATCGCGGAGATGCTCGGCGTGCCGCCGGATCACTACCAGCAGTTCAAGCACTGGTCGGACACGGTGGTCTCGGGCGACAATACTCTGCCGGGGACTCCGCTGCCGGAGGAATTTCATACCGCGAAAAATGCGCTGCGTGGCTATTTCGCCGATGAGATCGAGCGGCGCCGCAAAAATCCCGGCCCCGACCTGATCAGCGCGCTGGTGGCCGCGCACGACGACGCCGAAGCGATGAACGCCGACGAACTGCTCGCGTTCGTGCTCCTGCTGCTGCTGGCCGGCAACGAGACGACCACCAATCTCATCGGCAACGGCATGCTCGCGCTCGGGCGCAATCCCGCGCAGATGAACCTGCTGCGCGAGACTCCCGAGCTGATGCCGCGGGCGATCGAAGAAATCCTGCGCTACGACGGACCGGTGCAATCGACGATTCGCTTCACGAAGGAAGACATAAACCTGGGCGGGACCGATCTCCCGGCCAACCAGGGATGCTTCATAATTCTCGCCGCGGCGAATCGCGACCCGGCGCAGTTCGACGATCCCGATCGTTTCGACATCACGCGTGAGCCGCGGGATCACGTCGCTCTCGGCGAGGGCATTCACTTCTGCATCGGCGCACCGCTGGCGCGGATGGAAGGTGCGATCGCGATTACTGCGATGCTCGAGCGCTTCCCGCGGCTGCGCTTGCAGGATCCGGCGGCGCCGGTGACCTACAAAGGTTCGTACTTCCTTCGCGGATTGGCCTCGCTCACAATGGCGACTGACTGAAGGGGCGGCCAACTATGGCGGCAGAAGTTTATTTCAACATTTGGGATCCCGAATTTCGGGCCAATCCATATCCGCACTACGCCCCGCTGCTGGTGGGGCCGCCGCCAATCCTAGCGATGGGGCCGATGACGTTTGCGCTGGTGGCGCGCTACAACGACGTCACTGCCGCGCTGCGCGACCACGAGCATTTTTCCAGCGTCGGGCCGCCGCCACCGCCGCAGGCATATCAAGGGCGCTTTGCCGGCGCGCGCAACATGCTGGGTTCCGATCCGCCGCAGCATTCGCGCCTGCGACGGCTGGTGTCGCGCGACTTCACGCCGCGGCGAATCCGCGAGCTCGAGCCGCGCATCCGCGAAATCGCAAAGGAGCAGCTCGACAAGGTCGAAGCGAAGGGCGAGTTCGACGTGATGGCGGACCTCGCCAACGTGCTGCCGGTAACTGTGATCGCGGAGATGCTCGGGGTGCCGCCGGAGTTGAACGCGAAGTTCAAGCGTTGGTCGGACACGATCATCGGCGGCGACAACAATGTTGCCGGCGCGCCGCAGCCGCCTGAAACTATTCGCGCAATCGATGAATTGGGCGATTACTTCACCGCCGAAATTGAAAAGCGGCGCGCCCATCCGGGACAGGATTTGGTCAGCGCGCTGGTCGCTGCGCACGACGAGGGCGAGGTGATGTCGGCGGCGGACCTGCTGAGTTTCATCACGCTGCTGCTGGTCGCGGGCAACGAGACGACGACCAATCTGATCGGCAATGGCACCTTGGCGCTTGGGCGCAATTCCGATCAGTTCGACGCGCTCAAGCGCGATCCCGCGATGCTGCCGCGTGCGATCGAGGAGATGCTGCGCTACGACGGCCCGGTGCAATCGACCGTGCGATTCACCAAAGAACCCGTGCGACTCGGCGGAACCGAGATTCCCGCCGGCGCGCTTGCGATGATGATCGTTGCCGCTGCTGATCGGGATCCCGCACAGTTCAAAAATCCTGAAAAATTCGACATCACGCGCGATCCCAATGAACACGTGGCGTTCGGCGAGGGAATCCATTTCTGTATCGGCGCGCCGCTGGCGCGAATGGAAGCAAGAATCGCATTCGAGGCGATGCTCGAGCGCTTCCCGCGACTGAGACTTAAAGATCCCGCAATGAAACCGGCGTACAAAGGATCGTACTTTCTGCGCGGCCTTGGATCTCTGCCGATGGCGATCGATTAAATGACGATGACCGACCCCGCCATCGACCTGGATTCGCCGCCCGATACTGGTCCTTCGGCTGAGGACGGGGACCGCAAGAGCATCCACCTTGGGATGTTCGGCCGGACGCCGCCGTTCACCCGGCGGCAGCGGCGAGTTTTCTGGATCGCGTCAACCGCGGGATTTTTCGACCAGTACGATCGCGCGCTACTGAGTCTCGCGCTCAAGCAAATCCAGAGCGGTCTCAAGATCGCGGAATCGCATCTCGGCGCGATGCTCTCGGTGATCCGGCTCGGCTACCTGCTGTCATTGCTGATGACGCCCTTTGCCGACGTGTTCGGACGCCGCCGCCTGCTGCTCTACACGGTCTTCGGCTACACGATTTTCACCGGCCTTATCGCGATCGCGCCGGGCGAGCGGACCTTCGTCGTGTTTGAAATAATCGCGCGCGCGTTCGCCGGCGCGGAAGCTGCGATCGCGATGGTGATAGTGGCGGAGGAAGTCGATGCGGCCCATCGCGGATGGGCAATCGGGCTGCTCGGCGGAGTTTCTTCGGTCGGTTACGGCCTGGCAGCGATCGTGTTCGCGTTTATCAACGTGATTCCATACGGATGGCGCGGGCTGTACGCGATTGCGCTGCTGCCGCTGGTGCTGATCATTCCGCTGCGCCGCTCGCTGCCTGAAAGCGCGCGCTTCGAGAAGGAGAAACTCGAAGGCCTGCGGCCGGTGAAAATCTGGGAGCCGGTGGTTCAGTTATATACCGCCTACCCGCGACGGCTGGTCATGATGCTGTCGATTGCGTTCCTGGGCTCGATGGGCGGCAACGCGGCGGGATTTTTGTTCCCGAAATTTCTGCAGGAGACGCATCACTGGTCGCCCGGCAACGTCTCGTCGTTGTTCCTGTTCGGCGGTGCGCTTGGAATAATGGGCTCGATCGTCGCGGGCCGGATGAGCGATCGCTACGGGCGGCGCGCGATGGGCGCAACGTTCCTGTTCCTCTCGCCGGTGCTGACAATCTGGATGTACACGGCGTCCGGTTGGTCTATTGTGCCGGCCTGGATCCTGGAAACATTTTTCGACATCGCGGCCGGCACCATCCTTAATGCTTACAGCGCGGAATTATTCCCGACCTCGTATCGATCGACCGCGGGCAGCGCGCTTGCGGTCGCCGGCACAACCGGCGGCGCACTCGGGTTGTTCTTCGAGGGCGTGCTGTACAATTTCACCGGCTCGCATGCGCACGCAGTATGCTATCTGACCGTCTTCTGGATAATCTCGCCGATGATCGTGTGGTTCCTGCCGGAAACCTCGGGCCGCGAGCTCGAGGAGATCTCGCCCGAAACCAACGCGATCTGATTTCCCGCGCCGCACCGACGCGCTAGATTGCGGCGAAGCATGGACAGGGAATTGCGCTGCCGTTGGCATATCCGATCCAGATATTTGGCGCTGGTCTTGGTCCTGCTCGCCTTGCTCGGATGCGCACGCGGTCCGTGCATTGCGATTGTCGCGCCGGACGGCACGACCCGCGCCACCGTATCGATCGAAGTGGCGAACACCACCGAGCAGCGTGAGCGCGGCCTCATGTTTCGCAAGCATCTGGATGACAATGCGGGAATGATCTTCGTCTTTCCGGAAGCGGCGCCGCGGAATTTCTGGATGCACAACACCGACATTCCGCTCGACATGATTTTCGCGGACTCATCGTTCCGGGTGACCGGAATCGTCGCCGACGCGGCCCCCCAGACCGATACCTTGCGCGGGGTCGAGGGCGCCTCGCAGTATGTGCTCGAAGTGAACGGGGGTTTCTGCGCAAAAAATGGAATCAAGCCGGGCGACCGTTTCCAATTTCTGAATTTTTTCCCCCACGCCTCGGAATAGCCTCGAAGTGCGACCAGGATTGCCGCAACTTTGACAAGCAGTCGTCAAAATCGGTAACCTCAAGATGTGAATAAGAGAGTACTAATCACGACGCCCTTCCCATCCCTAGACGACGTTGCAAGGGAACTCGGCATCTCGAAGGCGCGTCAGAAGAGGATCGAAAAGCTGATGGAAGGCATTATCGCAGCTCGATCATCTGAGCACGATGGACGAATGCGCAAGGGACTAGACGGTCGCCATCGTGACAAAAGCGGTACAACAGACAAGAAGCGCGGCGATACGCGCGTCGATACGCTTCGTAAGATGTACGGAGAGAATTTCGGGCACGAAGTCCGAGGTGATGCAAAACTGAATACTCTCTTAGAGCGGACTGGACACGCAACTCTGAGCGACTATCTTCGTCACCGAGTCGCCTGAGCGAACTCTGATTGAAGCGAAGAGGCCGGAACACAGTCATTTCTCGTTCGAGCCTCAGAAAGCGGGCGCGCGTTTTGCCAAGTCCGACGGCGCGGCCTTCCGCATTTCTGAATGTTCCTTTCGATAAGCAATACGAGCCCCTCTTCCTCGCGCTAATTGCTGGCTTGTGTGGCTTCGGCCTCGTCCCTCGGGCAACTATCGAAATTCCGACCAGCGACCGCAGACTGGACCGAATTCTGAAATTGATGCGGAGCTGCCGCTATTCTTTTCACGACCTGTCGCGAGTCCAGGTAGATCCTGGAACCCCGCGAACGCCGCGGTTCAACATGCCTTTCGAACTCGGGCTCGCCGTCGCTTGGACAAAAATAACGGACAAAACACATCGATGGTTTGTTCTGGAAGAGGTTCACCATCGCTTGACAAAATCACTGAGCGACCTGAACGGTACCGATCCGCTAGTTCACCTTGGCAGTCCCGAAGGAGTTCTGAAGGAGTTGTTGAACGCGTTATACAGGAACGCTAAGAGTCCAAATTTCACCCAGCTAAAAACGATTTATCAAGACCTGACAGTTGCGGCATCGAAATTCAGCTCGGAGAGCACCGTGGCCAGCATCTTTCAGGCACAGGCATTCAAATCGCTCGTTCTGGCGGCGCAATCATCCGCTCAGGAAGTTGTAGCAGCTCTAAAGTAGCACGATCCGGTTTGACCGCCGCTTTAACCGTTCGCCAACTTGCGGTATCTATCTTGCCGTGGCGCGTGATGGGCGCCTTTTTGTTTGCTCTCTATCCAGCTTTGTCGCGGTATTGAAATATGGGCCTTAAGGAAAATCTCGAACGACTTCAGCAGCTCACGCGCGAGGCGGAAGCCGCCGGCGGCGCCGATCGCGTCAAGAAGCAGCGCGCGCAGGGGCGCATGACCGCGCGCGAGCGGGTCGAGTTCCTGCTCGACCGCGGCTCATTCGTCGAGCTCGACAAGTTCAAGACCCATCGAATCACCGATTTCGAGATGGCCGACAAGAAAATCCCCGGCGACGGAGTCGTGACCGGTTACGGCACGATCGACGGGCGCCAGGTATGCGTCTTCAGCCACGACTTCACGGTCTTCGGCGGCAGCCTGTCGGGCGCCTTCGCGGAAAAAGTCTGCAAGGTGATGGATCTCGCGACCAAGACCGGATGCCCGGTAATCGGGCTCAACGACGGCAGCGGCGCGCGAATCCAGGAAGGAGTCGTTTCGCTGGCGGGGTACGCGGATATTTTTCTGCGCAACGTGATGTCGTCGGGAGTGATCCCGCAGATTTCCGCAATCATGGGACCGTGCGCGGGCGGCGCGGTGTATTCGCCGGCGATAACCGACTTCATCGTGATGGTGCGCGACACCTCCTACATGTTCCTCACCGGCCCGGACGTGATCAGGGCGGCCACCCATGAGGAAGTCACGATGCAGGAACTCGGCGGCGCCGACGCGCACAGCCAGAAGTCCGGCGTATGCCATCTCGAGGCCGACGACGATGCCGGCGCGCTCGCGATGATCCGCGAACTGATCTCCTACATGCCGTCGAACAACGTCGAAGATCCTCCATTCGTCGCGAGCGGCGATGACTCCGCGCGAATCGACCCGGCGCTCGATTCAATCGTTCCCGAGAGCCCCAACAAGCCCTACGACATGGGCGAGATTATCCGGCGCGTGGTCGATGACGGTCACCTGCTGGAAGTGCAGAAGGACTACGCGCAGAACATGTTGATCGGGTTCGCGCGGATGGGCGGCTACTCGGTCGGGATCGTGGCCAATCAGCCGTCGTTCCTCGCGGGGGCGCTCGATATCGACGCGTCGGTAAAGGGCGCGCGCTTCGTGCGTTTCTGCGACGCCTTCAATATTCCACTGGTCACGTTCGTCGATGTGCCCGGATTTCTGCCCGGCACCCAGCAGGAGTTCGCCGGAATTATCCGGCACGGCGCGAAGCTGCTCTACGCGTTCTGCGAGGCGACCGTGCCCAAGGTGACGGTGATCACGCGCAAGGCTTACGGGGGTGCGTATGATGTGATGTCGTCGAAGAACATTCGCGGCGATTTCAACTTCGCCTATCCGAGCGCCGAAATAGCCGTGATGGGGCCGGAGCAGGCGATCAACATCGTGTTTCGCAACGAGCTGGCCAAGGCCAAAGATGCGGTGGCCGAGCGCGCGCGGCTGGCCGACGACTATCGCAAAACTTTCGCGAATCCGTTCAAGGCCGCCGAGCTTGGCTATATAGATGAAGTGATCATGCCGCGCGACACGCGTCCCAAGGTAATCGGCGCGCTCAAGGCGCTCGTGAACAAACGCGACAAAAACCCGCCGCGCAAGCACGGCAACATTCCGCTTTGACAGAGCGCTACGGGCTGGGTTCAGTATAGAATTTGGGAAGCTGGGAAGACTGATGTTCAAGCGGATTCTAATCGCCAACCGCGGCGAAATAGCGGTACGGATCATCCGCGCTTGCCGCGAGCTCGGAATCGAATCGATCGCCGTCTATTCGGACGCCGATCGCGCGGCGCTGCACGTGCGCGAAGCCGACCACGCCTACCCGGTCGGTCCGGCGCCGGCGGCCGAGAGCTATCTCAACACCGCGAAGATTCTTGAGGCCGCCAAACGCCTCAAGGCCGACGCCCTTCATCCGGGCTACGGTTTCTTCTCGGAGCGCGCCGCCTTTGCGCGCGCGGTGCAGAAAGCCGGCCTCACCTGGATTGGTCCGCCGCCCGACGCGATCGAACATATGGGCGACAAGGTCGAGGCGCGCAAGCTGATGTCGAAGGCGGGAGTTCCGGTCGTGCCGGGATCGCCGGGAACGCTGGAGACCGAAGCGGAAGTCGCCGCGATCGCGAAAAAGATCGGCTTTCCCATCATGGTCAAGGCCGCGGCCGGCGGCGGCGGCAAGGGCCTGCGCTTCGTCGAGAACGCCAAGGACCTGGCGTCGGTCGTGCGCACCGTCGCGAGCGAGGCCAAGTCGTCATTTGGCGACGGCCGCTTCTACGTCGAGAAATTTCTCAATCGGCCGCGCCATATCGAGGTGCAAGTGCTCGCCGATGCGCACGGCAACACCGTCCACGTCTTCGAGCGCGAGTGCTCGATTCAGCGGCGTCATCAGAAGGTGGTCGAGGAATCGCCGTCGCCGTTTATCACGCCGAAGATGCGCGCCGAGATGGGCGAGGTCGCGGTCCGCGCGGCCAAGGCGGTGAACTACGTCAGCGCGGGCACGATCGAGTTCCTGGTTGATGCCGAACGCAACTTTTATTTCCTCGAGATGAACACGCGCATCCAGGTCGAGCATCCAGTCACCGAGCTGGTGTCGGGCATCGACCTGGTGCGTGCGCAAATCGAAATTGCGGCGGGCGGCAGGCTGCCCTTCAAGCAAAAGGATCTCGCGCAGCGCGGATGGGCGATTGAGTGCCGCATCTACGCGGAAGATCCAGCCGCCGGCTTTGTACCGGCGCCCGGGAAAATCGAGACGCTGAGATTCCCCGACGGTCCCGGCGTCCGCAACGACGCGGGCGTTTATGCGGGCGCCGAAGTGCCGGTCTTTTACGATCCGATGATCTCGAAGCTGGCGGTGTGGGGCGCGGATCGCGATGAGGCAATCGATCGCATGCGTCGCGCGCTCGGAGAGTTCGTTATTTCAGGAGAACTGCGCACCAATCTGGACTTTCATCGCTGGATCATGACGCATCCAAAGTTTTTGAAGGGCGACTTCGACACGAATTTCATCAACCACGAATACCATCCGAATGAAAACGGCGCGGTGCCGAGCGGCGCCGAGCTGGCGGCGATTTTTCTCGCGGCGATCGCGGCGCAAAAAAACACCAATCACAGCAACGGCGCCGGCGCGCAGCCGGCCGCCGCGCCCAACGGGTCCGCATGGCGGATGCTCGGGCGGCTCGACATGCTGCGGAGATAGGCGGGACTTCGACCGATGCGCTACCTCGCGATTCTTGACGGCAACGAACACGAAATCGAGATTGAAGAACTCGGCGCGGACTCGTTCTCGATAACTTTTGGTAAGAATCGATTCGATGCCGATCTGCGCAGGGTCGGCCCCGTTTCGTTTTCGGTGATCGTCGATAGTCGTTCATTCGATTTCGACGTCGCCCGCGACGGCGAGGAAACCGTGGTCGCATCGCGCAGCGGATCGACGCGGTTGACTGTCGCCGACGCCGCGCGCAGAACGGCGCGCGCGGCCGGCAAGCGGCGCGAGGTGAGCGGCCGCGTTGAAATCAAATCCGCGATGCCGGGACGCGTCGTCAACGTGCTGGTCGCGGTGGGAGACGAGGTCAAAGCGGCGCAGGGAATCATCGTGGTCGAAGCGATGAAGATGGAAAACGAAGTCAAATCGCCCAAAGCCGGCAAGGTCGTGGAAGTGAAGGTGGCCGCGGGCCAGGCGGTCGAGAAGGGCCAACTCATGATCGTGGTCGAGTAAAGACAATGCCTGAAGACGATCGAAAAATCGCGGAGGCCCGCAAGAATTGGGAGGAGCGCAAGCTCAGCCCTTCGCTCAAGCGCGGCGCCGAGCGCAAGGAAAAATTCGTCACCAGCTCGGGAATCGAGGTCAAGCGCGAGTACGACCCCGAAGACTTGAGCGATCTCGATTTCGTCAACGACCTCGGCTTTCCCGGCGAGTATCCCTTCACGCGCGGCGTGCAGCCGACGATGTATCGCGGGCGGCTGTGGACGATGCGCCAGTACGCCGGCTTCGGCAGCGCGGAGGAATCGAACCGCCGCTATCGCTACCTCTTCGAGCAGGGGCAGACGGGACTGTCGGTCGCCTTCGATTTGCCCACGCAGATGGGCCGCGACTCCGATCATCCGCTGGCCGACGGCGAAGTCGGGCGCGTCGGCGTGCCGATATGCTCGCTGGCCGATATGGACGTGCTGCTGTCCGAGCTGCCGCTCGACAAGATTTCGACCTCGATGACGATCAACTCGACGGCGTCGATCCTGCTGGCGCTCTACCTGGTCGTGGCGGAGCGGCGCGGCGTCAGCTGGAGCAAGGTCAACGGCACGATTCAGAACGACGTCCTGAAGGAATACGTGGCGCGCGGGACGTACATCTATCCGCCGCGCGGCTCGATGCGGATTATCACCGATATTTTCAGTTTCGCGACGAAGGAAGTTCCGAACTGGAATACGATTTCGATCTCCGGCTACCACATCCGCGAGGCCGGCTCGACCGCGGCGCAGGAACTGGCGTTTACGATTGCCGACGGGATCGCGTACGTCGATGCGGCGCTGAAGGCGGGACTGCAAATCGACGCGTTCGCGAGCCGCCTGTCATTCTTCTTCAACGTGCACAATAATTTCTTCGAGGAAGTCGCGAAGTTCCGCGCGGCGCGGCGGCTGTGGGCGAAGATAATGAAGGAGCGCTTCGGAGCAAAGGACGAACGCTCGATGATGATGCGGTTTCACGCGCAGACCGCGGGCTCGACGCTCACCGCGCAGCAAGTGGACAACAACGTAGTGCGGGTGACGATGCAGGCGCTGGCGGCGGTGCTGGGCGGAGCGCAATCGCTGCACACGAACTCCAAGGACGAGGCGCTCGCGCTGCCGACCGAGTCGTCGGTGCTGCTCGCGCTGCGCACGCAGCAGCTTATCGCGCACGAGTCGGACGTCGCGGACACGATCGATCCGCTCGGCGGATCCTACTACGTCGAGCGGCTGACGAACGAGCTCGAAAAAAAGGCGGTCGAGTACCTGGCGAAAATCGACGATTTCGGCGGCGCGGTCGCGGCGATCGAGCGCGGCTACATGCAGCGCGAAATCCAGAACGCGGCATTCATTTACCAGCGCGAGATTGAAACCGGGCAGCGAATTATCGTAGGGGTCAATCAGTTTACCGGAGGCGGCGAACCGCCGGGGGAAATTCTGCGGGTCAAGCCGGAGCTCGAGGCGAAACAGAAGGCGGGGGTAGCGCGGGTGCGGGCGGAACGAAACGCGGAGACAGCGAAAAAGGCGTGCGCGCGAGTCGAGGTGGCGGCGCGCGACGGGAGTAATCTGATGCCGCCGATCGTCGATGCGGTGCGCGGATGGTGCACGCTTGGGGAAATCTCGGACGCGATGCGCAAGGTGTTCGGCGAGTATTCGCCGGTAAATACCGTGTAGCGTTTGGCGGGCGGATTCGTATAAAAGAAACGGAATCGGAAAGGGGCGGCGCGCGGCCGATTTCATGAGCGTCGCAAACCAACTGGGGACGTGAAAATTAGCCGCGGCAACCCGCGCAATCCAGCGGAGAGAACGTAGATGGGGCCGATCCCGAAGGGGACATTTTTAACCAAAGGCGTGGGGCGGCATCGCGAGAAGCTGACTTCTTTCGAGCTGGCGCTGCGGTCCGCGGGAATCGCCGAGTTCAACCTCGTGCGCGTCAAGTCGATTTTCCCACCCAACTGCAAATTGCTCAGCCAGCAGGAAGGATTGAAGTACCTGACGCCGGGGCAGATCGTTTTTGCGGTGATGAGCGACAATGCGACCAACGAACCGCATCGGCTGATAGCGTCGTCGGTGGGCGTCGCGCTGCCGAGCAATCCGGTGCAGTACGGATACCTGTCGGAGCATCACAGCACGGGCGAAACGGATCAGAAGGCAGGTGACTACGCGGAGGATCTGGCGGCGATGATGCTGGCGACGATACTCGGCGTCGATTTCGATCCGAATCTCAGTTACGACGAGCGCAAGGACCTGTGGCGCATGTCGGACAAGATCGTGACGACGCGCAACGTCACGCAGTCGGCGATCGGCGATCGCGACGGGCTGTGGTCGTCGGTGGTCGCCGCTGCGGTCTTCGTCGATATCCCCAACGGCAAGTAGGTCGTCACCGATCTCATACATATCGCCCAATCAAATTTCGCACGATTAGACTCGCGAGCAACCACGGTGAAGGAGAATATTCTCATCTTTGGCGGCCGCGGGAGTCCTAAGCTGACGCTCAAGATTTGTGAGTACTTGCGGGTGAGGGCCGGTGCGGGGGAAGTGCTGCGCTTCTCGGATGGGAATCTGTTCGTCCGGGTCAAGGAAAACGTGCGCGGGCGGCGCGTCTATCTCGTGCAATCGACCGTCTTCCCGACCAATGACAATTTCATGGAACTGCTCTTCTGGATCGACGCCTTGAAGCGTGCCAGCGCCGAGTCGGTCACGGTTGTAATGCCTTATTTCAGCTATGCGAAAGGGGACAAGAAGGACGAACCCAGAGTTTCAATCCGTGCCCGCGTATGTGCCGATGCTATTGAAGCCGCCGGCGCCGACCGCGTGGTGACGCTGGACTTGCACGCGCCCCAGATCCAGGGCTTCTTCCGGATCCCGGTTGACGACCTTTACGCCCTTCCGGTGCTGGGTGAAAAGATCGCCCGCAAAAACTGGCAGACCTGGTCGTCGTCTCTCCTGACACGGGCTTCGCGAAGCAAGCACGCAAATTTGCCTCATTCCTCGGGACCTCGCTTGCCATCGCGAATAAGCAACGCAAGGCGCACGACGAGCGCGCCGAGGTTCTTGAGATCATCGGAGAGGTGCGTGACAAGACTGCCTTGATTGTCGACGACTTCACGATCTCCGCCGGTACACTGGCCGACGCCGCGGAGAAACTCATCGAGCGCGGTGCAAAGGCGGTATATGCGGCAGTGTCCCACGGGGTCTTCAGCGGCGCCTCGATGGAGCGGCTCGACCGAAGTCCGATTCAAAGCCTTCTAATGACGGATTCAATCGAAACCCAGCCGGTGGCGCTCTCGCCGAAGGTCGAGGTTGTTTCCGTGGCACCGCTTTTCGGTGAAGCGATTCGCCGCATCCACAATCGCGAAAGCATCAGCAACCTGTTCCCAGCGTGAACCTGTGCTTCATGCTGCGCGCTGCCTCCTGCAAACGAGGGCGACAAACGACGACGGTCGTTTGAACGACGCGCGAGCGGCGGGTAGGCTCTAACTATGGCGACAGAAATTCTCTACTGCTCGGCTTGAGGCTACAAGCCACGCGCGGCCAGTCTGGCCGCATCATTGGATTCCAGGTTCGGCGAGAAGGCGAACATCACGCCCGGCAAGTCGGGTCAGTTCGACGTGATCGTGAACGGAAGGCTGGCCTTTTCGAAATCGAGCACCGGCCGATTCCCGGTTGAGGGCGAAGTCGAGGAAATTTTCGCCGCGCTCAAGGAAGGCCGCGAGCCGGCGCCGGTCGAAATAAAAAAACCGGAGGGCTTCGTCAGTCGTATCCTCGACAAGCTCAGGAACTGAACTTCGATCCGCCTATGGATGCATGTCGAGGAATTCCTTGAAGCCGCTGCGTTCGTGCGGCCCGAGGATTGCCATCTCGAGAATTCCCATCCCTTCGCGCGAACCCATTTTTGCCTGGCACACCGCCTGGATGTGCTGATGCATCAGGTCGCGTTCGTTGACGTCGGCGGTTTTGAACGACTCGTAGGTTGAGGCGTCGGGCCCGACATACATTCCGTGGCCCCACTTGGGATGAAAGTAGCCGATGCCCTGCATGTAGAAGTTGTACAGTGTCTTTAGCTCGATGCGGCTTTCGCCGGCGCGAGGACTCCGCAAAATTATCTCGGCGCTCTTCGCGTGTCGCGTGCCAGAGGCATAGTTGATGTTGAAATCCACGCCAGTTGCGAGGTCCAGCGGGGCGCCAGGCTCCGCGCGCGTGACGGCGCCGAACTGATGCCAGCGCGAACCGTCGGCATTTTCGTTGCAATCGGAATGCGTGCAGACATCCTCGAAATTGGTCGGCGACCACAGCCAGTAAAACTGGCCCATCACGGGCGTCGGCGATGGCACTCCAGCGGGATCCTGCGGGCCGATTCCGCGCACGCCCCACGAGCGGTCGCGCGAACCCCAGACTCGCGCCGGGGTTGCATCGTAAGTCTTGCCGGCGACGGTCAGGCTGCCGCTGTAGCCGCCGTGCTGCGTGAAGCGCGTCAGGTCCATGATGAGCCGCGGGCCGGCGCGGCGCGAAAAGCGCGGCTCCTCGATTGCGTCGGCGCGCGCTTCGAACATCAGGTCGGCCTTGACCGCTTCGTGATTGACGCGCAGCCGCATCGAGCGCATCGGGCGCACGATCTCGATCGAGATGGGACCGACGCGCGTATCCATCCGCTCGGCGCCGAGCACTCGCGACGCGCGCACGCAATGCTGCACACCGCCGGCGATAACGCTGAACGCGCAATCGATAATTCCGACGTTCGGATAAATTCCCATCGCGACGGCGAAGTACGGCTCGCCCTCGCGAAAGTAACCGTTGAAAAAGAATCGATCGTAAAAGTTGCGGTCGCTGGTGAAGACCTGCTGAACCGGCTCCGGCGTTTGATGAATCGGATAGTCGTCGCCCTGCGTGATCATGGTTAGCTCCTCATCCTGATTGTTCGATCATAGTCGATATCGCGCACCTTTGTCGCTCATCCTACTCAGGATGCGGCGCAAGCCACACGTGCTCGAAGCGCGTGGGACGCATCGGATTGATTACGTAGTCGTGCACCCACGGCTGGCGGATTATGTAGGTCACCGGGTAGTAGAGAAAAACCCAGGGCGCGTCGGCGACGACGATTTTCTCGGCCTGGTCGTAGAGTGCGTAGCGCTTTTTCATGTCGGCGATCGGCTCGGCCTCGCGCAGAAGCTGCTCGACCTGGGGATTGGAGTAGAAGCTGTCGTTGTTGGAACCCCACTGCGCGCGTGAGAGCAGCGCGCCGAGAAAATTTTCGGGGTCGGGAAAGTCGGCCTCCCATCCCTGCATGTACGCCTGCACCGTTTGCGGCTGGCGAATCGCTTCGAGGAACGGACCCCACGCGACCGGCTTGAGCTTTACATGGATTCCGAGCGGCGCGAGATCCTGCTGGATCGATTGCGCAAGCATCAGGATTGTCTGATCGGCGCGCATCCAGATTTCAAAGTCGAAACCGCGCGCGAGATGTGCTTCTTCGAGCAGAGCGCGCGCTTTCGCCGGGTCGTAGTCGTAACCCTTGAGATCGGGATCGTAGCCGGGCAGGTTCGGCGGCATGACGCCGCGCGCGACGACGCCGCGCCCGTTCAAAATCGCGATCAGCTTGTGGCGATCGATCGCATAACTGAGCGCGCGGCGCACGCGAACGTCGGTGAACGGCCACATCTGGCAGTTCATGCCGAGATAGCGGGTCGTGACGGTGATTTTCGCCAGGGTCAAAGCTCGCAGCGCGGGAGTTTTCATGACGTACGGGAATTCGGCCGGCGGAATATCGACCACGGCGTCGATTTGGCCCGCGTCGAAGCGCAGCCATTGCAGCTCCTGGTTGACGCCGACCGACTCGACGATCGCGTCGAGATGGGGCAGCGGTTTGGCGAAGTAGTACGGATTTTTAACCAGCACGAGCCGCTGGCCGCTGATCCAATCGCGCAGCATGAAGGCGCCGCTGCCGACGACGTGACGCGAAAAGTCGTCGCCCCATTTCTCGGCAACGTCGCGCGGAATCGCCGACGCAAACGGCATCGCAAGCTTGTGTCCGAAGATCGGATCGGGCGCGCTCAAGTGGAAAACAATAGTCGTGCGGTCAGGCGTCTCGATTCCACTGACATGCGCGGAGCGATGCGCGGCGAAGTCGGCCGCGCCCACGATCCCCTGGTAGTACTCCATCCCTTTGGAACGGGTGGCGGGATTCAGCACGCGCTCGATTCCATAGCGAAAGTCGTCGCTGGTCACGGTTCGTCCGTCGGAAAAGCGGGCGTCGGCGCGCAAGTGAAATGTGAAAGTCGTCGCGTCAGGTGAGCTTTCCCAAGTGGTTGCGATATCGGGTTCGAGCTCGATGTTGCCGTCGCCGTAGCGCACGAGCGTATCGAAGATTGCCTGCTCGAAAGTCCAGGAGACCGTGTCGTAGCCGGCGGCGGGGTCGAGCGTTGGCACATCGTCGGCGTCAGCGAGCCGCAGCACCATCGCGTGTGGCGGCAAATTGAGCGGTGGAGGCCCGCCGCCGCACCCCGCGGCCACTAGAATCGCGAAGACGATCGGTACGATTCTCCGACGGATCATTGCGAACGCCTGCGCAGAAATCCGTAGCCGAAAAGATTGAAGCCGAGCACCGCGTAGAAGATCGCGAGACCGGGAAAGGTCGCCAGCCATGGCGCGGTGCGGAAGTAGATCGTCGCCTCTTCGATCATACGGCCCCAACTCGGCGTTGGCGGCGGCACGCCGAGGCCGAGGAAGCTGAGGGCGGCGTCGAGCAGCAGGGTGTCGGAGGTTCTGAGCGCGGCCATCACGACGATGATCGGCAAGACGTTCGGCAGGATGTGCAATGCGATCACGCGGCGTGACGGCGCGCCCAGAGCTTCGGCACCAACGACGAAATCCCGGGTGGACATCGCAAGCGTTTCCGCGCGCACCACGCGAGCGATCGAGGTCCATGAGACGAGACCGATGACGATGAAGATGGTGCGCAGACTCGGGCCCAGCACCGCTACCAGAGCCATCGCGAGCAGCAGCGGCGGCAGCGACAGCATCAGGTCGGTAAAACGCATGAGAATAAAATCGACCGCGCCGCCGAAGAATCCCGAGCACAGGCCGATGGCGATGCCGATGGTCATCGTGACGGCCATCGCGGCGACGCCGACGGTCAGCGAAATTCGGGCGCCGAAGATGATGCGCGAGAGCACGTCGCGGCCGAGCTCGTCGGTGCCCATCGGAAATGCGCGTGAGGGCGCGCCGGGATCGCCGAAGGTCGGTGCAACGACGATCGTGGGATCGTGCGGCGCGAGCATCGGGGCGAAGACCGCGACGATCACGAGCACCGTGACCATCGCCGCGCCGACGGTTTCGAGCGTCACGAAGCGGCGGAGATTCATCCGGTCTCCGCCAGCCGAATGCGCGGATCGAGCCACGCGTAAAGCAGATCCACCAGCAGGTTGACGAGGACGATCAGGAACGCGGAGAACAGCACGGTGCCCATGATCACCGGGATATCGAGATTGAAGATCGCATCGGCGGCGAGCCGGCCGATTCCCGGCCAATTGAAAACGGTCTCGGTGAGTACGACGCCCGAGAGCAGTCCCGCAAGATCGAGTCCGGCGAGCGTGACCAGCGGCAGCAGCGCGTTCGCCATCGCATGCTTGAGCATCACGCGGACGCGCGAGAGACCCTTGCCGCGCGCGGTGCGGACGTAGTCCTGATCGAACGCGTCGCTGAGGCTCGTGTGCAGGACGCGCGAATAGTAGCCGGCCGAGCCGAGCGCGAGCGTCACCGTCGGCAGGATCAAACTCATGGGGCCGCTGTAACCGCCAAGCGGAAAAGAACGAAAGGTGGCGGCGACGGCGATCAACAGCATCGTGCCGAGCCAAAACACCGGGATTGACACGAGCGCCAGCGATACGACGAGCAGTAGGTTGTCGGCGGCGCGGCCCCGATACGCGGCGGCTATCGCGCCCATCGCGATTCCAAGGATCAACGACAACGCCATCGCGGCGGCGGCCAGCACGGCGGTCGCGGGAAAGCGATCTGCGATAAGCGTCGTCACACTCTCGCGGCGGATATACGAGCGGCCGAGGTCGCCGTGAATCGCGCGATCGAGGTAGCGCGCATACTGGATGTAAACCGGCTGGTCGAGGCCCAATTCGCTCCGGATGGTTGCGAGAGTTTGCGGATCGGCCTTCGCCCCGGCCATCGCAACCGCGGGATCGGCGGGAACCACGAACGCGATCGCGAAGGTGATGATCGAGGTTCCGATCAGGACCGCGGCGCCAAAGACGATTCGGCGGACGAGGTAGGCAAGCATCGTTCAGCCGGCGACGATTGCGCGAGCGGCAAGCTCGCGGCGAAGCTGGAGTTCAGCGCGATCGCGATGGCGTCCGGCGGCGGCACTTTCTTCGCTGGATTCGAGCGCGGCGCGAGCCTCGGGCGCGAGCGTCGCGAGCACCGCCGACATTTCCGCGAACAATCGCTCGTCGTCAGCGCCGCGAGAATTGTCGGACCTTAGTGCGCGGTAGTGCGCGAGAAATGCGGCCAGCGATGAGTACGCAGGGATTTTCACGCGAACAAGGTTAGCCTGCGGTTGCACCTAGTGGCGAGATCGCGAGTCCGATCAGATAGCCAGCTGCCGCCGCGGTCATCGCGATCGCCAGAAAGCGCAGGCCCGGCCGCCAGCGATCGACCCGATGCGCAAGCCAGCCCTCGAAGTATCCCACACCGAACAAGGTGAGCGCGGTGGCGCCGAGCGCGCCGCCCAGGTCGTAGCGCGGAACGCTGATCAACATGTACGGCAATAGCGGGACGAGCGCGCCGACGAGGAACGCGATTCCCATCACAATGCCGTCCAGGGCCGGCTTACCAAGTGACGGGCCGCTGAACCCGAACATCTTGGCCTCGGCGGTCGATTCAAGCGCCTTGGGCGAAGTGCTGAGCAGGCGCACGATGCGATATCCTGCCTCGCGACTGAGGCCTTCCTTGCACAGCTCGTCGAGCAGTCCTTCCTGTAGGGTGTACAGCTTGTCGGCCGCGTCCGCGCGCACGAGTTCGAGCTCAGCGTGCAGCACTTCAGTTTCGGCGCGCCCGCCCAGATAGGCTCCCGCGGCCATCGAGAGCGCACCGGCCGCAGTGGAAGCCAACGCGGCGAGCGCGACCTGTGAATGCTGCGAGACGGCGCCGCTGAGCCCGCAGAGCACACCCGCGGTCGTCAGCACGCCGTCCTGCACGCCGAAAACAATTTCGCGAATGCTCGACAGGCGCTCGAAGAGCCGTCGTTTTTCCGCGGGATCGACGGTGGCCAAGCTCGCCCTAGAAGTCGCGATCGGTTGGGCCGCACTCCGCGCCCGGCGTCCAATCGGCCGGGCAGAGTCGGCCGGTTCGGAGCGCGCGCACGATGCGAAGCGTCTCGCTGACGCTGCGTCCGATGTTCAGCGGGCATGACGAGGAATAGGCGACTTTGCGTTTGCGATCGAGGATGAAGGTCGCACGCAGCGCGACCTTCTCATCTTCGTCAAATACACCGTAGGCGCGCGCGAGACTGCCGTCGGGGTCGGCAAGCAGCGGGTAGGCGATCCCACCGAGCTCGCGGGCCCATCGAAGATGGCTGTCCACGGTGTCGATGCTGACGCCGACGATGGCGGTCGCTTCGGCGGCGAATTCCTTCAACGCCTGGTTGAAGCCGGTGACTTCGGTCGGACAGATGAAAGAGAAATCGCGCGGATAAAAAAAGATCAAGACCAGTTCGGACGGAATCTTCGCGAGACTCAGGTGGGCGCTACGCCCGTCAAGGGCGCATTCGAGATCGAACGGCGGAGCGGGATCGCCGGGCTTCAGCATCGCGGCCAAACCTACTCAATCTCGAAGGTTAGCGAAACCGTCGCCGGCACCGTGACTTCGCCGGGTTCGACCGGCGTTGCGACGTTCGCCGACATCGCCATCGCCCTCCCCATATACAACGGGGTCGGCCGCTGCTCGGATACCGTCGTCGCCTTGAGGACCTTGCCGAGTTTCACGTCGAGCGCCGCTGCGAGCGCTTCGGCTTGCGCGCGAGCGTCGCGAGTTGCGATCGCGATCGCCGCGGTGCGCGCCTTGGTGTCGTCCTTGACGCTGAAGCTCAGCGAGTTGATGCGATTCGCACCGGCCGCGATCGCCGTATCCATCAACGCGCCGACGAGGTCCAGCGCCCCGGTATTCACCGTCACAGAGTTTTGGGCGTCGTAGCCGACGATCGTGGGTTTTTGGCTCGGACGCTGGTCGTATTCGGGATTCAGCGAGTAGCCGCCGGTGGTAATCTTGCCCTGGTCGCCGAGTTTGGACTTGAGCGCGTCGATCACCTTCGTGGCCAGCGCGGCGTTGAGGTTGGCGGCTTGCTCGGCGGTCTTCGCATGAGTCTCAATCGCGAGGTCCAAATCGGCGGTGTCAGGCGACGTGCGGGTCTCTCCGCTGCCGTTAACTTCAATCGTGCGGCGTTCGAAAACGTTGGTACCGCTTTGTGTAGGCGCCGCCGAAGCAAAGCCCGCGCTTACAATCACAATCGCAAGGCCGACGGTCGCTGCTCGGAGTCTCAGCTTCATGACTTTCACCTCGGGCGCGCTCCGGACTAAGTTGATTCGAGGCGGCTTTATCCGGAGACTGTACCAATTGACGATAATCAAAGTCGTCACGCAAGACGAATGGCGGAAAAACAACCAAAGCAGAACGACAAGAAGGTAACGCCGCGTAGCGAGGATTTCGCCGCGTGGTACAACGACATCTGCCTGCGCGCCGAGCTGGCCGACTACTCGCCGGTGCGCGGATGCATCGTGTTTCGCCCCGACGGCTTTGCGATTTGGGAGGCGCTGCGCGACGAGCTCGACCGCCGCATCAAGAAGACCGGCGCGCGCAATGCATACTTTCCGCTGTTCATCCCCCAGAGCTTCCTGCAGAAGGAAGCGGAACACGTCGAAGGATTTGCGCCTGAGCTGGCGGTCGTCACCCACGGCGGCGGCAAGGAGCTCGAAGAGCCGCTGATCGTGCGGCCGACGTCCGAGACGATTATCAACCATATGTTCGCGCAGTGGATCAGATCGCATCGCGACCTGCCGATGATGGTCAATCAATGGTGCAACGTGGTGCGATGGGAAATGCGCACGCGTATGTTTCTGCGCACCACGGAATTCCTCTGGCAGGAGGGTCACACCGCGCACGCGACGGCCGAGGAAGCGCAAACCGAGACGCTCGGGATGCTGGAAGTGTATCGGCAGTTCGTCGAAGAGTTTTTGGCGATCCCGCTGATCGTCGGGCGCAAGAGCGCGGCCGAGCGATTTCCCGGCGCGGTCGAGACTTATTCGATCGAGGGTTTGATGGGTGACGGGCGCGCGCTGCAATGCGGCACGTCGCATTTTCTCGGCCAGAATTTCGCGAAGCCATTCGAGATTCGCTACCTCGACGAGCAAAACCAGATGCAGTTCGTGTGGCAGACGAGTTGGGGCGTATCGACGCGGCTGCTTGGCGCTATTGTGATGGCGCACGGCGACGACCAGGGACTGCGGCTGCCGCCGACGGTCGCATCGACGCAGGCCGTCATCGTGCCGATTTTCCGCAAACCCGAGGAAGGGGCGACGGTGCTCGCGGCGGCGGGTGCCGCGCTGGAAGCGCTGACGCGGGCCGGCATCCGCGCGCGCATCGACGAGCGCGAAGGCATGACGCCGGGGTTCAAGTTCAACGATTGGGAGATGCGCGGCGTGCCGGTGCGAATCGAGATCGGACCGCGCGACGTTGCCTCGGGCGAGGCCGTTCTCGCGCGCCGCGACAAGTCGGGGCCGGAAGCGAAGAGCAAAGCGTCGCTCGCGACAATCGCGGATACGGTGAGCGCGCTGCTCGGCGAGATTCAGAAAAATCTCTACGCGCAAGCCAGGGCCGCGATGATTGCGAACACGCGAAAGTTCGACGACTACACGGCGTTTCGCAAGCACATGGAAGGTGAAGGCGGCGGCGGATTTGCCGACGTCTATTGGTGCGGCAATCCGGCGTGCGAGACACGAATCCGCGAAGAGACCAAGGCGACCTGCCGGGTGATTCCACTCACGCAAGAAGGGAACGCGGGCAAGTGCCTGGTATGCGGTGAATCAGCCACCGAGCGCGCATACTTCGCAAAGTCGTACTGACCGCTGCGATCAAAATTTGTAACTGATCTTCATCGCGCTGCGCACTTCGGCCATCGTTTCTTGGGCGACGGCGCGGCCTTTGCGCGTGCCCTCGACGATGATCTCGCGCACGCGTTCCGGCTTCGACGCAAACTGCTCGCGCCGTTCGCGAATCGGTTCCAGGAAAACGTTCAGCGCCTTGAACAGCTTCTCCTTGACCTCAACGTCGCCGACCGTGCCTATCCGGTAGCGCTCCTTCAAATCTTCGACTTCCGCCTTATCCGGATTGAACACGTCGTGGTACGTGAAAACCGGATTGCCCTCGACGTGGCCCGGATCGGTCGGATGCAACCGCGTGGGATCCGTGTACATCGACATCACGCGCTTGCGGACGACGTTCGGGCGGATCGCCGAGGTAAATGCAGTTCCCGAGCGACTTGCCCATCTTCGCGCCGCCGTCCGTCCCCGGCAGCCGCGCCACCTGGCCAATAAGGGCCTTCGGTTCGATTAGCACTTTGTCGTACAGGCGATTGAAACGTCGCACGATCTCGCGCGCCTGCTCGATCATCGGTAGCTGATCTTCGCCGACCGGGACGAGATGCGCCTTGAAGATTGTGATGTCCGAGGCTTGCGAAATCGGATAGGTGTAGAACCCTACCGGTAGATTTTTAGTGAAATTCTTTTGCTTGATTTCGTCCTTGAGCGTCGGGTTGCGTTCGAGCGTAGCTGTGGTCACCAGGTTCATGAAATAAATCGTCAGCTCGGTCAGCTCCGGGACCATCGACTGCACGACGAACTTTGCTTTTTCCGGATCGATGCCGACCGCGAGGTAGTCGAGCGCCACCTCGAAAATATTGGCTTCGAGTTTCTCGGGATGCTCGAAATTGTCGGTCAGCGCCTGGATGTCCGCGATTAGTACGTAAGTATCGTATTCATCCTGCAGGCGTACCCGGTTTTGCAGCGATCCTACATAATGCCCGAGATGCAACGGACTAGTCGGACGGTCTCCAGTGAGTATTCGCTTAATCATCAGTCAATAGTCAGTTGGCAAACAGACTGCATAATGTCGCCAGGTTCTCGATATCCTCTTTCATCTCGGGTCCCTTCGGTGTTTCCAGGCACATTGGCAGTCCGAAAAATCGCTCGTCGTTCAGCAGACGGCGAAACGCATCGAGTCCAATAAACCCCTTTCCTATATGCTGATGGCGATCGACGCGCGAATGAAAGTCCTTGATCGAGTCGTTCAGATGAAACGCGGCGAGCCGCTTGAGCCCAACAAATTTGTCGAGCTCGCCGAACGTATTTTCGTAGCCTTCGGGCGTGCGAATATCGTAGCCGGCGGCAAATGCGTGCTCGGTGTCGAAACACAGCCGCAACCGCTCGTTCTCGACTACGGCGTCGAATATCTGCGCCATCTGCTCGAATGTATGGCCCAGATTACTGCCCTGGCCGGCCGTAATTTCGAGCGCAATCCTGACCTTGAAGCCTTTGCTGGCGGCGTGCGCCTCGTCGATCGATTTCGCGATCGTCCTGATGCCGTTCTCGATGCCCGAGCCGACGTGAGCGCCCGGATGGGTGACCAGAATCGGCACGCCAAGCGCCTCGCATCGATGCAGCTCGTCGATAAATCCTTTGACCGACTTGAGCCGCATCGCTTCATCCGGTGCGCCGAGATTCACCAGGTAGGAGTCGTGCGCGATCACGGTCGCGATGCCGGTCTCGACTCGATTGCGCCTGAACGTTTCGATTTCCTCTTTCGTGTATGGCTTTGACGCCCACTGCCGCGAGGACTTGGTAAATATCTGGATGCATTCGCAGCCGACTTGTTTGCCCCGGTTCAGCGCCTCGCCGACTTCGCCGGCAATCGACATATGCGCGCCAAGGATTGGACGACTGGGTTTGCCGGTGTTTGCCATCGTGAGACGACGCGTCTGCCCGCCCCCTTCGTTGGACGCGAGCGCATCGCGATTTTATACGAAAGAACGCCCAAAGCGAGTGCCGGAAATCGGCGCCAATGCTCTTGCCCGCGACGCCCTTCGGTGGATACTTCATTACTCGTGCGAATCGCGATCATCATCGGGCTGACGATTGCCGCCACCGGATGCGCTCATGTGGTGTCGCTGCCGCCCCAGGTCACGCTTTCCGAAGTGGAGCCGTCGGGCCGCGCTGCCAAGCCGCCCGACTGCGATATGCCGGTGTTACGACACGACCCGCTGAGAGATTTTCGCAAGGTCGCGATCGTGGAGGCGATGGGAAACCGTTATGCCAGCGAAGCCGACGTGCTGCCGGCGGTGCAGCGCAAGGCCTGTGAAACCGGGGCCGACGCGATAGTCGTACTCACCAGCCGGGCGCAGACCACCGAAGACGCCACCGGCTACTACATCGATTCGGTCGCCATCGTGTATGGCAAGGAAAATCCGGCCACGGGCGGCGCCGCTTACAAGATTCCTCTGATCCCTCACGGAAATTGAAAATGTACATCCAGCGCTTTCGCCTCACTCCGGATTTCGGCGCATGATGAGCATCTGATGGCGTCGGCAAAGCGCTCCATACAAACGGTCGGGCTGGTCGTCAAGCGCGAGCGGCCCGAAGCGGTTACCATCGCGCGAACCCTCGCCCGCTTTCTGCGCGGCAAGCACAAGACTCCGATCGCGGATTCGCAGACCGCGCAAAAGATCGGCGCCGACGCCGTCGAGCGCCATCAGCTCGCCGATCATGCCGATCTGATCGTCGTGCTGGGCGGCGATGGCACACTGCTCGGCGTCGCGCGGCTGGTCGCCGCGAAGGGAATTCCGATTATCGGCGTGAATCTTGGCGGGCTCGGTTTTCTGACCGAGGTGACCATCAGGGAAGCGCAAGCGGCCCTTGGACGCGTGCTCGCCGGCGACTACGAAGTCGATAAGCGCATCATGCTTGAGGCGATCATCGAACGCGCATCGGAACAGCTCGCTCAATCGTTTCAAGCCTTCAATGACGTGGTCGTCGGCAAAGGCCCGCTTGGCAGGATGCTCGAGCTCGAGGTGTTCGCCAACCACACCGCGTTCTGCTCGTATCGCGCTGACGGCTTGATCGTCGCAACTCCCACCGGATCGACCGCGTACGCGCTCTCGGCCGGCGGCCCAATCGTTTATCCGACGCTGGGCGCGATCGTGCTGGCGCCAATCTGTCCCCATACTCTGAGCAACCGCCCGGTGGTATTGCCCGACAGCTACGAAATCGAGATTCACGTCAAAGCGCCCGATCACGATACGACTTTGACAGTTGACGGCCAGGAGTCGGCGCAGCTTGGTCCGGAGGACATAATCAAGATTCATCGCGGACGCCACGTCGTTTCGCTGATTCGCTCCGCGCATCCGTATTTCGAAATCTGGCGCGACAAGCTCCACTGGGGATAGCCGCGCGCGTCCCGAATGCTGCTCGAACTGCACATTCGCAACTTCGCGATCATCGAAGAAGCCAATCTCGAGTTCGGTGCCGGCCTCAACGTGCTCTCCGGAGAGACCGGCGCCGGCAAAACGATCGTCTTGAGCGCGCTCGGATTGCTGCTCGGCTCGCGCGCGTCACCCGACCTGATTCGCGCCGGCGAGAAAGAAGCGGTGGTCGAAGGGCTGTTCGAACTCGAGGGCGAAGCCGCAATGCCGGAGCTGGCCGCGCGCAAAAGCGAGGGCCGCAGCCGCGAGTTGCTCGTGCGCAGGGTAATCGCCGAGGGCGGCGGACGCTCGCGCGTCACCATCGACGGCGAACTCGCCACGGTGCAGAGCCTCGCCAGGATCGGCGCGTCTTTGGTCCAGGTCTATGGGCAGCACGAGCAGCATTCGCTGCTCCGCGCCGAGAGCCATCGCGAGATTCTCGATCGCTTCGCAAACCTCGACGCCGAACTCGTATCCTATTGCGAACGTTATGCGCACGCGCAGGAAATCCAGGCGCGCCTTCAGGACCTGAATCGCCGCGAACGTGAACGGGCGGATTTGCTGGAGCTCGCAAGATTCCGCGCGCTCGAACTCGAACGCGCCGGACTCGTCGCCGGTGAGGATGAAGCGCTCGCGCAAGAACGAACCGTGCTCTCCAACGCGAGCAAGCTCGCCAGCGCCGCGCTCGAAGCGGAGCAGGCGCTGTATGGCGCCGACGGCGCTGCGACCGACACGGTTTCGCGGGCCGAGGCGCGCCTGATCGACGCGGCGGCGCTCGATCCGAAACTTGGCGACGCACTCGAGATGATCAAGTCGGCCCGCGCGAACCTTGAAGAGGCGGCGCGCACGCTCGGCGCGTACGCGTCCCGGATCGAAGCGGATCCGCCGCGTCTGGAGGAAATCGACAACCGCATCCAGGAGCTGGCCCGGCTCAAGCGCAAGTACGGCGGGTCGATCGATACCGCGCTCGAAACGCTGGCGCGCTCGCGGGCGGAGATCGGCGAGCTCGAAGGAATCGGCGAGTCGAAAGCGCAAGTCGAAGCCGCAATGGCGGCGGCGCTCGACGAACTGGCCGCGCATGCGAATAAACTGTCGTCGATTCGCAAACGCGCCGCCGCTGAGCTCGGCCGCAAGATGGAAGCTGAACTGAAATCGCTTGGGATGCACTCGCCGGGCTTCGAGCCGCGCCTCGCTGAGTTCGCTCCGGACGAAGCCGGCTTCGTGCACGACGGCGCCGCGCTTGGTCCGTTCGGGATCGATACCGTCGAGTTTCATTTGTCACCGAATGTCGGCCAGCCCGCGATGCCGCTGCTTAGAATCGCCTCGGGCGGCGAGCTTTCGCGCGTGATGCTCGCGCTCAAGCGCCTCGAGGCGCAGCGCCGCGGCGTCGCCACGATGATTTTCGATGAAGTGGACGCGGGAATCGGCGGCGCAATCGCCCAGGTCGTCGGGCGCAAACTGAAACAGCTCTCGCACTTTCATCAAATCTTATGCGTCACGCACCTGGCGCAGATTGCGGCGTTCGCCGACCGTCATCTCACCGTCGAAAAGGAAGAGCGGCGCGGCTCGACCCGCAGCCGTGTCGCGATCCTCGAACCCGGCGATCGCACCGAGGAGTTGGCGCGCATGCTCGGCGGTGAGGTCTCCGACAAATTCCGCCGCGCCGCCCGCGAACTGCTGGATCGCGCGCGCGAATAACCCGCGCTTGACGCCGCTTCGCCAACGGCGCTAAACGGCGATCAGGCTTCCGACATTTCACCGGAGGATCCCGCAATGGATGGTGACAAAATCCTGTCCGCGGATTCGCATGTGATCGAACCCGCCAACGTCTGGAGCGCGCGAATCGACAAGCGCTTTCTCGACCGTGCCCCGCGCGTCATCAAGCACGCCGGTAATCGCGAAGGCGACTTCTTCATCGCCGAGGGGTTGCGGCCGTTCCCGGTAGCCGGATTCGCCGTCGCCGGCGTCGATCCGAAGGACTTTGCCGAGAAGATGGCGGGCGGTTACCCCGGCGTCCGTCCTAGCGCGTGGGACCCCGATCTCCGAATCAAGGACCAGGATCGCGACGGGGTCTCGGGCGAAGTGCTGTATCCAAGCCTCGGGATGCGCCTGTTTCAAATGGAAGACGGCGAACTGCGTGCGGCGTGCTTTCGCGCGTACAACGACTGGCTGGCCGACTACTGCGCGCACAGCCCACGGCGCCTGGCTGGAGTCGCGATGGTCTCGCTCGACGATCCGCTCGAAGGTGTTGAGGAACTCCGTCGCGCGGCGAACAAGGGTCTGCGCGGCGCGATGATCTGGGGCGCGGCGCCGGCCGAGCGTCCATACAGCGACCCGTCATACGATCCGTTCTGGGCGGCGGCACAGGATCTCGGAACGCCGCTCAGCTTGCATATCCTGACCGAGCGCCGCGGCGGCAGCGATTTTCAAAGCGTGATGAAAGGCTACCCGGCGCTGCATCATTCGGTCGAGCGTTCGCTCACCGAAATCATTTTCGCGGGCGTGCTCGAACGCTTTCCCAGGCTAAGGTTTGTTTCGGTCGAGAACGATATCGGATGGATTCCGCATTTTCTCCAGCGTCTCGACCATTCGTTCGAGAAATATCGCTACCTCGAGAAGGCGACGATAACGAATCCGCCAAGTTACTATTTTCGACGTCAGGTCGCGGCGACTTTTCAGGACGATCGGGTCGGGGTGGTGACGCGGCATTTTATCGGCGTCAAAAGCCTGATGTGGGGATCGGACTTCCCCCATTCGGACTCGACCTGGCCGAATTCGCTAGAGGTAATTGCGCGCGATTTCGAGGGTGTTCCGGCCGACGAACGCCGACTGATGACCTCGGACAACGTCGCCGCGCTTTACGGCTTCGATTGAACAGGTCGGTTGACTCCACCGGCGGTATCCGGTTAGCTGAAAAATCTCGCCAACGGTGGGGCTGTAGCTCAGTTTGGGAGAGCGCCTGAATGGCATTCAGGAGGTCGCGCGTTCGATCCGCGTCAGCTCCACCAATCAAATCGAACATTGTAATGTGACTCGAACGGCGTAACAGGAGTCGTACGCATGGCATTGAAAGTGGTCGGCGCCGGATTTGGACGGACTGGCACGTTGTCACTCAAGATCGCGCTCGAGAAGCTCGGCTGCGGTCCCTGCTATCACATGATGGAAGTCTTTCCGCGACCCGAGCACGTCGCGATGTGGCATCGGTTGGCTTTCGAGAATCGGATGGACTGGGACGAGATCTTCGGGGGCTTCCAGGCAACAGTGGATTGGCCGGCGGCGCGATGGTGGCGCGAAATTGCCGCCCACTTTCCGGACGCGAAAGTTCTGCTGTCGGTACGCGATCCGGAAGCCTGGTACAAGAGCGTGATCGATACCATCTACCAGCCGATGAAGGAGCCGGCGCCCGACGGCGCGCCGGAAATTGTCCGCCTCCAGAGCGCGATGGTCCGAAAAGCGATTCTCGCCGAGACGTTCGACAGTCGTTTCGAGGACAAGGCTCACGCAATTGGCGTATTCAAGCGCCACAACCAGGAGGTCCGCGATTCGATCGATCCGGCGCGCCTGCTGGTGTTCGACGTGCGCGAAGGATGGGCGCCGCTATGCCGCTTCCTCGAAGTGCCTATACCGGACGAGCCGTTCCCGCGGCTTAACGATACCGCTACCACTCAGGCGATGATTCGGATGATGAATGAATCGATGCGCAAAGCCTGAATGCTAGCGCGAGCGAGACATAAGCTGATCGCGAGGTTCGGCATCGTGCCTCCTTGCCGACTCAATTTTCTTCAAGTAGGGGACGACATCAGGCGCGAACGCCGGATGCTCGCGCAGTCTGGCGAAGTGGGCAAAGGCCAGCGGAAAATCCGCATCAATAGCGGCGTGCAGAATTGGTTCCAGACCCTTCTTCAGTAGCTCGCCGGGTCGCATCCTTTCGTTGAAGAACAAGGCCAATTCGGCGACGAAGCAGATATCCGCTAATGAGATATTTTCACCTACCAGGAACTCGCGGTCGGGCGAAAGCGCCTGGTTGATTCCTGTCATATAGGCCGCGAAGCCATCGCGCATTCTCGAGTGAATCTCAGGCGACAAAGTTCCGTTGATCAAGGAGAGCAGATAGATCTGCGAGTCGCGCGCGAACACGAGACTTGCGTCGAGAAAACTATCCACGCGCGCCGCTTCGTAAGCACCGCAGCCGTATAGCGGAAACCGCTTTTCGCCGAGGCGGGCGACGGCTCGCATAATACTGTTGGATTCGAAGATGCCGGTCTTGCCATCAGGGCTGAAAGCAGCCGGCACGGTGCCAAACGGATGCGCCTCCATGAAGGCGCTGGTTTTGTGAAGGGTTCCGCTGAAACCTGTCTTGCCAGTCCTGGTGTCGCGCAGAGGCCGCCAGCTCATCGCTCGACAGCGGATGCGCGTCAAAATCCCATAGCCAGGATTGAAGCTCCTTGGGCGAGCTTCCCCTTACCTCAACCTCGACACCGCAGAGACGCGCAGCGATGGTAGCTTTCCAAATGCGAGGGTTAGGCAGGTACGAGAATATTCGCAGGTCAGTCATGGATCGTTCCTCCGGCTAAGACCTATCGCTCACCAGGTCTCTCGAAAGGGCCTGACCTCGACATTGAATGACCATGCGCAGCGATCCTGATGCGCTACATGCCAAACTTCATCGGCAATAGCCGCCGGTGTTATGAAGAACTCCTTGGGCGCGTCGGGAAAGCGATTGCGCGTCCACTCGAGATCGATGACCGCGTCGATAAGAACATAAGCGACGTGCACACCTTTGGGGCCAAGTTCGCGGGCGATCGATTCGGCCAGAATCCGTTGCGCGGCCTTGGTCGGCGCGAAGCCGGCAAAGTTGGGCTTGCCGCGAAGAGCCGAGGTATTGCCGCTGGCGATGATAGAGCCTTCTCCCGCGGCGACCATCGCGGGTGCCAGCCGCCGCGCGAGATACAGCAGCGCCATCGTGTTCACCTGGAAGTTCTGGCTTAGCACCTTGGGATCGATTTCCATGAAGTTCCCGAACGCGCCGCCGACCGCGTTGTGGACTAACACCTTGGGCACGCCTATGTCGGCACGTATCGCATCGAGAGTGGCTGTCGAGTTGCGTTTCATCGGTTACGTCGCATTGATAAGCATGCGAATCAGAGATCTCCCGCGCAAGCGAGGCGAAGCGATCGCTTGATTTCGCGCGAGCATCGCAACAGAGTATCCGCCGCGCGCGAAGCGGCGCGCTATCGCCGCTCCAGTTCCGGGACCTACCCCGGTCACGATTGCCACTGGATTCTTCTTATCCACCTGTGGATTCCTTACTCGATTGATTGTGCACGACCCGTTCGCTCTCAAGCCGTGCAACGTCGTTTGGACCGTAGTCGAGCTCGGCGAGGATGGCGCGGTTGTCCGCGCCCAGCAAAGGCGCCATCGCGCGGACCGTAGCCGGCGTCCGATCGAATTGCGCCGCCGCGCGCGGCATCCTCACCTTTCCGAACGCCTCGCTCTCAAACTCTTCGAGTATGTGATTCTCGCGGACTTGCGCGTCTTGCAGCAGTTCGAAACGGCTAACAACCGGCGCGGATGGAACGTCGTTGGCGAGTAGCCGCGGCAGGATGTCGTCCGCCTGCCACTTCTCCAGCTCCGCCGAAGTAATCGCGCGGCGTTCAACCGCGTTTATCGATCGGTCGCGCGCCGTCCTGAAGCGAGGGTCGTCGATGAGCTCCTGGCGATTCAAGGCCCGGCACATTCCGGCCCATTCGTCGTCCGACAGCGCCGCCGCGGTGATATAACGGTCCTGGGTGGCGAAAACGAGATCGGGACCTACCTCGCCATCCGAAGGATCGACCTCCGCGCCAACAAATGTCAGGTTCGGCATCGCCTCCGGCCACAGATAGGAAATCATCGCGTCGAGCATCGAGAGTTGCACGTGCTGTCCTTGTCCCGATCGTTCCCGCGCGAAAAGCGCCGCAGTTATCGCCTGAGCAGCGGTCAAGGCGGTCGTGTAGTCGGCGATGATAGTTCGCACCATCCTGGGACGACCAGTATCGCGGTCACGTTGGATATCCGCTAACCCTGACATAGCCTGAATCACGGGATCATAGGCGCGCTGATTGGCATAGGGACCCTTAGTCCCATAGCCGGTGATCGATACATAGACGATGTCGCGCCGTATAGCTCTCACAACCTCTTCGCCGAGACCCATGCGGTCGGCTATTCCGGGCCGGAAGTTGTGCACTAATACTTGAGCGGTAGCTATCAGTCGTTTGACGATCTGGAGACCATCAACTGATTTGAGATCGACCGCCAATGAACGTTTGTTGCGGTTGCAGCTAAGAAAGGCCGCGTTCATGCCGTTGCGGCCGCGGCTAAAGTGACGCATAAGGTCGCCATGCGGCGACTCGACTTTGATGACATCGGCGCCTTGATCGGCAAGCATCATGGTCGCGACCGGGCCCGCAACCATCGTCGTCAGGTCGAGTACTCGCACTCCATCCATCGCACCCGGCATTTCCTTACTCCTCGTTATTGCGCAGTTTCTGCGGGATTAACCCCTTGCCGGAAAATTTCTCTCCAGCGCCTTCTGGTACGCCGGCCGCATGGAGACGCGCGCGCGATACTCGTGCAAGGTATGGGATAAAGGAATCCGGTCGGTAACCGCCCAATCGAGGCAAGTCATCAGAAGGATGTCGGCAATGCTGAACTGATCGCCCATCAGAAATCGTCCTGACTTTGCGATCCTGGGAGCCATCGCTTCAGCGTTCTCCGTAAAGTAGTTCCTTGCCGCCTCGACTGCCTTGGGTGCGGCCCCATAGACATGCTCCAGACCTACGTGCCGTCGCATGACGTAGAGTGAGCCTGCGTCGAGCTCCGTGGCGATAAAATAGCACCATTCGTTCAGGGTAGCGCGACTCTCAGCATCGCGAGGTACCGCTATCAGCTCGGGCTTGGTGAAGGTTTCACTCAAGTACTGAATTATCGCGGCGCTCTCGGTCAACACAAAGGACCCATGGCGAAGCACCGGAATTTTATGCCTTGGATTGAGCTGCATGAACTGGTCGGTCTTGGTCTCGCCCGTGCGCGAGCCTATCGCATGGAACTCATAATCCAGTCCGAGTTCGAGCAACATCCAGTGAGGCCGCATCGTGCGGCTGGTCCCGACTCCCCACAGAGTTAGATCATGGTTCATAAGAATTGGCCAACCCTACCCGGCCTGGACGATACTCTGAGCGACTCTATTGATGGCGGACGTCATGTTTGATATATTAATGACGCTCGTAATTATACGTGTCAAGGACCGATCGCAAACAGTCGGAGGGGTGGATGCGGGTTTCCAAGGAAAAGGCTGCGCAGAACCGCGAACGAATATTGACCTCGGCCGCGCGTCTGTTCCGCGAGCACGGCATCGGCGCGACCGGCGTTGACGCGATAACCGAAGCGGCGGGCCTCACGCACGGCGGCTTGTACAGCCAGTTCGGCTCCAAGGAGGCGATCGCGGCCGAGGCGATCCGATTTGCGCTGGGGCGAGGCAAGCGCGTCTGGCAGCGCGCGTTGGAACGCAATCCGGGCAAGCGCGCGCTCCCCGCGATCGTGGATGGCTACCTGTCGCGCGCTCATCGCGACGCACCCGGCGCAGGCTGCGTGGTCGCGGCGCTGGGCACAGATATCGCCAGACAACCGCGCCGCGTTCGCCAGGTGTTCACGCGCGAGATCAAAGACGACCTCGAATTCCTGTCGCGGCTGATGGCGGACGGTGATGATCGCTCGCGCCGATACGAGGATGCGATCGTTGCGTTTGCCACGATGGCGGGCGCGCTGATTCTCGCGCGCGCGGTAAGCGACGAAGCGCTTTCTGATTTGATATTGAAGAGTACCGCCAAGCGAGTCATCAAGCGTGGCAGGGCCCGCGCGGCTCGCCGCCGTTCCTAGATGCGAGGAGGACTGCGAGTTGGAACACAGAAATGCCACGGCGGCAGTAATCGGTGCCGGCGATTACATCGGCGGCGCAATCGCGAAAAAATTCGCGGCTGAAGGCTTCACCGTGTTCGCCGGACGCCGGCAAGGCGACAAGCTCGCGCCACTGGTCGCCGAGGTCGAGGCAGGCGGCGGCCGAATTTCCGCGCGATCGCTCGACGCTCGCAAGGAAGACGACCTCACCGCTTTCCTGCGGGACGCCGACCTGCACGCGCCGCTCGAGGTCTGCATCTTCAACATCGGCGCCAACGTCAATTTTCCGTTGCTCGAGACGACCGACCGCGTGTTCCGCAAGGTCTGGGAGATGGCCTGCTACTCCGGTTTCATCGCGGGCAGGGAGGCGGCGCGCCTGATGATCCCGCGCGGGCGCGGCGCGATTTTTTTCACCGGCGCCACCGCGAGCCTGCGCGGCGGAGTCGGATACGCAGCATTCGCAGCCGCGAAATTCGGTCTGCGCGCGGTTGCGCAAAGTGCCGCGCGGGAACTCGGCCCGAAGAATATCCACGTCGCCCATCTCATAATTGATGCGGGCGTCGATACTGCCTGGGTGCGCGATCGAATCAGGGAACGGGAGGGCGACGAGGCGATGAAGAATCTCGACCCTGCGCGGCTCATGCGGCCGGCGGCCGTGGCCGAGACCTATTGGCAGCTCTATCAGCAGCCGCGCGACGCGTGGACCTTCGAGCAGGAAATCCGCCCCTTCGGAGAAAAATGGTGAGGCTATGGTCAAGGTAGAATTTCATTTCGACTTCGGCAGTCCCAATGCCTATCTGAGTCATCTCGTGATCCCACAAATCGAAAAGCGTACCGGAGTGCGGTTCGAGTACGTGCCCGTGTTGCTCGGTGGCGTCTTCAAGCTGACCAACAATCGCTCGCCGGCACAAAGCCTCGCCGGCATCAAGAACAAGCCCGAGTACGAGCGGCTCGAGATGACGCGCTTCATCCAGCGTCACGGGATTACGCGCTTTCAGAGCAATCCATTTTTCCCGGTGAACACCCTGATGATGATGCGCGGGGCGATCGCTGCGCGCTCGCTCGGCGTGTTCGAGCGTTACGTCGATGAGATGTACCGCAACATGTGGGCTGAACCGAAGAAGATGGACGAGCCCAACGTGTTCCGCGCCGCGCTCGACGAGGCTGGGCTGCCAACCGCAAAGATACTCGAGCTGATTGAGACCAAGCCGGTGAAGGACGAACTGATCGAGAACACCAATCGTTCGGTCGAGCGCGGCACTTTCGGCTCACCGACGTTTTACGTCGGCAACGAGATCTTCTTCGGCAAGGATCGCCTGCGCAACGTCGAGGAAATGATCGTGGCTTCCACGTAGTCGATTTCGCAATCTCCGCGTCACTTCGCCTTTCGCGGCCCTTTGCCCTAAACCTGACAACGGCCTAGGCTGTCTGATCCCAGACTACGCGACAGGAGGGCTGACTCATGCCCGGCGACGACGATGACCGCGAGCTATTCGACGACGAACATCCTGGCCCCCAGGTCCTGGAATCCGCGCTGGCCAACACCGCGCTGAGCGAAGTGGTCTCGCAGCCGGCGCTGATGGTGTCCGCCTCGGCCACGATCGCAGACACGATTCACCTGATGCAGCAGGAGCGCCGCGCGTGCGTGCTGGTGATGGAGGACGACCGCCTCGCCGGTATCTTCACCGAGCGCGACATCCTGATGAAGGTCGCCGGCCAGCCGCTCGACCTCGTCCACACGCCGGTGTCGGCGACGATGACGCCAGATCCGTTCACGCTTCCCGACGACGCGAATGTGGCGTTCGCGCTGAGCAAGATGGTGCTGGAGGGATTCCGTCACATTCCGCTGGTCGATGACGACGGCCGTCCGACCGCCGTGGTTTCGATGCGCAATCTGATCGAGTATCTCGGCGAGATCTATTCGCGCGAGTTGCTGACGATGCCGCCCGAGCCGCGTCAGCATCGTTTCAAGAGTCGCGAAGGCGCCTGATTGCGGTTCGCTTGACGCCTCGCACACGCTCGCGCTAATGCGGCCTTGATGCATTTGAAATGCTTTCACGCGCTGACTCGCGTCGCCGCCGTCGGGTTGGTGCTCGTAGGGTTATCGGGATGCGGCGTTAACAAGCTCCCTACCCTCGACGAGCAGGTGAAGGCTGCCTGGAGCGAGGTGCTCAACCAATACCAGCGGCGCGCCGATCTTATCCCGAACCTGGTCGAGACGGTTAAGGGCTATGCGCACCAGGAGCAGCAGGTCCTGACCGAGGTGACTGAAGCGCGCGCGCATGCGACGCAGATGCAACTTCCCGCTGATATCCTGTCGAACCCGCAAGCGTTTCATCAGTTCGAGCAGAACCAGGCCGCCATCGGCGGCGCGCTCGGCCGCTTGCTCGCGGTAGCCGAGGCCTATCCCGACCTTAAATCGAATCAGAATTTCCTCGCCTTGCAATCGCAGCTCGAAGGCACCGAGAACAGGATCGCTGTCGCGCGCCGCGATTACATTCTCGCCGTGCAGGAATACAACACTGCGCTGAGGACGATCCCGCAGCGCTGGATAGCATCGATACTCTACCCTGACTTGAAAATCCGCGAGACTTTCACGATCTCCGACCAAGCCCAACAGGTGCCACAGGTAAAATTCTGATGCGTCGTCGCTGCGCATGGGCGAGCGGCGTCTCTCGAGCGCGATGGGCGCTGCTCGTTCCCCTTCTGCTGATTTTCGCCCTGCCCGCCCTCGCCGCCGCACCGAAATTTCCCGCGCTTACCGGCCGGGTTGTTGATGTCGCCGGGATTCTAAGCGCTTCGACTCAAAGCGAGCTCACCGCCCTGCTGGCTGCGCACGAACGCCTGACCGGCCAACAAGTCGTAGTGGTCACGCTTCCGTCCCTGCAAGGCTACACCATCGAAGACTACGGCTATCAACTCGGCCGCTACTGGGGCATCGGCCAGAAGGACAAAAACACCGGCGCGCTGCTTATCGTCGCGCCCAAGGAGCACAAGGTTCGTATCGAGGTCGGTTACGGCCTCGAAGGAACGCTCACCGACGCCGCGAGCCGCACGATAATCGAGAGCGACATCCTGCCCAGCTTCAAGCGCGGCGACTTCGACGCCGGAATCCTGGCCGGCACCAAATCGATACTGAGCGTACTCGGTGGCAACTCCCCCGAGACTGGCGAGCCGGCATCGTCCACCTCTGCTGTCCCGTATCAACCTCCACGGGCCGTTCAAATCGCCATCATAGTAGGGTTCTTTCTTTTCCCGCTGCTGGTCTTCTCGGTAATCGTCCTTGGACTCATTTCATCAGCCGGGAACAGGGGCAGGTACGGCGGCCGCGATGGCTGGTATTCGGGTGGCGGGTTCGGCGGAGGAGGATCTTCATCCGGAGGAGGTGGCGGCGGTTTCTCGGGAGGAGGCGGATCTTTCGGCGGCGGTGGCGCTTCGGGAAGCTGGTAACTATGGCAAGTCCGTTCACGGCCGAGGAGCACAATCGCATCGATGCTGCGATGGCCGCGATCAAGCACGATACGTCGGCCGACCTTTGCGTCGTCGTGACACGTGTCAGCGACCGCTATGCACGCTATCCAGTCGCAACGGCCGCTATCGCCGCGATTCTGCTGGGCGCGCTCGTCAGTTTGGTCCGGCCCAATTTAGCAAGCCTCATCGTCATCGGACTTCAACTATGGTCCCTGATCGCGATGTCGCTGCTATTCTACTGGCTCCCCGTCCGGCTCCGGCTTGTACCGAAGCCCGTCAAGCACGCGCGCGCCTGGCAGCTCGCGCACCGCGAATTCAACGCGCATGTGCTCGCAGCTCCGAACCAACCACACCGAATCCTGCTGTTCGTGTCGCTCGGCGAGCGCTACGTGGAGATCATCGCCGACCACCAGACTCACGCCCTTGCTCCAGACGGAGCGTGGAACAGAATCATCGACAGATTTACGCAAACCGTTCAGGCCGGCCGCGTCGCCGACGGCGTCCTCGACGCCATCGCGGCCTGCGGCGCTATCCTCAAGACCCACCATCCCAGTCAGGCGTCTTGAATCCTTGACGCAGCGCACTCGACCGCGCTAACCCCACAGCTATGCAAACGATACACGCTGCCGACGTTGAATGGGGCGAGGTTTCGGGACATCGCTCCGGCGGAATCGACTTCAAGCGCCTGCTGCAAGGCACGTCCGGCTCGCCCGACAATTTCGAGCTGAGCATCGTGCGAACGGCCGGCGATTATTTCACGCCCCGCCATCGCCACAACTTCGATCAGGTCAGGCTGTGCCTGGAGGGCGTGATGAACTACGCGCCCGGCAAGGATCTGAAGGCCGGCACGGTCGGCTATTTCCCCGAAGGAACTTTCTACGGCCCGCAGTCCGACACCGGCAAATCCGAAGTGCTGCTGCTGCAGATGGGCGGGTCGGCCGGCTACGGCTTCATGAGCTATCAGCAGTTGAACCGCGGCTACGAAAAGTTGTCCGACCTCGGCAAATTCGACGCCGGGGTCTTCACCCGCTCGACTCCCGACGGCCGCGTCATTCGCCAGGACGGCTACGAGGCGATTTGGGAACACGTCAACCGCCGCGCCGTCGAATATCCGCCGCCGCGCTACGAGGAACCTGTAGTCATTCATCCCGACGGCTTCGGATGGCTCGCGACGCGCGACCCCGGCTTCGAGTTGAAGCACATGGCGACCTTCGGCGAGCGCGCTCTTAACATTGGCGAGATTCGCGCGACGCGCGGCTCACGCCACAAGGTCGATCGGCATCGCGCGCCCGAGCTGTTATTCGTCGAGCGCGGCGCGATTCGCGACGTCACCTCCGGCGAGTTGCTCGACACTCACTCCGCCTTCCGGGTTGATCCCGCCGACACCGGCCGCGAACTCGAAGTCGTCGAGGACTGCCTGCTGTTCTTCGTCCAGCTGCCCAAGTTCGACACAAAATCCGCGGCCGCTGCCGCGATCGCTGCACGCGACTGACTACTGGAGGCCTTCACGATGGCATCTACCACCGCTCTACCGCGCGCGAACCGCGCGCGCGCTCCCAGGACTCGCGTCAAAAAGCCGGCTGGATTCCATCAGTCGTGGTACGCGATCGCGCGCTCGGACGAAGTCGGCGCCGGCGAAGTGATCGGCCGCGACTTCCTCGACGGCCGCGCAATTGCCTATCGCGCTGAGAACGGCCAAGCCGTCGTGATGAACGCATACTGCCGCCATCTCGGCGCCGATCTCAGCATGGGCAAGGTTGTCGGCAACGACATCCGCTGCGCGTTTCATCATTGGCAATACGGCCCCGATGGCGGATGCACGAAAATTCCCGCGTCCGAAAAAATTCCCAAGGCGGCGCGAATGTTCAAATACCCCACAGCCGAAAAGTGGGGACTGATTTGGGCATTCAACGGCGCCCAACCGCTGTTCGACCTGCCCGAATTTGTCGATTACGCCGAGCCCGATCTCGACCTCCGCACCGCCGAGGCCTTCGATTTGCCGGTCGAGCCGTGGGTGCCGTTCACCAACTCGATGGACTTTCAGCATCTGCGCGTGCTGCACGGCCTCAAAATAGAATGCGACCCCGACGCAATCGAGATCGGCGACTACCGCATCCAGTACGACGTGCGCTTCGAGGATCCCAACCTCGGCATCTTCGATCAGCGCATCCGCGTGACCGGGACCAACACGATCGCCCTGGCGGGACGTCTCAACGGCATGGCGATTCTCTCGATGGCGACCGGGACGCCGACGCCCGACGGCCGCACTCACGGATGGTCGGTCACCGCGACGCCGCGCGCCGAAGGCAGCGACGCCGAGCGCGAGCAGCGCCTCCAGATCGGCGAGGCATTCTTCCGCCGGCTGATTCAGGAAGACGAGCCCATCATGAAGACCATCCGCTTTCACGACGGCCTGCTGATAGACGCCGACCGCGCGCTCGCGCGCTTCCTGCAATACGTGCGGCGCTTCCCGACCGCGCGACCCGCCGCGAACTAAACCACCGGAGGCAATAGCCATGGCTCGTCTGACCGGCAAAGTGGCGTTAATCGTCGGCGGCGGCGCCGACGGCCCGGCGAAAGCCGGCGACCAGCTCTCAATCGGCAACGGGCGCGCGACCGCGATAATGTGCGCGCGCGAAGGCGCGGCCGTGATGGTCGCCGATCGCTCGCTCGAGCTCGCGCAGCAGACTGCCGCCGCGATTCGCGACGAAGGCGGTCGCGCCGACGCAGTCGCCGCCGACGTCAGCATCGAGGATCAATGCCGTGGCGCGGTCGAAGCCACGATGCGCGCATTCTCCGCGATCCATTTGCTCGTCAACAACGTCGGCATCGCGATCGGCGGCAACCTGCTCAAGACCACCACCGAAAATTTCGACAAGATGCTCGCGGTCAACCTGCGCAGCCATTTCCTGATGATGCGTTACGCGGTGCCCGAAATCGCGAAAGCCGGCGGTGGCGCGATTGTCAACGTGTCGTCGCTGGCCGCGCTCCGCAGCAACTCGCAGATCTCCTACGAGGCGACCAAGGCCGCGCTGCTCGGACTTTCGCGCTCGGCCGCGGTCTCGCACGCGCGCGACAACATCCGGGTCAACACGATCCTGCCAGGGCTGATTGACTCCTCGATGGTGCGACGCCTCGTCGGTGACCGCGAAGGCGCCGTCGGCCCGCGAATCCCGATGCGCCGGCAGGGCACGCCGTGGGAAATCGCAAACGCCATCGTCTTTCTGCTCTCCGACGACGCGTCCTACATCACCGGCACCGAACTGATCGTCGATGGCGGCCTCGCCGCGCGCTGAGCGTCGCGAGGTGAATCATGCGCAAGGTTAAAGTTGGCTATCAGCTCGATTTCCGCAATCCGCCCGGCTCGGGGTTGTCGTTTCGCGATCTCTATCGCGAGTCGCTCGCGCAGGTTGAGGCGGCCGAGCGCCTCGGCTTCGATTCCATCTGGCTCACCGAACATCATTTCACCGACGACGGCTACCTCCCGGCGCTGATGCCGGCGGCCGCCGCTATCGCGGCGCGCACCGCGCGCGTGACTATCGGCACCTACGTCCTGCTCGCGCCGTTCTTTCATCCGCTGAAGCTGGCGGAGGACGCCGCCTTCGTCGATGTAATCTCGAACGGACGGCTGCGGCTGGGAATCGGTCTCGGCTACCGCGCCGAGGAGTTCGAAGGCTTTGGCGTGCCGCGCGCCCAGCGACTCGGGCGTACGCTCGAGACGATTGAGATTCTCAAGCGCGCGTGGACTGGCGAGCGTTTCAGCTTCGACGGCAAATATTTCAAGTTTCGCGATGTGCGCGTGCTGCCGCGACCCGTCAGTCAGCCGCATCCGGAATTGTTGTGGGGAGCGGGCGCCGCAAAATCGATTCGGCGCGCCGCCGAGCTCGAGATGGGATTCGCATGCGTCGGCGGACGCCGCGAAATCGGCATCTATCTCGACGCGCTCAAGACCGCCGGCAAGGACGCCGCGCGCTATAGCATCGTCAACAGCCGCGTCGTGTACGTCGCCGACAGCGAAGAGGATGCGTGGCGCGACACCCGCGACGCGCTGATGTACCAGGCCGAGCTGTACGGCAAATGGCTCTCGGCCGCGGCCGGCACCACCGACCAGAGCAAGGTGCTGATTCGTCCCGACGCCGAGCGCTTGAGGCGCACCAGCGTGCTCGGAACGGCGTCAGAGGTAGCCGCACGGCTCGAGGAAATACTCGAATCGACTCCTATGACCGAGCTAATCGTCGTGACCCAATTGCCGGGACTCGATCCCGCCAAGGCGCGTCGCTCGCTGGATCGATTCGGCGCCGAAGTTTTGCCGCGCTTCAAGTAGCCCGCTTCTGCCTCACTCCTCCAGGTCTGGCGAGAGCGACGCGATCGAGTGCCTCATGCTCTTGAGCTGGTTGATGATACCGACCAGTTTACCGCGATTGCGCTGCTCGGCAGCCTTCTTGAGCTCGTTCTCGAGCTTGCGAGCCTGCATCTGGACGGTGAGGTAGTTGGGCGGCACGGTCACCTGGGCACCCGCGATCAAGCGATCGACATCGGCCAGCTCTCCCGTGCACAGCAGGACTTGCACTTTAGTTGGCTGGTTAAGATTGATCAGGGTAACCGAATCGCCTACCAGCCGCTCGCAGTCGGCGATCGCGTACACCGAGCTCAACGACCGTAGGAAGAAGCCCAACGTATTTAATACTTGCTGAGTTTCGGTCGGGTCGGAGAAGTAAGTGTTGGCGAGAGTGGCCAGCGCCTGGGCCCCGGTCTCGCCCTTCCTGGGAGCTGTAAATGCCTTGATCGCATCGCCCGTGGGTGAAAAATAAAATGAAATAGCGCCTTCGAGGGTATTGAAAGCGCCATTGTGGAAAAACGACTTCTTGCGGGCCGATTCGATCAAAGGTTGAAGATTGAAGGCGCCCTCTTTCAAACCGGATCCGCTGATACACCCGGTGTTGCCGCCTGAATTTATGCCGTTGTTACAGTCACTGCCCGACGACGATACCGCTGTCGCCCCATTGGCAACTTTATCGCCCGCATCCTGAGGAAAGATGATCGGCGCCACCATCGCGTTGAGTCCATGCGCGGTTGCCGTCGCGCCGTTGAGGCATGTGGTCGGCGAGCCGTTTGCGTCAGTGCACCTCAGAAGATCCACCAATTGCTTCGAGGTGAAGTTACGTCCCGGAAAAGGAGCGGAGGGGTCATTGGGGTTGGGTGCATGGACCAGACCGGTGGCGTCGTTTGCGCCGGCATTGAAGTGGCAAAGATTGCACTCGGTATTGCCGTTGAGAAATATCGCCTTACCCGTTTCAGCCGTGCTGTCCTTGAAGGTGATAACGGGTTGCGATGCGTCGACCTGCGTTCCCGCGGCGAAATTGGTCAGTGTATCGGTGCCATCGTCCGCGTCGCTGTTCACGCCCTGCTTCAGAGCGAACTCGTATCGGCGGCCGAGGTACTCCTGGAAAGCCGCGATGGCGTCCAGTTCCGCGGACGTTGGACAGCGGAAATCGACGCCGGGTACCCGGTTGAGGCTCCGCGTCAGGTGAGTCTGGACCGCGGTGAGCGAAAAGGCTCGCAGCGACTTGGTCAGATCCAGGGGGTCGGCGTTCGCCGCGTCGATAGCATCCCGGCAGTCCTGATTCAGGGAAGTAGTGGTGGCTCCGAAAGCATCGGGGTCGGCGAGCGTGCCGTCTCCTGACCAACCGAGCTCGATATTGCGAGTGCCGTCATCAACCCCCGGATTTGCGGTCCCGAACGTTGGAGGATTATCATTAAGAAATACGTTAGTCAGCGGAAAAGGCACCGCGCTGGCCGGAAACGGCGGCGGCAAAGACCCGCAAATGACCGCGACCAAATCTGTGCCGTTCTCGATTACCCCAGGCGGCGAGTCGTTAGCGCAGAAATCTGGCAGGAAGTTCGAGGTTGTTAAGCTCAACCCCGCAATCGTCATCGAAGCGCGAAACGGGCCGACCGGCGTGTTGGTTGATCCTACTTCATCAGGTGTGCCCCCTACACCAGCGTTGATGTTGAACAGCCCGAGGGTTTGCACCATCGTCGAGTTCTCCAACGTGCCGTTGCCGGCGTTCCCTGGGGCGACGCTGGCCGCGAAGAGCAATTTCTTCTGATGAGCGCTCAGCGTCGGGATGTCTGCCGGGGTGATATCGAAGTCGCTTTGCGGGAGATGGCAGGTTGAGCAGGTGCGGCCGTTTCCGTTGAAGGTTTGCTTGGTGAAAATCTTGAATCCGTGATCGATTAGCTTGGCCGATTTGGCGTCAATCGCCCACGCTCTCGAGCCAATCGTACCCGGAAGCAGCAGTGCCAGAGCATGGATCGCGAGGATCGACGACCACGTGCTTCGTCTTGCAACTGTTCGCTGTGCTTTCATACGGAAGTCCTCCTCTCCCGGCCAACAGTCGAATCCCCTCTGACCCCTTTCGTTACTCCCCCGCTGGCCGCGTCCGGCCTTCTTGGACTCTTGGACGCGAATGAAAACCTCAATAATCTAGCTAAATATTGCGTACAAGTCTCTTAACAGCTCTTAGAGACACAAAAGAAAGCCCCTAGTGTTACCTAGGGGCTTTCGGTCTCTCAATTCGATCGGTCGCGTGTGCGGTTACGGAACAATAAGCCCCGCACCGTGATCGTAAGTCACCGACCATTTCACGTTGGCGTGATTCGCGCCCGGATAGTCGGCGTACGCCCACAGACTCATTTCATCGGGATTCGGCACCGGCTGGCCACCAACCCCAGGAGGGGGTGTGACAGTCACATTGAAGAATTGCGAGCCAGTCAGGTCGCTGCAGGTCGTGTCGGGCCCGGTAATGAAGCAGCTAAGACCGCAATTCGACGGAAAGTTATTACCGTTGCACAGGAAGAACCAGAAAGTGCTCGGGATCCCGGTATTCATCTGGGTGCCGGGGTCATTGTCCACGTTCACGAACAAGCGTCTCGCAGTTCCTATCTCGGACATCGGCACTTCAGGCGCCTGGGACGTGTCTGAACCGTTGCCCGGTCCGAGGATCAGGATGGTGCCAGGATTTCCGACGCTGTTATTACCCGAGAGATCGACGTTGAAGAGGTTTCCGAGCGTGCCCATCGAGCCGCCCGTGAAGACGGAAATATTCGGCTCCGGGATTCCGGGCGTGCCTGAAGGTCCAATCGGCCCAGTCACGCCGACCAACCCGGTTGGGCCGCGGAGTCCATCTTCACCCATTATTCCTGCCGGCCCAGTCGGGCCTGTCGGTCCGATGGCGCCCTGAGGACCCTGCGGTCCAAAAGCCCCCTGCGCACCCGCAGGTCCCTGGTCGCCTGGGTAGCCTTGGGGCCCCTGTGTGCCAGGGAGACCGGGATCACCGGCCACGCCTCGCATCCCGGTGTAACCGGCGGGACCGGTCGTCACCCAATCCAGTTCACTGGTGTTGCCGGTGCAGCCGTCAATCCCGAGATTGATGCCCTTGATTTTACCGGTGTGGTTGTTGATACAGATCTCAATATTCTCGGCGCGGCCGACGCCCGGTAGTGCCGCCACGCAGAGTATCGTAGCGGCGGTCGCACCGACCAGCCAACGCCACGCGAATTTAGACAAAGCAGGCATGTTGACGCCCTCCATTTTCTGTTGCCCTCCACCCGTGATGACTTCCGATCGCGATTTCATCTGTCTTGTCCTCCTCGCGTCCCGGAATCAGAAAGCGTCCGCAGGGGCGATCGCATAGTCCAGCGACCAATTGACGTTGACGGGATTGGTGGCGATTGTGGCCTCGGATTTGTAGGCCTGAATCGAGAGAGTATCGCCTGGCGCGTAATCCAGGCTCAGGGCGCTTCCGATAAAGGTGGAAGTCGAGCAAACCGTCGAATCCGAATTCGGGAAAGTGTCATTCGCGACAGCGCAGAACGGATTCGTCATTATGTCGCAGTCCGCCTCGTTACACAGGATGAAAGTGTATTGGGCACCGAGAGGACCCGCATCTCCGGGTGTAATCGCAACCGTCATATTGAAAGCTGTGCCGCCCGGAGTTGGCACCTGAACGCTGGTCTGCGGACCTGCAACCGGGGCAGGAGGAATCGAAGTGATGCCTTCTCCCGAGGCGCCATTTCCCGGTCCCAGGTACAAGGGGGTGGTTGGCACTCCGAGGTTTCCCGAAAACTGAGTCAGTTGGATAGACGCAGCCCCGCTGATTGTTCCGCCAAGCGTGCCGCCGCTGAGAATCTCAACGTTGTCGCCCGGACCAAATGAGGGAGTTCCGCTGGGTCCCGTCGGCCCGACTGCGCCCACAGGCCCGGTTGGTCCCGGATATCCCGTATTGCCCGTCGGTCCCGCAATACCGGTAAAGCCTTGCACTCCGGCCGGACCAGTCAGGCCCTGCGATCCCATTGGGCCCGTCGGACCTACTGGACCAACCAGACCTTGCGAGCCTGTCGGTCCGACCGCGCCGGGTGCACCAGCGGGACCGGTGTAACCCTGATATCCCTGTGGACCCTGTGGCCCGGGAAGATTCCAGACCAATGAGATGTTGTGGTTTTTGCAAACATGGTTGACCCCGATAATCTTGCCGCTCCTGGCGATGCAGAGATTGATGGGTCCGGTATCCGGTGTCTGCGCCAGCGCGTTCGATGCCGGCGCGATAGCCGCTATTAACATCGCAGCCGCCGATGCTCCGACGAGCCAGCGCCACGCGTTCTTGAAAGAATGAGGCATTATCGTCCCCTCCCTGACTGTTACCATTCGCGTACTCGGCATTCCCATTCCCCTATTCCGCCCGCTCAAGGGCCAACCACGATTGGGACATCGCCACCGGTCTGATGAACTACGACCATCCACGAAAGCTCGGTCGGCTCCGCACCATTGCTCGCGGTCGCCTTGAGGGCGATGGTGTCACCGGCGTTGAAGTGCTGGCTATCCACGAGATCCTTGCACTCGGTCAGGTTCGGCTGATTGATAAAGCAGGTGACCGGTGACGACGAGCAGTCGCTATTTTTGCACAGTTGGAAGGTATAGCTCTCGCCCGGTCCCGGCACGTTCTTGGTCTGGACCCAGAGCTGAGTCACAGTCGAAGCGTCGATTGGTACCGCTACGCTCTCAAGCTGCGTATCAGCGCCATTACCCGGACCATAGTAAATCGGGCTATTGCTGCAAGTGCCGGTCGAGCAGAATGGGTTTGCGCCGGTCGGGCCGGACGGGCCACCCAATACGCTCGTATAGCCAAACAGCAGTTCGACGTTGCTGCCCAAGTCGCCGCCGCCAAGCGTGTAGAATTGGGTTCCGTTGACGCCGTTAACACCGGCGGCTCCTGTCGGTCCAGTCGGACCAGTCGCTCCAGTCGGTCCAGTAGGGCCTTGCGGTCCCTGCTGACCCATTTCTCCGGCAGGACCGATTGGCCCAGTGGCTCCCACATCTCCTACTGGCCCGATCGCACCGGCCGGTCCTACAGGACCTTGAGGTCCCTTCTCACCCGCAGTGCCGGTAGGTCCTTGCGGTCCTTGCTGACCCTTGGGACCCTGAGGTCCGGTTGGCCCGGTCACGCCGTTGCTATCCCAGGTGATCAACCGATTCGGCTTGCTGCAGGTGCCACCGAGCGGCAAAACAACCTTCTGGGCGCTCGGCGATATACAGAGCGTGAGTATGTCCGCCTGACCGGATCCCGGCGCGGCGGCGAGTAACAGCGCCCCCACCGCGACGCCCAGTACCATGCGTCGGGCATGCTTGAGTGATTCGTGCATTTACCATCCCTCCCTAGAAACTCGCGCCAGAGATTAGCTGGCCTGCCTCGCCCAAATCGGGAACCCGAAGTATGATCGCGGCCCCCCCCGGGACACTTTGCCGAAACCTTTGTCGCAGAAAACCACAGGTAGAGTCAACCACCCCTGACAAATGCCTTTTCGCCCTAGCCATCGATAACGGTCGCATCCTTCAGTTCCGTGTAGCTTAGGCATCTGTTGGGAGCCTGTTTCGTGCCTGTTGATTGTCAGAGGCTCGCACGCTCTAATCGACTCTCCCGCAATGAATATTTCACGCGCTTAAAGCCGCACGCGGAGAATTGAAGCTCCGGGGAACGGCCCTTGCCGCTGACCGCTGTCGTGTGTTTGCCGAATTCTCCTTGCAGTCGTAGAGTGAGGCGCATGCCAGTCGCATACATTCCTCGCACGCGCGATCTCTACAACGAGTTCACTCCTTATCGATGGGTCGAGAACGATTCCGCGCCGTTCACTCCGCTCACAAAATCCATCGCCGAGTGCAGAATCGCGATGATCAGCTCCGGCGGCATCATGTATCGCGATCAGCCGCGCTTCCATCGCGAGGACGCGTCGTATCGCCGCATCCCAAAGGATGCGCGCCGCGACGACCTGAGCGTGTGGCACTTCGGCTATCCGACCCGCGACGCCGAGCGCGACGTCAACTGCGTGTTCCCGCTCGAGCGGATGCGCGAGCTCGAAGCGGCCGGCGTAATCGGCGCGCTAATCGATCCGGCGTTCAGCTTCATGGGCGGAATTTATTCGGCGCGCAAAGTCCGCGACGAACTCGCTCCACAAATTCTCGATGAGCTCAAGCGCGCGCATGCCGACGCTTTCTTCCTCGTCCCGGCCTGACCCGTTTGCCATCAGTCCGTTGGACTGATCGCACGCGCGGTCGAGGAAGCGGGAATCCCCACGCTCGCAATGACTTCCGCCCTCGACATCACGCAGTCGGTGAAGCCGCCGCGCGCGGTGTTCGTAAATTTCCCGCTCGGTCATCAGACCGGACCGCCCGATCAACCCGAACTCCAGCGCCGGATCGTCAGCGACGCGATGCGCGCCTTCGAGACCATCACGGCGCCCGCGACCATCGTCGAGCTGCCCTACGTGTGGGACGCCAACGATCGATCGTGGGAAGAAATCGACTACACGAAAGGATGGATGCCGGCGCGTCCGTCGCGCGAAGCCGCCGACCAACAAGAAGCCGCGCGCCGGGCAAAATTCCGCCGCCGCTAGTCGCGACTGGGCACATCTCGCACTTTTCGCGCCGCGCGAGTAGCTTCATCGCAACGGCCCGTCGTCGCGACGAGAATAACGGGAGGGATTCTATCGTGGGATATCATGAGCTCGATCTGGTGACGCTGCTCGCGTTGCTCGAATATTCGATCCTCGGCGTGATGGTTGGACGCGCGCGGCTGACCTACGGAGTCGAGGCGCCGGCCACCACCGGCAATCCCGACTTCGAGCGCTACTTCCGCGTCCATGAAAACACGCTCGAGGCCCTGATCGTCTTCATCCCCGCGGTCTGGATATTCTCGCTCACGGTGAACTATCACTTCGGCGTCGCGCTCGGACTGTTGTTCCTGATCGCGCGGATCGTTTACGCCCGCGGCTATTTGAGCGCAGCCGCCAAGCGCGGACCGGGGGCAATCGCGTCGGTCGCAATCAACGGCATCCTGGTGCTGGTCAGCCTGGTGTGGATCGTAATCAAAGTTCTCTGAGCCATCGCTCACACCCCCTGACCTCTTCGTGCGGAAGAAGAGGTCAGCTTCATCACGCCGCTGCTTTACCTCTCACCCCGACGCTACTAGTCTCTGTTAGTTCACGATTTCATTTTCAATTCATCACTCAAGGAGAAGTTGCTCATGGCCGAAGAACGCAAAGGCGCCGTTACGATGCGGGGAAACCCGATGACCCTGGTCGGTCCCGAAATCAAGGTCGGACAAAAAGCACCCAACTTCAACGTCGTCGGCAAGGGGATGGCGCCGGCGACGCTCGATCAGTTCAAAGGCAAAGTCAAAATCATCACGACCATCCCTTCGCTCGACACTCCGGTCTGCGATGCGGAGACGCGCCGCTTCAACCTCGAGGCAAGCAATCTGCCGGGCGACGTGCAGATTCTCTCGGTCTCGATGGATCTGCCGTTCGCGCAGGCGCGATGGTGCGGCGCGGCCGGGGTGGACAAGGTCACCACGCTGAGCGACTGGCGCAGCGCAAGCTTCGGCACCAACTACGGTGTGTTGATCAAGGAGCTACACCTGCTGGCGCGATGTGTGTTCGTGGTCGATAAGAATGACAACGTGACCTACGTCGAGTACGTCAAGGAAGTCGCGGAGCAGCCGAACTACGAAGCCGCGTTGGCAGCGGCCAGGAAGGCAGCCGCCTGACATCAACTGCAAGCCGTCCGGATCCTAACCTCTCCTTGTCCGAGGAGAGGTCGGCGCCGCCGCAAGGAGGCGCCGGGTGAGGTACAACGCCGGCACTCGCACACACGGTTTTATGCGATGAGCAATTCCGAGATGGCGAGGAGTCGAGCGTGGTACCTCTCCTAACCCCCTCCTCGGACCAGGAGAGAATTCCCGCGATGTCTATCTCCAGCACCAATCGCTACGCGTTCGCCGACGCGCTCAAGCGCGGTCTCTACGAGGCTGTCTTCCGCCGCCGCGACATCCGCGAGTTCATTTCCGATCCGATTCCCGACGACGTGCTCGCCCGCGTGCTCATCGCCGCCCATCATGCCGCCAGCGTCGGCTTCACCCAGCCGTGGGATTTCATCGTGGTGCGCAGCGTCGAGCAGCGCCGCCGGGTGAAACAAGTCTTCGAGGCCGAGCACAAAAGGAATGCGGCCCAGTTCAGCGGCGAGCGCCGCGATAAATATCTGTCGCTCAAGCTCGAGGGCATCCTGGAAGCGCCGCTCAATCTGATCGTCACCTGCAAGCCCGAGCGCTTCGGCCCCGCCGTGCTCGGCAAGACCAGTATCCGCGACGTCGAGATTTATTCGGCCTGCCTGGCCGTCGAAAATATGTGGCTGACGGCGCGCGCCGAGGGGCTGGGCATGGGATGGGTCAGCATCATGCGCAATGACGCGCTGGCGGAAATTTTCGGCATCCCCGGCGACGTCATTCCCATCGCCTATCTGTGCCTCGGCTACGTGCGCAAGTTTCCCGATCGCCCAATACTGGCGAGCGCGGATTGGGCGCAGCGGCTGCCGCCGAAATCGCTGATTCACTTCGATTGCTGGAATGACGCCGCCGATCGAGCTTCGCCCGCCGCCGAATCCCTGCTGAAAAAGATCGACGACCATTCGATCTGGCTCGCCATCTTTCCCGAAGATTCGCCGGACAAGCCGCCGTCGCGCGACTGACTCGACCGGACCTTCGGTGAAACTCCTGCTGCGCTGGCTGGACAGACGCAGGATTGATCAGGCAACCTTTCAGCCGTCCGAAAACTCGAAACTCGACAGTTCGGTTTCAAGATGGAAGGCGGTGGGCAATGACGAGATCGATTGGTGCTTTGCGATCAGTGGCGCTGGCAATGCTGTGCGTGGTGATTGTGAGTGGCAGCGGACTTGCCGCGGGAACCGGGAATTCCAGGCGAACGCGTACTCCGATCAAGCATCTGATCGTCGTGATCGGTGAGAATCGCAGCTTTGACAACGTCTTTGCGACCTATGTTCCGCCCGATCCCACGCAGCACGTATGGAATCTGCTCTCTGAGGGGATTGTAAATCAGGCCGGTTTGCCCGGGCCAAATTATGCCCTGGCGCTTCAGAATCAAGCGACCGATCCGACCACCTACCAACTGAGTCCTGCGCAGACCGGTCCATTCTCGCTCCTTCCTCAGCCGAGCACCACGCTCAACGCGCTGCCGGCCTCACCGTGCGACTTATCAATCTTACTTCTCGAATTTGGCAAGGACCCGGCACAGATTCTGTTTTGCACCGATGACGCTCTGGAACCCACGGCACAGAGCCTGTTGGATATCAGCGGTACCGGACAATCGTTTTATGGAGTTCCCCTCGGCCTAGGCTCCTTTCCGGTCCCCGACTGCCGCTATCCATCGGATCTGCCGAACGGGCCCTATTCCATGGTCGGAGCGTCGCAGCTGAATTCCTGCCCGTCTCCGTCATTCAAGTCGTCGATAACACCTACCAAGTTCACCGATAATGCCGGCGACCCGGTGCATCGATTCTTCCAGATGTGGCAGCAGAATGATTGCAGCGTCGCAAATATATCCGCCAGCAATCCTTCCGGATGCGCTCATGACTTTTATACCTGGGTCGCGACGACAGTCGGCTGGCAGATTACCATGGACGGCCATCCACCGATGAGCGATCAAGGCACCTTCCAGGGCGGAATCGCGATGGGCTTCTACAACATGGCTGCTGGTGACTATCCGTACTTTCGGTCGCTCGCGTCGAGCTACGCTATTAGCGACAACTATCACCAATTCGAGATGGGCGGGACGGGTCCCAACTCGCAATCGATTGGGACGGCTGACCTCTACTACTATACCGACAGCAATGGCACACCGGCGACTCCGGCGGGTAACCTGATCGAAAATCCGGATCCGCAATCGGGCAGCAATAACTTCTATACCAACGACAGTCCCGCTACGGGCGATCTCGGCAACACCAGCACCGGTGGATTCGTTAACTGTTCGGATGCGGCTCAGCCGGGGGTGACGGCGATCAGCGGCTATCTTGCCGGGCTTCCGTATTCGCCATTCAACGACGGCAATTGCGCGCCCGGGAATTACTACCAGGTGGACAACGAGTACCCGAGCTACGATCACCTGGGCAATCCGATCCAGCAGGGCAACGAATTCCCCAATGGCCCGGCCTTCGCGATCGGACCGCAGACCGTTCGTACGATTGGCGACGCATTATCCGCCAGGCACGTCTCGTGGAAATATTACGGAGAGGGAATGAATTCCGCGGATGACCCGGCGCTGGCCAACGAACTGTACTGCGCGATCTGTAACCCCTTTCAGTTCTCGCGTTCGATCATGACCGGACCGCTCAAAAACAACCTCGTGGACCTCGACGTCTTTTTCAGCGACGTAAATGACGGCACGCTTCCAGCAGTCTCATTCGTGAAGCCTGATATTCTTCTCGACAGCCATCCGGGAACCTCGACTCCTCCGCTGTTCGAGGCGTTCACTCAGCGGATCATCAACGCGGTTCAGAGCAATCCGGATATCTGGAAGGACACTGCCATATTGGTTACTTTCGACGAATCCGGCGGCGAGTACGATTCGGGATATATACAACCGATCGACTTCTTCGGCGACGGCCCGCGCACCGTTATGATAGCTGTCTCGCCATACTCCAAATTCGGCTATGTCGATCACACCTACTCGGACCACGCTTCGATCATCAAGTTCATCGAGCGCAACTGGAAGCTCAAGCCGCTCTCCAAACGGAGCCGCGACAATCTGCCTAATCCCAGGAGTCTTTCGTCGGCCCCGTATTTTCCAACTAACAGTCCTGCGATCGGCGATCTAACACATATGTTCACCTTCAAAGCGAGAAGATAGGGAGAGCTGGCGTTTTGAAAAAACTATTCACTGTATGCCTGCTGGTCGCGGTCGCAGGCTGCGGCTCGCAGAATCCTTCGGCGGGCGCGCCGGGCAACTCCTCAAGCCAGAGCTCGTCGAGCTCTCCGGCGCCCGCGCCGCCCGCGGCTTCGATTCTTCATCACGAGGGCTGCACGATCGATATCGTGAAAGTCTGCAAGTCCTTCATCGATCAGCCGCAATTCACCTACAACGGCGACGTGTACACCTGGGAGCGTTTCCAGGAGACCTCTAACCGGCATCCTGACGTCGAAATCTGGGCACGATATCCCGACGGCAAGGTGGTCGCCGACATTGAATGCCATGTTGACGCACAAAATCGCAAAGTCGATTGGGCCCGTCTCTTGCCCGATCCGCCGCTCACCGACAAGTCATGGGACTATGCCAAGAGCAAGCGGTGGTGCCAGGAGGATTCGCCCGACTACAGCGCCTGGAGCGACTACTGGCGCAGCGAATCCACCCAACAATAGCGCACCGCACCACGATTTTCCCGGAGACCGTGTATCGCCTTGCGAACGCATGCTACAAGAAGCCATGCTTCGATAGGGCGAGACGATGCGCTGCGCGAAATGCGGGACTGAGAGCGAGACCGGCAAGAAATTCTGCGCCGAGTGCGGCAGCCCGTTGTCGAATCGATGCGCGAGGTGCGGTTCGGATAACGCCTTCGGCGCGAAGTTCTGTGCTGAGTGCGGGGCCTCGCTGATTGCGGCCGCAGCGGATGCGACTCGCGTCGAAGCCGCGACGGCCGCAGTACGTGTCACCGCGCCTGCCGAAGCATCGGCGCTCGCAACCGAGGGCGAGCGCAAGACCGTCACCGCGCTGTTCGCCGATATCAAGGGCTCGACCGAACTCGAGCAGGATCTCGATCCTGAAGAGGCGCGCGCAATCGTCGATCCGGCGCTGAAGCTGATGATCGACGCGGTCCGCCGCTACGACGGCTACATCGTGCAGAGCACCGGCGACGGCATCTTCGCGCTGTTCGGCGCGCCGGTTGCCCACGAGGATCATCCGCAACGCGCGCTCTACGCCGCGCTGCGCATGCAGGAAGAAATTCGGCGCTACGGCGAGCGGCTGCGCGCCGACGGCCGCGCGCCAATTCAGATTCGGGTCGGTGTGAACACCGGCGAGGTGGTCGTGCGCTCGATTGCGACCGGACAAGGTCAAGCCGAGTACACACCGATTGGGCACACCACCAATCTCGCCTCGCGGCTGCAGACCCTGGCCGACCCCGGCGCGACCGCAATCTCGGAAAGCACGCGCCGGCTGGTCGAGGGCTACTTCGTGCTCAAGCCGCTGGGACCGGCGCGGATCAAGGGCGTCACCGAACCGGTCAACCTCTACGAAGTGACCGGACTCGGCCCCTTGCGCACGCGCTTGCAGCGCTCGGCCGGACGCGGGTTCACGAAGTTCGTCGGGCGCCAGCGCGAGATGGATGCGATGCGCAACGCGGCCGATCGCGCGAAGTCGGGGCACGGACAAATCGTGGCGGCGGTGGCCGAGGCCGGCGTCGGCAAGTCGCGCCTGATCTTCGAGTTCAAAGCCACCAGCGCGGCCGGCTGGATGGTGCTCGAGGCCTACTCGGTCTCGCACGGCAAGGCGTCGTCGTATCTGCCGGTCATCGACCTGCTGCACAGCTACTTCAAGATCGAGTCGCAGGATGACCAGCGGACCCGCCGCGAAAAAATTGCCGGCCGCATCGCGATTCTGGATCGCACGCTCGAGGACACGCTGCCCTACCTGTATGGCCTGCTCGGAATCGGCGAAGATCCCGACCCGCTCGGCCAGATGGACGCGCGAATCCGCAAGCGCGGCACGTTCGACGCGATCAAACGCATCCTGTTGCGCGAGAGCCTCAACCAGCCGCTGATGCTTATCTTCGAGGACCTGCACTGGGTCGATGAAGAGACCCAGTCGCTGCTTAACACTCTCGCCGATTCGATTGGCACCGCGAAGATTCTCCTGCTGGTGAATTACCGCCCCGAGTATTCGCATCAATGGAGCGGCAAGACTTACTACACGCAGCTTCGGCTCGACCCGCTCGGACGCGAAAGCGCCGGCGAGATGCTGCTCTCCATGCTCGGCGACAGCGCGGAGCTTGGCCCGCTCAAGCATCTCATCATCGAAAAGACCGAGGGCAACCCCTTCTTCATGGAAGAGACCGTCGAAGTGCTGTTCGACGACGGCGCGCTCCTGCGCAATGGCAGCATCAAACTGACCAAGCCGCTCGCCGAGTTGAAGATCCCGGCTACGGTAAAGGCAATCCTCGCCGCGCGCATCGATCGCCTCTCGCCAGCCGACAAGGACTTGCTGCAAACCCTCGCGGTGGTCGGCAAGGAGTTCCCGCTAAGTCTCGTGCGCGCGGTGGTAGGAACTTCCGACGACGAGCTAGCCTTGATGCTTGACGATCTACAGCTAAGCGAGTTCATCTACGAGCAGCCCGCCTTCGGCGACATCGAATACACCTTCAAGCACGCGCTGACCCTGGAAGTCGCCTATAACTCTATCCTTACCGAGCGGCGCAAGACCCTTCACGAACGGATCGGCGATGCCATCGGTGCGCTGTTCAAGGATTCGCTCGACGACCATCTCAGCCAGATCGCTGACCATTATGCCCGCAGCTCCAACGCAGAAAAGGCAATCGAGTACCAGGCGTCGGCGGCCAAACGCGAGCGGGCGCAAAGCGCCTACCAGGGGGCGCTCCAGCGTCTGCAGAATGCTATCGAGCTGTTCGCGAAATTGCCGGATTCGATGGCGCGCGCCGAGTTGGAGCTCAACCTTCAGATCGATTACGGCTCCGCCCTGCTGGCAACCAAAGGATGGTGGGTTCCTGAGGCCGGACAAGCCTACCGGCGCGCCCGCGAACTATGCCAGGAAAACACCGACGACCCACGGCTGTTTTCGGTGCTAAGCGGACTTCACTCCTTCCATCTCGTTCGCGGCGAGCACCCGATCGCTCTCGGCTATACCGCCGAAGCGATCAGCCTCGCGAACCGGCTCGGCAACCGTCGAATGCAAGCCAGCGCTTGTGTGTTGGAAGGTTTCAGTAAGTTCTTCATGGGTGACTTCACTGACGCGCATTCGAGTTTCGAACTGAGTATCGGCTATTACGATCCAGAAAGTCATCGCCGCTTCGACGCCGAGACTTCTGACCAGGATCCACTGGTCAGTGCCCTCTGTTATGACGCGATGGTCCTGTGGATGCTTGGCTATCCGGATCAGGCCGATAAAAGAGCTGCCGATTCGATCCTTCATGCCCGACAGATCGGCTCGCCATTTTCTCTGACCTGGAGCTTGTCGCAAGTCAGCGTGTACTACACCATCAGCCGCAACTTTGAGTCAGCGGACAAGACCACCAAAGAAGGGCTGGCGCTCGCCCGCAAGCACGGCCTGGGCTTCTTAGCGGACCAGATCGTCAACTACATAATGTTAGGTGCGGTCGCTCAAGGAAAGTTCGATCAACCGGCCGAAGGCGGCCCCGGCGAGGAAGTGTTCGCGGAGGCCGGCTTTGAGCTGGCTCATACGTGGGCGCGCTCGGTGATCGCGGAGGGGTTGGCGGGCGTCGGGCAAATCGATGCCGGGCTTGCCTTGATCGCGCAAGCCGTGCACCTGGTCGAGAAGAACCACGAGCGCTATGTCGAGTCGGAAGTCCATCGAATTACCGGCGAACTAACCCGCGTGCGAGCCAAAGGTCTATCCGGTACGTCGGAAGAAGTCCGTTCAGTCCTATCCGCCGCGGAACAGAGCTATCTGAAGGCGATCGAGGTCGCACGCAAGCAGCGCGCAAAATCGTTGGAATTGCGCGCAACCGTCTGCCTCGCACGCCTGCTGCGCGACACCGATCGCCGTGACCAGGCCCGCGCCGCGCTCGCCGAAATCTACGATCAATTCACCGAAGGCCTGAACACCCCCGACTTGAAGGACGCAAAGTCCCTGCAAGACAGTATCAGGTAACTTGGCTCCTGCTTCTCTAATAGCGCCAGTTGTTCCCCTGACCCGGAGAATGCCTTGTGCTCGACTGCGCGGCTCCTTTGTCTCCTCGCCCGTTCAGGCCGGGATGAAGGTGAGGATCCGCTTACCGCGCGCGCCGCGCGCGATTCAGGATTCTTTCTCCCTCGTCGCCTCGCCCCTTGTCATTCAGAGCCGCCGCGGCGAAGAATCCCGGATCTGTTTCTCTTTCCGCGCAACCACAAGGACGAGGACGGTTCGCGTCCCGACGAGAACCCTCGCAAAGCCCTGCCCACTGCGGGGATGAACTTTTCAGCCTGACGCGGTCGCCGCATCTCGTGCTATCTTGATCCGCTCATGCACACCCTCCTCACAATACCTCTCGTCCGCGCCTTTCTCACTTCCACAGCCCAATCCGAAAAACACAATTTGACGGAACGAAGCTACCGGTAGTGGTATGCTGCCGCCGGAACACAACCGATAGTATGAAATTGCCCTTTTACGCCACAGGATCCACCGCCCTTACACCTTCATGAGTCTCCTCACCCAAACCATCGCGTCAATTTTGCCTATCGACAACGAAGCGGCGTGGGCCGCTGACGCGCGGCTTAACTCCCTGACCAAGCCGCCCGGCAGCCTCGGCTATCTCGAACAGCTCGTGCGCCGCTACGCCGCGATCCGTCACGACGAATCGGTAAAATCCGGGCGCGGCGCGATCGCTGTCTTCGTCGCCGATCATGGCGTCGCGGACGAAGGCGTCAGCGCGTTTCCGCAAGCAGTCACGGCCGAGATGCTGCGCAACATCGCGGCCGGCGGCGCCGCGATCAGCGTCCTCGCGCGCCGCTTCGGTTATTCACTGAAAGTTGTGGACGTTGGCGTCAAGATCGATACCAGCGCCAAGCCGCTCAGCGGTGTGACATATCGCCGCATCGCCGCCGGCACGCGCAACTTCCTCGACGGGCCGGCGATGACGCCCGATGAAACGACACGCGCACTCGAAATCGGAATCGAAATCGCACGCGAACTGTCCGACGGCGGCGCGACACTCATCGGCATCGGCGAGATGGGCATCGCGAACAGCACGCCCGCCGCCGCAATCCTGTGCGCGCTTACCGGGCTGCGACCCGAGTCGATAGTCGGACGAGGAACCGGCCTCGACGACGCCGGCGTCCGCCGCAAAATCGAGGTGGTCACGCGCGCGCTCGAGATTCATCGCGACAAACTTACGCCGGAGTCGATGCTGGCGGCGCTCGGCGGCTTCGAAATCGCCGCGATGGCCGGGGTCTGCATCGGCGGCGCCGCATCCAGGATCCCAGTGGTAGTTGACGGCTTCATCGCGACCGCCGCCGCCGCGGTCGCGGAAAAGATTTATCCGGGCCTGTTCGATCACCTGTTTTTCAGCCATCGCTCGGCCGAAGGCGGCCATGCGCTCGCGCTCGATCACTTCAAGCTCCGTCCAATTCTCGATCTCGACCTCCGACTCGGCGAAGGCACCGGCGCCGCGCTCGCGATGAACGTGATCGACTCCGCGCTTGACCTGCTCGACCACATGGCGACGTTCGAGAGCGCGGACGTCTCCGGCAAAGTCCGATGAGCGCCGACGCGACTGCGCCCGCATCGAAAAGCGGCTTCTTCACCGAACTGCCGCTCGCGATCAGCTTCCTGACGATCCTTCCGGTGATCGACCAAGGTCCCGCGTCTGAGGAGACCGTCGCCGCCTCGTTCGCGTGGTTCCCGATTGTCGGCTTCCTGATCGGGTTGGCGCTGGCCGGCGAGGACTGGATTCTCGCTCACGTCTTCGCGCAGGTGATTCGCTCGGTTCTCATCATCGTCTCGCTCACCGTCATCACCGGCGCGGTTCATCTCGACGGACTGGCCGACACCGCCGACGCGCTCGGCGCTGGACGGGACCGCACCCGCGCCCTCGACATCCTCCGCGACAGCCGCGTCGGCACCTTCGGCGCGAGCGCAATCTTCTTCGACCTGGCGCTGAAGATCCTCGCGCTTTCGACGCTGGCGGGCCATCGCCGCTACGCCGCGCTGATCGTCGCACCGATGCTCGCGCGGTGGGCGATGCTGCTGGTCGCCCGCGGCCTGCCTTATCTGCGCGCCTCCGGCTCGGGCTCGACCCTGCTCAACGGAACAGTCTCAGGTGCACGAACCGCCGTCGTCGCAATTTTCACAATCGTCGTAATGCTGATGCTTGGCGCGCTACGGCCGATCGCACTCGCCACCGCGGTCGCAATCGCAATCGTCTTCACGATGCGGGCGTTCTACCGGCGCTGGCTGGGCGGCGTCACGGGCGATTTGATCGGAGCGTGCGGCGAGCTGGTCGAGATAGCCGTGCTGGTCACGATGGCATCGTGATGTCACTTCACCCTGAGCGGGTATCCCGCGACCATCAGGATCACCTGCTCAGCGACGCCCGCGACTTTCTGATTGGTCCATCCCAGCAGATCGCGGAAGCGGCGCGACTCGGCGTGATCGGTCGGCACGATTCCCGATCCAACTTCGTCGGTCACGACGATACTCGCGAACGGCGCGTCCTTCAGCGTGTTGGCAAGCTGGTCCGCCGCGCCGAGCACCGGGCCGTCGTCTCGCCCGTGGCGTTGCATCAGGTTGGACACCCACAGCGTCAGGCAATCGAGCACCACGAGGTCGGCGCTGTGGCGCAGCTTGTCGAGCGCGGCGACAACTGCGACCGGCTCTTCGACCGTCTGAAAGTCCGGCGGCCGCGTCGTGCGATGAAATTCGATTCGCGCCGTCATTTCGTCGTCGAGCGCCTCGCCCGTCGCCACAAAGAACTTACGCTGATACGGGAGCGCGAGCTTCGACGCCCGCATGCTCTTGCCGCTGCGTGCACCGCCGGTGATTAGCGTTACCGTGCCCATCCGAATGATCGAGCGTACACGATTGCAGCCCGCGTGACGAAAATTTTTCGAGCGCCGCACGCGCGGTTGACTGTGCGCGGTGCCGCGCGTAACTTCGGCGTCGCACCCGGTGCTCGGGAAGCCGGTTCAAATCCGGCGCTGCCCCGCAACTGTGTGGGGGGACGACGGCCCATCATGCCACCGCTTCGGCGGGAAGGCGGGCCCGAGGACGAACCCCAAGCCAGGAGACCGGCCGGGTCACTAACTGTCTGCCTTCCGCGGGGAGGGTGGCCTCAGGCCCGCTTTCCTGAAGCCCGATCCCTCGATCCGCGAGCGGTCGGGTTTTTGTTTTTCGTCGCCCGATCTTCCTCCGCGCGCCGGCAGCCTTTGAACTCGGAGGAAGTTCATGCGGTTTCCTATTTTGATCGTCGCGACAATTCTGACGACAGCGCTGCTTGCGCCGATCGCTCGCGCTCAGACGCCCACGGCCGCGTCTTCGCCAGCGCAGACACAAACCAATTCTAGATCGGCAAAGAATAAAGCGAGTCAGCCGGCGACGGCGCCCAAAAAGGAAGAGGCGCAGAAGCTGAATCCGGTGGTCGTCACCGCGACTCGCATCCCGCAGCCAATCGGCGAGATCGGCACGACCATCACGGTGGTCGAAGATCCGCAGATCCAGGCGCAGAAGATCCAGCGGGTCGAAGACGTGTTGCGGCAGGTGCCCGGCGTGCAGGTCACTCAGAGCGGCTCACCCGGCTCGGTCACCGACGTGTCGATTCGCGGCGCGACGCCGTCGCAAACGCTGGTGCTCATCGACGGGGTCGAGGTCAACGCGGGCGCGACCGGCAGCTTCGACATGGCTAACCTGACCACAGACAATCTCGATCGCGTCGAGATTTTGCGCGGCGCGGGCGGCTCGCTCTACGGCTCGCAGGCTATCGGCGGCGTCGTCAACGTGCTGACTCCGGAGGGCGAAGGCCCCCCGACCGCGAGCATCCTTTCCGCTGGCGGCAATCGCGCGACCAGCCAGCAAGTTGGGACCTTCAGCGGCGCCGATGGAAACCTCCACTACTCGGGCGGAGTGTCGTACTTCTCGACCGAAGGATATCGCCCGGTCAACGACAACTCTGACGACCTCGCCGGCAACGTGCGGCTCGACTACCATCTCGGCGACGACACCGTGCTCCGCGGCTTCGCGCGTTACTCCGCGTCGAACGTCAGCCTGCCAAATTTCCTGGTGTTTTCGGGCGTGCCGCTCGACTCGACTGCGCATCAGCGCGACGAGTTCATGCTGTTCAAGGGCGAAGTCGAGCATCACTTCGGCGAAAGCCTGCTCGTGCGCGTGAGCGCCTCCTTCGTGCGCCAGGACGTGCGCGTGAACGCGCCGCCATTTCCGGGTGGCACCGTTTTCGGCACACCTTATTTCGAGACCGATTCGATTCCCGAGGAGACCCGCGGCGTCAACGCGGAGGCGACCTACACCTGGCCCGCCGCCTTGCCCGGCTTCCGCACGCTGGTGGGCTTCGATTTTCTCGATCGATGGCTGCGCACGGACAGCTCCTGCAGCTTTTGCGATCCGCTGCCGCCGTTCGGAATCGGAGTGACCAAATTCCACGCGGGCCGCCAGGAATACGCCGGCTATCTCGAGCAGGAGGGCAGTCTCTTCGACGGCCACTTGCTCGTCACCGGCGGATTCCGCGTCGATGGCAACAGCCAGTTCGGCGAGGAGGTCAGTCCCGCGTGGTCGGTCGCGATTCCGATTACTAAAATCTCGACCACGCTGCGCGGCAGCTACAGCGAAGGCTTTCGCGCGCCCGCATTCGACGAGCTGTACTACCCGAACTTCGGCAATCCCAATCTGAAGCCCGAAATTTCGAGCGAGTACGACGGCGGCTTCACCACCAACTTCGGCGAGCGTGCCTCATTCACCGCGACCTACTTTTCGCGCCGCGTGAAGAACCTGATTGTCACCGTGCCATGCCCGACCTGTGTCTTCGGATCGGAAGCGGGCAACGCGGCGCGCGTCGATGTGCAAGGCGTCGAGATCGCGCCGAGCCTCACGATGGCCAAGGGACTAACGCTGAGCGGCAACGTGACTATTCTCGACGAGACGCACGTCGATGCGCGCGGCTCGACGGCGCAGCCGCTGCGGGTGGCGAAGCACACGGCGTCGGCGCTGGTGCAATACGTGCGCAGCGGGACTTTTCTGCCGCACGACAAAATCGTCGCCAACGTGAGCTACGTCTTTGTCGGCGATCGCGACGACATTACGGTCGAGTCCACGATCGCGAATCACTCGGCGTACAACCTGGTAAATGCGGTCGTGTCGTACACGATGGGAATCCCGCTGAATCACATAAACAACGAAGAGGTCTTCGCGCGCGTAGGCAACCTGATGGACCGCAACTACTCGGAGGCCTTCGGCTTCAAAGCCCCGACGATCAACGTGCTCGCCGGCATCAAGCTGGATTTCGAGTAGGATGCGCCTTTTGTCATTTTGAGCGCGGAGAGATGGCTTGTCATCGTGACTGAAGCGAGCAGCGCGGGCTCTTAACTCTGTCCTCCTGACGAAGCGAGCAACGCGACCATTTTTGTCATCCTGACAAAGCGAGCAACGCGAGCGGTCGGAACAATCTCGGACAGCTTCGCGTCAGCGAAGCTGGTACCGGTTTTGTAATCGCGCAGATGTCCTTACTCTCATTGGATGCAGCAATGCAGAACCGGAACCGGCGGCGCTCACGCGCCGCTGTCCGAGATCCTTCCTGCCGCTCGCGCTGCTCGCTTCGTCAGGATGACAAGAGTTGCGTGCCCGCTGTGGCGTCGGAGACCCTCACACAATCTCAGTGTGGAGCAAGCTGTTCTGCGCGGCGGCGAAATATCTATCGAAGATTGCGCGGGTTCGATCGCGACGCTCCGCCAGTTTCGCAAGCATTCGGGCTGCAGGATCTGACGTATTCGGTTCCAGGGACTGAGGGCCAACCGGAAGCTCCGGGGGGAGCGGAGTGTTCATCGGGGTCGGTATCGCGGCTCCTGATGGCGCTGGCGCGGGGCCGCTTCCCGGGGCTGTATTGGCTGCTCCGCTGAAGACGCTTGAGAGCGTTATACAGAGCTGCCAGTCGGAATTGGGGAAAGGCGTAAGCTTTTTCAGCTCCTCCGGAGTCATGTTTTGGGCGGAGGCGGACTGACTGAATACGGCGCGGCAATGTTCGCGCATGGCCGTCCATCCTGCCTGATCCCACCCATTGGCCCTAAAATTCGGTGGGATCCCTTCTGGAATGAAGCCTACCGGAGCATTGCCGGTCGGCGCTGCAGACGGCGTCTGCGCGTTGGCGTTCGTCCCCACCAGCGCTGCGACCAGAGTGACGACGATCACGATTGGCGCTGCTCTTACAGCGTTCAGTTATTCCTCCGGTTGCTTGCGGATCGAATGCCAATCACGACGCATCTTGCTGACCGAGAGTTACTTTGTCCTACCGGCAGTTGACACCCGAAATTGCGATGAAAGTCAAACGGAAGTGCTGCGCGCAGATGACGACCGCAAAGGCTCAGTGCATCAAGCTCCCCTTGCCTGCTCGGCCGCAAAATATCGATCGAAGATTGCGCGGATGCGGTCGCGGCGCTCGGCCAGTTCCGCGAGCATTCGGGCGGCGCCGTCGGCGCCGTCGAAGCCCATTCGGCGCGCCAGTGGGCGAATGCCAATCACGGAGGTTTGGATCGCCCAGGCCGGCTGGTCGCTCTCGATGCGCAGCCGGTTTTCCAGGCGCGACAGGAATCGGTAGTCGTCTTTGAGAATCGCGGCATCGGCGGCCTTCAGCAGATGCAAGCCGGCGAGCGCTTCAAGCGATTCCATCGTGTTGCGCACGCGCAGCTCGCGATGCCGATGGCCGTGGCTCAGCGCCATCATCTGCACCAGGAACTCGACATCGACCAGACCGCCGTGGCCCTGCTTGATGTTGAGCCGGGTCTTGTCCTCGGCGCCGATTTCCATTTCCATCCGCCGGCGCATCGCCGCTATCTCGCCGACCTCGGCCGCCGTCAGTCCGCGGCCGTACACGAATTCCTGGCGCGCCGCTTCGACTTCGCGGCCGAGTTCGGCGTCGCCCGTTATCACGCGCGCGCGCACCAGCGCCTGCCGCTCCCATACCGCGGAACTTTGCCGATGATAGTCGCGAAAGCCCGCCAGCGACGTGACCAACGGGCCCGCGTTGCCCGACGGACGCAGGCGCAGATCGAGTTTGTAGGCGTAGCCCTCGCGCGTGCGCGATTCGAGGATCGCGATCAGCTTCTGCGTGATTCGCGACGCGATTTCGGGGCTGCCCGCGGCCGCTTCCGCGCGATCGTCATAAACAAAAATCAGATCGAGGTCGGAGTTGTACGACATCTCGCTGGCGCCGAGCCGGCCCATCGCGATCGCGCACAGGCGCATCGTGGGCGGAATCGTGAAGCGCGCCGCAGTCTGAATTCGCGCCAGCGCCATCGCTTCGTCCAGCACCGTTTCCGCCAGACTCGTCAGCTCGCGCTCGACCTCGAACAACTCGAGGCTGCCGGCCAGGTCGGCAATCGCGATGCGCAAGAATTCCTGGTGACGAAAGACGCGCAGCGCATCGAGCTTGCTCTCGAAATCGGGACTCGCCGCGATCAATCCCGCCAGCTCGTCGCGCAGCTCGGCCGGACTGCGCCGCGTCGCCGCCAGGTCCGAGCGCACCAGCGTGTCGAGCATGTCGGGATGGCGGATGAAGATGGTCGAGAGGTAGGCGCTCGAGGCGAACAGCCGCAGCAGGATGCGGCGGGTCGCGGGATGTTGCTCGAGCAGCGCGAGGAACGACGTTCGCGCGCCGACCGCGGCGATGAACTCGGCGAGGTTCATCAGCGCCAGATCGGGATCGGGCAGTTTGCCGATCTCGTCGATCATCATCGGGCCGAGGCGCTCGAGCAGCTCGCGGCGGCGCGGGCTGGTCGGCGCGTGCGAGGGTCCCCGTGCGAGCAGTTCGAGATGGCGCGCGCTCTCGTCGGCGCGCGCGAAGCCAAGCTCGCGCAGGTAGCGCGTCGAGGATTCCGGATCGAGCGCTGAGTTCCAGGCGAGTTCCGCCGCGGAGGAGACCGAGCGGGTTGAGTCTTCCTCGCCGCCGGCCAGGGTCTCGCGGAACTGCAGCTCGACCAGTGCGCGATGAGTCCTGAGCAGCTCGCTGAATTTCCTGATCGCCGCCGCACCTTTGCCAAAACCCATTCGCGCCGCCAGCGCGTGCATCCCGTCCTTGTCGGGGGGCAGCACGTGCGTCTGCAGTCCGGCCACGACTTGCAGCTTGTGCTCGACGTCGCGCAGGAACAGGTATGCGTCGGCGAGTTCGCGCGCGCGTTTCGATGGCAGGTAGCCGAGCGCGTCAAGCTTGTCGAGCGCGGCGACGGTCTGCTCGATTCGCAGCCGGGGATCGCGTCCGCCATAAATCAGCGTCAGCGCCTGCACGATAAATTCGAGTTCGCGGATTCCGCCGCGGCCGAGCTTGATGTTGCGCTCGATCATCGCCGGCGTCTTCAGCTCGGCCTCGATCTGATGCTTCATCGCGCGCAACTGACGCAGCGTGTCGAAGTCGAGGTAGCTGCGAAACACAAAATGATTCAGCTCCGCGCGCAACTGATAGCCGATTTCCAGATCGCCGGCGACCGGCCGCGCCCGCAGCAGCGCCGCCCGTTCCCACGGCTCGCCCAGGTTCTCGTAGTAGTTGATCGCACCGTCAATCGGCGTGACCAGCGGCGCCGAACGACCGCCGGGGCGCAGCCGCAGATCGATTCGAAAGCATCGCGCCGACAGAATTTCGGTGAACCATTCGCCCAGCCGCGCCGCCGCTTCGGAACTGTCCGGCGATCCCGGCGACGCGTGAAGATAAATCAAATCGACGTCCGAGCTGAGGTTGAGCTCGCGCGCGCCAAGCTTGCCCATCGCCAGCACGCAGAATCGCCCAATCGCCCGCGAGCGCTCGCCCAGAAACCGGGTCGCAAGATTAAGCGCGGTGCGAATGCATTCGTCGGCCAGCTCCGACATCGCGAGCGCCGTCTCGCCGACGCTCAGCCGGTCGAGCAAATCGGCAATCGCCACCTGCACCATGATGCGGCGCATGAACTGTCCGAGCACCGCCGCGGCAGCCTGGCGATCGGGCGCGTCGATCGCAGCCCGCTCGGTGCGCATCGCAGCGACGAGACCGTCAACGGTCTGGGCGCGCGCATCGAGAAAAATGTTTGCCCAACTCTCGCCGGCTAGAGACAGCTCGGTCGCGACCAGCTCCGACGAGCCGAGACAAAAGATCAGATCGGCGCCGGCCGCGCGGTCGCGCAACACCTCCTTCAGGTCGGTGGCGGAATTTTCGGCGAGCTTGGTCAGAAACGCGAGCGCCAACTGCTCGTCAGGCGCACGATCTTCGACGGCGGCAAGCGCCTGCTGGGCCAGCCGATCGTTGCCGAGCCTCTCCTTCAGCCGTCTGGCGAGGACGGCGAGTTGCGGCGATTGCGCGGCCTTGCGTGGCATCTCTTAAACGATAACAGACGCGGAGAGTGCGCGCGCCGCAACTATTGGCGCTGTCAGGTCACCGCCGGCGGGACGCGATCAGGCCTTTTGTGCGAGGGTCTTTTTCGAATGATGAGTCGTCTTCGACGAAGCGCGAGAATGGTGATGAGAATGTGACGCATGCCCTTTCGCGGCGCGGCGCGGGGCGAAGTCGGTCTTGATCGGTGCCGGTCGAATCGCGGGTTCATCCTCGATGCCGGGGAAATACTTTTCCTCGTCGCGATGCACCTGCAAGGCGGCCAGGAATTCCGCGTAGTAATTCTTCACCGCGAAGCCAAAATGCGGCCCCTGGTAGTGCTGGACCATTTCGGAGTAGTCGCCGCCGTAGATTCCTGCCGCGCGCGCCACTCCGCCGGTGCCATAGTTGTACGCCGTAATCGCCAGCGGCCAATCGCCCAGCGTCTCGTAGTTCGAGCGCAACAGCTTGGCCGCCGCCACCGTCTCGCGCTCGGGGTTCAGCCGATCGTCGTGATAGCGCGTGATTCTCATGTAGTGCTTGCCGGTATCGCGCGTGAACTGCCAGATCCCGACCGCGCCGGCGCTCGAGCGCGAAGCGCCGTGGAAGCCCGACTCGACATGCGCGAGCGTCACCAGCTCGGGCGGGATTCCGGCCTCGCGGAAGATCCGCTCCATCGACGGCATGTAATAGCGGCTGCGCAGCAGCCCTTCATGGAATTGCTCGCGCAGCCCTTCCTGCACGCGCAAATTCTGTGCGGCGGCGGTGTAGGCGCTCGGCGGCTCGCCCTTGAACATCGCGGCAATCTCGCGCTCCTCGTCATCGGCGGGCGGACGGGTCGCGAGGCGATTCAGGATGTCGGAATATTTGGTCTTGAGGTAGTCGTTGGCCCAATCGATATCGGTGCGAGTGGGCTGACCGTCGCCGGGAAGATGAAAGACGTGGTAGATGCGCGCAACATTGTCGCGATCCATCACGATGAAGTCATTCTCGGAGTACTTGGTAAACACATCGATCCAGAAATTCACGTTGGGCTGGATCGCCGCCGGCCGCGGGAATGGGAGCGTGGTTTCCGACGAGGCGTCGGGCGGGGTCGCAACCGCAAACAGCATCGCGAGCGCGAACGCCCCGATTACTTTTGCGATTCGATTCGCCGACAATTTCTCTTGCAACAAAAGCTCTTCCCCCGCGCATGAGTCTCCGCTCGCGCGCGTCTCCCGGGCTGCCCGCAAGGAAGCAGGCTTTATCAATTAGCTGCCCTTGCTCCCGTAGTCAACAAATTCGACGCCTAAGCTAAAGGGGATTCCTGCAATCATCCGTTTAGATACTCGACAGCACGCACAATTTACCGCCTCGCCAGGGTTTCCGTGACGCGAGGTTCCGCACAGCATCGGTTCGGCGGCGGGAGAGTCGCTGTGGGCAGCGGCTTGACCTTTGGGTCTCGGTGATGTAAATGAGAATCATTCTCAATTTCAGGAGCGCCCGCCTCGTGACTCTAAAATTCATCTCGACCATTACCTCAACCGCATTCGCTTCACTGGCACTACTCGCCCTATTCGCTGCGCCGCCGGCGCGTGCGGCTGACGATTCTTCGTTGCGCTTTCATGCCGGCGCGGTCGAGCCCGCGAGCCTAACGGTGCCTGCCAACACTCCTGTGAAATTGCAGGTCACCAACTCCGGTGACGCGGCCGTCGAGTTCGAGAGCTTCGAACTGCATCGCGAGCGCGTCGTGCAGCCCGGGCAGACAATCACTGTGTACATTCCGGCGCTGCCGCCCGGCACCTACCCGTTCTTCGACGACTTCAGCCACGGCGCGGTAAAGGGCGAGATTGTCTCGCGCTGAGGATGCGCCGGGTCGCCGCGCGTTTCGGGCGATCCTTTGGTCAGCGGCGATCGCGATCATGGCGGCTCAATTCGTGCGCCCCGATCGTGCGAATCCCCCCGTGAGCGGCGATTTGTCCGCGCCGCCGCCGGTCAAAAGTGCAATTCAACGCGCCTGCTACGACTGTCATTCGAACCAAACGCGATGGCCCTGGTACAGCGCCGTGGCGCCGCTCTCATGGTGGATTCACTACGAGGTCGATAAGGGCCGGAGGCGGCTGAACTTCTCGTCATGGACTGACTACACCTCCGACCCCGGCACCGAGGATCAAAAGCTCGACGAGGCCGCGCGGCTGATCGCCAGCAACGCGATGCCGCCGTGGTACTACCTCGCGATGCATCCCGCGGCGCGACTGACATCCACCGAGCGCGACGCAATCACGCGATGGATTGCCGGCGAGAAATCGTGATGATCATCCGCGCAATCGTTTTCGGCGCGGCGATGTTGGTGATCGCGGCGAATGCGTCGGCGCAAGTCGATCCGTTCGAGTTCGAGGTGTATCCGTATCAGAGCGTGGGCAGGGGCATGGTCGAGCTGGAGTCTCTCAACAGCTTCGTGCCGAACGGTCACAGCCACGGCGGCGACGGCACCTCGGCCGGCGATTACCCGAGCCAGGCGATGTATCGCACCGCGTTCGAGCTCACTTACGGGTTCACGGACCACGTCGAGGCCGCCGCGTACCTGAATCTCGCGCATCCCAACGCCGACTCGTTCGAATACGCCGGCTCCAAGTTTCGCGTGCGCGGCAGCCTGTTCGAGCAGGGCGAGTTGCCGGTGGATCTCGGATGGTATCTCGAACTGGAATGGCATCGAACGCCGCAATTCGACGACAACGAACTGGAACTCGAGCTGAAGCCGATTATCGAGAAGGACTTCCGGAAATTTGAAATCTCACTCAATCCGATTTTCGAAAAGAGCGTCTTTGTCGGACCCAACAAGAACAAGGGCTTCGAGTTCGGCTACGCCGCGGGCATCTACTACGACTACCTTCGCGAGATTTCACCCGGCCTCGAGTTCTACGGCGCGCTCGGGCTTATCGACGACAACGATCCGCTGCACGCGCAGCAGCACTACATCTTCCCGGTACTAAAGGGCTCGCTGCCGCGCGGAATCGAGTACAACCTCGGCCCCGGCATCGGCCTGACCCGCGGCTCCGACCGCGTCATCGTGAAGTTCAACCTGGAGCTGGAACGCTTCGTCGGCTCGCTGTTCTAGGTCTTGCCTGCGAATTCGTCGGTCGCACCAATCAATTCCTCCGTGATGCTTGCATTCGACGCGTCGTGGCCAGCGTTATCAACGATCGCCAGCTTTGCGCGCGGCCATGCGCGCTTGAGGTCGTACGCCCATCCGATTGGCGCTTGCAGGTCGAAGCGTCCGTTCACCATGATGCCGGGAGTGCCGGCGATCGCGCCGGCCTCGCGCAGCAAACTGCCGTCCTCGAGCCACGCATAGTGGCGGACGTAGTGCGTCACGATGCGCGCGAACGCCATCCTGAAGGCGGGATCTCTGAACCGCGGCGATAACCCATGCGTGGGCGGCCATGCGGGCGTCGCGGATTCCCACGTACACCATGCCAGCGCGGCTTGCTCGCGAATCGATGCGTCGGGATCGCTCAGCAACGCGTAGTATGCCTCGATGATATCGCCATCGCGCAGCGCGGGCGGGACCGCGACGCGCAGGCGCTCCCAATCCTCGGGGAATAGGTCAGCCACTCCGCCGCGGAATAACCAGTCGAACTCTTTGTGGCGACCGGTCGTCACGCCGAACAAAACTATTTCAGTGACGCGATTCGGATAACGCTCCGCATAAGCCAGCGCGAGCGTGCTGCCCCACGATCCGCCGAGCACCAGCCATCGCTCGACGCGCAGATGCTCACGCAAACGCTCGATATCCGCGATGAGGTTCGCAGTATTGTTGCTCGCAAGGTCGGTGTCCGCCGCGCTCGCATACGGCGTGCTCCGTCCGCAATTGCGCTGATCGAACAGCACTATGCGATAGGCAGACGGGTCGAACAGCCGGCGATGCCACGGCGTGCATCCCGATCCGGGACCACCATGCAGCACGATGGCCGTCTTGCCGCGTGGATTGCCGCAGGTCTCCCAGTACACCCGATTGCCGTGACCGACCTCCAGCATCCCGTGCGCGTAAGGTTCAATTGCTGGATATAGCTGCGTCATCGAGATAGCCGGGCTCAGATTCGCATCCGATGGCCCGGCACGCCAGTCCGGACGGATCATCCGCGGGCGTTGTTGCCGCTCGCGGATGCTCCCTGCGAATCACTTCACGTCCACTTCCATCCGCATCCATGGATGGATGCAGCACTCGAACAGATGTTTTCCCTTTGACAGGCCGGTGATATCGAGATGGCTGCCCTGAAGAACTCGGGTCTTGGCCACAGCGACGCTGCCAAAGCCGCCGCTGCATTCCGGAATGACGCTCGTCGCGCCGCCCGGGTTGAGCGGCGGCACGAATCCGTTACCGAATGCTTTCACCTCGGTAAAGGTGTGAACCTCACCGCCCTGGTTGACTGCGGACACGACAGTCCCTTGCTTGATGGTTAGCGTGTCGGGTTCGAAATCCCAGCCCGGATCGGGGGTTCCAGCCTCCGCCCCCGCAACTAGATTGGACAGCAGGGTGCTGAATCCAGCCGCAATGTTCTTACATTCGTCAGGGCCCAGAGCAGCGTTGAACGTGGTCGGATCGCATTCGTCCAATGCCACAACCTGGGTGATACCCGGCGAGTTTCCATTTCCCTGAGCGATCGCGTGTGTTGCGCCGGCTAAAATCGCCCACCCAGCCAGCAGAGTTAGCATCGCTACCTTTTTCATTACTCGTTCCTCCTCTTGAACTTTTGAAGTTGATCATTCGCGGGGTTAATCTTGTTCCGCCAACCGCGCCCGCTAGGGATAGATGCCGGTCGCGGTGGTCACGCTTTCACCGTCGCCGCCGAGAATGCTCGAGATCTCGCCGCTCGCCGTGTTGTCACTGCCGCCACTGACGCTCGAGAGCGCGCCGCTCGCCACGTTGCCAAAGCCGCCGCCGACGCTCGAGGTCTCACCGCTCGCCGTGTTGTCTTGGCCGCCGCTGATGCTAGAGACAAGGCCGCTCGCTCGGTTGTCAAAACCACCAGTGACGCTCGCGCCGTCGGCAGAGACCGAAGACGCAAAGCACACGAATGGGTAGGAAGTCTGGCCCGCGGTGTTGCATTCGCCACCGGTAACACTGGCGAATTTGACGCTGGTGAAGTTCGCGTAGCCGAAGACCACGCTGCCGCTGCTGGTGAACTCGTGCTGTGGGCCGACTACCAGGTTATGTGACCCGCTCCGGTTGCCGTCGATGGTCGATGCGGCCATTGAGTCCTCGTCATAGCCGATCACCAGGTTCCCCAGCCCGCTGCTGTCCACCGTGGAGCCCGACCCGCTCTCGATGTGGACGTTGGCCCCGCTGAAGATGATGTGCGGTCCCTTGAGACCGTTCTCCGCGCTGCTGTCCACGCTGACGTAGGGACCCAGCGCCAGCGCATGGTTGTTCTGCACGGCGGTCAGCGTGGTCTGGAGCGACGAGACCTGTGAGGTCAAGCTGGTGACCTGTGCCTGGAGCGCCGTGATCGCTGTGAGCAGGCACCTGGCCGAGGTACTGGTGGGCTTGCAGGTTTTCTTGGACGCGGCAACATCCTGTGCCTGAAAGTCCGATGTTCCCGCGGCGGACGCCTCCTGCGCCAGCACCTGCGCGCATCGCCCGCATACCAGGAACAGTGCCACCACGAAGACCAGGATCAGGTTGAGCTGCTTCATATGCCTTGCAATGACTCGTTCATCCGTTTTGAAGTGAATCATTCGTTCTTGCGCGCATCTTCTGCGGATTGCGGCCTGCCAACAATGGAGAAGGGATGGATGTTTCCTGCATTTGTTGTGTAGGAAACGCAGCTAGCCAGTGACAGACTACGCAACTAGAATTGGGCACTCCCAAGGGGTTCGAATGCCTACGAATATCTGCAGTTTTGCGGACTACGAGCTTGACCGGACTGCCTACCAGCTCCGGCGCAAGGGCCGTCCCGTGCAGCTGGAGCGTATCCCCCTCGAGGTGCTCTTCATTCTTGCCGACCGGCGCGGGCAGCTCGTTACGCGCGAGGAAATTCTGGAGCGCGTGTGGGGCAAAGGCGTCTTCCTGGATACCGACAACGCCATCAATACGGCGGTGCGAAAGATCCGGCACGCACTACACGACGACTCCGATTCGCCGCGATTCGTGGCCACCGTGCCGGCAAAGGGCTATCGATTCGTCGCGGAGATTCGCGCGCCGAAGACAAGTAGAGCGGAGCAATTTCGAGCTCGGCCGCCTAGTGGGATGGTGGGACGCGAGCGCGAGCTCGCTTCGCTGCTGAACGGACTCGACGAGGCGCCTTCACGGCACGGGCGCCTCTTCCTGATTTCCGGCGAGCCCGGCGTCGGCAAGACGCGGATGGCGGACGAGGTTGCGGCCGCGGCCGACGCAAAGCGAATGGCGATTATGGTCGGGCATTGCTCCGAGCACGACGAAGCCGTCGCTTATCTGCCGTTCGTGGAAATCCTGGAAGACTTTGTCGATCGCGAATCAAACCCGGAGGTGCTGCGCGCCGCTCTCGGCGACCAGGCATCGGAGTTGGCGCGCTTGATCCCCAAACTCAAGCACATCCTGCCGGAACTTCCGCCTCCGCTCGATTTGCCGCCGGCTCAGGCGCGGCGCCATTTGTTCAATTGCTTTTTCGACTTCGTTGCTCGAATCGCTTCGGAACGATCGACTCTGATGATTCTCGAGGACCTTCACTGGGCCGACGATTCGACCTTGTCGCTGCTCGATCATCTGACCCAGCGGCTTTCCGAGCTGCCTCTGATGCTGATCGGCACCTACCGCGACGCCGAGCTCAATGTCACTCACCAGCTGGCAAAGACGCTGGAAGATTTGCTGCGGGGCCGACTCGCCACTCACGTGAGGCTGAAAGGCTTGCCGCGCGACGGGGTGGCCGCGATGCTCGATAGCTTGAGCGGGAAATCGGCGCCCGCCGCGGTGGTTGGCGAAATATTCGCCGAGACCGAAGGCAATCCTTTCTTCGTCGAGGAACTGTTCCGCCATCTCGAAGAGGAAAATCAACTGTACGATTCGTCGGGACAGTTTCGCTCGGAGCTCAAGATTGGAGAGCTGGACGCGCCGCCGACTGTGCGGCTGGTCGTGGCGCGGCGACTGGCGCGGCTCAACGATCTGACACAGAGGATGCTCGCGACGGCGGCGGTGATCGGACGCCTTTTCAGTTTTGAAATTCTTCAGGCTTCGTGCGACGCCGATGCGGATTCGATTCTGGAACGAGTCGAGGAAGCTGAAAAGGCCGGCGTGATCTTCTCGGTCGCGGAAAGTCCGAAGGTCAGGTTTGAGTTCTCTCACGAGCTTATTCGCCAGACGGTGCTCGCCGACCTGTCTGCGGCGCGACGCCAGCGGCTGCATCTCGAGGTGGCCGAAGCGATCGAGCGAACCTGTGCCGCTGGGTCGGGATCCACATTTGCCGGCAGCCTCGACGACCACATCACCGAACTGGCGCATCACTACTCGCATAGCGCCAACGCCTGGCAGGCGGTGAAATATCTCCATCTGGCGGGCGAGCGGGCGGCGGCGTGCTGCGCGATGCTCGAGGCGGAGCGTCACTACATGACCGCGCTCCAGCTGCTTGACGAATTGCCCGAAACGACCGAACGAGATCGTCGGGAGCTTGCCTTGCAGATCCTGCTCGGTTCGGCCGCTGCAGCCGTCAAGGGAATTGGCGCGCCTGAAAGAGCGCGCAGCCTCTTGCGGGCTCGCGATCTGTCACAACGCCTCGGAGAGCAGTCTCACGTGTTCCCGGTGCTCTGGCAGCTCTTCCATTTCCATGCACAGCGCGGTGAACTGCAAACCGCTCGGGAATACGCTGAACACGCATTGGCAGTGGCCGAGAGTCAGGGCGACGCGGTGATGCTCGCGTATGCTCGAACCGCCCTCGGCGTCTGTCTCTTTTACATCGGCGACTTTGCGGCCTGCCGCAGGCAGTTCGAGCTTGCGCTCGCACAGGACATACCTTTGCAGAAACACTGGTATTTCGGCGAACGCGGGTTCGACGTGCTGGCGGGAGCGCTAAACGCGCTCGCTGACGGAATTCTGGGTTATCCGGACCGATGCTGCGTAGGAGTTGGCGAAGTTGTGAAACGGACGCGGACGCAGTCGGGCCTCCATGACCTGGCGTTCGCGTTGGTAGCTTGTGGCCGGGGGCATCTTCTGGCCGGTAGTCCAAGCAGCGCCCAATCTTTGGCGGAAGAAACGATCACGCTGTCCGAGACCTACGGGTACGTCGAACGCGCTGCATTGGGTAAATGTGTTCGAGGTGTCGCTCTGACAAGGCAAGGAGAGCTCGAGGAGGGTATCGCCTGCATTCGCCAGGGACTCTCGGACTATAGCGCGACCGGTGGCAGGCTCGGTCAGTCGGAGTTCTACAGCGCGCTCGCCGCAGCTTTCGGCAAGGCAGGTCGAACCCGGGAGGGTTTGGAAGCGGTGGACCTCGGACTGGCAATGGGTCGCGATGGTGGCGAGAGTTTCTATCGAGGCGAACTCTATCGCATAAGAGGCGAACTGATTCAGATCGAGGATCCGGCCCATCCTGACAACGTTCGAGCGACTGTTTCGCACGGCGATCGATGATGCGTCCCGCCGGCAAGCCCGTTCATTTGAACTGCGCGCCACGACCAGCCTCGCGCGATTGCTCGCGAAGCAAGGTCATTGCGAAGAGGCGCGCGCGATGCTCGCCGAGATCTACGGCTGGTTCACCGAAGGCTTCGACACCGCCGACCTGAAAGACGCCGAGGCCCTGCTCGACGAATTGGGCTGAGACCGAGCCAATAGATTCGCCGCCCGCTTGACACGATGCCTGCGTGCTGAGTATATACTCACTGAGTAAATACTCAGCGAACGATATGCAGCCGGCAACTCGACAGGAGCAGAAAGTGGTGACGCGCGACCGCCTGGTCAACGCGGCCATGGCCCTGTTCGCGCGCAAGGGCATCATGAATACGACTACCGCCAACGTCGCCAAGTCGATCCGCATGTCGCACGGGGTCGTGTTCCTGCATTTTCCGACGCGCGATGATCTCGTGATCGCGGTGATCGACGAGTTCGGACGCCGGCTCGCCGCCGAGTTCCGGAATGCGTTCGAGCGGGAGCTTGGATTGCGCGCTGTCCTGCAAGCTCATCTGCGGGTGCTCGCCGAGCTCGAGCCATTCTACGCGCGGCTGGTGACTGAAGCGCCGATGCTGCCGCCGAAAGTACGCAGCACACTGATGATGCTGCATGCGGCCGTATCCTATGAGCTGTTCGTGGCGCTGGAGCGCGAGCGTAAGGCCGGCCGCGCGCGCAAGATCGAACGGCCGCTGCTGTTCAATACGTGGATAGGTCTCGTGCATCACTACCTGGTCAATCGCGACGTATTCGCTACCGGTAACTCGGTTATCGCTGAGCATGGAGACAGCCTGGTGAATCACTTTATGACGCTGGTTAAACCGTAACAGGAGGTAAGACTATGGCCGAGAAATGTCCCGCTTGTGGTTCGTGCGGAATGCCGATGGAGAAACCCGAAGACTACGCGCTCGGCGATGCGACGCGCCCTTACTGCCGCTATTGCACTGACGCGCGCGGCGAGCTGTTGTCCTATGAGCAAGTGCTCGAGACGAACGCCCGCTTCTACGTCGAGTCCCAGGGCGTAACCGCCGCCGCCGCGGCTGCAATGGCGCGAGCGATGCTAGCGGACAAACCCGCGTGGCGTGGCAGGCATTAAAGGTTCGAGGAATGGACACTGAAAAAAAGGAGAGAGTTATGTTTGATCACATCATGCTTAAGGTGAAGGACCTCAACTCGAGCAAGCGCTTCTACAGCGCCGCGCTGGCGCCGCTTGGCTTCAGCGTGCAGTACGACGCGGACGGAATTGTGGTCTTTGGCCCCAAGGACGCTCCTGCGTTGTGCTTGGCCAAGGGCGAACCGACCGGACCTGTCCATGTTGCATTCGTGGCCAAGAACCGCGCTGCCGTGAAGGCATTCTACGATGCCGCTCTGCCCGCCGGTGGCAAGGATAACGGCAAGCCCGGGCTCCGTCCCCAATATTCCGCCAACTACTACGGCGGCTTCGTGAAGGATCCCGACGGCAACAACATCGAGGCCGTGTCCCACAAGGAAGAATAGCCGGGCTTCGGGACTGCTTTGATAGGTCTGGCGCAAGGTCAAGGCAGTCCCTCAAATTAGTTATAGGAGGGCGCTATGAGTCTCGAAGGTGGATGTTCATGCGGAGCTATCCGCTACAAGCTGACCAATAGCCCACTGATAGTTCATGCCTGCCATTGCCGCGACTGTCAGCGCGTCACCGGCAGCGCCTTTGTGATCAATGTCTGGATCGAGAAGAGGTTCGTCGAAAGCAGTGGCGCCACCCCTAAGTCAGTCCTATTAAAGGGCGGCACCGGCAAGGATCACGAGGCGTTCTTCTGCGGCGATTGCGGCACCTACCTATGGAGCCGCTACCAGGTCGCGCCCGGCGGCGAGGCCCTGTTCGTGCGGGCCGGAACCCTGGACACTCCCGACGCGGTCACGCCTGACGTTCACATCTTCGCCGGGAGCAAGCTGCCTTGGGTGAGACTCCCAGAAGGTGCGAGGGCGTTCGAGACGGCCTACAAGATCGACGACGTGTGGTCCGCTGCAAGCAAGGAGCGGTTGCGCCGTAACGTCGAGGCGCAGAGTTAGCCGCTCCGGCGCGCCACCTCAGTTCGAGCTGTAACCGTTGTCCAGCCCCGAGGAGGAGCTGTAGCCATTGTCCAACCCCGAGGAAGAGCTGTAGTGCGAATCCAGTCCCTGGCGACCCTGATCCAGCGCACCCGGCGGAAAGCGGTTTGACGAAGCCGACAAGTCGCTGCGAGTGGGGAACCGATTTTGATCCTGGAACCTCTTTGAATCGCTGAATCTGTTCGACGACCCATCGCCGCTTTCGAGCGATGACGTTGCCGGCCAACGCGAGGCCGCCGCCGATCCTCCAGTCATCGAGCCGGCGCGAGAATCGAAGTCCCCGCCACCCGCGGAAGCCGACGCGGCTCCGGCTCGTTCATCGAAACTGGCGCCTAATGAACTGGCGCCCCACGTCCGCGAGCCGAGGTCGTCCGAGCCGACCGTGTTGCCGATGCTGGTGCCCATCGAGCTGCCGCCGGTTCCGACTCCCGCCGTCGTAGTCGCATACTCGCCCATCGTTTGCGCATTGGCATGCGGCGCGAGCAGCGCGAGCGTCGCAATCAGCGTGGCCGGTGCGATCAGTTTGATGAGTCTCATGGCGTTCGACCTCCCTCTGAGCCTACAACAAGTAACGTTCGATACTGTAATCGTAGCGTCAAGCACGAGGCAACAACCCCAAACCAGCGCGGCTGCTGCTTGTTAGCGCTCGATCCACACAGTTAGTCTGGAACAGATACTTGGAAAACGAGATTGAAATAACTCCCCTGACCGGCCCGCTCGACGCGCGCGTGGTGCTGCCCGGCTCCAAGAGCATCACGAATCGCGCGATGGTGCTGGCCGCGCTCGCGCAGGGACGCTCGGTCCTCGACGCGGTATTGCTGAGCGACGACACGCGCTACATGAGCGACGCGCTGCGGGTCATGGGATTCGGCGTCGAGATCGACGAGCCGGCCCGCAGGATCACGATCAGCGGGCGCGGCGGGACGATCCCGGCGCACGGCGGCGAGATCTTCGTCGGCGGCGCCGGCACCGTGATGCGCTTCATCGTCGCGATGGTCACGCTCGGCGACGGGCGCTTCCGCATCGACGGCAATCAGCGGATGCGCCAGCGTCCGATCGGGCCGCAACTCGACGCGATGCAGCGCCTCGGCGCGAGCGTGTACAGCGAGCGCGACAATAACTGCCCGCCGGTGATCGTTGACGCCTCGCGCGCCCGTTTCGAAGGCGGCGAAACATCGGTCGATGCGCGCGCGTCGTCGCAGTTCGTCTCCGCGATGCTGATGCCGGCGCCAATCTGGAAGTCGGGCCTCAAGCTCCGCGTGATCGGCGACACCGCGCGACCATTCATCGACATGACATTGCGCCTGATGGAAGCGTGGGGAGCGCAGAGCACCGTCGAGGACGACATGATCGTGGTGCCGGGCGGTCAATGGTATCGTGCGCAGCGCTTCGTCGTCGAGCCGGACGCGTCGAGCGCGAGCTACTTTGCGGCGGCCGCGGCGCTGGTCGGCGGCACGGTGCGAATCGAGAGGCTCACGTCGAGCTCGGTGCAGGGCGACCTCGGCTTTCTTGGCGTGCTGCAGCAGATGGGCGCGCGCGTCGTGTGGCATCCTGATCACGTCGAGGTCACGGGAACCGGGCGGCTTTCCGGGGTCGAGGTCGCGATGAACTCGATGCCGGACATGGTCGCGACGCTCGCCGCGATCGCGCCGTTCGCGTCGTCGCCGACGAAGATCCGCAACGTCGGGTTCATCCGGCATCACGAAAGCGACCGCATCCGCGCGCTCGCCACCGAGCTGCGGCGGCTCGGTGCGACGGTGATCGAGAACGACGACGGTCTCGAGATCGCGCCGTCCGCGATGCATCCGGCGGCGGTCGAGACTTACGACGATCATCGGATCGCGATGAGCTTCGCAGTGACGGGCCTGAAACTCGGCGGTGTGAAGATCAAGGATCCCGGCTGCGCCGCGAAAACGTTCCCGGATTTCTTCGATCGCCTCGCCGCGCTCAAGTGAAAACCAGGCCCGAGCGATTCGTCCTCGGCTTCATCAAATTTCTCGGTACTCCCCTGGCGGTTGCGGCGCTGCTTGCCGCGATGGTTGCGGTCACTCGGGCGCGCGAAGGCAATTGGGAGCGCGCGATGCTGGCCGCATCCATCGCGATCGCATGCGCCGGCGCGGGCATCGGCGCTATCTGGTGGGTTCGCTCCCATGCGCGCGGCGTCGATCCTTCGGAGCGATTGCACGCGGCGAATCCCGACGCGCCGTGGATGTGGCGCGAGGACTGGGCCGCCGGTGAGGTCCGCACTTCGGCCCGGCGCGACGCAAATCGGCTGGCGGTCATCGCAATCGCCTGGTGCGTCGCAACTTTTCCGATCTTGTTCATCGCGCCCCATCGCGCGCTCCGAGGCGCCGACTACTTCGCGTTGCCATCTCTTATCTTCCCGCTGATCGGCGTCGTCATGCTCGTGTGGGCGATGCGCATGCGGCGGCGCTTCCACGAATACGGCGAGTCGCAGTTCGCGATGGCGTCGGTGCCGGGCCAAATCGGTGGCGCGCTGGCTGGTTCGATTCATATCGACAAGCCTCTACCCACTGGAGAGCAAGTCGCGCTCGAACTCGAATGCATCAACCGCACGACGCGCGGCCACTGGCACAGTCTCACGGTCTGGGACTGGATTTTGTGGCGAAGTAATCAAACTTCGATCACCGATTCGACCGGCTCGATTCCAGTTGCGTTCATGATTCCGCCGGATTGCAAGCCTACTGACGATTCGAATCCGAGCAGTCGCATCGTGTGGCGCCTGAGCGCGAGAGCAGGAGAATATCGGGCGGAGTTTGAAGTGCCGGTGTTCCGTATTGGCCCGTAGATCCAGATTTCGCTGGTTCCCATCGATGCAGCGACTCAGAACCGGAACCGGCGGCGCTTGGGCGCCGCTGTCCGAGATCCTTCCTGCCGCTCGCGTTGCTCGCTTCGGCAGGATGACGCGGGGCGCGCGTGAAGCTCGCTTCGGCGGGATGACAGAAGTGCTCGCGCTGCGCGGTTCGTCAGGAATGACAAGCATGGATCGAATCTTTCTCCTAGGTCTTTTGATCGATTCTTGCTGCCAAACTACTGCGGCTCATACTTCGCCCAGCGCTTCTCTAATTGAGCGGTGGAAGTGTTCGAGGGCGTTTTCGTAGCGGGCGTAAGTCACTTTTCTGAGCGCGCCGGATTCGAAGTTGCGCTGGATTCCTTCGCCGAGCGTGAAATCCTGATCGACCACGCCGAGCAGGAGATCCATCGTGCGCGGCCATTTTGGCGACGGCGCGGGCGCGAGGATGCTGACGGTGACGACGCTTTCGCCGACGTGTTTTTCAGGGAATATTCGATAAACCTCCGCATGGTCGGATTGCATCACGAGGATCGTGTTGGGGAACAGGTTCATCAGAATAGTCGCGTGCGGAATCAGGTCCCACTTCTCCGCGGGCAGGTCGCGCAGCTTCTCGATTGATTTGCGCACGCCGATGTAGCGCGTGTTGCTGCCGAACGCGTCGAACATCGCGAGATTCTTGACGAACAGCGGCGCGACGTTGCCCGCGTGCAGCACCTTGATGTGGTAGGCCTCCCAGAACGTGTCGCTCATCAGCTTCCAGTTCATCCGGCGGCGGACGACGCGGGTTTCCTGATGCGTCATCGCGCCGATGCCGTACGATTCGATGTCTTCGCCGAGCCCGGCGAGCATCGCGTCGATGTCGATCCTTTGATCGTCTGCTGGCGTCGGAGTCACGAAGATGAGGCCGTACTTCTCGGCGACCGGTAGCGCGACGAGGCCGCTGGCGCCACGATCGAGACCGTCGAAGCCGTAGTCGTCGGGAATCGCGACGAGGCGGCCGTCGGTGTCGTAGCTCCACGCGTGATAGGGACACGAAAACAGCTTCGCGGTGTGACCGCATCCATCGACGAGCTTTGCCCCGCGATGGCGGCAGATGTTCACGAAGGCGCGCAACTCGCCGGAAGCGTTGCGCACGACGAGGATCGGCACCGGCGCGAGATCTTCGGTCAAGTAGTCGCCGGGATTTGGAATCTGCGAGCTGAAGCCGGCGACGATCGGATGATGGCGGAAGAGCACGTCGCGCTCGCGGGCGGCGCGCTCGGGCGAGGTGTAGGCGGAAGTGTCGTTGCGCGTGAATCGATCGGCCATCGGCGGCGTGCCGCGATCGATAGCGTCGAAGATCTGGTGGATTAAAGTGACCTGGGATGAGTGCTTCATTGCGGAAATTGGCATGCGGAGATCGTCAGGAAGGCGGCGAGGCGTACCATGGGTTGTGGTTTGAAGTCGCCAGTACCACTAAGGGTAGCTTCGTTCCGTACAATTTTGGTTTTCAGGAGCAGTTGGTGGCGTGCGGGTTTGCAGATGAGTGCGGGCGGGTTTCGAGTGTCGCCGACGGTGGGCATCGATCTATGTCTAGCACGGTTCGCGGGTGTCGCGTCAGGCTGAAAAGTTCATCCCCCTGGGGGGTATTATCATTCTGAGGGAGCGTGCTGATCGAGATCCAACTATTCGTGACGTTTTTGCCAGAAAGATAGCTCGTAGCCGATCAGATCTTCCGGATCGTCGGGGGTGAAGAATTTGACGGGACAAGGCTTGTCAGGGAACTGCCATTGGAGCTTGGCTTCGTAGATTTCCTTGAGCACATTGCCGAGCATCAGGAGTTTGTCTTTCGAAGCGTCCTCGCAGTTGTAGTGTTGGAGGTCGGCGATGTGGAGATGGTTCATAGTCGCTTCAACGGGCAAGCGATTCCCGTTTTGTTGTCGCTCGAATCCTCTGAGTGACTCTTCCGAGAATCCTTTGCGGAGGATGTATCCGTCGAACTCGACGAACTCTGGCCAAAAGATCGACGCGCGTAGCCGACCGCAAGGGAAAATCTCCCAAGGTTAGCGACCCAAGTCTTGAGATCTATTCCCGCGCCGTCGTTCCATGCCAGGAGTTCGGCCTTCATGCTTTCGGGAATTTTCATAGTTGACAGATAGGTCGATCGTTGACCAAGCTAACAGAATCTTGAATCTCGCGCGAAAAGATCGCGCGATGTAATCGGACCCCCTCCTTGATCCTCTCCCTAACAGGGAGAGGGGAAGAAAGAAGCGGACCGGAGTTAGCGGGCGGTGGACTTCAGGGTGGCGGCTTCTACTCTTGCGCGCGCCAGTTGCAGGGATTCCTGGGCTGGTTGATAGGCGGAGTCGTAGAAGCTCAGGGTTGAGAATTGTTTGTCGGCTTCGTCGACCTCGGCGGCGGCAGTAGCGGCGTCGACTGTTTCGGGGGATTCGGCGCTGCTCGCCAGCACGGTCATCGCGCTCTCTTTCACCTCGGTAAGGCCGCCGGAGACGACCCAATGCATCTTCGAGCCGTCGGGGAGTTTTGCTTCGAGCACTCCCGGGACCAGTGACGTGATGAAATTGATGTGCTCGGGCAGGATGCCGAATTCGCCGAGCGGGCCGACGGCGGAGACTTCCGCGGCCTCGCCATCGAAGACGATGCCGGTGGGAGTTACCAGTCTGAATGGGAAGGTCGAAGCCATCGGTTCTACAACTACCTATTCGCCGCGCGCGAGGCGCTCGCCTTTTTCGCGGGCGTCTTCGATGGTGCCGACGAGGTAGAAGGCCTGCTCGGGCAGGTCGTCGCACTTGCCGTCGAGGATTTCGGCGAAACCGCGCACGGTGTCCTCGCGCTTGACGTACTTGCCGGGCTGATTGGTGAAGGGCTCGGCGACGAACATCGCCTGTGACAGAAAGCGCTCGACCCGGCGCGCGCGCGAGACGGTAATCTTGTCGTCAGCCGACAGTTCTTCCATCCCGAGAATTGCGATGATGTCCTGCAAGTCCTTGTAGCGCTGCAGAATACCCTGCACGCGGCGCGCGACGTTGTAATGCTCCTGGCCGACGACTTGCGGATCGAGAATGCGCGAGTTCGAGCCGAGCGGATCGACGGCGGGGAAAATCGCTTTCTCGAACACCTTGCGATCGAGCGTGCAGATGGCGTCCAGATGGCTGAAGGTGGTCGCGGGCGCGGGGTCGGTCAAGTCGTCGGCGGGGACGTAGATGGCCTGCACCGACGTGATCGCGCCCTTCTTGGTGGTGGTGATGCGCTCTTCGAGCTCGCCCATGTCGGTGCCGAGCGTCGGCTGGTAGCCGACCGCACTGGGCATGCGGCCGAGCAGCGCGGAGACTTCGGAGTTGGCCTGCACGAAGCGGAAAATGTTGTCGATGAAAAAGATGACGTCCTTGCCTTCAACGTCGCGGAAATACTCGGCGACTGTCACTCCAGTCAGCGCGACGCGGGCGCGCGCACCGGGCGACTCGTTCATCTGGCCGTACACCAGCGCGGTTTTCGAGATGACGCCCGACTCGGTCAGCTCGCGATAGAGGTCGTTGCCCTCGCGCGAGCGTTCGCCGACGCCGGCGAACACCGACACGCCGCCGTGCTGCTTGGCGACGTTGTTGATGAGCTCGAGAATCGTGATGGTCTTGCCGACGCCGGCGCCGCCGAACAGGCCGATTTTCCCGCCGCGTGCGAACGGGCAAATCAGGTCGAGGACCTTGATTCCGGTCTCGAGGATTTCCGCCTCGGGCGCCTGGTCGGCAAACGGCGGCGCGTCGCGATGTATCGGCATCAGCGAGCTGCCCGTGATGGGCCCGCGCTCGTCGATGGCGGCGCCGGTCACGTTCATGATGCGGCCGAGCGTGCCCGGGCCGACCGGCACCGAGATCGGCGCGCCGGTGTTGTCGGCTTCCATCCCGCGCACCAGGCCGTCGGTCGAGTCCATCGCGATGCAGCGGACGGTGTTCTCGCCCATGTGCTGCTGCACTTCGAGCACGAGATTACCCGCCTCGTCGCTGATGGAGGGATTGCTGACGCGCAGGGCCGAGAAGATTGGCGGGAGCGTGCCGGCGCCGAACTCAACGTCAACGACGTTGCCGAGGACCTGGTTGATTTTTCCGGGTGCGGTCTGAGTGCTCATATTCGGTGATTTCCTGTTCTTTTGGTCCGGTTGATCAACGCAGCGCCTCGGCGCCGCCGACTATGTCCATCAACTCGCGGGTGATTTGGGCCTGGCGCGCGCGGTTCATCTCGAGCGTTAAGGACGAGATCATATCGTTGGCATTGTTGGTCGCCGCGTCCATCGCGGTCATGCGCGCGCCCTGCTCGCTGGCCTCGGATTCGAGCAGCGCGTGATAGACGCTCGCCTCGAGATAGCCGCGCAGCACGACCGGCACGAGCTCCTCGCGCGACGGCTCGACCAGGTAATCGATTTTGCCGGCTTCGGATTTCGAGATGGCGGCGTCAACGCTCGCGCCGTCCTTGATGCCGGCGTCGCCGGGAGGCTTGATCGGCAGCAGGCGCTCGTAAACCGGTTTCTGCACGATGGCGGATTGGAAATGAGTATAGACGATGCCGGCTTCGTCGATGGCGCCGGAGCTGTAGTCGGCGAGCATCCTGGACGCGATGTCGCGCGCGAGCGCGATCGTGGCGAGGCGCGGAAAATTATCGATGCGCGAGTGCGCGACCGGCACATTGGCGCGCCTGAAATAATCGACGGCTTTTTTTCCGACTGCGAACAGTTCGATGTCGAGGCCGTTGCCGCGAATTTCGCGCTGCGTCGCTTCAGCCTGGCGGAACAGGTACGAATTGTAGCCGCCGGCCAGGCCGCGATCGGACGAGACCACCACCAGCAGCGATCTTTTCTGCGCACCCTCGACCGGGCCGACCGAGATTCCTTCCGAAGTGAGCAGCGAATCCGCGACGCGCGCGAGCGCTTCGCTGTAAGGCAGCGCATTGACGAGTGCTTCCTGCGCACGACGCAGACGCGCGGCGGAAACCAGCTTCAGCGCGCGCGTGATCTGCTGCGTCGATTTGGCCGACGAGATCCGACGGCGGATTGCCTTGAGTGATGCCATCGTGGAGCGCTATCGCAGCTAGGCCGCCGTCGCGGGCGCGACGGTTTTGTTTTCGGCCATGAAGGATTGTTCGTAGGCGTCGAGTGCGGCCTTGAGCTTCTTCGTCAGATCGTCGGAAATCTGTTTTTGATCACGGATTTCCCCAAGCAGGTCGGCGTGACGCGAATCGAAATTGGCGTAGAGCCCTATCTCGAACGGCCGAATCTGCTCGACCGCGAGCTTGTCGAAGTAGCCCTCTTTCGCGGCGAAAATTATCAGCACTTCTTTTTCGACCGGCAGCGGACTGTACTGGCCCTGCTTGAGCATCTCGGTCAGCCGCGCGCCGCGCGCGAGCAGGCGCAGGGACGACGCGTCGAGGTCGGAACCGAACTGCGCGAACGCCGCCATCTCGCGGTACTGCGCGAGGTCGAGCTTGAGCGAGCCCGCGACCTGCTTGATTGCCTTGATCGCGGCCGAGAAGCCGACGCGCGAAACCGACAGTCCGACGTTGACCGCCGGGCGCACGTTCGAGTTGAAAAGATCCTTGTCGAGCAATATCTGGCCGTCGGTGATCGAGATGACGTTGGTCGGGATGTAAGCCGAGACGTCGCCTTCCTGGGTCTCGATTATCGGCAGCGCGGTGAGCGAGCCGCCGCCCATCTCGTCGCTCATCTTGGCGGCGCGCTCGAGCAGGCGCGAGTGCAGATAGAAAACGTCGCCGGGGTACGCCTCGCGCCCGGGCGGGCGGCGCAGCAGCAGCGACAACTGGCGATAAGCCTGCGCATGCTTGCTCAGATCGTCGTACACGAGCAGCGCATGCTTGCCGCTGTCGCGAAAATATTCGCCCATCGTGCAGCCGGCGTAAGGCGCGATGTATTGCAGCGGAGCGGCTTCGGAAGCGGTCGCGGCGACGACGGTGGTAAACTCCATCGCGCCCGCGCTGGTCAGCTTCTCGACCACCTGCGCGACGGTCGAGCGCTTCTGCCCGATCGCCACGTAGAAGCAATGCATGTCGAGGCCCTTCTGATTGATAATCGTGTCGATCGCGATCGCGGTCTTGCCGGTCTGCCGATCGCCGATGATCAGCTCGCGCTGTCCGCGCCCAATAACCAGCATCGTGTCGATCGCCTTGATGCCGGTTTGCAGCGGCTCCTTGACCGGCTGACGGCGGATGATGCCGGGCGCCTTGATTTCGATGCGGCGGGTCTCGGTCGATTTGATCGGACCCTTGTCGTCGATGGGCTGGCCGAGTGCGTTGACGACGCGGCCGAGCAGGCCCTCGCCGACCGGAACTTCGGCGATTCGGCCGGTGCGCTTGACCTCGTCGCCTTCCTGGATTGCCTGCGGGTCGCCGAACAGGACGGCGCCGACGTTATCCTCCTCGAGGTTCAGCACCAGCCCGAAGATCTGATGCGGAAATTCGAGCAGCTCGCCGAACGCTGCGTTCTGCAGGCCGTAGATGCGGGCGATACCGTCGCCGCATGAAAGGACGCGGCCGGTTTCGCGGACCGAGATGCTGCCCTCAAAACCCTTGATTTCGTTTTTGAGGATTTCGCTGATTTCTGACGGTCGGATTTCTGCCATATAGATGTAGGTGTTCCGCCTAGCCCGCGAGCCGGCGCTTGGCCTCCGCGAGGCGAGTTGCAAGGCTGCCGTCGTAAATTTTTCCGCCCATTTCCGCGGTCACGCCGCCGAGCAGCGCGGCATCGACTTTCACGGTCGGGATAATTTGCAATTTCGCGATGGTCTCGAGGCCGCCGACCACGCGTGCTACTTCGGCGTCGCTCGGTTTGATCGCAAAGGTGAGCGTCGCGCGTTCACGGCCCATCGCCTGATCCAGCTGTTCGCGATAGGACTCGGCGATCGCGCCGATTTCGCGGATGCGTCCGTGGCGCGCGATCACGACCGCGAACGATCGCACCGGAAAACTGAGGTTGAGGCGCTCCGCGATCTTCGCCATCGCGTCGAGCCGCGATTGCTCGGACAGCTCCGGCGAGGCGAGGCGCTCGATGAGCTCCGGCGACTCGACCATCGCGGCCAGCCGTTCGAGCTCGGCGCCCCATTTTTCCTCGCTGCCCTTGTCGGCTAAGTCGAGCAGGGCGCGCGCGTAACGCTTGGCGACTCGCGATCCTTTCATCGGCGGTCACCGGCGGCGAGCTTATCCATGAAGCCGTCTATGAGCCTGCCCTGGTCGCTCGGCTGAAAATTCCGCCCGATCAGATCGCTCGCGAGTGTGGCGGCGGACTCGGCCAACTGCGCGCGCACGCGCCGCTTGGCCGCTTCCGACAGTGCGGAACTGCTCATCTCGGTATCGCGATGAATTCTTTCGGCGGTCGATTTCGCCAGATCGGCGACCTTGCCGACCTGGAAAGCGGTTTCCTGTTCGAGCTCGTCGGCCACCTGCTTGAGCTCCGCCGCCAGCGCCGCCATCCGCGCCGCGGCCTTGTTGGCCAAATCCTCGGCCTCGGCCAGCGCGGTTGCGGCGCGCGACAGGGCAGTGCGAATCGTAGCGCCGCGATCGGTCAGAAATTTTCGTATCGCGGGACCGGCGAAATATGCGAGGACGCCAACAAACAGGACGAAGTTGAGGGTGAAGAACAGCAGCAGCAGCCATGAGCCGTGCTCGGCGCCCGCGCCTTCAGCCGCGTGGGCGGTGTGCGGAAAAAAAGCGGCAGCGAGAATCGCCGCCGATGTGAGCCACTTCTTCATTTGAGGTTGAGTCAGTCCGCGCCTAATTGTTTTTTCCGGTCGTTGTCGCCGCGCCACCATTCAATGGCCGGCCCAGCACGCGCTCGGCCAGCTCGCTCGCAAGGCTGTGTCCCATCTGCTCGAGTTCGCGCTCCGCCGCCTTCAGCTCCGTTTCTATCTTGACCCGCACCTGGTCGAGCGCCTGCCGCGCGTCGGCCTTGGCCGCCTCCATCATTGCCGCGGCTTCAGCTTCGGCCCTGCGGCGATCGGTCTCGCGCCGCGCGATCGCGTCCTTGCGAACCTCGGCGAGCCGCGCTTCGCGTTCCGCTTCGGCCTCGCGCGCCTGCCTGATCAACCCCTCGGTGCGATCGTTCAAGTCCTTGAATCTGCGCTCGCGCTCCGACAGCAGGTTCAGGAACGGGCGAAAAAATAATCGGCTGAATATAAACCAGAAAACCAGGAACGAAACAATCAGCGCAAAGAACGTCCCCCAATTCGGCGGGATATGCATATTACGGCGTCTCCCCTGCGGGGATAATCGAAGTTCTCTCCATCATCGGAATAACGGGAACGCGGGCTATTCTGGCTCGGCCAGCCGGTGCAGTTCAGGCCTGCTTCTGCCCTCCGACGGCGGCTTGCGCCACGCGCTCCTCCTTGGGGAATACTGTGATTTTGCGGTCTTCGCGAACGCCCTCGAGCTGCATCGAACAGTGCCCCTCGAACAGCGCGCCTTCCAGTATCGAAAGGATCGGCGCGGTGATGTTTCCGCTGACCTTCGCCGAGGGGCGGATTTCGATTCGCTGGGTCGCGACGATATCGCCACTGACCTTGCCCCCGACCGACACCGAGGCGGCGCGGATGTGCGCGGTTATCACGGCCGACTCGCCAATGGTGAGGCTGTCCTTGGCGTTGATCTCGCCGTCAACCTCGCCGTCGATTCGCGCGGGACCTTCGAAGGATATCTTGCCGGAAATTTTCGATCCGCGATCCAGGTAAGCGCGGCCGTCGGCGGGCGCAGGCCCGTTGGCTCGTGGAGCCGACGCGGAGGTCGTCGAGGAAGTCGATGAAGCAGGCGCTGGCGAAGGGGCCGAACCAATCGGCGTCGTGGTCGGTTGAATCTTCGGACTCTTTTCGGGCTCTTTGTTGAACAGCGCCATCGCAAAACACTCCTCGGCACAATCGGGGATTAGCCCCGCGCCGCATTCCAAGGTTCGAGTTTAGGCTTGGCTAATAACGTATGCAAACTTAGGTGTCAAATTCATCCGGCAGTTTCTCTCACAGGCAGTTGCCTCAAGCCGGCGATCGTCTAATCTGAATCGGTACCGCCGCTAATTTAAGGAGCACCACCGATGGCATCGAGCACGATCCCCGAGAAATTTCTCGACCTCCTAACCACCAAGAAACCGCTGGCCAATATCGCTACCGTCATGCCCGACGGCACGCCGCAAGTGACCCCCGTCTGGTTCGATTACACCAACGGAAAAATCCGGATCAACACGGCGCGCGGACGGGTGAAGGCAAAGAACATGAAAGTCGGCTCGAAGGTGGCGCTGGCGATCGTCGATCCCGATAACGTCTATCGGTACATCGCAATCCGCGGTCCGGTCATCAGCGAAGATGAGAAGGATGCCGACGCGCATATCGACAGCCTGGCCAAGAAGTACCTGAATCAGGACAAATATCCGTTCCGCACCGCCGGCGAGAAGCGCGTGACCTACGTGATCGAACCGGCCTCCGTACACGTCATGGGCTAACGCAGCACCCCGTTTTGTCATCCTGACCGAGCGAGGCCGCGCCAGCGGGCGCGCCTCCGGGCAGCTTCGCGTTTTTGTGTCACCCTGACGACCCGAGCAACGCGAGGGGAGGAACGGGCCTCGGATAGCTTCGCGTAAGCGAAGCCGGTTCCGGTTTCCGAGGCGCGGCATCGTGCCGCATCCTTTCGCGTTGACTTCAGCTATATCGTACGATATACCTCCCAGTATGTATTACGCTGTTACGGAGGATCGTCAATGATGGTTTGCGGAACTCGACGATGGCATCGACGCGGCCACGGCCACGACATGGGATTCGGCATGATGGGCATGCGGGCGCGATTCTTCGGACCCGGCGAAGTTCGGCTCGCGCTCCTCTCGCTAATCGCCGACGGTCCCAAACACGGCTACGAGCTGATGCGCCAGCTCGAAGAGCGCTCGGGCGGAATCTACAGCGCCAGCGCCGGCACCGTTTATCCGACGCTCCAGCAACTCGAAGACGAGGGCCTGATTTCGTCCGACTCGAAGGAAGGCAAGCGCGTCTATGCGATCACCGACGCCGGCGCCGCCGAACTCAAGCGCGAAGACGAGACCGTGCGGCGAATCTGGTGGCGCGCGCGTCGATGGGCCGGATGGCGCCATGCGAACGACCCCGACGCAGCCGAGGTTCGCGGCCCGGCCGAGCGTCTGGTGAAGGCCGCATTTCGGGCGGTGGCGGGCGAGAGCGCGACGCAGGAACGAATCGACAAGGTGCGCGAAATCCTCGAGCGTGCGATGCGCGATCTCGACGGCATGCGCGACAGGCCGTAAATACCAAGGTGAAGGGCTTACCTCTGGCCGATGCGCCTTCTCCGTCCGCAGTCTTGGTCGATTGCTGGCCGAGGAGAATTGTAAATGCCCACTACATCGTCTGTTAGACAGCTCCTTCTCATTGGCGCGTCCCGCGGCCTTGGTCTCGCCCTGGCTGAGGAGTACCTCAAGCGCGGCTGGTACGTAGTCGCCACTGAACGGGACCGCACCACATCAAAACTGCACGATCTATTGCGAGCCGCTCAAGGTCGGCTCGAAATCGCGAGCGTCGACATTACTTATCCGGATCAGGTTGCCGCGCTGCGGGCGCGCCTGGCATCGAGACAGTTCGACATGCTGTTCGTCAATGCCGGCATCGGTACTCGCGACATGGTGGTCGACATTTCCACCGACGAATTCACACGTATGATGGTCACGAATGCCTTGAGTCCCATGCGTGTCGTCGAGAGTTTGCAGGAGCTCGTGTTGCCAACCGGCACGATCGGCATCATGTCCTCGGGACAGGGCAGCATCACAAACAATGATAACGGAAACTACGAGATCTATCGTGGAAGCAAGACGGCGCTCAACATGCTGATGCGCAGCTTCGCCGCCCGCCACGCCGATGATCGGCGAACCCTGCTGCTAATGGCGCCTGGCTGGGTGCGGACCGATCTGGGCGGCCCACAAGCGCGTCTGAGCATCGAGGAAAGCGTACCGAATCTCGCGGATACGATGGACGCGCAGGCCGGAAAAGCTGGTCTTCAGTATCTGAATTACCTCGGCCAGACGGTTCCGTGGTGAGTATGAACATGCGCATCGTCGGTGTCGAAGAACGCTTCTACCCAAGGAAGCGTGAAACCCAGGGACGGGTTCACTAAAATCAAGTTCCTCATCGTCCGACCGGCGGCGGTGTCTCGATCGTTTCGCCGCAGGTCGAGCCGCAATCGGGGCAAACGTAAAGGTACTTGTCGCCCTGCGGCAGGACGAGCAGCAGGCGCTTGCGCACCTTGACCGCGCGCTTGCACTGCGGACACGCCAGCAAGGTGGCTTCCATCCGCTCGAACGATGGCCTGCGATTCTGCGGCATAAAGAGTCGTGAGAAATTTAAGTCGCGCGAAGATTCCCGGCAAGCGCACAGTTCCGTGATCCCGATCGAAGCGAGCATCGCGAGCGCGAAATTCTGTCATCTTGACAAAGCGAGTAACGCGAGCGGTAAGAAGGAATCTCGGGCAGCTTCCCATTCTTTGTCATCCTGACGACGGGAGCGTTAGCGACGGGAGGAACGGATCTCGGACAGCTTCGCGCTCTTTGTCATCCTGACGACGGGAGCGTTAGCGACGGGAGGAACGGATCTCGGACAGCTTCGCGTTCTTTGTCATCCTGACGACGGGAGCGTTAGCGACGGGAGGAACGGATCTCGGACAGCTTCGCGTACGCGAAGCCGGTTCCGGTCTCTGAAATCGCGCAGCGCTCCTTTTCTGATGCCGCCTCATACTCAAGCCGCGTTGAATCGATACATCGGCGTGGCCTAAGATTTCCTCTCGTCCAATGAACGACCGCGCCGCAAATCCGGCGCATCCGCGGGTTTATCTCGAGACTTACGGATGCCAGATGAATGTTGCCGACTCGCAAACGGTCAGCGCCGTTTTGCGGCGCGCGGGTTATGTCACCGCCGATGGCGTCGAAGACGCGGACGTCGTCCTGCTCAACACCTGCGCGATTCGCGAGCATGCCGAGGAGAAGGTGCTGCATCGGCTGCGCGAGCTGGCACGGCTCAAGAATTCGCGGCCGGAAGTGAAGCTCGGCTTGCTCGGATGCATGGCGCAGCACAACCGCGTCGCGATCATGGAGAAGGCCGGCTTCCTCGACGTGGTCGCGGGACCCGACAGCTACCGCCGATTGCCCGAGATGATCGGGCACGCGGGCTTCGACCCCTCGATCAACGTCCGGCTCGATCGCGCCGAGACTTACGCCGATATCACGCCCGACTACGGCGGCGGCGTGCGCGCCTACGTCACCGCGATGCGCGGATGCGACAAATTCTGCGCGTTCTGCGTGGTGCCGTTCACGCGCGGGCGCGAGCGCTCGATCCCACCCGCCGACCTGATGCGCGAGATTGCCGAGCTGGCCGCTCGCGGCGTCAAGGAAGTGGTGCTGCTCGGGCAAACCGTCAACGCCTACCGCTTCGGCGAGACTGACTTCGGCGCGCTGCTCAAAATGATCGCGACGATTGACGGGATCGAGCGGATTCGCTTCACCTCGCCGCATCCGAGCGACACGACCGAGTCGCTGATCGAGGCGATGGCGACGGAACCGAAAATCCAGCCTCAATTGCATCTGCCATTGCAGTCGGGCTCGGACCGAATCCTCGCCGCGATGGAACGCGGCTACACCGTCGCGAAATATCTCGACCTGGTCGCGCGCGTGCGCGCGGCGATTCCCGGCGTCGCGCTTTCGACTGACATCATCGTCGGCTTTCACGGCGAGGAAGAGTCGGACTTCGAGGCGACGACCGCGATCATGCGCGAAGTCGGCTACGACTCGGCCTTCATGTTCAAGTATTCGGTGCGCGAGCACACTCGCGCGTTCAGGCTCGGCGATTCGCTCAGCGAGGAAGAAAAAGGCCGGAGACTGATGGCGCTGATCGCGCTGCAGGAAGAGATGTCGCTGGCACGCAATCGCGCGATGGTCGGCCGCGAGTTCCCGGTCCTGGTCGAAGGACCGGCACGCCGCGGCGGCGGCATGATGTCGGGCAAGACGCCGCAATTCAAAACCGCAATCTTCCGCGGCGTCGAAGGAATCCGCGCCGGCGACACCGTCAAAGTTCGCGTCGATTCCGCCACCGGCCATTCGCTGATGTGCTCGATCAGAGCGTCGTGATCGATTCTCGGCAACCTAACCCCTAACCCCCTTCCCGCGCGGAAAGGCGAACCGGATTTTGGTGAAACCCACGACGGGTTTCACATTCAATTCGTTTTTCGCATTTCGCACGCTCTCAGCGCACGTAGATCGGGTTCGACAGGATCCACAATTTGCCGCTGCGATAGGCTTCGATTCGGTATGCGCCGGGCGACTTGGGCGCGAACTCGAGCGTCGATGCGTTCTCGGCTGACGCCACTTCGGCGCCGTTCTGATACATCGCGATCCTATCCGCTGGCGCGGGCAGCTCGGTCTTGAGCATTAGTCCCGACGCGAGATGAATTTCATCGCCCATCATCGCGATCGTGTCTGCCGCCCGGGCGAAGAACGCGAACGCGCCGACGTAACCCAGATAGTCGAAGCTCGTGTACGAATGCCCGAGGCGGAGCGCTTCGAGAAGAGGCGCCGTATTGCGCTCACGCGCGATCAGATGCGTCGTGCAGAACAGGAAAAGTTGCGGAATCGTCCCGACCTTCGCGCCCAGCACGCTCAGATTGTCGGGCGCGCCCATCCCGGCGAGCATCGCGACCCGCGCGCCGGTCGTCATCCGATCGTACAGCGCGAGATTCGCGTCGGGGCGAGCGTCGAGGCCGGTCAGGAAATGATCGGTGCCGAAAAACATCGCGCGAAAGTAGAGCGTCGTCGGATTTTGCGCGAGCCACGCCGCCCGATCGTTGAAAATTTCCATCGCATCCGCCAGCGCGTAGTCTTCCGACGACGTGAACTTCGCCGGGTCGCCCGCAATCGCAAGTCCGCCCTGGTCGTGAATCGCGGCAATCAGGTCGTTGGGCGTGAGGTTGGGCTTGATCGGCTCGTGGAGGTTCACGCCGATTATCTGGCTGCCGCCGACCTCGAACGCGCCGCCTGAGATGAAAAGTATGTCGTTGGTGAAGCCGCCGATACCGAAGTCGGTGTCGCCCGGCTGCACGCGATCGGCCAGAAAAATGAAATCGATTTGCGCTGTCCTGGCCAGGTCCGCGATTGCCGATTGATCGATCCCCGCCGCTTTGAGCGGCAGATCGACCACTCCGCGGTAGTCGTGGAAGCCGGGGAACTCCGGCGCCGTCTGGATGTATCGCGCTGGCGGAAGTTCGGTGCTCGGCAGCGGCGAGCTGCATCCGATGACGGTAAGGGCCGCAACTGTGAGGAGGGAATACTGAAAAAGCATCAGAGGATCGAGCGTCCTTGCGCGCCGTCCACCGGGATGTTCGCGCCGGTGATCCAGCTCGCGCGCGGCGACGCGAGCATCACGACCGCGTATGCGACTTCGTCGGGACGCCCGAGGCGCCCGGCCGGCATTTCGTGGCTGATGAAATCTTTCTCGAACGCTGGATTCTCGCGAAAAAGCTGCTCCCACACTCCGCCGGCCGTGAGGATCGATCCTGGCGCGACGGTGTTGACGCGGATATTTTTCGCCGCGTACTCGCGCGCGAGCATCTTGGTCAACGAATGCAGCGCCGCCTTCGACGCGTTGTAGGTCAGCGGCCCGCCCGACTCGCGCCCGTAAATCGAACCGATATTTATGATGGAGCCGCCGCCTCGCTTTTCCATGTGCACGGCGCACAACCGCGCGAGCCGCACCGGTGCGAACAGGTTGAGATCGAATTGCTCCTGCCACGCCGACTCGGGCAATTCCGCCAGCGCCCCCGGACGCGCCGCGCCGGCATTGTTGACCAGCACGTCGATCCCGCCGAATTTCGCGACGGTTTCATCCACCCACTGTTCCGCAGTTCCTTGCGCCGTCAGATCGCAGACGAATCCCATCGCCGAACCCGTTTTGCTGAGCGCGGCGACAGCCTCGTTCAGCGGGTCCCGAGTTCGCGCGCATACGCTGACGCGCATGCCCTCGTTCGCGAGCGCCTGCGCCATCGCGCGCCCCAGCCCGCGGCTGGCGCCGGTGACCATCGCAACTTTCCCGCTCAATCCCAAATCCATGTTGAAGCTCCCAAGTGCGTATCCGCGACTCCATTCCTTTACCAGACGCGGGTTGTGCGCATGAAGGGGAGTTGCGATGCGACTTCGCCGGTTGACTCTGACCAGGGGCGGACTTAGACTCGACAGGCTAATCACCGGACGGACGGAGGACTATGGAAATTCGGGTCGAAGGCTCTCTTGATCAGGCGATGCGAGTGCTCAAACGCAAGCTGGCCAAGGAGGGCGTCTTCAAAGAGATGAAGAAGCGGGCTTTTTACGAGAAGCCCAGCGTCCGTCGCAAGCGCAAACGTTCCGAAGCCCAGCGCCGCCGCCGCAAGGAACAGCGCCGCCGTCGCGCCTCCGCGATGTAGTTTTTTCAGTGAATCCGCTTCCGTGCGGATGATCGAGTGAAATTTCCCTTCCCGTTCGCGACTTGAACTACGCCGGAAGCGGGCGCCAGGTGAAGATTACCTGGCCGCCGGCAACGTAACAGTCCAGATCGTAGTGAGGCACACCGCCTTCGGTGCGATGGAGGCGGAAATCCTCGACTGCGCGATGTAAAGCGTCCGGCGTCAGCGTGCCATCGCCGCACTTGCCTTCGGGTTGCTGGGCGCGCACCTCGGCGCCGAGATGAACCGCGACGCATCGATCGCCGCAATGCTGATCGAGCGGGCCCGCGCCCACGCAGGCGCATCGCAGGCACAGCACCACCGGTCCGCGGGCGTCGCTCGGCGCGGCGAAGAATTCGCGCTCGAGGCGCTCCAGTCCCATCGCGCATTCGCACCATGCTTCGCGTGCGCGCTCGGCCGAAAAACGGCGGATCGCACGGGCCAGCTCGCGCATCAACGTTTCCTTCGAGCGCGGCTGCAGCGCGACAATCGAGTCATCCTCGATGCGTATCGAGGAACCAAGCTGCTCGGCCAGAAAATGGCGCAGATTGATCGGGAGGCGGCTGCCGAGTTGCAAGCGGGTCTCGAGCGGCGGGAGCTCTATGGGCACACTGCGCGACGGGCGCGAAAACGTCCGCGGGTTGCCGAATACTGATAAGGATTGCAGACGCTCCAACGGCGACGGCGCGCCATAAGCAAATCGCGATGAGTGGGCGCGGCGATGAACCAGTGGTCCGTTTCGCACAGTCTCAACCTCCCAGGGCTTCGAGTTCCGGTCGGCGTGCCGCGCACGCGGCCTTGCCGCCGGACACCATCAGGGGCCGTCGGATGCATATTTCAAATCGCGGATTGTAGCTGCGAGTGTGGAGCGGGAAATCGATTCGGGGAGAGCGGGATGCCGTGCTTATCGAGGTCGCGCCACGCCAATAACGATGGCCACGGCGCGCGGCGGCGCCGATTTCAGGGCTGCTAGCTCGAAAAGCGCCAAAACAAATCTGCGCCATGCGCACCGGCTCTTTTCATCGGACCACCAGCCCAGCTCGGCATCTCGCGATGCCCGCCCGCCTGCCCGCACCCGCAACTCACCCAAGCAGCGGCTCGATGGATAATGCGCGCGGCTACCAGGTCGTCAAATCCCCCGACTTGACCGCTTCGTTCCGCGCGACGTTTTCAGGCCATCAAGAAGTAACAATCAGTAAGACGGCTTCTTAACTAGCGCGCGTACCGAGGTCGGGCAACATCGTGCGCGCGATAATCCTTCGACTCCAAACTTGACAACCGGTTGCCCAAGTGCCCCTTTTTGCGCGCAGTTCGATAATGCATGCAAGAGCAAAATGAGATGCGCTAATGAGCCTCTATCCGCGGCGCGGCCGGCGCCGCTCGATGCGGCGCCGACGAAACAATCGAATGCTCCAAGCCGGACTGGGGTTTATCGCGCTTGCGACATTTTGAGCCCGGGGCTTTATCCTTGACGAAACCGCCCGCGGCGCCCCGAGCCCCGCGACCACGCGAGAATTAAGAGAACAAATCCTGCGCCGCGTGCGCGATGACCGCGCGGTCGTTCGCAGTCGAGCAAGAAAATTTACGCTCCGGCAATTTTTTCAGTGGACCGCTTCGGCCGGCAGGTTGCGTGTGTCGCGCTTGAGGAACAGGAAGGTCGGCACCAGGATCAGCATCAGCATCGTCAGGTCGCGGTAGATGTCGTTGAACGACAGCATCGCCGCCTGCCGCTGCACCAGCCCGTAGAGCATCGCCATGCCGTGCTTGTGCCCCATCGCGAATTCGCTGCCCATGTTGAGGCCACCCGGCATCTGCATATGCGGAAGAGTGAAGACGGTGATGTGCTCGACGAGGTAGCTCTGGTTGATTTGCTGGCGATGAATCAGCAGCGTCGTCAGGTACGACGTGCCGATAGCGGCGCCAAGGTTGCGCGTGACGGAATAGAGACTCGCCGCGCGCCCCATCTTGAATTTCTCCATCGAGCTTAGCGCCGCGGCCGACAAGCCCGGAAAAATCAGCCCGGTGCCGACTCCCTGGATTACCGTCGGCCAAACGATTCGCCGCACGTCCGAGGCGAGATTCAGCCCCGACATCTGCCACATCGCGAGTGCGACGAAAATAAAGCCGATACCGACCAGCGGCCGGATATCGCCGCCCCGGCGCGCGATCGTGCCGAGCAGGATCATCGAGAACATCGTGCCGAAGCCGCGCGGCGCCATCACCAGCCCAGCCTTCGACGCGGTGTAGCCGAGCGTCTCCTGCAGGAACACGGGATTCAGAATCGCGGTGCCGTAGAGCGTGAAGGTCAGAAAAATTATCAGCACCACTGGCAGCGTGAAGTTCATGTTTTCAAGTATCGAGAGATCGACGATCGGGTCCTCGGTGTGCAGCTCGTGATAAATGAGAATCGCGAGCGCGATGAGCGCGGCGGCGGTGCAGTAAACCACCCACGGGCTGGTGAACCAGTCCGCGCGCTCGCCGCGATCGAGCACGATTTCGCCGAGTCCGAGCGAGATGAACAGGCATGCGATGCCGAGCAGGTCGATACGCCCGCGCCGCAGGTTGCGCATGTACGACGGGTCGTCCACGAAGCGATACACCATGAACGCTGCCAGCGTGCCAATCGGCACGTTGATGTAAAAGTTCCAGCGCCAGCTCCAGGCGTCGGTGATATAGCCGCCGATGGTCGGCCCCATGATCGGCGCGACCATCATCCCGATTCCCCACACCGCCATCGCCATCGCCTGCTCGCGCGGCGGAAACGTCTCCATCAGGATAGCCTGCGACAGCGGCATCATCGCCGCGCCGGCCGCGCCCTGCATCAGGCGGAAAAAAACAATCTGGTTGAGCGATTGCGCCACCCCGCACAGCGCCGACGACACGATAAACATCGCGATCGACGCGACGAAGTAGCGCTTGCGCCCGAAGCGCTCGGCAATCCACCCGGTCATCGGGATCATGATTCCCGCCGCGACCAGGTACGAGGTCACCACCCACGCGATTTCGTCAACGCTGGCGGAAAAACTCCCCTGCATGTGCGGCAGCGAGACGTTAACGATCGAGGAATCGAGCACCTCGAGCACGGTGCCGAGCATCACGGCGAACGCGATCACCCACTTACGAGTCGAGGAGAACTCGTGCACCGCCGGTTGAACGATCGTTTTAGGCGCAACGGCCATAGAGGAAATCCTCGCCTACGCTACAAAGCCGTCAGCGCGGATGCAAAAGACTTAAACCGCCGATGCGGTCAGCGTTTTCTTAACATCGGGTGCAGGGGTCACCCCTGCCCAAGGAGGTGTGGAACCCACGGCGGGTTCCACTACAATCAAGTTCCTCATGCCTCCCTCCACCGCGCTCCCGCCCGGCCCCAATCTCTTCGCGACTTTCGATTTCGTGCGCAATCCGTTTCGTTTCCTCGACCAATGCGCGCGCCGCTACGGCGATTGGTTCACCGTGCGCGTGCCGGGCGTGTCGCCGTTCGTCTTCACCAGCGACCCGGCCGCGGTCCGCGAAGTTTTTCTCGGCGATCCCGACGCGCTTCATGCGGGCCAGGCCAATCGTCCGCTCGGCGCGTTCATGGGCGAGCGGTCGTCGCTGTTTCTCGACGGCGACGAGCACCTGCGCCAGCGCCGGCTGTTGCTGCCGGCATTTCACGGCGAGCGGATGGCGGCGCACGTCGATGCGATGCGCAACGCGGCTGACAGCGCGATCGCGACGTGGCCGATTGGACAGCAGTTCGCGATTCATCCACAGATGCGCGCGATCGCTTTCGAAACGATCATCCGCGCCGTATTCGGATTTTCGGACGACAGCACCGGCGCCGAGCTGCGCGCCTCATTAAAAAAGCTATTCGCGCTGTACTCGAGCCGCCTCGGCACGCTGTTCTCTCTGCCCGCGATGCAAATCGACGCCGGCCGATGGAGTCCGTGGGGCCGCGCAGTCAGGCTGACCCGTCAGATAGACGCGATCCTGTTCGCGGAATTCGCGCGGCGGAGAAAGCAGGGCGTCGAGGGACGCGCGGACGTCCTCTCGATGCTGCTTTCCGCGCGCTACGAAGACGGACAACCGCTCCCCGACGCGATCATCCGCGACGAGATGTACACGCTGATGCTCGCCGGCCACGAAACCACGGCCGCCACGATAGCGTGGGTCGTCAACCGCCTGCTCACGAATCCCAACGTGATGGAACGCGCGCGCGCAGAGCTTGTTGCAGTATTAAACGGCGCACAACTCGACGCTTCGCACGTCGGCAAATTGAAATACGTCGAGGCGGTAATCAACGAGACGATGCGCCTGGACCCGGTCGTGCCAAACATCGGCCGCACGCTGACGAGGCCGCTAACGATCGCAGGCCGCGACCTGCCCGCAGGCGTAACCATCGCGCCATGCATCTACCTGGTGCATCGCCACCCCGAACTATGGCCGAATCCCGATCAATTCAACCCCGACCGCTTCCTCGAATCCCGCCCAGGCCCCTACACGTTCTTCCCCTTCGGCGGCGGCGCCCGCAGATGCCTGGGCGCATCGTTCGCAACGTATCAAATGAAAATAGCAATCGCAGAAATCCTGTCGCGCGCAGAACTAAAGCCAGTCGATGGCTACACGGCTCACGCCACCCGCCGCGGCATCGCGTTCGCGCCTAGCGATGGGCTTCCAGTCATTGCAATAGCTTGCTCTGCTTGAAGGGAACTGTGTTCGATATGACGCTGGAGTATCGACCAATTGGTCCGTTACTATTTTATTTTTCTCCCGCGCCTTCCTGGTTTCCCATCGCCTTCGGTTCGGCTCTTTTCTGGTTCTGGCAATGATAAGATTGGCGCACCCTCAAGACGCATGAACTGCAACGACGAAGAGGCATCTCGAATGGTTTCAACATATTCGGGTGTTTCTTTCTTGGCGTCCGCAGCAGCGGGCGGATTTATTCTGACTTCTAGGTTGAAACCCGCGTCGATCCTGTTCGCGATCATCGTAAGAGAAATCCGGATTCCATTTCTTATTTCGTTCTTGCGATGTTCGTCCTTGATAGTGCAATACTCTTGAACAACCTCAACTGAAATCTCTTCAACGCTCTTTTCCATCATTGAGTTCGCGCGCTTCTTCAGCGGCTGCACGTCCTCCTCGGGTATTTTCTTGGAAAGGAGGTCGTTGATGATTTGACGGAGATCGCGAAGAGTCTTGTATGCTTCCACCACCTTCTTGGCACCAGACGCTATTGAGGCGGCAATTTTGGGTGCGAGCTCCACTAAGACGGAAAGCTCCGAAGATGAGATGCTCTTGATTTCCGGTTCTTCCGGTTTGCCAGTGGCCTGCACCCCGAAAACTCCGCCGAAATGAGGTAGAGTCCGTCGCCTGAAAAGGAGACGGGCAATGAAAGGAAGCCGGTTCACGGAGGAGCAGATCATCGGGGTGCTGCGCGAGCAGGAGGCCGGAGCCAGGACCGAGGAGGTCTGTCGGCGGCACGGGGTCTCGAGCGCGACCTTTTACAAGTGGAAGTCGAAGTACGGCGGGCTGGAGGTGTCGGACGCCAGGCGGCTGAAGGCGCTGGAGGATGAGAACCGGCGCCTGAAACGATTGTTGGCCGACTCGCTGTTGGACAACGCGGCGCTCAAGGACCTGCTCGGAAAAAACGTCTAAAGCCTGCGGCGCGGCGAGTAGCAGTGATTCGGGTAATGGAGCGTCACGGGCTGAGTCAGCGGCACGCGTGCGAGCTGGTCGGGTTGGATCGTTCGACTCTGCGCTACCGGTGCAGACGACCGGACGAATCGGCACTAAGAGAGCGCCTTAAGGAACTGGCCGCGGAGCGGCGGCGCTTCGGATACCGGCGCTTAGGATGGATGCTGGCGCGCGAAGGTCACGCGCTGAACCACAAGAAGCTCTATCGATTGTACCGGGAAGAACGGCTGACGGTGCGCCGGCGCCGGGGGCGCAAGCGGGCACTAGGTACGCGGGCACCGATGACGCTACCGATCAAGATCAATCAACGCTGGTCGCTCGACTTCGTCTCGGACACGCTGAGCGACGGCCGGCGCTTCCGCATCCTGTGCGTGGTGGACGACTTCAGCCGCGAGTGCCTGGCCACGGTGGTCGACACTTCGCTGGGCGGAGTACGGGTAGTGCGCGAACTGGAGCGGCTCACGATCGAACGAGCGCTACCGGAGACGGTGGTTAGCGATAATGGGACGGAACTCACCAGTGGTGCGGTGCTGCGCTGGGCAACGAGAAGGGTCGCGTGGCACTACATCGAGCCGGGCAAGCCGGTGCAAAACGCCTTCATCGAATCGTTCAACAGCAAGTTGCGCGACGAGTGCCTTAACGAGTACGTGTTCAGCAGCCTGGGAGAAGCGCGCGCGATCATCGAGGCATGGCGGCACGACTACAACCAACTGCGCCCGCATTCGAGTCTCGGTTACCTGGCGCCGGAGGAGTTCGCAGCAAGGAATCAAGGGAGCTCGGCCGTCGCGCGCACCGCTTGGCCAGCCCAAGCGCTGGCCGGCGCAGTGCAAGGCGCGCCGACCTCGGATCCAAAACCTGACAGTTTTTCGACCGCCCTCAGAGAGTGAAGGGCGGCCGGAAAAACTGGGATGAAGATGAAACCGAAGCCACACACAACACGCCCCAGGAGGGGCGAAATAACCGGCGGACTCTACTTATGAATGGCGGGAAATTGGGGTGCAGGCCATTTCCAAAACCGGCCCTGCTGCGTACTCACCTTCTGTCAGTCTCGAAGACACGTAAATTCGCCACTCTGGAAAGTATTGTTCGAGCGACCCGATCCATTCGCTAATTCCTGCTTCTCCTTTGTTTATTTCCTGACCTCCGCCGACTAGGCATACCACCACCGCCCAATCAGGATGCCTATCAAGACAAGAGATCAGAAACTTGGGCTCAGAATGATGGAAATCTGATATTCCTTTCTTCTGCCGCATGAATGACGCTGTTTGGTCAAGGTTCCAAGCGCGCTGAGCCTCGTCGAAGATCGCAACGTGTTCAATGGGGGGCCGACTCGGATCCCTGAGGCATTCGTCACGGAATTCGTGGACGTTCTGAATGAAGGCTTTAACCCTTCGTCTGGCTTCACCCAGCTTCAGCCTTCCGCCTGAGATTCTTTCGTTGAGTACATGATCGCGAGCAAGCGCCTCTCGCAGAACCGCGACTAAGGGGCCGTTTCCCGAAAGAAAAACGCTATAGAAACTATCCTTCTGATCGCGGTGTTTAGTTGCGGTGTTGAGCCCAACTAGCGTCTTGCCTGCGCCCGGTACTCCGGTTACGAAACAGATCGACTTGAACTGTTTTTGTTGAGAAGTGTGGATGATTGTCGAAATAACTTCTGAAGTAGCGGTGAGGTTGATCGCACTTGCGTCGTTGCGGGAAATCTCATCGACGGTGTGTCCGCCATATAGAGCTTGGGCGGCTTCGACGATGGTCGGAGTTGGACAGTACCTACCCTCTTGCCAGAGGAGGGGATCTATTTCAGGGTCGTTCTTGGCAAACGACAAAACCCGATCTATTACACTCGTCAACGAAACCGCGTTACTGCAGATTGGGTAGAGGAGTTTGTCGTGGGATGGTCTCGGAAATATCTTGCAGTCGGAAGAGACTGCTTCGGTTGCGATGAGAACGGGCGCGACGAATGGCTCTTTGCTCGTCTCGTGGAAATTCTTTAGGTCCAGAGCATAGTCCCATACTTGGTCCAGAGCCGCGGAACTAAACTGTTTCTCATCAACCTTGAACTCCAAAACGAAAATTACTGGTCCAACTATGAGGACAACGTCTATACGCTTCCCCATACGCGGTATGGAATACTCGAAGGAAATAAAACCTTCTCGTTTGGCGAGAACGTGTTTTAGTGTGGAGATCTCCTCTAACCATGCGTGCTTTTGAGTTGTTTCTAGGGTGAAGGGATTGTTTGCCGCAAGCTTTCCAAGAATTTCGTCAGAAGTCGAACTCTGAAATTCGGAAATTGGAGCCGAATAGAAATCTCTTTTCATCATCAGCGCAGCACGGATCGATTAGGAATGATCACATATCTTAACAGACGATTGGTGTCGATTGAGATTGGCTTCGCGCGCAGCCGATCTTAATCAGGGCGCGAAGGCGACAGACAAGGACTATCATGCTTCGGTTGCGCTGTCCTCTCGATAGAGCTGCAGCAGCGGAATCTTGAATCGCGCGCATATTGTGCGGGCTTGTTCTTTGTGACGAACAGCCAGACGGAGGAATAGGCTTTTGGCCGGAACACAGCGTTCTTGAGAGTTGCGTCCGTAATCTGAAATTACTTAGCGAGCGAATCTCGCGAGTAAAGTTCCCCGATCGTTAGCTTTTCCGACGCGAAGCCCAAGTCCATGGTTGCACCCCTTGAAATGGTGTACCAGGATTCCCCTTGACGGTTCTAGCACGGTGCTTACAGGAAGGTCGTTGTGATCAAAAGGAAGCCGGGGTATTTTCCGAATGTCGATGCGGTTGCGCGTTGAGACGCTTGTGGAGGGATGGGCTTCGGTGATCCGTTGCAAGGCCGCGCAATATGGCGGCTCTGCGTGCGATCGGATCATTATGTTCGTCTTTCGCGATTTCTTTCAGCCTGCTCCCGAAGACAACTATTGCGTGTGGGACTCCAGTCGTCCGATGCTATGTGCGGATTGCGCGATCGATTTGCGGCTCCTCGACCTCGCTCAATAACAGCCGGGTGCGGATTCTCAGGAGTCTTCGTCTCGGCGGTAGCATTCGCAGCAGATTACACCGTCACCGTCTGAAGATTCGAGGTATGCATCGTCGAAGAGTAAGGCGACTGGCTGTTCGCATTCTACGCATCGTTTCGGTTCGGCCCATCCCGAGACCGTGTCGATGGCGTCCTCGATACTGTTGATGACATAGCGGAGACGATTTTGATCGTAGTTCGTCGCCTCCACTTCGATCGTGAGCGGGCCGTGCGCGACGATTCCCGTGCCGATGCGATCCGGCGTTGTGCGGGCTGCGCGGAGCGCGAGTTCGATTGCTTGGGCTAGGGCCTCGAGTATTTGGCCGGAGCCTTCGATTCTGAATTTCTTCTGAGCGCTTTGTGATGAGGACATCGGTTTCCTCCGCGTTTGAGTTCGAGTCTTGAAGCCTGGCCTGGCTGGAAGAGAATTGGAAGCACGCGTGCACGTGCGTCTCGGGCGCGTTTGGAAATGTTGACCCTCACCCGGGCTTGAGGCGCGGGAGGCATAAGGAGCGCTGCGCGATTTTTCAGAGACCGGAACCGGCTTCGCTGGCGCGAAGCTGTCCGAGATCCTTCCTGCCGCTCGCGGTGCTCGCTTCGTCAGGATGACAACCCTTTTGCGCGCCGCTGTCCGAGATCCCTTCAGCTAACGCTCAGGGCAGGCTCTTCGATCCTCTCCCATTTTGCGAGAGGGGAAGACTCCGAGCCAGCTCACGCAAAACGTTCCTAACGGAGAGAGGAAGAAGGAGCCGGGATTCTTCGCCGGAGCGGCTCTGAATGACACAAGGCGGCGGCTCTGAATGACGCAAATCGATGGCGGGCACGGCGGCCCGCCCCACTAGAGCGGCCTACTCCATCCACTAGTCTCCCGAACCCGGGAGCGAAATGTCGGCCGTGACATTTCGCGATTTCTTATCACCGGGTGCAGGGGTCACCCGCCGCGACGGTGTCGATGCCCGAGGAAGTTTGAAACCCGCGGTGGGTTTCACTTTCAACAGCGCATCCGGTCCCCGTATTGATCGGGATCGCGGGGTTTGTTAATTTCTGACATGGCGCATCTGAGTAAACGGACTGCGTACAAAAACTGAAGGCTGGATTGGGCCCGCGGAAAACCCGCGGGCTCTTTTTTTATCCAAGGAGGATATTTTTTATGGCGCATCAGGAGCTTCGCGAGGCACTTACCTTCGATGACGTTCTTCTGCTGCCGCAATCTTCCGACTTGCTGCCGGCGAATTGCAACGTCTCGACCGCGCTGACGCCCAAGATACGGCTGCGCATCCCGCTGGTCTCCAGCCCGATGGATACTGTTACCGAATCGCGCACGGCGATTGCGATCGCCCAGATGGGCGGCATCGGATTTATCCATCGGAATCTTTCGATCGAGCAGCAGGCAGCCGAAGTCGAGACGGTCAAGAAATATGAAACCGGGATGATCGTCGATCCGATCACCGTCAGTCCCGAGCAGAAGATTGGCGAGGCGCTGGCGGTGATGGAACGGTTCCGGATTTCGGGGTTGCCGGTCGTATCGGACGGACGGCTGGTTGGAATTCTGACCAATCGCGATCTGCGGTTCGAGCGGCGGCTCGACAAGCAGGTGCGCGACGTGATGACGAGCAAGGTGATCACGGCGCGGCCCGGAATCGATCTCGAGCATGCGAAGGAGCTCCTGCAAGCGCATCGGATTGAAAAGCTGCCGCTGGTGGACGATCAGAACCGGCTGCGCGGGCTGATCACGGTCAAGGATATGGACAAGGCGATTCGCCATCCGCATGCGAGCAAGGATCAGCTCGGGCGGCTGCGAGTCGGCGCCGCGGTCGGCGTCGGGCCGGAGCGCGAGGCGCGGGTGGCGGCGCTGCGGCGTGCGGGCGTGGATGTGATTTGTATCGACACCGCACATGGGCATACGCGCAACGTGATCGACGCGATCAAGGCGACCAAGAGCGAGTGGCCGGGAATCGAAGTCGTGGCGGGCAATGTCGCGACCAGCGAAGGCGCCAAGGCGCTGTGCGACGCAGGGGCGGATGCGATCCGGGTCGGGATGGGACCGGGATCGATTTGCACGACGCGGGTGATATCGGGCGTCGGCGTGCCGCAAATCACGGCAATCATGGATACGATCGCGGTTGCCGAGCCGCGCAATATCCCGGTGATCGCGGACGGCGGAATCCGTTTCTCGGGCGATATCACCAAGGCGATTGCGGCCGGCGCGAACAGCGTGATGATCGGATCGCTGTTCGCGGGCTCGGAGGAAAGTCCGGGCGAGACGATTCTCTACCAGGGGCGCACGTACAAGCTTTATCGCGGGATGGGATCGCTCGGCGCGATGAACGAGCGCACCGGTGATCGTTACGGGCAGCTCAACGTGGCCGACGGCAAGCATGTGCCGGAAGGAATCGAGGGGCGCGTGCCGCATCGCGGGTCGCTGGCGTCGAATATCGAGCAACTGGTGGGTGGTCTGCAATCGGGGATGGGATACCTTGGCGCGGCAAATCTTACCGAGCTGCGCAAGCGGGCCAGGTTCGTGAAGGTCAGCGACGCGGGGATGCGCGAGAGTCACGTGCACGACGTGTTTATCACCAAGGAAGCGCCGAATTACAGACAGTAATAAACGGGGCTCCTCGCCCCGCGCCCTCGGCAGGGGTGACCCCTGCACCCAGTGATAAGAGAGCGAAATGTCGAGGACGACATTTCGCTCTCAAGTTATTGGGGACGCAGACTTGTGTGACTGAGAGCAAAGTAGTGCGCTGCGCGCAACTTTGCGATTGATACCGGGTGCAGGGGTCACCCCTGCCGGAGGAAGTGTGAAACCCGTCGTGGGTTTCACTACAATTAAGTTGTTTCGGCAGTGGGGTGGGGACTATGGCGGACAAGAAACGACTCAGGGTTGGCGTTTTGTTTGGGGGGCGATCGGGCGAGCATGAGATTTCGCTGCGATCGGCGCTGACTGTGATGTCGGCGATGGATCCGGCGCGGTATGAGATTGTTCCGATTGGGATTAGGCGTGACGGGCGATGGTATCTCGAGCGCAACGCGCTGAAGCTGCTGGCCGAGAAGACGCCGAATCTTGGGGCACTCGGCGCCGGCGGCATTCAGGTGACTCTGCTGCCGCATCCGGAGGGACAATCGCTGATCGCGACGCCGGCGGACGGCGCTCATTCCGCGGTGACGCGCGCGCAAGCTGCGATTCCGGATATCAACGTCATGTTCCCGGTGTTGCATGGAACCTACGGCGAGGACGGCACCGTGCAGGGGCTGCTCGAGCTGGCGGGAATCGCGTACGTGGGAGCGGGCGTGCTCGGCTCGGCGGTCGGGATGGACAAGGACGCGCAGAAGCGGCTGCTGCGCGATGGCGGCGTCGCGGTGGTGAAATATTTTGCGATCGAACGCGCCGACTATCACGAGGCTCCGCAGCTGGGGGCGCGGCTCGCACGCAGACTTGGCTACCCGGTATTCGTCAAGCCCAACGCGCTCGGCTCGTCGATCGGGATCAGCAAGGTGAAGCGGGCCGCCGATCTCAACGCCGCGCTCGACGACGCATTTCAATACGATCGCAAGGCGCTGATCGAGGCGTCGTGCGAAGGGCGCGAGTTCGAGTGCGCGGTGCTCGGCAACGATCGTCCGGCGGCGTCGATTCCGGGCGAGGTGCTGGTCGCGGGCGCGCACGATTTTTACGACTACGAGTCGAAGTACGTCGATCCGGAAGGATCGGCGACGAAGATACCCGCCGACCTGCCGGCGGCGAAGGCGAAGAAATTGAGCGCGATGGCGGTGGCGGCGTTCAAGGCTTTGTCGATCCGCGGGATGGCGCGCGTCGATTTTCTCGCGAGCCGCGATTTGCGCGAGATCTACGTGAACGAGGTGAACACGATTCCCGGCTTCACGTCGATCAGCATGTATCCCAAGCTGTGGGAGGCGTCGGGCTTGCCGCTGCCGAAACTGATCGATCGGCTGATCGAGCTGGCGGTCGAGGAGCATCGCGAACGCGAATCGCTGAAGTTCACGTACCAGCCGAAGGCGTCCGCCAAGCCCGGTAAATGAGCCGATGCGGCGGTTACTGATCGCGACTACCAACCCGGCCAAACTTGCCGAATACAAATTGATCCTGCGCGACATGGGAATCGGGATCGATTTGTTGTCGCTCAAGGATCTTGGAATTTCCGAGAGTCCTGACGAGACTGGGACGACGTTTGCCGAGAACGCACTGATCAAGGCGCGGTTCTACTTCGAGCGCGCGGGGATTGCGACGCTGGCCGACGACGGGGGACTCGAGATCGACGCGCTCGGCGGCGAGCCGGGCGTCCGGTCGCATCGATGGCTCGGTTCGGGTGGCGGCGATTCCGACGAGGCGCTGGTCGCGGAAGTTATGCGCCGGATGAAGGGGGTCGAGGCAGTGCGGCGGACGGCGCGGATTCGCGCGACGCTGGCGCTGATCCACGTGGAGGGCGGCGTGATTCGCGAGCGGACGGCGGCGGGCGCAATCGAGGGGATGATCGCCGAGCGCGCACATTCGGAGATTCGGGCGGGATTTCCGTATCGTGCGGTGCTGGTTATTCCCGGGCGCAACTGTTATCTGGGCGAGCTTGGCGACGAGGAGGAGGCGCAAATCAGCCAGCGCCGGATTGCGGTGCTCGAGTTGCGCGACGAGCTGGAGCGGATAGCCGCAGGCCGCGGCGCGGGCTAAGATTGCCACGCAAAAGGTGAACGGCAAGCGCAAGGGAAAAGTCGTCGTGCTGCATCTGGCGGCGCGTTATCCTTTTGCCGGGGTGATCTGGCAATTGCTGCATCACCTGTTGGGGTTCCGCCAGCTCGGCCTGGACGTTTACTATATCGAGGATCATCGCGCGTACGTGTACGATCCGACGATAGAAAGCGGCACGGCGGAGCCGTCGCGCAATCTGAAAGTTCTGGGCGGCGTGCTCGAGCGCTACGGCTTCGGCGAGCGCTGGTCGTTTCTCGACTCGGCGACCGAGCAATACGTCGGCATGCCGCGCGAGCGATGCATGGAGTTGCTGCGCGACGCCGACCTGGTGGTCAATCTTTGCGGTGCCACCGAGCCGCGCGAGGAGCATGCGCGGAGCCGCTGCCTGGTGTATCTCGAGACCGACCCGGGAGTTTTTCAGCTCGAGCTCGCACGCAAGATTCCGACGACGGTTGCGTTTGCGAAGTCGCACAAATTGTTCTTCACCTATTGCTACAATATCGGCGCCCCTGATTGCCTGCTGCCCACCGCCGGCCTCGACTGGCATCCGACGCGTCCGCCGGTGAGTCTGGAGGAATGGCATCCGGGGGTTGGCCCGGCGGAGCCGCGCGCGTTCACCACGGTCGGCACGTGGCAGAACAACGGCAACGACATGGTAATCAAGGGCGAGACCTACTACTGGTCAAAGCATCTGAATTTTCGCAAGGCGCTCGAGGTCGCGGCGCGCGCGAATCAGCCGATCGAAATCGCCACCAACCTGACGACCGGGCCTGACTACGATCGCGCGATCGCCGGCGGCTTTACGATTGCGCCGGTAGTGCCGATGTCGCTCGACATCGACCGCTACCGCGAGTACATCAGCAGTTCGCGCGGCGAGTTCACGGTCGCGAAGGACATCTACGTGCGGCCGCGCACCGGATGGTTCAGCGATCGGACGGTGTGCTACCTGGCGGCGGGCCGTCCGGTGGTGACGCAGCGGACCGGGTTTGAGAAATTCATCGCGACCGGCGCGGGACTGCTGGGCTTCGACACGCCGGACGAAGCGGTGGACGCGATCGCGCAAATCAACGCCGACTATCCGCGCCATGCCGGGGCCGCGCGCGAGATAGCGGCCGAGTATTTCGACGCGGTGAAAATGCTCGACGAAATAGCGGTGGCCGCGGGGATCTGAACGATGGTGCCGACGCCACTTCAGACGATGCTGCAAATTGACGTGCTGCCGCGCGATTTGCGCACCGTCGTCGAAAGCGTGCTGGTCCTGTTCGGCCTGCTGGGCGCCTTCGCCGTGCGGCGGCGCCGACGCGCGGTCACCGCGACGACTTTCCTGCTGCTCTCGGGCAGCGCGCTCATCGACGCCGGCTCGCGCTTTATCCCCAGCGCGTTGATTGGGCAAAAGACCGCGGTCGCCGCGTTCGTACTTTTTCTGTTCGGCTTGATCCGGCTGGTGCTCGAGTTGGTTGACGCGATGACGCGCCGCGGCAAAGCCCACTTCTCGACCATCACCAAAGACCTGCTGATGCTCACGTTGTGGTTCGTGGTCGTGATGGTGGTGCTGTACACCGACTTCGGCGTGCAGCCGCTTTCGATCCTGACGACGACCACGGTTTTCGCGGCGGTGCTGGGCTTCGCGCTGCAGGAGACGCTCGGCAACATCTTCAGCGGCTTGTCGCTCTCGATGGGGCGGCCGTTTGAGCCCGGCGACTGGATCCGCAGCGGCACGCACGTCGGCCAGGTCAAGGGAATCGCATGGCGGGCGACGACGATCGTGACGCGGGCCAACGAGCGGCTCGAAATTCCCAACTCCGTAATCGCCAAGGACACGCTGTACAACTACGCGACCGGCCACGTCCGCGACGAGATTACAGTCGGGATCAGCTACGGTGTGCCGCCCAATCACGTGCGCGAAGTCGTGCTGACGCTGCTGCGCGACGTGCCGCAAGTGCTGCGCGATCCGCCGCCCGAAGTCCAGGTCGTGGGTTACGGCGACTTCGCGATCCAGTATCAGATCAAGTACTGGATCGGTGACTACGGCGCGCAGGAGCACGTCCGCGACCGCGTCGCGTCGAGCCTCTGGTACGCGCTGCGCCGGCATTCGATCGAGATTCCGTTCCCGATCCGCACCGTCCACGTGCGCGACGCCGGCCGCGACGAAGACGAGAGGGCCGACGCCGCCTTCGAGCGCGAGCTGATGACCGACCTGCGCCAGGTCGATTGGCTGCGCGGCCTCAGCGACGAGGAGCTGCGCCTGCTGGTGCCGACAGTCCTGGTGCGGCAGTTCGGTGCGGGTGAGATGCTGGTGCGCGCGGGCGAAGCGGGCGAGTCGATGTTCATCGTGCGCAGCGGAAGGGCGGAGGTCTTCGGTCACACCGCCGATGGCCAGGTTCGTCATCTTGCCGAGATTGGCCGCGGCGTCGTCGCCGGCGAGATGGCGTTGATGACAGGCGAGCCGCGCAACGCAAGCGTGCGCGCGATCACTGATCTCGAAGTGATCGAGATGGACCGCGAGGGATTAACGCGCCTGTTCAAGGAGCATCCCGACGCGGCCGCCAGCATCGGCGATATCATTGCCGCGCGAAACCGCGACCGGCTGGAAAAGCTCTCATCGGGAGACTCGCTCGACGGCAAAGGCGGACCGCATCGATGGCTGCTCAACAAGATGCGCGAGCTGTTCGACTTCTGATCGAAGCTCAGGCGATCGCGCTCAGCGCGGCTTGAAGCTCGCGCAAGTTGCGCGACGGCACCAGCATCTTCACTTCGCGCGCGTATTGTTTGATCGCGCTGTCGCCGGTGCCCCAGCGGGCGGGATCTTCGGGATTCAACCAGATTACGGCGCGGCACGCGCGCGAAATTTCGCGAACGATGTCGGCGCGCGCGGGCAGGCGGTTGTTGCGGCCGTCGCCCATGATTACGACGATCGCGCTGCGAGTGAGCAATCCCGCGCGGCGCTGCCACAGCTCGCCCAGCACGCGGCCGAAGTCCGAGCGCGCGTATAAGTCGAGCGCCGGCGTCATCACCAGGTGACCATCCTCGAAGTCAGCCTCCGCCAGATGATCGACGTACACGAAACTGCTGACGCGGCGGAAGCATCCGCGCGCGCCCGCCATCAGTTCGAGCATCAACTGCGCGGCGTAGCGGACGGAGCCCGAGATGTCGGCGAGGATCACAAGATCGACGTGGCGCGGACGCCGCGCGCGGAATTTGAGATCGAGCAGCGCGCCGCCGCGCTGCATCGCGGCGCGAATCGTGCGGCGAAAGTCGATTCGGCCGGAGTTCGCGAGCCGCAGCCGGCGTCCAAGCCGAATCCGGAAGTGCCGAATCAGGGGCGCGAGCGCGTCGCGCGCCTCGTCGTAGTCCAGGTCGGAGAAAATGTCGAACGGCCTCCGCTCGATCGCGCGGAGCCGCGCGATGCGCGCGGCGTCGATACCGGGCGTCGGCGATTCGTCGCGCGAATCCGCCCCGCCCTGCTCTTCGCTCCCGCGCATCCTATCTGAATGGCGCTGGGCGCTTTTGCCTTCCGCTTCATCGCGAAGCGACGCCGCATTTTTCTTTGATGGCTTCGCTTCCGACGGCGATGATTTCTCATCGCGATCGTTCGCGCGCGCGCCTGCGCGCGGCTGCTCGGACTTTCGCGGCGGCGCATCGTCGCGCGGCGACGGATGCTCGCCGGGGCGGCCGCGGCCCGCAGCAGCGGAGACCTGGTCGCCGCGTTGATCGGGATGCTCTCCACGATCTGTCCGTGGAGATGCGAAAAAACGGTTGAACGATTCGTCGAAAATCGCGCGGTCGGCCTCGTCCTTGATCAACGCCGCCGCCAGCGCCTCGTGCATCAGCGCGCGCTCGAGCCCAACGGCCGCAACCGCATTCATCGCATCGATCGATTCCGCAACCGAAATTCTGACGCCGGCATCTCGCAGCGTCGAAATGAAATTGACGAGTTGATCGCGAAGCCGTGCCATCTGACGACGCCGTGGATCTATCGCTTGTGCGGCGCGAGCGTCGAGGCTTTCGACTCGACCTTGGCGCGGTCGTCTTCGTGCTTGAGCAGTACTCCCAGGGCGGTGCGGACCGCGTCCGTGTCGAGTTCGCGCACGCCCAGGCGCACGAGGGCGCGCGCCCAGTCGAGAGTCTCGGCGATCGACGGGGGCTTGCGCAGGCCGAGCTTGCGAATCGCACCGACGAAACGCGCTGCTTCCGCCGCCAGCTTCGCATCGAGCTCGGGCACCTTGAGCTCGATAATCTTTCGCTCCTGCTCGGTTCCCGGAAAGTCGATGAACAGATGCAGGCATCGGCGGCGCAGCGCTTCCGAGAGCTCGCGCGCGCGATTCGAGGTCAGAATCACGGCCGGGCGCTCGTGCGCCTTCAACGTTCCCAATTCGGGAACGCTTACCTGGAAGTCCGAGAGCAGCTCGAGTAAGAAGGCCTCGAACTCCTCGTCGGCTTTATCGACCTCGTCGATTAGCAGGACGACGCGGCCCGGCGACGTGATTGCTCTGAGCAGCGGGCGCTCGAGCAAAAAATCGCGCGAGAAAATATGTTCGCTCAGCTCTTCCCAGCGCAGACCCTGCTGCTCGTCGGCCTGCATCCGCAAAAGTTGTTTCTGATAGTTCCACTCGTAGAGCGCACGCGCCTCGTCGAGGCCTTCGTAACATTGCAGGCGGATCAATTCGGTGTGGAGAATCTCGGCGAGCACCTTGGCGACCTCCGTCTTGCCGGCGCCGGCGGGACCTTCTATCAGCAGGGGCTTTTCGAGTGCGAGCGCCAAAAAGATCGCGGTCTCGACGCGCTCGTTGGTGACGTACTTGGCGCGCTTGAGGCCGTCGGAGATTTGCTCGTGGGTGATGTTCATGACATTCAGACGCGGTTGATCTTCGGGGCGCGGCGGCGTTCGAGGAAAATTCGGGCGCGATGCTTGAGGCCGTCGCGCTCGTCGCGCGGGGTCGCGCGCACCTCTTCGGTGTAGGCTGCCAGCTCGACGCACAGCCGCTCGAACGTCAACGCCGCCGCGCGCCGGCTTCATGTCGTCGAGCGCGATCATCGCCTGCGACATCAGGTTGATCGACGCCTGCCGTCCGCCGCGCTCGAAACGCAGATGGAACGCCGCGGAGATCTGATTGAATGCGACGATAAGGCCTTTCAGATCGTCATCGGCCGAATGCGCGGCGGTCTCGAACATCTCGGCCGCCTCGAAATACGCGCCGCGGTTGAAGGTCGCGATCGCGTCGTCGAACGAAGCCGCTGTGGAATCGTTTTTCACAGCTCACGGCTCAAGGGAGCTCTGCACAACTCGGCGGACAGATTGAGGATAGGAGCAGAATCTTGAATCGCGCGCAAAAGGAGCGCGCTGAGTAAGGACCCTCACCTTCGATCCTCTCCCTAACAGGGAGAGGGGAAGAATTACAACTGCTCTTTTTCCTCGACCGCGCGATACTCGGCCTCGCTCAGCGCCTGCGCCTTGCGCGTGCCGTAGCGCTCGTAGAGATCGAACAGGGCCGACTTGTGCGGCCGCACCTTGCTCAGCGGGCACTTCTGGTATTCGTCGAGCGATTCGTCGCAGTAGCCCATGCGATTTTCGCCGCACTTGGGCTGCAGGAACACCGCGATTTCCGGCAGCACGTGTTTGATCTCCGCGCGCATCATCGCGACCATCCGGCGGATTTCCCATTGCGCGCGCACGCACAGGCGCAAGTCGCAGATGTGCAGCATCTCGGCGAAATTCACCATCACGTGAAAGTTGGTCGGCGCCGCGTTGGGCAGCACGAATCGCGCATCCTCGGCCGGAATCCCTGCCTTGAGCGCCTTCGCGTAGAGCTCAGAGGTCTTCGACAGCAAATCCGAGAACTCGCTCTCGAGGCCGGCTCGCGACCATGAATCCGGCAGCACGAATGCGAGCTTGTCCTGCTTGAATTTCACGTAGCGCTGACTCTGCTGCTCGAAGCTGATGCCGATGCGATGGCGCACGAACTGATGCGACAGCGAGCGCGAGACGTTGGCGATGCCGAACCAGAAAACGATTTGCTCGAGCGGAGAGGCGTGGCCGGTTTTGAGGCGCTCGGTGATGAACTCGCGGATTTTCTCGTGGGTGATCTTCTCGGATTTGATCTTGTCCCAGACTTCGATCGGCGTGTCGGAGGAATAGCACGTGCGGAACGCCGCGTAGAGTTTCTCGAGCGGCTGCTGGGCGTAGTCGATCAACTTGACTTGCATTTTCGCCTGATTTTCCACGCTCTGCCGACTCCTCCCGCAAATCGCCGCGCGCCCGCCGCCGCCAGCATCCATCATCTTAGACCAAGCCGCGGTCTTACCGCATCAGGGGCGAGTGCGCTTAATCCACACCCGCGTTTCGATTGCGCCCGCCGCGCAGCATTGCAAGATTGCGCAAGGGGGACGTTATGCGCGCTGTTTCCGCAATCGACTCGGCCTATCAACAATTCCTCAAGGGCTGCCTGTTCCGCCTTGATGCCGAGTATGCGCATCGCATGACGATCCGGATGCTTTCCCTGATGCCGCCGTTTACGCCGCCGCGCGCGCGGCCCGAGCTCGCGATCAAGCTGTGGGGGACGGAGTTCTCCAACCCGATCGGACTCGCGGCCGGGATGGACAAGGACGCTATCGCGATTCGCGGATGGGAGACGCTGGGATTCGGCTTCGCGGAGCTGGGAACGATCACGCCGCGGCCGCAGGCCGGAAATGAAGCGCCGCGGCTCTGGCGCATCCCCGAACGCCGCGCGCTGGTCAACCGGCTCGGCTTTCCGAGCGAAGGGATGGAGGCGGTGGCGCCGCGAATCGCGCGGATGCGCAAGGCCGGGATTTCGATTCGGCTTGGCCTCAATTTCGGCCCGAACAGCATCACGCCGCCGGAGGGGGTGGCCGCCGACTACACCGCATTGATGGAACGGCTGGGCCCGCTCGCCGACTTCATCGTGATCAACGTGAGCTCGCCGAATACGCCGGGGCTGCGCAACTGGCAATCGCCGGAAAAGATGAGCGAGCTGTTCGCGGCGATGCGCGAAAAGGCCGGCGAGTCGCCGCGTCCGGTGCTGGTGAAGATTTCGCCCGACCTGGAACGCAATGAGCTGTTTCGAATTTGCGAGACCGCGCTCGAGCTGGGGGTGGACGGGATAGTCGCGTGCAACACTTCCATCGCGCGCGAGGCGCTGGGCGTTACGTCGGCGCATCCGGGCGGTCTCAGCGGCCGTCCGCTGACGATTCGCGCGCGCGAGTTGATTCGCGACATCCATACGCACACCCACGGCAAGATCCCTATCATCGGCGTCGGCGGGGTCGCGACGGCCGAGGATGCGTGGTTGCACATCCGCGCCGGCGCGTCGATGGTCGAGCTTTACACCGCGCTCATCTACGAGGGCCCGGGGGTGGTGGAGAAAATCAAAGCGGGACTGGCGGACTTGCTCCGCCGTAACGGATTTCGTTCTATTGGGGAAGCGGTCGGGATCGATCGATAGGTCGAGGCAATGAATACTGAAAAGATTGTCGGTGCGAAGTGGCTGCGGGAGCATCGCGACGACGCCGGCGTTGTATTCGTTGACACGCGGCCGGCCAAGGATTTTCACGCCGGGCATATCCGCGGCGCGCGGCATTTCGATCCTTTTCCATTTCATCACACCGACACTTCCGAGCGCGGCGTCGCGGAGTTCGGCGCGCAGCTCCAGTGGATTTTTTCGGCGATCGGGATCGGCGGACGCGAGACGGCGGTGTTTTACGAAAACGAATCCGGGATGCGCGCGGCGCGCGGCCAGTGGGCGCTCGAATACGCGGGACATCCGAAGTCGCGGATGCTCGACGGCGGCCTCAAGGCGATGATGGGCGAGAAGATGGTGGCAAAGGTCGAGCAGTTCGCGCCTGCGGATTTCCAGATCAACCCGCGCGCGGAAATTCTCGCGACCTATCCGAGTCTGCTCGAGCAACTCGGGCGGCCTGACGTGCAGATCTTCGACGTTCGCAGCGATGCGGAATACTTCAGCGAACGGGTGCGCGCGAAACACGGCGGCGCGATCCCGGGCGCGGTCCATCAGGACTGGACCGATGCGCTGGCGGCGGATGGAACCGTTAAGCCGGCGGCCGAATTGCGCGCGCAGTTCGAGGCGCTCGGCCTCGATCCCGCCAACGAGATAATCCCGTACTGCCAGGGCGGCTATCGCGCGGCGCACGCGTACCTCGCGCTGAAAATCGCGGGCTACCCGAAGGTGCGAAACTATCTCGGATCGTGGGCGGAATGGGGCAATCGCGACGACTTGCCGAGAGAGCATCCGCGGCGCAAGTGAGCGGGACGCGTCGATGCCGCCGATTCTGATTCTCACCGGGTTCGAGCCGTGGCGCGGCGAGCGGATCAATCCGTCGTGGGAAGTCGCGCGCGGCTTTGACGGCGAGGTGATTGGCGGCTTGCAGATAAAGTCGGTGCGGGTGCCGGTTGGATGCGCCAAGGCGGCGCGGCGGATTACCGGCGCGATTGTGCGCTACCGGCCGCGCGCGGTGATTGGACTCGGCGAGGCGGGCGGCAGGCCGGCGATTGCACTCGAGAGAATCGCGATCAATCTGGCCGATGAACGCGGCGCGCTCGCCAAAACCGGCGACCCGGGATTCACCCCGGTCGTGCGCGGCGGGCCGGACGCATACTTCTCGCGAATGCCGCTCGGCGCGATTATCCGCGAGCTCGATCGCAAGACGATTCCCGCGAGCGTGTCGCTGAGCGCCGGTGTGTACGCATGCAACGCGCTGATGTACGCGGCGCTGCATTACCTGCGGCGCAAGCCCGGCATCCCGGTGGGCTTCATCCATCTGCCGTACGAGGCGCGGCAGGCGGGACGGCATCGCAGCCTGCCGAGCATGGCGCTCGCGCAGATGGAGAGCGCGGTGCGAATCGCGATCGTCGAAACCGCGCGTGCGGCGCGATGAGGGAAGGGTAAATCACTTCCTTGGGCAGGGGTGACCCCTGGGGTGACCCCTGCACCCGCTACTTTATTGCGACCGCATTGGGCGGCGATGCGATGCCGCCCTCCAGGTTCATCGGGACCGACACCAGCATGCATTCGTAGCGCTTGTCGGCGGCGCAATCGGTTGCCAGCTCCTCGAGATTGAACTGCTCGCCGATCGGCAGGCCCAGCAGGCATAGCGTGCGGTAGTGCAGCGCGCCCTCGTTCTTGAAATCCCACGGCCACGGCTCGACCGCGGGACAATCGGTGCCGACGGCGGCGACGCGATTGTCCCAGAACCATTCCACCATTTCGCGGCTGTCGTCGATGCCGCAGGCTTTGAGCCCGTCCAGCGGCGCCATCGCCGCTTTGTCCTCGGGCGAGGCCGCGAGATACGCCTGCATCCATCCGGTGCGAATCAGGAGGATCGTTCCCGGCTTCAGCTCGACGCCTTGCGCGACGGCGGTCTCTTTCAGATCGTCGAGGCTGTACTTTTCCGACTTGAGCGGATCGATCGAGCGGCGGTGCGAGATGCGGTAGCGGAACGCATCTAATAGTACGGCACGGCCGACAAATTTATTCGCCCATTTGTGGATGCTGAGGCGGCCGGCCGGCCCGTCCTTGATCTCGCTCGACTTCACGCCGTTATAAAATGCCTTGTAGCGCGGGCTGCCGACGTGTGCGAGGCCGTCCCACTGGCTGCCCTCCTGTGTGTTGTAGCTGTCGAGCGAGTCGTCGAAACCGAGCAGGCCGAAACTCTCGAAGCTCATGATGTTGTGCTTGGCGGGGCGCCGCGCGAACAGCGGCGGGTTGGCGTAGTTGATTTTCGTGTCGAGCCGGAAGACCGAGCCCTTGCGCACCAGGCGGGCGGCGTCGATCACGCCTTCTGGCGTCAGGAAATTCAGGCATCCGAGTTCGTCGTCGTCGCCGAACACGCCCCACGACGATTCTTTGGGCTTGTCAGGCTTGATCGGCAGCTCGGAAAACTTTGGAACTTTGTTGAGATCGATTTTTGGCGCCATCGCATCAGCTCCTTTGAGGAAATTTGCAATTTTTCGCGTTCACTATTCACGGCCTCCATTGGTAGAGCACGTCGGCTTCGCGCTCCATGTTAGTGGCGCCGTCGGTAAATTTTTTTGCGACAAAGCCGCGCGCTTCGTAAAAGCGGCGCGCGGGAGCGTTGCGCTGAAACGCCCAGAGCTGAAGACCGGCCGGACGAAGACGCTTGGCATGCACGAGCATCGCATCGCCGACGCCGCGACGCTGCTCGCCAGGCGCGACGTAAAATTGATCGAGGTCGTCGCCGTGGAGCGTCAGCACCGCGACGATTCGGCCCGCATCCTCGGCGACCCAGGTCTCGCGCTCCGGCACCATCTGATGGATCACGAAGGCGCGAATCTCGTCGTCGGTGCCGACCGTCGGCAGATATGCGGCAGCGCCACGGCGCGAGGCGATATACACGGTCGCGACTTGGAGCGCGTCGTCGTCGGTCGCTCGTCGGAAGGTGATCGGCATCAATCTGGGTTTCCGTCCGAAGGCAGTGCGCTGTCAAGCATTGGCGCCTGACGGGTGAACCCTTTCGGTTCGATGCGGCGTACGGTTTGTGATAATCACCACACTATTGGTTTTCTTTGGACCGGAATGGCCGGAAAGGGGATCGGATGGGCACACAGCAGAGAATCAGCCGCGCTTGGTCGGGACGCATTGTGCTCAAGAACATAATTCGGCTGATTCCGGCGGTCGTGATTCTTGCGGCGACTCTGAATACGGTGTCGTGCGGCAACAGCGGACTGCTGACGCCGGTCAACAGCGGTTCCAACACTCCGACCTCGACGCCGACGGCGGGTACGGGTGCGCTGGCGTTCGTGACCAACTTCAATGACGGCATGGTGTCGTCGTTCACGCGCAATACTACGACCGGCGTGCTCAAGTTTAAGAGCCAGGTGATGGCGGGTGGGAAGAAGGGACCGAAGGGGGTCGTGGCGGCGCCGAGCGGCAGTTTCCTCTACGTGGCGAACAACGCCGACAACAAGATTTACCAGTTCTCGATCAATCCGACCAACGGCACGTTGACACCGCTGTCGCCGGCGTCGGTCAGCAACGGTAGCGGGACGGCGCCCGACGAGATTGCGATCAATAGCACGGGGACTTTCATGTGGGTGACGGGCGCGGGCAACGGGGTTGCGGGCAACGGCACGGTTACGACGTACGGGATCAACAGCAGCACCGGGCAGCTCAAGAACAATGGCCAGGTCAAGGGATTCACGAGCCCGTTCGGAATCGCGGTCGATTCGACGGGATCAAATGTTTACGTCGCGGACCACGGGTCCGGATTGGTCTATTGGTACTCGGTTGGCGCCGGCGGCGCGCTCAGCATAGTAGGAACGCCAATCTTAGACCTCGGCGTGTCGGCCGGCGCTCCCGGCTTTATCGCGATCGATCCTTCCGGCTCATACATATACGTGACGGATCTCAGCGCGGGAGTGCTGTCGGTAATTCAAACCATCGCGAGTCAGTTGGCGTTCTTTGTAACGCAACCGTCGGTTAATTCGGCCAACGTGCCGATCGGAATTGGATATGCGACGGTCGGCGCGATCGGTTACGTTTTCACCGCGAACCAAGGCGCTTCGACCTTGTGGTCGTTCCAGCTAACCTCTCCGGGCAATCCGGTCATACCGGTCGCGTTCGGCAGCGGCAACGTGAGTGCGCCGACCGACCTGGTGGTCGATCCGCAGAACGCGTTCCTCTACACCACCAATCAAAACGCGGGAACGGTAAGTCAGTTCTCGCTGAATCCCACCTGCGCGGGCGCCCCCGGTCCTCCCTGTTTCGTCGGCTCGGTCGCGACCGAGAGTCCGGCAAACTCAAACAGCGGGCCGTTCGGGATCACGCTGGCGAAGTAGATCACATGCTGAGGCAGGCTTCGGCGGCGAGCGTGAACAGACGCTCGCGGATTTGATGGCGGTTCCAGTTGCGAGGGTCCCAGTCGTCGCCGGCGAGGTCGTCGCCGCCGTAGAGAATCTGGCCGAACTGGACGCGGCGGAATTGCGCGACGGCAAAGAACGCCGCCGCTTCCATCTCGACCGTCAGGCATCCCTCGCGCCTGCGCGCGAGCATCCGGGCGCGGGTCTCGCGCAGAATCGCGTCGGTGGTCCAGGTCTTGGCGACGATATATTCCATCCCGTTTCGACGCAGGGTTTTTTCGATCGCCGCCAGGGCGCGCGGATGCGGCGCAACTTCGCGCGACGGTGGGAGGTAATGATACGACGTGCCCTCGTCGCGAATCGCGGAGTTCGGCACGATGATATGGCCGACCGCTATTTTCGAGTCGAGCACGCCCGCGCCGCCGCATGCGATAAACTTGCGCGCGCCGAGCGCGATCATCAACTCGAGCATCGCCGCCGAGACCGGAGCGCCGACCCGCGGATGCATCACGGCGAGCCGCCGCCCGTTGAAATCCATTTCGTAAATCGGATGGTTGCCGGTCTCCCAGCGTTCAGCGTGAATCATGCGGGCGCCATTACGGACCAGCTCGTCGATCACGTCCTGGAAAAAGCAGAGCACGCAATGCCTGGGCACGTCGATGCGTTTGTACACGCGGCTCGGCTCGATGATCGCGGTCGGCGAAGGATCGTGTTCGATGATCGGAAACGTGCGCGCGACGAGCCGCTTCGAGCTGCGCGATGGTGATTTGCGGCGTCGCGATTTCATTCTTGTGTCATTCAGAGCGCAGCGAAGAATCCCGGATTTGACCGCGCAGGAATCCTCGCATGCGCCGTGGTTGGGGTGCGTTGGCAAGCATCCAGAAAGACCGGGATTCTTCGCTGCGCTCAGAATGACACAAAACGATCACCGAGGGGCATGCGCAGCAAACCTAACCCCTACCCCGTTCCCGAGCGGGAAGGGGAACAAGATTTTGAGCCAGATCACGACTGGGGGATTGGTTTTGGCGTGGATTCTACTGTGGCGAGCGCGGTCTTCGCTGCAATCGCGGCGGCCTTCGCTTCCGCCTTCTCGGTGGCCGCTTTCTGGCGGAGCTGCAACAGCATCGCGCGCAGCTTGCCGGGATTTACCGGCTTCTTGAACAGCGCGCCTTCCAGCCCGCGCAACCGCGAGCGCTTCAGGATGTGATCCTTGTCGTAGTAGTACGCGGTCATCAGGATCACCGGCAACTGCGGCATGTCCTCCTTGACCTTGAGATAGAAATCGTAACCGTCCATCTCGGGCATTACAACGTCGGAGATGACGGCGTCGAGCTTGACGTTGCGCAGGATTCCGAATGCGGCCGACGGCCGCGTCGCGCAGTACACGGTACATTTTTCGGCGCGCAGCAGGTCGGCCATCGAATTGACGACCGCGGTATCGTCGTCGAGCACCAGGATCGACATCCCGGCCAGCGGCGACTGATCGGTATGCGGCGCGTCATGCGGCCGGGTATGCACTTTGGCATCGTCGCGCGGCGCGAGGTCGGCCATCCGCTTGCCGGCGAGATAGTCGCGGGTCTCGTACTCGCCCTTGCGGGTCATCTCGTCGAGGCGGCGGACGATAGCCTGCACGCGCTCGATGGAACTGCGAATCGAGTCGAGGCGTTCGTTCTCGACGACTTTTTCGGCGTCGGTCAGGTGCGTCTCGAGGCTTTGCGAGAGCAGCTCGAGGTTGTTGGTGATCGATTCGAGCGGGTTGTTGATCTCGTGGGCTAGGCTGACGGCGATTTCGCCGGCGGTCGCGAGCTGCTGCGCATGGCGCATGCGCCGGATGTCGCGGGCGAAGCCAATCGAGCCGATTTCGTTGCCGTCGTCGTCGTGGATAAGCGTGCCGGTGATCATGACCGGGATGATTTCACCGGCCTTGTTGCGGAACTCGGTCTCGAAGCTGGCGATACGGCCCTTATCGACCGACGCGCGCATCGCCTTCATCACGCGGCGGGCCTCGTCGAGCGACGGATAGATGCGGCTGCATCCCTCGCCGATGATTTCCTCGGAGCTGTAGCCGAGGCTGGTGCGGGCGCCGTCGTTGTAATAGTTCACGGTGCCGCTTTTATCGACGGCAATAATGATGTCCGGCGAGCTCTCGATGAGCCGCTGGAAATATTTTTTATCGAGCGACAACATATTTGATTTGCTTAATCCTGATTCAGTCCCGACGGATTATTTCGCGGCGCGCAGCCGGAATTTAGGCATCGTGACTTCATCGTTGAGTTTTTCAAAGGTAACCTCTACCGGCATCCCGCACTTGATGTCGTGCGGCTTGACGCCGAGCAGATTCGAGACGAATTTGCATCCCTCTTCGAGTTCGACCATCACGACCGCGTAGGGAACCTCTTTGGCGAACCCCGGGTGATAGAGCTGATGCATAATATTAAAGCTAAACACTTCGCCGCGTCCGCTCACCGGCACCCATCGCGAGGCGGTCGAGTTGCACTTCGAGCAAAGGTCGTGGGCAGGGAACCGGAGCGTCCCGCAACTGTCGCACTTCTGGACCATCAGGCGGCCGGCGCGTGCACCCTCGAAGAACTCGCGCATGTCGGGGGTGATGGCTGGGATGGGTTTGCTGATTTCGGGCATCGCAGTTGTACTTATATATAAGTTAGACGATCCGGTGGTCAAAATGATTGAAACGACACTATATCACAGCACAGGCAGTGACAGCGCGACTCGCCGCTAATGCTAAGGCTGTGAACCCAGCACGAGGGTTGAATGTGTAGCTAGGATACCGCCGTTGCCGGAAACGAGTCCAACGTCGTGTTTTGCCACCTGCCGCCGCCCTCCATCGCCCCGCATCTGCACGATCGCCTCCGCCACCGGGGTCATCCCCCACATATAAAAGGAGCTCAGTTGGCCGCCGCCGGTGTTGACCGGTAGCGCGCCGCCGGGTGCGACCGCGCCGCTCGCGACGAACGGCCCGCCCTCGCCTTTTTTGCAGAAGCCGTAGTCCTCGAGCGTTACGATCACGGTAAAAGTGTAGCAGTCGTAGAGTTCGCAGAAATTTATGTCGCCGAGCTTGATTCCCGCCATCTTGAAGGCGGTCTCTTTGGCGATAGGCGCGCCGGAGACGAGAGTCTCGAGCGGGTCGCCCCCCGGATGCCCCTGCCCCATCCCCAATATATAAACCGGCGGGCGTTTGAGCGTCTTGGCGCGCTCGGCCGAGGTCACGATAACCGCCAGACCGCCGTTGGATACGAGGCAGCAATCGTACAGATGGAACGGCTCGACCACCCATCGCGAGGCGTGGTAGTCGGCCAGCGTCATCGGGGCGTCGTGGAACTGGGCGGCGGGGTTAAGAAGGGCCCAATCGCGCTCGGATACCGCGACGGCGCCGAGATGATCGTTGGTGGTGCCGTACTTGTACATGTGGCGCTGCGCGACGAACGCATACTGGGCGTTGACGCCGAACAGGCCGTAGTGCGCGTTCACACCCTGGGCAAAGCCGTAGGAGGCGGCCGACCCCGACGCCGCATCGCCCTTGTTCGGCGACGGCGGACGCAGCGGAGCGTCGGCGAATACGCATGCGACGACTTCGGCCATCCCGGCGTCGATAGCCTGCGCGGCATGCATGATCATCGCGGCCGCGGTCGCCCCGCCGAGGTTCATCGTGGCGGTCAGGCGCAGGTCGCGGATGCCCATCGCGTTCTGCAGCGTCGTGGAAGCCATCGGATTGTTGAACCAGGTGATGCCGGGGTTGACCAGCAGGCCGTCGAGGTCGGAGCGTTGCAGGCCGGCGTCCTCGAGGGCGAGATTGACGGCCTCGGCGGCGAAGCCGACCGGTCCGGGATGATCGAAGTTTTTACCCATCCGGGTCTGACCGAGCCCGGCGATAGCGCATTTAGCTCTTAAGGACATAGCGCTTAATCTCTTACGCTTTTTCGCGGAGGGCATCCAGCGCGGCGAGGGAAGGGTAAATCACTTGATTGAATGCGGAACCCACCGTGGGTTCCGCGCCTCCCTGGGCAGGGGTGACCTCTGCACCCAGCTAATCGCAAAATGACGAGGACGTCATTTTGCTCTCAGGTTTCGCGGGCTTGTATCTGTATTCACCGGCGCAACGTCCTTATAGTTACGGGATTGCTACTTAGGGGCTTGGTTTCCCCGTGTTCGCTTCGTATCCTAATTGGTCGGTTGCCAAGGCTCGCAGCTTGAATCTACAATTAACGTCGGGAGATTGACGAATGGCCGATCCGCTTAGCTTCGAGGCGTTGGCGAGCAGCGAGCATGTGCTCTCCAGCGCGGAAAACTTCGTACTCTACGTCCTGCTCGAGGCGGTCGCCCGTGGCGCAGGAGGCGCGGGCGGGGGCAGCCGTCTGCCGCTCAATCTTGGCGTGGTGATAGATCGTTCGGGATCGATGTACGACGAGCGGCGGCTCGAATTCGTTACCGAGGCGGTCAAGTTCCTCGCCGACAACCTGACGGCGGACGACAAGGTTTCGATAGTCGCGTTTGCCGACAAAGCCAAGGTGCTTATTACGCCCGAGGCGGCGCGCGACAAGTCCGCGGTCAAGCGCGCGATCGACGATATCGATCTGCTCGAAATCGGCGGCGGCACGCAGATGGCCCTTGGCATGCGCGCGGCGATCGAGGAGGTCAAGAAAAATCTCAGTCCCGATCGCCTCAATCGCGTGCTGGTGCTGACCGACGGGCAGACTTACGAAGAGACCGCATGCATCGACCTGGTCGAGAAGAATCGCGGCGAGATTTCGTTCTCGACGATGGGCGTCGGGGTCGAGTTCAACGAGAAACTCCTGCAGCGGCTCGCGCAGGATTCCAACGGCAAATATCATTTCATCGGCGACCCGGCCGAGATTCCCGGTATCTTCGAGGACGAGCTCGAGGGCCTGCGATCGGTCAGCCTGCGCAACGGGCGCATCGAGGTGACGCTATCGCAGGGCGTGCAGGTGCGCGAAGCGTTTCGCGCGTCGCCGGAAATTTACGTGCTCGGCACGCCGCTGGTCGGCGAGGATCGCAAAATCGGCTACGAGATTGGCGACCTGCAAGCCGGGGTGCCCGGCTCGGTGCTGCTGACGCTGGTGCTGCCGCCGCGCAAGCCGGGGCAGGTCAGAATTCTGCAGAGCACTTTTCATTATGAAGTTCCGGGCGGCGCCGAGAATACGGTGTCGTGCGATCTGACCTGCGACTACACGCTCGACCGCACGCTGACCAGCAAGCGCAACGGGCGCGTGATGAACCTGGTGGACCAGGTATCGATCGCCAAGCTGCAGGCGAAGGCGGAAGAGGAGCTCAAGGCGGGCAACGTTGATCGCGCGACGCGCCTGCTCGGCAACGCGCTGCAAGGCACGCAGCGGATGGGCAACGTCAAGGCGACGCAGGCGCTGTCGGGCTTGATCGATCAGATCAAGAAGACGCAGACGCTGCAGACCAAGGCGGCCAAGACCACCTTGCTGCAGGCGCAGGCGGTGGTGCGCAAAACCCAGATGCTCGATCCGGAAGCGTTGAAGGAATTCCAGAATAAAGACGGAAAATGATTTAGGTTGGTGAACGGCACGGAACCGATACATCGAACTCACTTGCGAGGACTTAGACCATGATCAAATGCGGCGAATGCGGCTACGAAAATATGGACGGACTTGATTACTGCGACGGATGCGGCGCGAAGCTCGCGGCCGCGGCCGGCAGTTCCGCTGCGGCTCCTGCCGCTGCGGCTCCTGAAGCAACGCCGGCCGCTGCTCCCGCCGAAAGCACCGACGGGACACCCGCCGCCGCGGCGGAAGCTCCGGCGGCCGAGGCGCCCAAGTCCGAAGCGCCAACCGGTGAGATCAAACCCGAGGCGGCGCCTGAGAGCGCACCCGCGGCGACCGCCGCGGCCGGCGTGCCGTTCAAGGCCAAGCTCGCTATCGTCCGCGGCAGCCCGCGCAAGGGCCAGGAGTTCCCGCTCGAAGACGGCAACAACCTGGTGGGCAGATGGGATCCGGAGACGGGATCGTTTCCCGAAGTGGATCTCGACGCCGACGATCCCGAAGCGAAGATCTCGCGCAAGCATGCGTTGATACGAATTGACGGCGGCAAAATAACGATCGAGGACATCGGCAGTCTCAACGGCACCTACGTGAACCGCCAGCCGCGGCTGTCGCCGGGAAGTCCCGCCGAGATCAAGTCGGGCGACGAAGTGATTATCGGCAAAACATTCTTAAAGCTGGTGGTAGAACCGATCTCTTGAGCCGTCATTCCCTCCAGTCGCACCGGGACGTACGCAGCGTGCGCGGAAGTCAGGGAGGGCTGTAGAAAATCGCGATGAATGCGGGTGAGGAACTCACCGAGGGCCATCTGCTCGACGGTCGCTACCGGGTCAAGAAGGTGCTCGGCGTCGGCGGGATGGGTCGCGTGTACCTGTCCAATGACACGCGGCTGGCGCACCGGCCGGTCGCGGTCAAGGAGATGATCGTCGGCGACGGAATCCAGGAAAAAAAAGCGATCGAGGATTTCACGCGCGAGGCCAACGTGCTCGCGCGCTTGTCGCATCCGGGGATTCCCACGCTGATCGATCACTTCGCCGAGAACTCGCGCCACTACCTGGTGATGGAGTTTGTCGCGGGCGGCGATTTGCAGCATGTGCTCGACAAGCTCGGGCCCAAAGGCAAGCTGGCCGAGGACAAGGTGCTGCGATGGGCGCGGCAGATGCTCGACGTGCTGGACTTTCTGCACGGGCAGAAGCCGCCGATAATTTATCGCGATCTCAAGCCCGGCAATATCATGATCGACAAGGACGGCCGCGCGATGCTGATAGATTTCGGGATCGCGCGCTTCCTGCCGCCCGGCGGCCGCGGCACGCAAATCGGCTCGGTCGGTTACGCGCCGCCCGAGCAGTACATGGGCAAGGTCGAGCCGCGCTCGGATTTATATTCGCTCGCCGCGACGATGCATCATCTGCTGAGCGGACGCGATCCGCAGCTCGAGCCGCCGTTCAGCTTTCCTCCGCTGCGCGCGCTCGCACCCGAAGTTTCGGTCAAGACCGCCGACACGATCATGCGCGCGCTCGAACAGGACGTGACCAAGCGGCCGGCGTCGGCCAAAGAGATGAAGCGCGCGCTGCCCGAGCCGCCGCCCGACAACCGGTCGGGGCGATTGAGCGGAAGCCTCGGAGTGGCGGCCGCCGCCGGCGCGCGGATGCCGAGTCCGGGTTCCACGCAATCGACCGTTGTCCTCGGCAATTCGAATGCGCCGTCGCCCGATTCACGGCCGATGACACCGTGGAAGTCGGCGGTATCAAAGCCCGCGCCGCAATCCACGATGCCGACGATCGTGCTGAACGAGCCGGTCGCGGAGAGAATCAAGAGCGGCGGCGGCGCGTCCGGCGCCGGCAGCACGGCGGCGAAGATCGTCGGACCGCAGATCAAGAAAGCGATCGAGCTCGGCGGCAAGGCGCGCAGTATTATCGAGCGCCGGATCAAGGCGCTGTCGGCGAGTGCGCCGAGTACGTCATCGACCGCGAAGACCAGGGAGCTGAATCCGCCGGCGGCGCCGTCGCCGTTCGGGTCGCGCGCCGGCTCGACCGGTGAAGCGCAGCAAGCGGACACCAAGTCGCGGACCGGGTCGCGCTCGTCCGCGTCGCGAAATTACTCGCCACCCATTTCGACCGGCCCGGGAGCGGCGGGACTGTTCCAGCACAACGGCGCCGCCGATATATCGACCGCGCCAGCCAGGCTGGTTTCGCGCGGCGACGAGATCGAGTTCGGCATTTTCGGGATGCGCACGGTGATCGGACGATCGCAGGACGCCACCGACAAGCTCGATATCGATCTGAAGACGCTCGCGCACGGCGGCGAACGGGTGTCGCGGCGGCATGCGGAGATCGTGCTGCGCGGCGCGGACTACTTTATCCGCGACCTCGGCAGTCTTAACGGCACTTACGTGGCGGGGCGCGGCAAGCTCGGGCGCGACCAGCTCTACAAATTGAAGGATCGTGACCAGGTGGTGCTTGGCGGTGCTATATTGCAGTTTCGGAGAGGCTAGCGGCGCATGATCAGGTGTCCCGAATGCGGCCAGGAAGCGCCCGATGACGCGAAGTTCTGCGATCGATGCGGCCAGGGGCTGTCGAAGGCGGCCGCCGCCGGGGGCCAATCGTCGCCGACGCGGCCGACGCCGCTGACCGCGGGCGCGTCACTGAAAAACGGAATCGAGATCGTCGCGCTGACGAGTCAGACGTCGATCGAAAATCGCTATAGCGCAAAACGCGTTCGCGACGGCAAGACCGACTCGATCGGATTGCGCGAGCGCCTCGGCCCGAGTCCGGCGCAAGAAGTTGCCGAGCAGGCGCCGGTGGCCGAGACGCCGAAGCCGGCGCCGGTGCCAGCCGAAGATCCCAATGGTCCCAGTGCGAAGACCGCGGAGCTGAAACCGCTCGCTGCGCAGACCAACGGCACTGCGGCGCCATCGCCGGAGCCGCCCGTATCGATTGCGCCGGTGTTGTCGAGCGTCGATCCGTCGGGCGAAGGCACCGACTCGGCGGTCGCAGCGGAAGCGAGTCCTGCGGCCACTGCGCTCGTCGAGGCCGCCGAGAGCGCATCGCCCGATGAAGCCAGCGAGGCGGCGGAAGCGGCGGTCGTGGTCGAAACCCGGGATGATTCCGCGAGCGAAGACGGCGCGCATCAGGAGGAATCGCCGGCGTTCGGTGACGATCTCGGCGAGGTCTTCGGGCGCGTGCTCGCACTGTCGCAGATAGTCAGCCATCCCGCGTTTCAGCGCGCGACCGAAGGCTTCGCCGACAACGGGCGCGTGTACCTGGTTTACGCCGACGAGGAACTAAAACCGCTGCGGCGCGGTTCACAGAAGATGAGCGAGCCGGAAGCGATCGCGGCCGCGGTGCAGATCTGCCAGGCGATTTCGTTCGTGCATCGCCGTGCCCTGCGTCTGAATGACATCTGTCCGGAATCGATCGCGATCGCGAAGGACGGGCGAATCAAGCTGACGGGCCTGGATTACGTCAGCAATGACAACGAGCTTCAGAGCGAGCCGATATTCAACGACGGTTACACCGCGCCCGAGATTTATCGCGGCAAGAAAGTGGACAAGCGCGCCGATATTTTTTCCGCCGGCGCGATTCTCTACACCTGGCTGACCGGCGCGCGGATTCCGAGCGAGAGCTGGCGCGAAGAGGCGGGTCCGGTGCAATTCTATCCGCCGCACGTGATGACGCCGCGGCTGGAGAACGCGATTCGCCGCGCGATCGCTTTCAACCCGAGGGATCGATGGCCGACGATCGACGAGCTGAAGGCCGAGCTGATTGCACTCGGCGGCGCGATTCGGCTGCGCGCGGCGGCGATGACCGATGTCGGCCGCGTGCGCGAGCATAACGAGGACTCGGTGCTGGCGGTGGAGTACACGCGCGACTCGATGGTCGAGCCGGCGCAGAGTCATCTGTATGTCGTGGCCGACGGGATGGGCGGGGCGGAGGCGGGCGAAGTCGCTTCGGCGATTGCCGTTCAGACAATCCGGAGTTACATTGAGAGTCGGCTCGATGCCGCACGTGGAGAAGTTAAAAACGGAGCGGAGCTGCTGACGGGCGCCCTCGAAGAAGCGAATTCTAAAATTATCGAATATGTGGCGAGTCATCCGGAGTCGCGCGGGATGGGTTCGACCGGGGTTTGCGCATTAGTTACCCCCACCGATGCCGCGGTGGCGTGGGTCGGAGACAGCCGCGGCTATCTGATGGAAGGCGCGGCGCTGCGCCAGATTACAAAGGATCATTCGCTGGTGCAGCGACTGGTCGAGATCGGGCAGATAACCGCCGAGGAAGCTCATACGCACGAGCATAAGAACGTGATCACGCGCTCGCTCGGCGCGCGCCAGAGCGGACCGGCGGGCGCCGAGGCGATTGCGCTGAAGCTCAAGCGCGGCGACAAGCTGATGCTGTGCAGCGACGGGCTGACGGCGCACGTGATGGACCCGGAGATTGCCGACATCCTGGGGCGCAACGCGGATCCGTTCGACGCGGCGCGCGAATTGATCGTCGCGGCCAACGCCGGCGGCGGTACCGATAACATTTCAGTGATCGTAGTCTATGCGAGCTAGGCGCGAGCATCGCGCCAGCGAATAACCAATGGCCACCTCACCCAAAGATTCGCCGCAGCCGAATACGGGACCGCTCGAAGCGGGCACTACGCTCCAGGGCCGCTACCAAATCCGGCGGCTGCTCGGCGGCGGCGGGATGGGGATGGTGTACCTGGCCAACGACCAGCGCCTGGCCAATCGTCCGTGCGCGATCAAAGAGATGGTCGATCACTTTATCGATCAGGCGCAGCGAATCGAAGCCAACGACTATTTCGCGCGCGAGGCCGACACCCTCGCGCAATTGAAGCATCAGGCGATTCCCGCGATCACCGATCGCTTCGAGCTCGCCAACCGCCATTACCTGGTGATGGAGTATGTCGAGGGGCGCAACCTCGAGGAGGAACTCGCGGTGCGCGGCGAGCCTTTCGCCGAAGGCCTGGTGATCGATATCGCGCGCCAGTTGTGCGACGTGCTCGCGTACCTGCACGGGCTGATCCCGCCGATCATCTACCGCGACATGAAACCGTCCAACGTAATGCTCAATTCGAGCGGGCGGGTGGTGCTGGTGGACTTCGGAATCGCGCGGCTGTTCAAGGCGGCGCGCAAGGGCACGATGATCGGCACGCTCGGCTTCGCGCCGCCGGAGCAGTACCAGGGGATGGTCGATCCGCGCAGCGACATTTATTCGCTGGGTGCGACGCTGCATTACGTGTTGACCGGGCGCGATCCGGAAAAGTTCCCGCCCTTCAGCTTTCCACCGGTGCGCGATCTTCGTCCGGGCGTGTCGAGCAATCTTGCCGGCGCCATCGACGCCGCGCTCTCGTACGAGATGGACGGGCGCCCCGGCCGCATCCAGGAATTCCGCGACATGATGCTTTACGGACGCGGGCTGGACAGCGCGCGCGTGAGCTCGACCAGCGGCACCGGCGGGCTGACGCAACTCGATCAGCAATTCGCATACGACGAGCCGCCGCTGGACTATGGCAAGCCGCGCAGCCGTGTGAGCCGCTCGATCGGCCTGGTGATTTTTCTGCTGGTGTTGGCTGGCGCCGCGTTCGGCGGCACCTACCTCTACTCCAATCCCGAGCTGCAACTGCGGCTCGGGCTGAAGCCGCTGTTTGATGGGCTGCCGTGGAAGCACGAGGAATTGCTGGCCAAGGCGCGCGAGAATCCGCTGGAGTTTAACTCGATGACGCTGGCGCTCTCGACCCGCGAGGGCAACGCGCTGGCGCCGCCGCAATCGCAATTCAACGACACCGACCTGACCAACGCGCGCTACCTGAAATGGACCGCGACCTTCAAGAACCTGCTGGCGGGACTGGAAGGGCGCGACGAAAAAGTCGAGGCGCGATTTTACGATCCCAACGGACTTCAGATCGCGACGAGCGACACCAATATTTTTATCGGGCCCGCGCAGAAAACCGCCGACTTCAGCGGCGTTGCGCTGATGCCGACGATGACCGACAAGCCGCCCGGCACCTACAAGGTGGCGCTCTACTCCGACGACAAGGTGCTCACGCAGGAAAGCTTCATCGTCAACCAGGACCTGAGCGCGAAGAAGGCGGCGGCTGCGTCGGAAGCGGCGGCGGCCGCAGCGGCAAAGGCCGCGGAGCGCGCGCGCGATGAAGAAGCGCGCAAGCTCGCGATGATCGACGAGCGGCGCGCCAAGCCGTTGCAACTTCGCAGCATCAACTTTCTCAACACCACCAAGACCGGCACCGCGCTGTCGGGCGCGACCGATTCCTTCAGCGTGTCGAAGGTGCTGTTCGTCGGCTGGCAGGTCAACTTCGAGAACCGGCTGTACAAGCTCGAGCCCGGCCAGTACCGGGTCGATGCGGCGTACATCGGGCCCGACGGGCGCACGCTCGGCAGCGTCAACGATTATCAGCCGGTCTCGCCCAACATGAAGACGGTGACCTTCAGCGGGCGCGTCGGCAACTCGCGCGGCGGTGCGTTTCTGCCGGGAACCTACACGGTTAATTTTTATTTGAACGGCCAGTATTTCGACGCGAAGAGATTCGAAGTGGTCGCCGACGCCAACCCAAGTCCCTACGCCTCGTATCCGGGCAGCGGTGGCGGAGCGATCGGCAGCTCGGTGGGCGGCAGCCCGTCCGGCGCCGGCCTGCTTGGGCCGACGATCGCGACCGGCACTATCAGCGGGCTGCGCAGCGGCGGCAATCCGGAGATGGATCTGCGGCTGCGTCCCCAGCCCAACGGCTTCCTGCAGGGCGAGTTGGTGATCCATCAGTCGGGCTTCGGCTCGACTTCGATCGACGGATTCGTGCGCGGCAACCAGCTTCAATTCCAGGTCCCGTACGGCACCGAGACGTACTATTTCGAAGGCCAGCGCCGCAGCGATCAGATCAGCGGCACCTTCGAATCGACCCCGTCGGGCGAGCGCGGGACCTGGGTTGCCCGGACCAATTAGCAGGGGTGACCCCTGCACCCCAGTGAATAAGACAGACCCGCACGAGTTCGTCACAGTGAGAGCAGGCGGGCGGCCGCGACTAAACCGGCAGGTGGACTGACAAATGGACCTGCTCGAAGATGCGGGAATACCGCCGCCGCCTCCGCCGATTATCACGGCTGAGGATCGTGCCGAGCTGGCGAGCATGGCGCTCGCGCAACGCCAGTTCTATTACGTCAGCACGTTCTTTGCGGGGTTAGTCGCGGGCGCGGCCGTCGCGTATTTCATCGGCTATCGCGACATCGTTTTCACAATCTTTAAGTGGGCGATCTCAGGCACTGGGGTCGCGCTGATTCTGAGCATTCTCAATATCTCGAAGCTGCTTTCCTTCAAGTGTCCGCGATGCGACGGCAACTACTTCGGGGGCGGGCCGCTCGGATTATTCTCGCAGCAATGCGGCACCTGCGGGCTGCCGCTCCACCTGCCCGACGTGGACCTGACGCCGTGAATCTCCGTCCGAACGTCGCCCGAGAGAATTCCGCTTGAACCTGACCTATGCACGCGTAATGCTGAGGGTTGCATATGGCGAGTAACGTTTCCCGCGAAAAACTTCTCTTCTATGCGGCCGCCGGCGCGCTCGGCGGCTTCGCCGCGTGGGGCCTCGCGGAGACAATCCTCGGCATCCGCTGGGTTTACGGCCGCGACATATTGTTCGGCGCGCTGATCGGCGCGCTGATCAGCGCGTTCCTCGCCTCGATCGAAACGCTCAGCGTCGGCCAGCTGCGCCAGGCGGCGCGCCGATTCGTGCTCGGCGGCGTTATCGGCGCTATCGGTGGAGCGGCGGGGTTGCTGATAGGCGAATTTGCATTCGACATCCTCGGCGGACTCAACGGCCGCATCCTCGGATGGGGCGTGCTTGGAATCGCGGTCGGACTCGGCGTCGGCTCGGCCTCGGGATCGGCGGCGCGGCGGCGCAATGGCGCTATCGGCGGCGTGCTCGGCGGCGCGGTCGGCGGATTCTTTTACCAGAGCCTGACGACCACCTTTCCGCAGGCGTTCGGACGCGCGATCGCGATAATTATTCTCGGCGCGCTGATCGGATTCTTCATCGGGCTGGTGGGCGAGCTGCTCAAGCGCGGCTGGCTGATGGTCGTGCGCAGCCAGAGCCGCAACGCGCGCGAGGGCCGCGAGTATCCGCTGCTCAAGGGCGTCATGACTATCGGGCGCGCCGAGGAAAGCGACATCGGATTGTTCGGCGATCAGAGCGTGCTCGGCAGCCATGCGATCATCCGGCGCGAGGGCAAAAATTTCGTCATCAGTCCGACCGGCGGCCAGATCTTCATCAATCGACAGCCGGTGGCGGGCCGCTACGCGCTCAAGAGCGGCGACCGGCTCGAGGTGGGCGGCACGCTGTTCCTCTTCCGCGAGCGAGCCCAGGCGGCGAATCGATAAGAGGCCGCGCCAGTCGTGGGGAGCCAGCCGACCGTCAGAATCCGAATCGCGCTCCTCGCCACGGTCGTTTGGATTCTGACTTCGATGCTGGTGGGATGTTCGACCGTCAACCAGGGCGGTGGCTCCGCTGCCGCGCCGACGACCTCGGTTGAGACGCTCGAGTACTATCCGTACCTGGTCAAGGGCTACCAAAACAGTTACCCGAGAAAGACCATCCAGATCCTCGTACCCACCGACATGCGCGATGTGGCCGCGGTCGGCCCGCCGCTTAACGGCGACCCGGCCATCGGCGTCGTTGACGACCAAGCGGGCAGCGTTACCGAGCGGCTGTACAGCGCGCCGCTCGGCCCTATTCTGCAAGCCGCGCTCGGACGCTCGGCCGGCGAGGCAGGCTTGAGCGCGTCGTCGTCCACCGACACCACTTACAAACCGGGCATCGCCAACGCCGCCGAGTATGTGCTCGAAAGCCGGATTCGGCGATGCTGGGTGAAGAAAGCGCAGGGCGCCAGCGGTCAGAGCGGTCCCATCTGGCGGACGGTCGCCGATATTGCGCTCGACGTGTCGATTTACAAGCCGCCGTTCAGCGTTCCGTTCTGGACCGGGAGCACCAACGATACCTACTACGACCCGCCGGTCGGCTCGTTCGGCCTGGGATCGGAGGACGAAGCGGGAATCTACGACGATCCGGGGCAGGTGCTGTCGGTCGCGCTGACGCGGTCGGTGGCGGCGGTTTTTCAGCGCCAGGACTTGCGCAATCTAATGCTCGAGGACGACGTCAAATCCCGCTAGCCGCGTGATCCCGGGTCATGATCTGGCAGGTCTCCGAAGCGAGAGCCCCACACTCAGTTAGCGGCACCCTTCTGCTATCATCGGTCGATGCCTTTATCCTGGAATGAAATCCGCCATCGCGCGATCGCTTTCTCAAAGGAATGGACTGGCGCCAAGAGCGAACAAGCGGAAAAGCAAACTTTCTGGAACGAGTTCTTCGAGGTCTTCGGAATCCGCCGTCGCGTTGTGGCCAGTTTTGAAGAGCCAGTGAAAAGAATCTCCGGCGAGTACGGCTACATCGATTTGTTCTGGTCAGGGATCGTGCTCGTCGAGCACAAGAGTTTTGGCAAAGACCTAAGCAAAGCCGAGTCGCAGGCGTTCCGCTATATCCAGGACCTCGCGCGCGATGGGCGCACACTTGAAATTCCCCGCTACGTCATCGTTTCAGATTTTGCTCGGATCGCCCTTCACGATCTCGAGCCCGATTACCAAAGCGCGTTGCGGTCTTTTGACAACCCTCGCGTGGCTACCGTTGAATTTCCGTTGGCTGAATTTCACCGGCACATCCGGGAATTCGCGTTCATCGCCGGCTACGAGCAGCACAAGTTTGAGGAACAAGACCCGATCAACATTGAAGCGGTCGAGATCATGGGCCGCCTCCACGACGCGCTTGAAACGGGCGGCTACTCAGGGCACCAACTCGAACGCTTTCTTGTCCGCATCCTTTTTTGCCTCTTCGGCGAGGACACAGGTATCTTCGAACGCGAATCGTTCAAGCTCTACCTGCAAGATCGCACCGCTGAAGATGGCTCCGACCTCGGCCTGCACCTAGCGCGCCTCTTCGAAGTTCTGGATACGCCGCTCGACAAGCGCCAGAAAAATCTTGACGAATCTCTTGCCGCGTTCGCCTACGTCAACGGTGAGCTTTTTGCCGAACATCTCGGCTTTGCCGACTTTAATAGCGACATGCGGAATGCCCTGCTCGCTTGCACCCACTTCGATTGGTCGCGCATCTCGCCCGCGATTTTCGGTTCGCTCTTTCAGGCCGTAATGGAGCCGAAGGAACGCCGGCAAATCGGCGGACACTACACCAACGAGCGTGACATTCTCAAGGTCATCCGTTCTCTTTTCCTAGACGACCTGCGCATGGAATTCGAGCGCGCCAAAACCAGCAAGGCCGAACTCAAACGCTTCCACCAAAAAATCGCGGGACTCCGGTTCATCGACCCGGCTTGTGGCTGCGGCAATTTTCTCGTCATCACATATCGTGAATTGCGTTTGCTAGAAATCGAAGTACTCAAGCTGCTTCACAGCGCGCAACGGGATCTCGACATCCAACACCTATCCCTCATTGACGTGGACGCCTTTTATGGCATCGAGATCAGTGAGTGGCCGGCGCGAATCGCCGAAGTCGCCATGTGGCTAATGGACCACCAGATGAACATTCGGCTTTCCGAAGCTTTCGGCCAATATTTCGTACGCCTTCCGCTAAAGAAATCTCCCAAGATCGTGTGCGGCAACGCCCTCCGACTCGATTGGACTAAAGTCCTACGGCCCAGCAGTTGTAGCTACGTGCTCGGCAACCCGCCGTTTGTCGGCGCTATGTACATGACGCCAGGGCAACGGGACGACATACTTGGTGCGTCTCATGACCTAAAAGGCGTGGGCGTCTTGGACTACGTTGGAGCGTGGTACTTCATCGCTTCTGAATACATAAAAGGAACGCAAATCCGCGTTGGCTTCGTTTCCACGAATTCAATTTCGCAGGGCGAGCAAGTAGGCATTCTTTGGTCTGAGCTTCTTGCGCGGAGGATTAAAATCCACTTCGCTCATCGCACCTTCGCGTGGGAAAGCGAAGCCCGTGGCAAAGCCCATGTTCACGTAGTCATCATCGGCTTCGGCGCGTTCGACGTTGACGGCAAGCTGATTTACGATCACGATCCGAACAGCGAGAAAGTCACGGCTACACCGGCCAGGAATATCAGCCCTTACTTGGTGGAGGGAAGCGACTTTTGTCTCACTAACCGCAGCACGCCGTTATGTCCAGTTCCGGAAATGCGATTCGGAAGTATGCCTCGGGACGGAGGGCATTTCATTCTCACACATTCAGAGCAAGAGGAACTGCTCAAACTAGAACCAGAAGCAGCCAAATTCCTTCGCCCTTACACGGGGGCGCAAGAATTTATCAATGGTGGCTATAGGTGGTGTCTTTGGTTAGTGAATGCGAATCCTGCGGAACTGAAGAAACTTCCCTTGGTTCTTGAGCGCGTTGCCAAGGTCAAAGAATTTCGCCTTGCAAGCAAAAGCTGGTTCAACAAGAAAGTTTGCTGCAACTCCAACACTTTTCTGCCAGATAGCGCAGCCAAACACCAAATACCTATTAATCCCAAGGGTTTCTTCGGAGAGGCGAAAGTACGTTCCGATTGGATTCGTGTCCCCTGACTTAATCGCGAACGATCAAACTCTACTCATTCCCGATGCTAGGCTTTACGACTTCGCGATTCTTTCTTCGGCGATGCATATGGCATGGGTTCGGCAACTCTGTGGCCGATTGAAGTCGGATTTCCGTTATTCGAAAGATATCGTCTACAACAACTACCCGTGGCCCGACGCGCCGAGAGCCAAGCAACGCGCCGCCGTGGAAGCTGCCGCGCAAGCGGTGCTGGAGGCGCGCAAGGAATTTCCAAACGCCACGCTCGGAGAGCTTTATGACCCGCTGGCGATGCCGCCGGCCCTCGTCAAAGCCCACGCTGAGTTGGACCGCGCGGTTGACCTCTGCTACCGCCCGCAACTTTTCGAGAACGACCGCCAACGCGTCGAATACCTCTTCTTCCTATACGAAAAACTGACCGTGCCCTTGATCGCCCCAGCCAAGAAAGGCCGACGAAAAGCGCGCACAAATTAGGAACACTCCCGGTTCCGGCCGCGTCTTTGAACAACCGGGATGTTGGAATAGCCTAGATCGGGTGCCGGATAGCCGAATGCCGAGGCGTGTGACGGATGCCAAATCTCCGCCGCGCGGCCGCAATCCGGATCGTATCTTTGGATGCCAAGAGGAAGGCAGGCTTGATGGAAATCGGATTCGTTGGTCTCGGCAAAATGGGCATGAACATGGTCGAGCGCTTGCGGCGCGACAATCATCAGATCGTTGCGTTCGATCTCGACGATGCGAAACGCAAGGAAGTCTCGACCTTCGGCGCCGACGGCGTCAGCTCGCTCAAGGAACTCGTCACCCGGCTAAAGCCCCCGCGCGGCGTGTGGGTGATGGTGCCGGCGGGCGAACCGACCGAGAGCACGATTAGCCAACTGGCGGAACTGCTCCAGCCCGGCGACGCGATTATCGACGGCGGCAATACCAACTTTCACGACGACGTCCGCCGCGCCGCGCTGCTCGCCGCCAAGAAGCTGCACCTGGTCGATGCGGGCACCAGCGGCGGCATCTGGGGTCTCAAGCTCGGCTACTGCCTGATGATCGGCGGCGACAAGGACATCTTCAGGCGCTACGAGCCGATTTTCCAGACGCTGGCGCCGCCCAACGGCTACGATCACGTCGGCGGCCACGGCGCCGGTCATTACGTGAAGATGGTCCACAACGGAATCGAGTACGGCTTGATGCAGGCGTACGCGGAAGGCTTCGAGGCGATGCACAAGTCGGACTACAAGCTCGACCTGACGAAAATCGCGAATCTGTGGCGGCAGGGCAGTGTGGTGCGCTCATGGCTGCTGGAGCTGACGGCCAACGCGCTCGAGAAGGATCCGGGCCTCAAGCAAATCCGCGGCTACGTCGAGGATTCGGGCGAAGGCCGCTGGGCGGTGCAGGACGCAATCGACAAAAACATCTCGATGCCGGTGATCACGATGGCGCTGTTCACGCGCTTTCGCTCGCGCGCGGACAAGGGCGAAGGAACCTTCGGCGAGAAATTGCTCGCCGCCCTGCGCGACGAATTTGGCGGTCACGGCGTGGTCAAGGAATAAGTGCGAGATTTAGAGGATTAGTAATTTTATGGCTGGGGCTGCAAATAGAAGCGTCGATCTCAATCACCTGCATCCGATCAAGGAGCGCAATCAGTACGAGCCATGCATCGTGGTGATTTTCGGCGGGGCCGGCGACTTGAGTCATCGCAAGCTGATTCCCGCGTTGTACAACCTGTCGCTCGACGGCGAATTGCCCGACAAGTTCGCGATCCTCGGCTTCTCGATGGAGGATCTCGACGACGAGAAGTATCGCGCGTTCGCGCTGAGCGGCATCGAGCAGTTCTCGCGCCGCAAAGTCGAGACAGAGCATTGGGCGAAGTTCGCGCCGATGCTGCATTTCAATCGCGGCTCGTTCACCGAGGCCGCCGACTATCAGAACCTGCGCCGCCGCTGCGAGGCGATCGATGCCGAGAGCGGCACCGAAGGCAATCGCGCCTTTTACTTCGCGATCCCGCCGGCCTTCATCGACACTTGCTCCGAAGGACTGACCGCGGCGGGCTTGATTCATCCGCCGCAGCGAGGGCATCCGTTCACCCGGGTCGTGGTCGAGAAGCCAATCGGCTCCGACCTCGCGAGCGCGTCAGAGATCAACGCCGAGCTCGCGCGCCATTTCGACGAGAGCCAGATTTTCAGAATCGATCACTACCTCGGCAAGGAAACCGTCGAGAACCTGATGGTGTTGCGGTTCGCGAACGCGATCTTCGAGCCCATCTGGACCGCGCGCTTCGTCGATCACGTGCAGATAACCGTGGCCGAGGCCGAGGGCGTCGGCACCCGCGCCGCGTATTACGATCACGCCGGCGCGCTGCGCGACATGGTGCAGAGTCATCTGCTGCAAACCCTTTGCATGATCGCGACCGAGCCGCCCAACACCACCGGCGCCGAGTCGATGCGCGATGCGAAGCTCGACGTGCTGCGCGCGCTGCGCCCGCTCGGCGACGAGGATATCGAGAAACGCGTGGTGCGCGGGCAGTACGGCGAGGGGCTAATCGGCGGCGTGCCGGTCAAGGCCTATCGCGACGAGGAGCACATCGCGCCCGACTCGCAAATCGAAACTTTCGTCGCGCTGCGATGCTGGATCGACAACTGGCGATGGGCCGGCGTGCCGTTCTACCTGCGCACCGGCAAACGTCTGCCCAAGCGCTCGAGCGAGATTGCAATCTACTTCAACAGCGTGCCCCGAATCCTGTATAACGCAAACCCACGCGCCCCGTTGGCGCCCAATATGCTGACCATCAGGATTCAACCCGACGAGGGCCTCGCGCTGCACATCATGTCGAAGGTGCCCGGATCGCAGACCAAGCTGCAGCAGGTCAAAGTCGATTTTCACTACGTCACTTCCACCCCCGAAGCGTACGAGACGCTGCTCAACGACGTGATCGTCGGCGACCAGACGCTCTTCATGCGGCGCGACACGGTCGAGGAAGCGTGGAAGTTCGTGCAACCGATCCTCGACGCGTGGGAACAGTCGCCGATGGATCCTCCAGTGTACGCGGCGGGCTCGTGGGGACCACTCGAAGCGGCCCTGATGATCGCGGCCGACGGCCGCACCTGGCGAACCTTGTAGGAGCGGCAAAAGATGAGCGGCGGCATCACTCTCACGCGGCATATCATGACCAAGAGCGCGACCGCGATACCGCTCGCGGACCTCGCGCTCATCATGGAGCGCATCGAGCTAGTCGCCAAGCGCATCGCGCGCGAGCTTGCCGCGGCGGGCCTAAGCGGCGAGCTCGGCTACACCGGCGCGACCAATGTTCAGGGCGAGAAGGTCAAGAAGCTCGACCAGTGGGGCAACCAGGTTTTTCTCGACGCCTTCGAGCACGGCTACCCGGTATGCAGTCTCATTTCCGAGGAAATGGACGAGCCGCATCATTACTCAGTCAACTGCCGCGACAATAGCTACTGCATACTCTACGATCCGATCGACGGATCATCGAACACCGACGTCAACGGGTCGCTCGGCACTATTTTCGCGGTCAAGAAACGAGCACCGGGCCACCGCAAGGGAATCGAGGACATCCTGGTCCCCGGAACGGAGCAGCTCATCGCGGGCTATATATTATATGGGCCGGCGGCGCAGTTGGTTTATACCGCGGGCGCCGGCGTCGATATCTTCACGCTCGATCGAACGCTCGGCGAGTTTATTCTATGGAAGGAGAATGTGCAGATGCCGCCGCACGGCAGTACTTATGCGGTCAATCAGGCCAACGTCGGCAAGTGGCATGAGGAAGTGCGCAAGTTTCTCGCGCATATAACCAGCCGCAAGGACAAACGGACCAGCTATTCGCTTCGCTACTGCGGCGCATTCGCCGCCGACTTCCATCGATGCCTGCTCGAGGGCGGTATTTATTTGTACCCCGGCGAAGTTGCCGAAGGCGGCAAGGCCAGGGGCAAGCTGCGGCTGATGTACGAGCTGGCGCCGCTCTCGATGCTGGCTGAGCAGGCGGGCGGCCGCGGCTCGACCGGCAAGGGCCGCATCCTGGATATCGAAGCGACCGCGATCCACGAGCGGCACCCGATCTACATTGGCAGCGCCGAAGAAGTCGCGCTCGCCGAATCGTTCAAAGTCGAAGGCTAGCGCAGAATCGAGGTTCCCGATGGATGGGCTCATCCTGGCCGGCGATGTCGGCGGAACCAAAACCCATCTCGGTCTCTTCAAGCACTCGGCGGGCGACGATCGAACTCGTGCGCGACCGTCGCTACGCGACCGCGGATTTCGACAGCCTCGAACACGTCTGCGCGGATTTCCTCGGCGCCAGCGCGACGGTGAATTCCGTCTGCATGGGCGTGCCGGGTCCGATCATCGACGGCAGCGCTCAAGCGAGCAACCTCGCATGGCAACTATCGAGCGATTCGCTGTCGCGCGCGCTGAACGGCGTGCCGGTGCGCCTGATTAACGATCTTACGGCGACGGCGTACGGCATGGTTCATCTGACGCCCGCCGAATTCACGGTGCTGCATCGCGCCGAGAATCCTCCCGCGCACGGCAACATCGCGGTCGTCGCGGCAGGTACCGGGCTCGGCGAAGCGGCGCTGGTCTGGGAGGGCGACCGATACTACGCGGTGGCGTCGGAAGGCGGGCACAGCGACTTCGCACCGCATGGCGCGGAGCAAATCGAGTTGCTGCGATTCCTCACCGGCGAATTCGGACACGTCAGCTACGAGCGCGTTCTCTCAGGTCCGGGGCTGTGGAACATTTATCGGTTCCTGCGGCGCGAGAGCCACGTCGAAGAACCCGGTTGGCTAAGCGCGGAAATCGCCAAGGGCGACCACGCGGCCGCGGTGAGCGCCGCGGCGAGTGCCGGCCGCGATCCCGTATGCGTTCACGCGCTCACGATGTTTTGCGATATTTACGGCTCCGAGGCCGCCAACCTCGCGCTTAAAGTCCTGGCGCTCGGTGGCGTCTATCTCGGCGGCGGTATCGCGCCGAAAATTTTGGCCATGCTGACGGGTGGTGCGTTCGTGAAAGGATTCCTGGCCAAGGGCCGGCTGAATGAAATTTTGAAGCGCATCGAAGTCCGCGTCGCGCTGAATCCAGCCGCCGGCCTCGTCGGCGCAGCCCACTATGCGGCCGCGAGGTTGTGATATAGGAATGCAAACTGCAACGACACTCCCGACCGGAGACCAAGGGTATGATGACCAAGCGAGTTCGAGAAATTCTCAGCTATTACGATTCCGATAACGGCAGCGTGCGCAACAATCTGTCGCGGATGCTCAATCACGGCAAGCTCGCGGGCACCGGCAAATTCGTCATCCTGCCGGTGGACCAGGGCTTCGAGCACGGTCCCGCGCGCAGCTTCGCCATGAATCCGGCGGCCTACGACCCGCGCTATCACTTTCAGCTCGCGATCGACGCCGGATGCAACGCGTTCGCTGCGCCGCTGGGACTGCTCGAGGCTGGCGTCGCCGAGTACGCCGGCGAGATTCCGCTGATCCTGAAGGCCAATAACCACGACGTGCTCAATGACGAAAAAGATCCCGCGCCCTCGATGACCGCCAGCGTCAAGGACGCGCTGCGCCTTGGAGCGGCTGCGATTGGGCTTACGATTTACCCGGGCTCGACCCAGGAAAAGTCGATGTACGAGGAGGCGCGCGCGATTGGCGAAGAGGCCAAGGCCAACGGCCTGCCGCTGGTCATCTGGTCGTACCCGCGCGGCTCCGGCATCAGCAAGCAGGGCGAGACCGCGCTCGACGTGGTCGCATACGCGGCGCAAATCGCGGCGCAACTCGGCGCGACTATCATCAAGGTCAAGCCGCCGACCGCGTTCATCGAACAAGCCGAGGCCAAAAAAGTTTACGACGCCCAGAAGATTCCGCTCGAACCGCTCTCGGCGCGCATCGCCCACGTTATGCAGGCCGCGTTCGCCGGACGCCGCATCGTGATTTTCTCGGGCGGCGTGAAGGAGACCGACGACTCGCTGCTCAACACCGTCCGCGGGATTCAGGCCGGCGGCGGCTACGGCTCGATCATCGGCCGCAACAGTTTCCAGCGCCCGAAGGCGGACGCGATCGCGTTGCTGAGCAAGGTCATCGACATTTACAAAGGCTGATCGATCATGCAGCACAGCGAGTACCAGCATCTCCTGTTCGAGCGCAAGGACGACGGCATCCTGCTCATCACGATCAACCGTCCCGAAGTTCTCAACGCCACCAATAGCCGCCTGCATTGGGAGTTGAGCCGCGTCTGGCTCGACATCGCCGACGACGACGAAACCAACGTCATCGTGATCACAGGCGCCGGGCGCGCGTTTTCCGCGGGTGGCGACCTCGACATGATCAAGCAGATGGCATCGGGCGCGGCCAACGTCGGCAAGGCGTGGAAGGAAGCGGGCGACATCGTTTACAACATGATCAATCTCGATAAGCCGATCATCTCGGCGATCAACGGCGTCGCCGTCGGCGCGGGATTGGCGGTCGCGTTCATGGCCGACATCAGCATCGCGTCGGAGTCGATGCGCATCACGGACGGGCATTTGCGGCTCGGCGTCGCGGCCGGCGATCACGCGGTGATCGTGTGGCCGCTGCTATGCGGGATGGCCAAGGCGAAGTACTACCTGATGACCGCGGATTTTATCGACGGCAAGGAGGCGGAGCGCATCGGATTGGTGAGCCTGTGCGTGCCGGCCGACAAATTAATGGACAAGGCGATGGAAGTCGCGCGCAAGCTCGCGCGTGGCCCGCAGCAGGCGGTGCGATTCACGAAGCGCTCGCTCAACAACTGGCTGCGGGTGGCGGGCCCGGCGTTCGATGCGTCGCTGGCGATGGAGATGATGGGATTTTTCAGCGCCGACCTGAAAGAAGGCGTCGCCGCATTGCAGGAGAAGCGCCAACCGTCCTTCCCTGGATTTGGCAAGCCGAAATCGTAGCAGTCGTGACCAGGGTTGCGCCCCCCTTTTGAAGAGACGCGCATTTTGGAATACTGTCCTCGTTTGAAACGTCCCTAACCTGAACGAGGAAGAAAATGCTGAGGAAGAAATTAGCGCTTACGGTTGCATCGGCGATGCTCGTGACGACGTTTGCGTTCACGGCCAGTGCGCGGCCCGCCTTCGCTTCCGCCAAGGTGGATTGCGACGCCGTGATGAACGAGCTCAATAGCGGCAAGCATCAGAAGGAAGTCGCCAAAGATCTGAGCACCACGCTTTACCAGGTCCGCAAGTGCAAGAAGCACGCGAAGGAAGCAGCCAAGGCTTCGACCAAGTCTTCGGTGCAGGCCAAGAGCGGCAAAGAGCCGCCGATGGCGCCGATGAGTGCTCCTTCGCCTGCGATGGCAGCGCCGGCGGCGGCCGCTTCGCCCAAGTAGCAATTGCGCCTCGACGCGTCGCGAGTCCGAAGCGGCTCGCGATGCGCCGGGCTGCGCGCGAATCGCCTACGACTTTATCGCGATGCCGAAATGCGAACTGTGCGAGCTGCGTGATTACACGCAGCGCTACGCCGACTTCGTTCACCCGTTCAAATTTTCGATCCTCGATTGCGATTCGTGCGACACTCCCATGGCGGTCCTGGGAGACCATCGCGCGGTGCCGACCGACGCCGAGCGCGAATTCATGATCGAGGCGCTGTCGTTGGTCGCGCGCGCGAAGTACGGCGCCGATAAATTCGGCATCGACGACGTGATGCGCCAGATTCCCGACCACTGTCACATGCACGCCCGCCCTATTCGGCGCTGGCAATATTAGCCGCCGCACCGCGCCCTTCGCGCGCACCAAACATATTACGGCAAGGTTTCGCGAGTTTTACCCATTTGGTAAGCGCCTCATCTTATGCTATATGCCCGCCGTTACGCGCGTTGCTCTGGGGAAGCGGCGACGCCGGCGGGAGCGGGCCTTGTGGGGACGGCTCCGGCCCGGTTCCCTTCAGGAGGTACGGGGGAAAATGGCTAACGGCACGGTCAAGTGGTTCAGCCCGAAAAAGGGCTACGGCTTCATCACGATGGAGGACGGGCAGGAAGTGTTCGTCCATTACAGCGCCATCGATGGGGCAGGTTTCCGCTCGCTCGAACAGGGCGAGCGCGTCGAGTTCGAGGTCGCGCAAGGGCCCAAGGGCTTGCAGGCTTCCAACGTCGCCAAGGGATAGGCGCGCGGGGATTCGCAGGGCAAGGGGGGCTTCGTTTTCGGCTTCCGATGACTCGGGGCGCGACGCGCTGGCGCCACCACGTCGGCGTGCCTCTGCGGTTTGTGCTATGACGCCCGCGTGAGTGACGCAGTTCCGCTCGGCCATCGGCTTCGATTCGGCACGATGGTCTCGACCTCGAGCCGCGAAGCGGCCGCTGCTGAGCCTGTAGGCGCGATCACGTCAATTTGTTGAGAATTTCCCTCGCCTTCCGGTAGGCTTCGGGTTCGTGGGTTCCCGGTGGTTTGAGGATTTGCATGATCTCGTGCTCTCCGAGCGCGCGGTAACTCTCGAACTGTGACTCCGAGAACCACTGATCGGCGGTTGACTCGTGCGGGAAGTCACGATGCTGCCGTTCGTAGTTGAGCACGTCGGCAGGTTCGTCACCGCGGATCGTAGGCTTGATGTAGATCAAGCAGCCGTCGGTAGCGGAAGCATCTTCGGCGGCGTAACCGATAATTCCGAGGCTGCAGTAGAAGGTTTGACCGCCGGCGTCGAACTTGCGGAAGTTTGAGAATTTGGGCAACTCGATTGAGATTCCCAGATCGATCCTGATTTTTCGAATCGCGTTGCCGAGATCTCCGTATGCGAAGTCGCGATCGCAGCCGGCATCGATCATGACGATCGTGTGGCATCGTCGCAGCACCATCTCGTACAAGCCCAGATTATCGAAGTGGCCTCCGTCAGACAGGTACACCCACGGCTTCTCGTCGTTGGTGCGCCCCAATGCTTCGTCCATCAGGTAGATGGCGCCTCTGTCGGGACCCGAGCGCCAGTAGGTGTAGTTGCCGGCGGTCCCGGGATTTCCCAGCCACCATCCCAGCCGCGCATTGAACAGCGTCAGCAGGATCGACACGATGGGCGAAGAGTTGTAGCCCATGTCAGGACTGACTGCGGCGCCGGAGATGGCAGTTGCGGTGCCCAGCGTGATCGGCATCTTTCCGGGACGAGGCTTGAGAGTCCCGCGCGCATAATCTTTCGATGACCGGTAGCCGACCCAGGAACTCCCCGCATGGAGCGGCGTAATGGTGAAGCTCTCGGCCTTGCGTTCCTGCCACGCGAGCTTGGTTGAAACCGGCTCGACCATGTTCAGCGCCACGTTGATAAATGGCATAAGCTTGCGAGGCCCACCCTTCCATAACTCTGCCATCGGAAGGTTATCCGCAGGATCGAATCCCGTGAATGGATTCGGGCGGCGCGCGCCCTTCCTGCGCGATGCGCCGAGGTACCCGCGAACCAGCCGGTTCCGGTACATCGCATGCAGCGAGTACTTGTTAGGATCGATAAAGACCGACATCACGCCGCCGAGTAATCCCGCCGCCACGATCGCGAACAACGCGCCCGATGCCGAGGCGGTTTGCGCGGCCGCAAATCCTTGCGGCAAGTTGTCGGTCGCCTCCTTGACCAGCCAGCGCGCGGCGACTGCAAGGATCGCAAGAATGAGCACGATTGAGATTGCGCCGGGAATCGGCAGCACACGCTGAAGCAAGGCCGATGACGACTTATCGCTCCCGCTATGGGGGTTCGGCGAGGTCGTGGAGCTGAATCCTAAACGTGCGGTGACCGCGCTCACCAGCAGGCTGCCGCCATAGGTCGCCAGCTTGCTCCACGGCGTTTGCCAGGTAAACAACTCCGGTCCGAACAGCGAGATGGCGCCGAACGCGGCCCAGGCGAAGCTCGCAATCAGGATCCATGCGCCCATCCGCGACCAGTACTCGCGATCCTCGTCGTCGGTCCAGAAAGTCGCCAGGCCCACGAAGATCGTGGCCGCGAGCAGGAACACCATCAGCACCAGCGGCGGCGCCAGGCTTATGTACAAATCCCGGCTGTGGGCCATGTAGGTGTGAATCCAGGAGCAAGCGATCACCAGGTAGTAGAACAGCGCCACTCCCAAAAGCGCGCTCAACAGCATCGCCAGCAGATCCCAAATGAAGCGCGCGCGCATGCCCAACGAAATCGCGATTGCGAACCATCCCAGTAATGCCGACACGCCTCCGAGCCAGAGAATTTCGTTCAGCTTGCTGTAGTCGCTTACTCTGAAGAGGTAGGCGTGGAAAAGGTAGGTCGCCAGGGTTAACGCCGACACCATCAAGGGGGCCAGACAATACTTGAGAAAGTCCGTCTGCCTGCGATGACGCAACCACCAAAGCGCCCATTCTGCCCATCCTGACTCGTGCGATCTTTCCTCCAGGAAACACAGATAACTGGGCCGCGCCATCCCCTGGTAGAACATCGCGCAGGCGAAGCCCAGCACTGCCAGCACCAGACACCCCCATCCCGCCAGCTGGCGCCAGCCCGCAGTGAGATACGTCGGCAATGGATGGAGCAGAACGACCACCAGCCTGGGCGCGGCGAGCAGCGCAATCAGCAGCGGCAGCAGCACGATCCAGTTGAGCAGCAGGTTACGAAGATAGGTGGCGCCCACCGTCCAGGTGTCCACCGAAAACAGGCCGGTACGGGGAGTCAGGTAGTTGCTGAAATTACGCAGATAAAAGACTGGGTCCGGCTCGGGTTCCAGCTTCGACGGTTCGGGTTTCGTCAGCTGCTCGATAACCTCGGGCAGGCCGCGCTCGCTCCAATGCGTCCACGCGGCAAGCCATCCGCCGAGAAAGCCGCCACCCGATACGGTCGAGAGATAGTCGAACTTGTCGAGCACGCCGTTCTTCGCAAGTCCTTGAAGCGCGCCCAGACAAAAGGTTGCGCTGCGAATCCCGCCGCCGGAAAAACACAATGCCGACAACTTCGCCTCGTGCAGTTTGGCGACCGTCTTGGGCAGAATCTTGTCGCTTACCGGTCTGACGCCGCCGGCGAAGGCCCGGTCGATCAAATCGCGATTCACTTCGGCCAGACAGGGATCTGACTTGGTGGGATTCTGTTGCTGAACATATCGGCTCGCGGGCAAGGTGGCGAAGGCTTTGTAAAGATCCGGGATGAGCCGAAGCTGATTGAGAAGGCCGATCGGATCGCTTTCATTGTAGGCGAAATCAGATGGCAGAAGCGTCTTCAGTTCGGGCTTCCGCCTCGCAAGCTGCTCCTTGAGCACTCGGATATCTGCGATATCTTCTTGCGAGAATTCGAACGGATCGGGGTCTGCGTCGGATGCCGATGTTTCAAGGTTGGCGTCCCGAAGGTTAGCCAACTCCTCTCGAAGTACCCGCCATAGCGGCAGCGGCCAGTCCATGTGGAGCCCCCTCTGATGATGTGCTGGCCGCTTAACCTAGTTTTTTGTCTCGCAAATGACTAGTAGGGCATTCCTACTTCCCGGGCCATGCGCGGGCCCAGCGGCCGTCGTGAATTCTTGGAAGGACCGGCTTGCGCAACGGGCGTTTGAACGCGTCGGCCGGATAACCCATCGGCACCAATGCGATCAGTTGATACTGATCCGGCACGCCGAGCAGAGCCTTGGTCTCCGACTCCTTGCTCGTAAGCATCGTGGTCATCGCGGTGCCGACGCCGACCGCACGCGCCGCCAGCATCATCAGTTCGATCGCGGGGAAGATCGATCCGTAGGTCGCGCCGAAGTTGAACAGGTCGGCAGCGCTGCCGCGCTCGACGCGCATCTTGGGCCGATCGAGAAAGACCACGACGTGAACCGGCACGATCGCGAGTTGCGCCGCGAATTCGTCGCCGGTCTGGATCGCCTTAACCGCGCGCGGCGACAGCGTGGTGCGGCCGCGGATGATCGCGCTGTCCTTGTACGGCCCCCATACCGATTCGTACAGCTGCTGGATTTCCCGCCGTGCTGCCGCGTCGCGCACGACGACGAATTCCCACGGCTGCGCATTGGAACCCGACGGCGCCATATTCGCCGTCTCGAGAATTTTGATCAGATCCGCTGCCGGAATCGGCCGGTCCAGGAAACGGCGCATCGTCGGGGTCGAGGTGGCGACATCGAAAAAATCCATCGGCGTCCTCTTTTCCGGATGAATCAGACCAGTTCGATCGAATGGTCGCGGCGGGCGGCCACGCGGCCGACGATCGCGGCCTCGCGATGCCCACAGTTCTGCAGCTCCGCAACCAGCGCCAGCGATTGCTGGTCGGGAATCGCGATCAGCAAGCCGCCCGAGGTCTGCGGGTCGAAGGCGACCGTCGCGATCTCGTCGGCAACTTCGTCAGAGATGCGCACGCTCGGCGCGTAGTACTCCCGATTGCGCTCGCCGCCGCCGGGAATCATGCCGGCGCGGCATTGCTCGAGCACTCCGGGCAACAGCGGCAAATCGGACTCTTCGAACACGAAGGTAACGCCGCTGCCCTCGGCCATTTTGAGCGCGTGACCGACGAGCCCGAAGCCGGTGATGTCGGTGGCGGCGTGGACGTCGTAGTTCAGCATCGCGGATGCGGCCGCACCGTTGAGCTGCGTCATCGAGCGCACGGCGGCCTGGTAAGCCTCGTCGCCGAGCGCGTCGCGCTTGAACGCGGTCATCAAAATTCCCGTGCCGAGCGCCTTGCTGAGCACCAGCGCGTCGCCGACCTGCGCGCCGACGTTGCGCACTATTCGCCGCGGATCGATCACGCCGGTGATCGACATGCCGAATTTCACTTCCTCGTCGGCGACGGTGTGTCCGCCAACGATCACGACGCCGGCCTCGCGCGCCTTTTCGGCGGCACCGCGCAAAATGTCGGCGAGCATCTCGCCCGGCAATCCGGTTTGCGGCCAGCATACGATGTTGAGCGCGGTGCGCGGCACTCCGCCCATCGCATAGACGTCCGACAGCGCGTTGGCGGCGGCGATTTGTCCGTAGGTGAACGGATCATCGACCACCGGGGTGAAAAAATCGACGGTGTTGACGATCGCGAGATCGTCGGAAAGACGGAACACTCCGGCGTCGTCGCCGGTCGAGATTCCGACCAGCAAATCGGGATGGCTCGGCAAATCGAGCCGCGCGAGGACTGCGGAGAGGTCCGCCGGACCGAGCTTACCGGCTCAACCCGCAGCCTTGCACCGCGCCGTCAGGCGAACGAGATCGCCCCGCGAGGGATTATTGTCCTTGCTCTTGGACATCGCGGCTATTGTCGCTCATCGCGCGCGCGAAGTCAGCCGCGCGCTTCCGATTGGCGGTCAATTTGGAGCAGGGGTCCGAAAACGCCGCTTGCCTGTTAGCTTTTTCGCGAAAACGTTTCACGTGAAACGTTCTTTAGTTGGAGATTAGTAGTTTGTTGACACCATCCACCGTTTGAGCCATTCTGCGCCTGACGTGACAGGTCGGGCAAATTTAATTGGGGCGACGCTCTTCGGAGAAGTAGAAACCGAATACCGTACCCAAAGCTGCGATTTCTACAGCGACCATCCATTTGACGAGGTCGATAAATGTTGGGTCTAGCTTTGAGTGAAGCCCGACAATAATGGGCGGGACAACCGTCAGACCAAATATGATCAGTAGGCCGAATGCTATGATACTCGCAGTCCAGGGGCGTATCTGAGAGACAGTAAATTCAAGAGTATTCGGTATCGAGACCTGAACGGTCGGCTCGTCCACTCCGCCGCCATCAAGGTCTCGCAGCGGAGTGGTTCGAGTTTTGATTTTATCGTCGTCGTCAGACACGGTCTTAAATTGTAACGACTTCCTTGCGGATATTTTCGTCGCGGTTCTCAATAATGAGTCTGCCGCCTTTCCCTCTTTCGCCGATCACGTAATTCAGCAGATTTACGGCCTTGCGAATAACATCCGCTTTTGTCTTGGCGCCTAGGGCCTTCTGTGCTTCGTCCAAGCTCCGGTCGGCGTCTTCGCTGAATTCGATAGTAAAACGAGACATGGTCAATAGCCTCTATTTGGCCGAGGCGGTATCGGATATATGACAATTTCCTCGGGTTCATCAATTTCAAAAACTTCCTTTGGGTCTTCAGCAGAACCTTCAGGATCTTCCGTTATCGAGATGCCGTTGGACTCGGGAACAACAACCCGTATTCGTTCCATACGCGCTCCGTTGGAGTAATCTTCGATAGTTCATAAAAGTCTCCTATAGTCTAGAGAATATAGTCTAACTACACAGATTCTACGCCTTAAAGACGCCGAATCAATGCTTAAAAGATGCCTATATATGCTAAGACGTGAAAGTGACGGTATTTTCAAGCACGCTGTGCGTGCATGAAATGCGGCACATGTGGCTTGAATCCGAGTACGGGATTATGTAGCCTGTTCCTGTCAGTCTCAACCGAACGGGACTGTATCAGCTATGAGTCAAAACAGAGAAGAAGAGGCCCGCACATTGGGAGCGATGTTGGCGGTACACGAAAAGGCGCTTGAACAAGCTGTTGCAATCGCCAATCGCGAAGAGCCGATTGTTTCGAGTCTCCGTCGAGCGATCGCGGCACTCATAGGAGAGTCCCCAACTCAAGTGCTACCTGCCAATGGAGTCGCAGTTCATCGCTTTACGGTTGCTGATGGACAGCACAGAACGGCAGCTGCTCTTCAGATGCTCAAGCAGATTCAGTCGGGGGTGCCCACTCGCAAGGCTGAGTATGCAGAGAGAACGATTATCGCAGGAATGCGCAGAGCGTTCGAAAAGATGGCCCCAACAGGGTTCATTCACGTCGATAAAATTGTAGAAGAAATGTACGAGCCGATCAGAGACCGGGATATTTTTTATCGAATAAAGCGAACATTGGTATCGGAACTCATCCGCGGAATGAGAAAAGACCTGTTTTTACGAGGACCGGGGAAAAATACCTTTGGTCTGGCACAACCCACGAAGGTTACTCGAACGGCGGAACATTGAACCAAAATAAAAGAGCCGAACACCTTGTCCGGCTCAGTTACTGGGATGCCCTTTTGTAGGCTACCCGTCTGGACAACGATTAGCCTACCTCATTTCGAGCCATCCCGCAAATAGAGCCACGTGGCCGCGCTGAGAGGGCGCTGCGGCCCGTGGTGGAGCATGTGAAGTGCGAGTCTACAAAGACCGCGCGTCATGACGCGAGCGCCCCGCAAGGGGCGTCAGTGTCGCAGTTTTCGTAGCAATAACTGGCGCGGTAAACTTGAGAGGAAACGCAAAATGTTATCTGTGCAATGGATCAAATCGGTGGCGGGATCATGGCTGGACTTTGAGGGATTTGATCTCTCGTCTGTCCGTCCCAATTCATTCGGGGTTTATGTGATCTGGCATCGGGGAAGCCCGCCCAAAGCGGTTACTGTAGGCCAAGGAATAATTGTTAACCGGCTTGGCGCGCATCGTAAGGATCAAGCGATCTTGCGATACAGCGGGCTCGGAATGAATGTCACATGGGCAAGCGTGTCGGCGTCCCAAGCCGATGGCGTCGAGCGATTTCTCGCGAATCAGTATTCGCCACTAGTCGGAGACCGCTATCCTGATGCGACTCCGATTCCGGTGAATCTGCCCGCGTAGTGACGACGCCCATGCCGCCGAGTATGGCGTCAATCGTCTCGCGCAACTTCATGTATTGATACCAGGCCCACGGCGGTTCGTTTCCCGCGCCGATCTTGTCGCCAGCCCATTCGTGGATGCGTTCGAGGTCGGCGCGGATTTTTTTATCAGGGTTCTTCATTTTGAACCCTTCGCGCGCATCTTTTTCTCGTTGGCGTCGATCTTTGATTTCGGCACATTCGTCAGATGCCGCATGATGCTATCGAACTCCGCCATGTCCGCGTTTTTGAGTACTTCGCGGAGTTCTTTGGTTTTGTCGCGGATCGATTTTGAGTCTGAGTTCGCCTTGGACACGTCGCCACTTTACCGAAGCGACAGGCACACGAGCAACCACTACACGTTTGATATGAGTTCCCCGAACGGATCGTCATCGTGACGCCGGTTGTATCGATACGTGAACTCCGAGAGATACAACGGCAAGTAGTTTTTCGAGACTTTATGATACGAACCCATAATCCCGCGCCGCAAGAGCGACCAGAAGGAATCAATGCTCTGAGTGTGAACCACGCCACGCACATATTCACCTTTATTGTGCGTGACGAAATCGTGCTTAAAGCCTATCTGATCCAGATGTCGATAACGATACGATTCATCGGTCGCGATGAGGTCAACTCTCTTCGATACGGTTTTGCGAACGAAATCGTCATACGTGCGGAAGTCAGCGTCTTCGACCATCTGGCAGACGACGTTTCCTTTGCGTGCAATGGCCCCGATCACTTCGGTCTTACCTTGAGAAGCCCATTTGCCGCGCTTGCCGACATGTTTGTTGCGCTCTTTCCCGCCAAGGTAAACCTCGTCAACCTCGACCACGCCCATTAGCTGGTCCCACTCCGAATCCTTCATCGCGGCGCGTAGTCTCATGCACTGATACCAAGTCGTGTGGTAGTTGTTCAGGTGCTTCGATCCGTACATCATCCGGTGAAGCTGCAATGCGCTGATTCCTTTCTTCGAAGTGAGCATCAGGTATCCGATCTTGAACCACGATTTGAGCGGGCGTTTCGTGTTCTCAAAAATCGTATGCGTGATGACAGAGAACCGATAGCCATTCCGCTTGCCGCAAGTCAGGACTTCGCCTGTCTCTTTGTTCACGCTTTCCTTGCCGCTCTTGCAGACCCAATTGAACGGACGCGCTTTAAGTTCGTACACCTTGTCGTTCCCGCATCGAGGACAGGTAACCTTGCCATCGGGCCAGCGCATATCCTTGACGTACTGGCGGCAAGCATCTTCAGTCGGGAACCGTTGATCGAAAGCATCTAGCGTTTGCATAATCGTCAGAATAGCGGATTAGAGTGCCGGTGTCAACAGCCTACTAATCTCCCTTTAGTTCAGGAGAACGAAACGCGAACAGGTTACCCAAGGAACCGGACGAGAAAATCAGATCGCGAAACGGGAGAGTGGAGGCGGCGGGGTGTCGCCGACGCGAGTTCGGCGATCATCAATCTGACTTGACGCTAGACACTCTGAGTTGATAACGAAAACCTGCGATGGCGATATTGTCCGGCTATTCCATGCCAGCTCAGGCCGCTCCAGCGTGGGATCACGTCTACGTTGGCAGCGATGACGGCAAGCTCTGGTGCTGTTTCGGGCGAGATACCGGAGGTAGCAAGATTTGCTCGGGAAGTGGTGATTCCTCGGTTGCAGAATGCCTGTCCCATCCCATCTATCACGCCTCCCCGAGCACAACTACGATTCCAGGTGTTTCTCAGTACGCTGGAATTGTGTACGCGACAACCGGGGTTTGCCATCAAGCCGCGAATCGCATTCTGCATCCGGCCGGCATTCTCGTCGAGGCTGCTCGAGGGTACGGGATTTCCCATTTCCTATATGGGGCGTACGGCAGAGGACGTTGGCCGCAACTTGCCAGCTGTGGTAGCCTGAGAAGTGACGGCGGTCCGAGTTCTCCACCTGGAGCGAAGAAACTCATGCCCAACGATAGCAAGGCTGCCAAACTCTTTCGCAAGATTAACGACCTCCACGCGCAATTTCGTGCTGCTCCTTCGGCAGAGAAAGAGGGGCCCTTATCGGAACAGGAATTTCGGGCGCTGGTCGATGTGAATCTTGGTGACGGATACGATCCTGAAAAGGTTTCGCGGGTCGCCCAGTTGCAACGCGAGCTGCAGGACAGTCAGGCGCTTCTTGCGGCAGAGTTGGACCGGAAGGCCATTTCAGCCGACGAGTACATCGAGAGGTTGGCCGCTCGCCTGTCCGATACCGCACACGCTTGCGAAGCGGTCTTGGGATCCTCGGATTTCGAGAGACTGTTCGGCGTTCCCGCAGATAGCGCGGCAGACCTGCTGAGCAGTGTGCGGCAACCCGTTGCCTCCTCTGGCACACGCTGATTTTCTAACGAGCCATAGGACACCGTTGGTTGAAGGCTCAGCCGCCGCTGCGGAGGCGGCGGGTGTCGCCGACGCGGGTCGTGACGCCGGTGTGATCGAAATGGTCGAGCAGTGCGATTGCGAATTTGCGCGACGCGCCCAGCAGATCGCGGAACGACGCGGCGGTGATCTCATTGTGAGTATTCAGGTAGTCGAGCAGGCGATGTTTTGCGGTGTTGGCGGCGGCGCGGCTGAAATATAAATCGGTGGCGATTTTGACGATCCAGCCCTGACGCTCCATCGCGAGCAGCACGGTCCTTAGATGCGGGAGTTGGCCGGCGGGAATCTTCAACGCTTCGGCTAGTTGCTTGAGATCCGGCGGCTGGAATTCGGCGCGCGTCAGCGCGGCTTCGATTTTTGCGCCGAGGGTCTGAGCGTCACCGCCCAACTGCACGCGATGGCTTTTCAGGCGGAGCAGACTTTCCTCGCGTAGGATTTCGGATTCATGGCTGAGACGATCGACTATCGGGCGAAACGCGCGCGCGCCGATCTCAAAGGGCAGCCGCGTGCGCATCGCTTCCATCTCGAGGCCGGGTGACAGCGGCTCCGTCTTGTGATGACTCGCGAGCGCGTCGAGCGCGAAGCGCTTGAGCGCGTCCCACCTGGTGCGCGTGGTGAAAGCTTCTTCGTCGCCGACTGAGAGTTTGACGAAGCGCGGCGCGTCGCGGAGCGCGGCGGCGGCCTCGGCGATCGGAACGTTCATCAGCGTTGCGAGCCTGATTGCGCCGAGCGCGAAGCTTTCCTGCAGATTGATCAGCGCCGCGAGCGCGTCGGCGCCGGACGAATCCTTCAAGCTGTGGAGATTGGCGCGGTAGGCGTCGAGCGGCTTGCGGACGCGGCGGCCGAGCGGGTTCAGCACGATGCCGCCGCCGAGAGTGCGCGAGTTGGTTTCGTCGCGGATGACGAAGCGATCGCCGGCCAGCGCGACGACGGGGTCCTCGGCGACCAACTGCGCGAGGCCGGCGGCTTTGGGCGCGATTGCGCCACTGTCGTCGAGCACGATTGCGCGCGCGATCGTTTCGGCGGTGCCGATGAACAGACGCAGGCGGGTGTTGCTCTTGAGCGGGCGTTTTGCGGCGGGACGAAGCTCGAGCCGCGCGTCGAAACGCGCGGTCGCCGCCTCCAGGCGCGCGTCGGCGAGCACGTCGCCGCGCGCGAGATTGAGCTTTTCGGCGCCGGTCAGATTGAGTGCGACGCGCTGGCACAGGCCGGCGGTCTCGACCGAATCCGAATGCACCTGGATCGAGCGCACGCGGACCTCATTGCCCGACGGCAGCACGCGCAGCTTGTCGCCAACGCGGACCTCTGCGCCCATCGCGGTGCCGGTGACGACGATGCCGTGGCCCTTGATGACGAAGGCGCGGTCGAGCGGGAGCCGGAAGACGCCGGTGGCGCGGCGCGCCTGGAAGCCGTCGAGCTGGCGGACTATTTCGGCGCGCAACGGGTCGAGGCCGGCGCCGGTGATCGACGAGACCTCGATTACCGGTGCGCCGGCGAGCGTGGTGCCGTCGGCCAGCAGCTCGATTTCGTCGCGCACGTCGCGGATGCGTGCGGGGTCGGCGAGGTCGGCCTTGGTGATAACGAAGATGCCGCGGCGCGTGCCGAGCAGATGCAGGATGTCGAGATGCTCCTCGGTCTGCGGCATCACGCCGTCGTCAGCCGCGACCGTGAACAGCACGAGGTCGATGCCGTGGGCGCCGGCGAGCATGTTGCGGATGAAGCGCTCGTGACCGGGAACATCGACGATGCCGGCGCGAGTGCCGTCGGGCAGCGTGAAGTAGGCGAAGCCGAGATCGATCGAGATGCCGCGTTCCTTTTCTTCCTTGAGGCGGTCGGTGTCCTGGCCGGTGAGCGCCTTGATCAGCGCGGTCTTGCCGTGATCGATGTGACCGGCAGTGCCGATGATGGCGTGGGTGGTGGGCGATGCCATCGTGAATCGACGTTACACTGGCGTGTGCGGAGCGGGGAACCTGACCCCTCTAACCCCTTCCCGCGCGGGAACAGGGACCGGATACAAGAAGAGCTAGGCCATCTGCTTCGTGTACATCGCCATGTCGAAGTAGTCGCGCCATGCGCTGATCTTCGAGCCGGTGACTTCGAACACGCCGGCGACCGGCAGCGAAATTGTTTTGCCGTTGCCGAGGTCGAACACGTCGATGCGCTCGTTGAACACCACGTTGCCGGCGCTTGCGCTTTTCAGAACTTTGAAATGGATTGACTTGGCCATCGGCAGGAACATGTTGATGACGCCGCGGATGGCTTCTTTGCCCTTGGCGGGCTCGACCGGGATGTTGTGATAGACGGCGTCGTCGGTGAAGAAGGCGAGCAGCTCGTCGATGTTCTTGCGCGGCCATGCGTTGCAGAAATCGGTCACGACTTTTTCAGCATCAGTTGCCATAGCGGGTTCTCCCTATTCCTGGTCGAGATAGAAGCGGTCCTCGTCCTTGTTATAGCCGAAAAGCTCGGCGTAGCGCCCCCAGTTCACCAACGTTTGAAACTGGCGCTCGGGCTTTTCGCTCGGCAGCAGCATCGCGAGGTGTTCGAGCGCGACTTCCCGGGTCAGCGACTTGTCTTCCTGGCCGTGCAGCAGGCGGATGAAGTAGCCGAAGAGGCTGTGCTTCTTCAAGCGATCGCGCAGCATGAGTTTGCGCTCGTTCACGTCGGCCGCGAGAAATTGCTTGCCGAGGGGTTCGAGCACGACGTCGCCGGCGGGGGTTGAGACGAGGCCGAGGATTTCCGCAGCCTTCATCACCTTGAGCAGATCGCCGAATTTGAAGTTGAGATCGCGCGCGATTTTGTAGCCGTCTTCGCGGCCGCCGCGATCCTCGAGCAATTCGAGCAGGCCGAACACCAGCGTCAGCCCGCAATCGGGCAGCGGAGCGATGATTGGCGCCGCCATCAGCCGCGCTCCTCGATCATCGAAAACACCTTGTCGGTCAGCGCGTTGAAAGCTTCGGCGCGGCGATCGCGCGGCCGGGGCAACTCAACCTTGAGATCTTTGACCACGCGGCCGGGACCCGCCGCCATCACTATTATGCGATCGGCGAGCTCGATTGCCTCCTCGATGATGTGGGTGACGTGAATGATGTTCTTTACCGGCATGTCGGGCGACTGCCAGATGTCGAGCAGTTCCTCGCGGAGCGTAATCGCGGTCAGGGCGTCGAGCGCGGAAAACGGCTCGTCCATCAGGAGCACCTGGGGCTCGACCGCGAGCGCGCGGGCAAACCCGACGCGCTGCTTCATCCCCCCGGACAGCTCGCGCGGGTAAGCCTCCTCGAAACCGTCGAGGCCGACCTTGTCGATGTAGATGCCGGCGCGCTTTTCGCGCTCGGCCGGCGGCAGTCCCTGCGCTTCGAGGCCGAGTTCGACGTTGGCCTTGACCGAGAGCCACGGCAGCAGCGCGAATGACTGGAACACCAGCGCGCATTCGAGATTGATCCCATCGACCTGGCGCCCGCGGTACAAGACCTGTCCGGAAGTCATCGGCACGATGCCGTTGATGATGCGGAGCAAGGTTGATTTGCCGCATCCCGAGGGGCCGACGATCGCGACGAACTCGCCCTCCTCGACGTTGAAGGTGATGTCGTTGAGCACCTGCAGCGTGCCCTTGGCGTGGGCGAAGCTTTTCGAGATGTTCTTGAGCTCGAGGAAGGCCATGGGTCAGATGAGTCCGAATCGCACATTGTGGGACGCGTCAGTAGTCCAGCCTGTAGCGCTCCGTGGCAAGGTTGTACAAGGGCCGCCACATCAGGCGGTTCAACAGTAGCACTACCGCTATCATTGACAGGAGGCTCAGCAGGATCATCACGCCGTTGTTGGATTTGCCGTAGGTGGCGGCGTCGAGCAGCGCGCCGATGCCGAGGACCTGGTGAGTCTGATCATTGTAAACGAAGTATTCGGAGAGGATCAGCGCGTTCCATCCGCCGCCCCACGCGGTGATGCTGCCGGTTATCAGCGACGGCGTGACGGCCGGCAGGATCAGCTTGCGCCATCGCGCGACGCGGGAGAGTCCGAACGCGCGGGCGGCCTCCTTGAGGTCCTCGGGCACCTGGTTGATTCCGGCGAGCAGGTTGAAAAGCAGGTACCATTGCATGCCGGTGAGGATGAGCACGATCGAGGCGACGTTCATGCCGCCGGCAAACTGGATGAAGGCGGCTACGATGATCGGGAACAACGCCGTCGCGGGCATCGAGCCGACAATTTCCGCGATGGGTGACAGGATTCGGTTGAAGCGCGGATTCTCGCTGGCGGCCAGCGCGCACGGCACCGTCCACGCCAGCGAGATCGCGTAGGCAATCGTCATGCGGATGGTCGAGAGAACAATTGCTTCGGGAATCCGCTTCGCGTCGGCGGGCCACGGCTGCGCGAGCGTTCTGATCAATGCAGCCAGGCCGCGGGCCAACGCCCATGCGGTAAAGATCGCGATCGTGCCGATGATCAAGGTTCGCACAATAGTGCCCATGCGCCTGCTTTGTTCGGCCGTGAGCCGGGGACCGCGCGGAAGCGCCGCGATCGCGCGGCCGGCGAGCCTGATGGGAGGCACCAGGATCAAGCGCAGCCCGCGCGTGACCGCCGGGCCGACGCCCGCCAGCGCGTCGAACATCCCGAGCGATTGCACGGCGCCGGACGAGGCCGCGAATTCGTACTTGAATTTTTCCGCCCAGGTGGACAGCGGCTGCCACACGACCATATCCATCAGCACGATGATCGCGAGCAGGGTTAGCAGGCCGGCGGCGAGATCGAAGTTGTGTCCTTTCTCCGACGCCTGCCACAGGAAACTGCCGAGCCCCGGCAGGCGGTAGGTGGCGGGACCGGCCGTGATGATTTCGCAGGCGATGAGGAAGTACCAGCCGGCGACCCACGACAGGATCGAGTTGTAAACGAGCTTCGGTATGCTGGCCGGCAGCAGCAGGCGCTTGAACCGCAGCCACCCGCGTCCGCCGAAAGACTCGAGCGCCTCGCGCGAGTCGTCGGGAATAATTTTGACGGCTTCGTAAACGCCGAGCGCCATGTTCCACGCCTGGCTGGTGAAGATGAGAAAAACGGCGGCCATCTCGACGCCGAGGCGGCTGCCATGGGTCAGCGCGACGAAGAAAAACACGGCGGCCGGAAAAAAACCGACCACCGGCACCGACTGCGCGATGTCGATGGCGGGAATCAGGATGCGCTCGTAAAGGCCGCCGCGCGCCGCCGCCATGCCATAGACGATGGAGAAAGCCAGGGCGATGATGTAGGCGGCAAGCATCCGGTAAAACGAGCAGAACGCGTAGTATGGAAGATGGCGGAGCGAGACAGGAACGTTATGTGGAATGAGAAACTCGGCGCGGCTGCGATAGGCGAAGAACAGCGCGATGATCGCGGCGAGCGCGAGGAACGAGAGGGTGCCGTTGATCAAACGGCGGGTGTTTATTTCGAGCCTGGGCATTGGCGTGACCGGAAACTTCCAGCATAGCCGCGCGGGCAGTTTGCTCAAGGGCAAACCGCATTTCGGTTGGATTAATTTTCGGCGCGCCGGCGTTGACAAGGCGCGCGGCGGGCAATAGCGAGAGCGCAAGAGCGGATAAGCAAGAGCCGATAAGAATGACGGGCGTGGAAAAATTTCCCGACGACGAGTGGCGGCTGGACGAAGAGCCGCTCGAGCGCGTCGAGCAGGAGCCTCCATCTGCGGCGCCGACGGAAAAGCTGTCGTACAACCTGAGCCAGCAGCGGCTGACCCGAGCGGTTTACGTCGTCACGGCGGAGCACCTGGCCTGGTACCTGATCGCGGGCTACGCGCTGATCACGCGCATTGCGGCTCTGGGAGCGCGTCCGCTGGATGGAGCGCCGGCAGCGGATGCGCTGTCGGCGTACACGATCGCGGCGAACGCGCGCGACGCGATCGCAACGGTGGATGCGTCGTGGGTCACCGTCGCGCAGGGATGGATCTTCGCGGCAGTGGGCCCGACCGATGCCAGCTCGCGAATCGTCGTGGCGCTATGCGGTCTGCTGCTCATCGCGATCGGATTTGCGATGCGTCCGATACTGGGGCGGGCGGGCGCGCTGGCCTTCGCCGGGTTGATCGCGATTTCTCCCAGCATGACTTATTTTTCGCGCGGCGGTTCGACCGCAATCGCGTCGATTGCGTTGATGATGGCGCCGATTACGATCGCGGAAAGGATGCGTTGGCGAGCGAGCCGCTTGCGCGCCGCCGGCCTGGGCGCCGCGGTCGCGATGTGGCTGAGTGCGGATCCAATCGGCTACCTCACCGCCGCCGCAATCGTCGTGTCGCTGATCGTTGTCGGCCTCGTGGACCTTGTGCGACTCGACCATCGGCGCTTGCGCATCCGTGTATGGTGGGACCGGTACCGCGGGCTGGTAGCCCTTTCTGCCATTGTCGCGCTGTTGCTTTGGATCGTGCTGATGACCGCGTTCTTCGCGCAACCAGTCGGGCCGATCCTTGACTACGATGTTCACGCCGCATTCGCGCCGCCGTTGATCGCCTGGCATCGCGCGCTTCACCGCCTGGTTCCGATTCTGGCGTTTTACGAATTCATCGCGGTGGCGATCGCAATCGTCGGCGCCGCTGCGATCGTCTCGGGACGAATCGGCGATCGCTTTGCGGCGTGGTCGGTCGTGTGGGCAATCGTCAGCCTCGCGTTAGTTGGAGCGGTCGGCGAAAATTCCGCGGAGATGGTCGTGGCAATCATACCGCCATTGGCGATCCTCGGCGCCTTCGCGATCGAGTGGATGCATCGGTCGGTGCGATGGGACTCGATTCGTTACGCGATGGCGGCGGCGGTTGCGCTTACGGTTTACGTTCAGATCGTCACCAACTTTGTCTATCCGGCGCCGGACACGAGCGAGGCGCCGTGGCGGCGGCATGCGCTGCTGTTCTGGTCGGAGCCGGCCACTTCGATAAGGACGGTGAAGGAATGCGAGCGTGCGCAAAGTGCGGCGGCGGACGGCGCGAGCGCGCTTATCCCCGACGACGCGCCGCAGGTGCAATGGTACCTGCGCGATTTTGAGCAGACCGATGCGGCCGCCGACGCCAGCATCCTAGTGACGATGGGCAAGACGCAAAGCGGTGCGGCCGCGGGCAATCCGGACGTGCCGCAGTTCGGATTCGAGGAGTGGTGGAATCCCGACTTTGGCAAGCTGACGGTGGCCGGCGCGATCAAATATTTTTTCACGCAACGCGCATGGAGCGACGTCGAGATCCGCGAGCTTGAAATCGAAGTATCGAAACCTGGCGGGGCGGCAAAGGAACCTAACCCATGACGAGAGGGATTGCTTCGTGAATTGTTCGCCCGCCGGTCTCGCGCAGATTTGCGTGCGGGCCGGTGCTTTGCGATAAACTGCTCAAACCGCGCATCGCGCAACTATTTTCCCGGTCCGTTTTTTCGTTGCCCGCGCGCATTTGGATCCCGTTTCGACTCTAAGGAGTATCGATGGACGCTGTCGTTAAATTCCTGCAACCCCTTGACCTGCATCCGGTCGTCGATCACTTCTCGGTCGCCCTGCTGTTCGTCGCAGTCCTGATCGATCTGGTCGCGAGCGCGGCCCCGACTCGCATCTGGCTTCGCTACACCGCGCTGACGTTGATGATCCTCGGCGCGATCGCGGCGGGCTGCTCGTTTGCGACCGGCGATATGGAAGCCGACCGCATCTGGAATGCGCTCGGTCAGCCGGCGCGAGAGGTACTGCATCGGCACGCGGAGCTCGGCGAGTATCTCGCGATCGCCTTCGGCATTCTCGCGATCTGGCGAATCCTGATACAGAGCTTCGGCTTCATGGCGGGGTCGCGCCCGATTTATCTGATCGTCGCGGTGGTGGCGGTGGCCACTCTGGGATACACCGGGCACCTGGGCGGCGAGCTCGTTTACGACTACGGCGCGGGCACGGCGCTGATGGCGTCGGCACCGGTGCCGTCGGAAGCGGCGAGTCCGGCGGCGGAGCCAAGTTCCGCGGGGCCGATTCCGACAGTGTCGGTGCCGACTCCGACCGCGTCGTCGAGCGCGCAGATGGCGAGTCCATCAGCGGCTGCGACCAGCGCGGGCAGCATGGCGACGCCGGTTCCTACGGTTGCGCCGTCGTCCTCGCCGACCGCGGCGACGATGTGACGCAGTAGCAGCACGCCGCAAATTCTGAAAAAGGCACAGGAGTAGTTATGACCCAGCGTCTCGGTTTTGGCGTGTTTCTCGCGCCGCATCATCCTATCGGCGAGCATCCTACGCTCCAGCTTCAGCGCGATCTCGAACTCGCCCAATGGCTCGACGAGCTGCACTACGACGAGTTCTGGGTCGGGGAGCATCATTCGGCGGGATGGGAGACGATCGCCTCGCCGGAAATGTTCCTGGTTGCCGCGGCGGAGCGCACCAAACGAATCAAGCTCGGCACCGGCGTCGTTTCGATTCCGTATCATCATCCGTTTAACGTCGCGCAGCGCATCGTCATGCTCGACCATCTGAGCCACGGACGCGCAATGCTGGGGGTTGGCCCCGGCGCGCTGCCGTCGGATGCCGTGACGCTCGGAATCGATCCGATGACGCAGCGCGAGCGGATGGACGAAGGCCTCGGCGTGATCCTGCGCCTGCTCACCCAGGACGAGCCGTTCAGTTACAAGGGATCGTGGTTCGAGCTGAACAATGCCGCGCTGCAGATTCGTCCGCTGCAGGAAAGAATTCCGATCGCAGTCGCGTCAACGATCTCACCTTCGGGGATGAAGACCGCGGGCAAGTACGGCGCCGGCGTGCTGTCGGTCGCGTCGTACTCCGAAGAAGGTCTGATGGCGCTGCCGACGCAGTGGAATTTCGGCGAGACCTCGGCCAAGGAACACGGCAATACGATCGATCGCGCGAACTGGCGAATCGTGATGCCGTTTCATCTGGCAGAGTCGAAAGAACAGGCGATGCGCGAAGTCGCGGCCGGACTGCAGAAATGGCAGAACGAGTACATCGTCGGGATTCTCGGCACGCCGAATCGCCCGACGTTTCCCGACGGCTACGAAGCGGCCAAGCGGATGAGCGAATACGGCGGCGCGATTTTCGGCACGCCCGACGATGCGCTCGAGCGGATCGCGCGCTTGCAGAAACTCTCGGGCGGCTTCGGCACGATCCTGTGTTTCGCGCACGATTGGGCGACGCGTCCGCAAATGATGCGCAGCTACGAACTGCTGGCGCGCTACGTGATGCCGCGGTGCCAGGGGCTGATCGCGCCGATCGAAGCGTCAGCCGCGCGCGTCACCGCCAACAAGGCAGAGCTGATGGAGAAGGCCGGCGGCGCAATTCTGAAAGCAATTCGCGACTACAACGCGGTGCACCCGAGGCAGAAGTAGGGAGCGAGGAACTGTATTGAATGTGAAACCCGCGGTGGGTTTCTCGCTTCCTTCGGCAGGGGTGACCCCTGCACCCAGTGATAGGAAATCGCAAAATGGCGAGGACGCCATTTTACTCTCAGGTTCTTTCCTTGGGTCATTCAGAGCGAAGCGAAGAATCCCGGATTTGAGGAGGCGCAAATGATCAAATTCGATCACATGAACCTCCCGGTCACGAACTATCAGGCCTCGCGCGACTGGTACGTGAGGAACTTCTGCTTCAAGGTCGAATTTGAAGTCCCCGATCGCAAGACGTCGGCAATTCAGGACGATGCCGGCTTCACGATCTTGTTGTACGAACAAGCGACGCAACTGTCCGGCGCGAAGTGTTCGCTAACTCTGCAAGTCGATGACGTCGATGCGAAATACAAGGAGCTCCAATCGAAGGGTGTCGCGTTTACGAATCCACCGGCGAAATATTTTTGGGGCTACGGCGCCGAACTCAGGGATCCCGACGGCTACCAGCTACTGCTATGGGACGAAGTGTCGATGCGAGAGAAGGGCGGCTCGAAATAGGTACCGGTAAAGATTCGGAGCGAGTAAAAGCGCCTGCCAACCGTTGTCAGTTGTGGAAACAACGCGGCGCGGGCTCTTGCGGGATACGATCGTCGGGGACGACGATAGAGATGTGGCGCGGCGTCGAGCGGCGCCGCGCCGATGCCAGCTTCGCGTGAAATCGTAGTCTCCGAACGCGCCGCAGAGCGCATCGCCGCCGCGCGCGCGTGGCTCGAGTCGCAGCCCGCTGCAAGCGAAATCCTCGTGATCGCGTCGGTCAAGGAGGCGGCCGACGACCTCGTGCGCACATTCGCGATTTCGCGCGGCGCGATGCTCGGAGTGCATCGCCTGACGCTCAACCGGCTGGTCGGATTGCTCGCCGCCGAGGAGCTTGCCGACGCGGGACTCGCACCGGCCGACGGTCTCGCGGCCGAAGCAGTGGCGGCGCGTGCGGTCTTCCGGCTGGCGCCGTCGGGAGCGCTCGCGCATTTCGCGCCGGTGCTGAAACTTCCCGGCTTCTCGCGCGCGCTGGCGCGGACCCTGCTCGAACTCCGATGGAACGACATCGCCGCGGACAAGTTGCGCGCGCTCGGCGGCGCGGGTGAGGCGATCGCCGCGACGCTCGCACAGTTCGACGCCGAGCTGGCGGACGCAAAACTGATCGATCGCGCGGGGATGCTGAAGGTCGCAACTCGGGCGGTGCTCGCGAAAGAGCCGCCACGCTTTGTCGGATTGCCGGTCCTGCTGCTCGACGTTGCGGTGGACGGCGCGCTCGAGCGCGACTTTATCGCGGCGCTAGCCGCGCGAGCCCCGTCGCTTCTTGCGACGATTCCCGCCGGCGACTCGCCGGTGCAAACGATCCTCGAAGATGCGCTCGGAATTCGCGCTACTACGGTTTCGCCTCGAGTGGACGAGAACCTCGCGCCGTCGCTCGAACGCCTGCAGACACATTTGTTCGCCGATACCGCCCCGCCTAAGCGCAACGTCGATGAAACCGTGACTGTGGTTTCGGCGCCGGGCGAGATGCACGAGTGCGTCGAAATTGCGCGCCGAATTGGGGCCGAGGCGCGGCGCGGCGTGCCGTTCGATCGCATCGCGGTGCTGCTGCACGACGCGATTCGCTATGCGCCGTATCTGCAGGAAGCCCTTGCCCGCGCCGACATTCCCGCGTACTTTGCGCGCGGCACGCGTCGGCCCGAGCCGGGTGGCCGCGCGCTGCTCGCACTGCTTTGCTGCGCCGCCGAAGATCTTTCGGCGCGACGCTTCGCGGAATATCTTTCGCTGGCGCAGGTGCCCGACCCCGATCGCCCGCGCGACGACCAGCCGGCAATCAGCCCGGACGCGGAACTCGCGCCGGTGTCGCTGGAATCGGATCTCGAAGTTGAAGGCGGCGCCGCGCAAGACACTGCCGCCGACGCCGACGTCTCCGATCCCGTTCCGGTCATCGAGGGCATGGCGCGAGCGCCGTGGCGATGGGAGCGGCTGCTGGTCGATGCGGCGGTTATTGGCAGCGCGGAGCGATGGCGCAAGCGGCTGGCGGGATTGGGCAACGAGCTCGCGGCGCGGCGCAAGGAGATTGCCGACGACGACGCGCACGCGGCCGGCCTCGAGCGGCGAATTCTCGACCTCGCGCATCTCGGCGAAGTGGCGATGCCGATGCTTTCGATGCTCGAGGCGGCGCCGCGCGACGCGAGCTGGGGCGACTGGCTGAAATTTCTGCGCGGCCTGGTGGACCTGGCGATTCGCGATCGCGGGCCGGTCCTCGCCGCGCTGGCGGAGCTGGAGCCGATGGCACCGGTCGGTCCGGTCGGGCTCGACGAGGTGCGCCTGGTGCTGAACGATCGGCTCGGACGGCTGGAAGCGCCTCGGCGCGTGCGCCGTTACGGTGCGGTGTTCGTTGCGCCGCCAACCAGCGCGCGCGGGATGGAGTTCGAACGTCGTAATCGTCCCGGGGCTGGCCGAGCGGATGTTCCCGCGCAAGCTGACCGAGGATCCGATTCTTTCCGACGCGGCGCGCGCGCGGCTGAGTCCGTATCTCGCGCGCAACGAGCGTCGGGTCGGCGCGGAGCGGCTTGCGCTTCGAATCGCGGCGGGCGCGGCGCGGGCGCGGGCGATGTTTTCCTATCCGCGCGTCGATCTCGATCAGGGCCGTCCGCGGGTGCCGTCGTTCTACGCACTCGAGGTTTTGCGCGCGGCGGAAGGACGGCTGCCCGGCTTCGACGAGCTGGCGAGTCGCGCCTCGTCGCAGCCGACGACCCGGCTGTCATGGCCGGCGCCGCAGAATCCCGCCGATGCGATCGATGACGCCGAGTTCGATCTGGCGGTGCTCGACAAACTGGTCGATGCCGATCCGGCGACGACGACCGGGGCGGCGCACTACCTGCTCAGTGCGAACCAGCATCTCGGGCGGGCGCTGCGCGCACGGGCGCGGCGATGGCTTAAGCGATGGACGCCGGTCGATGGGCTGGTCGATCCGGAGCCGGCGGCGCTCGCGGCGCTGGGCAAGCATCAGTTGTCGAAGCGTTCATACTCGCCGACTGCGCTGCAGAATTTCGCGGCCTGCCCGTATCGTTTTTTTCTGCAAGCGATCCATCGGCTGGAACCGCGCGAGGAGCCCGAGGCGATCGAGACGCTCGATCCGCTCACGCGCGGCGGTCTGTTTGCCGAGGTGCAATACGAAATCCTGACGGCGCTGCGCGAGCTCGAACGTCTTGCCGGTCTCGCCGGAAGATTTGGACGACGCGTCCGACTTGCTCGACGAGAAGCTCAAGGAAGTCGCGCAGCGGCAGCATGACGAGCTGGCGCCGGCGATCGAGCGCGTGTGGCTCGACGGTATCGAAAGTATCCGCGCCGACTTGCGCGAGTGGATGCGGCGCGCGGCCGACGATCCCGAACATTGGCGGCCCGAATGGTTCGAGCTCGGCTTCGGGCTCAGCGATATCGAGCACCGGGATCCGCTTAGCTCGGCGGACCCGATCGCGATTGAAGGCGGCTTAAGTTTGCGCGGGTCGATCGATCTGGTCGAGCGCCGTCCGGACGGGCGAATTCGCGTGACCGATCACAAAACCGGGAAAGTGCGCGCGGAGAAGAACTTCGTGATTGGCGGCGGCAAGACACTGCAGCCGGTGTTGTACGCGCTCGCGGCGGAAAGCCTTCTCAAGGAAAAGATTCACGCCGGGCGGCTTTACTACTGCACGGCGGCCGGCGGTTACGAGGAGCGCGTGGTTGAGATCGATGATGATGCGCGAAAAGCGGCGCGCGATTTCGTCGCGATCATCAAGGAATCGCTCGAAGCGGGGTTCTTGCCGGCGGCGCCGGACGATCGCGAATGCGATTGGTGCGATTACAAACGCGTCTGCGGTCCGTACGAGGAGCGACGCTCCAGAATCAAGCCGAACGCGCGCCTCAAGTCACTGAAAAAACTGCGCGAGATGCCATGACGCTCGCGAATCCAACAATCATATCCGATCAGGCGGTGCGCGATCGGATTCGCGACGACCTCGGCGTCACGCTGGTAATCGAAGCGGCGGCGGGCACCGGCAAGACTACGGCGCTGGTAGATCGAATCGTGTCGGTGATCGGATCGGGGCGCGGTGAGCTGGCGCAAATCGTCGCGGTGACTTTTACCGAGAAGGCGGCCGGTGAGCTGAAGCTGCGGTTGCGCGCCGAGATCGAGCGCGCGCGACAAAATACCGAGCCGTCGAGCGAAGGGCGCGCGCGTTTCGATCTCGCGCTCAAGCAACTGGAAGAAGCGCGAATCGGGACGATTCATTCGTTCTGCGCCGACCTGCTGCGCGAGCGGCCGGTTGAAGCGCAAGTCGATCCGATGTTCGAAGTCGCGCCCGAGGACGTGGCGGGCGAGATGTTCGACGCGGCGTTCGAGCAATGGTTCGAGAAGATCCTGGACCATCCGGGCGAGGGGATGCGGCGGCTGCTGCGGCGGCGCGATCTATCTGCGCGCACGGGTCCGCGCGCGATCGCGCGGCAAGCCGCGCTCCAACTTAAGGAATGGCGCGACTTCGATGCGCCGTGGACGCATTCGCCGCTGGAGCGCGACGCCGAAATCGACGCGATCATCGCGGAGGTCGAGGCGCTGGGAAAACTTGCCGAACTTGGCGAGGAGGACGACTGGCTGGCGAAGGGGCTCGGCGCAATCGCGCGGCCGGTGGCCGAGGCGACGCGACTGGAGGCGGTGCGCGGGCGCGATTACGACGCGCTCGAATCCGTGTTGATCGCGCTTTGCACGGGTCGGCGCTGGGACTGGAAGGGATATGGCGGCAACTTCGGCGAGGCGAAGCGCGAGGAAGTGTTTAGCCGGCGTGCCGCGTTGCACACCCGGTTGGAAAAGTTTCGCGACGCCGCCGGGGCAAATCTCGCGCCGCTGTTGCGCGACGAACTGTGGCCGATTGTCGCCATCTACGAGGAAATCAAGCGCCGCGCGGGGCGACTCGACTTCCTCGACCTGCTGCTGGTCGCGCGCAATCTGGTGCGCGACAATCCGGCGGCGCGCGCCGAGCTGCAAAGTCGCTTCACGCATATTTTTGTCGATGAATTTCAGGACACCGATCCGCTGCAGGCGGAAATTCTGCTGCTGCTTGCGGCCGCCGATCCGGCCGAGACCAACTGGCTGAAGGTCAAGCCGATTGCCGGCAAATTGTTTATCGTCGGCGATCCGAAACAATCGATTTACCGTTTTCGCCGTGCCGACGTTTCGCTTTACCAGGATGTAAAAAAGCGGCTGTTGGAAAGCGGCGCTCAACTCGAATATCTGACCGTCAGCTTTCGCGCGACGCCGGCGATTCAGACGATGGTCAATGCCGCGTTCGCGCCGCTGATGAGCAAGGAATCGGACACGCAGCCGGCCTACGCGCCGCTGACCCCGTATCGCGCCGAGCCCGCGACGCAGCCCTCGATAGTCGCGCTGGCGGTGCCGGAGCCGTATGGTGATTTCGGCCGGGTCGTCAACTGGAAAATCGACGATTCGATTCCCGAGGCGATCGCCGCGTACGCGCGATGGCTTATCGAGCAGAGCAAATGGACGGTGACCGAGCGCGAAGCGCCCGCGGTGCGCGTGCCGATTCGTCCGCGGCATATCTGCATCCTGTTTCGCCGGATGAATTCGTTCGGGCGCGACATTACGCGCGACTATCTGCGCGCGCTCGAAGCGCGCCATCTGCCGCACGTGCTGGTCAAGGGCGGATCGTTCAACGAGCGCGAAGAAGTGATCGCGGTCCGCAATCTGCTGGGAGCAATCGAACGGCCCGATGACGAGTTGACGGTATTTGCCGCGCTGCGCGGTCCCGTGTTCGCGCTGGCCGATGCGGCCCTGCTCGAATTCCGCATGACCGTCGGCAGTCTGCATCCGTTTCGCAAGCTGCCCGACGATCTTCCGGCGAGTCTGCAGGAAGTTAAGGACGCGCTCGCCGTTATCAAGAACCTGCATCGCGGGCGCAATCGACGGCCGATCGCGGAGACGCTCGCGATGCTGCTGGCGACGACGCGTGCGCATGCGGGGTTTGCGATTTGGCCCACCGGCGAGCAGGCGCTTGCGAATATCATGCGAATCATGGACCAGGCGCGGCGTTACGAAGCGCGCGGCGGGACCACCTCGTTCCGGGCGTTCGTCGATGAGCTTGAAGCGCGCGCGGAACGCGACGGGGCCAGCGAGACGCCGATCGTCGAGGAAGGGACCGAGGGCATCCGCATAATGACGGTGCATCGCGCGAAGGGCCTCGAGTTCCCGGTCGTCATCCTGGCCGATATCACCTGCAACGAAACTCGCGCCGGCGCATCGCGGTATATCGAGCCCGCGTCGAAGCTGGCGGCGATGGAACTCGCGGGATGCGCGCCGCGCGAACTGCAGGAAAATCAGGCGCGCGAGCATCAGCGCGACCAGGAGGAAGCGATTCGCCTGCTCTACGTAGCGGCGACGCGGGCGCGCGATCTGATCGTGGTGCCGGCGGTTGGCGACGAAGAGCACGACGGCTGGCTCGCAAAATTGAATCCCGTGGTTTTTCCGATGAATTCAGAAAGGCGGTCGCCGCTCTCGGCGCATCCCGCCGGATGCCCCGAATTCGGCGACGACAGCGTGCTGACCCGGCCGGCGAAGGCGCCAGGCAAAGTGAAATCGGTGGCGCCGGGATTACATCGCGCGCAAAAGGGCGACCATCAGATCGTCTGGTGGGATCCACGGCTGTTGATTCTCAATGTCGAAGAAAAGATGGGGCTGCGGCAGGACAAGCTGCTGCAAGCCGACGAGAACCAAATCGTGTCGGACCGCGGCGTCATGATGCATGCCGAGTGGAGCGCGAGCCGGGCGGCGATGCTCGCGTCGGGAACGACGCCGCGTATGAATATCGCGACGGCCACCGAACTCGCGCTCGCGGCGCCGGCCGGCGGGTCGGCATCGGTGGAGACAATTGCAATCGAAGAAACGCGGCGCGACGCGGGCCGGCCGCATGGCAAGCGCTTCGGCTCGCTCGTGCATCTGACGATGCTGCGTGCGCCGTTCGACGCGGACCCGAGCGCGATCGGCAAAATCGCGGCTAGCGCGGCCAAGATGATCGGCGCCGGGGACGACGAAGTCGCAGCCGCGGTGACTGCCGTCGCAGCGGCGCTCAAATCTCCGCTGATGCTTCGCGCGGCCGCGGCGCAAACTGTGATGCGCGAGTGTCCGCTGATGATTCGACTCGAAGATGGCACCGCGGTCGAGGGAATCGCGGATCTCGCGTTCGCGGAGAACCTCAACGACGGACCGGTATGGACGGTGGTGGATTTCAAGACCGACGTCGAAGTCGCGCCGCGGCTCGACGAGTATCGCGCGCAGATCAGGTTTTACGTGCGGGCAGTGAGAGAGAGTACGGGGCGGCCGGCTAGCGGTGCGATTTTGTGGATTTAATTGAATGCGGAACCCACCGTGGGTTCCGCACCTCCTTGGGCAGGGGCGACCCCTGCACCCGGTTACTAATCGCAAAATGGCGAGGACGCCATTTTGCTCTCAGGTTCTTTTCCAGTGCCGTTCCTTCTGTGTCATTCCGTCTTTGTGTCATTCAGAGCGAAAGCTGCTGTAGCGAAGAATCCCGGCTCCTTCTTTGCCCCTCCGAGAGGTAAATCAGGCCTTGGTGCCGGCGATGGATTTGTGCTGAAATCCCGACGCGAGGAAATTAGCGATGGCTATCGACATTATATTTGGCGAACGCGTTACTTCCGCCGTCGATGCTGAATCGACCGGCGCCGGGTTGTGGCTTGGTGCCGGCGACCTGAAACGCGTCAGCGGATGGGAGTTCAAGCCGCAAGGATTCTGCAAGGGCGAAGTCTGCGTCCCGGTGCCAGCCGCGCGCAAGGCCGAGTTCGTTGAGGGCGGGCGCTACAATCTCGCGGCGCTGGCGAATCTGCTCGGACAGCCGGTTGTGACCGACGCCGAGCACGATGCGTGGTGCTTCGGCGAGGCTGCGGCGGAGCGCAAGCGGATGCTCACGTCACTCGACGCGCCGGACTTCAGCCTGCCCGATCTCGACGGCAAGATGCATTCGCTGTCCCAGTACCGCGGCAAGAAAGTCCTCCTCGTTTCATGGGCGTCGTGGTGAGGATGCCGCTTCGACCTGCCAGTCTGGCAGGCCCTCTACGAAGAACTCGGACCGCAAGGATTCGTGCCAATCGCGATCGCCTTCGACAGCGGCGGCAATGCCGCGACCGAACCCTGGATCAAGCCGGCGAAACCCACCTACCCATGTTTGATCGATCGGCAGCATCTCGTCGCCGAGCTTTACGACATGGTCAACGTGCCGACCGCCGTCTGGATCGATGAGCGCGGCAAGATTGTCCGGCCGAGCGAGCCGGCCGGCGTTACCGACGCGTTCCGCAAGATGAATCACACCGACTTCTCGATTCCCGCCGACGCGATGAGCGAGTTGCAGGCAAAGCGCAAGGCTTACCAGGACGCGCTGCGCGACTGGGTTGCGAAAGGACCGGCGAGCCGCTTCGCGCTCGACCGGACTGAACTGCTCAAGCGGATGCATACGCCGGACGACGCGCAGGTCCGCGCCGCGGCGAATTTCAGACTCGGCGAATTCCTGTTCGAGCATGGACACGCGGCGGCGGCCCAGAAATATTTCGAGGAAGCCAAGCGCCTGCGTCCGGAGAGCTGGAACTACAAGCGGCAAGCATGGGCGCTCGAGGATCCGATGAAGCCGGGCGGTCCGGAATTCTGGGCCGCAGTGGACGCGCTCGGGGATGAGAAGTACTACCCCGGCCCGGAGGATATATAAGAAGGGTTACCCCGCACCCGGCATCAATCCGAGACTTTGCACGGATCCTAATCTCTCCTCGGACAAGGAGAGGTTACGAAGGCACCGGATTCGCTCGCGCAGAGACACTTCCTCATCGATGGAATTCAGATGCTAGTGTAAGTGTAGGTCACGGACTGTTTTGCACAATCGCGAGATACTCGTCGTCGGCTACGGATCGTTGCTTAGCGGCTATGGGTTGTTGGCCGAGCGGCGTAGCGGAGCGAGCAGGTTAATTGCGCGCGATGTGCATCCGGTTGCGATTCAGAATGCGCGGCGCGGACTCGCGAAGCCTTCGAGCCACGGCAGCTATCTCGCGATGGATATCGAGCCGGTCGATCGGCGCGTTCCAATCAGCGCATCGACTTCAGCGGATGGCGCCGGAATCGGCGGGTTGTTGCTGACCTTCGATCGCGAATGGGCGCCGCTGATCGCGCGGCGCGAGGAATACGACGCTGACGCGTTCGAGCGGTTGATCGGACTTGCGGATAGCGCGGGCTTGCCGCTCGGCGTGTTCCTGATGGAGATTGCGAACGACACCAATTTCGATCTGCTCGCATATCGGGCCGCTTTGCGCGCGCTGCTCGGCTACACCTCGCCGGGGTATATTTTTCATCCGCTTGAAATCGACGACGGGCGCGTCGCGATAATCGCGATTGGCTCGGGTTTCGATGGCAGCGGAGACCCGAAGATTGTTTCGCGCCGCCGGCAGTACAAAATGGACCGGCTGTTGTCGCTCGATGAATCGATGCGCGCGGAACTTCCCGGTTTCGATCGCGCCGGGCAGGTGGGATATTACGCAGAGTGCGTGCTCGGCGGAATGCATGGGGTGGACGTGGCCGACCTGGTGGCTGGATTCGATGCGGAGGCCGTCTGGGCGCGCGAGCTCGCGGCACATCTTGGGCCGATAGCTGCCGGCGAGCGTGAGCGGTTTATCGCGGCGACCTCGCTCGATGCGGCGGGGTACGGCGCGCGGTTTTCATCGCGGCGCGCGCCGAGTCTGGCGCTCCTGCTGAAGCCGGCCGGCGTTGTATAGTGACGAGCGACCAGCCGATGATGGAAAAGTTTTCAATCCACGTGGCGAAAGAGAATCTGAAATTCTCAGCCGCGCATTTTATCGCCTACCCCGGATTTCGCGAACCGCTGCACGGCCACAATTACCAGGTCGGCGTGTATCTCGAAGGGCGGCTCGCCAGCACCGGCTACGTGATCGATTTCGGCCTGATCAAAAGGCTGACCAAAGAGATCGTCGATCGCCTCGACGAGCGCACCATCGTCCCGGGCAACAGCGATTGCCTCGCGATCGACGGGCCCCGCGACGGCGTCGTGCGAATCCGCTACGAGCGCGACGAATTCGTGCTGCCCGCGGCCGACGTGTGTATCGTGCCGATCGTGCATAGCTCGGCGGAGGAGCTCGCGCGCTACATCTGGGACGAGCTGGCGGCGGCGCTGCGAGCGCGCGGTGCGCTGGCTGAAGTGACGACGATGGAAATTTCGGTGGCTGAAGGACCGGGACAGTCGGCGCATTATCGCAAGTCCACCGGCGACGTCTGATTGCGTTCTCCGCGTAACAATAACGTCCGCTTGCCTTGGTCTATCCTGCTCACTAGTAGCCATAGCGCTGTCAACTACGCGTGTCTCGTGAGACGATTGCGCACGTAAGCCGGACTTTCCTCGTCGCCGGCTACGGAGCGAAATCAGGGTGGCGTTGCAACCGAAATTTGCGGAGAACGAGGCGCCGTTCGCGGTCGAGCGGGCGCTGGTCGGAGAACATCCGGCGATCGTGAAATTACGCGCGCTGATCGAGCGCGTCGCGCCCACCGAAGTGACCGTGCTGATAACGGGCGAGAGCGGCACCGGCAAGGAAGTGGTCGCGCAGGCGATTCACACGCTGTCGCCGCGCTGCAATCAGCCGTTCGTGCCGGTGAACTGCGCGGCGATTCCGCACGACCTGCTCGAGTCCGAGATGTTCGGGCATGAGCGCGGTGCGTTCACCGGGGCGGCGGGCTCGCGTCATGGGCTGCTGACGACCGCGGATCGCGGGACCATCTTCCTCGACGAAATCGGCGAGATGCCGGGTGCGTTGCAGGCGAAACTGCTGCGCGTGCTCGAAGATGGGGTGGTGCGGCCGGTCGGGGCGGACCGGGCGACGCGGGTCAACGTGCGCGTGATCGCCGCGAGCAACGTCGATCTGGCCGCCGCGGTGGCGAAGGGCAAATTTCGCGAGGACTTGTTCTATCGCTTGCAGGTCGTGCCGATTGTGATCGCGCCGCTGCGTGAACGGCGCTCCGATATCCCGCTGCTGACCGAACATTTTCTCGAGCGTATCCGCGATCGCACGCCCCGCCGCGAGATAACTGTCAGCCGCGAGGCGATGGTTGCGCTGTGGTCGTACGATTGGCCCGGCAACGTGCGCGAGCTCGAGAATATGGTCGAGCGGCTGGCGATTATGACCGAGGGCTCGATCATCGACATGGCGATTCTGCCGGAGAGCCTGGTGGCGAGCGTGCGGCCGGCATCGCCACCGATGGCGGTCAAGCTGACGGACGGCGGACTGAACCTGAACGGCTTGGTACGGGAATTGGAAGGTAGATTGATAAACGAGGCACTGAAACAAACCGGGGGAAACAAGCAGGCCGCGGCGCGGTTGCTCGGTCTCAAGCGGACGACATTTTCTGCCAAGCTGAGGCGCTGCGGGGTGATAGCTCCGGCGTCTTTTGACGAAAGCGAGGAAGGCTAGACGGGCCGGAGAGTCCTATGGATGAAGCGATCAGGCTGCCACAGATAATGGTGGTTGACGACGATCAGGACACCGTCGCAATCCTCGCCCGCCATTTGCAGCGCGAGGGCTTTGTCCCGATAGAGGCCAACTCCGGCGCACAATGTCTCAAGCTGGTGCATGAAAACGAAGTCGATGTCATCCTGCTCGACCTGATGATGCCCGAAATGGACGGCTTCGAGGTCGTGAAGGTACTCAAGGACGATCCTCTGACTGCAGAAATCCCTATCATCATGATCACCGCACGCGACGACTTGGATGCGCGGGCTGAAGGAATGCGCCTTGGCGTCAGCGACTTCCTTGCCAAGCCAGTGTTCCGCCGCCAGCTTGCCAGCCGCGTCCGCGCGCAGCTCGAGGTAGTCGAGACGTCGCGCGGTGCCACCGCCGCGATGGATCGCCTCGAGGCAGCCCGGAAGCATCGCGCTCAATAAAGTTTCGCTCCGCGCTCCCAGGCTGCCCGCCGCAGTGCGCACGCTGCATCGACGCGTTGCGATCACCCGACAGGTTCGACTACAAATTAGTGCTCAATCGACCTCTTCCGGGATCATCGTTTCTCGATGAGAAGGAGAATTCACGATGGACGGTGACAACCAAAAACCGCAAGCCAACATTATTGCGGCGCTGACCTACCTGCTGGGTTTCGTCACCGGCCTGATTTTTCTTTACCTCGAGCCGTACAACCAGGACGAATTCATCCGCTTCCATGCCCGTCAATCGATTGGCTTCTCGGTTGCGTGGTTCGCCATCGGCGTCGTCTTCGGCGTTTTCATCGCGGTCCTCCCGCACGGATTGGGGGCGCTTCTCAATTTCATGCTGACGCTGATCGACATCGCGCTTGCGGTGTTCTGGGTGGTCCTGATGTACAAAGCCTACAACGGCGAGCGCTACCGGATTCCCGAGCTGGCCGACATCGTCGATAGCATCGCCGGCAACCCCGCCGCGTAGCATCGCATCGCGACTGAAACTACTTACTCGCGCGCGTGGTGCCGGTGGACTTTTCCGCACCCTCGTCGGCGTTGGGCGCTGCGGCCGCTTGTCCGTTGGATTCGTCCGGCTGCTCGGCGCCGTCTTCGGCGCTCGCCGGGGGCGGAACCTGCGACTGGATATTTGCGTTGGCTTGCGGCGCCAGGCGCAGGCTCGGCTCGCGGTTGATAGCGTCGAGCACGCGGCGTGAAATTTCGTCGTTGATTTGCGGCGCGGTGTAGGTCTCGGCGGGATAGCGAAGGATTATTTCAAGGCCGGCCTGGCTCAGATGCAATCGGCTCTGCGGCTTGGGCGTCTCGAGTATGACGTTGAGATCCCGCTCCAGATGCCGGTAGTCGCGCATCACGCGGTCGCGATAGCGTGCGAACACTTCATCGACCGCGTCGAGCAGCCGCTTCTCGGCCAGCCGGTAATCAACGTCGGGCGCGAGCGTGAGGCGCACTTCGTTCCACACGAAGCTGGTGCCGGGCGCCTGCTTGAAAAAATTGCCCGACGGTTGAAACACGATCGCGTTGGAGAACACCGCGACGCGGCCGGTGGGTTCGCGATGCGTCCCGGTTCCGCCGAGTTCCATCAGCGAGAGTTTTACCAGCCCGATATCAATGACGTCGCCGGTTACGCCGCCGATTTGGACGCGGTCCCCGGCCTTGATTCCGAAGCGTCCGATCAGAAAGAAGTAGCCGGCAATCGACAGAATCACGTTCTGCAGTGCCACCGCGATTCCGGCGGCGGCGAATCCAACCACCGTGGCGGCCGAGCCCAGCTCGTCGGAGAAATTTACCATCACGACGATCACGATGAGCAGGCCGAGCACCAGGCGCCGCGCCGCCATCGCCTGCCCGCGGCGCCGGATGTCGCTCACGTAGCGATTGCTGAGCCATTTCCAGGCGAGCGAGCCGAGAAAAATCACCAGCAACGAAGCACCGAGCACGATCAGGCGGATGAGCAGGCTGCGAAATTCCTTGTTCCAACGCCGCTCGATCGCGGTGTGCCAGCGGCCGACGTTGTTGTTGTAAATGCCGAGCAGCACGATTTGCTTGCTCAGCGGCAGCGCGGCGTCGCTCGCGAGTTTGTGCGTTTCGAGCAGGTTCTCGAACGCTTTCTTGCGATCCTGGAGCGTCGCGACGTCGCCGCCGGCGGTTCCATGCGCCAGCGCGTCGCCGCGCGCGTTGAGGCCGCTTATCACCGCAAGGATCGAATTGCGCACTCCCATCGCGCGCGCGGCCAGCGCTTGCGCGAGCGCGCTGTTCTGCTCCAGCGCGTCCAGCTTGTTGCTGAGCGCGAACAGCTCGCTGATCAGGCTCAGGATCCCGGTCGGTTCCGATCTCGCCGCTAATGCGGTGTCGGTCGGCAGCGCAATCATCTTCTTGCCGCTGTCGTCGGTCGAATGCTCGAGCTCGTCGATTTGAGCAGCCAGTCCGCTGTTCTGATCGGGCGCCGCGGTGCCGCTTTCGAACTGCGCGAGCGCCTTGAGCGCGTCGCCGCGCGCCTGGTTGAGATCGAGCTGGCTCTGTGCGTCCTGAATCTGCGCCGCGATCGCGTTGCGCTGGCGCGCCGGCGCTTTCGCAAGTTGCGCCCGCAACTTCTTGATGCGTTCGCGCAGCGCGTTCGCAGATGCGTCCAGCGCCGCGAGGTCGCTTGATGATGTCGCGGCAACGGCGCCGGTAGGCACCGATGCACCGGCGGCGGCGTTGGGGCTGACCTTGGCGATGAACGCCGCCTGTGCGCGCGCATACTCGAAGGCGAGCCGCAGGACTTCGGCGGCCGTCTGCCGGTCATCGGCGAAAAAAAGTGTCTCGTCGGGGTCGCGCACCAGTTGCGCTTCGACGCCAAGATGCCCGTACCAGGTGATCACATCGCTCAGGTAGGTAATGACGGTATGCGCGCTGGGCGCTGCCGGGTTTGCGGGCGCTGGACTGGCCGCTGCCGCGGGCCGCGGCGCGGCAGTCGCGACACTGCCGTGCGCCGCCGACGGCGCGCCCTGCGGCGTAGCCGCAGGCGCCTGCGCAAACCCCGGCGCGCTCGCGATTGCGATACCAATCGCGAACACGCCCGCCACCAGCGAGCGCATGACGGCTGACGGATTCAAAGCTTTGCGGCAGGAACGCATTTGCGATTACTGGAAACCGGCAGGGGCCCAAAGACCAACCTTACCATCGCCCCCACGATAGTTCGATTGCTCGCCTTGTTCGCCTCGCCCGCGTTCGTGGGCAGAGGCCGACGCTCTGAGCATCGGGTGAGGGTCAAAGTTCCAGGTTCCGCGCTTTGCGCTTCTGGTCGTTTTCCGTCGTATCGAGTGGACGCCAATTTCGGATGGCATGTCCCAAACTCCTTCCATCTGCTGGCCTTTTTGCGAAAACGTTTCACGTGAAACGTTTTTTAGTTCAGGAGAACGAAACACGAATGAATGGAAGAAGAATCGGGAAAAAGGAATCCCGGAATCCGGACCCTCACCCGCCGCTCAACATCTCGCGGCCGCCTCTCCCTGATAGGTTAGAGAGAGGCTGCCAAGCGGCCTGCGAAGATCGGCTTAGTACCCGACCGGCGCGGCGGTGCTCGCTGCGGGCGCGAGGTCCGCGTAGCGCGCGGGCGGCGTCCACTGTGTGCCAAGCGCGTCGAACTCGCGCATCAACGCATCGACATCTTTGACGTTGGCGGTCTTGCGGATCAAATCACGCACCATCACCGGGCGCTCGTTCAGCCGCTGACGAACCATCGTGCGAATCCCGCGATCGGCGAGATCATTGACGACCTTGCGCCCCGCGATGGGCTTGCCGTCGAGCGTGAGCAGCGTGCGCGCCTGGATTTCAGACAGCGCGGTGCGCAGGTACTCGACGTGGGGCGCCTCGTCGGCGCGGATGAAGCGCACCAGGTTGGCGGCGTCGTCGGGCGCGTCGGAGACCGCGGGGTCCGACAGGATTTCTTCAGCCCACGCGAAGGTCGCGGCGGCAAAAACTTCGATCGCGAGCACGTTGGTCATGAAGCGAATCAACCGCTCGACCGGCTCGCCGAGCTCCGGGAACATCGCAGCGGGCTGGCCGCCGCGCCGCGCGATAATCGCGGCGTAAATTTCCGGCGAGATAGGGGGATTGGACAGCGCCGCGTCGCGCGCCGCGTCCCACATCTGGCGATGCCCGCCCTCCTCGGTCCATCCTGCTTCGTCGCGCGCATGCGCTTCGAACAAGCCGCTCGCAAGATGCGCCAGCGCGGTGCCGGCGGTATCTTCGCGAATGAAGGTGCTGAGCGGAGGCACCGGCAGCTCGCGAATCATCGCGCCAAAGCCCTCGACGATTGCGATTTCCGACAGCCATCGCACAAATGGCTCGCGCACCCCCGACGTGAGCAGGAATTTCACCTGCGCGACGTTGGGAACCTGCGGCGAGACGGTATCAGCCGGAATCTCAAACAACTCCGTTCCCGAGGTCGCAACGTGCTGCTCCTGCCAGGCCTTGATCGCCGGCACTCGAAACGCAGTCCGCGGCGACCGATAATTCCCATCGGCGTCGAATCCCCCATGACACTTAACGCCCTTAACGACGAGGGGCTCGCGCGTATCAACGTTGGCCAGGATTTCGTCGGTAGAAAAATTCAATCGCGATTCACGAGGCATGGAATAGTCACCCGGATTGTTAAGTTGATGCACCGCCGCAAGCATTTGGGAACCTCGCGACCACCCGCCTAACATACGTTAGGGCTTACGAATGAGTCAACGTCGCTAAACAATCGGAAGAGCTGCCTGCTTCTCGCCGCACCTTGCAGTATTGGCGTGCCCGCATATCATACTGTCAGCGCAACATAACCTTTAGCTTTGGACTGAACCGGTGGAGAGGCCAGAATGAATGCGGAACGCTTACACGCTATCTTGCGGGAAGTGAAGAAGGAGTTGGAGGGACAGCGGTTGGTCGAACTACTCCAACAACTGCAAGGACAAGTCCAGAATCTGTCAAATCAACCTCAGAATGCTCAGTTCCAGCAGGCAGTCGGCCAAATGTTATCCACGGTGGAAAAGACTCTCGAAAGCGCTCGGTCAAATGCCTTCAGTCCCGCCTGGCGAGAAGCACTGAAGGAACTCGGCATCGACGAACTTCTGGGCGAAAGTGTGGCACAGCGAATCCGAGGCATCGTCGAAAAGAACCAAGTGCTGACCCCAGCTATAGCGACACAGCAGGTTCAAGAGATCGTCGGCTCCATCGTAAAACTGAAAACGATGATCGACCAAACGACCCAAGGATTGACCAACTTCAAAATCGGTGCAGAAGACCTAGGGCCCGGTGAATGTGAGATCGGAATACTCATCCCTCGAAGTGCGGTCGAGAATAAGTTAGGGCAGTTTGCTGACGAGCTGAAGGAGTTCGAATTCATCATTAGCCAATTTTCTGAGCTTTGTACTGGTGGCCTGCACCCCAATTTCCCGCCATTCATAAGTAGAGTCCGCCGGTTATTTCGCCCCTCCTGGGGCGTGTTGTGTGTGGCTTCGGTTTCATCTTCATCCCAGTTTTTCCGGCCGCCCTTCACTCTCTGAGGGCGGTCGAAAAACTGTCAGGTTTTGGATCCGAGGTCGGCGCGCCTTGCACTGCGCCGGCCAGCGCTTGGGCTGGCCAAGCGGTGCGCGCGACGGCCGAGCTCCCTTGATTCCTTGCTGCGAACTCCTCCGGCGCCAGGTAACCGAGACTCGAATGCGGGCGCAGTTGGTTGTAGTCGTGCCGCCATGCCTCGATGATCGCGCGCGCTTCTCCCAGGCTGCTGAACACGTACTCGTTAAGGCACTCGTCGCGCAACTTGCTGTTGAACGATTCGATGAAGGCGTTTTGCACCGGCTTGCCCGGCTCGATGTAGTGCCACGCGACCCTTCTCGTTGCCCAGCGCAGCACCGCACCACTGGTGAGTTCCGTCCCATTATCGCTAACCACCGTCTCCGGTAGCGCTCGTTCGATCGTGAGCCGCTCCAGTTCGCGCACTACCCGTACTCCGCCCAGCGAAGTGTCGACCACCGTGGCCAGGCACTCGCGGCTGAAGTCGTCCACCACGCACAGGATGCGGAAGCGCCGGCCGTCGCTCAGCGTGTCCGAGACGAAGTCGAGCGACCAGCGTTGATTGATCTTGATCGGTAGCGTCATCGGTGCCCGCGTACCTAGTGCCCGCTTGCGCCCCCGGCGCCGGCGCACCGTCAGCCGTTCTTCCCGGTACAATCGATAGAGCTTCTTGTGGTTCAGCGCGTGACCTTCGCGCGCCAGCATCCATCCTAAGCGCCGGTATCCGAAGCGCCGCCGCTCCGCGGCCAGTTCCTTAAGGCGCTCTCTTAGTGCCGATTCGTCCGGTCGTCTGCACCGGTAGCGCAGAGTCGAACGATCCAACCCGACCAGCTCGCACGCGTGCCGCTGACTCAGCCCGTGACGCTCCATTACCCGAATCACTGCTACTCGCCGCGCCGCAGGCTTTAGACGTTTTTTCCGAGCAGGTCCTTGAGCGCCGCGTTGTCCAACAGCGAGTCGGCCAACAATCGTTTCAGGCGCCGGTTCTCATCCTCCAGCGCCTTCAGCCGCCTGGCGTCCGACACCTCCAGCCCGCCGTACTTCGACTTCCACTTGTAAAAGGTCGCGCTCGAGACCCCGTGCCGCCGACAGACCTCCTCGGTCCTGGCTCCGGCCTCCTGCTCGCGCAGCACCCCGATGATCTGCTCCTCCGTGAACCGGCTTCCTTTCATTGCCCGTCTCCTTTTCAGGCGACGGACTCTACCTCATTTCGGCGGAGTTTTCGGGGTGCAGGCCAGAAAAGATCAAATCGCGAGGAAATATCACCACCGACGACGCTTTGCATCTTTCAGTCTCAATGAGATCCTTTCGTGCGGAAAATGTTTCTGAGCTCATTAAGCAGGTGCTAGACCTAGAGCTGGCATCATCGCAAGACATCTTGAACAAGCTTCGCGAGAAATATCCGATTGTGATTACTCGCGATTTGGCGAAGGCGAAGCGATGGCTGAGAGATCATGCGCGGGGATCCGAACGCTATGGAATCCTCGTTTCGTCACAGGCTGAACGCCTGAGGCCCCACGCGATTTATGTGAAGTCACCCGTGGATCCGGTGCATTGGTTCCTCGACGCAAAGGACGATGTGCGCTCTTCCTATTACCTCGAAGATGTGGCAACCGAGTTTCATGTGCAAGGCCTGGAAGTCGACTGGGCGTGCGTGACCTGGGATGCGGATTTTCGCCATGCCCGCGCCGGTTGGGAACACTGGTCATTTGTAGGCAATCGATGGAACGCGATCAGAAAAGCCGAGCGCAAAAGCTATCAAAAAAACGCTTACCGCGTCTTACTCACGCGAGCGCGACAAGGTATGGTACTCGTCATTCCTTCCGGCGATCTGGACGACCCGACTCGCAAGCCAGAGTACTACGATTCAACGTTCGCGTACTTGAAAGAGATAGGTTTTCAAATCATCTAGAGGCTGGGGCGCGGCCGGACTGTCAGCCCCCTTCTTTCTTTGGTAAGGGCGAGGCAAAGAAAAAAACTGGATTCTCCGCCTCGCTCTAGAATGACACGAGGTAACCGGATTTTTAGAGTAACCTCATTCCCGGGTAGGAAGGGAAACAATCGCGTGCTTGCGGATCGGAGCGGCGCTCTCTCAAGAACCTGAGAGCACAATGGCGTCCTCGCCATTTTGCGATTGGTACTGGGTGCAGGGGTCACCCCTGCCGAAGGAAGCGTGAAACCCACCGCGGGTTTCACTTTCAATTGATCTCCCACGCTCCATTCACTTTCCGCACCACACCGGCTTGCGCTTTTCCAGAAACGCGCCGATTCCTTCCTGCGCGTCCATCGCCATCGCGTTCTGGCTCATCACTTCCTTCGTGTAGTCGTAGGCTTTTTCGGTATCCATGTCGATCTGTTCGTAGAATGCGCGCTTGCCAATCCCGATGATTAGCGGGCTGGCCTCGACTATCTGCATTGCGAGTTTGCGGGTTTCGGCGACGAGGTCGGCGTCCGCGACAACTCTGTTCACCAGGCCCCATTCAGACGCGATGCGCGCTTTGACCGGCTGGCCCGTCAGCAGCATTTCCATCGCATGCTTGCGGCCGACCGCGCGCGTCAGCGCGACCATCGGCGTCGAGCAGAACAGGCCGATCCTCACGCCCGGCGTCGCGAAACTCGCGCTCTCGCCCGCGACCACCAGGTCGCACGTCGCCGCCAACTGGCATCCGGCAGCGGTCGCGATCGCATGCACGCGCGCGATCACCGGCTGCGGAATTCTTTGAATCGTCAGCATCAACTGCGCGCACAGATCGAATTCATATCTATAGAATGCGAGGTCGCGCCCTTTCAGTTCGCCGAGGTCGTGACCGGCCGAGAACGCCGCGCCGTTGCCGGCGATTATCACCGCGCGCGCATCGGCGCGTTCGCCAATAGCGGCGAGCGCGTCGTTCAGTTCCGTCATCATCGCGGTCGAAAGCGCGTTGCGTTTCTCGGGCCGGTTCATCGTAAGCGTGATCAGCCCGGCTTCTTCCTCGACGATAAGATGCTTCTGGCCATTTTCATTTGCCATCGACTTTCACCTGTTTCAATTCCGCTCGTTTTTCCATTCCTCGGGATAGAGCAGCAGCAAATCCTCGCCGAGCGCACGCACCAGGAATCGCTGCGTCTCATTGATCGCACGTTCCAGCGCCCGCCCGCCAATCAGCCAATGCCCACGCCCGCGAATCGTCGCCAGCTTCGCGCCGATCGACTCTGCAAATTTTGTCGTCTCCGGCAGTGGTGCGAAGATATCCGAATCGCCCGCAACGACCAGTCGCGGCGCGGCCTTGTCCGCCGCCGCAAACTCGATCGCGCCGGTCGTCACGTCGGTCGCGAGCGCGCCCGAGTCGGGCACCATCCCATTTATCAGCGCCTCGCGGGTGAACGGATCGGAATCGGCGATCAGCTCGAAAAGTATTCTACCGCCTGGCGGCTTGATTGTGCGGCCCAACATCGTCGCGACGCGATTGCCAATTCCGCCGGCGATTGGCGTGCGAAAGCCCGGCACCAGCGGCGCGTATGCGACCGACGCTTTCACCCGGCGATGCGCGCTCAGCTTGAGCGCGACCAAGCCGCCGGCGCCATGGCCGAACACGACCGCGTCGCGGCCGATTCCGTCGAGCGCCTCGCCGGCAATCGCCGCCAGATCGTTAAAGCGAACTTTCTCGAGTGGCGGCGTCGGACCCTTGCCGAATGCTGCGCGCAGCTCGGGCACGAACACTTCCCATCCGATCGACGCAAGGTAGCCGACCACGAGCGCGAGATGCCGCGGCGTCGCGAACAGCTCGGGAAGCACCACTATCGGCCACGCAAACTTGACCGGCTCGGGCAGTTCGCGATGCGCCGGGATGCGGCCGAGTTCGACGTCGTCCATGCGGCCGCCGGATTATGCGGCCCGCGCGGCGGCCGCCATCAGCCGCGCGAAGCGGAAAGACGGAAACGCCGCGCGCGGCGTCAGCATCTGCGCGAATCTGATCATCTCGTCCGCCGCCCATTGTTCGCGGCTGGCCGCGCGATGCGCATAGTGCGCGCCCTGATCGAGTCCGAGCGTCTGCGACGCGCGCACGCTCGCCCGGTAGTACGGCATCAGCTCCGCGTCGCGGCGGGTCGTGAAGTCGGCGAGCAGCGCCGATGGAATCGAGTTGCCGCGGCTGCCGGAGAACCACTCGCGCGCGAGCTCGCCGACGATCCATGCGCTCATCAGCGCCATCGAATGTCCCTGGCCGAACAGCGGATCGACATGCAGGCCCGCGTCGCCGAGCAGCAGCGCGCCGTCGGTGACCGGATTGCAATAGGTGTTGTTGAGCAGGCCCGAAGAAAGCACCTTGCCGGCCATGGTCGCGCCTTCGAGCATCTTGCCGACCGCGAACGAGCGATTCAGATAGCGGCGCAGATTCGATGCGAGGTCGGCGCGAAAAGTCAGCATCTCGGCGGCGTCAAACGCGGTCGCCGCGACAGTGAGTCCGTTCTCGCAGCGACAGACCAGGTTGCCCGCGCCGGGGGCGGACTCGAATTCGGTGACAACTTCGTCGCCCAGGTTTTCCCGCGCGACGCCGTCGAAGTAGGCGTAGTAGTAGGCGCGTGCACATGGCACATCGACCCGCTTGAACGCGTCGATTCGCGCCGATCCGATCTGTGCGACCGCGCTGCGCATCCCGTCGGCGCCGATTGTGATTGGCGCGCGAACTTCGTGGACGCCCGACCCATCCTCGCCGCGAATCCCCGCCACGGCGCCATCTTCTATCAGCAAATCGACAAGTCTGAAGCGTTCGCGAAACGTGACGCACTCGAAACTGCGCGCCGCATCGATCATCGCGGCATCCATCAACACGCGGCCGAGACACAATCCACGATCGTCGGCGCCCTCGCGCGCGAGCTCTCCGCGGTATTCGAAGTCGGGACCTATCGTGCGCATCCGCGAAAAGCGGACGCCGCCCGCGCGCTCGAGCATTTCGATCACGCCCATTCGCTCGAGCACTTTCGTTCCGCCGCCAAGCACGATGTGCGTCGAGAGCCGGTCCGACGGGAAGGTGTCCTTATCGACCAGCAAAACGCGGCGGCCGTCGCGCGCGAGCAAAATCGCGGCCGCGCTGCCGGCGACGCGCGCGCCAACAATTATTGCGTCGAAATGTCTGGCCAACTCGGACATAAGGTGCGCGAGATCACGCGACTATCGCACCCTATCATGTTGAACGCGCACGCCCGCAAGCAAGCGCCACAAAGGAAAGAGCCCCCTCTTTCGAGGGGGCTCTCCCGTGTTGCGAGGCCTTTCAGCCCCGGCTTAGTCCAGCAGCAAATCCTGGCAGCCTTAGCCAGCCTTCGGGATATTAGCCCGAAGGTAAACTCGTTAAGTGGTTACTTCTTTTTGGTCTTTTTGGCAGGCTTCTTTTTTGCCATTTTGCTCTTCCGCATCGGTTTGGACTTGGTGGCCTTTTTGGCCCGTTTCTTCATTCCTGGCATAGGTACCTCCTCTTCGTTGGCTGCTGCTGGACAAGCACCCTTTCTTATAGATGAAGGTTCATCCTTCATCGGTTCGGGCCGATTATAGAAACATGTTATTCTCAAATCAAGGGCCATAGCGTGATTTATAAAGAAATTTTAAAGTCGAAAGAGTCCAGCCGAACCGGTCTCTTTCGGGTCTTTAGAATGACGTTCAAAATTAGATCTCTTGAACTGAGCACGTCGCTTGAATTACCATTGCCCGGATGACCCGCTTAAGCTTCGTACTCCGCCGCGAGTGGCTCAGCCTAATCTTCGCCGGGGTGCTCGTGATGTTTATCTTAAGTGCCCTGCTCGGCAGCCAGGGTCCGCGCGATCTCGTCGCCCTCCAGAGCCATCGCGCCGCATTGGAGGCCCGCCGCGATCAACTGCTTGCGGACAACGCTGCGTTCAGAACGCGCGTTCAGAAACTTCGTTCAGACGACCGCTATATCGAAAGCCTAATCCGCCGCCAGCTCGGCTACGCTCGCCCCGACGAACTGGTGTACAAATTCGCCGACGAGCGCGACGCCGATCGCGCGGGCGGCCAGCCCGCGCGTTAGAAAATCGCGCGCGGGATCAGCCGATACTCGCGCGCCTGCCGCTCCAGCTCCTCGCGGAAATCGGGATGCGCGATCGAGATCAACGCGCGCGCCCGCTCCGGCACCGACTTGCCCTTCAGATTGACCATCCCGTACTCGGTCACCACGTACATCACGTCGGTGCGCGGTGTCGTCACGATGTTGCAGTCGTCGATGCGCGCGACGATCCTGCTCGCGCGATGCGCATCGCGCTCGTAAGTGGAGGCGATGCACAGGAACGATTTGCCTTCGCGCGAGGCGTACGCGCCGCGCACGAATTGCAATTGTCCGCCGGTGCCGCTTATCTGCCGCACGCCGGCCGACTCCGAGCACGCCTGTCCGGTGAGATCGATTTGCGCCGCGTTGCAGATCGAGATGACGCGATCGTTCTGCATGATGTGATTCGGCAGGTTGGTGTAATCGACCGGACCGGCGAAGCAGGCGGCGTTGCGATCGAGAAAGTCGTACATCCGCTTCGAGCCGGCCGCGAAGGTATAGGTCATCTGGTAGCGATTGGTCGCCTTGTGCGCGCCGGTAACTTTACCAACCTCGAACAGCGACACCAGCGAATCGACAAACATTTCGGTGTGGACGCCGAGGTCCTTGATTGGCGCCGTCGCCAGCAGCTCGCAGACCGCGTTGGGCATCGCGCCAATTCCGATCTGCACGCACGCGCCGCTGGGGATCTCCGGCGCGATCAGCTCCGCGACTTTCTGATCGACCGCGTTAGCCGCGGGATTCTTCAGCTCCGGCATCGCGGTCGCGCCCGCGTCCAGCACCAACTCGACATCATCTATATGCACCGCGTTTTCGATTCCGAAAACGTACGGCACGCTCGCGTCCGTCTCGACGATCAGCGTCTTCGCTTTTTCGCTGATCGCCTTGTGATAGGTGACCGACGGGCCGAAGTTGAAATAGCCGTGCTCGTCCATCGGCGCCGTCTTCAACACCGCGACGTCCACCTCGATGAACCGGCGATAGTTGTCGGGCGCCTCGCCGAAGTTCATCGGGATGTGATGCGCGAGGCCGCGATCGTGCATCTTCCTTTCGAGTCCCGAGAAATACCACGACAGGTAGGTGAGATGACGCTCCTCGGGATCGGCCTCGACCGCCGCGCGCGGACGCATCGCGAGACAGCCGCGAATCTTCACCCGCTCGAGCTTTGCCACGCGCGCAGCCAGCGCACGGTCAAACATGTCCGGCTGCCCGAGTCCGAATCCGTACTCGACCCAGTCGCCGGATTTGACGCGCCCGGCCGCATCGTCGGCGCTGATTTGTTTGCGCTTGAGTTCTGCCTGATAAGAAGTCGCCATCTGCACGCCCTCGTGTCGATTCCGCTTCGATTCGCTTGACTGCGCGGTTGGCGTAGGATTCTCTTCAACCGGCGTGATCTAATCAATGCCAAGCATCGAACCTGTCAGGCAAGCGCCCGCCAGCGGCATCGCGATGCGCGCCATCTGACGCAAACGAGGGGAATACGATGAACTTTGTTCGCGGCTTCATACTCTCACTGCACATCTTCGGCGTGATCTTCTGGATGGGCGGACTGTTGATGATCACCAGCCTGCTCGCGCGCGTGCCGGAAGAAGTCGGGCTGCCCAAGGAACGCTTTCTGGGCGCGGCGCGCGGGTTGTTCGAGTCCACCATCAACCTCGGCGCCGCGATCACTATCGTCCTCGGGCTTCTGCTGATTCTCATGAATCCGTCGGTGCTGCGGCACGGATGGCTGCACGCGAAGCTGTTGCTGGTCGCAATCCTGCTTTTTTACCACGTGCGCTTTTATCGTCGGATCAAGTTCCTCGAGAACAATCCGAGCCAATCATCGCGCCACGAGTTTCAAGTCATCCACGGCATGGTCAGCGCGCTGCTCATCGCAATCCTGGTGCTGACGGTGATCAAGCCTTTCTAGCCCAGCATCGAGCGCATCGCTTCTGATTCCCTCGCGCGTTGTCGCGAGATGGCGCCACGTTGGTCAGATCGCGCGTTTGTGACCTCCGGTTTTGTTGGTAGCGGCCGAGCGGCTCTTCAGGTGATCGATGAAGGCTCGCAGCTTCGGCATCATTTGATGGCGGCTGGGATAATAGAGAAACACACCGGGCGTCATCGGCGCGAACCGCTCGAGCACGCGCACGAGCTTTCCTTTTGTCACTAGTTCAGCAGCGATCGGCCCAGGTACTTGCGCGAGCCCCATACCTTCCGCGGCCGCGCCAAGAATGGTGGGAAAGTCGTGGGCGATTAGCGGTCCCGAGACGATCGCCTCAACCGGCTTGTTGCCGTTGATAAAGGACCAGGGCGCGATCGACCCGTTCGAGCGGCGCATGCGCAAGCAGGCGTGCTGACGCAGATCGGCGATCTGCTCGGGCCGTCCCCGCCGGCGTAAATACGCGGGGCTGCCGACAACAACGAGCGGAAACGACGGCGTCAGCCGCACCGCGACCATGTCTGCCGCGATGAACTGGCCGAGCCGCACGCCGGCATCAAATCCTCCCGCCGCGAGATCGACCAGTTCCTCACTCGCTGCGATCTCCACTTCGACCTCGGGATTAGCCTGGCAGAAGGATGCGATCAGCGGCTCCAGCAGGATCGGCACCACCGCCCGCGGCACCGTGAGGCGCAACCGTCCAGCTGGACGCCGCCCAAGGTCACGCGCAACCTCTCTTGCTGCGACCAGCTCCTCGAAGGCGGGCTTTGCGCGCGAAAGGAATCGTTCGCCGGCTTCGCTGAGGCCGACACTGCGGGTCGTGCGGATGAAAAGGGCGGCGCCGACGTGTGCCTCGAGAGCGCGTACTGCCTGGCTGATCGCGGATGGTGTTACCCCGAGGTCCGCGGCTGCTTTGCGAAAACTACGGTGCAGGGCGACGCTAAGGAACGCCTCTACGCCGTCGAGCGCGCCGTGTCTGACTGTGAAGTTCTGCTTAATAGCCCATCGATATTACCATGGATAGTCCACCCCTGCGAAAGCGTCCTACAATCTGATTTGCGGTTCGGACGCCACTATGTCGTTGCGGCGATATAAGCGCCCGCTGGTCTTTTGCACCTGGTGGAGGAAGTGATGCATCCATTCGATTTCGCAACGCCGGAAATTCGCATGTTGTGGGCGAGCGCCGTGCTCGGCCTCATCCAGCTCATGATCGCATTCCTGTTCAGCATCGGCGCGAGGGGCATGCCTTGGGCTCTCGGTGCGCGCGACGAGTCCAGCGCGCCGGTGGGAAAGGTCGGCGCGCGCCTCGAGCGCGCCTATCGCAACTATCTCGAGACCTTTCCGATATTCGCCGCGCTGGTTCTTATCGCTAACGGGATGGACCGGCACACCGCCACGACCGCGTGGGGCGCGCAGCTCTACTTCTACGGCCGCGTCCTCTACGTGCCGCTCTATGCCTTCGGAATCCCGGTGGTGCGATCGCTGGCCTTTGCAGCAGCAATGGCCGGCATCGTCGTCATCTTGCTCGGGATCTGGCCGGCGACCTAGGAACGGCGAGGGAATCAGAATTCTAGAAGTGATCCTTCAGCTCGCGGGTCTTGGCGAAGATCGCGATCGGATCGTCGGTCAGCGACGGATCGCGATGCTTCAGATTCGCGCGCAGCTCGGGGCTCTCGGTGCGCAAGAACGGATTGGTGCTTTTCTCGTCGCCAATAGTTGACGGCACCGTGAAATTGTTTTCGGCGCGGGCCTTCACACTCCACTCATGCTTCTTCTTCAGCGCCGCGTTCGCCGGCTCGAGCGTGAGCGCAAAGCGCAGATTCTTTTCCGTGTACTCGTGGCCGCAATAGACCTTCGTCGAGTCGGGCAGCGCCGCGAGTTTATTCAGCGACGCGACCATCGTCGCCGCCTTGCCCTCGAATACGCGGCCGCATCCGCCGACGAACATCGTGTCGCCGGTGAAGACCGCGCCGAGCGTCGGAAAATAGTAGGCAACGTGTCCGTTGGTATGCGCCGGGATTCCGATCACGCGCCCTTCAAGCCCGCCGATTCGAACCTTGTCGCCGTCGGCCACCGGGTTGGTCAGCGCCGGAATCTTCCCGCCTTCCGCACTCGCGCCGTAAATCCTGATTCCCGGCACTTTCGACGCGATGTCGTTGTTGCCGCCCGAATGATCGCCGTGCCAATGCGTAGTCAGGACCGCGATGATCTTCGCATTGTGCGCTTTCGCCGCCGCGATCACCTTGTCGGCCTCGGCGCAATCGACCACCGCGCATTCCATGCTGCCGTCGTCGATCACCAGGTACGCGTAGTTGTCCGATAGCTGCGGGACAGTGACTATAGCCATCGCGATACTCCTTGCCGCTAGACGCCGACGATATTGTAGCCCACGTCCACGTAAAGCGTCTGACCGGTGACGCCGCTGGAAAAATCGCTCAGCACCGCCGCCGCCATCTTGCCGACTTCCTCGACTTTCATGGCGCGTCGCAGCGGAGAGCGCGCCTCGACCTCGTGCTGCATCGAATGAAAGTCGCGAATCGCTGACGACGACAGCGTCCGCGCGGGTCCCGCGCTGAGCGCGTTGACGCGAATATTCTTCGCGCCCAGGTCCACCGACAAATAGCGCACACAGGCTTCCAGAGCCGCCTTCGCTACGCCCATCATGTTGTAATTGGGGATCGCGCGGACCGCGCCCAGGTAGCTGAGCGTCAGGATCGATCCGCCGCCGCCCGCTTCCATCAGCGGCTCCGCCGCGCGCGCCAGCGCGACCAGCGAGTAGGCGCTGATCTCCAGCGACTTCTTGAAATTCTCGCGGCTCACGGTCAGGAATCGATCGCGCAAATCCTCGCGCTCCGCAAACGCGACCGCGTGCACCAGCAGGTCGAGCCCGTTCCATTTTTTCTTGAGCGCCGCGAACACCGACGCGATTTGCGCGTCGTCGTTGACGTCGAGCTCGCCGATCACGTCCGCCTCGATTTGCGCCGCCAGCGGACGCACGCGCTTTTCCAGGATCTCGCCCTGGTAGGTCATCGCGACTTCGGCGCCTTCCGCGGCCAGCGTCTGCGCTATCGACCACGCCAGGCTCTTGTCGTTCGCGACGCCTACGACCAGCGCCCGCTTGCCCTGAACTATGCCCATGTAAGTATCCTTATCTGCGACGGTGCGCAGGGCTAGAGCTTGATCTTCATACCGTCATAGCCCATTTCGAGCGCGATCTCATCCTCGCGGCTCAGCACTTCGCGCCCGAGATGGGTCAGCACCATCCGGCGCACCTTGAACTTGTCGCGATTGGCCGCCAGCTGCGGGTAGTTGAGGTGAAATTTCAGATGCGCGCTTTCAAAGTAGGTGCATTCGCACAGGAACAGATCCGCGCCGTCGCTGAACTTGACCAGCGCGTCGTTCCATCCGCTGTCGCCCGAAAAAACTATCGACTTGCCGCCGTCGTCGATTCTGAGCGAGAGCGAGATGTCCGGCTTGGTGTGCGGACTGCGAATAGCGCTCACCTTGAACTTGCCCAGCCGCTTCGATCGGCCCGGCTCGAGCACCACGAACTTCAGCTTGTGCTGAATTTTGTCGAGCTCGAAATGCGAGAACATCGTGCGCATCAGCGACCACGTCCGCTCTTCGAGCCTGGGCGGTCCCGCGATCGTAAGCGGTTTCTTGCGCCGCGTCTCCCACATGTAGTCGAGGATCAGAAACGGCAGCCCCCCGAAATGATCGCCGTGCAGATGGCTGATCAGCAGCAAATCGAAGCTGTCGGTCTTGATGCCGCCGCCCTTGAGCGCCTGCATCAGTCCTGGCCCCGCTTCCAGCAGGATGCGCCCCGCCGGCGAGTCGATCAGATAACCCGATTGTGAACGGCCGAAACTCGAGAACGCATCCGCGGTACCCATCAGAGTCACGGTTACCGGAGCACCGTTTCGTGCCGTAGGATTCTGATTCATTGAGGCGGCCTATGCTATTATCATCGAGCGATGCGCGCAAACGAGGCTGTCACAGCGATGAAACAGGTGAAAATAGGTGTCGGATTTGGACTCTGGCGGCTCGGGATGCCGCCGGCGGAAACGATTGCGCGGGTCGCCGAGCGCGCCGAAGACTGGGGCCTCGATTCTTTTTGGCTCTCCGATCATCTGCTCGCACCGTCGCCCGAACTCGATGTCGTCGCGACGCTGTCGCTGCTCGCCGCGCGCACCTCGCGTATGAAACTGGGGCCGAGCGTGCTGCTGCTCAACCTGCGCCACCCGCTGATGGTTGCGAAATCGTTCGCGTCGCTCGACTACCTGTCAAACGGCCGGATGGTGATGGCGGTCGGGACGGGGGCGAATCTCGCCGACTACGCCGCGTGCAACATCCCGGTCGAGAGCCGCGGCAAGCGCCTCGACGAAGGCATCGAGGTGCTGCGCACGGTCTGGCGCGAGCGCGGCGCCAGCTATCACGGGCGCTTCTTCAACTTCGACAACGTCACCATCGAGCCGCGTCCCGTCGCGCGCACCAACAACGATTTCGGCACGATGGATATCTGGGTTGGCGGCCGCTCCGACGCGGCACTGAAACGCGCCGCGCGCCTGGCCGACGGCTTCTTCGCGTCGTTTCAAACGCCCGACGAATTCGGCGTCAGCATGGCGAAGATTCGCGACTATGCGGCCGGCTACGGACGCGCCAACGCGCACATCGAATCGGGATTGATCCTGCTCTGCCGCATCTCGTCGTCGCGCGATCGCGCCCTCGAGGAAATGCGCCCGATGCTGTCGGCGATGGGCCGTGGCGCCGAGGCTTACCTCGAGCGCACCGTGTACGGATCGCCCGACGACGTGATCGCGCGACTGGGCGAATACGTTGCGAAGGGGCTCGACAAGTTTGTCCTGTGGCCAATCGCGGAACCCGATGCGTGGCCGAAGCAAATCGAACTGGTCGGCCGCGAAATTGCCGCGCACTACGCGACCGCCTGAAAAGTTCGCGCGAACCCGCGCCGTCGTCGTGCTCGCGTTCGTGGTCGCGACCCTTGCCGGATGCGCAAAATCGCCGCCGCTCGCGGCTCCGCCGAGCATCTATGCCGGCGCCGAAGACGTCGAGCTCAACTTTCGCGATCGCACCTTCGTGCTCGGCGACAACAATCAGATCGCCGAAGTGCGCCCGCCCGATTGGCGCAAGGACAAGTTCCTCAAGCTGCCGTTCTGGTTCGGTGTCAACATCCTCGTGCCGGGCGTGATGGCGCCGAAGGAGGGCGACTTTTACGTCATCAGCGAGGCGACCCTCGAAAAGCCGCTCGACGCGCCGGGCGAATGGATGATCGAAGCGGGCAGCTCGCTGGTGAAGCAGGAGACGGTGTTCGTCACGACGCGCACGCAATATCTCACGTCCGGAAAAATCCTGCCCACCATCGTGCAATACATGGGCAGGCGCGAATTCAAGCGCGCCGACGGCAAGCCCGTGCAGATCCCGATCCTGCGCGAGGTCTCGTTGCCGATGAAATGGACGCTCGGCGGCCATATCCCGGCAACCTACGCGAGATACCGCACATGAGAACGATCATCGCCGCGATCGCGCTGACACTCATCTCTATGGTCGCCGGATGCACTCCCGACAAGGCCCTCGACTTCGGACCGACCGGCGAAATCTCGACGCCGCCCGAGGATCAGTTGAGCCGCGACATCATGCGCGATTTCGCCGGGCGCGATTTTCTCCTTGCCGCCAATGATCACGAAGCGCACGTCCGCCTCACCGACTGGAAACCGGGTCACGGCATCGTGATGCCTTACTGGCTCGGCGTGAATCCGCTGTACCCGGGATTTCTGCGCCCGACCGTCGGACATCTATATGTGATTAGCCAATCGACGCTGGTCCGCCCGCTCTCGAACAACGAGTACCTGATTCGCGCCGGCTCGAAACTCTTCAAGAGCGACACCATCTTCGAAGCTACGCACACGCACTACCTCGACACCGGCGGGATGCTGCCAACGGTGGTACGTTTCGTCGGCACGCGCGTGATTACCGTCCCCAAGGACGCCCCTGCCACCGGCACAATCACCGAGAAGGTTCCGGTCCTGCGCGAAGTGTCCCTCCCGATGCACACAACACCCGACCAGGACCTATCAGGCTACGCGAGGTTCGAAGTGGTCAAATGACCACACTAGGTGGTTACTCCGCTAGCTGCGCAACAGTTTCGGCCGCATTAGCATGATTGGCTTCTCAACCCAGTAGTAAGAGGCGGCCGCTACCAGGCGTAGAATCAATTATCAACCCCGGAGCGTAATGCTGATGCTGTCACATACCAAATATCTCACTGTTAAGGTGCCTGAGCGGATGGACTTCGTGAATATCACGCTCGAGGTTGAAAAGGCTGTCAACGATAGCCGCGTGCGTGAAGGGCTATGCCTGGTCAACGCGATGCACATCACCGCTTCGGTCTTCATCAACGACGATGAGCCGGGCCTGCACGAAGACTACAAGCGATGGCTCGAATGGCTGGCGCCGTTCGACCCGAGCCCGGAGCGCTATCATCACAATCGCACCGGCGAGGACAACGGCGACGCGCACCACAAGCGCCAGGTGATGGGCCGCGAAGTGGTAGTCGCAATAACCGCCGGCAAACTGGACTTCGGCCCGTGGGAGCAAATCTTCTACGGCGAGTTCGACGGCCGCCGCCCCAAGCGCATCCTGATCAAAGTGATCGGCGAGTAGGACCGGCTAAGACTCCTCGGTCTCCTGCAGCGTCGCGGCTTGCAGTAGCTCTGCCGGCACGTCTTCGAGAAAGCGCGATACGCGGCCCATCACGAAGCCGAAGCTGCGGTCGAACATGTGTATCGGATACGACAGATACAACTCGTCGCGGGCGCGGGTGCTCGCGACGTACATCAGGCGCCGCTCCTCTTCGATTTCGTCGTCACCGACGCTTTGCGGTCCCGGGAAGCGTCCGTCCGCCGCCCAGATCAGGAAGACCACCTTCCATTCGAGTCCTTTGGCGGAGTGAATCGTACTTAGCGTCATGCGCTCATCTTCCGAATCCGTCGCGAGCACGCCGTCGAGCGAATCGTTCGGCGGCTCGAGCGCCATGTCCGCCAGCATCTGCTCGAGGCTCTTGTAGCGTTCGGTCAAATTTTGAAAATGCTCGAGGTCGCGCTCGCGCTTGGGGTAATCGTCGGCGTACGCCTCGCGCATCACGGGCAGATAGTATTCGAGCGTCATCGCGATTTGCTCCGGCGGCCGCTTCTCCCCGCTGCGCAATTCCGCCAGCAGCGTGCCCAGCCGTTTCAGGCCGCTCTCACCGCCACCGCGAGCTTTTTCGGCGAACTTGGCCAAAGCCGCTGCCGGATCGTCTGTCGCCACGAGCGAATCGATCGTCCGCTCCGCAGTCCGATGGCCAATTCCCTTCACCAGAGTGAGCACGCGCAGCCACGACACGGCGTCCGCCGGATTCGCGATCACGCGCAGATGCGCCAGCACGTCCTTGATGTGCGCGGTCTCGATAAACTTGAATCCGCCGCGCTTGATGAACGGGATGTCGCGGCGCTGCAGCTCGAGTTCCAGGTCGAAGGAATGAAAGCTCGATCGGAATAGTACTGCGATCTCGCTCAGCTCGACGCCTTCTTCGCGCAGCTCGAGGATTCTCTGCGCGACGAATCGCGACTGCATGTGCTCGTCCTGCGCGCGCACCAGGAACGGGCGAAAGCCGCCCTCGCGCTGCGTGAACAACGCCTTGGTGTATTTTTCACCCGCGCGCGAAATCACGTCGTTGGCAACGTCGAGGATTCCCTGGATCGAGCGGTAGTTCTGTTCCAGCTTCACGACTTTCGCGCCCGAAAAAATCGCCGGGAAATCCATGATGTTGCGGAAGTTGGCGCCGCGAAACGAGTAGATCGACTGCGCATCGTCACCGACCGCCATCACGTTGCGATGGTTCATCGCGAGCAGCCGCACCAGGTCGGCCTGGATCAGGTTCGTGTCCTGGTATTCGTCGATCATGATGTACCGATAGCTGTCCGAAATGCGGCGCCGCACGTTCTCGTACTGCTCGAGCAGCTCCGCCAGCCGATACAGCAGATCGTCGTAGTCCAGCAGCGCGCGCTCGCGCTTGTAGCTCTCGTAATTTTTCGCGAGTTCGAGAATTTCCGCCTGATGCTCACCGAGATGCGGGAAATCGATCTCGATTTCCTCTTCGAGCGGGCGCCGCTTGTTGCGCGCCATGCTGATCGCCTCGGCAATCGTGCTCTTCTTCGGGAACCGGCGCTCGCGCGACGCGAGTCCCATCCGCGTCCGCAGCAGGTTGACAACGTCTTCCATGTCGGAGCGATCGAGAATCGTGAAGTTGGGCTTGAGGCCCATCGGCGCGCCATGCCGCCGCAGCACGTTGTTCGCAAACGAGTGAAAGGTGCCGCCTGCGACGGCGCCCGCGCGATCGCCGACCAGTTGCTCCGCCCGCCGCAGCATCTCCTGCGCCGCGCGCCGCGTGAACGTCAGCAGCAGGATCGCGCCGGGCGGCACGCCGCTCTCGATAAGCCGCGCGACGCGATAGATCAGCGTGCGCGTCTTGCCCGATCCCGCCCCCGCGACGACCAGCAGCGGGCCATCGCGATGCGTCACGGCGGCGAGCTGCGCTGGATTCAACAGCTCTGCGTACTTGATTTTGAAGTTGCGCTCGTCGGCCGGCGTCAGCGAAGCCGGCTTTTCGCGCAGGTAAATTACCTTGTCGGCCACGGCAACCGCGATCCTACCACGCCGCGCGCCGCGATTGCCTACGGCAGCATCGGCCCGCCGCCGGCCGGTGTCTGTCCGCCGTTTTTGTAGATGCCCTGCATCGTCTTGTCCCACAGTTGATTGGGATTGTTGGGCGACGATGGCGCACCCGCCGCGGCCGCGGACGAACCTGCCGGCGGCCGCATATCTTCCACGTGCGGATCGAGCAGGATCTGGTCCACCAGGTTGACGCTCGGATCGTTCAGGTATCCGATCGCGATTCGTTCCGCGTCATTGCGCCCGAACTGCGTCGCCACAAACCCGGTGAGTATCAATTGTTTGCTGCCGCCCGGCAACGTCGAGAACTGCGCCGTGACCATCGGCAGCTCGTTCATGCGCAGATACCGGGTGAGCGCGTCGCTGGTGCCCTGATCGATCACGTAGTTCTGCGCCCGCGCGAGGCCGCACGCGCTCATAATGACGATCGCCGAGACCAGCGCCTGCATCCGTCGAATCATAGTCGTCGAACATAGCCGACGCGCGCGGCGAAAAGAAAACGCGGGCGCCATCTTTCGACGCCCGCGCATCCCGGTACTTTTTGCGGATCCGTTTTACGGAATCTGGATCTCCTGAATCTGCGCCTCTTCCTTCTGCACCACTTCAGCGGGCACGGGCGCGTATTGCAGCGCCGGCGCCAGGGTCTGCCCCTCGGTCAGCGCCCAGTGCAGGAACTTCACGATCTGATTGCCAATCTCCTTGTTAGTCTGCTTCTGATAAACGAGCAGATACGTGAATGACGAGATCGGGTACGCCTCGGCGCCCGGCGCATCGGTGATCGACACGCGGAAATCCGCCGGCATATTTCCCGCGACAGATGCGGCCGCGGCGGTAACTCCGGCCAGGCTCGCAGTCACCCAGTTACCGGCCTTGTTCTGAATTTGCGCGAACGGGATTTTGTTATTGAGAGCATAGATCAATTCGATGTATCCGATCGCGCCCGGCGTTTGTTGAATCAGCGCCGTCACACCCTCGTTGCCCTTGCCGCCGAGTCCGGTCGGCCACTTGACCGAGGTTCCCTTGCCGACATCCGACGCCCAGCTCGGGCTCACCTTCGACAGATAATCGACGAAAATATAGGTCGTGCCGCTGCCATCGGATCGATGGCATACGACGATATCCTGCGAAGGGATCGCGACGCCGGGATTGAGCGCCCTGATCTCCTCGTCGTCCCACTTGGTTATCTTCGCCGAAAAGATGTCGGCGATGACCGGCCCCGTCAGTCGCAGCGTGCCCGTGAAGCCCGGCAGGTTGTACGCGAGCACGTCCGCTCCCATAACGCTCGGAAAGTGCAGAATTTTTCCCGGCGCATCCGCAAGCTGCTCATCGGTCAGCGGCGCGTCGCTCGCGCCGAGATCGACCGTGCGATTCGACAGCATCCGGATGCCGCCGCCCGATCCAATCGATTGGTAGTTGAACTTGATACCGGGATTTTCCTTGGCGTAAACGTCGAACCACTTGGAGTAAATCGGGTATGGGAACGTCGCGCCGGCGCCGTTGATCAACAGATCGGCCAAGCCGAAACGGCCGATTCCCGCGATCGCCAGGACGATGAAAAGGGCCAGAATAAGTCGTCGTTTTTGCATCGTTTGAACTTGCCTCGATGTTAGTCGTGTCGATTGCGCGGACTCGGAGTCCGGCGCGCAAAATTTATGCATTGAACATTAACAGACGATGAACCCTGCGTGTCCGCCGGTTGAATTAATCCGCCACGATCGGGCTTCCCACGCATAATCGCGCGTTGACGCGATCGTTTGCTTTTTTCGCCCCGGCTCAACGACAATCCAATTCCCAAACCGGCGCCTGGTTATTTTTTCAAATGAGTAAAGCACTCGACGGTATCAACATCGTTGAATTCGACTCGAACCTCGGCGCAGCTTACGCCGCGATGCTGCTCGCGGAAAACGGCGCGCATGCAATCAAGGTCGAGCCGGCCGGCGGTTCGCGCGAGCGCGGCACCCCGCACTTTCACGTGCTCAACCGCTCCAAGCGCGTGCTCGAGCTCGACCTCGCCGATCGCGCGTCGCAGGCCGGGGTAGCGGAGCTGGTTCGATGGGCCGACATCGTCGTCACCGGGTTCACGCCGGCCCGGCTGAAGCAGCTTGCTCTCGACACCGAGTCGATTCACCGCTTAAACCCGCGCGCAATTGCGCTCGGCGTTCCGCCACTCGGCAGCCGCGGCCCCGACGCCGACTTCGACGCCGACGACGATATCGTCGCCGCGCGCGGCGGAATCACCGGCAGTCAGTGGGCGCGCAGCGGCAATCCGGTCGCGCTGGTGTTTCCGGCGGCAAGTTACTCGGCCGGCGTGATGGCGGCAACGGCGGCGGTTGCCGCGATTCTCGCGCGCGGTCCGCGCGCAGCAGGGCAGGCGGTCGAGGTCTCGCTTCTGGCCGGCGCTTTCTCGCTCCACACCGGCGGAATCCTGCGTCATGAAAAAATGACCGCGCTCTATCACGGGCCGCTGGATCCGCTCGGCCCGATTCCGGTTTATCGCCTGTTCGAGGCCGCCGACGGCAAGTACCTGTTCGCGGCATGCGGTAACACAACCTTCTGGGGCAAGTTCGCGATTGCGATCGAGCGTCCCGACCTGGTCGGCGACCCGCGCTTCGAAAATGCGCCGTGGGGAATCGCCGGTGAGCACTGGCAGCCGCTCAAAGACATCATCGAGCCGATCATCCGCACCCGTCCGCGCGACGAGTGGCTCAGCATCCTGCGCGAGGCCGACGTTCCGTGCGCGCCGGTGATGACGCGCCATGAATTCATCGATCATCCGCAGACGCGCGCGCTCGGGATGCGTCAAGAGATTGACGATCCCACTCTCGGGCGCACCATTCAGATGGGCCTGCCGGTATTTCTCAACGACACTCCCGGCGAAATTGGCGGGGCGGCTCCTGAAAAAGGCGACGAGCGCGCGGCGTTGCAGTGGCTTCGAGAGGCACCGCGCGCCACTTCTTTGAAAACAGATCTACGCGTCACTGGAAAGCCGCCGCTCGACGGCGTCACCGTGCTCGACTTCGCCAGTTACATCGCGGGCTCATACGGCCCGATGATACTCGCGCAACTCGGCGCCAGGGTTATCAAGATCGAGAGCCTCGAGGGCGATTCGTTTCGCCATTTCGGTTTCGGTTTTCTCGGTTGGAATCAGGGCAAGCGCGGCGTCTCGCTCAATCTCGCGAGCGCCGAAGGCCGCGAGATTATTCATGGGCTGGTGGACAAGGCCGACATCGTGGTCGAGAATCTGCGCCCGGGGCGGATGCGCAAATTCGGCTTCGACTACGAATCGCTGGCGGCGCGCAACCCGCGCATCATCTATATGTCGGTCAACGCGTTTGGAAATCGCGGGCCCGAGCACAACCAGCCCGGCTTCGACCCGCTGCTGCAGGCGCGCTCGGGCGTGATGGCGGCGCAGGGCGGCCATCACGGGCATCCGGTGTACCTGACCTGCGCGATTTGCGACTACGGCGCCGCGATGCTCTCCGCGCTTGGATGCGTCCTTGCGCTGCGGGCGCGCGAACTGACAGGCCGCGGGCAGTTCTGCGAAACCTCGCTGTTGCAATCCGCGATGGCGTTCCAGGCCGGCGAGTTCGCCTTCTATCCGGGCCGGCCCGACATGGAAAATGGCAGTCCTGAGAATCGCGGCCGCTCGGCTCTCTCGCGCGCGTACAGTTGCCGCGACGGCGAATGGCTATTCATCTCACTATCCAGCGAACCTCAGTGGAACATGCTACTGACTATTCTGCCAGGCTTGCCGAATAGCAACTGGGATTCTGCTGCAGCGGCGCCGAACGAGGGCTCGCTCGCGGCGGCGCTCTCGGAGCAATTCGCCAGGCTCGATCGCGACCAGGCACTCGCGATGCTGAAGAAATCCGCAATCCCGGCTACCCGGATTAATCACTCGCGCGAGTTATTCGACGATCCACAGGTCCTCGCGAACGACTTGATCGCCGACTTGCCTCATTCGCAATGGGGTCGCGTGCAGCAGACCGGAATGCTGACGAAGTTCTCCGCGACCCCCGGCACCATCGACCGCGCGGCGCCAATGCTGGGCGAGCACACCGACGAAATCCTGCGCGAGTACCTGGGCTACTCGAACGACCGAATCGCCGGTCTGCGCGCCGCCGGCATCGTCAAGTGATCGATGGATCCTGAGGCGGCCGCCGTCATCACACCGCATCTGCTCGCGCGCGAGAACCTCCTATGGTGCGGACGTCCGCACGACACCACCGCTCTGCGATGGCGCGCCGGCGTGATCGTGATCGTCGGCGCTGCCGCACTCGTGCTGCGGTCGTTGCCGCTCGACTCAAGTCTGGCCGAGCGCGCGAACTTCAATTCGATCCTGCTGGCGGTGTTGGTTTGCGGGTTGATCGCGGAAGCAATCGTCTTCCACGCCTACCTGTCGAACACGTTTTACGGCGTCACCAATCAGCGCGTAATCATCGTCTCGGGCCTGCGCGAACCGGAGGCAGTCGGCGTTTTGCTCGACCGCCTGAACACTCCGCAACTCCGCGTCCAGCGCATCCACCGCCACATCGAACTGCGCGCGCCCACTCAGCAGATCTTCCAGACGAACTATGTGCCGTTCACCAACCCCTCCGTCCCGCCCGACTGGTCCGGCGGGCCCGAATGCTACCGGCTGCTCGCGCTTGAAGAACCACTCCGCGTCCGCGACTTGATAATAGAATCGGCGCACAAACTCGAATAGTCAGTCGGAATCCGCGCTATACTATTCGCAAATAGTCCGGCGACGGCAGCGGCGGAAATTTTGCCGACGGCGGAGTCTGATACCAGTACGCGACGGACGCGATGTCGTCTTGCAACGGCAGGAACTCGGCGCCCTTGCGCGGATCGCCCAGCCATCCGAGCGCCTGGATCGTCACTCGCAGATCGCGCTTGAACCGGATCGGGTCCGCGATATGCCAGCGGTACATTCCGAATCTCTGCTGCGACGCGTAGAGCCCGTCGGGCCGAATCACCTGCGGTAATCCAGCGTAGGGCGTCGTGAACTCGCGATAGCCGCCGTTTTCCTTGCCCACGTCGAAATTGTACGAGCCGCAGAAATAATCCTCGGTGCCGGTGCCGCAGATGGTCGGAAACTCGGCGTCGCCGTCGATGAAAAACTTTATCTCGCCCTCGCCCCACCATCCGCTGTTGTGGACGCCCCACGCCATGTAGGTCCCGACGTATTGCCCGCGCCCGTCGATTCCATCGACGATCGTGTACACCTCCTTGTATGGCAGCGGATTCACGCGGCGGAACTGCGCATGGAAGTAGGCGGCCTCAGTAGGTACTTCAGTGAGTACATAGTTGATTTGGTAGAATAGTATCATCGCGGTGTCCGCGGTGTTGGTCATAGTAATCAGACAGCGCTTGCGAAATGGCATTTCCCAATAGCAATTGAACGCGCTGCCCGGATTCACGCATACCGCCAGCGACGACACCGGCGCATACCGGTTCCATCCGCAGGCGAAAAAATCGCCGACCGGGCATTCCACCGACGCCGCCGGCGACCCATCCCAGTAAATTCTCAGGATGCTCGAGCGCCACGGCCCCGTCGGCGTCATCCAGATTTGCGCGATCGCGCCCGCACCCGCGATATCGGCCAGCACTTTTACCTCACCCGGCTCGATCACAACGTACGGCGCGACCTTCCATCCACGGCCCAGCTTGCGCGCCGGACTCTTGACCGGGTCGGGCGTCGCCATCGCGCCCTTGCCCTTTTCGCCGGTCGGATTTTCGGGACATATCGATCGGCTCTCCGCATCGGAAAGAATCGCAAGATTTCCCATGTGCATGCCGAGTCCGTTGAACGATGCCATCGCGTGCGCCTCCTCGTGACGAGCCGCGCAATTCTAGTCAGGTCTCGTCGCGATGCGGAAGGATTCGGCGATCGCGCGTTTAGAGTTCGAGATCGACCGTCACGAAATCGTGATCGGAGACTCGCCGTAACAGAATCGAAGACCGCGGCGTGACCACCGCCGCCGTGCCCGCGACCGCACGCGCCTCGCGGATTGCGAGCCAGTCGAGTTTCGGCCTCATCGATCGCGGAATCAGTCCGGTGAAAGTGAAGGTCGGCCGATTCGCAACATTGACGGCGTCAATCTCGAGCCCACGCTCTCGCAGATGATCGAACAACGGCTCGTAGGCCTGTGGCGCGCGGAACCGGGCCGGATTCGCGATCATCTGCCGCGCCGTTCCCAGCAGCCGCGGCCAGCTCGTCAGCTCGGTGGTGGTGGTATTCAAATCGCCTCCGAAGACGGAGCGGCCCGCCGCCGGGAACGACTCCAGGTAGGTCGCCATCTGCCGCGCGCGCTCGGCCGGGACGCATCGGCTGTGCAGATGCGCGAGGCCAACCGTCAATTCCCGGCCGCCGAATTTCACTCTCGAGATGATTCCCGTTGGCGTGCCGACCCGCGACCAGTGCCGCCGGCTCCGGCTGCTCAACCTGCGCGGGGTTTGCGGATTGTGCATCGGCACCGCGACCACGTCGTCGAACGGCGCCGCGCTCAGAATCGCGTTGCCCATGTACCCGACGGTTTCCTCGCGCGGATTCGTCACGCCGAACTCCCGCACGTACGCGCAACTCATGCCGAGCATCGCGGCCATTTCCACCGCAACGTCGCGGCCCGCCGACGGCCTCGTTCCGGCATTGACCTCGCATAGCAGGATCACATCGGCATCGCGCAGCGCCGGACGCTGCAGGCATTTCACGATTTCGCGGAACTTCCTCCCGCCGGCCGCGTTGAGCAGCACCACTCGCACTCGCGATCCCGGCGGGCGCGCCGCGCGATTCACGACGATTGGCGGAAACGGCGGCGTCAGCTTTGCCTCAGCCGCAGTGAGGTCGCGCGCGCGGTCCATCGTCCGGAGCTAGTCGGCCAACTCCTTCTGAAGATCCTTGAACGTCGTAATCGGCGCCGTGCAGGTATGCTCGCGGCATACGTATGCGGTGGCATGGCCGTCGATTTGCCGCTTGTCGCGCACCTGCTCGGGGATGAACCCGGCTTGCGCGTCGGCCGCATCGGCCACAAAGATCGCGAGATTCGGAACGTAGATTAGGCCAAGCCGCTCAATCCATTCGCGCAGCTCGGGCGCATTGCGGCTGCCCACGATCACAACCTCAGTCGGCCCGCGCTGATAAAGGTCCACCGCTTCGAGCATGTGCGAGAACCCGAACGGCTGCTTCTCGATAAATTCGCGAAACAACTTCAGCGTTCGCTCCGCCTCGACGCGGTAGCGCTCGTCGCCGGTGTAGCCGTGCAGCCGCAGCAGCGCCATCGCGGCCGCGCTGTTGCCCGACGGCGTCGATCCGTCGAACGCCGCCTTCGATCGCATGATCAGCGCTTCGTGATCGTTCGAGGTGAAATAGAACCCGCCCTTTTCCTGGTCGATAAACCGCTCAAGGATCACATCGGCCAGCGTCCGCGCATGCGCCAGGTATCTCGCGTCGAGCGACGCCTCGTACAGGTCGAGCATCGCGCCCGCCAACTGCGCGTAGTCCTCGAGGTAGGCGTTGTGCCGCGCGACGCCGTCCTTGAACGAGCGGCGGAGCGCGCGCCCGTCCCAAATCGTCGTCATCATGAAATCCGCCGCCCGCACCGCCGCTTCGAGATAGCGCCGCTCATGCAGCGCGCGATATCCCTCGGCGAATGCGCCGATCATCATCGCGTTCCACGCTACCAGGATCTTTTCATCGCGGCCCGGCTTCACCCTTTGTTCGCGCGCCGCGAAGAGCTTGCCGCGAATCTCGCGAACCTTCGCCGCCATCTCGTCTTCCGGCAACTTGAACATCCGCGCGGCGTCCGCCAGCTCGATCGTGCGATGCGGAATATTCGCATCCTCGAAATTTCCTTCGATCGAGATGTCGAAATAGCGCTCGGCGATTGCGCCCAGCTCTGGCCCAACGACGGCATCGACCTGCTCGGGCGTCCAGACGAAGAACTTTCCTTCGACACCCTCACTGTCCGCGTCCTGCGCCGCGTAGAAACCGCCCTCGGGGCTCGTCATCTCGCGCAATACGTACTCGAAAATTTCGCGCGCGACGCCCAGGAACTCCGGCTCGTTCAGCGCGCGGCCGGCGTCGAGATAGAGCCGCGCCAACAGCGCGTTGTCGTAGAGCATTTTCTCGAAATGCGGCACCAGCCATCGCTCATCGACGCTGTAGCGATGGAATCCGCCGCCAATCTGATCGTAGATTCCGCCGCGCACCATCTTCGACAACGTGTGCCGAACCATCTCGGCCATCGACGCGTCGCCGTCGGCCGCGTGCACGCGAAGAAACAGCGAGAACACGAACGTGTTGGGAAACTTCGGCGCCTGCCCCAGCCCGCCGTTGATACTGTCGTAGTGCGACGCCAGCGCCCGCGCCGACTCCGTCGCCAGCTCCGGCTTCAAGTCGCCGCCGGTCGGCACGTAGTTGCTAATCGCCCCGAGCGCCTCGGTCAGCTTCTCGAGATTGTTGGTGACTTCCTTCGCCTTGTCGCGATAGGCCTGCGATACCGCCGCCAGGATTCGCGGGAAGCCCGGCATCCCATTCCGATCCTCGGGCGGATAGTACGTCCCGCCAAAAAACGGCCGACCGTCCGGCGCCAGGAACATCGTCAACGGCCATCCGCCGCGCCCGGTGATCAACTGCACCGCGTCCATGTATATCTGATCGAGGTCGGGCCGCTCTTCGCGATCCACCTTGATCGGAATGAAGTTCTCGTTGATCATCCGCGCGATCGCGTCGTTCTCGAACGACTCGCGCTCCATCACGTGGCACCAATGACAGGCCGAGTAGCCAATCGACAGCATGATCGGCTTGTTCTCCGTCCGCGCGCGCGCGAGCGCATCCGGCCCCCACGCGTACCAATCGACCGGGTTGTACGCATGCTGGCGCAGGTACGGGCTTTGTTCGTTGATTAACCGATTCGGCTTGCGGCCGACGTGACTTTCGGGATTTTTCGCCTGGCTCATGAATCTCGTATCATAGTATCTGCCTCCCGACGCTCTGTCATTCCGGTCGCGCCGCCGTATGGCAGAGCGATGAGCGCGCCAGTTACAATTCGCTCCTATGCGATTTCGACTGCGCGCCGGATGCGTCCTGATACTCGCCGCGATTCTTTTCTTCGCACGCCTCGGTGCGCGAGCGCTGTGGTCCTCGGAATTTCGATGGGCCGAAATCGCGCGAGAGATGCTGGTGACGCACAACTACTTCTGGCCGACGATCAATGGCCACGTCTATTACGATAAACCGCTCGGCTCTTACTGGCTGGTAATTTTCTCGACCCCATTCACAGGCGGCCTCAACGAGGCTGCTACGCGATTGCCCAGCGCCGTCGCGGGACTGCTCGCAGTGCTGCTGCTCATGCTTGTCGTGCGACGCCTCTACGACGCTCGCACCGCGATGCTCGCCGGCGTCATCCTCGCGACCAGCTTCAGCTTCGTATTCTTTTCGCGCGACGCCAGCGCCAACGTCGAAACCATCACCGGCGAGCTCGCCGCACTCTTGCTCTTCAATCGCAGCGAGGATCGTGGCTGCGGAATCTGGGTCGTCGGTCTGTGGTTGATCATGGCTGCGACTTCGCTCACCAAGGGCCTGCTCGGATTCGCGCTGCCGCTATTGGTGATTGGCGCATATTCATGCCTGCGCGACGGCTGGTCGCAACTGTTTCAGGAAATTCTCCACGGCTCGGTGGCTGACCGCGCAGGAAAGTTCATCGAACGCAATCGATGGTTCTTCAACTGGTACACCGTCGCCGGCATCGCGCTCGGCGGCTTCGTGTACTACCTGCCGTTTGAAATCTCGGCGCGCACGATGGGCACGCAAAAGGGTCTCGCGATGGTCTATCGCGAAAACGTCGTCCGCTTTTTCCATCCGTTCGACCATCGCGGACCGATCTATTTGTATGTGTACGTCATCTTCGGCCTGATGGCGCCGTGGTCGGCGCTGTTGCCCGCGGCCCTTGTCGAAACCCATAGCCTCCGCACCGCCGACGCCGAGCCCGCCCGCGCCGATCGATTCACGCTGGTCTATTTCTGGGCGACCTTTATATTTTTCACGCTCTCGGGCTCGCGCCGCAGCTATTACATCCTACCGATTCTGCCCGCCGCCGCGATCCTGGTCGCGCGAACCCTCGCCTACCCCGGCGAGCTACGCTCGATCCTCGCCCGCCGGCTGCTGACGGCCGGCTATGCGGTCGTCGCGTTCGCCGCGGTCGCCGGCATCGTCTTGCTGATTCCGGCCTGGGCGATTCTGCCGAGCCCCTACGACGCGTTCCCGGCCTTGCCCGCCAGATTCCCCTTCATTGTAATCTGGGTCGCATCGGTCGGCGCCGTCATCTTCGCGATTCGCAAATTCAACCCATATCGCATCGCAATTTCGATGGGCGTGATCGCGTATCTGGTGATGACCTACATATATATCTTCGCGATGCCCGCGGCGGAGGCATACCGTGGCGAAAAGCCATTCGGCTACGCGGTGTTGAACAAACTCGGCGGTTCGACCGACCACCTCGTCCTGTTCAAGACGGAAGGACCGCTGTTCTATCTGAATCCGCCGCGGCCGTTGCCCGAGTTCGACGATGAGCAGGATTTGCAGGACGCCATCGCCAGCGGTGGCGCAAAATGGATGATCGTCCGCCGCCGCGACATGCCCAGGCTCGACACTCCGACCACTATCGAGCTCAGCGAAGCGTCATATCCATGGGAGACCGACTCCAACTATCGAAACAAAGTGGTGTTGGTGAGGATTGGCAATTGACAGCAAATCCGGGATTCTTCGCTGCGCTCTGAATGACACCAAAAACCTGAGAGCAAAATGGTGGCCTCGCCATTTTGCGATTAGTACTGGGTGCAGGGGTCACCCCAGGGGTCACCCCTGCCGCGGAAGCGCGAAACCCGCGAAGGGTTTCACATTTGAATAAGTGGATTCTGTCGGCGCGCCCTACAGACGCATCGGCATGACGACGTACGTGTACTGCGCATCCGACTCCGTCCGAATCACGCCGGGGCTCACGTCGTCGCTGAGTCCAAGCTCGACCGTCGAGTCCGCGCCTTGCGGAATCACCCCGAGCACCTGCTGCACGTACGACGCGTTGAATCCGATCGCGAATTCTTCGCTCTTGAAATCCACGTCGAGCGATTCGCTTGCTTCTCCAGTTTCCGGGCTGGTCGATGAAACCGTCAGCGTTCCGGCCGACAGCGCGAATTTCACGCCGTGGTATCGTTCGCTCGAGAAAATCGCCGCGCGCTTGATTGCCGCGAACAGCAGATCGCGCTTGACCGTTATCTTGTACTTCGATTGCTTCGGGATGACGCCGCGGTAGTCGGGAAATTCGCCCTCGACCAGCCGCATCGAGACTTCCGTCGCCCCACGCTTCAGGTAGGCGAGCTGGCCTTCGAGACTGAGCCGCACTTCGGACTCACCGCCGACATCCAGAATCTTGCGCAGCTCCGCGAGCCCCTTTCGCGGAATGATCGCGCCGCTCGTCATCGTGAATCCCGGCACTTCGCGCTCGATCATCGCGAGCCGATGCCCGTCGGTCGCGACCATCCGCACCGCTCCGGGAGCGTTCGACTCGACAAACACGCCGCTCAGGTTGTAACGAGCTTCATCGGGACTGACTGCGAATATGGTTTTGTCGATCATCCTGGCCAGCACGTCCGCAGGAATCGCCAGTTCGGCCTTGAGTTGCTTCTTCGCGGCGCCCGCGTCCTTGCCCGTGCTCTGACTCGGCATTGCGGGAAAACTGCGCGGATCGAGTCCCATCATTTTGAATTTCGCGCGGCCGCATTTCAGCTCGACCCAATCGCCATCGAGCGTCGTCAGCGCGACTTCGTCGCCCTCGGTCTCGCGCACTATTTCAAACAGCTTGCGCGCGTTGAGGGTCAGACTTTTTTCTTTGCCGGAACACGCCACCTGAGTGCGGATTCCGACTTCGAGGTCAGTGGCGCTGAGCGTCAGCGCGTTTCCGTTTGGTTCGATTAGAACATGGCCGAGGATCGGAACCGTAGTGCGCCGTTCCACGATGCCCTGCACCAGTCCCAAACCGCTCAGCAGCGATGCGCGCTCGATTGCGAGTCCCATGAATTGTTAGCCCGTCTTCCTATTCCGGATCTTTAGATCTCTAAAAAAGAATAGCAGTAATAGTAGGAGTTGTGGATTTGTGGATTGATCTTGCAAACGCCCGAAAACCAAGGCTGATCGACCGCTGAAAAGTTGTCGGTGGAAACGCGGCTACTCGACAGGGCCGGCCGTGCTCGCACCGGCCCTGTCGATAGCTCCAACCTTATGCGCACCTCGTCCACAGCCTCCTCCACATCGATTCTCACGCCGCATTTGCGCGAATCGATTTAAGCTCGCGCTCGATTTTCTCGATCGAGAGCCGAAATGCCGAATCACTGGTCACCCGCCGCATGATCAGGTTGTACGCGTGAATCACGGTCGAATGATCGCGCCCGAAATGTTCGCCGATGGTCGGAAACGAGCTGTCGGTCAGCTTGCGGCACAGATACATCGCGACCTGGCGGCAGAATGCGATGTGCTGGGTGCGCTTTTTCGACTTCAAATCCGTCAGCCGGATATGGAAAAAATCCGCAACCGTCTTCTGGATCGTTTCGATGTCGGGCTTCGCCTCTGAATTCCGCACCAGGTCCTGCAGCGCATTCCGGGCGAAGTCCACCGTGATCGCCGATCCATCGAACGAAGCCAGCGCCGCCAGCCGCGTCAGGCATCCCTCCAGCTCGCGAACGTTGGACGAAACGCTCTGCGCGATATACATCGCGACCTCGGGCGCCAGCCGCAGGTTTTCGAGCACCGCCTTCTTCTGCACGATCGCCACCCGCGTCTCGAGATCGGGCGGCGCGATATCCGCAATCAAGCCCATCTCGAACCGGTTGCGCAGCCGCTCCTCCAGCCCCGGAATTTCGCGTGGTATCTTGTCCGACGTCAGGATGATCTGATGGCGCTCGGCGTGGAGCGCGTTGAAAGTATGGAAGAATTCTTCCTGCGTCCGCTCGCGCCCGGCCAGAAATTGCACGTCGTCGAGGATCAACGTATCGACCCGGCGAAACTTTTCGCGAAACTCGTTCATCTTGTCGCGCCGCAGCGAACCGATCAGCTCGTTCATGAATATCTCGGCCGGCATGAACAGAACTTTCCTCGGCCGATCGCCGCTCGCATATATATGATGCCCGATCGCCGTCACCAGGTGCGTCTTGCCCAGGCCGACTCCGCCATAGATGAAGAGCGGGTTGTATTTTTCGCCCGGCTGGTTGGCCACCGCCTGCGCCGCCGCATGCGCGAACTGATTGGCCGATCCCACCACGAACTCGGCGAAACTGTAGCGCGCGTTCAGGGTCGGATGCCGATCTCCACGCGGCGCGGCTATCGCCGGCGCACGACTCGCCATCGACGCCTTGCCGTTGCCATGCCCGTTTGAATGGCCATTGCCGTTTGAATGGCCATTGCCGTTGGCATGACCGTTCACCGGCCGTTGTTGCGTCGGCGCGACGGCCGCACTCTCGCCGAGCGTCAGCCGGACTTCGATTTCGCCGCCGGCCTCCGCCGACAGCGCCGATCGCATCAGACTCATATAACGATCGTTGATCCAATCGCGAAAAAATCGATTAGGTGCCTCGACCGTGACGGTTGATCCTTGATGACCGACAAAATTGAGCGGCCCGATCCAGGTCTCATAGCCGACCTGCCCGAGTTCATCGCGCATACGGTCCCCGGCCCGTTGCCACAAACCATTCATATCGTTTCCCCCTGCCCAAACCGGACGCCAAAGACGCCCCGGAACTAGCGCGCCGGCATCGAGCGCGGCGCGAATTACGCACAGTCTTATCCACACCTGTGGATAAGCGGTATTTCCTCCGTTACAACCAACAATTTGACGGTGCGAGACGCCGGACTATCAACTTGTCCGGGTTACGATCGGTTCTGTTAGGGTTAAAATTTCGGTGGAGAATGCGACTGCTATACACGTGCTTGGAAACCATAGCTCACGCGCCGCGATGAACCGTTCAGTGGCAAATTGGTTCTTACAGTACGAAGTGTGCGGCCAAGGGAACGTGATAAACTTATTTCGTGAAGAGGACAAGCGCGCAAAAAATTTCCGCGCTATACGCGCGGATCAAAAAGGAAATTTCACGCGCGAGTGATCGTGCGCTCGCCGCGCGAAATTTCGCGCCGATCGCGCGATCCCGCACATCTGCTCTGGAAGCCAGCATCCTCGATCACAACTTTTCGCGTCTCCGCGCATTTCTGTCGCGCGATCATCGCACACCAACAAATTTTTCTTCGCGATCGAAAAAAAATTTTCGATCGCGCGGGATTGTCGAGCAATCGCGGTGACCTCACGCAAAAATTCCGATCAACTTTTCAACCGCGCCAGTGTTAAGATTCCTGGCGCCGTCAATTCTCCCGTCCGCGCGTGGAAAGCCGTCGGCGGTGCGCCAATCTTCATCGAATGTAGCAGCGGTGCAACAATCACTGACGCCGACGGAAATGTTTTTCTCGACTACGTATGCTCCTACGGCCCCGCGATTCTCGGCCATGCTCATCCGCGTGTCATTCAAGCGATCGCAGAACAGGCGCGGCTGGGCTTGGGCTTCGGCGCGCCGACGCGCCTGGAAGTTGAGCTCGCGGAATTGCTTTCGGCGGCCATCGAATGCGCGCAAAAAGTCAGACTCGTCAGCTCGGGAACGGAAGCCGGCCTCACCGCGCTCCGACTCGCGCGCGCCGCCACCGGCCGCCCGAACATAATCAAGTTTGACGGATGCTATCACGGTCATAGCGACTCGATGCTGGTGCGCGCCGGTTCAGGCGCGATGACTTTTGGTCAACCCGACAGCGGCGGCGTTCCATCGGCGCTCGCGGCGATGACGATGATTGCTCGATATAACTCGATTGAGACAGTCGAAGGTTTATTCCGCGCCGCGCCTGAAAAAATCGCCGCCGTGATCGTCGAGCCGGTCGCCGCCAACATGGGCGTCGTCAATCCTGACCCCGGTTCGTTAAAGGCGCTCGCCGAGATCGCGCACAGCAACGGCGCGCTTCTGATCTGTGACGAAGTTATATCCGGGTTTCGACTCTGCTTCGGCTCCGCAGCCGAGAGCATGGGCGTCGCGCCCGACCTCATCATGCTCGGAAAAATAATCGGCGGCGGGCTCCCGGTGGGTGCGATCGCCGGACCGGCGAAAATCATGGACCTGCTCGCGCCTCTCGGTCCGGTGTACCAGGCTGGAACATTGTCGGGAAATCCGCTTTCTGTTCGCGCCGGTCTCGAGACGCTTCGCATCCTGAAGGAAAGCGATCCCTATCCCGCACTCGACGCTGTCGGCGCGCGCCTCGAAGCCGGCCTTCGCGATGCGCTCAAGAAAACCGGCCAGCCCGGATGCGTCAATCGCGCCGGCTCGCTGCTGACGATGTTCCTCGGCCCCAATCAGGTGCGCGACGCCGACGAGGCGCGCACCTCCGATTCGGCAAAGTTCGCCAGGTTTTTCCACGGGATGCTCGAACGCGGCATCAACATCCCACCGTCGCAGTTCGAGGCGATGTTCCTTTCGACCGCGCATGCCGACGCCGACATCGACCGCACCATCGCCGCCGCCCGCGAATCGCTCGGCGATCTCTCGCGAGCCAAATGAAAGCCGACTAATCTTTTTTTGGCAAACGCATTGAGAGTTCTCAGGATCTCGAGGTGACAGCAAATGTGCCGGAATATCAAAACGCTTTTCAATTTCGAGCCTCCGGTAACCGACCAAGAGGTGCGTGCCGCCTCGCTGCAATTCGTGCGGAAGATCACCGGCTTCAACAAACCGTCGAAGGCGAACGAAGGCGCATTCATGACCGCCATCGACGAAATAGCGGACGTCTCGGCCCGCCTTCTCCACTCGCTCGAGACCAATGCGCCCACGCGAAATCGCGACGAAGAAGCCGCCAAGGCCAAAGCTCGCGCCGCCGAAAGATTCGGTACCTGATCGCCCACGAGGACTCGCCGTTGCCGTTGATCCAGGGAAAATACGCGCGCCCACTCGCGATGGCGCTCGAGATCCCGATGTCCCCGATCGCCGGCGGCATCTTCGGCCATTACATCGACGTGTATTTCAACACCGAGCCGTGGTTCACCGGCATCCTCGCCTTCGCCGGCTTCATTCATTCGATCGTGACCGTCATCAGGATCGCCCGCGAAGTCCCGCCGACTTCGCAAGGCTAACGACGCAGCGTGCGCAACGATCAGATCCCGACCATCGGGGCGATACAGCGGATGAACGCGATTCTCGTCGCCCTCACCGCGGCGCTTCTCTTTTTTTTTGACTCGCCCGCCGCCGCCGTGGGATGTCTGCTCGGTGGCTCTATAGTGATCGTGAACCTGTGGGTGCTGAGCCTGCTCGGCTCGGCGATCCTCGCGGCCGCCGGTGCCGGCGTTTCCGGCGCCGCCGCAAAATTTGGCGTCATCGCGATACCACTCAAGATGCTGATCGTCGTCGGCCTGGTCTTTCTTATCTTCCGGCGCACCAATGTTGACGGTGTCGGATTCGCGCTCGGAGTCTTGACTCAGATGACCGCTGCAATTATTGAAACCGGACGTGCTTCGCTCCGCGGCACCAGCTAAGATTGCCGCGGCGGAGATAATCATTTGCAGACATCGATAAACTTTCTCGAAATGATCGGCGGCGGCAAAATCCCCGAGGTCCTCGTCGGCACCTGGCTGGTGATGGGCATCCTGCTGATTTTCGGCCTCCTCGCGCGACGCTCACTGGCCGCGGCCGCCGACCCGGTAGTCCCCGACGACACGATCACCCTGCGCTCGGTCGCCGAGACCATCGTCGAATGGGCCGACGGTTTCGTTTCCGAAGTTACCCAGCTCCATCACTATCGCCAAATGGTCCCGTTCTTCGGCACCCTGTTCCTGTTCATCCTGCTCGCGAATTTTCTCGGACTCGTCCCGGGAATGGAACCTCCGACCGCCGATACCGATCTCACTTTTGCGCTCGGCACGATTTGTTTCGTGTATTACTTCTACCAGGGGATGAAGGCCAACGGAGTGCTCGGCTACTTGGGCACTTTTCTCGGTCCGATGCTCTTTCTCGCGCCGCTCATGCTGATAATTGAGATCGTCGACAATCTGTTCCGTCCGTTTTCGCTCGGCGTACGTCTTTTCGCTAACATGTTTGCCGATCACATGGTGCTGGGTATCTTTACCGGCTTGACCAAGTTGTTCGTCCCGCTGGCATTCCTGGCGCTTGGCTCCATCGTGTGCATCATTCAGGCGATGGTCTTCATGGTCCTGTCGATGGCGTACGTGCGACTCGCGGTCGAGCACGAACATTAAGTGAAAAACGGAAAAGAATAAAAGAGATTTCATGCGCCCGGGATTCCGCCCGGAAATTGCGGTGGTAGAGGAAGAGAGGCGGCCGGTTTCGGAACTTGTAGGCGCCCGAAACAAGGAGGAACGAGAAATGGTTCGAAAGATTGGCAACGTAATGGGAATTGTCGCGCTCGCGCTCGTCGCGTCACCGCTGCTCGCGATGGCGCAGGAGGCCGCGGTCCCCGTCGTCCGCATGACGCAGTCGCCGCTGAGCGTCGGACTTATCGCACTCGCCGCCAACTTGGGCGTCGGCATCGCGGCCTTCGGCAGCGCGCTCGGTCAGGGCCGCATGGCCGCCTCGGCAATGGAATCGATCGGCCGCAATCCAAACGCCGCCGGCCAGATCTTCACCCCGATGCTGCTCGGCCTGGCCTTCATCGAAGCGCTGACCCTGTACGCGCTCTTGATTGGATTCCTGTTGCAGCTCAAGATCTGAAGATACGTCGTCAGTGCGCGCAAACAACGGGGCCCACTTCGGGCCCCGTTTTTTTTCCCGGCGACGACTCGGCGAAAGATTACATCCAGGAGATCGGCCCGTTGTCGACATCGTACATTGGTCGTACTAAGAAACAGGAATAGTCTTGAAAACGCGATTCTGAATAGTCAGTTAAAAGGGAGGAGCGGAATGCGCGATCTATGGATCATCTTGCTAGTCCTTGGGCTGTGGTCATCTCCGGCGCGGGCTCAAACCTCATTTGTCAATCCGAATTATGGCGGCGGGTCCACAATCACCACGCCAGGGCGGCCGCCGACTTTCGTCAATCCGAATTATGGCGGCGGCTACACCATGACTACCCCAGGCCGACCTCCGACCTTCGTCAATCCCAACTACGGCGGCGGCTACACGATAACGACCCCCGGCCAGTCACCGACCTTCGTTAATCCCAACTACGGCGGCGGTTACACAATGACTACGCCAGGTCAGCCCCCGACCTTTGTCAATCCCAACTACGGCGGTGGCGCCACGGCTACAACTCCCGGCCGGCCCCCTACATTCATCAATCCAAACTATGGCGGCGGATACACGGTCACGACGCCGTGACAATGTTGGGAATGACGACTCATCAAAGCCGCATTCGAATTGCAGCTACGAGACGGAACGCGGACTTCGCCTCCATGATTGTCCCAGTCGGTGGCGGCCGCCACTCAGGTCCGTGAAAGAGCGCTTCGTTTGTTGTAGGCTCCATGCACTGTGAGCACCGGGAGGTTATCCATAAGGGCCTTGCTACTCCGCTGGGGGCGCGAAACCGCGGGCCTGAGCCTTGAACAAGCCGCAAAAAGAACCGGCATCCGCCGCAGAACGCTTTATCAGTGGGAAGAGTTGGGCGGCCATCTAACTCCCAGCCAGCTCGAGAAGATAGCCGATATATATCATCGTCCTACGGCGGCGTTCTTTCTTCCAGATCCTCCGCCAAAGCCCTTAATTGGCACGGATTTTCGACGGCACTCAGCCCATCGCGGAAATCCAATTGGACCATCAACACAGCTGGCTCTTAGGCGTGCTAGGTGGCTACAGAGGACGTTTGTCGAAATTTCCGATGATCTAGGGACGAATGGCAAACGCTTCTCTCTCAAAGCGAGACTCGAAGACGAACCGAACGCGGTAGCCTCGGAGGTGCGCCGCGTCATCGGTGTATCGATCGAGCAACAACTCAAGTGGAATGAACCCGGACGTGCGCTTCGTGAATGGAGGAGCCGGTTTGGGGCGGTTGGCATACTTGTTTTTCAATTCCGGATCGTAGCGGAAGAGAAAGTGAGAGGATTTTCTCTGGGAAATGGGGTGCCGGCGATAGCGTTGAACTCAACAGACACCGTTACCGGACGAGTCTTCACGCTATTCCATGAATTGGCTCATATCCTCCTAGCCCGACCGGGCTTATGTGATCCAGTAGAAGCGCCAGCCAGGACGGCGCGCCGAACTAACGCCGCAGGGGACGCTCGAATCGAGACTTTCTGCGACCGTTTCTCCGGAGATTTTTTAGTGCCGCATGTTGCGTTGCTGCAGCAACCTGAAGTCCTCAAATATCAGCAGGGCCAACACGACTTGGTTACCTTGGTGGAGAAATGTTCACGTGCATTCGGGGTCAGTCGTTTGATGTTCCTGCGTCGGATGCATGATGAGGGAATCATTTCTGCAAACCTCTACTGGTCTCTCTTCAGAGAATGGACTCAGGCTGGAGCACGTCGCCAGAGCGGCGGGTTCACGTCACCGCCGACAAAGACGCTCGCAGAGCTAGGTCCCACGTTCGTCAATCGCGTTCTTAATGCGTTGGACGGAGGTGCGATCACGTATTCCGATGTAGCTGATTATTTGTCACTTCGACTGAAGCATGTGGATCGCCTGCGGGAACTACTGCCCGGCGAGGCGCCTGCTTGAGTGCAAGATTCGTTATCGACTCGAGCTCTCTAATCCGGCTCTCACGAGAAAATCCTCGTGCTAAATATTCAAGTCTATGGGACCGGGTTGAAAAATTAATCGAGAGGGGCCTTTTGCGCGCGCCGCGCGAAGTGCATCGCGAGTTAGAGCGACGTGACGACGAGTTGCTGGAATGGTCGAAAGCCAGAGGTGAACTCTTCGTAGATCCAGATGAAGCTCAGACCCGAAGGCTGGAGGAACTTCTTCGCAAGTTTCCGACACTGGTAGACTCAGATCGGATCGGCCCTTTTGCCGATCCGTGGGTCGTGGCGTTGGCAGCGCATTTGAGTTCTCCACCAGCGGATCCTTGGATCGTGGTAACTGAGGAGCAGCCAAGGGGAACAGGATCCACCAAGATTCCTGATTTGTGCGCAGCCTTCAGTATTGAGTGCATCAATCTCATCGGGTTGTTTTCATCGGTATAGCGCCACGATAACCCTCTGAGTGGGGCCTTCAGCAGCTACATCCTGAAGACGCCGAAGTTGGCGTGCTCCGGGATTGGCGCGTTCAGCGAGGCTGCGATACCCAGCGCCAGCGCCGCGCGCGTCTCGACCGGATCGAGCACGCCGTCGTCCCATAGCCGTGCGCTCGAATAATAGACGCTCGACTCGAGTTCGTACTTCTCCAGCGTCGGGCGCAGAAATTCTTTTTGCTCCGCGTCGGTCATCGTCGCACCTTCGCGCTTCAACTGCTCGAGCTTCACCGTCAGTAGCGTGTTCGCCGCCTGTTCTCCACCCATCACTGAGATGCGCGCGTTCGGCCACGTGAACAGCAATCGCGGCGAGTATGCGCGCCCGCACATCCCATAATTTCCCGCGCCGTTCGACGCGCCGATTATCACCGTGAACTTCGGCACCTGCGCGTTGGCGACCGCGCTGACCATCTTGGCTCCGTCCTTCGCGATGCCGCCCTGCTCGTAGCGCTTGCCGACGATGAACCCGGTGATGTTTTGCAGGAACAGGATCGGGATGCGCCGCGCGCAGCACAGCTCGATAAAGTGCGTTGCCTTCAGCGCCGACTCGCTGAACAGCACGCCGTTGTTGGCGACGATGCCGACCGGGTAGCCGTAGATTCGCGCGAATCCGGTGACAATCGTCGTCGCGTAACGCGCCTTGAACTCGTGCATCCGGCTGCCATCGACCAGCCGCGCGATCACCTCGCGCACGTCGTACGGTTTGCGCGTATCGACCGGGATGATGCCGTATAGTTCGGCGGGATCGTAGTGCGGATCTTCGGGCGCGTCCTGCTCGATCGCGGTACTTGCGCGGGGCCCCAGGTTTTCGAAGATCGCGCGCGCAATTTGCAGCGCATGCTCGTCATCGTCGGCCAGGTGATCGCTCACGCCCGATAGTCGCGTGTGCACATCGCCTCCGCCGAGTTCCTCCGCCGTGACCTCTTCGCCGGTGGCGGCGCGCACCAGCGGCGGTCCCGCCAGGAAAATCGTGCCCTCTTCGCGCACGATGATGTTTTCGTCGCACATCGCGGGCACGTACGCGCCGCCCGCCGTGCAACTGCCCATCACGACCGCGACTTGCGCGATTCCTTTCGCCGACATCCGCGCCTGGTTGTAAAAGATGCGCCCGAAATGATGCTCGTCGGGAAAAATCTCGGACTGCATCGGCAGAAACGCGCCGCCCGAATCGACCAGATAAACGCACGGCAGCATGTTCTCAATCGCGATTTGCTGCGCGCGCAGATGCTTCTTCACCGTCATCGGAAAGTACGTGCCGCCTTTGACGGTCGCGTCGTTGGCCACGATCACCGCCTCGCGCCCGTGGATTCTGCCGACGCCCGTGATGATGCTCGCTGACGGCGAGTCGCCGCCGTACATATTGAATGCGGCCAGCGGTGACAGCTCCAGAAACGGACTGCCCGGGTCGAGCAGTTGTTTGACGCGGTCGCGCGCCAGCAACTTGCCCCGTTCGACATGACGCTCGCGCGCCGTCGCCGGACCGCCCTGGCGCACGCGCTCGGTTTCATCGCGCAGCCGCTTAACCAGCGCTTCCATCGCGTCGCGATTGCGGCGGAACTCGTCGGAGTTGGTGTTCAGCCGCGATTCAATTCGATCCATTTGAGTGTCCTTGATGCGAGCCGGCCAATGTTGGACTAAATATTAGAAAGCTGGCTGGATATTAGCGATGCGCGAACGCGATCTGAAAGCTCTCGAATTCGACAAGGTGATCCATCTCGTCATGGATCTCTGCGCCTCCGATCCGGGACGCGCGGCCACCGCCGACTTGCGCCCGTCCATCGACGCCGCCGAAGTGCAACGCCGGCTTACCACCACCGCCGAGATGGTCGATCTGAGATCGCATGCTGGCTCGATTCCCATAAGTGAATTCACCGACCAGCGGCCGTACCTGCTCGCGGCGGCCCGCGCGGGTGCGATCCTCGGTGGCGAAGCGCTGGTGAAGGTGCGCGACTTTATCGTCGGCTCGCGCCACGTCAGCGGATTTCTGCGCTCGCGCGTCGAGCGCTTCCCCCATGTCGCCGCGCTCGTGCAGAACCTGCTCGCGCCCAAGGAACTCGCCGACGCGATGCTCTCCGCGCTCGCCGACGACGGCACGCTGCTCGACGACGCGAGCCCCGAGCTCAAGCGTCTGCGCAGCCGCCTGCGCGACGAGCGCGCCGATCTCGAGGCGCGCCTGCTCCGCTCCCTCAACGCCTCCGGCATGGAGTCGTTCGTTTCCGATTACATCGTTACGCTTCGCAACCGCCGCTTCGTGCTGCCGATGAAACTGAACTACTCGGAGCGCTTCGAGGGCATCGTGCAGGACCGCAGCGTCTCCGGCGAGACTCTGTTCGTCGAGCCGATGTGGGCGGTCGAGCTGAACAACAGGCTGATGATGCTCGAGCGCGAAGCCGAGGCCGAGGAAACCCGAATCCTCGCGCGGCTGACCGCGATGGTCGGCGGCTACGCGCCCGAATTGCAGCTCACCTTCGACGCGATGGTGGCGCTCGACGCGCTCAACGCCCGCGCGCTTTTCGCCGAGCGCTTTCGATGCGTCGAGCCGCGGCTCGTCGATGAGGGAATCGATTTCATCGGCGCGCGGCATCCGCTGCTGATGACCAGCGGCCGCGACGTCATCCCCATCGACGTCAAAATCGGCGCCGGTCAGCGCGGCATCGTCATCTCCGGTCCGAACACCGGCGGCAAAACCGTCGCGCTCAAAACCGTCGGCCTGCTCTCGCTGATGGCGCAGGCGGGGATGCTGATTCCGGCGCTCGCCGGCAGCACCGCGACGGTCTTTCGCAGCGTGTTCGCCGACATCGGCGACGAGCAGTCGATCGAATCCAACCTCTCGAGCTTTTCCGGACACATCGCCAACCTGTCCGAGATTATCCGCTCGCTGGTCGAGCCCGCGCTGGTGATTCTCGACGAGCCGGGCGCTGGCACCGACCCGGCCGAGGGCGCGGCGCTCGCGATCGGCCTGATGAACCATCTCGGCACGCGCCGCTCCATGCTCGCGATCGCAACGCACTCGACCGCCGTCAAGCTGCACGCATACTCGCAAGCCGGGTTCGAGGCCGCGGCGGTGGATTTCGACGCCGAGCACCTCGCGCCGCTGTATCGCCTGAAGCCGCATACGATCGGCCAAAGTTACGGGCTCGCGGTCGCGCGCCGGCTCGGACTGCCGGAGGAAATAATCCGCGCCGCCGAACAATCGATGGGCACCGGCACCGTCGAGTTGACCGACTCGTTGAAAAGATTGGACGCCGAGCGCGCCAAGCTGAACACCCAGGTCGAAAAGCTGCGCGAGCGCGAGGCGAGTCTCGCTAGCGTCGAACATGAACTCGTTCAGGACGCCGAAAAAGCGCGCGTCCGTGCCGAGGCCGATCGCAAGCGCCTGCGCGCCGAAGTCGCCGACCTGATCGAAGAGCTAAGGCGCGACGGCGCCGCGCTGATGGACGAGCTAAAGACCCGCGCCAAATCGCGCACCGACCTGAAGGGCTTCATCACCAGGGCCGCCGCGAAACTCGAGAGCCTCGCGCCGGCCCCCGACGACGCGCCGCAGTCCGACGCGCCGCTCAAGGTTGGCGATACCGTCCAGGTCGGCGACATCCGCGGCGAACTCATCCTGCTCGACGCCGCGCGCGCCGTCATCAGCCGCGGCGGCCTCCGGATCGAAGTTGCGCCCGAGCGCCTGCGCCGGTCGGCGCCGTCGGTCGCCGATAATCGCCCCGCACAAAAAAAAGAGGCAGCCGTCACTTTCAGCGTCGAAGGCAGTGAGGGGATCGAGCTGAACCTCATCGGGATGCGCACCACCGACGCACTGCGCAAGCTCGAAGAATTTCTCGACACCGCGTTCCTGACCAATCGTGCCGAAGTGCGAATCGTCCACGGCATCGGCTCCGGCGCGCTGCGCAAAGCGGTCGCCGACTACCTCGGCTCATCGCCCTACTGCGCCTCCTTCCGCGGCGCCGAACCCCACCACGGCGGCGCCGGCGCCACCATCGTCCAAATGAATTTGTGAGAACGTTCGCACGGATCGTTCACGGCGCGGCGCCGCCGTTGTCATCCTGACGAAGCGAGCATCGCGAGCGGATGGAAGGATCTCGGACAGCTTCGCGTCAGCGACGCCGGTTCCGGTTTTGAGATCGCGGAGCGCTCCTTCGGAAACGCCGGCGCTAGAACAACTTCTTCAACTGATCCAGCGGATTCGGCGGCGGATTCGAGTTGCCCCCGCCATTGTTGCCGCCCGATCCGCTGCCACCGGAGCCGTTGCCACCGCCCGAATCGCCGCCGAGGAATTTTCCCAATCCTCCCGGCAGTCCCTTCTTGCCGAAAACCTTGCCGAGATATTTCTGCCCCTGCCCCTGCACCGCGTTAGTTCCCGCGCGCTGCGCCAGTTCCGTCACGTTCGGCAATACCTGCGGCTTCGGCAATTGCCCGACGACTTGCAGCGGGATGTCGATTTGTCCGTCCTTGTTCGCGACGTATGCGACTTCCTTCTTCTGCGCGATCAGCTCCTGGCTGAATTGCGGCGACAGCACGATTCGCGCCGCCAGGTCGATGTTCTTGTCCATGTCGAACCATCCGTCGCCCAGCAGATTGTAGTCCACCGTCTGCACCTTGATGTCGTGCGAGGTGATTCGCGGGCCCTCGAGCACGAAGGTCAGGCTCGCGAGCTGGATGTCGGTGTCGGGGTTCGCGAACAGCTCCGGATGATTCTTGACCACCGCGTCGGGCACCAGGTTGCCGATCGCCGGCAGGTTCTGCACCTTCTTCAGCGCCTGCCCGCCGACGTTGACGCCCACCAGTTTGCCGTTCGTCATCGTCAGATTGCCGCTGCCCCTGAGCGTCGGCTTCATCTCGTCGAAAGTCCCGATCTTCCCGCTGACTTTCAGGTTGCCGCCGAGCGTTCCGCGCACGGTCCCCGCCGCCTTCGACTTTTGCGAGTCGAGCGCCTGCTGGATATCGAGATTGGTAAAGCTGATCGAGGCGTCCATCGGCGCCGCCGCTTCGAGCCGCGTATTCCCCGTCGCCACGATATCGCCCGCGAACGCCTTCAGCCTCAGCGTCGTCACCCGCACGAGCTTGTCCGCCAGCGATAGCGACAGTTTCAAATTCTGATACGGCACATTCGCGAGGTTGCCCGAAGGCGACGTGATTTCGGAATCGACGGTCGGTCCGCTCATCGATCCAATCGACACCGCGCCCTTCGCGAACAGCTGGTTGATCACTTCGTCCGGCGGCCGCGACGGCACCAGGTCCGCCAGCCGCACCGACGCCGCGTTCAGCTCGTAACTCATCACCAGCGGCTGAAACTGATCGATATGCGACTTCAGCGTCGCTTGCTGCGCGCCAAGGTTGAACGTCAGCGGCCCAACGTCGGCGCTGGTGCCCGCGAGCGTGATGTTGCCGCTGATATTGCTGAGCGGCGGCGCCTTCTGCCCGGGTAGCGACAATCCAACTCCGGCCAGCGCGACCGTGCCGTTGGCGGACGCCTTTCCATGCGCCAGCGTCGCACCGCCATGAATCTCGGTTTTGCCCGTCGGCTGGTACTTGCCGATCGCCGGAATTATTTTCGCCAGTGAAGCGATATCGAAATTGTTGGTATCGACATGCGCCGCGGTCGTGCCGCCGCCGACTTTGATATCGGTCGCCTTCGCCTCGAGGTCGCCGAGCGTGACGTTCGCGAGCGTCACTGCCATCGCCGAGTCCGCCCGCGAACCCTCCGCGGAAATCTTGAGCGGCGTGTCGGCCGGCTTGTTGAAGCTGTCGCCAAATGCAATTGCGGGCGCGCTCAAATCGCTCGAGACCGTGAATTTGATCGACTGCACCGTGCCCTCAGCCGTCGCGTCGAAGCTGAGCGGCCCGGAAATCGAGAGCTTCGGCGGTATCGCCTTCGCGATCATCGGGATCGTCTGGAGCTGCGTCAGCAGAATCGGGCCGACTTTGGCCGTCCCCGTCACCGGAATCGCGTCGATATCGAGCACGCCGTTGCTGATCAACGGCCCAATCGTCGCCGAAAGATCGAAGTTCTGCTGGTCGCCAAGCGCCGCAAAGGTCACCGCGACCGTGAACGGTGCGTTGAACACGAAATCGCGCAGCTTGAGATTGATCGCGTTTACGCTGGCGCCTCCCGGCGCGCCCTCCGTCTCATAGGTCAAAGTGCCATCGTTGATCGTAAAATTCTGCACCAACAGCGACCCCAGCGCCGGCGGTGCCTTGCCCGCTTCCGCCATCGGCGACTCTTCGTTCGCGCCGCCGCCGCCTTCGCCCTCGCCTTGCCGCGATTCCTCTGCGGGGTGGACTTTTTTTCGCCCAAGCGTCGAGACGTTGAACGTTCCGTCGCGCGTCTGCACTATTCTGATCACCGGCTTGTCGAGCACCACTTCGCTGACTTCGATTCGCCGCGCCAGCAGCGGCATCAGTTGCAGCCGCGTATAGACGTTGCTTGCCTCGATGAACGGCTTTTTCGAGATGGCGGGGTCGTCCGCCACCTGCACGCCCGTCACGTCGGCCAGGATTCCCCAGCCGAGACTCACCTTGATGTCGTCGGCGTGGACTTGGCGTCCGATCGCGGTGCTGACCTTGTCGAGGATGGTCTGGCGGCGCTCGGCGATGATCGAGTTCAAGTTGGTTGCGGCATAGAACAAGATCGCGCCGGCAAAAATCACGACTGCTCCGACAACTGCGGCGGCGATTACGATGACACGACGCATATGAGGACCCTCACATCAGCGGCTTCGTCTAACCCGCGACACGCCGGCAAGTCTAGTCGATGCGCGCCGGACGCGCATCATTTTGAACATTCGATTTTGTCTTCCGATCGCTTGCGAAGAGCCGGATTTGGCCTATCGAGGGCGCGTCGGCATGACACCTTGTTCGACGCCAATGCTGGCGCTTCTCTTCAACGCTTCATCCAGCGGCAACGGCACCTTCCACACGAGCGCAAACGAAACGACGGCAAACGGCAGAACTGTGACGAAAGTTTTGGAAAGGATAGCCAGTACCAGACCGTAGAGAGCGATAGCTTCATTGAATCCCAGACGCGCGACAAAGCCGGCGAACAGGTATCCAACCAGCGCGAGCAGGCGCTGCTCGTCGGGCGAAATATCGGCTTTCGGATCGGGCGGCCGATCAAGCAGCTGTCGAAGCCGCGAATCCGGAAACAGCAGGCGGGGTACATACGGCGCCAGCGCTGCGGTCATTAAGGAAAGAGCAACGGTAGTAATTTTGATTAGGCCGGGTACCCCCGGCGTTGCGCCCGGCGAGGCGCTTCCAAGCCCCACATAAGCGACGACTACATAGACGGGAATCGCGCCGACAAAAGCCGTCCGGATCATCCGATGAACTGCTGCCATCGGCTGGATCATCGAGCTGAACGTCTCCGATTCCATGGTCCACCCCTCTTTCGTCGCGCTGCGACGATCCTATCGATCCGTCCAACGGAAAACGCAATGCTGGCTCGCACGGTTTGAACCGCGTCGCGTCATCAGCGTAGTCTGTCATCCATCCCGAATCCGTGCTCCCTTCCGATGGCAAAAAAGCGAAAGCATGGCCGCCTCGGCGAACAACGAGACGGCGAACAAAAGGCGCCGCCTGCGCCGCCGCCCGTCTTCTCGTCGCCATTCAAAGACCTCAAGCAGATGCTCGCCGATCGCGAACGCACCGCCCCGAAATCGCCCGCGCCAATCAAGCCCAAACCCGCGCCTCCTCCGGCGCCGGTCGTCAAAGCAATCGCGCAGCCCGCCGCCGAACCTCTCGACGACGAAACTTTTTTGCGCCGCGCGCTCGAAGGCGTGCGCCCCTTGCATCCCAACGGCAAACGCCCCGCGCGGATTCCGCTCGAACCCGCCCTGACTCACACCATCGTCGATGAGGACGCGGAGGTAGTCGCCCAATTGTCCGACCTCGTGTCGGGACACGCGCCGTTCGACATCACCGAGTCCGACGAGTACGTCGAGGGCTACCGCGTCGGACTGGACCCGCGCCTCGTGTCGCAGCTTCGCCGCGGCGAGTTTGCGATCCAGGATCATTTCGATATGCACGGCATGATTCAGAGCGCCGCCAAGGAAGCGCTGAAGGAGTTCATCATCAAGTCCGTGCGCAAGGGGCTGCGCGCGGTGCTGGTCGTGCACGGGCGCGGTCTGCGCTCTCCCAATGGGCACTCGGTGCTGAAGCACGCGTCGGCCGGATGGCTCTCGCATGGCGCAATCGGCGGTCACGTGCTCGCATTCGCGACCGCGCGCGCCGCGGACGGCGGCGCCGGCGCCACCTACGTCCTGCTCAAGCGCGAGAAGAGCCGCGCCCCGTTTGATATCCTGCAAGGCGCCAAGCGCCGCTAGCGCCGCCTCATCATCCCAGGAAATGCACCGCGATTATCACGTTCGTCGCCACGAACGCCGCCGGGATCAGCCACCGCGAGTACCTGCGGATCTCTAGTCCGAGGTCGCGCCGCAACTGGCTGCGATGCGTCACGTGAACCGCCATCAGCTCCACCACCGCCAGGAACACGAAGATGTAGCACTCGAGAAAAAATGCATCGATGTAGGTCAGGTACGGCAGTCGCGGCATCGTCGCGGAGATCGCAAACGCGAACGCGATTACCGTCAGAATCGTCGTCACCGCCACCGTAATCTGGTTCGAGAGATCGTTCGCCTCAATCCAGAAGACCGCCCACGACAGAAACACCATCAGCACCAGCGGCAGAAATACTTTCCACAAGTAAAAAGTCGATCGCCGGCTGACGTCGATTTCGAAGCGCGCCTCCGGCAACATCAGCCCGCCGTAGGTCCCCGCCGCAAGCACCTGTGAGCTCAGCGAGATCAGTTGCCACTGCGCCAGCGAGGTGAAGCTCCTGAACTCGCTGGCGGTCCAGGTTGACGCGCTGTCCATCTTGAATCGTATCCGCGGTCCGTCCACCAGGAAGGGGTGAATGATCACTATCAACTGCTGCGAATCGAACGGGAAGCGCCTGAGCTTGAAGTGCGACGACAGCTTTACGATGAGCCGCTCGGCGTACCTCACGGTGCCGTCCGGACTCACCATGATCGAAATTTCCTCGCGCGATCGCGGCGACGAGGCGTTGATCATCTCAAGTTGAGGGATCCAGATCTGCCCGGGCGCATAGTTGCGCACCCGGTCCTGCGGACCTTCCGGAGTGTACGCGAGCCGCTTGTCGATCCATCGCTCGAACAGGTACGCGTCGAGGTCGAACTGCTCGGTCACTTCGTCGATCGAGGCTAGATTGACCACGTGCATGCCGATGGTGACGTCGATCGGGTTGCCATCCTGAAACGGCGGTTGCAGGATCGGATCGAGCGCGATCCCGGCCGGAGCGGGTCCGGCATGCGCCGCCGCCGTCAACCACGTCGCGCCCACGAAGAACGCGAGCGCAATGACAACGATCCCGCGGCGCATCCGCAACTCAGCCTTCCGGCGCGAGCATCTTGTCCGCGCGCACCAGCCGGTCGAACTCCGCTCCCGACAGCAGCTTCAGCGCGATCGTCGCCTCGCGCAGCGTGATCTTTTCGGCATGCGCTTTCTTCGCGACCTTGGCTGCGTTGTCGTACCCGATATGCGGGCTCAGCGCCGTCACCAGCATTAGCGAATTTTCCACGTTGCGCCGCAGTTGCTCGCGATTCGGCTCGATCCCCTCGACGCAGTACTTGCTGAACGACGCGCACGAATGCGCCAGCAGCATCGTCGAATGCAGAAAATTGTGGATGATGAGCGGTTTGAAAACGTTGAGCTCGAAATTTCCCTGCGATCCCGCCGTCGTGATCGCCACGTCGTTGCCGATCACCTGGATACAGACCATCGTCATCGCCTCGCTCTGCGTCGGATTCACCTTGCCCGGCATGATCGACGAGCCCGGCTCGTTCTCCGGCAGGATTAGCTCCGCCAGGCCCGTGCGCGGTCCCGATCCCATCCAGCGCACGTCGTTGGCGATCTTCATCAGCGAAACCGCGAGCGTCTTGAGCGCTCCAGAAGCCGCCACCAGCGCATCGTGCGCCGCCAGCGCCGCGAACTTGTTGGGCGCCGACTTGAACGGCAGCCCGCTGTACTCCGCGATCTTTTTCGCCACGCGCTCCGCAAATTCCCGATGCGTATTCAGCCCGGTGCCGACCGCCGTCCCGCCGATCGCCAGCTCCAGCAGGTCCGGCAGCGCCGCCTCGAGCCGCTTCAAGTCGTAGTCGAGCTGCGCGACGTAGCCCGAAAATTCCTGCCCCAGCGTCAGCGGCACCGCATCCATCAGATGCGTGCGCCCGATCTTCACGATCGCCGCGAACTCCCGCGCCTTGCGCGCGAGCGCGTCGCGCAGCTTTCGCACCGACGGAATCAGGTCGTGCGTGACTTCCTCCGCCGCCGCGATATGCATCGCGGTCGGAAACGTGTCGTTCGACGACTGCGACATGTTCACGTCGTCGTTCGGATGTATCGGCTGCTTGCTGCCGATCACGCCGCCGGCCATCTCGATCGCCCGATTCGAGATCACTTCGTTGGCGTTCATGTTGGTCTGCGTGCCGCTGCCGGTCTGCCAGATGCGCAGCGGAAAATGCTCGTCGAGCGTGCCCGCGATCACTTCATCGGCGGCCGCGGTTATCAGTTTGGCTTTGTCAGCCGGCAGTTTGCCGAGATCGCGATTAACCTCAGCCGCCGCTTTTTTCAAAATCCCGAACGCCCGCACCACCGACCGCGGCATCCGATCGAATCCGATCGCGAAATGCAGCAGCGATCGCTCCGTCTGCGCGCCCCAGTAGCGGTCGCTCGCGACCTCGATCGCCCCCATGCTGTCAGTCTCGACCCGCTTGCCGCTCCGCGCCGCCTTGACCGCCGCCGGCCCCGCCTTCGCGGTATCCGCCCGCTTGCCGCCGCTGCCCTTGCGCATCTTCACTCTCGACTTTGATGCCATCGTCTCTATTCCTGTTCTGTTCCCCTCTCCTGAAGGGAGAGGGGTTAGGGGTGAGGTCCCGCGCGATTCAAGATTCCGCTTCTTGGGTAATTACGCACAGCCTCCCGCCGCATTTCAGCCGCCTTCGCGCCGATTATTCTAACCCTGCCGACCCCCAATACCAGCGCTTTCCGACCCTCCCGATTCACCCCGCCTTGCCCTTTTCAGCGGCGCTGTGCCGATATAGGTTATGGCGCGTGCTCCCGACAATAGGGGAGCGCGATTTTGCTCGGGATATTTTTCGAAATATTATAAGGACTGGATTTCAAGCGAGGCTGCAACCATGCCCTGGACTATCACCCGCCTTTGCCGCGACTGCGTTGACACCGGATGCGTCAGCGTATGCCCCGTTGATTGCATCTACGAATATGTCGGCGCCGACAAGGTCAAATTCCCCAACCAGCTCTACATCGATCCCGACGAATGCATCGATTGCGGCGCTTGCGAGCCCGAATGCCCGTGGCAGGCGATTTTCGAGGAACCCGCGGTTCCCGACGTCCTCAAGGACGACATCCCGCTAAACCACGCGCTGCTCGAAATCAAAGATCAGTTCAAGGTGATGCCGTTCAAAAAGGTCGATCACCCAACCCCCGAGCAGGTCGCCGAAAACAAGAAAAAGTGGGGCGTCGATCCCAACAGTTGATTCTCCGATCTTACCTCGCCCGTTCTTTTGTATCGACCGGACTGATTGTTTAGCGCTGATCGGACTGATCGTTTACACATGGTGTAGAGGAGGCCGACCGTGAAATAACGTGCGCGCTAGAACACAAACCCTTCCCCCAAAGGAACCTGAGAGCAAAATGGCGTCCTCGCCATTTCGCGATTTCTTTTCAATGGGTGCAGGGGTCACTCCCCCCGCGACGGTGTCGATGCCGAAGGAAGCGTGAAACCCACCGCGGGTTTCACATTCAATTAACTGTATCGCCTTTCCGTTTGACCGCAACGCACGACTCAGCCTTTAATGCCCTTCATGGCTGGAATTGTTTCCTACGGTTCATACGTTCCCTATCGACGCCTCAAGCGTGCCGCCATCGCCGCCGTCCTCGGCACTCCCGCCGGCAAGGGTGAGCGCGCAATCGCGAGCTTCGACGAGGACAGCGTCTCGATGGCGGTCGAGGCCGCGCGCGACGCCCTCAAAGCCGCGCCCCCCGGCGACATACAGGCGCTCATCTTCGCGACTACGACGCCGCCCTACGCCGAGAAGCTGAGCGCCGCCGTCATCGGTGCCGCCACGCAGCTCCCGGCGGAGATTCGTGCATCCGATATGACCGGTTCGGTCCGCGCCGGCATGTCGGCCCTGCTGCAGGGCGCCGACGCCGTCAGCGGTGGTGCGAAGCGCGCCCTCGTCGCCATTGGTGATTGCCGGCTCGCCGCGCCCGAGGGCAAGGCCGAGCAGACCACCGGCGACGGTGCCGTCGCATTCGTGCTGGGCGCCGACAACGTGATCGCCGAAATCGAGGCGAGCGCATCGCTCACGCGCGAGTTCCTCGACACCTGGCGTGCACAGGGCGAGCGCTTTGCCCATTCATGGGAAGAGCGCTTCACCCTCACCCAGGCGCATTCGCCGATGCTCGGCACTGTCATCAGGAACGTGCTCGAGAAAGCGAAGGTCGCGCCCGGAGATTTGTCCAAGGTGATCCTCGACGCGCCCAACGCCCGCGCCGCCGACGAGATTGCGCGCGCGCTCAAAATCGATCCCACAAAATTTTCCGATTCATTTGCGCTTACCATCGGACAGACCGGCGCCGCCCATGCGGGCCTGATGCTCTCCGCGGCGCTGTCCTCCGCCAAGCCCGGCGATCGAATCCTGGTCGCAACCGTCGCCGACGGCGCCGACGCCATCCTGCTCCGCGTCACCCCCGCCATCGCCGCGTTCAAGCCGATGCATTCCGTCGGCCGCATGATCGAGTCCAAGGGCGACGTCTCCTACGCCAACTATCTCAAGTGGCGCGAGATTCTGCCGACCGAGCCGCCGCGCCGTCCCGATCCCGACCGTCCCGCCGGCCCTCCGATGATGCGCTCCGAGAAATGGAAGTTCGGCTTTATCGGCTCGCGATGCACCAATTGCGGGACGCCGCAGCTACCGCCGCAGCTGGTATGCGTGAAATGCCACAAGCGCGGCTTCATGGAGCCGTACCAGTTCGCCGACCGCACCGCCAAAATCGCCACCTACGCCATCGACCGCCTCGCCTATTCTCTCAATCCGCCGACTGTTAACGTGGTCTTGGACTTCGCCGGCGGCGGCCGCTTCCTGTGCGAGATGACCGACTGCGAGCCCGACAAGGTCGCGATTGGCGACGAAGTCGAAATGACGTTTCGCCGGCTCTTTACCGCCGACGGCGTTAACAACTATTTCTGGAAAGCGCGCCCCAGGCGTTAAGTGGAGCGGGCCGCCGTGCCCGCCTCCGAGGAGAAAATTATGGCTAGCAGAGGAATCAAGGACCGCGTCGCGATCATCGGCATGGGATGCACCAAGTTCGGCGAGCATTGGGACAAGGGCCCCGAAGATCTGCTCGTCGACGCCGCCTACCAGGCCTACGAATCCGCCGGCGTCGAGCCCAACGACGTTGACGCCTACTGGCTCGGCACCATGGCCTCGGGCGTCTCGGGCCTCACGCTCAGCGAGCCGCTCAAGATTCAGTACAAGCCCGTCACCCGGGTCGAGAACATGTGCGCAACCGGTTCCGAGGCTCTCCGGCAGGCATGCTACGCGGTCGCCTCGGGCGCATTCGACATGGCGATGGCGATCGGCGTCGAGAAGCTCAAGGACTCGGGCTACTCGGGCCTGGTCGGCAACGCGCCCCCGAACGACGGCACCGAGGGCAGCATGACCGCGCCCGCGTCCTTCTCGCTGCTCGCGCCCGCCTACTTCAAGAAGTACGGTCTCGACCCCGACAAGGGCAAGGACGTGCTCACCCGCATCGCGTGGAAGAATCACAAGAACGGCGCGAAAAATCCCAAGGCCCAGTTCCAGAAGGAAGTGTCGCTCGAGACCATCAAGAACTCGCCCAAGATTGCCGACCCGCTCGGCATCATGGATTGTTCGGGCGTGTCCGACGGCTCCGCCGCCGCCATCGTCGTCCGCGCCGAGGACGCGCACAAGTACTGCAAGAATCCCATCTACATCAAGGCGCTGTCGTTCATCGCCGGACCGGCTGAAGGCCCGCTCTCGCAGGACTACGATTTCACCACCTTCCGCGAAGTCGTCGCCACCGCCAGGGACGCCTACTCACAGGCCGGCATCACCGATCCGCGCCGGCAGATCAGCATGGCCGAGGTGCACGATTGCTTCACCCCGACCGAGCTCGTGCTCTACGAAGATCTCGGCTTCAGCCCGCGCGGCACCGCATGGCAGGACGTGATGGACGGCTTCTTCGACCTCGAGGGCAAGCTGCCGGTAAATCCCGACGGCGGCCTCAAGTCGTTTGGTCATCCTATCGGCGCGTCGGGCCTGCGCATGATGTACGAGATGTGGCTGCAGATGCGCGGCGAGGCCGGCCCGCGTCAGATCAAGAATCCGAAAGTAGGCCTGACCCACAACCTGGGCGGCGCCCCCGGCCGATGCGTCAGCTTCGTCTCGGTAGTAGGCAGCCAACTCGGCTAGGGCACTCTTTCCAACGAAGGATCACAACGGCCGGCATTGTTACGATGCCGGCCGTCTTTCTTTGGCGGCCAGGATGCGGGACTTAGCGCGACTACTGAAACGAATAGCTATTGCAGCGGCGGCGTTGCTGATCATCTGGTACATCGGCGACTACCTGTCGCTGAAGCTAAGGCGTGAGCCGCTGAGCAAGATCCAAATCGGCAAGTTGTATGCGGTACCCCAAAAGGACGGTAAGACTTCCTACGAGCCGGGTGAGCTGGAAACCCAAACCTGCGTTAATTCGATGTTCCCGCACATGGGTTACAGCCCGTGCTGGTACGTAAAGCGCCACACAACCCAACAGGTCAATCTCTGATGACCCATGCAAGAGACGCATAGGACTCCTGTCCCCTTTCCCTGTGAGCGCGCTTAGCGCAACTCTTCCCCTCGCTCTGCAAAGAGACCTTGGCATAACCAGTCTCGCCGCTCTTCCCCTCTCCCTTTGAGGAGAGGTTTGCATTCTTCCCCTCTCCCAGAATGGGAGAGGATCGAAGGTGAGGGTCCTTATACAGCGCGCTTTTTTTGGCGCGCGATTCAAGATTCCGTTCTGCGACCCTCCCTCATCCTGAAAAATCGAGCAGCGCGCACTCCTTGTCATCCTGAAAAATCGAGCAGCGCGCACTCCTGTCATCCTGACAAAGCGAGCAACGCGAGCGGCAGGAAGGATCTCGGACAGCGGCGCGCCAGCGCCGCCGGTTCCGGTTTCTGAAATCGCGCAGCGCTCCTTCGTATGTCTTCTCACAATCACGCGACTTCTACTTCCGCGTCTCCAATCCCATCCGCCGCGCGATGATCACCTTCATGATCTCATTCGTCCCCGCATAGATCGATTGCACCGCCGCATCCGCATAGTCCGTCGACACCGGGTACTCCATCATAAAGCCGTAGCCGCCGTGTAGTTGTAAGCACTGGCTCGTGATCTTCTTCTGTAAGTCCGTGGTCCACCACTTCGCCATGCTCACTTCGGCGACTATCTCGTCGCCGCGCACATGCGCCGCCAGCAGCTTATCGACAAAGGCCTGTCCTACTTCCACTTCGGTCATCATCTCGGCCAGCTTGAACTGGGTGTTCTGAAATTCCGCTATCGGCTGCCCGAAGGCCTTCCGATTTTTGCAGTAGGCGATCGTGTCCTCGAGCGTGCGCCGGCAGCTCGCCATCGATCCGACTCCGATGCACAGCCGCTCCTGCTGAAGCTTCTCCATCAACATCTTGAAGCCCGTCCCTTCCTTGCCGAGCAGGTTGCCGGCCGGGACCCGGCAGTCCTCGAAAAACAACTCGCTGGTGTCCTGCCCGCGCAGCCCCAGCTTGTCGAGCTTGCGCCCGCGCACGAAGCCGGGCGCGCTCGCATCAACCAACATTAAACTGACCCCCTTATGCGGCGGATTGGCCTTGGGATCGGTCTTGCACGCGACGATTACGAGATCGGCAATCTGCCCGTTGGAAATAAAAATCTTCGATCCGTTGATCACATAATGGTCGCCGTCGCGGCGCGCCGTCGTCTGCACCGCGGCCAGATCCGATCCGGTCCCCGGCTCGGTCATCGCGATCGCCAGTATCGTCTCGCCGGCGATCGCGCCCGGCAGGTAGCGCCGCTTCTGCTCCTCGCTGCCGAAGCTCGCGATATACGGCATGCAGATATCCGAATGCAGCGACATCATCAGACCGTGCGCCCGCACCCGCGACAGCTCTTCCATCACGATCGCGTCGTAAATGAAATCGACGCCGCCGCCGCCGTATTCGGCCGGCGCGTTGGCGCCCAGGAATCCCGCTGCGCCCATCTTGCGCCAGCTCGCCCGATCGCTCATCCCCGCGCGATTCCATTCGGCCACCTTCGGCTCGATCTCACTATCGACAAACCGCCGCACCTGCGCCCGAAACATCTCGTGCTCTTCAGTAAAAATCTCTCGTCTCATCATTCACGCATCTTCGTTTTGCCGCGCAATCCGATCAAGCCCGGCAAAAGAGTAATCGCCTGCGCGGCGCGCGGCAGGGGTGACCCCTGCACCCAGTATGAAAGTGAAAAGCGCAAAGTTGCGCGCGGCGCGCTACTTTGCGCTCAGGGGCGGCGGTGGCTCGATTGAAATTCGTGACGTTTGAGCTTGCTTTTGTCCGTTCCCCCTTTCCGTTCCGGAAAGGGGGACAAAGGGGGATAGGACGGCGGGATTGCTTATGTCTCTTCCCCTTCCCGCGCGGGAAGGGGGTAGGGGTTAGGTTCTTCGCATCGACCACAGTGGACGCCATTTATCGATAGCCTCGCGCGGGCAGGCGAGCCAGACTCATGGCTTATATGACCGAGAGCAAAGTAGTGCGCTGCGCACAACTTTGCGCTTGATCCCGGGTGCAGGGGTCACCCCTGCCCAAGGAGGCGCGGAACCCACGGTGGGTTCCGCATTAAATAAAGTGATCTCCCCTTCCCGCTCTACCCGCGCAATTTCACGAGCGTCTCACGCGGCCTTGAACGACCGCACCCGGATTCGCTTCACGCGGCTGCGCGCATGCCAGAGATCGTAAGCCATCTGCATCCCAAGCCACGTCTCCGGGCTCGAACCGAACGCCTTCGATAGCCGAATCGCCATCTCGACCGACACGCTCGCTCTCTCATTCACCACATCCGAGAGCGCCTGTCGCGTGACGCCCAAAGCCTTCGCGGCTTCCGTGACCGAAAGATTCAAAGGCTCAAGGCATTGCCGTCGTACGATTCCACCCGGATGCGGAGGATTGTGCATAGCCATAATTTTTCTCTACCTAATGATAATCGACGTAGTCCACATCGACCGCGTCTCCGTCTTCAAAGCGGAAAGTCACGCGCCAATTCCCCGATACTGAAACGGCATGGTGTCCCTTCAAGACTCCCTTCAATGCGTGCAACCGAAAGCCGGGCAGGTCCAGATCTCGTGCCGTTCGGCTTCGGTCAAGGGCCGCGAAAATATCGCGGAGCTTGTCGATATGCTGAGGCGCCACGCGCCCAACCGTTCGTCCATCGTACAGAGCCTTCAGCCCGCGATGTCTAAACGACCTGATCACTCGTTCAGGTTGTAGCCTGTCACTTGTCGCTTGTCAAATTCATAGTCGCCTGCGCGGCGGGCGGCAGGAGTGTGAACCCTGCACCCAGTATGAAAGTGAAAAGCGCAAAGTTGCGCGCGCGACGCGCTACTTTGCGCTCAGGGGCGGCGGTGGCTCGATTGAAATTCGTGACGTTTGAGCTTGCTTTTGTCTGGTTCCCCCTTTCCGTTCCGGAAAGGGGGACAAAGGGGGATAGGACGGCGGGATCGCTTATGTCTCTTCTGCTGGAGTTGCCCCGAATGCGTGGACACTCGGGTTAGGCGGCCACAGATATAACATGACGTTGCTCGAATTGGTTGGGGGACAGGTAGCCGAGGGCCGAATGTCTCCGCTGCCGGTTGTAGAACAGCTCGAGGTATTCGAAGAGCGCGCTGCGGGCTTCCTCACGCGTGCGCCACTGAGTCTCATAGACCAGCTCGAGTTTGAGCGTGGCAAAGAAGCTTTCCGCTACCGCGTTGTCCCAGCAGTTGCCACTGCGGCTCATGCTGCTCAGGATTCCGTGCGCCGCCAGCAGTTGCTGATATTCCTGGCTGGCGTATTGGCTGCCGCGGTCCGAGTGATGCAGCATTCCGCCCGCCGGCCGGCGCCCCTTAAGCGCCATCCCAAGTGCGTCCAGTGCCACTCCTCGTTCCAGCCGTTCGCTGAGCGCCCATCCGACCACCCGGCGCGAGAACAAGTCCAGCACTATCGCCAGGTACAACCAGCCCTCAAAGGTCCACAGATAGGTGATGTCACTGACCCAGCCGGCATTGGGCGTGCTCATCGCGAACCGCCGCGCGAGCAGATTACCTTTTATCGGCATTCCGTGTTTGGAGTCGGTGGTGCAGCGAAAGCGTCGGCGTACCCGCGCGCGCAGCCCCGCCGTCCGCATCAGGCGCGCCACCCGCTTGCGCGCGATCCGCTGTCCCCGGTCGCGCAACTCCGCATGCACCCGCGGACTGCCGTAGCGGCCGCGGCTCTCGGCGTGGATCGCCGCTACCTCCAGGGTCAGGCGCTGGTCCTGACGCCGCCGCTCGGCCGCTGGCCGTTTGCACCAGGCGTAGTAACCCGAGCGCGAGACGTGCAGCACCCGGCACATCAATGCCACCGGGTACCAGGCCTTCTCCGTCGCGATAAAAGAGAATCTCACTGGTTCTCCCTGGCGAAGAAGGCCGTCGCTTTTTTTAGGATTTCGCGCTCCATCCGCAAGTGCTGGTTCTCGCGCCTGAGCTCGACCAGTTCTTCGCGCTCGCTGCGCTTGAGTGAACCGGCGGGCCCCCGGCCGGCCTCTACTTCGGCCTGCTCCACCCAGCGCCGCAAGGCGGTCTCCCCGATCCCCAGCTCCAGCGCCAGCTGCCCGATGCTTTTGCCGCTGCTCTGGATCAACCGCACCGTCTCGGCCTTGTACTGCTCCGAGAACTTCCTCCGCTTCCGTCCATTCTCCATCGTCCACTCCTCCGCGCTCACTTTCGCGCTTTTCGGAGTGTCCATCAAACCGGGGCAAGTCCATGCTTTCGCTTCCCGCGCAGGAAGGGGGTAGGGGTTAGGTTCTTCGCATCGATCACAGTGGACGCCATTTATCGATAGCCTCGCGCGGGCAGGCGAGCCAGACTTATGACTTATATGACCGAGAGCGAACTAGTGCGCTGCGCACAACTTTGCGCTTGATCCCGGGTGCAGGGGTCACCCCTGCCCAAGGAGGCGCGGAACCCACGGTGGGTTCCGCATTAAATAAAGTGATCTCCCCTTCCCACGCTATGCGCGCATCGACGCCCGCGCGTTTCCCAGCAGCATCTCCGCGACCGCCGTCAGATCGTTATCGTCGTAGTAATCGATTTCGATCCTGCCTGGATTGCGTCCGCGCCGCTTGAAAATTCTGACCTTGCGCTTGAGCGCGCGCTGCAGGCCCTCGGCCAGCGCGTTCAGATTCGCATCGGCCGTTGATCTGGCCGATGCGCTTTTGCTGCGCGGACGATTCGCCGTCGCCATTTCTTCGGCCCCGCGCGAGGAGATTCCGACCGCCGCGATTCGCCGCGCCGCCGACAGTTGCGCGTCGGCCGATTGTATCGAGAGCAGCGGCCGCGCCTGTCCCGCGGTCAACTCTCCTTTCGCGATCATATTCAAAATCGGCTGCGGCAGCTCGAGCAATCGAAGCGTGTTGCCGACGTACGGCCGGCTCTTGCCCACCCGCGACGCGATCTCGTCATGCGTCAGCCCGAAATGATCGACCAGCCGGAAAAACGCCAGGCCTTCTTCGACCGCGTTCAAATCCTCGCGCACGATATTCTCGACCAGCGACATCTCGAGCGCCGCGCGATCGTCAAGCTCGCGCACCACCACCGGCACTGTCTCGAGCCCCGCCGCCCGCGCCGCCCGCAGCCGCCGCTCGCCCGCGATCAGCTCGTAGCGCGGGCCGTCAGTTTCCGCGCCGGTGGCGACAGGCGCATCGATTCGCCGCACGATCAGCGGCTCGATAATCCCCTGGCTCTGGATCGCGCGCGTCAGTTCGGCCAGCCGCTCCTTGTCGAAATTTATCCGCGGCTGAAACGCCCCCGGCCTGATACTCCCGACCGGCGCCATCCTGAATTGCGACTCGCCGTCATCAGCAGTAGCGCCGCTTTCAATCCCCGCCGCCGCATTCCCAATCAGCGCATCAAGCCCGCGCCCCAATGGTTTCCGCATCATCCTGGTAGTCCTCTAAGATTTTTTCGATCCTGTTCTGAATCCTAACCTCCCCTTGTCCGAGGGGAGGTCGCCGCGCGCCGAAGGAGCGCGGCGGGTGGGGTGCAACGCCCGACAGCGCATCAGTGCCGACTCGTCTAACCGCAATTCCGAGATACTTGGCCCGGCGCCAGTAACCAGCACCACTTTCCGACATTCCGCAAACGTCAAACCAGTTGTAGTCGCAACGGCCAGCGTCGCACCTCTCCCGTCGCTCACCTTCGGCTCGCGCCGACCTCTCCTCGGACAAGGAGAGGTTAAGATTTGGACGAATCCTCATCTTTTATCAGTGCGGTGCGGAGGTCACCTGTCCCCGCGCGATTATCTCCGCGGCGAGCGCGCGATAACCCTCCGCGCCCGCCGACTTCGGCTCGTATTCGAGCACCGACAATCCATGACTCGGGCTCTCCGACATCCGCACGCTGCGCGGAATCACGCTGCGAAAAACCTTTTCAGGGAAATGCCTTCTTACCTCATCGGAGATTTCATGGCTGAGACGATTGCGCGAATCGAACATCGTGAGCACCAGGCCCTCGAGCTCGAGCGCCGGCCTCAGCGCCGTCTTGACCTTGTTGATCGTGCCGAGCAACGAGTTCAGCCCCTCGAGCGCGTAGTACTCGCATTGCATCGGCACCAGCACACTGTCCGCCGCTACCAGCGCATTCAAAGTGAGAATCCCGAGCGAGGGCGGCGTGTCTATTAGAACATAGTTATATTCCGCTCTCAGCGGCTCCAGGAGCGCTCGCAGGCGTCGCTCGCGTCCCTCCATCGTCACCAGCTCGATCTCGGCGCCGACCAGGTCGTCGCCCGCCGGCGCCAGCGCCAACGTCGGCCGCACCTGCCGCAGGATTTCCGCCATCGCCGGCCCGCCGACCAGCGCCTGGTAGATAGTCTTGCCCTCGCGACGAGCGGCGCTCACGTCTTCCGGCGTGCTGATTCCCGAAGTGGCGTTGCCCTGCGGGTCGAGATCGACCAGCAGCACGCGACAGCTAGCCTCGGCCAGCGCGACCGCGAGATTGATAGCCGTCGTAGTCTTACCGACGCCGCCTTTCTGATTTGCGATTGCGATTACCCGCCCCACGACAACCACCTCAACCCGAGCGCGCCGACTAGCGTTTCACCTGAAACATCGGGGCCCGACAATCATTAAATCCCCGCGATCGCAAAAGGTCAAATCGCACGATCACATTCGCACAAGCACTTGAATTATCAAGCTTTTCTAGCAGGAACGTTTCACGTGAAACGTCAATATGAGCAGCGTAAGGTAGGTCAGGAACGGAACCTGAGAGCAAAATGGCGTCCTCGCCATTTTGCGATTAGTACTGGGTGCAGGGGTCACCCCTGCCCAAGGAGGTGTGGAACCCAGGAGGGGTTCCACATTCAGCGGCGAATCCAGACCGCGATCGCGCGATGCATCAGCTGCTTGCCGTGGCGCAAATCGTAGCCCGAGATTGTCCCCTCGACCAGGCCCGCGGATGCCGCTTTGGCGTGAGCCACGTCGTCGAACTTCTGGTCGGCGCTGACGTAGAGCATCAGCACGCCCTCGCGATGCAACCCGCGGCCCGCGATCTCGAAAAGAGCGCCCGGATTCGCAACCGCGCGCGAAGTTACGAGGTCGAAGCTGTCCGGTGCATCGAGCGATTCGGCCCGCGCGCATTCCACGCGAACGTTTTGCAGGCCCATCTCGATTGCCGCCTCGGTCAGGTAGGTCGCGCGCTTGCGGCGCGCCTCGACCAGCGTCACATTAACGTTGAGCGCCGCCGCTATCACCAGTCCGGGAAAGCCGGCGCCGCTGCCGATATCGAGCATCCGATGGGTCCGGCCGAGACGAAGGATCTTCGAGCTGGCCGCGATTGATATCGGGATAATACTGTCGAAGACGTGGAACACTATCTCGTCGGGGTCGCGCGGATGCGCCGTGAGATTGATCTTCGGCCCCCACACGGCGAGCGTCGCCGCCATCCGCTCGATCCGGCCAAGGAACTCGTGCGTGTTGGCGACCACTCCCAGCGGCGCGATTGCGGGCGCGAGCTGTGCGCGCACCTCGGCGGCGATCTGCTCCGGCGTCAGAACCTTCTTCCTGGGTGCCGCCTTGGCCGTTCGTTTCTTCGGTGGCTTGGGCTTGCTCTTAGGTTTCACGTGAAACGTCGGCAGTGAAAAGTTAAGTAGCTGATATTATTAAAGAATCGTGCAAAAACGTTTCACGTGAAACGTTAGATCGCGTGCGCATTCCTACCGCGCCGGCTCTTGATATGGACCGCCAGAATCGAGATTGCCGCGGGCGTTACCCCAGGCATCCGGGCCGCCTGCCCCAGCGATCGCGGCCGCACCGCGCATAGCCGTTCCGAAACCTCGGTCGAAAGGCCCACCACGCCCTTGAAATCCACCCAGTCCGGAATCGTCGTGTCTTCGAGGCGCGCGAACCGCTCGACCGCCTCCGCCTGCCGCCGGACGTAGCCCTCGTACTTGATTTCGGTCTCGAGTTCGGCGGCTTCGTCGAGGTTCAGCGTCGTCGCGACGCCGCTCATCTTGAGCAGAGCGTCGTAGCCGATTTCGGGGCGCTTGAGCAGCTCGATCGCGCGCACCGGCTGCGCGATAGGCGTCGAGCCGTGCGCTTCGATTGCCGCATTGATTTCGTCGGACGCCGGTATCAGCGCCATCTTGAGCCGCTCTATTTCGGCGCGCACCGCCTCGGTCTTGCTGCGGACGCGCGCGCCCGCCGACGCATCGAGCAGGCCCAACTGCTCGCCAATTGGCGACAGCCGGCGGTCGGCGTTGTCCTCGCGCAGCAGCAGCCGGTACTCGGCCCGCGACGTGAACATCCGGTACGGCTCGCCGCCAATCCCGCGCGTCACCAGGTCATCGATCATCACGCCGATATAGGCCTGGTCGCGCCGCAGGATCAGCGCCGGCTCGCCGCGGACCTTCAGCGCCGCGTTGATTCCCGCAATCAAACCCTGCGCGCCCGCCTCCTCGTAGCCGGTGGTGCCGTTGATCTGGCCGGCGAAGAACAGCCCGCGCACGAGCCTGGTCTCGAGCGACGAGGTCAGCTGGGTCGGGTCCGAGAAATCGTACTCGATCGCATAGCCCGGCCGCATTATCTCGGCCTGCTCAAGCCCCACAATCGACCGCACCATCGCAAGCTGCACGTCGAGCGGCAGGCTGGTCGAAAGTCCGTTGGGATAAACCTCGACGGTGTCGCGGCCCTCGGGCTCAAGGAAAATCTGATGGCGCGTCTTGTCCCGAAAGCGCATCACCTTGTCCTCGACCGACGGGCAGTAGCGGGGGCCCTTGCTCTGAATCACGCCTGAGTACATCGGTGAGCGGTCGATCCCGCCACGGATTATCTCGTGGGTGCGCGCGTTGGTGAAGGTCAGATGACAGGGCATCTGGGCTTGCGTGATTCGCTCGGTGCGGAACGAGAAGGGCGGCGGCGGCTCGTCGCCCGGCTGGATCTCCAACGCAGAGTAATCGATGGTGCGCGCGTCGAGCCGCGGGCAGGTGCCGGTCTTGAGGCGGCCGATGTGAAAACCCAACTGCGCGAGATGCTCGCTGAGGCCCATCGCGGCGAAATCGCCGGCGCGGCCGGCCGAGTAGTTCTTCATCCCGATATGGACGAGGCCCTTCAGGAACGTGCCGGTGGTGAGAATGACGGCCGGCGCCTCGAACACCTCGCCGATTTGCGACTCGACGCCGCGCACGGCGCCGTCCTCGACGATCAGGCGCTCGACGCTTGCCTGGCGCACCTGGAGATTGGCCGTGCGCTCGAGCACGCGCTTGCTGCGGGCGCGATAGGCGGCCTTGTCGGCCTGCGCGCGGCGGGCGCGGACGGCGGGACCCTTGCGCGTGTTCAGGAATCGAAACTGGATTCCGGTCTCGTCGGCCGCCAGGCCCATCTCGCCGCCAAGCGCGTCGATTTCGCGGACCAGGTGGCCCTTGCCGATGCCGCCGATCGCCGGGTTGCAGGACATCTGGCCGATATGGTCGAGGTTGAGCGTGAGCATCAGGGTGCTCGCACCCATCCGGGCCGCGGCGAGCGCGGCTTCGATACCAGCATGGCCGGCGCCGACGATGATGACGTCGTAGTTCATGGCGAAGCAGCGATTATGGCCCGCGCGAGCGCCTCGCGCAAAGCGGGGAGCGTGCGCCTGAAAGTAAGAAATAAATACAATAAGATTTATATGTGAAACCCGCCTGGGTTTCACGCTTCCTTGGGCATCGACACCGTCGCGGGGGTTGACCCCTGCACCCGGTGAAAAAGAAATCGCAAAATGGCGAGGACGCCATTTTGCTCTCCGGTTCTTTTTCCTGTGTCCTTCTTCCTGTGTCACTCCGTCGTTGTGTCATTCAGAGCGGAGCGAAGAATCCCGGCTCTTCTCTGGAAATAACCTCCCCTTGTCCGAGGGGAGGTCGGTGCGAGCCGAAGGCGAGCGCCGGGAGAGGTGCAACGCGCGCCGGCGCAGCAACGCTGATTTGCCTTTTTCCAGTGAGTTGGAAAGTGGGGCCGGTGTCTGGCGGCGGTCCAGTATCCTGGCATGCGGTTAGACGAGTCGGGGGTGGTGCGTTGTCGGGCGTTGTACCTCTCCCGGCGACACCGCTGCGCGGCTTTCGCCGACCTCTCCTCGGACAAGGAGAGGTTAGATCCAGAGTCCGTTATTTGCCGATGCAGAAATCCCGGAAGATTGAGTCGAGCACATCCTCGCCGCTGACTTCGCCGGTGATTGAGCCGAGCGCGGATGCGGCGGCCATTATGTCCACCGCGACTATCTCCGGCGGCATCAGCGAGAGCGCGGAGGTGCGGGCGTGCTTGAGGGCTTCTAGAGCCATCGCGAGCGCGTCACGATGGCGCTCGCGCGAGATTGCGATTTGATCGTTGGTGGCTGGTGCGGACGGATCGATGAGCGCGGCGATTGTTTTTGTCAGCTCAGCGCGCATCGGCAGCGCTTCGTCGGGGTCGATCGCCGAGCATCGGAGGATCGGAAGCGTCAGGCCGCGACGGCGGAGATCGTCGGCGGTGATTTCGGCGGGGAGGTCGCGCTTGTTCAGGATGGCGAGGCCGGGGCGATTGTCCGTGAGCCGGATCACTTCCAGATCCGACGGCTCGAGCGGGCGCGACGAGTCGAATATCGCAATTAGCAGGTCGGCGTCGCGCGCCGAGCGCATCGTGCGCTCGATTCCGATTTTCTCGACCGCGTCGCTCGATTCGCGGACACCGGCGGTGTCGTTGAGGACCAGTGCGTAGGGGCCGAGCTGGGCGGAGTCTTCGATCACGTCGCGGGTGGTGCCGGCGATTGCGGTGACGATGGCGCGGTCGGAGCCGAGTAGCAAATTCAGAAGACTCGACTTGCCGGCGTTGGGCTTGCCGATGATAGTGGCGCGGACCCCCTCGCGCATCAGGAGGCCGCGGGCGAAGCTGTCGTGCAGCACGGCGACGTCGGCGATGAGGCGCTCGATTTCGGCGGCGACTTCGCGGCGCGAGGGAAGCCGGATGTCCTCGTCGGAGAAATCGATCTCCACTTCCAAGTGAGCGCGAATCGCGATGACCTGCGCGCGCATCTCGGCCACGCGCGACGAGAGCGCGCCGGAGAGTTGCGACAAGGCGTTGGCGAGGGCGGAATCGCTGCGCGCGGCGACGAGGTCGGCGACGGCTTCGGCCTCGGCCAGATCGATACGGCCGTTGAGGAATGCGCGGCGGGTGAATTCGCCCGGATCGGCGATGCGCGCGCCGGTGGCGATTGCTATCGCGACGATGCGCCGGACGACGAATTGACCGCCGTGGCATTGGATTTCCGCAACGTCCTCGCCGGTGAGACTCGCCGGATGAGGCATCACGACGGCGAGTGCGCGATCGATGCGTGCGCCGGTTGCGGGATCGACCACGTCGCCAAGGCGCAGCGTGCGCGGCGCGAAGCCGGCGGGATGCGTGGGACGGAAGATGGAGTCGAGGATTGCGAATGCGCGCGGGCCGGAGAGGCGGACGATGGCGACGGCGCCGAGGCCGGGTGCAGTGGCGGGGGCCACGATGGTGTCGGCGGGGTACATAAAAGGGGAAGAACGTATTGTATGTGAAACCCGCGGTGGGTTTCACGCTTCCTTGGGCAGGGGTGACCCCTGCACCCAGTGAAAAAGTGAAAAGAAATCGCAAAATGGCGAGGACGCCATTTTGCTCTCAGGTTCTTTTTCCGGAGAATCCCGGCCTTTTTTGGAAATAACCTCTCCTTGTCCGAGGAGAGGTCGGCGCGAGCCGAAGGCGAGCGGCGGGAGAGGTGCAGCGCGCGCCGTCGCAGCAACACTGGTTTGCCTTTTTGCCGCAAGTTGGAAAGTGGTGCTGGTTTCCGGCGGCAGCCCCAGTATCCTGGCATTGCGGTTAGACGAGTCGGGGTTGGTGCGTTGTCAGGCGTTGCACCTCTCCCGGCGATACCGCTTTTCAAGCGGCTTACGCCGACCTCTCCTCGGACAAGGAGAGGTTAAGATCTGCTTGCGGGCGGGCGGGATTACGGCGATAAGCGATCTGATGAAGCTGGGGCATCTTGGGGCGGTTGTGTTGGGCGGGTGGATCCTTCTCGCGCCTTCGGTTGATTGCGCGCGGCGGGGGTTGGAGCGGGAGACGCCGCTGTCTGAGTGGGAGCGCGGGGATCATTTTGCGTCGCGAACGAGTTGCGAGGATTATCGCTCGACGGTGATCGAGGCGGAGAAGAGCGACAGCGGCAATGTTTATGTCGAGCGGTATTCGTATTCGATCTGCGTCGCGGATGACGATCCGCGGCTGAAGGAACCTAACCCCTAACCGCGGGCGAGGTGCTTGCTCAATGGCGCGCGGTATGGTTCGATTGCGTGTTCGGGGTCGTTCCAAGTTATTATCTATCTGAAGAACTGAAAGAAGATCGCCGGAACCAAGGACACCCGAACCTACAACGGACCTCGCCGGTCTGAATACAACCAAGTGAAGCTGGCCCCGAGCAATGAAAAGGACCTACCAACCGCATAATCGACGACGCGTGCGAACCCATGGATTTCTGGCGCGGATGGCCACGCCGGGCGGACGCAAGATACTGAAGCGCCGCCGCGCCAAGGGCCGCGTGCGGCTGGCGATCTCGATCCCGCCGAAGCAGCCGGGCTAACCGCCGGTGCGCGCGCAATTGAGCTTCGCGGCGGCCGACCGGCTGCATCGAAGCGCGGAATTTTTGCGCCTCCAGCGAAACGGCGTGCGCTTCCAGAGTCCCCATTTCGTGCTGTATGCCGGGATACTCGAGGCCGAGCCGGAGCGGTCGCGGCTGGGGGTTACGGTATCGCGCAGAATCGGCAATGCGGTGGTGCGCAACCGGGTAAAGCGGCGGGTGCGCGAGATTTTCAGGAAAGTGATTCGCGAACGGCTGCCATCGGGCACCTCGATAGTGGTGATCGCGCGCGGCGGCGCGGGTGCGCTCGAATCGGCGATTATCGGCGACGAACTTGCGATGGCGGCGCGCAATTTGAGCGGGCGAATTGCGGGGCGGAAGTGATGCGGGATAACCTAACGCCTAACCCCGAAAGCTTCGGAGGCGGAATCCTGAATCGCGCGCAAAATATGCGCGCGCATTCGGAGCAGAGGCAGAATCTTGAATCGCGCGCCACAAAAGGCGCGCTGGATAAGGACCCTCACCTTCGATCCTCTCCCATTCTGGGAGAGGGGAAGACGGCGGCGGCGGCGCGGGCGGCGCGATTGGTTGCGGCGGGTGCGATCGCGATTTATCGCGCGGCTATCTCGCCGGTGATTCATGCGATCAACGGGCCGGCGTGCCGATTCGAGCCGAGTTGCTCGGTCTATGCGCGCGATGCGATCGCGGAGTACGGGATCGTGCGCGGCGGCGCGATGGCGTTGTGGCGGGTCGCGCGGTGCAATCCGATGGGTGGGCATGGGTTCGATCCGGTGCGCGGGCGCGAGGCGGGGAGGGGATGAAAAGGCTGCGCGCGCCACTATCCTGTTCCAGTGCCCTCTCCTTGTCCGAGGAGAGGGTTAGGGAGAGGTTCCACGCTCGCCGCCGGACGATTTTTGGAGCGGCAGCGCTACGCAGGCGTAGGTGCAATGTCTGGCGTGGTACCTCTCCCGGCGACACCGCTTTTCAAGCGGCTTACGCCGACCTCTCCTCGGACAAGGAGAGCTTATTAAGAAGCGGATCAGCGAACGGAACAAGAACAAGGAACTAATTTGGATTCCAGTCGAGTACTGATGGCGGTTGTTTTGTCGATCATCCTGGTGGTCGCTTACCAGGAGTTGGTCCTGAAGCGGTTTTTTCCGCCGCCTACGCAACAGCAGCAGCAGGCGGCCGAGCAGGCCAAAGAGGCCAAACAGGCGCAGGCGCTGGGCCTGGTTAGCAGCACGCCGGCTCCTGAAGCCACCGGGAGCGTCGCAGCGGCGGCGGGGCCGCAAACCGCCGCGGCGCCGGCGGGGCAGCGCTCCACTGCGATGACGCCGTCGATGGCGCTGGTGCCGGAGCGGACCGTCGAAGTTGATTCCGATTTTTACGCCGCTACCTTCACCACTCGCGGCGCGCGGCTCAAGAGTTTCCTGCTCAACAAGTATCGGACGACGGCGGCGAAGAACAGTCCGCCGTATGACATGGTCCAAATGCAGCCGGGAGGGCATCTGCCGCTCGGGGTGGTGATAACGCGCGGCGACAAGGTCTTCGACGACAGCGAGCTCGGTTACGAGACGAATGCGCCGGCGAAAATCGAGGCGACGGCGGGCGCGGGGGCGACGGTGACGTTCGTGGGCAAGACGGCGGACGGCACGACGATCACCAAGACGTTCACGTTCAAGCCGGCGAGCTACGTGTTTTCGATGAACGTCGCCGCATTGGGCGGGCCGGCGCCGAATCAGCTGGGGGTGTCGATGAGCCAGCCATTGACGGCGCATCAGGGGTACTACGATATCCCGGAGCTGCAATCCGAGGTTGGCGACAAGGTGCGGACCGAGAACGAGAAGGCGATGAAGACGCTCAAGCCGCAGGACGCGACGGTGACGGGAACGATCACGTACGCGGGCTTCGGCGACCGGTATTTCCTGGCGGTATTTTTGCCGCAGGCGCCGACCAGCGGCGAGCTGGCGATGGCGTATATCGGGGACGAGGCGATCGCGCGGCTGCTGTTTGACGGCGCGACGCAAATCCACAGCGAGATCTACATGGGGCCGAAGCTGCTGGAGGCGCTGGATGCGGCGAATCCGGCGCTGCACAAGGCGATCGATTTCGGGATTTTTGGAATCCTGGCGATCGTCTTTCTGCGGACGCTGAAGTTGTTCCATTATATCGCGCCCAACTATGGGGTCGATATTATTTTGCTGACGGTGTCGATCAGGATTGCATTCCTGCCGATCTCGATCAGGAGCCAGCGATCGATGATGAAGATGCAGCGCCTGCAGCCGCAGATTCAGCGCCTGCGCGACAAGCTCAAGGACAACAACGAGCAGTTGCAGAAGGAGATGGTCGATCTGTACAAGCGCAATCACGTGAATCCGCTGGGCGGATGCGCGCCGATGGCGCTGCAGTTGCCGATTTTCCTGGGGCTGTACGAGGCGCTGCTGAACTCGATCGAGCTGCGGCACGCGCCGTTCGTAGCCTGGATCAACGATTTATCGACGCCCGACTGTTTGCATGTGCCGGGGCTGCCGCAGCTGCCGCTGATGCATTGCCACGGCCTGCCGGTGCTGGTGCTGCTGATGGGCGCGACCAGCTTCCTGCAGCAGTACATGACGCCGACGACGCCTGATCCGACCCAGCAGCGGATGATGATGCTGACGCCGCTGATCTTCACGATCATGTTGATAAACTTTCCGGCGGGGCTGTCTTTGTATTATTTTTCGTCTAACCTGCTGGGCGTTATCCAGCAATACTTTCTCAACCGCGAATTCCAACAATACACGCCGGCTACATGAGCAATATGGACTCGACAGAAGCAGAGGGCGCCTCGGTCGAAGAGGCGACGCGGGAAGCGATCGAGCGGCTGGGCGCGCGCGCAGACGAGGTGACGATCGAAGTGATCGCGACGCCGCGCGCGGGCGTGCTCGGACTGGGCGCGCGCAATGCGCGGGTGCGGGTGACGCGCAAGAGCGCGGACGCGGCGGGCGCCGCGCAGACGCCGGCGGCGCCGTCGAATAGCGGGCAAGCCGCACCAGCGCGCAGTGAAGGTGCGCCGGGCGGGCGTCCGCGCGGGCGCGAGAATCAGCGGCGGGGGCGCAATGACGGCCGCGCTCAGAGCCAGAGTGCGGCGGGCTCCGCGGGCGAGGACGACAGCGGCGCGGCCGGGCGCAAGAGCGCAGACCTCGAGGAGCAGCGGCGCGAGGCGATGGCTATTCTGAAGCAGATCCTCGAGCAGATGGGCGAGCCGACCGAGGTGCGCGAAGTCCAGGTCGATGCGGAGACGGTCGAGATCGAAATCAAGGGCGACGGATCGGGAATTCTAATCGGGCGGCATGGGCAGACGCTCGACGCGCTCGAGTACATCGTGAATCGAATACTGGCGCGGCGAATCAAGGACGCGGAGCCGATTTCGCTGGAGACCGAAGCGTATCGCGCGCGGCGCCGCCAGCAACTGCATCGGATGGCGCTGTCGATGGGCGAGAAGGCCAAGCGCGAGCATAAGCCGGTGCGGCTGGAGCCGATGCCGCCGCGCGACCGGCGCGTGGTGCATCTGGCGTTGAAGGACGATCCGATGATCACGACGCGATCGGCGGGCGACGGAACGATGCGCGCAATCGAGATAGTGCCGGCCGACGGCGGCGGGCAGAGGGGGGAGGGGCAGAATCGCGGGCGGAGGCGCGAGGGCGAGCGCAATCCGCAGCCGCAGCGCGAGCGGGAGCGAGAGCGGGAAGTGCAGCGAATCGAGCCTGAGCGCGGCAATGAGGCGCTTGGCGAGCAGGGCGGATTCAAGCACGGGCAGAAGCGGATTGTGTAAAGAGGGGAGCGTAGGAACTTGATTGTGAGCGGAACCCGCCGTGGGTTCCGCACCCTCCCTGGGCAGGGGTGACCCCTGCACCCGGTATTAAGATAAGAAAAGGGAACGGGCGCAGTGAGTGATCACTGCGCCCGTTTTTCCAGTGCGAACTGATTCGCGCTCAGAATGAGGCGGCGCGGAACATCGCGTCAGTGGTGAAGAAGCTGCGATCGACGGCGCCCATGTTGATGTACCAGCATTCGCGCTCAGGCGTTTCCATTCCCGGCAGATAGCACATCGTCGCGAGGCCCGATTGCACGTCGGTCGAGACCGCGCCGACGACGAACGAGCGCTTGAATGGATAGATTGCGACTTTGGCGTCGGGCACCGGGCGGTCGCGAGTCGCCAGCCAGTAGATGTGCGAGCGGAACAGATGGCCAGCGCGATCGTAGGTGTCGATGTAGGGCTCGAACCACATTTCGCTGTCCATGAAGATGACGGTGCGCGAATCAAGCGCGTTGATGCGCGAGCGATTGGGCAACGCCTGGACTATGTACATATGGCGCATCTCCCAGGCCTCGGGGCATGCGCTGGCGCCGCCGTCGGTGGGGCATCGCTGCTCGGGCGAATGCTCGGCGTGAATGGTGGCGAGCATGTTTTTCTCCCCGAGGAATTTGTAAGCGTACTCCTCGGTCTTGGGATTGAAGCCCGAGTAGTGATCCGGATCCCAGGCGTGAGCGGCGGTGCCGCCGGCGGTGGTCGAGGAGCTCATGATGGATTCGTTGACCCGACGCAAGCGGCGGGCACCGGCGTCGAGGCTCCAGATGTCGTCGCCACGTTTCGGATCGGCGTAGCGCCATCGGATAAATCCGGTCCCGCGAATTTCCTGCGGCGCGAGGATCGGGTAGAGGCCGAACAGCCAATAGCGGCCGGTGGTTTTGAAATCGGGATCGGTGGGAAGCGGCTCGACTTCGGTGCGGCCGACGAGATCATAGCCGGCATAGTGTCCGATCTGGAAATACTCGATCTGGCTGGTCTGCGGGCCTTGCTTTTCGTATTCGGAGTCGCAGTCGTAGAAGCGCAGGTCGTAGTCATCGGAAGTGATGGGGCGGAAGACGTTGTTCCAGATGATCTTGACGGCGACGTCGGGATCGTTGGCGTCGATCAAGGGGAAGGGCTGACCGGCGACGAAACCGACGACGGACTTTTTGTCCTGCGAGAGGCGGACCTGCGAGGAATATTTTTCGGTTGCATCTTTATAAGGAGGCGGCCAATCGACGCGCTGGCTCGGCACGATCTTCATCGTCATGCCGTGCTCGACCTTGTAGAAAACGCCCGGGCCGACCAAGTCTTTAACCTTGGCTGCGTTCTCCGGAGTGATGAAATCACCTGGTTTGACCTGAGCATAACCCGGAGTGCTGAATGCTCCAAAACCGAGCAGCACCAAGGTAGCCAAGGTCGTCGCGATGCTGAACGACGAACTCTTCTGCCTTCGCATAACTAAGGAGCCTCCCTGATAAGTAGTGCGGCGAATTTGCCGCGGTCGTACTAATGAGAAGATTAAGATTATCTTGCGCAGGTCGTCAAGAAATATTGTCTAATCGACTATTGAACGGTCGTTTAGTTATATGAAGCTTCAATTCGGCTAATGGTCAAAACCAGCGCTATTAATTCCAACCTCGGAATCAGAATGGGACATAAATTCTCAGCTTGGGGCAGTTTGGCGGGTCGGAGGCGTTGATTGGGGGGTAATCGAGATGGCATGCGCGGTGCATTTGTGGGCTGGAGCAATCGGAATATGAGCAGTCAAGTTGTGCGAGCGAATGCAATCAAAGAGTTTACGCTGTCGGCGAGCGCGAGTGGGCAGGTGATGGTGCTGGTGTGCGTCGGGATATTCGCACTCATGGGCATGATCGCGGTGGTCGCGGATTTCAGCTTCATGCAGCATCAAAGGAACATGATGCAGACGGCTGCGGACAGTGCGGCGATGGCCGGGTCCGAGGAATTGAATTACGGCGACATGGTGGCGGCAGGCAAGGCGGACGCGGCGAGCAACGGCTACAGCGACGGCCAGAGCAACGTCACCGTGGCGATCAACAATCCGCCGAGCACGGGACCGAATGCGGGCAACGCGCAATACGTCGAGGCGACGGTGAGCAAGCCGGAGCCGACATATTTCCTGAACGTGATCGGAATCCACACGATGACGGTGTCGGTGCGGGCGGTGGCGTACGAGGGCAACGGGCCGAATTGCATCTATGTGACAAATCCGTCGGCCTCGGCGGCGATGTCGAACAGCGGTAACGTCACGGTGAAGAGCGGCTGCGGGGTGCTGGTGGACTCGAGCTCGTCGAGCGGTCTGACGGCCAACGGCAGCGTGTCGATCACGGCGCCGACGATAGGCGTGGTGGGCAATTACACGACCAGTGGCGGGGCCAGTTTTACGCCGACGCCGAAGACCGGAGTGATAGCGGCAACGGATCCGCTGGCGTACGTGCAGGCGCCGACGGTGGGGTCATGTGCGCACACGAATTTTCGGTTGAACGGAACCACCGGCAGTGCCGGCAGTCCGTACCAGCTCTATGCCGGCACCTATTGCGGCGGCATCGGCGTAACCGGAAATTCGTGGCTGAATTTCAACCCCGGAACTTACGTGCTCGCCGGTGGCGGGATGTCGATAAACGCCAACTCGATCATGACCGGCGCCGGGATCACATTTTACAACACCACCGGCACCGGTGGTTACGGCCCAATTACGCTCAACGGCAACTCGCAATCGAATTTCAGCGCGCCGACTTCGGGGCCGCTGGCGGGAATCCTGTTTTTTCAGGATCGATCGATTCCTAGCAGCGCGGCGGGCAGCACGATCAGCGGCAACTCGACTTCGACCTTCGACGGCGCGCTCTACTTTCCGACAACGCAAGTCACGTTCAACGGCAACAGCAGCGCCGGCGGCTACAGCATCGTGGTGGCGGACCGGCTACTGCTGAGCGGCAACTCGACGGTGGGCAACAACTACAGTTCGCTCACCAACGGCTCGCCGATAAGGGGAACGATACTGTCCGAATGAATGAGCCCAGGACCACAAGGCAAGCTCAATCATCGCACGCATCGGCGAGCAAGCGGCCGAGAAAGCGGCGCGGCGGTGCGGGTGGGCAGGTGATGGTGCTGGTGTGCGTGGCGCTGATAGCGCTGATGGGAATGATTGCGGTGGTCGCCGATTTCAGCTTCATGCAGCATCAAAGGAACATGATGCAGACGGCGGCGGACAGCGCGGCGATGGCCGGGTCCGAGGAGCTGGCCTACGGCGACCAGGTGGTTGCAGGCAAGGCGGATGCGGCGACCAACGGTTACACCGACGGCGCCGGCAGCGTGACGGTGGCGATCAACAATCCGCCGAGCACGGGACCTAACGCCGCGAACAGCGCCTACGTCGAGGCGATCGTGAGCAAACCCGAGCCGACTTATTTTCTGAGCTTGCTCGGAGTGAGCACGATGACGGTGTCGGCGCGCGCGGTGGCGTACGAGGGCAACGGGCCGAACTGCATTTACGTGCTGAATCCGTCGGCCTCGGGCGCGTTCTCGGCCAATGGCAACGTGACGGTGCAGAGCGGCTGCGGGCTGTTGGTGGACTCGAGCTCGTCGAGCGGTTTGACGGCGGTTGGCAATGTGACGATCAAGGCTCCGACGATAGGCGTGGTGGGCAATTACACGGTGAGTGGCGGCGCGAGCCTTACGCCGACGCCGAAGACCGGGGTGATAGCGGCGTCCGATCCGCTGGCGTACGTGCAGGCGCCGACCGTGGGTTCGTGCGCGCACACGAATTTTTCGCTCAACGGGAACAGCGGCAGCAGCAGCGCGCCGTACCAGCTTTATCCGGGCACCTATTGCGGCGGGATCTCGATCAAGGGCAATGCGTGGCTGAAGTTCAACGCGGGAACCTACGTGCTGGCGGGCGGTGGAATGGCGATAAGCGCCAACACGACGATGACCGGGACCGGGATAACCTTTTACAACACCAGCGGGACCGGCGGTTATGGTGCGATATCGATGAACGGGAACACGCAAGCGAATTTCAGCGCGCCGACTTCGGGTCCGCTGGCCGGAATTCTATTCTTTCAAGATCGTTCCATCCCGAGCAGCGGCGCGGCCAGCACCATCACTGGAAACTCGACTTCGACTTTCGACGGGGCGATCTACTTCGCCTCGACGGCGCTCAGCTTCGGCGGCAACAGCAGCGCCAACGGCTACAGCATCGTGGTGGCGAACCAACTTACGGTCAGCGGCAATTCGTCGATCGGCAGCAACTACACGTCGCTGACGAACGGATCGCCGATAAAAGGAACGGTGCTGGCGGAATGAGCGCGCAGATGGAACAACGCGGGCGGCGATGGCGCGGGCAGGCGTCGGTGGAGCTGGCGCTCAGCGTGCCGCTGCTGCTGATGATGTTCCTGGTGGTGGTGGAAACGGGGCGTGCGTTTTACGTCGCGATTTCGCTGGCCAACGCGGCGCGGGCGGGGGTGCAGTACGGCGCGCAGAATCTTTCGACCGCGGGCGATAACGCCGGGATGCAGCAGGCGGCGGTCAACGACGCGCCGAATCTTGTCGGGATGACGGCGACGGCGACTCACTTCTGTGTATGCTCCGACGGCTCAGCCTCGACCTGCCTGTCAACCGACTGCGCCGGCAGCCATCGCCTGCTCTACGCACAGGTCAACACCAGCGCGGCGTACAAGCCGCTGATCACGTTCATGGGAATTCTGCCGTCGATGACGGTGCCGGGCAAAGCGGTGATGCGTGTAGTTCAATGAAACGAGGCAGCCTCGGGCGATGGTGGCGGCGATGGCGCGAAGCGCTTTTGCGATCGCATCCGGCACAAGCGGTGGCGGAGTTCGCGCTGGTGCTGACGCCGTGTCTGATGCTGTTCTTCGGCATCATCAATTTCGCGCTGGCGCTCTACTGCTACGACTTCGTCTGTTACAGCGCGCAGCAGGCGGTTCGCTACGCGACGGTGCACGGCTCGACCGCGCCGACGGTGGTGACGTCGTCGAGCATTCAGAGTTACGTGAACGCGCTGGTGGTCGGCGTGTTGAACCCGAAGTCGATGACGGTGACGACGAGCTGGTCGCCGGACAACAAGCCCGGGAGCGTAGTCACGGTGTCGGTCAGCTACAATTTCCCGCCGCTGACGAGCCTGGTTTCGTCAGTCACAATCCCGCTCACCCGCACTGCCGCGATGGTAATCACGCAGTAGCGACAGGCGCGGCCGAGCGCGAGGTCCGAGGGTCCTTTTCAGTTCGCAGTGGAGCGGATTGGCGATGCTTCAGAAATAGATCGGATCGACGTACAGGCCATGGTCGCGAGTGTCGGGTGGTTCCGCGATGCCGGGGGTCCACATGTTGAACGGCTCAATCTCGCGCGCGAGCGGGCGCAGCGTATCGACGCCGGGCGACGAAGGCGAAGTGAAAATGGACAGCGTGTCGATGCCGCGTTCGTGACTCGATCGGCACCAGGCGCGCAGCAACGCCTCGAACTCGCGTTCCGCGCCGGGTCTGAACGCATAATCAAGCACCAGTCCGCGCACGGATTCGGTTCGGACGCCGCCGGTCTCCGACACCACCCGCAGCGATTCGCCCGCGGGCCACACCCCGACCATCGCGTCGCCGGTCATCCATACTTTGTCCCACGAGTACAGTTCGGGGGCGCGTCCCAGCCGCGCGCTCAGAGATTCGACCGTGTACGGCAGGTACATCTCCTCGCGGCCGTGAAACGAGTTGAGCAGATCGACCAGCGCGGGCGCGTCGGCGGGCGTCGCCGGGCGGCCGGCATCGGGGCCGGCGAGCGCGGCGCATGGCAACTGAATCCGAAACGCGGGGATGCTCCACTTGTTCGGCGTGTTGATAAAGCCGTGCTGCATGCCGGCGTTATCGACCGAGATGTAGGCGTTGGAGCCGTCAACGCTGCTCCAGTACCTGTCGAGTATGCGATTGGCGGCGCCCCAGAGGCCCTTGCGCTGATGCTCGGGCAGGACGCGCAGGTGCACGACGGTGACGATGGGGCGCAAGACTCCGCCGACGCGGACCCGATGCTTGGCGCCGCAGCTAACCGCGGCGGGAATTCCATCGACCGATGCGATTCCGATGGCGCAGTCCTCCATCAGTCGCGCGAAGGCAAAATAATCCCTGCCGCGATCGAAGTGGATGTGAGTATCGCCCAACACGATGGGGCATCGACGCTCGATGTCCGCGAGAATGGGGGCGTCGGCGGCGGTCGCTTCGCGAACCTCGAGCTTGAACTCGTACTGCCGCTCCCAGTTAAGCAGCGAGATGCGATGGGGCGGAGCAGGCTCGACTTCGAGCGACAACTGCCATTTTCGGTTTTTGGCCGCGGTGATCAGCGCATCGATCTTGAATTCAGAGCGCGGATCGACCGACAACCCGGATATCTCACCCATCCGGCCGGCGAAACCGCGCCAGCCCTCGCGTTGCTGGTCGTCGCTATCGAAGGGTCCCATCCGCGGCGCGAGCTCCGGGGTGTAGCGATCGCGATCGGCGGCGGAAGATCCTTCGCCCGCGGAGAGGAGCATCGAGAGATACCATTTCATCCGGCGGCCGGCGCAGGAGTTGGGAATATCGTTAAGCAGTGATCGCGCCTTATCCATTGGATCGCCTCATATGCTCGCCTGAGTGTTGTAGAGGCGCGCGTATGCGCCTCCGGATGCGACGAGATCGCCATGCGTGCCTTGTTCGGCGATCCCATCCTCGGTCAGCACCACGATTCGTCCGGCGTTCCGCACAGTCGATAGCCGGTGCGCAATGACCAACATCGTGCGATTGCGCGCGAGGCGGTGCAGAGAGTCCTGTACCAATCGTTCGCTTTCATTGTCGAGCGCGCTGGTCGCCTCGTCGAAAATCAGGATGGGCGGATTCTTGAGAAAGACGCGGGCGATACTGAGCCTCTGCTTTTGGCCGCCCGATAGCTTCACGCCGCGTTCGCCGATCTCCGTGTCGTAGCCGTTCGGCAGCGCCATGATGAAGTCGTGCGCATGGGCCTGTTTCGCGGCTTCGACGATCTCGTCGAAGGCAGCATCGGGCTTGCCATAGCGGAGATTGTCCGCGAGCGTTCCCGCGAACAGATAAACGTCTTGCTGGACGATGCCGATATTTTGCCGCAAGGACTGCGGGCGGATATCCCTCACGTTCCTGCCATCGATCAGGATTTCGCCCGCGGTCGCATCATAGAAGCGCGGGATGAGCGAGCAGATCGTGGTCTTGCCGACGCCCGAGGCGCCGACCAGCGCGACAAACTCGCCGGCTCTAATCTGTAGAGATATGTTTTTCAGCACCAAGGGCGAATCGTCGGCGTAGCGGAAGCTCACGTTGCGGAACGTGATATCGCCCCGAACGTGGATCAGATCCGCGGCGCCGGCCTGGTCAGGCATGTCCGGCTCCATCCGCAGCATCTCAAAGAACCGGTCAAAGCCGGTAATCCCTTCCTGGTAGAGCCGGGCGAAATTCACCAGCCGGCGGATCGGATCGACGAGCACGGCGACGCACATCAGGAAGGTAAGCAGGTCGGCAAGGTCGAGCGTCCCGCGTGCGATGCCCGCGGCGCCGAACACGATCACGGCAATCGTGATGAGCTGGGTGAAAGCGGCCATCCCGCCGGAGAACCAAGCCTCGCTCCGATAGCCCTCGCTCCGGCTCGCAAGAAAGCGATCGTTCTCGTTGTTGAAGCGCGCGCTCTCGAACGCCTCGTTGGTGAAGGACTTAACCACCCGTATCCCGGCGAGCGAATCTTCGACGCGCGCGTTGATGTCGCCGATGCGGTCTTTGCTCAATCTGAGCGCGGCAATCATGCGCCGGCTGAAATGCAGCGCGAAGAGGAACATCACCGGCAGGAAGCACAGCACGATCAGCGTGAGCGTGCGGTCGATATGGGCGAGGATGACCAGCACTCCTATCAGCTCGAGGACCGCGATTGCGAGATCTTCCGGTCCGTGATGATAGAGCTCGGCGAGAGAAAAGAGATCGTTGGTGATCCGCGCCATCAGTTGGCCGGTTCTCTGCCGGTCGTAAAAGCTGAACGAGAGTTTCTGGTAATGCTCGAACAGCTCCCGGCGCATGTCGCGTTCCATCTTCGCGCCCATCACGTGTCCCTGGTAATCGACGAACAACGTGCAGAGGGCCTGGACGGCGACGAGCGCAAGCATCGCAGCGCCCAGCGCATAGATCTTGTCGAGCGCGCCGGGCGCGCCCCCTTTTGCCAGCAGGTTCTTGGTGATGAAATTCGCAGAGACCGGGAGCAGCAATGCCGCGGCGGATATGATGATCGCAGAGAAGAGGTCTGCGAGCAGCAGCCCTCGATACGGCTTGTAATAGGAGAGGAACTTTCTGGATCGCGAGCCCGCGAGCCGAATCGCGGCCCGTTCGGTCAGCCTTGTTTTATCGGCGCCTACGCGCGCCGGACGTGCGGGATCTTTCGTTCGCATGAAACACCATGTCCTTCTGATGGGTTAAAACCGCTCTCTGAATGGACATGGACGTTGTCATCTTCGCGCTCCCGGCGTTCGGTGAATGAGTGAGGACAATACCACACTGATGGCCGAACAGTACAAGCCTGCACCTTCCCGGCGGGTCGGAAGCTTTTGGTCGGACGATTGCCGACTTCAACCGAGATTCGAGTTGGTTTGTCACAGAAATGCGCGGGGATTAGCATCGTGGATCTACCGATCAGTTATCGAAGCTTCACGGAGGGTCGCCTGATGGCTACAGAGACTGCGGACAAGATACTGGCTGCCGGCACTGCGGCGCCGGAATTTTCGCTGCATAGCACGCCCGACCAGCTGGTCTCGTTGAGCGACTTTCGCGGCGCTCCATTGATCCTCGCGTTCTACCCGGCCGACTGGAGTCCGGTGTGCGGGGATCAGATGGCGCTATATAATGAGGTGCTTCCGGAGTTCCACAAGTTCAAGGCCGCGATCGTCGGGGTCTCGGTCGATGGAGCGTGGTGCCATGCGGCGTTTGCGCGCGAGCGCAAACTGCATTTCCCGCTGCTGTCGGATTTCGAGCCCAAGGGCGCGGTCGCCCGCCGTTACGGCGCGTATCGGGAGAAGGAAGGGGTCACCGAGCGGGCGCTGTTCGTGATCGATCCGAAGGGCACGATTAGCTGGAGTTACCTGTCGCCGGTCGGCGTCAATCCGGGGGCCGACGGAATACTCGACGCGCTCGAAGCGCTGGCGGCGAAGAAGTAGGAGATGGCGCAATGAGTCCATCGGCAAACCTCAAGCCGCCGGTCGGCGCGAACGATCATGTGCAAGGGCCGGCGAAGGCGCCGGTGACGATGGTCGAGTACGGCGACTACCAATGTCCCTACTGCGGCGAGGCGTATCCGGTGGTAAAGGCGCTGCAGAGACGCCTCGGCGATAAGATGCGTTTTGTTTTTCGGAATTTCCCGCTGGCCGAGTCGCATCCACATGCCGAGCATGCTGCGGAAGCGGCGGAGGCAGCCGGGGCTCAGGGCAAGTTCTGGGAGATGCACGATCTGCTCTACGAAAATCAGGATGCGCTGGAAGATGAAGATTTGGTGCGGTATGCGAAAGCGCTTCATCTCGATGTCCCGCGATTCATCAAGGAGATGGAGGCGCACGCGTACGCCGAGCGGGTGCGTGCGGATTTCAGCAGCGGGGTAAGGAGCGGCGTCAACGGCACGCCGACGTTCTTCATTAACGGTGTGCGTCACGACGGGGCTTTCGACCTGGGTTCGCTGATGGCGGCGATTAAGGACGTTGTCTAACGGAGTAATCGGATGAGCGACATGCTCGCGGCCTTGATCGTAGATTTTCTGGAGTGGATAGCGGCCCGGCCGCGGCCTTATTCACGGATGCAGCGAAACCGGAACCGGCTGCGCTTGCGCGCCGCTGTCCGAGATCCCTTCGACTACGCTCAGGGCAGGCTCTTCCTGCCGCTCGCGATGCTCGCTTCGTCAGGATGACACAAAAAAGTCACAGCTCTCGGGACAGGTGCTGCACCCGGTTCGAGGATGAGCCGGGGATTTGGGCGAGCCATCGATTTAGCTGGGTGAGCAGATATTCGAGACGGCGCATCGAGTGCAATTCGGCCAGCAGCACGCGGCGTTGGTCGAGCGGCCACGAGCCGATTCGCGCGAATTCGCGTTCTTCCACCCGCGAGCTGAACTGAGCGAGCGGTATTTGCAGGTCGTCGGTTGAGTGCGAATGCGCAACCGCCTGGGCGGCGGCGGCGTTGAGGCTGTCGGCACCGCCGAAGAAGTCGAGCCACGACTGCAGATGCCGGCGAATCGCTTCGAGCACGGCGTCGCGCGCCGCTTCGGTGACGGGGTCAAGTTGCGGCACGGGATTGACGATGCGCGCGGTCGCGATTGAGGCCAGCCGGTTGGCGATACGGCGGAGCGTTCCGGCCGCCTCGACGATGGCGTTGTGGTTGACCAGGCTGGTGCGACCCTCGACCTGGGCGTCATCGGCGACTTCGAGGATCTCGGCGAGCAGGCGCATGGTCGCCGAGTTGGCCTGCTGGATTTCATTCTCGGTGTTGGCAGCCGAACCGCCGGGCACAATGGAAAGCGCGTCGCGAATTACGGTACGGAGCCGCGGCAGGAGTGAGTCGCCGGCGTATTCGGGCCACATCAGGAAGGTTACGGCAGCGACGACGATCGTGCCGAGCAAAATTCCCCACGCACGCCAGAGCGGCTCATAGATGTCGAGCGCAGGGCTCAAGCCGGCGAACACCAGGGCGAAAGTCGTACCAATCTGCTTGCCCGCGTAAGCGACGCGTCCGCTGGTGAGAGAGGCGTAGGCGGACAGGTAGAAGACGATGAAGACGGTGAGCAGGTAGGCCGGAAGAGTTTCGAAGTTGGGCGTGACGATGATGATGGTCAGGAGAGAAACTGCGCCGCCAATTACGGCGCCGATGATACGCAGATTCATCTTGCGCAGGGCCGCGCCGTAGGTCGGGAGCGCGGTGATAAGGATGGTTGTGAGGATGGTGGATAGATCGGCGCGCTGTGTCAGGAGGCCGATCACATAACCGAAGACCACGCAGAGGCCGACCTTCAGGGAAAAGCGGAGCAGCGCCGGGTTCGGAGCGGTCGAGCGCGAAGCCGGACTGTTGGCCGGCGTCGCGGCGGGCGGCGGCGGAGGCTCGTCGAGCAAGCGCTCGATATGACCGGTCAGCGTCGCGAGCGAATCGCCGAAGGCGGCGAAATTTTCGAGCTCCGCGGAACTTACCTTGCCGATATACGCGGGTCTGACCTGGAGGACGCGGGCGGTGAGAGCGTCGAGTGCCGAACGCGCGCGAGCCCGAGAGGCGGGCGGCGTTTGATCGACGCCAACTGCGACCTGGGTGGGCAGTTCGTCGGAGATTTCGGCCAACACCGCGGCAATCGCCGCGACCGTCGCTTCAATTTCCGGCCGCACCATCGCGCGAATTTCGCCCGGCACATCCTGGCGCACGGTGAGGACCATCCGATCCACTTCGAGACCGATGCGCGCGACGCGGGTGATGGCGGCGAGCAGGATCGCCGCGCGATGCTCGGAGACGCCCTCGGCGACGGCCCGATTCAGAAGGTCGATGTGCGCGGGAAGATCCGAAGTAGGCGGCGGCATCGGCGGTGGCGTCGCGGCTTGTCGATCGAGATAAAAATTCGACGCCGCGAGCAGCCGTGAGCGATCACGCGCGACGCTCGCGCCCATCGATTCGAGCAGGATGTTTTCGCCGAGGTCGGGCCATATCCAGTTGTCGAACAGGACGATGGTGCCGAAGGCGATCACGCTGCCGCCGAAAATGCCGCCCGCGGCCCATCCGATTTGGTCGGGCGCAAACACGACGGTGTAGAAGGTATCGAGGCAGACCACCTGGATGAGGAGGAGCGCGGCGCCGAGCTTGAACGTCGTTCCGACGTAGGTCGATAGCGCGATTATCGCGAACAGAAACGGCAGCATGAGCCACGGCGATTCGACCAGTATCCCGGCCATCACGACCGATCCCGCGAGTGCGACCGCTTCCGCTGCCAGAAACGCACTCGCCTTGCGCGCCGACATCATGGGTCCCGCGCCGACCAGCAGCCACACGATGTAGGTGCCGAGCTGGTTGTTGACGTGGCAGCTCGCGATCAAGCCGGCGCCGAGCGTGGCAATCGTGGTCATGCGCAGACTGGTGCGGAGTTTGCGTGAGCTGGGCGCAAGCTCGCGGGTGAGCAACGCAACGAGCTGGCCGAACCATCCCGACGGCGTCGCGAGGCGGAGCTCGGGTGTGGCGAAGCCGGCCATGATCAGTGACTAGTTTGGTCGCGGTATCCCTGGATCGTCACGACCGCGGTGTTGCCCATCCTGAATGGGAATTTGGGGTCGCGATCCTCGAGCACGATGCGCACCGGGAAGCGCTGCGCCAGGCGGACCCAGTTGAGCGTCGCCTCGGTCTGCGGCAGGCCCTCGACGGTCGCGCCGTTCTGCTGGTAGAGCGCCCATCCGACGCCTTGCACGCGGCCGTGAAAGCGCTGGTTGGGATAGGCGAGGATGAAAACCTCGGCGGACATGCCGGGCTGGATGTGAGAGAGAAAGGTCTCGCGGAAATTCGCGATGACGTACCATTTGCGATCGTCGATGAGGCTGACGACTTGCCGGCCCTCGTTGGCGTACTGGCCCTCGGCGATATTGAGATTGGTGACCCAGCCGTTGTAGGGCGCGCGGACGTAGCAGTAACCGACGTTGAGTTTGGCGTCGTACACGGCGGCCTCGGCGGCTTTGCGCAGCGCGTTGATGTCGCCGTACTGGCCGAGCTGATTCTGGGCCTTGCTGACGTCGGAGTGCGCGGCCGCGACCGAGGCCTCGGCGGCGCTGACGCGCGAGCGGGCGTTGAAGACGTCGTTGGCGGTGACGAAGTGTTTGGCCAGCAGCGGCTGAATGCGATTGAGATACTGCTTGGCGTAGGCGGCGTCGGCTTCAAGCCGGACCTGATCGGAACGCGCGGTGCGGATGGCGTCTTCGAGCGCCTTGATATTCAACTCGGTCAATTGCAGCTTGGCCGTGGCCGCATCGAGCGCCGCCTGATACGGCCGCGGATCGACGACGAACAGCAAGTCGCCCTGCTTGACGTACTGATTATCGACGATTGGGAGTTCGGTGATGGGACCGCTGACGTGAGGCGCGATGCCGACCGAGTTGGCGCGGACGTAAGCGTCGTCGGTGCGCGGATATAAGTAGTAGAGGCGCGCGACGTAGAGGCCGACGATGGCGGTTGCGATTACGATCGCGGCGCTCAGCAGGTGGCCGGCGAAGCGCAGGGTTATCGATGCTTCGCCGGTCGCGGTTTCATGCGGCATCGCGGTGTTCATCAGATTCGATTGAAGAAAATGAGCCAGACTACGCATCCCATGAGAATCGCGAGGCTGGAATACACGATCGGCCGCGGCCACAGGTAGCGTTCGACGCGGGTCACGACGAAGATTGGGCGAATCAGGGCGGCGAGGATAGCGCCGCAGATTGCGCAGAACAGCCAGCTCGGGAAATTGGCGCCGGCGATATTGATGACGGGGTCGCATCCGGCGAGCAGGAGTGCTGCGGCGACGACCGGCAGCGCGAATCCAGGTGCGGCAGTGGGCGAGAATCGCATGCGGGGAAGATTGTACGCGCCGGATTGTGCAAACGCACGCTGCGGGATTCAATGTCCGCAATTGCAATCGATGGTGGGGAAGGTTCTATGAAAATGGAATTTGAAAGGCATGGCGCGCGACGGAAGCTGATGGTTGCGGCGCTCGGTCTTGCGGTAGGCGCCGGCGGATGCGGTTACTTTGCCGCGCAGCCCGAAGTGTATCCCGACAAATTCGCGGCGGCGGAGTCGGATCGGGCCTGGATACCGAAATCGAACCAATACGCGATCCCGGCCGAGGCGCGGCCCGTCAGCACGCTGCCCGAGCCGCGCGCGACGACCGTCAGCAACAAGTACGACTTGCCCGCGTTGATCGATATCGCGCTCAGCAACAATCCCGACACGCGGCAGACGTGGGAGCGAGCGCGCGCAGCGGCGGCCGCCTACGGTGCATCGCGCGCGCCGTACTACCCGGTCGTGAGCGTGCGAGTGCCGGGTGGTTACGAGCGCGAGCTGTTCGAGTTGCCCAACCAAAACGCCGTGCTCAAGCAGTGGCAGGTGACGCCGATGGCCGAGTTCACCTACACGCTGATCGATTTTGGCCGCCGCGACGCGGGCGCCGCCGCGGCGCGCGCTCAGCTTGCGGCCGCGAACTTTTCGTTCAATCGCAAACTGCAGGACGTGGTGTTCGCGACGCAGCGCGCGTTCTATTCGATCGGAGCGGCGAAGGCGGCGGTGCAGGCGGCGGAGCAAAACGTCGAGCTGGCGCAGACCGACGACGAGGCCGTCAGCCGCCGCGTCGATCTCGGACTCGCGACCAAGCCCGAGCTGCTGCTGTCGCGCCAGCGCGTCGCGCAATCGCAGTACGATCTCGCCAGCGCGCATCTGCTGGTGCGCGAGGCGCAGGCGAGCATGGCCGTGGCGCTGGGAGTGGCGGCCAACACCGCGATCGACGTGCCGACGCTCGACAGTCTCCCGATTCCCGCGGGCCTCGGCGGCGAAGTGGATCAGTTGATCGAAACGTCGCTGCGCAGCCGTCCCGATCTGGCGGCGCAGGTCGCGACGCTCGAAGCGCGCCGGGCCGAGGTCGCACGCACCAAGGCGGCTTTCTACCCGAAGGTTGGAATCTCGGGCAACTACGGCGAGCAGTCGTGGAACTACAGGTACGACGGAACGCACACGGTCACCGACAATCAGCCGCAATACGCCGCGTTGCTGACAATCAACTGGGACCTGTTCACGGGATTCAAGCGGCTCAACGATATGCGCCAGGCCGAGGCCGAGCGCGACGCCGCCAGTGCGCAGCTCAAGTCGCTCGAGGTCGATGCGATAAGCTCGGTGTGGCGCGCTTACTACGAATTCCAGACCGCGCTCAGCCGCTATGATTATGCCAAGGCGCTGATTGCCGCGTCGCAGGAGTCTTATGACGCGAATCTCGACACGTACCGGCAAGGGCTCAGCACGATCGTCGAGTTGCTGACGGCGGATCGCGATCTCGCGAATGCGCGCTACACGATTGTTCAGAGCCGTGCGGATTTGCTGACGTCGTCCGCAGCCGTCGCGTATGCGGTGGGAGCTATCGAGAAGCCGTTGCAGCCGTGAAAGATGGAAATCACTTGATTTAATTTGAAACCCACGGTGGGTTTCAAACTTCCTTCGGCAGGGGTGACCCCTGCACCCAGTGATAATCGCAAAGTTGCGCGCAGCGCACTACTTTGCTCTCGGTCAGGGTAAATCCGGTTCCTACTTTCGTTCACTGCATGCAGTCGTTGGGCTGCTATCCGCAAATAGCGGAGTTTTCGCGACAAACGGGCAGTGTTTTGCGAAACGCAAATGAGGAGGACTGCGGCTATTGAAAATAGTTGAATAAAACAAAGGCTTCGGTCATTGGCATCGGCCTTGCTCTACCCCTGCTGTCAAACGAACTTACGGGAGGCAACGAAAATGGCTGCTACCACGATTAATCAGAGACTCGCAGGCTTTCAGCAGGTGAAGGAGCAGACCGAGACTGTCGCCGCGGACCGCATCGCGCAGAACAGTGTGCTCAGCGAATTGCCCGGAATGGCGTTCGCGTTCCTGACCCTGGCGTACATCGTTCTTTCGTTCGTGAGCCTGTAAGCCAAGACGCATCGCATACCACGCACGGGAAGGAACCGATCGAGCTATTCAACTTCGATCGACTTCCCGCGGCGTTCCTGAGTTACCTCGTCAAGAGATGCGCGCGTCGCGGCACGAACGGTCGAGCGACCGGCGAATGCGGCTCGGCGAGCCGAAGTAAAATCGATCTTGAAATCGCGCGCTGTAAGAAATCGACCGCAAGGTCCGAACGCGCAAGTGAGTTAGCATGATGGAAGTTTTATCGTTACTGGCAGGACTGGCTATCGCGATTGTGATAATCGCGCGCCCGGCCAAACCATATTTCAAAAGACCCGGCGTCGAACGGTAAACGCGGGCAGGGCCGCCCGCGCCGCCAACCTTACCGAGCGAGTTCCCGAATTGCGGGGCGGAAGCGCGAAGCATATCGCGACTCCGCCCCGCACTCGTTTTTCCCCGCGCCGCAATCTAGAATTGCGCCGCCGCATCGAGGGGTGACGAGATGAGACGACTGAGATTTATTCCGATTGCGTTCGCATGCGCGATCGCACCGATGCATCTCGCGCGGGCCGAGTCGGCTTGTCCACAAACTATCACGGTCGAGCAGAGAGCGTCGGCGCCGGCGCCCGACTGGACGGTAACGTACTCCGGCTACGAGACCGCGGTTGCGGGTGTGACGATTTTCGACGGTCCTCCGGCAGAGCAGGCGTCGCTGGTGCCCGACAACGAGAAGGCCCTGGGCGACGACCTGATCCAGACATGGCAGTTGGCGAAGAGCGCGCACGGCCATTGGCTGCAGTGCAACTACGCGAACACCACCGCGCAGATCGCGCGGCGACTCGAGGCGAGCGTCACGCGCTGCGACGTCGTTTTGGATCACAACATGCGTTTCGGCGGCGGCGGCGGTTATGTGGTGAAGAGCGTGAACTGCAAATAGCAAATCGCCAAGGTGCAGGGGTTACCCCTGGGGTTACCCCTGCCGAAGGAAGTGTGAAACCCATCGCGGGTTTCACGTTAGATAAAGTGAAGTTCTAGCTGTCAGCGCGGCCGGTCTTGTCGGGGAAGGCGCCGAGCCCGACTGCCTTGGCGAAAATCTCGGAGATTGGCGCGGCGGGCGGTTCGGGCAAATCGCCCACTGCACGCGGCCATGCGATCGGCGTCACGGGGCTGTCGATGGGTGCGCCTACCTCGATGTGGTAGCGCTCGACGGAGTCGTGCGGGAAATTATTTTTGCGAGTCGAGCCGTCGCGGAAAAATATCATCGTATGCACGCGCCGCGTTCGCGATCCGCTATTCGGCTTGGCCATGTGAACGGTCAGGCCATGATGGAAGGCGACACCGCCGCGCGGAACCTCGACCCAGACCGGCGGCGTGTCTTTTATCTGCGGCATCTTCAGGATTTCGAGCGCGTCTTCGGGCTTGAAGATGTTAACGAACTCGCGCAGGCCGACCGCGTGCGAGCCGGGCACATAGCCCATGCCTCCGGTGGCGTGAGTCGAGCCGTCGAACGGAATCCACGCGGTGATAGTGTCGGTCTCGACCATCGGCCAGTAGGGTTGATCCTGATGCGGGTCGGTCAGCCGTCCGCCGGCTTCCTTGTATAGCGCCTGGTCGTGCCAGAGGCGGAGCTTCTCGACGCCGAGCAGCAGCGCGGCGGTCTCGCAGACAATCGGATGAAAGGTGAGCGGTCGAACGGCGGGCGTGTCTTCCCACAGATTCATGCACTGGATGAACGATTGCTCGTAGGGCGTCTTCTCGCCGAGTTGGCGGTGGTCGAAGCGCTTGCGGCGCGCGACGGCTTCATCGGCGGCGGCGCCGTAGCGATCGAGTTCGTCGGCGGAGAGCAAATCGGGGACCATGACGAAGCCGTCGCGCCGGAATGCATCGGCGTAGGGCGCGATTTTGTCGGCGAGCGTCGTCATGGGGAAATCCTCGGCACAGTTCTCTTCTTATAGCACGCGATCGAGGTCCGGCAATTCTCAGAACTCGGCTTTGAACGCGAAGCGGTCCGCGCCGGCGTACGACAGTCGCGCCGGCTTGACGCGCATCATGCGCAGGGTCGGGTACGTGAAGAACGGCGCTTCGAAGGGGCACTTCCGCAGAAAAATTTCCTTCGCGGCTTCCCATTCGGCGCTGTCGCGCGCGATTTCGATTGCGAGGCCCTGGATCAGCACGCGGGAGATCTCGAAGGTCTCGACCTTGCCCTTCTCGCGTGCGTCCAGATACGCGCTGACGTAGGGATGCTTGAGCAGATTCTGAAACTTCTCCGACGCGTCGTTCATGATGAACAGCAGATCGAACTCCGGCGTCTCGGCAAACGCCTGCATCGTCGCGGTGGGCCACCGATCGCCCTGGGTGACGAGGATAGCGACCTTGACCTCGGCGAGCAGTGCGGCGAGTCTTTCCATTTGGGCAGCTTCCACGCCGGTCTCCTTGCAATTGCGCGACAGAGAACTTTAAGCATCGTCACTGCGATCGAAGCAACCGGCGTGATTGACACTTCGCGAAGTGGAATGGCAGGTTTGCTGATAGCAGGAACTCGCCGCAATGAAATCTGACAGCCGGGGTCTCGCGGTCAGCACCGAATCCGACGGCGCGATAGCGGCGATCGATCGCTACGCGCACGAATTGCTCTCGCTCGGCAGCGACGCGGCCGCGGTGGTGGGCGCGGCCGATGCAAATCCCGAGTGCGCGCTGCTGCAAGCCTATTGCGCGTCCACGTTTCTGTACACGCAGACGACGGCCGGCGCCGGGAACGCGGCGCCGTATCTGGCGCGCGCCGAGAGACGGATGGGCGGGCTGACGGAGCGCGAGCGGGTGTTCATCGGCGCGGTGAAAGCGGGATGCGCCGGCGATTTCGAGGGCGCGATTGGGCGGTACGAACAGATCGCCCAGCGCTGGCCACGCGATATGGTCGCAGCCAAGCTGGCCGAGTTTCATTTTTTCGAGACCGGGCTCGCCGGGCGCCAGCTCGAAGTGATGCGCAAGGCGGCGGCGGCGAATCCCGACGTGAGCCACGTGCTGGCGATGCATGCGTTCGCGCTGGAACTCAACGGCGAGCGCGAGCGCGCGGACGAAGTTGCGCGGTCGGCGCTGGCGATCGAGCCCAACACGATGTGGGCGCAGCATTGCCGCGCGCACGTGTTCGCCGGACAGTCGCGAATCGCCGAGGGGATCGCCACGATGGAGCAGTACGCGCCGTCCTGGCAGACATTCAGCCATTACACAGTCGCGCACAACTGGTTTCATCTGGCTACTCTGTATTTGAGCGAACTGAGATTTGACGACGTCCGTAATGCATATCGAAAGTATATTTGGGGATACTCACCCGAGGCTGTGGTTGAACAGACGGACGCCATACTGTTGCTATGGTACCTCGAGCTGGCGGGCGGGAAAGTTGACGCCGAATGGCGCGCGATCGCGCCGCATATCCGCGCCAACGCGCACGACACGCTGTTCCCGTTTCTGAACTGCATCTACCTGTACGCGCTGACTCGCGCGGGCGAGACCGAAGAGGCCGCGCGTGCGCTCGACGGCATGCGACGGCATGCGGAACGGCAGACCGGCGGGCTGGCGCATGTATGGAACGAGGTCGGCCTGCCGCTGGCGCGCGGATGCGTGGCGTTCGCAGCCGGCGACTACGATCGCGCGAGCGGACTGCTGCAGCCAATCCTGGCCGAGGCGCCATGCGTCGGCGGCAGCGACGAGCAGCGCGGTGTTTTTGCCGAATCGCATCTCTTATCGCTCATCAGAGCCGGCCATCGGGCTGAGGCGCGCGACGCGCTGAACGAGCATATCGGGCGACGGCCGGAGACGGCGCTCGAGCGGCGATGGGCCGAGATGATTGGCTAGGCTGCAGGAACTATCGCTCCGATTTGTTACGCGCCGATAAAAGGAAGCAGTTGTGTCATATCATAAGATGACGACAGGCTATTATCTAAAATGAGTAATGTAGGAGCATTTAGGCTCAAACAGCTAAAGGGATAATTTAGAGTCCACAATATCTCTTTGACTTGCGGATGGTTTCTCGTCACTATTCGGGCGGGCGGGGTTAGTGTTCGTACGCAAGAACGATCTGCAAGCTGACAGGGAGGATAGCGATGAAATTCTCGTTGCGAGGTATTTTGATAGCATCGTTGGGGGTCGCGGCGTTGAGCCTGTCGCCCTTGGCGAGCGCGGTGGTACATGCCCAGGACAGCCAGGAAATCGATCTGAACAGCGACCGGGTTCAGATAGTTCACAGCGGCGGATATGACACCGACTACACGAATTTTAATATCACTTTCACCAGCTACGGTGAGGGTGACTGCGACTCCGGAGCTGACGACGCGATCGCTTCGGGAATCGAAGTCGCGCTGGCTCCGGGGCCCTGCCTTATCGTTTGCGATAGCGCCGCTGCATGTGCCGGGAAAGGCGCCGCGCCGATCTTTGCACCCCCATTTGACTACGTCATCAACCCGTTCGTCGCGCATACCGTCAACCACGAGACCTACGGAACTTTCTTTGGGCAGAATCCGGTCGGTGTAGGACCGGGCACGGTATCGGCGCGAATTGTCAAGCTCTCGACCCCGCCCTACGGTTGCGGGACCTGGAACTTGAACGTCGAGGCGACCGGGCTCAACCTGTCCTCGATCACAACTAATCCCATGTCGCTGTGGCTAAACGACGAGGATGGCTCCGGTCCCTTCTGCTTCGACATCGATAACGCGATAATCGGCAACCCGATTCCAACGCCGGGGCATTTTGTTCGTCGCGGGGTTCGTCGCAGCAGGTGAGGCGTCGAGTGCCGGGCACATAGCAATCTGATCGATTAGAATTTGAATGGCCGCGCCGGAGATATTTCCGGCGCGGCTTTTTCTTTATCGCCGCCATTGCAATCCGGCGGACTGCTACTCGGTTGGTCGAATAGACGCCCGACCGCGTTCGTCCAATAGTCGCCGGTGACCGACAGCGACTCGAGCAGCGACGACTAAATCCTAAATTAGAAATTTTGACGAGGATCGGGTGGTGAGGGGTTCATTTTTTGCGGCGATTTCCGGCTGCGCGCTGGCAATTTCGGCTCCCGCGCTCGCACAGGCGCCCGCCGGGGCGAGCGCCATCAAGCACGTCATAATCCTGATGAAGGAGAATCACACCTACGACAATTACTTCGGCAAAAGCGGGATCGGCGACGGCGTCACGCAGGGAATCACGCATGACGGACGGACGGTTCCGCTGGTGCGGCCGCCCGATTTGATCACGCCCGATATTGCGCATTCATGGGACGCCGCCCTGATAGCAATTGCCGGCGGCAAAATGAACGGATTCGACGAAGTCCGCGGCGCGGAGCTAGGCGGCATCGATCGCAGCTACACCGCCTATGAAAGCGATCAGGTTGGCGAATACTGGGCGTACGCCAGCCAGTTCGGAATCGCCGACCGCTTTTTCACATCGGTCCACGGGCCGAGCTTCCCCAATCATCTCTACTCGGTCGCGGCATGGGCAGGCGGCGCGACGGCTAACCCGGAGTTCGGGCAAGGAGCCGGCCAAAATGCCGGCATTAATCCTGGCACTCCGCGCTCGTGGGGATGCGATGCGCCCAATGGCACGACGGTGGCGGTGATGGACGCGAACGGGCGGATCAGCCGAATCAGGCCGTGTTTCGACTTTCAGGCCGTCCCTGATCTTCTTGATGCGGCGAACCTCAGCTGGCGCTATTACGCTCCGGCGCAGGATCAAAGCGGATACTGGTGGGTCGAATTGGACTCCATCAAGCATCTTCGCTACGGCCCGGATTGGAACAACGTCGTTCCGCTCGCCCAGTTCGCCACCGACGCCGCCAACGGGACGCTGCCCGCAGTGTCATGGATCACCGTGGATGCCGCCGACAGTGAGCATCCGCAGGCCTCCGAGACCTGCGACGGCGTAGTGAGCACGCTCGCGATCGTCAACGCGGTGATGAACAGCCCCGAGTGGAACAGCACCGTCTTGTTCGTAACGTGGGACGACTTTGGCGGTTTTTACGATCATGTGCCGCCCCCGCAGGTGGACGTTTGGGGTGATGGGCCGCGGGTTCCCTTGCTTATCATCTCGCCGTGGGCGAAGAGCGGGTACGTCGAGCACGCGACGCTCGATTTCGCCTCGCTGCCCAGATTTATCGAGGACCGCTTCGGGCTGCCCGCGCTCTCCGCACGCGACGCCGCCAGCGCCTCGATGTGGGATGCGTTCGATTTCGCGAGCAATCCGCAAGCGCCGCTGGTGCAGACGCCGCCGAATTGCGGGCAATGACGCGGCCGGCGAGAATTGGGGCGCCGAGCGCACCGTGCGCGCGGAAGTTATAAGAGAATAAATCGCCTGCGCGGCGGGCGGCATCGACACCGTCGCGGGGGGGGGTGACCGCTGCGCCCAGTGAGAAAGTGAAAAACGCAAAGTTGCGCGCGGCGCGCTACTTTGCTCTCAGGGGGCAGGGCTCGATAGCGTTGCGTAACAGATGGGTCCGAGACGGGTTACTTTTTCTTCTTTGGGGTTGTGCGTTCCGTCACCAGCGCGGCCATTGCGGCGAAGCGTTCCTGGCCTACCGCGATGAAGAGGCCCTCGGCTTCCGCGGTCAGGACGCCGTTGGCTGACAATGTGCCGTGGGTGAAGATTTTGCGGCCCTCGACCCGATCGACGCGGGCCTCGAAGACCAGCTCGGTCAGCAGCGGGGTTGGACGGCGGTAGCGAATCGTCAGCGTCCCGGTCATGCCGGGATTGCCGGTCAGCGATTGCGCCATCCCAAGTACTTCGTCGAACGCGGCGGCGAGAAAGCCGCCGTGGACGTGGCCCGGAGGGCCTTCATAGGCGACGCCGAAGGTGCCGCGCCCTTCGACCTTGTCGCCGAGCACGGCCAGCCGAATCGGCGGCGCGAGCGGATTCGAGATTCCAATCAGCGGGCTGTGATCGAAAAAGGCGTGCGGGTCGCCGGCGTTGGCGCTCTCGGCAAAGCCCTCGTAGCTGCGCGAGATCGGATACTTCGACAGGCGCTTGGCGTAGCGCTCGAGCGCGTCGGCCGCGGCGGACAAATCCTCTTCGGGGGCCGCAACCTGCACCAGATGGTCGATTACGCGGCGCATCGCGTTGGCTAATCGATGCGCCTGCGCGCGGCGGCCGGTGGCTGGCGCCTGGCTGATGGCCCACGCCGCATCGAAATTAATATTTTGATCGCTCATGCTTGATTGCCCATTTTGATCGCCAACTTTGACGCGAAACTGAGGCGGACTTTTTTCGATGGTAGCGATCGCTGCGCGCTCAAGCTATGGCGTGGCGGCGGCACGTGTGACGGCATTGGAAATGCTTCGTATATAATGGGGTGGAAGCGAGCGGATCGATGGGAAGGCGTATTCTTATATTGTGCGCGATAATCTGCGGACTGACCTCGGTTGGGGTCCGCGCGGCTCGCGCGCAGACCAGTCTCGAAGTGCCCGGACCGGCGAACCAATATCAGCCGTACATTGCGCCGCGCCAGGCGCCGTCGCCCGCGCCATATCAGCCGGACAATGGAGATACGATTCAGTTGCTGCCCCAATTGACGAGGCCCGCTCCCGCGCCGCCGCCGCCCGTATCGCCGCCGGTGAAGGTCGCGCCAATGACGGCGCAAGCGGCGCCCGCGCTGCCGGCGGTGTTCCGCGGATGCTGGCAGGGACAGGTCAATCAGCTCGATTGGATTCGGCGTGAGCCGGGCGCGCACAAAATCGGTTTCTGGACGCCGAAGACTTACCGGCTCTGCTACAAACAAGTCGGCGATCAACCGTTCAAGCTCACGTTTACCGAGACCGGCATCGAGCCGAACGACAAAATTATCAATGCGCGCGGCGAGGTGGTGCCGATTGCGACCGACGGACGCGCCTACGCCACGATGCGATCGCGGCTGAGTTTCGACGAATACCGAACCCACTTCGACGGATCCTCGCCGACCTTTGCGGTGGACGAGGGCACCAACCTCGACTGTCGCATCGCGGGCGACGACATGCTTGTGAGCGCCGACGTTTACGGCACGCGCGACGGCACGCCGTGGTTTCGGGCGCACTGGCGCGCCGACTTTCACAAGTTCGAGAATTAGTCCTTTCAGCGAACCGCCGCGCGAACTTTCCTCGATTCGAGAATCGGCGCGAACTTCCGCTTGCCTCTCGGTGCCGCGTCGCCTAATGATCGCGCATGGCAACCGCGCTCGATCCCCAGATGAAAGTGATGCTCGACGCGTTCAACGCGGCGGGTCCGATGTTCCTGCGCGCGGAAACTGCCGAGCAGGCGCGGGCCAAGATGCGCGCGCTGCTCGAGGCGAATCCGATTCCGGTACCGGTGATCTATCGGGTCGAGGATCGGCGTATCCCGGGCGCGGCCGGAGAGGTTGCGGCGCGCGTGTACACGCCCGAGGGCAATCCGCCGATGGGCGTGCTGGTGTATTTTCACGGCGGCGGATGGGTGCTCGGCGATCTCGAGAGTCACGACCGCGTATGCCGCGCGCTCGCGAACCAGGCGGGATGCGTGGTGGTGTCGGTCGATTACCGGCTGGCGCCGGAACACGCATTTCCGGCGGCGCCCGAGGATTGCTACGCCGCGACCAAGTGGGTGGCGGAAAACGCGGCCTCGCTAGGCGCGGACGGGTCGCGGCTCGCGGTCGGCGGCGACAGCGCGGGTGGAAATCTGGCGGCGGTAGTCTCGATGATGGCGCGCGATCGCGGCGGTCCGGCGATCAATTTCCAGTTGCTGCTCTACCCGGTCACCGATTGCGCGCTGGCGACGCCGTCGCAAAAGGAATTCGCCAACGATGGTTACGTGCTGTCGCGCGCGGACATGGAATGGTTCTGGAAAAATTACACCGACCCCGTAGCGGAAAAAAATAATCCCTACGCGTGTCCGCTGCGCGCGAAAGATCTGAGCGGCCTGCCGCCGGCGCTGGTGCTCACGGCCAGCCACGACCCGCTGCGCGACGAAGGCGAGCGATTTGCCGAGCGCCTGATCGCGGCCGGCGTCAAAACCACCTGCACGCGCTACGAAGGCGTCACCCACGGCTTCGTCAGCTTCGCCGACGCTCTGGACAAGGGCAAAGAAGGCCAGCGCCAGGCCGCGGATGCGTTGCGGGTGGCCTTCGCGCGATAGCTTGCGGGGTTGCACCGCTTTCGTCGGGAGAGCTTTGCATAACCTCGGCGGACGGTCGGAACAGAAGCAGAATTTTAAGTCGCGCGCGAAAAAGACGCGCGCTAGGTAAGGACCCTCACCTTCGATCCTCTCCCATTCCGGGAGAGGGGAAGAGGTGGGTCACACTCAATAAAGTGGTCCCTTCCGGCCGTGTCGTTCGCTATATTTCAGCGCGATGGCGAAGCGACCGAAGCAGATCGGCAGCTTGAAGGGCGACGGTGCGATTCACGGCGCGCCCACCCGCATCTTTGAGGACCTTTACCACTTCCTGGTGACGTGCTCGTGGCCCGCGCTCATCGGCCTGATCGGCGCGGCGTTCACGCTTGCCAATCTGCTGTTCGCCGCCGGCTACTACTTCGATCAGGGGATCGAGAATGCGCATTCGGGATCGTTCGCCGACATGTTTTTTTTCAGCGTGCAGACGATGGCGACGATCGGGTACGGCAAGATGGAGCCGGTCACGCTGTTCTCGAATATCCTGGTCTCGATCGAGGCGCTGACCGGATTGCTCGCGCTCGCGCTGATGACGGGCCTGGTTTTCTCGAAGTTCTCGCGTCCCACCTCGCGCGTGAGATTCACCCGCTTTGCTTGCATCGGTCCGCGTGACGGCGTTAACAGCCTGGTGATCCGGATGGCCAACATGCGCGCGAATCGGATCGTCGAGGCGGAAATACACGTGGTGTTCGCGCGCCAGGAAATTACCGCCGAGGGCGAAACGATTCGGCGCTTCTACGATCTGCCGACGACGCGCAGCCGCAGCGCGATGTTCGCGTTGTCGTGGACCGCGGTCCATCGGATCGTGGAGGGTAGCCCGCTGTTCGGGCAGACGCGCGACTCGCTGGCTAATTGCGCACCCGAGATCATCGTGTCTATCATTGGACTCGACGAGACGTTCTCTCAGACCATCCACGCCCGACACACCTTCGAACTTGACGAGATCGTCTGGGGCGCACGCTTTGCGGACGTGCTGGTGCTCCACCCCGACGGCAGCCGAAGCGTCGATTACACGCGGTTCGACGAGATCGAGACGCTTACGCCCGCCAAGTGACGCGTGCTGGTGCCTGTTCACTTAGAAGTGGAAATCTGTTCATTATGACAACGTCCATGCGGCAGGACATTCCGCGCTGGGGTGGGGAGACAGAATGACGACAAGCTCGACGGATAAATCCCGCAGATTTCTGATTGCGATCGCGCGATGGTTCGACACGTCGGCCGGTGGCGCTCCCGATCCCGACGCGCCGCAGAAGACCGACTGGTTTCGATGTATCCCGTTCGTGGTGGTTCATCTGATGTGCCTGGGCGTGATCTGGGTGGGATGGAGCCCGATTGCGGTCGGCGTCGCCATCGCTTTGTATTTCATCCGGATGTTTGCGATTACCGGATTCTACCATCGCTATTTTTCTCATCGATCGTTCAAAACTTCGCGCGCCGCGCAGTTGGCATTCGCCGCACTGGGCGCGACGGCGGTGCAACGCGGGGCGCTCTGGTGGGCGTCGCATCATCGGCTGCATCATCAGAGGTCCGACCAGCCGGACGATGTACATTCGCCGAGGCAGCAGGGGTTCATCTGGAGCCACATCGGATGGATCACGTCAGAGGCCAACTTCCGTTCGGAGCTGAGCGTGGTGCGCGATCTCGCAAAGTTTCCCGAGCTGATGTTTCTCGATCGCTTCGACGTGCTGGTGCCGACAATTCTGGGCTTCGCGCTGTTTGGGCTGGGCGCGTTTCTCGAGCGTTACGCACCGGGCTTGCACACGACCGGCGCGCAGATGCTTATTTGGGGATTTTTCATTTCGACGGTGGTGCTCGCGCACGGGACCTTTACGATCAATTCGCTGGCGCACGTTTTCGGGCGGCGCCGCTACGAGACCAACGACGACAGCCGCAACAGCTTGACGCTCGCGATGGTCACGCTCGGCGAGGGCTGGCACAACAATCACCATCACTTCCCGGCCGCGGCGCGCAACGGATTTTTCTGGTGGGAGATCGACATCACCTACTACACGCTCAAGCTGCTCGAAGCCTGCGGCATAATCTGGGACCTGCGCCCGGTGCCGCCCGAGCTTCTCGAGGAAGACCTGGTTGCGGCGAAGCCGCGCGCGGCGGCGCCGTCGATGAGTCCGGCGATCGCGTATGCGCGCGAAGGTATCGAGGCCGGGCGCCGAATCATCCCGTCGATGCCGGAGCTTGCGCCGAATAACGCCGCGGTCTCAGCGACCGAACCCGAGCACGCCCCCTAACGCAAAGACCACGCGTTTTGTCCCTTCCCTCGAGGGTAGGGGTTAAGCGGGTCGGCATCGAGCGTGATGCATGCACGGCTTGAGAGAATCGCCTTCTCCGTTGCTCGAAGTCATCGGATGATTTCAGAACCAACTACCTCGAAATCGGCTTCACCGGTTTGATGACGCGGGAAGATGACGAGATTCCGCCCTGAACTTCGGGCGGAGGGGACCAGCATGCCGTCATGCTCCAGCCATTCGACCGCGCCGCCGACCGTCTGGCAGGGTGCGTGATCTGCGTTCGACATCGCGTCTTGACCGATGCCCAAGTCTGCTAGAGCTGCTCCACTCGATAGATCCAGTATCCTCTCCAATCGCACGTGTAACTTATAGATCGTTCGCTTGGCAGTTGGTCTGAGTGGCTGTACAGATATTGCGTAGTCTCCCTCCGCGAGCGCAGTTGCGCGATCAAGGCTGCAGTATACCGCCGGAACTCCGGGTGGATTCCAGCGAGCGCCTCGATCATTGGCGCGGCTTGGGCGATTCTCTCCGAACATGTGCCGCCAGACGAATCCGTCCAACGTGTGATTTTCAAGTGCTTCAAGAACCTTCAGCAGCTCTACCCTGTCAAGCACTTCTGATTACCTCACCAACACCTCATCACACATAAGCGCCATCTTTTAGTTGAGCGACAAGAGCATTAATGTCCTCCAGTTTGTCGGCGCGAATCCGCTCCGCCGGCGTATCGCCATTCAGCAGCTTGTGCGGCTTGAATAGCCAGAGACGAGCCTGTTCCGGTGAGTAAAACTCGGACAGTTCTTCGGCCAGAAATGTAAGGGCCAGGAGCTGTCTGAGTCTGTCAGGTTGCGGCTCGACCTTGCCGGACTTCCACCGTGAAATGGTTTGCGGAGTCGTGTCTAGAAGCTTCGCGACTTCTCGAAATCGGATTCCTGCGCGCTCCTGCAGTCTGGTTAGCTGTTTGGCGAGTGCTTCTGCCATTGGGAAAGATCACCTCCTTCTTGGTCAAGCTGAAACTCTGGTTCGACTGCCTATGCGCCGGCCGTCAGGCGGTTCGGACCTACTCTTTAGCGGATTTTCGCGAGCCACCGCGCCAAGCGTGCCTCGCCATGACTCGAGCCTTATTCTGTGTTTGTCCAGCGCAGGAAATACTTGGCTTGCTTGGAGCGCGAGATCGGTAGCAGGACGGAGAACCTCTTCCAGATAGATTTGGCGACGCAAAGTTGATGGAACGGAGCTGACTCGAGCAACCTCGCGAGTCCTCGTTACGACAAAATGTCTCCGAGGGTCGGTCAGCATATCCACCAAGCCCCGTGGACAACACCTTTCGCGACAACCAAAGGAAGTTTTCATTCGCCGAAGATCAAAGAACTTGCGTGCTTCTTTCACCGGCAAAAATGTCGCGAGCTCCTTCAAATATACGCGTGGAGGAGCTAGGAAAGGCTTCCTTGTTGTCTTGGGAACTTTGATAAACCTCGCTGCATCGAAGGTTTCACCAGTTGTGATACCACTTTCGATTCCGCCAACTGCACCGAACGCGAGCAGCGCGATGCCAATAGCTCCCGATCTTTCTGCAACAAGTGGAATTCTCAGCGCGTGTAGCTCTTGGCACGCCGCTATGTAGCCCTTGAGCGCGATCGGACCGCTCGTGGATGTTCCGAACGGATGGACCCGTAACCATAGCGAGTCTATCGGTAAGTCCTTCAAAGTACTCAGAATCTCTTTTCGATGCGAAAAGTCGCGAAAAGCTGCGGATGGAAGGGCCAGAGGGTAGTAGATAGGGATATCTCTTCCTCCGGAAGCGTCGAGAGAATCGCGCAGCGCCTTGACCATGGATGAATCTGCAGACATCCAAGAGTCTCTTGCGCCGGCCGCCAAGTAATGGGTCGGAGCCAGCACGGCCGAAAAGCCATTGGCCATCACGCAATCCGCGATAGCCTGTGCAGCTTCCCTGCCAGCCGCCGCCTTCAGCTCAATAGCTGTTTTTCGTCCTGCTGTCGCCCACCCGACAGAAGAAAGCTCGGCCGGGCAGGTTGGGGCAGCTAATTCAAGCATCCGCGTATCTAGGATGCCTTCAATACGCCTTCGGCCCGCCTCATCATGCAGTTCCTTTTGAATCGCGAGTCTCCCTGGATTGAATACGATCCCCCTCAAGCCGCTCAGGCCCTCGGTCAGCGCTTGCGCCAGCACAACGTGATCATTGCGACCTGGGCGGAGATAAAGCGCCAATGGTGCGTCGACGAGACGGAGTAGCCGCGGGAATGAATCCTTCTGTAATGTTCCATTTTCATCCATTAGCCGTTCACTCTTTCGTGATCGATTTAATAAACATTTATAGTACAAAGTCATAAACATATCAAGAGCCTCTTCTCGCGAAGATCATTTGGAACTGTCAGCGCTTTTTAGGCGCTTTCGTGTTCCCCACGCTTGCGCTGTGAAGCGGGCGCGTGTAATCGATGCGTCGGGATGGGCAAATCGGATTCCATAGTTGCGTCGGGGGTCGAGGCGGCGCGGGCGCGCCGGCCGGCGATCGTCGAGCGATTCGCGCGCGGTGCAGTGCTCAGCCGTCTGGCGGGAATCAAAAACGGCCGCCTCGTAATTGAAGACGGTGGCGAGCGGATTCCGCTGGGTCAGAGCTCATCCGACGCCGATCTGCGCGCGACAATTCGCGTCCACGACCAGCGCTTTTATTCCGACCTCGCGCTCGCGGGGAGCATGGGCGCGGCCGAGGCGTACATGGCGGGATCGTGGACGACTGACGACCTGACCGCGCTGGTGCAAATCATGATTCGCAACCGTGCGGTTACCGAGGGTATCGACGGCGGCCTCGCGCGAATCGGCAATCCGGTGCGGCGACTCGTTCACTACCTCAATCGCAACACCAAAACCGGCAGCGAGCGCAATATCGCGGCGCATTACGATCTCGGCAACGATTTTTTCGAGCTGATTCTCGATCGCACGCTGATGTACTCGTGCGCGATCTTCGAGCGCCCGGACGCCACGCTGGAAGAGGCGGCGATGGCCAAGGTCGATCGGATCTGCCGCAAGCTCGACCTGCGCGCGCACGACCATCTGGTTGAAATCGGCACCGGCTGGGGCGGGTTTGCGATTCATGCGGCGAAGAACTACGGATGCCGCGTCACGAGCATCACGATTTCGCGCGCGCAGCACGACTATGCGGTCAAGCGAATCGCCGCGGAGGGGCTCTCAGAGCGAATCACCGTGCTGTTCAAGGACTACCGCGACTTGAGCGGCCAGTTCGACAAACTGGTGTCGATCGAGATGATCGAGGCGGTCGGGCATCAGTTTCTCGATTCATATTTCCGCAAATGCGGCGAGCTGCTGAAGCCCGACGGCATGATGCTGTTGCAGGCGATCACGATCACCGACCGCGAGTACGAGGGCGCGGCCAGGCGGGTCGATTTTATCAAGAAATATATTTTCCCCGGCAGCTTCATCCCGTCGGTTACGGCGCTGTGCGATTCGATCACGCGCGCGAGCGACCTGCGCCTGTTCCATCTCGAAGACCTCACGCCCAACTACGCCGAGACGCTGAAGCACTGGCGGCTGCGGATGTTCGGGAACCTCGAGCGCGTGCGCGCGCTGGGCTATCCGGAAGAATTCATCCGCATGTGGGAATTCTATCTCTGCTACTGCGAGGGTGGCTTTCGCGAGCGTTATATCGGCGACGTGCAGATGCTGATGACGAAGCCCGACTGCCGCCGAGCGCCGATTCTGCCGCGATTGTAATTGCGGCGTTGCTGGATCCAAACAAGGAGCGCTTCGCGATCTCAGCAACCGGTACCGGCTCCGCTTGCGCGAAGCTGTCCGAGATCCTTCCTGCCGCTCGCGTTGCTCGCTTCGTCAGGATGACACGAACGCTCGCGTCGCTCGCTTTGTCAGGATGACACAATTGCTCGCGCTGCCGGCCGCGTTGAGATGACAGAAGGGCGCGCTTCGTCGAAGTGGCAGAAACGAATCGCGCTGCTGCGTCAGGGTGACAGAAATGCGGGGACGCGCGGGCGGGCCAATCCACGTCGTTTGACAACAGCGAAAACTAGATGGTAATGATTATCATCTAGATTATGGAACTACAGCTTGTGAATGAACGGCGGCGCGGGCCCTACGCCGCCAAGCGGCTGTCGGAGTTCGCCGAGCGATGCCGCCGTGGCGGGCTCGCGGTGACGCCGCAGCGCCTCGCGATCATCAAGGTGCTGCTCGATTCCGGCGAGCATCCGCGGGCGGACGCGATCTTCACCGCCGTCCGCGTTCAGCATCCGCATATCTCGCTCGCGACGGTGCATCGGACGCTGGAAACCCTGTGCGACATCGGCGAGGCGCGCAAGGTCACGATGCTGCACGACAGCGCGCGCTACGACGGCAATATCACGCCGCATCATCATGTGGTGTGCGTGAAATGCCGGCGCATCCGCGATATCGAGATTCCGCATCTGGACCGCCTGCTGGCGGGTCAGTCGGCGCTGGGCGAGTTCACGGTAATCGGGTCATCGCTGGAGATTCACGCGCTGTGCGAGGAATGCAGGGCGAAACGCGCGAAGGCAAATCGAGTACGAAAGCCGCGAAGCTGACTTTTCAAACATCCAAAATAACCAACGGAGTTGCCATGGAAAGTGAAAGCAAGTGCCCGGTGACGGGGTCTCACGCTGTTGGGGTCAAGTCGAATCAAGACTGGTGGCCCAATCAGCTGAACCTCAAGATTCTCAACCAGAACTCTCCACTGTCCGATCCGATGGACAAGGAGTTCAACTACGCCAAGGAGTTCAAGAGCCTCGACCTGAATGCCGTGACCAAGGATCTGCATGCCTTGATGACGGACTCGCAAGATTGGTGGCCGGCGGACTTTGGCCACTACGGGCCGTTGTTCATCCGGATGGCGTGGCACAGCGCAGGCACCTACCGCATCGGCGACGGTCGCGGCGGCGCCGGACGCGGCATGCAGCGCTTTGCGCCGCTCAATAGCTGGCCGGACAACGTTAACCTCGACAAGGCGCGCCGATTGCTATGGCCGATCAAGCAGAAGTACGGGAAGAAAATCTCGTGGGCCGACCTGATGATTCTTGCCGGCAATGTCGCTCTCGAGTCGATGGGATTCAAGACCTTCGGGTTCGCCGGCGGACGGGCGGACGTCTGGGAGCCGGACGGGGAAACTTACTGGGGCCCCGAGGGCAAGTGGCTGGAGGACCAGCGCTACAGCGGTGACCGCGACCTCCAGAAGCCTCTCGGCGCCGTTCAGATGGGTCTGATCTACGTGAATCCGGAAGGACCGAACGGCAAGCCGGATCCGCTGGCGGCGGCCAGGGATATCCGCGAAACGTTTGCCCGCATGGCGATGAATGACGAAGAAACCGTCGCGCTGATTGCCGGAGGTCACACTTTCGGCAAAACCCACGGCGCCGGTGATGCGGCACTGGTGGGACCTGATCCGGAAGCCGCCGGTATCGAGGAGCAAGGCCTCGGCTGGAAGAGCAAATTCGGCACGGGCAAAGGCGCTGACGCGATCGGCAGCGGGCTGGAAGTCGTCTGGACCACGACTCCCACCAAGTGGAGCAACAACTTCTTCACGAACCTGTTCAGCTACGAATGGGAACTGACCAAGAGCCCGGCCGGCGCGTATCAGTGGAAACCGAAAGATGGCGCAGGCGCCGGCACGATGCCGGATCCGTTCGACAAGTCGAAGCATCGCGCCCCGACCATGCTGACCACCGACCTTTCCCTGCGGTTCGACCCTATTTACGAAAAGATTTCGAGGCGCTTCTACGAGCATCCCGATCAGTTCGCAGACGCGTTTGCGCGGGCGTGGTTCAAGCTGACGCACCGCGACATGGGCCCGATCGCGCGTTATCTCGGCCCGCTCGTTCCGAAGGAGCAGATGCTGTGGCAAGACCCGATTCCCGCGGTGGATCATCCGCTGATCGGCGAGCAGGACATTGCCGCGCTGAAGGCCAAGATCCTCGGGTCCGGACTGTCCATCTCGCAACTGGTGACGACGGCCTGGGCATCGGCGTCAACCTTCCGCGGCAGCGACAAGCGCGGCGGAGCGAACGGTGCGCGCATTCGGCTCGCGCCGCAAAAAGATTGGGAAGCCAACCAGCCTGCCGAACTGGCGAAGGTCCTCAAGACGCTGGAAGCGATCCAGAAGGACTTCAACAAGACGCAGTCCGGCGGGAAGAAAGTCTCGCTGGCTGACGTAATTGTGCTGGGCGGCTGCGCAGCGGTCGAGGGAGCTGCGAAGAAGGCCGGCCACAACGTGAAAGTTCCCTTCTCGCCGGGGCGCACGGACGCGTCGCAGGAGCAAACCGACGTGGAATCGTTCGCCGTGCTGAAGCCGGCCGCAGACGGGTTCCGCAACTACATCCAGAAGGGACTCGAGGGATCGGTGGCTGAGATCCTGGTGGATCGGGCGAACCTGCTGACGCTGACCGCGCCCGAGATGACGGTTCTTATCGGTGGCATGCGGGTCCTGAATGCCAACGTCGGGCAGTCGCGCCACGGGGTCTTTACCAAGCGGCCCGAGACGCTGACCAACGATTTCTTCGTCAACCTGCTCGATATGAAGACGAAGTGGCAGAAGTCCACCGCGCCCGAAGGCGTGTTGGAAGGGCGCGACCGGGCGACGGGCGAGCTCAAGTGGACGGGCACCGTGGCCGATCTCGTCTTCGGATCGAACTCTCAGCTTCGAGCGCTGGCGGAAGTGTATGCATGCAGCGACTCGCAGCAGGCGTTCGTGCGTGACTTCGTGGCTGCCTGGAACAAGGTGATGAATCTCGATCGCTTCGACCTTGCCTGATCTCAGTGGAGCGGCGTTTCAAGTTTGTTTTGAAACGCCGCTCACGCGCTTTGCCCAAATGATCTGAAGGTCCCGTCAGGACTCGAACCTGGTGGGACCATTTTCTTAAGTCGCACCAACAGAGCACTTCGCGACGGTGGGTGGTGTAGCAACGCCAGCCGATCGACCTTGCGCGCGTCAGGGGCGGAGGCAGAATCTTGAATCGCGCGACCTCACCCCAAACCCCGCTCCCTTTTGGAGAGGGGAACAGAAGGTGGACGCAGAAACACGAACGCCGAATCCGGGATTCCGGATTCGGCGTTCGCGGTTAAAACGGTTTCGTGCGAATCAGCGAACGCTGATAGTCTCCCTGGAGGAAGGCGTAAATGCCGGCAGGGCAACGTCAACCGGGAAGTTCAGCTTGGTGTTGCGTCCCTGGACGATCAGAGTCGGGGGGATGTCGCCACCACCCTCGTCTGAACCGATGTCGGTAAACATCTCGAGCGAACTGACGCTGTTATTTACGACGTACAAAGCGCCATCGTCAGCGCCGATCGCAATGCCCTCTGGACGCTTCAGTTTGGTGCTGCCGCCGTGAATCACGCCGAGCTCGCTGCCTTCGAAAAATTCGCCGTTGAAGTTTGTGAAAACAGAGAAAATCTTGATGCTGTTATCGCCAACGTCCGAGACGAAGATGACGTCATCGTAGAAGTCCGAGTCCGAGAGGACTCCAATCTTGGCCGGATCGACAAAGGCAGGCTCCAGCAGGCCGATGATGGCAGCCGGGAACGCATCACCAAAAGCGCCCGGGTAATACACAGTTACGAATCCGGGGCCGCCCGAAGCAACAGCACCTTCGTTCACGGCGAACAGGAAGCCAGTTTGGTCAAATGCGACGGCGACCGGGCCTAGCAGGAACGTGAGGCATCCGCCGATAGTTGCGTTATTGACGCTGCCGGTTGGGCAGTACGTGGGCGGCTCAGAAAAGCCCGGTGGGATGGCGATAGCGGGAAGGGTACACACCGGATTGTTGTTGAAAGGCGCGACGTTGTCGTTGTAGCCGGGAGTGCCGATCGCGAGCGTCTTGGTATCAAACTCGGCGATCGTGCCCACGGTGAAACCACCGAAAGCCGCGCAAGCCGCACCACCGTTGCTACCGTCGAGGAGATCGCTGGTCGAGAAGAAGTTAACGGGGAGCGTGTTAGCGATCGCCAGAATGTCTCTTCCGGGATTAACTCCGTCGTAGGGATCTTCGTACGCCAAGCCCTGAGCGGTGTTGACGCCCGAAGTATTAAACTGGCAAGTGCCGGCGTTTACGCCGCTGCAGCATGGAAGTGGATCTTCGAGACTCACACAACCGGTGTTGTCAAACGAGACATTGCGCGTGCCGATGATACTTTCCGGCACGGAATTCCTATCCGCACCTGGAGAGAAGATCTCGGCAAAGCCGGTTCCCGGGCCGTTCGACAATCCCGCGGCCGCCCCGAAACCGGTAAGATCGATAAGATCGATCGGGACGGAGACCGCGATGTGGCCGTCGCCCTGGAGCGAGCTGATTGAAACTCCCGCCGGTCCGGTGCCTGAACCCAGCAGGGTGTTGGCGCCCTTGACCCAAAGGAAGGGCCGGTCGTGTTTGCCCGAACCCGCGCCCATTGTCGTGAGACTGCCGGCGAACGCCGCGCCATAGTTCGTCACCGTGACGGTGTCGAGCAGAGTGGCGGTGTTCTTGTGCTTATGCCCGGCGTAGCTCGTGCCTGCCGACCCCGCGACGAGCGCAACTACAGCGAGCACCGCGGCCACGACCGATAGCCGACGAGCGACCCCCATCAGCCTCAGCGCTCCATTGGGCGCTAACGAGATCCCATCCCTGCCCTGAGTCATCGTCTGCATCCTTCCATACGTCATGTTATCTAACCCCCGCCGAGTCGAATCGGTGCCAATCTGCCGACCAATCAGACCTAAAAACCCCCGCGTCCCTCGGTTCGTTCCTCGCCGGGCAAAGGCTGCGTATGCCCTGCCCGGTTCCGGACGTCCTCCCGGACGCGCATTCGGTGGTCGTACCTACACTGATCAGATGACAAATTCAAGTGCGACGTAATTCTTTGTTCATGATCGTCCGCCGGGTGCGGCGGCAAGCTCTGGCTCGATTAACTGCCGACGAGCCAAACCGCATCGTGCGGCCAGCCGCCTCTTTGGGCATCGCGGTCCGTCCCGACGGCGAACGACGACGCGGTCGCGGGTCTTTAATCGGACATACTGAGATATTGATGAGCAGCGCAATCGAGAGATTGGCAAGACTCGAAGCACTTGAGATCGTGCAGGGCAAATGGTGACGCAGCGCTTAACGGATTGTTGCGAAGATGTGATCGGCGCATGCACCCTTCTTGACAAGGTAGTCAGTGGAATGGTAGCTAAGCCGCGTTCGTAGGTTTTCGTGCGTGCGAACGGGGAACGAGGGTCTGACGCTTGCCTGGTAGAGGAATAATCAGGCGAGGAGTTCGACGTAACCACGAGGGCTCCAGCTTGGGGGTGTCTATGCAGAACGGGAATATGGGATTCGGAGGGACGCGGTGGCGGAGTTTGTTGGTGGCCGCCGTGGCAATGGCCGGGACGCTCTGGACCTCGGTCGCAATGGCGACAATCACGCAGGGCGACTTTTCAGTTTTTGGATATTTTGAAACTCGCGAGGCGGGTCACTGGGGCGAAGGCAGCTCCGCGATCAACTCGACGCCGACGAAGCTGATTCATCCGACGGTCACTTCGACCTTTGCGATCCCCGGCAAGTCGTTCGGGATCACCGGCGGCAGTTTCGATTTCAATCATTGGGATCTGGCTGAAGCGCGGCAACTGGCGGATGTGCGGCCCGATTACCACATGGTGAAGAACTACAAGCTGCTCGGCCGCTTCGACACGCTGTTCGTCAAGGACGCGGACTTCTTCGCGTACTATCGTCCGTGGTACGACGCGTTCGGATCGATCAAGAATTACGGACGCGAGCGCCCGAACACCGATGCGACCGCGTACTCGATGAACCACAGTTCGAACAACGGACTTACTGGGGTTCCCTCACTTCAGAACGAATACTTCAAGAACGATCTGCGCGAGTGGTATTCGCAGTTGAACTTTACCGACAACTTCTCGGCCCGCATCGGCAAGCAGCAGGTCATCTGGTCGGAGGCCGACGCATTGTCAGGTACCGAAGTCACCAACCCGGTTAACGCGACGTGGCACGGAGTTTACGGCGCGGAAGCGGCCGAGGACGTGCGCACGAACCTCAGGATGATTAAGCTGAACTACATCCTGCCGGACTTCCTGAAGACCGCCAACAACGAGTTGGAGGGTTTCATTATTCCGGGCGACTTCCAGGCCGCCGCAATTGAGACCAACGCCGACCCGCGCAGTCCGTGGGTGGTCCCGGCCGCATTCGATGGCGGCTGCGTAAGCTGCGGCTCGGGTCCGGACGGGATATTCCCGGTTAATATCAACCAGAGCGGCCAGATCATCAACGCCAGTGAGGTGCCCAATTGGGACCCCAAAGGGATGATCTTCATTCCGATCGGGCCCACCGTAAAGGGCAAGGCATCGGGTCAATTCTACGACTTTTATGCGAAGAATCTGAGCCAGACTCCATCCAACTCGCTTCAGAACAGCGAATTCGGAGTGCGTTATTCGAGCCTGCTGCCGATCGGGAACGGACTCCAGACCAGCTTCATCTACTTGTACGAGTTCCGTAGCGCGCTGAGCGCAACTTGCGCTACCTGCACCGGCGCGTCGACCGGATTGCCGGGCGCTATTGGGATTGCACCGGGCACGTTCCTCGTCCCCGGACACTTTCTCAACCGTCCTCACCGGGGTGTGCCGGTGGGCGGAAGCGTTATTGCGGTTAGCACGACCGACTATCGGCGCAACAATTTCTTCGGCTTGACCGGAACGTACTACGACAAAGATCTTACCGATATCGTGTATCGCTACGACTTTCTGTACCAGCCGGACATCAACGTCTCGGTTCCGGCCTCGGTTGCGAACAGGGGCGGAGAATGGACCGAGTTCACACGTTGGATCATTGCAGCCGACCGGCCGACTTACATCCCGTGGCTATCGAAGCAGCACACGTTCCTGACCGCTCAGTTTACGGAAACCTGGTACCCCGATCGTCCGCAAGGTGCGACGCCCCAGATAACCACGGCCGGCAAGATCCGCGAGCTCAGCAGCCTGGGGTTCATCGCGGCGACGAACTGGCTGATGAACGGACAGTTGACGGCGGGTAACGTATTCCTGTGGGACATCGATGACAACGTCGGCGAGCTCTCGACCACCAACGTTTATCGATACTCACGCAACGTGCTGCTGGGCGTGAATGCGCAGTGGTTCATCGGACGCAGCGGGCGCTTCACTGATCCGTACCTGCTGAGCCGCGAGCAGCGCTTCAACGAACTCGAGTTCACGTTCACGTACGAAATCTAGAAGTTGATTGGACTGAATGGGCGGCTGTGGCGTATGCTACAGCCGCCTTTGCTTTTGCGGCAGTGTGAGCGCATCGCCGCAGGCTTCGTGCGTTTGAGGTTTCTTCATCCGCATCCTGGCGTTGGCCGCGCATGCCGCGATGGACGGTAACTCACAGACACATTGGTACCTGGTCCGCACCAAGACCGGCAAGGAACGATGGGTGCGTGACCAGCTTGCGCACATAGTGCCCGAAGTATTTCTGCCGATGCTAAAGGCCAAAGCACCGCGATGGGGCCGGATGGCGGTGTCGATTGGCCCGTTGTTTCCCTGCTACGTGTTTGCCCGGTTCGATCTCCAGGGCCAGTACTTTGACGTGAAGTACATGGCCGGCGTGCGCGCAATCGTGTCGGCGGGCAGCGACCCGTTGGCGGTGCCACCGGCGATTGTGTCGGAGATCCGCCGCCGCGGGGTGGACGACGTGATCGAAATACCCGACAAGCCTTTTGGCAGCGGCGAGCGCGTCATGGTCGTAGAGGGGCCGTTCCGCGGATTCGAAGCGATCTTCCAGCGCTATCTCGCGGGCGCGGAGCGAGTGGCGATATTGCTCAGCGCGGTCGAATCGGGCGGCCTGCGCATCGTGTTGTCAGCTTCGGCGGTCGTCAAAGATTCCTGACAGATGCGGTCACCGCGCCCACTCGCGATTGTCCGCGCATCGTTGGTCGGCCTCGCGGGTGCGATCGTGTGCGCGGCCTGCTCCGCTGGTTCGCCGGCGGTCGTATCGGTGCAGAAGAAGGTGCAAGGCCTGCTAGGACAGCCCAATGTCACGTCGTTCCTGGACGTGAGATTCGGCGATTCGCTGTATCGGGTGCAGAACCGTTTCCCCAACGGCAGCCTGGAGACCGCTCCCTACGGCGCCGACACCTACCGAATCAACAACATCGAGGTCGATGGAGTCCGGTATCAGCAGGTCAAATATGAGTTCACGACCTACTCGGGCATGCAGCTCGTGATGGCGTGGTTCACGCCAGATTCGAGCGGGAAGGTACTCGAGAAGCTGGTCGCGGCGGTCGGCGCACCGACCGAGCAGGACAGCACCAAGGGCAGCGCGCCGGCTGACACGAGCGCCCTGTGGCGGCTGCCGCACGGCGAACGGGTCGTCTATGACGGTCCGAAGCGCTTCGTAGCGGTGCTGGGGCCGGGCGGCGGCCCGCTCAAGCAAGACGCGGAGGAGAACGAAGTGCTCGATAGTCCGTAAACCGCAGGGTCGGGTGGGGCATCGATGGAGGCAAGCGCGAGGAGATTTCTGCTTGACGTTCGTTTCAATAGCGTGTTATAACGCGCCTTCGGAGTTCTCGACTGTATTAAACTAACTAGATTCGATCACTGCGGGCCAAGTTGGATCGTCAGGGTGCGGTTGTGAGAATCTGGCCGGCGATCGCTCACCTTGGGTGACGGTCCGCAACCTGATTAGCACGGGATGGCGGACGCGTTCCTGAATTTGGCGAGCGGTAAGCGGATCAAAGCACCACCAGTCCGCTCATGACTAGCGTTTACCCTTTCTTTAATCGGGATATTGGCTATCATGGCGAGGCTCAGGCTCTAATGGGAACCGAGGTGCTCGCGATTGACTGCGAAAGCCGAGGGAAGCCTACCATGAGTAGCAATACTAGACAAGTAGTCCATGCGACACTGAAGGCGTTCCTGGTCGTGTTGGCGGTGCTCCTGGTTTTCTCCACCGCGCGCGCGCAAATGAGCGATTCCAGCGGTGGAGCGCTTGGCGGCGACGGTGCGGTAGGCGGACAGAGCCTTGGTACCGACGGCGATTCGCAGAACGGAGCGGTGAGCAATACGATGCGCCGCGGATGCGTTGATCCAAATGATCCGAACGCCGCCGATTCGGGCTTGCCGCCATGCGCGAACCCGGATGGCAATGACTCGGGATCGGGATCGGATGGTGCTTCCACGCTTTCCGGGGGCGCTTCCACAACGGGCGGTGCGTCGGCGATGCGTGGTGCGCAAGGCCTCGGCGGTGGCGCGCAGGGCTTCGCGAACACGATGAACAAACAGTCGATGGCCGCGGTTGTGCAGCAGCTTGGAATTTCGCCCGACGAGCTTGGCAGCCTGAAAAGTGAAATGGCGTCAGGCGGGCTAAGTCCCGACGACATGCAGGAGCTGTGTCTCCATTTCGCGGCCAAGCAACTGAGCGCCAACGACGTGAACGGTATCGCCAAGTCACTGGGCTTGAGGTTCACCGATCAACAACTTGCACAGCTTCGAAGCTGCACGGGGCTCGCCGGGCAAGGCGGAGACGAGACCGGGTCGCCGGGGCAGCAGATGGGAATGACGGGGCCGCAGTCGTCGTCGCCGGCCAATGAGAATCAGCCGGCGTCGTCGGTTGAATCGCAATTTCGAGCGCTGGATACGGCGGTCCCGCCGGCCGCGCCGAGCACGCGCAATCTGCAGCAATTCGGCTACTCGTTATTCGCCTCGCGCGTTTCGACTTTCGCTCCGGTAGCCAACGTTCCGGTCAGCGACAATTACGTTATCGGTCCCGGCGATCAGCTGAAGATGCTGATGTGGGGCCGAATCAATAACACGCTGAATCTGACGGTGGGCCGCGACGGCTCGGTGAGCATTCCGGAAATCGGGCCGTTGCAGGTCGCAGGCCTGACCTTCGCGCAGACCAAGCAGCTGATCGAGGATCACGCGGGACAAATCACCGGGGTCAAAGTTGACGTGACGATGGGCAAGCTCAAGACCATCCAGGTGTACGTCGTCGGCGAAGTCGCACAGCCCGGGGCCTACACCGTCAGCGCCTTGTCGCACGTATCGAACGCGCTCAGCGCGGCCGGCGGGATCACCAAAATCGGCAGCCTGCGCAGAGTCGAGCTGCGCCGTGGCAATCAGCTGGTGCGCACGATCGATCTGTACTCGCTGCTGCTGGCAGGCAACGAGCAGGGCGACGAGCAACTCCAGCCGGGCGACGTGATCTTTGTGCCGGTAATCGGGCCGGTGGTTGGAATGATCGGCGATGTAAAGCGGCCGGCAATCTACGAGCTGGGCAGCTCGGGCCAGCCGCTCAATTCCGTGATCAAGCTCGGCGGCGGAATCAGCGCGTTCGGATACTCGCAGCGGGTGCAGGTCGAGCGGGTGGACGCTCATCAGAAGCGAATCGCGCTCGATGTAGATCTCAACGATATCCGATCGCAGCGGTTCGATGTCCGCGACGGCGACCTGATCAAGATATATCCCGTGCTGCCCGCCCAGCAGGACATCGTGACCGTGCGCGGCAGCGTCAATCGCCCGGGCAAATTCGAGTGGCATCAGGGGATGCGGGTCGCGGACCTGGTGCAACTGGCTGAAGGCACCGCGCCGCACACGTTTTTCAATTACGCGCTGATCAGGCGCAAGCAAGGCAAGGCCAAAACGATTCGACTGGTGCCGGTCGATCTCGGGGCGGCGCTGTCAGACAACGTCGGCGGGCCGCAGAACCTTGCGCTCGAGCAGGAAGACGAGCTGACCGTGTTCAGCGAGTCGCAGATGAAGTATCTGCCGACGGTGCAGGTCTTCGGCGAGGTCCGCAACCCGGGCTACTACGTGATGAGCGAGGGGATGCACGTGAGCGACCTGCTCTACCTGGCGGGCGGTCTCAAGGATGACGCCTATCAGAAGAGCGCGGAAATCGCGCGCACCCAGGTTATCAACGGCAGCCACACCAGCCACACCTTCATGGACGTCGATCTGCGCGCGGCGATGTCGGGCACGGACGAAAATAACCCGGCGCTGATGGCGAACGATCAGCTGTTCGTACGCCGCGCCTCCGACTGGCATCTGCCGTGGGTGGTAATGGTCAGGGGGATGGTGGCGCGGCCGGGGCCGTACACGATTCACGATGGCGAGCGAATCGCGTCGGTGCTCGAACGCTCGGGCGGACTGCTGCCGGACGCCTACCTGCCGGCGACGGTGCTGATTCGAGCATCGATAAAAGAGCTTCAGCAAAAACGTCTCGATGAGGCGCGCGAGCGCTTGCAACAGTCGATCGTTCGCATCCAGATGAATCCGGGCACGATGAACCAGTTGACGGCGAGTCAGAATCCTCAGAATCAAAATCCAGCCACCAGCCCGGAAACCTTGAACGCGCTCGAACGGGTGCTGACGGAGACCGAAGGCCAGCAGGCGCAGGGGCGCCTGGTCATCCACATGCATCCGCTCAACGAGCTGGCCAATTCGCCGGATAACGTGGTGCTGGTCGATCAGGACCAGGTGACGATTCCGCGCCGCCCGGACGCGGTAAATGTACTCGGCCAGGTGTACAGTCCCAACGCGATCGTGTATCGGCCGGGGCTGACCACGCGCGACTATCTGAATCAGGCCGGCGGTCCCAACGAAGGGGCGGACCCCGAGCACATCATGGTGATCAAAGCCGACGGCTCGGTGATGACCGACGAGGGAATCAAGCAGAGCAAGGAATCGACGATGTTCCCGCTGTTGCCGGTGATCTCGGGAGGCCTGATGTCGGCGCGGCTCGACCCTGGCGATACAGTGTACGTTCCTGAGAAACTGATTTACGAAAACAAGATGCAGGAGACGGCGACGATTACGCAGATCATTGCTAATGCAGCATCGTCGCTGGCGATAGTCGGAATATTGGGCGCAAGTTTGTAGCGGTTGCAGGGTCAACGGGTGGGGACTCGTAAAACTATCATCGCGGCTGCGCTGTCGTTCGCGCTACTGGGCGCGGCTTCGGCGCGGGCGCAGCCGCCGGCAAGCTCGCGCGCTGAGAATGATCGACTGTTTCGCGCGGCGGCCGAGCTCTACAGCATCGATCCCGATTTGCTGGCGGCGATTGCTAGCGTCGAGTCGGGCGGCAATGCCGAGGCGGTCTCGCCCAAAGGCGCGCAAGGCCTGATGCAACTGATGCCGGCGACGGCGAATCGCTTTGGCGTAATCGACCCGTTCGATCCGGTCAGCAATACGCTCGGCGCCGTGCGCTTCATCGCTTTTCTTCGACACTATCGCACCACCCACGGCGACGGCGCGCCACTCAGCCTGCCCGAGCTGCTCGCGGCGTATAACGCGGGCGAGGGCGCGGTCGATAAGTACAACGGGGTTCCGCCGTATCCTGAGACCCAGCAATACGTGCGCAAAGTGTTGATCGCCTACCTGTTCCGCAACAGCCGCAGCCCGCTGGCGGAGCGGCTGGGAGCGCGCCCGGCGGCGCATACCGATTCCGCGATCGAGCCGATCCGTTCCAAGCCGGCAATCAGCCATCTGCATCCTGTGTTAGCGCAGCAGAAAGCTCCGAAGGTCGATTTGATCGACAAGCTGACCGAGATTCAGCGCCAGCGGGAACTAGAGATCAGCCGCCAGCAACAGACCGCCAGCCGCGCCGGTGAACCCGATGGCCTTCGCTAGCATCGCGCGGCCGACGCGCCGCATGAGATTGCCGCTGATGCTGGCGGCTCTGGCGATTGCGTGGATCGCGCGCCCCGCTTTCGCATCGACCTACGCGGCGTACATCCCGCTCGACAGTTCCATTTACGACGAGCTCGACACGCTCAACGACCTCGGACTGGCCGACAGCTACATTTCGGAAATTCAGCCGATTAGCCGGGTCGAGGCGGCGCGCATCACGGTCGAAGCCGAGTCGAAGCTGTCGGAAATGCAAACTCCCAACGCGCTCGCGCGCAGCGTCATCAACGCGCTGCGGCTCCAGTTACCCGACGAAGTGCAATGGATCGAGCAGGATCACGAAGACAATCTGCCCACGATGTTTCATCCGATCGAGCGTATCGAAGGCGAGTACGTTTTGTCCGAAGGCACGCGCCGTTCGCTCGAGACCGGGCCCAGTGGAATCGACTTTCAAGAAGGCACTCCGCTGCTGCCGAACAACGACAACCTCAACACCGACCAGGGGAGCAATGAAATCCTGCGCTGGTCGGGATGGGGCGGGGTCGGCGGATTCATCACCGGTTATGGCGAGGGCGCGCTCGCGGGTCCGCTGACCGACAGTCCGAGCCAGGCAAGTCGCGCGCAACTTCTGACCGGCGCGGTGGTCGTCAGTCTCGGCAACACGGCGATCTCGTTTGGTCAGGAAGAGACGTCGTGGGGTGTCTCGCACTACAATCAACTTTCGCAATCGAATAACGGGCAGCCGTTTCCAGCCCTGCGCATCCAGAATATTCATCCTGGCCATCTGCCCTGGATTTTCCGTTACCTGGGGCTGTACCGGTACCAGGCGTTCCTCGGGCAACTCAACGCGGGACGGACTTTCTCGAAGCCGTGGCTTTCGGGGCATGTGATTACGTTCAGGACGCTGCCATTTTTTGAATGGGGCCTGGAGCACACAATCATGTTCGGCGGCAGCGGCAACGATAACTACGGCCCGGGTGGATTCCTCGGAAATCTGACCGGTCTCAGCACCGGCAATTCGAACCAATACAACACCAACACGCGCTTTGGAATTTTCGGAAAGGCTTACATCCGGCGGCTGCGCGACACCCAGATTTACGGCGAGGTACTGTCCGAAGACTTTTTCAACGCCGGCGGACTGAGCGGGTTGAAGCTACCGTTCAAGGGACCGTCGTACACGGCCGGGATCTACCTTCCGAAACTCACGCTCGACGGACGCACCACGGCGCGATTTGAATACGCACTCACCGACAAGGAGTATTCGGTCCACAACGATTCGTTGTACTGGACCTACAACAACGCGCTGATGGGCAGCTCGCTCGGACCGGGTGCGTGGCAGGTGAATTTCGAAGTCGATCGATGGCTCAATCTGCAGTCGCGCGTGGGCATGGACACCTTCTATACGCGCCGCCAGGCAATCGCGTTGCCGTTTTACCAGCCGCCCACGCGCAACACCGAAACCGGTTACGGCCTGGCGTTAGACTTGCTTCATCTGCCGGTGGAAATCACGCCGCTGGCAAACTCGCTCGGCGAAATGAAGGCGCGCGCCGGAGTCGAATACGTGACCGACATCAACTATACCAACAACGATTCTTTCCGCGCGCTGGTGCAGTTGAGCCTCTCGTTCAACCCGTCGTGGGGCGGCCTCGTGTGGCATTAGGCGGAAGGCTCGCTCCGGCAAACTGATGGATCCTTCAGGCAGCAACGGACATTCGACTCCGGCCGCGGGCGGTGACGCCGCGCACGCCGGTGCGCATGCTCATCTGACCGACGCGCAACACGCGACGCTGCAGCTTCTTTACTACGTCGAGCTGCTGCGATCGCGATGGATCCTGATCGCGTCGCTGACGATCGGAATCGGCCTCGGCTACGGGCTCTACACGAAATTCCTGACGGTGAAATGGTATCGCGCGCAGGCGATCGTCACGCCGGTGTCGCTCGATGAGGGGCTTTCGATGGGCACCGGGGGCGCCGGCGGCATGGTTGACGGATTGGGTGGAGGAATCGCGTCGATCCTCGAGGGCGGCAGTGCCGACACGGTCACGCTGGCCGAGCGCTACACGGCGATCATGAACAGCTACGCGTTCACGACCGAACTGGTGAACAAATATCACCTCGAGCACAGCATCGTAGGCGTCCGCAGTCCGAAGGCGCCGACCGTAACGAAGTGGTCGATCCATACGATGATCGCCGATCGATTCAGCACCGAATACGATTACAAGAGCGGCAACCTGACGCTGTATTTCCTTGATCCGTCGCCGGCCGAAGCGCAACGCGTGCTCGGATTTTACCTCGATAGCCTGCGCGACAAGCTGCGCAACGAGGAAGTGCAGGCGGGCGCCAGCGCGGCCGCGTCGCTCGAGGAGGAGGTCCGCAAAAGCTCGGACGCGCTGTTGCAGACTCAGCTCTACGAGTTGATGGCGCGGCAGATTCAGCGCGAGAAAATCGCGGCAGTACAGTCAGATTTCGCGTTCAAGGTGGTCGAGCCTCCGGTCGTGCCGGACAACTACTTCGAGCCCAAGGCGCGCCACAACGCGACGCTGGCCGCTTCGATCACGTTCGTGCTCGTGTGCACCTGGATTCTCGCGTCGGATTTCATTCGGCGGGCCAAGGAGCAGTTCGCGGCTATCAATCCGGCGCCGGCCGGGCAGCCGGTTGACGAACCGTCGCCGCGCCCCGATGACAGCGGGGAAGTACGTCCGCGCTTCGTTCGCAATCTGCGCCCAAAAGTCTGACGCTGCGGCGCGCCCGCCGCACAATCCAAATCGAAATGCCGCCGGCTAGACAGCAAGCGCTTGCGGCCCGTGCGCTGCGAGCCTCCGCCAACGCAATGCTGAGCGGCGCGGCGAAATGCGTGTGGCCGCGGCCGCGTCCGCTCGACGCGCAGCGCGTATGCATCTACCGGATCGGAAACATCGGCGACACTGCCTGCGCGATCCCTGCGATGTATGCGATACGCCGCGCGTATCCCGCGGCGCATCTCACGCTGGTGACGTTGCCGGGCAAACTGGGCTCGGTCGGCGCGCGCGAGCTGCTCGAGGGCGCGAGCTGGCTCGATGAAGTCGTCGTCTATCACGCGGAAGACATTGCGACCGCGCGCGGCCGGCTCGAGCTGGTGGCCAATCTGCGCGCGCGCCGGTTTGACGTATGGATCGAATTGCCGGCGGTAGCCGCGCCGTTGGCGACGCTATTTCGTAACCTGATGGTGGCGCGATCGGCTGGCGTGCGCTGGGGATTCGGCTGGCGCTACGAGCCCAGGTTTGCGGCGCAGGCGCAGTCCCTGTCTCTCGAATTTCCCGACGAAGTAGAGCGGCTGCTCGGGATCGTAAGGAGCGGAGGATTCGTGAGCGACGACTGCGAATTTCCGCTCGAGCTCGGCGACTCGAACCGGCGCAGCGCGGCCGCTTTGCTCGATCAGCAGGGAGTGGGCAAAAGCGAACCGATGATTGCGTTCGCACCCGGTGCGAAGCTCGAACCTAATCGATGGCCGGTGGAACGGTTTATCGAAGTCGGCGGTATTCTGGCCGGGCGCGGCTACGCGATTGTCGTGCTCGGCGGCGTTGCCGACGCGGCGACATGCGAGCGAATCGCAAAAGCGATCGGCCGCAGTGCCGCGAGCCTCGCCGGCAAGACCACCGTCCGCGATTCGTGCGAGGTGCTCGCGCGCTGCGTGATGCTGGTCTGCAACGACTCCGGCGTGCAGCATCTCGCCGCCGCGGTCGGCACGCCGTGCGTCTCGCTCTTCACGCGGCGGGAATTCCCGGGGATGTGGTGGCCGCACGGCCCCCAGCATGAAGTGCTTTTGAAGGACGTCGAGTGCCACACCTGTTTCCTTGACGTTTGCCCATACGATAACAAATGCATCAAGGCGATCGGCGTTGACGAAGTGATCGCGGCGGCTCGGCGCGTGCTCGCACGCCGGCCTGAATCGAAGCCGCAGGTGGCTTGAGATGGATCGCAGCTATCGCGTTGCATGCCTGGTCAGTCATCCGATTCAGTACCAGGCGCCGCTGTTCCGTTATCTTGCGGCGCGGCCAGGAATCGAGCTGACGGTTTTCTTTCTGAGCGATCTCTCGGTCCATGCTTATCGCGATTCCGGCTTTGGCGTGGACGTGAAGTGGGACGTGCCGCTGCTCGACGGCTACCGCCATGAGTTTCTGCCGCGGGTCGGCTCGTGGAGCGGGCTCTCGTTCTGGCGGCCGTGGACGTTTGGGCTGCGCGCGCGCTTGCGGCGCGGGCGTTTCGACGCGCTGTGGGTTCACGGCTATGCGCATCGCGGATGCCTGGCGGGAATCGCGGCGGCGAAGTCGTTGAACATCCCGGTGATGCTGCGCGGCGAGTCCAACCTCGTGAGCGAGACCGATGACGCGCTGAAGCTGGGCGTCAAGCGGATCGCGATGCCGGCGTTGCTGCGCACGATTGGCGCCGCGCTGGCGATCGGGCGGTGGAATCGCGAGTACTATCTTCACTACGGAGTCGATGCGGACCGGATTTTTCCGATGCCTTACGCGGTGGACAACGAATTTTTCAGAGCCGCAGTGGAAAAAGCGCGACCGCATCGCGCCGCGCTCCGCGCCGAACTGGGATTGAAGCCCGGGCGACCGACGATCCTTTTCGCGTCGAAGATGCAGCAGCACAAGCGCGCCGCCGACCTGCTCGAAGCATACGCGCGCCTTTCACCCGACCGAGTCTCAGAGCCGGCGCCGTATCTGGTCTTTGCGGGCGACGGTGAGGAGCGCGCCGGTCTCGAACGCCGCGCGCGCGAGCTGAAGTGGGACTCGATCCGCTTCATCGGTTTCAGAAACCAGTCCGAGCTTCCGGCCTTGTACGATCTATGCGACGTGTTCGTGCTGCCCTCCGAGCACGAGCCGTGGGGCCTCGTTGTCAACGAAGCGATGAACTCGGGTAAACCGGTGGTCGTGAGCGATCGCGTCGGCGCGGGACCAGATTTGATCGAGGACGGCGTCAACGGATTCGTATATCCGGTGCGCGACGTGGCGGCGCTCGCAAACCGGCTGCAAAGATTAATCGACAGCCCGGAACATCGCGCGGCGATGGGCGCCCGCGCGCTCGAATCAGTCGCGCGGCTTGATTTCAACGCGGATCGCGTCGGCCTGCTCGCCGCGCTCGATTCGATCGCCGCCAAGAAGGCGCGCGCCGCCGCCTGAAATGGAAGCACCGCGGAAAACTGTTTCGGTTGTAATTCCAGTCTTCAACGGTGCGGCTACGATTGCGGCCGCGATCGACAGTGCAATCGCGCAAGAATTCGCCGGTGAGCTTGAAGTGATCGTCGTCAATGACGGATCCACCGACGGCACGTCGAGCGTGCTCGACGCTTATCGCGGGCGCGTGATCGTGATCGATCGCGTCAACGGCGGTCCGGCCGCGGCGCGCAACGCGGGTGTGCGCGCGTCGCGCGGCGAATACGTCGCGTTTCTCGACGCCGACGACATCTGGATGCCGAACAAGCTCGAGAAAACCTTGGCGGCGCTCGACCGCGACGGCGACGCCGCGATGGTTTACACGAACGCGTCGATGATCGGCGTCAACGGCGAAATGCTCGGCACGACCTACACGCCAGAAGCTGAGAAACGCGCGCCCGCGATGGAGGACATGCTGTCGGGGCGCTGGAACATTCTGCCCAGCACGGTGGTGATGAAGCGCGCTGCGTTCGACGCGATCGGCGGCTTCCACGAAGAGTTCGCGACCGGGCATCCGCAATGGGAAGACAGCTACTTCATGCTGGTCGCGCGCGAGCACGGCCGGTTCGTTTATCTCGACGAGCCGACGGCGCTCTATCGCGTGGCCGGGTCAGTGGAAGAAAGCCTGAAGCGGCGGCGGGTGTGGAGGAATGATGCGGAGAATCCGCAATCGACGCGCGTCGATCGTTACGTGCGCAATTCGGAAATCATGCAGCGCCTGGTCCGCGAAAGATTTGGCGATCGCGCGACGCGGCTGCTCGCCGAGATTCGCCGCGCCACCGCAGGGTTGTTGGTCAGCGTGGGTCTCACAGCGATGCTCGACTATGATCGAATCTTTGCGCGACGCTGTTATCGGCTCGCGCTGCATTACGATCCGCTCAATCCCAAGACTTACGTGCGAATAGCCTGGACTTACCTGCCGGAGCGGCTTGCGCGCACAATCTCGGCGGCGCTGCCATCGAGGATTCAGCGCGCGGTTTCGGGGCCGGCGCATGTGTGAGAAAAGCGGCGACGTGAAAGTGTCGGTCGTAATTCCGGTGTTCAACAACCAGGCCACTATTGCCGAGGCGCTGGAGAGCGTGTTGGCGCAGCGCTTCGACAGCGGGTTCGAGGTGATCGTCGTCAACGACGGATCGACCGACCGCACACGCGCGGTGCTGACGGAATTCGGCGATCGGATCCGAGTGATCGATCAGCGCAATCTGGGAGTGTCGGCGGCGCGCAACGCGGGAATTGCCGCGGCGGCGGGCGAATATATCGCGCTGCTGGACGGCGACGATATCTGGATGGAGGACAAGCTGGCGAGGACCGTGCCGGTGCTCGACCGGAATCCGGCCTGCGTCGCGGTATTCTCCGATGGGCTGGTGATCGACCGCGCCGAAAGGATCGTCGCGCCGTGCTATGTTCCGCCCGGGTACGATCATTCACCCACACTCGATGAAATGCTCGGCTGGCCCTGGCCGATACTGGCTAGTGCGATCATCACACGCAGAGAAACAATTCTCGCGACCGGAGGCTTTCGTGAGGAGTTCGGAAGGCACTACGGAGGTGAGGAAACATTTGCCTTCCTGCTGTTGCGCGAGCGTGGCGAGATTATTTTCGTGCCGGAAAAACTGGTGCGGTACCGAATGCCGGTGATCGGCGAAAGGCTCGCAAAGTGTCGCCGTCCACTCGATACTGACGGGAAATCCCGCGCCCAGACCGACCCGGAGCAATACTTCACAGGAAATCGTCTGTGGGCGCGGTTCATGCTCGAGCGATTCGGGACCCGCGGCCACGTGCTCGCCGATGTTGCGATCGATACGACCGCCCGTGAACTCGTGATGCTGGGAATGATGGCAATGCACGAGGGTGATCGCATTTACGCGCGGCGATGTTACCTGAGCTCGATCCGCAACCGGCCGTTGAAGCCGAAGACATACGTGCGGCTGGGGTGGGCGCTGCTACCGGCGAGCGTTGCGAAGGTGCTGGCACCCGTGCTTTCGCCGCGGCTCCGGCAGAGCCTGTCAGGCCCGCCGTTCTCCGGTCTCGAGGATCGCCCGCTATGAAAGTGTCGGTTGTGATACCAACCTACAACAACGAAGACACGATTGCGGCCGCGGTGGAAAGCGCGCTGGCGCAGCGTTTCGATGGGGGCTTCGAGGTAGTCGTCGTCAACGACGGCTCGACCGACGGCACGCGTGCGGTGCTCGATGCGTATCGCGGGCGCGCGACGATCCTCGATCGCGTAAACAGCGGTCAGGCAGCCGCGCGCAACGCGGGAGTCCGGGCGTCGCACGGCGAGTACATCGCGTTCCTTGATGCCGACGACGAGTGGCTCGAAGGCAAACTCGAGCAGACGGTCGCGGTGCTCAATCGCCATCTCGATTGCGTGATGGTCTTTCATGACGCGATCGAAGTCGATGGCGACCGGCGGATTCTGCGGCCCTGCATGATTTCGCCGGCGCAGGCTCATGCGCCGACTATTGCCGAGATGCTCGAAGTCACTTGGCAGATTCAACCGAGCACGGTCGTGATGCGGCGCGCAGTGTTCGAAGCGATGGGGGGATTCTCCGAGGAGTTCCGCAGCTACGGCGGTGAGGACAGCCTTGCATGGCTGTTGGCTCGCGAGCACGGCGAGTTCGCATATGTCGCCGAGCGATTGAGCTTATACAAGGTTTCGGGGCTATCGCAGCTTCTCGCCAAACGCATCGGAACGCTCGCCGCCGACGGAGATTCGGCCGCGCTGCGCGCGGCCCTGTTGCAATGCGTCGAGGGTTACGGCGTCTTCGCTCGCCAGGTGCGGAATCGCTACGGGCATCGTGGAGAACGCCTTGCGCGGGAGGCCGTCGGCGTCCAGGCGGGAACCCTGGTGTCGATCGGCCTCGACGCAATCCATCGCGGCGACCGGCATCTGGCGCGCCGATGCTACCTGATGTCATTCGAATACGTCGGCTGGGCTCCGAAAACCTGGTTGCGGCTGCTGTGGACATTTCTCCCCGACCCCCTTGCGCGATCGGTTGTAGCCTATTTGCCGGTGCGCGCGCGGCGCGCGTTCGCTGGGCCGCCGTTCGACGCCCTCGAAGGCTCGCGGACATATTGAATACTTCTCGCCCACCATCCCGACATTCAGGTGGTGTTCGCGCCGGGTTGTGTACTTTTTCCGGCCGTCTGCAATGAATCGGAAATCATGAACCTCCTGGAACGAGCAGGCGTGGCAATCCGTCACACCCCTGCTCTTGAACGAGCGGACTGGCTATGGGATCGAATTCGCCCAACCTACGATCGCTTGCTGGCGACAGTCGCACGGAGCCGCGGGCTAGAGCGCGTCATTAACGGCACCGACCGATTCCGGCTGAGTCCGCAATCGCGCGGCTTCATTGCCGAGGAGTATGAGCCGGCGGTCTGGCGCCGCGTGATGCGCGCAGTCGAAGCGGGCGATCACGTCGCGGAAGTCGGCGCGAGCATGGGACTCTACGCATTGGCGTTCGCGGGACGCGTCGGAGCTGCGGGCCGCGTCACGGCGTTCGAACCTGATCCTGAGAGCGCATCGGCTCTGGAAGCGAATGTCGGCGTCAACGGCTGGCGCGATAGAATAACCGTGATCCGTGCCGCGGTCGGCCAAAACAGCGGGCAAGTCCGCTTCGCCGCCGCGCGCGGACTCGAGTCGCGGATCGAAACGCGTCCTGACGGACGCGGCGGCGCGATCACGGTGCCGATGGTTACGCTTGACGATGCGCTCGCCGGCCGGCGAATCGACGTGATCAAAATCGACGTCGAAGGCTTCGAGCAGCAGGTACTGCTGGGAGGGAAAACAATCCTGACGGATGAGCGGCGACGTCCCCGGGCGATCCTGGTGGAAGTGCATCCTTTCGCGTGGCCGGAGACCGGCACCACCAGCGCGAGCTTTCTCGCCATCCTGGACGAAGCGGGCTTCAGAGTCGAGGACATGCAGGGCGCGCCAGTCTCGCGCATCAGCGAATACGGGCACGTGATCGCGCTGCGCAAATGAAACCCCGTTTGCTCATTACTATCTACGCGAATCCGGATTACTATCCGCCGACTGTGTATGCAGTCCGAATACTAAGTCGCCATTTCGCGATACATATTCTCTGCCGGAATATGGATAAACCGATTGAAGAATGGCCGTCCGAAGTGACTATTGAGCGAATCGGGGAATACGCGTCCGCCCGTGAAAAAGAAGCGGCCGGTTCCGGCGCAAAGCTGATCGAATACGCGAAATTCGCGGCGCGAACGCGCGCATTGATCGAGCAGATGCAACCTGCGGCAGTTTATTTGTACGACCCGCATGCATACGTCGCCAGCATGCTCGGACGGATCGGCCGGCGTTCCACCGTCCTAATGTTTCACCTGCACGAGCTGCCGGAAACGCAGAATCTTTCCTGGAGCTCGCTTGAAGGATGGATCGTGTGGGCGGCGCTGCGAGGCACCAGGTCGGCGGCCGCGGTAGTATGTCCGGAGAAATTTCGTGCGGGGCACTGGCTAATGGCCGCACGCGACTCGCGCGCGCCGATAATTGTGCCGAATTGTCCCGACCGGAATTACTTTCCCGAGCCGCGAGATTGGAGCGAGAAGATTGCCAGCCGCTTTCGCGCACGAGAAGTGGTTTACGTCGGTCACGTCAGCGCGGATAACGGGCACCTCGAAGGACTGCGCGCGCTGGCAATGACCGACGCAATTCGAATGCGGGTGATTGGCAGTTATCGTCCCGAGTTCGGGACGGCCTTCAACACGCTCGCGCGCGAACTTGGCATCGCGGAGCGAGTAAGTCTCGACGGCTGGTTGCCACGGGATGAGCTGATGGCGCGTGCTGCCGCAGCAGGGGCCGGCCTGTCACTGCACCGGCCGGTGACGAAAGGGTTGGAGTATCTGGGGTCGGCGAGCAACAAGCTGTTTGAATACGCGGCGATGGGATTGCCGGTGGTGGTGCCGGATCGCGAGAGCTATCGCGACTTCCTGGGCGATGCCGAGTGGGTAACGTATGCTGACATCGAGAGACCGGAATCGATCGCGCGCGCAATCAGCTCGATCTTTGCGGACCGCGAGCGATACGCCGCGATGAGCCGTGCGGCGCGCCGCGCATTCGAGGAGCAGTACAATTACGAGCGGGTGTTCGCGCCGGCACTCGAGCGTATCGTTGAATTGAGCGGTGTCTCGAAACCGGGACGGGCTGATGCCGGCGATCTCGCCGAGGCATCATGAAGATCTGCATTGGCAGCGCGGGTCCATTTCACGCGTTCGACCTGGCGCGGCAGATGGAGCGGCTGGGTCATCTCGAACATTTGTACACGGCGTATCCGTCCTGGCGCGTGGATGGAATGCCCAAAGAAAAGGTGAGCACGTTTCCATGGCTGATGGCGCCGGCGATGCTTGCGAGCCGGTTCGGCCTCAACCGGGTGCGCGACAGCCTGAATGTTCCAATGATCGAGACGTTCGATCGGTGGATGTCGGAGCGGCTCGCGCCGTGCGAGGTGTTCCATTGCCTGTCCAGCTTTGGCTTGCAGAGCCATCGAGCGGCCCGATCCAGGCACGGTGCGGTTACCGCATGCGACCGCGGTTCCGCGCACATCGAGTATCAGGACGAAATCCTGCGCGACGAGTTCGCGCGGTTCGGCGCACGCTTTCCGGGCATCGATTCGCGGCTGATCGAGCGTGAACTCGAGGAGTACGCTCTTTGCGATCTGATCTTCGTGCCATCGTCATTTGCGATGCGTACATTCGCCGACAAGCGCGTGCCGCGCGATAAGCTGCGGCTAAATTCCTACGGTGTCGATCTCGCGATGTTTCACCGCGAACCGAAAGTCGATCGCACATTTCGCGTTTTGTTCGTCGGCACGGTCTCGTTGCAAAAGGGTTTGCCCTACCTGTTCGAGGCGATGACGACGCTTCCACGCCGCGACCTCGAGCTATTCGTGATCGGTGCGCTCGAAGCTGAAATGCGTCCGCTCATGGCGAAGTACGACGGAACGTTCCGCTACCTCGGCCCCGTCGCGCGCGGGGAGTTGCACAAACATTACAGTCAGGCCTCGGTGCTGGTGCTGCCGTCGATCCAGGACGGCTTCGGAATGGTTCAAGCACAAGCGATGGCGTGCGGCGTGCCGGTGATCGCGACCGAAAATACGGGAGCGGCGGACTTGTTTACCGACGGCGTCGAAGGCTTCATCGTTCCGATCCGCGATGCCGGCGCGATTCGGGAAAAGATTATCGCGCTGTACGAAAATCCCGCGACGCGCGAGCAGATGGGCGAAGCGGCGCTCGCGCGGGTGAGAAAAATCGGCGGATGGGACGACTACGGTGCGCGCGCGGCGGACTGCTACCGTCAGGCGCTCGAGACGCGCGCGAGCGGAGCCAATGCGAATTCTTTACGCTGAGACCAGCGCCTACGCCCCGTCGAGCGCGCACTTCCTGGAGGCTCTGGAAGCCAGCGCGGTTCGCGGCGCACATGAATTCCGCTTTCTCGACGAAGCGACATTTATCAAGAGTTCGCGCTCGATTGCTGAACGAATCGCCGATCGCGTGGCCGGTCGTCCGCTGAGCGGCTATCAGCAACTGAATCGCGCGCTGGTCGCGCAGGCGCAGGCCTTCTCGCCCGACGTGGTCCTGATCGGCAAGGGCCGGTGGTTTACTCGGGCGGCGCTCGAAGCGGCGAAAAAAGTCAGCGGCGCAGTGCTGGTGAACTGGGCGACCGACGATCCGTTCAACCGCGCCGACAATTCGCGCGAACTGCTCAAATCGATTCCGCTGTACGATCTTTATGTCTGCACGAAGAAGGACATCATGAGCGATGTGCGCAGCGCGGGATGCGAAAACGTTGTGTACGCGCGCTTCGGCTACAAGCCCGAAGTGCACTTCCCCGAGGCGCCGGCGACTGACGACGAGCGCAAACGGTTCGCGTGCGACGTGATGTTCGCTGGCGGCTGCGACGAGCATCGCGTCGAATACTTCGAGGCGCTGCTTCGAGCGATGCCTGGGCTGAGGCTTCATCTGCATGGAATGTACTGGGACCGCGCGCGAGTGCTGCGGCCTTATGCGCGCGGAATGGCGATGGCGCGGGACTATCGGCTCGCGGTTGGTGGCGCGAAGATCGCGGTGAACCTGGTCAGGCGCGCGAATCGCGACGATCACGTGATGCGCACGTTTGAAATCCCGGCGTGCGGCGGTTTCATGCTCACGGAGAGATCTTCGACTCACGCCGAATTATTTTCGGAAGACAACGACGCGGCGTTCTTCGGGACGCCCGATGAACTCGCGGCCATGGTCCGCGGCTACCTCGCGCGCGACGAAGACCGCGCCAGGATTGCCGCGGCGGGCCATCACAGAGTTACGCAGGGGCGGCATACGTACGCCGATCGGCTTGCGGAAATCATCGACGCGGCGCGGACCGTGCGAGCATCGCAAAAGCGCCCCGATTCCGGCATCGCGCGAACCAGTGAGATCGAATCAAATGGCTGAATCCCTCGAACCGGGCGCTTCGCGGCCGGGCGACGAGTGGTATGCGCTGGTCAGCACGCCGAGGCCCGGGTCCGCGAGCCTGGGCAAGGCGCTGAAGCTGGCCGTGTCGATTGTATTCGGGTTGATCGCGCTGAACCTGTATGCGCCCGGTTCGCCGACGATCCTCGAACGAGCCTACGCGTCCGCGATTTTGGCATCGATCGCGCTCCCGGTCTGGCTATGGATGTCCGGCGCGGATCGAACGATTCCCTTCATGACATTCCTGTCGCTGGTCTTTGCTTACTACTTCGCGCTGCCGGTCTTTCTGCTAAGGAAATTTGCCGTTGGAATGTTCAAACCGCCTATTCCGGAACATTACATCACGCTCGCGCTCGGATACTCACTGGTCGGCCTCTATTGCCTATTCGCTGGATACTACGGGCCGGCCAAGTGGCTATTCACGCCAATACTGCCTCGATTCAACCTGCAGTGGCGCGATCTGCGAGTAGTAAAGACGGTCGCGCTGATTCTGGCCGTCGGCGGTTTGCTGGTATCGTCGTCGAACGTGCTCGAGTTCCTGCCCGAGAGCCTCGCGCAAATCGGAATCTTCGCGGGTGACCTCTCGATGGTTGGGATCTGCGCGTTGGTGGCGCTGCACCTGGCGGGAAAACTCGACTGGCTCACCGCTGCATTCGTCTGGGGCTTGCTCATTCCAATCAGAATCGCAGTCGGACTTGGGAGCGGCGCGGCCGCGAGCGGCCTGATCGTGGGTATCGCGGTGGTAATGGTGTTCGCGGCTGTGCGCCGATCGATCCCATGGAAGATGATGGCGCTTGGAACTGTGGCGCTTTTCATTCTGCGGCCCGCCGAGGTGCCGTACCGCATGGCGACCTGGGGCGGGAGGCTGTCCGATGCCGGCGCGATCGAGAAGGCGCGCGCGTTCGGAGACATTCTCTACCGGATCACAATCGGCGGCGCCGTCGATCCGCGATCGCTGATCGAAATGGCAGGCATGCGGCTGGCGCAGTTCACAGTCTTCGGCGAAGTGATCGCCGACACGCCGGCGATGGTGCCGTATTGGCAGGGCCAGTCCTACTATCCGATCCTGTTCAAGCCCATTCCGCGCTTCATCATGCCGGACAAGCCCGGGGAATTGAGCGGTGGATGGTTCGGCCATCGATACGGACTGATCACTACTGAAAACACGACGACCTCGATCAACCTTCCGCAGATAGTCGAGTTATACGGCAACTTCGGCGTGATCGGCGTGATCGTCGGGATGTTCCTGTTCGGCTTGATCTTCCGGCTGCTGATCGAGATGTACGTTCATCCCGGCATGGGACTCGGCGCGCTGGTCGGCGGCATTTATGTTTCGTCGCGGTTGCTCGATATCGGGTCCGCGGCCTCGCTGACCCTCGGGGCGATACCGTGGAGCATGTTGTTGATCGCGCTGATACATCTGATCGTCCAACTTGCGGAGATCGACGCCAAGTCGTTTGACTCGCGCGCGGCGGCGAGTGCAGGGGTGCGTACCATTTGAAACCGCCAGCTGAAGTCGTGGTGCGCGTCCTGCACGTAACTCCGTTCTTCGCGCCGGCGTGGTGTTATGGCGGGCTGCCCGAATCGGCGTATCAGTTCGCGCGGCATTTGTCGCAAGCAGGCGTCGCGGTCCGGGTGCTGACCACCGATGCGAACGGATGGGGGCAGCGGCTGGACGCGGCGGCGATGGCGGCGTACGCGCATCGCGATGGGATTCAGGTTCGCTACTGCGTGCGTGTCGCGCGGCAATCGGTGTCGCTCGAACTTCTCGGCGCGCTCGCGGAGCAGGTACGATGGGCCGATGTGGTTCATCTGCACGCGGCGTATTCGTTCCCGACTATTCCGACTTTGCTCGCCGCGCGGCTGCTCGAACGGCCGGTGATTTGGACTCCGCACGGCGGTTTGCAGCGCTGGAGCGGATCGCGGCGCGTGGGCCTCAAGTCATTGTGGGAGAGGGTTTGTATCGCGGTTGGGTCGCGCGAGCTGGTGCTCCACCTGACTTCGGAAGAGGAGGTCGCGGAGACTCGCGCCAGGTTTTCGCGCGCTAATGTCGAGATGATTCCGAACGGTGTCGAGATTCCGCCAACCCTTAATCGCGAGCCGCGCGCCGCGCACTTGCGGCTGGGATTTGTCGGGCGGCTCGATCCGAAAAAGGGAATTGAAAATCTGCTCGCCGCCTGCCGCATCCTGAAGGATCGGAGCGCCCCGGCTTTTTCACTCGCGATCGCGGGTTCCGGTTCGAGCGAGTACGAAGCAAAACTTCGTGGCGAGATCGAGCGGCTTGGACTCGGCAACGAAGTCGCGATGCTCGGCGACATTCGCGGCGAAGAAAAACAACGGATGTTCGAGCGGACCGACGTCGTCGTGGCGCCGTCGTTCACCGAGAATTTCGCAATCGTCGTAGCCGAAGCGCTCGCCCATGGCGCCGCGGTGATCGCGAGCATCGGCACTCCATGGAAAGAAGTCGAGCGCGTCGGCTGCGGTCTGTGGGTCGCGAACGATCCCGCGAGCCTGGCGGACGCGATTTCCAGAATGAGCTCGATGCCGGTCGCCGAGATGGGCGAGCGCGGGCGGCGCTGGATGGCGGCAGATTTTTCGTGGGAGAAATGCGCGTCGGAAATGATTGCGCTCTACCAAAGCCTGCTGACGCAGAACCGCGCCGGCCGCCTGTCCACCGCGCATCAGATGTAAGACTCGAATGCGCAGTTGCAAATGTTAATTGTCGGAATCAACGCCTATCATGGCGACGCCAGCGCGGCCGCAATCGTGGACGGCAGGCTGGTGGCGGCGGCGGAAGAGGAGCGCTTCACGCGCGTCAAGCACGCGGCTGGTTTTCCGGTCGAAGCATTGAAGTACGTGGTGAAGGCGGCGGGCGCGTCGCCGCGCGAGATCGACCTGCTCGCGGTGGCGCGCGATCCGTGGGCGCGAATCATGCGCAAGGCCTGGCACGCGCTCAAAATGCCGCTGCTCGCGCGCGATCGGTTGAGCGCGCAAGCGCACTTTGCGTCGATCGGCGCTGAAGCGGCGCGGGCTCTGGGAGCGAACGAGGGCTCGATCCCGGTCGGGCGCGTCGAGCATCATCGCGCGCATCTGGCGAGTTCGTTCCTGGTTTCGCCGTTCGACGAGGCGGCGCTGTTTTCGATCGACGGGCTGGGCGACTTTGCCAGCGCGATGTGGGGAGTGGGACGCGGCTCCGCGATTTCGCCGATGGGGGTGGTTACGTTTCCGCATTCGCTCGGGATGTTCTACACCGCGCTAACGCAGTACCTGGGATTTCCGAAATACGGCGACGAGTACAAAGTGATGGGGCTGGCATCATACGGCGAGCCGGAGATGGCTGAGGAATTCCGCAAGATCGTGATCGCGCCGAACGGCGGGCGGATGGATTTCATGCTCGCGCCGGAATATTTCAGCTACCAGAAGTCGGGGGCCGAGATGACCTGGGGCGCGGGCGAGCCCACCATCGGCAAGCTGTACTCGAACTTCCTCGCGCAGAGGCTGGGCGCGGTGCGCGACCCGGCGGAGGCGGTGGACAAGCGGCATATCGCGATCGCGGCGTCGATGCAGCACCGGCTGGAGGAAGTGATAATCGACCGGCTGCGGAGTCTGCAGCGCGCGACGGGCCTCAAGAAACTTTGCCTGGCGGGCGGCGTCGCGTACAACTGCGTCGTCAACGGCAAGATTCTGGAGCAGACCGGCTTCGAGGACGTCTATATTCAGTCGGCGGCGGGAGATGCGGGACTGGCTATTGGCGCGGCCTTCGATCAATGGCATTCGAGCGCGTCGCGAGAACGCGAGTTTGTGATGGAGCACGCGAATTGGGGGCCGGAATTCCGTGACGACGAGATTGCAGGAATACTCAGTTCGCGGGAATCCGAAATAGCCAGTCAGGGCTGCGCGATTAGCAAGATCGAAAATGAAGATGAACTTTGCCGCTCGACCGCGGCGACGATCGCCGATGGCCTGGTGGTGGGATGGTTCCAGGGGCGGATGGAATGGGGTCCGCGCGCGCTGGGCAACCGCAGTATCCTGGCCGACCCTCGGCGAGTGGAGATGCGCGACATCCTGAACTCGAAAATCAAGCGTCGCGAGTTGTTCCGGCCGTTCGCGCCTTCAATCCTCGAGGAAGCCGCCGGCGATTATTTCACGCAGTCGTATCCGTCGCCGTTCATGTTGATGGCATATTCGGTGCGGCCCGAAAAGCGCGCCGCGATTCCGGCCACGACGCACGTTGACGGGACCGGCCGCTTGCAGACCGTGAATGCGCGGCAGAATCCGTTGTACTACAAACTGATCCGCGAATTCGGGCGTCAGACCGGGGTCCCGGTGCTGCTCAACACCTCGTTCAACGAGAACGAGCCGGTGGTCTGCCGTCCGGAAGAAGCGCTCGACTGCTTTCTCAGAACCAAAATGGACCTGCTGGTAATGGGCCGATTCATCGTTCGCCGAAAGGATGAAAATCCGCTATCGTCGGCCATCCACTAGCGTTGTATGTCAGCTACGCGTGACAGCGCAGGTCTAATCTCACGCGCAGCGGAAGGGAGTCTTAGATGAAGAGAATCCTGGTTACCGGAGCCGGTGGGTTCATCGGCCACCACTTGGTGGGTTATCTCAAGCAGAAACACTACTGGGTGCGCGGCGCTGATCTGAAGTACCCCGAATATGAGGCGAGCGCGGCGGACGAGTTTGCGCTGCTGGACTTGCGCCGCTGGGAAGACTGCCTGAAAGCCACCGACGGAATCGACGAGGTTTACGCGTTGGCCGCCGACATGGGAGGAATGGGGTTCATTTCGGCGCATCACGCGGAGATTCTTCGCAACAATTCGTTGATCAACATTCACACGCTGGACGCGGCGCGCGAGAACGGCGTGACCCGCTACCTCTATACCTCGTCCGCATGCGTGTACCCTGAATATAGACAAAATGATGCGAACGTCACGGCGCTCAAAGAAAGTGACGCGTACCCGGCGCAGCCCCAGGACGCCTATGGCTGGGAGAAGCTGGTGACCGAGAGACTATGCACGCACTACCGGGAAGACTATGGGCTCGAAACGCGCATCGTGCGCTTCCACAACATCTTCGGCCCGCTGGGCACGTGGGACGGTGGTCGCGAGAAGGCGCCCGCGGCGCTGTGCCGCAAGGTGTCGCTCGCCAAACTTAGCGGTAATCCCGAGATAGAGATTTGGGGCGACGGCGCGCAGACGCGATCCTTCTGTTACATCGACGATTGCGTGGACGGCATATACCGCTTGATGCGCTCGGACTACGGCGAACCGCTCAACCTGGGACAGGATCGCCTGGTAACTATCAACCAACTCGCCGATATCGTCGCGGCGGTGGCGGGGATAAAAATAACCAGGAAGCACGTGCCCGGACCGCAAGGCGTGCGCGGCCGCAATTCTGATAACACTCGCCTGCGTGAGGTCCTTGGCTGGGAGCCGCGGATAAGTCTGGAAGAAGGTTTGAAACGCACCTATGCATGGATCGACAGCCAGGTGCGCGCGGCCGAGCATCGTGGCGCGAAAGCGTCAATTGAGAATCTATCGAGTGCGGGGCGTCGAGCGTCCGCATCGTAGTCGCGTATGTCAGGCGCAGAAAAACCGAGTGCTTTTTTCGCGGCACCGCTTGAATCGGCCCGCGAGTCGGAGTTTTTCGATCAAGCGCGCGAGTGCGAACAACCCGCCGAGTCGAAGGTTGCGGTCGGGCGAACGCGAGTGTTGTTTTTGAATCGATCGTTCTGGCCCGACCGCGAGGCCACCGGTCAATTCCTGACGGAGCTTTGCGACGACCTTTCGCAGGACCACGAGGTCACAATCGTGGCGGGACCGTCCTATCACGCCAACGGCAACGGCGCAGGCCGATTTCGTCTGTGGTCGCGCGAGCGCCACGGCAAAGTCGCGATCATCCGCACCTGGGGCACTAGATTTTCAAAGTCGAACCTGGCCGGCCGATTAGTCAATCTGGGTACTTACTACCTATTGGCGGCTATGGTGGCATTTCGGCTGCCGCGACCCGACGTAATTGTTGCGGAGACCGATCCCCCGCTGCTCGGGGCGCTGGCGGCTGTGCTCAAACGGCGATGGGGATGCCGGCTGATCTATAACGTGCGCGATCTCTATCCCGACATCGCGGAAGTTACCGGCGGCGTGCGAAGTCCGTTTCTGCTCGACTTGCTGCGCCGCGGCAACGACTACGCCTACCAACGAGCCGATCTGATTGTTACGCTCGGCCACGATATGGCACAGCGGATCGTGGACAAGGGCGTGCCGAAGGACAAGGTGGTGGTGGTGCCGGATTGGGTGGACTGCGGGCGAATCCGTCCGATGGACAGCAATCCGCTGCGCCATAGTTTCGGCGACAAGTTTGTCGTGATGTATTCGGGAAACCTGGGACTGTCACAACAGCTCGAGGTCGTGCTCGAGGCGGCCGCCCGGCTCCGCGACGACGAGCGAATAATGTTCGCGATGATCGGGGAAGGTGCGCGCAAGAAGTGGCTCCAGGAGCGGGCGAGCGCGATGGGATTGAAGAACCTGGTGTTCCTGCCCTACCAGCCGCTGGAAAAGCTTGCCGAGTCGCTGGGCGCGGCCGATCTGCATCTCATTCCGCTCGCGGCGGGTGCGGCTGGATGCCTGGTGCCGAGCAAGATTTACGGAATCCTGGCGGCGGGCCGGCCGTTTATCGCGATGATGGAAGAGAGCGCCGAGGTCGCGCGCATCGCGCGCGATGACGGGGTGGGGTTTGTCGTGCGGCCGGGCGATGCCGAGGCTTTGATCGTCGCGATTCGGGAAGCCGCCGATGCGCCGGAGCGTCTCAGGCAGATGGGTGAGCGCGCGCGGCGCTTGGCGGAGCTGCGCTTCGATCGGATCAAAGTCACCAGCAGGTTCGGCTCGATGCTGGCAGGCGTGACGACGTAAACGTAAGCTGATGGGAGTGAAAATGAATCGAGTTAGAAAGCCGGTGCGGGTGGTGCCCAAGGGATGGGGGCGCGAAGTATGGATCGCGAACGGCGATCTCTACTGCGGGAAAATTCTGGAAATTCGCAAGGGCAAGAAGTGCTCGCTGCATTATCACAAGCTCAAGACCGAATCGTTCTACCTGCGCAGCGGGAAGTTGCTGGTGCGGGTAAAGGAGTCGCCGGAAAGCGCCACGATCGAGGAGTTCGAGCTGGCGGCCGGCGAATGCATGGACGTCCCGATCGGACTGGTGCATCAGATGGAAGCGATCGAGGACGCGGAGCTGTTTGAATTTTCGACCCAGCACTTTGACAGCGATTCGCATCGGTTGGTGCGCGGCGACTGAATCGGGCGATCAGGTGGTTTGCGTGCGGAGGCGCGGCGAAAATGCCGCGCCTTTTTGTTTTTCGGGGGGCTGGTTTTTGCACTCGGAAGGACGTGATATATTTTCCGTCACCGCGCGACGCGAAGTTTAGATGGCACAAGTAGCATTGATCACCGGAGTTACCGGACAGGATGGTTCTTACCTCGCCGAGTTTCTGCTGAAGAAGGGTTACGAAGTGCACGGCATGGTGCGTCGCACTTCGAGCTTCGCGACCGGACGAATCGATCATCTGCGCAAGGGATTCGAACCCGGTTCCGAAGGTCTGCAACTGCATTACGGCGATCTCGGCGACGGCACCGGACTGCGCAGAATCATCGAGCAGGTGCGCCCCGACGAGGTTTACAATCTCGCCGCGCAATCGCACGTGCGCATCTCGTTCGATCAACCGGAATACACCGCCGACGTGGTCGGCCTTGGAACGCTGCGCCTGCTCGAGGCGCTGCGCGATCACAACAAGCGGCGCGGGCGCGCGGCGAAGCTGTACCAGGCGGGTTCGTCGGAGATGTTCGGCAAAGTTTCCGAAAGTCCGCAGCGCGAGACCACGCCGTTTCATCCGCGCAGCCCTTACGCGTGCGCCAAGGTGTATGCGCACTGGCAGACGGTGAACTATCGCGAGGCTTACGGGCTGTTCGCGTGCAACGGGATACTTTTCAACCACGAGTCGCCTCGGCGCGGCGAAAACTTCGTGACCCGCAAGATCACGCGCAGCGCGACGCGCATCAAAGTGGGGATCCAGGAGAAGCTGTCGCTCGGAAACCTCGACGCGCATCGCGATTGGGGATTTGCCGGCGACTACGTTGAGGCGATGTGGCTGATGTTGCAGCAGCAACAGCCCGACGACTACGTTGTCGCGACCGGCGAGACCCATTCGGTGCAGGAATTTCTCGAAGTCGTGTTCGATCGCCTGAAACTTAAGTGGCAGGATCACGTCGAGATCGATCAGCGGTTCTTCCGACCCGCGGAAGTCGATTTGTTGATCGGCGACGCCTCGAAGGCGAAGCGCCAACTTGGCTGGACGCCGAAAGTCAAGTTCGAGCAGCTCGCTGAGCTGATGATCGCAGCGGACCTCGAACTGGCCGAGCGCGAGCTGCGCAGTAAATCGCAATAGCAGAGCTAGCTGGCGGCGCGCTTGACGGCGGCGGCTTCGAACTCGCGCTCGAGCCGCTCGATGTCAGCCGGTGAGAGGCTGAAATATTTGGCCTCGGGATGATGGAAGACGACGGCGCTGACGGCGCTTTCGGGATCCATCATAAAGCCCTCGGTCAATTGCACGCCGATCGCATTCTTCTCGACCTCGAGCAGACGGAACAGTTGCTCCTGGTCTTCGAGTCGCGGACACGCGGGGTAGCCGAAGGAGAAGCGTTTGCCGTGGTAGTGCGCCTGCACGAGATCCTTGAGCGAGAGTCCCGCCGGGTCGCCGATTCCCCACATCCGGCGAATCTTCACGTGCAGCAACTCGGCAAAAGCCTCGGCGCCTTCGAGCGCGAGCACTTGCAGGATATGCGAGCGAAGATAGTCGCCCTTATTCTTCCAATCCTCGGCGAGCGCGCGCACACCGGTGCCGATGGTCGTGACGAACATGCACAGATAGTCGGTGCGGCTGGAGTCGCGCGCCGCAACGTAGTCGGCAAGACACAAGTGCGGCGCGTCGCTCTGGCGGCCGAAGGTGAATGATTCGAGCGCGGTCTTGCCGTCCGGAGAGAAAATCATGACGGTGCGATCGCCGTCGGATTGCGCGGGGAAGAATCTGAAAACGGCGTTGGCGGAAATGTCGGAGCGTGCGAGCATCTGCTGCGCGACTTCCTCGACGCGGTCGTGAAGGTCGCGCGCCTTGGGATCGCCGGCCGCGAACGCCTCGACATAATTCTGGAAGCCGAGATGCTTGGAGTAGAGGCTCTTGGGATTGATGTAGTCGAAGATCTCGCCGAGATCGTAATTGCGAATCACGTGGGTCTTGAGGTCGGGCGGCGCCGGAATCTCGACATCGCGGCGCACCGATGAAGTGCGCGGGGTTGCGTCCGCGGGCGCATCGACGATCTTTGGCGCGGTCTCGAGCATCTTTTTCGACTGCTCGGCGAGCACGTGCTTGAGCGATTCGCGCCGCTCGAAGTCCATGATCTGATTGGCAAGGTCGAGCCCGTTCATCGCGTCGTTGGCGTAAGCGACCAGACCCGGATACTCGGGCGCGATTTTCATCCGGGTGAAGCGGTTTGAGAGCGCGGCACCGCCGACCAGGATGGGGCAATCGATGCCCGCGGTCTTCAAGTCCTGCGCCGTCGCGACCATCATCTGCGCCGACTTGACCAGCAGGCCCGACAGTCCGATCGCGTCGGGAGTGTGCTCGCGGAACGCCTTGATCAGTTCTTCGGGCGGCACCTTGATGCCGAGATTGACGACGCGGTAGCCGTTGTTGCTGAGAATGATCTCGACCAGGTTTTTGCCGATGTCGTGCACGTCGCCCTTGACCGTCGCGAGAATAATCTTGCCCTTGGTCGAGCTCTCCGACTTCTGCATGTGCGGTTCGAGGTGCGCGACCGCGGCCTTCATCGCCTCGGCCGATTGCAGGACTTCGGCGACGATCATCTGGTTGGCGTTGAACAGGCGGCCGACCTCGTCCATGCCCTTCATCAACGGGCCGTTGATGATTTCGAGCGGACCGCGCGTCGTCAGCGCTTCATTGAGGTCGTCGTGGAGGCCGTCCTTGGAACCTTCGAGGATGTAACGCGCAAGGCGACCGTCGAGCGGCATCGACTTGCGATCTTCGGCGGTGACGGTGCTTTTGCGCTCGCGGAAATGAGCGGCGAATGCAGCAATCGGATCGTCGCCACGCCACCAGATCAAATCTTCGGCGAGCTTGCGTTCCTCTTCAGGAATCGACGGATAGCGGTGCAGTTTCTCTGAATTAACGATCGCGAGATCGAGACCGGCCTGCACGCAATGATAAAGCATCACGGCGTTAAGCACTTCGCGGCCCGCCTCGGGCAATCCGAACGAGACGTTCGAGATGCCGAGGATAGTCTTGCAGCCCGGCATCGCGTTCTTGATCAGGCGGATGCCTTCGATGGTCTCGACGCCGGAGCCGATATAATTTTTGTCGCCGGTGCCGACCGGGAAGACCAGCGGATCGAAGATGATGTCCTCCGCTTCGACGCCGTACTTTTCGGTGAGCAGCTTGAACGAGCGCTGCGCGACCTGCAGCTTGCGCTGGCGCGTGACGGCTTGCGCCTGCTGCTTGTCGTCGTCGATGCATCCGACGACCAGCGCGGCGCCGAAGCGGCGCGCGAGTGGGACGACCTTCTTGAAGCGATCCTCGCCGTCTTCGAGGTTGATCGAATTGATCAGCGACTTGCCCGGCGTGCGCTTGAGCGATTCTTCGATCACGCGATGATCGGTCGAATCGATCATCAGCGGTACTTTGACTTTCTTGACTTCGATTTCGAGAAAACGGGTGACGTCGGACATCTCGTCGCGATCCGGATCCTGCAGGCATACGTCGAGCACGTGCGCGCCGCGGCGGACCTGCACGCGCCCGACCTCGGAGGCCTCTTCGACCTTGCCTTCCGCGATCAACCGCTTGAACTTGCGGCTGCCGAGCACGTTGGTCCGCTCGCCGACGATCACCGGCCGCGTGTCGTTGTCGATGACTAGCGTCTCGATGCCTGACACGACCGAGCGCCTGAGGGTCGAACGTTCCCGCGGGCGCTTGCCCGCGACCGCTTGTACGAGGAGCCGGATGTGCTCAGGTGTAGTGCCGCAGCATCCGCCGACCAGATTAACCCATCCATTTTCGGCGAAGCGCGCGATTTTCCCTGCGAGCATCGCGGGCGTCTCGTTGTAGTTCCCCTCTTCGTCGGGGAGGCCGGCGTTGGGCACGCACGCGACGAAGAATTTCGAGATGCCCGCGAGCGTGCGAAGGTGATCGGTCATGAAGTCGGGACCGGTCGCGCAGTTGAGGCCCATCCAGAGCAGATCGCGATGCGCGAGCGAAGTGTAAAACGCCTCGATATCCTGACCGCTGAGCAGCGTGCCCATGGTCTCGATCGTGCCCGAGACCGCGACGGCGGGCGCGACGCCGAGTTTTGCGATCGCGGCCTCGATGCCAACGAGGCCGGCCTTGCAGTTCAGCGTGTCGTTGACGGTTTCGAGAATCAGGATGTCGGCGCCGCCCGCGATCAATCCTTCGGCCTGAATCTGGTAGCCGTCGCGCATCTGATCGAAGGTGACGCCGCCGGTGACCGAGATGCTCTTGGTCGTGGGGCCCATCGAGCCGGCGACGAAACGCGGCTTGTTCGCAGTGCTGAAGCGAGCGGCCTCCTCGCGCGCGAGCGTCGCCGCGATACGGTTGAGCTCGTGCGTATCCTGCTCGAGGCCGTACTCGGCGAGCACGATGGGACTGGCCTGGAAGCTCGCGGTCTCGATGATGTCGGCGCCGACTTCAAGGAAGCCGTCGTGCATCCGGCGAATCAGCTCGGGCCGGGTGCGGACGACGTTCTCGTTGCATCCTTCGTAGCGGGCGCCGCCGTAGTCCGCCGCGCTCAGATTCTCGCCGAGCACGAAGGTGCCGAAGGCGCCGTCCAGAACGAGAATTCGTTCGGCGAGCAGCTCCTTGAGGAGCTTGATCCTGTGCGCATCGGTGGTCATTGTTGGGTGCCCGCAAAGATGCAGGCGGTAACGAACTAAGTTATCCTAGCGATGCAGACCGCGCAATTTTGCCCGACTCGCGCGCGTTTCTCCCGATGAGCATCAATTCGCAAGCGCAAAGACGTCTCGTGCTGGTGACCGGCGGCGCCGGATTCATCGGATCGCATCTGGTGGACGCGCTCGTCGCCGCGGGACACCGTGTACGCGTAATCGAGAACTTTGCCAGCGGCAAGCGCGAGCAATTGAATCGTGCGGCTGAGCTGGTCGAAGGCGATATCCGCGACGCGGCGTCGATCACAGATGCGTTCGACGGCGTCGATACGGTGTTCCATGTCGCGGCGCTGCCGCGGATTCCGCTCTCGATTGCCAAGCCGGTCGAGACGCACATGACCAACGTGGTCGGGACGCTGAACGTACTGATCGCGGCGCGCGATCATAAGGTTCGGCGCGTGGTGTACTCGGGATCGTCGTCGGTGTACGGCGACCAGGCGAAAATTCCATTGGTCGAGACGATGACGCCGAATCCGCTGAATCCGTACGCGCTGCAAAAGTACGTCAGTGAGGAATACACGCGCATGTTCCATCGGCTGTTCGGGATGCAGACGCTCACGCTGCGCTACTTCGGCGTGTACGGTCCGCGGATGCCGAGCGAGGGATCGTACGTGCTGGCGGTGGCGGCGTTCCTGAAGGCGCGGCGCGAGGGCCGGCCGCTCGATATTTTCGGCGACGGCGAGCAGACCCGCGACTTCACGCACGTCAGCGACGTGGTCTCGGCGAACATGCTCGCGATGGACTGCGAGATTGCCGACGGGCGCGCGCTCAACATCGGGCGCGGCGAGAACGTGAGCGTGAATCGGATTGCCGCGATGATCGGCGGCCCGACGGTTCATCACGCGGGACGCGCCGGCGACATGCGCGATACGCTGGCGGACTGGACGGAAGCGGAGCGCGCGCTGGGATGGCGCCCGCGCGTGTCGATTGAGGAAGGCATTGCGCAGTTGTTGAAGGAGCAGCGCGATTCTGGATGAGCAATTTGGGCAATTTGGAGGGGAACCTACCATTAGTTGTGGTTTAGTCGGGGGCGTACCACTAGGCGTAGCTTCGTTCCGTCAGATCTTGTTTTTCGCATGCAGGTTACCGTCGGGTTGCGCTGACTGTTTGTGAGCCGCGCTGACTGATTGTCCATAGAGGATGAGTTTAGCACGTCGGGTGCGGGTGCGGGCAGGCTGGAAAGTTCAGGGGGTGTGAATTGAGGAGCGCTACGCGATTTCAAAACCGGAACCGGCGGCGCTTGCGCGCCGCTGTCCGAGATCCTTCCTGCCGCTCGCGTTGCTCGCTTCGTCAGGATGACAAACCTGCCGCTCGCGTTGCTCGCTTTGTCAGGATGACAACCTGCCGCTCGCGTTGCTCGCTTTGTCAGGATGACAAAAATGAAGGCGCAGGCGTTGCGGGTGATGCGGGGAAGCTTGGAGTTGCCCCGAATGCGTGGACACTCGGGTTAGGCGGCCACAGATATAACATGATGTTGCTCGAATTGGTTGGGGGACAGGTAGCCGAGGGCCGAATGTCTCCGCTGCCGGTTGTAGAACAGCTCGAGGTATTCGAAGAGCGCGCTGCGGGCTTCCTCACGCGTGCGCCACTGAGTCTCATAGACCAGCTCGAGTTTGAGCGTGGCAAAGAAGCTTTCCGCTACCGCGTTGTCCCAGCAGTTGCCACTGCGGCTCATGCTGCTCAGGATTCCGTGCGCCGCCAGCAGTTGCTGATATTCCTGGCTGGCGTATTGGCTGCCGCGGTCCGAGTGATGCAGCATTCCGCCCGCCGGCCGGCGCCCCTTAAGCGCCATCCCAAGTGCGTCCAGTGCCACTCCTCGTTCCAGCCGTTCGCTGAGCGCCCATCCGACCACCCGGCGCGAGAACAAGTCCAGCACTATCGCCAGGTACAACCAGCCCTCAAAGGTCCACAGATAGGTGATGTCACTGACCCAGCCGGCATTGGGCGCGCTCATCGCGAACCGCCGCGCGAGCAGATTACCTTTTATCGGCATTCCGTGTTTGGAGTCGGTGGTGCAGCGAAAGCGTCGGCGTACCCGCGCGCGCAGCCCCGCCGTCCGCATCAGGCGCGCCACCCGCTTGCGCGCGATCCGCTGTCCCCGGTCGCGCAACTCCGCATGCACCCGCGGACTGCCGTAGCGGCCGCGGCTCTCGGCGTGGATCGCCGCTACCTCCAGGGTCAGGCGCTGGTCCTGACGCCGCCGCTCGGCCGCTGGCCGTTTGCACCAGGCGTAGTAACCCGAGCGCGAGACGTGCAGCACCCGGCACATCAATGCCACCGGGTACCAGGCCTTCTCCGTCGCGATAAAAGAGAATCTCACTGGTTCTCCCTGGCGAAGAAGGCCGTCGCTTTTTTTAGGATTTCGCGCTCCATCCGCAAGTGCTGGTTCTCGCGCCTGAGCTCGACCAGTTCTTCGCGCTCGCTGCGCTTGAGTGAACCGGCGGGCCCCCGGCCGGCCTCTACTTCGGCCTGCTCCACCCAGCGCCGCAAGGCGGTCTCCCCGATCCCCAGCTCCAGCGCCAGCTGCCCGATGCTTTTGCCGCTGCTCTGGATCAACCGCACCGTCTCGGCCTTGTACTGCTCCGAGAACTTCCTCCGCTTCCGTCCATTCTCCATCGTCCACTCCTCCGCGCTCACTTTCGCGCTTTTCGGAGTGTCCATCAAACCGGGGCAAGTCCAGCTAACCCCTAACCCCTGGTGGAAGGGGGACCGGATTTAGGAGGGCCGGTCGGGAAATCCGACCGGCCCTTTTTGCGTGATGGGATTTGAATCGCGTCTTACTCGAACATCAGGACGGTGCGGGCTACCTCGCCGGCTTTCATGGCGCGGAAGGCTTCGTTTACGTCCTCGAGTTTGCCGCGGCGCGTGATCATGTCGTCGAGGTCGAGGCGGCCTTGCTGGTAGAGCTCGATGATGCGCGGCATGTCGATGCGGAAACGGTTCGAGCCCATGAAGCATCCCTGGATGCGCTTCTCGAACAGGAGTGAGAAGCCGTCCACGTCAACTTTCTGGCCGAGCGGGACCATCCCGACGATGGTGGCGATGCCGCCGGGGGCGATTGCTTCGTATGCCTGCTCGGCGGCGACCTTGAGACCGATCGCCTCGAACGAGTACTCGACGCCGCCGCCGGTGAGCGCGCGAATCTGATCGACCGCGTCGCCCTTGGACGCATCGACACCGTGAGTCGCGCCGAGTTTCTTTGCCAGCTCGAGCTTGGCGGGGAACTTGTCCACGGCGATGATCATGCGGGCGCCGGCGATGCGTGCGCCCTGGATGATCGCGAGGCCGACGCCGCCGGCGCCGAACACGGCGACGGTCGAGCCGGGCGCAACTTTCGCGGTGTTGAGTGCGGCGCCGACGCCGGTCATGACGCCGCATCCGATGAGCGCGGCGCGATCGAGCGGCACCTCGTTGCCGATTTTGACGAGGGCGTTTTCATGCAGCAGCATTTTTTCGGCGTAGCCAGAGAGGTCGGCGAACTGATTGACCATCTTGCCCTTCTGCGAGAGGCGCGGTTTGTCGCTGGCGGCGCGCTGAGTGGCGGCCTTGTTCGAGCAGAGGTTGGGATGGCCCGACATGCATTCCTCGCAGTAGCCGCAGAAGACCGAGAGGCACGCGATCACGTGGTCGCCGGGCTTCAGGTAGGAGACCTGCGAGCCGACTTTCTCGACGACGCCGGCGGCCTCGTGGCCGAGAATCGCGGGGGTCGGCCACATGTAGAGGCCGTCCACGAAATGGAGATCGCTGTGGCACACGCCGCTGGCGACGGTGCGCACACTGACTTCGCGCTCCTTGGGTTCGTCGATATCGACCTGCTCGATGGTTAGAGGCTGACCGGGACCGTGGAAGACAGCAGCTTTCATTTTGGATTTGCTCCTTTTTCGGTGAATCCGCGCTAGTTGAACATCAAGACAGTGCGGGCGACTTCGCCGGCTTTCATCGCGCGGAAGGCGTCGTTGACGTCCTCGAGTTTGCGGCGCTGGCTGATCATGTCGTCGAGGTTGAGGCGGCCCTGCAAATAGAAGTCGATGTACTTGGGCATGTCGATGCGGAAGCGGTTCGAGCCCATGTTGGAGCCTTGCAGTTTGCGCTCGGTCAGAAACATGTAGCCGTCGAGCTCGACCTTCTGGCCGACGGGGATCATGCCGATGACGGTTGCGGTGCCGCCGGCCTTGAGCGAGTTGAACGCCTGCTCGGCGACTTTTTTGAGTCCGATCGCTTCGAACGAGTAATCGACGCCGCCGCCGGTCATCTTGCGGATTTCATCGACCGGATCGCTGCTCGAAGCGTCAACCGTGTCGGTCGCGCCGAGCCGCTTGGCCATCGCGAGCTTGCCCTCGAACATATCGACCGCGATTATTTTGCGCGCGCCGGCGATTCGCGCGCCCTGGATGGCGGCGAGACCAACGCCGCCCGCGCCGAACACGGCGACGGTCGAGCCGGGCTCGATCTTGGCGGTATTGAGCACCGCGCCGACGCCGGTGGTGACGCCGCATCCGATGAGCGCGGCGCGATCGAGCGGCAGGTCCTCGCGAATTTTCACGACTGCGTTCTCATGCAGCAGCATCTTCTCGCAGTAGGACGAGATGTCGAGGAACTGGTTGACGGGCTTGCCCTTCTGCGAGATGCGCGGTTTGTCGCTCGGGTTGCGCTGGGTGGCGGACTTGTTCGAGCATCGATTGGGATGCCCCGACATGCACTGCTCGCACATGCCGCAGAAGACCGACAGGCAGCAGATCACGTGGTCGCCCGGCTTCACGTAGGTCACCTGTTTGCCGACTTCCTCGATAATGCCGGCAGCCTCGTGGCCGAGGACCGCGGGCGCGGGGTACGGATAGAAACCGTCAACGAAATGCAGGTCGCTATGGCATACGCCGCTGGCGACGGTCTTGATAAGGACTTCGCGGTCCTGCGGTTTGTCGAGTTCGACATCCTCGATACTGAGGGGCAGCTTGGGCCCGTGAAAAACGGCGGCTTTCATTCTGAATGCTCCTTGAGTGTGGCGATAGTGTTGGCGGCGCGCGCGAAAAATTTAAGCTCGCGCGAACGCCCTGGCGATCACTCTACTTACCACACTGACGGTGCATTTCCAGTGCTCGCACGCGTCGGGCGTCAAGGCTGGCTCGAGCGAGAATTTGAGGCGGTAGGAGAGTGCGCTAGCGGTTGCGGCGATCGGCGGTCGAGAAGGAGTAGGTCTTGGGCGCGTGCTCTTTAAGGTAAGCGCGCAGCGAATCGAGGCCATTGTCGCGAACGGTGGGTTTCCATCCGCGCGGAGTCTTCTCTTCGATCCACCATTGATTGGTAGCCAGCCTGATGTAAGCGATCAGGTTGCCGCCTATTTTGGCGCTGCCGCGACCGCCAAAATGGGTCAAGTCCAGGTCGAACTCGTTGAGCAGTTCCCGCCAGTAATCCCAGTGTAAGCGAAAGGGTGACGTCGATGGGGCCTCAGGGACCTCCTGAGCCTTGATCGCGTACCGCTCCATCAGCATCTTCTGCAAGCGGTGGGCGGTCTCCCGCTCTGATGCCAAGGCTCCTTTATCGTCGCTAACCCTGCGCAACAGTGCGATTTTTCGCAATGCGTCCTCGACCTTCATCGACCCCCCCAGGGTAGGCGATTCCACAACGGCAACAAGATAGCTATGTCGCGTGATAGTTTCAAGCACCCCGTGATGACGTGTCTAAGTGTCACTCGTACCGGTAAAGCCGTTGAGTTATGGGAACGATACGTGTCCTTCGATGCCTTTGAACGGGACGCCGTCGAGGTGGGCGGCGGGGGAGTTTGCGGGTGCGTAGAGGCGGGCGACGTTGTCGCTGTAGATGAGGCGCCAGCCGGGTTGGGAATCCATCAACTTTACCGTAGGCCATTGCCGCCGGATCAAGACGAAAGCATTCGGATAGGCGTCGAGAATGTGCGCGGCGCCGGGTTTGTTTTCGTCGAACTTGATAAAGTCGCGAATCACCTCCGGCGGATAACCCAGGTCGTAGCGGCTGTCGATGAATACTTTCACGCCCGGCCCGCCATGCCAAATGACATAGCCACCCCATCCGTAATCGGACAGCACGTTTCCGGTGAGCCCGCGGCTGTTCATGAAGTTGAGCGCGGCGGCGGGATAGCCGGTTGCGTCGATCCCGGGACGCAGAATCCCGCTCGACCGGGCGACCACGATGGCGCAGAGCGCGATCGCGATTTCAACGACCAACCAGCCTGCGCGCGAGGTCGCGCGAGTGCTTGCGGGATGTGGATCGGCGACCTTGGAGCGCCGGAGCAGCAGGCCAAGGTGATTGGCGAATACCGGAGCAATCGCGATCGTAGCGAGCGCGATATTGCGCTGAGCGGCGAAGGCCGACGCGACCACTACCGCCGCGACCGCAATCAGCGGCGTGTCTTTGCCCTTCGGCTTGAGAATTACAGATAGGGCCGCGGCAGCAAAAAAGAGAATCGCAAGGGCGTAATACTTCTTCTCGAGGCTGCCGGCCGACGCGACCGTCAGCGAGGCGATGAGTGGCTTCCAATCCACGATGGTGCCGGCCGTCGCCGGGTTCATGATCGAGGAGACCAGCGTGTACCAGGTTTCGCGCGCGGGCGGGATCAGAAAGGTGCACAGAGTAGATACGGCAGCGGCGGCGGTAATCGCAATGATGACGAACCCGCGACGTGGATCGCGTCCGCTGTAAAGGTCTTGCAGCAGCGTCGCCGCTCCGTAAACGCCAAGCGCGACCAGGCCCATGAAGAAGCCGCCGTGAAAATTGCACCACAGCGCCACGATCGGAACCGCAAGCCACAGGCGCGCTGAGCCGCGCCAATTGTCACGACACAGCAGCGCGACAATCGCCGACAACGACAGAAAATCGAAGATCTGCGGCCGGAACTGCATCGCCGGCACCAGCATCAATGCCGCGACCAGCAGGATTGCCGCCTGTACGACGGCCGGCGCGCCGGTCTCGGACTCGGCCAGAACGATAAACGAGATGGTGCCCGAGGTGCAGATGAATTTGAGCAGCTTCAGGCCGAACGGCCCGAAATGGTCGAGCAGGAAGCTCATAACAACTTCGCTCAACCATTCATGGTGCAGCCAGTGGAAGCCGGGCGCGGAGTACGTGTAGGGATTGTTGGGCGGCAGCGAGCCGTGCGCGAGCAGTTCACGCCCAGCCAGAAGATGGACCCACAGATCGGTGTCGCTAAGCTGGCGGAAGTCGGCGAGCACGATCGCGAACAGGACCAGCGCCGGCGAGTAGCGAAATAGCGAGACGCGGGTTGGACCGTCAGTCATCGTGATCTGCCGCCATGAGGTTACGGGAAGTACACGGGCCCGCCGGCGCCGGCGAACGGAACGCCGTCGAGGTGTGCAGCGGGCGAGTTGGCGGGCGCGTAGAGGCGTGCGGTGTCGTCGCTATAGACGAGGCGCCAATCGCGGTTGGAGTCCATCAGTGTCACGGCGTGCGAATTTTTGGCGAGCAGGACGAAATCATGCGGATAGGCCGCCAGCGTATGCGATGCGCCGTCGAGGTTATTGGCGAGCTTCAACCAGTCCCAGACCACTGCGGGAGGATAGGCAAGGTCATAGCGGCTGTCGATGAAAACTTTCATGCCGGGCGCGCCGTGCCAGATTACATACTGGCCCCATCGATACTCCGCCAGCACATTACCCTCGAGCCCGTGAGCTTTCATGAACTCGATGGCGTGCGCGGGGTTTCCATTGGCGTTGATTCCGGGCGTCAGCACTCCGTCAAACCGTGCGAACGCAATCGCGACGACCGCGATGAGAACTTCCATGGCGAATCGTCCCGCGCGCGGCACCTCGCGAGCGCTCGCAGCAGGCGCACTGAAATCGCGCGGTCTGACGAGCAAGCCGAGATGGCAGGCGAACACGGGCGCAATCGTAATCGCCGCAATCGGGATGTTGCGTTCGGCCGCGAACGCCGACGCGAGCAGTAACGCGCCGACCGCGACCATTGGCGCGTCCGCACCTTTCGGCCTAAGCAGCACCGACGCGACGGCCGCGCCGAAGAAGAGCAGCACCACGACGAAATACTTCTGCGCGACGCTGCCGGTGGGCGCCGAGGTCAAGGCGGCGAGCAGCGGTTTCCAATCCTCGATCGCGTAGTGCGTCATCGGGTTCATGATCGAGCGGATGAGGGTGTACCAGGTGTCGCGCGCGGGTGGGATCAGAAACGTGCACAACGTCGAAGCGGCAGCGGCGGCGGTAATCGCAATGATGCCGAGCCCGCGCCGCGGCCCGCGGCCGTCCGCGACGTCGGCCAGCAGGACAGTCGCGCCGTAAAGGCCGATCACGCCGATGCCGACAAAAAATCCGCCGTGAAAGTTGCTCCAAATAGCCACGAGTGGAATCGCAATCCAGAGCGGCGCCGAACCGCGCCAGTTGTGGCGGCTGAGCAGCGCGATAATCGCGGACAGCGCCAGGAAATCGAATAGCTGCGGCCGGAACTGCATCGCCGGCAACAGAATCAGCGATGCTATCAGCAGGATTGGCGCCTGCACGAACGCGGGTGCCGCGGTTTCTGACATTGCCAGAACCACGAAGCATACCGTGCCTGCGGTGCAAGCGAACTTGAGCAGCTTCAGGCCGAACGGTCCGAACAGGTTGAAGAGCGTGCCCATCAGGACTTCGCTCAGCCATTCGTGCCGCAGCCACAAGTAGCCCGGCGCCGAGTACGAATACGGATTGCCGCGCGGCAGCGAGCCGTGCGCGAGCAGTTCGCGGCCCCAGAGGACGTGTCCCCAGAGATCGGGATCGCTTAGCTGGCGCGCGTCCGCGATCACAATTGCGAACAACACCAGCGCGGGCGAGTAGCGAAATAGCGAGACGCGCGCGGGGGCACCAGTCACAGCGGTATCCGGCTATGCTCGCGCGCCGAAGCAGATCGTCTCGTTGCTGAGGCGCACGGCGCCCGCGGCGGTCGCATATTCGCGCGCCGAGGCGACGACAGCGTCACGCACCTGGCGGGCAACGTCGGCGGGCATCTTCGAGAGCATCGCGCGGGTGCCGCCGATCTGTCCGCGGAAGTCGGCGAATGCATCGGCCGACGGAAAGTCGAACGTCACGATCAGCCGTTCGATTGTTATGTCGCGAAAGCCGGCCCCGGTGAGCGCGCGCTCTAGAATAGAGGTGTCCGCGAGCTTGGTCGGATTGGGCGCGTTTGGCGGCGGCGCGACGCCGGTGATTCGCTGGATTGCGTCGCGTGCGAGGCCGCACATCGGCACCTTGTCCGCCACCGACCAGACCGCCGTCGCGAAACGCCCGCCGGGTTTGAGCGCGCGATGCAGCTTGCGCACGACGCCGTCGAGGTCCGGCATGAACATGAGGCCCCATCGGCAGAGCACGGCGTCGAACGAGTGCGCGTCGAGCTTGAGCGCCTCGGCGTCGGACTCGACCAGTTCGACGTTGGTCAGGCCCGCCGCGGCGATTCGCTCGCGCGCGATCGCGAGCATCCCGGGCGACATGTCCACGGCGACGACGCGTCCCGATGGTCCGGCGGCGCGCGCGGCGGTCAGCGCGGGCTCGCCGCTGCCGGTTGCGATATCGAGCACGCGACTGCCGGGGCGGACGTTGGCCAGCTCGACCAGCCGATCGTTGACAGTCTGAGCGGCGCGCTCGAAGGTCGGCCACCATCGCTTCCAGCCCTCGGCGCTGTCGTTCCACGCGGCCTTCTGCTGGCTCTTAATTTTCAGGTCTTCGGCACTCTGATCACTCATTGCAATTTCACCTTCGGAGCACAGTTACGCCGCGCAGCCGCGCGACCGTTTGTGGATAGTCCTTTTTATATGACCGGGCATCACCCGGTGCGAGGTTCTGATCGCCAAGAATCAACACAGCGGCCGTCGATGCGGACGGGTCATAGCGAACGGCGCGATCGAGTTGATTGGCCGGAAGATAGTATCGCAGCACCTCGATCGCGTACGACGGAACAACGGTCATGACCTCATCCGGCTTGAGCGCGGAGTCGGCAAGCGCGATTGCTTCGCGATATTGCGCGTCGTGCGGCTTGCGATCGTACGAAGCGATATGGCCGAGCGAGAATGCGATTGCGAGCGCGAGCGCTCCGATGCGGACGAGGCCGCCGGGCAATTCGAAAATTCCCAGCGCGACCAGGATGAAAAACGGAACGAAGCACGACAGCGCGTAACGCTCGACGAACACCGGCGCGATTGTGTACGAAGCGGCGAGCATCATCAACGGCGGCGCCCACATCCACAGAAGCGCGAAGGCGATCGAGTCGCGCGCGCCGCGGCGCCATCCGCGGATCGCGCCCCAGATCGCCGACAATGCGAGGATCGGGAATGCGAAGCTGCCGGTGGCCTTGTTGAAGAGCGCGAAGGGCTCGTACCAGGCGGGCGGCTTGCGCCAGCGGCCGAGACTGCCCGCCGAGGCCGCGTGCAGCGGCGAAAAAAGTTTCGGCACGAGAATCAAACCCGCCGCCGCGAGCGCTATCGCGATTGTCCATGCGCGCCGCGCGTTCGGGTTGCCGGGGCGCCGTCCCGCCCGCGCGATTATATAAATCAGCCACAGGCCTTCGCTCGCGGGTATCAGCGCGGCGGTGAAGTTCGAGGCGACAGCGAGCGCTGTCAGTACCGCAACCGCCGCGTAGTTCGCGAGTCCGCCGATCCGCAGCGCGCGCAGGAACATCGTGACCTGCGCGACAATCGCCGCAAGCATCAACGGATACATCCGCGCCTCGCGCGAGTACTTGATCGTGACAAGATTCACGGCGAAGACCAGAGCGCTGAGCCCCGCAACTATCCTGACCTCGTCGCGGCCGAGCGTCCCGCGCTCGAACAGTTCACACACCAGGAGATAGACCAGCAAGATCGAGATGACGCCGAACCCCGCCGACAACGAGCGCATCGCGGCCACGCTCGAACCGAAGAGCGCGATCCATCCGTGCAACATCAGGTCATGAATTGGCAGCTCGCCGGGGTTGAGGGACGGCTGGCGTGCGATCACTTCGGCGGCGGTCGGAGCGGAGGCGGCGGCCCACGACGCGCCCTCGTCGGGCGACAGCTCGAGCGCGCCGAGATTGGCGAAGCGCAAGGCGCCGCCCGCCGCGAGCGCGACGATGAGCAGGATGAGACTCAACGCACGGAATGAAACGATCGGGCGGGAGGTCGGTCGATCGAGCGCACCAGCGGATAGCTGATCGCGCTCGTTGGCTTTGGGTGCGGCCGTCGTCAGAGACCCTTCCTTAGCTGGGGAGCGGGTCGAAAGCCTACGGTGCGAGACGCCGCGATGGTCATCGGCGCGTTGGTGCGGGGATTGAAGCCCGCGCGAGCTTTGCGGCGGCGCACGGAAAAAGTACCGAAGCCGGGCACCCAGAAGCGCTTGTCCCTGCGAATCGAGCGCGCGATTTGTTCAAAGGCGAGGTCGAGGGTTGCGGCGACCTGCTTCTTGGGCTGATCGGTGGAGCGCGCGATCGTGTCAATCAATTCCGCTTTGGTCATCGACAGGACCTCCAGCGATTTTCTATAGCCGAACTTCGCCCGCAGCCATAGATGCGGGCGGCTCGATTTGATTGCGATCGATCCATTCGCCGAGCGCCGCGAGCGCGCGGGCGCCCATCGCGATTTTCTTGTCACGGCCGCGCGCACGAATCTTCAAGTCAGGCATCAGGCCGTAGTTCGCGTTCATCGGTTGAAAATCGCGCCGCGTGGAATCGGTGATATACGCTACCAGCGAGCCGACCGCGGTCTCGGGCGGCGGCACTACCAGTTCGCGATTCAGCACGAGGTTCGCGGCGTTGATGCCTGCGAGCAATCCAGCGGCGGCGGACTCGACGTAGCCTTCGACCCCGACCATCTGGCCGGCCAGGAACAAATTGTCGCGCGTTTTGAGCTGGAGCGTGGGGCGTAGCAGGCGCGGTGAATCGACAAAGGTGTTGCGATGGATCGAGCCGAGGCGCACGAACTCGGCGCGCTCGAGTCCCGGGATCATGCGCAGCACGCGGCGCTGTTCGGGGTAGGTCATCTTGGTCTGGAAGCCGACCATGTTGTAGATGCGGCCTTCGGCGTCGTCCTGCCTGAGCTGCACGACCGCGAACGGACGGCGGCCGCTGCGTGGCTCTGAGAGCCCGACCGAGCGCATCGGGCCGAACGCGAGCGTCATCGGACCGCGCCGCGCCATTTCCTCGATCGGCATGCATCCCTCGAAATAAACCGGCTTCTCGAACGGATGCAGTTCGATTTTTTCAGACTCCATCACGGCGGCGACGAAGGCTTCGTATTGCGCTTCGGTCATCGGGCAGTTGATGTAGTCGTCGCCGCCTTTGCCATAGCGCGAGGCCATGAACGCCACGCTCATATCGACCGAATCGGCGGCGACGATCGGCGCAATCGCGTCGTAGAAGTACAAGTTGCGCGGACCGATCAATTTATTCAGCGATTCGCCGAGCGCCGGGCTGGTGAGCGGACCAGTGGCGAGAATTGTCAGACCGGCCGGTATCTCGCATGCCTCGACGCGCGAGATCTCGACCATCGGATGATCCTCGAGCGCGGCGGTGATGGCGCGCGAGAAATCATTGCGATCGACGGCGAGCGCGGAGCCCGCCGGCACCCGCGCGCGATCGGCAGAAGCTATAACGAGCGAACCGAGCCGGCGCATCTCTTCTTTCAGGACACCGACCGCGGTGTCCATCGAATCGTTGCGCAGCGAATTCGAGCAGACCAATTCCGCAAAATCCGCCGTCTGATGAGCTTCGGTCATCTTGACCGGACGCATCTCGACCAGGCGCACGCGGATTCCTCTTCGCGCGAGCTGGTGCGCAGCCTCGCTGCCCGCGAGTCCCGCTCCAACGACAGTTACCTGGTGGATCTCATTCATGGCGTAAATGCGGCGAAAGGCGATCGTGGCGTTTTTCGGCGGCCGTGTAAACCGGGATGTCGATCCAGCGTTTCGCCGTTCGACTATCAGGTGAAAACCCAAAACGGGCAACAAGGAGAGAAGCGATGGAATACATGCTTTTGATCTACAACAGCGAGGCGGATGGGAAGAAAATGAGCGCCGCCGAACAGGGTGAAATTTTCCAAGGATACATGGCGTTCACCCAGGACTTGACGAAGAGCGGGAAGAACAAGGGTGGCAATGCGCTCGAGCAAACCACGACGGCCACCACCGTGCGCGTGCGCAACGGCAAGACCGTGGTGACCGACGGGCCGTTTGCGGAGACCAAGGAGCAGCTGGGCGGATATTACCTGGTCGAGGCGAAGGATCTCGACGAAGCGATTTCGATTGCAGCGAAAATTCCAGGGGCGAAGCACGGCTCGATCGAAGTGCGGCCGGTCCGAAAGATCGACATGTAGGCGAGCCGCGAAGGGCAATTCCGATGAAGTACATGATCACGGGCGCGGAGCCGCGCGGAGAATCGAGACAAATCGACGCGGACGAAATGAACCGGCGCGTCCGGTACCACCAGCAGAAGCTCAATGAGCTGCTGCGCGCGCGAGTAATGGCCGGAAGAAGCGGGCTGATATTTGTTGGCGTTGGACTCGCTCCTGAGGCCGTCACCGTGAAGAATCGCGGCGGCAAGCATCTGCAAATCGACGGGCCGTTCCCTGAAACCAAGGAACTGGTCGGCGGCTTCGACATAATCGACTTCGACTCGCTCGAAGAAGCGCTCGTGTTCGGCAGCTTCGAGCATGCGCATCAGAGTCACGTCGGCGAGGTGCGCCCGGTTCGCGAGTTCTGGTGGATCTCGCAGACGCGCGGGCAGGCGGCGTCGAAGATTTTCATGCTCACGTCAGTCGAGGACGAGCGCGCGGCGCTCAGCATCCCGGAGAGCGAGCGCACGAAGATAATGCGGCAGCATCAGGGCGTCGGTGGGGAATACGTGGCGAATCGATCGATGCTGGATCAGGAACCCGGACTTTGGGTCGGCGCGCGCTTGCAGGTTTCCGAGCAGGCAAAGACGATTCGATGGAAAAACGGCGCCCGCGTCGTGACGGACGGGCCGTTTGCGGAAACCAAGGAAGTGGCGGGGGGATTCAACCTGGTCGCGTGCGCGTCGATGGACGAGGCAATCGTGTGGGCGAACAAGTTGGCTCCGCGCGATGGCGACGCGATCGAAGTCCGGCCAGTTGACGGATGCTGGTGGGTGTATCACGAGTGAGTCCGCGGTAGCGGCATGTGTGGCATGCGGCTAGCCTGCCATCGGACGGACTTGCCGATGGATAACACCGCTGCCGGTATCGAGCGCTTCTATCGCGAGGAGTTCGGGCGAATACTCGCCACGCTCATCCGCGTGCTCGGCGATTTCGATCTGGCCGAAGACACGGCGCAGGAAGCGTTCGCAAGCGCGGTCGAGCAATGGCATCGCGACGGCCTGCCGGAGAATCCGCGGGCGTGGATCATTGGAGTCGCGCGGCACAAGGCGATCGATCGATTGCGCAAGCAGCGCCGGTTCAACGATCGCCGCGAGGAATTGATCCGCATGGCTGAGAGCGGCTGTGACGGCGAAGAGATCGAAGGGGCGGGCGCGCTGCCCGACGAGCGGCTGCGTCTGATCTTCACCTGTTGCCATCCCGCGCTGGCCGACGACGCGCGGGTCGCGCTGTCGCTGCGCACGTTGTGCGGCCTCACGACCGAGGAAATTGCGCGCGCGTTTCTGACGGCGCCGGTGACGATGGCGCAGCGGCTGGTGCGCGCCAAGCGCAAGATTCGCGCGGCGCGGATTCCTTACGAGATGCCGTCGGCGGAATTGCTGGCCGAGCGTCTGGACGCCGTGATGGCGGTAATCTACCTGGTTTTCAACGAAGGCTATGCGGCCAGCTCCGGCGAACGACTGCTGCGAACCGATCTCTGCGCGGAGGCGATTCGCCTCGCGCGTATCCTGGCTGCGCTGATGCCGGCCGAGGCCGAGCCGCGCGGATTGCTCGCGATGATGCTGCTGCATGACGCGCGGCGCGATGCGCGAATCGACGAGCGCGGCGAAATAGTGCTGCTCGAGGAGCAGGATCGCGCGCGCTGGGATCGTGCGCAGATAGCCGAAGGGCTCACTCATTCAGAAGCGGCAATTACTGGCGAGACGCACGGGCCGTATGCGATTCAGTCCGCGATCGCGGCAGTGCATTCGCGCGCGGCAAGCGCGGCCGCTACCGATTGGCGTGCGATCGCGAATCTCTACGCGCGCCTGATCGCAATCCGTCCGTCGCCGGTGATCGAGTTGAATCGAGCGGTCGCGATTGCGATGGCGGACGGTCCCGCCACCGGCCTCGCGCTGATCGACGAGATCGCGGCGAGCGGCGAGCTGCGCGACTACTACCTGATGTGGTCGGCGCGCGCGGATTTATTGCGGCGGCTGGGACGCTGGAGCGAGGCGGCGGAATCCTATCGCGCGGCGCTGGCTCGGGTTGGCAGCGCACCGGAGCGCAGATTTATCCGCCGGCGGTTGGAAGAGATGTCGGCGAAGATAAAGGGTTCTCATTCATCGCCTTGACTGCGGACCAGTACGGACTCTTGGAGAGTTGCGCGCGAAAGTCGCGTGCGAAGATCTCCTTGCCCTGCACCTTCGGCGGCCACGCGGTGTCGAGAAACTTCCACGCCTCATTCGCGCGCCCGCTGTAAATCAAATCGAGCATCGTTCCCCAAAGCTGCGGTGAGACTTCAGCATGCGGCCACACGCCACCCTTGGCGCCAGGCTTGTAGCGCTTGACCTCGGCCGCGCGCGCCGCGAGGTCGGCGGCGTCGAGCTTCTGATTGCGCATCAGGTCGGGCGCGACCCGGTACGTATCGCCGCTGAAGCGCAGGATAACTTTTGGCGCCGGCGAGTCGGCGAAATCGGTGTTCCAGTTGGCAAAGGTCCAGTCGTGAACCTGGATCGCCAGTCCGGTGCTTTTCGAGTCCTTGTCCGGATGCAGAAAGTGCGGTCCCGAGTCGCCGAACTCGGCGTCGATGGTGCCGAGCTTTCTGAAGGTTGGGCCGATTTCGAAGATGTGAAATATCAGGCAGCAATTCGCACCGCCCAGCCACTCGGAAACCACCAGATCGGGCTGCCCGTCGCCGGTGATGTCCATCCCCATCTTGATCAGCGGCGCGTCGGGATCGTCTTTGTACATCGGGCCGATGAAAAACTTCTCGCCCTTCCCCTTTGCTTTCTGGATATAGACCGGCTTGTCGTTTTTCAGAATCTCGAAGTAGGCGTCGCTGCCGTCTTTCGCCTTCGCGTCGAAATAGACGCGCGCGACGTAGGGAGCGACGGTCTCCTCCTGATGAGGGGTCACGACGACCGGAGCGTCGGCATAAGAGGGCGGTGCGAATCCGGCGATCATTGTCAGGATTAAGATGGCGGGCACGGCGGCCCGCCCCACTGATGCGAGCGAAACTCGCAGGAAGGGGTGGACGATGCGATCGGCGGATCTGCGTGAATCCGACACGGTGAAAACAGCAGAAGACGAAGCGCTATGCGGGCGGCGTCGAGGCGGGCGCCGATTCAGGTTGGCTGGCGATGGGCGCGGGCGCCTTGTAGCCGCATTCCTTGTTGGCGCATTGCCAGGTGACGCCGGTGCGCTTCAAGTCCTTCTCGACCAGGTAATTCGCGCCGCACGAAGGGCACGGCTGCGGCACGACTTTGTTCCATGCCGCGAACTTGCACTTGGGATAGCGGCCGCAGCCGAAGAAGATTTTGCCGCGGCGGCTGCGGCGCTCGAGGATTTCGCCCTCCTTGCATTCCGGACACGCGACGCCGGTCTTCACCGGGTCGGATTGCAGGCGCTTGATTCCGTCGCAGTCCGGATATCCCGAGCATCCCAGGAATTCGCCGAAGCGTGAGCGGCGCTTAACCATCGGCTTGCCGCATTTCTCGCAGACTTCGTCCGATGGCACCGGCGCGGACGGCGCCTTCATCGTGATGTTGCCCTGGTCGTCGCGCGCGATCTCGCCGGTGTTGGTGCATTTGGGGTAGTTCGAGCAGGCGAGGAACTCACCGTTGCGCCCCCATTTGATGACCATGTCGCCGCCGTCGAGTTCGCATTTGAGCTCGGTGGCGAGTCCCTTGTGCTTGACCTCGGGCATTTTCTTTTTCGCGTCCGCCAGGTCCTTCGCGAACGGTCCGTAGAACCGCTTCATGGTCTTGACCCAGTTCTCGGCGCCCTCTTCGACCTTGTCGAGGTCCTCTTCGAACTGCGCGGTGAAGCTGGATTCGAGAATGTCGGGGAACGCTTTCACCAGCATGTCGTTGACGACCCGCCCAAGCAACGTCGGACGCATCCGCTTGCTCTCGTCCTCTTCGACGTACTCGACGCGCAGGATGCTGGTCATGATAGCGGCGTAGGTCGAGGGGCGGCCGATGCCCTGCTCTTCGAGCACCTTGATCAGCGTGGCTTGGGTGTAGCGCGGCGGCGGCTGGGTGAAGTGTTGTTCAGGGTCCAATCCCAGCAGGGTTAGCGCCTCGCCATCGTCGAGCATCGGCAGCGTGCCCTCTTCGTCATCGCCAGAAACTTCGTCCTGACCTTCGATATATACGCGCATGAAGCCGTCGAATTTCATCACCTGGCCGGTGGCGCGGAAAATCGCGTCGGCCGATTCGATATCAACCGTCGTGCGGTCGTACACCGCCGGCATCATCTGGCTCGAGACGAAGCGGTTGTAGATGAGCGTGTAGAGCGCGAGCATGTCCTTGTCGAGGAAGCGCGCGATCGACTCGGGGTCGCGCTCGACGGCGGTCGGGCGAATCGCTTCGTGCGCGCCCTGCGACTGCTTGCCGGATTTGTAAAAATTCGGCTGGTCGGGGATGTACTCCTTGCCGTAGCGCGCGCCGATATGGTTGCGGACGCTCTCGAGCGCCTGATCCGACACGCGCGGCGAATCGGTGCGCATATAAGTGATAAGGCCGACCGCGCCCTCCTCGCCCAACTCGACGCCTTCGTACAGCTTCTGCGCAATCTGCATCGTGCGGCGCGGCTGGTAGTAGAGCTTGCGCGAGGCCTCCTGCTGAAGGCGCGAGGTGATGAACGGCGGCGCGGGACTGCGGCGGACTTCCTTGCGCTCGACGCTTTTTACAGTGAATGGCGACTGCTCGACGGCCGCGATGATTTCCCTGGCCTGCGCTTCGGGCAGTTTGTACGCCTTGTTGTCGATGCGCTCGTCTTTGTAGCTGTAGAGCCGCGCCTTGAACGGCGGCGGATTTTTGCCTGAGAGGCGGGCGTCGAGCGTCCAGTATTCCTCGGCGCGGAAGGCTTCGCGCTCGCGCTCACGATCGACGATTATTCTGAGCGCAACCGATTGCACCCGCCCGGCGCTGATGCCGCGCTTGACCTTGTCCCACAAAAGCGGGCTGAGCTTATATCCCACCAGCCGATCGAGCACCCGGCGCGCCTGGTAGGCGTCGAACAGGTGGCGATCGAGTTTCGAGGGATTGGCGACCGCCTCCTTGACCGCGGCGGACGTGATTTCATGCAACAGCACGCGGCTGACCTTGGACTTGGTCTTGCCGAGATGCTCGGAGATGTGCCACGCGATAGCCTCGCCTTCGCGGTCGGGGTCGCTGGCGAGGTAGATGTTATCCTTGCCCTTGGCGGCGGTCTTGATCTCGCTGATTACCTTCTCTTTGCCCTTGATTACGACATAGTCGGGCGCGAAATTGTGCTCGATATCCACCCCGAGCTTGCTCTTGGGCAGGTCCACGACGTGGCCGACCGAGGGCATGACCTGATAGTCGCTGCCGAGGTAGCGCTTTATTGTCTTCGCCTTTGCGGGCGATTCGACGATTACGAGATTTTTTGCCACCGATTTAGGCGCCTCCAAGGCTCCCGTTCCCCACGCAGGTTTCGCGCCAGCCAAAATCCCCTATACTACAGGGCTTACACCCTGCCAGAGTTATGCAAGCGAGAAAAGCTTGCCGGGATGCTGGGTGACGCGACCTTCGAGTTCGAGTTCCAAAAGTAACCTAAGCACGGTTTGCGCATTGAGCCCGGAGGACTCGATGATCGAGTCAACGTGGAGTCTTTCAGAATCTTTTAGATTATTTAAGATAGCCATGCTGCTATCGAGGGCTCCTTCGGGAGCCTTGGCATCTATGGGCGCCTGAACAAGCGGTGCTACTACAGCGCTTGCCTCTGTATTAGACGTTGGCGGCGTCCGAGCTGATTCAGCTGACGGCACCCTGGCGGCCGCGGGTGACCGACCGGCCATCTGGGGCGCGAGCTCCTCGATCACGTCCTCGACGCATTCGACCAGTTTCGCGCCCTCCTTCAGCAGGCGATTGCTGCCGCGAGTCTTGCCGCTGAGCGGGCTGCCGGGGACGGCGAATACCTGGCGATCCTGCTCGAGCGCCATCCGCGCAGTGATCAGCGAGCCGCTCTTTTCCGCCGCCTCGACGATCACGACGCCGAGGCAGAGACCTGACAGGATGCGGTTGCGAGTGGGGAAATTCTCGGCCAGCGGAGGCGCTCCAATCGGCAGCTCGCTGATGAGCGCGCCGCCGCTGGCGATGATCTCGTCGGCCAGCTTGCGATGCTCACTGGGGTAGATGACGTCCACGCCGCATCCGAGCACCGCGATTGTTTTGCCGTGCGCGTCGAGCGCGCCCTGATGCGCCTCGCCGTCGATCCCGCGCGCCAGCCCGCTGACCACGGTGAAGCCCTTGGCGGCAAGCTCGAGGCCCAGCCGCTGCGCCATGCGGCGGCCGATGTCGCTGGCGGCGCGCGCGCCGACGATTGCGATACAGGTGCTATCGGTCAACGATGCGGTGCCGCGCACGAACAGGAACGGCGGCGGGTCGGCGATTTGGCGCAAGTTGGGTGGATAGTCGGCGTCGGTCCATTTGACCAGGCGCGCGCCGAGGTTGGGCAGCTCGCACAGTTCTTTTTCGAGCGGCTCGAAATCACGAAACTCGGCGATGGTGTGCGCGGTGTTGCGTGGCACGCCGGCGGCCGCAATTTGGTCGGCGCTAAGCTGGAATATTTTCTCAGGCGCGCCGAACTTTTCTATAAGCAGCTTGCAGGTGCGCGGACCTACCCCGCGCGCTCGTCTCAACGCGAGCCAGTAAACATCCGGTGAAGGCATTCAAATAAGTTGTTCTCAACGCCGGCGATTCGCAACCTTCGCGATAATGGGGCGTACTCCACGGACGAGTACCCGGGCTAATGTAACGGGGGCATTTTATTGACCCTGTGGGACGGATCGCATAAGTTACGCGCAACCGTCTTATCTGATACCATTAGCCAATTGGTCGTCGGGTGCTGGCGGCTGACGGGAGGATTGGGTATTGAGCGCATCACTTGGAACGATGAATTTCACGGGAATGTCCCCGGCGGACAAGCAGATTCTTATCTTCAGCTTCTATCGCGACGCCGAATTGCGCGGTGCGCGTTTGCTTTTCAATCTCCTGTCACACATGAAGGACGGCGAGTCTCAACTCAAGATGACGGCGCACCTGGCCGATGAAACCCGCCACGCCTATCTATGGACCAAGCGAATCTCGGATCTCGGCGGCGCGCCCATCCTGATCGACGACGGCTACCAGCGCCGGCTGGGCCTGCGCACCGGGGTGCCGAAGACGATTATCGACCTGCTCGCACTGACGGTCGTGGTCGAAGAGCGCGCGCAGAGCCGCTACAACGCGCACATGGCGCTGCCCAACGTCGATTCCGAAACGATGGAAGTCCTGAAGTCGGTCACCAAGGACGAGTCGTGGCATCTGTCGTGGATCGAAAAAGAGATGCACGAGCTCGCCAAGGCGCAGGGGCATGAAGAGCAGGCGGAAAAATCGCTCGATCGCTATCGCAAGATCGACCGCGAAGTTTACGCCACCATCGCCGCCGACGAAGCCGAGCTGATGCGCGCGTAAGGCGCGTCCCCGCGTCTTTTCCTGACACTGGGTGCAGGCGTCACCCCCCCTCGCGACGGTGTCGATGCCGAAGGAAGTTTGAAACCCACCGCGGGTTTCACATTCGATTAGGTTTCCTACGCGCTGCGCGCTGACTTTTGGCTGCGGTGCGCGGCGATCGCGGCGTTCAAATCCAACCGCATCGCCTCGGCGTATTCGGCGGCAGCTTCGACCGGCTTGGCGCCCTCTTTCTTTCGATACGCGTACATCAGACTGCGGCTCGCATTCACGATAAATCCGGTCCCGTCCGCGCGCGCCGACGCGACCGCGCCCGCCGCAGTCCCGCCTTGGGCGCCGTATCCGGGCACGAGGATCGTCGCCGCCGGCATCAACTCGCGCGCGCGCCGCGCCTGCACCGGATAGGTCGCGCCGACCACCGCGCCGACCGGGCTGAGCCCGCTGGCGCCGATGAAATCGCCGCCCCATCCGTTGACGCGCTCCGCCACCGATTCCCAAACGGGCCGATCGGGTGCGCTGCGATCCTGAAATTCTCCCGACGACGGATTCGACGTCTTAACCAGCACGAACACGCCGCGGCCGTTCTTTACCTTCGCGATAAACGGCATCAGCGCGTCACTGCCTTGATACGGGTTCACAGTCACGGCGTCGCAACTGAAATCGCCATCGCCGAGAAATGCTTCCGCGTAGGCGGCCGAGGTCGTGCCGATATCGCCGCGCTTCGCATCGGCGATCGTAAGCAGGCCGAGACGCCGCGCCGTTTTGACGACTTTGCAAAACGCGCGCATCCCGTCGAGTCCGCGCGCTTCGTAAAAGGCAAGCTGCGGCTTGACGGCGATCGCGGAGTGGGCGCAAGCCTCGATGATTTCGCAACAGAAGCGCGCGAGCGTGTAACCGGGCGGGATGCCAGGGGCACCGGCGACGTCGAGCTGAGGATCGATACCGAGCACCACGACGCTGTGTTTGTCACGCGCCGTTTGTGCAAGTCGATCGGCAAAGTTCATCGCGCGAATTATTGCATACCGCGGCGCGTGGGTCATATCGGGCGTTGCGTTTTCGCGTCCGACGCGGGCATCCTTTGAGACAACGACCGCAACGAAAAAAAGAAACCGCATGAACAACCTGACTATCGTTACCAAGCTCCGTTTCATCGCCGCGATTGCGCCGGCGATTCTGCTGCTCGCGGCCGCCGTGATTGTGGGCGCCTTTCACGCGTTCGGGATTCTGCCGCGCGAACTCCACGAGAACGAATATGCGGCGGCGAGCGCGGCCGCCGGTATGGAGAACGCGCTGTACAAGATGGATTGGGGACGCACGCAGCCCGAGGCCTCGCAAATCGTGATGGATCAGCAGCGCGGATTCATTTCGGAAATCGAAATCGCGCGCGAGCACATCGGCAGCCGCGCGCAAGCCGAGAGCATCGAGAAAATCGCCAACAATGCGCGTCCGCTGTTCGACGCGATGCGCACCGCGTCGCCCGGCGACGACAGCCTCGAGCCGAAGCTGCGCGATCTGCAAGGGAGCGTGGCGGACCTGATGAGCCTCGACGATGCGGCGCTGATAGCCGTCGCCAACGGCGCCGAATCGCAGTCGCGCACGATGATCGCGATTACGCTAGTGGCGCTGGTGGCAATCCCGTGGATTTGCTTCGTCGTGATCGCCAGCCTGACCGGCAATCTGTACAAGGAACTGAAGGAAATGCGCCGCCGCGTGGAAGCGCTGACCGGGCGCGAGCCCGCTCCGTCCGATGACACCCATGCGCTGGACCAATCGCTGACCAGCCTGGGCTTCCCAAAACCAAACCCAATGCTGGCCGAGTGAACTTGTCCGGACAATGTACGGATGCTTAGATCGCCTTGTGATGAGAGCCGGGTTTCCAAATTCCAACGAATCGACAGCCGAGACACTCGAAGACCGTCGCTCGTTCGTGCTGGACGGAAAACGATGGGACGAGTTTCTGAAAATCCTGGATCGGCCTCCCCGCATTAAGCGGAAACTTGCCCGATTACTGGCCGAGCGGAGCGTCCTTGAATGAGCGCTGCTATCCCGCCCTAAGAGTTTCATTGTTAACCAAGGACTATTGATATACCGCTCCGATTTTTGGCAAATGCGCCTGTGGCTCGGACGAATCTCAGCGCTGCTTTTTCTTCGTCGGCTTTTTCGCTGGCGCTTTTGCGACGCCGTCGGGCAGTACGATGTCGAGGCTGCGCCATAGGTACCACGCAGCCGCCGTTCTGTATGGACGCCAGCGCTCGGCGTGCGCCAGCAGGCGCTTGCGATTGGGCCGCTGGCGCATCCGGTAGTGACGCTTGATCGCGTTCTGGACGCCGAGGTCGCCGGCCGGCATCACGTCGGGCCGGCCGAGGTTGAACATCAGGAACATCTCGGCAGTCCATCGGCCGATGCCCTTGACCATCACGAGATGCTCGATGATCTCCTCGTCGGTCATCCGGTGGAAGCGGTGGAAATCAAGCTTGCCGTCGCGGATATGCGCGGCGAGGTCTTTTATGTAGAGAGCCTTTTTCTCAGAGAGACCGACGGCGCGCAGCTCTGCGTCGGTCCTGGCCAGCACCTGCCCCGGCGACGGAAATTCCACGTCGGGAAACAGTCGGACGAAGCGGCCGTAGATTGCGTTGGCAGCCGCGCCCGCGAGCTGCTGAAAAATAATTGCGCGCGCGAGCGCCTGAAAACGCTCGCGCCGCAGCTCAATTCCCAGCGGGCCGACCTCGGCGATGATCCGCGCGAGAATCGGGTCGGCCTTGCTAAGATGCACCCGGGCTTTGCGCGCATAATCGACTTTGTTGGTAGCCATTTTCCTGAAAGAACGGTTCGCCGAATCTTGCACGCCTGCTAAGGTCGTTCAATCGGTACGATGAACGAAGACTTGAGACTTCCGATGTGTCCGGAGAATCTCCACGAGGGAATGCGCCTCGGGCCGATTCATTATGTCGTCACGCCGGAGCGTGCGCGCGCATTTTCGGATGCGGTCGGGGCGACGAATCCGGCATTCATTGTGGATGAGAACAATCCCGGCGCGATCGTGTCGCCCACGATGCGCTTGCAGGACTATGCGCTGCTGATCGCGACTCATCTGAAGGGCGGCAAGGGCGGCGTTCACGCCAAGCATTGGTGCGAGTTTCACGAGCCGATGCGGGTTGGGCAGTCGGTCAAAGTCGAGGGCAGGATCGCCGCGACTTATCGCAAACGCGGGAAGTTTTATTTCACACTCGAATATGAATCGCGCGATGCGGCGACGGACCAATTGTTGGTGCGGCAGGCGATCACGTCGGTGCTGTTGAACGACAAGGGAGAGATGCGATGAGCGCGGCGTTCCGCGAGTTTTTAATCGGCGCTGAGCTGGTCTCGGCGCCGTACCGCCTCGATGCGGGCGCAGCGCAGGCCTACCAGGAAGGCGTCGAAGGGCCGCGCCGCCGGCGCCCGCCGCGCGGCATCCACGACGACCAGGAAGCGGCGCGCAAGGCCGGGTTCGTCGCGCCGATCGCGGGCGGCGAGCAGACTATCGCGATAATCGCGCAATTCCTGGCGGACCACTTCGGGCTGCGCTTCGTTCGCGGCGGACGCATCGAAGTGTCGCTCACGAGGCCGGTGCTGTTCGGCGACACGCTGACCTCGCACGCGAAGGTCGCTTCGGTCAATCCAGCTGCGAATCGCGTCGAGCTGCAGATCTACGTCGAGAATCAACGCGGCGAGCAGGTGCTGACGGGCAGCGCCGCAGCGAGGATGAACGACGGATGAGCGCCGGCACGATTCCCGACTCGGGCGGCATGCCGCGCGATGACGTCCCGGCGGCTCGCGCGACGCCGCTGTGGCGCAAGGCGATTCCGTATCTGGGCACGGTCGCGATCTTTGCGCTCATTTTCTGGCGCATCCCGATTCGCAAAGTCGAGCAGGCGTTGTCGCAGGTGCCGGTGATCGATTTTCTGGCGGTGTTCATGCCGTACTCGCTGTTTTACTGCGCGCTCGATTCGGCGTGCCTGACCTGGGTCGTTCGCCGCTTCAACGCGCGGATGCACTATCGCGACATCCTGCCGATTCGCGCGAGCATGTACGTGCTGGCGCTGATCAACACCAGCCTGGCGCAAGGCGGCGTCGCGTACTACCTGCATCGCAAGGCGGGAATCGCCTTTCTGGGCGCGCTCAGCTCGGTGCTGTTCATCGCGCTGCTCGAAATTTATCAGCTCTTTCTGTTCTCGACGCTCGGTGTGATCTTCTACACCCCGGCCGGCGCCGCGCAGATCAGGATCGTCGCGATTCTGCGCATCGTGTACATCGCGGCCTGGGCGCTGCTTGCGGCGGTCATGATTTTCTTCGCGGTTGCGCGGCGCAGCGCGCGGATTCGCAACTGGGTCGAGAACGGACGCGCAGGCGCGCTGCTTGCGACGTTCATCCAGGCGCGCCCGCTCGACTACCTGGCGGTGCTGTCGATCAAGGCGCCGACCTTTCTCGCATCGGTGGTCGCGCAGTACTACGCGCTGGCGTTGTATGGAATCGCGATTCCGTTCGCAAAGCTGATGCTGTTTCTGCCGCTGGTGTTTCTGGCCGCAGCGCTGCCTATTTCGGTCGCCCATCTCGGCACCAGCCAGGCGGCGTGGCTGCTGTTCTTCTCGACTAACGCGACGCCGGCGAAGATTGTCGCCTACAGCCTCGCGGCGCAGCTGACTTTCATGTTGTGCAACGCGCTGATCGGGCTGGTATTTCTGCCGCGAGCCAGCCGCGAGCTGACGGCGCTGCGCGCCGACGACGCAAGCACGCCCGCGCCCGCCTGAGATTTGTCAGATCGAGAAAAGTTTGCCGAGGGCGGACGGCTCGAGGCGGATGCCGAGGTAAAAGGGGCCGAACTTTGCGTAGGACGCGCTGGCCTCGTCGAAGCGCATTTCGTAAACGAGTTTCTTGAACACGATCGGATCGTCGGCGAAGAGATCGACGCCCCACTCCCAATCGTCGAATCCGATCGAGCCCGAAATAATCTGCGTCACCTCGCCGGCGAAACGCCGCCCGACCATCCCGTGGTCGTGCATCAAACGCTGGCGATCCTCGATCGGCAGGCGATACCAGTTGTCGGCGCCGTCGCGCTTCTTGTCCATCGGATAGAAGCACAAGTACGGCCGCGCGGGGATTTTCGGAAACAGGCGCGGCGAAATCTTCTCGCGCTGTCGCGCAAGCTCGCTCTCGATTTCAGATTTCCATTGCGGCGAATTTGGCCCGATTCCCTGTTCGATGAGCTTGCGATAGAGCGCGACGGTCGCTTCGTAAAGGCCAATTTCGATCACCGAGAGGTACGAGGTGGTGGGTTCGAGGTAGTCGCTGAGTGCGAGCGCCGCGACCGCGTGTTCGGCGTGGGCGAGTTCCTCGAAACCGCTGCGGAAGTGGACGATCATCAGATCGCCCTTGTGTCCGAGCGCGGAAAAGAGCGCGGTCTCACCGTGCTCGCGCCGGGCCATCTCGCCGAACAGCTTCGACGCGTCGTCGATAGCGGCGTCGCGCTTCGCACTGTCGAGCGCGCGCAGTTCGCGGCGCCGTACGCGGAACATCTGATGAAGAATGCTGTAGCCTTCGAGCGTAAGCGGCGCGGCGGGAAAATCGCCGGGAATCTTCGCTCGCTCCTTGCCTCGATTTTGTTCGGTGCGGTCGCTGCTCATGGCGGCAATTCTAGACGCTACGCAGCCGGTTGTCTTGCGACCCGCGACCGAACGCATGCATCAACAAGCGCCTGCGCAATCGCCGGATTCGACGCCCAATGCGCGTGAACGTAGGAGGCGAGAACATTTCCGATGCAGTACCCTTCCGCGAACGGAGCGCCACCCCATCGCGGCGCTACATTGTATAGGGTTTCGATCCGACCGCCGCCTTCGAGCTTCGAGTGGCGAAACTGATGGCCGCGAAATCGCGTTTGCGCAGGACCGAGAACCGAGTCGCTGCGGGTCTCGACCTCGACGTAGCCCAGCGCCTGCAGCCGGTCGGACATCACGGCAACTCCGGGAATGATTCCAGCCATCGGCCATCGCGCGCCGTCGAGCGTTCGGATCGCATCAAGCAGGTACATCAGGCCGCCGCATTCCGCATAGATGACACCGCCACGGGCAGCGAAGCCGCGGACCGCCGTGAGCATCGCGATATTGCAAGACAGTTCGCGCGTGAACGCCTCGGGATATCCGCCGCCGAAGTAAAGTCCGTCCACGTCGGGCAACTCGCGATCGCGGATCGGCGAGAAGTTGACGATTTCGGCGCCGAGTGAACGCAGCCGATTCAAATTATCTTCATAGTAGAAATGAAATGCGGCGTCATAAGCGACGCCGATTCGGCAGCGCGCCCGCGAAATTGAATCAATCGCATCCGCAGCGGATTTGCGGTCCGCTTCGAGCGCGGGCGCCGAGCGCGCGAGCTCGACAATCGCGTCGAGGTCGAGCCATTCGGCCGCAAGCCGGCTCCATCCGTCGATCAATCGTTGCGGCACGTTTGATTCATCGGCCATCAGCAGGCCGAGATGGCGCTCGGGAAAAGCGAGTTCCGCAGTGGCGGGAAATCCACCGACAATCGGAACTTCGGGCTGTGCGGCGCGCAAGAGATCGAGATGCCCACGCCCACCGACGCGATTGCAGATCATGCCGGCTACGCGAACGGCCGGATCGAAGCGCGCGAATCCCGCGGCCACCGCGGCGATAGTGCGCGCGACGCCGGAGGCGTCGGTGACGAGGATCACCGGCGCCGCGAGCCATTTCGCGATCTGGGCGGTCGAGCCTTCGTCGCCGGTCGGCGTGGCGGAATCGAACAGACCCATCATCCCTTCGATCACCGCGATGTCGGCGCCGGCGGACGCGCGCGCGAAAGTCGCGGCCACCGCGTCCCGACCCATCATCCAGCCATCGAGGTTGTGCGAGCGGACGCCGGCGGCGCGTTCGTGATAGGTGGGATCGAGATAATCGGGGCCGCACTTGAACGCCGCGATCTTGAGGCCGCGTGCGCGCATCGCACCAATCAGCGCGACCGTCGCGGTGGTCTTGCCCACGCCGCTGCCGGTCGCCGCGACGACGATTCGTGGAATTTTGCTCGAAGGAAGCATCGCGAGTGGCGATACTACTATACTGCAATCACGCGAACCTTATGCGCGCGCCCTGCAGCAGTGTGGGATCGAGCGTCGTCGCGCCGGTGCCCGCGGGCGAGAGGACGACCTCGAACGGCGATTGACCGCGATCACGAATCCACTGCGCCGTCGGTCCATTACGAGTCTTCGCCGCGAGTAGCTGCAATTCATTCGGGCCAATCGCGAAGCTGACGCCCGCGGCTTCAAGATCGGCACGCTGGACGGGCGCGCCGGGACGCCCGAGCACGCGCGCATAGTAGCGGCTGGTCGCGCCGGGATCGTTCACCGCGATCGTCAGCGTGCGGATTCCCGTCGCGCCGTTGCGATGCGACCGTTCACGCGGAACCCGCTCGTCGCGCGGCGTGTCGTCCCTGATCAGAAACGGTACCTGGCCGTTGAACGGAGGCGCGGGAATCGCGAGCACCCAGCTCAGGCGATAGCCGTCGGGACGATCGCGCGTCAGCGGAGACGGATCGCCAATCTTCGCGCCCGCGCGGCGCATCGCGGTGATGTCCGCCGCGAGATCGTCGGTACCCATGCAAAAATCGACGATGCCGCCGCCGTGCGCGAGCGCCGATTGCCACGGATGGCCGGTCCGCGGCTTGAGAAATGCGATCAGCTCGAAATAGCTGCCGTCGGCAAACGCGATCAGCGCGTTGTGCGTACCGATCGGATGGGCGCCGCCGCGAACCACCGTGAAACCAGCGCGCGAGTAACTCGCAATCGCGGATTCCAGCTCGTCAACGACGATCGCGACATGGTCGATGCCGATGAACACGCATCACGAATTACTAGAAACCTGATCGAGTGGGCAAGCGACAGGTTCAAGCGGCCGCTGGATCGAGCCGCCTTGCTAGCGACGGGGAAAATCGCCCTTCATGTACATCGCGCCCGTCGGCTTCCCGACTCCGCTGCTCGGCTCGAGCGTGATCTCACTCGCGAGCACTACCTCACCCGGTGGCGGGAGATCGAGCGACACGATCGTGGCCCCGTGACTCAACGGCTCGAACAACCCCGCCTTCAACGGACCTTGCTTCTCGCCAATCCACCAGACCTCGTACACCTTGTCGTCGGGCGTCGGCGGAAGCCCGCTGACTTGCAGCATCGCGGTGCCCTCAGTGCGATTGAGCGCGACGCTGCCGGTAGCTGTAGGGGAAGGCGGCAGTCCGGCCAGGCGAAGGACTCGCGATTCAGGTCCGAGACTTGCCAGCGTCAAGTCGGTAGTCTGCGCGACCTTGGCCTCGAGCGCCGCCAGTTGGTCGCCGGTCGAATCGAGACTGCGCTGGACCTGGACGACGCGCGCCGTGAGCGCGGCGATATCATTCGACGTGCCGGACGAGCCGGTACGCATCCGCCAATCGAACAACGCGGTACTCACCGCGATCGCGATGACCGCAGCGATGGCCGCGGACGCAAGGATCGCAAACCCGCTCCCGCGTGAGGGTTCACGCACAGCTTTAGCCTCGGTGAATTTCGTTTGATGGGCCATGAGCGACTGTTACTTCGACCGGCGCTGAATGGGCGCCGCTAACCGAGGGCACCGGAAGCCGCCAGTTCAGTGATTTGGGTTTCGTCGTAGCCGAGGATGGTTTCGAGGACGTGTTGATTGTCCTGCCCCAGGGAAGGTGCAGCGCGGCGAACGGCGGCCGGGGTGCGCGAGAGTTTTGCGCGAGGGCCCTCGACCGTGAATTTGCCGAGCGTCTGATGTTCGAGCGCGACAAAGTGGCCGCGATGGACAAACTGCGGATCGGCGTACGCATCGGTGCTGTTCTGCACTTGATGAGCGGGAATGCGATGAGACTGAAGGCGGGATTCGATCACGCTGCGTTCGAGCGCGCGGCTCCATTTGGCGATCGACGAATCGATCGCGTCGCGATGCTCGCGGCGGCCCGCGGCGGACGCGTAGCGCGGGTCACGCGCGAGGTCTTCATTGTTCATCGCGGTGCACAGCCGGCGCCAATCGTCATCGTCGCGGCATACGATCGCGACCCATTGGTCGTCACCGGCGGCGGGATAGACGCCGTGGGGCGCAAAGGCGGCGTCGGAATTTCCGACGCGTTGTTCGACCCGGCCGTTCACTGTGTAGTCGAGAATCGCCGGCCCGAGAAAGTGAATCGAGCATTCAGCCTGCGACTGATCGATGTACTGACCCTCGCCGGTGCGGCGGCGATGGTCGAGGGCCCCGAGGATCGCCATCGCGGTAAAACGCGGCGCGACGTAATCGGTGTATGCGCCGAAGACGCCGGCGGGAGCGCGGTCGGGCCATCCGGTGAGATTGTGAAACCCGGAAATCGCCGCCGCCATATTGCCGAAGCCCGCGATTTTCGCCAGCGGTCCCGTCTGTCCCATCAGGCAGGAGCTCAACATGATGAGACGCGGGTTGACCTTGCGCAACGATTCGTAGTCGAAGCCCCACGCGCGCATCGCCTTGGGAGAGAAGGACTCGGTGACGACATCGGCCCATCGCACCAGATCGTGCACCACCGCGCGCGCGGCGGGACTCCCGAGGTCTAGCGAGATTCCGAACTTGCCGGCGTTGCAGTTGGCGAACAGACCAGAGTTGTCGGGCCCCGGTTGGTTGGCGCGATAGGGCTGCAGCGTGCGCGCGGTATCAACCCGGGTGGGCGACTCGATTCGCACGACGGTCGCGCCGTAGTCGGCAAGAATCCGGGTTGACGCCGGACCGGCCATCACCCACATGAAGTCGCAAATCTTGACGTCGTTGAGCGGCAGGCCGTTCGGCATCAGATGACCTCCGCGCGCGCCAGTTCGGCGATCTCGCGTTCGCTCAAGCCGAGTTCATCACGGTAGATTTCGGAATTGTGCTCGCCGACGGTCGGCGGCCGGAATCGATGCTCGATTGGCGTCGCGCTGAATTTCGCGAACGGTCCCGGATAGCGGAATGATTCGCCGAGTTCGGGATGCTCGACGGTCTGGAAGTAGTCGCGCGACGCGAACTGCGGGCTATCGACCACTTCAGCCACGTCGGCGACCGGGGTGATCAGAAATCCGCGTTCGACTGCGAGCGCGAGCAATTCGGCCTTGGTACGGCTGCGGGTGAAATTTCTGACGACTTGCTTGACACGCTCGAACTCCGCGAGCGGCTCGGCGCCGCTGAATAGCTGCTCGCCGTACGCGATCCAATCCTTGTCGCGCGTGGCTTCGTCGCAAAAGCCTTGCTCGCAAACGAAGTGCATCAGCCTGGCCGTGAACACGCCCAGCGCCGAGCCGAACAGAAAAGTCATCGCGATGTAGCCGTCGCTGGCAGGCCACACCAGCGGAAGATCGATCGGGCCTATTTTTACACCGCCCGACATTCGTCGTGCCCCCATCGCGCCGAGGGCCGCCGCTAGAATGTTCGACTGCGTCGCCATCGCAACCGATTGCTGCGCCGCGACGTCGACGTGTTGCCCGAGGCCGGAACGCACGCGCTCGTGATGCGCGGCGAGCGCGGCCACGGCGGCGTCGGCGGATGCGTGCAGGTAGGCTTGCGGAATGGACAGGCGCACGGGCGGTCGATCGGCGTCGCCGGCGAGAATGAGGGGACCGCCCGCGGCCATGACGATCAAATCGCTGTCGGCGTAATTTGCCTTGGGACCGTCCTGTCCGAACGGAGTGATCGAAACGTAAATGAGCGCTGGATTGATTTTCGCGAGATCGGCGAACCCGAGAAGGTGCTGCGACAGGTAGCCGGGATTATACGATTCGATCAGGAAATCAGCGCGCTGGACGAGCCGCACAAGAAGATCGCGGCCGGCGTTGCGCTCAAGGTCGAGCGTGATCGCGCGCTTGTTTCGATTGTACGCCCACCAGTACAGCGAGCGGTCGGGATGCGGCGCGTCCTTGTAGAACGGGCCGATGCCGCGCGCGGACGATCCGCCGACAGGCTCAACCTTGATCACGTCGGCGCCCATGTCGGCGAGCATCTGGCCGCATATAAGGCCGCGCTCGGTCGTGAGATCGAGCACGCGATATGGACTGAGGATGGACATGAACTTTCAGCGCCGCCCGATCCTTAGCATTGACGGACGGGCATGCGTCAACGGGAAATGCGATGCCGTCCCGGGCCGAACTCGCCGCCGCTGAGAGGCGCGTCGTCGAATCGCAGGACGGCGCTGACGCCATCTGGAAACGCAATCTCGCCGCCGGCATCGCGATCGAGTTTCACTTCGATTAGTCCGTGCGGAGTCGGGACGCGGCCTTCGAGATGCCTGAGCTTGCCGAACCGCGGTGCGATTTCCGCGCGCGAGTAGCCCGGCGCGGCCGGTCTCACCCCCAGGACCCAGGTTGTCAAATCGTAGGTTGGCGTCGCCGACCATGCGTGGCATCGGCTTCCAGAGCCGGCGCGCGCGTCCCAATATTCCTCGAAGGCGGTGTCTCCGCGCTCGATCTGCGGCCACCATTTCATGCATCGTGCGGGGATCGAATCGAGCCGGCCCGCGCGGACAATCGCGTCGTGCAGGATGTGCGAAAAAAATGGCTGCGCCGCGACCACGTCATGCTCAACGTCGAACTTCATGTGCTCGGCGGGATCCATTCGTTGTTTGAGGTACGCGGCAATGTTGTCGGAAATAGTCGGCGTGACGACGACCCGCGATTCATCGAGGATGTAGTCGAGCATTCGAGGCCATCGTTCGCGCGGCGCGCATCCGGCGACGATTGCGATGGCATTGGTTTGCTGACTCACTCGACGGCGAGGGCCATTGCGATCGGCGGCGTCCACGTAAACGCCCGCGGCCTCGTCCCAGAGCAAGTCGAAAGCGCGCCGGGTCCGCTCGGCGCCTGCGCGGGCGTCGGCGGCAGCATGCGAATCCGCCATGACGGTCTCGGCCAGCGACGCGAAGTCATCGAGCGCCGCGGCGTAGAGCGCGTCGAGCGCGCCGGTTACTTCTGCTCGCTCGGTCATCGCCCAGTCGATGAAAACCCATCCCGGCATCCCGCGAATGAGTCCGTCCGGCGCGCGAAAGCGCTCGAAGGCCGCGACGACGCCGGCGGCGGTCGGCATCAGTTCGCGCACCGTCGCGGCGTCGCCGGAATATTCGTAATAGCGGGCGATCGCGCGAATCCAGTGCAACGAGTAGTCGGGGATGGTGGTCGATGAAATTGAGATGTCGCCGGCGGCCGCCATCGCCAACAGACCGTCGCCGCGCCGCGAGTACGCGCAGACTCGCAGATGGCGGCGCACCAGGCGCCAATCGGTGTTGGTGGTGTAGGTCAACAGCGCGTGGATGTAGGAATCGCCAAGCCACGCGCGCTGCTCACGGCCGGGACAATCGATGAAGGCGTCGGTCGAGCAGAGTTCCAGCGTGCGGGCACCGACGCGCCAGATTTTGTTAAGCGCAGGGTCGTCGCACTCGAAGTGCGCTTCGTCGCCGCGCGGATAGCGCCGCTCCACTGCGCCCGCCGATTCTATTTGCGCACCAGTGCGCGCGACGATCGACAAATAGCGGAAACCGACCGCCTCGTACGACTCGACGCGTTCCGCCGCGCCGCCGCGCAGGATGTAGCGCATCGCAAATTGGCGCGGCTGCGTCTCCGCGCTGCCGTCGGCGCGCACATCCTCGCCGCAATACAGGTCAACGGTAGATCCGGCGGGACCGCGCGCGACTGTCCACGGAGTCGCGAGCGTGATCATTCCCGCATCGTAATTTACGATAGTGTCGGGACCGTCCGCCGCCAGCTCCGCGGTCGGATACGCGCCGCGCGGGTCGTCGCTGTTAAGTGCGGCAACCCCTCGGCGCGCGAGTTCTTTCAACGCGATCGGAATCGAGGTGAGCGGCGCGATCTCGTCAGGCTCAGGCGAGGTGAACGGCTCGACCGGGATTCGAGTGCGATTGTACGAAAAAGTACCCGCCGACAATTCGACCGCCGGAAGCCAATCGGAATCGTCGAACGCGGCGTTGTTCCATCCGGTGGGAAGCGCGGCGCCGTCGAGGATTTCAGTTGGCGGCACCGGCAACGCGGCACCGCGCACGACGTCCTGCCGATACGGCGCGGTGCGACCTTTCCACGACGCGTCTGAAATTACGGCGATGGCGGGAGCTTCGAATGCAAATGATCCGAAGCCGAGCAGGAAACTCGGTGCCGCCGGCCGCCACCACGGTCCCGGCACTCCGTAAAAGCGCACCAGCGCCGCAACCGCGTTGCGACCCGCACGAAGATACGGCGCGAGATCGATCTCAGTCCACGCCAGGCGCTCGGGTATCGAGCGCGCCGGTCCGCGAGCGACCTCGACGCCGTTGACGAACATCACGAAACGCGAGTCGGCGGTCACTCGCGCGGGAACCGATGCGGGAACCGCGTCGAGTTGAACGGTACGTCGCAGATAGCAGAACCGATTCCAGGTTTCCTTCGGCGGAATTCCGGCCGCGCCGATCGGTGAAACGGGTAACGGCGCAGGCCCGGCCCAAATCCATCGCGCGTCCCAGGTAATCGGCCATTTCGATTTAGCCATGAGGCTACCGCGGCGATTGCCCGAATCGAGTATCGTCCGTTACGGCTTTCAGAAATGCGGAATCGGCCATCATCGTCACTCGAATCGAACTAGTACGGACGAGCAGTCTTGCCGATAATCTCGCGCGCGACAATCGTCTTCATAATTTGTGCGGTGCCGTCGCCAATCTCAAGTCCGATCACGTCGCGCATCCGCTGCTGATGAGGCAGATCGAGGCTGAAGCCGAGATGCCCGTGGAGCAGAATGCATTGATGCAAAACGTCGGCGCACAGCTCGGGCGCGAGCCACTTTGCGCCCGCCGCGAGCCATCCGTGCGGCTCGCCGCGATCCTTCAGCCACAGCGCTTCGTAGCACAGCAGACGCGCGGCGCGCAGCCGAACCGCCGCTTCCGCGAGCGGAAACGACACACCTTCGAATCGCGCGAGCGGCGCGCCAAACGCTTGGCGCTCTGCCACGTATGCGCAAGTCTCCTCGACGCTTTGCTCGGCGGCGCCGATGCACATGAGGCCAATCAGCGAGCGGCTGAAATCGAATCCCTGCATCACGTCGATGAAGCCGGCGCCTTCCGCGCCGATGCGAGCGGAGGCGGGAACGCGGACGCCGTCGAAAAAAAGCTGGCCACGCCCGATCGCGCGCGAGCCCATGTCGCGAAAGCGCGTGCGCGATACTCCCGCTGAGTTGAGATCAACGTAAAGCGCGCTCACGCCTCGAGCGGCTTGTTCCACCGTCCCGGTCCGGGCCAGAACGAGTGCGGTACTTGCGGATGACGAAAACGAGATGGAGGTTTTCTCGCCGCTCAGGACGTAGTTATCGCCGTCGCGACGCGCCTGCATCATTATGTGGGCGGCATCGGAGCCCCCTCCGGGTTCGGTCACGGCCAGCGCCGAGACAATTTCGCCCCGGCAAATCGGCGGCAGGAACGCGGCTTGCTGGCGCGCATCGGCGCTGCGCGAGATTATTGCGCCGACCAGAGCAGCGATCAGCAACACATACGCCGCATTGAAGTCGCCGCGTGCGATTTCCTCGTGCGCGATTCCAAGCGACACGTAGTCGAGCTTCGAACCGCCGAGTTGCGTATCGACCATCGGCGCCAGCACGCCCATCGCGCCGAGCTTTCTTACCAGCGCCGGCGGCAGATCTTCGTCGGCGTCGCGCGACGCGTAGTTCGGCAGCAACTCGCGCCGCGCGAAGTCGCGCAGCGTTTCATGCAGCAACTTCTGTTCGTCAGTGAGGCCAAACTCCATCGTCGCGTGCCTCAGTTGGATGGCGGCGCGGTCTCTGCCGGCACCGCGACGGCCTGCGGCGGCGCGCCGGTCGGGCCGACCCACTCGGGCAGACTCTCGAGACCGCCGAGATGAACGTTCGGGGTCGGCTTTTCGACCGTTTCTCCGTTTTGGTCCTCTTTCCCGCTCTCGTCCCCCTTGTCCATCTCGTCCTGGTAGTGCTGCATCACCTGTTTTTTCACATCGTCGGGCGAGGTGTTCGGCTCCATCCCCTCGTTGTGCGAAAAATCCGCGCGGCTCCTGGCATCCATGTGCAGCCAGATCTGACTGGCCTGTGCGCTGTTGCCGTGACTCATTGCGTCCACGAACTTTTGTTGCTGCGTCTCATGCGACCAGCATCCCGCGAGCGCAAATAGACAGGCGACAATCGAGAATACGAACGCGCGATGGATTGTTTCTGGCATGCGCGTCCTAGAACGTCACCACACTGCGAATCGACTTGCCCTCGTGCATCAGGTGGAAGGCGTCGTTGATTTTTTCGAGCGGCATCACGTGCGTGATCAGATCGTCGATATTAATCCTGCCTTCCATGTACCAATCGACGATCTTCGGTACATCGCGGCGTCCGCGCGCGCCGCCGAAGGCGGTGCCCTTCCACGTGCGTCCCGTCACCAGCTGAAACGGCCGCGTCGAAATCTCCTGGCCCGCGCCGGCCACGCCGATAATCACGCTGGTGCCCCATCCGCGCTGGCAGCATTCGAGCGCCTGGCGCATCAGCTTGACGTTGCCGACGCATTCGAACGAGAAATCCGCGCCGCCCCGCGTCAGGTTCACGATATGCGGTACCAGTTCGCCCTCGAGCTGCGCCGGATTCACAAAATCGGTCATGCCGAATTTCTCGGCGATCGCTTTGCGCGCGGGATTCAGATCGACGCCGACGATCATCGACGCGCCCGCAATCCTCGCGCCCTGGATAACGTTGAGGCCGATTCCGCCGAGACCGAACACGACCACCCGGTCGCCCGCCTCCACCTTTGCGGTGTTCAACACGGCGCCGATTCCAGTCGTGACGCCGCAGCCGATGTAGCAAATCTTGTCGAACGGCGCGTCTTCGCGAACTTTTGCCAGCGCGATCTCCGGCACCACGGTAAAATTCGCGAACGTCGAGGTACCCATATAATGATGCAGCGGCTTGCCGCCGCGCGAGAACCTGCTGGTGCCGTCGGGCATCACGCCGCGGCCCTGCGTCTCGCGAATTGCGGTGCACAGATTGGTCTTCCCAGAGAGGCAGGCGGGACAGTTCCGGCATTCCGGAATGTAGAGCGGGATGACGTGGTCGCCGCGCTTCAACGTCGTCACGCCGGGCCCAACTTCGACCACGACGCCGGCGCCTTCGTGTCCGAGGATGGCCGGAAACAATCCTTCGGGATCGGCGCCCGACAAAGTGTACGCGTCAGTATGACAGACGCCGGTCGCCCTGATTTCCACCAGGACTTCGCCGGGCTTGGGTCCTTCGAGGTCAACGCTTGCGACTTCGAGCGGAACGCCGGCGTTGTTCGCGATTGCTGCTTTTACTTTCACGATTCCAGCTCGATGCCCGCAATATAATACGCCGCCGCATCGCGCGGCGAACACTTTGCAAGGCGCTTGATGGCAATCGCAAATGCTGCCAAAGCTCATCAGGCCGACGGGCAATCGCATCGAGGAGAGAAGCAGTATGGCCGACAAAACATTGACGCCTGACCAGTTGATCGCGTCGCTGCTCGAGGGCAAGTCGCGGCGCGAGATGATGGTGATTCTCGCGCGGCTCGAACACGGCGGCGCCGGGATCTACCAGTCATTCGCGGCGAGCGAGCGCAACGCGAAGGCGCGCGCAGCATTGCTCGCGGGTGCCGAGCGCGAGGAGCAGAACTCCGCGCTGCTGAAGACGATGACCGCGGTCAAGGACAAGTGCGAGAAGTGCGGCAAATCGCTGGTGCCTCCAGCCGCGGCGCGGTGTTGCTCATTTCAATGCACGTTTTGTCCCGACTGCGCGGACGACATGAAGCAGGTCTGTCCGAATTGTTCGGGCGAGCTGACCGCGCGTAACATCTGAAGCTGAGGCATCGCAATGCAAGTAGTCGGCACAGTCAAGGAAATCTGGCGCTACCCGGTGAAGTCGATGGCCGGCGAACGTTTGCGGCGCGCGAACGTGAGCGCGCGCGGAATTTACGGCGATCGCGGATGGGCGATTCGCGACGAAAAGGCCGGCGAGATCCGCAACGCGCGCAAGCTGCCGACACTGCTGCATTGCACCGCTCTCTATCTGCGCGAGCCAAACGCCGACGATGCGCCGCCGGCGCAAATCACGCTTCCTGACGGGACGACGTTTCGCTCCGATTCCGCCGAGGCGAGTGAAAAGCTCTCCAGGATGCTCGGGCGCAGCGTCTCGATTTGGCCGATCCAGCCGCCATCGGAGCGCGAATTCCTCAAACGCGCGGCGCCGGACAATCCCGACATGATGGCCGAGATGCGCGAGGTCTTCGGCCGGCTCGAAAGTGAGCCGCTGCCCGACTTCTCGACGCTGCCGGCGCAGATTCTCGAATTCACGTCGCCGTTCGGCACCTTCTTCGATGCCTTTCCCTTCAACGTTCTGACCACCGCGTCGTTGAGCGCGCTCTCCGCGCGAAATCCTGCCGCCGACTTCGACCCGCGCCGGTTTCGTCCCAACGTGCTGGTCGAGACGAAGAGCGGAATCGAAGGATTGGTCGAAGCGCAATGGTCGGGACGAACGCTGCGAATCGGCACCACGCGGATCAAGGTCGAGATGCCGACGGTGCGATGCGTGATACCGACGCTCGATCAGCCGGGGGTGAAGAAGGATCCGTCTGTGCTGCGAACGATCGTGCGCGACGCGGCGCAGAACCTCGGCGCCTACGCGACCATCGCGGCCGGCGGCACCATCGCGCTCGGCGACGAAGTGACGCTCGAATAGCCGCCGTCAAAAGAAGAATGAGAGCTACACCGTAATCCTGGTGCCGTCGAATTTTGTGAAGGTGAACCCTTGGTAGTTCTCGTTGTATAGGTGCCCCTGGTCTGTTAGCAGGCTTATCGCCACCCGCTCGCCCAGCAGCATTCCCTGCATGATGTCCTGGCGCCAATGGATTCCCGAGAAGGCGCGGCCGAATCCGACATTCGCTGCCAGCTTGTTCAGTTCACCACCCACGGTTATCTGCCCGGCGTCGGCGCCGGTGTAGGGCGTCACTCCGGTGCCGTCCGAGTTAGAGATCAGCGGGTTGGGAATTACAAAGGTCTCGTCGAAGAACCATTTGAGCACCGTGACCGCGGCGCCCGCAGCGGTCGCATGTCCGGAGGGATAGGACGGATGCAGCGGGCATCCTTCGGGGTAAGACAACGGGATGAAGTAGTTGCCGTTGCGCGCGAACAGCGCCGCGGCCGCCTTCGAGTTCAGCACGCTCGAGTCGAGCGGATAGCTCTTCTGACCGGTAAGAGTGAAATGAACCAGGCCGGCGATTTCCTCGGGCCGCGCCATGCGATGAACGAACCACTTCTGGAACCATGCATTCTTGATCGCGCGCGTGATCACCTCGGCCACCATCCCTTCTATCATCGGGAAACCGAAAGTGATGAAGCCGGTCTCGGACTTGAGCGAAGGCGGGTAGGGATTGCCCGAGTTCAGCGGCGCTTTCATCTGCAGCAGCATCAGCACCGCGTTAAGGTATTCCTGGTAGAGCACGTCGTTGTGGACGTACTCGGCGAGATCGCGCGCCGCGCGAAGATACCTCAGCTGCGGATCAGGATTCGACGGCGCGAGCGGCGCGGGCGCGCCGTTCTGAATGTTCAGCCACGATGGGAGGTCGATGCCGAAATCGCCGGGCAGAGTGGTCAGGTAGCCGACGAACGGCATCGCGCCGATCGTGAACGGCTGAAGGAACAACTGTGAGATGTACGGCCCAATCAGGTCGCCCGGCGTGAAGCCGCGAAACAAGCTCTGCGCCGTGACATTGCCGCCGATTCGAGGGCCGGTGAACGACGACAGGGCGTTCAGCTCGGAGACCGCAGACGCAATCGATGCGTCGGTCGCGTAGTCATTGAATGCGAGGTCGCGCACCAGCGCCTGCCAGTACACCTCGATCATTTGCGCGGCGAGGCCCGGACTGGACAAGGTGTCGGCGGGTGGAATTGAGCTTTGCGACTGGTCAAGAGTCTCGAGATCGAACGCGATGCCTGATTGAGGATCGACCAGCCGCTCGCTGCCGCCCATCGCCAGAGCGTCGAAATCGGCGCGCTTGCCGGTTTTCACCGCGGCCAGGTAGGCGGCATAGACGGAAGGATCGATCTCGCCAAGGGAGTTGTGCGGGAAGCCCTTGGTGAAATTCGCGATGCCTGACGGGTAGGTCGTCTCATCGCCGTTGGTGATCTGGGCCGCCGGCTTGACCTGGTGATCGTCCGCTGCCGCATTGACGCGATTATTAAACGACCGGTCGCGCCGGGTTTTGAGGTTGAGAGTTCCGGGACCGGCGAGGACGTCGCGCCTCCGGTGATTGGCGGCGGAAGCAATCGACGCGATCGGAACGCTTAGACCGGCAGCGCTGAGACCTTTGAGAAAAGCGCGTCTGCTGTGTGAGGGATTCCGGTTCTGCCCCTTGGAAGGCGTATCTTCAGCCACAAATGACTCCCGTGGTTGCCGCGGAGAATGTCACTACGTGCGGCGCTTTTAGCAATTTGAGGGGTGAGAAGATACTTGCGGCGATGTAAATATTAGCCACGATTACGCTTCACCGCGATCGTTGCGAGCGCGAGACCGACAGACCCGCGAGCAGCGCCGCGACCAGCCACTCGAAGCTCTTATCAACGTCAAGCGGAATGCCGAATCCGCCCGCGATTTCCAGCGCCGCAAAGCCATGGACCGTGCTGCGAAGCGCGCGGATGGCGTGGAGGCCTTGGCGGCGATCTAATCCGTAGCCGTGCAGCACCGACAGGATGGTCTCGACGATATGGCTGGCGGCCGCTTCGAGGGCGGGATCGTTTTTGGGCGCGGCGACCATCGTGGCGGCGTAAGTCCCGGGATGTCGCTTGACGTAGGCGCGATACGCGGCGGCGAGACCGCGGACGGCGTCGTCGCGCGACTTGCCGACGGTTGCGCGGCTCAGCGCCGCGTTGAGCTCGCGCAGCGCAAGTAGTTTGAGCTCGCGGCGCAAGCCCTCGAGACCGCCGACGTGGTTGTAAAGCGAGGGCGAGCGGATGCGCAGCTTTTTCGCAACGCGGGCCAGCGTCAACGCGTCCCATCCCTGCTGGTCCGCGATTTTCGCGGCCGCGCGGACCACCGCGTCCTTATCAATCCCGACGCGCTTCGCCATCCTGCGCCTCCTTCATGAAGCCGATGACGGCGGCGGCGACAATCGCGGGATATTCGACATGCGGATAGTGCCCGGCGCCCTGCACCATCAATCTTTTTCCGTGCAGATGAGTCGCGACCCAATCCGCCTCGGCCGCCGGATCGTCGAAATCCGTGTCGCGCGCGCCCATCACAACCAGCACCGGCGCGTGAACCGCGGGAATCCTCGCCTCGCACGGAGCCTGCGACGCGAAGATCAACGCCTTGGTGGCCTCGATGCGGCCGGGCTGCTTGAGATTCGCGACCAGCGCCGCGCGATATGCGTCGAGATCGGCGGGCGGTGCCGTCTTGTATAGCGATCCGTAGTACATCGACCAGAACGACGGACCCCACGGACGCATCATCGCGACTTTGAGGAACGCCAGCAGAAATGACGAGGTCGGCATCTCGCGGGTGAACGGATCGATCAGCACGATACCCGCGATGCGATCGGGAATCTCGGCTGCCGCCCATACCGCGGAACCGCCAGCCATCGAATTACCGACGATGAACGCCTTGCCCGCGCCTAGATGACGCACCATCGCGACGATGTCGGCGCCTACATCGGCGGGCGAGTAGGCGGGCCAATCGACACTTGATTCGCCGTGTCCGGGAAGATCCATCGTGACGACGTGGAAGCCTGCCGCGACGAGTCGAGGTGCGAGGAAGCGATATTGTTGCCGCACGTCGCCGAGGCCGGGAACGCAGATGACGAGCGGCCCGCTACCGCCGGAATCGTCGTAGGCGATTTGTCCACCGAGCAGTTTCAGAAACTGCGTCCGCCCAGTTGCACCCGCAGGTGCTTGATCGGCATGGACTGGAAGAGCCGCGGCGACGGTGAGAGCTGCGGCCGCGAGAACGACATTGGTTGTGTAGCTAATCATCATAGACATTTAACTAATATAATTAGTCTAGCGACGCAAGCGGATCTTCTCTCCTCCCAATAAGCTCAGGGATGAACTGTTCAGCCTGACCCTCCTGAAGTTTCTATGCTTAAGTATGCGGATGAACGGGCGACGGATATCCCACACTCGCCCCGCTCGTCCGAAATACGGAGACATCCCGGTACCAGCAGAAAAACAAGTTTTGACGGAACGAAGCTACCGATGGTGTACCGCCATGATCGCACCACAACCGGTGGTAGAATGTCAGGTTTTGGACCCGTCAGGCGGGAGCGTCCACCGTCAGTCGCGGGGCGCGCGCGGGCGGCAGATTCGCGTACAGGTCCGCGATCAGATCCGATTTCAATTTGGCGTGACCGGCGTCGTTCCACAGATTGCGCCATTGCAGCGGGTCTTCGCGCAAATCGTACAGCTCGCCCTCGGTGCCGTCGTAGCGGATGTCCGGCAGCGGTCCCTCGACCCCAAGCGCCTTGTATCCGAACGACAGATCGAAGCCGACGTTGCGGGTCGATGGCTCGTACACCGTGCAGACGAAACCGTCGCGATAGATGGACCGCAGATGCATCCCGAGCTGCGCGAATTGGCTGTCCCATTCTGTGATCGCGCGCACGCGCGGCGATCCGGCGCCGGTCGGCAGCGCGGTACCTTGCATCCATTCCGGAATCGGAACGCCCGCGATTGCGCAGAAGGTCGGCGCGAGGTCGAGATGTCCAACCGGCTCGGAAACTTCCACGGCGGACATTTTCGCCGACGGTGCCGGACGCCAGATGAGCGGCACCCGCATCAGCGCATCCACGTGATATGGGCCTTTGAAGAGCAAGCCGAAATCGCCCTGCAGCTCGCCGTGATCGGTCGTGAAAAAAACATCGGTGTCAGCGTCCCAGCCACGCGCCGCCACGGTTGCGAGCACGCGACCGCAAGCTTCGTCGATCAGTTCGTTCTCGACGTGTACCAGCGCATTGATTTCGCGCACCTGGTCGTGCGTCATTTGGCACGGCACGAAGTTCCACGCGCCGCCCTCTTCGTTGCGGAAGCGGCCCTGGTACCAATCGAGCCAATGGCGCGGCTTCTGCCCGAGAATCTTTTCGATCTTTTCGCGGGAGCCGGGATGGCCGGGCGGCAGATCGAGATCGCGCCAATTGATCCTGCGCGCCTCGGATGCCGGCGGATCCCACGGATGATGCGGATCGGGAAAGCTCATCCATACGAACCAGTCGTCGGTGGGCGAGAGCGTGTTCAGATACGCGATGGTGCGGTCGGCGATCCAGTCGGTGTGATAATGCTCGCGTGGAATCGGATTGTAGGTGACCTCGGGCGCGCCGCTGTCGCCGCCGGCCGCGCCCGAGAGCATCGTGACGAAACCGCCGACCTCGGCCGGATAGTTCTCGCGCAGCCAGTTCGAGTAGTGGAAGGAAGCCATCGGCCCGTGCATCGCGAGTTCCATCCAGTCGAAGCCGCGATGCGGTCCATGCGTGCGCTCGCGGCCCATTCTGTTCTCAGGCCATCGCCCGGCCGGATCGAACATCGGCTCGAAGTGCGCCTTGCCGATGAGCGCGGTGCGATAGCCGGCCCGATCGTGAAGCCACTCGGCGACGCTCGGCGCGTCGGGCGGAAGCGGTACGCCGTTGGCAAACACGCCGTGCGTGCGCACGTACTGGCCGGTGATCATGGTCGAGCGCGCCGGCATGCAGACCGTGTTCTGATTGTAGGCGCGACGATAGTTGATCCCCGCGGCGGCGAGCGAGTCGGCGACCGGAGTACGCGCGATACGGCCGCCGTTGCATCCAAGCGAATCGTAACGCTGCTGGTCGGTGGTGATGAAAAGAATTTTACGGCCCATCGCGATTTCCCCGCGACAGATTACAGTCGCAGTGCAAATACATGCAACCGGAAACGAAATCGCGATCGCGGGAGTTTGACGAGCGAACGATCAACCCTGATACACTAGCGGGAGAAGAAGGAGAACATCATGCGCGCAGCTATAATGCGAGACAAAAAGCTGGTCGTCGATAATATCCCCACACCGGCTCCTGGAGCGGGCGAGGCGCTGGTAAAGACGCTCGCTTGCGGGATCTGCGGCTCCGATCTGCACGCGCTCAAACATGCGGAGAAGATGGTCGAGGGCTCGCGCAAGTCCGGCTCGCCGTTCGTGATGGATCTCAAGCGCGACATCGTGATGGGTCACGAATTCTGCGCGGAGGTCGTCGATTACGGACCGCAGACACAGAAGCGATTGAAGGTCGGGACGCGGGTGTGTGCGATGCCGGTGCTGATCAGCGCTCGCGGCGTCGAGGCGGTCGGCTACTCGAACGAAAATCCCGGCGGCTACGGCGAGTTGATGCGGTTGACGGAATTTCTGCTGCTCGAAGTGCCCAACGGCCTTTCCACCGAGCGCGCCGCGCTGACGGAGCCGATGGCGGTCGGATATCACGCCGTGCAGAAAGCGCGGCTCGGCAAAGATGACGCGCCGCTGGTGATTGGATGCGGACCGGTCGGCCTGGCGGTCATCGCCGCGCTCAAGCTCAATGGAGTGCATCCTATCGTCGCGGCGGATTTTTCACCGCGACGACGCGAACTGGCGCTGCGGATGGGCGCGGACTTCGTCGTCGATCCAAAAGAGAAGTCGCCCTACGCGAGCTGGCGCGAGATGGCGGTGTACAGCGACCCTTCGAAGGCGCCGATGCTGCCGCCGTGGATGCCGGGACCCGCGGTCAGGCCTGCCGTGATCTTCGAATGCGTCGGTGTGCCGGGCGTGATCGATGGCATCATGTCGGCGGCGCCGGGCAACGCGCGGATCGTTGTGGTGGGCGTGTGCATGGAGCGCGATCACATCGAGCCGCTGATGGGGATCAGCAAGGAGCTGAATATCCAGTTCGTGCTCGGCTACGCGCCCGAGGAGTTCGCGGCGACGCTCAGCCACCTCGCGCAAGGCCAGGTCAACGCCGACCCACTCATCACGGGCAAAGTTGGAGTGGAAGGAGTCGCGAAGGCGTTCGAGGATCTCGCGTCACCGGAGACGCACGCAAAGATCCTCGTGGAGCCGTGGCACAGCTGAGAGCCGTCAGTGAAAGAGACGGTGCGACGCGAGATCGGCGCCGGCGCGCATCGCGCGCAGCTTCGCCCACACGATTTCTTCGGCGACTTCGCCAAGTCCGGCGGAAGTCTCGAAGCCGCAGTCGGTTCCGGCCATCACCCGGCGCGGGTCACCGATCGCGTTGGCCGCGCGCTCGAGCCGGTCGGCGACGACTTCGTGATGCTCCACGTAGTTGGTCTTGGTATCGATGACACCGGTGATGAGACTCATGTGATCGGGCAGCGGGAATTCCTTGAAGCAGCGGTATTCGTGCTGATGGCGCGGATTTGCAGCCTCGAGGACGAGCGCGCCAACGTTCGCGTGGTAGAGAATCGGCAGAATCTGCGCCAGCGGGACGTCGAGATCGTGCGGCGCCTCGTAGTTGCCCCAGCACACGTGCATGCGGACGCGATCGCGCGCGATTCCGTGCAACGCGCGATTCATCGCCGCGATGTTCAGCTCGACGTACTCGAGGAATTCGGTCAGCGGACGGTCCGCGTAGGAGGTGTGCCGCTCCATCGCGAGATCGGGACAATCGACCTGCAGAACAAACCCTTGCGATACTATGTACTCATACTCAGTATGTAATGCTTTGGCTACTGCGATTACATACTTCTCATAGTTCTCGTAATACTCATTGAGCATTGCCGATGCGATTATTCCCGGCGACGGCGCCGTCATAAATGGTTCGACGAATTTTTCAGGTTGATCGTCGAGAATGCGCAGAGTGTCGGCGCATTCGAGATCGACCGCCGCGCGGTCGCGATAGTGGACCTCGCCGGTCGCTTTCGGCGCGTGGAGCAAATCGACCATCGAGCGTTGAAACAGTGGCGCCATCATCTTGCGGAAGCTCGGGTAGCGGACCAGGTCGCGCATGATGGGACGCTCGCTGCGTCCGCCAAAGCCGGTCATTCGATGCTGCACGTAGGTGAAGAAGCTCTCCCGCGATTGCTCGCCGTTGTTGCCGACGTCGATCCCCGCTTCGAGTTGTTTCTGCACCACGTACCGGGTGGACTCTTCTATCTCGCGCAGCATCGCGGCTCGATCCACGTCTTCTCCGCGGCTGCTCTTCACCAGCATCGCGGTCAGACTCTCCCGGCGCGGCAGGCTGCCGGCGTGCGTGGTCAGAATGCGATTCTCGCTGCGAAGCATCGTAGTACCTCCCGACGCGTTCACTGGTTCGCGCCGCAACATATTGGTAGATCACAAACGACGGTGCCACAATCGGATCGAAGCGGGAGATATTAAGATGGCGTTACTTGCTGGCAAATGCGCACTGATAACCGGTGCAGCGTCGGGAATCGGCAGAGCGGCGGCAATGGTTTTCGCGCGCGAAGGCGCCCGCGTGATCGCCGCCGACATGGCCGCCGAGGGCGGAGAACAGACCGTCCGCGCGATCCGCGATGCCGGTGGTGACGCACGATTCGTGCGCTGCGATGTATCGCGCGCCGGAGACGTTGAAGCCTTGGTCGCGGCTGCGGTGAAAGCCTTCGGGCGACTCGACTGCGCGTTCAACAACGCCGGAATCGCCGGCACTCAACGCAAAACCGCGGACTACGACGAAGATGAATTCGACCGGATCATCGCCGTCGATCTCAAGGGCGTGTGGCTGTGCATGCGCGCCGAAATCCGCCAATTCCTCGCGCAGAAGAGCTCCGGTGCGATCGTCAATACCGCGTCGGCCGCGGGATTGGTCGCGTCGCATTCGATGCCCGCATACACCGCGGCGAAACATGGAGTAGTCGGCCTGACCAAATGCGCCGCGCTCGAATACGCGCGCTCGGGAATCAGAATCAACGATGTCTGTCCGGGCGTCGTCGATACGCCGCTGGTCGAAGGAATGGTCGCGGGACGTCCCAAGCTCGCGGCGCGGCTCGATGAAGTGGAACCGATCGGCCGCAAGGCGCGGCCCGAGGAAATCGCCGAGGCTGTCGTCTGGCTATGTTCAGATGCCGCCTCGTTCGTCACCGGATGCTCAATGTCGGTGGACGGCGGATTAACTGCACAATAGCTAGTAGCTATACGAGTGACTATAGTGTTCGATCCCTTCATCGAGGCCTGGCAACTGCGCGACCTGGTATTGAAGGGCGAGTTGCGGCCGCGCGAAGTCGCGGACTTCTACCTCGTGCGAATCGAGCGGTTGAATCCGGAACTGGGAGCGTACATGACGGTCACCGCGGATCGTGCGCTGGCGGACGCCGCGCGGTTGGAGGGGTCGAGGTCGGACGCGGCGACCGCGCGCTTGTACGGTGTCGCGTACTCGCTGAAAGATCTCACGCCGACCGCGGGCATCCGCACCACTCTCGGGTCGAGAAACTATGCCGACTCGATCCCGCCGCAAGAAGCCGTGATCGCGCAGCGGTTGCGGAAGGCGGGCGGAATGCTGCTCGGGAAAACCACCACGCCTGAATTCGGCGGGCGTCCCACGACTGAAGGCGGCCTTTGCCCGATGGCGCGCAACCCGTGGAATCGCGACTACAACGCTGGCGGATCAAGCGGCGGCGCGGCGGCCGCGGTAGCCGCGGGGCTCGGTCCCTTGGCGGAGGGCAGCGACGGCGGAGGATCGATTCGGGGTCCGGCCTCGAACTGCGGGGTGGTGGGACTGAAACCGTCGCGCGGACGAATAACCTATGCCCCGCATAGGGGAGAAGCATGGGGAGGATACGCGACGCGCGGCCCGATCGCGCGATCGGTGCGCGACGTCGCGATGATGCTCGACGCGATCGCCGGTCCCGCGATCGGCGATCCATACTGGGCGCCGCCGCCGTCGCGTCCGTTCGAGGAGGCTGTGCGCGCCACGCCCGGGAATCTGAGGCTCGCCTCAATCGCGGCCTCGAAACTGGGCGAGGTCGATCCCGAAGTCGCAGCAAGCTTCGAGTCTGCATGCGAGGCGATGCGCCAGATGGGACATCGGGTCGAGCCGATCGATCTCGATCCAGGCGCAATGCTGCTCGAGTGCACCCGAATCCTGATTTGCGTCGGTGTCGCGGCTATCCCGGTCACGAATCCCGACTGGATCGATCCCGTCGTGCGTGAGATGTACGAATTTGGGCGCAAGGTGAGTGGCGCCGAGTACGTGAACCTGGTCGCCACGATGCACAACATCGCGCGCGCGATCGTCGAGCGGCTCGAACCTTACGACGCGCTGTTGACGCCAACGATGACGCGTCCAGCGGTGAGAAACGGCAGCTTTCCATCGATGCCCGCGCGCTATCTTGATGAACTATGGAGTTGGATAGCATTTGAGTATCCATTCAATGCCACCGGACAACCGGCACTGACTATTCCCGCGGGCTTCAGCCACGCGGGACTGCCTATTGGATTTCAGATTGTCGGACGGCCTAACGGCGAATACGATCTGCTCGCACTGGCGGCCGCATTCGAAGCCGCTCGGCCGTGGAAGCATCTGCGTCCACCACTATCCGAAGAATAAGGAGTCTGAAGATGCCAACATTCAAGCGCGGCGATGTGTCGATATACTATGAGGAGTACGGAAGTGGCTATCCGATCTTACTATTCGCACCTGGCGGGATGCGCTCGAGTATCGAGTTCTGGGCCAAGAGCCCATTCGACCCGACCAAAGAGCTTGCGGACAACTTCCGCGTGATCGCGATGGACCAGCGCAACGCAGGCAGGTCGTCCGCGCCGGTCAGCGCGGCCGACGGATGGGACACTTATACCGCTGACCACATCGCGCTGCTCGATCATCTTGGGATCAAGCAGTGTCATCTGATGGGCGGATGTATCGGAGGGTCTTACAGTTTCGGAATGATCAAAGCCGCCGCGTCGCGAGTCAGCGCCGCGATTCTGCAAAATCCAATCGGCCTCAGCCCGCGCAATCGAGAGTTGTTCTTCGCGATGTTCGACGGTTGGGCGCAGGCGTTGAAGGCCGACCGGCCAAAGCTCGACGACGCTTCGCTGCGGCAGTTCCGCGACCGAATGTACGGCACCGATTTTGTGTTCAATGTGTCGCGCGAGTTCGTGCGCTCGTGCAAAACGCCGATGCTGATCCTCTGCGGCAACGACGACTATCATCCGATGGAAACCTCGAAGGAGATCGCCGCGCTCGCCCCGAACGCCGAGCTGGTCGAGCACTGGAAAGAGTCCGACGTAATCGGCACGACCGTGAAGCGCGTGCGCGAATTCCTGATCTCGCACACGCCAAAGAGTTAGCCGCCGGCGAGCTCCGTTTTCAGCCGATCGGCGAGTCCGGAGAATCGCTCGACCCGCGTGGCGATGGCCTGGTTGAGCATCGATTCGTCGCCGACGATTGCCACCGACTTTCTGCTGCGGCTGACGGCCGTATAGATCAGCTCACGGGTCAACCCCGCGACCGGTTTCTCGGGCAGAACGATCGCAATCGAATCGAACTCGGAGCCTTGCGCCTTATGCACGGTCATCGCGTAGCCAAGCTCGACGAATTCGCGCAATGCCTCGAATCGGAACGCGACGAAGTTGTCGTCGCGCTGGAAAATCGCCATCCGGACTTGCGAGGCGTCGCCGCGCCGAACCCATAGCAGAATTCCATTGTCGCCGTTGAAGAGCCCGAGATCGTAGTCGTTGCGCTGCACGATCAGCGGTTCGCCGACCACGAATGGGACGAGTTCAGCCGCGACCTCGGCGGATTCGGCAGCGCGCGAATGCAGCCGCGCGTTGATCCGCTCGGCGCCCGTTTCGAATACCCGCGTCACGCACAAGATTCGCGATTTTGCGGCATGCGCGAACAGTATGCGCAATCGCGCGCAGTCGGCGTCATCGAAGCCTCCGTCGCGCTCGACGTACCGATGTTTGACTGACTCCGCGATCTCAACTTCCCCATGCACTCGCTCGGCGTACCAGCGATCCAGAAGCAGGCCGATCTCTCGTGGGGTGGCAGCAAGAAATTCCATGCCGGCAAACGTCAGCGCATTCGGTGTCGAGCGCCGCATCACAATCGGAGCATTCGCTTCGTCAACCGAGCTCAGGAGATTGGTGTCGCCGTCGTTAATCGCGCGCGCCGCGAGCAATATCGATCGACCCGCCGCATCTTCGCTCTTCATGCGATGATTCTGTTCGAGCCGCTTTGATGCCGCGGCGAGAGGACCGATCCGCTCTTCGGCGGACGTAGCGAGCGCTCGGAAAACGGAACCCGCGGCGACCGACGGCAACTGATTCGCGTCGCCGAGCAGGATCAGCCGCGCGCCTGGCTGAATCGCGTTCGTCAGCCGTTCCATCAAGGCGACATCGACCATCGATCCTTCATCGACGATAACCACCTTCGCCGAAAGCGGGTTGTTGCGATGATGCCGGAAGCGGCCGACATCGAGCGAGTAGCCGAGCAGGCGGTGAATCGTCGCGGGCTCTATGTGCGCGGCTAGCAGCGCCTGGTCAACTGCGTCGCGCTGCTCGATTCGAGTCAGCGATTCGCTGACGCACTCGCCCAGCCGATAGGCAGCTTTTCCGGTCGGGGCGGTAAGAGCTATCTGCGAAGGATCAATGCCAAGGCGCACCATCAGTCGCATGATCGCAACGACGATTGAGGTCTTGCCGGTGCCCGGCCCGCCCGAAACAACCGTCAGCCCCGCGCGCGCCGAGGCGGCAACAACTTCGCATTGTTCGTTGGACATTACGATCTGCCTGCCCTGAACCATCACGGGGCGAGCGATCACATCGCGAAGCACGCGGGCAAGCCCCTCCGCTTCCGGTTGATAGTCCGGACGGGTACTCAGTAATGCAGCCAATCGAATAGCCAGTTGGCGTTCGCAATCATGGATACTCTGATGCACTATGTACGGCGCGATATACAGTAAAGGCTTGTACTCATCTTCTCGCAGACCGATTAGGGCAGCGGCGCGATTCGATCGAAGAAGATCTCCGATCGCGGCGGCTATCTTATCGATAAAGCCGGCGTCGCCACCGTCAGCGCATAGCGCGCGCAGGACGCGCCGCATCGGAACGTCGGAAAATCGACCAGTTACCGGAAAGCGCGTGCTGCCTTCCTGAAGCGCTATCAGGGAAACGAGGATCAGCATGATGAGCGCCACTCGCTCATCGGCTCCTAGAGCCGGTTCTAGAGCGGCAAGCTCGGCTGCGAGGTGGACGGTTTCCGGGGCAAGATTGAGTGCGGCGGCCGAAGCTTCGAGCCCGCGCATGAAAGCGTCAAACGGGGAGCTACCACCGCCATGAGCCCGCTGGAAGCGCCGCCACGCGGTATCCATTCCGAGCAGTGAGTATCTGTCGTTCAAGCGCGTAGCTCGGAATAAGGTTCCTGATTCATAAGTTCGGATTCATAAGTGACTATTTCGGTCCATGAGGGACGCGTGAAATAGAATCCAGCTTTACCGTCACTGGGATGCGAGACACCACGAAGAAATACATAAAGGAGGCCGCCGAAGCGCGCGTCGTATTCGTGCTCGTTGTGAATAGCTAGCAGACGCACTACGCCGACCGAGTATATTCGGGCCTGCAACCGGTAATGGCGGTCCACGTGCTGCGCGACGGCGGCCGGCTCATACGATGGCAGCAAGTCGCCTTTCCAATCGGCGAAATACATCAGCTGGCCGCGCCGGAATACGAAGTCGATGAAGCCTTTGACGTAGCCGCGGCCGACCGTCCACGCTCCGTCCGCAGAGGCGCGCAACAACTTGTGATGCCTTTCGGGAATCGGATACGCGAACTCCATTTCGCGGACGCCCTTCAGTCGGCGGAGTCCGCCATCAAGCATCGTTTCGCCGAGCGCGACCCGCGAAGTGAGCGTGTTGAAGATGATTTCGCGTCCGCGATCCAGCCATCTTGGATCATCTACCCCATGTCGGCGCATCGCGCTTGCGAACAATTCCCGGACATCGTCGCGCGCCATCCAGGAATGCAGGTCGGGCGCGGCGCCAAACGATTCTAAATCGAGCTTCTCGATCGCTTCATGCAGAAAAATGCCCACGCGGCGCCCGCCGGGCAAATCAAAGTTGTCGGCGCGTGCATCGATTGCGTCCACGCTGGTTTTGAAGTCTTCGGGATCGGTAGCCTGCAATGAGGTGTAAGATTCGATCATGAGTCCTGGATGGCGCCGAAGCAGATCGGCGAATTCGCCTTCGCGGACAGCGGGCTTGGACGTCGACTCGAGCCAGTCGCACAGGAGGCTTTCGTCGGGTGCTTGCCGGGTGCGTGTTTCATTTTCCGAATCGGCGAGAGGTGCGGCTGCCGCTTCAGTCGTGAAGAGCGCTCTCGATCGAGAGTCGCGATCGAGCACCCGAAGCCGCTCGTTCAATGGTTGGTAGAATCCAGTGAGGTCGCGATTGCGATTCAGTGTCCCGCGCGGGACGCAGGGCAATATCAGTTTGGCGCGTGCGCGGGTGAGCGCGACGTACAGCAGGCGTTGATCCTCCTCCTCGCGCTCTTGATCAAGTTCCTGCTTGTGGAGGTTTTGCGCTGCTTTGCCGATTGCGAGGCGGCGTTCGTTTCCAAAGTGAAAGACGCGCACCGGCTCGGGCGTGTTGTTCGCGAAGAATCCCCCGTAGAGTGCAACAACGTCGGCCTCGAGGCCCTTGCTTTTGTGGATCGTCATGATTTGCACGGCATCGCGATCGTCTTCGAGCCGTTGCACATTCGAATCGTCGCCCGCAGGCGTCGCGCGCTCAGAGATGAAGGAATCAAGCAGCTCGATTATTTCGGCAAGTACAATTCCTTGTCGCGATGCCAGTTGCGTCAGAATCTCGAAGATGTGTTCGTAGTTGGTCAACTCGCGCCGGCTCTCTGTCAACAGCAACTCACGCTCGACCAGCCCGCTCTGATGGAGCAGCGCGTCGAACAAGTCGGCGAAACGTCCGGTCTCGGCCAGCGCGCGCCAATCGAGCAGCCTTTCAATCATCGGCTGCGAATTGTCCTGGTCGTCAAGCCGGCCCAGGTCGCAATGATCGACGGCGAAAAAAGGCGTCGCCCACGCCTTAAGACGCTTCGAGCGACGGCCCGGTTCGTCGATTCCTCTCAGCAGATCGAGAATGTAGGCGGCCGCGCGAGTCTGGAACAGCCCGTCCTGTTTGTAGAAGGCATGCGGGACGCCTGCGTGACGCAGAAAGTTGGAGATTTCGACGCTGTCGCGCCTGGTCCGGGTAAGCACGTAAATGTTTTTGGCCGAGACCAAGCGCAGCAGCTCGCCCTCTTCACAAAGTTTGATTGCGTGCCGCGGTTCCGAAATGATGCGGCGGATCGCTCGCGCGATCCCTGTGCCGATCGCTTCGCGCATGCGCCGCGAAAACTTGTATCGTTCAGCACGCGGCTCGAACTTGACGAGCGTCACCGGCGCGATCGGCTTGCCTTCTGCGGCGGTCGCTCTCAGAGCGGGCCGTCCGCATTCGGCCGGAGGGTCGTACTTTATCCTGCCGGTGAACAATGGCGGCACGGCGTTCTGCTGGAATATGAGATTGCTCGCTTCGATCATGTCGGCGGTCGAGCGGAAATTTTCGCGCAAGGTTACGATTCCCGCCCCCGAATCGGATAGTTCCTCGCGGGCAGCGAGGTAGGCATGAACGTCGGCGCCGCGGAATCCGTAAATCGCCTGTTTCGGATCGCCGATTCCATAGACCGTGTTGCCGCCGCCTTCGACGAACACCCGTCGAAAGATCTTCCATTGAAGCTCGTCGGTGTCCTGGAATTCGTCGATCAACGCCACCCGGTAGCGCTCGCGCAATGTCGCCGCGAGCGATTTTCCGCGAGGCCCGTCGAGCGCGTCCGCCAGCCACGCGAGCATGTCCTCGTAGTCGAGCGTTCCGCGCTCACGTTTCCGCGCGTCCATCCGATCGACGGCGCCGGGCAGCAACTCGTCAACGATACGCTGCTCGATTGCCAGCGCCGCTCGCGCCCGCTGCGCGGCATCGACGATCGCGCGCACGCGATCCGGCATCTGCTCGGGAAAAAACGGACGCTTTTCGCTCTTCACGCGGCGGGCGCTCTTTGGTTCGCAGATGCGACCGAGATCGAACTTGCGCAGGCCGTCGGCCACCATCGCGCTCGATTGGTGTGCGCGCCTGAGGATCGCCTCGAGTTCGCTGGTCGCCGCGATCGAATCGAGCCGCGCATCATCTGTAATCGCCGCATGCTTGTAGGCCGTCACCAGCACGTTTGCGTCGAACGCGTTCGCGAGATCAGTAAGCGCCTTCTGATTGATTTCGCGTCCCGCGGTCTGCAGGTAGCGCTGCGAGTGCGCCCGCCACAGCAGATCTTCGAGCGTGTCCGAAGTGCGCTTGTTGTCCGAGAGCCATTCGGCGACAAGGCGCTCGACGGGAGCGTCGGTCTTCAGCCGCTCGCGCAATTCCGAGCGCAATGCTTCGTGGAATTCGTGACGGCCGCTGGCCAGATCAAGTCCGAAACGGACGCCGCTGTCGAAAGTGAGCTCGGTGAGCATCCGATGGCAGAAGCCGTGAATCGTGTGGATGGGCGCGTGATGAAATGAGAACAACGCGGATTTGAGTCGCTCGCGCTCTTCGCCGCCGAGGCGCCGCAACTCGGAAGGGCGCGCGCTCTGGGCACTCCGGCCGGACAGGACATCCTCGACAGTCGCACGGATTCGCGCGCGCAGCTCCGCCGTCGCCTTTTCGGTAAACGTGACGACGAGGATCTGGTTGATCTGTGCGGCGCCGGTGAGCAGAAGTTCGATGACGATGCGCTCGATCGTGAAGGTCTTTCCGGTACCGGCGCTGGCGTCGATTACCTTGTGGCCGCCGCCGATGATTCGATCGAGGATCGCGGGTCGAAAGTATTCGAGTTTGGAGTTGGAGCCGATCGCGGTCATTCAAATATCCCGCGGATCGAGTTGAAGCGGCGGGCGACGATCTGTTTGATCGTTTCCTCGTCCGGCGGATCGAAGTCCCTCGGGTTGCGCACGGGGCCGTAGTCGGAGCTGTAGGTCGAGAAGTCGTTGAGGAGGACCTGTTCGACGGTATCGACCAGGTCGCGAGGGTTCTTCTCGTCGTCCATTTGTTGTACGACATTCGCGACCGCCTCGATCGGCAGGAAGTAGTCGTTGCCGGTTGAGAGTAGGTCGCTGACCACCACGCTCAGGTAGGCGAGCGCGGAAGATTGGTCCGGTGGACGGAACTCGCGAATCCATTGCCCCGACTTTTCCGACTCCGTTCCAATCACGATTGCGCGAAATTGTTCGGGCAGTTGCGTTCCGGCAGCAGCCAGAACAATTGCGCTCAGAAACGCCGGAAGAAAGTCTTTTGCCGCGATTTTTTTGTGCAGCACGCAGGTGATCGCCGCGCCTGCCTCCGGCGACACGCCGCGAATCGTCCCATAGAGACTCACACGCTGCGTGACTGTCGCTCCGTCGTGACGCCGTACTTCGGCATTCAAAACGATCGGGGCGAGAATCCTGGCGGCGTCGGCGAACTCATCCGCACGCCCGATCCGGATGTCTTGCCACCCGGCGAAATCGCTCACGCCGGCCTGGGAAGCCTGCGCGATCCATTTGCGGAGCTCCGACGTATCGGTCTCGCTGGCCGCCTCGGCGAATAGACCGGCGGGTGCGTTGCCGTGGGCCTGTGCGATACGCACTTCGCGCGCGTATTCTTCGCCGCTCATCTCCGGCTCGCCGCCGGTGCGCCAGAAAACATTGCGCAGCATCACCGCGCGATTCAGCCGCGACTGCTCGATAGGTTCGTCCTCCGCCTCCTCCGGCGCGTCCTCGTCCTCAAGCATTCCGAGCGAATAGCGCGCGGCCCCCTGCAAAGGACATTCGAGGTATTTGCGGATTGCGGCTACCGGCAGCGCGATCTCTTCGGTCCGCGCAGGGTGTGCAGCGTCAGACGAGGTTGCGAATCTGGCGATTTGCAGCTCCTGGTCCAGACGCTCGTTCAATTTCTCCCCGAGGCGATCCCGCAAGGCTTCACCCGTTTCAGGATTGATTTGTTTTCTGAGCGCGATCATCCGGGCGCCGCGGCGCGCATCCGGGTCGAAGCTGACGAATTCATGCTCGCAGTCCGCCGAGGCGCCGGCGTCCAGTTCCGGAAAGTATTTCAAATCGTAGCGGCTGGCCGGATGTTTCACAGTCAGCTGCTCGAGCGTCGGCTCGTCGACAAATCCGCGCAGCATCCCTTGTAGCTCGCGAATGACAGGCGAAGGTTCGAGCTCGTCGCCGGTCTTCGCGTCGCGCGCAATGTAAGAGAAAAAAATTCGCTCACGGGTCGCGAGAATCGTCTCGAGGAACAGATAACGGTCGCGCTCCGCCGGAGAGACATCGCCGGCGACGCGTCTGAGCGTCCGCAAATCGAGGGGCTCGCTATGCTCGCGCTCCGGAAAGATCGCGTCGTTCAGCCCCAGTACGAAAATCGCTTTGAAAGGGATCGATCGCAGTGACGTGAGCGATCCAATCGCGACACCGCGCTCCGAGTACTGTCCGCGCCGCGACTCGAGGTCGGTGACCCGCGCGGCGACTATCTCGCGCGCCGACTCGTACGATATCGGACCGACGTTGAGCGTAGAGTCGCCGACCGCGTCGATTGCTTCGAGGAACCGGTCGCGGACCTGCTCATCGACCGCGGCCTCCGGCCGGATGTACGCACTCACGAATTCATTGAGCATCAGCGACCACTCCCGCGGCGTCAGCCGCGCATCGCGGATCGAGATCGCGTCGGCGATCAGCGCTCGCGCCCTGCGGATGAATCGCGCGGCCGTCTCGAGTTCGTCCTGCGCGACTTCAGCCGGAATGTAGCCGGGCTCGGTTGCTCCGGCGGCGTAAAATTCGGGATTGCCGCCGCGCTGACCCGTCATCATGGTGCCGAGCGCCAGGCGTTTGATCGCCTGATCCCAGTGGTAGAGGCCGCGCGGAATATAGGTGTCCTTCAGATCGTCGTCGTCGGCGCCGAAGAAAATCCCCAGCACCTCGCTCCAACGCCGCCACTTCCCGCTATCGATTCCGCCTTCGCGTTCGTTGTTCAGCACGGGATGCGTTAGCAGCCGGATCATCTCCGCGCGTGAGAAGCGGCCGCTCGGCAATTGCAGGAGCAGCTCGACGGCCTCGGCCACGCGGCTCGCTCCCGCGATACTGCGGCTGACGATATCGATCGGGATTCGATGCTGTTTGCGGAAGACGCTGTCGATTTGCGCAACGTAGTCGTCCACCGCCGCGTCCGGAATCAGCACCGCGATTTGGTGGAAGCGGATGCGCTCGGCGGTGCCATCGGCCGCTAGTTTTTCGTTGCTCCGGACGAGCGACCAGATTTCGTTCGCGACGATTTCGGCTTCGCGTCGGATTCCCGGGCACGCCAGAAAACTGATTCGCGGTTCCGACGGCTTACCCTTGCCATCCTCGACCGGCGCAGGTTCCGGCTCGCGATCGAGGATGTGTTGCTGAAGGCGCTGTAGCACCGTCGGCGTTGCGCTGGAAACCGGATCGGAAAACAGTGGCGCGAAATCGCACTGCGACAGTTCGTTCAGCAAGCGGATGTATTCACGGCCGGGCCGCCCCCACAGCCTGAGAGCCGGCGGGTCGGACGCTCCATTCAATGAGAACGGGTCCTCGGATTCAGCCAGCTGGTCGCCGACCTTGTCCGCGCGATTAGCCCATCCGGCCGGCGCCTTGCGGCGTGAAGTATCGACGTCGTCCCAAAACTCGCGGCAGGGATTGAGCGCGTAGATCCTGATGTCGCCGAGCGCGCCGAGTCTCGCGAAAATGTCCGCGTAAGCGCTGCCGGCGTACGACGAGCCGAGAACGTGAAGCGTGTCGGGCATCGAAGCTTTGAGTTGCCGATCGCCGATCGCCTCGAACGCATCGGGCAACAGCATCAGCCGCGTCTCGCGATCCAGCAGCCATTCCTCGCGCACGCGGCCGTGCGAATCGAATACCAACTGCCATAAATGCCGCTGCCATCGCTCGGTCTCGCTCATCTCGTTGATTTCGGCGCGCCCGGCGGTGCGCCATTTTCTGATCATGCGCCGCCGCGAAATCGAGTATTCGCGAAACAACCGCGCCAATTGCGCGGCAAGCAGCAGCGTCCTGAGCTCAACGTCAGCGTCGGTCCTGGATCCGCCATGAACGTAGTCGCGCGCCGGTTTCAATTCGGAGTCGTCGCGATGGCCGTCGCTGCGAAGGCACTCGAAGAGGACGATCTGAAGTTCCTCGGCTTCGAGGATGCCAAGATTCTTGTCGGCCGCCTGGAGCAGATCGGCCAGCTGGCGCCGTAGGAACGGGAAATTCAAATTCGCCGCGACGCCGATCGATTCAGCCAGACGATGGCGAACGAATTGCTCGACGACGCGGTTGGGCACCACAATCGACACCCGCTCGAGCGGATCGCGTCTCTGATGCTCCGCTACTGCCTCGGCCAGCGGCGCGATCAGGTTTTCCATTCGATTTGAGTAATGAAGACGAATCATCGCGGCACAACTATGGATCGGGGGTCAGCTTTTGGAAACCTACGTCGGCCCGATGACAACCGTTGTCATTCAACAAAAGAGATGATTGGATGTGAGCATGAAGAAACTTCGGCGCAAGCCGACCTACGGCGCCGCGATTCGGCTGGCGCGAATCGCCGCCGGGTTGTTCTCGAAGCCCTACGGATGGAGCTTCAAATCGATTGCTGAGAGCCTGGAGATTTCCGAGCGAACGCTCGCCCGATACGTGGCGGTGCTGCGCAGCGAACTGCCCGACTGGCATGGCGGCCCGCTGGTCGAAGTTGTCGGCACCGGCGGCGATCGCAAACTTCGCCTGGTCAGTTCGATGAAAGCCGCGGAGGCGTCCTCCTACCAGGTCGCGCTGCTGTATTTCTCGCTCACCGTGCTCAAGTTCCTGGAAGGCACGGTGTTGAAGGAAGGCGTCGAGGGCCTGTGGGAGAAGGTGTACGAGAACCTCAGTCTGACCCAGCAGACGCGGCTGTCGGGCCTCGATCGCAAATTTTACGCGGTTCCTTATGCGCCCAAGGACTACACTGATTTCAGCGAACAGCTCGACGTGATCTTGCGCGCGCTGCTCGACCAGAGCCGGCTGATAGTTGATTACGCCGGTCTGACCGGTGAGGGCCATCCGCACGACTTCGACCCATATTCGCTGATTGCCTATCGCGGCGGTCTCTACCTGCTAGGCCACAGCCATCGCCGCAGCGCGATCACCTATCTGGCGGTCGAGCGAATCCGCTCGGTCGAATTCATCCGCCAAGCCGACGGCACTCCGGTGCGCTTCGCCTTTCCGCGCAACTTCGATCCGGCGGCGCACACCGAGGGAACTTTCGGAATCGTCGATGGGCCCGAGACCAGAGTCGAGCTGAAGATTCTCAGCGAACAAACCGAGGCGTACGTTCGATCGCGCACGATTCATCGCAGCCAGCGGTTCGCGCGTCGCCGCGGCGGCACGACGATCATGACGATGACCGTCAAGGGCACGACCGAATTGGCGAACTGGATAATGAGCATGGGGCCGTGGATCGAGGTGCTCAAGCCCGCCGCCTTGCGCAAGGAAATCGCGGATCGTCATGCGAAAGCCGCACGCTTATACCGCGTCGGTTAACACGCTTGCAGGCACTCGTCGCGCGGTTCATTCTGACGGCAGATTGCATTACTCAGTAGGATGTCGGCAGCCCGCGGGTAACGCCGTGGCGGTCCCGGAGGAACTCCTATCAATAGCTTGCGATCGGATGCTCGCCGCCCGATTCAATCCACATTATTGATCGCGCGTTACGCCGCTGCCGCATTGTCAATCATTGCGGCCGTCGCGCTTTTGAGAATCCCGCCCGCTGCCGCCGCGGGAACGCCGTCCGTGGTGCGCTTCTCTCCGCGCGGAACCGTGAAGCAGGTGCGCCAGGTGACGGCGCGATTCTCCGAGCCGATGGTCCCGCTGGGCGATCCGCGCGACACGACCGCTCCGTTCGCTATCGATTGTCCGGCCAAGGGCGCCGGCCGATGGATCGACAGCCGCAACTGGTCGTACGACTTCGATCACGATTTGCCGGCGGGCCTGCGCTGCGCTTTCAAGCTGCGTGCGGGGCTGAAGTCGCTGGCGGGGAATGCTTTCAGCGATCTGCGCGCGTTCAACTTCGACACCGGCGGACCGTCGATCGTCGATCAGCGGCCGTGGCCCGAGAGCAACAATATAGATGAGGAGCAGGCCTTCGTCCTGATCCTCGACGCCGCGCCGGACGAGGCGTCGATTATCGAGCACGCCGGCTTTTCGGTCGAAGGAATGCCGCAGAGGATCGGCGCTACGATCATGAGTGGAGCCGATCGTGCGACTCTGCTGAAGCGATTTGCCGACCTGACGGCGAAGAAGACAGTCGTCATCCTCCAGGCGAGGCAGCGCTTCCCGAACAACACCGCGGTGACCTTGATTTGGGGCAAGGGAATCAAATCGAAAAGCGGAATCGCAACTGACCAGGATCAAACGATCAGTTACAAGACGCGCAAACTGTTCGAGGCGAAAATTCAATGCGAGCGCGAAAGCGCGAAGGCCGGATGCATTCCGCTGACGCCGATTGCGCTTTCGTTCTCCGCCGCCGTCTCCGCCGATCAGGCAAGACAAATTGCGCTGGTAGGTCCGGACGGTGCGAGCCGCTTCGCCGTGCTTAGCGATCCGGGCGAGACCTCGTCGCTCTCATTCAACGGACCTTTCAAGGAATCGTCGCAGTACAAAATCGCGATTCCGGCCAAGCTGGTCGATGGCTCCGGGCGCGAGCTGGCCAACGCGTCGCGCTTTCCGATGACAGTCGAGACCGGTGAGTTTCCGCCGCTCGCCAAGTTCTCGGCGCGCTTCGGAATTATCGAGCGGGCCGACCCCGTGCTTCCGGTAACGGTGAGAAATCTCGAGGCACAGATCGCCGGCGCTCGACTCCAGCTGGGCGGTCGCGCGGACAGTTCACTTCTAACCCGAATCGAGGCGACGCTTTGGCGGGTTCCGCAACCCAAGGCCGGAGACATTCTCTCATGGCTCAACCGAGTGGCCGAAGCAAAGCGCGCGGAGTCGGTCTTCAGCGGCGAGAGCGCCGATGGCGCAAAACAATTCACGATGCCGAAGCCCCACGGCCCCAACACATTCGAAGTGATGGGGATTCCGCTCAGGCGCCCGGGATTGTACATCGTCGAACTGAAGAGCACTCGCCTCGGCACCGTTTTGCTCGGCGCGCCGAAGCCGATGTACGTTCCCACCGCTGCTCTCGTCACCAACCTCGCGGTGCATTTCAAGCAGGGGCAGGCGAACTCGCTGGTGTGGGTGACAGCGCTCGAGAGCGGACGGCCGGTCGATGGTGCGGAAGTTGCGATTGCGGACTGTCGCGGGACCGAATTGTGGAGCGGCCGCACCGACGCGCGCGGCCTCGCGATGGTCCGCACCTCGGCGGCGTTCGCAAATCTTCCTCAGTGCGATTCGACGCAGACCGATCACGAGAGCGATTATTTTTCTCAACAGGTTGAAGCGCTCAGCGGACTGAATCGCGGCCTGCTCGTCACCGCGCAGTCGGGCGAGGACTTCAGCTTCGTGCATTCGAGTTGGCAACAGGGAATCGAGGCGTGGCGCTTTCATCTCCCGACCGAATATCAACCGTCTCCCCATATTGCCGACACCGTTTTCGATCGGACGCTGCTGCGCGCCGGTGAGACGGTTCACATGAAGCATTTCATCCGCGCCAAGAGCCTGGATGGATGGTCGCTGGTGCCGAAGGAAAGTCTTCCCAACACGCTTTCAATAACCTTCTCCGGCGGCGATCAACACTACGATTTCGACCTCAAGTGGAACGATTCGGGCAGCGCCGAGAACGATTGGCAGATTCCGCAAGCCGCAAAGCTCGGCACCTACAACGTCACAATGTCGCGCCGGAAGACCGCCGCACCCGGTCCGACGGCGGGCGCCGATGGCGGCGATGTGGGCGATCAATCCGGTCAGGAACTCACCACCGGAAATTTTCGCGTCGAGGAATTTAGAATCCCCTTGATGAAAGCCGCGATCAAAGTTCCGGCACAGCCGCTGGTCGCCGTGACCGACATTCCGATCGACCTGAGCGCCGAGTACCTGTCGGGCGGGGCTGCCAAGGGCCTGCCGGTCACGCTTCGCAGCCAGATCAACAAGAACGCGTCTCCACAGTTCACCGATTTCGACGACTACGTCTTCGCCAACGGCAAGGTGCAGACGGGGATCGTGCACAGCGAAGGATACTCTGAAGGCGGCGCAGCCGAACAGAATCCCGGTGTGCATCAGCGCAAGGATCTCACGCTTGACGGCGCCGGCGGCGCGCGCACCGAAATCAGCGAGATACCCCGCGAAACGACGCCGGTCGAGGTTCACGCGGAGCTCGAATATCGCGACCCCAACGGCGAGAGCCAGACGGTGTCGAACAACGTGATGGTTTGGCCGTCGAAGCGGTTGGCCGGAATCCAGGTCGAGGATTGGGCGTCATCGCCCGGCGTTGTGCGCGCGCATCTGGCGGTCGTCGATGACTCGGGCAAACCGATCGGGCACATGCCGATGCGCGTCGATATTTTCAGCCGCCTCCAATATTCGTATCGCAAGCGGCTGATCGGGGGATTTTACGCATACGAGAACACCCAGGAGACGAAGCTCGCCGGCGAATTGTGCTCGGGCATGACCGACGATCGCGGACGACTCTCATGCGAAGCGAAGCCGCTCGTGACCGGCGATGCGATTATACAAGCGACTGTCACGGACGACGCGGGCAACTCGAGTTCGGCAAACAGCGAAATTTTCATCCCGGGAAATGAGCGCGAGTGGTTCGCGGGCCGCGATGACGACCGCATGGACTTCATCCCCGAGAAGCCCGCCTACGAGCCCGGCGACGTCGCCCGCTTCCAGGTTCGGATGCCGTTCGCGGAGGCGACCGCGCTCATCACCGTCGAGCGCGAAGGCGTGCTGGCCGCGTCGATCGTGCATCTTGGCGGACGCAATCCCGTTGTCACGCTGCCCGTGCGCGACTGGGCGCCCAACGTGTTCATCTCCGCGCTCGCGGTCCGCGGTCGAATCGCCGGCGTGCAGCCGACCGCGATGCTCGATCTCGGGAAGCCGGCGTTCAAGCTTGGCATCGCGGAAATTCGCGTCGGATGGCGGGACCATCGGCTGAGTGTAAAGGTCAGGCCGGACAAATCCGTCTATCACGTGCGCGACAAGGCGCTCGTCAGGATTTCGGTGAAGACCTTCGACGGCAAGGCGCCGTCTCCCGGTGGCACCATCGCAGTCGCCGCGGTTGACGAAGGCCTGCTCGAGCTGCGCGCCAACGACAGCTGGAAACTGCTCGACGCCATGATGGGTCGGCGCTCGTACCAGGTCGAAACTTCGACCGCCGAAATGCAAGTCGTCGGCAAACGCCACTTCGGAATCAAGGCGATTCCGCCCGGCGGCGGCGGCGGCCACCAGATCACGCGCGAACTGTTCGACACGCTGCTGTTGTGGAAAGCGTCCGTCCCGCTCGATTCGAACGGCGACGCAACGGTCGAAGTGCCGCTCAATGATTCACTGACCAGTTTCCGGATCGTCGCGATTGCGGATTCCGGCGCAGATCAATTTGGAACCGGATTCGCGAGTATCCGCTCGACTCAGGATCTGATGTTGCTATCGGGCGTGTCGCCGATCATTCGAAACGGCGATTCCTTTGCCGCCGAATTCACCGTGCGCAACGCGTCGGATCGCGCTTTCGACGCGACCGTGAAAGCGAAGATCGACGGACTCGCCCAGCTGCCGCCGCCGCAAAAGCTCGCGCTCGCGCCCGGCCAGGGCGCGAGCATCTCGTGGAATATCGAGGTGCCCACTCTCTCGCGCGAGCTCAAGTATCACGTCGACGCGAACGTCGAGCACGGCCCGTCCGATCATTTGCTGATCACCCAGCGTGTCATTCCGGCGGTTCCGATTCGTGCGCTGCAGGCCACGCTGTTGCAACTCGACCAGCCCATGGTCCAGCCGGTGACGCGGCCGGCCGATGCACTCGCCGGCGTGGGCAGCGTGCAAGTCTCGCTCAGCCCTACGCTCGCGGCCGGACTCGACGGAGTGCGCGATTGGATGCGCCAGTATCCGTACGGATGCCTTGAACAGCGCACCTCGGTTGCCGTCGCGCTCGGCGATCCGAAACTGTGGAGCGCAATCATCGCGGACTTGCCCTCCTATACCGACTCGGATGGACTGCTCAAGTATTTTCCGGTCATGAACCAGGGAAGTGAGGTACTAACTGCCTATTTCATTTCGATCGCGCACGAAGCTGGACTGACTATTCCGGCCGATTCTGAGGCGACCTTGGAAAAAGGTCTGAGCGATTTCGTCGAGGGCAAGATAGTGCGTGACGGGCCGATCCTCGCCGCCGACCTGCCGTTGCGCAAAATCGCCGCAATCGATGCCCTCGCCCGCGCCGGTCATGCCGATCCGGCGATGCTCAGCAGTATTACAATCGATCCAGCTCTGTGGCCCGATTCAGCCGTGATCGATTGGTGGAGCATCCTGCTCCGCGTTCCGCAAATTTCAGATCGCAAGAATCGTCTCAAGGAGGCTGAGCAGATCATGCGCGCGCGGCTCAATGAACAAGGGACGGCGATGCATCTGTCGAGCGACCCGCGCGACGATATGTGGTGGCTGATGATTTCGCCCGATTGCAACATGGTGAGGCTCGCGCTGCTGCTGCTCGACAATAACTTGTGGCACGACGACCTGCCGCTCGTGATGCGCGGCGCGCTTGCGCTGCAGATGCGCGGCGCGTGGAGCGAAACGATCACCAATGCGTGGGGCACGCTGGCGGTCAGGAAATTTGCGACCGCTTTCGAATCGACTCCAGTCGCGGGCATCACCAGCGCGTCGATACAGACGGCGACCCAAAAGCTCGACTGGGCAAACGATCCGGAGGGCGGCAATCTGGCCTTCGACTGGCCCGCCGGCGAGGCAGATCTAAAAATCGATCACTCCGGAAGCGGTCATCCGTGGGCGCAGATTCGAGCACTCGCGGCGGTGCCGTTCACCCAGCCCTTTTCCAGCGGCTACAAAATTACGCGCACCCTCCTGCCGGTCGAGAATGCGAATCCTCACGCCTGGAAACGCGGCGATCTGGTGCGAGTGCATCTTAAGGTCGAAGCACAAACCGACATGACCTGGGTAGTCGTGAACGATCCGATTCCCGCGGGTGCGTCACATCTCGGCACCGGCCTCGGGCGCGACTCGGAAATCGCAACTTCCGGCGAAAAGATTGACACCAATAGTTTTGTGTGGCCGGTTTATTCCGAGCGCGCCTTCGACGCCTTCCGCGCCTATTACGATTACGTGCCGAAGGGGACGTTCGACATCGAATATACAATTCGCCTCAATCAATCGGGCACCTTCCAGCTTCCGGCGACGCACGTCGGCGCACTCTACCAGCCGGAAATGCTCGGCGAGATTCCCAACTCCCCATTCGAGGTCGCGCCGTAGATGTTCCGCCGCCTCGCAATCTTCGGCCTTCCGATCTCCGTAATCGCGGTGCTGATGCTCGCGGTCACTCGGCCGTCGGTGCCGACTTTTGCCGAGGTGCGCGCGCGGTGGCATCCGTCGGAAGCACAGTTGCTCGACCGCAATGGCGACCCGGTTCACGAACTGAGGATCGATCGGCACGGCCGGCGATTCGCGTGGACGCCGCTCGATGAAATCTCGCCGGCGCTCACGGATGCGATCGTTACCTCCGAGGATCACCGCTTCTGGAGCCATCACGGCGTCGATGCGATCGCGCTCTCAGCTTCCGCGGCCCGCGTTGTCGTCGGCGGAAATCGCCGTGGCGCGAGCACGATCACGATGCAACTGGCGTCGCTGCTTGATCCCTCGCTTGGAAGATCGCGGGCGCGCAATACTGTCCTTCGAAAATTCAGGCAAGTCTTTGCCGCACTCGCGATCGAGCGACGATGGTCGAAGCGCGAAATCCTGGAAGCTTACCTCAACCTCGTCACCTACCGCGGAGAGTTGCAGGGCATCGCTGCCGCGTCGCGCGTCATGTTCGGCAAAGCGCCGCATGGAATCGACTCCGGCGAGGCAGTAGTGCTGGCCGGACTTATCAGGGCGCCGAATGCGCACCGCGATTCTGTCGCGATTCGTGCGCACGCGCTTGCCCGCGCACTCGGATCCTCTGGCCCGTCGCGAGCCGCCCTGGCATTGGCGCTTGCCCGCGCATTCTCGAGCCGCGGGATCGACTACACGCGAATCGCGCTCGCGCCGCATCTCGCCGAGCGTTTGCTGACCGGCGGAAATGGTTCCGCGCGATGCACCCTCGATCGCGAACTGCAAAGCTTCGCCATCGACACACTGCATCGCCAGATAATCGACGTTCGCGATCGAGGCGTCGATGACGGCGCGGTGATAGTCGTTGAGAATGCCACCGGCGAAGTATGGGCGTATGTCGGCGGCGCCGGCAATCTCTCGAATGCGCCCGACTTCGACGCCGTCCGCGCGCCGCGCCAGCCGGGTTCGACTCTCAAGCCTTTCCTCTATGCGCTCGCGGTGGACCAGCATTTGCTGACCGCCGCCTCTTTGATCGATGACACTCCGCTCGAATTGCCCGAGCAGCGCGGAATTTACCGCCCGCTCGATTACGACCGCCGGTTCCGGGGCCTGGTTTCGATGCGCACCGCGCTCGCGTCGTCGCTGAACGTGCCGGCCGTGCGCACGACGGAAATGGTCGGCGTCGAAGTCTTTGCGGATCGTCTGCGGAGACTCGGTTTCAGCGGCCTGATCGAGGAGGGCGATTTCTACGGCGCTGCCCTGGCGCTGGGGTCCGCCGATGTCACCCTGTGGCAACTGGTGAATGCATACCGCACACTGGCTAATGGTGGCAGGTACTCGGATCTGCGACTTACTACTGACGCCGATACTCATACATTTACTCAGATATACTCACCCGAAGCATCATTCGTGATTTCCGATGTGCTATCCGATCGAGCCAGCCGCAGTACTACATTCGGTTTGGAGAACAGTCTCGCGACCCGCTACTGGAGCGCCGTCAAGACCGGCACCAGCAAGGACATGCGTGACAACTGGTGCGTCGGTTACACGGACAAGTTCACGGTGGGGGTGTGGGTCGGTAATTCTTCCGGCGCGCCGATGCGCGACGTGACCGGTATTACCGGCGCAGCGCCCACCTGGCTGAACCTGATGAATTATCTGCACGACCGTTTCGGCAGCGGAAGGATTTCGCGGCCGCCGGACGTGACTATCAGTCGGGTGAGCTTCCCCGGCGCCGTTGAGCCGCCACGCCGGGAATGCTTCATCGCGACAACCCAACCGGCGGGATCGCCAGCCGGCCTCGACGATTCAAGCCCGCAGATTCTTTCGCCGGCGGCCGGTACGATCATCGCACTGGACCCCGACATCCCCGCATCCGCGCAGCGAGTCGCGTTCGAGGCCAGCCGCGGCGCCCGCGATTCGCAATGGCTGCTGGATGGACGCACGCTGGCGCCGGCCCGCGGCGTCTTCCTCTGGAGTCCGTCGCCGGGCGCGCACACTCTCTCCATTGGTCTCGACCCGGGACATCCGATGCAGACTGTTCAATTTGTGGTCCGCGGCTCGAATCCCCCGCTTGCAGATAGTGATCGCGCGTTCGATCAGCAGCTACAATGACGCCTGACATGCGCGACTGCGAACCAGTGAAGCGATGATCATAGTAACCGGAGGTGCGGGCTTCATCGGCAGCAATCTGCTGGCCGGGTTGAATGCCAGGGGCGTCACCGACATCCTGGTGGTCGATCGCCGCGGCGACAACTTCCGCAACCTTCGCGATCTGAAGTTTTCGGACTTCATCTCGCCCGACGAATTCGCCCGCGCCATCGAGCGAAAATCTCTGCCCGATCGAGTCGAAGCGATCTTTCACCAGGGCGCATGCGCCGACACCACCTGCACCGACGGCCGTTACATGATCGAAAACAATTTCACCTTCTCGAAGTTGATTCTCCATTTCGCGCTCTCGAGCAAAGTTCCATTGGTCTATGCGTCGAGCGCGTCCGTGTACGGCTCGTCCAGCGACTTCGCGCCAGCTCGCGAAAACGAGCGTCCACTCAATCTGTACGCGTTGTCCAAACTCGCCTTCGACGATCACGTCCGCAGCGTCGCCTCCAACTCGGAGACTACCGTCGCGGGCCTTCGGTACTTCAACGTTTACGGACCGCGCGAATCCCACAAGGGCAAAATGGCGTCGATGGTGTATCAACTGTATCGACAATTGAAGACGGCCGGGCGCGCGCGTCTGTTCGAAGGCACCGATGGATACGCCGACGGCGAACAGCGGCGCGATTTTGTGTTTGTGAACGATATCGTTCGCGTAAATCTGGCGCTGGCCGAAGGCCGGGTGCGTAACGGCGTGTTTAATCTCGGCACTGGGCGCGCGCGCACTTTTAACGACGTCGTGAGAATACTGATCGCGCGGATAGGTGCGGGCGCGATTGACTACGTGCCATTCCCCGCGAGCCTGGCGGGGAAGTATCAAAGCTTCACCCAGGCTGAACTTTCGTCGCTGAGGAACGCGGGATACACGGAATCCTTTTCAACGCTGGAGAGCGGCATCGCGCAGTCGGTGGATGCGTGGGATCGAGAGCACGAGCCAACCGGCGACTGACTATTCGGAGGACCATCGAAATGGCAAATACTTCCAATCATCGAATTGAAACAGTCGCACAACTCCAGGCGCTGCTCGGCGATCCGAATCCGATGACGCCGAAGAAACTTTTTTCGGCGCTCGACCAGGCCGCGATGGATTTCATTCGGAGGTCCCCGTTTCTTGTGCTCGCAACCGCCGACGCACAGGGCAACGAAGATGCTTCGCCGAAGGGCGACGGTCCCGGTTTCGTTGCGGTCGAGGACGAGCACACGCTTGTAATCCCCGAGCGCAAGGGCAATCGGCTGATGTTCAGCCTCAGGAACATTCTGGCCAATCCGAATGTCGGAATCATTTTTCTCGTTCCCGGCACCGACGAGACCTTTCGCGTCAACGGGACCGCGGAGCTGAGCGCCGACCCGGACCTGCTGGTTCGGCTCAGCGCCCGCGGCGCGCCCGCGCTGCTCGCGATTCGAGTTACTGTGGGTGAATGTTTTTTCCACTGCGCCAAGGCTTTCATCCGTTCGCAGCTTTGGAAGCCGGAGTCATGGCTGGAGCGCGAGAAGATTTCCTTCGGCAAGATTCTGAGCGCGAAGGTTGGCGGGGGCGAGGAGCTTGCTCGGCAAGTCGATGAAGCCGTCGAGCAGGATTACAAGAACAATCTTTGATCAATAGCGCGCCCTTGACGCTAGTTCGCGGCATCGTTTTCGATTCGCAACGATTCCGCTGATGCATCGTTTCGCGAATAGCCGGACCGCTTGCTCCATCATCTCGATCGCGTCGAACAGGTTGACCGCCGCGGCGCCCTCGAAGACGTTCAAGTTGAGCTCGCCGCGCTCCAGCGCAAGCCGCGTAGCGCGCTCGCAGCCCAACGCCTGGAAGCAGCATTGGATCATCGTCTCGGGAATCACCGGATTGGTTTTTCCGGGAAAGATTGACGAGCCTTCCTGAACGGCCGGCAGAATTATCTCGCCGAAGCCGCCGTCAGGACCCGACCCCAGCAGGCGCACGTCCTGTGCAATTTTGATCAACACCTCCGCCAGCATCGCGAGCGCTGCCGCCGCCGCCGCAAGGTCGTCGATATTCTGCGCCGCGTCGTAGAGGTTGGGCCGCAGTGTAAATTTCCGGCCTGCGACTTCGTTCAACCGTTTCAGGATCGCGCGGCGATAGGCCGCCGGCGCTCCGTTGCCGGAGCCAATCGCCGTGCCGCCCAGGTTTATTTGCGCGAGTGCGCGCATGCTCCGCTCGAGCTCGGCGGTCCGGCGCGCAATCACTTCCGCGTGGCCGCCGAAAAGTTCGCCGAGCGACACTCGTGACGCGTCCTGCAGGCAGGTGCGCGAAATCGTGACGACTGGCCGCAGTTCTTTGGCCTTGGCGCGAAATGCTGCGACGCATTGACTGAGCGCGCGCCGCAATCCGCTCCATCGATTGAGCACCGTCATCCGAATCGCCGTATGGCAAACATCCGCCGTCGATTGCGACGCGTTGACGTGCAGCTTGGGATGCACCGGTTGATAAGTTCCGCGCGCGCCGCCGAGATTTTCGCCGGCGAGATTCGCGATGACCTCGTTCAGGTTCATGTTGACCGCGATACTTCCGCCGCCGACGAGCAGGTCAACCGGAAACTGCGCGCGGTGCTCGCCGCGAATCAGCGCGTCGCAGGCGTGTTCGATCGCGCCCTGGCGCCGGGCGTCGATCAGGTGCGCGTCGCGATTGGCGCGTGCCGCGGCCTTTTTGACCGTCGCCAGCGCGCCAACATAGTCGGGATAGTTCGCGAGGATACGGCCGGAGAATCCCAGGTTCTCGACCGCTCTGAGCGTGTGAATGCCGTAAAGCGCGTCGGCTGGCACCGCGCGCTCGCCCAGCAAATCTTTCTCGATGCGGGTTCCCGACGGGGTGGCGAGCCGCTTGCGAACCGAACCGCGCGCGAGTCGCGGCGAGACCAACCTACGCGACGCGGCCATAACGGGCCATCTGCAGCCCCTTGCTGCTCCGCGTTCCCGGCTTGGTGTCGTACGCGAGCAGCGCGACCAGCCGCGTCGTGCGTCCGCTAATCGGCGTGACCCGATGAATCGAGTTGCGACCCTCGAACAGCAGCAGCGTCCCCGGATGCATCGCGACGCGCACGACGCCCTCCGTGGAACCCTCGAGCAGGCGCTGGACGCGCGGATAGTTTTCATCGGCGGCGCTGCGGATCAGCGGAACGTATTCGAAATCGCCGCCCGCCTCGGAAGGCCGCAGCGCAATCGAGGTGACGAAGTCGGTCTGATCGAAATGCCAGTGCAGGCGTTCACCTTCGCCCATCACGGCGAGATTCAGCGCGCCCATCGGATCGGCATAACGAAAGAGGCGATCCTTTTTCAGCGCCGCCGCGATGAACTCCATTAACGGTTCCCACTCGAACAGTTGCCGCATCGGCGAATCGCCGGGGAACTGATCGTAGGCGACGACGCCGACCGAGGTCGGCTCGAAAAACTTACGCGGGTGATTGTTCGTCCACGAAGGATCGGGAGCTTCGAGATAAGGGGTGCCGGTCACGACGCTGTGATACGCGCGCGCCGACAGCGAATCGCCCTCGCGCACGAGCATCGCGACCGCTTCGGGCTTGAGAAATCCGGGCAGTTCGCAGGCACCGGTTCGATCGAGCTGCTCGCGGCAATGACGCGTTAGTTCGCGCGCGACGTCACCGCGCAAGTCGAGGATCGGGTAGCGCTCGAGATCGATCAAATCCGCCGGCGACCAGTTTTCGTTGACGGCTTTCGTTTGCATGCTCCTGGCGACCTCGCTTTCTACCTTCTGATTAGCACAATCGCGAAAATTGAAACTCCCTCAGGGTGCATTCTTCAGCGGATGCTGCCTGAAAAAATCCAGCATCGCACTCGTCCACTCCTTGGGCCATCGCATGTGATTGCCGAGGCCAATCACCGATCCAGTGATAGTCGCGGTTGATTTCTCCGGTGCATCAGGATCGGTGCCGCACGAATCCGTGCACGCGTGAACCCGCTGATGATGATTGTCGAGAATCACGTCATCGACCACCACTCCGGCTGAGTTCAGCTCGCTCGCCATCAGCTCGCCATTGGGACAGATGCCGCCGACGTCGCACGCGTTGTGGACGTGCATCGTTCGCGCGGCCGGATTGAAGATCTGTATTTGCCGGTTGCTCGACGGCGCACCGGCGACCGGCTGCTGCGGACACGGATCGTCGAAGGCGCCGAACGGATTTGGGGCCGAATAAACGGCGGCGGCCGCGATGCTCGGGCGATTCACCGCGTACAAATAGCCCATCGCCGCGCCGTTGGACCATCCGGAAATATAGATTCGACTGGTATCGACGTTGCCGCTTGCGACTTCATCCGCGATGAAATGATCGATCGCGGCGGCGTCCGCGTTTTCCCGCCAGACAGTGTTTCCAATCTTTACGTCGCCGGCCGGGTTCAACTGGCGATACCAATTATCCCAGCCGACGCCGGTGTTGTCCGGGAATGGATAGTAGTGCGTGGTCTTGCGGCCCTCGGGCGCCAGAACTATGTATCCAACATTCTTCGGGTCGTCGGTGAGTGAGACGGAATTCTGCAGGTCAAGTATATTGGTCTGAGTAATCCATCCGGCCGAAAACAGCGACGGATGTAGGTAAACGATCATCGGCAATTTACTATTCGGTCTGGCCGCTTTCGGTTCGTAGAGGCAGGCGTAGCGATCGATTTTGTCCGCGTCCTTCCACGGACCGAGCAGCTTGCCGTCGCCGCAGCTGGGCACGACTTCGGAAATAACCGCCGCCGACGGAGCGCCGAACGGCCCGCATGCGGTCGGCGGATCCTTGGCCGTGCTGCCGCACGAAAACAGGAAGGCGATCATCGCCAGGCAAATAGTTCTCTTCACGGGTTGTGCTTCAGCATATCAGTGAGCGGCTAATTGATCGGGGGAAGAGTAGTCCGAGATTGTGTACTTTACGCAGTCGCGCCGAAATCAATATAGAATCTCTGTGCGTGCAAGTCGTATTGCATATAGCAGGATAGCCAAATCAATGATGTAGAAGAGCGCGCTCTTCTACATAGATCCCGTGCTTCAACAAGAGAAGCCAGTTTGTAGTTACCGCCAAGTGGATATCGACAGCTAGATGCAAACCAATAGCCAGCGCCAGTAGAGGTACGGCGTATTTACGAAGAAAAAAGAGAACAATGACCGCAGCCTCCCAGATAAGACCGAAGGTTGCCATTGCCACGTGATCAAAACTCGTCAGACGCTCCTGATAGGCTTTCGTCGCCGGTGGTATTTTGTAGAAATGCTGGATCAAGCCCATGAAAATCATGCCGCAAATCATGTAGATTAGAACCAGCCAGACTCCAACAGGCCGAGGTTTTCGCATCAGTCTTTCGGCCAGCCGCCGATCGGAAGTTTGTTGGAAATCAGCCTCCGCGTAGCGTCCTTCCAATCGTCTTCAATTTTGAGAACCGGGAGTATATACCCTCCGTAGTGGTTGTGGGCTGCCCGGCTACCATCGGTAGCTTCGTTCCGTCAGAAGTTGTTTTCGCGAGCCCATTGACCCAAAGAATCCGAGCCCCGAATCCTTCCCGAGCGGGAAGGGGAACAAAATGTAAAGAGTGCGTTGCGCATCTTGACGCATGCCTTAGAGTTAGCACAGAAAGTCAGCGCTGTTCAGGCTATAAAGTTCATCCCCCTGACCTGTTTATCGAAACTGAGCCGGCGCACTGATTCGTAATTGGTTGTCTGTCTCGATTTTGGGGCGTAAAGGTCGGGAGATCTCGCGCAGCTTCTCGATTGGAGGTTTCACTCGATGAATCTCGGCACCTTGGGCGTTGACGCATTGATGGATTCGATGGCGGGGGCTGAACTCGCTCAATTTGCGCGGAAGATCGAGCAGCTCGGCTACAGCGCGCTCTGGTTTCCCGAGGCCTTCGGACGCGATCCGTTCGCGTTGGCTGCGCACCTGCTGACGGTCACTGAGAAATTGATTGTCGGCACGGCGATCGCCAATGTCTGGAAGCGCGAGCCGGTCGCGATGCTGGGCGGTGCGCGCACCCTGGCCGAAATGTTTCCCGGGCGCTTCATCTTGGGCATCGGAATCAGCCACGGGCCGATGATGGCACGGGTCGGAATCAACTATGCGAAGCCGCTGAGCTTCATGCGCGATTACATTGCACGGCTCAAGGACGCTCCGTACGGGGCGGCGAAGCCATCGATCGAGGCGCCGATCGTGGTGGCCGCACTGCTTCCGAAAATGCTCCGACTCGTCGCCGCCGAAGCCGACGGAACTCTTCCGACCTTCGTCACTCCCGAGCGGACCGCGCAAATTCGCGCCGAGCTCGGTCCCGATAAATTGATCTGCGTGCAACAGGTGTCGGTGCTCGAAAAGGATCCGAGCAAGGCGCGCGCCGCAATTCGCGGGTTGATCGGCTTCTATCTTGGACTTCCCAACTACCTGCAAAGTTTGAGGTTGATGGGCTTCGAGGACTCGGACTTCGCCAATGGTGGCAGCGATCGAATTGTCGATGCGATGGTCGCGTGGGGCGATGAGCAAACGATCCGCGATCGCGTCGCGGCGCAGTACAAGGCCGGCGCAACGCACGTGTGCATTACGCCTGTCGGCCTTGCCGGCGCCTGGCGCGGCAAATCGGAAGGCAACGCATCGCCGGTCGAGCGCGCGCTCGAAGCGCTCGCGCCGCGATGAACTGGCTAATCCGACTAGTCATTGAAATCGCGATCTGATTACTGGAGTAACTATGCAGATCGATCACGATGAAATCATGCGCCGCGCTGCCGCGATTTCGCCGGCGCTCGCCGCGCACGCCCGCGAATGCGACGACGCCCGCATGCTCACCGCCGAGAGCATGGTCTCGATGGTCAAGGCCGGCATGTTCCGCATTCCGCAACCGCGCCGGGTGCGCGGCTACGAGCTGAGTCTGCGGACGCTCGCCGACGCGGTCACAGCTCTGTCCGAGGCTTGTCCCTCGAGCGGCTGGGTGCTGATGGTCATGGGCGCGCATCACTGGTGCATGGGCTCGTTTCCCGAAGCGGCGCAGAATGAAGTGTTTGGCGACGGACGCGACGGCCTGGTCGCAGGCACCTTGTCATCGCAAGGCACTGCGAGCGCGGTCGATGGCGGCTTCCGGGTCGAAGGACGCTGGCAATTCTGCAGCGGCGTTGATCATGCTCACTGGGTAATCCTCGGATGCGCCGACGCCTCGACGCGGCGGCCGTCGGTTCACGTGGTGGTGCCGCGCGCCGATCTCGAAGTTGACGATACCTGGCAGGTGATGGGCCTGCGGGGCACCGGCAGCAAAGACGTCGTCGCGCGCAACATCCTGGTGCCGGCGCATCGCGCGATCGATACGCGGGTTCTGTTTCGCGGCGCGAGTCCTCACGCCTTCAATCACGCCACGAATCTGTATCGGCTCTCGGCCGAGGCGATGCTGTCGGTGTCGGTATCGACCGCGGTGCTAGGTTCCGCAAAATTCGCGCTGCGTCAGTTTATCGAGCGCACCAAAGAGCGGCGCGTCGTGCTGACCGGCGCACGAAAAGCCGAGCATGGGCCGACGCAGGTGCGCCTGGCGGAGGCCGCGGCCGAGATTCAATCGGCGGATCTGCTGCTTCACGACATACTCGCTGAATTCGATCGATTGATGGCGACCGGCGCGACTTTCGACAACGATCATCGCGTGCGGGCGAAGTGGCAGGCCGCGTATGCGGCCGAGTTATGCCGCCGCGCGGTCGGGCGAATGTTCTCCGGTTCGGGAGCGCACGCCGTGTACACGCCGAGCGCGCTTCAGGCAGCATTTCGCAACGTCAACGTCGGCGCGCAGCACGCCAGTATCGACTTCGACAATTCCGCCGAACAGTACGCCCGCGCGCAGTTGGGCTTGAGCTCGTGAGCTATCGGGAGATTCTACCTGGCTGCTCTGAAGCGTTCGGAACCGGAGACCCCGCTTCCTCTGACGCTTTGGATTCCCCTGCCCCGGTGTGACTCGGTCATCCGTTCGGGCGGCGTTTCAAGAGGAACCGTCGCATCGCTTATTTCGGCTATGATCAAGCCTTCCAGCACCGCGTGCAACAACTCGCCGGGATTGGTCCATGGATCGATAGTATTCTTCATGGCTACCTGAATCGGCGCCGCTTCAGGGCATTTCGAGCAGACAGTCCGCGCAGAGTGCCCATCGGGCGCGTCCTCCCGCCGGCACCACCATGATGGCCGCGATTGCGCGCCGTTCATCGCCGCATCGCCGGCAAATCAAATCGTCGCCGTCGCAGCGGGCCTCGAATCCGACTTCGGCAATCGTCGCCGGATTGTCGATCAGCTCGATACGTATCAGGTTGAGTTCAGTTTCCAAGGCTTCCCCGCCAATGAGTGCAGCTCACCCGGCGCGCATCAATTCAGGATGAGCGCCGGTCTGCGCATTCATCGAGTCGAACAGTTTCGCCACCTGCACGACCATCTGCCGCCCTTGCCGCACCAGGTACTTTTCCCGCTCCAATTGCGCCAGATGCTCTGTCACTCGCGGGCGCGAGGCGCCGACCAGGTTGGCGATGTCCTTGTGGCTGAAGGACACGCGCAGCAGCGTGCCGCGCGATTCCTCGATCCCGAAGTCCGCACATAGTTCCAGCAGCGCGATCGCGATTCGCTCATGGAGGCCGAGATTGAGAAAGCTCGAACTGCGCAGCAGGAGGCGGTACCACTGCTTGAGGTCATTGCGATGGAACTGCCTGAAGGCCGACTCGGAAGCGTTGAGGGTGATGCCGTCGAAATCCGCCCAACTCACGGTGCCGACGCGGCAGTCGTTGTAAGCCTCGCACTGAAAACCGGAGTGGCTTATAGGCAGCGCCGGAAATTCGGGAATTGGACCCGGCGCCAGCATCGCGACCGTCACGCGCTCGTTGCGCGCGTTGCGGCAGGTAATTCGCGCAATTCCTGCTAACAAAATGTGAGCATCCTGGGCTAGCGAAACCTCGCGCAGGATTACCGAATGTCTTTTGTAGTTGGCCAGTACCAGCGCGCCAACCAGAAGCGTGAGCTCAGAGGGGGAGAGCCACGACAGAGCCTTGAGCCGGCTCAGCCTGTCAAGATCGGATTCACGTGAAGTATTTCGTTCATTCAAATGCGCACCGTCCAGACCCCAGCATACGCGCATAACGACTCATAATGGAAACGAGATGTCACCCGTATAACAAATAGGTCGTGCCCTACAGAACGTTAAATGCAGTAGGAGCGGTACAAAAGAAGGGGTAAGCTTCAATCGCCAAGCTTCAACCGCCAAATACGCATCAGGACAGATTACGGCGTGCTTTCCCAGCTTCGCCGTCGCCCGCGGCGAGGTGAGTTTGCGCCAGAAAGGTCTCCAGGCGCTCGCGATTGACAATTAGTTGTCGGGTGTTGCGCGAGATCAGATGCTTGCGCTCGAACGTGATCAAATGTTCGGTGATTCGGGGCCTCGATGCGCCCACCAGTTCCGCCAGATCCCGATGACGGGCGGGCAGCGTCAGCCGGACTCCCTTGGGATCGGGGATGCCAAAGTTTTCGCTCAGCTCGAGCAGAATAAGCGCCAGCCGCTCTTCCAACGTGCAGCTCATGAAATTTGCGCAGCGCAATTGAACCAAATCCCAGCGGCCCAGGTAGCTCTCCGCCATCCGCTTGAAGTCAGCCGAGGTGACGCCGAGCGATATTTCAACCAGCGCTTCGAGCTCGATCGTTCCTACCCGGCAGAGAGTGACCGCCTCGCAGCGGAAATTGTAGCTGATGCCGGGGACCGGGGGCGGAAAGCCGGGAATCATGCCGGGCGCCACCATGATCACCAGTGTGCGCGCTCCCTTGCGATTGCGGCAGGTGATACGCGCCACGCCTGCCAACAGGATGAAGGCGGTATCGTGTGAATGTTTCTCGTCGAAGATGATCGCGCGCTTTTCGACCACGCTTACGGTCAGCGCGTCGGAGAGCCGATCGAGCTGGCGCGTCGTGAGCCACGAAATATTTTTCAGGCCCCGCAATCTTCGGGCGCCCGATGCGCGAGCTGGACTCATCCCCGCAATCTATCAGACTGTTGGCGCGCAAACTGAATAACGCTCGCGCCTTGAAGTCGATTCGGCGGAATATGTTATCTATGTGACAAGGGATCCCGATGCCGGGCCCAGGGTTGTCCGTCGCGCCGCGCGATCCATATGAGCAGCACCAGCGCCGGCACCGTCGCGACCGTGGTCAGCAGAAAAAATGGCACCCAGCCGAGCCTGTCGGCCAGCACTCCGCCCGAAGACGCGAACATCGTGCGTCCGACCGCCGCCAGCGACGACAGCAACGCGTACTGAGTCGCGGTGTATGCGGGCGAGCAGAGGTCGGAGAGATAGGCAATGAGCGCCGTGCCGGCCATCGCGCCGGTGAGATTTTCGGCGGCGACGCACAGCGCCAGATACTCGAGTCGATGCCCGCCGACCGCCTGCAGCACGTAAAACAAATTTCCTGCTGACTGCAGAATCCCGCACAGGATCAGCGCGCGCATCACGCCGAGCTTCGAGGTCACCACGCCGCCGACAATCGCGCCGGCCACGGTCGCGAAAAATCCGACCAGCTTCGAGACCGCGGCTATTTCGTTGAGCGAGAAACCGATCGAGATGTACAGCGGCATCGCCATCACCCCGGCCATCGCTTCGCCGAGCTTGTAGGCGACGATAAAAATGACGATCGCCGGCCACAGCGGGCGCCGCATGAAGTCGGCGAACGGTCCCGTCACTGCCGTCGCGAGCCACTGGCGGACCGCGTCCAATCCTCGCACGCCGGTATCCGCCTGGGGCGGCGGCGCCGGCTCGGGCCCGAAGATGAACACGAGCATTCCCGAGGCCAGCAAGGCCGCCATCGTTGCGTAGGCCGCGAACCAGCCGAAGCGCGCTGCGATTATCAGCGCGCCCGCACCCGACACCAGCATCGCGATCCGGTACCCGGTCTGGATCATCGCGGCGCCCGGACCTTGCTGATCGGGCGTCAGGATTTCCACCCGGTACGCGTCAATCACAACGTCCTGGCTGGCGGACAGGAATGCTACCAGGATCGCCAACATCGCCATCCGCGCGAGCTGTGCTTTCGGATCGCACGAGCCCAGCGCGAGCGTCGCCGCGATAAGCGCGAGCTGAATCGCGAGGCCCCATCCGCGCCGCCGGCCGAGCGGAATCGGCGGCGGCAGGCGGTCAATCAGCGGCGACCACAGGAACTTGAAGGCGTACGGCGTGCCGACCAGGGCAAAGGCGCCGATAGCCGCGCGGCCAACGCCGGCCTTGGCGAACCACGCCGACAGCGTCGAAAAGGTCAGGAGCAGCGGCAGTCCGCTGGCGAATCCAAGCGGCAGGATGAGCAAGACGCGTCGATCGCGGTACTGCTCAAGCGAGCGCCGCCATCCAGTCGCGCGCTGCGGTTCCTTTATCGCCGCTATCGTCTCTGGCATGGGAATTTATATTACTTGGAATCTCGATGATCTTTCAGTAGCGACACTAATCTCGTGGTTCAGCCAGGCTCCTTGATAAGGACTGCGAGTCTGCTACGATTGGCGGCGTTATGGGCGCTTCCTCACCCAACGTACGCCCGCGGCTCACGCAGGACGAGAAGAGCGCCGAAACGCGCCGCCGCCTGCTCGACGCTGCAATCGTGTGCCTCACAGATCGCGGCTACGCCAATACGACCACGTCCGAAATCGCCGATCGTGCCGGTCTTTCGCGCGGCGCACAGCTCTATCATTTCCCCAAGAAAGAAGAGTTGCTGACCAGCGCGGTCGAGCATCTGTTCGAGCTTAAGTTCGGCGAGATAAAGGAGAAGGTCAGCCGTCTGACCAACGAGAACGATCGGCGGGCGATGGCGATCGATATGCTGTGGGAGATTGCGAACAATCGGCTGGCGATCGCCTGGATCGAGCTGGTGGTTGCGAGCCGCACCGATTCGTATCTGCAAGCGTCGGTGAGCGCGGCGAACGATCGCGTCTCGGACTTCATCAATCGATCGTTTCAGGAACTCTTTCCCCGGCCCGAAGGCGCCAGCGCCGACTACGATTTGATCCCGCATATTGTATGCCTGGCGGTCGAAGGGATGGCGCTCGAAGGCATGACGCTCAACAGCGAATTGACGACCAGAATCCTGACCGCGCTCAAAACCTTCAAGTTCTAGCCGCGGCAGCACCCAGGCCCATCTTAAGTTCCTGCGATCTTCGCCAGTTTCGATCTGCACACTCACCCCCTTCTCGGCTTGACAACTCCATCCCAAAAGTTTGCTTTACGTGTCTCATCCAAGCGCGAGCGTAACGGCGTGGCGGACTTACAGTCACCCTAGACACTACACGGCCCCTGGGCGATCGGGTATTTGAAAACCGTCGAACCTCCGTTAGAGTTTCGGCCCAGTAGGGGGCGGTGGGAACATTGGTGAGATCGCATTCTCAGAAATCGGTCTTGAACTGGCTTCGCTGCGCACCGTGGATCACGGCGAACCGCATTTCGATCTACCCCAAGCTTTTTGTCGTTGCGTATGTGCTTACCTATATCCTGTGGATAAGCGCAATGCACGGGATGGTCGATCGGGACGGAACCGCGATAGGCGCCGATTTCATCAACAGCTGGGGTGGGTCGCATCTGGCGCTCTCAGGGCATCCTCAGCAAGTTTACAGCTTGTCGAAGATCCATACGGCAGAGCGCATCGCGGTCGGTGGGCAAAACCTGAATCTGTGCGGATGGTATTATCCGCCAACTTTTCTTCTGGTAGTCCTACCGCTCGCTCTGGTCCCCTACTTATGGGCTTTGGCTGCTTGGACTCTGGCGACTCTCGCAGCTTACTTGTCGGTGCTCCGAAAAATCGCGCCATGGAAACAGACTGTATGGCTCGCGCTCGCCTTTCCGGGCACATGGATCAATTTGATTAATGGGCAGAATGGGTTCCTGAGCGCTGCGTTGCTCGGCGGCGGCCTGCTCTACCTGGAGGAGCAACCGGCATTCGCGGGTATTTTATTCGGGCTGCTTGTGATCAAGCCGCAGCTGGGGATCTTCGTGCCCTTGGCCCTCATTGTATCGCGGCGATGGCGCTGCTTTCTTGCCGCCGCTGCTTCATCGTTAGCGATTGTTGCGATGTCGCTGCTCGCGTTCGGGCCTGTAACTTGGCTCACGTTTTTCAATTCACTTTGGATACCTCGTTGGATCGTCCTCGATCACGGCGAGATCCCCTACTACTACCAGCAAAGTGTGTTCGCCGTGGCACGGCTGTGGGGCTTGCCGTTACGATCTGCGTATGTCGTCCAAGCGATCACATCGCTGTCGGCGGCGTTTGTGCTGGTGTGGCTATGGAAGGGTGACTATTCCTACCGCCTCAAAGCCGCAGCGCTCGTGCTTTGCGGCTTGGTCGCGACCCCTTACCTGTTCGACTATGACCTGACCCTGCTAGGAGTTGGAATTACCTGGCTCGCAATCGAGGGGATGGAGAACGCCTTTCTTCGCTTCGAGAAGTCGGTGCTCGCGCTTGCGTGGCTTGCTCCGATTCTAGATCGGACGCTTGCTAAGCACGCCTTGATTCCGCTTTCGCCGCTCTTGAACATCGTCCTGCTGATTTTTATCATCGTTCTCGCCGCTAGGCCTCAAAGCGGCAAGACGAGAAACCCAGTCCAATTGCCTATCACACCTGCGGCTGACGCCGCGAGGCCGACCTTGGCGACCTGCGGATAGCCCCGCTGGGCGCAGTGGTTCTTTTACTGCTGCGCCAGCAAGGGCGCGCGAGCGCCACAACCGGGGGCTACTGGGCGGCGCGGAAATAGCGGCCCGGGGTTTTGCCGAAGGTCATGCGGAACGCCGAGATGAAGGCGCTGATGCTGTCGTAGCCGACGTCGTAGGCAACCGTCGTGACGGCATCACCGGCGGCCAGCAAGCGCAGCGCGTGGCCGAGCCGGAGCTGCTGACGCCATTTGCCGAAGCCGAGTCCGGTCTCGGCTTTGAACAAGCGCTCGACGGTGCGCTGGCTGGCGCCCGCAAGCTTCGACAGCTCGATGAGCGATCGAGTGTCGGACGGCTGCCTCTGCAGCATCGCCGCGATTCTTTTCGCGCGCGGGTCGCGCGGCAACGGCAGATGGACCGCGTCGGACTGCATCACGTGAAGCTGATCGAGCAGCACCGACACCAGGTGCGCATGAGCCGGGTTGCGAAGATTGAGGCGGTCGAGCTCGACGATGCGGAGAATCAACTCGCGCAGCAGCGGAGCTACGCCGATGACGCGGGGCTTGTCCGGCAGCGATCGACTGAGGCGCGGAACGAGGTAGAGCGTTCGCAACGACACCGCGCCCGACATCTGGATCGAATGACGCGTACCCGCGGGCACCCAGACCCCGCGATGGACGGGGACTACCCAGGCGGCTTCAGGCGTCCGCACGGTCATGACGCCTTGCGAAGCGTAAACGAGCTGATGCCACGGATGGGAATGGGTCCGGATAACGTGGCCGTCGGGAAATTCGGGGACGGTCCCGGTGCGGACCTGGTACTTGTGAGAGTCGAAAAACCAGTGGCGCTTCTTCGGCATCTATTGGCAATCTATCGCAAGACGGCCATGTCCTAATAGTGCTACCAAAGATCCTCAATATCGACGCGAGGGAGGATCAAACCATGCTCGGCGATTACGAAGTAATGGCATTTGTTGGAACCACGGATCCCGAACGAGCGAAGGCGTTTTATGGCGGAGTGCTCGGTCTCAAGTTGGTCGAGGACGCGTGGTGGGCGATCATCTACGAGGTGGGTGGAAGGCATCTTCACATCGAGAAGGCGCGCGAAAAGTTCACGCCGGTGCCTTTCACGGCGTTGGGCTGGAAGGTTCCCGACCTAAGCACGACCGTCGAGAAGCTCGCGAAGGCGGGCGTCCGCTTCGAGCGAATTCCGGAGCTGCAACAAGATGACGCAGGAATATGGACGACTCCGGACGGCGTCGGCAAGGTGTGTTGGTTCAAGGATCCTGACGGCAATCTCCTCTCGATGACTCAGTTCCTGAAGTGAGTAGATCGGCCAGGGCAAAAACCTTTCTGGCGCAAGGAGAGGTTACGACAATTCGCCTCGGGTTCCGTTGGCTCAGTGGCGCACCTCGTCGGCGCGCGAAACCTCCATCCAGGCGTTGATCAGGTCGTCGGCTTCGTCGGGCTCGAGCCGGCCATCTTTTACGGCGGCGAGGATCTCAAGGATGGCGTCGTCGCGATTCAACTTCACCGTCCCGCCGGGGCGGAATTTCGCCGACTGACTGTCTTTTTCAGTATCTGACTGAGCATTGGATTGAGTAGTTGATTCAGTTGCTGACTGAGTAGTGCCGCCGGGCTCGCCGTGCGGACGGTTGCGCATCTCGTGCGCGGCTTCGCGGATTTTGTCGCGCATCTCGCGCGCCGCCTGCCGCACCCGGTCGCGCATCTCGTTGCGCGCCTCGCGTGAGCCGCCGCGCACCGCCTGCGACACGAGCTCGCCGATTTCCTTGCCGAGTCTCGTGAGCCGCTCGCCGACGTCGTCGGGGACCCGTTCTTCGATTTCAGAAATGGCGCGTTCGACTTCGCGGAGTCCTTCGCTGACGCTGCGTTTAACGTCGCGGGTGACTTCGCGCACGATGCCGCTCGAGAGCCCGCCGCTCTCGGCGACGAACTGGCCGGCCGCGTCGAGCACGCTGCGCACGAAGGCGGGAATCTCGCCGCCGAGATCGCCGACGAAATCCTCGAACGGGGCGGAGAACGAATCGCCGGCGCGCGCGCGATAGCCGCGGCCGGAGAAGTCGCGCTCGCGCGCGTCGGCGCTGGCGACGATCACGTCGGCGCCGCGCGTCTCGATCGCGATCTTCGTGCGCGTGCCGGCGGCCGGCTCGGCGCCGACGGGGCCATGCGCGTGATTGCGGCCGAGCCATTTGAGCGCGGCGGCGTCGATGCCGTAAGTGCGAATTCGGCCCCATCCGGCGGAAGCGTCGAGCTCGAGCGCGGCGCCGGCATCGACTTCGAGGTTGACGCGGCCGCGGCTGGCTACGCTCCAGGCCTTGCCGAGCGGAAACGGGCCACAGAGTTCGACCGCGCCGCCTACTTCTTCAAGGTTGAGCGAGCCGGCGACCCGGCTGATGCGCGCGTTGCCGCCGACAAAGCCGACCGCGATTTCACCGGCGATGCCGTCGGCGGCGAGCTTGCCACCGATCTTGCCGACTTGCAGCCCGCCCGCCAGATTCGAGGCGCGCACCCTGCCGCCAACCACGCCGGCTTCGACGTGCGCCGCATCTTCGATTTCGAGGTGTCCGCCAATCACGCGGGCAATGAATGGCGCGTGCACCCCGAGCAGGTTGGCGCCGCCGGCTATTTTTTCTATCGCAACTTCGCCGTCGATCGCGCGGCAATCGAATCCGCCGGCGACGTGGCTGAAGGTTATCTCGCGGGCGGATTCCACCGAGAGCGAGCCGCGAACCTTGACGCCCTCAACCGCGCGGGCCTCCTTAATGCTCACGTTGCCGCCGACCGTGTCGCGCATCGAGATGGCGCCGACGCGGCGCGCATGAAGATTGCCGCGAACGCGGGCGACGACGAAGGGGGTGGCAAGATCGGAAACGTCGAGGTTGCCCGCGAGATCCTCGACTTCGACGGTGACGCCGGCCGGGACCGCGATACTGGCGTTGTCGCGCAGCGTGACTTCGGCGACGCCGGCGTTGGTAGTCACACGCGGCGCGGTGTTCGTCTCGATCTCGATAGCGGGGCGATCGGTACCGGTGATTTTCAAATTTCCGGCGGCGCGCAGAATGCGGATTGATTCGATTCCATCGATCGTCGAGATAGCCATGGCAAATTTCCTCCGTCGATCTTTTCAGTTACCTACTTACCCTTGGTAAGGGGTTCGTTAAGTGCGGCGAGCGCTTCGTCGGGGGTAAGTTTGCCGTCCTTCAGATCGGCCAGGACCGAGCGGCGCCGCGAGCCGCGGTCGTCGGAAGTCGAAACGTCGGGTGCGGACTTGGTCGAGTAGCCGAGCGCGGCAATCACTTCGTCGAGTCGCGCGCGCACGGTCGGGTAGGAGACGCCAAGTTCGCGCTCGACCTCGCGGATGACGCCGCGATTCTTGATGAAGACCTCGACGAAGTCGATTTGCGCGCCGGTGAGTTTGAGCAGGGCCGGCGGGGCGAACTCGCCTTCGATAGAAATTGAGCACTCAGGACAGTCGAGGCGAGCGATGGTCAGATTGCCGTCGCATGAAGGGCATTTAAGAATTATCGGCCTCATTTGGGTCTAATGTTGATCTAATTATTAACTTTGTCAAGTTAGATATTAAGAATATTAAGAATCAAATCAAGGCGCTGCTTTGTCAGGAAGTCCTGCTTCTGGGCTGGGCTCGTACGTGACCGAGATCGAAGGTCAGACGGCGGTTGGGGCCGGGTGTTGCTGGCTCAGGCAATGGACCGAGCCGAGGCCCCATACCAAGTCGGTCGAGGGCACGCCGACTACGTTGCGACCCGGGAAGAGTCGGGCGAGCGTCGCGGCGGCGAGCGCGTCGGTAGTGGCGTCGAAGGTCGGCATCAGGACGCCGCCGTTGGCGATATAGAAATTGGCGTACGAGGCGGGCATCCGGGTGCCGTCGTGGATGACGGCGGGCGGCATCGGGATCGTTTCGATTTTGAAGGGGCGCCCGTCTTGATCGCGCATCGTGCGCAGGCGCTCGAGATTGTCGCGCAGGACGCCGTAGTTTGCGTCGGCGGGATCGTCTTCGAGAACGGTGACGATCGTGTCGGGCGCGACGAAGCGCGCGAGGTCGTCGATGTGGCCGTCGGTGTCGTCGCCCGCAATACCGTCGCCGAGCCACAGCACGTTGGTCACGCCGAGAAAGGTGCGCAGGTAGTCCTCGATGTCAGCGCGGTCGAGCGTGGGATTGCGATTGGGGTTAAGCAGGCACGACTCGGTCGTGAGCAGGGAGCCAGCGCCGTTGACGTCGATCGAGCCGCCTTCGAGCACGATGCCCGGCTCGATCACGTCGAAGCTGTAGCGGAGCCCAAGCTTTTGCGGGACGACGTCGTCGAGATCGAAGGTGCCATATTTCTCGCCCCACGAGTTGAAACGCCAGTCGAGTGCGATCTGATTTGGGCCGGTGCCTGCGAGACGGTTGACGAAGATCGGGCCGTGGTCGCGCGCCCACGCGTCGTTAGTCGGCAGATGAAAGATGTCGATGGGGAGGAGCGCGCCAGGCGCCTCCTTTTCGGTGCGGCTCGCGGCCTCGCGAATCATCGCGCGCACATCGTCGATTTGCGCCGCGTCGGTAACCGCCAGGCGAACCGGCTCGAAGCGCGCAATCTTCGCGACCATCTCGGCGTAGATCGGCGGGATGACCTCGAACTTGCCGGGCCAGGTGTCGCGATTGTGCGGCCACGCGAGGTAGCACGCGAGATGCGGCGTCCACTCGGCGGGCATCCGGTAACTCGAGAGAAGGCGGCGATGCTCAGGTGGAATATTGCTCACGAGCGATAGCGGCGGGTCAGGTCGGCGTAGGCGTCGATCCGGCGATCGCGCAGGAAGGGCCAGTTGCGGCGAACCTGCTCGATTTTGGCGAGATCGCATTCGGCGACCAGCGTTTCCTCGGCGGTGGCGCTGGCGCGCGCAATGACTTCGCCGAACGGATCGACGACGAAGGAGTCGCCCCAGAACTCGAGTTCACCTTCGACGCCGACGCGGTTGACCGCCGCGACGAAGACACCGTTGGCGATCGCGTGGCTGCGCTGAATCGTCTCCCATGCGTTCACCTGCTTGGGGCGGACTTTCTCCGGCTCGCCATGCCACCATCCGATCGCCGTGGGATAGAAGATGATTTGCGCTCCAGCCATCGCGGTCAGCCGCGCGGCCTCGGGGAACCATTGATCCCAGCACACGAGCACGCCGACTGAGCCGCGTGAGGTGGGATGCGCGACGAAGTCGAGATCGCCGGGGGTGAAATAAAATTTTTCGTAGTAGCGCGGATCGTCAGGAATATGCATCTTGCGGTAGCGGCCGACGATTTTACCGGTCTCGTCGATGACGGCGGCGGTGTTGTGATAGACTCCGGCCGCGCGACGCTCGAAGATCGACGCAACGATGATTACTTTTCGCGCCTTGGCGACCGCGCCGAGCGCTTCGGTGGTCGGCCCCGGAATCGGCTCGGCGAGATCGAAAAATTTCGGATCCTCGACCTGACACGGGTAATGCGCGCCGAACAGCTCCTGGGTGCATACGATCTGCGCGCCGCTGCGAGCAGCCTCCTCGATTTTGGCGATCGCCTTGTCGAGATTGAGACGCGGCTCGGCCGCGCAGCTCATCTGGATGAGCCCGATAGCGACCTTGTCGGTGTGCGAAGCCATGACAATTGTGATAGCAACCGCGCGCGCCCCACGCCACAGAATTGTTACGTAGGCCGGATGTTGCTACGCTCCGAGAGATGGCTCGTGCGGTCGCAAATAACCAAGTAAAAGGAACTTCGATTCGAATTCGGCTGACCAACGCTCAGAAGCGACGATTTACCATAAGCGCGCAGAGAGCCGGCCTGAGCGTTTCAGCGTGCTGCGGGTTCTTGGTTTGCAAGCTTGCGGTCGAAGCGGGATAGTCCCAACGAAATCGGTGCCGGATTGATAGCCAACAAGAGGCAGGATTCGATCAACGGAACGGGCGCGGTGAATTCTCCGGGCAAGTACGCAGTGCTGTTGGCCGACAGCTTCGAGTGGATGAACTCTAGAAAGGCCGAGTCGATTCACGCGATCGTTACGGATCCGCCGTATGGCTTGAAGGAATACACCGAGGGCGAAAAAATCAAGCTCCGCTCCGGTCGCGGTGGGGTATGGAGAATTCCGCCGTCCTTCGATGGCTGCAAGAGAAGCCCGCTGCCCCGATTTACAGTGCTCCGCGAGCAGGAGATGTGGGCTCTGCGTCAGTTCTTCCACGATTTTGCTCAGCGCGCATTTCGCATTCTGGTGCCGGGCGCCCATCTCTTCATCGCGACCAACCCGCTGCTGTCGCATCTGGTGTACCTGCCGCTCATGGAGATCGGTTTCGAGAAGCGGGGCGAAGTCATTCGGCTGGTACAGACGCTGCGTGGTGGAGACCGGCCCAAGAATGCGCACGACGAATTCACCGACATCTCGGTGATGCCCCGCTCTGCTTGGGAACCGTGGGGACTGTTTCGTAAGCCGTGCGAGGGGAGAGTGCAGGACAATTTGCGCAAGTGGAAGACCGGAGGCTTGCGCCGAATCTCCGCGACCGAGCCGTTTCTGGACGTAATTCGTTCCGCACCAACTCGGCCTGAGGAACGCGCACTGGCGCCGCATCCGTCGCTCAAGCCTCAGGCGTTCATGCGCCAGATAGTTCGCGCATCATTGCCGCTCGGCAAGGGTATCGTTCTTGATCCGTTCATGGGTGGCGGTTCAACGGTCGCGGCGGCGACCGCGGTCGGTTATGAAAGCATTGGCATCGAGTCGGATCGCGAGTTCTTCAGAATAGCGATGAGAGCCATCCCGCGACTTGCGCAGCTGACTACCAACGGCGCATCTTACGGCGATGCCAAGCGACAGCTTCCACTTGGCGAGGGGCTTGGACACAGTTCACATCCGGCGGGCCGTTGATTACATCGAGCAGGAAGCGGCGGAACTCATCGACCTGTATTTCGAACAAGCGAACGTTTTCAGCGCAATCGTGGGAATCTTCGGGGCCAAGGCGCTGGATTCATTCAGTCCATACAAGAAACACAAGCATCCCGATACAGCCCAGCAGCGTTTCCCCGACTTGTCGTTAGGCGGGAAGCTCAATCCCCCGGCTAAAACCGCTCTGGAGTCAAAGGGAAGTACGCGACCGTGTGCGGTTCAGTCTCATTACAATCACGCAGGCTGGTACATCATCTGGCGGTATGCGGTCGATCCTACCGAGACCTTCAAGTCGGGTCGGCCCGTGGTGGTGTGGCGAGTCGATCTGGTGTTTTTGGAGGAGTCTGATTGGAAATACGAGACTAGCCGAGCCGGGTCCGGACGCGGCGGCCGCACTCATACTTTCGGATTGATTCATCCAGCCAAAAAACTCGCCGAGTCCGCCGTGTACAGTTTGCCCGGAGTCGGGATACGGGGCGGCAAGCCGATCCTGATCGAATCTTCAAAGTAGGACGAGACCTGCCTGTTCATTAACGTCCCTGGCGGCACGAAACAAATTCGTCGTCGGCAGTTGCATGAGCGGCGCTGTGATACTGTAATAGGGCGCGCAAAAGGAAAGCGCGCTGGAGCAACTTTCGGGACTGCCCGCCGCTGATAGCCGGGTCCTGCGCAAGGGAAGGCCGCGAACCCCGCCAGGTCCGGAAGGAAGCAACGGTACCGGCTGCCACCCTGTGCCGCAGGGGTGCCTGGCTATCATTCGACGGGCAGTCCCGAACGAAAAGATTTCGCGATGGCCGAAGCTCAAACCGCACATCTGGTACTCGCGCGCAAATGGCGGCCCGAACGCTTCTCGGAGCTGGTCGGACAGGAACACGTGACGCGCACGCTCGGCGAGGCGCTGAAGCGGGGCCGCATTGCGCACGCGTTTTTGTTCACCGGGATTCGCGGCGTCGGCAAGACCACGGCGGCGCGGATACTCGCGCGATGTCTCAATTGCGAGAAGGGTCCGACCGCCGAGCCGTGCGGCGAATGCGCGGCGTGCGTCGAGATTCGCGCCGGCACCTCGCTCAACGTCAACGAGATCGACGGCGCCACCTATCGCAAGATTGAGGACGCGCGCGCGATCATCGAAAATCTCAGCTACCGGCCCGCGCGCGACCGCTTCAAGATTTATATTATCGACGAGGCGCATCAGCTTACCGATTCCGCCTTCAACGCGCTGCTGAAAACGCTCGAGGAGCCGCCGCCGCACGTCAAGTTTATCCTCGCGACGACCGAGCCGCAGAAGATGCCGGAGACGATTCTGTCGCGGCTGCAGCGCTACGACTTCCGCCGCATTTCCTATCTCAAAATTCTCGAACGGCTGCAGGATCTCGCGGGGCGCGAAGGGGTCGAGGTCGAGGAGACCGCGATTCGGCTGCTCGCGCGCGAGGCCGGCGGCAGCATGCGCGATGCGGAGCGGATGCTGGAGACGGCAATCGCGACGTCGGCGGGCAAAGTGACGGAGGCCGAAGTGGCGTCGTCGCTGGGCGTCGCGAGCCGCACCACAGTTTTGAAATTGGCGGACGCAATTTTACACAAGAACGCAGCGGCGGCGCTCGCCCATGTGCGGGAACTCGCGAGCCGCGGCGCCAACCTCGAATCGCTCGGCCGCGACCTGCTCGAAACTCTGCGAAATCTCGCGGTCGCGAAGCTTCCCGCGGGCGACTCCGACAGCCCGCTCGACGACATCCCCGATCACGAGGTGGCGGAACTCAAGCGGCTGGCGGCGGGCGCAAGCGCGCGCGATATCATGCGGCTGTTCCGCCTGATGGCGGATTCGCAGGAGCAGATTCTCAAGTCGCCCTACCCCGACTTGCTGCTCGAGATGGCGGTGGTGCGGATGGCGTCGCTGGCGGCGGTGATCGACGCCGACGAATTGCTGCGTGCAATCGGATCGACGCCGCCCGCGTCGGGCAGCGCTCCGCCCGCACCGTCGGGCGGCGGCTCTGGGAGCCGCGGCGCCGCGAAGCCGGAGCCCGCGCCGAGTTCGCAATCGAGCGGCGCACGGCGGCTGCGGGTCGAAGGCGAAGTCAAAGCCGACGCGCCGCTGCGCAGCGAGCATCCTGACGATGGTCCGCGCGAACTTCCGGAACTGCGCGATTTTATCCGCGGCAGGCGCGCGGCGCTGGCGGGTTTCATGGAGCAGGGCGCGGGACTCACGCTCGACGGCGACATCCTCAAGGTCACCGCGCGCAACGACATCTATATCCGCTATCTGAACGACAACAAGACGGTAATCGCCGAGCTTGCGAGCGAGCATCTCGGCCGCGCGATACGCGTCGAGTTGTTGGCCAACGGCGCGGCGAATCCGGCATCGAGCCGCGCCACGATGCCGCTCGCGAGCAACGGATCGGCGCGCGAGTTGCCATCCGCAGCTACCGCGGCGCCTGCGGCTCAACCGATTGCGGTGGAGAACTCGCCGAAAAAGACGGCGCCGCCGAGGCCGATTGAATCGAACAGAGAAATTGCGCCCGCATCGCCGGCGGCAGAGGCGGCACGCCGGACCGCCACTCCGGAAGAACGACAGGCGGTGCTGGCGGATCCCGCGGTGCGAAGAGTGTTCGATACGCTCGACGCGCGGCTGGTGGAGTTGAGGATGCCGACTTCCGTGCAAGCGTCGGCGAAGGAATCAAAGTAGTACGTTGCCGCGAGAAGACCCGCGGCAAGGAGCGAACAGAGTGGCGGAAATAGATTTGGCGGCCTTGATGCGGCAGGCGCAGGAGCTGCAGGCGCGCATGAAGGAGATGCAGGAAGCGGCATCGACGAAAACCGTCGAAGCGCAATCTGGCGGCGGGATGGTGCGCGTGATCGTTGACGGCACCCTGCGCGTGCGCAGAATAGAAATCGACGCCGCGCTGGTGGGGGCCAACGACAAGTCGATGCTCGAAGACCTGATCCTGGTCGCCGTCAACGACGGGATGGCGCGCGCGCAGAAGATGCTCGCCGACGAGATGGGCAAGTTTGGTCCGCTGGCCGGCATGCAGATTCCCGGCTTCGGCATCGAATGAAGAGGCGCGCTTGATGGCGGAAAACCTGAAGCGTCAGGACGGATTACCGCCGGCGATGACGCGGCTCGTCAAGGAACTGTCGCGGCTGCCGGGAATCGGCGAGAAGACCGCGTCGCGGCTTGCGTTCAACCTGCTCAACCGCCCGCGCGACCAGGTGATCGCGCTGGCGGAAGCGCTGCTCGAAATGAAAGAGCGCGTTGGCCTGTGCTCGGGATGCTTCGGCCTGTCGGACCATCCGCGCTGCCAGATTTGCGACGACGAGGCGCGCGAGCGCGAAGTGATTTGCGTAGTCGAGGGACCGGCGGATCTGATGGCAATCGAGCGCGCGCGCAGCTTCGGCGGCGTCTATCACGTGCTCAACGGCGCGCTCGCGCCGCTCGACGGCATCGGTCCCGACGACATCAAGATGAAGGAACTGATCGCGCGCGTGAATCCGCCCGCGGTGGTGCGCGAGGTAATAATCGCGACCAACGCGACCGTCGAAGGCGAGGCGACCGCGCTGTACATCGCGCGCGCGTTGAAGCCGCTCGGGGTGAAGACGACGCGCCTCGCGCGCGGACTGCCGGCGGGAGGCGACCTCGAATACAGCGACTCCGCGACCCTGACCAGCGCCCTAAGCGGCCGCCGCGAACTCTAGTCAACTGTGCATGCATCCTTCGGCCACTTCACGCCGTTAATTCAGCGATCGTGGGCGCTCGCGATCGCGCCGATGCTTGCGACTGCGATTTCGGCATGCGGCGGCCCCGCGAAACCGATGACGCCGGCGCAACGAGGGCGAATCGTGTACATGACGAACTGTGTGGTCTGCCACAACGCCAACCCCAACTTGCCCGGCAGCCAGGGACCGCCGATTGCCGGCTCGTCGCGCGAGCTGGTTTACGATCGCGTTATCTTTCTGAAGTATCCGCCCGGCTACACGCCCAAGCGCACTACGCATGCGATGCGCGCGTTGCCGCAGTTGAAGAATCGAATCGACGACCTCACCGCGTTTCTCGCCGAGGCGGCGCGGAATAAGTGAGGGCGCGTGTCGAGCGTGGTGCCTGCGGCCGGGGATTCGACTTAGTCCGGACTCAGGCGTAAGTTCGAGAGACAGACCCCAATTCCGGGAGCTGCTTTCAAAAAATCAGCTGGGCCGCGAATCTCGATTCCAGCCCGAAAGGACGGTTCTCATCATGGCATTCAAACTTCCCGAACTTCCGTACAGCATGGATGCGCTCAAGCCTCATATTTCGTCGGAGACGCTCGAGTACCATCACGGCAGGCATCACAACGCCTACGTCACCAAGCTCAACGAACTGGTGGAGGGCACCAAATTCGCGAGCGCGTCGCTCGAGGAGATCGTTAAGGCCGCGGATCCGGGGCCGATGCTCAACAACTCCGGACAGCACTTCAATCATTCCTTTTACTGGAAGTCGCTGAGTCCCAAGGGCGGCGGCGAACCCAGGGGAGCGGTAGCCGACGCGATCAAGAAAGGCTTCGGCGATTTCGCGGCGTTCAAGAAAAAATTCAGCGAGGCGGCGACCGGCCACTTCGGCAGCGGGTGGGCATGGCTGGTGCGCGCGAAGGACGGCTCAGCCCAGGTGATCTCGACCCATGATGCGGGCTGTCCGATTCGCGAAGGTCAGACGCCGATACTCACCTGCGACGTGTGGGAGCATGCGTACTACATCGACTATCGCAACGCGCGGCCGAAGTACGTCGAGGCCTGGTGGAACCTGGTCAACTGGGATTTCGCCAACGAAAATCTGAAATAGCCGAAGTCGAGAAATTTGATTCCGCAGAGACGCCGGGCGATCCCCGGCGTTTCTTTTTTGTGCGCCGCGCTATGCGATCCCGCGCGGGCGCACTAGAATCCGCGTCATGGAATCCACCAAAGCATCGCTCGAGAAGATCGCGCCCGGTATCCACGCCTGGATGCAGCCGACCACCGGATGGAGCCGCAACAATGCGGGTCACGTCGCAGGCGATGAATCCGCGCTGATCGTCGATACGCTGTTCGACTTGCCGCTCACGCGCACGATGCTCGAGGCGATGCGCGCGGCGTGCCCGTTGCCTACCCGCTATCTCGTCAATACTCATTCGAATGCCGATCACGTGCACGGCAATCAACTGGTCGAAGGGGCGGAAATAATCGCGCATCGCAATTGCCGCGAGGAGATGCGCCGCGCGGGCGATCCATCGATGTTCGAGCGAATGGTGCGCGACGGAATTCCGGGACGCGACCTCGCGTACGTGCGCGAGGCGTTTGGCGAGTTCGACTTGCGCGGCCTCAAGAGCTGCCTGCCGAGTGTCACCTTCGACGATCGGATGACGGTGCATCTGGGTGCGCGCGCGGTCGAGCTGATGCATTTCGGGCCCGCGCACACGATGGGCGACATTGCCGCATACGTGCCCGACGCGCGGGTGCTGTTCGCCGGCGACCTGCTCTTCTACACCGATACCCCGGTCGTGTGGCAGGGCTCGCTCAAAGGATGGATGGTGGCGCTCGACAAAATGGCGGCGATGGATCCCGCGGTGGTCGTGCCGGGACACGGGCCGCTGTGCGGCAAGGAAGGACTGCTCGCGCTGCGCGAATATTTCGCGCTGGTGCGCGACGCGTCGGCGCATCACTTCAAGGCTGGCCTCGACGCCGACGAAGCGGCGCGGCGAACCGATCTTGGCCATTTCATGAAATGGACGCTGCCCGAGCGATTAGTTGCGATTGTCGATAAGTGCTACCGCGATCTGAACGATCAACCCGATGACGCGCCGGTTGATGCGCTCGGGATGCTGGCGCGGATGGGCAAGCTGCGAGACTATTGGCGCGAGCACGGGGTGAGCCGCCATGCAAATCCTTGAAAATCGAGTCGCGATAGTCACCGGTGGAACGGGAGCGCTCGGCCGTGCGGTGGTCGAGAATTTCTTGATCGCGGGTACGAAGGCCGCGGTGCCGTACGTGATCGATGCGGAAGTACCTCTACTGCGCAAGCAACTCGGCAGCCGTTTCCCGGAGTCGGAGATTTTTCTGCAGAAAGCGGACGTCAGCGACGAGGCGCAGACTGCGAAGTTCGTCGCGGAGGTCGCGGTGAAGTGGACCAGGATCGACATCCTGGTGAATCTCGTTGGCGGATTCTGGGGCGGCAAGCCGATCGCCGAAACCTCGCTCGCCGAGTGGCAAGCAATGTTCGACCTCAACCTGAGGCCGACCTTCCTATGCTGTCGCGCGGTCGTGCCGATCATGCGGCGTAACAAGTGGGGACGTATTGTATCGGTCGCGTCGCGCAGCGGCCTGCAAGGCGCGGGCGATTACGCGGCTTACGCCGTCGCGAAAGGCGCAATCGCGACTTTCACCGCGTCGCTCGCGCAGGAGGTACTCGACGACGGCGTGATGGTCAACGCGATCGCACCAAGCACTATCGACACCGAAGCGAACCGCGTCGCGATGCCGAAGGCGAAACACGAAAATTGGGTAAAGCCGGCGGACATCGCGAAAACGATCGCTTATCTATGCTCCGACGATTGCCGCGTCACGTCAGGCGCCATCGTCCCGGTGTACGGAAAAGCCTGAGCACTGCTGTTGCGCGAGGCAAAGGGGAAGTGGAGCGCGGCGCGACCTTCAGAGACCTGAACCGGCTTCGCTGGCGCGAAGCTGTCCGAGATCCTTCCTGCCGCTCGCGATGCTCGCTTCGTCAGGATGACATGCGGGCTCGCGATGCTCGCTTCGTCAGGATGGCATGCTTTCAGATGCTTGCGGCGGCGGTTGAATCGACTGCGTGCAGGCGCGAGCGGCGTGGCATCGCGAGGCGGTCGGCGATTAATCGGTACACGTCGGAGTTCAGACCCATCCCGACGTGACTGCCCATCACCTCGACGTTTTCCACCGTCGGTGCGCCGCTCAGATCGATGCAGCTCTCCCAGTGCACGACGCCGTCGGTGCGCGAGTACACGTGCGTGGTCGGAACGCCGGCCGGCGATTCGTCGCTCAGCATCAGGCCGCATTGGCACGCCTCGCTGAGGCATCCTTCGGCCTTGCCCCGAATTCTGGCGATCGATTTGGCCACCGCTTCGACTGCGAGGTTGGCATGCCGGCGGGGCATCCTGATGGGCGAGCCCAGTGAGATAACGCGCTCGACCATTTCGGGCTGCTCGCGCGCAATCTCGCGCGCGTAAACGCCGCCGAGACTCTGGCCGATCACGACGATCGGCTGATCGAATTTTTCGCAGGCGAGCGCGAGCCGCGCGTTCAGTTTGCGCATCGTCTCGCGCGGGCACTCGGAGTTGGACAGGATGCCGGCGTACACCGCGCGATGGCCGAGCCATCGGCAAAAATTTGCGAGTGGTGCGAGCGTCATATCGCCGGCCATGAATCCTGGAATCAACATGACGACTTTGGCGTTGTGCGGACGCACGTGCGGCCACGGATGCGTCAACGCGCCGAGCCAGTAGATGCTTGCTTCGAGCGGAACGCGGAATTCGCCCAACGCATCGATCATCGAGGGGCGCTTGGGCTGGCGAACATTTCGTGAAGAATTTGAAATTTGCGCATTACCTGGAGTCATCTGTCTCCTTTGTCGGCAATTCGCGCGGGCAACGTCACAAACGGCAGGCATATGCACGGCGAAACCGCAACCACGTCACATCCTCTGGATCAAACATAATCATTCTTTAACCAACTGTACAATCATTCCTAATGCAGGCCCTGATGATTTCGTAGGCATCGGCGCCCTACGGCACCTGACGGCGTGCGTGTTGACGCGGCAATTGCATCAGTAAAGAACTAAGATGCCGAACGAAAGTTGTCTGCGGGAATTTGTCGCGATTTTGGGTGAGAGTGGAGGAATTCTGAGTTCCTGACGGCGGCTCAACGAAATCGGATGTCCACAATACTCGCAGGTTTGCTAACGTAGCGCCTTCAACTCCCGAACTTTTACGAGGTACCAATGGAATTCGGAATTCAGCTTGGCGGTCTGGAACCCGCACAATATCGCGCGCATGCACAAACGGCGGAGGCGCTCGGCTACGACCTGATCGTTTTTCCCGACCATCTGGTGAACGAAGGGCCTGATCGGCAACTCGATGTGAAGTCGCGGGCCTTCGACCATATCGTGATGGCCGCGTCGGTGATCGAGGCGACCAGGAAGATTCGCGTCGGCCACCTGGTGCTGTGCAACCTGTTTCGTCATCCGTCGATCACGGCGCAGAGCCTGATGACGCTGGATCAATTGAGCGGCGGACGGCTGGTCGCGGGGATTGGATCGGGATGGACCGAAACGGAATTCAAGATGAGCGGGATTCCGTTTCCGCCGATCACCGAGCGGCTGCGGATGCTCGACGAAGCGATCGCCGTCATCCTGTCGCTATGGAAGAACGATCGCACCACCTTCGACGGCGAGTTCTATCATCTGAAAGATGCGATCCTGTGGCCGAAGCCGGTGCAGCAGCCGCATCCGCCGATAATCCTCGGCGGTGGCGGCAAAGGATTGCTGAGGCTGGCGGCGAAGTACGCCGACTACATCAATATCATCCCCGATGCGGGCAAGCGCGGGCACATCTCGATGGAGGTGGTGAAGCGCACCAACGACAAATCGTTCCGCGAGAAGGTCGGTTTCGTGCGCGACGAAGCAAAGCGGCTCGGTCGCAAACCGGATGCGGTGCGGGTCAGCAACTTCGTTTTCGCGACGATCATTTCGGAATCCAGGGAGGCCACGCGCAAGACCGCCGAGATGATGGCGCCGATGTTCCAGCAGACGGCCGACGAGCTGCTCGCGTCGCCGATGATGCTGATCGGGACGCCCGAGGAATGCATCGTCGAGCTCAAGCGGCGCGCGAAGGATTGGGGCACGGCGCAGACCATCTTCACCGGCGAGGTCGGGCAGAACGAAAAGCTGATGCGCGATCTCCGCGAGAAAGTCCTGGTGCACGTCTGAGTCGCCAAGGAAGGGGCGATGGCCAATTTGGCGGACCCGTCGGGCAACTCGGTGGATTTGGTCTGTCTCGTGAAAAAGTAGTCGCCGCGCGCTTTGGATTTCCAAATCTGCATCCGCGCTGACGCCTCGGCGCGCGGTCGAGTTCTAGATGCTGTAGTTGATGGCGTGCTTGCGCTTTTCGGCGAGCGTTTGCAGCGTCACTCCGCGCAGGATGCCGTTGACGCTGTCGCGCACCTCGCGCCACACCTCGCGCATCGCGCATGATTGCTCGCGCGGGCAGGTCGTCGAGCTTTCCTCCAGGCATTCGACCGGCGTGTAGTCGCCCTCGATTATCTCGACCACGTCCGCCATCGTGATTCGCGCCGGCGGCCGTGCCAGCATGTAGCCGCCGCTCGGCCCCTTCTGGCTGGCGACCAGGCCGCCGCGCTTCAGCTCTATCAGAAGCCGGCGCAGGTAGTTCTCGGGGATGTCCTGGGTTGCAGCTATTTCCTCAACGCGCACCGGCATAGTGGTAGGATAACGCTCCGCCAGCAGCAGGAGCGCCTTCAAAGAGTAATCAACGCCGACGCCAAACTTCATCCTTTTTACCGAATTTCTGTCGCGAATCTATCACAATGGGGCAGTAGATTAAATAGACGACCACCTTACTCATCTACTTAATTGACTAAGTAAGTAATCTAAGTTATCTTTACCCTCGCAGGAGATTCGACCAGTGCCGAAGAGGGAGCCGCAATCGTGGGAAATGGTGCGCAAGCGCAACTCGGTCGAGCGCCTCAAGCACGACCTGTTCCCTACGGAGCTGACCAGTCAATGGGACCGGCTGGTCGAGACCTCGTACGAAAAGCTCCCCGAAGAAGACATCGTGCGGCTCCAGTGGTTCGGGATGTACCACGACAAGCCAAAGATCGGCACGTTCATGATGCGCGTGAAAATCCCCAGCGGCATCCTGAGCGCCGAGGGGATGCGCGCGATCGGTGAAATCTCCGAGAGCTACGGGCGCGACCAGGGCGAGCTGACCACGCGCCAGAATATCCAGCTGCACTACATCACGCTCGACAAGTTCCCCGAGATTCTGGAGAAGCTCAAAAGAGTCGGGCTGACGACGATGGGCGGATGCGGCGACGTCGTGCGCAATATCACGGGATGTCCGGTCGCGGGCGTCGATCCTGACGAGGTTTTCGACGTGACGCCGCTGATTGCGGAGACGGCGGGATTTTTTTACGGCAATCGCGAGTACTCGGACCTGCCGCGCAAGCACAAGATCTCGATCGCCGCATGCAGTCATCAGTGCAACGCGCCCGAGATAAACTGCGTCTCGCTGATCGCGATGCGCAATGACGGGCGCGAAGGCTTTGCGGTGCGCGTCGGCGGCGGCCAATCCTCAACTCCGCGCCTGTCGCGCCACCTGGGCGTGTTCATCACGCGCGAGCAGGCGATGCCAGTGATGCGCGCGATTATCGACGTTCTGGCAGGGCACCACCGAGTACCGGATGTCGCGGGTGAAGGCGCGGCTCAAGTTCATGATCGACGACTACGGCCCCGAGGAATTTCGCAAGCTGGTCGAGGCGAAGCTCGGCTACCCGCTCGAGAGTCTGGCCGAGATGCCGCTACCCGAGACCGAGAGCGATCACATGGGTATCCACGGGCAGAAGCAGGCAGGCCTCAACTACGCCGGCTTCCCGGTTTATCTCGGACTGATGAGCGGGCGGCAGATGCGCGAGCTGGCGGCGCTGACGGCGTCGTTCGGCGGCGATATTCGTCTGACCCGGCGGCAGAATTTCATCATCACCGGCATTCCGACCGCGCAGCTCGACGACGTGATCGCGCAGGTCGGCGCAATTGGATTTCCGCTGGAAGCCAACGGGCTCTACGCGTCGTCGATCGGATGCATCGGCGATCCGCATTGCAACTACGCCGTTACTCCCACCAAGACCAAGCTCGCGACGATTATCGAGCGGCTGGTGAATCAGTTCGGCGAGCAGGTCGGCGGCCTCAAGCTGAATCTCGACGGATGCCCGCACGCATGCGCGCAGCATTGGACCGGCGACATCGGCTTGCAGGGCACGACCAGCCGCGGACCGGCGGGCGAGCCGCTCGAGGCTTTCGACATTATCTTGCGCGGCGGGCTGGGCAAGGACGCGGCTATCGGCAAGCCGATTGTGCGCCGGGTGCCGTCGCCGCTGGTTGAAGACTACGTGTCGCGGCTGTTCGGGACTTATCTTGAACGGCGCGGCACGGGCGAGACCTTCTCGCACTTTTGCGTGCGCACGGCCGACGCCGAGCTGATTTCTATCGCAAGTGGAAACGCCAGCGGCGCCGACGCCGCCGCCTGAACCAGGGTATCGCGCCCAAGGATTTCATCATGGCTGCTGGAACCCAATTCAACGAAGAAGTCGAAGCGCCCGAGCTGAATCTTATCATGGATGAACTCGAGGCGGGCGAAGCCGCGGTCGAGCTCGACGACAAGGCGCCGCAGGAAGTCCTGGCATGGGCTATCGACCGGTTCGGCAAGGAGCTGGCGATTTGCTGCAGCTTCCAAGCCGACGGCTGCGCGATGATCGACATGGCGCACAAGATTGATCCCAGGATTCGCGTCTTCACGATTGACACGGGCAGGATGCCGCAAGAGACCTATGACGTGATCGATAAGTATCGCACGCGCTACGGTATCAACGTCGAAGTCTATATGCCCGACACCGCGGTCGTGCAGCAGATGGTTACCAGGCACGGCAACAATCTTTTCTACAACGACGTCAACCTGCGGCTCCTATGCTGCCAGGTGCGCAAGGTGCTGCCGCTGCGCCGCGCGCTGATGAACTACAGCGCGTGGGTGACGGGACTCAGGCGCGACCAATGGGCGACGCGCTCGAATATCCGTAAGATTGAAATCGATCACGACCACGGCGGTATCGTAAAGCTCGCGCCGCTGGCCGACTGGACTGACGAAGAGGTCTGGGATTACATCCGCGCCAACGACGTGCCCTATAACGCGCTCTACGACAAGGGCTATAAGTCCATAGGTTGTGCGCCATGCACGCGCGCCGTGGCTGAAGGCCAGGATCCTCGCGCCGGCAGATGGTGGTGGGAAACGGGCGCGCCGAAGGAATGCGGCATGCATTGCGCGATCGAGACCGGCGGCTTCGAGCACGAGCTGGCATCGCTGCTAGGCAAGAACGACGGCGGCAACGCCAAGTCTTAGGTATCGGCGATGGTGAGCGACGACCAGCCCAAGCCGGCCGAATCGATAACGCTCGACACTCTTCAGCGCGACATCCTGATTCCACAAATCCAGGCCTTCCTCGACGCCACGACCGATCCTCAAGCGCGCGAAGTCTATCTAACCCTCAAGACGGCGATTGAATCGCAAGAAGTACCGGCAGACCTACAACCAAGACTAGGCGCAATCGTGGAGGTAGCACTAACCAGCGGCCGAGTAAGACGCCTCTTCGGCCCGGCCGCAGAGCTATCGCTCAACGCCCTATTCCTGAAAACCCCGCGCGGCCGCGAAGTAGCTCAATCGCTAGCCGAACTGAACAAGGCGCTGGCGAGCCTCAAAGGGCAGATGGTCGAGCAAATTAGTTCAACGCAACGGAGCCCCGGCGCCTACTCCTTAACGATACGGACCAGCGGCTGCCAGATAATAATCCGCTTCGAACAAGCGGGCGTTCGCGTCGAAAGCCTCGAACTGGATCTCGACCGCTAGTCCACCTTATTTCTGCGAGCCTCGAGACTCATTCTCTGGCAGCTCAGAGTTACCGTAGAGCGGCTTGGCGTCGCGGAATCATAAGTTTGCGGGTGATGCGAGCTGTTCGCACAAAATAATCGACCAAAAGGCTCAAAGGTATTTGTAAAATTTAAGTTCCGGTGGTAAACGCTGGTTGCCACGAGACTGATTCATCGTTTGTGAGCCCGGCGGGAAGTCCGGTCTATAGGGGAGTGCATGATGATGAATGGTATAGGCGTAAAGCGTTATTGGCGTTTCTGGATCGTCGGCGTCCTTGCAGTCTGCGCGCTCGCTCTTGTCGCACCATCCTGACCGCCGCCGATCGCGAACTCGGCCAAGGCGACTTCGTGCACAACGTCAGTCCATCATTTGTGCGCGCCAAGTCGCTCGACCTGCAGGAGATCCGCGCGGAGAAGGCCTCGCGATTGACACCGCGGCGAGCCCCAACCATCTCTTCGTTTCAGACGTAAACTCCAATCGCGTGCTGAGCTGGTCCGACACCACGATGCTTACCAACGGCAAGAACGCCGATATCGTAATCGGCGCGCTGGATTTCTTTACACCAGCGGTTGCGCGGCGGGCGCCGGCGACACGACCGAATACGTTGAGGAACACGACGCTGATCGGCACCGTTGGCAGTCCGACTGGTACTGGCGACGCGCAGTTCCGATCTTCAGCGGCGTCACCGACTTCTCTCTGGCGAGAGGCGGCCCCGGCGACACAATCACAGTTAAGTACGTGCCGTCGGCAGCAGGCGCGACCGACAAGGCGACGATCGTGGTCACCAGCAGCGATCCGAGGCATCCGTCGATTAGCGTTAGCCTGATCGGAAAGGGCAAGAAGAAATGATGCCTGCGCTATAGTTACAATCGCTCCATTATTCGCGGGAAGGGCACCGTCTCCCGGATGTGATGTATTCCACAGAGCCGATCATGACCTCGACATAATTGCAACGCCGGCAACATCAGGATCACGGCGGCAAATGGCCATAATCTTTGATTTGCGGCATCTCCTTATGCAGTAGAGTTTTGCATTCGTTATGCCAAAGAAGATCTAAGGACTTAAGATGGTCGTTCACTAAAGCTGTATCCGATCGCACCCCTACAGACCGGCAACTTTGCGAGGAACCCAGTGTGCCAACGAATCCTGCACGCTTATAGATTGCCGTTCCCATTAGGGCGCAGATTGAAGGACTGCCCGCCCCGTCGTTAGATCAACTGGAACCGATACATGCTCGTGCGCGATTAGCCACTCGCCTCCGAAGTTCGCATAACCATCAGTGACCCGAAGGATCAGGTCAAGCTTCTTGCCCTCTTGATTGGTGCAACTGAAGCGCTGGATGCTGTGGCTGTAGGCGTAGCGGGCGCCTCCATAGGTCTCGAGATCACTGATGTCGAATTTCGGTGAATCCTTGCATCTGGCAAGAAATGCTCGCCAATTCTCCTTGTACGCTTTCCAACCGGTGTATTGGCGAGGAGGAACGAGATCGAAGACAACCAGATTTTCACTGACGGTGTAGTGCGCCATGATTCGGTCGAGATCTTTGGCTCTGACCGCAGCGGCAAAACTAGTTTCCAACGACCTGATAGCGCCCTCGGTGTCAGTGGCTGATGCTTCGTTCAAGCAGACTACAGCCAGAAGCAGCGCTGCGATCGACGCTACAATTCCCTTCCATCCAACCATCGGCATTTTTCCCGCAGCTCAATTGGCTGCCACTGACGGGGCGTGGGATTCGGACTGCCCGGCGCCGTCAAAAAACTCCTGTAGGTTCTGTTGATAACGATAGAACAGGTCCACGTCGAGCTGATTGTCGGCATCTACTCGCAGCGGCGTGTCCATTAGTGTGAGCGTGTTCAGCGTGTGCTCGAGATCGGCGTGCCCTTTCGCGACTATGTTCTCGATCATCTCACACCAGGCGGAATACGGTCCCGTTACGACGACAGCACCCTCGGCAGCATCCGCGATGCTTTTGAGCTGCTTCACACCGGTGCATCGATAGCCGGCAAATTGAATTTCGTAAAAATCGCTCTTATCGTTGAAGTCGACCTTGACGACCAATGCCATATCCGCTGTACCCAAGCGACGGAAGAGCTCGGAATTCGCATTTGCGCGCGATCGCAATTCTTCAAAGAATTCTCTCGATGGATAATGTGTCATATTCTTTTGCCTCCTCGATCGACCGATTCACATTGGCAGCTCGACAGGAATCGCCAGCCGATTGGTGCGATCGATGCCTGCCATTTTGAGCCGGTACAGGTACTCGTTGATCTGCTTCTTGAACAGGTAGCTGAGCTTCTTGAAGCCCTCCCCGATGTGCTCAAGGCCACCGCCCATCAGGATCGCGCGCGCTTCGATGGTGTCCTGGGTCTGATTGAGACTGAAGGTCGCTTCCTCGCCGTGCTGCAGGATTTCGTGAATCTCTGACTCGCGTTCCGGGTGCTTCTCGAGAAAATACTTCAGATGCATCGTGCCGTATGCGACATGGCGCGCTTCGTCCTGCATGCACAGGCGGAAGATTTTCTTTTCGACCGGTCCCAGCGCGAACATCTCGCCATTGCGGAACAGGGTCAGCACGAAGCCTTCGCCCAGAATGTGCATCAAAGCACTACCCGTAGTGAAGTTCGGCGCCTCCAGGATGACGCGCAAAAGATTTTCGGAGTCGGGCGATGAGCGCAACAAGCCGCCGCCGTTAGCCAACGCGCGTTTGCGAAATACTTCCATGTGCCGCGCCTCGTCGAAGATTTGCGAGGCCAGGAACAGCTTCACCTCGTGGAAGTCGTGATTGATGCGCCACAGCCATTTGGCTGGCATGTCGCCCGCGACGAACTCGATCTCCGCCAGATTGGTGCATACCTGGCACATCGCCTTCTCTAGGTCTTCGCGCTGCGGCTTAAGCTCTCCCCATGGGATGTCGCGCGCTGAACTCCACTGGCGAGCAACCGCCTCGTCATACAGATGGGCAACGTTGTCGGCCCACACCAAAGACTTGTCGTTGATATCGTAGCAACCGAGAGATGGCATATCGTCGGGAATCTCGGAGCCTCGCGGTGCCATACTCCCGAAGATCGAACCTTCATCAGGTATTTTGCCGTAGGCTCCTACGCGATTGATGTCTTCCAGCCCGAGTCCACGCTCGTCGCGCGGGGTTGCCTTAACTCCCCATCCCTTCGGATTTGAATTCATCCAGCTCAGATCGAGCTTTCCGTTGCTGACGTCGCTCAGCGTGTCGAGAGCCTTCTCAACGATCGGACTGGCATGCGGCATGACTCTATTCTCCTCAGAACGAGATTTTGCGGAACAGGAATTTGAAGCACAGGGCATGCCACCCTACCAACGGCGTTCCCATCGGCATCGGTCTGAAAAAACATCTGGCGCCGCGGAACGTTTAACCAACCGTTCGGTAGATTTATGTCTCCCTAGTTTGACGTCGATGTGTAGCCGATCGAATCAGTGTGTCCGATCGCGACTTTGTTGAAATTCATCGAATTCTCCTCACGTTCACGGGAGCGGAGCGGATTCTGTCCCGCCTCGATTTTCGACGAGTAGAACGCCCTTGGATTGAATGGCGCCTGGCTCAGCAAAATAACGCGAAACTCTGGGTGCTCGGCTTGATGTCCAATTTTGGCTCGAACATAGCCAGGAAGCGTGGCTGAGCCGAGTGTCCGCGAATCACGCGCACCTATGCTTACGCTTCAGATGGCGATAGGAAGAATGCAAGTCATCTGCGCAACATATGGACCAAGTAGCTCGCGCCCTTGAGACGAAGGATGCCCTCTTGGGTGACGGCCCTGAAATTGGCCTCTCCGCGGCTGAGGCGGAACGACGATTCGGGGAGTTTGGTCCGAATGAACCGGTACCGACGAGGATCGCTGGACCGATTGTTCAATTTCTGCGTTTCTGCACCAACCCGCTGGTTCTCATATTGCTGGTCGCGAGCGCTGTCTCGACATTCCTGGGCCAGGTGGTCGATGCCGTCATTATTGCCATGATGGTCGTCTTGAGCGTCGTGCTCAATTTTATCCAGGCCTACCGCTCGGAAAGAGCAGTGCAGCGCTTACGGGATCAGGTGGCGCCGACTGCGACCGCCAGGCGTGAGGGCAATTGGATCGAACTGCCACGCCGCCAGATCGTTCCGGGAGACGTCGTGCGGCTGTCGGCGGGCGACCTGGTCCCGGCCGACGCGCGCTTGATCCGAAGCCAGGATCTCCACGTTCAGCAGGCAGCGCTGACCGGTGAATCGATGCCGGTGGAGAAATACGTCGGTGCGGCAGATACCGATGCGGGTGAGGCGACGCGCCCTGACCTGGTTTTCCTTGGCACATCAGTAGTGAGCGGCACTGCAACCGCCCTGGTGATTAATACCGGGCCGCGGACGAGCTTCGGCGATATCGCGGCGCGCCTCTCAGAGCCTCCCCCGGAAACCGAATTCGACCGCGGCACACGCCAGTTCGGTTTCCTGATCATGAAGACCGTTTTCTTCCTCGTGCTGTTCATTCTGGCGGTCAGCATCGCGCTGCATCGCAACGCACTCGAGTCGCTGCTGTTTGCAGTCGCCCTCGCGGTGGGGCTGACGCCGGAGTTCCTGCCGATGATCACCACGGTCACGCTTTCAATGGGCGCGATCAGAATGGCGCGAAGCAAAGTGATCGTGAAACACCTCGATGCCATCGAGAACCTCGGCAGCGTTGACCTGCTCTGCAGCGACAAGACCGGGACCTTAACTTCGGGCGAGATGGAACTGGATTCATCGCTCGATCCGTTTGGAGACCATTGCGAACGCGCCCTGCTTCTTGGCTACCAAAACAGCCGCTTTGAATCCGGCATCAAGAGTCCGCTCGACGCGTGCATCCTGAAACATCCGCCACCGGGCGTCGCCGAATGGGAGAAGACCGACGAGATTCCCTTCGACTTCGAACGGCGCCGCCTCTCGATCGTCGTGAGGGCCGCCGACGGCGCTTGCATGCTCATCACGAAAGGCGCGCCGGAGGGCGTGCTCGACGTGAGCACGGCGATCGAAGTTGGCGGCAAATGTCGGCCGCTTGGCGATGCTGAGCGCCGGCGATGCATCGAAACCTTCCGGTCATTGAGCGCCAGCGGGTTGCGAGTCCTGGCCGTCGCCTATCGATCGATTGAGCACAGCCAAGGCCTGAAATGCGAGGACGAGCGCGACCTTGTCTTTGCGGGATTCCTCACCTTTCTTGACCCGGTGGTGGAAGGAGTCGCGGAAACCATCTTGGCGCTGCTGCAAGACGGCGTCCGGATCAAAATCCTCACCGGCGACAACGAACTGGTGACCAAGCACGTCTGCGAGCGGGTCGGGATCGACTGCTCGAAAATCGTTCTGGGCGCCGAACTCGCGCGCATGACCGACTCGGCCCTGTTCCACATCGCCGAAGAAGCCGATGTCTTCGCGCGAGTTTCACCCGGACAGAAGAACCGAATCATTCGCGCGCTCAAGACCCGCGGCCACGTCGTCGGGTTTCTTGGCGACGGAATCAACGACGCCCCGTCACTGCACGCCGCCGATGTCGGCATCTCCGTCGCCGGCGCCGTCAACGTCGCAAGAGACGCGGCGGACATAATTCTCCTCGAGCACGCACTGAGTGTTTTGCACGGCGGGATCATCGAGGGTCGCCGGGCGTTCGGCAACGTCCTCAAGTACATCTTGATGGGCACGAGTTCGAATTTCGGCAACATGTTCAGCATGGCGGCGGCAATGCTGTTCCTTCCGTTCCTGCCGATGCTCCCGACGCAAATTCTCCTGAACAACTTCCTTTACGATCTCGCGCAAGTGACGATTCCAACCGACAACGTCGATCCGGTGTACGTTCAGTCACCGCAGAAATGGAACGTCAAGATCATTCGAAATTTCATGATTGCGATCGGGCCGATAAGCTCGATCTTCGACTTCCTGACCTTCTACATCTTGTTGGCAGTTTTTCGATCATCGGAAGCTTTCTTTCACACGGGATGGTTCATTGAGTCGCTGGCAACTCAGACCTTGGTGCTGTTCGTAATTCGCACCGCGGGCAGACCCTGGAGCAACCGTCCAAGCTTGCCACTCGCATCGACCACCATCCTGATCGTTATCGTAGGTTTGATTCTGCCATTCTCGCCGTTGGCAGGACCCTTGGGTTTTATCCCGATGCCCGTGGCTTTCCTTCTCTTTCTCGCTACTGCCGTCATCATCTACCTGGCCCTCGTCGAACTAGTGAAGGGGCGGCTGGTACGATCGTTTCTGCTCCGCACGTAGCAGAATAGACGCACACGAGAGTGTGCGATGCAGGTTGAACTTCGTACTAACTACCTAATCGCGTTTTACCGCCGGGCCCGACGTCAAACGGGAAGGCTCTCGGCTTTCCGCGCTCGGGTCAGGCCACGCCTCGTGGTTGCGGCAGTCTCTTCCAAACCAGCGCCCTGACTAGCTTGACGGGCGCGAAGCCTTGCTCGGCGCATGAAGCGGCATCTCGACACGAGAGAGATGACGCTTGTGCGAAGAGACACCGTGACGCATCAGGCCGTAAACCCATATTTTCGCCGCGCTGTTGACGAAGAACCACGCCAGCGCATAGCCCCAGACAATAAGCGCAAGGGTCCACCCGATCGGTTCCACAAACCAGCCGTACACCGCCGCCAGCGTTCCGATGACTTGAGTGGTCTCGCAAGTGACCACCAGCCGCCAATTCGGCCAGGGCCGCTCCCAGATCGCGCCCATGTTGCGCGTGATGTAGATGGTCAGATGGCCGGCCACCAGGAGTTTGAGAAAGATGAGCGTCTGTATCGTGTGGCGCGGAAGCCGCATATACGTCTCGGCAATCCAGAACAGTCCGAATGAGGCAATGACGCCGAGCACGCCCAGGACCGAACTGACCGTAAGCACTCGCTGCATGTCCCATCGGACGGGCCGCTCCGCGACCGGAGCGTTGTCGTAAGCGATCATCATGATTGGAAAGTCGTTGAGGATCGCGATTAGCACGATCATTATCGCGGTCACCGGGTAAAAGTTGAACGCAATAATTGAGAGCGTCATGAACAGCAGTACGCGGATGGTTTCCGAGATCCTGTAGATCGCGTAGCTGTTCATCCGCTCGAAGATTTTGCGAGCTTCCTCGATCGCGGTGGCGATGACCGACAGGCCCGGCGCCGTCAACACCAGGTCCGCGGCGGCACGCGCGGCGTCGGTCGCGCCGCTGACTGCGATTCCGACGTCGGCCTGCTTGAGCGCGGGCGCGTCATTCACGCCGTCGCCGGTCATACCGACGATATGGCCGGCGGCTTGCAACGATTTTACGATTTTGAACTTCTGCTCGGGAAAGACCTGCGCGAAGCCGTCCGCCCCTTCAATCTTCTCGCTTTCCACGGTCTGGTTGCCGGAAAAGAGATCGCCGGCAGCCACGATGTTCGGTCCGAGTGCAAGCTCGCGCGAAATTTCGCGCGCGATCGCAAGATTGTCTCCGGTCACCATCCGCACCTGCAAACCCATCTGCCGACAGGTTGCGATCGTTGATGCGGAATCGTCGCGCGGAGGATCGGACATCGGCAGCAGTCCCATGAATTTCCATTCGCCCTGCGCATCGGCGCGCGCCACGCCAAGCGTGCGGAAACCATCGGCCGCCAACTCTTCGACTTTGCGGTCGGCCTGCGCGCATGTGGCGGCATCAGGATCGACCAGTTCGAGGATTACCTGGGGCGCACCCTTGGAGACTCTGAAAGTCGTGTTGTCGCGGCTGATCTCTGCCTCGGTTCGTTTGCTGACCGGATCGAAGGGCTTGAAGCGCACGACCCGGTAAGCCTTCAACTCGTTCGGATCGCTAAGCGCCGCCAGGATTGCGCCGTCGATCGCGTCGCCGCCCTCGCTGCGCGACGCCAAAGCCGCATTGAGGACCAACTCCGGCTCGTTGTGCCCCGCGAATACCACCGGCTTGCCCAGTTTAAGCTGGTTCTTGGTCAAGGTGCCGGTCTTGTCGGAACAGAGAACGTCCATGCCGGCCATTTCCTCGATCGAAACCAGCCGCGACACGATGGCCTCCACTTTCGCAAGCACGGACGCGCCGACCGCCATCGTCACGGACAACACGGCAGGCAATGCGACCGGGATCGCGGCGACCGTGAGAATCAATGCGAACAAAATGGTTTCGACCAGCGGGTCGCCGCGAAACAGCGCGACCAAGAGGATCAACGCGACCAGGCCGAGCGTGATCAGGATGAGAAAGTTTCCGATCTTCAGCACCGCCTGCTGGAAGTGCGACCGGGTCTGCGCCGTCTCGACCAATTTCGCTGTGCGCCCGAAGTAGGTGTTCATCCCCGTGGCGACGACCACGCACTTCATCTCGCCCATGCGCACGATCGACCCCGAGTAGGCGAGGTCGCCCGCTTTCTTGTCCACCGGCAAGGACTCGCCGGTCAGCGCAGATTGATCGGCGCTAAGGTATTCCCCCTCCGCCAGCTTGATATCCGCGGGAACGATGTTGCCGAGACGGACCATCACAATGTCGCCGGGCACCAGCGTCTTTGCTGCGACCTCGGTCCATTTGCCGTCGCGCAACACACGGGAGCGAAGCGCCAGATTCTGCTTGAGCGCCTCGATCGCGTTGTCGGCCTTGAATTCCTCCCAGAATCCCACGCCGGCGTTGAGCAGCAGCATCACGGCGATGATGATGAAATCCTCCCAATGGCGGACGACGGCAGAAAGTACCGCGGCAATCTCGATCATCCATGGGATCGGTCCCCAGAAGAATGAAAGGAACCGGACCAGCGGGTTGATTCGCTTCTCCTCGATCGCGTTCGGCCCGGATTGCTCGAGCCGGCGCGCAACCTCATCGCTGGTCAGGCCGGCTTCGAGGTTCGTATCCAGCTTCGCGGCAACCTTGTCGATAGAATCCGAGTCCGGAAGCTTGTCTGCTACCGGTGAAACTTTTTGCTGCAAGATCCTAGCCATTTGAAAACCTATGCCTGCGCTCATTGGTGGAGATTCGGAGCTGCTCGACGGCGCCGGTTCAACCTCCGCGTTGCCGCGCCGGAATTACGGTTGCGAGCACCGGCAACCGAAAAGCCCACAGCGGGATCTCAATCTCAGTCGCTCCTTTGGCGCGGTCGGCCTCCCACCATAAACCTCGCGCGCGTGGTAACCATTCTGACTTCGGACGCAAGACCAGAACATGAAAGTATTTTATCGTCTCTTTGCTTTAATGCGACCGCGCAGATATGCGGCACAACCGTTGAGCGTCGCCATCTGAGGATAGTCCGCTTCGGGGGCGAGCTTTTTCAGTGCGCCCACGACCGGTGCTTTAATTTCATTGTCCGTCAAGTTTTTCCGGCTCCTGTATCAGGCGCTCGATGGCGGCGAGAAGGAGTCCGCCGCGATCCCCGTCACTGCCCGATGGTGTTAAACAGAAGGAGTTGATAGTGTCGGTGAAGCGCCTGGGTCATTATCTCATTTGGATGGCCTACGAGGATGCGCTTCCTCTCAGTCCTTGAACCTATGATGAAGGGTTTAAACTTGCAGTGCACGACCGTGTACATGATCGGATGGCAAGAAACCACCTGGTGAAGCGTCAGGGAGTGGACAGAACAATTTTTCGGTAAAGCGCCTCGACATCCGCTGGCAAAAGGTGCGCCGTTCCATAATTCATGACTGCCGCGGCTCCAGTTGCGATCCCGCGGGCGAAGGCCTCTTCAGGTGCATCGCCGCGCGACAAGCCAAGGATCATACCCGCTGTGAAGCTGTCTCCAGCTCCGACTGAGCTCCGCACTGGCACATTGGGAGCGGAAAGTCTCAGTACACCCTCGTTCCGAGCTAGTATCGCACCCTCGGCTCCAAGTGACAAAACCACAAACTGGGCTGCGCCAGCGCGAACCAACTCCAGCGCCGCCAGCTCTTGCTCGTGACGATCTCCGATCGAACGTCCCAGCAGGCTTTCCAGTTCACCCAGACTCGGCTTGATTAGTGTCACCCCCTGGCCAAGCGCATGTTTCAGCGCAATACCGGTAGTATCCAAGACGAAGCGGATACCACGCCGGACGGCAAGCCGGGCCAAGGTACTGTAGAAATCATCCGGCACCCCTGGCGGCAAGCTACCACTGGCAACGAGCCATTCGCTTTCGATCTTATCCAGTGTCTCCAGTAGTTCATTCAATTCGGCTTGGGCAACCACCGGGCCTGCTGGAACAAAGCGAAATTCGCGCCCCGTCGAAGACTCATGGACCGCGAGACTAATCCGAGTGCGGCCCAGGATCGGAATAATGAGGTATTCTATGCCTTTCTCGTCAAGCAACTCTCGCAAGAATTGGCCCGTAGTACCCCCGGCCATTAGTATGGCGAGTGCATCCACACCCAGTGTGCGCAACACTCGGGCGACATTGATACCGCCACCACCCGCGTCGAATTGCTCTGCCGTCGTCCGTATCTTATGAACTGGCACAACCGAATTTGCTTTGCAGGCTAGATCGATTGCCGGGTTGAGGGTTAGGGTAACGATGCGTGGTGGCGTTTTGCTGGATGACATACGTTTAAGTACCTATTAAGTGCCGAGCCGCCTGCGGCTCCGCAGTCCGCCCTGTTCCTACCGCCCATACCGGGTAGTTTTGTTCAATTGACATCCGGCATCACGCTTGCTTTCCGAACGGCGGCGACTTCTCCGCCAGATACCGCTCCACAGCATCTCGCACGAGCCATGCCAGCGACACCTTCTTTTGCTTCGCAATGCCTTCGAGAGTCTCGCAAAGATCGGTCGTAAGACAGACTGACTTGTACGAGAGATGGTAAGCCTCTGCTAAGCGATCTGGAGCAGGAATCGGGGGACCCTCAAGTCAATATTGATTCGCGGACTGGTTGGCGGATGACGCAGTCTGACGCTAACTGCTCTCCGCGTCAAATTCCCTGATCATCAGGGAAAATACAGGGAATTTTCGGGATTACGGGCGGTTTGGGGTCGAATTTGGACCAAAATAAGCCTCGTCTTCTCTCGGGTTTTTGTCGAAATTCCCTACTCAAACGAACAGGGAAATGTTTTGAAGGAACAGGGAATTCTTTCGATATAACAGGGAATTTTCAGGGCAGACCAGGGGAAATCATCTGGCGGCCAGCGCGGCGCGAATCTCCGGTGTTTTCGGCATGAACGGAGTTTAAAGAGGGGACAGCTGGTTCATCGTGGTTTGCTGGAGATTATTATTCGGTCGCGACAGTGACGACGCTCTAGATGAGACGCCGAGTGAGAAAAGCGGAAAACCAAAATGACGCCGCGGCTCTGGCGCGCGTCCGCTTTCGTCCTTGCCGGGTCAAGGACGCTGCCGAGGTGATCAGGTTCTGGAACCAGTTCGGCGCCGCCCACAACCTCAAGGACGAGCCTGCGGCGGTGCGCCGCAGATTGAAACGCGACCGGCGGCTGTTTGTGCTTGCGCGGGATGACGGTCGGCTGGTCGGAACAATTATGGCCGGCTGGGACGGCTGGCGCGCCAGCGTGGCGCGACTCGCGGTCGATCCACAGTATCGGCGAATTGGGCTCGCAAGGTCGCTGGTCGAGCGCCTCGAGCGGGCGCTTCGCAGTCTCGGTGCAAGACGGATCGGCGCGATCGTGCTGAAGAACAATCGCGGTGGGCGCGCGTTCTGGAGCAGCGCGGGCTTATGGGCTCGATCGCGAGGACGTTCCGCTAGGTCAAAGGCCTTTCGCGAGTCTGAAGAAGGAGCAGCGTCGCTCTGGTCGTGGCAGCCCGGCATCAAGCGCCTTGACTCGAACCCGCGGCTGCACTTTGCGTTTGCAAACCGTTTTGTCTTGAAGGAAGTATGATGAGCGTTCGAAAATGAAAGCCTCCGATAAATTTCCGCGCTTCGCTGAGTTGCCGGTCAAGGCCGGCGCGCCGAAGGAATCGTCGTGGGGTGTGTTCGGTGACGACGACGAACTGGGATGCCTCAATTTCCTCAGCGCCGAAGGAATAGTCGATGCAGCGCGCCTGGTGCAAAAGGGCAAAGTCTTCCGGCTCGATACACGAATCAACTACGCGAAGCCGCCATTGTTCGCGCGCGCGCCCGCGCGGCACACGATCACAAAGTTCGACCAATTCGGTCTGCTTGGCCACGACGATTCGCTCGACAACTACAACACCCAGGAGGGCAGCCAGTGGGACGGGCTCGCCCACGTCGGCCATATGCGCCATCGCGCCTTCTACAACGGCGTCAAGTCCGACGAGGTAAAGGACGGTCCCGACGGCAAGCTCGGCATTCATAAGTGGGCTAATCGCGTGGTGGGCCGCGCAGTCCTGATCGATCTGTGGAAGTACGTGAACGATCAGCGCCGCCCGATCGATCCGCTGTCGCCGGCAAAGTATCCTCTGGTCGATCTGCAGGGAGCGCTGAAAGCGCAAGGCACCGTGCTCAAGCCGGGCTCGATCGTTCTGATCCGTACCGGATGGATGCAGGCCTACGTGAAGGCTAATGCGGCGGAGAAGGCTGCGATGGCGTCGCTCGAAGGGCTGAGGGCTTGCGGGATCGAGAGCTCCAGCGCCCTGATGGAATGGCTCTGGGACAATCGCGTCGCCGCGATCGGTACCGATTGTCCCGCGGTCGAGCCCTGGCCCATCGACTACCAGGACGAAGGCGCCTTGCATTATCGCGCCCTCTCGATGCTTGGGCTGCCGATTGGCGAGCAGTTCGTGCTCGATGAGTTGGCAGCGGATTGTGCGGCCGACAATCGATACGAATTCATGCTCACGTCCGCGCCAATGAACCTTGAGGGAGGAATCGCCTCACCTCCCAACGCTTTAGCGATCAAATGAGCTGCTTCGGAACCGTCGGAACACCAGGCGCCAAGGTGCTTCGATGGTAGGAGCGTTGTCCGATCTGAAGATCGTCGAGCTCGGCGAGATGGTATCGGCGCCATACTGCACCAAGCTCTTCGCCGACCTCGGCGCCGACGTAATCAAAATCGAGCCGCCCCGCGTAGGCGATCGCTCGCGAACGCGCGGTCCCTTCCCCAACGACGAAGTAAATCCGGAGAAGAGCGGCCTCTTCCTCTATCTCAACACCAACAAGCGCGGCGTCACCCTCGATGTTGCGGGCCCGGACGGTTTCGGGATTTTCGAGAAGTTGATTGCGGACGCCAACGTCCTGGTGCACAACCTCGCGCCTCCCGAGATGGATCGCGTAGGACTTAACTTCGACCGGCTGCAGCGCATCAACCCCGCGCTTATCATGACCTCGATCGCGCCCTACGGCTTAAGCGGACCGTATCGCAACTACCGCGCCGAAGATCTTACGCTGTGGTGCGCGGGCGGAGTGTGCGTGCTCAACGGCGGCGGCCCCGATCATCGGGAATTGCCGCCGCTCAAGACCTTCGGCCATCAGGCCGGCTACCAGGGTGGTGTGCACGCCGCCACCGCGACTATCGCCGCCGTTTTTGCCCGAACCATCGGCGAAGCTGGTCAGCATGTCGAGGTCTCGATACAGGAATCGATCGCGTCGCAGCTCGAGATGACTTTCGAGTACTGGCCCTACGCGAAGATGATCGCGAGCCGCCACGGCCAGAAACCGGTGCATCCGGTCGAGATGATGCGATGCAAAGACGGCTACATCTACCTGTGCTGCATCTTCGAACATCACTGGCGGTCCTTCGTCGAAATCATGGGCAATCCGGAGTGGGCGGACGAAGAAATTTTCGCAGACGGCCCCAGGCGCGCGCAGAATTGGGACGCGCTCAAGGTCTTCCTCGAACCATGGGTCAGCCAGCAGAGCGTGCTCGACCTCTACCGCAAGGCGCAGGAAAGGCGGGTGCCTTTCGCGCCGGTCTCGACGATGGCCGACCTGTTGAACTCGGAGCATCTGCAGGCGCGCGAATTTTTTGTGGAGATCGCCCAGCCGGTCGCGGGCACTCACAAGTATCCCGGCGCGCCTGTCAAGTTTTCGCAAACGCCGTGGAAGATTCGGATCCCCGCACCGACACTGGGCCAACATAACGCGGAGATTTTCGGCGGATCGCTCGGGATGTCGTCCGCGCGAATCAAAGAACTGACCCATAAGGGCGTGATCTAGGATGGCGAAACTGCCGCTCGCGGGAATTCGAGTCGCTGACTTCAGTTGGGTCTGGGCCGGCCCCTACTGCACGCTGCAGCTGGCCTATCTCGGCGCGGAAGTGATTCGCCTCGAGAGTAGCACGCGGCCGTGTGTCACCCGGATGCTACCGCCATGGCCGGACGGTAAGCCCGGCAGCCTGAACAGATCGGGCTACTTCAACCAGTACAACCAAGACAAGAAGTCGTTGTCGCTCAACTTCAACCATCCCGAGGCAAAGGAAGTCGCTTGGCGATTGATCAAGTCGTCCGACATCGTCGTCAATAACTTCGCCGCCAGCGTGATGGACAATCTGGGATTCGGCTACGATGCGATCCGCGCCGCCAAGCCGGACATCATCATGATCTCGCTGCTGGGTTACGGCGATACCGGTCCCTATCGCGAGTATCTCGCTCTGGGTCCGACGCAGGTGCCGAACTCCGGGCTCTCGGCGCTGACCGGCTACGAGGGCTGGCCGCCGATGCATGCCGGGTTCAGCTACCCCGACCCCAACGCGGGGATTCATGGCGCGTTCGCGGTGATGGCCGCACTCCACCATCGCGCCAAAACCGGCGAAGGCCAGTTCATCGACATGAGCCAGTGGGAATGCACGATGGATCTGCTGGCCGAGGGCATCCTCGATTACACCATGAATGGGCGCGAGCCCCGGCGGATCGGAAATCGCGATCCGCAAATGTCACCGCACGGCATTTTCAAATGTCTGGACCTGCCCGAGAAAGTCGCGGATGTGACGATCGATCGTTGGGTCGCGATCGCTTGCGCCGATCACGACGAGTGGCGCCGGTTGGCGCATGCGATCGGCCGCCGCGAGCTCGCCGATGACGCGCGCTTTGCGACCTTGGCTTCACGCAAGCGAAATGAAGATGCGCTCGAAGCGATCGTCACCGAATGGACCTCGCAGCGCAGCGTGGCCGACGTCGTCGATACTCTTCAGGCCGCGGGCGTCGCCGCGGGCGCCTGCGCCGACAACAAGTATCTCCACGACGATCCGAATCTCGCCGCGCGCAACTACTGGGTCGAGCTCGAGCATCCGGAAGTAGGCGTGAAGCGACATTGCGGCATTCCATGGCGAATGAGCGCGACGCCCTGCGAAGTAAAAGCGCCGGCGCCCCTGCTGGGTCAGCATACCGATGAGATCATGAAGGGACTGCTGGGCTACAGCGCGGGCGAGATCGGGGAATTGCGAAAAAAGGGAGCGCTCGACTGACCAGGTTTGGCCGAGACTAAAGGAGAGTTAGATGAGCAAAGAACCCCTGGTCCTTTATAACAAGAACGGTCCAGTCGTGACTGTCACCCTGAACCGGCCTGAAAAACTGAACGCGATCACGCACGAGTTCCATCACCAGTTGAATGCCGCGCTCCGCAAGTTCAACGACGATCCGGAGACTTACATCGTAGTTCTCAACGCGAATGGGCGTGCCTTCTGCGCCGGCCGCGACATCGCGGCGCAGGCACAGTCGAGCAGCCCGGTGACGCACGGCCTCGATCCGGAAACTACTCAATTCGGCGTGATACCGGTCGAGAAGCTGGTCATCACCTCATGCCGCGGCCATGCGATCGGCGTCGGCGGCTACATGGCGATGTACGGCAACGTCCGCGTCGTCAGCGAAACATTCAACTTCGCCCTGATGGAACTACCGACGGCGATGCTGGGGCCATATTGGATAGGTCAGGAGGAAACCCTGCCGCGGGCCGTCGCATTCCGCCTTGCAGTCGGCGACCGCTTCACGACCGACGAGCTCAAGCACTGGGGTCTGGTGACCGAGGTTGTGCCCGATGCGGAATTGGAGTCGGCGACACAGCGCTGGGTGGACTATCTTCTCTCGCTGCCTCGTCAGCATCTGCTCGAAACCAAGCGGTTGATGAAGGGGATCGGCTATCAATATTCGCGCGAGGTTTACAAGAAGGAAATGGACGTGAGGGCCCACCTCGACGCGCTGAGTGACACGCGAGAAGCTGCGCTTGCTTTCGTCGAGAAGCGCAAGCCGAAGTTCACCGGCTCTTGATCCTCGCGTAAACGATAAGACGAAATTTACGCTGCCTCGGTTAGCTACCGATTCGAGGAGGTAATAACAACGATGGATCTCCAGTACAGCGGCGAGGACGAAGCCTTCCAGCAGGAGCTCAGAAGTTTTATTGCCGCAAATTTGCCCGAGGTCCGCGGCGGCAGCGGTTCGGTCGACGACAAGCTCGGCGTGTTGCACGAGGGCGAGGGCGATTGGCAACGGCGCTTGAAGTGGCATCGCAAGCTGCATGAAGGTGGATGGGTCGGCTTGAGCTGGCCCAAGGAGTACGGCGGCCGCGACGCCAGCATCACTCAGCAGCTCATCTTCAGCGAGGAGATGGCGCGGGTGAACGCCCCGATGGTGCTGAACGTCCTCGGCATCATGTTGGTCGGGCCGACTTTGATCCGGCTGGGCACCGAGGAGCAGAAGAAGCGCTTCATCCCGAAGATACTCTCCGCCGAAGAAATCTGGTGCCAGGGATATTCGGAACCCAACGCCGGCTCCGACGTGGCTTCGCTGCAGACGCGCGCTATCGAAGACGGCGACGACTTCGTCGTCAACGGACAGAAGATCTGGACTTCCGATGCTCATCACGCGGACTGGTGCATCCTGCTGGTCCGCACCGATCTCGACGCGCCAAAGCACAAGGGCATCAGCTACATCCTCTTAGACATGCATAGTCCCGGAGTGACCGTGCGGCCTCTGGTGCAGATCACCGGCGAAGCCAGCTTCAACGAAGTTTTTTTCGAGGACGTAAGGGTTCCCAAGAAGAACTTGATCGGCGAGAAGAACCAGGGGTGGCAGGTCGCGCTCATGACTCTTATGTTCGATCGCGCGGGCGTTGTCGATTTCTTCGACGCGATGGGACTGGTCAGGGAGCTGGTCGAACTCGCGAAGTCTTTGCCTAGCAATGGGCATCGCGCCTGCGACGAACCCGGCGTCCGCCAGAAGCTGGCGGAGTTTGCGTGCGAAGCGGCAGCGCTCAAGTACACCGGTTATCGTCAGCTGACGCTGCGGCTCAAGGGACTGCCCCCGGGACCTGAGGGCTCGATGCTCAAGCTGGGTAACAGCGATCTCAACCTGCGCCTGAACAAGTTCGCGATGGAGATGCTGGGAGCCTACAGTCAGTTGGAGTTCAAGGCGCCGTATGCGTTCGACAAGGGCATCTGGGCGTACCGGATGCTGTCGTCGAGGGCGCTCACGATCGCGGGCGGCACCAACGAAGTCCAGCACAATATTATCGGCGAGCGAGTGCTAGGCATGCCCAAGGGCTAGGCGCTCGACTTCCTGAGCGGATTGGAACCGCCCGAATCGAACGCACCCGCGAGGATTTCGATCGAATTCTCCGCAATGTCCGAAACTCGACACCGGTGGTCCGCAAAATTGTTTCGAATGCGACTAGCAGCACGTGTGGTGAAGGCTTTTGCCTCTAGGTAAGGTCTGGGGGCCAGAATGGCGGGCAATCGTGCGGAGGCTGTCCTACTCCTCCGGTAGTCGGTGTGAAGTCGCCTCATCGTCAACCCAGTCCTCTTCCATGTAGATCATTCCAGGGCGACGACCGGGAGCCGTGCGCATCGGCCCAGCCTGGTAGAGTCGGCAGGAACGAGGACCATAACAGAAGGTCTCGGTTCGGTAGCGGCGCCGACTTGGATTCCACTGATCTATGATCATCTCGACTGGCATCCGGCATCCCCAGATGCAGCTCCAGCACTTCTCCTGGAAGGTTCGCGCGGCGAGTCGCCGATGACCGCGCTCGCGGTATACCGCAAGCGGCGGTGGAACGCCCCGCCACGGGGGTGGCGGTGGCTCGTCCTCGGCCTCAGGCAGTCCAACTTTCAATTTGCTGACCTTGTAGAACTCAACCGTCTCCAACCGCGGATCCGGAACCGGCAGCGCATCACCGGAGACAGCAGGCCCAGCCTGAAACTGGTGTTTGGCATGCGCGCCTTGCCCTACTGCGACAAGAAATTTTCGGACTTCGCTGCCGACCATGCCACGTACCTTCAGGGCGTAGCCCAGGTAGGTATGGCTGCGCTGATCGAACGAGCGGGTCAATCGGATCCGTGGCTGCACCGAAAGCAACACACCCTGCCATATAATCTTCTTGTCCTCACTGTTCTTCGACAGCGTCACGCGGCAAGTCTCTGCAGTCTGTATTCGTGATGGAGTCCGCCCAGTATTGGTGTGGCCAACACTCGATGACCGACAGGAAGGCGGTGTCCGAAGGGTTTGACTCGCAGGTCGGCCAACCTCGTATCGGGAATGCCCGGTCCCAACGAGGAATGTGGTCTGCCTCGGTTATAGTGCCCCATCCATGATGCCAGGACTTTGCTCAAGTGCCCTTCGCTCAGCGGAATAATCCAGTCTAGGCACTCACGCCGCAGAGTTCCAATCAGCTTTCGCAAAGTGAGTTCGCCTGCGGGCTGCGCACCGGCGTGGCGATCACCATAAGGCCGAGCCGGGTCAACGAAGCGTCCAGTTCGTCGGAAAAGATCGCGCCGCGGTCGTAGATTATGAAGCGATAGTGGTGGTCGGAAGGAATGCACTCTCGTAGCTGTTGGAGAGTCCAAGCGGCGGTGGGATGGGCGGACGCGTTGAGGTGAATCAGTCGCCGAGAAGCATGCTCCATGACTACCAGCACGTAGAGGATTCGGAACGTGGGCGGTCACCGCGACGCAGAAGTCGCACGCGATGATCACCCGAGCGTGATTCTTAAGAAAAGTCGCCCACCGCTGGTCGCCCCGAGGGCCACTGGCCGGCGCGGCTGGCAACTTCGGCGTGTACTTCCGAACTGTGCGCGGCGAAACACGCAGACCGACCGAGTTTCAGCAGCAGTTCGTTGGCGATCCGCTCCTCACCCCACGACGCATTCTCGCTCGCCATTCTTTGGATCAGACGTTGCAGCTCGACAGGGATTGGCCGCCGTCCAGCTTCGGACTTCCAGCGCCAGATGAGGCGCAAGCCCTTGCGGTGCCAGGCGATCAAGGTCCGGGGCCTCACCACAATCAAAGCGTCTTGCCAATTGAACCAGCGGCTCAGCAGCACCAGCGTCAGGCGGGTCGGATTTTCAGCACGTCGGGGCTTGACCTTGCGCTCCTGAAAGAACGCCAACTGCTTGCGCAGGAACAGATTCGCGGCCGCAAGCGAAGCTCTGGAGCGCAAGCCGAGACGCAGAAAGTGAAGCAGATCACCCAAGATCCTGAGCCAACTCAGTCCCGCGCGCATGATACGAGAGGCCCCTGTCGTCGACGTTGCCTGCTGAAAATTGCTAACAGCTATCGGGGCTTCATGCCAAGAGCAAAATGTTTTTGCGGAGCACAACCGCGTCACGCGGGGATTTTCCGGTCACTCCAGATTGTAGGGAAACACTATAGACTGGTTGGCGGAGAGGGGGGGATTCGAACCCCCGAGACCCTTTCGAGCCTACACGCGTTCCAGGCGTGCGCCTTAAGCCGGGCTCGGCCACCTCTCCGCGACGGGAATGCGATTATGCATCACGCGGCTACGCGGGGCCAGTTCGTCGATTTAACGATCATTCGTGGCGCATGCGACGTTTGCTCGCGCAAATTTCATCTGCTCCCAAGGCGCAAGCCAGACGCGCTTGATTGCGCCCGACCCGCCAACTAAGAAGTCATGAGGAGCCAGTCGCACAGACGGCTCACTACTGGAGAACATTTCGATGCTGCATACGCCGATTTGCGATTACTTTGGAATCAAGTATCCGATTCTGCTCGCCGGGATGGGCGGGGTCGCGATGCACAAGCTGGTCGCCGCGGTTTCCAACGCCGGCGGACTCGGCGTGATCGGCGCCGCGTCGCTGAGCCCCGACGATCTGCGCGCGGAAATCCGCAAGACGCGCGAGCTGACCGACAAGCCGTTCGCCGTCGATCTGCTCGCGCCGATTCCCGACATGATGCGCCCGCATGTGCCCGTGATGATCGAGGAGCGGGTCAAGGTGTTTGTCGCCGGACTTTCGGTGCCGCAGGAATTCGTCAAGGTGATGCACGATGCCGGAATGAAGATCGTCGTGATGTGCGGCAAGGTGCATCACGGCGTCAAGTCGCAGGATGCCGGCGCCAACGTCGTCGTCGCGCAAGGCACCGAGGCGGGCGGGCATACCGGAGAGATCGGGATGCTCTCGCTGGTGCCGCAGATGATCGACGCGGTGAAGTTGCCGGTGCTGGCCGCCGGAGGAATCGCCGACGGACGGCAGATCGCGGCGGCGCTCACGGTCGGTGCGCAGGGCGTGGTGGTCGGCACCCGCTTTATCGCGACGCCCGAGGCGCAGGCCGCGCAGGGTTATCGCGAGGCGATCTTAAAGGCGCGCGAGGATTCGACCATTCGCACCCGCGCATACACCGGCAAGACCTGCCGCGTCATCCGCACCGAATACGCGCTCGAGTGGGAAAAAGACCCGTCGAAGATTCAGCCGTTTCCGATGCAGGCGCAGACTTCGACCCGCAACGGCGTCATGAATTACAGCGGACGCGGCGGCGGCGACATCGATCCGAATCGCACCTTCATGCCGACCGGACAGGGCGCCGGACTGATTCATGAGATCAAGCCGGCGGCGGAAGTGTTCGCGACCTTGCTGCGCGAGACTGAAGCGGCGCTACGCAAGGCGCAGCAGTTGATGTCGGGCGACCCCGTGCGCCAGCATTCCGCGGCGCCTTCGCGATAGTAAACTGACTACTCGATTCCGTAGCGGCGGCGCTTGCGCCAAAGCGTTGTGACGTTGATGCCGAGAGTTTCGGCGGCTTCTTCCAGCGTGGCGCTGGCGCCCAGCACGCGGGCGATGTGCTCGCGCTCGACCTCGTCGAGGCTGGCGGCGTTGGGGATGCCGGCCAGCGCTTCGGTGGAGTCGTGGAACAGCGAGTCGGGCAGGTCCTCGGGGGCGATCGTTTCGCCGCGCATCAGGACGGTGCCGCGCTCGATCGCGTTGCGCAGTTCGCGAACGTTACCGGGCCATCGGTAGCGCACGAGCGCCGCCGTCGCGCCGGGTGACAGCGCGAGCCCGGGATGCGAATTGCGCACGGCCGCGATATTCAGCAGCCATTGCGCCAGCGGCAGAATATCCTCGCGGCGTTCGCGCAACGGAGGCACGCGCAACGTGATCACGTTGAGGCGGTAGTAGAGATCCTCGCGAAAGTGATGCGCGGCGACTTCGGACTCGAGGTCGCGATTGGACGCGGCGATTATTCGCGCATCGACGTGGATGGTGCGCTCACCGCCGACGCGCTCGAAGTTCTGATCCTGCAGGAAGCGCAGGAACTTGGTCTGAAGAGTCGGCGTCAGGTCCGCAATCTCGTCGAGAAAAACCGTGCCGCCGTTGGCCGCTTCGAGCCGGCCCGGCTTGTCCTTGACCGCGCCGGTGAACGCGCCGCGAACGTGCCCGAACAACTCGCTCTCGAGCAACTCTTCGGACAGCGTGGTGCAATTGACGACCACGAACGGCTTGCCCTGGCGCGGGCTCCATCGATGGATCTGGCGCGCGATTACGTTCTTGCCGGTGCCGCTTTCTCCGGTGAGCAAAATAGTTGCGTCGCTGGCGGCGGCCTGGCGCGCGGTTTCGAGCAGGCGTTGCATCGAGGAGCTTTTCGAGTCGAGCAGCGGTTCCTCGTCGATGGCGCTGCGCAGGGCGCGATTCTCAGCGGTCAGCAGCCCGACGTGCAGCGCGCGTTCGACGGTGTGCTGAATCTGCTCGAGTGAAAACGGCTTGGTGACGTAATCGTAAGCGCCGGACTTCATCGCCTCGACGGCATTTTCCACGGTTGCGAAAGCGGTCATCAGGATTACGAGACATTCGGGCGCGCGGCGCTTGATCTCGCGCAGCAATTCGAGACCGCTCATCTCGGCCATCTTGTAGTCGGTCAGCACCAGATCGAATGGCGTCTCGGCGAGGAGCGCCATGGACTGCGGACCGTTCTCCGCGCCGCGAACCTCGTGGCCAAGCGACTCGAAGAACGTGGTGAGGCTGCGGCGGATATTGCGCTCGTCGTCAACAATCAGCAGCTTGGCCATCAAATCTCCTGCGCGGCGGGAATTTCGACGATGAATCGGGCGCCGTGAGAATTGGCGCTCTCGACGAAAATCCTGCCGCCGTGGGCCTCGACTATTTCCTTGACGATCGACAGCCCCAGCCCCGCGGATCCCTTCTCGAAGCCGTCGGAGCCGTACTGCACGAAGCGCTCGAAAATATAGTCCTTCATGTCGGCCGGAATCCCGGGGCCCGAGTCGGTGACTTCCAGACGCGTGGCGTGCTCGCTGCCGCGCGCCGAGACCTGGATCGTTCCGCCGGCGGGCGTGTAGCGCAGCGCGTTGCCGAGCAGGTTTGAAATCACCCACGAGAGCTTGACCGGGTCGCCGATAATCTCGGGCACCGATCCGATGTGCTCCTTGATCTCGACCTGTTTCTCGCGCGCCTGGATTGCGAAGCGCCGGGTGACGTCGGCCGCGAGCCGCGCAAGGTCGAGACGCTTTTGCTGGACCGCGATGGCGGGAATCTCACCGCGCGCCAGGTTGAGCAGGTTATCTGTAAGCTGACGCATCCGCGAGCACTCTTCGAGGATCACCTGCAGCAACTCGCTGCTCTTGACGTTCGTGTTCGCATCGTCGCGGCTCAAGAGTTCCGCCGACAGCGCCAGCGACGTGAGCGGCGTCCTGAGTTCGTGCGACAGGGTCGCGACCAGGTTGGCGCGGGCGCGATCCTGATCGCGGATGTAGGTCACGTCCTGCAGAATCAGCAGCGTGCCCAGCGACTTGCCGACGGTGTGATGAAGCGGGACCGGCTTGAGTACGTAGGAATGTTCGCGGCCGCGAACGTGAAGATCGATTTCAGTGCGATGGCCGTCAACGCCGGCCCGCTGGAGCGTGCGCAACGCGTCGCGAACGCGCAGGTAGTGCGGATGATTGCTGCTGAGATCGTCGAACGGGCTGCCGAGTGCGTCCTGCAGATCGACGCCGAGGATCAGCGACGCGATCTCATTGATATGTGCGACGATTCCATCGCTGTCGATCAGCACGACGCCGTCTTCGAGGCTTTCGATTATCGCCTCGGTTTTGCTCTTTTCGTAAACCAGGCGCTCGACATTAAGCTTGTCGTATTGCTCCAGGCGCTCGGCCATCTGGTTGAATTCGCGCGCGACCGCTTCGAGCTCAGCCAGCGGCTGCGGTCCCAGCCGCACCTGCGACTTGCGCTGGCTGATCCCCCGCAACCGCTCGGCGAGCTCGGTCAGCGGCTTTGAGAGCCGCCATCCGAGTCCCCACGAAACCGCCGCGCCCACCAGCAGGACCAGCACGAGACCGCCTGCGAATTCGTAGGCGAGATGTTTGCCCAACTGCACCGAGCGGCTGTCCGCGCGAAACATCGCGGCCTTGTTCATCGCGATCAAATCGTCTAGGCGTCCGTTCAACTCGGCAAATTCGCGATCTTGATAAATACCGGGCGGCGCGGCGGCGACGTCGGCGAATAGTTTGTTGCTGCGCCGCGTGATGTCGGCGGCGAGCGCAGGCTCACCGACTTCGGTGAAGTTGTGATTCTCGACATCGTTCCACTGCAGAAAGTCATGCCGCGCGCCGGGCAGAACGTCCCTGGCTTTGCCATCGTGCTCCGCCACCTGCAGCGTGGTGAGCGCGGCGTGCATGTTCTGCGCGGCCTCGATGCTGACGTAGTTGCGATAGAGGGTCGCGCGGATTGCGCCGCCGAGCGCGTAAACCCGCGGCAGCGTATAGAGCCCGAGCAGAACGACCAACGCCAGCATCAGCAACGTACCGTTGCGGATTCGGCGTTGCAGCGAGGGTGCGTTCATCGCGAGTCCTCCCGTTCGTCGGTCGCGACAATTTCCACGTCAAGGTCGGTTGCGTCCGCAACCAGCCGCGCCACCACGTCACCCTTGAGCAAGCGGCGCCATCGCGGCTGGTGGGTTCGACCGACGATTACCTTGGTCACGCCCTTGTCGTGCGCGAAATCGATCAATGCCTTGACCACATCGTCGGACTTGAGCCACACGGTCTCGGCGCCGAGGTCGCTGGCCACGTTGATGTTGTCGAGCAGCGCGACGAAGTCGCTGGTACCGATATTCTTCACCGACTCGTTGGGCGTCTCGATGTGCACCGCGAACCATTCGGCGTTGAGCTGTCCGGCGATGCGCGAAGCTTTGCGCAATAGCTGTCCGGTATCAGCCGCGTTGGACGAAAGTCCGACCATGATGCGATCGATTACATTCGCGCGGTGACCGCCCTCGCGCTTGATCGATTCGCGGTCCAGCCGCTGGCGGTCGAGGCTGCGCGCGACTTCGCGCAGCGCCAGTTCACGCAGCGAAGCGAGATTGCTCGGCTTGAAGAAATTCTTGAGCGCGTTTTCGATTTGCTCGCGCGGGTAAATCTTGCCCTCGCGCAACCGCTCGCGCAGCGCCTCGACCGGCACGTCGATATTGACGATTTGATCGGCGCGCGCCAGGAACGAATCGGGCACCGTCTCGCGCACGTCGATGCCGGTGACGCGCTTCATCAACGCGTTCAGGCTTTCGACGTGCTGGATGTTGATCGCGGTGATCACGTTGATGCCGGTGCCGACGATCTCCTCGACGTCCTGGTAACGCTTGGGGTGGCGCGAGCCGGGCGCGTTGGTATGCGCGAGCTCATCGACGACCACCACGTCGGGTTTGCGCGCGACGATCGCATCGACATCCATCTCATCGAGCTCAACCTCGCGGTACCGGACCTTGCGGCGCGGAACGATCTCGAGGTCGCCAATCCGCTCCTCGGTCTCGCGGCGATGATGCGTTTCGACGAAACCCAGCACGACATCCACTCCCCGATCGCGGAGCTGATGCGCCTCCTCGAGCATCCGGTATGTCTTGCCTACGCCCGCGGCGGCGCCGATATAAACCTTGAGACGGCCCCGTTGAGTGTGGGGCACCAGGTCGAGAAAAGCTTCGGGCTCGAGTCGTTTGTCATCGCTCATTCAAGTCCCGGGCGATCCGCCATGACTTCCGGCAGCGCGAGTACTCTGACTTCCCGCGACGCGATCGAGAGCCAGGTTCAGCAGCAGGACGTTTACGCCGGGCTCGCCGAAGATTCCGGCCGTTCGCTGCCGCGTGTTTTCTGCGATCAATTGCCGCACCTGATCTTCGCTCAGACCGCGGGCGTGGGCAACACGTGCCACCTGCAGGTCCGCGGCGGCTGGACTTATCTCGGGATCGAGCCCACTGGCTGAAGCCGTCACGAGGTCAACCGGAACCTGGTGCGGATCGGTGCCGGGATTGCTCTCGATAAAGTTTTTCAGCCGCAACTTGACTGCGTCGATCAGTGCCTTGTTGGTCGGGCCGAGATTCGAGCCGCCTGAGTTGTCGGCGGCGTAGCCTTTGTCACCGGCGGCGGAAGGCCGGCTCTGGAAATAGCGCGGCGACGAAAAATTCTGCCCGATGAGGCTCGAGCCGACGACCTTGTCGCCCGAGACGACGATGCTGCCGTTCGCCTGCCTCGGGAAAATCGCCTGCGCGATGCCCCATACCGCGATCGGATAGACGATACCGGTCAGGACGGTCAGCACCACGGTAGCCAGCAGAGCGGTTGTGAAAGTCTTCACTGAAAAACCCTCAAGCGAGATGCAGCGCGGCGATCGCGATATCGATTGCCTTGATACCGATGAACGGAATAATCACGCCGCCGAAGCCGTAGATAAAAAGATTGCGGGTCAGAATCGCGGCGGCGCCGACCGGGCGGTATTGCACTCCGCGCAGCGCCAGCGGAATCAGCGCGATGATTATGAGCGCGTTGAAGATTACCGCCGACAGGATCGCGCTCTGCGGCGTCGCCAGATGCATCACGTTGAGCCGCTGCAATTGCGGATACTCGATGATGAACAGCGCCGGGATGATCGCGAAGTACTTGGCGACGTCGTTGGCGATCGAGAAGGTCGTCAGCGCGCCGCGCGTCATCAGCAACTGTTTGCCGATCTCGACGACCTCCATCACCTTGGTGGGATTCGAGTCGAGATCGATCATGTTGCCGGCCTCGCGCGCGGCCTGTGTGCCGGCGTTCATGGCGATGCCGACGTCGGCCTGCGCGAGCGCGGGGGCGTCGTTGGTGCCGTCGCCGATCATCGCGACCAGCTTGCCCTGGTTCTGCTCCTCGCGAATCAGGCGCAGCTTGGTTTCGGGAGTGGCCTCGGCCAGGAAGTCATCGACCCCCGATTCCTTGGCGATCGCCGCGGCCGTGAGCGGGTTGTCGCCGGTAATCATGACCGTGCGCAATCCCATCGCGCGCAGGCGCTCGAAGCGTTCGCGAATTCCTTCCTTGACCACGTCTTTCAGATAAATCACGCCGAGCGCCTTCGACTCGTCGGCGACGACCAGCGGAGTTCCGCCGCTGCGCGCGATACGCTCGACGATAGCCTTCAGGTCAGTCGGCGGCGTGCCGTGATTTTCCTGGACGAACCGCGCGACCTGGTCGGCGGCGCCCTTGCGGATTCGGCGTCCGCCGATGTCCACGCCGCTCATCCTGGTCTGCGCCGAGAACGGGATGAAGGTCGCGCCGTCCTCGCCGATTTCGCGGCCGCGCAAGTTGTACTCGCGCTTGGCCAGCACCACGATCGAGCGTCCCTCGGGCGTCTCGTCAGCCAGCGACGCGAGTTGCGCAGCTTCGGCGAGTTCGAGCGGCTCTACGCCCTGAACCGGGATGAACTCCGCCGCCATCCGGTTGCCGAGCGTGATCGTTCCGGTCTTGTCGAGCAGCAGGGTATCAACGTCGCCGGCCGCTTCGACCGAACGCCCCGACATCGCGAGCACGTTGTGCTGCACCAGGCGATCCATCCCGGCGATCCCGATTGCGGAGAGCAATCCGCCGATAGTCGTGGGAATCAGGCATACCAGCAGCGCCACCAGCACCGGCAGCGCGAGCTTGGTGCCGCCGTACAGCCCGAACGGGTAGAGCGTGACGACCACTAGCAGGAAGACGATCGTCAGACCGGAGAGCAAAATGCTGAGCGCAATTTCATTGGGCGTCTTCTGACGCTGCGCGCCTTCGACCAGCGCGATCATGCGATCGAGGAACGTCTCGCCGGGGTTGGCGGTAATCTTCACCTTGATCCAGTCGGAGATGACGGTGGTCCCGCCGGTGACGCCGCTGCGATCGCCGCCGCTCTCGCGAATCACCGGTGCGGATTCGCCGGTGATTGCGGCCTCATTGACGGCCGCGATGCCTTCGATCACTTCGCCGTCGCCGGGAATCACGTCGCCGGCAGCGACCATCACAACGTCGTCGCGGCGCAACTGAGCGGCCGGCACGAGTTTGGTCTCGCCGCCTGGGAGGATCAACTTGGCCTGCGTTTCGGTGCGCGTCTTGCGCAGGTTGTCGGCCTGCGCCTTGCCGCGGCCTTCCGCCATCGCCTCGGCGAAGTTTGCGAACAGGACGGTGAACCACAGCCACAGTGCGATTTGAAACTCGAATCCCGCCAGCGCCATCTTGTGCGCCAGCAAGTCGCGAAACAGTGTGAACATCACCAGCACGCTGGTGACTTCGACCACGAACATCACGGGATTTCTGATCATCGAACGCGGGTCGAGCTTGACGAACGAGTCGATCGACGCGCGCGAAACGATTTCGCGATTCCAAAGTGCGGGAGCCTTGCGATCACTCATTTTAGAAACACCAGACCTAGAACAGTTTCCCGGACATCATCAGCAGTTGCTCGACGATCGGTCCGAGCGCGTCGGCGCAGAAGAAGGTCAGCGCGCCGACGATTATGATTACGCCAATCAGCAGGAACACGAACGGGATGCCGTCGGTCGGGAACGTCCCGGCGCTGGCGGCAGTGGTTTTCTTGGCGGCGACCGAGCCCGCAATTGCGAGCGCGGGAATCGCCATCATGAAGCGGCCCAGCAGCATCACGAAAGCCATGGTCACGTCGTAAAACGGCACGTTGGCGTTCAGGCCGGCGAACGCGGAGCCGTTGTTGGCGCCCGCTTCGGTGAACGCGTACAGAATTTGCGAGAAGCCGTGCGGCCCGGGATTGGAAATGCTCGACAGGCCGGCGGGTATGACGGCTCCGATGGCGGCCGGAATCAAAATGACGGCGGGGAAGATGAGCACGTACAGCATCGCGAGCTTCATTTCGCGCGCTTCAATTTTTTTGCCGAGATACTCGGGCGTCCGTCCCACCATCAGGCCCGCGATGAACACCGCGAGCACCGCCATCACGATGATCCCGTAGAGACCCGAGCCGACGCCGCCGAAGATCACCTCGCCGAGTTGCATATTGACCAACGGCACCAGCCCGCCGAGCGGGGTGTAGCTGTCGTGCATCGAGTTGACGGCGCCGCACGAAGTGTCGGTGGTGACGGTCGCCCACATCGCGGACTCGACGATTCCGTTGCGGACTTCCTTGCCCTCCATGTTGCCGCCGCTTTGCGTGGCAGAGGCATGCTGATCGATTCCCATCCTGGCGAATTGCGGATTGCCGTGTTGCTCAGCCCAGATCGCAGGCGCCGCGCCGGCGAGGAACAGAATCGCCATCACCGCGAACAGCGCCCAACCCTGTTTGCGATCGCCGACCATCTTGCCGAAAGTGTGGGTCAGGCCCGCGCCGATCGAAAAGATCGCGAGCATCTCGAGCAGGTTCGTCAACGGCGTCGGATTCTCGTACGGATGGGACGAGTTGGCGTTCATGAAGCCGCCGCCGTTAGTGCCAAGCTCCTTGATAATCTCCTGCGACGCGACTGGTCCCTCGGCGATCGTTTGCGGAGCGCCCTCGAGCGTGGTCGCATTCACATACGGACTGAAGTTGTCCGGCACGCCCTGCCACACCAGGACGAGCGCGAAGATAATCGACAGCGGCAGCAGCACCCACAAGGTCGTGCGCGTGAGATCGACCCAGAAGTTGCCGATGGTCTTTGCGCTGCGGCGCGCGAATCCGCGAATCACCGCCGCCGCCATCGCGATTCCTGCGCCCGCCGAGAGAAAGTTGTGCGAGGTCAGCCCGACCATCTGCGTCAGGTAGCTCAGCGTCTGCTCTCCCGAGTAAGCCTGCCAGTTGGTGTTGGTCGTGAAGCTGGCCGCGGTGTTGAACGCGAGTCCCGGCGGCACTCCCGCGAGTCCCTGCGGATTCAGCGGCAGGTAGTACTGCAGGCGTTGCAGTGCGTACAGGAAAATCATCGAGATCAGGCTGAACGCGAGCATCGCGATCGCGTATCCTGCCCAGCCCATCTCGACCCCGGGGTTGATGCCGCTCATCCTGTAGATCAGCCGCTCGATTGGCGAGAGCACCGGGTCCAAAAAGGTGCGCTCGTTCGAGAACACTCGCGCCATATACAGCCCGAGCGGCACGCTGATTGCCGTGACGATCAGGAAATAAGCGGCGAGCTGACTAATCGAATTGGATAGCATGTAGGTATGTACCGCTAGTCAACCTAGAATCGTTCGGGGCGCAGCAGCGCGTATATCAAGTAGATACCCAGCAGCAGGGCGCATACTCCGCCAAGGACTGTTTCAACCGGACTCATAGGTCGTCACACCCCCAAACGTAGGCGATTGCGATCGCGAAGAAAGCGATGCTGCTGAGAATTGAAAACAAATCCCACATACGAGATACCCGTACTGTAAAATGCAGTTAAGAGGTAGTCAGTGCGGACGGAGTTCCGGACGACCAGCATCTTCGGCGAGAGCGTGAACCTGGCCGTTCGACCTGTTCGCGTGCAGGTGCGCCTCCGCCACCACGCGCATCGCGGGACACGGACCAGCCGCAAATGTTTCGGCGCGCGCGACGACTTCATCGCGGGTGAGCGACGTGCCGTCGTCGGAGATCGGCCTAATGGCACCACGGCGCCCGTCGTTAACGACGAACGACCACTTGCACCGCGCGCAGTGATACAGGTACCGACGCGGCTTGAGCAGGCCGGGAAGCCTGTCGAGTGCTTTGATCGCGAAAATATGGGGCATCGCCGCTTTGGTAGTCTGTCTCATTGGAACCGCCAGCCTCCGTCGGTTCTCTGCCGACAGCACTAACAGCACCACACGTGCCAATGCGGTAACGCCCGTCCCACAAGGCTTTTTGCGTCCCTTCGGTCTGCGCCATTTCAAAATGCATCGTGCCCTTCGATGCATTTTTCACTGAAATGCAATGCCGAACGACTATTCTTGCTTGACCAGCAGTCCCCGGTTCCGCGCCTTCTCGTAAATCCAGCTGAAGAAAGCGATCGCGATCGCGAAGTACACGAGGTTCAACCCAAGGCCCCACCAGAAGTGCAGCGGCGAGAATTTTCCGCCGTTCAGGAGGCCGCGCATCCCCTCGAACGAATGCGCCGTCGGCATCACCCACGCGATGTCCTGCAGCCAGTGCGGCAGCGACGATACCGGATACATCACGCACGACACCGGCATCAGCAAGCCCGCGAAGCCCCACGCCAGCGCCTGTACTTTCGTCGTGTAGCGAAAAATCATTCCGGTGATCGCTATTCCCAACGCCAGCGCGAACAACAACAGGTTCGCCATGTACGGAATGAATTTCGGCAGCCATGGGATGATGTCGAATGAGTAAGCCGCCCACGCGATTGCCGATGCCGCTGTGAGTCCCACCATCACCTTCAGCAGGCACACCGTCAGAAGGCCGGCCATGTATTCGGCCAGCGTCAATGGCGTCGAGAACAGGTTGATCAGGTTGCGGCACCATAGCTCGTCGATGAATCCGACCGCCATGTCGCGCTGAAAGCTGTAGAAGGTTCCCCACAGAATTATCCCGCCGAGCAGGCAGCTCACCACGGTCGGCTGCAACCGGTTGCTGTGCGCGAGGTAAACCGTGAAGAAGCCCCACATCACGATGTCGAGCACCGGCCACCAGATCATATCGACCACGCGATCGAAGTTGCGCCGCGACTCATATATGTGCCGCACGATGACGGCGTTGACGCGATGTAATTTCATGCCGCTTTGCCCTTCACTACGCGCAGGAAAACTTCCTCCAGCGCCGGTTCTTCGCGCTCCTCTTCCAGCAGCGCCTGCGTGATTTCGATCGGACTGCCTACCGCGATCACTTTCCCGTGATGCAGAAAAACGATCCGCTTACACATCCGCTCGACTTCGGCCATGTTGTGCGAGGTGTAGAGAATCGTCGTCCCTTTTTCGCGCTGCGCTTCGAGCAGCGCATTCTTCACCTGCCACGCCACTTCGGGATCGAGGTACGCCGTCGGCTCGTCGAGCAGCAGCAGTTCCGGATCGTTCATGAACGCCTTGCACAGCCCGACCCGTGTATTCTCGCCCGACGACAGCCGCGCAATAGCCTTGTCGCGCAGCTTGGTGATTCCAAACCGCTCGAGCAGCTCGTCGATTCGCGCGCGCGGCTTCTTCAAATTGTAGATGCGCGCGAACACGTTGAGGTTCTCGAGCACCGTCAGCCGGAACGGAAACGCGACGTACGGCGACGTGAAGTTCATCCGCTCGAGGATCTCGCCGCGATGCGTCGCCATCGACTCTCCAAAAATGCTGATACGCCCCGAGGTCGGCGTGATCAGCCCGAGGATCATGTGAATCGTCGTCGTCTTGCCCGCGCCATTCGGCCCGAGCATCCCGATGATCTCGCCGCGCTCGATTCCAAAACTAACGTCATCGACGGCGCGAAAGTCGTCGAAGGTCTTGCTCAAATTTTCCACTTCCACCAGCATCGAATTACCTGCCTTTAACGCACGTGCGTTTTCATCCCCAAAAAACAAAACGGCCACGGAGTGCTAACACCCGTGGCCGTCTTTCGCGTTCTTATTATGCTATCGAGTCAATGATGACCGAACGTCGCAGACACACCACCACGGGAGGTTCCCCGGGTCCTTTCGCTATTCGGATTCATCCTGAGTGTGTTCCCTGCGAGATCGAGCGTCTGATATGTAGCAGCTTCCGCGCTTAAGGGCTATAGGTCGCGAAGTGGCTTAGTTTGCGGTCGTAGATTTTATCTGAGAAAAATCCAGCTCAAACTGGTCGTCGCAAAAATGGTACGGTTCGCATGGAACACCCGCCCGCGGCGCTTTCAAGTCTCCGCTACCCATCTGTTCCCCCTTTTCCGCGGGAAAGGGGTGAGGCGGATAGGACAGGACGGAATTGTTGCTTCAAATCCCCTTCCCCTTTGCTGGGGAAGGGGCCAGGGGTTTGGCCTCTGTTCTTCAACAGACTTTCGGCACACCACACCAGTCGGAACAGATTCCACCAAACCGAGCGCGGAAACAAAAAGTGAACTTTTCAGCCTGACGCCCGCGAATTCGAAGTGTTACAACTACAGTATGAACTACCATCAAGATGCCCCTTGCTCGCCAGGCTCGCCTAAAATCGTGCGACGTCGTCTTCGGGCGAAAAATGTCTTTTGACGGAACGAACCTACCCGTGGTGTACCACTATCCCGCGGACCACTACCAATGGTATGATCCACTGATCTCAGCTTGCATCGCCTCAGGCCGTCGCGCGCGGCGCCGGTTGAGGACCGCGAATCAGCTTGCCGGGCATCGCTTCGGTTGCCTTGCCGTCTTCGAACGTAACTTCACCACTCACGACCGTGTGCCTGTAACCGTCGGCGTGCTGAATCAATCGGCGTCCGCCCGCCGGAAGATCGAACACCATCTGCGGCGGATGCAGTCGCAACGCGTCCATATCGATCACGTTGACGTCGCCCTTCATTCCCGGCGCGAGCACGCCGCGATCGAACAGTCCGTAGAATTTCGCAGTGTCACTGGTCTGTCGCTTGACTATCATCTCGATCGGCAGCCGTTCGCCGCGGCTCCGATCGCGCACCCAATGCGTGAGCATGTAGGTCGGCATGCTGGCGTCGCAGATCAGTCCGCAATGCGCGCCGCCGTCGCTGAGTCCGAGCGCGGTGGCGGGATTCAGCAGCATCTCGCGCAGCGCGTCGAAGTTGTAATCCGAGTAGTTGGCGAACGGCATGTAGAGCAGCTCGCGTCCGTTGCGCTCGAGCATCAAATCGTACGTCAATTCCGCCGGCGTCTTGCCCTCGCGCTCGGCGCGTGCGGCGACGCTGGTCTCGCGCGCGGGCTCGTAGTTGGGCGGATCGCCGAGCGCAAAGTACTTCGCGAAGTTGGTCAGCAGATACCGCGTCACCGGATCCCTCGCGGCCGGTTCGTCGGCGAGGATTCGCGCGCGGACTTGCGGCTCGCGCATCATGGCGACGCGCTCGTCGATCGGCAGATGCGCAATCTCCTGGTAGCTCCGATGCGCGATGAACGGATGCAGCGAGCTTTGCAGCCCCATCAGCATCCCGGTCGGCCGCCCCGGAATCTGCGGCACCAGGTGCGCGCCGTTCGCGTTGTAATTGCGCACGCGCTCGAGCATGTGGCGGAAGCCGCTCGGATTACTATCGACCTGCGCCATCGCAAACGTGATCGGCAGTCCGGTCTCGGTCGAAAGCTTGATCATCCACTCCATCGTCGCGTCGGCGCCGACCATGTCCGACGCCATCTCGAATACGCCGTGCCCAACGTCGCCCATCGCGCGCCCGATCCCGAGCAGCTCGGCCTCGCTCGCGAAAGTTCCCGGCACCAGATCCTTGTTCTTCGCGCGATGCAGCATCGTGCGCGAGGTGGTGAATCCGAGCGCGCCGGCCTTGAGCGAATCGCGCACCAGCGCCGCCATCTTCGCGATGTCGTCGGGGGTCGCTTCCTCATTGCGCGCGCCGCGCTCGCCCATCACGTAGGTGCGCAGCGACCCATGCGGCATCTGCGCGCCGACGTCGAGCACGCGCGGCATCTTCTCGATCGCGTTCATGTACTCGGGAAACGATTCCCAGCCCCACTTGATCCCTTCGGACAGCGCGCTGCCCGGGATGTCCTCGACGCCTTCCATCAGGCCGATCAGGAATTCCTGCTGACCCGGTTGCACCGGCGCGAAGCCGACCCCGCAGTTGCCCATCACGATCGTCGTAACGCCGTGCCAGCTCGACGGGCTGAGATACGGATCCCACGTCACCTGGCCGTCGTAATGTGTGTGGATATCGACCCATCCCGGCGTGACGAGCAGGCCGCTCGCGTCGATTTCGCGCCGCGCCGCGCCGGCCTTCGCGCCGACGCTGCTGATCGCACCGCCGTCGATCGCGACGTCGCCGTTAAACGCGGTAGCGCCGCTGCCATCGACAATTTTGCCGTTTCGAATTACGAGATCGTGCATCATTTCGTTCTCCCACAGGAAGAATCGCGCATCTGCGTACGATCACGCAAGCGTTTTGACGCCGAAAAATTAAACGATCGTTCAACCGGATTGTTGCCGTTGCACATTCGCCCGGCGTGAACTTATTCTGAGACCGAGTCTCGACGGAGAAGGAGCTACCGATGGTGGAACCAAAATATGGCGACGTATCCGTAACCCTCGACGGCAATGTGGCGACCCTCGAGATTCATCGGCCGCCGCACAATTTTTTTGACTTCGTTCTCATTCGCGATCTCGCCAACGCCTTCGAGGCGCTCGACAATGAGCCCGAATGCCGCGTGCTGATGCTCTGTTCGGAGGGCAAGTCGTTCTGCGCGGGCGCTAACTTCGCCAATCGCGACGCGCAGAGCGGCGAGACTACCGCGCGCGCCGGCGAGAATCCGCTCTACGTCGAGGGCGTGCGGCTGTTCCGATGTAAGAAGCCCGTCGTCGCCGCGATTCAAGGAGCCGCAATCGGCGGAGGGCTGGGACTCGCGCTGGTCGCCGACTTCCGCGTGGCGACTGCCGCGGCCCGCTTCGCCGGGAATTTCGTCAAGATCGGCATCCACCCCGGCTTCGGCCTGACCTACACACTGCCGCGTTTGATCGGTGTGCAAAAAGCCAGCTTGATGTTCCTCACGGGGCGCCGCATCGAGGGTAAAGAAGCGTTGGCGTGGGGACTGTGCGATCAACTGGCCGAGCCCGACGATCTTCGCGATTCGGCGCTCACCCTCGCGGCAGAAATCGCCGAAGCCGCCCCGCTCGCACTGCTATCCACGCGAGCGACGATGCGCCAGGGCCTCGCCGCCGCCGTCAAAACTCAGACCGATCACGAATTCAAGGAACAGTCCCGTCTATTCAAAACCGAAGACCATCGCGAAGGCGTAAAAGCAGTCACCGAGAGGCGTCCCGGCAAATTCATCGGCAAGTAATGATACCGCCGCGCGCGAGCAAGCGGAGGCAGCGCTCTCTCCTCAAACCTCGGAGCCAAACGTCGTCCTCGACATTTAGCGATTCTCTTCTCACTGGGTGCAGGGGTCACCCCTGCCGCCCGCCGCGCAGGCGATTGTTCTCTTCCCTGGATGCCGATTACGCCGCCTCGGCCTTCACGCCGTTGAGCTTCTTCAACTCCGGCATCACCTCGGCTGCGAACAGCCGCAGACTCTTCTCGGCGTCCTCTATCGGCATTCCCGCGTAGCTGAACACGCCGGTATAATGATCCGCACCGACTTTCTGCCGAATCTCATCAATCTTGTTGAAGCACATCTCGGGCGTGCCCCACACCTGCAGGCTCAGGAAGTACTCGATCGACGCGCTGGTGTTACCCTTGAGCGCCTTCGCCATCTGCTCGTAGTATTCGTAGCCCTTGGCCTTGCCGAAATGCTCGCTCGCCATCTCGTAGTGGCGCAGCGCGGTGTCCCAGTAGCCGCCGATATACTTGACCGCCATCTCGCGCGCGCGATCGGCGCTCTTGTCGCAGAAGGTCCAGCCCGCTGCGATCGTCGGCAGCGGCTCGCCGCCGTTCACCTGCTTGTAGATAGTGCGATACTCGCCGAGTTCCTGCGCGACGGCTTCCCACGGTTTCTGCGGAATGATCAGGATGCCGATGCCGAGCTTGGCCATGATGCGCGACGACTCGGGCGAGACCGCCGCCGCGTAAGTCCGGCCCTTGAACGACTTGAACGGCTTGGGCCGGATATCGCGGCGCGGCTGCTTGATGTACTTGCCGTCGTATTCGCAATAGCCCTTCTCGAGACCATCGAGCAGCATCTCGGCCGATTCGATAAAGCGCTCGCGCGATTCGCCGAGCGGCACCCGGAAGCCCTCGAACTCGATCCGCGCAAGCCCGCGCCCAAGGCCCAGAATCATGCGCCCGTTCGACATGTGATCGACCACCGACACCTGTTCGGCGACCCGCATCGGGTCGTGCCACGGCATCACGACCACCATCGATCCGAGCTGTATCGTATTGGTCCGTCCGGCGTAGTAGGTCAGGAACTGCAGCACGTCGGGGCACATCGTGTAGTCGTCGAAGTGATGCTCGACGCTCCAGATGGAATCGAAACCGAGCGGCTCGTAGAGGTCGCCGATACGCAGGTCTTCGGTATAAACGTCGCGATCCGATCGCACATTGTGCGGATTTTGGAAAATAACGGCGCCACCAACTTTCATTCGGAGATCCTCCGTACGGGGCCGGCTTGCCCGCAGCCCGTGTGATTGAGATTCAGCGAGAGACCCTCATCACATACCAATCGTTTAGTAAAATTGCAAAGCACGCCGCTCAGTGCGGCGACGTGATTTTTTCGAACGCGCTCTTTTGGTAATTTCGAGAGCGGCAGTTCAAGCGAATTGGTAGCCGAACGCGAGGGCAAAATCAGCGACAGGGGAAGAGGTAGGCAGCTTGTGTCTCGATTGATAGTCTCAGCGCTTCAACGTGGAGGTTACCTCTGATGAGCGGCGAGGAAGTCATTCGGGCGTTCAGCGCTAATCACGTCGTCCATCTGACCGGACTGTCCCACAGTCAGCTTCGGTACTGGGACGAGACCGGGTTTTTCCGCCCTCGATACGCGTCAGAGAATCGGCGAAGCCCTTTCAGCAGAGTCTACTCGTTTCAGGACGTTGTTGGTCTGCGCACACTGGGTGTCTTGCGCAGGAGCTACGGTGTTCCCCTGCAGCAACTTCGAAAAGTCGCCCGACAGCTAAGCGAGTATCGAGTTGAACCATGGTCGGAAATCATATTGTACGTACTTGGGAAGGAAGTGGTCTTTCGAGAGCCTGAGACAGAGCAGTTGCGTGGGGTATTGAGTGGCCAATACATCCATATCACGCTCAGAAGCATCATTCACGATCTCACGACTGCGGCGAACAAACTGAAACAACGTCTCGGGGAACAGTTCGGACAAATCGAACGTCACCGCTACATTGCGCACAACGCTTGGGTCATCGCGGGGACCCGGATCCCGACGAGAATCATTTGGCGGTTTCACCAAGCAGGCTATTCTGCAGATAAGATTATTCGAGAATACCCGATGCTCAACCATCGGGACGTTGAAGCAGCAGTGGAGCGCGAGGAACGCGAAGAGAGACGAGCGAAGCGAGCTTAACCAGGCTTCGCTGTGCCCGTCTCAATCTCGCTGCTGCTCGATCATAACGTTCCTGATTCGGTAGCCCATGTCTTTCGACTGCACGGACACAAGGTCCAGCATGTCCGTGACATTTTGCCGGTCGATTCTCCGGATCCACTGGTCGCCACTGTGAGTGAGGAAGAGGGCGCGGTTCTCGTTACCTGCGATCGCGACTTCAAATTGATCGCACCACGGATTCCGAAGGGCCATCGCGCTCGGTTTAGGCGCTTAAGCCGTATCTCGCTCGAATGTAGCGAGCCGCAAGCTGCACAACGAGTAGAAGAGGCAATGTCTCTCATCGAATTGGAGTACGAGAAGGCCCAGCAACGATCAGACAAGCGGATGATTGTCGTGATCAAGAATAGCGTCATCAATACTGTGCGCTAGGGTAACCAGTCCTACCATACCTCTGCTGCAGTGGAACCAAACACAGGATCCTCGAACGAGGTAACCAAAATATGATCCACGGAAGCTGTTTATGCGGTGCCGTCCGCTTCGAATTCTCTAAACCCGCCGGCCCCTTCGAGCTCTGCCATTGCACGCGATGCCGCAAAGTCACCGGCTCCGCATTCTTCTCCGGCCTCTACGTGCGCATCGAGGATTTTCGTTTGGTCGAAGGCGGAGATCTGATCACCACCTACGAGGCGCCGATATTGCGCTCACCTCCCGCTTATCGCGTATCGTTTTGCAGCCGATGCGGCTCACCCGTGCCGAATCTTGAACCAGAACCGCAACGGACTCGCGGGCGGTCGGGGACGCTCGAAGTTCCAGCGGGCCTCCTTGACGACGATCCCGCGATGAAACCTGACAAGCACATCTTCGTCGAGTTAAAGTCGCCGTGGCACGAAATCACCGACCACCTGCCGCAATACGATCTGCCGGGCTTGGTCGAACTGCGGACCAAAACGAAGGTGCCTGACTAATGCAACGAACTATTTTCGCGGAAGAGCACGGGAATGGTCGTACACATCGTTAAGCGCGATGAGTGGGATCTCGCTCTCGGGGGCGGGACTTATGCGCCTGATAGTTTGCGCGCCGAGGGATTTATCCATTGCTCGACGCCCGCACAGTTGCTCGATACTGCCAACCGCTTTTATCGCGGGCAGAACGACCTCGTCGTGCTATCGATTGAAGAGTCGCGGCTTAAAGCAGTGTTGAAGTACGAGGCGTCCGCGATGGAGCATGGTGAATCGGCCGGCGCGTCGTTTCCTCATCTATATGGAGAGTTGAATCTCGATGCGGTGGTGAAAGTGGTCGCGTTGCCGTGTGAGGCGGATGGAACGTTTCGGAATGGGTGACTCCTACACCGGGCATCAGGAGAAGAGAGCATGAAAAGCTATCTCGTTCGACATTCTGGTCTTGCGATTTTGGCCGTATTGATTGCGGCGTCTGGCTACCCGGCTATCGCCGCGGAGACGGCGCCAGCCTACACGTTGGCGGCGACCTATAAGATTGGCGGTGTCGGTGGATGGGACTACGCGACTCTCAGCGAGGGCCGGCTATACGTCACCCGAACGACACATACGATGGTGATCGACGTAGCCACCGGAAAAATCGTCGCGGATATCGGGGGGCAGCAAAGTTCGCATGGCATCGCGATCGCGCCTGACGCGCGACGCGGGTTTATCAGCGACGGCGGCAGCGGTTCGGTGCAGATCTTCGATCTGAAGACTCACGCGACGCTGGGCAAGGTGACCGCGGCGGCCGACGCCGACGGCATCATCTACGATCGCGCCAGCAATCGCGTGCTGGTGATGTGCGGCGATGCGCATCAGATGGTTGCGATCGCGCCTGACGTGAATCCTAACGGCGGCAAGCCCGCCGCCATCGTGGATTTAGGCGGCTCGCCCGAGTTCGCGGTCGCCGACGAGAACGGCAAGGTGTACGTCAATATCGCCGACAAGGACGAGGTCGCCGTCGTCGATACCAAACAGATGAAAGTCGTCGCGCGATGGCCGACCGGACCCGGCCGGCGGCCGACCGGGATGTCGATGGATCGCGCGACGCGGCGCCTGTTCATCGGATGTCGCAACAAGAAGCTGATCGTGATGAACGCCGATGACGGCAAGATCGTGGCGGACTTTCCCATTGGCGCATTCGTCGATGCGACCGCGTTTCGCGGCGGCCTGGTGTTCGCGAGCTGTGGCGACGGCACCTTGACGATCATTCGTGAAGTGTCGGCCGACAAGTTCGATGTCGCGCAGGTGTTGAAGACCGAGCTGGGTGCGCGGACGATGGCGGTCGATCCCAGCGGCGTGATGATTTATCTGCCGACGGCGGCCTTGAAGTTCTTGCCCGGCAGCAGTCCCGAACATCCGCGGCCGGTGCCGGTTCCCGGCACATTCAGGATACTGGTGGTGACACAGTGAGCTACTGCCGCTCCCGCGGGAGAGGTCGATGCGACTCCGCGAGCAGCGGGTGAGGGCGCCCGCATTCAGCTCGATCCACGCGAGCCCTCCCCCGGTCTTACGCGACGATGCGGTCTGAAAAACCGGCTACATCGAAGGTCATGATGAGCAGATCGCGTGCGCGGCCGCGCCGGTCCTCGACCCAGTCCGACAGTATCGCTTCCACCTGAAATCCCAGGTGCTCGAAGGCTGCCCGCGCGGAGGTCTGATCGGTGGTCATCTGGGCGGTGATTTTCTTGAGCCCGAGCGAGCGCGCGAGATCGAATACTTCCGCTGCCAGCCGGCGGCCGAGTCCCGCGCCCCGGTATCGCGACGAAGTGATGATGCGGATTTCGCCGACCCGCCGGGTCCAGCGCGCCTGATCAAGGTGAACGCTGGCGTAAGCCGCGAGCTCGCCATCAACTTCGGCGAGCAGCGTGATCGTATGCCCGTTCTTGATGTTATCAACCCATTGCTGAACGACGTGCCGGTCGGTGATGTCGGTGCGGAGGAAGAGCAGGTCGTCGGCGGGAAGGTTCCTGGCGAAATCGATTATCCGGTCGAGATCGTCGGGATTCATCACGCGGATAGTGGCGCTATGGCCGTCGCGCAATTTAAGCTGAATTGGATAAGGGCGATTAGTCTTGATCTGCTCGGCCATCGAAACCTCCGGCGCAACTGATGAGGGCAAGCGCTGCCGTCGAGAACACTCGTAAGACGCTCTTAACCCTGCGCGAACGCTATCCTTGATCAGCGCGGGCCGTCGGGCAAGCACAGCAACAACAAAATTCAGCTTGCACTCCGCAGACCATGCCTGCCAAACTTTGCACTCTACGGCATTGTCATTTCCAGGATTTTCTCGACTTGGACGGGGCACCCAGCCGTGGCCCAGGCTCGAGGGCAATCCGGCTCGGAGGTGAGTATCGAATGGCCGAAAATTCAACCTTTCCATCCTCGTCGAGCTACCGACTCTCGACCCAGGACGCGACCTTTATCTACGGCGAGTCGCAGAGCGGTCCTCTGCATATCGGATCGATCGGGTTGTTCGAGGGGCGCGTCGATTTCAACGCCCTGCTCGGCCATTTCGAAGAGCGGATGCATCTGGTGCCGCGCTACCGGCAACGGCTGAGCGAAGTTCCATTGAATTTTTCGCACGCGATGATGGAGGATGACCCGGAATTCGCGGTCGAGAACCACGTGCATCTGCATGAGCTGCCCGATGCGATGAGCGAAGGCGACGCGCTGGCGGAGATGATGCGCATCTACCAGAAGCCGCTCGATCGCAAGCATCCGCTGTGGGAACTGCACACCTTTCACAACCTTGACGGAAACCGCACCGCGCTCATGTGGAAGGTGCATCATTGCCTGGTCGATGGCGTGTCGGGGGTCGAGCTGCTCAAGGTCATGTATGATTTTCGCGCCGAGCCCGACGACATTCCGCAGCCATCGGAGCCGTGGGTCGCGGCCAAGCCGTCGAGCCTGATCCGGCGGTTCGCGGATGCCGTGCGCGACCAGATTCAAGGTGCCGTCAACTCGACCATCAACGCCGCGGTCGAAGCGATCGAGGACCCGGCTTCCGTGGCGGAACGTGCGCGGCAGCTGGGCGAGGCCTCGCGCGTGATGACCGAGCTGGCGACGCGGCGAATAGTCGCTACGCCGTGGAACTCGACCCCGGTCACGCAGGACCGCGTGGTGGCATGGACGCGTCAAACGTTTGCGGACTTTCGCGCGATCCGATCCGCGTTCGGCGGCTCGGTCAACGATGTCGTGCTGGCTATGCTGACCGAGGGTGCCGCGCGCTACTTGCAGCATCACGGGTACGCCGTCGAAGGACAGCAACTGTGTATTGGATGTCCGGTCAACGTCCGCCACAAAAGCGAAAAAAGCTCGCTCGGGAATCGGGTCTCGATGATGTTCCCGACCGCGCCGGCCGCGCCGATGGATATTATCGAACGGCTGAAATTGATTAACGAAGAGACCGAGCGGATCAAGGCCGCCGGGTCAGCGCAGGCTCTGGAAGCCATTATGGGTCTCGGCGACGCGATTCCGCCCAGCCTGATCGGCCCGGCTGCGCGCGCCGCAACCACGATGATGGACGTTGCCGGGCGGATGGCCAAGTGGACCAATTGGAAGCCGCGGCCCGATGGCTTCGGCCTGCCCGCATTCGGCATAAATTTCATCGCGACCAACGTCCCCGGCGTGCAGGTGCCGCAATACATCAACGGGCACGTGTGCCTCGATATGGTGCCTCTCGTTCCGCTAGGCGCCACGATGGGGTATGCAGTTGCAATACTCAGTTACTATAAGAGTCTGTACTTCGGGATGATGGCGGATCCGCGCGTGATGCCTGACGTCGTACTGATGAAGGCGTTCGTCGATGACGCGTTCGCCGAGATGAAGCGGCGATGCGCGGAAAAGTCAGCGGAGAAAGCGGAGCAGGAGCCGGAACGCAAAAGCGCCAGCGGCGCGTGAGGGGAAGGGTAAGTAACCTCATTGAATGCGGAACCCACCGTGGGTTCCGCACCTCCTTGGGCAGGGGTGACCCCTGCACCCGGTGAAAAGAGACCATGCGATGCGGATGGGCGCGCAATGAATTGGCGATTCGCTACCACGATCAAGAGTGGGGCGTGCCGGTTCATGACGATCGGCGCTGGTTCGAGTTCGTCACGCTCGAAGGGGCGCAGGCCGGACTGAGCTGGGACACCATTCTGCGCAAGCGCGACGCCTATCGGATCGCCTTCAAGGAATTCGATCCCGCGCGCGTCGCGAAGTTTGCCGACCGCGACGTGACCAGACTGCTGGCGGACGCCGGCATCGTCCGCAATCGCCTCAAGATTCATTCCGCGATCGGCAACGCGAAGGCGTTTCTCGCCGTGCAAAAGGACTTCGGCAGTTTCGACGATTACATCTGGCGATTCGTCGGCGGCCGCCCCCGGATCAACAAATGGCGCGCGCTGAATCAGGTGCCGGCGCGCACGATCGAGTCCGATGCGATGAGCAAGGACCTGATCGCGCGCGGCTTCAAGTTCGTCGGATCGACAATCTGCTACGCGATGATGCAAGCGACCGGAATGGTCAACGATCACATGGTCGATTGCGCGAGGTACCGAGCGGTCATTCGATCGGCAAAGAAATGATGCGCCGCTGACGCGTAGGACTTGCCGCGCTTGACCAGCACGAGGTGGCGGTTGCCGTGGTCGGAAGTCAGGACGGGTTCGAACTCCGGCGCCTCGCTTTGATGCTTCTTCCACACCCCGGCGGGCATAACGATGAAGCCCGGAGGGGCGTCGCCGAGACGGCCGTGGAGAATGGGCGCGTCTCGATCGAGGTAAAACAGCAGCGGCGCGGCTTCTTCGTGGAATCCGTACAGGTAGAGCGGGTCGGCCGGCGCCACGACGCGCGCGATCTCTTCGGCGGCGGGCCGAAATGAGTCGTCGCTGCAGGTACGCACTTCCAGGCGCGGTATATAAATGAAGTTGAATACGACGAGTCCGGCGCATACTGCGGCGAATGTCCATTTTGCCGCGCGGCGGTACACCGGCGGCGGGATGGTGACTATCCACCACGCCAGAATCACCGCGGCTGACGGCCATACGGGCAGCAAATATGATCGGCGCTTGTAGGCTGCGATGCTAAAGAACATGATGGTCGCGAAATAGAAGATCGCGAACAGGCGAAGCGCGGATCGTCTCTTGCCGGAAACGGCAGCGGCAGCGTCCGCGTCTGAACTGACTATTGGACTGACTAATGCGGAAGCGGCTGCTACCGGCAACAGCAAGCTCAGCGGCGCGGAGTTGAGCAGGACGGGTTTGACGTAGTACCACGGCGCCATCGCGCCCAACGATCCGAAAAAGCGGCCGACGTTCTCGGTGTCGAGCTGACGATTGAGAAAAGCGAAGCGTCCACCAAAATAACACGCGAGATACCAGCTCGAAGCGATTGCGCCGCCGAGAATGATCGCGCCGGGATCGAGCATCGTGAGAATCTGGCGTCCACGACGCTCGACGATCATGAAGATGACGATCGACGCGGCGGGCAAAATCGCGCCGACCGGCCCCTTCGCGAGCACGCCGCAACCGAGCGCCGCAGCCAGCGAGTAGAGCGCAGGCAGGTTGGATTCGAAGCGCGCCTCGCGCCCGGACAAAGTGGCGTCGTGCGGCAGCCATCGCATAAAAGCGAACAGCGACAGGGTCTCGAAGAAGCACAGCGTCATGTCCACGCGGCCGAAACGGCCGAGGTTGATGTACTGGTAGGACGCGGCGAGGGCGAGTCCGGCGAGGATCGCGGCGTCGAGGCCAAGGATTTCGCAAGCGAAGATCATCGTCAGCAGCGCGCCGCCGGTCGCGTAGAGCGCGGAGGGCAGGCGCAGGTTCGCCGCAGTCACTTTGCGGATTCCCGCCAGGCGATCGATTGCGACTGCGGTCCAGTGAAACAGCGGCGGCTTGTACATCGGGACGGTGCCGTTTTCGACCGGGAACAGCAAATGACCCTGCTCGACCATCTGCTGGACGAAGACGGCTTCTACGGCCTCGTCGCCGCCGCATACGTCGCCCGCGCCGAGCCGATGCGTTGTCAGCACGGCTATGATGAGAGTGATTGCCAGGATCGCGGCGGCGGATTTCGCGGTCACGCGAAGGTCCTTCGAGAGGAATAGCAACTAGTCATCCGCCGAATAGTCAGTCGAGGTTGATGCGCAATATACTAAGACTGTCTATGCGCGCGGTGTCGTAGCCGCGCCATTTCGCCGCGGAAACGTCGCGCGCGCTCACGCGCTTGAAGCCGAACCGCGCGAAAAACCCGGCGACCCGATCGTCACTGGTGCATGCGAACAGGTATTTGAGCCGGCGCGCCTCGGCTTCCTTGAGAATCTCGCGGACCAGCACCGCGGCTACGCCCTCGCCCTGGAAACGCGTCAGGGTGTACATCGCGGTGATCTCGCCGCATCGATCGCGGCGGTAGGGCTCGGTCAGCAATGAGCAGATTCCCGCGAGGTGTTCGTCGCCGATTCGGTAGCCGAAGCATGAGGGCAGGATTTGCGCGATCTGTTCGGGAGTGCGGGGCAGCAGGAGGCCTTCGGTCTGACCGCGGACGATCAGCGCCTCGACTTCTTCGAAGTCATCGATCGAAACCGGGCGGACGAAGCCGTATTGCATCTCGGTGAAAAGCGTTCCGGCGCCGATGAAACTGAAAAGTTCCTCGTACACATCGCCGGGCGCGACCAGGTTGACGGAGCCGACGCCGTCTTCGAGCGCGTCGAGAGCGGCGCGCACGATGGCTCTGCGCGCGCGCGAGCGGACATCGCGCATCGTGCGGCCGATGCGCTTTTCCTCGACAAACGAAAGCCGGTTGCCGTCCTGGTCAACCAGCCCGCCGCGCCGATCGAGCATCAGCAGCTTGAAGACGCGCAGCCGGCTCGCGAGCTCGCGCGCGAAGACGGTGAGATCGTCGGCGTCGTCGCGGCTCATCGAGGCGACGACGATCGATCCGGCGCGGAGCCGCGCCCAGATCTCGGCGACGGCGGAATCCGGCGGATACGGCCGCGACCGCAGTCCTTCCGATGGATTGAAGACCGGCGGCGGTTCCTTGGGCGCGAGGCGGCCGAGCCGCCGCATCAGCTTGGGCAGCGCGCTCGGCGAAACGATGACGACGCATCGGGTTTGATTGCGGCGCAATTCGCGTAGCGTCAGCAGCAGAGAATCGAAGTCGGAAATCCGCTGTCCGGCGGGCGGAATCAGCGCGAAGAGCAAACTCTTGCCGTAAAATTCCTCGAGATAAAAAGTCTTCTCGGTGAAGTTCGGCGCGACGCGGCGCGGTTTGCCGACAAAGGTGTCGAGACCGATGGCTCCGAAATCGCTCACGGCGCGGGGTGCGAAGTCGCAGTCGGGAGCGTGTTCAATTCGGTTGCGCGGACTGGGACTTGGCCGGTGAGGTCGCGCTCGCGGCGAGGTCGGGAGGACAGACCGGCGGCGACGGCCGCGACGCTGCAATTTCAGCCAGCGAGGTGTCGGAGAAAACTTCCAGCAACACGCGCTGACCCTTCTCCCACACGCGATACATGCGGCAGGTCGGCTGCAAGGCGCATGAGCTGCTGCCGTCAGTGCATACGTTGAGCGTGATCGGACCCTCGACCGCTTCGATTATATCGCGGAACGTGACGGTGTCGGCTTTGCGCGCGAGCTGGTAGCCGCCGCCGGGGCCGCGCCGCGCGTGAACCAGTCCGCGCCGCATCAGATCGCGAATCACTTTCTCCAGATAGTACTTCGGGATGTGCTCGCGAGTGGCTATCTCGGTGCCGCGCGCCACGCCCGCCGGATGATCCGCAAGATAGATCATCGCACGCAGTGCGTATTCGATCTTCCGCGGTATCTGCATCAGGCTCATCTTTTCAGTATCTACGCGGGCGTTGCGACGGCTCGCACGGCGAGAATCTTCTCGACGTACTTGACCAGCATGTCGTTCTCGATGTTGACGCTGTCGCCGGCCTGCTTGAAGCCGAGCGTCGTTGAGCGCAGCGTGTGCGGAATCACCTCGACCGAAAAGTTGTTGTCCTTGATCGAAAAGATCGTCAGGCTGATGCCGTCGATGCCGACCGAGCCCTTCTCGACCAGGTAGCGCGCTTGCGCCGGCGCGACCTCGAAGGTGAAAAGCTTCGAGTCGCCCTCGGGCTTGATCGACACGACCCGGCCGATACCGTCAACGTGGCCGGAGACCAGATGCCCGCCGATCAGCTTCCCCAGAGTCAGGCATCGCTCGAGATTGACGCGGGCGCCGGGCTTCAGATCGCCAAGCCCGGTGCATCGGAGCGTCTCGGCGGAGACGTCCATCGCAAAGCGTCCGGGGCTTTTGGAGACAACGGTCAGGCACGCGCCGTTGACTGTGATCGAATCGCCGATGCTGATTTCGGCAACCGGCAGCGACGTGTGCACGGAGATTACCGCGCCCTGGTCGGTCGGCTTGAGGCTTTCTACGGTGCCGAGATCTTCGATGATACCGGTGAACATCACTACTCCCGTGGAGCGCCCAACTTGGCGGGGAGAAATCTCCAGAAAAATCATATCTTTTTGCGAGGCGGCTGCGCAACAATATGAAGGTGAAACGGTAGAGCCCTGCTAAGCTGGACCGCAATGAGCTCGAAGCATCGAAAGAAATTGAAGGCGCTGATGTTCGACTTCGGCGGCACGCTGGCATTCTTGGATTACGATTTGCTCGCGCGCGAATTCTCGCGCGAGGGACGCAGGCTCGACGCGCTCGCGCTCGAGCATGCTGAATACGCGGGGCGCGAGGCGATCGACAGACATCTGATGAGCGAAGGCAATAGCCGGGCCACGGCGGCGGCGTACGAGCATTTTTTCCGCGGCTGGATGGCGGCGGCAGGAATCCCCGAGGAGGAATTTCAGGAGTGCGCAGCGAAGTTTGGCGCGATCCATCGCGAGGCCACGCTGTGGCGCGTCGTGCGGCCGGGAATCTTTGAAGCGCTTGAGGCGTTCAAGTCGGCGGGATACAAGCTGGCGGTCGTGTCGAATGCGGAAGGGCAGGTCGAGGCAGATGCGAAGCGATTCGGACTGGCGCCATTCTTCGACGTGATAATCGACTCGCATGTCGTCGGCGTCGCAAAGCCTGATCCGCGGATCTTCCAAATCGCGCTCGAGCGGCTGGGCGTCGGTCCCGACGAAGCGAAGTTCACCGGCGATATCTACTCGATCGACGTTGAGGGAGCGCGCGCCGCCGGCATCGAAGCGCGGCTGATAGACCAGCGTGAGCGCTACAACTGGGTCGAGCACGAGAAGATTCGGCACATCCGTGAGCTGCATCGAATCGAAGAACCTAACCTTTAACCCCTTCCCTCGAGGGGAAGGGGAACATTTCTTAAGAGAAGAGGAAGCGCCGGTTTATGGGCGTCATAAGAGATCAATCCGAAAAGATTTTTACCGGCGCGATCACCACCCGCCAGTTTCACCCGCTGCTGCCGACCGGCGAGTACGAGGAAGTTGCCGACGGCGTGATGTTCTACCGCTGGTTTGCGAACGTGACGGCGGCCCGGACGCGCGAAGGCCTGGTGCTGATCGACACCGGCGGTTACTTCAACCAGGACGCGACGGTGAAGCTGATTCGGCAGTTCTCGCCGGATCGGGTGAACACGGCGATCTACACGCACGGGCACGTCGATCACGCGTGCGGGATGCCGGCGATTGTGGCGGATGCGCAGAAGAACAAGGTCGCGCGGCCGCGCGTCGTGGGGCATCGCGCAGTCGCCGCGCGCTTCGATCGCTACAAGCGCACCGGCGGTTACAACACGGTGGTCAACACGCGGCAGTTCAACCGGCCGGCGCCGTGGCCGACCGAGTATGTATATCCCGATACTTACTTCGATAGTCAGTTCAATGTAGTTGCAGGCGACGACAAGTTCGAATGCCATCACGCACGCGGCGAGACCGACGACCATTGCTGGGTCTATATTCCGCAGCGCAAGCTGCTGTGCACCGGAGATTTGATCATCTGGGCGGCGCCCAACGCGGGCAATCCGCAAAAGGCGCAGCGCTATGCGCGCGAGTGGGCCGAGGCGCTGCGCGTGATGGCGCGGCTCGGCGCCGAAGTACTCGTGCCGGGGCACGGCTACCCGGTGTTCGGCGCGATTCGCGTGCGCGCGGTGCTCAACGATACGGCAAACTATCTGCAAAGTCTGTACGATCAGACTATCGCAATGATGAACGCGGGTGCGCCGCTCGACGAGGTAATTCACACCGTGAAGCCGCCGGCAAATCTGGCGGAGAAGCCGTGGCTGCAAGCCGTTTACGACGAGCCCGAGTTTATCGTGCGCAATATATGGCGGCTGGAAGGCGGATGGTACGAGGGCACACCGTCGCATCTTAAACCCGCCACGGATGCCGAGCGGGCGCGCGAAATCGCGGCGCTCGCGGGCGGCGTCGGGCCGGTTATCGCGCGCGCGACTGAGAAACTCGAGGCGGGCGAGATCGTGCTCGCGTGCCATCTGGCGGATTGGGCGGTGGCAGCGGCGCCGGACGACAAGTCGGCGCATGAAGCGCGGATGAAGATTTACGCTGCGCGCGCGGATCGCGAAGAGGCCACGATGGCGCATGGAATATTCAGATCGGCCGTGACCGAATCGGCGGCGAAGGCGGGCATCGAGGCGCCGGAAGACAAGCGCAGTGCGTGATCTAATGCGGGGCTCCGCGCCCCGCACCCGCGGCAGGGGTAACCCCTGCACCTTGGCGATCACGCTGATGGCGCCGGGGGTAATGTTAGTTTGCCGAGGATTGCGGGGGCGCTGGCTCCCGTCACACTGGGGATATTGCCCTGGCGGCCGCGCAGCATCTGGTAACCGAGGATCGCGAAACTGACGGCCTCGAGCGCGTCGCCGTCCACGCCAACGTCCACGGCCTTGATGACTTCGATGTTCGGCAGCGCGGCTGCGAGCATCCGCATCAAGGTGGGATTCTTCGCGCCGCCGCCGGTGACGATCATTTGATCGACGCGACCGCGCGGAAGGATAAAGCGGCGGCATGCGTCGGCGATAGAGCGCGCGGTGAGTGCGGTGACGGTCGCGGCCAGATCGTAGTCAACGACGTTCATGCTGCGGGCGGCGGCGATGATGCGATCGAGCAGAGGCGCGCCGAACTCCTCGCGGCCGGTGGATTTTGGCGGAGGCCGGAGGAAATAGGGATTGCGCATCAGCTTGGCGAGAAGCGGCTGGTTGACGCGGCCGCGCGCCGCGATGCGTCCGTCGCGATCCATCCGCAGGCGGCCGCCCGAGATTCGCGATGCGAGCGCGTCGATGAGTCCGTTGCCCGGGCCGGTGTCGAAGGCAATCAGATCAGCGTCGCCCAGACGGGCGCGCGGCGGAAGATAGGTGGCGTTGCCGATGCCGCCGATATTCTGCACGACGCGTCCGCGTTTTGAATCGGCGAACAGCCACAGATGAGCGAGCGAGGCGAGCGGCGCGCCTTCGCCGCCGAGCGCGAGGTCCATCGTGCGAAAGTCAGAGACGACGGGAACACCTGTGGCCGCGGCGATTACGGCGGACTCGCCGAGTTGCATGGTGGAGGCGACCTGTCCGCGCACAGCGCGGCGTGGCGGCAGGTGGAAAAATGTATGGCCGTGCGATCCGATGAACGCGACGTTCTGACAGGGCGATGCGTGCGCGTTTGGCTATCGCGACCGCGGCGCGGCCGAGCTCGCTTCCCAAGCCAAAGTTGAGGGTGGAAATCGCGGCGGCGCCAATTTTTTCATTGGCGGAAGCGGCCAGCAATTCTTTGCGCAATCGCGCCGGGTAGGGAAAGGTGTGAAATGCGATCACGCGAGCGGGTGGACGCGAACGCTCATCGAGTTCGACGACCGCGGCGCTCACGCCGTCGTGCGAAGTCCCCGACATCAAGCCGATGGCGACGAGCTTGCCCGGTTCGAGTCTAATCGTTATCGCGCTCATCCTTGTTCACGTCCGGATCGTCGGGCCCATCTTGGTTGTCGTCCAAATCGTCAGGACGACTTAAGCGAAGCGCCTCGAATCCCGCAAGCAGCAGACGCCATCCGGCGGGGAAATCGAGCGAGCCGGAATCGTCGTGCGACTCGGGCACGATGATCACCTTGCGGCCACGGTACCACTGCACGAGCAGCATCTGATGTCCGACCTGTCGTCCGGTGACGCGATCGATCGAGAAATCGCCGAACATCGTGGTGGTGCGCAAATCGGAGAACGCGGCACGAAGCATCGCGTCGTCGCAACGGCCGGCGCTTGCGAGCGCGGCGGCAGTCAAGAGACCGGCGGCATATACCTGCGCGCTGGGATAGTCGGGAGAATCGGTGGCGCCCGCTGTGCGCATTCGGCGAGCAAATTCGGCGGGCGTCGGGCCGAGCGCTGGTTCCAGCTCGATGGAATCTTCCCATTGCGACGGGCCGACGATTCCCTCGGACAGTTCGCCCAGGTCCGACGCGAAGCGAGCGACGCCCGCAGCGACGCATCCGAGCACCGGGATGTTGAGGCGCGATTCCGCGACCGCGCGCATCACGGCGACGTCGTGCTCGTAGCTGCCGGCGCTGGCAAGTGCGTTGACGCGGTTGCGCGTGAGCGCCGGGAAAAGGCGCGCGGGCGTCGAGTCCGGGTCGAAGGCGCCGTTCCATTTCACGCGGACGCGCACTCCGCGGCGGCGGGCCGCGCGTTCGTCGGCGGCGCGCTCGAAGCCCGAGGCGACCGCGCGCGCGAACACCGTCTTCGACGCAACGATCGCGACGCGCTTGCGCCAAAGCTTCAGCTGAGTGAGTAATCGGACGAAGCCGCGCAAATAGTCACTCGCGGGACTGAGTATTCCGACGATTAGCTTGTAGCCACGCTCATATAGCTCGTCGCCGGCGCCGCCGTGGTTGACGAAGACGCGCCCGGCTTGCTCGGCGATGGGTGCGGCGACGCGCGCGAGGCGATTCGAGTACGGACCGAAGATTATGCCGGCGCGGCGGTCGGCGCACAGCGCGCGATAGATTTCGGCGCAGCGCACCGGATCGCTCGCGTCGTCGTGGCATTCGAGCGCGAACTCACATCGCTCGCCGCCGACGCGGAGCGCGCTGCTGGCGTTGGCGTCGGCGACGAACAATCGAATCGCGAGTTCGGCCTGCCGGCCCATCGGCGCGTATTCGCCGGTGAGAGAGAGCGAGAGGCCGATGATGATTTTCACAAAATCAGGGTGCGACTTCGGCGACGCCGCCCTTGATAACGGCCTGGCCGTCCGGGTTGAAGGTCTCGTAGGCGAAAACTTTGCGGCCATCGCGCTCGCCATCGGCCCAGACTTTGGTGGTGATGGTCTGGCCGGGCAGTACCGGACGCGAGAAGCGCACGCGCAGGCGCTTGAGGCGAGTCGGGTCGCCGCCGCAGAGCTTTTCGATCGCGACCTTCGACGTGAACGCCATCGTGCAGAGGCCGTGCACGATGATCCCCGGCAGACCCGCCATCTTCGCGATGTTTTCATCGACGTGGATCGGATTGGGATCGCCGGAGGCCTCGGCGTAGCGGAAAGTCTGATCCTGGTCGATGGTCTGGGCGACGGAAAAGAGTGGCGCACCGCGATCGGGCTCGACCGGACGCGGTTCCGAGGACGCCGCATCGCGGTTGCGCGCGCCTCGAATAAAAATAATGAAGTGCGTCTTCTGAACCGGCTGCCCTTTCTGATTAGTGGCCTTCAGCTCGACGGTCATGGTCTCGCCGGTGCTCCTGGCTTCGATCGAAAGAACTTTCGCGGTCGCGACGATGACATCGCCGGGGCGAATCGGATTTGGAAATTCCATGTCCTGCTCACCGTGAACGAGGCGCAGCAGGTCAACGTGCAGGTCGGGATCCATCATGGCTTTCATCAGGGCGTCCCAGGTGACGGTGACGCCGAACATCGGCGGCGTGACGATGCCGCTGGCGCGGCTCGCATCGAAAAATGCCGGGTTGTCGTCATTGTAGGCGCGCGCGTACTTCTGGAGTGCGTCGAGGGTGACGTTGATCGTGACGGGCGGATATTCGCGGCCTACGCAGGCAATGTTCAGCGGCATCGATTAGCTCCGATTGGTGGTGGGTTAGATGTTGTTTCCATACCACAGGTGGGCACTGGTTCAGTTTGCGAGCGAAACTAATTCTTCGATAGTCCATCGGTGATCCGCAATCCCTGCCGCCATCGCTGGCGTCGATTTTACCGTCTGGCAATTGCGAGCGAAATTGTAATGAACGAAATGGAGCGCAGTCGCGAAACGGTGATTGTCCACCTTCTTTGAATGCCCCGCCGTGAGTCGAGTATAGCGCCGCATGTTCTGGCGCATCGTCTGGTTGTGCTTTTCGACGTAGGACGTGTTGATCTTCTCGCGGTTCGGATTGCCGCGAATAACCCTGCTCTCGCAGCTCAAGCAGATTGACGGGCTGTAGTGGCGCTCGCCCATCGGATCAGTACCGTACATCTTGACCAACATCGCGTAGTCAATGCCATGCGGGAAGGCCGCGTCCACCGCATTCAAGTAGCAGTGAAATCCATCGGTCGTTAGCTGCACGCGGCTGGCGAGGCGCGATGCTACGTCCTTCATAAATGCGTAGGCGTCCCGCGCTTCGCGCCGTCCGACCAGCCAAGAAACCATCAACTTTGAGTCCGCGTCGATTGCGGTCCACGTCCAGACATCACCGAATCCGAATTGTCCCTGATGCTCAGCGGGCACGTTCTTTTTCTTGGCGTAGCAGAAGGACCAGATTTCATCGGCTTGAACATGTTTCGACGTTAGGCCACGCACGTTCTCATCGTGGAAGGCTTCGCACGCCTCGCCCAGATCGGCGAGCAACTTGAGTACGGTATTCTTCGCAACGCCAGTGATGCGCGTAATCGCGTTGATGCCGTTGCCTTCAACCAGCAGAGAAACAATCTGCGCCCGTTGCTGAATGCCCATTCTGTTCATACTGAACAATATACAAGAGCGCTCTCGTATGAGTCAAGCGCACGAATGCGCTCTTTTGCGTTTGAGAGCAAGGGACGAGAGAGCGGGTTTTAGATAGCGGGATAGTGAGAGCGGCGCGCCCTAGATACGACAGCCCAATTCGTTTTGGTAGCTGGCGTTAGACGACGACCGCTATATGGAGACGTATTGCCGCGCCTGCGAGGCTTCAAGATTATCTGCACCCTTTCTTCCAAGTATCGCTGAAGTACCTCGCGATCGATATTTGGATTCTTCTTCAAGAGGGTTTCGATATTTGGTTTTTCCATTTATCGGTCCTCCATTTAACCGAGCGCCACAAAACCGGTTCGCGTATGGATGGCGCTACTGTGACCCATTTTTGTCATATAGTCTACGAATAGACGATGATAGTCACGTAAACATTCATTTAGTCGCTTATTGACGCTAAAATCCCTTATTTTAAGCCCTACTTCCCGCTCTAGACGCGCTCTATTTATGCCCAATCCATGAGAATTCCAAAGATCTGTATCGTTCAACTTCTTCGCGATCTGCTCGGCGCGATCTCGTTTCATCTTCATGGTAACACGACGCCGATGTTTTTCCGTAATTTTCCAGTCCTTGAATTTGTACTTGACGAGCCATTCTTTGAGCAGCGCCGTAGAAAGATTTTTGCCTTGCTCGATTGAATAAAGCTGCGCTTGATCAAAATTTAGAAGGACCGCCATTTCCTCTGCTGTCAGCGCGCCCTGTTTTCCTTTCTCCAGAAGATTTTGATAGCGAATCACGTATCCGAGCGCAGGAACGAGCTTGCCTTCAATTTCCTCTTGCGGATCAATCGGCCCCAGGACGGAATAGTAGTCCATGTGAATGTCGTCACCGGACAAAGCCAAGATGGTTCCCGCAGACATGGCAAAATTGGGAACGATGAAATCAACCGTCTTGTAGTGATGCCGCAGAGTGTCTGAGATTCGTCTCGCCGTTTCCGCGAATCCGCCACCCGTTTGCAGGATGAACGCGAGTTTTTTGGCTTTCTTATTACCAATGCCCTCGACAGCCTCACGAATAGCATCGTCAGCAAAAAAGGCGATTGGGCCAACGTACGTGAGGCAATCAGCCCGAAAGAATTTTTCCAGATTGCTTAGATCCCAATCGAGTCGGTCCTCGACTGTCTGACTTGCATTTATCACGGTTCGCAGTATCGCTACTTGCGTTTGCGGTGCCATCTGGCGCGAGCGGCTTTACGTGCTAGCTCTATGCGCCTTCGCTCTGGCACCTTCGCCCAACGCGCCTTCCCGCCCTTGAGGCCGCCCTTGCGTCCCAGAGCGACCGCAGCGGGGTCTTTGCCGTCGTCCGGCTTCGCTGGCTCTATATCCTCGCCGATGGCGATCTGTAGAACTTTGTGCGCGAGTTGGTTAGTATCGCGGGGCATGCGAGAGCGCTTCTGCATGCTTCCATAATTGCACCAATAGGGAGGAATCGCAAATGGCAAAATTGATCATGCTCAGCGACACTAGGTTAAAGAAGACAATCCTGTTGAATGCCGATCACATCGAATATGCCTACCGAAAGGAAATTCCCAGAGGCCAGTTCACAGAAATCAGGATGATGAACGGAGAACTTCACCATGTTGAGGAAGAGCCAGATCAGATACTCGGCCTGTCGAGCTAGAAGGTACAATCTCGGTGTGCTGAAGCAGATCGATTGCCTCTCGCAAGGTCTGGGTGGCGTCGTACACGGTCATTCCTGAGCATTCCGTGACAATTTCTTTAGCGGTGATCATAACTAGACCTCTTTGGAAAATTTGAAATCAAACTGAACCAGTGCCCGGTGGTGGTCCTGGCAGGCGCCCCTCTCCATCGGTAGCTTCGTTCCGTCAGATCTTGTTATTGGCTGGCTCATCGTATCCGGCAACCTACGCCCTTCTCCTATTATAGGAGAGCTTTGCATAAGGTCTCCTGATGAGAGAGGCGAGGCAGGAGATCCGGGATTCTTCGCTTCGCTCTGAATGACACAACAACCGGAGCCGGATTGGATACAACCAAAGGGCGCTAGAAAAAGGACCCTCACCTTCGATCCTCTCCCCAAAAGGGAGAGGGGAAGAGCCGCGGGACAGGTTATGCAAAGGTCTCCCTAGCGGAAGGGGTGCAAACAGGACGAGGGGTGCGGGTGGGACAGCCTCATGCATGCCTTACAATTAACACAGAAAGTCTTGCGGGGTCAGGCTGAAGAGTTCATCCCCATCCGTTTCGGCGACTAATTTATCTCGCGACCGCCGATGAACACGGACTTCAACTCCAGTGCCCGGCTGAGCAGGATTAAATCGGCGCGCGCGCCAATCGCAATGCGGCCGCGATCGTTGGCGCCGGCGAGATTGGCGGGATTGGTCGCGGCCATCACGGCGGCGTCGCCGAGGCTGACGCCCACTTTTTCGACCATCACGCGGACGCCGTCGAGCATCGAGATGATGCTGCCGGCGAGGGTGCCGTCGTCGAGGCGCGCGGCGCCGTCGCGAATCGTCGCGCGGGCACGCCCGACATTTTTCGCCATGTTGGTAGTTCCCGCCAGCGCCACTTTGTCGGTGACGATGATGATGCCGTCCCGGCCGCGCGCATTGACGGCGAGTCGGAGGATCGCGGGATGCACGTGGACGCCGTCGGGGATGAGCGCGGCGATTGCGGGTGACGGCACGAGGGCGGCGGCGATGACGCCGGGGTCGCGATGGTTCAACGGGCGCATCGCGTTGAACAGATGCGTGAACATCCGCGCGCCGGCGGCGATGCCGGCATTGGCCTCGTCGAGCGTCGCGTTGGTGTGGCCGATTGAGACGAGCACGTTGCGCGCGATGAGGCGCCGAATGGCGTCGAGGCCGCCCGGCAGCTCGGGCGCGAGCGTGATCAACCGAATCGCGCGCATCGCGAGCACTCGCTCGAAGGCGTCGCCACGCGGCTCGAGGTTGAGGGTTGGATGAGCGCCGAGGCGATGCGGCGAAATGAACGGGCCCTCGAGATGCATCCCGAGTATTGCTGCGGCGTCAGTCGAGTTACCGTGCTGAGAATTCTCGAATGCACTCGCGATCGACTCGTGAACCTGCGCGATCTTCTCAATCGGCGCCGTCACCGCAGTCGGCATCCATGCGGTGGCCCCTTCGCGCGCCAGGTGACGGCTTAAAGTGGCGAGTTCGTCAACCGACGCGTTCATCACGTCGATGCCGTGCGAGCCGTTCACTTGCAGATCGACAAAACCGGGCAGGATGTAATCGTCACCGTTGCCGGCTGCGGAGTCGAGCGCGGTAATCCTGTCAGCGAAGGTGATCTGCCCGCGAACGATCGAACCGTCGGGCTTCGCGATAAGGCCTGAGAGCTTCAATTCGCGCCGAATCGCTCCGCCAGCAGTCGCGAGAAGCGCGGCAGGTAGATCAGGTCGAAGGTCTCTTCCTTGCCCGGGAACATCGCGACCGCGGCGCCCTTGAGCGCGAGCACGTGCTCCCATCCCATTTCGAGGGTCATGTCGTTGTCCTGCGCGATCACGGCGAAGGTGAGGTCAACCAGGATGCGCAGGCGGCGAATCATTTTGTTCTCATGCGCGATTTGCGATGCGCGTTGGTCGTCGGCCATGAGTGCATTCTCCCTGTGCGGCGGTCGCATTCTCATTGTACCATCGGCGCGGCGGGCGATCATGGGGAATTGTGCGGACTTGTCTCGATTGTTCGGGGATGCCAACCTCTAACGCGCCGTGAGTCCTGTTCGCCTCAAAAGCAGCTTCATATATCTCGCCAACGCGGTAAACGATCTGCGCGGGAATTGGTCGGTGCTGGCCATCGTGCTCGCGCCGTTGCTGATCGCGTCGGCGTTGTGTCTGCTGCCGGACGCGTTGAATCTGCAATACCGCCTGGCCACGACGTTCGAGCCGGGATCGCAAAATATCAGCTATACGCAGGTGGATAGTATCGACGCGCCGGCCAAGACCCCGCCGCTGCAGGAGCCGCAGCCGTTCTCGCCGTGGGTGACGAAGGCGCTGCATCTGATCTTCGGACTGTTCACGCTGCTGGTGACGCTGGTTACGCTGTGTTCGCTCAAGCGGATCCAGGCCGGAATTCGCGAGCCAACGATCATTCAGGAAGTGATCGAAGTTTACCGCCGATCGATCCCGCTTGCGCCCGCATTCGTGTGGGTGACGATCCTGCAACTGCTCGCGCCGGCGTTGGGGCTGTTCCTGTTCCAGGAGGCGTCGAGTCTCATCCCCGGTTCGATCGGAGTGTGGGCATACATCGCGCTGGTGCTGATGATCATGCTGGGCGCGTTGATTTACACGTGGCTGTACTTCGCGCAGTACGCGCTGATTTTCGACGGCAAGCATAGCTGGCATGCGCTGCTGTTCAGCCGCGACCTGATGCGCAAGCGCTTCTTCAAAGCCGCAACGCGGATCGTGGTGTTTCTCGCGGTATGGTCGGGATACAACACGTGGGCGGCGGGCGCGTTCGTAGTGGTGAGCCTGCTGTTCGGCCCGGTGGGAGTGGTGACGGGATTTCTCGGGACGACGATCTTTCTGGTCGGGCTCGCCGAGATAGGCGTCAACTTTGCCACGACCGCATTCCTGGTCGCGGCCGGCCTGCGACTGTATCAGGATTTGAGAGAGCCGCGGGAGGCCGAGCGCGTCGATTCGGCGGCGCAATCGGCGATGCAGCCGACGGCGCAACTGCCGCAAGCCGCGCTGTAAGAAGCGAGCGCGCAGCTTGCCTGGGCGATCAAAACACGACCCTTCCCTAAGCGGCCAATCGTGATAGGGCGCGAATCGTGACGTGAATCGCGGGCAGGCCGGGCGCTGCAAGCGTTTTCAGTTCGGCGAAGAGCCGCGCGACTTCCGCGAAGCGGTTGGCGCGAACCCGCTTCAACTGTTCGATCGATTCATCAACGTCCAGATCGGGATCGTCGGCGATGGAGTCGAGCACCGCGCAGCACAGCGCGATGCGCGCGGCGCGGAGTTCGCCGGCGAGTTCGTTGGCGGCGCGCCGCTCCCAGCGGTCTTCGCCGCCGATCGATTGAAGCGCTTCGTCGAGAATTGCGAAGTTGAGTTGCGCGTTCAATTGGAAGTAAGCATGAGCCGCCGTGGCCGGCTCGATTTCGCGGGCGAAACTCAGACTCAGCACACTCAGCAGATGATCGGCGAAGGCCAGGCGCACCAGCCCATGGGCGAGCTCGCCGTCAAGCATGTCGTTGCGCAGCTCCCGATAGAGCCGCTCGAAGCGGTCGCGCTCGCCGCCCACCAGCATCGTGTCGAACTCGACCGAGAGCCGATCGAAGGCCGGCTTGAAGCGGGTAACCGCGGCGCCGATCGAGGTGGCGGGCTCGAGTTCGCCGAGTGCCCATCCGGTGGCGTATCGGCAGGCGCATTCGAGCGCGAGAAATGCGCCCAACTCGGACCCGGCCGCGATCGTCGCGGCGTTGCGCTTCAGATCGGCGGCGCGCTCGTGAATCGAGAGCACGTCGGTCGCGATCACCCAGGCCCGGACCACGTCTTCAGCCGCGACCCCGCGATCGCGCACATGGCTGAAGACGAAAGTGGAGCCGACCAGATCGACGAGTTCATTGACGGCGCGAGTCGCGATTAGCTCATGGCGCAGCCGATGCGCGCCAACGTCGGCGTGCTCGGCGAGCGAGGCCGGAAAGTACGGTTGCAGGAAACGTCCTACCAGGTACGATTCGTCAACCAGCACGGTGGCTTCGAGGCGCTGGATGAGATCGATCTTGGTGTAGGCCGTGGCCAGCGCAAGCTCGGGCCGGGTCAGGCCGGGATAGCGCGCGTGGCGATCATGCATCGTGTCGCGCGGCGGCATCGCGGCGTCCATCCCGGTCAGGAGGCCGCGTTCGGCAATGGCCTGAAGATGGTCGCGGAACTCGATGAAGTGCGTGCGGCTGCGCAGTTGTTCGAGACTGAGCGACAACACCTGGTCGCGATTGTCGGCGATGACGCGGTCGGCAACTTCGTCGGCGCATGCGGCGAGCGCGCGGTTGCGGGCCTCGAAGGTGAGTCCGCCGCGCGCGACCGCGGGCTCGAGCAGGATTTTAAGATTGACCTCGTGATCCGACATATCGACGCCGGCCGAGTTGTCGATCGCGTCGGTGTTGATGCGCCCGCCGGCGAGCGCGTACTCGATGCGCGCCGCTTGAGTGAAGCCGAGGTTGCCGCCCTCGACGACTATTTTCGCGCGCAGCTCGGGCGCCGCGATTCGGCATGCGTCGTTGGCGTGGTCGGCGACTTCGGCGTCGGTCTCGGTCGCCGCGCGAACGTAGGTGCCGATGCCACCGTTGTAAAACAGATCGACCGGCGCGCGCAGAATGCACTGGATCAACGACTCGCCGTCGAGCGCTTCGGAATCGCATCCGAGCGCGGCGCGTGCTTGCGGCGTCAGCTCGATCCGTTTCTGTCCGCGGCGGAAGACGCCACCGCCTGCACTGATGAGAGCGGTGTTGTAGTCGGCCCAACTCGAGCGCGGCTGCTGGTAGAGCCGCTTGCGTTCGTCGAAGCTCGCGGCCGGGTCGGGATCGGGATCGATAAAGATGTGGCGATGGTCGAAGGCGGCGATGAGCTTCACGTTGCGCGAGCGCAGGAGGCCGTTGCCGAACACGTCGCCCGACATGTCGCCGATTCCGATCATCGTGATCGGTGCGCCGCGGTCGGGCTCGCGGCCCATCTCGCGCAGATGCCGCCGCGCGGATTCCCACGCGCCGCGCGCCGTGATCCCAAGCTTTTTGTGGTCGTAGCCGTGCTCGCCGCCGGACGCGAACGCGTCGCCCAGCCAGAAGCCGCGCTCGATTGCGATCCCGTTGGCGATGTCCGAGAAACTCGCGGTGCCCTTGTCGGCCGCCACGACCAGATACGGGCCGTCATTGTCGAGCACCCTGACTTGTTTCGGATGCACGGGGCCGGCATCGGTGAGGTTGTCGGTGAGATCGAGCATCGCGTTCATCAGCGTCTTGTACGATTCGATGCCGTCGCGCGGGTCAGGCTGATGACGCGGGCGCGGCTTGACGATGAAGCCGCCCTTGGCGCCATGCGGCACGATGATCGCGTTCTTGACCGTCTGCGTCTTCATCAGATCGAGAATCTCGGTACGGTAGTCGTCGATCCGGTCGCTGAAGCGGATGCCGCCGCGCGCGAGGCGTCCGTGGCGCAGATGGCATCCTTCCATGCGCGGACTGTTGACGTGAATTTCGTAGAGCGGCGCGGTGTCGGGCAGCCCGCTGATGCGCCCGCTCTCGAACTTGAGCGCGATGTACGGATCGGGCGACGGCATCGCGCAGAAAAAATTGGTCCGCACAGTCGCCTCGACCAACGACAGCAGCGCGCGCGCAGTGCGGTCATCAACAATATTGTCGATCGAGCCGAGATGAGCGAGATACGCGCCGCGCAGCTCCGCGATCTTTTCGGGCGTGGCCGGGTTCTCGAACGAGAGTCGCGCGGTGAACAGCTCGAACAGCGACCTGGCCAGACCGGGATGCAGCAGCAGAACGCGCTGCAGACTGAGACGCGCCGGCGCCAGGCGCATCTGAAACGTGGCGACCAGATACGCGCGCAGCAGGGCGACCTCGCGCCAGCCGAGGCGCGCGGTAAGCGTGAGCGCATTGAGGGCGTCGTCCGCCGCCAGACCGTTGCGGACAGCGGTGATAGCATCGGCAATCAACGCGGCTCCGGGAAATGTTGCGAACGGCTGAGCGTTGGGTCCCTGTACGGAAAAAACCTGCAGGTAGGCGTGCGTCGGCTTGCCGCCGGCGCGCGGGTGGAGTTCGTGCGCGTCCTCAGCCAGCACCTCGATGGCGAAGTTCTGCAGAGTGGGCATCAGATTGGAGAGCATCGGCGCCTCGCCAAGCCCGATGATTCGAATATCGCTGTGAGCCTGATCGAGGTGGCCATCGACCGCATGCGGTCCGGCCTCGACGATGAAATCGCGGCCGCTTGCAAGCAGCGCCTCAACGTCATCGATGTCGCCGACGGCGCGCGCGACGTCGATCGCGGCCTGATAGTCGGCGCTGAACGCACCGCTCCATCGCTCGGCGAGCGAGCGTCCGCGCTTGGGCCCGAGTTTTTCGATCAACCGCTCTTCCAGTCGATCGTCCCATCGCCTGGCGAGTTCCGCGACTGAAGCCTCGAGTCCACGAATCACCGACACCTTCGGCGGATCTGCAACGAAACAGAAATGGAGGCGGGCGGTGTAGCCTTCGCCGATCGCGGGGAAAAAATAGACCAAAGTGCCGTGGAGCGCGGTCGCCAAGGTGTCCTGGATGCGGCGGCTGAGCTCGGCCGAGCCGGCCTCGCGCGGCATCACGACCAGCGCGATCACGTTGCCGTGCCGCAGATCGGGCGCGATGAACAGGCGCACCGCAGCCTCGCTCTTGACGTCAAGGATGAGGTGCAACTGCGCGCGCAATTCGGCGACCGGCGCGCGAAACAGCTCGTCCTTGGGGAAGCTGTTGAAGGCCGACACGATTTCCTTGTAGTCGTGCGACCCCGGCGCGGCGCCTTCGTGCTCCAGCACTTCGCGCAACTTCGCGCGCAGAACCGGAATGTGCTGGGCCTCCTCCGCGTAGGCTTTCGACGTGAACAGGCCGACAAAGTTGTCGAACGCGACGACTCGTCCCGCAGGGTCGGTGCGGCGAATCGAAACGCTGTCCATCGGGCGCCGGCGATGTACGTGCGACTCGGCGCGGGTCTTGCCGATCACCAGCGGCGGCCCTTCGAAGAACAGCTTGCGGCGCGCGGGCGGAAGTTCGCCGAGCATCACGGAGCTGCGAAAGCGCGACTCGTCGTGCTCGCGCATGACGCCGAGTTCCGCGCCTGGATCAAGCTCGAATCTGGTGGCGCCGCCGGCCCCGCTCACCAGAAAGCGGCGATAGCCGAGAAATACAAAACCGCCGTGGATGAGCCAGCGCAGCAGATCGCGGACTTCGATCAGCTCGCGATTCGAGGCCGTGTCTTCGCAAATCTGCAAGGCCAGTCCGGTCATCCGATCGAAATCGCCGGTCGCGGCGCGGACCTCGGTCAAAATTGAAATAACCTCGCGCTCGATCTGCCGCGCCTGCTCGGTCGTCGGTATCAGCTCGATTTCCGCGTGAACGAACGACTCGCCGCGCTCGGCAGACGACGACCGCTCGAACGACGCGATGCGCCCTTGCTGGTCGCGCGCTATTTTGAAGACCGGATGGAGAATCGTGCGCACGGTCGCGCCGAGATGATGAAAATATTCGAGCAGGCTGTCCACGATGAACGGACAATCGGTGGTCACGGTCTCGACCACCGCGAGAGTATCGTTGTCGTCACCGGTGACGGATTCGACGCGCGCGATCACCGGCTCGGCGCGGACGGAAAAAAACTCGAACGCCGACTGCACCAGTGCCAGCCGCCGCTTGGCCGGGACGCGCTCGCGATGGTCGGCGGAAGCGCGCGCGAAGAGCCGCTCAGCGAAGGCGGCTACGCGAGGGGCGGAATCGGCGGGAAGATTCCGGTCGATTAAGTCGCGAAGTTCGGTCTCGATCGCCAAGGAGTCTCCGGTGAGAGCGCGGGTAGAATGGCGCGAGCGCTCGCGCGAGCCTCATTATAAGCGGCGTCGCGCAAATTTCGTAGGGGGGATAAACTTGGTGACCAGAATCTTCGCGCGGTGGGAGGGGATCGAGATGACCGGACAGTGTTTCTGCGCAAGCGTCGCCTTCGAGTTCGACGGTCCGACCACAGACATCGAGATCTGCCATTGTTCGCGCTGTCAGCGCGCTACCGGATCGCCGTTCGCCGCGGAATTCCGGGTGCGTGCGGAGAAGTTTCGCTGGACCCGCGGCGAGGAACTGATCGCAAATTTTGACGCACCCATCCTTCGCCAGCCGCCTGCATATCGCCGGTCGTTCTGCAGAAGCTGCGGTTCGCCGGTGCCTTCTGTCTTTGCCGGAAATCCAGTCGTAGCAATTCCAACCGGGCTGGTTGACGGCAGCGTTCCCGCGCGAGCGGCAGACCATATCTGGGTGAGCAAGAAGGCGAATTGGCTGGATCTTCGCGAGTTCGGCCGGCTGCCGGAATATGACGGCGATCCGACTCCTGAATCAAGCGCCAGGCTGATCGAACCGCTGAAACTCAATTGAAGATCGAAATCACCGCGATGACCTTCGGGCCGTTCGGCGTCGGGCGTGAGGACGGCAAGGCCGTGATGGTTCCCCGCGCCGTCGCCGGAGATACGCTCGAGGTCGAGATAGTTTCGGAGCGCCGCGACTACGCGGTCGCAAAGATTCGCGAGGTCATCCGCGCGAGCGCCGATCGCCGCGTGGCGCCGTGCCCGTACCTGCCGCGATGCGGTGGATGCGACTGGCAGCATATCGACTACGCCGCGCAAGTGCGCTTCAAGGGCGAAGTTGTCGCGCGCGAACTGGGCCACGCGCTGAACATCGAGATCGATCCGGTCGGACTGGTCGAGCCGGCGCCCGCCGAGTTCGGCTATCGATCGAGAATCCGGCTCAGGGCCGGCGCCAAAGGCGCGCTCGGATTTTACGAGGCCGGCAGCAACGCGATCGTCGAAATCGATTCGTGCCTGATCGCCGAGGCGGGAATCCGGATGCCGCGGCACCTGGCGCGATCGCTCGGCAAGCGGGTCGAAGAGATCGAAGTGGTGCGCGACGGCGCGCGCGAGGTGCAAGTCGCGCATCTGAAGAAGCCTGCCACCGACGAGGATCTGAGGCGCGCGCGCAACGTGCTCGAAGCGGACAACGAGATTGCGGGAATCGTTCTGCGCGCGGGGACAAATCGCGCGACGGTCGGCGACGCGTCGATCACGATCGAGCTCGAAGACGGACTCTCGATCGAGGTTGACGCCGACCTTTTCAGCCAGGTGAATCGCGCGCAGAACCGGAAGCTGATCGCGAGCGTAATGGCGATGGCGGCGATTCAGGAATCGGCGGCGGTACTCGACTTGTTTTGCGGCGCGGGCAACTTCAGTCTGCCGGCGTCGCGGCGCGGGGCGCGCGTTACCGGCGTCGATGCCGACGCGGGTGCTATTGCGGCCGCGGCGCGCAACGCCGAGCGCCTGAACTTTCGCGATGCGCAATTTGTTGCGATGAAGGCCTCGGCGACCGCCGATTTTCTGCGTCGCGCGCGCTACCACCCCGACCTGATAATCCTCGATCCGCCGCGCACCGGCGCGCTCGATCTGATGGAGCCGATCGTCAAGCTGCGCGCGCCGAGCGTCATCTACGTATCGTGCGACGTGACCACACTCGCGCGCGATCTGCGGGCGCTAGCCGACGCGCGATACAAGATCAACCGCGTGCGCGCCTTCGATTTTTTCCCCAACACCCATCATGTTGAGATCGCAGTGCACGCGCTATTGACTTAGATCGCCGGGCATTCTTAGAGTAATTGAGTGGTCGATTCCCGCATCCTCCCGCCAGAGGGTTGATCAAAAAGATGCCCAAGCAGGAAAAGGAAAAGCTCCCGAGGCCGAAGATTACGATTATCCCGGGCCGCGGGGTCGCGCAGACGATTAATTATTTGCTTGAGGACCGGGACGACCTTGAATGGATCATCGCGGTCGGCCGCACGAAGAACGGCGAGCTGTTCTTCTACGACACCGGCGGCGACATCGTCGAGGATCTCGGCACACTCGAGTACCTCAAGGCGCGAATCGTGCGCGCTCACTTCGGCGACGAGTACGAATAAGCCCTAAACGTCTTCGTTCAGTCTTCGAATTCTTCCTGCGGGGGTCGAGCATAGATTACCCCGTCCTCAATTTCGGTCGGCACTCGATAGAGATATTTGCCGCATGCCGTCGGCGGTCCCGCGACACATTCACCGCTCGCCGGTTCGTAGTACGCGTTGTGCGTCTGGCACATCAGGTAGCGCCCGTCCTCCGCGAAAAACTGATTGTCCACCCAGTCCATCGCCATCGGCACATGCCGGCAGCGGTTGACGTAGGCGTGGAACTCGCCGCCGAAGTTGACGAGGAAACATTCCTCGTCGGCGCCGCGAATCGGCAGCATGAACTTCAGCGACTCGCCGGGCGCGAGCGCGTCGGTGCGCGCGACCTTGTAACGGGCCCTTGCGGGCGTGCTTTTGCGGCGCGAGTGCGAGCCGGTCAGAGCGGCGCGGCGTCGATGTTGGTCGTCGGACATTCTGGATTGGCGGATTTTCGCGCGCGGAATTTTCGCTGGCTTGCCGGATTTTGGCAAAGCCCATAGCATCTGTAAACGCAATGGAAAATCCAAAGATTCGCGCGGTCGAGGCGTTCCCGGTCGAGCAGCAGGATCAGACGCTGATCTGCTTGCGCGACCCGAGCGGGCTCGCGCCCGAGCCGCTCATGCTCGGGATGGGCGCGTACTTCATCGTGACTCTTTTCGATGGCCGGATGTCGCTGAAAAATATCCAGCTCGCGTTTTCGAAGCGCTTCGGCGAGATGATTCCGCTGGAGAAGCTCGACGAGCTAATCGCGGTGCTGGATCGCGCGTACTTTCTCGACTCGCCCGCGTTTCATGAGCGCGAGCGGCGCGTGCGCGAGGAATTTCTCGCGAGTCCCGAGCGTCCGGCGGCGCTGGCCGGCCTCTGCTACGAGAAAGATCCGGCGAAGTTGCGGCTCGAGCTGGCGGCGTTCTTCGATCCGCCGGAAGGACCCGGCCGCGTCGCCGCGTCGAAGAAATCAGCTCCGCTGGCGGGCCTGATCGCGCCTCATATAGATCCGCGCCGCGGCGCCGCCGCGTATGCGCACGCGTACCACGAATTGATGTCGCACGAATTTCCCGAGCTGGTCGTGATCCTTGGCACCTCGCATTACGGCGCCGGACCGGAACTATTCAGCGCGACGCGCAAGAACTACGCGACGCCATTCGGCGCGGTCTCGACCGACGCCGCCTTTATCGATCGCCTCGCGGCACGCTATCCGGGCGATCTGTTCGCCGACCAGATGCTGCATCGCGGCGAGCATTCGATCGAATTCCAGGCGCTGTTCCTCGCCTATACCCTCGGGGTGCGCGGCTACCAGGTCGTGCCGATACTGGTCAGTTCATTTCACGAGATGGTCGCGAGTGGCGTGATGCCGGCGCGCGATCCGAGAGTGGAATCCTTCATCGCAGCGCTGAGGGCCGAACTCGAAGCCGACAAACGCCGCGTGTTGATTCTGGCGGGCGTCGATTTCGCGCATGTCGGCAAAAAATTCGGGGACGAGTTCGCCGCCGATCGCGTGGTGGCGGAACGCGTGCAGCGCGAAGATCTCGGCCTCATCGAAAATATCAAGCGCGGCGACCCCGACGGCTTCTTTGCCGACATTCTGAAAGATCGCGACGCGCGCCGAATCTGCGGTCTGTCGCCGATGTACACGCAGCTCGAGCTGTTGCGCGGCCATAGCGGGCGCCTGCTCAAATATGGAATTGCGATGGAACCGCAGAGCGAGTCAGCGGTGTCGTTCGCCAGCCTCGCGATCGACTAAACGCCGCCGTACCAGTCGTAGCCCTGATCTTCCCAGTACCCGCCGGTGCGCGTCGGCAGAAAATTGACCTCGGTCAGGTACTTCACGTTCTTGTAGCCGAGCTTGACCGGCGAGTAGAGGCGCAGCGGTGCGCCGTGATCGGGATATAGCGGGCGTCCGTTCATCCCGTAAGCGAGAATCGTTTGCGGATGCATCGAGCTCTCGATGTCCCAGGTCGAATAGTAGCCGTTGTCGAACGATTTGAACTCGACGTACAGCGCCTCGCGGCTGGCGCCGACCATCTTCGCAATCTCGCGCAGCTGGACGCCATTCCATCCTGCCACCGCCGACCAGCCCTCGACGCAATGATGGCGAATGCGCATTCCCGTTTGCGGCATTCGCTTCAACTGATCCAGCGAGAGGACTGCCGGCCTCGCCACTAGGCCGCCGACCTTGAGCGTCCAATTGTCCGGCGCGAACGGCATCTCGTCCGAAATGAAGTAGCTCGGGAACGCCGACTCGGGCGTCAGCTCCGACGCGGGCGGTTCTGGCGCGAGGCGATTCTCGGAGAATAGCAGCCGGCTGGCGCGATCGTTCCAACGTTCCATCCCGGCCAGGAACATCGATGCTGCACGACTGTCGCATCCGGCCAGCACGGTACTTGCGGCCAGGCCGAGCAGAAGTTTGCGCCGCGTGATGAGACTAGCCACGCCGCCCCCCGGTCACCATCGTGAAGATCGTCTTCGGATGCAGCGCGACGAGCACCAGGTGCATCACGGTGAACAGCGCGAGCAAGACCAGACAGCTCAAATGCACCACGCGCGCGACGTCGTATCCGCCAAACGCCGCGGTGATCCAGTACAGTTGAACCGGTTTGTAAATCGCCAGCCCCGAAAAAACCACAACGACTCCGAATAGAATCGCCGAGGTGTACGCCATGCGCTGCAGGCCGTTGTAGAAATCCTCGGGTGGCGGAGTTTTGCGGATGCGCAAGTAGTAGGCGAACATCGCCAGCGCATTCGAGGTGTCGCGCGTCGGAATGAAAACCCGGCGGCGCCATTCGCCGCTCGCGATCATGTAGATAAGGTAGATCGCCCCGTTGAGGATAAGGAACCAGGCGATCGCGAAATGCCAGTGGCGCGCCCCCGCCAGCCATCCGCCGAACCGCAGCCACGACGGCGGCGCGTCGTTCTGAAATGGATACCAGCTATATTGCGCGCCACGCGGACCGAGCGCCGGATACGCGGCGAGAATCTGCAGGCCGCTGCCCGCCATGATCACGAGCAGTGGAATGTTGATCCAGTGCGCCAGTCGAATCGCGGCAGGCTGCGCGCGTCGTCCTTTGCGTTGGCGTTCTGCACCTGCATCCATCGTGAATCTTTAACCGTTCGGCCAACGTCAAAGTTCCTGGCGGCTCATCGGGGCGGCCTTGCCGCCCTTCATCAGATGCCCGTCCATCATGATCATTTCACCGTCTTGAAGATGAAATGTCTTGCCTTCTTTCGATTTAACGGTACCGTCGATTTCGACCATCGTGCCGTCCGACATCGTGACTTCGTGATCCATCGCGGCCGCCGGATGCCCCGCCTTCATCATCATCATTTTTCCCTCGTGCATCATCACGCCGTCCATGTCGGCGGCGGCCGGCGCAACCAATAGCAGGAGCCCCGCGATCGCCGCGACCGGGCCGATGCCCCAGCGCAGGAATTTCGGCAGCGATTTTTTCATCGCGCGAACTTCACCAAAGTGATGCCGCCGAGATGACCTTAACGGCATTGCGACGGGTCGGATCGACTAAGCGGCCGCTTACATCCCGGGCATCGGGGCTTTTTTGCCGACGTGACCACCCAGGGCTTCGCACGATTTGGCGTCGGCGGTGATGACGTAGCCTTTGCCCTTGCACGAATTTTTTCCCTTGCAATCGTTGGAGGAAGTCGCGGTCTTGCAGGCGCTTTGCCCCTTGCACGCATTTCCGCCGAGACACTTGATTTGGGACGACGCGCCCGGCACGTCAGCGGCATTCACGACGCTGCCGGTGAACGCCAACGCGACCGCGGTCGCGAGCATTGCTCCTGCTATCCTCGTTTTCTTCATCGCGGAGATCTCCCTTCAAGTTTCGAAGTTGGCGACAAATGAATCGGCGTTCGATTTTTCGCAATCGGCGTTAATCGAGCTTAAGACCTCAGATCTGAAAATCGCCTTTGCGTGGTTTGGGGCTCTTCTGGCGCGCCTCAACCTGCATCGCTTCGACCTCGTCGTTGATCTCGTTCAGCCGATGCTGAAATTCCGAGGCCTCGATCTTCACGCCTACCTTGCAGCCCTGGCATACGATGTGAGTTTCAGCGTGCTGCTCAATTTCCCTCACAAGAATTGAGTTCTGGAAGCCGCATTTCGGGCACGCGATATCTACCGTTTCGTCCTCAAACATATCGAGACCTCGCAGCGGTATTGCAAAATACTTTGATTGTCGATCCCGCAGATTTCCAGTACTCCAAAGGTACTTCAATCCGCAGCGGCCGCCAAACAGCGCATCTCAACCGGTCGAAATTATTTGGTGGACGCACCTGGACTCGAACCAGGGACCTCTTGCATGTGAGGCAAGCGCTCTAACCGGGCTGAGCTATGCGTCCACCGGGCATCGGATTATCGCGCCGTGCGCGCGGCCTCGCAAGAGCACGCGACATCGGCGATAGTGAGGTCTCGAAACGTTAGCGGAAGGAGCCAGTATCATGGGACGATTGCGTCAGGTGAGCAAGATCGAGGCTACGCCTGAAATCCAGGAACTCTACCAGCAATTCTTCGGCGACCGCGATCCGGTCGCCGCGCCCGGCACTGCGACCGGCACGCCCGGCGATTACTGGACGACGTTCGCGCTGGTGCCTGACCTGCTCTTCAACGCGCGCAACTCGCTGATGGCGTTGATGCAACCGGGACGGAAGCTGCCGGCGAAATTGCGCGAGCTCGCGATTCTCCGCACCGGAATTGTCGGCGATTCGCGCTTCGAGTATTCGCAGCATCTCAAAGTCGCGCGGATGGTCGGACATCCGGAAGACAAGCTCGCGGCGATAAAGGGCTGGGCCACCAGCGACAAGTTCACCGACGCCGAACGCGCCGTGATGCAGGCGACGGATGAAATCGTCGGGCGCAACCTGGTCGAGGACGAGACCTTCGCCGCGCTGAAGAGTCATCTGCCCGACGAGCAGATCATGGAGTTGTTCTACGTGATCGGCTTGTGGCGGATGCATGGGATGATCGTGCGCGCGCTGCATCTCGAGTACGACGCGGATACGACGGCGCGCATGAAGGAAGTGCCGGCACCGCCGCCAAAGAAGTAAGCGGCGCGATGAAGCTGTACGATCAGCTCGCGGAATGGTGGCCGCTGTTCTCGGCGCCTGAAAATTATGCGGAAGAAGCGGCGCTCTTTGCGCGCCTGCTGACTGACGCATGCAAACCCGCGCCGCGCACGGTGCTCGAGCTCGGGTCGGGCGGCGGCAACAACGCGCTTTATCTCAAATCCAAATTCGAAATGGCGCTGGTCGATCTGTCGCCACAAATGCTCGCCGTCAGCCGCGCGCTGAATCCTGAATGCGAGCATCGCGAGGGCGACATGCGCACGGTGGATCTACGGCGCACCTTCGATGCGGTGTTTATCCATGATGCGATCGCGTACATGACGAGCGCGGCTGATCTGCTGGCCGCGATACAAACCGCGTACCGGCATTGCCGCGCGGGCGGCGTCGCGTTATTCGTGCCGGACTGTGTGCGGGAAACTTTCGTCGCGGAGACCAAACATGGCGGACACGACGGCGATGGCCGCAGCCTTCGCTATCTAATGTGGGTAACCGATCCAGATCCGACCGACACTACATATCGAACGGACTTCGCGATAATGCTGCGCGACCGAGCCGGCGACACGCGCCTCGTGCACGATTCTCACATCGAGGGCATCTTTCCACGCGCCGAGTGGATGCGATTGTTGCGCGACGCCGGATTCGAGCCGCGCACATTGACGGACGAATGGGGGCGCGAGATTTTCGTCGCGAAGCGTCCAGACTGAGGAGCGCTTCGCGATTTCAAAACCGGTACCGGCTTCGCTTACGCGAAGTTGTCCGAGATCCTTCCTGCCGGTCGCGTTGCTCCCTTTGTCAGGATGACACGGACGTGAGGCGGATTACTTCGGCGCGGCCCCATTCCACTTCGGCGCGATGCCGATTTGCCATCGCGGTCAGATAGTCGTGGATGGGGCCGTCCGCGGGTGCGAGCGCGAGTGCGACTTCGGTTTTGCGCGCAGCCCATTCCTGTCCACGCGAGAGCAGGTTCAGACGATCGCTGACTGAGTCGAGCGCGGCGACTTTGCGCGCGAACGGTCCGACGCCGGTTGATGGTTTACCGCCGTTGTCACGAATCAGCGCCTCCAGTTCCTCGGCGTTGCGCTGTTCCATCGCGCGCGATCCGGTCAGGAATTTCTTCAGCTCGTCTTGCTTCACCGCGGCGATGAGTTGGTCGAGCGCGATTACTCCGGCGCGTTCGGATTCGAGCAGAAGGTTGAGTGCTTGTTCGAGGCGGGCGTCCACATCGCGAACTTAGTAAGCGCAATCCGACAGCGCAAGGCGGCACCTGTCATCCTGACCGAAGCAAGCAACGCGAGCGCGGTGGAAGCGCCTGTTTTGAGCGTGGTCGAAGGAATCTCGGACAGCTTTCGCTCTTCTGTGTCATCCTGACGGAGCGAGCAACGCGAGCGGCAGGAAGGATCTCGGACAGCTTCGCGTAAGCGAAGCCGGTCCCGGTTTCTTCGTTGCTGCATCCAATCTATTTGTACAGCATCCGTATCGAAGTCAGCAGCAGGAACACGCCGAAGATGCGCCGCAGCACCGCGCCCGGCATCTTCACGGCGTAAACCGCGCCGATATAACCGCCGATCAACAGGCCCAGTCCGATCAGCAGCGCGTACGTGATGTTGAGGTGGCCGTGCTTGTAGTACTCGTACGCGCCGAGGATTCCGACCGGGGGCAGTAGCGCGCCGAGAGAGGTCCCGACCGCGAGGTGCTGATCGAAACCGAGCGCAAGCACGAGCACCGGCACGATCAGCACGCCGCCGCCGACGCCAACGAACCCGCCAAGGATGCCGGCGGCCAGTCCGAGTGCAAGAACGATCGCGATTTCACCCATAGTCGATTTATCTCCCGCGCTCACAATTTCGCGAGCGTAGCAGAACGCGGGAGCACGATTGAAGATGGAGGCGCGCGCGGCTAATCGATCGCTTCGCGTTCGAGATCGTCGTCGTACGCCGGCTCGACCAGCTTGAGCCTGGCGACCGGTTTGCGGAAACCGCGGAACCAGTTCTCCATGTCGTCGAACAACGAGAACGCGACCGGCGTGAACAGCAGCGTGATCAGCAGGCACAGCGTCTGACCGCCGATCACGACCAGCGCGATCGCGCGCACCGAGCTGTCACCCGCGCCCTGCCCAATCGCAACCGGGATCATGCCCGCGACCAGCGCCGCCGTGGTCATCAGGATTGGCCGCAGGCGATCGCGATTCGCGGTGAGAATCGCCTGGCGGCGCGGCAGTCCGGCGCGGATCAGGTTGAGGGTTTGATCGAGCTGCAAAATTGAATTCTTTTTCACGATGCCGAACAGCAGCAGGATGCCGAGGGTCGAGAACAGCATCAGGTGCTCGCGGAATACGAGCAGCGAGATCAGCGCAAACGGCACGGCCAGCGGCAGCGACAGCATGATCGTAATCGGATGGATGAAGCTCTCGAACTGCGCCGCCAGCACCATGTACATGAAAATGACGGAGAGCAGAAACGCGATCACGAAGCCGCTGACCATCTCGCCGTAAATCTTGCTCTGCCCGCCGAACTCCGTCATGTAGCCGGGCGGCAGGTGAATCTGATTGACCTCGCGCGTGACCGCGTTCATCACTTTGTTCATCGCGAAGCCGGGCGCGAGGTTGAAGACAATCGAGATGTTGCGCTGGCGATCCTGCCGATCGATTTGCACCGGGCCAGTGCCAGGCGTGAGTGTCGCCACGTTGTCGAGCCGCACCTGTCCGACCTTGCTCGACGGAATCGTCAGTCCCGCGATCACGGCCGGATCGTTGCGATCCTTCGCGGCCAACTGCAGGCGCACGTCGTAGGTATCCTGGCCTTCGCGAAACCGCGTGATCACGTCGCCCTGCACCATCGTGCGCATGGTCTGCGCGATATCGTCCACCGATACGCCGAGGTCCGCCGCCTTGGTGCGATCGATATTAACCTGGAGCTCGGGCAGCCCGCCCTCGTAACTCGAATCGAGATCGACGATGCCGGGAATTTTTCGCAGCCGCGCCATCAGGCCGTCGGCGTAGGTCCGCAGCGTGTCGAGGTCGGGACCGCGCATGTCGTATTCAACCGCGACGTCGCGATAGCCGCTCTGCTCCCACGGCTTGACCGCATCGACGCTGACCCGCAACACCGGAAACGCGTCCATCAGTTTGCGCGCGTCGGCCATCACCATTTCCTGGCTGCGGCGGCGCTGATCGAGCGGGAAGAGTTTCGCGTCAACTTCGGCGACCGTCACGCGATCGTCGCCGTTGGTGTCGCCGACGGTGGTTAGCAGGTCGCGAACTTCAGGAATCGTGCGCAGACGATCTTCTATCTGCGCGACGATCTGATCCGTATGCGCGAGCGAGTAGCCCGGCGGCGTGCGGATGCTCACCGCAAATTCGCTCGAGTCGTCGTCGGGCATGAAGGTCGCGCCGACCAGCTTGCCGAGAAACGGAATCGAGATGACCAGCGCAACCGCGACCACGACCAGCATCCATCGATGGTCGAGCGACCAGCGCAGCGCGAGGTCGTAGTAGTCCTCGATCGCGCGGAAGATTTTCCAGTCCTTGGTGTCGTTGTGCTTCGCGCCAGTCGCGCCCTTGGGTTTCAGGTAGCGCGAGCAGAGCATGGGTGTCAGCGTGAATGAGACCAGCAGCGAGACCATGATCGCGAACGCCATCGTCAGGCCGAACGAATTGAGAAAGCGGCCCATCACGCCGTGGATGAACGCGACCGGCACAAAGATGACGGCGAGTGACAGGGTGGTTGCGCTGACCGCGAGCCCGACCTCGGCGGTGGCCGCTTTGGCCGCGGACATCGGGTCCATATTTTTTTCTTCGATGAAACGGAAAATATTTTCGAGCACCACGATGGCGTCGTCGATTACGATTCCGACCGCGAGCGTCAGCGCCAGCAGCGTCATCCGGTTGAGCGTGAAGCCCATCCACAGGATCAACGAGTAGGTCGCGATGATCGAAACCGGAATCGCGACCGCCGCAATCAGCGTCGATGTGATCGAGCCGAGAAAAAAGAACACCACGATCGCGGCGCAAAGGCCGCCGAGCCAGAGATGCTCCTGCACCGTGTCCACCGCCGCGCGGATGAAGCTGGATGCGTCGCGCGTGAAGATCACGTCAACGCCCGGCGGCAGCGTGCCCTTGATCGCTTGGTACCGCTCCTTGACCCGATCGACGATCTCGATCGTGTTCTCGCCCGATTGCTTGCGCACGATCAGCGACACCGCGTTCTTGTTGTCCCATCGCGACAGCGAGCGCGGCTCCTTGACGCTGTCCTTGACCGACGCCACATCGCCGACCGTCACCGGCCGTCCCTCGACTTCGCTGACGATAATTTTCGCGAAATCGGGAACTTCGGTGATCCGGCCGAGAGTGCGCAGCATCTCCTCGGACATGCCCTGCTTCATGCGGCCGCCGGGATACTCGACGTTTTGCCGTGAGAGCGCCGCGCCGACCTGCTGAATCGTCGCCCCGGTCGCGTGCAGCTTGTCGGCATCGACATCGACGTGAACTTCGCGCTCCTGGCCGCCGACGATGTCGATCGAGCCGACCCCGTCCACCGATTCGAGCGGCTCCTTCAGGCGCCGGCGCGCAAGCTCGGTGAGTTCTTTCAGGCTCTGGTAGCCGGTGACAGTGATCGTCACGACCGGCACCGCGTCGAGGTCGAACTTCTGCACCAGCGGCGGCTTGGTGCCGTCGGGCAGCTGGTCGAGCACCGTCCCAATCTTGTCGCGGACGTCCTGCACGGCGGCGTCGAGGTCGCGCTCGAGCTTGAACTCGATGATGACGCGCGACACGCCTTCGAGCGTGTTCGATCGCATCTCGTCGATGCCGCTGACGGTATTGACCGCTTCCTCGATCGGCTTGGTGACGCGCGCCTCGGTCTCTTCAGGCGCGGCGCCCGGCAGGAAGGTCGTGACCATCACGGTCGGCACATCGACCTTGGGAAACAAATCGACGCCGAGCCGCATGTACGAGAACCAGCCGAGCACGACCAGCACGCCGACGAACATCGTCGCGAAGACCGGCCGGCGCACGCACAGGTCGGCGAGAATCACGACTGCTCCTTCGCGGTCACCGCGGTGCCGTCGGCCAGGCGATCGACGTTGCTCACCGCAACCTGATCGCCCTCCTTCAACCCGCCGGTGATTTCGGTCTGATCGCCAACGACAGTGCCGGTGGTCACCTCGCGCGCGCGCACTACGCCTTGATCGACGACGAACACGCGCGCGACGCCGGCGTAGCGCAGCACCGCGGCGGTCGGCACGAACAGCGCGCGATCGTGGCCGAGGTCCATCGTCACGTGCGCGAAGAATCCGGGCTTCAGCATGCCGTCCGGATTCGCGACTTCGGCCTCGATCAGCAACGTGCGGCTGCTTTCATCGAGCGCCGGCGCGATCCGCGTGATTTTCCCCGTGTACGACGCGCCCTGGTCGGCGTCGATCGCAAGCTTCACCGGCATCCCGACCCGCGCCAGCGGCACGAACCGCTCCGGCATCGGGCAGCGCAGCTTGATCGGGTCAGTCGCGATCAGTTCGTAAATTTCCTTGCCCGGCGCGACGTACTCGCCGAGCGAGACCATCCGCTTTTGCACCGAGCCGCTGAACGGCGCCCTGATTTCGGTGTCGCCGAGTTTCTTGCGCGCCATCGCGAGCGTCTCCTGGGCTGATTCCGTGTCGGCCTGATCGACGCGCAACTGCGACGCCAGCTGATCGAACTGCTCGGCCGAGATTGCCTGCGCCTGCTTGAGCGCCCTGGCCCGGTCGTAGCGCGCGGTCGAGTTGGCGAGCCTGGCACGCGCCTGGTCGAGCGCGGCCTGAGCGGTCTCGACCCGCAACTCGTATTCGCGCGGGTTGATTTTCATCATCACCTGCCCGGCCGCGACCTTGTCGCCGAAGTCGGAAATCACTTCCGTCACGCGACCCTCGACCTCCGACGACATCACCGCTTGCTCGCGCGGAAACAACGCGCCCTGCACTTCGGCGGTGCGATCGAGACTCTGCTGATGGGCCGCGGCAACCGCGATCGCGATTGGCGCCGCCACAGTCTTGCCGTCCTTACTGACTTCGGCGTCCGCCGGTTGATGGCATCCCGCGAGCGCGAATGCACCCAGCGCCGCCGCCAGCGCGGCTAAAGCCGAAACCCTGAAAGCCTTCAGCGTCATGGATTCGCCGCGATTCCTTTGAGAAAGAGTTCGACCACCGCTTCCGCATCCGATTCGAGTGGACTCGAGGCCAGCTTGAGCAGGCGGCGCCGCAGGGACCCGGTCAGCATCTCGCCGAGCATGAAGGCGGTGAAGTGCGGATCGATTCGGCGAATCGCGCCGCGATCGATCGCGTCCTGCAGCACCGACGCCATGAAATCGAGATGGCCGGCATAGACCCGCATGTACTCGCGGCCCGCTTCCGATTCGAGCTCGATATCGAGCGAGTTGCCGATGATAAGCGTCTTCAAAAAATCCTGGTTCGACGCCTGGATTCGGAACTGCGCCAGAATGAGTTTGCGGATTCGCTCGAGCGGCGGTATCGACCGGTCGTCCGAGGCGACCGTCTCCGCCACCATTTCGCGCAGCCCCTCGAGCACCGCCGCGTGAACCAGCGCGTCCTTGGTGTCGAAGTAGAGGTAGATAGTGCCCTTGGCGACCTTCGCTTCCTCGGCGACGCGATCGACGGTCGTACCCTGCATACCGTATCGAGCCATCACGCGGCGTGCGGCTTCGAGGATCTCGCGGACCCTGAATTCCTTGATTACCTCTTCTTTGGTCATGGCGGAACTGGACAGTCAGTCAAATGAACGTACAGTCAGTCTAGGCAAGTTTCCAAATTCGACGCAAGGGCAGTGCCGATACTGAAAATGCAAGCCGACGCTGGTCTTGGGAGAGATTGCGGAGGCTCAGGTCGCCGGCTTTTCGAGCTGATCGCCCAAAATTTCGGCCAGCCGCTCGGCCGGCACTCGGCGCAAATCGGGAATCATCAGACCCGAGGCCGCCGCATGCCCACCGCCGCCGAAGTGCTGGGCGAGGACTGATAAATCGACGTCGCTGTCGGCGCTGCGCCGCAAGCTGACCCCCTGGCTGCGGAGGTCGAACAGCGCGACGACCGTGCGCGTCTGCCCCTTGTACAGATGCGCCGCGACTTCGCTGCTGTAGCCGAAGCAGCACGCCGTACGCACCGTGATCCCGTTGGCGAGCTTGCGATCGACCATCGTCGCGTGCGCGAGTTCGAGGCTGCGGCGCATCGCGTCCTGGCCCGACTCGAACGCGGTGCGCAGCTTGCGGCTCATCCGCGGCTCGTGCAGCTTCAGAATTTCGCGATACGAGGAAGTTCCGCCGAGCGTCTGCACGGCGAGCGCCCAATCGGACGACTCGGGAATCTTGTGGACCCAGCGGTCGTGATCGTCGGCGATCATCACGAACGGCTCGAAGGCGTCGAACGCGGCGCGTTGGCGCTCGGGAAGATCGCGCGCAGTTTTTTTGAGAAAGTTGAAGGTCAGGCGCGCCGCCGAATATTGCTCGCTCAGAATTTTGCCGGCGAACGGCACCTTGAACTCGGGGGCGTCGGCGCGGGAAACTGCGGTGCGATGGTGGTCGATCCAGTAAATCCGCGCGCCGCGCGCGGCCAGCTCCGCCAGGTGCGCGCCGGTCGCAGGTGAGTTCCAGGACAAATCGGTGATCCAGATTTCGTCGCTGTTATCCTCGGACTTGAGCGTCAGACTCTCGATTACACTGTCGGCCTCGTTGTTGCCGGCCAGCGTCGTGGAGACTTTATGGCCATCGTAAAAGCGCGCCACCGCCGCCGCGGCCATCACACCGTCGAGGCATGAGGGGCCGTGGCTGACGACCTGAATCGTGCGGGAAGTTTTTGCGGGCATAAGAGAAAGATTGTAGAGCATTCGCCTCCCGCGAGCGAAACCGTGAAACACAGCGACGGCGGCGGCAAAGTGATGCTGGCGCAGATACCCAACGGCTTGAGCGCGCTCCGATTCGCGCTCGCGGCAATCTGGATCGAACTCGCATCGCGCGGGCACCAGGGACGAATGGCATTCGCGCTAGTCGCGCTGCTCGCGGCCGGCAGCGACTTTATCGACGGACGCGTCGCGCGGCGGCTCGGGGTCGCGAGCGGCAGCGGGCGATGGCTGGACGGAATCGCGGATGTGACCTTCGTGCTGGCCGCGCTTTTCTGCGAGGCGAGCGCCGGGGCGATCCCATTGTACATTCCGATCCTCATCGTGCTGTCTTTCAGCCAGTACGCAATCGACTCGGTCGTGTTCGGCGCGCGGGCGTCAGGTCCGATAAAGAGCCGGCTCGGGCACTGGGGCGGCATCATCAACTACGCGATCGTGATCACGCTCGCAATTGCACCGCCGCCGGCGCTTCCCGGCGCGATCGCGCGCACCACCGCGCCGCTGCTCGCGCTGTTCTACGTTGCCGCGATCTCAGAACGCGCCTGGCTCTACTATCGCGCGCGCTGACACGGCAGCGAGCTTCAAACCGAGCCTTAATCCCGCAAGTGATGCTTTACCGAGAGATAAGATATACTACTAAATGTAGGTATAATCCTTGCTCGATCCATCGCAGGTACGCGGATGAAACTGCAAGCGCACATACCCGCAATCAGCATCGGCGCGCGCGACTGGCGCGCAATGACGATCGCATTGCTTTCGCTTTTGGGAGTGTCGGTGCTCCTGCTGACGCTGGAATCAGGCGGCTTGCTCAACAATTCGTTGTTCGAGCGGCTGCGAACGGGGTCGAGTGCACCTCATCAGGCCGGCATCGCGCATCGTGTTTCGCTCGATCTTCACCTATTGAGCCATCGGATCCGTTCGATGAGAGAGTTTTCAGTTGCGCACCCGCTACCGGCAGATGTCACTTCATCGCAACGATTCTCAATTGGCGGCGACGAACGCATCGCCTTCGAGATCTTCGGCGAAACAGCGCTGAGCGGCATGCTGGCCGACGAAAGTACGGTGCGTGAGCTCAAACCGCACACCGATCGTCTGATGCTGATGTTGATGCTGCTGCGAATACATCAGCATCGCGGCTAGGGGTCGCATACGTCGCGCGCACAGGCTTCAGGCTTTTCACCGACCGACGGTAAAACTCATCCATGGCGGCGTGACTGATCGTTACGAAGCTAACTAAATTTCGCGATTCGTCGATCTCCACGTCTGCGCGAGCGGCTTTGGTGCTATCAGGTTGAAAGATGCCTTGTGAAGGAACTTGCGCGCTCAATGCTTGCCGTAGTCGAGCGGGACGCCTTTGCGCTGGGCCAGGATGTACGCTTCGAGCGCGCGCAGCTTGGGATCGTTGGGATCGAGCGCCTTGCCCTTGACCGGATTCTCGATGCACCAATCGATCATGTCGCGCAGGAGTGCGACCTTTTGCAGCTGTACCTGGTATTTCGGATAAGTCTCCGGATGGGTATTCGACGCGTCCGGATGGCACATGTCACAGCTCACGCCGATCGTGCCGCCGAGTTCTTTGTCGCTATGGAAAATCCTTTTCCCTTCGGCGACGAAGTTGTCGGTCTCGTTTTTCCAGACTTTATAGTCGCGATCAGTGAAGCTGGCGTAGGTGTCGCCCTGCTGCATTCCCTTGGATGCCGGCTTCGCGCCCGCTCCTGCTGCGTATGACATCGGCGCCGCCGACGACGACCGGTCGGTCTGCGCCATCTCCCACTTCTCGTTCGGATGCTCGCGCTGCCATCGCGCCATCAGCTCGCGCGTGACCTCGAGCGCTTGCGCATGCGTCATCGACTCACCGGTCTTCAGGCCTTTGACTTCCATGCTGGTCTTGCCGTCGCAGAGCATCACGACCACGCCGCCGTCTTTCGCTTGCGGCACTTGATGGACCGGCAGCGGCGGCTGCGCTTGTTGCGCGCGAAGTGCTTGCGGCGCGTAGGCGACGCCCGCGAGTATCGCCGCGCATCCCGCGGCAGTTGCCATTGCGATCGATCGTCGTCGGCTCATGTTCAGTAGCTCGCGAACTGAGGCGCGGGCGGCCGCGCGACTTTGCCATGCGAAACCAGGTAGTCGGCCTTTACCGTCACCGGATTACGATCCCACAGGCTGTAAATCTTGTCGGCCAAGCCGTCGGTGCGGACATTTATCCGCCCGTCGCCGAGTCCATCGAACTGATCGAATGGATCGGCGCGATTCATCTGCACCGTCAGCGGCGGCAGCCCGGTCGGCGCGTACGGCCACGGCCACGCCGTCGAGAGCATCCCGTAAAAGCTGATGTTCCCAATCTGGTTGTACAACATCTGATGTGTATGGCCGTGGATTACTGTCACGTGCTGGTACGGTTTCAGAATCGCCTGCACCTGCTCGGCATCATCGGTCCAGAAATTCCAGTTGCGGTAGTATTTGTAGAGCGGCGAATGCGAGAAGACCAGGAGTGGCGTGGTGTGCGGCACCTTGGCGAGGTCGTCGGACAGCCATTTGCGCTCGTCGTTGCCGACTTCGAAGCGCGACTGGACGCCGTTGTCGAGTCCCGCGACCGTGTGCATGCGCTCGGCCGGTGTCATTTTGCGCGCGGTCCAGAAATCCTTCTCATGCACGCTCATCAGGACGACGACGTGCACGCCCTTCCAGTCAAACGAGTAATTAGGCGGCCCGAACATCTCCTGCCACGTATCGCCAAGGTCGTAGAACCAGTCATGCTCGCCGACTATCATTTTCACCGGCGCTTTCAGCTCGGCGAGGATTTGGCGGCCGAGGTCAAGCTCCTCGCGCTGGCCGAGCTGCGCGAGGTCGCCGCCGAACAGCACAAAGTCCGGCTGCGGATCGAGCGCATTGACGTCCTCGACCGCCTTGACCGCCGCGCGCACGAAGCGCTGGTTGAGCGTGCGCGGATAGAGATGGGTGTCCGATACGTAGGCGAACGTGAACGGCGGCTGACCCGCCATGCCTGTGGTCGCGAAGCCTTTGTCGGGCGCCGCGTTGGCGACTTCGACCAGCTGGAAGGTATGCGGCGGCATCAGGCTCTTCGCCATCACGGCACCGGCCGACGCCGCGAGCACTTTCAGAAAGGTGCGCCGGTCGAGACCGCGCAGTCCGCGCAGGACCGCGTCGCGCTCTTCCATGTATTTTGTTTCGACGCTCTTATGCCGAGCAGCCATCGCCCGCCTGCCTTTTTTCCTTCATCAGAATTAGTCGCCGCCGAGCTGTGCCGGATTCTCCATGGTCTGCGCCGGTCCGATATCGCCGAACGGTCCCGCCAGGCCCGGCCCGTTGCGACCTTTGTCGCCGTTGGCCGCGGCCGTATCGCGCTGCGGGCGGTCGGTGCGCGATCGCTTGAACTGCAGGTCGTACTCCTGCTTGGCGGCGTCCGCGTATTCCGGACTGGTCAGGCTGGCGAGAAAATTGACCAGGTCGTCTTCTTCGCCTTCGGTCAGCCCGAGCGGCACGATCCCGCCGTCAAGGTACGGATTCTGCACTCCACCCTTGTTGTAATGATCGATCGTGTCCCACAACGTCACCTGCGAGCCGTCGTGGAAGTACGGCTCCGTGACCAGCAGGTTGCGCAGACTCATTGTGCGGAACGCGCCGATATCATGCGGCTGCTTGGTCACCAGGAAGCGCCCAAGCCCGCTCATGTCGCTGCCAATCGCGAGCTTGTCGATCGCTATAGAGTCGCCGCCGGTCGAGCTCAGCACACCGAGCGCCTTGCGCGCGAGCGGCACGAAGTCCGATTTATGCGCCGACACTCCGATGTTGTGAAACTTCTGATCGGTAAACAGCGGCTGCGTCGGATTCCATCCGTGACACGACATGCAGCGGCCCTTGCCGTTGAAAATCGCCCACCCGCGCTTGGCCGAATCGCTGATCGCGCCCTGGTCGCCGTTGATGAACTTGTCGAATGGCGAATCGAACGCGAGCTGCGTGCGCTCGTAGGCGGCGATCGCGCGCTCGATATCGGCGAAGTTGACGTCGCGCCCGAACACATCCTGGAACTGTTTCTGATACTCGGGAATCGCCTTGACCGCCGCCACCGCGTCCGCGGTCGATTTCATGCCCATCTCGACCGGATTGGTTACCGGCCCCTCGATCTGCGCCTCGAGCGTCGGCGACCGCCCGTCCCAGAACTGCGTCACGTTGAACAGCGCATTGAGAACCGTAGGCGCATTGCGCTGCCCGAACTGCGCATGGATACCCATCGAGGTCGGCAGCTGATCGGTGAAGCCCTTGGCGGGCCCATGGCAGTGATCGCACGAGATCTTGCCGTCCGCGGACAGCCGATCATCGAAGAACAGCGCCTTGCCGAGCGCAATCTTCGCCGGGGTCTGCCGATTGTCGGCCGGAATCACCCAGGAATAGAGCGTGGCGGGAAACCCCGCCTGGTTCTCCGATTTGGGGTCGGCCAGCGGACCGGGGCCTTGCGCATTGGCCCGGCTGAACCAAGCCAACAAGGCCGTGGCGGCGAGAAGAGACAACAGCAAGGCGCGTGCGGACTTCATCGTGGCGTCTCCGGTGGCCCGATGGCGAAGCGGGATGCTCCGCGCGCTGTCGAATTCCAAATAGTTCAGTCGCGGCACTGGTGTCAAACCCGCCGGCGCCGAGATTCGGGAACGCGACTCCTCAGCCCATCTTGGCGAGCAGGTCCAACATGTCGTTGGCGTGCTCTTCTTCCATCTTGTTGATCTGCTCGATCATTATCTTGGTGGTCGGATCGCTGTCGCCCAGCCATCGGATGATTTCCGAATAACTCTGGATCGCTATCCGCTCGGCGATCAGATCTTCCTTGATCATATCGACCAGCGACTTGCCCTCGACGTACTCCGAGTGCGCGCGGTCCGCGAGCGTCTTCGGACTGAAGTCGGGCTCGCCGCCGAGCTGGGTGATTCGCTCGGCAACCCAATCCGAATGCTGCTGCTCTTCGTTGGCGTGCTGCAAAAATTCCGCCTTGACCGAATCCGAGCTGATACCCTGCGCCATATAGTAGTGGCGCTTGTAACGCAGCACGCACACCAACTCGGTGGCGAGCACATCATTGAGCACTTTGAGCACCTGCTTGACGTCAGCCTTGTAGCCTTCGGTCACACTGCCTTATCCATATTTTTGCGGGCGTTGTCGCGGAGCTTTTTAACGTCGGTTAGAAATTTATCCGTGTAAAAATCTCCTGTGGGTGGCGCTTAGGGTAACTCTCTTCGCGCTTTAGGGGCAAAGCGCCATCGTGCTAGCGTTGGGACGGAATCGGGCTAAGGCAATTGGAACCCCGCATACTAGCGCGCGCCGAACACCCCATCTCGCGCCGCGATATCGACGCCAACGTCCTCAAGGTTCTTTATCGCCTCGCCGGCGCCGGCTTCGACGCATACCTGGTCGGCGGCGGCGTGCGCGACTTGATGCTCTCGCGCAAGCCCAAGGATTTCAACGTCGCCACCTCGGCCCATCCGCAGCAGGTGCGCGATCTCTTCAGGAACTCGCGCATGATAGGGCGGCGCTTTCGCCTGGTCCACGTTTTCTTCGGCCGCCAGAATGTCGAGGTCGCCACCTTCCGCAAGCAGGCCGAAGCCGTCGCCGACACCGACGATCCGCTGATTCGGCTCGACAACACTTTCGGCACGCCCGAAGAAGACGCCTTCCGCCGCGACTTCACGGTCAATGCGCTGTTCTACAGTCCGCAAACTTTTCAGGTGATCGATTTTCCCGGCGGGGTGGACGACCTCGAGGCGCGGCTGATTCGCACCATCGGCGAGCCCGAGTTGCGGATGCGCGAGGATCCGGTGCGCATGATGCGCGCGGTGCGCTTCGCCGCCAAGCTCGGCTTCGAAATCGAGCCGGCCACCCGCGCCGCCATCGGGCGTCATCGCGCCGATCTCGACAAGGCCAGTGTGCCGCGCCTGGTCGATGAGACTTACAAAACTCTGGGCCAGCCGGAGGCCGCTCATGCGCTGGTGCTGATGGAAGAACTGGGCTTGCTGGAGCACGTAATCCCGATTCTCGCGGCTCATCTCAAGTCGCGCGGCGCCACGCCGGCCGAACAGCCGGCGGTGCGCAACCTGGCCGCGCTCGGCCGCGCAATCGGCAGCGGATATTCGCCCGATCACTCGATCGTGCTCGCCGCGCTGATGCTCGACTTGTACCGCGACGAGCACCGCCGCGAGCGCGGCGATCCCGGCCGCGCAGATATCCTGGGCGCGCTGCGCGCGCGCGGCTTCGCGCGCGGAGACACCGAGCAGATGCGCCTGATCCTCGAGGCCTTCGCGAATCTCGCCGCACCCACCCGGCGCACGCGGCGGCTGATGCGGCGGCCGTACTTTCCCGACGCGCGGATGTTCTTCGAGATGATGGCGCCGACCTACTCGATCGATCCGACGCGCACGCTGCGCTTCCTCGCCGACCCCGACGGTTTCAGCGCGGGTCCGGCCGCGCCATCGCCTGCAGGCGACGGCATTCAGCCACCGGCCACCGGCAATCGCCGGCGGCGCCGGCGACGACGCCGCCGCTCGCACCACGGCGTTGGGCAGGCCGCATCGCCGTCAGGCGATATGAACGGCGCACACGCGCCGCCTCCATCGCCGGATCCCACGCGTCGCGACTAGCAAGTGGAGCGGCGCCGCCCCACTGAAAACAAGAATACCGCTTTGTCCAACCCCATCGACTAACCACTCACCATCGACTACTTTTGACTCCACTATGCCTGCCAACAATCTCCGCTCCGATCGAATCTGGATGGACGGCGCGATGGTCCCCTTTGACGAGGCTACCGTCCACGTCCTGACCCACAGCCTGCACTACGGCCTCGCGGTCTTCGAAGGGATGCGGTGCTACAAGAGCGACGACGGCCGCTCCGCAATTTTCCGCGCCCGCGAGCACATCCGCCGCCTCATCGAGTCCGGACACATCGTCGAGATGGAAGTGCCCTACAGCGCGGAGGAATTGCTCAAGGCCTGCGCCGACGTCGTGCGCATCAACAAGTTCGCCGAATGCTACATCCGGCCGCTGGTGTTTTTCGGCGAAGGTGAGATGGGTCTGTCGGCGCGCGGAAATAAGATTCGCGTCTCGATCGCCGCGTGGCCGTGGGGCGCCTATCTCGGCCAGGACAGCATCGACAAGGGCGTGCGCCTCAAGACCTCATCGTTCGTGCGATTTCATCACAACTCGATGATGCCGGCGGCCAAAGCCACCGGCCACTACGTCAATTCGATCCTCGCCGGCTACGAGGCCCGCCGCAACGGCTACGATGAAGCGCTGCTGCTCAACACCGAAGGCTTCGTCGCCGAGGGCAGCGGCGAAAACGTATTCGTGATTCGCGACGGAATCGTGCGCACGCCGCCGCTCACGTCGGTGCTGGCGGGAATCACCCGCGACGCGGTGATTAGAATTCTGCGCGACAACCATGTCGAAGTGCGCGAGGAATATTTCGCGCGCGACGCCTTCTACATCGCCGACGAAGCCTTCATGACCGGCACCGCCGCCGAAGTAACTCCCGTCGTCGAGCTCGACGACCGCAAGATCGGATCCGGCAAGCCCGGCCCAATCACGGCCAAGGTGCAGCAAGTCTTCCAGGCAACCTTGCACGGCCGCGAGCAGCGCTACCGCGACTGGCTCTACTACATCTGATTTCTTCTCCGCGACCGATGTTAAGCCCGCGGCGAGGGAGATTCAAATGAAGATGCTGACCATCGGATTAATCGCAATCGCCGCGATCATCCTCGCTGCCGCGATACGCCCGCGGGTCGCGCGCGCGGCGATGCTCAAAGAAGGAGAAATCGCGCCGCCGTTCACCACTCAAATGGTGACGGGCGAGCAAGTGGCGCCGATGTCGCTCGCCGACTTCCGCGGCAGAAAGGTCATCCTCTACTTCTATCCCAAGGATGAGACTTCGGGATGCACCAAGGAGGCGTGCGCGTTCCGCGACGGCTACGCGCGCTACACCAACGCCGGCCTGGTGGTGCTCGGATGCAGCGTCGATTCGGCCGACGCGCACAAGGATTTTATCCGCAAAAACAATCTGCCGTTCCCGCTGCTGCTCGATCCCGACAAGAAAATCGCGACCGCCTACGGCGCGGCAAACGGAATCCCAATCCTCGGACTCGACCGCCGCATCACCTACGTCATCGACGAGAACGGCAAGATCATCAAAGTGTATCCCAGCGTCGATCCGTCCACCCACGCAATCGAAATTCTGAACGACCTCGGCGCGGCCGATGCGACCCCCGCGGCGCCGGCCAGCCCCGCGGCTCCCGTATCGAATTGACCGGCGCTTACTGCACCTCGCCCGGCGAATACCCCAGACTTACGGCCAGCATCACCGCCGCCGCCGCGAGCATCTCCGCATTCGATTCGCACGGAATCATCGCTGCGAGTCGTTCAATATGGGCCGCGATCGCTGCCGCATCGTCGATACCGGCATCTTCGCCCGCGTCCGCGTCGAACATCGCATCGATCAATGGATTCGCGGCGCAGTTCGACTCGGCCAACGCTTCGCGCACGGCCCGCCGCCAGAACTCGCGCGGCTCGACGCGATCGAAATCGACCGTCGCCGCGATCCGTTCGCGAAAGACGGCGAGCAGCGGCGCATAGCGCGCATTGGCTTCGAGATACTGAGCGATGCCCTGCGCCTCGACGAAATCGTTCACAGTTCCGTCGATACCATAAACGCCAAGCGAGCCGACCGCGGGCTCGAGAGTCACGAATTTTTCACCATTTGAATCTTCGATCCGTTCGATTCCGAGCGGATAAAGCCGGCACGCAAGCGGGCGCCCGCGATGGACCCCGCAGCGCGCGCTTTCGAGCGCCACGCACGCGCCACGATCGGTGAACTTAAGAATCGACCCGCGACGAATCGTAAAGCGATCGATCGCCGCACGCGTCGATATACCCGCAGCCCGCGCAAGCCGGAGCACGTCATACGGCGACAGCGTGATCACCTTGTTGTGGCAGCATCGCCCGCAAGCATTACAGAGATACGAGAATGGGCTCTTACGATTCACCGGCGTGAACGGCTATGATACGACCATCAGTGGGTCGCCGATATGCAAGCTTCAATGGAATTCACACTCCCCGCACAAGTCAGGAAAAAGGGGAAGTGGTTCATCTCCTCCTGCAATTTGCTCGATGTGCACTCACAGGGCCATACGCGCGAGCAGGCTGAGCGCAACTTGAAGGACGCACTGGCGACGTTTCTGCTAAGTTGTTACGAGCGTGGCACGCTCGAAGTCGTCTTGCGCGAGGCCGGATTTGTGCCGGCAGTCGGTCGTCATCCAAAGTTGAAGATCACCTCTCGCAGCCGGAAGGAAGTGATTGTGCCACTCCCATTTTCGATTGATCGTTCGCATCCTCGCGCAGCTTCCGCCTGATTGCGCTCAACACCTTTCCAGCAACTGCAGGTAACGTTCGCGCGACATTCCCGCCGTCCGCATGCATGATCGAATTATATCGAGGCCAACCTCGGCGTAGGCGGGAATGACAATTGGTCTCGCGACGCCCGCTTTTTCGCCATTCCAGTGGTCGCCTTTGCCCGGCTTGAAAACGAACCCGTCGTGTTCAAAGACGCATCGCAACCTCTTCCATGGAATCGGTGTAATCCTGCTCATCGTCAATACCGTACATAAGCTAATCCACACCGGTGGATAAGCGTTATCTAACAGGGACGAAGTCCCGCATTCTTTCACTGGGTGCAGGGGTCACCCCTGCCGAAGGAAGCGTGAAACCCACGGCGGGTTTCACATACAATTACATTCCTCATGCCCCGAGCCCCGATCTCTTCGTGCGATACCATCGTCGTGCTCGCGCCGCATACGCGCGCCGGCGCGACTATCCTTGCCAAGAACTCGGATCGCTCACCTTACGAATGCCAGCCGCTCGCGCAGGCGCCGCATCGCGTTCATCGCGACGCCGCGACCGTACACTGCCAGTATCTCGAAATTCCGCAAGTTGCCGAGACTGCCGCGGTGATCGGCTCGCGGCCGTTCTGGCTGTGGGGCTTTGAGCAGGGCCTCAACGAATATGGGGTCGCGATCGGCAACGAAGCGGTGCTCACGCGCGAGACGCTGCCTGCGACGGGCTTGCTTGGGATGGATCTCGTGCGGCTCGGGCTCGAGCGATCGAAAACTGCGTGTGAGGCGGTTGAAGTTATCGGCGGGCTGATCGAGCGCTACGGGCAGGGCGGATCGGGGCAGTACGACGTCGATTTCCGCTACTCCGGCAGCTTCATCGTTGCCGACTATGCCGACGCTTACGTGCTCGAAAGCTCAGGCCGTCAATGGGCCGCGCGCCGCGTCGAGGATCGCGCGTGCATTTCGAATCGCTTGACGATCGATTCCGGCAATCTCGCGTCGCCGGATGTCGAAAGCTATGCACGAGCACGCGGATGGTGCGACCACGAAAGTGAATCATCTTTCGACTTTGCCGCCGCATATTCGAGCCGCAGGGCGGGCAAGGACAAGAGCGATCCGCTGCGTGCGCGCGAACGCCTGGCGCGCAGCCGCGAACTCGTCGCGCGCAACGGCCGCCGCACTATGCGCGAGATGTTCGCGATACTGCGCGACCACGGCCCACGCGGCGAAATACCGCCTGCGGGCGACCCTTCGACGCGCGACGATTCGCCGACGCTATGCATGCACGGCGCGGTCTCCGGCACCACGGCGAGCATGGTCGCTGAAATTCCAGCGCCCGATGCGGACACGATCCCCGTGATGTGGGCGTCACTCGCGGCGCCGTGCACTTCGATCGCGTTTCCATTGTTTGTCGGCGGGACGCTGCCGCCGGTGCTGGCCGCCGGCGGTGAGAAGCCTTCGTCAGATTCGCCATGGTGGCGCTTCCGAAAGATTCAGGACTTAGTCGCGCGCGCGCCCGAGCGCCTCGCGCGAATTGCGTGGAAACATTTCCGGCCGCTCGAAGCCGCGATGCTCGAGCGATGCGCCGAGGTCAGCCGCCAGGCGGGCAAGCTCGATCCCGCGGCACGCGAGAAACTGCTCAGCACCTTCATGGCGCAGAATATCGTGCGCATCCTGAACGCGCAGTCCGCCTCCGAATCCGAGCTGACCCGCGCCGCCAGTTGACACCGACTACATCCGCGTATTGCTATGAAGCTCGCGCATAGAAGGTAAAAAAATGAAAATCGAATATGCCTTGCTCGCTGATGCGGCCCAGGCGGTCGGCGGCAAAGTCTTTGTGCTCGGCGGCGGATGGAATCTGTTTAGATCGGCCAGTTACCCGGCGCCGGTTCAGTTTGCCGTCGCGGTCGGCCTCGGCTTCAGCACCAGCGAAGTCGGAATGAAGTACCCGCTCAACATCGCGATTGCCGACGAGAGCGGAGTTCCGATCGTCCCCGAAATGAAGGGCCAGGTGGAAACCGGCCAGCCCGCGCCGGACGTGCCCAAGACCGCGTCGATAAAAATCCCGGTCGCAATCAACATCAACATGTCACTGCCGCATCCGGGCACCTACAGCATCGTCGTGACCGCTGGCACCTCGACGACTCAACTTTCGTTCGAAGCAATCTTCGCGGGTCAAAAAGTAGCGTTCGAGCCCGAGGGCTCCGCGCCGGAACGCGGCAACTGAATGGTTGGCGGGACGCAAAGTGAGGCGGCGTGCTTAGGTCCTGAGCCATGACCGCGTCGCCTAAATTGTCTTTTCTCTTTAATCTGCGCCCTGATGCCGGGGCTTCTCGCCTGGTCGTCGCCAGTACATGCCGGGCGAACGAAATTGCTGGCGAAACATGCTTTTATCGAAGTTATCCGCGACACCGGCGGCCGTCCAGTGATGACGCCGCAAGGGCAATTTGTAAGCTCCAACTGGTCCGGCTATGTGCTGCCGAGCTTCAAAACCGGCGACACGTACACTTCGATTCAGGCGACCTGGGTCGTACCCGATGTGCCCTTCGAAAAGAGAAAGCATGATTCGATACAATGGATTGGTATCGGCGGCTTCTGCAAAGACCCACGATGCAAGAAAGTCGATCAGACTCTGATTCAACTCGGTACCGCCGAAGATCCGCTCGGCGGGCCGGAGAACGTTTATTTCGCATGGCACCAAACACAGCCGGGCCCCGTTTGGGGTACTACGCTGGCTGTATTGCCAGGCGACATGATCACGGCATTGCTGAGCTGCAACCCGTGCACAGGCACCCAGTCGTGGATGCTTTCGATGACAGACCTGACGACGGACCAAGCTTGGAGCGCCTATCCCGTACCCTACCAGTCATCAAACCTCTCGGCTGAATTCATTGAAGGAATAGGCGCCGATCGACCCGCAATCTTGCCTCTGGCCAACTGCGGCACGATAACCTTCGACCAATCGCTGGCTAATGGCACGAGTGCCGACCTAGCCGGCGGCTACGGCATCGTTCTGCGCGACCCGAAAGCGTCCTCGAACATCTCGCCCTTGAACGCCACAGGCGATGGCTTCACCGCATGCTATGGGCCACGCAATAACCCTGTCGACTGTTCGTTCATCCCCTTGCTGCCCTAGTCGGTTGTCCGCCTCTCTCTCGACTTAGCGCGCATGGAAGGTGGTTTCACGACAGCCAGGAGATAAAGCTTGTCACTTGCCTTCCCATTCGAGCCTTTCGAAAATTCCGGGGCATTAAAGATGCGCAAGAGCTCTGTCGCAAAATCATGATTTATCGAATCCTTGCTGTTCGCCAACTGCGTCGTGTGCTCCAGCCCTGCGTTCGCTGATATACCGAGAAATCTCTCAAGCAGTGACACCTCTGCTTGCAAGCATTCCTTTTCGCCCCCGAAATACCAGGCGCCTTTGTATAGAAACGGCTTGATCGCTGAGATTTGCTTCTTTAGCGGATCGATCTGTTGGCGATAAAAATCCTTGAACTGCCCGCTCACGTTCGTATAGTCGTGGCCCGTCCATGCGTAGATCGAGGGAAACGTAACGCTGCACCCTGTAGCGTATTCCGCCAGTGTGTCGTCGCTTATGTATTCCAGCCTGCCGTCTTTGCCGAGATCTCCTATGCTGCTGGATACGTCCTCTCCGGCGCCGATGTTCCCGCCAGCCTGGTGAATCTGAAAGGCTTGTGACGTTCTTGTCGATGATATAGACGTCGCGGCACGATGGCCGGTCTGGAACCCCTACGCCCGCGATCAAAGAAAGGAACCCGTCGTGACGAAGGTCCTTGAATGCGAAGGAGCATATATACTCGCCCTCTCCAATGTCCGGGTCGATCTGCCCGGCAGACTCCAAGAGAGGGTTGAGAAAATTCTCCAAGTCCTTTGTGGACGGAGGATGGCTGGCCAAGTTCGGAGAGGCAGTCGCGGACCAGCCGGTAGAGTCGAAGCTCAAAGAAGGCGGGGCGGCTTTGTCAGCCGCTTTCACCGACACCGCACACCCGAGTGCCAATAACGCAACGAGCACGACAACCGTCGCGAGATCTTTCACGGCTGCAGCGGCGGGCATTCGCCACTTGTAACGCATCCGTCCGGACATGCAAACAACTTGATTCCAGTTGCGCAACTACGTCTTTATCCACCGGAACGTGGCGACTGAACAAATGAACGTTGACTCCGAGTGAGTGAGATGGTCAGCTAGTCGTCCGTGAATGCAACAAATAAGTCGTCAATCGTGCTCTCGATCGGGGTCTGCGCCCTTGCCTTCGCGCTTGGCGGATCACCGAAATCGGACGCCGGGCAATCGCGATTCGATGCCGGCCGCGCGTCAATTGTCGCCGCGAAGCACGCCCCAATCCAGGTTATTCGCGGCCCCAGTGGCGACGCGCTGGTGACCGGAGAAGGTCAGTACACCAGCACCAATTGGTCTGGCTACGTGCTGCCCGAGTTTCAAACGCGCCAACTGTATTTTTCCGCGCAAGCGACCTGGATCGTTCCTGCCGTCGTCTTCAAGAACAAGCCGGCGGTTTCGTCGAATTGGGTCGGCATCGGCGGATTTTGCGAAAGTACGAAGTGCAAGAACGTGGACTCAACACTTATTCAGCTGGGCACCACGCAACAGGCACTCAGCAAAGAGAATATTGGTTATTTCGCCTGGTACGAGATGCTACCGAATGCATCGATCCCGACTTCGCTGGTGGTGAATCCCGGCGACGTGATAACCGCGTCGCTAAGCTGCGGCCGCAATTGTACGGGTTTCCAGATCTGGACGCTTTCGATGACGGACGAAACTACCAGCCAAAACTGGAGCACGGATTTCAGCTACCAGTCCTCCAATCTTTCGGCGGAATGGATCGAGGAAGCTCCCAGCGGCCGGCACGGTATCCTGCCGCTCGCCAACTACCACACCACGACCTTCGACCAGTCGATGATCAATGGCGTTGGCGCCGACCTCACGCTGGCCGACACTATCGTGATGCGCAATCCGCATGGCGAGTCGTCTAACGTGTCGCCTCTCGACTCGACCTTCGACGGTTTCAGCGCGTGTTTCGGGCCTCACAAAAAGCTCAAGCCGTGCTCCTTTATCCCGCTGCCGCCCTGAGGCGTGCCCCTACTGGGTCAGGTTCGCTGCTCTTGCTCCGCGGGCTGAATGGGCGGTACTCAAGAGAGACCAGAGTATCGGGCGCCCTGACGTGGCGGGGCTCCGAGTATTGAAACAGGAGTTCTAAAAAATGGATTTTACCTGGAGCGCTGAACAAGACGCTTATCGGATGGACGTGCGGAAATGGCTCGAAGAGAACCGTCCGCAATCGCTTGCCCGCGGCGAGGATGCCGAGGCCGGCGGCGACGACGCAGTATGGCAGCGCCTCAAGGCGTGGCACAAAAAGCTCTACCATGCCGGATGGGCCGGACTCACGTGGCCCAAAGAGTACGGCGGCCGCGGCGCCACTTTCATCGAGCAGGTCATCTTTCAGCAGGAGCTCGGCCGCCTCAACCTGCCGATGGGATGCAACGTGCTCGGCGTCATCATGACCGGACCCGCGCTGATGCAGTGGGGCTCCGATGAGCAGAAAAAGCGCTACCTGAATCCGATCCTCGCCGGCGACGAGATCTGGTGCGAGGGCATGTCGGAGCCGGGCGCGGGCTCGGACCTCGCGTCGATTCAGTGCAAAGCCGAGCTCAAGGGCGACGAGTTCGTCGTCAACGGCCAGAAGGTCTGGACCACGATCGCGCATCGCGCCGACTTCGTGCAGCTGTTCGTGCGCACCGATCCCGACGTGCCCAAGCACAAGGGGATGAGCGCGTTGCTGGTCGATATGAAAGCGCCCGGCGTGACGGTCCGTCCGCTCAAGCAGATCACCGGCGACAGCGAATTCAACGAGATTTTTTTCGAGGACGTGCGCGTGCCCAAGGAAAACCTGCTCGGCCCGATCAACATGGGATGGCAGGTGCTGGTCTCGACCCTGATGCACGAGCGGTTCGGAATCGGCGAGACGCTCGGCGGCACCGAGCAGATGCTCCATCAGCTCGTTCAGATTGCCAAGTCGGTGGAGCTGAACGGGCGCCCCGCGATCGAGGACAACGACATCCGCCAGCAAATCGCGCAGTTCGCAATCGAAGCGACCGCGAAGAAATACAACGGCCTGCGCAGCCTGTCGAAACGCCTCAAGGGTCAGCAGCCGGGACCCGAAGCGTCGATCTCGAAGCTGCTCTCGACCGACTTGGGCCAGCGGATGACGAAGTTCATCACGCGCCTGCTCGGCGAGTACGCGCTGCTCGAGCGCCACACCCCGTTCGCCCCCGAAGGCGACTGGATGCGCCGCATCCTGTCGTCGGAATCGATGACAATCGCGGGCGGCACCTCACCAGTGCAGAAGAACATGATCGGCGAGCGCATCCTGCAACTGCCCAAGGGCTGAGAATCACGCAATCGAATGCTCGCGAAGAGGCGGTTCATCAGAGCCGCCTTTTTTTGTGTAGTCGGAGGCAGGTTGTCTTTTTGAGAAAAGTTCACCACGTTCGTCCATGATGGACAGTAAACCACTTGCCGGAAAGATCGCCGTCGTCGCAGGCGCGACGCGCGGGGCTGGGCGCGGGATCGCCACGATGCTCGGCGCGGCAGGCGCGACTGTCATTTGCACCGGGCGCAGTACTCGCAGGAATCCAGCGACCGCGGAACCCCACCGAGCGACCTCAACCACTTCTATCTTAGCGATCCGAATACGCGCGATTACCCGGTGCGAACCTACAACTCCTACGACTACGAGTACCTCGTACAATCCGATATATTCGGCACCACTGGAGACCGAAAATAGTATATTCGTACGTTTACACAAACACGACCACTGGCAAGCCTGTTCTCGTGACTAGTTCTGCCCGTACTAAACTTCCGCCCACTAATGCGTCATATGGCCTTGCGTTGGGTAGCGAACCCGGTTGCTCCAAGTGTCTTGACGCCGGTGACGCCAGAATCACATCTGCGGCGATGCAGACGCTATCGAATGGGAAACCCGTGTTGGTTGTGCCGGTCAATGTTGGCATCGGATCTTTCAGTGCAAACGGCACCGAAGTAATCGTTACCATTGAGGACGCCAGTCTCACATGTTGTCCATCGAAAGTATTGATGACCACAATGAAGACGTCATCCAACGCCAAGTTCATGTACTCTAGTGCTGCCTTGACAGGCGATGGACAGGCTCTCGTCGTACAAAATGAGGGAACAAGCGGTGGGAGCAGCGGAAGCTATCCCTACGATCAGGTATCGGTACTAAACCTCTCTGGCCAAATAACGAAGGCCGTTATCAAGAATGGTGCCGCGCCAGCGCTGTCAGCGCTCAATGGCTTCTGGGGGAGACTATTCGTCTGCAGTTCCAGATCCAGCCAGTGGAAAAGCCGTCTGGGCATTCGGAAGTTACTTGGGCTCGAGCCGGCAACAAAATTGGTGGTTCGATATTACACGTTAGGAATCTCATGCTAAATTCTGACGCTGTCCGCAGAAGTGGGTTCGCATTGGGCGCAGCCGTGCTGGTCCTTAGCAGCTGGACAGTGATAATTCCTCCGACGAGATGCCAAAGCGGGGCGGGCTGCAACCCATATCTCGACGCTGAAGCCCCTCTGAGTGAGTGGGAGGAAGGCCACGATTTTCCAACGAAAAGTGAATGCGACAGTTTCCTGGGCAAGGCTCGAAGTCAACTTACCGATCCAGAGGGCCACCGCAAGGCGCAAGCAATGAGGTGCATATCCGACGAGGCGTTGCGGAAGGCAAAACACCAGGAATAGACTGCGAGTGGTTCGAGAAGTTCTTTCTGCGAGATGAATCTGAATCGTGGCACCAAGTTCATCACGCGGCTGCTCGGCGAGTACGCGCTGCTCGAGCGCCACACCCCGTTCGCCCCTGAAGGCGATTGGATGCGCCGCATCCTGTCGTCGGAATCGATGACGATCGCCGGTGGCACCTCACCAGTGCAGAAGAACATGATCGGCGAGCGCATCCTGCAACTCCCCAAGGGCTGAGAATCACGCAATCGAATGCTCGCGAAGAGGCGGTTCATCAGAGCCGCCTTTTTTTGTGTAGTCGGAGGCAGGTTGTCTTTTTGAGAAAAGTTCACCACGTTCGCCCATGATGGACAGTAAACCACTTGCCGGAAAGATCGCCGTCGTCGCAGGCGCGACGCGCGGGGCTGGGCGCGGGATCGCCACGATGCTCGGCGCGGCAGGCGCGACTGTCATTTGCACCGGGCGCAGTACTCGCAGGAATCCAGCGACCGCGGGCAGGCCCGAAACGATCGAGGATACGGCAGAGTTGGTGACCGCAGCGGGCGGAGCCGGCGTCGCAATCCGAGTCGATCACACGATCGCGGATGAAGTTCGCACGCTGTTCGAGCGTGTCGAGCGGGATTTCAGCCGGCTCGACATTTTGGTCAACGACATTTGGGGCGGCGACGAGCTGACCGAGTGGGGCAGGCCATTTTGGAAGCTGGATCCCGCCAAAGGCATTAGAATGCAGGAATTGGCGGTGCAGACGCATATTCTGACCGCCCGCTTCGGCGCGCCGCTGATGGTTCGGCAGAAGTCCGGGCTGATCATCGAAATCACCGACGGGATGCATCTCGATTATCGCGGCAACCTGTTTTACGACCTCGCAAAAATCTCCGCGATCCGACTCGCGTATACGATGGCTTCCGAGCTTCGCCGACATAAGGTCGTCGCGTTGGCGCTGACGCCGGGGTTTCTCCGCTCGGAGGCGATGCTCGACGGGTTCGGGGTGACCGAAGCAAACTGGCGCGACGCGGTCGCGAACAATCCCGATTTCGCCGAATCGGAGACGCCCGCATATATCGGGCGCGCCGTCGTTGCGCTCGCCACCGATCCCAAGGTTGCGGCCAAAGCGGGAAAGGTCTGCTCAAGCTGGACGCTCGCGCGCGAGTACGACTTCAAAGATACGGACGGCAGCCAACCCGACTGGGGCGCGTATTTCCAACGGATGGTGAACGAAATTCTCGATCGCGGCGGCCCGAGCAATACATATGAGGAGTTGCGGGTCTGGAGCCGTTACGAACAGGTTCGCAACGACCCGCATAATGCCGACGAAGCCGCGCGCCTCGCCGCCGCGCTTACGCGTTCGGGCGTTTCGATTCTTCCCTAATCAGCGCTGCATCGCCTGGAAGATCATCGGGCCGGCGTCGGCCATGATCTCGCCCATGATTTCGTGCAGCGGCTTGCTCGGCATCGCGAGCTTTTCAGTCAGAGTTTTCATGATCGCCAAGTAGCCCAGCTTCATCTCGGGGCTGATCGTTTCAAGCCGGACGTTCTCCATCACCTCGACGAAGCGGGCATGGACCTCGACGATTTCGATGTCGATGGGATCGGTGAACTTTTTTTTGCGGGCCATCTGCAATACCTCGTGAAGAGAACTCAGAACAGGTAGCGGCGGGTGTTGATGCTGATGAGAATGCCCATTGCCGCCATCATCGCGATCAGCGACGAGCCGCCGTAACTCACGAGCGGCAGCGTGATTCCGACCACCGGCAGCATCCCGGTCGCCATCCCGATGTTGACTGCGACCTGCCAGAAGACGATCGCGGTTAATCCGACCGCGAGCAAGGCGCCGAAGCGGTCGCGCGCGTGCCTGGCGATCCATGCGCCGCGCGCAATCACGCTCGCATACAATGCCAGTAGCACCAGCGCGCCGGCCAGACCGAACTCCTCGGCGAAAACCGCGAAGATGAAATCGGTGCTTTGCTCGGGCAGAAAATTCAGCCGCGCCTGCGTCCCGTTCAGAAATCCCTTGCCGGTTGGGCCGCCGGCGCCGATCGCGATTTCAGATTGGATGATGTGGTAGCCGGAGCCGAGCGGGTCGGCTTGCGGATTGATGAAGCTGACCAGGCGCTGGCGCTGGTACGGCTTGAGATAATGCCAGCTCAGCGGCGCCGCGAGCATCCCGGCAATCGCGAGCACCAGCATCGTGCGCCAGTTCAGCCCGGCGACGAACACCAGCGTAATCGTGATCAGCACGAGCACCAGCCCGGTGCCGAGGTCGGGTTGTTTGAGCACGAGCGCGGCGGGGACGCCGAGCAGGATGAACGGGACGATCAAATGCTGCAGGCCCCATCCGCCTTTCGGCGGCTCCTCGCGCAGATAACGCACCATCACGAGTACGACCGCGAGCTTCGCCAGCTCGGACGGCTCGAGATGAAAAAACCCGAGATTGATCCATCGGCGGGATCCGCCGGTGGCATGGCCCGCAACCATCACGGCGATCAGGAGTCCGACCACCAGCACGTAAAACGGATAGGCGTAGGTCTGCAGCGCTCGATAATCGACGAGGACCGCGATGAGCAGCGCGGCGGTTCCGGCCGCGATCCAAATCAACTGGCGAATCACCAGCGGATCGATAATTTTGCGCCCGCCGTAGGACGCGCTGATGACGCTGATCAGCCCGATCCCCGCCAGCGCGAGCACCAGGATGAACAGCGTCCAGTCGAAGTGGAGAATGTATCTGCGATCGCCGGCCGCCATCAGGGCCGCACTCCTGTCATTGATCGAGCACTTGCGCGATTTTCGGTTCCGGCGGCGGCGGATTCAGCTCGAAGTAGCGTTGGAAGACGTCGTGAATCACCGGCGCCGACGCGCTGCCGCCGTGGCCGCCGTGCTCGATGATGCAAGCGGCGGCGATGGTCGGGTGATCCTTCGGCGCGAACGCGATGAACCAGGCGTGGTCCTTGAACTGGTCGGGCGTATTCTTGTCCTCTGCCTCTTCACTCTCGCCGCCGCCCTTGTCGCCGACCACTTGCGCAGTGCCGGTCTTGCCGCATACGACGACGTTGTCGAGATGCGCTTTGTGCGCGGTGCCGCCGGCGCCGTTGACGACGTCGGCCATCGCGTCCCTAACGTCCTGGAGCGCGTCGGGATCGATCTTCATCCGGTTCTCGACGACCGGCGGATACGACTTGGCGATATTGCCGTCGAGTCCTTCGACGTACTTGACGAATTGCGGCTTGTAGCGGATGCCGCCGTTGGCAACTTGCTCCGCGACCTGCGCCATCTGCAGCGGCGTCGTCGCGACGTAGCCCTGGCCGATCGCGACCGACAGCGTCTCCGCCGGGTACCATCGCTCATGGTAACGCTTCTGCTTCCACGCCGAGGACGGGATGGTTCCGGGATTTTCGTGATCGAGATCGATGCCGCTCTTGATGCCGAGGCCCATCTGATTCGACCACTTCGCGATTCGATCGACGCCGAGTTTTTCGCCGACGTTGTAAAAATAGACGTCGCATGAGCGCACGATCGCGTCGTGCAGTTCGATCGTGCCGTGGCCCTGATGGCGCCAGCAGTGATACTCGCGGCCGCCGAACCACATCCCGCCGGGGCAATTGTATCGGGTGTCAGGCTTCAGCGTGCCTTCCTGCAGTCCGGCGATCGAATCGACAATCTTGAAAGTCGAGCCGGGCGGATAGATTCCCTGGATGACGCGATTTTGCAGCGGATGGTTCGGGTCGGTCATCAGCTCTTTCCACGCCGAAGCTTTCACGCCGCCGCCAAAGATGTTGGGGTCGAAGGCCGGGTGCGACACCATCGCGAGCACGTCGCCGTTGCGCGGATCGATAGCGACGAAAGCGCCGTTCTTTCCCGCCATCGCATTCTCCGCGGCCTGCTGAAGATTCAGATCGATCGTCATGACCAGGCTTTCGCCGGGCGTGTCGGGGATTTCCTTGAGCAGGCGGAGCCGCCGTCCGACCGCATCAACTTCGATCTCCTGGCCGCCGGCGTCGCCGCGCAAAAAACTCTCCCACACGCGCTCGAGTCCGAATTTTCCGATCTCGTCGCCCATGTGATAGTCAGCGTGCGACTTGAGATCGTTCACGGTGACCTCGCCGACGTAGCCGAGCAGATGCGCGGCGAGCTGTCCGTACAGGTAATGCCGCGCGGGCGTTATTTGCAGACTGACGCCGGGCAGCTCCAGCTGATGCGCCTCGAGCGCCACCACTTGCCGCCACCCGAGGCGCTCGGCGACCGTGATTGGCTCGTAAGGCGGACGCCCGGCTTGATCGGCGTCAGAAATCTTATCGGGAATATCGTCCGCGCCGGTGTAACGCTCGAGCCGCTCGATAGTCAGCGAAAGATTGTCGGAATCCTCGGGCACGATTTGCGCGTCGAACGACGGCTTCGTATCGACGAGCGGACGGTGATTGCGATCGAACACCAACCCGCGCGGTGCGGGCAGGCGCTGGAGCCGAATCCGGTTGCGATCGGCGAGCTCGACATTTTCCTGATGATGTAGAACCTGCAGGTAATACAGGCGCACGGAGACGACGCCGAGAATCGCGAACATCATGACAGTCAACGCCACGATGCGCGGTTCCAGCAGCGGCACTGGCCGATTCTTGCTTCTGGGGATGTGGAACTTCGCCACTTATGGTTCCCGACTACTGCCTACAATCTATTCGCGCACCGCTCCCGCAGGCAATCCTCTGTCTCAACCCGCGCCATGGTCGCGCCACGATCACCGCTCGCGACCGCGGCCGTCGCGGCCTGCTCCCGCCGACAAGCCTGTCAGGCGTTTGCTGATGGCAAGGATTGAGAACACGAAGGGCGCGATTAGCGCCGTGATGAATGCCTGGAGCATCAGCCCGGGGAGCATCGGGCCGGTGTCGGAAAGGGCGCCGAAGCCGTTGGCGATTGCGACGGTGCCGAGTGCGGTTGCGATTACGCCGAAGAAGACCACCGTCGCGCCGACGCCGGCGTTCGCCACCATCAGGCGCGTCGAAATCTCGTAGCTCACGAGGAACACCATCGTCATCATGAAAGCGTTGAGGCCCGGATGCGATCCGGCGATCGAGTCGGTCGCGTAGCCCATCGCGAATGCCAGTATCGCGGGCAGGACGCCATGATGGCGCAGGCCGAGATCGACGGCGAGTATGATGATCAGGTTGGGGATCAGCGCGCGAAACGAGAAGATGCGCGCGCCCGCCGATTCAAGCGCCAATCCCAGCACCACGAAAACCGCGAACAACAGGAAGAGGCGCAATCGCGTCAGTCCTTGGCCTGGTCTTCAAGATGCGGCGGCGGCTGGGTCAGGATCAGCACCTGCTCGAGCTCGCGGAAATCAACCGCCGGCGCGATCCTCACGCCAAGGAAAAGTCCGGGGCCTTCGCGATGGACACTTTGAATGGTGCCGACCAGCAGGCCGCGCGGGAAAATTCCGTCGAGGCCCGAGGTCACGATGGTGTCGCCCGGGCGCAGGTCCTGTGAGCGATCGGCGTACTTCAGAGATCACGCCGTCGTCCACCTGCCCGGCGACAATTCCGCGCGCGCGCGAGCGTTGATCGAAACCGTCGAGCGCCGAGTTGTGATCGTCTATCAGCAATACGCGCGAGGCGTGCGGGCTGACCGCGATGATCTTGCCGACCACGCCCTGGTTGGCGAGCACCGCCATGCCCGGGCTAAGTCCGTTGTCGGAACCCGAACTCAGCACCAGGGTGCGCGAGATGCCGTTGGCGTCGCTGCCGATCACGTTCGCAGCGACCGCCTTGGCGCCGAGTGCGTCCTTGAGTTCGAGCAGCTCGCCAAGGTGCTGATTTTCGACTTCGAGCTCGGCCAGCCGCGCCCGATCGCTCTTGACCCGCGCCAGCTCATTGCGCAGTTGCGCGTTTTCGTCGCGCACGTGAACCAGGTCGAGGTAGTCTCGCGTTATGGATGAGGCGCCGTCGCTGAGATGCGTGAAGGCGCCGGTGACGGGGCCGATGACTTCGAGGAAGGCGGACTCGGGACGCGCGGCGAGATCACCCGGATGGACACCGGTCGAGATAAGGTGAAGCGAGAGAATCAGGAGGAGGCCGCTGGTAAGGAGGACGCGGTTGCGCCAGAGGAAGCTGCTTTTCATCTGTGGTTCTCTAAATGAGCGCGCGCATCGCGCGAATCAGGAGACCGGAACCGGCTTCGCTTGGCGCGAAGCTGTCCGAGATCCGTTCCTCCCGTCGCTGACGCTCCCGTCGTCAGGATGACAGAGTGAGACGCGAAGCTGTCCGGAAATCCCGGTTCTCGCGTCGCTGACGCCCGCGCCGCCGGGATGACAGACTGTGACGCGAAACTGTCCGGCGATCCCGGTTCTCGCGTCGCTGACGCTCCCGTCGTCAGGATGACAGAGTGAGGCGCGAAGCTGTCCGGAAACCCCGGTTCCCCCGTCGCTGACGCTCCCGTCGTCGGGATGACAGAGTGAGACGCGAAGCTGTCCGGAAACCCCGGTTCCCCCGTCGCTGACGCTCCCGTCGTCGGGATGACAGAGTGAGACGCGAAGCTGTCCGGAAACCCCGGTTCCCCCGTCGCTGACGCTCCCGTCGTCGGGATGACAGAGTGAGACGCGAAGCTGTCCGGAAACCCCGGTTCTCGCGTCGCTGACGCCCGCGTCGCCGGGATGACTGACTGTGGCGCGGAGCTGTCCAAGATCCTTCCCGCCGCTCGCGATGCTCGCTTTGTCAGTATGAAAAACCACGCGCGAAGCTGTTCAGAAGCCTCATTTCTCCCGTCGCTGGCGCTGCCGTCGTCAGGATGACAAATCGTCGTCAGTCAACGGTCACGTCGCGCAGCAGCGACAGTTCGTCCAACACCTTGCCCGCACCCATCACCACCGCGGTCAGCGGATCGTCGGCGAGCGTGACCGGCAAGCCGGTCTCCTCGCGCAGCAGCACGTCGAGGTTGCGCAGCAACGCGCCGCCGCCGGCCAGCACGATGCCCTTGTCCACGATGTCCGACGCGAGCTCCGGCGGCGTGCGCTCGAGCGCGATACGCACCGACTCGACCACCTGGCGCACCGGCTCCATCAGCGCCTCGCGAATCTCCTCGTCGGTGATCTCGATAATCTTGGGCACGCCGGCGACGAGATCGCGGCCCTTGATCTCCATCGTCTGGATCTCGTTGCCGGGGTAGGCCGAGCCGATTGTGATCTTGATCAACTCGGCGGTGCGCTCGCCGATCAGCAAATTGTACTTGCGCTTGATGTGCTGGATGATCGCCTCATCCATCTTGTCGCCCGCCACTCGCACCGAGCGCGAGAAGACGACGCCGGCGAGCGAGATGACGGCGACCTCGGTGGTGCCACCGCCGATATCGACGATCATGTTGCCGGCCGGTTCGGTGATGGGCAGGCCGGCGCCAATCGCAGCCGCCATCGGCTCTTCGATCAAATAGACTTCGCGCGCCCCCGCCGATTCAGCCGATTCGCGCACCGCGCGCTTTTCAACCGCGGTGATTCCAAACGGCACGCAGATGACGATGCGCGGGCGCGGGCGGACCAGGGTCTTGCCCGAGTGAATTTTCTGGATGAAGTAGCGCAGCATGTTCTCGGTGATCTCGAAGTCGGCGATGACGCCGTCCTTGAGCGGCCGAATCGCGACGATCGAGCCGGGCGTGCGTCCGAGCATTTTCTTTGCCTCGGAGCCTATAGCCAGCACGCGCCGCGAGCCGCGCGAATCCTTTTGCACCGCGACGACCGACGGCTCATTGCACACGATGCCTTCGCCCTTCACGTAGATGAGCGTGTTGGCGGTGCCGAGATCGATCGCCAGATCATTGGAAAACCAACCGAAAATAGAATTAAGGACCACGAATTTCTCCCCTCGCCTGCCCGGTTCAGACCTGCTGCCGGTACCATGCCCCGGCCTGAAAACCACCCCAAGACGCGGCCCAAATGTTGAAGAATTCTGTGGCGGAGACGTTTGGGTCCGTCAAACTCAACCGCTGGCGACACGCTAACAAGGACCGGGAGGTCAAGCAAGTTGCCGGGCGCAATTGCGCACCGAAAAGGCACTAAAGTATGATGCGGATTCAATGTTGGAAGGAATTCGCCGTTATCAGTACTCCTGGCAAGTACAAGTCCCGTTCGCCATCCTCGCGGTTCTCATGGCCTTTTGGGGGTTCGGCGCGGGGATGTTCGGCAGCATCCATCCCGTCGCGACCGTCAACGGCCAGAAAATACTTGGCGATGATGTGGATCGCGAAGCCACTCAACTGCGCGCCACCATCCAACAGATGTACGGCGCCAACGCGCAGAACGTGCTCAAGAGCATCAATATTCGCCAGGAAGCGGTAGAGCGGCTGATCGAGCAACAACTGATTGGCGACGAGGCGCGCCATCTCGGCATCAGCATCAGCGACGTGGCGCTGCAGGATAAAATCGCCAAGGAACAGGTTTTTCAGCGCGACGGCCAGTTCGACTTCGATACCTACCAGGAGGTGCTGCGCGCCAACAATCTGCTGCCGGCTGAGTACGAAAACGACGAGCGCGACCGCATGATTGCCGACACGCTGCGCAACATGATCGATACCGGCGTGCAAGTGAGCGACGACGAGGCGCGCCAGGCCTACGATCTGGCCAACGAAAAGATCGGATTGCGCTATATCGAGTTTGCCGCCAGCGATTTCGCCGCAAAAATTTCGCCGACCGAAGCTCAGATTGCCGATTACTACAAAAAGAACGCCGAACAATTCCGCGAGCCCGAGCGCATCAAGCTGAGTTACCTGCATTACGATCCGCTCGCGCTCGCGGCTAAGTACACGCCTTCCGACCAGGAAGTCGAGGATTTCTACAAGCGCAACGCCAGCACGCGCTTCACGCATCCCGCCGAAGTTCACGCGCGACACATCCTGATCGCGGTGCCGGCGGGAGCGACCGACAAGGAAAAGGCCTCGGCGAAGGCCAAGGCCGAAGACGTATTGAAGCAGGCGCAAGCGAAGGGCGCTGACTTCGTCAAGCTGGCGGCGAAGTATTCCGACGACACCTCGAACAAGCTCCAGGGCGGCGACCTCGGCACGTTCGAGCGCGGCCAGATGGTCAAGCCGTTCGAGGACGCGGTGTTCGCGATGAAGCCGGGACAAATTGCGTTGGTCGAGACACACTTCGGCTATCATATCGTCAAGCTCGAGCAGTCCACGCCTGCGCATATCGAAACGCTGGCCGAGGCAAGGCCCAAGATAGTCCAGGAGCTGCGCGCGCAAGCCGGCGCGAAGCTGGGGCGGGCGGCGGCGCAGGAGGATCTCGCCGCTGCGCTCGGCGGCGCCAAGCTCGAGGACCTCGCGAAGAAGCGCGGAATCGACGCGGCCGAGACGCCGCTGTTTGCGCAGGGCGAATCCGCCGGCGGCCTCGAGGCGGACCGCGAGTTGATGCAGGCGGCGTTCAAGCTCGACGCGGGCCAGGTCGCGCTGGTGCCGGAGAAGGGCGCGCCCTACCTGATCAAGCTGCTGGTGCTGCAGCCGTCGCGAATTCCGCCGCGAAAGGAAATCGAGGCTCAAGTGCGCGATGCGGTGATTCGCGCCACCGCCCAGGCGCAAGCGAGCCAGCAAGCGCAGAAGATGCTCGCCACTATCAAGAGTCCGGCGGACTTCGACAAAGCGGCCGCATCGAACAAGCTCGCGATTAAGAATGTCGATCCGTTCGTGCGCGCCGACCGCAGTGTCCCCGGTATCGGCGAATTTCCCGAGGTGACCGATGCCGCCGCGGCCGTGCCGATGATTCCCGGAATCATCGATCGCGTGATGGAGAACGGCGGCAATTCGTACCTGTTCGAAGTCACTTCGCGCGCCGAGCCGACCGACGCCGATTGGAAGGCGGCGCAGAAGGCGTTCCTCGACGAATACGTCCAGCAGCGCCGCGCGCAGGCGTGGACGCAATTCCTCGACTCGCTCAAGGATCAGGCAAAGATACAAATCGACAGCGATCAACTCGCGGCTGGATCGTCAACCTAAAGGAGTGCGCCGGGCGCACGGCATAATCAGGCAATGAAATCCGATTCCGACGAGCCTCCATCGCCCAACGCAGCGGGCGTCGATACCAACGAATTCTTTCTTCCCGGCGGCGCTGTCAGCGCTCTGCTGATACACGGGCTGACCGGAACTCCCTACGAGATGCGCTACCTCGGCGAGCGGCTCGCGGCGCGCGGGGTGCGCGTGCGCGGGGTCAAGCTGGCGGGTCACGCCGCACAGCCCGAAGAATTGGGCACCGCCGGCTACGACAATTGGTATGAAAGCGCGGTCAACGGCCTCGAGGAATTGCGGCAATTTGGCGAGCCGATCGTAGTGGTCGGACTGTCGATGGGCGCGGTGCTGTCGGCGCGGCTCGCGGCGGATCAAAGCGAGTCGGTGGCGGGCCTCGCGATGCTGGCGCCGGCATTTTTTCTGCCCGCGTCAACCAGTATCGCACTGCGCGGATTGCGTGGCGTGTTGGGCTCAATCGCTGAACGGATCTACCTCTTCAATCCGGGCACGTCCGACATTCACGACGCCGCCGCGCGCTCGATCCATCCCAATTGCCGCCTGATGCCGTTGTCGGCGCCGATGAAGCTGCTCGATTTATCCGCGCTGGTAAGGCCGATGCTCGCGCGCATCACGCAGCCCGCGCTGGTGATGCACGCGCGGCGCGATCACACCTGCCCGATGCGAAAAAATGTGGACTACGTGATGAAGCATCTCGGCAGCGCCGAGAAACGCGCGGTCGAGCTCGACGAGAGCTACCACGTGATTACGGTGGACAGCGAGAAGGAGCGCGTGGTGGACGAGGTCGCGGGATTCGTCGAGCGCTTTCGCGTGGCGCCGCAAAAGCGCGCGGCCGGTTAGAGTCGCGCGGCGCGCCGCTCAGCTCTGCGCTTCGTAATATTCTTCGAGCAGATACTTCACGTCGGGACGGCCGAGCACCTCGATGAAGCAGATCTCGTCGTTGGCGTTGAGATCGATGATGACCTGGCCTTCCATCGATTGCAGCTCGACGTAGTTGGCGACCTTCACTTCGGCGGCGGTCGCAAAGCTCGCGCAATTCTCGTCGCCGCAATCGCACACCGACTCGATCCTGAGCGCGCGCAGCTTTGACTCGAGCGGATCCGCCCCCTGCTGCTTGAGCAGGTAAACCATCTCCTCGAGCAGGTCGGGCAATATGTCGTTCATCATCGGCGCAGGCATGGCGCTTCACAGCGTAGTGGATTCGGCGCGCCGATCAAGCGCTGCGGAAGGGCGCCAACGCGGTGGTCGCGATGCGCTCTGATTGCAACGAAATCGCCAACCTGATGAGCGAAATCGCGGCCTATGGCACCGCGGTCACGATACGCAAAAAGTGACCCGCCTTGACTGGGTGCCCGGCCGTACTTATGTTCAACCTGCGACCGCGAGCACAGGAGACAAGCATTCAATGTCCAGCGATAAAATCGTTCACGTTACCGACGCGAGCTTCGACCAGGAAGTTCTGAAGTCTGACACTCCGGTGCTGGTGGATTTCTGGGCGCCATGGTGCGGACCATGCCGCGCGATCGCGCCGATTCTCGACGATCTCGCGGGCGAGTACTCGGGCCGCCTGAAAATCGCGAAGATCAACGTTGACGACAATCCGCAGACTCCCGGACGTTACGGCGTCCGCGGCATCCCCAACCTGCTCATCATCAAGGGCGGCCAGGTCAAGGAACAGATCATCGGCGCAGTGCCGAAGGCTCGGCTGGTGCAGGCCGTCGATGGCGCAATCGCGTAAGCGCGATTACTGAAAAATAAAGTTTTCCGATCACTTCGCGGCGGGCGAGGGCGACGCGGCCGGCGACGCTGCGGAGTTCGCGACCTTCACCGCATTCTGAACCCAGTATCTCATCAGGTCGTCCCGATTGTGCTCGTAGGCGAGCTTCGCGTCGCCGGGGATGTATCCCACCAGCATTTCGTTGTAAGCGAGCAGCATCGGCACCAGTTGCGAGTTGCGCAGTAGCGCCGCGTCCGGCGGCATCACCGCCGCCATCAGCATCACAGCCAGTCCCGCGAAGACCGCGGCGACTCCGGCGCCGAGCAGGCCGCCGGCCAGTCGATCCAGCGGGCTCAGATGAACGACCTGCGTCAGGCGGATCGCGAATGAGCCGATAATTTCCACGGCTGCGAAGATCAACGCGAACACCGCGACGAAGCCGATTACCGCGCCTACGGTGGGCGAGGTTCCGAGCTGCGTCTCCGCGAGCGAGCCCGCCTTGTTGTAGTAGAACGACGCGCAATAGACAGCCGCTGCCAGCGCCACCACCGACGTCACCATCCTGAGCGCGCCGCGTTGCAGTCCGTAGATTGCCCCGATCGCAAACAGCGCGATCGCAGCGTAGTCAAACCCGTTCAGCCCGTTCATCCGCCCTTCCTCTCCCCAGCCACGAGCCTAGCTGATGAACGCAAAGCGCGCGACGCGTCCGCGCTCCTGTACTTGCGCCGCGATATGCTTAAATGGGCACATGGCGCGAGTTTATATCGAACAACTGTCGCATCACGTCGGAAACGAGGTCACGCTCAAGGGCTGGCTCGCCGGCAAGCGCTCGAGCGGCAAGATACATTTTATCCAACTGCGCGACGGCACCGGCGTATGCCAATGCGTGGCGTCGCTCGCCGATCTCGGCGCGGAGAGTTTCGCGGCGGCCGATCACATGGGCCAGGAAACTTCGCTCGAAGTTACCGGCGTCGTGCGCGAGGACAAGCGCGCGCCCGGCGGATTCGAGCTGACGATGAAATCGATCGAGATCGTTGCGTCCGCGACCGACTATCCAATTACCAACAAGGAACACGGCGTCGCGTTCCTGCTCGACCACCGTCACCTGTGGATTCGATCCTCACGCCAGCACGCGATTCTGCGCATCCGCAGCGAAGTCGCCTCGGCCTGCCGCGATTTTTTTCATGATCGCGGCTTCGTCCTGTTCGACGCGCCGATTCTGACTCCCACTTCATGCGAGGGCACCACCAACCTGTTCGAGCTCGACTACTTCGGCGAGCGCAAGGCCTACCTGACGCAGAGCGGACAGCTCTACGCCGAGGCGGGCGCGCTCGCGTTCGGCAAGGTCTATTGCTTCGGCCCGACGTTTCGCGCCGAGAAATCCAAGACGCGACGCCATCTGACGGAGTTCTGGATGGTCGAGCCGGAAGTTGCGTACTGTGATCTCGCCGGCGACATGGAACTTGCGGAGCAGTTCGTGTCCTACATCGTCCGACGCGTGCTCGAACGCCGCGCCGCCGAGCTCAAGACGCTCGAGCGCGACACCACCAAACTGCAAGCAGCCGCGCAGCTTCCATATCCACGCATCAGCTACGACGAAGCGATCGAGCGGCTGAAAAAGAAAGGCGTCGCGGTCAACTGGGGCGACGACTTCGGCGGCGACGAGGAAACCGCGCTGTCGGAAGAATTCGATCGCCCCGTGATGGTGCATCGCTACCCGACCGCCTGCAAAGCCTTCTACATGAAGCAGGACCCACTGCGCCCCGAGGTCGCGCTATGCGTCGATATGCTCGCGCCCGAAGGTCACGGCGAAATAATCGGCGGCGGCCAGCGCGAAGACGACTACGAAACCCTGCGCACCAAGATAACCTCGCACGGCCTGCCGCTAGCGCCCTTCGAGTGGTACTTGGATCTCCGCCGCTACGGCTCGGTCCCACACGCCGGCTTCGGCATGGGCCTCGAGCGCATGACCGGCTGGCTCTGCGGAATACATCATATCCGCGAAACAGTCCCGTTCCCGCGAATGATGGAGCGGCTGGAGCCGTAGGGATCAAGGAAAAGGCAAATCACCTGCGCGGTGGGCGCAAGGGGTGACCCCTTGACCCAGAATCAATCGCGAAATCCCGCGGACGATCTTTTGCTCTCGGTCCTTAAAGCGCGAACGAGGTTTCAAGCAGGAAGAGTCTCAAAATCGTCTCACAGATTATGCTCCTATGATCGGCGAAGGTTCCCTCCGATGAATAGAGAAAGCCTGACGTTATCGCATTTCGCAGCGATTTTGGTAAAGTAGCGACACCGGTTTAGAGGAATCCATCCTCGACGGCTTGATCCCGTGGCAACGATGGTCCGAAGATTCTCTGCCCCATCGACTTCAACGATAACTCGTTTGTAAAAGACAACATGGCGGATCAGGAAGCCGCACCGGACAAGAGCACGCCGAAGAGAGGTCCGCAGGTTCCTCGGGTTGTCCTGTTCTGGTGGTTGATGTCGCTGGCCGTGATGCTCTGGTACGTGACCGGATTGTGGCCGCAAGCGCCCCCCAACGCTCCCATTCCTTATTCGGTTTTTCTCGCGCAGATACGCGCAGACAATGTTTCCCGGGTCCATATCGTCGGAGCTGCGATCGATGGCTCCTTCACGAAGCCGTTCATCTGGCCACCGGCCGCCGCGACTGCCGAATCGTCGTCGAAATCCACGCCGCCTTCCGAGTCGTCCTCGAAAGCACCGCCACCGTCCGCCTCTCCTGAGATTGCGTCCAGGAAGCCGGCCGCGCCTCCTCCAATCGCGTATCACGAATTCACGACGACGTTTCCTCAGGCGGTCGGTGACACCGGATTGATGCCGCTGCTGATTGCGCACCGCGTCGTCGTGGAGGTGTCGTCATCTTCAATGCCCTGGTTTGTCGAAATGCTGGTTGACTGGGGACCGCTGATACTTCTGTTCGGATTGTTCTGGTGGATGAGCAACCGCGCGGTCCGTGGGCAATCGGGTATGTTCGGTTTTGGGCGGATGAGGGCCAAGCGCTACAGCAGCGAGCAGCCAAAGATCACATTCAGTGATGTGGCGGGAGCGGACGAGGCCAAGGCCGAGCTTCAGGAGGAGGTCGATTTCCTGAAGAACCCGCAAAAGTATCACGACCTGGGCGCACGAATCCCCAAGGGCGTGCTGCTGGTCGGAGCGCCGGGCACCGGTAAGACTCTGATGGCGCGCGCCGTCGCCGGCGAGGCCGGCGTCCCGTTCTTCAGTCTCAATGCCTCCGAATTTATCGAGATGTTTGTCGGAGTCGGCGCGAGCCGCGTTCGAGATCTGTTTCGCCAGGCAAAGGAGGCTGCGCCCTCTATCGTGTTTATCGACGAGCTCGACGCGGTTGGACGGCGCCGCGGCGCGGGCCTTGGCGCCACCAACGATGAGCGCGAGCAGACGCTAAATCAGTTGTTGGGCGAACTCGACGGTTTTGACGAGCGTTTCGAGGTGATCATTCTAGCGGCGACCAACCGGCCCGATGTTCTCGACCCGGCGCTGCTGCGGCCGGGGCGTTTCGATCGTCAGGTGGTCGTTGGCCTTCCGGATAGGCAGGGGCGCGAGGGAATTTTGCGCATCCACACGCGCAAGCTTCGACTCGCTCCCGATGTCGATCTGGCTACTCTCGCGCGCGGCTCCATAGGAATGAGCGGCGCGGACCTGGCGAACCTTTGCAACGAGGCCGCACTTACTGCGGCGAGACGTAATCGTCCCGCAGTTACCATGGCCGATTTCGAAGAGAGTGAGGACAAGATTCGGATGGGAGCCGCCCAGCAACACCTGGTGAATCCGAGTGAGCGCCGCGTGGTCGCCTATCACGAGTGCGGACACACAGTCGTGGCGTGGATGACGCCGGCCGCGGATCCCGTGCATAAGGTGACGATTGTGCCGCACGGCCAGGCCCTTGGAATGACCGAGCAGCTTCCGGGTGAAGATCGGCACAACCTGAGCCTCTCCTATCTAAAGGCGCGGCTGGCCGTGATGCTGGGCGGGCGCACCTCGGAGGAAATCGTCTTTGGCGAAGTTACTACCGGCGCGGAGAATGACCTGGTCGAAGCGACGCGTCTGGCGCGCCGGATGGTGACGCGGTGGGGAATGAGCAAGCTCGGACTAGTCGCGTTCAAGACTGACGAGCAGCAGCCCTTCCTGGGTTACGAGCTCGCCCAGGGACGCGACTACAGCGAAGCCACGTCGGCGCTGATTGACCGGGAAGTCATGGGCTTGCTCGAGGAGACCCATGAGCGCGTTCGCCGATGCTTGACCGACTCCAGGCAGAAGTTGGATCGGCTGGTGGAAGCGCTGCTGCGCGAGGAGACCGTCGGCTCCGACGAGTTGAGTCGCATCCTGGGTCCGCGCCTCGAAACCGGATCGGCAGAGGTCGTGGAGATCGCTACGAATTCGCGGAAATAATCCGCAGAGACGATTCGCAAATGATCCCGGTACGGTGCCTGGCGGATGCAAAACGAACTACAACTCCACTTGCATTCCAATCTCCACTACCTGTTCCGAAGGAAGATGAAAGAAGGCCGTCGCACGAGCCGCACTGCGCGACATGCTTGACGTACTAGGCTCGGCTTGTTCACAGGACACTAAGCGGTGCTTTATTCACACTGCTTACGGTTGTGATTGCAACATATCAACAATATGTCTATAGAGGTGATGCTAACAGAGTGCGTCAGGCGTTGTCGCATCGGCGCAAGGGGGATTTTCGGTGGCATTTGCGGACAAAGTTGCCACGGAGCGCGTTCAACCGGGACTGCACCCGAAGCGCCTGGCTCAGGCGGCTAGATTCGCTTGTAACGGCGAATATTGGACGATCGGCTACGCAGATCTCGCATTCACTTTCCGCGATGTAAAGGGTCTTAGCTACATCCAGCGCCTGCTGCAACATCCAGGCGAGGAATTCCACGCCTTGGACCTCGTGGGAGGCCTCGGTGCAAGTGTTGACGGCGAACGCGTCGAAACCCATGCGAGTTCTCTGCCTGCGGGCGTATCAATGCGCCGGGGGTTCAGTGGCGACTCTGGAGAGATGCTCGACCCGCAGGCGAAGCAGGAGTATCGGCGCCGTCTGGTTGATCTGAATCGAGAGATGGAGGATTCGCGGCAGCTAGGGGTGACCGATCGCGCTGACGAGCTTCAATCCGAAATTGATTTCCTCAAGACGGAGTTGTCCCGTGCCGTTGGTCTGGGCGGCCGCAACCGTCGAGCAGGATCGACCGCCGAGCGCGCGCGACTCAGCGTCACTCGCGCCATTAGGAGCGCATTCCAAAAGATAACGGAACACCATGAAGCGCTTGGCGAACTGCTCAGTCGATGTATTAGAACAGGGTCATTCTGCTCTTATGTTCCAGACCCCCAGGCTCCGCTCGATTGGCAATTTTCAAACGAAGCCTCGGCTGAACCAAGAGCATTTGCCGAGACGCAGATCGTATTTTCACGACGACAGGCCGGCTTCCTCCGGGCGTTCACGGACGGAACCACCCTTGTCGGCAGAGCAGCTGAACGCGCCGTCCTGGCAGATTTTCTGAGGCGCGCGCGCAATGGCGAAGGCAAGATTGTCCTAATCGCCGGCGAAGCGGGAGTCGGTAAAACTAGGACCGCGGCCGAGTTGGCAACCGACGCTTCTCAGCAGGGGATGCTGACGTTGGTCGGGAGTTGCTACGAGCGAAACGAGCCGCTGCCATACAGTCCATTCGTCGAAATCCTGGAGGCGTCGATTGCACAGGCGCGGGATTTGACGACCTTCCGCGGCCTCTTGGGCGACAGTGCCGCGGAAATGGCCCGACTCATGCCGCAATTGCGCCGACTGTTTCACGACATCCCTGGCCCGATGGAGCTGCCGCCCGATGAGTCGCGACGAATTCTTTTCACTGCCTTCACCGACCTTATCGCTCGCGTCGCGTTGAATTCACCTTTGCTGCTCATGCTTGATGATCTGCAGTGGGCGGATGAGGGAACTTTGCTCTTGCTGGGCCACTTGGCCCGCTTCGCCTCGAAGATCCCCTTGCTGATTGTCGGAACCTATCGCGACTACGGCCTCGATCCTGCCGGCTTACTGACACAGACGATCGGTGAGCTGATTCGTTTGCGGTCTGTTCATCGCATCGTTCTAGATCGCCTGCCTGAGAAGGCCTTGGCGGAGATGCTGCATGTGCTTAGCGGACGCGAGCCGCCCGAGCCCGTTGTGCGTCTGTTTCAGGACGAAACCGAGGGAAATCCTTTCTTCATAGAAGAGCTTTTTCGATACCTGGTCGAGCAGGGAAAGCTGCTCGATCCCAAGGGAGAGTTCAACCGTGACTTCTCAGTCTCCGACCTTGATGTTCCACAAAATGTCCGTTTGGTCATAGCAAGGCGTCTGGCGCGGTTCTCCCGAGACACCCAGAAAATCCTTAGCACCGCCGCTGCCATCGGCAGGTCCTTTACATTCGAGCTACTGGCCACATCGCTGAATGCCGAACCGGATTCGCTTCTGGATCGGATTGAAGAGGTCGAGAACTTTGGCCTGGTCACCTCGACAATTGAATATCCCGCAGCGCGATTCCGATTTTCGCACGAGCTTATTCGGCAAACCGTGATCAGTCAGGTCTCTGTCGCGCGGCGCCAACTTCTGCACCTCGATGTCGCGCATGCGCTCGAGACCCTGAATGCGAACACTTTGGAGGATGTGGCGAGCGAATTGGCGCATCACCTGGTTCAGGCGGGTGCGACCGCAGACGCTGCCAAGACAATTCGATTTTTGTCGATGGCTGCGAGGCGGGCTCGCTTGCAGGGTGCTTTGACCGAAACAGCGGAATTGTATCGTAACGCGTTGCTGGTGCTCAAAAGGATGCCCGACGAGCCGCAACGAGATCGTCTGGAACTCGGGCTGCAATTAGGGCTTGGCGCGGTCTTGATGGCTACCCGCGGTTACGCAAACAAAGAAACCGTGATCGCATATCGGCGTGCGACGAGTCTCGGCGAACGTCTCGGCGACCCCACGCAAGTCGTCCTGGCTCTCACCGGCCTTGTCACTAACCCGCTGCTGCGCGGCGAGCTCGACGACGCCTTGGTCGTTGCCGATCAAGCGGTGGCAGCCAGCCAGCGGCACGGCGAGTCGAAGACACAGACCTGGGGTCATCATATTGTAGGAGTAGTTCAGTACCATAAGGGCCAGTTCGCGTCAGCGTGGGATCACTTTAACCGGTCGCTTGCGGAATATCATGAGGAAGAGCACAAAAAGAACCCGCAGGATCCCGGCATGCAAACGCTGGTACACATCGCTCTGACCGCGTGGCAACTTGGAAAGGTCGATACCGCGCGCACCCGCATCCTCGAAGCGGTGAACCTTAGCGACCGGCTGCAGAAGCCGTTTGGGCTCGGCAACTCCAGCTTTTATGCCGGGTACTTGCATGTTTTGATGCGAGACCCGGGACAAGCGAAAATATTTTCTGAGAAAGCAATCAAATGGTGTACTGACTATTCAATTCCGGTCTATTTCGATGCGAGCCACATCGTGTATGGCTGGGCACTCGCAAACCACGGACGTGCCGCGGAAGGCGCAGCGTGCGCTCGTGCGGCGCTCGATAGATACAAAGCCGCGGGAAATCGGCTCGGCATAGGAGCGTTCCTGGGATTTCTGGCCGAGATGTATTCGATTGCGGGGTTACCTGAAGAGGCAATGGCCGCGCTTGAAGAGGGATTCAGTCTGGCGCCTCAAGAACCGTTTGACATTTCCTACCTTTGGTGGCTGAAGGGGGAAATGTCTCTCTCAACCGCCGGTTCTGAAGAAAACACTCAGCTGCTGCGGTTGGACAAGTCGCGGCTCGAAGACGCTGAGAAGAGTTTCCGAACAGCACTCTCGATAGCTGCAAACATCGGAGCGAAATCTTATGAGCTTCGGGCGGGCGCAAGCCTGGGAAGATTGCTGGCAGCGCGCGGGAACGACGCAGAAGCGCGAACGATCGTAGAACCTCTTGTCAAGGGCATGACCGAGGGATTCGATACCCGCGAATTTGTGTCCGCTAGACAGTTAGTGGAGGAATTAAGCTAAGCGATTCGAAGAAGTTACCTTTCAAATCGTGCGGCTCTCGATTTTGCCGTGCCTGGCAGCGAGTCTTTTTTGGGGGAGAAAAGGGATGACACGCCGCAACCAGTTACGCCTCATTTTACATGGAGCGCTAGTGTTGACGCTTTCGATGATGGTTGAGGCGCCGGGGCTGATCTTCGCGTTTGGTCACCATCCCGATAACCTGGTCCGCTTCTACTTGAGACAGGCGCATTCGGTCCTTATGGCCACCGGAATATGGATGATAGCAGCGGGTATGGCCTTACCCCTGCTGGAGCTGACAGCAAGGGGAATATCGTGGCTGGCCTGGTCCCTGGTCTTCACCGCCTACACATTCGCCGGGGCGGTTGGGATATTCATCGCAGAATTGGCGCGGCTCCATCTCGCTCCGCAAACGTATAGAACCCAATGGGATCAGTTGCAGCAGATGCCCATTTATGTTCGAGGGACAAACCTCCTATTACTGGGTGCTACCGGCGCGACATCGCTCATCGCAGGTCTCCTGCTCATCCGTGGAGCCTTCATGGCGCTGCGCCATTCGCCGATAGACGATATTCGCTAGAAGCCTTCGGAGTTGACGCATGTCTCTTCGCGCCTTTCGCGACTACCTAGGTCGTATCGGCAAATTCCTGGTGTCTATTGTTCTGCGACGGCCTGGCGATTTCCTGGCGTCCCGGCTTTTCTTTTTCGGTCTCCGACCGGGATACGTGCAACAGAGCGGAATGCTGATTTTGACTGATGTAGCGGCGAGCAACAAAGACGCCCTAAATCGTACGCTGGAAGATATCCGTACCCGGCTGATCAACTATAAAAACACTTCACAAAATATCTCGTTTTACAAAACGGAAACTGTACACTACGCGGCTTGGATTATCCTTCCCGGACTGAAGAGCGAGGACGGAAAGTCAGACGGTCCGGCGAAGCTAGCGTTCGAAACGAACTACGACGGAAATCTGACAGATCATCTCCAGGATCTGGTCACCAACTGCCGACGGGAACTCGATGAGGTTTATTCCTCATTCGCAGGTTATCCGCCTCAAGCATCGAAAGGCCCGTCTGTGGAACAGTTTCTGTTGGACCGGTATCAGCGGACCAACACCTTGGTGAATGCCACCGCCTACCACGTCGCGTTACAAGGCCGGTCGCTCAAGGATATAAGAAACGCGATAGCAGTTTACGAGGAAGCAAAGAAGTTCGTGGACAATCCGGCGAACAGTGGCGTTGACCCGAAAAAGATCCGATGTAATCTCATCGACCAATTCAAAGACTCAAAGACTGCGGTGCGTCCTGAGCGATTTGCGGTCACGCAGAAGGGAATAAGGCGTCTATTCGCGTGGAATATTGGGGTCCTGATGCTGCTGTGTCTGGTCCCGCCAATGTTTCTTTCCCTTCGGTTTCGCTGGTTATTGGGACTTAAGGGTCTATCAGCGATAAGTATGACAATCGTGCTGCTATTATGTTTCATGCCACTGCTCTATTTTCTTCGTTGGTTGGGTATTGATCTCATCGCCAGATATTTCGAGCTAAAAGAGGAACAGGCGCCGAAACCGTTCGATCCATTGCTTCATCAAGCGGAATACGCGCATCTCGATCTTGGCCACCAGAATCATCTATGCACCTATACAACCGTCAAGCCCTGCAGCTTTAGAAATTACGTGATTAGACGCGCGTTTTGGCTCGGAGTTGTACTTTTCAAGTATTTTTTCATACTAGGCAAACTGGATCAGATCACCACGGTCCATTTCGGGCGCTGGACGCTGATCGGCGATCAACTGCTTTTTTATGGAAACTACGACGGGAGCTGGTCCAGTTACTTGACCGATTTTGCGGACGAGGCATGGGGCGTGAACCTGATATGGGGCAACACGATCGGATTCCCGGCGACCAAATTCATCGTCGGCGCCGGTGCGCGCAACCTGGAGCTCTTTCAGGCGCAGGCGGCGGAGCATTATGCGCCTGCACCGTTCTTTTACTCCGCCTATCGCGATCACTCTTTAGTCAACCTCATACGATATCTGGAGTTTCGCGACGAACTGTTCGATGAGATCGGTGCATAGCTATGAAAAAGAAGACCCCGAGACTGGTGAACCGCGAGGATATCCAGGGAATTGTCGCTAGCGGATATGACCATCTGCACTATTCCCGTTTCGTCTTCCTCGGGATCAAAGATCTGATCGCGACGAGGAAATGGCTGGCCGGCATCATCGATTGGATCAGGGATGCGCGTCATCCCGGAGATAACAAGCCGGGGAACTCCTTAAATCTGGCGTTTAGTTCGAAAGGACTCGACCAATTGGTGCCTGGTAAACGCCTCAAGGACTTTCCCCATGAGTTTGAACGAGGACTGAACACGCACGAGGCCCACCTGATATTGGGCGATCACGGTGAAAGCGACCCGACACATTGGGACTACGGCGCAGAAAACCAGCCTGAGCTGCACGTGTTGGTTATGCTTTATGGAACCACCGACAAACAACTCGAATCCTTGCATGACCAGGTCTTTGGCTCTCGCGATTTTAGCGATGGCCTAAGCATCGTCGCGAAGCAGGATTCGGTAATCCAGCCCGGCGATGAAACCGAACCCTTCGGCTTCCGCGACGGTGTTTCGCAACCCCCGGTTCAGGGACTCCTGGGGCGGCGACCACCAACCGAGTATCCGATCAATAGCGGAGAATTCGTACTGGGCTACGAGAACGAACTCAATTTTCTTACTAGCATACCGAGCATCGACAATTGGGCCGATCCGTGCGGCCATCTTGCCGATCATCCAGTCAATCGAGGCAAACGAGCATTTGGATTGAACGGGACTTACCTGGTGTTCCGGAAATTGGTTCAGAAGGTGGACGAATTCTGGGCGTACATCGACCAGACGGCTGAGGCGAACGATATCAAGGAGTACGTCGATCAGGTCTCGAAGGACTCGGACGGTCGAATTGACAGGCGCGAGGTGATTGCCGCGAAAATGATAGGACGATGGCGAAGCGGAGCGCCGCTGGTCTTGTGGCCCAAATCGCCCGGGTCAGAGCCGCGCAACGACTTTCTTTTCATGGAGACGGATCCGGATGGCTTGGCATGTCCGATCGGCTCGCACATCCGACGCGCTCATCCGCGCGATTCGTTGGACATGCCGCCATCGAGATCGATTCTGATATCGAGGCGCCATCGAATTGTCCGGCGAGCACGGAAGTTTTTACTGCCGCCCAAGGATTTAGGCAAGAATAACCCAAAGTACGAGCAAGGCTTGTTTTTTATCGCGCTTAACGCTGACCTCCGCCGTCAGTACGAGTTCGTTCAGCAGCTATGGATAAACGATCCATCCTTCAATGGGCTGGATAACGATAGAGATCCACTGGTTGGGGACAATTCCAGCGGTGGAGAGTTCACAATTCAAGCAAAGCCGATCAATCGCCACCTCCGAGGACTGCCGCGATTCGTAGTGATGAGAGGAGGCGGCTACTTTTTCCTTCCTGGGATTCGAGCCATACGGTTTCTGGCCAGTTATAAGCCTTGACAGAGTCCGTCGGTGGCAACTTTCGTTAACCGACGAGGAGTCCCCTGGCATCTTCCCGGAGAACCAGGGACCTTGGCGCTGGAAAGCCGGCTCACATCGACTACGTCCGCCGTGGAGCAGCTCTCTAGACGCGTTCGATCAAGGTGCCGGTGCCGAGGCCGCCGCCGCAGCACATCGTAATGATCGCGCGCTTGCCGGCGGTTCGCTCCAGCTCGTTGAGCGCCTTGGTCACGAGCCCGCATCCGGTGGCGCCGAGCGGATGTCCGAGTGCGATTGCGCCACCGTTCGGATTTACCCGCTTCATGTCGGGCTCCAGCGTTTTCGCCCAGCTCAGCACCACCGCCGCGAACGCCTCGTTGATCTCGAACACGTCGATGTCGGCGATATTGAGGCCCGCTCGCTTAAGCAGTTTGCGCGTGGCCGGAATCGGCCCTTCGAGCATCAGCACCGGATCGCATCCCACCAGACACGTTTCGACCACTCGTGCGCGGGGGCGGCAGCCCAGCTCACGCGCCTTCTCCGCCGTCATCAGCAGCACGGCAGCCGCGCCATCGGCTACTTGCGACGATGTACCTGCGGTATGGATTCCGTCAGGACGGGCAACCGGCTTAAGTGCCGCGAGCGCTTCGAGGCTGGTGTTCCGCGGAACCTCATCGCGCGTCACGACACGCGTCTCGCTGGTGCGGGCTCCACCTTCCTGGATGACCGGAACTTCGATCGGCACGAGCTGAGAGTCGAATCGTCCTTCGGAAATCGCGCGCGCCGCGCGAAGCTGCGACTCGAGGCCGAAGCGGTCGGTGTCGTCGCGCGTAACCCCGTACTTGGTGGCGATTCGCTCGGCGCCCTCAAACTGGCTGGTGAACTCGAAGTGCTCGCGATACTTGCGGGTGATCGGCTTACCCATGCCGGCCTGTGCCCCCGCGATCGCATCCGAGCCGATCGGTAACAGGCTCATGTTCTCGACGCCGCATGCAAGTACGACGTCCTCGGCGCCCGACGAGATCATGTTCGCCGCCAGGTTCACGGCAAACTGGCTGGAGCCGCACTGCGAATCGACGGTCGAGCATGCGACGTCGGGCGAGAGGCCTGCGGTGAGCCACGCGGTCCGGGTCACGTTGAACGCCTGCGCGCCGACCTTGTTGATGCATCCGCCGATCACCTGGCCAACAGTGGCGGGCGCGACCTTGGCGCGCTTCAGGACCTCGGCTATGACCTGGGCGAGCATTTCCGTGGGATGCGCACTCGAGAGCGCGCCCTTCTTTTTGCCGATAGGCGACCGGCCCGCTTCTACGATTACGACTTCTCGCATGACTTTCCTCCGTTACACCGAGCCGAGGCCCGGTCTTGAGTCTCTATGGTATCGGTGAAGTTTCCAGATTAGCTCAGATCTAACAGACATGTGAATTGACACCCAACCGAGCCACTAGACGCATCCATCAGTCGTCCGGGTAGCGGAAAGCTAGCGAAACCACAAAATGTGGGAGTCTTCCAACGGGACACGTGCGGCAGGATGCCACGCTGTGATGCGCGGCGTGTAATCGTCGGGCGAGCCTGTGGCTGGAACTCCCGCACTGTAAGTGAAAGCTTTCGCCGAGCCGGGCAGCGGATCTCCCCGCGTCATTTCATTGTGGATCGGGAGCGCGCGGTCACGAGATTCCGCGTAGAGTTCCACGCGTACTTGATCCGGGGTCAAATCGCCGAGGTAAACCTGGACGTGAAAGTGATGCGTTCCATCGACCTTCTCTATCTGAAGCTCACCGAATCGCACATCTGCCCAATGCTGTGAGAGAGCTTTCTTCCAGGCTAGTAGCGACCGAGCGGCCGCACCGTGGTCAGTAACGCGTTCGCGGTAAGCAGTCGCGGCACTGAGGTAGTAGCGGTCAGTGTATTCACGCACGGCGCGATTGGCTGAGAACTGCGGCGTCAAACGCACCATGCTCTCGCGCATAGTCGAAACCCACTGAGTCGGGATTCCGTTATGCCCACGGTTGTAAAAAGCTGGAATTACCTGCTGCTCGAGAATTTCGTACAAAGCATTCGCCTCGGTCGCATCCCAGACCGGATCTTCTCCGTGCTCGTTCCCGTCTCCAAGCGCCCATCCCAGGTCCGGCGAGTAGGCCTCAGCCCACCAACCGTCCAGCTCTGACAGGTTCAGGCCGCCGTTGACGAGTACCTTCATCCCGCTGGTTCCACAGGCCTCCCATGGACGGCGAGGAGTGTTTAGCCATAGGTCTGCGCCCTGAACCAGCCGCTCCGCGAGCAAGAGGTCATAGTCGCTCAGGAAAACTGCATGGCGGCGCACGTCGGGACGTTGAGCGAATCGCACCCACGCCTGCACTAATGCTTGACCGGGTTTGTCATCAGGATGAGCCTTGCCGGCGATTACCAACTGAACGGGCCGATCCGGGTTGGCGAGAATGCGGACGAGGCGCTCGGGATCGTAAAGGAGCTGGTTGGGCCGCTTGTACGAAGTGAACCTGCGGGCGAATCCCAGCGTCAGTGTATTCGGATCGAATACGGACTGCGCGATCGCCGGATCCTCGCCGCGTGCGGCGAGTTCGGTGGCAAGTCGCTCGCGTACGTAACCCACCAGCTCGAGGCGGTTGCTTGCGCGAAGTTCCCACAGCTCGGTTTCGGAGACACATCGCATATCGCTCCCGACCGTTTCCATTGTGCCCCGCCATCGCTCGTGACCGCACGATTTTGTCCATAGAGAGTCCGCTGCCGCCGAGTCCCAGGTAGGCGTGTGCACGCCGTTGGTTACGTGGCCAACGGGTACCTCCGCCTCCGGCCAGCGCGGAAACAGGCATTGGAAGATACGGCGGCTCACACCGGCGTGGAGGCGACTGACCCCATTGATCGCGCCGCAACCGCGAACCGCGAGATAGGCCATGCTGAACGGCTCGTTGTGATCTTCGGGATGCTCGCGGCCAAGCGCGAGCAGACGGGAAAGATCGATCTCGAGCTGTTCCCGCACGTAGCGCGAGAGGTAGCTGCCGATCAGATTGGGAGCGAAGCGATCGAAGCCGGCGGCGACGGGAGTGTGAGTCGTAAACAGGTTGCCGACGCGCGTCGCGTTGAGGCCGACGTCGAACGCCACCCGATTCTCCGCCATGAAACTGCGAGCGCGCTCGAGCACGACGAACGCCGCATGACCTTCATTAAGGTGGCATACCTCCGGCTTGATCCCGAGGCTCTGCAGCAAACGCCAGCCGCCGATCCCGAGCACCAGTTCCTGTGCCAAGCGCAACTCGGGGCCGCCGCCGTAGAGCTCGCTGGTGATGCCCCGATAGGCGGGTTGGTTCGCAGGGTCATTGCTGTCGAGCAGATAGAGCTTCAGCCGTCCGACCTGCGCTTGCCAGGCGCGGAGCCAGAGTTTGTGCCCGGGGAAGTTAACGCTCAGACGGAGCCATTCGCCGTCAGCGTTGCGAACCGGCGTGACTGGGAGTTGCCCCGGATCGTTGTACGGATTCAACGCCCGCTGAGTTCCGTCTCCTTCGATGATTTGGCGGAAGTAACCCTGCTGATAAAGCAGGCCTATTCCGACGATTGGTACTGCCAGGTCGCTGGCAGCCTTCAAATAGTCACCGGCGACGTTGCCGAGGCCACCGGAATAGATCGGAAGCGCCTCACTCAGAGCATACTCCAGGCTGAAGTACGCGGCGCAGCTGAGCGGAGACTTGGGATAAGCGTGTTGGAACCAGGCGGGCCTGTTCAAATACTCACGTTGATCGCTTGCAAGCTGCCGGACTTCAGCGCGGAATTCGAGGTCCGCTTCGAGCGCTTTGATTCTGGTTCGCGATGCCGTCTGCAGAACCAGCCAGGGGTTATGAGTGAGCCCCCAAAGCTCGGGGTCGATTTTGCTCCAGACTGAATGCGTCGCATGGCTCCAACAGTTCCGCAGGTCTAACGCCAATTCCGCCAAGGGCGCTTGAGGGTCCGAGCAGGGCTCGACAATGCGATTTCCATCTGACAATTTTCGGTTCCTCTGAACCCGGCGGGGGCTCTTGCGGTAACTACACCGACTACCTTGCCGTCGCAAATATCCGGAAGAGACCCCGAGGAAGGGCGCGCGAGTCCGCTATTCATCGCTAGACTTTTCCACCCTCCACCGGTCCGCCGGCAGCTTTCCAAGCCGTGAAGCCACCGCCCATGTGGCAGACCGGTTCGAGTCCCATTCGCTGAAGGGTCTGCGCTGCCAGCGCAGATCTGCCTCCGCCCGCTCAGAAGAACAAGAATTTCTTGCCGGAGGCGAAAATCTCTTTGTGGTAGGGACTCTCCGGATCGACCCAGAATTCGAGCATCCCGCGCGGTGCGTGGAAAGCACCCGGAATGCGGCCGTCGCGATCAAGCTCGCGGATATCGCGGATGTCCACGAATACCACGCCGGTATCATCTTTGAGCTTGATCGCGTCTGCGGCGCTGACCGTCTCGATCTCCGCATTCGCCTCGGCCAGCATTTGCCTGACTGTTTTCTTGAGCTTCAGCGGCATAAGAACTCCTACGCAGTCTTCGCGCGATAGCCGGAACCGAGGTTCATCGCGAATTCCTCGCCCCATTCATATGAGAGGTCGATAATTTCGCCGCCGGTCTTCATCGATTCGAGCGCATGCAGTGCGTCGAGCAGAATTTTACGCTGCTGGACTTTGTCGAATGGTTTGCCGAACGGATTGCCCATCGGAAAATTGACGAACACCGTGCGCGGCGGTCTAACCTGCGCGCTCAGATCGCGGCCGGTCGAGACTACGACGGTCGGGATACCTGCTTGCTCGATTACTCTCGCTACCAGACCAACGGTCTGGTGATCGAGCGGTCAAGCGGGGACCAGGATGAACGCGTCAATTCTCTCATCCCGCAGCCGCCGCGCGAGCGTCGGTGCGGCTTCATTCACCACGGCAGTGCGAGTGTAGATGCGTCCCATGAAGCCGCTGTAGTGATGCGGCCCAACCTCACCGATCACGCCCTCGGATTGCAACTCGCGGAGTCGCTCAATCGGGAAAATGCAGTTGATATCCCGGTCCGCGTCGCCGTGATTGTAGTAGTCGTCGTTGATGGCGAAGAATTGTGGCGAGGTCTCCTTGTCGATGGCATCGAGTCTTAAATCGTTGCGCGCCTGGGGATTGAATGCGTGCGTATCCTTGCGCGAAACTCCCCCCGACGTGAGCATCGCCACCCGGCAGGCAGCCAGCGGCTTTTGCATCGGAGTGAGCGGAGCGCCTTGATTGATTGTCCAGTTGTAAACCGGAAATCCCTGGCTGCGATAAAACTCGTTCAGGCGTGCGGCGTATGCGATTGGTTCCACGCTGCTCCCTCTTGGCGGCTCAGCCGGCTAGCTAAAGATGAACTGCGATGCGAGCCGGTTCTTCCTCGCAGCCAATTCGCGAAAAGACAATAGGCACCACAGTTCTACTTCTCCCTCGAACCGTAACTGACCGAGAGCCCCGCCCGCGCGTCAGACTGGATCCCGTACTGCGGAATCGGATAGCGCAGCCCATTGGCCGCCAGCCTCTTCATCCCCTCGATGGTCTTCGGCAGGAAGTGCGGCGGAATCGCCATCAGCATCTCCTCGTCGAGCACCCCGCCATAGCGCCGCTCGGCATAGCACGGAATCGAGAGGCTCGGCTCGCGAGTCTTGAGCGCGCGGCCCCATGAATCCGCGCACGCCGACTCGCCGACGACGCCCCATTGGAATTTTTTGTAGCCCGCCCATTGAAGTCCGTTGATGAAAATGATCATTTGACCCGGCGTGCCATAGATGAGGCAGATATCGGGAGGATTGAGCCGTCCCGAAGTGAGCGGAGACACCGCCATCGCGAGGTAACGACCCTGCGGCGCGGTATCCATCGCATGCTGATGCGCCGAGGAATCCGCTAGCGTCGAGTACCACACCCCCGCCATCGCCTTGCCGGAGAGCCAGTCTTCGTCGCGCGGATGTAGCCCGATGACCGCGCCGCACTGGGCGCCAACCAGGTCTTTCATTGTGATACCGACGGTCCATCCCAGCCGCGCGGCCTGCGCGACGATTTGGTCGGTGGTGTGAACTGACTTGGGCCGACGGATCTTCGGGATCGCCTCCATCTCCTCGACTGTCGAGAACATCTTCATCCCTATCGGGGTGGTGCGAAGCCGCAGCAGTGCGTTGAGGTCGTCGATGATCGCCTTCCAGTCGTAGGAGGTCGGTTCGGACGAGGTGGCGGCCGGCGATGGCGCGACGGATTTCTCTTGCGACATGACGATCTCTCTAGCGAGGTGCCGATGCATTTGGCAAGCGCCACGAGGCCACCCTTCACAGGATTGGGAAAATCCAAAAGATCAGGCCGACGAGCGCGATGAACGCTCCGCTCAAGACTTCGCCGTAGCGTTCGATTGCGCCGAAACGGATTCGCTGCAAACTCTCGGTCGAATAGACGCAGAGGACGACGTAGGCTGAGATCGTGCTGATGCCGAAGACCGCGGCCATTGCGATGATTTGCCCGAACCCGTACTTGCTCGCGGCAAAAAATAGCGGGATGCCCTCGACCATCGGGGACGAGCCGAGGATCAGCAGGAGGGCGGTGCGGGCAGGAGTCCTATGACCGTGGTCGTGTAACGGCGGAAGCGCTCCCATCTCTTCCAGCACCACATGCAGGGTATCCGCATCATGGTCGTGCCAATGTGTGTGGGGTGTTCCTATGCCATGCCGATGAGTATGCGAGTGCCGCTCGACAACCAGCGTATCTCTATCTGGCGCGTACAGCTTGTCGTGCTGCGGTCCCAGGCCGTGATCGTCGCCATGGTAATGATCGTCGGGGCCGTGCGCGTGCTCGATGAACCGACCCTCGAACGCGTGGGCATGGCCGCTGTGATCGACCATCACGGCGACAGCGAATTGATGGGGCTCGGGGACTTCCTCGATCGACTGCCAATAGGATCCGCAATTCTCGAACCTGAAAAGCTGGCGCACGCCGTCGTCGCGCTCCGTTTCGACTCTCGCGATGTCGATCGGCAGTCCGGACAAGCGGAAATGCGCCGGCATCCCGCGCTCGAAAATGGATAGCTTCAGCTCGCCTTCATCGGTAGTGAAGCGCTGTTGCTCTGGCCCATGAAAGAGATCCGCGCCGCCTTCCGAATAGGAGAGGCCATGGCTGTGGCCATGACTATCAGCATGACTGTGGAGATCGGCGTATCGAATTTCGCGCAACGCGCCAAGCGCAATCCAGCCTCCGAAGCCAATAAGAGCGACGCTGGTCGCAGTGTCCACGATTTTGCCGAAGCGTGTAGCGAATGCAACTCCGGCGATCCACACCACTACCGCTATCAACAGGGTTGACATCACGTGGCCGATGCCGGCCTGGAGTGACGCGCGCGCGGTCTCGCTCCTGGACCAGCCGCGTTGCCGCGCGATCAATGCTATCGGCACCCAGTGATCTGGAACGATAGTGTGCAGCACTCCAACCGTGCCGACCGCGCCGATTAGCAGCAGTTGCGGGGCATGGCTCACTTGGCGCTCTTCACTTTGATGCCATAACTACCCTTAATTCTTTCGCACGTTGCGGAATGGGCCGGTGTCGAAGCGGGGTTCTTTGGGCAGCTCGAGCACACGCTCGGCGATGATGTTGCGCTGGATTTCGTCGGTGCCGCCGGCGATTGAAACGGCGGGCACTGAGACCAGAATTTCGGCGATGATTCCTTCGCGCGGACTTTCGCGTCCGGTGAGCATCGCGTCTGTGCCCGTAATCAGCGTATGTACGCGAGCGCATCCGCGCGCAACGTGACTGGCGGCGAGCTTGCCGAGCGAGCCTTCCGGACCTTGCGGGCGTCCCTGTTGTTGAGCAGCGCGCGCGCGGCGTGCGGTCCACTCGGCGCACTTGGCCAGGGTCATCAGCCGGGCTATTTCCTGGCGGACGTATGGATCCTTGTTCGCGCCGGTCTCCTTCGCGCGATCGATGATGAGGTCCACGCGGCCGGCGCGCTGCGGATACCAGGTGTAAGGCTGATTCGCCTTTTGGGTTTCGGCTCGCTCTTCAGCATATATCCGCCCCTTGGGCGACCCGCTCCTTGGCAGTGCGCGGCAGCCCCTCGACCCCGCGGCGCTCGTGGGCCAAGCGTCGTAATCGCCACCTTCCATCCATCGCCGACGCGCCCGACCAGATTCTCCTTCGGGACCTTCGCGTCGGTGAAGAATACCTGGTTAAACGACGCGTGGCCGTTCATCTGCTTGAGCGGCTGCACGTCTATCCCGGGTTGTTTCAAGTTGATCACAAAATACGAGAGCCCCTCGTGCTTGGGCGCGTCCCAATCGGTGCGGGCGAGCAGCAGGCCGTGGTCGGCATGATGTGCACTGGTCGTCCACACCTTCTGTCCGTTGACGATCCAGAAATCTCCCTTCAAGTCCGCGCGGGTGGTGGCGCCGGCGAGATCGGAACCGCTGCCCGGCTCGCTGAAGAACTGGCACCAGGTGTCTTCGCCGGTGAGAATACGGCGAAGGAACTTCTTTTTTTGCTGATCCGATCCGTGCTCGAGCAGGGTTGCCGCGGCCAGCAATCGCACTCCGGAGCTGGCGGCGCGGACAGCGCCGACGTTGGCGAACTCCTCCTCCACCACTCGCACCAGCGCGTGCGGAAGCCCGCGGCCGTACCATTCCTTGGGCCATTGCGGCATTCCCCATCCGGAGTCGGCGAGCTTGCTGCGCCATTCCACCAGCGGCATATCGGGATCCCAGTTGGCCGCCAGCCAGTCGCGCACTTCGGCACGGACTTCGGCTTCGGTGACTTTGCTCATCGCTCAAACTCCCCAACGTTGCATCAGGAGTTCCCGGTGATAACTCGGCTGACCGAGGAACACCTCCGAGCTTTTGGCTCGCTTGAACCAGAGATGCGTATCGTTGTCCCAGGTGAAGCCGATGCCGCCATGAATCTGAATACATTCGGCCGCAGTATGGAGGTACGTTTCTGACGCGGCAGCTTTGGCCAGACTGGCGAGTGCGGGCCACTCGGGATCGTCGGCCGCGCTGGCTTGAGCCGCGTAATAGGCCGCCGATTTGGCCAGCTCCACGTCCAGCAGCATATCGGCGAGTTTGTGCTTGATGGCCTGGAACGAGCCTATGGTCCGTCCGAACTGCACCCGCAGCTTCGAATAGTTTACCGCCGAGTCGAGCATGGTCTGGGCGCCGCCCACCATCTCGTTGGCGAGCGCGATCGCCGCCCGATCGAGAGTACGGAGGATTGGCGCCGCACCATCATCGAGCTTGCCGAGCAGTTTGGCATGAGCGCCGCGAAAATCGATACGCGCGATCTTGCGGGTGGGATCCATCGATTCCAGAAGGCGTCGCTCCACGCCGGCTGCATTCGCATCGAGCGTGAACAGCGCCAACCCCTCGAGGCCGGTAGTCTTCGGCGCGCGTGCGGCGACGATCAACAGCTCCGCCAGGTGGCCGTCCACGACGAAACTTTTGACTCCGTCCAGACGGTAGCCGTCTGAATCGGGAGTGGCGACAACCTTGATGCCGGCGGGATCCCAATTGCCGTCGGGCTCGGTGACCGCAAGCGTCGCCAGGCGTGCCCCCTTTGCGATCTCCGGCAACAAGGCAGACTTCTGCGCCTCGGTGCCGGCGCTTAGAATCGCATTGGCCGCGAGCACGGCCGAGGAGAAATAAGGAGCGCAAAGCAGCGCGCGGCCTAGCTCCTCGGTAACGATGCAAAGCTCCACCATGCCAAACCCCGCGCCGCCATATTGCTCTGGTACGTGGATACCGGGCAGCGCCAGATCCTCGCTCAGCTGCCGCCACACGGCGGGATCGTAACCCTCGGCAGTCGCCATCAGGCGCCGAACCTCGGTGGTGGGAGATTTGTCGTTTAGAAATCGCCGAACCGCCGAGCGGAATTGCTCCTGCTCGTCGGTGAAGGCGAACTGGATTCTGCGCGCGGACCCTGATGTCGATTGTTGAGACGTGCTCATCGTGTCTCCAAAGTTGCTCCCGGAGGACCTCGCGCCGCAAGAGATCACTTGCGATTCGTGAGGGCCCTGAGCTTTGCCTCGGCTGTATCCTTCCCGTAACCGTGATTCAGCTGCCGCTGATCGTCATTCAGCCAATTGTTTATCCGCTAAATTCAGCTCCGAGTTGCGTTCGATTACTTTTCGTTCGTTTGACAGACAAATGAGTCCGTTTGCAATGATCTTGAGTGACGGCGATAATCTGGGCGTTTATTAGCCAGCATTGGCTCCAGTTCATCAACGCAAATTATTCAGTTCACGATCTGCAAGGTGCTAAATCGCAATGTTGACGCCGACTCGAATCGAACTTACCAAAAAACTTTCGCTTTTGTTTCTGGCCTTTTTGTTGGTTGCGATGCTCTTCACCGTGCGCGCAATGGCTACGACCGTGACTTGTGATGACGATAACGACAAGCCGTTGGTGGCAAACGATGCGGCAAGCGGGATGACCACGGATCTCGAAGTCACTGGTCCGTGCGAGGTCAAGGGCTCCGCCAGCCTCCCGTCACTCAAGTACTACTTCCACAGCGTCAATATTTATACCGCGCCGAGTGCCGCCAGCGGCGGCAGTTTGAACTTCGATGACGCGTTGACCGATTTTTACGCGGAGAACATCGTCGTCGAAAAAGGCGGTGCCTTGATCGCTGGATCCAGAACGACGCCGATTGGGACCGGGCTGGTGACAATTCACCTGTGGGGAGCACCGGGTGACCCCGGGGTTACATGCAAGTCCGCGAACTGCGGCATCCCGAGTCCGCCGCTCGGAACCAATACGCGGATGATGAATCCGAGTACCTGTACGCCATCCGCGTTACCCGGAGACGTCAACGATTGCTTCTACGACTATGACATTCTGGATTCGTTGGATAGGACGAACGGCAACACCGGCGCTTATTTTGGCCACAAAGTGCTGGCCGTGTCCTACGGCGGCACGCTGCAAATGTTCGGTGCGAAGGGCGCAACCTACACCGCCACTGCGGCGACGGGATGCATGGAAGATAGTCCCTCCTGCACGGGGACTAGCTGGGTGCGCTTGAGTAAAAATGCGCTGCCCGGCGATATGTCGCTGCAAGTCGAAGGCGCGCTTAAGAACTGGCAGGACGGCGACAATATCGTGCTGACCACCACCGATTACCTGCCCGGGCACTCGGAGCGGCTGAAGATCAGCGGAACATCTGTCAACGGCCAGGTCACGACAATTAATCTTGACGCCCCGGTCCAGTATCCGCACAACGGCCAAAAATTCGATCTGTCCGATACGACCTTCCCCGGCATTTCACGCCTGGGGCCGAACTTCCCCCCGGCGGCCGAGATGCGCGCCGCAGTGGGATTGCTGTCGCGCAGCATCCGGATTATCTCGGACGGCGATACGCCGGGGGCGCCCTTCACGGTGAATCCCGGGAATCCCGACAACTACTTTGGCGGCCACACCCTCGTGCGCCAGGGCTTCCTGCTCTACCAGGTGCAAGGCGCCGAGTTCTATCAACTCGGCCAAGGCGGCGCGATCATGCACTACCCGGTGCACTTTCACATGGCGCGGCAAGTGCCGGTCGGGGTAAGCGGCAGCCAGCCTACCACCTTTGTGAAGGACTCTTCGGTGTGGGATTCGATGACGCGCTGGATCGTGATTCACGCAACCCAGGGTGTTCGGCTGGCGCGCAATGTGGGTTATGAATCCATCGGCCATGGCTACTATCTCGAAGACGGCACCGAGACCGGCAATCAGCTATACGCCAACCTTGGAGTTTTCGCGCGCGGCGCGGTGGCCAATGGGCTAACGGCCGACAAGGCCAATCCGCAGAACCCGCGGATGGTTCCGGGTATCCTGACGGCTACAGCACCTGTGCCCGACGGCTGCTCACAAGCTAATCCGCTTGGTTGTGTCAGCGGCTACAGCAACCTTCCTTACTACTCGGACTCACAGAATCCGTCAGTGTTCTGGATCATGAACGGCATGAATGACTTCCAGTACAACCTGGCGGCCGGCGCCGCGACCTGCGGCGCCTGTTACTGGTTCGTGCCGGGCGCGATTAGCGGTCCCTCGCAGACTGAGAAATGGTACGGATACGCCAGCGAGCAACAGGGGATTGGGAGGGCCGGTGTAACCCCTCTGCAAAGCTTCGTCGGTAATTCCTGCACCTCCGCCATGGAAGGTTTTGTCGAGGTTGGCGCTATCAACGCCTGCAACGGCGTCAACCAGATAAATCCGGCGTGGCTGAAATCGCAAAACTCCACGCTGGTGATGTTGCCCTCGCCCCAGGCCCCTGCGACGTCCGACACGACTTACTGGCCGATTACCACGGGCCTGCGCGTGCCGACGCGTTGTCCGGATGCCGATAATCCGAACAGCGTCAACCCCGATTGCTCGGCGGTTCAAATCTGCGCGTCAAGTAAGGAAGCCAATTGCGACGTGGTCGTGCTCGACGGGTTTACGACCGCGTTCAACTGGGCGGAGGGTGGCTTCGCGGCCGTGTGGTTGAGATCGCTGTGGTCGTTGGCAGTCAACAGCGTCATCAGCGATCCGCAGAACGCCGGCCTCAATATGGTCACAAGTGGCGGTTACGACGCTGCTTCAGTGTTTCCGGGCTATTGGGGATTGGTGCGGCAAACAGCATTTATCGGCAGTTCGCAATGGCAGAATTCAAATAACAGTGCGCTCGCCGCAAATCCTTACGCATCCAACGCGGGACCTTTCAATCCATTCAAGGCCACGATCGGGACAGGTGATTCCAGCAAGATCAGCGGATTGACCTGCGCGGCCGATCCCTTCAATGGTAATTCCAACAATGCTTACTGTCTGTCGCAGAGCGACGGGGTGAGCTTTCAGGCCGGCAACTTTTTTGGTTTCCAGCGACTGTTCAGCGTGTATGACGGACCTATCTTCCAGGATTCCAACGCCTATCTCGACATTCATCCGACCTTTCTGACCGACGACGGAACTGCGACCGGCAAGGTTCTAGATACCAAGGGCGGCAAATGCAAGCCCAGCAACGAAGCCGGCAATCCCTGTCAGTTTGCAGGTTTCATTAGTGGCGGGGTTAACGGCCTACGCGCCTACAAGCCGCTGAAGAATAACCAGCCGGACCCCAGCGCCGATCGCTGCTATGAGCCCAACGCGGCCATTGGCTGGAAACAGCCCAACGGCTTCTACTATGCGCCGGCTTTTCATTCAGTCAATCTGTTCTTCAGCGGCGTTGACATCCGCCACTTTGTCACCGATCCATTTTTTCAAACCGACTCTGAAGCAGGAACCGGCCCCTTGAGCTTCAAAACCGATTTAGCGGAGACAAAAAAACATTACTGCACCTGGAACGACAATTATTTCCAGGGTTTTACCGACATCGATCGCGAGACGGTGTTGAACGACGATGACGGCACACTCACCGGCTTGACCAGCCCGGTCGGTCTCCCCACGCCAACAGCGATGGCAACGCCAGGCATGAATGACACAATCTCGGTCAACAAGGCGGATTTCTTCAAAGCGCCGACCGAAGCCTGGGAATGCGCTTCGGATTATCCGACTCATAAGAGCGCATACGCGCCGAAGTGCTTGCCGGCTACCGCCAAGACCAGCCCCTACGAATATGTAAGCACAGTGATTTATCCCGAATGCGCGAAAGACGCGCCGCCTCCTCCGATGGATGGATCTCCGAGTTTCTGCCCGGGCGATACCAATTGGGGCAGCGTCTGTACGTCGTCACCTCCCAACTACGGATGCCCCGGCGTACAGCTCTATCGACAGCTCCTGACGGCAGGAGAAAAGGAAGACATCAACATACAATTGAAGCGGATGATGGGCCAGAACAATTGGCAGCGCAGCGCTCTAACCCTAAATCACGGTGTGTACTACATCAACACCACGCTCTCGAAGAGGAGCCAACAGAACGCGGTACCACCTTTCCAAAGTTTCAATGTCTTTGCCGGCGGCAATGTTTACGATCTCTTTTTTCTCTTTACGCAGCCGGACACGCAGCAGACTTATCAGTTGTTTGTAGGTAAGAACCTGCCGGAAACAGACGGCAAGGATTTCGCGGCTACCAATGTAGTCTATGGCTACGAGGGATTAACCTTGCCGTTTAACTTCACTCCAGCTTCAACGGATGATGCGAAGAGTGGAGCGTGGACCAGCAAGTACAATCCCAAAACCGGCATCCTGACTCTCAGGACCAAGCTGTCTCAAATAGCCGGCCAATATAGCTTGAAGGCACCGGTCGCAAACGGGTCGGGATCGCTGGGTAAACAATACTGCCAGCCTTCTACGATGTGCAGCTGGAGCGCGAGCGCCAATCGCTGTCAGTGCAATCCGAACGGCCCCTATGCCAGCTTGTGCAGTCAAACCGATCCCGCGGGTAAGACCATATGCGATTGGTCGATTGAGCCTTCTCCGCTCAATTGTTCGGATCCGAACGGCTGTCCGCCCCGGTTTATAGACTGTCCAGCGCCGGGCTGTCCGGCCTTCCAGGTCACGTTTCCTGTCGCATGCGGTCCAAGCGATAAGGACAAATGCTTCATTGCCGACGGTTCTAATCAGCGGCCGATGCCGTCGCCATTCAGCTTTGTCAATCCGGACGACCCGTTCAAGTGGGACGTCAATTACAATCTGGTAAGCTCTACTTTAGCCGGCGACCAGTGCGCGTACACGAAACAACCGGATACGACGAATTCATGTCCTACGGTCGACAAAAAATGACGTATAGCGCAATCGCGCGACCAGGCCGGCGGGTTGCCCAAAGGACAGATGCAGGATGGGACCGTAAGCCACCGCGCAAGCACCGGTAGGATCATCGACAAGGCGCCGAAAAAGCGCACTCGAACCCTTGCCGTCTGGCTCCTGAATCCAGAGATACCCGGCGGATAAGTGCCGGGGTGCGAGTCCTATCTTGGGCGTTCGCGCATAGTCAGGCAGTTATGCAAACGGCGAACATGGCCGGCCCACGACCGCTGCTCATCTATGACAGCGATTGTGGGTTTTGCGTTTATTGGGTGCATTATTGGCAGGGACTTACCGGCGATCGCGTAACGTACGCGCCGTATCAGGAAGTCGCGGCACAATATCCGGAAATTCCTCTGGCCGCTTTTCAACGCGCCGTCCAATACGTAGCGCTCGACGGGAAAATCGCCAGCGGTGCCGAAGCCGCGCTGCTTACCTTAAGTCACGCCAGCGGCAAGGGCTTCTGGCTCTCGCTCTATCGGCGTCTTCCCGGTTTTGCCGCAATCGCCGAGCGCCTGTACGCGTTTGTCGCATCGCACCGTTCCGCGTTTTATCGCCCGAGTCTGTGGCTATGGGGGCGCGACTACGAGGCGCCGCGCTACGATCTGGTTTCATGGCTGTTTCTGCGGTCCATGGGACTGATTTATCTCGCGGCCTTTGTTTCATTTCGCGTGCAGGCGCTGGGACTGATCGGCAGCCACGGTATCCTGCCGCTATCCGGATTCACCGACGCCGTCCGGAGCCAGCTCGGCGGATACGGCTATTGGCGGTTTCCGATGGTGTTCTGGCTGGACCAGGGTGATTTTGCGATTCAGGCCGCATGCTGGTCGGGAGCGGCGGTGTCGCTGTTGCTGATATTCAATGTGACGCCACGGTTAAGCTTGTTTTTTCTGTATGCGCTGTATCTTTCGCTCTTTTACGCCGGTCAGGAGTTCATGGGCTTTCAGTGGGACCTGCTATTGCTCGAAACTGGTTTTCTTGCGCTTCTCTTGAGCATCGCGACCAAGCCCGGTATCTGGTTGTTGCGATGGCTGCTGTTCCGCTTCATGTTTCTGTCGGGTGCGGTCAAGCTGCTTAGCGGCGATCGCACATGGGCTAACCTCAGCGCTCTCTCTTACTATTTTCAGACCGAGCCGTTGCCGACGCCGCTGGCCTGGTACGCTGATCATCTGCCGCACGAGGTACTGACAGCGTTGACGGTGGCGACCCTGGTCGTCGAACTGGCGCTGCCGTTTTTGATTTTCTGTCCGCGGCGGCTCAGGTTCGTCGCGGCGTTCGGCTTTTTGTTGTTGCAACTGGTGATCCTGCTCACCGGCAATTACGCTTTTTTCAATCTCCTGACGATGGCCTTATGCCTGGTGCTGTTTGACGATGCCGCGCTGCGCAAGATTATTCCGGTTGGGGTCACCCGGTTCGTGCAACATCAGGTGCGCGATATCAAGCCGCGAAGGAGCGCTGCGTTTGCGGTCGGAGCGGTCGCGCTGTTGATTGTGTTCATCGGGTCGGCGCAGCTTCATGCGGTGTTCACCGGGCGAATCTCGGTTCCGGCGGCCTGGCTCGATCGGGAGATAGCGCCGCTGCGTATAGTAAATACGTACGGACTGTTTGCTGTGATGACGACCACGCTGCCGGAAATCATCATCGAAGGATCGGATGACGGCATCCACTGGCGCGAATACGGCTTCAGATATAAACCGGGCGACGTCATGCGGCGACCGCGATGGAACCTTCCGCATCAGCCGCGACTGGACTGGCAGATGTGGTTCGCCGCGCTGGGGACGGCGTCGGAAAGTCCGTGGTTTTCGATGTTCCTGCAGCGCTTGCTGGAAAATTCGCCGGAGGTGACGGCGTTGCTCGGCAGTAATCCCTTTCCTGGTAAACCGCCGCACTACGTGGAGGCGGTACTCTACGACTATCGCTACTCGAGCCCGCAAGAAAAGGAAGCTACCGGCGCCTGGTGGGTGCGGCGGCCCGAAGGAACCTATTTTCCACCGATAGCTCTCGCGCAGTGAGTTGCGTGCGCCTTGCAATTCGTTGGAAACCTGTCATTAGCGCTCGAGCAGCCAGCGCGCGATTCGCTCGCCGACGACCAGCGAGGGTAGATTGGTGTTAGCGCGCGGTATCACCGGCATCACCGACGCGTCAGCGACGTAAGCGTTGTCGAGTCCGTGAATTTTGCATCGCGAGTCGACGACTGCGGAGGGATCGCCCGCCGCACCCATCCTGCAGGTCCCTACGGGATGGTAGTAGTGCAGACATTTCGCGCTGACGAAGCGCTCGATATCGGTGCGCGTCGCGGCGCGCCCGCCGGGTGAAAACTCGGTGCCCACCAGCCGTGAGAGTGCGGGCTTTGCGGCGATCTCGCGGGCGAGCGCGACTCCGTCGGCGAGCACGCGCAAATCGTGGTGGTCGGGGTCGGACAGGTAGCGATGGTCGATGATCGGCGCCGCAGAGCTATCGGCACTCGCGATCTTGAGCGCGCCGCGCGAGCGCGGCGTCATGCACGCAACCTCGAGGGTCCAGCGCCAACCTGTTCGAGTTGTGGGGTCCCTTCCGCCAACCGGGTAAATGTGCAAATCAAACCCGTCCTTGCATCGCGTGGATTGCGTCTTGGCGATTGTCTGCTCCTCGGGCATCCAGCGATCGCGCGCAAACGCCGCCATCAACTCTTCCAGCTCTCGCGTCCCCGCGTAGCTCAGCGATACGCGCGGATGGTCGTGCAGGTTGCGGCCGACTCCGGGCAGGTCGAGCGTCGGCGTGACGCCGGCGGCGTGAAGCTCAGTCGGATCGCCGACGCCTGAGCGCATCAGAATCACCGGAGATCCGTAGGCTCCGCCCGCCACGACCACTCGTCCGGCTTCGACGCGAACCACTCCCTCGCGGCCGGCGACGATGACTGCGCTCACGCGTCCTGACCTGATTTCGAGGCGATCGCACGGCGAGTCGCCGACTATCGACAGATTCGATCGATCCCGGACGGGATCGAGATAAGCGAAGGCGGTGTTCCAGCGTACACCGTTGACGATGTTCACCGGACTCGGCGCCATGCCGACGTTCTCATCGAGATTGTTCAGGTCAGCGACGCGTGGGATTCCGGCTTCGGACGCGGCGTCCAGTGCTGCGCGCTGAAAGGGAGCGATCTCGGTTGGCCCCGGAATTCTAACGCGCAGGCGCTCGGAGGCGGCGCGAAACAGCGGTCGCAGTCCGCCGGTTGACCATCCCGGATTTCCGAGCGCGGCCCATCCGTCGTAATCGAGACGGCTGCCCCAGATGGCGGCGCATCCGTTATGCGACGAGCATCCGCCGATCACGCGGGCGCGCTCGAAACCGATGACGCGCCGCTGGTATTGCTCGCCGCTGTGGTAGCCCCAATCGTGGGAGGTGGGTATCACGGCGGCATCGGTAAGTTCAGCCGGCCATCGTCCCGCGACGAACGGACCGTAATCCGGACCGGCCTCGAGCAACAGCACTGATTGCCCGGAGTCTTCCGCGAGCAGACCCGTGATCGCCGCGCCGGCGGTGCCACCACCGATCACGACGGTATCGGCGAATTTCGGCAGCGGCGCGCGCGCTGGGAGCAGGTCTTGCTTTCGTGCCATCTGGGTCACCAACTTCAGCCGAGCAGGCGGCCCCGAGCCTACACCAACTGCTCGCCAGTCAGAAGAATGCGGCGTGCGGATACGCGTCTGGGCGGTGGATATTTCCAGGCGATATGTCAGCGTATGCGGACTCTGATAAGAGTCGAGGTTCCCAATGTTTCTCGAACCCGACAACGGGGAACGCCGGAACTAGACAGCATCGATGAGCGAGATTTGCCTCAAGGTCCTGTCATGGAACCTCCATGGACTAGCGTGGCCGCTATCGAAGGATCCCGGCGGTCGGATGGATCGCGTAAGCGCGAAAGTGCGCGAGCTAGCGCCGGACCTCGTGTTACTGCAGGAAGTTTGGCTCGGTTCCCATGTCGAACGCCTTACCGTCGCACTGCGTCCCGATTGGGTTCCTATCTGTATCAAGCACAAAGGAGGCGGTCCCAAGGGCGGGTTGCTTGCCTTCATCGGAGCGTCGGCGGGATGGCGTGCGACCTGCGCGCCAGAGTTTCATGCGTTCACCGCAAGCGCCCCGATATGGAAAATCTGGGAAGGCGATGGACTTGGCGGAAAGGGCGTTTTGACAGTTGAACTAGAGCGCGGCGAACAGCGCATCCGCGCCGTCAACACTCATCTCCAGTCGCAATATTCGGGCAACGTATATTTCGAAATTCGTGAAGCGCAGCTAATCGACCTGGTTAAGGTCGTTTCCAACTTCGATTCATCAGTACCCGCGATTGTTGCCGGAGATTTCAACACCGACGCTCACGAGTCTCTCTATTCACACATCGCCGCGCTAGGGACGGATCTTACCGCCGAGGCGCGTAGGCTGAGCAACTGCGGTACGACTGCGAACCCTCGTGCAGGGCGTCCCGAGTGGATTGACTACATAGTGGCAGCTAACTTAGCAGCGCGGAGTGTTTCAGCAGACCTGGAGCTGATGGTGAATCAGCGCGCCGACGTACCCTATTCCGATCACAGCGGTCTTTTCTGCAGCATCAGGTTTCACGCCGAAACAATCTGGCGAAACGTCAAGTTGACGCGGGCTCCGCATTGACGCGTCTCTTTCGATAGCCCGTGCTTCCAATATCGTTGCGTCTCGCCTTTCATTAGCAGAAGGCTCCCCGACTCCAGCCTCAATCGAACGGCCTTGGCTAGCTTGTTGGTCTTATGCTTCATAGTGAAAGTTCGCTCTTCGCCAAGGCTCAACGATGCTATCTCGGGCTTCTCTCCGAGCTCGGGCTCGTCATCGCTGTGCAGTCCCATGCTATCTCGATTGTCGCGATAGTAATTGAGCAACACGCTGTTAAAGGCGCCTCCGGTTACGGTCTCGATTCGATTTCTTATATTGAGTAAGAGATCGGTCCAGGGCAGAGGCGCCAGCGTAATGCCCGAATAGGTGTAAGAGCAGTCCGGATCTCCATACCACGCCACCAGGCGCGGCTGCGAATATAATTTCCCCCACACGACAATCCTATCCTGACGCCAGGGGGTGTCAGCGATTAGTTGTTGTAAAAGTGCGTCCTGATCAAGCGCCAGCTCAACGTTGCGTTGATAATATACTTCCGCATCTTGCAGCGGGATCCTTACAAGACGATTCATAGCTGGTTACGGTCAAATGCCGAGCGCCTCGCTCAAAGCTTTAGTCCAGCCGAGCCAGCGTTGGTCGGGGCCGCTAAATCCGTCCCACAACATGCTGTTGCATACATAGGCCACCGCCGTGCCGGATTCCGGATGCGCGAAGGCCATGCGGCCGCCCGCGCCTCCGTGCCCGAACGAACCTGCACCCAGCATGGGCTCGATCGCGCGCGGCAGCTCGAAGCCCAAGCCGAATCTCTGCGGCCCGGGCCCCGCCATCGGCATCAGCGGAGCCGGAGCGCCAAGAGCCTCGTTCTGCGATTCACGTGCAAGCTCGATCGTTGCGGGTGTCAGCAGGCGGATGCCATCTAATTCGCCGATGCAGGCGGCGTACATCCGGGCCAGCGAGCGCGCATTCGCGATGCCGTTGCCGAAGGGCAGTTGTGCGGCGTGAGCCTCGGGCGTGTTGATGAGATTCAGACCGTCGGAGCTGCTTACGAGCATGTTGAACGCCGCGCGCACCGGGCGAGAATTCATATCCATCCCAAGGCTGGAGAAGAGCGCGCGCGCTTGTTCCTCGCTCAACTGACCCGCGGGGACGATGTGTGGCGCTACGCGATGCTCCTGCTCGGGCGGAAGTCCGATCCACAAATCAAGCTTGAGCGGCCGGGCAATTTCCGCATCGACAAACTCGCCGACGGTATTTCCGGAGACGCGCCGGACCAGCTCGCCGGCCAGATAGCCAAAGGTCAAAGCGTGGTAGAAGTACGCGGAGCCCGGCTGCCACCATGGCTCCATGCCCGCGAGCGTCGCGGTGCATCGATTCCAGTCGAAGAGCGCCGGCCCCGATATTCCCGATTCCTCGTCGAAGCCCATCAGGCCCGCGCGGTGAGTGAGGATGTCGCGAACCGTGATTGCGGCCTTTCCTTTCGCTGCGAACTCCGGCCAATAGCGTGCGACAGGCGTGTCGTAGTCGATGAGCCCGCGCTCGCTGAGCATGTGCACGCAGACGGCGGTGACCGCTTTGGTGCAGGACATCAATATCGTGATTGTATCGGCGGTGAATGGACGGTTGCGGAGTTTATCGTTTCCCGCCCATATATCGACGACTCTCGTGCCGTGTCGATACACGCACAGCTGCGCGCCACCTTCGTCGCGAGCTTGAGCTTCCGCGAACGCGTCGCGCACTTTCTCGAACCCCGGTTCCACTGTTCCTTCGGCGTTCATGGTCACCTCGAATGTAGGTGTCTAAAGTATGCCAAATTCGCCGGATCGCCATAACGTAGAGGCTCGTTGCCTTCAATTAAGCGGATGGTGTAGAAATTTCTGGGGCAATCCGGGGGTGGAAATATGAATGATTGGAAGAAGCCGGAGTTCGTCGAGATCCGGATGGACGCGGAGATCAACTGCTACAGCTCGGCGCTTGCCGACGACCCCAGGCGCATCCTGAAGCAACCGTTGATTCGCGACGACGGTTCAGCAACCAACCAGGAATCCTAAGACCGGCATTCGTGCGGGTACATATCCTTGGTTCCGCTGCCGGCGGCGGGTTCCCGCAGTGGAACTGTAACTGTCTCAATTGCGCCGGCGTGCGAGCGGGGTCGATTCGAGCGAAAGCACGGACGCAATGCTCGGTCGCAGTTAGTGCGGACGGGTTGCGATGGTCGCTGCTGAACGCGAGTCCCGACCTTCGATCGCAAATATTTTCATTTCCCGACCTGCTGCCGAAAGGCGGCGTGAGAGGATCGGCTATCGGCGCGGTCCTGCTTTCGGATGCGGAGCTTGATCACGTCAGCGGCCTGCTTTCGCTGCGTGAAGCGCAACCGGTGCGGCTATATTGCACGTCGCGGGTTTACGATTGGGTGTTCGCAGCCAATCCCGTTTTTGGCGGGTTGAATTCGCCGGACAAATTTCGCGTGATCACCCTCGAAGATCGCAAAACCGAAACCATCGGAGGTGGTCTTACCCTCGAAGCGATCTTCGTGAGCGGCAAAGTTCCCAGCTATGTGAAACCCCCTCCTGCCAATTGCGATGGAGCCGCGGTCGGCTACAAGCTCATCGACAGCGCGACCGGCGCGTCGCTCTTGTATGTTCCGGCGATCAAGAAGATCGATGAGAGCCTTATCGCGGCGGCGGCCGCGTGCGACTGTCTTCTGTTCGATGGCAGTTTCTGGTCGGACAACGAGATGGAAATTCGCGGCGCAGGGACGCGGACGGCGTCGGCGATGGGTCATATACCTATCTCGGGTCCCAGTGGCAGTCTCGCGCGACTCGGCGATCTTCGACTTAGAAAAATCTATACTCACATCAACAACACGAATCCCATTCTCGCAGAAGACTCGGCGGAGCGCCGCGAGATCGAACAAGCTGGATGGGAAGCGGCCGAAGACGGCATGGATTTCACAGTCTGACGGCGCGGTGCGAATGACATGACCGAGAGCAAACCCGACTCGCCGGAAAAATTCGTCGCGCGGCTGCGTGCGATCGGCGCGGCGGCTTATCATGACAAGCATCCGTTCCACCTGCTGATGCATCAGGGCAAACTGACGAGGCGGCAGTTGCAGGCGTGGATCGAAAATCGCTTCTACTACCAGTGGACGATTCCCAAGAAGGACGCGCTGATCCTGGCCAAGGCCGACGACCCGGAATTCCGCCGCGCGTGGATCACGCGGATCACCGACCACGACGGCGTCGGCGATAGCGAGGGCGGAATCCGCAAGTGGTACAAATTATCGGAGGCCGCGGGGCTCACCGTTGCCGACGTCGCGAGTCTGCGCTACGTGCTGCCGGGAGTTCGGTTCGCGGTGGACGCTTACCTGCATCTGTGCGCGTCGCGTCCGCTGACCGAGGCGGTCGCGTCGTCGCTGACGGAGTTGTTCGCGCCGACGTTGATGGCCGATCGGATCGGCGTCCTCGAGCAGCTATATCCGTGGCTCGACAGCCGCGGCCTGGAATATTTTCGCGGGCGACTGGTGCAGGCGCCGCGCGACTCGGAGTTCGGCTTGCAGTACGTCGTAGCGCATTGCACGACGCGCGAGACGCAGGATCGCGCCGCCGGAGCACTCACGCTCAAGTGCCACATCCTTTGGGGGCTGCTCGACGCGATTCACTATGCGTATGTTTCGCCCGGATATCTGCCGCCGCTGTGGCATGATGAGCGGAAGCTGTGATGAGCACCGACGACGCATGGCGGCCGCGGCTGGCGGCGCGCGCGCGGCTCAAGTTCGACCCGGTTGCGAAGCAGGAATTGATCCTGTTTCCGGAAGCAGCGCTGGCGCTTAACGAAACGGGAGCAGCGATCGTGCGGTTGTGCGACGGTGAACGCTCGCTAAACGAGATCGTCGAACTATTGTCGAAGAACTATGGCAGTGTCGAGCGCGGGACGCTGATGCGCGAGGTGATGCACTTCCTCGACACGATTCGCGCGCGCGGGTTGCTGCAATGAACGCCGTGCCGCGTCCGTACACGCTGGTCGCGGAGCTTACCTATCGATGCCCGTTGCGCTGCGTGTACTGTTCCAACCCGGTTGATTTCCACCGCTCGCGCGCGGAGCTTTCGACCGATGAGTGGCGGCGGGTTTTTTCCGAAGCCGCGCAACTGGGCGTCATGCAGTTGCATCTGTCGGGCGGCGAGCCCGCCCTTCGAGACGATCTGGTCGAGCTGATTCAGCACGCGCGCGGCCGCGATCTTTATACCAACCTGATAACAGGTGGCACGCTGCTCGACGAGGACAAGCTGCGGCGCTTTCGCGAAGCGGGTCTCGACCATATTCAACTGAGCATCCAGGGCGCCGCGCGCGAGAGCGCCGAACTGATCGCCGGCGTCCGATCGCATCGGAAGAAACTCGAAGTTGCCCGGCTCATAGGCAAAGTTGGCTTTCCGCTCACGCTCAACGTAGTGATCCATCGCCTGAACATTGTCGAAGTGCCGGAACTCATCGCAATCGCACTCGAGCTCGGAGCGAACCGGCTCGAGCTGGCGAATACGCAGTTCTATGCGTGGGCGGCTGAGAATCGGCGGGAGTTGATGCCGACGCGCGAGCAATACGATCGCGCGGAGGAAATCGCGCGCGAAGCGATCGCGAAATATAGCGGCACGCTCGAAATCGCATTCGTGCAGAACGACTATCTCTCGGGCGAGCCGAAGCCATGCATGGGTGGATGGGGCCGCAGCTACATCTGCATCAACCCCAACGGTGAAGTGATGCCGTGCCACGCCGCGTCGGTGATCCCGGGGCTGCGGTTCGATTCGGTGCGCGGCGGCGCGTTGGAAAAGATCTGGCGCGACTCGCCGGCGATGAACGCGTTTCGCGGCGGCGACTGGATGGTGGAGCCGTGTCGCAGCTGCGCCAGGAAGGAAATCGATTTCGGAGGATGCCGATGCCAGGCCTTTATGCTGGCGGGAAGTGCCACCGAGGCCGATCCGATCTGCCGCCTGTCACCGCATCATGCGATCGTCGAGTCGATGCGCGAGGATTCCGCCGCCGGCGAACCGCTGATCTATCGCGACTCGAAGTCCAGCCGCGAACTCTCCAAAGCGCGCCGCTCGAGCTAGACGATTCGCCATCAGCGCGTCGTTGGACTCTTGCACCGTGTCAACGGGGACATGGGTTGTGTTGATGGCGCACGGCGGTCCGCTTGAGCGTCGTCAACTCCAGGCGGGTGAATCGCTGCCGAGCGGCGAGGGCGGAAGAACCCATCGGGGCGGTGTTTCCGACATCCGCGCGATCGGCCCGAGCCGCGTCAGAGGTCCCCAGGCCGTGTTCATTTCGATGATCCACGGCGCAATCGTCGCCGCATCGAAACCTCCGGGTTTTCCATCTGGCGCGGTGCGCGGCAACGACATGATCCACATCGCAGTGCGCGCGAGGGATACGCGAACGTGCCAGCTGCCACCTTCGGTGGTGCGGCGCGCGAGCGCGCACATCACGCCAAGCGCGCCGAGATAGCCGGTCGTGTAGTCGTTGATCGCAGCCGGCACCAGCGCGGGCTGCTCGCCGCCGGCGTGCTCGAGCGCCATGCCGGTAACGGTCTGCGCGAGCTGCTCCCATCCGGGTCGTTGCGCAAATGGACCTTCATGTCCGTAGCAGTCGATGGAGACCGCGATGATGCCCGGGCGCATCTGCGCCAACTGCTCAGGAGCGAAACCGCGCCGGGCGAGAGCGCCGGGCCGGTAGCCTTGCGAGAAGACGTGCGCGTCTCGCACCAGTGCGCGCAATTGCTGCGCGTCCTCCTTGCGATCGAGGTCGAGAAAGCAGGAACGCTTGCCCGGATTGGTATCGATGACGAAAGGCTCGATCGACGGCAGCCTGGGACTTCGGACGTGCAGCACCTCGGCGCCATGCTCGGCGAGCGTCCGCGCGCAGGTCGGTCCCGCCAGCACGCGCGTCAGATCGAGCACGCGCACGCCGGACAGCGGCCGCGCGCCGCGCTCATCGGCGCGCGGTCCCGGAATTGGCTCGCGCGGTGCGTCGCCGAGGCGAAGTATTTCGACCACCGGAACTCCCGCGAGCGCGATTCCCTGCGGATGAACACGCCATTCGTCGGCGCTGCGCAGCTTCGCACCGCACACGCCGCGATCCGCGAGCGCATCTTCAAGCGCCTGCGCGTCCCACGACGCGACCGCGTCTGCGATCGCGCCGGCCTCGTCGGCGCAGTTAAGAAGCGCGAGGGTGCCTTCGCGCGAACTGAATCCGCCGTGCAGATGAATCCATCGGCCGTCGCGCGCCCGGTAGAGCGCGGTGGTCGCTTGCCCGCGCCGATCGAGCGACGCACCCTGATATCTCAAGTACGCGAACGACACGAGCGACGCCGCGGCTGCGCGAACGTCCACCTCGATGCGCTGCGGACGGCCGCTGCGCGCGCACCACAGGTTCGCCGCCGCGGCTGCATTCGCGGCGAGCACACTGGCCGCGGCTTCACCGGCGCGAAAGCGAGTTGCGATTACGGGGTCGCATCCGGTGATTTGCAGCGCGAGTTGATTTGAAGTGTCCGCGCAGCCAAGCGAAGCGAGAAGCTCGCGCGTCCACGCCACGGGTTCCATCGCTGATGAGGGTGCCACGCGCCGAAATTAGCACTCGAACAAATGAATCGAGAAGCGCTACAGGGCGCCCGCTTTGGAAGTTTGCCGACTGCTGTGACGCCGTGCTTGAATCGGCTTCGAGGACAACATCATGAATTCCGAAATCGAACTGCGCGATCACGTGTTGATCGGCCCGCTGCGGCGATCCGTCAACAACGCCAGCAAAATCGCCGGCAGCATCCACGATGACGCGACGGCAACCAAGCTTGGCTTTCGCGGCGGCACCGTCGCCGGCTCCATTCATCTCGAACTGTTCCCGCCGCTCTTGCTGAAGGCGTTCGGCAAGCGATGGTTTGAGCACGGAACGATCTCGACTTACTTCCTGAACGCGACGACCGACCGCGAGGCGGTACGCGCGTTTGTCAAGGAACCGCCGCTCGACGCGACCAACGCGCAGGTAGATATCTGGATCGAGCGTGACGATGGCATGCGCGTGGCTGAGGGCACCGCGTCGGTTGGAAGTCCCGAAGAGCCCAGCGCGCTGCTGCGGCGTCCGCTCGATCGCTTTGACGCGGGTCAGTTGCGAATTCTCGGCGGGCTCAAAGTTGGCCATCGTTTCGAGGAGTGCGACGCGTTTCTGCCCAGGAATGCGATGGCCGAACGGATGAAGGTCATCACCGAACCGCTGGAATGGTACGCGAAGCCTTCGCCGTGGGGCGGTGCGATCGCGACTCCGGCCACGATGGTGCAGCTACTCTACTCGCAATCGATTGCGACTCTGCGCGGCAAGCTGGGGCAGGCGGTGGGACTATTCGGCGCGATCGAACTGCGCAACATCAACGGGCCTGTGATGGTCGAACATCTGTATCGGGTCGGCGGAAGCATTGTGGCGCTCGGCCAGAGTCCAAAGACGGAATACATGTGGTTCGAGACCGCGCTGAACGAAGCGGACGGCAAGCGCGTCGCCGAGATGAGGATGCTGCTGCGCTTCATGAAGGCGTCGTCGCCGAAGTACAAGGACGCGGCTGCGAGCTGATCAGATCAGCGGCGGGTTGAAGGCGCTGACCGGCGGGGGATCGCCAGCGTATTTCTCGACCTGGACGAGCGTGGTCTGAGCGCTCGGGCCTTGCGCAAGGCTCGAGGTTCCCTTGTCGAGCGTGAGTACGTTGGGGTTGCCGTGCTTGTCGAGACTGCCAATCACTCCCGGTTCGGCGGGGTCGTACCACGCGCCGGTTGAAATTTGAATCACGCCGGGGCGAATGTCATCGGTCAGCACCGCGCCTGCCAGGATAGCGCCGCGCCGATTGAAGACCCGCACGACATCGCCGTCGCAAATCCCGCGCGCATCAGCGTCACCGCGATTAATCCGCATCGGCTCGCGCCCCGCGACTTTGCTCTGCTGGCTGAGGCGTCCCATATCCATTTGGCCGTGCAAACGCGTGTTCGGCTGCGTGGTGAGGAGGTGGAGCGGATACACACGCGCGGCGGCGCTGCCCAGCCATTCGGCCGGCTCGAGCCAAGTGGGATGTCCGGGGCAATCGTCGTAATGATAGCTAGCGATTTTTTCAGAGAAGATCTCGATTCTGCCCGAAGGCGTCGGCAGCGGATTGGCGTCGGGATTCATCCTGAATTCCTCGAACAGCACGTGCGGGGTTGAGGCCTCGGGAACTTCGATGTAGCCGCGCTTCCAGAACTCGTCGAAGTCCGGCCATGCGAAGACGTGGGGACTCGCGCGTTCGCGCGCCGCCTCATAGATATGCCGCAACCATTGAATAGTGGTGCGGCATTCGGCGAAGGAATCGCGAGTGCCGAATCGATCCGCGAGATCGCCGAAGATTGCGAAATCGTCGCGCGCTTCACCAACCGGCTCGATCGCACGCTTCATAGCAATGATGAATCGATCGCGCGCGCTGGCGCCGACGTTGTCGCGCTCGAGTGTCGTGGTGGTTGGCAGCACGATATCCGCATGACGCGCGGTCGCGGTCCACCACGGATCGTGGACGACGATCGTCGAAGGCCGGCGCCACGCGCGGATGAGGCGGTTCAGATCCTGATGATGGTGAAACGGGTTGCCGCCACACCAATAGACGAGATCGATATCGGGATAGATGAGATCCTGCCCGTTGTACTGAAACGGCTGGTCGGGGTTGAGGAGGAGGTCGGCGATTCTGGCCACTGGGATGAAGCTGCGAATCGGGTTGTGGCCAAGTGGCAGAGTCGGGACAGGCATTTCGGGCAACAGGCTCGCAAGACCCTCCATGCTGCCGTAGCCGAAGCCGAAACCTCCGCCCGGGAGGCCGATCTGTCCGAGCACCGCCGCCAGCGCGATCGCCGCCCAGATCGGCTGCTCGCCGTGATCGCCGCGCTGCAGAGACCAGTTGACGTTGATGAAAGTTCGCGAGGCTGCCATCCTGCGCGCGAGCCCGCGGATTCTGTCGGCGGATATTTCGCTCAAAGCGGCGGCCCAGTCGGCAGACTTCGCGACACCGTCTTCCGCACCAAGCAGATAGTCGCGGAAGCGATTGAAGCCGGCACAGTAGCGCGCGAGGAAGTCGGCGTCGTGCAGCCCTTCGACAATCAGCGTATGCGCGAGTGCAAGCATCAGCGCAGTGTCGCTGTGCGGGCGCGGCGCAATCCACTCCGCGTCGAGCAGGCTGGCGGCATCGTCGCGCATCGGACTGATGTTGCAGAACTCGACGCCCGCGGCCTTGACCTGTTCGAGCCAGCCGCGCGTCGTGTGCTCGCCGACGCCGCCGGGTGTGACTTGAGTGTTGCGCGTCGGCATCCCGCCGAACATCACGACCAGGTCCGCGTGATCGGCGATGCTCTTCCAACTGGTGCCGGGACCGTTCATCGCCTGCAGACTGCCGAGCACGTTCTTCACGAGCACGGCGCCCGCGGCGTTGCTGTAGGTATCGCGCGCTCCGGTGAATCCGCCGATGCCGCCGAGGAAGCGCTGTAATTGCGTGCGCGCATGATGAAAGCGGCCGGCGCTGGCCCATCCGTATGAGCCGGCGTAGATTGCCTGGTTGCCGCGATCGCGAATCACGCGCTTGAGTTCGCCGGCGATCAAATTGAGCGCGCGTTCCCATGTCACAGACACGTACCGATCGGCACCGCGCCGATCGCGCGCACCGCCGGGCCCGTGCTCGAGCCATCCTGCGCGCACCGCGGGCCGCGCAATTCGGCTGGGATGATGCAAGGCGTCTGGAATCGAGGCGAGGAGCGGCGACGGATCGGGATCTCGCGCGAACGGCCGCGCTTCCGTCACGCGCCCATCGACGACGACCGGCTCGAAGGTGCCCCAGTGCGAATGGTTTAGCGCGGCCGCGGTTTTGTCTGACGTCGTGCTCAGGCTCTTTACCTACGCGATCCCTTCGAACAGCGCGGTGCTAAGGTAGCGTTCGCCGGAATCGGGCAGTACGACGACGATGGTCTTGCCCTTGTTATCCGGACGCTTGGCGATGCGCGCGGCGACCGCGGCGGCGGCACCGCACGAAATGCCCGACAGGATTCCTTCTTCGCGGGTCAGTCGGCGCGCGTACTCGATCGCTTCTTCGTTGCTGACTTGCTCGACGACATCGACCAGCGAGAGGTCCAGATTCTCCGGCACGAACCCCGCGCCGATGCCCTGAATTTTGTGCGCGCCGGGCTTCAGCGGCTGGCCGCTCCGCCGCTGCGTGATGACGGGACTCGCGCTCGGCTCGACGGCGACCGTGACGATCGCTTTGCCCCTGGTTTTCTTGATGTAGCGCGAGACGCCGGTGATAGTGCCGCCAGTGCCTACCCCGGCCACGAAAATATCGACCGCACCGTCGGTGTCATTCCAAATTTCCGGGCCGGTGGTAGCTTCGTGGATCGCTGGATTGGCGGGATTCTTGAACTGCTGCAACAGGACGTAGCGATCGGGCGCCGACGCCACGATCTCCTCAGCCTTCGAAATCGCTCCGGTCATGCCGCGCGCGCCCTCGGTCAACACCAGCTTGGCGCCGTAGGCGAGGAGCAATTTGCGGCGCTCGAGGCTCATTGTATCCGGCATCGTCAGCGTCAGCGGGATCTTGCGCGCCGCCGCGACGAACGCGAGCGCGATACCGGTGTTACCGCTGGTCGGTTCCACCAACTCCTTGCCGGGTCCGAGCAGGCCGCGCTTCTCGGCGTCCCAGACCATCGCCGCCCCGATTCGGCATTTGACGGAGTACGCGGGATTGCGTCCTTCGATCTTGCCGAGAACAATGGCCGGCGCCCCGTCGGTGACGCGGTTGAGCCGCACCAGCGGCGTGTGTCCAATCGAACGCGAATTGTCTTCGTACCAATGTGACATCGGCTGTCTCCCGCGGTTGAAGTCGTCGAATTATATTACCTGTCAAATCGGAAAAATAACGCATGAAGCCAACGGCCTCAGAGTATTAGAGATACGCGAAGGCGAATGACGATGGCAAATTCCCGAACTGCCGACCATCGCGCCCGGGCCCGCAATCCTATCGACGTGGCCGGCGCCTGCGTGAGCCACGACTGAGTCTCGCGAGCGCGCCTAGCGCGATAACTATTACCCCGACCAACCCGAACGCCGCCCACCATTGAAGAAAAATCCCCAGAAACAGGACTAGCCCCGTCAGCAGGAAAGCCGCGCCTATGACTCGTGCGCATATCCAGAAGAAGGTTGCATAGGCATCGGCGACGGCGGAATCGAGAAAGGCCATCAGGTTGTCTTCGAACTCGTGCAGCTCGGCGGTGACTATTCCTTCCATCACACGCGCGAGCAGCCGGGGCCAGTCGGCATCTGAACCTGCGGGCTTGCCTTCGGCCGGCGAAGCTTCGGGATTTGGCGGCGGCGCGTTAGAACGGTCTTTCGACGGCATGAGTCATGACCCCCAAGCTGCCCTTCATTGAGACATCGTTGATAACAGTCGCTGGATTGGCTCCTGGCTGACTGTGATGAGGCCGCGGTCCGGCTGATTCAGGTCCAACGTCACGAATATCGCCATGCTGATGAGTATGATGAAACAGACGGTGCCGGCGATATCAGCTTCGTCAGCGGCCCCTTGTTCTCTCCCCACCAGCAGTGCGGAGATAACGGCCGACACGAGCAGCAACAAGATTATGCTCGTCGGCAATCGGTCCCTTGCCGCCATGAGGCGTGTGGCATGGTTGCTGGTCAAACCGTTGAGCGTATTGGTTAGCGATACCGCGATGGGCGTGCCGTTGTCCAACGCCTCTGAGACAAGATCAACCATCTGGTTCTGCATCTGGTGGAACTGATTCAGCGCGTTCTCGAAGGTGGTTGGATCATAAGGGTGGTTGGCGAGATCTACCCGCAGGGCAACATAGTCGTGGATGACACGCCTCAATTTAGTCCTTACCGGCTCCTTGAGAAGGCTGGCACAAGTATAAAAGTCGTCGATGGCATTGCTGTCGTTTACTACCATAATGCGTCGCTGGTCATGCTTGTCGAGGGCCGTGGAAAAGGTAAAAGCAAGCAACAAGCCCAGGACGGCCAGGCTCGCATCCATGAATTTCGAAACCACCGGCTTGCCCTGAGCCTTCACGCGTAGCGCGCGTCCGTGCCACCGCCCCGCGAACCAGCTGACGAACATCGCGAACGCAATCACCAAGGCTATCGCCCAGGCATCTACATCAGCAAATAGCAATCTCATGATGTCGGTATCAGTCTTCCGCGGCGCCACGAAGGGGAATAGTCGTTCCGGGTGCACTATCGGTGTGTATCGTTTCCCACTTGATGACTTTCAAATCGAGCACGAATATCCCATAGAACACCGGTACCAGCAGCAGCTCGATGAAAGTTGCGACGCTCAGACCTCCAATCTGCGCGTAACACAGCGGCTCCCACAACGGGCCTCCACGAATAGAGAGAGGCACCAAAGCCAGCACCGCTGCGCCCACAGTTATTAACACCGGCCGCAACCGCTCGATGCCCGCATCGAGCACCGCCTCCATAAAAGGTTCCCCTTTTTCGTGCATCTCCTCGATGAAGTCGAAGAGCACTATAACATGGCTGACAATGACACCTATGAGACTGGCTATGCCCAGAAATGCCATGAAACCAAATGGCGTACCCATTACAAGCAGGGCGAGCAGGGCGCCGACTACGCCGTATGGCACGCAGGCGAACACCAAAACAGGCTTGATAGCACTGTTGAACTGGATTACCAACGCCACATAAATCATCAGGCATGAGATCAGAAGTATGATGCCTAACTCTCCGAATCCTGTTTGCTGCTTGGCATACTCACCGCCTACGACGATGCTGTAGCCAGGTGGCACTGTAGCCTGCAGTTCTTTTATCTTCGGCATCGCTTCGTTGAGCACTTCCGAAGCCAGCACGCCGGGAGCGGTGAAGGCCGCGACAGTTATAGTGCGGTAGTGAGCGCGCCGGCGGATTCGCTGCGTCTCCAGCTCGTAATGCACCGAGGAAATCGCCTTGAGCGGAACAGGCTGGCCCCCGTTGGAAGGATAAACATAGAGATTTTCCAGATCCGGCATGGTCGCGCGCTCGCGGCGATAAAGACGCGCAACGACAGGAATTTGTTTGTCACCTTCGAGCAGGGTCGCGACCCGGGTGCCGCTCAAGCTGGCGGTGGTTGAAGCGGCGACATCCTCGTTGGAAATGCCTGCCAGGTTAGCTCGATCAGGATCGATATCGAGTCGCGCAACCATCGTTTGTTCCATCCAATCGTTGCGCACGCGGCGCGCGTCCGGGATGGCGCGCAGTATGCCTTCGAGCTTGTTCGCCAGTTGGCGAAGCGTTGCGATGTCCCCGTTCTCGGCGCCGGTCGAGGATTCCGCGCGGCCGCTCACGAAAATCTCGATGGGATTCTTGGAGCCGTTGGTTTGCAACTCCTGCACGTCCACATATGCGCCGGGAATTGCCGCCGACAGAGCCGGTTGCAGCACGCTTGCGAACCGCGACATCGCGCGCCGGTCGTCAATTTCGATGACGATTTGCGCATAGTTGACCTGCTTCGTCTCTGGCGCGAGCGAATACCAGAAACGCGGACCACCGCCGCCGACGAAAGTCGTCAGCGACTTCAGGAGATGATGCGTGCCTTCAGCGCCCTCTGCGTCCTTGGCGTCGATCTGACGCGCCTGCTGTACAATTATCTCGCGCGCTTTCGATGCTGCCGCAGTGGTCTCGGTCAGCGCACTGTCGTTGGGCAGAAAAATATCGACCGTGGAAAGGAACTGCAGATCGATCGGAAAGAACGCCGACTTCAGCATCGCGCCTAACTTGAATCCAAAGACCAGGAAGACGAGCGAGGCCGCGAGCGTCAACCACCGATGCTCCAGGCACCAATGTCCCGTCCGGTAATAGTAGCCGCTGAAGCCTTGCCGGCGCTGTTCTTCTATCGGCAGCGGTTTCTTCTTTGCCGGCCGCAACCAATAGTAACCCAGCATCGGGATAAACGTCATCGACACCAGTCGCGACGCGATCAAAGATGCCGTCATCACGACCGGAAGCGAAATCATGAACTTGCCGGTGTCCTTGCTGAGCAGGCCGAAAGGCAGGTAGGCGACGATGTTAGTGATTGTGGCATACAGGATCGCGCGCGCCAGCTTGGTAGGTCCCAGCCATGCCGAGATGATCCGCGGATGCCCGGCGTCAAGATCGCGTTTGATTGCGTCGCCGGCAACGACCGGGTCATCGATCAGCAGACCTAGCGCGATGATCAGCGACGCAATCGAGACTTGCTGAATGTCCCATCCGACCATGTCCATAAAGCCGAACGTCATTAATAACGTCAGCGGGATCGACACTGCCATCAACAACGCCGAGCGCCACTCCCAGAACCCGATGAGCGCCGTAATCACGACCAGCACGATCGCTTCTTCGAGGGCATGGTTCAGAAGCTGGACGTTTTCCTCGACCTGACGCGGCTGGTCAGAGGTGCGCGCCATGATCAGATCCGGCGGCAGTTGTTGTCGGAGCAGGGTGAGCTGACGATCGACGTTTTCGCCGAACAGATGAATCTGTTCGCCGGAACGCATTTGCACCGCGAGCGTAATCGCGCGATGCGTTTGCCAGGCGCCGGCCGCGTCGCGCACGGTATAGGTGTTCAGATAGCGCGCGGGATCCTGGTAGCCGCGCGTGATCGTGACGAGATCGCGAAGGTACAGCGGCGTGCCGGTCGCTGACTTGCCGACAATCGTGTCGCCAATATCCTTTTCGCTTTTGAATTCGCCCGAAGGCAGCACGACCAGATTGCGGCCGTTGGTTTCCAGCGAGCCGCCGGGCGCGACGATATTACGCGCCGCCAGCGCCTGCGAAATCTTGCTCGGCGTGATGCCGTAGGCGGCGAGTTTCGACTGCGAATATTCGAGGTTAATCCACTGCGGGAGATCTCCCGAGGTCAGAATTTTCGATACTTGCGGCACTCCGGTCAGCCCGCGCTGGATCAGATCGGTGAAGTCGTCCAGCTCGCGATAGCTGTACTTGTCTCCCGCGACCGAATCGAGCAGGGCCTGCGTATGGCCTGGATCGCGAACTACGATTGGCAGCCAGATATCCGGATCGAACGAAGCGGAGCCGTACTTTTCCTCGACACACGACAAGAACGCGCGCTGCAGTTGGTCGTCGGAGCTCGCGATACCGTCGAGACCAACGAAGCCCCTGCCTGCAATTGGCCGGATGTCGCTGAGAGATCCTCGCTTGCCGAGACATGGGCCAAGCGTCTCTCCAAGGCTCTCGCCGATATTCTGCGAATCGAGACCTAGCGGAAACGCAACCACTATTGTTGCGCGCTTTGAGAGGTCGCGGCCGCCGCGCGCTACTTTTATCGCAGCGGCAATCTCCCGGGCGCGCAGCGAAATCGCGACCTCGGCTTCCCTCGGACTTGCCACCGTCAGCATCAGCGCCGCAGTATCGCCAAAGCCGCTGAAGAATTGGATAGGACCAGCACCCTTAGGCAGGTCCGTGATGCTTCTGAGCTTCAAGTCCATCTCGTTGAAGACGGGCTTGGTATCCTTGACGTTGTAATCGACCTGTACGTTGACGACGGACAGGCCGTCGAGGGTCAGCGATTTGATCGAGTACTCCTCGGCTGACGGCGCGCGAACCTCTGAGACCTCGGCCAACTTCTGCTCGATCTTACGCGTGACCAGCTGCTCGACGCGGTCAGCGCTGACTCCCGGCCAGGCGCATATCACCTGCGCTTCCTTGACCGGGATATCGGGATCCTTGCGCTTGGGCATTTTCTGGTAACCATAGATGCCCCACGCGATGACGATTAGCAGCGCCACCCACGATATCTGGCGGTTCTCGGTAAAGAAGCGCGCAGTATTGTGAGTCGTCGCGACTATTTCTGCGTCTGGTCGGTGCGCCATTGGATCGCGCCTAGGGCACTACATTGATATTGGCGCCGTTGAATACGATATCCGCGCCCCTGACTATGACTTGCGCCCCCGGGTCCAGGCCCGACTCGATTGACACCTGGTCGCCGATCACTGGACCTATCTCGACCTTCTTAAGTGTCGCGATCATCCTGCCGTCGCCATTCTTCTCCGCGACGTACACTGCATAGCCCTTGGGATCGTCGGGCGGCCGCACTATAGCCCGCGTCGGCACCACCAGCACGCTCTTCGCTCGCGCAACGGCCGGAAGTTGGATCGCGGCGATCATCCCGACACGCAGCCGGCCGTCGGAATTGGGAATCGTAGCTTCGATATCGAACAGGCGAGAATTGGGATCGGCGGCGGCTCCCACTTTGGAGATGGCGCCGGTAAAGGTCTGACCGGGAAACGCGTCGATGGTGGCCGCGATCTCCGCTCCGGGTTTCAACTGGCTGAGTATCGCCCCCGGCACACCGAACACGACTTTGACCTTGCTGGTATCGCCAATTTGGAAGCCGATGGTGTTGGGGGATACGAGCGTGCCGACTTCGATCTTGCGATCGAGCACCAGCGCGGACATCGGTGACTTGAGTTTGCAATCTTCAAGATCGACCTTAGCCTGCTGCACCGCTGCTTGGGCGGCGCCGACCGAGGCCTGCGCGGACTCGTAATGCTGCTTGGCGGCGTCATAGTCGGCCCTTGCCACGACGCGCTGTTCCAACAGGTGTGTATAGCGCGTGAAATCCGCCTTCGCCTTGGTCAGCGACGCTTGCGAATTCAGCAGATCGGCTTGAGCCTTGTTGAGGCTGTTGCGGTAGGTGTCGTCCCTGACGACCGCGAGCACCGCGCCCTGGTTGACGCGATCTCCGGCTTGCACATTGCGCGCCTTGCCGTCCGCCCCCTTCACCTGCAGGATCGATTGCACATAGCCATTAACCTTGAATGCGACATCGACCTGCGTATCGGCAATTATATTCGCCGAATAAGCCCCGCCGGTCGCGCCGCTGGCCATCGCGACACTCTGCACTGTGACCGGAATCGACTCCGGCGCCGCCGGCTCCTTATGAGCGCATCCAACTATCGCGGTGGCAGTAACAAGCGAAAAGATAGCGAGCAGCCGCCTCGATCTTTTTTCCATAACCGCAAACAATATATAGGTGCGCCGTCCTACGCCAATCTTGCCGGGCCACCATCGACTACGAATGGTCAACGGTCAAGTCTGCCGGTATCGGCCGCGACGCCCGCTGCGCGCCCGATTCCACGCAGCATGCCGGCGAACACCATTTGATGAAGCGGGAAGATCCCGTACCAGTACGCGATTCCCGGCAGGCCGACCGGGTCGAATATCGCCGTCTGCCTGATCGTTGATCCGCTTCCCTCCGGCGCAACCTCGAAGTCAAGCCATGCGCGGCCCGGGAGGCGCATCTCGGCTGCCAGCCGGAGCTGGCGCGGGGGATCGAACGTCTCGACCCGCCAGCAATCCAGCGCCTCGCCAACTTCCAGCGACTCGGCGTTGCGCCTGCCGCGACGCATCCCGACTCCGCCAGCCAACAGATCGAGAAAGCCGCGCAACTGCCACAGCCATTCGCCGTAGTACCATCCCGTCGCACCTCCGATCCGCTGGATCGGCGCGAAGGCGCGCTCCGGCGGCACATCGACATGCGTTACGCGCGAATCGACGAGCCGGTTGCCGAATCTGACGCCGCCCCAGTCGCGCGGCTCGCCGGCGGCGGAGATGGCGTCCGACCATCGCGTGCCGCGGTAGTCGGCATCTTCATTGCCCAGTGCCAGCGCGATCGCCTCGCGCATTCCCCGCGGCCGGATCGAAAATACTTTGAACGCGGTATCGTCGTGGACCACCGTCGGATGAATCATGCTGTCGATAAGCTTGCGGCCGACGCGCGCGTACAGCGGCGTCACCAGTCCGAGCCACAGGCTCGAGAGCCGCGGTGTGAGCACCGGCACCGGAATCATCGCGCGATTCAGTCCGCGTTGACGGGAATACTCACGCAGGATGTCGCCGTAGGAGACGACGTCACTGCCGCCGATTTCGTAGATTGGATTGCCTTCGGCTTCGAGCGTCCGCGCCGCAAGCAGGTAATCGATCAAATCGCCGATAGCTATGGGCTGCGCTCTCATCGCGACCCATTTTGGCGTGATCATGACCGGGAGACGTTCCGCCAGCGCGCGGACCATCTCGAACGAGAGGCTGCCGGATCCGATGACAATCGACGCGCGAAACTCGATCACTTGCACGCCGGATGCACGGAGCAGCTCGCCAACTTCATGGCGGCTCCGCAGATGCGTTGAGAGTTCGCTGCTGCTGTCGCCGAGACCCCCGAGGTAGATGATGCGCCGCACGCCCGCCGCATGAGCCGCAGCCGCGAAGTTGCGCGCGCCTTCGCGATCTTTCTCCTCGAAGGAACCCGCCGACCCCATCGAGTGAACCAGGTAGTACGCGGTCGAAACACCGCGCAGTGCCGCTTCGAGGCTCGCGCGATCGAGCACGTCGCCACGAACGGCTTCGGTTGCCGCAGCCACCCGCGAGCGCAGGTAGTCCGGACGCCGTGCGACGCATCGCAATCGAGCTCCGGCATCCTCGAGAGCTTTCAGCAGACGTCCTCCCACGTATCCGGACGCGCCGGTGAGCAGTACAACGGGACGCTCTGATAGCTGACTGCTCACACGTGGTTGCGGAGCATCAGCTCTTTCGGATGAGGCTCCAGGTAAACCTGATCGCGCAAGTAGGTGACGTCGAACTCGCGGACGTAGTGCCGAAACAGGGTGATCGGGACAATCAACGGCACCAGTCCGCCGCGATAGTCGTCGATCAGGCCCACCAGCTCGGCACGCGCGGTCGGGTCGAGATGCTCGCGCAGGTAGCCGAGCATGTGATGCAGCACGTTGGTGTGGCGCGCGGTGGTCGCGAGTTTCTTGAGCGCGTCCATGAACATTAGTTCGTACTCATTGCGGACCCGGTCCCGCGCGAGATGCTTCGCGCCGGCGACGAATCGGCCCAGCTCGCTGTAGGCCTTGGGCGAATGCGCCATCAGCACCAGCTTGTGTACGGTGTGGAACTGGACCAGGCCGAGCGTCCATCGCGATGAGAAGAACGATCGAAGACGCCGATAAGCGAAGACCCGCTCGACGAAGTTCTCGCGCAGATGCGGATCGTTGAGCCGCCCCTCCTCCTCGACCGGCAGGCTGGGATACCGGCGTATCAGTGCCGATGCGAACAAGCCGGCGCCGTCGCGTGTCGCCATTCCCGACGTCGCGTAAACGCGCACCCGCTCCATCCCGCAGCTCGGTGAGTCCTTCTTCAGCACATAGCCGGAAAGTTCCTCGCGCCCGAGTGCGGCAGTGCGCCGGTCCGCGTATGCCTTCATCTTGCCGGTATGATCGAGCCCGGTCTTGTTCCCGACCAATCGAATAGCGTCAGCATCGTCGCCGTCGCGGACCAGTCGGATACTCTCGCGCGGCGTGCCAAGACCGATCTCCATTTCGGGGCAGACCGGTACGAACTCAACGAAACGCCCCAGCGTGTCGGTAAGAAAATCGCTGCGCTTGTGGCCGCCGTCGAAGCGCACCTGCTCGCCGAGCAGGCATGACGACACGCCAATTCTGATCGGCTCATCGCTGGCGTACAGCAACTTTCGCATGCGCTACGCGTTCCATTGTTCGATATACGCGCGGCTGTTGAACTTGCGCGAGGTGCTGGCGAACGACATGTTTCGGATTTTGCCGTAGACCGGCCGCTCGGGACCCCACGCGCGATCGTGCTTGCCGCCAATCGCCCATGCGATGCCGGCGTATCCGTTGGGGTCGCGCCCGTCGAGTTCGTAGCGGTCGTTCAACCTCATGCAGATATCGTATGCCTCCGCCGCGGACGAACTCCACTCAAGAATTTTCTTGGCCCAGTACATCCGCATGTAACCATGCATCCATCCCGAGCCGACCATCTGCCGCTGCGCCGCGTTCCACAGCATGTCGTGGGTCTCGGCGTTGGTAAGCTGCTTTTCCGTGTAGTGGTATGCGCGCGGATCGCGGGCATGCTCGCGGATCGTGCGATGCGCCCACGGCTCGACGCTCGCGAGCACCCGGAACCGCGGATTGTAGCGCACGAAGTTAACGGCCAGCTCGCGCCGCACGATCAGTTCCTCTAGAAACGCATCGCGACCGCGCGCCGGCGCCGCCGCATCGCGAATCGCAAGCGCCAAAGTATGCGGCCCAATCTGGCCGAAGTGCAGATAAGGCGAGAGCCGGCCGGTCCCGTCGATTTCAGGATGGTCGCGGTCAGCAGCGTAGTCGGCGAGACGTTCGCGAATGAATCGCCGCAGAGTGGCCAGCGCCTCGATGGTGCCGCCGCGAAACGCGATGTTTGAATTTACGGAGCGATCGACTTGAAGCCCGGCGATCAGTTCGGGCGAAACCGCCGGCGACCTGATCTTCCGATCGAGTCTCCAGGGCACTCGTGCCGACGGGTTTGCGACAGGCTTGAGGAACTCCGGGAGGCGCCTATGGATACGCGGACGAATCGTGCGCGCGGCGAACTGTTCTTTTTCGAGCAGAATCGAAGGGACGATTACGTCCGCATCGACGCTCCAAAGCGGAGCCCGCGGATAGAGCAGCGCTTCCCGCTTCCAGGTCGCATCGCGCCGCGATGGATCTTCGTCGCACACGACCAGCGCCGGCTTCACCTCGGCGCAGAATCGCGCGAATTCATCCGCCGAGTCTGCGCCGTCGCAGATTCGCAGGACGAAGCCGCATCGCCGCCGCGCAAGCTCCTCCGCGACTTCCGCCAACCCTTCGATCATGAAGGAGTAGTGGCGCAGATTCGCCCGGGGATGACGTGCGAGCAGGCCGAAGAAAACTACCAGAGGCCGTGCGAGCGCATTGGCCGCGGCAATCGCTGTGTTGAGAGCAGGATTGTCGAGCGCGCGCTGCGCTCGTCGCATCCGGTACACAACGCATTCTCCGCGCGGATCGGTAGCCGCTCGACGGCGCACGACCAGGCGTGGATCCGCCGTGAGCTTCTCGAGCGAGGTCACGCCTTCAATCCTATCCGCGCAGCAGGCGAGTGATGAGGAAGATCGCGAGCATCCCCAGGAAGGTGGCGATGCCGACCAAGGGAGAGTCGTGCTCTTGAGCTTCCGGCAGTAGATCGGAGGCGCCGATGTACAGAAATGAGCCGGCAAAGAACGCGAGCAGGAACGGCAGGACTCCCCGCAGATCGAACATCAGCGTCGAAGCCGCGCCGAGGACCGGAGTCAGCATATCTATGGTCAGCCAGAAGACGGCGTTCCTGCGCGAATTCCCATGCGCGAGAACGACGGTCACGGTGTTCAGCCCGTCGCTGAAATCGTGCGCGATTATGCCCAACGCGATCAACAGTCCGATCGCCGCGCTCGTCTGAAAGCCGACTCCGATTGCGACTCCGTCCAGAAAGCTGTGAAAGGCCAGGCCGGCCGCGGACATCGCGCCAAGCTCCGCCTCGTGAGCCTCAACCAGGTGAGGATGCTCGCGAGCGCGATGCATTGCGGTGTAGCGTTCGAGGGCGAAGAACGCCAGGAATCCCAGCGCGGTGATTGGCATGTACGCCGCGCCGTGGTCGAATGCGAAAACTTCGGGCAGTATGTCGAACAGGGCCACCGCCAGCACCGCGCCGGAACTGAAGCCGAGCAACAGATGCAGCCGGTCGCGGAGGCGGATGGCGGCCGTCCCGCCCAACCCGGTTGAGATGAGCGTTACCAGGGCAAGTAATATTGGCGCGAATCGCATCAATGGATTTTGCTCAGAGTTTAATCTCTATGGTCAAATCCAAACTTGCGGCGGGAACCAGACGCGAGCGTTCCGCGTTGCTAATATGATGAACATGAAGCTGCGAACGAAATGGATATGGGCGCTGTTGTTTACCGTGGGAGTGTCGGCCGGCATGAAGCCGCTAAAGGTTTTCGCCCAGGCCGCCGGCAACGACAACGCGACCGCGGTGTTTTCGGGCGGATGCTTTTGGGGTGTCGATGCCGTCTTCAAGCATGTGAAGGGTGTGACCAAAGTAGTTTCAGGATATGCGGGCGGAGCGGCTAACACTGCGCAGTACGAGATTGTCAGTACCGGAACTACCGGGCATGCCGAGTCAGTGCAGGTTACCTACGATCCGTCGAAAGTTTCGTACGATGATTTGCTGAAAGTATTTTTTTTCGTCGCTCACGATCCGACTGAGCTGAATCGGCAAGGTCCGGACTCGGGGACTCAGTATCGGTCTTCGATCTTCTATGAGAACGACGCTCAGAAGAAGATGGCCGATGACTACATCGCGCAACTCGAGCGGAAGCACGCATTTTCAAAGCCGATCGTTACCAAAGTGGTTCCGCTGACCGGCTTCTATCCGGCCGAGGACTACCATCAGAACTACCTCGAGCTGCATCCGGATCAACCCTACATCGTCTTCAATGATTTGCCGAAACTGGAACGGCTTCAGAAAGATCTGCCCGGACTGTACCAGCAACAAGCCGCAAAATAGATCAGCCGGCGGCCGCGCGGCGAAGCTCGATCTTCCGCATCTCCTCGGCGCGGGCGCGAGCCTGGTCCGCGGCGCGCACCGCTGAGTCCGACGCGTGATAAAGCTCAAGGTCGGTGTCGAACTCGCCCTCGACCACCGGGCTGAGCGCCACGTCCATGTAGCTCTTCGACGCCGGATCGTTCTCGATCTTCTTTCGCAGCCGGGCCAGCCGCCAGAAGAACCACAGCCCGGGAACATAGGTCGCAATCGTCTCGCGGGTGCGGCGCGCGAAAAAGCTGATCGGATTCTCGCGCTTATATCCGGGACGGCGCTGCGTGCGCGGTTTGCGGCGAATGACCCCGCCTTGCAGCGGATGCACATGCTCGAAGGCGTGACTTCCGTAAAAATAGAAAATCATCGAAGTCATCCGCCGCGAGCGCATCCCGCTCGCGACTGCGCGCTTGATCAGGGTCTCGATGTGCGAGGGCGAATAGTACAGGTGCCACGCCCGCTGGTAGATGTCCTGCCATTCGGCGGCGCTCATCCGCGGATGGTCGGCGGTCGCATGCTCGGCGTCATACTTATTGGTGTCCGCTTCCATCCGCTCGCCGCGCAGGTACATCTCCTGGTGATCCTTGGAGCCGGGCAGCGGGGTCAGCATGAAGAACTCCATGATGTCGATCGGGAGTTCGCGCTGGATGATCGCGATGTCGCGCTCGATGCTGGCGGGGGTGTCGGAGGGGAAGCCGAGGATGTAGCCGGCGTAGGTCAGGACCTTGGCGCGCTTCCACGCCTGCAGCATCTTGCGATACTCGGTGATGCGATTCTGCCCCTTCGACGCGCCTTTGAGGCTGTCGGGATTGATGTTCTCGAGCCCGATGAAAACCTTCTTACACCCGGCGCGCACCGACTTCTCGACGAAGTTCGGAATTTTGTGGCACATGGTGTCGACCTGCATGATGATGTTGATCTTCACGCGGTGCCGGCGTTTCAGTTCGATGATGCGGTCGAGGATCGCTTCCCAATTCTTGTTGCGCGCAAAATTGTCATCGGTGATGAAGAAGCTCCTTACCCCTTGTGCGGCGTGCGCGCGAATCAACTGCTCGATGTCGTCGGCGCTGCGATAACGTGACTTGCGTCCTTGCACGTTTATGATCGTGCAGAAGCTGCAACTGAACGGGCATCCGCGGCCGGCGTCGAAGCACCCGAGCGCGCCGGCGTAGCGCCTGACGTACTTCATCGGCAGGAACGGCAGCGGTCCGCCTTCCATTCCCGGCAAGTCGGCCATGAAGTTGTAAACCGGCGGGAGGCGATTCTCGAACGCCGCATGCAGCAGCTCCTCGAGCCGATGCTCGGCCTCGCCTGCGAACAGCGTGATGCCGAGTGCGAGGGCGTCCTTCATCTCAGGCGGCATCTCAGGCAGCATCGCGAGGCATCCGCTGACGTGGAATCCTCCGATCGCGACTTGGATTCCGGCGGCGCGCAGATCGCGCGCGATATCGACTGCGCGCGCGAACTGGTTGGTTTGCACTCCGACCAGCAGTGCCACACCGCGGTTCGCGTTGCGCTTGAACCTGCGAACTATTTTGCTCAGCGGCACTTTCGCGTTAGTCTCGTCGTGCGCCTCGATTTCGAGTTCGACGCTCTGGCCGAGAATGTGTCGCGCTTGCGCGTCGAGCGCGAGGCCGTACAGATTCGACAGCGAACTCGACGGAACGAAGCCGCGCCACCATTGGATCAGGTAGCCGTCGTCGTCGTAGTGCGACGGTTTGATTAGCTCTACGAGGAATTTAGTGCGATGCGCTTCGTTCACGAGCCTTCCTGAAGGAACGATTTCTCACTCTAGTGCTAATTGGCGTTGTCCGCTAGCTCTGCGGTGTATTGGTGCGAGCTATCTTCCACAGTTCCGATTGATTTGGTCGAGTTGGCCAGGAGGGTAGGTATCGCTTGGAGATGAAATCGCATACTCTGCAGTGCAGCACCTATAGGGCTGAAATCTTGACGAGCAGTCACAGAAAACGCGCGACCGCCAAGCGCCGGCGCGCCGAAGGAGCAACCCTTGGATCTTGAAAAATTGGTCGCAGACTTGGCGAAGGAACGAGACAGACTCGGAAGGGCGATCAATGCCCTGCTGGGATCGGCTAGCGCGGCTCTGTCAGGCGGCAGCAGGAAGAAGCGAGCCGGCAGACCGAAAGGGACCACCACGAAAAAGCGCAAACGCGGGGGCCTCACGCCGGAAGGCAGAAAGCGCCTGTCGATTGCGATGAAGAAGCGTTGGGCTGAGCGCAGGAAGAACAGTTCGTAGCCACTGCTGGAATCGCCCGCGGAAAACCAGCTCCTCGCTTGGCATTGGGCACGCAAATCGCGAGAGACTACGTATGCGGCTCGTTCTAGTCGTTGCTGCAATCATTGCGCTTGGAGGATGCGTCGGCGTCGAGCAGGATGTGTCCCACCTCCAGCAGCAACAGGATGCCATCAGAGCCGCGACCAAAAAGATAAAGGTCGTGCACGGCGCCAACGTCAAGAGCAATCCTCAGTACACTGTGCTCGGGCGGGCCGAGGGCTACTGTTTCAATATCCCGAACTCCACTGGCGGCCAGGTGATCCACGGCGATGGACTCAGAGCCGCTGCGTATCGCAAGTATGGCGACCAGGTCGATGCGATCGTGAATACGACCGTATGGTTCGTCGCCGATGACGACTACGGCGCCTACGAGCCCTACGATGAAGGTGGATACTTCGAATGCGCCGGCACCGCGGTTCACTTCACCACCCAGCCGACTCCCGCCACAGCAGCCACCGCGAAGTGACGCGCAAACGTGTTTGATCAAACCAGGTAGTCAAGGAGAGACAGGAATGGCTTTACTTGTACCGGTGTTGGGGATCGAAGAAGTAAGGGCGCATCGCGGCTGGTTTCTGTTTATGGGAACGGCGCTGATCATTCTCGGCACCATCGCGATAGGCAGCGCCGAAATCATGACGATGGTTTCCGTGATGCTTCTAGGATGGATCCTGCTCTTCGCCGGCATCTTCGAAGTTGTTCACGGGTTCGCGCGACGCGCATGGGGAGGCTTCTTCGTCAATCTCATGGGCGGTCTGCTGTACGCGGTAACCGGCCTCCTGATGGTCTCGCATCCGGGGGTGGCCGCAGTGACGCTCACCTTCATGATCGCGATGCTGCTAATCGTCGCCGGCACCTTCAGAATCTTCGTCGCGTTTTCGACTCCAATACATCATCGGGGATGGCTGGTGCTGAACGGCGCAATCTCTTTATTCCTGGGCTTCTGCATCATGAGTTCGTGGCCGGTTTCAGGATTGTGGGTAATCGGGCTGTTCATCGGCATCGACATGATTTTCGACGGATGGACAGAAGTGATGCTTGCGTTGAGCAGCGGCAGCGCCGGACCTACTCCTACGCAAGCCACGCCCGCGTGATTGCGACGCGGATCGGCGCTTAGCTCTGTCCAGGTTCGTATATGTAAGCTTCCAGCGCGGTGCGGACCCGTTGCGTTTCCGCGATCATCGCGTCGATCGCCGGCTGAAGATCGCCTGTGGGGTCGCGCCTCGCGCGGTCTTCGAGGTCGCGCGACAGCTCAACCAGTCTCGCCGCGCCAAAATGGCCGCAGCTGCCTTTTATAGCATGGGCCGTCGCCGCAACCCCGGCGCGATCGTTTTGGCTCATTTGCAATCCGATTCGGTGCACACGTTCGCGTAAGTCAGCGATAAAGACCCTAATGATGTCGGCGATAAATTGGTCGCCCATATCATCGTTGTCGGCGAGCTGAAGAATTGCGCTCATGTCGATCGCCGATACGCCCGCGGGTGCATTGCTCACTCGATTAAACGATTCAAGTTGCGTGCCGCGACGACCGATCGATCTGCGAGTCCGACTGACCCAGCCAACGACTGGTTGCGCCGGTCAATCGCGTGCCTTATGAACCGAAGAAAGGCGATGCGGCACTGACCCGTGAACCTTGCCGGGCGTCAGAATCGCATCGCAGTGTCATTTGTTTGCCGCTTCGCGATTGCAGCGATACGCCAGCAACCGCGAAACTTGCTGCCAGGCAGGGCGATTGCGCTAATATGAATCGCCGTTAGGCAAAATGAGGACTCCGCGTCAGTATTTGTCCGAGCGGTATTCGTGGCTGAGCCTGGCCGATTCAATTGCGGCCGCGGTTGTACTCGTTCTGATTATCGTCGCTATCTGGCCGCATTCGCGGCTGGTGATCGACCTGGTCCTGGTTACCGCGATTCCCGGATCGATCGCCGCGATCGTGTGGGGCCTTACCTTCTGGCAGAAAGCCCGCGTCCAAATCGGACGGCTCAAGTTTCGCTACAAGTCGGTGCGGCGAATCGCGGGCCTCGCCGCTCTGTCTTGCCTGCCGTTTCTGCTGCTGCAGCAAGCTTCAATCTATCTTCGCGGCCCGAACGTGCTGCGCGAGCCGGTCGTCGACGCTTCCGGACTCTCGGAACCCTATCCGAAGCCAGCGAAATGGGAGATTCGCGTCGTCGTGGCGATCGCTCATCTTGAAGGCGACGACGGCCACAAAATCGAAGGTCAGTTGCGCGACGCGATAGCCAGTCTGGACCCGCGGCTGCACGTGACTGCCGTCATTCTAAACCGCACGATCACTGTAGCGGGCCGTCCCGAAGGCATGGCTCATCTCGACGCGGTCCAATCAGTCAACGACCTGCGGGTCGATACATTGATATGGGGAGGAGTGAAGGGCGCTGCTTCACCAGCAGTCGGGCCGCTCTACGCCACCGAGTTCGGCGACAATCCGCAGTTCGGCGGCGGCTACATACCGGGCGACTTCAAGCTCCCGGAGTTGGCGCCCGATGATCTAGGCAAGGTTTTGCGGCTGATCATCGCGACCGACACTGCCCAGTTCATGTCGGCTTACAAGATCGAATTTCGGGACGCGCTGGAGCCCTTGATCGGCGAGGCTCGCGAGATGATGAAGGACCACGGCAAAACCGCCGGCTGGAGCGCAGACGCTCGCGCCCGAGTGAACCTGGTACTGGGCATCGCAACTCGGACTTCAGGCGTCGAATTGAAGTCCATGGATTCGCTGAACGCCGCCGTCGCATACTTCCGGCACGCTCTGGACGATTGGACTCGCGACCGCGATCCGCTCGAATGGGCAATCGCACAACAGAATCTCGGCGGAGCTTTGTGCGATCAATACAACCTCAACAGGAACACCGCCTTACTGCATCCCGCGGTCGCCGCCTTCCAGAATGCGATGTCGGTATATCAAGCTCGATCGGATGAAGTCGATGTGGCGGCGATCCAATCCGAGCTGGGAATCCTGTTTGAGACAATTGCACGATACGAACCGGGGAACGAAAACATAAGAAAAGCTGTCGAGTATTACCGGACAGGACTCAAAGGAATCGATCCGCGGAAATTCCCGAACCTATGGGGCGAAACACAGATCCAGCTCGGTAACGCGCTCAGGGTTCTTTCTTTCTGGGACAAAGGCACCAAAGACATCGAGGACGCTATCGCTGCGAACCGGGAAGCACTGAAGGTCTATTCCAAGCAGGAGAGTCCTATGCATTGGGCAGAAGCCCAGGGGCAAATCGCTCAGAGCCTGAGTCAGCTGGGACAAACGACATCGAATTCTGACGATTTTCGCAAGGCGATCTCGCTTCTGCGGCAGATCCTCAACGGCTATCCGCGCGCCCAAAAATCCATCGAATGGGCGCAGCTCCAAGCGGCCCTCGGCGATGCGCTCATGGGATTGTACGATCTCGACCCTAAGGCGGGCGCGGAGTATCCCGGACAGGCCGCGATTGCTTATCGCGCCAGCCTGCAGGAACTCACATTGGAAAAAGAACCTATAGCATGGGCGCAGGCAAAGCAGGGACTCGGAAATGCGCTCGAGGAAATGGGGTATAACAACTCTGACAGTTCCTATCTGAATCAGGCCATTGACGCCTATAACGATGCCCTCAAGGTGTACAAATCCGATCAACAGCCGCTGCAATGGGCTACCGTGAAGTACGAGCTCGGCGAGGCCTTCGTTTACCTTGGTGAGCAGGGACCGGGCATCAAGTATCTGCAGCAGGGCGTCCAGAACTACCGCGAAGCGCTCGCGGCGTTGCCCGAAGGCAGTCCGCAAGACCTGCGCAACGACATTGAGGACGGCCTCAAGGGCGCGCTCGACGACCTGCACCAGCGCGGCTGGAGCGGCGGCTGACGCTTAGCTATCGGGTGGCGCCCAAACCCGGCGTGGCGACTTCATCCTTAGGCTGGTCCAGCACTATAGCTTTGTAAGCTAGCGCCGGGCCGGCGAGCGCCGTCGTCGCAAGCGCGATTAGCAGCATGTCGATGGATCCATGGAACGCCTCGACCACGCCGGGTGGATGATAGCCCATGTACCATTCGAACGCCTGCCGGATGATCCAGTAGGGAAGGTATGAAAGTACGAAGATAGCGGCGAGCCGCTCGAAATTTCCCGCCGTCTGCTTCCAGGCAACTCGGATGCCGGCGTACCTGCCGATCGCAATCGCGGGAAAAACGAACACCATCCTGATGTACGCGATCAAGTAGATGCCAAGGCCCAGCATCATAGCTGTTTCTCCGAACAGCGAGATCTGGGATTCAAAGTTTCGCTGCCCGTAACGAAGGATAACGTACGGTATGCCGACCAGAACCATGAGCGCCGCCATCGTGACGAAGTCTGCCAGCAGATAAAACCATTGAGTTCGCGAGTAGGAGAACTGCGGATGCTTCGCGACCGCTTGCCGGCCTCTGATCGCGAGCTTGGTCCACGCTACCGAGAACGGCGTGAACAGAACGAAGTGCGCGATCGCCATCAGCAAGCTGGTCGCACCCCTGGAAGCGTCTTCGCGCATCAGGCCGTAGCAGATGAGATCGATCGCCAGAATACCCGCAAACGGAATCCAGCCGAATTTCACCAGTTCGGGCACATACCGGAACGGCATCAGCAACGATTCCTTCACGAGCGGAAACACCGGCAGCTCGACCACCGTGAATCGCCGCTGACCGTTTGTTTGCACGCTCACCCTTCAACGCGAAAAATCCGATTGCGTTCGACTGTGGCAATCAACCCGCAGCATCGCAAGCAGAAGCATTCCCCGCCGCCGAGCACGGCTGCCCGATCAAGATGGCTCGACCATCGGGCTGGTGAATGCGGGCAATGTGGACGCGGGTCCGGCGACGACGTACACTTATGATCCAGCGGGAATCCGAGCGTGACCGGCACCGGCAACCATTGGCCTTTCCTGTATCAGGGCCGCGAGAAGGAACCGGACGATCCGGGGCCGTACTACTACAGCGGCAGCGGCCAGTTCTACAGTCCGCAGCTGGTGCGCTCGCTGTCGGAGACCAGTCAGACCAGCAGCAGCGGAACGGGCGGTCCGCCTCAATCTCAGTCCCGTCTGCGCGGGTCGAGTAGCGCCATCAGACGGGTGGGCATTGGGCTGTGGAAGTTCATTGGGGTGCCTGAGACTGGATGGCGGAACTTCAGCTCGCTTGAGTGGAGGGCGAGCCGCCGCGCGGGATCGGTGGTCGCGCCGTACTTGTGATCGCCGGTTATGGGATGACCCAAACCGGCCATCTGCACGCGAATCTGGTGCTTGCGGCCGGTTTCGAGCGTTAGCTCGACCAGCGAGTTGTCCCGGCCCTTTCGCAGGACGCGGTAGTGAGTGATTGCCAACTCGCCGCCGCGCTCGACCCGATGCATCCTGAGCGACTTGCTCTCGATAAGGTTATCGCGCAGCGTCTCTTCGGATTTCGCCGGCACGCCCTCGACGATAGCAAGGTATTTCTTGGTGACAGTCTTCCAGTTCGCTTGCAGGGCCGCCTGGATCGCGCGGCTTCTCGCGAACATCATCAGGCCGGAGGTCTCGCGATCGAGGCGATGGACGATGAAGGCCTGCTGCAGCGATGAATTCGTGAGCGTCTTCAGATGTTCGTTGAGAATCCGATGCGCGGTGCGTTCCTTCTCGCCCGCGGATCCCATCGAGAGCAGCCCCGCGCGCTTATCGACCACGACGATCTCATCGTCGAGAAGAACAATTTTGAGGCCGTGGCGCTCGATCGATTCGGCGGGGATCTGCTTACCGGCGGCAATAGTCACAACGTCGCCCGGTTTCAACAGCGTGTCGTGCCGGACCGTAGTCATTCGCGCGACGGTGACCGCGCGGAAGCGCAGGAGATCCTTCGCCGATTTGCGCGAGAGTCCGAGCGGGAGGGTGAGGAGAAACGGCAGCAGTTCGCCTCGCGACGAGACGCGGAACTGGTGGTCACGCGAAGGCATTGCGGTAATATGGTCGCCCACTATCGATGAAGCGGCAAGATGAACACCTCTACATCGCGCTGATTCGCGGCATCAACTTCGGCGTCTCTGAGGCAAAGAATGATCGCCTAATTCGTTCTTGCGAGCACCTGATCGAGATTGTCCGGATAGTTCATTGCTCAGTAAACTATCGCTGGATGAAACCTATAGTAATGATTGGCGCGATTCTCGCGCTGCTTGGTCTCCTCGCGCTTGCTCAGCCGGTGTTCACCACGAATCAGACCAAAAATGTCGCCACGCTGGGCGATCTCAAGATTCAAGCCAACGAACAAACTTCGCACGCGATACCGCCGATTCTCAGTGGAGCTGTCCTGATCGTAGGGCTGGTTCTGGTGGCAGGCGGTTTATATCAGAAACGCTAGGAAGGACGCCTGCGCCCAGCTCCTGAAAGAGAGCCGGCCGGCGACGCGACGGGGGCAGGTAGCCGCGCCGCGCGCGCGCCGCTGATTGAGACCAATCGTGGAGAAGCTCTCGACAGTACCGCTGATTCCCGAGCACGAGCAGGATGAACGCGCGGACGGCCTGCGCTCGGCGGGGCCGATTGTCGCGATAATTCTCGCGACCGTAGTCCTCTCCCTTGCCAAAGACATCTTGATGCCGTTGACGATGGCGGCGCTGCTGGCGGTCATCTTCAGTCCGATCGCCGGCCGGCTCGATCGTTTTGTCGGCAGCTTCGTGAGCGCCGCGCTGGTAGTGGTAACGGCGGTCACAATCGTCGTCGGCATTGGGTATTTCCTGACGGTCGAGCTCACCGCGGTGGCGGTTCAAGTTACCGACTACACCGATAATATCGCGACCAAGTTGAGCACGTTGAAGGGCAGTACGCCGGACTGGATGGTGCGGGTGCAGGACGCAATCAAGGACGTCGAAGAGCAGATCAGTGACGTGACGCCGCGCGCGCGTCGATCAAAACCGGCCAGCGTGGTGCAGGTGCCGGCGGCGCAGTCGGACCTCGAGCAGGCGGTGAAGCCGGCGATCCCGATCCTCTCGGGACTGTTTGAAGCGCTGCTGATCGTGGTGCTGATGTTTTTTCTGCTGTACGGCCGCACCGATTTGCGCGATCGGCTGGTGCGGCTGGCGGCGCGCGGCCGGATTACGCTGTCGGCCGAGGCGATTGGGACCGCGGGCGCGGCGGTTGGTCATTACCTGTTGCTATTCGCTCTGACTAATCTTGGATACGGAGTAGCTATTGGACTGACTATCTGGATGATCGGGCTGCCCAACCCGGTTCTGTGGGGAGCGCTGGCCGCGCTGTTTCGTTTCGTCCCGTACGTGGGCGTGCCGATTGCCGCGCTGCTGCCGATGTGTGTGGCGTTCGCGGTGTCGCCGGGATGGAGTCAATCAGTCGAGGTTTTCGCCGCGTTCGTCGTTCTCGATCAAATCGTGAGCTACCTGGTCGAGCCGTTTTTAATCGGCCGCGGCATTGGCTTGTCGCCGCTGGGCCTGTTGTTTTCCGCGATGTACTGGGGTTGGCTGTGGGGGCTGCCGGGCTTGCTGCTCGCGACCTCTGTGACCGCGTGTCTGAAGGTCGCCGGCGATTATATTCCGGCGCTGGGCTTTTTCGCCGTGTTGTTCGGCGACGACAGCGCCCGCGAGGACTATCACGACTACTACCGCAGCCTGCTCGAGCTCGATCAGACGAGCGCGCGAAGTATTGCCGTCGGCTACTGCGACAAGAACGGGCTCGAGCCGACCTTCGACGACGTGCTGGCGCCCGCGGTGATTCTGGCCGGCGAGGAGCGCGCCGAAAATCATATCAGCGAAGAGAATCAGCAGCTCATATTCGATACGACCATCACCCTGGTGAAGGAACTGGGGGACAGGTTCAACAAGCCCAGAGTGAGGGGCCGCCTGCGCATCGTGGGCCTCGCGCCGCCCGGCGAAGTTCACAGCCTCGGGCTGCTGATGCTGCTCGAACTGCTCCGGCGGACGGGGATCGCCGCCAATTTTCTCGGCATGGATAAATCGGCGGCGGAGATTTGCGCATTTGTGAACCAGTATGCACCCGACATGGTATTTATTTCATGCACCACGACCGAGTGCATCCCCGCCGCGGTCGAACTGGTGCGCGCGTTGAGGGCGCAGTCACCGCACTTGACTATCATCGGCGGCGGCCCGGCCGCACTGTTGCATCGCGCGGAGCTGCTCGCGGTGGGCGTCGCGCAAGTGTGCGGCAGCCGAGGCGAAGTACGACACGCCGTCCGTCTCTCGGTGCTTCGCCGCTCGGTTTCACGATCTCCGCAAGCCGGTAGCGACCTTTAGTTGGTCCGCGGACCGCAAGCAATTAGTCAGACCGGGCTCATCGCGAGCGCCAAGGCGCAGAGGTGCAAAGGCATCGAGTGAGTACTATTGGTTCTCTTCAGCACCGCATTCGCTGTACTAATATATAATATATTTGACTATTCGAGAATACTAGACATATAGTCAATGAGTCGGAATCGATATAGGATTCGAGTCCGGCTCTGATCCAGCCCGACAGTGGTCTTTCCGCTCGCCTTCGACCACGTTTCGCTAGACCATCGTCAAATCGACACGCCAAGGCTCGAGGAGGTCCGCGCGGGACGACCACAGTCTCGCGATATTCGCTTTATGAAAATCAAATTGATCAGAAACAAAGTGATCAAGAACAAACTGAGAAAGACGATCGCCTTGTCGGGCGCGATCCTTGCCCTCGGGATGGCCGCGCCTGCGTTCGCGCAATATGGTCCCGGTCCCGGCTATGACGGCCGCGGCTCCAACTACGGCAACCAAGGCTATGACGGGCCGGGCTACTACGGCGGACCCGGACAAGCCGGATGGGGCGCGTATGACAATAATCACCAGTGGCACGGCGCGCGATGGTGGCATCGGCACGACATCATGTGGTTCTACCGCAATCATCCGGAATGGGCCGTGATGGACTCGAATTGGCTCAACCAGGACGGCGACTACGACAACGATAACAACTGGCACGACGCCTACTGGTGGCATCAGAACAACCCGGACTTTTTCTATGCCAATCATCCGAACTGGATTTCATGGTATCCGGAGTGGCGTAACACCGACGGCGCTTACGACGCGCAGGACAATTGGCACTACGGCCAATGGTGGTACAACCAGAACCCGAACTGGGTTTCCGCCAACCATCCCAACTGGATCAGCCAGCACAGCAACTGGGCGAATCATACCGAGCCGCAGGACCATCGGGCCGCGATGCGGACCGAGAACCAAGGAACCGCGCGCACTCGCGAGCAGGCGGCGACTCAGACCAATCGAGTCAACGAGCAGGCGGCCAGCAATCAGCGCAACGAGGCGAATCGCCAGCAGCAGGCGTCGCGCGAGCAACAGACGCGGGTAAACGAGCAGGCCGCAGCCAATCAGCGCAACCAGGCGGCTCGTCAACAGCAAGCGGCGCGCGAGCAGCAGACCCAGCAACAGGATCGTCAGCAGCAGGCCACGCGCAATGAACAACAGGCTACTCGCAACCAGCAGCAGGCGACGCACAACCAGGAGCGCGCGACTCAGAACGAGCAGCGGGCGACTCGCAACGAGCAGCAGGCGACGCATCAGGAAGCTTCGCATCAGCAGCAGGAACGTCCGCAGCAAGCTCAGCATCAGCAGGCAAGTCACGAGCAGCACTCGTCCAACCGGCAGGCTGAACCGGGCAGGCAGTCGAGTGCGAGCCACGACGGCGGTGGGCATCAGGGCGGCGGTCACGAGGGCGCGGTCAGCGAAGCGAAGAAATAATTGCGATTCTCAGAAACTCAGAACCTGAAGTCCGAGGGAGGACCTTAAAAAAAATGAACTCGATCCAACGATTCGCTATCAGTGTTGTCAGTATCGCGGCCATTGCCGGGGTTGCCGGATGCGGCACCAGCACCAAGGAAGTCGATTCCACTACCTATGTTCCGGCCGCCGCGCCGGCTCAGGTGGTCGTACAGGCGCCGCCGGTAATGGCGGTCACTCCGCCCATTACCACCACCAGCACTTCGAGCGACCGCTCCAGCAATTCAACTGACTCGGGCAGCGCCGGCACCGTCGATAGCTCGAGTTCTCATCATAGCGAATCGACCAGCGTGACTCCGAGTAACTGATCCGGCGCCTGGGGAGAATACCGCGATGCGAAACCGACGAGCTCGAAAAAGAACGGCCGCGCCGGCACTCGCGCTCGCGCTGCTGATGGGCGGTGGCCTGCATGCCGTCAAGGTCCGCGCCGAACCGGCGACTGCCGACTCATCGGCCTCCGCGTCCCGCGAGAACGACAGTGTGAACGTCAAGGCCGAGCATCATTACAACTCTCCGGCTGAACGCGCGACCGACGACCTGTTGATCACCGAGGTCAAGAGCGCGCTCGCCCATGACGGCGTCGCCGACGGTTATCCGGTCGCGGTCGATTGCGATCACGGCAAGATCATGTTGAGCGGCGTGGTCAAGTCGGCGCGGGACGCAAAGCATGCCGGCGATATCGCGGCGGCAGCACAAGGCGTTAGCGGCGTGAACGATCAACTGACGTGGCATTAGACGCTGCCGAGCGAGCTGGGAGCAGAAATTACGATGTTATTGATTTTAATCATCCTGCTGATTCTATTCGGCGGCGGCGGCGGTTACCGGACTTATCATCATGGCGCCAGGGATCCGGGCGGCCTGTTGATGCTGATACTCATGATCGTGCTGGTCGTCTGGCTAATCAACGGCGTTCTTCCTGTCTGACCAATTGCGTAGATCGGGAAAATAGAAAGAGGTACGCAAAATACTCAGATGACCCTGGTCAATATAGTAGTGATCCTGGTCGTAGTAGGTTTGGTGATGTGGCTAATCAATACCTACATCCCGATGGCCGGGGCGATCAAAAGTTTACTCAATATAGTCGTGTTCGTAGTAGTGCTGATCTGGATTTTGCAGACCCTCGGGATAATCGGCGCGATACCCGGAGTCAGGATGCCGGCGCTGAAGTGATCGAACCACGCGGCCAGAGAACGACTGATCTTCCAGCAACCGAGCGGCGCTCGCCGCGAGGGGATGGGTGAAACGGTGGGCATCCGGGAGACTCCCCCCTCCCTCGGTGCCCGCCAACTTTTTCGCTGTCGAGTCGAACAAAATCAACAACCAAACGTGACAACCCGCGAGTTCCAGAGGTGACCGAGATGACACTTGAAGATACCGCAAATTCCAGCGTCCGCAGCGCGATGGATCAGGGCCGCCAGGCGGCGGACAAAGCCAGCCAGGCAGTCAAAGACGGCTACGAGACCGCGCAGCAATACGTCAAGGACAAGGGGCTTGACCTCGACCTGCGTGAATTCGTGCGCCGCGAGCCGTGGCTCGCAATCGCAGCCGCTTTCGCGGTGGGTTACGTCGCCGCGCAGATCGTGCGGCGCGTTTCATAGGCGGGGCGCAGGGCAGTGAATAGTTCAGCAGCGACCGCCTCCGCCGACGCGGACCAGCGGATGCGCCGGCGCGAGCGGGACATCGGCGAATACGTCCGCGAAGAACCGCTGACGGCGCTGGCGATCGCAGGTGGCGTCGGATTCATCTTCGGCGGCGGCGCCAACAGCCGCATCGGACTCGCGCTCCTGACTTTGGTCGGACGAATAGCGCTGCGCGGGGCGGCCACAAGTTTCATCGTGGGACTGGTGACCGGCAATCACGACGACCAGCGACCGGGTCGCCCAACTCGCGGCGGGAGCTATCGCAACGGAAACCATGACAACCGAAGAACAGATTTCAGCGATTCAGACTGAGCGCGACGACGCCCGTCAGAACCTGCGCGACACCTTGTCCCAGGTCAACGACAAAGTCGGCCGCACCGAAGACGAGATGCGTCCCGACCACGTTATCGAAAGTCATCCGGTCGGCGCCGCGCTGATAGCCGGAGCGCTGGGCTTTCTGTTCGGCTCGATCGTCAACAGCCGCGGCGCGGGTCCGATCGTAATCGCAGGATTGCTCTGCGTCGCGATCTCAAAACATGGCGCAGACGACCAGAGTTGAAGTCCCAGGAACGGCCGCGAGCATGAGTGATCTCATGACGGAAAAACAGTTGCCTCAGGCCAACGGCGCGCCGGAAGTCTTGCAGGACTGGCCGACGCTGGTCAGCCGCGCGGTGGACGACGTAACCCGCATCTTCCAGTCCGAAGCGCACATGCTGGAGACCAGAATAGGCGCGGCGCTCGAAACGCAATTAGCCACTACAATAGCTACTCTAACTGTGGTCGCGTTAGTCATTTGCGGTGCGGTGTGCATGGTCTGCGCCGCGATACTGCTGCTTCATCAATGGCTACCGCTATGGCAGGCGTTCGGACTCGCCGGCGCCGGCTTTATGCTGGCCGGAATCGCCAGTTACCTGATCATGAAACCTGCAACCGGGATCAATTCCGCGGCGTCACACTAAAACTCGTCGCGCGATCCCCGGATCGAATAGGCTCGCCTGTCCTTATGCCGGCGGGCTCTTCATGTTTAACTACCATCGATGATCGCCGCGATTGAAAGCTTTCTGAGTCAGGCCGGGCCGTGGTCGCTGATCGTTGTATTTGTCGCGATCGTGCTGGAGTCGTCGGCCGGTTTGGGTTTGATCTTTCCCGGCGAGACGCTGGCGTTGATCGCTGGCGCGATGGCCGCTGACAGTTTCTTTTCGCTGTGGACCGCATTCACAGTCGTGGCGATCGCCGCGATGACGGGCGATCTCACCGGATTCACGATCGGTCGCACCAAAGGGCCGGCGGTGTTGACGCGATCGGCTTTTGCGCGACGCCAATATGAAGCGCATCGCAAGCGCCTCGAGTACTACTTCAAGCATTTCGGCGGCGCGACGGTGTTGGTCGCGCGCTTCGTCGCAGTAGGCCGCGCCTTCGTTCCCTTCGCGGCCGGATTGTCCGGGATGCGCCCGCGCAAATTCGCGCCCATCGCTGTACTAGGGGGACTGGTGTGGGCCGCGGTTGCAGTAGGTCTTGGCTATTTGTTGGGTGCCGACTGGAGAGTCGTCGAGACCTGGCTCCGATCGCTCGGCGCGGGAATCGTCGTACTGGCTATTTTGACCGCGACAATGGCGGCCCTGTGGCGGTCGGTCTCCCGGCGCCAGACCCAGATCGTCGCGGCGTGGAATCGCCATCTGACCGGGCGCTACGGCTTCGACCTGACTCCGTTCGTGGATTTCGTCCGCACCCGCTTCTCGCCGCGGAGTTACCTCGGCCTTCATCTTACGGTTGGATTGATCGCGGTGACCGCCCTGGCGTGGCTGTTCGGCGGTATCGTGGATGCAATCTCGGAGCAGGGGCCGCGCGGTGGGCTGGACCGCACGGTCGCGCTATTCGTCGCCGCCCAGCGCACCCCGACGCTCGATTCGGCCGTGGGCGTGATTGCAATGCTCGCCAATCCGATCTGGCTGGCCTTCATCGTCGGCGTTGGAGCGCTGAGCTATGCGCGCCGTCGAGAGGCGAGCTTGTCAATCGCGGCGTTGCTGTTTCTGGCCGGAGCGTACGCGCTCGCCTACGGGTTGCAGGTTATGTTTGCGACGCATGCCACCAGTCAATCCGAGCTGGTGCTGGTAAACGGGTTCGCAGGGTTTCCCAGTTCTGCTCTAACCGCCTCGACGGCAGGCTATGGGATGCTCAGCTACCTGCTTGCGGCCGAGACCAAAAGCTGGCGCCTGCAAACGCTCAGCGTCGCAGTAGCGCTCTATGTCATCGCGCTGATCGGACTCGCGGGGCTCTACTCGGGACTGGCGCTGAGCGCGATTGTCGGAGGATTCGCACTCGGCGGATGCTGGCTCGCGATCTGTGTGACCGGCAGTCGAACCTACAATCGATTGCGCAGCGCAAGCCGCAACGTCGGTTGATCATTTGATCCGCGCGGTACCAATCCGCGCAGCCACTTTTTTGTCATGGCGGTCCACGAGCGGCAATACGCTGACATTCCCGTTCGGACTATCGCATCGACTGCCTATTCGCCGGCGATTTGCTTGTTGAAGCTTCCTTAGCTTCTGACTACTACGACGGGCCAGCGCGCGGTCACCCAAATCACCGAAATCGCCAGCTCATCAGAGGTACGAATCTTGCCTTTACCATAACCGGCGGTATCGCGCCGGGCGGCGGAGCTTCTGGGCTCAATCGCTGTGTCAAAAGGGGAAATTGACTAAGTGAAGGTGCAAAGGAAGAGAGACATTGGGGCTGAGTCGAGCTCAGCGATGTCCGACAAACGGAGGCAAGCGCGAGCGCTCGCGCCAACTCGAAGTTTACGTTCGGATTCACAATTCGACCGATACCTGGTGGCGGCATCCAGCCTGATGCTCGCGTTCGTGCTGGTCGTCGGCGCAGCCGGATATGCCGGCATCCGCGGGCTTATGCCGTCAATCGGCGCCACTGCGAAGGTTGTGAACCTCACGCAAGCCGATCGTATGAAGGCATCGGATCGCGTCGTCGCCCGGGCTGCGATCACGCTCGCGGCGATCGCCGTTTTATTCTTGGCCGTGGCAGCGCGCGCCGAACGCCCGCATGATGACTGACTCGCACTGAAACGACGCTATTCGGCGGGGCTCCGGCGCGCCGCTTTGGTAGCCACTTCAACCGCGCGAACCTCAAAGTGCTCCGGCAAAACGCCTGAGCATTTTTTCTTGCGCGCTGGAAGCCGCCGGGGGATTGCCGAATATCACCCGCTGTACTAACGACGAGTCTGAAGTCTCGTTCGTTGGGGTTTGGCGATGCAAGGAATTTTGTCGGGAATCAGGGTGATCGACTGCGGTACATATATCGCCGGTCCGGCCTCGGCTACGGTGATGTCGGATTTTGGCGCCGAGGTCTTCAAGATCGAGCGGCCGGACGGCGGAGACCTGTGGCGTCTCTTTCCGCATCTGCCGGGCACTCCCAAGGCGAAGCTGAATTACGCCTGGGTCCTCACCGGGCGCAATAAGAAGAGCGTCGCGCTCGATCTCGGGAGTCCGGAGGGTTACGCGGCTCTCGTCCGACTGGTCAAAACCGCCAACGTCTTCGTGACCAACTATCAGGCTCAACTGCTGACGAAGTTCCATCTGAATTGGGAGGACTTGCATGCCATCAACGAGCGGTTGGTTTTCGCCCACCTCACCGGTTACGGCGAAAAAGGCGACGACGCTGACTTGCCGGCATTCGACGCCCTGGCCTACTGGGCGCGATCGGGCCTGATGACCAGCGTGACCGGGCGCGACGGAACGCCGTCGGGGCCGCGTCCGGGAATCGGCGATCATCCGACTGCGATGGCGCTGTTCGGCGCGATCATGCTCGGTCTCTACCACCGCGAACGTACCGGACGCGGGTCGAAAGTCGGGACGTCGTTGATGGCGAGCGGCGCCTGGGCGCATAGCTGCGACTTGCAGGCGCGCATGCTCGGCGCGACGTTTCCGCAGCCGGTTCCCGGATCGCATCCGATAAATCCGCTCTCGGCGGCGTACGTCACGCGCGACGCGAAAGTATTTCTGCTTATTCAACTCGATCCCGAGCACGAGTTTCCGCGCTTGTGCAAGATGTTCGGTGCGCCTGAGCTCGCGACCGACACGATGTTTGCGAATGACGCCGGCCGCACCGAGCACGCCGCCGAGCTGTTTGCGATTCTGCAATCCCAGTTCGAGTCGAGGGATCTTTCGGAATGGCGCAAAGAGTTCAAACAATACGACATCAAGTGGTCGCTGCTACCGATGCTCGAGGACGTCGTCAGCGATCCGCAGATGCGCGCCGCCGAGGCGTTTGTGGAACTTGACTATCCTGGCCACGGCACGATCCAGACGATTAACAGTCCCGTCTTCGTCGAGGGCGCCGACAAGCGAAAGCCCGAAGCCGCCCCTGAGCTAGGCGCGAACACGCGCGAAGTCCTGCGCACGCTTGGCTACAGCGGCAACGAGATCGACGACCTGATTAAGCGTCGCATCGCCGCCGGTTGAGTGGATTCAGGCATGTCTGCCGAACGAACGCTCAGCGACCCAGCAAGGGATCGCCGCGAGTCATTGTTGTGGATGATTCTCGCGGGCTTGGGCACTCTTATTCGGGTGGAATTTGGTTTTATCAGCAGGACCCACATTGCACCCGCGGCAGTCTACAAATTCCCGGTTGAATTTGTCGTTATCTCTGGAGTTCTGATCGCCTCGATCCCATTCGCGGTCAAGGCCAACCACCAGCTCGACCTTCCCGGCGGACCGCTGATCACTGCAACCCTGAACCACGAGCCGAAGCCCTTCGGATGGGGAGAGGTTGTGCTGGGCGGGGTGCTTTGGTCTCTCACTTGGCTGGTGGTCTTGATGATTGCCGTTGCCGCTGGCGTTGGTCTATTGCTCTACTTCTTCCCCTCCTTCCTTCCAACCCTAAAGTCCCATTATCCCCACAGTGCGCCAACGGTTCGGCCTTCTACGATTTGGCTTGTGGCCGACCTGGTGACGGGCGCGTTGTCAGCCGGCGTGCAGGAGGAAATCCTTTTTCGCTTCGTCCTCATGGGAGTTTTCTCGTGGGCTTTGAGCGGCGTCGGCGGCGATTCGGATTCGCTACCGACCGGACGTCAGCTTTGGCTCGTGAATATTATTCAGGCCTATTTCTTTGGCCTTTGGCACTTGTTGCCGGGTTACCATCTCGCCAGAGGAATTGTTGGACTGGGTAAGGTTGTAATTCGTCCGTTCGTGCAGCCTCAAACCTTCGGCGGAATATTCTTCGGATGGCTATACCTGCGCAAAGGTCTAGAAACCTCCATGGTCTCGCATACGTTCTTTGATTTGCTGCAGTTGATCGAAGTGCCCCTGATTCGATGAACGCTGCCCGAAAATAGAATGCGGCTCTGAGTTCGCTTGTCGCTTACACGACAAGCGACTTCTGCAGCCAGCTCACAAGATCGCGCATTACTTCGTCGCGGTTTGTTTCGTTCAGCATCTCGTGGCGGCCATCCGGATAGTACTTCTCAGTCACCTTCGCGATTCCCGCCGCGCGATAGCGCTCGGCCACCGGCTTCAGCCATTCGAGGTTGTGATTAATCGGGTCCTTGTCGCCGGCAAAAATGTAGATCGGAAGGTCCCTGCGGATTTGCGAGAGCGCCGCCGGCTCGATTAACCGAGCCGCCGACGCCGCCATCGTCTGCATCGCCTTCTTATTAATTCCAAATCCGCAAAGTGGATCAGCCTCGTACGCATCCACTGCCGCCGGATCGCGGCTCAACCAATCGTGCTGGGTCCGCGCCGGCTCGAAGCTGCGATTGAACGCGGTGAGGTCCGCTTCGCGTGACGGGTCGATGGCCAGCTTGTCCACCGCCGCCGATCCCGAGAGCACCAGTCCCGCGATAAGCGCGCTGTTGTCGAGCACATATTGCTGCGCCGCGAACGAACCCATGCTGTGGCCGAGCAAGACCACCGGGATACGACCTTCGCGGGTGCGCGCGAGGCGGGTCAGCGTCACCATGTCGGCGACCAATCCGTTCCATCCGCCACTGCCGAAATCGCCGAGCGACTCGGGACCCTTAACGCTCCGCCCGTGCCCGCGATGATCGTTGGCGTAAACGTGAAATCCAGCCTGGTTGAGATACTCCGCGACCTGCGCGTAGCGGAGCGAATGCTCGCCCATGCCGTGCGCGATCTGCACGATTCCCGCCGCTTTACCGGGAGCGCGCCATCGGTAGTAGGCAATCTCGAGTCCATCCTCGCTGTTGAAGGAAAAATCTTCTCGCCTCATCGGTCTGCGCCTCCGCGATTCTTCAACAGCTACTACAAAAAAAATGGTCCGTCGATTCCCTTTTGACGTTACAGGCAATTGCGCGATAGCTTTCACTTGGATCGACACGAACCTTGGTCTATCCCGGGAGTGACTCTATGAAAGATCCGGTGTACGAGGCAGGCTTGGCTGTGCGGCGTCGAATCCTGGGCGATGCGCACGTTGAGCGCTCCCTGGAAAACGCGACGAGTTTCGACCAGGACTTCCAGGATCTCGTCACGCGCCACGCCTGGGGCGACATTTGGACGCGGCCCGGCCTCGATCATCGAACGCGCAGCCTCGTCACGATCGCGATGCTGGCGGCCGGCGGCCTTCATGAAGAACTCAATCTCCATGTTCGCGCCACTCGCAACACCGGCGCGACCGCCGACGAAGTCAAGGAAGTTCTGCTGCAAGTCGCGGTCTATGCGGGAGTGCCCGCGGCGAACTCCGCGTTTCGCGTCGCAAAGGCCGCGTTCGAGGAGATGGCGAAAGAGGACGCGCGATGAATTCGCCCATCGGCTATCGGCGCGAGGCGCCGGGCGTTCATCCGCCGTTCGATCACCCTGCCTACGCGAGCACCCACAAGCGAGCACCACGAAACGCACCGATACGAATCGAGCACACTCTCTCGGAAATCACCGGACCCCGCTCTGCGCGCGCGATCGTCGCAGCCGGCAACAGCGAAAGCGATCTGACGCAGTTCAATGGTGGCGCGGCTCTCGGCGAGCGAATCGTTGTGACCGGCCGCGTGCTCGACGAAGATGGCCGCGCGATCCCCGATACGGCGATTGAAATTTGGCAGGCGAATGCCGCGGGCCGCTATGCGCACGCTGAGGATCAACACCAGGCTCCGCTCGATCCGCATTTCGCCGGCATCGGAAGGATCGTAACCGACGAGCATGGCGTGTATCGCTTCATGACTCTGAAGCCGGGCGCGTATCCGTGGCGCAATCATCACAATGCGTGGCGGCCGAATCACATTCACTTCAGCCTGTTCGGGCCGAGCTTTGCCACTCGACTGATCACTCAGATGTACTTTCCCGGCGATCCGCTGTTAGCTATCGACCCGATCTACAACAGCGTCCCCGACCGTTCCGCGCGCGAACGGTTGATAGCGACATTCGATATCGATGTGACAATCCCCGAATATGCACTTGGGTATCGATTCGATTTTGTCTTGCGCGGCCGGGACTCTACTCCAACCGAAGGCTGAGATGAGCCCGCTTCAAACGCCTTCGCAAACGGTTGGTCCGTTCTTCAAGCCCGCGCTGGTCCGCGCGGGAGATGAAATGCTTGTCACTTCCAGGTCTCGCGGCGAACGTATCACGATCGAAGGCCGCGTTCTCGACGGCGACGGCGCAGCCGTTAGCGACGCCATGATCGAGCTGTGGCAGGCAAACGCGGACGGCCGCTACGACCATCCGGACGACTCGCAGGAAAAGCTTCTCGATCCCGATTTCCACGGCTTCGGCCGCGCCGCGACCGACGAGCGCGGGCGCTTTCGCTTTTGCACGATCAAGCCCGGCTCCGTTCCGGGTTTCGGCGATCTGCTACAAGCCCCGCACATCAACGTATCGATTTTTGCGCGCGGGTTGTTGAAGCGGCTGGTTACGAGAATCTATTTTCCCGGTGAGCCGCTGAACGCCACCGACGCCGTGCTGAACACCGTTCCGCCACTGCGACGCGCATCACTCGTCGCGCGGATTGACCAACCCGGAATCTTGCGCTTCGACATTGTGCTGCAGGGAGAGAACGAGACGGTGTTCTTCGACCTATGAGCATTCATCCTGCCGATTCTCAAATTTTTGGCGCGCTCTACGGCACCGACGAGATTCGCCAGCTGTTTTCCGATGGTGCTCATCTGCAGTTGATGCTCAACGTCGAGGCTGCTCTCGCCCGCGCTGAGTCGAAACTCGGGCTGGTGCCAGCGCCGGTGGCCGACGCGATTAGCCGCGCCGCCAAGGTCGAGAACCTGCGGCTCGACTACATCGCGGACAGCACGCGCCGCGTCGGCTATCCCGTCGTCGCTCTCGCGAAGGAGCTGGGCCGAATCGCGGGCGACGAAGCCGCGCGCTACATCCATCTTGGCGCGACCACTCAGGACATCATGGATACCGCCCTCGTTCTGCAACTGCGCCGCGCATTCGCAATAGTGCGTCGTGACTTGATCGCGCTCGCGCGCGTGCTGGCCGATCGCGCCGCACAATTTCGCGACGTGCCGATTGCCGGCCGCACCCATCTGCAGCACGCGGTCCCGACCACGTTCGGTCTCAAGTGCGCGGTGTGGGCTGCGCCACTGGTCGCTCATCTCGAGCGATTGGACCAGGCTGCGCCGAGAATTCTTGTCGTCCAGTTTGGCGGCGCCGCGGGAACTCTGGCGGCGCTCGGTACCGCGGGACCCGCTGTCGTTGAAGCACTCGCGCGCGAACTCGCGCTCGGCGTTCCGGACCTGCCGTGGCATGTTCAGCGCGATCGCTTTGCCGAGACTGCCACACTGCTGGGATTGATTTGCGGGAGCCTGTCGAAATTCGCGCTCGACATAAGCTTGATGATGCAAACCGAAGTCGGCGAGGTGTCCGAGCCGCACGAAGAAGGCCGCGGCGGATCGTCCACCATGCCGCAAAAGCGCAATCCAATCGCGAGCGAGTATATTCTCAGCGCGACTCGCGCCGTGCATGCGCTGGTGCCGCTGATGCTCGGGTCGATGATTGCCGATCACGAGCGCGCAACCGGACCGTGGCAAAGCGAGTCGCTCGCGCTGCCGCAATCCGTAGCTTTGACCGCGGGTGCATTGGCTCACGCGCGTTCGATTGCGGAAGGGATGACGATCGACACCGCGCGGATGCGGCGCAATCTTGAACTGACCGGCGGATTGATAATGGCTGAAGCAATCGCGACCGCGCTCGCCGTCCCGCTTGGTCGCGCTGCCGCTGAAGCTGCGGTCGCGCGCGCCTGCAGCCTGTCGATCGCCGCCGGCCTGCCGCTCGCAACAGTTCTTCGCAACGATCCGGAGATGCGGCCGCATCTGACCGACGCCGCGATCGATCGCGTTACCAATCCCCTTTCGTATCTTGGAGCGGCCGGTGCTTTCGTCGATCGAGTCGTTGCGCGGGTTGGCACGCTCCGCTAGCGGCGCTTAATCCATCAGGAGGCTTCAATGGCAAGTGATTCACCGCACGACCCTCCTTTTCGCGCCGACCACGTCGGCAGTCTGCTGCGCCCGCTCGAACTTTTGAAGGCTCGCGCCGACCGCGCAGCCGGCAAAATCTCCGTCGAAGAATTGCGCGCGGTTGAAGATTCGTCGATTCGGAAGGTGGTCGCGTTTCAGGAAGGCGTCGGACTTCAGTCGATCACCGACGGTGAATATCGCCGTGAAATTTTTTATTCCGATTTTTATTTTCGCGGCCTCGGCGGCGGCACCGTGGCCTACGATCCGTCGTCGATCGACGAAGTCTATTTCATCGACCGTGAGGGCCATAAGCTTCCGCTCCTGGTCCCGCGTGTTCAGGCGCGGATGCGCTGGCACGCTCCGATCCACGTTGATGACTTCAAGTTTCTCCGCGCCTCAACCGCGCGTACTCCGAAGATTACGATTCCTTCGCCGACCATCATCCATTTTCGAGCCGGCCGCGAGAATATCAGCAAGGAGGTTTATCCCGACATCGATCTGTTCTGGGAAGACATCGTCGATGCGTTCCACAGGGAATTGCAGGTCCTTGCCGATGCCGGTTGCACCTACGTGCAGATCGATGAAACCACGCTCGCGTCACTTGGCGATCCGCGAATCTGGGAACCCTTGCGCAAGCGCGGCGACGATGCGCGCACGCTTTTGCTCGATACCTATCCGGCCGTGATGAACCGCGCGTTTGCGGGACGGCCGGCCGGCTTGCAACTTTCGATGCACATCTGCCGCGGCAACAATCAGAGCCACTGGAGCGCCGAGGGCGGTTACGACCTGGTGGCTGACACACTGTTCAACCAGATAGACGTTGACTCTTATTTTCTGGAATATGACACGCCGCGTGCCGGAAGTTTCGAGCCGCTGCGGCTGGTGCCGAAAAACAAAACCGTCGTGCTCGGACTGGTATCGAGCAAATTTCCCGAGCTCGAATCCAGGGACGCGCTCAAGCGCCGAATCGACGAGGCTTCGAAATTCATCGACCTTGATCAGCTCTCGATCAGTCCGCAATGCGGATTCGCGAGCACCGCGCCGGGCAATCGGATCTCGCCGGCCGATCAGCGCGCCAAGCTGGAGCTGGTGGTCGAAGTCGCAAGACAAGTTTGGCGATAGCGCAAAAGTTTGTCAGAAGAGATGACGGCCGCCATCGACCCGGATAAATTCGCCGGTAACGAAATCGGTCTCGACGAAGAACATCACCGTTTTCGCGATCTCTTCCGCGCCGCCCCATCGCGCCAGCGGAGTCGCCGCGAGCACCTGCGCATTTTCTTCGGCGCTCAGGTTGGGTGGCGCCAGAATCGGGCCGGGCGCGATTGCGTTGACCAGAATTTCCGGCGCGAGCTGCAGCGCGAGTGCCTCGGTCAGCGCGGCGACTGAGGCTTTCGATACATAGTACGGAACGTAATCCTTATATTGGGGGCGGCCGGTCACCGGCAGCCAGTCCGAGAAACTTACAATTCGGCCGCCGCCGTTTTGCTTCATGATGGGCGCCGAGTGAATCGCATACAGAAATGCGCTCTTGGCGTTCGCATCCTGGATTGCAGACCAGTGTGCGCCGTCCGGATTCGACGTCTTCTGATATACGGCGGCCATGTTGATTAAAATGTCAAGGCGTCCCAGCGACTTCACCGTTTCTCTGACCGCCCCCGCGACTTGTGCCTCGTCGGTCGCGTCCGCTCGAAGCACCGTCGCCTTGACGCCCGCAGCTCTCGCCGCGCCGGCCGTCACTTCTGCGGCGTCGCGCGAATCGCGATAGGTCAACGACAGTGAGCATCCACGCCTTGCCAGGGCGCTCGCCACGACTTGCCCAATCCGTGCGCCACCTGTGATTAACGCCACCTTTCCTTTGGGATCCATCAATGCCTCTCTCGGGTGTGCCTCTTCGACATAATACTGCGCTGCTGAAAGTGTTATTCGCGCTTTTTCCTGTCACTTCGACAATCTGCGATGTGACTCCGCATTTACACTAGCGCAAGCGGATGGTAGCGTCGCCCACAAGGTTTTGTCGTTGGGGGGCGGCATCGACGCGCATCTTCAAGGGTCCTCGGTTCAAGTCAATTCAGGACCGATGCGACAAGTCGATCGAGGGGATTTGAGTGACACAGAATGATGGCGGCTCCCCCGAGACTCGAAGCCATCCGAGCTCGCATCCAGTTGCCACCGCGCAGACGGGAGTCTTCGTCAGCGGCGGCGAGTTCTGGACCGTTGGCTACGGCAACACCAGGTTCCTGCTGAAGGACATCAAGGGCCTCGGCTACATTCAGCGTCTGCTGCGGCATCCCGGCGAAGAATTCCATTCACTCGATCTTTTAAGCGGACCCAGCGCGGCCACCGCCGCCGATCTCGAGAGCACGGACAAAGCTTCGCTACTCGGTGGCGCTACTGTCAGTATCGGCGGACTCGGCGACGCGGGCGAGATGCTCGACGCCAAGGCCAAGCAGGATTATCAGCGCAGGATCGCCGAGCTTAGAGAGCAATTGGACGATCTGCGCGAACGTGGCGACGAAACCCGCGCGGCCCCGGTCGAGAGCGAGATCGATTTTCTCCTTCGCGAGTTCGCTCGTGCAGTCGGCCTCGGCGGGCGTGACCGGCGCGCGGGTTCGGCCGCCGAACGCGCAAGACTGAACGTCACTCGCGCAATTAAATCCGCGCTGCAAAAAATCTCCGAACGCCACGCCCAATTGGGCGATCTCCTCGATCGATCGATTAGAACGGGATCGTTCAGCTGCTACCTCGCCAATCCACGAAACCCCATAACGTGGCGATTCTCTCTCGACGACGGCGCCAAACCGGCGGTCGCCGTTGAAGTCACTGCTCCGGTTTTTTCCCGGCCTCAAACCAGTCTCGTGCAGTCGCTCGGCGATCGGACCACCTTCGTCGGCAGGGAAGCGGAACGCTCTATTCTTACTCGAATGTTGGAACGTGCCATCGGCGGTGAGGGTGCAGTGGCAATGATCGGAGGCGCGCTCGGCGTCGGCAAGACCCGAATTGCCGCCGAGTTCGCCGCCGAGGCTTCGGCCCGAGGGTTCGTTACGCTGGTCGGCAGCTGCTACGATCGCGAGAATTCCCTTCCTTTCAACCCGTTCGTCGAAATTCTCGAGTCGGCGATGGCTCAATCGACCAGCCAGAATGCCTTCCGCGCCGCGCTCGGAGATGACGCGGGCGAGATGGCTCGCTTGATGCCTCAACTTCGCCGCCTTTTTCCGGACATCCCGCCTCCGCTCGAGATTCCACCGGAGCAGTCGCGCCGCATCCTCTTCAACGCCGTTGTGGAGCTGCTGGTCAGGACCGCGGCGAATGGTCCACTCCTGCTGCTCTTCGAAGACTTGCATTGGGCCGACGAAGGAACCCTGTCTCTCCTAAATCATATCGCGCGATCGATCTCAAAAGTTCCCGTGCTTATGCTAGGTACCTTTCGCGATAACGAGATCGATTCCAGCGGGCCTCTCGCACAGACCCTCGACGAGTTGTTGCGCATCCACATGCTTGAGCGGCTCAATTTGCGCGGCCTGCCGCAGAGCAGCGTGGTTGAAATGATTCGCGCGCTAAGTGGGAAAGAACCGCCGCAAGCTGTCGTGAACCTTATCTTTTCAGGCACCGGCGGCAATCCTTTTTTCATCGAGGAGCTTTTCCGCCATCTGGTCGAACGCGGCAGGCTTATGGATCCCGCTGGAGAGTTTCGCATAGACCTTAATCTTGCGGAAGCCGACGTACCGCAAAGTTTGCGGCTCGTGATAGAACGGCGGCTCGCACGGCTAAGCGATGAAGCACGAAAGATTCTGGGTCCGGCCGCCGTTATCGGGCAATCCTTCACCTTCGAGCTCCTCGAGGCCTCGACTAACATCGATGCCGACGCACTGCTGGATTGCGTGGAAGAAGTGGAAAAGGCCGGGTTGATTTACTCGACCCTGGGATACCCGGAAGCGAGCTTTCAGTTTTCGCATGAGCTCATCCGCAATGTAGTCCTTACTGAGCTCTCGGCACCGCGTCGCCAACGACTCCATCTCAACGTGGTGGCAGGAATCGAGCGCGTTCACGCCAATGCGCTCGAGGATCAAGCGGGAAATCTCGCGCATCACCTGTGGCAAGCAGGCCGTGCTGCTGATCCCGATAAGACCGTTCAGTTTCTGGCGATGGCCGCACGACAAGCCCTGAAGCAGAGTGCTTACGAAGGAGCACTTCGTTATTTCCAGAATGCGCTGGAGCTGCTCAAAGTATTGCCGTACTCGCAAGAGCGCGCGCGTCGCGAACTGGATATACAAATCGACTACGGCTTGGCGCTTTTGGCCACCAAGGGGTGGTACGCACCTGAAATGGGAAGTACCTACCGGCGTGCACATGAGTTATGCCAGAGCCTTGACGATGATCTCAAGCTCTTCTCGGTGCTTTCGGGTCTATGGAGCTACCATCTGGTTCGCGGCGAGCACACGATGGCGATCAGTTACACTGACGAAATGACGCGCCTGGCCCCGCGCATGCAGAATGACGGAATGCTCATTCAGGCCGATTGGGCTTCGGGTTGCAGTAGATTCTTCAAGGGTCAATTCACCGAAGCGCACGCATGTCTTGAGCGGGGCCGTGAATTATACGATCGGCAAAGGCACAAGGCGCTGGCCTTTCAATTTGGCCAGGACCCTTGCGTGAGCTGTCATAGCTTCGACGCGATGACCCTTTGGATTCTCGGTTACCCCGATCAAGCCGAAAAAAAGGCGCAAGAGGCAATCAGCCTTGCTCGTGAATTGGGATATCCATTCACTCTCACCTGGTGCCTCACCATGATCGGCAAGTACTACACGATGCGTCACGACTATGCCGGCGCGGAAAGAGTAATCACCCAAGGTCTCAGACTTACCAAAGAGTATGGGTTTTCTTTCTTTGCAGAGTCGCTAATCGCGTATCGCGTGATCGCTTCCGCATCTCAGGGGAAAATCGATCAGATAACAGCTGGCGGCGCCAACATGGGGGGATTCGCCGCCGCAGGCTACGAGCTGGCGCATACCTGGGCGCGATCATCCATAGCTGAAGCACTGGGGAATCTCGGTCAAGTCGATATTGGATTGGCGCTATTGGCCGAAGCTCACGAGTTAATCGAGCGTAACGACGAGCGATACGTTGAGTCTGAAATACATCGGATCCACGCCGAATTGAGACTGAGGCAGGTGGCGCGGCGCTCTTCCGCTCCGGCCGACGTGTTGAAGGCCAAGTCGGAGGCCGAGCGCAGCTTTCTTAAGGCTATCGAAATTGCTCGTGAGCGCAGCGCGAAAACGCTGGAATTGCGCGCCGCGACTGGCTTCAGCCGCATGCTCATGAGCGTCGGCAGACAACCAGAGGCGCTTCGACTGCTACAACCCATTCACGATTGGTTTAGCGAAGGATCTGATTGGCCGGAGCTCTTGGCCGCGAAGTCCCTTCTGGCTGATCTCGGATCGACTTCAACGTCTGCCGCCGATGCCGAACGTCCTGTTCTTTCGCGCGGTCGTTAAAACTGGCTCACGTCTGTGCCTCGACGGTCAACCATTAAGGCAATCGTCATCGGCGCATCGGGGCATCTCGGCAATGCGATTGTTCGCGCCTTCCTGAACAAAAACTACCGGATCACCGCTTGCGGTCGCCGCCGCGTGCCGCCGGTCAACCTATCGGGTCTGCCGATCCGCTACCTATCGGGAGATACTGAGACCTCAGGCCAGTTTGACAAGTGGATAGCCGGTCACGATTTGGTCGTGGACGCCGCCGCTCCTTATCCACTGAACGCATTTTCTCCTGTGAGCGAATTCGGCGAAGATCCGATTGCGTACGCCGAGCGCCGAACGCGGCTGCTGCTCGATGCAGTCTGCAGGCACAAGGCGCGGCTCGTTTACGTCGGCTCGTTCGTTACTCTAGCCCGCCCTCGCACTAACGCTGAGCGCTTCAAACATCAGCTGATGCGGCTCGCGCATCCCTACTTCGAAGTGAAGGAGCTCATCGAATCGCAAATGCTCGATGCGAGTCGCCGCGGACTTCCAGTAGTCCTGGCGAACCCGACCTACTGCCTCGGGCCGTGGGACTTGCACGCCCGCGATCTCTGCACGATCCCGCTCCTGCTACGCGGAGAAATTCCTTCGTCGATCTCCCAGATGCTGAATGTGATCGACGTGCGCGATGTGGCCGCTGCAATCAACGCGGCGCTGGTCAAAGAATGCTATGGGAAGCCGATCCAGATGAGCGCTCACGACATTTCTACTGAGGAATTGTATTCAATGGTCTGTAAGACTGGGGGAGTTCCCGCTCCCGGAATGTCAACGGCTACAGCGCTGGCGCTCACCAGTGCTTACGCGATGGAATTGATGTTGCGCACTTTCGGCGAGGAAACGCGCCTGCCGGCGGGTGGAATCATGATGGCCACGATGTTCGATTACCTGGCGTCTGGCAATCAATTGTCCGAGCTTGGCGTTACGCCCCGGCCCCTTTCAGACACGATCGTCGATGCTATCAAATGGTATCGTAAAATCGGCTACTGCTGAGGCTTTGCCCGATACGTCGGTTGTACGGAAGGGTCAGACGCTCTTGTTACGGCTTTCCCTTCTTTTGTTTGGTTGCGATCTGTTTGCGCGCTGATGCTTTTCGGATTTCAGAGATGCTGGTATCGAACGTTGGGTTGCGTCGCCAACTCGTTCCAACCCGCGAGCACATCTCGAGGCCCGTATCGCCAACCATGGCGCCCGACACCCAGAATGGGTCAATCGGCTTCAATGTATATATCGGATATGGTCCGGTCTCATCACAGGTTTCCGGAATCAATCCTAGTCCTCCGACGATAGGGAAAGTTGGATAGTCGAAGATCTTGACTGAAAGTGGTGCTAGCTTTCCTGTCTTCGCGTTTCCCGCCGAGTCTTTGATTCCAGTAAATTGTCTAAGGAGCGCCACGATCGCCTGGTAATTTGCCAGTCCACAGTCTTTGGCGTCCATGACCTGCTTCAGCGAGATGCTATGAAACTCGTTTCCAGTCAGAAAGTGACCCAACCCCAGCTCCTTCAAGTAGCTTGGGGTTGAACCGCGATCTGCCGCTCCTGGCGCCGAAAACACCTCCAGCACCGTCGTGTTCTTTGCTTCCTGACTCTTCCCAAGTTCGGGAAAGAGCTCGGTCTTGACGGTCACAAGAGGTTCGGCCTTGCGTGGCCCTGTCGTATCGACCAGCCATGAGCTGTCCGGACTAACAAACTTCGACTTGAGAGATAGTTGTCCATATACTTCGTAAGACGTTACCGCATTCCAATCGGTACCGGAGAAAATATATAAGGGAATCAACGCCGGACTTTTGATTCTGGGGGTCCGCTTTTCTGACCATAACACAGGCACCGCGAACGTTAGCTCGCGATCCGAATACTTGGTGTCAGGATCGCCCGCGGCGGTCATCTCTTCGAAGTTGGCCCCGATTAAGCACACGACGCCGTGTAGTCCGAGATCGTCCTTGATCTGACCCGCTACCTCGAATTGAAAGAAGTCGTTCTCCAGGTACCTATCGATCAAGTCTTGCAGCTTGTCCGTGTCCGCTCGAAGCGGCATGACTCGAAGCGTCATCTTGGGAAAATGGTATGGACCGCTCACCTCCTCGCTCGCGCCGCTGCCAATGTTTAGATATTCGATCTCTCGGCGCGGGGTCTGCTTGAGTGTGTCGCCGGCGGTCCATCCGGTGGCATTTGTACGCCAGTATTGCGAGTCCGCCAGCCCATAGCTCAAATCCATCTTTACCCAGAAGGGCATCATGGGTCGCAGCGTCGCTGCTGGCCTGCCTCCAACGCTGGAGTGTTCAGAAGTCTCAAGTCCCAACGTCTGCACTATCGGCTGGACCGGAGTGTCGAGAAGGTTGATGTAAATCCCGCCAGACGCGTCTCCCGAGAGAGGATCGAAAAGAGAACCACCATCGATGGTTCTATCGATGTGCATCTTTGACCCAACGATCGCTTGAAAGCAGGCGGCCGAGGAGCTATGCACATCGCGGATTTGCTTCATGGTCACGATATTGAAAGGCGCAATGCCGGAACCGCTTTCCAAAGGCTGCTTGGATGATGTCCTTTCCGGTGGTGCGCGAAACGAACCGGGAGCTGCCGAATTCATCAGTCCGTAAAAACGCGCTACAACCTGCTGTAACGATTCAAGATCGCGATCGGAGTAACCGAGGGGGAAGAGGCCTGTAGTTTCGAACATGCTATACGCCGCAGTGATAGAATTTGCTATCGCGCGTGGAAGTGCGCTGAACAGATCCGTAACTGCGGTGCTCGCCGACATGAAAGGACGGCGTTGATAGATCTGAAGAAACTCTTCGGTGCCCGAACGCTCGCCATAGTTAGTGCCTGAAGTGACGAGGCTGATACCGACCAGTCGGCGCGCACTGCCTGCCTCGAGGATCGACAGGTTATCGTCGATCTTGATTCCAGACTTGGACCAGCCGTAGATCTTCCGACCGCCGGACATTGAGAGCGGGTTATCGACGAAGATGAATGGAAACACCATCGCCCAATCGGTAAACACCCATTTGTCCTTCTCCTTCTTGTAGCACCATAGCGGGACCCCAAATGCCAGCTCATGCTGCGAGAACCATCCCAGGTTCTTCGATGTTACAGCCATCTGCCCGTAGTCCACCACTTGCATCAAGACCCAGGGAACTGCAGGTTTGAAGTAGCGCGGCGCGTCCGGGTTCAGGTTGAGATAGGTGTCACAAAAATCCTGGAGCCGGCCCATGCTTGCTTTGAGCGGAAATATTTGCGTGACCACGTCGCTGTATTTCTGCTCGAGATGCTCCGGGAGAGCCAGAAACTCACCCAACGCCAGATTGAACTCAGGGAGAGCTATCCCAGGAGGCTTCTTTCTTCGACTCGTCGGGCGCTTCTTTTTCGCCATGCTATTCCACCTAGTTCCGTTCGATTACCCAGTCAACCATTTGTTCGAGGAATTGTTTGTCGCGTGAATCCGGTAGCCCGGCACTGATAAGTGAGTACTCATGCAGTGCGGCGCCCGCCAATCCGTGCGCTATCTTGCGTGCGTATTCAGTGCATCCATACTTGTCCATCAGATTGCGTATCCACCGAACCTCGGAAAGGGTTCGCTTCTCCCTCGGCAGGCATAGGATTCGGGACAATCGCGCGCGCTCCGCGACCGTCGATTCCTCGATGGTGTGAATCAACATCAACGTGCGCTTGCCTTCCCAGATATCGCCGTTAATCTCCTTGCCATAGCCGTCGTCGCCCACCAGATTCAGCAGGTCGTCCTGGATCTGGAACGCTGCGCCGAGAAAAAATCCGTAACGCATGAATGGATCAAGGTCCACTGAGTCGCGACTCCCGATCAGCGCTCCTACGCGGATTGGATATATCGTTGCAAGCCAGCAAGTCTTCTTTAGGACCATCTCCAGGTAATCGGCGGCGCCGATTTCGGTGGTGTTGTATCGGCGCCATCCGAGTTCCATGGCTTGACCCTCGGCGCACTCTTGGGCCATTCGCTCGGTCTCTTCGATGATCCTGAGCGTAAGCCGCTCACCTATCATGGTTCGGTTTTCGAGCAACGGTCTTAAGCTCATCAATGTCAACGTGTCACCCGCGTTGAGCGCGAGCGGCACGCCGTGCAGAAGATGCAGCGTCGGCCGGCCGCGGCGTTTTTCGCTCTCATCTTCGATGTCGTCATGTATGAGCAGCGCGTTATGCAGCATCTCGATCGCGACCGCCGTGTGCATCGCGTTCTCGAGGGGCGCGCCGAACAGGCGCGCTGCCGCGATGCACATGCTCGGACGCATCATTTTCCCACCGCGCCGCGGATAGTCACTAAGCAGATCGTACAGATAACGGCGCGGTTCTCTGGACGGCAGGTATTTTGCGAGAGCGGCCCGTGTAAGGTCCCCGTACTCTCGCAGCATCGCAGGCACGAGTTGTGATGTAGTAGCGCTCAAAGTCCTATCGTCGGTCTAAGTGACTAATCCGCAATGCGAATACTCAAGGTCCCTCGAGTTTCGCCGCTGTCGCGATTCACAATCACCCCGGAATAGGTGCCTGAAGGTTGATTCTCTGGTATTCGAAGACGCAGTTTAATCCGGCCCATGACTTCGTCGGGTACCAGGCTGATATCTGTTAACACCGGTTTTCTGGGATCGACTGCACTCAGGCCCAGCGCAACAAGCGATTGAGTTTCGCAATTCGGTGGAATCTCTACCGACACCTGGACGGGTCGGAGCGAAACTACTTCGATCGATACTGCCATCGTTTCAGATTTCGGCCCCGCACCGGGACGCGGTTCTGGCTTGGAGCCAGTTCCCGAGCCATTTCGCGATGGAGCTACTTTCACGAGCGTGGCGAGCGTCTCGATCCAAAGTGGAAGCATTTCGGATTGGAAGCGCAGTATCCTTTCGAGAATGTCTTGCAGATTATCGTTCGGCGCGCGAGTTGGGTAAGGCTGACTGCCGATAGCCTCGGCGGTTCGTCGCCCCTCAGCTATGTACTTGTCGATTACGCTGTACGCAAGTTTGACCCCTTCAGCCAATGGACCCGCGCTCCGAACTTTGCGCGGCGCATCGGACTGCGCCGGTTTATCTGAACCCGTTCCGTTCACAGAATCATGCGGGGTGTATAGTGTGGAGAAATTGCGCACCGGAGCAACCCTTGCCGGATCAGCGCGACGAAGTCGTTTGCGATCGCTCATGCTCCCCCCGCGCCGTTCTCAAGGATGATCGTAAGCGACAATTTCTTCAAGGGGTGGCGAAAATGAAATCGCGTGTGCCGCCAGTCTGCCGGAGATCACCGCTGCTTCGACGCAGCCTGCATCCAGACCGCACGTCGTCCAGTCGCCCGCTATTGTCAGATTGTCATAGGTAATGTCCAGCGGTGAGATGCGGTATTTCTGAGTGCCGGGCAGAGAAAGGACGTACTGCTCGCTCGGGTTTACATTCGCTGTCCAATACTGAGAGTTGAAGGCGGCTTGATCGACCCGGCGAGCCCTGCGAGCGGGTGTTGTCTCCTTAGGGTCTATCAATAGGTCCCACTTGAATACGCCGCGTCGTTTTACCGCCTTCGGCCATAGTTGAACAATTTCGTCATTGAGAAAGTGAATGGCGTTGTCGCGAACCTCCTGACGCCGGCGCTTCGAGTAATCATTCGCGGAGAAGTCCACTGACGAAACAGGATCCTCGAGTACGCTGCAGAAGTAGGCAACTGCTCTTGGATTGACCTTCCAACGCTCCTCCCGGACCAGATGGCTCATGTCAGCCCAGGTTTCGAAAGGATGCACAAACGCGGACAACGCCAGCGGAGGATCGTTCCATCCCAGATGTTCCATATCGTCGCGAAGCCAGATCTGAAATGCCTGGGTATTCACAGTCTTCAAATGAGTTACCATCTCGCGCCAACGTTGATCGCGTTGGATAAGGTCCTGACAAACGTACGGAATAGCTCCCAACCCCACACCTAATACGACGAAATCGAAATCATCGATCACGCGCAAGGTCTTGGTCGCAACTGTTCTCCGGTCCCAATGCGATTCGAAGTCACGCTGCTCGATCTCAAACTTGCTTCCATCGATCAGCTGCGAATAGTCCGGCTTCGACGGCCAACACGGCAGGCCGCCTATATCTATCAGCGGTGCATACTCCTTTCTGTTCCTGATCCTGGCCTGCACTTCAAATTCCAGTGCTTTGACATAGGCGCGCTCTCCTGATGCCAGGTCGGCGGGATCCGCCAGTCTCACTCTTTCGAGGCGATGGAAGAATCTGAAGGCGACTCCCCGCTTCTTCAACAGCTCGTACATGGGCGCAAAGACTGTATCTCCCATCCCGGCGTGCATCTTCCAGAAGATCGAGCCGCGCGAACTGAACAGCATCCGCAAAGCACCGCGCAGCGCGACCCCGGCCCCGTGTCGCGGACGACTATAGTCGCCGCCTTCATAGGCGAAGACGAGATCGTAGGCGCCGCGGATGAAGGCTGAATCGAGCGAACGCTCCGATGCGCCGTTGATTCGCAACCACTCCCGAAAGTCGTAGTCGTTGATCGCGTCGAAGCCTTGCGGGTCCGAAACCAGCCCGAAGCGAAGAATTCCCCGCATCGCGGCCATCGCCAAATCGATCCCCTGCCAAAGCACCGAAAGCTCGGGGTCGTTCTCAATCAATGATTCGAGTTGGCGGCGAGCGCTCGATGCAATCAGTTCGAGAAGCCGTGCGATACCATCGACTGGAAGGATAGAACGCGGCGCAAATGCTGTTTCGAGTATCTCGACCGCCTCGATTAGGCCGGCGGTCGTAGCAATCGCGCCGAGACCCAGGAGGCGCGCTATGCGCGTCGAAAATTCGCCCGGGGCTTCGACTGTTTTCCCCTTCGACTGAGTGGCGCATCGCGCATCAGAGGTGTTGCCGGTTGCGCCCGACGGAACCCGGCTACTGCGACCCGCTTGCACCGCAAGCAGCAGCGTTCGCAAGATACTGGCCGTGCGCGCAAGGTAGGAAGTGACAGTAAATGGATCGTTTTCGCTGAGAGGATCGCCCGGCAGACCGTCGCCCGGCGGAAAGTACGACAAAAAATTCCAATAGGTGCCGCTTCGCGATCGCTCAGCCAGGCCGACGAAAGGCGCCGGCGAGAATCCGTCCTGCCAGTCCGCGATTCGGCACTTGCGCCGGTCGCGCTTCAACTCCGCATAACACTCGCGTATCAGCCGAAATGCGTTCTCGTAGGATCCCATCCATAGATGAAGTCCGTGTTCTTCAATTCGATCGGCGGGACCACGGCCCGAAGCTCCTTTTCCGCCGAGACGCCATCCCAGCTGATAGATTGTTACCTGGTATTTGCCGCCGTGCGCGGGGCGGCTAAGTTCAAAGGCTGCCGAAATTGCGGCGCATCCGCCTCCTATAACGGCAACTTTGATCGGCTTCTGTTCGGGCAAGTCATTTTCCTCGCGCGGTCGAATTCGCACTTAACCGAACGAAACATCCAACATACGCGCGACAACGTCAACTGCGACAACGCCAATCCACATAAATGGTCATTCACTTGGCCGGCGGCTGCGTGCGGGTCTCGATGCGCCAAGTTCGGAGGATACGCGAACGAAAGTTAGCTGATTTCTCTGGAGCCACCCGCCGGATTCGAACCGGCGACCTGCTGATTACGAATCAGCTGCTCTACCAACTGAGCTAGGGTGGCTCTCCATCGCGTGTACGCTCGACGACGGGAATAGCAGATTAGCGAAGCCGGAGGCATCGAGAAAGACTCTCGGCGAGGCTGGTTGGCCGTTTCTTCGGGCCGCCGGGCGTTTGCCTCAAAGCGGCGGCGGGCGCAGCGTTTGTCTGATCACATTGTCGAGATTTTTCGCCGTGCCAGTTCCTACTTCGATCAACTACGGCCAATTAGTCTCCGCCTATGATGATTCGCGGTGCGTCGAGCCCGGAGTTGCGGACGCGATGGTCGAGGCCCTGCGGTCGCTCGAGGCTCGATCCGTTCTCGAAATCGGGGCCGGCACGGGCAACTACACCGCCGCTTTGACGGCCCACGGATTCCTGGTGACCGCGCTCGATCGTTCGCCGGCGATGGTTGAAATCGGTGCGCAGAAAACCTCCGCCTGCTGGATTCTCTCCGACCCGTCGGCTCTTCCTCTGCGCACGCGCTCGGTGGACGCGATCGCCGGAGCCAACGTGCTTCGTCATCTTTGTGCGTTTCCAGCCGCACTTGCCGAATTTAGACGCGTCGCTCGCCTGGGCGTCGCGCTGCAAACCGTCGTTCGAGAGAACCTCGAGACGCTGTGGTATCGCCATTATTTTCCCGAGATTGATGACGTGCGGCTGCCGCTTCATCCGACGCTCGGAGGCCTGATCACCGCGATGTTTCAGGCTGGCTTTCGCCGCGTTGCGGCGGCGAAAATATTTTACTCCGGACGATCCGATCTCACTTTCGAAGAGGCGCGCATCCGTCCTCAGCTCTTGTTCGATCCGCCCTTCCGCGCGGCGACCTCGGGGTTTCGGCGGCTTGATAGTGCGGTAATCGCTCGCGGACTGGCCGAGCTTGAACGCGATCTCGAGTCAGGTGCTTTCGCGCGAATCGCGGCGCCCTTCGACACCGCTCATGCCGACGCCGCCGACTGCGTAGTGATCACCGCACGCTAGTGCGAGCGCACCGCGGGGATTATTTGTTCGGCAAACATTCTAACTCACCGCAAACCGTTCGCGCGTCCAGTCTTTCAGCACCTTCATCAGCCGCGGGCGCGGGTCGCCGAGATGCGCCTTGGTTCCACCGGCGCGCATGAAGTGATCCGCGCCTTCGACGAACGCAAGTGTCTTGTCGCTCGCGCCGGACGCATCGAACTCACCGCGCACGTCGGAATTGAAAATGTCCTGGTCGCCGTTGGCGCCAACCACCAGCGTCGGTACTGTCACCTTCGGCAGATTCGACGCCATCTTGGCGTACGATGACAGGCCAGACCAAGTGGACAGCCATGCGTCGGGCGTCACGATTCGACCAAGGCCGAACGGCGAGTAGTTCGCGAGGTCGGGCCGCGGCGAAATGATCGATCCGACGGCGCGCTCCGACGGATCGATCGAGAGATCGAGATAGCTAAGGTTCGCCTGCGTGCGATAGACGATCATGTACACCGGCGCCATCGCGCGCCGCGCCGCGTGATTGCGATGGTCCGCGCTCGACGCCGCGAAATCTGGCGCGCGCATCGCAGCGCGCCCATGGCTCGCCTCGGCGATATGGCGCCGCGCAATCGCGTCGATTCGGGCGCATCGCGCGAGTTGCGCCGCGCGGTATCGCTCGATGAAATCCTTCGCATAGCGACTCTCGGCCGGCGGCGTCTTGAAGCCGTTGCGTTCGTCGTACATATCCAGCGCCGGATCGCTCGCGCGCGGATCGGATTCATCGACCACCGCCGCGTCGAGGCAGGCCATCAGCACCATCCCCTGTCCCGGATGCGCGGCGAGTGCGATATACGCGTCGGCGGTTGGTAGATCGAACTTGTTGAGATCCGGTGAGCCGCCGCCGGGCGGCGATTTCACACGATTCCCGACGGGTGTGCGCGCCTGCGCGTCATAGTACGCGAACAGCGAGCCGCCGCCGGAATTTCCGAGCATCACGATTTTCTCGAAGCCTTCTTCTTCGCGCAGGAACCGGATTCCCGCCGCGAGATCGAGCAGAAGATTTTCGTGGAGCATCATCGCGTCGTTATTCAGGTAGCGCGTGTTGAAGCCGAACGCGGCGAAGCCGGCCTCGACCCAGTACGGAATTGAATAGTGCGTACTGAAGTCGGCGCGCGGATGCGCCATGATCACGACGGTGCGCGGCTTGCCCTGAGCCGGCATATAGAGGATGCCGCGCGACTTGCCGAAGTCGGCAGCGTAGAGCTGCACGGGTCGTTGACGAATCGACGGATCGATATCACCGAAATCGATTGGGTAGCGCAACTGGTAGTCGGTTGGGGCCTTGGGCATATTCGAATCTTCCGCACTCGCGCACTAATATCAACAAGCGGCTTAGAACGTTCCTAACGTTCCGCCCAGCACCATATCTTTTGAAAGAAAGCACAACCGATATCGAAGCATTAGCCGGAATTTTTACGTTTCGATTCGCCTATCCAAGCCAAGACGGGTTGTTCGGTGTCCTGTTGATTTTCTGCGAGTCCTACAATTCGTTAAGAAATTTGACTTAAGCGCAAACCAGAGTGACTATAGCTGCGAGCGAATGATCGTTGCGACCGGCAACGCTGACGAGAGCCGCGTCAGTAAACCGGCAGTCAACGACCTTTCGCCACGTTCTGTTGGGTTTCCGGCAATCGGTTGGCGCATGACGCCGGCGCGACCACAAGCCGGAAAAAGACTCGCCTGCAACAGTTGGGAGGGATCATGAAATTTCAATTTGCATCGTTGGGCAACAAGCTCCGGTACCGCGCTTTCGTCTTCGCAGCAGTGCTGGTCGTCGTTCCGACACTATTGATGAGCGCCTCGTTTTCTCAGGATGGACCCGCAGCTGTAAAAGTGCCGAAGCACATTCCGAGCGACGCTACCGCAGCGTCCCGGATGATGGGCGAGGAACGCACCTACGGCGGCGTTTCGATTCCTCCCGATGCATATCAGAATGCGATGAAAGAGTGGGCCGCGATTTCGACCGGAACACCGATCACAACGCTCTCCTCGCCGAAACTCAAGACCCTTGCCAGCAGTGTTAATGGATTGGTCTGGAGACCGATCGGGCCTGTTGGAATCGACGAGGGAACGAGCGTTGCGAACGGGCGTATCGACTCGATTGCCGTCAATCCAAATAACCCGAACGTTATATATATCGGCGCGACTGACGGCGGTATTTGGAAAACGATCGACGCCGGCGCCCACTGGACGCCGCTGACCGATCACCAGCCCATGCTCGCGATTGGCGAGCCGGGCGCGATCGCGATCGATCCCAGCAACACCGACACTCTGTATGTCGGCACTTCTTCTTTCCTCAAGGTCACGGGCGCTCAAGGGACCCAGCTCAACACCACGGTTGGAATACTGAAGTCCACCGACAGCGGCGGAAGCTGGATCATACTCGGTTCAGGATTTCCGGCCGGGAACAACGGCAACGCGAATCAATTCGTGAACCAGAGCATCTTTGGCATCGCAGTCGATCCCGCCAGCAGCAACGACCTGTATCTTGCGGCGAGCAGCGGTCTGTATTTCTCGACCGACGCCGGACAGAACTGGACGCTGGGAAGCGGCGGCGGCGGCTCCCAAGCCGATTCCCTCGGGTTCGATGCGTCATCTCCGCCGGCCAGCCGCGTTCTCTTCGCCGGGGTGAACGGCGTCGGGATCAAGAGATCGACGAATGGCGGCGCGAATTGGAGCACGGTTCTTAACAGTGCCACGCCGGCTGTCGCAGCTCAGTTGGCCGCCCACACCACGATTACCAGCACCGCTACGATCGGTAAGGTTGCGATTTCGCTCGCTCCTTCTGCAGGCAATCCGGCCGGCGTGCAGGTAATCTATGCCACCATCGAAGGCCAAAACGGAGACTTCATTCCCACGCCATACACCGGCATTTTGGGAATTTTCGAGAGTACCGATCAGGGCGCGACCTGGACCTTTCAAAGTGCACCGCCGGCCCTGCAGTGCCAGTGCTTCTACACCAATACGATCGCCGTTGATCCGGGGTCTCCAGGCGATGGCGTTAACGACATAGTGTACTGGGGAGGGACTGAAACTTTCAGGTCTCCCGATTCGGGACTTACCTTCACCAACGTAACTAACGGCATCCACGCCGACAGTCATTCGTGGGGATTTGCCCCGGGCACGCCCACGGTCGTTTATGCCGGCAACGACGGCGGCATCTGGAGGACCACGGACTCGGGCGCAACCTGGACCGGGACCGGAGCCGGACCCGCCACGATCAACCAAGGCGGTTTGCAGACCGGTCTGCTCTATCACATGGACATCAAGCGCGACCCGTCTGCCAGCGTCACTCTCGGTGCGTTTCAGGATAACGGTACCAACCAATGGACCGGTGCTCTCGATTGGCTCAACACCTTGGGCGGGGACGGTCTCAACGTAATCTTCGACCAGCAAAACGTGGCCACCGCATATGCGATCAACAACGGCGGGCCGGCGATATCCACGAACAGCGGCGCCACCTGGGCCGACATCACCAACAACATCCCGCACGCCGATCAGCAGGTGCAGATCTTCCAGAATGCGATCAGTGTGGATCCGAACAATGCCGGGTTCCTCTACTTCAGCGGCGCGGCAAACCCGCAGAACCCCGGTCCAGCCACCGTTCCCGGCCAGTTGTTCCAGAGCACAAACTTTGGAGCCAGCTGGACACAGATAACCAACTTCTCGGCGGTTGCGAATGTGGGTCCTTCCGCGGTTTCGCCGGCGAATTCCAACAACCTGGCGGTAGCAGTGGGCGGCAATCTCTACATCAGCGCCGATGTCCTGGCCGTCACGCCGACTTTCACACAGATAGCAGGAACGCCGGGATCCCAGATCACCCGGCTGGCGTTCGATCCGAACGACGCGAACGCCCTCTACTTCGTGACCTCGGGATTCTTCCCGGCCAGTCACGTGTTCAGAGTCAACTTTGCGGTTTCAGCTGGCGTCGTAACGTCCAGCACAGTTAGCGACGTGTCGCCTGCCTTGAACGTTCCGTTCGACGCAATCGCGCTTGACGGCGGCACCAGCCCCACCACGATCTACGCCGGCAGCGATCTCGGGGTTTTGCGCTCGGTTGACGGCGGTGCCACCTGGACGACGCTCGATGCCCTGCATTTCCCGAATGCCATAGTAAGCGACCTGCAGATCAATCCGACAGCGGGAGTTTTGCGCGCCTCGACCTATGGCCGTGGCGTCTTTCAATTCGCGCCGGCGATAGGACCGACGATTGCGGTCAACGCGCAGAACAACCTCCAGTTCGGGCCGACCTGCGCGGGAAGCACGGTGTCGCTGAACCTCGAGGTCTTCAACGTCGAATCGAATTTTCTGAATGCCACCACGGGCGGTGCGATCCTCACTCCGGACCTGATCGTCTACAGTGTCCAGCGACAAGCGGGTTCGACCGATTTCACCGTGGCGCCGAATCCAATGACGCCGGTGAACATCAGCCCGGACGCCCACGTTGATTTCACGATTCAGTTCAAGCCGACCCAGCTCGGACCTCAATCGGCGACGATCGCCATCACGAGCAACGATCCGGGCGCGCCAGTGGTGGTCCTGACTGCGACCGGCAGTCAGGGAAATGGCACCATCAACGTAACCGGCAGCGGCAACTTCGGCACGTCGGTTTGCGGCGGAAAGGCGCCGCCGCAGACGCTAAAGGTCAACAACGTCGGCACCTGCAATCTCAACGTGTCGACCGCGTTCACCAACTGTGCCGATTTCACGCTGGTCAATTCCGGTGAGTTCCCGGCGGCGATCAGTCCCGACTCGGGTCTCGACGTTGGCGTCAACTTCACTCCGACGTCCGGAGGAGCGAAGTCGTGTGTCCTTACGATCGACAGCGACGACCCGAACAATCCCGTGGTCAATATTCCTCTGAATGCGACCACGCCGCTGGGGAACACGCTGCTGAGCTTCCCGGCCGCAATCACGTTGCCGCCGACTGTCATTCAGCAGGATGCTTCGTGTTCCTCGCAGATGGGTGTGCCGATCGCGAACGCCGGCTCGTGCCCGGTGCAGATCACTGCAGTTGGCCTCACCCAATCCAGTACGGTACCTCCGGGGCTGGATTACTCGCTGACCGGACTCCCCGGCTTGCCTCTATCGCTGGCGGCTGGCGGACAACTTGGATCGGGCGACCTCGACCTGGTCTTCGCGCCGTTCGCTGTGGCGCGGACCAGCACGGGCACGGTGGACGTCACGTACGTCAACGATCCGATCACGGGCTACCATGCTACCACCCATGTGCCGTTCTGCGGCGAAGCCGTGCAGCGCGGCCTGCGAGTCCTGGTGACTCTGGGCGGGGTCCCGGTGGCGACGGTGAAGAGGATCCAGCTGCAGAGGGCGGACGGACCGGAGCAGCCAAATATAGACTACCTTACGTATCAGACCATCAAGCACAGGGCGTTGCAGACATATACCGACTGTAATGGCAACCAGATCCCGTTCCACGCGGAATTTGGCGGTATCACCAATCCCAAGCAGCTCAAGGATGGCGTGTACCGGGTCAAGGTCCAGATCAAGGTCGGCAAGAAGAAGAGGACGAAAATCGTTCGGGTCAACATGGATGGGTGCACCTTCACGCCGAATGTCGTAGTGGCGTTCTGATCGTCTAACCCGCCAAACAACAGGGCGGCCGCGAGCATCAGCTCGCGGCCGCCCTCGTCTTATCTTCGCACATCACTGCGCCGGCCCGCGCGCCGCGCGCAGGGATTACTCTCGCGCGGCGCTCGTGTAGAATTCCAAAGATCGAAGGTGGCGCAATTTGAAGACTGGCATCATCGGCGCGCGCGGCGCCGGCAAATCAACCGTATTTCACGCTCTGACCGGACTCGCGCCGATTCCCGGCACGGCTGAGGGCCGCAATCGCGCGCGTCCCGGACAAATCAAGGTCGCCGATCCGCGGCTCGATCTGCTCGAAGAGGCGTACGGCTCGAAGAAAAAAATCCCGGTCGAGCTCACCATCCTCGACTTCGCGCCGAATCCGAAAGAGCAGAAAGAGGGCGCCGCGCTCGACCCGAGCCTGCTGCCGCTGGTGCGCGACATGGACGCGCTGCTGATAGTTATCCCGCAGTTCGGCAGCATGGAGAGAGATCTGGTCACGACGCTCGAGAGCATTGAAGGCGAGCTGGTGTTCGCCGACTTCGATCAAGCGGAGCGCCGGCTCGAGCGATTGAAGAAGGAGAAAGGCAGCGACTTCGAGCGCGCGGCGCTCGAAAAAGTGATCGCATGGCTCGGCGACGGCAAGCCGCTCCGGCTGCTTGAGCTGACGGTGCAGGAAAACCAGGCGTTTTCGAGCTTCGGGTTCCTGTCGCGCAAGCCCGCGCTGGTCACCGTCAACTGCGAGATGGAACGCGCATCCGCCGACGTCACCGAGGCCGAGCATACGGCAGTGCGCGCGCACGGACTCGAGGTCTTCAGGCTCGCGGCCGCGTTCGAGTCGGAGTTGTGGGAGCTCGACGATGCCGGCCGAAAGGAAATGCTGAAGGACGCGGGGCTCGACGCGCCCGCGCGCGACCGGCTGATCGGCGCGCTCTACAATCATCTCGGGCTCATCACTTTCTACACGGCCGGCGAGCCCGAGGCGCATGCATGGTCGCTGCGCCGCGGCGAGTCGGCGCTCGACGCCGCCGGCGTTATTCACACCGACATCGCGCGCGGCTTCATCCGCGCCGAAGTAGTCAGCTACGAGGACTTCGCCGTCCACAAATCCGACGCTAAGGTCAAAGAGGCTGGCAAGCTGAGACTCGAAGGCCGCGACTACATAATGCGCGACGGCGACATGATCCACATCCGCTTCAAAGTTTGATGGAATGACGCCTGCGCGGCGGGCGGCAGCGGTGACCCCTGCACCCAGTGTGAAGCGCAAAGTTGCGCGCGGCGCGCTACTTTGCTCTCAGGTTCGAGTAAGGCACGGAGACCAAGCGAGTCTCCTTCAACGTATCTGATAAGGTTGGACTACGCGGCGATCCTTCGAAAAAAGCGGAGCGCGTTGTCGGCCAGGATCGCGCGCTTCTCTTCCGCGGACAGGCGCGGATTGTTAACCACGATTTCCGCGGCGTCGGGAAACTCGGCGTCGAAATGCGGATAGTCCGACGCCCACATCAGGCGCGATACTCCCAGCAGGCGCATCGCCTCGGGCAGCATCGTTTCATCCGGGTCGAACGTGAAGAAGCATCGCTCGCTGCGCAGATGCTCCGACGGACTGCGCCTCAGATGCGGCGTGTGACGCGCGAAGTGCTTGTAATGCCCGTCCATCCGCTCGGCCCACCACGGCACCCATGAGATTCCGCCTTCGAAAAATCCGAGCCTGAGCGTCGGGTAGCGCTCGAACAGTCCGCCGCAGACCGCCGCCGCCATCACTCGCATCTGATGCCAGACGTGCCCGGTCAGATGCATCATGAACATGTTGTTGCCGACATCCTCGCGGCCGGGCGCGAACGGCGGGCGGTCGGTGCCGCCATGAAAACAGATCGGCAGGTCGGCGTCCTGCGCGCTGCGATACAGCGGATCGAAGTAGGGATGGTCAGGGAGCATCCCGTCGAGATTGCCGAAGGTCATGATGCCGACGGCCCACGGCTCGCGCGCGAGATACGCAACCTCCGCCGCGCATCTATCCATCTCGCGCTGCGGAACGATCCCGACCGCCTTGATCCGCGACGGGTGAACGCCGCAATATTCGCCGACCCATCGGTTGTAGGCGCGCGCCAGCGCCGCTTCCATCGCGGGATCGTCCGCCGCGCACACAGAAGTCGCGACCGTCGCGAAGCATACCGCGACGTCGATGCCCTCCTTGTCCATGTCGCGGATGCGCTCGCTCGGATCGTAGCCGCCCGCGGGCGAAGCCAGCGGATGGTTGCGGCCTGACGGTAGTTTGCCCAGGCCGGCAACCTCGTTCGCTTCGCCGAGCGGACGCTCCGCGGTTCGCCACTTCGGATACAGCGCGGGAACTATTCCAAGGTTGCCGGCGCCGACGCCCGACAGCAGAGCGTCCGCGGCGGCGCGGAATTTCGGATCGATGTGGGTCGCGTAGAGTGACGCCGGCTCGGTGACGTGGCCGTCCGCGTCGATGATTTTGAATCCTGAAAGGGCCATGACGGAATCGCGACGATTGTGGTGGAGCAAAGCAGTCGGTGTCAACGCCGATTTCGCTCGCGGGTGCGCGGAAGGATAGAGAGTACTTCGGTGTGGCGGAAAAAAGTGCCGGCGCAGAGCGACTCGTTGGACCTGCGAGGCGCATCCGCGCCGGCGACGGACACGGGACCTTGGTTAGCGATCGCGAGTAAGTCCTGAAAACTCAAACCCGATCTGCGAGGCAATGTATTCCACTGCCCGACGTTTGTAAACGCTCCCCTCGCGACTCCTGTGCACAGGCAGAAAAATCACAGGCGCGGAGCGTTACGGCAATCCGCCGGTTCGCTCCGCGCCTGTTTCAGCAATCAATCAGGCTGGTTGAGAAAGGGTTTACGGTGCCGCCGCCACCATCGATTTCACCGTGCAGAAATCCTTGTCGATCGCCCCCATGTTGATGTACCAGCATTCGCGCTCAGGTGTGTGCTGGCCGGGCAGATAACACATCGTCGAGAAATTTCCCTGCGTGTCGATCGACGCCGCACCCACCACGAACTCCCGCTTGAACGGGTAGATCGCAACCCGCGCATCCGGCACCGGGCGGTCACGGTAGGCCAGCCAGTAGATGTGCGTGCGCCACAAATGACCCTTCTGGTCGTAAGTGTCGATGTATGGCTCGAACCATACTTCGGCGTCCAGATAGACGTCGGTCGATTTGTCGAGCGCGCCGCCATTCATCTTGTCGCTCCGCGGGGTTGCCTCGACGATGTACAGGCGGCGCATCTCCCAGGCCTCGGGACAGGCGGTCGCGCCGCCATCGTAGGGACACGTCTGTTCGGGCGAATGCTCGGCGTGCACCGTCGCGAGCATCTCCTTTTCGCCCAGGAACCTGTAGTTGTACTGCTCGGTCTTGGGATTGAAGCCGGAATAGTGATCGGGATCGTAGCTTTGCGCACCGGTGGCGCTGGAGAGAATCGCCTCGCTGAGGCGCCGCACGCGGCGGGTGCCGGGGGTCCAATCCCAGCTGTCGTCGCCGCGATTCGGGTCCGCGTAGCGATAGCGGATCAGTCCGGTTCCGCGCGCTTCCTGCGGCGCCAGCACCGGGTAGAGAGCGAACAGCCACAGGCGCCCCGACTGCTTGAAGTCCGGATCTACCGGCATCGGTTCGACCTCGGTTCGTCCGACGATGTTGTATCCGGCGTAGTGACCGATCTCGATATCGTCGATCATGTTCTGGTCATGGCCCGGACGAACGTACTCGCTTTGGCAATCGTAAAAGCGCAGGTCGTAGTCGTCACTGGTGATCGGACGGAACACATTGTTCCAGATGACTTTGGTCGCCACGTAGGGATCGTTGGGGTCAATCAGCGGAAACGGCTGCCCGGCAACGTAGCCGACCATGCTGCGATGATCGTTGGTGAGCCGGACCTGCTGCGAATACTTTTCCGTCGCCTCGCGATACGGAGGCGGCCAATCGACCCGCTCGGGCGCGACGATGTCCATTCGCATCCCATGGGTTACCGCGTAGTACACGCCGGGCGAAACCAGGTCCTTGACCTGGGCCGCGTTGCTGGGAGCAATGACGTCGCCGGGCTTGACGGTTGCATTAGCCGAAGCCGCGATGAGACATAAGCTAATCGTCAGCGCCCCCACGGATAGCATCGCCTTCCCCAAAGCATGCTTAACCATTTTCTTGTCTCCTCCCTCCGACATTCGAGTTCCAATTTTGGGTCTCGAAATTCTACGGAGTCAAGTATCTACCGCCTGATATCACCAAAATGTTCATTAATTCTACTTATTGACTGTTGACGCGCTAAAAAAAGGCGGGGCTATGCAGGCTGTTCGCCGCCTCGCCCCGCCGAGCGTTACCGGGCCTAAGCTCTTGATTTATCTCGTTAATTTGCTCAGGGAGCCGCCTTTACCATCGACTGGGTGGTGAAGAAATCCTTGTCCACCGCGCCCATGTTGATGTACCAGCATTCGCGTTCAGGCGTATTCTGTCCCGGCAGATAACACATAGTTGCGAAACCCGACTGTACGTCATAGCGGGCCGAGCCCACGATGAACTCGCGCTTGAACGGATAAATCGCCACCTTCGCATCAGGCACCGGACGGTCGCGGTACGCTGCCCAGAAGATGTTGGTGCGCCACAGCGCGCCCTTCTGGTCGTATCCGTCCACGTACGGCTCGAACCATACTTCGGAGTCCATGTACACGACGGTGTCTTTGTCGAGCACGTTGCCTGCCTCGCCAATCGAACGATTCGGAGTGGCTTCGACGATGTACATGTGGCGCATCTCCCAATCCTCGGGGCACGCTGACGCGCCGCCGTCAGTCGGGCAGGTCACTTCGGGCGAATGCCGCGCGTGAACTACTGCGAGCATCTCTTTCTCGCCGAGGAATTTGTAATTGTATTCTTCGGTCTTCGGATTGAATCCCGAATAATGATCGGGGTCGAAGCTCTGCGCTCCGGTCGCCGTGCTGTTCAGCGACTCATTCAAGCGCCGTACGCGACGGCTGCCCGGATTCCACGACCAGGTGTCGTCACCCACATTGGGGGCCGCGTAACGATAACGAATCAGGCCCTGGCCGCGCGCTTCCTGCGGCGCGAGGAGGGGATACAGGCCGAACAGCCACAGGCGTCCGGTCTTCTTGAAGTCGGGATCGACCGGCAACGGCTCAACTTCGGTGCGGCCGACCAGATCGTAGCCCGCGTAGTGGCCGACCTGGATGTCGTTGATGATCTTCTGTGCATGACCCGGATTGACGTATTCGATCTGGCAATCGAAGAAGCGCAGGTCGTAGTCGTCGGTGCTGATCGGGCGGAACACGTTGTTCCACATGATCTTCTCGGCGACTTGCGGATCGTTGGTGTCGATGAGTGGGAAGGGCTGGCCGGCGACGTAACCGATGAGCGAGCGATGATCGTCAGTCAGGCGGACCTGCGACGAGTACTTCTCGGTCGCATCCTTATAAGGAGGCGGCCAATCGATTCGCTCCGTGGGCACGATGTTCATCTGCATTCCGTGCGTCACCATGTAGTAAACGCCGGGCGACACCAGGTCTTTCACCTGCGCCGCGTTCTGCGGAGTGATTACCTCTCCGGGCTTAACTCCGGCCCGGGCGGTGGCGGCGAACAGACCGATGCTCATCACGAGCGCGCCGACACCCGCTACTTTCCATGCGCGGGTACAACGAAAAAACATGCTTGGGGAACCTCCTGGCGACTGCGAACGCAGGCCTGACGTAATTAGAACTACGACCCCATCACAGATGTTCCCGGGAGACAAGAACAAATGATTATTTTTGCTTCATCGAAAGTCAGCGAACATAAGTAATGGTAATGTAAAGAACCATTCCCATTAATGAGCTAAGTGTCTGATTTTGCGCCATTAACGTAGTGAGGGCTAACCGAGACGGAGAAGGCTCAGCTGGCTTTGCCCAACATACCAGTCCTGCCCAAATAATCGCATCGTTGCCCATAAAAGCGGGATGAAGCGGGATCGCGCGGGATAAACTGGGATGGCGGACTAGGCCGGACCAACCCGGACCAAGCTGGACATCGCGATTCATTATTAAGCCTCAAGCGCCGTAGAAAAAACTTTGAGCCATGTCTTATCGGACGCGGTAAGGCCGACAGAATCGCGTTGTGCCAAAATCACAAATACGCCCGATAACCCGTCCCAGTGTTGCGGTTCGCCATACTTCCCTTTGATGGGCTTCCGCATTTCGCGCCCGCCCCACTTTTTCAGAGACGCAGAGCTTTTGCGCCCGTTGCACTTATTGCAGGCGGTCGCAAGATTTTCTTCGCTGTTGGCTCCGCCGGTTGAAAAGGCTTCAACATGATCGATCACGCCCCACAGTTCATCGAGGAGCGGCGCGCCATCGCGCGTGGCGTGGGCGTTGAAGTAGGCCAGCGGCTCCGTTCTACCCGCCTTCCTCATCTCGCGCTCCAGCAACCGCAACACCGGCCCGAAGATGACGGGCCGGTTGCACCACCGGCAAATCCAGCGGTCGCGCTGGAAGATGGAGAGCTGCAATTCTTTCGGTATCGGCGGTCGTGACTTGCCCATAGATTACTCGGCCTTCAGCTTGCGAGCGCGAACCTTGAGCGCGACTAGTCGGCTCAGTTCCAGCTTGAGTTCGTCTGCGTAAGCTTCCTGCTCTCTCATGGCCCGCAATAATCGCTTTCCAGCTAAAAGCGCGCGTCTAATGCTGTTAGCGACGCTCGGCTTAAGAAAGGCGTCTTTGTCCAATTTTCCCAAAGACTTTAACTCATCCACCACCACTCTCCTCGATTTGTCGTTTTTTGCTGCCATTTCGTTGAAAGCGTTCTTACAGTGCTCCACGAACTTCTGATGTTGTTCGATGGCGTCTGCGGCTTCGCCCCACAATCGGGTCAGTTCCGCGTGCTTCTTGCCTACCAGATCCTCGTGCTTGCGTACTTCTGCTGCGATGAAAATGAGTTCCATAAGCGATTGGTTGCCGTTTGTCATAGTAAGGCGATAAACGCTTCAACCGCGTTCCGTTGTCAAGCGCGTTGGCACGCGGAAACCCTGTCATAACTTCCTTGAGAGAGATTCGGGGCCGAAGCGCTACCAACGCTCCAGCCCCCAGACCCCCAACGGAGTGAGGCCGATGGAGATCGAATCCTATCAGTACGTTAGCGTGCCGCCTGTTTCGGCTTGTCCCATCTGGGCGACTTGCATTTCGGGCAGACCGCCGGTCGTTCGTCTCCACGCGGTAGCCATTCGTGCCCGCAACGGCAACGGCAGCCATCCAGCTTGACCATGCCGATTTCCTTGTCTTTTGCCATCTGGAGATACCTCTCGTATCTACTAATAATATATACGATTGGTATTGACAAGCACCCCCATTTAGATATACTATCTGTATATACCGATGGTGAGGTACGACGACATGGAAGCTCGGCAACAGCGTGGAATGGAAATCGCAGCGACCGCTCGAATCGTGAAGAAAGGCGGCCAGTGGATCGTGCCGTCGCAGAGTTTGAACGGCAAGTACACCGTCACGAAAAGCACAGACGGCTATCGGTGCACCTGCCCAGACCACGAACTGCGGCAAATCAAATGTAAGCACGCATTCGCGGTCGAGTTCGCGATGAAGCGTGAATATCACGCTGACGGGACCGAAACCGTCACCACGGCGATGCGCATCACTTACGCGCAAGACTGGCCCGCGTACAACGCTGCCCAGACTTCCGAGAAAGCTACGTTTTGTCACTTGCTCCGCGATCTGTGCGACGGGATTCCCGAAGTCGAGCAACAACGCGGTCGCCCGCGCCTGCCGATTGGCGACGCCCTGTTCTCGGCTGCATTCAAAGTTTACTCGACAGTTTCCGCGCGTCGATTCATGACTGACTTGCGCGAGGCAGAAGCGAAGGGACTGATCGCGCACGCTCCCTGCTACAACTCGATCTTCAATGTGATCGAGTCGGCGGAAGTCACGCCCATCATTGAAAATCTCATCACGGCCAGCAGCCTGCCGCTCCGCGCCGTCGAATCCGATTTCGCAGCCGATTCGACCGGCTTCGGATTGCAGCGCTTCTATAGGCACTACACCGCGAAATACGGTCATGAGATAAACGTCCGCGACTACATCAAGGTTCACGCTATGATCGGCGTGAAAACGCATATCGTAACAGGCGTCACGATCACCGACCGCGACCGCCACGACATTACACAGTTCAAGCCGCTGCTTGAGCAGACTGCGCAACACTTTTTCGATGCGCGAAGTTCTGGCGGACAAGGCTTACAGCAGTCGCGAGATGATCGCGTATATCGACGGCATGGGCGCGGCTCCGTTCATCCCGTTCCGCAGCAACCCCACTATCAAGCCGAATCTGAAAGCTCCCGCATGGGACCGCCTGTTCCACTTCTACAATTTCAAGCGCGAAGAATTTCTCACCCACTACCACAAGCGCAGTGATGTCGAGTCCGCGTTCTCTTCGATGAAGCGGAAGTTCGGAGATTTCATCCGCAGCAGGACGGAAATTGCGCAAAAGAACGAAGCACTGTTGAAAGTGCTTGCGCACAACATCGTCTGTGTGGTGCATTCGATTCATGAGCTAGGAGTCGCTCCGATGCTCATGGAATCGCTGCCCACAAAGCCGCTGGGCTGCCCAGAAAATGCGGCCCTGAGTTGAGTTGTTGGGCAAAGCCGGCTCAGCTATTCGTAGCGCAGAGCGTCGATTGGGTGCAGCAAGCTGGCTTTGCGTGCGGGGTAATAGCCAAAGAAGACGCCCACCGCTGCTGAGAAGACGAAGCCGCCGGCCACCGCCACCGGCGAGACCAGCGTCGGCCAATCCGCCAGCGCTGAAATCAGTTTCGACACCAGTACCCCCAGCACGATTCCCGCGAACCCGCCCATCACCGATAACAGCATCGCCTCGACCAGGAACTGCAGCATGATGTGGATGCGGCGCGCGCCGATCGCCATGCGGATTCCTATTTCGCGGGTGCGCTCGGTCACCGACACCAGCATGATGTTCATGATGCCGATGCCGCCGACCAGCAGCGAAATCGACGCGACCGCGAGCAGCAGCATCGTCATCACTTGCGTCGCGCTCTCGGACGCCTGCGCGATCTCACTGAGATTGCGGACGGTGAAGTCGTCGTCTTCTTTCGGCTGGATATGATGGCGCTGGTGCAGGGTGCGGATGATTTCCGCAATCGCGTTGTCCACCTGGTCGGAGCCGCTGGCCTTGACGAACATCGCATTCACGACGCCGGTGATCTTTGGTGCGCCTCCAAACGGGCTGGCCGCTTCGGTGCTCGCGCTGTACACCGAGTTGGTCGTCCGCACCGACGAGTAAACGCAGGTGGCGCAGTTGGAGGTGCTCGCGGTGGCGACCGAAGCGGGCGCGGGCGTTGATTGCGGCGCCGACACCCCGAGAACTTTGCGCTCCGCGGTGTTGAAGGGAACGATCACCACGTCGTCCTGGTCCTGGCCGTAGCTCGACTGTCCCTTGACTGCGAGCACGCCGATCACTTTCATCGGGAAGTTTTTCACCCGGATGGTGGCGCCGACCGGATTCTGTCCCTCGCCGAAAAGATTGTTCACCACCGTTTGCCCGAGCAGGCACACCGCGGCGCCCGCTTTTTCTTCCGAGTCGGTGAAGATCCGTCCGATCGTCAGCGGCCAGTCGCGGATCGCAAAATAATTGGCGGTAGTGCCCTGGATGTTGGTGCTCCAGTTGCGATTCCCGGAAACCACCTGCGCCAGCTGCCGATCCATGTAGGTCACCAGCGCGACCGGTCCGCCGACGCGGGCGATTGCCTCGGCGTCGCCGACGGTCAGGGTCGAGTTGCTGCCGAGCCCGGCGCGCACGCCGTTGGCGGTGGTCGCGCCCGGCACCACTATCAGCAGGTTGGTGCCGAGGCTGTTGATCTGCGCCTCGACCGAGGCCCTCGCGCCGTCGCCCACCGCGACCATCGTTATAACCGCCGCGACGCCGATAAAAATCCCCAGCATCGTGAGCGCCGCGCGCAGCTTGTTGCGCTTGATCGCGCGGCCCGCCGCAACCATTGCCATGCTGGCGAAGGTCCAGCTTTCGTCCGCCCTTGAGGCCGCGCGATCCTTCGACGCCGCGGCCGCCGGCGCCGCACTGCCGGCGGTCGCGCGCGCGCCGGTTCCATCTTTTCGCGTATCGGAGATGATCACGCCGTCGCGAAACGTCACCACCCGATCGGCGTAGGCCGCCACGTCGGGATCGTGCGTCACCACGATCACCGTGATTCCCTGCTGGCGATTGAGGTTGGTGAGCACGTCCATTATCTCGGCTGAGTTGGTCGAGTCGAGATTGCCGGTCGGTTCGTCGGCCAGCAGTATCGACGGGCGATTGACCAGCGCGCGCGCTATGGCGACGCGTTGCTGCTGCCCGCCCGACAGTTGATTCGGATGGCTCTGCTCGCGGCCGGCGAGTCCCACCAGCTTCACCAGATCGGCGGCGCGGCTCTCACCGTCGGCGGTCCACGCCGAGTAGAACAGCGGCAGCTCGACGTTCTCGAGCGTCGAGGTGCGCGACAGCAGGTTGAAATTTTGAAAAACGAATCCGATTCGCCGGCTCCGGATCATCGCCAGCTCCGACTCGTTCAGGCGCGCGACGTCCTCGCCTTCCAGCAGGTAGCGGCCGCTGGTGGGCCGGTCCAGACATCCCAGCATGTTCATCAGCGTCGATTTGCCGGAACCCGAAGCGCCCATCACCGCGAGGAACTCGCCGCGCTCGATCGTCAGATCGACACCGCGCAGCGCGTGCACCTCGATGTCGCCGAGGACGTAGGTCTTGGTCATGCCGACGATTTGAATAACCGTATTCATGGAACAAGCGCGCACAACTAGTGGGGCAGATGCGGCATCCCGCCGCCGCTCGTGCCGCCATGCGAGCCGCTCGATGAATGCAGTGCGGCCGGGGTCCGAATTTCGTCGGTGACCACGCGTTCTCCGGCTTGCAGATCGCCGTCGGCGACTTCGACCCAGGTGCCGTCGCTGAGCCCGGTGGTGATCGCGACCGGCGAGACTTCGCGGCCCTTCAGCACCCAGACCCGCGTCTGGCGGCCGGGCGCGCCGTCGATCGCGGCGGAATCCGCGGGCGGCTGTCCCACTGGCGCAAAGCGCAGCGCGTCGATCGGCACGCGCACCACGCTGCCCTTCGACGCCGTGACGACGTTCACATTCGCGGTCATCCCCGGTTTCAGGAGCAGCTCCGGATTCTCGACGCCGACGACCACGTCATAGGTCACGACGTTTTGCACCGTGATCGGCGCCTGCCGAACCTGCGTGACGGTGCCATCGAAGTCGCGGTCGGGAAACGCATCGACGCGGAAGGTCGCCTTCTGGCCGGCTTTCACGTAGCCGATATCCGACTCGCTGATGTTGGAATCGACCTGCATCTTGGTCAGGTCCTGCGCTATCAGAAACAGGGTCGGCGTCTGAAAGCTCGCGGCCACCGTCTGGCCCACATCGACGTTGCGCGAGACCACGGTGCCGTCAACCGGCGACACGATATTGGTGTAATTCAGATTGACCTCGGCCGCCGCGACGTTGGCCGTCTGCTGCTGGATATTGGCCTGGTCGAGCTTGACCTGCGCGACATCCATCTGCCACGCGCTATACGCGGAATCGACCGCGTCCTTCGACACCGCGTCGGCCTTGAACAGCGCGAGGTTGCGCTGGTAGGTAACCTTCTTATAGTTGAGGTCGGCCTGATCCTTGCCGAGTTGCGCCTTCGAGTTCGCCAGCGTCGCATGCGCGATATCGAGCGTCACCTGGTACGGGCGCGGATCGATTTTCGCAATCGCCTGTCCCTTCTTCACCGGCGCGTTGTAGTCCGCATAGATGGCGGTAATCGGCCCCGACACGTAGGTGCCGACCTGCACGGTGATCACGGGATTCACGGTGCCGGTGGCCGTGACCGAGCGCACGATCGGACCCTCGCTAACCTTGGCGGTAACAACTCGCGGTGCGGTCGTAGTGCCGGTCAGGAAATACCAGCCGGACAACACCGCCACCGCGGCAATCGCGAGCATCTGTGCGGTATTCTTCGAGAGTGTCATGCGCGGTGCTCAATTATTATCCCGTCAGTCATGGGTTTCCAGCAATCTATCACCTGTTAGACGAACCCCCGCGCCGCAGGTTTCGCGCGCACTTGAGCAAAATCCCGCGACGCGAGTAACTTGACGGTCATGCCCAAACCGCCGCCGCTCGCTGGAATCAAAGTCGTCGATCTGACGCGCTACCTCGCCGGTCCGTTCTGCACGCAAATTCTCGGCGATTACGGCGCCGAGATTCTCAAGATCGAACCGGTCGAAAATCCGCGCGGCGAGCTCGGCGACGGCAAAGGGCCCGACACTTATTTCTTTCTCTCCACCAATCGATCGAAGAAAAGTATCCGGCTCGCGATCAAAAAACCCGAAGGACGCGAAGTCCTGATGCGCCTGATCGACGCCGCCGATGTGCTCGTGGACAACTTCCGGCCCGGCGTCATGCAGGCTATTGGCCTCGATTACGAAACGCTCGCGCTGCGCAACCCGCGCATCATCACATGCTCGATCTCGGGCTTCGGTTCGAGCGGACCGTTGCGCAATTTTCCCGGCTTCGATCAAATCGCGCAGGGGATGTCGGGGCTGATGAGCGTGACCGGCACCGTCGAGAGCGGGCCGACGCGCGTCGGTATCGCGATCTGCGATCTGCTCGGCGGAATATTCTCTGCCAATGGAATCCTGCTCGCACTCGAAGCGCGCCATCGCGACGGCCGCGGCCAGCGGGTCGAGACCTCGCTGCTCGAATCGATCGTCAGCATCCTGACCTGGTCGGCGGGAATTTATTTCGAGACCGGAGTGACGCCCGCGCCCGCCGGCAACAATCATCCGCTGTCGTCGCCGCATGGCGTCTTCAAAGCGTCGGATCGCCCGTTCAACATCGCATGCGGCAACGAGGCGATGTGGAAAAAGTTCGTCCGCGTAATCGGCACTCCCGAACTGGCTGACGACGAACGATTCAAAAGCAGCGGCCGCAGGATCAAGCATCGCGCCGCGCTCACCGAAGAAATAAATCGCGCGCTCGCCGCGCATCCCGCCGAGCATTGGATTCAATTGCTCAATCGCGAGGGCATCCCGTCGGGCCCGATTCTAACCATCGAGGAAATGTTCAAGCATCCGCAGACCGCGGCGCGCGAGATGCTGCTGAAGCTGCCGCATCCGGAACTGGGCGAATACCTGACGACGGGATTGGCCGCCAAGCTGGAATCGACGCCGGGCAAAATCACCCGCCCGCCGCTGGTCGGCGAGCACACGGACGAAATCCTCGCGGCGCACGGCTATTCGCCGGACGATCTGACACGCCTGCGCGCGGCCGGCGTTATCGCCTGACTTGCCGGTTCGTAGCCGCGCTAGAATTTTCCGTGCCGGCCGGTTCCCGCCGCGAACCGCTCCGCGCCCGCGCGCGTCTCGCCTGAATTGATCGTCGCGATTCCATGGCGGTACTCGTTCTTGAGCGCATCGCCGAGCGGCATCGACCACGCTTCGTATGCGGACATCCGATCGCCGCGCATGCATCGCTGCGGAAAGCTCGCGATTTGTCCGGCGAGCTCGCGCGCATGCGTCAGCGCAGTGCCCGGCTCGACCACCCGATTCGCCAGGCCCATCGCGAACGCCTCTTCGCCGGAGACGCCGCGGCCGGTCAGGATCATGTCCATCGCGCGGCTCATCCCGACCAGGCGCGGCAATCGAATCGTGCCGCCGTCACAGAGCGGGACGCCGAAGCGCCGGCAATACACGCCGAAGACCGCGTCGCGCGCGGCCACGCGCAGGTCGCACCACAGCGCGAGCTCGATCCCTCCGGCGACGGCGAAGCCTTCGACCGCAGCGATCACCGGCTTGCCGAGCAGCATCCGCGTGCATCCGAGCGGCCCGTCGCCGTCCTCGGTCACGCGATTACCGCGCGATGTGGCGACCGCCTTCAAATCCGCACCCGCGCAAAACGTCCCGCCGGCGCCAGTCAGGATCGCAACGGACAGTGCTTCGTCGGTGTCGAAGCGGCGGAACGCGTCTGCCAATGCGGCCGCGGTCGGCTGATCGACGGCGTTACGCGCCTCGGGACGGTTGATCGTCACGATTGCGATTTTGTCTTCGACTGCGAACTCGACCGGATTCATCGGATGAACCTCCGCCGTTGAGTGGAATTTCTAAACAGACTTTTTCAAAATCTTGGGCGTCGAGGAACGCAGACGCACCACGCCCGAGTCCAAAAGCCGATGGCTCTCGAAACCGCTGTGCGCGAACACCTCGAGCATCTGGCGATTCTCGCCGAGCACGTCGGCGTCGAACTCCGTGACTCCGTTCGCATCGGCGATGAGAGCGAGATGCTCGAGCAACAGCGTGCCGATGCCGCGGCCCTGGAAGCCGTCGAGAATCGCGAACGCGACTTCCGCGCGATGCGGATCGTTCCCGCAAATGTAACGGCCGACGCCGATGAACCGCTCGCGTCCATTCTCAGTCAGCGTCGCGGAGAGACCGACATGACTCTTGAAGTCGAGTTCAGTTAAGCGCTTCAGATCCTGCGGCGACAGGTCGCGCCTGATCCCCATAAATCGAAAATAGACCGACTTCTCGCTGAGCCCCCTGAAATGCTCGTGCAAGCGTTCTTGATCGTCGCCCCGAATCGCCCGGATTCGTATCACAGCGCCGTCGAGCATCGGGACATCGACACAATATTTCTGAGCGTCGATCGCCATGCCGCGATCTTCCCACAACACCACACCTGTATGCACGCGATAAGCCCGCCCCTGAGAGCAAAGTAGCGCGCCGCGCGCAACTTTGCGCCTCTCACTGGGTGCAGGGGTCACCCCTGCCGCCCGCCGCGCAGGCGATTCTTTCCCCTTGGAATCTCGCGCGCACTTCGCTAAGCCGATCACAGCGGCGCAACGATGAGCGAATTTACGATCAGGGACAAGACCGCGATCGCCGGGATCGGCGAGACGCAGTACTACAAACGCGGCGCCGCCCCGGTCAGCGAATTTCGGCTCGCGCTCGAAGCGATTCAGCGCGCGGCCGACGACGCCGGCATTCCGGTGACGGCGATCGACGGGATCGCGTCCTACAGCAACGACCGCAACGATTCGGTCCGCGTCGCGACCGCGCTCGGATTGCCGGAATTGCGCTTCACCAACATGTTCTGGGGCGGCGGCGGCGGTGGCGGCTCGGGCGCGATTGGCAACGCCGCGGCGGCGATCGTCGCCGGCTTCGCGACCCACGTCGTCGTCTATCGAGCGCTGGCGCAGGGCCAGTTCGGCCGTTTCGGCGCGACCCCTGCGATGCGCGCGATTTCCGGCCCCATCGCCTACACCTGGCCGTACGGGATGTCCACGCCGGCACAATGGATCGCGCTGCGCACGCGCCGCTTCATGCACGATCACCACATCACGCAGGACCCGCTCGCGGCGATCGCGATGGCCTGCTATCACCACGCGCAATCCAATCCGCGCGCGATCATGTACGGCCGTCCGCTGACGCGCGCGGCCTACGACGAGTCGCGATGGATCGTCGAGCCGTTTCATCTTTATGATTGCTGCCTCGAGAACGACGGCGCCGCGGCGGTGATTGTCACCAGCGCCGAGCGCGCGCGCGATCTCAAGCAACGCCCCGCGTACGTGATGGCGTCGGCGCAGGGCTCCGACTTCCGCCAGGGTGCGGCGGCCGAGAATGGCCCCGACTACGCGACCTCGAACTTCAAGACGCTGGCGCCGCGCCTGTACGCGATGGCGGGAATCGAGCCCAGGGACGTCGATGTCGCGCAGGTGTACGAAAACTTCACCGGCGCGGTGATGACCAGCATCGTCGAGCACGGCTTCTGCCGTCCCGACGAGGTGATGGACTTTTGCACTTTCGACAATCTGACCGCGCCCAACGGCAAGCTACCGATCAACACCAGCGGCGGCAACCTGGCCGAGTGCTACATGCACGGCCTCGAACTGATTATCGAAGCGGCCCGGCAAATCCGAGGTACGTCAACCTCCCAGGTCAAGGACGCCGAAATTTCGATGGTGGTCTCGGGCCCGATGGTCGCGCCGGTGAGCGATCTGATCCTGCGCCGGTAACTGCGATGGCGAACAACGAAAAAGCGAAAACCTACCTGCCCGCGGGGATGCCGGCGCCGGAAGCGACGCGCGACGGATTGGATCGCGAATTCTGGGACGCGGCGAAGCGTCACGAGCTAGTCGTGCAGAAATGCAATTCATGCGGCACGTTCCAGTTCGCCCCCGAATGGATTTGCCACAAATGCCACACCCTCGACCTCGGATGGCATCGCGTCTCCGGCCGCGGCCGCGTCTATAGCTGGGAGCGCGTCTGGCACCCGGCGCATCCCGCGCTGAAGTCCGCCTGCCCCTACATCGTAGTAGTGGTAGAACTCCCCGACGCCGGTAACGTGAGAATGGTCGGCAACCTTCTAGGCGACCCGACGCGCGAAGTGTCGTTCGACGCCAACGTCGAAGCCGTCTTCGAAGACCACCCCGAAGGCTTCACCCTAATTCAGTGGCAGCTCGCGAATCGCTGACCCGACCACGGGCCCGTACTCGGGTTGATGAAACGGGTTGATTAGAAGCTATTATTGACATTTTTTCGTCGATTTGACCGATTCAATGCCATTTGCCAATATTTGAACTAGCGGATTTGCCGATGATTCACCGACTGGAAATCTCGAACTTCTATTCACTGAGAGACATTCAGACGATCGATCTTCGCGTATCCGCCAGTGTTCCCGAAAGTCCTGGCCGTTTTGCTCCTCCGTGGATAGGTGCTACCGACCGTGCGGCGAAGGTTGTGGCCCTCTTTGGTCCAAACGCCTCCGGCAAATCGAATGTTCTTCGAGCGCTAGGATTTTTGTCCTTCTTCGTAGCACAGAGCTTCCATCTTCAGCCGGGAGAGCCGCTTCCCTACCAGAGATTCAATGATGACGAAGCTCAAGGATTGCCGACCCGCCTCGCCATACAATTCGCTGGGCCCGCGGATCCCTCGAAAACAAAGGACCCTCAAGCGTTACAGTGCTGCTACGCCTATGAGGTGGTGATGGGGGGCCCGAAAAATCAGCCTCCGCGCGTGTTGAAGGAGAGTTTGCACTACTGGCCTCCGACCGCAGGGCGCCAAGTCCGCCTATTCGACCGGAACGAAAATTTTCCGATTAGAGCCGGCAAGCCTTTGGGATTCTCCCCATATCGGGCTGCCGTCGACAAAATCCTTCGACCGAACGCGAGTCTGATCTCGACTCTTGCGCAGCTGGATCATCCTCTGGCGCTTATGGGGCGCGCACTAGCATCTAGCATCGCGTCGAACGTACTTGTGGAAAAATTTGATGTGACCGAAGACGCGATAGTCAAGCACTACGCGGTGAACCCCTCGCTGGTTGAAGCCCTTAATCACGAAATAGAGCGAGTAGATTTTGGTGTTCGGAAAGTACAGATCCAACCCGGCCCGAACGGACCGTTAGCGGTATTTGAACACCTAGGTCTCGCGACACCTCTGCCGCTTCAACTTGAGAGTCATGGGACGCGCACTTTCATTCGAATCTTCCCACTGTTGGTAAGCGCCCTTCAGAGCGGTGGAATTGCCGTCGTCGATGAACTGGATCTCTCAATTCATCCTGTCGTACTTCCGATGATTCTCCGCTGGTTCTACGATCCGGAACGCAATCCCAACAACGCACAACTCTGGATGACCTGTCAGAACGCGTCTCTCCTTGAACATCTCGTCAAGGAGGAAGTCTTTCTCTGCGAGAAAGACTCTAAAGGTCGCTCGACCGTTTACGGACTGAGAGATATTCAAGCAGTAAGGCGAACAGACAATTACTACAGAAAGTATCTCGGCGGTGCGTATGGGGCGGTGCCGCATATCGGATGAGAAGGAGGCGGCGTTTACGCCCCCAACGCAGACCAGCCTTCCTAGGCTGCGAAGGGGAGAGCGAACTTGGGTACGGTTCTCTCATTCGTATGCGCCGCGAGGAATTCCGCCAGGATCTTCACCTCATGGTAGAGCTGTTGAGACCGGGCGGTGGCGATCCTCTTTCGCTCGTGGAACTCGCATATCAGAAGATTATGACTTACGAGAGAAATCGTAGCATGCGCTGCGCTATCCGTGCCGTACTTCTGGATCGAGATAACCTTGGGGAAAATCCCAAGCGTGATGCCAATATGTTTAGCCTAGCCAGAGATAATCGTATCCGGCTCATTTGGCAGGACCCTTCTCACGAGGCTGTGCTCCTGCGACATATCGATGGATGTCAGAATCTGCGTCCGCGAACGGCGGCTGCCGCCCTCTCCGTGCTTCGAAGGCACTGGCCCGAATACACTAAAGGAAGTTCTGCCGCGCGACTCGCAAGCCGAATAAGACTGGAACATATAAGGCAAGCCGCCTCTGTTGAACTGGAGCTTGGTGCTTTTTTGCGCGACCTCGATTTTCCCCTGTGAACTTCATTTGACCCGCTCACAACTGTGGGAGGAAATGGCGTACCGATCGCGGTTTAGGTCTTTTCCGGCTCTTCAGCCTTGATGAACTTGAGCGACGCGGAATTCATGCAGTAGCGCAGGCCCGTTGGGCGCGGGCCGTCGTCGAACACGTGGCCGAGATGCGCGTCGCATTGCGCGCACATCACCTCGGTCCGCTTCATGAAAAATGTGCGGTCGGTTTTGGTCTCGATGTTTTCCGGCGCGATCGGCGCGTAGAAGCTCGGCCATCCGGTGCCCGACTCGAACTTGGTGTCGGAGCTGAACAGCGCGTTGCCGCAGCAGATGCATCGGTAAAGACCCTGGTCGTGGTTCTCGGCGTACAAATTTGAGAACGGCCGCTCGGTGCCCTTTTTGCGCGTGACGTCGTACTGCTCCGGGGTCAGCTCCTTGCGCCATTCCGCGTCGGTTTTGACAACTTTATCTACCATCACGAGTCCCTTTCTCTGGCCGGAATCGGTGAATTCAACGATCGATACTTTGACTATACCCGACCCGCCCGAATCCGGCGAATCGCCGGACGAATCGGCCGTGGCGCCTCTCTCCGAGTAGCCTAACGCGATGATCGCCGGTATCGCGGCAATCGCGGCGACGAACGCCCGCCGCCCGATGATGCGCGCGTTCCGATTATTCGATTGAGTAGTGGTTTCAGCCAACTTTCGATCCGTCGTCTTGATCATTGCATAATAGAAAACAGCATCGAAGCCCGCGCGGTTCCCGACTCCTGTTTGAGGCTATTCGAGAGTCAGACCCGCGTGAGCCGCAAAGTTCCGAAAGTCGCGGTCGCGCGTAACTAATGCGACTTCGTGGTCGATGCATGACTGTGCGATGAGCGTGTCGGCGAGGCGCGCCTTGAGGCCGCGACGCAGAAGACGGGCGCGGAGTTCACCGGCGCGTTCCCAATAGCCGTCGAGAATTTCAAGTCGCGGAACGGCGCGAATCAAAGTAGCAATCTCCGAACGGACCGCTGGGTCGCTCAGAAGTTCAGTCACAACCACCGGTGGAAAAATACCCTGGCGGAACCTCAACGCTTCTGCGACCGCAGCCACGTCGCTCCCGCGCTCGCCGGAAAGGAAAGCGATGGTGGAACTGGTGTCGAGAGCAATCACTTTCTATCTTGTCGAAGTTCGCGCAAATCGATGGAGAATTTCACCCTGCCGCGCATCTTCAGCAGCCCATCGTAGGCTTCGCCGGCCGCCAGCAACTCCAGTCCTTTGCGCACCGTCTCGCTGACCCCGGCGCGAGCAGCCTTTTGCGCCTTGTTCAGCAACTCACTGCGAACATGCACGGTAATCTTTCGCTCTGCTTTCATTGCCGTAAATCATACCAGCATTCGATACTGTAATCACAGATGGCGCTTGAGGGCTTGTCTTTCTGTTTGATGCGCGGTGCGCGCATCGCTAAATCTGATAAACAAACAGCTTCTGTTCCTTTGGTTTCAGGAACACCTGCGCGCCGGTTTCCAGGTGCAGCGTCTGGTAGCGATCGTGGCTGATTTCAACCTGCACCATGTCGCCCCATTCGGCGACCAGCTCGACTTTGACCTGCGGACCGGCCGGGTTGATCGATTTCACCGTCGCGGGAAAGGTCTGCTTGCCGTTGGGCCGCATTACGATCTCCAGCAGATGCGGGCGCACGTAGAGCACCGCCTTGCCGTTCTCGTCGGGATGCGCGTGGGCGTGAGTGTTCTCGAGCTCGACCGCGGTATCGCCGAGGAACACGCGGCCGTTTTCGATTCGCCCGTGGAACAAATTCACGTTGCCGAGAAAGTTGTACACGAACGCGTTGGCGGGATGGTGATAGACTTCCTCGGCCGTGCCTATTTGCTCGATGCGGCCCTGGTTCATAACGACTATCCGGTTGGCGAGCTCGAGCGCCTCTTCCTGATCATGGGTGACGAAGACGCTGGTGATTTTGATCTCGTCGTGCAGCCGCCGCAGCCAACGGCGCAATTCCTGCCGCACCTTGGCGTCGAGCGCGCCGAACGGCTCGTCCAGCAGCAAGACTTTCGGCTCGACTGCGAGCGTGCGCGCGAGTGCGACGCGCTGGCGCTGCCCGCCGGAAAGCTGCGAGGGATAGCGGTCGGCAAGGAAGTCGAGCTGCACGAGTTTCAGCAGCTCATGCACGCGGCGCTGAACCTCGGTCTCGGCCGGGCGTTCGCGCCGCGGCAGCACGCGCATTCCGAAGGCGACGTTCTCGAACACCGTCATGTGGCGGAACAGCGCGTAATGCTGAAAGACGAAACCGACTTTGCGCTTGCGCACGCTGACCGCGCTCGCGTCCTCGCCGTGGAACAGCACCTCGCCGGTGTCCGGCGTTTCCAGCCCCGCGATTATTCTGAGCAGTGTGGTCTTGCCCGAGCCCGACAGCCCCAGCAGCGCGACCAGCTCGCCGGTTTCGATATGCAGGCTGATATTGTCAACCGCAACGAAGTCGCCGAACTTCTTGCTGATGTTTTTGAGCTCGATACTCATGCCGCAACTTTGACCTCGAGGTCATCCGGTTCCCGCTTCACCGGTACGACGCGGCGCTCCAGGTAATACTTGGCGACCAGGGTCGCAATCGCGAGCAGGGTCAGCAACGACGAGACCGCAAAGGCGGCCGCGAACTGGTAGTCATTGTAAAGTATCTCAATGTACAACGGCATCGTGTCCGTATGCCCGCGGATATGGCCCGACACCACCGAGACCGCGCCGAACTCGCCCATCGCGCGCGCGTTGCACAGCACCATGCCGTAGAGCAGGCCCCACTTGACGTTGGGCAGCGTCACCCGAAGGAACATCTGCCAGCCGCCGGCGCCGAGCACGACCGCGGCTTCCTCCTCCTCGCTGCCGACCGCCTGCATGATTGGAATGAGTTCGCGCGCGGCGAGCGGAAAGGTGACGAAGATTGTCGCCAGCACGATTCCCGGCTCCGCGAAGATAATTCTGATGCCGTGATCGGCGAGCCATCCGCCCAGCGGCGCGCGCACGCCGAGCAGCAGCACGAACAGCATCCCGGCGATGACCGGCGAGACCGAGAACGGGATGTCGATCAGTGTCAACAGGGTCTGCTTGCCGGGAAAATCGAAGCGCGCGATCGCCCATGATGCGGCGATGCCGAAAGTGACGTTGAGCGGTACCGCGATCGCGGCGGTCATCAGGGTCAGGCGAATCGCGGCGCGCGCCTCCGGGTCGACGATCGCGGCGAAATACTCGCCGATTCCCTTGCGCAACGCTTCGGTGAAGACGGCGATCACCGGAATAAAAATGAATAGAGCGACAAACGACATCGCGATCGCGATCAGCGCGATCCTGACCGCCGGCGGATCGGCGGTCCCGGGTCTTTTCAGTTCGCTTTGCGGATCGCTGCTCATCGGAAACGCTTAAGCCGCCAGCCGGCGGCTGCTCCACCTTTGCAGGACGTTGATTCCGAGCAAAATCGCGAACGACGCCGTCAGCATCACGACCGCGATCGCGGTCGCCCCGGCGTAATCGAACTGCTCGAGCTTGCTCATGATCAACAGCGGCACCACTTCGGTATGCATCGGCAGGTTGCCCGAGATGAATACGACGGAGCCGTATTCGCCGAGGGCGCGCGCGAACGCGAGTGCGAATCCGGTCAGCAACGCCGGAATCAGCGCCGGCGCGATCACCAGCATGAAGGTTTGCAGGCGGCTCGCGCCGAGCGTCGCCGCCGCCTCTTCGTATTCCTGATCGAGATCCTCGAGCACCGGCTGAATCGTGCGCACGACGAACGGCAGTCCGACGAAAGTCAGCGCGACGACCACGCCGAGCGGCGCGTACGCGACTTTAATTCCGAGCGGCGCGAGGTAGCGCCCAATCCATCCGTTGCCCGCGTAGATCGCGGTGAGAGTGATTCCCGCGACCGAGGTCGGCAGCGCGAACGGCAGATCGACCATCACGTCAATCAGGGTCTTGCCCGGAAATTCGTAGCGCACCAGGCTCCACGCGACGATGAAACCGAACACCGAGTTGATCGATGCACCGGCAATCGAGGCGCCGAAGCTCAGTTCATAGGCCGCGATGGTGCGCGGACTCGCGACGGCGGCGCAGAACTGCGGCCAGGTCAGGGTGAAGGTCTTGAAGAAGATCGTCGAAATAGGAATCAGCACGACGATCCCGAGATAGGCGAGCGTGAAGCCGAGCGTCAGGCCGAATCCCGGCAGCACGTTGTTGCGTTTTGTTTTCCGGTTTGATCCCATCGCGTAACTAACTTCCCGGCTGATAGATCTTGTCGAACACGCCGCCGTCGCCGAAGAATTTCGGCTGCGCGGTTTTCCATCCGCCAAAATCCTTGTCGATCGTGAGCATGGGCACGCTCGGGAACTGGCTCGCATACTTCGCGGCGATGGCAGGGTCGCGCGGACGGAAGAAGTTCTGCGCGACTATTTCCTGCGCCGCGGGGGTGTAAAGAAATTCCAGGTACGCCTTCGCGATCGCCGCCGTGCCATGATGCTGGTCCACCTTATCGACCCAGGCGACCGGGGGTTCCGCGAGGATGCTCACCGACGGATAAATAACCTCGTATTTGTCGGCGCCGAATTGCCTGATCGCCATGCGCGCCTCGTTCTCCCACGCGATCAGCACGTCGCCGATTTCGCGCTCGACGAACGTGGTGGTCGAGCCGCGCGCACCGGAGTCGAGCACGGGCACGTTCTTGTATAGCGCGCCGACGAACGCCGCCGCCTTGGCTTCGTCGCCGCCGTTGTGCTTCATCGCGTAGCCCCACGCCGCGAGGAAGTTCCAGCGCGCACCGCCCGAGGCTTTGGGATTCGGCGTGATCACGGCGATGCCCGGTCTCACCAGGTCGTCCCAGTCCTTGATGTGTTTGGGATTCGCCTTGCGCACCAGCAGCACGATGGTCGAAGTGTAGGGGCAGCTATTGTCGGGCAGGCGCGATTGCCAGTTCGACGGGAGCAAGCCCGCCTTGTCCGCGATCGCGTCGATATCACCGGCAAGGCCGAGCGTCACCACGTCGCCGTCGAGGCCGTCGATCACCGCGCGCGCCTGCTTGCCCGAGCCGCCGTGCGACTGTTCGACGGTGACGTCGTCGCCGGTCTTTGCCTTCCAATCCCTGGCGAACTGCGCGTTGACAGCTTCGTAAAGTTCGCGGGTCGGATCGTACGATACGTTGAGGAGCGTGATTTGCGCCGCGCGAGCCGCGCTCCCGCCCAGAGCAACGGCTAGCGCCACGGCCACGGTGCCGAGTGCCTGGGTTAATTTAAGTTTGCGGCTGAACATTTCGCCAACCGGATGTCCTAGAACGAGAGCTGCAGTTGCGATTCGATTACGCTTTCGTTTGGACGATCCCTGGGCGCGGCGGTGGTGCCGGCGCCGCCGTCGAAGAATGTATTGGCGTAGTCCCACTGCCACTTGATGTTGTTGCTCAGGTACCAGTTGACGCCCAGCGCAAACTCGGTCGCGGTTTTTGCTGACACGTCAGGAGCGGCGAAGCCGAGTTGGAACTGGCGGGTCTGCGCCGCAACGTTGCTGATCCTGGCCGCCACTTCCCATGCGCCCCACGACCGATTGCGCGGGTCGAACGGACGATGCGGCTTGACCCAGCCGTATGACGCGTCTTCGCCGGTCAGCAGGTAGGAGCCCTGCACGACGTAGCCGGTGTCGGTGAAAGTGTCGGTGCGGTTGACGAGCTTGCCGTAGGCCGTGGTGTTGAGATTGAGCGAGTGCTCGTCCTGCGCGTATTCGGCCAGCAAGCCGAAGCCACGCCAGTAGTAGTAGGCCTGCGGCTCGATACGCGCGCGCAAGCCGGATGCGGTCACGCCCTTGTTGTACGAGAACCAGGTGCTCATGCCGTAAGTCTGATAGACCGAGGTCGTGCTGCCGCGCTCGTCGCCATACGAGCCGGCGAAGCCGAAACCGAGCCCCTTGAGCCATGGGTTCTCACCGAGCTCGAACGGCGTCGCGAAGATGCGGCCGACGAAATCCTTGCCGTCGTTGATGTCGCTATCAACCGCGGCGGTGTTGTTCGGCACTCCGTTCATGAGCGCGGCGTCATAGAACACGCGCCCCTCGAACAGCCTGCCGTGAAGGTCGGCGCCATAGTCGCGATTCGGCACCAGGTTCTGGATCTCCGAGCGCTCGCTGAATTCGAGATCGCGGTCGTTCTGCAGACGTTCGAGATCGAGTGGGGCCTTGTACTTGCCAGTCCTCAAGTTGGCGAAATCGAAATAAGTGAAATTCAGGTAGGCGTCCTGCAGCACCACCCTGCCTTGGCCGAAGTCGGGCGTGATGTTGAAGTTGTAATATTTCGCAAATGCGCCGGTCAGAATCGGTCGCACCCGGTTCAGGAAGAAGGTGCTGCCGCCGTTCTTGTCGTCGCCGCTGGTGAAGAAGCGACCGTCGCCCTGCATAATCCCGCCGAAATTGAGATTGTAGGCGTGGTCCGGAGAAGAGAGCGAGAATCCAGTGTCGCCCGCCTTGACTATCGGCATCGCGAGCGCCTTCTGCTGCTGCGCCTGCTGCTCAACTTCGAGCTTGCGATCGATCACCGTCACCTTGCGGTCCAATCCTTCCAGCTTGCCGACCCGTTGCTCGAGTTGCCGGACCTCTGTCTTCAGCAATTCGATTTCCTGATCTCTCGGATCGGTTGCCAGCCTTGATTGCGCAAGCGCAAGTCCCGGCGGGAGCGAAAGCGCGGCGATAGTCCACGCCAGGATAGTCGGCACCATCCGGGCGCCACGGATGCGGGCTGGGAGAGCCGCAGGAAGTGATTTGCCGGGAGCGCGCAGTTTCACGATTTATCCTATTGAATGACTGGACTAAAAGTTAAAAAATTTTGCCGCCAGCGGCTAGATCGCGAAGCTCAACGATTCCTTGCCGGTGACCACCGCCTCGACCTGCTTGAGCATGTCCGCCAACGACGTCGAGTCCATAATCTTCGCGGTCGCGTCGCGGACTTCCTTCATCACGATCCGGATTCCGCAACTGCGCTCGTCGCGGCACTCGCGGCAGCGCATGTAGGCGGTCTTGCTGACGCATGGCAACGGCGCAATCGGCCCGTCCAGCACGCGTATTATGTGGCCGACGCTGATAAGATGAGGCTCGCGTCCAAGGAAATATCCGCCGCCCTTGCCCTTTTTGCTTTGCAGGAGTCCGTGGTTCTTAAGCTCAAGCAGGATGATCTCAAGGAACTTGCGCGGGATACCCTCGCGCTGCGCCATATCGGATATCAGCACCGGCCCCTGGCCGTATTCCTTGGCCAATACCATCATCGCCTTGAGCGCGTATTTCGACTTCTTCGACAGCATTTGAGCGACGATTTAATCGATAGGATGACTAGACTAAAGATCGCGGCCAATTCAGTCAAGAGTCCCGGGAAGAAAATTACGGACTGGAATCAGCGCGCCTTGGCTTTCATCTCCGCATACTTGTCGAGCAGCGGCAGCACTGCGTCGCGAGTCGCGGATGGCAGCGCGAAGATCAGCCGGTCGAGGCCGAGGTCAAGGAACTTCTTGACGTGCTCGTCGTTGGGCCCGACGCCAAACATCGAGACCGGAAGTTTGCCGCGCCCAGCCTTCTTGCCGGCTTCGGCCAGCGCCTTGAGGCCGGCGGCGAGGTCGTAGCGCGGAAAATTTATCGGCATCCAGCCGTCGCAGTACTCGGCGACGCGGTCGAACGTCCTGGGCGATTGCGAGCCGAGCAGAATCGGCGGTCCGCCCGCTTGCACCGGCTTGGGAAACGACCAGATCGGATCGAAATTGACGAACTCGCCGTGAAACTCGGCGGCTTCCTTGGTCCAGATTTGGCGCATCGCGAGAATTTTTTCCTTGACGATTTTCCAGCGCCGCTTGAACGCCGAGCCATGATTCGCCATCTCCTCGACGTTCCAGCCCGCGCCGATTCCGAAAATCACGCGGCCGCCGGAAATCATGTCGAGCGACGCGACTTCCTTGGCGAGAGTGATTGGGTCGCGCTCGATCACCAGGCATACGCCGGTGCCGAGTTTGAGTTTTTTCGTGACCGCCGCCGCGGCGCCGAGCGCGACGAACGGATCGTGCGTATGCCAGTACTCCTTGGGTAACTCGGCGCCACCGGGCCACGGCGTTTTGCGCGACGCCGGTATGTGGGTGTGCTCGGGAAAGAACATCGACTCGAAGCCGCGTTCTTCCGCCGCGAGCGCAAGTTCGATCGGCTGGATTGCGTAGTCGGTCGGGAACATCGAGATTCCAAATTCGGCCATGTGATTCCTCCTGGATTTAGCGGACGCCGGCGACCGCGTCGTGAGCGCGCCGTGGATTTTTCATAGCACAACTGATCGGCGAAGTGTCTGCGCGAGCCTACTGCGAGGCGCCAACCACGCGGACTTTCGCGGTCGAGCCGGGCATTCGATCGCCGGTCATCGGCTGGTAGCGGCCGCCGAGGTTGTCGGCCAGGAATTTTTCCATGCGCGCGGTGAAGTCGAGCCGGTTCTCGGGCCGCACAAAGCCATGGCCTTCGTCGGGGTACAACGCGTACACCGCGCTCCCGCGATGCTGCGCGATTGCGTTGACGATCTGCTCGGCCTCGGCCTGCTTGACGCGCGGATCGTTGGCGCCCTGGCCTATCAGCATCGGGATTTTTATTTTGTCGGCAGAGAACAGCGGCGAGGCCGCCGTCAGCGGCTCCTTATCCTTGGGATCGTCAGGATTGCCGACCCTGGTATTGAAGATGGATCGGATGACGGCCCAGTAGGGCGGGATCGAGGCCAGCAGCGTGAACAGGTTCGACGGGCCGCATTCGTCGATCGCGCATCGGTAGAGATCCGGCGTGAATGCGGCCCCAGCCAGCGCCGCGTAGCCGCCGTACGAGCCGCCGAATATCGCGACTCGTTTCGGATCCGCGATTCCCTGATCGACGGCCCACTTGACCCCGTCGGTCAGGTCGCTCTGCATCGTCAGACCCCATTCGCGGTCGCCGGCGTGCAGATACTTCTTTCCGAATCCGGTCGAGCCGCGAAAATTTATCTGCAGCACCGCGTAGCCCCGATTCGCGAGCAACTGGGTGTAGGGATCGAAGCCCCAGCTGTCGCGGCCCCACGGTCCGCCGTGGACTTCGAGCACCAGGGGGAGATTTTTCGCCGGCACGCCGAACGGCAGCGTCAGGTAGCCGTTGATTTTCATTCCGTCGCGCGCGCTGAACTCTATGGGCTTCATCGGCGCGAGCGCGGCGTCATCGAGTTTGGGATGCATGCTGAACAGGAAGGTCGCCTGCTTCGACCTGCGATCCCACGAGTAGTAGCGCAGCGGCGCGCGATCGCTCGAGAACGCGACCAGCCAGGTCTGGTCGGCGAGGTCGCGGTCGGCGACGGAAAAATCGCCGTCGGCGACCTTCGCGATCGCGTCGAAGTCGGCCTGAATCGACTGATCGATGACCGTCCAATGCTTGCGGCCGGGATCGAACGCGGCGGCCTGCACGACGTGGCGCGTCGGATGAATCATCGCGTCGCTCAAATCGGCGGCGTCGCTGCGCGCGATCACGGTTTCGTTGCCTGACGCAATCTCATGGCGCACCAGGCGCGCGGTGTCGGTGCCAATCGAAGTGCTGAGCAAAAGCGATTGTCCGTCTTTGGTGAAGTCGAGCGCCGCCAGGTTGTCTTCCATCCCGGCTTTCATCAACCGGCGCCACGGACCCGCGGCGCTATCGCGCAGCCGAATTTCGGTGCCGCCGTCCGGCGTGGTGACGGTGGCCGCGCGCACCACCATCTCGTCGTCGGCCAGCCATCCCGCAACGTCGCCGGGGTTTTTGGTATCCAGCTCGACGGCGCCGCTGCGCAGGTCGACCCGATACACGTCCATCAGCTTCCGATCGCGCAGATTGAGCGCGACCAGTATGCGTTCCGGAAATTTCGGATTGGCGGCGACGAACTCGGCGCGCACGCCCTGCCATGGGGTCAAGTCGCGGACGTTGTCCGAGTCGAGATCGACGGCGAACAGGTGGAAGTTTTCGTCGCCGGCGGCGTCTTGCGCATACATGATCGTGGTCGAATCGTACGCCCATCCATACGAGTGAATGCCGCGGATCTTGTCGGCCGTGACGACGCGCGCGTCGTGCCGCCCAATCGTCTGCACCCAGACTTGCAGGACGTCGTGCGCATCGGGCGCGAGCCACGCCAGCCGTTTGCCGTCGGGCGCGAGATGCGGATTGGCGCGCGTGGGATTGCCGAGCAGAGTGTCGCGCGGAATCAGCGGTGGCAATTGGCCGAAAGTGGATGGCGCTGGAGTTGTCGAAGTCACAATCAGAACGGCGATGATCAGCGAAAACTTCCGCGACAATCCGAACATCGATCACCACAATGACAGAAACAATCGCGAAGTGAAGGATGGGCGATGGTCTGGTTCCCTCGCCCCACGCCCGACGAATCAGAAGCGCTCCAAAATTGAGCGCGGACGCGCCTACATTGCGCCGGACCTCAGCACCTGGCCGGGCAAATATCCGGTGTGGCGGCCGTGCTCGTAGAGGATGTCGCCGTTGACGATTGTGTACTCGACGCCCTCGGCCGGCATCACCAGGCGGCGGCCGCCGCCGGGCAAATCGTTCTGCATGCGCGCGCGCTTGGCTGAGCCAATCTTGCGCTCGTCGAAGATTGCGATGTCGGCCGGCAGCCCGGCCTTGAGCCGCCCGCGATCCTTGATTCCAAAGAAGTCGGCCGGCTCCGACGTGATTCGCTTGATTGCGTTCTCCAGCGTCATCGCCTGCCGCTCGCGCACCCAGGTGCCGAGCAGGTACGTGCAGTAACCCGCGTCGCACAGCATGTTCACGTGCGCGCCGCCGTCGGACAGCCCGATCATCGTGCGCGGGTCTGAAATCAGCCGCTGAATTCCTTCCTCGTGATACTGCTGCATGGTGTACTGGATATTGAGGTCGTCCTCGAGCGCGAGGTCGAAGAACGTATCGAGCGGATCCTCGTTGCGTTGATCGGCGATTTCGCCGACGCTCTTGCGCTCGTATTGTTTCAGCGTGGGACTTGCGACCTCGAGCACCTCGACTCGATTCCATTTGCCCTGGAACAGATGCGGCCGCTTGAGCTCCTCGCGAAAGGCGCCGCGAAATTCGAGGTTGCGATAGAACTCCTTCTGCCGCTCGAGCGGCTGGTTGAACACCGGTCCCCACAGCTCCATGTCGGCGAAGGAAAACGGGTTGCGCAGATCCATCTGGATCACGAACGGCTTGCACAGCACTTGCGGCACGCCGCCGCGCTTGATGAGCGGTTCCAGCCGCCGCAGAGTATCGGCGCTGGCCTCGGGCTTGTCGGGACGGCTCGCCATCGCCAGCCACGTGACCGGGCGCGTGCTCTCGTCGAGCAGGAATTCCAGCAGTCCCTCTTCGTCCTCCGACATGCGGCCCGCGCGCCGCGTGAGTGCGATTTCGATCGCGCCGCGCCCACTGTCACGGAGGACGTTGGCGTACGCCTTCAGCTCATCGGTTGACGCCAGCCGGCACGCCAGCGGACGTCCCTGGTAGCCGATATGCTGCGGCAGCGTCGTGGTGGAAAATCCGAATGCGCCCGCGTCGATCGCCCCGCGCAGCAGCGCCGCGACCCGCGCCGTTTCATCGGGTGTGGCCTCGCGCTCCATCGACTCGTCCCCCAGCACGTAGTGCCGAAACGGAGTCAACGGCGCCAGGAACGCGAGATTGATCCCCGCGCCGCGTCGCTCGGCCGCCGCGATAAATTCCGGAAAACTCTCCCACTCCCAGGTGATACCCTTCGACAGCGCCTCGAACGGAATCGCCTCGACGTTGACGAGATCCCACGCCGCCACCTCGCGTGCCGCCGGTTTGCACGGCGCGATACCTACTCCGCAATTTCCCATGACGACAGTGGTAACGCCGTGCCACGAAGTACAACTGACCAGTGGGTCCCAGCAGATTTGTGCATCGTAGTGAGTATGCGGATCGACGAATCCGGGCGACACAATCAGGTCGGACGCATCGATAATTTCCTTGGCGGTGTCGGTGACCTTGCCTATCTCCGCGACCCTGCCGTCCTTGACCGCGACATCGGCGCGGCGGCGAAACGCGCCGGTGCCGTCGATTACGGTTCCATTTTTGACAATCAGATCGTAGGACATTGCCCATCCTCCGAGACGCGCTTCGAGCTAACCGACATGACACTCGGTATCGCAGGAAAGAGAGACGCTGCGCAAGGAGGGCAGTCGGGGCCCGTGTTCCGTGAAGCACAACAGCGGCGCTATTCCGGTCGTTTGCTATCTATTAGTCATGCTCAATTGACAAAATGGCGACATGAACTGCGAAACGCGCAAGGTTCGCTTCGGCATCAATCTCAGCGCCGGCAACTCCGCCGAGTCGGCTGATTTCGCGATTCGCGCCGCTCCTAGTCGCAAGAACTATCCTCTTATATGATCGCGTAGCAGGGTGTTTTCAGTGCGCAAAGGAGATTAGTCGTATGAAGGTCGTTGTCGATTTGAAGTTGTGCGAGGGGAATATGAAATGCCAGGAGGCCGCGCCGGAAGTGTTCGAGGTGCGCGACGACGACAAGAGCCACCTGTTGATCGACAAGCCGCCCGAGCGCATGCGCGACAAGCTTAAGCTCGCGGCGCGGCTATGCCCCCGTCAGGCGATTACGGTCAGCGAGGACTAGATGACTCGGCACGCGCGACAGGTCAGAATGCGGAATCGAGACGGAACTCGCTGAATTGCGGAGACACTTTTCCAATGGAAACTGAACAGGCACTCTCGCTCGAATCGCTGAACATCATCGGGCCCGACCATTACATGAAAAACGGCTACCCGCATCGCGAGTGGACCTACTTGCGCAAGCACAAGCCGGTCTTCTGGTGCGAGTTTCCCAAGACCGATCCGTTCTGGGCGATCACCAGGCACGCCGACATCATTCAGATCTCCAAGCAGCCGCGCCTGTTCCTTAACGGCCCGCGCCTGCTGGTGTTCGTCAATGAAGAGGGGTTCGAGGAAAGCCCGACGCCGCCGTTCCGCCATCTGCTCGACATGGATCCGCCCGATCACGGTGAATATCGGGTCGTCGTCAGCCGACATTTCACGCCGCGCGGGGTGAGTCCGCTGGGTCCCGAAATCGAGAATATCACGCGCGAGGTGCTCGACGCGGTAACCGGGCGCGACGTTTGCGATTTCGTCACCGACGTATCGTCCAAGATTCCGCTCGCCGTTATCGCCGAGCTGCTCGGCGTTCCGCACAAGGATTGGGAACAGCTCTTCCGATGGACCAACGAGACCATCGGCGGCGGCGACCCCGAGTTTCAGGCTGGCACCAGCGCGCAGGAAACGATGGATCGCTCGCGGCTCGGCCTGTTCCAGTATTTCAGCGACATGGTGGCGTCGCGGATGAAGCATCCGACCAACGACATCACCAGTATCGTCGCCAACGGCAAGGTCAATGGCCAGCCGATCCCGCAGTTCGAGATGCTGTCCTACTACTTTTTACTGGTGGTAGCGGGCAATGAGACCACGCGCAACGCAACCACCGGCGGTCTGCAGGCTTTCATCGACAATCCCGCCGAATGGCAGAAGCTCAAGCGCAATCCGGAGCTGATCGACTCGGCGGTCGAAGAGATCGTGCGCTGGACGACGCCGGTGATTCAGTTCGCGCGCACCGCTACTGAGGATACCGAGATTCGCGGCCAGAAGATCAAAGCCGGCGAGTCGGTCTGTCTTTTCTACCCTTCGGCGAACCGCGATGAAGAAGTTTTCAAGGATCCTTTCAAGTTCGACATCAGCCGCAACCCCAATCCGCATATCGCATTCGGCATCGGCGAGCATTTCTGCCTCGGCGCGAACCTGGCGCGGCTCGAACTTAAAATTATTTTCAGCGAGCTGGCCAAGCGGCTCGATTACGTGGAGCCGGCGGGCCCGCTTGAACGGCTGCGTTCGAGCTTCGTCGGCGGCATCAAGCACATGCCGATCCGGCTCAAGATGAACCCGGCCGCCAAGGCGGCCTGAAGGAGCGTTTCCAATGATTACTCCGCGCAGGTCGGCCGAACGCGGACGCACGAAGATCGACTGGCTCGACAGCCGCCACACGTTCTCGTTCGGCGACTACCACGATCCCGCCCAGATGGGCTTTCGCACCGTGCGGGTCATCAACGAGGATCGCGTCCGCCCCGGCGCCGGCTTTCCCACGCATCCGCATCGCGACATGGAGATCATCACCTACATTCTCGAAGGCGCGCTCGAGCACAAGGACAGCCTCGGCACCGGCTCGGTCATTCGGCCCGGCGAAGCGCAGCGGATGAGCGCGGGCACCGGAATCACGCACAGCGAATTCAATCACTCGAAAACCGAGCCGGTTCACTTTCTGCAAATCTGGATCATCCCTGCTACTCCCGGCATCGCGCCGGGCTACGAACAAAAGACCATCGACGATGCGCAGGCGCATACTGGCTTCGCGCCGGTAGGAACGCCCGACGGCAGCGGTCAGTCGGTCAAGATCCATCAGGACGCCACGCTGTCAGTGGCAAAGCTCGAGCGCGGGCAGACCGTCGCGAAAGATATGAAGAAGGGCCGCTACGGATGGCTTCAAGTGGCGCGCGGCGGAGTCACCGTTAACGGCACCGCGCTCGCGGAAGGCGACGGCGCCGCAATCAGCGGCGAAGAGAAAGTGACAATCGCCGCCGGCTCGCCTGCCGAAGTCCTGATGTTCGATCTCGCCTGACCGCGGCAAGCGCCGCCGTCGTAGCCATCGGAAAGCTTGCCGCGGTGGCGCGCATTCGGTGCGCGCCACCGCTTGGCGCTGGAATAGCGTCGAGGCCAGCGTTACGGTGCCGCCCTTACCATCGCATCCGGGTCGAAGAAGGTTCGGTCCACCGCGCCCATATTGATATACCAGCACTCCTTTTCCGGAGTGTTGCGGCTTGGCAGATAGCACATCGCGGCCATTCCGCTTTGCACATCGGTGGCGGCAGCACCCACCACAAACGAGCGCTTGAACGGATAGATCGCTATGCGCGCATCAGGCACCGGCCGGTCACGATAAGTCAGCCAATAGATGTGGTCCTGCCACAACTGACCTTGCCGATCGTATGCGTCCTCATAAAGCGGAAACCATACTTCGCTGTCTATGTAGAGCACCGTCCGCGATTGCAGCGCCTCCGAGTTGTTCCAATGACGCCTGGGAGTAGCTTCCACGATATACATCTGGCGCGTTTCCCAATTCTCCGGACACGCGCTGCCTCCGCCGTCGGTCCCGCAGGTTACTTCGGGCGAATGGACTGCGTGAACCACGCCGAGCATGTCCTTGGAACCGAGGAAGCGATAGTTGTACTCCTCCACTTTAGCGTTAAAGCCGGAGTAGTGGTCCGGATCGAACACCACGATATTTCCGGCGCCGCCGCTCGGCGTTCCCCCGCCGGTAACCGCGTCGCTCATGATGCCTTCGTTGAGGCGGCGCAGTCTCCGGTCGCCGGTATTCCATGACCATATGTCATCGGACTTTTTCGGATCGGCATAGCGGTAGCGCAGAAAGCCGGCGCCGCGCATGCCTTCGGGCGACATGATCGGATAGAGCCCGAACAGCCAGTAACGCCCGGTCTTCTTGAAGTCCGGATCGATCGGCATCGGCTCGACCTCAGTCCGGCCAATCTCGTTGTATCCGGCGTAGTGACCTACATCGATTTCATCGAGCACCCGGTAGGGTTCGTTGCGTCCGGTCCTTACATTTTCACACGCGAAGTAACGTAGGTCGTAGTCATCGGTTTGAAGCGGCCGAAACACGTTATTCCATATGATTTTTGCCGCAACCCTAGGATCGTTGGGATCGAGGAACGGGAACGGCTGGCCGGCTACATAGTTCTCAACCGTGCGCCCATCGGGCGACAGGCGGACCTGCGCGGAATACTTCTCGGTTGCATCCTTGTAAGGCGGCGGCCAATCGACCCGATCGGAGGGCACGATTTTCATAGTCATCCCTCGCTGGACTTTGTAGTAAACGCCCGGGGAGACCATGTCTTTGACCTTGTAGGCATTGTCCGGAGTGATGACGTCGCCGGGCTTGACCTGCGCCAATGCCGGCGCCGCCAGCATAAGACTTAGAAGCAAAGCTCCTATGACGCCCACACATTTCGTACCTCTGACACCTATAGCTTGCATAACCTCTGTCCTTTCGCCGCTCACGGGCGGCGAGACTTTCAGTTTGCGGTTCATTCGACCGTCTTCTTCTCGCACCATCGTCCAAACAGCAACTGCGCCATCGAGCGCAACTCAACTGCGCGAGGCTCGGCGCTCAGGCACGGAGAAGACGTGAACGTTATTTCCGGGGGGAGCTAGTTATCGTCGTCGTTGGAGCGAGGCGGGATTCTGCGATGGAACTGATGTTCGCAGGACCAGTCGAGGCCTGCATCGACGTCGTCGAGAATAACCGGATCGAGCCTATGCTGCTTCGGTTCTTTCGCGTCGAAGGTCAATGACGAGGCGGAGACGCCCGCGTCCGCGACTGGCCTGCTGCCTACTTCCTCGACCGCATGGCGGGCGAATCCCTTTGGCAGATTCGCAACCGCATGCAGCTTCAGAAGATTGGTGCAGGAGAACGCGCGGGTCGTCTGCGCAATGGTCAGCAGGCAGACCGAGCCAGTGAGGAACAGCCTCGCGAGCAGGCGATACGAAAATCTTCGCATCTCGTCGAAATCTCCTGAGATGCTCTATCGACCCAACAGTTCAATTCAATCGCTCGATTGAAATCGAGTCAACCCGCGCAAAGGAGCGGCGTTTCGGCGCGCGCCGCCAAGCCTAGACTTTGGTGGCGGCGCGTAAACGCGCCAGATCGTAATCGCGCAGCTGATCGATCCGGTCCACGGTCACGTCGGGCGTCATGTACTTTGCGATTTCCTTTGTGTCGGCCGCGTAGTGCCCTTGGCGAGGAAACACGGTCGTCACCTTCGCGCCCCAGGTTTTCTTCACCGCGTCGAGGATTCGCACCTTGTCGTCGATCAGCACGTAGTGGTCCGCGGGGTAACGCTTCTTAACGTCGTCGAGTTCCTGTTCCTTGTGAATGTAGATCATCACTTTTTCATCGACCGCTTCGCGCAGTCCCGAGCGCTCTATTTTGAGCGGCTGAAAAATCATGTCGCCGTCCGACAGGATCGCGGTCTCGCCGTATTGTTTGTATTGCTCGATCACATCGAGCGCGCACGGGAACAGCCGGTTGGCGAATTGATAGTTCAGCAGGAAGTACGACACCGCGATAATTCCGAAGTCGCGCGGATGATTGACGCGGTACCGTTGCAGCGCGCCGAGATAGTCCGCGTATCCGAGCTCGGTGCGCAATTCCTCGAAATAGTCCCAGTAGCGCTGTTGCTGCTCGTTGCCGATGTCGTGGTCGAGATTGCGCTTCATGTCGGCGACGATATGGTCGTTGTCGATCAGGGTGTTATCGACATCAAACAAAAAAACAATGTGTGGTGAGGCCATCGGTCTGAGAATCCTCCGCCGATAATAATTGCGATTCTAATGCGTTGAGGGAATCGGAGTGGCGCCGTGCGCGCTTGATTCGTAGCACGCCTCGACCACCGCCATCGTGCGCAGCGCGTCTTCGACGCTCGAAACCAGTTTGGGATCGTCGCCGGCGGCGAAGCGCTGAAGGTTTGACATCGGACCCTCGAACGCCTCGAGGAACCACGACCCGCGCAGCGCAATTTCGCTCCAACCCTTTGAATCTTCGCTCGCGATCTCGAGGGTGTCGGGCTCGCCGGCCGGGTAGTTGAGATTCACGCCCATTTTCGCGATCGCGGCGCCGCGTCTGCCTTCGATCTTCAACTGCGACATCTCGTGCCGTCCGCCAAACGTGTGCGCATGATTCATCGTCAGGCTGCATCGAATGGTCTCGCCGTAGTCGAGCACGATACTGGTGCGCGTGTCCGCGTACTCCGTCATCGCGGGATGCCGCACGCCCTTGCAGTAAACGCCGCGCGGCTCGCCAATCAGCGATCGAATCAAATCGAGGTAGTGAATCGAGTGCATCAGCACCTCGAGGCGCGGCGCGCCTTTGAGAAACGCCCAGTAATTCCACGGCGTGTGAAGATTGATGCGGATTTCGACGTCGAGCACGTCGCCGAAGACGCCGCGCTCGAGCGCGTCCTTGATTGCGAGCATGTTGGGCGCGAAGCGAAGCTGAAAATTCACTGCGGCGCGCAACTTTCGCTCGCGGCAAATAGCAACGATCCGGCGCGCGTCGGCGAGGTCGCGGCCGAGCGGTTTCTGAATCAGCACCGCGGCGCCGACCGGCAGCCGCTCCACCACGCCCGCGACATTTTCGGGCGGAATCGCGAGGTCGAAGACTACCTCTCGCATCGACGCGGCTTCGTCGATCGACTCGAACACTTGCGGAATCGCAAACGCCGCCGCGCGCTCGGCGCCGGCTTTCGGGTTCACATCGAAGATGCCGGCGACCGGAAAGCCGAGGCGTTGGTACGCCGGCAAATGGGCGTCGCGAACGATACTGCCGGCGCCGATCACGACGATCGGCTTCGGCGCCGACGGACGCGGCCATGACTGGCGCAAGTCGCGAATCGAGGCTGGCAATCGAGTCGTCATCGCCGGTCGCGCGATGCTACCATGCCGCGCAGAGGAAGCGATCATGGCGCGCACTATCACCGGGCTCACCGTCCGCGATATCCGAACTCCAACTTCCAGAACGCTCGCGGGTTCCGACGCCGTTCACACCGACCCGGACTATTCCGCGACTTATGTAGTGCTGACGACCGACGCGCACGACGGCATCGAGGGCCACGGCATGACCTTCACGCTCGGCCGCGGCAACGAAGTAGTGGTCGCGGCCGTCCGCGCCCTGCAACATCTGATCGTCGGCTCGAAGTACGAGGACATCGTCGCGGACCTCGGCGGCTTCTGGCAGCGGCTCACGTTCGAGAGCCAGCTTAGATGGATCGGTCCTGAGAAAGGCGCGATACATCTCGCCACTGCCGCGATCGTAAATGCGGTCTGGGATCTTTACGCCAAAATCGAGCGCAAGCCGGTGTGGAAACTCGTCGCCGACATGACCCCCGAGCAGTTCGTCGCATGCATCGACTTCCGCTATCTCACCGACGCACTCACCAAAGACGAGGCGTGTGAAATCCTGCGCGCCAAATTCGCGACGCGCGGCGAGCGCGAAGCGCAGATGCGCAAAGAGGGTTACCCGGCGTACATCACGTCCGCCGGATGGATGGGCTATCCCGACGACAAAGTCCGCCGGCTGTGCCGCGAGGCGCTCGCCGCGGGATGGACCCGCTTCAAAATAAAAGTAGGCCGCGACTCGGCCGCCAATGTTCATCGCGCGGCTCTCGTACGCGAAGAGATCGGACCGCGCGCCGTCATGATGATGGACGCGAACCAGGCGTGGGACGTCGGCGAGGCGATCGAATTGATGCGACCGCTCGCGCGCTTCAATCCGTTGTGGATCGAAGAGCCCACCAGCCCCGACGACGTCCTCGGTCACGCTACGATTCGCCGCGCGATTGCGCCGATCGGAGTCGCAACCGGAGAGCATGCGGCCAATCGCGTGATGTTCAAGCAGTTGATGCAGGCCGGCGCGATCGACTTCTGCCAGTTCGATAATTGCCGGCTCGGCGGGCTGAGCGAGGCGCTCAGCGTGCTGCTGCTCGCCGCGAAATTCGGCGTGCCGGTCTGTCCGCATGCGGGTGGAATCGGACTGTGCGAATACGCCCAGCACGTCTCGCTGATCGATTACATCTGCGTAAGCGGCAGCCTCGACAACCGCATGATCGAATTCGCCGATCACCTGCACGAACATTTCAAGGACCCGGTGGTCGTGCGCGGCGACCGCTGCATGGTGCCGACCGCGCCCGGCTTCAGCATCGAGATGCTGCCCGCGTCACTCGACGCGTTCGAGTTTCCCGGCGGTTCAGAATGGAGGAGGAAATGAAGCACCGAATCGGATTATCGTTGTTCGTCCTGCTGGCGGTGGCGATCGCCGCGATCCCGCTAACACAATCGGCCGTCGCGGAAGACGCCGGCACCGCGGCCGCGCTGCAGGCCGCGATTGCTGGGCCGCAGCGTTCCGACGCGAACAAGGCGCGCGACAAATATCGCCATCCAATCGAGACGCTTACCTTCTTCGGGATCAAGCCTGACATGACGGTCGTCGAGATCTCGCCCGGCAGCGGTTGGTACACTGAGATTCTCGCGCCGTTTCTAAAAGACCACGGCAAGCTTTATGAAGCGGTCGGAGGAGGCGCGGGCGCCAAGACCTTCGAGGACAAACTCAAAGCCGATCCTGCGGTGTATGGCCGGGTCATCGTCACTACGTTGCAGCCGCCGGCGCAAACTGAAATCGCACCGGCGAGCACCGCAGACATGGTCTTGACCTTTCGCAACGTCCACGACTGGCTTCCGCGCGGCACGACGCAGGACTATTTCAAAGCCTTTTATCTCGCGCTGAAGCCGGGCGGAATCCTGGGCATAACCGACCATCGAGCCGATCCGTCGCAGCCGCAGGATCCCAAGGCGAAGAATGGATACGTCCGTCAGGACTACATGATCCAGGTCGCGGAGCAGGCCGGCTTCAAGCTGGCGGGTACGTCGGAAATCAATGCGAACCCCAAGGACCCGCGCAATCAACCAGTGTGGAATCTGCCGCCAACACTGCGGCAGGGCGACAAGGATCGCGACAAATACCTGGCAATCGGAGAGAGCGACCGCATGACGCTCAAGTTCATCAAGCCAAAGTGAAAAAGTAGGGGGCGTGTCAGAGCGCGAAGATCAGCTTCATCTCGGCCCACCATTCGCCCGGCTGCGCGTCCGGGACCGGCTCCTGCATCGAGGCCATCAGCTCCTGCCATTCGCGATTGCGCGGATTGCTCGCCTCGTAACGCGCGAAGTCGCGCTCGGCATCGAAAGCGTCGGTCGTCTCCATGAACATGAAGAGCTGGCGGCCGAGTTTGAAGATCAGCATCCGCTCGATGCCGATGGACTTGAGACCGCGCTCGACCTCCGGCCAGATTGCGCGATGATGCTCGAGGTAGCGCTCGATGATTTGCGGCTCGTCCTTGAGGTTGATCGTGCGGCCGTACTGTTTCATCAGAATGCGAGCACGCCGCCGTCGATTGGATACGCCTGTCCGGTGATGAACGAGGCCTCGTCCGAACATAGATAGAGCGCGAGCGCGGCGACCTCCGCGGGCGTGCCCATTCTGCCGAGCGGCTGATATTCGGAGAGCTGCTTGAACATCTCGGCTTCGCGTCCCGGATAAGTGTTGCGCAGGTATCCGTCAACGAACGGGGTATGAACGCGCGCGGGGCAGATGCAGTTGCATCGGATGCCGCGTTTGACGTAATCGACCGCGATCGAGCGCGTCATCGTCAGCACCGCCCCCTTGCTCATCGAGTACGCGAAGCGATCGGTGAGCCCAATCAGCGACGCGATCGACGCAAGGTTGAGAATCACGCCGCCGCCACTCGCGAGCATCCGGCGCACGGCGGCACGCGAGCAAAGAAATATGCCCTTGACGTTGACTGAGTAGATCCGGTCGAGGTCTTGCTCGGTAGTGTTTTCGACGGTGCCGACGTGCGCGATGCCGGCGTTGTTCACCAGGATGTCGATTGCGTCGATGCGCGCGAAGGCGGCTTCGACCGAATCGGCCAGCGCGACGTCGCACTCGATTGCCGTGGCCGTGCCGCCGGCCGCCCGAATCTTTTCGACCGCGGCGCCGGCGGCTTTGAGATCGCGATCGAGCGCGAAAACCCGAGCGCCGTTTTGCGCAAAAGTCGAGGCGATCGCCAGCCCAATCCCCGAACCGGCGCCGGTGACAAGCGCTGTCTTGCGGTCGAGTCGAAACACGCCAGAACAGTAAAACAGGCGACCGTTACATGACAACCATTGCGCTCATTGCGGTTCCGGCTCGCGCAACACCCGGCCGATCCGTGCGATCAATTCGCCGGAGTTGAACGGCTTGGTCACGTAGTCATCGGCGCCGAGCGAAAAACCCTTCACTACCTCGGCTTCGTCCCGATGCGCGCTGACCAGGATCACCGGCGTGTTTCTGGTCGCCAGGTCGCCGCGAAGCGCGGTCAAAGCTTCGAACCCATTCATAATCGGCATCGACACGTCCAGCAGCACCAGCGCCGGTCGTTTCTTGCGGGCGATTTCGAGCGCCTGCTCGCCGTCGTGCGCGACGTCACACTCGAAATTGAAGTGCTTGAGAATGGTTGAAAGCATGACGATGGTGGTGGCGTCGTCATCCGCCAGCACTACGCGCCGGGATCCGTTTGGCGTCAAGGTTTGAATCACGGCTTCCACAGTCTCTACGAATCTGAGGACGCGGTGCGTCCGGAGCAACAATTCCTCGGGTTGGTACGGCCGCAAAATGAATTCGCGGTTGACGTCGAAGACCGCGGCGACACCCTTCACCAGGTCCTCGAAGCAGCCGATAACTACCGCCGGCTTGCGACTGTGCGCGATCATTTCGACCGGGGCCGGCCGCTCTTCAGAGCCGTAGGCCGAAGCGTTGATGAAGCACGCATCGAAAGGAGAGAAGGAGTTGAGCCCGGGAATCAGCGGTTCCGCTCCAATCACATGCCCGATTCCGCGCGCGGTTCCCAATGCGGTGATAATCGAGTCGGTCTCGGCGGCATCAAATCCCATCAATCCAAATCTCTTGCCCGCTAGAGACTGTCGAATGATTTGCTCCATGACGGACGCGCTCCTCCCTTGCTTGCGAGAATGCCGGAAACCGGTCAACCGCCAGGTCTAAAATTCACCCGCCCACAAAGGCTGACCTGCAACCCCTATACGCAACGTTCGTGCCTCGCGGCCTTGACCTGCAAAACATCAAATTGCGTGGAACGATCGCTATCCTGCATCGCTGGGCTCGCCGTATGAGGAGATGAGTTCAAGTGCCGGACAACTCCGAATCGGCACGTGGCGCGCTTTGGGACATGTTCCGACATCTCCGATTCGCACCAACTGAAGCTCGGATAGCTGCAGCTCGGGACTGGAATACGAATCGCTTTTCGCTTCGGGGCCGTGTACAGCAGTTGCTAACTGCCATTGGTCGCCATGCCTTACGCCGATCAAAATCGTCTTGTCCAGCAGGCCTGCCCGCCTGAAACCGCCGCCGAGTCGCGGCTGGCTGGCGCGGCGCTGTCAAAGGCAAGGCGCAGGCTGATTCCGTTCCTGTTCGTGCTCTATCTCGTTGCGTACCTCGATCGAATCAACGTCGGCTTCGCGTCGTTGCAGATGAACCGCGAGCTGGGACTCACGGAATCGGTGTTCGGCTTCGGCGCGGGACTTTTCTTCGTGGGCTACTCGCTGTTCGAAGTGCCGAGCAATTTGATCCTCGAGCGAGTCGGTGCGCGCCGGTGGATTGCCCGAATCATGATCAGCTGGGGCATCGTCGCGATCGCGATGATCGCGGTCCGCGGCGCCGCATCCTTCTTTGCTCTGCGCTTCATCCTGGGCGTGGCCGAGGCCGGATTCTTTCCCGGCGTCATTCTCTATCTCACGTTCTGGTTTCCGGCGCGCGAACAGGCGCGCGCAGTCGCACTATTCATGACTGCGACGGCGCTGGCCGGCGTCATCGCAGGTCCCATTTCGGGCGCACTGCTCGAATTGCATGGATTGACGGGACTGTCCGGCTGGCAGTGGCTCTTCATCCTCGAAGGCTTGCCCGCCGTCATTCTTGGAGCGTTGGTATTGCGCTTTCTGCCGGATGGCCCCAAAGAGGCTGCCTGGCTTGAAGATGAAGAGCGCGCGGCATTGCTCATGAAGCTCGAGAGAGAGCGGAGACGTGGTACTCACAAACGTTCGCGGAGTCTGGTCGAAGCGATTGGCAACTCGACGGTCTGGATACTCTCGCTGGTATATTTTGCAATAGTATTTGGACTATATGGAGTTACCTTCTGGCTGCCGCAAATCATTCAGAGCTTCGGTAGGCGCAGCGACCTTGAAATCGGAATGGTGTCGGCGATTCCATTTGTCGGCGCCGCGATAGCGATGGTGTTCGTCGGTCGCGCGTCGGACTTGAGCGGTGAGCGGCGATGGCATCTCGCGGCTTGCGCGGCGGTCGCGGCCGCCGGCCTGATGCTCGCTTCGATGACTCGCTCGCCGATGCTGTCGCTGGCTGCGCTCTCGATTGCGGCGGCGGGAATCTGGGGAACCTTCGGACCATTCTGGGCGATGCCGCCTGAGTTTCTCAGCGGCACGGCGGCGGCGGGCTCGATCGCGCTTATCAACTCGATCGGAAATCTTGGCGGCTTCGCCGGTCCTTACCTGGTCGGTATCGTCAAACAAAGCACGCACAGTTTCGCCGGCGGAATGATCGCGATGGCGGCGGCGCTGGTCCTCGGCGGAATGCTCGCCTTGACACTGCCGGTGCCCTTGCGCGAAACCGATCCATCATGAGCGAAGCCGGCAGCGTGCTCAGCCCGTCCGCATTGTGGCATCGGCTGGGCCTGGCGCATCATAATTGGCCGGGCCGATTCACCGCTCTGCTGGCGGCGATCCTGCTGCTGCTCGTCACTCAGCCGATGTTCTCGGGCCACGCCCTGGCGCAGAATGTCGCGACGGTCACGATCTCTTTGGTGCTGCTGGCGGCAATCTATGCATTCCGCTCGACCCGAATCTATTTCATCATCGCGTTGGTGCTGCTGATTCCTTCTGTAGGCGGCCGCACGGCGCTGTTATTCGCAACAAGTCCATCGATCGAAGTGGTCAGCGCGATTGGTTCGTGCCTGTTCCTGGCCGTGACCGTCGTCGCCCTGGTTTCCCGGCTGTTCATCGTACGGAGCGTAACGCTCGACACGATCAGCGCCGGGATATGCGCTTATCTGCTGACCGCGGTCGCGTTCGCGTATGCCTTTGCAGTGGTCGAACTGCAAAATCCCGGTGCGTTCAGTGCCGCACTCTTTCAAAAGTCGGTGGGCAACGCCGCGCCGCTAATCGCGTCGCTCCACACCTTCATCTACTACAGCTTCGTATGCCTGACGACGACGGGCTTCGGCGATATCTCGCCGATCTCGGAGGGCGCGCGCAGCCTGTCGGTAATGGAGTCGGTATTCGGCCAGTTGTACGTGGCAATTCTGATCGCGCGGCTGGTAAGTCTCGAAGTCGCGCAATCGATGACGAAGGAGCCTTAGCCAGATGTCTGGACTCTATTTCGAAGAATTCGAAGTCGGGCAGGTATTCAAGCACGCGATCACGCGCACGATTACGGAAACCGACAACCTGCTGTTCTGCGCGCTGACGCACAATCCGCAGCCGCTTCATCTCGACGCGGAGTTCGCCAAGGGCACCGAGTTCGGCCAGCGCATCGTCAACAGCATCTTCACGCTCGGCCTGATGATCGGCGTGTCGGTGGGCGATACTACGCTCGGCACCACGATCGCGAATCTCGGCATGGCCGACACGCGCTTCGCGCATCCGGTGTTTATCGGCGACACGCTTCACGCCGAGACCACGGTCGCGGAGAAACGCGAGAGCCGCTCACGGCCCAACGCCGGCATCGTCGTGTTCGACCATCGATGTTTCAACCAGCGCGCGGAGGAAGTCGCCTACTGCAAACGGTCGGCGCTGATGCGCAAGCGAGTGGCGTCATGACCCTGCGATCGCTCCTGTTCGTGCCAGGCGACAGCGAGCGCAAGCTCGCCAGGTCCGAATCCTCGCGCGCCGACGCGCTGGTGCTCGACCTCGAGGACGCAGTCGCGGCGGATCGCACCGAAGTCGCGCGCACGATGGTGCTCGAGCATCTGCGCGCGCATCGCGATCGCACCAGGCAGCAGCTCTGGGTGCGAATCAATCCGCTCTCGACGCCGAAGGCGACGCTGGATCTCGCGGCAATCGTCGCCGGCGCGCCGGACGGAATAATGCTGCCGAAAGTCGCCGCGGCGGGCGACGTGGTGATGCTCGATCATTTCCTGTCCGCACTGGAAGCGCGCGAGGGTGTCGCGCCGGGATCGATCGCGATCATTCCGGTGGCGACCGAGACGCCGGCCGCGATGTTCGCGCTGGGCGGCTTCGCCGGATGCAGTCCGCGGTTGTCCGGCATGACGTGGGGCGCGGAAGACCTGGCGGCCGCGCTGGGCGCGAGCACCAATCGCGATGCGGCCGGCAATCTCGATTTCACCTACCAGCTGGCGCGCTCCTTATGCCTGCTGGCGGCGGTCGCGGCCGACGTCCAGCCAATCGACACGGTGTCGGTGAACTTCAAGGACGCGAACGCGCTCAAGCATGAATCGGAGGCGGCTCGTCGCGCAGGCTTCACCGGCAAGATCGCGATTCATCCCGATCAAGTCGATGTGATCAACGTCGCGTTCACGCCGTCGTCCGAAGACATCGCCCACGCAAATCGAGTGATCGAGGCATTCGCGTCGGGTGCGGGTACGGTAGCGCTCGACGGCAAGATGCTCGACATGCCGCATCTGAAACAGGCGCGCCGCACGCTCGCCCTCGCCGCCTCGCTGCGCTCGCGCTAGCGCCGTCCGAGACTGAGGCCCCTGCTCCGTCATCTCATCTTTTCTGTCAATGAAAGTCCGATGCGTCATTCCATCGGTAGGCCGACGTAATTCTCTGCCAGTGTGTGCGCGGCGGCGCGCGAGCTGGTGACGTAGTCGAGCTCGGCGAGTTGGCGGCGCTGGTCGAAGGCGTTTTCGCCGGCGAAGCGATGCAGCATCGAGGTCATCCACCAGGAAAAGCGCTGCACCTTCCAGACCCGCCGTAAACAAATTTCTGAATACCTTGTAAGCAGTTCGCGATTACCATTTGCGTAATAGTCAGTCAGCGCTCTTGCGAGCACGCGAACGTCGGCGACGGCGAGGTTGAGGCCCTTGGCTCCGGTTGGCGGCACGATATGGGCCGCGTCGCCGGCGAGGAAGAGCGCGCCCGCCTGCATCGGCTCGACCACGAAGCTGCGCATCTCGGTGATGCCCTTCTGGATGACGGCGCCGCGGTTGAGTTTCCAGTCCTTGCCGGCCGCGAGTCTTAGCTCGAGCTCGTCCCAGATTTTTTTGTCGGGCCAGCGGCCGAGATCTTCGTCGGGCGCGCACTGCAGATAAAGCCGGGTAATCTCCGGCGAGCGCATACTGTGCAGTGCAAAGCCGCGATTATGGTAGGCGTAGATCAATTCCTCGGACGACGGACGCGCTTCAGCGAGAATACCCAGCCATGCGAACGGGTAGATGCGGTCGTACATTGTCAGTACGCCGGCCGGGATAGTGGGGCGGCATACGCCGTGGAAGCCGTCGCATCCTGCGATGAAATCGCACGACAGCTCTTTGCTCTCACCATCCTTGCGGTAGCGAATCTTTGGCGCGGGTCCGTCGAAGTCGTGGATGCTGACGTCGCCGGCCTCGAAAACGATCTGACCTCCGGCGGCCAGCCGCGCCGCGATCAGATCCTTGATGACTTCGTGCTGAGAGTAGATGGTGACCGTGCTGCCGCCGGTTAGCCCGCTCAGATCGATGCGATGGCCGCGACCGCCGAAGCGCAGCTCGATGCCGTGATGCGTCAGCCCGAGCTGCGTCAGCCGCTCGCCGGCCCCGGTTTCTTTGAGCAGGTTGACGGTACCCTGCTCGAGCAGGCCGGCGCGGACTCGCTCTTCAACATATCGGCGGCTGCGAGCCTCAAGCACGACGGATTCGATGCCCACGAGATGCAGCAGATGCGACAGCATCAGGCCCGCAGGTCCCGCTCCGACGATGCCGACTTGAGTACGATGATTCATGTTAGTGCGCCAACACACCATTACTTGTGGTTTTGGGTATGGCAACTACCATCGGTAGCTTCGTTCCGTCAAAAGATGATTTTCTAAGCGAGGCCCAGCCGTCCGATAGCTGAGAGGCTCCGCTCGAGAGACGGAGGGAAGGGCAGCGTAGATGAACTACGTCCATGGTGTATTCGTAACACGGGAATCGCGGAAGGATAAGGCTGAAAAGTTCATCCCTTAGTGGGGTTTTGCTTTTATGAAGTTGTGCATCAGGAAGATGGGATGGAGCGCTGCGCGATTTTCAGAAACCGGAACCGGCTTCGCTTACGCGAAGCTGTCCGAGATCCTTCCTGCCGCTCGCGTTGCTCGCTTTGTCAGGATGACAACTTTCGCTCGTGTTGCTCGCTTCGTTCAGGATGACAACTTTCGCTCGCGTTGCTCGCTTCGTCAGGATGACAACTTTCGCTCGCGTTGCTCGCTTCGTCAGGATGACAACTTTCGCTCGTGTTGCTCGCTTCGTTCAGGATGACAACTTTCGTGCGCGCTGCTCGCTTTGTCAGGATGACAACTTTCGCTCGTGTTGCTCGCTTCGTTCAGGATGACAACTTTCGTGTGCGCTGCTCGCTTTGTCAGGATGACAACTTTCGTGCGCGCTGCTCGCTTTGTCAGGATGACAACTTTCGTTCGCGCTGCTCCCTTCGTTCAGGATGACAACTTTCGCTCGCGTTGCTCGCTTTGTCAGGATGACAAGCGCGTTACGCGATGCTTGCTTCGTTTAGGATGGCGGGCGCGCTCGCGATGCTTCCTTCGTCAAGGATGACAGGTGCGTTCGCGATGCTTGCTTCGTCAGGATGACAGGCGTGCTCGCGGTGCTTGCTTCGTCAGGACGACAATGAGCAGCACCGCGGTTCTGTCTGAGATCCGTGCTACTAGCGGCGCTCGAATTGCTTGCTGCCGTAGAGTATCGAGCGGGCGGCGTCGTCGAGCGGTTCGGGTGGCAGGTCGGCCATCACGGCGACGCCTCGTTTTACCGCGGGACGATCGCCGATCGCGTCGAGCCATCGCTTGAAATTCGGGCGGCTCTCCAACTGATCGGGCTCGCGGCGTGTTCCTACCACCCACGGGTAGGTCGCCATGTCGGCAATCGAGTAGTCACCGGCGAGGTAGGCGTGGTGGGCGAGCTGGTTCTCGATCACGTTCAGCAGGCGGCGAGATTCGTTAGTGTAGCGATCGATCGCGTATGGAATTTTTTCAGGAGCCGCGCGCAGGAAGTGTCCCCGCTGCCCGAACATCGGGCCGACGCCCGCCATCTGGAACATCAGCCATTGCACGACGTTGTAACGCGCGCGCATCTCGACCGGCATGAACTTGCCGGTCTTCTCCGCGAGGTAAAGCAGGATCGCGCCCGACTCGAACAGCGCGAGCGGCTTTCCGCCCGGCCCGTCGTGGTCGATGATCGCGGGCATCCGATTGTTGGGACTGAACTTCAGGAACTCCGGCGCAAACTGCTCGCCCTTGCGGATATTCACCGGGACGATTTTGTAGTCGAGCCCGGTTTCCTCGAGAAAGATAGTGATCTTGTGTCCGTTAGGTGTGGGCCAATAGTAAAGATCGATCATATAGGTCTCCTCGGATTAGCTATCATTGCGGTATCCAAATTGGCGCGGCGCTGAACAGGTGATCGACGATGCCAATCTGGTAGGCGAGGAACAGGCCGAAGCCGAAACTCAGCAGGCCCGAGCCGGTCACGAGAGTTTGACGGATCCATGACGCTTGCCGCGACGCGACCATGAACGGGGTAGCGATTGCGGTGGTGATGAGTCCCATCCCGACGATCGTGCCGACGCAGAAAATCGCGAGGTAAAGAGTCGCCCATAGCGGTTGCGGAATTGCGCTCAGCACCAGCAGCGCGATCGCCGCGCTGCCCGCGAGTCCATGGACCAGTCCAACGGCGAACGACCTCAGCAGCGGCCGCCGCGCAGCGAACGAGGGCAGGGCGCCGGCCGGGATGCGATGACCGTGATGCATCGCGTCGTCGGCGCCTTCGTGAGCACTGGCGTGAACGTGTGGATGCGAATGAACGTCGCCATCGTGAGCGTGCGGGTGCGCATGGACGATTAGGGCGTCATCGCGCGAAGGATCCCCGCGCATTCGAGTCGCGGCCTTGCTCATCAGACCTGCCGCCGCGCTGACACCGAGCAGAATCAGCACGATCGCGACCGCGAATTCCATCGCGAGTCCAAGCCGGGCCGGGATCGCAATTTTGAAAACGATGATCGCAGCGCCCACAATCAGCACGGTCAGCGTATGCCCGAGTCCCCAGATGACGCCGACGCGCGCGGCGACACTGAGGCGGCGTTCGCGGCTGAGGATGGTGGTGACGGCGATCACGTGATCGGGATCGGTCGCATGACGCATTCCGAGCAGTAGTCCCAGGAGCGCGATCGCAAGCGGCGCGGCGTTGGCAGGAATCATCAAGCGGCTCCTTCGGCGAGCAGGCCATACGACACTAGACAAATTTTTTTCCAGACGAAAGGCGCGTGCAGCGCCAGCGGGCTTGACTCTGAAATATCGTTCGGCAACAGATCCTTGGATGAGCAACAACATTGAGCCTTTCCGAATCGCGGCCACCGATGCGCAACTCGACGACCTGAAACGGAGACTGCGCGAGACACGATGGCCCGAGCGCGAGTGCGTCGAGGACTGGTCGCAGGGGCTGCCGCTCGCCTACGCGCAGGTGGTCGCAGCTTATTGGCGCGATCAGTATGACTGGCGTGCGCGCGAGGCTCGCCTCAACCGCTTCGCGCAATTCAAGACGACGGTTGACGGCCTCGGGATACACTTCCTGCACGTGCGATCGCCGCACGCCGACGCGCTGCCGCTGGTGATGACGCACGGATGGCCGGGGTCGATCGTCGAGTTTCAAAAAGTGATCGAGCCGCTGACGAATCCCACTGCCCATGGCGGCGATGCGGCCGACGCGTTCCACGTGGTGTGTCCATCGATCCCCGGGTACGGTTTCTCGGACAAGCCGACGCGCAACGGATGGAACGTCCAGCGCATCGCGAGTGCGTGGGCCGAGCTGATGCCGCGGCTGGGCTACAAGAGATACGCCGCGCAGGGCGGTGACTGGGGATCGATGGTGACGACCTGCATCGGAATTCAGGACGGTGCCAACTGCGTCGGAATCCACCTGAACATGCCGATTGCGCTGCCCGATCCGGCGACGATGAACGATCTCACCGAGAGCGAGAAGTCGGCGATCGCCGGGATGCAGCATTATAATGATTGGGACTCGGGTTACTCGAAGCAGCAGAGCACGCGGCCGCAGACGGTCAGCTACGGCTTGACTGATTCGCCGGCCGGGCAGCTCGCATGGATCCTGGAAAAGTTCTGGTCGTGGACCGATTGCGACGGCCATCCGGAGAACGTGCTGACCCGCGACGAGTTGCTCGACAACGTGATGCTGTACTGGCTGCCGGCCACTGCGGCATCGTCAGCGCGTCTATATTGGGAGAGTTTTCGCCGCACTTTGACCGATCCGGTGACGGTGCCGGTGGGCTGCTCGATTTTTCCGAAGGAAATATTCCGCACCTCGAAACGCTGGGCCGCGAAGAGGTTCGCCAAGCTGGTGTACTTCAACGAACTGACTAAAGGCGGCCACTTCGCCGCCTTCGAGCAGCCCGCAACCTTCGTCAAGGAAGTCCGCAACTGCTTCAGGCTGATGCGCTAGAGACTTGCGGCTGAAGTAAGTCCCTACGAATCCGCGCGCGGCGCATGACGCGAGATTGGCCGCGTCCAAACTTCGCCTGCCGGGAGATTTGCGGTATGTTCCCTTCGATGCAGGTGAACAGAATCGAAATTGCCGCTGGCGCCGGCGCGATTGACGCGGCGTACGCCGCGCGCCGATGTTCCATAACCGCCGGTGCGCTCGCGCTGATCCTCATCTTGACGTGGCGCGGCGAGTGCTGGGCCTACATCGATCCCAATGCGGGAGGATTCCTGTGGCAGATTCTGGCTCCGCTCGCATCGATCTTCCTTTCGTTTCTCTTTTACTGCCGCAAGGAGATCAAACGGCTGGCCAAATCCATCCGCGACCGATGGAAGGGAATCGAATCGCGCGACCCCGCGCACGAGGTTAGCAAAACAAAGTAATGGGTCGGCGATGGTGGTTGCTGTTTCGCAGCCTCGCGGTGATTACGGTCCTGTTCCTCGCGCCGATTATCGCCGTGCGCAAGATTCCATTGCGATATTTTCTCTCGACTGGCGACCTGCTCGCCCACTTCGCACTGGAAGTCTCGGCCCTGCTGCTGCTCGAAGCTCTGGGTGCCGCATTTTTCGCGGTCATTCTATCAGCCGGCCACGCGCTCAAGCCCTGGGATGTCCAGGCCGATGACGATTGGGCTGGATTCCTCGCACTGGTCAGCGCCCTGATATGCCTGCTGGTCTTGGTCAGCCCATTCGGCGATTCAATCGAGAACGCGAGCCTGAGCGTGGCAGTGATCGTCGGCGTGATCGGAGCGGTTACGTTCTTCGGCTGGCGCCGCGCCTTCGCACTGCTCAACCGCCTGAACCAATCGGCGCAGATTGTACTTGCAGTCTGTCCGCTGCTGCTGCTGATTCCGATTCTTACCGGAGGCTTCGGTTGGCGCAGCTTTGATTCGATCCCGCCGTCGCAGAAGTTCACGCCGAATCCGGCGGCCAGGCCCAACGTGGTGCTGATCAGCTTCGACGCGCTGGCCGCTCAGGATATGTCGCTCTACGGCTACAGCCTGCCGACCACGCCGCAATTCGAGCGGCTTGCTCGGCGCAGCTACAACTTCGTCAATTTCTTTTCGACCTCGGACTTTACCTCGCCTGCGGCCGCCTCGCTGTTGACCGGCCAGTACCCGCTGACCCATCGGGTGTTCCAACTTTACGGGCATATCCCCGGCCGGATGCGCGAGCATAACCTTGCGTGGCTATTGCGGCAGCGCGGATATACGACTGCGGCAATCGTTACCAATCCGGCCGCCAATCCGATGGTCTTGCGGATTGCCGATTCCTTTTCGATCCTGCCGCGGCCGCCGGTGTTCTGGTGGTTTTTTCCGGGAACTTTCCTGCTTCAATTGCGCAATGGGGCCCTGACCGAAGCGGTGAATACTCTGATGGCTGTTGCACTCAGGAATTTCGGTTGTCTGTTCGATCGCTTCAACCGGGCGAGCTGGGTCGATCCGGGCGCGGTGTTTGCCTCGGCCCGTGACTTTGTCGGCGGCGCGCGCGCTCCCTACTTTCTCTGGATTCACGTCTATCCACCCCATGCCCCCTACGTGACGGACGCCCGCTTCCAGGGCCGGTTTCTGCCGGGTTCGGAGTTCACCACTCAGGCGCAGTTCTTCTGGCAATCGCCGCCCCAGGACTATCCACCGGAGACGCAGCCCAAAGTTGACCTGTTGCGCCTGCGCTATGACGAGAGTGTCGCCGAGTGCGACAGTGCTCTCGGAGAATTCCTCGATTGGATGGCGGCCAGCCATCGCGACTCGAACACTATCCTGATTGTCACCGCCGACCATGGCGAGAACTTTTCCGGCGGCTATTGGACCCACGACTCGCCGGACCTCCACGATGCCGAGACCCACATTCCGCTGCTGATTTCGTTGCCCGGCCAGAGCCGCGGCTACACCGAAACCGAAGACGGAGACCTGTCTGACGTCGCGCCGACGATTCTGGCGGCGCTCGGAATCGGCAAACCGTCGTGGATGGATGGCCACGACCTAATCGGCGCCGCGCAGGCGGGGGCTCCGTCCGAACCGGCCTTTTCGATGTATCTGGCGAAATCAAGCGCGTTCAGCCGCCCCGCGATCGGAGCAATCGCCGCGAACTCCGGCCCTTACCATCTCGTCTGGTATTTCCCCGCGGGACGGATCGCGCTCTTCGATATCGCGCACGATCCCGACGAGACTAGCTATCTCGGATCTACTCCCGGTGTCGCGATGCCGCTGGTGATGGACATCAAGCGGCGCTTTGGCGATGAGCTCGATTGCGGGCCGCCGGTTTGCGGCCCATGAATTCGGGGGCCTGGTCGAGGCCGGCATTCAATCTGAATCTTGCCGCATGGCGCGCTATCCGCCGCCGTCATCCTGAGCCGATCGATCGCGCTCTTGAGTTGCGCTTCTACGCGGCCGGCGGCATCCAGTCCGCGCTGCGGATGCTCCAGCAGCGGCTGTACCGCCGCACGCTTGAGCAACTGGAGCTCAAGCCGCCGCTCTTTCTCGTCGGGCATTGGCGCAGCGGAACGACACTGCTGCACGAAATGCTCGCGCTCGATCAGTCGTTCGCCGCTCCCACTACCTACGCTTGCTTCAATCCGCATCAGTTCGTGCTCGCGCAGCACAACGCGCCGTCAGCGGAATCGCTGGTGCGGCCTACCGGCGACATGATGGTTTCGCCGTCCTCGCCGCAGGAAGAAGAGTTCGCAATGCTGTGCATGGGTGCGACCTCACCGTACGAAGCGTTCGTATTTCCCTCGGCGATCCATCAACTCGAGGCGTTGTGCGATCCCGACCTGTTCGAGCGGGCGCAGCAGCAAAGATGGAATGACGCGATGACGTGGATTTTGAAAGCGACGGCGTTTGTGCATGGCACGGACAAGCGGTTGCTGGTGAAATCTCCGAGCAACTCGTTTCGACTTCAGAGGCTCGGCGCGCTCTTCCCCGGCGCAAAGTTCATTCGGCTGGTGCGCGAGCCATGCGCGGTTTTTGCCTCGACACGGAGGCTCTGGCGGACCATGTGGGAACGCTATGCGCTGACCGCACCGCTGGCGGATGAGATCCTGATCGAGCGGATTTTGGACGCGCGGCTGGCGTTGGAAGCCAAGTTGAAAGCTTCGCTGCAAATTCTGCCGCCCGACAGGGCCGCGACCATCCGCTACGAGGATCTGGTTGCCGACCCGCTCGCCACGATCGAACTTTTGTATAAACAACTGAAGCTCGGCGATTCGTCCCTGATGCTGCCGAAGGTGAGCGCGTACGTCGCGCAAAATCCGCGCCGCGCGCCCGTTTCAACCGAAGATTGGCGTCAACTGGTACAATCCCGCTGGCGCGAACTGTTCGACGAATTCGGCTACCAGCTGCGCTGATTACCCGGCTACGGCAACACTGCCGAGGCCGCGCCATTGGTGGGAGTGAAGCCGGCGGCGGGACCGGGGCCTACCGTCCAGAGCCTGGTGGACTGGCTGTAGAACTCCGAGTAATCGTTGTGCGCGTTCGCGGTGCTACAGGTCAGCGCCGCCTGCGGAGTGCCAATAACCGCCAACTGCACACTCGGCGTGGCGGTGGTGCAGGCACCGCCGGCAACCAGCACGCCGGTCGCGTCAAGGCCTGCCGCGATCATGCCCTGGCTCTGCCCCCCGCGCGGCTGATTAAGCGAACCCGTCGCGCTGAAGGCGCCGCCCGTCCCGCCGTTCGGATCGTAGAGGTCGGTCGCATTCTGCGCGGCCTGGGTTAACGATCCCGTTGCGACGCAGCTCGACGGCATCATGCCCGCTTCGAGGTCGAAGCCGCCGGGCAGAATAACCTCGCCCGCAAGACTGCCCACCTCGAGCAGAGTGGCCGCCGTCGCGCGCCTGATGCCCATGAGGTTCGACGCGCCGCTCCACATCTGCGTCGCCGGGTCGAAAACTTCTGCCGCGTCGAGCGTGGTCGCTACGATATCGCCGCTGATGCAGGTCGCGCTGTTCGCCTCGACCCCGCCGAATGCTGCTACCTGCCCTGACAGCGCTCCTGTCACCGCCGCCGGATCCAGCGCGACCAGCGCGAACTGTTCGCGCGGCGTCCCCATCGAGCCGGTGGTGGCCGCGAACGTCTGCGTCGCCGGATCGAAGAGGAACGACAGGTTCGATGCCTGTTCCAGCGGCGCAATCAGATCGCCGCCGGCCACCAGCACTCTGCCGCCATCGTTCGGGACCAGCGCCGCGGCGTGATTCACCAACCCGCACGGCAGTGTATCCGCGCCCGCAGTGCCACCGGAGCTCGCGCCCAACCCCGCCGGCGCTACGTACTCGAAGCTGCTTGCGCTTCCAATCGCACTTACTGTGAAGGTCCCGTTGTATCCCGCCACACTCGCGCCGGCGATCGTCACGCTGTTGCCGACGCTCAGTCCAACCGGATTAGAGGTCGTCATCGTGACAGTTACCGTCGTTCCGCTCTCCGATGCGGACGCGATCGCGCTCGAAGCGCCCGCGCACACCGCGGGCAGGCCCGCGCATGCCGCCACGCCCGCCGCGCATCCCGGGATCGAGCCGGTCGTGGTGAAGGCGTCGGTCGCGGGGTTGTACAACTCAGCGGTATTCAACGCCATCTGCCCGGTGGGCGCGCCCGCTGGTGACGAGGTGCCGATGAAAGATTGCCCGGTCGCGCCGCCGACGATCAGCACTTGCCCGTCGAGCGGAGTGCCGCTGCCCTCAATCAGGGTTGCGCTCGCGCCGGCGCGCGCCGCAGTCATCAAGCCGCCGCTGCCGCTACCGGCGACCGTGAACGCTTTTGTGTTCTCGTTGTACAACTCCGCCGTCTGCAGCGCGGTGCATTCAAACCCTGACACTCCGCTGATAGTGGCGGGAACGCACTTCTGACCACCGATGACCAGGGTCAGGCCGTTCGACAGCTCAACTATCGCCGCCGACTCCCGCGCCACATTCATACTGCCGACCGACTCGAAGCTGCTGATGCCGAAGTTGAAGACCTGCGCGCCGCTGCTCGAGACCGCCGAATTCGCAAGACTCACCGTTCCGCCAAGCTGGCCGCCCTGATCGCCGCCCCCGATCAGCAGCCCAGTCAGCGTCGGGGTAGGCGTGGAGGTTGGCAGCGTTGAGGTGGCCGTTGGAGTCGCAGTGATGGTTGCCGTTGCGGTCGCGGTTGCGGTCGCGGTCGGGTGCGGAGTGCCATCATCAGTAGCGGTCGGTGTGGCCGACGCGGTCGAAGTCGCAGTAGCTGTCGGCGTGGCAGTAGGAGTAGGCGTGGCGGTCGCGGTAGTCGTCGGCGTGGCCGTCGCGGTAGTTGTCGGAGTTACCGACGGTGTCGGCTTCGGCCGTTTTACCCCGCGCCCTTGCAGCTCGACGTAATGCGCACCTTGTGTGGCATAGGCGACGCTCAAGCCTTTCTTCTTTATCGTTCCTGCAATGGCCGGCTTGAAGACGATGCTCACGGAGCATGTGCCATTGGCCGGGATCGAGTTGCCGCAGGTGTTGCCAACCTCCACGAACGGCGGCGACACCGTGATGCTCCTGATAGCGATCGCGGTCGTGGCGGATAAATTGGTCAACGTCTCAGTCTGCCGAGAACTTGTGCCGCCAACATCGACCTCGCCGAAGCTGAGGATCTTCGTTGGCTGGAATTCCAGGGGGGGCTTGGCAAGTGCAACACCAGGCGCGGCTCCGATGAGTGCGATCGGCAGAATCGCTGCGAGAACCAACGTGGCGAATCTGCCGGCATTCGCCGCACGGCGCGCGAGGGAGATTCGCAAGGATCGTTTCTTCGCTGGACTCATTGCTCAGTCGTTGCAGATCGGTACGCCGGTCACGGTGAAGCGCTCAATAAAATCTGTGTTCACGGCCGAATCTGTGGTCAACAAAAGATCGATCCCGGTGTAGGCGAAGCCGTAGGGCGAGGCCGTGCACATAATCGCCGTCGGATCGTACGTGACGGTGATAGTGCAGGTCGCCCCCGGCCATACCGCCTGACAGGTATTGCCGGTGATACTGGCGTTGCCGGCGCTCGGCGTTACCGTCCCGTAAATCTGCGGCGTCACTGTCGCATTGCTCACGTTCAGCACATAGTCGCCGTCACTGGTAAGAGTCGCCTGGACCATGTACTGCGCGTCGGGAATATCGGCATAGGCGCCATTGGTCTGCCACGAGTAGTGAGAAGACGGCGTCGCGACGAATCCAAAATTTCTGCTGTCGTGCCCCGTGGTACTGAAGCCGCTGGCATAGACGGTCTCAGTCCCCACCGTGTAAAGCGGCGCCGGTTGCGCGGGCGCGCCGCTCACTTTGCTCAGCAGATTGCCGTACAGGTCCCAGGTGCAGGTGTTGTAGTAGTAGGTAGGTGGGGGTGGACGGCATCCGCGCCCCGAACACGCGCCGACTGTGTAATAGCTGCAATCGCCGACGACGGTGTTGTTTACGAAGTAGTATCCGGCGACCGAGATAATATGACCGTTTGGCGGCGTACTGAACGACAGAGGATATTCGTAGGCGGACGCCGCGCTGGCGATCAAAACGACGACGAGCGCGAAAAGCAAACGTCGCATCCGCTCCCTCCTCTGAGATCGAATGTGCCGATCCGGCGTCGCCGCCTCAAAAAATCCGTCGGCGCTGAATGTTTCTATATGGCCCACCATCTTGAAGCAAGGCGAGAACAAAGATCTGAACGAAGCTCCGTGCATCATCCACTCGCTACACCATCGAACCCCTTTCCGACGCGCGCGAAGATAATATGGACTTTAGAGCATGGATCGCACTCGCCCAATCGCTAATGTAGAGATCTGCGGGACCGCGATGGGGACAAAAGAGTTGAAGGAGAAACCGCGATGCGTATTTTCGTCACAGGCGCTTCAGGCTTTGTTGGTACTCCCGTTGTTCGCGAGCTGATTGACGCGCGCCATCAGGTGCTTGGTCTGGCCCGCTCGGAGGCGTCCGCCGCGTCGATTGCCGCGGCAGGCGCGCGCCCCCGTCGGGGCGATCTCGAAGACCTCGAGAGCCTGCGTAGTGGAGCGTCGATGGCAGACGCTGTGATTCATCTGGCCTTCATCCACGACTTCTCGAAGTACGTGGAGAACTGCGAGATCGATCGGCGTGCGATCGAGGCTATCGGCAGCGTGCTCGCCGGCTCCGATCGCCCGCTAATCGTCACCTCGGGAACTGCGATGCTCACGCCGGGACGCAGCGGCACCGAGGATGACGCGCCGGTTCCCAGCTCCGCCGGCGTCCCACGCAGCGCGTCGGAGGAGGCGGCCGCGTCTGTCGCCGCGCGCGGCGTGCGCGTATCGATCGTGCGCCTTCCGCCGTCGGTGCACGATCGTGAAAGGCTTGGACTGGTTTCGCAGTTGATCATGCTCGCTCGTGAAAAGGGCGTGTCGGCGTTCGTCGGCGAGGGCATCAACCGATGGCCCGCGGTTCATCGCCTCGACGCGGCCCATCTCTACTCGCTCGTGCTCGAAAAGAACGCCCCCGCAGCCCGCTATCATGCAGTCGCCGAAGAAGGCGTGCCGCTCAAAAAAATCGCCGAGGTGATCGGCCGCCGATTGAATATCCCGGTGGTATCAAAGTCACCGGCGGAAGCGTTCGATCACTTCGGATGGCTCGGGCCGTTCATGGGAATTGATTTGCCGGTTTCGAGCGCGAAAACCCAGGATCGCCTCGGATGGCGGCCGGCTCAATCTGATTTGATCTCCGATCTCGAGCGGGCTCGCGATCTCGAAACCTGAAAGAATCTGCGCTGGGTCCGCAGCCTGGCGGAAGCGACCGGGAAGACAAAGACCTCGAGGCAGCCTATCGTCGTTTCGAGCGGGAACCTGTGGCGGCGCCATCGCCGCCGCTTCTCAAGTAACCCAGAATCAAGCGGCTGGCCTCTTCAATAAACCGATCAACCCGATTGGGTGCGAGAACCTCGGGATTGCGTAGCACCGCCGCGTGCGTCAGCGCCTCGATCGAGGTCACGCAAATGAAGGCGGCAAGATCGAGATCGACGACATCGATCTCATCTCGATGTGCCTCAAGATAGCCTCGAACCAGTGCATAACCCTCTCGGTTGATAGCCTCGATATTTTCGAGCCGCCCAACATGCGGGATCTGTTCGGCAAGGACGCCATGAAGCTTGGGATTGATGCGGTGAGCCTCGATCGCAACCGAAACAAACTCGCGCACCGCGACCTCGATTGGACGCGCGGCCGCCTTGACCAGGACGTTGCGAGTCACCTCGGAAATTTCCTGCGTATGGCGGTCAATAACCGCCGCTACCAGCGCCTCCTTGCTCGGGAAGTACTGATACAGCGAACCGATACTGACGCCGGCCACCTCGGCAATCCGGTTGGTGCTCGCCCGGTCGTAGCCTTCCTTGATCAAAACGCGAGCAGTCGCTTCCAAAAGCGCATCGACGGTTGCACGCGATCGCTCCTGAGAGGCCGATTTTCTTGGGTTTGTTTGAATTTTCCGCGCCATATGCATCCGCCAGGAATGCGAGTTTCAAATTATGAGCGATAGCTTATATTTCTTTTATAAGCAGAACACAAGCGCCACGCCGCGGCAATTGCGCTCCCCGCGGTTGGAAAGGCGGGTCCGCGACGGCGCGCCGATAGAGAGGACATGAATGAAGAGAGCAACAATTTCACTCGCCGTTGTTTCTGTCCTCGTCGCAGGACTGGTTGGCTTGGAATGGACGCCGGGCCGATCCGTCGAATCCCTCAAGGCGCGATGGGCCCCGGCGCCCTCCAGATTCGTGACGATCGACGGCGTGTCGATACATCTGCGCGACGAAGGACCGGGCAACGACCCACACCCCATCGTCCTCATCCATGGCACCGCATCGAGCCTTCACACCTGGGACGGATGGGTTGCCGCTCTGAAGGGGCTGCATCGCGTCGTCAGTTTCGATTTTCCGGGCGCCGGCCTTACCGGGCGGTTCCCCGACGATGATTACCGGATCGAACACTTCACGCACTTCACGGAAGACTTCCTCGATCAGCTCAGGATCAAACACGCTACCCTGGTTGGCAATTCATTCGGCGGCCGAATCGCTTGGGAAACCGCGGTCGCCAGGCCCGAACTCGCCGACCGTCTGGTGCTGATCGACTCCACCGGCTACCCCGACATGGCCGAATCACCGCCTATCGCCTTTCGATTGGCGAAGATTCCGGTCTTCCGCTGGCTCATCGAGCACATCACGCCGCGAAGCTTCGTCGAGAAGAACCTCCTGGAAGCGTACGGGGATCCGCACAAGGTGACTTCAGACCTGGTGGATCGCTATTACGAATTGTTCCTGCGCGCCGGAAATCGCCGGGCGTTCATTCTCCAGTTCGAGCAAGATTCCGATTCCGATTCGGACCGAATCAAGACGATCGCAATCCCGACATTGATCCTGTGGGGCGGGCGAGATCGTGTCGTGCCCGTCCTCGACGCCGACCGTTTTCACCATGACGTTGCCCACAGCAAGCTCGTCGTCTTCAGCCAGTTGGGCCACGTGCCTCAGGAGGAGGATCCTGCTCAGACCGTAAAAGCGCTGGAGGACTTTCTGGATCGATGAGGTTCGATAGAACGCGAGCGATTCTTTCCACAAGTGCATCTTATGGATACAGAGATTGGAGAGCCGATGTTGGATTTCCTCGCCGCATGCGGCCTTTGAGGATAGAAACATGAGCAGACAAACGCCGGATTATGGTCTCGATGGCGGCGTAGCCGTTCGCGCGATGTTTACCGTTGGCCTTGCGGCTGCAATCGTGGGGTTCCTGCTCGGGCGAGGGACTTTGAGCCGGCACCTCGGCCTGGCTTACACGATCCAAATTTTTGGCATTTGCTTTCTGATCATCGCGTCTCTCATGCTCGCCAGCAGTCGCTTCGGTAAGCTCCACGCACGCGACCGCATCCTCGCGCGCCTGAAACTCCGCGGAGACGAAACCGTGCTCGATGTCGGTTGTGGCCACGGGCTCCTGCTCATCGCCGCCGCAAAGCTGCTGCCGCGAGGTCACGCGACAGGCATCGATCTGTGGTCGCAGTGGCAGCAATCCGACAATTCGCGTGAAGCCACACTGAGAAATGCTGTGCTGGAGGGAGTCGCGCAGCGAGTCAGCGTTCATGACGGAGACATGCGCAAAATGCCCTTCGCCGACCGCAGTTTTGATGCCGCCATTGCCCACTTCGCCATCCACAACGTTCGCAGCCCCGAGGGGCGCCGCGAAGCCATCCGTGAAATCGTGCGCACCCTCAATCAAGGCGGCCAGGTGGCGATTTCCGACCTTCAGGGCGCCAGGCTATACGCCGAGGAGTTGCGCAAGTCGGGCATGATCGATGTCGAGATCTCCGGTCTCAGTTTCTGGACGTTCCCTCCCGCCCGCACTGTGACCGCAAGGAAGCCTTCGCAACCAGTCTGATGGGTTAGGAGAAAGAACCGACCGTGGCCTACGCCTTCAGCGACCACTTCAAGCGGAGGTTAAATTGGTGGAGGCGGGGGGAATTGAACCCCCGTCCGAAGGCCTTCCGGCGACGGTCACTACACGCTTAGTCTGCGAATTTTAGCTCGCGTCCGGAGCGCCCACAGACGGGCTTTCCGTACGCCAGCCGGCTGAAGTTTCGGTAAACCGCCCAGCCGGTGAACTGCGGGTCCCTAGCCCACTAAATGACGCCCCGACCCGCTGCCATGGGCGAGCAGCGGCGGAACGCTAGCGGCCCTTAGGCCGCCAGAGCGTAACCGTTATTGTCTGCGGGTAAATTTCGCAGTCTGCCAGTTTTACGGGTCGACAGCACCCGGCGTGCGACCATGGCCATGTTGTCTTCGTCGAATCCAGTTCGCCCCCACGATCGTGGGTCTTCCATACGAGGCCAGTGCAAACGGTTACTACCCTTCCAATCTAAGGCTCAGCCACCGCCTTCGCAACCATCTTCGCCAACCCCTTATCTGCATCGCCCGCTGCGGATAAACTCAGCCCGATATGGCGCGCGATTCTCAGACTCGCAACGGCAAGCCTGCCGCCGACGGATTCGAGCTGGTCGTCGATAACCGCAAGGCTCGCCACGACTTCTTTATCGAGGAGACGCTCGAGGCCGGCCTCGCGCTCACCGGCACCGAGGTCAAGTCGCTGCGCGCGCATCGCGCAAATCTGCGCGACAGCTACGCCCGCATCAAAAACGGCGAGGCGTTTCTCGAGAGCGTGCACATCGGCGCCTACGCTCCCGCCGGCCAGTTCAGCCACAAGGAAACCCGCGCGCGAAAGCTCCTGATGCATCGGCGCGAGATCGATAAATTGTGGGGTCGCGTGCGCGAAAAGGGTTATTCGATCGTGCCCTTGAAAATCTATTTCAAAAACGGCCGCGCCAAGGTCGAGCTCGGACTCGCCAAGGGCAAGCACTCGTACGACAAGCGCGACGCGCTCGCGCGCCGGGCATCCCATCGCGAAATCGAACGCGCACTTAAGGGACGCAACCGCTAGAGCACCCCGGTGCTCGCCGCGAGCTGGCGCAACTCGGCCACAAGGCTCTGGAAGCTGGCGACACTCGCCGACAATTCCGCCGGCGTCGTGCCGATACGTCCCAATAGGCCCGCGACGGTATCGTGAAAGCGCGGCGGCTTGATCGCGAAACTTCGCGATTCGGCCAACGCGCCTTTCTCGTTCAGAAAAAATTTGCGATTCAACGCGTACAGCACAAACGTCACGAACCCCGCCGCGCGAAACAGGCATCCCGCGACGTACATCACATCCCCGCGTTCAGCCGGCTTCGCCGCAATCGTGATTTCGAACTCCGCATCAAAGAGATGTTTCGTCACGGCGGCGGTCCGCATTGTTTCGGGATACTCGATGACTCGCGATTTGAGTCGCGCCACCGTTCCCGCCGGATCGTAAAGCGGACGGCAGACGTGAACTTCGCCCGCGTAAATCTGGATGTGGAATCCGAGCGGATGACCGAGCTGATAAATGCTGCGCAGGCGGCCGGCGATGCAATCCTCGATCGCGTCGCCCACCGCGCCAAGTTCGCGATAAAGAAAATCGACGTGATTGCCGCCAATCTCGAGCCAGCCGCCGCCGTTAACAGCGGGGCCCCAATCGCCGAACGAAGTCACCAGCCCATCGGCATGACGATCGTCGAGTTCCTTCGCAGCCTTTGCCAGAGCCGCGATCGAGAATGGATGCTCGCCGTCGTAATAAATTCCGAGATCGATATCCGATCGTTCATCGGCAGTGCCGCGCGCGCGCGACCCGCCAAGCACGATCGCCTGGACGCCTTCGATCTTCGACACTCGGCCAACGACCTGAGCGAGTATTTGTTCGACTTCGAGATCAGTCGGCATCGGTGGAGCTTAAGTCGGTCGGCGAGGTCGAGCAACGTGTGGCGTTCGCTCAGGTGTTCGCTTGCGCCGGTGCATCAATCGCGTTCGCTCCCGCCGCACCCAACAGCGCCTGCAGCCGAGCGATTCGCTTGCTCAGCGGTGGATGCGTGGAAAACAGGTTGGCGAAGAATCCTTCGCTGTCATCGCGGAGGCCCTCGCGCGGGTTCACGATGAAGAGATGGCCGGTGCCGGCGGTACCCGCTTTCAGCGGCGATTCGATTTTCGCGATGTGCTCCAGCGCTCGCAGTAGCGCTCGCGGATTGCGCGTGAACTCGACCGACGACGCGTCCGCGAGATATTCACGCTGCCGCGACACCGCCATCGCGAGCAGTTGTGAAAATATCGGCGCCAGCGCCGCCAGCACGATCACCGCCACCGTGATTAGCACCGCCGCCTGGTTGTCGCGGCTGTCGCCGCTCCTGCCGCGCGCACCAAAACCGCCCCAGAACATCCAGCGGTACACGAAGTCCGACAACATCGCGATTCCGCCCACCATCACCGCGATCATCATCATCGTGCGGATGTCGTAGTCGGCCACGTGCGACATCTCGTGTCCAATCACGCCCTGCAATTCTTCACGATCCATCTGATCGACCAGGCCCTGCGTGACGCAAATCACCGAATGCGCCGGGTCGCGTCCGGTCGCGAACGCGTTCGGCGAAGGATCGTCCATAATGTACGGCTTGGGCACCGGCATCCGCGCCGCGGTCGCCATTTCGTTGATCACGTCGAGCACCATCTGATGCTTGGCCGTGTCGGGCGTCAGCTCGCGCGCATGAACCGACAGCAGCACCAGCGACGCGCCGCTATAATATGACACCATCGATTGCACGCCGGCGAAAACCAGCGCGGCAATCGTCAATACGGGGAAGCCGACCAGTTGCCCATTGACGATCGAAACGTCGTTTGCCGCGATATCAAGCCCAAGTCCGAGCGCACCAAGCAGTAGCATGAACGCGATTACGAGCAGCACCGTCTCGCGGCGATTGGTCGATTCGAGACTCCTGAAATTGCCGGCTGCCATCGAACATGCCCGCCGCGAAGGCTCAGGCGCGTGGTGCGGTCATCGACAGATCAACTTTGGGGACCGCCTGTTCCTCCGGCGCACCTTTGAAATATTCGGCGGGTTTGAAGCCGAAATTGGTCGCGATGAGATTCGCCGGAAAGGTCTGAATGCGGGTGTTCAAATCGAGTACGACGTCGTTATACGCCTGGCGCGCGTATGCGATTTGATTTTCGGTGGTCGTCAGCTCTTCCTGCAGTTTGAGCACGTTCTCGTCGGCCTTCAACTGCGGATAGTTCTCCATAACGGCGAGCAGTTTGCCGAGTCCGGCCGTGATCTGAGTCTCCGCCGCCATCCGCGAGGCCTGGTCCGGCGCGCTGACCGCCTTGGCGCGCGCCTCGACCACCTGCGTCAGCGTGTCGCGCTCGAACTGCATGTAGCCTTTAACGGCTTCGACCAGGTTGGGGATCAGGTCATGACGGCGTTTCAACTGTACATCGATTTGCCGCCACGAATTATCTACCTGGTTGCGCAGACTGACTAATCGATTGTAGGCAAGGATTACCCACGCGACGATAGCCACTATGATAATCAGAAATATCATTTGCACTCCCCCATAAAGGAGGCCGGCTGCTAAAATTGGCTTCGTCGGCTGCGCTCACGACGCCGGCGATTCAGACCGCCGGCGCCTGAGCCAAAATTCCCTAGCCGCGGCGCGAAGCGTCCAGCGCGCCGGCTAGTTGTCGAACTCGACTTTGATCTTGAACGGTTTGCTCTCCGGCCGCTTCGGCACCGTCACGTTCAGCACGCCATCCTTGTAGGCCGCCTTGATGTTTTCGTGGCCTGCGTCCTCGGGTATCGCGAACGCGCGACGCATCGTGCCGTAAGTCCGCTCGGACAGATGGACTTCCGCTTCCTTCGACCACTCAGGCCGTTTGCGCTCGGCCTCGACCACCAGGCTGCCGTCCTCGACTCGCACATCGACCGACTCGCTGTTGATCCCGGCCATCTCGAAGTAGAAATGATAGCCGTCGGCGTCTTCGATCACGTCAGCCGCCGGCGCCGATTTGCGCGCGGGCTCGAGTTCGTTCCACAGCACGTTCCAGTGGCGAAGCAATGAATCATTTGGCGTATAGCCGTTCATCCGCACTTCCATCTTGAAGAAAACCTCCTGCCGTATTTTTTCTGCGGCACGATTTTTAATTTCGGGGCCGCTCGGCGCGAGGAAGGCTCTATCTGTCCTTCGCTCGAAGCGCCTCGCGTCCCACAATCCCAAGGTAAGTACGAACTCGAACGCGTCAAGCGGCGTCGCGCGCGGAACAGCGAAATTTCAGGCGAAACCGGCTATTTCGTGGGTTCAGAAGTCTTCGAGGCGTTCGCAATTTCCTGCGCAAAGCGCGCGGCCATCTTGCTATCGCCGTTGCGTTCGGCGATTTTCATACCTTCATTCAGCTCTTTGAGCGCGCGCGGAATCTCCCCCTTGCCGAGAAATACACCAACCTTGCGAAAGATGCGCGCGTAGAGCTCTCCTTTTTCGGCGGCGTTCATGACGGCAAGCTCAACCAATGAAAACGAAACTCGCGATACGATCCTCGACGGTTCTATCACGCTGATCCAGCCGAAGCACGGTTACCGCTTCTCGCTCGAGGCAATCCTGCTCGCCCGCTTCGCCCGCGCGAACACCCGCGATCGAATTCTCGATCTCGGAGCGGGATGCGGCGTCGTATCGATCCTGATTGCCACTCTCAAGCGCCCGCGCGAAGTCGTCGCGATCGAAATCCAGCCGATGCTCGCCGGGATGATCGCGCGCAACGCCGCAATCAACCAACTCAAGGCGGTAACAGCAGTGAACGCGGACCTTCGTCGGAGAATGATCGCAGGCGTCGAGCCCGCGAGCTTCGACCTGGTCGTCGCGAATCCTCCTTATCGCGCGGCGGCGTCGGGCCGGGAGAATCCCGACCACGGCCGCCGGCTGGCGCGCGGCGAGAGCAGCGCGACCCTGATGGACTTCGTCGCAGCTGCGCGCCGCTACGCGCGCACGCGCGGCCGCGTCGCATTTGTCTTCAGCGCACGCCGAAGCGCCGAACTGATCTCCGCGATGCGATCGAACCAGCTCGAGCCCAAGCGCATCCGCTTCGTTCATGCGCAAATCACAACGCCCGCATCGGTAATCCTGATCGAAGCCCGCGCCGCCGGCGGAATCGAAGTAGCTATTGAGCCGCCGTTGATACTATACGAACGCCCGGGAATATATACCCCCGAGGCTCAGGCATTACTCAGTTCGTCCTGACTGACTATTGTGCGGACGCGAGGAATTCGCGCGCTTGCTCGGCAGCGTATTCGGGCTTCTCCATCGGCATAAAATGACCCGTATCCGGCACGTCAATTACGCGGCCGTGCTTGAGCTGCTGCGCGACCTTGCCCGACAGTGACGCGCCGAGCGAGTCGCCGCGCGCGCCGAACATCACCAGCAAAGGCGATGCGCAGCGGAGGATTCGCCCGAGCCCGTCGAAATCGCGCGCCGTCTCGTAGAACTTCGCCTCGATCTCGGGCGCGCACTTCAGTTCTCGCCTGCCGTCGCTCGCCGGCCGCGTGCCGAATTCGCAATAGTCGCGCAGAATGTCCTTGCGCCAGGTTTTGTACGGCGGCTTGTTATCGAAGTTCGAGTACATCGACTCGACGCTGTCGAACATCCGCCGGCGTTTCAGCGTGCGCTCAATAAACGGGTTGCGCCAGCCAAGTTCCGGCGCATCCGGCGACTCGAATATCACCGGCTCAGCCAGCACCGCGCGTGCGATCAGGCCGGGGCGCTCGCAAGCAAGCGAACCAATCGCCGTCGCACCCGCGGAATGACCAACCGCCCTGATGCCCGACCATCCCATCACCGATATAAATCCTTCGAGGTCGCGCATCGTCGAGTCCCAACTGTAGTCGCCGTCAGGCGCCGCGGAACTGTCGCCGTGCCCGCGCTGATCGTAGCTGTAAACGTGACCGATCGAGCGCAGCCGCTCTGCAAGCGAACGGTAGATGCGCCCGAGAAAACCGGTTGCGTGCAAAATCACGATCGGCGCGCCGTCGCCGCCCCAGTCCAGCGTGTGCAAGCGGACGCCGTTGACGTTCATGAAACTGCTCCGCGGCTCGATTTTGTCCATGTCTCAACTTTGCCAGAAACGAAGTCGCGGCTGATTCATTGATTGGCCTTGTGCTCGGTCGCCGCCGTCTCCAGATCGACCGCCTTCGCCTCCGGTGATCGGATGTCTTCGAGCGTAATCGTCTTAAGCAGATCGTTGCGCACCGCGCCCATCTTTGCCAGCACGCGATCGACGCGCGCATCGCCGTCACTTGCCCCGTGATCGATGTCCACCGACCTGATCGCATCGGCCAGCACGATGGTCGAGGACTGGCGCGCCAGAAATAGTCCCTGATTCAGGGAACCGGAGCCGGGGTCGGCCTCGATGACAAAGCCGCCCGCTTTGAGCCCGTCGAGAATCGGCTTAAGTGTTGCTTCCGGCACGAGGAGTTCATGGGAGAGGGTCCACGACGTGATGTCGTCGCCGCCGCGATAGGCACGATCCGCGAGTCGAACCAGGATATGCATCGTCGCCGAATATAGAAAATCCGGCGACATCGGTCCCAGCATCGGCGGTACGTCACCGCGCTGCACCGACGCGGTCAGTTCGGCGCCGAAAAGGATCACTGACCAAGCGATGTAGATCCACACCAGGAAAATCGGCAGCGTCGCCATCGCCCCGTAGATCGCGCGATAGTTGGCGACCCCTACCTGGAAGCGAACATAACCCCACTGCGCGAGCTGAAAAAGTACCGCGGTCACGAACGAACCGATCAACGCGGGACCGTATCTGACCTTGGTATAGGGAAAGAAGACGAACAGAAAAAAGAATCCCGCCCATACGAACAGGTACGGCAGCAGCTCGGTTACGAACGGAAATTCGGAAATCCGCACGGAGAAAACCGCCGTCACCCCGAGCGCCGCGACGATCAGAAACGGCACCGTGAACAGCACGCTCAGGTAGTCGGAGAACTTGCGAAAATAACTGCGGCTCTGCGGGACATTGAAAATAGTGTTGAGCGCCTGCTCGACCGTGCCCATCGTGGAAATAACCGTGATCAGCAAAAACGCGCCGCCCGCCGATCCCAGCGCCGCCGCGTTTACGTTCTCGACGTAGCCCATCAGTTGCGAACTCGATGAGCCGAGCCCGAGGTATCGCTCGACCAGAGGACGCAGCCGTTCGGCGCCGCCGAATCCCTTAACCGCCGAAAACGCGAGCGCGAGAATCGGCACGATCGACAGCGCGACGGTGAAAGTCAGCGCCGACGCGCGCAGCAGATCATTGTTGTTGATGAAGGCCTCGACCGCATGGTCCAGGATTCGCCAGACGCGAAGCGCAGTCGTGTGACGCGACACCCTGGTTTCGAGGGCGAGCGTATTGGTCTCGAGCCAGCTGGGAGCGCGTCGCGCCACGTCAGTTACAGGAGTGCGCCGCCGCCGATTTTGCCCTTCACAGGTCGATTGTCAGGGCGCGACTTGCGCGATGTCAAGTGTTCGGCCGCTCGGCGCGTTGCGCGCCCGCCGGCTTTGCGATTAGCTCATCGTTCATGGCTCGGCTGGTATCGCACGGAAAATATCTGCTCGACGGCGCGCAAAAGTTCTACCTTCGCGGCGTTTCGTACGGCCCCTTCGCTCCGAACTCGCGTGGCGAGCGCTACCCTGAGCCGGAGCGTGTCGCCGCCGACTTCGCCTTGATGAACAGACTCGGCGCCAACGTGATTCGCCTTTACGTTCCGCCGCCGCCGTGGATGGTCGAAGAGGCGCAGAAGGCCGGGTTGCGCATGATGCTCGGCATCCCGTGGCCGTTCCACATGGCGTTTCTCGATTCGGCCGACATGATGCGTGAAATTCGGGACGCGATTCGCAAGACGGTCCTCGCGACGCGCCAATTCGGCGAGACCATCGCCGCCTACAGCATCGGCAATGAGATTCGATCGGATATCGTGCGATGGCACGGGCCGCGCGCCGTCAGCAACTTTCTCGCCGAGTTGCGCGACCTCGGCAAGCAGATCGATCCCGACGCGCTCTTCACCTACTCGAACTACCCGTCAGCCGAGTATCTCGATCTGAGTTTTCTCGATTTCATTTCATTCAACGTATATCTGCATCGCGAAGAGGACTTCCGCCGCTACCTGACGCACCTGATGGGACAGGCCGGCGAGCTGCCGCTGGTGCTCAGCGAAACCGGGATGGATACGATTCGCGAGGGCGAGCAGCATCAGGCGGAACTGCTCTCATGGCAGTGCCGCGCGGCGTTCGAGCTTGGATTATCCGGCTTCATCGTGTTCGCGTTCACCGACGAATGGCACACTGGCGGCGCCGAGATTACCGACTGGGCATTCGGACTGACGCGCTGCGACCGATCGCCCAAACTCGCCTTCGACGCGGTTGGCAGAGTCTTTGGAGAAAATCTGCCGCCACCGCTCGCAGCGGCTCCCAGAGCGACCGTAGTCGTCGCAGCGTACAATGCGGCGTCAACCCTCGGCGAATGTCTCTCTTCGATTCGCGAGCTCAACTATCCGGATTACGAAACGGTCGTTATCGATGACGGCTCGACCGATTCGACTTCTGAAATCGCCAACCAATCCGGAGTGCGCACGATTCGCGTCGAGCACAAGGGTCTCGCGGCGGCGCGCAACGCCGGCCTCGATGCCGCCTCCAACGAAAGCGCAATCATCGCGTTCATCGACGCCGATGCGCGCGCCGATCGCGACTGGCTGTATCATCTGGTCGAGACGATCAAGCGTCGCGATGCGGCCGCGGCGGCCGGTCCGAACTTCGCGCCCGATCCGCAATCCGCTCGCGCTGCCGCGATGGCCGCCGCACCGGGACTGCCGCGCGAGGTGCGGGCCGGCGACGATCGCCTCGCGCAACTGTGCGGATGCAACATGGCAATCACCAGGGCCGCATTGCGGAAGGTTGGCGGCTTCGATCCGATGTTCACGAGCGCGGGCGATGACGTGGATCTTTCGTGGCGTCTCGCGGCGACGGGCGAAACTCTCGCGTACGCTCCTGGAGCCGTCGTGATTCACGAGCGCCGCGCGACGCTGGCAGCTTATCTCCGCCAGCAACGCGGCTACGGCACCGGTGAAGGCTTGCTGTTCCGCAAATATCCGCTGCGCTCGGCGGACCAGGACGGGATGTATGCGACGCCGTCGTGGATTGGCTCGCTCTTCGGCGGCGCGCGCGTATATTACGGCGAATTCGGCCGCGGCCTCTTTCAGACCGTTTATTCCGCGGGCGACTCGTACGCCGATCTGCCGCTGACTATTCAATGGATCGGGTGGTCGCTCATTCTTCTGATCCTCGGCAGCGTCAACCGCTTGCTGGGCGTGTTGGGCGGCGGCGGAATTGCGCTCTCGATATTGGCCGCGGCGGCCGGAGCCGTTTCGGCGCCGATGCCGCGCGAGTATTCCAGCGCACCGGTGCGAATCTATCTTTGCATCGTCAACCTGCTGGGCCCCACCGTCCGCAGCATCGCGCGCGAACGCGTCAAGTGGCGATTTGAACCTGGTGATGCCAGCGCAGACCAAAACGGTCCCGTCAAACTACATGGCCAGATCGAGTTTCTTGTGCCCGCCGGCGCTGCGAAGATCGATTCCGCTGCGATCCTCGCCGCGATACGCGGAGCATTGGTCCGCCGCGGTGTGGCAGTCGCGGAGACCGACGGCTTTCAATCCTACGATCTCGAGGTCGTAGTTCCGCCGACAATTCGCGCGCCGATCAACGCCTTGCGTACCGACGCCGGCGTCGCGCTGCTCTGGCGTACTCGATTTGCCCCGCGGCCTGCGCTCATAGGCGCGGCGGTGACGTTCGTTTTATTGGCCGCGGGCTTTTCGCTCGGCGCGGGAATCGTCGGCGTAGTCTTCGCCGCTCTGGCAGTGGGGCTATTGGCGATCACTCGTGCGCGGCGCATCCCCGCTATCATAAAGGCTGGCGCCTTCGAGGCAGCCGGCACGTTGGGAATCTCAATCGCAAAGCGCCCTGAAGACGAATCCTGATGACCACGCTGGAACTCTACGGTCACGCCCTTCGCCGGATGCGTCCGCATCTCGGCCGGCTCGCGATCGCGATCGCCGGCGTGCTGCTCGCCTCCGCGGCCGAGGTCCTCAAGCCGTGGCCGCTCAAAGTCGTGATCGACAACGTGCTGCGCGGCGTGCCGCTCGTCAGCACCTGGATTCCCCCGATGCCGCGCGCCGAGCTGCTCGTCGCCGCCTGCGTCAGCCTGGTGATACTGTACGCGCTGCTTGGCCTGCTCAACGTCATTACCAACTACGTCACAATTTCGATCGGCCAGCGGATGGTCAACGAGTTGCGCGCGCGCCTGTTCGATCATCTGCAACGCCTGTCGCTGTCGTTCCACCGCCGCCGCGAAGTCGGCGACCTGATGGTGCGCATCACCTACGACACCTACTCGATTCAAACCATCGCGATGAACGGTTTCTTCCCGGTGTTGTCGTCGTTGATTCTGCTGAGCGGGATGTTTGTCGTGATGATCCGAATGGACGCGACGCTGACGTTGGTGGCGCTCGCCATTATCCCGCTCCTGATTCTGTTGATCATGTCTATTAGCGGGCGGATTGACGCGATCGCCGGCGGCGCGCGGATCAAGGAGAGCCGCCTCTACACCGTCGCGCAGAGCGCGCTCGCCGCGATTCACGTCGTGCAGGCTTTCACCCGCGAGGGCGAGTCGTACCGCGAATTCGTCGAGTCGAGCAGCGCCAGCCTCGATGCGACCCTGCGCCTGTACACGCTGCAAACGCTGTACGCCGGCGCGGTCGGAGTGCTGATCGCGTGTGGCACCGCAATTGTAATTTATCTCGGCGCGCAGCACGTTCTCGATGGCCGCCTCACGATCGGCGCCTTGATCGTATTCATCACGTACCTCGCCTCGCTCTACGCGCCGGTGAATCAGATCTCGCAAACCTACGGACAAATCGAAGGCGCCAAAGCCGGCCTGCGCCGATGCCTCGAGCTGCTCGCGATCGATCCCGAGATCAAGGATCGTGCGGGCGCGCAGACGCTTGGCCGCGCGCGCGGCGAAATCGAATTCGACAACGTGGCGTTCAGCTACGAACCGGGCCGCACGGTCCTCAAGGGTGTCAGCTTCAAGGCGTCGCCCGGCGAGACGATCGCGATTGTGGGTCCGAGCGGCTCCGGGAAAACCACGATGGCCAGTCTGCTCGCGCGCTTTTACGAGCCGCAAGAAGGCGCAATCAGGATCGACGGCATCGACACGCGCCAGCTCACGCTGGATTCGCTCCGCGGCAACATCGCGATGGTGCTGCAGCCGCCGCTGGTGCTTGGCGATACGATGCGCGTCAACGTCGCCTTCGGGAAGCCCGCCGTTGACGACGCCAAAGTTATGCGCGCGATCGAGACGGCGCGCCTCGGCCCGGTGCTCGCCAAGTTGCCCGCCGGTCTCGACGAAGTGATGGGGCAGGGCGGTCACAGTCTTTCGGAGGGCGAGGCGCAGCGCGTGACGATCGCACGCGCGTTGCTCAAGGACGCGCCGATTCTGATCATGGACGAGCCGACCAGCGCGCTCGACGCCGAAACTGAATCGATGGTGCTGGCGGCCGTGCGCGAGGCGATGCGCGGGCGCACGACGCTGGTCATCGCGCACCGGCTCTCGACCATTCAAAACGCCGATCGAATCCTGGTGCTGCGCGACGGCGCGATCGTCGAGCACGGAACCTTCGACGAGTTGCTGGCTCGCGGCGGCTTCTTCAGCTACCTCTACAATATCCAGGCGTGGAGCCGCGAAGCGGCGGGTTAGAGATTCGCATGATTACAATCGGCCTCACCGGCGGAATCGGTTCGGGCAAAAGCACGGTAGCGCGGATTCTCGGCGAGTTCGGCGCCCCGATTCTCGACGCCGATAAGGTCGCGCACCTCACTTACGCGCCCGGCGCCCCGGCCTACGCCCCGGTCGTCGCGGCCTTCGGCGCGGATATCGTGGCTCCCGATCGAACGATCGACCGAAAGAAACTTGGCGCCATCGTCTTTGGAAAGCCTGAGCAACTGAATCGGCTGACCTCGATCGTGTGGCCCGCGACCTTCGACAGCATCCGCCGCAACATCAGTGAATTGCGCGCGCGCGGCGCGAAACTTCCGATCGTCGTCGAAGCGGCGATTTTGATCGAAGCAAACTGGCTACCGCTATTTGACGAAATATGGCTCGTGCGCGCCCTGCGTGAACAGGTGGTCGCCAGGATCGAAAGCCAGCGGGGACTGAAACCGGCCGAGACCGAGGCGCGAATCCGCGCGCAGTTGTCCGACCAGGAGCGCGCGAAGCACGCGACCTTGATAATCGAAAACAACGGTTCGATCGAAGAACTGCGTGAACTCCTCAAGGAGGTTTGGGCCGAAGCGCTCAAGCGCAACGGCTAAGCCCGAATAGCTGCGAGCACCGCGAAGGTGACGACTTCGACCAGCGCGCATCCGCCCCCGAGCATGTAGCCCGACGCTCCGCCCATCCGGCGGCTTAGCACCAGCCGCATCGCAAGAATCGTCAGCGCCAGCACGATGATCACCGCCAGCCCCACGTTTTGATACAGCCCCATCGTGAGTCCCAGCGCGACCACGCTCGACGCCGCGAACTCGCGAAACGTGATGCCGCCTGCGTACGGGATGCCGAGCCCCCAATGCTCCAGCGGCTTCAGTCCGTAGCCGATCGGAATGATCGCCCATCGCGACAGCATCATCGCCATTACCAACGCGCCCGCGCGTCCCGCGTCGTCGGAGATTCGCGACAGGCACCACGCCTCGAATGCGAATGCGGCGATAGCTGCGCCCGCTCCCGCCGGTCCGATGCGCGTCAGTCCAGTCGAGGCCGGCCGCGTTCCGCGCCGGAGCGCTTCGACCGTGTCCGCGACCCCGCGATTTGCCAACCCGAGCGACAGCGCCGTTGCGGCGATCAGCACGATTATCGATCGTCCGGCCGTTCCGGCGACTAAGCTGGCGGCTCGATCCGCGATCGCGAGAAATACACCGAGGACGAATCCGACAATCGGAAAATAAACCATTGCGCGCGATCGTTGCGATGCGGCGCCCTGCGATCTTTCGTCGAGGAGGGGCCAGAGCGTCAAGGTCGCCACTGCCAACACCGCTTCGAACAACAGCTCGCGCGCAGTTGGCAGACTCGTTTCGCTCGCCGATTCCATCGTGACCGTGGATGATTACAACAGATCGCGGCAGCGCTACGATAGGCGAGCGGAAAAGTGGAAAAATGAAAATCCTGGTGATGGGTGCGGGCGCGGTGGGAGCCTATTTCGGCGCGCGGCTTCGAGCGTCCGGCGAGGACGTCGTGCTGTGTGCGCGCGGCGAAGCTTTGCGCGCGATTCGCGAACACGGCCTCGACCTTGCCAGCATCCGCGGTGACCTAAGAATCGATATGGTCGCGACCGACGCGCCGCGAGATTTTGCGCCCTACGATCTGATTCTGTTCTGCGTAAAGGCTTACGACACCGACGCCGCCGCGCGCGCCATCGCAGGATGCCTCAAGCCGGGGGGCGCGATTCTCACGCTGCAAAACGGCGTCGAGAACGAGGCCACGCTCGCCGCGATCTTCGGCCGCGACGCCGTGATGGGCGGCAACGCGCGCGTCGGAGTCGAGATGGTTGCGCCCGGGAAAATTGTTCATCTCAGCACCGGCCACATCGATTTCGGCGAACTCGACGGCCGCGAGACCGATCGTGCAGCAAAGATTGCCGGCGTTTTTCGGCGCGCCGGGATTCTCGGCCAGGTCTCGACCGACATCATGACCGCGCGATGGGACAAGCTTGTCTGGAACGGCGCCTTCAACACCGTGACGACCCTGACAAGGCGGCGCGTCGGCGAAGTCCTCGACGATCCTGAGAGCATGAAACTCCTGCGCACGCTGATGCAGGAAATCGCGACCGTCGCGCGCGCTGAGGGCGCAAAGATTCCCGACGACCGCATCGACACTTACATCGCGCACTCACAGAATAACCTGCGCGCGCTGAAAACCTCGACTCAGCAGGATCTCGAACGAGGCAAGCGGCTGGAATACGAAGCCCTGAGCGGCGCCGTCGTGCGCGCCGCGCGCCGGCATGGGATCAGCGTCCCCGGCGTTGAAACGATCTATGCGTTGATGCGACTGCTGGACGGCGTTCCCCCGCATTCTTCCTAACAGACTCCTGCAGGGGTGACCCCAACCTAGCGCTTCTCGAATTGCTTGTTGCCGAACAATATCTCCCACGTCTTCGGATCCTGCGGCGGCTGATTTGCCGCCGCGGCCGCGCGCATCTTCGCGACGACCTCGCCCATCACGGCAAAGCCGCGCTCGGTCGCCGGCCGCGCGCGCAATTCGTCGTACCACTTCTTCAGATTCGGGAAATCTTCGAGCGCCTGACCCTGCATCGAATGCGGCACCAGCCACGGGTAGGTCGCGATATCGGCGATCGAGTAATCGCCCGCCAGGTACTTCGCTTCGCCCAGGCGCTTGTCGATCACTCCGTAAATTCGCTTGGCCTCGTTGGTGTAGCGGTTGATCGCGTACTCGATCTTCTCGGGCGCGTAGCGGCGGAAGTGATGCGCCTGGCCGAGCATCGGGCCGACGCTCGCCATCTGAAACATCAGCCACTGGATCACGTTGTACTTTCCGCGCGTGTCCGACGGCATCAGCTTGCCCGTCTTCTCGGCCAGGTACATCAGGATCGCGCCCGACTCGAAAATCGAAATCGGCTTTCCGCCGGGACCGTCGGGATCGGTGATCGCGGGCATGCGATTGTTCGGGCTGATTTTCAGGAACTCGGGCTTGAACTGATCGCCCGCGCCGATATTGACCGGGATCACATTGTACTTGAGGCCGACCTCCTCCAGCATCCACGTGATCTTGTAGCCGTTCGGCGTTGGCCAGAAATATAGATCGATCATTCGCGACTCCTTTGGTGACTAATCGAACCGTCCGTTTCATATTGCAACTTGGATCAGTCAGCCGCCCGACGCAAACGAAACGCGGCTAGCGCGGAATCAGATCCAGTTCCGCTTCGGCTGACGACTGTGCGCGCGTATAGCTCGGGTCGAGCGCGTGATACTCGCCGCTGCTCCAGGGGCCAATCATATCGTCATAATGGCGCGACGCGGGAAGGTCCGATTCGCCGCTGTGATTCATTCCGAGCGCGCCTTCGGGGTCGCCGAGATCCGCGATAAAGCGGTACGACGAAATCTGCGTGACCTTGAATTGATCCGACTCGTCGCCCAGGTCGAACCACGAGTTGTTCACCGTATGCCGTCCGCCCGCGGTCGGATACGGGCCGCGATTGAAGTACCATCCGAGCACGCCGCCGCGCGCACCGAGCGGATGATCGAATTCGATCGTTTCCATCGCGCCCCATCGCCACTTCTCGCGATCGTTGCCGAGCTTTTGCGCGAGGATCGCCAGCGAATCCTTCACACTCGCGCGCAAGGTCGCACTCTCGGCGTCGGCGCCGCCCGGCCACAGCGTGCTCGCGGGACGCACGATCATATCTTCGGTCGCCGGGTAGGTTCCGCTGTCCTCGAGCAGCATGAACGACTTGTAGTCATCTCCGAGCAGCGGTTTGAACACGCGCCGCGCGAGCGTCACCTGGACCGCCGCGACAATCGCAGCCGGCCTGCTGCTCGCAGTCATCGCGCCGTCCCATCCGCGAAGTTCGCCGAGCGCCCAACGCACGTCCGCGTCGCCGCCGTCGCCCGCCTGCACCAGTGCGTCGCGCAGCTTGAGCGCGAAGAGCGACACGCGATCGAGCTGGATCGATTTGAAATCATCCACCGTCATCTTGTCGCGCCCGCGCAGCAGGTCCGAGATTCGATCGTAGCGCCACGGCGGCACCCAGGCTCCGTTCCACGATACGTCGGCCAGCCGATTGTTGGCGGTGACGAGAAAATGCGCCGGCGGGTTCTCGCTATGCGGCAGGCTGTCGAACGGGATCATTCCGTTCCATTCGAATTTCCCGGTGAAGCCCGGCGTCGGATATTTGCCGTCGAAGCCGGTGCGGTTCGGAATCGCGCCGACAATTTTCCATCCGATATTTCCTGAATCGTCGCCCCAAACAAGATTGAGCGGCGTCGTCGTGAATGTGCGATAGGCTTCGACCAGCTCCTTGCCACTGCGCGCCGTCGCCGATGCCAACCCGAACGCCGACGACGGCCCGGGCGTCAGCCCCGCAAACCGCATCGACAGCGCATAGTTCCCGCGCACCTTGACGCCGCTCAGCGGATTGTCGTCGCGCGCGAGTACGTCGCTGACTATTGGTCCGTGCCGCGTCGTGAGTATCGTTCGCGTCACATCGGCGCCGTCGCGCACGTGAATCGTCACGTCGCGCCGCTCGAGCGGCAGCCACTTTCCGGCGAACTCGTAACTTTTGCCGTCGGCCGACAGATGCTCGAGGCTAAGATCCATCACGTCCGCGCACACGCTCGTCACGCCCCACGCGACATGCCCGTTGGTTCCAATCGCGACCGCCGGCGATCCCGCGGCAAGCGCGCCGGTCGTGAAGCCGTCGGGCGTGACCAGCACCGCCTCGTACCAAATCGACGGCACCGATTGCGGCAGATGTGGATCGCTTGCGAGCATCGGCTTGCCCGAAATCGTCCTGGTGCCATCGACCACCCAGTTGTTGCTCGCCGGCATGCCCATGTGCCCGAGGCGCGCGAAGCCGGGCGCGAGATGAAAGACAAGCTTCGCGCCGCCGAACGCCGCGGTCGTCTCGGGCGGCGGCGGCTCGAGCGGCAACGTCGGATATACCGGCATCAGCGCCGCGATTTCGCCCGGCGCCATTGTCGGCGCGAGGTTCATGTACAGCGATTCTTCGGTCGCGTTGTACCCGAGCAGCACCGCTATCGTGAGCGCGCCCGCTTCGAGATCCTCGGCTGTGAAATGCGCCGGCTTGATTCCGACCAGCCGAAACGCCGGCTCGAGACTGTTCTGATGAGCGTCGATGTATTCGTTGATGCCGCCGACGAACGCATCGACTTGCGCGCGCATCTCCGGCGGATACAGCGCGACACTGTCGTGTGCGAATTTATCGGGATCGAACAACCGATAAACGTAATCGCTCTCGACCAGGTCGGCGCCGAACACTTCCGCGAGGCGTCCCTCCGCCAGCCGCCGGCGCATCTCCATCTGGAACAATCGGTCCTGCGCCTGCGTATAGCCGAGAGCGCGCGCGAGGTCGATCCGGTTCTGCGCGTAGATGTGCGGGACTCCAGCGGCGTCGCGAAGCACCTTGACCGGCGCGCTCAGTCCGTCGAGCTTGACCACGCCCGACTCTGGCGCAAGCCCGCTCAGCGTCGTTTGATAGAAGAGCCCCGTCATCACCGTCACAAAGACAAACGCGACAACCAGCCCGACCACCGCGCGTCTGCGCGCACGCGGCGAACGATAAAAACGCCTACGGGAAACTTCGCCGGTATGCTCCGCCATTGGAGGTCACACTGGATCGGCGGCGACGATGCGCGCAAGCCCAAGATTCAGCTTGGGTATAGAAGGTGGGTGCAGGGGTCACCCCTGCCGAAGGAGGTGTGGAACCCACGCGGGTTCCACATCTAATTTGGGACGCTGTCGGCGTCGCCTTTGCGGACGCCCATCAGGTAGGCCTGGATGAACTCGTCGATTGCGCCGTCGAGCACCGCGCTGGTGTTGCCGACTTCGACGCCGGTGCGATGGTCCTTGACCATCTGGTACGGCTGCAGCACGTACGAGCGAATCTGGCTACCCCACGCGATTTCTTTTTTGTCCTTGCTGAACTTCTCGAGCTCTTCTTTTTTCTTGCGCTGCTCGAGCTCGAACAATCGCGCGCGCAATATCTTCATCGCCATCGCGCGGTTCTTATGCTGCGAGCGCTCGTTCTGGCAGGTCACCACAATGTTGGTCGGGATATGCGTGAAGCGCACGGCCGAGTCGGTCTTGTTAACGTGCTGCCCGCCCGCACCTGACGCGCGAAACGTATCGATCCGCAAATCCGCGGGATTGATAACTATCTCGATAGTGTCGTCAACCTCGGGGAAAACAAAGACCGACGCGAACGAGGTGTGACGCCGCGCGTTGGAATCGTAGGGCGAGATTCGCACCAGCCGATGTATTCCGGCCTCGGCCCGCAAATATCCGTACGCGAATTCGCCTTCGACCGTGACGGTTGCGCTCTTGATTCCCGCGCCGTCGCCCGGTTGCAGGTCCGCAATCTCGGTCTTGAAGCCGCGCCGCTCGGCCCATCGCATATATAGCCGCAGCAGCATCTCGGCCCAATCCTGCGCCTCCTGGCCGCCGGCGCCGGGATGGATCGACAGGATCGCGCCGAGCCGATCGTACTCACCGCTGAGCATCAGCCGCAATTCCTGGCGCTCGAGCTCGGCCCGCGACGCGTCCAGCGCCGACGCCGTCTCGCGCGCCGCTTCGGAATCCTCACCGGCTTCTTCTTCGGCCATCTGCAGGAACACGCGCGCCTCGTCGAGCTTGTCGCGCAGCATCTTGTAGCCCGCAAGCTGGGCGCGAATCTGTTCCTGCTCCCTGAGCGCGGCCTGCGCGGTTTCCTGCCGGTCCCAGAAGCCGGGCTTGGCGGATTGTTCGACGAGTTGGTTCTGGCGAGCGGTCAGTGCGGGGACGTCAAAGACGCCTCCCGAGCTTTTCGGCGCGGTCGTCGAACTCGGAAAGCTGCTGTCTCATGTCGCTGAGCATTGGAAGTAACACCTCACGCCGGCATCGTCCGCCGACGCGTTATTATGTCACGAAGCCGCGCCCGGATTAATGGGGTCGGCCGTTGGCTGGGACTTTTCGCGATGGAACCGATTTGACTTCGAGCGTTGCGGGGCGCGGCCATCGCCATGCGATGAGCAGTCCGATCAGTGTCAGCACGAAACAAATCTCGGCGAACAAATCGCCGACGATTGTGTAAAACGTCCGCACCGGGCGCCATGATACGTCCACGATGGTCGTGCCGCGCTTGAACAGCGGTGTGCGATCCGTGATTCGTCCCGACGGCTCGATCAGCGCGCTGATTCCCGTATTCGCGACGCGCACCATCGGGACCTTGGTTTCGACCGAGCGCAGCGCCGCCATCGCGAGCACCTGGTAGGGCGCCGAACTCTCGCCGTACCACGCGTCGTTGGTGATATTCACGAGCACGTCGGCGCCGTCGTTCACCTCGCGCCGCGTAAGGTCTGGAAAAATGCTCTCGTAACAGATCAGAATGCCGAGCTTCGCGCCTTTGAAGTTGAACAGGGTCTGCTCCGTGCCGGGAATCAAGTCGCCGAAGCCGTTGACGACCTTGTTAACGAAGAAGCCGAGAATCGCGCGCGCGGGAACGTACTCGCCGAATGGCACGAGCTCGATCTTGTCGTAATGCGCATCGACTTCGCCCTGGCCGTTCTCCGACACCAGGTACGCGCGATTGTAAAATCCGAGCCGGCCGTCCGCGCGCGCGAGTGCCGGCGCGCCGAACAAGATCGGCACGCGCAGGCTCTTCGCGAGGGTCAGCAGCGCGGTGCGATACTCGGCGTCGCCCGCAAGCTCGGCGGGATATTGATCGTCGGGCTGGAACAGGAACGCCGCCGCCGCTTCGGGCCATACGACCAGGTCCGCGCCGCGCCTGGCCGCGTCCGCGGTTTCGTCCTGGTAAACTTCGTAGCTCTGCGGCAGGAACTTCGGATCCCATTTGAGCGATTGCGGGATATTTCCCTGCACCATCGCGACCTTGAAACTTCCGCTCGTCGGCGCGTTCTTGATGTCGCTTATCCGCCATGCGCCGAACGCGACCAGTGCGATCATCATCGCGGTCAGCGTGCTCAGACTGATGCTCTGCAGACGATAGGCGCCGCGGCGGAAGATCACGACGTAAACCACCGCGTTGAAGAACACTATGAGCGCCGAGACGCCGTACACTCCGGTAAACTCGGCGAACTGGATCAATTCGAGATTGCGATACGCCGCGTAGCCGAGCAAGTTCCACGGGAACGCGGCCGGAACGTAGGTGCGAAACCATTCGAGCGCCGTCCACGCAATCGGCATCGTGATTACGGCCGGGATTCGGGTCCGTCGCGCGACGAATTCGCCGGCCCAGATGGCGACCGCCGAGTTGATCGCGACGATCGCGGCGAGCGCGAACATCGGAAAGATCGCGAACTCCATGCGCACGTCGGCGAAGTCGTGCAGCGGAATCGGAATCCAGTAGAGCGATACGACGTTCGCAGCAAATCCTTGCAGGTATGCCCACCAGAATACGCGCCGCAGGCTCTCGCCCTCGATCACGTAGAACAGCGGCACCAGCGCCACCCACGCCAGCAGTCCGTAGTCGAACTTCGGAAATGCCAGCCCCAGCGCGAGTCCGCTGGCTGCGGCGAGCGCCGCGCGCGATGCGTTGTTCGACGACATCATTCAGGCAGGCGAGCCAAACATCCCGGCCAGGGGAATCACACCGGCGCACGGCGGCCGGCCGTCGAAGCGATCGAAAATCTCGTCCACGTCCTTCCAGCTTTCGACCAGCGCGGCCGCCAGCGGAGGCTCGAACCTGAGATCGCCGGCGACGCGCCATTCGCGCTCGAAGCTCCAATCAACCGGCGGAGTCTTGTCGATCTCGAGCGAAACCACGCGCCAACTCTCCTCCGGCGCGAGAATTTTTTCGGCCTCGCGCCATGGCAGGTAAATCACCGGCCGCGCACCCATCGAAAAAGCATACCGTTTGTCGATGGCGATCCCGAATGGCTGATAACGGCGGCGATTGCGGCGGTCGAGAATGTTGCGCAGATCCGGAATCGGCACGTCGAACATGCACACCGCCGGACGCGCGCCGCGAACCATCCGGCTGCCGCCGCGAATCACGCCATCCTTCAGAATCGCGACGAGGTTGTCCAGCGCGGTGGCCGCGGCCGAAGCGCGGGTGAAATGCGTGAGCGTCGCAACGGCGGGAATCTTTGCGGGCGCTCGTTTCATTTTTTTCATCGCGACGACACGCGCCGATCGCCAATCTTGGCCGCCAGCGATCGCTCGCGCGCGAACATCCGGCGTGCGGCGGACGGCGAGCGTTCGTGATCGTAGCCAATCAGATGCAGAAATCCGTGGATCAGCAGCCGGCGGAGTCGCGACGCGGTGCTCAGGCGATACTCGCGCGCCTGCCTGAGCGCGGTGTCGATCGAGATCACCACGTCGCCGAGCGGCAGCCCCGGGCTGCTCTTGACGCTGCGGGGGTTCGGCGGCGCACTGCCGGCCTGTTCGATCTGCGAGAAGGAGAGCACGTCGGTGGGCGCATCGATTCCGCGAAAATCGCGATTGAGCCGGCGCATCGTGCGATCCGACGTGAGCGTCAGCGACAACTCGCACTCGGCCAGCCCCGCCGCACGCATCAGGCGGTCAGCGTCGGCGCGAAGGCCGCGCGCGTAGCCACGTCCGCGCGCCGTCGCGCATCGGAACTCGACCGCCACCCGCTTCAATCCCGATGGTTGCCGTCAGTCGGTGTTGCGGGCGGCGGCAGCGGCCCTTCGACGTTGAACGATTCGTAGGCCTTGATGATCGACTGCACCAGCCGGTGACGCACAACGTCGCGATCGTTGAACCGCACGAACGAAATCCCCGGCGTGTTGCCGAGCACGATGCTCGCTTCCTTGAGTCCGGAGAGCTTGCCGCTGGGCAAATCGATCTGGGTGACGTCGCCCGTAATCACGGCCTTGGAGTTGTAGCCGAGCCGGGTCAGGAACATCTTCATCTGCTCGGAGGTCGTATTCTGGGCCTCGTCGAGAATGATGAACGAGTCGTTGAGCGTGCGCCCGCGCATGAAGGCCAGCGGCGCGACTTCGATCGTCCCGCGCTCGAGCATCCGGCGCGCGCGATCGAAATCGACCATATCGTGCAGCGCGTCGTAGAGCGGACGCAGGTACGGATTCACTTTTTCGGCGAGGTCGCCGGGCAGGAAGCCGAGCTTCTCGCCCGCCTCGACCGCGGGCCGGCACAGCACCATCCGCGTGACCTGGTTTTTCATGAGCGCCGCCAGCGCCATCGCCATTGCAAGGTAAGTCTTGCCGGTGCCGGCGGGGCCGATGCCGAAAACGATGTCGTGATTGCGAATCGAGTCGATGTAAATTTTCTGGTTGATGCTCTTGGGCGAGATGACGCGCTTGTTGGCCGAGACGTAAATCGTATCGAGGAAAATATCTTTCAGCTCGGCGTTGCGGTCGCCGCGAATAATGCGAATCGCGTACTCGACATCGCTCGGATAGATCGGATAGCCGTGCTTCAGCAGATCGTAAACTTCGCCGAGCACCTTGCCGGCGAGCGCCTGCTCGTCATGCGCGCCGGAAATTCTGAGCGAGGTTCCGGTCACGCCGATCCGCACGCCCAGCGCTGCCTCGATCGTGCGCACGTGCGCGTCATGCTGACCGAGTAAATCGGTAAACAGACGCGGATCGTCGAAATGAAGTTCGAGCGAGTCTTCAGTGGCTAGCTGGGAAATCGCCGGGGCCTCTTGAGGTACTGATTTCGTCTCTGTCGCCCGCCGGCCCGCATTCGTTCAGGTCACCGGCGAAACTAATCGTAATCATTTCGCAGGGCGTATGAAAGTGGCGGTGAACGGAACTCGGACAGCTTCGCGTACGCGGCGCCGGTTCCGGTTTTGAATTGCTGCTTTCCAAACAAAGGACCGCTGCGCGATTTCGGAAACCGGTACCGGCTTCGCTGGCGCGAAGCTGTCCGAGATCCTTCCTGCCGGTCGCGTCGCTCGCTTCGTCAGGATGACACACGCGCTCGCGATGCTCGCTTCGTCAGGATGACACACGCGCTCGCGATGCTCGCTTCGGTCGGGATGACAAAGGCTGCGCTCGCGATGCTCGCTACGGTCGGGATGACACACGCGCTCGCGTTGCTTGCTTCGGTCGGGATGACAAAGGCTGCGCTCGCGATGCTCGCTACGGTCGGGATGACACACGCGCTCGCGATGCTCGCTTCGTCAGGATGACACACGCGCTCGCGATGCTCGCTTGGTCAGGATGACGAACCAATCAGCGACGCGGCTTTGGCCAGCGCCTCGTCGAGCTTGGTCGCGTCGCGGCCGCCGGCCTGGGCGAGGTCGGGGCGGCCGCCGCCGGTGCCGCCGACGATCGGCGCGATATTTTTGATGATGTCGCCGGCTTTGATTTTCGAGGTCAGGTCTGGCGTCACCGCGACCAGCAGCGCGACCTTGCCGTCGCCGAGGTCGGAGCCCAGCGCGACCACCGCCGAGCCGTGCTTCTGGCGCATCCGATCGGCCATCTCGCGCAGCGTGCGCGGATCGACGCCGTCGAGCTTGCGCGTCACGACTTTGACGCCGCCGACCTCGCGCACATTTTCTTCGTCCGCTGCGCCGCCGGCGCCCGAAGCAAGCTTCTGTTCCATCGCGCGCAGTTTTTTCTCGAGTTCCTTTTCGCGCGCGAGCAGCTTTTCGAGCCGTTCGACTGCCGCGCCGTCGCGCGCGCCGAGGTGGGAGCCGATCTCTTCGAGAATTTTCTCGCGCTTGCGGATTGTTTCGAGCGCGCCCTGTCCCGTCACCGCTTCGATTCGGCGCACGCCCGCCGCGACGCCCGATTCGGCTTCGAGCTTGAACATCCCGACGTCGCCGGTGCGCGAGATGTGCGTTCCGCCGCATAGCTCGACCGAAAAATCGCCCATCCTGACGACGCGCACGCGGTCGCCGTACTTGTCGCCGAAGAATGCGAGCGCGCCCGCCTTGATCGCGTCGTCGTACGCCATCTCCTCGACCGTCACCGCGGCGTTCTCGCGGATGCGCGCGTTGATCTCTTCCTCGATAGTCGCGAGCGCGTCGTCTTTGACCGGTCCCTGATGCGCGAAGTCGAAACGGAGCTTGTCGGGATCGACCAGCGAGCCCGCCTGATGCACGGAATTGCCCAGCACGTCGCGCAGCGCATAGTGCAGGATATGCGTCGCGGAATGATTGAGGCGCGCCGCGTCGCGGCGGAGGCGATCGACCTTGAGCTTGACGCGCGCGCCGCGGGCGAAGTCGCCGGCCTCGCCGCGCAGGATGCGCCCGACGTGAACAATCGAGCCTTCGGCCTTGCGCGTGTCGGTCACTTCGAGGATCGCGCCCGACGCGGTCTCGATAACGCCGCGGTCTCCGACCTGGCCGCCGCCTTCGGGATAGAAAACTGTCTCGGCGACGACGACTGCGACGTGATCGCTATCCTTGCCGCCCGCCGCGAGCACTTCTGACTCGCCTTCGTAGCTGTGGTAGCCGACGAATCGCGACGCGGTGCCCGCGCCGAGACTTAGCTCGGGCGCGATCGCGTCATCCTTGCGCGCGGCACGGCCGCGTTCCTTCTGCTGGTCCATCAGGCGGTCGAAGCCCTCGACGTCAACCTCGATCGAGTGATTACGAACGACATCCTCGGTGAGGTCGAGCGGGAACCCGTACGTGTCGTAGAGCTTGAACGCGACCTCGCCGGGCAGCGTGTGACCGCCGCTCTTCTTGATTCGCGCGAGTTCCGTGTCGATCAGCTCGAGCCCGCGATCCAGCGTCTCGCCGAAGCGCGATTCTTCCTGTGTGATCACTTCGGCGGTCTTTGCGGCTGCCTTTTTGATCTCGGGATACGCCGCGCCCATCGCCTCGACCACGCCCGCATGAGCCGCCGCGAGGAACGGGCGATGGATTCCAAGATAGCTCCCGTGGCGCGCCGCGCGGCGGATGATCCGCCGCAGCACGTACTCGCGATCGGTGTTGCCGGGCGAGATGCCGTCGGCGATGAGGAAGGTCATGGTGCGCGCGTGATCAGCAATCGCGCGATAAGAGATATCGCGTTCCTCGTTCGCGCCGTATGGGCTGCCTTTGCCGACTTCCTTGGCGACGATCTCGATTTTCTTGATGATCGTCTGGAACAGATCGATCTCGTAATTGCCGAGAATCTTGCCGGTCTCGATCGATTGCAATGCGGCCGCAGTTCGCTCCAGCCCGGTGCCCGTGTCGACGTGCTTCTTGGGCAGCGGAGTCAGAGCGCCCGTCGCGTCGCGATTGTATTGGATGAAAACGAGATTGCCGATCTCGATGAAGCGCTCGCATCCATCAACGTTAACGAAACATTTCTGTCCCGCATGATTCTTTTCCGGACTGCATGCGGCCTCGCCGCGGTCGATGCTGATTTCCGAGTTGGGACCGCATGGCCCCGTCTCGCCCATCTCCCAGAAATTATCCTTGTCGCCGAATCGCAGAATCCGCTCTGGCGGAAGGACTCCGAGCTTCAACCAGATGTCCTCGGCCTCCTTGTCGTCCTTGTGCACGGTCGCGTAGAGCAGCTTCGGATCGATTTCCCAGACCTTGGTGATCAACTCCCAATGCCACCGGATCGCTTCTTCCTTGTAGTAGTCGCCGAAGGACCAGTTGCCGAGCATCTCGAAAAACGTGTGATGGTAAGTGTCGCGGCCGACCGCTTCGAGATCGTTATGCTTGCCCGAAATGCGCAGGCATTTCTGAACGTCGGCGACGCGCACATGCGGCGGTGTGCGCACGCCCAGGAAATAATCCTTGAACTGCACCATCCCGGCGTTGACGAAGAGCAGGGTGGGGTCGCCTTTGGGAATCAGCGAGGCGGAGGGCACGATCGTGTGACCGCGCTCGGCGAAGAAATCGAGAAACGATTGGCGAATTTTTGCGGTAGTCCAGCGCATGTGGTCCTGATTCTAGCCGGCGAAGGGTAAATCACTCAATTGAATGCGGGGCTCCGCGCCCCGCGCCCGCGGCAGGGGTGACCCCTGCACCCGATGCTAATCGCAAAATGGCGAGGACGCCATTTTGCTCTCAGGTTCTTTTTCCTGTGTCGTTCTTTCCTGTGTCATTCCTGTCCCTGTGTCATTCAGAGCGCAGCGAAGAATCCCGGCTCTCCTGGAGAAGCAGCGTTCCGACTGCGGCTTCCGGTTTCCCCGACGCTGAACGTCGGCCACACTGTAAGCATGGACATCAGTATCGACGCGCCTAGCCGCACCAGCGAGCCTTTCTCCGTCACCAATTTTTTTCTCATGCACAAGGGCGATCTGACGCTCGCATTTTCGTTCTTCATCTACCTCGTCAGCCTGGCCGCCCTGATGTTCACGCATTTCAGGACGTCGTCGGAGATTGCGGTCTCGATGGCCGAGGCGGCGCTGATTGGCGGGCTCTGCGATTATATCGCGCTCAAAATGATCTTCGAGCGGCGATGGTATCTGCCAAACTCGGGCGTGCTGCCGCGCAATCGCGCGAAGCTGATCGACGGCATCGCCGCGACCATCGAGAACGAATGGCTCACGCCGCAGATGATCGGGCGCAAGCTCAGCGACATGGATCTGGTCGGCCGTCTCGGCACCTATCTGCAGGAGTTGAAGCTGAGCGACGTGCTGGGGCAAGCCGGGTTGGAGCGGATAATCACCCAGGCGATCGATTACCTCGATTCACCCGAAAAGCGCGAGCGCCTCGAGAAAGTTCTCAAGCGGATGCTGCCGAAGACGGTCACGCGAATCTACGCGGTGATGAGCCGGTTCGGCGCGGAGTCGATCGGCGCGCGTATCGCGGCGAATCTGCGCAAGCGGCTGCCCGAGCTGCAGAACGATCCCGAGCTGCGCGACACAATCGAAAGTGCGATTCACGAGTTCGGGATTCAGCTGCACGATCCCGACAGCTACGCGAATCAATTTGCGCAGCGGCTAATAGACAACCTGGTGCGGCGCACGGTGGAATCGAGCCGCGGACAGATCACCTTGATGGTACGCGAGAACCTGGCGCGGCTGTCGGACGATCAGATCAGAATCCAGATCGAATCGAAGACGCGCACGCATCTTGATTGGATTCGCGTCAACGGCGGCCTGTTCGGCGCTTTCTTCGGCCTGCTGTTCGCGTTATCGCGGATACTCTCGCACAACGGCCCGGCGATCCTCGCGCATTTCCACATCGCGATGTAGGAACAATCGTCAGCCTTTTTTCCTGGGTGATGGTGCGGGCGCTTCTTCGGGCTCCTCGACGGCGGCTTCCGGCGGCAGCGCGACCGGTTTGGCGGTGAGCTTTTCACGCACCTTGGCTTCGATCTCTTCGGCCAGCTTCGGATTTGCCTTGAGCAGGTCGCGCGCGTTCTCGCGGCCCTGTCCGATGCGCTCGCCGCCGTATGAGTACCACGCGCCGAGCTTCTCGATGATGTTGTGTTCGCTGGCCATATCGACCAGCTCACCCTCCTTCGAGATGCCGGTGCCGTAGAGGATGTCGAACTCGGCTTCGCGAAACGGCGGCGCGACCTTGTTCTTCACCACTTTGACCTTGGTGCGCGAGCCGATCACTTCGGTCGCGTTCTTGATTGTGCCGATGCGCCGAATGTCGAGTCTCACCGACGAATAGAACTTGAGCGCGTTGCCGCCGGTGGTCGTTTCCGGGTTGCCGAACATCACGCCTATCTTCATCCTGATCTGGTTGATGAAGATTACGATGGTGCGTGAGCGCGAGATGATCGAGGTCAGCTTGCGCAGCGCCTGCGACATCAGGCGCGCCTGCAATCCCATCTGCGGCTCGCCCATCTCGCCTTCGATTTCCGCGCGCGGCACCAGCGCCGCCACCGAATCGATGACCAGCACGTCGATCGCGCCCGACTGCACCAGCGTCTCCGTGATCTCGAGCGCCTGCTCGCCGTTGTCCGGCTGCGAAATGAGCAAGTCTTCGACCTTGACTCCGAGCTTGCGCGCGTACGCGGCGTCGAGCGCGTGTTCCGCGTCGATAAAGGCGCAGGTGCCGCCCATCTTCTGCGCCTCGGCGATACATTCCAGCGCCAGCGTCGTCTTGCCCGACGACTCCGGCCCATAGATTTCCACCACCCGCCCGCGCGGCAATCCGCCCACGCCGAGCGCGACGTCGAGCCCGAGCGAGCCGGTCGAGACGACCGCGATGTCGGCGGAAATCGCCTGCTCGCCGAGCTTCATGATCGAGCCCTTGCCGAACTGTTTTTCGATTTGGCTCAACGCCAGGTCGAGTGCTTTGCTTTTGATTTCTATCGCCATCGTGTTTTACCCATGCGGGACTAGTTTGTCGCGCTGCGAATCTTGCCACAAACTCCCGTCGATAGCTCTATCCGCGCCACTGTCCGTGTCCACAGGGGTGTTGACAAGACGCCACCGGTGTTACCAAGAGAACAAAAAGCCAACTGCGCGACGACTCGATGTTGACCCGAGGCGCCCTGCTAAAGCGATTGGAACAGAAATGTCGCGAGCGCTTCGTAGCTGGCCCCGTCGGGGCCGAGATGGCTGCGGTAGAGCGTGAGCGATTCGATTCGCGAGACGCCGAACTCGCGCTCCTGCAACCGGTTTAAGGCATCGCGGGGTTCGCCCTCGATGGCTTCGTCGCGAACCCGGCCAATAGTCAGATGACCGCTCCAGCGGCGCTTTTCGCGCTCGAAGCCATACTCGGCCGCCACCGTCTCGAGCCGCGCTGCAAGCGCCGTGAGTGCGCCCGCTTCCGCACTGTGCAATCCAACCCAAATCGCGCGTGGATGCTCGAGGTTGGGGAACGCGCCAACTCCAATCGCGGCGATCTCGAACGGCGCCGTCTTTCGTGCAAGCTGATGGAGCCCCACGGTGAGCCGCTGTAATCGGTGCGAATCCACCGACGGTCCCAGGAATTTGAGCGTGATATGCAGATTCGGCCGCGGCACCCAGCGGACGCCGTCGCGCGGACGCCGCAGCTCGTCGATCGTCCGCGCGACTGATTCCTCGACCTGCTCGCTCATCCGGATTGCGACGAACGCGCGCACTCCTCTGGCCTCGCGATCCCCGAGGTCGTCGCGCAGGTTCGTGGGTGCCTGACCTTCCGCCCAACGCGTCATTTGATCCCGATCGAAATCAGGTTGTGCCGCCCGCGCCCTGGTCCGGCGCCCCGCCGACTCCGAGCGCCAGCTCGTGTTCGACCAGTGGCAGGCGGTCGTTGCCGAAGAACATCGATCCCTCGACGAACATCGTCGGCGATCCAAAACCGCCGCGCGCGATCAGCTCCTCGACGTTCGCGCGCAGCCGGGCCTTGTACTCGTCGGACGCGATCTTCGTGAAAAATTCTTTTTCGTCGAGGCCGACCTCCTTCACGATTTCGCGCATCACGTCGTACTGGCTGATGTCCTTGTCGTCGCCCCAGTAGCTCTCGAACACGCGCCTGGAATAGCGCGAGATCACGCGATGCTCGTCGGCGACGAACGCTCCGCGCATCGCCTTGACCGAGTTGACCGGGAACACGGTGGGGTTGCCTATTTTGATGCCGTAAAATTTCGCCCAGTCGCGCAGGTCCTTGATGTAGTACTTCGCCTTGACCGGAACCGGCTTGGCGCGGCCTTCGTACACCGACGGATTGACCGTGTTGAACAGCCCGCCGACGAGGATCGGGCGCCAGATCAAGTCCGCATCGTGGCGCCGCGCGACCTCCTCAATCCTGGTGAAGGCGAGGAAGGTCCACGGACTCGAGCAGTCGTAGAAAAATTCGAGCTTCTTCGGCATCGTCCTGTCCCCTTATGCAGTATAGTAGCTCAGTCCGCCGGCGGCGCCATCACTTTCTGCGCGACCTCGCCGCCGCTGCCCTTGCCGTCGATCTCGATCAAGTCCGCGCGCACATACCCGATGAACGCCTGCGCCTGAATCCGCAGCGGCAGATGCCGCTGGTCGGCCGAGATCCACAACACCGTATTGCGCGCCTCGCTGCGCAGCTCGCCGTCGCTGACGTACCAGACATCGGGCACGATTTTCCACGCGTCGAAGTCGCCGAGGCCGAGGTGAATCTTCTCGCGCTTATCGACCACGAAGGCGAAGACGTAGCGCTGGCTGCCGCTGAAGACGTCGAAGGCGTAGGTCTTGCCCGGCGCGAAGTCCTGCGTCAGCGCCATCATCGCGCCCGAAATCGGTCCCCACGGATCTGACGCTATGTACTCCTTGCTCTGCGTGCCGTTGTGATTTTTCTTGATCATCGTGACCATCTGCGCCGGCCGGTCCATGGTCACGTCGTAATAGTTGAGCCGCGATTTTTCGTGCTGGATAAGGTACACGCCGCTCGAGTGGAGCGTGTCGGCGGCCATGCTCTCCTTCATGTAATCGCGCATCTTGTAAAATAGATCGGCAAACGGGTTGGTCTCGATCCAGATTTCGCCGAGCCATCGCTGCTGATCATTTTTTTGCCGCTCGTGGAATTCGAGCCGCGCCTGCGCCGCGGGAATCCCGACCCACGACGCCTGGTAGATCAACTGCTCGCCATCGTGAAACGGTATCGGCCCCGGCTTGTACACCGGCACCCTGGCCTTGATGTCGGGCGGTAGCGCCATCGGGGTCGGCGCCGGCGTGGGCAGATGGCGATGCTTGTGCTTGTGAGCGGGCACAGGCTCTGCCGGCGGAGTCGAATCCGATGACGCGGCCGACGCGGGCATCGGCGTCCGCACCGCGCTGATGACGAGCAGGAACGCGGCGATTACAATGCTCGCGAGCAGATTGCAGCGCCAATTCTCCCGCCTTGTCCCCGCGCTGCGATTCCTTGCATTGACCGTCATGATCGCCAATAATTCTGGCCGATTGCCGAGGTGCGGGAAATGACCAACACACGAACTTCATTAGTTGCCCTTGCGCTGGGCGTCGTGCTTGCCATTCCTCAGCTGGCCTTTGGGCAGTACGGCGGCCAGGGATTGGGCAGCGCACTCAGTTCCAACCCGATGTCGCATCAGGGAAACGTGAAGCCCGGCGTTGACGATATGCAGGGTAACGCGTCCGCGGAGACCCCGTTCAAGATCATCAAGGACGTGAAACTCGGCCTCAAGGACGCCGATCCCAACGTGCGGGTTAGCGAACTCGAACGACTCCGCTATCTCCAGGATCCCGAAGTCAATCAGATCCTGACCGGCTCGATGTCCGACCCCGACGTGCGCGTCAAAGTAAAGGCCATCGACATCCTCGGCGCGCGTGAAGCGAACGACGCGGTGCAGCCGATGTCCACGATGCTGTTCCTGCGTTCCACCGAGCCCATCGTCAAGCTGCACCTGGTGGCGGCGCTCGGCAGGATTGGCGATGCGCAGGGAGCGCTGCCGGTGATGCAGTACCTCGGCGAAGATCAGGATGAGCGCGGTCGTGGCACCGCGGTCTTCGCGCTTGGCGAAATCGGCTCCGACAAGGCGGTCCCGCTGCTGAACGCGGTCGTCGCGCAGGATCAAAGCCCGATGGTGCGGCGGTTGGCCAAGGAAGCGCTGGAAAAGGTCAGCGGCGAGATGCCGACCGAGCGCGCGAAAACAGTCGCCGCGAATACCAACAAAGACAACGAGCCAACCGATCAGAAGCTCGCCAAGCTGCGCGAGATGGACAAGAAGATGTCCGATATGGAGCGCTGACTCTGATCCCTCGCCCGTTCCTTCACGGGAGAGGTTGGGTGAGGGTTCTGGGCGCAAATCTAAACGCGCTTACCCCCTCCCGATCCACTCGCCGGCCATCACGCCGTCGCCGCACCATTTGCCCTGCGTCACCACCGCGGTTCCATTCACCATTACGTGCTCGATGCCGACCGGTGCGGTCGTCGGCGTTCTCGAATCCGCGGCGCATCCGATCGATTCCGGATTGAATATCACCAGGTCCGCCGCGTAGCCGGGACGCACCAGGCCGCGCGCGCCGAGGCGCATCCGCTTCGCCGCCATGCCGGTCGCTTTGTGCACCGCGTCTTCGAGCGTCAGCAGTTTCATCTCGCGCACATAGTGCCCCAAAATTCGCGGATAGGTGCCGAAGCTCGCGGGATTGTGATGCCCATGCGAGGTGAGAATCGTGTCCATCTCGAACAGGTTCAGCGGATGGCGCATCGCCTCCTGCAGCGCATGCTCGTCGCCGAAATCGTCGCCGCTATATAGATGGTTCAGCACGCGCGCGCGCGTCCCGCTTTCGCGCGTCACGGTCAGGTAAGCGTCGATCGGATCGAGTTTCAGTTCGTCGGCTATCTGTCCGAAGAACATGCCTTCGAGATAACTGAGCTCGGGCTTGACCGCCCACATCAGTTGGACCGAGTCCGCGATAAACGACTTGAGCGGCTGAAAGCCGTCGTGCAATTTCTTCCATCCGTCCGATGAATCGAGCAGAGCCTCGAGTCCGGTTTGCGCCCACGCCGGAAAAATCACGCGAATCGTGGTGTTGCCGCAGGTGTAGGGGAAAGTGTCAAACGCGATATCGACGCCGTCGCTCCGGTGACGCTCGACTTCGGCAATGGTGTCGTCCACCGTCTTCCACGTGCGCCGGCCGACAAAAATCAGATGCGAGACTTGCAGCGGCACGCCCGCCTCGCGCGCGACGTTGGCCATCTCGCGCACGGCCAGGATGTTGTGCGGAATCCGGCTGTCGAAAAACAATGAGCGCTCCGAGTACGCGCGCAGATGCGAAGTCAGCACGCCGCCCGCCGCCGCGGCCACGCGCGCAAGCGCGGCCAGCTCGGCCGGCTTCGCGATCATCCCGGGAAAATAGCCGAGCCCGCACGACAGCCCGACCGCGCCGTCAGCCATCGCGCGCTCGACCATCGCTTGCATCGCACGCAACTGCTCCGCCGTCGGTTCGGCCGAGCTCGAGCCCATCACGCTGAGCCGAATACTGCCGTGCCCCGCCAGATGCGCGACGTTGAGCGCGAGCCCCTGCCGTTTCAGATACGCGGCAAACCCCGCGACGTCGTCCCATTCCCAGTCGAACTTGCGCTCGGCGCATAGCCGTCCCGACTCGTCGAGCATCCGCTGTCGCTCGCGCATCACCGGCGCCACCGAGAAGCCGCAATTGCCGCCGACAAAGGTCGTCACGCCTTGCAGCAGAAACGGCTTCAGAATTTGCCCATGATCGGCAATCGGCAGCACCCAATCCGAGTGGGAGTGCAGATCGATAAAGCCCGGCGCAATCGCAAGCCCGGTAGCATCGATCTCGCGCGCAGCGGAAGCAGTCGCGGCATCAGCAGGATCGATGAGCGCGGCAATCTTGCGATCTTTGATCGCGACATCTGCTTTGAATCGCGCCGTGCCACTGCCATCGACCACAACGCCATTGCGAACAACTACGTCATATTCCATGCCCACGATTATTCGCGAGTGGGAGCATTCAGCGCAAACGGGGAAGGGTAAATCACTTTATTTAATGCGGAATCCGCCGTGGGTTCCGCACCTCCCTGGGCAGGGGTGACCCCTGCACCCGGTGAAAAGAGCCTAATCGCAAAATGGCGAGGACGCCATTTTGCTCTCAGGTTCTTTTTCCTGCGTCATTCAGTTCTTGTGTCATTCTGAGCGCAGCGAAGAATCCCGGGGTGAAGAACGATTCCGCGGCGTTCACCCCTTGATCAATCCATCGACGTTGCCGTTGGAGCGCGGGCGGCCGGGGAATACTCGATCGATCTGCGCATCGGTAAATTTCATGTGCGAGCCCAGCACCGTTGCGATTGGTTCGCGAAAGTCGGTTGTGATCGCGAGATCGCGCTCCTGGTAGAGGCTCGCGGTCGAGAGGCCCGGCCATTTGCCGTACACTTTGCCACCCTTCACCGGACCGCCCATCACCCACATCACGTTGCCGTGACCGTGATCGGTGCCGCCGTTGCCGTTTTCATGCATCGTGCGGCCGAATTCCGAAATCACGAGGATGACGGTGTCCTGATAGTTCGGGCCAAGATTTTTCGCGAGGCTCGCGAGGCCCTCGCTGAGCGGCTTCAGATGGTACCCGAGCTGACCGGTGGCTGCGCCTTCGCTGACGTGCGTATCCCAGCCACCGAGCGCCATGAAGGCGACGCGAATCGTGGGATCGCGCCCGATGAGGCGCGCGAGCCGGTCGGTATCGTCGGAGAAACCCTGCGGCGAGGGCGCGCCCGCATTGGCCTCCGTCATATCCTGCGTCAGTTCGCTTATCAGGCGCATGCGTGCCTGGCGTCCGTCGCGGTACGCGCGGCTAATGGAATCGTTGCCGACGTACATCTTGTCAAACGCCGCCTCGATCACCGGCCGGTCCATCGGCATCGGTTTTTCAGCGGCGCGTCCGAGCGCGATGTTGGCCACCGGCATCTTGCCGCTGAGAATCCGCGGCACCGTCGGCCCCAGACTCAACGCCTCGGTCGGGCCATGCGTCCCCGGAATCGCGGCGAGCGACCGATTCAGCCATCCGTCCTGCGTCGTCTTGATGCCGGGCGTGCCGCTCTCCATGAAATCCTGCGCGTCGAAATGCGATCGGGTCGGGTCGGGCGAGCCGCACGCATGCACGAACGCCAGCGTGCCGTCGTGCCATTGGCCCTCCATCGCCGCGAGCGCGGGATGCATTCCGAAGTGCCCGTCGAGATCGATCACGCCATCGCCCGCGCCAGTGCGTCCGATCGCGATGGTCGGGCGCGCATCGTAGTACGCCGGCTCGCCATGCGGCACCACCACGTTGAGGCCGTCAACCGCGCCGCGCAGGAACACGACGATAAGGCGGCGCTTGCTCGAGGAGTCGAGCGAGCGCGCAGCCCACGCATGCGGGCTCAGCAGCACGATTCCCGAGGCCGACAGAATCGCCGCGCGGCGCAGGAACGCGCGCCGGCTGAGAGCGGTTGCAGTGCGCGGATTGCACGCGATGCACGAATCATTTTCTCGAAGGGTTTTCATGGTGAACTCTCAGCGCTTCATGAACTCGGGGCTGCCGAGTATCAACGGCGCGCGAAGTTGCGGCGGCGAGGCCTCGACGGCGCTGGCCGTCGCCGGTGAAAAATAATCGCCCAGCGTCGCCGCCAGCTGCACCGGATCGGGCGGCGTCATCTTCGGTCCATGCGGTCCCGGATTAAACTTGATATTCACTTTGCCGCCGCCTTTGCGCGGCACCACCGGCGGCTCGCGATGCATTTCGCCGCCGGCGGCGTCTTCCTCGAACGGCGGATTTTCCAGCGGCAGATTTCCCGAGCCGAGCGCCGTCGCAAAACTGAGCCGCGTCATCATCGCGCCCGGATTCAGCCACGCGTCCTGCGTATTGGCGTAGCCGTTGGGCGTCTGGCACGCATACAGCGGCATGCCGAGGATCTGCATCGTGCCGTACAGCGGCCGGTAGTTGCGAATCGGCACGCCGGTCGCGCGCACGCACGAAACCACGTACTCGTACGGCGTCTTGAACTTGGCGCCGTAATATCGCGGGTCCCAGAATTCCGCGCTGGTGAACATCGTCTCGAGCACCGCGCGAATCTCGCCATCGGTCGCGAGGTAGCGCTGCGCCATCCGCTCGACCAGCGCTTTGGGTGGATCGTCGGCGACGAAGTATTGCGCCAGCTCGAAACTCAGATGATTCGCGGTGGCCGGACTGCGCGCCAGGATATCCAGCGCATGCTCGCCTTCGCCGATTCCGCCGCCTTCGATCTGATGGCCCAGGAAAGTTTTTTCAGAATTGTCGTGGCGTGACTCGTCGAAATAAAATCCGCTCGGATCGATTGCCTGCGGCATGACATTCCGCCGGCGGCGCATGAATGGAAAAGCTCCGCCCATCGCGCCACCCGCCGTGCCCTCGCCACGCATTCGGTTGCCGCCACCGCCGCCGGGCTTCGGCAATCCCCATCCGGTCAGAATGTGCGCGAGCGCGATTACGTCGGCTTGATGGTAGCCGCCGTTGACGCCGAGCGTGTGCAGCTCCATCAGCTCGCGCGCGTAGTTCTCGTTGATACCCTCGAACTTGCCGTTCGAGCCGGGGCTGCCGGGCGCGGTGTTCTGCCAGTTGTCGAGATAGAACATCATCGCCGGATGGTGCGCGGTCGCGCCGAGCAGGGTGCGGAACTTGCCGAACGTATGCGGCCGAATCGCGGTCTCCTCGAACGATCCGGTCCAAATCAGGTCGAGGCCCTTGCCGGCGAAAATGTTGAAATGGTTGAACCAGAAGGCGGTCATCACTTCCTGCAACTGGCGCGGCCCTTCGATCGCGCGCATCATCCGCGCCTCGACCGCCTCGCGCATCACGACCCGCTGCTTGATTCGCAGGTCCCTGGTCGCGTCCTTAATGTCCGCTTTGTCGCCGCCAGCCTCGGCCTTGGCCTGCTTGCGCTGCTGCATCAGCGGCCGTTGATATTCGACGAACAGCGCGATCGGAGACATGTGCAGCGTGCGAAATTCTCCAACGCGCTCGACCAGGTCGGCGGGAATCGGGATCGACTCGGGATGCAACTGCTCCTGCACGTAGCGTTCGGGCCCGATCGCGCTGACGTGCTCGAAGTCGCCGGGCCGCGGCCCGAAGGCGAGCCGGTTAAGCGCATGCAGGGTCCGGTCTTGTTTAGTTTCCTCGCCAGCCACGACAGATCTCTCGTTTATATGGTACGAACCAGCGTTCCAGCGGATTCACAATATTTATGACGTAACTCGCGCCGCGTCCGTTTACCGATTCGCGAACGCGCCGGGCGCGACCTCTCCCCTAACCCCTCTCCCTTCAGGCGAGGGGAACAGAGTCAGCGCGAAGCGCGTCCCCAAGCCTCGATCAGTCGCTCGAAGGCTTTGCGCAGTTCTGGATCTTTCAGCTCAGGCAGCTCGATCGATTTGCGCGTGGCGCGCGGCACGGTGCGCAATTTTGGTTTCTCGCGCCGGCTCAAACGGCCCTGCACGAAGCGCAGTTCTCGCACTGCGTCGTCGCCGATTTGTTGCGTGACGCGCGCAAGGATCTGCGACTTCATCAGATTCAGTTCCTGTATCCACATCGCGCCCTGAACTTTCACCACCGCGGTATGGAATTTCAGCGACACGATTTCGGTGCGGCGCGCGATCGTCTCGCCGACTATCTCGGGCCACGCTTTCGTCAGCCGTACGATTGCGAAATGACCTTCGCGATCGATCCGATCGAGGATCGGTTGCATCGCTGCGCCGATCTGTTCCGGAGCCTTATGCCGTCGATTCCGAGTCACTGTTGCACGATAGCGCCGCCACCGCCGGAACGCATATCGCCGGTAGGTTCGCGGACTCCAAGCGATCAGGATATCTATTAGTCTAGCTAATTTGAACTAATCGGTCAGTCACGATTATTAATAGGAGCGAACATTTACCAAAAGTTATCAACAACCTAATATATGGGTTGTGCACAGCTTGTCATACACTACCTGTAGGGGGTCGGGGCTTGACAGACTGCACTGGGCGCGCGCATATTGTCGCCCACGACGCACTTGACAACTCTAGAATGCTTGGAAGGCGTGGCCGCAGCGATGACGCTGCTAGTGAAACTAAATGCGGGCTTAACGCGCGTGTAACTGAGGCGGGGAGGATGCGGTGATGGGCGGGGGAGCGATAGATTTTGAGATGGAATCGAAGGCCAAAATAAACGACCACGCCCTTGCCGCCAATGGCGCGCCGGTCAATTCTTCGGCGCCCGGCCGCGGGGTCAAGCTCGAGCGATTCTTCACCACCGCCGGCGTCGATCCATACTCTCAGGTCGATTGGGATCTCCGCAGCGCGGTAATCTCGGGCGAGGACGGCCGCGTCGTCTTCGAGCAGAAAGACGTCGAGGTGCCGCGAGCGTGGTCGCAGACGGCGACCAATGTCGTCGTCTCGAAATATTTCCGCGGACCGCTCGGCACGCCGCGCCGCGAGCACAGCGTCCGTCAACTGATCTCGCGCGTCGTCGATACCATCAGCGGATGGGGCGACAAGCAGGGTTACTTCGCCGACGCCGGCGCGCGCGACACGTTCCACGCCGAACTCAAGTACCTGCTGCTCAACCAGAACGCGTCGTTCAACAGCCCGGTCTATTTCAACGTCGGCATCGAGGCCAAGCCGCAGTGCTCCGCATGCTTCATCCTCAAGGTCGAGGACAGCATGGATTCGATCCTGAGCTGGTACCGCAACGAAGGCATGATCTTCAAAGGCGGCTCGGGCGCGGGTGTCAACCTGTCGGCGCTGCGCGGATCCCGCGAGAAACTTTCGGCGGGCGGCACCGCGTCGGGACCGTTGTCGTTCATGAAGGCGGCCGACGCGAGCGCCGGCGTGATCAAGTCGGGCGGCAAGACGCGGCGCGCGGCCAAGATGGTCGTGCTCAACGCCGATCATCCCGACATCGTAGATTTCATCAAGTGCAAAGTCGAAGAAGAGCGCAAGGCGTGGGCGCTGATCGAGGCCGGCTACGACTCTTCGCTCGACGGCCCGGCTTACGGCTCCGTCTTCTTTCAGAACGCGAACAACAGTGTGCGGGCGACTGACGGCTTCATGCAGGCCGTGCTCGACGACGCCGATTGGCAGACGCACTTCGTCAAGTCGAGCGAAGTCGCCGAAACCCGCTCCGCGCGCAAGCTGCTCCACATGATCGCCGAGGCCGCGCACGCGTGCGGCGACCCCGGCATGCAATTCGACACCACTATCAACCTGTGGCACACCTGCCCCGCCAGCGGGCGCATCAACGCGTCGAATCCGTGCAGCGAGTACATGCATCTGGACAACTCGGCCTGCAATCTCGCGTCGATCAATCTGATGAAGTTCATCGACGAGCGCGGCGAGTTCGACGTGCGCGCGTTCCGCCACGCGGTGGACGTGCTGATCACGGCGCAGGATATCATCGTCGATAATTCTTCGTACCCGACCGACGAGATCGCCAGGAACGCCAGCGCGTTCCGCGAGCTCGGGCTTGGCTACGCGAACCTCGGCGCGCTGCTGATGGCGCTCGGGATGCCGTACGACTCCGACCAGGGCCGCAGCTACGCCGCCGCGATTACCGCGCTGATGACGGGCGAGGCCTATCTGCAGTCGGCGCGCGTCGCGGAGCAGATGGGCCCGTTTGCCGGCTACGCGCCCAATCGCGAGCCGATGCTCAAAGTGATCGAGCGCCACAAGGCCGCCGCCTACAAGCTCGATCCGTCGTACGTGCCGCTGGACCTGATCCGCGCCGCGCGCGAGTCGTGGGACGACGCGCTCAAGCTCGGCACCGCGGCCGGCTACCGCAACTCGCAGGCGACCGTAATCGCGCCGACCGGCACCATCGCGTTCATGATGGATTGCGACACGACCGGCATCGAGCCCGACATCGCGCTGATCAAGTACAAAAAGCTGGTTGGCGGCGGGATGCTGAAGATTGTCAACGGCACGGTGCCGCGCGCGCTCAAGCGGCTCGGCTACGACTCGAAGGAAGTACAGGAAATAGTCGAGTACCTGGACGAGAACGAGACGATTGAAGGCGCACCGCAGCTCGCCGACGCGCATCTCGCGGTTTTCGATTGCGCGTTCAAGCCGCGCGCCGGTGCCCGCACGATTCACTACAACGGGCACATCAAGATGATGGGCGCGGTGCAGCCGTTCATCTCGGGCGCGATTTCCAAGACGATTAACATGCCGGCGGAAGCGACGGTGGACGAAGTCGCCGAGGCGTACGTCACCGCGTGGAAGCTCGGGCTCAAGGCGGTCGCGATTTACCGCGACGGCTCGAAGCGCACGCAGCCGCTCAACACCGGCAGGAAGGACGTCGAGAAAGCGGTGGAAGCGGTCGCGTCGATCGCGCAGGCGGACGATCGGATGCAGCGGCGCAAGCTGCCTGACGAGCGCAAATCGATCACGCACAAATTCGATATCGCCGGCCACGAAGGCTACATCACGGTCGGCATGTACGAGGACGGGACGCCGGGCGAGATTTTCGTCACGATGTCGAAGCAGGGATCGACCATCTCAGGCCTGATGGACTCGTTCGCGACGGCGATTTCGTTTGCGCTGCAATACGGCGTGCCGCTGCAGTTCCTGGTCGATAAATTTTCGCACATGCGCTTCGAGCCGTCGGGATTCACCAAGAATCCGCAGATTCCGTACGCCAAGTCGATCATCGACTACCTGTTCCGCTGGATGGCGTCGAAGTTTCTCGACGAAGAAGCCAAGCGCGAAGTTGGAATCATAGAGACCGAAAAGAGCCTGACCGCAAAGTCGGAGGTCGCGCACGTCGCGATGGCTCCAGTCGCCAGTTTGCGCGACGGCAAAGACAACGGCATCCGGCAGGCGTTCATCAACCAGGCAGACGCGCCGCCATGCCCGGACTGCGGCAGCATAATGGTGCGCAACGGCGCTTGCTACAAATGCATGAACTGCGGCACGACGAGCGGGTGCTCATAGGAAAGGAGTTTCAAGGGTCCCGGGGAATCAGGTGGGGAGGCGGTTTTCGACGAGGCTGGCGATGGTGCGGTGGATGCGGACGCGGATTTTGCCATTTGCGGCGCAGAAAGTTTCAGCCAGTGCTCGGAGAAAATGGTGATGAAGAATTCTCCGGGACCCACTTACTAGACCAGGCGCGACAGGACTCGCGCCCTAACAGGATGTGGTGGGGCGGCGGATGTGGTGACGGCAGGGGGCTGGGAGCAATCCCAGCCCCCGAATTACTTAAGGCGACTCTATTAGATGTCGGCACGGGAAAAATATTCGACGTAGACAATGTGATAAGAGTGTACGAGTACAATCCCAACCTCTGGCGTACAAGCGTCGAAGAAGATCTACCTAAACTTACAGATTTCATTAAGGACGCCTGGGAGACTAAGGAAAGTGACCGTACCTATATGAAGGTCCTTCGACGTCAGGCATGAAACTGCCCAACAATGAAGTGCGTTCCGCTTCCCACATTGGGAAAGGCCCTAGGAGGTTACACCAGCTCGCGTCGATCATGGGATTCGTCAGTGCCGGGTTCGCCGAGTTCGGCCCTCAGCTGGCAATCTGAATCCGCATCCTGCCTCGCGCTGACCTACTTCTTTCCTGCACGCGAATGTTCACATCGCAGCCGAGTCGGGTCAGGAGTTCACAGAGCCGCTCGATGGAGAATTTTTCCAGGCGCCCTCTGACGATAGCCGAGACCTTGGGCTGATCGACTCCGAGCACGGCCGCTGCTTTGACCTGGCTGAGTCCGCGCCGCGCAATGATCTGGCTGATCTTGATCGCGAGGTTCGCCTTGATGTCGAGCTCGTCCGCATCAGGCAGTCCGAGATCCCGAAAGACGTTTCCGCTGCTCACTTCGTAATCGATAGATTTGCTCATTGTCTTGCCTTGTCGTCAGCCCTGAGCGCGTGCAACTCCCTGGTGCGCCTTAGTCTTTCTTCTATTAGACGGAGATCGTGTTTCGGCGTGGCGATACCTGTTTTGGACTTCTTTTGAAAAGCATGGAGAACATAAATCGCCTCAACAAACTTCACCGTATAGACAGCTCGATACGTATCGCCATCGTAGTGTTCGACAATCTCGATCACGCTGGCACCGCCGAATCCTCTCATCGGCTTTGCGTCAGGGTGTTTACCTCCGCTTTGCGCGACCTTGAGGGCAAATCCCAGATGGGACTGCGCGACTCGCGGGAACCTTTTCAGATCGTCTTTGCTGCTTCGAACCCACACTAGCGGCTTGAGCGTTTCCGCCTTTCCAAGCGCCACGGGTTTCAGTCTATGCTCTTACGGGCATAGTGTCGATACAGAAGTGCTGTTTTCGCCCTGGACAGAGTCAGGACGGGTATCGGTTCGGGCGGCAGGGGATCTCGTCCAGGACAGAGAAACCGGTCGTGCGGGTTGGCCGGTGGCCGAGACGATGCTCGTTGCGATCGAGGAATTCGACCAGCGCCCGCTTGACGTAATAATTCCGCTTGTGCCCGGTTTCGAGCGCGAGGTTCTCAAGGCGCCGCTTGGCTTCCTTTTTCGTCATCGTGCGCCGATCATAGTGCGGAGGAATTCGAGTGCGAAGTTCTGCAAGCATGCATTTGTGGAAAAACTGTACGATCTGTGGATAAACGAAGTGGCTCGATCGGGAGGAGCAAGCATCGCGATGAAATGGCCGGCCGGATTTGAACCTGAGAACTCATCTGTCTATGCGTGCAACGAGATTGCGATTGCCGCGCCGCCTGAGCGCGTCTGGCGATGGCTGATTCGCGCGGTGAAGTGGCCTGAGTGGTACAGCAACAGCGCCAACGTGAACTTTCTTCGCGGCAATCCGCCTGACCTTGCGGTTGATACTGAATTCAAGTGGAAGACCTTTGGCGCGACCGTTACCAGCCGTGTGATCGTGTTCGAACCTGCGCATGAACTTGGATGGGACGCGCATGGAGTGCTGAGCGCCTATCACGGCTGGCTAATCGAGCCTGATGGCGGCGGCGGATGCCGCGTCATCACCGAGGAATGCCAGAACGGGATCGTGCCGAAACTCGCGTGGTGGTATTTGCGCCCGATGCTCGAGCGCGGACATCAGAACTGGGTCGAGAGCCTCAAGCGCGTTGCCGAAGGCGGCGAACCGACCTGACAATCGCTAGTCGTCCGCGAGGATCACCTCGAAGGCGGCGGTGTTGTCGCGCACCATTCCCATCGACATCAGGAACTGTCCCAGCCGCAGCATTGGCGCGACGTACCAGTACTTGCGCAGCGTCAGGGCGTTGACCTTGTCGCGTTCCTGCTTGTCGGTAATCGAGCGAACGTTGCCGTTGAAGACTTCGTCGCCGACGCGAAGTCCGACCGTCGGCCGCGCCTTCACGTTGCGCACCCAACTGCGCGCGGCGTTCGCCGAGACCAGGTACAGCCCGTCCTTGTCAACCAGGTACCAGATAGTCACTTCGTAGGGGCGGCCGCTTTTGCGTCCGTAGTGAGTAAGGCTCAGAGTCTGCCGGTCGCCGACCTTTTGCAGCCGCTCCAAAGATTTCGATGCCATCGTCATGCACCTCGAATTCGATCGTAATCCTCTCTGAGCAGGGCCATCAAATGAACGTCGCGATACCTTCCATCGACGAAACTTTCCTGCCGCAGCAGCCCTTCGCGGACGAAGCCGCATTTCTCGTAGCAGCGGACCGCGCGTGAATTGTCGGCCAGCACTGAGAGCCACAATCGATTCAGGTTCATTTTGTCGAACGCCAGGCGAATCACGATTCGGAGCGCGTCGGTGCCGAAACCCCTGCCCCAGCACTGTTTCTCGCCGATCGTGATGAAGAATTCAGCCTTGCGGCTCTTCCAGTCGATGAATCTGATCCCGGTGTCGCCGACCAGCTTGCCGTCGAGCGTCTCGATCGCAAAGTATTTCGCGTCGGCGGCGCCCGCCGATGCCAGCTCGATGAACTTTTCCTGCTGCGCGCGCGACGGAAGATTAGGCGGCCCCAGCCATCGCGTGACTTCCTCGTCCGAGAACCATCGGAACAGAGCGTCGGCATCGGCCTTTTCGTAAGCGCGCAGCCTGACCAGTTTTCCCTGCATCCGGCTCCATCGCGCGACTGGCTATTCGCGCATTAGTTACTGAGTAATCGTTTCCATCACCTTGCCGCTCGCGCCGTCAACGATATCGACTTCGACTGGCGATGAAATGTTGTTATCTTTCTTGGCGCTGTCGATTCCCGCCTTCAGATCGGTCAGAAACTTGGCCTTCGCAAACGGCGGCATTTGATCCATCGGAAAGTTGTCCATAAAGACCTTGGCCTTGAGCTTGTCGGGCCACTCGACGGTGGTGACCTTGGGCCCCGCGATCGGCAGGCCGCGCACCATCGTTTCGAGCGCGTCGTGAAAATCGTCTTCGCTCGACTTCGGCGAAGCCGCCGGCGACGCGGATGATTTCGCGGCGACCGCTGCCGCCGCCGCCGGAGAGGCGGCCGCCGCCGGACTCTTGGCCGCTGCCGCCGCTGCCGGTGTCGCCACGGACACCGCCTGCATCGACGCGCTCGCCGCGGGCGCACCGCTGAGTTTCGCGAGCAGGGCTTTTACTTGATCGCGCGCAGTGTCGTCGGGCGCGAGCGCGATCGCCTGCTTGAACGTGGCAGCCGCGTCATCGGGCTTGTTCATCTGCGCGTAGGCGATTCCCATGTTGTAGTACGCCTGGAAAAATCCCGGCTTGGCGGCGATCGCCTTCTTGTATTGCACCACCGCCTGATCGGCGTTGCCGGTGTAGAGGTACATCGTGCCGAGGTCGGTGCGAACTTCCGGATCGTCCGGCTTCTTCTTCAGGTAGTGCTCGTACGCCGCGATCGCTTCATCATAACGCTGCTTGTCGTAGTCGATATCGCCGATGCCGCGGAGCGCGTCGAGGTTGTCGGGATCCAGTTTGAGCACATGGGCGTAAGCCTCTTCGGCCTTGCCGTAATACGTTTGGTCGAACATCGCCGCGCGCATCGAGACTGCGCCGAATTTGTTCCAAGCCGTAACGTCCTTGGGTTTCGCGATCGCGTCGCGCTCGATCTTATCGACAAAACTGCGCGCCTCGGTCGGCAGTTCGATGGTGGGATGTCCTGGCGGAAGACCGCCGTTTTGATTTCCACCCGCCGCAGGATTCGCCGTGACATTCTGGCCGGGCGCGCCAGGCGTGCTCGACGCGGAAGTGCCGCTGGAAGCGCCGCCGCTCGGGGAAACCGCGGCAGGCGGCGCACTGGCGACTTGCTCGCGCACTACTTCCGGCGTCTTCATCATTATCCACGCGGCCACCGCCAGGCCGACAACGGTGATAGTGACGAACACCAACACGAACGCCGTCGTAATAGTGTTGCGGGCGCCGCCTGCGGAGCCCCTCGGCGTGCCCGCTTCGCCCGCGCCCGACGCCGCAACGTCGAGTGCGCGGCCGCACTCCACGCAGAATTTTGCCCCGGCCAGCAGGGGCGCGCCGCATTGCGGACAAAATCGCATCAGCAAACTCCTACATGACCGCTTCATTGCAGCGCAACATGCCCTTGATTTCGGGTTCCCGCTGTTGAGCCGCCTGTTGTATAGTCGCCATTCGCAAATCTACTTTTTTCCGAGGCAATCAATCATGCAGCTTTACGACGCTTTTGGACCCAATCCGCGCGCGATGCGAATGTTTCTGGCCGAGAAGGGAATTGCGATCCCGACGAAGAACGTCGATATGATGGCGGCGGAAAATCGCAAGCCGCCCTACACCGATCGCAATCCTGGCGGGCAGGTGCCCGCGCTCGAGCTCGACAACGGCAAGTGTATCGGCGAGACCGTTGCGATTTGGGAATACCTCGAAGAGAAGCATCCGACGCCGGCGCTGATCGGCACCACCGCCGAAGAACGCGCCGAGACCCGCCAGTGGCAGCGCCGCGTCGAGCTGCTGATCACGGAGCATCTCTACAACGCGTTTCGCTATTCCGAAGGCGCGCAGCTCTTCAAGGATCGGATGCGCATCCTGCCGGAGGCGGCGCCCGGGATGAAGGCCGCGGTGCAGGATAAGCTCAAGTGGCTGGACCGGCTGCTCGAGGGCAGGCAATTTATCGCGGGCGATCGTTTCACGGTCGCCGATATCATTCTGTATTGCGCGCTTGATTTTGGCGCCAGCGTCAAGCAGCCGCTCGATCCGTCGCTGAAGAACGTGAACGCATGGTTCAAGCGCGTCGATTCGCGGCCGAGCGCCAAGTCGAGCCTGCATCCGGCGTCGGCGCAAACCGGGATGAAGGGGTAGCCGGCGAGATCGCACCGCGATGCCCGGAAATATCGAACAGGTAACTACGCAACTCACTGCGCTGGTGCGCGCCAGGACCGGCGACGCCGGCGCGCGAACGCATTCGCTCGAATCGCTGCCGGGCCACGCCGGATTCAGCTACAGCTTTGTCCTCGAGCGCAGCGAGCGCGGCGCAACGCCGGCGGGGAAATACGTCGTACGCATCGCGCCACCCGGCGTGAAAATTTCCGGCCCCGCCGACATCGTGCGGCAGGCGCGCGTGATGGCGTCGCTGGCCGACACGCCGGTCGCGGTACCGCCGATCATCTGGTACGGCGACGAGCCCGAGTTTTTCGACCGTCCTTACTTCGTCGGCGGATTCGTCGAGGGCTTCAAGCTAAGCGAATCGACACTGCCGCTCGCGCACCTGAAACGGCTGGCGCGCAACGGGATCGCGACGATGGCGGCGCTGCACAACGTCGCCTGGGAGCCGCGCCGCGCCGCGTGGGGCGAGCCGTTCGCGCTGAGCGAGGAGCTCAAGCGCCTCGACTACCTGCTCGACCGCCCGACGCTCGATCCCGCGGTCGTCGCGCGCGCACCCGAACTGCGCGAGCGCCTGCGCTCGAGCCTGCCCGCCGGCGCGCGCATCGGATGCGTCCACGGCGACTTCCAATGGTCGAACGTGCTGTTCGACCAGGAACGTGTCGTCGCGTTGATCGATTGGGAAATCTCGCTGATCGGTGCGACGCTGCTGGACCTGGGATGGATCTGCTTTTTTTCCGATCCAGCAAGCTGGGTCGGAGTTGACCCGGGCCGCGGCTCGATCCTGAACGCCGACGAAATCGTCGATACGTACGCTGAGGCGGCCGGCTTCTCGGTCGCGCTGCCCGAAGTGCGATGGTTCCGCGCATTCGCTGGCTATCGCTTCGGCGTGATCACCTGCTTTAACCTGATGCTCCATCGGCGCGGCAAGCGTCACGATCCGTTGTGGGAGGACACGGCGCTGTCCGCGCCGCGAATGTTCGAGCACGGCCTCGAACTGTTAGGCTAGCGGTCGGCACAGGAGGTAGCGAAATGGACGGTGCGGCAAAACGTCAGCCTGAAATCCTGACCCCCGAGGAAAACCATCCCGCGCTGAACGCGCTGCTGGGCGCGAATCCCTTCGTCGGCCTCGACGCCACGCAGGTGCTCGGCACCTTGACGACCCTGATGACGCATATCGCGTCGCAACCGACCGTGGTTGCCTCGCGCGCGATCGAACTGTGGCTCGAATTGGGGCAGATCGCGGCGGGCATTTCCTCGGTGGCTCCTGAAGCGGGCGACCGGCGCTTCGGCGATCCAGCATGGACGCAGCATCCACTTTACCATCGCATGATGCAGACCTATCTCGCGTGGCGCGCTGCGATGCACGACCTCGTCAACCAGGACGAAAGCGTCGAGTGGAAGGAAGTCGAGCAGCAGAAGTTCGCGGTGACGCTGATGACCGAAGCGCTCGCGCCGACCAACGCGTTCTGGCTGAACCCCAGTGCGCTCAAGCGCGCCTTCGACACGGCGGGGATGAGCGTGCTGTGGGGGCTGCGCAACTTCGTCGGCGATTTGTGGAGCAACGGCGGGATGCCCTCGACGGTGGACAAGCGGCCGTTCGAAGTCGGCAAGAATCTCGCGCTCTCGCCGGGCGCGGTGGTCTTCCGCAGCCCGGTCTGCGAGGTGATCCAGTACGCGCCCGCGACCGACAAGGTTTACGAGCGCCCGCTGCTATTCATCCCGCCGCAGATCAACAAGTTCTACATCATGGATCTGGCGCCGGGCCGCAGCTTCGTCGAGTACGCGGTCAAGCACGGCATCCCGATGTTCACGATCAGCTGGCGCAATCCGACCCCGCGCGATCGCGATTGGGGACTCGACGAATACGTGACGGCGTGCAAGGACGCCATCGCGGCGGCCTGCGAGATTACCGGCAGTCCCGATTGCAATGTGCTCGGCGTATGCGCCGGCGGCATCACGACGTCGCTCATGCTCGGGCATCTCGCGGCGGTGGGCGACAAGCGCGTCAACGCGGTCACGCTGCTGGTCACGATGCTTGACACGAGCCTGCCCTCGATGACCGGAATGTTCGCGACCGAGGACGCGATCAAGGCGGCGCGCGATCGCTCGGCGGAAAAGGGCGTGCTCGACGGCGGCGACATGGCGCGCGTGTTCGCATGGCTGCGTCCGAACGATCTGGTGTGGAACTACTGGGTCAACAATTACCTGCTCGGCAACGATCCCGCGCCGTTCGACATCCTGTACTGGAACGCCGACGCGACCAATCTTCCCGCCAGGCTGCACGCGGGCTTCCTCGATCTGTTTCTCAGAAATCCACTGACTCACGGCGGCGACGTTTCGGTTCTGGGCACTCCGATCGATCTGCGGGCGGTGAAAAATGATCTCTACCTCGTCGCCGGCATGACCGATCATATCTGCGCATGGCGCGCATGCTACCGCGCGACCCGGATGTTCGGCGGTCGAATCGAATTCGTGCTCGGCTCCAGCGGCCACATCCAAAGCCTCGTCAATCCGCCGGGCAACTTCAAAGCCCGCTACTACATCGGCGCGCGCCTCCCGGAAGATCCCGACGAATGGGCGAAGGGCGCAGTCGAGAACAAAGGCACGTGGTGGGATCACTGGATCAAGTGGGTCGCTGCCCGCTCCGGCAACGAGCGCCCCGCGCCAAAGACGCTAGGCAGCGATTTATACAAGGCCGGCGAACCAGCCCCAGGCCTATACGTCCACGAACGCCACTAAATTCTTCCCCTCTCCCAGAATGGGAGAGGATCGAAGGTGAGGGTCCTTATACAGCGCGCCTTTTGTGGCGCGCGATTCAAGATTCTGCCTCTGCTCCGAATGCGCGCGCATATTATGCAAGGCTCTCCTTTATGTAAGGGAGAGGTTAGGAGGAAGACGACATGCATTCGGTCAGAAGATTCAAGGCGGCGGCGCTGAAGGTGCGCATGTTGGCGAGGCGGTCGGGGCTGCCGGTTTCGACGGTGAGCGAGCGCTCGACCGGGCCGGCGATTGCGACGCAACTGTGGCCGGCGGCGTCGCCGTAGCGATTGCCGGTGGGGCCGCTCGCGCCTATTTCCGCGATGCTCCAGGTGACTGCGAAGCGGGTGCGGGCGGCGCGCGCGAGGATCATCGCCCCTTGTTCGGTGACCGACTTGATGCCGGCGAAGGCGGAGTCGGGAATTTCGAGCATCGCGCGCCGCGCTTTGAGCGTGTAAACGACGGCGCCGCCGATGAAGTACGCCGACGCGCCCGGGACGCTCAGCAGTGCGGCTGAGATGAGGCCGCCGGTGGTGGATTCGGCGACAGCGATATTCTCGCGCCGGTCTTTGAGCATCGCGCCGATTTTTTCCGCGAGCGGCAGCAGATTCTGCATGTGAGCCTCTTCGAGCTTTTGAATCGAGGCGATGTTAGCGCGCGGCGCATCCTTCGAGGAAGATGGAGGTGACGGTATCGACCGCGCGATCGGGGGTGGTGTACTCGCGGCCGTAGCGGTTGATGCCGCGGACCATGCCGAGCAGCGCTTCGGCCGCGACGCGAGTGTCCATCCCTGGTCGCATCGCGCCGCGCCTGATGCCTTCGTCGAGCACGCCGCTGATCAGCCGCGACAAGTCGTTGCGCTGGGCGCGATACTGGCGCTCCTGCGAGGGTGGCAGCGCCTTGGGATCGCGCAACAGGGCGAAGAACTGGCGCCGCGTCCAGAAGAATCTGACGGTGTGCCGTACGATCGTCGCGATCTGCTCGCGCATCGAGATGCATCCCGGCAGCGCCGTGCGGATTTCGCGCTGTAATTCCGTGAAGCCATCGATCACGACGGCCGCATAGAGTTCCTCTTTCGATCTGAACTGGCGGTAAACGCTGCCCTTGCCGACGCCGGCGCGCGCGGCGACTTCGTCGATCAGCACGAGATCGAATTCGCGGTCGGCGAAGAGTTCGGCGGCGCTTTGGAGTATTCTCTCACGCAGGAATGGAGTTGACGGCCTGCCGCGGCCGTCTTTGCGGCGAACCGGTGGCGAAACCGAAAGCCGCTTTACGCTCATAATTGGAAACCTGCAATCATCGGATTCGTAGCTTCATCATCGCTATTGGCAAACCGCTGGTTATGCGGAGCATATCCGAAATATGGACTGGTGAGTCCAAAATTGCAAGAATAGACCCCGGATAGTTTGGTTACGAGTGCTACGGAGAACATGATGGATTCTGACGGCCCGACGACCGGAAAGCCCAACGCCTCGCGATTTTTGCAGGACGCCGAAGGTCCCAGCTTGCTCGACAAAGTGATGCAACGACGGCGCACGTGGCTGGTGGTGCTGGCCGCGGCGATCATCGGAATTTATTTTCTGACGGGCCGCAACAGCACTGACACGGCCGCGGTATCTCCGGCCCTGGCGCATCCGAGCGTTCCGGTGGCGGCGGTGCCCGCCCGGCTGGGCGATTTGAATCAGTACATCACCGCAATCGGAACGGTGACTCCCTACAACACGGTCACAGTTAAAAGCCGCGTCGATGGCGAGCTGATAAAAGTAAATTTTACCGAGGGTCAAATTGTGAAGGCCGGCGACCTGCTGGCCGAGATCGATCCCCGGCCGTACCAGGTGCAGCTGACGCAGGCCGAGGGCACGCTCGCGAAAGATCTGGCGACGCTGGAGAACGCCAAGATACTGCTGGCACGTGACAAGGAGCTCTACGATCAGAAAATTATCGCGCGGCAGGACCTCGACAATCAGCAGGCACTGGTTGGGCAATACGCGGGCTCGATCGAGAGCGACAAGGGCGTCGTCGATAACGCCAAGCTGCAACTGACCTACAGCCGGATCGCTGCGCCGATTACGGGTCGGGTCGGGCTGCGGCTGGTGGACGCGGGCAATATCATTCACGCGACCGACGCGACGGGGCTCGCGGTGATCACGCAACTGCAGCCGATCGCGGTCGATTTCTCGATTCCGGAGGACGACCTGCCGAGGCTCGAGACCGCGATGAAGGCCAATCCGCAATTGCCGGTCGCGGCTTACGATCGCGACCTGAAGCACAAGCTCGCCGAGGGAGCGCTGCTCACCACCGACAACCAGATCGATCAGTCCACCGGCACGATCAAGCTCAAGGCGGCGTTCCCCAACATCGACAACGCGCTGTTCCCGAATCAGTTCGTCAATGCGCGGCTGCTGGTCAACACCATATCCAATACGATTCTGATTCCGGCGGCCGGTCTACAGCGCAGTCAGCAAGGATCGTTCGTTTACGTCGTCAAGTCGAACAACACCGTCGAGATGCGGCCGGTGACGGTGGAAGCAACGCAGGGCGAAGTAATCGCAATCAGCAGGGGTCTCGCGGCCGGCGACGTAGTCGTGACCGACGGCGTGGACAAGCTGCAACAAGGCTCGCGCGTGAGTGTGCAGACCGCGGCGCTTCCGCCCGGGAGCGCGACCCCTTGAATCTTTCGCGCCCGTTCATACTGCGGCCGGTCGCGACTTCTCTGCTGATGGTCGGACTGATGCTGGCGGGGCTGGTGGCTTACGAGCAACTGCCCGTGTCGGCGTTGCCGCAGGTGGACTACCCGACGATCCAGGTGATGACGTTCTATCCGGGCGCAAGTCCGGATGTGATGGCGTCATCGGTGACGGCGCCGCTCGAGCGGCAATTCGGCGAAGTGCCGGGACTTACGCAGATGACGTCGAACAGCTCGTTCGGCGCCTCGGTCATCACGCTGCAGTTCGATCTCAACTTGAACATCGACATTGCCGAGCAGGAGGTGCAGGCGGCGATCAACGCGGCTGCGACTTACCTGCCGGCGGATCTGCCGAACCCGCCGGTTTACAGCAAGACCAATCCGGCTGACGCGCCTATTCTCACGCTGGCGCTGACCTCGAAGGAACTGCCGCTGGATCAGGTGGAAGATCTGGCGGACACGCGGCTGGCAGAAAAGATTTCGCAGCTTCCGGGCGTGGGGCTGGTGAGTATCGGCGGCGGGCAGAAGCCCTCGGTGCGCATCCAGGCCAATCCGACCTCGCTCGCGTCGTACGGCATGACGCTCGAGGATCTGCGCACGGCGATCGCAAACGCCAACGTCAACGAGGCGAAGGGCAACTTCGACGGCAAGCAGCAGGCGTACACAATCGGCGCCAACGATCAGTTGCTCACGGCCAAGGATTATCTGCCGCTGATCGTCGCCTACCACAACGGCGCGCCGGTCAAACTTTCCGACGTCGCCGACGCGATCGACGACGCCGAGAACGTCAAGGCTGCGGCGTGGATGGACCTGACGCCGGCCGTGATCGTCAACGTCCAGCGCCAGCCCGGCGCCAACATCATCGCGGTGGTGGACCGCATCAAGGCGCTGATGCCGCGCTTGCAAGCCTCGATGCCGGCATCGGTGAAGGTGCAGATACTCACCGATCGCACCACTACGATTCGCGCGTCGGTGGCCGACGTGCAGTTCGAGCTGATGCTGACGGTGGCGCTGGTGGTGATGGTCATCTTCCTGTTTCTGCGCAGCCTGTCGGCGACGATCATTCCCAGCATTGCGGTGCCGCTCTCGCTGATCGGCACGTTCGGCGTGATGTACCTGCTCGGCTACAGCCTGGACAACCTGTCGCTGATGGCGCTGACGATTTCGACCGGCTTCGTGGTTGACGACGCGATCGTGATGATCGAAAACATCTCGCGCTTTATCGAGGCGGGCGACAAGCCGCTGGACGCGGCGCTCAAGGGCGCCGAGCAGATCGGATTTACAATCCTGTCATTGACGGTCTCGCTGATCGCGGTGCTGATTCCGCTGTTGTTCATGGGCGACATCGTCGGCCGGCTGTTCCGCGAGTTCGCGGTAACGCTGGCTGTGACGATCCTGATGTCGGCGGTGGTCTCGCTGACGCTGACGCCGATGATGAGCGCGAAACTGCTGCGACATACGCCGGAGGCGAAGCAGACCTGGTTCTATCGCAAATCGGAGAGAATATTCGAAGACACCATCGCGCTTTACGGCCGCACCCTCGAATGGGTTCTCGAGCACGAATTCGGCACTCTGATGGTCGCGATTGGCACGCTGGTGCTGACGATCGTGCTGTACATCGTCGTGCCCAAGGGATTTTTTCCAGTGCAGGACACCGGCGTGATCCAGGGCGTTTCCGAGGCGCCGCAAGATGTGTCGTTCGCGGCGATGGCGCGCGGGCAGCAGGCTTTGGCGCAAATAATTCTGCAGGACCCGGCGGTCGAGAGCCTGTCCTCGTTCGTCGGCATCGACGGCACCAACACCACCGTCAACAGCGGACGCATCCTGATCAACCTGAAGCCGCTCGCCGTGCGCAAGGTCGATATCACGACCGTGATCGATCGCCTCGCGCCAAAGTTGACGGCCGCCAATGGCCTGACGCTGTACCTGCAGCCGGTCCAGGATCTCACGGTCGAAGATCGGGTCAGCCGCACGCAATATCAGTACAGCCTCGAAGATCCGAACGCCGCCGAGTTGAACACCTGGACCAAAAAGCTGGTCGCCACGCTCAAGACGATTCCCGCGCTGCGCAACCTCGCGACCGATCAGCAGAACGACGGCTGGGAGGAGCATATCGTCATCGATCGGCTGACGGCTTCGCGGCTCGGTATCACGCCGAACATGATCGACAACACGCTCTACGACGCCTTCGGTCAACGGCAGGTATCGACGATGTTCACGCAGCTGAACCAGTATCACGTGGTGCTGGAAGTGGCGCCGCAGTTTCAGCGCAATCCGCACGCGCTCGACAACATTTATATTCGATCGAACACCGGCGGCGAGGTGCCGCTGAGCGCGTTCACCCATTTCGAGCCGGGCGCGGCGCCGCTGGTCGTCAATCACGAAGGACAGTTTCCCGCGGTGACGATCTCGTTCGATCTCGCGCCGGGCTACTCGCTGGGCGACGCGGTGACGGCGATCGACAATGCGCGCGCGCAAATCGGGATGCCCGCTAGCATCGAGGCTTCGTTCCAGGGCACCGCGGCGGCGTTCCGCGCGTCGTTGAGCAACGAGCCGCTGCTGATTCTGGCGGCGCTGGTCACCGTGTACATCGTGCTCGGAGTTTTGTACGAGAGTTACATCCACCCGGTTACGATTCTTTCGACGCTGCCGTCGGCGGGCGTCGGCGCAATCCTGGCGCTGATGATTTGCGGCCAGGATCTGAACGTGATCGCCCTAATCGGTATCATCCTGCTGATAGGTATCGTGAAGAAGAACGCGATCATGATGATCGACTTTGCGCTGGAAGCCCAGCGCAAGGACGGCAAGCCGCCGCGCGAGGCGATCTTCCAGGCCTGCCTGCTGCGCTTCCGGCCGATCATGATGACCACGATGGCGGCTCTGCTCGGCGGACTGCCGCTGGCGCTTGGCACCGGAGTCGGCTCCGAGTTGCGCCGCCCGCTGGGCATCGCGATCGTTGGCGGCTTGCTGGTCAGCCAGGTGCTGACACTGTACACGACGCCGGTGATTTTCCTGACCTTCGATCGCATGGCGACGCGATTTGCCAGTTGGCGGACCAAGGGCGTGGTTCCGGAAACCGTTCCGGCGCAAGCGTCATGAGCATTTCAGAACCGTTCATAAGGAAACCCGTCGCGACCACGCTGCTGACTATCGCGCTCGCACTGTCGGGCGTGATCGCGTTTCGGCTGCTGCCGGTGTCGCCGTTGCCGCAGGTCGAGTTCCCGACCATCCAGGTGCAGGCGAACTTGCCCGGAGCGAGTCCGGAGACGATGGCGTCGTCGGTGGCGACTCCGCTCGAGCGCCAGTTCGGGCGTATCGCGGGTCTGACCGAACTGACTTCGACCAGCTACCTGGGCGCGACCAGCATCGTTTTGCAATTCGATTTGAACCGCAACATCGACGCCGCCGCGCGCGACGTGCAGGCCGCGATCAACGCCGCCGCCGGACAACTGCCGGCGAATCTGCCGAGCAAGCCGAGCTATCGAAAGGTCAATCCCGCCGATGCGCCGATTGTGATTCTCGCGCTGACCTCGAACACCGTGCGCCCGGGACAGATGTACGACGCGGCGGACTCGATCCTCGAGCAGAAGCTCTCGCAAATCGAAGGCGTCGGCCAGGTCTATGTCGGCGGCAGTGCGCTGCCCGCGGTCCGGGTCGAGCTGAATCCATCCCAGATGAACAATCTCGGCGTCGGCCTCGAGGACGTGCGCACGGTCCTGGCCGCGGCCAACGCGAACCGGCCCAAGGGCGAACTGGCCAACGGCACCCGGACCTGGGGCTTGAGCACGACCGATCAACTGCTCAAGGCCGAGGACTACCAGCCGCTGATCGTTCGCTACGCCGGCGGTTCGGGCGCCGCGGTTCAGCTCTCCGATATCGCATTGGTCAGGGACTCGGTCGAGAACGTGCGCGCGGCCGGGATGGTCGACGGCAAGCCCGCGGTCCTGATCATTGTTTTCCGGCAGCCCGGCGCGAACATTATCGACACGGTCGATCGGGTTTACGCGGCGATTCCGCAATTGCGCGCCTCGATCTCGCCGGCGATCAATCTCACCGTGGTGCTGGACCGCACGATCACCATCCGCGCCTCGGTCCACGACGTCGAGTTCACGATGCTGATCTCGATCTCGCTGGTGATCATGGTGGTATTCCTGTTCCTGCGAAACCTGCGCGCCACGCTGATACCGGGCATCGTCGTTCCGCTCTCGCTGATCGGAACCTTCGGCATCATGTACCTGCTCGGTTACAGCCTCGACAATCTATCGCTGATGGCGCTGACGATTTGCACCGGCTTCGTGGTTGACGACGCGATTGTCGTCATCGAAAACATTTCGCGCTACCGCGAGCAGGGAATGGCGCCGCTCGAGGCCGCGATCAAGGGCGCCGCCGGCATCGGTTTCACCGTCGTCTCGATCAGCATTTCGCTGGTCGCGGTGTTCATCCCGATTCTGCTGATGTCGGGAATCGTCGGCCGCCTGTTCCGCGAGTTCGCAGTCACGCTGTCGGCGGCGGTGCTCGTGTCGCTGGTTATTTCGCTCACCACCACGCCAATGATGGCTGCGCACCTGCTCAAACCGCACGACCAGGAAAAGCATAACCGCTGGTACGTCGTCAGCGAGCGATTTTTCCAGGGCATGATCGATCATTACGAGAGCGGCCTCCTGTGGGTGCTCGATCATCAGCCGCTCACTCTGACGGTCGCGCTGGCGACGCTCGCGCTCAGCGTCTTTCTGTTCATGGTGGTGCCGAAGGGATTCTTCCCGCAGCAGGATACGGGCCGCTTGATGGGCGCGGTGCAAGCCGACCAGGACACTTCATTCCAGGCGATGAAGGAGCGGCTGACCGAACTGGTTACCACGATCGACAAAGACCCGGCGGTTGACAACGTCATCGCATTCACCGGTGGCAACGGCGCGACCAACACCGCCAACATGTACATCGCCCTCAAGCCGCTGAGCGAGCGCAAGCTCAGCGCCGACCTGATCATCGGGCGCATCCGCAAGGAGGTTGCGCACATCGCGGGCGTCAATCTCTATATGCAGGCGGTTCAGGATTTGCGGATCGGCGGCAGGATGAGCAACGCGCAGTACCAGTTCACACTGCAGAGCGACGACCTCAAGGAACTCAACCAATGGGCGCCCAAGGTGCTCAAGAAATTGCGCAGCATTAAAATCCTCGCCGACGTCAGCAGCGATCAGCAGAACAGCGGGCTCCAAGCCAACGTCGTCGTCGATCGCGATACCGCGTCGCGCCTGGGACTCTCGCAGCAAGCTATCGACGATACCCTCTACGACGCGTTCGGGCAGCGGCAAGTGTCCACGATGTACACGCCGCTGAACCAGTACCACGTCGTGATGGAAGTGGCGCCGCAGTTCTGGCAGAACCCCGACTCGCTCGACCAGATCTACGTGCGATCGAACACCGGGCAGTTGGTGCGGCTCAGCTCGTTCACGCATTTCGCGCAACAGATGACCGCGCTGGCGGTCAACCACCAGGGTCAGTTTCCGAGCGTGACGATCTCGTTCAATCTGGCGCCGGGCGTGGCGCTGGGCGAGGCGGTTGACGCGATCACTCAGGCCGAAGCGCAGATTCAGATGCCGGCCGGGATTCGCGGAACGTTCCAGGGAACCGCGCAGGCGTTTCAGGATTCGCTCAAGAACGAAGGCTTCCTCATCGCCTTCGCGCTGTTCGCGGTGTACATCGTGCTCGGCATTCTCTACGAGAGTTACATCCATCCGATCACGATTCTCTCGACGCTGCCGTCGGCCGGCGTCGGCGCGATACTCGCGCTGCTCCTGTTCCACATCGAGCTGAGCGTGATCGCGCTTATCGGCATCATCCTGCTGATAGGCATCGTCAAGAAAAACGCGATCATGATGATCGACTTCGCGCTCGAAGCTCAACGCGTCGGCGGCAAGTCGCCGCATGACGCGATCTACCAGGCGTGCGTGCTGCGCTTCCGTCCGATCATGATGACCACGGCGGCGGCGCTGCTCGGCGGCCTGCCGCTCGCGCTCGGCAACGGCACCGGATCCGAGATGCGCCGCCCGCTCGGCATCGCAATCGTCGGCGGCCTGCTGGTGAGCCAGGTCCTGACGCTGTACACGACGCCGGTAATCTACCTGTACATGGATCGCGTCAGCGCGGGATGGTCGCGATTGTGGCACCGCGTAGTCGGCCGTCCGGTCGCGGCGCCGGCCGACTCGCACGCCGCCGACTGACTATAGCTACTTCATTAGCTACTAAGTAATGACGGCGGGCGCTTCGTTACCCAGTTGGTCGCCCGGTCATAGGCGTGTGCGAGCTGCATGCAGGCCATTTCGGCGTGATTTGGGCCTACTATCTGGACGCCCATCGGCAGGCCGCGGTCGCTGAAGCCGGCCGGTACGCTGAGCGCCGGGCAGCCGGACATCGAGATCGGAATCATCACTTGCATCCAGCGATGGTAGGAATCCATCGCGACGCCACCGACTTCTTTCGGCCAATGAATTGTCGCATCGAACGGAAACACCTGGCCGGCGGGCGCGATCATAAAATCGTACTTCTCGAAGAATGTGCGCATCGCATGGTACCAGGCCGTGCGCGTCCTGGACGCGACCGCAACTTCCATAGGCGTTGACCTCAGTCCATTCTCGATCTCCCACTGCAGTTCCGGTTTCATCAGTGCGCGCTGGGCGGGATCGGGATAGTTCGCTCGGAATTCGGCGGCGATTTGCCAGCCTCGCAGCTTCATCCAACTCTGCCACACAGGCTCGATTGGATAGTCGGGCGTCGCGGTTTCGACGATGCACCCGAGCGACTCGAATACCTTGAGCGTGCTCCCGCAGAGATCGAGTACGCCCGGATCGAACGGGACGCTCCCGCCGAAGTCTCCGGCCCATCCGATGCGGATGCCTTTGAAATCGCGCTCGAGCGGGCCGGCAAACTCGGCCGGATCCTGGCGAATCGAAAGCGGCGTGCGCGCGTCGTATCCGGCAATCACCGACAGAAACATCGCAAGGTCAGGCACCGTCCGCGCCATCGGGCCGCGCACCGAGATCGACGGGATGAAAACTTCGTAAAATTGCGACGGCACGCGGCCGAATGAAGTTCGGAAACCGAAGACGTTGTTCCAGGCGGCGGGATTTCGCAGCGAGCCGCCGTTGTCGCTACCGTCCGCCACCGGGATCATCTTGAGCGCGAGCGCGACCGCCGCGCCGCCGCTGCTGCCACCGCACGTCTTCGATTGATCGTACGCGTTAAGCGTGGTGCCAAAGACCGGGTTGTAGGTTTGCGATCCCAGGCCAAACTCCGGGACGTTGGTTTTGCCGATGATGATTCCGCCGGCGCGCCGGATTCGCTCGACCATGATCGAATCGTCGTGCGGCACAAAATCGTTGAACAGCGGCGAGCCCATCGTGGTGCGGATGCCCGTGGTCGGCTCGAGATCCTTTACCGCATGCGGAAAGCCGTGCATCCAGCCGAGATGCTCGCCGCGCGCGAGTTGAGCGTCGCGATTTTTGGCCTGCGCCAGCAAGTCCTCGCGCGGTTGAATCGAAACGATCGCGTTAACCCGCGGGTTCAGGCGTTCGATGCGATCGAGATACGCGCTCATCACCTCGACGCACGAGACCTGCTTCGATTTGATCGCGCGCGAAAGCGCGACGGCGTCGAGGTTTGTAATTTCCAAGCTGCTCACGATTTGGTTTTAGCTAGATCGCACTTCCGCGCAACTTCCCATCCAAGCTCGGCAGTAACTCTAGCCTTCGATCCGCGCAGCGCCGCATCGGGACCGCTGGCATTGCCGAGTTTCGCGCGCATCGCAATTCCCTGCGAAATAGCGGCGCCGCGAAAAAGCGAGAACGCCACAAAGAACATCAGATCGAGGACGCCGGCCCGGCCCACGCGCCGGCAATATGCGGCGACGAACTCCTCTTCGCTCGGAATTCCGTAGGCCTTCAGATCGATCCCCTGAAAGCTCGACAGGCCGTCGAGGCCGGGCGGGCAATGGTACGCGCGGCAGGCCCACGCCAGGTCGCCCAGCGGATGCCCGAGCGTCGAGAGCTCCCAATCGAGCACCGCGACCACGCGCGGCTCGACCGGATGAAAGACGATATTTTCGATGCGGTAATCGCCGTGCGCGATCGTCGTCTCGTCAGCCGCCGGAATATTTCGCCCGAGCCATTCGATCAGATGATCCATTGCGGGAATCTCGTCGATTTTCGAGGCTTCGTACTGCTTCGACCAGCGCGCGAGCTGACGCTGGACATAGGCTTGCGGCCGGCCGTAGTCGCCAAGTCCGACCGCGCGAAAATCCACCTTGTGCAAGCGCGCGAGCACGTCGTTCATCGAGTCATAGCAGGCCGCGCGCTCGCCCGGGCTCGAGTCAGGCATCATCGGATCGCGCATGATGCGCCCCTCGACGAAGTCCATCACGAAGAACGCGGTGCCGATGACGCCGGCGTCCTCGCACAGCAGGTGCACGCGCGGGACCGGCACGTCGGTGGCCGCGAGCGCCTTGATGATGCGATATTCGCGCTCGACTTGATGCGCGGACTGGAGCAGGGTGCCCGGCGGTTTCTTGCGCACGACAAAGCGCGCGTCCGGGGTCTGGAGCAGAAAAGTGGGATTCGATTGACCGCCGACGAACTGTCGGACGGATAACGGTCCGCGAAAGTTCGGCATCCGATCCTTCAGATAGCGCTCGAGGCGGGCCTCGTCGAATCGATGATTTTCGCGCACTGCTGTGACGTCAACTTCGAGCGCCATTACCTCTCCCCCTGGCCCCCTCTCCCTTTTGGAGGGCGATTGTACCGAAGTTGACGGGAAGGGGAACGCGATGGTAAATTCTCATTGTGACAGGCCGGACGTTTTTTCAAATGAAATCCGACAGATATCGAGCAATCGTCGGCTTGAGGTCGTCAATTGCCTCGCGAACACGTCGATGAATTTCCTCAAGCGTCTGAGCGACCGGACGCCCATCTTCGAGCGATACCGTCGAGGAGAAACCGCGCTGCACCTGCACTACGAATTGCCCTACTCGCTCTGCATCAGGTGGCGAAGGAAAACTTTCGGGTTGCTGGAACACCTTTTCGGCCCCGATCAACCCGCTATGCCTGTACCAGTTGGAGAGTTCGCGGAGATCCTTGATCCAGTTCCCAGCCTTATACGGCTGATAGACCTCAATCGCTGCGACATGTTTATCGCAGATGCCTTCAAGGTAGGAGTTCCTGTGACCAACGAATCCCTCTTCGCGATCTTCAATCGGAAATTGGACGCGCTTGCCCACGCGACCAGAATCTTGCTCGGCCAAAATACAAACGAAGTAGTTCAGCGAATTGCGCAAGCGTCCGGCGAGATCGCCAACTCGAAGACGAATGGTTGCGGTGAACAAATCGAAAGACTCATGAAGAATGTTCCAACTCTTATCGGGGATACGATTAGGATCAGGAGCGGGGACGTGCTCGCGGAGCCAGTCCACGTCTTCGCTTGCCCTGTTCAGTATGAACTCGATTTCTTGGAACTTGTTCAGCACGCGGCTCTCCTAGAATCGCGACAATGATGCGCCATCGCTCAACTACCAGCGATCGCCGTCCCGAAAATATCGGGATTGTTGCGATTGTTGAATCGGAACGAGAACTCCGCCAAGTAGAGCGGCAGATATTTCTTGCTCACGTTGTGGTACGTCCCGATGATCCCGCGCTTCAGCAGCGACCAGAACGATTCGATATTCTGGGTGTGTACATTGCCGCGCACGTACTCGCCTTTGCTGTGGGCGACTACATCGTGCGGCATCACCCACTTGATGTAGCGATAGCCGCTGTGCTCATCGGTCGCGACCAGATCAACCTTGTCGCTGACAGCCTGTCTAACGAACCGCGTCAACGTGGCGGTATCGGTGTTCTCGATCATCTTGCAGACCACGTTGCCCTTGCGCGAGATCGCGCCGATCACCGGAGTCTTACCAGCCGTTCCGGTTCCCCGCACTTTCTTGTCCCAATGGCGGTTGCGATTCGATCCGCCGATGTAAGTCTCATCGACTTCCACGATTCCCATAAGCTGGCGGAACTCTGGATCGTTCATCGCGGCACGCAAGCGATGGCACATATAGAAGGCCGTCTTGTAGGAACCGGAACCGATTGTCCGGTGGATCTGCAATGCGCTGATCCCCTTCTTGCTAGTCAGCATCAGGAACAGCACCCAGAACCAAGTGCGGAGCGGATATTTAGTATTCTCGAAAATCGTTCCCGCAATGAGCGAGAAACGGTATGCGTGCCCGCTGGCGCATTCGGCATTCCAGCATTCCCACTTCCACGGCTGAGCGATCTTGTAAACGTTCTCGCTCTTGTGGCAGCGCGGACACTTCACGGTATCGGGCCAGCGGTGCGAGAACAGATAACTCTTGCAGGCTTCCTCATCGGGAAACATCCGCTCGAATTGCGGCCAAGTAAGCTGAGGCGTGAACTTTGGCTGATGCCTTTTGCCGTTGGTTTTCATGGTGAAACCAAGATAGCGCATTTACACGTTCCCGTCAAGTGCGGGATAATCGCCTTTTGGAGAGGGGGAAACAGGAAATTCGTAATCAGTCATCTGCGTTCCCCTTCCGGTTCCCCTCTCCTGAAGGGAGAGGGGTTAGGGGTGAGGTGTGTCCGGCGATTTTTCTCAACACCGCATCTAGATCGCGTTCGACCTCTTTATTACTGACTCGCAGTGTTCTTATTCCCATTTCTGACAATGCGCGATCGCGTATCTTGTCGTAGTCAACCGTGCCGAGATGTGAGTCGCCATCTATTTCAACAGCGAGCTTCGCTGATGCGCAATAGAAGTCGACTACGTATCCGGCGACTACTTGCTGTCGCCTGAAATGGAGCGCGCCGAGAGCATCCTTTCTGAGCGCATGCCACAGGATTTTCTCCTGCGGCGTCATCGTCTGGCGCAGATTTCTTGCGAGCACCAGCTTCTCGCGAGTCACGAACTGGTTGCGGGTTATTTTCACCTCACCCCTAACCCCTCTCCCTTTTGGAGAGGGGAATTAAAACCGTTGCGTCACACCAACCCTCTCCTTGGACTTGCCCCGGTTTGATGGACACTCCGAAAAGCGCGAAAGTGAGCGCGGAGGAGTGGACGATGGAGAATGGACGGAAGCGGAGGAAGTTCTCGGAGCAGTACAAGGCCGAGACGGTGCGGTTGATCCAGAGCAGCGGCAAAAGCATCGGGCAGCTGGCGCTGGAGCTGGGGATCGGGGAGACCGCCTTGCGGCGCTGGGTGGAGCAGGCCGAAGTAGAGGCCGGCCGGGGGCCCGCCGGTTCACTCAAGCGCAGCGAGCGCGAAGAACTGGTCGAGCTCAGGCGCGAGAACCAGCACTTGCGGATGGAGCGCGAAATCCTAAAAAAAGCGACGGCCTTCTTCGCCAGGGAGAACCAGTGAGATTCTCTTTTATCGCGACGGAGAAGGCCTGGTACCCGGTGGCATTGATGTGCCGGGTGCTGCACGTCTCGCGCTCGGGTTACTACGCCTGGTGCAAACGGCCAGCGGCCGAGCGGCGGCGTCAGGACCAGCGCCTGACCCTGGAGGTAGCGGCGATCCACGCCGAGAGCCGCGGCCGCTACGGCAGTCCGCGGGTGCATGCGGAGTTGCGCGACCGGGGACAGCGGATCGCGCGCAAGCGGGTGGCGCGCCTGATGCGGACGGCGGGGCTGCGCGCGCGGGTACGCCGACGCTTTCGCTGCACCACCGACTCCAAACACGGAATGCCGATAAAAGGTAATCTGCTCGCGCGGCGGTTCGCGATGAGCGCGCCCAATGCCGGCTGGGTCAGTGACATCACCTATCTGTGGACCTTTGAGGGCTGGTTGTACCTGGCGATAGTGCTGGACTTGTTCTCGCGCCGGGTGGTCGGATGGGCGCTCAGCGAACGGCTGGAACGAGGAGTGGCACTGGACGCACTTGGGATGGCGCTTAAGGGGCGCCGGCCGGCGGGCGGAATGCTGCATCACTCGGACCGCGGCAGCCAATACGCCAGCCAGGAATATCAGCAACTGCTGGCGGCGCACGGAATCCTGAGCAGCATGAGCCGCAGTGGCAACTGCTGGGACAACGCGGTAGCGGAAAGCTTCTTTGCCACGCTCAAACTCGAGCTGGTCTATGAGACTCAGTGGCGCACGCGTGAGGAAGCCCGCAGCGCGCTCTTCGAATACCTCGAGCTGTTCTACAACCGGCAGCGGAGACATTCGGCCCTCGGCTACCTGTCCCCCAACCAATTCGAGCAACATCATGTTATATCTGTGGCCGCCTAACCCGAGTGTCCACGCATTCGGGGCAACTCCACCTTCTGGTTCCCCTCGCCTGAAGGAAGGGAGAGGGGTTAGGGGAGAAATCACTTCGTGTTCCCGGCCTGGGCAGTCTGAGGTTCCAGCACGCAACTTTGGATCTCGGTCTGCGCCTTGTCGTTATCGACCGGGTTGAGATGGGGAACCGCGGTCAGCCAGCCCCATCCGAGTTCTTCGCGGACGTAGTAGGAGCGCCGCTCGGTGTTGAATTCGACTTCATCGGCGGTGTCGGTCTCGATGGTGCATGAGACCTTCTCGCCGGCGGGAACGATGAACGCATGATAGCCGCCCGGGCCGATGCGCGCGGTATCCTCGCCGCACGTGACCGCAGGGCGAAGCTCCACCGAGCCATAGCTGTAAGGGCGGTACACGTAAATCACCGCGGTGCCCGGAGGCGACGACGCCTTTTCAAACGGCTGTCCCTGCACCGCGCATCCGGATCCCGCAGTCGCGACGGCGCCGAGCAGGAATAACAGAAGCCGGCGATTCATTGGTGGATCGATGCGGTTGGAGATTTGCCGGCGCCGGCCACGGCCTGCGCCAACCGCGCTTCATCCTTATAGAGCTTCTGCTCAATCCTCTCGCGGACCGCGATGCGCGCGGCGTCGTCCACTTCTTTGTGAGTGGGTTGCGAGTACATGTTGTAGGACTTCGAGACGTGTTCCTTGGCGGTGTAGTCGCCGAGGATCGCGTCGCCCGCGCTGATTGACAGTGACGCAAATGCGGTCACGCCGATATCGCCGAGCGGAGCGCCGATAAGGTTGGCCGGATCGAGCGCGGAAATGGCCAGCGGGACGTGATAGTCGTCATGCGTCAATTCCTCGCGATAGGTGAAAGTCACCGGCGAACTATCCGACAAGGACATCGCGACCGCGGGCGGAAGGTCAGCGGGATCGCCGGAAAGCAATTTGCCTTTGAATGGCAGCGCGTGAGCCGGCACGTCGGCGACCTTGGGCGCGATCACCAGTTTCGAGTCCGATTGAGATGACCCGCCGAATTGCGCCGGTGCCTGCGTTTGATCGGGCGTTTGAGTTGTACATCCGGTGAGGGCGGCCACTGAAAAAAACGCAGCGAGTACGAATATATGTCTCATGATCCGACCGCATCGCGAGCCGGGAATCCAGGAATCACAGGCTCGCCAAGCCTGCTTCAATAGTATCAGAAAAGGCCGCGCTACCTGACGATGCCGCTGGCGACGTAAACGGTGCCGCCAAGCATATATTCAACCTCCAGGCCGGACAGCAGCGGCTCCAGATGGCTCCACGGGCGCGCGAGGCCCTCGAGGGTGCTGGTCGAGCGCAGCGCGGCGTTCCACACGAATAGATTCAGCGGCATCGTGCGGACCGGCGCCCATTTGAGTCCGGCCGCGACCACCCGTGCGCCCGGCTTGAGATGGCTGACGACGTTCGCGAGCGCTTCGGGCGTGCGCATTATGTCGTGCGTGAAATTGAAGAGTGCCGCGTCGGCCGCCAACGGTATCGCGGCTTCTTCGACCGACGCCTGGATGAGCTCGACATTGTTCCAGCTATTTTCAGCCGCGCGTGCGCGCGCCCGCTCGAGCATCTCGGGGCTTTGCTCGATTCCGACGATCGCGCCTTCGGGGCCGATCAGGTTTTCCAGATTCGTAAAGCTGAGGCCGGTGCCGCAGCCGACGTCCAAAACCCGGTCGCCCTTCTTGAGGCGCAGCAACTCGATCGCGCGGTGCCTCACGGGTTCGAATAACAGGAGCTCGAGGTCGTAGATCCGCGCGCGCGATCGGTATTGACGCAGCGCGGTCGAGCGGTTCGGCGTCAGCCAGCGCGTCAGCCGTTGAAATGGTTGCGAGCGGTCGTCGGAAGAGGGCGCCACCTTCGATGCCTCGTAGTACGAAGTATCACGAAAGCGAGCCGGCGTCGTAGCCGATGGGACCCGGCCGTGACCTGAGACGTAACCTTGCAAACAGATCAGACCGGCGTCGGCTTGCGGCTCATTCGCAGGCGGCGGCCGGTCAGGCGATTACCGGTGTTTTCATCGACCACCAGCGGGCGCACTTCGCGGCCAGTTTCATTATCGACCAGGATCACCGGCGGACCATCTTCGCCCCACAGCCAATCGCTGCCCCATCGCCACATCGCGGCGAGCACTTCCCAGAATGCCTTGCCCTTGTCCGTCAGGCGGTATTCGAAGCGCGGTGGATGCTCCTCATAAGAAACTTTCTTGAGCAAGCCTTCCTCGACCAGCCGATCGAGTCGCCGGGCGAGCACCGCGCGCGGGACCTTGAGCGAGCGTTGGAAATCCTCGAAGCGTCGGCGGCCGAGGAACGCCTCGCGCATCACGAGCGGCGTCCACCAATCGCCGACCAGGTCGGTGGTGCGTGCGATTGGGCACGGCCAATCGTCGAAGCGGGTTCGGCGCATCAGGCCACCGCCTCGATTCGCGCCGGCACGTGCTTGTGAAACGGCGTGCCCGCAAACCAGTCGCGATCCTCGGTCACCGTGAGTTCGTTGGGCGCGATTCCGTGCTGAAACTCCTGGCCTTCGCGGTCCGGATACCACAGTCCGGTGCCGTTGGGCAGCGCGACGTGACCGGGCAGCATCGTGTCGGTGAGCACGACTACGCTCTCCGCGCTCGCGCGTTTGGTCGTTATACGCACGCGGCCGCCGTCCTGGATTCCAAGCTGCGAGGCGTCCGCCGGATTCATCCAGAGCGCGCCCGCCGGATCCTTTGGGCGCCATTGGGGATCGCGGATGATCGTGTTCGCGGTGCCGGAGCGCCGCTGACCCGCGGACAGCACGAACGGGAACTCCGGGTCGTGAGCGGGCCGCTCGTCGCGCAGTGATTTAAGCTCGGGCATCAACTCGGCGATTGTCAGATTGATCTTGTGGTCGTGAATCCTGCGCCAGGTTTCCTCATACGGATCGACGCTGACTACGACTCCCGCGCGCTCTTTCATAATCGCGTCGAACAGCGCGTTGCCGAGCTCGCCGCCTTCGCCGCTGAAGCCCGCGCGTCGCAGCGACTCCGGATATCGGCGCGCGAAGTTCTGCGCGATACCAAAGACCGACGCCGCATTTTCGTTTCCCGCGCCGAGCGTCGGGCCGAGAGTCTCGTACAGCAGCACGGTCATCACTTCCGCCAGATGCGGCCGCGCGGAAACGACTCGCATCAGCTCCATCGCATACGCGGCCCTTCCCCTGGCGGCGGCCGCGCGCAGAGGAGCGACGTCTTCGTCGGTCATCGCGCCAAGCGCGCGAACCAGCCGCCGATGAATTTCGCCCTCGGGCAGCGTGCCCGGCAGCGCCTCGAGAATCGGCGCGCGCAGCGTGAAGGTGTTCGCAAATTCCGTCTCGCTATGAAACGCCGCGCCGAAGAAAGTCGCTTCCCACTTTTCGTACTGCGACGAGGCCGGCAGAACATAGTGCGCCTCGCGCGCCGTCTCGGTCATCGCCACGTCGATGACGACGACGAAGTCGAGCGCGCGCAACGCTTCGCGCATCCGCGTGCTGTCGGCGACCGAGTGCGCGGGATTTTCGCTTTCTATGAGCATCGCGCGGAAACGTTTGGGATGGTCGGTCAGGATTTCGTCGGGAATCACGTTGGCCGGGATCATCCCGCCGATAATGCGATGGCCGCCGACCGGACTTACTTGCGACGAGAGCGCGCCGCCGAACATCCCGGTCAGGCTGGTCCCCGCATTCATGCCGCCGGCCTTGCCAACATTCCCGGTGACGGCGAAAAGCAGTTTCTCCAGGTAGGAGTTGAGCGTGCTGTGGAGCGACTGTTCGATGCCGAGGTCTTCGTAAACCGAAACGCTTGCGGCGCGCGCGATTCGACGCGCCACCTCGCGAACCAGAGTTTCGTCGAGGCCCGCGCGTCCGCAATAATCCGCGACCGGAACTTCGTTCAACGCGGCGAACAGTTCATCGCTGTTTTGCGTGCGCTCGCGGATGTAGTCGTGACTGATCAGATCCTCCTGGGCCAGAACCCCCAGGATCGCGGCGAGGCAAAATGCGTCGGCGCCGGGACGCACCCGCAAATGGTAATCCGCCATCTCCGCGGTCTCGGTGCGGCGCGGATCGATCACGACGAGCGCGCGGTTCGGATCCGCTGAAATGTCGCGCAGGATCGGACGCGCGCGCTGAAAGCCATGCGACTGCCATGGATTCTTGCCGACGAACACCGCGACCTCGGCTTGCTGGTAGCTGCCGCCGAGTCCCGTCCCAAAAAGCTGGTGATCGACCCAGAACTCGCCGGTCTTCTCCTGCGCCAGCGCGTTGGAGCTGAAGACCGAGCCGAGCGCGCGGCGCGTCGATGCGCCATAGCTGCCGCACAGATGATTGCCCTGACCGCCGCCGCCGTAATAGAAGATGCTCGCGCCGCCATGAGCGTCGCGCACACCCTTGAACCCGGCTGCGACTTCGCGGATCGCGGTGTCCCAGTCGATTTCCTCGAACGTGCCGTCGGCCCTGCGCCGGAGCGGTGACGTCAGTCGATCCCTGCCGTTCTGATAGTAGTCGAGGCGTTGCGCCTTCTCGCAAGCGTAGCCCTTCGAGGCGACGTGCTCGCGATTACCGCGCACGCGCGCGATACGCCGGCCGTCGAGCTTGACCTCGACGCCGCAGTTAACGCTGCAGAGGATGCAAATAGTCTTTTGCCAGTCGTCACTCATGGCGAAACTCCTAAGTTCATCTAAGGAACTACATAGTTCAACAAGAGAATGAACTATGTCGTCGGATGGTGCAAACAAGCGAGAGCATGGTCCACTTTCGGCACTGGAAAGGCCACGACGGAATTGTGGCAATGGGTGTACAGGCTGTCTGATACCACCCATTGTGGTTCGGTGCATGGGGTACCACCAGCGGTAGCTTCGTTCCGCCGAAATCAACTTTTTCGGAAGGGACGCTGCCCGATTCCGAGTCATGGACCCGGCGGTCGTAATGAGGGTTGTACATGCAGATCAAAATAGCATGCAACGGGCGGCGTGATCAGGCTGAAAAGTTCACCCCTGATGAAGAAGAGATGAGGTCGCGCGAGCAGAGAAAGAATCGCGGCGGAGGGGGGAGGGAGTCGAACCCTCCGGCAACAGTATTAGCCGCCAAGCCGGTTTTGAAGACCGGTGGGGCCACCGGGCCCCTTCCTCCTCCGTCCTTATCTATTAGCGGAGTCGATCAATCCAGTTCCACTCATTCTTCTGCGGACGCCGGTTGCTGTTTCGCTATTTCGCCGGCGGCATCGCATCGAGCAGCATCGTGGCCCGGGCCTCGATCAGTCCAGCCATCACTCGATCGGTGTGGATGTAGAGCCGATTTGCCTTGACGGCGGCCAGGACCATTGCTCCTACTTCGTCAGGATCGACGCCCGCGGCCAGGAACGCGTTCGCTTGCGCGATGCCGGCGTCAAAAGCCTTCGCTTCCTCGGGCGTCACTTGGGTCGGCGGCTGCGTCTCGCGACTGTTCGTCAGGATCTGCGTATTGACTGGTCCGGGGCATAGTACGCTGACGCCAATCTTAAACGGTTCAAGATCATTGCGCAGGGATTCAGAAAGACCCACCACCGCGTATTTCGAGGTTGTGTATAAGAGGCCGCTGGAAGTGGCGGCGAGTCCCGCACCCGAGGCCGTGTTGACGATATGCCCGCCGGCGCCGCGCTTGAGCATCCGCGGGAGGAAAGTCTGGATTCCGTTGATCACGCCGTAAAGGTTAATTCCGATTACCCAGTCCCAATATTCGTAAGTCAGGCGCGTAACGTGCTGGCCTCCGGCGACCCCGGCGTTATTGCATAGAATCGACACCGGGCCGAGTCGAGCTTCGGTTTCGTCGGCGACCCGAGCATAGGCCGAGCGGTCGCGCACGTCGAGTTTGAAAGTCTCGACGGTGGTCAAGTCCGAAAGCTCGGATTTTGCCGTACTCAGCGATGCCTGATCGATATCGGCGAGCGCCAGCTTGGCACCGGACCGCGCAAACGCGCGCGCGATCCCGAGTCCGATGCCGCGCGCGCCGCCGGTAATGAATGCGGTCTTTCCATCGACGCGATCCATGTTTCCAACCTCCGTCTTTCGACTCGAAGAGAATGCGCCAATATCCGCCGTTCGGGTTTTGTTTTAAAGCCCCGCCGCTACACTCCCCGCTTGCCGCCCGCAATTTTTGATTTCGGCTTTGCCGTTCCCCAGTGCGTCCATGGGTACCGAATGGATTGCCTGCGCATAGTAGTCCGGATAGGGTCGTGATCGTGCGCTTTCTCGCCATAGTTCTGATCGCCGTACTGCTCCCGCTGAGCAGCGGCACCCCGTCCGCGATGGCGTGTTCCATGACGGCGTGCTGCGGCCCGAATTGTTCGAGCAGCGCTCCGGTGAATCAGTTGAGCTGCTGCAAAGCGCCGGTGACGCCGGACCGCGCGATCAACCAGGCACGAGCGGCGCAACATTTCGACTCGATTGGGAGAGTGTCAGCACTCGCGCCGATCATCGCGATTTCGCATTTCCACGGTACCGCCGTCACCCGCGAATACTCGCCACCCGATCGTCTCGCTTCGTTGGCGCTTCTCTGTTCCCGTCAGATTTGAACCTCCCCTGAGCGCGTCAGTTGAACCGCGGATGTGTCGCATCCGCCGCTGACACTCGCGCGCTGCCCGCTTAAGCCGAATCGAAAATACATCGTGCAGTTACGAACCGCGCCGCGATCGAACGCGGCTGGAAGGTTGGTTTTGTGAAACGACACGAAGACATTCGCCGCTTGGCGCGAAGTTTAATCGCCACGCTATTTGCCGTCGCAGTCCTGGCCGTCATTTCGCCGACGGAACGCGCACAGGCCGGTGCTCAGCCGGCTGACACATCCGCGAGTTCGGATCGACTTCGAGCGCTAGTCGATGAGGCCCTCGCCCGCAGCCCGGTCGTGCTGGCCGCGCGCAGCCATTGGCAGGCTCAGACGAAGGCGCCGGTTCAGGCCGCGACGCTGCCCGACCCGGAAATCTCGATGCAGCATTTCACGGTCGGAAGTCCGCAACCCTTTTCGGGCTATGAGACCAGCGATTTTTATTACACCGGCTTCGGCGTCTCACAGGACATACCCGGTCCCGGCAAGCTCCGTCTGCAAAAGTCTGAAGCCGAAAAGGACGCCGACTACTCCCGGCATCGCTACGAAGCCGCGGAGCGCGCAGTCGAGGAGAAGGTCAAGGAGCTCTACTACGAGTTGTTCTATCACGCGAAGACGCTGGCGATCCTCGATCGCAATCAGGACGAGCTCCAACATATCCAGCAGATCGCCGAAGTACGCTATCGCGCGGGAGAGGGTCTGCAGCAGGACCTGATCAAGGCGCAGCTACAGACCACCGAGATTCTGAAGGAGCACGCGATGCATCATCAGGAGGAGGACCAGGAGCAGCTCGAACTCAAGCAGCTGATGGGGCGCGATCCTGACTCGCGGAATATCGAAATTGGCGACGTCGGAGCGACCAATCTGCAGCTCGACACATCGCAGCTCGCGGAATTAGCCGGAAGCGGTTCGCCAGAGCTCGCGGCGGATCGCGCGATGGAAGCGCGCAGCGCGGAGGCCTTGAAGCTGGCACATCAGGGATACTGGCCGGACTTCACCGTGGGCTATGCGTACCAAAAGACCGGCCCCGGATTCAGCGACTACTACATGCTGAGTGTGGGCGCGAAGGTCCCGCTCTATTTCTGGCGCAAGCAGACGCCCGCGATCGAGCAGGCCGCGCTCGAGGCCGAGTCCGCGCGGGAGCAGACCCGGGCGACTCGACTGCAGGTTTCGTCGGACGCGGAAAGTAGTCTGGTCGCGATGCGCACGGCGGAACGGATCATGTCGATCTACCGCGACGGCCTGATTCCGCAGGCCGAAACGTCGCAAGCTTCGGCGATGGCGGCCTATCGAGTGGGCAAGGTCGATTTCCAGACATTGCTCTCGTCAGTTCTCGATTTGCAGAACCTGCGGCAGGAGTACTTCCGGAGCCTTGCCGACCACGAGATCGCGATCGCCAAAATCCAGCAGATAGTCGGTGACCGAAGATGACGAACAACTCATCGCAATCGAGAGTCGGCGCAAGTTCCCTGATGCTTGGATTGATGTTGCTGGCGGCGGCGGCAGCATACGGAGCCGACTCGCAGTTAGCGTCAATCCGGATTACGCCGGAGCGGCGGCAGCTGATCGGGCTCAAGTTCGCGACGGTGGTGCGCAAGGACGTAAACGATCGCCTCGAGACCACCGGCAACATCGAGGCCGACCAGCGGCTGCAAGGCTACGTGCAGACGCGCTTCGCCGGATGGATCGAGCAGGTGTTCGCCAATTCGATCTATCAATACGTCCACCGCGGCCAGCCGCTGTTTACGATTTACAGCCCTGACCTGATGACCACCGAGAACGAATACCTGCTCGCAATCGATGCGCGCAGACGGGTCAAGGACAGTACCGTCTCTGACGTCGCCACCGACGCGTCGTCGCTGGTCGATTCCGCTGCGGAACGTCTCAAGCTGTGGGGAGTATCGCCGCGAGAGATCGCGCGATTGGAACGCGAGCACACGGTCCGCCGCGCGGTCGAGATCGATTCGCCCATGAGCGGATACATCGTCGAGCGCAACGCCTTGCCTAACATGTACGTGCAGCCGGACACGCGCCTGTTCACGATCACAGACCTATCGAAGGTGTGGATCTATGCGGCGGTGTTTCAGAACGAGATAGGAAAGGTGCACCCGGGCGATCCGGCAACCGTCAGCGTCGATTCCTATCCGGGCGCCAACTTCGACGGGCGCGTCGATTTTATCGAGCCGCAGATCGATCCTGTGACCCGCACCGCGAGAGTTAGATGCGAGTTCAACAACCCCAAAGGCCAGCTCCTTCCCGGGATGTTCGCGCGCGTCTCGCTCGACCTGCCAATGGGCGAGCAGACTGTTATCCCCGACGGCGCGGTTTTGCGGACGGGCACTCATAACGTCGCCTTTATCGATCGCGGCGACGGCTACCTGACTCCCGCCGAAATCGAATTGGGTCAGCGCGTCGGCGACGAATACATCGTGCGCAAGGGACTCGCGCCGGGTCAGCGGATAGTCAGCTCGGCCAATTTCCTGATCGATTCGGAAAGCCAGCTCCAGGCGGCCGCTGGAGCATTCGTGCCGCCTCCGCCGGGCGTCGGCGCCAACGTCGTTGGAGAGGCAGCGGCGACTGTTCCCCAGGCAAGCATCGAGTTCACGAGCGACCCGAAGCCCATGGTGCGCGGCCCTAACAAGGCGATCGTGACGCTGCGCGATTCCAAAGATGCTCCAATCACGGGTGCGCAAGTGACGGTGTCCTTCTACATGGCGGCGATGCCCGCGATGGGAATGGCGGCGATGCGCGCGCAAGGCGCCGCGGCCGATCAAGGAGATGGGACTTACTCCGCGAATATCGATCTGCCGAGCGGCGGCACCTGGAGCGTGACCATTTCCGCGTCGAAGGGCGGCCAGCCGATCGCGACGAAGCAGATCGACGTCTCGGCCAGCGGCTCCATGGCGATGTGAGGACGGACGGATGATCGAAAGAACTATCGACTGGTGTAACGACAACCGCTTTATTCTGTTCTTCGGTGTGCTGGCGCTCGTCCTCGCTGGAGTCTGGTCGCTCAATCGAATCCCGCTCGACGCACTGCCCGATATCTCCGACGTTCAGGTAATCATCCACACCGAATGGATGGGCCAGCCACCCAATCTGATCGAGGACCAGGTGACCTATCCGATAGTTACCGCGATGCTGGCCGCGCCGCATGTTAAGGCGGTTCGCGCGCAGACGATGCCCAACGACTCTTATGTGTTCGTCGTATTCGAAGATGGCACCGATATTTATTGGGCGCGCAGCCGCGTGCTGGAATACCTGGAGCAGATTGCCGGCAAGCTTCCCGCCGGGGTAAATCCCGCCATAGGTCCGGACGCTACCGGTGCGGGATGGGTGTACGAATACGCGCTGGTCGATAAGAGTCATCTGCATAGCCTAGCCGACCTGCGCAGCTTGCAGGACTGGAACGTGCGCTATGCGCTTGAAACCGTGCCGGGCGTTTCCGAGGTCGCCACTATCGGCGGCTTCGTGAAGCAGTACCAGGTCAAGCTCGATCCTAATCGGTTGCTCGCGCTCAAGGTTCCGCTGCAGACCGTGATCGACAAGATCCGCGATAGCAACGGCGAGGTCGGTGGCCGGGTGCTCGAGATGTCGGGTGCGGACTACATGATCCGCGGCCTCGGCTACATCCATGCGGTATCAGACCTCGAAGAAATTTCCGTCGCCACCAATAACGGCACACCAGTCCTTATAAAGGACTTAGGTGTGGTTAGTCTGGGACCCGACTTGCGTGAAGGCGCCGCGGAGTGGAATGGCGACGGCGAGACAGTCGGCGGCATCGTCGTGATGCGCTACGGACAGAACGCGCTCACTGTGATCGACGGGGTCAAGCAGAAGCTGGCGCAGATTCAAAAGACTTTGCCGCGCGGCGTCGAGATCGTCGCCGGTTACGACCGCTCGGGACTTATCCAGGCATCGATCAATACTCTCAAGCGCGATCTGATCGAAGAGGCTATAATTGTAAGTCTCGTTATCATCATTTTCCTATTCCACCTGCGTTCCGCCCTGATTCCGATCCTCACGCTGCCGATCGCGGTTATCGCGACCTTTATCCCGATGTACTATCTGCAGATCAGTTCCAACATCATGTCGCTCGGCGGTCTGGCGCTGGCGATAGGCGTGCTGGTGGATGCTTCGATCGTGATGGTCGAGAACGGTTACCGGCACCTATCGGAGGCGCAGCATCAGGCCTCGCTGAGAGGCGAGATGGTTTCCGCGTCTGAACGCCAGCGGATCCTGCTGTCGGCGGCGAAGCAGGTGGGCCGCCCGATCTTTTTCTCGCTGATCATTATTATAGTCTCGTTTTTGCCGGTGTTCCTGCTCGAATCGCAGGAAGGACGAATGTTTCGTCCGCTCGCCTACACCAAGTCCTTTGCGATTGCCTTCTCTTCGGTGCTCGCGATCACGGTTGTGCCGGTGCTGATGGTCCTATTCATCCGCGGCCAGCGCCTGCGGCCCGAAGAGAACAATCCCATTTCGCGCTTCTTCCAGGCCATCTATCTGCCGGTTATCCGATGGTGCCTGCATCATCGTGCGCTGACGATTGCGGCCAACCTAATTTTCCTGCTGCTGACAATTCCACTGTTGTTCAAAATCGGCAGTCAGTTCATGCCGCCGCTGTATGAAGGATCAAGCCTCTACATGCCTACCGCGCTGCCCGGACTTTCGATCTCATCAGCGGTAGATCTCATGCAGAAGCAGGATCAGATCATTCGCACCTTTCCCGAGGTCGAAAGCGTCTTCGGTTCAGTCGGACGTTCAGACAGCGCGACCGACAACGCACCGCTGGATATGTACGACACGACGATCATGCTCAAGCCGCGCGAGCAATGGCGAAAGGGTGTGACCTACGATTCCCTTATCGCGGAGATGGACGACCGGCTGCATTTTCCCGGCCTATCGAACTCGTGGACGATGCCGGTCGAGAACCGCCTCGACATGGAGCTGACCGGGATTAAGACCCCGGTAGGACTCAAAATTCAGGGCCCGGACGTCGATAGGATTCAGCAGATTGGCTCCCAGATCGAGGAGATACTTGGCCCCGTTCCAGGCACGCGTGGGATTTTCGCCGAACGAGTCTCGCAAGGGTTCTACGTCAACGTCGATGTCGATCGCGCTGTCGCCGCGAGGTACGGGCTGACAGTCGGAGAGGTTCAGCTCGCGGTCAGCTCCGGCATGGGCGGCGAGAATATCGCGACCACTGTCGAAGGACGCGAGCGCTATTCGATCAACGTTCGCTACCTCGCGGACTATCGCAACGACCTGAACGCACTTCGTCGAATTTTGATCATGACGCCCACCGGAGCGCAGATTCCGATCGGCGAAGTCGCGCACATTAGCCTGAGCCCCGGGCCCTCGATGATCCGTGACGAAGACGGGCAGCTCACCGGCTACGTCTATGTTGACCTGGCGACTTCGGACTACGGCAGTTACGTTGAAGCCGCGCAGCGCGTGCTCGATCGCCGGCTCCATTTGCCGGCCGGCTGCACTCTCAAATGGTCAGGCGAGTACGAGTTCCAGTTGCGCGCGCGAAAGCGCCTGACCGTCATCCTGCCAGTCGTTTTCGGTCTGATCTTCGTCCTGCTCTACATGCTCTTTCAATCGGTGACGGAATCGATCGTGCTGATCCTTCCGACCGTGTACGCGATGACCGGCGGGCTGCTGCTCCAGTATATGATGGGCTTCAATTTCAGCGTCGCGGTGTGGGTCGGGTACATCGCGCTGTTCGGAATCGCCGTCGAAACCGGCGTCGTCATGGTCATCTACCTTCACGAAGCCCTGAATCGTCACCTCGCCGCCGGTCAACTGACTCAGGATGACGTCGAAGCGGCGGTGATCGAAGGCGCAGTGCAGCGGTTGCGGCCGAAGCTGATGACGGTGGCGGTGGTGATGCTCAGTCTCGCGCCGATTTTATGGGAGAGCGGCATCGGCTCGGACGTGATGAAGCCAATCGCGGCGCCAATCGTCGGCGGAATGATCACCTCGACTATTCACGTCCTGATACTGGTGCCGGTGTTCTTCGCAATCATGAAGGAGCGGGCATTGAAGAAAGGAAATCTCTTCTAGTCATCAAAAAATGCACATCGGCCAGGTCGGTTTAACCGGATAGTGGCACCGCGCAATGCGGGTTTGCAGATGCGGTGAAGCGCATGGTAATTCAAGGTTCCCGATACTCGGAGGCTCTCTTTATGATTCAGAACGTGAAGAAAATTCTTGCGCCAATCGACTTTTCGGAACACTCGATGGAGGCGATGCGGACCGCGATGGAAATGGCGAAGGACGTCGGCGCCGAAGTTCACCTGATGCACGTGATCGCGCCGCATCATCATTTCATTCCGCTACCGCTCGCGACCAATGCCGAGCAGAGCCGCGAGCTCGCGCGCGAAGCGGCGATGATCGAGCAGGCGGAGCAGGAACTCGCGCGGATCAAGAAGGACGACTTCGGCGACTCGAAGAAGGTCTTCACTTATTGCGTGGTAGGGCACCCGGTTGAGAAGCTCGCTGAGTATGCCAAAGAGCAGGACATCGACCTTATCGTGATGTCCACGCATGGACGCAGCAGCGTCGAGCATATGCTGCTTGGCGGCACGACCGAAAAACTGGTGCGCAACGCGCCGTGCTCGATCCTCGTGATCCGTCCCCGCAAGCAGTAATCGAGCGACGACAGCATTCCCGGCGGCCGCGTGCGGACAACGCGCGGCCGTCGGCTTTCAATCGGGAGATTTGGGTGAACCTCGAACAACAGAAGGAACGCGCGCTCGCATTTCTCAAGGGCCTTGAAAAGCCGGATGCGGCGGCGCAGGCGGATTTGATTACGGACGATTTCGAATTCGAGATGATGGGCCGGCTGCCGGGAGTGACCCCGGTGCGCGGCAAAGACACGTTCCTGAAATCGACGCCGCCGATGCTGAAGGCGATGTTTCCCGATGGCTTGAACATGAAGCTCGTTTCGATAATCGCCGAAGGGCCGCACGTCGCGATTCAGGCCGAATCAGACACGATCGCCGGCAACGGGAAGAAATACGCGAACCGCTACCACTTCTACCTCCTGTTCAAGGGCGACAAGATCGCGCAGGTGCGCGAGTACAACGACACCAATCACGTGCGCGAAGTCTTCATGAGCTGAGCGAACGGGGCGAAATTTCGGGAATCCGAGCGCAATATATTAGCTCCGCTAATATCGGAGATTCAGCGCAGGGGTCAGCCGATTGATCCTGTAGAATCGCAAGTCAGCCATCAGAGCGGTCAGCACTCGCTGAGACGAACAATCTCGCGAGTCACGATCTGCGTCGTCTCGAACGAATGATAAGGGCCAGGCAGATTGCTCTACCCGGCCCGTAGCCAACCGGGAAAAGGGGGGCAAACCCCGGCCAGCAATCGTATTGTACGCAATTGCGCGGCTCTTGCAACCGCAATCGCGACTCCGGCGAACCTACCTTCGACAACGAAAATGCGCCCTGCGACGGCGGTTTCAGGCGATGCCGCCGCCTAGCGCGGGAATGAAATGCACTTCGCTGTCGTCGTCAAGAGAGTCGAGCACGCCGCCCGTGGCCACTTCGCCGTCGATCGAGACAGCTATAGATGGCCGGATGTCGCCTCCCTCCAGTAACTGTTGGTCGAGTCCTGGAAACTGCTCGCCAAGGTGGTGAACGAGCTCGCGAACTGATTTGCCGGGGACCTCAACGCGCTCCAGGCCGCCGGTGAATTTGCGTAGCAGGGCGGGAATCACAACAGTGGGCATTGCAAAATAAAAAGGGGGCGAGCATTAGGCCCGCCCCCTTTCAATCATTCCCGATCAATCCGCCGCTGCGGAATGTTTTGTCGAGTCGCGATGCTTTAGCATCGCCTTCAGCAGTTTCGGCGGAGACATTGGCGTCTCGGTCAGGCGTACACCCACCGCGCGATAGATCGCGTTGGCGACCGCTGCGACCGGCGGCACGATCGACACTTCGCCGACGCCGCGCACGCCCAGTGGATGGCCGGGGTTGGCTTCCTCGACGACGATGGTTTCGATCATCGGCAAGTCGAGGCAGGTCGGCATGCGGTAGTCGAGAAATCCGGAGTTACGCAGCGTGCCCTTGTCGTCGTAAAAATATTCCTCGTTGAGCGCCCAGCCGAGTCCCTGCGCGGTACCGCCTTGCATCTGGCCTTCGACGTAGCTCGGATGAATCGCTTTGCCGGCGTCTTGCGCGATCGTGCATCGCAGGATTTGCACCTTGCCGGTGTCGGGATCGACTTCGACGTCGACGGCCGTGGTCGCGAAGCCGGGGCCAACGCCGCGCGCGTTCACACTCGCGCGGCCGGTGATCGGACCGCCGGTGCGGGGGAATCGCGGTGCGAGCTGCTTGATCGACATCGGCGGCACGCCATTGCCTTTGGCGTGGAGCTTGCCGTCGCGGAATTCGACCTCGTCGGGCTTCTTCTCCCAGACCTTGGCGGCGCGCTCGATCAACTGGCGCTCGGCGTCCTTGGCAGCTTCGTACACGGCCATCCCGGTTGCGAAAGTGACGCGGCTGCCGCCGGTCACGTCGGTATGGCCGATCGAATCGGTGTCGGCGGTGAGAGGCCGCACGTCGGTAACCGGGAGTCCGAGCACTTCGGCAGTGATCATCGCCATCGAGGCGCGCGAGCCGCCGATGTCGGGCGAGCCGGTGACGACGCTGGCGGTGCCGTCAGCGTGGATGTTCACAGTTGCGGAAGATTGCATGCCGGCGTTGAACCAGAATCCCGATGCGACGCCGCGTCCGCGGAACTTGCCGGTCAGCTTGGATTTGTAGTGCGGGCTGTTCTTGATCGCTTCGAGCGTCTGGATCAATCCGATGCGCTTGAACGGAGGGCCGACGACCTGCGCCGCGCCTTCCTTGACTGCGTTCTTCAGCCGGAAATCAATCGGATCGATTCCGCATTTCTCGGCCAGCTCGTCGATAATTGTCTCGGAGGCGAAGGCGGCGTTGGTTGCGCCCGGCGCCCGATAGGCCGCGGTCTTCGGACGATTGACGACCACGTCGTACGCGTCGATCACGAAATTCTCGATAGTGTAGGGGGCGATGATGCACATCGCGCCCGCTCCGACCGGCGAACCGGGAAACGCGCCGGCCTCATAGGCCATCCAGATTTCCGCGGCGACCAGTTTGCCGTCCTTGGTCGCGCCCATTTTGACTTTGATCTTCGAGCCCGAGGTCGGGCCGCTCGCGCGCAGCACTTCCGAGCGCGACATGACGAGCTTCACGGGTGCGCCGGTCTTCTTCGATAGCAGCACCGAAAGCGGCTCGAGATAAATGGTGGTCTTGCCGCCGAAGCCGCCGCCGATTTCCGCGGGAACGACTTTGATATGGCCAACCGGCATCCCGAGCACCTGCGCGCTGAGCGAGCGCACGTCGAAGGCGCCTTGGGTCGAGCAGTAAATCGTCGCCTGCCCGTCGGAGTTATAGATGCCGACCGCGTTGTGCGGCTCGATATATCCCTGGTGGACCATCGCGGTGTTGAACTCGCGCTCGATCACGTAGTCGGCCGCCTTGAATCCTGCCGCGACATCGCCGCGCTTGAACTGATAGTGCTGCGCGACGTTGGTCTGCTTGTCGCCCTCCTCCTTGTTGCGCAGATCCTTCAGCAGAATCGGCGCTCCCGGCCGCGTCGCGACATCCACCGTCATCACCGGTGGCAGCACTTCGTATTCGACTTCGATGAGGCGCAGCGCTTCTTCGGCGATATGCGGGCTGGTCGCGGCGACGGCGGCGATCGCGTGGCCGTCGTACAGGACCTTGTCGTGGGCGAGGATGTTCATCGACAGGTACATCGGGTTGATGACCATCTCGCCGGACTGCTCGAGCTTGTTCTCGGCCTGCGGCAGATCCTTCGCCGTGACTATAGCCTTGACGCCGGGGAGCTTGAGCGCCTTGTCGATTTTGATCGATTTGATATTCGCATGCGCGTGCGGGCTGCGCAGCACCTTGCCATGCAGCATGCCGGGGAACGCGTAATCGGCGCCGTACTTGGCGCGTCCGGTGACTTTGTCAACGCCGTCGTGCCGAATCGGACGGGTGCCGATAACTTTGAAATTGTCAGTCGTAGTCGATGCTGCCATGACCTGTTACCTCTTGATTCTCAGCGTCGTATCCATGCTCTAGCGCGCGGCCGCTTTGCCTTCGCCCTGCGAGCGAATATCGGCGGCTGCGTCGAGGACAGCTTTCACAATCTTGTCGTAACCGGTGCATCGGCAAAGATTACCGGCCAGCGCGTAGCGAACCTCGGGCTCGGTCGGCTTCGGATTGCGATCGAGCAACGACTTCGCCGAAATCAAAAATCCCGGCGTGCAGATGCCGCATTGCAGGCTCGCGTGCTCGAGAAACTTGTTCTGCAAAACGCTGAGCGCGCCCTGCGTGGCGAGCCCCTCGACGGTCGAGATGTTTTTGCCTTGCGCCTCGACGCCGAGCATCAGGCACGAGTCGATCGCGCGGCCATCGACCATTACGGTGCAGGCGCCGCAATCGCCGGTCAGGCATCCTTCCTTCGAGCCGGTGAGTTCGAGCACGTCGCGCAGGGTTTCGAGCAGGCTTTGGCGCGGCTCGCACAGGAACTCGACCGTTTCGCCGTTGATTGTCGCTTCTACCAGGGTCTTTTTCATAACTCTACGCCGTAGGTTGGATTCAGATTTTTTTCGCGCGTTCAGCCGCGATTGTCAGCGCGCGCCGCGTGAGCACGCCGGTGACATGGACGCGAAAATCGATGGTACCGCGCATATCGTCGATCGGCTTGCAGGCCTCGCTCGCCGCGCGGCCCGCCGCTTCGAGGCTCGCGTCGTCGAGTTTCTTGCCAATCAGCGCGTCGGCCGCCTTGCTCGCGAGCAGCGGAGTGGCCGCGACCGCGCCGAGACCGATGCGCGCCGCCTTGACCTTGTCGCCGTCGAGCGTGACCGATGCGCCGACGCCGACTACCGCGATATCCATCTCGTTGCGCGGGATGAAGCGCAGATACGCGTCGCTCGAATGCGGCGCCGGTGCGGGAATCAGCAATTCGACCAGCAGCTCCCCCGGCTTGAGCACGGTGCGTCCGGGCGACACGACGAACGACTCGACCGGCACTTCGCGCTCGCCGCTGGGGCCGACGATTCGGGCGCGCGCGCCGAGTGCAATCAGCGCGGGCGTTGTGTCAGCAGCCGGCGATCCATTGCACAGATTGCCGCCGACCGAGGCGCGGTTCTGAATCTGCAGCGATCCGATCAGATGCGCCGCCTCGGTCAGGCCGGGGTAATGCTTGCGCATCATGTCGCTCTCGCTGATCTCGATGCAGGGGACGGCGGCGCCGAGGCGCAATCCCTTTTTCGCATCGAAGGAGAGCGTCTGCAGCTCCTTGATTTTCTTGATGTCCACGAGATGCTCGGTGCGGCGGACTCCGGCGCGGAGCTGGATGAGGATGTCGGTGCCGCCGCAGAACGGGCGCGCATTCTCGCCGTGCGCTTTGAGGATGCTGACCGCCTGCTCGAGGGTGCCAGGGGCTTCGTAATTGATGGCGTGCAAAGCTGAGAAACCTCCAGATCGGGCTAAGATTATACCCGCCTTTATACCTTGGATAGCCTAGATGCCGCAGGTTGAAAAGGGCACGGCGAGGGAACGGCAGTCAGGCCGCCGCGCGCTTGCGCGGCTGGACCTCGCGCGCAATTCTCGGCGCTAGCTCGTCTTTGGCTTTTTCGAGTTCATAGTCACTCTGCAAACCGAGCCAGAATTCGGCCGACGTGCCGAGATAGCGAGCGAGCCGAAGCGCGGTGTCCGCCGATATGGCGCGATCACCCCTCACGATTTCCGCAATCCGATTGGCCGGCACCCGCAGATCCATCGCGAGCCGATGAATGCTGATGCCGGTCGGAACGATGAAGTCCTCGTACAGAACTACGCCGGGATGAAGCGGCGCAATTTTCCTTGCGCGAGCCATTTGCGCGTGCCTCCGGGATTCCCCTCGAAATTTCAGTGGTAATCCACAATTTCTACGTCGAACGCGTCCTTCAATTCCATGTGAAGGATCCAATGAGATGCGTTCAACGCTACCCCTTGAACCCCAGGCGCGAGGCGACCTGCGCTGCGGCGATCGCGAGGGCCGGGGCCATCGGGCCCATCAGGGCAAAGCGGGGGTCTGTTGTTTGGCCGCGGATGTAGCGGACGTAGATTTGCTCGACCACCGTCGCCGTTTTCCAGTGCGCCCACGCCCAGTAGTACGGCATGCCACTCACGTCGCGGCCGGTGCGGGTCGAATAGCGATGCAGCAGTTCGTCGCGGCTCAGGAAGCCGGGGCGCATGGTGTGAGCCTCGCCCTGCGACGTCGCGAGCAACTCGGCGGGGTCGGTCTTGTCGCGCCAGTAGTTCATCACGATGCCGAGATCGACCAGCGGATCGCCGATGGTGGACATTTCCCAGTCGAAGACGCCGACTATCTCGCCGTGATTCACCGCGCCGACCATGACGTTGTGCAGATAGAAATCGTTGTGCACGAGGACCGGCGGCGGCGACACCGGCATGTTGTCGAGAAACCACGCGCCGAGCTTTTCCATCAGCGGCACTTCGCGGGTTTTGGCTTTCTCCCATCGCGCCATCCAGCCGGTGATCTGACGCTTCAGGAAGCCGTCGGGCTTGCCCAGCGTTTCGAGCCCGATCGATTTGTAATCGACGCCGTGCAAGTCGGCGAGCGTGTCGATGAAGCCCTGCGACATCGCGCGGAAAGTCGCGGGATCGTTACCGAGCTCGGCGGGCAATGGCTGGCGGTTCTTGATTACGATTCCGACGCGGCGCTCCATCACGAAGAAGGGCGCGCCGACGATTGACGCGTCGTCGCTGTAGAGCATTCCGCGCGGCGCCGGCTTGAAGACTTCCCACAGGCGCGAGAGCACCCGGTATTCGCGGCCCATGTCGTGGCCGCCGACGGGCAGCGGGCCGAACGGCGGCCGGCGCATCACCCATTCACGGTCGCCGAAGCGCAGCAGGTAGGTGAGATTCGACGAGCCGCCGCGAAACTGCTTGACCGACATGGGCGCGTCGGCGCCGGGAATTTTGCCGCGCAGATAGGCGGCGAGCTTGCTCCAATCGAGCTGCTCTTCGTCGCGGACGTCACCAAATTCGGGGACGATTTCGACAGCTTCAGCCATGTGTGATGAGAGATCCTTCGCAGGAGGCAGCGACTAAGAAACCGGAACCGGCTTCGCTGGCGCGAAGCTGTCCGAGATCCTTCCTGCCGCTCACGTGGCTCGCTTCGTCAGGATGACAAAGACTCATTTGTACTTGCGCAGTTCGCGGCGCGCGATCGTCATGCGATGCACTTCGTCGGGGCCGTCGGCGATTCGAAGCGCGCGGCTGTCGCGCCACATCCGCGCGATGGGGAAGTCGTCGCTGACGCCGGCCGCGCCGAACACCTGAATTGCGCGATCGAGCACAATCATCACCATGTTCGCGCACATCACTTTGATCATCGCGATCTCGTTGCGCGCTGCGCTCTTGCCCGCGGTGTCCATCTTCCACGCCGCGTGCATGACCATGAGCCGGCACGAGTCGATCTCGATTCGCGAGTTCGCGATCCATTCCTGGATGTTCGACTTGTCGGCGAGAAAGCTGCCGTGGGTGAAGCGCGTGCTGGCGCGTTTGCACATCAGCTCGAGCGCGCGCTCCGCGATTCCGATGGTGCGCATACAATGATGGATGCGTCCGGGGCCGAGGCGCGCCTGCGAGATTGCGAAGCCGCCGCCTTCCTCGCCGAGCAGGTTGGTCACCGGCACGCGGCAGTCCTTGTAGATAATCTCGCAATGCCCGCCGCCGCCGGTATGCCCCATCACCGGCACCGGGCGAATCAGGTTGAATCCCGGAGTGTCGGTCGGAACGATTATCTGGCTGGCGCGGCGATGCGGTTCCGCGTCGGGGTCGGTCACGACCATCGCGATCGCGAAGGCCGAGCCGATCGCATTCGAGGTGAACCACTTGTGGCCGTTGATCACGTAGTTGTCGCCGTCGCGAACCGCGCGGGTCTTGAGCTGGGTCGGATCGGAGCCCGGAGTATCAGGCTCGGTCATCGAGAAGCAGGTGCGGATTTCTCCGTCGATGCATTTCTGCAGCCATTGCTTCTTTTGTTCTGGGGTGCCGAACTCGGCGAGGATTTCCATGTTGCCGGTGTCGGGCGCCATGCAGTTGAACGCGCGCGCGCCGATCGGGCTGCGGCCCATCAGCTCGCACAGCGGCGCGTACTCATAGTTCTTAAGGCCGGCGCCGAACTTTTCGTCGGGCAGGAAGAGGTTCCACAGGCCCTCGGCCCTGGCTTTCTTGCGGACGTCCTTGAGTGATTGCGGTTCGGTATTTCCGCTCTCGCCCATCGCGCGCTGAACTTCTTTTTCGATGGGAAAAACGTGCTGGTCCATGAAGTCGGAGACGCGCTTGCGCAACTGTTCGGTTTTGGGGGTCAGAGAAAAGTCCATTTCGATCCTCGCGGGAGTAATGATTTGTATCGCAACAGGTAACCCAGATTCGGTGGAAATGAAAGGCGAGCGAATCAGGCGGCGGGTTTGCGCATTACGTAGAAGACGTAGCCGTAGGCGTCGTGATGGGCGCGGAAGAGATCGTGCTCGCGGCTGGTTTCGTCAAGCGTTGTGAGCACGCCGGGATCGTCGGCGTACTTTTCCCGCAACTCCTCGACCCGGCGCGCTGATGGGTCGTAGTAGTTGCTCCACCAGTCCTGCTCCGGAAGCACGAAACCGTCCATGCTGACGTAGCCCGCTTCGGCGACGAGCTGACAGTTGCGCTCGATCGAGCCCATACCCGGGTAATTGCGCTCCCAATATTCGGCGGCTTCGGCCGGCGGATCGGGCACCAGCCAGGTCAGCTCGGATACCACGAGCCATCCGCCCGGCTTTAGGAACTTACGCCATGCGGCGAGACCGGTGGCGAATCCTTCGATGTAGATGGCGCCCTCGGACCAGATCAGATCGAATGACGCGTCGGCGAAATCCATGTCGAACATCGAGGTGTTGACGGTCGTCACCTGCGGCAGGACTCCCGCGGCGGCGGCGCGCTCGGTCAGCTCGTCGAGAAATCGCTGGCGTATATCGACCGCCACCAGCCATCCACTGGTGGCGCGCGCCAGCTCGATCGTCTGCGCGCCGGGGCCGCATCCGACGTCGAGGATGCGCGGCTGATCCGGCAGCCCGCGAATCAGGCCGAGCGCGCGCAGCGTAGCCGCGGCGGAGCCGGGCGCCTGTCGCGGCAGGTCTTCTGTCAATTCGCGGAAAATGCTCATCTCCTCCCACCGCATACTGCCGCTGGACGCGGGGGAACTCAAACGGGCGGCGGTCAGACGCGCGGCTTGTCGGCGGCGAAGCGCAGGCGAACGTAGTCGGCGAACCATCGGCCGTCGTCGCCACAGAGGCGGGGCCGCAGCGCCTCGCGAACCTCGTCGATGAACGCTGGGCGAGCGCTATCTGTCAGCGGCGCCATAAAGCTCTGCGCGAAAGTCTCGAGCCATCCGTTGATTTCGGTCGGCAGCGGCGTCGGGCGGGGGATCAATGCGATATACCTGACGGTGAATCCGCGGCGCGCAAGGCGCGCGGAGTAGTCCTCGACGGTCGGGAAGTACCACGGGTTGAGGGCGTCGCCGTCGATGCCGCGGCGGCGGAGCGCGTCGAGCAGCTCACGTTTGATCGTCTCGACGCATCCGTGGCCGCCGAACTCGGCGACGAAACGCCCGCCGGGGCGGATCGCGCGCCATACGCCGGCGATCACGTCGTCAACCGGCTTCATCCAGTGGATTGCGGCGTTGCTGAAGACGGCGTCGAACTCGGCGTCGAAAGCAAGGCGCTCGCCGCCGGCGACGCGGGCATCGAGGCCGAGCCGGCGCGCGGCCTCGACCTGGGGCGGGCTCGAATCGACGCCGACGACCTCGCATCCGACGGCGGCGAGCTTTGCGGTAAGCGCGCCGTCGCCGCATCCGAGGTCGAGGACTCGCTCGCCGGGGCGCGGCGCGAGCAACTCGACCACCGGCGCGCCGAGGTCGGAGACGAAGCGGGCGTTGCGTGCGTAGGCGTCAGGATCCCAGCTTTGATTGTTCGTCGGCATATACTTAACTATAGTTAATAATCTCCGTGATGCAATAGTATTGAATGCGAACCCCTCCTTGGTTTCGCCCGCGGGATCGCTTGACACATCTCGCTGTCAGGCGGCAGGCTCGATCGACGCGATGATATCTCGGCTCCACAGAGGCGGCAGGATCGGCGCGCGCGCGGTCGCGACATTCGGCGCGTTGCTGTTACTCGTCTCGCAGCTGATTGGGGTCGCTCATTTTCATGAAGGCGCGGTTTCTCGCGCCGGCGTCGCCGCCGCGCAGGTCGGTACCGACCCCGGATTTTGTCCGATTTGCCAGTTGGCGCTGCATGCGCCCGGCTCGCTGGCGCAGGCGACGACCATCGCGCGCGGACCCGCGAGAGCCGAAACAATATTCGTCGCGGCGCCGGCTCGATCCGAGTCGCCGGTATGCTCGACTGCGCGCGTGCGCGCTCCACCCGTATCGATCTAAAGCCCCTTTTTCGACACATCCGATTTTCTTCCGGTGCGCGCGATCGATTCGCGCGGCGCCGCTCGCGTCCGAAGGGCGCGGGGGAACTTGAAAGAATGGGAGCTTGCGATGCGGAGGAATTTAATTGCCTGGATCCCGGTAGCCGGGGTCCTGATTCAACTGGCTGTTTGCACAACCGCGGTGGCGGCGAACGTGAAGAGCGCGACGAGCAAAGCGAAATATCGAATTAGCGGCGTGGTGAAGGACGCGCTCGGCAGACCAATCAAGCATGCAACGCTCTCGCTGCAAGGAACGAGTGGAAAGATCGTCGCGCATGCGTCGAGCAACGACGCGGGCGAGTTTTCGTTCATCCCGGTCGGGCGCGGCGTCTATGCGATCGTGGCGACCGGCAGTGGATTCAAAACGGCGACTGCGATCGTGGCCGTCTCGACCAAGGGCGCCGCGCCGGTGGTGGTTGCGATGGAAGCGGAGAAACAGATGAGCCTCGCGATCGCGGCGAAGCGGCTGAACCAATCGCGCAACTCGCTGGCGCCCGACACCGGTGGCAGTAAATACACGTTCACCCAGCAGGCGATTCAGCAACTGCCGCAAGGATCGAATACGTCGTTGAACCAGGTGATTCTGCAGGCGCCGGGCGTCGCGCAGGATTCCTACGGACAGATTCACGTGCGCGGCGATCACGCCGACTTGCAGTACCGGATCAACGGCGTTCAGCTGCCCGAAGGAATCAGCGGCTTCGGCCAGGCGCTGAGTCCGCGCTTCGCACAATCGATCAGCCTGCTGACGGGCGCGTTGCCGGCCCAATACGGACTGCGCACCGCGGGCATCGTCGATATCAAGACCAAGGACGGGCTGTTGGACAACCTGGCGGACGTAGATTTTTACGGCGGACAGCGCGGGACCACGCAGCCGAGCTTCGAGTACGGTGGATCGAAGGGCAACTTCAGCTACTTCGTGACGGGGCAATACCTCGGCACCGATCGCGGACTCGAACCGCCGACCAGTGGGCCGACCGCGATTCACGATACCAGCAACCAGGGCTCGGGCTTCGGGTATTTCCAGTATCTGATAAATCCGACGACGCGGTTGAGTCTAATAACCGGAAGCTCGATCAATCACTTCCAGATTCCCGCGAACCCGAATCAACCGCAGGTTTTCGCCCTGGAAGGCGTGCCGGTCTATCCGTCGGCGAAAGTGCGCGACAACCAGTTCGAGCAGAACTACTTCAACGTGCTGGCGTTGCAGGGAACCGCTGGATCGAACTTCGATTATCAGTTCGCGCCGTTCAGCCGTTACTCGACGGTCACCTTCAATCCCGATCACACCGGCGACCTGATTTACAACGGCGCCGCGTCGAGGGTTTTTCGCAGCGATTGGGGCAACGGCTTTCAACTCGATACCGCATATCACGGACTGGCCAATCACACTTTTCGACTTGGCGGCTATTTCGACGCCGAGCGCGCCGAGATTGACAATCACGAATCCGTATTCCCCGCGGCCGGCGGCATGCAATCGTCGTCCATCCCCTTTTCGGTCACCGACAACCTCGCGCTCCAGACCTGGGTTTACAGCGGCTACATGCAGGATGAGTGGAAGATGACCGAAAAGCTGACGCTCAACTACGGCGTCCGTTTCGATCTGTATGACGGCCTCGTGCGGGCCGATCAGGCGAGTCCGCGCATCGCGGCGGAGTACAAATTGTTCAAGGGCACGACGCTGCACGCGGGCTACGCGCGTCTGTTCACGCCGCCGCCGACCGAGCTGGTGTCCACCACTTCGATTGCCGCGTTCGAGCACACCACCGGCGCGCCGGCTTCCAGGGGCAACAGCACGCCGACGGTCGAGCGCGACCATTTGTTCGACGCCGGAGTGACCCAGGATGTCCTGCCCAGGCTGAACGTCGGGATCGATTCCTACTACAAGAAAGCGACGGACCTGATCGACGAAGGGCAGTTCGGCCCGGCGCTGATTTTCGAGACGTTTAACTACAACAAGGGCCGCGTGTGGGGCGTCGAGTTTACGAGCTCATATACCCACGAAAATTTTTACGCCTACGACAATTTCGCCTACAGCGTCGCGCAGGGGACGCAGGTGGTGTCGGGGCAATTCAACTTCACCCCCGCCGAGCTCAGGTACATCAACAGCCACTACGTGTTCCTCGATCACGATCAGACCTTCACCAATTCGGCCGGCGCCGTTTACACCTGGCATGGGTTCGCATTCAGCATCGATGGGATTTACGGAAGCGGTCTTAGAAGCGGATTCGCCAACACCGGCAACCTGCCCTACTACATCCAGGTCGATGGCGGCATCACGCGGCGCGTAACTCTGCCGAATCACGGCGGCGTGCTCGAATTTCGCACCGCGATGGTGAACATGAACGATCACATCTACCAAATCCGCAACGGCTCGGGCATCGGGGTATTCGCCGCGCAATACGGTCCGCGCCGGGCCTTATACGGCGGCATAAAATGGGAATTGCCGTTCACCAAGTCCGCCGGCGCGCAAACGCCATGAAACCCAAGTCTCACATCGGGCGTCAGATCGTAAGGAGAAACGAATAAATGCAGGAACTACTAGTGGCCTGGAACGCGATAAAGTTCGGCGGCGCGATGGTCTATCCGCTGCTCGCGCTGGGCGTGCTCGCGATCGCGATAATCATCGACCGGGCGGTGCTGTACGCGCGATGCCTGCGGCTGCCTTCCGAACTTGCGGACCTGGTCGAGACGTTCGGATTTTCGTGGAGCGAGCTCGAGCAGCGGCTGAAGAAAATCGGGCCGCGCAACGCGTACGGACGCTTTCTGCAAGTGATCGCGGACCATCGCACGCAGCCCGCGTGGTGGGTCGAATCGCGAGCGAGCGACGAAGCCGGGCGGATCGAAAAAACGCTCGCGCGCGGATTGTGGGTGCTCGAAACGGTGGTGACCGCGGCGCCGCTGCTCGGATTGCTCGGCACTATCACCGGCATGATGCAGTCGTTCAACGTGATCGGCGCGTCAACCCTGGTGGCGCCGACGCAGGTGACGGCGGGCGTGGCGCAGGCGCTGATTGCGACCGCGCTCGGCCTATTGATCGCGGTGCTCGCGCTGTTTGCCTTCAACCTGTTCTCGCGGATGCAATCGCAGGCGCTCGACACGATGGAGCGGCTCGGCTCGCGGCTGGTCGATCACATCCGGCTCGATCAGGAAGGCGGCGACGCGGCGCCGATGGCGCGGCCGGCGGCGGCGGCGCGATGAAAATTCAAAGAGCGCGCCATTTTCGGCACGGACGAATCGAGATCATCCCGATGATCGACGTGATGTTCTTTCTGCTGGTGACCTTCATGCTGGCGTCGCTGTCGATGCAGACGCTCAACTCGATCGCGGTCAATCTGCCCAAGGGCAACGCCGAATCGATGGAGCATCAGGAACCGATCACGCTGACCGTCACGCACGACAGCAAGATTTTCATCGACAAGACGCCGACTACGCTCGAACAACTGGCGTTCGTGCTCAAGCCGATGCTCAAGACCAACGACCTCGGCGTCGTGGTGAACGCGGATACCGACGCGCCCGAGGGCACCGTGGTCGAGGCGATGATCGAGGCGCGGCGCGCGGGCGTCGAGAAATTTCTGATAGCGGTGAAGCACTGAGAATGGCCGGAGCGCCTCATATCGCGATGCGACCGCCGGAGCTGGACGAACCGGCGCGCCGTTTGCTGTGGATCATCCCACTGGCGATCGCGATTTGGGCGACTATGTTGAGCGGATTTTCGCTCATCCTGATGCGGACGAAGGTGATACCGCAGGAGGAGACGACGCCGATCGAGGCGCGGCTGGTCGAGATACCGAAAGAGGTCGGCGGCTTGCAGGGCAACGGCGGCGCGATTCATCCGTCGGCACCGGCGATTCCCAAGGCCAAGCCCGTTGCCAAACCGCATCCCGCGATTCACGTCAAGAAGATCGCGCCGACGCCGCCGGTGGTTCGATCGCCTTACGGCACCGAGAAGAATACCGCGGCCCCCGGCGTCGAGGAAAAACCCGGCGCGAGTGCGGGCACCGCGCCGGAGAGCGGCGCGAGCGGTTCGGAGTCCGGCGAAGGATCGGGCGGCGGGATTGGCACCGATACGGTGGGCGCGCGCGCGATTTACGCCCCGGTACCGGTGATACCCGACGACTTGCGCGAAGATGTTATCCAGACTGAGGCGGTCGCGCACTTCAACGTCTCGTTCGACGGCACCAGCGTCGTGACGCTCGAGAAGCCGACCTCGAATCCGCGCCTCAACCAGGTGCTGCTCGACACGCTCAAGCAGTGGAAGTTTTTTCCGGCGGTGAAGAACGGCGTCGCGATTCGGTCGTCGTTCGAAGTGCGGATCCCGATTTCAGTTCAGTAGGGGAGCGCTGCGCGAGTTCAGAACCGGAACCGGCTTCGCGTGCGCGAAGCTGTCCGAGATCCTTCCTGCCGCTCGCGCTGCTCGCTCTGTCAGGATGACAGGCGCGCTCGCGCTGCTCGCTCTGTCAGGATGACAGGCGCGCTCGCGCTGCTCGCTCTGTCAGGATGACAGGCGCGCTCGCGCTGCTCGCTCTGTCAGGATGACAGGCGCGCTCGCGCTGCTCGCTCTGTCAGGATGACAGGCGCGCTCGCGATGATCGCTCTGTCAGGATGACAGGCGCGTTCGCGCTGCTCGCTCTGTCAGGATGACAGGCGCGTTCGCCTTGCTCGCTTCGTCAGGATGACACGCGCGTTCGCCTTGCTCGCTTCGTCAGGATGACGGGCGTGCTCGCGCTCCTCGCTGCCTCGGGATGACGGGCGCGCTCGCGATGCTGGCCTCGGTCAAGACGACAACGTACAGCAGAGGCGGTCGATCACTTTGTTGATCATTGCGGGGCCGCGTTCGAAGGCGTCGCGGCGGACGTGCTCGTTGGGCTGATGCGCCTGCGTGAGATCGCCGGGTCCGCAGATCAGCGACGTGATGCCCGAGCCGGTGAACCATCCGCCGTCGGTGGCGTAGAGCGCGCCGCCGGAGGTCCTGGCGCCGGTGACCTCGAACAGCGCGGCTTCCAGGGCCGTTCCGCGCACTGAGTCGAGCGGAGGCACGACGTTCAAGAGGCTGGTTTCGATGGTCGCGCGATGCTCGCGGCCGGCATAGTCGTGACCGTCAAGCGCACCGAGCCGACGCTGGATCTCGCTATAAACGTCGAGCGGATCGGCGTCGGGCAGCGAGCGATAGCTGATGCGCAACGTGCATTCCTCGGCGATCATGTTGAGCGCGATGCCGCCGTGCACCGTTCCGAAATTCAACACGTCGTGCGGCGCGTCGGGGAAAATCGCGGTGTATTTGGCGGGGCGGCGCGCTGTCAGCTCCTGCTGATAGCGGCCTATTGTGTCGATGACGCGGGCCATCACTGCAATCGCGTTGACTCCGCGCGCCGGCGCGCCGCTATGGCCGCCGATGCCGCGAACGGTGACGCTGAACGACACGATGCTCTTGTGCGCGTGTGACACTTCCCACGAAGTCGGCTCGCCGATCCACGCCAGCCGCGGGACGGGTGTCGCGCCCAGGATTTGTTTGAGCGCGGGCGCCACGCTGTGGGCGCCGAGGCATCCGACTTCCTCGCTGGCGGTGAAGACGAATACCAGCGGGCGTTTGAGCCGTGCTGAATCGAGGGTGCGCGCCGCGTCGAGGCATTGCGCGATGAATCCTTTCATGTCGGTGGTGCCGCGGCCGTAAATCCTGTCGCCCGCGCGTTCGAGCTTGAGCGGCTCGCGCTCCCATCCCGGCTGTCGGTCGAAAGGAACGACGTCCACGTGTCCCGAAATTATCAGGCCGTCGGCACGCGAGGGGCCGATCCATGCGACCAGGTTCGCCTGCGCGACGCCGAACAGCTCGACTGCTTGAATTGCGGTCTTGAAGCCACGCGGCGCAAGCTCCGCCGCGATGTAATCCATTGCGTCGCGATCGCTTTTCGCGCTCACCGTGTCGAAGGCGACGAGCCTGCTTGCGACCTCGTACAAGTAATCATTCATGGTGGCACCGAGGCGGAATTCAGTCAGAACAATCGCATAATCGGTGCGTAGATAACAAATCAATGTCTTATAACATCGCGGAAATACTCAGGTATTGCCCGGTGTCGAGGCAGGATAGGCAATTGGCCGTGCGGGTGGCTAGAATGCTTGAGGCGGAGAAGGTGGCGGGATGGAAGTGGATGAGCAGATGAGTAACCAGGCGGATAACCACGAGATAGCCGTCGCGACGACGGTCGCCGACGCGCCGGCAGCTCAAAACGGCGCGGTCGCCGATCCGGTAACCGCTACCGCCGACCAACCGGTCACAGCGGTCGAGAAGACGCCGCCGCCGCATATCGACAAGGACCTTACCTCGCCCGACCTGTTTCTGAATCGCGAGTTGACCTGGCTCGCGTTCAATCGACGCGTGCTGCACGAAGCCGAAGACGAGCGCAATCCTCTGCTCGAGCGGCTCAAGTTCCTGGCGATTACGGCGTCCAACCTCGACGAATTTTTCATGAAGCGCATCGGCGGCTTGAAGCAGCAGGTCGTCGCCGGGATGCATGAGCTGACGGTTGATGGACGTTCGCCACAGCAGCAAATCACGGAAGGTTACCTGGTCGTGCGCGAGCTGGAGCAGCGGCAGCGCGAGGTTGGTCCGCACATTCTGCGCGAGCTCGAAAATCACGGCATCCGCGTGCGGCTCTACGCCAGCCTGACCGACGAGGAATGCAAGTCGGTTCGCGACTACTACTACAAGAACATATTCCCGCTGGTGACGCCGCAGGCGATGGACCCGGCGCATCCGTTCCCGTTCGTGTCGAACCTGTCGCTCAATCTGCTGGTCACGGCGCGCTACCAGAACGACTCGGATCCGCTGATGGCGCGGGTGAAAGTGCCAATCGGCTTCGGCATCCCGCGCTTTCTGCGGGTCGGCAAGCAGAATGATTTTGTGCGGCTCGAGGATGTCGTTGCGAACAATCTCGATCTGCTGTTTCCTTCGATGCTGATCGATTCGTTCGAGCTTTTCCGCGTTACGCGCAACGCCAACACCGAGCGCGACGAGGACGAGGCCGACGATTTGCTGGCGCTGATAGAATCCGAATTGCGCGATCGCCGTTTCGCGCCAATCGTGCGGCTGGAAGTGCTGACCGGTATGAATCCGGTTCATCGCGGGATGCTGGCGGCCGAGCTTGGCCTGGACGAACGCTCCGACGTGTTCGAGGTCGATGGGATGCTCTCGATGCGCGACCTGGCCGAGCTCGCGGCGATCGACGAGCCCGCGCTGCACGATCCGCCGCATCATCCGGTCGATCACCCGCGCCTGACCGTCGGCCGCAGCATCTTCCACGTTATTCGCGACGCCGGTTCGTTCCTGCTGCTGCATCCGTACGAGTCGTTCTCAAGCTCCGTCGAGAGGTTTTTGCGCGAAGCCGCGGACGATCCGAAAGTCCGCGCGATCAAGATGACGCTGTATCGCACTTCGCCCGACTCGAAGATCATCGGCTATCTGTGCGACGCGGCGCGCAACGGCAAGCAGGTTGCGGTGGTGGTCGAGCTGAAGGCGCGCTTCGACGAGGCCGCGAACATCCAGTTCGCAACCAGGCTCGAGGAATTCGGAATCCACGTGACCTACGGCGTGGTGGGTTTGAAGACGCACAGCAAGGTGATCCTGGTCATTCGGCAGGATTACAACGGGCTGCGCCGTTACGCGCACATCGGCACCGGCAACTATCATCCGGTGACGGCGAGATTTTATGCCGACTACGGACTGCTGACTTGCGACGATACTATCGGCGAAGACCTGACGGAGTTGTTCAACTACCTGACGACCGGTTATATGCCGAATCGTCCCTACCGCAAAATACTGCCCGCGCCGACAGTGCTGAAGCGCGCGCTGTTGGCGCGAATCGAGCGCGAAATCAAAGTCAGCTCGGCCGCATCGCCGGGGCTGATCCAGTTCAAGATGAACGCGCTGGAAGACGTGGACATCACGCGCGCTCTATATCGGGCCTCGCAAGCGGGCGTGAAGGTCGATTTGATCGTGCGCGACACGTGCAGGCTGCGTCCGGGAATTAAGGGGCTGTCCGAAACCGTGCGGGTCGTGAGCATCGTCGGTCGATTCCTCGAGCACGGTCGCATCTACTATTTCCGCAACGGCGGCGCTGACGAGTTCCTCATCGGGTCGGCCGACTGCATGAAGCGCAATCTCGAAAGCCGGGTCGAGGTGGTGGCGCCGGTCGAGGATCCGCAACTGCGCAAGGAATTGCGCGTCGTGCTCGATATCCAATTGCGGCCCAATCGGTGCCAGTGGGAGATGATGCCCGACGGCACTTACATCAGGACCGCAAGCGCCGACGCCGCCCCGGCCTGCCAGCAGGCGATGATCGATTTCGCCGAGACGCGGCAGACGGAAGCGACCAAGGTCAAGAAGCGCCGCAGCAAGGGCTTCGCCCGCCGCGCCGTACGAGAACGAAACGGCGAGTGACGCGGGCCCGTGGCCGTCTGCTGACGGCGAGCCCGAGGCTCGAGGCCTCAGGCTCGCGTCCATAGAATCAAGTTGCGGAAGCGAGTGCGGCTATTCGCCGGGACGCGGCGGAATCGCGACGTAATTGCCGGGGTTCGCTGCCATCGCCTCGCGAATATCAGGGTGCGCCGAGAAGAACGCACCGAGTTCGGGATGCTTCTTCGCGTAGGCATCGTCGGTGATCAGCGCGGGCTTATTGGCGAACTGGCTCGCGACCTTCGGATGAGTGCTTGCGAAATCGTTCCAGGTCTTGAGCTTATGCACGTCGATGTCGCTACTGTCTGCCGCCTTGAATACGGTCGTGGTATTTCCATTTACCACGGTGCCGAGCGTTTTTCCGTCCTGCGCGATCGCAGGAGCCGCAAACGCGACCGGAATTATCGCTGCGATCAGTAGAGTCGATACACGATTCATAATGTTCACCTCCGCTGGCTGCCGGAACTAGTGGCAAACCAATATTCTCTTTAATAGTCAGCAACTCTCATACCGAATATTTTCCCTGAGTTTGTTGATACGCGGACAATTCTTCCGGAGTGAAAGGAGCATTACTTACACAGTGTTTGGTTTTGCCCGATCTTCGCCGTCAACGCCATCAGTCTAGTGCGTCGCACTTGAAATGCAAAAATTCGGTCGTGGTGTCAGGAACCTAAAGATGCGATCCGTCGGCGCCGGAATCGCGCGCGTTGGCTATCTACGGGGCTGATATGCGGCGCCCTTCGAGTAGTTCAGTTTCGTCGGCGCGGCCGCCCCGCCCGACATGATGAAGGTCATCGCTTCATTGATTGTCCAATCGAGCATGACGAGGCGGCTGGTCGGGACCAGTTCCATGTAGCCGGAGGTCGGGTTGGGCGTGGTCGGTACGTAAACCGCGGCGATCTCTTCGCCGGTGTCGGCGTCGTTGAAGATCCTCGTCACAAGGCCGACGGTCTTCATTTCCGGCGACGGGAATTCGATCAAAACGACGCGCTGGGAACTGCCCGGCTTGGTCTGAAAGCTGGTGACGAGTTGACGCGCGGCGCCGTAAATCGATTGCACTACCGGAATTCGCGCCATCAGATAGTCAAACGCGCTGAGCAGACGCCGCCCGGCGACCGCGGTCGCAATCTCGCCGAGGACATAGAGGCCCGCGAGGACGATCGCGACCGAGATGGTGCCCTGAAACCACTGCGCCGAAAACGCCGCGGCGAGCGTCGGCGAATGAATTCCCAGCCAGGAAAAAACTGCGCTGACCAATGGACTTCCGAGTGCGACCAGCACCTCGACCAGGAAACTGATCACCCAGATGGTGATCCAGATCGGAATGAACGTGAGAATTCCCGCCACTACATTGCGACGGATCTTTGCGAACATAGGCGATCCTATCCTCCTGCGCGCGCCGGTTCGATTACACGCCGGCGTAGCGCAGTAGCAGCGAAGACCGTTCTCGATTCTGCGTGGGTCACGCTCATGACCGATGATTTAATATCGATCGCGTGGTCGCAAGCGGCGCCCGCTGATGCGGTGCGAACACGTCACCAGGTATCGACGTTCGGGCGCTTCTTGCCGGTGCGCGGCGCCTTCGGCGGCGTCGATCGGAGGCCCGCGACGATCCATTTGCGCGAGTCGAGCGGATCGATGACGTCGTCGATCTCGAAGTGAGACGCGGTGTTGACCGCCTTGCCGTGCCGATACATCCGCTCCACCATCTCGTCGAACAGTTCCTTGCGCTTCGCGGGATCCTCGACCGCCGCGAGTTCGTTGCGATAGCCGAGCTTGACCGCGCCCTCCAAGCCCATGCCGCCGAACTCTCCGGTCGGCCACGCCACCGTAAAGATCGGCGCCTTGAAACTGCCGCCGGCCATCGCCTGCGCGCCCAATCCATAACCCTTGCGCAGTATGATCGTGAAGAACGGCACGCTGATGTTCGAGCCTGTCACGAACATCCGCGACGCGTGCCGCACCAGCGCGGTCTTCTCGACCTCGGGGCCGACCATGATGCCGGGAGTGTCGCACAGAAACAGGAGCGGGATGTCGAACGCGTCGCACAGTTGCATGAAGCGCGCGGCCTTGTCGGCGCCGTTGCTGTCGATCGCGCCCGCGAGATGGACCGGGTTGTTGGCGATCAGTCCGACCGGGCGGCCCTCAATCCTGATCAGTGACGTGACCATCCCGGGGCCGAAATGGCGGCGGACCTCGAGCACCGAGCCGCTATCGGCAAGCGTCTCGATGACTGCGCGGACATCGTAAATGCGAAGTCGGTTCTCGGGAATGATCGAGCGCAAGAGGCGCTGATCGGCACATACCCAGTCGCGAACTTCCCCCTGAAAATACGATAGGTACTTCCTGGCTGCTTGTACTGCTTCGGCTTCGTCGGCGACCGGAATATCCACTACGCCATTAGCTACTTGCACGTCCATCGGACCTACTTCTTCGGGGCGAAATATACCCAGTCCACCGCCTTCGATCATCGCCGGGCCGCCCATTCCGATGTTCGATCCCTTGGTCGCGATTACTACATCGCAGCATCCTAGTAGTGCCGCATTGCCGGCGAAGCACCTTCCCGAGTTGATACCCACCAGCGGCACCAGGCCGCTCAGCTTGCCCCAGTAGTTGAACGCCATGCAGTCGAGTCCCGCCACGCCCAGGCCGTCGGTATCGCCGGGGCGTCCGCCACCGCCCTCGGTAAAGAACACGACCGGCAAGCGCGACTTCTGCGCGATTTCGAACATCCGGTCCTTCTTGCGATGGTTCTGTTGGCCCTGGGTGCCGGCAAGCACGGTGTAGTCGTACGACATCAGGACGCACTGCGCTTTCGACCCCTCGAACAAGTCGCCGTTGACGCGCCCGATCCCCGCGACCATTCCGTCGGCCGGCGTATTCTTCACAAGATCTTCGATCGTTCGCCGACGGCGCTGCGCCGCGATAACCAGTGAACCGTACTCGACGAAAGTGCCGGGGTCGCACAGGTCGTCGATATTTTCGCGAGTAGTGCGCTGGCCGGTCTTGCGCCGGCGCGCGACCGCCTCGGGCCGTGAAGCATCGAGGCCAAGCTGGTGGCGCGCGACCACTTCCGCAAGATCGGGACGCACGCGATCCAGATCCACATGCGTGGCTTCGGCACTACGTGTCGTTTCGACCTCGGCCTCCTCGATGAAGGCCAGCGGATGCCCTTCGAAGATCGCGTCGCCCCTGGCCACCGTGATCCGCCGCACGATTCCGCTCTTGTCGGCCGCGATGACGTGCTCCATTTTCATCGCTTCCATAACGAACAGTTGCTGCCCGCGATGTACGCGGTCGCCCTCGCTTACATCGACGGAGACGATGGTGCCTTGCATCGGCGCCTCAATCGCAACTGTGTTTTCCGGGCCCGTAATGTCGTGCACCTGAGGCGTCACGACCGTGGTAGTCGCCGCAATCGGCGAGGGCGCGTTGCTCTCCGATTTGCCGTGATGAAGAACCGCCAACGGATCGCTCGCGTCGATCTTTGCTCCTGCGCGCCGTCCGCCGGCACGGTCCGCACCCGCTCTGGGAGCGGCTATCGCTTGGTCGAAGTACAACCGCCGATGTTCCGATTTTTCTCCGACCAGCGCCGCGATGTTGTCCTCGACGAAGCGGGTGTACACGCGATTCGCGATGAACTCGGGATGTTGCAGCAGACTCTGCAGGAATCCGATGTTAGTCGGCACACCTTCGATTCTGAATTCGCACAGGGCGCGGTACGTTTTCGCGACCGCGTCGGCGAAGTCCGTCGAGTGCGAATGAGTAATGAGCTTGGCCAGCAGCGAATCGAAATTCGGACTGGTAGTGTATCCAGCATAGGCGAAAGAATCGGTGCGAACGCGCGGCCCCGCCGGCGACTCGAACGCGGTGATCGTCCCGCCGCCCGGCTTCGCGGTGCCATCCGCGCGCATCGATTCCATGTTGATTCGCACCTGCATCGCGAATCCGCGCGGCTTGGGAATGTCCGCCTGTTGCATACCGAGCTCCGCGAGCGTGCTGCCCGACGCCAGCTGAATCTGCAGCTTGACGAGGTCGATGCCGGTCACTTCTTCGGTGACGGTGTGCTCGACCTGGAGGCGCGGGTTGGCCTCGATGAACGCAAAGCCCGCCTCGTCGCTCGCGGACGCTTCGGCGTTGACCAGAAACTCGAAGGTGCCGAGGTTGTCGTAGCGCACTTCTTTCGCCATCCGCACCGCCGCCGCCGTCAGCCGATCGCGAATCGCCGGCGCGAGTCCGGGGCTCGGCGCGATCTCGACGATCTTCTGATTGCGGCGCTGGATGCTGCATTCGCGCTCCCACAGGTGACTGACGCTGCCCGAGCCGTCGCCGATTATCTGCACTTCAATGTGCCGCGCGCGCGGCATCAACTGCTCGACGTACACCTCGCCGCTGCCGAACGACGCGCGCGCCTCGGATTGGCACCGCTTGAATGCTCCCTCGATTTCGCCGGCGCGCGAGACCGCGCGCATGCCGCGGCCGCCGCCGCCCGCCACGGCCTTGATCATGATCGATGCGCCCTCGCCTAAAGACGCGAAGAAGTCGCGCGCCTCGGCAACCGTAGTCGCGCCGGAGGTGCCGCGCAGAATAGGCGCCCCGCATCGCCCGGCCAGCGCTCGCGCCTGCACCTTGTCGCCGAACAGCTCGAGCATCTCGGCTCGCGGTCCGACAAAGGTGATGCCTTCGGCGGCGCAGCGCCGCGCGAAGCCGGCATTCTCACTGAGAAAGCCGTAGCCCGGATGGATGGCGTCGCAGCCCGCCTCTTTGGCGAGCGCGATAATCTGCTCGCTGTCGAGGTAGGCGCCCGCGCCCACGCCGTTCAGGCGGCGGGCCTCATCAGCTTTCCGCGTGTGGAGCGAACTCGAATCGTCGTCCGGGAAGACGGCCACGGTGCGGATACCCATCTCGGCCGCGGCGCGCATCACGCGAATCGCGATCTCGCCGCGGTTGGCGATCAGAAGACTGTTCGGAGTCATATTAATCTCGTCTCTTCTTCGGCGGGCTGAATTCCGCGCCTGAACTAGTATCTAAAGCATGATGAGCCCGCCGCGTGAAAGCTCCGAATGCGCCCTTGCGAATACGTCGTTGAGCGAATGCCGATGTACAGCTATAGTTTCGGACGACTGAGCGCATGCGATTCCGCATCAAACACACCACTCGCTACGTTTACGAACAGCCGGCCTCCCATTCTCACAACGAGGTGCGGCTGACTCCAATCGACGCGCCGGATCAGAAGCGCGTCGCCTTCAGGCTCGAGGTCACGCCGGCGGCCGAGATTTCCGAGTACCGCGACGCGTTCGGCAACCTTACGCATTCGATCGATATCCAGCCGCCGCATACTGAGCTGGTGATCAGCTCGTGCTCGGTGGTGGATCGCCTGCCCGTGCCCGCACGGCGGTCGGCGCGGATCACGTTTTACGATTACCTGGCGGACGACGCGGAACGGATGAAGGGGTACGCGGAATTTTTGACTCCGAGCCGCTATGTACCGTTCAGCGATCGGCTGCGAAGATTCTTCTGGTCGGTGCGGCCGCAGCTATCGGAAGACGTCACCGGGTACGCCGAGCGCATGATCCTTTACGTGCGCAATCAATTTGGCTACGACGGCGGCACTACCCACGTGCATTCCACGGTCGATGACATACTCACACGCGGTGGCGGAGTGTGTCAGGACTTCGCACACCTTAGTATAGGTCTGCTCCGCCTCGCCGGAATTCCCGCTCGCTATGTTTCCGGCTACTTGGCCCCCGATCCACACCGCAAGCCCAACTCTCCGCCGCCCGAATTGGCCAGTCACGCATGGATCGAGGCGCTGTTGCCCGGCGTGGGATGGACCGGCTTCGATCCGACTCATAGGACTCGGACCATGATTCGCCACATAAGACTTGCGGTCGGCAGAGATTACAACGACCTGCCGCCGGTATCGGGAGTGTACAACAGCGGGGGCGGCGACCGTCGCATGGCCTATGAGTTGGAAGTAGGTCTCGCGAGCCAGGACAGTATCGACGAGTTGAGCGAGTAAGTCCTACGGGGACTTGATCTCTTCAACGCCATCCAATCGTTTCGATAAGTCGATAGGATCGCCAATCCTGACCTGGTTAGGATCGACCTGGTAGGCCCACACATCGAACCTGGTCATGCGCGCCGGCCCATACACGGTCGCAAAGGCGCACTCGACCGCGTCCAGTCCTTGCGCGATCTTTATCCGTCCTATCCTGGGTTCGTTGTAGCGGGCATCGAACACATGCCATTGACCGCCCAATAAGACTTCGCTGTAAGCGTGAAAGTCCATCGGTGATCCAGGATCGATATGTCCTATGTCGGGTAGATGACCAGTAACATAGCGGGCGGGTATGTTAATCGCACGGCATAGCGCGATCGTGCAATGAGCAAAGTCACGGCAGACGCCGTACCCTCGCTCGATAATCTGCGCGGCTGATATATCCGGCCTTCCTGAAGCGAAGCGATACTCGATATTGTTGTGCACCCAGTCGGAGATGGCCCGCACCTGCTCGCCGGCGTCATAGATAGGTCCGAATTTCTCCCTGGCGAATGCGAACAGCTTGTCCGAGTCGCAATACCTGCTCGGCAACAGATAGCGCAGAAATGCGGGCTCGAGTGTGGCGACGGACGGCGCTTTTCCGAATTGATCGGACTTATCCGACGAGGCGGGCACTTCGACCAGCGCGTCGTGCACAATCTCGTTGAGTCCCGGCCCCAGGATCACGCGGTAAGCGACGTTGCCGTCGGCGTCGGTGAACGATTCCGACTTCGCGGCGATTCCGAAATCGAGTTTTTCCTGCCGTACCGGTCGTCCTGGATCGAATCGAGGATTTACCAACAGTATGACTGTCGCCGACGATTCGCATTCAAAGTGGATACTGCAACCGACGCGAACCGTTAGCATCTTATCCGCCATCACGAATGCGATCGAAGAAATCGGCGAACAGCGGAAGATAAAGCGGGTCCCGTTCCGGATGATATTGCACCCCGATTGCGCAGCGATGCGAGCGCAGCCGTGCCTGCTCGACGATTCCATCGCTCGCGGACCACGCCTCGACTTCGATTCCCTCGGCTAGCCGCTCGAGCGCTTGATGATGCGAGCTGTTTACCGCCGCGAACCGATGAACCGCCTTCGAGCTGTGCCGGAGCGGCTGGATGTTTTCCCGTTCGGCATTGTCGTGGCCGGGAATATCTATATGCAAGGTCCCGCCGAGCGCGACATTCAGCACCTGCAAGCCCCGGCAGATAGCGAGGATGGGCTTGCCTGAAGAGAGCATCTCGATGGTTGCGCCAAACTCCCACTCATCGCGCGCGCAATCAGTGTCAACAATCAATGCCGGATCCGCGATCGCCTGCCGCAGAAAGCCGGCCGAGATGTCGCCGCCACCGGTCAACATCAACGCGTCCATCCGACCCAGATCGACCGGATGCAATCGAGCGTTATGTACCGTCAGATGCGGATAGCGGCTGAATATAAGCGTGAACCAATGCTCGTCGCATTGGCGAATCCACGTGGCGATACTCGGCATTTCCAATCCGTCTCGAAAAACTTGAAGACAAAGCTCTGCCTTGAGAGTACGGATGCATCGCAATTGTCGCAAATTCGCCTCAGCTCCGCTCTTGCGACGAATCCGCCCGCCACCTATGTACTGTGTCACCGCGGGGGCGGATGAACATGAAACTTTGCAATTCCGCGTTGGCCGCGATCGTCGCGGTGTTGTGCCTCGGCGCCGGGACCGGCCATGCCTTGGCCGCCAGCAGCCCCGCCGCAGCCGCCAGTGCCGGGCAAGTTGCTCCTGCCGCCGCCCCTCAGGGCTTTGGTGACCTCGGGGCTCTGATCGCCTCCGGCACCCTGACGGATCTGCGCTGGCCCAACTTCACCGACTATCGCGATAGTGTGAAGAAATTCTACGCCGCCGGCGGCGATTCCCTGGCGTGGATCCAGAATGGCAAGGCCAGCCCCCAGGCCGTCGCGATGATACTGGTCTTTCAGCAAGCTTCGTCAAAGGGTTTGAATCCCGACGACTATGACGCGTCGCGATGGGACGCGCGGCTCGCAAAGCTGCAAGCTAGGGCGCCCAAGCCATCCGACAGTGACCTTGTTCATATAGATTTGGCGCTGACTGTTTCGGCGATGCGTTACATTTCAGACCTGCACATAGGACGGGTTAACCCTCAACACTTCAAGTTCGGTCTGACGGTAGGACCGAAGAAGTATGACCTTGCCGACGAGTTGCGAACGCAACTGCTGCCGGCCTCTGACATTACCTCGGTCCTGGCGAAAGTCGAACCACATTATGATGGTTATCGACGCGCCGAAGATGCGCTCGTCACCTACTCGAAGATGGCGAGTGCGCCCGATGCTCAACCGATACCGGTGCCGGCAAAAGGCGTGCGTCCTGGAAGTTCTTATGCGGCGATGCCACAACTGGTCGCGCGATTGCGTCAACTCGGCGATCTTTCATCGAGCGCCGATGTGTCTGCCAACTCGGGGACCTATAGTGGATCTGTCGTCGATGCCGTGAAACATTTCCAGCATCGCCACGGCCTCGACGCCGACGGCGTCCTGGGCAAGGGCACTGTGAGCCAGCTGAACGTGCCATTGAAAACGCGCGTTCAGCAGCTCCAACTCACGCTGGAACGCTATCGCTGGATACCACCGGACTTCCCCGAGCCTCCGATCATCGTCAACATTCCCGAATTCCAGCTGCGGACCATGCGCCGCCAGCCGGCGAGCTACCTGACGATGAGAGTAATCGTCGGCAAGGCAATGCGGACGCAGACGCCGGTGTTCGCCGAAGATATGAAGTACCTGATTTTCCGCCCGTACTGGCTCGTGCCGACGTCGATCCTGCGCAATGAGTTGATCCCGAAGACGCTGCGCGATCCGAACTATCTGGCGGATAAGGGATTCGAAGTGGTGGACAGAAGCGGCAACGTCGTGCCTTCGTCGCCGGCCTCCGACGACGTGATCGATGGACTTCGTTCGGGTTCATTAAGGGTGCGGCAGAAGCCGGGACCGAAGAATGCGCTCGGTCTGGTCAAGTTCATATTCCCCAATCAGTACAACGTTTATCTGCACAGCACGCCGGAGCAGGAACTGTTCTCGCGATCGCGACGCGACTTCAGTCACGGATGCATCCGGGTCGAGCGGCCCGTCGATCTGGCTGCCTGGGTGCTACGCGACAAGCCTGAATGGACGATGGCCAAGATTCTAGCGGTGATGAATTCCGGCCCTGATAACGTTCAGGTGAATCTCAACAAACCTGTTCCAGTACTAATTCTCTATAGTACGGCAGTAGTCGATCCAGATGGCGAAGTAAGATTCTTCGACGACATCTACGGCTATGACAGATCGCTCGAAAAGGTACTCGCGAATGGTCCGCCGTATCCGGGCTGATTAGCTACTTCAGTATCGAACGCAAAGGAGTCTCGCGCATGTAGTTGAGAGTGTCGTCCAAATCGCGGATGCCGGCGTCTGAGCCCAATCCTTGCGCTACCAACGCCGCCGCCGCATTGCCGAGCTTCATGCATTCCGCCGGCGGCCATCCGCTCCGCAGCGCCCGGATGAAGCCTGCGCAATACGCGTCGCCGCATCCCGAGGTATCGACGACCGCAATATCGTGCGCCGGCAGATGGACCCGCTCGCGCGCGGTCTTCATCAGGCTGCCGTCGCCGCCCATAGTAAGCACGACTCCGCCGGTGCCAAGGTCCAGCAGTCGCGAGGCGGCCTCTTCGGGCGTGCGCGATTCCGTCAGCTTGCAAGCTTGATCGGCATTCGGCATGAACCAATCGACTAGCGGCAGGCACGGTTTCAGGATCGCGAGCAGCTTGGGCGAGCCCTCGCTCAGGATGTCCATGCTGGTGGTCGCGCCACAATCTCGCGCGCGCCGGAGGATCTGCGGCGCACCGTCGCGCCCGAGTCCGCGCATCGAATCGTTGCCGCCGAGATGCAGATGCGCCGCGTTTTCGATCAGCGGCCATGGCACGTCGTCGATCGAAAAGGCGGCGTTGGCGCCGATTGCATGCAGCGCGGGCCGGTCGCCGTTCGGCCTAATCGGAAGGATGCTCGCTGAAGTCTGGACGCCCGGCTTGCGGACAACATGACTGGTATCGACGCCGTAACCGTTCAGCGCGCGGATTAGCACGTCGCCAAGCGAATCGTTGCCGACAGCGCCGACGGTTGCGACCGCGAGCCCCAATTTCGCCAGGCCGACCGCAGTGCCCGCCGCGGATCCCGCCGGCGCGAGTCGAATCTCGTCGAGCAGGACGCCGCCTTGTCCTTCCGGAATGTGCGTGACGTAGCGGCCGAGGATATCGAGGACGTGCGCGCCAAGCGTCACCACTGTGTCTCTCATCAGTGACTCGGTCTTTTGCGCGCGATTTCGCGATCCTGGCGCGCGATTACCGCGGCGTGAAGTTGCGCGACGGTTTTTTCAGGAAGCACGGTGATCGGCTTGCCGGTCGAGAGTGCGTCCATGTAGATGTGCGCGGATTTCTCGAGCAGCTCAACGAAGGTGAAAGTCTTGTCGAGGTCGGCACCGATGCAGAGAGTGCCATGATTCTGAAGTATGTAGCAGTGGCATCGATTGGCAAGCTTGCGCGCGACATTGTCGTGCAGCTCGCGCGAGCCCGACAGCGCGTACGGCACCACGTCGATCGTGTTGCCGATTGCCAGCGTGACTTCGTCGAACAGCGGCGGAATCGGTTCATTCAGAATGCTGAGCGCGCTCGCGAAAGTCTGATGCGTGTGAATGACGGCACCGACATCGGCGCGCACTTTGTAGGTCGCGACGTGCATCGGAGCTTCAATCGACGGCTTGCGCTTGCCCTCGATCGGCGCGAGGTCGAAGTCCACCACGCAGATATCCTCGACCGTCATCACGTCGTACTGAAGGCGAGTCGGCGTCACGACGACGGCATCTTCGCCCTCGACCAGCATTGAAACGTTGCCGGCACTGCCTGACTTCGATCCGAAGTAGCCCTCGGCCGACAGCCGCCGGCTGATGCGCAGGACGCGCTGCTTGTAGTCGTCGAAGCGTCCCATTCCAAAAACGCGCCCCCGCAGTATCGCTCAAATTTACGATACTGCGGGGGCGACTTTACTCAAAACGGACTAGGACAGCTTGACCGAGTTCACGACCTGGATTTCGGTGAAGCCCATCAGACCCCAGGGGCCGTTCTCCACGCCGATGCCCGACCACTTCGCTCCGCCGAACGGCAGATTCGGCGCGATCGCCAGATGCTGATTGACCCACGCCGAGCCGCACTCGAGTTGCGAGGCGACTTCGGTGCCGCGGGCTGAATCGTTGGACCAGACCGAACCGCTCAGGCCGAAGTGGGTCGAGTTCGCACGGCGGACGGCGTCATCCACATCCTTATAAGGAATGATCGGGAGCGCCGGCCCGAATTGTTCTTCATCGACGAGCCGCACCCCGTCGGAAATATTTCCGACGATCGTCGGCGCGAAGAAGTAGCCTTCCTTGCCGAGGCGCGCACCGCCCGAGACAATTTTGGCCCCGTGCTTCTTGGCGTCCTCGACGAGCTCGGTCACGCGCTCGAACTGCATTTTGTTGTTGATCGGACCGAGCTGGGTGCCGGCCTCGAGTCCGTCGCCGACCTTGACGCCCTTGGCAATCTCGCCGAGGTTGTCGAGCAGCGCGTTGTACATCTGCTCCGGCACGTACACGCGCTTGATCGCGCTGCAGATCTGTCCCGAGTTCTCGAACGCGCCCCAGAAAATTTTCGGCGCGACCGCGGCCGGATCCACGTCCGCCAGAATGATTGCGGCGTCGTTGCCGCCGAGCTCGAGCGTAACCCGCTTCAAATCGGGCGCGGCGGCCGCCGCGACTCGCTTGCCGGTCTCGACCGAGCCGGTGAATGAAATCTTTCGCGGCACCGGATGAGTCGTCATCCACGCGCCGAGCTCGTCGCCGCCGGAAACTACGTTGAGGACTCCGGGCGGAACGATGTCGCGCAGAATCTCGCCGAGCATCAGCGTCGTTATCGGCGTGTACGGCGAGGGCTTGAGCACGATCGTGTTGCCCGCGAGCAGGGCCGGCGCGATCTTCCACATCCCGAGCATCAGCGGGTAGTTCCACGGCGTGATCGCGGCGACGACGCCGAGCGGCTTGCGCTTGATTTCGATTTTGCCCTGCGGCGTGTCCTGCAGCACCTCGGCCGGCAAGTCGAGCATCGCGGTGTACGCGCACCACATCGAGGTGCCCATGATTTCCTGGCCGGCCTTGTCGAGCGGCTTGCCCTGCTCGAGCGTGAGCGTCCGCGCGAGGCCTTCAGGCGGCTGTTGCAGCGCGGCGGCGCATTCGTTGAGAACCTTGCGCCGTGCGTTGATGTCCTTGCTCCAAGCGGGGAACGCCTTTTGCGCGGCATTCATCGCCTGGTCGAGTTCAGCTTTCGAGCAATCGGGAACTTCGGCGAAGATCTTTCCGGTGGCGGGATTAATCACGCCCGTGGATTTCGATCCCTTCACCGACTTGCCGTCGATAGTCATGGTGTATCCAGCAGCCATTCGAGTCTCCTTGTATGCGATATGCGGAATCCGTTGCCAGGCAAATGTAATTGATTCAATACAACGGCAGTCGCACCGTGCGCAAACCGCCTGTCTGCCAGTGATCAGCCGGCGATTTCCTCCTTCAATCCCGCCACCTTCAACGCCTTTCGCTTCGCGCCCTTCAGGTCGTAGTAGCGGCGCGTGACGATTCGCTGCGCGTACAGACCGCCGCCCGCCTGCACGTTGGTGACCGCCTTCCATCCGCCATACGCGTCGGCCGTGAGATCGCGGATCGCGTGAAACAGCCGGGCGCGATATTCGCCGTCGATCGCCTTGCTCGTGCCCATATACTTGCGGACGAGCGGGCCGGTCACTTCGTTTTCGAGATCGGCGACGCCCGGCGCTGTCAGGATCGATCCGCCCGAGATGTCGTGCAGGTGCCGCACCATCAGGTTGTAGTTCGCGGCACCGTGATACTTGCCGGCGTTGGTGTAGAGCTCGTCGGGGAAGGCGCCTTGCTCGGTAATCTGACAATTCGCGATCGCGGCTTCGAGCGCGGCGCGAATCAAGGTGGCGTGGATGAGCATCTCGGAGATTTTCTCCTTGATATGCCCTTCGCCCGCCAAGCCGTTCGCTTCCGCAACCAACTGCGCGAAGCCAACCAGTTGATCGCCTTCCTCCGCCATCGCCGAAAGACCGCCCAGCCGCTCCCACAGCCCAAGCGAGTGCGCGAATACGGCGGCCTGCGCAACCGCGCCGTCGAGAAAGATGCGCTCGTTCGGCACGAACACGTTGTCGAGGATTACGAATCCTTCGGCCATGTGAATTTTCGCGGAGACCGGAAACGTCCGCGTGTCCGGATGGCGCGGCGCGAACGTCGTGTCGATTATCTTCACCCCGGGCGAGTTCACCGGCACCGCGCATCCGATCGCGTACGCCTCCTCGCCCGGCTTCATCGCCTTGGTCGGAATAACCATCAGGTCATGCGCCATCGACGCGCCCGTGATGTGCAGCTTGGCGCCGCGAATCACGACGCCGTCGGCGCGCCGCTCGACCACGCGCGTGTACGCGTCGGGATCGTCCTGCTTGCCGGGTGGGCGGCTGCGATCGCCCTTCGCGTCCGTGATGCATTCGACGATGCGAACATCCTTGCGCTGCGCCGCGTGCACGTAGTTGCGGATGCGCTCGGCATACTCGGGCAGCGTGTCCACGATGCGCGTGGCCGCGGTCGTCAGCGTCATGATCGACTGGTAAGTCACGTTGGCAACGATGTCGGATTCGAGCAGCAGCGGAATCCGGTCGCGCAACTCGTTCGCCGAGCGCGGAATTTTCATCAACGGACTGACCGCGCCGGGCTCGGGCGAATAGAATTTGTCGTAGCCCTCCGCGATTCGCGAGACGCACTCACCGAGCAGCGGATGCTTGACGAGGTCGCGGACGCGCTCGCCTTCGAAGTAAGTTTCGCGGTTGTCATCGAGCGATTTCTTGTATTGCTGTCCGGTCATCATCGCGGTCTGATCTCCTTGAGCATCGCTTGGGCAAATTCTGCGGCGCCACATCGCCGCTGCGCAAAAAAGCCTAGTGCGGAACGCCGCCCGATAAAAGCTCTTCGAGATCTCCGAACTTGATGTCTTACTGGTGAGCCTTAATGCACTCGATTATGCGCGCGCCGAAGTCGATGAGCTTTTTTTCGCCCATCCCGCGGATATGGCGCAGCGCTTCCACCGAAGTCGGACGGACGCTCGCGAGTTCGCGCAGCGTCGCGTCGTGCAGGATCACATAGGCCGGTACCGTGCGCTCGGCGGCGATTTCGCGCCGCAGTTTTCGCAGGCCCTCGAACAGCGCCTCGTCCACATCGCGCCACGACGCTTCTTCGATTCGCGTCCTCTTCGACTTGGACTCTCTCGCCTGCAGCAGGCTGACCGCGCGTCCTCCGCGCATCACTTCCCACGACAACGCGTTCAGCTTCAGCGTCGGCCGATCGCCCACCGTACGTTCCAGCAGGCCGGCATCGACCAGCTGATAGACGATGTTGGTCAAGGTCTTGCGCGGGACCTCCTTCAGCAGCCCATAAGTGGAAAGTTTTTCGTGGCCCAATCGGCGCACGCGTTCGCTGCTCGCGCCGCTCAGTACATCGACCACGTGCTCGACGCCGAAGCGCTGCTCGACGCGCGCCACGCATGACAGCACCTTCTGCGCGAGCACGGTGGAATCGGCGACGCCTTCGACCTCGCCCAGGCAAAAGTCGCACGCCCCGCAGTTCGCTCCTTGATAGGTCTCGCCGAAGTAGGCCGAGAGCGCCGCATGACGGCATCGAACCACGGTGGCGAAGCGGCGGACTTCCTCGAGCAGCAGCTTGCCGCTCTCCAACACTTCGGCCGGAGTCGCCGATTCTTCGGCGCTCCGCTCCATCAGGTTGCGCCAGCGCATCACGTCGGCCGCCGAGTAGAACAGCACGCATTCCGCGGGCAAGCCGTCGCGGCCCGCGCGCCCCGTCTCCTGTTGATAGGCCTCGACCGACTTCGGCAGGGCCGCATGGATCACGCATCGGATGTCGCTGCGGTCAATTCCCATCCCGAAGGCGACCGTCGCCACCACCACGTCGATTTCCTCGGCGGCGAAGCGATCCTGCGTGCGGCGGCGCTCGTCCGCTTCCATGCCGGCGTGATAGGCGGCGGCGCGCACGCCCTCCGACGCCAGATGCGCGGCGATGTGCTCGGTGTCTTTTCGACTGATGCTGTACACGATCGACGCCTCACCTTGGTGGCGCCGAATCGTCTCCGCGATTTGCGCGTTCACATCCAGTTTCGGCCGCACTCGATAGAGCAGGTTCGGGCGATCGAACGATCCGACCAGCACCGCCGGGTCTATGAGGCCAAGTTGCTCGACGATGTCTGCGCGCACCCGCTCGGTCGCGGTCGCGGTGTATGCGTGAATGCTCGCGCCCGGAAACCGCGTCTTCAGCTCCGCCAGCCGCCGATATTCGGGCCGGAAGTCGTGTCCCCATTGGCTGATGCAATGGGCCTCGTCGATCGCAAAGCTGGTAACGTTAAGCCGCGCCGCCAGATCGAGAAATCGCGGCGTCAACAACCGCTCTGGCGCGACGAATATGAGATGATGCCGGCCGCCGGCGACTTCGCGCTCGAGGTCGCGAACCTCCATCTGATCCATCCCGCTATGCAGCGCCGCCGCCGGATAACCCGACAGCCGCAGCGCATCGACCTGGTCCTTCATCAGCGCGATTAGCGGCGAGACCACCACGTCGGTGCGTCCGGCGACCGCGGGCGGCACCTGGTAGCACAGCGACTTCCCGCCCCCGGTCGGCATCACGACCAACGAGTCGCGCCGCTCGAGTCCCGCCTGTATCGCCTCCAACTGCAGCGGCCGCAAACCCTCGAATCCCCAGAACCGGCGCAACACGGCAAGCACTTCGTCAGGCGCATGCCCGCCCGCGTCGCGTGCTACGCCCGCTGGTTCGAGCGCCGCTTCCTCAAGACGCTTCATCGTTCTGAAACCATATCGAGCCGTTCCCCCGCATCATTAGTAACAACAACTCTGTCGGTGAGAAAACCAGCCACGCACCGAGCGGTGCCCGCCCGAGTGCCGGAAGGCACAAAACGAACGTATGATCTCTCGGGCCGTTTCATGTGTCCCGTCTTCAACGACAAAAGATTTGGCGGAGCACTAGAGAGGCCGCGGTGGACGACCTATACAATATTTTGTATAGTCTCCAGGTGCGGATAACCAAAGCGCTGGTGTGGTTGGGATCTTCCCGCTACGACCTGCGGCACTTCCCGAGGAATGCCCGCCAGCGAGCGGGATATGAACTCTACCTCATCCAAAGCGGCTTGCAGCCTTCGGATTGGAAATCGATGCCGTCGATCGGCCCTGGAGTACAAGAGATTAGGATTCATACCGAGCTGGAGCACCGCGTTCTCTACGTCGCAAAGTTTGAAGAAGCTATCCATGTGCGCCACGCGTTTGAAAAGAAAAGTAGAAAAACGACCAGATCCGATTTGAATCTGGCCAAATTGCGATTCACTGAGTTGTTCCAAAAACGGCGGCGCAGGAAAGAGACATGACTATGAAGGTTCAGCACTCCACCGGTAATGTCTTCCGAGACCTTGGCTTCGGAGCGAGGGAGGCGGAGAGCTTGCGGCTTCGCGCGGAGCTGATGGTGGAAGTCAGGCGGCTCATCGAGACGCGCAAACTGACACAGCGTGCGGCGGCAAGCCTCCTTGGTGTTACGCAGCCACGGATCAGCGATCTTATTCGCGGAAAGATCGATCTGTTCAGCATAGACACACTCGTCAACATGCTCGCGCGCGCGGGAATGCGCGTCCAGCTTCGAGTTGCCGGCGTCGATCGTCGTCACCGCGCTCAAGCTGCCTAAAATGGCGGGGCCCGCAGAACAAAGCGTACTATAAGACTACACTCTGTTGACGGCGCGATATCGATTGCGGTTAACTTCCAGTCTAGTCCACGCCGAGGGACTCGGGCGCTATGGGAGGTGACGTCGTATGCCAAACTTTCGGATACTGTCCTGCGATGGCGGCGGAATCCGCGGAGTGCTGACCGCGGTTCTGCTCAATCGGCTGCAGGCCTCTTATCCCGCCCTGCTGCGGGATCGACCCGATACGATCACGATGTTCGCCGGCACCTCGACCGGCGGAATCCTCGCTCTCGGCCTGGCTGCCGGCCTCACCCCGGCGCAGATGCGCGACCTCTATGTTACCAACGGAAAGCTGATCTTCGATTCGTCGTGGACGCACGACGTGGTCGAGCTTGGCGGCATCAGCGGCTCGAAGTACGACAACGTGAATCTCAAGCGGATACTGCAGGAGACCTTCGGCGCCCTTAAACTCAAGGACTTGAAATCGCGCGTTCTGATCGCGTCGTTCGACCTGGACAACCAGGCCACTGATCGTTCATCGCGTACCTGGAACCCGAAGTTTTTCCACAATTTCGCCGGCGCCGACAGCGACGGCGAATCACTCCTGGTTGATGTCGCGATGTCCACCAGCGCGGCGCCGACCTACTTCCCTTCGTACGGCGTGTTCATCGATGGCGGTGTGATTGCCAATAATCCCAGCATGGCCGCGATTGCGCAGGCGCTCGACGGGCGCAATCAGGCCGCCGAACGCACGACGCTCGACGGGGTCAAACTGCTGTCATTAGGGACGGGCGCGTCGCTGCAATACATCGACGGACAGGACCACGACTGGGGCGACGCCCAATGGATCAAGCCAATCCTCAACGTGATGATGGATGGCGGCGTCGGTGTCGCGGATTTCGAATGCCGGCAGCTTCTCGGCAATCGCTACTGCCGGGTCGAGCCGATATTCCCCGCTGGCAAGTCGTTCGCGATGGATGACGTCAGCAAAATAGTCGATCTGATGGACCTTGCGAATTCGTTCGACCTGACCAGCACGATCGCGTGGCTGAACGCCTCGGAATGGTGACGCGCGCCCGCGGCTACTGCGGCGCGCGCGTCAACCAGACTATTCCCTCGGCTCTTTCTCGCCGCGATACTTGAGATTGAGCGCGCCGACTCCGGCTGCGACGTTCAGTCCATTCTGCCCTTCGACGGATACCGGCTGTAGCGCGATCGAGTTGTCAAAGCCTCCGACCAGCACGTTCGCGCCCGCTCCAACGCCAAGCGTGAGGCTCGCGCTCGCGCCGCCGTAGTGGCCGGCCAGTGCGCCGGGCTTCAGGTCCTTGGTGGTCGCGGCGACCGCCCACAAGATCACCGATGATTTGAGATAGCCGATGTCAGCGCCAAATTTCGAGATGCTTCCGCTGTAGTATTCGGTGCGCCCGCCGTTCGCAGTGTACGAGCATCTGAGCTCGCGCGAAGATCCGAACACGAATCCCCATCCCGAAGCCTCATGACAAGTGAGATACCCGGTCTTGACGGTGTAGCCACCCGCCGCATGCGCGGGCAACGACCAACAACTCAAGAAGAGAATGCTACTGGCAACAAGCGCGATACGAAGTCCTGGTTTCATCTCTTCCTCCTTGAAGGAAAGCAGTACAAGTTCAGTATCGACTCAACCTCTCCTCTTAAAACGTTAAACCGAACCGCATTTTTCGGCAAGCTACCGCAGATCGCGGCCGGTGTAGCCGAGGATCGAGCGCGCGATTATCAGGCGCTGGATTTCGCCGGCGCCTTCGTAGATGTCGAAGATGCGGCCGTCGCGGAAGCATCGATCCAATGGATGATCCTCCGACAGCGCCTCCGGCCCGAGCAACTCGATGCATCCCTGCGTGATTTTTCGCGCCGCCTTGCCGCCCGCGGCCTTTGCGATCGACGCTTCCACTTTCGGCGGCTCGGCCTGCTGTTCGAGCCACTTCGAGCGGAGCACCGTCAGCAGCGCGGCTTCGTAGATGGCTTCCAGCCGGATGAAACGATCGACCACCGCCGAGCGGCTGCGCATCCCGCCGCGATAGCTGACTTCGATCCCGCGCTCGGCCAGCTTTTCGCGGGTGAAATCCAGCGCCGCGCGCGCGACCCCCAGCGCCATCGCGCCGACCATCGGCCGCGAGTCGTTGAACACCGACATCGTCGATTTGAAATCGCCCTTGATGTGGTTGAATTCCGGTATCCTGCAATTCTCGAACAGCAGGTTGCAGGTGTCGTGCGAGCGGATGCCGAGCTTCCTGAGCTGCGGGCCGACGGTGAAGCCCGGCGTGCCCTTTTCAACGATAAAGGTGGTCATGCCGCGGCTGCCGTCGGGCGCGATAAATCGCGACAGCACCATCGCCGCGTCGCCCGACTGCGCCTGCGAGATGAAAATCTTCTCGCCGTTAAGTACCCATTCGCCGGTCTCGCGATCGAAAGTCGCCGTCGTGCGGATGTTCGCCGGGTCAGAGCCGGCCCCGGGCTCGGTAATCGCAATCGCGATCGTGTGGTTCTTCCACTTCTCGAATTGCTCCGGCGTCGCGACCGTCTTGAGCACGGTGTTGCCGAGTCCCCACTTGCTCCGATGCAGCGCAATCCCGCCCCAGTAAATCTCCAGCATCACCAGCGAATGAAGAATCCGCGAGCCGCTGCTTGCCGCCGAGTCCTTCCTCGGCCAGCGAGATCGGGTCGGGCAAATCTTTCGCTTCGGGAAATTGTTCCGGCTCAATTTCGTCTTCGTGCTTGTCGTAGTAGCTCGCGTAGCGCCGCCCAATGATCGCCTGCTCGTGCGCGCTGCTCAGAACCTTTTCGTCGGCCGCAGTGAGTTGAAAATCTATCATCGTATTTCCCTCGTTGTATCGATCGAGCTCTAAATGCCGACCGCGCCTTCCAGCACCGACACCGTGCGCGTGTCGCGATACCACATCTCGACCGGGTTATCGCGCAGGTAGCCGTGACCGCCGAGCATCTGGACGCCTTCATCGGCAATCCACATCGCGTTCTCGCCGCAGTAGGTGTACGCAAGCTGCGCCTGCCGCGTGGCGTCGCCGCCCTGCTCGAGAATCGACGCCGCCTTCCACGTCATCCAGCGCATCGCGTCGGTTTCGATCCGCATGTCGGCAAGGCGGAACGCGATGGTCTGCTTCTTCGCGAGCGCATCGCCGTGAACCACGCGCTCCTTGGTATAAGGCATCACGAACTCCATCACCGCGCGGCTGGTGCCGGTCATGATCGCCGAGAGCGCGCTGCGCGCCGAATCGATGATGCGCTGAACGTCGCATCCCGCGCCCTCGCCGAGCCGCGCATTCGCCGGTAGTTCAACCTCATTGAAATTGACGGTCGCCATCTCGAGCGCGCGCAGACCGATATTCGGTCGCTTCTCGCCGACGCTCACCCCTTGCGTGTTGCGGTCAACGATGAATGCGTCGAGTCGCACCGTCGCAACGCGCAATGACCAGGAAGTGACTGCAGCTCGCCGCGAGCGGAACCAGTCCCTTCAGGCCCGACAGGCGATAGCCGCCGCGCGTCTTGATTGCGGTGGTGCGAATCGTGGAAACGTCAAAGGCGAAGTCGGGCTCCATGATTGCGACGCCCGCGCATCGATACTTGTCGCCGGCAAACAGCGGCAGCAAGATTTTTCTTCTGTGCGGCCGAACCTTGCGTCGCGACCGCGCCGAGAAATCCGATCGGCGCGGCGGCGGCTATCGCAAACGAAGCGTCCGCCACCGCGAGTTCCTCGAGCAGCAGCGCGTTAAGCGTCGGCGAATAACCGCCGGCCTCGGCTTGCGCCTGGATGATTCCGGTCGCCCAGATCTGGTCGAGAATCGATGACGAGATTGCCTCGCGATCATCGGCGTCGCGCGCCGCTGGCCGGAGCCGGGCCGTCGCCATCTCCTGCACCATCGACTGTGCGAGTTTTTGTTCCTCGGTCAGTTCAAAAGAGATCACTGCCCTTTTTCCTCCAATTGTGCGCTTGACATTGGGCGCTTGTTCAGGGTACCAATGGTTGAACCAATGGAACACAGAAACGATACGAATGTCAAGCGCAAGCAGGCCGTGCGGCCGGCGACGCCGCGGCGCGTCGAATTCAGCCGCATCCGCAACCTGCGCGCGTTCGAGGAAATAGCCGATCAGATTCGCAAGGAACTTTCCGACCGCCGATTGAGGGCCGGCGACCGGCTGCCACCGGAGCGAGTGTTGGCGGGGCAGTTCGGCGTCTCGCGCAATACTCTCCGCGAGGCGCTGCGTTCGCTCGAAAATGCCGGCTTGCTGCGCTTGCAGAAGGGCGCGACTGGCGGCGCTTTCGTGCGCGAGAGCACCGGCGACGCCATAATCACCGGGCTGCGCGATATGTTTCACCTCGGCGCGATTCAGCCTGAGCATCTGACCGAAGCGCGGGTGATGATCGAGTCGAGCGCCGTGCGCGCGGCGTGCGAGCGGGCGACGGCGGAAGATATCGAGGCGCTCAACGCGAACATCGCGGCGGCGGAACGGGCCGTTCGCGACAAAATAGACTTTTTCGATCAGGCGGCGATTCATCTCGAGTTTCATCGCATCCTCGCGCGCGCGACCAAGAATCCGGTGATGGTGATCGTGATGGATGCGCTGATCGACGTGATGCAGCACTTCATCAGGGCGATCGGGCAGAAGCGAAACCCGTGGGTGATTCCTTCCCGACGCCGCTTCATGAAGCATTTTGAGGCCGGCGAGAGCGATGCGGCAGTCGAAGAGATGGAACAGCATCTCGAGCGGCTGAATCGGCACTACCTGTCATTGATGAAAGAAAAGGATCGCGCCGAGGCGGCTGGTGCGTAGCGACATCCTGGGCGGCGTCCGCGTGCTCGACTTCACGACGATTGTGTCGGGGCCGTATTGCACGCGCCTGCTCGCGGACCTCGGCGCCGAAGTGATCAAGGTCGAGCCGCCCGAGGGCGATTTCATTCGCATGCAGCCGCCTCTTCGCGCGGGCAAGAGCGCGTACTTCGCTCATCTGAATTGCGGCAAGAAAAGCCTCGCGATCGATCTGCGGCAAGCCGGCGCAAGCGAGCTGGTGCAGCAGCTCGCGGCGAAGTCGGATGTGGTGGTGGAGAACTCGCGGCCGGGCGTGATGCGGCGGCTGGGGCTCGGCTACGCGACGCTCGCGCCGATCAATCCGCGAATCGTGTACTGCTCGATCTCGGGCTTTGGCCAGAGCGGACCGTGGGCGACGCGCAGTGCTTACGCGCCGATGTTGCACGCGGCCAGCGGTTTCGACCTGGTCAACCTGTCGTATCAGAACGGGATCGAACGGCCGCTCAACACCGGCATCTACGTCGGCGACGTGCTGGGCGGGACCTGCGCGTTCGGCGCGATTCAATCGGCGTTGCTTGCGCGCGAGCGCAGCGGCCGTGGCGATTGGATCGACCTGGCGATGATGGACGGGTTGCTCGGCATGCTGATCTATGAATTCCAGGAGGCGCAGCTTCCGCCGATGAAGAAGACCAACACCTTTCAGCCGACGCGCGCCCGGGACGGATTTATAATGATTGCGGCGGTGAAGCCGAACAACTTCAAGGCGCTGGCGCACGCGGTCGGACATCCCGAATGGATGGACGATCCGCGCTACGCAACCGCGAAGGGCAGGGCGGCGAATTGGGCCTGGTTCATGTCGATGCTGGATGAGTGGGCGGCGACGCGAACCATGGCTGAGTGCGAGGCGATACTGACCGAGGGCGGCGTGCCGTGCTCGCGCTACTACACGGTGCGCGAGGCGCTCGAACATCCGCATCTCGCGGAGCGCGGCAGCTTCGAAGTGATCGACGACGGCGCGGGGCCGCTCAAGGTGCCGAATCCGGCGTTCAAGTTCGGCAACTCGACCGCGGCGGCGCGCAACCATGTGCCGGCTCTCGGCGCCGACAACGCGGTGGTACTTTCGAGCGTGCTGGGGTATTCCGAGGATCGGATTGCAGCGCTATACGAGAAAGGAATCCTTCACGACGGCCGCGGCCGCGCATCGGGAGGACAGGCAAATGGGTGAGATCCTTGCCGTTGGAATAACTCATTATCCGCCTCTTGCCGGCAGCGACGAAACGATGGCGTGGATTTTGAAGCGGATGCTGCAGAACCCGAAGCTGCCGGAAAAATATCGGAGCAGTCGGAACTGGCCGGAAGCGATGCGCGTCGAATGGGGCAACGACGAGGGTGCCGGCGCCGCGCACGCGCATCGCGAGCGCTTGCTGCGATCGCTGCGCAAGGCGCGCGCGCAAATCGACGCGTTTCACCCGGACTTCATCGTGGTGTGGGGCGACGATCAATACGAAAATTTCCGCGAGGATGTGATCCCGCCCTACTGCATCTACGCGCACGAGTCGTTCGAGTTCGCGCCGCCTGCGCGTAACGTCTGGGGCGAAGGACCGGACAAGAAATTTCGTCTGGCGGGAAACGTCGCGGCCGCGAAATATCTCGCGGGCGGGCTGATCGAGGCCGGTTTCGACACCGCGTACTCGTACAAACCGCTGCATCATCCGCTCGGTCACGCGTTCGCCAACGCGGTGCTGTACCTCGATTACGATCGCAAAGGGTTTTCGTATCCGATCATTCCATTCGCGATAAATTGCTATGGGCGAAAAGTAATCGCGCAGCACGGCGGTCTGCCGGCGTTCGAGAATCCGCCGTCGGAGGCGCAGCTCGATCCGCCGGCGCCGACCCCGCGGCGATTGTTCGACCTCGGCGCCGCGACCGCGCGCATCTTTGCGGACAGTCCGTGGCGGGTCGCGCTGATGGCGTCGTCGGGATGGTCGCATGCGTTCCTCACGGCGAAAAATAATTTTCTCTACCCGGACACGCCCGCGGATCGCGCTCTGTTCGAGGCGTTGCGCGCCGGCAAATACGACGCGTGGCGCAATTATCCCGCGGCGGCGGTCGAAGCCAGCGGCCAGCAGGAAATCCTTAACTGGATGTGCCTGGCGGGAGTGCTGGCCGAGCTGAAGCGCAAGCCGGCGGAGACTGAATTCATCGACACCTGGATTTTTAATTCCTCGAAGTGTTTTCTGACGGCGCCGCCGCCGCGCTGAATAAGATGAAGCTGAGCGGAAAAGTTGCGCTGGTCACAGGCACCAGCACGAATATCGGCGGCGGTATCGCGGAAGGTCTCGCGGCCGAGGGCGCCGCTCTGGTTTGCGTCGATGCGCGCGCGGAGAACGCGGCCGACTGCGCGCGCTATATCACGAGCACCGGCGGACGCGCGGTCGGCGTAACCTGCGATGTGACTGACGAGCGCGCCGTTATCGTCGCGCTGGCGGCGGCGCGGGAACATTTCGGCGGCGTCGATATCCTGGTGAACAACGCCGCCATCTTCAACAAAAAGGGCGTGATCGAGATGCCGCTCGACGAGTGGCGGCGCCAGCTCGAGATCATTCTGGGCGGAGCGTTCCTGTTCACCAAGCATGCCGCCAAGTCGATGATCGAGCAGGCCCGCAAAGGCGCCATCATCAACATCATCTCGACCGCGGGACACCAGGGCGAGCCGAACAACATCGCCTACTGCACCGGCAAGGCTGGTCTGCTGAATTTCACGCGCTCGGCGGCGATGGAGCTGGTCGCGCACGGCATTCGCGTCAACAGCCTTACGCCGACCGCGACAGATCCAATGGAGTCGCTCGAGCGCGCCGCCCGATGGGGTCGTCCGGCTCGCAGCGGCGATCAACTCAAGAATGTGTTCGAGCCCTTTCGGAAGGGCGTGCCGATGCAGAAGTTGCCGAGTCCGAGCGACTACGGGCGCGCAGCGGTTTTTCTGGCGTCGGACGACGCGAGCATGATCACGGGGACTGATCTAAGGGTCGATGCGGGCGCGATCGCGCGTTACTGGGCGTGGAATCCGTCGGAGAAGCAGGAGTGAAAGAGAATGATCGCCTGCGCGGCGGGCTACTTTGCGCTCAGGAGAACTTTGCATAACCAGCGCGCGCATTCGGAGCGGAGGCGGAATCTTGAATCGCGCGCAAAAAAACGCGCGCTGGATAAGGACCCCCACCTTCGATCCTCTCCCTAAAAGGGAGAGGGGAAGAGCAGCGGGACGGGTTATGCAAAGGTTCCCTCAGGGGCAGAGGGCGTGCGTGACAGGCCAAGGCGATCGTTAGAGGCAGGGCAATTCGGGAGAAAACCACATGAACAAATCAGCCGAGAGCTACATCGTGGATGATCAGGAGGCGGGACTGTTTCGCGTGAATCGGCGCGCCTTCACCGATCCGGAGTGTCTCGCGGATGAGCGGCGGCGGGTCTTCGATAAGTGCTGGATCTACGTAGGCCATGAATCGGAGGTGTCGCACGCCGGCGACTATCGTTCGCGCAACGTCGCGGGACGGCCGATGATCCTGGTGCGCGGCGACGACAACGTGGTCCGCGTACTGCTGAATACCTGTACTCATCGCGGATCGCTGGTATGCCGCCAGAAATCCGGCAATGCGCGGACTTTCCAGTGTCCCTATCACGCCTGGACCTTTAACTCCCGCGGGCAGCTGGTGGGAGTGCCGGGTGAGGACTCTTATAGCGACGCATTCAAGCGCGACGACATGGGACTGGCCGCTCCGCCTCAAGTGGATAACTATCGCGGATTTATCTTCGCTTGCTTCGATCCCGCGGCGCATAGCCTCTATGACTACCTGGCCGGCGCGCGCGAGTACCTGGACCTGGTCGCCGATCAGTCTGAGCTGGGTATGAAGATAGTCTCCGGTCAGCAGTCCTATAGCGCACGCGCTAACTGGAAGCTGCTGGTCGAGAACAGTTATGACGGCTACCACGGCTTACCGACCCATCAGCGCTACTTCAGTTTTCTAAGTGACATAGGTATCGACATGAAAGGCCGCGACGTGACGACGCCGTCCTATCAAAAGGCGCTCGATCTCGGTAACGGTCACGCGGTGGTCGAGTACCAGAGTGCGTGGGGACGGCCGATCGCGCATTGGGTCGCGCCGTTCGGCGAGCATCGTAAACCGCACTTCGAGGCAGTGCGGCGCCGCTTCGAGGAGCGCTTCGGTCCGGAGCGGGCGCGGCGGATTTGTGAGACCAGCCGAAACCTCGGCATCTTTCCGAATCTGGTGATCAACGACATCATGGCGATCACGGTTCGCAGCTTCTACCCAGTTTCGCCCGACTATATGGAGGTTAACGCCTGGGCCCTGGCGCCGGCGGACGAGAGCGCTGAGGATTCAGCACTGCGGCTCGACAACTTTCTGACCTTCCTCGGACCGGGCGGATTCGCCACGCCGGACGACGTCGAGATGCTCGAGTCGTGTCAGCGCGGCTTTGCCAACCACGAAGTCGGCTGGTCGGATATTTCGCGCGGGATGAAACGCGAGCATCCGTCGATCACCGATGAACTGCAGATGCGCGCGTTCTGGCGTCGATGGAATCAGCTCATGACTGAGCCTCGGCTGAAGCGCGCGAGGAAAGCGGCATGAGCGGCATCGAACTGCCCAGCCGCCAGGAAGTGGAAGACCTCCTATACAAGGAGGCGGCGCTGCTCGACGAGTGGCGGCTGGACGAATGGCTGGAACTTCTGACCGAAGATGCAGTGTACGAGATCCCGCCTACAGATGTTCCTGAAGGAGATTCACGGAATACGTTGTTCATTGTCGCGGACGACGCAGTGCGAATTCGATCGCGAGTGAAGCAGTTGCTGGGCAAGGCGGCATGGTCGGAAAATCCACGGTCGCGAACGCGGCGGATGCTAACCAACGTGCGCGTCGTCGGCGCCGATGGCGATAGCATTATGGTAACGGCTAACTTTGCAGTGCATAGGATGCGCTATGAGTCGGTCGATACCTACATAGGGCACTACGACTACAAACTTGTCCACCGGGGCGGCGGTCTGAGAATCCGCGAACGAAGAGCTATTCTCGACAATGAGGCGCTGCGCCCGCACGGCAAGATCAGTTTTATTCTCTAATTAACCTGTCCGCGATCACTTCGGAGGACGCGATGGATGTCATCGACATGCACAACCACTTCATCGCGCCCGAGATAATCGATTTTCTCTCGCGCGAAGGCAGGCACTTCGCAACCAGGATCGTCGAGCGCGAGGGCCGGCGCTTTTTTCTGATCCAGGAAAAAGCGATGCGGCCGATCGACGGACCGATCTCGAACGCGCAAGCGCGCGTCGCGGACATGGATCGTGAAGGGGTCACGGCGCAGGCGATATCGTGCGTGCCGTTCCTGATGTATCCAGACATAGGAGCCGCACGCGGACTAGCGATTGCGCAAGTCAACAACGACGCGATGGTGGCTCTGGCGGCGAGCGACCCCGAGCACTTCGTGCCGTTGGCGAGCGTCCCGATGCAGGATTCAGCCATGGCGGCGAAGGAACTCGAGCGTGCCGCGAAGCTGGGACTTCGTGGCGTCGAGATTCCGCCGAAAGTCATCGAACGCCAGCTCGACGAGCCGGATTTCGAGGTCTTCTGGGCGGCGGCCGAGTCGTTGCGGATGGTGGTTTGCATTCATCCGTTTGAAGCCGCGCCGGCCGGCGCGCTCTCCAGATATTTTCTCGGCAACCTGGTCGGCAATCTTTACGACACCGGCCTCGCCGCCGCGCTGTTGATTTACGGCGCCGTGCTCGAGCACCATCCGAATCTACGAGTCGTTCTCTATCATGCCGGCGGCGCGTTGCCCGCGCTGATGGGGCGGCTCGACATGGGATATCGGATCGTGTCGGAGTGCCGCAAGGCAATTCCGCGGCCGCCGTCAAGCTACGCAAATCAATTTTACTTCGATATAATCGCGCACAGTCGCCCGATGCTGAGTCATCTCGTGAAGACTTATGGAGCGGAGCGATTCGTAGTCGGAACCGACTATCCGTTACCTGCCGGGCTGGCGCATCCGGTGGAAGAAGTTAAGGCGCTCGGTCTCGAAGCTGTTGAGGAAGACAAGATCCTTGCCGCCAATGCGCGCTACTTGCTAAGACTCTGACCACCACTGCTCGGGACGCCCGACTGAGAGGTACCAAACAATGTCGAACAAGCCACAGATGCTGGAAGACTACCGGGTTTTGGATTTCACGCAGTTTGTCGCGGGACCTACCTGCACGCGGCTGCTCGGCGAGATGGGCGCCGAAGTAATCAAGCTGGAGCTCGCTCCCTTCGGCGATCGCGTCCGCGCCGACGGGCTCAAGTCACTGGCGCCGGAATATAAAGGATCGAGTCATAGCACCTACTACTTGCAGCATAACCACTCAAAGCTGAGCTTCGCGATCGATCTCAAGAAGCCCGGGGCACGCGAGATCGTGATGTCGATGATCCCGCAGGTTGACGTCGTGGTGGAGAACTTTGCGCCGCGTGTCATCGACCGCCTCGGATTCGCTTATAAGGACGTCAAGGCAGTCAACCCGAAAATCATCATGTGCTCGATCTCGATGGCTGGGCAGACCGGGCCGTTATCGGTCAAGGCCGGCTACGATTTTATCGGGCAAGCCTATGCAGGTGTTACGGATGGCATAGGACAAGTCGATGGACCGCCGGCGCTGACAACGATGGCAATCGGCGATGTTTCCACCGGCGTCGCCGCGGCGATGGCTATTGGATTCGCGCTGCTGCATCGCGAGCGTACGGGAGAAGGTCAGTACCTCGACGCGTCTCTGCTGGATACCTACTTTCATATGCACGAGAAGACGGTGCCGATCGTCTCACTGCGCGGCGACAAGTTTCGGCCGACGCGGAGTGGTTCGTTGCATCCCGACGGCGGAACCACCGGCATTTTTCATTTTCGCGGCGACCAATACATTCAGATCACGTCCACGCCGCATCAATGGCCGCAGTTTGTGCGCGCGCTGGGGATGCCTGAACTTGCGACCGACCCGCGCTTCAAAGATGCGCGCGGGCGCCGCGATAACAAGGAACAACTTCGGGATGTGATCGAGAATTGGCTCTCCAGATTTTCCAGCCGGGACGAGGCGATCGCCGCGCTCGATGCTGAACGCGTGCCATGCGCCCCGGTGCTGACAGTTAACGAAGCCGTGAAGCATCCGCATCTTAACGAACGTAAGACTGTACGGTGGATCAAAGATCCGTTACTGGGTACTGTCGCGATTCCGGCGGTGCCGGTGAAGTTTTCCGCATGGCCGGACAAGACAACAGTGCGCTCGGCGCGACTCGGCGAGGACAACGAGCGAGTATTGCGCGAACTGCTCAAGATGCCCGCCGCCAAGATACAGCAGCTTTACGCGGAGGGCATCCTGGTCCGCGATCCGACGCTCGAAAGCAAGCCATAGCAGCTCGCCCGCGGTCAACCCACCTGTTACTGAGACCTACAAAGGTCTTCATTGTCGCCCGGACCTGCGTAGTTAAGGATTCCCATCTGAAAGATCGGAGCCTCTGCTCCTCTTTCAAGGTAGAGGTAGTATGGCAGGCGTGGAGCGCTGGCATGATTGGTTAGAAGAACGCCCAGGCCGGCCCGCTGCGGATCATCCCAACTTTGCCGTAGATACGTTTCATAAGTCCCGCAAAATTCCGTTGGGGAATTCGCCGATCGCAATTTCGAGTATAGCGCCGCGAGGTCGTTCGATACCGCTCCAACGTCGAATTGCAGGAAAAAGATCTGACAAACAAGCAGGGCCGCCAGGCCTACGGCCAGGATTCGACTGACCGCCAAGCTTCGATCGAACAGGTGAGTGCCGATAAGCCAGCACAATCCAAGCCACACCGCGGGGTATAGGAACCTCTCTCCCGGACTAATCATCCCGTCAAACTCATAGCCGGTAGCGATGACAGCGATTGCGCAAACGATCGCCGATGCGAGTATGCCGAAATGCCGGGTTGGTAGTCTTATCCACGCCAACATGCATAGCGGCACCACCAGAGTCAGTGAGATTGCGATAATCAAGTTGAGTATCGCGAAGGCCTTCATCCAAGGTGCTTCAATGCCTAGCCAGGGGAGAAATTCCGGAAACGGCGAGAAGCCGGCGAGCCAGCGGCCCGCGAGTTGGTGCGGCGTCCAGAAAGCCCAGACGGGGCCCGCCTGCTTCAGTGCTAATCGCTCGAGTGCGTACCAGATTGTAAGGCAAATCGAAGGTGCGAAGGAAATAGCGAAAGGACCTATAAATTCGGTCAGCGACTCGGCAAGGAAAAAAGTTAGTGTGACCAGGATAGCAGTCGCGTAAGGCAAAAAGTGGAAATAGAACATCGCTATCGACGCGCCGCCGACCATCCACCAATTGATCGGCTGCGACCGATAGACACGCCGAAACAGATAGCCGCAATATAAGAAGAAGAAGGACAGGCTGAAGAGATAGAATAGCTCTCCCCAGAAGAAGAAGGTGTTAAGCAGGAACAAAAGCGGGATCATCAGTAGTGGAGTTCCGGTGTCGCCACGCAACGAATTCAATAAGTAGGTCGACGACAGAGCGAACAATATGACGCACAGGCTTAAGACGATCTTCCCCGACACCTCTGGCGGAAAGAGCAGGTCCAGCACTCCGAGTATCGTTACAGCTCCGGAATAAGGGACAGGATAATGCTTGAACGAATACGAGGCCGGCGCAGTGCCGTGGAAAAGTTTCGCAACGATGGAACCCTCAAACACCCAGTCGGGGTAGTCGGAAATCGGCAGGAAGCGGTGACCCCAAATAAGCACCAGCGCGCTCATGACGCAGACCGCAAAGGTGCTTTGAAACAGGATGCGCCGGCGATCGAAGACGGAATCCCACACTCTGGTGATTCACACGAAAGCTAGTGTGCACCCGGAATCCACCGACGTCATCGGGTCGGCGCGATTGAGCTGACGAACCATAAGTCGCGAAATCCCACCTCGCCGCTGGCGATTGCTCCCAGTCCGGCTTCTGTCAGCTCGGGAATCACCTGGTGAATGTCGAAGTGCGCATGGTTTGAGTGGCGCGCGATGCGGCTATGCTTTTCACTCTTGACACCTCCGAAATCGACCGCGAGCAGCCGGCCGCCCGGCTTCAGGACGCGGCGTATCTCGAGTATGCCTCGATGACGTGCTTCGTCGGGCAAATGGTGAAGCATCACCGTGCTCAAAACGACGTCGAAGCTCGCATCGGGAAACGGGATCGCCTCGACTGCCGCTGTATCGAACATCAGATCGAGTCCCGCCGTTTTGGCTTTCCTTTTCGCCCTCGCAATCATCTCAGGCGACGCGTCGATACCGTACACCTTCCCCGAAAGACCTACCCGCCGCTTTGCCTCGATAGCCAGAGTGCCTGTGCCGCAGCCTACATCCAGGATCGACTGACCCGGCACGATGCTGGCCAAATCGAGCTGCTTTTGCCGAAACGCTCGCTCCCTGCCGCGTGAGATCAGCCAGAGCAAAAGGTCGTAGCGCCACGCCCAGTGGATGACTTTGCCGGTCGTGTTTGGCGCGTGCGTCTTATCCTCTGCCGGTTGCCCATGAAGCCAGCCGAAGCCATAGCCGGCCAACGCGGCGCCGCCGAGGGCGACTGAAATCCAGTGCAGAGAAATATGGATTGCCAGGATGACGGCCGCCGTTCCTGCTCCAAACCAGAGCCATTTTTTTCCCAGCACCAGCGCGAGCACGGCCGCCATCGAGAGTGTGAAGGCAATCAGCGCGGCGACCATAGTCAGGTGACGGTGTCGTATCACGCGGTTCTCCTTTCCGTCCCGGTCACGATTCGTGTCTCCGGTCCTTCGCCGCCGCCGCCGCAGGGCGAACGCCCGCAGACCCGTCACACGACTACAACGATTGTCGCATTGATTAGCAAGCCGACGATTCGATCCATCAGTGGAGCGCCAACCCACAGGCCGCAGTGCCGGCTACCATCGCGCGACAGCCAAGCCCGTCCGCACTCCAATAGGGTAGCGAAACAAACCCCATTATTGTGAGCGCCTGCCTACAAGAGGTTATTAAAAATTCCAGAACCGACGTAAAGTGAAGTTGGCTAGCCTTGCAATGCGAATACGTTTCGATCTATATCGTCTCTGGGAGTCATTTATAGCGAAAATCCCTCTTTATTGGAGCTCTTGAATGCGTAAATCATCTATCGCCGTCTTCAGCTTGGCTGCTCTTTGGCTTGCTCTTTCGACTGCCGCCTTCTGTTCCGACGTTACCGGCGAGGTTGTCGGGCCTAATGGTCCGGTGGTAGGAGCCCAAGTCACGACTGACCGACTCAAACGGTGCCGTAGTTGGCCACGGAACCAGTAACGACGCGGGCAAGTATTGCATCACCGGAGTCAACCCGGGCGACTACAAAACCGCATGCACCCCTCCGACAGCAACCGGCTTTCACCCTGGAACGACCAACCGCTCGGTACCGGAACAAGGACTGACTGAAGACTGGTCATTGTCGCCAACTACGACGGCGTCTTCCTCGGCCAATACACCGGGCGTCTGCGAGCCGTGGTATCTCGGCGGCGCTGCCCTCGGCACGGCCGCGCTGCTCGTCGCGACTGGTGCGGGACTGGGTGCATGCGCCGGTGCTGGATGCTTCAACGGTGCGCACAACGTCACCCCCTCCAAGTAGTAGTCGGGGGGTCTCGCTTCTCGCCCGGCCGCGGCGCTTGTTGTCGATTCCGCGGGTTGAGATCGTTGGGGGCCTTCTCGCTCAGGCTGCTCGAGTAGTCTGGTGGCGTCAGGTCGCGCGAGCTAGCGGTTCCACTGCTATGCGCAGTGTTCTTCCCTCCTTGTCTGATGAGAGAGGCGAGGAAGGAGATCCGGGATTCTTCGCTTCGCTCTGAATGACACAACAACCGGAGCCGGATTGGATACAACCAAAGGGCGCTAGAAAAAGGACCCTCACCTTCGATCCTCTCCGTAAAAGGGCGAGGGGAGGAGCGGCGAGACCGGTTATGCAAAGGTCTCTTGTAGAGAGACAATGAATGTGAGAATCCTCGACCGGCGTACGGTTCTTTAGCGCCCGATTCGGAATCCTGCTTCTTCTTTGAACCGAAGCGCGGAGGTTACTCGAAGCTATGAAAGGAACCGTCTTCCACGGACCACACGACGTGCGCGTCGAGCGCGTCGATGACCCCGCGCTCCAGACTTCCACCGACGCGCTGGTGCGAATCACCCGCGCCGGCATCTGCGGCTCCGACCTCCACTTCTATCACGGCGCCTTGCCCATCGAGCCCGGCTTCGTGCTCGGCCATGAAGGCGTCGGCGTGATCGAGGAAGTCGGCAGTGGCGTCGAGCACCTCAAAAAAGGCCAGCGCGTGGTCGTATCGGGCCTGGTCGCATGCGGCCGATGCTTCTTCTGCCGCCGCGGACAGCCCTCGCAATGCGCCCATAGCGGCGGCGCGGTATTCGGCTACGGCGCGAGTTCCGCCGGCAAGCTCGGATGGCTGGGCGGCGAGCAATCCGAAGCGGTGCGCGTCCCGATGGCCGACTACACCTGCTATCCGCTGCCCGACGCGATCGACGACGACAGCGCGGTCTTCCTCGCCGACATCCTGCCGACCGCCTACTTCGGCGCAATCAACGGCAACATCCGTCCCGGCGACACCGTCGCGATCTTCGGATGCGGCCCGGTCGGCCTCTGCGCCGTGATGAGCGCGAAACTTTTCGGCCCCGCCGAAGTAATCGCCGTCGATAGCATCCCCTATCGCTTGGAACTCGCGCGCAAACTAGGCGCAACTCCGGTAAACACCGAAAACGCCAATCAAACGATCCTCGATCGCACAGAAGGCCGCGGCGCCGACGTAACGATCGAAGCAGTAGGCAACGACGCCGCCCTGACCGCCGCAATCATGTCCGCGCGCGGCGGCGGCACCGTCTCAGCAATCGGCGTCTTCGCCGCGCCGTCCTTCAACTTCCCAATCGGCTACGCCTTCATGCGCGACCTGAAGTTCAGCATCGGCCTCGCCAACATCAACGCCCACATCCCCGAACTATCCCGCCTGATAGAGAAGGGCATCCTGAACCCGCGCCCCCTGATAAGCCACGTCATGCCCTTAACGGACGCCGCCAAAGGCTACGAAATCTTCAACGCCAGAAAAGACAACGTAATGAAGGTCCTACTAAAACCGTGAAGCTTCTCCCCCTCTCCACGTCATCGAGCCACCGTACCTGAGAGCAAAGTAGCGCGCCTCGCGCAACTTCGCGCTTTTCACTTTCTCACTGGGTGCAAGGGTCATCCCCCGCGACGGTGTCGATGTCGCCCGCCGCGCAGGCGATTGTTCTTATGGAGACTGGTTGCGCGCGGCTGGCGGGTACGCGATATCAATAGCAATCGAGGTGTCAGTCATGGCGGAAAGTCCAATCAAAGTTCGAGTCGAAGGCGAGATCGCGTATATCGCGCTCAACCGGCCGGAAAAACGCAACGCGATTAACCAGGCGATGCTTCGCGCGCTGCCCGAGGCTATCGACGAGGTCGATCGCATCGACGTTCGCGCGATCATCGTTTATGGCGAGGGGCAGGCGTTCTCGGCGGGCATCGATTTCACTTCGCTCGCCAACGACACCGGCGCACAGAGCGGGCAGGGCGGCGGACCCGACATGCAGCGCTTTCGGCGCTTCGTCGCGGAGTCGCAGGCGTCGCTGAATCGGATCGAAAGTATCGAGAAGCCGGTCATCGGCGCGCTGCACGGCTTCGTCGGCGGACTCGGACTCGAGCTGGCGCTCGCGTGCGACGCGCGAATCGCTTCAGTCGGCGCGCGACTCGGGATGCCGGAAGTGCGTATCGGGCTGGTGCCCGACGTCGGCGGCACCACGCGTCTCACGCGGACGGTCGGCTATGCGCGCTCGAAGGAACTGATCATGACTGCGCGGATGATCGAGGCGGCGGACGCGGAAAAGATCGGGCTGGTGAATCGAGTGGTCGCCGAGGGGACGCATCTCGCGGCGGCCAAGGAGCTGGCGCGCGAGATGGCGCGCAACGCACCGCTCGCGGTCGGGCTCGCGAAACGAATCATCGACAAGGGCCACGGGCTGGACAAGATGACGTTCCAGGAGCTCGAAGTGTTGGCGCAGAGCTCGTTGCTGCTCACCGAAGATTTTCGCGAAGGCGCGGCGGCGCTGGCGCAGCGGCGCGATCCGAAATTCAAAGGGCGTTGAGGCGAATCTCGAAGCCCAGCTCCACGCTGTCGCCCGGCGCCAGCTCGCGCATCCCGGCCGCGACGCCACGCGCGGCGAGATTGAAGGCGTCGGGCGCGCAGGTGTACGGCTCGATCGCGACCACCGCGTTGTCCGGTGGCGCATAGACGACGAAATCGCCGAATGCGGCATCGGCGCGAATCTCGACGGCGATCTTCAGCGACGGATCGATCAGCCGCGCCCGCGGCGCCGACGTATCGTCCTTTGAGATGGCGGCCATGTGGAACACGTCATCATAAGTATCAGCACCAAGCATACGCGGCGCGCGAATATCGTACTTGCCGGCGAGCGGCTCGGTCTCGCCGGTCGGGATGAGATTCTGATCGAGCGGCCAGCGCGCGCCGGCGTCAAGCTGGATCATCATCGCGTCGCGCGAACCTTGGGGATTCAGCGGCGCGTGAAAGTACGGGTGCGCGCCGAATCCGAACGGCATTATCGAGTCGCCGGTGTTGGCGATGCGCGCCTTCAATCTCAGTCCATTACCTACTTCGTAGTCTATTTCGAGCGTGAACTGCCACGGCCAGATCGAACTGAGGTTCGGATAGTCAGTCGAATCGAGAATCGCGGTGACGAAGTAAGGTCCGCGACGTGTAACGCGAAATGCGCGTTCGCACGCGAAGCCGTGGATCGCGTTGCCGCGTGTCGGTTCGTTCACCGGCAGCCGGTATTCGCGGCCCTTGAACGTGAAGCGTGCGCCGGCCACGCGGCTCGGCCACGGAAACAGAATCGGGATGCCGCCGCGATGCGGATGAGCGCGCCACGCGTCGGGATTCGCCGGCCCCGCAATCACTTCGATCCTGCCGGCGCGGTAGCTGAGACATTGGCATCCCGCCGCGGGCACAATCACGGCGCGCTCGCTTTGCGCATCGAGCGTGATGAGTTCCACGGTTATGATTTAGCGCGAGTAGCGTGCGAAGTGCGAGGGCTCGGCCCGAGAGTCGAGCGTCCCGGCAAGCGGTTCAAATATATCTGCCGCGCGCTGAGGTGAGAAAACTACAGTCGCATGCTATTCGGAAAGGCGCAACTGACTAATGATCGCGTCCGCCCCGGCGTTCGCCGCCGCCGCCACCGCCGCCGCCGCCACCGCTGCGCGCCTGTGCTTCGTTGACGCGAATCGGTCGGCCCTTGATGTCGCGGCCATTCAACTTCTTGATTGCGCTTTCGGCCGCTTCATCGGTCCCCATCTCGACAAAACCGAATCCCCGCGAGCGGTTGGTGGCGCGGTCGATAATGACTTGCGAGCTGTCCACCTTTCCTGCTTCTGAAAAAACGTCGAGCAGATCCTGGTCGGTCACAGTCCAAGCCAGATTCCCAACATACAGTCTGCGGCCCATCACTCTCTCCTTGCGCGCACCCCGAGTGCCCTGCGGCGTCCAGCGTCAGTAACTATACCAACAGCGCGCATCTAGTCAGAATTTCGGAATGCTTATAGCATCGTGCCAAGCGCAAACATAGTGCTCTTCTGGTCCGATCGGCCGCTGGTTCTCTCGCCCTTTCCTCGGTGCCTCCCGATTTGTTTGTTACGGACGTTGGCGACCTGAACATCGGTCAGAAGTGATCATGAATTACGAATGCCTATGCGCGATATCGCGAGCGTTGTGGCTTCTCGCTATTCCTGAAATCGTTACGTCGTACGCCATCGTAATTTCGATTGTGCCTTCGTTTGGCTTGTGCGTCCCGTGTTAGAGGGGATCGCTGCAACCGCGATGAAGAGTCAAGCAAGACTCCGGTCCTGGGAGTGCGCGGTGCCATCTCCAGGGGCCGAGGAGGTCTGCCGTGAAACTGGCGAATCGAGGTTGCTTTCCAATTCGCCAAACCTGAATTTCGCAGCAATGATACTGCGCCGACTGAGAAAACCTTCGAGCGTGTGACTATCCAGACTGCATCGGCCAACATGCATTCAAAACACCTAACAGCTATATCCACTCGCCACGATGTTGATAGTGGACAAAATGACTTTGATACTTGTAGATATGAGGTTGATTGTGTATGTTCAAAGTCGATTTGTACTGATCAATTCCCTGGAAGGAGATAGCCAGATGCCTCGCAAGAAAACCTCAGGCGGAGCCGCGTCGGCATTCCAGCAAGTGCAGCGGCAGGCGCGCACCTTGCTGCTCAATCTGCGCAAAGAGATTCGCGCCAAAGAATCGATACTGAGTAAACTGAAAGCCGAGGAGGCCAGACTGGGCTCGTTGATCGGCCGCAGTGTCGGCTCGGCAATCTCGGTCAGCAGCGGCGCCACCGGCCGAGTCAACTGGCGCGCAGTGCTTTCGGCGCTCCCGCGGCAATTCAAGGCTGCCGACGTGCGCAATGTGCGGGGACTCAAAGGAAAGCGGCCCTCAGAAATTTTCGCGGCGATTACGCGATGGATCGACGCCGGCGCTGCGAAGCGGAAAGCGCGCGGTGTGTACGAAAAAGTCTAGCTGAAGCCTTCGCGGGTAGCGGCCCGGCTGCGGAATCCTGCGGTCGTATCTGATGCAGCGGCGCGGCGAACGATCGGCTGCGCCGTTTTCGATCGCCCGCTCAGCGTATACACTTGAAACCTCAGTAGCGTGCGGAAGAGTCAGACCACATGGCTGTGATGACGATTGAATGGCGAGCGGACACCGTTCGCATGATCGATCAGCGCCTGCTTCCGGCGCGCGAGGTCATTCGAACCTATCGCGACTATCGCGGCGTCGCCGAGGCTATCCGCACGATGGTGATTCGCGGCGCGCCGGCGATTGGCGTCGCGGCTGCGATGGGAGTCGCGCTCGGCATCAGGGGGGTTGCCAGTGGGAAAGCGCGAAAACGCTTCGAAGTAGTCGCGAAGGCTCTCAAAGCCACCCGGCCGACCGCAGTGAACCTGGCGTGGGCAGTCGATCGGATGGGACGGGTGCTCGACGACAACAGTTCGCTCGACGCGGCCGAGCTGTTCAGCCGCATGCGTGCTGAAGCGATCGCGATCTACACCGAAGACCTGGCGGTGAATCGCGCGATGGGAAAGTTCGGCGCCGAGCTTATCGGTGACCCCGCAACCGTGCTGACCCATTGCAACGCGGGCGCGCTGGCAACGGCCGGCTACGGCACCGCGCTTGGGGTGGTGCGCGCCGCGCGCGACGCGGGCAAAAAGATCCAGGTGTACGCCGACGAGACGCGGCCGTTCTTGCAAGGCTCGCGGCTGACCGCGTGGGAACTGCACAAAGATCGGATACCCGTGACGGTGATCGCCGACAACATGGCGGCGACGGTGCTATCGCAGCACAAGATCGATTGCGTGGTCGTGGGAACAGATCGCACGGCCGCGAACGGCGACGTCGCCAACAAAATCGGCACGTATCCGCTGGCGGTGATGGCTCGGCGGCACGGCGTGCCCTTTTACGTCGCGGCGCCGCTGTCGTCGATCGATCTGGATTGTCCCAACGGTGCGGCGATACCGATCGAAGAGCGTTCGGGCCGCGAGCTTACCGAGTACGGCGGCAAGCAGATCGCGCCCAAGGGCGTGCGCACGTTCAACCCGGCGTTCGACGTCACGCCGGCCGAGCTGGTGACCGCGATTATCACCGAACGCGGCATTGCGTATCCGCCCTACACGGAAAGTTTGCGGGCGCTCAAGAACAAATGCTGAGCGACTGACTATTCGTCGAAGTGATCGAGGTACTCGGACAGCCCAAAGCCAATCTTGCCGTCCCAGTTCCACTCGGTCATACCCTCGGCTATTCGAGTGACTATACCGGCGCGGCGGTTGCGCAGCGGAATCATCGATAGCACTTTGCCGGTAATGACTATTGGCGCGCCGCCGTCAGCGGTTTGGCAAGTCACCTTGATCTTATCGTGGAGCTGCTGCTCGCCGGCGAACTCGGTCTGAACATCGACCTTCACGATATTGAGAAACGGCCGACCCTTGCGCGCTACGAATCCGCCCGGGCGTTCGCTGCCGTCGCGATTCACCGTGATCGTAGCCATCGCGCCCAGATTCTCGTCGAAGTTCATCGTGAGCCATCGATAGAACTTCGGCGCCTGCCAGTAGCGTGGTCCCCAGCTGTGATCGCGCAGTCCCAGACCGTCAATCTTGAACTCGCGGTCGTTGCCTTCGCTGGTCAGTACGAGTTTCCCGGTGGCGTGGCCGAGCTGTTCAAGATGCCCCTTGGCGAATTGAGCCTCGGGATCGCCGGCCGGTTTCGGCGAGACCCACCGATCTCCGACTCTTTCGCGCAGCTCGCCGCCCCATCCCGGAGAAGTCGCCACGTAGTCGATTTCGAGTACAGCTCGCGAGTAAGGATTGGCCTTGAACGCCTTTGCCGGATCGGCCATCTCGAGCGGATTCTTCAGAATGCAGAGTTTGCCGTGATAGCTGACGCGATGGCGCTCGAACGGTTTGACGACTTCGAACTTTGCGCCGCCCGCGTTGTGAGCGTCGTTGTTCTTGATCTCGGGCCGCTGAAACATGAAGCCGACGGTTCCGTCGGGCAGGTAGAGGCACGCAGTCATCTCCGCGTATCCCTCGTTCGCGCGATTACCCAGTCGGATAAAACCGCCGAGGCGCTGACCACGATCGTGAAAGTTGTAATATGCACTTTCGTTGAAATTGGACTCGCCCGTGTTCGGATGCATCAGGTCGTCCTGCTCGAGCAGTACTACTTTGGTTTCAGGCATTAGTCAGATCTCCTTCCTGGAATTGCGAATAGCTATATCACTTTCGAGGTAACGGGGATTCGCAATGCGCAGCTTGTCCTCGACGCTCTGACGCACGAGCGCAAGTACTTCGCCGCGCCAATCGCCGTCGTCGGCCTCGCCCGCACGGATCTTCGCGGTCAGCTCTTCGCCCATGCTGACGGCGGCGGCGCGCAGATCGTCGAGGCTGTGCAGGTGGGGTGAGTCGCGCCGCAGCAATCCTGCCAAGGCCTTTACCTCGCTCCGTACGAGCGGATCTTCCAGCTTTATTTCGCGCGCGACGATTCGCATCACGTTGGCGACCACTCGCGCCTGAAACTGACGCGCGCCCTGAACGGCGGGCACGAGTTCGCCGTCCACGAAGTCGGCGGCCGCTTCGAGCAATTCAACTGAAGTCGGTCGGTCCTGCATATTGATTACTCACTGTGCGCTTGGCTCTACGATTTTACTATTCAATAAGATTCAACAGCTCCAGTTCGGTCTCCGCGGTCCGCCGGCCGATACTGGCCAGCTCGACGCTCTTTACGAATCCGTCGATGTGCGTGCGAGCCTGGCTAATCGTGATTATTCCCCAGCGGAGATTGCCGAAGACCTCCCAGAAGCGGGCCGCTTCAAGATCGACGGAAGCGCCACTGGCTTTTTCGTAAGCGCGAAAGAAATCTTCGCGCGTGCCGAGCCCGCCGACCGGCTTCCGATCGTTGCCGAAGCGCCACGCTCGAACGCACATCCATCCGACGTCCTCCATCGGATCGCCGAGATGCGCCAGCTCCCAATCGAGGATCGAGCGCACGCCCTCGGGGCCGAAGATGACGTTGCCGATTCTGTAATCGCCGTGGACGAGCGTTTTCCGGGGCGTCTTCGGCACGCGCTCCAGGAGCCATCGAAAGGCCAATTCAAACGCCGGATGCGGTTCCAGCGCGAGGCGTCGAAAGTTATCCTCGTAGCGCTTGACCTCGGTCAGCGCCGCGTTTTCGCCTGGCTCCGCGAGAAAGTCGAGCTTGTGCTTGGCGGGGTCGATCCGATGAATCTTTGCGAGAATTTCGGCGAGCTGCGCCGGCATCACTTCGCGCGCGCGCGCGTAAGAATCGTCGCGGAGCAGGCGACGCGCCAGGGTTTCGCCTTCGATACGTTCCATAATGAAAAACGCGGAGCCGAGAACGGCGGGATCTTCGGAACACCAGAATACTTCGGGCACCGGGATGCGTTCGTCGAAAGCTGCGCGAATCACCATGAACTCGTGACGACGATTGGTGGAAATGTTGTGCGCACCTGGATCGCGGCGCAAGACCATCGCGCGCCGGGTCGTCTCACCGTCGCGCTTCATCGCGCAATCAAACGACCAGATCTCGCGCGATGCGCCGCCGGGCATCTTGCGGAAATTTTCGATCGCAACGCTGTCGAAACCGCCTGCGCCGCGAATGAAAGCGGTCAGCCGCTGGACCATTTCGCCGGGTTCGATTCTCTCCATAGCGCGCACTCACTTCCGAATCACAATCTGTATCACGAAATTTCCCGGCTGCGCACACCGAACAATCAGACCGCGTGACGGTCAGGCGCGATAGCCCACTTTCTGCGCAATTCCGTCGCCGAGCAGGTTGAAGCCGAGTATCGAAAATCCGATTGCGAGCCCCGGCGCGGTCGTAAGGTGCGGCGCGACCAGCAGGAACGCCCGCCCCGCGTCGAGCATGTTTCCCCAACTGGGCGTGGGCGGAATCGCGCCAAGGCCGAGGAATGAAAGCGCGGCCTCGGCGCCGATGATCCCGCCGATTCCGAAGGTCGCCTGCACGGCGAGCGGTCCGACGACGCCCGGCAGCAGGTGGCGCATCAGCAGGCGCGACTTGTTGGCGCCCAGCGTTTCGGCAGCGAGGACATACTCGCGCTCGCGCAAGGTCAGCACTTCGCCGCGCACGATGCGCGCGTAGCCGGTCCATCCCATCGCGGTCAGCGCAATCACGAGATCGATAAGGCCGGGTCCGAGAATCGCAGCCAGCGCGATCGCCAGCAGGATCCCCGGAAAGGCTAGGAAGATATCTACGCCGCGCATGATGAGGTTGTCGATTCGGCCACCGGACAGCGCGGCAGTCGCACCGATCAGGCTGCCGACGATGAGCGAGATCGCAATGACGATGGTGGAAATTGAGAGCGAAAGGCGCGCGCCCCATAAGACCCGCGCGAGCACGTCGCGGCCGAGCGCGTCGCAACCGAAGGGATGCGCGCGACTTGGTCCGGCGAGAATGTTCGCGAGATCGATCGATAAGGGATCGGCGCGAAACAGTGTTGGACCGACGATTGCCGCGACAACGATCGCGATTACAATAGTCACTCCAATAGCCAGTGAAGGATTACGGCGGGGGATCAAGCGACCCTCACGCGCGGATCAATGACAGCGTAAATCAAATCGGTCGCCAGGTTTACGACTACGTAGGTCATTGCGAATGTCAGTACGCATCCCTGAACGACGGGGTAATCGCGCGCGCCTATCGCGGTGATCAGCAGGCGCCCGAGACCCGGCCACGAGAAAACTATTTCGATAATGAGGGTGCCGCTCAATAACGCGCCCATCTGAAGTCCGATGATCGTGACGACGGATGTGAGCGCGTTTCTGAGTCCGTGGCGAACGAGAGCGGCCCGTGCGCTGAGACCTTTGCTCATCGCCGTGCGCATGTAGTCGCTCGCGCGCACGCGCAGCAGGCTTTGCCGCAGCATCCGCGCGAGGATCGCGGCGAGCGCGGTGCCAAGGGTAACGGCGGGCAGGACCAGATGCGCGATTCCACCGCGGCCGGTGAGCGGGAGCCAGCGCAAATCCAGTGAGAACAAAATCATGAGCAGCGGGCCGAGATAGATGTGCGGAACCGAGATGCCGACGATGGCAAAGCCCATTGCGCCGAGATCGCCCGCGCCGCCGGGGTTCGAGCCCGCGATCAGTCCCAACGGAAATGCCAACAGAATAGCGACCAGCATCCCGGCGGCAGCGAGCTCGATCGTGGCGGGCAATCGTTGAGCGATAAGCCGCGAGACGGGCTTGCGATATGAAATCGATTCGCCCAGGTTGCCTACGGCAAGTCCGCCGAGATATGCGGCATACTGCTGCAGCAGCGGACGATCGAGGCCGAGCTGATGGCGCATCCCAACGATGTCCGCGGGCGCGGCAGTTTCACCGAGCATCGCGACTACAGGATCGCCCGGCACCAGGTGGATGATCGCGAAGGTCAGAGTCGCCACGCCGAGTGCGACGGGGACGAGCGCGAGCAGGCGACGGACCAGGTAGTTTTTCACCGGATCAATCCGACGGACCGCCGCCACCGGCGGGTCCAACCAGCGTCAGTGTCGCGAGCGAGCGCAAGCTGCCGTTGGGATAAGCGTCGAAGCCCACCAGGCGCCGATTCATCACCGCAACGTTGTCAGTCCACCACAACGAAACGTAGGGCAGATCGTCCGCGGCGAGCTGTTGCACCTGTGCGTATATTTGTTTTCGCGCGGCGGGATCGACGGTAGTCATTCCGCCTTCGACCAGCCGATCCATCGCGGGATTCGAATAGTAACTCCGATTCAGTCCATGCGGCGGAGTCTTGTTCGAATCAAATATCATGTAATAGCTATTCGGATCGTTGATGCCGACCCATTGCAGCGACGTCAGGTCGAAGCCCCCGGCTTGAATTTCAGCATAGTAGGCGGCGAAGTCCAGCGACCGAATGGTAAGTTCGATCCCAACTCGCTGAAGCATTGCCTGAAACACTTCACCCATTCGCGCGCCTTCCGGCGTGGTCTTGTATTCGAATCGCAGCCCGCGCATCCCGTTGCTGCCGGCAGGATAGCCGGCCTGATCGAGCAGCAGTCCCGCCTTCTTCGGATCATAGGAATAGGTAGTGACGTTAGCATCGTAGGCCCAGTTCTCGGGCGACAGCATGCCAGTAGCTACCCGCCCGGCGCCGCGCAACATGGTATTGACTATAGTGTTGCGATCGATCGCATAGGCTATTGCGCGGCGCACGCGTAAGTCGCGCAGGCGCGCGTCACGAAAGTTGAAAGACAAGTATCTATAGGTAGTGCCGGGAGTTTTGCTGATCTCGATTGACTGATGCGCGGCGAGCCATGGCAACACATCGTCCTCGACGTAGTTTTCCGAGAAGTCGCAGACGCCCTCTGCCAGTTCGAGCGCCTGCACTGTCGGGTCTGGAACGATTTTCAAAAGGATCGACTGTGCCGCGGCCGACGGATGCGGATAGTACGGATTGCGCTCCAGCCGAATCGCTTCGTCGCGCGAGTACTCGACCATCTCGAACGGGCCGCTGCCGATGGGGCCGGCCCGATCCTGTCTTGCGGGCAGCGGAGTGCCGGCCGGGACGATTCCCTCCTTCGCCAATTCGAGCGCCGGCGCATAGGGGCGCGCGGTTGTCATGACGACCGTGTAGTCGTCGGGCGCCACGATCGATTTCAACTCTTCGAGCCCGGCGCGTTTTGGCGACATCGATTCAGGCGCCAGGATCGAATGGTAGGTGAATAGCACGTCGCGCGCGGTCAGTTCGCGGCCGTCGCTGAAACGGACACCGTGCTTGAGATGAAAAATAATTTTTGTCGGTGAAGGACGTTCGATGCTTTCGGCGAGATGGCCGACAAACTCGCCGTTGCGATCGGTCTTCACCAGCGAATCGAAGACAAGCTCGTTGATTCGCGATGAAGTCGCGTCGGTTCCAAAACGCGGGTCGGTCGAGGTCGGCGAGTTCTCGATATCGACCTGGATCATCCGCGGCGCGCGATCGTTGCGATGACTATCGCATCCCGCGAGCGCGACGAGTGCCGCGGCAATCTGAGCTGCCGCGGTCAGCCGGCGCGTTGTCTTCCTCGTCCACACAGTTGGCGCGATAATAACATGACGATGAGCAAAGATTGGCGCATGAAGATCCGGCTGCGCGAGGGCGACCTTACCGACGCCGACGTTGACGCGATTGTGAACGCCGCGAACAACGAGCTGATGCTGGGCGGCGGGGTGGCGGGCGCAATTCGCATCAAGGGTGGGCCCGCGATTCAGCAGGAATGCGATCGAATTGGGCCGATCGCGCTGGGCGAGGCCGCGATCACAGGCGGTGGACGGCTGCGGGCGCGGCACGTGATTCACGCGGCCAGCATGCGGCTGGGGGAATCCACGGCGGAGACGAATCTGTGCGCGGCGACGCGCAACTCGCTGATGCGCGCCAACGAGAACGCGCTCAAGACGATTGCATTTCCGGCGATCGGCGCGGGCATCGCGGGGTTTCCAATCAAGCGATGCGCCGAGGTGATGCTGGAAGAGGTGCGAGCGCACCTCAGCGGTCCGACGACGCTCGAGCGCGTCGAGTTTGTGCTGTTTGATCGCCGTTCGCTGGAAATCTTCGAGCTGGTGCTGGGCAAAATGAAATAGCTAGTGCGCCGCCATGCCGCCGGAAGGTTGTGCGCGGCGCAATAGTAAGAAGGCCGGAATAAGAATTATCATTACAATAGCCAGTGTACGATAGATGTCGTTGAACGAGAGCATCATCGCCTGCTGCTGAATCATCTCGTACACCATCCCGAGTCCCTGTTTCTGGCCGGAGATCATTTGCGGCATATAGTCAAAGCTGCGCCCGCCGGGGGTGAGGCGCGCGGCGTCGCTCATTTTCCACGCGTCGAAGACCGTGAAATGCGCGACCAGGTACGACTGATGCGTCTGTTCGTGATTGACGAGCACGGTCGTCATGTACGAGATGCCGATCGCGGCACCGGTGTTGCGCATCATGTTGTAGAGGCTCGCGGCGTAACCGACGCGCTCGCGGCTGACGCAGGCCAAAGTGGTGGCTGACAGCGTCGGAAAGATCATGCCCATCCCGATTCCCATGACGAAGCTCGGCCACGTCACCGTCCAGGTGCTGACGTCGGTGTTCCAACCCGCCATCTGCCACAGCGCGATCGCCATGATGACGAAGCCGACGCCGATGAGCGGACGTGTATCGTAGCGGTAGCGCGCGAGTTGCCCGACGATCAGCATCGCCGCCATCGTGCCGAGGCCGCGCGGCGCGAGCACCAGGCCCGCCTTCCACGCGCTGTAGCCCATCAGCTCCTGCAGGAAGATCGGATTCAACAGACCGGTGCCGAACAACGCGAAGCTCATCGCGACCATCAGCATCACGGACATCGTGAAAACCGGAATCCCGAGGATTGAGAGATCGAGAATCGGTTCGCTGACGCGCAGTTCGTTGATCGTGAGTCCGATCAGGCAGAACGCGGCAAAAATTGTACAGTACGTAACCCACGGCGAGCTGAACCAGTCGGAGCGTTGGCCGCGATCGAGCACGAGCTGCGCCAGACCGAGCCCGACGACCAGCAGGATGATGCCCGTATAGTCGGTCTTGCCGCCCTTGGCGCGGCGCTCGCGCAAGTAAGCGGGGTCGTGCACGAAGGTCCAGACCATCAGGAATGCGGCGGCGCCGATCGGCAGGTTGATGTAAAAATTCCAGCGCCAGTTCCAATTGTCGGTGATCCATCCGCCGAGCGTCGGACCCATGATCGGCGCGACCATCAGGCCCATCCCCCAGGTCGCCATCGCGAGCTGCTGCTCGTTAGGCGGGAAAGTTTCCATCAGGATGGCCTGCGACGACGGGACCATCGCCGCGCCCGCCGCGCCCTGTATCAATCGGAACACGACCATTTGATCGAGCGATTGAGCCGCGCCGCACAGGCCCGATGCGGCGACGAATACGGCGACCGACGCCAGAAAGTAGCGCTTGCGCCCGAAGCGCGACGAGATCCATCCGGTCATCGGAATCATGATCCCGTTGGCGACCAGGTAGCTGGTGAGCACCCACGCGATCTCGTCAACGCTCGCCGAAAAGCTGCCCTGCATGTGCGGCAGCGCGACGTTGACGATCGAGGTGTCGAGCACTTCGAGCGTCGTCCCCAGCATTACGGCCAGCGCGATCAGCCACTTGTGGCTGGAGGATCCGGATTCGGGAAGATCGGTTCCAATCGGGGTTGAAGCTGCGGCTGCCAAAGAAATCGTCCGTGCGGCGTGCTCGTTTCAGATTAGGCTCGACGGGTTTCCGAGGAAACCGCGAAAACAAATTCGACACACGGAGTTCATCGCGGCATAACGCGGGGACCTGCCGCGACATGGATGACAGCGGGCGCTTGGGACGTTAACTTCTATTCATGCGGCTGGGAGCTATCGATGTCGGATCCAACTCGGTCCACATGATCGTGGCAGAGGTGGGCCGCGACGGTCACCTCGAGGTCGTCGATCGGGTTAAGGAGATGGTGCGCCTGGGCCGGCGCTCGTTCACCACCGGACGCCTGACGCCGGAATCGATGGACCTCGCGGTGCGCGCGCTGGTGAACTTCAAGCGGCTGCTGCGAGTGCGCCGGGTGGACCGTCTGCGCGCCGTCGCGACCAGCGCGGTGCGCGAGGCGCGCAATCGAACCGAGTTCATTCGCCGCATCAAGCGCGAGACCGGTCTCACGGTGGAAGTGATTTCCGGCCTCGATGAAGCGCGCCTGATCTTTCAGGCCGCGCGTCACGCGCTGGGTCTTGACGGCGGCCCTCATCTGCTGGTCGATGTGGGCGGCGGCAGCGTGGAACTGGTGCTGGTGCGCGACGGCAAGCCGCTGTGGATGCGCAGCGTGAAGCTCGGCGCGGCGCGGCTGGCCGAGAGATTTCTCCTCGACGACCCGCCGACGCGCGCGCAGTTGGGCAAGCTCGAAGCGCATCTCGAACGCGCAATCGGTCCGCTGATGCGCAAGGCCAGGCGCGCAGGCGTGATCCGCGCGATCGGTACGTCGGGAACGATCAACACGCTGGTTGCGATGGCGCGATCGTCGCGCGGCGAGGAGTTGGGACGCTTGCACGGCGCGAGTGCGTCGGCCGGCGAGATTTCCGATCTGTCGCGCGATCTGGTCGAGGCCAACGCCGCGCTGCGGGTGGATTTACCCGGCATGGACGCCAAGCGCGTCGATCTGATGCCCGCCGCCGCGACGCTGGTGAACTTCATCCTGAAAAAATCCGGCGCGCCCGAACTCGTCGCATGCACTTGGGCCTTGCGCGAGGGAGTGCTGCTGGGACTCGCGCACAAGATCGATTCGCGCTCCGCGGCCGACGCCCGGCGCCGCTCGGTCGGCGCGCTGGCGACCCGATTCGCCGGCGCCAACGATCACGGCAAGCAGGTCGCCAAGCTTGCGCTCAAGCTGTTCGACGCGACCGCGCCCGTTTTGGGGCTGCCCAAGTCCTCGCGAGAACTGCTTGAATTTGCGGCCTTATTGCACGATGTCGGTCACGCGATTGATCATGACCGGCACAATCGCCATTCTTACTACCTGATTAAGAATGCGGAGCTGTTCGGCTTCGACACCGTCGAAATCGAGGTCATCGCGCAGGCGGCTCGTGGGCATCGCAAGCAGGCCCCCAAGCTCGATTCGCCGGATTTGAAATCGCTCAGCCCCGCCAAGCGCCGCGTGATAAGGGGCCTCGCCGCGATTTTGCGCGTCTCCGATGCGCTGGATCGAAGCCACTTCGGTGTGGTTAAAAATATCGAGGTCAGGTATTCACCGGGTCGTGTAATCGTCGGAGTCGATTCGAAACGCGAAAAGGCCGACCTCGAGCTATGGACATGCGAGAGAAGGACGGACCTCTTATCGAGACTGCTGGATCGCCAGGTGGTGCTTCAGCGCTAGAAGCTTCAGCCGCCGTTCCTTCGCCTGCATCCAACGGCCACGTTGCTCCATCGCTTCCGCCCGGCTCGGCCAAGCGCGCCGGGGCCAGCACTCTCCTAACGACTCCGCATCCTTATAAGGGCCGTTTGATCTGCGTCGAGGGGATCGACGGCTCGGGCAAATCGACCCAACTGCTGCTGCTCGAGCGGTGGCTGCGCGCGCGCGGCTATCCGGTTCATTTCACCGAATGGAATTCGTCGCGGCTGGTGCGGCGCTCGATGCAGCGCGGCAAGAAAAAAAATTTGCTGACGCCGACCACCTTTTCGCTGCTGCACGCCGTCGATTTTGCCGATCGCATGACCTATCAGATCCTGCCCCCGTTGAAGGCGGGCATGATCGTGCTCGCCGATCGCTACGTCTATACCGCGTTCGCGCGCGACGTCGCGCGCGGGGTGCATCCGGACTGGGTCCGCTCGGTTTACAGCCCCGCGCTGCGCCCCGATTTGACCCTCTACTTCCGCGTGCCGATCGACATTTCGCTCGAGCGTCTGCTCTCCGGCCGCGCCAAGCTCAAGTACCACGAGGCCGGCATGGACGTCGGACTCTCCGCCGATCCGGTCGAGAGTTTCCGCATGTTCCAGAGCCGCGTGCTCGAGATTTACGATCGGCTGACGACCGAGTTCGGGATGCGCCCGATCGATGCGACCGCCGAAATCCCCAATCAGCAGAAGGTCGTGCGCACGATGGTCCAGGAAATACTGCGCGACTACGACCGCAAGCGAGCGAACGGAAAAAATGGCGCCACATCGCAGCCTCGCTAAGGCCTGGTACGGGCACGGCCTGCCGTACGTCGCGAAAAAGCGGCTGCCGGGCCATTTGATTGCGATCGAGGGCACCGATGGCGTCGGCCGTTCCGCGCAGATCGAACTGCTGCGACCGTGGCTCGAGCTCGAAGGCTATGCCGTCAGCAATACCGGATGGACCCGATCGCCGCTGCTCTCCGAGACCATCAACGAGGCCAAGGCCGGCCATCAGCTCACGGTCACGACCTTCTCGCTGCTCTACGCCGCGGATTTTGCCGATCGCCTCGAGCACGAAATCCTGCCGGCGTTGCAAGCCGGCTTCATCGTGATCGCCGATCGCTACATGTACACGGCGTTCGCGCGCAACTCGGTGATGGGCGCCGACCCCAATTGGACGCGCGAAGTTTTCGGCATGGCGCTGGTGCCCGACCTCGTCCTCTATCTCGACATCGATGTCGAATCACTCATCCCGCGCGTCATTATGGGCAAAGGGATGGACTACTGGGAATCCGGGATGCATCTCGCGCTTGGCACCGACCTGTTCGATTCGTTCGAGCGCTACCAGAGCCGGCTAATAGACGAATACCGGCGCCTGTCGAGCGAGTTCGGCTTCGTCTCCGTCGATGCGCGCCTGCCGCTTGAGGAAGTCCAGGGCGAGCTTCGCAAACACATCGCTGAATATTTGTCGGGCGCCAATGGCAAGTCGCGCAGTGACCCGGGCGACATCGGCGCCCCGTCGCGCAAGGAATAGCAGGGTGATAGACGACTCGCGCGCAGATGCGCCACCGCCGCGCAGGGTGACGCTTTCGCCGGGCGAGACCGTCGCGGACGCCGGGCGCAAGGCGATAGCTTTCGGCGCGGACTCGCTGATTCGAAATCAAGGCGCGTCGGAGGCGGGCGAAGAGGAACCGCTGCATCAACTGCGCGTGGCGTCGCGGCGCCTGCGCGCGTCGATCGAGTTGTTCTCGAATGTCATCTACGCAGCGCAACTGAAGATTTTCCGGCGTGATATCCCATGGGTCGCCCATCAGGCGGGTGCTTGCCGCGAATGCGACGTGACTTCGACCCTGCTTGCAGCGCGTGCCGCAAAAATCGATCCCGATCTGAAAGTTGCGATCGCGCCGATCCTCTCGGCGCTCGACGAACGGCGCAAATCCGAGCACCTGAAACTGTGCGAGATGCTCGCGTCGAAACGCTATAAGGGGCTGCTCGCGAAGCTGGCGCGGCCCGCGATCAAGAAAGTCGGCGCTGACCGCCGGCTCGGCGTCGTCGCCGCGCAATTGATCCGGCCCGCCTCCCGCGGTGCTTCGCGCCTGGGCGAAAAAATTGGCGGCGATGCTCCCACGCTGCTTTTTCACAAGCTCCGTGTTCGGATCAAACGGCTGCGCTACGAGCTTGAGATGATGGCGCCGCTCGGCGGCAAGCGCCATCGCAAGGCCCTTGCCCGACTCGAGGAATTACAGGAACTGCTTGGTCTCCACCACGACACCACCGTCGCAATCGCGTGGCTAATGTCGTATGCGGAAACTGTTGCGGCGCCGCCCCGGACCATGCTCGCGGCAGGCGCGTTGATCCAGTCGCTCGGCAAGCGCGAGAGCAAACTGCGACGGCGATGCATCAAAGCGTGGAGGCGATTCGAGCGTTCGGACGCGATGCACGACGCCCTCGAGGAAATCCGCCAAGCCGGCCGGCTTAGCTTTATCCCCGTCCGCGCGCCCGCCGCGGCGGAAGAAAGGAGCGAATCCGATTTGCCGAACGGATCGGAAATCGGACACTCCAATCACAACTCGATGAACTCACACCCCACGACGGAATCAATCTCATGATGCTCTATATACTGCGTCACGCGACCGCCGAAGCGGCCGCCGCGAGCGGCGACGACGGCGCACGCAAGCTCACCGAACGCTCGAAAGAAAAGATGCGCGGCGCCGCGGCCGGCCTGCGCGCGATGGGTCTGAAGTTCGACGCGATCCTGACAAGTCCGTTGGTGCGCGCCGCCGAGACCGCTGAAATAGTCTCCGGCGCCTACGAAAACACTCCGCCGCCGCAGGTGCTTCCCGCGCTCGCGACCGGTGTGGCCGCCGCCGACGCGGTGACCGCCCTGCGCGCATTCTCAAAGCACGAAGACGTAATGATCGTAGGCCACGAGCCGCAACTAAGCGCCGTCGCATCGATTCTGCTGACCGGCGCAGGCGACGTGGTTCATCTCAAATTGAAAACCGGCGGATGCATCGCGATTGATTTGCCCACGCGCTTCGAACGCGGCGGCGGCGAGCTGCGCTGGATGCTCACTCACCGCCAGTTGCGCACGATGCGTAAATAGCGGCGCGCTCATTTCCAGATCGTCTTAACTGGAATTTTTTCCGGCTTCGCGCCCAGAGTGCCAATAGCGCTGTCAGGAAACCTGTCCGCTATCCAGATTCGTCCGGGCGCGAGCGCAGTGACCACACCTCGCGGTCTGATCTGGTCGCGATTGTGAATCGCACATGACCACCGCGCAGGCTCGCCGTTCACGGGCGACAGCGTCCCGGTCATCGCCTCGCAAATCGAATTGTCCGCCAGGCGAAAGAGCCAGGGCACCGGCTTGCGGTCGGGTAGCGATAACTTCGGCAGCGACTTCGTCAGCTTCAAAACGAAGCCGTTGGTTTTGAGAGCGGGGTTGGCGCCGCAAATGAGCTGCTTGCGATTCGCCGGGATCGTGAAACATGGATCGCTGATGCCGTTGCCAACGGTGCATCGCCACGCTCCGCTTCGACTCACGGCGATCGACTCGGTCCAGCACGAACCTTCGCGCACGTCGCCGGCCGGAACCGCCGGCTCGAACTTAATCACACTGGTTTCCGAAACGATCAGTGGAGTAACCGGCATCTGAGCCTGCACGGCCGCAGCGCAGAGCAACAGCGAGAAGCTGACGAGATATGCGTGGCGTCTCATAATTCTCACGGGATCGGCAGCGGCAAGTTCGGCGATGGTTGAGTACCGGAGTGGACCGCCGTCGTGGCGGCGACTGCCAGGCTCAGATACCAGTCGCTCGGCAGCACGCAGCCGTCTGCATCCAGCGTGACGAACGAATATCCGGGCGAAATTCCCGATACCGGCACCCCCGAAGCGTTGGGCAGCATCTTGAACATCGCGGTGCCCTCGTTGACCTCGTCGAACATCGCACCATACAGCATAGTCGCGCCCGTGCCGAGAGCATCATACACCTGACGCCAGTAGAAGCGGCCGCAGTCGCGCGGAATCTGGTTGATCGGCGAGGGCGGCTGTCCGAGCGCGCGATTGGTGTTGCCGAAGGAATAGCCGGGAAACACGACGGGCAAGTAGTCCACGCCCATCGCGTGCGTCGCCGCCAGATCCGGCGCCCATACTGTGAGCGTGCTCGGATCGACGGTGTCGGCGGCTTTGACGAACTGGGTCCTGACGACGCGCGCCTCGCTGCGGCTCGTCTGCGCGTGGGCATTGAGTGAGAGGATCGCCAGAAACCCGAGGACGGCAAGAGCCGACTGCCGAAGGCACTTTCCGATTGGGTAAATCAAGTGACCTAACGACCGTTAGGTCACTGAAACATACGCCCGAAAACAGCGATTCGCAAACCGCGCGATCGGGACACTTCAGAAAATCGGCAGCCGGACTCCCAATGTAACCATCGCGCCGCTCGCGACGCCCATCAGCGCCTCGCCCGCCACCAAACCGGCCGCCAGCAGAATGCCCGGTCCGCTCTCGGCTTCTTCGGCGGGTCCGAAGAGCGTGTGCGCGAGCGCGCCGATAAAAATCGCGGCGCTGAGCCCGAATGGAAGATAGAGACCGATCGCGGCGGGCATGATCGGCGTGCGCCACTTCGATCCGCGGCGCTCAAGGTAGCGATCGCTGAAGCCGAGCATCGCCGCGAGCGCCGCGCCGGCCGCGATCGTGCCCAGCGGCAATCCGCTATGGAAAACTCCCTGCGTAACTTTCGCCATCAGGAACGCCTGCGGTGCGGCCAGCGCGCCCGCGCGCGCGGTCGGAGTGCCCGTGATTCCGTAGCCGGCGATCAGCAGGTTCAGAATCGGCGCCATCACGAATGACGACGCGATCGCGCCCACCAGCACGCCTATTTCGAGCGAGCGCGGCGTCGCGCCGACGTGAAAGCCGGTCGCGAGGTCGTGCATCGAATCGCCCGCCATCGCTGCCGCCGTGCATACGATCGCGCCGGAGAGAATCGCCAGTTGCGGTCCGACGCTTTGCGACACGCCGACCAATTTCAGAAACAACGCTACGGCGAGCAATACGATCACCGTCACGCCCGACACCGGGTTGTTCGACGCGCCAACCATTCCGGTCAGATAGCCCGCGATCGCCGTCGCGAAGAAACAGATGAGCGTCAGCAGCACCGCGAGCGCCGCACTTAGCGCAACGTTCCCGCTCAGGCCAAGGCAGATGGCGAAAATTAGCGGCACGCAGAGCGCCACCGCCGTCAGCACCGCGCGCGCCGAAAGATCGGTGTCCTCGCGCGCCGTTGCCACGGCTTGCGTCGAGCGCACGATGCGCACGCTGTCGGCGATCGCGGCCGCGATCCGCGTGCGCAGCTTCCACAACGTCACGACTCCCCCCGTAAGCATCGCGCCGACGCCAAGATACCGCACCTGCCCGCTCCACAATTGCTGAGCGGTCGTGGCGGCGTCGCTCATGCCTGCGGAATGAAATGCGGTGAGCACGGGAATCGCGACCAGCCACGCGAATGCGCCCCCGGCGAATACCAATGCCGCGATCCTGATTCCTATGATGTAGCCGACGCCGAGTAGCGCCGCCGAAATATCGAGCGACCCCGCGACCGCCGCGCCGCCGACCCATCGCGCGCCCGAGACCGCGCCCGGAACAATTCCGGCAACGTCCTGGAGTGCTTTCAGAGCCGCTGAGATCAAACCGCCAATCACCAGCGGACGAACGTTCGCCTGCGCGTCGCCGGCGCGCAGCACTTGCGCGCACGCGAGTCCCTCGGGAAACGGCAGCCGCTCCTCGACGATGTACGCGCGGCGCAGGAACACAACCAGCAGCGCGCCCATCGTCGCGCCGACGACGCATAGCGATGTCACCTCGACGTATGGCAGCGTTCGCACCCCGCCAAGAATCACCAGCGCCGGAAATGTGAAGATCGCGCCGGCCGCGACCGCCTCACCCGCTGACGCGATCGTTTGCACGACGTTGTTCTCGTGTATCGTCGAGCCGCCAAGAATCCGCAGAATCGCCATCGAGATGACGGCGGCCGGGATGCTTGCGGATACGGTCAGGCCCGCATACAGACCGAGATATGCATTCGCCGCGCCGAGTATCAGCGCCAGCGCGATGCCGAGCGCGATGCTGCGCGGGGTCAGTTCGCGAATTGGCTCTGGAATTAAACTAGAAACGTCGCGCCGCACGCCGACACTATATGGCATCGCGCGGCGCCGAGCGCGAGGATGCCCGAAGCGGGCGACTTAGGGAGCCGGTACCGGCTTCGCTACCGCGAAGCTGTCCGAGATCCTTCCTGCCGCTCGCGTTGCTCGCTTCGTCAGGATGACAACCTTTGCACGCGCGCTGCTCGCTTCGGTCAGGATGGCAGGCAGGGCGGCGAGCGCGAGACATCTTAGCTGTTCTTCGATTCCGCGAGCTTCGGGTAATCCACCGGCTTGCCGGCTTGCTTCCAGCCCTCGATGCCGTCGCACATCACGCTCACGTCGGTGTATCCCGCTGCGACCGCCCGCCGGGCGGCTTCATGCGACGCAGTTCAATGCAGGTCGGCGCAATAGAAAACCAGTTTCGCGCGTTTGTTGGGCGGCAACTCCCTGGCGACATCGTACTTGTCATCGCTGGTGAGCAGATGCGCGCCCGGAATCACGCCGGCCGTCGAGCGCAGGCCCCATCCGTTCGCATCGTAAATGTTGACGTGCGCGTTGGGATCGCTCATCAGCGACGCAAGGTTATCGACGCGGATGACCGCGAACTTGTCCGGCTCTTTCGGCGTGTTGTTGAGGAGCGATCCAAGATCAAACGCGAACGCCGATGCAGCGGCAGACAAAATAATCGCAGCGGCAATCAAAGATGCCATCGAGAACCGCGTGCGCCAATGCGTGCTCATCAATTCAGGCTACCAGACGCGGGCGCGGAAGACACGAATCCGGAAATGTCGCGCACGATCTCGCCGCGCGCGATTGGCACGCACTCGGCGGGGAACTCGCGCGTCATGCGATGGCCCGCGTCCACCAACGCGCCGATGAAGCGGTCGAGATGGCTCATCGCGCGCGGCAGGATATCGTGCATCACGACCAGCGTGTGCGCGCGTGTCGCGGCGTCCCGAAGTGCGCGATCGACCCACGCATCCTGATCGATCCAGTCCTCGGGCACGCAATTCCACAGCACGCAGGTGTAGCGATTGGCGACCAGGTGATCGAGCGCGGCACGGCTCAGCAGATGCGGCCCAATCTTGCCGCCGCCGCCGAACGGACGAAACAATTTCGGCGCCTCCGCGAGCGCGCCGATCAATTGCTCGGTCTTTGCGATTTCGGAATCGACCGCGTCAGCCTTCGGGTCGTCGCCGAGCGGAACGCGATGCGTGTACGAATGATTGCCGATTCGATGCCCCTCGGCTGCCGCTCGCTGCGCCAGTTTCATCCGATCCGGCGACGCGAGATTCTTGCCGAGCACAAAGAACGACGCCTGCACGCCGCGCCGCGCGAGCACCTCGAGCACCATCGGCGTCACCGCCGGGTCGGGGCCGTTGTCGAACGATAGGGCGACCTCACCCATGACGGACGGCTATTGCTTGACCGCGGTGAAGCTGAACGAGTCGCCCCTCTTCGAGATCTTGCCGGCCGACGGCGTCGCGAAATGTGTCCCGAACACCACGATGTTGGTGTCCGCGTATTTCTCGCAGAACGCGCGCCGCGTCTTCTTCGCCATCGCGCCGTCGGAATCGAAACCGTCATCCCATTCGGGGTATTTGCATTGAATCGGATGATGCATCAGGTCGCCGGTGATCACGGCCTCTTGCCCCTTCGACGAAATCCGCACGCTGTGATGCCCGGGAGTGTGTCCGGGCGTCGGCTCGAGCCATACTTCGTCGGTGACGCGGAAGTTCGAGTCGATCAGGTCGGCCATGCCCGTCTCAACCACGGGGCGCACCGAGTCCTCGACCGGATCGCGCATGTCTTTGCCGTCGAAGGTCGACCAGTAATCCCACTCGGTGCCGCCGATCAGATAGCGCGCGTTGGGGAACGTCGGCACCCACTTGCCGTCCTTGAGCATCGTGTTCCAGCCGACGTGATCGACGTGCAAATGCGTGCAGATGACGCGGTCGATGTTGTCGCGCGTGTGTCCCGCTTTTTCCAGATCGCTCAGGAACGGCAGCTTCAGGTTGCTCCACGCCGGATTCGATCGAACTTTCTCGTTGCCGATGCAGGTATCGACGATGATGCGCTTGCCCATGGATTCGACCACCAGCGCGTGGATGCTCATGCGGAGCTTGCCCTTCTCGTCGGAAAAAGTCGGGTAGAGCCAGTCGGCTTCTTTCTTGACGTTCTCGCCGGTGGCGTTGGGCAAAATGAAAGTGCCCGGCCATGGCGCCTCGCTCTCTACGATGCGGGTTATTTTCACGTCGCCGACTTTGAACTGATTCATCGCTCGATCCTCCTGCCTTGGCAGCCAACTTAGCCTGAACTTTATCGATTCGCCAAGCGTGAATGTTTGACGCGAACTGAGGTATAGCTACTCGCGTAACAACGCGCTCAACGGAGGAATCGCAATGGCAAAAATTCGCGGCGAAGGCCCGCAGCAGGATATCGACGAGATCGTGCGGCTGCACAATCTATGGGTGAAAGCGAATCGCACCGGCAGTATTCCGATGATGCGCGACGCGTTCGTCGGCGGCGACAAATTCTTCGGCTGGAATCTCAACGGCTTTGCCTACGACGGAATCGAAGAGTGGGCCACCCTGTGGGAGTGGCTGGCCAAGTTCAAGGCGAACGCCACGCTCGGCGAAGATGAAGACCTGCGCGTCCGCGTCCGCGGCGACATGGGATGGCTCTCGTGCACCGCGCCCTTCACGATCACGCTCGCGGACGGCAAGCCACTGCCCGGCAGCGGTCAGTTCCGCAGCACCGAGGTTTACGTGCGCGAAGACGACAAGGGCAAGCCCGTCTGGAAGATGTGGCATTGCCACTTTTCCTGGTGCTCGACCGGTCCGCGAATGGCTTTCGAGAACGAGGCGTAGAGCGATGGCCAAGGTTCGTGAATTCGGAATCGGCTGCGAGAGCCCGCATCCGCGCGAGGTCGTTGCGCTCGCCAGGCGCGCCGAACAACTCGGCTTCGGCACCTTCTGGGTGCCCGAGGATCCATTCTATCGCGGCGCGTTCACGCTTGGATCGGCGGTTGCATGCGGCACTTCGACGATCAAGATCGGACTGGGCGTCGTCAATCCGTACATGCGGCATCCGAGCTTGACGGCGATGGAATTCGCCGCGCTCGACGAAGTTTCCGATGGCCGCGCGATTCTCGGAATCGGGGCAGGGCTCAAGGACTGGATCGAAGGGCGGCTCAAAATTCCGTACACCAGGCCAACCACCGCGATGCGCGAGAGTATCGAGATCGTACGGCGATTGTTTCGCGGCGAAGAACTAACTTACGCGGGGAAGGTCTTTCAGACCGAGCGAATCAAGTTGAGCTTCAAACCGCGGCGCACCGAGATTCCGATTCATCTCGGTGTGATCGGGCCAAAGAATTGCGAGATGACCGGCGAAGTGGCTGACGGCCTGCTCCTGAGCGTGATGTCGTCGCCGGCCTACGTGAAATTTGCGATGGATCACGTGCGGCGCGGGCTGGAAAAATCGGGGCGTGACGCGCGCGATTTCCCGGCTGGCGCGTACATCCTGTCCTCGATTTCGGAGGACGAGCGCGCCGCGCGCGATCGCCTGCGGCCGCTGGTCGCGTTTTTTATCTCGCTGATGGCGCCGCAGCCGAATACGCCGATCTTCGCCGCGGCTGGATTGCCGGCCGACACAATTCGCGCCTTCGGCGAAAGTTTCGCGCGCGGGAAAGTACCGGTGGACATGGTGACTGACGAGATGCTCGACACGTTTACAATTGCCGGCAGCCCCGCGCGATGCCGCGAGAACTTGTCGCGCCTGATAGAAGCGGGCATGACCGCTCCGATTTTCTTCGAGGTGCCCGGAATACCGCCGCGGCAGACGATGGACGATGCACAGAAATATCTAATCCCGTATTTCACCTGAGAAGAGGATTTCGACGATGGCATTCCAGGTTCCCGGCGCAGATGAATTGAAGAAAATCGCGCGTGCGAATCATATCGAGCTGACCCCCGGGGAACTCGCGGCGCTGGAAAGCATGATGCCCGCGCAGATGGCGATCTTCGAGAAGATCGACGCGATCACATTGGCGCCGCAGGAATCGGTGACGCGCTATCGCGATCGCAAGGTCGGCGTGCGGCCCTCGCCGAAGGACGATCCGCTAAACGCCATCGTCACGCGATGCAGCGTCAAGGGCGCGGCCGGCGGTCCGCTCCAGGGCAAGCGCGTGGGCGTGAAGGACAGCGTGTGCGTGGCGGGAATCCCGGCGAGCGGCGGGTCCTCGGTGCTCAAGGGACACGTGTCGGCGAGCGACGCGACCATCGTTGCGCGGATGCTCGACGCGGGCGCGGAAATCGTCGCGATGCTGAACATGGACGATTTCGCCCTGTCGGGCGACGGCCGCACCAGCGTCTATGGACCGGCGCGCAATCCGCACAATCCTGAATATTGCACGGGCGGTTCGTCGTGCGGCTCGGCGGCGGCGCTCTACTATGACGATATCGATCTGACTATCGGCACCGACCAGGGCGGCTCGATCAGAATTCCCGCGTCGTGGTCGGGCGTTGTCGGGATCAAGCCGACCTACGGCCTCGTGCCTTACACGGGCGTGATGAGCATAGATCCGTCGCTCGATCACGTCGGCCCGATGGCTCGCAGCGTGAGCGACGTGGCGCTGCTGCTCGAGGTGATCGCAGGCAAGGACCCGCTCGATCCGCGCCAGCGCGAAGCGACGACCGCGCCGTATCGCGAAGCGCTCGGCAAGTCGCTCGACGGTATCAAGCTGGGGGTCGTGCGCGAGGGCTTTACCCAGGCCGGCGCCGAGGCCGACGTGAACGCGGCGGTGAATCGCGCGGTCGCGGCACTCGCAAAACTCGGTGCGCGCGCGACCGAGATTTCGATTCCCGCGCATCGCGACGCGTCCGATCTGCTATACGCGATAGTGCCCGAGGGAATGGCGATGCTGGCGCGGACCAATCTGCAGGGGACGCATCACTCGGGCGCGTACATGCCGGAACTCGCCGCGCACTTCGGGCAGCACTTTCCCGAGCGGGCCAACGATGTCGCGCTGACGGTCAAGTTCATGCTGGTGTTTGGCAACCTCATGCGCGAGCGCTATCACGGAAAATATTACGCGAAGGTGCAGAGCTATCGGCATGTCCTGACCGCGAAATACGACGCCGCACTCGCGGAGTACGACGCGCTGGTGATGCCCTCGACGCCCATGAAAGCGCATCGGCTTGATTCTCAGGCGCCCTACTCGATGATCACCAACACGGCGCCCTTCGATATCACGGGGCATCCGGCGCTCAGCGTTCCATGCGCCAAGTCGAACGGTCTTCCGGTCGGCTTGATGATTGTCGGTAAGCATTTCGACGATTCGACGCCGCTGAAGGTCGCCTATGCGTACGAGCAGAGCGTCGATTGGCTGAGGCAATAAAAATGGAACTGGCAAAGCGATTCGTGGACGTGGGACTCTTCACCAACCGGCTCGATGAGATGCGCGCGTTTTACGGCGAACGCGTCCGGCTGCCCTACGAGGAGTTGCTGCCGGTCGGAGGCGGCGTCCGGCAATATCGCTACGGACTGCTCGGCTCGGTGCTCAAGATAAATCACTCCCGCGATCCTTTGCCGGCCCGAATCGCCGGCGGCTACCGCAAGCTTTCGATTTCCGATCCACGCACTCCCATGCCGCTGCCGATGCAGGATCCCGACGGCAACGACATCGAGCTGGTGCCGACCGGTCAGCGCGGAGTCAATCAGATCGAAATCCAGATTGGCGTCACCGACGAGGCCGCCTTCGAGCATTTCTACGGCGAGGCGATGCAGGCCGAGCGGCTTGGCGCCGGCCGTTTCAAGCTCGGCGAGACCGTGATCAGCTTTCAGCTCGATCCCGCGGCGGTGCGCGCCGCGAAGTCGCCGTCGGCCAGTGCGACTGAGGTTATCGCTTCGATGCGGGCGGTCGGAATGCGCTACATCACGGTCCAGGTGCGCGACTGCGACCGCGAGCATCGACGCTTCACGTCGATGGGCGTGTGGGAAGGCGCGGCGCCGGTTTCGCTCGGCACGGTTGCGCGGATTTCATTCGTTCGCGATCCCGACGGCAACTTCATTGAAATTTCGCAGCGGGCGTCGTTGACGGGGCCGCTCCCGGATTAGCCGGAGGCGCGGCCGCGGAGGGTCCCTCCGACGGCGCTCCTCCTTGATCGGTGCCTGGCACTGCCGGTGCAATCGGCGGTTCGGAAACCAGCAGCTCCAGAACGATCGGCACCAATGACAGTTGCGATGGCGGCTCCGGGCCGACCGCCTCGTCCACAATCTTCTTGAGCTTTGCGCCCGAAAAATTTTCCCGCGCGACGATCAACGGTACGTAGCTGTCCTGCGCCGACGCGCTGCCGTGCCATGAGTGATACGCTCCCGAGAAGTAATAGCGGTCCTCGATCGGACGGTTCAGTCCCGATTTCGTAAGCAGCAGAATGTCGCCGCTGCGATTACCCCACGGCCCTACGCTCAACCATCGCATCCGCCGGTCGAGTTGGATCAAGTCGGGCCGCGGATGCCGCATCAGGTATTCCCAAATCGGCACGAGCCGATGACCGTCGAAAATCTCAAACTCATTCGTGTTTTTTCCCGGCGGCGCCGGAACGCGCGCGAAGATCAAGTCGAGCGTGCCCTTCATCCTCGGCACCGGCCTGCCGGTTCTGTTCGAGTTGTAAAAAGCGCGCGCGACCGGCAGCACGTCCTGTTTGTATCTGGGCGGACGCTTCCAGTCGCAAGTCATGCCGGGCTTGGGGCAGGTCGAGCGGTCGGCCAGGTACACGTAGGCGATCGCGCCCTGGTACGCGAACACCGCCTGGTAGTCCTGTTCGCTCGCGCTTGGATTCAGCACAAACTTTCGCGGCCGAAATCCGGCGGCTTTGACGACCGCGGCCGGCCCATCGGCCGGATCGGCTCCCAGTGCGTGCTGCGGATCCCTCAAGACCGGGGTATGCCCATGATCGGCAATGATCATGACGTAAGTCTGATCGAGAATGCCGTAATCCTTGTAGGCCGCCAGCACCTGAGCGACGAGAGGATCGGTTACCCGCTCGAGGTACCCGACTTCCATCGGCAGCGGATCGTCGGCGACATGCGTGTACAGATCGATTCCCGGAAAATAGACAACCTGAATTTTCGGCACGCCGTGCTGGTCCATCGAGGCGAGCAGCTTCGGCACCGAGTCCTGATCCATCTTTTCGTAGATGTCGGCTTTCCCGGGCGCATTCTCAGCGCCGCCCTTTGCTATGAATTCCGTGTACAGCTCGACCATCGAAACCGGATCGATGACGGTGAAATAGTCGGCGCCTCGATAGATCGCGTTCAGCGAGACGGCCGACTTCACTCCAGCCTGCTGAAACAAGGTCGGGCTCTTCAGCTGCTTGCCGACCAACCCATCCAGAATCATGGCGCGGTTGTCGTCCATCTCCGAGACCGATACCGGCGCCGGCGCGTAAAATTTCATCTCCTCGCGCTCGAACCATTCGTTGCCCGACACCGAATTCCACGCAGTCGGCGCGCCGGTGAAGATTGCCGACCAGGCGGCGATCGTGGTCGAAGGCAGGATGCTGACGGTGTTCGGCACCGAGTAAGCGTGCTGATACAGTCCGCCGCCCTCGGGCTCGCCTAGCATCGCGGCCATAGTGGGTGCTTTTCCCGAGTTGAGTGCTTCCATCAGCTGGCTATAACCGACGCCGTCAAAGGCGAAGATCAAAACGTAGGGACCCGGCTCGACCGGCCGCAGGTGATGCTCGACCTGTCTTTCGCCGCCGGCGAGCAGAAGTTTGACTGAACTACAGGAAGCCAGGACTGATAACGCGACGCAACCTGAAAGCAACGCGCAGCGCAGCAAGATAGAGACAGACCTATGGCGCATCAGATCTTTGTAACCCAATAACCCGGTCCACAAAACCGATTTCGCGATTGTGTCGATGTCTGAATCAGGGCAAGGACTTCTGGTACTGACGCGCGAGAGAACCAACGTCGTTTCGGGAACCATCGCCTCGGTCAGAATGTTCGAGCAGACCGTCGAGGTCGGCGGGAATGGCGAGTGAAATTTCCACCGAGCCAATCGCGGTTGCGATCGGCTCGGCGGTCGGTCTCATTTGCGGGAGATTGCGGCGGTTACGCCCAGCGCGAGCGTGGGCGGTTGCGCGTCGAACGATTGCGCGCGCCCGATGAGCGGAACACGGTCACCGGCTTGGGCGCATGAATCTCGATTTTCTCGAAGCCCTCGACGTGCTCGCGATCGAGCGCGTTGCCGAGCGTGCGCTCGAGCCGCGCCAGGTTGACGCGCTCCTCTTGCGTGACCAGGCTGATCGCCTCGCCCGCCTTGCCCATCCGCGCCGTGCGTCCGATGCGATGGATATAGCCTTCGGTCTCGTCGGGCAGGTCGAAGTTAATCACGTGCGAAACGTCGGGGATGTCCAGTCCGCGCGAGGCCACATCGGTCGCGACCATCACGCGAAACTTTTTCGCGCGGAATCCGGCCAGCGCCGCGTTGCGCTGGCTCTGGGAGCGATCTCCATGAATCTGCACCGCCTTGATGTTGGCGCGTATCAGCAGCTTGGCGACCCGGTCCGCACGGCTCTTGGTGCGCGTGAACACGATCGCGCTCTCCACTTCGGGCCGCTTGAGAATCTCGAGCAGCACCGGTCCCTTGTTCTCGAGCGTGACCGGATAAATCGACTGGCGAATCTGCGACGGGGGCGCCGCCTTGGTCCCGCCGACCGTGACGCGCTCGGGCGTCGTCAGAAATTCGCGCGCGATCATCTCGGGTCCCGACGCCATCGTCGCCGAGAACATCATGGTCTGACGCTGCTTCGGCACCATCTTCATGATGCGGCGCAACTGCGGCAGGAAACCCATGTCAAGCAGCCGGTCGGCCTCGTCGATGATGACGACTTCAACCTTGTCGAGCTTGACGATGCCGCGCTCGATAAAATCGATGAGCCGTCCGGGACATGCGACCAGCACTTGCGCACCCTTGCGAATCGCGTCGATCTGATGACGCTCGGATTCGCCGCCGACAACGGTAGCGCAGCGGATGTGAGTATGACGCGCGATCAGATCGAACTCGCGCGCTGCCTGCGCGGCAAGCTCGCGCGTCGGCATGATCACAATCGCGGCGACGTGCCGCGTATGCTTGCGATGCAGCCGGTCGATAGTCGGGATCAGAAAGGCCGCGGTCTTGCCGCTGCCGGTTTCAGCCGTGGCAACCACGTCGCGCCCGCTGAGCGCAACCGGGATAGCTCCGGCCTGGACCGGGGTCGCTGTATGATGACCGCGGTCTTTGATTGAACGATGGATCTCTGGCGATACGGGAAATTCAGAAAACGACAAACAGTATCCTATGGTTCAGAACCCCGGATTCCAGTTCAGAAGAGTATGCCGAACTTGTGGGTCTGATGGGTTGAGGGGGTGGCGTCACGGAATCCGACGCGCGCATAAAGTCACGATTGACTTGGCATAAGGGTACAGGAAGCATCGAACCGACACAATGGCCCCCACGGCCAGTTTGGACAACCTTGATTGTAGTCTTGCCGCCGCTTCATTTCACTTCGACGCGTCTTCTATCCAGCCGCCACTCGATGCTGGTGCATCGGCGGGCGAGGGCGTCGTCGTGCGTGACGATTACCATCGCACCCGGGTATTCGACTAACGCCTGCTCGAGGCGTTCGATCGCTGGCATGTCCAGATGATTGGTCGGCTCGTCGAGCACCATCGCCCATACCTGTCGCCCGAGCCCATACGCCATCGCGAGTTTGCGCGCTTCGCCGGGACTCGGCGCAGCGGATTGGAGCAGGCGGTCGGGATCGATTCCAAGCGACGCCACCAGCGTTAGCACGCGGCCGCGATCTTCCGCGTTGAGTTCGCGGACCGCATCGAGCATCGCGATACCGTCGCGCGCGGTGAGTTCCTGCGGCAGATACAGGATGCGCTCGGAGGCGATATGCCTGCCGCGCAGCATCGCGGCCAGCAGGGTAGTCTTGCCGATGCCGTTGGGGCCGGCGACGCGAATCTTTGCGTCGCGCGGCACCGCGAGATGGACGTCTTCGAGAATGCGTGTCGCGCCCGCGCATATCGCGGCCTCGTCGAGCGTGAAAACTTTCGCCACCGGGGCGGGCACGTAATCGACGAAAATCGAGCGGCCCTTGGCTTTGCGGAATTTGTATTCGCCGAGTTTTTCAGTGAGGCGGTCAACGCTGCCGCGCAGCACCGCGGCGTCGCGCGAAATTCTTTCCGACGCCATCCGCGCCTTGCCCTTTGCCAGCATGCTGGTGGCGTCGTGATCGCCGCGGAATTTCATGCGCTTGCGCGTGCCGGCGTTCGCCTCCGCTTCAGCCGACATCGCCAGCCGCCGCTTGTCGGCGAGCCGGCGCGCGAGATTCTCGCGCTGATGCTTCAGCCGTTCGTACTCCGCATAGCGCTCGCGCTCCTCCGCCTCCCACGCGAGTTTCGCGTTGGTGTAGCCGCCGCGCCAGATGCGTGCGGCGCCTTCATGCACGCGCACCGTGCAACTGGTGATTCGATCGAGCAGCGCGCGATCGTGCGAGACGATTATGCCGACCCCGCGAAAGCGCTCGAGGCCGGCGATCAGCAGCTCGCGCGCTTCTATATCAAGATGATCCGTGGGCTCGTCGAGCATCAGCACCGCGGGCTCCGCAGCGAGCGCCGCGCCGACTTGCCATCGCTTGCGCTCGCCCGGCGACAGCGTCGGCCATCGCGCCAGTGACGAGGCGTCGAGGCGCAGTTCGCCATGGATTCGGCGCGCGACGCCGTCGGTCGCGCGCGCGAACTCGGCAATTTCTTGCGTCATCGCCTCGACCGTCTGTGCACACACTCGTATCGCTCCGCGTGGCGGATCGAGATTGACGTGACCGGCCGACGGCTCGAGTTCGCCCGCGATTAGACGCAGCAGGGTAGTCTTGCCGGCGCCGTTGGGTCCGACCACGCCCGTCCACCCGTTCGCGAGGGTGAGCGTGACGTCGCTGAGAGTGGAAACGGAATCGGTATATGAAAAAGAGAGACCTGAAAGCCGCACGAACATTGTAACTGCTCCACAAGAATGCCCGCGCGCCGCAAACCTCGCGCGAGCTGTTGTCCGAAGACACGAACGATGGAGTAGCTACTTCCGCACGCTTCAACCTCTCTAATGTTGGATCGAAAATCGAAAATATCCACACCGCGGGCGCGAATCAACCGCTCTGTGTGTCTCGAAGACTGAACTAAAAGTCTCAGTTTCGATTACCGCGGTTGCGGCGGTTATTTTCCCACTGGATCGGTTGGAGATTCGACAGGTCGTCGGTCCCGCCTTCTTCGACCGGAGTGATGTGGGCAATCTCCCAACCGAAATGGGACAAGGTCTCGCCGTGGGCGCTGTACTGCATCCACGCCCCGAAGACGTCACGGCGATAGAAGTTGCCGTTGTATCCGTCGGCGATTCTGCCTTTCGACTATACTCTCAGTTTCAGCTGTTCGGTGGCTGAGGCAAACCGATATTCCTGCGCCATCTCACTGCATCCCCCCGATGCGCTTACGAACGCTTTATACGACTCGGGCGCACTTACAGCAAGCAGAAATTCTCCCACGCCCCGGATTTAACTGTCCGTTACTAACAAAATGTTTCGCAAGGAACGGCTCAATGCATCGTCAGCGGATTGAACGTTCCTTCGCTCACGTTGCCGCTGTTGATCGACTGGTGGAATTCGTTGTGCGCGGGAACCAGCGAGCGAAAGAGTGATCCGCGACTCTCCGGATGGTAAAAGCTGCCCGCGAGATCGAACAGGCTGCCGCCTTCCGACGACGGCCGCATCCGCCAGAGCGGCATCGCCGTCGCCGTCAGCCCTCTCGAATCGTAGAACTCCGCCGCCAGCCAGACGTACACCTCGCTGTCGATATAGACGATCGTGCGCTGCGCCGGCGGCGCGTCCTTGGGAAATCGCGGCCGCATCTCCAGAATGTACGCGTGACGAAGCTCGAACGGCTCTTCGCCCAGGGTCAAGCCCTCGGCGCCGGACTTGAATCCCGCCGGCTCGTCATCGGCTCCAAGGCAGGCCAGAATCGTCGTGCTGCCGAGCAGTCGATAGAGGTAGTTCTCGGTTTTGGGCAGCGCGTAAGCCCAGTACGGCTGATGGCATCCGCGGCAGGATTCGTTCGGATAGGCCAGGTTGACCGCCATGTGCCGGACGCGGCGCGACTCTTCATTGAATGAAAAAAATTCGTCGGGCTTTTTCGGGTCCAGATAACGCACCCAGATACCTGCGCCTTCGCCCGGCGTGCCGCTGATGTCGGTCGCCCATCGGCTGCACCGCGCCTTCCATTCGAAGCCCATCGCGTTGTCGCCAATCGTCGGGCGCGGATCAACGTCCGTGCGATGAGCAAATCGCAGGAAGTCGAACTGCTCGCAGCCGTAGTCGGCATCGGAGTTCGGCACGATTTTAAGCGGGTTGGCGGGGTCGGCCGCATACGCATTGCTGCTCCATGGCGCGATCGAAAAATCGTCCGGCATGAACGGTCCCATGTGCCAGTTATAGGCAATCTTCGCAGCCGCCTCCGGGTCGCTGGGATCCATCAACGGAAACGGCATCCCCGCGATGTAATTCTTGATATAGCCGTCACTGTCGAGCGAGACCTGCGCGGCATATTTTTCGGTCGCGTGCTGAAAGCCTTGCGACCATTCGACTCGCCGCTCGGGAATAACGCGCAGCTTGAACCCGTGCTCGATCGCAAACATGGCGGCGGCCGGAACATAGCGCGCATACTGCTCGACGTTGTCCGCCCCGATAATCGTCCCGGGCTTCAGTTCCGCGGCGGCTACCGGACTCGACGATGCGGCCGGCGACGGCGAAGAGGTAACCTGTGCGCTCACCTCAACCTGCGCGGTGACTGCCATTACGGCAATCAGGAAAAAAGCGATTCGAGCAATCGTCCGCATTATAGCCGGACCTGACCTCGAGGCATCAGATGTTCGGTAAACCAGTCGCGCGCCAGCTTCCCGCTTTCCCGGTAGTTTTTCTCGTAGATGTCGTAATGGGTCCCGGGGAACACGTGGTACTTGACGATCGTGGTGGGCGGTATCGCATTCTTCGCGGCCAGGCCTGAATTTTCGCGGCCGCCGTATTCTTCCTGTTCCTGATCGATGATCAAGGTCGGTACTCTAATGTGCGCCGCGGCGATGCGCGGCAGGTAACGCCACATCGTCCTGAAGTCCCCGATACCCTTGAGCGAATCGGGCTGTTCCTTGGGCCGCGGCAGCGCATCGATCTCACCGCGCGCCATCGCGCTGGCGAGCTGCTGCACCTGCGGCGCGGGCGCGGCGAATCCGTTTTGATCCGGCGCCGGTCCCATGCCGGGAACCTGGCTTACGACCGCCTTGATTCGCGGATCGTGCCCCGCCACGTAAAGGACGTGACCGCCGCCAAAACTGGATCCCCACAGACCTATCCGATTCGCGTCCACCGCGGGCTCGCCGATCAGGTAGTCGAGAGCGTTGCTGATGTCCCTGTTCTGGTCGATAGGATCGACTATCTCTCTGACCGGCTTTCCCCGGACTGTGACAAAGCCTTCAGCGTCCGGCGCCGACTGCTTGTCAGGTGTGGTGATTCGGGCATCGCTCTCGAACCATCCGCGGTAATCGAAGGTCAGGCATACAAACCCGCCTTTGCAGAAAAAGGGCGCATAGGTTCCGCTAAGATGAGACTTAGGACCGCCCCAGCCGTGACATAGCAGTATCGCGGGTCTCTTCTCGCTCCCGCGCAGGTCGTCAGGCACGAACAGATCCGCGGCCATCCTCGTCCCTTCGCTCCAGATGATAACTTCTTTCTTCATAGCACTATCCTTAGAGGTCCTTCATGATGCCGTCAAAGCGATTCCGGATGACCTGCGCGGTTTCCTTGTGCGGTATGATGTAGAGCTTGCCCTTGCGAATTCCTTCCTCGAAAACAGCGTCGGCAATCTCGGCCGGAGGCGTGGCCCGCTTGATGAACTCCTGCATCTGCTCCCACCGCTTCAGCATTTCCGGCGTCGGCTGGCTCTCCGTCTGATTGCGAAGATTGGTTGGCCGATTGCGCCCCGACTCGTTGATGCGGGTATTGACCCAACTGGGACATAGCGCGGACGCAACGATAGGAGCCTTGGCCCTCTCGAACTCGACTGCCAGTTGCTCGGTCAGTGCTACGACCGCGTGCTTGGTCGTGATGTATGGCGCACTATGGTGCCCCTTCATCAATCCCGCGATCGACGCGGTATTAACGATGTGAGCCGGCCGATTTTGTTTCAGCATGATCGGTACGAACGTACGGATGCCGTTAATCACGCCCCACAGGTTGACTCCTATGACCCACGTCCAGTCTTCGAGCGTGCTTTGCCAAATCGTAGTGCCGGCGCCGACTCCCGCGTTGTTGAACAACAGATCGACACTGCCAAAGGCGTCCAGCGTTTTGCGGGCGAGCTCATCGACGGCTTGTGGTTGAGATACGTCCACGACAACGCTGATAACATTGGCCCCGCGTCCGAGTTCGTCCCGAGCTCTCGCAAGCGCACCTTCCTCGACATCGGCCAGCACTACGTTCATTCCTTCCGCGCACGATTTCGCGGCTAGTGCCTTGCCGATACCGCTCGCGGCGCCAGTAACTACCGCCGTCTTTCCTTTCAGGTCTTGCATTACGAACGTCTCCTTATGAGGCGGTGGTATAGGTCTCGAACTCGGCACTCGGCTCGACCTTCCAGCGATTGGCAGATAATTCCAGGACATTGCGATGGAACTTCAGCAGAGTCGGGCGATGGCCCGAGCTCAGGAACGGAATATGTTGCTCGTTCATCAGCTCGTACATCAGCTGTTCGTTGGCGACGTCGAGCGAACTGGTTGCCTCGTCCAGAAATGCATAGCTCGGTCGATTGAGCAGCAGACGCGCGAAGGCGAGCCGCTGCTGCTCGCCCGGCGAAAGCACGTCGGCCCAATGCATCTCCGCGCCGAGTCCGCCGAATCGATCGCATAGGTCTCCGAGATTCACCGCGCGCAACGCTTCGAGCAATGTTTCATCGCTAACTCCCGCGGCCCTCGGATAGGTCAATTGATCGCGCAATGAGCCCAGTATCATGTAAGGCCTTTGCGGCAAGAACATCACTTCGGCTAGCGCGGGACGGGTCACGATGCCGCTGCCTTCACGCCATAGTCCCGCCATCGCACGCATCAGCGAAGTCTTGCCGGTGCCACTGGGTCCTTTGATCAGCAGCGGTTCGAGTGCGCTGGCGTCGGCAGTCAGGTCGGAAATCAGCCGCTTGCCGCCGCCGGGAGTGAGCACGGTGAGATGCTCAAGTTCCACTCGCGGACCTTCCACGATCTCGATCACCTCGCGGCCGTCGGTTTCGGCGAGCCGCGCCGCGTTCGCTTCGTCGAGGAATTCGCTAAGCCGAGTGACCTGGTTGGCGTACTCGGCGATTGATGGGAAGCCGGTGACGATGATCGAAAGCGAGCCGTGTAGCGCCATGAAGGCGGTCGCGGCCTGCACCACCTGCCCGAACTGGAGCCGGCCGGCCACGTAGGTTCCGGCGAGAAACCAATACGGCACCAGCGCGACCACGCTGCCATAGGACTCGGTGAAGAACCCCAGATTCCGCTGCCATAGGATGAGCGAATTGAAGTTCGCGACGACTTTTGAAAATCGGCTGCGCAGCTGGTCGCTCTCATGCTGCTCGCCGCCGTAGATAAATATCGGTTCGGCGTTGTCCCGCACGTGAACCAGCCCGAACCGGAAATCCGCCTGGTACCTTTCCTGATAGTAGTTGAGGGCGACCAGCCGCCGTCCGATCACCACGGAGAAATAGGTGCCCATCACCGCGTAGGCGATCAGAATCAGCGCCAGCGACGATGAAATCGACCACAGAATTGCGAAGTAGGTGGCCACTCCGCCCAACGCAAACCCGATCGTAACGGTGAAAGTAAGCGTCGAGCCGACGAACGATCCGATGTCATCGCTGATTCGTTGATCTGGATTATCGACCTTGCCGACGGTGCCCATGCGGTAGAATGCGCGATGGGCGAAGCCGGCATCGGTGAAATAGTGCGTCAGCCATTCGCGCCATTCGATATACAAGCGCCGCCCCAGGTAAGGCAGGAAGACGCTCACCGGCAAAGCGATCGCGGTCACCGCCACCCAGATCAGCATGTAATGGTAGAATTGCGGGAGATGCTTTCCCACCAGCGCGTTGGTCGAATCCCGATTCAAGTAAGAGGCGTAGGCGCCGAGCGCGATTGAACCGACGCTGAGCATCGACAACCACGCCAGCAGCTTCACCCCAATCCCGCGCTCGGCCGAAGACCAGTAGAGCCTGGTGAGGGACCAGACTTTATTCCAGAAGACGCGATCGAATTTGTTCAAGCTTCTCCTCGCGATGCTGCGCGGCATCCATGCGCGCAGTCCGAGGAATCTTAGCTCAATCCACTCGCGCTTGTCCGCCACGTCACGGGCGGGACTGGTCTCACTAGAGACTCTTCAGGAATTCTATCAAGACCTGATTGATCTCGTTGGGACGCTCCTGCTGTACCCAATGGCCGGCGCCGGGGATTATCACTTTCCTTTTGAGATTCGGGGTGAAGGCTCCAGCCAACTCATAGCCGCCCGGGATCATTTTGCCGACCACGTCATGCTCACCGGCGGCGAACACAGCCGGCTGGCGCAGCTTCGCGCCGTCGAGGAAAGGCGTCAGCTCCCAATTACGGTCGGAATTACGATACCAGTTGACTCCGCCGCGAAAGCCCGCGCGCTTGAACTCGCCGGCAAAGAAATCGAGATCGGCTTCCGTCAGCCACGGCGGCAGCTTGTCCGGGACCGTGCCGGTCTCGATAAACTTTTTGGTCTTGGGGAACAGGAACGAGAACTCGCCGTCGCGCGGCGCATCGCCCGACGCCGAGTAGAGCACCATCGCCATCGAGCGTCGCGGGTCGGCGTCAAGTTCCTTCTCGACCACCCCCGGCTCCTGGAAATAGAGCTGGTAGAAATGCTGATCGCCGGCGAGCGCCTTCATCCCGTCGGTCGGACGCATCGCACCGCGCGGAAAATACGGAACGCTCAGCAGCGCGATCGCGCGAAAGATGTCCGGGCGCAGAAGTGCGGAGTTCCACGCCACCGGCGCGCCCCAATCATGACCGACGATCGCCGCCGATTCGACGCCGAGGCTGTTGACCAGCCCGACGATATCGCCGACCAGGTTCAGGATGTTGTACGACTCGATCGGCGCGGGCGCGTCGGTCTGCCCGTAGCCGCGCTGGTCGGGCGCGACGACCCGAAAGCCCGCGGCTGCCAGCGCGGGAATCTGATGCCGCCAGGAGTACCAGGACTCCGGCCATCCATGGCACAGCACGACCAGCGGCCCCGCCCCCTGCTCGACGTAATGCATCCGGATGCCGTTGGTCTCGACAAATTTGTGCTGCAGTTCGGACATTGCGTAAACCTCTGTCTCGGAAGTTACACGGGATATGAGGCGATGACCACGTGAATCAGCTCGTGGGCGCGACTCTGATTGCCGCCGCTATTTCCCGTATCGGCAGGAACATCGGCTTCGGTGTCGGTCTTTCTTCGATCTGGCCCTCGATAATTTCGAGCGGCTCGAAGCCGAGGCTGGAGTAGAAACTCTCGGCCTCGCGCTTCGCATCGACGACTACTCCAACGCAACCGAACTTTTCTCGAAGATCGATTGCCATCGCAAACAAAGCTCGCATCAGGCGTTTGCCGACGCCTTTGCTTTGCGCTTCCGTGCCGACGGCAACTCGCGCCAACCTTAGCACCGGAAGCGGGTAGCTCGGTAACGCTCTCCGAAGATCAGCAGGAAGACGGTCCAACTCTACACTACCGAGCGCAACCATCATGAAGCCGAGAATGCTATGCCGCTCGATGGCTACGTAGGTATTTCCGATATGATGCCTGAACTGATTTTGCCACGCGTATCTATGGAAGAAGGCGTCGAGATCCGCGTCGCCCGAGCGGAATGATTTCCGATCGTCGTCTTGCTCCAGCAGCCTTATCTCAATCGTCACCGCTCATCAGTTCCACCAGGGCGCGGGTGGGCTTCCGCTTGCCGGAAATCAGGGCCGCCAGCCTGCGGCCGCTGCGCTGGGTGACGACCACGCGAGGAGGCACGATGACGTTGGCGGGAAGTTCGTCCAGGGCGCGGAGAAAGTGCAGCAGGGCATTTTCTATCAGGAACTGCTTCTTGACCCCGTGAGCGCGCGAATAGGTCTCCAATCGGTGCTTGGTCTCCTTGGAGACCTGAGCTGAGATCTGCATGAAAAATATATTACTAGCTTTTCCTACGTAAATATAGATTGGCAGAGCCCTCGGATGAAGCGCCGGCCCTGCACAGCTTACGAGTGCTTCAGTTTCTTGATTTCCTCGGCCATCTCGGGCACCGCTTTGAACAGATCGGCGACCAGGCCGTAGTCGGCGACCGCGAAAATCGGGGCCTCTTCGTCTTTGTTGATCGCGCAGATAACCTTCGAGTCTTTCATGCCCGCCAGATGCTGTATCGCGCCTGAAATTCCGACCGCGATATAAAGTTCCGGCGCGACCACCTTGCCCGTCTGCCCGACTTGCAGGTCGTTCGGCACGAAGCCCGCATCGACCGCCGCGCGCGACGCGCCCATCGCCGCGCCCATCTCGTCCACCAGCGGCTCGAGCACGGTCTTGAAGTTTTCGCCCGACTTGAGGCCGCGGCCGCCCGAAACGATTATCCGCGCTTCGGTGAGTTGCGGTCGGTCGCTCTTGGTCGCGTTGAACGAAACGAATTCCATCTTGAGCGCGCCCGCGTCGATCTCGGCGTTCTGCTTTTCGACGGGTGCGGCAGCGTCGCCGGGCTTGGCCGCGTCGAAGGCGGTGCCGCGCACCGTCAATACTTTGATCGGCCCGTCGAGCTCGACCGTCGCCATCACGTTGCCGGCGTATGTCGGGCGCACGAAAGTGTGATCGTCGCCGATAGCGGTGATTTCCGACGCCATCGGCGCGCCCAGGCGAGCGGCCAGCCGCGGGAACAGGTCCTTGCCCATCGCGGTCGCCGTCGCCAGCACGAATTCCGCGTTTTCCTTTTTCGCCAGCGCGGCCAGCGCCTGCGCGTGCGCGTCGGCGAGATAGTTCTTGAGCGCCGGATGCGCCAGCGCGATCACTTTGGCGACGCCGTACTTCGCTATTTCGCCGGCGGCCGCCTCGGGCGCGTCGCCCGCCACTACCGCAACGGCTTTGCCGCCGCGCTTCTTCGCCAAATCGAGCCCCGCGTGAACGGCGACCAGCGTGGTCTTGGGGAAATGTCCCCCCTGATGCTCCGCGAAAATCAGAACGTCACCCATTTCAATTCACTCCGGAATTCCGAAAGTAGAAATCGTTTTCAAATAACCTTTGCTTCGGTGTGAAGCACCGCGACCAGCTCCTGCACCGACGCGACCTTGCGCCCGGCCTGCCGCTTGGGCGGCGCCGCCATCGTCTTGATCTTGAGCTTGGGCGCTAGATCGACGCCGAGGCTGTCGGCCGCGACCTCTCTCAGCTCCTTCTTGCGCGCCTTCATGATCCCCGGCAGCGACGCATAGCGCGGCTCATTGAGGCGGAGATCGGTGGTGATGACGGCGGGCAGCTTGAACGCGATCGTCTCGAGGCCGCCGTCAACTTCGCGCACGACCGAGGTCTTCTCGGGCGCAATCTCAACCTTCGACGCGAACGTTGCCTGCGGCCATCCGAGCATCTCGGCGAGCATCTGGCCGACCTGGTTCGAGTCGTCGTCGATTGCCTGCTTGCCCAATATGATGAGGTCGGGTTTTTCGTCACCGGCGATTTTCGCGAGGATTCGCGCGATCGCCAGCGAGTCGAGCGCAGTGTCGGTCTTGACCAGGATCGCGCGGTCGGCGCCCATCGCGAGCCCCGTGCGCAATTGCTCCTGCCAGGTTGACTGCCCGATCGTGACCAGGATGACCTCGCCGGTCTGTTTCTCCTTGATCCGCAGCGCCTCTTCGATCGCGATTTCGCAAAACGGATTGATGACCCATTTCACGTTGTCGGTGGCGATACCGGTGCCGTCGGGCAGCACGCGGATAGTAGTCGCGGGATCGGGAACTCGTTTGATTGGTACCAGGATTTTCAAAGCCTTATAACTCCACGCATGGTTTCATGCATCGATTAATCTGAAACGATGAGGTTGCCCAGGGAATAGCCCACAGGGGCCCGACAAACGCAAAATTTCTAACAGCGCCCCGCCAGTCAGTCAAACGATACTTATGGTGGCGGAGCGGCGCAAATCGAAACTCTGGCAAGATGCCTCCCTGGATGGCGAGCGTTCCGATGAGAACATTTCGTCGCGACAGTCTACCATTAGTGGTGGGTCTGGCTGGAGCGTACACCATCGGTAGCTTCGTTCCGTCAAATGTTGTTTTTCGTGCGGGAGTGCGTGGGCGAAAGTTCGCGATCGAAGTGACGCGGGCCGGGCGCGCTCGTTGAGCGGTGGCCATCGCTCGGCAGTATAGCATACTCGGAGTCGCGCTGTCATCTAAAGGTTCATCCGGCCTAACTACCAGTTGAGAGAATGGCTCCGTTCCGGGTCGGCGATTCAGTTGAACGAACTAACGGGCGGATGCCGACGCGAAGGTCGCTCCTAACGTGGGTTTGCGCGAAGCGTCTCCATCAAGGGTACGATATGAGCAGTCCAAGTCGCTGTAGTCGCAGCATCATCGTGACAAGGCTCACTTGAAACTGAGAGGCTAGCCGCACCAAGGATTTGTCATCGTTGGAGTCGATTTTTTTCCCTTCCAGACCTGCTGAGAGCATGTATCGCGGCATCAGCAGCTCCTCAGCAAACTCGTCAGCTTTGATTTCCTCGGGGTCGCGGGCGTTTATTCTGTGACCGTTCTTTCGTCTCCTCCTGTCCACGTGAACGTCTTTCCCGGCCAAGAGAAAATGACCAATTTCGTGAGCCAGAGTGAAGCGTTGAATGTTTGGATGTTGAGAAGAGTTTATGAAGATTAGGCCTTTTTTCAAGGCGGAGCTCTTCTGAACTATGAATCCCCGAAGCGCGAGATCTGGATAGTGTTCGCTCCTGAACTCTACGTCCAATTCGCGCACCAATCTTTCGACTGGAATCGGAGGCGATTCAATGCCGTGCCGCTCCAGCAAATAACGAACGACTTGCTCCACTGTTCCCTTGGCGATCTTCTTCATCTCAGGTCAGTATTCTCTGACTCAATCATACGGAGGATAAAGTCCCTGTCTTTGCGATTGAGATCCTTCGGCAACGCTCGCTCGATTTGTCCGATTTGTTTCTTCGGCTGCGCGGTAGGCAGGAGAGCCTGCGGTCTAACGCTCAATGCCTCTGCCAACAGAAAGAATTGATGAAGCAAGATTTTCTGACGTCCTGATTCGATATTGGTTATCGATGTCCGGGAAAGCCCAACACGCTCTCCTAGTGCTTCTTGGGTCAATTCCACTGCAGTGCGACTCTTACGAACCCGGGCGCCGAATTCTAAATAGATGTTTGCGCTGTTCATCAGATCACAGCGTATGTGATTCCCGAGTATTATGTCAATAACACAAACATAGATAACTCGACGATAGGGTGTTACATTGACATTCAGTCGGCTGGCGTTTATCATAGAGCTGGGTTCAGATTTCGCGTTAACCCGAATATCACGCGCCACGGAGATTTTTAACGAAGAGTCCGTCCCAACGGATCAGAGGAAATGAGCATGCCTGGCCGCTTGCAGAAGAGGATCGTTTTTTCTGCCAGAGACATCGAGAAAGCTTGGTTGTATGAACACTAGACAAGCCCATGTGCACCACTGTGTGCCGCGGTGGTACCAAAGAAGGTTCTTAAAAAACGGCCAGTCAAAATTCTACTACTTGGACCTGCAACCAGAGGTTGTTACCGAGAATGGAGTGTCCCATAAGCGGCGCGCTCTGCTGCGGCGTGGCCCGGCGCTCTGCTTTTGCCAAAATGATCTCTACACGTTGAAGCTTGGTAACTTTTCAACCGACGAGATCGAGAGAAGGTTCTTTGGCGCGATCGACAATCACGGAAGATCCGCCGTCGGGTTCCTGAGCAGCTACGACGGCCTCCGCGATGGTGTTCACGAAGCTTTTGGGGCTCTTGCGCCTTATATGGGGGCGCAGCGCTTTCGGACCCCGCGAGGCCTTGATTGGCTCAAATCGCAGATCAACGTCCGGGACCACAGTCTTGCACTCATGGCGATGAAATCGCTCTTTACATTCCACGCGACGATGTGGGCTGAAGGCGTTTGGGAAATTGTGCGGGCCCGACAGAGTCCCACCAAGTTTATCGTGACGGACGATCCGGTTGCTTTCTTCAATGGGAAAGTGTTTCCAGGATCGAAAGAGGGCAAATATCCTGGCGATGTCGCCTTAGAGAGAGTCGGCACACGCACGGTTTTCCCATTGAGCATCGACTCGTGCCTGCTGATAACGCATAGGCAACTTGTGCGGAACCCCTGGGCCAATGTTCTGCAATCGCGCGTGAACGCAAGGGCTTACCAACCGACAATGGTCAGTTTGACTGATATACAGTTCGGTCGCGAACTTGCGGAACACGAAGTGCTTCGTATCAACCTCATACTAAAGAAACGTGCGACCCGACATATAGCCGCCGCAGAAGAGGGATGGCTTTATCCTGAAGCCCGCGTCTCGACAGCCCACTGGTCGAAACTCGACGACGACTGGTTCTTGTTCCCGCATCTCTGGAAAGTGCCTTTCTCGACCGAGATAGTCGCCGGCTATAAGGATGGTTCCAGGTGGGCGCAGGACGAATACGGACGAACCCCGGGCGATCCGCAGTACCGAGATAAGCGACTCGCTGAGCAAGAGTGGGACTCGCACCTGCGCGCACGCAACGCGTGGGCCAGAAAACGCGCGGGGCGCTCGGTAGCTCACGTTGATGACACTATGCACGACGACACAGCGGGTGACAGGCTCATGGAGCACTATCTCGAACGAGGCAATTAGGTTCCTCGCCCGACGCGCGGGGACGCGCGTCGGCCTCGCCCCGAGAGGGGCGAGGCGATTTAGGAGCCGGGATTCTTCCCCTTCGGCTGCGCTCAGGGCTTCGGCAAGGTGGAAGCGGAGCGATCCGGAAGCGCTCTGAATGACACAAGGACGAGAGACACAAAAGGTGACCAAGCGGGCAGGTTGCTGCGGTCGCGGACCCCTCACCTACCGGCCGCGATGCGGCCGACCGCCTCTCCCGTGAAATAACGGGCGAGGTAAGAACCAGCAGCACCTGTGCTTCCCCCCGGACCTGGGAGCGAAATATCGTCCTCGATATTTCGCGATTTCTTAACACTGGGTGCAGGGGTCACCCCTGCCCAGGGAGGCGCGGAACCCGCGGTGGGTTCCGCATCTGATCTTTAATCGCGCGCGCTATTCGTTGTATCCCAAGCGGTGCGATAGTTCGCGGCCGGCTTCCAGCAGGCTCGGGGCGATTTCGGCGGTGATTCGTTCCGGGCCGATGCGGTACGTTGGACCCGCGACTGCGATTGAGCCGACGACTGAGCGGGTGTAGTCGCGAATCGGGACCGCGACTGACGACACTTCTTCGATGAACTCGCCCGAATCCACCGCGTAGCCGTCGCGCGCGACTGCTTCGAGTTGCGCGAGCAGGATTGCGCGATCGATTATCGTGCGATCGGTGAAGCGTTTCAGAGATTCGGGCAGCGCCGACTTGAGCTGCTCCTCGGCATCGAACGCGAGATGCGCCTTGCCGGCGGCGGTACAATGCAGCGGCAGCGTGATTCCGATGGGCGGGGTGATGCGGACGGCGCGATCTTCGGCCTCGGCCGCTTCGAGCGGGACCACGCCGTCGCGCCGCACGATCGCGACGTAGGCGCTCTCGCGGCATTTTTTGGCGACCTCGGAGAGGATCGGGCGCGCTTGCCTCACGAGGCCCATATGATGGATGTAACGGCGTCCGAGGTGCAGGCACTTGATGCCGAGGCGATAATTTTCGGTGGCCTTGTTTTGTTCGATGTAACCGCGCGCCTCGAGCGTCGCGAGCAGCCGGAAGACGTTGTTCTTATGCAGCTTGAGCCGCTTGGAAAGTTCGGTCACGCCGAGTTCATCGACTTCGCCGAAGAACTGCTCGAGCACGTCGAGCGAGTGCGAGACGGACTGGATAACGTAGTTGGTTTTGTCGCGTCGGACCATCTTTTCAGTATCTATGCGGGCGTCCACCGGTGTGAGGAACCGCAGTATGTAAAAGTGTTTTACTTTAGACGACGCGCTCGAACGGTGTCAACGATGCTCCGAAAATTCTCGCTAAGATTTTGCTAAGTAATTGATATCTAACGGTAAAAATGACCTATCAACAGGGCCTCAAAACAGGATTTCAACCATGCCGAAGCAATTTCCCGCCGATTTCTTCAGACGCGTCGATGACGACGATGATGAGGTATTTTACTCGGTCCCGCGCCTCGTCACGCATATCGATGACGGCGCGATCGCGAAGGTCGGCGAGATTTATGCGCAGCTCCTGCCGCAAGGCGGCGCGATCCTCGACCTGATGAGCAGTTGGCGCTCGCATCTGCCGGCCCATCTCCGGCCGTCGCGCGTCGTCGGGCTCGGGATGAATCGCGCCGAGATGGAGAATAATCCCGCGCTGACCGAAATCGTCATCCACAATCTCAATCGCGCGCCGCGATTGCCGTTTGCGGACGCCGAGTTCGACGGCGCGGTGGTCACGGTCTCGGTGCAGTACATGACGCGGCCGCTCGAGACCTTCGCCGAAGTCGGGCGCGTGCTCAAGCCCGGTGCGCCGTTCATCGCTACGTTTTCCAACCGGATGTTTCCGACCAAGGCGGTAGCGATTTGGCAGAGCCTCGACGATTACGACCATGGCAAGCTGGTCGGCAGCTACTTTATGGAGGCGGGCGGGTTTGAGAATATAGATTTTGTCGATCGGAGCGCGCCGACGATGCCGCCGACGGACCCGATTTGGGCGGTGGTGGGCTACCGGACGCGCGAGGCAAACAGATGATCAAAAATCGCGGCATGCGTCATCTGGCGCTCAAGGTTTCCGACGTCGAGCGCGCCAAGGCTTTCTACGTTCGCGTGTTCGGGATGAAGCTGGTGTGGCAGCCCGACCCGGACAACGCGTATCTGAGCTCGGGATGCGACAACCTCGCGCTGCATCGCGGCGACTTCGGCGGTGACGCCCAGCGGCTCGACCATCTCGGGTTTATCGTCCCGACGATCGCCGAGGTCGAGGCGGGATATGCGTGGGCGAAGAGCAGCGGCGTCGAAATAGTGCACGATCTCAAGCATCATCGCGACGGCGCGGTGTCGTTCTACATTCGCGACCCCGACGGTAACGTGATCCAGGCGCTCTACGAACCGACCATCAGTCCGCTTTTTCAGTGAAAGCGTTGCCGGCTACGCGTCGCGAGTCCGCACAGGAGAAAACGCATGATGCTCAAAGGGCGCGCCACCGCCGAAGCCACTGCCACCTACGCGAGCCGGTTTCCGAAGCTGCCGGGAAATTTCCGGCCGGCGCTCGGAGTCTCGGTTTCCTCGATTGGAATCGGCACTTACCTGGGCGACCCTGACGACGAGATCGACCGAGCTTACGAAGCGGCAATCAAGGCGAGTATCCGCGGGGGGATCAATCTGATCGACACCGCCGTGAATTACCGCTTCCAGCGCAGCGAACAGAATATCGGCAAAGCGCTCGGTGAGCTGGTCGCGGCGGGCGAGCTCGCGCGCGAGCAAGTGATCGTCGCGACCAAAGGCGGGTACATCACGTTCGACGGCGAGGTGCCGCCGAATCCGCGCGCGTGGTTCGAGGAGCACTACGTGAAGACCGGAATCGTCGCGCCGGCCGATTTGGTGGACGGTTCGCACTGCATGACGCCGAAGTATATCGGCACGATGCTCGAGTTGTCGCGCCGCAATCTCAATCTCGAGACGATCGACATCTACTATATTCACAATCCGGAGACTCAGCTCGAAGCGATCGAGCGCAAAGAGTTCCTCGCGCGCATCAGGACGATTTTCGAGTTCCTGGAAACCGCGGTGGAGAGCGGAAAGATTGGCGTGTACGGGGCTGCCACCTGGAACGGCTTGCGCGCGGCGCCAACCGAGCGCGGATGGCTCTCGCTCGACGAGCTGATGCGCATCGCGCGCGAGGTCGCCGGCGACGCGCATCACTTTCGCGCAATCCAGTTGCCGTACAATCTCGCGATGCCCGAAGCGGTCACGCGGTCCAACCAATTGGTGCAAGCCGGCAAAGCGACGACGCTGGCCGCGGCGAAGTCGCTGGGCCTCGCGGTTTGCGCGAGTGCGTCGCTGCTGCAGGGGCAGCTGTCGCGCGGCTTGCCGCCGATAGTCGCGAATGCGTTCGGCGGCTTCGCGACCGATGCGCAGCGCTCGATTCAGTTCGTGCGCTCGACGCCCGGTGTCGATGTGGCGCTGGTCGGAATGAAGTCGGTCGATCACGTCCGCGACACGCTCGAGACCGCGCGCAAGCCGCCGGCCACGGTCGAGGAGTTGATGAAGCTGTTCCAGCAAGGCGAAGAGCCGGCTTAATCGTAGTGAAACCCCCTTGAGTTTCGCGCTTCCTTGGCAGGGGTAACTCCTGCACCTTAGTGAAGAGAGGTCGAGACTCCGACGCCGTGTTCGTAAACGAGTTCTCCGCCGGTCTTGCCCTGGTAGAGCAGCGCGCCCGCCGCGAGTATCCCCACGATCAAAAAGGCGACTCGGGTGCGTTCAAGGTGGCTCGATAACTCGAGCATCACGCGCCATGCCGCAAGAATCAGAAACGCGTACATCAGGTATTGCCCGAGCACCGCGTGGGACAGATAGTCGTGGGCACTGTCCGAGGACGCAAGAATCTGCTGCGCGGCGGGCGACATCGTGTCCCACAGCCGGTCGGCTTCCGCGTCACCGCTGAAATACGACAGCACGCTGGCGGCCGCTCCTGCGATCATCAGCTGGAGCGACGTGCTTCGCAGCTTGCCGCCCCAGCCGGACAACCGGCGCCAGCGGTTGCCACTGAAAAGGATCGCCGCGGCGGAGAGGATTTCCGCGGCGATCCCGAATGTCAGCAGCGCGATCGTGAAATGATCGACGATCGGATGAAGGTGGTACGTGCCGACCAGTTGCGCAAACATGAAATCACGCTTACTCGACTACGTTAACTTTCATCTTCATATTGCCGTGGCCGGTGCCGCAGTAGTGGTCGCAGATCACGGTGAAGTTGCCGGCGGTTTCGGGTGTGACGGCAACGTCTTTGGTCGTGTTGTCGGGAATGTCGGTGTCGATTTTCAGCGGCTTCGACATGAACCCGTGCACGCGATCGGCGCTGGTCAGGCGCAGGATCACCGGCTCGCCTCTCTTGAGTGTAATCTCGCTCGGCGTGAACTCGAATTTCTTCGCGGTGATCTCGATCACCTTCGGATTGTCGTTCGCGCGCGCCAGGTTGGTCTTCGATCCCACGGCTGCCAGCGCGATTCCGCAGGCGGCCGCGAACAGCATCGTATTAACCATTTTGTTTTTGAACATTGTCTTCATTCATCCTTTGCGTCGTTGCTTCCATGTTTGAGCATCTGATCCATTCCAACCGTGCCTGAGAACTCGGCCGTGGCGAGTTCGACTTCCTCCATTTGCAAATCATTGCCGCGGGCGTTGCCGTTGACGCGCCGGATTCCCAGGTTCTTGAACGGCTGCGCCTTGTCGAAGGGCAGCGGCTTCTTCGCCGGCATCGAGGGGTCCGGAAACGCGAAGATCAGGGACCGCGCCGCGTACATTTTCGTGGTGCCGGTCTGGTGAAAATTCTCGCGATGAATATGGCCATAGAGCACGGTCACGTTCTCGTACGGCGCCAACGCGTTCATCACGTCGTCGCCGTCACTGGTGAACCATTCCCATTCGGGCTTGAGGTCGAACAGCGGACGATGGGTGAACACGATGATGGGCGCGGTTTTCGGCAAGCGCGCGAGGTCGGATTTCATCCAGGCGAGCTGCTCGGCGCCCACCGCCGGCCGTCCGGCCGACACATTGTCGAGCGCGACGAAGTGCACCCCGCGATGGTCGAATGAGTAATGGGTCGGGCCCATGAACTCGCGGAACATGTCGCCACCGTCGAGCGCGGCGTCATTCTCGCCCGGCACGACCTTGATTTGTGCGCCGCCGCCGATCCTGCTCGAAATTTCTTTGAACAGCTTGAAGCGTTTCGCGTGCTCGTCGGGCGAGTCGGCATCGTGGGTCAGATCGCCGGTGACGATGATCAGATCCGGGCGATTCTTCAGTCCGTTGATCGTCGCGACCGCGCTTTCGAACGCCTTGGTCCCAAGAGGATCGGGCGGTCCGTTGAAGCCGACGTGGGTGTCGCTCAACTGAATGAACGAGAATGGCGCCGGCGCTTCGCCGTTGAGTTCGGCGAGCGTGCGCGTGATCCCCTCGGCGCCTGCTTTACGCGTCAGCGCGGGGAATACGCTGTACAGCGCGCCGATGCTGAGGGCGGTTCCCGAGACGCGCAGGAACGATCGACGGTCGAATTTGGTTTCCATGGGACAATCACCTCGCGCTGATGTGCGCATTCAGCGAACAAGACTCGATGGGTGAATGAAAATTCCCGCGATTGAGCCGCAAAGACGTCCGGGAATAAAATTGCCGCGCGCGCAGTCTGGAACCACACGGGGACGTGCGGGCGAGCGAAAGAGAAAGCGATTGCCTGACGAAAACAAAGCCGTCGATTTCGACCGCACCTTCCTGCCGCAAATGGATGCTGCGTACAACCTCGCGCGATGGCTGGTGCGTGACGACCACGACGCGCAGGACGTCGTGCAGGAGGCTTACCTGCGCGCGCTTCGGTTTGCCGGCGGATTTCGCGGTGGCGATCCGCGCGCATGGATTCTCGCGATCGTGCGCAACGCGGCGTTCACCTGGCTCAAGCGCAACCGCAGTCCCGTCGCACCAACCGAATTCGACGAGCAGATGCATTCGGAGGCCGGCGAAGAAAGCGGTCTCGAAGCAGACGCCGTTCGCAAGGCCGATGGCGCGATGATTCGGGCCGCACTCGAAGAGCTGACCGACGAATTTCGCGAGGTGATCGTGATGCGCGACATCGAGGGACTTTCGTACAAGGAAATAGCCGACGCCGCCGACGTGCCGATTGGGACTGTGATGTCGCGGCTGGCGCGCGCTCGCGGCAAACTCGCGCGTTCGCTTAAGGAACGAATCACGAAGGAGCCGGCGTGAACTGCGACGACGCGCGAGTGCTGATGCACGGGCATCTCGACGGCGAGCTCGACCTCGCCGCCGACCTCGAGGTGCAGCGGCATATCGAGGAATGCCCACGCTGCGCCGGCGAATACGCCGCGCTGCGCGCGATGCGCACGCGGCTCAAGGACGATGCGTTCCGCTTCGAGGCGCCGGCCGCATTGAAGGATAAGATTCGCCGCGCAATCCCCGCGTCGGCGCCGTCGCGAGCGAACGGTTATCAATCGCGGCGCGGAACGTGGATGCCGCGTGCGGTCCGGTTCGCGGTGCCGATGGCGATTGGCGCGATGCTCGCCTTGATCATCGCACCGCGCGCGATCGCTCCGGCGCTCAACCAGCAGCTCGCGAGCGAAGTGGTCGCCAGCCACGTGCGCTCGCTCATGGCGGCGCATCTGATGGACGTCGCCTCGACCGATCAGCACACGGTCAAGCCGTGGTTCAACGGCAAGCTGGATTTTTCGCCGCCGGTTAACGATTTCGCGAAAGACGGATTCCCGCTGGTGGGCGGCCGCCTCGACTATATCGAAGGACGCCCGGTGGCGGCGCTCGTTTATCAGCATGGCAAGCACGTGATCAACGTTTTCATGTGGCCGGCGACCGGCACCGCGACCAGTGCTGAGCGAATCGAAACCGAGCACGGGTACCACGTCGAGCAGCTGATTGTCGCGGGGATGAATTGCTGGGTAGTGTCGGATTTGAATCCGCCGGAGCTCGACAAGTTCGCCGAGCTGATTCGCGGTAGGAGATAAAACCGTGTTCTCGGGCTCCGAGAACCCTGCGGACAACTCACCCATTCACAGGTTGCGCAGGTGGGGCGCGGCTGAAAGAATGCATCGGTTGCCGCCCGTCCGTAGAGGCGGCCTCCACCTGCCGATGCGCCGCGTCGAGACATTCTTCATCGTTATCGCAATTGCGTTCTACGCCTGGTTTCTGACCCATTACGGGCCGCGACAGGTGCTTGGCTACGTGCGGATGGCGGGATGGGGTCTGGCGCTGACGATTTCGCTCGAAGCGCTTGCGCGAATCGCGAACACGCTGGGCTGGCGCGTTACCATCGAGCACTATCCGCCCCGGCTCAGTTTCGTCGAACTGTTTGGCGCGCGGATTGGCGGCGAGGCGGTCGATTATGTGACGCCGTCGGCGCAGCTCGGCGGGCAGTTCGTGATGGCGGTGGAGGTGCGCGAGAAGTTGCGCATGCCGGTTGGCCTGGCGACGGTGGTGGTCGCGTCGCTGGCCGAAGCAATCGGGCAAATCGTCTTCATTTCGTTGGCGCTGGTAATTTCGCTGCGCATGATTCCGGTGGCCGCAAATCTGTATTGGGCGATCGTCGCCGGGTTCGCGCTGGCGGTCGCGCTGGCGGGTGGATTCTTCTTCGTGCAGATGAAGCGGCCGTTTTCTCATCTCTGGCGCGCCGCGGCCAAGCTCAATATCACGCGATTCAACACCAACGAAAACGAAATTCGCGACTCGGCCGACGAGGCCGACGCCGTCCTGCTCGACTTTTACGCGCGCAATCGCGGCCGCTTCTTGGCGTCGTGCCTCTGCTACGCAATCGCGTGGAGTCTCGGCCCGCTCGAAATTTATATCCTCCTGCGCTTGCTCCATCAGACGGCCACGGTTCAGACCGCGCTGCTGGTCGAGTCGGTCGGGCTGTTGATCGAGCGCGCGACCTTTCTGATTCCGGGCAAGCTGGTCAGCCAGGAGGGCGGCAAGGCGCTAATCCTGGGGATGCTGGGGTATCCGCCGGGAATCGGCTTCGCGGTGGGGTTTCTGCGGCGTATCAAGGAAATGGTATGGGTGTTGTTCGGGCTGCTGGCCCTGATGATCCATCGGATGGGCGAGCGGCAGCGCGACGAAATTAAGGGCGCCGCGCAAGCCGGCGACACTGTTATGAAAATGCAACGAGCACAAGGAGAGCAATCGCTATGAGGAAATTAACCGCCCTGGTTGCCGGGATGACGCTCGCAATGACCGCGCTGCCCGCGGCCGCCGGGGTCGTCATCACGCAAAAGCAGCACGTGACCAGTGGGACCAACTCCCGCGACGCCGAACAAACGATTTCGGTGCAGGGCAACAAACAGAAGATGGTGACCGAGCGCCACACGATCATAACCGACCTCGACCTTGGGAAAATGTACGTGCTCGATCCGAACGCGAAGACCTACTTCGAGATCGAATTCCCGCCCAAGGGCCAGATGGCCATGATGATGGCCGCCAGCACCAATGCCGCGATGAACTTCAAGAAGGCCGGCACCACGCGCGATGTCGCCGGTTTCAAGTGCACCGACTACAACGGCGGCGGGCACATGATGGCGGGCGACTACACGGTCAAGGAGTGCTTCTCGACCACGGCGCCGGGCGCCGAGGAATTTGCCGAGTTCGAGAAAAATATGGCGGCCAAGCTCAAGAACGCGGGCACCTCGATGGGTAACGGCGAAGTGCCGGGTGGAGTGCCGCTCGCGCTCGACTCCACGATGAAGATGGGCAAGGTGAACATCCCGGGGATGGCGCCGGAGCAGGCGGCCAAAATCAACGAGATGATGGCGAAGCGTCCGGCGGTCACGACCAGCACCGTGGTCGAGAAGATCGAAGCGAAGAAACTGGCCGCCGCCGATTTTGCGGTCCCGGAGGGATACACCAAGCGAGAGCTCCCCGGGGCAGGCTCAATGATGATGAAGCCGGGCGCGATGAAGATGGCGCCGGGTGCGATGAAGATGGCGCCGCCCGCAGGCGCACCCTCGCCAGCATCGCATTAAGCCGGTGAGCTGCGACTCGCGCGCATCTGTGCAGCGGCAGCGGGCGCGTTAGAGACAAAAAAGAGCGGGGTCCGTCGCAGGCCCCGCTCTCAGTTTCGATTCAATCCGAAAGAACTACATCGATGCTGACGCCGACGCATTCTGCCTGGGCGCGTTGAGCGCGGCGCATGAATCCCAGATCCATTTCGCGGTCGATAGTTCGTCTTCCGCAAAAAGCCGCAGCGCTTCCTTGGTCGAGAGATCCTCTTTCAGCAGTGCGGCGAACTCGCAAATCGGTTTGATCGCGTCCTCCGGCTTGCCGACGCGCTTGGTGAAATCGAGCAGTTTTTCGTTGTCGGGAATCGACGGGTCGCCCAGATAGGCGGTTGCCTTGCGCCCGGCTTCGGTCGCCATCGCGCGCGCCTCACCGCCGAGTTCCGCCAGCCGCTGCGCGAAGACTCGCGAATGATAGGCCTCGCGCTCGGCCACGATGCGAATGCCGGTGCGGATGCAATCGGTGGTGCAGACTTCGGCCCACGCCGCGAACGCTTCGCCGCCGTTGGCCTCGCCCGCGCGAACCTTGTCCAGAAAACTTACCACCGCCGCGCGCTCGTTCTTGTAGGTGCGGCCGAATGCCTTGAAACCGGCGCCGCTGCCGTTGGTCGTCGGCGCGCCTGCTTCAAGCCACGCCATCTCGGACTCGAAGGTCGATTGGGAAATAATTCCGCCGCGGTACGCGCGCAGCAACTGTTTGAATTCAAAATCGCGACTCATCGGATGTCCTCCAGCTCGGACGCTTCTTATTAAACGAGCGTTCAGTGTTGAGTTTCAGAGCATAAGGCGGCGCCTGCGATTGTGTCAATTGCGACTTTCGCCGCTCCGCACGCTGGCTTCGATGCGAGCATTGCCGCATGATTTGCCGATGCTCACACAGACTTTTCGAGGTGCGCGCGATGAGTGAAATCAAGCACAGCTTCGTCAGGACCAACGGCATCAAGATGCACGTCGCGGAGACGGGCGAGGGCTTTCCGGTGGTCTTTTGTCACGGCTTTCCCGAGATGTGGTACTCGTGGCGCCATCAGCTGAAGGCGCTGGCCGAGGCCGGCTTTCGTGCAATCGCGCCCGACCAGCGCGGCTACGGCGAGACCGAAGCGCCCGCGCCAATCGACGCATATACACAGCGCAAGCTGGTCGGCGACATCGTCGGCATGCTCGACGCGCTGGGCATCGGCCGTTGCGTGATCGTCGGCCACGATTGGGGCGGCATGGTCGCGTGGAATACCGCGCTGATGGCGCCCGACAGCGTCGAGCGCGTGATCGGAGTCAACACGCCGTTCATTCCGCGCGCGCCGGTAAAGCCGACCGACGCGATGCGCGCGATGTCCGCGGGCGGCTTCCACTACATCCTCTATTTTCAAACGCCGGGCGTGGCAGAGGCGGAGCTCGAGCGCGATGTCGCGCGATCGCTGCGCGGCTTCTACCAGGATCCGCCGGAAGTCGATCCAAACGAGATTCGCAAATCGGTTCCTGGTGTGTTCGGGCCGGCCGGCGGCGGACTGCTCGATCGATTCGCGGATCGCCCGCATGGAAAGTTTCTCACTGACGCCGACTTCGAGGTGTTCGTCAAGGCGTTCAAGCAGAGCGGCTTTCGCGGCGGCCTGAACTGGTATCGATGCATCGACAAGAACTGGGAAGAGAGCGCGGGTCAGACCGATCGCATCGAGCAGCCCGCGCTGATGATAACCGCGGAGCGCGACGTGGTGCTGCGCCCCGAGATGGCCGAAGGGATGACCACCTGGGTGCCGAACTTGCGCAAGACCGTGCTGGTCAAGGGTTCGGGGCACTGGACGCAGCAGGAGAAGCCGGCCGAAGTGAACGCGGCCATTCTGGATTTTCTTTCCGATATGAAAAAGTAGCGCGCCTATTCGAGCGGTGGTGGCGAGACTCGCTCGCCGTTCTTCAGAATCAGGTACTGGCGATCGACTGCGTCGCAGGCGGTGTCGGTCTGCACGACTCGTGCGCCGTCGGGCGCGTACTGCAGGATGTACGCCTTGCGCACGCCGGCGGTGACGTTGGGGCCGGTCCGATGCGGCATCAGCGACGAGAATACCACGACGCTCCCCTCGCGCACCGGGACGGCGATCGCCTCGGGACCGTCCTCCTCGCGGCAAACGAAGCCGAGCTTCGACAGGCGATGCGCCAGCGTCCCGCGCAGATGGCCGCCCGGAATCACCCACGGACAGCCGTTATCAACCGTCGCATCGTTGAGGGCAATCCAGCAGGTCAGGTACGCCTGCGGCTCGATATAGGTGTAGCCGTTGTCCTGGTGCCATGGGAACGGCTTCGGATATTCGGGCTTTTTGTACACCGCCTGATCCCAGTAGAGACGCACGTCGGGACCGATGACGTCGTGACAGAGGTCCTGGAAAATGCGGCTCGCCGAGAAATCTCGCAACACCTGCGAGAGCTTGACCAGATGCACGGTGAAGGTGATCCCGTCGGCCTTCGCGATGCCCATCCGGCCGTCGGGTTGCGTGCGCAGGAACTCCTCGGCCCGCGCCTCGAACGGATCGATCGCGTCGCGGACGCGCTCGACGGTCGCCGCGTCGAGCGCATTCTCAAGCACGAAGAACCCGCGTTCATTGAACGATCGCGCCTGCTCGTCCGTGATCAAGCGGAACGGCCCGCGCACCGGCGTCCAGGTGAATCCATGATTCATCGGATGCAGCGCGGGGCGCGCGTCGTTAGTTGATGAGAGCGCACTCATGGCTGCGGAATCTCCAGGTCCCGGCAGATCTTGCGAACCAGACCTTCGTTGATTTCGCGATGTCTCGGCACCGCAGATGACTTCGCAACTCGACGATTCACATACACCGAATGCGCGCCGCCTTCCCGAAGGAATTCACATCCAAATCTTTCCAAGTGCCGCACCAAGTCGCGACGTTTCATGAAACGTCGATTTCAAACGGCTCCCGGATGACCTTTTCTCTCCCGACGGATTCCTCCGCCAGCGTGCGATTCGCCTCCAGCACGAGCGCGACTGCTTCCTTCAGATTTGCCCGAGTCTCAGTCAATGTACGACCTTGGGTATTCGCCCCAGGTAATTCCTCGACAAAGCCGATATATCCCTCTCGCACCTTCTTGAATACCGCAGTGAGTTTCATGGTTTTGCCTCGCGCGAATCGTGCGACATCATATCACGCCACGCTCACTTGGTGCTGACGCCGGTGGACTCGGCTACCAGTTCCGCGAGGTCGCGCACGCGCATTGTTTCTTCGAGCGAGCGGGATTTGACCGCGTCTTCCAGCATCGTCATGCAGAACGGGCAGCCTACGGCTATGCATTTGGGCTTGGCTTCCTGCAATTGGTCGAAGCGCTTCTGGTTGATGCGCGTGCCTTCGTGTTCCTCTTTCCAGAAACATCCGCCGCCCGCGCCGCAGCAGAACGTGCGGTTCTTCGACTGCTCGACCTCGGCCACTTCGGCGCCGGGAATCGCGCCGAGCGCGCTGCGAGCGCTGTCCCATTTACGATTGTGCCGCGCCATGTAGCACGGGTCGTGATAGGTGATGCGCTCGTCGATTTTGCCGCGCGGCTTGAGGCGCCCGGCCTGGATTAGCTCGTCGATAAACTCGGCTTCGTGCAGGACCGTATAGTTGCCGCCGAAGTCCGGATACTCATTCTTGAGATTGTGAAAGCAATGGGGGCATTGAGTGACTATTCGCCGCGGCTTGTAGCGATTGAGGGTCTCGACGTTTTGCGCGGCGACGGTCGCATACAGGTATTCGTTGCCGAGGCGTCGCGCCGGGTCGCCGGTGCAGGTCTCCTCGCGCCCGAGGATCGCAAACTTGACGCCCGCCTGTTTCATCAAGCCCGAGAACGACTTGCTGACCCGCTGATTGCGCTCGTCGTAAGATCCGGCGCATCCGACCCAGTAGAGCACGTCGATGTCTGACGGATCTTCGAGAGCGGCAATTTCGGGAATGCCGAGGCCATTGGCCCATTCGGCGCGCTTCTCCTGCGCGAGGCCCCACGGATTTCCCTGGTTCTCGATGCCCTTGAACGCGCCGGTCAACTCGGTCGGGAACCGCGATTCCATCAGTACGTCGTAGCGCCGCATATCGACGATTCTCTGGATGTGCTCGATGCCGACCGGGCATCCCTCTTCGCACCATCCGCACGACGTGCATCCCCACACTGCTTCTTCGGTCGCGACCTGTGTGATCATGTCGGGGCCGTTCCACGCGGGCGCTTCGGTTTCGTTGCCCTCAGCCGGTTTGCCATTTGCTTTTGCTGCGAGCAGGAACGGCGCCTTGTCGAGCAGATGCTCGCGCTGTTCGATCACCAGATACTTGGGATTCAGCGTCTTGCCGGTATTGACAGTGGGGCAGTTGATCGTGCAGCGGCCGCATTCGAGGCACGAGCCCATGTCGAGCAATTGCTTCCAGGTGTACTGCTCGACCTGCGCGACGCCGAACGTTTCGGCGGTTTCGAAATCCTTGATCGGCGCGAGCCGTCCGCGCGGACCCAGGTTGCGGAAGAAAAGATTCAGCGGGCCGAAGATCAAATGACGCAGCTTGGTGAACGGAAAACAGAACAGCAGCGCGTACACGCACAACACATGCACCAGCCACAGCCATCGATGGAAAATCACGCCGGCGCCGAGCGCGCCTTCCATGCGTCCCACGACGCGTCCGACGTACGCCCATTCGGTGAAGGCGGGATGCGCGGCGTTGATGCGCGCGCCCTCGAGCATCAGGCCGGTGATCGCCGTCAGCACCATCATCGACATCGGGAACCAGTAGTCGAGGCGATTCTCGAGGTTGTCGCGCATCTTGTCGGCGGGCGGATCGTTCAGCACGGTCGGCTTGCGCACCGAACGCCGCATACCTTCCATCAGCACGCCGAGAATCAGCAGCAGGAAGAAGGTGTCCATCGCGGCTTTGAAGTAGAGGTAGAAGTCGCCGTAGTAGAAATAGAAATCGAGGCCGAACAGATCGAACAGGTCGCGCACGTCGCTGTTGATCGCGACGATGGTGGTGCCGATGAGCAGTCCGACGAAGGCGACGTAGAACGCGTAATGCATCCAGCCCCAGGTCTCGCGAATCACGTTGCCCTGGCCGAACGAGTCGCGCAGTGAGAGCAGCAGACGTTCGACTGGATGGTCGAGGCGATCGTCGGCGACGCCGAGACTCACGAGCCGGTACCAGCGGAGGCCGGCGTAGATGAATCCGACGATCAGCAGCCCGAGCAGCGCGTACATCAGGACGATGAACGGAACGGGGATGTTCCAGAGGATTTGGCGGGTAACTTGCTCGTTCATTTGCGCTCCATCGGAAAAGCCGGTGGCGAAGGTGCCTGTAACAGACTCTTAAATCAGACCATCGCGGATGAATTCAATCGGTCGGGCCCAGCTGGTGCTGGATTGAGTTGCCAGTTTGCCGAAATGTGCGATGGTGGCTGACCGAGTGCAGGCGGAAAGAGTGTCCTCATACCATATCTTGTGGTTTTGAGATGGCTCACCACTGCGGGTAGCTTCGTTCCGTCAAAACTTGTTTTTGTTGGAGGCTGGGGTCGGCAGAGTCGGGGCGAGAACGGGGCAAGCAGGCGGTATCTTGAAGTAGCGTGCATACCACATTGTTAGCACGGATATTCAGGCGGGTTCAGGCTCAAAAGTTCATCCCCTCGAAGCGAGCTGCGAGATGGATTGCGGCAGGCGGATTCGGAACCGGAACCGGCTTCGCGTGCGCGAAGCTGTCCGAGATCCTTCCTCGGCTCGCGATGCTCGCGTCGTCAGGATGACTGACGTAGCACCTGTGCCGTGAGCTGAAATAAACGAGTCGGTGTGAGTGCGATGTCGCGCGCCGCACCTCTCCCGGAGCGCTCCTTTGGCGCGCTCCGACCTCCCCTTGGACAAGGGGAGGTTAGGAAAAATCGTGGATTGTCAGGCGGTCGTGATCGACGTCTTCGAACCATGATGCGAGCGCGCTAGTCATCCGCGAGACGCGGGCGGGTTCGCGCGCGGCGAGATCGTTGCGCTCGAAGGGGTCGTTTACGATGTCGAAGAGTTGCGCGGGAAGCGGGGTGGGTTTGATGCGAATCGGCATCGGCGTGCGGGCTATCTCGTGGAAGGTTTCGGGGTTGTACTTTGACTGGATGTCCATCGCGAGGTCTTCGTTTGAGACCTGCATCAGCTCGCGGATTGCGGGCCGCACCAGCTTCCAGCGGCCGTCGCGCATCGCGGCGTTGCATTCGGCGTCGGGCGTGTAGCGGTTCCATTGCCAGAAACGCTCGGTCGGGACCTTGCCGTGGTCGCCTTGCAGCGTGGGCATCACGTCGATTCCGTCGAGCTTGAGATCACGCGGCGGCTCGGCGCCCGCCAAGGCAAGCAGCGTCGGCAGCCAGTCGGTGAAATGAATCATGTCGTGGACTTGCCGGCGGCCGTCGAGTCCGGCGGGCCATCGGAGCACCATCGGCAGGCGGATTCCGCCTTCGTACACGAGCAGTTTCGAGCCGGCGAAGCCGCAGTTGAAGCGGTCAGTGCACATCTCGCCCATCCCGCCGAACTGCGGGCCGTTGTCGCTCGAGAACATCATGATTGTGTTGTCGGTCAGGCCGTTGCTATCGAGCGTGTCGAGCACGCGCGCGATTCCGCGATCCATGCATTCGATCATCGCGTAGATTTGGCTCACCGCGGGCGTGAAATTGCCGCTGGCCTTGTACGGCGCGGCGTCGGCCTCGATTGCCTCGAACGGAAAATGAGGCGCGTTGTAGGCGAGGTGGAGAAAGAACGGCTCGCTGCGATGACGCCGGATGAACTCGGTCGCTTCGTCGGTGAAGACGTCGGTCAAGTAACGGCCGTCGCCGCGCGAGATAGAGCCGTTGCGATCGAGATGCCACTGGTAGTACGGCTGCCATCCGCCGGAAAATCCGGCGAACTCGTCGAAGCCGCGGCGGTTCGGATGGTAGCGCGAGTCATACGCGCCGTTGTGCCATTTGCCGACGAGGCCGGTCGCGTAGCCGGCGCGCTTGAGCAGTTCGGCCACGGTCAACTCGCGCAGCGCCAGGCGGTCGAGGCCGCGCGTCTCGAGCGTGTCGATAACGCCGGTGCGATGCGGATAGCGGCCGGTCATCAGCGAGGCTCGCGCCGGCGCGCATACTGGAGAAGCCGAGTAGTGCTGCGTCAGGGATACGCCTTCGTTGACGAGATGGTCGAGTGTCGGCGTGCGCGACGCCCCGTAGTTGAAGCATCCGAAGTCGCCGTAACCCATGTCGTCGGCGAGAATGAGGATGATGTTCGGGCGGGAGGGCATCGATCGAATTCGTAGCACAAATTAGTCGCCTGCGCGGCGGGCGGCAGGGGTGACCCCTGCACCCAGTGAATCGCAAAGTTGCGCGCAGCGCGCTACTTTGCTCTCAGGGGCGTTCAGCTACTCGCGTTCCTGGAAGCCTTCGAGGTTGCGGGAACGGCCGGTCTGGCGCAGCTTGCGCAGCGCTTTCGCCTCGATCTGGCGGATGCGTTCGCGGGTGACGGCGAACTGCTTGCCGACCTCCTCGAGCGTGTAGTCGGTCTTCTGGCCGATGCCGAAACGCATGCGCAGGATTTGCTCCTCGCGCGGCGTCAACGTGGCGAGCACCTTGCGAGTCTGCTCGCCGAGGTTGCCCTGGATTGCCGCTTCGACCGGCGAGGGCGCGAGCTCGTCCTCGACAAAATCGCCGAGTGAACTTTCTTCCTCGTCGCCAATCGGCGTTTCGAGCGAGATCGGTTCCTTGACTATTTTGAGCACCTTCTGGACCTTGTCCAGCGGCATCTCCATCTGCTCGGCGATTTCCTCGGGCCCCGGCTCGCGGCCGAGCCGCTGCACCAGCAGGCGCGTGACGCGCAGCAGCTTGTTGATGGTCTCGACCATGTGCACCGGGATGCGGATGGTACGGCCCTGGTCGGCGATTGCGCGCGACATCGATTGGCGAATCCACCAGGTCGCGTAGGTCGAAAATTTGTAACCGCGCTGATACTCGAACTTGTCCACCGCGCGCATCAGGCCGATGTTGCCTTCCTGGATAAGGTCGAGAAAGCCGAGCCCGCGATTGGTGTAGCGCTTGGCGAGGCTGACGACGAGGCGCAAATTGGCCTCGGTCAATTCTTTTTTGGCGCGGCGGCTCTTGTCTTGACCGGCGGCGATCGTTTCGAGCTTGCGCGCGTAGTCTTCGCCGTCGTCCTTCGCCTTCTTTTCAACTTCGCGAATCGTCTTCTGCGCCTGTCGAATCCGGGCGGCGATGTCGAGCAGGTTCTCGCGTGCGTCGTTGATCTTGAGGACGTGCCGGCGATCTTCAGCCTCGGCAGCTTCCTTGAGCAGATGAGTGCGCGAGCGGCCGGTTGCTTCCTCGTATTTCGCAATCGTGTGATGCGCGATGCGATACTGCTGCAGGAAGTCGCGCATCTCGCCGATCACCGCTTCCATCAGGCGCCGCGACAGTCCCATCGCGCGCAATTCTTTTTTCACGCGCTCGTTGTAGCGCGTGAGGTCCTTGTCGAGTTTGGGCTTGCGGCGCGGACCGGGTTTGTTGCGCAGTTCTTCCTCGATAGCTTCGATCTTGGTGCGCAGGTCGGTCAGCTTTTTGGTCGCGAGACTCAGCTTCTTGAGCTGGCGCTCGTCGGCTTCGGGTCCGCGTTCTTCGTCGGGGTCGTCAGGCGTCTCGGCGGCGTCCTCGAACACGTCGCGCAAGTCGGCTTCGCCAGCCTCGACCCGCTCGCCCACTCGAATCACAAAATCGAGCATTATCGGCGAGCCCAGCACTTCCTCTTCGACTTCGTTCTCACCGGCCTCGATGCGCTTGGCAATTTCGACTTCCTGCTCGCGCGACAGCAGCTGGAAGTTGCCCATCTCCTTCAGATAGAGCCGAACCGGATCGGACGACTCGCCGAGTGAATCCGCAGCCGGCGCCGGGGCCTCGGGCGCTTCTTCGGCCTCTTCCTTGGTCTCGACCTCGGCTTCGTCGGCGCCTTCGGTCGGGACTTCCTCGAGCACCTTGATATCAAGATCCTCGAAGCTGTCGAGCGCGGCGCGCAGATCGGTCGGCGAGGCTACATCCTGCGGCAGAAAGTCGTTCACCTGCTCGAACGTCAGGTAACCCTGCTCGCGCCCGAGATCGACCAGCCCCTGTAGATCCTTACCTTCGTACTTCTGCTTCATTCGTTTTTGCATCCGTTGTGCGCGGGCGTTGGGCGTTAGTGCGATCGGTGAAAATAGGCGCGCAATGCGGCCGTCATTGCGACCGCGAGCCGGGAATCAGGTAGCCTCATTTATACAGACGAGAATACAAAGGCAAGCAAGCGACACCAACGTTCCAATCTAAAGATCGCAGCCGTCCGAGTCAACTTATTCCTCACCGTGGCGCGCGATCATCGGGCGAATCGCGCTCGAGAGCGCCCAGCCTATCGCGAATTTGGCATTCGTTCCGCAACCATTACAGACATTATACGCATCGTTTGCCGGTTTGGCTGCATCGCCGCCTGAACTTCTCCTTCGATTTTGGAATCAGGCGCCGGCGTGCTCGCTGGAAATCGCGGGTGCGCCTCTCTATTCTCGACCTGCTCCGCCCGCATTGAGCTGAAATTTTGACAATCCACGCAATAATCCTGGCGTTCAGCTTCGCGATAATTCTTGCAGGCTCGGAGCTTTTTACCAACGGAGTCGAATGGGCCGGGCATCGATTGCATATCGCGGAGGCCGCGGTCGGCAGCTTGCTCGCCGCGGTCGGAACCGCACTGCCCGAGACGTTCATCCCGGCGGTCGCGCTGCTGACCGGGCGCGATTCCGCCACCGCGCACACCGCGGTCGGACTCGGCGCGATCGTTGGCGCACCGCTGATGCTCTCGACGGTGGCGCTGTTCGTGATGGGTATTGCGGCGCTCGCGTTTCGCAAGCGTCGGGGGCGGATCGCGCTGAGAGTGGTGCGCGAGGATGCCCGCCGCGACCTCGGGTTCTTCTTCCCGGTTTTTTTGTGCCTCGTGATCGCGGGCACCTTCGACCTCGGCCCGGTACTTCGGCAAGTTCTCGCGGTCGGGCTGTTGATCGTGTACGCGAGCTACTCGGTCGTGATGCTGCGGCTGAGGCGTGCGGCCGGCGCGGTGGTCGATCACGGGCTATACTTCGAGTCGATCTTCCGCGGGATTCCGCTCGAGCCGCGCGGATTCGCGATAACCGCGCAGGTAGTCGCCGGCGTGCTCGCGATTCTGCTGGGCGCGGTCGAGTTCGTCGATCAGATCATCCTGTTCTCGGCGCATGCTCATCTGAATCCCGGTGTGCTCTCGCTCATCTTAAGCCCGCTCGCGACCGAGCTGCCCGAGAAATACAACTCGGTCGTCTGGATTCGGCAAGGCAAGGACCATCTCGCGCTCGCCAACATCACGGGCGCGATGGTCTTCCAGTCGTGCATCCCGGTCGCACTGGGCCTGGCGTTTTCGCCGTGGCATTTGACCAACGCCGAGCTGCTCGCGGGAGCGATCGCGCTCGCGTCGGTGGTGATTCTCTTTATTAACCTGCGCGACTCGGAACTCGGGACGCCGACGCTGATGATCGGCGGAGCGGCGTACGCGATTTTTCTGATTGGCCTCGGCTACCTGGGCGCGCTCTGATTCTACTCGCGCGGACGCGTTGTCTGATGCGCGGGTGCGGGTGCACAATCGAGTTACGCGGATCGTAATGACGACCTACCAGGAAATTTCGGCGCAGTTTTACAGCAACCGCCTGCTGTTCGGCGATCCCGCCGATGCGGGCGTGGTCGCGGTCGAAGTCGCGTCGAAGACCGAGATCGACGTTTACCGGCGGCGGTCGGGCAAGCTCAAACGCGAGCGTCGTCCGATTCGGCTCTTCGCACTGGTCGAGAATATGGCGTTGCTCGCGGACTTCAAGGCGCCGCATGAGACGCGCGTGCTCGACGGTGATTTCCGTTATAGCGTCCTCGTCACGTTCAACTCGCTGGACGCTCTGGAAGCCGCGCGGCGGCATCTGAGGAACGTCACGGACAAGGCGCCGAACGCGCCCGACGCGCCCTATCTGGTGCTGGCCGATCCGGTCGAGCAGCATCTGATGTTGACCGGCACGACGTTTTTCATCGGGATGGATTTCGCAGAGCTGCGCCGCCTCCAGCTCGACATCGAAACCTTTATTTCGCCGGGGTTTGAGTTTCCGTCGGCGGCGCGCGAGGGCGATCGCGTTATCGCGATCTCGCTGACCGACTCGACCGGCTTCGAGCGCCTGCTCAAGGGCACCGAGATGGACGAGCGCGCGATGCTCGAGGAGATGGTGCGTGTCGTGCAGGAGCGCGATCCCGACGTGGTCGAGGGGCACAACCTGTTTCGCTTCGACCTCGAATACCTGGAGACTCGCGCGCGCCGCCATCGGGTGCCGCTCAAGCTGGGGCGCGATGGCGGCGAGCTGCGCGCGCGTCCGTCGCGCATGCAGATTGCCGAGCGTTCGATCGCGTACCGCCGCTATGACATTCCCGGCCGCAACATCATCGATACGTGGATTCTCGCGCAGCACTACGACATCTCGAGCCGCGAGCTGGAAAGCCTGGGGCTGAAGCAGCTCGCGCAACACTTCGGACTGGCGCGCAAGGATCGGGTCTATATCGACGCGTCGAAAATCAGCCACTACTTCCAGCATGAGCCCGACAAGCTGTACGAGTACGCACTCGACGACGCGCGCGAGACCCGCGCGCTCGCGGAGACGCTGTCGCCCAGCTACTTCGTGCAGGCGCAGATTTTTCCGTACTCGTACCAGAGCGCGGTGCTGCGCGGGAACGCGACCAAAATTGACGCGCTCATGATGCGCGCATATCTGGCGGCGGGACATTCTATTCCGGAACCGTCGCCACCCGCGCCGGTCGCGGGCGGATACACCGAAGTTCGCCGATGCGGGGTCGCGCACGGCGTGCTGCACTGCGACGTAACCTCGCTGTATCCGTCGTTGATGCTGCAATATCGGCATGCGCCGGCCGCCGATCGGCTCGGCGTGTTCCTCAAGCTGCTCGGCGATCTGCGCAGCTTCCGGGTGCAGGCCAAGGCGCTGGCGCGCGAGCTCGCGGGCCTTGAACGCCGCAACGCCGACGCGCTCCAGCTGACGTTCAAGATTCTGATCAATTCATTTTACGGCTACCTCGGATTTTCGCTCGGGCATTTCAACGACTTCGCCGAGGCCAATGCGCTGACCAAGCGCGGACGCGACCTGATTCAGCGTGCGGTGGCGGAACTCGAGGACCGTGGCGCGCAGGTTATCGAGGTCGATACCGATGGAATCTATTTCGTGCCGCCGCGTGATGCCGCCGACGACCGGGGCGCGGAGCGGCTCCTGGAGCAGGTCGGCGCGATCATGCCCGAAGGCATTCGGCTCGAGATCGACGGCCGTTACGCCGCGATGTTCTCCTACAAAATGAAAAATTACGTGCTGCAGGATGATGCCGGCAAGATGACGATTCGCGGCTCGGGGCTGCGTTCGCGAGGGCTGGAGCGTTTCCAGCGCCGCTTCATGGAGCAGATGTTCCGCCTGCTGCTCGAGGATCGGCGCGACGAGATTCCGAAGCTCCACGAGCGATATCTCGCGCGGCTCGCCCGTCACGAAATTGGAATTGCCGACCTGATGAAAACCGAGACGCTGCAGGATTCGCTCGACACCTATCGCGGCAAAATCGGCGACAACAGCCGCAATCTCGCCGCCGCCTACGAACTCGCGCTCAGGGCCAGGCGGCCGTACCTGCCCGGCGATCAGATTTCATATTACGTCACCGGCCGCCGCGCGACCGCGAGCGTGAATGCGTTTGCAAAGATGGCGACGGAATACGATCCGCGGAATCCCGATGAGAACGTCGAGTATTACCAATACAAGCTCGCCGACCTCTACGAAAAATTCCGCATCTTCGTCGAGCGCCCCGGTCTGTTCGTGCCGGTCGCGGAAACCGCCGACAATCCGAATCAGCTATCGCTGTTCGGCGCCCCGCCCGCCAAAACCGAAGTACCGACAACAGAGCCCGAGGTCTGACCGCTAGCCGCCGACACCCGAATTGATCGATACTGCCCATCTCCGGAGGAAAACGATGGCCGACGAGAAGCAGCAGCTCGACTGGGACAAGGTCAAGAAATTCTCGAAACAGGTATCGACTGACATCGGCGCCGCGATGCTCGGGGCGTTGAGCTACATCGGCGACCGGCTCGGAATTTTCAGCGCGTTGGCCGCGGCGGGCGCCGTAACGAGCGCGCAGCTTGCGGAAAAAACCGGCCTCAGCGAGCGCTATTTGCGCGAATGGCTCAGCGCGATGACGGCGGCCGGATACGTCAATTACGACGCCGCGGCCAGGACCTACGCGATGCCGGCGGAGCATGCGATGGTGCTCGCGCGCGACGACTCGCCGTTTTTCGCCGGCGGCTTCATCGAAATGATCGTTCCCAACATCTCGATCGCGCCGAAGGTGATGGCATCGTTCAAGAACGGACGCGGCGTGGCGCAGAGCGAATATCCGCCCGAGACGTGGGAGGCGATGGAACGATCGTCAGCCTCGATGTACCGGCATCAGTTGGTGCGCAAGTGGCTGCCGACGATGCCGCAGGTCGTGGCGAAATTGACCGAAGGCGGCTCGTCGCTGGACGTTGGCTGTGGCAGCGGACGCGCGGCGATCGCGATCGCGTCGGCATTTCCCGGGGCCAAAGTCTTCGGCTTTGACGCGCATGCCGGGTCGCTCGAGCGGGCGCGCGCGAATGCGCAGGCCGCGGGTCTCGCGGACCGAATCAAATTTGAGGTCGTCGATTGCACGAAGCTGCCGGCCGCGCAGTTCGATTTCATCTCGACCTTCAACGTCGTGCACGATTCGGTCGATCCCGCCGCGCTGCTGAAGTCGATTCGCGCCGCGCTGAAGCCTGACGGCACCTACCTGATGGTCGAGGTGAACGTGTCGTCGAATCTCGAGGACAACATCAATCCGATGGGCCGGATGATGTACTCGATCAGCACGCTGTACTGCATGACGGTGTCGCTCGCGCATGGCGGGGCGGGAATCGGCGCGTGCATGGGCGAGGCCAAGGCGCGCGAACTGGCCGCAGCGGCGGGGTTCAAGCAGTTTCGGCGGCTGCCGATCGACGATTTGTTTTCGGCGCTCTACGAAATCCGCGCGTAGCCGATCATTGCAGGCGTCGGCGGAAAGCGTCCTGCAGTGCGGGCAGGACCTTCCGCCAATCTGCGACCAGTCCGATGTTCGCGCGTTCGAAGATTAGCGCGTCGGCGTCGTTGTTGATCGCGACGACGGTCTGTGCGCGCTTGAGACCGCAGGTGTGGTTGGGCGCGCCGCGCACTCCAATCGCAAGGTAGAGGCGCGGATCGATCGACTTGCCGGTCAACCCGACCTGCAACTGCCGCGGCACCCATCCCTGATCGGTTACGCGGCGCGTCGCGCACATCGCTGCACCCAGCTCTCGAGCGAAGGCGGCGATCGTCGCGACACCGTCGGGGCCGCCGGCGCCAGTGCCGATGCCAACGACGACTTCAGCGCCTTCGAGCGGCACGATTGTCTGATCGAGGGTCGAGTGGGCCTTTACCAGCCGGCTTTTCGGCGGGTCGACCTCGACCCGCACAGTTTGAAGCTCCGCGCGTTTGGTTTCCGACGGCGCCGCGAGTTCGAGCACGCCCGGCCGCACCGTCGCCATCTGCGGAAATGTTTTCGAGTAAATCGGCGCGACGATGTTGCCGCCAAATGCGGGCTTTAGCGCGACCATCCGATTCTCGGAATCGAGCTCGATATCGATCGCATCGCCGGTGAGTCCGAGGCCGAGCCGCGCTGCGAGCCGCGGTCCCCAATCGCGCCCGCGCTCGGTTGCGCCAATCAATATCCCCCACGGCGCGTGCGCCGAAACGATCTTCGCGACAGCCTCTGCGGCGGTCTCGGGAGTGTACGAGTTCAGCGCCGGATTCTCGATCGTCAGGACGGTGTCGGCGCCGAAACTCGCGAGCAGGCCGGCGTGTCGCGCGATGCCGCCGTCGAATCCCACCGCCACCAGCGCGCCGCCGAGTCGCGACGCGAGTTCGTCGCCGCGCGAAAGCAGTTCGAGCGTGCCGCGCGTGACGCGCCCTTCGAGGTCAGTCTCGCACACGATCCATACATCGCGACCGCGCTTGCCGGTGCGAAGCGGCGCGGCAATCGGACGCCGATCGTGCACGCGCGGTTTCAGCGCTCCGAGCGCTTCGAGCGCCGCGATCACTTCGGCCGCGGCGCGCTCGGCGTCGGCCGCGTCGATAAATTTGCATTCAGTCTTCGGCGTCGTGACGACGCGCACTTCCTGCACCCAGGTCGGCGAGCCCGCGAGTCCGAATTGTTTCGCGTCGCTGCCGAGATCGGCCGCGCGCACGACCTCGATTGGCCTGGCCGCCGCCTCGTCGGATGCGCCCGGCTTGACCTTGACCGGTTGCGCGACGCGCTCGGCGCAGGTGATGACCGCGGGCATCGCGGCCTCGACCTCATCGAAGCCTTCGTCGCTTTCACGTTCGGCGCGGAGTGTGCGCCCGGCGATTTCCAACTTTCGCGCGCCGGTGATCTGCGCGGCGCCGATCAGTTCGGCAATCTCGGGACCGACCTGTCCGGTTTCCGCATCGAGCGAATACTTGCCGAGCAGGATGAGGTCGAAATGTCCGCGCGCCAGCCACAGCGCGAGCGCCCGCGCCGTCGCGAGCGTGTCGGCGCCGGCGAACGCGCGATCCTCGAGGTGCACCGCGTGGTCCATGCCCATCGCGAGCGCATCGACCAGCGCGCCGCGTGCCTGCGGCGGTCCCATGGTGACGACCGTGGTGTTCGCGCCGTGAAGTTTTTTCAGCTCGACCGCGAGCGAGACCGCGCGCAGATCGAAGGCGCTGATCACGTTGGGCCCGTCGCGCTTGATGGTCATGGTCGTCGCGTCGAAGTTGGCTTCCTCGATCAGCGGAATCTGCTTGATGCAAACGGCAATCTTGAGCACAGCGATATTCCTCGTGCCGACGAGGCTAGTTGAGCGCGTCGCGTGGATGCAACAAAGCCGGGCATGCCGCTTACGGGCGCGAGTCCGATCAGGTAATTTCGCTGGGTGGTATCGCATCGACTCGCGGCCGTCGCCGCGCTCTGCCTATGCGCATTGACGTTTGCCGGTGCGGCGAACGCGGCCGCGCCGATGCGAATCGTGTCGCTGGCGCCGAGCGTGACTGAGACGCTGTTCGCTCTCGGCGCGGGATCCGAAGTCGTCGGGGTCTCGCAGTATTGCGACTATCCGCCGCAGGCGCTCGACTTGCCGCGGGTTGGTTCTTTTCTGACGCCGAATCTGGAAGCGATCATCGCGCTCCGCCCGACGCTGGTGGTCGGTCTTGAACTGTCGTCGGACGTGCGCCAGATTCGCGCCTTGGATTCGATGGGCTATCCGGTGCTGCTGGTAAGCGACGATTCGTTGCAGCAAATCGAAACCAGCATCGAGAAAGTTGGCGCGCGAATAAATCGTAAGACTGAAGCGGGGCGGCTGGTTGCGCAGATTCAGGCGCAGATTATGGCAGTCAAAAATCGCCTCGCGAAGGTAAAACCACTGCGTGCGTTGATGCTGGTCGGCCATCAGCCGATCGTCGCGGTCGGTCCCGGCACTTACCTCGACGAACTGATGCGCATCGCGCGCGCCGACAACATCGTCGAAGCGGTCGGCGAACAGTGGCCGCATATCAGCATGGAGTTCATCATCGCGATGCATCCGCAGGTTATCCTCGACGGCGCGATGGGGACCGATCCGGCGTCGTCGAGCGATTTCTGGGAAAGGTATCCGACGATTCCGGCGGTGCGCGATCATCGGGTCTATGGTTACGCCGAAGATCCGATGCTGCACGCCGGGCCGCGCGTAGGGCAATCGCTCGAGATAATCGCGCGCAAGGTTCATCCCGAAGCGTGGCGACCGGGTGCCGGCGATTGAACGCGCCGACGGACAAATCAGCGCCAGCGACGCACCTGACGCGCGCGCGGATGTTTTCGATTCTCGGCGCGCTGACAATTCTGCTGGTGGTTTGCGCGATCGCGGGGTTGCTGTTCGGCACCGCGCACATCAGCCTCATGCGCGCGTTTTCCGATCCCGGCAGTCCCGATCATGCAATTCTCTTTGCCGCGAGATTGCCGCGCGTGCTGATGGGCGTGATCGTCGGTGCGATGCTGGCCGCGGTCGGAACGGCTCTGCAAGCCCTCGTCCGCAATCCGCTGGCCGAGGGCGGCATCCTCGGAATCTCCGGCGGCGGCGCGCTCGGCGCGATTCTCGCGCTCGTGATGTCGGCGAAGCTCGGCGGCGGCGAGGCGCTGGTCCCGCTCTGCGCATTCGGCGCGGCACTGCTCTCGACGGTGGCGGTTTACCGGCTCGCTATGGTTGACGGCCAGCTCGAGCCGTTCACGTTGCTGCTGGTCGGCGTCATCTTCAACGCGTTCTGGGGCGCGGCAATCATGCTGGTGAACAGCGTCGTCAATTTTTACTACGCGCACAGCATTCTGTTTTGGCTGATGGGCAGCCTCGAGGCGCCGACCTACGGCGAAGCGGCGATGGTCGCGAGCCTCGGATTGGTGGGCTTCGGCGTCCTGATGTATCGCGCGCGCGATCTTAACCTGCTCAGTCTCGGCGACGAGTCGGCGGCCGAGCTGGGCGTTGACGTGGACAGTCTTCGCCGCATCATCTTCGTCGCGACCTCGGTCATGGTCGGCGCGGCGGTTTCGGTCAGCGGGATCATTTCGTTCGTCGGCTTGATCGTGCCGCATACTTTGCGGCTGATGTTCGGTGCGGATCATCGTCTGCTGCTGCCGGCGTCGCTGATTGGCGGCGCCGCCTTCATGGTCGCGGCGGACTTGCTCGCGCGGGTTGCAATCGCGCCGGCAGAAATTCCGGTCGGTGCGATCACCGCGCTGTGCGGCGGCCCTTTCTTCATCTATATGCTGCGCCGCGAAAGCCGGAGACCGTTTTCGCTATGACGACGACCGTCGCCATGCGTGCGAGCGCGATTCACGCGGGATATCCGGGAGTGCCGGTTCTGCACGGCGTCTCGATCGAAGCGGCGGCCGGCGAAATGTTGGCAATCGTGGGTCCGAACGGGGCAGGCAAGTCCACGCTCCTTAAAGTGCTCGGCGGATCGATCGAGCCGGACGCGGGAACTGTCGAGCTGTTCGGCCGCCCGCTCGAATCGATCGAGCGCCGCGAATTCGCGCGCACCGTCGCGTCGGTAGGCCAGGAAAACGCCGTCGCGTTCCGCTTCACCGTGCTGGAAATCGTGCTGATGGGACGCGCGCCGCATCTGGGCGCCTTCCGCTTCGAGAGTCCGCACGATTTGGAGATCGCCCTCGCCGCGCTCGAGCGCTTCGATTTGCGCGATCTTGCGGCGCGCCACGTGCAGGAACTGTCCGGCGGTGAGCGCAAGCGCGTGTTCCTTGCGCGCGCGCTGGCGCAGGAGCCGAAGATCGCGCTGCTCGACGAGCCGACCGCGTTTCTCGACCTCAAGCACGTCGCCGAAATTTTCGCGCGCTTTCGCGAGCTCTGCGCCGAGCGCGGCATGGCCGTAGTCGCGACGCTGCACGATCTCAACGCCGCCGCGCTCTATGCCGATCGCGTGCTGTTGCTCGCTGACGGCGCCGCGGTCGCCTGCGGAACTCCGGCGGAAGTTCTCACCGCCGAAAATCTGCGCCGCGTTTACCAGACCGAGGTGTACGTCGGCCGCAATCCCTCGACCGGCGCGCTAATCGTGCTGCCCACCGCGCTGCCCAACGCGCGCGCGTAGTTCGTTCGCGAGTGGCCAATTGCCCCCCTCTGCGCATGCCGGTAACTTGTATGTAGATGTTCAATTCCGCGACCGAGTCTTTGAATCTCATCTTCGACGCCGACGATACGCTCTGGGATTCCAATATTCATTTTCTCGAGGCGTTCGACAATTTCGCCGCGGCCGTCGGCGATGCGGGCCTCGGCCTGTCTCGCGTCGAGATTCACGCCAGTGTACGCCGCGCGGAAATCATGCTGATCAAAACCCATGGTTACGGCCGCCGCCCTTACATCAGGGCCCTGCATCAGGCGGCCGATGAACTCGCGCCCGCCGGCCACGACGGCTTGCGCGACCAGATCGAGAGAATCGGCGCGCACCTGCTCGAGCGCGAGTGCGCGTTGCTGCCCGACGTCGAGCCGACGCTGAATGAACTTGCGCGGCGTCACCGATTGCTGATGTTCACCAAGGGCCAGCGCGACGAACAACTGCAAAAGCTCGCGCGCTCCGGACTCGGCCCGCTATTCGATCGCGTCGAGACGCCGCGCGAAAAGGACGTGGACGCCTATCGCCGCCTGGTGCGCGACGCCGGCCTCGATCCGGCGCTGACATTTATGATCGGCAACAGTCCGCGCTCCGACATCAATCCCGCGGTCGCCGCCGGGCTCCGCGCTGTTTTCATCCCGCATCCGCATACCTGGGAACTCGAGCACGAAGAAATCAATGAAGCCGGCGACCGGATTATCGAGCTGACCTCCTTTCGCCGTCTGGTCGAAGTATTCTAGTATCGATAGTCCGATGTCCACCGCCGAATTGATCGACGACTTGTCGCCGCAAAAACCCGCTGCGGCCGGCGTTCGCGCAAAGTCGAAGCCCCCGCTGGCGCTGCGTCCGCTGCACAGGATGTGGCGGAAGACGATCGATGAGATTCAAGTGTCGGCGCTGGACCTGCCGGTGCGCGGATTGCCGGACGCTCTGCGCGGACTCGTCGCGTGCCAGATAAGCGATTTCCACGTCGATCGCGACGAGGATCTCGAACGGCTGGCGCTGGCGGTCGATGCTATCAATCAGCAGCAGCCCGATCTTATTTTTCTCACCGGCGATTATTTTTCCGGCCCCGACACGATGCATCGTTATATCGGCGCGTTTCGCGATGCGCTCAAACATCTGCGTCCCAAGTCCGGCCTGTTCGCGATCCTCGGCAATCACGATCACTGGTCGTCGGCCGAGCGGATTACCGATGCGCTCAAGCGGGCCGGCGCCGACGTGCTGGCCAACGACAGCCGCCGGCTCTTCATTCGCAACGAGAAGCTGATGGTCGTCGGCATTGACGATCTGTGGTCGCGGCGCGCCGAGCCCGCGCGCGCGTTCGGCAACGTCAACAGCGATGACTGCACGATCGTGCTCGCGCACAATCCCGACACCGCGCTCTACGCGCGTCATCTGCGCCCAGGCGTGATGCTTTCCGGCCACACGCACGGCGGCGTCGTGCGAATTCCGTTTTACGGATCGCCGCTGAAATCGATCTTGCGCATCGGCAAGGAATTTTACTCGGGTCTGAACCGCTACGAAGACTTTTACATCTACACCAATCGCGGCCTCGGCACGTTCTGGCTGAGAATCCGGATCAACTGCCCGCCCGAAGTCTCGCGCTTTTCGTTGACGCCTCTCATCGACACGACCTCCGCCGAGAAACCGGCTGCAACCGGGAAGCTGCATCCGTTGAAACGCGTCCGCCGCCGCCGCACTCCGCGTCCCGTCCGTTCACGTCGTAAGCATTAGTCGCGATTGACCCGATGTTCGATCTCGCGATCGTCGGCGCCACTGTCGTCACACCTTCGGGCGTCGCCGCCGCCGATGTCGCCGTAGCAGCGGGAAAGATCGCGAGCATCGCGCCGCCGGGCGCGTTGGATTCCGCGCATCGCACGATCGACGCCCACGGGATGCTCCTGATTCCAGGGGCCGTCGATCCGCACACGCACCTCGACGCCGAGATGTTCTCGGCGCACACCATCGACGACTTCGAGTCGGGCACCGCCGCCGCCGCGGCCGGCGGCGTCACGACAATCGTCGATTATGCATTCCAGGCGAACGGCGGCTCGCTCGCCGATGCGATCGAAAAGTGGAGCGCGAAGGCGCGAGGGCGCGCGATCATCGACTACGGCTTTCACGTGGCGCTGCTCGATCCGTCGCCCGAAGCAATCAGCGAGATTCCGCGCCTCGCCGATCGTGGCGTCAGCAGTATCAAGATCTTCATGATGCAGGGCTTCGAGGCTCGCGCGCGCGACTACTTGCGCGCGTTCAAAGTGGCGGGCGACAGCGGTGCGCTGCTCGCGATTCACGCGGAGGACGAGCATCTGATCGGATTCTGCACCGAACGTCTGCTCGCAGCCGGCAAGCGCGACGTGACGCATTTCGCCGCGAGCCGTCCGCCGCTGTCCGAGACTGCCGCGGTCCGCCGCGCGCTCGCGATGACCGAGCTGTCGGCCGCGCCCGCCTACTTCGTGCACCTGTCGAGCCGCGAAGCGATCGACGAAATCCGCAGCGCGCGTGCTCGCGGCCGCGTGGTCCTCGCCGAGACGCGGCCCATCTATCTGTATCTGACCGAAGAGCGGTTTCTGGAACCGAATGGTGCGAAGTATGTCGGCTATCCTCCGCTGCGCGGCGGCGAGCATCGCGCCGCACTTTGGACAGCGATCGCGGACGGCACTATCGACGTCGTCGCGACCGATCATTGCAGTTGGACTCTCGAGCGTAAACTTTCCGCCGATCGTTTCACGCGGATGCCGCCCGGAATGTCCAATCTCGAGACGCTCGTGCCGATGCTCTATTCGGAAGGCGTCGCCAAGGGGCGCCTGTCGATCTCGCGATGGGTCGATCTGACGGCGACCAACGCGGCGAAAATTTTCGGGATGTATCCGCGCAAGGGCGCGATCGTCGAAGGCGCCGACGCCGATCTGATAGTTTTCGATCCGAAGCGCAAAGTCGTAATCAACGCGCGCGAGATGCACTCGCGCGCCGACTACGATCCGTTCGATGGATTCGAGGTCACCGGCTGGCCGAAGATGACAATTGCGCGCGGCGTGCCGATCGTCACCGATCGCAAGGTTGACGCGCTCGCCGGGCGCGGCGAATTCATTGCGCGCGATCGATTCGACCCGCTTTGGCGCAGCCGATAGCCTCGCGCCGGGTTCAAGTTCACAATCCACTTGATGAACACGAAGACAGTTGCACTTGCCGGTGGTTCGGGATTCGTCGGCCGCGCGATTGCGCGGCGCCTGGTCGCGGGTGGATTCAATGTGCGTATCCTCACGCGCAATCAGGATTCGGCGCGCAAGCGACTCGATCTCCCGGGCGTCGATTTCGCGGGCGTGGACATCCGGCTTCCGGCAATGCTTCAGCAGGCGCTGCGGGGCGCAAGTACCGTGGTTGATGCGATCCAGTTCGATGGCTATCCCGTCGAAAATCCGCGCCGAGGTCTCACCTTCGACCGCATCGACTATGGCGGCGCAGTCGCGCTCATCGACGCCGCGAAGCAGGCCGGCGTGCCGCAGTTCATCTACATCAGCGGCGCCGCAGCCGACGAGAACAGCACGCATCCTGGGTTTCGCGCCAAGGGCCGCGCCGAGCGCGCGATTCGCGACTCGGGATTGACCTACACGATCTTCCGCCCGTCGCTGGTGTACGGTCCGGAGGACAAAGTCGTCAACGGTCTTGCCCGTGCGCTTCGTTTCGCGCCGGTCTTTGGCGTGCCCGGCACCGGCCGGCAGAAAGTTCAGCCGGTGCTGGTTGACGACCTCGCGGCGTGCGTGATGCTCGCGGTGTCGGGCCGCGGCCGCAACGGAACTTACGAAATCGGCGGGCCGGATCTGATGACGTTCGACGAGATGATGCGGGTCATCATGGACGCGAGCGGACATCGCCGCCCGCTGTTTCACATTCCGGAAACTATCATGCGCGGGGTCGGCGGCTTGCTCGAGAAGTTGCCGAAGCCGCTGCTCTCACGCCACGCGGTCACCTTCGTCACGGCCGACAACGCGTGCGACATCAAGCCGCTGGTCGATGAATTCGGAATAAATCTCACGCCCGCCCGCGTCGGGATGGCGTATCTTGCGAAAAAATAGCGGCCGCTAGTGTCTGCGCCAGCCCGCGCCTTCGTGGCCGAAGTGGAAAAGCTCCGGATGTGCAATCTCGGCCAGAATTTCGAGCGACTCCGCGATTCGCGGACCCGGCCGGTTGAAATACTGGTTGCCGTCGGCCATGAAGACGCGCCCGCCGCGCACCGCTTTGAGCCCGTTCCACTCGGCACGATTCGTCAGCGCGGGCAGATCCTGCGCCGCGCGATCCATGTCGAAGCCGCAGGGCGAAATCAAAATCAGATCGGGATCTTTGGCGGCCAACTCGTCGAATTTCATCCACGGCGAATGCTCGCCCGCTGTGCCGAAGAGATTTTCTCCGCCCGCCATCTCGACCAGCGTCGGCATCCAGTTTCCCGCCGCCATCAGCGGGTCGATCCACTCGATCGTGGCGACGCGCGGCCGGGCCGCGGCGGCGCGCGCCTTCTTCGCAATCTTGCCGAGTCGCGCGCGCAACCGCTCGATCAGTTCCGTCCCGCGCGCCCGCGCGTCGAGCGCATCCGCGACCCGCCGCATGTCGGTGAAGATGTCGTCGAGGCCGTACGGCGCAAGCGAAACGATTTTCGGCCGCGCGCCAAGCCACTCGGCGACCGCGCCTTCCACCTCGCGCTCGCTGACCGCGCACACTTCACACTGCGATTGGGTGACGATCACGTCGGGCCGAAGTTCGCGCAACTTGGCCGCATCGACACGATAGACTGAGAGCGCATCGCCCACGATCTTTTTCACCTGCTGATCGATCTCGGCGCTGGTGCCTTCGGGATTGAACTTGGGTTCCGTCAGCGCCGGGACACGCGCGACCGAGCGCGGAAAGTCGCATTCGTGCGAACGGCCGACCAACTGATCTTGGAAGCCGAGCGCGCAAACGATCTCGGTCGCGCTCGGCAGCAGGGTCACGATTCGCGGCGGTTGAGTCACTGTTTGATTCCCTGTCGGTTGCACTGCTGGATTTCGTCGCGGCCCACGTCGGCATTCATCAACTTGAATCGAACGTGGCTGGCGCCGAGTCCGCTGGAATCAACGTCCTCCTTGATGAAGTATTGCTCGCCGGCGTGGGCGTCAAACTTTAATTCCGCCGCCGCATCGGTCGCGGCAGTGCAGGTTATGGGTCCGGGGTCCGCGACGAACTCGTAAAACCCCGACGTTTCCAGCTCAACACTGTCGGCGCCGCAAGTGATCATCGGATTCGACTGTGAACTCAGCAGCCCATACGGCCGGTAGATGTATATGACGCTTTGCGAGGCCGGCGTCGGCCGAGGCTGATACGCTTCGCCCTGGGCGCCGCATCCGGCGAGCACGAGGCAAGCAAGGAGTCCGATCAAGGTACGAATCATCGCTGTCTCACGGCCTCGATGCGCGAAGATAAAAGAACAGCGGGATGTGATCGCGAAATTTTCTGAAGGCTTCGGGATGCAGGTCGCAGGCGGTTTCAGGCGCGCGCGGCTCGCGAATCTCCTCGAGCCGCAGGCCCGCCGCAATCACCGGGTTGATGTAATCGGACAGTTTGCGATCGAAACGCGGGATGGCGAATTCCTCGACCTGCGCGGCGTTGGGCGCGTGGCCGAACTTCCAGCGATCGATCCATGCTTCGTCGTTGAAATAATCCGCGACGGTGAATTTGATGGCGCGACCCGAATCATCTCTCACCCAGCCGAACCCTTTAGTCGCGTAGCACGGATGCAGGATGCTGAACGCGAGCGTCCCGCCCCGACGAATCAAGCGCGCGACTTCGCTCATTGCTGCCGGAAAATCAGGCCCGTCCATAAACGCCATGGTCGAAATCACCGCGTCGAAGGTTCCATCCTTGAACATTGCCAGATCGGTGTACGATGCGCACTCATATCGGATCCCGAGCGGATCGCGACGTTCCTCTTCGCGCGCGAATTCGAGCATCCTGGTCGATAAATCGACGCCGGTCATGCGCGCGCGACGGCGCGCGAAGATCCGCGTGTTGGTGCCCTCGCCGCAGCCCGCGTCGAGCACCGCTTTGCCGCTGAGGTCGCCGACGAAATCGATGAACGCCGGATTGTTCCAATGCAGGCGAAAGATGTCGTGCTGCTGGCGAACCTGCTCGGCCCACACCGGCGCATTGCGATCCCAATTCGCGGCGACCGCGGACTCCGAAATTGGCGGCGGCATTTTTCCCTCCTGCGCGATGCGCGATTGAAAAAAATGCGGACGAGGAAAAACTCGTCCGCGGAAAAACCAGTGCGGTTGGCGGACGAGCAATCGCAATGCGATCGTCATCCTGAGGGTTTGGCGAGTATATGCGCGTCCCACAACGTTGACAAGAGTTCGGCGCGCCCTGATCGTGGGACCCATGACGCAGCAAATTTCCAGCGCTCGCGCCGCGGTTAAAGTCGAAGCGGTCGGTCTCGATTTCGGCACTACCAACAGCGCGATCGCGATCATCGGCGCTGACGGCGCCCCGCGCCTGGCGCGATTTTCCGCCGCCGAGGGCGGCGATCAGACCGAAACGTTCCGCTCGATTCTGTTCTTCGACGCGGTCGAAGAAACCGGCGGCACCGATTCCGCGGTCGCGGTCGGCAACGAGGCGATTCGGCGCTACCTCGCGGCCGCCGGCAACGGGCGTCTGGTGCAGTCGCTCAAGTCGTTCCTGGCAGACAAGACCTTCGAGTCCACCGACATCATGGGTGAGACGTACACGCTCGGCGATTTGATTGCGCCGATCATAAGCGCGCTCCGCGATGCGGCGATCGCGCAGTTCGGCGAGTTGCCGCCGCGAATCGTCGTCGGCCGCCCGGTTCACTTCGCCGCGGCCGGCAATCCCGACGAGGCGCTCGCGCGCAGCCGGCTGGATATCGCGGTTCGGCGCGCGGGATGGACCAACGTCGTCTTTGAGTACGAGCCGGTCGCCGCGGCGTATGACTACGCACTCCGAATCACCCGCGACGAGACGGTGCTGATTGCGGACTTCGGCGGCGGTACGAGCGACTTTTCGGTGCTGCAACTGAAGCCTCGAACTTCCGCGATGCATGGCGCGGCGCGCTACGAGATTCTCGGCAACGACGGCGTCGGCATCGCGGGCGACGCGTTTGACGGCCGCGTGATGCGCCATCTGGTCGCGCCCGCGCTCGGCCGCGGCACCAGGTACCGCTCGCCGTACGGGATGGTGCTGCCGGCGCCGACCTGGCCGTACACCAACCTCGAGCGATGGCACCATCTGTCGTTCCTGAAGGCGCGGGCGACGATGCTGAAGTTCGACGAGCTGAAGCGTGAATCGTTCGAGCCGGAGAAGATCGCGGCGCTGATTCATATCGTGGAAAACGATCTCGGCTACTTCCTGTTTCGCGCAGTGGAGAAGACCAAGCTCGAGTTATCGGCGCTGGAAGCGGCGGATTTCATGTTTTCCGACCCGCCAGTCCTGATCGAGAAGATAGTGGCGCGGCCGGATTTCGAAAACTGGATCGCGCGCTATCTCGAACAGATCGCCGGATGCGTCGATCGGCTGATGAAGACGGTCGCGCTCAAGCCCGGCGCGATCGACAGCGTGTTCCTGACCGGCGGATCGTCGTTCGTGCCCGCCGTGCGCCGCATCTTCATCGAGCGCTTCGGCGCCGACCGAATCCGAATGGGAGACGAGTTCACCTCGGTCGCACGCGGCCTCGCACTGCGCGCGCTTGACGCCAGCGAATGATCAAGGAACAAAGACTCAGTGAGTGAAGAGACCGTAGCATTGCGGGCGCGGGGGCACCGCTTTTCCGCCGAGCGGATGGCGGAGAACTATCGGTTTCGTCCGCCGTATCCGGCAGAGGTGTATGACGTGCTCCGCGAGCTGCTGCGCGGGCATCCGCGAATCCTGCTCGATGCGGGGTGCGGCACCGGGAAAATCACGCTCGGGATGATCGATCAGATCGAGCGCGCCGACGCCGTGGATCCATCGGACGCGATGCTGCGGGTGGCGCGCTCGCTTTCCGGATCGGATAACTCGAAGATCCGCTGGATTCATTCGAGCATCGAAGACGCGCCGCTCGAGCCGCCGTACGGGCTGATCGTTGCGGCGTCGAGTATCCACTGGATGGATCTCGATCGAACGCTCTCGCGCTTTGCGGACTCGTTGGCCGACGGTGCGATGCTCGCAGTCCTTGACGGCGACGCTCCCGTCGATGCGCCGTGGGAGCGTGAAGAGACGGCGTTCATGATCGACTTTATCGCGGCGCACGAGGGGCGGCGTCCGAAGTGGTGGAAAACCGTGAGTGAGCGATTCGCCGAACCGGTGCTGGTGCATCCGGCGTTCGAGTCGCGCGGCCATCGGATCGCCGCGCCGGCGGCGTACTCACAAAGCGTCGCCGATTATCTTCGCTGCCAGCACTCGCGCGCGACTTGGTCGGAAGATCATCTCGGCGAGAATGCGTCGGTTGAATTTGACGCCGCGATGACAAAGATCCTGACGCGCTACGCTAGCGACGAGATGCTCACGTTCAATGTGCAGACGCGAATCGAATGGGGACGAGTGCGAGCCTGAAACCGCCCCTCCTCCGTCCGCACTTCGCTTCGATCACCGAACCCTTGCCGCCAACCGCTCTGCGGTCGCGCGCCCGCTCTCGTGCAGCAGGATGACTGTTAGTGGTAGCGCAACTCTGCTATCTAGCGAACCGAAAGACCCAGCGAGGATGGATGCTCTGCTTGGTTTTGATGCGGCAGGTGCCCCATTCTTGAACGACGGATGCACGAGAAGGCAGAATTCAAGCGATGAACCTGAGACAATTGTGGGAGACATTCCTGGCGTTTATCTCCATCATTTTAGAGTTAGTCTTCGGTGCAGCGATCTTTTATGTCATAATTCACATGACGCATTATCTTGAGCGCGATATTGCGTCTATGCAGGACCCAAGTGGATCCGCTCTCTACTATGTGGAAAAGTTCGGAGAAATTGTTTTTTTGTTCGCCGACTGCCTGATTGCTTTGTTTTTTGTAATTCGAGGAATAAAGAACGCTTGGAACGCGACGATGGGATCATGAAGACAGGAGTCCAATGCGATGAACGACCGTAGCGAAAAAGATGAGATCTCCGTTGGAACGGGGCTGAAGGCGGCAGTTAGAGTCGCTCTGTCCAACACCGCACACACTGTTATTCACCCTATTCACACCGCAAAAGTTCTGTTTGGTATCGAAGAAGAAAGAACGATTCCTGAAATGATTCGAGACGAAGAGAAACGCTTGTCCGAGAAGAAAAACCCACCTCCCGAGCTATCCGGTATGGGCAGTTCTTAAGGAACTGTTCATTGCCAGCGCAGTACAGCGCATGAAATTGCCTGAGACTCAGGCGAGCGTGTGCGGATAGGTTGCTGTGAGCGACGGCATTTCTAAACCTAATTGCTCGCAGCGGCGGGTTAGCATCGTGACGTAAAGCTCGGCGAGTTCTTCGTTGTCGCGGGATTTGAGGCCGTAGCGGATACAATCGTAGGTGAAGCCGGTGCCGGGCGGGCCGAAGAAATTCACCGCGCGCGGGATCCATCGGCGCAGCGCGGTGTTGACCGACTTGACGCCGAAGCGCTCGACCGCGTCGCCAAGTTGCCGCGACGCGAAGATTTCGTGGTCCGCTTCCTCGTCGAGGATGATTTCGGCGGCGCGCGCATGCGGCGCGTAGCTGGACTCCTTGTAATTCTCGCCGATCATGATGAGGCCAGTGGTGTCGAGGCTGAGCGACGCCATCAGGAGGTCGAGCTCGCCCTCGGCTTTCGACGCGAAGTAGCTGGGCGCGTCGAACGAAGGCGCCTTGAGCACCGCGATCATCGAGCGGTCGGCGGCCTGCTGCGAGACGCCGAGTTCTTCGAGCGCATCGTAGATTAGCCGCGCGTGCTTTTTTTCTTCCGCGAAATTTTTCTCGACGATCGGCCGCAGCGCGGGATTGTCGAGTGTCGCGAGCGCACGCTGGTAGCCGATCGCGGTCAGCTTCTCCGCCATCGCGTGCGCGGCGAGCAGCCGCAGCAGCACTTTGGTGTAATGCGAATCGACGCGGCCCTCGTTGAGGGTCTCGGCGTTCAGCGATCGCGGCGGGAATTCGCGCCGGATCGGCATCGCGGGTTACCTCAATGCCTCAGTGGCTCGCCGCGCGCGAGGGCAGCATGACGGTGGCCGAGCCCGGCGTGGTCTTTTCGCCCTTGGCGTTCTCGAGCCAGATTTCGCAATCGACCAGGTTGTGGCCGCCCTCGGAGTATTTCTTCGAGACCTTGCCGCGCGCGACGACCTTGGTCCCCGGCTGATCCATCCCGCGGTACTGGACGCCGAGCTTGCGCAGCCATCCGAGTTCGCCCACGAAGTCGGTCATCAGGTGGCCGAGGAACGCATTCTTCAACGCGCCGTGCAGGATTACGCCCGGGAGGCCGTTGCCGAGCGCGAAATCCTTGTCGTAGTGGATCTGATAGAAGTCGCCCGACGCGCCGGCGTACCTGACCAGTTGCTGCGTGGTCGGATTTTTTTCGAGCGGCCCAATCTCGGTGCCGACCTGCACATCTTCGAAATAAATTTGCTTAGCCATCGCGCTTATCCTTCCCGATAACTCTAGTAACGGATTCCGGTCGAGCGTTGCAGGGCGCAGACCTCGCCGAACTGGTTGGTGTAACTGGTTTCGACCACCGTGAAGACCATCGGGCCGAGGCGCCCGGCCGCCTCGCGCAAATCGACCAGCTTCGATTGCACCGTGATGCGGTCGCCGGGGCGAATCGGGTGGAAGTATTCCCAGTCCGAGCCGCCGTCGAGGCCGCGGAAGGTCGGCATGTCGAGCTTGATGTCGGGAATCGGCGCGCCCATCGAGCGGCAGAAGGTCGGTGGCGCGATCATGCTGCCGAAGCGGGTCTGGCGCGCGTCGCGCTCGCTGTTGAAGATGGGGTTGCGATCTTCGATCGCCTCGGCGAAGCGGCGAATTGCGCCACGCTCGACCTCGTAGGTGCGCGGTTCTGAGGTTTTGCCGATCTGCTTGCGAGCTTCGTCGGTAACGTATTTGTTCGCCATAGTCTTTTCAGTGTCCCCTGTTTTACACTTGGGTCTGCTTGAGCCTGTATTACCACAGCCCCGCGCGACGGGTATAACGCCGCGCGCTCTCTGTGCACTATGATGAACTATCGATAGGAATTCTCGCGGAGGATCTCAAGATGGCGAAACTAAGCGCGGACCAGATCAAGGAGAAACTAAAGGCGCTCCCCGGATGGGAGTACAACGACAATGCCATCAGCAAAATGTTCAAGTTCAAGGAGTACCTCCACGGCATCGAGTTCCGTGCAGAAGGTCGCCGAGATCGCCGAGGGCGCCGACCATCATCCCGACATCACGATCAACTACACGCGCGTGACGTTCTCATGCTCGACCCACGATGCCGGCGGCGTGACCGACAAGGATTTCAAGCTGGCGGACAATATCGAGATCGCGTTCAACGACCGCGCCGAGTAAGCGGGAGCAGGCGACGAGTGCGATGCCAGGAATCGAGCCAACCGCCGGCTGGACTTCGCCGATCAGTTCGCGTAGCGAGAGCCGATCGCGAGTTGGGGCGATATGTCCTTCGATAGCATCGTTCCGTTTGGCCGGCTTAGCCTAAAAGAATGGGGCGCAATTTCCTGAACAGCCGTTGCGAATCAATTCGCTCGTTGTTCCACAGCATGATCACGTTGAGGCACTCGTCTGGATATTGCCACATTGCCGATCTGAAGCCTCCGGTCATGCCGCCAATAAAACGAAATCGGTCGCCGAGAAACCAGCCGTAGCCATAGCTGAGAGAGGGATCGAAGTCGCTCCCAGGCCCCACGCGGGCATGAGGCGAGAAGGTCAACTCGCGCGCCGCTTCGCTCAGGACCTCACCGTCGAGGAGCGCGATTCCCCACCGGTCCAGGTCCGCCACCGTCGAATAAAATTCTCGCGGCCCGTCGATTTCGGCGAGGCGGTCATTTGGTGCGTTGAACCATGCCCCGTCTTTGGCGATCTGACCGAACGCGCGACCGGGGGTGATGCGAGACGGATCGTCGGGGCCCGTGTCGCGCATCTCGAGAGGAATCAGAAACATCTCGCCGATTAATTTATCGAACGGAGAACCGGTGACTTCCTCCAACAGATACGCGAGCAGCAGGAATCCGGTGCTGCTGTAGCTCCATCTCGTACCCGGGCTGAACAATTGCGGCAGCGCGATCAGGTAATCGAGTAGACCTCCGCCGCGCATGGCGAGCCCGATCATGTCGAGCCGGAGGTTGGGATTGCCGTAGATATCCGCCAGTCCCGATGTGTGCGAGAGCAAATGGTGGAGTGTAATGCGGCGATCGATCGCTGATAGCGCCGGTAGATAGGTGGACGGGTGAGCTTCGAGCGAAACGGTTCCGTCAAGCGCGAGCCTGACCGCGGCTGCAGCGATGAACATTTTGGTCATCGAGGCAATGTGGAAACGAGTGCTCGGTTGATTGACGACACCTAGCTGGACGCTTGCGTAGCCGAACGCTCGCTCTAACAGAAGCTGTTCGTTTCGACTTATCCGGATCGCTCCGCATAGAGTTTCGCGCCCCGGATAGGCATTGATCGCAGTCTCAAGTTCTTCGCCGATGCTCATCAGTTCTCCTGAACTGAAATTTTCCGGGATTTCGGCAATTCGAAGAGTCAGCGCGATTTCCAGATCGAATACTTCGGCGGCCAGGTGCCGTGGCCGCCCGGATACTTCGCATGCATCACGCTCTCGATGCGGAACTCGAACGGCAGCTCGTCGTTGGTAGTGGTCATGCCGCGGCCGACCAGGTCGGTGCGGACCTTGTCGGCGACCGCGTCGCTGTCGATAAACATCGCGCGGCCCATCACCAGGAACTCATCGTCAACCTCCACCGGCGGAAAGGTATGCAATGCGTAACGGCCGTCGCGGCGGAGGTCGGCGCGCTTAGGCGTCGGGCCGATGAGCGCGTAGAGGTGGCCATCGACGATGGTGGGACAAATCGGATGCAGGCGCGGTGCGCCGTCCTTTCGCAGCGTGGCGAGGAAGGCAAGTCCAACGCCGAATTGATAGAGCATCTGTCGTCCGGCAGCCGCGATATCGGGCGCATCGATTTCTAATTCACTCCAGGTCGCCATTGGATATGTCCTCCTTGAAGTGACCTATTTTCGCTATTTCTTCGCTTATGTCAATGGAGCCAAAACTGGTGCGGAGAGAATTGGATTCGGCGACTCGGAAAACCGGAACCGGCGGCGCTTGCGCGCCGCTGTCCGAGGTCCTTCCATCCGCTCGCGATGCTCGCTTCGTCTGGATGACGGAGCGTGCGCTTGCGGTGCGCGCGTCGTCAGGATGACCGCGGGTGTTGTCAGCCCTTGCGGGGGACGAAGTATTGGGTGCCGGGGCCGGCGTGGTCGATTTCGCGGATTAGCTGGGTCAGGTCGTCAGGGTTGGCGACGAAGTCGATGTCGGAGGTGTCCACGACCAGCAGCGGGGCTTCGTCGTAGTAGAAAAAGAAATCGCGGTAGGCCGACGACACGCGCTCGAGGTAGTCGAAGCTGATATGGCGCTCGAAGTCGCGATTGCGCTTGCGCAGGCGCTCGGCGAGCACCTCGATGGTCGCGCGCACATAGACCACGAGGTCGGGCCTGGCCATCTCGGCGTCGAGCAGTTTGTACACGTTGTCGTAGAGCTTGAGCTCGTCGGGCGCGAGATTCATCGCAGCGAAAATTTTATCCTTGGCGAACAGGTAGTCGGCGACCGTCGCCTGGGTGAAGAGATCCTGCTGCTTCAACTCGCGCTGCTGATTATGGCGGGTGAGCAGAAAGTAGAGCTGCGCGGGAAACGCGTACTTGTCAGGATCCTCGTAGAAGCGCGGCAGGAACGGATTGTTGTCGGCGTCCTCGAGCATCAGGCGCGCGCCCAACTCGCGCGCGAGCGCCTGCGCCAGGCTCGTCTTGCCGACCCCGATAGGGCCTTCGACTGCGATATAGCCGCGCCGGCGCATCGGGCCTCGATTCTGGCACTAGCTCATCGCAGTCGCGAGCGTGGAGCGGCCACGCTCATTTCTTGCGATGTTTCTTGGCCATGTCGCGGAGTTTGCGGACCTGGTCGTCGGGTGCGCCGCCGCGCTCTTCGAGGTCGGCCGCGGTGTCATAGTCGGGCGGAGTCTTGCTTAGATAGACCTGTGCCAGTTCCATGTTGGCGACCTTGTCGTCGGGATAGTCGCCGATCACATCGTTGAACAGCTTGAAGGTCACGTCGGGCGTGCCGGCGGCTTTGGCCGCGTCGTTGATCTTGTGCATCATCGTGTCGGCGTCGGGCAGCAGGGTCTCGCTCTTATGCGCCCTCGACAGCAGCATCGTAGCGCGGATTCCTTGATCGTAAGTGTCGATCGCGTCGGTGTATTTCTTGTCGGTCATCTGCTGATCGCCAATCTTCTCGATGATCGGAATTGCGTCGGACAGCGCTTTCACCGCCTTCTCACGCGCGGCTGGAATTTTGGTCGTGACCATGATGTCCTTGAGCTGAGCGACACCCTCGGTGACCTGGCCCGCCTTAATCTTGTCGAGCGCCTGGCCCGACGAATTCGCGAGGTCTTCGAGCTGTTTGTAGAGGCGGGCCTTGTCGAGCAGCTTCTGGTCGGTGGGATCGAGCGTCGAGGCGGCCATGTATTCCTTGGCGGCGCCTTCCTGATCGCCGAGCGCTTCATCGATGTTGGCGAGCGACTTGTGCGCGTCGAGGTCGTTGGGGTCGGCCTTGATCGACAGCTCGAGTTCTTTTTTGGCGCCTTCGAGGTCGCGCTTTTCGAACAGATCCTCGGCCTTGTAGAGATGCTTCTTCGCCTCGGACTGGCATCCGCTGGCGAACGGGACGGCCAGCAGGACGACAAGGATCAGCGCGCGCGCGATAGCTGTTCGCATCGGAATGTTCCTCTCAGGGTTTCGGCGAAATCCGGATGAGTCTGCAAGCAATGGCGCGGAATTGTCAAGGCGAAGAAAGAACAATCGCCTGCGCTCAGGGGCAGGAGGAGACAGATCAGTCGGCGGGCAGCGGGAGCGGGAAGTGGACGCGCTCCTTGGCGACGCTCAGCAGCTCGACCTCGGCGCCCGCGCGCGCGAACGCGCCGATAATTTCCTCGACCAGCCACTCCGGCGACGACGCGCTCGCGGTCAGGCCGAGCGCGCGCACGCCCGTCCAGCATCGCGGGCTCGACGTCGGCGATCGAATCGACCAGGAACGCGCGCGCGCCGCGCATCCGCGCAACCTCGACCAGCCGGTTCGCATTCGAGCTTTGCTTCGAGCCGACGACCAGCACCGCATCGCTGACCTGCACCAGTTCCTTGACGGCATTCTGGCGATTCTGGGTCGCGTAGCAGATGTCGTCGGTCTTCGGCGCCTGCATCGTCGGGAAACGCTCCTTGAGCGTCTCCATGATCTCGCGCGTATCATCGACGCTGAGCGTGGTCTGCGTGACCGCCGCGATACGTCTCGGGATTCTCGACCGGCACGGTCCGCGCCTCGTCGACGCTGCCGACCAGATACTACTTTGCCGGGCGCGACGCCGAGCGTGCCCTTCACTTCCTCGTGGCCGGCGTGGCCGATCAGAATAACGGTGCGGCCCTCGTCGTCGTACTTTTCGACTTCGAGATGGACCTTGGTGACGAGCGGGCAGGTGGCGTCGATAACGCGCAGCTCGCGATCCTTGGCGCGATCCCATTCGCTGGGCGCGACGCCGTGCGCGCTGAAGATGACGCGCTGGCCGGTGGGCACCTCGTCGAGGCTCTCGACGAAAATCGCGCCCTCGCGCTCGAGCGCTTCGAGCACGAAGCGGTTATGCACTATCTGATGGCGCACGTAGAGCGGGCGCCCGTAGGAGCGCAGCGCGCTCGCGGACGGCCTCGACCGCGCGATCGACGCCGGCGCAAAACCCGCGCGGCTCCGCCAGGATAATCTTTTCGACAGAAGTTTCGCCCAACGCCATCCTACATTTGTAACTGGTAACTGTCCGGTCGGTCAATGAGGTGGGCCGAAATGCTCATTCAAGCTCGGGTGGATGCGAGGTTTGGCAGCCGATCCAGACTTCGCCGCCTTCGAAATGTTCTTTTTTCCAGATGGGGACGATTTCCTTGAGACGATCGATTGCGAAACGGCAGGCCTCGAAGGCCTCCGCGCGATGCGGTGCTGAGACCGCGATCGCGACCGACGTTTCGCCAATCTCGACCACGCCGATGCGATGCGCGATCGCGATGCGCGTGATTTTCCATCGCGCGCCCGCCTCGACCGCGAGCTTGCGCATCTCGGATAGCGCCATCGGCTCGTAGGCTTCGTACTCCAGGCGCAGCACGCGCCGGCCCGCGTTGTCGCGGCGGGTCGTGCCGGTGAACGATACGATTGCTCCGGCGGCCGGGTCGGCAACTTCGCGCTCGAGCGCGGCGACATCGATTCGGTTGCGTCCGATTGTAATCTTGCCGACGTAGGCCGGCGTCCCGGCGCCGCCGCTGACGGGAGGGATGAATGCGATCTCGTCGCCTTTGCGCGGCTTGAAATCGGCTTCGACATATTCCTGATTGACGGCGAAGCCTACAGAATCGCGATGACCGCCGAGCTCGGGGAACTCGACGACGAGGTGGCGCCAGATGTCGCCGACGGTGGTGCCGTCGGGAAATTCGCGCGTCATCTCGGCGGTGCGGGCGCGCTCGCGCAGGGTAGCGAACAGTTTGATCGTGAAATTGTTCACTGTTTCATTTGCTCAGCAGATAGGTGATGTGCCCGAGCTGTGGAATCAGCAGTTGCTCCATCGCGAGGCGGCAGGCGTCGGTCGAGCCGGGAAGCGCGGCGATGAATTTGCCGTGACGGATGCCGGCAATCGCACGGCTCATCATCGCGGCGGCGCCGATTTCATTGAACGAAAGCATCCGGAACAATTCGCCGAAGCCTTCGAGCTCCTTGTCGAGCAGGGACTTCACGACTTCGGTGGTGCCGTCGCGCGCGGTGATGCCGGTGCCGCCGTTGACGATGATCGCGTCGAGATTCTCCAGGTTGTTGACCAGCGCGGCGGAAATCTTCACGCCGTCATCGGGCAGGAGTTCGTAGTAGTCCACGCGATGACCGGCCGCCTCGAGCAAAGTGCGGATGAGCTTACCGCTCTGGTCGGTCTCCGGGGTGCGGGAATCGCTGGCGGTGATCACGCCGACTTTGAGATTTTTGCGTGCGTGCTTTTCGTGTTCGCGGACCGACATGTGGATTAGGATTACACAATCTCCGATGGCAATATAAGCCGTCCGGAACTTCAAGATGACAGCCCCTATCAGCCGCGCTCCCGGTTTCTTGCGCCCGAAAATTCTGCTGATCGGAGTCGCGGTGATCGCGATCCTCTACGGCGCTCATCGGGTCGGCGCGGGACCCTGGTTGACCGACGCGCTCGACTGGATTCGCGGACTGGGGGCGCTGGCGCCAGTAGTGTTCATCGCGATTTACGTCGCCGGGTGCGTCGCGTTTATTCCGGGTTCGATACTCACGATTGGCGCCGGCGTGATTTTTGGCGTCGTGCGCGGATCGATCTACGTTTCAATTGCCGCGACGCTGGGCGCCACCGCCGCCTTTCTCGTCGGGCGCTACCTTGCGCGCGATTGGGTCAGCGAACGGTTCGCCGGCAGCGCGAAGTTCAGGGCGCTCGACGAGGCCGTCGCCAGAGAAGGCTGGAAGATGGTTTTCCTGACCCGGCTGTCTCCGGTGATTCCATTCAGCTTGCTCAACTACGGGTTCGGGCTGACGCGGGTGACGCTGCGCGACTACTTTTTCGCGTCGTGGGCCGGGATGATCCCCGCCACGATTCTCTACGTGTACATCGGCTCGCTCAGCGGCGACCTCGCGCGGGCGGCCGGCGGCAGCACCAAACGCACGCCCGCGGAATGGGCGTTCACGGCAGTCGGATTCGTCGCGACCGTCGCAGTGGCAGTGTACGCAACCCGAATCGGCGCGCGCGCCTTGCGCGCAAAAACTTAACCGACTCACAGGACACGTCGATGGGATCGCACGCGCTGAAGCATGAGCCGCTCGACGCTTACAACCTCGCGCTGACGGAAAATTTGCATCCCAGTGGATGGATCAATCCGGCGCCTGCCGAGCGCTACAACCTGGTGGTGATTGGAGCGGGCACCGCCGGCCTGGTTGCGGCCGCGGGCGCGGCGATTCTCGGTGCGAAAGTCGCGCTGATCGAGCGCGACCTGATGGGCGGCGATTGCCTGAACTTCGGATGCGTGCCGTCGAAGGCGTTGATTCGATCGGCGCGAGCGGCCGCCGCGGTTCGCGACGCCGGCCGCTTCGGGGTCGAAGTCCCGCCGGGAGTGCGTGTGGATTTTCCCGCGGTGATGGAGCGGATGCGCAAGCTGCGCGCGGAACTCAGCCCGACCGACTCCGCCAATCGATTCCGCGGGCTCGGGGTTGACGTATTCATCGGCGACGGACGCTTCGTCGCGCCCGACTGCGTGGAAGTTGACGGCCAGCGGCTCAAATTCAAAAAGGCTGCGATCACGACCGGCGCGCGCGCCGCGTCGCTCCCGATTCCGGGTCTGGCCGAGGCCGGCTACCCGACCAACGAGACGGTATTTTCGCTGACCGAATTGCCGCGGCGAATCGCCGTAATCGGCGCCGGGCCGATCGGATGCGAACTCGCGCAGACCTTTGCGCGATTCGGCGCGCAGGTCACGCTGCTGGAAGTCGCGCCGCAAATCCTGATTCGCGAGGATCGCGACGCCGCGCGGCGGGTCGAGCGCGCGATCGTGCGCGACGGCGTGGAAATCATCACGGGCTGCAAAATTTTCGGCGTCGCCCGGCATGAACACGGAAAAATAATCGCGGCCGAGTGCGACGGCGTCCGCCGTGAGATTGAGGTCGATGAGATTTTGATCGGCGTCGGGCGCGTACCGGCGGTCGAGGGGCTTAATCTCGAAGCGGCGATGATCGAATACGACAAGCAAAACGGCGTGAAGGTTGACGACTACCTGCGCACCACGAATCCGCTGGTGTACGCAGGCGGCGACGTCGCCTCGCCATACAAGTTCACTCACGTCTCCGACGCGCACGCACGCATCATCATCCGCAACGCGCTATTCTTCGGCCGTCAGCGCGCGAGCCAATTGACTATCCCGTGGTGTACCTACACCGATCCCGAAATCGCACACGTCGGACTCTACGAAGCCGAAGCGAAGGAGCGCGGAATCGCGGTCGCGGCCTATACCCAGGAGCTGGCCGAGGTCGATCGCGCGGTGCTCGACGGAGAAACCGACGGCTTCGTGAAGGTGCTGGTGAAGGAGGGCGGCGATCAAATCATCGGCGCGACGATGGTCGCGAGCCACGCCGGCGAGATGATCTCGGAGCTGACGACCGCGATCAAAGCGGGCGTCGGGACTGGGCAGTCTGGGCGACGTGATACATCCGTACCCGACCCAGGCCGACGCGATTCGCCGCGCCGCCGGACTCTATACCCGCACGCGGCTGACGCCCCTGGTCGCGGGCATGATGAAGCGCTGGTTCGCGCTCTCGCGATGACTTATCGCAAGCGCAGGTTGAATGCCTGCCGGCCCTTCTCGCCCGCGCGGACGTCGAACTGAACTTCGTTGCCCTCGCGCAGGTCATCGAAATAGACCTTGGGCGACAGCGCCGAGCGATGAAAGAAGACTTCGTCGCCGCCGTCGTCCGCGACGATGAAGCCGAAGCCCTTGTCCTTGACCACCTTCTTGATTGTTCCGAACACCTGATCCTCCCCCGCGGTAAATTGCGCCGCGGCTTGAGCTTACGACGCTGACGATTTAAGTAAAGACGCAGTCGCGCGAGGCGTGCACAATGCTCAAGGCCGTCACACTGAAAGAAATCGAAAGAATCTTCGCGGTGATCGATCCGATGGGAATCTCGCGCGAGGCGGTCGAGATCCCGCTGCGCACCGAGCATCCGGGGCGCGTTTCGATTCTGAAAAACGGCAAGCTGGAGATAGTGGTCGAGCGCGACGGCGAGTTCGAGGATTGGATCACGCATCTCGCGGCGCGGATTCGCGAGCTGATGAAACCGGCGGAGGACTAAGCTCGATCAGCACCGCGCCGTGATCGACGGTCTGACCTTCCTCGACGCGCACCCGCTTCACCAGCGCCGCGCTCTCGGCGGCGAGCGTGGTTTCCATTTTCATCGCTTCGATCACGACCAGCGCCTGCCCTGGCTCGACCAGGTCGCCGACGCGGACCATCACCTTGAGCACCTTGCCGGGCATCGGCGCCAGTATTTCCGCCGCCGCGAGTCCTGCGTGCGCGCCGCCTCGCGGCCGCTGCGGCAGGCTTGAACTCAAAAGTCGCCGGCCCGACTGAAACCATGATCGAGTCCTTGCGCCTCGCGCCGTACACAGCGTAGCGCCGCCCGCCGATCGCGAGAACACCGCCGCCGTCCGCATTCGGCGTGAACTCCGCCGCGATTTCCCGATCTCCGATGCGGACGCGAATCGCGTCGCCGTCGCGCGCGAGCACCTCGGCGTCGATTTCGCGGGAATCGCCCGTGCGCGTGAGCTTCATCGCCGCGAGCCCCACAGCTCGAAGGCGTTCAGACCGTCCCACGGCGATCGAGACCTGGTGCTCGTTCGCGCCGTGGAGCTATCGGCTTGCGCATCGGTTGCAACCATAGCCGCCGCGACAATCGCCGCATCGAGCGCCTGCGAATCGACTTTCCAATCCGGAAAAAATTCTTCGATGAAGCGGGTCGAGAGATTGGCGTCGCGAAATTGATCACTCGCGATGATATCGCGCAGGTATGCCGCGTTGTTGATCACCCCGAGCAGCGCGAATTCGCCGAGCGCGTTGACCAGCCGGACACGCGCCTCCTCGCGGTTCGCGCCGTAACAAATCAGCTTGCCGAGCAGGCCGTCGTACCACGGCGTCACTTCAATTCCGCGCGCCAGGTGCGAATCGAAGCGCACGCCCGGTCCGCCGGGAATCGTCAGATGAAGCACGGTCCCGCTCGCGGGACGGAAGTCATGCTCGGGATCCTCGGCGTTGATTCGGCATTCGATCGCCGCACCGCGCGGCGCCGCAGGCTCCGTGACTTTGCCGCCCGACGCGATTCGCAATTGCTCGCATACCAGGTCGCAGCCGAAACGCATCTCGGTCACCGGATGCTCGACCTGCAGGCGCGCATTGACTTCGAGGAAATAGAAGTTGTCGCCCTCGACCAGGAACTCCGCAGTGCCCGCGTTGGTGTAATGCGCGGCGCGCGCGAGTTTCAGCGCCGCGTCGATCATCTTCGCGCGCATCGCGGTCGAAAGTCCCGGCGCCGGCGACTCTTCGATGATCTTCTGATGGCGTCGCTGAATCGAGCAATCGCGCTCGCCGAGCGCGACCAGATTGCCGTGATCGTCGCCAAGAATTTGTATTTCGACATGCCGCGGATGAGCCAGATACTTCTCGATGAATATCCGGCCGTCGCCGAATGCCGCGCCCGCTTCGCGCGCAGCCGCTTCCAGAGCGCTCTCGAGCTGCGCGGCTTCGGTAACCACGCGCATCCCGCGTCCGCCTCCTCCGGCGGCGGCCTTGATCAGAATCGGGTAGTCGGCGGCGCGTCGCGAACTCGCGCGCCGCGGCAATTTCGGCGGTCTCGATGCCCGGCACCACCGGAACTCCGGCCGCGATCGCGATTCGCCGAGCCGCGACCTTGTCGCCCAGCGCCGCCATCACGTCCGGCCGCGGTCCGACGAATACGATCCCCGCGTCGGCCGCGGCGCGCGCAAATTCGGGACGCTCGGAGAGAAATCCGTAGCCGGGATGAATCGCGTCGGCGCCGGATTGTTCTTGCGGCGGCGATTATCGCGGCGATGTTGAGATAGCTCTTTGCAGCCTCGGCCGGTCCGATCGCAATCGCTTCGTCAGCCATGCCGACGTGTGCACTGTTCGCGTCCGCCTCGGAATAGACCGCGACCGTTTTGAGCCCGAACAGGCGCGCACTGCGGATGATCCGCAGCGCAATCTCGCCGCGATTTGCGACCAGTAATTTTGTCAGCCGCGCCATCGACTCGACGAAGCTAGCACAATCAATTGCAACCGGCGCGCCCGTCGTATAATTCCCGACAGGGCATCGCAGCAAGATGAATCGCTACTTCGAGGACTTCACCGCCGGGCAGACTTTCAAGCACTGGCCCGGCCGCACGATCGCCGAGTTCGACAACACCTGGTTCACGCTGATGACGATGAACACCAACCCGCTGCACTTCGACGCCGCTTACGCCGCCACGACGCAGCACGGACGCCCGCTGGTCAATGGCTTGCTGGTGATGGCGACGGTGGTTGGCATGAGCGTGAAGGATGTGAGCGAGAACGCGATCGCGAACCTCGAATATGAATCGGTGCGGCACAGCGGGCCGACCTTCGCCGGCGACACGCTGTATGCCGAAACGACGGTGCTCGAAACGATTGCGTCGAAATCGAAGAGCGATCGCGGCGTGATCTACGTCGAGACCCGTGGCCTCAACCAACGCGGCGAGGAGATCATGATCCTGCGCCGCAAAATTCTCGTCCCGCGACGGCCCGCCTGAGCCGCAACTTTATGGATCAACTATATTTCGTCGTTCACACGCATTGGGATCGCGAGTGGTATCAGCCGTTTCAACAGATGCGCGCGCGGCTGGTTGCCATGGCCGATCGCATGATTCCGCTGGTCGAGCGCGGCACGATTCCTTCGTTTCACTTCGACGGCCAGACCATCGTGCTCGACGACTACCTTGAGATGCGTCCGCGCGCCGAGCCGCGGCTGCGCAGTCTGATTCGCGCGGGCAAAATCCAGGTCGGACCGTGGTACGTGCTCGCGGACAGCTTCCTGGTGAGCGGCGAATCGCTCGATTCGCAATCTCGAAATCGGGATGGCGATCGCGCGGCGCTTCGGGCGCCCGCTCGACGTCGGCTACCTGCCCGATCAGTTCGGGCACATCGCGCAGATGCCGCAGATTCTCGCGGGCTTCGGCTTCACGACCGCGGTGTTGTGGCGCGGAGTCGGCGGCGAGGTGAATCGCAATCGCTTCAACTGGGAAGCTCTCGACGGCAGTTCGGTGCTGACGGTCTATCTGCCCAATGGCTATTCCAACGGGGCGAATCTGCCGCTCGAAACGGTTGACAGCCTTCGTCGGGCGGGCCGAACGGATCGCGAGCCGCGAGCGCGACTTTGCCGCGGGCACGCCTATCCTCGTGATGACCGGAACCGATCATGCCGAGCCTGACGCCCGGTTGAGCGCGCGAATCAACGAGGCGCGCGAGATTTCCGCGATGACTTTCGAGACCGGCTCGCTCGAAAACTACGTGCGCCGAGCTCGCCGATCTGCCGCTCGACGGCACGCCGCGGCATCGCGGCGAACTGCGCTCGCCGTTGCGATCGCATCTGCTGCCGGGAGTCACTTCGGCGCGTACCTGGATCAAGCAGCGCGACTTCGAGAATTGCCGCGCGCTCGAGCGCTACGCTGACCCGCTGGCGGCGATGGCCAACGCTGCGCGGACGCGGCGCCGGCCTCGACGCATTCCTCGACCTGGCGTGGCGCACCGAAATTCAGAACCATCCTCACGATTCGATTTGCGGATGCTCGGTCGATCAGGTGCACATCGATATGCGCTATCGATTCGATCAGGCCGCGATGCTTACGGAGACCGCGACACGCCGCGCCGCCGCATCATGCCTCAACAGCCGCAACGCCGACGCGTCCGAAATCGCGGTGTTCAATCCGTCGTTCGCCCGCAACGCACTCGTGAGCGGCGAAGCTGAAGTGGCCGACCCGGCCGCGCACTACGCCGTCGAGACCGCCGATGGCCGACGCGTCCCGGCCGTGCTGGATGTCGCCCGCGAACAGCGTGCGCTGGATTCCGACCTCCCGGCCGCCGAATTCAAATCGATCATCGGCGGCTTGAGCCAGCCGTCGGTGTTCGGCCGCACCGTGAATCGTTTCGAGCTTGCGACCGCGCCCGACGGCCGCCCGCAGGTGAACCTCTTCATGAGCCGCGCGGCGTTCAGCGATCTGGATCTCGAGGAGTTCAGGCGCGCGATTCGCACCCGCATCCCCGATTCGGGCACGGTGCGCATCCATGCAACCAGCGCCGCGCGATGCGCCGTCAGCTTCGTCGCCGAGGATCTCGCACAGACCGGATTCAGCTTCTACCGCCTGGTGTGCGACGATTCCGCTGCCGTGCCGACGAAGCCAGAGCAGGCTACCTCGATCGCGAATGAATTCTTCCGCCTGACCCCGACGCCGCGCGGTATCGAGATTCGCGACCTCGCGCGCAACGCGCCGATGGAATTGTATTTTGAGGACGACGGCGATCGCGGCGACGAGTACAACTTCGATCCGGTCGGCGACGGCGCCCCCATCGTCAATCCCACGTCCATCTCCGCGAGCGTTGTTGACAGCGGTCCCGTGCGCAAGCGCATCAGAATCTCGATGACGTTCGATGTGCCGGGCGCACTCACCGCGGATCGCCGCGAGCGCGCGGTGCAACGCGAGCCGCTCGAGGTCGCGCTCACTGCGACGCTCTACGGCGGCCTCGACCGCGTCGATTTCATCGCTGAGGTGACAAATCGATCGCGCGATCATCGCCTGCGCGCCGCGCTGCGCACGCCCGTCGTCGCCACCGACGCCGTGCACGACACCAGCTTCGGCGTGCTCCGCCGACCCCTCGCGCCGACCGAGCCGCGCGGCACCGAGGACATCTATCCCACCGTGCCCCATCGCACCTTCACCGCCGTCGAGGGCGCCGAGTTCTCGGCCGCGCTCGCGAGCCGCGGCATCCTGGAGGTCGAGGCGCGGCCCGAATCCGCCGGCGCGACGACGATACTCCTGACCCTGCTGCGATGCGTCGGCTGGCTTTCGCGATCGGACCTCGCGACGCGCCGTGGCGGCGCGGGCCCCGAGCTCGAGACGCCGGGCGCGCAGGAGTTGGGCGAGCATCGCTTCGAATTCGCGGTCACGACTTTTCGCGGCAGCTATCTTGACAGCGACTTGCTGCAACGGGTCGAAGCGTACACGTCGCCGCCGCGCGTTTTCGCCGGCCGCCGCGACGATCGCGACAACGCCGGCTCGTTGCTGAGCTGCAACAATCCGCGCGTGATTTTTTCCACCGCACGCCCGCTTGCCCGCGCGAATTCCTACAAAGTGCGCGCATACAGCGCGTCGCCGGCCCCCGAGACCGCTCGCTTTACCTTCTCCGCCAGTGGGCGTGCGCGTCTGGTCGATCTCGCCGGACGCTCGGTAAAGCGCGCCGGCCTCAAGCGCTCGCGCGACGGGGCAATCGCGCTCGAGCTCAAGCCGTTCGAGCTGGTGACGTTCGAAGTGCGCGCCCGGCCTCGGTGACCACTGAAGATTTTTTTGCAATTGATCGTCGAAAAGATTGATCGGCGACGCGATTTCATTATGGTGTTGAGTCCGAGTTCGGATTCGGACGCGGCACCCGGGAGTTGAAACGAAATACGCCGCGGTGCGTATCAATTGGCGGGACCGCTAACTGACACGGGGAGCGTTACGCGAATAATGAGCGAGAAAATCACGGTGCGCACTGTCTATGACTTCCCCGTCGCCGGTCATTTGTGTGACGACGGAGCCGTGCGGTACATCAAACTGGTGCGGCGCGCCGGCCAGCAGCCTGAAGGCACCTGCCCGCAGTGCAAAATCTCCTTCCTCTATCGAAAGCCCAAGGCCTCGAAGGCCGCGCGCCACGTCGACGGCGAGGGCATCATCCACTTTTAGATTTTCGAGAAATCCGATCCGCTATTTTTCCGGACGTGCGCCGCGCGCCTCGTCGCGGCCGTGGATGCGTCTCTTGACCAGCATGATTTTGGGGCCCTTGTAGTAGCGCGCCGCCTCGTCGCCGATGAACGCCAGCTCGTCGTTGGGATCGAACCAGGCGTGAAGCTTGGGCACGAACTTCGCGATGATCACGTTCAACCATCCGAAATCAGGCCGCACTTCGACCCGCAAAGCTTCGGCGCCGTAGGAAGTCCACACCGCATTTCCCGGATCGACATCCACGCTAATCGCAAATATCTTCGGGCTCGGCGCGCAGTTGAAGACGTGCAGCGGACGAATCTCGCCCCTGACCCCCGCGCGCAAAATATCCTGGATCGGAAGCACGATGCTCGCGCCCGCCCAAGTGTCGGCCGGGACACTGAGGGTCGCGGACTGCGCGCTCTTCTGTCCGCCTGAGTTGTCGATGCAAGTCGCGGCGCCCGACTTCAGATCGACGTGCGCTCGTAGCAGGATTGATCCGTCCGCTTTGTAGAACGTGTGATCGAATTCGACCAGTTTGGGTAGCTGTCCCGCGGCGTCCAGTTCCAGGTGGGCTGTCTCGACGTCGGTCTGCCCATCAAAGTACACATTCTCGCCGTGAAGCGTCGCGCCGTCGCGAGTGCTGTCAATCCGGTAGTGGCTGCGCCCTAGCGCGACGCCGGTATCAGGATTCAGAATCGCAAAATCAGTCGGCGGAAAGCTGAGCGCATTCGCCGGCAACGCCGACGCCGTGCACGCGAACGCCAGGATTGTCGCGAATGCCAGGACCGCGCGTCTTTGTTTCCGTATCGCAATCATGCTCTTGCCAACGCGGACTCGCTCTGGAACGTTAACTCGACTGGCGATCTGCGCGCCAGCCACACGATCAAAGGCTATCAGATGCTCGATACGATTTTCGCCGCGAACCCGGACCTTAAGCGCGCGCAGTCGCGATGCGCGCGCGCGCTCTTCAGTGCCGGCATCGGCGCGAACGCTGCGACGATGCTCGCGGCGCTCGCCGGCATCGCGTCCGGCATCGCGTTCGCGCGCGCCCACACCGCGCTTGCCATCGCCGCGCTGATACTCAGCGCCGCCTTCGACGCGATCGACGGCACCATCGCTCGCGAATGCGCCGCAGTCAGCCCGCTGGGCGGCGTGCTCGACTTGTCGGCCGATCGCCTCGTCGAAGCTTGCGTAATCGTCGGCATAGCGTGGCGCGACCCTGCCCTCTATCTCCCCGCCCTGGTTTTGGTAGCCACGTGGTACGTGAACATCACCGTATTCCTGGCGGTGGGCGCGGCGCTGGAAGGACCCCGCGCGAAACTGATCGAATACCCGCCTGGAATCCTTGAACGCACCGAAGCAATCATCTTCTTCATCGTGTTGGGGCTGATCGAAGCCACGCCAATCCTGCGGCCGGTCGGCCCGATCCTGTGCTACGCGATGGCCGCGCTTGAAGTCGTCACCGGCGCCCAACGCCTCTTGTTTGGAATTCGAATCTTGCGCGCACAATGAAAAAGAAAAAGAGAGTCCGGTCCAAAACAACTGCGGAAGCCCCGGCAGTCCTATCGCCGCCGATCGCAATCAGGAAGCCGCGCCAGGTGCCTTCGCCTTATGGCTCGCGCACCGATGACTACTACTGGATGCGCGATGACACTCGTAAGTCGAAGGACGTGCTCGACTATCTGAAAGCCGAGAATGCCTACAGTAACTCGGTGCTTGCTCCAACACTTAGGCATCAGGATGAGCTATACAAAGAACTAGTCGGTCGCATCAAGCAGGACGATGCGTCCGTGCCTGTCCTGCGGCGTGGTTGGTGGTACTACGTCCGCTATGAGACTGGACGCGAGTATCCTATCTACGCGCGGCGCCGCCGCTCGATGAGCGCGCCCGAGCAGATAATGCTCGACGGCAACGCGCTGGCCGTTGGCAAAGGCTTCTTTCAAATCGGCGCCTGGTCGGTAAGCCCCAACGGGCGCCTCCTTGCCTACGCCGAAGACGTTGTCAGCCGCCGCCAGTACACGCTTAGACTAAAGAAGCTGGACACGGCTGAGACGCTCGCGGACACGGTGGCTAACATCGAACCTAACTTGGTCTGGGCGAACGACAATAGGACAGTCCTGTATGTCGAGAAAGATCCCGTCACTCTGCTGAGTGTGAGAGTCCGCAAACACATTATAGGATCCGACTCGGCCCTGGACCCCCTCGTATATGAGGAGAACGATCATAGTTACTACATGCGGCTCGCCAGAAGTAAGTCTGAGAAGTATTTATTCATCGCGCTCAGAAGCACTCTGCAAAGCGAATGGCGTTACGCCGACGCCGGTGATCGCAAGCTACGGTTCAAGACTGCGATTCCACGTGAGGCGAATCATGAGTATCAGTTAGGTCACCTTGGTCGCAATTTCATACTGCGCACCAATTGGCATGCGCCGAATTTCCGATTAGTCCGCGCCCCTGTGGGCAAGGTGGCGGACAAGAAGGCGTGGAAGGACGTGATTCCGGCCAGGGGCGACACCTTTCTGCAGTTCTTTGAGGTGTTCAACAAATACGTAGCGGTCAACGAGCGCTCGGACGGCCTCATGAAGTTGCGTGTGAAGTCGTGGGAGGGAAACAAAGACTACGTGATCGCTTCTGCGGAGCCTTCCTATACGATGCAACTGCTGCCGACTCCTGGAATCGTGTCGAGGAAGGTCCGTTATGTTTACACCTCCCTCACCACTCCCAGAACAACCTATGAGTACGATATGGCTTCGGGCAAGAAGACCATTCTGAAGACCGAGCCAGTGCTGGGAGGGTTCGATTCCGCCCATTACAAAACCGAGTATCTACACGCCACCGCAAACGACGGCGCGTCGATACCAATCTCAATCGCCTATCGGAAAGGAGCGAGGCTGGACGGTAGCTCACCGCTTTACCAGTATGCTTACGGATCTTACGGCCTATCCACCGATCCGGCCTTCATCTCGAACTGGATAAGTCTGATGGACCGCGGGTTCGTCGTCGCAATAGCTCATGTTCGGGGCGGACAGGAGCTGGGCCGCCGATGGTATGAGCAAGGGAGGCTGCTCAACAAGCGGAACACCTTCACCGATTTCGTAGCTGTAACCAGGCATCTTGTGCGCGGCAAGTATGCCGCGCGCGACAAGGTCTTCGCGCAGGGCGGCAGTGCCGGCGGGCTTCTAATGGGTGCGGTCGCTAACCTCGCGCCAAAAGACTACCGCGGCATCGTCGCCAATGTGCCGTTCGTCGATATAGTAACGACCATGCTCGACGAATCGATTCCCCTGACCACCAACGAATTCGACGAGTGGGGTAATCCCAGGGACAAGTCCTGTTATGACTACATGCTGTCCTATTCCCCTTATGACAACGTGGAAGCCAAGGCCTATCCGGCGATGTTGGTGACGACCGGCCTATGGGACTCGCAGGTCCCATACTGGGAGGCTGCCAAGTGGGTGGCAAAGCTGCGCGCCACGAAGACCGACCGCAACCCGCTCCTATTCAAGATCAACATGCAAGCCGGCCACGGCGGCAAGTCCGGCCGCTTCGAAAGACTGCGCGAAACCGCGGTCGAATATCAATTCATCCTGAATTGCCTTAAGCCCGCGCTACTCGACCGTCACTGACTTCGCCAGATTGCGCGGCTGATCGACGTCGGTGCCGCGCTCCGACGCTATGTGATAGGCGAGCAACTGCAGTGGCACCGTCATCAGCACTGGCGTCAGCATTCGGTTGGTCTCCGGCACTTCGATAATTTCCGCGGCGACGCTTTTCAGCTCGGCGGTCGCGTGATTGGTCACCGCGATAATCCGGCCGTTGCGCGATTCGACTTCCTTGAGATTCGACATCGACTTCTCGAACAGGTCGTCGTTGGGAATTATCACGACCACCGGCATCTTGTCGTCGATCAGCGCGATTGGCCCGTGCTTCATCTCGCCCGCCGAGTAACCTTCGGCGTGGATGTAGGAAATTTCCTTCAGCTTGAGCGCGCCCTCGAGCGCGATCGGGTAGTTGATGCCGCGGCCGAGGAACAGAAAGTCACGCGCCTGCGCATACTTGCGCGCGATCGCCTGAATATTCGCCTCGCTCTCGAAGATCGATTTAATCTGCCCCGGAATCGCGAATGCTGGCCGGAGAAGGTCGCTGGCATTGGAGTCTGAAATACGCCCCATCCGCGCCGCGAGATGAATCGCGAACAGATAGTAGGCCTCGAGCTGCGTGAGAAAGCACTTGGTGGTGGTCACGCTCGTCTCCGAACCGCATCGCGTGTACAACTGCGCGTCGGCCTTGCGCGCGATCGACGAATCCACCGTGTTGGTGATCGCCAGCAGATGCGCCCCGCGTGCGCGCCCTTCTTCCATCGCGGCGATCGTGTCGGCGGTCTCGCCCGACTGCGACACCGCGATGATCATCGTGCGCTGGTCGATCGGCGGGCGCCGATAACGGAACTCGGACGAGTAATCGACCTCTACCGGAATCCCCGCCAGCTCCTCGATCATGAACTTGGCGACCTGCGCCGTGATCCACGACGCGCCCGCACCCAGCATCACGATTCGCCCAATCGACGCGGGCCCGCCCGCCGGCAGCAGTTCGCCCTCGAAGCGCACCGTTCGACGAGCCGCCGTCAGCACGCCCCGCCATCGTGTCGATCCAAGCCTGCGGCTGGTCGTTGATTTCCTTGCGCAGGTAATGGCGGAAGCCGCCCTTGGTCGCGGCGACCGCGTCCCATTCGACTTGACGCGGCGTGCGAGTCACCGAGGTGCCGTCGAACTTCATCAGCCGAATTGCGCCGGCGGTGACCTCGGCCAGCTCGCCGTCTTCGAGCACCATCGCGCGGCGCGTATGTTCGAGAATCGCGGGGATATCCGACGCGATAAAATTCTCGCCGTCGCCCAGCCCCAAGCATCATCGGCGTCGCGGTCTTGGCGGCGACCAGCTTGCCGGGCTCGGTTTCCGACAGCACGACTATCGAGAATGAACCGCGGATGCGCAGGACGGCCTCGCGCACCGCCTCGGTCAGCCCAAGGCCGGTTTTGAGCTTCTCCTCGATCAGGTGTGAGATCAGCTCGGTGTCGGTCTCGGAGCTGAGTCTGTGACCGCGCGCGAGCAGTTCCGCGCGCAGCTCGACGAAGTTCTCGACGATGCCGTTGTGAATGACCGCGACCGGGCCGGCTTTGTGCGGATGCGCATTTTCCTCGGACGGGCGGCCGTGCGTCGCCCATCGCGTGTGCCCGATTCCGATATGGCCTTGCAGCGGCGCGTCGGCCAGCAGGTGGCGCAGGTTTTCGAGCTTGCCCTTGGCGCGGCGAATCTCGAGCTTGCCGCTATCGACGATCGTCGCGACGCCGGCCGAATCGTAGCCGCGATACTCCAGGCGGCCGAGGCCCGCGAGCAGGATTGGGTAGGCCTCGCTCGGTCCGACGTATCCGATTATTCCGCACATAGTCGTTCGCTCCTTTCCCCACCACTGCGGGGACGTTACAGAGTTTTCCGAACGCACGACGGTGCGAAAACGACAGTGAAAATTTGTGCAGGAGAGTTTAGAAAATCACGTCAGAGCCTGATGCTCTGCCACTCGAGGCGCGTTTTGTCGCGCGGTCACCCGCGCGGTTTTTCTCGCCTCTATCGACTGTGGAGCCGGGAAGCCATCCGCCGAATCTTTCGATACTGCTTCCACCTCGTCAACTCATCGCGCGTTCGCGACGAGTCCTGGCGCTACTCTCGTTCTATATTTTCTATCGTCTAGCCCGTCACCTCGTTCGTGCAATTATTCCCGCTAGGCCGCGCGAGTTCAAGCGACACTTCTTGGGAGGGTCAGGGGTAACGTTTGCACGGATTCCTTCTCGACGCCCGCGCTGTCACTTTTTTGTGTCATCCTGACGGAGCGAGCAACGCGAGCGGCAGGAAGGACCTCGGACAGCGGGGCGTAGGCGCCGCCGGTTCCGGTTTTGAGTTCTGCATCCGTATCCGACAGCATCCGCATGGAGCGCTGCGCGTTTTCAGAGCCGGAACCGGCTTCGCTTGCGCGAAGCTGTCCGAGACACTTCCAGCCGCTCGCCTTGCTCGCTTCGTCAGGGTGACAAAGGGATCAATCTCGGAGTTGGAATATCGGCAAAAGCTCGCAGACTTAATGATCCTTCTTGCGCATTAGGCTCCCATCGGGGCTGTCACCGTGGCGCTTGCGCCAGGTTGCCATCCAGCCGGACTTTTCGCGTTGCGGGTGATGCGACATTACTAGCGCGCCGTCGGGGACCTCGCGGATGATTGTCGTGCCGGACGCGACGTACACGTCGCTGCCGACTTTTACCGGCGCGACCAGTTGCGTGTCGCAGCCGACCATGCAGCGGTCGCCGATTTCGGTTTGATGCTTGTCGTAGCCGTCGTAGTTCACGGTGATTACGCCACATCCGATGTTGGTGTCGGCGCCGATGGTGGCGTCGCCGAGGTAGCTCAGGTGGCTGGCCTTGGTGCCGCGGCCGATGCGCGCCTTTTTGGTCTCGACGAAATTGCCGATGCGGTTGTGGCCCGCCAGTTCAGTACCGGCGCGCAGGTTGGCGAACGGGCCGATTTCGGATTCCTCGCCAATCGACGCAATCTTCGGCGCGCACGCCCAGCTTCAGATGGCATCGCGGGCCGACGGTGACGTTGCTGAGCCATGCGGTGCCGTCGATTCGCACGCCCTCGCCCAGCTTGCACGCGCCGAGAATCTGGACGTTGGGGCCGATCACGCAGTCGGCCGCGATTTCCGCCTGTTCGGAAATGTAGGCGGTCGCGGGATCGACAATCGTCACGCCCGACCCCATCAGCTTTCGATTAACCGCCGCACGAATTTCCGCTTCCATATTTGCCAGCTCCTCGCGCGAGTTGATGCCGGCGAATTCCGCCGGGTCGGTTGCAACCCACGCTTCTACTAATTCCTTGCGACCGCGCGCGATCGCGATAATGTCAGTCAGGTAGTACTCATCCTGGCGCATTCGAAGGTTTCAGTTCCGCGAGCGCGGAGCGAAGCAGATTCGCAATCGACGATGTAACAGCCGGTGTTGATTTCCTTGACGGCGCGCTCGGCCGGTGACGCGTCGCGGAACTCGACGATTTTTTCGACGTTGCCGGCCGCATCGCGAATCACGCGGCCGTAGGCAGACGGATCGTCGAGCATGACGCTGATGAACGAGAGCCTGGCGCCGCGCTTTCGATGCGCGTCGAGAAAAGCGCACAGGGTTGACGACTTGATCGCCGGCATGTCGCCGTAGGTTATCAGCACGTCGCCGGTGAAGTTCGCGGGGAGCTGCTCGAGCGCGCATCGCGCGGCGTCGCCGGTGCCGCGCTGCGGCTCCTGGAGCGCGAATCGTGCGTTGTGGAAGGTTACCGCGGCTTCGACTTCGCGCGCCTGGTGGCCGACGACGATTACGATTGGATCGGGCTCAAGCGCGGCGACTGCCCGAACCGCGCGCGCGATCATCGTCTCGCCACCAAGCTCGTGCAGGACCTTGGCGCGCTGCGATCGCATCCGGGTCCCCTTGCCGGCGGCGAGGATGATCGCGGCGACGCTATTCGTAGTCATCGAAGTTCGAGACTTTCCAGGTGTCGGCTTCCTTGCGCGCCGTTATCAGCCAGTTGCGGTTGAAGGTGCCGCCTTCGGGCACGTCGATAGTCGCGCGAAACAGGAACTCGATATGGTCGGTGGCGTCGCGCTCGGCGGTGAGCTTGTAGTGCACGGTGGGCTTGCGGGTGTTCTGGTCGATTTTCTGGTCACCGATCAGCTGCTGTTCGTGATGCAGCTTGTCGAGTGCGAGTCCGGTGCAGAACGGCTCGGCCGCCTTGAGATCGATCGCCACGTAGTACTGGTCGATGAAGCGATCGACGACGCCGCGCGCGCTGTTCGCCGGATGGCATCCGATGGCGACAAGCGAGGCGAAGGCCGCGACGAAAAGCACGCCGCTGATTGAGCGAGGATTTGCGGGATGTCATCATTTTTTCTTGAACAGAGCCTCCAGCTTGTCCTGCGCGCCGCTTTTCTTCGCCGCCGGTGCGGCCGCATCGCCCGGAATGAAGTATTCGCAAAAGTTGAAACGGTCCTTGTCCACTACCCGCTCCGCCATCGGCTCGCGGCAACTGTTGTTGTACGCCTCATCGTAAAATCCGCAGTTGCGACACGAGTGAAGCGCGCGACCGCATCCGGGGCATTCGTCGCGAAAACCGATCCGCTCGCCGGTGACGACTTCGATTTTCCTCGCGCAATTCCAACAGTTCATAGCGAAGCGTCGAGTTGTTCGTGCGGCATGGTGCTCCGCGAGACTGGAATGCGACCGGCTCGGAAATGCACACTTTTTCGCCCGAATCGCCGCTGATAGCATAGCCGCTCAAATGGGTGCGCGCGAGATGATGGAGGCCGAGATAGAGGCATTTGCGGCGGCGCTGCGAAAGGCGTCGCGCGCGGCGGACAACACGGTGACGAATTATCGCCGCGACCTGCTCGCGTTCCGCAGTTTCATGCTCGAGCGCGCCGCGATTCTCGGCAAACGCGTTGACGAAATCGACGTCGCGAGCATCACGGCGGATCACGTCCGCAGCTACCTGGCCGAATTGATGAAGAACAAAGCCGCCCGCGCAACCGTCCAGCGCAGACTCAGCGCGATCAAGGCATTCTTCCGCTATCGCGAGACGACGATTGGCGCAGCCAGTCCGGCGCGATCGATCCGCTCGCCGAAAAATGAACGGCGCCTGCCTTCCATATTGCAGGAGGACGAAGTTCGCCGGCTGCTCGAATTTTCACTGTCGCCGGACGACTCGACGCCCGCTTCGATTCGCGATCGCGCTATCTTCGAGACGCTGTACTCCTCGGGTCTCCGCGTCGGCGAGCTGGTCGGCCTCGACTGGCGCGATATCGACGAAGAGCTCGGGATGGTGATGGTCCGCGCGGGCAAGGGCAACAAGGATCGCCTCGTGCCGCTCGGCGAGCCCGCGCTCGACGCATTGAAGAAGTGGAAGACGCGCGATGCCGCTGGCGTGGGAGCATAACGGTCCCGTGATCACCAATCTTCGCGGCGGACGCCTGACCACCCGCAGCGTCGAGATGATACTGCAGCGCAGAATCGAGGCGGCGGGCCTTACCGCCGGCGTCACGCCGCACGGGCTGCGTCATTCTTTCGCAACGCATATGCTTGGCAATGGCGCCGACCTGCGGTCGATACAGGAGATGCTCGGCCATGCGAGCCTGGCGACGACGCAGCGCTATACTCACGTCAGCGTGAATCATTTGAAAGAGGTTTATCGACGTGCCTTCCCACGAGTCTGATAGAGGTATCGAGCCGGGCGCCGAGTTCCGCCACACCACGATTCTGAGCGTCCGCCACGAAGGACGCGTCGTCATCGCCGGTGACGGGCAGGTCAGCGTTGGACAAACGATCATGAAGAGCAAGGCGAAGAAGGTGCGCCGGCTGCATCAGGACCGAGTGCTGGCGGGATTCGCGGGATCGACCGCGGACGCGCTGACGCTGTTCGACAAGTTCGAGTCGAAGCTGCAGGAGTACAATGGAGTGCTCCGGCGCGCGGCGGTCGAGCTGGCCAAGGACTGGCGCACGGACCGAATCCTGCGGCGGCTCGAGGCGATGCTGGTAGTGGCGGACAAGGAGAGCTCGCTGCTGATTTCGGGCGTCGGCGACGTGCTCGAGCCTGACGACGGCATCCTCGCGATCGGTTCGGGCGGCAACTATGCGCTGTCGGCCGCGCGCGCCCTGATTCGCCACGGCTCCGGGATGACGGCGCGCCAGATTGCGGAAGGCGCGATGAAAATCGCGTCCGAAGTCTGCGTTTACACCAACGACCAATTCGTGTTCGAAGAGTTGTAGCCACTATGGCAGTTCCACAGGTGATGACGCCGCGCGAGATCGTCTCCGAGCTCGACCGCTATATCGTCGGCCAGCACGACGCGAAGCGCGCGGTTGCGATTGCGCTGCGCAATCGATGGCGGCGGCAGAATGTCGCACCTGACTTGCGCGACGAAATCGCGCCGAAAAATATTCTGATGATCGGGCCGACCGGCGTCGGCAAGACCGAAATCGCGCGGCGGCTGGCGCGGCTGGCGCAGGCCCCGTTCGTCAAGGTGGAAGCGTCGCGCTACACCGAGGTCGGCTACGTCGGGCGCGACGTCGAGTCGATGATTCGCGACCTCGCCGAATGCGCGGTCAAGATGGTGCGCGACGAGGCGCGCGATCGGGTCGCGGTCAAGGCGCGCGAGAATGCCGAGGAGCGATTGCTCGATTTGCTGTTCCCGGCGCCGACCAAGGTTCGCCGTCCCGCCGGGATCACGCCGGAAGGAAACGTCGAGGTTCTCGACAGCGACTCGCACAAGGACACGCGCGAGAAGTTGCGCAAGCTGCTGAATGGCGGCCACCTGAATGATCGCGAAGTCGAGCTCGAAGTCAGCGCGAACGCCGCGCCGAATATCGAGGTCTTCACCCCGCAGGGCATGGAAGAGATGGGCCTCAACATGAAGGAGCTGATGAATCAGCTCATGCCCAAGAAGACGCGCGCGCGCAAAGTGAAAATCCCGGAGGCGATCGAACTGCTGACGGCGGAGGAAGCGGCGCGGCTGGTGGATATGGAGACGGTGGCGCACGAGGCGATCACGCGCGCGGAGCAATCGGGGATCGTGTTCATCGACGAGATCGACAAGATTGCGGGGCGCGAGTCGCACGGGCCGGACGTCTCGCGCGAAGGCGTGCAGCGCGACCTGCTGCCGATCGTCGAAGGATCGACGGTCAACACGAAGTACGGCGCGGTCAGGACCGACCACATTTTGTTCGTGGCGTCGGGCGCGTTTCATACGTCGAAGCCGTCGGACCTGATTCCGGAGTTCCAGGGCCGCTTTCCGATTCGGGTCGAGCTGAAGGCGCTCACGCGCGAGGACTTCATCCGCATTCTCACGGAACCGGAGAACGCGCTCACGCGGCAGTACGTCGCGCTGATGGAGACCGAGGGCGTGCACATGGGCTTCACCGAGGACGGGGTCGCGGCGCTGGCGGAGATCGCGGCGAAGGTGAATGCGCGATCGGAAAATATCGGCGCGCGGCGGCTGCATACCGTGCTCGAGCGGCTGCTGGAAGAGCTGTCATTCAGCGCGCCGGAGCTTCAAGAGAAAGCGCTGACAATCGACGCCGCCTACGTTCACGGCCGCCTCGACGAAATCGTCAAGGACGAAGATCTGTCGCGCTATATTCTGTAACCTTGAGTCTCAACCTGGCACGGCAAGTTCGGTGTGCACGCGTCCGCTCACCGATTGAAATTTCGGTTCCACGAGGTGGCCCGTCGGCTGTAGAGTGACGAGTTGCTATGGAAATTTATGGGCACTGCGATTCGGCATTCGAACGCGTCAAGAATGCGTTCTCTGAGAATTTTCAAGAACGGCACGAGGTGGGCGCTTCAGTCGCGGTCACCATAGACGAGCGAGTGGTCTTGGACCTGTGGGCCGGAGTTGCGAGCCAAGCCACTCAATCCCCATGGCGCCGAAACACGATCGTCAACGTCTATTCGGCGAGCAAGGGACTGACTGCGTTATGTATCCATCGGCTCGTCGATCAAGGAAAGCTGGATCTGGATGCCCCGATAGCTCGCTACTGGCCTGAGTTTTCACAGGCAGGAAAAAGCGAACTGCCAGTTCAACTGGTGCTAAGTCACCGCGCTGGGCTACCCGCGATCAATCAACCGCTTCCCTCCGACGCGCTTTACGACTGGGAAAGGATGACAAGTGCGCTTGCCGCCCAGGCTCCGTGGTGGCCTCCGGGGTCGAAGCACGGCTATCACGCGCTAACCTTCGGTTATTTGCTTGGCGAGCTAGTGCGCAGAACGACCGGCAAAAGCCTAGGGACGTATCTGCGTGAAGAGATTGCCGGACCTCTGGAAATAGATTGCTTCATCGGATTTGACGCCGCCGAAGATTCGCGGGTGGCGGACATAATTTCTCCTCCGCCGATGCCTGGCGAACAGCAAGAGAATCTCGCGGCGATTTTCAAGGACCCTGAGAGCGTGGCAGCCAAGGCTATAAGCAACCCTTCGATGATATTGAAAATCTGGAGCGCAAAGGTCGCCAACTCGCGGCGCTGGCGATCCGCTGAGATTCCGGCGGGCAACGCTCACACCAACGCACGGGCATTCGCGACTCTTTACGGTGCACTTGCGTGCGGCGGAACTTACCGCGGTGTCCGGGTGCTGTCGGAAGAGAGCATCCGTCGCTGCTATTCGGAACAGTCGAACGGCCCAGACGCTGTTAACCTCACCCCAACTCGGTTCAGTCTGGGATTCGGTCTATCGCTGCCGGATCAGAAGATGGGCCCGAATCCAAGGGCGTTCGGCCATAGTGGTGCAGGTGGTTCGATTGGCTTTGCCGATCCCGATGCTTCTGTTGGCTTCGGGTACGCGATGAATCAGATGCTCCCTGGAAATTTGATCGATGTGCGCGCCGCGGCGCTGATCGAAGCTCTATACGGATGCCTTTGAAAACGTTGACAATGCGCTTCGGCCGATCTCTCCCACTATATTCTGTAGCTCGCTCGCAACAGTTACACTCGGATTAACGACTGAGAACGCGATGGATTGCGCCGCGCGTGTATTACTGTTTTGATTTCTTTTTTCAGTGAAAGGTTTGTGAGGTTCCGAAGGGCGTGAAAGAGGCCATCCACAATCAAGCCGACGTGCTGATCGAGGCGCTGCCGTACATTCGGCGCTTTCGCGGCAAAACGTTCGTCATCAAGTACGGCGGACATGCGATGCAGACCGAGGAGCTGCGCGAGAGTTTTGCGCGCGAGGTCGTGCTGCTCGACCTGGTCGGCATCAACCCGATAATCGTGCACGGCGGCGGTCCGCAGATTACGGAACTGATCGGCAAGCTCGGGCTCAAGTCACGTTTCGTGCGCGGGATGCGCGTGACCGATCCGGCGACGATGGAAGCGGCCGAGATGGTGCTGCAGAGAATCAACAAGGATCTGGTCGCGACGATTTCGCGGATGGGCGGCCGCGCGGTCGGGCTCTCGGGCAAGGACGGCGACCTGATCAGATCGCGCAAGATGCGGATGGTCGTGACGGACGACAACGGCAAGCGCTCGCGCGTCGATATCGGGCTGGTCGGCGAAGTCGATCGGGTGAATCCGGAATTGCTGCGCACGCTCGAGGCGAACAATTTCATCCCCGTGATCGCGCCGACCGGTTTCGGGCGCGACGGCCAGACTTACAACATCAATGCCGACACCGCGGCGGGCGAGATCGCGGCCGCGCTCAAGGCGGAAAAACTGATCCTGCTGAGCGACGTCGAAGGGGTGAAGGACAAGGACGGCAAGCTGCTCTCGACGCTCGACGCGGCGGAAGCGCGGCGCTTGATCGCGCGCGGCGTGATTCACGAAGGGATGATTCCGAAGGTCGAATGCTGCATCGAGGCGCTGAACAAGGGCGTCGCGAAGACGCACATAATCGACGGGCGCAACAAGCATGCGGTGCTGCTCGAAATCTTCACCCGCTCGGGAATCGGCACTGAAGTGGTGCAGCGCCGGGCGAAGGTATCCGCCTTGAGCGACACTGCTCGCAGCGCGCAGGGCGGCGGCAAAGCTCGATGAATAACGCCGAGATAATAGAACTCACGCATCGCAACATGGTCGATGTGTACGGATGCCTGCCGCTCGCGTTCGCGCGCGGGCACGGCGCGTATCTGTACGACGCCGACGGCAACCGCTACCTGGATTTTTTCTGCGGGCTGGCGGTCACCAGCCTCGGGCACGGGAATCCCCGCGTCGTGCGCGCGATCAAGGAGCAGGCGGAAAAGCTCACGCACGTTTCCAACGTGTTTCACACCGAGCCGACGGCGCGACTGGTCGAGAAACTGGCGACGCATTTCGGCGACGGCAAAGTCTTTCTGGGAAACTCCGGGGCCGAGGCCAACGAGGCTGCGATCAAGCTCGCGCGGCGATGGGGCAACGGGCGCTTCGAGATTCTGACGACGCTCGGATCGTTCCACGGACGCACGCTCGCCACCGTCAGCGCGACCGGCCAGGAGCGGTACCATCAGGGGTTTCAGCCGCTGATGCCCGGCTTCAGATTCACGCCGTTCGACGATCTCGCGGCGCTGGAACGCGCGCGGCGCGACGAAACCGTCGCCGTGATGATCGAACCGATCCAGGGCGAGGGCGGCGTGGTCGTGCCGCGCGCGGACTACCTGAAGCGGGCGCGTGATTGGTGCGACCGCAACAAACTGCTGCTGATACTGGACGAAGTGCAGACCGGGATGGGCCGCACCGGGAAATTCTTCGCGTTCGAGCACGCCGGCGTCAAACCCGACATCGTCACGCTCGCAAAGGCGTTGGGCGGTGGTCTTCCAATAGGAGCGATGATCGCGTGCAGCGAGATTGCGTCCAGCCTCACGCCCGGCAGTCACGGCAGCACCTTCGGCGGCAATCCGGTTGCGTGCGCGGCGGCCGTCGCGGTGATCGACGCGCTCGAGCAGGACGGCGTGCTCGAGAACGCATCGAGCGTTGGCGCTTACATGATCGAGCGGCTCGCGAAGTTTGCGCGCACCTGCGATCGAATCGTCGAAGTTCGCGGACTCGGCATGATCATCGGCGTGGTGCTCAAACACGACGCGCGCCCCATCGTCGAGGAATGCCTCAAGCATCGGCTGCTGGTCAACGGCACCGCCGGCAACGTACTGCGCCTGCTGCCGCCGCTGAACCTCACGCGCGAGGAAGCCGACGCCGGCCTCGCGATTATCGAGAATGCGTTCACGAGCGCGCCGATTCCGAAATGAAGCGCGATTTTCTCGATCTCAGCTCGCTTGCGCCCGATGAACTCAACGGACTGCTCGCACTCGGCGCGCGGCTCAAGGCCGAGCTCAAAATAGGGCTCGAGCATCCGTACCTGCGCGGCCGCACGCTCGCGATGGTATTTCAGAAGCCGTCGCTGCGGACCCGGGTCACCTTCGAGACCGGCATGGCGCAGCTCGGCGGGCACGCGATTTATCTCGCGCCGAATGATATCGGTATCGGCGAGCGCGAATCGGTCAAGGACGTCGCGCGCAACATTTCGCGGGCCGTGGATTTGATCATGATTCGCACTTTTTCGCATGAGACCGCGGTCGAGCTGGCGCGCGAAGCGAGCGTTCCCGTCATCAACGGGCTCACCGATTTGCTGCATCCCTGCCAGTTGCTCGCCGACCTGATGACGCTGCAGGAGCGCTTCGGGCGCGACCTCGCCAAGGTGCGGGTCGCGTTCGTTGGCGATGGATTCAACCTGGCGCAGAGCTGGATCGAGGCGGCGGCGCTCGCGGGGTTCGAGCTTCGACTCGCGTGTCCGAAGGGCTACGAGCCCGAGAAAGAATTCATGAAGCGGCTGCGCAACGAGGAAATCGGCACGCTCACCGACGATCCCGCCGAGGCAGTCAAGGACGCCGACGTGGTTTACACCGACACCTGGACTTCGATGGGCCGTGAGAAGGAAGCGGCCCAGCGCCGGCGCGACTTCAAGGGCTTCCAGGTCAACGACGCCCTGCTGAAGCATGCGCGCAAGGGTGCGATCGTGATGCACTGCCTGCCGGCGCATCGCGGCGAGGAAATCACCGACGCTGTCCTCGACGGACCGCGCTCGGTCGTGCTCGATCAAGCCGAGAACCGTCTGCACGCGCAGAAGGCCGTGATGGTCTGGCTGATACGTCCCGAAATTTTGCGGATTTCGCCATCGGCGGAATAACGGCATACGAATCGTGGCAACCGAAAAAATAAAAAAACTGGTGCTCTCGTACTCGGGCGGACTCGACACCTCGGTGATGCTGCGCTGGATCAAGGATCGCTTCGGCTGCGAGGTGATCGCATACTGCGCGGACGTAGGGCAGGGCGAGGAGACCGACGGCCTCGAAGAAAAGGCGCTCAAGACCGGCGCGAGCAAGCTTCATATCGTCGATCTGCGCGAGGAATTCGCCGGCGATTTCGTCTTCCCAATGTTGCGCGCGAATGCGGTGTACGAGGGTTACTACCTGCTCGGCACCTCGATCGCGCGCCCGGTGATCGCAAAGAAGCTGGTCGAGATTGCGCGCGCCGAAGGCGCCGACGCCGTCGCCCACGGATGCACCGGCAAGGGCAACGACCAGGTGCGCTTCGAGCTGACCTTCGCGCGGCTCGCGCCGGACCTGAAGATTATCGCGCCGTGGCGGCGGGCCGATTGGCCGTTCGTGGGCCGCGCCGACATGATTGCCTACGCCAACGAAAAGAAAATTCCTCTGACCGTGACCGCCGAGAAGCCGTACTCGATGGATCGCAACATGGTCCACGTCAGTTACGAGGGCGGCATCCTCGAGGACCCGTGGCGCGAGCCTTACAATGATATGTTCCGCCTCACGGTCTCGCCCGAAGATGCGCCCGACCAGCCCGAGTATGTCGAGATCGAATACGCCGCCGGCAATCCGGTCGCGATTAACGGCGAGCGGCTGGCGCCCGCGCCGATCATCGAGCGCGCCAACGAGATTGCCGGACGCCACGGAATCGGCCGCGTCGATCTGGTCGAGAATCGCTACGTCGGAATCAAATCGCGCGGGGTTTACGAGACGCCCGGCGTCACGATTCTTTTTCACGGGCATCGCGCGGTCGAGCAGCTCACGCTCGATCGCGAGGTGATGCATCTGCGCGATTCGCTTATCCCACGCTACGCCGAAATGGTGTATTACGGATATTGGTTTGCGCCCGAGCGTGAGGCGCTACAGGCGTTGGTGGACGATACGCAGAAAAACGTGAACGGCGTCGCGCGGCTGAAGCTCTTCAAGGGCGGGGTCTGGATTGCCGGCCGCAAATCGCCGAACTCGCTTTACGATCCGAAGATCGCGAGCTTCGAGGAAGCGGGCGGATACAACCAGGCCGACGCCGACGGCTTTATTCGCCTTGCGGGCGTGAGGCTTCGAGCGCTGGCGCGCGCGGGCGCGAAGAAGGACTGATCGCGTTGGGCAAGGTTATCCAGTTCAAGCCCGTCCGCCCGCAGCCCAGGCTGGTGCCGCGGCCGCGCACCGGCGATTGCGATCACTGCCATCACAAGATGGACGTTCATATCACGCATCCCGACGGCTCGATGAGTTGTGCGGCGCGCGGATGCTCGTGCCAGCTGCGGCCGCTCAATTGACTCGCGCATCGCGAACTACCGCGTTCGTTCCAAATTGAAAGTGCATCCTCGCCGGAAAAATCTCATACGCGGAAGGTTTGCGCGCGGCCGTCTGCCCAAGGTCGAAGCGTTCACCGCATCGTTGCCGTTCGACCGCCGGCTTTTTCGGCATGACATTCGCGGCTCGCTCGCGCACGCTCAGATGCTGGCGAAGGTCGGATTGCTCAAGGCGGGCGAGGCGCGCGCGATCGCGGTCGGGCTCGAGCGCATCGAAAATGAGATCGGGCGCGGACATTTCCAGTTCGATATCGCCGACGAGGACATCCATCTCGCGATCGAGCGCAGGCTGATTGCGCTAATCGGCGAACCGGGGCGCAAGCTGCACACCGGGCGCTCGCGCAACGATCAGGTCGCGCTCGACCTGCGGCTTTATCTGCGCGACGAAATTGCCGGCGTGATCGCGCTGGTCGCCGGGCTTCGCGCCGCGCTGATTCGGCTCGCGCGGCGCCACCTCGCGACGATCATGCCCGGCTATACCCATTTGCAGCGCGCCCAACCGGTCACGCTCGCGCATCATCTGCTGGCCTACGTCGAGATGCTCGGCCGCGATCGCGAGCGCTTCGAGCAGGCGGCGGCGCGCACTGCCGTGATGCCGCTCGGCGCCGGCGCTTTGGCGGGCACGACGCTGCCGCTCGATCGCCGGATGGTCGCGCGCGCGTTGGGCTTCAAGGCGATCGCCGCCAACAGCATGGACGCGGTGTCGGATCGCGATTTCGTCGTCGATTTTCTGTCGGCGGCGGCCCTCACCCAGGTGCATCTGTCGCGTATGAGTGAGGAAATAATCCTCTGGACCAGCACCGAGTTTGGGTTCGCCGCGCTGCCCGACGAGTTTTCGACCGGCAGCTCGATGATGCCGCAGAAAAAGAATCCCGATCTGCTCGAGCTGATCCGCGGCAAGACCGGACGCGTCGATCGGCGACCTGGTCGCGATGCTGACGGTGTTGAAGGGCCTGCCGCTGGCCTATAACTCGGATTTGCAGGAAGACAAGGAGCGCGTGTTCGATGCGCTCGACGCGCTCAAGCCCGCGCTCGACCTGCTGGCGAAGTTTTGGCCCGCGCTGCGGTTTGATGCGAAGCGGATGCGCGCGGCGGCCGGCGGTTTTGCGCTGGCGACGGATCTCGCGGAATACCTGGTCGGTCGCGGCACCGCGTTCCGCCAGGCGCATGAAATCGTCGGCGCGATTGTTCGTGAGACCGCGGCCGCGGGCAGGACGCTCGAGGATTTGAGCATCGCGGACCTGCGCCGGCATTCGAGCGCGTTTGCCGCCGATTCGATCGCGGTTCTGCGCGCCGAGAACTCGCTCGCGCGGCGCACGATCGAGGGCGGTCCGGCGCCGTCCACAGTCAAGCGCCGCCTCAAGGAGCTCGGACGCCGATGAATCTGACACGCAACCGCACGATCCTGTTGACCCTCGCGCTCATGCTTGCCGCTTTGGGGAACGTGATGTTTCTCGGCTGCGGCGTGAAGTCACAACCGATACCGCCGGAAGCCGCGCGTCCGGAAAAAATAATCGGTCTTGAGGCCGCCAACGAGAAGGAAGGAATTCAGTTGACCTGGGATCGTCCCGAAAACTACGCCGGCGGCGCCAAGATGAAGGACCTTGGCAGCTTCTCAATCTCACGCTCGCAGGAGGGGAAACCCGCCGAGAAGATTGGCGACATACAGGTGCATGACGAAGGGCGGTTCCAGGTGCAAAACACTTTTACCTTCATCGACGGCTCGACCGTCATGGGCAAGACCTATCATTACCAGGTCACGTCCAGCACGAGCGACGGCTACGTCAGCGAGCCGTCCAATGACGTGGCGATTGTGCGCAAGAATCCCTCGGCGCCGCCGAATCCCGACACTTTCGTGGTGCCGACGCCCGTTCCGCTGAAGTAGCATCCGCACGAATCTGAATGCATCGCGCGCCGTTTATTCGCGGGGCTGCGCTATGATAGAAACGGAACTTCACCCAATCGCTACATCATCAAAATGAACTACTTCGACTATCGCAACGATCAACTTTACGCCGAAGACGTGGCAATCGCCGACCTGGCGCGGCGAATCAAGACGCCCTTTTTCGTTTATAGCGCGCGCACGCTGCGGCGGCATTTCCGGGTCTTCGACGAAGCTTTCGCCGGCACCGACCACCTGATCTGTTACGCGATGAAGGCGCTCTCGAATCTGAGCATCCTCAAACTGTTCTCCTCGATGGGCGCGGGCTTCGATATCGTCTCGGTCGGCGAGCTGATGCGATGCCTCAGAATCGGCGCCGACCCGCGCAAGATTGTTTTCTCCGGCGTCGGCAAGACTGACGAGGAGATCGCGGCCGCGCTCGAGGCCGGCATCCTGATGATCAATGTCGAGTCGCGCCCGGAACTGCATCGTATCGCCGAGGTCGCGGGGCGGATGAAGCGGCGCGCGCCGGTCAGCCTCCGGGTGAATCCGGATCTCGATCCGGGCACGCATCCGCACATCTCGACCGGTCATCGCGACAGCAAGTTCGGCGTGCCGCTTTCGCAGGTGGACGAATATTACGCGGAGGCGAGCGCGCTGGCGCAGCTCGAAATCGTCGGGCTCAGCACGCATATCGGATCGCAGATAACCGAGATGGCGCCGTTTGCCGAAGCGGGCCGGAAGGTCGCCGCGATTGTCGGCAGATTGCGCGACGCGGGAATCGCGCTCAAGTATCTGGATCTCGGCGGCGGGCTCGGAATTCCTTACCAGGAGCAGCCGCCGCCGCCGTCGGAATACGCGCACGCGCTGCTGAAGCCAATCGCGGGTCTCGGGCTCAAAATTATTACCGAGCCCGGACGCGTGATGGTCGGCAACGCGGGCGTGCTGGTGACGCGCGTGCTTTACAACAAGGAGACCGACGTGAAGCGCTTCGTCGTTATCGACGGTGCGATGAACGATTTGATTCGGCCGGTGCTCTACGAGGCGTATCATTCGATCATCCCGGTCGATCGCAGCAAGCCGGGCAGGACTGTGACGGCGGACATCGTCGGTCCGGTATGCGAGAGCGGGGATTTTTTCGCCCGCGAGCGTGAGATGGCGGAGCCGGCGGAGGGCGACCTGCTGGCGGTGATGAGCGCCGGCGCTTACGGGTTCGTGATGTCGTCGAACTACAACAGCCGCCCGCGCGCGCCGGAGATACTGGTTGACGGCGCCGACGTGCACGTGATTCGCGAGCGCGACAGCTTCGAGGATCAGATTCGCGGCGAGCATATCGTCGATCTCAAGCCGGCGTGAGAAAGCAAGGCGATGGCAACGCTCGAATTCACCAAGATGCACGGATGCGGCAACGACTACATTTATGTAGTCGCGATGCGCACGCGTCCCGCCGATCCGTCCGCGCTATCGGTCAAGCTTTCTGACCGCCACTTCGGCATCGGCAGCGACGGACTGATCATGCTGGTGCCGTCGCGCAACGCCGACATCCGAATGGAAATGTACAACGCCGACGGCAGCCGCGGTGACATGTGCGGCAACGGAATCCGGTGCCTCGCGCGGCTCGCGTTCGAGCGCGGCCTCGTGCGCGCCAATCCGATGGTGGTCGAGACGGACGCCGGGCTCAAAACGGTCGCGTTGCGGCTGCAAGGCCGCACGGTCGTGAGCGCTACGGTCGATATGGGCGAGCCGATTCTCGAAGGCCGCGAAATCCCGGTGAACGCCGACGGCCGGGTTATCGACTACCCGCTCGAGGTCGCGGGCCGGCGCGAGTCTATAACGGCGGTCTCGATGGGCAATCCACATTGCGTCCTGTTCGTTGCCGACGACGGCGTATTCAAACTACCGGATCGCGATTTTGCCGCGCTGGGCCGCGAGTTCGAGCATCATCCGTTTTTCCCCCGCCGCGTGAATACCGAGTTCATCCTGGCGACCTCGCGCCGCAATCTTAAGATGCGCGTGTGGGAGCGCGGCTCGGGCGAGACCTGGGCGTGCGGCACCGGGGCCTGCGCGGCGCTGGTCGCGGCGGTGCTGACCAATCACTCCGAGCGGACCGCGACGGTCGAGCTGCGCGGCGGTAATCTTGAAATCGAATGGCGCGCCGATGGTCCCGATGCGAATCACGTTTTCATGACCGGCAACGCCGTCGAGGTTTTCAGCGGCATGGTTGAGCTGGACGCCGGCGAGCTGGTCGCGGTCAAGTGAATAGGGCGGGAGGCCTCGAACGATGTTCAATGGCGCATTGACTGCTCTCGCAACGCCGTTTCGCGACGGCGAGGTGGACGCGCCCGCATTGCGCGATTTGATCGAATGGCAGATTCAGAGCGGGATCGACGGGCTGGTGCCGTGCGGTTCGACCGGCGAATCCGCCACGCTCACGCACGCCGAGCACGACAGCCGTGATCAAGCTCACGATCGAGCAGGTGCGCAAGCGTGTCCCGGTGATCGCGGGCACCGGATCGAATTCGACCGCCGAAGCGATTCGGCTGACCGCGGCTGCGCGCGAGATGGGCGCGGATGGCGCGCTGCTGCTGTCGCCGTATTACAACAAGCCCACCCAGGACGGCATCTTCAGGCACTACAAAACGATCGCGGCGAGCGTGGATCTACCGCTATTCGTGTACAACGTCCCCGGCCGCACTGCGTCGAATATCTTGCCCGAAACCGTGGCTCGGCTTGCCGAGATCAAGAATATCGCCGGCATCAAGGAGGCGTCGGGCTCGATGGATCAGTCCTCCGACATCCTCAAGCTGTGCGGCGAGCGGATAACGATTCTGTCCGGCGACGACGCGCTCACGCTGCCGCTGATTGCACTCGGCGCCAAGGGCGTCATCTCGACCTGCAGCAACGTAGTCCCGCGCGAGATGCACGATCTTGCGGCGGCTGCGCTCTCCGGTGATTTCGCGAAGGCGCGCGAGATCCATTTCCGATTGCTGCCGCTGATGCGTGCGCTGTTCGTCGAGACGAATCCGATTCCGATCAAGCAAGCGCTCGCCTTCATGGGCAAGTGCGCCAACGAGTTGCGGATGCCGTTGGTGCCGATGACCGCGGGTCCCGCCGAGAGATTGCGCATCGCAATGAAGGAACTCCGCCTCGTCTGAGGGTGCTTCGATCATGGCCGAGCCTTACTACAAGCAGCACTGGGTCGAGATCGACTCTGATCGCCACAGCGCGTACGACAAGATCCTCGCGTTTCATCCCGCGATGGAACCGTTGCTGCGCCCGCTCGAGCTCAAAGCGGGGCTCCGCGTGCTCGACGTTGGATCCGGACCCGGCCACACCACCTTCGAGCTGGCCCGGCGCGTGGCTCCCGGCGGCAAAGTGACCGGCGTGGATATCAACGCCGAGTTCGTCGAGCGGTCGGCCGCGCGTGCGCGCGAAGCGAAGCTGGCAGCGGAGTTCGTGCACAGCGCGTTTCCGCCACTGCCGTTTCCGGACGGCTCGTTCGATCGGGTCTGGTGTAAAAATGTTCTCGAGTATGTCGATTCGGCGGCCGATACTGTCGCGGAAATGGCGCGCGTGACGGCAGTGGGCGGAATCGTCGTCGCGGTCGATAGCGACTGGGACATGATCGCACTCGATATCGGCGCGGCGGCGCGCGAGCGCAGCGATCGAATCCTCGGCGCGTCGAAGGCGATTGCGATCAAGGAGCCGCAGGCAGGACGTCAACTCTATCGGTTATTTCGCGCGGCGGGACTCGACGACGTGAAAGTCGAGATTCACGCCGGCGCCGATACCGCGGGGCGCTCACTACCGATGCTGAAGGCGAGCTTCGCGCGGTATGCGCGCGACTCCGGCAAGATCGCGGCAGCCGAGGTCGAAGGGTGGTTCGCCGATATCGATCGCGCGGTCGCGGGCGGATCATTTCTATTCGTGTTGCCGCAATTCGTGGTACGGGGAATCAGGAAGCAGGCGTCTTAGTGTGAACGCAAATCTCTTTCGGGGGAAAAACGGATGACATTTGCATGGCTCGCATTTTTTGACGCCATCCTGGCGATCGCGATGATCGCGGCGGGAATGGTCGGCGCGCATTTCTACGTGCTTGTGCCGTTCAGGGGGTTCCAGCTATTCGCCCTCGGATTTCTGCTGAGCATCCTGGGTTTCTTCGTCGGCCTGCTCGCGATTTTCCTGACCCGCACACCGCAGGCGCGAGCCGGACGCAATCGCGCGGTGCTCGGTACGGTGGTCTGCGCCGTGATAGCGCTGCCGTTGATTGTGACGGTGCTGCGCGGTTCCAAGTATCCGCCCATCAACGACATCACGACCGATTTCGACAACTCGCCCGAGTTCGTCAACGCACAGAAGCTGCAGCACGAGCCGAATCGCGACATGAAATACGACAAGGCGAAGTACGCCGACCGGCAGCAGGCGGGTTACGGCGCGATAGGCCCAATCAAGGAGCGCCTGTCACCGGCCGACGCGTTCAAGCGCGTGACCGAGGTCGCCCAGGCGATTCCGACGTGGAAGATCACCTACTCTGATCCGGTCACGGATACGCTCGAGGCGGTCTCGACTTCGCGCCTGTTCCATTTCAACGACGACATCGTGATCCAGATTCGGCCGACTCCCGACGGCTCGAGCCTGATCGAGATGCGATCGAAGTCGCGCGACGGGATCGGCGATTTTGGCGTCAACGCCCGGCGCATCAAGCACTTCTTCGATCGGGTCGCGCTGGCCCGCAACCCCAGCGACGAGAACACGGGCAGTGAGGAAGACATCCCGTAACCGGCGTTTCCGCTACTGCTTGAGCGCGCGGATTGTTCGCAGGACGGCGGCGTTGCGGTCTTCGTTGACTGGATTGGTGAAGACGATCGCGGTGCCGATTCCCGGCGCGCATAGCTCGTGCAAGCGATCGCGAACGCGCGACTCCGAGCCCACCAACAGGGTTGCGTCGATTAGCTCGTTGCTGACCGCCGCAATAGCCGCGTCGGCGTCACGGCCGGCCGCGCGAATCGCCGAGATTTCGCGCTCGAAGCCCGCATGCGCCATCATGTTGCCGTAGAACTTCAATGCGCCGTAGCGTGACAGGAGCTTGCGCGCGGGACGCCGCGCCGCTTCGAGATCATCGGAAATAAATGCGGTCGCGAACAGCGTCGCCTCGATCTGCCTGGCGTCGCGGCCGGCGATCTTCGCGCCTTCGGCCAATTCGCCGAGCGCTTGCTTGACCCGCGCCGGCGGAAAGAAGTTGAAGATGACGCCGTCGCCGATCTCGCCGGCCAGCTTGACCATCGGGCGCGAGACGCCCGCCAGGTATAGCGGCAGCTTGGTGCCGACGCGCGGGCCGGTCTTGCCGCCGTCGAGCGCGGCGCGGAGCGTCTTCACCGTTTCGCGCATCCTGGTCAGCGGAACTCCCATCTCGATTCCGAGCGCCGAATTGCCCTCGCGATGGCCGGTGCCGAGGCCGAGGATGAATCGTCCGCCGGTAAATTCCTGGACGGCGGCGGCCTCGTTGGCGAGCAGAATCGGATGGCGCAGGTAGATGTTGGTGATGGCGGTGCCGAGTTTGATTCGCTTGGTGTGAAGCCCGAGCGCGAGCGAACACGCCAGCGAGTCGTTGTTCGCCTCGGTCATGAAGACCCCGGAAAAGCCCGCGTCCTCCGCCGCGCGCGACCATTCGATTAGGCGCGCCGGCGGGCTGTCGGGGAGAATAGTGCAAGCGAGTGCGGTTTTGGCCATGATGAATTTCCTCTCGTCTGATCTGAGGCGACACTTTCATCAAGCGGCAGTTATCGTCAAGCCGTGTGCCTCGTCGGGACAAAATTGGTCGCGTCGGTTGGACTTTTTTGGCCGCCGGATCATACAGATAAAATGTAGATTGGCAACGATGGCGTTTTCCCTTTTTGCTGGATCACATCTCAACCTGGAGGGCGAGTGCAATGAAACGATTTGCTGTGGCATTGATCGCAACAAGTATGCTGTTTACCGCGGCCGGTGTAGGGTTCGCAAAAGATCTCAGCACGGTCGGTCTCGAAGAGGCATTTGTTGACTCGGTCGGGGCCTGCGGTCCCTCGAGCAGCGTCGCCGGCCTACTCGGCAAGAGCGAAGATCCCGCCGTGAAGATCGCCCTTCGCAACGCGCTAATTATCGAAGCTGCCGACGATGCCGCCGTCGTCGCGGGCGCCAACAAAGCGCACAGCGACTGCATCAGGAAGGATCTTACGGCGCGCGGTTACTCTGATAACGATATGGCAGCGCTGCCATATTGCGTTAAGAACGATTGGCCGAGTCCGTTCACCAGCCTCGGCGTGTGCGTGCAGAGTCACAGCCGTCTCGAAGCCGCGATGAACAAGAAGTAGTCCTGCCGATCGCCTGCTCTGAATACCGGCGCGTCTCCATCGCGGAGCGCGCCGGTGCCGTTCTAGTCCAGTCCGTATCTCCGGCGCTTACGCCATAATGTCGCGACGTTGATCCCCAGCATCTCGGCGGCTTCTTCGAGCGTCATCGCCTGTTCGAGGACCACCTCGATGTGGCGGCGCTCCATCTGTTCCAGCGTGTGGCTGTGATCGAGCTTATCGGGCGACGCGAGAATTTTGTCGGGCAAATCGCTTAGAGTGATCGTCTCGCCCCGGCTGAGGATTACCGCGCGCTCCATGACGTTGCGCAGCTCGCGGATGTTGCCCGGCCACGAGTAGGACACCAGCGCTTCACGCGCCTCGGCCGCGAGCGAATGGGCGTGCTTGTGATGCGTCTGCGCGGCTTGCGCGGCGAAATGCTCCGCCAGCTTCAGGATTTCACCGGGCCGATCGCGCAGCGCAGGCACCTGCAATTCGATCACGTTGAGGCGGTAGTAGAGATCCTCGCGGAAGCGCTTCTCCTTGACCAGTTGCTCGAGATGCTGATTGGTCGCGGCGATTATGCGCGCATCGACTTTGATCGTTTGCGCGCCGCCGACGCGCTCGAACGTCCGCTCCTGCAGAAAACGCAGCAGCTTGGATTGAACCACCGGCGTCAGGTCGCCGATCTCGTCGAGCAGAACCGTTCCGCCCTCGGCCGCTTCGAGACGGCCGGGCTTGTCCTTAATCGCGCCGGTAAACGATCCGCGCACGTGTCCGAACAGCTCGCTCTCGAGCAGATGCTCGCTGAGCGTCGTGCACGCGACCTGCACGAACGGCCCGTTCTTGCGTGGACTCAAGCGGTGGATGTACGACGCCAACATGCTCTTGCCGGTGCCGCTTTCGCCGGTGATCAAGGCAGTCGCGTCGCTGTCGGCCACTTGCGCCGCGGTCTCGGCGAGCTTGCGCGAATGTGGACTGTAGGTGAGAAACGGTTCGGGCTCGGTCAGGCTCTCGATCCGATCGCGCAACTCTTTGTTCTCGGAACGGAGTTCATGAACTTCGAGCGCGCGTGCGACGACCTGCACTATATGGTCCGCTGTGAACGGTTTGGTGACGTAGTCGTACGCGCCCAGGCGCATCGCCTCGACCGCGTCCGGAATCGAGCCGAACGCCGTCATCATCACCACCGGCAGCGCGGGGTTGAGCCGCTTGATCGCTTCAAGCAGCTTCAGCCCGCCCATCCCCGCCATGCGGACGTCGGAGACGACTACCGCGGGCGACGATGCCGAGAGCAATTCCAGTGCCCGCTCCGCATTCTCGGCGACCGTCACCTGATGATTGGCAGACTCGAGACTCGCGGCGAGTACGCGTCTGATATTTCGGTCGTCATCGACGACAAGAATGTTAGCCAAACGTTTCCCCGGTTAGCTGCTGTGCAGTTTGCATTCTACCGCTCGATGGGCTGGCAGCATCAAGAGCGCCCGCGGTTCTGATATTGCAAGTTGCACGATCCAAGTTGCGCAACCCATTGCGGTCCGCAGGTTCGGATTCAGGAATACCAATCGAATCATACGCAATCATTGCGGTCTGCATCTTGCAGATTGAAAGCCGTGCATCGCCGCGATTTTCGGCGTTTGCTCGGGAGATTTATAACTTGGCAGCCAGTCCAAAAATCCTTGGCGCCGAGCGGGCTCAGCCGCAGGCGACCTTCGGTAAAGAAACCAAAGCAATCGTCGTAACCACCGGAATGCTCGCGTTCATTTCGTTCTGGCGAGCATCCGCGGTCGTGCTGTGCGACCTCGCCTCGACCGCCTACTACATCGGCGGCATCGTCGAGCAGGCCTGCGGACGCTCCGCGCCATATTTCATTCTCGCCGTCATGCTGTTCTCGTACGCGGTGCGCGCGGTGTACGTGGAATCGTGCTCGATGTTCACGCGCGGCGGCGTCTATCGCGTGGTCAAGGAAGCGATGGGCTCGACGCTGGCGAAAATCTCGGTGTCGGCCCTGATGTTCGACTACATTCTGACCGGGCCGATAAGCGGCGTCTCGGCTGGCCAATACCTGGTCGGTCTGATGAACGAGCTGCTCAAGCTGGCGCATCTCGGCATCGTGCTGCCGCCGGACTTTTCGGCAGCCTTTTTCGCAATCGCGGTGACCGTGTACTTCTGGCGCCAGAACATTCTCGGTATCGAGGAATCGAGCGGCAAGGCAATGCGGATCATGCAGGTCACGACCGTGATGGCCGTGATCATGATCGCATGGTGCGGGCTGACGATCTTCGTTCGCGGTGCGCATCTGCCGCCGTTGGAACTGAAGTTCACCGACGATTCGCTTGGATGGCTCAAGCACTTTCCCGGTGCGCGCACCATCGGCGCACTCGGCATCCTGATAGCATTCGGCCACTCGATCCTCGCGATGTCGGGAGAAGAATCTCTGGCACAAATCAATCGCGAGATCGAGGCGCCCAAGCTCAAGAACCTGCTGCGCACGGGACTCGTCATCTTCATCTACAGTCTGCTGTTGACTTCGCTGGTGTCGTTTTTCGCGGTGATGATCATCCCTGACAGTGTCCGGATGTCGAACTACGGCGACGACCTGATCGGCGGGCTCGCGATGTTCATGGTCGGGCCGCTGTGGGCGCGGATCGCGCTGCGCGCATTCGTGGTGTTCGTCGGTTTCCTGATCCTCGCGGGCGCCGTCAACACCGCGATCGTGGGCTCGACCGGCGTGCTGACTCGCGTCGCCGAAGACGGCGTGTTGCTCGATTGGTTCCGCCATCCGCACAAGAAATACGGCACCAACTATCGCATCGTGAACATGGTCGCGATGCTGCAAATCGCCACCATCGTGCTCTCGCGCGGCGACATGTTCGTGCTGGGCGAGGCCTACGCTTTCGGCGTCATCTGGAGCTTCGTTTTCAAAACGCTGTCGGTGCTGATTCTTCGCTACAGGGACAAGTACCATCGCATGTGGCGGATGCCGCTCAATCTGAAATGGTTCCGCCCCTGGGGCCAGGACTTCCCGCTCGGCCTGGCGCTGACGTTCACGGTGCTGTTCGCAACCGCGGTGATCAATCTGTTCACCAAGCAGGTCGCAACGATCTCGGGAATCAGCTTCACGCTTGCACTGTTCGTGATTTTCGAGATCTCGGAAAAGATCAACGGGCAGGCCGTGCACGCCTACGGCGAAGAACCCGAGAAGTTCAATCTGCAACTGATCGAGGAAAGCCAGATCGATTCGGTCGGTCTCGGCTTGTTTGGGCCGCAAAAGAAGCTGATTGCGATTCGCGATCCGAATAATCTCGCGCATCTGCATCGCTACCTGTCCGAGCGCGACGACGCCGAGCTGATTGCGCTGACCGTAAGAACCGAGAAGGGACTTGCGTCCAGCGACGGCGGCCAGATTTTCAGCGACGCGGAAGGCAAACTGTTCAGCAAGGTCGTCAAAGTCTGCGAGGATCACGGCCGCGCCGTCACCCCGCTGGTGGTCGTTTCGAACGACCAGGTTTATGCGATCGCGCGCATGGCGTTTCTGCTCAGCGTTGACGAAGTCGTGATGGGCGTGTCGGAGCGTTTCAATCCCGACGTCCAGCTCGAGAACTTCGCGATGCACTGGGGATCGCTGGGCGACTCCGAAGAGCGTCACGTAAACGTGCGCGTGCTTTCCGACCAGCGGGACATCCGCGCCGAAATCTGATCGGTTCCGCTCGACTTTGACCGGCGGCGTTATGCAGCTATGATCAGGCCATGCATACATATCGCCGATTTTTTCTCGGCCTTGTGACCGCCACCCTGTTGACCGGCACCGCCTTCGCCCTGAACGGTGAACAGTATCTCCCGGACGCAAAGGTTACACTCGCGCAGGCGCGCGAGACCGCACTCAAGACCTATCCGGGCAAAATCGTCTCGGAGGAACTCGAGCAGGAATCCGGCGGCAGCGGACTTCGCTACTCGTTCGTGATTAGCCATCACACTGCGAAGCACGAAGTCGGAATCGACGCAAAGACCGGCGCGGTGCTGGAGAACTCGGTCGAGGGCGGGAATCCCGACTAGGCCTCGACGCCTCGGGCCTAGCGCCTGTCGGGCCGCCTTGGGTGGCGATGCGACTCCAGCTATGATCGCTTTTCTGGATAGAGCGATGATAGCAATCGTCGATTACAAGGCCGGCAACCTCACCAGCGTTCAGCGCGCGCTCGAATTTCTCGGCCACAAATCCGAGATTACAGATCGCGCCGAGCGCATCGTCGCCGCCGATCGCGTGATATTACCGGGCGTCGGAGCGGCCGGCGCCACGATGGAAAATCTGCGCGCGCTCGGACTCGCCGAGGTTCTGCGCAACGACGTCGCCCGGGCCGGCAAGCCGTTCCTCGGCATCTGCATCGGCATCCAGGTCCTGTTCGATCGCAGCGCGGAGGACGGCGCAGAATGCCTCGGCATCGTCGCCGGCCGGGTCGAGCGCTATCCGCGCTCGATCGACGGTCGTCCGCTCAAGGTGCCGCAAATCGGATGGAATCGTGTGCGCCAGACGCGGCCGCATCGAGTCTTCGCCGGTGTGCCGGACAACACTCACTTTTATTTCGTAAATTCCTACTATCCGATTCCCGACGACCCTTCGATCGCGATTGGCAGGTGCGATTACGGCGTTCCGTTCACCGCGGCGGTCGCGCGCGACAACGTGATCGCGACCCAGTTCCATCTCGAAAAGAGCGGTACGGCCGGCCTCAAACTGCTCGACAACTTCTGCCGGATGGGCTGCTGACGATGCTCGCGAAGCGAATCATTCCGTGTCTCGATATGCGCGACGGCAAGGTCACCAAGGGCGTGCAGTTCCTCAAGAACGTCGATGTGGGCGATCCGGTCGCGATGGCGCGTTACTACTATAAGGAAGGCGCCGACGAGATCGTCTTTTACGACATCACCGCGTCGAACGAGCGCCGCGGCATCATGCTCGATGTAGTCCGTGCGGTGGCGCGCGAAATTTTCATTCCGTTCAGCGTCGGCGGCGGACTGCGCACGCTCGACGACATGCGCGCCGTGCTGCTCGCGGGCGCCGAGAAAGTTTCGATCGACTCCGGCGCGGTGCGCAATCCCGCAATCATCTCGGAGGGCGCGCGCGCGTTCGGCAGTCAGTGCATCGTGCTCTCGATGCAGGTACAGAAAACCGGCGTGCGTGCGCAAGTGCCGACCGGCTACGAAGTCGTGATCGACGGTGGACGCCAGCCGACCGGCCGCGACGCGCTGGCATGGTCGCTCGAAGGCGAGCGGCTCGGCGCCGGCGAACTGTGCATCAACTCGATCGATCGCGACGGCACCAAGCTCGGCTATGATCTCGAGATCACTCGCCGCATCAGCGAAGCCGTCTCGATTCCGGTGATCGCGTCCGGCGGCGCGGGCCAACCTTCGCACCTGCGCGACGCGTTCACGAGCGGCATGGCCGACGCCGCGATCGTCGCGTCCATCGTCCACTATGGGGAGCATCCGATTCCCGCGTTGAAGTCGTATCTGAAAAGCAACGGCGTCGAGATTCGCGACGCCGTCACAGTTGAGCTGGCGAGCGTCCAGTAAAAAAAATGAAAATCGCGTTCGTAGTTTCGGAGTTCAATTCCGAAGTGACCACCCCGATGGAACAGCGGGCGCGCAGCCACGCCGAGTCGCTCGGCGTCGAAGTCGCGCGCGTGGTCAAGGTGCCGGGCGTTTACGACATGGCGCCGGTCGTGAAAGCGCTGCTGCGGCGCAAGGAAATCGAGGGCGTCGTGATGATCGGCGCGGTGATCAAGGGCGAGACCAATCATGACGAAGTGATCGCCCATGCGATCGCCCGCGCGGGCATCGAGTTGTCGCTCGAGTTCGACAAGCCAGTCGGCCTCTCAATCATAGGACCCGCGATGACCGATGAGCAGGCCGTCGCGCGAATCGAGAATGCGAAGAACGGCGTCAACGCCGTAGTCAGTGTGGCGCGCGCGCTTAAGGAAATTCGCGGCTGAGTCTCCGGCGCTCCACAGGTGTTGAGAAATCGCGGCACCCCTCGTTGAGAGCACGCGCTCGACTGCTATACTCTTCGACCGTTGGTGGTGAAGATGACGGCAGAGGCGGGTGGTGTGGGCGAGACTTTTTCCACGCGTACGGCGGCGAGGATTCTCGCGGTCACGCCTGAGCGCATTCGCTACTGGGTCAAACGCAATCTCGTGCGTCCGCTGAATCTGGGCGGCCGCAACTATCGTTTCGCATTCAACGATCTGCTCGAGATGCGCATGGCCAAGGAACTGCTCGGCACGCGCCAGCACATCGACCCGATCCAGCGAACGCTCGAGCGAGTGCGCACGCTGGTCGATCCCGATCGATCAGTCACCTCGCTGAAACTCGTCAACGACGAGGGGCGCATCGTCGTGCGCGACGGTCCCTCGCTCATCGAGGCGGAGACCGGCCAGTTGATCTTCGATTTCGAGCGCAGCTATCAGCCCGGCAAAGTCGAGGACGGCTTCGGGCCCGCGCGCGTGCGCGAGCGTTTCGAGGAAGCGCGCCGGGTGGCCGACGAGGACCCGCTAAAGGCGCTCAACATCTACAGCGAGCTGGTCGGCCGCGAGCCCGGCAACTTCGAGGCGCACATGCGCCTCGCCACGCTGCTCGAACGCGAAGGCGATTTGGCCGGCGCGCTGCGTCATCTGCTCGGCGCGGCCGCGATCATTCCCGCGAGCGCCGACGTGCACCTGAAACTTGGTCTGCTCTATCGCAAGAAGGGCGAGTATCAGAATGCGCTGCGAGGTTTTCAACGCACGCTCGAATGCGACCCGACCAACGTCGAGGCCCATCGCAACGCCGCCGAGATGTACGAAGCGGCGGGGCGCAAGCGCGACTCGCAGCGCCACCTGAGCGCAATCCATCGCCTGATCAAGGGTGACTGATTGAATCATCGCGGCTTGCGGCGATAAGCTCGCGGCATGCCGCGCGATTCGCTGAAACCTATCGACATCCTGCGCCACGAACTGAAGGCGCTGCGCTTCATCCTTGACAATTTTCATGCGGGCAAACTCGGCGCCGACGGACTTCCGCCGCGCGATGATTTTCAGTCCGCGCAGGGCCGCACGCTTTACGATTCGATCGTCAAAGCTCCCGACCGCAAGACCGCCGATCGCGCCATCGCGGAGCTCGAGCTCGATGACGTGGACATCGATTCGTTCCTGAACCTCAGCGGCGATCACTACTACACTTATCCCGCGCTGGTGCGCGAGCGGGCGGCGGCGATTCGCACGGGCAAGCTCACGGTCGAAGGCGCGTGAGTCTCTCGATTCCCAAAGAGTTGCATCTGCTGCTCGATTCCGCGGGCGCGCTGATCGTCTTTCAGGAAAAAGGAGCGGCGTGGGCGGGAGTGCTCGCGTTCTCGAACGAGGACCAGGCGCGCGAGTTCTGCCGCGTCAGCAATCTCGACGCCGCCGAAGTCGCCGCGATCTCGACCGCCGATCCGCAGGCGATTGCCGGCCTCATCGCATCGATCAAGCGGCGCGCGATTCGCAACCTGTTACTCGATCTCGACTACAAGACCGGCGCCTGCACGCAAATCGACTTCGACGGCGACGCCTTTGGGACTGCCGCGCAACGCCAATTCACTCCGCCCGTTCATCACTAGACCGTCGATGGCGTCCGTTCGTTCATCGATGCCCGACCTAATCGAAAAGGCGCGCCAGTGTCTCGACGGCATCATCAAGCCGACGCCGCTGATTCGTAGCGCGACGCTCGACCGAATCCTCGACGCCCGGGTGCTGATCAAGCCGGAAAATCTGCAGAAGACCGGCTCATTCAAAATTCGCGGCGCCTACAATCGGCTCGCGACGCTCACGCGGGAGCAGAAGTCGCACGGCGTAATCGCCGCGAGCGCCGGGAATCACGGACAGGCGCTCGCCTACGCCGCCACTCGCGCGGGCGTGAGCGCAACGATCGTGATGCCGACGAGCGCCGCGATTGCGAAGATTGACGCGACCCGCAGCTACGGCCAGTCGGTCGTGCTCGAGGGCGTCGATTACCAGGAGGCGCGCGCGGCCGCGTCGAAGATGTGCATCGAGCGCGGCGCCACTTTCATCGACGCGTACGATGATTCGTATGTGATCGCGGGGCAGGGCACCGTCGGCCTGGAAATCGCCGACGAAGTTGCGCCGGACGTTGTGATCGTTCCGGTCGGCGGCGGCGGGCTGATAGCGGGAATCACGGCGGCGCTTGCGATACGCGCGCCCAACGCCGAAGTGATCGGCGTCGAGGCCGCGGGCTCGCCGCAACTGTCCGCGAGTCTTGCCGCCGGCGCGCCCGCATCGATTGGCCGGCCGGTCGATACCATCGCCGACGGTCTGGCCACCGGCCGCATCGGCGCGATTCCGTTCGAGGTGATTCGCGGCCGCGTCAAGCGCGCGGTCACGGTTGACGATTTCGAAATCGGCGAGGCCGTGCTGTTGATGCTCGAACGGCTGAAGCTGCTCGCCGAAGGCGCCGGCGCCGCGGCGCTCGCGGGCGCGCTCAAACTGAAGGACGAACTGAAACGCAAGACCGTGGTGCTGGTCGTGAGCGGCGGCAATATCGATATCAACCTGCTCGATCGGATCATCGGTCACGGCCTGGTGAAGGTGGGGCGGCTATTTCGAGTGGCGGTAGATTTGCGCGATCGGCCGGGCGAACTCGGCAAGCTGGTGTCGGCGATCGCCGCAACCGGCGCCAATGTTCGCGCGATCGATCACGATCGCACCCGTCGCGACGTCGCTATCGGCGGCGCCCGCGTGATGCTGGAACTGGAGACTCGCGGCCCCGAGCATATCGAGGAAATCCGCGAGCAGCTAAAGAGCCTCGGCTACGTATTCGAGGTTCCCGCGCTCGGCTGATTTCTCCTACGTGAACATCGACGCGATGCCGGTCGGCCTCACCAACTTGCCCGCCGGCTTCATCGAATGCGCGAGCTCCTCGAGCTTTTGCTTGAATGCTTCCATCTCGGCCGCCTGCTTCGCTTCGAACGCCGCCGCTTCGCGCGCGCGCTTGCGCTCGAACGTTTCGCGATCGGCCCGCCGCCGATTGTAGAAGCCCTCGAAGGTTTCTTTGACCGCGCGGTACATCGCGGTTTTCGGTACGTACGAGCCCGAGCACGACGGGCAATGGAAGACGACGCCTTTCTCGAACAGGCGATATGGGATCGTCCACGGCTCGTTGCAGTCCTTGCAGATAACGGGGACTTCCCACGCCAGCGGATTGAACTCCGCGCTCGCGGCTGAAGTCGTTGCGGCCGCTGGCAGAGCGGGCGTCGCTTTAGCCGCCGGCTTGGGTGCCGCCGGCGCCGGCGCCGCTGCGACTGCCGCGCCATTGGCCGCGGGCGTTGCCGTTTCGCCACCGCCTTCTTTGCGAAATCGCGACGGCGCGTCGTCGGGGAACGTCGTCTCCGGATGGAGTTCGCGGGCGCGCGCGAGCAGCACACCTTCGCTCTCGAGGTTTGCGGGATCGGGAATGCAGCAATCCACCGGGCAAACCGCCGCGCACGCCTCATGGTCGTGGAAGCCGACACACTCGGTGCACTTCGATGGGACGATATAATAGATGTCCTGCGCGATTGCGGCACCCGGCGTGCCGTTAAGCTCCCACGGCACTCCGCCAGCGTAGATCGCGGTGTTCGGGCACTCCGGCTCGCACGCCCCGCAGTTGATGCATTCGCTCGTGATCGTCGTCGCCATCTTTCGTAAACCCCGGTCTGTTGCCGAATCTTGCTGATCGACTTCAAACTCTAACAACGCTGATTTCAGCGGGCAATCGGTCGCCGGCGGCGGCTCTCGCATGCGATGCGCGGTTTTCGCGGTGGCGCGGTTTTGACTATGCTGGGCGAAGCCGCGGTACGCGCGCAAATCGATCACGACCGCAGGAGCGTCTAGCACATGGATCTTCAATTCACCTCTGAAGAAGAAGCATTTCGGCTAAAGGTCCGCTGTTGGCTCGCCGAGAACATGCCGACCAGCGGGCTCTCCGACACTCGCGAGGGCCGCGAAGACAAGACCTGGCTCACGCGCGCGAAAGCGTGGCAGCGCCGCCTGCACGAAGCCGGCTACATCGCGCTCGCATGGCCGAAAGAATACGGCGGGCAGGCGATGGACCCGGTGCGGCAGTCGATCGTCAACGACGAGATGGTGCGCGCAAGGGCGCCGTACAACGTCGGCGCATCGGGACTCGGGATGCTCGGGCCGACGCTCATCTCGTGGGGCAGCGAGGAACAGAAGCAGCGCTACCTGCCGAAAATCCTGACCGCCGAGGAAATCTGGTGCCAGGGTTATTCGGAGCCGGGCGCGGGCTCGGATTTGGCTTCACTGAAAACGCGCGCGGAAATCGTCGGCGACGAGTTCGTCGTCAACGGCCAGAAAGTCTGGACCTCGGGCGCGCAATACGCCGACATGATGTTCTGCCTGGTGCGCACCGACCCCGAGGCGCCCAAGCATCGCGGGATATCGTACATCCTCATCGACATGCACACGCCCGGAATCACGGTGCGTCCGCTGGTGCAGATGACCGGCGATCGCGGTTTCAACGAAGTTTTCTTCGACAACGTGCGCGTGCCGCGCAAAAATCTCGTCGCCAAGCTCAATGAAGGATGGATCGTCGCCAACGCCACGCTCTTTCACGAGCGCAACATGCTCGGCTCCGCCAGCGGCAGCGAGCAGCGCTTCAATCGCCTGCTGGCGCTGGCCAAATCGATCACGCGCGGCGGGCGTCCGCTTACCGAGGATCCGGTATTTCGCCAGCGCCTCGTCGAGCTGGAGATTCGCGTCGAGGCGATGCGCTTTCATGCGCTGCGCCAGCTCACGGATCAGATTCGCGGCAAGAATCCGGGGATCGAGGCGATGATCAACAAGCTGGTCGGCACCGAGCTGAATCACGACCTCGCGACTGCCGCGATGGAGGCGATGGGCGACTACTCGATGCTCTCGCGCGACGACGAAGCCGCGCTTGATCACGCCTACTGGCCGTACGAGTGGATGTTCTCGCTGGGCCTGGTGATCGGCGGCGGCACCTCGCACATCCAGAAAAACATAATCGCCGAGCGCGGCCTGAAGATGCCGAAGTCGCGATAATTCCGTCCTACCTCGCCCGTTATTTTACGGGAGACGCGGCCGGCAGGTGAGGGTTCTGCGGCTCATGCACAATCAAAAGGATCGACAATGGATTTCGGACTAAGCGAAGAACAACAGCAGCTCAAGGAAAGCGCGCGCGCATTTCTGAGCGGCGAATGCCCGACCACGTTCGTGCGCAAAGCTATGGCCACCGAAGACGGCTATCCGCGCGAACTCTACGAGCAAATCGCAAAGCTTGGATGGACCGGCTTGATCGTTCCCGAGAAATTCGGCGGCGCGGGACTCGGCATGCTCGACATGGCGATGATCCTCGAGGAGGGCGGCTACGCGGCGATGCCGGGGCCGTTCCTGTTCTCGTCGGTGCTCGCAGCGAGCGCGCTGAAACTCGGCGGTTCCGAGCAACTCAATGCGAAATGGCTCACCGCGCTCGCCGAAGGGAAGACAATCGGCACGCTCGCGGTCGTCGAGAGCGCCGGCAGCATCGACGCGCGCGATATCCACTCAAGCGCGATGAAAAGCGGCGCGGGATGGAGTCTCAACGGCGCCAAGATGTTGGTGCCGTATGCCAACGTCGCGGACTTTATCGTCGTCGCCGCTAAACTTGATTCCGATATTGTTTTGTTCGTCGTCGATTCTAAAGCGGCGGGCGTGACGATTCGTTCGCTGAAGAATCTCGATCTGACGCGCCGCGTTTCGAGCGTCGAGCTCAAAGGCGCTCCCGCCGAGCGGCTGGGCGGCGGCGCCGGCCTCTTCGCAAAGCTAGTCGATGTTGCCGCGGTCGCGGTCGCCGCCGACTCGCTCGGTGGCACCGAGCGCGCGCTCGAGATGGCGGTCGAATACTCGAAAGTCCGCGAACAGTTCGGCAAGCCGATCGGATCGTTCCAGGCGCTCAAGCATGCGGCGGCCGAAATCGTCGCCGACCTCGAGCCCGCGCGCGCGATGCTGTGGTACGCCGCCTACGCCCTGGACACCGGCGCCGCCGACGCGTCGCGCGTGGCGGCGATGGCGAAGGCGCGCCTGTGCGAGATCTACAGCCGCGGCACTGATCGCGCCGTCCTGATGCATGGCGGAATCGGCTTCACCTGGGAGCACGACATGCATCTATGGTTCAAACGCGCGCGCTTCAACGAGTCGTACTTCGGCTCGCCGTCGTTCCATCGCGAGCGCGTCGCCACGCTCGGCGCCTATTGAGCAGCGCGGTGAAGTTCGACATCTTCTACCAGCTTCCCGAAGCCGCCAATCAAATCACCACTGAGCGCTATCGCGAGTTGATCGCGGAAGCTACGGAGGCGGACCGGCTCGGCTTCAACACCGTGTGGCTCGCCGAGGTACATTTCGCGCCGCGCTTTTCCGTGATGCCCACGCCACTGATGCTGCTCGCCGCGATTGCCGAGCGCACAACCAACCTCCGCCTCGGCATGGCCGTCAATCTGATGCCGCTGCATCATCCGATCCGGCTGGCCGAGGAAGTCGCGACGCTCGACGTGTTGAGCGGGGGCCGCGTCGAGTTTGGAGCGGGTCGCGGCGCTTTCCCGCTCAACTATCGCGGCTACGGGGTCGAGATGGCGGACAGCCGCGAGCTGTTCGAGGACGGCCTCGCCGCTGTCAAAACGGCGTGGACCCAAAAGCTGGTGGACGGCGTCGAAGTGGTGCCGAAACCGATCCAGCGGCCGCATCCGCCGATTCGGCTGGCCGCGAATAGCGCCGACACCTTCACTTTTGCGGGCGCGAATCGCTATCCGATCTTCGCCGGCGGTCCGGTGAATCCGATTCCGGTGCTCGCCGAGCGGCTCAAGATCTATGAGACCGCGCTGACGGCTGCGGGACATGAACGTCCCGACGATTGGCTGGCCGCCGCGTTGATGGTGTTCGTCGGACGCGACCGCGCGCAGGTAAGAGCAACCATCGAGCCGAGTCTGCGCAACTACTTCAACGCGGTCAGCGAAATCATCGAGCCTGAAAGCCTCGCCGCCGGAGCGCAGGCGGAGTTCCAGAAGGTCCGCAACCGTCTGCACACGATCGATTACTCGACCGTCGATTCAATCATGGGGATTTTCGGCGACCCCGAATACTGCATCGACCGAATCGCGCAACTGAAAGAGCAGTTCGGCTTCTCACGATTAGTCTGCTGGTTCGAAATCGGCGGCATCAGCGGCCATCAGAACGTGCTCGCGGCAATGCGCCTGTTCGCGGATCGGGTCATGCCGAAGTTTCAATGAGGCGCCGCGTCCGCGGCCATCCCGACTGCGCGCAGGATATCGGTCTTGGTGATAATGCCCCGGAGGGCGCCGGCGCTGTCGGTCACCAGCAGCAATTGCGCGCTGCGCTCGCGCACCAGCAGGCGCAAGGCTTCGCTCAGGTCGCAGTCTTCCATCACGCGGATTGCGCCGCGGTCGGTGACCTCGCCGACGGTGACCTTGTCCCAATCCCCGGGCGCGACGCGGCTTTGATCGGACACTGAAATTGTCCCAACTAGCTTATCGCCGTCGTACACCGGGAAGATCGTGTGCCGATGATGTGCGGCGACGCTCGCGACGAATTCGCGAATCGTCGATTTGGCTTGTGCTGAGATTACGCCGCGCTGGATCACGTCCAGCACCGTCATCCCGGATAACTCCGCGAGCTTCGCGGTTTCATGCAGATGCTGGTCGCCCGAGACTGACGCCTCGCCCGAGATCGCATACGCGACCGCGGCGCCTATCAGGCTCGGGATGATGTACGAGTGGCCACCGGTGGTCTCGGCGACGAACACCACGGCGGTAAGCGGAGTTTTGTAGCCGGCCGCGATGAACGCCGCCATTCCTACCGCGGCGTAGAGATCGTGCGTCGGCGAGTGGACCACCGATTGGGCGTAGGCGTTACCGATAGCGCCGCCCACCAGCAGCAACGGCACGAACATCGCGCTGACTCCGCCCGAGCCCAGCGTGAAAATCGTCGCCAGCAATTTCAACCCGACGAATAAGAGCAGCACTTCGGTCGGCAGTGGATGCTTCAACACGTAGCGCACGGCTTCGTAGTTGGGACCGATCGGAATCAGCGGGCCGTCGTAAATTGTCACGAATGCGAGGCCGCACAGCGCGGTGCCGAGGCCGCCGATCGTGAGCTTCAGCGAGTGCGGTATCCGGCTGGCGATCGCGAACCGGCGCACCCGGCGAAACGTGATGTCGAACACGATGGCGATCAGCCCGATGCCGGCGCCAAGCAATGCCGACCACCAGATGTCGCGTGCCCGAAAGCTGGTGCTGCCCGCGAAACCGAACAGCGGCTGTGCGCCCACGATTGACACCAGCGTCGCGTATGCTACCACCGACGCTATCAGCGACGGCAGCAGCGCTTCGTGCGCGAGGTCGTCCTTGTACGGCATCTCGAGCGCGAACACGATGCCGGTGAGCGGCGCGCGGAAGACCGCCGACATGCCGGCCGCCGCGCCGCTGATCAGCATGATGCGCCGGTCGTGCGCCTCGAGCCCGAAGCGTCGCAGCTTGGTCCATAGCCACGAGCCAATCGCGCCGCCGCTGTAAATGCTGGGACCTTCGAGCGCCGCGCTACCGCCCGAGCCGACGGTAGTGATCGCGGCGAGCAGCTTCCACCAGAATGGGCCGATGTCGATGTCGCCTTGATGCTCGTGATAGGACCGGACGATTTCCTCGGTCGAGTGCTCGTCGGGGTCGGGCGTGCGAAATTGCATTATCAGGCCCGTCAGGAAGAAGCCGGCGACGAGTCCGACCACGATTGCCCAGTGATGGCTAAGGTAGTAGGGAAGTAGTACCGCCCAGATGACGTTGAGAACGAGTACCGCGATGCCGGTTACGATGAGGCCGGCGAGGACGCCGATAATAGGGGCGACGAGGAGCCACTTCTGGATATCGCGCGAGTATGTTGCCGTTAGGTCTTCATTGACCAGAGCGGTGTACTTTCGCAGTAATGGGTGCTTTAGGAATCCGGAGTCCAAGACATTCGACAAAATTCCCAATGACGCGATCCTTTCCCGCCCGGGGATGAGACGGTAATCTGGTTTGAATCTCCATCGATAGCACTATGTCTCGCCGTGGCACAGTCGCAGCAACGGGTGTAGCAGAATTGCCACAAGCATCTCGATGCGGGACATTGATTCAGACGATGTTTCGCCAGCGTGTGCGGAATGGAACCGATATTCGACATCCAAATCCGGGATTTGCGGGTTATCGAGGGCTTCAATTGCCCTCGCAATACTATACAACAGCTAGGCGCACCGTTCCTCGTCGTGCAATGGCTCCCGAAGGTACCCCTAGGAAATGGCACGGCAATTGGATCATAGCTGCTCGGAGACTTCACCCGGGTTCGTTCGTACAACTTTAGTTAACCTTATTCTGAAATCCGCGGGACTCGGATTTCGGCAGGTGATGGGGGATTATGAGCGATCAAGATAAAGAAAAAGAGCAGGATAAGGAGCCGGCCGCGTTGAATCCGGCGGTCAGGATTTTTCTCGTCGAAGACAATCCCGACCATGTTTTTATCGCGCTTACGGTGGTGAGGCAGGTGCTCGGCGACGACATCGAATTGGTGCATGCGGCAAATGCCGACGAGGCTCTGCTCATGATTGCGCAGTTCACCGAACATGACCGTCCGGATCTGTTCCTGGTGGATTTACGGCTGCCGGATAACGGCGGCTTCTCCGTATTGCAGGCGACCCGCGCGAACGAAGCGCTGGTCGGAGTGCCGATGTTCGTGATCACGAGCTCGCTTTACGATCGCGATATCGCCGAGAGCTACCAGCTCGGCGCGTCGGCCGTGCTGTGCAAGCCGCTCTCACGCGCCAAGCTGCGCGACGAGCTGGTGCGCGTGGGCGCGCTGCCGCTGTCGCAGCGGCCGAGCGACCCAGCGTATCGACACTAGTCAGAATTAATCGCATACATGCGCGGGCTGCGGGTTGTAGCGACTCGCGGCCCGGTTGCTTTTGCAGGCTTGACCCTCGCGCCTGCAAATAGGATTCTCCCTCACAGTCTGCGCCAGAGCTGACGCGACCTGCGTTGCGGCGAAATCATCGCACAGGAGTTGCCGTGAAACCCTACACATTCGAGCAAAGCGACGCGCTGATGGAGCGCGCGAAAAAAGTTGTCCCCGGCGGCATCTACGGTCATCAGACCCCGCTGGTCCTGACCAAGGGCGCCTACCCGTCATTCTTCGCCCGCGGCGAGGGCTCGCACGTCTGGGACGTCGATGGCAACGAGTACATCGACTACATGTGCTCCTACGGCCCGATCGTGCTCGGCCATCGGCATCCGAAAGTCGAGGAAGCCGCGCGCCGCCAGATGGAGCTTGGCAACTGCTTCAACGCGCCGGGTCCGGTCTGGGTCGAACTCGCGGAGCATCTCGTGTCGATTACGCCGTTCGCCGACTGGACGGTGTTCGCGAAGAACGGTTCGGATGTTTGCACTTGGGCGACCGAGGTCGCGCGCCACGCGACGGGACGGCCGAAGATCGCGATGTGCGCGGGCGCCTACCACGGCACTCACGCGTGGTGCACGCCGATGGCCAACGGCGTGACGCCGGAAGATCGCGCGAACGTGGTCTATTTTCGCTACAACGATCTCGAGAGTCTGCGGCGCGCGGTCGAGGAAAACAGCGGTAAGGTAGCAGGCGTGATCATCTCGCCGTTCAAGCACGATGCCGGACACGACTCGGAGCTGCCGGTCGAAGGATTTCTGTCGGGCGTGCGCAAGATCTGCGACGACAACGGGACGGTGCTCATCCTCGATGACGTTCGCGCCGGCTTCCGCCTGCACATGGGCGGATCGGGCGAGCTGTTCGGCGTACGCCCCGACCTGACGACCTACTGCAAGGCTATAGCCAACGGCTATCCGCTGGCGGCGTGTCTTGGACGCGACAGCCTGAAACAGGCGGCGCAGGAAGTTTTCTTCACCGGGTCGTACTTCACCAGCGCGGTGCCGATGGCGGCGAGCCTGGCGAATCTCAAGGAGCTGCAGGCGAGCGCCGCGATCGAGCGGATGCGCGCGACCGGCGAGAAGCTGCGCGCGGGTCTGCTGGCGCAGGCGCGCAGCGCCGGAGTCGAGGTGACGTATTCGGGGCCGCCGGCGATTCCGTACATGACGTTCAAGGCCGACGCGGGACATTTCGATCGGGCGAAAGTTTTTGCCGGCGCATGCTCGCGCAGCGGCGTGTACATCGCACCGCGCCACAACTGGTTCATCTCGGCCGCACATACCGATCGCGACGTCGAGCAGACCTTGAACGTCACCGAGCAGGCGTTCGCCGCGGTGCGCAAACAATTCGGCGCATAGTCTTCTGACTTACTTGCCGCTTAGAAATCGGTAAACGAGTTTCTGGAAGTGCTGGATGCCGCGCTCGCGCGACAGCATCAACTGGCCGTGCTCGATTGCCCGCGAGCGCAGGCCGCGCTGCACCGATTCGCACAGCACGATGTCCTCGCGCGTCACCAGGTCGCTGAATTCGACGTCGTTGCGAATCTGCGCTTCGCTCGAATCGGCGGCGAAGAAGTAGTCAACGATTTGCCGCGAGTGTTCCGCATCGATCGGCACGACCGAACTCGCCTGGAGGTTGGGCGGCTTGCCGTAAAGCGAGAACATCACATTTGGCCAAAGCGTCGCGTAGTTGACGCCGTTGCCGGGCGATCCCACGATCGGGCCGTAGTAGGTCGAGAAATATTCGTGGTCGGTTTCGACCCGGTAGGCGTTGGTGTCGATCACTTCTGAAAATTTCGGATGCGCGATCGGGCAGTGGTAGCATTCGTTGAAATTCTCGACCACGATTTTCCAGTTCGCGGCAAGTTCGTAAACGTCGCGCCGCAGCATCCGCATCCGCGCGAAATCGATTCCCGCGCGCTCGAAGATCGGCGCCAGTTCGCCGATCACCTCATGCAATGGGCCCGCCGGAGAGGGGTTGACGAAAATCAGCGGCCCCCATGTCTCGACCGCGAATGGCGCGAGCGAAAGCGTCTCCTTCGCGAACGACGGCTGCTCATTCTCTCGCGGCGCGGCACGCAGTGAGCCGTCAAGGTTGTAAGTCCATCCGTGGTAGTGGCACTGCAACGTCTTTCTATTCCCGGCGCATTCGAGCACGACTTCGCTTCCGCGATGACGGCATACATTGGCGAACGCGCGAATCGCTCCGCCGGCGTCGCGCACGATCACGACCGGTATGTCGCCGAGTCGGGTCGTGAAAAAGTCGCCCGCATCTTTCACCTGTCCGGTATGCCCCACGTACTGCCATGCGCGATGAAAGATGCGCTCCTTCTCGGCCTGGAACACGTCGGGATCGACATACCATCGCGCGGGCAGCGTATCCCCACGCTCAAGCGCGCTTGCGATCTCAGGGTTGCAAATGTTCGATGCCATGCTCATTCTTTCCTAAGACGCGATGACCGAAGTGATCTCATTTACTAAATCGGGCAATGGGCGAGTTCCGTCGAGTCGAAGGACGCGACACCGCAGCGTCTTGAGCCACGCCTGGTGCCGTGCGAGGTTGCGGCCCTCGCGAGTGCCGTCATCGTAATGTGACGCCCATTCGATGAATTTCTCGACGTGCTGATAATCCGGGCCGCCGGGCGCAACCGCATCGGCGCCGAAGCGCCGCGCCTCTCGCTCGCGCAAACGCTGCAGGCGAATCGCGGTCGGGACGTATAAAAATATCACTGTGTCGAAGAACGGAACGATGGGGCTGCCCCATCCGTCGAGCGAACCGCTCAGGACCCAATCCGATCGATCGAGGAACACCTCGCGCATCAGCCGGAGACGATCGGCGACCTCGCGCATTTCGGTGTACGGAGGATTGGTCGGCCGCCAGAAATAATCGTCCGTATCGTGATGCGAGATCGCCAGCGCGCCGGCCAACGCGCGGCCGAGACTCGTGACCCCGGCGCCCGAAGCTCCCATGACGTGAATGCGGCGGGTCTTCACGATTCAAACCTGTCATAGCCGCGACTCAATCGATCAGATCGGTTCCAGCGTGATCACAGGAATCTGACGCGTGGTGGCCTTCTGGTAGTCGTTGAAGGTCGGCATCACTTTGGCCTGGGCATCGAACAGGCGCTGACGCTCGGGGTCAGTGGTGATGGTAGCCTTGGCCTGGAATTTCTGGGCGCCGACCTCAAGCGTGACCGTCGGATGAGCCTTGAGATTGTGGTACCACGCCGGATGTGTCGGGAAGCCGCCCTTCGACGCGATTATCACGATTCGCGCGCCGTCCCTGGTGTACACGAGCGGAGTGGTAAAGGGCTTGCCGCTCTTGGCGCCGGTCGTGGTCAGCAGCAGCAGGGGCGCGTTGACGAATGGGCCACTGATCGCCTTGCCGGCGTTGGCGCGAAATTCCTTGATCAGATTCTGATTGAACTGTTGCATCGCTTTTTCGTTGAACTCAGGCATCGTGTGCTCCTTTGTTTTCCCCTCTCCCTGCGAGGGAGAAGATGAAGGTGAGGGTCAAGTTAGGGTATCGCGTTCCGCGCCTCCTATCCTCCGCGCGCGATTCAAAATTCTGCGTCTCCTAAATCTGTGGCCACTTGTGGTTCCATGGGCGCGCCTGTTCGTAAGCGTATGACGCTTGCAGCACGAGATCTTCGCGATGGCGCTCGGCGACGATTTGCAATCCGCACGGCAGGCCCGAGTCGGTCAGGCCCGCGCGCACCGACGCGCCCGGATGCCCGCTCAGGTTGAACGGATACGTGAACACGATTGCATCGAGCGGATGTTTTAGCGGCTTGCCGTTGATCTCGGTCGGCATCGGGCCCTTGGCGGGAAACGCCTCGGTCGGCAGCACCGGGCATAGCAGCAGGTCGAAGCGCTCGAACACGCGCTGGCACCAGTCGTTGAACTCGGTGCGGCGCCGATATGCCGCGCCCATGTGCTTCCAGGTGACGCGAACGGCGGCTTCGGTGCCTTCGGCGAACGCGCGGCCAAAGTCGCCGCGGTACTTGTCGAGCCATTCGTGCAGCATCGCGTAGCCCTGTCCCGCACCGACCTGCATCCAGGCGCGGCCGGTGTCGGGCACCGGATCGTCGATAGCAGTCACGCTATGGCCCAGGTCCTTGAAGACCGCGGCAGCCTTCGCGATTTCGCGGGCAACATCGGTCTGCACCAGATGGCCGAAGTCGGGATGAAACGCGATGCGCAGTTTTTTCGGCAAGCCCTCGAGAATCGCGGCGTAGGAAATTCCCGGATGCGGCAGCGAGTCGGGATCGGCCGGGTGATAACCGACGACGGCGTCCATGAAGAGCGCGGCGTCGCGCACGGTGCGCGTGATCGGGCCGTGCACACTGGTGTCGTTCCATTGCTGCATCCCGAGCGTCGGGTCGTTCGGAATCCTGCCGTAGTTCGGCTTCAGCCCGTAGCATCCGGTGTAGCAGGCCGGAATCCGCACCGAGCCGCCGCCGTCGGAGCCGGTCGAAATCGGCACGACACCCGCCGCGATTGCCGCCGAGGTGCCGCCCGACGAACCGCCCGGGGTGCGCTCGAGATTCCACGGATTGCGGGTGGGGCCGAACAGCAGGTTCTTGGTGAATGCGGTGTAGCCGAACTCGGGCGCGTTGGTTTTTCCAATGACTATGGCTCCCGCAGCTTTGAGTCGCGCGACCTGGATCGAGTCGGTCGTGGACAGGTTGTCCTTGAACGGCTTCGATCCATGGCTATTGACCAGCCCGACCGTGTCCTCCAGGTCCTTGACCCCGAGCGGCAACCCCGCGAGCGTGCCGACTTTTTCGCCGCGCGCAATCTTGTCGTCAAGCGCCCGCGCCTCTTTCATCGCGGCGTCGGCGCGCAGTGCAACGAACGCGTTGATCTTGGGATTGGTCTGCTCGATTCGCCTGATGGTGACATCCATCAGCTCGCTGGGCTTGAGCTCTCGCTTGCGAATCATCGCGGCAAGTTCATGCGCGGGCTTCCAGTACAGTTCGTTCATCGCGGACATAAATCACCTGCGCGGTGGGCGGCAGGGGTGACCCCTGCACCCAGTGATAAGACGCGAAATCCGCGAGGCGCGGCTTTCGCGAAAGGTTTATGTGAGGAACGGCTCGTCCATGGGGTTCTGCTCTATTCCTTCGGACGAAACTTACTACGATGCGCTCGAAATTAGAAAGCGACCCAACGAGGGAGTGGATCGGGTCGCTGATAAAGGTGCGGAGGGGACCGATTCGTGTTCCATTCGCGGCGACTGAACGTGCTTTGCGGAACCAAGAGCTGGTCCGCAGAGGGATCGTCATACTACCTAATGCGGTCCGAGGACGGAGAACCACCATCGGTAGCTTCGTTCCGTCAAATCTTGAATTTCGAAATAGGAGTCCGGGCGGCGCAGGCTTCAAGGCCGCGCCGACTCGGGCGCGGGCATTATTTCCGGCCGAGTCGAGCAGCGCGATTGTTCACGAGGAGTGAAGTTCATAGCAAGAAGTATAGCACGTTGTGAACGACGCGGGCAGAGGGGGGACGATCAGATCACCTGCGCGGTGGGCGGCAGGGGTGACCCCTGCACCCAGTGATAAGACGCGAAATCCGCGAAGCGCGGTTTTCGCGAAGGGTTTATGTGAGAAACAGCGCTTCCCGTTTCCGGCATGTTTCGACCATCAGGAGCACTGCTCGTGCAAAAGATGCATTTCAGCCGGATGGATCAGGGCAGCGACGAGGATTTTCAAATCCTGAAGCACGTCCATGAGAACAGTACTAGCGTCACCGCGCCGCGAGCACTTCCGCCAGATGCCGCACTTCGATCTTCTCGCCGGTGCGGCTCAAGCCTCCGCCAATCTGCATCAGGCATCCGCAGTCGTTCGCGATCACGACCTCCGCGCCGCTTTCCCTGATGCGCGCCATTTTGTCGTCGAGCATCGCCGCCGAAATCTGCGGGAACTTCACCGAGAACATCCCGCCGAAGCCGCAGCACTCCTCGCGATCGCGCAGCTCAAAAATCCTGATTCCCGTCACCGCGCTCAGCAGCGTCATCGGCTCGGCGCGCACGCCCAACTCGCGCATCAGATGACACGACGGATGATACGCGACCGCACGCTGGTAGCGCGCGCCGAGATATTTCACCTTCAGCACGTTGACGATGAACTGCGAGAACTCGAACACCCACGGCCGAATCGCCGCCGCTTTGGCTGCAAGCGCGGGATCGCCGGCGAGCAAGTCGCCGTAGAAGATCTTCAGCATGCTGGTGCATGAGCCCGACGGCACGACGATCGGAACGCCCGGCTGGACCGAGTTAAGAAATCGCCGCGCGAGATCGACCGCCTGCTCGCGCATTCCTTCGTTGAATGCGACCTGTCCGCAGCAGAAGGCGCCGCGCACCGGCGTTACTTTGAGCCGCAGCCGCTCGAGCACGGTTGCGGCGGCGTCGTTGACCTCGGGAAAAAATTCCTCGGCGAGGCAGGTCGAGAATAGTTGGACTTCAGTCATCGTGCGGCCACACCACGATCACGTGCAGCGACTTGGGGCCGTGCACGCCCAGCACGATTCGCTTTTCGATATCCGCAGTCCGGCTCGGGCCGGTGATCAGCGTCAATCGATTCGCCGCGACGCCGCCCGGTCCCATCTCGGCGAGCACCGCCGCCAGATTTGTCATCACGCGATCGATCTGAACTATCACCAGGCTCGCCGTCGGCAGCAGCGTCAGCGAACTCGGCCGATTCGGGTCGGAGACCACGGCCAGCGTGCCGGTTGAGGCGATCGCGTAGTCGGCGTCGGCGATGCCGAGCTCGGCGTCCGCGACGCGCGCCCGCATCGCGGCCCTTTCCGTATCTGCGACCGGCAGAACTCGCACGATTCTGAAGTCCGCGCGCTCGAGCGCCTCGCCGATGGCGCCCATGTCGCTGGCGACACCTTGTCCAAGCGCCACCGTCTTGGCGCCGAGCTCGCGGGCGAGACTGACTATTCGATTAGCTACTTCACCGGGACTGAGTATTCCGAGAAACTTGCCGCCGACCTCTTCGAGCTCGCGCGCGAAGGTCGATGCGAGCTCGGCCCGCTGCGCCGACTGCGCCACCGGCATCGCGGCGGAATCTGCAGCGTGCGAGTTGTTCTTCGCGCCGCTGCCGAGCGCGTCCTTCACGCTCGCGATTATTTTGTGCAGCTCAGCCATGGTCAGTCCGACGGTCTCTTATGCGGGCGCGGGCGCGGAAAATCGCGATACTTCGTCCAGTTGCCGAACGGTCCCGGCATCCGGCGCAGGTAGCCGTTGCGCGCGAATGGCTTCAGCACTATCGCGGCGAATTTTCCGAGCGCTCGAATCGTCCGCGGATAGCGCGCAGTCTTCGCAAATCGGCGCGCGCCGCGACGCGCCCGCTCGATCGCGCGCGGCCATTTGAGCGGATGCTTGCCGGTGCTCTCCTTCCAGCGCAAGTGGAGCAGGATTCGCGGGATGTCTATCTTGACGGGACAAATGTCCTTGCACGCGCCGCACAGCGTCGAGGCGAACGGCAGATAGCCCGCGGCGCTGCCGAAAAGATTTGGACTGACTATCGATCCGATCGGTCCCGGATAGACCGAGCGATACGCGTGGCCGCCGATGCGCCGGTAGATCGGGCATACGTTGAGGCACGCGCCGCATCGGATGCAATTCAACGCCTCGCGCAGCACCGGATCGGCGAGCATCGAGCTGCGCCCGTTGTCGAGGATGACGACGTGCATCTCGGCCGGGCCGTCGAGGTCGCCCTCGCGGCGCGGCCCGGTGATGAAGCTGGTGTAGGTCGTGAGTTTTTGTCCGGTCGCGGTGCGCGCGAGTATTTCCAGAAAATGGCTCAGGTCTTCGAGCCGCGGAATGACCTTCTCGATGCCCATCACAGCGACGAACGTCTCGGGCATCGTGCTCGACAAGCGCCCGTTGCCTTCGTTCTCGACGACGATCAGCGTGCCGGTCTCCGCGATCGCAAAGTTGACGCCGGTGACGCCGAAATCCGCGGCGAGAAAGATCGCCCGCAAGCGCGAGCGCGCTTCAGCGGTGAGCTTTTCCGGCTCCGCGGTGTACTCGATACCGAACTTGTCGGTGAACAAGTGTCCGATGTCTTCCTTCGACAGATGAATCGCGGGCGTGATGATGTGCGACGGGCGCTCGCCGCGAAGCTGCACGATGTACTCGCCGAGATCGGTCTCGATCGCGTCGATGCCGGCTTTGGCGAAGGCGTCGTTGAGATCGATCTCCTCGGTCGTCATCGACTTGCCCTTGACGACGTTCCTGGCGCCCTTGGCCTTAGCCAGCGCGACGATATAGTCGCGCGCCTGGTGTGCATCCTCGGCCAGGAACACCTTGCATCCGCGCGCTTCGAGCTTCGAGGTCAGCTCGATCAGCAGTTCGTCGAGATGCGCAATCGCGTCGGTCTTGATTCGATGCGCCGCCTCGCGCTCGTCGTCGTAGGGCGGGAACTCCGCTTTGACTTGCGCGAAGTGATCGAGATGTCGCGCGCTGGCGCTCTCGAGCTTGCGCCGCAACTCATGATCGCCGACGGCGGCAGTGCTCGACTCGAAGAAGTCGCGGGCTTTCGGAAGTTCAGGCATTCAAGGTGTCGCGGGTCAGTTTATGAGCGCGACCTGGCGAATCAGCCGCAGCACGGCTTCGCGCGCTGCCTCGGCCGCGGGATGCTCGGGCGCCTGCGAGAGAAAGCTTTGATAGTCGTCGAGCGCCGGTTTGAAACATTCGAGCCGCTCGAAGAGACTGCCGCGCTCGACCAGTTCGTCGAGCGAGCGCGGCTCCAACATGATGATACGGTCGAGCGCGGACAGCGCCCGCGTCCAATCCGACTTGTCCAGGTAGATGATTTTCAGGTTGCGCAGGATGCGCGCGAGGATGTGACGTGCGCCGCGCGCCTTCAGCATCGCCGGATTCAGCTCGACCGGCTGTCCGTAGATTTGGGTCAGGCGCGCGCGAATTTCGTCGAGCGCGAGAATCTTGCCGCCGACGAACGGATCGATGATCAGCTCACCGCGCTCGTCCACCGCCTTGACCAGGAAATGATTGGGGAACGAGACGCCGTAGAGATTGATTCCGAGCCGGCGGCCGACTTCGAGATAGACCACCGACAGCGTAATCGGCAGTCCGAGCCGGCGATTGAGCACGTCGTTGAGAAATGAATTGCGCGGGTCGTTATAGTTCTGCGCGTTGCCCTCGAAGCCTTTGAGCTCGAACAGAAAATGCGACAGCAACTGAATGCGCTCGACGGTATCCTCGCCGGCGCGAACAATCGGCTCCGCCTCGCGCGCCAACGTCGCCAGCTTGTCGAGATACTCGTCGATGTCGAGGTTCGGATACTCTTCTTTGGCGATCAGCAGCGCGCCGCGCGCCAATGGCACCGGCTCCCTGGCCGCAAGCCTCGTAAATTCCCGTCGTGCATCGTTCATCGCGTGGGTACCGTTCGTAACAGTGTTGCTTTGCGCCGACGCTTTGACAAGCGCCGCATTCAGTTTGTTTCGAGCGCCGCAACCGCTTCTCTGCGCACGGCGGTGTCGCGGTCGCGGAGCGCGCGCTCGAGCGATCGACGCGCAGCGCTTCCGCCAATCTGGCCGAGCGCCCACGCGGCGTGCGAGCGAATCAGGGGCTCGGACTCGGCTTCGATCGCGCGCGCGAGCGGCGCAACCGCTGCGGGATTCCCGGTGTTGCCAAGCGCGACCGCGACGTTGCGCAGCAGCCCGCGCCGCTTGGCGCGCTTCACGGCGCTGACGGTGAAGCGCAGCCCGAACTCCGCTTCGTCGAGCGCCAACAATTCGGGCAATCGCGGGAGCAGATCGCCGGCGCTGTCGTCGGACAGGTGGTCGTCGTTCCACGGGCACACGTCGTTGCAAATGTCGCAGCCGAAGATCCAGTTGCCGAGCTTCGATCGTAACTCGCGCGGAATCGCGCCGCGATTTTCGATCGTCTGATACGAGATGCACAGGTCCGAGCGCATCACGTAGCCGTCGGCCAGCGCGCCGGTGGGGCAAAGGTCGAGGCATCGCCGGCATGTCCCGCAATGGTCGCGATAAGGCTCGGCGGGCGCCTCGAATTCCACGTCGGTGAAAATCTCGGCGAGAAAAAAGTACGAGCCGTGCTCGCGATTCAGAAGCATCGTGTTCTTGCCGAACCATCCGATGCGCGCAGCCGACCCCCATTCGCGCTCGAACACCGGCCCGGTGTCGACGTAAGTGCGCGTGGTCGAGCCGGGACGAAGGTGCCGGATGACGTTGCCGACCGCACGCGCGCGCTTCTTGACCACGTCGTGATAGTCGCGACCGAGCGCGTACGCCGCGATTCTGCCGCGCATCTCGCTGCGCCAATCAACCTCGGGCGCCGCGCGAGCCGCGTATGGATAGCCGAGACTCACGACGGATTTGTAGCGCGGGTCGAGGCGGCGCGGATCGAACCTGAGATCGGGATCTTTCGCGAGGTAAGTCATCGACGCGTTGCCGCCGTCGTCGAGCCATTGGCGATAGAAGTCCTCGCGCTCCGTCAGTGGATGCAGGCGGGCGAATCCGATCAAGACGAATCCCTGCTCGCGAGCGGTATGCGTCAGCGTTTCGCGCAGAAGATCCATTGTAACGTTAAAAAGCTAGCATTCGGCTGGACTTTTCGCCCGAATAATTGTGGATGCATTGACTCGACTATTGGGCTACGATTAATTTCCTGGTAGAGCGTATGATCGAGAGGTAAGCGCTCCTGATTGGAGGTTTGTAGCAACCAATGGCCGAAGGACTTAATATCGAGCATCACGGGCACGAGCATCAGCACGAGCAATCCGAGCAGCGGCAGGCGCCCGCGCAGCCAGTCGATACTGCGTCGCTACCCGACGTCAAGCTGACGCCCAAGGCGATCGAGATGGTGCGCAAGATGCACGCGAAGGAGGGCCTCAGCGCCGAGCACGGGATGCGAATCGGGGTGGTCGGCGGCGGCTGCTCCGGGTTTCAATATTCGCTGAACTTCGACACTCAGAAGGAAGGCGATCGCCTGACTGAATTTGGCGCAGTGCTGGTGCTGGTTGACGAGATTTCGCTGCCGTACATCGCGGGCACGACACTCGACTACGTCGAGGGGCTGCATGGCGCGGGATTCCGTTTTGACAATCCGCGCGCTAGCCGCACCTGCGGCTGCGGTTCGTCGTTCAGCGCGTAACCTCTCCCCTAAGCTGTCCGGATCGGATCAGAAGAAATCGCCTGCGCGGCGGGCGGCAGGGGTGACCCCTGCACCCAGTGTGAAGCGCAAAGTTGCGCGCGGCGCGCTACTTTGCTCTCGGGGGCGGCTGCTCGATGGAGCTAGTAACAGATTAGATAGAGAGGCCATCTTCAGTTTGCGGCCTTTTTTGTTTCATCGAGCGCTGTTAAACCGGAACGACGATGCTGGCTGGATTGATCTACTGGTTGTCGCCGGCGCGCCGGCGGTTTATGCGGCGGATGGCGAAGCCGCGACTCGACGCGATCCGCGCACGGCTGGCCGAGGCGGGATCGCCGCGCGCGATCAAGTTTATCTCGACGATTCTCGACGCGAACGCCGACTTTCTCGCCTACGCACTGTCGTCGAAGGGTCCGCTTCATATGTATCGCGAGCGGGCGACGCCCGAGGCGGTGGCGAAGTGTATCTCGACGATGCTCATCTATGCGGTGAACCTTTTCGCCCGCGACGAGATGACCAACAACGAGAGTGAGATGATTCCGCTGCTGGCGCATCTTGCAGGCGTCAAGCCGATGCAGGTGATGCTCCGGCGCGACGCGCTGCGCAAACAGCCGCGCTCGGAAGAGTGGATGGTACTGACGTGGCTGGCGAAGGACCTCGGCGCCGACGCGCCGAAGTACGACGCCGAGCTTGAGCGCGCGTTCGGATACAACTATCTGTCGTACATCGATCAGTACCGGCCGACGCTCGAGCGCGAGATGGCGGCGGCGGACACGGCCTGAGGCTCAGGAGCTCATGATGAGAGATCTGGAAGGGCGCGGAGTAATCGTGACCGGCGCGACCCGCGGAATCGGGCGGGCGATCGCGCTGGAAGTCGCGCGGCGCGGGGCCAACGTATCGTTCAACTACCTCAAGAGCGATAAGCCCGCGGCCGAGCTCAAGGACGAAATCGAGAAACTCGGCGTCAAGGCGCTCGCCTACAAGGTCGATGTCGGCGATTTGAAGGCGGTGCGCGAGATGGTCAACGCGACCAAGAAGGAATTCGGCCAAATCGACGGGCTGGTCAATAACGCCGGCATGACGCGTGACAAAGTGTTCGTGATGATGTCGGAAGAGGACTGGAGCGAAGTGATTCGCGTCAATCTGACGGGCGCGTTCAACTTCGCGCGCGCGGCGGCGTTCATGATGATGAAGGCGAAGCGCGGCTCGATTCTCAATATCACCTCGGTCAGCGGTCTTATCGGACTGCCGGGTCAGGCAAATTATTCGGCGGCGAAGGCCGGACTGATAGGGCTGACGAAGTCCGTGGCGAAAGAAGTAGGGCGGCTGGGCGTTCGCGTCAATGCGCTCGCGCTCGGCTTTATCGAGACCGACATGACCGCGTCGCTGCCCCAAGAGAATCGCGCACAAGCGCTCGCGATGATCCCGCTCGGCCGCTTCGGCAAGGTCGAAGACGTGGCGCCGATGGCCGCGTTCCTGCTGAGCGACGCCGCCTCGTACATCACCGGCGCAGTGATCCAGGTGGACGGCGGCCTCGCGATGTAGTCGCGCTTCTGGAAGCGTCTGGCGAACCTAGGAACGACCTTCAGTGAACCCCTCGGCGGGTTTCACGCTTCTCCAGGCATGAGTATCGCCATCGGGCGCGGGACCCCTGCGCCTCAGGGCTGGCACCTGAACGCTCGGCGGCGCGGCGTCATGCCTGCACTTCGCGGATTATTGTGGTGCGAAACGATCGGCGACTGTAGAAACTCGCCGCTCGGCCGAAATTCCGCTTGACAAAACAACGTCAGACAAGCGGAATTGCACAGGTGGGGAGAGGAGTCAGTCGGCCGGCAGAAGCCCGGCATTTTGCAAGGGGGTGGGTACGGCCGTCGATGCTGGCCGCGCTCCTGTTGCTGACTGCGCCGCTGGTTATCCTCACGGCCGGACGCTCGCCTCATGCCAGTGCCGCCAACACTATAACTGTCAATTCGCTGGTGGATCCGGGCGTTACCGGCGATCATCTGTGCAGCCTGCGCGAGGCGATTTCCAACGCCAACGCGGAGGCCGATACCACCATGGGCGATTGCGCTCCCGGCACCGGCAACGACACGATTGTCTTCAACTTGAGCGGGACGATCGCGCTCGCCAGCGGACTTCCTTCGATTCAGCACGTGCTGGAAATCGATGGGACCGGCGAGGCGATCACAATCGATGGCGGTGGGGCAAGCCGGGTTTTCCTGAACTTCTCGGGCATGGTCACCCTGAACAACCTGACAATTGCCAATGGCCATACAACCGGCGATGGCGGCGGCATCTCCAACAACGGCTCTCTGACCGTCACCAACTCCACCTTTGTCGGCAACACCGCCGCGGCCGGTGGCGCAATCTACAATAGCCCTCCGGGGGGCACGCTTTCAGTTACCAACTGCACCTTTTCAGGCAATGTCTCCGCGGCTGGCGGCGCTATCGAGAGCGGTCACGCCGGGACGGTGACGAACAGCACGTTCTCGAACAACAGTGCCGGCGTCGGCGGCGCGGGCGCGGCTATCCTGGCCAACAACACCACGGTCCTGGTTGCGAACTCGATTCTGGCGGGCAGCACCGGCGCCAACTGCGGCGTTGCGGGCGCCCTCGGCGTCGTCGGCAACGGCGGCTTCAATATCTCCGACGATAGCTCGTGCGCCTTCGGCATCAGCCTCGGCGCCAACGGCGACACTATCGGCGACAACGTCGTACCGATGCTCGATGCCGGCGGATTGCAGAACAACGGCGGCCCGACCGAGACGATCGGCTTGCAGCCGACCAGCCCTGCGGTTAACGCGGTCCCGATTGCGAATTGCCCCGCGACCGATCAGCGCGGCGATCCGCGGCCCGACCCGGGCGACAACAGCAACGCATGCGACATCGGCGCGTTCGAATCACTCGACGCGCTCGCTACGCCGACCGCCACCGCCAGCCCAACCGCAACCGCTACCTCGACCGCGACGATTGCTCCGTCGGCCAGCGCCACGCCTACAGCCACGGCGACGGATACGACACTCGCCACCGCCACTGCGACGGCCACCGCGACCGTCTCCGCCACCGCAACCGCGACCGATACGCCGACCGCAACCGTGACCGATACGCCGACCGCAACCGCGACCGATACGCCGACCGCGACTGCTACCTCGACGGCGACTGATACCGCAACCGCCACGATCACAGCCACCGGCACTCCCTCTGAGACCGCGACGGCGACTGATACTGCCACCGCAACCGATACCGCTACTGCCACGGCAACGGGCACGATCACGCCGACCGCGTCGCCGACGCCCAAGCCGCCGCCGATCAAACTTACCGTCACGCCGAAGACGCTGAACTTCGGCAAGGTCAAGACTGGAGATGCTCCGATCAAGTCGGTCACGCTGCACAACAAGAGCAAGACCACCGATTTGGTCACGCTGCCGCAGGTCATCGGGCAATACTTCAGCCTGGCGAGCAACGACTGCGAGGCCGGTGTGCCGCCCCAGGGGACTTGCCAGATCGGTGTGAGCTTCGCTCCTCTGGCAAAGGGCAAGAAGTTCACCGGCAAGCTGACGTTCATGGATCAATCGAAGAAGAGCGCTCACAAGATAAAGCTCGTGGGCAAAGGCGTCAGCACGCCCTCGCCGACCCCGACCATGACGCCATCGGTGACCGCCACGCCGACTGATACCGCGACCGCGACCGCCACCGCGACCGGCGGCGGCACTCCAACCGCGACCACAACCGCGACGCCGACGCCGACCGCCACCTCGACCGCGACCTACACGCTTTCGAGTCTCTCGCAGACGCTGTCGGGCTTTGTCGATTTGACTGAACCGGGCGTCTCGCCCAATCCGGTTCAGACGATGCAGGCGGTCGCGGTCTCGACGCCCTCATTCACCGACAGCATCAGCTTGAGCGACACCAACGTCGATATATCGGGGTCGGTGTCGTCGTCGCAGACCTCGGCGGCCGATGGCTCTTCTATTTCAGCCAGCGAATCCGCGACCGCCGCCGCGGACCTCTCGCTGTGCATGGGGCCGAATCCTCTGTGCATGGCTCAAAACCAGGGTCTTACGGAGTTCCGGGTCGATTTCTGCATCGCGTCGGACACGACTTATGCGCTAAGCGGTTCGGTACAGGCTAGCGCAAGTGAGGATCTGGGTAACATCTCTGCGACTGGGATTGTGAGCATCGAGAACCTCTCGACGATGAGCCTTATCGTCAACGAGCAGGTCACCAATGGCCAAGACGATCCACTCTCGATGAGCGTGCCTTTGAGCGCGGGGGGATGCTACGAATTGATCGTCGAGGTGTATGCCGACGCGCTCCCGAGTGGCACCGGGTCGGGCAGCGCGTCCGCGAGTACCAACATCCTGCTGAGTCCGCAGTAGCGGCAAGTAACGCGCGTCACGCGGCGACATCAGCAAAGGAGCGCTGCGCGATTTCAGAGACCGGAACCGGCTTCGCTGGCGCGAAGCTGTCCGAGATCCGTTCCTCCCATCGCTGGCGCTCCGGTCGTCTGGATGACAAGCAATGCGAAGCTGTCCGAGAGCCTTCCTGCCGCTCGCGATGCTCGCTTCGTCAGGATGACAACCAATGCCGCGCGTTAATGGCTCCAGGAGCGGGCGCAGCTCAGAATGTCGATCTGCGTTCCGTTTTCGACGGAGTGGTATTTATCCAGGAAGCTCGAATCGATTTGCTTGAGCGCCGGCGGTTCGTGTCGCCGGCGCCATCGGTTGCACGCGCCCGGGCCGCCGTTGTAGCCGGCATACGCCGATCGTGCGAGATGGGTGGAGATCAGCACCGGGTCGAACTTCGGTTGCGACATCGACGCATACTGGATCATGCGTGCGAGGATCTCGCATCCTGCGCCCGCATTGTAGAGCACGTCCCATTTCAAGCGATCAATATCGTAAAACCCTCGCCACACGTGCTTGTTCACCTGCATCAGGCCGATGTCGCCGGTGGCGGATTCAAGCCATCGGATGCGCTCGCCGTCCATCACGAATTGCCGCCAGCAGCTTTCCTGCCACGCCGTGCTGAGCACCAGCGTTACGTAAACGCGGCCGTTGTCGGTGTCGAGAGCGTTGCCGGGCCCGGCGGTGGCCTGGTTGAGTCGGTAAGCGGCGCTGAGATTGAGCAGCAGGGCCATGTCGCGGCGATAGGCGTCGGCATTTTCTTGGCTGACGACCTGGCGATAGAGGCGGTCGGCAACATCCCGCAGCCGGACTATCTGCATCGCACCGCTGTCTTCGGCGGCGTCGGCCTCTCGCGGCGAGAGCAGGGCCAGCAACCTGACCCCTAATCCCGTTCCTCGAGGGAAGGGGAACAATCGCGTGCTGGAAGCCGGCGTTGGAGTCGGAGTCGAGATGCCGGTGCTGCTTGAGCTCGGCAACGCGCCGGGAGTCGAGGGTGGGATGTTTTCTTCTTCGATCGGATGGTGACTTCGCGGCGGCTCGGGCACGGCGAAGAGTTTCTTCATATCGCGGTCCTCGCCGTAGTTGAATTTCAGCGGGTCACCGGCAGCCGTCGGCGCCATGATGTGCGCGAGGCGGCGGAGGTCGGCCGCCGAAATACGCATCCCGAGCGCGGGCGCGGCCTGATCGAGCGCGAACAGCGCGTCGCCGGCCGAGATGAACGACATGAATTCGAGCGCGCGCGCCCCGAGCATCCCGCGCTGCGCCGCCGCGCGGACCGCGTCGTGCAACTGCGTCCATTCGTCGAGGAATATAAGGCGCACGGGATCGGGTCCGGTGGCAGCTGACGGATTGTTCAGCGCCTGCACCAGGCGGTAGCGGCTGTCGAGCAGGATTTGCAGCAACTGATCGCGGAACTGTTGGTCGCCGACCGCGTCACCAAGTTGCTTGATCGCAAACACCAGGAACGCGTCCCATTGATCGAGCGTGTCCTGAAAGGCTTTGAGCTCGGCCGGCGTGGCCGCCTCCGGTGCGCCTGGAGTCGTGGCGGGTGATGGCATATCGGGGACGGTCATCACGAGCGTGACACGAACCCCGTCGTCGCGTGCTTCGATGTTGGGATCGGCGGCGAGACTTGCGATTGCGGCGCGGACGCGGTCCGCGGCGTCGGCTGGAATCGAATCGGTGATCATCGCTGCTAGCTGCTGAACGGCGGGATTAAGATCGTACGAAAAATCTTCGAGTCGCGGAAGCAGATAGCTCTTGATGAGGTCGAAGCCCTTGCTGACGATCTGCGATTTCTGGTGCGCCGAGTCATAAACATTCAAGTCGGTGAAATGAAATTTGAGCTGGAGGCCGGGCGCGATGTAGGGGACGCCGAGCGCCTCGACGATGCCGCTCCACTGGATGGCGCCGACGCACTGCGAACCCATCGCGACGCCGAGCCCGAGACTGTTCGCGGTTTCGAGTTTCACAGTTGCGGCGCCGCCCGCGGGCGCGCGCGAGAACTCGGGATTTTCGGCGTAGAGAAACTGGCAATCGTCGAGGCCGTTCCAAAGCATCGCGCGCCCGCCGGGCGCGGTGTAGAGCTTGTGCTTGAGCGCCTCGCGCAGCGTGAGGTAGTCGATGGTCAGCGGGATGCGGACTTGGGCCGCGCGCGCGGGCGCTGGCAGTGCCATGAAGATCGCGACAATTATCCACAACCTGACCCCTGACCCCCTGCCTCGAGGGAAGGGGAACAATCGCGGACAACGGCGGGATCGGTCTGGGATATTCATGAATTGGTGGTTTTGGTTACGAGGGCGACTCGATTGCGCACGCACTGCTGTCACGAGTCAACTATTATGGCAACTCTGGTTGTCCTTGAAAGCCGATGCGGCGGTTATGATAATCAAATCAGAAGAACCACCGGAAATTTTGGGTAAGCCCGATGAGTACTGAACGTCAGGCAGACTTTTACGAAGCGGAACCGCCCCAGGCGTCGCGCGAGTTAGCGAAGCTGCGGGCGACGACCGGCTATGTGGCGCCGTTCGAGATCGTCCGGCGGCGCGTGATTGACGATGTGTACGACGGCAAGATGACGGTCGATGCTACGCTCATAATCAGGATCGGCAACGTCGAGGAAACCGAAGCGGCATCGGGCGTCGGCGTGTTGCACGCGCTCGACGTGGCGCTGCGCAAGGCGCTGCTCAAATATTTTCCGTACCTCGAGCCGGTCAAAGTCATCGAAACCTACCAGCATGCGACCGGCGCCTCGACCGAGGCCGACGTCGTGTCGGTGAAGAAATTTGCCGACGGCGACCTGGTCTGGACGACACTGGCGAAATCGTCGAACACGATCGAGTCGGCGTGGGTGTCGCTGCTCGACGGTTACGAATGGCGTATCGTGCAGGAGAATGCGCGGCTGCGCCGGCTGAACTTGAATCCAAGATGGTCGAAGCGCTGACCTCTTTGAGCGCGGATGAGCAAGCGGCGAGCGTCGGCAGGGCGTCGGCGGGCAAGCTCGCGATCCTGTACGACGGATCGTGCGAGATGTGCCGGGCGAGTCTCGACGGAATCCGCCAATTCGACAATTCGGGGAAAATGGAGCCGCTCGATCTTCATCAGGAAGAAGTACGCGCGCAGTTCCCGGAATTGAAGCTGGAAAATCTGCTCGAAGAATTGCATGCAGTCGATGAAAGCGGCCGCGTCTATCGCGGCGCGCGCGCGATCAACGAAATCCTGCGGCGGCAGAACGGGCTCAAGGGCTACCTCGCGTACCTGTGGTATATCCCCGGCTACGCATGGCTCGCGCACCGGCAGTACAAGCGAATCGCGGCCTCGCGTTACGCCCGCGACGCGCGCGGCCGGCTGAAAGGACAGCCCGCCGCGGAGTGATAGCCGACTCTTCACCAAGTCCCGCACCTTTGGTTTAACATTGGGTGCGGGGGTCGCCCCTGCTAAGCTTGACGCTCGCTACTCGTGAAACCATTTTACATCTTCAATTCGCTGAGCCGCGCGGTCGAGGAGTTTCAGCCGCGGAATCCGCCCGAGGTCACGCTCTACTCGTGCGGACCGACGGTCTATCTCCCGCAGCATCTCGGGAACCTGCGCGCGTACGTGTTTGTCGACAGCCTGCGCCGGACGCTGGAGTTCAACGGCTACCAGGTGCGGCACGTGATGAACGTGACGGACGTCGGGCACATGACGAGCGACGAGGACGCCGGCGAGGACAAGATCGAGAAAACCGCACGCGCGCAAGGCAAATCGCCACTCGAAGTCGCGAACTACTATCTCGTGCAGTTCCAGCGCGATTGCGCGGCGCTGAATCTCGAGCCGCCGCAGGTGTGGTCGCGGGCGACCGACCATATCGGCGATATGATCGCGCTTACGAAGCGGATCATCGACGCGGGAGTCGCATACGTCACCGCGAGCGGCGTCTATTTCAACGTCGAGAAATATCGCGGCGAGAATCGTCTGGGGCGGCTCTCGCGCCAGAGTCTCGACGAGCAGAACGCTGCGCAGCGCCTCGAGCATTCCGCCGACAAGCATAGCCCGCACGATTTCACGCTGTGGGTGCTCGGCCAGCCCGGCCATCTGATGGAATGGGACAGTCCGTGGGGGCGCGGCTATCCGGGATGGCATATCGAATGCTCCGCGATGGCGATGAAATACCTGGGCGAGACTATCGACATCCATACCGGCGGCATCGATCACATCCCGGTGCATCATGAGAATGAGATTGCGCAATCGGAAAGCGCGACCCGTCAGCCGTTCGCGCGATATTTCGTGCACAACGCGTTCCTGGTCGGCAAGGAAGGAACCAAGATCAGCAAGAGCGCGGGCAAGTTCCCGCTGCTGAGCGACCTTGCGGCGGCGGGTATCGATCCGATCGCGTTTCGGATTTTCTGTTACGGCGCGAAGTATCGTTCCGAGATTGCATTCAACGACGACTCGATTCGCGCGTCGCAGAGTAATCTCGATTATTTTCGTGAGTTCGCGCGCAGCGTGCCCCACGACGCGGCGGCCGATGGGGTCGAAGCGGCGGGATGGGCGGCGGAGTACTACGAGCGCTTTCACGACTCGATCAACAATGATCTGAACACGCCGCAGGCGATTGCGGTGGCGCGGGAACTGGTCGCGGAAGCGTACCGGCGCAAGGATTTTCGCGCTTGGCCGACACTGCTCGCGCTCGACACGATGCTCGGACTCGACTTGGGCAAGCATCGCGCCACCGCGCGCATGAGTACGATCGAGCCGGACGTGCAGCAGCTAATCGACAATCGAGCTGCGGCGCGCAAGGCGAGAGATTTCGGTCTTGCCGACGAGTTGCGCAAGGAAATCGAGCGGCGCGGCTACGAGGTCAAGGACAATCGCGACGGCAGCGCAGCCTATCAGCGCCGCACCTGACGGGATTTCGGCCCGCAGGTTTGCCTTGAATGGTTGCGCAAAAGAATCTTAGAATCGCGCCTTGACGCATCAACTGTGCCCAGAAGGAAGCGATGGGGATTGAGTTAAAGAAGTTCGACACCCGGCTGCAGGCCGAGGGTCCCGAGGTAAAGCATCTCGACCCCGCCGCGGCGCCGTTCTACCTGCCGATTGGCGACGAAGTTGAAATCTTCACCGCCGCCTACAAAGCGCGCCTGCCGCTGCTGCTCAAGGGGCCGACCGGATGCGGCAAGACGCGATTCGTCGAGCACATGGCCCATCAGTTGTCATCGCTCGCCAACGGTCCCAACGAATTGATCACGGTCGCCTGCCACGAGGATCTTACCGGCAGCGATCTGGTTGGCCGCTTCCTGATTCAGGCCGACGAGACGGTGTGGGTTGACGGCCCGCTGACGCAGGCCGTGCGCCGCGGCGCAATCTGCTATCTCGACGAAGTGGTCGAGGCGCGCAAGGACACCACCGTGCTGATCCATCCGCTGTCGGATCATCGGCGGATTCTGCCGATTGAAAAGCGCGGCGAGACGATCGAGGCGCACGAGGGTTTTCTGCTGGTGATTTCCTACAATCCCGGCTACCAGAGCATCCAGAAAAATCTGAAGCACTCGACCCGCCAGCGCTTCGTGACGATCGAGTTCACCTATCCGCCGGCGGACAAGGAAGTCGAGATTATCGCGCACGAGGCGGGCGTCGAGCAGGATATCGCGCTGCAACTCGCGGTTTTGGGCGAGAAGGTGCGTCATCTGAAGGCGTCGGGATTGGAAGAAGGCGTCTCGACGCGCCTGCTGATCTACGCCGGCGAACTGATCAGGCAGGGCATCGCCCCACGGCGCGCGGCGACGGTCGCGGTCACCTGGTCGCTGACCGACGAAGCGGACAGCAAGCGCGCGATCGACGAAGTGGTAAAAGCAATCTTTCCATAAGTTGCGGCAAGATTCGTGAATCGGCGCGAAGGACTTCCAACAAACTGAGCGAGGTTGCGCAAATGAGGGTCTCCGCAAACTTCAAAGTGATTCTGGCTTCGGTCGCCGCGATCGCGATGCTCGCGGCGGGCTCATCTGTGCGCGCGCAGGACCTGGCCGCAGGGGTTCAGGCGCAATCCGGGCCGCGATTGGATTTCCCGGCCGGACTCGCCACCGACGGCCGCGCGGTGTACGTCGCGAACAGCCGCAACAACACGGTCGAGGCGATTGACCCGGCGAGCAGAACACTGCGAATCGTGGCGGGCACGCTTTTCCAGGAAGGAAGCAATGACGGCAACGGCCCCTCGGCGCGCTTCAACAGCCCGGACGGCATGACGATCAACGGCCAGAATCTCTATCTTTGCGACACCAACAATTCCGACGTTCGCCAAGTCAGCGTCAGCGGCGCCGTCACCACCGTGGCGGGACAGGCAAATATCGCGGGCACCGAAGACGGTACCGGCTCCGCCGCGCACTTCAACCTGCCGACGCAAATCGCGACGGACGGCACCGCGCTGTACGTGGCCGATAGCGGCAACAGCACGATCAGGCGCATCACGCTCGCCGACTTCAAGGTCAAGACTATCGGGGGACAGGCGGGGACCTCGGGCAAGACCGACGGCGGCCCGGACAAGTCTCAGTTCAGCGGCCCGCGCGGAGTCGCGGTTGACAAGAAAGCGATCTACGTCGCCGATACCGGCAACGACATAATCCGCATGATCGATCTTTCGACGCTGCAGACCAGCACCCTGGCGGGCACCGGCGAGGTGGGCGACAAGGACGGTCCCGCGCTGCAGGCGCAATTCAACAATCCGGGCGCGCTCTGCACCGACGGCACGTTTCTGTACGTGCTCGACGCCGACAATCATTCGATCCGTAAAATAGATCTCAACGCCAAGACCGTGACCAAGCTGACCCTGGTCAACGGCCACATCGGCTCGGGATGCGCGCTCACCAGCGACGGCAAGCAGCTGTACTTCTCCGACACCACGGAAAATGCGGTCGAAGTCGTCGATACGACCAGCGGCAATTTCACCACGCTCTTTCCTCCGGGGCAGTAGGCCCCGCGCGACGGTATCGCGTCTTGATTGATCTGCGCAGCGACACCGTAACGTTGCCGACGCCGGAGATGCGCGAGGCAATCGCGCGCGCCGACCTCGGTGATGATGTGTACGGCGAAGATCCCACTGTCAACCGGCTCGAGGCGATGGCGGCGTCGATGATGGGCAAGGCGGCGGCGATGCTCGTACCGAGCGGCACGATGGGCAACCTGGCCGCGATGCTCACCCACTGTGCGCGCGGCACCAAGGCGATTGTCGGCTCGCAGTCGCACACCAATCTTTACGAAGCGGGCGGCGCGTCGGCTCTGGGAGGCATCGTGCTGAGCGCGATCGCCAACACCGACGACGGCGAGCTCGACCTGCGCGAACTCGCGCGCGAGCTCGCGACCCCGGCCGACGATCATTTCGCGCAACCGTCGCTGGTCGTCATCGAGAACACACACAACCGATGCGGCGGCGCGCCAATCAAGCTGTCGCACATGGCCGAAGTTTCAGCGGCGGCGCGTCAACGCAGCAGAAAAATCCCGCTGCATCTCGACGGCGCGCGAATCTTCAATGCGGCCCTTGCGCTCGAGACGACGCCCAGGGAAATCGCGAGCCACGCGGATACGGTTTCGTTCTGCCTGTCGAAGGGACTGGGATGTCCGGTGGGATCGCTTTTATGCGGGAGCCGCGAATTTATTGCGAGTGCGCATCGGACCCGCAAAGTTCTCGGCGGCGGAATGCGGCAGGCGGGAATAATCGCGGCGGCGGGAATCGTCGCGCTGACCACGATGGTCGATCGGCTGGCCGAGGATCATCAGAATGCGCGCGCGCTGGCGCAGGGATTCGCGCTGGTCGCGGGACTCAACGTGCGCGCGGTCGCGAATCGCACCAACATGGTCGTGTTTGACGTGGACGGCGACGCGGACGCTTCGCGCCGTTTCGCGACGGCGATGAAAGAGCGGGGCGTGCTGCTATCGCCGCGCGAAGCGACCTCCTTCCGCGCCGTGACGCACAATGGAATTTCGCGCGCCGACATCGATCGAGCCGTCGCCGCGGCCGCACAAGCCGCCGGCGAAGTTTTCGGCGACTGATGGATTCGCTCGATTCGATTTTTTCGGTGAGAGGTCATCGCGCGCTGGTAACCGGCGCTTCGTCCGGGCTCGGGGTGGAATGCGCCAAGGCGCTGGCGCTTGCAGGCGCCGATGTTGCGCTCATCGCGCGGCGCAAGGAGCGCGTCACGCGAATTGCGGCCGATCTCGCGAAGACTCACGGTATCAAGGCGGTTGGAATCGGCGCCGACGTGACGCGCGAGGCCGACCTCGATCGCGCGATGGCCGAGGCGGCGGCAGCGATTGGCGATATCGACATCCTGGTGAACAATGCCGGCGTGTCGCCGACCGGGCGCGCCGAAAATTTCAAGCGCGAGGCGTGGGACGAAGCGATCGCGGTGAATCTGACCGCACCGATGATGCTGGCGCAGCGCGTCGCGCGGCGGCTGATCGAGACCAGGCAGCCCGGCCGGATCATCAACATGGTTTCGATTTACGCGGCGGTCGCGAGTTCGGTGTACCGGCTGTCGGCATACGCTGCGACCAAGGCGGGGTTGGCGAATCTCACGCGGCAGCTCGCGGTCGAATGGGCCGGCTACGGAATTCTGGTGAACGCGATCGCGCCGGGATGGATTCCCACCGAAGCAACCGAAGGCGGAATCGCCAAGCCCGCGAACAAGGAGCGGATGGAGGCATTTACGCCGATGAAGCGGCTCGGACTGGCCCACGAAATTCGCGGCGCGGTGATCTTCCTTGCGAGTCCCGCCTCAAGCTACGTTACGGGCTCGGTAATTTCGGTGGACGGCGGCTACCAGGCATGGTGAACGGAACCGGGCTGCGCGCGCAAATGCTCCGGCGCAAGCCGGCTGCCGCTTTGATGGCGGAGGCGGAGTCGCGTTCGGGCGGACTCAAGCGGGCTCTGGGAGCGCTCGATCTCACGCTGCTCGGAATCGGCGCGATCGTCGGCGCCGGGATTTTCGTGCTGACCGGCGTCGCCGCCGCGAAATTCGCCGGTCCCGCGATCGTGCTTTCGTTCGTGGTTTCGGGATTCGCGTGCGCGATGGCGGCGCTGTGCTACGCGGAATTCGCCGCGATGATCCCGGTCGCAGGCAGCGCGTATTCGTACTCGTATGCGACGATGGGCGAGCTGGTCGGCTGGATCATCGGATGGGACCTCGTGCTTGAATACGCAGTGGGCGCGGCTGCGGTCGCGGTCGGATGGTCGGGCTACCTTACGGTTATCCTGCACGGCCTCGGGATTCATTTGCCGGTCGCGATAACCAACGCCCCCGGCTCGGTCCCCGGCGCTATCATCAACTTGCCCGCGCTGCTGATCGTGATGCTGATCACCTATGTGCTGTACATCGGCATATCGGAGAGCGCGCGAATCAACTCGTTCATCGTCGGGATTAAACTCATCGTGATCGCCGCTGTGATCGTCGTCGGCGCATTCTTCGTCAGGCCGGCGAACTGGAGTCCGTTCGCACCGATGGGATGGTCGGGAGTGATGAAGGGCGCGGCCGTGATTTTTTTCGCATACATCGGATTCGACGCGGTATCGACGGCAGCGGAAGAAGTCGTCGATCCGAATCGCGACTTGCCGCTCGGCATCCTGGGCTCGCTGTTCGTCTGCACCTTGCTCTACATCCTGGTGGCGGGCGTGTTGACCGGGATGGTGCCGGCGCACTTGATCGACGTGAACGCGCCGCTGGCGTCCGCGTTCGTGCTGCGCGGGATGCATGCGTTGTCGGGATTTATCTCGCTCGGCGCGGTTGCGGGCCTGACTTCCGTGCTGCTGGTGCTGATGCTGGGGCAGTCACGGGTATTTTTCGCCGTGTCTCGCGACGGTCTGCTGCCGCCCGCGTTCAGCAAGATACATCCGAAGTATCGCACGCCTTACATCCCGACGACGCTGACCGGATTCGCCGTTGGCATCACGGCCGCGCTCCTGCCGATTCAGGAAATCGCGGAGCTGACGAATATCGGCACGCTGTTCGCGTTTGTGCTGGTATGCTTCGGCGTGTGGATCCTGCGCCGCGTCGAGCCGGACCTGAAGCGCCCTTTCCGCACGCCGTTGGTGCCGCTGGTGCCGATTCTCGGCGTGGTGTTTTGCGTTTACCTGATGGCGAGCTTGCCGGTGGTAACGTGGATTCGTTTTTTCGTGTGGCTGGCGATCGGGCTCGTCATCTATTTCAGCTACGGCCGCTTCCACAGCAAGGTGCAGCACCACGTGGTCGAGGATGCCGCCGCGTCAGGACGATAGATTCGGGCGAGGTCAACGCAAGACAGCTCACCTACGCTCACTGGTTTAACCGCAATTTGCGCGATACTGAGTCCACCGCTCGACAGCAGCACAACTATACGCAGATGCATCAGCGTGCGTTGCACCTCTCCCGCGCTTGCCTTCGGCTCGCGGCGACCTCTCCTCGGACAAGGAGAGGTTAGGATCATTGCTATTGTCCCGAGCGGTCCGCTGCTTTCTGGGCGGCTGCAGCGGCGGCTGCGGCCGCGGCGTGGGTTTCAGCAGCCTTTTGCATCGCGGCTTTGTGCTGCTCGCCGCGGGCCAGGTTCTGCCTCATCTGCGCCGTGCCGGCGGCGCCGAGGTTCTGCGTCTCCCACTTGGGTTTGGAGACTGATACCCACTTCCCGTTCTCAAGCGCGTAGGTGAAAACGAGATACTTGAGGTTGCCGGTGGCGAGGCCCTTGTTTGTTCCCGGCTTCACGGGATTGTATTCGACGCCGCCGAGCTTGCAGCTCACGACCAGATGATTGTGCGGGCCGTAGGTCGGCAGGTACTCGAATTTCTGCATCAGGTCTATGTACACCTGACCCTTGGCTTTCTTGTCGTCCTGCTCGTCAAAGTAGGGCTCGGTGACATCGGAAAGCTTGTCCTGCAGCGATTGCTGGAGCTTGGGAGTGAGATCCTTTTGCGCGCGCGCGTGCTGCAAGTCAAACGCATGCGCCCGTGACGCGCCTAGCGGAAAAAAGAGCGCGGCCGCAAGGGCGACCGCGCTCAGGATCTTGAAGGTTTTCATAACGTCCCGGCCACCATCATAATAGACGATTGACCGGACGCAAATATTTACTGACTGCCGCTGCCGCCGCTGCTAAGCCCGCGACCGAAAGCGGATACCTGCGATTGCCACTGGTCGCCGAACGCGAGGATCAGCACTTGCTGATTGATATGCGCGTCCTTGGTCAGCGATTTCATCGAGCCGCCACCCGCAGCCGCCAGCACTTTGTAGGCTGCCTGCGTCTGCCGATAGAACGCCGGCAGCGGTGAGATCTTCGGCGGCTCCTCGCGATGCACCTTGAGCCAGAACTCGCGCTCGAACCGCTCGTGCTCCTCGGCCGCCACGTCCACCGTGTTAAACGTGCCGTTGTTGGTCTTGAACTGCCGAATCAGCGCCAGCAGCGGCGCGAAGTCCTCGGTACGCGGCGGCGAGTCGCCCACCAGCACCACGACTTTCTTCGCATAGGGCTTCCAGTCCATCTTGTTGATGCCGGCCTCGACCGCGCCGAGCGTGTCTTCTTCCCATTCGCCGCCGCCCTTCGCCTGGATTCCATTCAAAAAGCTGCTGAGCTTCTGCGGCGACAGCGTCAGCGGCTGGATATCCATCTTTTCGCCCTTGCCGCCGAACACGATTATTCCGATTCGCGCAATCGGCACCAGCCGATGAATCGACTGCACCAGTTGCTCCATCTTGGCCTTGACGTCGTCGATGATCAGTTTCATCGAGCCGGTGCCGTCGATCACCAGCACCACGTCCAGGCCCTTGCGTCTTAACTCGCCGATGAAACCGCCGAAGCCTGAGCCGATGCCGTGGCCGTAGCCCGAGCCCATGCCGCCGCCACGACCGATACCGATACCGCCGCCACCGGCAGCGCGCACGTAGTCACTGGCAAGGCCGACGGCCTGGGAGGTATCAACCGCGGTCGGCTGTTCCATCTGCTGCGGCGCCGTGTCGGGCATCGGCACTTCGGGCATGTCGAGATCCTGCATCTCGTTGCCGCCACCGCCGCCGCCGCCCGCCTCGAGGTTCACCATGATCAACTCACGCCCGCGCTGCTCGTGCACCGTGATGATCAGGAACAGCAGGCCGAGCACGTGAAGAGCGACCGACAGCGGGAAAGGCCCGATCAGCAGACCGAGCGCATCTTTCATTTTCTGAAGACGGGTCGCGTCCGCCTCATCATCGTCGCGGTTGGCCTCGGCTTCGAGCTCTCGCTTGCCAAGTATCCGATAGAAGATAAAAGCGACGACGAACGTCGAGAGGACCAGTAAAATAATAATTACTGCGATCATATTAAAATCCTACGCTCCGCCTCCGGGCGCCGGGGCACCGCCACCGCCGGGAGGTAGCGAAGAAACCGCTATAGCTATCGCCTCCGCGCCGGCCGACTTTGCCATGTCCAGGATCCGAACCATATCACCCAGTATAACCTTTGGGTCGCCCTGGAAAATCACAATTTTGTCGGTCGAATTCTGGAGCGCGTCATGCAGCTGGGGCACCAACTCGGCCTCGGTGACCTGTTTGTCGTTCAGGTAAACCAGGTGATCGGCGGTGTACGTGACGATGATGCCCTTAGGCTTGTCGGTCGGCGCCGCTGCCGCTTCGGCTTTTGGCAAATCGACGTGGGCGGCCGATTCGATCGTCACCGCCGTCGTCACCATGAAGATGATGAGGAGGACGAGGAAGATATCGGTCAGCGGGGTGATATTGATGTCGGCGAACACCCCGCCGCCCCGGTTTTTGGTCATTTTTCCTCTTGCCATGCGCAAATACCTCTACCGGCCTCGATCAACTTCCCCCACCGGAGGTGTTGGCCATTTGCGCACCCGTGACCCGCTTGGCCGCGATGGCAATTTGTTCAGCGCCGGCGCCTTTGGCGATATTCAGAATCCGCACCATGTCGCCGAGCAGCACTTTGCGATCACCCTGGAACACGACGATCTTCTGATCCACCTTGCCCAGGGCCTCGCGCAGACTCGATCCGAGTTCACGCTCGGGCACGTCCTTGGAGTTCACGAACAGCTCGTGCTGAGCGGTGTACGTGACGATGACGCCCTTATTCTCGGGCGCGGTGTTGGTCGCGTTGGGCAAATCGACGTGAGCGGCGGACTCGATGGTGACGGAGGTCGTCACCATGAAGATGATCAGCAGAACCAGGAAAATATCGGTCAACGGCGTGATATTGATGTCGGCGAAAACGCCGCCACCTTCGCCGCCATGAGGTCCGCTAATTGCCACGCGTCTGTCTCCCCTGGAGTGCGGCGTCGATCAGGCGGTCGTCGTTGATGTGCTGGATGGCGCTGATGTTCTCAACCTTGACCGAGAAATAGTTGTAGAAAATAACCGCGACGATCGCGACGGCAAGTCCGAGCGCGGTCGAAATCAACGCTTCAGAAATACCGGCCGCGACGACCGAGAAGCCGCCGGTGCCCATGATTGCCATCGACTGGAACGCCACCAGGATACCGACGACGGTGCCGAACAGTCCGATGAACGGCGCCGACGCGCCCGCGGTCGCGAGCACCCAGATGTAGCGCTTGAACTCAAGCCCTTCCTGGTAGCGGCGCTCGTCGTCGAGTTCGAGCAGATGGTCGCGGTCCATCGTCTGCGCGCCTGAAATCAGGGTGTGGAAGATACGTTCGGCCGCAGTCGCACGGGCCTGCGTGGCCTGCAGCGCCTCGTTGAACTTGCCGGTCCGCAGGTTTGGGATCAGCGAGTCGGCGAGCTTGGCCGTGCGGGGTCCGACGCCCCACAGCGCCCAGATGCGCTCGAAAATGATCGCGAGACAAACGACCGAAATGAAGAGCAGGGGATACGTTGCGTAGTAGCCCTGCTGGATCATCGACAGAATTCCAAAACTGCTTTGCATCTCTTATCCTCTCGAGATTGAAATAGATTGAGCGGCGAAATTCTGGCCCCGCCCGAACCATTGCGATAACTGCCCCAAAATGTCTCCGCGGTTCTCCCTTGTACCGGTCGTCAGTCCAATTTTACGAGACTGAACTCCCACCAGCCGGTCAAAGTTGCCCGTGATGGCGCGGAAAGTCTGAATGCAACAATAGAAAGTATTTGTCAAGAGTCGCCGCCCGCAGGCAAAAATCACGGCCTGCTTCATCTCTCTTTGCGACCGGCATCCGGCGGCTCCGCGCGCCGTGCCAAGTTGCGCAACAATCGATCGAACAGTCAGCCGCACTTAATCTTTACGCCGTTGCCATGCCGGCGACTACCTCAATCCGATGGCCGGCGGCAGCCACCGACAGCTTGGTCGCCTTGACTTCTTGGCCCCTCACGTCTATCCAGAAGCTTGCCACAGCATACCGCAGGTTGACCGCGATGCGGTCATTGTTTTTTTGGGCGATTGACGCTTTTGAGAAATCTGGATCCACTGCCTAATCAGACGCTGAACCGGGCCGCTATCTTCATAATCGCGGCTGCGTTCGTGCTCATGCTCGGCGCGTGCAAGGCGACCCCGGTGGCCGCGCCCGCCGGTCCGCCACCGGAGCCGATAGTCAAGGGCCCGACCGACGAGCCCACCAAAACATTACCCAAGGATCTGTTCCCTTCGATGCCTATCTACCCGGGCGCGGTGGTCGAGCACGTCCGCAAGCCCAAGGGCGCGATGCGTGAAATCATGTTCAGCTCGGACGCGACGATGCCGCAGATGGTTGCGTACTACAAAGACGAGCTGAAGAAGGACGACTACCACATCACGTCCTCGCTGATCATGCCCGCACGCAGAACCTGGTCGTGCGATTTCCACTACAACGGGCGCCCCGGCAGCATCATGCTCTATCCGAGCGATCAGGATAAGACCAAGATGACGATCGATCTTATCTACGAGCTGCCGGCGAAGGTTGACGAATCGCTGGTGGAACCCAAGGAAGATTTCGACATCGAAGGACCCGGCGAAATCGCCCAACAAGCTCAGAATACGAATCCAAATCCAAGCGAGAAACAGAAGAGGAACTAAGGAAATGGCACTACTGACAGGCAAAGTTGCGGTAATCACCGGCGCCGGCCGCGGCATCGGGCGCGAAGAGGCGTTGCTGCTGGCCAAGCACGGCGCGAAGGTGGTCGTGAACGACCTCGGCGGGCACTTCGACGGCACCGGGCAATCGCGCTCGCCGGCCGAGGACGTGGTCAAGGAAATCCGCTCCGCCGGCGGCGAGGCCGTCGCCAACTTCGAGAGCGTAACCGACTTCAAGGCCGCCAAGCGGATCGTCGATTGCGCCGTCGATAACTTCGGCAAGTTGAACATCATCGTCAACAACGCCGGCATCCTGCGCGACCGCATGATTTTCAACATGAGCGAAGAAGACTGGGACGCCGTCGTCACCGTCCATCTTAAGGGATCGTTCAACGTCGCCCGCCATGCTGCCGCTTACTGGCGCGAGCAGCACAAGGCCGGCAACGTGCTGAACGGCCGGCTCATCAACACCAGCTCCGACTCGGGCATCCTGGGCAACGCGGGGCAGAGCAACTACGGCTCGGCCAAGGCGGCAGTGGCCGCGATGGCGATAATCGTGGATCGCGAGATGAGCCGCTACGGCGTCACCGCCAATGCGATCGCGCCGGTCGCGCGCACGCGCCTGACCGTCGATGCGACCCCGCAGACCGCCGGCGGCATGGCCAAGAAAGAAGGCGAGTGGGACGCGTTCACGCCGGCGCACGTCGCGCCGCTGGTCGCATGGCTCGCGAGCGACGATGCGAAAGACGTTCACGGCGAAGTGTTCCGCGTCGGCATGGGCAACGTGTGGCTGATGCGCGGATGGCACACGGGCGCCAAGGTCTCGAAGAAGGGCTCGATGTGGGAGCCGGCGGAACTCGGCGGCAAGCTCAAGGAAGAGCTGGCCAAGGGCGTCACCAAGAAGGAGAGCATGGGCGAGGTGATGGGCGGGGGCGTGTAGATTTTTGACGGCTGATTCGAAACCTGAAGGCGCGGCTCCTCGCGAGCCGCGCTTTCGTTCCATCCTGTTCATTTGCGCCGCCAACACCGCGCGCAGCGTGATGGCCGAGCATATCCTGCGCCGCGAACTCGACGCGCTCGGCTTCGATCACAAGATTGTCATCACCTCGGCCGGCATTGCGCCGTATGCCCGCGACGGAGCGCTGGTCTCGCTCGACACCCGGATGGCGCTGCGCGAAGTCGGCATCGACATCGGCGACGAGGCAACCTCCACCGACCTCAAGCGGCATCCCGAGATGCTGGTGGAGACCGATCTCATAATCGCGATGACCGAGCAGCAGGCGCGCGAGCTGGTCGAGCGTTTTCCCGGCGCGCAAGAGCGGCCGGTGTTCACGCTGCGCTCGTTCGCTGGCGAGGCGGGCGATATCGACGATCCTTACGAAAAGGGCGACCTGGTATTCGCCGAATGCCGCGAGGAGATTCATCGCCTCGTTCCCACAATCATCGAGCGCCTGTTTCATCCGTAACCAGATGACAACGGAATTCCAAAATCCGAGTGATGCCGAGATTCGCGCGATTCTATCGAAGCCGGCCACAGTCGCGGTGATAGGATGCTCCGACAACCCATCGCGCGACTCGCTCAAAATCGCAAAATTGCTGAAGAGCCACGGCTTCAAGGTGTTTCCGGTCAATCCGCAGCTCGACGCTGCCGCGCTCCAAGGTGCCCTCGGCGAAAAATGTTACTCGGACCTCGCATCGATTCCCGAGACGGTCGAAATGGTGGACGTGTTCCGCCGCTCGGAATTCGTGCCAGCGATCGTCGAAGAAGCAATCGCCAAAGGCGCGCGCATCCTGTGGTGCCAGCTCGGTGTGATCCACCTCGACGCAGCCCGCTGCGCACAAAAGGCCGGCATGACAGTGGTGATGGATCGATGCCCCGCGATCGAATACGCGCGTTTGTTTTGAGGCGGTGAACACGCCCGTGCGAGTAATCGTGATCGGCGGCGGGATTGGCGGACTTTCGGCGGCGCTGACTCTGCGACGCGCCGACCTCGACGTTCAGGTGTTCGAACAGGCTACCGAATTGCGCGAGATCGGCGCCGGCATCCAGATAAGTCCCAACGCGTCGCGAATCCTGCATCGATTAGGACTCGAGGAGCCGATGCGCCGCCTCGGGGTGCGGCCGCACGCTGCTGTCATCCGCCGATGGGACGATGGGCGCGAGATCGCTCGACAGCCTCTCGCCGACGCATGCGAGCGTAACTTCGGCGCGCCCTACTACAACTTCCATCGCGCCGATCTGCTCGACCTTCTATCTGCCGCGATTCCCGACGGCGTGCTGCATCTGGACCATCGATGCGTGGGACTGACCCAGCGTGCGGACCGCGTCGAGGTGCAATTCCATAACGGCGCGACCGCTGATGCCGACGTTGTCGTGGGCGCCGACGGCATTCACTCGACCGTGCGCAAAGCCATCATGGGACCGGAGTCGCCGCGATTTTCGGGGCACGTTGCGTATCGCGGGCTGGTTCCCGCGGATCGTCTAGCGCATCTGGGGATGGAGCTTGCGGTCGCTGCATGGTGGGGGCCGGAGCATCATTTCGTCCACTACTATGTCGGCGCCGGCGCCCGTTACCACAATTGGGTCGCGGTCACTCCCGGCGAATGGCGCGTCGAGTCGTGGACGGCCAAAGGTGAGGTGACAGACGCACTCAAGGAGTTCGAAGGATGGCATCCGCGGGTCCGCGAGATCATCGGCACAGTTGAGACGACCAATCGTTGGGCGCTCTACGACCGCGACCCGCTTCCGCGATGGACCGTCGGGCGTGTCACGCTGATGGGCGACGCGGCGCATCCGATGCTCCCGTACATGGCGCAGGGCGCGGTGCAATCGATCGAAGACGCCGCGGTGCTGGCGAAGTGCCTTGAGCGTGCCGATGGGCACGATGTGGCCGCCGCACTCTTGCGCTATGAGCACACGCGCAAGCCGCGCGCATCGCGATGCCAGGAAGGCTCGCGCCGCAACGGCATCACGTACCATCTTGCCGACGGCGAAGAGCAGCGAAGCCGCGACGCCCACCTCGCGTCGTCCACGACGGCGCCGCTGCCGCAGAACGCATGGCTCTACGGCCACGACGTTGAAGCCGAATTCGAGCAAGAGTGAAATCCGCGGGCGTCCCTGTCAGATGAAGCCGCGCAAGTGGAAGACGCTCCGCAGCAACGTCGCGTACCACACGCCGATTTTCGATTTGCATCGGCGTCGCTCGACGCATCCTCGGCGCGGCGAGCGCGACTTCTTTATTCTCGACGCGCCCAACTGGGTGAATATCATTCCACTCGCGAAGAACGGCGACGTTGTGATGATTCGCCAGTGGCGTCACGGCATCTCGGAGTTCACGCTCGAGGTGCCGGGCGGGATGGTCGATCCCGAGGATCGGTCGCCGATACATGCGGCGCGGCGCGAGATGGTCGAGGAGACCGGCTTCGACTCCGACGCGATCGTCGAGCTCGGCAAGGTGCATCCGAATCCCGCAATCCAGGGCAACATCTGCTTCTCGTTCCTCGCCGAGAATGTCCGCCGGGTCGAGCGAGTGGTGTCGCTTGGCGACGAAGAGACTGAAGTCGTGATGGTCCCGATGCGCGAAATACCGGTCCTGATTGCGTCGGGCGATATCATGCACGCCCTGACGATCGCCGCGTTCTCGTTCCTGCACGTGTACAACCCGCCGCCAAAGCGTAAGCGCAAAAAGTAAAAATACTCTGCAAGATAATTCGATGCGCGCGTTCAAAGAGTCGAGAGGGAGGACTCGATGGACGCATTCAGCTCGAAGCTCAAGCGCTGGACCGGCCCGCTTGCCGATCCGCGGCTGTTCCAGATCTTCTCGCTTGGCATTTTGCTCGCCGCTGGGGCGTACTTCCGCGATTTCAGCATCCGCCCCGAGCAGGTCATTCTGACCTTTACCGCCGGCCTGCTGACACAAGCCGCGTGCTGGACACTCACTCCGTCGAAGCCGCGCACACTGCGCAGCGCGATCATCACCTGCCTCAGCCTGACGCTGCTGCTGCGCGCCGATAATCTGATTGCGCAACCAATCGCGGCGGCCGTCGCGATCTCGTCGAAGTCGATATTCCGATTTCGCGGCAAGCATCTGTTCAATCCCGCGACCTTCGGCATCATCTTCGCGATCATTTTTCTTCCCGGCACGTGGGTGTCGCCGGGGCAGTGGGGGCAGGACGTTGCCGTCGCCGGATGGGTCGTGATGCTCGGAATGCTGGTGACGAATCGCGCGCGCCGCGGCGATATCAGCTGGACGTTTCTGGCGTTCTATCTCGGCGCGATTGCGCTCCGCGTCGAATTTCTGGGACCGCGATGGGCGGTCTGGACGCATCAGCTCGAAAGTGGCGCGCTGCTGCTGTTTGCGTTCTTCATGATTTCCGATCCGATGACCGGACCCAACGACCGCCGCGGCAGGATCGCGCACGCCGCGATTGTCGCCGCAATCGCGTACGCGTGGCAGGTCGGGCTCTACCACACCAACGGACTGATCTGGGCTTTGTTCATCGCGGCGCCATGCGTTCCTCTGTGGGATGCGCTTTGGCCCGCGCAAAAATTCGATTGGACCCAAAATGGAGGTGGCCATGTTTTTTCAGTTTTTTCAAAAAATCACGGTTCTGGTTTCGGCGACGCTACTGGCGCTGATTCTCGCCGCGCCGCGTGACGCGCGCGCATTCTGCGGCTTCTACGTCGGCAAGGCCGATGAGAGTCTGGTAAATCACGCGTCGCAGGTCGTGATCGCGCATCATGACGACAAGACCGTCATCAGTCTGATGAACGACTACCAGGGCGAGCCGTCGGAGTTCGCGCTGGTGGTGCCGGTGCCGGTCGTGTTGCAAAAGGGGCAGGTGCATATCGGCGACCGCGAATTGTTCCGCAAGATCGACGCCTACAGTTCGCCGCGTCTGGTCGAGTACTACGATCCTGATCCGTGCATGATTATGCGCCCGATGGCTCTCGGAGCGGCGATGAGCAGATCGTCTGCCCCCGAAGATGCGACCGCCAGCGCCGAAGCGAAGGCGCTCGGGGTCACAGTCGAGGCGGAATACACCGTCGGCGAATACGACATCGTGATTTTGTCGGCCAAGGAATCGTCGGGGCTGGAGACCTGGCTGCAACAAAGCGGCTACAAGATTCCGCTCGGCGCAAGCAGAGCACTCGAGCCGTACATTCGCAGCGACATGAAGTTCTTCGTCGCCAAGGTCAATATCGCCGAGCACAATCGCACCGGCCTGACGTACTTGCGGCCGCTACAATTCGCCTTCGAGTCGCCCAGGTTCATGCTGCCGATTCGGCTCGGAATGATTAACGCGCAGGGACCGCAGGACCTCGTCATCTACATGCTCACCGAAAACGGACGCGTCGAGACCACCAACTATCGCACGGTGAAATTGCCGACCGGGATGGACATCCCCGAGTACGTGCGCGCTGAGTTCGGCGACTTCTACAAGGCGATGTTCGATGAGCAGGTCAAGCGCAACGACATGCGCGCGGTGTTCACCGAGTACGTGTGGAACATGGGATGGTGCGATCCGTGCGCGGGGCCGCCGCTGTCGCGCGAGGAATTGCGGAGCCTCGGCGTCTTCTGGCTCGACGACCAGCCGGGCGGCGCGATGCCGATGTATCGCGGTCCCGGCGGGTTCATGCCGTATCCGCAGCCGGGTGGCGGTGCGATGCCGGTGACGCTCACGCGCCTGCACGTGCGATATAGCGCCGACACGTTTCCCGAGGATTTAATTTTTCAGGAGACGCAGGATCAGGAAAACTTCCAGGCGCGCTACGTGATGCATCGTGCGTGGAACGGCTCGCCGACCGCGTGCGAGGGCGCGAAGGGTTATTTCGACGAATTGAACAAGCGCAAAGCGCAAGAGGCCGAGACGCTCGCCGATCTAACCGGATGGAACCTCGAAGACGTGATCAAGAAAGCCGGCTTGCCACCCGAGTCGCAACCAAAGCCATGGTGGCAAGGCATCTGGGGCTCGTGATTTGGCGATGGGGCGGAATGTGCGCGGGGTCGCCTCGACCCCGCGCGTCTGTCGATCGATCCTAACCTCTCCTTGTCCGAGGAGAGGTCGGCGAAAGCCGCGCAGCGGTGTCGCCGGGCGAGGTTCAACGCCTGACACTGCACTCACCCCGACTCGTCTAATCACAATGCATGGACACCGGACCTGCCGGAGCCAGCGGCACCACTTTCTAGCTTCCAGCTACAAAACAAGCGGGCATCGCTACGACCGCCAACGTTGCACCTCACCCGTCGCTCGCCTTGGGCTCGCGCCGACCTCTCCTCGGACAAGGAGAGGTTAGGATTCGGTCGGCCCGCGTCTTAATGCTTGTCGAGGATCCTAATCAAATTCTCGGTGTACGCGACCAGGTCGCCGCAGCTCGCGCACTTGACGCTCTGAACTCCGTCCGCTTCGACGTAAATCAACATTGATTTCCCGCCGCACTTTGTACATGTCAGAATTTCATCGGCAGGATCGATCCGCTTTCGCCGTATCCATCGAATGAAGCGATTCCTCAATCAGCTCTCCTTTCGCGCCGCCATCAGTCTAGTGTAAACCCAGCTAATGAAGCTCCGCCACGCTGCCGCGCTCGCGCTTCTGGGCTGGAGTAGAAACAAGGGTTTGTATGCCTACCGACGCTCCCCGCGCTCGCGGTTCGGCGCTCACTCTCGATGAGTGGCGAGCGTTGCGCCGCATCCGCATGTTGCAACTCGTGGCCCTGAGCGGTGCCGTGTGCTCTTTTGCGGATTTTCTGGTCTACTTTGTCGCTGAGGTTTTCGACTTCAAAGAGATGGCACTGACCGGGAGTGCGTACGCGTGGTCCGAGACGGAACTCGTCGCGTGGATCGCCCTCGGAGTCTCGGTTCTTGTCGGTGGCGCCCTCGCAATCGTGATCAGCATGCTCGACCGCTCGTCGTGCCGGCGATGCGGTCGCCCATTCTTCGGGCGGCCCGCCGCACCCGGCCTGAAATCTGCGCACCCGACGCACCGCGACTCGTTTCAAGTAAGAAGGCTGACCGGCTATTGGTCACAGCGCTGCGCCAACTGCGACCTCAGCTTGGGCCTTGCGGTGGCGCCCGTAAAGTCGACCTGATTAACGCGGGCAACTCAGCCCCGAATTAAGACACTGCCGCCCGGTCAAGCTGCATTGACAGCCGCCGGAGCGTGCCCTAAGGTTGGCCGTTTGCTATATTATGTAACTCAGACGACTGGGCCGAAGCCGCTCACCTCGACCTGCTGCAACCGGATTTTTACTCATGTTTGACACGCTCAGCGATCGCCTCGAAGGAGTTTTCAAAAAACTCAAGGGCCAGGGCCGGATCACCGAGCGCAATATCGAGGATGCGCTCCGCGAAGTCCGGCTCGCACTGCTCGAAGCCAACGTCAATATCAAAGTCGTGCGCGACTTTATCGAGCATGTCAAATCCAAGGCGCTCGGCGCCGAAGTGCTGCGATCGCTCTCGCCCGAGCAGCATCTGATCAAGTTCGTCGCGGCCGAATTGCAGAACGCGATGGGCGGCACTGCGCGCGAGCTCGATCTCAAAGTCAAGCCGCCGGTCAAAATCATGGTGGTCGGTTTGCAGGGCGCGGGCAAAACCACTTCGATCGCGAAGCTCGCACGATGGCTCAAATCTGAGCGCAAGCGACATCCGCTCCTGGCCTCCACCGACGTCTATCGCCCGGCCGCGATGGAGCAACTGCGCGTGCTCGGCGCGCAGGCGCAGATTCCGGTCCTCGACACCAACGAGCAGCAGGATCCAGTCGAGATCGCGTCGCGCGCGATGGCCCGCGCCGAGACCGGCGGGCATGACGCGATTCTGATCGACACCGCCGGCCGCCTGCAGATCGACGAAGAGCTGATGGACGAGATGGCGCGACTGAAGGCCGCGCTCAGGCCGCATCACATTATATTCGTCGCCGACGCAATGACCGGGCAGGAAGCCGCCAACGTCGCCGCGGGGTTTCATGAGCGGCTGGGAATTTCCGGCGTCATTCTGACCAAGCTCGACTCCGACGCGCGCGGCGGCGCGGCGCTTTCGGTGCGGACTATCACCGGTGCGCCGATTCTGTTTGCGGCGACCGGCGAGAAGCTCGACGGGTTCGAGATTTTCTATCCCGATCGGCTCACCTCGCGAATCCTCGGCATGGGCGACGTACTGACGCTGATCGAAAAGGCGCAGCAGAACTACGATCAGACCAAGGCCAAGGAGCTCGAGCGCAAGTTCAAGAAGAACGAATTCACCATCACCGACTTCGCCGAGCAGATTCGCGCGATCAAGAAGATGGGCTCGCTCGGCGAGCTGATGGGCATGATTCCGGGACTCAAGAAACTGGCGGGCGCGGCCGATTCCGCAGAGGCGAAGCTCGAGCTTGGGCGTATCCAGGCGATCATCGACTCGATGACGCTGCAGGAGCGCGGCAACCATCTGATTATCAACGGCCGGCGGCGCGCACGAATCGCCGGCGGCAGCGGCACCTCGGTCCAGGACGTCAATCGTTTTCTCAAACAGTTCGAGCAGACACGCAAAATGATGAAGAAAATCACCCGCATGGGTGCCGGGAAAATGATGATGCGCGGCCTGGGGCTCGGCAGCTAGAATAAGATCAGGAACAGGAGAATCGCATGGCACTTGTAATCCGGTTGCGCCGGCATGGCGCACGCAAGAAACCTTTTTACCGCATCGTGGTAGCTGACTCGCGCTCGCCGCGTGACGGCCGCTTCGTCGCCCAGGTCGGGACCTACGATCCGGCCTTCGACCCGCCGCGCGTCACGATCAAAAAGGAGGTGGCGGACCAGTGGCTCAAGGCTGGCGCCAAACCGAGCGAGACAGTAAGAAAGTTGATTAAACGGGCTGAAACAGCAACGGCCTCCGCCTGATGCGACCCGCTGCCTCGGAGCCATCCTATGAAGGAGCTCGTCGAATTCCTGGCACAACAGCTGGTGAACGATCCAAGCGCGGTTGACGTGAAGGAGACGCAGGGCGATACCGCCTCAGTGCTTGAACTGCGAGTGGCGAAAGAAGATCTGGGACGGGTGATCGGCAAGCAGGGACGGACTGCGAAGTCGATCCGCACCATCCTGAATGCGGTCGCTTCGCGCACCAATCGCAAGGTCGTTCTCGAAATCGTCGAGGACCGCTGATCGTGCAGACGGCGTCTGCACAGTGACGCGGCTCGCGTCATCACCGCGATGCTTCGCGTCGGCCGCATAAGCGGCGCGCACGGGCTGAAGGGCGCGCTGCGATTCCGGCCTGACAACCCCGACTCCAACACATTGGAACAGGTCAAGCGCGTGTTCCTCGAGCGCGACGGAGCATCGCGCGAGTTCCGGCTGACCGCGATGACCCCGCTGAACGCGACGACGCGGCGAATCACGCTCGAGGGCGTCGCGGACATAGATGCGGCCGAGTCGCTCAAGGGCGCGGTCGTGATGCTTGCGGCCGAGGATGTCCCCGCCGCGAAGCCGGGCGAGTTCTACTATTACGAAGTGATCGGCTGCGAGGTTTTTCTGACCGACGGCAGCCGCCTCGGCGCGATCGAAGAAGTCTTCTCCAACGGTGCGCAGGATATCTGGGTGGTGCGCGACGGCGAGCGCGAAGTGCTGGTCCCGGTTATCGAAGATGTGGTCAAGGCGATGGACTTTGCGGCGCGGCGGGTTACGATTGAAGCGATTCCCGGCCTGCTCGACTGATAAAAGATGGAATTTCACGTAATCACCCTGTTCCCCGAGATGTTCGAGTCGCCGTTCCGCGGCGGCATGATCGGACGCGCAGTCGAGCAGGGACTGATCTCAATCAAGGCGCATCCGCTGCGCGAGCACGGTCTTGGCAACTATCGTCAAGTCGATGACGCGCCGTACGGCGGCGGCAGCGGGATGGTGATGCGGCCGGAGCCGATTGCGTCGGCGATGGACGCGGTGAACTCCGAACGGCCGGGCCTGTGGCGCATCCTGATGACACCGCAGGGTGAAGTGTTCGACAACTCGATGGCGCGCGATCTCGCGAAACGCTCGCCGGGCTTGATGATCGTCGCGGGACGCTACGAAGGAATCGACGAGCGGGTGCGCTCGCTCGTGGATCAGGAAATTTCGATTGGCGACTACGTGCTGAGCGGCGGGGAAATTCCCGCGATGGCGGTAATCGAGGCGGTCGGCAGGATGATTCCGGGCGTGCTCGGCAATCCCGAGTCGCTCGACGAAGAATCGTTCGCGGCCGGGATGCTCGAGTATCCGCAATACACACGGCCCGAGGAGTTTCGCGGCATGAAGGTGCCGGACATCCTGCTCAGCGGCGACCACGCCAAAATTCGCGCGTGGCGCGAGGCCGAATCGAAACGGCGCACCGCGCGGCGCCGGCCCGACCTGCTCGAACGCCGCAAGTTCTAAACGTGTCCGATCTGTTTGTAGCGCTGATCCATCATCCGGTCGTCAATCGGAACGGCGAGACCGTCACCGCGGCGATCACCAGCCTCGACATTCACGATATCGCGCGCGCCTCGCGAACCTACGACGTGCGCGGCGTGTTCATCGTGCATCCGATTCCAGAGCAGCGGAAATTCGCCGCCAGCGTGATCGATCATTGGCGCTTCGACTTCGGCCGCGCGCACGACTCGCGCCGTCGCGAGGCGCTCGAGCGCGTGCAAATTGTCGCGGCACTCGATGACGCAATCGCCGAGGCGGCGCGAATCTCCGGGACCCGTCCGCTAATCGTGCACACCTCCGCCCGCACTGAAGGCGGCACCACCTTCGCCGATTTGCGCGTGCGACTCGAGGCTCCAGATGCGCCGCCGATGATGATCCTGCTCGGCACCGGCTTCGGAATGTCGCCCGAGGTTGCCGAACGCGCCGACATCGTGCTCGCGCCAGTCATCGGCCCCGGCGACTACAATCATCTGTCAGTGCGCTCCGCCGCGGGAATCATCCTCGACCGCCTGCGGGGCAAGTAACCCTTGCAGCTTCGCCACGAAGCGGCGCATGTGCGGATCGGATCGTTCGAACGGAATCTGGTCTAGTGCGAACCATCGCACGCCACGAAATTCCCCGCGATCGAACTCAATCGCTCGTGAACTGTCGCCGCGAAGCAAGTACCAGAGCGAGACGTCGGTATGCCTGCGATCGTCACCGACCGTCCGCGTCACCGTGATGAACTTTGGATCCGGTTGCATGAAGTCCGCCACGAGGTTCAGCTCCTCCGACAACTCTCTGACCACGGTTGCGTGCGGTTCCTCGTCGGGCTCGACGTGGCCGCCACTCGGGAGCCATAAGCCCGCCAGCTTGTGATCAACGAGCAGCAGCTTTCGCCGCGGTTCATCGACGAGAGCGAAGTAGCTGACGAGATGCTTCGGCGGTACGTCGGGCTTGCTGGTCCTGAAGATCGGCGCCCCCGAGCGAATCCACTCGAGCGTCGAGTCGCGATGCTCCCGCTCCAAAGAGTCGAGCGGCTGGATTGCCGCAACTATCTCTGCAATTCGCTCGCGCATGGCAAACCTTGCCCGGACAAGCAGAGATTGGGATCCATTAGCCGGACCGCGCCGGTGTGCTACGTTGCAAAAATGGCACGGCGCAAGGCCGATTCGTCACCGAGTCTCTTTCCCCCGCGCACTCCGCTCAGCCAGCCGCTGGCGGACAGGATGCGCCCGCGCGCGCTCGACGAAATTGTCGGCCAGGAGCATCTGCTGGGTCCGGGAAAATTTCTCAGCCAGATGGTCGCGGCGAAGGTATTGCATTCGATGATCCTGTGGGGCCCGCCGGGCACGGGCAAGACTACTCTTGCGATCGTGCTCGCGGAACAATCGGGTGCGGTATTCCGCAAGCTGGCGGCGGTAACCTCGGGCGTCGCCGATCTGCGTGACGCGGTGGAGGCGGCGCGCCAGGATCTCGAGGCGGGCAAGCGCACCGTCGTGTTTATCGACGAGATCCATCGATGGAACCGCGCGCAGCAGGACGCCTTTCTGCCGCACGTCGAGAGCGGGCTCATCACGCTGATCGGCGCGACGACTGAGAATCCGTCGTTCGAGGTCATTTCGGCGCTGCTCTCGCGAATGCGGCTGCTCGTGCTGAATCCGCTGTCGGAGGAGAACGTCGCGACGCTGGTGCATCGCGCGCTCGCCGACAAGGAGCGCGGTCTCGGCGATCTCGGACTCAAGCTGGGTGTCGGCGCGATCGACGAGATCGTTCGCTACGCCGGCGGTGACGCACGGCGCGCGCTCGGCACGCTCGAGATTGCGGCGGAGTTCGCTCAAAACGCGGGCGTGACGATAATCACCCCCGAGCACATCCGCGAGTCGGCGCAGCAGAAGGCGCTGCTCTACGATCGCGCCGGCGAGGAGCACTACAACGTCATCTCGGCGTTCATCAAGAGCATGCGCGGCAGCGATCCCGACGCCGCGGTTTACTGGATGACGCGGATGGTGGAGGCGGGCGAGGATCCGCTCTTCATCGCGCGCCGGATGGTGATCTTCGCGTCGGAAGATGTCGGCAACGCCGATCCTCGCGCGCTGCAAGTCGCGATCGCGGTCCAGCAGGCGGTCGATTTCGTCGGGATGCCTGAAGGAGTCATTCCGCTTGCGCAGGGCGTCACCTACCTGGCCAGCGCGCCGAAATCCAACGCGTCATATCTGGCGATGCGCGCGGCCGCCGAAGACGCTAAAACCCTTGGCGCGCTGCCGGTCCCGCTGCATTTGCGCAATGCGCCGACGCCGATGATGAAAGGGCTCGGCTACGGCAAGGACTACCGCTATCCGCACGATTTCGAGGGCGCGCTAGTCGCGCAAAACTACCTGCCCGACGAGCTGGTCGAAAGGAAATACTACGAGCCGACGGAGCGCGGCTACGAAATCAGAATCCGCGAGTTCCTTGCGCGCGCACGCGAAGCGCGCGGCAAGCTATCGCGCAAGGCCGGCGGAAAACATTGACGAAAAAAAACGAACCGCGAGAACTGGAACGGGTCCGTTCTCGCGGTTCGCAAAAATCAGGCCTCGAGATTACTTCGTGCCGAGAACCGAGTCCTTCAACGCTTTGGCGGCGGTGAAGCGAAGCCGGGTGCGCGCCGGAATCTTGATCTCCTGACCGGTCGCCGGATTGCGCCCCATCCGCGCCTTGGTCTTGCGCTTGCGAAAGATCCCGAGGCCGGCCAGCCGCAGCGATCCTTCCTTCTTCAGTTCGCGGACCACCAGCGCGTTGAGCTCCTCGAGCACGGTCTTGCCCTGCTTCTTGGTGAGTCCCAACTTTTCAGCCATGTAGGCTGCTACCTGCGATTGCGTCATCATCCTCCTCCTTGCGTTGCGGGTTGCGGGCTTTCAGTGAGGGTGAACGACTGGCGCGGGAATTTCAAGTGCGGGCGGCCTCAAAATCGCGATTTTTTCTAGGGTTCGTGACGGTTTTTGCACAGGCCGGTCGCCTTCCCGTTGAGCCCCAAGGGGTTTGCGCCGATGAATCGCGCGACCCGCTCGAACTCGCTGTCAGTAGCGGACTTCGACGAGGTACAAACCGCCCGGCGGAGCGTTGGCGGGAGCCGCGCCACGATCGCATCCGCCGAGAATCGTGGCGACTTGCGCGGGCGTGAGCTTGCCGCGCCCCACGTCGATCATCGCCGCGACCATCGCGCGCACCATGTGTCGCAGGAAACTGTTGGCCTCGACGCGGTACAAAAGCAGGTCACCCTCGCGCGTCCACTCGCTCGAGATCACGCGGCGTATCGTCGTCCTCACTTCAGTGCCGAGCGAGCGGAACGCGGCGAAATCGTGCTCACCGACAAAGATTTGCGCGGCGCAATTCATCGCCGCGAGATCAAGCTGGTCGCGGACCAGCCAGCTGTAACGGTAGTCGAAGGCGGACGCGACCTTGCGATTCAACACGCGATATTCATACACCCGCGAACGCGCGGCACGGCGCGGATCGAAGTCGTCGGGCGCCGGCGCGATGTCCAGTATCACGATGTCAGCCGGCAGAATCGAGTTAAGCGCGCGCTGCAATTCGCCGGGGTCGAACAGGCGCGGAATCGAAATCGACGCGACCTGTCCACGCGCATGCACGCCCGCGTCGGTGCGTCCCGAGCCGAACACGCGCACCGGCGCAGCGAAAATCCGCTTGAGCGCGGCCTCAATCCTTCCCTGTATCGAATCGTGGCGCGGTTGAAGCTGCCATCCGGAATAGTTGCCGCCGTCGTACTCGAGCGTGAGCTTCAGAACCATCGACCTGGATCAGGCCAGCGCCGGCGCGCTGAGCGCCAGCGTCTCGGCAATCCAGAGCGCTCCCAGAGCCGCCAGCCGCGTGTTGTCAAATACGCACCACAACGACAGCGAGTCGGCGCGCGTCTCGACACTGACGACGATCGCCTCCTGGCCGACGGCGTCGATCACGCCGAGTGGGTCGCCTTCCTCCGCGATCAGGATGCCGGGCGCGACCCGCAGCAGCTCGACCGGATCTTCCTCGGTGCCCGTGCGATCGCGCGGGCGCTGGATATCGACGGTCAACGCGGAACCGTGAAGGACCGGAATTGCGGCGGCTTGCACCGAGAGCGGCGGCGCCTTGTCGAGCAGCTTCGCGACCTGCGCGGCGATCGCAGCCGCGACCGATCGCTCATGCTCGCGCATGAAGGCGTTGAACCCGCGCTGCACTTCGTCGTCGTCGAGCTCGAGGCGTGCGCTTAATAGATCGGTGGTCTGATCGACGGTGGCGGTGAGCATCTCCATGCCGCCGGCGCTCGCGCCGAGCATCGCGGTCGCGGCCACGAATCCAGCGCGCGTGCCGAGTGCTTTGAGACAAGTGGCGAGCGCGTGTGCCGCGGGATGAGGAATTGCGAAGACTTTCGTATTGCGCAATCGCGCGAATGCCTCGCGCGGAGTGAGCCCGGGCGCAACCATCGGGACCTCCGAGGGCGGGCGATTCGCCGCGCTCAAGTCGATCAAAATCGGACCTGGCTGTGCGGCAATGATTTCCTCCGCGCGCGCCGCAGGAATCGCAAGGAACGCGATATCGAAATCGTGAAGATCGGCCGCAGACTCGAGCGCATCGACCAGACGCTCCTCGCCGCCGGCGTCAACCGTCTGCATCGCACCCGCTTCGGTAGTGAACAGTTTCAGTTCGCTGAGCTGGAACCCGCGCGCGGCGATCAGTTCGATTAGCTGGTTGCCGACCGCGCCGGTGGCGCCGACAACCGCCACTCTCGGCTCGCGGGTATTGCTCATTCGTTCTCGCTTTCGGAACTCTCGAGCTTTTCGCGCACCAGCCGGCCCATCGCCTTGCATCCAATGATCTGCGTGCCGGCGCCGCCGTGCAGGTCGCGAGTGCGATAGCCGTCGCGCACGACCGAATCGACCGCCTGCGATATCAGCTCGCCTTCGGAGCGCATCCCGAGCGAATGCTCGAGCAGCATCGCGGCCGAGAGGATTGCGGCGAGCGGATTGGCCTCGTCGCGGCCCGCGATGTCAGGCGCGCTACCGTGAATCGGCTCGTACAGCCCGACGCGGAAGCCGGCGCTGTTGAGTTCCTCGCCGAGCGATGCCGACGGCAACAATCCCATCGATCCCGCGAGCACCGAGGCCTCGTCGGTCAGGATGTCGCCGAACATGTTCTCGGTGACTATCACGTCGAAGTCCTTGGGCCGCCGTATCAGATGCATCGCCATCGAATCGACCAGCTGATTCTCGAACGCGACGTCCTTGTATTGCGCGCTGAGCTCGGTCGCGATTTCGCGCCACAGCCGTGAGGTCGAGATGACGTTGGCCTTGTCCACCGAGGTCAGTTTTTTGCGGCGCTCGCGCGCCAGCTCGAATCCGAACTTGAGCACACGCGTAATCTCGGCTTCGGTGTAGAAGCAGGTATCTACCGCCTCGCGTCCTTCTTTCACGGTGCGTTTTTCGCTCGGCTGGCCGTAGTAGATGCCGCCGGTCAGCTCGCGAATCACAACCATGTCGACGCCGGCTATTATCTCGGGCTTAAGCGGCGACGCGGCGATAAGCTCTTTCACCGTTTTGACCGGACGAACGTTGGCGAACAGTCCCAGCGCCTTCCGTAGTCCGAGCAGACCCTGCTCGGGACGCTTATCCGCGCTGGGCTTGTCCCATTTCGGACCGCCGACAGCGCCGAGCAGAATCGCGTCGCTGTCCTGGGCGTGCTTGAGCACTTCGTCCGGCAGCGGCGTGCCCGCGGTGTCGAGCGCGTGACCGCCAATCAAGCCTTCCTTGAACTCGAGATCGACCGCCGATCGGCGCGCGATGATCTTAAGCACCTGCAGGGCTTCGCCGACGACCTCGGGGCCGATGCCGTCACCTCTTAAAACTAGAATTTTATAGGCCATGCGAAAGCGTTGAACGCCTGGGCGTGAATGATCGGGAGGAGCGTCGGACAGTCTCGACCCGTCAGTGTATAGCCTCGAAAATCAGGATAGCCGGTTGGCGCGATGGTGGTGTAGCAAACCTCGCCACAATGGCGGCAACCGCTGGAAGCCGCGCATCGCACAGAGTGAAGAGCGAATTCAAGTTCAAACTCAAGCCCTCAAACCACTAGCCCAACTGGGATGTTGCGGCAAGCCCCTTTCCCCGCCGTTCAGCGCACGTCGCTGGTCGGCTTGAGCGGCGCATGCTTGCGCGCCTTCAGCCGGTTGAGCGCGTTTACCAGCGCCAGCGCACTGGCCATGACGATGTCGCTATGCGCGCCTTGGCCGGCGACGGTCACGCCGTTTTCGCGAATCATGCAGCTCACTTCGCCGAGCGCGTCGGTGCCGCCGGTTATGGCCTTGACCGCGTAACGTTCGAGCGCGGGATTGATCGCCGCGATTTTGTAAATCGCCTTGTAGCACGCGTCCACCATCCCGTCGCCTTCGCCCTCGGCCGAGCATTCTTTTCCCTCAACCCGCAGCGTGACTTCCGCGTGCGGCGTGCTCTTGCTCGACGAACCGACTTTCAATTCGACCAGCTCGAAGTGATCGACTGTTCGGCGCGCGCTCTCGGTGACCAGCGCCAGAATGTCATCGTCGTACACAATTTTCTTTTTGTCGCAGAGCGCCTTGAACTCGGCGAACGCCTTGTTCACGTCCACGTCCTCGAGATCGACGCCGAGCTCCTTGAGCCGGTTGGTGAACGCGTGACGCCCCGAATGCTTGCCCAGCACCAGCTTGTTCGACGGGATGCCGATGTCCTCGGGCTTCATGATTTCGTAGGTCAGCTTGTACTTCAGCACACCGTCCTGATGGATACCGGCTTCGTGCGCGAACGCGTTATCGCCGACGATCGGCTTGTTGGCCGGCACCGACTGTCCGATCACCTGCGACAGCAGGCGCGAAGCCGGGTAGATCTGCCTGGTGTTGACGCGCGACTGTATGCCCATCAGGTCGCGGCGCGTCTTCATCGCCATCACGACTTCTTCCATCGAGCAGTTGCCCGCGCGCTCGCCGATTCCGTTGATGGTGCATTCGATCTGACGCGCGCCGTTGCGCACCGCCGCCAGCGAATTCGCCACGGCCAGCCCGAGATCGTTATGACAGTGCGCGCTCCAGATAACTTTGTCAGAGCCGGGAACCTTCTCGCGCATGTACGCGAACATCCGTCCGAATTCCTCGGGGATCGCGTGGCCGGTCGTGTCGGGCAGGTTGATCACGGTGGCGCCTGCGCGGATCACTTCGCTGCAAACATCGACCATGTAGTCCCAGTCTGAGCGCGACGCGTCCTCGCACGAGAACTCGATATAGTCGAGATGTTTTTTCGCGCGCGTGACGGCCCAGGTGGCGGCGTCGAGCACGTCCTCGCGATTCATGTTCAGTTTGTACTTGAGATGGATTTCCGAAGTCGCGATGAAAATGTGAATCCCGGGATGCGCGGCCTTATCGACCGCCCGCAGCGCCGCATCGACATCGCCTTCCTGCGTGCGCGAGAGACTCAGCACGACCGGCTCCGTCAGCGCCTGCGCGACGCGGCTTACGGATTCGAAATCGCCGGGTGAGGAAACGGCAAAGCCGGCCTCGATGATATCGACGTTGAGCCGCTCCAGTTGCCGCGCCAGCGCGATCTTCTCCTCGACGTTCATCGTGCAGCCGGGCGACTGCTCGCCGTCGCGCAGTGTGGTGTCGAAGATCCGGACGTAGTCGTTGTCGTCGCTTGAGCTCGTGTGCGCGTGTGCCATCGTCATTCCTCCCGCATCATCGCCGCGGGATCAGCTGCCGATCGTTCGCCATGAGCGGAAAGTAGAAAAGGAAACGCCCCGGGCGGCTTCGATCGGCCCACTGCCCGGGGCGTGTGTCTCAGTTTAATCAGGCCGTTAAACCTGTCCGGACGCGCGCCTGGCGTGGGCCCTTGTAAGGGCCAGGCTAAGCAGCAGCTCCGGTAGCAGGTTGGAAAACATCGTGTACGCATATTAAGCGGCGACGGAGAGGTCAGTCAAGTTGAGGTCGATGGCGAAGTTCGTCTCACGCTGGCGGGGCAATCCTTCGACTCGTGGCTTACCGAATGGAGTCAGAGATTGCGAATGATGCCACCGGTTGTGGTCGTGGCGTGGTGACACTACCATCGGTAGCTTCGTTCCGTCAAAACTTGTTGTTCAGTCGGGGAACCTGGCGCTGTCGGAATTTTCGAGAGGGCGTTGAGTGAGAAGTGGCTCACGCGGATATGGTACCACGTCGAGGCGCGTCCGGGCAGGCTGAAAAGTTCAGAAGACGAAAACCGATCAGCGGGGCGGCGGTTGATGATCGCGGAGGCTGCGAGTGGTTCGAGCATTTTCCGACTGCGGCGCGGCGCCATTGGCGTCGTGGGATTTGCCGGCGACCGGGCGCAGCACCGAGACCTTGGCGCTCAGGCGTTCGCCGCGAATCATCAGCGACGGACCCGACAGCACGTACGCGGCCGAGAGGATGAAAGCGGTCAGTTGCGGCATCGCGAACAGCATCGCCGCCGCAACCATCATCGTGATCACGAGTTCGACCTGCGCGCGCTTTTCGAGCTTGATTGTTTTGAAGCTGGGGTAGGGCACCCGCGAGATCATCAAGCCGCCGAGTGCAAGCGTGATCGGCACCATCAACGTGCACAGCGTGCGCGGCGAATCGAGTTCGAAGTAGCTGTAGGCGAGCGAGAGCGATGCGATCATGACGGCGGCGCCTGGAATCGGCAGGCCGACAAAGCGGCTCTTGTCCGCGGTCGCAGTCTGCACGTTGAAGCGCGCGAGGCGAAGCGCACCGCATAGTACGAACAGTCCGCCGACGGCGATTCCGAGCGAACCAATCGGGCGCAACGCCCACGAGAAGACCAGCATCGCGGGCGCGACGCCGAATGCGATTACGTCGGAGAGGCTGTCGAACTCGACGCCGAACTGGCTGGAGGTGCGCGACGCGCGCGCGACGCGCCCGTCGAGTCCGTCGCAAAAGAAAGCGATCACGATCATAACGGCGGCGACCTCGAAATGCCCGGTCACTGCCGAAACGATCGAGTAGAAGCCTGACAGGAGGCCGATCGAAGTGATCGTCGCAGGCAGCAAAAAGACGCCGCGCCGAATGGGGCTGTCGGCCTTGGGACCGGGCTCTCCAATCCGATCCGGATAGATCTCCATCCGCAAGCGCGCGTCGCGCGAGCGGCGTGAGTTGCGGCTCATTGATCGATTGCTCCGATGATGGATTCTCCGGCGCGCACGCGTTGCCCGAGCGACACCGTGACCCGGTACTCCGGCGGAAGAAAATGATCGACGCGGCTTCCAAACATAATCAGCCCGATCCGCTGGCCTGCCTGTATTCTATCACGCGCGCGCAACCGGCAAACTATCCGCCGCGCCAGGTAACCGGCCACCTGCATCATGCCGAAGATGCGGCCCGACGCGTCGATCATCGCGATCAGATTGCGCTCGTTGCGCTCGCTGGCATCGTCGCGAAATGCAGCGCGAAATTCTCCCGCCGTATGCTCGACCATCGTCACTTCGCCGCCGACCGGCGCGCGATTCACGTGCACGTTGAGCGGCGACATAAACACCGACACGCGATGGCAGGGGGTTCCCGCCGAGCCGGGAAAAGAAACGTCGGAGATGTCGGTGACTTTGCCGTCGGCGCCGGAAATCACCACATTTTCGGTGCGCTCCGGGAAGCGATCCGGATCGCGAAAGAAAAGCGCAACTGGAATTGCTAGGATTACTACGATCGCCCCGATGGACTTGAGTCCAATCGCAATCAGGACGATTCCGAATGCCGCCAATCCGAGCGACATCGCAACGCCTTCGGTCGCGATTCCGATCGTGCTCGCGATACGCGCGAGGACCGCGCCCGGCGCCGGGCGCCCGCTGTCGGTTTCGCCCGCCACGACGCTCTAGTTCTTCGACTTATCGACCAGCCGATCGCTCGCGAGCCACGGCATGAACGCGCGCAGCTTGCGCCCGACCTCTTCGACCGGATGCTTCTCCGCTTCCTTGCGCAGTTCGCGGAAGCGCGGCAGTCCCGCCTTGTAGTCGCCGATCCATTCGTTGGCGAACTTGCCCGACTGGATGTCCGCGAGGATCTGTTTCATCGCCGCGCGCGAATCCTTGCCGATCACTTTCGTGCCGCGCGTCATGTCGCCGTACTCGGCGGTGTTGCTGATCGAGTAGCGCATATTCGAGATGCCGCCCTCGTAGATCAGATCGACGATCAGCTTCACTTCGTGCAGCGTCTCGAAATACGCCATCTCGGGCGCGTAGCCGGCTTCGACCAGCGTCTCGTAGCCGGCGCGAATCAGCTCGGTGAGTCCGCCGCACAGCACCGATTGCTCGCCGAACAGGTCGGTTTCGGTCTCCTCTCTAAATGACGTCTCGATGATCGCCGCGCGGCCGCCGCCGATCGCACTGCCGTACGCGAGGCCGACCTTGGTGGTGTCGCCTGACGGATCCTGCTCGACCGCGAGCAGGCACGGCACGCCGCGGCCCTTGGTGTACTCGGAGCGCACGAGATGCCCAGGTCCCTTCGGCGCGATCATGAAGACGTTGACGTCGGCCGGGGGCTTGATGAATTTGAAATGGATATTGAAGCCGTGCCCGAACGCCAGGTACTTGCCCTTGGTGAGATGCGGCGCGATTTCGGCTTCGTAAATCTCCGCGCCCATCTCGTCGGGCACCAGCATCATGATAACGTCGGCGCGCTTGGCCGCCTCGGCGGTGTCGAACACGGGCAGGCCCTGCTTGGCGGCCTTTTCGCGCGATGCCGACTTCGCGCCCAGCCCGACGCATACGTCCATCCCGCTGTCGCGCAGGTTGAGCGCATGAGCGTGACCTTGGCTTCCAAAGCCAATGACCGCGATCTTTTTGCCCTTGAGCGCGGACAAGTCCGCGTCGCGGTCGTAATACACCTTCATTTGAATGTTCTCCCGAATCTTCCCGCTGTCAGACTTATTCAGCTTCGCGCGGCCGGCGGCCCTGATGATTGTCGTGATTGAGCTGGACCGCGCGCGCCATCGCGACTTTTCCCGATCGCACCACTTCCTTGATTCCGAGCGGCCGCACGATCGCAATGAACTTCTTGATCTTTTCGGAATCGCCCGTCAGCTCGATGGTGATTGCGCGCGGGCCGATATCGATCACGTGGCCGCGAAACGCCGTGACGATCGAGTCGAGCTCGGTGCGCGTGCGCTCATCGACCGAGACCTTGACGATCACCATCTCGCGATCGATCGTCTCGACGTCCTTGAAGTCCGTGATCTTGATCACCGAGACGAGCTTGTTGAGCTGCTTGTTGATTTGCTCGACGATCTGATCGTCGCCGGTGGTGACCAGCACGATCCTCGAGACCGTCGGATCGAGCGGATCCTCGTTGACGGTCAGGGACTCGATGTTGAAGCCGCGGCCCGAAAACAGTCCGGCCACGCGTGCGAGCACGCCGAATTCGTTTTCAACCAGAACCGATATCGTATGACTTGTCATGCGGTGGAGTGCGCGCGCTCATGGCCGGACCCTTGGCGTCAGCGAGCCTCTTGTTGATAGCGGCCGAGAATCGCCATCATGCGGTCTTTCGAGGCCAGCTTGAGCTTCTGGATGCGCTTTTCTTCGAGTTCCTCTTCGTTGGTCAGGTAATGTTTATTTCTAAAGACTTCGAGTTTTTGTTTGAGCTCTAGATGCTCCGTGTACAGGGCCCGCAGGTCCTCGTCATGGGTCAGATGCTGCCGAATGAGTTCTTCTTCTCGATGCTCCATACGCCCTCCGTGCCTATGCCTGCCGGATTTTTCGATGTGGGCTTGAACGTAGCCTCCGGCGTCCTGATGTATAGCGGCTCCAGTGCAGCCGCTCGATCCGTTTCACCACGGGCAAACCGCGCCCCGCCCAGCGCCGCGACGCAGACTCCGCGCAAATCGAGCATCCCTGTGTCGAAAACCGCCACCCTATGCCCTCGCGATTTCACAAGGGCCGCCGCATCCTTCGCTCTTTCGTCACCGACGAACACTACGTCCTCGGTGATGCGCGATGCCAGGTGTTCCTGCGCGATAACCACTTCCTCTGACAGTTTTTCTAGCCCATCGGCCACGACCCGGTAAAGAGCCGCATAAACTTCGCTTTTGCGGGCATCCACAATCACACAGACCAGCCGCCCCTGATCGATATTCTGGCGCTCGAGCGCCGCTAATGCCATCGCATCGAAACCCGGCACTCCGACCAGCGCGCATCCCGACGCCAGCGCGATTCCTTTGGCGTAGCTGAGCCCGATGCGCAGGCCGGTGAACGAGCCGGGGCCGGTGCCAACCGCGAGGGCGCCGACATCGCGAATCGACAGTCCCGCCGCACCAAGAATTTCGTCGATCGCGCCCGGCAATGCGGCGCCGTGCGAGGTCGCCGGCCGCTCGAGCGACGCGGCGACTTTGCCGCCCGCAATCAGCGCGAGGCTTGCGATTGAGGTGGAGGTATCGAGTCCCAGGACCGGGCGTGCCGCCGCTGCCTGTTCGAGCAGCCGATTAACCCTGCACAATACGCGAGATGTCATTGAAGATTACAAACGCCATCAGCGCCACCAGCAGAAAGAGTCCAACTTGCAGCATCGCCTCGCGGTAGCGAAGTTCGAGCGGCTTGCCCTTGATGCCTTCGAAGACGAAGAACAGCAGGTGCCCGCCGTCGAGCAGCGGCACCGGCAGCAGATTGATGATGCCGAGCTCGAGGCTGAGCATCACGGTGAACATCGCGAGGTTGGCGATCCCGCGATGCGCCTCCTGGCCGGCCATCTGGGCTATCATGATTGGCCCGCCGAGCGCCTCGCGCACTGGCGTGCTGCCGGTGAAGATACTGGCGATACCGACAACCATCTGGACGGTCATCTCGACCGACGTTTCGCAGGCTTCTCTCACTGCGCCAAGGGGGCCGAACCGTTGCGTTGTCTCGTCGCCGCTCGGCTGCACCCCGATTACCCACGAGGTCGCGTTGGTGCCGTAGATGGTCTTTTGGTCGAGCCGGGTCGGTGTGATTACGATCGTGCTGCGCGCCAAGGTGCCGTTTTGCCGGCGATCGATTTCGAGCTTGATCGGAGAGCCGTCGCCCGCCTTCACGGTCTTGGAGAAATCCGACCAGGTTTCCATCGGCTGGCCGTTAACCGCGAGAATGCGGTCGCCGGTGAGAAGGCCGGCCTTCGCCGCCGGGAGATCTTTGGTGGTCTTGCCGACGACCGGCAACAACTGCGGCACGCCGTACATGAAAACCAGGGTGAGCAGCAGCGGCGCGAAAGTGATATTGGAGAGCGGCCCCGCCAGTACTATTAGAACGCGCTTGCCGAGCGACTGAGTCGGGAACGCGCGCTCGCAATACGCATCGACCAGCAGGGCCGGAGGATGCTCCGCCAGCGCTTTGATTGCCTCGTCAACTTTGGGCTCAGCGCGCACTTCACTCAGGAGCAGCGCCTCGTCGGGATTCAGTTCGCGGCCGATGACCGCCTGTGTGACGCCGGCGCCCGACGCGCTCAAACGCTCGGCCAGGGTGCGCAGATGGTCGTCGAAGTCGGCGCCGGCCAGGACCGCGCCATGCTCGCGCGCGGCGCCGATCAGGTCGAGACCGATTTCGTGAAGATACAATTTGATTTCGTCAGGCGTGGGCTTCTCGCCGACTTCGTCGCCCAGCATTCGGACATAGCCGCCGAAAGGAGTCGCGCCGACCGAATACTCGGTCTCGCCGCGGCGAAAGCCCAGGACTTTTGGCGGATAGCCGATTGAGAATCGCAGTACACGAACGCCGACTTTCTTCGCCATCGCAAAGTGCCCGGCCTCGTGCACCACCACCAACACCGCGAAGACCAGCGCTGCGTAAAGAATCGAAGATATCATTTAGTTTGCTCGCGCGGCCCGCTACGGAGTTCCGAGTTTCCAAGCGCAAAAATGCGGCCCCCAAAGCCGCATCAGCGAAACCAATAGTAGGCGAAAAAGAGCGCGAAGACCAGTGAACAAGTGCGGTCGAGCAGGCCGCCGTGACCCGGAAAAATCCAGCCCGAGTCCTTGACTCCCGCCGCGCGCTTCAAAGCCGAACCGGCCAAGTCGCCAAGCTGCGCAAGGATGGAAATCATAGCGGCAAATAGCAGGATTTTGCCCATATCCCACGTCCCGCCTATCAGCTTAAACAGCAACCACGCCGCCACTACCGTCGTGATCAAGCCGCCCGCCGCCCCCTCCACGGTTTTGTGGGGACTCAGGCTCGGCGCCAGTTTGGTACGGCCCAGGTAGCGGCCGGTGAAGTACGCGCCGCTGTCGCTTGCTACTGCCAGTAGGATCACCAGCAGGAGCAGATTAATGCCGCCCGGACTGTTGCGCAGCAGCGCGAAGAATGGGAACAGCACTCCCACATACGCCGCGCCCATGAAGACCAGTCGCGGTCCCCTGAGTCCTTCGCCGCCGCCGCCCAGTTCGATTCTGAGTGCCAGCCCGAGCATCATCAGGACCACCAGCGTCGGCACGACCCATCCAACCCATCCGGCATCACCGCCGTAGAGCAGTCCGAATAACGGCACGCCGCCAACGATGGCGAACAGCGGCAACGCTACCCAATGCAGCGCGCCGGTCATCGCGGCGACTTCGTAAAGTCCCCAGAGGCCGGCGATCGCGTTGACAATTGTGAACAGCCAGGCCGGCGCGAACAGCACCAGCGCGCCCACCGCCGGCAGCAGGACTGCGGCTGTCAGGAGCCTAGTTTTGAGCACGCAGACGAGTGTCGGCGGCGTTCGTAACGGCGCCGAAGCGGCGCTCGCGAAGCTGGTAAGCGGCAATCGCGCTTAGGAATTCGCGCTCGCGGAAATCGGGCCACAGCGTATCGGTGAAATAAAGTTCGGTGTAGGCGAGCTGAAACAGGAAAAAATTGGAGACGCGCAATTCGCCGGAAGTTCGAATCAGCAGGTCGGGATCGGGCAGCCCGGTGGTGGTCAATTCGCGCGCAACCAGTTGCTCGTCGATTTGATCGGGGGTAAGGGCGCCGTCGGCCACCGCGCGCGCGATCGATCGGGTCGCGTTGACGATGTCTTGGCGGCCGCCGTACGACAACGCCAGCGCCACCGTCATCCCGCGATTGTCGCGCGTGGCCGCGACCGTCGCGGCCAGCGCCTCGCGCACCCGCGGCGGCAGCCGCTGGGTATCTCCCAGAGCCAACACGCGGATGTCGCGTTTCATCAGGCGCTTGGTCTCGGTGATCAGGTAGCGATGGAAGAGGCCCATCAGGAAGCTGACCTCGGTGGTCGGCCGGCCCCAGTTCTCGCTCGAAAACGCGTACAGCGTAAGGTATGGGATGCCCAGTTCGCGCGCCGCATCGACCACCGCGCGGACAGAATCCTTGCCGCGGCGATGGCCTTCGTGGCGCGAGAGCCCGCGCCGGCTGGCCCAGCGGCCGTTGCCGTCCATCACGATCGCCACGTGACGCGGCATCCGCGATGGATCCAAAGACAGGTTCGGGAAATCGTTTAGAGGTAATGAGATTGCCACGTGGGGTACAGTCTTCACCGAAGATCGTGCGCCGCTTTAACCTGACGGACGAGCTCAGACCTCCATGATTTCCGCTTCTTTGGCGGCCAGCACTTTGTCGATTTTCTCGATGAACTCGGTCGTGAAGGTCTGCACCTTGGCCTCGCCCGCGCGCATCTCGTCCTCGGTGGCCTGCTTTTCCTTGTGCAGTTCCTTGAGCATGTCGTTGGCGTCGCGGCGATGGTTGCGGACGCCGACGCGGAATTCTTCGCCGATTTTGCGCACGTGCTTGACCAAATCCTTGCGCCGCTCTTCGGTCAGTTCGGGGATCGGGATGCGAATGATCTTGCCGTCGTTCATCGGGGTCAAGCCGAGATCGGAAGTCTGGATCGCCTTTTCGATGTCGTGCATCGCGCCCTTGTCGTAGGGCGTGATCACGATGAGGCGCGGCTCCGGCGCCGACAGTCCGGCCAGTTGCCGCAAGGGAGTCTTCGCGCCGTAGTAGTTCACCTGGAGGTTTTCGACCAGTGCGGTTGAGGCGCGGCCGGTGCGGACGCGGGCGAGTTCGTGGCGAAAGGCCTCGACCGTCTTGTCCATTTCCTTGCGCGCGTCTTCGATTGTGTCCGTAAGCATGCTCACGGTGCGCTCTCCACCCGGGTTCCGATTTGCTCCCCCATCACGGCCCTTCTTATATTACCCGCTTTGCGCAAATTGAACACGATGATCGGCAATCGATTATCCATGCACATCGAGATCGCTGTCGAGTCCATCACCTTCAGGTTTTTCTGCAGCACCTCGATATATGTGAGGCGGTCGAAGCGCTTGGCCCCCGGCTCGCGCACCGGATCGCGATCGTAAACCCCGTCCACCGTATGGCTCGCCTTCAGGATAACCTCGGCGCCTATTTCCATCGCGCGCAGGCTCGCCGCCGTGTCGGTGGTGAAGTAAGGATTGCCGGTGCCGGCCGCGAAGATGATGACGCGGCCCTTTTCCAGATGGCGCACGGCGCGGCGGCGAATGTACGGCTCGCACAGCGCCTGCATCTCGATAGCCGACAGCACGCGGGTGACGACGCCGACGTGCTCGAGCGCGTTCTGCAGCGCGAGCGAGTTGATCACCGTCGCCAGCATGCCCATCTGGTCGGCGGTCGAGCGATCCATCCCGCGCGCCTCGTAGTCAGTGCCGCGAATAAAATTGCCGGCGCCGATTACCAGCGCGAGCTGAACGCCGAGCGCCGCAACTTCCTTGATTTCGAGCGCGATCTCGGCCAGCGCGTCGAGGTCGAGTCCCGACCCTTGCGCGGGCGCCAGCGCCTCGCCGGATAATTTCAGCAGGATACGGCTGAAGCGCGGCTTGCCATTTGACGCACTTTGAACCTCAGCCATTTCTCGAAGCTCCTGAGGAACCTAACCCCTAGCCCCTTCCCTCGAAGGAAGGGGAACAATCGCGCCCTTTGATCGGCCCCTACGCCGACCCACCCTTGCCTTCGAGCGCCTCGCCCATCTGGAAGCGGACGAAACGGCGCACGTCTATTTTCTCGCGCATCTGGATGGCGGCCTCGCCGATCAGATCATTCACGGTCTTGTTGGGATCGCGCGCGTAAGCCTGCTCGAGCAGGCAAGTTTCCTTGTAAAATTTCTCGACTTTGCCATCGACGATCTTCGCGATCACCGCCGCGGGCTTGCCCTCGGCCTGCGACGCGTAGATCTGGCGCTCCTGCTCGATGACGGCGGGCGACAGATCCTCGCGCTTAACGACGCGCGGATTGAGCGCGGCGACTTGCAGCGCGAGTTCCTTGACCAGCGCCTGGAACGCTTCCGACTTGGCGCAGAAATCGGTTTCGCAATTAACTTCGATCAGCACGCCAATCTTGCCGCCCGCATGGATATACGAACCGACCGCACCCTCCGATGCGACCCGGCCGGCACGGCCGGCCGCCGCGGCGATGCCCTTCTCGCGCAGCCACACGACGGCCTTTTCGAGATCGCCGTCGGTTTCCGCCAGCGCTTTCTTGCAATCCATTATGCCGGCGCCAGTCTTCTCGCGCAGTTCCTGGACCAGCTTCGCAGTTAGTATCATCGCAATTCCTGAGTTGAGCTAGTATTCTTGGCCGATCGCGCTACTGCAAGCGACCGGCTCCGTTTCGAACTTGAAAATCGAATCTGTCGGCTAGACTGCGCTTGGCGAATCGGGCGCCGAGGCGCCAGTGTCGGTCGCGGCGCCGGCGTCCGAGCGAATATCCTGCTGGCCCTTGGCGCGCTCCTCGGCAATCTGCTTGCCTTCGAGGATAGCGTCGGCCACGGCGGCCGTGAACAGCTTGATCGCGCGGATAGCGTCGTCGTTGCCGGGGATTCGATACGCGATCAGGTCGGGGTCGCAGTTGGTATCGACCACCGCGGCAACCGGGATGCCGAGACGGTTCGCTTCGGCGACCGCGATATCTTCCTTCTTGGTATCGATGACCCACAGCGCGTCGGGCAGCTTGCGCATATTCTTGATCCCGGCCAGCGTCGCCATCAGTTTTTCATGCTCGCGGCCGTTGTCGCTCATCTCTTTCTTGGTGAGCGCCTTGATCATCTCGGGATCGGCCATCGTCTCTTCGAGCTTGCGCAGCCGGTCGATCGACGCGCGAATAGTCTGGAAGTTGGTCAGCATCCCGCCAAGCCAGCGGTTGTTGACGTAGTACATGCCGCAGCGCTCGGCTTCTTCCTTGACGATGTCCTGGGCCTGCTTCTTGGTGCCGACGAACAGCATCGTGCCGCCCGCGGCCGCGAGGTCGCGCGCGAAATCGAAGGTCGCGCGAAACATCTTCACGGTCTGCTGAAGATCGATAATGTAGATACCGTTGCGGGCGCCGAAAATGTACTGCTTCATCTTCGGGTTCCAGCGGCTGGTCTGATGGCCGAAGTGGACGCCGGCCTCCAGGAGCTGCTTCATACTGATTTCAGTCATAGAATTTAGTCCTTGCCTCTTGGCCCCGAGTGCGGGGCAATCCTGAAGTATTAGCAGGACGAGCGGCGCTAAGAAAGCGCTACCATCTGCGGGTAGCGGGTCAGTTTGAATGTTCTTTTTGATTGGCTTCCCATTCGTCCACGATCCTCACCATATCCTCAAGCGACCACAGCCTATCGGTGACGCCAGCTTCCATCGCGGGCGAGCATCGAAGCGACTGATGGATGCTGACGAAATTATAGTGCATGAAGTAGATTGAAAGCGCGTGAAGATGGTTCTCCAGCTTCTTTGAAAATGCGTTCGTTAAGCGCGTAAATCGACGGATTCCCATTCGCATCGAAAGATTTTGGCGTTCGACGTACGAAGTCGAAATATGCGCCGGATCGGGATTACCGTGAATCGCAGACCGCTCTGTTCCTAAACAAACTGGCGGACTGTATCGCTTTTCGGCTTCCGGAGCGTTCCCGTAAATCTTCACTAACATCGCATAGTCGATGGACGTGCCGAACGCCCCGTCCACCGCATCTATATACGCGCGGTGTCTATCGGTCGTTAGCTGCACGCGATTCTTGAGCCGACTAGCGAGGTCACGCATGAACGTCCAAGCTGCGTCCGCATTCCGAGTGCCGACATACCACGATGGAACGAGTTTCGTATCGGCGCAAAGAGCGGTCCACGTCCAGACATCTCCAACGCCAAACTGACCGCGCATTTCCTCAGGGACGTTCTTTTGTTTGGCGTAGATGAAGCTCCAAATTTCGTCCGCCTGAATGCGTTTGCAGGGTAGATTTCTGAGCGTCCGATCCTGATACTCGGAACAAGCGTTGCCAGCATCGGCCAGCAGCTTGGCGATGGTGTTTTTGCTCGCGCCGGTCATGCGAGAGATTGCGCGGATAGAAACGCCCTCGACCATCATGCCGAGAATCTGAGCGCGGCGTTCGGGGGACGATTTGTTCATGCGACTAGAATAGACCTTTATGCATGAACTATCAAGCATATGAGTCACTTTAATGTTATTCTCGACACGACAGCTCGATAGAGTTGACTTATATGTCAATCCTTGATGAAGTCAAGAAGCGATTTGACGAGGGCGGTCTATATTCCGTTCCGCAACAGTTTCAGTCGGTTTGGTATCCGCCAAAGCGTACGATTTTCGCGACTGGATCAATCAAAACACTCATCAATGGAATCGGCACTACTAACCAAGAGGAAAGGATAAGAGTCGCTGAACTATGGGCAGACTTGGATTATTTTCTGTCTGGCGACCGAATCGATCTGCGCCCATTCGACAGTCTAGACAACGAATATGCACACATGGCTCTGTTGGAGCCGCCGTCAGATGAAGTGTGGGAGTATCGAAGCGTGGCTCCAAGTCCGGCATTTAGAATATTTGGTAGCTTCGCCGCGAAGGATGTTTTTGTTGCGCTCACCTGGGCGCGACGAAAGGACTTAGGACCCAAGTACTCGAAAGAGTGGAGAGCTGCAATTCAGGAATTCAAAGAGGAATGGGAGATTTATTTCGGAAACGTCAAGCCATTTGGCGGGAGTTACCCCGATGACTATTTCGCAAATGCCAGAGTTATTAACTGATATTCTCGACCCTGATCCGGCTAAGCCCATACCGCCAGAAGTGTTAGCTTATTTCTGCCGACGCGTTCGGTTGGAGTTTCATAGAGAGGTTGTTGGTAAGTGGCATCAGCTAGAGACAATGACGCAAAAAGACTTGGCTGACCGGCTCGGTAAACGAAAGGAGGTAATCAATCGGCTATTGGGCGCACCGGGAAATTGGGAACTCGATACTGTTACGATGCTGTTGGTTGCGATGCGCGCACTACCACGACTGCAAATTGACAATATCCAAGACCTCGTGATCGACAATAATACAGCCGCAAGAATAAACGCGCTAACGAAAGACCAACTATCCAGACCAGCGTCAAACGCCTCAAACAGAATGGCCGAAATAGAACCGAAGTCGCCGCAATCTCAAGACTTGGTGAAAAGGATTGGAGTGAAATAATGGCAGACGAAGTGAAATCTTCACCGCCAGCCAAGGTGGAGGTGGAGTATGAAAAGGCGAGCGATTTCATCTCTAGATACGCGAATAACGTGTTTTTGGAATCAAGCGCATGGGATCTGAAAATGATCTTCGGCGAGCTTGATCAATCGAAAGTACCGAACAAAGTCGAACGCCGTGTAGCTGTTACGATACCTTGGGCTCAAGCAAAGCTCCTAATGTTTTATCTCCGCGTTCACATAAAGGCTGAGGAAATGCAGGACGGGAAGATACACATTCGACCGGACCTCAGGCCCACCGAATCGCCGGCGCTCACTGAGGAACAGGCAAAAGACGCTAAATTTGTGGAATTTTACGAATTCGTAAAGAGACTGCGCGAGGATTTCATCGCGGACGCGTAGCTTATTTCGACCAGCGTTTTTGGGCCGCTTTTTGGGCGATTTCCCGGCGCTGTTCTGGTGTCAACCGTTCCGCCCGCGCTCGCCCTCCCTTCTGCCCGCCCAACCGCCCCATCTCGACCGCGGCGGGGTTGCGCTTATCCGGCTCGGTATCGGATGCTTGGCCCGTCGCGATGTCGCCAATCATCTTCGCCAGCGCAAGTGGATCGCGCGGGCGTTTCTTTCGCCTCTCTGCCATGCGGCCATTATCGCACAGAGCCAGCGCAGACGCATCGCCGAATCAATGGCGTCGAATTTCAAACTGAACCACTACCCGTCTGTGGGTGCTGGCTTAATTCGGGGCTGAGTGTCTGAATTTGAAATCGCGAGTGTCTTAATTTGTCCAGCACTGGTTATTTCGAGTAGAACGTCAACAAGCTGTATCTGTAATTAAGCTCCCATCGCTCCTCGCACGCATCCGTATAATCAGAGCGGACACAATCCTGATAATTGTTCTCCATCGCGCTCAATTGTGGTGTTGATGGTCCCTCGTGGATCGATGCGAGTTCATTCGCGACATAAGCCCTTTGACTTGCACATGCGGGCAACAAGCTCAAAAGCGCGAGCGCGGCTGCGTGGCGGGACTTCACGCGCGAGTCACTCCGACTTTCTGGCCGCTTTCAAGCGGATGTCGTCGCTGGCGACGCAGGCGGCGTTGAGCGCGCGCGCTTTTCCCAATGCGTCATCGTGCTTGTTGTAACGTGCGAGCTTGCCGGTTTTATCCAGCGTGATCGGGTCCTGTTCGCTGTTCTGGATGTTGGTGAGAACGGTTTCGCAGTTGTCCTCGGTGTCGTAAGTTGTGACGACGATCCAGTGCGAGAGCGGAACGTCGGGATCAACATCGTGGGGGATCCTGGCCGAGTCGGGCGGCATCATCAGTAACCATCCCACGACTGCGAGCGCTGCGAGGTGGAGGCTGTTCCGGTGGCGCATCGGGGATGTTATACGCCTGTCGCGGGCAAAAATCACCGATGCGCCGGAAACCTGTGCATTGCAGAGAAGGAGCGCTGCGCGATTTCTAAACCGGAACCGGCTTCGCTGGCGCGAAGCTGTCCGAGATCCTTCCTGCCGCTCGCGATGCTCGCTTCGTCAGGATGACAAACATTGCTCGCGATGCTCGCTTCGTCAGGATGACAAACATTGCTCGCGATGCTCGCTTCGTCAGGATGACAAGGGATTGCTAGCGCTTCTGCTGGCCCCTTCAGGTCGATGGCGGGCACGGCGGCCCGCCCCACTACATCACTCACTACTCACTCAAGGCAGGCACTGCGGCCTGCCCACTGATCACGCGTTCATGGATTCGAGGAATTCCTCGTTGGTCTTGGTCTTGTCCATCTTGTCGATGAGGAATTCCATCGCTTCGACCGCGTTCAGCTGGGTCAGCAGCTTGCGCAGAATCCAGACGCGATTGAGTGTGGCGCGCGGCAGTAGCAGCTCTTCCTTGCGCGTGGTCGAGCGCTGGATGTCGATGGTCGGGAAGATGCGCTTTTCGAGCAGGCGCCGGTCGAGCGCTATCTGCTGATTGCCGGTGCCCTTGAACTCTTCGAAAATAACTTCGTCCATGCGGCTGCCGGTATCGACCAGCGCGGTGGCGATAATCGTCAGGCTGCCGCCGTCTTCGGTGTTGCGCGCGGCGCCGAAAAACTTCTTGGGCTTGTGCAGCGCGTTGGAATCGACGCCGCCCGACAGGATCTTGCCCGACGGCGGGACCACGGTGTTGTACGCGCGCGCGAGCCGGGTGATCGAATCGAGCAGGATGACAACGTCGCGCCCGTGCTCGACCAGCCGCCGCGCTTTTTCGATTACCATCTCGGCCACTTGCACGTGACGCGTGGCCGGCTCGTCGAAGGTCGAGCTGACGACCTCGCCCTGCACCGAGCGCAGCATGTCGGTGACCTCTTCGGGCCGCTCATCGACCAGCAGCACGATCAGCACTATTTCGGGATGGTTGTGCGCGATTGCCTTGGCCATCGCCTGCAGCATCATGGTCTTGCCGGTGAACGGCGCCGCGACAATAAGACCGCGCTGGCCCTTGCCGATGGGCGCGACCAAATCAATGATGCGGGTGGTCAAATCTTCGTGATTGTATTCAAGCTTGATGCGCTCCTCGGGATAGAGCGGGGTCAGGTTGTCGAACAGGATTTTGTCGCGCGCCTTTTCGGGGTCCTCGTAGTTGATCGATTCAACCTTGAGCAGCGCGAAGTAGCGCTCGCCTTCCTTGGGCGGGCGAATAAGACCGGAAACCACGTCGCCGGTGCGCAGATTGAACTTGCGAATCTGACTCGGCGAAATATAGATGTCGTCGGGGCCGGGCAGGTAGTTGTAGTCGGGCGCGCGCAGGAAGCCGAAGCCGTCGGGCAGGATTTCGAGCACGCCCTCGCCGAGGATCGATCCGTTCTTGGCGGCCTGCGCCTGCAGGACGTTGAAGATCATCTCCTGCTTGCGCATGTTGGTGGCGCCTTCGACGTTGAAGTCGCGCGCAATCTGCGCGAGCTCGGTAATCTTCGCGCGCTTGAGCGACTTGAGGTTGAGCACCCCTTCTTCGCTGAACACCGGCGCCGGCGGCGGAAGATTCGGATTGCTGTCGAGGTTTACCTGCCGCGGTGTGCCGTTGGTCGAACGCGGATCGTCGAAGCGACCCTCTTCGCTCTTCGCAACGTGTCTGCCCTTGCCCATATGCCTTCCCCGCAACCTGGACTCCATCAACTTAGTGCTGCAAATAGTCGCGGCTTAGGCGCGCGTATCGCAGGTTATGAACGTTGGTTCCAATGGCCTCCACAACTGGAGGTGCCATCATAGACTTTTGAATGTTCAAGCGGCCGGGATTCGGAACAACTAACGCCTTGAGTTCAGGTTCGGAATTACGGACCGCAGGGAAACGGGATTTATCTCACCACCCAGCCCGTCTCAGCGTCCTCAGTGCGGAAGCTCAAGTAAAACGCTACCTGCGCGATGCCACGAAGTCAACGGGGCTCGTGCGCGTTAGCGTGAGAAGCTTAGATTTTTCCCCAGAACGCGAATCCGACCGCGCCGAGGATGCATACGAACGATCCAACATAGTTCCAGCGCGGCACTTCTCCCAAATAAAGAAAAGCGAAGACCACGAAGACTATCAGCGTCACTATTTCCTGGATGATCTTCAGCTGGTAGGCGGTGAACTCTCCGTAGCCGATCCGATTCGCCGGTACCTGGAAGCAATATTCCAAAAACGCGATCAGCCAGCTTATGACGATCACCTCTAACAGGGGCCGATCTCGGAAACGCAGATGGCCGTACCACGCGATCGTCATGAAGGTGTTCGAGCAGAAGAGCAATACGACGGTTAGCATGCCCGCTATTGTCAGCGAACTGCCGACGCACGTCCATAATCAGCCGCATCGATCGCAAGGTAGTTCGGGGTCGCGCTACCGGCGTGCCCACGGATCGACAAACTCGATTCTGAGATCGCGGAAATGGCGAACGTTGCGGGTGGCGAGGGTCGCCCGCCTCGAAGCCACGATGCCGGCAATTTCGATGTCGCGGAAGTCGAGGGGCTTGCCGATCGCACGACGCTCCGCGGCGCGAGTTGCGGCCTCGGCGGCCGCCTCATGGTCGAAGGGCACAATCCGCCCCTCCAGGTCTTCGTCCAGGACTTTCGCGAACGCGTCACCCAGTTGCCGCTTGCGGCGTCCCGACGGGAGTAACGTGAGGCCAAAACGAATCTCGAAGATGGTCACCGCAGTAGTCCAGATTGATTCGGGCGGTTGTTGATCGAGCCAGGCAACCACCCTCGAATCTTCCGGCTCCATCAACCCGGAGAGAACGTTGGTATCGAGGACAATCACTTCTTGAAGATTGCGGGCCGCGGTTTATGCCCGCGGAGTTCAGGGATTTCCTCATGAAGACCGATGCGCGCGAAGCGACTCCGAATGCGGCTGCCCAATCCAATGGCGGTGCGGCTTGCGGGCTTCACTGCGTTGCGCAGAATGTCGCGCACTTCCTCCTCCATGCTATGGCCGTGGCGGCTCGCGCGCCGTTGAAGGCGAGCCTTAATCCCATCTTCCAGATTTCTGACAACCAGTTGCGCCATAGCAATTCAGCCTCTGATATCATGATATCATCTGGCAGTCTCAGCGCAACGTCAACGCATCTCGATCCAGCGGCGGAGCTCGCGCGCGTCGGCGGGGAATAATCTCTGCGCGAGAAACTCGACAAAATCGACCGGCAACGGCGCGATGAATTCGAGCCGCTCGGCGGATCGCGGATGCGTCAGCGAAAGCGCCAATGCGTGCAGCGCCTGTCGATGAAAGAATCCTGCGGCTCCCGGTCTCCCGCCATACAAAGGATCGCCGAGACATGGATGACCGATCGACGCGAGATGCACGCGAATCTGATGCATCCTGCCGGTCTCGGGCTTCACCCGCACCAACAACGTCCCCATTTCGCCGGTCTCCACGGGATCGAAGCGCGCAAGCACCGTGATATGGCTGACGGCGTCGCGCGGGGCATTCGATCGCACCGACATCCGCTTGCGCTCAACCGGATGCCGCCCGACCGGCCGCTCGATCGTCGCCCGGTCGCGCGCGATTTTGCCCTTGACGATCGCGAGATAGGTTTTCGCAACCGTGCGATCCTTGAACTGCCGCGAAAGCGCGGTGCGCGAAAACGGCGTCCGCGCCACCACCATCACCCCCGAGGTGTCCTTGTCGAGGCGATGCACGATTCCCGGACGGAGCACGCCGTCGGGCTCGGCCATCGCGGCCAGTTCGGGAAATCGCGCGAGCAGCGCGTCCACCAGCGTGCCATTGGGATGCCCGGGCGCGGGATGCACCGTCATTCCGGCGGGCTTGTTGACGACGATAATTTCGTCGTCGTCGAAAATCACCGAAATTTCCGGCGCGTCGCCTTCCTTGTAACCGGAAGGATCATTCAGCGCACCGGCGGGAATCGCGGCCACATCGATGCGATCGCCAGTGCGCACTCCGCTCGACGCGCGCGCGGCCGCGCCGTTGACCGTCACCAGTCCTGCCTTGATCATCCGCGCCACCTGCGAGCGCGAGTACTCCGGCGCGAGGCGCAGCGATACGAACACGTCCAGGCGCATGCGATCGTGCCCGGCGCCCGCGCTGATTGTGGTCGGAAGAATCACAAGCGTGATTTACCGCATCGAGGCGGAGGCGGAAATCACAGGGTTCCGGGCGAAGGTATCGGCGGCGGCCCGGGCGGCACATTCGATGCCGACGGCGAAGCGCTCGCGTCAGGCGGGCAGTTCTCGGAGGTGGTCGTCGCGGTCACGACGCCGTAGGTCGTCTTCTGACAGCCAGCCGCGGTCGAGTCGGGCCGCGAATAAAACCAGCACCCCGCAAGCGCGGTCGAAAACAGCGCGACGATTATCATCGAGAGGATCGCTTTCATGCGAACATCTTACTCGAAGCGATGGGGCAGAGGATGCTTCTTCTCGTACTCGCGAATTCGGTCTTCGTGCGCGAGCGTGAGTGCGATGTCGTCGAGGCCTTCGAGCAGGCATTTCTTGTCGAACGGCTCGATATCGAAATGCGCGGTCCAGCCGAAATCGTCGGACACCGTCTGCTTTTCGAGATCGATCGAGAGGCGATACGCCTCGTAATCGCCGGCCGCGCGAAAAATATGATCGACCTCGTCGGCCTTCAGGGTCACCGGCAGAAAACCGTTCTTGAGACAGTTGTTATGGAAGATATCGGCGAACTCCGGCGCGATCGCGGCGCGGAAGCCCGCGTCATCGAGCGCCCAGACCGCATGCTCGCGCGAGCTGCCGCAGCCGAAATTATTGCGCGCGACCAGAATCGACGCGCCCTGGTAGCGCGGCTTGTTCAGCACGAAATCCTGGTTCTCGCTGCCGTCCGGATTGCGCCGCCAGTCAATGAACAGCCCGGCCTTGAGCCCGGTCCGCACCACAGCTTTTAGAAACTGCTTGGGAATAATCTGATCGGTATCGACGTTGGCGCGATCGAGCGGCGCCACCATCCCGGTAAAATTCTTGAACTTCTGCATTGTTGTCTCTCCGTTACCGACTTGCCCATTCGCGCACATCGACGAAATGCCCGGCAATCGCCGCCGCCGCCGCCATCGCGGGACTCACCAGGTGCGTGCGTCCGCCCTTGCCTTGTCGCCCCTCGAAGTTGCGATTAGAGGTGCTGGCGCATCGCTCGCCCGGCTGCAGCACGTCGGGATTCATCGCGAGGCACATGCTGCATCCCGACTCGCGCCACTCGAAGCCGGCTTCCGTGAAAATTTTGTCGAGTCCGAGACTCTCCGCCTCGGCTTTCACTCCCTGCGAGCCCGGCACCACCATCGCATGCACCGTCGGCGCGACTTTGTGTCCCTTGACGATGCCGGCGGCCGACTTGAGATCGCTCAGGCGCGAGTTGGTGCACGATCCGATGAACACGCGATCGATTTTGATGTCCTCGATTTTCGTCCCCGGCCGCAACGCCATATAAGTGAGCGCGCGCTCGACCGTCTCGCGCTGCTCCTTGTCGCCAATCTCGGCGGGATTCGGCACGTGTCCGCGCACGTCGGTCACCATGCCGGGATTCGTGCCCCACGTCACCTGCGGCGCGAAGGTCGCGGCGTCGAACACCACGCTGCGATCGAACTTCGCGCCGTCGTCGCTGCGGCATTCGAGCCATCGCGCGGCGAGCGTGTCGAACTCCTTGCCGGCCGGGATGTACCGGCGCCCGCGCAGATAATCGACGGTGGTCTGGTCCGCCGCAACCATCCCGGCGCGCGCGCCGCCTTCGATCGACATGTTGCAAACCGTCATCCGCTCTTCCATCGAGAGCGCTTCGACCGCCGCGCCGCGGTACTCGATCACGTGCCCGGTCGCGCCGTTGGTTTTGATCCTGCCGATGATGCCGAGGATCAAATCCTTCGCGCCGACTCCGATGCCGAGTTTTCCATCGACGCGAATCTCAAAGGTCTGCGGCCGCTCTTCCCACAAGCATTGCGTCGCCAGTACGTGCTCGACTTCGCTGGTGCCGATTCCGAACGCCAGCGCGCCGAACGCACCATGCGTCGCGGTATGGCTGTCGCCGCAAACGATCGTCATCCCGGGCTGGGTGAGGCCGAGCTCGGGCCCGATGACGTGCACGATCCCTTGCTCGCGCGAGCCGATGTCGAACAGGCGCAATCCAAACTCCGCGCAGTTGCGCCGCAGCGTTTCGATCTGGAGCTTCGAATCGGCGTCGGTGATCGGCTTGCTGCGATCAGTCGTCGGCACGTTGTGATCCTGCGTCGCGTAGGTCCGATGCGGCGCGCGAACTTTGCGCCCCGAATGGCGCAGGCCCTCGAACGCCTGCGGCGACGTGACTTCATGCACCAGGTGCAGATCGATGTAGAGCAGGGAAGGCTCGTGCTGTTTTTCGCGGACGACGTGATCTTCCCAGATTTTCTCGAACAGGGTTTTTGCGGCCATGTTGCGTTTCAACTCCCGCCGCATCGGCGGCGTGCGGATTTTATTGCGAAACTTCGATCCTTCAAACCGCCGCCGCCCGCCGCCCATTCCTGCCGCGCGCGTAACGCTCGATCCGATCCGACAGCTTGATCGCGAAGGTGCTGAACGAGGCCAGCTCGTCGCGCGAAAATCCCGTCCAGATCGCTTCGATCGCCGCCTGCCGCGAGGCGCGCAGCTCGGCCAGCGTTCGCATTCCCCTCGCGGTCAGTTTGTAGCTCCGGTTCCTGCGGTCGTCCCGCCCAATCGCGGCCGTGACCAACCCCGCGTCGAGCAGTTGGCGCAATATCTTGGATACGGCCGCCGCCGAGCTGTCGCGGCTGCGCGCGAACATCGACGGAATGAAATGATCGGTCGAGATTTCCTCGAGCACGCGCCACTGTTCGATTGTGATGCCGGCGTCGCGGGCGAGCGCCTCGCGCCGCCGCTCGAAAATCTCGGCCAGCGCCGCCATCGCCTCGATCGCGCGAAAAATCGGATCGTTTCGCCGCCTTCCAACTGCTTGCATCAGGCAAGATATTAACTATAGTTAATCAATCTTTGCAAGCAGGATCGACGCCGATGTCCAAATTCTTCGACCACATTGATCCGGAGCTGGCTGAATTCATCCGCGCGCAACCGGTGTTCTTTGTCGCCACCGCCGCGCCCGGCGCCCGCATCAACTTGTCGCCCAAGGGCATGGACACCTTCCGCGTACTCGATGAAAAGCGCGTCGCCTACCTGGATCTCACCGGCAGCGGCAACGAAACCGCGGCCCACCTGCTGCGCGAAGGCCGCATCACGATAATGTTCTGCTCCTTCGACGCCAACGCCGAGATCGCGCGCCTCTACGGCCGTGGCACGGTGATTCATCCGGGTGACAAGCGATGGGCCGAGCTCGCAGCCTGCTTTCCGAAACTTCCGGGCGTGCGGCAGGTGATCGAGATTCGCGTCGAATCGGCGATGACCTCGTGCGGCTACGCGGTGCCGCGGATGCGGGAGATGGAAGCGCGCGACACGCTGGAAAAATACTGGATCAAAAAAGGCGAACTGGCGAAAGAGGACTACTGGCAGGAGCATAACCTGCGCAGCATCGACGGCCTGCCGACGGGCATGCCGGAGACCGCGTCGCCGCCGCGTCGCTGACGCGCGTCATTTGATTCGACGCGTGGGCGCGGCGCGCTCCGCGCGCGCCAGTCCGCGGGTCACTGCTTCGTCGCCAAATTTCTTCGCGACGGAATCCAGCGCCCGATTCAGCCGATCACGCTTGCGATCTTCCGCCGGCGGCGAATCGAACAGGCCGAGCTGCGATGTATCCGCGCGCTCGAGCTGATGCACCTGCACGCCGGCGAGGCGAATCTTCTCCTTCCCGCCGACCTTCGACAGCAAATTGACAGCGACGCGCGAGATTTCGGGCCCGTCGTTGGTCGTGCCGTCGAGCGAAAAACTGCGCGTGATTAGCGGATAGCGCCCGCCGCCGAGCGGACGCGCGAGTTTCAGCTTGAGCGTGATGGTCCGCGCGCGAACACCGTCGGCGCGAAGCCGGCGCGCGATCGCGTCCCCATGCGCTATCAGCACGCGCTGCAATTCAATCGAGTCGAGCGCGAGATCATGCGCGAAAGTGTTCTCCTCGCCGTACGATTTGCGCTGCCAGTCGGCGATCACCGGCCGCGAGTCGTTGCCCGACGCGAGTTCATGCAGATGCGGACCCATCGAGCCGAACATGCTCTTCAAGCCGGCCGGGTCTCGCCGCGCAAGGTCGCCGACCGTCTTGATGTTGCATTCATGCATCCGCGCGAGCGTCACGCGGCCGACGCCCCACAACCGCTCGACCGGCAGGGGAGTGAGGAACTCCAGCAATTTGTCTGGCGCCACCGACAGCAGTCCGTCAGGCTTCGACATGTCGCTCAAAATCTTCGCCGCCATCTTGGTTGAGGCGACGCCAACCGAGACGACCAGTCCGGTTTCGTCGAGCACCCGTCGCTTGAGATCGCGCGCCGCGTCCATCGGCGGCCCGAGCAGCCGCTCGGTGCCGGTCAGATCGATAAACGCTTCGTCGAGCGAGAGCGGTTCGACGATTGGACTGAAGCTCTCGAACACCCGCATCACGATCCGCGAGATTTCGACGTAACGATCCATCCGGCCCGGCACGAAAATCCCCTGCGGACACAGTTTGCGCGCCTGCCCGGTCGGCATCGCGGACCGCACCCCAAATTTGCGCGCCTCGTACGAAGCCGAGGTGACGACGCCGCGCGCGCTGCGCCCGCCGACGATCACCGGCAGCCCGCGGAGAGAAGGATTGTCGAGGATTTCGACCGACGCGTAGAACGCGTCCATGTCGGCGTGAGCGATCACGCGCGGCCAGTGCGCGGAGCCGCCGCCGATGGAAGCGTCGATGCTCATTTCGCCGCTGAGAGTTTCGCGAAGATCGTGTCGGCCGCATTTTCGCCGCCGCGTATGCAATCGGGAATTCCGACGCCGCGATAAGCCGCGCCGGCGATCGCGAATGCCGGAATCTCCGCGACCGCGCGCTCGATCTCCGCGACCCGCGCCAGATGCCCGATTTCGTATTGCGGCATCGAGTCGGGCCATCGACGGACCTCGGTAAATCCCGGCGCCGCGCTCACTCCGAGCAGCGCGCGAAACTCATCGCGCACCGCTGCGACCATCTCGTCATCGCCCAGGCGCATCATGTCGCGGCTCATCTCGCCGCCGACGAACGCACGCGCGAGGATCGCGCCCGCGGGTGCGCGTCCCTCGAATTTGAAGCTGGAAAAGCTGCCCGCGATTATTCGCCGATGCTCGACCGCCGGCACGACGAAGCCGAATGCGCGCGGTGGACCGTCGAAGTCGCTCTCGCGAAAGGTCAGATTCACTGTCGCCGCCGACGCGTAGTTGATCGCTCCAAGTAGCTTTGCCGCCGCGGGCGCGATGGCCGCTACAATCCGCGATGCGGCGTACGCCGGCGCCGCGCAGATCACAGCGTCGGCGTTGATCGATTCGCCGCTCGCGAGCGCCAGCCGCCACGCGTCCGCATTTCGCGCCATCGCGACAACTTCCGATCCTTGGCGAATCGACGCGCCGAGCCGCGCCGCGAGCGCCTCGGGCAGCGTCGCCATTCCGTTGCGAAAGCTCTGGAACAGGCTCCAGCGCGCGCCGCTCACTTCCGAAGTTTTTGACGCGCGCGCATCCTCCGCAGCGCGCATTCCCTTCATGACGCTGCCGTGCCGCCGTTCCATCTCGACGAAGCGCGGCATCGTCGCCTGCATGCTCAGTCGTTTCGGATCGGCGGTGTAGATTCCGCCGGCGAGTGCCTGCGCGACGCGTTCGAGCACTTCGCGCCCTAGCCGCCGGGTCACGAACGAATCGAGGCTCTCGTCGTCGTCGATCGTCCGCGCAGCGACGTATGGCTCGAGCGCAATCCTCAATTTTCCGAGCGGAGAAAACAGCGGGCTTCGAAAAACCGGTCCGAGATGCGCGGGCGCGAGCAGCGAAAATCCCGCTGGTATCTCGACCAGCCGGCCCGCATGCACAACGTACGTCTTGCGGTAGATCTCACGCGTCGGAATCAGCTCCGCGCCGAGACCAAGTCGCCGGGCCAGGTCGGCGGCCGCTACTTTCTCGGAAAGGAATGAGTCCGCGCCGGTCTCGATCACAAATCCATCGCGACGAATCGTCTCGAGTGCGCCGCCGCATCGCGCGCCGCGCTCGAGCAGTTCCACCTGCAACGGGAACTCGCGCGCGGCCGCCAGCTCGCGGAGCCGATATGCCGCCGCGAGCCCGGTGATTCCGCCGCCGATTACCGCCACCCGCTTGATTTGTGAGTCGGTGCCCGTTTGAGGTTTTCCCTCGTCTAATCGATCAGCGCGCGTGCGCTGCGACGATCGACGCCATCATCTCGATAAACAGCGGATGGTCGCCGACCGTCGGCGCGCGTTCCATTCTGATGCCTGAGTCGCGCGCGACTTGCGCCGCCTCGATATCGAGATCGTACAGCACTTCGACGTGATCGCACAAAAAACCGATTGGCACGACCACCGCCGTCTTCGCGTCGAGATTGCGCAGCGTCTGCTTGATGTCTGGTTCGAGCCACGCGTCGCGCGGACTGCCGCTGCGGCTCTGATATGCGAATTGCCACGTGTCGATGCCGAGATCGGCCGCGACAATCCGCGCGGACTGGGTAAGCTGCTCGACGTACGGCCCCGCCTGCGCCATCGCAAGCGGAATACTGTGAGCGGTGAAGATCAGCCGCGCGCGCGACCGCTCCGGGAACTCCAGCCGCGCAAATGCCTCGCGCGCACGCGATGCAACCGCGGTGACGAACAGCGGATGGTCATGCCACGGCTCGGGATACACGACCTCGGGGGCCGCTTCGCCGAGCGCGGCGCATGCGTCGTTGACGGTAGCCTGGTAGCGCTCGAAGCTCGCTTCGCTGCGATGCGCCGCCATGATGAATCCGAGGACGCGGCGCGCGCCGGCGCCGGCGAGCCCTAGCATCGCGTCGGCGACATATGGTTTCCAGTTGCGCATCCCGACCGCAATCGGCACGCGCACGCTTTTTTTATCGAGTTCCGTGCGCAACGCAGCCGCCTGCCGCAGCGTGAGATCGTTGTAGGGCGAGCGACCGCCGAGCAGATCGTAATGATGCGCAACTTCCTCGTAACGCTCGCGCGGAATCGGCCGCCCGCGCAGCACGTTGTCGAGAAACGGCCGGACTTCGTCGGCGCGCGTCGGTCCGCCGAAGCCGATCATCAAGACCGCGTCGCACTTTGCCTTCGCGGTCATCGCCTCAGCGCGCGCTCATCTCATGCACCGCGTCGATCAGCGCGATTGCATGATCGACCGGCGTCTCCGGCAGGATCCCGTGGCCGAGATTGAAGATGTGTCCCGGCCGGCCGCCGGCCTGATCGAGAATCGCGCGCGCGCGTTTGCGGATTTCGGCAACGTCCGCGAACAGCGCGATCGGATCGAGGTTGCCCTGCACCGCGACGCTGTAGTTCAGCCGCGCCCACGCGTCGGCAAGATCGACGCGCCAATCGAGCCCGAGCACGTCGCCGCCCGCTTCGCGCATCAGCTCCAGCAGATTACCGGTCACCGTCCCGAAATGGATGACCGGCACGTCGGCGGGAATTGCCGCGATCACCGACGCGGTATGCGGCAGCACGAAACGGCGGTAATCGTCGGGGCCGAGGCTGCCGACCCAACTGTCGAAAATCTGCACGATGTCGGCGCCCGCCGCGATTTGCATCTTCAGATAATCGGCCGTGACGCGCGCGAGCAGCTCCATCAGGCGATGCCAGGTCTCGGGCTGCGTATACATGAACGTTTTGGTCGCCTGGTATTGCCGCGAGGAGCCGCCTTCAATCAGGTACGACGCGAGCGTGAACGGCGCGCCGGCAAATCCGATCAGCGGAGTTTTGCTGCCGAGCGCGCGATGGACCAGCTTGATCGCGTCGCCGACAAAGCCGAGCGCCGCCACGTCGACTTCGGGAATCCGGTCGAGGTCGGCCTCGGTGCGAAGCGGGCGATCGATCACCGGCCCGTCGCCCTTTTCGAAATGCAGTCCGACTTCCATCGGGATCAATGGCAGCAGGATGTCCGCGAAAATTATGGCCGCATCGACCTTAAGCCGCTCGACCGCGGTGACGGTGACCTCGGCGGACAGATCGGGCCGTTTGCACAGGTCGAGAAAATCATGCTGCTCGCGAACGCGGCGATACTCCGGCATATAACGGCCCGCCTGGCGCATCAGCCATATCGGAGTGTACGGCGTCGCCTCGCGCCGGCACGCCTTCATCATCGGATGATCGGCGAGCACAGCTCGAGGCGCCTTCGGACTCGGGACGCGCCGCGGGCTGGCCGGCGCGATCGCTTCAATCCGATCCGCGGAAGCTCGCTTGCCGATTAGAATCAAGGTTGCTTGCGCCGCCGCTTCCTTCACCAGGTGGCCGAGCTTTGAATGCTCCGGCTCGAAATCGACGACCAGTCCGTACGCGCGAATCTGATCCGAGCAGACCGGGCCGATCGAGCCGACCGCCATCCGCGCGAATCCGCGCTTGACGGCGTCGCCGATACCGTCGGCCTCGGCGAGCTGGATCACGTTGGTGACCTGGTTCGAGCTGGTGAAAATCGCGACGTCCGCCGCGCCCGCCGCAATCGCGTTCAACGCCGCGTGCAGGGGAGCGCGGTCGCTCGGCAGCGTCCATCGATAGACCGGGACTATGGTGACGCGCGCGCCGCGTGCCTCGAGCCCGGCGGTGAGCTCGTGATTCGAGACTCCGTACTCCTGCACGGCGACACGCTTGCCCTTGAGCTCGACTCGCGCCGCGAGCGCGCTCAGCACTTCGCGCCAGGTATTCGGCTCCGGCACGACGATCGACGGCTCGATCCCGAGATCGCGCATCGCACGAATCGGTTTCGGCCCGCGCGCCACGGTTGTGATCGCGGTGAGTGCCGCGACCAGCGACGCGCGCTGATGCCGCGTCTCCATTGCCGCGAAGAGGGCGCGGGTGCCGACGCCGGTCATGAAGATGACCGCATTGAATTCGCCGGCGAGCAGGCGTTCGGCGAAATCGAGTGCGGCGTGATTGTCCTCGAGCGGTGCCTCGCGCATCGCGGGCGCGACAATCGCGACGCCGCCGCGGCGCTCGATCATGGTGGCGACCTCGGCCGCCATCCGGCTCTCGAACGCGACGACGCGCAGCCCGCCGAAGCCGGGCGTGATGTCCGAGGAATTGGGTTGCGTCTCCGGGTTCATCGCGAGCGGCCGCGCCGCACGGTCAATCTTGCCGCGCGCGGGGCAGCCCGTCCACTCCTCTGAGCTTGCTTGACGGAGTTCATAATGTGCACTATATTCACAATATTGTGAAATTCATTAATCGAGACAAATCGCGCTCTGGATTCATCGAGCGCTTCGCGTCGGTGCTGACCGAGTCGGGGTTTCCGCGGATGCCGGCGCGGGTGTTTGCCGCGCTGCTCGCCACCGATTCCGGCAGGCTTACCGCGGCGGAGTTGGCCGCGCTGCTGCATGTTAGTCCGGCGGCGATCTCCGGCGCGGTCAACTATCTGGTGCAGGTCAATCTCGCCAGCCGCGAAGCTGAGCCTGGTTCCCGGCGCGAACACTACCGCGTGCACAGCGAAACCTGGTACGAGGCGATTGCGCGCAAGGACCGGGTGCTCGATCGATGCGAGCGCAGCCTGCGCGACGGAATCGAGGTCGTCGGCCGCGACACCCCGGCGGGCGCGCGCATCGCCGAGACGCTGGCCTTCTTCGAGTTCATGCAGACCGAGTTGCCGGCGATGCTGGACCGGTGGCGCGCGCGCAAAGCCGAGCTCTCGTTTTCCAGTGCGAAGCGTCGAATTCCGGTGACGCGATCAAGGAGCGACCGCGTGCAGGCGTAAAATGAAGGATCTGAATGTCAAGGCGTTCGCTGGAATCCTGCAGCTTTTCATCATTCTCGGGTTGACGATTTTCCTGCCCGCGTGGACGCTCGACTATTGGCAGGCGTGGATTGTTGTCGCTGTTTTCTTCGGCTGCACGCTCGCGGTCACTCTTTACCTGATGAAGAACGATCCAAAGCTGCTCGAGCGACGGGTAAGAGCGGGCGTAGGCGCCGAGCAGGAGAAGAGTCAGAACATCATACAGGCGTTCGCCGCGGCAGCGTTCATCGCGCTTTTCGTAGTCTCCGCACTGGATCATCGTTTCGGGTGGTCCACGGTCTCGGGATATGTAGTTGCGCTTGGCGATACACTGGTCTTGCTCGGATTCTATTTGGTGTTTCTCGTTTTCAAGGAAAACAGTTTCGCCTCCGGAACCATCGAAATCGGCGACCAGCAGAAAGTCGTCACGACCGGACCCTACGCGCTCGTGCGTCATCCGATGTACATCGGCGCGCTGGTCATGCTGGTAGGTGTGCCGCTGGCGCTTGGCTCATTGTGGGGATTGCTCGCGATAGTTCCGATGACGGTGGTGCTGGTCGCGCGACTGCTCGACGAAGAAAAATTTCTCGCGAAGAACCTGGCCGGCTATTCGGACTATCAGAACAAAGTGAAGTATCACCTGCTGCCGTTGATTTGGTGAGTGTCTCCTCTCAAGATTGGAGGCGAGATGAACCGACGCATTCTTATCGCGAGTGCGACCGTGCTGCTCTTTCTGGCGGTGGCCATCCCCGGCCGCGCAGACACGAGCGGCTTGCAGGCTGCGATCGATTCGGCACATGAGCCGATTTTCGACGGCCTCGGCAGCCTCCATCATCCGGTCACCAGCAAAACCAATTCGACGCTGGCGCAACATTTCTTCGACCAGGGACTCACGCTGGTATACGCGTTCAATCACGATGAGGCGGCCGCATCGTTCGAGCAGGCCGCGCAGTACGATCCCGATATGGCAATGGCGTACTGGGGTATCGCGCTTTCGCTCGGGCCGAATATCAATCAGCCCGAGGACTCCGATCGCGGCAAGATGGCCTACGCGGCGATTATGAAAGCGAAGTCGCTCGAAGCGAACGCCAGCCCGGCAGAGCGCGAATATATCGACGCGCTTGCCAGGCGTTATGCGGCCGACGGCACGATGGACGATGCGCAGCAGCTCGCCTATGCGAATGCGATGCGCGAGGTCGCGCACAATAATTCCGACGACCCGGACGCCGGCGCGCTGTTCGCCGAAGCGATGATGGATTTGCATCCGTGGGAACTGTGGACGCACGACGGCAAGCCGGTTGACGGGACGCCGGAGATTGTCGCGACGCTCGAGGGCGTGATCGCGAAGCATCCGGACCATCTCGGCGCCAATCACTATTACATCCACGCGGTCGAAGCGTCGCCCGACCCCGGCCGCGCCTTGCCCAGCGCCGAGCGGCTCCCAAAGCTGGCGCCGGCCGCCGGGCATATCGTGCATATGCCGTCTCACATTTACTTTCGTACCGGCTACTACCACGCGGCCGCCGTTGCCAACGAAGCGGCGATCAAGGCCGACAAGGTTTACCTGCGTGAGCGCGATCCCAAAGGCATCTACCCGATGATGTATGTGCCGCACAACATTCAGTTCCTGTGGGCGTCGTACATGATGGAGGGCGACAGCCGCGGCGCGTTCAAAGCGTCGCGCGAACTCGACGACGCGGTGCCGTTCGAGATGGTCCGCCGGATGCCGATGGCGGAGGGCATGTCGCCGACGCGGTATTTCACTGAAGCGCGTTTCGGCAAGTGGGACGCTCTTCTCAAAGAGCACGCACCGCCGGCCGATCTGACGTTCACCACCGCGGTCTGGCGCTACGCGCGGGGCCTCGCGTTCGTGGCGAAGAACCGTCCGGGCGACGCGCTCAGCGAGAAAAAGCAACTCGATGCGATCCTCGCGGCGACTCCGCCTGATCGTGTCGTTGGATTCAATTCGGCCAATCGACTGCTCGCGATGGCCTCGGCGACGCTCGCCGGCGAGATCGATTCCGCCAATGGCCATCACGACGACGCCGTCAAGCATCTGCAGGAAGCAGTCGCGATCCAGGACGCGCTCAACTACGAGGAGCCGCCACCGTGGTACTATCCCGTGCGCGAAACCTTGGGGATGGAACTGCTTGCGGATGGCAAGACGGCGGATGCGGAACGGGCATTTCGCGACGACTTGAAGCAGTACCCGGAAAACGGATGGTCGCTCAACGGGCTCGCGATATGCCTTCGCGCCCGCAACGCAACGGACGAAGCCGCGAGCGTCGATGCTCGACTCAAGAAGGCGTGGGCGCACGCCGACGTGACGCTGCCGGCCCCGGCTGTGGCCGACAAAACGGCCGCCGCGCGCTGAGTCGCATTACGAGCGCGCGAGAAATCGCGTTGCCCGGCTCGCGATCGCTGTGTTAGCTGTCGATTGTGGCGCGCGACTCAACCTCAACCGGAGAATCGAAATGACCTGTGGAATGCGTACCGGAAGCGGGCGGCTGATCTTCGCGACTTCAATCGCATTCGCCGGACTAGTCTGGATCTCATCGCCGGTGCGCGCGCAGATGCGGCCGGTTGCGACCAGCACCGCTGAAAGTGCGCCGATTCCAGCGTCGCAGATCCCCAAGGATATTACCGACGCGATCAATTCGCCCGATCGCCCTGCCGCCGACAAGGCGCTCGACAAGGGACGCCGGCCCGATCAGATCATGGCGTTCTACGGGATCAAGCCGGGCATGAAAGTCGCCGATGTGTTCGCCGGCGGCGGCTACATGACCGAGCTGTATTCCCGCATCGTCGGACCGACCGGCACGGTTTATTCGCAGAACGGGCCGTTCCCCGAGCAGTTCAAAAAAATCGAAGGTACCTGGAACGAACGGCTCAAGGAGCCCGCGCTCAAGAACGTGGTCAAGGTCAGCAAGCCGTTCGATGCGCCCGACCTGCTGCCGGTGCCGCCGGATTCGCTCGACGCAGTCATCATCCACCTCAACTACCACGACCTGGTCGGCTTCAAACTCAATCGCGAGAATGTGAACGCCGCGGTCTTCAAGGCGCTCAAGCCCGGCGGAATTTATGGGATCGTCGATCACAGCGCCCCGCCGGGCACGGGAGCCAGCGACACCGCGACGCTCCATCGAATCGACGAGGAATTTCTAATCAAGGACGTCGAGAAGGCGGGCTTCCGGCTTTATGGAGCGTCGAGCGCGCTGCGGCATCCTGAAGACGATCGCACCTGGAACGTGTTCAAGCATCGCGGCGAGACCGATCGCTTCATGCTCAAGTTCGTGAAGGCGCCGGCCGTCGCGGCGGGCGTGAACGGCTCCGGAGCGGGTCGATGAAAGTCGGGCTGTTCGCACTGGGAATCGGCACGGGCGCGCGGCCAGGCGCGATTCTGAAAACGGCGGCGGCGGCTGAGCGCCGTGGAATCTCGACGCTGTGGGTGGGCGAGCATGTCGTGCTGTTCGATCGTCAGGACTCGAAATATCCATACGCCGAGAGCGGCGAGTTTCCGCTGCCCGGCGGCGCCGACTGGCTCGATCCATTTATCACGCTCACGTTTGCGGCGGCCGTCACCAAAACGATTCGGTTGGCGACGGGAATTTGCCTCGTGCCGGAGCACAATCCGGTGGTGCTGGCGAAAGAAGTCGCGAGCCTGGACCGGCTGTCGGGCGGCCGCTTCGCGCTGGGCGTGGGAATCGGATGGTCGGCGGAAGAATTCGCCGCGCTTGGAATTCCGTTCGAGCGGCGCGCACAGCGGACCCGCGAATACATCGAAGTGATGCGGCGGCTGTGGTCAGACGCCGCGGCCTCGTTTCACGGCGAGTTCGTGAATTTCGAGGCGGCGAAAAGTTTTCCGAAGCCGGTCAGCGGCGGCAAGCTGCCGATTATCTTCGGCGGCGAAAGCGGGCCTGCGTTGAAGCGCACGGCTGACATCGGCAACGGATGGTTCGGCTTCAATGTCGGACCCGATGACGCCGCGCCGCTGGCGGACAAGCTGCGCGCGATGCTGAAAGCCAACGGCCGCGCCGCGAAAGAAGTTGAAATCATCGCTTGCCCATATACCAAAAAGATCACGTCGGACGATTTGAAGAAGTACGCCGCCGCGGGCGTGAACGAATTGGTGATACTCGGCAGTCCGCCCGAGGATGAGTCGCAGATTGCCGGATGGATCGAGCGGCTTGCGCGCGAGTGGGTCGAGCCCGCCGCAAAGATCGGTAGCGGTTGAGTTAGAAAAATTGCTGCGCCGCACAACCCTCGCCCCGTGCCGCGACGTGGCCAGCCGCCTCTTCTGACTAGCGGAAAGCTGGCCGATAAAATCCTCAAGCGACTAGTCGTCGTCGAACACTGAGGCAGGATGCGCTTTGATGTATTCGTCGTCGAAGCGCAATACCATACCAAGTTGGCTTGGCCGATAGTGGAGTTCGCAATTCTTAAAATGTTCTTTCACAATGCGAATCCACACATCTGCGCCCCCCTCAAGTATGCTAGCTTCGGAAGCCTCTATGGTTGCGCGATGCTGCTTGGACACGGCCCGCAGGGTGCGATCCGCATCGCCACTACAGCGAGTCGAACCGTCGATACGACCCGAGAGCACAATGGTATTCCGCCCCATCGCTCGAAGCTCGAAATCCCGCCTACCTAAATTTTCCCGCCGCTCCATGAGATTAACTCCCTGATCTATAGACGCAGATCTGTCACTCATGTTTCAGGTCCTGCAAACGCCATGCCCCTTTTGACTCCAGCAATTTCAACGGCTTTTTCACGCCACTGGCTCGCGTATGCAACAATTCATGGGAAATATGCCTCGTATAAGGACAGGTAGGGCGCCTGTGTAGCGAAGATGCGGTCATCTGCCACCATATAGCGCACGGCGAAAGCGGGATATGGCGCGGTTAAGGCGTGGTAACTATTACCGGCATACAAGCTATTCGACTTATACTTCGGAAAAAACTCGCCCAACATCATGCCGTTTCTCATAAATTCGGCCTTGAGCTTGCTCAATACACGAAAGATGAGCGGACATTGATTGTGAGCATCAATATTGGGAAATACCGTCAAATATGTCTTCAGCAGGCTGCTATTGGGTGACGGCTGCCGCGTCTTTAAGGGATCGTAAGCGGGAGTTCGATTCTTGAAGTCATCAATTTGAGAACCGATAAGCGTCTCGATCGCTGCTTCGTCTGAATCTCCCAGAGATGACTGTTCGATGAAAAACAGTCTTGCATCGATCGAGTCCAAGACGAAGGGACATCCGTGCGCGCGTTTGTCGCGAGGATTTGCCGCCATCGCGGAAGTCACGAGTTTACCCGGAGCATAAGCTCTGTGGCCAACAACTTGTTGCGCAGCGCGATACGTGCACAGGGCCACACGTACCCATTTGATCATAACTCGCAGTTCAGTAGATTGCGCTCGCCCTTCTGCCGCAAGAAATTCCTCCATCCCCCCTCGTGGATTCGGCGGCTCAACCACGCCAAACGGGGATGGAGGCTATCTAGTTCACTCTTGGTTGTCAAATGCTCCTTTAAGCAAGGCGATGCTTTCATCGCTGCGGAGGTTGCGGGCAGAATATTGAGCACGACACTCCATTGAGAATAACGGTATCCTACTTAGATAGGTAGGCTGAAAAGTTCAGGGTCAGATTGCGTTAAAGTGCGCACCCCCCTAGAACGGGCGAGGTAAGAGTAGGCCCCTCCCTCGCGGGAAGATGACCGGTCTCACGCGGCGGCTAGGATTTCGCGCGCCTTGCTCAAATCCTGCGCGATCTGCGCCTTGAGGGCCTCGGCATTTTCGAACTTTTTTTCGGCGCGGATTCTTTCGATCAGTTCCAGCTTGATTCGCATCCCGTAAATATCGCGGCTGAAGTCGAAGAGGTGCGCCTCGATCGAGCGCGCGCTTTCAGCGAAGGTCGGACGCATGCCGACGTTGGTGATCGACGGGTACGCAGCGCCGTCGTCGAGGATTACGCGGGTGGCGTAAACACCGTCGGGCGGGATGCATTCCGTTTCGCCGGCGAGGTTTGCCGTCGGAAATCCAATCGTGCGTCCGCGCTCGCGTCCGCGCACCACCGATCCGCTCAGGAAATGGTTACGGCCCAACAGCCGCGCCGCGCGATGCATGTCGCCGGCCGTGATCGCCTCGCGCACCTTGGTTGAACTGACTTCGATGCCGTCAGTTTTCACCGACCCGATCACATCGGTCTCGAAGCCCAGCTCGCGCCCGAACTCGATCATCATGGCCGCCGTCCCTGCGCGATTGTGCCCGTAGCGGAAGTTGTGCCCGACGACCACCTCGCGCACGCCGATTTTTTCGCGCAGGTAGTCGCGCACGAAATCGCGCGGCGGGAGCAGGCTCAAATCGAGCGTGAAGTTGATCACAATCACGCCGTCGATGCCTGACCGGCGCAGCAGTTCGAGCTTGTCCGCCGGCGTCAGGATCAAGCGCGGGGCACGCGCCGGGGCCAGCAGCTTAGCCGGCAGCGGATCGAAGGTCAGCGCGAACGCGGTGCCGCCGGCCGCACGGGCGCGATCGATCGCAGCCTTCAAGATCGCGCGATGCCCAAGATGGACGCCGTCGAAATTTCCGATCGCGGTGACCGGGTACCGATGGCGCGGGAGCGCGTCGAGGTCGCGAATTATTTCCATTCAATTTTTCGTCGTGCGCGAGGGCGCCGTTTAATCGCTCGCGAGATCTTTCATCATCGTGTCTGCGGACGCCGCTTCCGGAGTTCCCGCGTGATCGGCGACCAGCTTCTGCAGCGTCAGGCGCGCGTCGATTCGATCGTTGAGCTTGACAAACGCCTGCGCCTCGCGCAGCAGCGCGGCGCTCGCATACTTGCCCTTGGGAAAGCGCATCACGAGATCGTTGAACTGCAAAATCGCCTGGTCGTAGCCGCCGGTCTCGAACAGCGCGTTCGCGGCGAAGTATTCGGCGGGCTCGCTCAGCGGCGATTTCGGGTACGCATGCTGCAGTTTGGTGAATCTGGTGACGGCCAGCGGATACTTGGCGGCCTTCATCGCGTCCAGCCCTTCGCGATAAAGCTTGATGCCCGGCTCGTCCGAGGTGGCCGCAGCGGCAATTTCCTGATCGAGCTCGGCCGGCCAGGTCGGTGCGATCTCAGCCGGCGTCGGTGGCGGCGTGGACCCGCCGGCCGGCGGTACTGCCGATGCCACTGGAGTGCCGGGGCCGACGCTGTCGGCCGGCGCACCGGGCGGCGGCACCGCGCCCGGCGTTGCCGCCATCCCGGCTTGCAGCGCCTTAACTTCGGCTTCGAGGCTCGCGACGCGATCGTTCACTCCCGTCGCCGTGCCGCCCGCGCCGGTTGCGCTGTGCTCGAGTTCCTCGATCTGATCGTTTTGCCGTGCGACCTGCGCCTTGAGCGCGTCTATTTGCTGGCGGTCGCTGGCGATCATTCCGCGCAGCGTGAACTCATTTTTGTTGAGCTGATCCATGCCGCTTTGATCGGCGCATCCCGCCAGCGCGAACGCGGCCGTGAGGACGGCGACGCCGATCAGCCAATTGGTTTTTCGCACGCGTCTAATCCTTATTGGTCGCTCACCGCAAAGTGATCGCGCCGGTTTTGCGCCCAGCAGCTTTCGTCGTGATCCTGGCAAAGTGGAAGCTCCTTACCGTAGCTGATGGTCGAGATTCTGCTGCCACTGACTCCCAGGGTAACCAGGTAATCCTTGGCCGCCTGCGCGCGCTTGGCGCCCAGCGCCATATTGTATTCCTCTGAGCCGCGCTCATCGCAATGACCCTCGACCTGCACCTTGGTCTGCGGATACTTCTCAAGCCAGCTCGCGTTGGATTTCAGCACCGAGCCGTCCTGGTCCTGGATCGTGTAATCGTTGTAGCCGAAATGAATGTCGCTGAGCGGACCTTGAGCGCCGTAGTGTCCGGTCTTCCAGTTCTCGAGCGAGTTGCCGCCGCCCGCGCCGGCGCCATTCTCATTGAGTTGATTTGCGTTGGGATTGGTATCGCCGACCGGCGCCGGCTTCTTCGATGAGCATCCAGCTATCGCCAGCATCACCGCAACACTCGCAATCGCCATCGCCTTGGCCAATGTCGAACGACTATTCACCCAACCACCCCGACCACGCTGGACAGGAATCATTGCCATTACCCTCCGTCAAAGCGGAAATAATTTTCCGGTTACCGACCATCATTATATAGATTCGTGAGTTATGTCCGCGCGTCGAGCTGAAGGCCAGGTAGCGCCCGTCCGGCGACCAGCTCGGATATTCGTTGGAGCCGTTGCCATCGGTCAGTTGGGTCGGATCGCCGCCCCCGACCGGAATCGTAAAAATATCGAAGCGTCCGCTGCGGCGGCTCTGATAGGCGAGCTTGTCGCCTTTGGGCGAGAATGCGGGCGTCGTGTTGTAGTCGCCGCTGTAGGTGATGCGTTTGGGCGCGCCGCCGGCGAGGCTCATCACGTAAATCTGCGGCGTGCCCGATCGATCCGAGGTGAACGCCAGCCGCTCGCCGTCGGGCGAAATCGCCGGACTCACGTTGATTCCCGAGGTGTCGGTGAGCTGGCGGATTTCGCCGCCGTCGCGCGTAAGCAGATACAGATTGGTGATTCCGTCGCGCTCGATCGACGCCACGATTTGCTCGCCGTCGGGCGACAGCGTCCCGCCGATCACGCGTCCGTGCGGGCTGTCGATCTTCGACTCGCGTCCCGCCGACAGGTCCGCCAGGTAAAGAGCGGGCGCCATGCTCTTGAACGAGAGGTACAGCACGTGGCGCGTGCTTCGGTCGAAACTCGGGAAGAGATTGATGGTCGGATTGTCGGTGAGCTTGAACAGATCCTGACCGTCGATCGACTGCGTATAAATTTCCTTGAAGCGGCCGCCGCCGGTCGAGACGAACGCGAGCTTGGAATCGAACGGACCCTTCTGCCCGGTCGCGGCTTCGAGGATAGCGTCGGCAAATCGGCGCGCCATCCGCGGCACATCGCCGGCATCGCCGGTGAAATTCTTGCCCATCATCCGCCGCTGCTGCGCCACGTCGTACAGGTACGCCGTGAGCTTGACCCCGCCGCCGCCGGCATCGACCGAACCCTTCACCAGGAAGTCGGCGTTAATCGAGCGCCAGTCGGCGAAATTGAACTGGCCCAGCTCGAAGCCTGACGTTTGCGGATCCTCGATGTAGGCGTGCGGATCGAGCAGGCGGAAATATCCCGACAGCTCGAGGTCGCGGCGCAGCGTGCCGACGAACGCATTGCCGATACGATGGTTATCGTCGCCGCCGAGATTTTTCAGCCCCGACACCGCGATTGGCGAGAGCTGTCCGCCCGGCCCATTAATGTCGATTACGATAGGCGCGGCATTCGCGGCCGACCCGGCCATAGCCAGCGCGCAAGCGATCGCGCAGATCACGGCGGAACAAGAAGATAGCCGCTTCATACTTTAAGCGTCGGCCCCAGCTTTGAAAAATCAATACTGAAAAGCACCCGCACCTCCTGCAACCTGCGCGTCCTCAGGACTTGAGTTCGCCGAGCTGGAATCTGGCTTCGATCCCGGAAGAAAACTGGTCGCGAAATTTTTCCGGCGGCGCGGGAAACGGCGCGGCCCGCCGAATCGCGCGAATCACCGAATCGTCGAACGCCGAGTCGTTCGAACTGGTGCCAATCTTCAGCGCGGTCAGCGCGCCGTCGGGGCCGATCGCGAAATTCACCGTCGCCGTCAGATCGTTCGAGCCGCCGGTAAACGTCCACGCCTTCTTTATCTGATCCTGCACAGCTTTATAGTACAGCAGAAATTCGGGGTCCTTAAGAATCCCCGCGCTTCCTTCGCCCGCTCCGATTCCGTAGCCCTTGCCTTCACTCGGTGGGTTGTTTGCGACCACCGGTCCGCCTCCGGCGGGACCCGGGGCGGTAGTGTCGGACGCGTCCGTATCGTCGTCATCTTCGTCCGGCGGCGGGTTCTTCGCGAGATCCGCGAGGTGCTGCTCGAGCAACTTGTGCTTCAGCTTGGCAAGTTGCTGCGCGACGCTCGGTGTCGCCGCGATTATCGCCACCGTCGATCCGGCTTTGGGCCGATTGCGATTGGTCTTATAGGGCGTAGGTTTCGGGGCCGCGTGTTTCATCGGGCGCGGAGTAGGAACGGGCGTCGGCGCGACAGTTGGTTCTTTAGTAGCGTCAAGATTTGGCTCGAGTGATCGCGTCGGCTCGGGCGTCGCCGCGACGGTCGGCTCCGGCGTCGGCGTAGGTGTCTCGGTCGGCGCGTTGGTCGGCTTCGCGCTTATTTTGAGGGCGTTCTTATCTTCATTGAGGGCGAGGTCGGTTTTATTCGGCTCGGTCTTGATCCTGGATTCTTCGAGCTTGCGCGCCGCTTCCTTCGACTCTTCCGCCGCGTGCCGATTGATTCGCGGCAGATGCGAGCCGAGGTCACCGGCTGGAATGTTGTCCACAATCTTTACCGTGTATGCGGGCGGCGCGGCTTCGGCGGGATGCAAAAATCGCGGCGCGATAAAAAACACAAACGCAAAGATCGCCAGATGCCCGAGCGCGGAAACAAAAATAGCCGCGAAGTATCCCAGGCGCGACGGCTGCTCGTCACCGTTATGATCCCGCGAGGCCACAATTGGCGCTCACTTCGCGCCCGCGGCGGTGCCGTCAGCGGCGGTGCCGTCAGACGGCATCTCCGTCACCATCCCGACGTTTTCGATTCCCGCCGCCTTGATCGCCGCCATCGTGCGAATCACCTGGCCGTACGGCACCTGGTCGTCGGCCCGGATGAACACCTCGCGGTCGGGACGCTCCTGTCCGATCGCCTTGAGCTTGTCGGTCAGGTCGTTGGCCGAGAGTTTCGTGTCGTTGAGATAAATCTGGCTGTCCTTGGTGATCGACACCACGAACTGCTCTTCCTTGCCCGGCAGCGCCTCGGCCTTGACGCTCGGCAGCGTGACCTCGACGCCCTGCTGAATAATCGGCGCCGTCACCATGAAGATGACCAGCAACACGAGCATCACGTCCACCAGCGGCGTGACGTTGATCTGCGAAACCATCTGCCCGCGTCCCTGTCCGGAATCCATTGCCATGATGATGCCTTACGAAAGGAAATGACGCTCGGCGATATTCAAAAATTCGGCGGTGAAGTTGTCCATCTCGGTCGCCAGCACGCGCACGCGCGCGACGAAGTAGTTGTAGAACATCTGCGCCGGTATCGCGGCGACCAGGCCGACCGCGGTCGTTATAAGCGCCTCGGCGATTCCCGGCGCGACCGCCTGGATACTCGACGTATGCGACGCCGACAAGCCGAGGAACGCCGTCATGATGCCCCACACCGTGCCGAACAGTCCGATAAACGGCGCCGACGACCCGGTCGTCGCAAGGAACGTGATACCGGATTCGAGCTTGGTCAGCTCGACGTTTTCCTGGCGCTTCATCGCGCGCATCACGTTCGCGATACCGCCGAGGTCGGTCGAGAAACCGCTGTCCGAGCCGACCGCCTGGCGCTTGGCGCGGGTGAGTTGCAGCAGCTCCTGGTAGCCCGCGCGGAAAACCTGCGCCACTGGGCTGCGCTTGAGGCCGACGCTCGCGGTATGAATCGCGGCGAGATTTTTCGACTCCCAGAAGATCGCGATAAACTTCTCGGACTCGCGCCGCGCCCGCGAAATCTGAATCAGCTTGTAAAGGATGATTCCCCAACTGGCGACCGAGAACGCGACCAGCAGCCACAATACGGCGGCGACGACCGGGCCAGTGCCTAGCACCAGTTCCACCACCCCTAACCCGCCAGCACCGCTCACCTGATGGAGCATAAAACCGCCATAGAACCGAAGAATCGCACCATTATAAGGGTATCAGCCGAGTCAAAACCAGCACGCTCGCGGAAAGGGGAAGGGAACATACTATATATTAAACGTGAAACCCCGCCGTGGGTTTCATGTTCAATAAAGTGATTTCGCCTTCCCCCTGCATTCGCGCGATGCTACGGCGTAGAATCTGTACATCGCGCCTGAACTTATCTAAGGTTCGGGGCGTCGTAACGGGAGGATTCGAGCGGTGGCGATAAAAGTCGGGATTAACGGATTCGGCCGAATAGGCAGGATGTTTCTGCGCGCGGCGCTGACCAAGAAAGACCTCGAAGTCGTCGCCGTCAACGACATCACCGACGCGCCCACCCTCGCGCATCTGCTCAAGTACGATTCGATTCACGGCAAGCTGCGCCACGAGGTCAAAGTCGAGGGCGGCGCCATTTTTCTCGACGGCAAGCCGCTGCAGGTCCTCGCCGAACGCGACCCCGCCAAGTTGCCGTGGAGCAAACTCGGGGCGCAGGTCGTCATCGAATCGACCGGTTTGTTCACTGCGCGCGACAAAGCCGCGATGCATCTGGCGGCGGGCGCGAAAAAAGTCGTCATCAGCGCTCCCGCCGACGGCGCCGACGTAACCCTATGCCTCGGCGTCAACCAGCAGATTTATGATCCGAAGAAGCACGACGTGATTTCCAACGCGTCATGCACCACCAATTGCCTCGCGCCAATCGGCAAAGTCCTGCACGAGAGTTTCGGCGTTGCGCACGGCCTGATGACCACGGTGCACAGCTACACGTCGGATCAGATGCTGCAGGACGGGCCGCATAGGGACCTCAGGCGCGCGCGTGCTGCCGCAATGTCGATGATTCCGACCTCGACCGGCGCCGCAAAGGCGATTGGCCTGGTGCTGCCCGCGCTCAACGGCAAGCTCGACGGAATCGCGATTCGAGTGCCGACCTCGAATGTCTCGATCGTCGATTTGACTGCGACTGTCGAGAAGGACGCCGACGTGAAATCCGTCAACGCCGCGATGAAAGCGGCAGCCGACGGCGCGCTCAAGGGGATTCTCGAATACAGCGAAGCGCCGCTGGTCTCGGTGGATCTCAACGGCAATCCGCATTCGTCGATTTTCGACGCGCCGCTGACCAAGGTCGTCGGCAAGCGGATGGTGAAAGTTTTTTCATGGTACGACAACGAATGGGGCTACTCGAACCGTCTCGCTGACATCGCCGCATTCGTCGCCGATCGGCTTTAGCAGCGCGGCACTCAGTTTCTACCGGCTTCGCTGACCGGGTCGCCGGCGATACGGCTGTGCCACATCACCCGGGGCTCGGACATGTCCCACGGCGTGGCCCGGTGGAGCAGGCAGCGGTTATCCCATACAACGGCATCCCCGGGCGCCCAGTCGTGATGGTAGATGCGCGGCGGGCGGCAGGCGAAATCCACTAGCTCCTGCAGGAATCGCTCGGACTCGGCCGTGCTCATGCTCGGAATATTATGGGCGTGGCGACCAATCACCAGCGACTTTCGTCCGGTCTCGGGATGGATCTTCACCAGCGGACGCAGGGGCACGGGGCCGTCGTGGAAGCCGTAGCCGCTGTATTCGCTGCCCTTCCTCGGCTGATGCCCAAGCTTGGACTGGCTGTAATAGAGCGAGTGATGCGCCGCGAGGCTCTCGACCTTCGCCCGCAGGCTGTGATCGAGGGCATCGTATGCGGCTCTCATGTCGGCCCAGCCGGTTGCGCCGCCGGATTTCGGCACCACTTCAGCGGTGAAGACCGCGCCCTTGGCCTGCACCGGCATGTAGGTGCTGTCGCAATGCCATCCCATATTGCCCTTGAGCACCTTCAGGATGTCGTTATCCGGATCGACGATCAGCGTGCCGTCGGGCTTCACATTACTGAGCGCTGCCAGGCTGAACTCGAGCGGTCCGAATCGCTTGGCAAAGGCGACCTGTTCGTCGCGACTGAGATGCTGGCCGGGGAATATGAGCAGCGCGTACTCAAGCCATGCGGCGTAGAGGTCGTGCCACACCGCGTCCTCGATTGAGGCGAGCTTTACTCCGGTCACCACCGCGCCGAAAGTCGCGTCGAGAGGTTTGATGTCGAATGCGCGCGTCACGCGATCCCTCCGATCGAGCCCAAGGCGCCCAAGCGCCCTCGGGCACCGAGGCTATCGAACCCTTCGCCCCATGGTCAAACCATTCCTCCCGGGCGCCGCCTAGGGGCGTTTGGCTCAAGCCTCGATTGACCTCGCATACTCGTCCCAGCCGGTCACGCCCATCTCGGCAAAGAGACGCCGCGCTTCAGCCAAGTCGCGCGCCATGCCATCCGCATCGCTCCGCAGGCGGGCGAGACCCGCGCGCTCGAGCAGGAGTAGAGGGAGCCATCCCTTTGCCTCGGCGCGGTGCAATGCTTCCAGCGTTTCAACGATCTCGACTTCGAGCTCGTCCAAGTGCTGAGCGCCGTTGACGATTCGCAGAGCGCGCGCCCGGAGAAAGCCTAGCGAACGCGCCAGGGGGATTGTCAGTTCCCTGGTTTTGCGCACCAAATCCAAACTCAGCTCTCGCTTGCCCAGTTCGGCCAGACAGAGCGCCTGGTGAGAATAGACCAATACGGCCCACTCCGCCCCTGCGCCTGTCGCTGACATGCGCTGGCTGGCGCGCTCGAGAAATCCGTTGCCTTCTTCCCAGCGGAGTCCAAGCGTGCTCGCGTTACCGCACGCCATCAGCGCGTAGACGATGTTCCGATCTGACCCGTAACGCTCGGCCATCTGCAGGGCTTCGTCTGAGTAACGCCGGGCGCGCGTTGCATCCCCCAAAATCCAGCAGGACCAGAACCGGTCGGTGGCAGCCGATGAGATGTCCGAACCGGTCCTGGATCGGCTGAGTAGCAGGGGGAATTTTTCGGCGAACCCAAGACCTTCTTTAGGCCGGCCCATGATACTCAAGACTGCGCCCCTGATTGCCATCGATTCGATGTAGGGCTTCCAGCCGAGCACCTCGATCTCGGCGGCCGCGTCGCCACCTGCGATCGCAACGCTCTCGTCGAATGTGCGGACGCTTTCCCTATAGCGCATCTGCCATGCAAAACCGCGACCCAGAACATGGCGCGCGAAGAGCTTGATGGCCAGGTCGCCCTCCGCGTCGGCAAGCGTCGTGGCGACGGAGGCGTGTTCGACCATACCGTCGATATCGTTCTGGGAGCTCCTGAGGTGGCCGTAGGCGGCTTCGATCAAGGCCTCCGTGCCGCGGTCACCCACCTGTCGAGCGACAGTGATCGCTTCCAGGTAGACGGCTTCGGATTCGGCCGGCTCGGCACCAAGGCGATCGAGCGTGTTAATCAGCTCGGGGTACGCCTCGAGGAGCAGCGCGGTTCGCTCATCACCCCAAGGGAGCGGGACGAGCAGTGCGCGTGCGCGGGCCCAATGACGCCGGGATTCCGCGAGATCAGTTAACCGCACCCGGCGTGCCATGCGCCCGTGCCAGGTGGCCGCGCGCATCGGTTCACCCGCCTGTGTCCAATGATGCGCGAGTTCAGTGTAGCGGTCTTCAAGCCGCGCGGCGTAAACCGATTCAATCGCCACCGCGGTGCGGCGATGCAGCGCCTTTCGCCGCTCAGTCAGCACCGAGCCATACGCGACCTCCTGAGTCAGCGCGTGCTTAAAGCTGTATTCGACGTCGCCAATTGCCGGCTGCTCATAAATGAACTCCCCCAACTGCAAGTTACCGAGCATCGGCGTGAGCGCGTCATCGGATTTCGAGACGACGGCACGAACCAATGAAAGCGCGAACTCTTTGCCGATCACCGCCAGTGTCTGGAGCAAGTCTTTCTCGTCGGACGGCAGGCGATCGATACGTGCGGCGAGGATGCCCTGCACGGTCGGCGGAATCTTGAGCTCGGCGATCGGCCGGGTAAGCCTGGTTGCAGATCCTTCGCGGACCAGCGCGCCCTCGTCGAGCAGGACCTGCACGGTTTCTTCCATAAAGAACGGGTTGCCCTCGGTCTTGTCGATGATGACGCGCTTGAGCTGCGCGAGCTCAGCGCCGTCGCCGAGCAGCGCGGACAGCATTTCGTCGGCACTTTCCTTGCCGAGCGGGTCGAGCCGCAACTGCGTGTAGTAGGTCTTGCTGTTCCACTGGTGCGAGTACTCAGGGCGGTAGTTCACCAGCATCAGGATCTTCGAGTTCGGGATCGAATCCGCGAGCAGATTCAGGAACGCTTGTGTCTCTTCGTCGATCCAATGCAGGTCCTCGAAAATCACCATCAGCGGCTGATCCAGCGATTCGCGCAGAATTATCCGCTTGATCGCGTCCAGCGTGCGCCGCTTACGCACCTGCGCGTCCGTGCCCGACAGCGGATCTTCACCGTCGACGATTCCAAGCAGGCCGAACAGGTAAGGCAGCGTATCTTCAAGCGCGCGATCCAGCATCAGCACCTTGCCGCCGATCTTCTCGCGCCGCGTGCGAGCGTCGTCTTCGGAGCCGATACGGAAATAGCCTTGCAACAAATCGATCACAGGAAAATATGCGCTGGCTTTGCCATGCGAGACCGAAAAGGTCTCGAGCACCATCCAGCCTGATTGATTTTTGGCCTTGAATTCGTAGAACAGCCGCGACTTGCCGGTACCAGCTTCTGCCATCGCGGCGACAATCTGCCCGCGACCTGCCCTGGCCCGGTCCGCCGCGGCTTCCATCGCCTCCATCTCTCGCTCGCGCCCGACGAATTTCGTCAGTCCGCGCCCCGCCGAGCGCTGCAAGCGCGTGCGCAGCGGTCCCAGCCCCGTCACTTCGTACACGTTGACCGGCTCGCTGACGCCTTTGACCCGGGTTGGACCGAGCGGCTTGAGGGTGAAATAGCCTTCGCAAAATTTGCGCGTCGCCTCGCTCGCCACGATCGACCCGGTGCGCGCGATGCTCTGCAGGCGCGAGGCTAGGTTCGTCGTATGTCCGATTGGCGTGTATTCAACCTGGCTCGCGCCGGTCGTAATAGAACGCACTACGACCTCGCCGGTGTTTACGCCGACGCGAATCTCGATCGGCGCGCGCCCTTCGGCCTGGAGCTGCGAGCCATAGCGCCGCAACTCCTCCTGCATCCTCAGGCCGGCATACAGCGCTCGTTGCGGATGGTCTTCACGCGCGACCGGGGCGCCGAACAGCGCGAAGATGCCGTCGCCGGTGCTCTGCACGATGTAGCCGTCGTAGCGACGGACCGCGTCGATCATCAGCTTGAGCGCCGGATCGACAATCGCGCGCGCTTCTTCGGGATCGAGATCCTGTTCGAGCTCGGTCGATCCTTTGATATCGGCGAACAGCGCGGTCACCGTCTTGCGCTCGCCCTCTAAATTCTCTGGGGCCGTCGCGTCAGCTACTCGAATTGATGATTCAGCGGATTTCTTTGCCGAGCCCACCGCTACAGGTGTTCCTAATCCGGTGCCGCAGTCCTCACAGAACTTTGCCGAGGGAGAGTTGTCCGCGCCGCACTGCGCACATTGGTTGGACAATGGACTGCCGCATTCCTTGCAGAACGTTCTGCCAGGTGTGCCTTCGGTCCCGCATTTGGTGCAGCGCATTTACTTGCCCAATTCGTCCAGCAGGGCCTTCGCGTCTTTCAGGTCGGCGGTGTCGAAGCCCTCGGTGAACCAGTCATAGATGGCGGCGAGCATCGTACGGGCGTCGTCGCGACGATCCTGCTTCGCGAGCAGCCGCGCGAGGCTCGTAGTCGCGCGCAGTTCCATTGACTTTGCGCTCTGCTCTCGCGCAATTTCGATCGCTTGCTCGAAACAACTCTGAGCATCGGCAACGGCTGAGCCATCCCGCTTCAACAGCAACGCGCCTTTGAGCCGATGTATTTCGGCTTTGTAGAAGCGTTCTTCCTGTTGATCCGCGATCGCGAGCGCTTGCGTCAAAGCACGGAGCCCCTCGTCGAGGCGGCCCGCGTCCATGGAAGCCTCGGCCTGCATGCACAGAAAGTACGACCGGCGAAGCTCAATCATCCCGCGCGACCTCGCGATCCCTTCCTCTATCCGCGCAATTCCCTCTTCATGGTTTCCTTGAGCGGCGATCGCCCAGCCGCGCTGAGCAGTAGCCCAAGACACCCACTCGGTTATCCCGTGCTCGGCGCTGAGTGCCAGCACGGCCTCCGCGGACTCTTGCGTTGCACGTACGTCGCGGCGATTGCGATGAACAATAGAGGTAAAGACCAGAACCCGCGCCGCATCGCGGGGATTGGCCAGCCTTTCAGCCAGCGCCCATGCCTCATTGCTGCGCTTGATCGCTCGCTCGGGATAGCCGAGCTCCCACAGCACCCAGCTCAACAGCAGGAGGTTTATCAGCTGTGCGTCATACCCTTCGAAGCGCAGCGCAAGCGTCCGATGACGCTCAGGATCGTAGTAGGTGATCGCGGTTTCCAGATGCTCCCTGGCCGCCGGGAACTTCCCCATCCAATACAGGGTATTGCCGACCATGTACCTCGCGTATAGCAGCAGCGCCGGATCGCCCGATCTTTCTGCGCGGCACAAGAACTCCTTGGCCAGCTCATAGGCCCGGGGTAATTCGTCGCCCGTGAGGTGCTTGAGCCACAGACCGTAGAGCGCGGGAAAAAACTCTTCCGGCGGATCGCCTAATTGCGCGCAAAGCTCCCGCGCGCGCGTGTGCACCTGCCCGACCTCCGGCGCGGCCCACCCCTTAACTGTGATTAACGCGGGGCCGAGGTCCAACTGTAGGAGTAATTCCCGTCGAGTCCGCTCGGGATTGTCAGGCAGTTTCTGCAGCAGATTTATCGCCCCGCTCAGTCCGTCCACCGCGTCTCGATACGCGGAGCGTTGCATCGCCTGATTGCCCGCCCGCTCCAGATATTCGACCGCCTTATCGATGTTGGCGCTGCGACTGTAGTGGTGGGCCAACTCATCCAGATGGTCTTCCAATTGCCCGGCGAATAGCGCCTCCAACGCGACTCCCGTGCGCTCGTGCAACTGCTTGCGGCGCTCGATCAGCAGCGAGTTGTAGGATACTTCCTGGGTCAGCGCGTGCTTGAAGATGTATTCAGTGTCGCCGACGGCCGGTTGCTCGTAGATGAACTCCGCAAGCTGAAGCTCGCTGAGCATGCGGCTCAGTTCGTCGTTCGCCTTGAGCGTCACATGACGGATCAGGCCGAGCGGAAATTCCCGTCCCAGCACCCCGAGGGTTTGCAGCAGTTCCTTCTCTTGTGGTGGTAGCCGATCGATGCGCGCGGCGAGCACGGCTTGTACCGTGGCGGGAACTTTTACCGACTTCATCGACCGGGCGAGCGTCACCGTGCAGTCGCGCAGCAGCACGCCGTCTTCGAAGAGGGACTGCACGATCTCCTCCATGAAGAAGGGCGTGCCCTCGGTCCGTTGGATAATCAGCCGTTTGAGCGGCGCCAGATCTTTGCCGTTACCGAGCAGCGCGGTCAGCATCTCCTCGGCGCTCTCGCGGCCGAGCGGGTCGAGTCTCAGTTGCGTATAGTAAGTCTTGTTGTTCCACGGATGTGAGTATTCGGGACGGTAGTTGACGAGCAGTAATAACCGCGCGGTGCCAATCGAATCGGCCAGCAGATTCAGCAACTCCTGAGTTTGCTCGTCGATCCAGTGCAGGTCCTCGAAAAACACCATCAGCGGCTGATTCAAACTTTCACGCAGCGCGATCCGTTTGATCGCCTCCAGCGTGCGCCGCTTCTTGATCTGTCCGTCCATCTGCGCAATTGGATCGTCGCCCTCGACAATCCCGAGCAGGCTGAAAAGATACGGGACGGTATCTTCGAGCATGCGATCCAGGGTGAGAACTTTCCCGTTGACCTTCTCGCGACGGGTTCGCTCATCGTCCTCGTTCGCGATCTTGAAATAATTGCGCAGCAGATCGATTACCGGCAGATAGGCGCTGGCCTTGCCATGCGATACCGAAAACGTCTCGAGCACCATCCAACCCGATTGCGACGTCGCCTTGAACTCGAAGAACAGCCGCGACTTACCGACACCTGCTTCGGCCATCGCGGCGACAATCTGTCCGTGTCCCGACTTCGCGCGATCGGCGGCCGCGCGCATCGCGTCCATTTCGCGCTCGCGCCCGACGAATTTTGTCAGCCCGCGCCCGGCTGCCCGCTGAAGTCGCGTTCGCAGCGGCCCGAGGCCTGTCACTTCGTAAACGTTGACCGCCTCGGTCACGCCCCTGACCCTGGTTGGACCCAACGGTTTGAGCGCGAAGTATCCCTCGCACAGCCCACGCGTCGTCTCGGTCACTGCGATCGAACCCACCGGCGCCGCCGTCTGCATCCGCGACGCCAGGTTGGTCGTATGCCCGATCGGCGTGTATTCGACCTGGCCCGCGCCGGTCTGGATCGAACGCACCACCACTTCGCCGGTGTTGATTCCCACGCGGCATTGCAACGGATTGCCGCCGTCAGCGACGAGCTTTGACGAGTAGCGTTTCAGATCTTCCTGCATGCGGAGCGCCGCATACAACGCGCGCTGCGGATGGTCCTCGTGCGCGACCGGGGCGCCGAACAGCGCGAAGATGCCGTCGCCGGTGCTCTGCACGACGTAGCCGTCGTAGCGACGGACCGCGTCGATCATCAGCTTGAGCGCCGGATCGACAATCGCGCGCGCTTCTTCGGGATCGAGATCCTGCTCGAGCTCGGTCGATCCTTTGATATCGGCGAACAGCGCGGTGACGGTTTTGCGCTCGCCTTCGACATTTTCGGGATCAACTCTCTCACTTACGCGGACACGGGGAGTGTCGGCTTGCTTTGCTATAGGAGCCGACCCTCCGAGCACAGCCCCACACTTGCCACAGAAGCGATGGTCCGGCGGATTCGAATTCCCGCACGCAGGGCAAGCGCGGGCGAGCGGCGCGCCGCAGCCGCCGCAGAAGCGATTGGCCACAGGATTGTCGTGGCCGCACGATTGGCAGATCACGACAGCTCCTTCGCCAGCCGCGCCAGGCGGGCGCGGCATTCGTGCACTTCGGGCTGGTATGCCTGAGCGCCAGTTTCGTCGATTAGCTCCTGAGCACGGACCAGGGCCTGCTCGGCGCGCACGAGCGCGGGCGCTTCGGCACAGCGGATCTGGGTGTGAACAAGCGCCAGATTCGCACGCACCTCGTCGCATCTGGAGTGCTGCGCCTGCGAGACTGTGACCGCGGTTTGCGCTTCCTGTTCCGCCCTATCCAGTTCTCCACGCCCGAGCAATGCCTCGGCCAGTTCTGCGCGGACCCAGCCTTCGAACATGCGGTTGGCACCACCGACTACCGCGCGCACGGCGTCTTCCAGCACCCCCACGGATTCATCCCACTCGAGGTTGAGCCGATGCGCGATCCCCAGCCCAAGGAGTCCTGCCATGTGTGCTTGCGGGGTGGCGGATTTTTTGCTCGTTTCCAGCGCATAGCGGGCGTGGTTGCGGGCGGCGACCTCGTCGGCGCAACAGATGTCCATCTCGATGCGTGTTAGCTGCAACCAAGTGAGCACCTCGCTGTCGGCGTGTACCCGCGCCAGATGCTCCGCTCGCTCGCACACCGCTGTGGCTTCATTGAGACGCCCGAGCCGGCAGAGCAGCCACGCCTGCGCACACAGGATACCAAGGAAGGGGCTGTAGCCGGTGAACTCCGCCCCGAGCGCGGGATCCGCGGGCAGCCGCTGGAAGGACGAATCGCAGGCCTCGATCCCCTCGGCCAGGCGGCCGGCAAATAAGCAGGCGAAAGCCAGAAAACTGCGCTCGGCGAGCTGCAGACCTCGATCGTTGGTCTGCTCGGCCAGTTGCGTTGCCTCGCGGCTGTAGCGCACGTACTCGTCCGAGGCACCGCCCGCCACGCCGAGCACACACGCATAGACACCGTTCAAAGCTGCCAGCGTCCGCAGGTCGCCGCTCTCCTCGGCCAGCCGCCGGCCTTCGTCGAAAATGCCCGCGGCTTCGGCGGTTGGTGTTCCGAGGCGCCACCCCACACCGAGAGTTCCCAAGCACGCGCTGGCACCTAGTTGTAAGGTCTCGCTGGACTGCGGCAAGGTCCGCACCAGACTGCGCACGCGGTCCCAATGCCGTAAGCCCTCGGTGGCGTCGGTGATCCCGGCCCGCTCGGCGGCGCGCCGATGCCAGCGCGCGGCGTCGAGCGCCTCATCCGCTTCCTCATGATGATGCGCCAGCAGCGCGGCGGTCTCATCGAGACGGTCCGCATACGCCTCTTCGAGCGCACGGGCCACGGCGGCATGCGTACGCCGGCGACGGTCCTGGAGCTGCGAGCGCAGCGCTACCTCTTGCGTCAGCGGATGCTTGAATGCGTACTCCGTCACCGGATAGAGCGACTGTTCGTAGATGAACTCGGCGCCCTTCAGGACGCCCAGCGCCGAGCGGAGATCCGTTTCCGAAATGGGCGACCAGCCGATCTCTCCGACTACGCGCTGGAGAATCGGTTCGGCGAAGTCCTTGCCGATCACCGCCGCTGCCTGCAACACCTCCTTCTCGCGCTCGCCGAGTCGATCGATTCGGGCCGCCAGCAGCGCCTGCACCGTGGGCGGGACCTGCACTCGTTCGATCGGCCGCACCAGCCGGTAGCTGCCGCGGGTGCCCTCAAGCGCCCCCGACTCGATCAGCGACTGGACCACTTCCTCGGTGAAGAAAGGATTGCCACCGGTGCGTTCGTGAATCGCCTTTGCCAAGCCGTCGATGCTCGCGTCGGTGCCGAGCAGGTCGTCGAGTAGCTCGCGCACGGCCTCAGCGCCCAGTGGCGCCAGCGGAATCTGACGGTAGTACGACTTCGAAGTCCACGCCGCGTGGTACTCCGGGCGAAAGTTCACCAGCAGCAGGGAGCGGCTGCCGGCGATCGCGTCCGCCCACTGCTCGAGGAACGCTTCGCTGCCGGCGTCCAGCCAGTGCAAGTCCTCGATCAGCGTGACCAGCTGGCTCGCGACGTTACCCTCGCGCACCTCCTTGCGCAGGACCGCGAAGAGCTGGCGCTGCTTCGCCTCGGGATCCATTCGCGGCACGGGGCGCTGCGGATCGGGCACGCCGAAAAACTCGAACACCACCGGCAGCAGTTCGCGGAAACTCTCGTCGGTAAGCAGCAGCCGCCCGGCGATCTTCTCGCGTACGGCGCGGTCGGAATCGGCGTCGGTGATGCCATAGTAGTTACGGAACGCCTCCAGCATCGGCATGAAGGGAATGTTCTTGCCGTGCGCGACCGCGCGGCCCACCGCTATAGTCAGTCCGCGCGCCCGGCAGCGTTCGAGAAACTCGAAACACAGGCGGCTCTTGCCGGTGCCCGCCTCGGCGACGATGCCCACGACCTGGCCGTTACCGGCGCGCGCCTGCTCCAGTGCGGCGTCGAGGGCCTGCATGTCGGCGTCGCGGCCGACAAGGCGCGAGAATCCTCGCGCCCGCGCCACCTCGAGCCGCGTGCGCAGTGCGCCCAGTCCCGTCACTTGGTAAACGTTGACCGACTCGCTGACGCCCTTGACTTTGGTCGGACCCAACGGTTTGAGCGCGAAGTATCCCTCGCACAGCCCACGCGTCGTCTCGGTCACCGCGACTGAACCGACCGGCGCTACAGCCTGCATCCGCGATGCGAGGTTCGTGGTGTGTCCGATCGGCGTGTATTCGACCTGGCCCGCGCCGGTCTGGATCGAACGCACCACCACTTCGCCGGTGTTGATTCCCACGCGGCACTGCAACGGATTGCCGCCGTCAGCGACGAGCTTTGACGAGTAGCGTTTCAGATCTTCCTGCATGCGGAGCGCCGCATACAACGCGCGCTGCGGATGATCCTCGTGCGCGACCGGCGCGCCGAACAGCGCGAAGATGCCATCGCCGGTGCTCTGCACGACGTAGCCGTCGTAGCGATGCGCCGCTTCGATCATCAGCTTCAGCGCCGGATCGACGATCGCGCGCGCCTCTTCCGGATCGAGGTCCTGCTCCAGTTCCGTCGATCCCTTGATGTCGGCGAACAGCGCGGTCACCGTCTTGCGCTCACCCTCGAGATTTTCAGGGGCGGCCGTCTCAGCCACTCGAATCGGTGAATCGTTCGATTTCCTCGGCGCAGCCGCCGCCGGCGTTCCGAGCGGCGTGCCGCACTCTCCACAGAAGCTCTTGCCCGCTGGGTTATCGGCGCCGCATCTCGGGCAGAGATTCGCGAGTGCCGCGCCGCAGTCACCGCAGAACTTCTTGCCCGCTGGATTTTCAGTTTTGCAATTCGAGCAGCGCATCTCTTTGCGCTCTTCTATCACTTGATGCTCGCCAAGTACCACGCAGCCGGGCGGATCAATGCTAATCGCAAGTTTTTCCGCATCCTGTTAAATTAATCGGCCCGATGTGGCGCGAAATTGAAAATGCTAGTCCGGCTACCTGAGTCTGAGTGAGCACTCCTGCGATGCCCGTCACACCGATCACCAGCCTTCAGTTCAAAGACAAGAAGGTGCTTGTGCGATGCGATTTCAACGTGCCGATCGCTGACGGGAAAATTCAGGACCCCGCGCGAATCGACGCGAGCCTCGACACTATTCGATATATCCTCGAACACGGCGGATCGGCCGTGCTCTGCTCGCATCTCGGGCGTCCCAAGGAGCGCACGCCGGAGCTCAGCCTCAAGCCCGTTGCCGAATATCTGACCATCGCGTTGGGGCAGAAAGTAAAACTCGCGCCCGACTGTGTCGGCGATCACACCGGCAAAATGATCGACGCGCTCAAGCCGGGCGAAGCTCTTCTGCTCGAAAATCTGCGCTTCCATAAAGAGGAAGAGGCGAACGACCGCGACTTCTCGCACGAGCTCGCGCGGCACAAGCAGGTTTACGTGAACGACGGCTTCGGCACGGCGCATCGCGCGCACGCCTCGACCGTCGGCGTCACACGATTTCTCGCGGAGCGCGCGGCGGGCTTCCTGATGATGCGCGAGCTGGAAGCGCTGCGCGCCGTCACCGAGAATCCGCAGCGGCCGTCGGTCGCAATCATGGGCGGCGCAAAAGTCTCGGACAAAATCGGGCTCATCAAAAATCTGCTCAACAAAGTCGATTCGATCCTGATTGGCGGCGCGATGGCGTACACGTTCCTCAAGGCCCAGGGTATCGCTATTGGCAAGTCGCGGGTCGAGGACGACAAGGTCGAGCTGGCCAGGGAACTGCTGGCGGAGGCCGCACGCAAAGGCGTCAAGATAGTGCTGCCATCCGACCACGTCGTCGCGGGCGCTCCCGAAGCCGCGGCGACGCCGCATACGGTCACTGAAATACCGTCCGAGATGATGGGCCTCGACATCGGGCCGCAGACCGTCGCCGCATTCATCGCGGAAATCGCGCGCGCCAAAACCGTCATTTGGAACGGCCCGCTCGGATTCTTCGAAATACCGGCATTTGCCGGCGGCACGATGCGCGTGGGCGAGGCGCTCGCCAATCAAGCCGGCGTCATCTCGATAATCGGCGGCGGCGACACGGCCGCGGCGCTCGCGCACGCGCCGTGGGCAAACAAGTTCACGCATATCTCGACCGGCGGCGGCGCCACGCTCGAATATCTGGAAGGCCGCGAGTTGCCGGGCGTGAAGGCGCTGGAAGTATGAAGATGCGTAAGAAACTGATCGCCGGGAACTGGAAGATGCATCTGCTGCCGGTCGGCGCACGCGCGCTGGTCGAGAGAATCCGCGCCGAGCTCGATCCCCTCGCCGCGATTCTCGCCAAAGATCGCGAGGTGATGGTCGCGCCGCCCGACATTCTTATCCCCGCCGTCGCGCAGGCGCTCGCGGGCTCGTCGATTCTGCTTGGCGCGCAGAATATGCACTTCGAGGACAAGGGCGCGTTCACCGGCGAAGTCGCGCCGCCGATGCTCGATGCCTACGGCGTCACCCACGTCATTCTCGGCCATTCCGAGCGCCGGCACATCTTTCATGAAACCGACGAGCTGATTAACAAGAAGGTGCTCGCCGCGTTGCACCATCGGATGACGCCGATTCTGTGTGTCGGCGAAACCCAGGACGAGCATGACGGCGGCCGCGCGCTCGATGTGGTGCTGCACCAGCTCCAGTGCGGGCTCGAAGGCATCGCAGACGACCACATGACGTCGGTCGCGATTGCGTACGAGCCGGTCTGGGCAATAGGCACCGGGCGCACGGCGACGCCCGGGCAGGCCGAAGCTATCCACGGCGCGATTCGCCGCGCGATCCTCGAACGCTACGGGCGTGAGCGCGCCGATTCCGTCCGGATCATCTATGGCGGCAGCGTCAACGACGAGAATGTTGACTCGCTCGTGTCCAAGCCCGATATTGACGGGGCTCTGGTCGGCGGGGCAAGCTTAAAGGCTGACTCGTTCGCGCGCATCGTAAGGGCGCGGACCCGCTAAAGAGAAAAATGGTTTCAATTGTCATTTCGATTCACGTGATCGTCTGCGTCGCCATGACCATCATTATCCTGCTGCAGCAGGGCAAGGGTGCGGAGGTCGGCGCCGTGTTCGGCGGCTCGAGCCAGACCGTGTTCGGCGCCAGCGGCGCGGGCAACGCGCTGACCAAAACGACGTGGGCATTCGCGGTAATATTTTTCGCGAGCTCGATCTTCCTGGCGCTCGCGTCGTCGCGGCGCGTGACCGGCAGTATCTTCGAAGGCGGGCCGTTTTCGTCGGCGCACGTGTCGAGCGTGATGCCGGCGTCGAAGCAGGCGCCCAAGAGCGCGGGTCCCGCAGCGCCCGCTCCGGCAGGACATAATCCCGCCGGCGCAGCGACGCCGGCCTCGCCTAAGTAGTCGCCGAAATTTCCGCGGTTGCGCCGGAGCGCCAAGACCCTCACGGTAACTCCGGTTGGCAGGAACGATGCGCGGGTGGTGGAATGGCAGACACGCCAGTTTGAGGGGCTGGTGGTAGCAATACCGTGCGGGTTCAAGTCCCGCTCCGCGCACCAAAGGACAAACCCACTTTATCGAATGCGAAACCCGCGGTGGGTTTCACGCTTCCTTCGGCAGGGGTGACCCCCTGCACCCAGTGATAAGAAATCGCAAAATGGCGGGGACGCCATTTTGCTCTCAGGTTCTTTTTTCTGTGTCATTCAGAGCGAAGCGAAGAATCCCGGCTCCTTCTTTTTTTTAGTCTCTGCGTTTTCTCACATGGCTGCGGCCTCCGATACCTCGCCCGTTCCTTCACGGGAGAGGAGGCCGGCGGGCGCAGCCGCCGGTTGGTGAGGGTTCTGGGCTACATCACAAAAGCACGCCATCGTCAGAAAGACAGCGTAGCCTGTCGCGGAGGCTGCGGCGTGACGGGCGGTTGCGCTACGTAGCGATCGTTGCTGATCGGGAAGCCGTAGCGCTCGCGGATGCGGTCGAAGATCCGGCGCATGCGGTCGTCGTAGGCTTGCGGGACATACTCGGCGTGGCCGTAGAACATATCGATACGCTCGGCCAGATGCGGGAAACGCTCTTTTGCGAATGGAATGAAGCGGCGCGCGGCCGCCGGCTTGAGGAACATCGAGCGCCACCAAACGCCTGACGCGTTCGCGCGTCGGGCCGCGCGAATCACGTTCTCGATTGCCGCGGGGTCGTCGGTGAGGCCCGGAATCATCGGCATCATCAGCACGTTGCATCGGATGTTCGCGCGCGCCAGCTCGAACAGCGCGCGCAATCGCAGGCCGGGCCGCGGCGCGCGCGGCTCGAGGATTCGCTGCAGCTTGCGATCGAGCGTTATCAGCGAAAAGTTCACCGACAGCTTCGAGCGCCGATTGATCTTTCGCAGCAGCTCGAGGTCGCGAACTATCAGGCTCGATTTGGTTGTGATCGACAGGTCCAATCCCTGGAGCTGCGCGAAAACTTCGAGCATCGATCGTGTAAGCCCGTATTTCCGTTCGGCCGGCTGATACGGATCAGTCGCAGTGCCGATTGCGATCGCGTCGGTGCCAATCGGCGTGCGCGAGAGCGTGCGCGACAGCACTTCGGCCGCCATCCGCTTGACGAAAATCTTGCGCTCGAAGTCCATTGGGTCGCGCAGCTCGAGAAAGTCGTGCGTGTAGCGCGCGTAGCAGTACACGCATCCGAACTCGCAGCCGCGATACGGGTTGATAGTCCATCGAAACGGCATGCGCGGGCTGTCGCATCGGTTGAGAATCTGCCGCACCGGCATCTCGATAAACTCGACCCCGCGCGTAGCGTCGAGTTCGTCGGGCGGCGGCGAATAAAGCGGCAGTGTGGCGGCGGTGTTCATCTGACGGTACCGCTATCTTCGCTTTTTCTTCGCTATAGGTCAAGCGGGGATTATGTCGTATTTGACAGTTGGGCGCTAAAGCGCTAGATTGGCTGACATGAAGAAGCGAGACCCACAGCGACAGTTGACCGTACAGCCATCGATCACGCTCGCCGATCTGATGGCTCGGTTCAACACCGAAGATGCGTGCAAAGCCTATATCCGTGATAGCCGCTGGCCGAATGGCGTGCGATGCCCGCGATGCGGCAATGAGAAGGTTTACGCACTCAAGCAGCCGTTCAAGTGGCAGTGTCAGAGCGCCAAATGCGGGAAGAATGGCTATCGCTTTTCAGTGACGGCGGGCACGATTTTCGAGAATACCAAATACCCGCTCGTTATTTGGTTTCAGGTCGCTTACCTGATGTGCCAATCGAAGAAGGGCATTAGTGCGCTTCAAATCCATCGCCAGATCGGAAGCGGCGAATATCGCACAGCTTGGTTCATGTGCCATAGAATCCGAGCCGCGATGAAAAATCAGACGTTCAATGCCCTGATGGGCCAAGTCGAAGTGGACGAAACCTATGTCGGCGGCAAGAACCACAATCGCCATGCAAACAAGAAAACGCCATACAGGGCAGGCGGAATCGCATCCGGCAAGATTGGCGTCATCGGTGCAATCTCGCGCAAAGGCAATGTGGTCTGTCAGATGATCGAGAACACGAGCGCCGACACCTTGAGCACGTTCGTAGAACAGACCGTCGCCGACAAGGTGACGCTGGTCGCCACCGATTCGTACAAAGGCTACACCGATCTTCGCCACTTCTACCCGCATGAAATCGTTGATCACAAATCCGGCGAGTACGTTCGCGGAGAAGTTCACACGCAATCGATCGAATCGTTCTGGTCGTTGCTCAAGCGGGGAATTGTGGGCACGTTCCACAATGTGAGCCGAGAACATTTGCCGCTGTACTTGAACGAATTTACCTTTCGCCACAACGAGCGGAAGAACCCTGATATTTTTGCCCGCTTGATTTCATCTGTGTAGCCAGACCCGAATAGACGCCAAGCCACGGAAGCGGTAAGATCTCTCCGTGGGCAAATCACTCGCGATGTCATCGAATGGGATGGACTTTGATTCATTCGTGAAAGCCCTGGTATCTGTGCCGAAAGAACGAATCGAGAAAAAGCCAAAAAAGCGCAAGGCCAAGCGTGGTACGCTCAGCCCTGCGGTCAAGAAACGTTAAATTCCTAGTAGCTAGTGCCTACGGTTTGGCTATGACGTATTGAACATTGTTCCTCGGACCTCTGCGTCGGTCAACGACGCGGGGATTCCAGCGCCGGACGTGTCATGAGCACGATCCGGCGCAATTCTGTCAGGCCGTCGTTTCCTTGGCCTTCCCGTTGATCACCCCAAAATCGGCCGGTAATTCATCGTCCGGCTTTGGATCTGGCTGGAACTCAATCAATCCAAACGTATTCGGAGCTGGGCGGGTGAACACCTGATTTTTGCGCGCATACGCCGCTATGCTGCCGCTCATTGAAGCCTTTGATTCATGAGTCGTAGCTTTTCCAAGCGCCTTGAGAATGTCGTTAATATGCAGCGGCTTCCCAGCCTTCAAAATCACTTCGCGAGCCTTTGCGACGGCACTATCTGCCCGCAGCGATGCAGTGGCAGCTTCCGCCGGAGTTTCTCTCGGCAGAAGTTTAAGCGTCTCCTCAAGCCCGCTTACGTAGGCAATTGCTTCTCGCACCTTGGTTTGAAGCTCTTGAGATTCAGCCTGCCATTGCTGAATCTCGGTCTGTTTTCTCTCAATTTTTCTCTTCAGTTCTCTTCGAACGTCCATCGGCGGATTCCTCAGAGTGAAAGATAGCAGTTAAATGCTAGGAGAAAAAGAGGCATGAGAGAAAAACGATAGCATTCGCGTTTATTCCGTGGTACGTTGAGCCAACACTTCAAAGGAGTATGGGCAGGATGGGTGATGTAAATTACGGCGACTTTGCGAAGGCGCTTGACAACGTAAGGCAGCAAGCTCCGAACGGTCAAGAATATTGGATGGGCCGAACTCTGCAAGGCGTGCTGAATTACGCAAGGTGGGAAAACTTTGAAGCGCTGATCGAAAAGGCCAAGACAGCGTGCGCTAATTCGGAAGTTGACCCGAATGGACAATTTCGCCATACAACGAAATTGATCACGCACGGCAACGGCGCGCAGCGAAAAATCGACGATTGGTATCTGAGTCGATATGCTTGCTATTTGATCGCGATGAACGGCGACCCGCAAGTTTCTGAAGTCGCGTACGCGCAGCAATACTTTGCGGTTGAAACCCGTCTCCGCGAACAGGAAGCCCAACAAATCGGCGATTATGACCGGCTGGCTCATCGAAGACGTGTAACCGCAACCGTCAAAGCCTTGAGCAGCGCCGCCAAGAGATCGGGTGTTCAACGATACGGACTTTTCTACGACGCCGGCTATCGAGGCCTCTACGGCGGCTTGGGCCTCTCGGCCATCAAAGAAAAAAAAATGATCGGCCAAAAAGAGGAATTGCTTGACCGGGCTGGTCGAATCGAACTCGCCGCAATCGAACTTAAGAACGCCACAACAGAGGAACAGCTAGTGACCATGAACGTTCAGACGGAACAACACGCGATGGATACACATCACCGTGTTGGTTCGGAAATTCGTTCGGCGATTCGCAAGATTGGGGGCAAAATGCCTGAAGACTTGGAACCTGAGGAATCGATCAAAAAGGTCGAAGCGGCTCGCCGTGAAAAGCGACTGCCGCCCCCACAATGAGGGCGTGAATCAGATATCAGCTAACTGCGCCTTGAGGAGTTTGGCGAGATACTCTGCCAAATCCGAAACATCGAGAGCGCCGTTTTCCCATGCTCGGTCCGCGGCTTCTAGGGCCCCGTAGTATCGAGGGCGGTCGTCTCGGATTCGTTCCGGCACAATCTTCTTACCTGGCAACAATTGGCCGTGCTTGAGACAAATCAAATAATAGCACGCGGCACGCGCAGTCCTGCCGTTGCCTTCAACGAATGGATGAATCCAATTGAGTCTCCAAAGGGCATATGCGGAGATCCACGTAGGATGGTCCACAATCGTCCAATTTTCGTGGACCAAGGAAAAGAAGCGGTCCATCAAATTTGGAACTGCGTTGAAGTGCGGCGGAATGTGATCTCCAACTAAGATCGGTTCTTCGCGGTATCGACCGCCAAACTGGGAGATATTTGAAACCGCCGCGTAATTCAGAGCCCAAAGCGTGTATTTGTCGAAAAACTCAACGCCCTTTTTCAAACCAATTTCAATACAATTCGCGAGCAAATCGTATTGTCGCAGGAGATTCTGTTCTTCGATTTTTGCGTAAAGAGCGGGATCGTCTTTTTCTCGAACAGACATCAGAAAAATGGCAAGAGGCGAATCCTTTTCCTTCAGGCGAGAAGTCTGATCTTCTTCGAAGCCATACGAACACTATCTTTTGTTATTAGTTTTGAATCCGCCGGAGCGTTCCCGAATGCGAAACTAACTCGCTGTTCCTGCAATTCTTCTTCGGTCACAGGGTTGTTTCGTGCTGCTTCCAGCAATCGAATCAATTCGGGATCCGCTGGCTTAATATTTTGAAACTGCTTTCGATCAGCCATTGTCAAATCCCCTTACGCTTGTTACGCGAACTGTTTCAGCGGACATCGTTATACCATTAATACGACGCACCACAAATCGACCATGGTCGATTTAGTCTCAGTGTCGCACAATGGTGTAAATGAGACGAATATCTATCGCCTCACAGAGAGCGCCTGACCTGTCACGTCGGTGACCAAACTAGCCTCGCTAGTCTCTGCTGTCAACTTAGACATAATCCCCAGTCAAGCCGCCTAACTGCTTGGAATCAAACCGAATTCACATATTTTTCATGGCGCGGGTGGCGGGAACTGCGTTCTTAGGAAGGCGTCGAAGGCGCGGTCGGGGAGCCATCGGCGCAGGCCCATCAGGACGCGCGCGGCGAGCGTCACCTTGTAACGCGTCTTTGGAGACTTTGCGGTGATGGCTTTCTCGATCACCGTGGCGACTGCTTCGGGCGGGGCGGCGAAGCGGGCCATCGGGCCACCTTCGTAGGCTTCGCGGATCTGTTTTTCGAGCACCACATTGAAATTGGCGTAGGGCGAATCTTTCGGCATCGCGATATTGCCGACGGCGGTGTCGCCGAAGCGGGTTTTAATCGGGCCCGGCTCGATCACGATCACGTCGATGCCGAAGCCTCTTACTTCGAACCGCAGCGCGTCGCTGAGCGCTTCGACCGCGTGCTTGGTCGCGTGATAGTACGCGCCGCCGGGGAACGTGAGCTTGCCGCCCATCGAGCTCAGATTGACGACGCGGCCCCATCGCTGGCGGCGCATCCCCGGCAGCACCAGCTTGGTCATCGCAACCAGCCCGAACACGTTGGTCTCGAACTGGCGGCGGATGTCGGTCATCGGCACTTCCTCGAACGCGCCTTCAAGGCCGTAGCCGGCGTTGTTGATGAGCACGCCGACACTGCCCTCGGCGCGCTCGACGGTCGCGACCGCCGCGCGCATCGAGGCGTCGTCGCATACGTCGAGCGCGAGCGGTTTGCATCCGCGCTGCGCGAGGTCCGCGATCGATTCCAGCTTGCGCGCGGTCGCGTACACGTTCCATCCGCGGGTCGCCAGGTGCTCGGCGGTGGCGCGGCCGATGCCGGTCGAGCATCCGGTGATTAGAACTGCCTTCGAGATCGATTCTGCCATTCGTGTGCTCCGGTTTTGCTGGTCGGAGTGTGACCAACTAATCTGCTAGATACTAGTCGGATAGCACGAGGCGGAACCTCTCCCCCGGCCCCTCTCCCTTCTGGAGAGGGGAGGAGAGAGCGCGCGCTGGAAAATTCATGCGGAGGAATCGCGATGGCTGACAATGGGCGCAAGTATCGGGAGAAGTACGGCGAGTGGGCGCTCGTTACGGGCGCGTCGGCGGGGATTGGGCTTGAGTTTGCCCGCGCGCTCGCGCGCGAGGGCATGTCGATTGTGCTGACGGCGCGGCGCGAGGATCGGCTGAACGCGCTGGCGGCCGCGCTCAAGGAGAAGCATCACGTCGATACGCGCGTGGTTGCGGTCGATCTCGCGGCGAACGACGGCGTCGATCGGCTGGCCGATGCGGTCGCGGATTTGCCGATCGCATTTCTCGTCAACAACGCGGGCTTCGGCTACGCCGGCCGTTTCGACAAGCTCGCGACCGATCGGCTGCGCTCGATGGTGGTGGTTAACTGCGTCGTGCCGGTGGTGCTGACCAGCCGCATAATCCCCGGGATGGTCAAGCGCGGACGCGGCGCGGTGATCGTCGTGGGATCGGTCGCCGGACGCCAGCCGCTGCCGCTGCATGCGGTGTACAGCGCGACCAAGGGCTTCGATCTGCTGTTCGGCGAGGGACTGTGGGGCGAGCTGCGCGGGACGGGCGTCGACGCGCTCGTGATCGAGCCGGGCCCGACTGCGACCGAGTTCCAAGCAGTGGCGGGCGAGAGCGTCGGCGCCGATCACGGCGAACCGGCGGAGAACGTGGTGCGCGTCGCGCTCGATGCCCTCGGGAAACATCCGAGCGTCATCTCCGGATGGTTCAACTGGGTGCGCGCGAACGCGGTGCGGCTGGTCCCGCGCTCGACGGCGACGATAATTGCGAAGAAGGTGATCGAAGGACAGACCCCGGCGGAGTTGAGATAAGCCTTGAGTCTGCCGAGAGGCGCGCCTATTCTCCCTACGAAATAGCGTTGAGTTTCTGAGTTGTCGCAAGGAATTTCATGCCACGTCCCCAGGCAAAGAGTTTTCGCAATCCAGATCAGGTCAGGAACTTCCCCAACGGCCGGATAGCGAACGTTTCTCACGGTGAGACAACGGTCGGCCGCTTCGTGTTCGAACCCGGCTGGCGCTGGTCGCATGATGTCGGTCCAATCTCAGGCACGCGCTCTTGCCAGATTCATCACCAGGGCGTGGTTCTGAAGGGACGCTTACGCGTGGAAATGGACACGGGCGAGGCGTGCGAATTCGCGGTGGACGACGTCTATGACATTCCCGCCGGTCACGATGCCGCGGTCGTCGGGGATGAGCCTTTCGAGGCAATCGAATTCGCGAGCGCGCGGGTGTACGCTGCGCCGGCCGACGGCGATCGGGTGCTCGCCGCGTTGATGTACACCGATATCGTGGATTCAACCGCGCATCTAAGGAGGCTTGGCGATTCGGTTTGGCGCGAGCTCCTGCTGGAGCATAACCATCAGGTGCGGACCGAGTTGAACAACTTTCGAGGGCGCGAGATCCAGACGACCGGCGACGGGTTCCTTGCTGTGTTCGACGGTCCCGCCCGAGCGGTGCGATGCGCGCGGTCGATTGGCCGCTCGATCTCTCGACTCGGCATCGCGATTAGAGCGGGGGTTCACACCGGCGAGGTGGAGTTCCTGGGTGACAACGTGCGGGGCCTGGCCGTGCATGAAGCCGCGCGCGTCGCGGGGGTTGCGACGGCCGGCGAAGTGCTGGTTTCGGCTACCACCAAGCATTTGCTCGAAGGTTCAGAGATCACCCTTGAATCAGCCGGGGTCCACGAACTCAAGGGTCTTGGCGAGGCGCGCGAGCTATTCAGAATTACTGATTCACAGTGAGTCCCTGAGGTTTTCAATCCAGCAAGCTGACAGCGCGTGGCGCGGATCGCTCAATTTGCGAGCCACTGGCTCTTTCGCTGGCTCATGGAATTATCGCGAGGTCGTAGGCGGGCGGCAGTTTCTCGGCGATGGTCGCGAGTGACGACCCGTCGGTGCCTGCGCGCATCACCGCGCCGTCGTTGCACACCGCGAAGAAGCCGCCGTTCTCGGGATCGGCCTTCAGCCGCATCAGCATCCCGCGCCCGAAGTTCTGTTCGGCGGAAATCGGTGTGAAACTTTCGCCGCGATCGGCGCTGCGGAACAGCATCGCATCCGCGCCGGTCGGTCCGACCCGCCAGCTCGGCGGCGGACCCATCGCAGCCGCCGTGAAAACGTCATCGCGGTCCGGCGCGCTCACCAGCAGGGGGACGGTGTAAGTGCGATTGAGTCCGCGCGTCACCCGCTCCCACGACTTGCCGGCGTTGTTGGACAGGTAGAAGCCGCCGCCAGTGGTGGCGTAGAGGCGGCGCGAATCGCGCGAGTCCACCGCGACGGTGTGAATGTCGGCGTAGATGCCGTCGTTGAGCGGCTCGAACGTCGCGCCGTCGTTGCGCGAGCGGAAGATGCCGCCCTCTTCGACCCCGACGTACATCGTCGATGGCTCATGCGGATCGAAGGCTATCGAGCGTACGTGCGGAATATGCGGCGGTGGCGGAAACGTCCAGCGGTCGCGTCCCGGAAGTTTCAGGAAGCCGTCGGACTCCTTGAAGATGCGTCCGCGATCGTCGCTGCGGAACAGCCGCGCGTGCGAGGTCCCGATGAAAACGCGATCCTTCACCGCCGGCGATGCGGCTACCGACCAGACTTCTTCTTCGCGCGCGAGCGGCGGCGTGACGTCGGTCCAGGTGCGGCCGCCGTCGGTCGATCGCGCAAGCGTACCCTTGCCGCGGATTTGCTCGGTCGATCCGGCGTAGATGAGCGTTGGATCGGCACAGTCCTGCGCCATGCACCACACTGCCGAGGGATCGGCAAGCACCATCAACGGCGCCCCGCCTCGCGCGGGATCGAGAATCACAATCCCCTTTGCCGTCCCGATGCAGAGTCGCATCCTTGGGTCACACCTCTTCCAGCCGCGTCCGAATCGTAGCGTAACGGATTGGCGCAGAACAGCGGCGGATGGAGGAAAGGACCGTTATTGTAGTGGAACCCGCCGTGGGTTCCACCCCTCCTTCGGCACGGGTGACCCCTGCAACCAGTGATAAGAAATCGCGAAATGTCGAGGACCACATTTCGCTCCCAAGGTTCTCGGTTTGTGTCATTCTATCTTAGAGCGAAGAATCCCGGATCCTTTTCTGATCGATCTATGCCGATGAAGTCCCGCCATGCCGCCGCACTCGCGATCGTCGCCTGGTACCTGATGATTCCGCCGACCGGCATCGACAACACAGTCGATGCGCATGCGGCTTTGTCGCAGTGGAGAAAAGGCGTGAGCTTTGAATCCGCGAAGCAATGCAACGACTCGCTGAAGGACGCGATTCAGAACCCGATGACCCCGGCGGAGTATCAAGCGGCGACGCAAGCAACCAGAAAAGCGAAGATGCATCCGCTGAGCATGTCGGAAATGACAAAACGAACGGCACTGTCGCAATGCGTCGCCGGTGATGACCCACGGCTCAAGCGAAAATAAGCGCGGCGCAAAAGTTGTTACGTCAGCCTGGCGCCAATCCGCAGATCGCCGGCGCTCGCGAGTTCGGCGGGTGCGACCTTCTTCGGATTCGGATCGATCCGCGCTCGCTTGACCGTTATCGTGCCGCCGGCGAGCGCCACCTTCATGCCGTCCGCGTCGATCGCGACTATCGTGCCCGGCTCGGCGGCATCGCGGCTTGCTGAAAAGACGACTTCATAAAGGCGCAGGCGTTTCTCGCCGAGGCTGGCGAAGGCGCCGGGCTGCGGGTCGCATCCGCGAATCAGGTTGAAGACTTCGCGCGCAGGTTTTGCGAAATCGATCTTCGCGTGCTCGTCGCGGCATGGCGCCTCGTAGGTCGCCTTGCTTTCGTCTTGTACGATTGCGGGCGCGTTGCCCGATTTGATCAGATCGACCGCCTCAACCATCGCGTCGATGCCCATCGGGAAGAGCGTGTTGAAGTAAATCGATCCCACCGTGTCGGTCTCCGCGATCGGCACCCGCTTTTGCACGAGGATCGGGCCGGTGTCGATGCCCTTGTCGGGCCAGAACCACGTGACTCCCGTTTCCGCATCGCCCTGGATGATCGCCCAGTTGATTCCGCTGGCGCCGCGATGGCGCGGGAGCAGCGACGGATGAAAACAGATCGACTTGTAGCGCGGCGCGTAAAGAATTCGCTCGGGCACTATCAGCGTGACGAAGGCGAGGATGGCGAGGTCGGCGTCGAGCGCGGTGAACTGCGCGAACGCGGCGTCGTTCTTGAACGACTTCGGCTGGCTGAGCGGCAGATTCATCGCTCGCGCCCTGGCCGCGAGCGCGTCCGGCTTGCCTGCGGGCGGATCGGGCGGCGCGAAGACGTGAACGATCTCGTCGCCGTGCTCGACGAGCGCCGCGAGCGCTTTTTCCGCGAATGCGGCCTGGCCGAGCAGTGCGATACGCAAGGTGGCGATCCTCCCGAACTCTTGTACAGTGCTATGGTCACGCTACCAAAACAAAAATCGAGTTGCACCTTGAAACGACGTGCCACCGCCTGCGTACATTGAACGGGACCTCCGGGGTACTGGGTGATGCGCAGATTTGGCTTTTCAACGACCGTCGCGGCGGCGATATTTGCGGCCGCGGTGATTTCCGCGGCCGCGGGTACGCAGGCGAATCCGCAGCTGCCGGCGCCAGGGAATCATAACGAGTCGATCGTGCTCGGCGCGGGCGCTAAAAAGATGACGCGCACGTTCATCGTGCATGTGCCGCCCGCGTTCGACGGCAAATCGAAAGTGCCGGTGGTAATCATGCTGCACGGCGCCGGCGGCAGCGGCGCGGGCGCAATCTCGCAGACCGGATGGGACGCGAAATCCGATCGCGAGGGCTTCATCGCGGTGTTCCCCGACGGCACCACGGCGCATCCGATGTTGCCGGCGCGCTTCCTGACCAATCCACGGCTGTGGAACGACGGCTCGGGCCGCGGCGCGATTGGCGTGGAAAAAGTGGACGACCTCGGCTTTATCTCCGTGGTGATAGATTTCCTGGAAGCGCATTACGCCGCTGACCCGGCGCGAATCTATTGCACCGGCTTTTCCAACGGCGCCTCGATGGCCTTCAGCGTCGGACTCAACCTGTCGGATCGAATCGCGGCGATCGCGCCCGTCGCCGGTCATCTGTGGGAGCGCGAAAAACATCTCGCCTATCCGGTTCCGCTGCTCTACATCGTCGGCACCGCCGACCCGCTCAATCCGCTGGCCGGCGGCAAAGTGACGCTGCCGTGGGAGAAGATCGAGGATCGCCCGCCGGTCGAAGATTCGCTCAAGGAATGGGAGCGGATGCTCGGATGCGGGCCGGAAGTGCAGACCGCGCGCGGCCAAGGCGTGATGGAGATCACGTACGATCAGTGCGCCATGGGTGGAGAGGTCGAGTACTACCGCGTCACCGGATTGGGGCACGTCTGGCCCGGCGGCAAAAGCCGGCTGCCGGAAAAGTGGGTCGGCAAGCCGAGCGACAGCCTGCTCGCGACCAACGTCATCTGGGATTTCTTCAAGGCGCATCCGCGGACCGCCGCGGCGAAAGCCAGGCCGATCGCCAAGAACGATTGACACGGCCGCTTGCGGGCCGCTTTGATGATCGATCGGATGTGCTTCACTCGACGGTTGTCTGAAATTCTCGCGCTGCTGCTCCTGTTCGGGTTCGTTTCGGCGCCGATCCGCGCGCAAGATGCCTCCGGCACGCATCGCGGGCGCGGCCGAATCGTAGTGCTGATGGTGTGGGACGGTTTGCGGCCCGATTTCGTCACGCAGCGCGATACGCCGAATCTGTTCCGGCTCGCGCGCGAGGGCGTGCGCTTCGACAAGCATCACTCGATCTTCCCGACGCTCACGATGGTGAATGCGACCGCGCTCGCCACCGGCGCGCCGCCGGGCGTCAACGGGCTCGAGGGCAACAACTTCCTGGTGCCGCCGTCGCAGGAAATTCCAAAGGTTCAGATAGTCAACGCTGAAGGCGCCGGGGCGATACTGAACTTGAACAAGTCCGATGAATTCAAGGGGCGGCTGATCGGACTCGACACGATAACCCAGGAGGTTGCGCGCGAGGGCGGCTACGTCGCGGTTATCGGCAAGCAGGGGCCGACCTCGGTTTTCGACAATCGCGTCGCCACCATCGTGGACGGCAAGGACATCGTGGGTGAGCCGCAGAAGGATTACCTGTTCGCGTCGGAAGACTTTGCCGCGGCGAATCCCAAGACGAAAATCGAGGTTCCGCCCGAGTCGAAAACCACCGTCGCCGACGAGCAGCGCGATTTGTACTTTGCGCGGCTGACGGTCGAGGATGCGTTGCCTGCCGCCAAGGCCGCCGCCGATGCCGGCCGGCCCGCGCTGGTCGTCTTCTGGCAGCATAATCCCGACCTCACGCAGCACATCGCCGGCCTCGGCACGCTGCCCGCGATGGAAGCGCTGAGCCTCTGCGACAACAACCTGATGCGCCTGCGCACGGCGATCGACTCGCTCGGAATCGCGGCCAAGACCGACCTGATTGTCGTCTCGGACCACGGCTTTGCGACCATCAAGTTCCGCGTCGTGCTGTCAGCGATGCTGGTGGCGGCGGGAATCAAGAAATCGAACGACAGCACCGACGTGGTGGTCGTGCCCAACGGCGGCGCGGACCTCGTGTACCTGTCGCCGACCGAATTCGCGACGCCGGAAGCGAAGCGCGCCGTGCTGCAGAAGATCGTCAACTTCGCCGAGGCGCAGGAATGGTGCGGGCCGATTTTCTCGCGCGACCCCGCGACCGCGCCCGATGAGCCGACTCGCCGCGGACGACGCAGCCGCCGCGCGCCCAAGCCGTATCTCGGCTGGATCGACGGCACCTTCAGCCAGCGCGTCGTCGGTCTCTACAATGCCGCGCGCTCGCCGGATTTGGTGATTTCATTTCGCGAGGAGCCCGACGCCGATAACCGCAACCTCACCGGGCCGAACAATCCCGCGTTTCTGATAGGCCAAACTGGACAAGTCTCGACAACCAACAAATCCGCCGCGCTGCTCCATCCGGTAAAGGGCGTCGTGTACGCCGACACCGGGACCAGCCAGACGTTCACCACCGGCATGGGGATGCATGGCGCGGCGGGCGAGCGCGAGATTCATAATTTTTGCGCGGCCACCGGCCCGGACTTCCGCCGCGGCTTCGTCGATTTCAATCCCACCGCCAACATCGACGTCGCGCCGACGATCACGCAGATTCTCGGCACGATGCCGAATATCGGACCGGGCGGCGTCGCGCCCGCCGGACGCGCGATGACCGAGGCGCTGACGGTTGGCCGTCAGACTGCGGGCGGCTCGCATACGCAGACGATGACAGCGAACCTGATGCTGCAAGGCGTCGAAGCTGTGACCACCCTGCGAGTAACCTGGATCGGCGACGAGCCATACCTCGACAGCTCAACCGTAGATCACAAGCCCCTCGGCAGCTCACCGTGATTCTTATTTCCTCGTTCGTTCTGATTCCCTCCTCCTACGTTGGAGGAGGGTTAGGGTGGAGGACAAAATGCCGCGCGATTGTCTGTTGCGCGGCATTTTGAATCCGGAAAAATTTGGTCCTCCACCCGCCGCTCGATGACGAGCAGCGGCCTCCTCCCACGAGTGGAGGAGGCGAGAAGCTCAGATCAATCCATCGCCGTGATCGCGCGGCCGCGGGTTTCGGGCAGTATCCACACCAACATCGCGCCCATCGTCGAGAAGAGTGCGCCGAGCGACAACGTCGCGCCGAAGCCGACGCGCGCGCCGAGCATCGCAATCAGAATCGGCGTGAAGAACTGAAATCCACGCGTTACGTTGAGGATCAATCCGAGCGACGTGTTGCGAATCCGCGTCGGCAGCATTTCCGCAATCATCGGTGCGATTCCCGCCCAGATGCCGGTGCCGAATCCCGCCGTGAACATGGCAATCGAGATGAGTCCCGGCACCGCGACCGCCGCGTTCCACAGGATTGTCGGCGGTATCGTACCCGCCGCCATCAGCATCCCGTATGCGCAGAACGCGGGCCGGCGCCCGAATCTATCCGCGACTCGCCCGAACGTCAGGTAGCCGATCACGCCGCCGACTTGCATCTGGATCAGCAGATGACTCGCCGCGACCGCTGTGAGCCCGCGCTTGAGTTCGAGGTATCCCGGCATCCAGGTGTACGTGAACCAGTACGCCTCCGAATTGAGCAGGACGACGACGAACAGCATCGCGAAGATCCGCCGATGTTCCAAAATCGCGTGCAAGTCCACGCCGCGAGTGCCGGCGTCGATGCGCGTGCGGCGCCATACGTCGCTCTCCGGCATCCACTTCAGCACCGCAGCGACGACGAATATCGCGGGCACGCCCGACAGCATGAACGTCATTCGCCATCCCAATGCGGGCGCGACGTATCCGCCAGCCGCCGCCGCCAGCAAGACTCCGAGCGGCGCTCCAGTCTGCACGTATCCCGCGTATCGGGCGCGCCGCTCGGCCGGCACGCTTTCGACGACCAGGCTCTGTCCGGGCGCCCATCCGCCACCCATGCCGAGTCCGGTGATCGATCGAAACACGATGAGCTGCGTCAGGCTCCGGCTGAATCCGCACAGCGCCGTGCCGACGCCGTAGATTGCGACCGTCATCGCGATCATCGGTTTGCGCCCGAAGCGATCGCCGAGGAAGCCGAAGATCACTCCGCCCAGCGCCGTCATCAGAAGGGACGTGCCCAACGCGAGCGACGACTGCCCGGGCGTCAGGTGAAGCTCGCGCGCGACCGGGACCAGCAGGAACGAGTAGAGTACGAGATCGTAGAAGTCGAAAATCCACGCCGCGAATGCCAGCGCGACGATCCTCCAATGAATCGCGCCGGTCGCGCGCTGGTTCATCAGCAGCTCGGGCGGCGCTGGTATTTTAACGACTGGCTCCATGCAATCGGGTATGGTTGGCTATTCATACCAGTTGCGACCGTCAAGGGAATCCGCATTTCGGAGGAGTGAATGTTCAGACGCTTTTTTCGCTGGATTGTTCGTTCGGTGATCATTGCCGTGGTGCTGGTCGCGATCGTCGCCGCCTCGGACTACATCTCGCATCGCGTGCAGCCCAACTCCGTGCTGTCAGTCGAGCTTGACGGCAATGTCGTCGAGCGCGCCAGCAGCAGCGTGCTCGGCCTGCTGAGCAAAAATGAGACCGCGCTCAACACGCTCCGCAATGCGATCGATCGGGCCGCCAAGGATCCGAAAATCGTCGGCATGGAGATCAAGGTCATCAATCCCGAGATGGAACTCGCGCAGGCGCAGGAAATCGTCGCGCTGATCAAGTCGTTCAAGAGCCACGGCAAATGGACCGAGGCCTATCTCGAGACCGCCGGCGAATCGGGCCTCGGCAACACGCCCTACATCGTCGCCTGTGCCGCCGACGCGGTCTCGCTGATGCCGCAGGGCGACCTGAATCTGATGGGCGTCCAGCTGCGCGAGCTGTTCATGCGCGGCACGCTCGACTGGGTGGGGATCACGCCGAATTTCGCGTCGGCGGGGCAGTACAAGAGCGCAGCCAATATGTTCACCAACAAGGATTTCTCGCCCGCGCAAAAGGAGGAGGACGAAGGGCTGGCCGGCAGCCTGTTCGATCAGATCGTCGCCGCGATGAGCAGTGAGCGCAAGCTGAGTCCCGACACTATCAAGGGTCTGATCGATCAAGCCCCGATAAATGCTGACGATGGGCTGAAGTCGAAACTCGTCGATCGGCTCGAGTACGAGGACCAGTTCACCGATCGCGTGAAGAATCACGGCGGTTCGGTTCACAAGGTGGTCGAGTACACCGACTACGCGCGCCCGAGTTTGTTTTCCAGTATCAGCGGCGGAGATCAAATCGCGGTGATTTACGGCAACGGAGAGATCCAGCGCGGCGACGAAGGGTTCGATCCATTCTCCGGTCCCGACACGACCGCGATGACTTCCGACGACATGACCGAAGCGTTCAAGTCCGCGCGCGAGGACGACGACGTGCGCGCCGTAATCCTGCGCGTCGATTCGCCCGGCGGCTCGATGCTCGCGTCGGAGCTTATCGACCGCGAGGTCGAGCTCACCGCCAGGAAGAAACCCGTGGTGGTCAGCATGTCGGGCTACGCCGCCTCAGGCGGATACCTGATCTCGATTCCGGCCGCCAAGATTTTCGCCGAGCCCGGTACCATCACCGGCTCGATTGGCGTGCTCGGCGGCAAGTTCAACATCACACCCGCAACGCAAAAGATCTACGCCAATACCGACGCCGTGAGCCGCGGCGCCAACGTCGGGATGTTCGACATGTGGACCGACTTTACGCCCGCGCAATCCACGCAGTTCCAGGACGATATCCAGCGCAACTACCAGTACTTCCTGAAACTGGTCGCGGCCGGCCGCCACATCACGGTCGAGCAGGCCGACGCGGTCGCGCAGGGCCGCGTGTGGACCGGCGAACAGGCGGTTAAGCTCAAGCTGGTCGATTCGCTCGGCGGACTCGACGAGGCGATCGCGGCGGCGAAGGGACTCGCGCGCCTCGCGCCCGATCAGCCGGTCGGAATCGTCGAGCTTCCTGCGCAGCCCGGACTGCTGCAGGCTCTGAGCAAGGGCAAGATGACGGCGTTGCTTCCGCAGCGTCCGGCGGCGCGAATCGTCGAGCCGGTCATCCAGTTGATCCATGCCGCGCTCACCGGCCACGCGATTTTCAGCGCAGCGTATTGTCCCGTGGTGCCGATGCTCTAATCCGGAGGACTAGCCGATGAACTCGCAACTCGAAGGATTTCTCAATCAACAGGCTCGCGCTCGAAGAGTCACTGAAGCGGGGCGTCGTCTGACAGCTACGGAGCAACCTGCGTGCGGCAAACAATAGTCGGCCTGCTGATGGTCGCGGTAACGGCGGGGTACTTCTATTGGAAGGCAAGGCATCGCTACATGTGTCCGTTCTGCGGGCGCTACGTCAGGTACAATGACGTCAATTGTCCGCATTGCGGCAACGACATGAATTTTCGCCATCGCTCAGGTCCCGACAGCAGATTCGGAGTCGCGCTCGGACAGCGGACTAGTCAGCGCCGGCGCGGCGGCGGCCGCTCGTCACGGCATTGAGCGCGGATGCGGCGCGGCGCAAGAAAGTTTTCGTCTGAGTCTTCGAATTAATCGGAAGGCGGACGTAGTCGTCGCCAACTTTCAGGTCGGCGAAAAATCCCGCCGGGTCTTCATGGAAGTGCAGAAACGCGCTCGCGCCGCGGTAGAACGTCCCGCGCTTTTTCTCTTTCAGCCCGTCGAGCCGCCGGATTTCATCTAGGATCGGCTCCAGCTTATCGAGCGCATCTGGTCCCGCGTGTTTCACGAGTTTCCCAGCTCGATGACGTAGCCGTCGGGATCGGTAAGGTAGGCGTACGGCGCGCCGGGCGCATGCTCGCCGCGGCGCTGCAGTTTTCCGCCCGCGTGCTCAACCTGCCGGATTATTTCGTCGAGGTGGTTTTTTCCGATCGAGAAACCGAAATGCGACACGCCGCCACCGGCGATCGGCTCGTCCGCCTTCGCCTCGCATAGCGTGATCGTTTCATCGACACCCGGCGACTGAAGGAAGACCATCGTCTTCCCTTCCCAGAACTTGACCTCGAGACCGAACGCTTCCTGATAAAACTTGAGCGAGCGGCCGATATCCCTGACGTTGAGATTGATATGTCTCAATCCACGCGCTTTGATCATCGCATTGCCCCCGCTCGGCCCGCTTTTCGATTGGTCAGTAGCAAACCCAGTTGGTCGGTTGCTTCCGTAACTGAAATGCGTTTGGCCTCTGCACGAAGCTCGGCGGGTACCCAATCGGGAAACTTCATGGTAGTCATTCGATGCGCTCCGGTAGCGGTGTGTTCCTCGCGAACCGCAGCCAGACGCTCCTCATCAAATGCCGTCGCCATCCTTACCAATGCCGGCCATAGCCGACGATGCACCAGAGTGATCCTACCTTCCACAAGACGGCATCTTACAATCTCGGGCGAATCGCAGACCTCGTTCAACAGCATGTAGATCTGGTTGCCCTTTGGGTGGCCCCACCAGCTACCGCGAATCGGTTCGCCCGCGATCGCCTGCGCAAGACTCGGGATAGGGCCCCTGGCGGATTCGAGTACGGCGCCGTAGCGCTTGACGAAATCGAGCGCCTCTTTTTTCGTTTTGATCGTCACGTGGATCCAGTCTCTAGTTCTTAGCTTTGGCCGCCGGACGGTCCGTTTCAATCGAGGACTTTGCAAAATCGATTCCATCGCAGCGGCAATGCTCCCGCGCCGTCGTGGTTCCATGAAAAATAGATCACCGACGCGCGGCCTTCGACGTCGTTCTGATCGGCAAAGCCCCAGAAACGGCTATCGTAGCTATCGTCGCGGTTGTCGCCCATCATGAAAAGCTTGCCCGCCGGCACCACTACCGGCCCCGGATCGCGCTCCGGGTGAGTCGAGTCTCTCGGCGGAAAATTGTCGCTCGCCAAATACGGCGAACGATCCGTTTCACCCTTGGATAGATACGCATGCGAATCGGGTATCCGCTCGCCGTTGCGCCAGACGACTCCATCGATCACCTGGACTCTGTCGCCCGGCACGCCAATCACCCGCTTGATCAGATCGATGCTGCGATCGTACGGAGCCGTGAACACGATAATGTCGCCGCGATGAATGGGCGCGAAGTGAAACAGATACTTCCCCGCAGAAAGTCCGGGCACGGGAACGCCCGCTATCGTTTCGGGGATTCGCAAACCGTAGGCAACCTTGTTCACAAAAATATGGTCGCCGACAAGAATCGTCGGCTCCATCGATCCCGACGGAATTACGTAAGCCTGCACAAAGGATGACCGCATCACTATTGCCAGAATCAGCGCGAGGCCGAGCGACTCGGCGTATTGCCGCGCGACCGACTTGGTAAGCCCTACTTTCGCTTTCGTCATTGATTACTCCTCACTTACTTCGCAACGCCAGGATCAAAGTGTCCTCCTAAGAAAATAGTGGCTATGCCCCTTCGGATGATTCTCGAGCGTGCCGAAGACCTTATAGCCAAGCTGCTCGTAGAGCGGGCGCGCCTGGAAGCTGAACGTGTCGAGATAGGAGTTGCGGCATCCACGCTGGGTTGCCAGATGCTCGATAGCAGCCATCATTTTCGTCGCATAGCCCTTTCCTCGCAGCGAAGGATCGACCCAAACGTCGGACACGTAGAGCCATAGGCCCCAGGTGTTGCCGAGCGCGCCGCCCATGATCTCACCGTCCTCGCTTCTCAGAAAAAAATTGGCCGCAAACCACATCTGCTCCGGCAGACCTATCGCCGCGTTGGCATGGGTCTGGATGCCGCGATTGACAGTCTCCATAACATCGCCGGAAGCATAGGGCTGCATCACGATGTTCGCGCGATCGCGCCGATCGCCACCAGCCTCGATTCCCGACAGCGGTTGCTTTGCCAGGAAGTACCGCTTGTGGCCCTTTGAAGGATGGTCGTCGAGCTCTGCAAACACCCGGTAGCCCAGCTTTTCGTATAGCGGCCGAGCCTCATAGCTGCCGGTTTGCAGAAACGCCGCGGCGCATCCTTTAGCGATTGCGTATCGCTCAGCGGCGGCCATGAGCTGAATTGCATGGCCGCGACCGCGCCACATCTTATCGACCCACAACGATCGCACCTGCAGCCATCCACCCACAATATTACCGAGGAGACCGCCCGAGACCTGGTTGCTCGCGTCCTTGATGAGAAAGACTACCGGATAGAACTCGACGATACCGGTCGCCGCGGTATTGTAGCTGCGCAGCGCTCGCTGGATCGTTTCGATCCACGCTTTCGGCGGATCCGACTCACCTACGATGCTTGGTGCGCTGGTTGGACTCAGCGCGCGAAAGCCGGGTCCCGCGCTTGAACCCGTTTTGATTGGTCGCATACCTGATGGTCCCTTGAACTTGCGATTATGCACCGCGCGTTTGCTCAAAGGCGAGTCGAACAGTGATGCGCCGTTCCCCCATCACGGATTGATTATCACCAGTGTGCCCTTGGGCAGCAGGCGTTTCAGTTCTTCGACGTCTTCGTCATCGACTGAGATGCAGCCGGTAGTCCAATTGACGTCGCCGCTGTTCAACAGTGGATTGTCGGTGCCGTGGATTCCGATTCTGCCGCCGACGCCGACCGGACGGCCGTCTTCGATTGGCACTTCGCCGCCATCGCGCATTTGCTCGTAGCGATGGCGGTCGATCTGGTTGGGATAGTTAAGCGTCAGGAACCAATCCCAGCGGCGGCTCGGATGCTTGTCGATAATTGTGTAAACGCCCTCGGGGGTACGACGGTCACCTTCCCACAGCTTGGTGCCGGGCTCGAAGCTGCGCCCGAACACGGCGTGATAGTCCTTAAACAGCCGGCCCTTATAATAGACGATCAGCTGATGGCGCTTTTTGAAAATCGTCACCGACCAATTGAGCGGATCCATGAAAGCGATGTCGCGGGTCCTGGCGAACAGAAGTTGCCCCGGCGTCGGCACGCGACCGGTCCGCACGCCGTCGATTTTCACTTGCGGCAGCGGAGTGGGCGTCGAGGTCGGCGTGGCAGTCGGAACCGGCGTGTCGAGCACGTCGGGTGGCGGCGGACCCGGCATCCCCGAATTGACGTACCTCTGACCCGGGGGGTAGTAGGGCGCCGGCGGCTGGAGTCCGTCCTTCTCCGCGTCGCCGGCCGTGATCGGTGTGGTCTGCTGCGCAAATGCCGCGGCCGGACCGGCGAGCGCAGGCGCGCCGGCACCGATCACTAGCATGCTAGCGGCAATCAATGCGGCGGTGATCGATCCGGCAATCCTGCCCATCAGCTCCAACAAATCTCCAGCATCGCGATCGCATTATCCATTTTGTGAAGGCTTGGTGCGAAGATCAATTGTACAGTACCGTTAATCTCCTCGGGAGCATTCCTTCGATGAACAACAATCTTGCGCGCGCGATGGCCGGCCTCACCACCGGAATATACGTTCTGACCACGCACGAGAATGGGCGATGCCACGGGATGTCGTCGTCGTGGGTCGCGCAGGTCTCGGGCGAGCCGGTGATGTTCACGGCGGCGGTCGATAACGCGCATTTCAGCAACGCCGTGATCGCGCGCACAGGCGCATTCGGACTGAACGTCGTCGGACGCCGCGGGCGCGAGCTCGAAGATTATTTTTATTCGCCGCGCGCGCGGCGTGACAACAATCTCGACGCGATCGAGTTCGATCTGTCGCCGACGCTCGCGATGCCATGGCTGAAGCTCGCGATGATCGCCGTGGAAGCGCGCGTGATCGACAGCCACGTCGCGGGCGATCACACAATTTTCGTCGCGTCGCCGGTCGGCGTGCGCGTGAGCGCGAACGATCGACCGTTGACCTCGCTCGATCTCGATTACGTCTATCTCGGCGGCAAGCAAGTCGTCGCGCGCGATCGCGCGGGATGGGACTGAGGGGGAGGGTAGGCGGGCAGGGCGGCCCGCCCCACTTGAGCTTTTGCGGTTGGCAAGTGTTTGATAGCATCCGCGCGCGGAGAGATTTGCGATGCCAATCGAAAAAAACGAACTGCGGCGCGTGATGGGTCATTTCGCAACCGGCGTCACCGTGATCACGTCGATTCGCACGTCGGGCGAGATGCACGGCTTGACTGCCAACGCGTTTACGTCGGTCTCACTGATCCCGCCGCTGGCGCTGGTCTGTGTGGACAAGAAGGCCGAGAGCTATCCGTGCTTCGAGGAGAGCAAGATCTTTACCGTCAACGTGCTGGCGTCCGACCAGGAGGCGCTGTCGCGCAAGTTCGCAGTCAGCGGCGGCAACAAGTTCGACGGCGTCAGCTACAAAATCGGCGCGAACGGCGCGCCTATCCTCGACGGCGCGATCGCCTATCTCGAGTGCAAGGTGACGACCGCGATCGACGGCGGCGACCATACGATTTACGTCGGCGAGATCGAGCAGGCCGAAACTCCGCACGAGGGCAAGCCGCTGCTGTTTTTCCGCGGCGGTTATCGCGAGCTTGGCGATTAGCCAACGTGACTGCCCCGGCCCGCATTCCAGGCATCAGCGTCTTTCTGCCTTCGCATAACGAGGAAGGCAACGTCGAGCGCGTCGTGCGCTCATGGATTGCCGAAAGTCCGCGCGTCGCCGACAGCTTCGAGGTTATCGTGGTGGACGACGGCAGTCGCGACCGCACCGGCGAGATTGCCGAGCGCATCGCCGCGGAGGATTCGCACGTCAAGGTCGTGCGTCATCCGGTAAACCGCGGCTACGGCGGCGCGGTGATTTCCGGGATTCGCGCGGCGACGCAGCCGTACGTCTTGCTATGCGACGGCGACGGCCAGTTCGATCCCGCGGACCTCGAGCGCTTGACGCCGTTTGTTCCCGAGTTCGACGTGGTCTGCGGACGCCGCGCGCATCGCGCCGACCCTCTGATGCGGCGGGTCAACGGCAAGGCGTGGACGACGCTGGTTCGCGTCCTGCTCCGTATCACGATCAGCGATATCGACTGCGGCTTCAAACTGTTCAAGCGCGAAATGCTCGACGGCATGGAACTGCGCGCGCATGGCGCGATGATCTCGACCGAGCTGATGGCGCGAGTGGCGGGACGCAAAGCAAAGGTGAAAGAGGTGGACGTCCAGCATCTGCCGCGGATGACGGGCGAGCAGTCGGGCGCCAATCTCAAGGTGGTCGCACGAGCGTTTAAGGAATTGATAGCGCTGTATCGCGAGCTTAGAGACGAGCGCAATGAAAAGGGGTAGGGCGCGGGCAAGCGAACGACGCAAAGCGGATAGACGATAGCCCGATTGCGTCATCACGACGTTGCGCCGAAACGAAATTACCGCAATCTTCCATGCAGATCTTGCCGTCACCCCGATGGCACGGGTATAGCAATAGCCTCAATAGTCATTTGCGGCCCATTAAGGGCCGCCCAGATCAAGGAGATCCACGAGTATGAAGCGCACCCTATCAATCCTCTCCGCAGCTTTCTTCGCCACCGCGATGGCGATGCCGGCATTTGCCCAGGCTCCGGCAGCTGCACCAAGCATGGCAGCGCCTGCGGCTGAGGCCAGCATGGCGGCTCCGGCTGCGGAAACATCGCCTGCGACCACCAAGCATCATCGTCGCCACCATCACAAGAAGGCCGCGAGCGCCTCGATGGCGTCACCGGCGGCGGACGCATCGCCGGCTGGGGCAACTCCTCCGGCCAATCCGTAACAGTTTGACGGATAGATCGACAGGGCGACCGCGCGAGGCGGCCGCCCTGTTTCGAATCGCCTGAAGCAGTTCGATCCATTAAGGATCGGGGGGCAAAGCTGGCTTAGCCTCCGGCGCTCGGCCGTTCGCGCGAAACCGGAGTAATCCGGATCGCGACGATCGGCACGACGCCTTTTTTCCGCGCGCGCAGCGTTGCAAAACACGCTGCGCGTTTTTTTGTAGCTGAAATTCCTGCTAACATCTGATTTCTTCCTGCGGGTATCGCGGGCCGCGGGGGGAACTAAGAAGTTGTTGAGCTTTCGGCGTTTGGGCTTTTGCCTGGTTGCAGTGATCGCGCTGGTTTTCCAGTCGCCGGCAAACGCGCGCGCCACCGCCAAAACCAGCTCTTCCGACGAAGAGGTTTGCGACCCCCTGGCAGACTACTTTCTGGGCATGGAAGATTACCCCGAGGCAATCCGCCGCCATCGCGTCGTAATCGGCGACGACCCCGGCAACGCGCTCGCGCACTATCATCTCGGGTTCGCTTACGGCGTCGTCGGCGAGCATCGCCTGGAACTCGCCGAGTATCAGAAAGCAATCAACCTCGGCCTCGACGATTGGCAGTTGTTCCTGAACCTCGGTTTGCTCTACCTCGAGGGCGGGCAGACGCGCGATGCAACCCAGGTGCTGCGGCTGGCGGCGCTGCTCGGACCGGAGCGGCCCGAGACCCATTTCAACCTCGCGCTCGCGTATGAGCGCCGCGGGGCTCTCGCACAAGCCGAGCAGGAAGCGCTACTGTCGCTGCAGATCGATCCGAGTCAACCGGATGCGCGCAACACGCTCGGCGCGATTTACGCCGAGGAAGGGAAATACGTCAGAGCAAGCCAGGAATGGAACGAGCTGGTCGGTGAGATTCCAGATTACGCGCCGGCGCGGACCAACCTCGCGATTCTGCAACAAGTCGAAAACAGTGGCGCCAAGGGCACGGTTGATCCGAGCGGTTTCATTCGCAATCCCTGAGCGGATCGAATCGGATCGCGACAGACGACGAAGGCAGGTGGTGGAATTGGGCAAGCGGTGGAATTTGTCGGAGTGGCGTCGAGCGGCGGCTGATTTGAAATCGGCAACATTGTTCGCGGCAGTTATGATGAGCGCGGCGGTCCTGCTCGCGGCGTCACCGGCCGGCGCGACCACCGAATGGCACCGCGCGCACAAGACAGTTCATTCGAAGCATAGGGCGCGCGCCGCCACCTCTGGCGGACCTTTGTACAAAGGCGCCCTGCTCGAGGACGCCGACAGCGGCCGCGTGCTGATGGCCTACAACGCCGACATGGAATGGCCGCCGGCCTCGATGGCCAAGATGATGAATCTGCTGGTCGCGCAGGAACAGATCAACGCGGGCCGCTTCAATGGCAACGACCTCGTCAGAATTTCCGAACGCGCCGCGCATACCGGCGGTTCGCGCATCGGCCTCAAGGAGGGCGACGTCTATCCGCTGCGCGAGCTGATGAAGGCGGCGCTGGTCAAATCGGCCAACGACGCCGCGGTTGCCGTCGCGGAAAAAATCGGCGGCTCGGTCGAGGCGATGGTCCGCATGATGAACCAGCGGGCGCAGGAACTCGGCATGACCCATACGCTCTATCAGACGGTTGACGGATTGCCGCCGCGCCCGACTCATGACGCCGATCGCACGACTGCGTATGATCTCGCGATCGTCGGCCGCGCGATTATCCGCGAGACCAACCTGCTGATGTGGTCGAGCCAGGAGCACATGGATTTCGACAACGGCGTCTGCATCCTGAACAACACCAATCACCTGATCGGGCATTTCGAAGGATGCGACGGGCTCAAGACCGGGTTCACGTACATGGCGGGATTCAACGTCACCACCACGGCCAAGCGCGGCAACATGCGGCTGATTGCAGTGATCCTCGGCGCGCCGTCGAATGCGCAGCGCTTTGCGCAGGCCGCGAAGCTGATGGAGTGGGGCTTCGACCAATTCACCGCGGTGTCGCTGCTCAAGTCCGGCCAGCCGCTTCCAGTCCAGGTGCAGGTCCACGAGGGTCCGCTGATTCAGCCGGTCGCAGCGAAAGATCTCAAGCTCGTAGTGCGCAAGGCCGATGCCTCGTCGGTAAAGGTCGTGTACGATGTAGCGCCGGCAATCGACGGGCCGGTCACCACCGGCGAACCCCTTGGGCGGGTGATTGCGCAAGACGCGGGACAAGCAGCGACCGAAGTGGTGGCGATAAGTCCAATCGCGTTCACCGCGCCGCATACACTGTCGAGCGAAACCTACAACGCGGCCGCGCCGCCGTCGAATAATCCGAACCAGGAGAACCAATGAAGGTAGCCTCGAAACAGCGAAACCGCCGCAACCGCAAACTGGCCCGCAAGAAAAAGAGCGATCCGCATCAGGCAAAGTCACGGCTCCGCAAGATGCGCCGCACGCGAATCCGCGGCAAGTAGCTTCGCGCGCGCAGTGCTATTTTTCGACGGACGGCTCATTGAGAGCCGCCTGTTCATTTGCGATGCACAAAGCCGTCAGATTCTTTTCATTTCGGTTAGGGATGACAAGGCCGAAAAATCCACTGTGATCGCCGAAATTGTCGGCAACCTCGACGCGCGAAATTGACAAACGTCGCCGCGGTCGGTTACCGTCGTTTGTGCCCCTCATATCGACAATCTCGAACAGCGGAGAAAGTTTCTGGCCGATGCCTCGGTGATCGCCGTCGTACCGGCGCGGTACGGATCTTCCCGCTTGCCCGCTAAGGCGCTGGCGGAGATCGCCGGAGTGCCGATGGTGGTGCGGGTGTGGCGGCAGGCGTCGAAGGCAAAATCGCTCGCGCGCGTGATCGTCGCGACCGACGACGAGCGTATCGCGGCGCCCGTGCGCGCGGCCGGTGGCGAGGCGATGATGACCTCGCCGGCGCATGAGAGCGGCACCGATCGAATCGCCGAAGTCGCGTCGAAAATTATCGCCGACGTTTATCTCGGCGTGCAGGGCGATCAGCCGTTCATCGCGCCCACTGATCTCGACGCGCTGGCCGCGGCGATGCGCGCCAACGCGTCGATTCAAATGGCGACGCTGGCCACGCCGATTGCCGACCATCTCGAATGGACCGATCCGAACAAGGTCAAGGTCGTGTGCGGCGCCGACGGCAACGCGCTATACTTCTCGCGTAGCCCGATTCCACACGCGCGTGACGGCGGGATGCCCAAAGAGGCGCTCCGCCATATCGGTGTTTATGCCTACCGGCGCGACTTCCTCATGAAATTCGCCGCCCTTCCGGTAGGCGTGCTGGAGCGCATCGAAAAGCTCGAGCAGTTGCGAGCGCTCGAGCATGGTTACGTTATTAGAGTGGTGAAATCGGTGGCGCCGTCGCTTGAAGTGGATACCGCGGACGACCTTGCGCGCGCGCGCGAGGCGGCGAATTCAACTCGTTGAGGATGGGGAGGGAATCATCGTGGAGCGGGGAAAAACGAAATTTATTTTTGTAACCGGCGGCGTCGTTTCGTCGCTCGGCAAGGGTCTGGCGGCCGCCTCACTCGGCGCGCTGCTCGAGGCGCGCGGGCTCAAGGTCACGATGCTCAAGATGGATCCGTATATCAATGTGGATCCCGGCACGATGAGTCCGACCCAGCACGGCGAAGTTTTCGTAACCGACGACGGCGCCGAGACCGACCTCGACCTTGGCCACTACGAGCGCTTCGTGCAGACGCCGATGGGCAAGCGCAACAACTGCACCACCGGCCAGATTTACGACACCGTAATCCAGAAAGAGCGGCGCGGCGACTATCTCGGCGCGACGGTGCAGGTGATTCCGCATATCACCGACGAGATCAAACGGCGCATCCTCGCCGCCGCCGAAGGCTCCGATCTGATCATCGTCGAAATCGGCGGCACGGTCGGCGATATCGAGAGCCTGCCGTTTTTGGAAGCGGTGCGCGAGTTCCGCTGGGATCTCGGCCGCGAAAATGTTCTGTACGTGCATCTGACGCTGGTCCCGTTTATTCCGACCGCCGGCGAGCTCAAGACCAAGCCCACGCAGCACAGCGTAAAAGAACTGACCGGACTCGGCATTCAGCCGGACATCCTGCTCTGCCGATGCGATCGCCAGCTTGAAAAAAAGCTCAAGGCGAAAATCGCGCACTTCTGCAACGTCGAGGAGAATTGCGTCATCTCGGCTCCCGACGTGCCGACGATTTACGAAGTGCCGCTCCGCTTTCATGACGAAGGTTTCGATCAGCGCGTATGCGAGAAACTCAACATCTGGACCGGCGCGCCGAACCTCTCGAAGTGGCGCCGAATCGTCAAGACCGCGCAGAATCCCAAGGTCACCGTCAACGTCGCGGTGGTCGGCAAGTACGTCAACCTGCAGGATTCCTACAAGAGTCTGCACGAGGCTATCGCGCACGGCGCGATCAGCAACGAGGCGCGGGTCAATATCGATTACGTCGATTCCGAAGAGCTCGAAAAGCAAAACGTCGAGGAGCGGCTGGCGCAGGCCCACGCGATAATCGTCCCCGGCGGCTTCGGCGAGCGCGGCACCGAGGGCATGATTCGCGCGGTCCGCTATGCGCGCGAGAACGGTGTGCCGATTCTCGGCATCTGCTACGGCCTGCATATGATGGTGATCGAGGCGTCGCGCGACCTGCTCGGCTTCAAGCGCGCGAATACGTCGGAGAACGCGCCCGATTCGCCCGACCCCGTCATCCACATAATGGATTCGCAGAAGGACGTCTCGAAGAAGGGCGGCACGATGCGCCTCGGCGCCTATCCGGCGGTGCTCACGTCGGGCTCGATTGCGGCGTCGCTATATCGCAAGGCGCGCATCTCCGAGCGCCATCGCCATCGATGGGAAGTGAACAACTCGTATCGCGAACAGCTCGAAAAAGTCGGCCTCGTCGCCACCGGCACCTCGCCCGACAACAGCCTGGTCGAGATAATGGAGTTGAAGGGGCATCCGTGGTTCCTCGGCTGCCAGTTCCATCCTGAATTGAAGTCGCGCCCGCTCGATTGCCATCCGCTGTTCCGCGGCTTGATTCGCGCGGCCGTGCAGCGCCGCGCGGAACTTGGAGTGAAGCCGTCGAAGGTGCGGGAGCTGCGATCGGTTTCGTGAGCGTCTCGCAGGTCAAAGCCGGCGACGCCGTTTTTGGCGGGCCGGAGCTCGTACTGATCGCAGGCCCATGCGTGATCGAGAGTTACGATTCATGCATCCGTCACGCGACCAAGATCGCGGATATCGCGCGCCGCGCCAAGCTGCCGTTTGTTTTCAAATCTTCGTTCGACAAAGCCAATCGATCGAGTCACAGCTCCTATCGCGGCCCCGGCCTCATCGACGGACTCGAAATTCTGGCGCGCGTGAAGCGCGAGGCGGGCGTCGCGCTGTTGACCGACATCCACGAGCCGTCGCAAGCGGCGCCGACGGCGCAGGTCGTCGATGTGATCCAGATTCCCGCGCTGCTCTCGCGCCAGACCGATCTGATCGACGCGGCTGCGAAGACCGGATGCGCCGTCAATCTCAAGAAGGGGCAATTCCTCGCGCCGTGGGACATGAAAGCGGCGGTCGCGAAGGCGGAGAGCGCCGGCACTCGGCGAATCATTCTAACCGAGCGCGGATTTTCGTTCGGCTACAACAATCTCGTCTCCGACATGCGCTCGCTCGTGATCATGCGCGGCTTCGGTTACCCGGTCGTCTTCGATGCGACCCATTCGGCGCAACTTCCGGGCGCGGGCGAAGGCGGTAAATTTTCCGGCGGTCAGCGCGAGTTCGTGGCGCCGCTGGCGCGCGCGGCGGCAGCCGCCGGAATCGACGGGATTTTCATGGAAGTGCACGAGGACCCCGACCGCGCGCTCAGCGACGGTCCAAATTCCTATCGGCTCGACGACCTGCCGGCCTTGCTCGAGACCCTCAAGCGAATCCATCAGGCGTCTCACGTCACCGGCTGATTTGCGCTAGCCTGAAGGCATGATTTGCGGGCGGCGGCACGAAATAGTGAGTGCGAGTTCCCGCAGGATTGCAAGTATGGTGCCGAATCACCGTTCGGTTTACTCTGAAAAATGCACTTGATAGCGTGAACATTCGGAGAGTTTGAATCTTGAGTCCCAGGCGAATCGCGAAATTCCTGGCCGGTTTTGGCGCGGCTGCGCTGGTCGTATTGCTCGTTGCGACCGTCTGGATAGTGCGCCATCGCTCTGCCGCTCAGGTCTTGCAGACCGCGGCGGGGTTGGTGCCCGGAACGCTCCTTCGCGCGCATAATTTTCATTGGACCCAGATGAAAGCAGGCGAACGCCAGTGGGTGCTGACCGCGCGCGAGGCGGACTATTCGGCGGACAAGACCATGCTGAAGCTGACCGATGCGGTTGTTACGATGCTCTCGTCGGACGGCAAGCCGGTGGTCGTCAACGCACCGCATGCGGACCTCACGATGAACGGGAATCATGTGACCAAAGCGTACTTGACCGGCGGCACTGTCATCCATCTGGGAGACTACGTGCTCTCGACGGATTCGGCGACATTTATGCCCGATGACGACCAAGTCGATGCGCCCGGTTTGGTGACGATCGTGGGCGACGGATTAAAAGTTAGCGGGATCGGACTGACCGGTCATCCCAAGACGCGGGTGTTCGAGCTGCATGCGCAGGTTCAGACCCAAGTCTTGCCGAAGAGCAATAGTGAAAAACCGAAGCAAAGTTAGTCGAGCGGCGAGTTTCGTCGCGGTTGCGATACTCGCAATCGCGCTCGCGTCAGCGGCATCGGCGCAGGATGGCGCCAACCGACCCTTGGGGTCGCCGGGTGCGGCGGCAGCGGTGCAGGGTTTGGGGACAGTCGGCGATTCGATTCGCAACGACTCCGCGAATTCCGCATCGCCATCAGCGGCGGCTGCGTCTGCCGCCAACAGCGACGATTCGGGTGACGATTCCATCAGTGTGACCGGCGGAGTGCCGGGCGCCGCGCCTGCGGCGCAAGCGTCGGACACGACGCAAGCTCAGCCCGCCGTAGCGACTGCGCCGGCACCGGCCACCGCGCCCGCCGTGGCAAGCGTGCCTCCGCCAGCCTCGGCGCCGCCTTCGGCGCCGGACGTGCCGATCACCGCGGCGGATGTCGCGCCCATTGCGGCGCCGTCCACGGCAATCGCGCCAATCGAGCCCTTGCCTACGGCGCCAGCGCCGGCAGCGCCCGCCGTCGCGAGCGCTCCGCCGCCAGTATCCGTGCCGCCGTCGGCACCCGAAGTGCCCGTGACTGCAGCGGACGTCGCGCCCGCTGCCGCGCCTTCAATTGCAACGTCCACCACGGCCGCTCCGGCCGCGGCTGTCCCCAATTCAACCCCGGTGACGACGGCCGCCGTTCCGCCCGGAGGAATCGCGCCGCCGATGACGCTGGCGCCGCTCCCGGCTGACGCCAGCAATCCCGGGCCGCCGTCTGCTCCTGTCGCGGCGCCTGCCGGCGCTCCCGCCGAAGCCGCCGCGTCGCACAAGGCGCGCAGGCATGCGTCGGGCACTGCTTCAGCAGCGGGCGGAGCGGCCGGCGGCGATACCAAGCTCGCATCGAATCCGCCTGATCAGGGCGGCGCATTCGGCGGGATGCAGTTCGGCAACAGCAAGGCGCCGATCAATATCAAGTCTGATTCGATGTCGCTTGACTACCAGAATCATTCGGTCCTGTGGACCGGAAACGTGCACGCGACCCAGGCGGACTCGCAGCTTACCAGCGACCAGCTGCGGGTGACCTATTTCGACAAAGACTTCAAACAGATGAAGGACATGATCGCCGACGGTAACGTCCGGTTGAGCCAGGGCACGCGCTGGGCGACCGGCAAGCACGGGGTCATGGACCAGACCAAGCACACGGTAGTCTTGACCGGCAGTCCGGTCGCGCATGACGGCAACGACGAGATTACCGGCTGCAAGATCACGGTGTATCTGAATACCAGCCAGAGCGTGGTGGAATGCGCGCACGCGGTGCTCTTCCCCCATTCGGACGCGTCGTCGGCAGGCGCGGCGCCCGGAGTAACGGCGGAGCAGTAGGTAATTCCGCGATGGCGCTGGAAGTAAAACTCGGACAGGATCTGCGGCTTCGCCAGCAACTGGTGATGACCCCGCAGTTGCAGCAGGCTATCAAGATCCTGCAGCTTTCACTGCCCGAGCTCGAAGCGATCGTGCAATCGGAACTCGAACAGAATCCGATGCTCGAGCCGCTCGATCAAAGTCCCGCCGAAGCCGCTTCGGAATCCGAGATGTCCGAGTCCGAAGCCACCGCACCGGCCGACGGTGAGCCGCTGCCGCCGGAGTCCGACGGCCTTAACGGCGCCAATACCGACGACGACTGGGAAACCGGCTCGCGCGAGGAAAAACCCGCCTCGACCATCGAGGTCGAAGCGCGTGACGCCGCGCTCGAGATCAAGGAACTCAACAATCTCGAAAAGCTCGACTGGCGCGAGTATCTCGACACTTACTCGAACAACTGGCAGGAAAGCGCGCCGGCCGACAACGACGACGACCATCGCAGCGCGCTCGAAAACACGCCGCTGCGCGGCAGTTCGCTCGAAGACTACATGATGTGGCAGCTCAGGATGTCGAGCCTGCCACAATCCGACCAGCCCATCGGCGCCACCATCATCTACAATCTCAACGAGGATGGCTATCTCGAAACTCCGATCGAGGAGCTCGCGGCGCAGCTCGAAGTCGCGCCCGCCGAAGTCGAGCGCGTGCTCGCCCGCGTGCAGCGTTTCGATCCGCCCGGGGTAGCCGCCCGCGATCTTCGCGAATGCCTGCTCGCGCAGCTGCAGAATCTCGGGATGGAAGAATCGCTGGCGGCCCGAATCATCAGCAATCATCTGGACCTGCTCGAAAAGCATCGCTACACCGAAATCGCCAAGGTTCTCGGCGTGCCGGTCGAAACCGTCGGGCAGGCGGCCAAGATTATCTCGCTGCTCGAACCCAAGCCGGGCCGCGACTACGGCGGCGACGAGCCGACTTACGTGGTGCCCGACGTTTATATCCATAAAGTCGGCGACGACTACGTCGTCACCCTCAATCGCGACGCGGTGCCGCGCCTGCGCCTGGCGGGCTACTACCAGCGCGTGCTCAACAACGTCAACGTCGCGCCGGAGACGCGCGAGTACCTCGCCGAACGGCTGCGCTCGGCGCGATGGCTGGTGAAATCGATCTACCAGCGCCAGCAGACTATTTTCAAAGTCGCGACCTCGATCGTCAAATTCCAGCGCGCGTTCTTCGACCACGGCATCAGCCTGCTCAAGCCGCTGGTGCTCAAGGACGTCGCCGAGGACATTGGGATGCACGAATCGACCATCAGCCGCGCGACCGCGAACAAGTACGCGCATACGCCGCAGGGAATCTTCGAGCTGAAATTTTTCTTCACCTCGGGGGTCAAGGGCGCCGGCGGCGAAGACGTGAGCGCCGAGACCGTCAAGGAACAGATCCGCGGGATGGTTACGTCGGAAACGCCGCAGAATCCGCTCTCGGATCAGGCGATCGCGGAGATGCTGCGCGCCAGGCAGATCAATATCGCGCGGCGCACGGTGGCCAAGTATCGACAGGCGATGGGAATCCCGCCGTCGGCGAATCGCAAACAGATCGGATGAGAACCAGGAGCAGGCAACGAAAAAAGTGAAGAGTAAAATCGAGAAGCAGGGCAAACGCGGCCGCGCGGCAATCCGCAAGGTGCGGCGCGCGGCGCGGATCGCCGAGGCGCCGGTGACCGAAGTCAATGTGACGTTCCGGCACGTCGAGCCGACCGACGCGATCCGCCTGTACGCCGAGCGGAAATTCGCGCATGTCGGCAAGCTGATTAAGCGCACCTGTCAGGCTCATCTGATCCTCACGGTTGACAAATATCGACAGCACGGCGAAGTTACTGTCAAATCAGGCCGCCTGACGGTGACCGCGCTGGAGGAAACCAAGGACCTGTATTCGGTTATCGATTTGCTGGCGGACAAAGTCGGGCGCCAACTGAAGAGACATCTGGAAAAAATCAAGGCGAAGAAAGTCAGATCGCCCTCGACCGGCGAGGTCTTGAGCGCGAGCGAGGAGATTTGATTCGCCGCGATCGCGGCGCAGCGAGTTCGCCACTTCAGTCTTAAAATTTTATTGGACGTAGTACGACTAGATGAAAATTACCGATATCCTCAGCCCCGACATGGTCGTTGCCGACCTCAAGGGCACCACCAAGCCCGACGTTCTCAATGAACTCGCGAAGGCGCTGGCGGCCAAATACAGAGAGATTAAGCTCGCCGACCTGACTGCGGTGCTGGCCGAGCGCGAGCGGCTGGGCTCGACCGCGATTGGCGACGGAATCGCAATCCCGCACGGCAAGCTGCGCGGGGTAACCAAGATAATCGGCGCGTTCGGCCGCCACGCCGAGGGCGTCGATTTCGACTCGCTCGACGGCGGCCCCTCGCAACTGTTTTTCGTGCTGGTCGCGCCGGAAGATTCCGCCAGCTTGCATCTGAAAGCCCTCGCGCGGGTTTCGCGCCTGCTCAAGGAAGGATCTTTTCGAAGCCGCCTGCTCGCAGCCAAGGATTGTGACGAGCTGTTCGCTCTGATCAAGGAAGAAGACAACAAGTACTGAGACGGCCACTTAAGTCCGATGAGCGCGCCGCAGCCACCCCGCCTGATAATCGTCACCGGGGTCTCAGGTTCGGGGCGCGCGTCGGCGATGCGGGTGCTCGAAGATCTCGGCTTCTACTGCGTCGACAATCTCCCGGTCGCACTAGCGCCCAATGTCGCGATGCTTGCCGCCGGGCGCGATCCGGCACTAAAGGGCGTCGCGCTGGGAGTGGATTCGCGCGAGCGGTTGTTCTTCCCGCAATGGCCGCGGATCTTCGCCGAGCTCGACGCCGCCGATATCCATCCCGAAGTAATTTTTCTCGACGCGTCCGATGACGTGCTCGCGCGCCGCTACTCCGAGAGCCGCCGGCCGCATCCGATGGCCGCGAGCGGGACCAGCGTCGCCGAGAGTATTCGCGCCGAACGCCTCGCGCTGGCCGAGATGCGCGAGCGCGCAAATCGCGTGATCGACACAACCACGCTCACCGTCCACGAACTGCGCGAGGTGGTCACCGCGGCCGTGCTCGGCGCGGGCACCGGGTCGCGGATGTCGGTATCGATCGTCTCATTCGGCTACAAGTACGGCTTGCCGGTCGGGATGGACGTCGTGCTCGACGTGCGCTTCATTCCGAATCCGTTTTTCGTCCCCGAACTGCGGCCGCTAACCGGCAACGACCCGCGCGTGCGCGAGTACGTGATGGCGCAGCCGGAGTCCCAGCGCTTCATCGACGAGGTCGGCCGCCTGTTCGATTTCCTGATCCCGCTCTATGGGCGCGAGGGCAAGAGTTACCTGACCGTCGGCCTCGGATGCACCGGCGGACGCCATCGCTCGCCTGTGCTCGCGCGCGAGCTGATGAAGCGGCTGGAGCGCAGCGGTCTCGCCGGCACCATCCGCGATAACGACATCGCGCGCTAATTCGTTCCCCGCTTAGACAGTTGCTTACTTTCGACCGGTCGCGATCTTGCGGGTGGTTTCGCGCACCGCAACCGCCGGAAGCGACTGCCCGTTTTCCCGGACGTAAGCTGCGACCGCGCGCTTGTGGTGCCGCACCATGCCGCGCAGCACCCAGGATACTGCCTTGGTAATCATGATGTGTCGCTCAGGCTTCAGCTTTTCGATCACTTCGATCCCGAGCGCGGCCAGTCTTTTATCCACCGAATAGCGGAGCGGGACGGTCAAGAAGACCAAGGCCGCGCGGCGCTTGTTGATGTTCTTGTCGCGCGCGAGTGTTCGTATGAATCGGGCCCATTCGCTCCAATCGGCGAGGATCTCGTCCTCCGTGAAGTTGCGTCTCGCACCCGACGCCGAGCATACGCAAAGCGAATCGATCTCCGCCCATCCGACAAGATGATCGAGCCAGCCATCGAGAAGCTTTGGCCCGATCGTTCCAGGAGCGGTCCGATGATAGGAGAGCAAGATGCTCGCGAGCACCTTCTCTTCGTACGATTTCCCGCGATAGAGACCGTCGAGAACCACCAGGAACTCGGCGTCCGGAATGCCGCCGTTTTCCTTGAGCCACGCTTTCGCGAGCATCCTGAGAGTCGGAATCGAGAACGTCGTAATAGTGATGTCCGCTGCTCAGGTAGCTGTCGTTCGCCTGGGAGTGTGCGCGGTTCCGCCGATGTTTCTCCAGGGCGGCAATCAGAACTTGGTGATGCGGCAATCGTTGCGCGCGCGGCTCGGGACTCTGTCTCCGCACAGAAGCCGTCTCTTAATTCATGATGCTGCCGCAATCGACGTTCATGGTCTGACCGGTCATTCCGGCCGAGGTGTCGAGCGCGAGGAATAGTGCGACGCGCGCGACTTCTTCCTCCGTCGCCATCCGGGCCATCGCGGCCTGCGACAGGAAACCGGCCCGGATTTGCTCGTACGGCTGTTTGAGCGCGTCGGCCCGCGCGCGCATCACGCGCTCGATTCGTTCGCCCTCGATCGCGCCGGGACAAATGCAGTTGCATCGGATTCCGCGCTGGCCCCATTCGCCGGCGATGGTTTGCGTCAGCCCGATCATCGCCCACTTCGCCGCCGCGTAGGGCGAGCGCAGCGGAAAACCGCGGCGGCCCGCGCCCGACGAAATGTTGATGACGTTGCCGGCGCGCTGCTTGTCCATCGTGGGCAGCACCGCGCGAGTCGCGAGCCAGGTCCCGGTCAGATCGATGTCGATGGTCTCCTGCCATTCAGCCAGCGACATGTCGGTGATGCGCTTGGTCGGACCCGAGATGCCGGCGTTGTTGACGAGGATGTCGATGCGGCCGAAGGCCTTCAGCGTCTCGGCCGCCATCCTGGCGCAGTCGGCTTCCCTGGAGACGTCGGTGCTGACGTGAATCGCGCGGGCGCCGAGACGCTCCAGCTCGGCGCAGGTCTGCTTCATAGGCTCGACCGAACGCGCCGCGATCACGATCTTTGCGCCGGCCGCGCCGTACTTCAGCGCGATCTGTTTGCCGATTCCGTAGCCGCCGCCGGTGATGATTGCGACTTTATCCGCGAGTTCATTCATGGGTGATGTTTTCCTTGGCGATTTATGGAATTGATTACTGCGCCGACTTTAGTAGCATCGCCATCCGCCTTCAACGCGGCGGGCGAAGCCTTGTCTCACCGCGTCGCCGAGCAATATCATCTAACGATCGTGGCCGCGATTAATCCCATCGGTACTCAACCCGACAAAGCCGGCGCCAACGAATCGTGGCTGATGAGCGCCCTCAAGCTCGCGATAATCGCGATTATCGTCGGCGGTTCAATCTGGCTTCTGATTGAGCACTGGAACTGGTTCAGCGATCCCGCGATCGTCAAGGCCGAGGTGATCAAGTGGGGCCCGTGGGGCCCCGTCGTTTACATGCTGCTCTACGCGGTGGGCCCGTCGTTCCTGGTGCCCGGCGCGGTGATGACGATCGCGGGCGGACTGGCGTTCGGCGTCAAGTGGGGATCGGTCTATTCGCTCATCGGTGGCGACGTTGGCGCGATCGTCGCCTTCGCGGCGGGTAGATTTCTCGGCAAGTCGTTCGTCGAGCGAGTCGTCGGTGAGCGATTCCACGCGATGTTGCAGCGAATCGCGAAGCACGGCTTCCAGATAATTCTCTACCTGCGGTTTGTCCCGGTGATTCCCTACAACGCGCTGAACCTGCTGGCGGGCGCGTCGCCGATCACGTTTTACGATTATTTCTGGGCGACGATGATCGGCATGGTTCCGGGGACGATTCTGTACGCCTTTCTGGGCGACGCGCTGTGGCATCCGCTTTCGCCGAAATTCCTGCTCGCGGTGTTGCTGATAGCCGCGTCGGTCGGCTGCGGCGAGATCTACCGGCGCTGGTCCCGCCTCAAAATCGACGATTAGCGCGCGCCGTTCGATTGTTTCCGCGATGGAACCCAAGCATCACCGCCACGAAACCGTGACGCTCGAAAATGCGAGCGTGGCCGATATGTCCACCGTCGAGCGCCTCAAGCAGTCCAGCGAAGGGCTGTTCTACGTCCACTCGACCCACGAAAGCCGGCATACGATGCGCTCGGAAATCGACGCACTCAGCGCGCGCCAGGCCGAGACCATCAGCGAGCACGCCAAGGAAATCTCGAAGCACTTCGGCATCTACAAGCAGCGCGAGCGCAACGAAAGCGGCAAGAAGGACGGCGATTTCATTTTCATGGTGCGGGTCAAGATCCCCGCGGGCGAACTCACGCCGGCGCAGTGGCTCGCGCTCGACGCGGCTGCCGACGCCTACGCCGACGGCAGCCTCCGCCTGACTGCGCGCCAGGGCGTCCAGTTCCATTACGTGCGAGGGCACAATCTGGGCGCGCTGATTCGCGAGATCAACCTGCGCGTCGGCGACGACGGTTACCAGCTCACGACGCTCGGCGCATGCGGCGACGTGAATCGCAACACGGTCGCGAGTCCGATCGACGACCTCGACGCCGAGCTGCCGCTCGATTCGTACGAGCTGGCGCATGCGGTGGCGCGCGAGATGGCGCCGCGGAGTTCGGCTTACTACCAGGTCTTTCTCGCCGATCGGAATGGGCAACAGGTCGCGCCACTGAGCGCCGAAGAGCCGATTTACGGCGCGCAATATCTGCCGCGCAAGTTCAAAGTCGGCTTTGCGCATCCGCACGACAACAGTATCGATCTGCTGACGCAGGACGTCGGTTTTCTCCCGCGGGTCAGCGGCGCGAAGGTCACCGGCTACGACCTCTACAGCGGCGGCGGGATGGGCGCGACGCACAATCAGCCCGACACGATGCCGCTGCTCGCGATTTATCTCGGTGTAGTGCAACGCGGGCAGGTGCTCGAAACGGTGCGCGCCATCGCAACGATACAGCGCGAGCATGGCGAGCGGCGCAACCGGCGGGCGGCGCGCTGGAAATACACGATTCGCCGCCTCGGAATCGAAACCGTAAAGGACACTCTGCGCGAGCGCTTCGGGATCGCACTCGAAGAAGCACAGCCGCGTCCGCTGCCGCCGGTGCGCGATCATCTGGGATGGCATCGGGAAGCCGGCGACCGCGATTTATCTTACGCAGGGATTCTGATTCCAAGCGGACGGGTGCGCGACGAAGCGATGATTCGATATCGCAGCGCGATCCGCCGCATCGTCGCCGAGGTGGATGGAATCGGCGTGCGCATCACGCCCAATCAGCACCTGATCCTGGCGCACGTTCCGGCCGCGCGCCGCGAGTGGATCGAGCAGACGCTCGCCGAGCACGGCGTGCCTTTCGATGGCGCCCTGGCGCCACTCCGGCGGCTCGCGATGGCGTGCCCGGCCAAGCCGACCTGCGGACTTGCGATGACGCATGCGGAGCGCGCGCTGCCGCGCTACCTTGCGGAGCTGGAGCGCGAAGGTCTCGGCGACGTTGACGTGATGATCCGGATGGCCGGATGTCCCAACAGTTGCTCGCGCCCGCCGACCGCCGAGATTGGGATCATCGGCTACGGCAAGAACGACTACGTCCTGATGGTAGGCGGCGCGCGCGACGGTAGCCGGCTCGCGCGGGTACTGTATCCGCGCCTCAGCGAGCACGAATTGATCGCTGCGTTAAAGCACGTCGTGAGCTCGATCCGCGATCGCAGCCCGCGTCATCTGCCGGCGGGCGACTACCTGGATCAGACGCCCGACGCCGAGCTGAAAGCGCGCTAGTCGAAGGTCAAGCGGCTTTCAGGCGCTTGACGCGTCGAAGGGCTGGGTTCTTGCGTGCGCGGCAAAGGTCGTACTGCTGCTGCATGTTGAGCCAACTCTCGGGGGTCGAGTCGAATGCGATTGCGAGCCGTAGCGCCATCGAGGGACTGACTCCCGACTTGCCGTTGAGCAGTTCCGACAGGGCTTTGCGAGTCACGCCCAGACTCCTGGCAGCGGCGGTTACGGAAATGCCAAGCGGTTCGAGACACAGTTCGCGAATCACTTCGCCGGGATGCGGAGGATTGTGCATGTTCATCGCGGAACTCCTTCAATGGTAGTCGAGGTAGTCAACGTTCAGTGCTTCGCCGTCTTCAAATCGGAAAATGATTCGCCAGTTTCCGCTTACCGACACGGACCAGAATCCTGAACGCTGGCCGGTGAGTCGATGAAGGCCGAGGCCCGGCAATGCCGCATCCTGAATTCCTACTGCGGCGTTCAAGACGCCGAGAATCAGCCGAAGTCGCTTATTGTGATCCGGTCTGATTCCGGCGCTACTGCCGGTTTCAAAGAATTTGCGCAGCCCCTTATGGGCAAAACTGCGAATCACGGCATTGACCGTAACTCGTTACGTTACAGGTTACAAGGCTGCGGAAGGAAACGAAAGACCCAGGTCGGATTTGAGGCTGCCGCTACGACAGGTCCACCGGCAACTCGAGGTAGTTCTTAAAGATGAAATCGCGATGCTCGATCAGTATCGGCTTGGTCGCTGCGACAATGGCTGGCTCGATGGTCGTGAACATCTCGCGAATCATCTCAGGCATCGGGCATAGCTCGGGTGCGAGCGGTTTCATCGCATTCGAGAATGCGGCCCAATAGACGTCCATCGCGGTGAGAGTATCGCCGATGAAGAATCGGCTGCCGCGGGACTTCTGTTGTTCGAGCCGCGCCGTCAGCGCATCGAGTCCCGACACGATTCTTGCGGTCGCGCGTTTGCCGATTTCCGGCGTGTAGCCGTATTTCTTTCCGAGATATGCCGAGACGCCCGCGGGATCGCCGCCCGGCCTGGTGACTTGCTCATGCACTCCGCGCAGACGCTCGGTCCATCCGATGCCGTTCTCGCCGCACAGCTCGTTGCAGTAGCCGAACATCAGGACCCGGTCCTCGAACTGCTCCGGGATGAGGCGCGGCGTCGGCGCGAGGCGCTCGGCCAGATAGAGCTGCTCGATCCAGGTGGTGCGCGGACGCTCGTCGTTCCACGCCAGGATAGGAAAGCTGTCCTGCCCGCTCCATTCCTGGAGCGTCGTAGTTGGCGATCCGAAGACGTGGCCGACGCGCGCATGCGGAAGTTGCTTGATATGCAGGATGCCCTTGAGCGCTTCGCCCCACGGGCTGGGAATCATCGCGAGCGTGACGATCCGGAGTCCGCTCGCATGGCGCGCCTGTTCGATGTCGATTCTTTCAGGTTTCATCTTTAGCAACCTCAACCCGCAGTTGTTCCCGCTTTGGGAACGGTGCTACTATTTCAACGGTGCGAGTACTGGCACGACGAAGTTTGCTGCAGTTCGCGAAGTCGCTCAAGGGGCACCAGAATCAAAGGGCGGTAACAGGGGCGCTTGATGCGTGGTATCGCGAGGTGCATCGTGCCAAGTGGCGTAACCCAACCGACGTGAAGCGGGACTACGGCGTGGCCAGCATCGTTGGCAACGATCGTGTCGTATTCAACATCAAGGGAAATGACTACCGATTGGTGACTGCGATCGACTATCGGCGCCAAGCAATTTATATCAAGTGGATTGGATCGCACCGGAACTACGATAGGATCGACGCAAGGACGGTGGAGTATGGAGATTAAGCCAATTCGAAGTAACGCGGACCACGAGAGGGCTCTGCTGGAGATTCAACGCTTGTGGGGCGCGCAGGAAGGAACTCGAGGAGGGGATAGACTTGACGTGCTCGTGACGCTGGTCGATGCCTATGAGACTAAGCACTTTCCGATGGATCCGCCCGACCCGATTGAGGCGATTCGGTTCCGGCTTGAGCAACAAGGGCTCGACGCCAGTGCGTTGGTCGGCGTGATTGGAGGCCGCAGCCGGGTGTACGAGGTGATGCAGCGCAAGCGCGCGCTGTCACTGGAGATGATCCGGCGTCTGCACGAGCGTTTCGGTATTCCCGCCGACGTGCTGATTCGTCCAACCCGTGCTGGTCGCCGGCGCCGCGCGGCCTAGTTCGCCGCTAGGTGCCGGATTCCCAGCTGGCGAGGTATTTGCGCTGCTCGGCGGTGAGCGTGTCGATCTTGATGCTCATCGCGGCGAGCTTCACCGCGGCGATTTCTTCTTCGATCTCGAGCGGCACTTCGTGAACTTTGACCGCCATCTGGGTGCTCTTGGCCGCCCACTCCGACGCCATCGCCTGCGTGGCGAAGCTCATGTCCATCACCTGCGCGGGATGGCCTTCGGCGCAGGCGAGATTTACCAGCCGGCCTTCGCCGAGCAGATAGACGATGCGGCCGTTGGACAAGTGGTAGGCGTCGATATTGCGGGTTACGTCGCGATCGACTTTTTTGGCGGCGTCGTTCAGGTAGGCGACATCGATCTCGATATCGAAATGGCCCGAGTTGCTCAGGAACGCGCCGTCCTTCATCTGGGTGAAATGCGCCGACGTGAGAACGTGCTTGTCGCCGGTGGCGGTGACGAAAATGTCGCCGACCTTTGCCGCCTCGATCATTTTCATAACGCGGAACCCGTCCATCGCGGCCTCGAGCGCGCGAATCGGATCGACTTCCGTCACGACTACGTCGGCGCCGAGGCCGCGCGCGCGTGACGCGATGCCGCGGCCGCAATAGCCGTAGCCGGCGACCACCACGACCGAGCCCGCGATCAGCACGCCGGTCGCGCGGATGATGCCGTCAAGGGTGGACTGTCCGGTGCCGTAGCGATTGTCGAACAGATGCTTGGTCTGCGCGTCATTGACCGCGACCACCGGAATCTTGAGCGCGCCATCTTTCGCCATCGCGCGCAGGCGGATCACGCCGGTGGTGGTTTCCTCCATGCTGGCTTTCACTTCGTCGGCCTGGCTGGCGAACTCGGTGTGCAGCAGGCTGACGAGATCGGCGCCGTCGTCCATCGTTATAGTCGGACGGCGTTCGAGCACGGCGCGCAGGTGGCTGTAGTAAGTATCGCGATCTTCGCCATGGATGGCGTAGGTCGGAATGCCGTATTGATCGACCAGCGCGGCCGCGACGTCATCCTGGGTCGAGAGCGGATTCGACGCGCACGCGATTACTTCGGCGCCGCCAGCTTTCAGAGTGCGAAGCAGATTGGCGGTCTCGCAGGTGATATGCAGGCACGCGCCCATGCGCTGGCCCTTGAGCGGCAGCTCCTTGGCGAAGCGCTCGCGCAGGCGGCGCAGCACCGGCATCTGCTTGTCGGCCCATTCGATTCGCTTGCGCCCAGCCTCGGCAAGTCCGAGGTCGTGCACGTCGAAATCGCGGCCGTTGCCGTTGCTGCGGGATTTGGGAAGTGCTTTGAGCTTTCTTGCGGACGTGGCCATCGTAATTCAAAACTCCAGATATTGTTTCTTTTCAGTAAAGTGCGAATTGGGTTTGGTGAAAAAGCTTGCGCTCTAGCTGCGGCCGTTGTGGCCGAAGGCGTTGCGCAGAGTCTCGGCCATGTCCACACGCTCCCACGGGAACAGTCCGTCATGGGGATTGCGGCCGAAATGGCCGTAGGCGGCGGTCGGCTGATAGATCGGGCGCTTCAAGTTGAGCGTCTTGATGATGCCGGCGGGCCGGAAATCGAACAGCTCGCGCAGGGTGGCGGAGAGTTTGCTCTCGGGCACGACGCCGGTGTCGAAAGTATCGACCAGGATCGAGACCGGCTCGGCGACGCCGATCGCATACGCGACCTGGATTTCGCACTTGGTCGCGAGTCCCGCCGCGACGACGTTTTTCGCGACGTGACGCGCCATGTAGCAGGCCGAGCGATCGACCTTGCTCGGGTCCTTGCCCGAGAACGCGCCGCCGCCATGACGGCCGTAGCCGCCGTAGGTATCGACGATTATTTTGCGGCCGGTGAGTCCGCAGTCGCCATGCGGTCCGCCGATGATGAAGCTGCCGGTCGGATTGACGTGGTAGATGGTCGAGCGCGTCAGGTACTGCGCGGGAATCGTTTTCTTGATCAGCTCTTCAATAATCGACTCGCGGATTTTTTCGTATTTCACTTCGGGCGAATGCTGCGTCGAGATGACGACCGCAGTCACTTCGATCGGGCGTCCATCGACGTAGCGCACTGTGACCTGGCTCTTGGCGTCGGGGCGCAGAAAATCGAGCTGACGGGTTTTGCGAAGCTTGGTGAGATTTTCCATCAGCCGATGCGCCATCGCGATCGGCAGCGGCATTACTTCGGGGGTCTCGTCGCACGCGAATCCGAACATCAGACCCTGGTCGCCGGCGCCCTGTTCCTTGTGCAGGCCTTCGCCCTCGGTCACGCCCTGCGAGATGTCGGCCGACTGCGGCTCGATCGCGGTCAGCACGGCGCACATGTTGCCGTCGAAGCCGACCTCGGCGGTGTTGTAGCCGATGTCGATGGCGGTCTGGCGCGCGATTTTCACGTAGTCGGGACGCGCCTTGCTGGTGATTTCGCCCGCGAGCACGATGAGCCCGGTCTTGGCGAGCGATTCGAGCGCGACGCGCGAGTTGGGATCCTCGGTCAGCAGCGCGTCGAGGACGGCGTCCGAAATCTGGTCGCACATCTTGTCCGGATGGCCTTCGGAGACTGATTCGGAAGTGAACAGGAAATCCTTAAGCGGCATTATTCGCGATTGCTCCTTGCAAGGCGCTCTTGGGGTTTTCGGGTGGCCCGTCGCAGTCCGGAATTCAACTGACGCGGAGGGCGCGCGGGACTGAGGGCTTCAATTGAGTTCTGTGTTTCAGAGGGGTCAGCATAGCGCCTGCCTGATAGCGAAAAAAGCGAAAAACGGCAGCACGCCGCAAGATTTTCAGGTAGTGAAGGTATAACTGACCAATCGGACAGAATCAAGGTTGCTGGCCCTATTCGGTCGGCAGAATCTCATCGCTTAGGGGCCGTTATTCCTCGCCGAAGCGGTCGTCAAATAGGGTTTGCACCGCCTTGAGAGCTTCGCGGGCGTCGGGGCCTTCGGCGCGCACCTTCAACTTCGAGCCCTGCGCGGCGCCGAGCATCATCAGGCTGGTCATGCTCTTGGCACTGACGAGTTCGTTCTTGGCGGCGCCAATCATGATTTTCGAGGTGAATTTTGCCGCCGTTTGCGCGAGCGCCGAAGCGGCCCGGAGATGAAGTCCGAGCCGGTTCTTAACCTCCACAGTCGCCTCCGCCACATTCACGAGGACTACGATAAAGGTATCGCGCGCTTCGGTAAACGACTGCGCGCGATTAATCGGCTTCGGCGACTGTCTGCGGCGTAGGGGAGAGCTCGACGCCGCTCGGCGCGAGTCAGTTGCCGTTGCGGGCGGACGAGGGACGTGCGGCGGCGCTGGCCTGGGCCTTGATCGCCGCGGTGAACAACTCGCGCAGCCGCGTTTCGATTTGCGAGTCGCGCGTCGTGCCCTCGCGCCGGCGCCACGCCCGCAGCGGAATCACCGCCTTGGACATGTTGCGATGTCCGCCGGCGCTGCCGATATCGGCGAACAGGCTCTTGACCGCCTCGCCGGCGTTGTCCCCGCTCATGCCGTGATTGCGCACGCTGATCACGAGCTTGCCTTCGAGCTTGCCTGCGACCGCGACCCACGAGACGCCCTCGAACTGGAGGCAGAAGTCGGCCATCTGCACGATCAGATCGTCGCGATCGACGGTGCCGAGATTAAGCACTACCAGGCGATCCTTGACCACCAGACGTTTCATCGCGCCCGCCAGGATATGCGCAAAGCTGAGCGGCAGCTCGGGACGATCGATCTGACGGAGCATGCTGTAGTTGGCGAGCGGGGTGAGAAGCGCGAATGCCTGCAGGTCGTCGTCGGTGACGCGTCGCGATAACGCCAGGGTGTCGCTGCGAATTCCGTAGAGCAGCGCGGTCGCCAGCCGCTCGCTGATTTTTTCATCGGCGGTGACCAGGTACTCGGTCATGATGGTCGCGGTCGCGCCGTACTTGGTGCGCACGTCCTCGAACGGCGCCGAACCGCCCGGATATCCGGGATGATGATCGATCGCGATGTCCGCGCGCGGAATCTTGTCGCCGAAGAACGGCGGCTGCACGTCAACCATCGCGATCTTGTCGAACGCGCGCAGGTCCTCGGTCGTGGCCGGCTGGATTTCGATTTCCAGCAAATGCAGCATGGTGAGATTTTCCGGCCGGGTGACCGGCTTGAAGGCGAACAACGGTGTGGTCTGCTTGTTGCGCCCCAGCAGATTGCGCAGCGCTATCCCGCTCGACATCGCGTCGGGATCGGGATCGTCCTGCAGCACGATCGCGACCCGGTCGCCCTCGCCGACCATCGCGCGCAATTCTTTTATTTTCTGCTTTGTGAGCGCCTGATCCATAAAGAGAGACAAACCCGCGTCGCATCGTGCGACGGCGGGTAATATCCATGTCTAGTCGCGGAGAGCTCGAGGGCAGGCGCGATGGGCGCGAACGGTCCGAATAACGGGACCAGCGGTCCGAAAACACGGGCAGGGACTCCGATCTTGGCGAATCGTCGTGAAATTCATCGGTGGATGGGAAATATCACAGCGCAAAGTGTTGAAGCAATGATGTACAATAACACATCGCCATGGACACTGCAGATTCTTCTTCCAGCAAATTTCACTGCGCTATCTGCCGCCGCGAATTCGCCGAGTGGCTGCTGCGCATTTCGGTCGAGGATACCGCGGGCTTTCGCCAGCAGGCCTTTATCTGCGGCAACTGCGCGGTTAAACTCCGGCTTGCCTCGGAGAAAAATCGAGACTTGCAAATCGATCCGTGGATTCACGAGGCGGTCGCCAGCGTGCTGCGCGGCAAGAGTCCCGACAAAGAGTAGGACGCAGGAAGAATTCAACCGATGGCTGGCGCATCGAGATCAGAGTCGCAACCCGGCAACACAGTTGTCGCCGAACTATGGCCGCGTGAAGAAGCGCGACGGCTTGCAGAGCGGGTCGGCGCGTACGAGCGCGCGCGTCCGGTGATTTTCCAGAGCGGCTTCGGGCCGTCCGGATTGCCGCATCTGGGCACGATGGCGGAAATCCTGCGGCCGTCGTTCGTGCGCAAGGCGTTTCAGCTGATCGAGCCGTCGCGCCCGGCGCGGCTGATCGTTTTCATCGACGACCTCGACGGACTCCGCAAAGTGCCGGAGAACGTGCCGCATCGCGAAGACGTCGAGCAGTACCTCGGCATCCCGGTCTCGAAGATTCCCGACCCGTTCGGATGCTGCGCGAGTTTTGCCGATCACATGATCGGGCAGCTCGGCGGATTCCTGGCGCCGGTCGAAGTCGAGTACGAATTGGTGCGCGCGGCCGATATGTACTCGTCGGGGCGCTTCGACGAGGGGCTGAAACTGATCCTCGAGAAGCACACGGAGATAATCGCGATCATCGCGCCGACGCTGCGCGAAGAAAATCGCGCGAGATGGTCGCCGTTTATGCCGATTTGTCCGACCTGCGGGCAGGTCGTCGAGCGCGCGGTGACGGCTTATCATCCCGAGCGCGCGTCGATCGAATTCACCTGCCAGAAGAGCGCGGGCGGCACCAGGGGATGCGGTTTTCGCGGCGAGCAGTCGGTGCTCGGCGGCAAGGCGAAGGTGCAATGGAAAGTGGATTGGGCGCTGCGTTGGTACGTGCTCAAGGTCGATTACGAGTTGTACGGCAAGGATCTCACCGACTCGGCGCGGCTCTCGGGACAGATTCTGCGCGAGATGGGTGCGCGGCCGCCGCTGGGATTTCCATTCGAGATGTTTCTCGACGAGGAAGGGCGCAAGGTCTCGAAGTCGGTGGGCCGCGGCGTGTCGGTGGATCAGTGGACGCGCTATGCGCCGATCGAAGTGCTGAAATTTTTCCTGCTGCTCAACCCCCGGCGCGCGCGCAAGCTGTTTCTCGAGGCGATTCCGCAATACGTCGATGAATACCTCGATGCGGTGCGCGCCTATGCGGCGGCTTCGCAGGAGCAGCGGCGCGAGTCGGTGCTCGAATTTGTGATTCAGAGCACGACGCCGAAGCGCTTCAACTCGACGCTCACGTTCGGCTTGATGATGAACGCGGTGGCGGCGCTGGGCAGCGCTGATCGCGATTTTATCTGGAACTACATCGTGCGCTACGACGCGGCGATCGCCGGCGATCCCGAAACCGAGAAGATGGGCCGCGCGTTGATGGAATGCGCGCTGAATTTTTACCGCGATTTTGTCGAGCCGACCAAGAAGCTTTACGCGCCGACCGATGCGGAACGCTCGCAATTGAGAACGCTCGTGGCGTACCTCCGCGAAAATCAGGGTGCGAGCGCCGAAGAGATCGAAAAGAAAATTTACGATCTCGGCCGCGAGAATTACGACAAGCCCGGCAAGATTTTTCCGCTGCTATATAGATCGATTCTGGGCCAGGAGCGCGGCCCGCGCCTCGGCGCATTCATCAGGCTCGCGACTCCCGCGCGCATCGTCGAACTGCTCGACGACACGATCGCGCGATCGGCCTAGACGAATTCGGCGAAGACTGAGTCGGCCAGCTCGAGGCCGCGATCGGTCAGCTTGATGCGGCCGCGCTCGAGCGTCAGCAGCCCGTTGTTGAAGAGCGGGGTGGCGACGCCGCCGAAGATGCATTCGAAGTTGCGGCCGAAGCGCTGGTGAAAATCCGCCAGCGCGAAGCCTTCGCGCAGGCGCAGATTCAGGAACACGAATTCACCTTGCGCGGTGGCTTCATCGATCGTCTCGGCGCCGGCTTCGGCGTTCGCGCGCTCCTCGATCGCGGCGATGTAGCGCGCCGGGAGTTTTTCATTCCACCATCGCTTTCGTTGGCCGCCGCGACCGTCGCCCGCATAGCTGTGAGCGCCCGCGCCGATTCCCAGGTACGTCTGCCCGCGCCAATAGGTCAGATTGTGTCGAGCCTCGTGGCCGGGCGCCGCGTAATTTGAAATTTCATACATCGCATAGCCGCGCCGCGGAATTTCTTCGCGCACCGTTTGGTACATCGCAGCCTGCTCGTCGGTCGCAAGCGGTTTGATTCGCCCGCGCTTCAAATCGGTGAAAAACGCGGTGCCTTCTTCGAAGGTCAAATTGTAAGCCGAGATGTGATCGGGTTCGAGCGCGGCGACCGCTTCGATGTCGAACAGCACATCGGCGACCGTTTGTCCCGGAACCGCGAAGATCAAATCGAGATTGAGACGATCGAAGCCGGCGCGATGCGCCATCCTGGCGGCCGCGCGGGTCTCATCGGCGCTGTGGATGCGGCCGAGGAACTTGAGCGTCGCCTCGTTGAACGACTGCGCGCCGAAACTGATTCGATTGACGCCCGCGGAGCGCATCCCGGCGAGCTTTGCCAGGTCCACCGTGCCCGGATTCGCTTCGAGCGTTATCTCGGCGTCGTCTTCGATTCCGCAAACACGATTGGCGGCGTCGATAATTTCACCGATGGACTTTGGATCGAACAGCGACGGGGTTCCCCCGCCAAAAAAAATCGTGCGGATGCGCTCGCGCGTGTACGACGGCGTACTCGCCCTGCACTCGAGCTCCGAAATCAGCGCGCGCGTGTATTGCGCTTCCGGCCACGCCGACGCCGCGTGCGAATTGAAGTCGCAGTACGGGCACTTCGATTGGCACCACGGGATATGGACGTAAAGCGAAAAGCTCACGCCTCGATTGTAGCGCGCCTGCGACGCCCGCTACTACGCAGTCGGCACGGTCGCTATACTGCCTGCGTCAGAGGCCCATTTGTCCGAATTCGCACCCAATCAGGATCTCAGCGAACCGCTCGCCAAGCCGCGTGCCGGCAACGCGGGCACCAGCGGACCCGGCGCGAGCAAGGCCGGCGTGATCGCGGCGGGCGTGCTGCTCAGCCGCATCGCGGGACTCGTCCGCGACAGCATCTTCGCCCATTTTCTCGGCGACTCGGCCACGGCGGACGCGTTCAAGGCGGGCTTCCGCATCCCGAACATTTTGCAAAACCTGTTTGGCGAGGGCGTTCTGTCCGCGTCGTTCATCCCGGTTTACGGAAAACTGCTGGGCGAGGGCGACGACGAGACTGCCGACATGCTCGCGTGGGGCGTCGGCGCGATCATGACGCTCGGGGTAACGGTGCTGGTCGCAATCGGCGTGCTGGTGACGCCCTTTCTCATCGACGTGATCGCGCCCGGCTTCGAAGGCGACAAGCGCGAATTGACGATCCAGATCGTGCGCGTCCTTTTCCCCGGCGCAGGCTTGCTCGTGATGTCGGCGTGGTTTCTCGGCGTGCTCAACAGTCATCACAAATTTTTCGTGTCGTACACCGCGCCGGTGGCGTGGAACGTCGCGATGATCGCGGCGCTGCTCTACTACGGCCCGCGCCGCTCGCAGGACGGTCTCGCGATCGCGATCTCATGGGCCTCGGTGGTCGGCTCCGCCTTGCAAATCGCGGTGCAGGTTCCACAAACGCTCGCCCTGTTGAGGAAGCATCGCATCGACCTCGCGCGCATTGCCGCGCCGCTGCGGTCCGTCTTCCACAACCTCACGCCCGTCGTCATCAGTCGCGGCGTCATCAATCTCAGCTCGTACATCGACAACATTCTGGCGAGCCTGCTGCCGACCGGCGCCGTCGCTGCGCTCAACTACGGGCAGTTGCTCTACATGCTGCCGATCAGCCTGTTCGGATATTCGGTGGCCGCATCCGAGCTGCCCGCGATGTCGCGCGCGGCGGGTGCGATGCCCGAGCAGATGAGCGCGATTCTGCGCACGCGGCTTAATCGCGGACTGCGCCAGATCGCATTCATGGTGGTGCCGTCGTCCGCCGCGTTCCTGATTCTCGGCGACGTGATCGTCGCGATGATCTATCAGTCCGGCGCCTTCACTCGCGCCGACGCGGTTTACGTTTGGGCCGTGCTGGCGGGTTCGGGCGTAGGCTTGCTCGCCGCGACGATGGGCCGGTTGTACAACTCGGCGTTCTACGCGCTGTTCGACACCCGCACTCCGCTGAGATTTGCGATCATCCGCGTCGTGCTCACCCTGGTCCTCGGCTATCTATGCGCGATACCGCTTCCGCCGATGCTCGGAATTGCGCAGAAGTGGGGCGTCGCCGGACTGACAATCTCGGCGGGCGCAGCCGGATGGTTCGAGTTCGCGCTTCTGCGATGGGCGCTGAACGGGCGCATCGGATGGACCGGGCTCGAGCGCTCTTACCTGGCGAAGTTGTGGGCGCTGGCTCTGGGAGCCGCGGCAATCGGGTTCTTCATGAAGCTTGAGATGGCGGGATTCGGACCGCGCATCCAGGGCCTCGCGATCCTTTCAACCTACGGCGGACTTTATTTCCTGGGCGCCTGGATGCTCGCGTTGCCGGAACTCAAGCAGTTCACCGATCAAATCACGCGCCGTTTATCTTCGCTCGCGGCCGGGAACTCATCCGATCGATAGTCGCGCTGGTGGAACGTCCGCCCAGCAACGGCGCGAGCGCAACTCGTCCCCCGCGCGACTCGACGAACGCCTGGCCGTCAACCTCTTTCCCGCGCCAGTCCTCGCCCTTGATCAGAACGTCGGGCTTGACCGCGCGAATGATTTTTTCGGCGCGCGTTTCTTCGAACACCACTACGTAATCGACGGCTTCGAGCGCCGCCAGGATTCGCGCGCGCTCCGCCGCCGGATAGATCGGGCGTCCGATCCCCTTGAGCTGGCGCACGCTGCGATCGCTGTTGAGACCGACCACCAGCACGTCGGCCTGCGCGCGCGCAAACGCGAGACTCTGGATATGCCCGGCGTGCAGCAGGTCGAAGCATCCGTTGGTGAAGGCGATGCGCCGCCCGGCGCGACGATCGTGCTCGAGCGCCGCCTTCAGTTCTTCCATCGAATGGATTTTCCGTTCGTAGCTGGCGTGCGCCGGACTCAACGCGCGAGAGAGATCTTCGCGCGTGATCACTTCGGTGCCGATGCGGGTCACCTCGATGCTCGCGGCCAGGTTCGCGATCGTAGCCGCCGAGGAGAAGCCGAGGCCCGCGATCGAAAACATCCCGAACACGCTCAGCACCACGTCGCCCGCGCCGGTAACATCGTAAACCTCGCGCGGCGCCGTCGAGACGTAGGTGTCCTTGCCGCCACGCTCGGCGAGATACATGCCGTCGCGGTCGAGCGTGATGAGACACGCCTCCAACCCGAGCTTGCGCACGAGAGTCTCGGCCGCTATCCGCCATGCGCCGCGATCTGTCAGGCGCATTCCGGTCGCGACTTCGGTTTCGTGGCGATTGGGCGTGAGCGCGGTCGCGCCGCGATAAATGGAAAAATCGTCGGTGCGGCGCGGATCGATTATCACCGGGATACCGCGCGCACGGCCGCCGTCTATAAGCGCCCGCAACACCGCGGGAGTCAGCATCCCCTTGTCGATATCCGAGATCAGCACGCCGTCGCAGTTGCGGAGTTCCGTCTTCAGGCGCGCAATCAGATCGCGCTCGCGCGCAGGCTTGAGCGGACTTGGATCTTCCTCATCGACGCGCAGCAGTTGCTGGGTCGCGCGATGGGCCGCCTGCACCGAACCGAGCATCCGGTCCTTGACGATAGTGGGGCGGTCGGGATCGATCAGAATCGAGCGCGTGTTGATTCCGAGATCGGCGAAAATTTCGCGCAGCAGGCTGCCGTTGCGATCCGAACCGACGACGCTGAGCGCGCTGACATCGGCGCCGAGCGCGCGCAAATTCGCCATCACGAAGCCCGCATTGCCCGGCTTCTCCTCGCGCCGCTGCACCCGCAGGATCGGAATCGGCGCCTCGGGCGAAATCCGAGCGACATCGCCCCACAAATATCGATCGAGGATTACCTCGCCCGCGACCAGCACGCGCAACGGCTTGAGCGCGGGCAAGCCGTGCTCATGACGCGCGGACTCAGGATGCGCGGAGGGATTGGGTTTGCGTCGAGCCATGATGCGGCATCTTACACGTGCGCGCGCGCGTTCTCACCTGATTGCGTAGCCGCCGTCCACGTACACGATCGAGCCGGTTACGAAATCCGATGCGTGCGAGGCGAGAAAAATCGCGGCGCCGGCCACTTCTTCGGGTTTGCCGAAGCGGCCGGCCGGCGTGCGCATGATTATCTCGTCGAACATTTTTCCGCTCTGCGCGCCGACCGTCATGTCGGTATCGATCCATCCCGGCACGATCGCGTTGACCTGGATGTTATGCGGCGCGAGCTCGATCGCCATCGTTTTGGTCGTCTGCACCAGCGCACCTTTCGCAGCCGCATAGGGTATCCCCGCCTGCGCGCCGAAGCGCGAATACTCGCTCGCGATATTGATGATCTTGCCGCGCTTGCGCGTGACCATCGATTGCGCCGCGATCTGCGACAGGAAAAAGCACGAGTTCAGGTTGGTTTCGATCACGCGGTCCCAATCCTCGGCCCGGAACTTCAGGGTGCTGCGCATGATCGCGATGCCTGCGTTGTTGACCAGAATCGAGATCGGTCCGAGCTTGCGCTCGACTTCTTCCATGGCCGGGCGCAGGTCGTCGCGCCGCGTCACGTCGAGCTGAACGGCAATCGCGGGCACTCCCGCCTTCGCGAGCTCGTCCACCACTGCGCGATTCTTTTCCGGGTTGCGCGCGAGTATCGCGACCGCCGCGCCGGCCTCGGCCAAGCCGAGCGCGATTCCGCGGCCGATTCCGCCATTGCCGCCGGTGACCACGGCGACCTCTCCGCTCAAGTCGAACATCTTCGGACTCGCCATTGCGCCTCTCCCGCGTGGCTGTTGGACAGCGAACGCTCACCGCTTCTATATTGGCGTTTCGCACGCGTCGCAACTGAACCCCGAGAGCGGCGCGATTACCGACGAGGACAAATTACGATGGCACTACGGACGGCTGAACAATATAAGAGCTCGCTGCGCGACGGACGCGCGGTGTTTTTTCGCGGCGAGAAAGTCGCGGACGTGACGACCCATCCGGTCATCGGAATCGCGGTCGAGCATGCCGCGCTCGACTACCGGATGGCGCACGATCCGAAGTATCGCGAGCTGGCGGTCGTGAAAGACGGCGCCAACGAATACAGCCGCTACTACCATATTCCGCAAAACGGCGACGATCTGCTCAAGCGCAGCGCGCTGATCGCGGCCTCGACCCGCGAGGGCGCCACGCTGGTGGTGCTGATCAAGGAAATCGGCACCGACGCTCTGCTCGCGCTGCATATCATCGGCGAGCGGCTCGCGGCTGCGGGCAAGCCCGAGTATCGCGAGCGCATCCACAAGTACTACCGCGAATGCCGCGACAACGATCTCGCGGTGGCCGTGGCGCAGACCAACGTCAAGGGCGATCGCGCGCTCGGCCCGACGCAGCAGGACCATCCGGATTACTACGTGCGAATCGTCGAGGAGCGCCCCGACGGAATCGTCGTGCGAGGCGCCAAGGTCCACACCAGCGTCTCGACCAATACCAATGAGGTCATCGTGCTGCCGACGCGCGCGATGCGCGCCGAGGACCGGTCTTACGCGGTTGCGTTCGCGCTGCCGGTAAACACGCCGGGGCTGAAACTGCTCGCGTCGCCGCATGGCAGCTCGCACAAAAATGATTTCGAGCATCCTATCAGCGCGCGGCACAAGATGATGGAGACGCTGACGGTCTTCGACGACGTGTTCGTGCCGAAGGAGCGCGTGTTCCTGCAGGGCGAGATCGATTTCGCCGGATTGCTCGCGCTGACCTTCGTGCGATTCCATCGCTTCACCGCGGTGTCGTACAAGTTGCCGCTGCTCGAGCTGATGGCGGGCGCCGGCCATGCGATCGCGGAAGCCAACGGCATCTCGCGCGCCGGACACGTGCGCGACAAGCTGACCCATCTGGCGGCGTATCATACGACGGTGCGCGGCCTGATCGAGCACGCCGCGCGAACTTGCACCTACGAAGATGGCGTCGCGGTGCCGAACACGCTGCTCACCAACGTCGCCAAGTATCACTTCGCCCACAACTACCATCAAGCGGTGCAAATCGTGCAGGACCTGGCGGGCGGTTTGCTGGTGACCGGTCCGGCGGCGGAAGATCTCACGAGTGAGGCGACGCGCGCCTACGTGCTGAAGTACATGGGCGGCGCGAAAGGCTTCGACGCCGAAAAGCGCTTGCGGCTGCTCAACCTGATCGGCGATCTGACCTCGTCGGATTTCGGCGGCTACCAGGAAGTGCTGGCGGTGCATGCCGAAGGCGGCTTCGAAGCCGAGAAACTGCAAGCCTACCGCGAGTACGACTTCAAGACGGTGGCGGCATACGCGCGCAAGCTCGCAGGTATCTGAGCGGATGCGCTACTCGAAATGCGGAACGAACAATCCCCTCGACCAACAATCTGCTTCGCTAAGGAGTAAACGAAATGGTTTATGAGCTGCGCGTTTATCACTGTGTCGCGGGACGCTTGCCCGCGATCATTAAACGCTTCGGCACGGTGACCTGTCGCCTGTTCGAGAAGCACGGCATCAAGCAGGTCGGCTTCTGGACGGTGGCGATCGGCGAGTCGAGTTCCGACCTGGTTTATATGCTGCAGTGGGAATCGCTGGCGGATCGTGACAAGAAGTTCGGCGCCTTCGCCGCCGATCCCGAATGGATCGACGCGCGCGCGAAAAGCGAAGCCGACGGTCCGATCGTCGCCTCGATCACCAACAGCATCCTGATGCCGACCTCGTTTTCCGCGCTGAAGTGACTGGCGCTAAGCCTTCGCCTTTTTGAAGTTCGGCTTGCGCTTCTCGAGAAACGCCGCGACGTATTCCTTATGCTCGGGGCTGACGTAGCACTTCTCGAGTGCGAAGCCCTCGAACGCCATCGCGGTTTCGAGATTCCCGTCGAGTCCCTGGTACAGCGCCTTGCGCGTGTACGCGAGCGAGGTCGGCGAGCATTGCAGCATGTCGCCCGCCAGCTCGCGCGCCGTCGTCATCAGGTTCGCGAGCGGCACGACGCGGCTGACGAGTCCCATCGCGAGACATTCTGACGCCGTGTATTGCCGTCCCGTCAGCATCATCTCGGCCGTGCGCGCGAGCCCGATCAGCCGCGGCATCAGGTAGCTCGATCCGAGCTCGCTCATCAGCCCGACGCGCGGGAAAATGACGCCCATCTTCGCGTTGTCCGACGCGATGCGCACGTCGAACAGCAGCGGAATCGTGCATCCGACGCCGAGCGCGTAGCCATTGATCGCGGCAATCGTCGGCTTGGACAGATTGCGCATCACCTGCGGCAGCGACACGACCGCGCGAGCGCGCCGTTCGGTCGCCGCCTGCTTGCCTTCAGACTTCGCTTCGCGGGTCTTGATGTCCGACGCGAACATCGACATGTCCGCGCCCGCGCAAAACGCGCGCTCGCCCGCGCCGGTAATGATGACGACGCGCACGTCCGCGTCGGCGTCGGCGCGAATCATCGCGTCGGTGATCTCGGCGCCCATCGCCGTGGTGTAGGCGTTCATCTTGGCCGGACGATTGAGCGTCACCGTCGCGACCTCATCCGCCACGTCATAGAGAAGCGTCTCGTATTCCATCGCCAACTCTCCGGTCCGGTTCCCCTCTTGTGAAGAGAGGGGTTGGTTGCTCAAATCGGAACGGCGCATCTATCATCTGTACGCCGTCCCTGAGAGCAAAGCAGCGCGCCGCGCGCAACTTTGCGTTTTTCACTTTCTCACTGGGTGCAGGGGTCACCCATACCGCCCGCCGCGCAGGCGATTATTCTCTCGGTGCCATTCCGCCTACCGCTTCTTGCGCGCCTTCTTCCTCGACTCCCGAGTCTTCGCCTGCAGTCTCGATTTTTTCCGTTTGCGCCGCCGCTTGATTTCTTTCTGTCGTTCGCTTGCCATCTGTCCTCTCGTTTCTTATTTAGTCCAGCGGGACCGTCCGTTCCACCTTGGCGCCGGAGTCGAGATGGATTCCAGCCGCGGTCGCGAACGGCTTGCCCTTGCCCGACCGGTTTTCCACGTACGCGTCGTAGTCGCCCGGCTCAAGTTTGAAGCGATGCTCAACTCCGGGGTCGCTCTCCGCGACTTTAGTCTGCGTGCCCGCGCGCAAAATTACCACGCGCGTCGAGCTGTCGATCGGAATCTTCGACATCACCGGTTGCACCACCAGCTCGGCCTTCATCACTTCGTCGAGCGTCAGCAGCGCGCGATGCCCCGGCGCGAGCGGCACTGCATGCCAGTCGTAACCCTGCGGCGGCGCATCGACGTGGATATCCACCTGGGTCGGCGCGAACAGGTACTTGTCGCCCGAAATAAAGCTGGCGACCTTCGTATGCGGCGGGTCGGTGCTCGTCACGGTCACGCCAAAGCCGGGATCGTTGCCGGTCTTGTCTTTGACGCTGACCTGCAGCACCGCAACATTTTGAATCAGCACTGTGTGAGTGCGCCCAGCCTCGATCTGAACACCGTCCTTGACGATCTGCCCGCCGACAATCGGCAACACAACTTTGTATTCCCCCGGCGCCAGCGCAATCGACGATCCCGCCGTAACTTGCCCTGCCTCCTTCCCATCCGCCGCGATCACATGGGCCGGATTCTTGGCCCCCGCCCCATCGTCGCCCATCACATCGAGCTTGAGATTCCCGGTCTGCGCCGCATGCGCAATCGAAGCGACCGCGATCAAAGCAGCGACAGCAAGCAGTCGAATCGGTCTCATAGGCGGACTGGTATCTTATGCAGGCGATGGGTCGCGCGCTACCGAACCTCGGCGACAGCGATGGTGCGATTGCCTTAAGCGTTTCCAGTCACGGACGCGGCGCGTTAGAGATCCGTCAAATCGACAAAACCTTCTTTTTTCCCGCGCGCGATCGCGTCGTCGATCAGTTTCCAAAAACGCTTGTTCCGGGACAGCGCCAGCGCCTCGAGGTCGGTGTCCTCGGTGATTGGAATCAGCGCTGCGCATGGCCGGCCGTTCTTGGTGATCACGACCGAGCCGCTCTTGGGCAGCTCCTTAACGTAGCGGCTAAACCGCGTCTTCACCTCGCGAAGGTTTTCGATCTTCATATGATTACCTTAATGCCGCCGATGAGCAGCTGGTTGCCGCGCTTACGTCCGATGGCGTCGACGAACACCAGGCCCTTTTCGACGCGATAGAAGACGCGCAAATCGCCGCTTCGAAACTCGAACTCAAACTGCCCCGAGGGCCGCCTCAAACGGAAGCGATTGATGTTCTCCACCGTCGCATCATCTTCGCCGAGCGAAGCCAACATTTCAGTCCTGAGCCGCGAACGTTCGGCGGCGCTGAGCGCCTTGAACTGGCGCACCGCATCAGGGCCGAGCTTGACTGCTCGCTTCGGCATCAAGAACAGTGTAGTTCAGATTGTGACTACTCACAATCCATCGTCTCAGAGTCTCCACCCGCTCGACGACGAATTTTCATTGCGTTTCGCGCGCGATTCAAGATTCTGCCTCCGCTCCGAATGCGCGCGCCGGTTACGCGACGGTCTCCTGACCGACGAAGTGGTATCTTATGGCGGCATCCCATCGCGCGCTAGCGAGTCTGGCGATCGGCGCGGATCGTTAGAGATCCGCCAGATCGACAAAGCCCTCTCCCTTTTCCTCCCGCGATGACGTCATCGATGACTTTCCAAAAACGCTTGTTCCGGGGACAGCGCCAGCGCCTCGAAGTCGGTGTCCTCGGTGATTGGAATCAGTGCTGCGCACGGCTGGCCGTTCTTGGTGAATCCGTTCGTCTCAAGTCGCCGCGCGCTCGACCCTGCGGTGAATCCTGCTTCCAGGGCCGGAGTTCAGGGATGAACTTTTCAGCCTGATCACGCTCGATTTTCTTTGCTAACTTTTACGGTATGTATAAGGATACGCCACGCTCGCCAGGCTCACCCAGTATCGGACGCCTCCGGCTTTCCGCAAAAACAATTTCTGACGGAACGAAGCTACCGATGGTGGTAGCACCGTCCCGGAACCACTACCGATGGTATGAGTTGTTGTCACCCGCCATTTCCACTTATCCCCGCGCCGCGTTAGGTTGTCTCTATGCCCACCTCGAGCGCCCGCGTTGAAGCATGGAAGAGTGCGTGGGAAAGCCGCGATCCGGCGCGCGTCGTCGCGCTCTATACTCGCGACGCGACTCATCAGAGCGCGCTCATCGCGAAAATCTACCCCGAGCTGGGCAGGTTGTCGCTTAATGGCCATCACGAAATCGGCGTGTACGCGCGCCGCGGCCTCGAGCGCTACACCGAACTGCGCTTCGAGATTCTCACCGTCACCGAATCGGGCGATCGCGCCGCGGTTGAATACCGCCGTCACTCGAATCTCGACGCCGCAAATCCGCCGCACGTGCTCGAACTGATCGAATGGCGCGACGCACTCATCAGCAGCGTCCGCGTTTTCCATTTCGCCGCATGACTGTGCTGCACATCCTGGAATGAAACTCACGACCCGATTGCTGGGCAAGTCCTACCGCTTCCGCTCGATCAGGGAATTGCTCGCGCGCGCCAACGAAGCGCGCTCGGGCGACGATCTCGCCGGCATCGCCGCGCGCTCCGAGCAGGAACGCATCGCGGCCAAGACCGTGCTCGCCGATTTGACCCTGAACGACCTTCGCGAGAATCCGGTCGTCGCCTACGATCGCGACGAAGTGACGCGCGTTATCGACGACGCGCTCGACCGGGACGCCTTCGCCGGCGTGCGCGGCAGGACCGTCGGCGAGTTTCGCGAATGGCTGCTCGACGACGCGACCACCGGCGACGCGATCCTCGCGGCCGGCCGCGGAATCACCGCCGAGATCGCCGCCGCGGTCGCCAAGCTATGCACCAACCTCGATTTGATTGCGATCGCGTCGAAGATTCGCGTCGTGACCCGCGCGCGCACCACGCTTGGTCTCGCGGGACGGCTCTCGACACGCCTGCAGCCCAACCATCCGCGCGACGATCTCACGGGGATCGCAGCCGCCACTTATGAAGGCCTCGCCTATGCGACCGGCGATGCGCTCATCGGAATCAACCCGTGCATCGACGATCCCGAAAACATCCGCCGCATGCTCGAGCTCACCGCCGACATCATCGAGCGGACAGGAGTGCCCACGCAGAACTGCGTGCTCGGCCATATCACCACCCAGATGCGCGCGCTCGAAGCCGGCGCCCCGATGGACATCATGTTCCAGAGTCTCGCCGGTACTGAAAAAGGCAACGCCGGCTTCGGCATCACGGTCGCGATGCTCGACGACGGCTACGCGATGATTCGCGAGACCGGGCGGCTGCGCTCACCGAACCTGATGTACTTCGAGACCGGGCAGGGCTCCGAGCTCTCCGCCGATGCGCACGAGGGTAGCGACCAGGTCACGCTCGAGGCGCGATGCTACGGCCTCGCGCGGCGCTACTCGCCGCTCCTGGTCAACACCGTGGTCGGATTTATCGGTCCCGAATATCTCTATGACGCGAAGCAAATCATTCGCGCCGGTCTCGAGGATCACCTGATGGGCAAGCTGCTCGGCGTCCCGCACGGCGCCGACGCATGCTACACCAATCACGCGCGCGCCGATCAGAACGACTGCGAAAATCTTGCGGTGCTGCTCGCCGCCGCCGGATGCAACTATTTCATGGCGGTGCCGATGGGCGACGACGTGATGCTCTCGTACCAATCGACCAGCTACCACGACGCCGCCGCGCTGCGCGCCGTCCTCAACCTGCGTCCCGCGCCCGAATTCGAGCAATGGTGCGAAACGCGCGGCATCTTGCACGAAGGCCGTCTCACCGCACGCGCCGGCGATGCACGAATCGTGATGGACCAGAATTGAAAAAGATCGATCCCGGCGCAAATACCGATTTCGACTCGATGCGCAAATCGACCCCGGCGCGCCTCGGTCTCGGCCGCGCGGGCACGCGCTACACCACGGCCGCGATGCTTGCGCTTCGCGCCGATCACGCGCGCGCCGTCGATGCGGTCATGACCGAAGTAGCGCGCGACTGGCCGGGTCGCAACCGCCTGCTCGAAGTCCACTCGCAAGCCCTCACGCGCGAGGACTACATCCGCTATCCCGAGCGCGGCCGCCGTCTTACCGACGTTGATGCAAAGCGCGTCGCGCGCCTCAAGCAGCGCGGTAAATCTACGATGCCGAGCGTCCTGCTATGCATCGGCGACGGACTTTCATCGGCCGCCGTCGAAAAAAACGCAGCACCGCTTCTGCACACGCTCACGAAGATGCTTGCATCGCGCTACCGGCTCCTGAAACCGATCTTCATCCGCAACGCCCGCGTCAGAATCGAAGACCATCTCGGCGAAATCCTGCGCCCCAACGTCGTCTGCATGATAGTCGGCGAGCGCCCGGGACTCGTCACCGCCGAAAGTCTGAGCGCATACGTGATCTATCGTCCCACGCTGAAATCGAGCGAGCCCGACCGCACCGTCATCTCGAACATCCATCGCGGTGGCGTGCCAATCGCGCAGGCCGCGCGCAAAATCGCAACGCTGATCGACGACGCAATCAAATGGCAGGCTTCCGGCGCCGCCCTCGCGCAGAAACTTTCGCCCGCGACATGAACCTTGCGCTGGCGCCTGCTAATCCGAAAAACTACGCTGTGAAACAAATGTCAGATCGTGAATCAGTGCTGGCCGCCAACCGCGCCTTCTACGCCGCGTTCGAAAGTCTGGACGTAGAAAAGATGGAGACCATCTGGCTCAAAGACCCGCGCATCATTTGCATCCATCCCGGCTGGCGCAAACTTTCCGGATGGGGCCCAATCATGTCGAGCTGGGAGCGCATCTTCGACCACGTGTTCGAGATGAAGTTCGTGCTCGGCGAGATCGAAGTGATGATCAGCGGCGACCTCGCGATTGTGGTGGTCGAGGAAAATCTCACGCAGCGCGGCTACGACGGCACCCAGCGCTCCAACGTGCTCGCCACCAACGTCTTCGAGCGCGTGGGCAACGCGTGGTTCATGGTGATGCATCATGGGTCGCCGGTGATCGCGCCGCCCGACGACGAGCCGCCGCTGCAATAGTGCGAGGAGAAAATTCCGACGATGCTCAAACGGGTTGACAGAGTTCAGATCGCGGTCGCGGACAGCAGCACGGCCGAGAAAGTCGTTACCGAAGTCTTCGGCGGAGAGCTGGTCCGTCGCGACAAGTCCGCGCCGCTATCCGCTAAGCGCAGCACGATGCAAGCAGGGTCGAGTCTGATCGAACTTCTCGAACCCGACGGCGCCGGCCCGGTCCAGGATTTCATCGGCAAGTGGGGCAGCGGACTGTTCGGCGCGGGATTTTCGGTAGATGACCTCGATGCGGCTGCGCACCTTCTGACGAAGAGCGGCGTCAGCTTCGATCAATCCGCCGGACAACTCTATCTCGATCCCGCCGCGACGTTCGGGATGCGCACCGTCATCTCTCAGCATCACGAGCGAGCGCCCGTCGGCGCGATAAAATGGATCTACGAAGTCACCAACGTCGTCGCCGACTGGAAGACGGCGGCCGATCGCTATGCGCGTATCTTCGCCCTCGACGCGGCGAAGTTCAGTCCGATCGAGAGCAAGCAGTTCGGCTACACTGGCACGCTCACGTTGTTCGATCCTCCCGCGCGCCTTGACCGCGTCGAGATCTCGCAGATCACCGACCCGAACCTTGCGATGGGCCGGTTCCATCGACGCCGCGGCGACTCGCTCTACATGTTCTTCGTCGAGACCGACAACGTCGGCGCGCTCGAACAGCGCCTGCAAGCGCGCGGTTCCCGCTTCGCCGCGCACACCCGCGACCAGGCCGGCCTCGCCGAACTGTTCATCCACCCGTCAGCATTCCTGGGCGTGCTCATAGGCGTGAGCCGCACCGAGCACGCCTGGACCTGGTCCGGCGACCCCGGTCGCGCCAAGCGCGCCGCGCAGACGCGCGCGCTGCAATCTTGACGCGGATTGCTGCGCCTTTGCCTTACAGCGCTCCTGTGATATCCTTACCTCAGGTAAGGAATAGACTTTTGGTTTAAGGAAGATGAGCATCTCGACGCTAACAAAAAAGGGCCAGACTACAATCCCGGCAAAGGTCCGAAACCATCTCAAGCTACGGTCCGGCGACAAGATTGAGTTCGTGATCGAGCGAGACGGAAAGGTCGTGTTGATCCCCAAAAACGTAGATGTGCGTCAACTCAGAGGAATGCTTGCTCCCTTTGTCCGGCGCAGGCTCACTATCGAGCAGATGGACGAAGGCATCAGGAGCAGGTTTGCGAGGCGGTGAAGGGGATCGATACCAATATTCTGGTCCGGTACATCGTTGCGGATGACCCGGGCCAGTTCCGTGCAGCTACCCGGTTCATCGAGCACGAATGCTCGCCGCAGGAGCCCGCCTTTGTCAATCGCGTAGTGCTCGCCGAAGTTGTGTGGGTGCTGGAAAGCTCTTACAAATTGCCCCGTTCGGCTGTCGTTAGCGCGCTCCGTGTGCTTTTCGATACGAGCCAACTATCGATTGAACATTCCGAGGACGCTCGCGCGGCCCTTCGGGATTACGAGGACGGCGCGGGCTTCTCGGACAGCCTGATTGCCGCGGCGAATGCCCGGCTCGGCTGCGAATACACCGCGACGTTTGACCGCAGCGCAGCGGGGCGCAGCGGGTTTCATCTCATCAAATGAAAGGCCGGCGGGCCGAAGACCGCCGGCTTGCGTCGTCAATAAAGCTGCGCGCGATTTACTTCGCGTCGCGCATCGCTTGCACCAGGATCGCGGCGAGTTCCGGGCGCGTGAATTCCGGCGGCGGCGCTTGGCCGGCCCGCAGCATCTCGCGGACTTTCGTGCCCGACAGGATTACGCGATCCGCGTCGCTGTGCGGACAGGTTTTGTACGACGCCATCGAGTTGCATCGCTTGCAGTAAAACGTGTTCTCGAACATCAGCGGCGTGATTCCGAGTTCCTCGGGCTTGAAGCGCTCGAAGATTTTCTGCGCGTCGTAGCTGCCGTAATAGTTGCCGACGCCCGCGTGATCGCGCCCCACGATGAAATGCGTGCAGCCGTAATTACGCCGCGCGATCGCGTGCAGTATCGCCTCGCGCGGGCCGCCGTAGCGCATGTGCGCCGGGAACACGCCGATCATCGCGCGGTCCTTCGGGTAGTAAGCATCGAGCAGCACCTTGTAGGTCTCCATCCTGACCGCGGCGGGCACGTCGTCGCCTTTGGTCTCACCGACCAGCGGATGAATCATCAGCCCGTCGCAGATTTCGAGCGCCGCCTTCTGAATGTACTCGTGCGCGCGATGGGTCGGGTTGCGAGTCTGGAAGGCGACGATCTTTTTCCATCCGCGCTCGCGAAATGCCGCGCGCGTCTGCCGCGGCTCGCGCGGAAACTCGAGAAACGTGCGCCCCGGTATCTCCTCGATCAGCGTGACCCTGCCCGCGAGGCAGTACGCCGGCATCGAGGTGACGTTCTTGGCTCCCGGATGCGCGTCCTCCGAAGTACCGAACACGTTCTGCGCTTCGTTTTTGCGATCCACTTTGAATATTTCCGCGAGCTTGAGAATCGCCAGCCGCTTGCCGTCTTCAGTCGCGAGTGCAATCTCGCTTCCGGTCTTGAGCGATTTCGCGACCGCCTCACCGACCCCGAGCGTGATTGGAATCGACCACGGCACGCCCGACGCCAGCCGCATCTCATCGCGCGCGCGCGTGTAATCGGCCTCGCCCATGAAGCCCGTCAGCGGAGAGAACGCACCGGTCGAGAGCATCTCGAGGTCGGCGATGTCGCGCGCGTTGAGCGTCACGCTCGCGAGCTTGGCCGCATGCGCCGCCAGCGCAGCGCGCTCAGAGGCCGGCGCCTTCAGATCGACCAACTCGCCGCCGCCGTGCGCCGAGATTGCGTCTTCGCGCACGCTCATCGTCGTGCTCCCTTGTTGATGTAGTTCAACTGCTCGAGCCGCCCGAGCAGCTTGCCCAGGCTCTCATCGACGGTCTCGGTGCTGCTGTCGACGATCAGTTCGGGCTTGAGCGGTTCTTCGTACGGGTCCGACACGCCGGTGAAATGTTTGATCTCGCCGGCCAGCGCCTTCTTGTAGAGTCCCTTCACGTCGCGCTCGACCAGCTTGTCGATGGTGCAGCGGACGAACACTTCGAAGAAGCGCTGATGCGAGCTGCGTACTTCGTCGCGCACGTCGCGGTAGGGAGAAATCGCTGCGGAAATCGCGATGACGCCGTTGCGCGCCAGCAGATTGCAAACGTAGCCAATCCGCCGGATGTTGATGTCGCGATCCTCCTTGGAAAAACCCAGTCCCTTGGAGAGATTGGTGCGAACTTCGTCGCCATCGAGGATTTCGACGCGGTGCGCGCGCATGCGCAATTCCTCGGCGGCCAGGTTCGCAAGCGTTGATTTTCCCGCCCCGGACAGGCCCGTAAACCACAAGGTAAACCCTTGATCCATCGGCTAAAACTGATGCTCCTTAAGAATAGATTACTTATTGAACTACACAAGTTACTTAATCTCGTCGAAGGAAACAAGACCGCGAGTCTATATCGGTTTCGTCAGGAGGACTGAGACCGTCCCGCGGGCAAATTGAGATGAATCGCCAGTGCTGCGGGTGAGCCGAAGATTTCTTCGGCACCCGCCGCGAGCAATCGATCGCGCGCGCTGTCGGTGGGCGCGATTCCATAGAATCGCACGCCGGAACTTTGTGCCGCGCGGATGTCGGCGTCGCTGTCGCCGACGAATGCGGCCTCGGCTCGGTCGACGGAAAATGTTTCGAGTGCGCGAATCAGCATGTCGGGCGCCGGCTTGAGTCCGAGTAGTGTGTCGCGCCCGACGATCGCATCGATCGAGACGCGCGCATTCTGGTCGAACCAGCGCTTGACCGTTCTCGACGAATTGGACGTTACGATTGCGATCACGGCGCCGCTCTTCTTCAATGCCGCCAGTATTTCGACGGCGCCTTCGAGCGGTTGCGCGCGATCGACTCCCGCCAGTTCGATTTTCTCTATTATTTCAGAAGCGTGCCGGAGGTTTTCGGTGACCCGCGCCTGGTTGGATTCGGCGAGCATGAGCGTGCGGTAGGCGTCGTAGAGGGGGAGATTACCGCGCGGGATTCGCGCGAACAGTTCGTCGGGCGCGCCGACTGATCGCAGGTAAGGTTCGAGCACGAGCCGTCCGCCGGCCCAATCGACCTCGGGCTCGAGCCGCGCGATGGTGTTGTCGAAATCGAACATCCAGAGTTTGTACATTATGGATGGACACGCACCGAGGTTGCGTAGCCGTCGAACTCGATTGTCGCGCGCGACGGATTTTCTCCGTAGCCGGCGACCAGCTTGAATGCCTCCGCCGTCGCGAGCATCGCGATGAACTCCGCGGCTTCCGTGCGAGTACCGAACTGCGCGTCGGCGGATGGCGCGTTCCCCATATCAGGGACAACGGTGATTTTCCCGGGCGCGTCGAGCCGCGCGAGGACCAATGCTCGCACAACGCCATCGCGCAAAATCTGCTCCGCAACTTTTCGCGCCGCTTCACTTCCGACGATCAGCAGCGCCAGGTCAACCGGCGCTTTTAGTTCATCCGTCACGGTTACGTCGGGATTCAGTTCGCGCATCGCGGCAATTGTTTCGATGGTTACCGCGGCTTTGACCGTGATGAATCCGACTCCTGCGCCGGCCATGTACCCGAGCGGCCCTTCGATATCGCGGGCATCGCCGGCCAGCAGCATCCGCGCGGCGAGCAGGCGTTCCTGGCCGCGGCCGCCGACGCTCGGCACGATTATCTGACGGCTGTAGCGATCGATTTGCGCGTCCGTCAGAGTCATCGCGCGCTCGCGACTCTACTCGATCACGTTTTTTTCGATTGGCTCGACCGTGACGCCGGTGCTGCGCAGCCACGCCAGCGCGCGCTCGATCTGATCGTTGGTGCCTTCGAATTCGACCGCGACCAGGCCCATCTCTTCGGACACGCTGGCGCCGCGGATATTGAAAACGAGGTCGAACTTCTTCACCAGCTGATAAAGGATTGGCTCCTTGATCAGCGTGCGCGGATAGCTCAGGTAGTAGCGTTCGTGGATACGTTCCATTTGGGTTATTTGTTTTTCCACTTGGCGATAACTTGTTGCAGGCGCTCGCGCCGCCATTCCTGCCATCCGATCCACAAATTCGTCGAGAGGTATTTGTCGCCGAAGTCGGCGAACACGGTGACGATGGTGCCTGCGCGAATCGTACGCGCCAGTTTGAGCGCCGCGATTATCGCAGCCCCCGACGATTGCCCGACCAGGATGCCCTCGGTCTGCCCGAGCGCGTACACCATCTCGTACGCCTCCTCGGTGCCGACCTGGATTTTGTCGTCGAGCTCTTTTTCGTGGTAGATGCCCGGAACGATCGAGCTCGCCATGTGCTTGAGGCCCTCGAGCCCGTGCATCGCATCGTCCGGCTCGACCGCGATCACTCTGATCGCACGGCGCTTTGATTTCAGAAACCTGCCGGTGCCCATCACGGTGCCGCCGGTGCCGATAGCGGCGACGAAATGGGTGACCTCGCCGCGCGTCTGGCGCCAGATTTCCGGGCCGGTGGTTTCGAAATGCGCCAGCGCGTTAGCCTCGTTGTTGTACTGGTCGGGCTTGAAGTAGCGCGCGGGGTTTTCCGCGAGCAGCTTGCGGCACATGACGATCGCGCCGTCGGAGCCTTCCATCGGATCCGAGAAATGAATCTTCGCGCCGTACGCTTCGACGATTTTCTTGCGCTCGCGGCTCACGTTCGACGGCATCACCAGCTCGACCGGATAGCCGAGCGTCGCTCCGAGCATCGCTAGCGCGATCCCGGTGTTGCCCGAGGTCGAGTCGAGGATCACCTTGCCCGGCTTCAGCTTGCCTTCTGCTATTCCCACCTCGAGCATCTTCTTCGCCGGCCGATCTTTGACCGAGCCGCCGGGGTTGAAGCCTTCGAGCTTGGCGAAGATCCGCACGCCGGCGGGAATCAATCCCGCAGTCAGCCGCTTGATCTCCAGCAGCGGAGTGTTGCCGACGAGGTCCAGCACGCTGTATGCGCGCCCGACCGGCACGATCTCACTCAACGGCGCGACGCGTTCGCTCGTACCGTCTCGGGTGAAGGTGTCAGCGTCCGCCGGCAATCGCGGGAACGATTGAGATGTCGTCGCCATCCTTTACCTTGGAGTTGATCGCATCGAGGAAGCGGATGTCGTCGCCGTTCAAATAAATATTGACGAAGCGGCGGATGTCGCCTTTTTCATCGAGCAGCCGCTCGCGCATCCCCGGATGGCGCCGTTCGAGGTCTTCGATCACCGCCTTGATCGACGCGCCGTCGGCCGGGACTTCATCGACGCCAGCGGTGAACCTGCGAAGTGGAGTTGGAACTCTGACGCGTACTGCCATGATTGGGGACTAGCCTCCTGGTTGAATTGCTACACTTATGCTCGCCGCATAACCCAAACAAGGCTAGGCGGCGCTGTCGGTTGCGCGTTTTCCATTCGTGAGCCGATCGAACAACGCATCGAAATCCTTGAGGCGCGCGTCGATTATCGACGGTTGATCGATCGCGGTGGCGACTGCCTCGAGCGTCTTGTAGCCGTTGCCGGTGATCGACACGACCACGGTTTCATCCGCCTTGATGCGGCCCTGATTGACGAGCTTGATTGCGACCGCGAGCGTGGTGCCGCCGGCCGGCTCCGCGAAAATTCCTTCGGTGCGCGCGAGCAGCTTGATCGCGTCGATGATCTCCGGGTCGGTGGCGGCGTCGCCCCATCCGCCCGAATCGCGCACCGCCTTGAGCACGTAGAAGCCGTCGGCGGGATTGCCGATCGCGATCGACTTCGCGATCGTGTCGGGCTTCACCGGCGTTATCAGGTCGGTGTGCTTGTGCAGCGCGTGGATTACCGGCGCCGAGCCGGCGGCCTGGGCCGAGTGAATCTTGAACTCGCCGCCCTTGGTCAGCCCGACTTCCTTGAACTCCTTAAACGCTTTCGCGATCTTCGGCAGAATCGTTCCGCCGGCGGTCGGTACAACTATATGGTCCGGCAGGCGCCAGCCGAGTTGCTCGGCGACTTCGAAGCCGAAGGTCTTTGCGCCCTCGGTATAAAAGGGGCGCAGGTTGATATTGACGAAGGCCCAGCCGTACTTGTCGGCGATCTCGCTGCACAGCCGATTGACGTCATCGTAGTTGCCGCGAATCGTGATCACCTTGGCGCCGTAGATCGTCGAGCCGACTACTTTGCCGGCCTCCACCCCAGTGGGCATGAAGATGTAGCATTGCAGTCCCGCGCGCGCCGCGTGCGCCGCGACCGCGGTCGCCAAATTGCCGGTGCTTGCGCACGACACCGTGGTGAAGCCGAACTCGCGCGCCTTGGTAATCGACACCGAGACGACGCGGTCCTTGTACGAGAGCGTCGGATGATTGACGGTGTCGTCCTTTATATAGAGATGCTTGAGGCCGAGTTCCGCGCCGAGCCGCTTGCAATGCAGCAGCGGGGTGAAGCCGGAGTTGGGGCCGACAACGTCGTGCTCGTTGAAATCGACCGGCAGCAACTCGCGATAGCGCCACAGATTGTGCGGCCGCTTCTCGATTATCGAGCGCGAGATGGCCGCGCGAATCCGCGCGTAGTCGTAAGTGACCTCGAGCGGGCCGAAGCACGTCTCGCAGACGTGGAGCGGGCTTATCGGGTACTCCTGGCCGCATTCGCGACATTTCAAATTGGTGATGTAGCTCATCGTTTCCTCGATTCCTTTTTACCGGCCTGGCGCTTGCGCTTCGTGATGTGCCTGTCGCCACGCGCCGCAGCCGCATCCCGGGCGCGGACTGACCCTCGTAATACGCACCCGGCTCGAGCGGGACGCGTCGTATGTGAGAATTTTTCCTGCAAGCAAGAACGTCTGCGCGCGCAAGGCGCGCATCGCCTCGCCCGCCTGCATCTCGCCAATCGCGCCCGCGACCGGACCGACGATTCCCGCCTCGCGGCAGTTCTGGATTTCCTCGCCGTCGGGCGGCGTTTCGAACACGCATCGGATGCATGCGGTCTCGCAGGGAATTACGGTCATCGCCTGCCCGGTCATCCCGACCACCCCGCCATAAATGAACGGCGTCCGCGCCGCGATGCAGGTGTCATTGATCAGAAATTTAGCGGCGGGACTATCGGTCGCGTCGATTACGAAATCGTGGTCGGCGACTAGACGCGCCGCGTTGGACTGGTCAAGCGCAACCGCATGCCGCTCGACCTTGACGCCGGGAAATCGCTCGCCGAGCCATCGCGCCGCCGCTTCGACTTTGGGCCTGCCGATATCCGCAGTGCGATAGATCACCTGACGGGCGAGATTCGACAGCTCGACCGGGTCGGGATCGACCAGCGTCAGCCTGTCTGCGCCCGCCCGTGCGAGCGCCCACAATGCGGGGACGCCTAGTCCTCCGACGCCAACTATCAGTATTCGATCCTTTGCCACGTCCTCGCGCATCTCCCGCCTATTCGAGAGTGCAACGCGGTCGGTGCCGATGGAAGATTGGTGAAAAATCCTGCGGGAACGGTAGGACGAGGGCTAAATACTCTCGCCTTATCTTCCAAGAGACGCTCACGCGAAGGTCTCCTGCAGGAGTTAGCACCAGCACCCATCGCGGGCCGGTTGCTGCGGCATCAGCGGGCCATGTCCCTCCGCCGCTCTCGATAAGGCTGCAAACGGTTGCAGTTGTCACACGTTAATATGCGAACGCGGGCGCTGTCAATCGACAAACCAATCGGTCAGCCGTCGTACTGAGAATGGGTTGCTACTCATCCGGCATTTAACTATGTTCGCCGGAGCGTTTTTGGAAGTTCTGAGCGGGCAAGCGAATCTCGCAGGGCGGTACGCGGATTTCGCGATGTAACGCGTTAGGAGATCGATTATGACCTCTCGATGGGCGGGGCTGGCTGTTTGTCTGCTACTAGCGGTTGGGTGGATGTCTCTGAACACGACGGGATGCGATCCGTGCGCCTCGTGCTCTGGAGGCGGCGGTGGCAAACCAACCGCTTCACCCACGCCCGGGCAGACCCCAACCGGTCAGGGTTTGATCGGGATAGATCCGATAAACAACGTCGGTTACGTTCCGATATACACGCTTTCGGGTGGCGCAGGGGTTCGCAACGGGCTGAATTCGAGCGACGCGAACGCCGCGTCGGTGCCGGGCAGTGCTCAGTTGGCGGTAGTCGATCTGACGGTTGGCGCCACGAGCCCGATTCTCGGGCTAATCGAGTTGTCGAACTCGATTCAGCCGCTCGGCGTGGTGTTCAGCTCGAAGACCGGCCGGATTTACGCGGAGGGCAGGCTGGCGGACGACACCGTCAACGTCTATGAAATCGACACCAGCACGCACACGGTGACCAATACGATCCCATGCCCGGGCCTTAGCGACCAGGGCATCTGGGGCGGACTCGTCGCTGATCCGGTGCAGAACATTTTGGTCGTCGGCGGATCGCACGACATCGCGCTAATCGACACCTCGACCGAGCCGCCGACCTTTAACGCGGCCTCCGTGACGAGCCTTGGTCAGACGGTGGATTCCCTCACGACGAATCCCAACACGCACCTGCTGTTCGTGTCGGGCGACGGCAGCAACGTGTTATTCAACACGACGACCGTACCGCTGGTCCCGATAACGTACCAGGATCTAGGCGCGACCACCGACGGCATCGGCTACGACTCTTCGACCAACATCATTCTGATTAGCCCGGAATTCAACGACGAGGCCTTTGGCTTGAACTTTAATTCGCTGGTCACCACGGGTTCGCCGGCCACGTCGCCGACTGTGCTGGTGCCCGGACTCGGAGTGCTGCCACCGTTCGGTGAAGGCCCCGGCGGACAGGCGGTGGTTAACCCGGTGAAGCATCAGGGGGTAGTCGCCGATGAGTTTGGACAGAACTTCAAGCTGGTCCAGATGCCGTCAACCGCGGTGACCGGCGCTCTCAACAACAACGGACAGCCGGGCTCGAGCACCAGTCCCGACGCTTCGTCGGTATACGAGATTGCGGCGGCGCTCATCCCGACGGTCACGATCAGCACCGTGCAAACGCAGCTGGTCAGCGTGGGCGACCCCAATTCGCTGACCGCCGATCCGAAGCACAACTTCGTCTATATGCTGGCCGATACGGTAATCGGCTTTCACTGCTGGGCGAATCGCGGACAGTGCGGATTTTCCGAGCCGGGGACGGTCCCGCCGCTGTATCTGATTCGATCCGACTTGTCCGCGCCGGTGCTGGGTGGCAGTCCGACCGGCGGCCCGAGCGGCACCGCGTTCTGGAATCCGACGCAGCAGACGATTCAGATGCCGTAGCGGCGCGAAAGAAGGATCACGCGCGAAATGGAAAGGGCGGCCTCGAGGGGCCGCCCTTTTTGATTGGCAGGATGGATTATCAGGTGCGCTATCGGATCAGCAGTTCAGCGATCTGAACGCCGTTGAGCGCGGCGCCCTTGCGCAACTGGTCGCCGACGACCCAGAAGTTCAGCGCGTTAGGGCAGCTCAGGTCCTCGCGGACGCGGCCGACGAAGCAGTCGTCCTGTCCCTCGACCAGAATCGGCATCGGGTAGCGATTCTGCGCGGGATCGTCATACAGCCGGATTCCCGGGAAATTCGCGAACGCCTCGCGCGCGTCGGCCGCCGCGATTTTCGTCTCGGTCTCGGCGTTGATGGAAATCGAATGCGCGGTGAAGACCGGCACTCGCACGGTGGTCGGCGAGATCAGCAGTTCGGGCTGTTCGAGGATTTTCCTGATCTCGTTGATCAGCTTGATTTCCTCGCCGGTGTATCCGCCCTCGACAAATTTGTCGATATGCGGAATCAGGTTGAACGCAATCTGATGCGCAAAAAATTTCGACTTGATTGCCTCGCCTTTCGCCCACGCCATCGTCTGCTCGCGCAGCTCGGCGACCCCGTTGACGCCCGCGCCTGACACGGCCTGGAAGCTGGTCGCGACCACCCGCTTGAGGCGCCCAAGGTCGTGCAGCGGCTTCAGCGGCATCACGGTGACGATCGTCGTGCAGTTGGGGCATGCGACGATACCCTTATGACGGCGTGCAGCAGCGGGATTGATTTCGGGCACCACCAGCGGCACATCGGGGTCCATCCGCCATGCGTTCGACTTGTCGATGACGACCGCGCCCGCCTTGACTGCGATCGGAGCGAACTCGCGCGATTGTTCGGAGCCTGCGGAGAACAGCACGAGGTCGATGCCTTTGAAGGAATTGGCATCGAGCGTTTGAACCGGGATCGATTCGCCGGCGAAGGTGACGGTCTTGCCCGCCGAGCGCGCCGACGCATACGCGCGCAACTCGCGCACGGGGAACTTGCGCTGTTCGAGAATTTTGAGCGTGGTCTGGCCGACGGCGCCGGTCGCCCCGATCACCGCGATTCGTTGTCCACTAGCCATCGCGCGATTCTATCGCGATGTGGCGGATCGAGTGAATAGTCGGCTGCGCAACATCAGACAAACGACCGCTGCGCGATTTCAGAAACCGGAACCGGCTTCGCATGCGCGAAGCTGTCCGAGATCCTTCCTGCCGCTCGCGTTGCTCGCTTCGTCAGGATGACAAACATTTCGGCACCGGAGATCGTTCAGACATTTCGTGATAGCCAGTCGCTGACCAGATCGAAAACTTCGTCTTGCGCTTCCGCCAGACCGTGGCCGACGCCGGACAATATCTTGATCGTCCTGGGTTCGCCCGCGCGAGCGTAAAGTGCTTGCGAACTTTCGTGCGAGAGAATCGTGTCGGCGCCGCCGTGAATCAACAGCAGCGGCTTGGGCGCCAGCTCGCCCGCCACGTGCGCGCCCGCGAGCTGACTCGACAGCGCAATCACGGTGGTGACAATGGGGCTGAGCGTGCCCGCGTTGATCGCGACCGCGCCACCGAACGAATGTCCGATCAGGGCGACGCGCTGATTTCCGATTCCACCGAGGAACGTCAGCGCCGCCATCGCGTCGAGCAGGCATTCGCCGAACTCGTTGGGCGCCCGATAGTCGAGCCGCGCGATCGTGAGTCCGCGCCGGGGCATTTCGAGCCCGAGCCGCGGATAGAGCATCGACGGCCCGTCGTAACCGCCGATCGCGCCGCTGACGCACAGCACGGCGCGCCCCTTGTCCGGCGCCGAATGCAGCACCAATGGGATCGCGCCGCGCGTTGTCGCGATCGTAATCTTGCGCGCGCCCGCGATTTCGTCGCCCGGCTCAACCCCGGTAATTTTGAGCGTTACTCCCTCTTCCAAAATGAATTACAGCCTCTGCTAAATTCGATTGTTCCCCTTCCACTTTGGGAAGGGGTTAGGTTTCTTATCGCGAGCGGATCGAGTGCGGCCCTTCGAGTCCAGCGTCGGCCGGTTCGCCGAGCATTCGCATCCCGTAGCGGATCATCGCGGCGAGCCGCTCGACTCGCGCCAGCAGCTCGGACTGCGCCTCGCGCGGCGCTTCGGCCAGCTCGGCTGCGACCGCGGCCAGGTTCTCGCGCATCAGTTGCACGGCGCGCTCCAGATTTTCGCGCTCGGGGACGCGCGCGCGGGCCTTGCGCCGCGCCTCTTGTATCTCGGCAAAGTCGATAATCTCGGCCATTTACGCTTCACGTCTTGACCCGATTATCGCGCATCATGGTCGCGGGTGGAAACCGCGAAACAGTCAGCGCAGCTTCCTGCCCGCGCGACGCTTGTCCGCGAGCGTGCGATGCCCACCGTCGGCGACCCATCGCACTTGCCGCGCCATCCCGTTGAGAATTTCGACCTCGCGCGCGGTCAATCCGCTGCGTCCGAAAATCTCGCGGATCGCGAGCATGATATGGTCGGGGTTGTCGTCGGGAATAAAACCGATCGAAACCAGCGCCTCCGCGAGGCGTTCGAGCATCGGATCGCTCACCGATGCGGCCACGAACTCGAGCGCGCGGCGCGATTCGACCGCGGCAGTCGCCGCCATCATCAGCTCGTACGCGACCACCATCACCGCCTGGGCGAGGTTGAGCGAGGGGTATTCGGGCGCGGTCGGGATCGTGATCAATCGATGGCAGAGTTTGAGCTCGCGATTTGTCAGCCCGCGATCTTCGCGGCCGAAGACCATCGCGATTTTGTTGGCGCCGGCGAGCGCGTCGAGTTCCGCCGCCGCCGGCCGCAGCGGAGTGGCGCGACTGCGATAGCCGCCGCGGCGGCTGGTGGTGCCGACCGCGATCGAACAATCGGCAAGCGCATCGGCAAGACTGGGATAGACCGTCGCGCTCGCGAGGATGTCGTCGGCATGCACCGCCATCTTGACCGCCTCGCGATCGTTCAAGGGGCCGCGTCCGACCAGGCGCAAATCATCGAAGCCCATGTTCTTGAGCGCGCGCGCGACCGCGCCGACATTGCCGCCCGACTGCGGGCGATAGAGCACGAATGCAAATTTGTGCGGGGACGCCACCTTCTGGTTATGCGGGTCTCGATGCCGCAAAGGAAGGGCGGCAAAGTTCGCACTTTTTCCAAATACCGGGTGCAGGGGTCACCCCTGCAAACTCACCGCGGATTTCATTACAATCAAGTCGGCCCATTCTTATGAAAATAATTTCCTTCGGCGACGTGCATATGGCGACTCGCAATCTTGACCGGATGGGCGAGGTGATGCGCGATTGCGATCTGGTGATCCTGTCCGGCGACCTTACCAACTTCGGTGGCATCGAGGACGCGCGCAAGGTGATCGCCGACGTGCGCCGCGCGTGTCCTGCGGTGCTCGCGCTGCCGGGAAATCTGGACAAGCGCGAGGTAATCCCGTTTCTCGAGGCGGACGGAATCGCGCTGCACGGCAAGGGGCGCGTCACCGGCGGGGTCGGGATCTTCGGATGCGGCGGGTCGAACATCACGCCGTTCGGAACGCCGACCGAGCTCAGCGAGGATGAAATCTACGCGACGCTGCGGGCCGGCTACGACTTCGTGCGCGAGGTGCGTCCGCTCCTGATGATTTGTCATCCGCCGCCGTTCGACACCAGGTGCGACCGAATCCGCAGCGGCAAGCCGGTCGGCAGCACGGCCGCGCGCCAATTTATCGAAGAGGTGAAGCCCGACGTCTGCATCTCGGGGCATATTCACGAGTCCGCCGGGGTTGACGCGATTGGCCCGACGCGGATTTTCAACGCGGGCCCGTTCAAGGGCGGCGGCTATATAGTTGTACGGACAATTGACGGAGATGCGCGGCTGGACGCGAGGCTCGAATTTCTTTGACGTGCCGGCGCTCTCGCGCGCTGACCAATCAGTTCGGATGTACGCCGGAAAAATCGCCAACGGATGGCCGCTGGTTTTGCGCAACTCGTTCCGGCTACTGTGGCGCTTCCGGCCCTGACGCGCCGCGAAGCAGGGGGCGCATATTGTTCTCGAAGGGAGATTGTTTTGAGCATGGCTGCGACTGACGATGTTCGCTTGAGGTTCGATCATGTTTCGATCGCGGTTAAGTCGATCGACCGCGCTTACGATTTCTTCGCGAAATATTTTCCGATCAAATTGCGCGGCGCCAAATCGAAGGATGAGCAGGTCAGTGGATCGTTCTACTGGCAGGATTTTCACCTCGGCGGCTTCGTTGTCGAGTTGATCGAGGACCCGCCCGGCAAGCCCGGCTTCGTCACCAAGTTTATCGAGCGTCATGGCGAGGGGATGCATCATTTGTCGATCGAGACCGACGGTCTCGACGCGCTTATCGCAAAACTCAAGGCGGGCGGCGTGCGGGTGGTCGATGAGCAGAAGTACGATTCAGGCTCCGCGACCGCATTCATCTCGCCGCGTTCGGCCTTCGGCGCGCTGATCCAGTTCTGGCACACGCCGAATTGGGAGCAGACGCATCCGAAGCCCGCGCCCGATGGCCTGGCCCATTTCGATCACGTGTCGCTGGCGGTCAAGGACATTGCGGCGGCCTACAAATTCTTCACGACCTACTTTCCCGGCACCAAAATCAGTCACGAGATTCACACGAGCAATTCAGAGGGCAACTTCGATCTCGGCCATCTCGAGGTCGCCGGCTTCAAGCTCGAATTCATCCAGAGCCCTGCGCACAAGCCCGACAACGACTTCGTCGGCAAGTTCATCGCGCGCTACGGCGAGGGGATGCATCACGTGTCGATCGATCTCAAGGACTTCGACGCGACGCGCGAGAAGCTCAAGCGCGACGGCGTGCGAGTGGTGGACGAAAAGCGCAACTGGCGCGGCGAGCGTCAATATTTCATCTCGCCCAGTTCGGCATTTGGCGTGCTGATCCAAGTCTGGGACGGTTTGCAATGAGCGATCCAGCCGATAAAACAAATGCTCCCGACGTTTCGCCTCCGTCGAATCCTGCCGAGCCGCCCAAAATCTATCTCGCATCATGCGGCGCTCTATGCGACGTCTTCTGGTGGGCGCGCCGCGACCCGGCCGCCGAAGAGCCGGTGACGCCGCCCGTGAAAGACGAAACTCCGTGACGGTTAGCACTGCTTGATCCGCGCCGTATTCTTCGATGCCGCCGGCACTCTGTTCGAGGCGCGCGAACCGATTGGACGCACCTACGCCCGCGTCGCGCGCCAGTTCGGTCTCGACGCTCGCGAAGACGCCGTCGATGCCAGTTTTCGCCGTGCGTTCGGCGCGGCGCCGGGGCTGGCTTTCGGACCCGGGCATGGCGACGACGAACTGCGTCGGCTCGAGCGCGAATGGTGGCGGCGTCGGGTCGGGGAAACGTTCGCCCCGCTGGGTAAATTTCCCGATTTCGACTCCTACTTCGATGCGCTTTTTGCTCAGTTCGCCGATCCCGGCCATTGGATGGCCGATCTTGAAGCTGCGCCGGTCCTGCAACGTCTAAAAGATGATGGACTCAAACTCGGCGTGATCTCCAATTTCGACTTTCGCCTGTATCGAATTCTCGACGGCCTCGATCTGAGCCGTTATTTCGATTCGATTACGATTTCCTCCGAAGCCGGCTATGCCAAGCCGCGGCGCGAAGTGTACGACGCCGCCCTTGCGCGGGCGGGTGTCGCCGCGCGCGACGCGATGCATGTCGGCGACTCGGAGCATCTCGACTTCGCGCCGGCCGCGGCACTCGGGATGGCGGCGGTGCTGGTCGATCGCGAAAGCGGACAGACTGCGCCGTCGGTTGCGAGCCGCACGGCCGGAATTTGCTCGCTTGCCAGCATCCCTGAACTTGCGCGAGTATTTGGACTCGCTTGACGTTATCGGCGCGTTATCCTTAGTTAAGGCCACAATTTCCCGGGGAACAGCATTGGGGACTAGACAAATGAATCGTTCGTTTTTTTCGCATCGCCTGACGGTGATGCTAACCGCGTTTTTCACTCTCGCTTTCACCGCCAGCTTCGCCGCGGCGCAGAGCGCTTCGCAGCTCGAGAGCGAGCTTTCGAGCATCTCCGGCCAGATGTCTGCGGCCGAGTCCAACGAATCGACCGCCGACCAGGTGATCAGCCGCCTCGACGGGGCCGAGTCCACCTTCGCCAAGCTCACGTCGAGCGGCAAGGTGGACAAGGGCGCGCTGATACCGCTCTACCGTCAGCTCGACTCGATGCTCGATCGGATGCAGACGGTGTATTCCAAGAAGAAGGACGATTGCATCGCCACGATCGACAACGGCGGGCAATGCGACTACGACAAGCCGGAACAGTACGCATTGCGCGCGGCCTATCCGCTGGCGTGGCTGCGCTTCACCGCGGCGACCACTCTGTTTGATGATAACGCCGAACAATCGAAGAAACTGCTCAACCAGTCGATCGACGGCTTCACCGCGAGCATGCTGGCGATGCCCGATCCCAATCTGATCCGCGAAAATACGCTAGGCCGCGCCTACTGCGAGCGCGAGTTGGGCAAGTTCGATCAAAAGGAATACGCCAACGCGGTCGCCGACTTCAAGAAAATCATGGATGACGGCACCGGCACCCAGCAATACGCCGCCGCGCGCCAGGGACTCTCGACGACCTACGCCAAGATGGGTGACGCGGCGAAGGCGGCGGATTTGATGCAGGGAGCTGCCGCCGGCGGGAAGGGCGGGGCCGGCCAATTCATGCTTCAACTACAGACGCTGTTCAGCGCCGAGCGCGCCAGCAGCGACCCCGTCAAGAAGGCCGCCTACCACAAGCAGATCATCGACTTGATGAAGTCGAAGGAGAACGACAAGGAAGGATGGGCGGTCGATGTGGCGGCGGCGTCCAAGTTCCCGACCAACGCGGTCGAGGAATTCGGCAACTCGAGCGATCCGTTCGAGAAATGGCTGCTGGCCGCGGTGTTGCTCTCGCGCAAGGACGAATCAGGCGCCGCCAAGTACTATGAGCAGGCGGGCGCCAGCGGAAAATATCCCAAGGCCTACAAGTTCGCCATCGACATCTATCTGCGCGAGAAGCGTTACGACCAGGTCGAGGCGATGCTCAGCAAGATCGCGGCCGCCGGCGGCGGCGATGCGCAATGGGCCGAGTACGTGAAGTTCAGCCTCGCGCATAACCGATGGGAGCAGGGCGGTCAGAAGGATACTGCGCTGGAAGGTCAGTGGGTTAAGGACGCGCAGGACTATCTGCAGAAAAATCCTAACGGCGAGCATGCCGCCGAGATGGGCGTCGCGCTGGCCGAACAGCTGCAGCGGCAGGGCGATCTTTCCGGCGCCGCCAAGTTGTATTCCCAGGTCAAGGGCGATCCTGAGTTCACCTTCACCGCCAAGTTCAAGGCGGCGGAATGCTACTACAAGATGCTCGTTGGCGCAGGCGCGACTGCCAAGGACAATAAGGCGCCCAAGGTCGATACCGATCAGCTCCGGAAGATGGCGCTCGCCGACCTGAACGAATCGATCAAGATGGGCCCGGAGGCGGAGCGAGCAGCCAATACGCCGGCCGCCAAGAAGGCGGTTCGCGAGATTCGCGGCGAAGCTACCTATATGCTCGCTTCGATCCTCGAAGAAGATCAGGAGCACGTTGACTACGCGCAAGTCGCGCCGCTGCTGGTCGGCTATGAATCGAACTACCCGACGATGAGCGAGAAGTTCCAGGATGTGATCGACTGGCGCATCACAGCGCTCGATCATCTTGGCCGGTACGACGAAGTTAATACCGACGTTGCCGCAATCGTCGAACGCAGCAGGACCGACACCGCCAAGCAGGATTTCGTCAAGGGACTCGGAATCGAGTTCTGGAAGACTGCGCAGGCGGCCAGGGATAACAACGATCAGAAGGCCTACATCGCCAATGCGAAGTTGACCGCGACTGCCTACAAGGGATTCGCCGAGATGGCTCAGTCGGGCGAGATTCCGGTGAAGAACCTGACCGGTACGCTGTCGATCTACGCCCAGGCGCTTCATGCCATAGGCAACGAAGAAGAGGCGAACAAGGTCTTCGAAGAGGTCGTGAAGGCCGACCCGGCGTCGCCCGATGCGAACGCAGGCCTGGCTCGTCAGGCGCAAGCCAAGGGCGACTGGAAGGATGCCAACGAACGGTGGACCGCAGTCGAAAACACGGCCGCCGAATCCGACCCTCTCTGGTACGAAGCGAAGTACCAACTTGCAATAATTTACTCCAAGCAGGGCAATATACAGGCCGCATGCAGCAAGCTGGCACAGACGCGCGCCGAACATCCTACCCTCGGCTCACCCGAAATGAAGGTCAGGTGGGACAAGGAGCAACGCTCGCTATGTCTGGATCACAAGCAATAACGCGACGATGCTGAAGAAGATTCATCATGTCGGCGTCGTGGTGCCGAATCTGGAAGCGGGATTGAAGTTCTGGCGCGACACGCTGGGTCTGCATTTCACCAAGAGCGCGACGATTGAAGAGCAGGGCGTCCGCGCCGCTCTGCTCAAGGCGGGCGAGAGCGAGATCGAACTGCTCGAGCCGCTCGATCCCGAAAATGCGGTCGGAAAATTCCTCGCGCGGCGCGGCGGCGGCCTGCATCACGTATGCTTCGAGACTGACAACGTCGCGCGCGAGCTCGACGCGGCGCGCGCCAAGGGCATCCAGTTGATCGATCAGAAACCGCGCTACGGGCTGGCAGGAATGATCTGCTTCCTGCATCCCAAAGCCACGCGCGGCGTGCTGGTCGAGTACGCCCAGCCGCCCGCCGAGTAGAGTTAAAGGATCATGCCGATTTACGAATATCGATGCACCAAATGCGACCGCTCATTCGAGGCATTCGTACGCCCCGGCGACACCGGCGCGCAATGCCCGGATTGTCACGGCTCGAAGCTGACGCGTGAGATGTCCACATTCGCGGCGCGCGGCAGCAATGACCTAGCGGCAGCGGCGGTGTCCGCGATGGCGAATTCAGGCACGTCGAGCGGCGGCGGCATGACGGGTGGCGGATGCTGCGGTGGCGGCTGCGGCTGCCACTAGCATTTCTTGAGACCGCAATCAGCTCTCCTTGCGCGCTTCGAACTCCTTCTTCGCCGCTGCCAGCAGTTCCGGCTCCGCCAGCAAATCGTACGCCGTCATCGCCATCGCTTTAGCCACGCGAATCATCGCGTCGTAGCCACGCTTCGAGTCGGCGTGTGCGACGAATGCATCTTCGTGACAATTGCCTTCGCCGCGGCGCGAAATCGCGAACGACGGATGGATCGCCGGCATCACGTGACTCACGTCGCCCATGTCGGTGCTGCCGGTGGGCGTGTTCTCCGGCGCCTCGTGGGATTTCGCACCGAGCGCCTCGGTATGCGCCGCGTAACGATGCGCCATGCTGAGATTGTTGATCAGATTTTTGTAGCCGCCTTCCACGATCGCCTCGACGCGCGTGCCGGTCGCCATTGCGGCCGCCTCGGCGCATCGAATCACCCGCGCGCCGATTTCCCTGGCGTACTTGCTGGTCTTGGCACGCGCGAGGAACAGGCACTCGGTGCGCTCCGGGATGATATTCACCGCCTGCCCGCCGTCGGTGATGATGCCGTGGAGGCGCGAGCCGTCGCGCAGATGTAGCCGCATCGCATCGACGCTCTGAAACGTCTGGATCACTGCGGCCAGCGCGCTCGAACCGTCCCACGGCGCCAGCGCCGCGTGCGCGCCGTGACCGTGAAACGTCAGCTTGAGATGCTGCGTGGCGAGCGCCGGCATCGTGCAGAATTCCGCGTCGGTCGGATGCGCCATCATGGCCGCATCGACGCCGCGCAGCGCGCCACTTTCGATCAATATTATTTTCCCGCCGCCGCCTTCCTCGGCCGGGGTGCCCAGAAAAACGATCCGCCCCGGCAGTTTCGCGACACTCTTCAACCCAGCGACAGCGCTGAGCGCGGCGCCGGCTATCAGGTTATGCCCGCACGAATGCCCGTTCGGCAGCGCGTCGTACTCGGCGAGAATCGCGACGGTTGGACCCTTGCCGCCAAACTCCGCGCGAAACGCCGTCTTCATCCCGGCGACTTCGCGCTCGACCTCGAGCCCCAACTCGGTCGCGGCTTTAGTCAGAAGGCCGGCGGCAAAAACTTCCTGAAACTTGAGCTCAGGACGCTCATGTATTTCGTGGCTGAGCGCGACCACCTTGTCGCGGTAGTTATCGATCGCGCGGGCTATTTCTGCGTGAGCGTCCATCAGTCTGCTCCTCTCGATGCGGGTAGCATTCTGAGTAGCACCGAAGAGTCGGACTATCCAACCGCACGCGCCGCCGCGCCGCGCGGCGTCAGCACCCCAAGCAACACGGCAACGAACAACAAAGCGGGTACGTCGCCGATAAAATGCTCGTGATGTCCGGGCTCAAATGCCTGAATCGCCATGATCGCGGCATGGACGGCGCTCGACCAGACGGTGAACCAGATGAGGCTCAAATTTTCGAGGGGCTTCCGCGCCGCCAGAATGAGAAACACCCCAAGCGTCGCGTAAACCCCGACAATCATCATCGGGTAGTCCGAATGCCCCGTATGCCACGTCCATCCGGACGGCCAGATGATCATCAGCGGGTAAATTCCGAGGAGAAAAATCGCGCCAACCAATATTAACGCGATGCGCAGATTCGTCAGACGACGTTCGTCGGCCATGGCATCTCTCCCTTCACATCGGCCACTCCCGTTTGTAGAACGCGACCATTTCATTTTCGACGCGGGGTGGGAACTCCAGCCCGTAGCGCGCGAATGCTGCCCTCGCAAGTTCGCAGATTTTGCTGTGAATTTCGATATGCACATCCCGCATCGCGGGGCGATCGTGGTTGCGCACCGCCGTTTCGATTCTCTCGACCAGCCGTGCGCATTCGTCGCGTTGCCCGGGCGGGAGCAGCTTGACGCGCGTGAACATGTTGCGATGGAACGCGCGGCGGTCGGTTTGCAGCAGCATCAGCGGAACGAGCCCCGTCTCGACCAGCAGGATTTCACAGAACAACCATGTGTTGATTTGGCCGCGCGCAAGTATTCTCACCGGCCAGGTCGCGCCCTGCAGAAATCCGAGCACGCTGGATCGGAGCGCGTGTTTGATCGCCATATCTCCGAGGTCGTCGCCGATTTTGAAGCGCTCGTAGATTTCCGGCTCGCCCCACAGCCGCTTCACCGCGATCCGCGGCCTCGACGCGAGCCCGCCTTCCCGCTCGAAGAAGACGTCGAGCTTCACCGGTCCTTCGATCAAGCAGCCGACCCCGAAGACGCCCATGATATCGAGGCACGCGAGAATCGGCGCGACGCGCTCGATCACATCGCGTCGCGCGTTCCAAACCTCGTCCCATGCGCTTTCGACCACGCAAAGGTGCAAATCGATATCGGAGTATGCGTCCGCGGAACCGTCGGCGAGACTCCCTTCGAGCCATCCCGCCGGAAAGCGTTCATCGGCGGAATAAACAGCTACCGCGCGATCGATCAGATCGCCGCGCCGCACCGCGAACGGAATGTCATCGCTCATGGGGTACCGTCCCGAAACTGAAGGTGAACGCGCATGCGGAGACCGTGTGGTAGTTCTTCCCTTTGTGCAAAAAATCACGCTCCAGCTCGCGCTTGATCTCTTGATCAGCCGTTTCTCGCAAGACGCCGTGAGCGATCAGCTTTTGTCGCCAGCGATTGATCTCCGCCTCGTCGGCAGGCTGATAGCCGAGTCCCTCGCTACACATTGCTCGAAAGATTTGCTCCTTGTCTGAGTTATCCACCGGTGGAAATAGCAGTACGACCGAGTCACTGACACGGGCCTGAACATTCTCCAGTCCCAGACGATGCATCAGCACCGGCGTCTTCATCCCGATGTTGTAGTCAATACCGCTATCGCGCCGGATGCTGCGGTTGACAGCCTGGATGAGATCCAGACGAGTATTTTCCTGCTCGTTGGCTTCTTCGATATGGAGCAGTGCATTGTGACCGTTGCGGCTTGCATCGCACGTGATCAACAGTCCACCGGGCCGCGTCACGCTTATCATCTCGCGCAGTACTCGTTCGGGATCCGGCACGTGCATGAGAACGAGATGAGCGATCGTCACATCGAAGTGAGCCTCGCGCACCGGTGCGTGATGCACTTCCCCTCGCACGAACGAGGTCGCGTAGGGCGAGTCCGCGAAGATCTCTTTGCCCTTCGAAACGAGAGCGGCGGCGGAATCGAAGCCCGCGTAGGAGCTTCCGTCTAATACTAACGGCAGAAGCATCGAGGCGAAGCGGCCGTAGCCGCATCCGAACTCGGCAATCTTCAGTGGTTTGCGGTCGATTCGCCATACCTGGCTTACCAGGAACTGGAGGTAGTCGGCGTTATGCGTGAGGACCCGGCTCGCGCGTAGCGACTCGAATTTGTCCTCCCAGCTTTCCGGCATGGCTATGGGCGGACGCGAGTTGCCGGTTGCAACGTCATCTCGGGGACCGGCTCGCCCTTCTCGACTTTGTGTTGCGCGTAATCCTGCATCGCGGTCAGGATTCCCGCGACCGCCTTGCCGAACATCAGGTCGCGATTCTCGCGCGCCCAGTCGTTCGAGTACTTGACCCCCTCGGCGACCCGGCCCTGGAACTGCGGCGCGACGTAGCGCGCGAACAGCTCGTACGAGCGCAGCGTCTTTTCGCGCGTGGTCCATTCGTGCGCGAGTCCGAGGATTCCGCCGAAGCCGCCGGTCGCCTGCTGCAGCTCCTTGATCCTCGCGATCGCGTCGTCCGGCGTCCCCACGATGATGCCGCCGCGCCCGTTCATTCGATCGATGTTCATCTCCTCGATCGGTTGATTCGGGTATTCTTCGAACTGGACGCGGGTGCCGAGCGTCTCGATGAAATAGTCGCGAATCCACGAGTTGGCGCCGTCGCGAATATCGTTCATCGCCTGCTCGCGCGTCTCGGCCAGATGAATCGGGAAAACCATCCGCCAGTTTTTGCGGTCAACCGTCTTGCCGTGCTCGGCCGCCGACTCTTCCGCCATCGCCCAGCGCTTCATCAGATCGTCGAGACCGCCCGGCGCGTACGACGCGACCGACAGCACGCCGCATCCGAGCTGTCCCGCCGCGACCATCCCCGAAGGCGACACGGTGCTTGCGACGAAAACCGGCATATGCGGCTGCTGGAAGGGTTTCACCTGCAGGTGCGCATCGACCAGCTTGAAGTACGATCCGTCGATCGAAATCTTGCCCTGTTCGTTGAACAGCCGCAGGATTGCGCTGACGCCCTCGACCATCCGCTTGCGCTGCGTGGTCGAATCGATGCCCTGCATGTGCGCGTCGGCGGCGAGCGCGCCCGGACCGCATCCGAGCATCACGCGGCCGCGGGTCAGATGGTCGAGCAGGGCGAAGCGATTGGCGACGTGGAACGGGTGATGATACGGGATGCTGACGACGCCGGAGCCGAGCATGATGTGCCGGGTGCGGGTCGCCGCCACCGCCATGAAAATTTCGGGCGACGAGATTATTTCCCATCCCGACGAATGATGCTCGCCGATGAACGCCTCCTCGTAGCCGAGCTGGTCGAGCCACTCGATCAGCTGGATGTCGCGTTCGAAGCAGAGCGTCGGGTTTTCGCCGACGCGGTGAAAGGGGGCCATGAAAATTCCGAACTTCATCATTTCTCCTTAGTCGGGCGGGTCTGAAAGTGGCGCTGAGTCAGCGGCGTCCTTTATCAGGTTACGTCGAAATCCGGACGCAAGACAAGAAACCGTACCGCGACGCTAAACGATCGTTCAAGAAGACTAACAATTGCTCAGGTGCGGACAATCCCTAACGGCTGGCGCGTCTGAAACCTTGCTTCGGCGAATTCGTCCAAGGTGTGAGGGAGCATCACTATTTACTCGCCGGAAACATGCCCGGCTTGCTCAATGCGGTAGCAAATAGGATCATTAGATAAGGACGCGTTCCGCTTCCGCGAAACGCTCGCTTTTGCGATGACGACGACAATTTCAGCCTTACCGCAGCGCTTGATTTCCGCAGTCGCCGGAGCCCTGATCGCGCTGACAGTCATGTTTGGTGGTGTCGCGTCTGTCGCGGCGCAACAGCTACAGCAGGGGTACTCGAAGCCGCCGCCGTCGAGCCCGCCGTCGCTGGTTATTCCGCAGAGCCAGGGCAAGGAAACCTCGACGCTTGAGCTGCCGTCGATGCCGGCGAAGCAGGGGGGCGACGCGCTCAACATCCCGCCGCAGGCTCCGCAAACCGGCCAGGAATTGGTGCTGCCGACCCGCGAGCTGCGCCAGCAGCCGGGTTACGAACAAGTCACGGTGACAGTGACCGAGCCGAGCGGCACCTACGTCACCGGGCTGCAGAAGGACGATTTCAAACTTTATATGGACGGGCAGCAGCGCCCGATAGAATTTTTCCGGCAGGACCTGAACACTCCGGTGTCGGTCGGCATCCTGGTGGACACTTCGGGCAGCATGACGCCCAAGATTCCGCAGGCGCGCGCGGCGATTGCCGAGTTCCTGCGCGATCTAAATGACAAGGATGACGTGTTCCTCTTTGCGTTCTCCAGCCATCCGTTTCTGCTGCAGCCGTTCACGACCAATCACGACCTCGTGATGCGCCGGCTCGCATTGCTGCATGCCTACGGGCAGACCGCATTGTTCGACGTGATCATGCAGGGACTGCAGATGGTCCAGCGCGGGCGCTACGACAAGAAGGCGCTGCTTGTCGTCACCGACGGCATGGACAACACCAGCGCCTCGACGGTGAATGACGTCGTCGCGCAGGCGCGGCGCATGGGCGTGCTGGTGTACTCGATCGGAATCGGCGATCCGAACGGCGGCAGCGGCGGAGTTTCCGTGTCAATCGGGCCGTTTGTGCTGGGTGGCGACGACAGCGAGCACGTTGACGCCGAGACCCTGCACACGCTCTCGACTGAGACTGGTGCCAAGACTTACATCATCCGCGAAGCCGGCGACGGCGAGTCGCTGCGTCGCGCGTGCGAGAACATCAGCCTCGAATTGCGCGAGCAATACACCGTCGGATTTCTTGCGCCGGACCCGAGCGCGGGCGGATACCGCAGCCTCAGGGTTGACGTTCCGGGCAAGCCGGGCGCGGACGTTCGCGTTCGCAAAGGGATTGACGTCGGCGCCTCGCCAACCGGACTCGCCGGCGGACCCTGATTCTATTTCTGCATCTGCCGCATGGGCATACGGCGGGCTCCGGTTTATCCCGGTTACCGCTCGGCGCTATTGGCGCTTCTTCGAGACGAAAGGCGCGACGAACGCGCGATTAGGGTCAGGTAACAGGTTCAGGAATTTCATTTCAGCGAAATCGCCTATCAGCTGGAAACCGGAGAAGGCCGCATTGTCCACGCGGATGCGCCGGAAGTGCGCGAGCTCGAGCCGCATGAAATGGCACAAAACGGTGCGGATGATGTCGCCGTGCGAGACGAACAGGATGCGGCGCCCGCTATTGTCGCCGATCGCGCGCCGTACTGCCTCAACCCCGCGCGATTGCACCTGCGCGATTGTCTCGCCGCCGGGCGTCGGCGCGTCCAGCGGATGCTCGCGATAGTGCAGGTAATCGGGGTCTTCAATCAAATCGTCGTACACCATCCCTTCCCAGCGCCCGTACATGACTTCCGAGAGTTGCGGATCCTCGGCGATCGCAACGCCGCCGACGCCGGCCGCGATTATCTCCGCCGATTGCCGCGCACGCGCGAGCGGACTGGTGATGATCATTTCAGGCTTTATCAGGCGCGCGAATGGAATCGACGCGGTCACTTGCGCGCGTCCATCCTCGTCGAGCTCGATCGGATTGCGGCCCATCACGCGGCCTTCCCGGTTCCACGCGGTTTCGCCATGACGCATCAACAGCGCGATTCCTCTCATCCCGTTGCCACCCTTCAGTTTATCCGCAACGTAAAACGGTCCCAGCGCCATCGAAAGTTCCTCGGATGATGAACTACTTGCCGAAAAAACAGCGGCGGGATCTCTGCATGAGCCCCCGCCGCAATCAAACCAGACTTTCGGCTTGTATGACCAGCGCGCGAGCGTTACCGCGCTGACGCCGTCGCGCTCGCATGCGCCGGCTGCTCGGCATGGGCCGTGCCGTTGGCGGGCGCGCCGAAACCGCAGAACGCTTCGTAATCGATCAGCGTCGTTTGCGTCGGATGCTCGCTACAGACGGGGCACTTCGGATCCTTGCGAATCTTCAGAATCCGCACGAAGTCCTTGTCCGACAGCGTGTCGAAGTAAACCATCTTGCCGATGAGCGGCGAGCCCGCGCCGATGATCAGCTTGATTGCTTCGAGCGCTTCAATCGATCCGATGAGCCCTGGAATCGCGCCGAGCACTCCGGCTTCCGCGCATGACGGCGCCATGTCCGGCGGCGCCGGCTCCGGATACAGGCATCGGTAGCAGGGTCCGCCTTTGGCCGGATAGAAAACCGTGGTGTTGCCCTCGAAGCGGAAAATCGCGCCGTCCACCAGCGGCTTCTTCGAGAACACGCAGGCGTCGTTGATCAGATATCGAGTCGGAAAATTATCGCCGCAGTTCACCACGACGTCGTAATCCTTGATGATGTCCATCGCGTTCTCGGAGGTGAGCCGCAGGTCGTGTCGAATTACCTTGACGCCCGGATTCAGCGCGTTGATCGCTTTCTGCGCCGACTCGGTCTTCGGCATCCCGACGCGATCGGTGGTGTGAATTATCTGGCGCTGAAGATTCGACATATCGACCACGTCGAAATCCACCAGCCCGATCGTGCCGACGCCCGCCGCGGCGAGGTACAGCGCCGACGGCGAGCCGAGCGCGCCCGTGCCCAGCAGTAAAACCTTGGCGTCGAGCAGCTTGGCCTGCCCCTTCTCGCCGACTTCGGGAATGACGAAATGGCGCGAGTAGCGGGTCAGCTCGTCGGCGGTGAAGGCGCGATCCGCAATCCACGGCAGGCCGCGATCCTTCCACGCGCTGAAGCCGCCGGTCATGTTGTACACGTTTTCGTAGCCGAGCTCGCGCAGCGTGCGCGCCGCCAGCAGCGAGCGCGTGCCCGACGCGCATTGCAGAATCACGGGAGTCTTGTGGTCGGGGACCTTCTCCTCGATTCGCAGTTCCAGGAAGCCGCGCGGTATCGCGACCGCCTGCGGAATATGACCCTGGCGCCATTCGTCGCTCTCGCGCACATCAACCAGCACCGTGCCGGGCTTGTCGATCATCGCGCGCGTCTCGTCGATCGCGATCTGCTTAATCGTCGAGCGTGCTTCGTCGAGAATATTCTTCGAGGTTTTCGCCATAAATTTGTCCGTTCGAGCCGTCGGCGGATTCAGTTTCAATATACAACTATAACCACGCGCGCGAGTCACGCCACGCGGAGCGGCGGCCCGCTATCCGCCAATCATTCGATGCGATTCGACCAGCGTGCGCATGAAGCTCAGCACCTGTGCGGCATGACCGCGCGGCGTCACTTCATGAAAAGCGCGGCGCACGCGAAGATCGCCGTCGAGCACGAAGGTCGAGCGCGCCGCATACTTGCCGTTGAGCACGCCGAACGCGCTCGCGAGCTTTCCGTCTTCGTCCGCGAGCAGGATAAACGGCAGCGCGTGCTTTTCGGCGAACGCGCGATGCCGCTCGGAGGAATCCGTACTGACGCCGATAACGACGCAATCGAGCGCCTGGAACTGTTCGTAATTGTCGCGAAATTCCTTGCCCTCGGCCGTGCAGCCGGGCGTGTCGTCCTTCGGGTAGAAATAAACGACGAGATTGTGGCCGCGAAAATCTTTCAACCGGTGCATCTCGCCGCGAGCGTCGGGCAACGCCAGCTCGAGCGCGGTCGAAAGATCCGGAACGCTGTTGGCGTCAGTCGGCGGCATGCGCTTCAGCCTCGGCAATCGAGCGCCGCCGGGTGAACTTGATCGCCGCGTTGTCGATGTTGATCGAGCACAGCGATCCGCACATGGTGCAGACATTGGAGCCGGCCGCCTCGCTTTCTTCCTTGTAACGGCGCGCCTTGTCGGGGTCCATCGCCATCGCGTACATGCCGTCCCAGTTGAGCGCCTTGCGGTAGCGCGACATCTGATCGTTCCAGACTTTTGCCGCGCGCACGCCTTTGACCAAGTCGCCCGAATGCGCCGCGATGCGGGTCGCGATCACGCCTTCGCGCACGTCGTCGATATCGGGCAGGCGCAAATGCTCGGCCGGCGTCACGTAGCAGAGAAAATCGGTGCCGGCCGCCGACGCAATCGCGCCGCCAATCGCACCGGTGATGTGATCGTAGCCCGGCGCCACGTCGCAGGTGAGCGGCCCGAGCACGTAGAATGGGGCGCCTCCGCAGAGCCGCTTCTCGAGCTTCACGTTGGCCTCGATTTGATCGAGCGGCACATGGCCGGGACCCTCGATCATCACCTGCACGCCCATCGCACGCGCGCGATCGGTCAGCTCGCCCATCACCAGCAGCTCGCCGATTTGCCCGCGATCGGTAGCGTCGCCGGTAGCGCCCGGCCGCAGGCCGTCGCCAATCGAAATAGTCACATCGTGCTCGCGCAGCACAGCGCAGACCTGGTCGAAATGCTCGTAGAGCGGATTCTCGTTGCCGGTGCGCTCGATCCACGCCGCCAGCATCGCGCCGCCGCGCGACACGATGCCCTCGATTCGCTGATGACCGCGCAGGCGCTTGACGCTCTCGCGCGTGACGCCGCAATGGAGCGTCATGTAATCGACGCCCTGGCGCGCCTGCCGCTCGATAACGTCGAGAAAATACTCGGCCTCCATCTCCATAATCGAGCGCTCGGAGCCAAGCTGGTAAATCGGCACAGTGCCGAGGATCACCGAGCATCGCGACAGGATCTCCGCGCGGATTTTGTCGAGGTCGGTGCCGGTCGAAAGATCCATCACCGAGTCGGCGCCGTAGCGGACCGCGGTGTAAAGCTTCTCGACTTCCTCTTCGATGAGCTGATGGAAGTTCGACGCGCCGATGTTGGCGTTGACCTTGGTGCGCAGGCCCTTGCCGATTCCGATCGCCCTGAAATCGTGATGGAGGTTGTGCGGGATGACGACTTCGCCGGTCGCGACCAGCGCGCGAATTTCCTCGGGCGAAAAACCCTCGTCCTCGGCAACTTCGGTCATCTGCCGGGTGATAATATTTTTGCGGGCGGCTTCAATTTGGGTCATCGCGTCACCTCCGTGGCCTTGCTCGGCGCCCGGCCCTGGATTTCCAATTATAGCTCAATCCTCACCGTACTCGATGCCGTTCTTTTCGCACAGCGCGCGCAAGTGCTGGATCATCCGCTCGGCGCGCGCCAGGTGCGCCACCGCGATAAAGTTCGCCAGCGCCACCAACGTCAGCGCGGCGGTCGCCCAGTACATGTGGCTCAGCACGTCGCCGCCGTGAATCACGCCGACGCCTTTGGCGTAGGCGATGAACAAAACGATCAGCCCTGCCAGGGTCAGGCCAATAGTCACGCGCGTCATCTGGTTACTTGCCGCTGCGGACGGGATGCCGGTCGATGGCGGTCAGGTCGTCGATGCGGTCCGGCGCCTGCGCGTAATTCTTGGGCGCTTCGCGATTGGTGTAGGTCTTCATCTCGGGCCGCTGCATGTCGTAAACCGCGGCGTCCTGTTCGCGGTACCACTCGAGCATCTCGTTCATGTTGCCGTCGCGGCCTTTCTCGGCCAGCACGCGCGAGCGATGCATCAGGAGTTCCTTCTGCTCGACGAAATCCTTGCGATCGAAACCCCAGATGCGCGGATGAACGTAGGTGTCCATCCGAATCGCGTCGCACGGGCACGCCTCGACGCACAGGCCGCAGTAGATGCATCGCAAAGTGTCGATCTCGTAACGAACAGGAAACTTCTCGACGTGCGGGTCGGGCGACTCGCCCGCTTCAATATATATGCACTGGGCGGGGCACGCCGTCGCGCACAGAAAACACGCGGTGCATCGCACACTGGAATCTTCACGCAGCGTCAGCCGGTGACTGCCGCGAAAATTATCGGGATAGTGCTTGCGCTCCTCGGGATACTGCGTGGTCGAAGTCGCGTTGACTCCTTTCTTCAAGCCGAACAGATGCGCGGTGTGAAGCATGAAGTTGCGCGCGAAGTGGTAGTTGGTAATCGCCAGACCTCGCAGGATTTCAGGGAGGTAAATCTTCTCCCAGAAGGTCATTTGTTCGCTTCTTTGCATCTCTAAACCAGCGCCGAATCGATTGTATTGACGGGGTTTTCCGCGATCGCCGCGGCTTCGCCGGACTCCGAAACTAGACTATAGGGAGTCCCCGGAATTGCAGTCAAGTTAAGTTCACGGCTGCGCGCTCGGGTTCGCCGCAGGCGCGGACGGCTTCAACCAAGTGTGATGGTAGTAGCCATTCTTGTCGATCGTCGGTGGAATCGGAGTGGGATCTACCTTACCCCACTCACCGGCTGCGGAACCCCGCGAATCGTCGTCGTCGCCTTGATCCTCGTCAACCTCCACCGGGAAGCCCTCGATTTGCGACGGCACTTGCCGTGTCACTGCGTCGATATTCTTTTGATCATCCACCTCGACCAGAATCGCGGCCTCGTTCTGTCCATCGACTTCGCCGGTGACGGCCTTCACATGCGGAATTTTCATCAGCTCGGCGCGATGCCGCGAGCTGGCGGCGTTGGCGTCGCGCAAATCCTGCGCCGCCTGCTCCTGCTCCGGCGTCTCCGCCCGCACGTTCTGCGCCGCGCAAGCTATCAGCGCGACCACTATCAAGCCCGCCGTAATTTTCCCGATTTTCACTTCAACTACTTCAACCGCGTATACAGCCGCGTCGGATTCTCATCCAAAATCTTTCTCGCCACTCCCGGCCCGAACTCCTTGCGTCCCGCGGTCAAACTCACCGTATGCGGAAAGCGGCCGTCGAAGTGCGGATAGTCCGACGCGTACAGAATATGCCCTGCGCCAACGCTTTCAACCACGAACGGCAGCGTCTCCTCGTCGGGATCGCACGAGATGAAAAAATTCTCGCTGCGGATCACCTCTGACGGCTTGCGATGCAGAAACGGCACGTACTCCGGCATCAGCTCGTAATGCTCGTCGAGCCGCTCCATCCAGAACGGCAGCCAGCCCGCGCCCGCCTCCAGAAACGCCACGCGCAACTTCGGGAAAATATCCATCACGCCGCCGCCGACAATCGCCGCAATCCCGCGCATCACCTCGAACGGATTGGTCGCCGAATGCTGAAGGAACAGATTGTTGCCCAGCTCGAATGTGCCCATCCCGTACGGCGGGCGCGCGGTGCCGCCGTGAAAGCACGCCGGCAGGTCAGTCTCGACGCACGCCTTCCAAATCGGATGGAACGCGGGATGGTCGAGCAGCTTGTCCTCCATGTGCGCCGACAGGTAGATGCCGACGCACCACGGCTCGTTCGCGACGCGCCGGATTTCATCGGCCGCACGCTCGGGCGCGCGCATCGGCACGATCGCGACGCCCTTCAAGCGGCTGGGATAGGCCGCGCAGTAGTCGGCGAGCCATCGATGGTACGCGCGAATCATCGCGATTTCGAAATCGACGCTCTTAAGCGCGCAGAAGCTCGAAACCACCGTCGCGAACAGCACAGCGACGTCGATTCCCTCGCGCTCCATATCCTTGATGCGCACGTGCGGATCGAATCCGCCGCGCAGGTCGGGCATCTCGCCATGCGGTTTGCGTCCGGTTCGGGTCAGCGGCTTGTCCGGCGCCGCGACGCCGAGCGGTCGCCCGGTGTTCAACTGATGGAAGTAGCCGAAAAAATATTTCGACGCCCGCGTCGCCGCGACTTTCTTAAGTTGGTCGAGCTCGGGCTTGTACTTGCTGTCGAGGTATTCGTCGTAGAGCTCGTTCGGCTCCATCACATGCCCGTCGGCGTCGATAACTTTGTTGCCGTTGAACATTGATCACTTATCGCGCATCGCACGCGCCAAACTCAAGCCAAACGGCCTCGCCCACCAATCGCATCGGCCCATATAGCACCCCCCAATCGCGACGCTATAAAATGCGCGGTTGGAGAGTCGCATCGCGCATGAGCGACAGGGAGAAAGAAGCGCTGTTCATCGTTCGCCGTTTGGTCGATTCCGGCTTTCGCGCCGTTTTCGCCGGCGGATGTGTGCGCGATCGAATCCTCGGCGTCGAGCCCAAGGATTACGACATCGCGACCGACGCGCGTCCCGAAGTCGTGCAGAAAATGTTCGACCGCACGGTAGCGGTCGGCGCGAAGTTCGGCGTGATCGGCGTGGTGCTCGATCACGACAAACCGGTCGAAGTCGCCACCTTCCGCGCCGATGCGGAATATACCGACGGCCGCCGGCCCTCGGAGGTGCGCTTCGGCGCGATCGAGGAGGATGCGATTCGCCGCGACTTCACGATCGGCGGGATGTTTTACGATCCGATCGCCGATCGCCTGATCGATCTGGTCGGCGGGATCCGCGATCTGCGCGCCGGGATTATCCGCGCGATCGGAAATCCCTACGACCGCTTCGACGAGGACCATCTGCGTATCCTGCGCGCCGCACGCTTTGCCGCGCGGCTCAACTTTACGATCGATCCGGCGACGTGGGCCGCGATGAAGCGCGCCGCGCCGACGATTGTCGAAATCGCGGCTGAGCGAATCGGCGAAGAAATCGTGATGATGATGACCGAGGGCGCCGCGGCGCGCGCGATGGACCTGATGATGGACAGCGGCCTGATGCAAATCCTGCTGCCCGAGGTCGTCCGCATGCAAGGATGCGCGCAGCCCGAAAATTTCCATCCCGAGGGCGATGTGTACACGCACACGCGGATTGGCGTCGCGATGCTGCCCGCGGGATGCAGCGAGACGGTCGCGTTTGGGATCCTGCTGCACGACATCGCCAAGCCGAAATGCCGCGCGGTGGTCGGCGACAAGGTCACGTTCTACGGGCATACCGACGACGGCGCGGTGATGGCGGCGGAAATGCTGGCGCGGCTGAAGCGCTCGCGATTCGTGCAGGAGCGCGTCGCGTATCTCGTCAAGAATCATCTGAAGCTGTGCATGGCGCCGCGGATGCGTCCCTCAACGCTCAAGCGGATGCTCGCGGAAGATGGCTTCGACGAATTGATGGACGTGGCGTTCATGGACGCGATGGCGTCGAGCTCGTACCTCGGCTACTGGCATTTTTGCCGCCGCGCGATGACGACGATGACGCCGGCTGAGATTCGTCCGCCGCGTTTGATTGGCGGCGAGGACCTGAAGCAGTTGGGATTCACGCCGGGGCCGCGCTTCAAGGAAATTTTGAAGGACGTCGAGGACCATCAACTCGACGGCGCGCTCGAAACCCGCGAAGCCGCGCTCGAATACGTGCGCGCGCATTACGCCGCCTAGTTGCTCCGCGCCAACGCCATAACCAAGCGCTTCGGCCGCACGCTCGCGCTCGACGGCGTCGATTTCGAGGCGCGTCCCGGCGAGATTCACGCACTGGTCGGCGAGAACGGCGCCGGCAAGACCACCCTGATGAACGTGCTGGCGGGGTCGCTCGCGCCCGACCGCGGCGAGGCGCTTCTCGACCAACGACCGTTGCAGGCGGGCTCGCCGCGCGCGGCACTTCAGGCCGGAATTGCGACGGTGCATCAGAGCCCGATGCTGTTCGAGGGGATGACGTGGGAGGAAAATCTCGCGCTTGGCGGCTTCGACACCGGCGCTGAATTGCTCGATCTCGCAGCGGTCGCGGCGCGGGCGCGCACGCTCGCCGCAAAGCTCGGATTCGATCTGCCGCCGGCCGGGACTACCGTTGAGAAGCGGTCGGTCTCGGAGCGCGTGCGGCTCGAAGTGCTGCGTGCGCTCAGCTTCGATCCGCGCGTTCTGATTCTCGATGAGCCGACCAGCGTACTCGCACCGTCGGAGCTGGCGGCGTTCCTCGACCTGCTGCGCAATCTGCGCGGCGAGGGACGAATCGTCGTGCTGATCACGCACAAGCTCGGCGAGGCGATTGCGGTCGCCGACCGAATCACCGTGCTGCGCCGCGGGCGCGTGGTCGCTCGCACGACTCCGGCCGAGACCAGCGAGGAAAAATTGGCCGGCATGATGATTGGCGAGATTGTCACTCAACCCGCTCGTCCCGCGGTGGAGAATCCCGGCGCCCCGGCGCTGGAGATTGAGAATCTTACGCTTGCCGACCGCGGCGTCCGCAGAATTCTTGACCGGATTTCGCTGCGGGTCTCGGCCGGCGAGATCGCAGGAATTGCCGGCGTTGACGGCAACGGACAGACCGAGCTGGTCGAGCTGCTCGCCGGTGTCCGGGCGCCGAGTGGCGGGAAAATAATTTCCAGCGGCGCGATGGCGGTGATACCGCAAAATCGCGACCTCGACGGACTGATCCTTGACATGCGGCTGTGGGAAAACCTGATTCTCGCGCGTCCCCTGCGCGAGCGGGTGACGGCGCGTGGATGGCTGAACACTTCGCGCGCGGTCGAGCTATCGCGCGAACTGATTGAACGGTTTCGGATTCGGGCGCCCGGTCCTGAAACGACCGCCGGCGCGCTTTCGGGCGGCAATCGCCAGCGGCTGGAAGTGGCGCGCGCGATCGCGTCGCGCCCGCGCGTAATCGTCGCGCACAACATCTGCCGCGGCCTCGATCTCGCGGCGACCGCCAACGTCCATCGCACGATTCTCGAGTTCGCCGCGACCGGCGGCGCGGTGCTGCTGATTTCGAGCGACCTCGACGAGTTGCTCGCCATCTGCGGGCGCCTGCTGATCATCAGCGGCGGCAAAATTCGCGAGACCGATCGCGGCGAGCGCGATCCCGAGCGGCTGGGCCTGCTGATGGCCGGGGCGCGCGACTGATGCTGGCCTCAATTGCGAAGCCGTTCGCGGCGCTGGCGCTGGCTGCCGGATTAATTTCGATCGTGTTGGCCGCGCTGGGCGCGTCTCCGATTGGCGTGTTCGCCGCGCTTGGCGAAGGCGCGTTCGGCAGTTGGTACGCCTGCGTCGATACGCTGGTGAAATCCACGCCGCTGATTTTCACCGGGCTCGCGGTTGCGGTCGCGTTCTCGGGCGCGCTGTGGAATATCGGCGCCGACGGCCAGCTCACGATTGGCGCGATTGCGGCCGTCGCAATCGGCACGCATCTCAACGATTTCCCGCATTCGATCGCGGTCGTGATCGTTCTCGCGGCCGGCGCGATCGGCGGCGCGGCCTGGGGCGGCGTCGCAGGATGGCTGCGCGCGCGACGCGACGTAAACGAAGTTATCAGCACCATCATGCTGAACTTCGTCGCCGTGCAGATGCTCAGCTGGATGGTGCACGGCCCGCTGATGGAACCGTCGCGCGCGTATCCCACCAGCTCGCCGATCGCCGACGCCGCGCAGCTCGAATTTTACTTTGCGCCGAGCCGCCTCAATCTCGGCATGCTGCTCGCGGTCGTGCTCGCCGCCGCCTGCTACATGCTGTTGTTCAACACCAATGCTGGATTCGAGTTGCGCGCGATGGGCCGCAACCGTCGCGCCGCGACTTTCTTCGGCATCCGGATTCCCGCGCTCACGGTCTGGGTGATGGCGCTGTCGGGGGCGCTGGCTGGGCTTGGCGGCGCGGTGCAGATTTCGGCGATTTCGCATCGGCTGTACGAGAAGCTCTCGCCCGGCTGGGGTTTCGAGGCGATCGCGGTTGCATTGGTCGCGCGCCTGGACCCGCTCGCCGTTATTCCGGCCGCGCTGCTGTTCGGCGCGCTCGACAACGGCTCGCAGGCGATGCAGCGCACGCAGGGAATCTCGCCGGAGCTGGTGCAGGTGATCCAGGGTCTCGTGATTCTGATCATCCTCGCGTTCGATACGCCGGCCTGGAGCGGACTGCGCGAGAATACTTTTGGCGCGTCGGGCGACGACGACTCCGCGGTGCCGCCGGTCGGGGAGACGTTCGATGCTTGAAGCGTTTCTGGTCTCGGTGATCATGATGGCGACGCCGATTCTGCTCGCGGCGCTGGGCGAGCTGCTGGTCGAGGAAAGCGGTGTCGTCAATATCGGGATCGAAGGCGCGATGCTGGCGGGCGCGTTCGCCGCGCTGACAATCGCGCTTTTCAGCGGCAGTGACGGCTTGGGGCTCATCGGCGCAATCGCGGCAGGCGTCGCGATCAACGCCATCTTCGCGGTGCTGGTCGTCAATCTCGCCGTCAACCAGGTCGTCACCGGCACCGCAGTCAGTATCCTCGCGCTCGGACTTACGGGAGTTTTCTATCGCAAGCTGTTCGGCGTGACCGGCGAGGCGTTCATGGTAGCGCCGATCGCGAAAATCCCGCTCGGTCCACTCGCGCGAATCCCACTGCTCGGTCCGGTGATGTTCGATTGCAATGCGCTCGTATATTTCACGTTCATCCTCGTGCCCGCGCTCTGGTTCGTGATCGCGCGCACGCGCTACGGACTCCGGCTGCGAGCATGCGGCGAGCGTCCCGAAGCAGCCGACGCGCTCGGGCTTGGCGTGATCGCAATCCGATGGCAGGCGCTGCTCGTGTCGGGCGCGCTGACCGGCCTGGCGGGAGCGTTTCTCACACTCGCCTACGCCAACACCTTCGTCGAGAACATCTCGGCCGGGCGCGGCTTCGTCGCGTTGTCGGTGGTGATAGTCGGACGCTGGAATTCGTGGGGCCTCGCCGCCGCATCGTTGCTGTTCGGCGCCGCGATGGCGCTGCAATTCGGATTGCAGGCGCTCGGCACGGTCGTGCCGTACCAGCTATTTCTCGCGCTGCCCTATGCGCTGACGCTGGTGGTGCTGGCAGGCTTCGGCGGACAGGCGGCGGCGCCGAGCGCGCTTGGAGAGCCTTATCGCCGGCAGTAGTCGAGAGAGTTCACACTTCATAAGTGGTCAATTTTACAGATTTTTTCGCAACATTTGCAAAATCTTCGCCTGAAACCGTCGCCTCTGGAACTCGTCTAAAAAGATAGAGGTACAGAGCAATGAAACGGAAGATTTTGTCGACACTCGCAGCTCTGTTGCTCGTATTTTGTATAGTCCCCTTACAGGGCTGCTACGACGAAAGTTACTATCCGGGCTACGGCTACGGATATGGTGGATATCCCGCGTACTATGAATCCTGGAATGGCGGGGGCTACGGTGGCTACTACGGTCATCCATGGTATGGCGGCCGGCATCATTGGGGTGATGACGATGACGATTGGGGTCATGGTGGATGGGGTCATGAAGGCGGATGGGGTCATGGCGGTGGATGGGGCAGCGGTCATTTTGGTGGCGGATTCGCCCATTCGGGGCATGGTGATGGCGGGCATCGCGGCTGACCCACGCGGGCATCGAATTCGACGCGCAATCGTGTAATCTGAATATCGATGCCTACGCCCCTCCTCTCGCTCAGAGACGCGTCATTTCCGATGGCGGAATGCGCGTCTTGCGGCAAATCGGTGCTGACGTATGTCGCGCTCGATGACAAAGGTGCCGAACGCCGCATCTGCGTGCATTGCGATACGCCGATCGAGGAAAATCTGAAGTGGGTGTCGCCGGGCGAACTCGAACAGGCAGGTTACTATTTTGGCCCGCCGCCCGCGGAGGGTGAGAAGACCGTGTGCGCCACCGGCTGCGGCAGTTGCAGCGTCAAGAAGTCCTGAGCGCGCCGGTCTGGCGCAGCGCTTCATACACCACGATCGAGACCGCATTGGAGAGATTCAAGCTGCGCACGCCAGTCTCGAAGATCGGTATGCGGTATGCGCGGTCGGTTCTCTGGGATAGAAAGTCGTGGCCGAGGCCTTTCGTCTCACCGCCGAAGAACAGGAAATCGCCGCGCTTGTAGTGCGCGTCGAGATAGGAGGTCGGCGCGTGGGTCGAGAAAAATTTCGACTTTGCGTGTGGCGAGTCGTGATGTAGCGCGGTGAACTGGACCCATCCTTCGTAAGTCTGCAAATCCACCAGCGGCCAGTAATCCAGCCCGGCGCGCTTGAGATAGCGATCCTCGAGCGAGAATCCCAGCGGGCCTATCAGATGAAGCCGCGCTTTGATCGCGGCGGCCAGCCGCGCGATCGATCCGGTGTTCTGCGGAATTTCGGGACGCACCAGCACGATGTGCAGATTCGGCTCGGCTAGATCCATCAGGGTTTTGCTTCGGGCGCGCCACCGAGCGGATGCCGATGACCCTTGAGATTCACGTAGAAGCGCCCGCTGTCGTCGGACTCGAAGCAGTCGCTCAGATGATAGTACGCCGAGCGCAGAAAGCGCGCGCGCGCGTCGCCACCCTTGACCCGCGCATACAAAACGTTGCCGGCGCCGACTTCGAGCGCGGCGGGATCGAGCGGCTCGCCCGTGTCGTCGTTCAGCACGATCGTAAAGCCGCCCAGCTCGTCATCCTCGAGCGCCTTGACGACGTACGGCGTATCCTCGACGGTGATCGATGCGCGTTCTTCGGCGACTTGCAGAAAGTAGCTACCGTCGAGGTTGCGCTTGATGCTCTGGCTGAACAGCAGCGCGATGCGCGGATTGTCGATGCGCTCGTCGTCGCTGTACCAGTTACCGTCGCGCCGAAACGAGATTTTTCCCGATTCGACGGTATAGAAGCCCGCCCGTGGCACTTTATTTATCTCTCACGGCTATCGAGGATGATCGTTACCGGGCCGTCGTTGACCAGATCTACTTCCATCATCGCGCCGAACTCGCCTGTTTCGACTTTAACATTGCGGGTGCGCGCGAGCGAGACAAAGTGCTCGTAGAGGCGGCGCGCATCGTCCGGCGCGGCGGCCTTGGTGAACGACGGGCGGCGGCCTGAGTTGGTATCTGCCAGCAAAGTGAATTGCGACACGACGAGTAGCGAACCTTCGGTTTGCGCAAGTGACAGGTTCATCTTGCCGGCCGCGTCGGCGAACACGCGCATCCCGATGATTCTATCCACCAGGAATGCCGCGTCCACATCGGTGTCGCCGTCCGCAACGCCGAGCAGCACGACGAATCCTCGCGCGATCTTGCCCGCGACGCGCCCGCCGATGCGCACCTCGGCGCGGCTGACGCGTTGAACAACTGCCCGCATACCTGCGTCATATATATACGCCCGCAAGCTCGCGCCAGCCGCTCGCCGAATAACCCTTGGTGGTCAGCGCAGGCGTCCGCGTACTATAATCGAACCAATAATGATTCCTGTCTTGTTTCACCTGGGCCCGCTGACCGTTTACAGCTATGGGCTGATGATGGCGCTGGGGTTCCTGGCGGCCGACTACGTTATCCGCCTCGAATGCATCCGGCGCGGCCTCGATCCCGAATATTCCTCATCGATCGTGATTGCGGCCGCCGTTTTCGGGCTGATCGGATCGCGCATTTACGCAATCCTGGACGACCTGCCGACCTACCTTGCCGATCCCAAGACTATGATCTTTTCGGGCTCGGGATTCGTGTTCTACGGCGGCATGATCGGCGGATTGCTCGGCGCGTACCTGGTCTCGCGACGCTATCGAATCGGCTTTGGTGTGACGGCCGACATGTGCGCGCCCGCGCTCGCGATCGGACAGGCGCTCGGCAGAATCGGATGCCTGCTCTCCGGCGATGGCGACTGGGGGTTGCCGTCCACTTTGCCGTGGGCGATGTCGTATCCAAAAGCAATCGTCGGCTGGAACTCCGACACGGTTTTGAAACTCGACGATCACTATCGCCTCGTTTCCGGCTATTTTCCTGGGGTCAGAGTGCATCCGGCGCCGATTTACGAAACAATTCTGTACGTCGGCGTGTTTATAATATTGTGGTCGATGCGCAAAACGTCTCATCCGGCCGGGCGCATCATGTACTGGTACCTGGTGCTGGGGGGTGCGTCGCGCTTTATCGTCGAGTTCGTGCGGGTCAATCCGCGCGTCTTCTACATGTTCAGCGAGGCGCAAGTGATTGCGTTCGCGATGATGGTCATCGGGGGAATCGCGCTGATTCTGACCCGGCAAAAAGGTCCCGCCGTAAAGGATCAGAGCGAGAAGCTAAGTCGTGAGGCGGTGGGAGCGGCTCGCGCCTGAACGCGATGGAGATCAAGGACCGAATCCTCTACCTGGTCGCAGGCATCGTCGTGATGGCGGGACTCGCGCTGGTCGTACTCAGCGGACATCGCGGCGCGCGCATTCAGACTGTTTCCGGAATCGGCAGCGGGTCCGAGGCGCCGGTGGCAGCCGGCAGCCAGGCCGCGGATTTCAAGCTCGAGAAGCTCGACGGAACTACGGTTTCGCTCGAATCACTGCGCGGCAAGGTGGTATTTCTCAACGTCTGGGCGACGTGGTGCGAGCCCTGCCGCGAGGAAATGCCTTCGATGGAGACGCTGTACAACGATTTCAAGAAAAACAAGGATTTCGTGATGCTTGCAGTCAGCCAGGATACCAAGGGCCGCGCGGCGGTGGCCCCGTACGTCGCCAAGAACGGCTACCAGTTCACGATCCTGCTCGACCCCGAGAACAAGATAGGCGAGACTTACGATGTGAGCGGGGTCCCCGAAACATTCATAATCGATCGCAAAGGCCAGATTGTCGCGCATCACATGGGCGCGTTCGACTGGTCACGGCCCGACGTCAGGGACGCCTTGCAGCAACTGCTGGACTCAAAACAGGGATAATCGGGGGTATGTCAGAGCAACGGCGTCGGTGTCGCGGGCGTATGCATCAGAGTGCGGCATCTGCTTAAATGAACAACTCAAATCACGGGTTTCGCATTAGTTAATATCCATGATGAAAAGACATCGATGGTCGATCACGTTGGCGGTCTTACTGGTCGCCTGTTTCCTCGTCCTGCAGGAAGTAGCGGTGCGCCGGGCGCAAGCGCTTTCGAACGACACCTACCAGGAGCTCGACACATTCGCGAGCGTGCTCGCAATCGTGCAGAAAAACTACGTCGAGCCGGTCACCACCAAGAAACTGATCGACGGCGCAATCAGTGGGATGCTGGCGTCGCTCGATCCGCATAGCGCGTACCTCACGCCCGACCTCTACCGCGACCTCGAAGTCGAGACCCGCGGCAGCTTCGGCGGACTCGGGATCGAAATCACGATCAAGAATGGCGCGTTGACGGTGGTGGCGCCGATCGAGGACACCCCGGCCTATCGCGCGGGACTCAAAGCCGGCGACCAGATCATCAAAATCAACGACGACTTCACCAAGGACATGTCGCTGACCGACGCGGTCAAGCGGATGCGCGGGCCCAAGGGCAGCAAGATCAAGCTGACGTTGCATCGCAACGGCGTGCCCGAGCTGTTCACGGTGACGCTCGCGCGCGACGTTATCAAGATTCAGTCGGTCAAGTCGAAGATGCTGCCGGGGGGCTACGGCTATATTCGCGTCACCACCTTTCAGGAGAATACCGGCGACGGAGTCGAGAAGGCGATTAACGAGTTCGAATCGAAGGACCACGGCAAGATCAAGGGAATCGTATTCGACCTGCGCGACAATCCCGGCGGATTGCTGAACCAGGCGGTGAAAGTTTCGGACGATTTTCTCGACGGCGGCCTCATCGTCTATACGCAGGGACGCGAAGAAAATCAGCAGCAGAAATACTTCTCGCACAAGAAGCCGGGCTTTGTTGACTACCCGATGGTGGTACTGGTCAACGGCGGCAGCGCCAGCGCGAGCGAGATCGTCGCCGGTGCGTTGCAGGATCAGAAGCGCGCCGTGATTCTCGGCACCCAGACCTTCGGCAAAGGCTCGGTCCAGACGATCCTGCCGCTCGACGATCATTCCGCGCTGCGCCTGACCACCGCGCGCTACTACACGCCCTCGGGCCGCTCGATCCAGGCGGTGGGAATCACGCCCAACGTCGATGTCGCGCCGCCAAAGGAAACGCTCGCGGCGATAGCGCAGGAAGGCGGCCAGTTCGACGAGAACCCGGAAATCCATGAGGCCGATCTGCCGCATCACTTCCAGAACGGACAGAAAAAGGACGATAAAAATCCCGCCCCTGGCACGAGTGCCGCTCCCGCTCCCGGAGCTGACAAGGGCGACAAGGGTCCGGCTGCGAAGAGCGCCAAGCCCAAAGAGGAAAAGGACGTTCAGCTCGATCGCGCGATCGACATCCTGAAGCATTGGAACAGCTTCAAGCTCCAACTGGCCAAAGGCGAGACGCCGGCGGACGCGTCCGCTTCCGTGGGCGACAGCGCCAAGACCAAAGGCGACTAGATTCCGCCGATAGAAGAGTTCGCACCGCGCCGGGCATCACGAGATGATGTCCGGCGCTTTTTTTTATGCCGGCGCCGAGTTGCTATCGGGCGTACTCAACCCGAATTTGCCGAGGATCACCTGATGCTGCCCTTCGACCCGGCGCAGCAGGTCGAGCATCACTTCGTCCTGCTGCTCGAGATGGTTCATGATCGATTTCAGCTCGTCTTCGGCCTTGAGATTTATTTCGTAGTCCTGCTCCGCCATCAGCCGGTCCTTCGCCGCCTGCCGATTCTGCGACATCATGATGATCGGCGCCGCGTACGCAGCCTGAAAGCTCAGCGCGAGATTGAGCAGGATGAACGGGTAGGGATCCCAATGATTGATGTATGCGGCGACGTTCAGCACGATCCAGAACGCCAGGATGATTGACTGTATGATGATAAACGACCAACTGCCCATCACCGCCGCGAGCCGATCGGCAATTCGCTGGCCGCGGGTCAGCTTCTCTGCGTCAACCTGGTTGATGTTGATGACGGGTTTGTGGCGATGGACGTGACGAATGCGCTGCCGTTCCCATTTCTCGACGAAGTTGTGGGCGTTGGTCATTGATTCCTCCATCGATTCTCGATGCTCGTCTTGATGGTAGCCTCAAAATCGCGTGCGATCACTCGCGGTGAACCTTACTCGGCAACTCGTGCCTCGGCCAAATGCGCCATCGCGGGTCCCTGGCTCGCATGACTATCGAAAAGCTCATCTAATGCGCCATATAGGTGCTCGGCAACTCCTTCTGATAAGCTAGACGGCAAATGGCTGGGCAGCTCAATCTTTCTCTGGGCGGGCAGCGCACCGGTCTGATCACCGTATCGGATCTCGTGCGGATGGTTCGCGATACGCTCGACGCCGGGCTCGGCGAGGGCTGGGTGGTCGGCGAGATTTCCAACGCGCGGCTGGCGCCGTCGAGCCATTTGTATTTCACGCTCAAGGACTCGCGCAGCGCAATTAACGTCGTGATGTTCAAGTCGGCGTTCCAGCGGATGCGCTTTAAAGTCGCCGACGGGATGGAAGTGATCGTGCGCGGCCGCGTGCAGGTCTTCGAGCAGCGCGGCGCGTTGCAGCTCTACGCCGAGGAGATGGAGCCGCGCGGCGTCGGCGCATTGCAGGTCGCATTCGAGCAGTTGAAGCGGCGGCTCGAAGTCGAAGGACTGTTCGATCGCGCGCGCAAACGCGCGATCCCGTTCCTGCCGCGCCGCATCGGAATCGTGACGGCGCGCGGCGGCGCGGGACTCCGCGACATGCTGCGCATTTTGTTCGATCGCTTTCCGAGCATGCAGGTGATCTTCAGGCCCGCCAAAGTGCAGGGCGACGGCTCGGCCCAGGAGATCGCCGACGCGATCGCCGATCTTAATCGCGACGGCCGCGCCGAGGTGCTGATCGTCGGCCGCGGTGGCGGCTCGCTTGAAGACTTGTGGGCATTCAACGAGGAAGTCGTCGCCCGCGCGATCTTCCGATCGGCGATTCCGGTCATTTCCGCCGTCGGTCACGAAGTGGATTACACGATCGCCGATTTCGTCGCCGATCTGCGCGCGCCGACTCCCACCGCGGCCGCCCAGATGGTCGTGCCCAGCCTCTCCGAGTTGAAGGAACGCGTCGAAGCACTCGGCGCGTCGCTCGCGAGCGTGATGGGTCGCGAACTGTCGGGCCGCCGCGAATCGGTTGACGATCTGGCCGAGCGCATCCGCCACCCCGGCAGCATTGTGGCCGAGGCGCGCGACAGTGTCGCCGGCCTCGAAGGCGAACTTGGCGATTCGATGTCGTCGCGAATCGAGGATGGGCGGCGCAGCGTCCGCGAATTGCGGCTGCGCCTGCGCAGTCCCGAAGCGGCGGTGCGCGACCTGCGCATGCGTACCGCGGGACTTCGCAACAATCTGGTTCATGGCGTAGCATCGGCTCTGGAAGCCAAACGCCGCCAGCTTGGCGCGACGGCGGGACGCCTCGACGCGTTGTCGCCGCTGAAAGTTCTCGACCGCGGCTACGCCGTGGTAATCAACAGGACCAATTCGCGCGCGGTGCTCGACGCGGCGACGGTGAAGTTAGACGATGAACTCGACATCCGATTAGCCAAGGGCCGGCTGAGCGCGCGCGCGACCGGCCGTTCTCTCTAAGCAATGGCGACGAAGACAAAAAAGTTCGAAGATGAGCTCAAGGAACTTGAAACGATCGTCAGTCAGATCGATGCGGGCGAGCTCACCCTCGAAGAATCGATCGGAGCCTTCGAACGCGGCGTGATGCTGGTGAAGGCGCTCAATGGGAAACTCGACGAAGTCGAGCGCAAGGTCGAACTGCTAACGCGGAGCGCCGGCGGCGAACTGCGCACGGCGCCCTTTGAACCATCGTCAGATGACGAAAATCCCGCCGGCGCAAAGGACGACGACGAAACACCCTTCTAACAACGGTTCCGGCGCCAAGCCCAAGCCTAAAACCAGGACCCGCCGCGCCTCCGCGCCGCTGGCCCGCTTCAGGCTCGACGCCGAAATGGCGCGCCGCGGTCTCGCCGACAGCCGCGAAATCGCCCAGCGCCTCATCATGGCGGGCCGCGTGCGCGTCAACTCGCGCCCGGCCTACAAGGCCGACCTCAAGGTCGATTCCGCAACCGACATCGCGCTGATGGCCGGTGCGCCGCAATTTGCCTCGCGCGGTGCGTACAAGCTGATCGCCGCGCTCGAGCATTTCGGAATTTCGGTCGAAGGCAAGCTCGCGATGGACGTGGGCGCATCGACCGGCGGCTTCACCGACGTGCTGCTGCGACGGGGCGCCAAGGCCGTAATCGCGATGGACGTCGGCTACGGCCAGCTGGTGCTCAAGCTGCGCGAGGATCCCCGCGTCACCGTGCTCGATCGCATGAACATCCGCCTCGCCGCGCCGAGCGACTTGCCGCACGCGCCCGAGTTCGTGACTATCGACACCAGCTTCATTTCGCTGCGGCTGGTGATTCCCGCCGTGCTCGCGCTGGTCGCGCCGCGGGCCGAGATAGTCGCGCTGATCAAGCCGCAGTTCGAGGTCGGCAAGGGCAAGGTCGGCAAGGGCGGCGTGGTCAAGGACGAAAAGCTGCGGCACGAAGCGGTCGCGGGCATCGTCGAGTTTGCCGAGAGTATCGGTCTCGAGGTGGCCGGCACACTCGAATCGCCGATTGAAGGCAGGGCCGGAAATCGCGAATATCTCGCGTTGATGAAGTTCCCCGGCGCATCCGGCAAATGACCCGAGCGTGGGCGGTCGGCCTGGATATGGGTGGCACCAATATCCGATGCGCAGCCGTGTCCGTGGCCGGCGACGTGCTGCTGATTGAGCACGGCCCGTCGCTCGCCTCGCGCAAAGCCGGCGACGTCGCCGAAAATCTTGCCGCACAGACTCTTCATCTGCTCGACACCGCGCGCCGTCGCGGCCTTGGCTCGCCGCGCGCAATCGGAGTCGCGGTGCCGGGTCCCCTCGATGTGCACACCGGCACCGTGATGCAGGCGCCGCACGTCGCTGCATGGCGCGGCTATCCCCTGCGAGCCAGGCTCGAAGCGCTAATCGGCCGCCAGGTCGTCCTCGACAATGACGCCAACGCATGGGCGCTCGGCGAATTCTGGCGCGGTGCCGCGCACGGACGCCGTGACGTGGTGCTGCTGACACTCGGCACCGGAGTCGGCGGCGGGCTGATCGTAGGCGGCAAGCTGGTTCATGGGCGCAGCGGGATGGCGGGTGAATTGGGACACGTGACGGTCAATCCCGATGGCCCGCGATGCGATTGCGGCTCGCACGGATGCCTCGAGGCATACGCCTCGGCGTCAGGACTGCGCGGCCTGGTCGAAGCGCGGCTGGGCCTGCGCCCGGGGTCGCCATTACCCGCGCAAATCGTGGATTCTGAAGGAAATTTCTCGGTCCGAGGACTGTCAGCCCAAGCTCGCCGCGGCGACCAGCTCGCGCTCGAGGCCTTCGCGACCGCTGGTCACTACCTCGGAATCGCGATTGCGTCGTTTCTCAATATCTTCAACCCCGAGCTGGTGGTGATTGGCGGTGGCGTTGCCGGCGCGCTGCCATATATGCGCAAAACGATGATCGCGCAGGTGCGCGCGCGCGCCTTCACCGCGATCTGTTCGCAGGCGAAAATTGTGCGTGCCGCCCTGGGTCCGCGTGGCGGCGTGGTCGGCGCAGCCTACGCCGGCCTGCATCCGCCCGCGCCTCGTAGCAGTGCTGCTACATCCTAGACCCTTGGCTCAATCTGATAGATACTGGGATCGGTTCGCGGACCAAGGATATCCCATGAGCGCGCGACGGTACGGGACGATTTTACCAAGACTTGCCCTCGCGGCGATGTTTATCGTCGCCGGTTGCGGGCTGGCGTTCGCGCAAAGCGATTTCAACGAGAGTACGATTCCGCCCTCGTCGCCGCCCGCGCGAGTCGTACGCTCGCCCGGCGACACCGATTCATCTGAGGCTCGAGATACCAGCGATACCTCTGACGAATCGGCGCCGAAGCCCGTCAGGCCGGATCATCCCGCCAACATCATCCCGTACACCGTTCGCCCCGGTGATTCGGTCAGCGCGATTGCCCAGATGTTCGGGATCACCGCCGACGAGCTCGCGCACGCCAACCGGATTCACCCGGACGACGAGCTGCAGGTTGACGAGGTGCTGAAGGTTCCGCATCCGTTCACCACCGAGGTCACCAACCTCAAGTCGCAGGTCGAGACGCTGAGCGCGCAGCAGCAGGCGGCGGAGCAGAAATCCGACGCGGCGCAGGAGCAGGTCAAATCGCTCCAGACGCAGGTGCAGGAGCTTACCGGCGACAACCAGGATTTGAACCTCGGCATCAAGCTGCTGCCGTGGTGGCGCGCGACCGCGGTCAGCCTGGGATTCTTCGCGCTGATCATGTTCGGCGTGATGCTGCTGACGATGTTCGAGTGGTGGCGGATGCGTCGCCGGTTCGTCGCGCTGGCCGCTATGACGGACGCGCTCAGCCGGCTCGACTACAAGTACAAGGCGATGTTCGCGAAGGCGGAGTTGCGCTTGCAGCAGCTCTATGGCCGCCGTCGCGGAGGAATCACCGAAGGGCAGCCGCGGCCCCGGATGCCCGAAGAAGTCGAGATCGAGCGGCTCAACGACGAGCTCAAGCAGATTCTCGAGCTTCATCTTCAACGAATGGGTGCGAAATTGCCCGGCTCGCGCCGCAAAGGATGGCGCGAGATGTTCGGCGGCGGCGACGTCGCCTCGACCGTCGAAGCACGCCCTTATCGGCGCTAGACGAAGATCGTTAAAGGAGCCTCATCATGAAAAAACTCGCACTGATGGCAATCCTCGCGACCGTGATGGTCACGCCGTTCGCAATGTCAGCCGCCAGCGGCACGCGCGCCTCGGATACCCCCGAGTGTTGCGTGAAGAAGCAGGGATGCTGCCCGAGCTCGTCATGCTGTTCCGGTGGCAGCCACGGCATGGGTGCTCACTGCATGCTCCACACGTCCTCGCACTAACCCTTTCGCTTTCGTTCCCCTTCCCGCGCGGGAAGCGGTTAGGGGTCAGGTTCCTTAATCTTCACTGGAGGTGAATCGTGAATCGTCTGGCAAATCTTGGACTAGGACTGGTTCTTGCGCTTGGATTGACTGGCACAGCGCTCGCTGCCGATAGCGGCCCAGTATCTGTTACCGGCAATCTCAGAGACTCCTACTGCTACGGCACGATGGGTGCGAAGGGCGCCGGCCACAAGGCGTGCGCAATCAAGTGCGCCTCCGCCGGCATTCCGGTTCTACTCGTCGAAAAAGGCACCGAGAAGTCCTATATCCTGCTGCCGCCCAAGGACGCGTCACCGCTTCCGCAAAGCGTGATCTCGCGGATGGAAGACGAGGTGACAGTGACCGGCAAGGAATACAACAAGAACGGCACGGAATACATCGTCGTCGAGTCCGTGAAGTAGCGAAGTAGCCGCGGGCGAGAGTCGTGCTAGCGCGCATCCTCCCCGGCGCATCGCAGCTTCAGAACTACCATCCTCTGATAGTTCACTTTCCGATCGCGTTCATCTACGGCGCATCGCTCACGTATTTCCTCGCCTGGATAACCGCGAGCGAAAAACTCCAATGGACCGCGCTCTGGATGCTGCTACTAGGCGCCCTAAGCGCCGCCGCCGCCCTGATCAGCGGTTTCTACGCCGCGCCAGGCCTGATGGTCTCAGAATCAGTCCGCCGCGAACTACTAAACCATCACAAACACCTGATGGTATCCGCATCGATCTTAACCGGCGTATTAACGGTATGGGCCTTGGCATCCCGCCCAATGCCAACCCGATTCCGCTACATCTTTCTAACTGGCCTGTTAGCCGCGATGCTGCTGATAGCATCCGGCGCAGACTTAGGCGGCGAAATGGTCTATGGCTACAACGCCGGCGGCTCCGCCTGCCCGCAACCAATCGATCTCAGGAAGTAGAACGCGGAAGCTGCTCCCTGCGAAGGGGCGCCAATCTTGCCTGATTGGACGAAGGCCCCGCAGCTTATGATTTTTTGTTTTTCTTCTTGGCAGGAATTGGCGTGAGTTGACCCGCAAATACGTCATCGCTACTAGCGCCGTACATCTCAGGCTGAGTGAGTTTCTTGCTGATAGTCAGAAACATCAATTGACACACCCTGCTCTCACCTGCGACTAATTCTACAGCAGCGTTTCCATTGTTACTCATTTCCAAAGTAATTTTGCCTTTGAAACCCGGATCGATCTTCGGTGCGGTTAGATGAATACCGATTCCCAGACGCGCCAGGCTGCTGCGACCTTCGACCAGTCCCATCAAGTCGCTGGGGACAGAAACCTCTTCGAATGTCTGCGCGAGCACAAATTTGCCTGGTCTTAGGACGTATATATCTTCCTCAGTGTTGTCCCAAAGATCGGGATTTGAGAACAACGTATCACTGATGCGTATGGAGCCGACATGTGGTTCAGGCTTGAATGTCGTGTAGAGGCGATCAATTCTGAGGTCAACAGAAACCTGCTTGACCGCTTTCGATGCTACTTCAGGAGTAAAAACAATACTTCCATTTTTAATCCTTGCGAGCAGCTCTTTATGCGAAAGCACCATGCTCAGCTTTTATTGTCTCAGACTTTGTGGTGATCGCGTTATTGCTGGTGGGTGAATGCCCGGGGATTCCAATAGTTACTAGATTGCGTTTGACTTCAAGAACGATAGCACGGACTTGTTTTTTGTCGTCATTCAAATCGGAACTCTTCACAAACCCGAACCACCGCTCACTCCCCAATTGCACTCTAACGAGACTCTCATTTAGGGGTCCAGGCGAAATTTCGCAATTGAGCCATATTGTCGCACCGGGCTTCAACAGCGTCTGTTTTTCCATCGTGAACGCTCCTCTGAAAACTAATGGGGTAATCTTGTAGCGAAGATCCGGCGAAGTCAAGGATAACACCTCTGAAGTTTCCACTGCCCGTTTTCAATCTCCATAGTAGTAATTGTTCTCAACCGGTGGGCTTTGGACGATGATCGGTCGGCTGGCCTGCGCCGCAGAGACCGCGGTTCCGTAGACAACAGCGCCAGCAAATATTAGCTCGGCAGCGTTTACCGCGGCATTGACGTTTGCCTGATGGTTGGCCTCGTCCTCCTGCTCCTTTGCGGCAGCTTCGGCCATACCCGCTTGAGCCCGATCACACTCGGTGGGGACACTAATCATTCGTTCACCGAACGTGTCGAAGGAGTTTGACAACTGGGCAACTTGCTGAGGCGGCGCGTTGGCGGGCGGCTTTGCTCGGACCATGGTCGCGAGTCCGACGAGCGCGCGCCCAACGCGTGGAGCAGCGTCGCGACGTTGGGCATCGCACATATTGAAGACTGCGGCGGTGAATTGATCATCTGTTTTACTGTCCGCGATTGAATCGAGGCCTGCACTGATTTCCGCTGCGTCTGCTGTAAACACTCCGACGACTTGCGGATTAGCGCCCTTCGGCGGGTTGCGAACAAGTCCTGCTGAGAGCTCCTTCAACATTCGAGCTCCTTCGCGCGCTTCGGCCCTGACCTGATCTTCGGTTCCAAACGCTCCCGTCGCCAGAGAAACCTGCTGACGTGCCGCCTCTCCGAGCACTGCACTGCGGTTAGGGCCGCAACCGCAGATCAAAGAAGCAGACCCAGGTTAGGATTAAAAGTTGGGCAACCCGCCGAACGAAGTACATTGACTCCCCTCTTCCGAGTGAGCAATTCCGTATCCGTACCCGAATCCTCTTGGATTCTCTGCGTACCAAACCTGCGGGACCAGCTCAACCGTAACCGAGAGTTACTTTCCTACGCCTAAGATCGCAATCGATTGCACGGCACGTTAGTCGCCCTGCGTCAGACTCTTTCGAAACCCGCGGTCTCTCTTCAAATACCACTCGCGGCTCATTGCTGCTTCGCGCGTATCGTGGCGCTCCGCGTACAGCAAGAACCATACGCGGCCGCGCGTCGAGCGCGCGCCCGTGCCGGCGTTGTGTTTCGCGATGCGCCGTTCGAGATCGTTGGTCCATCCGACGTACGTCCGATACCCGTCACGACCGCAGCTACCGAGCACATATACGAAGCACTCCATCTCACTGCCCCTGAGAGCAAAGTAGCGCGCCGCGCGCAACTTTGCGCTTCACACTGGGTGCAGGGGTCACCCCTGCCGCCCGCCGCGCAGGCGATTATTCTCACTTTCCTGATAGGTTCCCAGCCGCTCCCCGTTTCGACTATGTTCGACCTGAAGTAACGATACCGGGAGAATTCTATGGGAACTGCCAACGGCCGCAAATCGATCTTTATCACTGGCGCCGCGTCCGGGATGGGCCGCGAGACCGCGCGCCTGTTTCGCCAAAAAGGATGGTTCATCGGGGGCTACGACGTTAACGCCGACGGACTCCGCGCACTCGAGAAAGAATTGGGCGCCGACAACTGCGTCGTGCGCAAGCTCGACGTAACCGACAAGGCCGACTACGAGCGGGCGCTCGCGGAATTCGGCGCCGCCACCGGCGGCAAGATGGACATCCTCTATAACAACGCCGGCATCGGCGTCGGCGGCTTCTTCGACGAGCAGCAGTTCGAGGATATTCTGCGCGTCGTGCGCGTGAACTTCATCGGCGTGCTCAACGGGATTCATTCCGCCATCGGCCTGCTCAAAGCGACGCCCGGCTCGCTCTGCTTCACCACCTCGTCCTCGTCAGCGACCTACGGGATGCCGGGAATCGCCGTGTATTCCGCGACCAAGCATGCGGTCAAGGGTCTGACCGAGGCGCTGTCGATCGAGTTCCGCCGCTACGGAGTGCGGGCCGCCGACACGCTGCCGGGACTGATCGATACCGCGATATTGCCGCCCGGAACCGCCGAGCGCGCACCCAGGGAAGGAATGTTCCGGCTCATCCAGCCGATCGAAGTCGCCAAGATCGTCTGGGAGGCGTACAACTCCGACAAGCTGCATTGGTACGTGCCGGAAGAGATCGGCGACCTCGACAAGGCGGCGGGCAATAATCCCGAGCTGGTCCGCGAACAGATCGTCCAGATGATGGCCTTTGCCGACATGCAAAGCGCAGGATCGAAGAAGTAGCTGCAAGGAGAAAGCAGATGGCCAGCGGACATATTTTGAAGGAAGTCAGGGACGGCGTCGCGACAGTGACGCTCAATCGCCCGGAGAAGCTCAACGCATTCTCGGGCACGATGGCGGCGGAGCTCTACGCGTCGTTCGCCGAATATGACAAGGACGACGATGTGCGCGTGATCGTCGTCACCGGCGCGGGGCGCGCATTCAGCGCGGGCGCCGACCTGTCGAGCGGCGGCAATACCTTCGACGCCGACGCGCGCGCCGAGCGCCGAGAGCGTCCGGCGCCGCCGATTCGGCCGTGGAACGTGCGCAAACCGATCATCGCGGCGATCAACGGGCCGGCGGTCGGGATGGGAATCACGCTGCCGATGCAATGGGACATCCGGGTCGCGGCCGAGAGCGCGCGAATCGGATTCGTGTTCGTCCGGCGCGGCGTCGTGCCCGAAGCGCTCTCCCTGTGGACCGTCCCGCGCATGATCGGCGTGGCGAAAGCCAACGAGCTGCTGATGACCGGGCGGATCATCAGCGCGCGCGAGGCGCTCGAATTCGGAATCGTGAGCCACGTGTGGCCCGACGCGGAGTTCATGGCGAAGGTGCGCGAGATGGCGCTCGACATCGCGCAGAACACGGCGCCGGTTTCAGTCGCGATCACCAAGCGCATGATTTACGCGCTGCTCGCCGAACCGGAAACTGAAAAAGCGCAGAAGGAAGACACGCGCGCGTTCGTGTGGGCGGGCAAGCAGCCGGACTCGTACGAGGGCGTCAGCGCGTTCGTCGAGAAGCGCAAGCCCAAGTGGAAGATGAAGCCGTCGAAGGACGTCCCGGAATTTATCCCGACGATAAAGTGATCGAGCCGGCGGTTGGTGCTGACGCTGCTACGATTTCGCCTGCGTCCGATCGCGCGGCGCGGCGGCGCGAGTCCGCGATTCTGGCGGCGCTGGCGATTGCCGGCGCGCTAATCGAATATCCGCTCGCGTTCGCGCTCAAGTCGCTCAACCGCTCGGAACTCGCGCGTGCGCTACCGTTCCTCGGCGTCACGATTGTGCTCGCGGCGCTGATACCGCTGACTCTTCGACTCAACCGCGCGCTAGGCTTGCCCGGCGCGCCGTTGCTCGCGGCCAGGGTTGCGGGCGAGAAATTACATTTCTCGCTTCGTAGCCTGCTCCGAGTCTCCTTCGGCTACGCGTTGCTGGCGGCAATGGCCGGCGCGATCGTGCTGGCGCTCGTGCTCGTGCCGCTGATGCTGATTCAGCATGGCGGGGCCGGCCTCAAGCTCCCGAAGACGCCGATGCTCACGGTGGCGCCCGGCCGAATCGCGTTGGTCGGAGCATCGGTTGCGATCGCCGCCGCGGTCAGCGAGGAAATCCAGTTTCGGCTGGTGCTGTTCGCGATCTTCGGATGGATCGCGCGGCTGCTGTCGCGCGACTCGCGCGGTCATCCGGGACGCCGCGCGCTCTGGATCGTGACGCTGGTGCAGGGCTATCTGTTCGGCTTGATTCATCTGGCGCCGCTCGCGGGGACGCTGTTCCATAGCGCGCCGCGATTTCTGCTCGGCGGCCTGGTGATGCCGCAGACGTGGGAAGGAGTAGTGTTCGGACGTCTGTATTTGCGGCGCGGGCTGGAAGCGTCGATCATCGCGCACGCCTCGATGGACGTGGCGCTGTTCGCGATGGCTGCAATCGGTGTGCTGAGCGCCTTACGCTAGGAGAAATCGGATATGGCGGAAATGGGAATTTACGAAGCGATGCGCACGCTGCGCGCCGTCCGGCGTCTGCGACCCGACCCGATAGCGGACGACGTTCTTCATCGCGTGCTCGAGGCGGCGACCTGGGCGCCAACCGGCGGTAACGTCCAGCCGTGGCGGATAGTCGTGGTGAAGGATCGCGCGCTCAAGCAGCAGCTCGGCAAGCTCTACAACGAGCGATGGATCGCGTACTCGAAGCAATACCGCGGCGCGATTCCGGCGAGCGCGCCGGCGGAAGTTCGTGCGCGGGCCGAGCGCACGCTCGCGGCGGGCGACTACCTCGGCGCGCACTTCGGCGAGACTCCGGTGGTCGCGATGTTCTGCTTCAATCCGAAAAACATGGCGGTGACGGACGCGAAGCAGGAGCGGGTTTCGGTGGTCGGCGGCGGATCGGTTTATCCCGCGGTCGAGAACCTTTTGCTCGCTTGCCGCGCCGAAGGACTCGGCTGCGTGCTGACCACCCTGCTATGCGAATGCGAGCCGGAAGTGCGCAAGCTGCTGTCGATTCCCGACCCATGGTACACCGCCGCCGCGATTCCAATTGGCTATCCAGTCGGCCGCGGCCACGGTCCGCTGATTCGTCGTTCCGTCGAGCAGCTCGCGTACCTCGACACGTGGGGCAAGCCGATTTGATCGAAGGTTCGGGTCACCTGAGCAAGACGCGCCATGCGCGCAAGATCCTTCGCTGCACTCAGGACGATCAGTATCTTCACCGCAGATCAGTTTTCCGTACCTACAGCGACCGCTGCTGTTTTATTGGCCTCGATCCGGAATTTTTGCGAGGCCACAGCGGGCCAACGTTTAACGATTTGTTTTTCTCCGGCTGATTTGATAGCAGCATGCTCGTGAAACAGCGTCTAAACGTGTCAATCTTGCAAGGCGTTCTAATTCTGTCGATAGTCGCGGGCGTAACCATGCTGCCCGCGGCAACGGTCCGCGCCGGGCAGGCGTCGCGAGACGCCTACCGCGTCCACATTTTTTCGAAGAGCAGAAAGACCAGCACGAAGAATCTCATCGATCACGGCGGCCCCGTTCTGCCCACGACAACGGCATACGTAATCTACTGGGGCAATGTCCCGAAGGATGTTTCCGATGCCCTTGCCGCATTCCTCGGCGGATTCGGCGGCAGCAGTTACGCGAATATTCTGACGCAATACATGCGCGGCGGATCGGTGCCAGAGACCGCCTATGTGCCGCTCGCGCCGGATCCGAGTTCTCCTCCGGTGCGTTCGCCTAAAGTCAGTTCGATTGTGAGTGAAGTGTGCCACGCCTTGGGCAACAGTCCGCCCGATCCCGCGGGCATATACTTCGTGGTCACGGGAAACTTTCCGAAGGGCGGTGGCTTCTGCGCGTGGCATTCGTTCGGCACCTGCAGCGGCGTCTCGATCCCGATTGTGTTTCTTCCGAACGTCACGGGTGTCAGCGTTTGCGACATCGTGTCCGATCCGCTGAATCCTTTCATGAATGGCGGACAGTCGATGGCGAACGACGCAGCCCACGAGCTTTCGGAGACGATCACCGATCCTTTTATCAGCGCATGGTACGATCAGTCGGGCGCGGAAGTCGGCGACAAATGCGAGACGCAGTACGGCAGCCCTGTGACACTTACGGACGGAACTGAGTGGTCGTTGCAGGAGGAATGGTCGAACGACGCCAGTGGCTGCGTTCAGTCACTGCCGTGAAATGAACGCAATTGCGTTGTGAAGCTACTTCGGCATACCGCCGATTCCAGCTACCGGCACCGTCTGCGCTAATCGCGGATATTTCTTCGCCAGCGACGGGCCGACGTTATCGAAGAATTTTCCAGGGTTTGCTCAGTCAGAAACTTTGTACCTGCAAATCGGTGTAAGGCAACAGCAGCGCAAGCGCGGCAGCCCGAAGAAACTTGCAAACTTCCCTGTTTTGAAGGTTCGTTCGAAGCCGTGATCTCAATTGCTGAGACGTGCCCGAATTTTGGAGAATGTGGTTGATGGCGCAGTCTGATTCGAATTGGTCTCCCGCGTCAACCGGTTGACGGTTGACGAAGCGGTTGACACTTGAGCGGTGGTTGACGAACGGCGGTTGACGACCTCGGTGGTTGACAGCGCGGTGGACTGTGACGCGCAAATCAAACGTCGTTATCAGAAATCGCCGGAGCCCGTCACCTCGCGTTCAGTCGCTGCTGACGATTTCAAACCACTTGTCCGTTACGACGCTCGGTGGCTTGAACAATTCTTCTTCTTCTAAAACCTTATCGAGTCTCGGATGGGTGGCACACGTTCTTCAAGACGCTTGAGTATGCCTTAGCCCAATCGATAAGACGCCTGACGTCCTCGCCAACCGGATAGGAGCCTCGGAAACGCGAGTTCTTCGGCGGGTTTAGACACCGGCTATGTCGAATACACTTGCTACGGCCCGAACGAAGAGACTCGGAAACTTTGAGCTAAGAAACCAGCGGGAACGGACCGAGATCCTCTCGCCACCAGACTAGATACGAGCGGTCGTCGAACGCTCCCACAGCCAACCCGACGAGTTGCTCCACGATCAATTGCAAGTCGGCGTCGTTGAGTTCGCGCTTCGTTTTGGAAATTCCATCAACGTAGAAGAAAGCCGAGAACGGCCAAAAGCTCGCATGATTAATGATGTCGCCCATTGCGTCGTCGGAAAGTTTCGCCAGCTCCGCGCCAGCAATCGTCCAATACAGCTCTTTCGCGTAAGTTATAGCTAAGGTCCTATAAGGCGCATCCGACATGCAAGGATCGGAAATGGATTTCATCGTGTCTTGCAAGATCACGCCATTTTTCGGATTGCGCACAAACATCTTAATCGCCCGTGCGAACAATTTTTCTTCATCTCCCGCCAAGCGGAACGTCTCCCATCTGAAATCAAATTGCGTAGCCTGATCTTTGGTTCCGGGCATTCCAACTCGGTAGCGTCCACGTGACAGATCGATCGATCGAGCCACCAATTTGGCGAGGGTCGATCCCTGCGAAAGCTGGTCCTTCACATATTCTGCGGCCCGTTGTTTGTCGTCTACATCGATAAAAGGCATATCGCTCCTTGTTCTCTGCCTCATTCTATTCCAACAAGTGTCGGACCTTCGACTGATATCCACTCCTCCACATCCGGTGTCCAAAACTGAATTTCGTCGAAAAACTGCCTCAAACTCACCTTTCCCTTAGGTTCGTTGAGGCCGCTGTGAAGATCATAGTGAGGACCCTTCGTGCCTCCATGAGTAGGGTCTGGATGAAGGCTTTGACCCGTTTGCGGGTTGTACCAGTTTGGTCCCCTCTTCTCTGTAAATCCATGTCCAGGAGGTTCCTTCACATCCTGAGGCAGTTGAGGCAGTCGACTGAAGGGAATCGCGATGTATCTGGCTAGTACGACGGCCGACTGTGGCGCGTCGTCACTCTTCGCGATAAAGGTCGCGGCGGATTGCTGGCCGTGAATGAGCGGGATCCCTAAAATTAGGTAGGTTTGGGACGTTTCGTGCGGCGGCCGCCTCGGTTGGTCCCCGTTGCTGCTACCGCAATCGACCAAACAAAGTAGATTGCTGAGCAGCGGAATGGGTATAGCTATTGGCGCGATCTCGGACCCTCCACCCAACGGCAACATCAGAAAATTCGACGGCGAACTGAGCGATTCCGCGCTAGCAAACGCGCCGCCGACAACCGCGAGGTCGCTGAGCGCGCCCACTAACTTAGATGGCCCTCCTGCCGAACTGCCATGACCGGTAGGGCTGCTGAATCCCCCGTTGCCAAAGCCGGACGGCGGGCCGAATATTCCCTGTGGGCCGATCAGAGACAAATCGCGCTGGAGCTGCGGGTTGTACACATTGCCTGAAGGCTCGAAGTAAAGCTGACCCGGGTCACTCACCTCATGCTCGAGGCCCTGATACAGGAACGGAAACGAATTCGCGACGCCGCTCACGGTCGATACTCCGGACGGATCATACGTGAAAGTGGTCTCCGGAGGCGAGTTCACGTTTGCCGTGTTTACAAGCGCGATCGTCGTCCCGTCCTTATCCAGTAGGGGCACATATGTTTTGGTGGTGCCACCCGAGGTTAGCGATCCGGCCAGTCCACCAGGCAGAAACGACCAGGTATTTCCCGATACACTGTCGAATGACCCGATGACCGATGACCCGTCGTGAAGGAGGCTCAAGTTGTGGCTGGTCCCCGAAACCAACGTCTTACGACGACCTAGCGCGTCGTAGGTGTCCGAAACGCTCCCTGGGGACATGGCTGAGAGCTGGTTGCGCGCGTTCCAGGTATAGGTCAATCCGAGCGCCGGATCGTTGATAATGTTGTTGGCATGGTCCGGATTGGTCGAGCCTCCCGGACTGAAAGTTGTCAGTTGGTCGGTCGGCGAGTAAGCGGCAGTATCGGAGGGCGGAAGGCTTACTGCGGCAAGGCTATTACCCTTGTCAATTACGCGGCCGTCAGCGTCGTATGCATAAGTCAAGCTGCCGTACTGGAAAAACTGCAGGAGGCTATAGTAGTCCGTTTCCGTGATGCGCCCATCGGCGTCAATTCCTGTGTTCCAGGCAAGAACGCCGTTCGAGGTCATGTATAGTAGTACTCCTTCATCTTCGTAGTAGAAGGCGACTTGGGTCGAGGGGTCGCCATTCGTCACGTTGTTCGAGGGGCTGCAGCTCGGGAGCGTGGTCCCGTCGTTGGACATCGAAACCAACTCGTCGTCGCAATCGTAGCCATAGTTGGTCGTGGGTTGCGTGGTGCCGGGCAGAGTCGGTTGAAGCTGAGTCCGCCGCCCGTTCGAATCATATTGGTACTGAACCTGATAGTCTGTGCCACCCATGCTGTGCGTACCAATCTCGGACCGCAGGTTGTCCAAGCTGTCATAAGTCGCACTCGGACCGACGTAGTCCAAGCCACCATTTTTAGCGACAGGTATGTCAATATTTAAGGGACGATCAAGCGCATCGTAATCGCCGTTGCCTACAGCATAGCCGACTTGTACATCAAATGATCCGTTGAAACCGACAACCGATATACGTCCGAATGAATCGTATATATAACTGGTTACGTCACCTCGCTGGTCAGTGTAGTTGGTAGCCCCGCCCTGACTGTCGAGCACGGTTGTCGTTGTAAAGTTCCGCGCATCCTTGACCACGAGTTTCGTAAGGCCCGCAGACCGCGTGTACGTTGTCGTGTTGCCAAGGGGCGTTGTTTCGGTCAGGATTTCCCCTATCAGGTCATAGGTATAGTTGGTGTGTAGATTCAACCCAGATGGATCTACAAATATGTCGGTTACGTCGTCGAGCGTGTCGTAACTAAAGGTGGTTAATTCGTTGAGAGGCGAGGTGATTTGCTTAACACGACCATCGGGATCGGTTACATAGTTGGTCGTTTTGCCAGCCGGATCGGTGACGCTCTGAACGTCGCCGTTGGAAAAATAACTGGTGGATCCGGTGCCGAGGCTGTCTGTAACGCTAATCGGTTGACCCTGCGGATTGTACGCGACGGTCGTCGTCCCCCGGACCAGCGGATCGGTGACAGTCACCTTTGGTGCCGAAGGCGTATCATCGTAGGTGTACGTAGTACCAATGCCGTTGAAGGCCAGAGGCTCAACCGCGGTCAGGAGGCGGTTGAAAGAATCATATGTATAGTTCCAAGTAGCCGAAGTGGAGCAACAGTCGGTACTCACGTTGTCTGGCGCTCCAGGCTCCGGAGATATGGACATACTAGTCACATTGCCATTACCGTCGTATTGGTAGCTCGTCTGCCGGACGGTTTGGTGGCTATTGTCTTGTTCCTGCACCTGACCGACGAATTCGCTGCTTCCACTAGGGTTGCAAGAGGGTGCGCTGCCAATCGGCTGTAGACCTCTCGTGAAAACAGTATATTCGGCCGGTATGCCGCCTACACCATCGTTTCGCAGGTCATTAGTTACGTAACCGCATTGGTCGAACATCAAAGCACGTTTCGACGAATCCGGCAGGGTCACCTTCACCTGTGACGCCACCGTCCAACCAGTTGGAATGGTGTAGCTATATTGATAGCCGTCTGCGGGAACCGTCGTCGAGCTGACGCTCTGCACCGCGTTGCCTAGTGCATTACCGGCGTATGTGATGTGGGTCGAAAACTGGAGCGGGCTGCTGCAATTCGTGCCGCTGCACGCGTAGTTCGCGGTGATTTGGGTTATATTGCCTATTCCTGCCGCGGGCGAACCTTGGTTATAGGTATAGGTAGTAGTCGCTTTGCTATTGTAGGAAGTCTGCGTTACTGTTTGCAGCTGTTTATTCGTACCGTAAGTGTAGGTGACGAGCTTGCCGACGCTGGGGCTATTGTCGGTAATTTTGCTGATTCCCGCCGCGTAATTGTTGTCGTCATAACAGAAACTGATGCTCCGATTGTTCGACGACGAGATAGTGCTTATAGAGTTCGCGGGCACGGATTTCGAGCAAATTGAAGCCGTGGGTCCACCTCGAACAATTGAAATCTGATTGTTGTACCGATCGGTGATGGTCTGGAGGGGTGAGTTGAATCCGAAATGGTAAGTAGTGCCGTCGGTTCGCAAAAGGTCCCAACCTGAGTTGCTAGAGTTGTACTTGATGGTCGAGCCGAACCAGACCCCGGTTGGTTGCTGGTTGCACACAAAGGTAGCGTCCACGTAGTCAGTAGGTGGGTTTGTGTCGCTCCGGATGCAGTTGATCATCCCACTGTCGGGGAGAACCACCTCAGCGTCGGTGAATTGGCCACTAGCTTGGCTGGATGAGTACAGAAAAATGTCGTAGTTCAGGCTCGTCCCCAACCCAAAGGCGCGACTATTCCAAATGGTATTGTGTTTGTCGCTCGACCTGTACACGCGTGTGACGTTGATAGGCATCGGGCCGGGTAAACTCATGTCGGTCTTGGAGTAGGTAAAGATTCCGCTCGAGCTGCTCAATCGTTACCATATCCTCTTGTAAGGGAATGTTCGGCAGTTGGCTTTTGAGGTGGTCCACACACTTGCTCGCTGCCTGCGGGTCTGGCGAGCGATTGAGGCACAGAGCCTCATCACTCAAAGCATAACGTAGAATCAAGCTCAGCGGTTCGGTTTGTGAAGTTGTCCCTCCAAGTCCCGCGATGCGCGTATCGCCGTCGCTTGGAGCTCCAGCTGCTGTACTGACCGTCACTGCTCCGTTTGTTGTCAGCGTAACTCCTCGCCACGTGGACACCAAAATGATCACCGCTCCTAGAATTGCAAAGAAGGTTCCCGGTGCCCCGCCTCGCAAAGTGAGGTATTGTTCACCGAACGCTGCCTTCAGGTCTCCGACCTTTTCAAAGATTCCGACACGGAACAATTTGTAGCCAAGGTAACATATGATGCACCCGGCGCCTGTTATCAAAATGTGATAAGAAACCAAGACCAGTAAATTAGTCGTGTTCGTATTGGCATTCATCTTTTTGCTTCATCAGAGCGCGGGTTGGCTGTTTACGGCCGTAAGCATGTTCCTTATAAGAGTCACTTCTTTTTCAAGTTGCTCGAAATGCTATTGCTGAGCGCTTTGCCAATCTGTAAGGCTGCGTGAAACCGTTGGTCACTCTGTATTGCGTTGTTGACTACATTAAGCTGAGAGATCAGATTCGCAACTTGGGGTTGGCTTGGTGCAGAGAGCTTGATCGCCGCCGCGATCGAATTCGTCGCGGCGATGAAATCTACCTCGGCCTGCAACGCCGCATCGGTCACCTCGACTGCATCTGCCAATATGTTCAGGCCGTCGAGGGCGTTGAACCAGATATTCCATTTCCCCGGATCGACCGTTGGAAACGGACCGATATTTGCGATAGCGTCCTCTAGTGTCTGGGGATCGTTGATTCCAGCGTAGACTGCCTTGATCATCAACTGGTACGTCGACCACTGGGCTAGCACATGCTCAATTGACATAGAGGACTCCTTTCACGAAGTATTCGCAGGAGTGATTGGTCTTCCGCTTTCTACCCCTACTTCGTCTGGGACGACTGGCTTTTTAGTTGCTGAGTCACTGCCTGGCCAAAGACCTCGAGCTCAGAGGCTCTTGCGGTGAAAGGCGTAGGCTGTTCGAGTTCGGAGAGCTGCTGCGACAATGTTGATAGCGTCGCCTGATATTGCTGGAGCGTGTTGAAGTCGGTTGCAATTGCGATTTCAGCCCGGGCTTCCTCTTGTCGCGCGTCGCTAAAGGCTTGATTCTCGGAAACGATTCCATCTTGTATGAAGGCCGTTATTTTTGGAGCGACGCTTGCAGACCCGGTTCCATCGATAAGCTCCCCCGCCAGCTTTAAGCTTGCAGAGTTTGTCGTGGTAATAATGCGACCATACGCCAGCGTGTGCTTTACGTCAGACGGAAGCGCAGTCGGGTCTACCACTTTTAGGGTGCTTTGCAGATTCCTGACGGAAGCAACGTAGAATGTCTGTTCCGCGTCGATTTTTGCGGTTGATGCAGCGTTATACTCGGCTGTCAATTGGCGAAGCTGAGTGGCTAGCTGACGAGACTGTGCATTGGCGGAGCAGCCAGCAACGACGAACGCAGCCACCAAACTGGCCGCGACCTTCGCGGCGGAGTGCAGGTAGGGGATTGGATTTGGAAGGCGAAGATTTGCCCGCATCACTTGACCCTACCGGCTATGACGCCAACTGCGATCGCCTGAGCAATTGAGACGATGTCTGCCGCGTCCTGCGATGTGAATCCGCCCTGCTCGTACTGATCGAGGACCACCACGCCCGATCGGATGACCGTTCGCCAGGCAACGTCGTTAACCTGCGAATCAAGAATGGATTCCTCGTGCGCTAGGCGCGGTTCGTTCACAGTCAGGTCCACGCTCGTCCGCGTGGCGACGGCTTGAGCGATCGCGAGCTTTCTCAATTTGACGAGGTCGGAAACTAGCGCGAGTACCCTGCTATTCGAGAGCTGAAGCTCTGGTATCAGCTGATCTTGACGCTGCTGTTCACCGTCGGCGGCAGTCGACTTCGCCGCCTCGGCGGCCGCTAGCTCTGCGGCGTGTCCTTCGTCTGCGAGCAGCGAGACCTGGATGATGAAAGATCTGTCTGCGGGCACAATCAGTGCTGGCAACTGAGCCTGGCAAGAATCCCCAGTGTCAGAGAGCAAGGCATAAGCGAGTTCGTTTTCCGCCTCGACACGTTCATAGAGCTGGAGGCGCCGCGCGAGTTGCGACAATTTTGCCTCGGCCGCCTGCTTTTGCACGTTTGCCAATTGAACGCCCAGATTGAGGATAGTTAGCGTGGCGCCGGGCGCATCCGGGAGATTCAGCACAGGTTTGCCGCCGCTGCCGGTCACATCGATCTGATCTTTGAGGATATCGCTGATTTTCTTAGTCTGAGTCTTGCCATTCGCATCTACATACTGAACTTGCTTATCTCCCGCCGCCTGTACTGTTTTTTCCAAACTTCCCAGTCCCGACTGCTGTGTGTCAGGCTTGGTTTGATCCGCCGAGGGCAACTGAGCGACTCCAGTCTCCAATACCGCGATTGCCGCATTCCAGTTCGTAACGTCTTCCTGTGCCACTGCGACCTTTTGTTGAGCCGCTTTGATTGCTTCCTGAGTTGTCTTGGCACTCTGGTCGGTGCCGACCTTTTCTCTGAGGTAGGAGTCTACGGCCGCTGTGAGATTAGTTCGTGAATTGTTGAGCGACGAGCACAGGCCGTGGCTGAAGGCAGCCAGCGATTTCCCGGTCTTGAACGGCAATTGGTCGGTGACAGCCTCGCTTCGGTTGGCTGTCAAGCCCGCGAGGACTTTATCCTGCTCGCTTGCAACGGTTCGCGAGCTCTTTAGGAGCGTATCGTAGATGCCCGGCGATTTCTCGCCGTACTGATCGACGAGGGTGGCGAGTTTCGCTGTCCGCGCCGCGCGGTCGGAGTCGTGAATATGAGACGGCAGAAAAGAGCACCCGTAAGAAGTCAGAACGAGCGGAATTAGCATCGCAGCGAGAACGACGGAGGCGAGACCCGTTAGCCAGCGCGTCGTCAACGACGCGCTGTAGGTGCTCAGTAAGCCGCCCGCTGGGCGGGAAACGAGTTCCAAGCTTTCCTCCCCTTTTGAAAAAATCGCTACTGCTAAATATCGTTCGCGCGCGGATAGCGCAATATGCCTCCTTCGAATTTAGGTCGCTAGTCGCGAGGCCTTAGGCGGCTCGGTGGCTCCTCGCGAGCCGTGGCAAACAAGGTCGTGGGGCTGGATTCTTCTCTCACGCCAGCCTTCGCAGCTAGCTTTTGCAAACAAGCCCGAGCTTCATCGACGCGCGCCAGTTGCGACTGAGAAGAGGATCTTGTGGTCGGAATTTCTCAGGTCTCAAAACCAAAATCAAAAATTGTGAGCAGTAAGTGGCACTCTCGCGGGTGAGATTGCGCTGATCGCTGTAAGTACCTAATAAATAAGGGTGGAGGAGGAAGGGGCCCGGTGGCCCCACCGGACTTCAAAACCGAGAGTGTGCAGTTTCTGCACGAAGTTGCTCAGTTACAAGGCGCGTTGTTCGACGGCAACCGTCTGGCACTTCGCTCGTGGAAAGACAATTCGGATCAATCTACCTTCTCCTTTCCGCCCACCGCTTCTTCATCGCAAGCGAGATTCGCTTGCGGGCGTCCGGGGACATAGGTTTCCGGCGCCTTCGAGGTTTCGTGGTGCTTCTGCTCGAGATCGCCGTATCTCCAACCGAACTTACCAGAGCGGCGATCGCTCGCTCCAGCCTAGCGCGCTCGCTCTTCAGTTCCTCAATGATGATATCCAGATTCACGCAATATCTCCTAGCACAATGCCTGCGCTCAAAGTCAGCCTATGTTTGTGCTTCGTTTATCAGGTCCGCTGACCAAGAAAAAGGTGGTGATCCAAATGAGCGCTTAGCTGGCACGTCCTTCAAGTCGCATAACTGGTCTTTCCGCCATGATTTGAGAGGTGTGCGAGCACTTCCTTCGTCGTCGCAACAGAGCGATGTGTGTGTCCCAACGGCGAGGGCGCGAAAGCCCGACCGAAAGGAGCACTAAAGGATATGGATACGAAAGGTAACGTTGAAACAACCACTCAAACCCCCATGATGAAAAAGCGGGCGCGATCCGCCAAGGCTTCGTCACCTAAGACAGCGAAGCCGGCGCGGCCAGCCAGCCGATCATCGAACGCCCAGTCCGGCAAGCTCGTTTGCAGGTACTGCGGCAGCGACGATCTTGCACCGTCCTTCAAGAAGAGACGCGACGCTCGCTGCCGTGCGTGCTTCAAGTCTAAGTACGGTTCAAGCGCCCGGTCCAACAAAGCTAAGAAGGCCGGTAAAGCGAAAGCTAAGAAATAGTCCCAGATATCGAGCAATGCAGCGAGGCCGGGACCCATGAGGGGTCCGGCCTCGCTCGCTTTGTATTCGCAGAAAAACTGCCTTCCTTGGCTCCAATTCTTTAGACATTCCGCCACTTTAGCTGCGCCTGCCGGACTGGATTTGTCTCGCTAACAGAGCGCACATGGACACCTGATGGAGGTGCCGATGACAAGCAAAAAACTTCGAAATCGAAGGATTCAGCGCCGCCTCGGCGGCGAGGAAACCGTGGCGCGCGAGATCGCCGAACTGAGCGACCTCGACGCGCAAGCGCTGAGACAACAGTGGGTGAGATTGCTGGGCGACGACCCGCCCTTAACCCTAGGCCGTTCGACGCTGATCCAGGCGATCGCCTACCGCCTCCAAGAGCGAGTGTTAGGCGGCCTCAAACCTTCGACCCTGCGGATTCTTAATCGAGTTGCCGGCGAAACAAAATCGGCCAACTCCAAGCGTGCACCAGCGCGTAAGACCGGTGCAGGAACGGTCCTGATCAGGGAGTGGAGAGGCGTGACCCATCGCGTAACCGTGCTCGATGACGACGTTGTCTATCACGGGCGGCGCTACAAGTCGCTCTCGGAAGTCGCCCGCTTGATCACTGGCACTCACTGGTCGGGCCCCTTGTTTTTCGGTCTCCGGAACCGCTCCAAGGAGAATGCGCATGGCTAACGAAACGACGAAACGCTGCGCGATCTACACTCGAAAGTCGTCCGAAGAGGGCCTGCAGCAGGACTACAACTCCCTGGACGCACAGCGCGAAGCGTGTGAGGCATTCATCAAAAGCCAAGCCGGCGAGGGCTGGCGCCTCGTCAAAGGCGCATATGACGACGGAGGCTTCTCGGGTGCGACTATCGAGCGACCCGGTTTGCAGCAACTGCTCGCACACATCCGCCAGGGTATGGTCGACGTGGTGGTCGTGTACAAGGTCGACCGCCTTACTCGCTCGCTGGCCGACTTCGCCAAGATGGTCGAGGTGTTCGACGCTCGCGGGGTGTCGTTTGTGGCGGTAACCCAGCAGTTCAATACCACTACCTCGATGGGTCGGCTGACCTTAAACGTGCTGCTCTCCTTCGCGCAGTTCGAACGTGAGGTCATAGGCGAGCGCATTCGCGACAAGGTCGCCGCTTCCAAACGCAAGGGGATGTGGATGGGCGGTATAGCCCCCATGGGATACGAGGTGCGCGACCGCAAGCTGGTGCTGAACAACGAGGGAGCTCGAATTGTCAAGCACATCTTTGAACGCTACCTGAAGCTCGGCAATGTCCGTGCTCTTAGGAACGATCTTGAAGCGCGCGGGTTCGTCTCGGAAGTAAAGGTTTCCAAGAAAGGAAATCGCCACGGCGGCAGGCCATTCTCGCGCGGCGCGCTCTACCATCTCCTCTCGAACCCGATCTACATCGGCGAGATTCGACACAAGCGTGATCGCCATCCGGGACAGCACGCGGCGGCGATCAGCCGCGTGCTATGGGAGCGCGTACAGGAACGGCTTCAGGACCAGAGCGCTCGCACTGGCGAATCCGGCAAGACCGCAGCTTTGCCGAGCCCACTGGCAGGGAAACTCTACGACGCGAGCGGTGAAATCCTGTATGTGCAAGGCGCGGCAAAGGGCCAGCTCCGCTATCGGTACTATGTATCGAGGGGACTGGTGAAGGGCGAGCCGCAAGACGCGGATCAGGGGTGGCGGATATCCGCACCGGAGATCGAGCGAATCGTAACTGGTGGGGTTTCTATGATGCTCCGCGAACGCCGGGCTATCGCACTTGCGCTTGAGGAGTCTCGCCTCGAAACTATACCGCTGGAGTCGGCGCTGAAGTCCGCTGAACACTGGAATGGCTGGCTTCAGGCTAGCGAGAAAGCTGACTCTGCGCTCGTTACACTTGTCGAGCGGGTCGAACTCGGCCGCGAGGGCATCCGGATCGCGCTCAAGCTTCCGCTCCGTCAGATTGAAGGGGATGACGGAACCTCGAGCAAGCAACTATCCCTCTCCAGAGATTTTCCCATGCGGCTCAAGCGGCGTGGGGTCGAAACAAGGATGGTTTTGGAGGGCGATTCCACACCCGGCCCGGTGGATTTGCCACTGCTGAAGGCGATAGCCCGGGCCCACAGGTGGACGAACGATCTGCTCTCCGGGCGGGTCAAGTCGATCCGTGAGCTGGCCAAGGGGGAGGAGATGAATCGCCGATCGGTACAGCGACTGTTGCGCCTCGGGTTTCTCTCACCGCGGCTGGTCGAGGCAATCGCCGAAGGGCGCCAGCCTCCCGACCTGACCGTCATCAAGCTCACGCGGCGAATTGACCTGCCTGCGCTTTGGAACGCACAGGAGCAGCGCCTCGGCCTCCGATAGTTTGCCTTCCAAAAGCGACCCAAGCCGAACTGCTGGCTCAGATCACCTGGTTGACTGAAACTCCTCTTTGCAAACAAGGGCGGTGACGAGGGAGGTCTTGGTCTCGCTTGCCGGCTGCCGGGGGCTGCTACGGATCTGGACCCAATTCCTTGGGGTGCAGGAACACGCTATCTCCGAAGAAGGCTGGCGCAGCGAACTCAGCTCTAACGGAGTCAAAGTCGCTTTTTGTCCGATGATCGAGGTGTTTCGCGCGGCTGCGCGCCCCTATGGTCGGCACTGCTCTACGTCTCGATCGCCATCCAGCAAACCAGTCTGACCTCATTTTCCTCGATCGGCGGCAGCGGCTCCGGCGCTTTGAATGGTTCCAAGCCGAGTTCGCGCACCTTCTCGGCAATCGCCGTCGATGCCGCCGTTCCGCCGGACGCCGAACGCATCGCGTCCCGAATCTGCTTTTCGTACCGTTTCCCCCACGGTGCTTCGATTGAATCCGTGAGCCGATCGACTTTCTCCTGCGTAAGTCCGGGCGGCGGAAACTTCCGCAGATGATTGGCGGCCTCGCGCAAAGTCGGCGACACTTTCGGTTGCAGATTTGCGGGATCGGTGGCGAACGACCATTCGTTGAAAATGTCGCGTCTGGCCCGTTCCCATGCGTCGTATGCGCAGTTGTGCATCTCCTGCGCGAGGTATCGTTCGGTGTTCGCCGTGCAAGCGATCGACTTGAGGCAGGCAAGCGTTTCTTTCGTGAGTGCCCCGCCTTCTGAGGGCACGAACCGCAGAAAGAGCCGGTCGCCGACTTTGGCGCAGAAAAAATGACCCTTGTGCGGCCCGCCTCTGAACCCCGATCCCGCGCCCCACGGAAGCGAACGTATCTCGTCGCCCTGGCGTTCCAATCCCGCGCGCAATTCTTGCCGATATTCTTCGCCTGAATGAGCGGACGGGTCTTCTCCGGCGTTGACGAACAGAACCGAATCTTCCTTTCGCAGCTTCTCGATCGCCTCGCGAGTATCCGAAAACACACGCTCCGCCGTTGCGGACCCGGGGATGACTTCTCCTTCGACGCCGACACTGGCCGCCGCTTGCGCGACCTTGCGACGGATGCGCGCCTCAAGTTCCAGCAACGATTCGAGGCGCTTGTCGGGGAAGAAACAACGGATGAAAACGTCGCGATGCGGACTGCCGATCCGATCGATTCGCCCATGCCGCTGGACTAGGCGCATCGGGTTCCACGGGAGATCGTAGTTGATGATGTTCCGGCACTGTTGCAGGTTCATTCCTTCCGCGAGCACGTCGGTTGTCACGAGAATGTCAAACAGGTCATCCGTTTGGCTCGGCGGGGCCTCGCTGGATTCCGGTGTGAAGCCGAATACCGCCTTGGTGCGCGATACCCCGTGATGGCTGTCCTCGCCGGAGACGGCCGCCAACCGCCCGCGATACTCCGCGAGCCTTTTATCCGTCGCGAGCACGTCAGCCAGATACTCGTAAATCCACTCGACGGTATCGGCGTAGTAGGAGAAAACTATCACCTTGCGCTTGTCGCGAAATTCCTTGTCGGTCGCCGCTTCCTTTCGCGCCTGCTCAAGAATCGCGATCAGTTCCCAAACCAATTGCTTTAGCTTGGGATCGTTCTTAAGCGTGACCAGTCGCGCTTTCTCCGCGAAGTCGCGCAACAGACCGCGATCCGCTTCGACATCGGCGCGGAGACGCTTTACGTCGTAATCTTCGGCGTCAATCGATCCTGACGTAGCGATCAGGTCGTTCAAGGCTTCATCGCTATCGGTCTGCTCCCATTCCTCGATTGCGTTCGGGCTGAGGATGACTCCTCGATCAAGTCCTTCGAGGAAAATCTCGTGCGCCTTAACCATCCTTTCCGCTGTCAGAGCGAAGGCGTGAGCCGACGACTCAAAGCGTTTGAGCAAGCCTGACCGCAACAGGCCGACTAGCGCCGCTTCGCGAAGGTCCTGTTCGCCGCCCCGGACGTATGCGCTCGGCGAGTAGCGCGCGAGCGTGAGCTTGGGCTTCCTGTCCTTCGATGGCGCCAACGCATCCTCAAACTCGTCGAAGAATCCGGGCAGCACGTCGTCGAGCGAATAGTTGACAGCTTCAACGTGCGGCTCAGGGAAAGTCACGGCGATTTCAACGCCGCCAGGACCGATTACCCGATCGTGCGGATAGTACCGGCGCACGAAATGGCGCGTCCGGCGCACTGTGGTTGAATCGAGAATCTCGAACAGCACGTCCGGCGTGAGAGCGTCCGGCTCGACCTTCATCGCGTCGGCGAACCGCTCTCTAAGCGATCGGATGCCCTGGCCGGAGAACTCGGCATCATGGCGAATAAAGTAGCTCAGCAAGTAGTACAAATCCCAAAGCGAATTGTTGACCGGCGTGGCTGACATTAGAACCAGCTTCTTGGGCGGATGCCCTTGCAGCAGAGTCCGCAAAGCCTTGGCGCGGCCGGCGTCCGGGTTTCGGAACGCCTGCGCCTCGTCGATGATCACCAGCGCGTAGTCGTTCAGTCGCGCGTTGAGATGTTTCTCGGTTCCGCCGAGCTGAACGTCGTTCGCCAATTGCTCGTAGGAAACCATCTCCATATAAAGCTGATGGGTGTCCGCGAAGCGTTTCCAAGTGGAATCGCGCAAGGCGGCCGGCGTGATTAAGAGCGCGCGCTGGCGGCGCTCCTCTACCGTTTGGCGCAACAGTTCTCCACCGATGAACGTCTTTCCCAGGCCGACGCCATCCGCAATCAGGACGCCGTTGAATTTCTCTGCGATGCGCTTGGCGCGGAAGATGCCGTCGTTCTGGAAATTCGTCAGCCGGATTCGCGGAGCGCCCGCCGATTCTTCGGCCAGTTCGTCTTTGTACCTTTCCCACAACACCCGTAGATAAATCAGGTAGGGCGCGTATGGCTCATAACGGGCCTGGTATATCGGCGCGAGGTCGTAAGGCGCGGCTTCGGCCCATAGCTCGTCGAACCAATGGCGGACCTTCGCAACCGGAGCCGGATCGTACCGGCCTAGGTTCAATTCAAGATTGCTCGTCAGTCCCGCCGCCGTGAAATTCGAGGAACCCACTAGCACGCCTTCATCGGTGGAAAAGAGGTAAGCCTTGCCGTGAAGGAACCGTTTTTCGTAACGGCGAACCTCGATCTTCACTGACGCGAGAAATTCGAGCAGCCGCCGTATGCTCGCGTCGGTCGCCGGAGCGAAATCCAAACGGTCGCGATCGCGTAACAAGCCATCGGCGTTGAGCTTGAGCGCATCGTTCACCAGCTTCGTCTCGAACCGCTCGCCGATCGGGTCTTTCTTCGGATCGCGGACCGGCTTGGCCGGCGGTGGTATTGGCTCCGCGCCCAATAACAGCCGAACGTGGCTCAGGCGATCGAGATGGTTTGCGATCAGGCCGAAACCTTCTGGATTGAAATAGCCCGTCGCAATCGAAAGTTCGACGGGGTTCTTGTACGTCTCGCATAGCCATTCGATATGCGCCTTGAGCGCGTCGGCGAGTTTGAGTTCGCGGTTATCGACAAATTCGGGCTTGGCCGGTGCGGTAGATGGGGCCGATGCGGCCGCGCCACGCTCGAAGAGCGGTGCTTCCGGCGGAATTAGCGGCAGCTGATGCTTGCTCAATGAGGTCCGCTATTTTGGCTTTTGTCTTTGTAGGATTGAGTAACTGGAGGGCAAGGATTCTGCGGACATCCCCATCCTCCCTCTGCTGGCGGAGAAGTTGTTTTTAGCGACTTTTCCGCATCGTGGAAGCTGTCGGCGTCTTTGACTTCGCCTCCGCCGGGAGATTGGTCGGTATGTAACGAAAGGTCTGGCGATTCGCCCTTCTCTTGTGTTTGAGGACCACCCGGTTCTTGGGCACGGCCCGCAACTGGAATGCTGACGGCCAGTCCCACGATCATGGCACCCATTAGGAATATCGTCTTCGCAGACATCGCTTTCCCTCCCTTGCGCGGCGAGGCGCATCACGGTTTCAAGGAGCCACCTTTATTCCTCAGTCATTCACTCCGTCCTAGGGTGGACACGTGAACGTGCAGATTTTCTTGTACTGTTGATTTTGAAACGCCGCTAGATCAGGTTCGTAGTCTTCAAGCCGAAGCGCCAAGTTTTCAAAATGTGCGAACGCATTGTGCTGATGCGCACTCGTGTGGAAACCATTGACGTAGCAGCGGATTTCCGGTTCCTCATAGGCTTCGACAATGGCAGCGCCGAACATTTGCTGGGTTATTGCGTCATCTAAATCCTTTCTGTCGGCGTAAAAGCCAATATTATCAAGGAAATTCAGATATCGGTTCATATGATCGTTGTCGAATTTTCCATCCCACTTCGTTGGTCCGCTACCGGCGGGCCAATGCCATGTGTTGAACAACGGCTCGCATCGTTCCACCCGCATCCTAATCTCTTGAAAATCTTTGCTCTCCGCGAAGTCGTCGGCGAGATGGTGCGCTAGATTTGCCATTTGTATGTTCTTGGTCGTGCGAAGAGTGCTAATCGTGCCATAGGCGGTGAGGCCTTGCGAAATGGCGAATCCCAGCACAGCGCCTATGACACCGATGAGGCCGTTACCAGCGATCTCCCGAGCGTTTTTTGGAATTTTTATTTTGCTCCCCTTAACCAAGTTTGTGAAACGCCCCGAAGTGCTCCAGTGTCCCCTTGAGCCGCGCTTGATAATCCCATCCTTCGTGGAATGTCTCGAAGATATGGCTCAATTGCTTCTCGCTTAGTCCGTACAGATGGGCGACCACGGCGTCGAGTTCGTGAATCAGGTCTTGTTTTTCCTCGTCGTTGAGTTTGCCGCACTTCACACCAACCGCGCCAGCCCACGCCTTGAAGCGGGCGTCGGGACACGCGAGCCGCCCCGCGATTTCGACTGTTCGCAGCCACAACTTGTTATCGCGATCAGGACGAGGAATCGGGAAAGGATTTAGGACGTGATAGTTAAGGTCGAGTTCCACGAATCGTCGCGCGTACCAATCCAGCGGTATCGAGCAAAGAACGCCAAGCGGGTACGCTTGATCCCTTTCGTCGCCTCGCGGCCACAGGAAGTATGGTGCCTTGTTGGTGATGAAAATCTTCGGTGGCAGAAGCGCAGCGCGAACCGTGCGAGTGTCTGTAGCACGGCTAACATCGCGGAACGTGACGCGCGGATGGAGGCACGGCAGAGTAGCCGGATTCCGGTTCCAATCCGCAGGTAGTTCGCTGAACGGCGATCGCGCCTGCTTGTAGCTTCTAAGCCGCTTCTCGTGCAGTGCCTTCTTCACCTTCTCCGGGTCTGCCCATGCGTAATACTTCCCCGTGTCGGCGGTCCAGATGTCGAACGATTCACCTTTGAATACCGGCCAATAACCGTCAGGCGGATCATCAGTAAGTCTCATCAAAGGCTTGTCATTTGTTGCGTGGAGTTCAGTGTGGGGGCGCGCACGCCATGAGTGCAGGTCGTTGAAATCGAGTCGTGGCCCTTTTCGGAGTTGCAGGAAGACCTCCCCGGATTCCTCGCTTGGTAACAATGGGAAGGCCGCGGAATCGGTCCATGTGATCAACTCCTGCACCTTGAACCGCACCGGCTCTTTCGTCACGCCCACCTGGTAGCTCGCGAGGCTGGCGAACGGCCCTCGCCAAGGGATTTGGGCGTCATCGGATCGCTTGCGCTTGCGAAAACTTGAAAGCGCGATCGTGTACCGAGGTTCAGCGTCGTCGAATGCCCATCCGTCGCGATTAAGAAGAAATGTTAGGTCCGCGAAAGTAGCTTCGGCCAGTATCGCACGCCGAAAGTGCTCGCTTCCCTTTGCCGCAAATGCAGACCTTGGTAGTACAACGCCGATACTGCCGCCATTGCCCCGAACCAGATTCCAAAATCGCCAGCAGAACGCTTTGTAAACATCCGGGTCGCCGGTGCCCATCCCCGGAAAGGACCCGCTCGTGAGCATCCGCCGGAGCAGTTCAGCTTGCGCGACTTCCGCCTCGTACAGCCCTACCAAATCGCCCCGCTCCCTGCGCAGCCGCTTCTTCGTGTTCTCCTGTTCGCGCTGCTGGAGCGAATGAAATCCCGGCTCGTAGCGTGTCCAGAAACGATCTTCCTCAACTGTCGCTTCTTCCCACGGCGGGTTGCCGATTATCGCGTCGAATCCAGGGCGCTCGCGCAGGAAAACTTCCGGGAACGCAATCGGAAAATGGAAAGGGGGGATCGACTCAAGCGCCTTGCGCGCGAATTGATGTTCCTTCGATTCCACGATCGACGCGGGTTTCTTGATCCATCGCTTCGCGATCTCGCCTCGCACGTCATCGTCGATACGAGCGGCTGTCAGCGTATCAAGCAGCGCTCCTTCCTCGGAGAGCGACGTGCGCGCTTCGTTCCACGCTTCGCGCGCGGTTTGAATCTCCGCCGCATTCGCATCGGACAGCTTTGCAAGCCGGTCCAGCGACTTGCGCGCCTTACCGAGCATCTCCTCAACGCCTTTGGCGAACAGCGAACTGTTCAAGATTTCCTTGCTCAGTTCGGCGGCTTCATCGAAGGTCGCAATTCCGACCAGCGAGTTCCCGGCGACAAGATTGTGGTCGAGAAATGAAAGCGGTAGTCCGGGCACGAACGTGTGAATCCAGATCGAAAGCCGCGCGAGTTCGACGGCCGTTGGATTCATGTCCACCCCGAAGATGCAACGCCGTGCAATCTGCCTGCGCAGCAATGCGTTGTTCTCGATCTCGAAACCGTCGCTGAGGCCGCCAAGCGCCTTGCGCGCTGCGGCCTTGAGCCGTTCAAGCTCGTTGATCACGTCAGGGAGCGCCCGCTTAACCAGATAGTTTGACAGTCCTCTTTCGATTCGATCGACGGCGGCCACGAGAAAATGGCCCGAACCCATCGCAATATCAGCGACACGAAAATCGAAGAAGGCATCGGCGGCGCGGCCATCATTCAGCGCGTCCAACCGCGTGAGATGATCTTGAAGGGCCGGTTCCAGCCCGTGATCGAGCAGATGCTCGACTGCGAAATGCTTCGTGAAGTAGGAGCCGGTCGCCTTGCGCGTGCCGGACGTGTCATGGAGGTAGGCGCGGCCTTTAGGAACCGCAATCTCGTCCTTCGGCTTGGCGGGGCGGTAGCCGCGCGCATTCTTGCCCTTGTCCTCAAGGCTGAGGTCGGTCTCCGCAAGGGAAAGCTCGCTTTCGAGCAGGCCCTCATAGATCGTTCCAAACTCGCGGACGCCGAGGCTTCGGAAATCAATCGGTCCCCAACCCTCGTCGGTCGGGCTTACCAGCAGCGACGTGAGAATCGGCCCAAACACAAAATCGGGCAATCTGATCCGTTCGAGCTTCGCTCCGAGCGGGGAGGCCGCCTCGTCACTTGAAAACAATCCGCCGTTGTATGCCGGTAACGCCCATTCGTCGCTTCCCTTATCGACCGCGCGCCAGAGCCGGACGGCCTCTTCCCAATGCGTCGGCTCTTTACCGAATGGCGTCCCGGCGTTCCTGATTTCGATTAGCTCTTTCGTTTTTCGGGTGAGAGAGCGCGGTTCATACAATGCGTTGCTTTCAACCGGGAGCAGGTCTTTGTCCTCCGCGTAGGCGATGAACAAAAGCCGGAAAAGGACGAGCATCGCCATCTCATAGGTTTCTTGCAGGTCTTGCGCGGATGCTGACTTAAGTTTCCGGGCCTCTAGCATTGCCTCCGCAAGCTTCGGAATTACCTCGTCATAGATTCGCTCGCGGAGTCCCGCGCCAAGCACGGCTGCGTAGCGCGTTGACTCGTGAAGGATTTGTTCGACCGAGCCGCCGCTGGCAAGGGCGTCAGATGCGAACAATAGCCACAGGTATCCAGACTGATTCTCAGGAAGAAGATCGAGATTCGCCTGAATAAAAGTTTCCGTGCGGCCCCGGCGGCCGACGCCGATGCCGGTTTTGACGGGATATAGCCGCAGAGACGGTCCCGAACTGATCAGAACGTAGTCAACGTTCTCAGCATCGGCCTTCGCGAGTGCATAGGACGCGGCGGACAGCCCCGCAAAGTGCGGGCTTGGAGCATCGGGCGACTCGCCACGGTCCAGCAATACTGCCACAGCGAGTCGCGTCTCAGCGGCGCGTAGAACGTAGGCATCAGCGCCGGGGAGCTGTTCGAGTGAAAAGCCAAGCTTCTGGATCAGTTCTTTGCCCCGTAGATCGAGCAATCCGCGCGCCTTGTCTGACGCCGGTTTCCAATCATCGCGGCCCGGAACTCCGGTGCGAAGCTGATGATTCGCGAACAGGCCCTCGTTGCGAAGCCCGAACAGCGGAGCATCAACCTGCGGAATCGCTGAATAAAGCAACCTGAGCGCCGCGTTGCGGCTCGGCTCTTCGAGTGCTGCGGCGCATAGCCGTTCAACTTTGTCGGGATCGAGGCCGGAGTATGTCGGCGGTGGATCGCCTGCCGGTCCGCAAATTGCCGCTTTACCGTCATTGAGCACGACCAGCATGAGCGGGGTTGCCCGCCCCGCAAGGCGATTTTTCCAAACCGTTCGGAGCATGCTGGCGCTTGGCGCGAACGAGGCTTCCGCCACCGCAACCTCAAGCGCGTTCGGTCCCTTGCCTAGCGCAAGTCCGACGGAGCGGCAGCCCTCCATACCCGAAAGGCCGATCGGCCGTAGTTCAATGTTGCCAAGAAATTTCACTGTCGCACGCAAACCTGTTTACCCCGCGTGGCTTGGAATTTCCACGGCCGCGCGGGCACGGGACAAATCCCATCTTCCGCCCCGTCGTGACACCGCCGGCACAGAGCAATAGGATCGGCCTCAACGAGCGAAACATACAAATGCGGAGGATGTGCAATGAAACTCGCAAGCGGCTTGGAATTCATAGGGCGCTTGGAGCCGACGACTCTCTTGCGAACATGCACAACAGCCGTTACTCGCCATACGACACGACATCGGTTCCAGAAGATAACGAGCTTCGGCGGGAGGAGATCAGGCTCTCAAGACAACTGGTATCGCGCATGCCATGCAGCGATCGACGCGATATTGGAACGCCGAGTTGCGATAGCAAAAGCCCAGGGAAGAGTGCTTCCGAACGGGGACCTTTTGAGCATACGCGCCGATCAGTCGATACCGGGCGTAAACGGAATCCAAGAGGCTGTGACAATTTTCTGTTCCGTTCGGACAGTCGGCCTAGCCAAGGCGACCAAAATCTTGCACAAAAGGCGGCCAGGATTGGTGCCGGCGGCGTTACGACGGAGTCTTATGCATGTGGCGAACCAGCAATTCTTAGGCGGAAAATGGTCGTGGCGGTCGCCGACTTGAGCAGTCTCGCCTCGCTCGAGATTTGGTGTGCCAAGATGGAGACGATTCGATGTACTCGAGATCTGCTGGAGTGCTTGAGCGCCTAGAGTTAGAGAGCTAATAGCAGGTCTCGGGGGCGAGATGAAACGTGGCCAATACACCCAGAAACGCGCCCTGTCCTTGCGGTAGTGGAAAAAAGTACAAAAGGTGTCACGGTAGAGGTTCGCCTGCGCCGACCGTGCACGGGCCACCACCGATTCGAATGCCGCCGCAAGGCACGACGCAAAATCTTCCCGCCAAGGGCTTGCCGGGTCTGCCTCAATACCTCACGGTCGTTTTCGAGTATCGCGATCCTGCCGATCCCCGGAACCGCCCGGGACCGCAGGGCCAGCCGGGAAAATATGACGTGGTGTTCACGCTAAATCGACCGGGCTTTTCGCTGCAACCTGAATACAATTCAAGCTTCGCGGACGGACTGAAAGGAACGTCACACTTAGCCATAGGTAGGCCGGCGCATCCGTCGGTTGACCCGATGGTCGATAGAATTCGCTTAGACGCTATAGTGGAATCGGAGCACTTCATTTTCATTGGCCACCCGGACGCCGGCGGGTTTCTCTCGAAAATAGTGGGGAGCTGTTACGCCAACAATTTTTTGGACGCGCACCGCAAGGCGTTCCGAGCCATAGCCCCCATTCTAAGCAATTGGTCGCTACAATTGGACGTCCCCGTTTCAATTTATCAAGTCGACCTGACCGAGGTAGCGTCCGGCGCGAAGAGAATGACATTCAATCCGCCCTTTCAGACCTCTCCCTTGTTAACGCGACCGGATATCGCGCTGAAGCCAGAATTTCGCGGTTACGCTAGCCTCTACCGGGAAGCACTCAACAGCAACGGTCCCGTTTATCAATTTCTATGTTACTTCAAGATAATAGAGAGCGTCCGCAAACGACGAGAACGGCTCGGGGGTGAGGCACGCAGTCGGGGCGAGTCTTTTACCCGACCCCCTGAAGTGTTTCCGTCCGATCCGGATGAATTGTTTCCTTGGCTGAACGCGCTATTCACCGTGAGACCGCCTGTTTGGGACGAGATGGTGATCGAGAGCCTGCTCATGCCTGAGGTCATCGGAAAGAAATTTGGCACCATCATCGAACGGCAGCTCATCCCGTTGCGTACGAGCGTTGCTCATGCTCTTTTCGAGAGCACCGAACTGAGCCTTTCCGTCGACGACTATATCAGCCACGAAAGGGTAAACAGATTTCTTCCTGTCAGCAAATGCATGGTTCGCCGCATGCTCAAGCATGAGTTTCCCTCGGAGTTTCTCGCTCACCTGCCGGATGCCATTCCAAGCGGAAGTGCGTGACTCCCTTAATCAGACTCTGGCGCTAGGAGTTGGCTCGATTCCGGCATCCTTGGCGACGCCGATTCTCGGTGGGCTCGATCATCAATACGTTCGGACTTAGATTTTGACTAGGCACAGCCGACAAATGAACGCCCGATTGCGCGCCGCTTCGCCAATCGGGCACGATGGGGGTGATGCTCGTTCAGGAAACAATGCGAATCGCACGTGGCGACCCGCCGCAGAGTCGTCCAAGCGCTTGCATTTCTTTAGCGCAGAACTGCAGCCGCCCGTTTTTGCGAGGCCGCAAAGCGTCACGAGTTGCAAATCAGCGATGCGCCGCGTGCCGCGAATACATCTACTATCCGCGCAACTGGTGTCCGAAGTGCTTTTCCGACCAGCTTTCGTGGGAGCGCGTGAGCGGACGAGGAAAGTGTACAGCTACACCGTGGGGCGGCGCGCCTCGGGCGCGTCTGTCGACGCGCCATACGTGCTTGCGATCGTGGAGTTGGCTGAAGGTTTGCGCATGACGAGCAACATCGTCGCGACGCCGGAGGAGGTTCGAGTCGAGATGGCGGTCTCGGTATTCTTCGACGACGTGACGCCCGAAGTCACGCTGGTGAAGTTCAAACCGGCATAGTCCTACGGAAAAGGATGGCGACGAACCCCACATTTGCCACGATCGGCAACGCGACAGACAAGATTGATGTCCGCCTCAGCTACCGGATCATCGAGCTGTTTTCCGAGGGCCTATACGCCAGCCCGAACAAAGCCGTTGAAGAACTCGTTGCCAACTCTTTCGACGCCGGCGCGCAGATCGTCCAAGTCATTCTCTCAGCTAACTTGCACGACCAGAACGCCTCCATCGTAGTCATTGACGACGGCGAGGGCATGGGCCCTGAAGGTCTCAAACAGCATTGGCTGATCGGCATCAGCAACAAACGTCGCCTAGGCGACAAACTACCACGCGGGCGCCAACAGATAGGCCAGTTCGGAATCGGCAAGCTCGCTACCTACGTCCTGTCTGAACGCCTGACGCATATCAGCAAATGCGGCGGAAAATACTATTCGACCTCGATGGACTTCAGCGCGATTGACCGCCGCGTCGAAAAGGAAGTTGAACCGAAGGTCCCCATTACGATCGCACTCCGCGAACTTACCGAGGCAGAGGCTAAGGAAGCAGTTTCGACCTGGACTAACACCGCCGCATTCAAGGCCAGCGGCATGGTTCTTTTCGGGAAGGGCGGATTGCCAACCTGGACCTTCGCCATCATGTCCGACCTCAAGAAGAAGGTTCATGAGATCAAGCCAGGCGTCCTCGAATGGGTTCTCCGGACTGCCCTGCCGCTAAGGGACGATTTTTCGATTTGGTACAATGGCAAAAAGCTCGCTGCAAGCAAGCTGGCCAAGGGTCGAATCGGGACATGGATTCTTGGCAAGGACATCACAGAACTGTCCAGGCCGGCCCCAACGAAATCTGCTCCGAGCGAAGACAAGGACCTACCGCTGTCCAACTATCGCCACTTTGGGCTCGAAATTCCGGAACTCGGTCGGGTCACCGGCTATGCGGAAGCATACAAAGATCTTCTCGCTGGCAAATCCGATGAGATCGGAAGAAGCTACGGTTTTTTTGTCTATATTCTCGGTCGGCTGATAAATGTTGATGACGGCCACTTTGGAATCGACCCAAATGAACTCCGGCATGGCACGTTTGGAAGGTTCCGTCTGGTCATCAACATCGACGGCTTAGACGAAGAACTCCGCTCCAACCGCGAGACCATCCGCGAGGGTACGCCCTACGACACTGCTAAGAACGTTCTGCGCGCAATTTTCAACTACGTTCGACCTTTCATCGACAAGCACGATGAAAACGAGGCTCCGGGCGAGAAGCTCGCTAGGAAGCTGGCCGCCTCTCCTGCCAGCTTATCTCGAATTCCCATAGTTGAGCTGGCGCGGGCTGTCGTCGAAGGAAGGAGCCGGTCGCGCTTTCTTATCGTGCCGAAGGTCTCGTCCGAAGGAGAGAGAGAAGCGTTCCTAGCGGCTCTAGAAGAACGTGCGAAAGACGGCGGCCAGTTTGTCACTGGCCTAGCAGTTGACAACAACGAATCGCCTGAATCTGGCATCGTACGGTTCAATACGCAAAGCGGCGTTCTCCAACTCAATGGTTGGCACCCCTTTGTCATCACCTTCCATGAAGAATTCACCAATAAAAGCACGAGGCAGCCGCTGGAGCTTCTCGCGATGGCGGAGATCCTTACGGAAGCTCACATGCATAGCATCGGCGTCCGACCTGAACAGGTCGGCGAGTTCTTAACAGCCCGCGACCAACTTCTCCGTACGTTGGCAAATGAATCGGGACGTCAAAGTCCTATGGCCGTCGCCAGATCACTTCAGGAGGCTCGGAACGATCCAGACATGCTGGAAAAAAAGTTGTGCGCGGCCTTCACTAGCTTGGGGTGTGATTCCAGGCCCATTGGAGGAAGGGGAAACGCGGATGGTGTTGCAGTTGCGGGACTATCCGCTGATAGTAATGGCAACCCGCGTCAGTACAGCGTCAGTCTCGAAGCGAAGAGCAAAAGGAAAGATGCCGGCAAGGTTGCTGCATCGACCGTCGATATTGCCGCCGTAATTCGTCACCGGAAGAAGGAAGAATGTCATCACGCTATAATCGTCGGGCGCGACTTTCCCGCGAACGAGACTTCGGCCCTGGCTCAGGACATCGCCGACGATCGGGAGAAGACGCTGGCCCAAGGACATCCAAAGACCATCACGCTGATTACGATTGATGATCTTGCCGAACTTGTGCGGCTACGTCCATTGAAGCAAGTTGGACTGCTGAAGCTCAGGGAATTGTTCCAGTGCAGAACCCCGTCGGACTCGCATGATTGGATAGAGAAAATAAGAGCTTCTCATGTGACGAAACCGCCTTACAAAAAGATCATCGACACAATTGCCGACCAGCAGAAGACCTTTAACAAGAGCGCGGTGAAGTTCGCCGGGTTGCGAGTAGCGCTCTCGGCGCTCAATCCTAGGATTTATTACGACACTGACGAGGAACTTGCTGACATTTGCAAGGCGATGGCGCAAATGTCCAACGGGACGTTGTCCGTTACATCGGAGACGGTCGAGCTGGATCAAAGCCCGGCGAACGTCTTGGCAGAGATCGAGGCGGCTACTCGCGAACTGGAAGATACCGAGAATTGACTCGAATGCATAAGTTTCAAAATAAGACGATTTACCAAGCCCTAGGTCGCGAACCAGTACACCCTTTTCCTGCTCGCATGGCGCCGGGAATCGCATTGCAAGTTATGTCTGGGATCGTTGATTCTCGAGTACTCGATCCGATGATGGGCTCAGGGACCGTCCTCGCGATGGCGCGCGCGCATGGTCACCGTGGAATCGGCTTCGACATTGACCCGCTGGCGGTCCTTATCTCCAGGGTGTGGACGACTGCCTTTGACCCGAGAGAGATTCGTGGCCGCGCGCAGATCGTGCTCGAAAACGCGAGGACTGAATTCAACAATATCACCGCGCGTGAGGCGTATCCCGAGCGCGCAGATGAAGAAACCTGCGAGTTCGTCCGGTACTGGTTTGATGGCTACGCTCGCCGCCAGCTTACCGCCTTATCCGCGGCAATTGGTTTTGTTGACTGCGAGACCACGCGCAACGCTCTGTGGTGCGCATTCTCGCGACTCATTATTAGCAAACAGTCTGGTGCATCGCGAGCGATGGATCTCTCGCACAGTCGTCCTCATCGGGCGTTCGATACCGCACCGGAAAAACCATTCAATAAATTTCTCTCGGCGGTTGAGCGCGTGATTGCGAATGGCATTGATGTGAACACCCAGGATCTCGGACCCCAACCAACTATCAAGGTTGGCGATGCGCGTAACTTGATGTTGTCCGATCAGTCCGTCGACTTGGTGTTAACTTCACCGCCGTACCTGAACGCCATTGACTATATTCGCTGCAGCAAATTCTCGCTCGTTTGGATGGGGTATGGGATCCCCGAGTTGCGAAGGTTGCGGTCAGATAGCGTCGGCAGCGAAGCCAGTGCGCATTCACCGCGCGACGACGAGGAAATTGATCGGATCATGGAAGCATCCAAAGTCCGGCAGAGCATGGCCAAGAAGCATCAGGGAATCTTGGAAAGGTACATAGACGATATGCGCCAGGCTATTCGCGAAGTTGCCCGGGTTCTCTCTCGTACGGGTACAGCAGTTTACGTTATAGGCGAGAACACCCTTAGAGGCACCTATATCCCTACGGCTGTGGTGTTTTCAAAGCTTGCGGAAATCTCGGGACTACGTCTACAAGAGAGGCGCACGCGAGCGCTGCCCCCAAGTCGTAGATACCTGCCGCCTCCAGTCTCAACTAATGGTATTGGAACCTTGAACGCACGAATGCGGAGGGAGGTTGTACTAACGTTCGTGAAATGACTCGTTCAAATCTACGCGATCACTCGAGGAGGACGGCGACGATTCCGGTCAGGAGTATTCCGTCGAACGTGCCTTCGCCTCCGATGGATGCTACTGGAGCGCCCAAATCGCTCAGCCGCCCGAGGTTCAGCAGGTCCGCGCCGATTAGCGTGTATCACGCCACTGACGAACGCCACCGCGTCGTTGATGGTCCGACCCGTCGCCGAGGAAGTAACCGCATAGATCGGCGGCGATCGGCGGAATTGCAGGCCACCAGCTGTACTAAATTCTTGTCCAGTGAAGGAACGTGCTAAGCGCAGTTCGATTGGCGCTGGCCGCCAGCGTAATCTCGATTGCACACCGTGCAAAGCGCTGTTTTTGAACGTAAACTGGCCCGAGAAGGGAGAAGAGCCCGCACGGCACGGCCGCCACAGCGTACGATTGATTCCGGCAGATCTGCGTATTAACTAGGTGTGGAATTCGCTCCAGAAACCTGATTTAGCTAGGCAGTCATGGCTTGGAGCAGGCAATTTTTCAGCAAAAGAGATTTGGGCATCGCCTATCGCAAAGCAAAGGCGGACCTTTTTTACGAGCGTGAGCACCCGAATGCGTTCGCTTTGTGTGCGTACGAGCAGAACCTCCATACGAATTTAGGCAGCCTTTTCGACCGACTCACGTCGGGCAATCTCGCATGGATGAACGAGCGCGCGTTCGTTGGCACTTGGGCGCTAATCCCGAAATCAATAGATGATGTCACGGATGCTCAGAATTCCTGGAGACCATCAGACCCCGATGAAGCCTGGAAGGCCTCGAGGTCAGGAAAGAGCAAACCCAATGCGGAATTCCGCGTTGTGGGCGTTCATAGCATCGACTTCCACATCGTTACGGCTCTCTGGATGTTCAAGGTAGGCGATCTCTATGACGCGGCTCTCAGTAACGACGTCTACGCGTATCGCCTAAAGAGGGTACGGCTTCAAAAAAAAGTCGATAATTCCGAACGTCCGGCACCGCCTAGCCTTGATGCAGTTGGATCTTTCCCGAGATATTTGCGACCGTTCGGGAACTGGCGCGACAAAGGATTGCGAACGATGCGGGAATCCTTGCGCGAAAATAAACCAATAATTGCGATCACGACGGACGTACGTCGATTTTTTCACAGCGTTTGTCCAGATTTTCTTTTGGACGAGCAGTATCTCCAGGCGCTGGGTCTCGCCGAAAAAATGGGGGCCGACGAAAGAGCGTTCACACAAGCGATAGTTGACTCGCTGCTTGCATGGACCTCGCAAACACCTGTCAGCAGAGGCAAGCGGCGAATTGGACTTCCTGTGGGATTACCCGCAGCCAGGTTGATGGCTAACGCTGCTCTCGCCGAGCTCGATATCGCAATTCGTAAAGAGGTTGTCCCACTCTACTACGGCCGCTATGTGGATGACATTATTTTGGTCCTTGAAAACACTCGCGACTTTCAGAAGGAAGAGGAGGTTTGGGACTTCATCTGTCAACGGGTTCCAAACCTGATCCAGAAGGAAGTGAATGGACAGCCAGAAGTGCGGTTCGAGCCAGATTACCTTCGCAATAGTGAAATCGTGTTTGCCGGGGCAAAGCAGAAGGTTTTTTCGCTGAAAGGCGACTCTGGGAGGGCGTTAGTCGAATCTATAGAACACCAGGTCCTCACCAAAGCGAGTGAGTGGCGTGCCTTGCCCGAACGGCCCGATGATCTCCGAGCGTTAGAAGCCGATCTAGTCTCAGCGTGGGGCAAAGACGGCGAGCAAGCGGACAATCTGCGGAAGGCCGACGCTCTATCCTTGCGCAAGGCAACGCTCGCCATCCGCCTCAAGAATATGGAGGCGTTTGAGCAAGATTTGGGGTGCGACGATTGGAAGCCGCAACGTCAGGTATTTCTGAAAATGATGGAGAGTCATCTTCTGGCTCTGCCGGATTTCTTCATCTTCTTCAGCTATTTTCCGCGAGTTTTTGCGCTGTCAGTTGCCTGCAAAGAATATAATTTGTCCGTCCGCCTCCTAGGTCGTTTGAACCGAGTGATCGATTTAGTTCAAAATGACTGCAAACCGGCAATAACCGCCAGCAAAAGGTTGATTGGCGAAGAGCGGATAATCAGAACATGGCGGCGTCACTTGGTTCGGGCTCTAAGTGAGGCCCTCGCCGCAGCTCTAAGACCACAACAAGTCAGCGACCTGAACGGGATCTCTAGGGTACTGCGAACGCTCAACGGTCTAGGCAGCCGGCGGGACACTCTCTTACCGACTAGCGAGGCCGCGACAAGCTGGGCACGTCGGTTTTTTGAGTGCGATATGGGTAATGTCGCCTTTCGCAATCGGTACTTCGAAGAGGCATTTGGCCGAATTGAAAAGAAGGCTTGGCCCTCGACCGATGATCAACGCGGACCCGCAAGCACGGTCCCGCCAAACTCTCCCTTCGAGGAGAAAGATTTGCTGGGGGACCTCCGTTCGTTTCTCCGTAGTATCAAACGAGAGGGGCAGGTGCAGGCCGTTCCGATGGCCTTGGCCTATCCCACTCGTCCCTTCCGAACAGACGAACTCTATATTCTCGTCCCGGAGCTCCTGAACAAGGACAAGTCGAAAATCAGACGCTGGGCCAAGGCTTTCCGAGGCTTTTCACTTGCGAGGCAATTGCCGGGCCGTAGGGGTGGAGATGGCTTTATCGTGATACCGTTCAGAAAAACACTCTTTACACGGCGCATCGCAGTTACGAGCTGGGAAACATCCGAAGACAGTTGGAAGGCGTGCGTGACAAGACAGCCCGATCCAGATCGCACTCGTTATCAACGCCTCGGTAGATTGATGAACGCCATATTGGCAGCGAAGAAACGGCCCGACTATGTCGTTCTTCACGAGTTGTCGCTCCCTTGGAATTGGTTCTTGCGAGTAGCTTCAAGGTTTCAAGAAATGGGAATGTCGCTAATTGCGGGAATTGAATACTTGCCTGTCGTGCCTAGCAAGACAGTCACAAACGAAGTGTGGGCGTCGTTGGTCAGTGGACTACGTATGGCGATTGTGTACAGACAGAGAAAAGCTCGTGCTGCTCTGCACGAAGAATTGGAATTAAAGAGCGTAGGCGGATTGGAGTTGGCGGATATTCACGAGGGCGACAGACCAATATTGCAGCACGGTAAATTCCAATTTGGGATTTTGGTGTGTAGTGAATTGACGAACGTTGACTACAGAAGAAGCTTCCGCGGGAAAGTGGACGCCGTATTTGTCCCGGAGTGGAACAAGGATACAGAAACGTTTTCCTCACTCATGGAAGCTTCGGCCTTGGACATTCACGCGTTCATGATCCAGTGCAACAATCGAATCTACGGTGACAGCCGGATACGCGTTCCCAGTGCAAGTCTCTGGGAGAGAGACATTATCCGAGTAAAGGGTGGGGTCGAGGACTATTTTGTTATTGGTGAAGTGGACGTGAAGAGCCTTCGCCAGTTCCAAAGTAACTATAGGTCGCCGACTAACGGGAAGTTCAAGCCAGTTCCAGACGGCTTCAAGCTAGATTCCAGTCGCAAAACGGTCCCGTAACAGGCGTCCAGCACCCTACGGTATTTTTTGGCCCTTGCCCATAGATGGCCTGCCCCCCGATGCCCGTCAGATCATAAGAAGAGTCGGTCGTGGTTTTGGCCCTCCAGGGGCGGTTGCTGTTGCTCTCTTTTAAGCATGGCGAACTCGATTGGTGTCAAGGCGCCGAGGCTGCTGTGTGGTCGCAGGTGATTGTAGTCGTAACGCCACGCTTCGATGGTCTCGCGGGCTTCGGCCAGGGTGAGGAAAACGTGCTCGTTGAGGCACTCGTCCCGCAGTCGGCTGTTGAATGATTCGACGAAAGCGTTCTGCACCGGCTTGCCGGGTTCGATGTAGTGCCACTCCAGTCGCCCGGTTGCCCAACGCAGCACGGCGCAGCTGGTGAGCTCGGTCCCATTGTCGCTAACCACCATCCGTGGCAGCGCGCGCTCAGCTATTAGCCGGTCCAGTTCGCGCACCACCCGCACCCCGCCCAGTGAAGTGTCCACCACCGTGGCCAGACATTCGCGGCTGAAGTCGTCGACCACGCATAGGATGCGGAAGCGCCGCCCGTCGCTCAGTGCGTCGGCCACGAAGTCCAGTGACCAGCGTTGGTTGATCGCGCCCGGTAGCGTCATCGGCGCCCTGGTTCCCAGCGCGCGCTTGCGCCCTCTGCGCCGGCGTACCATGAGATTTTCCTCGCGGTACAACCGATAGAGCTTCTTGCGGTTCAGCACGTGACCTTCCCTCTCCGGCAGCCAGCCCAGGCGCCGATAGCCGAAGCGTCTGCGCTCCGCCGCCAGCTCGCGCAGCCGCTGCCGCAGCAGCGAGTCGTCCGGCCGCCGCGGCCGATAGTTCATGCTCGAGCGATTGAGTCCGACCAGCCTGCATGCGCGCACCTGGCTCAGCCCGCGCTGCTCGACCAGTCGAGCAACCGCCGCCTTCCGCGCCACAGGCTTCAGACGTTTTTTCCGAGCAGGTCCTTCAGCGCCGCGTTGTCCAGCATCGACTCCGCCAGCAGCTTCTTCAGCCGCCGGTTCTCATCCTCCAGCGACTTCAGGCGGCGTGCCTCGGATACGTCGAGCCCGCCGTACTTCGCTTTCCACTTGTAAAAGGTCGCGCTTGAGATCCCGTGCCGGCGGCAGACCTCCTCGGTCTTCGCCCCCGCTTCATGTTCGCGCAACACCCCGATGATCTGCTCCTCGCTGAATCGGCTGCCTTTCATGGTCCGTCTCCTTTCAGTCGACGGACTCTACCTCAAAACTGCTGGGCGTTAGGGGGGCAGGCCATTTAGCCGAGCACATAAAGCGTCCCGAAGGCATCCGTGAAAGTACTGGATCATCTGATACCCAGTGGCGATCTTGACGATCGTCTCGTCGGGGTCACTGTCGTATACCCGCTTTAGTGGAGGAAGCGGACGCGGCCTTTCCTTGACTGCGCGAAGCGGAAGGGAATGGAGCTCGCCCCCATGGAAGAATAGGCCGTCTTGCTTCATCACTTCGAAATAGGAATCGACAGCCCGCGCCGCTTCTTGAAGCTCGATGTCGAGCGGTCCGCCCCACGCATCATAGAGTGAACGCCATCCTTTGGAGTCGATGTACTTGTCGTCGAAAGAAATGCTGGCCCTGCCGTCGAGCCAATCAGGGAGGACGACGCTGTCCATCAGCAGGGTGACATCCGGATGCCGCTCAGCCAATCTGGCAGGAAGCGCTGAGCCCATACGGAGATGGACTGCCTCGTGAACGGCCACCGCGGCCATAACGTTCTCCGGTGCGCGCATCAGTCGTTCGGACAGAACAACGATTCTGTGAGAAGAAACTGTTCTGGCCGAGATATGCTCGCCAAGACCCGAGCACAGCAGCGTGAAGTCCCCTGCGCCAGCGACCGATCGCATCACATCCTTAATTGGCGCAATGCGATCTGAATTACGGTTGGTTGTCACCCTCGTTTCCTCGTCAAAGACCCGCGGCACGCTTATTTCGTTCTCCTCCATGGACCTGCGGCAGAGACTCTGGCTCCGATGTTCCCGCAGCGCGACGAAGGAGCGCGCCTACCCGAGCCGCCAACGAAACGCATTACCTCAAGTGGTTTGCAGTAGGCCGGGAGTAGCTCGGCATCGCCAAGTAAATTCGAGCGTTAGTGGTATGATCGCGCGGAATCGCAGACGAATCTAAGCGATGATCCATGGACCTAGGTAAATCGCGCGGAGAGAGAAAATGGCAGATTTGCTCGAACAGACGCCGAGAGCGACGTTCTCCGGGTCCATGCTCGCTCGCAAATCGCGCGCACACGCGCGGATTTCGATTGATTCTCTGAGATGTGCGCGACCCCGAAGACTGGAGGATTGCGGGGGAAGGATTTGAACCTTCGACCTCCGGGTTATGAGCCCGGCGAGCTACCAGACTGCTCCACCCCGCCTCGGCAGTGTATCTGCCGGTCGGTCAGCCGGTCAACATCGAAGGCGTAAAATGCGCGCGGGCGTGTGAGAGCGGCCATCGCGGGCGATTCCGGAATCGCCGCGCGAATCAAAAAACTAGCCGGCGAGAATCCGGATGTTGCAGTGGCGATGCTTGAGACCGAACGCGATGATCTCTTTCTCGAGCGCGGTCGCGTCGGGCTTCTCGTCGGTGAGCATCAGCTGCTTGGCGACGGCGTTGTCGATGCCGTCGGCTTCTACGTCAAGGTTGTGGTCGTCGCAAATAATAAATGCCATTTAGTTGAAAGCACCTCGAACCATCAAAGCTATAAGATTTTTTCGATGAAATGAACCGTGCCGCTGCCGACTCGCGAACCGCGATTTGTGGTAGTCGTAATCGAGAAGACGCAATCGAGGGAGTCGATGCCATGAGTCTGAAGGGAAAAGCCGCGGCAATTGGAATTGGAGAACTCGAGCCGTTCAAGGAACCCGGCGACCTGACCGCGCTCGGGCTGATGGCGCGCGTCGCGGCGGAAGCGATCGCGGACGCGGGGCTCGAGAAAAAAGATATCGACGGCTTCCTGGTCGGCGTGCCGTTTTCGGATCCCGGGATGATTTATCCGGCGAGCGCGGCTGAAGTGCTGGGGCTCGACCTGCGGATGCTGAACCAGGTGGATATTGGCGGTGCGAGCGGGGCCGGAATGATCTGGCGCGCGGCGGCGGCTATAGACGCGGGCATGTGCAGCGCAGTGCTGTGCGTGGTGGCGGATTTGAATAAAGCGGGAGACCAGCGCCCGCCGGTGGTTTCGGTGCAGCGCGAGTTCGAGGCGCCCTACGGAAATATCGGCGCCAACTGCGGCTACGCGATGATCGCGCATCGCCACATGCTTGAGTACGGCACCACCGCGCGGCAGATGGCGAAGGTCGCCGTTGATCAGCGGACCAACGCGCTTAAGAATCCGCTGGCGACCTTCAATGACAAGGCGCTTACGATTGACGATGTGCTGAACTCGCGGATGATCGTCGATCCGCTGCACCTATACGAAATCGTCAGCCCGGTGAGCGGCGGCGCGGCGATAATTGTCGCGTCGCCCGAAGTGGCGAAGCGCGCGAAGCATCCGCCGATATGGCTGCTCGGTGCGGGCGAGGCGGCCAATCATTCGACGATTACTTACGCGCCGTCGATCACAACGTCACCGATCAAGCCGGCGGCCGAGAACGCGTTCAAGATGGCGGGGCTGCAACCGAAGGACATGGACTTCGTGTGCCCATACGACTGCTACACCATCACCGTGATCGTCACGCTCGAGGACGCGGGCTTTTGCAAGAAAGGGCAGGGCGGCTCGTTCGTCGCGGAGCACGACCTGACTTACGCGGGCGACTTTCCGTGCAACACGCATGGCGGCCAATTGTCGTTCGGACAGCCGGGCCTGGCGGGCGGCATGAGTCACGTGACGGAAGCGATAAGGCAGCTGATGGGACGCGGCGGCGGGCGGCAAGTCAAAAATGCGGCGCTCGGCTACGTCAACGGCAACGGCGGAATCATGAGCGAGCAGGCAAGTCTCGTGTTGGAGCGACGATCATGAGCGAATACTACAAACCGCTTCCGAAGCCATCGCCAACCAGCCGTCCGTTTTGGGACGCGGCGCGTCGACACGAGTTGACGATCCAGCGATGCGGTGCGTGCCGCGAGTACATCTACTATCCGCGCGACCGATGCCCGAAATGCTTCTCGGACAAGCTTGCGTGGGAGCGCGTGAGCGGGCGCGGCAAGGTGTACAGCTATACCGTCGTGCGCAGAGCGTCGAGCCGCGCGTTTGCCGACGCGCCGTATGTGCTCGCGATCGTCGAGCTGGCCGAAGGCCCGCGCATGACGAGCAATATAGTCGCGGCGCCGGAGCAGGTGCGGGTCGAGATGCCGGTGCAAGTTTTCTTCGACGACGTGACGCCGGATCATACGCTGGTGAAGTTCAAGCCAGCGTAATGCGCCGAGCATGACGCGCAAGCTTCGCGTCGAATGTAACGAGGGGACACCCAAGCCCAAGCGCGGCCTGTAGGTAGGCAGCATCGTAAATCGTGAGATTGGTCTCGACCGCCAACTGGAGCAATTCAAGCGGTGCCATTGAGACCAGCTTAATTCGAATTGAAAGCGCTTCGCGTAGGCGCATAGCGATATCGAAGCTCTGCGACGGCACGACTTTCGTTTTTTTCAAAGCGACGCTCACCAACTCGTATGGAAATATTTCTGGGGCGAAGAGAGTCGCGTCCCGGAGCAAATCCTCAGCTTCGTCCGCACGCGGTTCTTCGAACGCCACCGCGGCGATCACGGACGCGTCAACAACCCTATCGGGCATCGCGATCTTCACGAATCATCTTCGTGCTGTCCCCGGGCACTGGAGGCCCGAACCGACGTACTGCCGCCCGAAGTTCTTCAACCGTCAGACTGCCTGGCAACGTCGCCTCCTCCAGAACCGCCATCAACTCACCCTGGAGCGACCGCTTGTGGATGGCAGCCCTGCGCTTCAGTCGTTTGACCACCTTTTCAGGGACTTTTTTAATAGAAAGCGTCACAGTCATCTCAGCTCTCCAAGTGGTTCCATTTTGGAACCACTGTAATCCATAGTTCGATATCACGCCAGCAGGACGGCGACGATGCCGGTCAGGAAGATTCCGTCGAAGGTGCCGGCGCCGCCGATCGACGCGACCGGCGCGCCCAGGTCGCGCAACTTGCCGAGATTGAGCAGGTCGGCGCCGAGGAGCGTGCCGATCACGCCGCTGATGAACGCGACCGCATCGCGATGATGCTGAGAGGAGCCGAGGAAGTAGCCGCATGCGGCGGCGATGATCGGCGGAATCAGCATCGGGGTCGCGATGCCCATCCCCGGCACCGGCATCGCGAAACGATGGACGATGGCGGTGACGATCGCGACTCCGATCAATGCCGGCACGATTATCGTCGGCATTTGCATCAGCAAGTAAATCGAGATGACCACCGGAACGATCGCGCCGCCGACATTCACCGCGATGATCGTCGAGTCGGTGGCGTAGCGAATCGGCACCCGGTAGCGAATCCCGAAACTACGCACCACCTCGGAGTGATGCGGCTGGCCGGCGGCCACTCGCGCGATGGGAATATTGACGTAGCTGCCGACCAGGCTCACGAGCAGCGCGGTGAAGGCCCACTCGGGCGGCAGCCCAAGCATCACGAACGCATAGCTGATGACGTGAATTTCGAGCAGGATGAAAAAGAACGCGAGGACGAAGAAGAAAGCGATCGCATAGAAGGCAAGGAACGGTGCGAAGAACACCGAACTACCTCAGCCGTGTCGCAAGCCGGGAAAAAAACGGCGCCGCGAGCCGAGTGCGTCGGCATAGCGCCCGCCCATCGCGCGCTCCTCGGCCGGAATTCGCACGGCGAGAATCAGCGCGTTGCCGATCGAGAATGCGATCGCCGTAAAGATCGCGCCACCGATCATCGGCACCGCCGCTATCTCGATCACGACCGCCAGGTAATTGGGATGGCGCATGAAGCGATAGGGGCCACCGGTTACCGGCGCGCGGTCTGGGCTTACGATGATTCGCGTGTTCCATCGATCGCCGAGCGTGGTGACTGCCCAGTAGCGAAGCGCCTGCGCGACGATTTCAGCGCCTAGCGCGAGCCACGCGACGATCGGCGGAAATGCGCGCGGGAACAATGCGGCCTCGGCCGCGCAGGAGACGATGAACAAGGCGTGAAACGCGACCATCACGCGGTAATGCGCCTGGCCGACTTCGACTGCGCCGTACTCAAATGCACGCCGCGCATTGCGCCGCGCTCGATCCAGTTCGAAGATTCGCTCGACGATCAGGAGCGCGAGGAGAATCAGATAGGTGCGGAGCGAGATCACCACTTCAGCAATACAAGCTCGACCGAGAACCCGGGGCCCATCCCGATAATCATGCCGTACTCTCCGGGAGCCGCCACGTGATCCTCGAGCAATTCGTCGAGGATGAACATCACGGACGCCGAGGAGAGGTTTCCGACCGATTGCAGCGAGCTCCACGAACGCGCCAGCGCGCCCTCGGGGAGAGCGAGCGCGCCCTCAAGGGTCTCAAGCACTTTGGGGCCGCCGGCGTGCGCGATCCAGTGCTTGATATGCGAGCGATCGATATTTTGGCGGGCGAGGAATGAATCCACTTCGTCAAGGATGTTGGCGCGGACAAGGTCGGTGAGTTTCGACGACAGGACGATTTTGAAGCCGCTGTCAACGATTTCCCAGCCGAGAATTTCCTCGGTGTTGGGGAAGACCAGCGAGCGCGTGGCAATTACCTGCGGCCCATCTTCGGCGCTTGCGTTGCCGCCAATCAACATCGCGGCGGCGCCGTCGCCGAACAGGCCGGACGCGATGATATTCGCGATCGACAGATCCTCGCGCTGCAAGGTCAGCGAGCACAACTCGACCGACAGCAGCATCGCGACTTCCGACGGGTAGGCGCGGATGTAGTCGGCGGCGCGCGCGGTCCCGGCCGCCCCCGCCACGCATCCCAGCCCGAAGATCGGCGTGCGCTTGATTTCCTTGCGCATCCCGAGTGCGCTGATTACGCGAGTGTCGATGCTCGGCACGGCGATGCCGGTGACGGTGACGAAGAACAGGTGATCGACGTCGCGCGGCTTGAGTCCGGCGCGCTCGAGCGCGATTTCGGCCGCCGCGGTTCCGACTTCGGGCGCAACCCGCATCCACGCGTCGTTGGTCTTGGCGAAGGTGTCGAGCGGAATATATTGCTCGATGGGCAAGGCGAGATGACGCCCGGTGATCCCGAGCGCGCCCTGGATTTTGTCGAAGCGCCGCAAATCCGACCAGCGCTTCTCCCACAGCTCCCGCAGGCGCGAGGTCAGTTGTTCCTGATCGACGTAGTTGGCTGGTAGTGCGGTGCCGGTTCCGATCACACGGGGTGATGAATCGTTGCTTATCACTTAAATCGCGCGGCGCCAGAGCCGAGGGACTCGTGGCGAATCGCTATCTCTCCTTTGCGTGCCCGGCGGACCGTAACGCGCGGTCCATTGTGCCTTTGAGGCGTCCTTGAGGATATCATCCGCGCGAACAATATTATATCGCTCTTGTGCCCCGCGCCGCATCCGTTAAGATCACCGATTAACTATGAAATCCGAAGAACGCAGCGAATTGTTGGCGATGCTCGCCCGGGAATCGTATTTCGAGCGGCAACTTACGCTTTCGTCGGGACGCGTGTCCAGTTACTACGTCGATTGCAAGCGCACGCTGTACCTGCCGCGTGGTGCGTACCTGGCGGGAGAGCTGGTGCTTGAACTCGTGAAGGCGGCGGGGGTCGAGCAAATCGGCGGCATGGCGGCCGGCGCGTTGCCGGTGACGGACGCCGTGATGGCCGCGGCGTATCGCAACGGCGTCGAGATTCGCGGTTTCTTCGTGCGCAAGGAAACCAAGCAGCACGGGTTGCAGCAAATGGTCGAGGGTGCGTTCAAGCGAGGTCTCAAGACCGCCGTGATCGACGATACGATCACAACCGGCGGCTCGAGTCTGCAAGCGGTGACCGCGATGCGCGAGGCCGGCGGCAAGGTAATCGCGGCGATCGCACTGGTCGAGCGCGGCGAGGGCGCGGTCGAAGCGTTCGCGCGCGCGGGTCTGAAGTACAGCTGGGTCTTCACCGCGGAAGAGGTGCGCGCCGAGCGCGCCGCTCATCCCGTCGCCGGCTGATCCAGCTTGCCTATCACCAACGACACCGCGGTCGCGGCAATCTTCGGCGATCCAATCGAACATTCCAAATCGCCGGCGATGCACAACGCAGCCTACGCGGCGCTCGGCATGAGCCGAACGTATGCTGCGTTTCGTGTCACGGCCGGCAATCTCGCGCCGGCCCTTCGCGCGATTCATCCGCTCGGAATCATCGGTGTCAATCTGACGGTGCCGCACAAGCAAGCGGCGGCGCGCCTGATCAAGGATCTTAGCGGAGAAGCGCGGATGCTCGGCGCGGTCAACTGCGTCGTGAATCGGCGCGGTGCGCTGCGCGGCGACAATACCGATGCGCGCGGACTCGAGCGCGACTTGCGCGATCTCGGATGCGAGTTGCGCGACAGGCTCGCGATCGTGATTGGCGCGGGCGGCGGCGCGGCGTCATCGGTCCTCGCCTGCATTCGGCTGGGCGCGAGCCGGGTCGTGATCGCCAATCGCACGCCGGCCCGCGCGGCGGCACTCGCGCGGCGCTTTTCGGCCAAGGGCGCGCGCGCAGTGGGCGAGCCGCGCGGGCTCGACGCGCTGATGGACACGGCGCTGCTCGCCGACGCTCGATTGATCGTCAATGCCACCTCGATGGGTCTGACGACGGGGCGATTCGCGCGTCTCGACTACGATTCGACCCCTGCCGATTGCCAATTCTACGATCTGATTTATTCGGCCGAGCCGACCGAGTTCCTCAAGCCCGCCCTGGCGGCCGGCCGGCCCGCGACCGACGGCGCCGGGATGCTGGTGAACCAGGGCGAGCTCGCGTTCAAGCTGTTCAATCGAATCGTGCCGCCTGCGGGCGTGATGCGCGCGGCTTTGTTCGACGCGCTCGGCCGGACGCTCAGCCCGCGTTGACCTCGATCCGCCGCGGCCGTGCGCGTTCGCTCTTCGGCAGCGTCAACTCGAGCACACCGTCCTTCATCGAGGCATTGATCCGCTGGGCGTCGATATCCTCGTTCAGCTCGAACTGCCGGAAATAGTTTCCGACGTTGTACTCGGTATAGAGCGGCGTGAGTTTCTGATACGGCTCGGTCGATACGGTACCGACGATGGTAAGTATGCCGTCGTGGAGCGTTACCTCGACATCGTTCTGCTTGACTCCCGGCATGTCGGCCCGGAGCTTCAGCGAGTCGCTCAACTCTTCGATATCGACTTCGGGCAGAAAGAAACGGCCGGCGCGAGTTTTCTCCTGGCCCTGCACGGGCTGTTTTTCTTTGGTCGCAATTTCCTGCTCAGTCATTTTCCGTTCCTCCTTTGAGAGTATGCGCCGATGGATTGAGTCTCCTAGGCCGGGTCGACAGCTATCTGACGCGGCTTTGCGGCCTCTGCCTTGGAAACTTTCACGGTCAAAACACCGGCATTGTAAGTCGCGGTAGCCTTGTCGAGATCGAGCTGCTCGGGCAGTTGGATTGAGCGCGAAAACTCGCCGAACGATCGTTCGCGGCGATGATACCCGGCCGCATCGGTCGAGGTCTCGCGCCTGCGCTCGCCCTTGATAGTCAGCGTATGACCCTGACCAGAGACCCTGATACTTTTCGGATCGATTCCCGGCACCTCGGCCATCACGGCTATTCCGTCGCCGGTGTCGAAGATGTTTACCGGTGGGAAACCGCCCGAACCTGATACGCCGAGCCCATACGCGGGATTGCGTAGAAAGCGATCGAGGTCGCTTTGCAGCGCGAGCAGATCGCTAACAGGATCCAAATCGGGGGAATATCTTAGCAGTGCCATAAGAGCCTCCTACTTGGAATGAGAGTTGGAACCGCTGTCCGAGCAAAAAAATAATTCCTCTCCGTCAAACGTCAAGGGGGCCGGCGCCGGCGGATTGCAATCGTCGTAAGCTTTGCGGGAGGTGTCGTTATGCGCGCGGGAGTTGGTCATCCTGACGAAGCGAGCAACGCGAGCGGATGGAAGGATCTCGGACAGCGTGGCGCAAGCCACGCCGTTTCCGGTTCCGAGTTGCTGCGTCTAATGAGAATGCTCGAGGCTCTGGGCGAGCGCATCGAGCAAGGAGCGCTTCGCGATCTCAAAACCGGAACCGGCTTCGCGTGCGCGAAGCTGTCCGAGATCCTTCCTACCGCTCGCGTTGCTCGCTTCGTCAGGATGACAGGAGTCTCGCGGTGCTCGCTTCGTCAGGATGACAGGGAGGCTCGCGGTGCTCGCTTCGTCAGGATGACAGGGAGGCTCGCGGTGCTCGCTTTGGTCAGACTATGAACGCGGACTTGCCTACGCCAGCGCGCCGATTGCGCGACGCGCGAACATGATGCCGGCGGGCGCGACCAGCAGCTCCGGTTGCAGAACGATCACCGCGGCCACCGCCATGAGTCCCGCCGCGATCAAGAGGTCGCGCTTATCGACGTGGAAGGTCCAGCGCTCGCAATCATCGCAATAGCTCGCCCGGAATCTTCCGCTGCTCTCGCACGAATTGCAGGCCATAGCGTTACGCTCCTTCGCCCGACGGCGCTTTCGCAATTGCAGGCTAGCCGAACATCTCCTTGAGCTTGTCCACGAAGCCCTTGGAGAGCGGATGGTTGACGGCCTTGCCGTCGAGCTTGGCGAATTCTTCGAGTAGCTCGCGCTGGCGCGCGGTCAGGCTGCGCGGCGTCTCGACGATAACCTTGATCAGCTGATCGCCGCGTCCGTAGCCGTGAAGATCGACGATGCCCTTGCCCTTAAGGCGCAAGATTTTCCCCGACTGCGTGCCCGATGGAATCTTGAGCTTCACTTTGCCTTCGAGCGTTGGCACTTCGATCTCGGTGCCGACCGCCGCCTGCGGGAAACTGATCGGCGCCTCGATTATCACGTCGTTGTCCTGGCGCACGAACATCTCGTGCTCCTTGACGTGGATGATGACGTAGAGGTCGCCTTGCGGGCCGCCGCCGTAACCGGCTTCGCCCTCGCCGCGCAGCTTGAGGCGCGAGCCGTTATCGACGCCTGGCGGGATTTTCACCGCGAGCGATTCGGCTTTGCGGATTCGCCCCTGTCCCTGGCACTTGGGGCACGGGTCGGAGATGATCATGCCCTCGCCACGGCATTGCCCGCAGGTGGTCGAGATCGAAAAGAATCCCTGCTGCGTGCGCACCTGGCCGCTGCCGCGGCAATTGGGACACTGGCGTGCGCCGCTGGAGCCGCCGCGAGCGCGCGTGCCGTTGCATGATTCGCATTGCGTGAGGCGCTGGAATTTTACGACCTTCTCGATCCCGCGCGCCGCTTCTTCGAACTCGATTTCGAGATCATAGCGCAGATCGTCGCCGCGGCGGGTGCGCGAGCGCGAGCGTCCGCGGCCGGTGCCGAAAAAATCGCCGAAGATGTCGGAGAAAACTTCTTCGAAGCCCTGGCTGAAGTCGAAACCGCCGAATCCGCCCGGACCGCCCTGCGGACCCTGGAACGCGGCATGACCGAAACGATCGTACTGCGCGCGCCGCTCGGGATCGGACAGAACCTGGTAGGCCTCGTTGAGTTCCTTGAAGCGCTCCTCGGCGTCTTTGTTGCCGGGGTTGCGATCGGGATGAAACTGAATCGCGAGACCGCGGTAGGCCTTCTTCAGCTCGACTTCACCGCAGCCGCGATTGACGCCGAGGACTTCGTAGTAATCGCGTTTTTGTGCTGACGGCATCGCGCACAGATTCTATGCGAACGCCGTGGTGGATGCCATTGTGCGCGGCATACGAGCGGGGCCGCTTGCGCGGCCCGGCCCGTCGTTACTGATCTTTGACTTCTTTGTAGTCCGCATCGACCACGTCTTCTTTCGCGCCCGCTTCGCCATTTCCGCTCTGAGAGCCACCTTGAGCGCCGCCGCCATCCTGCGGACCTGCGCCCGCCTGCGGTCCCGCGCCGGCCTTGGTCTTGCTGTACATCGCTTCGGCCAGCTTGTGCGACGCGGTTTGCAGCGCCTCGGCCGCGCGATTGATCTCGTCGGCGTCCTTGGACTCGAGCTTGGTCCGCGCCTCCGCGAGCGCATCCTCGACCGCCTTGCGCCCCGCCTCGTCCACGTCGGCGCCGTGATCCTTGAGCGTCTTTTCACTGGTGTAGATCAGGTTGTCGAGCTTGTTGCGCGCCTCGGCCTGCTGACGGCGGGCGTGGTCGTCGGCGGCATGCGCCTCGGCCTCGCGCACCATCTTCTTGATCTCTTCCTCGTTGAGCCCCGACGACGCGGTGATCTTGATCGACTGCTCCTTGTTGGTGCCGAGATCCTTGGCATGCACGTTCACGATTCCGTTCGCGTCGATGTCGAAGGTGACCTCGACTTGCGGCATCCCGCGCGGCGCCGGTGGAATTCCGATCAGGTCGAACTGGCCGAGCAGCTTGTTGTCCGCCGCCATCTCGCGCTCACCCTGGAAGACGCGAATCGTGACCGCGGTCTGGTTGTCCTGCGCGGTCGAGAAGGTCTGGCTCTTGCGCGTGGGAATCGTCGTGTTCTTTTCGATAAGCTTGGTGAACACACCGCCCAGCGTTTCGATTCCGAGCGACAGCGGAGTCACGTCGAGCAGCAGAACGTCCTTGACTTCGCCCTTGAGCACGCCGGCCTGGATTGCCGCGCCTATCGCGACGACCTCGTCCGGATTGACGCCCTTATGCCCTTCCTTGCCGAACAGGCGCTTGACGCGTTCCTGTACCGCGGGCATCCGGGTCATGCCGCCGACCAGCACGATCTCATTGACTTCGCTGGCCTTGAGGCCGGCGTCGCGCAGCGCAGTCACGCATGGCGCATCGAGCCGGTCGAGCAGGTCGGCGCACAGCGCTTCGAGTTTGGCGCGCGTCAGCTTGATATTGAGATGCTTGGGGCCCGACTGGTCCGCGGTGATGAACGGCAGATTGATGTCGGTCTCGGTGACGGTGGACAGCTCGGTCTTGGCCTTCTCGGCGGCTTCCTTCAGCCGCTGCAGCGCCATGCGATCTTTGCGCAGATCGAATCCCTGGTCCTTGTGGAATTCGTCGGCCAGGTAGTCGATGACGCGCTGGTCGAAATCCTCGCCGCCCAGGAAGGTGTCGCCGTTGGTCGATTTGACCTCGAACACGCCTTCGCCCAATTCGAGAATTGAAATGTCGAAGGTGCCGCCGCCGAGATCGAACACGGCGATCTTTTCGTCCTTCTTCTTATCGAGACCGTACGCCAGCGAGGCCGCCGTCGGCTCGTTGATAATTCGCAGCACGTTGAGGCCCGCGATCCGGCCCGCATCCTTGGTCGCCTGGCGCTGGCTGTCGTTGAAGTACGCGGGGACGGTGATAACCGCCTCGGTGACTTTCTCGCCGAGATAGTCTTCGGCCGTCTGCTTCATCTTCTGCAGGATGAACGCGGAAATCTCCGGCGGGCTGTATTTCTTGCCGCGGATTTCGACCCACGCCGCGCCGTCGTCGGCCTTGACGACCTTGTACGGCAGCACCTTGAGCGCCTTCTGAACTTCGGCGTCGTCGAAGCGCCGGCCCATCAGGCGTTTGATCGCAAAAACCGTGTTGGTCGGATTGGTGATCGACTGGCGCTTGGCGATCTGGCCAACCAGCCGCTCGCCCGCTTCCGTGAATGCGACGACCGACGGCGTCGTGCGACTGCCTTCGGAGTTGGCGATAACGACGGGGTCGCCACCCTCCATGATCGCGACGCAACTGTTCGTCGTGCCGAGGTCGATACCGATAACTTTTGCCATTTTCCTAAAGGTCCCCTGATATAGAACTTATGATAGAGATAACCACGCTTCAGTTATTTTCAACGTCGGAGGCATCGCTTTCGCCTCCGTTTCGCTTTTCGGAATCGGTCCCATTTGCCTTCGCAACCGATACGCGCGCCGGCCGCAGAACCCGCTCGCCAATCAGGTAGCCGCGATGGAACTCATCGACGACCGTGTTCGGCGGATGCACCTCGGACGCCACCTGATCGACCGCCTCATGCCGATTGGGATCGAACGCCTGCCCGACCGACTGCAGCGGCGTGACCCCCTGCGCACGCAGGAAATCGATCAGCGCCCGCACCGTCATCTCGACCCCATCGACAATCGTCTTGGCGTCAGTGCCGTTGCGAGCCGCGGCGAGCGCGCGCTCGAGGTTATCGATAATCGGCAGCAGCTCGCGCAGGATGCCCTCGCGCTGGATGCGCACGGATTCCTCGCTCTGCTGGCGGATTCGCTTGCGCGCATTCTCCGAGTCGGCGAGGGTGCGCAGGTACTTGTCCTTCAGCTCGGCGATTTCCTTGTCCTTGTCGGCAATCTGCGCGCGCAACGCTTCCGCGTCGGCGTGGTCCGCCTCGGCCTGATCGAGCTCACCATCCACGCCTGGATTTGCGTCCTCAGGATGCTTGTGTCGCTTGTTCATTTTATGAGACCAAACCGACCATAAACGTAAGCATGATTTAACGTCGCGCCAGTGCCGGCAGGTGCGAAATCGTTGGATTTTTCAGACGTATCGGTGGCGCAGGAACCACCGGGTGCTCGCGCCGAGGCACAGAGCCACTAATGCGAGCTTCATCAGAACAATCCAGCGGTGGCGGACTATCTGACTATGGCGGCGTGCCTCGCGCATCGTCTGCGCTTGCACAAAATGAATCGCGCTGTCGAAGTCGGGTTCGGGACAATCATGCGTCAGCCCGCCGCGCCTCGAGGTCGCGTATTCACTGCGCCCGGCGCGCCCAAAATGCGTTGCCCAAGGTACGACCGTGCCTTCTTTCAGGTAACGCTGATACAGCTGGCAAGTCATGTTGATGCGCGCGGTATCCTCGTCAGGCCATAACGCGTCCAGGGTGAGCGGGTCAGCGATGCTCGGCGATTTCGAGGCGTACGCAGTGGGTGACGCGCGCAGGTCCACAGCGCTTGCGGGGCAGTTATCAAAGTCGATCATCCACGAAGTTGCGTGGCACAAGACTGCGGCGAACGCCTGCGATCGTGGAGGAAGCAAGTCGGCGGCATGAAGCGCTTCGTCAACCCCGACGAACAAATAATGATAGCGAAAATTCGGCTTCGGCGCGCTGGCCTGAAACCGCTGGCGCTCACCCTGGGTGACGAAGCGATCGTCGGCGCTAAGATCGATTTGATCGGTTCCGATGGGAACAGCCGGTTCTGCGTAATTGTCGGGTGGCCCTTCGGTCCCCATGATTTTATTGCCCGAATTGAAATCGCCGGCGAGCGTCGCTGCCCGGTACCATCCGCGGGCGCGATCCACGTTCGATTGGTCGTGTTTCGCATGCTCTAACGCTTGCACGTAGTCCGGGGTAAAACTTTCAGACGCCGTCTGACCTCGTTGGAGGCCATTCGGCCCAATTTCCAACGGAAACAATCCCGCCGCGGCCGTGCCGAATCCGCCGCCCATATTTCTTTGAATGACCGCAGGCCCCCGCAGAAACTCCGGGACCATCTTCGGCGGGATAAACTTCGGTGGAGACGACTCCCAAGGGGGAGTGGGCGGCACCGGGGGCGGTAGATACTTCAAGGCTTCCTGGTAGCGGCCCTCCCGCACCAGCCTTCGCGCCAGCAGATCGCGCAGATGAGCGGCAGGACTGCGACCGTCAGGGAACCAAAATTGGGTTTGCGCCTCCACGGGATCATAAAGGGAGACTTCATTACCGAACGGCGAGGGCATACTCGCGAGCGAAACCGCCGGTTGCACCTGGGTGTCCTTGTGCCCATCGACGAAGGTCTTGAGCTCATCGACGGTCAGCACCCGTTCGGCGATATGAGTGACGTCGTCCCAGAACGTCCCCGCGTAAGGATAAAGTTGCTCTAACGCATCGACGTATTCGCCGCGCGATAGTGCGAGGTCACCATTTTCCAGGACCAACAGCGCCTTGGCCCCTTCATCGGATGCGCTCGTATCGCCGGAAGACGGAAATTCCTTTGATGCGGCCGCGTAATATTTCGCGGCTTCGGCAACATCTCCCTTTTGCATCGCCAGTCTTGCCTGCACCCACATGGCCAGCGGGGTGGTCATCTGAATAGCGAGCCTATGCGCGAGGTGGTAGTCGCCGTCCCGGTATGCGATCGCGGCCAACCGGTCGGCGGCAACGAGATTCTGAGAGCCGCATTTCTGTACCGACCTGACCAGCGTCGAGATCTGGGAAGTGGATGAAGTGTCATTGTCCGGAGCCGATCCATCGCTGTCGAGCGTTCGCGTCACCAACAACTGCTGAACCATCGGATCGCAAATCGACGCCGCAACTGCCGCATCTTCATCGAGCACCTCGTCTACCACCCGGCGCAGCGAGTCGATGCCGATGTTCGAGCCGTGGGCAGCCTGTGCGGCATAGAGCCTGACTGCGGCGGCGATTTCGTGGCCGTACATTCGGCGCTGCTTCGCTGACATCTGCTTCGCCTTCTGCAAGCCACGCGCGCGATCGAGATGAAGCCTGGCTTCTTCTCCGTAACTCGCGACGCCCAGCCCCAGCGGGTCGGGCGCGCCGTAGTTCGCCAGCTCTCGCGTCAATGCGAATGATTTGGACGCTTCAGCAATATCGTTCTTGCTGCCATAGAGTCGGCCAAGCATGAAAGCGGCCCAAACCTCCCGGTCGCGCCGCTCGCTCGCGGGCAGGTCGATGATCGCGTGGAATCGTCTGATCGCTTTGGCCGAATCTCCCTTGTGAAAATCGACCGCGCCGGCGGTGTACAGACGAACAGCGGCGGACAGCATCGCACCTTTGTTGAACGCACTGTCGCCGCTGGCCTCGGCGCGCATCTGCCGCACGACGTCGGCCTGATCGGAAGAGAGACCCGCCACTTCCGCATGAGCGACCGCCTCCGCGATATCATCGTTCCGCGGGCCGTTCGGATAGCCGATCTCTTCAGTGATCAGTTTGTCCTTCGGCGACGGGAAGAGGTGCGCCTCAGCATAAGCAAAACTCCGGGCGTTGACCGGCATCGTGTCGAGCGTGACCGCTCGGTCGTCGAAGGGGTGCCATGAAAAATCGCCGCCGCATGCGAGTACCACCGAAGCTCCGAACAATGCGGCGAGCACTGATGCAATCAGCCGAAGTTTACGGTTGCGCATGAATCGCCACTTGGGCCGGTGTGCATCGCATCCAGCCGATACGTCGCCGCTGATGGCTGGCCAGGAGCCCATCTTGCTGGCGTTCAATAGACAGTCCCGATTCCTCATGATCGAGGGTGTAGCCATTGATCCCGTCGGCTATCGTGCATGAGGGCGGCAGATCGATTCTCGGCGGTAAGAGGCCGTCCACCTCCCCTTGGTTAACCAGAACGATGTTGCTCATGCCGGGGGTATCGCTCTTTTCGGCAAGCGCTTCGATGCGGCTCCGCAGGGGCTTGCCCAAAACCACCGCACGCCAGGTCTCGGGACTCCATGCGCGGATGTCGCCGGCGACCGGGAGCCGGAACCACACGATTCCAGTAAGAGACGCCGGTGGATCGCGTTCGAGGTCGCGCAGCAGCGCCGATACGTCTTCGGGCGACACGATCATTTCGCTGGCTGAATAGCCTCCGGCTAAAAGCGGCTCTTCGCTCTCGACGGCGAGCATGCTCCCGTCCTCGCGCCGCGTGACGCGCACGCCGTATGCAGGAAGCGCCACGCGAAACGGTTTGTCAGTGCGGCGCGAGATGTCTTCTATCCAGCGGCGCGCATGCTCCGCGTCGAACAATCCGGCGCGCGGATTTTGCACCATGTGCACTTGCAGGACGACTTCGTTCGCCGGCGCGAAAACGGCGTCAAGCTCAGGTGAGGACAGCCACGCCGGCAAGGCGGTTATCGACAAGGGGATCGTTGGGTCGAGATGCGAGCGGACCCGCGCGAGAAACTGCGCGTACGCCGCCAGTCTTGCCACACCGCAATCGTGATCGATTTCGAGGCCGCCGATCGGCGCGCCCGCTTGCCGCCACCGAGACAGCAGACCGTCCAGGTCGCCAAGCAGCTGATTGTCGTTGTATTGCGCGAGCTGGCCGTTGATTCGCACCACCGCAATTACGGGGCGTCCGCTACTCTTCAGCGCTTTCCAATCGACGGCCACCGGTTGCGGACGGCCGCCTTCATCCGAATATGCGGCGAGCACCCGCCACGCACGGACCAGGTCGGACGATTGCGTCACTGCGAGACGCAGCGCGGGCGTCCACTTGCGCTGCCAGACGTATGCGTCCTGGGGCAGGGCGCGCCGCGATGCGCCGGCTCCGGAGAGCAACGCGAACGCAAAAGTTGCGAACAACAAACGTGCTCGAGCGGAGTACATCGCAGCGTAACTGCGAGTTTATCTTAGTACCCGATCAACGGCGAGAGGCCGCGGAGAGGTAAATAAGGATCCGGGATTCTTCGCTTCGCTCTGAATGACACAGGGAAGGAACCTGACAGCAGGTTTGAAACCCACTGCGGGGTTCCTTTCACTTCTTCAGTATTCCATCAGGCGCGACAGGGCGCGCGCGGTGTACTCGACCAGCGGGATTACGCGGTCGTAGTCCATCCGCACGGGGCCGACGATTGCCAGGCTGCCGAGCGCGCTCGCGCCGCTGGCGTACGACGCCGCGACCACGCTCAATGACGACAGGCGCGGGTCGTAGTTCTCGGAGCCAATCGACACGGTCAGGCCGGCGTTGGTGAGGCTGCGCTCGAGCAGTTCGAGCAGCGCGGTCTTGTCGTCGAGCGCGCGCAACAGCTCGCGCATCTTGGCGCGATCGGAAAACTCCGGCTGCTCGAGCGCCTGCAGGCTGCCCTCGACGTACAACTCTGGCCGCGCGCCGTAATCGGCGATCGCCTCGCCCAGCGCGAGCGCGTCGTGCATGAAGCGATCATAGTTGGCGCGCTCCTCGTGGAGTTGCGCCTCGATCCAGCGGCGCGCCTCGTCGAGCGTGCGTCCTTCGAGCGACTGGTTGAGGTAGCGCGCCATGCGATCGAGCTCGACCTGCGAATGGTCGCGCTCGGTATCGACGATCCGATTCTGCATCGCGCCCTTCGAGGCGACAAAGACGGCGAGCACCTGGTTGTCGCGCAGCCGCACGAAATTGACGCTCTCGATTATCGACGACTCCAGCCGCGGCGCCATCACCAGCGCGGCCTGTCCCGTGAGAATCGAGAGCAGCCGCGGCGTGTTGCGCAGTACCTCGCCCAGGTTGCGCACGGCGGTCGAGTAATGCAGCTCGATTTGCGCGCGATCCTCGAAGCCGATTCGCGTCGCCGCCGCCAGATGATCGACGTAGTAGCGAAACGCTTTTTCAGTAGGGACCCGCCCGGCAGAGGTGTGGGGCTGACGTAAGTAACCGCCGTCCTCGAGCTCGGCCATGATGTGGCGCACCATCGCGGCGCGCACTCCGAGCGGATGCCGCGCCACGATTTGCGCGGAGCCGACGGGCTCGGCGGTCGCGATGAACTCCTGCACCGCCGCCAGCACCAGCGCGTGCTGCCGGTTCGATAGCTTGGTGCCTGAAGGTTCTTGTGTCATCTCGTACTAGTTCAATTCTGTTACGCATTCACCGATACATTCAAGGGACAGCGTAACGCAATGGCGGGAATCGAGGTCATGGCGAGCCGATATTCGGTGACGTAGGATCGATCGCGATGGCGCGTAAAGCCAAGATCATCAAGCCGCGACGCGTTTATATTCCAGTCGTGCCCGCCAACGCGTCGTGGTTCCAGAGCGACAGCTACGACCGGCGCGCGTGGAATGAAATCGTCGCCGACGCGCCGTCGCTCACCGACCTCGCGGAAACCGGCGAGCGGCTGGTTCCGCATTTCGGCGCGCTGGTGCAGGATCTCTTCTTCGCGCTGTTCAAGATGAACCCGGTCTTCCGCAAGTCCGGCGACGTGCGCCTCGCGGCCGCGCTCAATCGCACTATCCTCGAGCAAATCGTGCCGTCGGCGCCGTTCCAGGCGCTCCGCTCGCGCACCGCACTCGAAGAAGACAAGAGTGCGATTGCCGCCATTGTGATGAGCGAGCATGCGCTCGAGATGGTGAAATCCGAGAAGCTCATCAACCGCAGCGAGATGCTCGACCTGTGGGATCTCGCGCGCCAGGAGCAGGATCTCGAAGCGCGTGGCGAGGCGGTGAAGGCCGTCAACGAAATCCAGGAATCGAAAGAGGGCGAAGAGCCGGGCGCAGGAAAAGATCAAGCAACGAAAAAAGAGCTCGCCGAGATGGCCGATGCGGCCGAACGCGCGGCGAAGGTCTCGGAGGCGCGGCTCAACCAAAAGTCGCGGCAGTTCGAGACGCAACTCAAGGGCGCGGATCAAAGCGCGCTCAAGCGGATGCAGCTCAAGACCGGCGAGCTGGCTGCGGAAATCGATCAAGCGGCCGAGGACAGTCACGACTTCAGCCGCGAGTTCGGGCAGGGCGGACGCGTCGCGGCCGGTGCGCGCCTCGAGCTCGGGCGGCGCCTCGCGCGCAACAAGAAACTCGGCGAGTTGGCGCGGATGGTCGGGCGGTTCAAGCAGGACGCGCGCGCGCTCAAGCGCAAAACCCTCGAGCGCGGCGTCGCCGAGGCCTACGACATCGAGCTCGGCTCCGAGCTCGGACGCCTGATTCCGGCCGAGCTGCTCGCGATGCATCATCCCGTGCTCAAGCGCGATTTTCATCGCCGCGTGCTCGAAGGCACTGTCCTTCAGTACCGCCTGCGCGACGACGAACAGAAGGGCAAGGGCCCGATGGTCGTTTGTATCGACGTGAGCTCCTCGATGCAGGGCGACAAGGAGATGTGGTCGAAGGCGGTCGCGCTGACGCTGATGGATATCGCGCGGCGCCAGCGCCGGCTGTTCCGCGCCGTCATGTTTTCGTCTGGCGACGTGAGCCTCAAGGTGCTCGACCTCAATCGCGAGCGGCGCTACCAGCCCGACTTGAACAAGGTCGTCGAGATGGCCGAGTACTTTCCCGGCGGCGGCACCGATTTCGAGACGCCGATCGACGCGGCGGTCGAATTGCTCGGCGAAAAGAAACTCAAGCGCGGCGATATCGTGATAATCACCGACGGCGAATCTCAGGTCAGCCCCGAATGGCTGGCGCGTTTGAAGGAACGCAAGGACGAGCTGGATTTTTCGATTTTCGCGGTGCTGGTTGACGTGGGATCGGCGGAGACCTCGTCGCTGGCGCAGTTCGCCGATCGAATCACGTCGGTAAAACGCATCAGCGACGAGCACGCCCGCGATATTTTTCTGCATGTGCAATCATGAAGAGGACCGACCACAAGATAATTCTCGAGCCGATCGATCGGCGCAATTTTCATAAGCTGTTCAGGATGGAGCTTCGGCCCGATCAGATCGCATTCGTCACGCCGCCGCGATGGACGCTCGCGCGATGCTACGTGCGCCTGTTCGGCGATAACTTCGAGCATCTGCCGCATCTGATCCGCGCCGGCGACGAGGTGGTCGGCTACGCGACTACCGTGTGCGACCCGAACAGCGCCGAGAGTTACTGGATCGACGACATAATGATCGCCGCGGAGCATCAGGGGATGGGCTACGGCCGCGCCGCGATGGTCGCGGTTCTCAAGATGATCGCCGCGCGCTACCCGCGATGCGGAGCCGTCCAGCTAACCTGCTTCCGCACCAACCTCAACGCCGCCGCGCTGTACGTCAGCCTGGGATTCAGGCCGACCGGCAGCGTCGATGAAGAATTCGGCGAGCCCAACTACAAGCTCACCGGTCAGGCGCTCGCAAAGTTCCGATCCGTGTCATCCTGACAGAGCGAGCAACGCGAGCGGCAGGAAGGATCTCGGACAGCGGGGCGTAAGCGCCGCCGGTTCCGGTTCCGCGTTGCTGCTTTCCAATGAGAATAAGGACCGCTGCGCGACTTTCAAAACCGGAACCGGCTTCGCGTGCGCGAAGCTGTCCGAGATCCGTTCCTCCCGTCGCTAGCGCTCCCGTCGTCAGGATGACAGAATGCGCTCGCGATGCTCGCTCTGTCAGGATGACAGAATGCGCTCGCGATGCTCGCTTTGTCAGGATGACAGAATGCGCTCGCGATGCTCGCTCTGTCAGGATGACAGAATGCGCTCGCGATGCTCGCTTTGTCAGGATGACAGAATGCGCTCGCGATGCTCGCTTTGTCAGGATGACAGAATGCGCTCGCGGTGCTCGCTCTGTCAGGATGACAGAATGCGCTCGCGGTGCTCGCTCTGTCAGGATGACAGAATGCGCTCGCGGTGCTCGCTCTGTCAGGATGACAAATGCGCTCGCGTTGCACGCTCTGTCAGGATGACAGAATGCGCTCGCGATGCTCGCTCTGTCAGGACGACAGAATGCGCTCGCGATGCTCGCTTTGTCAGAAGACAGAACGCTCGCGCTGCTCGCGTCAGAATGACACAGGCGCGAACCTAGTTCGCGTTCGGACAAAAAAAGAAAGGGCCGGTCGTCTTACGACCGGCCCTTCATCGTTCTGGCTGTGCTGATTGCTAGCTACGCCGCTGACGCCATCTGCATCACTCCCAGCTGCTGGTACCACGATTCGGTGCGATCGTTGATCAGGTCGATTTGCCGCAGGCATGGGATGATCGTATCGACGAACAGGAACGAGTTGAACTGCTTTTCCATGTCGTTCTCGGCCGCCGCCCACGCCGGGTTGCGATGCATCTCTTCCTCGATGTCCTTCATCGAGATGCCGACTTCCTCGAACACACTCGCGCCCGACAGGAAGCCGTCCTTGGGCACGCCATCGACGACCTTCGTCACCATCATGTCGCAAGCGGCGAAAGCGAAGTCCTCGAGATCCTTCTTGTCCTTGCCCTTGAGCTTGGTGACGGCGTCGCGCAGCGCCAGCATCCCGAAGCCGACGTGGCGCGCCTCGTCCTTCATGATGTACTCGAGCAACTCTTTCAGCAGCTCGTCCTTGGTCTCGCGCTGCATGAAGCGGAACGCCGCGATCGCGAGGCCCTCGGCCACGACCTGCATCCCGACGTACTTGGGCTCCCATCGATCGTGCGCCATGACGGTGGTCAGCAGCCGCTCGAGCGTCGGATCGATCGGGTAGATGCGATCGAGCTTGGTGATGTACTTGCGGAAGCCTTCGACGTGACGCGCCTCGTCGAACACCTGCGCCGCCGCGTTCATCTTGGCGTCGAGGTCCGGCACCGCGTCAACCAACTGCCCGCAAACCATCAGCGCACCCTGCTCACCGTGCAGGAATTGCGACAGGCGCCACGCCGCGAACTTGCGCCCGAGCTGGTACTTGTTGTCTTCGCTGAGCGATCGATAGAGCTCGGTCTGGAACATCGGCATCATCGTCATGTCCAGGACTTCGTTTTCGATCGGACGGTCCCAGTTGATAGTAGTCGAGACGTTCCACTGATCGCGCTTGGCGTTCTCGTACAAACGGTCCATCTGCGGGAATTTCACACTGTAGTCCCAGTGGAAGACGCTTTCGAGGTCGGTGTTAACGATCGTATGGTCCTGGGCCATGGTCACAATCCTCCGGATTCACTTCTTCAGTTTTTAGTTTTCATGGGGCGCCGAGCCGTGCCGCGCGCTCGAGTCCGCCCAGGGCAAAATTTACCGTGATATTTTTGAGTTCCGCATGAGAAAGATCGCGGCTCGCAAGCAGCCACGAGATTGCCTGCGACAACATCCCGATCGTCAAATGCGCGATCGCGTCGGCGCGCTCGCCGACCGCCGGCGCGAGGTCGTCGCGCAGGTCGTCGATGAAAACTTCGTGCACGCGGACCATCAGATCGAGGAACGCCGGGCTATGGCCGAAGACGATGCGAAACAGTTCCGGCGCTTCAGCGGCCGCGTCGAGGATCGTATCGATCGTGATCTTGAGCTTTTCGGCAGGCGAATGAACGCCCGCTTTGGCTGCGCCAAGATTCTTTCGCAACTCAGCCGCGCCATGCTCGATCAGCTCGATAAAAATTTCGTTCTTGGTCTTGAAGTGCAGGTAAAAGGTGCCGAGGCCGACGTCGGCTTCGGTCGCGATGTCGGCGATGCGCGTCTGATGGTAGCCCTTGCTCGAGATGACGCGTTCGGCCGCCGCGATCAGATCGACGCGGGTTTTTTCGCGTCGGCGATCGAATCGATTCGGCGCATCGCCGGATTGTCGAGCAGCTTGTCCCATCTGGGTGTCGTTTTTAGCCGACAATGAATTGTGTGTCAATCACGATTATCAACTCAGTTATGAATTGATATTCATTAATGAGCAATATGTCGAAGTTCACTAAGCGCGCCAATCCGCTACGAAATTCAGAACGCGGCGGCAGGCTGGTCAGGCAGACAAAGGTCGAAAAAACGCGATAAAGGTCGCTACGGTTGAGTCGGATCGACGGCTGGAGGTGCTTCTTCAGGGGGAGGCGCAGATTGGTCTGGCGGGGCGCTCGACTGATCGGGATTTTCGTCAGGCGGCGGATTCTCGGCTCCGGCATCCTGGGTAGTATCGGGAAGAATCACCGGCTCGGGGAAGTCCGCGGTCACGTTGCAGCACAGCAGGTAACTGCTGCCCGCCCGCGGCTGCGCGTTGTAGGCCTGGAGCGAACCGTCGGCGAGCACCTTGACCGCCTGGTAACTGGTTGAGCCCGAGGCACGCTCGATCTGAAAGACGTAGTACGCCCCGCGATCGAGTGGCTCCGGCGGCCCTTCCTCGGGCAGAATCTGGGTGAAGTGCGCTGGGACCTTCGAGTACTCGACATTTTTAAGCGAATACTTGGAGTTACCGACGCCGGTGATCGAGCCGAACGTGCTTTCGTCGGCCTTGAATTCCCAAATCGGAACGCCGCCGTCGAAGCGCACGACCGACTCGGTGCGCGAGGCGTCGCGCTGATGGTTCGCGATCACTTCGGCGCCGAAGAACTTGATCACGGTCGCGCGTGCGAGCGCGTCGCCGGGGCGCCGGTAGCTGATAGCGACGTTGGCGACGGGCGGCGGCAGCGGCTCGCCTTCGTTGGCGTTGGCGGCGTCATCGAGATCGGAGGAGTCATCGTCGGGACTCCACCACGCCTTGATTTGCGAGCATCCCTGCGTCGCCAGCGCGAGCGACAGCAACAGCGCGGCCGCCGGCAACAGCCATCGGCGGTGACTCGTCGTCGAATGCGCGAAAATTCTCATCGCCATCCCGATAGCTGAGTCGGACCGGCAATCGCAAATGCTTTGTGTATCGGCATGTCCATCGAGTAGTGTTTGCTGACTGTGGCAACCCGCGATTCGAGCGAGAAGATTGGCCTGCGCCCCCTGCTAATCTACGCGCAGGCGCAGACCGGCCTCAACCTGTGCGCCACCCTGATCGGGCTTCATCTGCTCTATTTTTATACCGATCGCATGGGGCTCTCTCCATCGCTGGCCGGACTTGCATTCTTTCTCGCGCTCGTGCTTGACGCGGTGACCGATCCGCTGGTCGGCAATATTTCGGATCGCGCGCGGTTCAAGTCCGGCCGCCGGCGGCCGTTTTTCTTCGCGGCGATTCCGATGGCGGTCTGCTATTACCTGCTGCTGTCGCCGCCGCGGCTGAGCGCGGGCCTGTTCCCGTGGTTCTTCGGCTTCTACTTCCTGATGCTCACGTCGCGGAAACTTTACGAGACGGCATACGGCGCGCTGATGCCGGAATTGACGCTCGATTACGACGAACGCACCAAGCTCTCGACCTTCCGCATGCTGCTCGGCACCGCCGGCGATATCAGCGGCGCGCTGCTGCCGTTCGCGGCCACCTATTTGTTCGCGCGGGGCACCGACTTCAAAGTGACCGGCGCGATCTGCGCGATGGTGGTGGCGGGCGGCGCGATGATTGCGTACGCGGGCCTGCGCGAGCGCGCCGAGTTCTCGACGCTCGAGCGCTCGCGGCTGTGGGCGTCGGTCAAATCGGTGGCCGGCAACCGGCCCTTCATCATACTGCTGATCGCGACGACGCTGGCCGTGATGGCGATCAACATCCCGACCGTGCTGATCCGCTTCCTGGCGAAGTACTGGTACCACGACGAGAACGCGGCGGCGCGATGGCTGATGGCGTACTTCGCCGGCTCGGTCATCTCGTATCCGTTCTGGTTCAGGATCACGGTGCGGTTCGAGAAGAAGCCGGCCTTCGTGGCCGCGATGACCTGCAACGCGCTCGGCTCGCTGCTGTTCCTCACGATGACGCGGCAAAGCACCTACGCGCTGTACATTCTGATGGCATTCACCGGCTTCTCGGCGATCGGAATCTGGGTGACGCAGATTTCCGCGGCGGCCGACGTGATCGAATGGGACGAAGAGCGCACCGGCCAGCGCCAGGAGGGCGCGTACGGCGGAATCACCTCGATGTCGATCAAGCTGGCGATCGCGGTAACGCTGTTGATGGTCGGCCCGGTCCTGAGCTGGGTCGGCTACAAACCGGGCGGCGGCGGAATCACGCCGGCCGCAGGCGAACACTTGCGCGCGCTGTTCGCAATCGCCCCCGCGTCGATCTACTTGATGAGCGCACTGGTCTTCTCGCGCTACCCAATCACCCGCGAAAGCCATCGCGCAATGCGCGACCGATTAGCAACCCGCAGTGCCGCGGCGGACCAGGAAAAATCAAAAGCCATCGCCTAGCCGCTTCGCGATAGTTCAGCTCGACCTGAGTGCAACCGACATCTCAGCAACCCGCCAAGAGTGATGGCTCCAGATTAATCCTTCAATGGAAACCCTATCTAGAGACTCGCTACTTCTTGCAATATAGTCTATATAAACGGGCGCAGACGATACGTAGACGCTTTGGAAGTGGGTTAGGATAGGACGAATGTTCGAAAGAGAGTCCGAAATGGCTGGACCTGTGGCTCGCTGGATGAGAAGTCGCGGGATGACGGCCAAGTCGGAGTTTGTGACACCGTGGGGGGTGTGCGATTTCGTCGGCCTCCGATTCAACCCCGAGAAAGTGGCTCGGCGCCTTCAACAGAGGCAAGTACGAGCGATCAGTTCGATCATCCGTGCGGTGTTATTGCTCGAAATTCCCGATGTCCAGACAAAGAAGTCAGTCACACTCGACAGGCTCGTCCGCAAGTATGCGGCGGCGATTTCTGAAGAGGTGGTCCGCGGGGAGACCTCTCGACTCATCGCCGACCGGTTTGTGACGTGCTCCTCTCGGCGCCTGCAGAAAGTGAATGGTTGGATGCCTCTGCAAGATCGAATCGTTGCAGTCGAGCTGAAACTCTCACGAATCGATGAAGCAATGCATCAAGCAGCGAACAATTTAGGGTTTGCGGATGAGTCCTATGTTGCCCTGCCGTCCGATGTGGCACGCCGTGTGATGTCGAACGCAAGCCGGTGGTCGGAGTTTTTCGACTTGGGGATCGGCCTATTAAGCGTCGCGCAATCCCGCAGTCAGGTTCTACGGCCGGCGAAAAAGACCGGGAACTGGACGGACGCTGCAATTCAGTTGTATTGCGTGGAGAAATTCTGGAGCAACCGCCCTAAAGACAACTAAGCATAAGCGGTTCTGCCACTGCTTCAGGCCTTCTCGCCGTTCCTTCACCAACAATCTCTGGTAGCGACTTCCCTAGGGCGTACGCTGATGACAGGTCTTGGAACAGCGCCATCGATCGGCCCACTTTGGGAGTGAAACCGATCAGATCAATCCAATGCTTGTAAAACTTAGCTACTTGTTCTCTCGCCGCATCAAGCTGGCTAAGAGCGGTGTACTGCTTTCTAACCTCGATGAACTCTGCGCGCGCTGGGTGCAAGGCAGCTAGTTTCCCGATCGCCGCGTCGAGCCAACTCCGTATTTGAGGCTCGACGCTAACACGTCGCCTTAGTGAAGAGAGCGCCAATCGTGCCTTTGCCTGGCGGGCTGGACTCCCAGCCAAAAAGTATTGGTAGCCTAAACCAATACCTATAGCGGGGTGATCGACCAGACCCCTTGCCCACAACACCATGTTAAGCCCCCAGTACGGTCCACCGATCCTGATTTTGGAGGAGATTTGCTCGTTTAATTCTTGGTGGAGATCCATGATGGTGCGGAAGCGCTTTCGGAGTGTCGAAGAACCATTGTCATCCGTGAGGCTGCTGTCCACGACCCAGAATCCCTCCGCTCCGGCTTCGTGGTAACACCGTTCAGCCTGCTTAACTTTTGGGTTTCGCTTTGTCTTCCCGCTAACTTGACTCTGATGCGTAATCACAATTGGCAGGATCAACTTTCCAGAGAACGCGCTAGTGCTCTTCCACTTGCCAGCCGCCGACGCCAGCATTCGATTGACTTTGTTGCGGCCAGAGTCGTTCACCAACGGCAATTGTGGCACCGTGATCCAGGTTGGTCCGTGCGTGGCACACTTGTCCATGGTCGCTTTAACAAACGCGTTCACTTCGGATGAGACAGGCGTCGCGTTACGGGCGGTCGTGCCAATCTTTTCGAAGTTTGTGAAGGCGCTCATAAAGTCGAACCAAGGATTCTTTCTGTCAGGTTTGGTACGCCGGATCTCCAAGTCATCCATGCCGTCCACCATCGGATCAATCCACACTCCCGATGAACGATTCAGAATGCCAAGAAAATTCTTGGCCCGGTCCAAAGGCACGCGGACTATCTCGGAGTCCGAGTAGAACTTTCGCACGAGTTTGGCGCTCTCCTCGCCCGTGATGAAGGGAATGTATTCCGCCATTCTTTACCTCACAGACCCGCCGTCCGCTTCAAGTGAGCGCAGACATGCTCTGGCTCTGGAAAGATGAACATTTCTCCGATGCCAACCCGGCCTAATTCGTTGAGCAGCGATGCCTTGTTCTCGCGCAAAATAGGAACATAAAGAAGAGAACTGGCCTGATGCCGGTCCAAGTCAAACTTCCGTGAACCATGCAGCGTGAACGCTCCCTGCTGCATAGCGATACGTTCGGTGTTCCAAGTCGGGTTTATTGCGATCGTTCGCCGTCCGTTAACATGGATCCGCCCGTCCAACTTAAAGTACCTCTCGATGATGTTCGAGTCCCGCTCAAAATTGAAGACGCGCGGCAATCTCGGATCGATGCTTTGGTTGAGTTCAATGGGATTCAGGATGGCTACCAAGCCATCTACATCGGGGTCTTTGCAGCACGCGAAGAAGAGTGCAACAGCGGCGTTTTGGGTCCAGTCCAATAATCGGGTGGGCAGCCCATAGTGCTGACCAACTTGCATCCACCACAGCTCGTTCACCGACGCAGGTCGTGACAGTTTCATTTCCAGGAACCGCTTCATGTCAGCCAGTAACCCGAGTGCTCGGTCTCTCTCTTCGGGCTTGCCATAGCGGAGGGCCGAAGGAGCGAGTCGATAAGTCATATCGGAATGTCCCCGAAACCAGAACACTTTGTTTGGCTCAAGAAGAGAGTGAAACACACCGAAGAAATCGCTTAACGTTGAAATCAAGTCGTCTTGAAACATGGAGCAGTCGAGCCCGCAATCGCGATAGCGCTTTCCCAGCTCGCTACGAATTTTTGGCGTTGTCGGCGGCATCTAAAGTCATCCCACTGATTCGGCACTTCGAAACGAAGCTGGCAATTCCGCTTCGGAGATCACCTTCACCCCGATTCTAAGGATGGTTCGATTGATTGCGAGCAAGCGACCACCACAGAGCGACTGCAAGTTTACGAGGGACTGAACGACGCGGCAAGTATTCGCCTGCAAACCACCCATCGCGGCAGTTCATTGCGCCCGTGGGAAACAAAAAAGGGCCGCGGGTTTTCATCCCGCGGCCTTCGATCGATCAATCTTAACTCGTCGCGATCAGCCTAGCAGCGACTTTGCCACGGTCTCTCTATGCACCGGGGCGTTGCCGAAGTTGGCTTCGCCGGCCAGTGCGCGTCGGTGGTACAGGTGCATGTCGTGCTCCCAGGTGAAGCCGATGCCGCCGTGGACTTGGATTGCTTCCGAGGTCACGTTCTTCGCCATGTCCGACGCATACGCTTTCGCCATCGGCACCGCGGTCTGTGCTTCCGCGCCCTTGGTATCGACGGTCCAGCATGCGTAGTAGGTCAGCGATCGCGCGTTCTCGACCGCGACCATCATATCGACGCACTTGTGCTTGACCGCCTGGAACGATCCGATCGGCTTGCCGAATTGCACGCGGGTCTTGGCGTAATCGACCGACATGTCGAGCGCCTTCTGCGCCGTCCCAACCATCTCGGCCGCGAGTCCCGCGGTTGCGATATCGAGTGTGCGCCGCAGGATCGGCCATCCCTCGCCTTCCTTGCCGACGAGCTCGGAAGTTTTCACGTTGTCGAATTTCACGTGGCACAGCCGCCGCGTCATATCGACCGTTTTGAGCTGGGTGATCGTGATGCCGGGCGCCTTGGCGTTCATCGCGAGGATGGTGATTCCTTTTTCGCCGCTGCCGCCGGTGCGGACCGCGACTGCCATCCCGTTGGCGACGTGCGCATCGGGCACGAAGAATTTCTCGCCGGTGATCGTGTATTCCTTGCCGGACTTGGTCGCCTTGAGCTGGATTCCCTCGGCGTCGAAGCGGCCAGCGGCCTCGGCGATCGCGACGGTGCCGATGAACTCGCCCTTCGCCATGCGCGGCAGGATGTCTTTCTTCTGCTGATCGGAGCCGCCTTCAATCAACAGCGGCGCCGCCAGCAGCGCGGAGGTGAAGAAGGGTCCCGGCACGAGCGCCTTGCCCGCTTCTTCGACGATCACCGTCATGTCGAGGAAACTGCCGCCCTGGCCGCCGTAACTCTCCGGGATGAGCAGCCCCGGCCATCCGAGTTCGACCAGCTTCTTCCAGAAGGCGGCGTCGTGTCCGGTGGGGTCCGCCATCATCTGGCGGACAAACTTGGTCGGGCAGTTGTCGGCCAGAAAGCGCTTGGCCGCGTCCCGAAGCATCTCTTGTTCTTCAGAAAATCCGAAATCCAACTTGGCAATCCTCCGTTTTGTCGATGGGGAATCCTGCGGCTTGAAACCGCTCAGATCCATGTTTCAGGTACCATTAAGGCTTTCAGCCGTGCAAGCGCCGGGGATGCCGGGATGCGTGCTTGATTCGCGCGCCGGACCGCGACAATGGTCCCCGGACTGCCGCATTCACTACCGCGCCGCAGTATCGCAATGGCTTAAGACGGCACATACGCCTCAGGAGCACGCGGCGACAGCAATCGCGATGGTCGAGCGCGACGCGGCCGAGGATCTAAGCGGCGCGCGTCCAGTAAGAATCGACGGCGAGATGTATTTCACCTACCGCATCGCAATGCTGGTGACGCGCAAGCTCCCGTCGCGCGCGGCGTAAGAAAAGAACTGCGCTGCTTTTCTTGTGTCATTCTGAGCGCAGCGAAGAATCCCGATCTTTTTCGATTTCAGCCGAAGCACCCCCAACCACGGCGTGATCGCAGTGAGCGTCGCAAAAGCGTTGCGATCCGCCCGTGCTTGGGCAAACAGGAAAGCACCAGGAACGTCGCTCGATGCGTGTTTAGGCTGCATGTGCCTGCGTTGAGAAAGATCCGGGATTCTTCGCTGCGCTCAGAATGACACAAGGAAGCGAGCGGCTATCACTGGTTGCGCTCGGGACGACACAAGGAAAGCGAGCGGCGATCGCTAGTCGTGCAAAGGACGCCGATTAAGTTTTTCGTCCCGAGATCAGCGCCAGCACGCCTGAGTATTGGAGCAGCGAAGTCTGCTCAGCGAGCGGTCCGATTTCGAAGCCGGTGAAAAAGCCCGCGATGGGGACCGGGCCGAGGGCGCGCCTGATGTAGGCGGAGTCGTGGCCCGGGATGTTGTAGAGGCCGGCGCCGCGCGAGACGCAATTGAAGTAGAGGCCGAATGCCGGTGGCGAATCGGGTTTAACGCGATCGTTCAAGTCGTCGAGCGTCGCCTTCAGGTCCTGGCGCGAGCGCTCGGCGTCGCGCAGCACGAACCCGATCGTGTCGCCCACCTTGGGCTGGAAGGCGACCGCGATGACGCCGTGCTCCTTGCTGGCGCCGACGATATTGCGCACCACAAATTGTCCGCGCTCGATCGTGGTCGCGTTTTCATAGACCGGAATCGCGACGAACACGTAGCCGAGCGCTCGGCGCAGATCGTCGGCCAGTGGCCCGGCTGCTTCGGCGAACACTTCGTAGGCCGGCCGGCCGTCGAGCTCGATCAGGATATTGTCGCGCGCGGCGGTGACGCGATGCGCCGTGCCGATCAAGCCGCACGCAATCGTGCTCGCGAGCGTCAGCTCGAAGTCGCCCGACAGCAGCATTCCGGAAACCGCGTTCGAGCTGATCGTGTCGCCGCAGAAAACGAAGGTCTCGCCAACTGAGCCGTCCTCGCTCGCGCCGCCGCCCGCTATAGTCACGCCGGGCAGTTCCTTGCCTAGAGCTTCGAGCGTCGCCTCGGCCTCGAAGTTGTAGGTATCGGCAAGCAGAATCAGCAGGTTGGATTTGTCGAGCTTCGAGCGCAGGGCGGACGCAATATCAGCCGCGACGCCGGCGGCGCGGCCGCGAAGTGTCGGCACAAAGAGTCGTGTTGCGTGAATCTCGTTTTCGCTTTCACCGCCCCCGAACGCCAGCACCGCGAGCGCATGGCCGGATTCGGTTTCGGTCTCGCCGGCGATGACGCCCATGCTCGAGCATCCCGCGACTTCCCGCGTTCCCGCTTCGGAAGCAATCGTGCGCAGAATCATCGGATACGCGGCGCCGTAGGCCGCAGTCGCAAAACACAGCGCGCCGGTCGCGCGGCTGATTCCCGCCTGCGCCAGCGCGGCGGCGGTCGCCTCGGCCGCGGCATTGCGCGGATTGCGCGCGGTAGAATATCCGACGCCGGCTCGAATCATCGCGATACCTGGTTCTGGCCTGCGAAAATCCTGAGCAACTGTACCATCCGCTGGATTCCGTCGGCGAGTTCCGTCACCCCGATTCGCTCGTTGATGCCGTGAACGCCTTTGCCCTCGGCCGGAAGAACTTCGATCGGAATGAAGCCGTAGGAGACGACTTTTTTCTGGCGGAAGTAGTGGCTGTCGGTGAAACCGATGACCATCGACGGTACCACGCTGGCTTGGTGCACGCGGGCCATCGAATCAATCGCGGTCATCAGGGGCGATCGCGACGGCGAGGAGATTGGAGGAAAGTTCAGCAGCACGTCGATCTTGATGGTGTCGTCGCCAATCACCTTCTTGATCTCGTTCATGACCTTCTTGGGATCGCTGCCGGGCAGCAGGCGGCAATCGACTTCGGCGTACGCGGTCTCGGAAATCACGTTGGTTTTCTGGCTGGCGGACAGCACGGTGGGCGTAATGGTGTCGCGCACCCGCGCATTCTGGCTTGGATCGGAAAGAAATTTGCTCTGATACGCGGGGTCCTTCAGCGCGGCGGCGAGATCGAGCTGCTGCCTGGGTCCGTGATCGAGCAGGGCGATCGTATGATAGTAGTCCTCGACCGGCCCGATGACGTGGATCGGCGTTTTATACTGGCTCAATTTATCCAGCGCGCGCACCAGCCGCGTGACCGCGGTTTCCGCCGGCGGATCGGACGCGTGTCCGGCCGGACCGCTGGCGGTGAGCTTCAGCCAGAGCGGGGTCTTTTCGGTGACGGAGACCACGTAAACTTTGCGCTTGTTGTTGGACAGCGAACGAATCCCGCCACCCTCGTTGAGCAGAAAGCCGGCGTCGGCAAAGACGCTGCCCTCGTGATCGACGAACCATTCCGCGCCGTTCTTGCCCCCTTCCTCCTCGTCACCGGTGGCGACAAACAAGACGTCGCGATTGAGCAGGATGCCCGCGCGCTTGATCGCGAGCATCGCCATCAACTCGATCACGCCGGGGCCCTTGTCGTCGAGCGCGCCGCGGCCCCAGATTTTTCCGTCCTTGACCTGGCCCGAAAACGGCGGCACCTCCCATTCCTTGGGATTGGCCGGCACCACGTCCATGTGGCTCAGCAGGATGATCGACTTGGTATGCTTGCCGATGCCGCGCAGGCGCGCGGCGACGATTCCACGCCCCTTCTGCGGCTCCCAGGTGGTGGCGGGAATGCCGTCGGTCAGAAATTTTTCCTTGAGCATCCGCGCCGCCTCGAGCTCGTTGCCGGGCGGATTGGTCGTATCGATCTGAATGTACTTGGACAGCAGGTCAGTCGCTTCCTGGGTGACGCGATCCCAATTGATCGGCTGCGGCGGCGGCGCCTTGGTCGCGCCGATGGACTCCGCCGGCAGCACGCTAGGCGAAGCTGACGGTGAAGCGGCGAGAGCGGGGCCGCAAAGCGCCAGCCACAACAGACCAACCGCGGCAAGCGCGACCGGCCGACGCCGGCGCAAAGCGGCATTCGAGGATGCATTGAAGATTTCGATCACGCCATGAAGGAACTACGTAGCGGGCGCGCCGTCAACCGGCGTCGCGAGCAACTGGCGCGATATTCCAAGGCCCGTTCAATCGCTCGTGAACCCTACTTATCCGGAATTTCCCAAATGCGTGACGGGCCCGGCGGGTTTCCTCGTGCGGCAGCTCTCGCGTAGGGGCCGTTGTTGTCCTGGTACAACGACCCCCATTGTTCGGCCCAATCGGCCTCATCGGGATTCAGGTAAACCTGGTTGCCGTATCCATAGCCGTAGCCGTAACCGTAGGGCGAGTAATAGGGGTACTGGTTAAAGAAGCGGCGGTTGCCAGCTCTCACGCCCGCCCGACTTCCCACGCCAGCACCGTGGACGGCGTAGTTTGCGGTGTGCGCAGAGGGTGCGGGACCGGTGCTATTCGAGCTGCCGGCGTGGACGTTGCCGGCGAGCGCAAGCGCCATCGCTGCAAATATCGCGATGGTGACTGATTTTGCGGTTTTCACTGTAATTCACCCGTTACCAACACTATGTCATACGTCGGCGGAGCGCGGCAGGATTCACAACCTGCCTGACTTGAGACCGGCCCGATGGATCGGAAGATGGCATCACGGACGAAACCTGAAATGACGCGCCGCGCGACGATCGATGCGCGAGGCGTCAGCCGCGTGCTTGCGATACTCAGGCGCGAGGCGCCGTCGTGGAATGCGCCGATTGTGAGCTTCATGGCGGTGCAGCATCGCGATCCGTTCCGCACGCTCATCTCGTGCATTCTGAGTCTGCGGACCAAGGACGCGACTACGGCGGCGGCGTCGAGCCGGTTGTTTGCCAAAGCTCATACGCCCGAAGCGATGCTCGCGGTGTCGCCGAGGACGCTCGAGCGGCTCATCTTTCCGGTGGGCTTCTATCGGACCAAGACGCGGGTTATCCGCGGAATATGCCGCGACCTGCTCGAGAAATTCGACGGACGCGTGCCCGACGAGATCGACGCGCTGCTGATGCTCAAAGGCGTCGGGCGCAAGACCGCCAACCTGGTCGTGACCGAGGCGTACGCGAAGCCGGGCATCTGCGTCGATACTCACGTGCATCGCATCTCGAATCGATGGGGCCTGGTGCGCACCAGGACTCCCGACAAGACCGAGATTGCGCTGCGCGCGGAGCTGCCCGCGCGGCATTGGCTCGAGTACAACGGAATCCTGGTCGCGTTCGGCCAGACGATTTGCCATCCAACGTCGCCGTGGTGCTCGCGCTGCAAAATCGCGGCGCTATGCCCGAGGATCGGCGTCGAGCGGTCGCGCTGAGACTTCATTGCCACCTCTACCGCGCGTGGTAGGTTGAATTCATGACACAGAAAATTGGATTCGTCGGGCTGGGTGCGATGGGTCTGCCGATGGCGGCGAACCTGCTCGCGGCGGGATTCCATCTGACGGTTTACAACCGCACCGCGTCGAAGGCGGAGCCGCTCGTCGCAAAGGGGGCGCATCGCGCGCCGCGCGCGGGCGACGTCGCGCATCCGGGCGGCGTCGTGGTCTCGATGCTGGCCGACGACGCCTCGCTCAAGGCGCTGGTGACGGGTGAGGATGCGCTCGCCGAGCACCTTGCGCCCGACGGAATTCACATCTCGATGAGTACGGTGTCGCCCGCGACCACGCGCGAGCTTGCCGAGTATCACGCGTCACACGGGAGCGTGATGGTTGCGGCGCCGGTGTTCGGTCGGCCCAACGCCGCGCAAGCGAAGCAATTGCGGATTTGCGTTTCGGGACCCGCAGATGCGAAAGCGAAGGTGAAACCGATGCTCGACGCAATGGGGCAGGAGGTTTTCGACTTTGGCGCCAACGTTGGCGCGGCCAACGTGGTGAAGCTCGGCGGCAACTTCATGATTGCCGCCGCGCTCGAGGCGATGGGCGAGGCGGTCGCGATGATGCGCAAGAGCGGTGTCGATGCGTCGGCGGCGCTCGAGATGCTGACGAAGACGATCTTCGCGGCGCCGGTGTATCAAGGTTACGGCCCACTCATCGCGCATGGCCGCTTCACGCCGGCGGGATTTCGGCTGCCGCTCGGGCTCAAGGACATCGACCTCGTGCTTCAGACGGCGGCTGCGGCGAACGCGCCGATGCCAACGGCAAGCTTGCTGCGCGATCGATTCATCTCGGCGATTGCCAAGGGCCGCGCCGACCTGGACTGGTCCGCGATCGCTTTGGGAGCGGCCGACGACGCCGGACTCAAGGAATCGCGCTGAGAGACGCTGCGAGGCGCGGGTGATGAAGTACGTCCGCCATTTTTTCGGGCTGCTAACGTGTATCGCGGCGATGCTCGCGACCGCGGGTCCGTCGCACGCGATCGATTACTACGAAATCCAGATTTACGACACCGACACGGCGCCGGTCCGTCACCTGACGCTCGAATTGCATTCCAACACAACCTCGACGGCGACCGGGCAATTGGCGAAAAGCCAGACCGACGTTTACCAGGTGCACGAGACGGTCGAGGCCTCCTACGGAGTTCTGCGATGGCTCGAGGTCGGGCAGTATTTCTGCACCGCGAAGCTCTCCAACGGCAACTACGAATACTCGGGCTCGCGCAGCAAGGTTCATTTCGGAATCCCGCAGACGTTCGAATGGCCGGTGCAGTTCGGCGGCAATATCGAGCTCGACTACATGCGGCATGCGGCCGAGGAAAATCCGACGACGCTCGAACTGCGGCCGATCGCGGGCGCGAGCTACAAGGGATTTCGGCTGGTGGGGAACTTCGCCTTCGAGGATCCGTTCAGCGGTCCGGGCGCGCATCACGGCATGCAATTCGATCCGTCCGGGATGCTGGTTTACAAGCTGAATAGCTGGCTCTCGCCGGGGGTCGAATACTACGGCGACATGGGCTCGATCCAGCCGCTGGCGAAGGTGGACGATCAGCAGCACTACATCGCGCCAGCGCTGAATTTCAACTTTCTTCCGCAGCTCGAGCTGAATCTCGGCGTGGGAATCGGACTGACGCGCGCGAGCAACTCGGTGTTCCTGAAATCGATTGTGGGCTGGACGTTTTAAACGCTGCGGCGCGACGGAGATTCATCGTTGCGCCACTTGCGGAGCTAAACTAACCTAGATTCTCGCTCTTGGCGCATCGATGTCGTTGTTCTCACCAGACAGGCAGGCAGACGAGAAGCTCGGGCAAATCCTGAGCCGGGTCGGTTCCGTGCGCGCACGGCTCAACTCGTTGGCGTGGCAGCATGCGATTTTCTACACACTCGCGATCGCGATAGCGTGTGGCGCCGCTATTTTTGCCGGCGCATATTTGGTGTCGCCGCTGATTTTCCTGGCCGGCGGGTCGGTGCTGATAGTTCTTGCGATCATCGGTATCGCGAGCGCGGTCTCGGCCGGCTGGCAAATGCGCACCAGCGCGATGCGGGCGGCGGCGATTGCCGACGATCGCGCAGAGCTGAAGGGGCGCCTCTCGACCGTCGTCGCGCTCGCGGACTGCGAGAGTCGCGGCCCGCTGTGGTCGTACCTGGTCGAAGACACACTCGGCCATCATGACGAGTTCGCCGCCTCCAAGATCGAGCGCCGCCGCGTGTCGCGCGCGATCTATCCCATGGCCGGAGCGTTCCTGCTGGCGGCGCTGGCTTTCCCGATTTCAAAAATCAAACACGCGCCCCAGATCGTTCCGGGCGATGGCCAGGACGATCTGACAGTCGATCTCGACGACCTGCATCTGCGGCCGGCCGAGCCGGGCGATGAATCGGGGATGCAGGTCACCGCCGACCCCGCGACCATGCGCCGGCTGCAGGACAAGCTTGCCCGGGAAAGTGCGGGCGGTGGCGACGTGAGCGGCAATTCACTGAATCAACTGATGAATCGCGCGCGCGACATGGCCGGGAATCTGCAGAGCAAACTGACCGGGCAGCAGCCGGCCTCGAAGCAGCGCCTTAATCTGCGCCTGGCCGATGCGGGCCGCGATCAGGATCAGAATGAAATTCATCGCGCGCCCGATGCGCAGAAAAATCGGCACGGCGAGTTCGCCGGTCAGTTCAAGCAGGATCAGCCCAAGTCTCCCGCCATTGACCTGCCGCCCGAAGACGATTCGCGCCAGCCGAATTCACAGCCCTCGCCGGCCGGCCCGGGTGAGGTGAGCATCGAGTCCAACGCCGGCAGAGACAATCCCAACAAGGACGACAGCGCCAGCGACCGCACCATCCAGCAAAGCGGCGAGAACAGCAGCAACGGCGGCGAGGCGCATGGAATCGGCGCCGACCCCGACAGCCTGTTCGGCGCGCCGGCGGCGTCCAAGCTCGGCAACGAAGGTTTCGAAATAGCAATCGAGGCGCGGCCCGTCGATCACGGCGCGAGGGGCAGTGGCCACGCCTACGTCCCGCCGAAAGTGCGCACTCCGCTGAGCTCGAGCCAGGCCCCGGACGAGCCGGTGGCACGGGCCGCGGTGCCGGCCGACGACCGCACTACAATCAGACGAGTGTTCGAACGATGAGCGAGGTGCAGGCGGAAACGCCGACGGTGGCGGATTTCGCCCGGACGTTTCGGCGTATCCAGGCCGAGATCCACAAGCTGATCATCGGCCATGAGCAGGCCGTCGAGGAGCTGCTCTCGGCGCTGTTCGCCGGCGGCCACGTGCTGATCGAAGGGGTGCCCGGCACCGGCAAAACCACGCTGGTCAAGACCCTGGGCCTGGCGCTCAATCTGAGCTTCAATCGAATTCAGTTCACGGTTGATTTGATGCCGGCCGACATCACCGGCACCCGCGTAATTTTGTCGGGCGACGACGGGCGTCGCGAGTTCACCTTTCAGCCGGGGCCTGCGTTCTGCCATATCCTGCTCGGCGACGAAATCAATCGCGCGACGCCCAAGACTCAGTCCGCGCTGCTCGAGGCGATGGCGGAGTTGCAGGTCACCGTATCGGGCACGACCTATCGCCTCAAGCCGCCGTACTTCGTGATGGCGACGCTGAACCCGATCGAGATGGAAGGCACCTATCCGCTGCCCGAGGCGCAACTCGATCGCTTCCTGTTCAAAGTCCGCTTGAACTATCCCGACGAAGCCGAGCTGACCCGAATCATTTCATCGACGACCGGGCCTGAGGACGCGGGCATCGAGCCGATATTCCACGCCGACGAAGCGGCTGAGCGGGTCGAAGGCCTCAAGCGGCTGGTGCGCGAAGTGATGGCTGCGCCGGCGATGGAGATTTACGCGGCGCGCCTGGTTCGCGCGACCCAGCCGCAGAATTCGCGCTTCGTGACCGACGAGGCCCGGGCGGTGCACGACGAGATGGTCAATCGCTACGTGATGTTCGGTTCGAGTCCGCGCGGCGCCCAGGCATTGATCCTCGGCGCCAAGGTGCACGCGCTGCTCGACGGGCGCGCCAACGTCGCGCGCGAGGATATCGAGCAGGTCGCGGTTGCCGCGCTGGCCCATCGCATAATGCTCAACTACGCCGCGCTATCCGACGGAATCGATGCCGCGCACATTGTCGAGCGCGTCATCAAGTCGGTTCGCGCCGCGAAAACATAGGCGGACCACAATGCTCGAGGCGCGCGCGTTCGAGCCCGAATATTTGCGCAAGCTCGACCGCTTGGTGCTGGGCATCAAGCGCGCCCGCACTGTCCGCAGCGGCCAGCGCGCGCTCGGCCGCGTCCAGGGACTCGGCATCGAACCGGAAAATTACAAGGAATACGCGCCCGGCGACGATTTGCGCTTCCTCGACTGGAACGCCTTCGCGCGGCTGGACGAATTGATGCTGCGAACCTACCGCGCCGATCGCCAGGTCGAAGTCACCTTGCTCATCGACGCCAGCGCCTCGATGGGATTGCCCGAGCGCGACGACAAGCTCGGCCTCGCGCTGGCGATTGGCGCGTCGCTCGCCTACATCGGGATGGCCGACAACGACGCGGTGCGAATCGGCGCGTTCGCGATGCATCGCGGGTCGATGAGGCTCGAAGCGACGCCCTTCCATCGCCGGCGCGAGTCCTACCTCAACTTCAAGCCGTTCGTCACGTCGGTGCGGGCGAGCGGCGAGACCCGGCTTGGCGCCGCCGTCGATGAACTGCTTCTGCAACGCCGGCCGGCCGGCACAGTCGTCGTCATTTCGGACTTTCTCGTCAACGAAGGCGACCTCGAAGACGCGCTCAAGCGGCTGGTCGCGGCGCGGCACGACGTGAAGGTTGTCCATGTGATGGGCGAGCAGGAAAGCACCGGGTCGTATCCAATGGGGCTGTATCGCATCCGCGACGCCGAGACCGGCGAAGTGCGCGAGACCGCGCTCGACGCGACCACGCTCGCCGCGCTCCGCCGCAAGGTCGAGAAGATTGCCGCGCGCATCCGCGAGATTTGCACGACGCACGCGATCACCTATGCGCAGGCGTTCGGCGCGCGCAATCTCGATAGCTTTATGGAACGCGAACTCCCGCTGCTCGGAATCGTGAGGTAGCCGTGGGTCTCCTGAATCCGCGCAACATCATTTACGGACTCAGCCTCGCGCTGCTGGTGCTGATTTATCTGCGCTCGCGCTCGCGTCCGACGATAGAAGTTTCGAGCTTGATGCTGTTCGACGAAGCGCCCGCGCCGGTTGCGAGCGTCCGTCACGTGCGCATCGATCCGCTGTTCTGGCTCGAGATGGCGACTCTCGCCGCGCTTACATTTGCGATCGCGGGACTCTACGTGATGCGGCCGCCGTCGCCCGGCCGCGGCCGCAGCCACGCGCTGGTGTTCGATCTCGGCGCCGCAATGAGCGCACGCGACGGCTCGAGCACGCGAATCGAACTGGCGCGTCGCGATGCGCTCGAAGTAATCGGCCAGGCGCCCGTCGGCGACGAGTTCAGCGTCATCGCATACGCATTGGAGGCGCAGGTGCGGCATCCGCAGACGGCGAACCTGGCCGCCTTGCGCCGCTCGCTCGACGATCTGGTTCCGATGGCGGTGCCGGCGCGCACGGCGGCTCTCAGAGCGGCCCTTATTCGAGCGCATGGCGCGTCGGAAATAGATCTTTTTGCCGATCGCCCGCCCACCCCGGCGATTCTTGCCGAGGTTGCCGCGACCTCGCACGTGAAATTTCACCAGGTCGGCGCCGACGACTCAAACCTCGCGATCGTCTCGCTCGATCCCGGCGTCCCGGGCTCGACCCGCGGCCGGGTTGTGATTCGCAATTTTTCCGTACGCCCGCATCCCGCCGAGCTCGCGGTCGATCTCGGCCCCACCGAGCAGTTTCATCAAACGATGATGCTGGCGCCGCGCGAACAGGTCATCGCGTCGTTCGGTCCCCTCAAGTCCGGCGGCCTGCTGCACGCGCAAATCCTGACTCCCGACGCGATCGACGCCGACAATAGCCGCTATGCGCTCGCGCCATCCGATCTACCGGCGCGCGTTCTGGTGCTGTCGCCCGATGCCACGGTGCGCGACGACCTCGCGCGCGTGCTGCTCGCGGTCAACCCGAATTTTCAGATCGAGACCGCCGATCCCGCCCGGTACGTCGCACCATCGGGGCCGAACGCTAAGCCATTCGAGATGGCGGTGATGCACGATTGCTATCTGCCCGCGGTCAAGGGGGCGTCCACGCTCCTGATATATCCGCCGCGGACCGCGAACAGTGGATTCGGAATTTCCGTCAATGGGTCGATTCCGATCGCTGATATTCGCGATGACGCGAAGGGTGATTCGCGCGCGTTCGAATCGCTGACGCTGGGCGCGACTCGAATCGTCGCGATACCCGAATGGATGGATCTGCTGGCGACCGCGAGCGCCCCCGGTCATCCATCGATTCCGATTGCCGCGGCCGGACGCGCCGCTGCCGGTCCGGTCGGCGTACTCGCCTTCGACGTGCGCGATCATCTGCTGCTCGCCCCCGATCATCTCGACGCGCTGGTCCTGACCGTCGATCTTATGAAGCAACTGACCGCCCCGCGCGATATTCTGATCGTGCCGACCGGCGCCGATGTGAGCGTGCCTGCGACCGGAACCGCGCGCGTCACCGAGCCTGACGCGACTGTGCGCACCGTCGCCGCCGACAAATTTGGCCGCGTGCGCATCCAGCCGATGCAAGCCGGACGCTACACCGTCGAGTCCGGCGGTGCGACGACGCAGGTGCTGGCCAACTATTACGATGCCGCCGAGTCCGACCTTGCGCCAAAAAAGCCCCAGGCAGAAGCGCCCGCGCCCGCCGGCAGAGCCGCGGCCCTGGCCAACCTGCAATCTGCCAGGCAGGTGCAGCCCCTGCTCTTTATTTTGATCGCGCTGGCCTTGCTCGCATTGACGATTGAATCCGCGATACTGATTGGCCACGCCGGCCGTTGGGGGATGCGCCATGTTTGATCGGCCGCAGCTGCTCTGGCTGTTGGCGCTGGTGCCGCTCGCCGCGACTCCCGGAATTCTCGCGATGCGCAGTGGACTGCGGCTAGCCGGCGCCGCGTCGGCGACTCTGCGCGCGCTGTGCGTCGTGGCCCTGGTCGCGATGCTCGCGGGACTGCGGATTCCGGGACGTATTGCCGCGCAAAGCGTCGCGGTAGTCGCGGTGATGGACGAGTCGCGCTCGGTCTCGCCCGATCAACAGGATTGGATGCGCCGCCGAATCGAAAGTTTGAAGAGCGCGATGGCGCCGAACGACCAGCTTGGGATTGTCGGCTTTGGCCGCGACGCGCGGCTGCTCGCGCCCCTCACCGATCCGCGCTTGCTCGGCCGTTTCGGCGACGGCGTTGACGGCGGCGCTACCAATATCGCCGGCGCGCTGACCGCGGCTGAGGGCCTGTTCGCGCCGGAAGCCGACAAACGAATCGTGCTGCTGAGCGACGGTAATGAAACCGAGGACTCCGCGATGACCGAAATTCCCGCGTTGCGCGAGGAGGACGTGCGAATTTTCGCCGCCGCGCCGCCGCCATCGTCGACCGAGCGAATCGCGGTCACCGATTTTTACTCCCCGGACACGGTCCGCAACGATCAGCGGTTTGCCTTCCGAATCAACGTCGAAAGTGAATCGCAGTCGCCGGTTACCGCGACCCTCAAGCTCTACCGCGACAACACTGCCGTTGGCGGCGAATCGATAACGCTCAAGCCCGGCATGAACGATTTCGAGCTGCCGTATCGTCTCGAACAACCCGGCGCCTACCTGATGAGCGCTGAAGTCTCGGTCGCGCCTCCTCGAGTGGCGCTCAATCCGCGGGTCGAGGCCCCGATCTCCGTGACTGGCGCGCCGCGAATTCTGATCGTCTCGAACAGCTTGCCGGAAAGCCTGGTTACCGCGCTCAAGCTGCGCAATTACAAGATCGATTTCGTGTCGCCGCGCAGCTTGAGCGCGCATCCGGCGGACTACCTGCCGTACCAGCTCGTCATCCTCGACGACGTGCCCGCGGGCTCGCTCGCGCCGGCGTCGCAGCATGCGCTCAATCGCTACGTCGCCGACTACGGCGGCGGAGTGGTCGCCACCGGAAATACCCTGCGCGAAGAAACTCTGGCCGGCGGGGATCTTGAAAAAGCCCTGCCGGTGAAGTTCATGCCGCAGCCGCCGCCGCCGTCGCGCGAACCGATCGCCGTCTATCTCTGCATAGATCGCTCGAATTCGATGAGCTACGACTCGCGCTATCCCGCCGTGCGCGACGGCGAGCGCATTCGCTATGCCAAGGAAGCCGCCATCGCTCTCCTGCGCCAGCTCGACGACACCGACTTCGCCGGCGTGATCGCGTTCGACTCGCAGCCGTACGTGCTCGCGCATCTGCAGCAGCTCGGTGACGATCGCACCGAGCTTGAAAACCGCATCGACCGCCTGCAACCCGGCGGCGGCACCGATTTCAAGGACGCACTGGAAATCGCCGAGCGCGAGATTCTGCAAAGCGGCATCCCCGTGCGCCAGGTGATTCTGCTGACCGACGGCGACACCAACCGCCAGTATCACGATCACGACGATCTGATCGCCGAGTTCGCCCGTCAGCACATCCCCGTCTCGACCATTCGCATCGGCCCCGACCTCGCCAACCTCGAGCTGCTGCAGGACTTCGCCAGTGCGACCGGCGGTATCTTCTATCGCGTGCAGGACATCGAAAAACTGCCCTTGCTGCTGGTTGGCTTGACCCGCGAGGCGATGAACCGGCGCAAATCCGATCGGACCACCGTCGCCGCCGGCGAGCCGTCCGCGATGCTCTCCGGCATCGGCATCAACGACATCCCGCCCATCGATTTTTTTGCCGCGACCGAGGCCAAGGACGGTGCGCAAGTCGCGCTCAAGGTCGAACGCGCCGACAAAACCGCGCCCCTGCTCGCGTCGTGGCAATACGGTCTCGGCCGCACCGCGATTTTCGCCGGCGATCCCGATTCGCTCGCGACGCTCAGCTGGATTCGATGGAACCGCTACGTCGAATTCTGGTCGCAGCTCGCGAACTGGACCATGCGCCAGGGCGACTCCGGGATGTTCACGACGCGCGTCCACAGCGCGCCTGACGGGTCGATCACGATCGAGGCTGAAAAGGCCGATCCCGATCCTGTCGGCAATCTGGTCTGCCGAATCACCGGGCCCGGCCGCGCCATCGACGTTGCGATGACCGAGGCCGGCTCTTCAATCTATCGCGGCGAAGTCGGACCGCTGCCGCGCGGCAAGTATGCGGCGACGCTGATGTTCAAAGCGGGCGATTCCGAAAAAGTCCTCGAACAGCGCGAATTCGCGACCGCCGGCTCGATTCCGCCCGACAGCGCCGAGCTGCGTATCAAGCCCCCCAACCTCGAATTGCTGCGCCGGTTGGCGGCCGCGACCCACGGCGCCTTCGACGCGACGCCGGCGACCGTCGTCCGCCACACCGGTCAGACCGTGGCGTTTCGCCGCAGTGCCGACCCGTGGCTGATTCCATTTGTGATCATGCTGTTTTTGGGTGAAGTTTTCGTGCGGCGCCGTTATCTCGGCGATTGAATATTGACGATGGAGCAGCTCATGAAAATTTCCACTGCAAATCTTCCCCACCTCTTTGCCGCCGCCGCTATCATCGCCGCCGTTGCCGCTCCTGCGCTCGCCGCCACCTCCTCGCGCGACGCCGCCGCGCTCGCCAAGGCCACCTACATCTATATTGCGACCGTGCGCAAAGACGGCAACCAGAGCAAGGCCGCGCCCGTCTGGTTCATCACCACCGCCGACAAGCAGGTTCTTATCGAGACCTCGCCCACCAGCTGGAAGGCCAAGCGAATCAAGCGCGGCAGCCCCGCGATGATTTGGATCGGCGCGCGCACCGGCCCCGCGTTCATCGGCAAGGCGGAAATCGTCACGGACAGGAAGCTGCAGGACGAGGTGATCGCCGAGTATCCCAGGAAATATCTGCTCGCCAGAATCGGCTTCGCCCGGCCGTCGCGCGTCAAGCTCGATCGCGGCCAAATCGTCGTCATCCGTATTTCGCCGGCGCGCGATCTGCCCGAGGGCTTTCAGTCCGCGCCCGGCACCCCGGCGCCGGCCCTCGACGAGACGGCAAAGACCGCCCGCGCCAACTAGAACGTGTCTTGAAATTGGGCCGCTATTAGGCCAGCATCCCGCCCTATGCGTTCAGTCAGACTGGCTATGGCTGTGGTCGTCACCATGCTCATTTTCAGCGCGAACTGCTTTGCGGACGACTTCTTCTCCATGCGCGACCCCGGCTCCGATTTGCTCACCCCCGCGCCGCATCAGATCGACATCGAGGCCGACGACGCCTACATGTTCACGGTCGGCGCCAACACCTTCCGCCGCCGAATCAACTCGTTTGCCGACAGCGCGATCAGCCTGCAGCACGACATGGGCGTCTCGCAGTTGCAGTTGACCGAGGTGCTGCTCAGCTACTGGATTGACAGCGTCAACGCGCTGCAGTTTCAATTCAGGTACTACGGCATCTACGGCAGCAAATACGAAACTCAGCCGCTGGCATTCGGTGGAACGATCATCTCACCGAATCAAAAGCTGAATCCCGGCGGCACGCGATGGTACACCTTCGGCGGATATTACGAGCGCCGGCTGACGCCGCTGTACCAGAACCATGAAGCTAACTTGCCGGAGTTTCTGCAGGGATGGGACTCGCGCGCAAAGATCGGACTCGAATTCACCTACAACGATTTTCGAATTAACGACGGCTCACCACAATTCAGTCAGGTCTCGCCGTACGAAGCGCGCGTTCGTTTCCACGAGAAGGGATTGCCGATACCGGTGCTCGGAATCGAGGAGCGTCATCGGCTCGGTTACAACTTCGCGGTCGAGATAACCGCGCAGGGCTACTGGATCAACAAGTGGAACTCCGGCCGGACCGAGAACGGCACGGTTTACGACTCGCAGTCCGGCTTCGAGACTCATTGGCGCGTCATCTACGCCAGCCCCGACTGGCGCGGCTTCGCCCCGTTCGCCGGCTTCAACTACAACTACACCAAGTACACGCAGACCTCGGCGGGCGTGGGCAATTTGCTGCGCGTGCAGTTGTTCGGTCCTGAAGTCGGCTTCAACTGGAGCATCTGACAGGCGCCGCGAGAAAGTAGCTGGCCTCAAGCGCGCCGCGGAGTAATATCAGATCGTGGCGAACGATTCCGCATCCGCGCTGATCCAGTGCGCACTTAACTGCCGATGCCCGGTATGCCGCAACGGCGCGATTTTCCAGTCGCACTTCAAAATGAATCGCGAGTGCCCGCGATGCCACGTCGTGTTCTGGAAGGATCCGGGCGAGACGCTCGGCGCGATGTATCTCGACTTCGCGGTAGCCGCCGCCGCGTTCCTGATCTGCTGGGGGATTCTCGCCTTCGCCACGCACCTCTCTGACGCCGTCGAAATTTTTATTCTGTGCGCCATTTCATGCGGCAGCGTGCTGCTCTGTTACCCGCTAACGCGCAGCGGATGGACCGTGCTGGTCTATCTCTCAGGCGGCATCGAACGCCCCCGGCTCCGCACCATCCAGGGCGGCAAAAAGTCGGCGTAATCGTATTTCCCCCTCTCCAGAAGGGAGAGGGGCTAGGGGAGAGGTGACCGCGCCGCCAACTTGTCCTGCAATCGCCCCAGCCGCTCGGCCGCCGCCGCAATTGTCTCGTCGCTCTTCGAGAACGTGAACCGAATCTTCCGATGACCCAATTCCGCGCGATGGTAAAAGCTTGAGCCGGGCACCGCCGCGACGCCCACCTCGTCCAGCAGAAAGTCCGCCGCCGCGAAATCGTCCTTGAATCCTAAGCCCCCTATCTCCGCCACGATGTAGTACGCGCCGTCCGGTTTGCTGCATTCCAGTCCCGCCCCGGTCAGCGCCGAGTAGAGCATGCCACGCTTGCGCTCGTACATCGCCGTCAGCTCCGCATAAAACGACTCCGGCAATCGCAGCGCGACCGCGCCGGCTTCCTGCAACGGATGCGGCGCGCCGACGGTCAGAAAATCGTGCACCTTGCGAATCGCCGCCGTCAGCCGTTCGCTCGCAATAGCGTACGCCAGCCGCCATCCCGTGATCGAATAGGTCTTCGACAGCCCGCTAATCGTCACCGTCCGCTCGGCCATCCCCGGGATGCTCGCCATCGAGATATGTCGCGCGCCGCCGTAAATGATGTGCTCGTAAATCTCGTCGGTTATAGCCAGCGTGTCATGCCGCAGGCAGAGCGCGGCAATCGTCTCGAGCTCGGCCCGGGTGAATACCTTGCCGCTCGGATTGTGCGGTGTGTTGATGACGATCGCCTTGGTGCGCGGCCCGAACGCCGCCTCGAGCTCCGCGCGATCGATCGAAAAATCCGGATCGCGCAGCGCCACGTAGCGCGGCGTCGCCCCGGCCAGGATCACGTCGGGACCATAGTTCTCGTAAAACGGCTCGAAGATGATCACTTCGTCGCCCGGGTTGATCACCGCCAGCATCGTTGCGATCATCGCCTCGGTCGCGCCGCAGGTTACCGTGATATTGCTCTCGGGATCGCACGCGATGCCGTTGTAGCTGCGCACCTTGTCCGCGATCGCGCGCCGAAAGTTCGGCGACCCGTGCGTGATCGCGTACTGATTGTATTCTTCGTCGATCGCGCGCTTCGCCGCTTCCTTGATTTCGGCCGGCGCCGCGAAGTCGGGAAATCCCTGCGCCAGGTTCACCGCTCCGCACTTCAGCGCCCGCCGCGTCATCTCGCGAATGACCGATTCGGTGAACAGGCGCGTCTTTGCGGAAATTTCAGTCGGCATGACTCTGCGCGATTACCGCGCGAAGTCGCAGTCTAGCCGCGCACCTATGCGCGCGACAACTTAATCGAATGCAGCGTTCCAACTGAATTCGACAATCTAGCTGTGTCCTACCGACCGGCGTGAGTTGCGACCGAGATCGGGTCAGCGGGGAATCGGGCGCCCTGGAAAATCGACGGAAATTCAGCCGTCGATTTTCAAAAGCGTCCGCTACTCCGCCACCTCCTCCTCCAGCACGCCCGGCCCCTGGCGCAGCCGCCATTCGTCGATCACCTCGACGTTGAAGCGCCAGTCGCTGCCGATCTTGAAACCGGGCAACTGTCCCTTCTTGAGCAGGCGGTAGATTGTTGAGCGATGTACCCGTAGGTACTCGGCTAACTCATTCACCGTCAGGACTTTTGTGGAGGATGGCATCCGTTCAATTCCTCTTTAATGTGCCTACCCGTTCTTAGGCTGGCAAACAGACTATCATAAAACCTGAACTGCGCTATAGACCCTCTTATTGGACTATTTCCCGCCCAACGTCAAGTCTTATCGGCATATGCCGTGCGACGATGTGCTATTCCGCACTAAGTCGGGATGAATTGTGTGAATCGGCAAAATTTACCGCAGACAGCTCGATTCAACCTGCACAGGGTCGCGTAGGACGTCCCAGCCTCGCATACTGCTGTTAGGCTCGACTTCCTTTGCTCGATGAACGATTCAACCGAACAGCCGGTTAGCCGCTTCCCGCAGCTCCGCACGATGGTCCGGGTGGGCAATCGAGATCAGTTCGGCGGCGCGCTCGCGATGGTTCTTGCCCAGCAGTCGCGCGATCCCATATTCCGTCACCACTGTATCGGCGAAATAGCGCGGGATCGTCACCAGCGCGCCGGCTTCGAGTTGCGGCACGATTCGCGAGATTGCACCGCCGACCGCCGTCGATTGCAGCAACGTGATCGCGCGTCCGCCCGGGCATAGAAACGCGCCAATATGAGTCTCCGGCTGCCCGCCAGTCCCGTTCATCATCCGCGCGCCAATCACGCTCTCCGAATTGATCTGCCCGGTCAGATCGATCGAGATCGCATTGTTGATCAACGTCTGCCGGTAGTTCGCCGAGACCGTCCCGAGCTTGAGCGTGTATTCCGGATCGTAGAGCTCAAACGCCGGGTTGTCGTCGATTATCCGCAAGTCGTCAGGATCGGAGCCCGACCACGCCACCGCCACCGCCTTGCCGCGATGGATCGTCTTGCGCCGCCCGTTGATTATTCCCGCTTCGACCAGCCGCGCAATTCCCGGCGCGCACATTTCCGTATGCAGCCCCAGGTCATGCTTGCGGTCGAACGCGCCCATCCGCGGCATCTGCGAGCTGGGATCGCCGACCCCAATCTGAATCGTCACGCCGTCTTCGATCAGTTCGCTCAGGTAGCCCGCGATTGCTTTGAACTCCGCCGGCGGCGGCGTAATCCCGAGCAGCACGCGCAAATCTGACAGCGCAACCCGTTGCAGATACTGCACCAGCGGCCAGATACGCTCGACTCCCACCTCGGCAATCACCGCGCGCACGCCGTCGCGCTTCGCGCTGTCCAGGGTCGCCAGCGCCGCCTCGATCACCGCGAGGTCGGGCGGCGGCGGAGTTCCATCGACGAAATACTCGAACTCCGAGACGTGCATGTACACGTCGCCGTAAGTCCGCGTCATCGTCGCATCGACTTCCGCTACTGCATGGCGCGCGCGCCGCGCGTACATCCGCTTGTTCCACTGATGCGGCCCGAAGCTGACGAAGCCCTTCGCGTTGGGCCTGGTGACGCTGACGAAAGTGAAATCGATCGGCTTGTCTTCCGCCGGCCGCTCGTCATGCGGCTTGAATCCGGTGGAAAATAAGTTGGGCAGGTAGGTCACCTGCTGCCGGTCGTGCGCCGGCCGTCCCACGTTGCCGATGAACAGCTCAAACTCGATCCGGAACCGATGCGCAACGTCGCCGCCGAGCCATCCCGCGTCGATCAGCGGCGATGACAGCCTGAGATCCACCACGCCGTCGAGATGCTTGCCGCGCGCCGCCAGCGCCCGTTGCATCACGGTCCCGGACGCGAACGGAAAATCCACCCGCATCCCCGGCTGCACCATCGCGGCCGCTTCTTCAGCCGAAATCGTGCGCGCTCGATAATACTCCTGCCAGTTCATCGCGTTTCCCCTGGGCGAGTAAGGTCTTCGAGCCGCCACAATGGCCCAACTCGACAACGCTGGCAAACTTGTCCGCCCCCGTCCGAGCGGTTAGCTTTCGAGCATGCTGATTGCCGACGGCGAGTTCCGCTACGACATCCGCCGCGCCGGCGAATTGATCGCGATCGAAACTGAAACGCTCGCATGGGGGATGATTCGCGGCGTCCGGCGTCCTGCCACCGGCTCGAACGTGTACGAAGTCCAAGCCTGGCTCGACGACGGTGGCCTCGTGCGCAGCGTGACCGCAAGCTACAGCCGCGGTCCTTTCACTCGTCACGCCGCCTACGAATCGATCGACAGTTTCCTGCGCGGCAATATCAGCACCGGCGGCAGCCGCAACGAACTCACCACCAAGCTCGGCCGTTATGGCGAGGTCGATGCCGATTTGATCATCTTCCGCGCTCTAACCATCGCGCACATCCGCGCGCGCGGGCAGACGCGATGGACCGGGCGCATCGCCGCAATCGATCCGAACACGCTCGTCGCCGCCACCAGCAAGCAGTCATGCCGCCAGCGCGGCAACGATCCGCATCTATGGATCTACGAGCCGCGGATGGGCGATGCGGAAGAAATCGAGATCGACGACTCAGGAGCGCTAGTGCGCCGCCGCGACTCGCGCGGCGTCGAGACAGAGCTGGTCTCAAAGACGAGCGTTGCTGAAGAAGAACCTAACCCCTAACCCCTTCGACGGGTGCAGGGGTCACCCCTGGGGTTACCCCCCGCGACGGTGTCGATGCCCAAGGAAGGGTGAAACCCACGCTGGGTTTCACATTAAATAAAGTGGATTGTCGCTCGCGCGCGCCTACGCCGCCAGCTTCTTCGACGGCATCTTGCAATCGCCGTCGAATTGCGCGCCCTCATTGAGCACCAGGCTCGGTGTGCTGATAGTGCATTGCACCCGCGCCGTCGCCATCAACTCGACCCGTTCGCGCGCCGTCACCTCGCCGCTGAATGCGCCCGCGATCGTCACCTTGCCTGCCGAAATCCGCGCGCTAACCACCGCGCCGCTCGCGATTACGACTTCCTCTCCGGTGATCTCGCCTTCCGCTTCGCCTTCGATTTTCACCGGGCCGCGAAAGTTAAGCTTGCCCGAAGCCTTGGTGCCTTTTCCGATTTTCGATTCGAATTCTTCGTTGAGCGCCATATACTGATTGCCTTTCCCGGTTGGGGGTCTCACTATTGCGGGAATGCGCGCGTACACGCAAACGCGCCGTCCGGATTGCGAGTGTGACCGAAACATTACGTGGTGCGCCTTGAGTCGCTTGCGCGCGTCATGCCGCATGGAGCAAGGTTTTTTTGACCAGGAGATTCTGAAAAAAGATGAATCGCGAATCCGGCCTCCGTCGTGAACACGGTCCTGAACGCCGCGGCGGCCAGGGACTCGATCCGCATCAGTACGATTCCGGCGACGCGGCCATCCTCGCGCTGCTCGCCGAATCCGCTAACGATCATGTCGATCTCGCGATCACCTGGCGCGCCGACGCCTACGAAGTGTGGTCGCGCCGCGGGATGATTCGTTTCAAGCGCTTCGCCGACGATCGCGGCGCGCTCTCATTCGAGGTGGTCGAGCAAATCGGCGAGAACCCGATCGCGAATCAGGACCCCTTCATCGTCTCCACCATCGCCGACGAGCTCGACGCCGCCGCCCGCAGCGGCAATCGCACCGACGATCCCAATCGCGCCTATTTCGAGCCTCACGTGCTCAGCCATCCCTATGCCTACGAGCGAATCGCGCAGCTCTTCGACAGTCCGCGCGCGCCCGATTTGGTCGTCAGCCCCAAGGCCTACGCATGGGGCATCCAGGCCGGGCAGCATGGCGCGCTCAACGTCGTGCAATGCCGGGCGCCGCTGATCTTCAGCGGTCCCGGCGTGCGCCGCGGTCTCTTCAAGCTGAACGCGCGCCACGTCGATATCGCTCCGACCATCGCGAGCATCGCCGGTCTGCCGAAAATCGCGGGCCTCGACGCGTCCGGCGCGCCCGCAGAAGTTTACCTCAAGCGCCAGGACGGCCGGCCGCTCGACGAAATAATCGACGGCGATATGGCGCGCCCGCAACTCGTATATATGATTCTGCTCGACGGCCAGACGCATTCCGAACTGCGCCATCAGCTCGACAGCGACCCCGCCGCGATTCCAAACCTCGCCGGCCTGGTCGCTCGCGGCGCGATGCTCTCGCACGGCTCCATCGTCAACTTCCCCAGCATCACCTGGCCGAGTCACTCGACGATTCTCACCGGCGCATGGTGCGGGCATCACGACGTGGTGAATCCGACCTTCCACCTGCGCGAGCATCGCGAGACCGTGCCGATTCAGGGCAACATCTACGACGGCGAGCGCTACCTCAGTCCCGAGGTCGAGACATTGTACGAGGCCTTCAAACGCGCCGGCGGCGATCGCTCAATCACGGCGTCGATCCACGAACCGCAGGGACGCGGCGCTGATCACGCGGTGTTCGAGCGGCGCATCGTCGGCGACAAGGCGCGGCTCAAGGCGCTCACGGCCGAGATGGCGTCCGACATCAGCCCGCGATGGGCCGACGACAACATTCCCGCAATGACGCGCGAGGAGGTCGTGGACATCCGCGGGATGGCGCAACTGATCGCGCTGCTCGAACATTGCGCCGACAACGACAAGGCGCCTACGTTCATCGCGCACGAGTTCGTGCTGACCGACGGCGCCGGCCACGACTACGGCCCGCATCACGAGGGCATGCGCGAGGCGCTCTATCGCACCGACAATCGAATCGGCGCGGTGCTCGATCTGTTCCGCGCGCGCGGTCTGCTCGATTCCACGCTGTTCGTCGTCACCAGTGACCACGGGATGGCGGCGCAACGCGTCGAGCTCAAGGCCAACCCCATTCGCGAGCCGCAGCGCGCGGGAATCGAGGGCGTGTATGCCGAAGCGATGATCTATCTGCGCGATCTGCGCGTCGAAATCGCTCGCGCCCGCGACCACCGCAGCCTCGCGGTCACCGTGCTCGACAACGACGCGTTGCCCGACGGCGAGCATCCGCCGCTCGCCGGCGCGCGCGTTACGCTCCACGGCCGCACCAACGCCGTCATCGCGGAGACGCGAACGCCCGAAACCGGCCGCGCAGCATTCACAACCCCCGCTGACCTCTCCGACGCCGAGCTGACGGTAAGCGTCGAGCTGAAAGGCTTCAACCCGCGCAAACTGCGCGCCGACGGCACGTCGCTAGCAAAAGACCTCCGCCAAATCCTCTACCCAAATCTGAATTCATAGATGCGAGTGGTAAACCCAAACCAATTCGTCGTTCAGGATCTCTCTTTCCCCGCTCTCCCCGAACCCGAGAGCGAAATGTCGTCCTCGACATTTCGCGATTTTTCCTCTCACCGGGTGCAGGGGTCACCCCTGCCGAAGGAAGCGTGAAACCCACCGCGGGTTTCACCTTAAATAAAGTGGATTGCTAGCATGATGCACGACCTCGACCACAAAATCGCGCTCGTCACCGGCGGCACCCGCGGCCTCGGCCGCGCCATCGCACTCAACCTCGCGCGCCTCGGCGCGACGGTCGCGATGAACTATCGCCGCGACGAAGCGAGCGCCGAAAAAACGCTCGCCGACGTCCGCGCCATCGCACCGCGATCGATTCTCATCAAGGCCGACCTGGAGGACGACGCACAGGTGCGCGCCATGGTCACGCGGGCCGCTTCCGAACTCGGCGGACTCGACATCCTCATCGCCAACGCCGCCGCGACCGCCTTCAAGCCGCTGCTCGAAACCAAAGCGCACAATCTCGCGCGCACTTTTGCGCTCAGCGTCAACGGTTTCGTCGCCGCGGTGCAGGAAGCGAGCAAGGTGATGCGCGATGGCGGCCGCGTGCTGATGATTTCCGGCATCGACTCGATTCGCAATCTGCCGGGCCACGGCGTGCTCGGCGCCGCGAAGGCCGCGCTCGAGAGCATGGTGCGCGACTTCGCCTTCGAGCTCGGCCCGCGCGGCATCACGGTCAACGGCCTCAACGTCGGCTACATCGACACCGACTCCGCCCGCTTCTACGCCAACTACCTCGGCGACAACTACGAAGATTTCCAGCGTCGATGCGCTGAGCGCTCCGCCCTGAAACGCCTGCCGACACTGGACGAAATCGCCGCCGTCGCTTGCCTCCTCTGTATGCCGGCCGCGAGCTACCTGACCGCCCAAACCATAATGGTCGACGGCGGCTTCACCCTAAGCTTCCCCGGCGTAAAGTGATTCACGTGTATCTCGAGCGGCCGCCCAAGCCGGAGCTTCGCAACTCAATCGCAGTCGTGTGGACCGCACGCGCCTCCGGCGACGCACGCGGCGTCCTTCCGGACGGCTCGGTCGATATCGTATGGGCCCCCGGCTGCGAGCCTTGGGTTGCCGGGCCTGATAGCATCGCGCGACCCGCGAGCGTTCGGCAGGGCACTCTGCTGGCGGGAATCCGGTTTCTCCCGGGAACTGCGTCCCGGCTGCTCACGGTTCCGATCTCAGCACTGCTGGATCGACGAGCACCGCTGTCCGAGTTCTGGCCTCGTCGATCGGCGCAGCGGTTGCGCGAGCGTCTCGATCGCTCGAACAGCGGCGCCGAGGCAATGCTTGCACTTGAAGATCTCGCGCACGAGCGGCTGGCCGATGCGCCTGGACCGGATGCGATCGTCGCGGCAATGGTCGCGCAGATTATGCGAAGTGTTCCCGTGAGGGCGTGCTCTGTAAGCGATTTCGCGCGATGCGCCGGGATCAGCGAGCGCCAGTTGCGCCGACGCTTCGTCGCCGCAGTCGGCTACGGTCCCAAGATGTTCGAGCGTGTCATGCGATTTCAGCACTTTCGACGGCTCGTACGTCTCGCTCCCGGCCGCGGCCTTGCCACGCTTGCAGCCGATGCCGGCTACGCTGATCAATCTCATCTGAGCCGCGAATGCATGAAGCTGTCAGGGAATCCGCCAAGCGCGGCAACTGTCGCGTGATGTCCGATTCGTTCAAGACGCGCGCCGCGGACGCATGAGAAATACGCGCATGAGCAAGAAGAGATCGGCTGTTGTAGAGCACGCCGCGGATTTCATCTGGCGTAATGTGCGATTGTTGGAGCGCGCTATCTTCGCGCGCGCGTTTCTCAATGGTTCTTCGGATGCGGTAGTCGCTGCGCTGGTTGCCTACCGGAACCCGGATGGCGGATTCGGCAATGCACTCGAAGCGGACATTCGTGCGCCCGCAAGCACGCCGCTCGCGTGCGAGAATGCGCTCCGCGCGCTTCACGAGGCCGATATTCGCGACCGCGCGCTAGCTTTGGGGATGTGCGAGTTCCTCGCCTCGGTCGCGGAACCCGACGGACGACTTGAAACCACGCTGCCACATATCTTCGACTACCCGCGCGCCGCGCACTGGAATTCGCCATCGTTCGGATCGGACTCTCCCAATCCGACGGCGGGTATTGCCGGGCTGCTTCACTACCAGGGTGCGGATCATCCGTGGCTGACGCGCGCCAGCGATTGGTGCTGGAAACGGCTGGAGCGTCCGCTCGATGATGCCCACGAGATTGCAACCGCGCTGCGATTTCTCGAGTATGCGCCGGATCGCGCACGCGCGCGCGAATTGGCGATCCGTCTGACCGCCGAGGCGCCGCGCAGCAAGTGGTTCCTCGCGCAACCCGGAACTTCGGACTACGGAGTGACGCCACTGGGACTCTGCCCGACGCCCACATCAATCGCGCGTCCGGCTTTTTCAGACGATCTGATCGCCGCGCACCTCGACGATCTGGCGTCTCGCCAGCAACCCGACGGCGGCTGGCCGATCACGTGGCAAGCTCCCGGCCCCGGCGCGGCAATCGAATGGCGTGGACGTTCTGACGCTCGAGGCGCTCCTCTGCCTCCGCGCCTACGGCCGCATCTGAACAGCGGCGTTAAGTAGCTCGGCTCCGTATCACGCGGATTTCTTCTCTCGAATCAAATCGGGGAGCTTCAACTTGCGCGACGCCGCCAGGCGAATTGCGAGCGCAACGAAGAACAGCGCCGTCATCACGTAGTAGATAGCCTCGTCACGACTCAGGTGACGCAAATAGATGAACGTAAAAAACATCCAGATGTAGTAGATGCCGACGGTGTGGATGCGCTTCCAGTTTCGGCCCAGCGCGCGTTGCGAACGATCGTTCGACGTAAGCGCCATCAGCGCGATCAGGAAATAAGCGATACCGCCCATGACGGGAATGATAATCGCCGGCGTGGGACCGCCGTTCGCCAGATACGTGAGGATAGCCGCCAGGTGAACTGTGTGCGCGCCCGCAAACCCAAGCCCGATGCCGCGGCGCTCGCGCAGCATCGCGCGCGTGGTCGGGGACGGCGCCAGATGCACCAGCGGACGCGCAAGGAACGCGCTCAAAAATATGAAAGCGGAAAGACGCGCCGTCCATCGCGTCGCGAGATGCCACCCCTCGACCCCCGTTCCGTATGCGAGCAGCGTCGCCGCCACGAGAATCGCCGCCGCCGCAGTCCCAAGCGCCAGGATCAAGCCGCTATGACGCCGGGACATCGAGCTTCCGGCGCCTGCGGTGTTGGCGTTGATTCGTATTTCTTTCTCCTGAACTAAAAACGTTTCACGTGAAACGTTTGGGCCTGGTTGCTCGGAAATAACGTCATTTTCGACGGGAACTTTGCCCGACTCGCGTTTGCGAAGATTTTCACGATGCCGATTTACTCTTCGCGATTGCGTCTGCGGCGGCGGCGACTGCCTTCCACCCTTCCTCGGGAATGTAGTTCACCTCCAGCCGCGTGCCGTCGGGGTCTTCGAACACCACCGAATAGTAGCCGGGCCAGAACGGACCGGGCTCGGCGGGGAAGATGATCTTTGCGCCGATCTCTTTGAGCATCGCGTAGCACGAATCCACCTCGGCGCGGCTGCGCGCGCGAAATGACAGGTGATGCAGTCCGGTGCGCCATTGCGAGAATCGATCGCCGGCCGGCGCCGCGTGCCCCATCACGAACATGTACTCGTCCGCGTACCATCCGACGCCGAGCGGCGACTCGAAGTACCGGCGCATCCCGATCTGCGCCATCAGGCGATCGTAAAATTTCAAACACGCTTCGTAGTTGCTGACCGTCAAGGTGATATGCCCGAAGCCTGCGAACTTCATTTTGGTACCTCAGCGCGGCGCGGTTGTCGTAATCCTGATATTGCCCCATTTGCCGACCGCGCCCTGGCCGTGGCATGAGACGCTGCCCTTGCCCGGCGCGATATCCTTTTCGCTCATCAGGCCGAGCGCGAGCGTGCACGGCCCCAGCTTGAACGGAACGTTGGAATACTGGCGCACCTGCTTGCCGTCAACCGAGAAGGTCACGCGGTCGGCGGCGGAGTCGTACGCGATTTCACAATGATGAAGCTGGCCGGCCGTGGTCGCGTCGCGGATTTCCTCGAACAGACAGAAATGGCGCGGGCCGTGCGCGGGATCGACGATCGGCACGCCCGGGAACGGCAGCTTGCCGTACACGGTCGCGATCGTTTCGTTGCCGACGAAGAAGTCGAGCGCGGCGCCGGTCGAAAAATCGAGCACATTGAACGACACGAAGCCGTCGTACAGATCGCCGGGCGCACCGGAGACGATCGTGGCGGCGAGGTCGATCGAAAACGTGATCGTGCCGCCGTCGGGGCACGCGAACGTGCGCGTGCTGAAGTACATGTGCTTGGCGTTGTCGAGAAACTGGATCTTATCGTGGCCGCGAGTGTACGGCACGGCGGCGACGCGCAGAAATCCGTCCTGCACGATCACGACGGCGTCGGGCTCGCGATACTGCCAGAAGCCGCCGTCGGGCAGCGGAAAGCCGGCGGGCATCCAGTCGCCCTCGCCGGTGACGACCGAGGTGAAGTTCGAGTATTCGATGATTTGGTTAGCCGGAGACGCTGCGGACTTACTCATGCGAGAGATGATGAATCACCTGCGCGGTGGGCGGCAAGGGGTGACCCCTTGCAACCCGGTGTCCACGCCGCCGACCGCGCAGGTGATTTGTGTTTGCGCTGATCCGCGGGTCGGGAAACAATGGGTCATCGCGGAGGTTCTTATGGCGCAAGCGACTAAAGACTCCGATCGCGCACGGCAGGCCGACCAGGCGAAGCATCAGGCAAGGCATCCGCACAACGAAAATTTTCTGGCGCAAGGCGGATCGATCACCGTCGATGTGCGGGCGGAGATTGCGCGGCTCAAGACCGAGCCGGCGTGGGCCGACAACGATCGGCACGGCAGCTCGCTGGTCAAGGGCGACGGGATCAACGTGGCGCTGATGATGCTCAAGAAAGCCGCGAAGCTGCAGGAGCATCACACCCGCGCGCCGATCACGGTGCAGGTGATCGAGGGCAAGATCAATTTCGTCGCCAAGGGCAAGGCGCAGGTCGTGACGGCAGGGATGCTGATCGCGCTCGATCGCGCTATCGAGCATTCGGTCGAGGCGCTCGAAGAGAGCGCGATCGTGCTGACTGTTGGCGGAGAGCAGATGTAGCGTGGCGCTGTACGACCGGATTGGAGTTGGTTACGACACGACGAGGCAAGCCGATCCCTATCTGCTGTCGCGATTGATTCATCATCTGCGCCCGCGCGCTGACGGGCGCTATCTCGACGTTGGGTCGGGCACCGGCAATTACACCATCGCGATGCATCAGGCGGGCGTGCCGATTCGCGGGCTCGAGCTGTCGACGACGATGCTCGCGCGGGCGAAGGAGAAGTGCGCGGCGATTGCATGGCACAACGCTCGCGCCGAGGCGATCCCGTTCGCGCCGGGCAGTTTCGACGGCGCGACCTGCACCTTCGTGCATCATCACATGGCGGACCCGCTCGCGGCCTTCAGGGAAGTTCATCGCGTGCTGAAGCCGAGCTCGCGATTCGTGATTTTCAACTGCACGGCCGAGCAGATGCGGCATTGCTGGTTGAACGAGTATTTCCCGCGAATGATGACCGAAAAGGCGACCGCGCCCTATCAGCGATTCGTGACCGTTGACGTGCTTCAGTCGGCTGGATTTCGAAACGTGCGCGAAGAAAAATACGACGTCGCTCCCGACCTGAAGGATCTTTTTCTCTATTGCGGGAAGCATCAGCCGGAGCGCTACCTCGACCCGCGCATCAGGAGCGGCATCTCGAGTTTCGCCGATGCTCCCGATCAGGAAGAAGTCGCGCGCGGCGTGCAGCGCATCGGCGCCGACATCGCTTCCGGGCGCGTCAACGATGTGATTCGCAAGTACGCCTGGGACGGCGGCGACTACATGTTCACGATCGCCGAGCGTTAGGGCGAAGACTTACACGCGCGCGCGGAGACCGCCGTCCACCGCGATCGATTCTCCCGTCACGAAGCCTGCCGCGGGTGAGCACAGATAGAGCAGGGCGCCGCCGAGCTCGTCGGGCTTCACCAGACGATTGTAGGGCAGGTACTTGAGCAGATTTTTGCTGAACTCGTCGTCCTTGTTGGCTGGACTCGATTCGTCGTCGAGCCATCCGGCCTGAATCGCGTTGACCCGGATTCCCTTGCGCGCCCATTCGAGCGCGAGCGCACGCGTCAGATTCAGCACCGCGGCCTTCGCCGCGCAATACAGCGCCGCATTGGGGACGCCGCGTTCCGCCAGCACCGACGTGATATTGACGATGACACCGCCACCCTGCCGCAGCATCACGCGCGCACCCTCCTGGCACGACATCCAAACGGTTTTGAGATTGTTCTCCATGATTTTGTCGAACGCGGTGTCGTCGCCGGCTTCCGCCGGTCCGTAAGCGGGCGTGTCGAGCGCGTTGACCAGGATGTGCAATCCGCCCAGTTCCTTGGCGGCGAAATCCGCCGTGGCGGAGACGTCGGCGCGAGTCGCCGCGTCCTGCACGCGAATCGCCGGCTTGGCTCCTGCCGCGATCACGAGCTTGGCGATTTCCTTGAGTTGCTTGTCGGTGCCGGGCTCTTGCGAGGCGATCGCGATTTTTGCGCCGGCCTCGGCCAGCGTGACCGCGGCGGCGCGGCCGACTGAGTGCTCGGCGCCGACGATCAGCGCGGATTTGCCTTCGAGCGAGAAATCATTCGACGCGTTGGACGTGGCCATCTCAGCTCCGTGTTTTCAGTTCGATGTTTCCGGCGACACTCCGGTCGGCGCGATCCCGCCCGCAAGTCCGCCGCCGTCGATCGCGATGAACTCGCCGTTGACGTGATTGGACGCGTCGGAGGCGAGGAACACCGCGAGCGGTCCGAGTTCGCTGTCGTCGCCGACGCGGCCGATCGGAATAAATTTGCCGCCCTTGAAAAACTGCATCATCTCTTCGTTGTGCGGGAAGATGCCGGGCACGATGCAATTGGTCTGGATGTTGAACTGCGCGTAGGTCAGCGCCATCGATCGCGTCAACTGGATCGTGCCGCCCTTCGAGCAGGTGTACATGAAGTTGTGTTTGCCGCCGCGCAGGCCGTAGCCCGACGCGATGTTGATAATCTTGCCGCGCTGCTGCTTGACCATCTGCGGGATCACCGCGCGGCATCCGTAGAACTGGCTCGAGAGGTTGGTGTCGATGCCGCGGCGCCAATCCTCGTCGGTGATTTCGGGCAGTTGCTTGCCGAGGGTGCCGTCGCCGCCGCCGGCGTTGTTGACGAGGATGTCGATTTTGCCGAACTGCTTGAGGGTCGCCGCCGCGAGCGCGTTCACTTGCGCGGAAACGGTGACGTCGGTCGGCACGATGAGGCATTTGCGCCCGGTCTGCCTGACGGCGTCGGCGGTCTCGTCGAGCTGCGACTGGGTGCGCGCGGCGGCGACGATATCGGCGCCGGCCGCGGCGAACTTCACCGCCATCGCGCGGCCCAGACCGCGGCCGGCGCCGGTGACGATCGCGACTTTGCCGTCGAGCTTGAGAGAATCGAGAATCATTGCGTCACCTCGGTTTGAAAATCGCGCAGCAGCGCTGCCAGCTAATTAACACAGCCGCGCTATTGCGGAAAATGCGGTTTTGACGGCGCCTGAGGGCTGGTCCTATATTTAGCGCAACGGGAGTCCTGCGATGACAATGAAGATCGTGATGTTCTCGGACTACATCTGTCCGTTCTGCTACGTTGGGTTCGAAACGATCCGAAAGCTGAAGCCGGAATTCGACTTCGAGATCGAGTGGCGCGGTTTTCAGATTCATCCCGACTGGCCGGCCGAAGGAATTCCAGCCGACAACCTGCGCGGGCTGGGCGACGCGGCCGCGCGTCAGGCGACCTGGCAGCGAATCGTGGCGATGGCGGATGCGGCAGGATTTGAAATCAAGCCGCCGCGCCTGTTCACGAACTCGCGCGCGGCGCTGGCGGCGACTGAGTTTGCGCGCGAGTCCGGCCGCGACGAGCTGCTCGAAGAACGAATCTACCGCGCGTATTTCAACGAGGGCGAGAATATCGGCGACGCGAGCGTGGTCGTGCGGCTGGCAGCGGAAGCGGGACTCGACGCGGGTGAAGTGGCGGACGCGATAAAATCGCCGAAGTACGAAATGCGGCTGAAGAATAATTCGCTCGCGGCGCATCAGCGCGGAGTCAGCGGCGTGCCGACGTTTTTCATCGGCGAATTTCCCCTGGTCGGAGCGCAAAGCCTCGATGCGATGCGCGCGATCCTCAAACGAGCATCCGAACGGCTCGCGAGCTGACGACAATGCCTAAATCGATCGAGCAGCGCGTTCAGGAACTGGAAGATCGCGACGAGATCAAGGAGCTGACCGCGCGCTATTGCTGGCACGTCGCGCGCGGCGAAGGCGAGGCGGTCGCGAACCTGTTTGCCGATGACGGCGTGCTCGACGTGAGCGACGCCGATTTCAAGGCGGTGCGCGGGCGCGAGGCGCTGCTCAAGTTCTATCGCGCGTCAGTGCGCGAGCCGGAAGTCGCGTTGCCGTTCATCCAGAATCACATCATCGAGCTGAGCGGCGACGAGGCGCGCGGGACTTGCGCGATCGAGGCACGCTTCGCGCGCAACGGCGAGAGCGTCACGGCGGCCGGATACTACGAGGATAAATATCGGCGCGAACGCGGACGCTGGCGTTTCGTCGAGCGCAAATTATTTTTCCATCACGTGGTCCCGCTCAAGCAGGGCTGGGCCGAAGCGAAGGGCCAGTCGCGCAAGGTGTAACCCCCGTGCCCGGTGCAAAGAGAAAATGCGCGGCGCCCTGATCCTAACCTCTCCTTGTCCGAGGAGAGGTCGGCGCGAACCGAAGGTGAGCGACGGGAGAGGTGCAACGCTGACTGTCGCAGGTGCGCCTTGTTGTGCTGCTGTCGGGCGGCCGGCTTGGTGTTTCTGCATTGCGATTAGACGAGTCGGCGTTGGTGCACTTTCTTGCGTTGCACCTCTCCCGGCGACACCGCTGCGCGGCTTACGCCGACCTCTCCTCGGACAAGGAGAGGTTTGGATCAATCGGCGCAAGGCTTCGTCGGTCACCTGCGGTGGTGCGCGATGTAGAGGCCGCGGCCCATCAGGCCTTCGGTGTCGTAGCGGACGTTCATGTTGGCGGAATCGAATGCGCGCGTCATTTCGTCGCGCGTGAACAGGCCGAGCTCGAGGCGTTCGCTGTAGTGCTCGATGCCGTCGGCGGTGCCTCTCAAATAGTGCATGAGCGTGAACGACAGGTTGCCTTCCTGGCCACTCAGGCTCATGCGGACGACCTTATCGGCGCCGATCTCGCCGGCGTGGATGAAAGTGTTGCCGGGTTTCCAGTTTTCCGGAGTAATCCACGGCTCGACGATGAGTACGCCGCCGGGTTTGACGTGACGCGCCATGCTCGCGATCGCGCGATTCATGCGATCGACGGTGCGCACGTAGCCTATAGCGCTGAAGAGGCAGGTCACGGCGTCGTAGGTCGCGGCCAAATCGAAGCCGGTCATGTCGGCACGCGTGTAGCGGCCGGCGGGATTCTTCGCGCGCGCGGCGCGCAGATAATTTTCGTTGAGATCGACGCCATCAACTGAGTAATGACTCTTCAGAAATTTGTCATGCTCGCCGGTGCCGCAGGCAACGTTGAGGAGCGTGCGCGCTCCGGGCGCTGCGACCGCGATTACGGCGCGCAAAATCTCGCATTCGCGCGCGTAGTTCTTGAAGTGATAGATGGCGTCGTAGAGCTCGGGGCTTTCAAGGAACATCGCGCCAGTTTAGCGATTCGGCGCGGCGGATTCACGGACGCGCGATATGGTAAGACTGCTGATGAGATGAAAGCGCGCGGCAAAGCCGTCCGCCTCGATTTGCGAGGGGTCAAGTGTCCGCTCAACTGGGCGCGTGCGAAGGTGCGGCTCGAGCAGATGGCGCGCGGCGAGGTGCTCGAGCTGACGCTCGACGATCCGCGCGGCGCGCGCGACATTCCCGGCGCGGCGGAGGCCGAGGGCTACGTGATGCTCGAGTCGACTGCGCGCGACGGCATTTTTCATCTACGCATCGAAAGATAGGTTTGCACCGCGCGCGCGTTCGCGTTAGTGATTCGGCGATGCGGGTAAAAATTGGCGACGTGCGGCTGTTCTTTGACGTGGAAGGCGCGAAGCTGCGGCCTGACGGCGCGAAAATGCGCGAAGTGCCGACGGTGGTGCTGCTGCATGGCGGGCCGGGATTCGATCATTCGAACTTCAAGCCCGATTTCGCGCGCGTCGCGGAGACTGCGCAGGTGGTGTATCTCGACCATCGCGGCAACGGGCGCAGCGATCATGGCGACCCGGCAAAATGGAATCTGGCGCAGTGGGGCGACGACGTGCGCGCGTTTTGCGAGGCGCTGGAAATCGAGCATCCGATCGTGCTCGGCGTCTCGTTCGGCGGGATGGTCGCGATGTCGTACGCGACGCGGCACCCGGAGCATCCGGGCAAGCTGGTGCTGAGCAGCACGGCGGCGGTTTCGCGCCAGGATCGATCGCTCGAGATGTTCGGCAAGCTGGGCGGCCCCGAAGTGCGCGAAGCAGCGCGTCGATTTTTTGAGAATCCCGGACCGGAAGCGATGGCGGAATATCAAAAGAAGTGTCTGCCGCTGTACAACCGGACGCCGTCGCCGCCCGAGTCGATGCAGCGCATAGTGATGAATCCGAAGTTGACGGCGGATTTTTTTCTGCACGAATCGCACACCTTCAACTTTCTGCCAGAGCTTGGAAAAATAAAGTGCCCGACGCTGATCACCGCCGGCGAACTCGATCCGATCCTGCCGGTGGCCGACTCGAAGGACATCGCGGCCGCGATGACGCCGGGGGTGGCGCGGCTTGAAGTGTTCGAGAACGCGGGCCACGGGGTGCATCGCGATCAGCCGGAGCGCTTTTTCGAGATGTTGAACGAATTCATGCGGGCGTGACCGGCGAGCGATGGCACAGCGCTACTTCACTCCGCGATTTTTCGAATTTCTCGAGGAACTGAGCCGCAACAACAATCGCGACTGGTTCCTCCCGAACAAACCGCGCTACGAGCGCGACGTGCGCGAGCCGATGCTCGAGTTCATCGCGGATTTCGCGCCGCGCCTGCGCAAAATCAGCACGCGCTACGTCGCCGATCCGCGGCCGAGCGGCGGATCGATGATGCGCATATACCGCAACCTGCGCTTCTCGCGCGACAAGACGCCGTATCACACCAACGCGTCGGCGGCATTCGGGCATCGCGACGGCGGGCATTTCAACTCGCCGTCGTTTTACCTGTCGCTGTCGCCGGCGGAGGCATTCGCCGGCGTTGGTGTATGGCATCCGCAGGCGGAGACGATCGCGAAGATTCGTGACGCGATCGTCGCGCATCCGGCGAAATGGAAGGCCGCGGTGAACGATCGCAAATTCGCGGGGCGATTCGTAATGATGGGCGACATGCTGTCGCGTCCGCCCAAGGGCTACGACGCCGGCGATCCGATGATCGCAGACCTCAAGCGCAAAGACTTCATCGGCGGAACAGAGTTCACAGAAAAGGAAGTCTGCTCGGCGGAGTTCATGGATTTGTTTTCGAAAGCGTGCGCGTCGTCGGCGCCGTTCATGAAGTTCCTGACTGAGGCGATGGGGCTCAAGTGGTGAGTGGAAAAGGCAGAATCCTGAATCGCGGGCGACCTCTCCCCTAACCCCTCTCCCTTCAGGAGAGGGGAACAGAAAAAAACCGCCTGCTTGGCTGAACCCGTTAGGCCAAACTGCGGCGCCGGGATAAACTCAATCGCCATGCGATGCACGAGTTGTCGCGCTGAAAATCCGGCCGGGATGAAGTTCTGCGGCAATTGCGGAACTGCGCTGCGAAGCAAATGTCCGCGCTGCGGATTGGAAAATCCGCCTGAATTCAAATTTTGCGGTGAATGCGGTGGAGCGCTGGCGGTGGCTCGGGAAGCTATCGCGAGCGTCAAGGCTCCTGCGCCGGCGGTCGCGCCCGCGGTTCGCGTCAGGATCGAGCAGGAGGCCGCCGACGCGGCGGGCGGCGAGCGCAAGACGGTGACGGCGCTGTTTGCCGATATCAAAGGATCGATGGACCTGATGGAAGGGCTCGATCCTGAAGAGGCGCGGGCGATCGTGGATCCGGCGCTGAAGCTGATGATCGACGCGATGCATCGCTACGACGGTTACATCGTGCAGTCCACCGGCGATGGAATCTTTGCGCTGTTCGGCGCGCCGGTTGCGCATGAGGATCATGCGCAGCGCGGACTCTACGCGGCGCTGCGGGTGCAGGAGGAGATGGCTAAGTATTCGGCCGGATTGCGCGCACAGGGAAGTCCGCCGGTCGAAATCCGGGTGGGACTCAACACCGGCGAAGTGGTGGTGCGATCGATTCGCACCGACGACGCGCATACCGAGTACACGCCGATTGGCCATTCGATGAGCCTGGCGGCGCGGATGCAAACGCTGGCGCCGACCGGATCGATCGTCATCACGGAGCAGACGCAGAAACTCACCGCCGGCTACTTCGAGTTGAAGGCGCTTGGCCCGGCGCGAATCAAGGGTGTCAGCGATCCGATCAACGTGTACGAGGTGCTTGGAATCGGTCCGTTGAGGACGCGGCTGCAGATGTCGGCGTCGCGCGGGTTGTCGAAATTTGTCGGACGCCGCGCGGAGTTGGAGCAACTCGACAAGGCGCTCGAGCTGGCGCGCGGCGGTCATGGGCAGATGGTCGCGGCGATGGCGGAGGCGGGAGTCGGCAAGTCGCGTCTGTTTCACGAATTCAAGATGCGCCGGCAAGCTGAGTGCCTGGTGCTCGAGGCGTTTTCGTTCTCGCACGGCAAGGCGTCGGCGTACCTGCCGGTGGTCGATTTGCTGAAGAGTTATTTCCGGATAGCGGATCGCGACGACGCGCGGACGCGGCGCGAGAAGGTCACGGGCAAGGTGCTGGCGCTCGATCGCGCGCTGGAAGATACGCTGCCGCATCTGTTTGCGCTGCTCGGAATTCCGTCGGGCGATGCGCTGCTCGACGAAATGGATCCTTCGATCCGGCGCCGGCGCACGCGCGAGGCGGTCAAGAGTCTCATCGTGCGCGAGAGCCTGAACCAGCCGCTGATTTTGATTTTCGAGGACTTGCACTGGGTCGATGCGGAGTCCGAGGCGCTGCTGAACCTGGTCGCTGATTCGATCGGCACCGCGCAAATCCTGATGATGGTCAACTATCGGCCCGAGTATCGGCATCACTGGGGCAACAAGACCTACTACACGCAGCTGCGGCTCGATCCGCTCGGACCCGACAACGCGGCCGAGCTGCTGTCGGCGATGCTCGGCGACGACCCCGCGATCGATTCGCTGAAGGCGGCGATCATCGAGCGCACGCAGGGCAATCCGTTTTTCATGGAAGAGATGGTGCAGGTGCTGTTCGACCGGGGCGTGCTGGTGCGCAACGGCGCGGTCTCGCTGGCGCGGCCGCTTACGTCGATCGAGATACCGTCCACCGTCAAGGGCATCCTGGCCGCGCGCATCGACAAGCTGGCGCCGGCGGACAAAGACCTGCTGCAATCGCTGGCGGTAATCGGCAAGGAATTTTCGATGGGGCTGGTGCGGCGCGTGGTCGGCAAGCCGGATGACGAACTCGCGCCGATGCTGGCTAACCTGCAGGCGTCGGAGTTCATCTACGAGCAGCCGGCGTTTCCCGAAAACGAATACACCTTCAAGCACGCGCTGACGCAGGAAGTCGCGTACAACTCGGTCCTGATGCAACGGCGCAGGATCATTCACGAGCGCACGGCGACGGCGCTCGAAGAGACGTTCGCGGCGACGCTCGACGATCACCTGGCGGAGCTGGCGCATCACTACAGCCGCAGCGCCAACGCGTCGAAGGCGATCGAATACCTGCGGCGCGCGGCCGAGCAGGCGGGAGCGCGCTCGGCGTACAACGACGCGATCGGCTATGCGCGCGAGGCGTTGCGGCTGATCGCGGCAATGCCGGAAACGCGCGAGCGCGATCAGATTGAGCTGAAGATCCAGATGATGCTGGGACCGCTGATTGTCGCGGTCCAGGGATTTTCGTCGCCGGAGCTGGCGGCCAACATCGCGCGCGCACAGGAACTTTGCCGCAGCGCGGGCGAGACGCCCGAGATATTCGGCGTGTTGGTGGGGTTATGGAGCTTCGATCACGCTAATGGACAATTGCGCGAAAGCCGCGTGCTGGCGGAACGATTGCTCGCGATGGCCGGGCGGATGGGGAGCGATCTTGCGAGCGGCGCGGCGCACAACGCGATGGGAGCGTCGTGTCTCTGGCTGGGAGAATTTCCCGCGGCGCGCGAGCACCTGGAAACGGCCGGCAAAGCCTTCGACCGCGATCTTCCGCGCTACCTGCCGATGATGCAGGCGCCGGTCACCCCGTCGCGCTGCAATCTTGCGTGGGCGCTGCACATGGCCGGATTCCCGGATCAGGCGAAGCGGCGGATGGACGAGGCGAACAACATGGCGCTGCAGCTTCGGCGTCCCTTCAGCGTCGCGTTCGCCAACCTGTATGCGATCGTGCTGATGCATTTCCGGCATGAGTATGACGAGGTGCGGCCGCGTTCGGAGGCCCTTATAGAACTGTCGCGCGAAAACGGACTGCCGTTCTGGCTGGCGGCGGGGAAAATGTGTCTGGCGCGCACGATCGCCGGCGAAGGCGAGGGTAGAGGCGATGCGGCGGCGATGACCTCGGGGCTCGCGATGCTGCAAGAAGCGGTGGACGATTTGGCCGCCGCCGGGGCCGACCTGATCTACACGTTCTCATTCGTCATGCTGGCGGAAGTTTACATTACGATGAAGCGAATCGACGAAAGTCTGCGAGCGCTGGATCAGGTAGCGCAGCGAATCGAGCAAAAGGATCATCGCCTGCTCGAAGTTGAAGTTCATCGGCTGCGCGGCGAGGCGATGCTGCTGCGTGCGGACGGCGCCAGCGAAGGCGAGCGATGCTTCCGGCGCGCAATCGAGATTGCGGAGCGGCAACGAGCGAATTCGTGGAGGCTGCGCGCGGCAACGAGCCTGGCGAGACTACTGATGAAAACCGGCCGGGGGAAAGAGGCTCGCGCGACGCTGACGCCGGCATACGCGGAATTCACCGAGGGGTTCGATACGAGCGATCTGCGCGAGGCAAAAGCGCTGCTCGAAGAATTAGAAGCGTAGCGCGGCGCTTTACAGCATGCGGGTGAACTTCTGGCGCAGGCGGCCGAAGAATCCCGCGCGTTCGACGGCCGTTTTGGCTACGATCGGAATCGTCGCTTGGGGCTTGCCGTTGAGCAGTACCGTCAGATCGCCGACCGAAGCTCCGGCTTGAACGGGCGCCTCCAGGAACCGGACCGAGGGCTCGAACTGGACCGTCACCCGGCTCTCTTCGCCGCGGCCCAGCGTGAACGCCGCGTCGCCGTTGGGGCCGATCGCGACAGTGTCGGCGACGCCGTCGTGCACCGGAATCGTAGCGGGCATCGACTTTTTCAAATCGGGACGGTAGCAGACGAAGGTGCGAAACGCCCAATCGATCAGCTTTTCGGATTCCGTCATGCGCTTCGTCTCGCTGGGCGCGCCGAGCACCGCCGACAGCAGGTTCATCCCGTTCGAGGTCGCCGAGGCGACCAGGTGATAGCCGGCTTCGTCAACGTGGCCGGTTTTAATCCCGGTAACGCGCGCGTCGTGCAGCAGCAGCCGGTTGAAGTTGGGCTGCGAAATTTTGTCGAAAGTAAATTCCTTGGCCGAGGTGTATTTGATCGCCTCGGGATGATGAATCACCAGCGAGTGCGCAAGCGTGACCATGTCGGCCGCGGTCGTGAACTCGCCTGCTTCCGGCAATCCATCGGGGTTGTCGAAGTGAGTCTCCTTGAGCCCGATCTCTTTGGCCTTGTCGTTCATCATCTGCGTGAACCCATCGGTGCTGCCGCCGAGGTATTCCGCGAGCGCCACCGCGGCATCGTTGCCCGACGACACCATCAGGCCGAACAGCAGATCGTTGACCGCGACTTTTTGCCCGACGCCGAGAAACATTCGCGAGACGGTATCGTTCATCGAGAGCCGCCAGGCATTTTCGCTGATCGTGATCTCGGTCGTCGGCGCAATCTTGCCGGCCTTCAGCGCGTCGAGGGTGAGGTAGAAGGTCATTATTTTGGCGAGGCTCGCGGGCTGCATCTTCTCGTGCTCGTTGTAGGCGTAGAGCACGGCGCCAGTGTCGGCATCGATCATGAAGGCGGCCCTTGCGTCGAGTGCGAACGGCGCCGGCCGGTCGCCGAGCACGTGAATCGATGTCAGCGGAACGATCGGGACTTCTTCGTGCGGCTTCGGTGCGACCGGATGCCGGTGAATGACCTTCGCCAACGAAGGTGTGGAGCTTGCCGCCAAAATGGCGATCGCCGCGAACGCAATAGTTATCGAAAATGATTTTTTCCGCACACCCATCCTCATCAGCCTCAACAGATTACTACAGCGCGGGGCCGGCGCGCGACGTTTCGGCGAGCGCCACTCGCGTATTCCCTTTTCTCGCGGCGCGGCATAAAGGAAACTGAGCCCGCATGGACATTTCCGTAATCTTACCCGTCATGAACGAGGCCGAAAACCTGCGGGTGCTGATCCCCAGGCTCATCGCGCTACTGGACCGCGCGCGGATCAGTCACGAGATCATCGTGATCGATGGTCCATCGACCGACGGGACTCGCGAAACGGCGCAGGCGCTCGGCGCGCGAGTCGTGGGCGAACGCCGTCGCGGCTACGCGGGCGCGATGGAGACGGGGATTGCGGAGGCGCGCGGCGACTACCTGCTGACGCTCGACGCGGACCAGTCGCACGACCCGGATTTCGTCCTCAAGATGTGGCGGGCGCGCACCCGTGCGGACATCGTGGTCGCGTCGCGCTACGTGCTCGGCGGGGTCGCGTACTCCGACTTTATCCGCCGCTCGACCAGCTGGTTTCTGAACCAGGGGTTGCGGCGAATGCTCTCGATACCGGTGCTCGACATGTCCAGCGGATATCGCCTGTACCGGCGCGAGGTGTTCGCGGACCTGAAACTGACGTCGGCAAATTTCGAGGTGCAGGAGGAAATCCTGGTCAAGGCTTACGCCAACGGATTCAGCGTGGTGGAAGTTCCGTTCACCTATTTTCCGCGCGGCGCGGGACGATCGCACGCGAAGCTGTTCAGCTTCGGCTGGAAGATTTTCCGTTCTTCGCTGTCGCTGTGGAAAATCCGCAACTCGCTTGCCTCCGCCGACTACGACGAACGCGCTTTCTACAGCCTGATTCCGCCGCAGCGCTACTGGCAGCGCCGCCGTCATCGGATCACCGTGCTATGGGCGCGCGGCGCGGATCGCGTGCTCGACGCGGGATGCGGCTCGAGCCTTATCGTGCAGAGCCTCAACAACGTGGTCGGAATGGACTTCAACTTCGCGAAACTCCGTTTTCTGCGCCGCTACGAGATCCCGCTGGTCAACGGATCGGCCTTCGCGCTGCCGTTCAAGGACGGTTCGTTCGACTGCGTGATGAGCTCGCAAGTGATCGAACACATTCGATACGACGAGTCGATTTTCAGCGAGATGCGGCGGGTGCTCAGGACCGGCGGCACGCTTATCCTCGGCACGCCCGACTACGCGACTCTTGGCTGGCGGATCATCGAACCGGTTTACGGCTTCCTGATGCCGGGTGGATACAAGGACGAGCACATCACGCATTACACGCTCGAGCAGCTGCGCGAGATTCTCACGCGCTACGGAATCGTGATCGAGGAGACCGCCTACATCGCGCGCAGCGAGCTGATCCTCAAATGCCGTAAGACTGGAGGCGAAGGGATCGCGCGCGGCGACGTCGCGAGGATTGCCTCAACCGCGGCCTGAAGAGGCGAGTTCGTATCCAGATGAGACCAGCCAATGCGATTACTATCCTGATGGCGATCGCGGCCTGTATCGCGGCGTGCTCGAGCAAGGAGGAGCGACCAACTCCACCCGGGATGGATCTGACGAGCATGCAGATGGCGCCCGCTGCGGCCGGCAGTTGTGAAATCGACGCGGTCAAGATGTGCCAGACCGAGGGAGGGGCGCCGCCGTCGCAGCCCGCGCCGGCGAGTTCATACGGGGCGTCCAATATGCCGGAGTCGATCGAGTTTCAGATTCCCGCGGGCCAGGCAATCAAGCTGATGTGCTATTACGATCCGCAGCACACCTCGGTCTATCGGGCCGACGCGACGGCACTGACCCCGTTGACGGGGAACTCGGTCGAGTACATGGAGAAGCAGGGATTCTGCATCAGCAAGTAGAGGATATCGAAACGCCAAAGATCAAAGTCGGCGAAGTGAACCTGAACTACGACGTTGCCGGAAAGGGCGAGCCGCTCTTGATGATCATGGGCCTCGGCGCCAGCTCGGCGCAGTGGGAACCCGAGCTGGTGAGCGAACTCGCGCGCTCGCTGCGCGTGATCACATTCGACAATCGCGGCACCGGACAGAGCGACAAGCCTGACGCGCCGTACTCGATCGAGATGTTCGCCGATGATGCGGCGGGCGTGCTCGACCAGCTCGATGTGCCGCGCGCGCATATCTTCGGCGTCTCGATGGGCGGAATGATCGCGCAGGAATTTGCACTGCGGCATCCGCAGCGTACGGCGACGCTCACGCTCGGATGCACGACGGCGGGCGGGACGCATGGCGTGCCGCCGCCGCCCGAATCGTTAAAAATTCTGACCGCACCGCGCGAGGGCATTTCGCCGGAGGACGTGATTCGGCGCGGATGGCCGCTCGGCCATACGCCGAAATACATCGCCGAGCATCGCGACCTGCTCGAGGCTGCGATTCCGCGGCTGCTGAAATATCCGACGCCGCCGTACGCGTTCCAGCGCCAGCTTGAAGCGACTTACACGCTGAAGACTTTCGACCGGCTGCCGCAAATCAAGGCGCCGACCCTGGTCGTGACCGGCGCCGAGGACGTGCTGATCCCGGCGAACAACTCCGAGATAATCGCGGCGCAGATACCCGGCGCGAAATTGCACATCATCCCGGCCGTCGGCCACGCCTTCATGGACGCGCGCGATGAATTCGTGAAGGTATTCGTGCCGTTCGTAAAATCGCACCCGATGACTGCCTGAGAAAAGGGCCGCTGCGCGATTTCAAAACCGGAACCGGCTCCGCTGGCGCGAAGCTGTCCGAGCTCCTTCCCGCCGCTCGCGATGCTCGCTTAGTCAGGATGACATGGGCGCGGCGCTTGCGCGGGGCGGGGCGGGCGGGATTAATCTCGTACGTGCCCTCGTTTTACGATTTCGCGGAAGTCTGCCAGGCGCTCAGCCAGACTCAGAGCCGGATTCAGATGGCCGAGGCGGTGGGCACGTTCCTCGCCGCGCTCGAGGTCGATGAAGCCGAGATCGCGGCGCGCTTTATGGTCGGCCGCACGGTCGAGCAGGGCGAGGAAAAGCGCCTCCAGATTAGCGGCCGCGCGGTCTGGAAGATCGTCGCCGAGATGACCGATAGCGCCGACCAGGGCGAGGACATCTTCACCGCCGCGGAAGACTTCGGCGAGGCGATCGAGATGACGCTCAAGCTTCGCGCGACCGATCCCGAGCCCACGCTCACAATTCGCGAGCTCAACGAAAAATTCGCCGAGGTTGCGGCGATCGAGGGACGTCACGCGCGCAACCGCAAGCTCGACGCGCTGCGCGAGCTGTTCACGCGAGCGTCGGCGTTCGAGGGCAAGTATATCGCGAAGATTCTGATCGGTGAGATGCGTCACGGCGTGAGCGAAGGGCTGATGCTCGAAGCGATCGCCAGGATGGGTGCGCGGCCGGTCGCCGAGGTGCGTCGGATTCACATGCTGGAGGCCGACCTCGGCCGCGTCGTGCGACTGATCCGCACGCCCGGCGCGGGGAAATCTGTCGCCGAGAAATCTTCGCCCGCGGTCAAGCCGCTCAAGCCGATGCTTGCGTTTCCGGTCGCGGATATCGCGGAGGCGTTTGCGACGCTGGGCCCGGAACTGTCGTTCGAGCACAAGCTCGACGGTGCGCGCGTGCAGATTCATCGCTCGGGTGACGGCGCGGTGCGAATTTTCTCGCGCCGGCTGAACGAGATCACCGAGAGCATCCCCGATGTGGTCGAAGCTGTAAATCGAATCGGCGCGCGCCACGCGATTCTGGACGGTGAAGTGATCGGCGTGGACTCGTCGGGGCGTCCTGCTGCGTTTCAGGATCTAATGCGGCGGTTTGGGCGCACCCGCGACGTCGAGAAAGCGCGCATCGAGCAACCCTTGAAGCTGTACGTGTTCGACGTGCTCGCGCTCGATGGCGCTTTCACGATCGATCGCCCGTGGGCCGACAGAATTTCCATGCTCGAAGGGCTGCTTTCGTCAGCCGGGCTGGAGATCGTCGAACGAATCATCAAGCCGAATCTCGCCAACGCCGAGAAATTTTACGCCGACGCGGTCGCCGCCGGATACGAAGGCGTGATGGCGAAGTCGCTGGCGAGCGCGTACACGCCGGGCGCGCGCGGTCGCGGATGGCTCAAGATAAAGCATACGCGGACGCTGGACCTGGTGATCGTCGCGGCGGAGTGGGGCTACGGCCGCCGCCACGGCTGGCTCTCCAACTACCATCTGGCGGCGCGCGATCCAAAGAGCGGCGGATTTGCGATGCTCGGCAAGACCTTCAAGGGTCTCAGCGACGAGCAATTCCACGCGATAACGGAGCGGCTGATCGCGCTCAAGACTGCCGAGGCGCACGGGGTCGTGACGGTCCGGCCCGAGGTCGTGGTCGAAGTCGCATACAATGATATCCAGCGCAGCCCGAACTACGACGCCGGGATGGCGCTGCGATTCGCACGAATCGTGCGCATCCGCGACGACAAGTCGCCGGAGCAGGCGGATTCAATCGAGACGGTGATTGAGGACTACGAGCGGCAGAAAATTTTGCCGTCGGCCGGCAAAGTTTGAAATTCGGCGCGTCGCGAATCAGTGGTGATGATGCTGGACGTGATTGGGTTCGTGCGCGTCGCTCAGCGCCATCCCGATAGCCTCGATTTCCGATTGGCCGAAATCCTCGAGCACGAAGGCCTCGATGCCGGCATCGGTTTCGACCCGCTCGTAAAGGTCGCAGCACCACCAGTCTGGACTCAATTGGCGCGTCCGAATGATGAAAACGTTGCCGCCGACTACTTCAACCCGTTCCATAAAAGCCACCTTCCTTACCTGGAATGGCCGCAGGTGCCGGGAGTGTTGGAATAAATTATTTAGCACAATCGCGTCAGCAGTGCTAATGCTCGAAGTGAAAAATTTACGCCGATTGGCGGGGTTTTTGAGTCGAAGCGACCCAAGTCGTTAAGGCGTCCGTGGTCGTCGGGAAAGCGAGGTCGCGCCATGGAACGTCGTCGGGCGCGAAATAGCGGACCTCGGTTGCCTCGGCGCTGAGCGACGGCGCTTCCTTGCCAGGTGTCGCGAGATAGACGACCACAGTGATCGCCGAATCGTTGAACACTCCGAGCAGCGGGCCGAGCGCAGCGCGCATCCCGACTTCCTCGCGCGTCTCGCGCAGCGCGGCATCGGCGGCGTTCTCGCCGAAATCGACGTAGCCGCCGGGGAACGTCCACTTGCCGAGCGCCGGCGCGATCCCGCGGCGGAGCAACAGCACGCGCCCGTTGTCGATAACGAAGCATCCGGCGACCAGTTTGGGACCGGGAAAAAGCACGAAGCCGCATCGCGTGCATACTTTGCGCTCGACGTTTTCCGGCATCAGCATGCGCGAGGTCATCGCGGCGCCGCACAACGGGCAGAATTTCACCTTGACCGGATAGTCGCGCTGCACGCGATGGTTGGCGTGGATTGAGTCGTGCTTCTTCATGCAGTCAGGCGGCGCACGAGTGCTTCGCCAATCAACAGGATCATCGCGGCGACGAGCAGGTACGGATTCATCGAAACCCGGCGCTCGAGCGTGGCGCGCTCGGTCGAGACTTCAGCCGGCGATGGATTGAGACGCCCGCCGGTCGCGGACGCGAGCTTTTCGAGCAAGCCGTAGTTGGGCTCGGGCCGCGGCAGTTCGGCGTTGACCGACGGGCTGACGGTGAACGCGAGCGGCGGGAATTTCTTGTTCTTGCCGGCGGGCGAGCGTACCTCGAAGTAATAGTTGCCGGGCGCGGGCGCGTCGATCGAGCCCGACAACTCGCCCACGACGTCCTCGGTCAGCGCGGTTTCAGTGCGCGTACCGTCGGGCCGCGTCACGAGCACGGTGACCAGGCGCGCCGCGTTGCCGGGCTCGGCGCTGTAGTCGGTGAGCTTGATGTTGATTCGGCCCGCGTTGTAGCCGAGCGCGACGTCGATCTTCGGTTCGGCCGGCATCTCAGGCGTCATCCACGCGAGCAGGCGGTCCCACAGCGGCGCAAAGAGATTGGTGGTAACCCAGGTTCCCGACCAGCGCCCGCTCGCGTCCGTCGTCACCGCCATCACCTTGCCCGCGCCATACTTCCAGCTCGCGATGACCGGCTCGCGCGTGCCGCCGCGATCGACGTACATGTCCAAGGTGGCGCGCGGCTTGATCTCGGTCGAGACGTAGCCCTTGAGCGGCGGCATCTGGCGCGATGCGAGGTCTTTCAGGATCGCGTCGGGGCTTTCGCTGCGCGGCGTAAATTCCTTTTCGACCATCGTGACCTCGCCGCCGTGGGCCTTGAAGTCGTCAACGAAAAGCCGCGGCAAATTGCTCGCGCTGTCGGTTTGATAGTACGAACCGCCGCCGTACTTCGCGATCGCCTGCAGCAAATCGACGTTGGCCTCGGTGCCGACCGCGATCGTCGAGATGGTCGTGTCGGCATCATGATGCATCCGCGAGACCAGGTCGTAGTACATCTCGGCGGTGCCGCCGGTCTCGCCATCGGTCAGGATCACGATGTGCTTCACCTGCGCGCCGCTGTTGCCGAGCGTGCGTTCGGCCTCGCGCAGCGCGGGAATCAGAAAAGTCTGGCCGTGGGCCGAGAGCCGGTTGATCATCTGATCGAAATACGGGCGGCTCTGGCCGACGGTCTGCAGCGGGATGACGACGAATGGCTGCGAGTCGAAACCGATGACCCCGATCAGGTCATTGTCCTTGAGGGATTTGGTCACGGTCTCGGCGGCGGCCTTGGCGTAGGTGAGTTTGTCGTTACGGCCCATCGATCCCGACTTGTCGATAATCAAAACGAGCGCGCGCTTCTTTTCCTTGTGCTGCGGCGGCTTCATCGCCACCGGCATCACGTCGGCGAGCGGACTGTCGGCGTAGCCGCCAAGGCCGAAGCTGGAATCGCCGCCGATCATCGCGAGCGAGCCGCCGCGGCTGACGTACTGCGCCATCGCGTTCTGTGCAGCCGGCGCGATGCGCTCGCTTGGCACGTTGTTGATCAGCACTGCGTCGTAGCCCGCGACGGCGCCGTCCCAAATCCCGCCGGTGACGGGCACGATAGTGGGCTCGAGTCCCATCCGGTTGACGACGGTGCCGAGATAGTTCGCGTCCTTGGCGCTGTCGGTCAGAATCAGAACCTTGCGCCGCGTGCCCACGCCGACCCATCCCTTCAGCGAGTCGTCCTCGAGGTACGCATCAAAAGCGGGATTTTCGGGCTTGTAGGTCGCGGAATACGAGGCCAGGCCGGCGGTTTCGGTGCGCACCGGGAAGTCGAAGCGCTGCGCGCCGCGCGCCAGCGTCACTTTGCGCTGATCGATCAGCGCGCCGTCGCGCTCGATTGCGATGGTGCCGGTCGCCGCCGCATCGTTGAGATTTTCCAGCGTGACGCCGAGCTCGAACGGCGCGGCTTTTTCGAGCGCCGGCGGCAGCGAGAGCGACGTCATCGCGACATTGGGAATCGAGCGCGCGCCCGGCGGCGTGAAGATGTCGAGGCGAATCCCGGCGTTGACGATCGCGCCGATCGCGCGGTCGGCGTCGCCCCGATTCTGCCAGCCGTCGGTGACCATCACGGCCGGGCCGCCGTGCGCGTCGGGGTCCGCGGCGATTCGGTAAAGCGCGGCCTCAAGATTGGTCGCATCCGGCCCGCATTCAGTGCATCCAGTGCCATTGGCGAACGCCGACTCGACCGCGCCGATCGATTGCGGCGTCGAGATAGTCGCGAACACATACGCGGGATCTCCGGCGCGCAAGCCCAGGTCGTCGTGCAGCAGCTTGAGCGTCCACGCGCGCATCGCAGGCGTGATACTCGCGCTTGCATCGACGATCGCCGGCCGCGCCGCGCCTTCCGAATGCATCACTTGCTGCGGATTGGCGAGCGCGACCACGAACAGCGCGAGCACCATCGCGCGCATCAGCGGCGCAAACACGCGACGAAGCTCGCGCGCGTTGATAAGACCCCAAAGCAGCACGACCGCCGGGATCGCGAGCAGGGAGAGCGCCTCGCGATGGGCGAAGCTCAGATCATGCGGCATGCCGGCGGGATTCACAGCGCGGCCTCGGCGGTGCGACGGCGTCGATAGACGATGAGCGCTTCCAGAGCCGCCAGCGCGATGATCGCCAACAGCAGGTAGTCACTGAGCGAGGATTTTTGCAGCGGCGATCCGGCGGCGGCCCCCGAATTTGCGGCTTCGACCTTGAGCAGCGGCGAACTGGACAGATCGGATTCGCTCAGGTCGGCGAGATTAACCGCGCGTGGCGTCTCGGCGCCGCCCGGACCGACCAGCTCATATACTCCCTGCTCCGACACGTCGCTGAACAGCGTGCCGGGTCGAGCGGTCCGCTTTTGTCCCGACGGCAGCACCACGCTTTCGACGCCCGCCGGCGCCAGCCACGGCTGTCCGGTGCGGTAGCCGCCGCTGCTGCCGCCGAGTCCGGCGAGATAGCTGATCGCGTTGAGCGTCAGCACCGACATCGGCAGGTTGCGCTTGCCGAGGTACGGGAACGGATTGAATCCGGTTGCGACAAATCGATGCGCGCCACGCTCGCCCTTCAGCAGCAGCGCGCCGCCGTCGCCGCTCACCACCTGGCTCATCCATGGATGCGCTCCGAAATACTCACCGCCGCGCAGACTGAGCAGGCGGAAATTCACCGAGTCGGTGAGCGTGTCGGTCGTTCGCCATCCGGCAATCTGGATCTTCGCGGAGGGAGTCACGGTAAGTCCGAAGACTGGATCGCCCGCCGGCGGCATCACCAGCATCGTGTTCACGTCGGGCATTTCCTTGGGCGCGGCGTACTCGAAGATTGCGAGGTCGAAGGTGCCGAGTTCAGCGGGCGAATAGGTGTCCGGAGTTCGCGCGGTGACGGCGACGCCGGGAATTGAACTCAGTCCGTCGGCGTCGGCGGGGGTCGGGCTGACGAAGAGAATAGACACGTTCTTGACCGAGCCGGCGGTCGCGTAGGCAACGTTGTCCAGCGCGAGCGCGTCGTCGGGCTTGAGCGTGGCCTGGTAGATGCGCGCGGGCGGAATAGCCGGGAATTCGAGGGTCGCGGTCTCGCGCGCGCCGAGCGCTTCTTTGGCGTGGGCGACTTCCTTGCCGTCGCCAGTGACGACGAGATCGAGCGTGCGGGTTTCAGGGCTGAAGTTGGCGATAGTCAGGCTCGCGTGAAGTGCTTCCGCGCCAAGGACTTCGCGCCGCAGCGTGAACGAGCCGATCGCGGCGTTCGCAACCGGGTCAGCGACCGCAATCGGATGAATGCGCGCGGGGACCGGCGCGGCCAACGCGCCGGCGCCGGCGAAAATCACCTTCGCGACACGGGCCTCCGAGGCGAGGTTGCTGAGAAAGTTTTCGAGCGTCGTTTGATCGTTCGGCGCGTCGCTCGGCTTGATGCGCGACAGCGCCAGGCGCGCCTCGGTCAGCGTGATGAACGGCGGCGCGACGCGGCGCGGCTGCGGCGCGGTGACGTATACGGAAATTTCGCCGCTCAAATTTTCGGCCGACAGTTCGGCGTCGAGCTTTTCGCGCGCGAGGTCGAAGCGGCTCTTACCCGACGGCGTCAGCGCCTGCATCGCCGCGGAATTGTCCAGCACCACCGCCAGCGGCGAACTCTTTTTCCAGATGAACGGACCCGCCAGCGCGAGCACCACCAGGCTCAGAATGAGAACCTCGGCGAAGAACATCCAGTCCAGCCGCGGCCATCCGCCGAAACGCTCGCGCCGGAACCCGCGCAGCGCGCGAAACGCCATCACGCTCGAGACGGTCACCCGCGCCGGCCGCTCTTTGGCGAGATATGCCAGCACCAGCGCCGGGATGAGTGCGGCGAATATGAGCTCACCTGGGTAGAGGAGTCCCATCGGATAACTCTTCAGTGCGCGAGGCCGAGCTCGCGCGTCGCGCGGACGAAGAACTGCTGGAAGTCGTGGTCAGTCGTGTAGAGTGAGTAGTGCAATCCGCGCTTGAGGCAGAATGATTTTATTTCGCGCGTCAGCCGCAGCATCGTCTCGCGATATTGCGTGCGTTCGCGCTCACCGATCGATACGCGCAGCCGCTCGCCCGATTCCGAATCGATTACCTCAACGTCGCCGTCGAGTCCCTGTCCATTGAGCTCGCGCCCGCCCAGAATCTGCACTGCCGTCAGATCCATCGACGCCGCCCTGAACATCCCGAGCCCACGCGTGACCGAATTGAGCAGCATCAGGAAATCAGAAACGATGAAGACCTTGCCGGCGCGGCGAATCGAGAGCATCTCGCTCGCGAGCGTAGCCGCGAAGTCGAATTGCCCGCCCGGCTTGAGATCGGCAAGGCGGCGCGCAAGCTCGACGATTCGATGGCGTCCGGTGACGAACGAGGGATTGACCTTTGTGCCGCTGCCGCCGAGCACCCGCAGCATCACGCGGTCGCCGCTGGCCAGCGCGACGTACGCCAGCGCGAGCGCGGTCAGCATCGCGGATTCGAACTTGCGGTCGCTCGCCGGATAGCCCATCGACGCGCTCGCATCGACAAAGATGTAGGTCAGCAGGTCTTCCTCTTCCTGGAACAGCTTGATGTAGAGCTTGTCGCTGCGGCCGTAGAGTCCCCAGTCGATGTAGCGGAAATCGTCGCCGGGCGAGTAGTGGCGATAGTCGTTGAACTCGAGCGACGAGCCGCGCTTGGGCGACAGGTGCATCCCCCGGCCCAGCCCGGCGTAGCGCTGGCGGGTTCTGATCCTGAGCTTTTCGAGCCGGGCGAGAAACCCCGGCGTAAACTCATCGGGCAGTCCGAACATCGGCTACGTGCGCGGCTTCTTGAGCCGCTTTATCACCTGCTCGAGGATCGATTCGGCGGACACACTCTCGGCCTCGGCCTGGAAGTTGAGCAGCAGGCGATGGCGCAGGCACGGCACGATGGCGTCGTCGATATCGTCGTAGCTCACACTCACGCGGCCCGCGAGCAACGCGTTAACCTTGGCGCACAATATCATCGCTTGCGCCCCGCGCGGACTCGGCCCGAAGCGCAAGTATTGCGAGACCTCCGGGATCGCGCCGGGACCGCCCGGCGTGCATCCGCCGATCACGCTGATGATGTAGCGCTCGAGCGGCTCGGCCACCATCACCTCGCGCACCAGCGCCTTGAGATTTTCGATCGCCTGCGGCGCGCGCGCCGGCTCGAACAGCGGCTGAATCCTGTTTTGCGCCGTGCCGGTCGTGCGGTTGAGGATTTCGCGCAACTCCTCGGGCTTGGGCGAGCCCATCACGACTTTGAAGATAAACCGATCCATCTGCGCCTCGGGCAGCGGATAGGTGCCTTCGAGCTCGATCGGATTCTGCGTGGCGAGCACAATATACGGCGGATCGAGCACATAGGTGGTGCCGAAGACGGTGACCTGATGCTCTTCCATCGCCTCGAGCACCGCCGACTGCGTCTTGGGCGTCGCGCGATTGATCTCGTCGCCCAATACCATGTGAGCGAAGATCGGGCCCGGCTTGAACTGGAACTCGCGATGCCCGTCGGCCTCGGTCAGCACCTGTGTGCCGATAATGTCCGAGGGCATCAGATCGGGTGTGAACTGGATTCGCTTGAAGCTCAGCCCGAGCGTTTCGCTGGCCGCCTTGACCATCAAGGTTTTGCCGAGGCCCGGAACGCCCTCGATCAAAATATGGCCGCCGCAAAACAGCGCGGTCAGCAGCTTACGCACGACCTCGCGATGGCCCACGATTACGCGCGCTACTTCGCTCTCGGCGCGCGAAAAAATCTTGCGAAAATCCGCTACCCGCTGGTCGGGTGAAACCTGTTGAGGAGCCGCTCCCATCCGTTGTCCTTCCTTTGCAGAGTCTAGTGAATCATGTCGCGATAGCGCGGCGGCACGAGTTGTCGCTCGTCGGGCGGCGCGTTGTCGCTGGTCGGTGCAAGCGGCGCATTGACGTAAGCCGTCGTCGCTTTGGGCCGATCGGTGTCGAGCACGGTTTTCCCGCCGTTGCCCGAAGTCGGCGCGCCAGGCAGCCGGAACATTACGTAGCGCGCGTCCTTGATGTCGAGCGGCGAACCCTTTTCGCCGGGCTTCAGGAAGCGCTGCGCGTTGGTCAACGTCGGCATCTCGCCGAGATGCGTATCGCCCAGGTTCGAGCCCATGTCCTTATTATTTTTTGGATTGCCGCCGGCCGCCGGGATATTGCGATCGCCGTTGGCGCCCGGCTTCGGGATTTCGCCGGGCCGGTTCGGATCGGGCTGACTGCCGCTGTTCTGATTGGACTTGTCGCCGGGCTTGTTGGCGCCGCCCTGATTCTTGTCATCGCCGGGCTTGCTCTCGGGGCCCGGATTTTTCGCGTCGGCGGTCTCGACCTGCGCTTCGGCCTTCGCGAGTTCGTTCTGCAGTTCGACGTTCGACAGGTTGCCCTTGTTCTGATCGTTCTTCGCAGTGCCCTTTCCGCTGTCGTTCTTGCCTGAATTGTTGCCCGTGCCGCCTTTGCCGGGACCTGGATTATTGCCGCCAATGTTCTGACCGGCGCCGGTGCCGGCCTTGCCTTCGCCACTGCCGGCGCCTGAGGAGTTGCCCTGGCCTTGACCTTTGCCGTTGCCCTTTGCGCTCTGAGCCGTTGATTTGCCGGTGCCCTGATTTTTTCCGGACTGGCTGTTGTTGCGCTTTTCAGCGGCCTTGTCGGCCTGCTTCATCGCATCTTCGATGCGCGCCTTTTTCTCTTCCGGCGGCAGCTTGCTATTTTCCAGCGCGTTGGCGGCCGCACGAATCTTGTTCGCCAGCGCGATATCGTCGGCGCTGGTCGCGGTCCTGGCGATCTCTTCGGCGATCGCGCGCAGCTTGGCGGCTTCTCTATTCTCGGGCGTCGGCGCGCGCACCAATCCCAGCGTCGCCAGCACCATCGCCAGCGCGACCACGCCCGCAAAAATCGACGAGCGCTTGAGCGGCTCGCCGGCTTCGAGTCTGAACTCGCGGCGCACGTCGAGGCCGCCGAACAACGCAATCGCGCGCCGCCACAGAACCGGGAACAGCGGCGTGCGCCCGGCCCGGCTGCTTTCCGGCGCGGCCGGATTGGCCAGAGTGGCGAAGGTTACGATCTCCTGGTTGCATTCGAGCAGGTCGTCGAGCTCGGCGGCGGCCCCGATAAAGTCGCTGGCGCGCCGATACGCGCGAAAGGCCATGACCAGACCCGCCGCCAGCACCAACAGTCCCGCACCGATCAACGCGAGGCTCAACCCCGTCGCGCGATCGGGTGCCAGCGAATAGCCGTAGCGCGCCCACGTCAGCTCGCCGATCGGCTCGAGCAGCGCACCCAGCGCGATCGCGGTGAGCGCCGGCGCAATCGCGCACAACATCACGCGAATGGCGGTTAGCCGCGCGATTCGCGTGCTGGCAGCGCCGATTGTCTCGACCGGATTGTCCACAGGATAGAAATTATAGCCTAATCGACACAGATGCGACCGTCCAATCGGCGGCCCGCACTGCCTTATTTTACCGGCGCCGAAGCCGGTTTGTCCGCCGCCGCCTTCCGCTCGGACGCGATTGCGCGGCGCTGCTGGTCGTACGACTTCGAAAAGACATGGGTGCCGCCTTGGCGCGCGACAAAATAGAGATAGTCGGTCGGCGCCGGATTCAGCGCCGCTTCGATGGATTTCAACCCGGGATTCGCGATCGGGCCCGGCGGCAATCCAGTGAAGTCGTAAGTGTTGAAAGCCGATGTCGTATGAACCGCGCGGGTGGCCGATTCCCTGGCGCCGTCGAGCTCGTATTCGGCGGTCGGATCGGATTGCAGCGGCATCCCAAGCCGCAGCCGATTGTAAAAGACCCCCGCGATTAGCGGCCGCTCGGCCGGCGCCTTCGCTTCCTTCTCGACGATCGACGCCATCGTGACCAACCGTCGCGCGTCCAGCCCGACCGCGAACATCTCCTCCTCAACCTTCGGCGTCAGGATCTGGTAGAACCGCGCGAGCATCGCAGTCAGCACGTCGTTGGTCTTCGCGTGCGGCGAAAATTTGTAGGTCGCGGGAAACAGGTAGCCCTCCGCGCCGAGCGGCATCAGGCCGAGCGCGCGCACAATCTGGCCGTCGCGCGCGGCGTTCTCGAATTCGTCCGCGCAGACCAACCCGGTCTGCGCCACCCGCTCCGCAATCTCATGCACCGTCAGGCCTTCGGGAATCGTAACCGTTACGACGATGAAATCGCCGCGGACCAGATGGCGCATCACATCTGGAATCCGCTCGCCGCCATTGAACGCATAGTCGCCCGGCTTGATCTGGCTCGCCGTCGTGCTCATCCGGCCGTACAGCCGCAGCGTGATTTCGCTGCGAATCACGCCCGCATCCGCCAGCGCGCTCGCCACTTGGCGAAACGACTCGCCCTTTTCGATCGTGACTTCGCGCGGCGGTGTAAATTTTTCGGTGGGACTAAGCCAGTAGTACCGCAATGCGGTGTACGCCGCGCCGACGACGATCGCGATCACCAGCAGTGCTGCGGCAAGCCTCATCTGATTCAAAATTATATTTCATGTCGTGATTTTTCGTCAGTCGCCGCCACGCGGGATCTTGTCGGGATGCGCCTGCATCCAGCCTTCGAGGATCACGACTGCGGCGAGCGCGTCGAGCCCGGTCTTGCGCGAACCCTTGCGCGCGGGCATGCCGGCCAGTCGCTCGCGCGCTTCGAAGCTGGTCAGCCGCTCGTCGAACAGCTCGACGTCGATCGCCAGCGCTTCGTGCAACTGCTCGGCGAATTTCCGCGCAGAGCGGGCCGCCGCGCCCTCGCTGCCATCCATGTTGAGCGGCAGCCCGACGACGATCGTGCTGACGCCGCGATCGCGCAGCATCGCGGCAATCGCGTCGAGGTCTTGCTTGAGCGCGTGCCGCTCGACGATACCCAGCGGATGCACTCCCATCGCGGCCGCATCGGTAACGGCAACCCCGATTCTTCGTCGGCCGAGATCAAGTGCAGCTATCGCCATTGGACTAGCCTAGCCGCATTGCAGGGAGTTGATAATGTCGATTCATCTTGCCGCTTTGCTTATATGGCATTGAATGCCATAATATCACTATGCCGCCGGTGATACTCGAGGCACGAGATGTAATTGGAGGTGGGCGCTATCTCAGGAAGTTCGGATTTCGGCTTTTCCGCCTACCCGCGAGCTACGGGAAGGAATCCGATATTCGCTTTGCATTGTGGATCTCGTGAGCGGCGAAGTGGTTTTGCTCTTCGACATTCATCGGGGTAAGCCGCATCGCCGACACTTGCGCGGCAAAGAAACCATCTACACGTTCGTCAACGAGGACTCGTTGCTCGATGATTTTCTTCGCGACGTGAATTTGATCCTGGAGGGAAAGTTATGAACGCACGGCGTCTTAACATCGGTATCCGCGCGAGTGCTGAGCGAACCAAAGCGCTGCGCGAAGCGTTCCGGCGAGTGGCTCGCGGCGACCGCGTGTCGCAGGAAGCGGGTCTCTATTTCGAAACCGCAGAGGAGCTACGGCGGATTCTGACTGAGAAGCGGCTCGAATTGTTGCTGGCGATCACGCGCTATCGGCCGGCTTCGGTCCACGAACTCGCCGGGCTGCTCGATCGCGACTACAAGAACGTGAGCACCGACATCGCATTGCTCGAACGGCTCGGACTGGTGAAACTTGGAGCCAAGGGCGGCAAGGGAAGGGCGCAGACGCCAACTGTGCCGTATGACGAAATTCGAGTGACAATCGATTTGCGGCCGCCGCGCGCGGCACACGCCGCTTGAGAGCGCATCTTCAATCGTCGCGATTATCGGCGCTTTGCGTAGCGATTGCTACATTCGCACTTCTGCTCATCCCCGTGTTGGCGTGGGCTTGGGGTATGGACGGGCACAAGATTGTCGCGGTCATTGCGGCGGATAATCTTACGCCAGCCGCTGCGAGCCACGTCGCGGCCATCCTGGGCGCGTCCGCCGGCAAGCGAGCACTTGCGACTGCAATGGAAGCGGCGTCCATCCGTCCCGATACCGAGTTTCGCCATGAGGATCATCGGACCGAGCCCTGGCATTTCATCAACCTCTGTCTGCAGGACAAGCCGGCGGACATAGCGGCGCGATGCCCCGGCGGAAACTGCGTCACCGCGAAAATCGCCGAATACTCAAAGCGCCTCAAGGACGGGAGCTACGACCGCTTCGGCGCCGCCGGTGATCTGGCTTTCCTGATCCACTTTGTCGGCGACGTCCATCAACCGCTTCATGCGGCGACCGACGCCGACGAGGGCGGAAATTGCATTGCGGTGGATTCGCGCGCAGGAAATCTTCACGCCGTCTGGGACACCACCGTCGTGCGCCGTCTCGAAGACAGTATCGACTCCGGACGGCCGGAGACGACCGCGCATCGGCTCGAGCAGACTTATGCGGCCGAGCGATTGACCGATTCATGGATTCCCGCCGACGCTATCGCATGGGAATCGAATCGACTCGCGCGCTCCGACATCTACGCCGCATTGCACATCCCGATCGAACCATGCCAACCAAGAGCATGCAGCAACGTCGCCGGCCGCGTGGTCGAACTCGACTCTTCTTACCTCGATAGCAGTGCCGCGCTCGCCGGGCATCAACTCGCCCGCGCCGGATTCAGACTCGCGAGCTTGTTGAATGAAATCTGGACACGGCCGGCCAGCGATGCGACTCGGGCCGAGAATCCCGCCATCGCATCGCCTCCTTCGACGACGACGGCCGCCGGACAGATCGTCGGTAATCGGCGAAGCAAGATCTACGCATGGCCGGGATGCGGGACCTACGACAAAATGGCGCCCGCGAATCGCGTCGCATTTCCGAGCCGAGAAGCTGCCGAGCAGGAGGGCTATCGGGCGGCTCGCAACTGTCCCTAGTACATCATGTCGTCCTCCGGCGACGCTGATTCATCGCGATCGTCAATCTGTAACCGTTGTAACCGGATCTGCGTGAATTCGTGTCGCTTCCATTACCAGTAGAGCAAACATTTGATACGCAAGGGTTGCGTTGGGAAGTCGAATCGCTTAGCTTCGACTCACGATGGCAGCTCGGGGGAGAAGCTTCGTGGGATATCCACGTGCGTTTACCGGGATGGTTGTTGCTCTGATTGCGACCACCGCCGCCCTCTTCCTGTTTTTCCAAGCAAATCCACAGACTTTTTCCTCCCCGCTCGACACGCTCAGCTCACAACTGGATGCCGGCAAAGACGGCAACGACGTCGTCGAGCGGGCCGAATCGGCTCAACCCGCTCCGCCGTCGATCACTATCAGCACGATGCTCGACCGCACAGCGCCTATCGAGAGCTACCTTCGCGAAGCAGGGATGGCGCCTGAGGACGCGCATCAGTGGGCCTCCTACATCCAGAGTGTTATCGCTAACCGCTATTTTCACAGCGGGCATCCGCTGACGCTTTATAAGGATCCCGAGACCGGCGAGATGCGCGGGCTCAGGTACGATCTCGACCAAAACACCACCGTGGTCGGCGCGAGCCTCGGCGCGGGTGTCCTTAAAGCCGCCATTCGGCCCATCGAGTATTACATTCGCCCGATCAAGATGACGTTCGCGGTCAAGGACAACTTCCAGCGCGCCGCCGCCGAGAACGGAATCCCCAAACCGATCGTCGAATCTTTGCAGGATGCGTTCTCGGATCGTCACGATCTGAATCGGCTCAAGCCGGGCTCAGCGATCAAGCTCATTTACCAGGAAAAGGTCAGCCGCGACGGTTCGTACACGCTCGTTGGCGATGTGCAGGCGGCGCAAATTCGCTTCGGCAGCCGCACGCTGACTGCGATCTCTTTCTCCGACGAGCACGGCCGCCCTCATCTGTATGACGAACAAGGGCACGCGCTCGGTCCTCAGTCGCTCAAGTTTCCCCTTAACTTCGAATACATTTCGTCCGGCTTCACCTTCCATCGCTATCATCCGATCCTGCACGAGTATCGTCCGCATGTCGGCGTCGATCTGGTCGCGAAGTACGGCGAGCCGGTTAAGAGTGTCGCCGACGGTACCGTCATCAGCGCCGGATGGCAGGGCGAGCTCGGCAACTGCATCCGCATCCAGCACCAGCATCAGATGATCAGCATCTACGGTCACTTGTCGAAGATCAGTCCCGACGTGAAGCCTGGAGCCTCCGTTCATATGGGCCAGCTGATCGGCAATGTCGGCTCGACCGGGCTTTCGACCGGACCGCATCTGCACTTTGCGATGGAGAAAGACGGAGCCTGGGTCAATCCTCTGACCGAGAAACTCGGCGAGAATCACCAGGTGTCACCGCGGATGAAGGCGATATTCGAGGACATCAAGGATCAATATCAGTCCGCATTGGCGCAACTGCCCGACCTTAGCAGCCACTTGGTCGCGGCCGGAGAACGTAAGCCCGCGATCTCCAAGTTCGGCGACATGTACCACGTGACGATCGATCACACCGTCGGCAAGGTCAGGCACCTGCGCCGAATCACCAGCAGCCGCCTCGAAACCTCGGGATCCGACAGCACTCTTTAGCTCTGACTCTCGCCGTTTCACTCCAGATTTTTCCGGCCATTGCCAGTTCGCTGCGTCCCGGTGTGGGCCGATTCGTACCGATTCGTACACATTGGGAACCTCGCCTGCGCCCGCTCGCGCGGAAAATCGCCATCGTCGTCGCCGACGAGGTTCGACTTTCCTGCCGTCCGCGTCGCTCAGGTTTGATGTAAGCCGATGTAAATCGCGCGTGAAGTCGTTGCGTGCGTTGGGGTTTGGCAATCGCGCAGCATTGGAAATGCGCCGCTTTTTTGGCGACCGAAATCGACCGTAAACTTGGGGTCGTTCATCCGGTTGGCGCGATACCCCAGTTTACACTTGGATTGAACGCTTCGCGCTGCCCGCCCGCCGTCGGGCCGGTTCGCCTTCCCGCTTGCCCCTTTGACGGTCAGCGCCGCGAAACAGGGCAGCGTCGCCCGCCGCGCCGCCTCACGTGGGCTCGCGGTTTCGATCTGTTATCCCTGATCCGCGCGAAGGCACAGCGCCTAACTGTCGGGCCGTATTTTACGACTTGAGAAACGGCCCCTTCGCCGCAAGCTCGCACGCCGCCTTCGCCTGTTTCAGCGTGGGCGCGTGCCGAGCTTCGTTTGCAGGCCGAACCGATAGGCCCGCCACTTGTATCGGGCCAGCGTGGCTAGGATTCACTCTACTTTTTCTTGACGCGCGAATCGTCGCGCGCGGACCGTGAACTGTCAGTCGGCGACTGAGCCGATGCCTGCTGCGCGACAGCGGGCTTTACTTGCAGCCTTCGCTATCTTGTGGCTGGCAGAAGCTTCAGCAGGAAGCCGTGACCTAGCTTGCTTGCGTCATCGTAGGATCCCGTGATCGCGCCCTGCGGGTTGATCCCGGCGGCGAAGGTGGCTATTGAGCCCGGAGGATCGAACGTGGTGAAGGTGCCGTCGGGAACCCGCAGAAACCCGTGAATCGCAGCCGCTTCTCGGTAGCCTCCCGTAGTCTCCCCCGCCGGGTTGGTCGCGGCGGCCCCGGTGCCCACTGAGCCCGGAAAATCTAAAGTGGTGAAGGTGCCGTCGCGGGCGCGCAGGAAGCCGTGCTCAAAGAAGCTTGCGTCATAGTAGTATCCCGTGATCGCGCCCGCCGGGTTGATATCGTTGGCCTGCGTGAATACTGAGCCCGGAGGATCGAACGTGGTGAAAGTGCCGTTGCTGGTCCGAAGGAAGCCGTGCTCAAAGGAGCTTGCGTCATAGTACCATCCTGTGATCGCGCCGTTCGGGTTGATGCGGCTGGGGTTCGTGCCGTTGACGGCATCTGGGACATCAAACGTGGTGAAGGTACCGTCGCGGGCGCGCAGGAAGCCGTGCTCAAAGAAGCTTGCGTCATAGTAGTATCCCGTGATCGCGCCCGCCGGGTTGATATCGTTGGCCTGCGTGAATACTGAGCCCGGAGGATCGAACGTGGTGAAAGTGCCGTCGAGTATCCGCAGGAAGCCGTGGCAAGTGATTGCGTCACAGTATGATCCCGTAATTGCCCCTGCCGGGTTCAGGTCGGCGGGCTGGCTGCATTCGCTGAAAAAGGAGGGACATGTAGAGCCCGGAGGATCGAACTTGGTGAAAGTGCCGTTGCTGGCTCGCAAAAAGCTGTGAAGCGCAGCGTTTGAGTCAGCATAGTATCCCGTGATGGCCCCCTCTGGATTGATAGCGACCGGGGTGGTGCATATAGGGAAGCTGGGGTCACATGTGGAGCCCGGCACATCAAACACGATGAAGTTCTCGGCTAGCGCCGCAGGGTGCGCGTCTGCCTGCTGGCCGTACGACTGCAAACCCGAAACCAGAAGTATCACACCGACTACTTTCCAAACCGGGAATCGATTCATGACACGCTCCTTGGTTCGAAAATCGGAATCAGACTGGGCTGGAGTCGCGCTACCGCCAAGTTCACCGGGTGTGTGCTGAAGAGATGCTACTAACGGAATAGCAGCTACGCAGGTCAATCCGATCGAGGCAGGCGACTTTCGATAATCAAGCTTCAACGGACCCCCCGTTTCGATGCCGAAAGTAACTCTGAGGCGCGCTTGAGTCAACTCGCGCGCACAGTTCGATCTGACCCCAACGCGCCCTAGCGCGCGGTAAATACACGAATCGTTTTAACTTTCGATCCGCCGCGACCTTGCGCTGGTATCTTCGTGCCCAGTCGCGATGCCAATCGCGCGTGAACTCGTTGCGTGCGTTGATATATCCGACGCGCTCCGCACGGCAAATGCGCGGACTTTCGCTGGTCGGTCAAAAGGGGCGTTTAAGCGACTGAAGTGACAACCAACTTGTCGCTTGGATTCTGTCGCCCTGAGCGCGTCGATCGCAGGGTGAGGGCCGACGAGACTGGACACATGGGGCCTTGACGCGAATCCGAAAGCGCTCTTTGATCGAACGTCTCGCCGTTTCACTCCAGATTTTTCCGGCCATTGCCAGTTCGCTGCGTCCCGGCTACTGCTGAGATCGCGATTGCCTCGCATCTGAAATGCGCGAACATCTCAAGACTGATTTCTTCACGCCCGCACTGCCGCGCGTTTTTGCGCATCGCGGTTCCGCCGGCACTCATCCTGAAAATACGCTCGAATCGTTTCGCGCCGCCGTCGCCTCCGGCGCTCAGTATCTCGAATTCGACATCCACATGACGCGCGACGGCGAAATCGTCGTGGCCCACGATGAACATCTCAAGCGGATGTGCGGGCTCGACCGAGTAATCTCCGAGATGACATACGCCGAGCTTGCGACAGCCGACGCGGGCCGGATGTTCACGCTCGATGGTGCGACGTTTCCATTCAGGGAGAAGGGAATCAGGGTGCCGCGCCTCTCCGAAGTGCTCGCGGCGTTTCCAAAGCTGCGGATGATTGTCGAGGTCAAGCAAATCACGCCGAGCGTCGTCGCGCCGACGCTCGACCTGATCGATCGCGCCGCGATGCGCCGCAATGTCCTTGTTGCCAGCGAGCATCAGCAGCCGCTCGACGAGATTCGCCGGCTGGCGCCGGAAATTCCGACCAACTTTTCCTACCTCGAATCGGGGATGTTCATCCAGGCGATGGGCACGCGCGACTTGAGCTATCGTCCGCCCGCCGACGCCGTTCAGATCCCGCATCGCCACGAATCGTGGGATCTCGTCACGCCCGAAAGCGTCGCCTTCGCGCATCGCCTCGGAGTCGAAGTGCATGTCTGGACGGTGAACGAAGAAGCCGAGATGTCGGAACTGCTCGACATGGGCGTTGACGGCCTGATCACCGACTACCCCGCCCGCGCCCTCGACCTGGTTCGCCGCCGCACGGATCGTCGCCGGTAGTCTTTGCCAGCTTGGCGCCCGCTTTGTTACGATTCCGCCCGCTCGTCGGAAAAATTCCGGCGGGGGGATGAACTATACAGCCTGACCCCCGCGGACGTTCTGTGTTACTTTTAGCTTATGCGCCAATCTGACCCACCCGCCCCTTTCTCTCCATTTTGTCCCCCTTCCACCAGGGGAAGGGGTTAGTTTCCTTGGGAGCGGCAAAAAGACAACTTTTGACGGAACGAAGCTACCGATGGTGGTTGAGCGCCTCACAACTACTACCTGTGGTATGAGGACTGGGCGATCCTGACAGGAGCGAACACTATGAAACTCGATACCGGTCTCTCGACCCGCAATTTGCGCGATGTTCCGGCTGCTGCGCGCGCCGCTGAAGCGGCGGGATTCGATGCGATCTGGATTCCCGAGGCAGGCAACGATGGCTTCCTTCCGGCCGCACTCATCGCCGAGCACACCAGGCGAATCAAAATGGGTACGTCGGTCGCGATCGCGTTTCCGCGCAGCCCGATGATCACCGCGGCGACCGCGTGGGATCTCGCCGGACTGTCCGAGGGCCGCTTCATCCTCGGCCTCGGCACCCAGGTCAAGGGCCATATCGAGCGCCGCTACAGCACCAAGTGGGAAGCGCCGGTACCGCGCCTGCGCGAGTACCTGCAGTCGATGCGCGCGATTTTCAAATGCTGGTCCGAAGGCGGCGCGAAACTTTCCTTCCAGGGCAAGTACTACAACTTCTCGCTGATGACGCCATTCTTCACGCCCGCGCGCCACAACTTCCCTAACCTGCCGATTCACATCGCCGGCGTCAACGAACATATCATCCGGCTCGCCGGCGAACTGTGCGAAGGTCTGCATGCGCATCCGTTCAACTCGCCAAAGTATCTGCGCGAGTACGTGCTGCCCAACGTCGAGAAGGGGCTCAAGAAAGCTGGGCGCTCGCGCAAGGATTTCGAAATCCAATCGACCGCGTTCGTGATCGTCGGGCGCAACCAGGACGAAATTAAAAAAACGCGGGAAGCCGTTCGCCAGCAGATCTCGTTCTACGCCTCGACCCGAACCTACAAGGTCGTGCTCGACATGCACGGATGGGGCGACGTCGCGCAGCGGCTCAACGAGAAGGCGGCCAAGGGCGAGTGGGTCGCAATGGCGAAAGAAATCACCGACGAAATGCTCGACGTGTACACGGTTTCGGGCACCTTCGACGACATCGCGGACAAGGTGAAGCAGCGCTACGAAGGGCTGCTCGACCGCGTCGCATTTTACATCCCGTATCGCGCGGGCACCGACGACGCCGAATGGGCTAAACTCGCGAAGCGATTCAATGGCTGAGTTCCGCCATCTTCGTGATAGATTGGTGCGCTAACAAGGAGAAAACTTCCGATGACTACTAATAGGGCAATGTTGAAAACGATGGCGGCGATTGCGGTCGTGGCCGCGATCATGCTTCCCGGCGCGAGCCGAATCGCGATGGCGCAGGGCGCCGCTCCCTCAGCCGCCGCACCCGCTTCGGCGCCTGCGATGGACGAGCCCGGCACCAGGAGCTTCACAATGGTCTCGGTCGAAGTGGATGACGCGAAGATCTGGCTGCCGAGCGTGATCGCGGTCGAGCAGGGCGACAAGGTCAAGCTCACACTCAAGAACCTCGTGCCGGGCGCGTCGAATCAGCACGGCTTTACCATCCCCGCTTACAACATCACCGAAGTTGTGACGCGCGGTCAGCCAAAAACGATCACGTTCGTCGCCGACAAGGCCGGGGTCTTCCCGTTCTCGTGTCAGTTGCATCCAGCGCACATCGGCGGCTCGTTGATCGTCGAGCCGAAAAAATAGCCGATCGACGCCGCCGTCACCCCGCGCCCGATGCCATCGGCGCGGCGAAACGGCTAGGCTTGATCGCGCATGCGCACTGTCGTCCTCTATGCGCGCTCGCCCGATTGGCGCGCCGTCGTCGAGCGCGCCGACGAGTTGATGGCGTCGCCGGAGTTTTGCGTGCTCAAATCTGAAGCGCGCACGCGCGCGGGATTCATCGAGGTCGCCGGCGCGGGACCGGCGTTCATCAAGCGGGTCGAGGTTTCCTCGTGGGGCCGCGGCGTGATCGCGCGAATCCTCGGATCTCGCGCCAAGCGATCGCTCGCCGGCGCCGCGATGTTGCAGGCACATGGCCTCGCGCATCCGGAACCGCTCGCAGCGATGGATTTGTTCCACCTCGGCGCGATTCGAGCGTCCTATCTCGTGAGCCGCGCGCTCATCAAGGCCGACTCACTGAGTCGCTTCATGCTCGGCCCCAACGAAATCAAGGGACGCAACGTGCATCGCCGCAAACAGATTTCCGACGCGGTAGCCGCACAAGTCCGGCGCCTGCACGAGTCCGGGCTTTACACGCGCGATCTGCAAGAGACCAACCTCATGGTCGAGGATAACGAAGCCGGCGGCTTCAATGTATATTTTATCGATCTCGAGGACTTCCGCCGCGCCGCGACAGTCTCGTGGGATCGCCGGGTGCTGAACCTGGTGCATCTCGATCGCAGCATCGGGCGATTTCTGTGTCGTGCGGCGCGGCTCGATTTTCTCTACTCTTACCTTGGACATCGCCCCGGCCGCGTGGCCGCGCGCAAGGTGATCGCTGAAGTCACAGCGGTGCGCGAGTCGATTGATCGCCGCAAGCGCCGCGGCGCCCCGGTCACCGATCGCGTTGTTGCGCCGCTCGCCGGAGGAACCCGGTAATGGCGTTCTCGATCTTCAGCCGCGAGTACGACCATCACACCGAGCAGGTGCACGCCGCCGGCGGAAGCTGGGTGCGCGACGTGATGCTCGGGCTGAACGACGGCTTGGTCGCGTCGTTCGCGGTTACCTCGGGCGTCGCCGCCGCATTCGTCACCGGCAACGCCGCGATGATGGCGGGCTTGTCGGAGATGCTCGGCGGCGCAGTCGCGATGGGGCTTGCGGCGTTCATCTCGGCGCGCTCGCAAATCGAATTCTATCAAAGTGAGATCGAGCGCGAGCGCGACGAAATCCGCCGATGGCCCGAACGCGAGCGCGAAGAGATCAGCGGCATCTATCGAAACAAGGGATTCGCGGGGCCGCTGCTCGAACAGATCGTCGCGCACATCACATCGGACCCGGAGCGATGGAGCAACGTGATGATGCGCGAGGAGCTGGGCTTCAACGTCGAATCCTTCGACAGCCCCATCCGCTCCGCCGCAGCGGTCGGCTTGTCGTATCTGGCTGGCGCGGCGGTGCCGGTGTGGGCGTACGTTTTTTTTGAGCCAGGGCGCGCGTTGATCGTGTCGGCCATCTCGACTGTCGGAGTGCTGTTCGCGGTCGGCGCGCTGAAGACGATCATCACCAGCCGTTCGTGGTGGCGCAGCGGACTCGAAAGCATGCTGGTCGGAGTGGCGGCCGCGGGTGCGACCTACGTCGCCGGCCGCATGTTTGCCGCGCGCTGAACTTTTGCGCGGCGCGCGTTATGCTTCGACCAGGATGTCGTCGCCGTCAGCCTTCACCGCGTAGCATCCCAGCTTGACGCTCGGGTCGTCGAGATTCGCGCCGGTCGTGATGTCGTACTCCCAGCCGTGCCACGGGCACACGACGGTGGTGCCGTCCAGTTCGCCCTCGGCCAGCGGCCCGCCGCGATGCTTGCAGGTGTTGTCGATCGCAAAGAATTTTCCGCCCGCCTTGAACAGCGCGATCTGCTTGCCGCCGGCCTCGACCAGCTTGCCGCTGCCCTCGGGCACCTCCGCCACCTTCGCAACTTTTATAAAGCTTGCCATCCGCGATTGCCTCCCGCTCAGGTCGTGTACTCCGCGTTGATTCGCACGTAATCGTAGCTCAGGTCGCAAGTCAGAATCGTGGCCGTCGATTTACCCAGCCGCAGATCGAGCCGCACTGCAAATTCCCGCGACCTCATTGCACTACCCGCATCGGCGAGCGCTTCGGTCAGCAGGCGGCCGTGCGCGGCTACTTTCACTCCGCCGATCCACAACACCAGCTTGTCGGACTCGACGTACGCGCCCGACGATCCCGCGGCCATCAGGATTCGCCCGACATTCGGATCGCATCCGAAGAACGCGGTCTTGACCAGTGGTGAGTTCGCGATTTGCCGTGCCGCACGTTCCGCATCGGCAACCGTCCGAGCGCCGCGCACCTCGACGTTGACCAGCTTGGTCGCCCCTTCGCCATCGCGCACGAGTTCGCGCGCGAGCGCCGCCGAGACTTCCGCGACCGCGCGGTCGAAGACAGCCTGATCGCGCGCGCCGAAGGCGCGATTTCCGGCGCCACCGCCCGCCATGATGATCACCGTGTCGTTGGTGGACATATCGCCGTCAACGGTGATCGCGTTGAAGCTGTTTGGCAGCGCGGCCTTGAGCGATTTCTTGAGCGCCGCGGGACCGATCGCCGCGTCGGTGACAAGATAGCCGAGCATCGTCGCCATTTTCGGCGAGATCATTCCGACGCCCTTGACCGCACCGGCGAGCGTGATCGTCGTGCCGCCCGCCTTGAACGTCGTCGAGGCGGTTTTCGGCCGCGTGTCGGTGGTCATGATCGCGTGCGCGAAATCGGAAAGCCCGTCTTCGCGCAACGAACGCACCGCATCGGCCGCGCCGATTTTGAATTTGTCGAAATCGAAAAGATGGCCGATTACGCCAGTTGAGGACGGCACCACAAGTTCCGGCGCGCATCCGAGCAGCCGCGCGACGTGCGCGCATGATTTGCGCGCGAGCCGCATCCCGGCTTCGCCGGTGAAGCTGTTGGCGCATCCCGAGTTCGCCACCACCGCCTGGATGCGGCCCGCCTTGACGCGATCCGCCGTTACATAGACCGGCGCGGCTTTCACCCGGTTGGCGCTGAATACTGCGGCGGCGGCGGCCGGGCGATCGGCGGCGATAATTCCCAGGTCCAGCGCGCCCGCTTTGGTCTTCAGGCCCGCGCTGACGCCGGCGAATCGAAATCCGCGCACGGCGCCGGGCTCGAGTGCGATTTTCATATTGTGCCGCGAATTCTGCGTCACTTGCCGTGGCAGCGTTTGTACTTCTTGCCCGAACCGCACGGACACGGATCGTTGCGCCCGACTTTATCGGCTTCGCGCTTGGCAGGCGTTGGCGCCGCCGTCTCGCTCTCGCCGCCGTGGCTCATCACCACGCGCTGCGGCTTGGGCTGCTGGATCTGCTCGACGTCCTGCTGGCGCTGGACCTGCACCGAGAAAACTTTCTCGACCACGTCCTGCTGCATCACCGCCATCAGCGCCTCGAACATCGTGAACCCTTCTTTCTGGTATTCGACCAGCGGATTCACCTGCGCATAGCCGCGCAGCCCGATTCCTTCCTTCAGATGATCCATCGCGAGCAGATGGTCTTTCCACAGCGCGTCGAGCGTTTGCAGCATCACGATCTTTTCGATCTGCCGCATCACCGGCTCGGTGAATTCGGTCTCGCGCTGATCGTAGAGCTGATGCACGCGCTCGGTGCCGATGTCGATCAGATCGTCGGATCCGTGGATCGGATTGCCGCCGACTTCGCTCTGCGCGTTCAGGCCGGGGCGAAACTTGAACTGCTTGAAGAACGCGTCGTCGATCGCCTTCCAGTCCCATTCCGCCGGATCGATTTCGTTGTTGCCGTGCGCCGCCGCGATGTCCTCGATCAGCGCGTCGCACATGTCGAGCACGTCGGCCTTGAGCGACGCGCCGCTGAGCAGCTCGCGCCGGCGATGGTACACCACCTCGCGCTGCTTGTTCATGACGTCGTCGTATTCGAGCAGATGCTTGCGGATGTCGAAGTTGTGCGACTCGACTTTCTTCTGCGCGTTTTCGATCGCTTTCGATATCCATCGATGCTCGATCGGCTCGTTGTCTTCCATCCCGATGCGGCCCATCAGGCCCTTGAGCCGATCGGCGCCGAAGATGCGGAGCAGGTCGTCCTCGAGCGACATGTAAAATCGCGACGAGCCGGGATCGCCCTGGCGCCCCGAACGGCCGCGCAGCTGGTTGTCGATGCGGCGCGACTCGTGGCGCTCGGTGCCGAGGATGTGCAGGCCGCCGGCTTCGAGCACTTTCCCACGCTCCGCTTTGCACTGCTCGACGTACTTCGCCAGCGCGGCCTGGTAATTCGGATCGGCGGGATCTTTGGTGCCGGCTTCCGCCGCCGCCATGAACTCGGGATTACCGCCGAGCACGATATCGGTGCCGCGGCCGGCCATGTTGGTCGATATCGTGACCGCGCCGAAACGGCCGGCCTGGGCGACGAATTCCGCCTCGCGCTCATGATTCTTGGCGTTCAGCACGTAATGCTTGACGCTGGTCTTTTTCAGCTTTTCGGCCACCCGCTCGGATTTTTCGATCGACACTGTGCCGACCAGCACCGGCTGGCCGCGTTCGTGGCAGTCGCTGATTTCTTCGATCACGGCGTCGAACTTTTCATCTTCGGTTTTGTAAACGACATCGTGATTGTCGATGCGGATCATCGGCTGGTTGGTCGGAATCACCACCACGTCGAGGCCGTAGATTTCCTTGAATTCGACCGACTCCGTGTCGGCGGTGCCGGTCATCCCCGACAGCTTCTTGTACATGCGGAAGTAGTTCTGAAACGTGATGGTCGCGAGCGTCTGGTTCTCCGACTCGATCTTGACGTTCTCTTTCGCCTCGACCGCCTGATGCAGCCCGTCGCTCCATCGCCGGCCCGGCATCAGCCGCCCGGTGAATTCATCGACGATGATCACCTCGCCTTCCTTGACCACGTAATCGACGTCGCGCTTGAACAGCGTATGCGCGCGCAGCCCCTGGTTGGCGTGATGCAGCAGCAGGATGTTGCGCGGGTCGTACAGGTTCTCGACCCCGAGCAGTTGCTCGACCCGGGTGACCCCGTCTTCGGTGAGCGCAACCGTGCGCATCTTCTCGTCGATGGTGTAGTGCTCCTCGGCCTTGAGGCGCGGGATCACGCGGTCCACTACATAGTAAGTGTCGGTGGATTCCTCCGACGCGCCGGAAATAATCAGCGGCGTGCGCGCCTCGTCGATCAGAATCGAATCGACTTCGTCCACGATCGCGAAATTGTGCTCGCGCTGAACGTAGTCCTCGATGTTGAACTTCATGTTGTCGCGCAGGTAGTCGAAGCCGAACTCGTTGTTCTGCCCGTGAGTGATATCGGCGCGGTAGGCGAGCTTGCGCTCCTGGTCGGAAACGCCCTGGACGACGACGCCGACGGTCAGGCCGAGGAAACCGTAAATCCGTCCCATCCATTCCGAGTCGCGCCGCGCCAGGTAGTCGTTGACTGTGACGACATGCACGCCGCGTCCCGACAGCGCGTTGAGCACCGCCGGCAGCGTGGCGGCGAGAGTCTTGCCCTCGCCGGTTTTCATTTCGGCGATTCGCCCCTGATGCAGGATCATCCCGCCGATAAGCTGTACGTCGAAGTGGCGCTGGCCGATGGTGCGCTTGGAAGCCTCGCGCACGACGGCGAAGACCTGCGGCAGGATTTCGAGCATCGCCTCTTCGCGCTGCTCGCGATCTTCGATCGCGCTGATGTTCGCCTTCCATTCGGCGATTTTTGCGCGCAGTTCGTCGTCGCTCAGCGCCGAGATTTCCGGTTCGAGCCGGTTGATCTCGTCCACGTCGGGACGGAGCCGTTTGATTTCGCGTTCGTTCTTCGATCCGAAGATTTTTCGCGCGACGAGGGAAAAAGCTGAAGCCATCTTATATGAGCGATTTATCCGGCAAGTTTGAGATTAGGTTCCGGGCGCGATCCGATCCGCAAGTTTAGCTGGAATTCATCTTATCGGGAAATCGGGCGATTGCAGAGAGGGCGTTGTCAGCGCTCGATGCGGACCGCGGATTCGACCTGCGGGCCGAGAAATCTGCGGCCCACGCGCACGAAGCGGTCGGGCGTCTCGGTGACGAAGAAACTTTGACTGCCGTCGCCGCCGCGCCGCGCGAGCTTGAGCGTGCGCAGCCGATCGCGCACGTCGGCCGCGGTCGCCGTCGCGGAATCCACGATCTTCACTCGCGCGCCGAGAATCTTCGCGAACATTTCGCGCAGCAGCGGGTAGTGCGTGCATCCCAGCAGCAGCGTGTCGATGCCGCTCTGCTTCAAGCTCTCGAGGTAGTGCGCGACGGTCAGTTCCGCGACCGCATTGTCGGTCCATCCTTCCTCGGCCAGCGGCACCAGCAGCGGACACGCACGCGTGTAGATCTCGGCGCGCGGGCTGAGCCGCTGGATCGCGCGCGTGTACGCGCCCGACGCGATCGTCGCCTCTGTGCCGATGACCCCAATCTTGCCGTTGCGCGACGCCTTGGCCGCCGCTCGCGCGCCCGGCTCGATCACGCCGATGACCGGCACCATCGTGCCCGACGCGATCGCGTCGAGCGCGACGGCGCTCGAGGTGTTGCACGCGACCACCAGCATTTTGACTCCCTTGGCGAGCAGGAATCCGGTGTTCTCCTTCGAGTAGCGGACGATGACCTCGTTGGATTTCGTGCCGTAGGGCAGGCGCGCGGTGTCGCCAAGGTAGATGAAGTCTTCGCCGGGCAAAGCCGCGGTCAGCGCTTTCAGCACGGTGAGCCCGCCGATGCCGGAATCGAACACGCCGATGGGCCGATCGATCGCCGCGCGCGAGCCGCGCAGATTTCCGTTCGATGCGGCGATCGAGCTCGGCCGCGTAGCAGATTTCTTGCGTGGTGCCATTTTATCAGCGCGCGAGGCGCTCGCCGATTGTAGCCGGTCGCGAGGGCGCCGCGCCAAAGACGTGTTCGTGGACGCTGGCCGGCTCCATGCACAAGTAGGCGGGGATTTCCGCGCTCGCCCTTTTGAAACGCTCAGCCAGCGCGCGGTAAAGACTCAAGCGCAGCGGCGTGAAGGTGCGAAAGCGCCCGTCGGCGGCGAGCACGTCCTCGCCGCACAGCATCGGATCATTGGGGAAGCGGCCGCGCGCCGCGCCGCGCAATCGCGGCGTCATCCGGAGTCCGCCCATGCTGATGAACGAGATTTGTTCGGGCGGAACAACGTCGAGTAGTTGGTCGATCAATTGCAGGTAGTCGCGCTCGGCCTCGGGATAAGCGATCAGCGGATCGAAATGGAACGCGACGCGGTAGCCGGCCTCGAGCACGGCGCGCGCCGCCGCGATTCGCGCGGCGGGCGAGGCGGTGCGATGCTCCGAGCTGCGATAGACGGCATCGGGCGACAGGGTCCATGAGACGAGCACGCGTCCCCGCGGATCGATCGCAAGCAGATTTTCGATTTCGTCGGTCTTGGTCTTGAGCTCGAGCGTCAGGTTTTCGCGCGCGGCAAAAAATTCGATCAGGTCGCGGCTGATCGCGGTGAGCGAATCGAACGCGAGCGAATCCGCCAATTCGCCGGTGCCGACACGGAAAGTGCGCCCATGCGCATTGGCGCTGAGCCGGTCAAGCTCGTCGAACGAATCGGCGTAGTTCGCATAGATCTGAAACGCGGGATTGTCAGCCAGATATTCCTGCAGGAAGCAGTACGAGCAATCCATCGGGCAGTTCGACGCCAGCGTCAGCACAAGGTATCCACAGCAGGCGAACTTCGAGGATCCCGCGGGACACGGCATCAGGAACGGCGTCTTGCGCCGCGCGATCACGAGCCGGCGCTTGCCGGCGCCGAACGGATCGGGCGCGCCGGGCGAGGGCCGCGCCGCTTCGCTCGCGTCGGCAATCTGCGTCACCGGAATGGTGCCCGGCAGCGCGCGCAGGACGCGGCCGGCGAGCGCGGAGTCGGCGCATCCGTGCTCGACAAAAACGGCGTCGAGATCAAATTTCATTCTTTTCACGCTTGCCGCCGAGTATTTCGATAATCCGCGTCAGTCCGGGCCGCTTTTGATCGAGTGCTTCAAGCAGATGCGCCAGTTCGGCGCCGCTGCGCGCACGAAGCGAAACCGTGACCTCATCAGAGCCAAGGTCTTTGGGCAAGTCCAGCGAAATCCCGCGCGGCAGCTTGAGCGCCGAGACTTCAGCGCGCAACTCGTCCTGCTTTCTTTTCAGCAGAGGGTACCGTAGCGCTCGCAATGCTTCGAGCAGAGCGCTGGCGCGCGCCGGCGCCGAGCCGGAGCGGCGCAAGATGCGCCGAATTTCAGGATGGTCGAGAATGGCGACGGCTGCGAGGTGCTCGCGCACCGCGATTTCGTCGAGCGTGTCGAGCGCCGCAACCAACTGCCCGGTGCGCAGCCGCAACGCATGAGCGATTTCGAGCATCGCGGCGCGCGACTGCAGATCCATCGCGAGCCATCGCTCGCGATGGCTCGCCGGGAGGCGTCGCTCGGCAGCAAGCGTCCGAATCTTCGCATCGACCTCGTCAGCATTCATGTGAGATTTCGGAGAGGCTCGAGCGCATCGATTTGATCGCGCAGTCGATTTCAGCAGCGCGCCAGGTTGGTGCCCGGTCCGCGACTCGTTGGTAGAGTTGGGCCTGATCGATTCTACCTCGTCGCGCGAGACCGCCCGCGTAGATGCGGCATTTCTCGGCGAGCACTTCGACCACCGCGCATCGGCGCGCCGGCGCGAGCCGATCGTCCGCCAGCAGTTTCGTCAGCGCGAGAATGCGGAAGCGATCGAGCGCAGGAGTCGTCGCCGAGAGTTGATCGCCGTGACCCGCGCGGTGTGTCACCAATGGCTCGTCGAGCAGGCCGACTTCGTGGTCGATGAGAATTCGCAACCACAGGTCGAAGTCCTCGGCGGCGGCCATGATTTCGTCGAAGCCGCCGAGCGAGCGAAAGAGATCGGTGCGCATGATGGTCGCGGACATGCTGATGAGGCAGGTGCGGAGCGAGTCGATGAAAATATCGCCGGCGCGCTTGCGATGGCGCAATCCGGGATTAACGCGGCGTCCGTGGCGGATCCAGATTTCGTTGGTCTGCGAAATAGCGCAGCGGGGATTGGCGCGCATGTACATGAGCTGACAGTCGAGCTTGGCCGGCGCCCACAGATCATCGGAATCGAGGAACGCAATCAGCGGCGCCCGCGCCATCGCGACGCCATAATTTCGCGCCGCCGCCGGACCGCGATGTTCAATGCGCTCGATCCGAATCGTTTCGGCAAGGCTCGCCAGATGTTCGACAGTGCCATCGGTCGAGCCGTCGTCGATAACGATCAACTCGAACTCGCGGAACGATTGCGCGAGCACGGAATCAATCGCCTCGATCAGCATCGCGCGCCGATTGTACGTCGGAACGATGACGGAAACTTCGGGAGTCATCGCGCCTCCGCGCGTTTGAAGTGGTCGGCGCGATCGACCGCGAGGATTCGGCGGCGCAGGTCGTCGAGCCCCTCGCCGGAAGTCACGGAGACGAAGATCGGCGCCGCGCGCATTGCGTCGAAGCGTCTGAGCGCGGCGGCGCGCTCCGAGCGGCGCAGCTTGTCGCACTTGGTCGCGACCGGGATCACTTCGACGCCGCGCTCTGCCGCCATCGCCGCAAGATCGAGTTCGTCTTGCTGCGGGCCGCGGCGGCAATCGATCAAAATCGCGATGGCGGCAAGATTGGCGCGGCCGTGTATGTATTCGTGCATCATCGACGCGATTTTCGCGGCGTCATCGTGGCTCATTTTCGCGTAGCCGAAGCCGGGCAGGTCGCACAGCGCGAGCGTGTTGTTCACTGAGAAAAAGTTGAGGCATCGCGTGCGGCCGGGAGTTTTGCTGGTGCGCGCGAGGCCTTTGCTTCTGGTGAGCGCGTTGAGCAGCGAGCTCTTGCCGACGTTGGAGCGGCCGGCGAGCGCGACTTCGGCGCGTTTCCATCGAGGGCATCCGTCGAGCGTAAAGGCCGACGCCACGAATTCTGCGGAGAACGGAATCATCAGCCGGCGAGCTCGATGCGCGGTGGAGGGACGGTGGTTGCCTGAGAATCGAGCCGCGCCAGTTCCGCGGTCAGCGCGCTGCGAAACTCGCGCAGCTTGATGCCGCGATGGCGGTCGGGGTAGGGCGCGAGAAATTTCAGTGCGGCGCGCAAATGCAATCGCGCGCTGGACAGCTCGCCGTCGCCGAGCTTGTGATTGGCGACCGAGGCGCGCAGCAGCCCGAGATAGAAATCCCAATCGCTGGTATCGTCGTCGAGCAGGTTCATCGCATCTTCCATCGCTTCATGCGCTTCGAAAAATTCGCCGCGATTGAACAGCTCTACGCCAAGGGCAAGTTGCGCGTCGATTTCGTTCATCGTGACATTCGAGCGAAAACGACTGCCGCCGTTCAATCGTCGTCGTCGCTATCGTTGGCGGTTTTGATGTGGAGTGTGCGCTGGAGGGTCTCCAACTGCGCGACGAAGATGCCGCGAATGACCTGCTTGATGACCCCGTCGGGCACGGGAAGCGACTGCAGCATATGAGTATTCTGATGATAGTCGATAAACGTGCTCGCACCTTCATCGCTGAGCTGGTACACGGCCTGCGTATCGAACATCGGATTGTTGACCGTGTTGTAGATGATCTTTTTTTCGTCGGGCTGGTACTCGAACTGGAGTTCGGTCGTGATGTTCTGGCCGGCCGGCCCCGCGATATCCATATCGACGGTCTTCTTGTTGCCGCTCTGAGAAACGACCCGCACCGCTTTGACCTGGTCGCTGTGAGTATTCTCGACGTTTTTAATCGCGTCGAAAACGGTCTGCTCCGGCGCCGGGATGCGCGCGGTGAAATCGGCTTTCCAGATGTCACCGTCGTGCGTGATGTTCTCGGTGAGCAGTCCGGCCTGCCGCGCGCGACGCAATTGATAGTAGTGCCATCCAACGATCGCGACGACCGCGAGCACAATCACTCCGCCCAGGATTTTGACTAACGTTTTCATCGTCGAATCGCTCTCACCTCATCGTTCAAATGTGCCGACCAACTCCGCCGTCTCAAGGACGTGGCCCTTCATCGCCGTTTCGACGGCCCCGGCGTCGGCCTTGTCACCGGGAGTCAATATCGAGTCCAGCGCGAACAAGCGAAAATGGTAGTGATGGATTTTCCCCGGCGGCGGACACGGGCCATTGTAGCCGATATGATCGAAGCTGTTGATTCCATTTTGTCCGCCGACTGCAATTTCCGCGGTTTGTGGCACGCCGGCAGGCAGCGAGTTCGTTTGAGCGGGGATATTGTACGCTACCCAGTGAATAAATGTGCCACTCGGTGCGTCGGGATCTTGAACGATCAATGCAAACGATTTCGTCGCCTGCGGTGCCTTGCTCCAGGTGAGCGCAGGGGATTGATCGTCGCCGGTGCATGCGTTAGCAGTGGCGATTGCGGCTCCGGGAGCTAAAGCAGGGCTGGCAAGTGTCAGTTGTGCCTGCACTGGACGAACGCAAGCAAATAGAATAAAGGCTAGCGCAATTGATATTCGGAGAAGATTTGACATATTTAAGATCTCTTCAGGGCTGGCAAGGACAGTTTGATGCTGTAAGGTGTATTTAGTATCCAAATCTCTGCAAAATAAGTAAATTTCACACCTAGTAAAACAGGGAAAATCGGCGAAAAGTATCGGGAATCCTCTTAGGCTGCTCTTGACCGTCATCGATGATTTTGAGACATTCAAAAAGACTCATGGTGGGCGTAAGGGGCGGATGAATCATTCGGCAGATGCGAAAAAGAGCATCAAATCTAGGCAATAGGCGGCAGACGGGACTTACGTTACCGGGAGATAACATGGCTAATGAAGCAAAGTATAGCTTGCCGCGGGTGATGACGGTCAAGGAATTGTCCGATTACCTGCGCGTGCATCCTTCAACAATCTACAAGCTGCTCCGTCGCGGAGAGCTGCCGGGCTTCAGGATCGGCACCGACTGGCGTTTCAACGCAGAGGTGATCGACCGCTGGTGCCTCGAGCGGAACATGAAAGGTCCCGACGGCGGCCCTTCCAGCCAGAACTGACGCGCGCGATCATCTTGATCGCGCCGAATCGCATCGGCAGCTTCGGAGTAATCTCCGCAGCAGTATAGTTGTGCGACTTGAACGACGCGGGCTTCAACGCCCGCTCGTCTGGTCTTTGCTCCGCGCTTGACCTTGGCACCCGCGGTGCCTCACGATACCGATCGTTCAGATGATTTCTCCAGCTCGCAAGAGTGCGGCGCCGGCATCGCAACCGGTGCGCCGGCGCGGCTCGCTCGATCAGGTGTTGATCGACGCGGCGATGGATCTGTTCGCGTCGTACGGCTATCGCGGCACCTCGCTGGCGCGAATCGCGCGTGCGGCCGGCGTCACCAAGGGCGCGCTGTATTGGCATTTCGCCGACAAGGAAGAATTTTTCATCGCGGTGGTGGCCAAGGTGCTGGGCGAGTGGGAACAGGTGTTTGAAAAATCCGCGCACGCGACCAACGCGGTCGAGTTCCGCGCTGAATTCGGGCGCATGTTCGACACGATGGCGGCGCTCAACGAAAAGAATCCGTGGGTCAGCCGCCTGCTTCTGATCATCGCGCTCGAGTCGCACAAGATTGGGCCGCGCGTGCTGCGCTCGATGCGCAAGGCGAACCTCAGCGGCATCGCGAGCTTTCGCGAGCTGGTCGAGCGCGGGCAGCGGCTCGGAATTTTTGAGGCGGAGCTCGACCCGGGCTGGGCGGCGACGCAGATCTTCTCGAGCTACCTCGGACTCGCGATGCTGTGGTATCTGCACGGCCCGCGCTTCGATCTGCGCCGCTCGCTGCGCCAGCAGGCGCGCGAGTTCTTGCGCCAATGGAGCATCGCCAAGTGAAGGCGGGGCTCATCTACGAAATCGAGTCGGTCAAGCCGCATGCCGCCGATCACGAATATCGCGTGTTCTGGGAGACGATGGAGCAGATCGAGCTCGCCGATCGGCTCGGCTTCGACTCGGTGTGGACCGTCGAGCATCACTTTCTGAACGAATTTTCGTACTGCTCGGCGCCCGAGGTTTTTCTCGCCTGCGTGACGCAGCGCACGAAGCAGATTCGGGTCGGGCACGGCGTCGTCGTGCTGCCGTTCAACCATCCGATTCACGTCGCCGAGCGGATCGCGATGCTCGATATCATGTCGAACGGGCGCGTCGAATTCGGCACCGGCCGCGCGACCACGATGGACGAGCTGCTCGGCTTTGGCGTGCGCCCCGAGGATACGCGGCCGCGATGGGCCGAGGCGGTCGAAGCTATACCGCGGATGTGGCGCGAGGATCCGTTCTCGATGCACGGTAAATACTGGACGGTCGATCCGCCGGTCTCGGTGATTCCCAAGCCGATTCAGAAACCGCATCCGCCGATGTGGGTGGCGGCGACGAATCCGACCACCTTCGAGCTCGCCGCCGAGCGCGGCCTCGGCGTGCTCTGCTTCACGCTCGGGGTCGAGCTCGCGCAGGTGTCGGAGCGAATCAACATCTATCGCGCGGCAATCAAGCACGCGCGTCCGGTCGGGCAGTCGGTTAACAACCAGGTCTCGATGAACATCATGGGAATATTCGGCGACGACCCGTACGAAGCCGAGCATCTCGCGCGCGAGGCCGTGTTGTGGTACGTGCGCAAGGGTTTCGAGCTGGTATCGAGCGTGGCGGCGGCGAGCCAGACCGACGAGTCGTACAAATATCTGAAGACTGCCTCGAAGTTCGATCCCGCGAAGTTCACGACCGACTACTATGACTTTCTGAAGGACGGCGACCTGATCGCAGTCGGCGCGGCGGACGAGGCGGTGCGGGTCGCGAAGAGATACCAGCAGCTTGGCGCCGACCAGGTGTTATTTTTTCTGCAGTACGGCGGTATCCCGCACGATCGCATCATGAAGTCGATTGAGCTTATCGGCCGCCACGCGCTCGGCGAGATTCATTCGTGGAAAACCCCGGGTGCAATCACGCCCGCACAACCCGCGACGCGCCCGGACGCGGCGCACGCTTGAAATACCGCCGGATGAACGGATCGATGGAAAGGCTACAGAACTCCATTGTTTGGAGCCGTCCGCCTCGGCTGTTCAAACCTCTGGAATTGGACTAGTCTCAATTGTGCGATGAGTTCATTTATGACAAAGGGTTCTCGCTCGGCGGTCGAGTCAGAGACTCAAAAGAAGGATTCCTCAGAGGACTCTTCGACGTTTGATAGTATCTTCTCTCATTCGGGAGCTCTGGCGCTCGTTCAGTTCGGAAATCGGGCGATCGAGGCTGCCAAGGCTCGTCTTCGTGCGCTCGGACTCAATCCCGAAGATCCCTCCTCCGAGGATGAGGATCCAAAGTTCAAACTGAGTTAGTTGCCTCTTGCCCTGGCTCATCTTGATCGCTGGGCCCAATGGCGCTGGCAAGAGCACTCTGACTGGCGACCCCGATTTTCAAAAGGCGTTGGGACTTTTTCCGGGCGGCGCCGTTCGGCTTCTAAATCCGGACGAGGCCGCCAAGGTTTACTACGCGAGCCATCCTGGAATTTCGGTTGACGACGCGAACCGGTGGGCTGCTAACGAGATTCCCGCGCAGGTGATCCGATGCATCGACGCCGGAGAAAATGTTGCGGTTGAGACGGTCCTCAGTACCGACCAATACGAACCGATAATCAATCACGCGCACAACGCAGGCTATCAAGTCGGATTGATATACCTTGCGCTTGAAAGTGCGGCGGTATCAAAGGCGCGCGTCGCGCTGCGCGTCGCCAGCGGAGGCCATCCAGTGCCTTTGGATCGGATAGCGGCGCGTTGGTCGCGTTCGCTCGATTACCTGGTAAAGTTCGCTCCCCTCATGGATGGAATGCTCGTGTATCTCAGCACTTCGAGCAGCGGCCTGACTCTCCTCGCCGAAAAATATCAAGGACAGATGCTGTGGTACGGCGGCTCCAATTTTCCAGACTTGTGTCGGCGCTTGGGGGCCCGACCTCCTACGCAACCCGGTCCTGGAACTGGCGGCATGCCCATCCCGCCGAAGCCGTAAAACCACATTTGGGCATCTATGTTTTCTGCGCCCGCAGCCATTCAGCTCTGTCTCGAACCGAAAACTTTTCGGCCTGACTGTGCGGTCCTCGATATGGTAAAGGTAGCCGTCGCGCGCCCGGAATCGGCGCACGCCTGAAATATTGACGGAGGAACGAGTCGATGGAATTTGCGCTGCAGTACGAGCTTCAGCGGAGCCGCCCGCATTACCCCGGCTTCATGTACGACATTTACCAGCAGGCGACGGAGCAGGTGAAACTCGCGGACCGGCTCGGATACCATTCGGTCTGGACCGTCGAGCATCATTTTCTCAGCGAATGGTCGTACTCGTCGGCGCCCGAAGTCTGGTACGGCGCGCTCAGCCAGGTGACGTCGCGGATTCGGCTCGGCCACGGCATTTGCCTGCTGCCGATTCCATTCAACCATCCGGTGCGCGTGGCCGAGCGAATCGCCGTGCTCGACATCATGTCGAACGGGCGCGTGGAGTTCGGTTCGGGCCGCTCGATCACCGAGCAGGAACTCGGCGGCTTCCAGGTGAATCCGGAAGACTCGCGCGCGATGTGGGAAGAGGCGGTCGCCGCGATCCCGAAAATGTGGATGAATGAGACGTTCAGCCACGACGGCAAATTTTTCAAGATGCCGGAGCGCGAGGTTATCCCGAAACCGATCCAGAAACCGCATCCGCCGATGTGGGTGGCGGCGACGCAGCCTTCGACCTGGGAAATCGCGGGTCAGAAAGGAATCGGCGCGCTCGGCTTCGGAATCTCGGAGCCGGGGATGCTCGATAAGCTGATCGCGATTTACAAAAAAGCGATCAGCACCTGCGAGCCGGTCGGCGCGTTCGTGAACGATCGCACGGCGGCGGCGACGGTCTGCGTATGCGCACCGACGCGCGAGGAAGCGAAAGTGATCGCGAAAGACGCGATTGATTTCACCACGCGCAAAGCCGCCGAATTGTTCACTCCCTTCGCCAAGCAGGAAGTGAAGGGCTACGAGTACTACAAGAAGATGGCGGAGCAGGCGGTCGCAATCGGCGACTACCGGATGTCGCTCGCCGACCTCGACAAGCGAATCGAAGCCGGCAGTGTGATGGTCGGCGACCCGGAAGACTGCCTGAAGGTCGCAAAGTTCTACGAATCAGCGGGAGTCGATCTGCTCCTGATGCTGGTGCAGGTAGGCGCAGTCCCGCACGAAAAGGTGATGCAAACGATCGACCTGATCGGCAAGCACGTAATGCCAAAGCTGAGCGCAAGCTCGAAGGCGTATCAGGCGGAGTCCGCCGCCGCAGGTGCGCGCTGAGTGATCGGGGGCGATTGTGAGGATCACGCTAGCCGCGAAAAGTGATGTGCAGCGAAGGCCGACCCATCCCGGCGCTATTTTGCGCGAGGACGTCCTTCCCGCGCTTGGTCTCTCGGTCAGCGAAGCGGCGCGGCAGCTTGGAGTAACGCGGCAGACGCTTCATCGGATTATGGCCGAGAAGGTGTCGATTACGCCCGAGATGGCCGTGCGGCTCGGCCGGTTTTGCGGCAACGGACCTGGACTATGGCTGCGGATGCAGCAAGCCTGCGACCTCTGGAGCGCCGAGCGCGAACTCCGTTCCGAACTAAGACGAATTCCGATTCACAGAACGTCCTCTGCAGCCTGAAGGCGGAACTCATCGTCGCGAGCCTGGCGCCGGACGCGGATCCACAATCTGGCGGCCGGTTGGGCGCACCTCGAGCGAGCAGCCGAATAGGGAGTCGTCGCGGACCAGGCTTACTACCGCGTCGGCGATTTCTTCGGGCTGAATTATTTTCGAGGGCATCCAGCTTTTGATGCCGTGCTGCTTCGCCAATTCGAGGCCTCTGCGCACCAGCGGAGTATCGACGATGCCGGGGCAGATGCAGTTGACGCGGATTTTCCGTTCCGCTTCCCACGATGCGAGCGAGTGGGTGAAGTTCACGACGCCGCCCTTGGCCGCGCCGTACACCGCGTCCTGGCGATGCGGATAGAGGCCGGCCATCGAGGCGGTGTTGATGATGACGCCGCCGCCGTTCTTTTGCATCAGCGGCGCCGCGAGGCCGGTGCCGAGAATCACCGCTTGCAGATCGATCTCGATCACCAGGTGCCATCGCTCGGGCGGTGCGTCGGGATAGCCGGGCGCACCGACGCCGATGCCGGCGTTGTTGTGCAGGATGTCGAGGCGACCGAACTTCGAGACCGCGGTGTCGAGCATCCGGCGCGCGTCTTCGAGCCTGGTTACGTCGGCCTTTACGAACACGGCGCGGCCGCCCGCGCTCTCGATGTGCTTGACGGTTTCCGCGCCGCCCGCTTGGTCGAGGTCGGCAACCACGATCGCCGCGCCTTCCCTTGCGAGCCGCTCCGCCGTTGCGCGTCCGATTCCCGATGAGCCGCCGGTGATGACGCCGACCTTTCCTTTGATTTCCATCGCGCGATCCTCCGTCAGAATACTAATCGATCACTAACCAACACTCCCAACCAAGACGCCAACGATCAAGCCCGCGAGCACGTAGGCGGTCAACGCAACATAAGTGTAGTCGCGTTCCCTGACGAAAAGGATGAAGCAGAACGCGACGCGTGCGAGCGGAACCAGCGTCAGCACGAACAGTCCGAGCGTCAGAACCGCATGCGGATTGCGATCTCGAATCCGGTCAAATAACAAGCCAAATTTTTCTCTGCCGATCAGGTGACCCTGCCGCACCTCGTGGTAGCGCTGCACGTAGTAATCAGGCGCGAAGGTGTAGGCCATAACGAGCCCGGCGACAAGTGTGATCATCGCGACGATCAGAATCGTCCGCAGCAGAATCGGCGTCCATTCCCTGAGGATTCGGTTCTCTTCTTCCTGTTGCGCCATCGCCTAGATACCCGAGAGCGCGCGCCATCCCATCTCGGCCGCGATCAGTACAAGAATTATTACGAAAACGGTCCTGAGATACTCGACCTTGATATACGGCAGGAAGCGACTGCCGGTCAGCGCTCCGGCGGTGACGCCAATCGCGACCGGCGCCGCGATGGTGGTCGCAACGTCGCCACGCGCGAGGAAGACCAGAGCGCCGGCGCCGGCGGTAACGCCAATCATGAAGTTGCTGGTCGCGCTCGAAACCTTGAGCGGCAGGTGCATGATGTAGTCCATCGCCATCACCTTGAGCGCGCCCGCCCCGATCCCCAGCATGCCGGACATCAGACCCGCGACCACCATCAGCGCGCCGCCCTGCGGTACGTTCACGACTTCGTAACGGACCGGGGTGCCGCTGAAGTCCGGCACTTCGCCGGCGAGTTTGAGCCGCTCGGCGATCGCGTCGCCCTTGGTGAGGACGTCGTCGCCATGCCTCATAACCGTGAAATATGCCGACTGGAGCATCATCACGGCGAAGAGCAATTCGAGGACGACGGTCGGCACGACGCCGGCGAGATAGGCGCCGATCACAGCGCCGGTAACGGTCGCGCATTCGAGCACCATCGCGACCTTCAGGTTGGTCCATCCGTCGCGCACGAAGGCGACGCTGGCGCCGGCGCTGGTCGCGACGACGGAGATGAGGCTCGCGCCGACGGCGATTTGCATCGGCATGTGCGCGAAGATGATGAGCGCGGGCACGATGAAGACGCCGCCGCCGAGGCCCGAGATCGCGCCGACGAATCCGGCGCCGATTGAAAGCGCGAGCAGGTTGATCAGGATTTCAAGCAAAAACAGGCTCCAGGTCAGGCGTTTCGCGCAATCGCAATTTCGTTCGAGTCAGAATGACAATCGCGGAGAAACCGAACAGTGACTATACGGGACGGGGATTGAGAATTTCAAACGTGCGCCGCGGACTGTTGCGCAAACCGCGCTCGATGTCGTCGGTGATCTCGCGGACTGCGCGCAGCGGCTCGGCCGCGCGCCAGATGGGACTGCCGATGACGACGTAGTCGGCGCCGGCGCGGATCGCGTCGGCGGCGGTGATCGCATTGGAGGCCGGGCCGGCCATTTCGCGCAGCCGCACGCCCGAGGTCACGATGATAAAGCGGCGCCCGCAGGTATTGCGCACTTGCGCGATTTCGTGCGGCCACGTGACGACGCCGTCGAGCGACGCGTCGGCGGCGAACCGCGCTATTTCGGTGACCCGGTCGGGCGACTCCGGAGCGCGCGAACTCGAATTCGGAGACTTGGTATCGGCCAGCGTCGCGACCGCCAGGATACTCGGCCGGCGCAGTCCTTCGGTTCGGCAAATGCGCGCGACCTCGGTTCGCGTCCGCGTCATGGTATCGGTCGAGCCGCAGGTCGAACCGTACGGATGGAGGTCGAACATCTTGACCCCGAGCCGAGTGGCCTCGACCGCGGCGCGCAGCACCTTTTGCGGGCTGTCATGAAATTTGAGATCGAGAAAAACTTCAGCGCCGCGCCGGCGTATCTCGCGGATGAAATCGGGACCGCCGCCGACGAACAGCGCGCGCCCGACCTTGAACATCCCGACCACTCGCGCCAAGCGGTCCACCAACTTGAGCGCGTCACCGCGATCGCGCAGATCGAGCGACACAATCAGGCGCTCGCGCAGGGTGTTCTGTCGCGACAGCCCCGAAAATGGCCAGTACTGAGTCATCAATTCATGAAAATATGCCGATCGCCGTCGAAGTCAAGGAAGCGCGGCGATGGCCCTCGATGCAGTATGGGGGCTGCAACGGCGCGACTGCACCCGGGTGGCTCGCTGTCGGGCACAAACCCAAGAATCCATGCGGATGCTGGCTTTTTTTCGCGACCGCGCGTCGGCATCGGCCTTGCTCATAGAGGTCGGGACCCGAAGATGAACGGCGATTGTCTTAGTTCTGGCGACTCGATAGGTCAATTAGACGGACCGGCATTTCCGGCCCCAGGTGAGGCAGGATGTTCGGACTTTTTTTAATAGCGCTAATCATTTACGCGGTCGTGCAACATCGAAAGCGAAACCGCCTGCGCTGGATGAAGTACAGCGACTGGTCGAAGCATGACTGGTCGCAGTACGGCCGCGGCTCGAAGTGGTCGCGCGACTGGTCGAAGTGGACCGAGCAGGCGAAGGCCTCCGCGACAACGTCGGCGGAGCGGTTCGCGAGCGATCTTCACTCCAAGATAAAGCGCGACTTCGATTCCAAGATGGCGCGCAAGTTCGAGGCCAAGGCCGAGCGTTTCGAGCGCAAGATGCGCACGCGGTTCGACAAGCAGACGCAGAAGTACAGCGGCGTCACGCTCGATCCCGCGCAGGATTTGCCGCCGCCGCCATCGCAGTTCAAGAACGACGCCGAGCGCCAGACCTACGAGCGCGCACGCAAACGCGCACAGGCCGAGGCCGGCTTCTTCGTGCATCTGATGTGGTACGGAATCATCATCGGCTTCCTGTTCATCATCAACATGATAACCGTGCCCGGATATTTGTGGGTCGTATGGCCGGCGCTCGGCTGGGGCTTTGGACTGGTCAGCCACTTTTCGGCAGTGTACGGCTGGCGCTGGGTTCACGACCGGGTCTTCCAGCCCGCGGTCGCGCGCGAAGTTCAGCGCGAAGTTCTGCAGGAGAAAGAGCAGTTGCGGACCGAGAAGCAGGCGTCGCTCGACGAGCTGACCGCGACCTTCGCGCACGAAATCCGCAATCCGATCGCGGCGGCGAAGAGCCTGGTGCAGCAGATGGGCGAGGACCCCACTTCGCACGAGAACGTCGAATACGCCAAGGTCGCGCTCGACGAGCTGGCGCGGGTCGAGCGCAGCGTGTCGCATCTGCTGAAGTACGCGAAGGAAGAAGACTACAAGTTCGAGAACGTCAATCTCGCGTGGGTGCTCGACGGCGCGCTGACCCAGATGCGCAGCAAGCTCGAGGCGAACTCGGTGATGGTCTCGCGCGCATACTTGAGCGGACCGACCGTGCGCGCCGACGCCGACAAGCTGCGCCAGGTGTTCTCGAATATCATCGACAACGCGATCGACGCGATGGAGTCGAACAGCGGCGAGCGCCGGCTCGAGTTCGCGATTCAAAATAACGGCGCCGGGATGGCGGCGGTGCGGATTCGCGACAACGGCTGCGGCATTGCCGACGACAAGATCGCGAAAATTTTCAATCCGTTCTACACCTCGAAGACCAACGGCACCGGCCTCGGCCTGGGCGTCGCGAAAAAGGTGATCGATTCGCATCGCGGCACGATCGAAGTGCACAGCCAGGTCGGCCATGGCACCGAGTTCGTGCTCGCGATTCCGCTCAGCGACGCGGTCCGCGACAGCGCGGAACAATCAAGCGATTCAGCTGAAGCAGGCGCAGCCGCAACTGAACCGGCGCCGCGGGACGGCGCACCAAACAATGCCGGAGGCGCGGCGACTACTGCGCCGATCATCCCGCTCGCCGCGGGCGCGCCCTCGGCTCAGACCTCGAGGCTACGAAATTGAAAGGCCGCTTGCTGGTAGTTGACGACGAGCGCGGAATCGTAATCGCGCTCAAAGGGCTCTTCACCAAGGAGGGCTACGAAGTCGAGACCGCGGAGTCGGGCGAGGAAGCGCTCGGCAAGGTCAAGGCCGGTTTGTTCCACGTGATTATCACCGACCTCAGCATGAAGGGGATGAGCGGGCTCGAATTGCTCAAGCAGGTGCGCGAGCTCGACCCCGCGTGCGCCGTGCTGATGATCACCGCCTTCGGCACGCAGCGAATCGCGGTCGAAGCGATGAAGGCCGGCGCCGAAGATTACCTGCCCAAGCCGTTCGACAACGACGAACTGCGGATGAAAGTGCGCAAGGTGATGGAGACGCAACTACTCAAGCGCGAGCACAACCAGCTGCTCGAGCAGGTGCGCCTCGAGACCGGAGTGTTCGAGAACATGGTCGGCAAGTCGCGCACGATGATGCGCGTGTTCGAGACCATCGACAAGGTCGCGCCGACCAACGTCACAGTTTTGATTCGCGGCGAATCGGGCACCGGCAAGGAGCTGGTCGCGCGCGCGATACATTTTCGAAGCCCGCGCGCGCGCAAGCCGTTCATCGCGGTCAACTGCGCGGCGTTCTCGCGCGAGCTGGTCGAGAGCGAGCTGTTCGGCCATGAGAAGGGCGCGTTCACCGGCGCGGTCGCGCGGCGTGAAGGAAAATTCGAGGCCGCCAACGGCGGCACGTTGTTCCTCGACGAGATCGGCGACATGGCGCTCGAGACGCAGGCGAAATTGCTGCGCGTGCTGCAGGAGCAGGTGTTCGAGCGGATCGGCGGCAATCAGCCGCTGAGCGTGGACGTGCGGATAATCGCGGCGACCAACCAGGACCTCGAAGCGATGATCGAGCAGGGCAAGTTTCGCGAGGATCTCTACTACCGGCTTAAGGTTGTCGAGATTCGCATTCCGCCGGTGCGCGAGCGGCGCGAAGACGTGCCGCTGATGGTCCAGCATTTCATCGCGGAGGCATGCAATCGTTTCTCGGCGCCGCAAAAACAGCTGACGCCCGCGGCGATGCGCGCCTGCGTCGAGGCATCGTGGAAGGGCAACGCGCGTTCGCTCAAGGCCGCAATCGAGCAGGCAGTGATCCTTTCGTCAGGCACCGAGATTACCGCCGAAGACTTGTTCGCCGGCGCGGAGCCGGAGGGCGAACATGCGAGCGCAGCGGCGGCGGGCGCGGCGAATCACGCGCCGGTGGGAAGTGAGAATGGCGAATCCGCGATGACGTTTCGCGAGGCCAAGGAAAAATTCGTCGGCGACTGGGAACGCGATTTCTTCGTCCGCGCGCTGCGCGCGACCGGCGGCAACATTTCGCGCGCCGCGGAACGCACGGGGATGTACCGGCAAAGCTTTCAGCAGAAGATGCGCGAACTTGGAATCACAGTCGAGAATATCGGCCTCGCGCCCAAGAGCGACGCCAACTAGTTCACGCCCAAACGGAGACGATAAACAATGAACTCCACTGAACCTCAGGCATCCAGCACCACGCTCACGACGATGCGAATTCATCCGCCCCTGCTGGCGGGCGTGCTCCTGCTGCTCACGCTCGCGCTCCACTTCATGCTGCCCGAAGAGCGCACGGTTGGATGGTACCAGGCGATTGGCCTGATCGTGGTTGCGGCCGGCGTTGGCGTGTCGTGTTTCGCCGCGGCGATTTTCCAGGCGAGCGAGACCACCAAAAGGCCGTGGGGCGATCCGACCGCATTGGTCGTGCAGCCGCCGTACACCTGGACGAGAAATCCCATGTACTTCGGGCTCACGACCGCACTGTTCGGGCTGGCGGTCTTTTTCAGTTCGATTGCGATGCTGCTGGCGCCGGCGGTGTTCTTCGCGGTGATCGATCGGATGGTGATTCCGCGCGAGGAAGAGACGATGGAGCGGTTGTTCGGCCAGGACTACCGCAATTACACCAATCGGGTGAGGCGTTGGATCTGAAAATTTCGGCAACAGTCGGCTGCGCGCGCGGATAGCGCCCAAGCTGAAAGGAGAAACGAAAGTGTTATCAAGATTTTTCAAATTGCTCGGAGGCAAGTTCAGCCGCTGGATCAAGGCGCGCGAGGCGCGCGACCCCGAGGCGGTGTACGAGTCCGCTATCTCGGATCGAGTGCACCGCTATCATCAGCTCAAGACCGCGGCGGCCGGCGTCATCTATATGCGCAACAAGCTCGAGCGCGAGCTGCGCGAGAAGCTGGCCGAGATGAAGGAAGTCGATGAAGAGGCGGGGCAGGCCGCCGACATGAACGAGGATCAGTGCGCGCTGATTCTGATCCAGCGCAAGCACATCCTCGATGGCGATTGCACGCGCCTGCGCGAAGAGCTCGGCGAGCTGACCACCGAAGCCGAGGATGCGAAGAAGAATCTGATCTCGTTCAAGGGCGAGATCGAAAAGCTCAAGGTCGAAAAGGTGCGGATGATCGCGCGGATGCGGAATGCGCAGGCGCGCGTGCGAATCCAGCGCGCACTCGAAGAGATTTCGTACGACGACGACGTGCGTGCGCTCGAAGAAGTGCGCGAGTCGATTCAGCGGATGCTCGCGCAGGCGGGCGTCAATCACGAAATCGCCGGTTCCGAGCTCGGCGACAAGCTCGAGGCAATTCGCGCGCGCAACGCCGAGGCCAAGGCGCAGGCCGAGCTCGCGGACTTGAAGCGCAAGCGCCGTCCGCCACTCGCGCCGATGGACATCTTCACCGCGGCGGCCAAGTCGGCGGCCAACGGCAACGTCAAGCTCGCGAATTGAAGCGATCATGGTGAGCCTGGCCATTTTTTCCGGAAACAAGATCGACGGGAGCATGCTCCATCGTGGAGAGTCGTTTTTTGGCCTTGCGCTCTTCGGGAGCCTTGAATTGGACCTCACCTCTGCGCCGCCCGAGCTTGCCGTAACCGTCGTCGCAATATTCGGCGGCGCCAAAGTGAGAGTGGCCCCCGACGAAGAGGTGGTGTGCGGCGGTTTCAGCGTGTTCGGAGGGCGCAGGATCGAACTAGGCAGGCGGCAAACGGCCGCGGACAGTTCAGGGTCGCGCGTTGCGATTAGTGACGATGAGGATGCTCCTCTACCACTGGATATTCTTGCGTACTCGATGTTCGGAGGTATCACAGTGAAGCGGGTGAGTGCTGAATTTGCTTGAGCAATCACCGATTGGGAAACATGAAAACAAGAACGACAATTGTTGCGGCAGTCTCACTATTCGCGCTAATTGGCTCTGGATGCGGCCGTGAGCCGCATCCCGGGCCTCCGCCGGCGCATGGCGGCCCTCCCGGCTCAGGCATGAGTGACGTGCACGGCGTATGGGCTAACAGTGTGTTTGGCTCCGTCGCTGTGAAGGAGACGGCCAATCTCTGTGCGGGCCACGCGCAACTCGCTCAAGGCAGCGCGACCGTCAACGATACCTGCTTCACCGGCGACACCAACGTCGTCCTATGCAGCGACGCGTCGTCGGCCAATGCGGTCCAATGCGCCGCGGCGAACGGCAAGCTGGTGATCGCCGGCAACGGCAGCGATCTGATCAACTACGCGCGCGTCAGGTGAGCATCAGCGCCGGAACAGGGTAGAGTCCGCGATCGGCAGACCCAGCGCGTAGCGCCGCAACCAGTCGAGCGCGACCTGCGACGTGATCAGCTTGATCCAGTCGCGAGTGCCGCGGAACTGGTAGCGCCGGGTGAAGCTCTGGTCGTCCGCTGCCAGCGCGATACAGACGGTGCCGACCGGCTTGTCCGGCGTGCCGCCGTCGGGTCCGGCGATTCCCGAAGTTGCGACCGCCACGCTCGCGCCCGTGCGTTGGCGAGCGCCCGCCGCCATCTCGCGCACACATTCTTCGCTGACCGCGCCGTGCGCCTTCAGCGTCTCCTCCGAAACGCCGAGCACGCCGGACTTCACGTCGTTGGAATAGGTGACGAGGTCGCCGACGAAATATTGCGAGCAGCCGGGAACGTTGGTGATGCGATGTCCGATGAGGCCGCCGGTGCACGACTCTGCCACCGCCAGGGTGAGTTTCTTTTCGATTAGCAGGCGGCCGACGACTTCCTCCATCGAGGTGTCGCCTTCGGCGTATACGAACTGCGAGATTTTCTCGCGCACGCGACGCGAGAGATCTTCGAGCTTGCGATCGACTTCGTCGGGCGCTCCCTCGACTCTGATCTTCAGCGAGATCTGCGGGAAGCTTGCACGGAACGAAACCTTGGCCTCGTCCGGTTTGATCAACCCCGCTACTGCCTCGTCGAGCGCCGACTCGCTCATCCCGAAAGTCTGGAAAATCTTTACGGCGTAAACCTGCTCGGTGCCGCGATTCGCGGTGATCCACGGTATCACCGTGTTTTCCATCATTGGTTTCATCTCGCGCGGCACGCCCGGCAGCACGATCAGATGCGCGGTATGGCCGCGAACCGTAACCGGCATCCTGAAGCCGGGCGCGGTGCCGAGCGGATTCTGGATAACCGTCGCGCCGTCGGGGAAATCCGCCTGCTTGAGGTTGTTCTCCGGCATCGGCCGGCTGATGCTCGCGAACAATCGCTTCATGTGCTCGACCGCGGCCTGGTCGCGGCGCAGCTTCACGCCGGCGACGCGCGCAATCGTTTCGGTGGTCAGGTCATCGGCGGTCGGACCGATGCCGCCGGTCGAAATCACGACATCGCCTTTTTCGATCGCCGTGCGCCACGCCCACTCCAGACGGTCGGGAACGTCGCCGACGGTAAGCACGGCGACGAGATCGATTCCAATTTCCGCGAGTTTGTCGGAAAGGTAGTTGGCGTTGGTATCGACGACCTTGCCGGTGGTGATTTCATCGCCGGTGGAGAGAATCACAGCGTTCTGAATCATCGGAAACTCCTCAGATCAATCGCACGATGAGATGCAGCACAATATTCGCATAGATCGCGGCAGCCAAGTCGTCGAGCATCACGCCCGCGCCGTTGCGCATGCGGCGGTCGATCAAGCTTGCCGGCCACGGTTTGACCACGTCGGCCGTCCGAAACAGCAGGAATCCGAGCATCATCCAGCCGAACGTGAGGGGATTGCCGAACATCGTCGCGGCCATCCCGAGCACTTCATCTATAACGATGCGGCCGTCGTCGTGGTTGTCGAAAATTTTCTCGGCGCGATCGGAAATCCAGCATGCAATCGCGAACGCGAGCGCGAATACCAGCAGGCATAGCGCCGGCGAATAGTTCCAGAGCGGGCCGAAGGCGAGCCACACGACGACCAGTCCCACGATCGAGCCGGCAGTGCCCGGCGCAACCGGAGCGTAACCGGAATAGATTCCGGTGGCGAAAAAGATGATGAGTGAACGCATCCGGTAGTGGTCAGCTTGTAGTCAAGGTCACGGGATCGTCTTCGGCGCCGACTTCGACCGAGGCGACGCCTTCGATCCCTTGCGCGACTCCGATGACCAGCTCGTCCCACGGCGGGACTAGACCGACGCCGCTCACGCGCACGCATCCCGCGGAACAATTCACGGACATTTGCGTATCGCCGATTTTAGGATGCGCGACCAGCGCCGCGTGCACCTGCGCCGCGATCGCAGCGTCCTGCATGCACTTGGTCTGCGCCGGAGTGCGAGCGCTGTCGATATGAGTCGCGAGGGCCGCCAGCGTGTTTGCGTGCGACTCGAGCGAGAGCCGCGCGGTGTTGATAACCAGGTCGTAAATCGCGGGGTCTTCGATGTCCTGGCCGAACAGAGTGTGAATGCGCGCCTTCACTTCCGTGTCGAAATCGCGAACGCGCCTTTCAGCCGCAGCCGGCGCGAGCTTCTCCTCTTTCGCGACCTGCTTGATACGATCGGCCACTGGAGCCATCGTGCGCACTCTAATGCCGTAGCCGCCTTCGGGAAGAAAATGCGACGAACCGCGCCCGGCGACGACGATGCGATCTTGCGCGGCTTCCTGCAGGAAGACGGCGCGATAGTACGCGGCGAACCGCCCGGTGTCGGTCTTCCGCTCCCAGAAGTGCGGGCTGTGCACGTCGAACCATTTAACCTGCTCGGCGCTGACGTTGAAGCGCTTGGCGGTTTCGGCGATCAATTGCTCGCCGGTCTGGAACCGATAACCGAGTTCCCGCGCCGTGAGCTCGCCGAGCTCGACACCCCTGCTGCCAATTTGCTGACTGATCGCGATTACCGCCATCGATGATCCCCGCGAGTCTTTCTTTTCACTGGTCCCCGAGGCCATCTTAGGTTGATGATCGGCAAAACTTCAAACCACTGATTCTGAGAGCGCGCCGCATCGCGAGTGATGTCCCGCGGAAACAAAGATCCGGGATTCTTCGCCGCAGCGGCTCTGAATGACACAAAGAAGACCGGTCGATCAGGCCGGGGAAATGACCCGTTACACAACAGGTTGTGGTTTCTGGATGGCGGACCCCTGCCGGTAGCTTCGTTCCGTCAAATTCATTTTTTCGCGAAGCGCATCGTTCGCTCGTGTTTTCCAGCCAGGCTGGCGAGCGTGTAGCGATGTGGCCGTTGACCATATCGAAAACGTACCATGGCATTCGCATCGGCATAAGGATGAACAGTTCGTCCCTGAACTATTTCGCCCGCGCACGCTGGCATCCTGGGTTCATGATCATCAATGCGATGGAATCGGCGCTAAGGTGCAGGTAGGATTCTGCGCGGCTGGAAAATACGATGGAAGAAAATGATTTGACGCGCGAGTTGAGGCTCGCGAAGAAGGCGGCGCGCGAGGCCGGCGAGATCTTGCGCGGTTATTGGAAGCGCGAGGGGCTCAAGGTTGGATCGAAGGGGCATGACAATCCCGTCACGCAGGCGGATCTCGAAGCCGACGCCGCGATCAAGAAAGCGCTGCGCGATCCGTTTCCCGCCTACGGCTGGCTGTCGGAGGAGACGGTCGATAACGACGACCGGCTGAAGTGCCGGCGCGTGTGGATCGTCGATCCGCTCGACGGCACCAAGGAGTTCATCAACGGGATTCCGGAATTCTCGGTCGCGATTGCGCTGATCGAAGACGGAGTGCCGATTCTCGGCGTCACCTACAATCCGATCAAGCGCGAGATGTATTCGTCGGCGCGCGGGGTTGGGTGTTATCTCAATTCGCAGCGAGCGCGGGTCACGCGTACGCGAACGCTCAAGCGTGCGACCGTGCTTGCCAGCCGCAGTGAGACTGCGCGCGGCGAATGGCAGGTGTTCCACGGCAGGATGAAAGTGAGCCCGACCGGCAGCGTCGCATACAAGCTCGCGCTGGTCGCGGCGGGCAAGGCCGACGCGACGTTCACGCGCTCACCAAAAAGCGAGTGGGACATCGCGTCGGGCGCGGCGCTGGTGGTCGAAGCGGGCGGCACGATTACCGACGCGGCAGGCCGCACGCTGCGGTTCAACCAGCGCGACGTAAAGCTCGCGGGCCTTATCGCCGACAATGGCATCCTGCACGAGGAGCTGGTGAAAATCGCCCCGCTGCAGCCGCTAGGAGATCACAGAAAAGCGTGAGTGGAGGGTAGTGGGCGGTTTTCAATTTGGCCTCGAACTTCGCAGGATGACCGCACCTGCGGCGACAATCCCGACAGCACCGATCGCCAAGGCAACGGCTCCTAAACCGGGATTCTGACCAGTCGCATCTACGTTGCCGCTCATGGCCATCACGCCAACAAATCCTGCAAATGCGCAAGTTAGCGCTCCGGCCAACACGACTATGATTCCAAAGGTTCTCATCAAGAAAGCCGCAAAATCCCGCTGGCAAAAGCGGGAAGAGACTTGACAAACTCTCCGCGAACCGTCAATGATATCACATGTGATATCACCATGACGGTAAAAAAGCTCGGACGGTTGAGGGACGAGGTGGAGAATTTGCGGCGAGCCAAAGATGTGAAGAGCCGTGAAATGGTGGGCTTAGCAGGAAGAATTGGAAGAAAACCGTACAATAAAAAGGGCAAAGAACCCACTTACATCAATCCGGAATTGCCAAATCGCCGTCCCTTATCAATTCCGAATCATCCAACGTTGGCCCCAGGGACTAAAAATAACATTTTGGACGATTTGGAAGGCGACCTAGACGCATATGAAGAAATCCTTAACCGCAAAGCCGCAGCGGGAAACGGTCATCTCCGATAAACCTCGCCCTCAGGATTACCTGAAATTGCCTTACGCAAGAATCTTGATCCCCGAGGAAGATGGAAGATTTTCGGCTGAAGTCTTGGAATTTCCGGGATGTTATTCTCAGGGTCAGGACGCTAGCGAGGCTTTTGACAATTTAGAGAAAGCCGCAGCTGCATGGATTGAGACGTGTTTGGATCTGGGACAAGAGATCCCTCCTCCTTCGGTGAATCATGGTTATTCGGGAAGGATAGCGCTCAGGTTGCCGCGCGGCCTGCATCGTGTGGCAGCTCATAAAGCTCAGCGAGATGGCATCAGTTTGAATCAATGCCTGATCACGGCAATTGCCGCTTGGGTTGGTGCTGACAACCTGTATGAGCGGATTACGCACAGAGTCGAGATGAACTTCATTCACATGACCAACTATATACAGATCACCGCCTTAGGTGGTTCAGGGAGTCCGTGGATTGTACCATGGAACACCGTGAGCGTGACTCCGGACGTTTCATCGGGAATCTATATTGCTGGTGTGAATCCTCAAATGGCTCAGCTAGGGACGCTGAAGGAAACCACGCAAGGAGGTGCCAATGGCTGAGCCTACTCAATATATTTTTGCACACAAAGAGCTGGCCGAACTCTTAGTCAAAAAGCAGGGACTCCGTGAAGGCTTTTGGACGTTGGCCTTTCAGATTGGGATGGGTAATACGGTCACACCTTCACCGGCCGGCGGTGATACAGTTCCCGCCGTCGTGGTTTCAATTCTCGGGGTGGCCTTACAGAAAGCCGATAAAGACGGTCCGATGACAGTGGATGCAGCGAAGGTAAATCCTCACAAATCAAAGTAAATACATCGATTCGCAAGAGCCCCGCGACAGCGCCGCTTCAAACGCCTCACCAACGCGTTCTCAAAGAAAATCGAGAATCACAGCCATGCAATCGCACTTTTCTACATGCACTATAACTTCGGTCGGATTCATCAGACGCTAAAGACTGAAACGCCCCGCGATGGCGGCTGGCGTCTCGGATCACGTCTGGACGATGGAAGAAATTGCGGCTCTCATCCCGTGAATCAAAACCGCCAACTACCGAGTTGCGCAGACCCGGCGGCGTCGATCTGACCAAATCACCGTGCGAAAAGATTGAACAGAAATAAAGATACGGCGATCAGCCACACGATGAGGATGAGCGCTATTCGAATTCTGTGATCCCGCCGGTCTCGCTCGTCAGTCACTGCTGATGCCCTGAATTTTCATCCCTTCCGGAACAACATGAACTCCGGAGGGTGCCGGGGGAGTTTCTGTGCGTGTCAGAATCGTCAGCGTCACGAGGCTTGCGCGGTGGCGATTTCGTAGCGGGTGCGGCCGGGGCCGGTCTCGGGCAGGAAGTACATCGTCACGATCGGCAGGAACTGGAAAACCAGGAAGCCGAGCATCACGGCGCGCAATCCGATGTGCGCGGCGAGCGCGCCGCCCAGGAACGGCGAGATGAATGCACCGAAGTATCCGATTGCCCAGACGAAGCCGAGTGCCGCGCCGACGCGGGTCGGATTCATGCCGGGCAATTCCATCAGCAGGGTTGTGATCGCGGCGAGCGATCCGGCTGATCCGATTCCGACCAGCACCAGCGACAACCGAATCCAGTTCGGTTGGGGGAACATCATCACGCCGGCGCATCCGATCAATGTTGCGAACGCCACTGGCCACGTGAACGGCTTGCGCAGTCCGGACATTCCCGTGCCGATGCCGCCGCCCAGCGCCGCGAACAGGCCGGTGAACGGCAGCACTTGGGTCATCAGCGAGGCTTGCGCCATCGACATGCCGCGGTAGGTGCGGAAGAACTCGGGCAGGAACGCGGTGTAGATTTGGAAGACCCACATCCCGCCGAAGAGTCCGGCGGCGACCAGCAGCACGTTGCGCATCTTCGCGACTTCCATCAGCGCCGAGCCGCGCTCCGCGGGCGGTTCGATCGCCGCGGGTGCCGGCACGACGGCATCGCCGCGATGCTCGCGGCCGAAGATTGTCCACAACAGCGCGACACCCGCCGAGCCGACGCCGTACCACAACAGAGTCATCCGCCACGAACCGACCGCGGCGAACAGCGCCGGCGTCGCGCGGAATACCGCGGTGAGTCCGACGTAGCCGAACGAGAAGTTGACCATATTGATGTACGGCCACTCGCCCTCGCCGAACCATTGCATCACGAGCGTGCCGGGCGGCGCGATCACGAGGCCGTAGCCGACGCCCTCGAGCACGCGGCATGCGAGGAGCGCGACGAAATCAGGCGCGAAGCCGCTGGCGACCTGGCCAATGGCCATCAGCCAGATTCCGATGATCAGCGCGCGCAGAGCGCCGATTCTTTCGGCGACGACCGCGCCCAGCAGCGAAAAGATGCCGATGCAGAGCGCGATGATCGAGATGATGAGGCCCGCGCTGCTCAGCGAGATTCCGAGGCCGTTGCGGATTTCCTGGAGTATCGGCGCGGGCGCAAGCCACGCGAACGACTGCGCCGTCAACAGCAGCAGGAGCAGGGTTTCGATAATCCATCGGTAGGTGGAGAGTTTGCTCGTCTGGCTCATCGATCGATCCCGCTCAGCCCGGTGCGTGGTTCTGGTATATCGCGACTATCGGCGGCACGGCTACTACAAAATCAGATCTTTTGCTCGCCGCTGGCCCATCGAAGGTAGAACAACATCCCGAGCCCGTACACCGCCGCGATGAGGTAGAAGACGGCGCTGAACGACCGGGTCGCCTGGACGATCATCCCGGTCGCCGCGACGCCGATGATTCCCGGCACGGTCGCGAAGGTGTTCGAGATCCCCATCAGGATTCCGGCGTAGGTCGGCGCAACGTCGAGATGGTTGACGCCGAAGGCCGCCGAGCCGATGCCGTTGGACGAGGCGGCGAGCGTCAGCAGCGCGACCGCCATCAGCGGCGAATGCGCCGCGGGCACCACTATCAGCGAGATTGCACCGAGCATGAAGGCCGCGGTCTGCATCGACTTGCGCACGCTGCCGACGGCGAGGCCGCGCGCGATAAGAGTGTCGGCCAGCCATCCCGAGAAAGTTATGATGAAGAACGTCGAGATCCAGGGGACGATCGAATACACGCCGACGCGTTCGAGCGGCACGCTGAAGGTGTGATGCAGATAGGTCGGCATCCAGAGCAGCAGGATGTTGAAGCCGAAGTTGCTGCAAAAATGCGCGACGACGATCGCCCAGACTGCTCGCTCGCGCGCGATCGCGGCCCACGGCACGCGCATCGCGCGCGCCTCGGCGGTGCGCATCGAAGTGATCAGCGTCAGCTCGGCGATGGTCACGCGCGACGACGTCTCCGGGCGGTCGGCGGCGACGAATAGCCACACTGCGACCCATACCAGACCGAGCGCGCCCGAAATGTAAAACAGCGCGGGCCATCCGAACGCCTTGATGATCAGCGGGCTCGCGCTCAGCGCCAGGATTGTTCCCACGTACATCCCGCTGTAGTTGACGGACAACACGCGCGCGCGCTCGGACGGCAGCGTCCAGCGGCTGGTCAGGCTGTGAATCGAGGGAAAGTTCACGCCCTCGCCGAGCCCGAGCAATACGCGAGCCGCGAGCAGCGCAACGAATGACGCGGCGGCCGCGATGGGTGTCACAACAGTGGCGAGCGACCAGATTGCGACGCCGGCCGCCAGCACGCGATGACCGCCGAAGCGGTCGGCCATCCATCCGCCGGCGAGCTGGGTCCACAGGTAGCCCCAGAACACCGCCGACAGCACGAGTCCCTGGGCGGCGGAGTCGTAGCCGAATTGGCGGGCGAGCGGGATTATCGCGACCGAGATGCTGATGCGGTCGATGTAGCAAAGCGCGGTGCCGAGGAAGAACAGCGCGACGACCGTGTAGCGTTGCGGCCATCGCGGGATTCCCGGCGCGGTAGCGCGCGCGCGTGCAGGCTCGCCCATGATGGAGTCGAGCTTAGGCCGCGCGATACGCAAAAAAAAAGACGCGAGAGGCAATCCTCCCGCGTCCTTGAGCAACGGCTCCGCTACGATCGAATCGGCTAGCGCCCGACGGCGTGGCGCACGGTATTGAGAATGTAGATGAAGTCGCGCGGCGAACGCACGTCGCCGAGCAGCGCCACTCGCGAGAGCATCTCCATCTCGCTGGCGGTGACATTGTGGACATGCCGCAGCTGCTCATTCTTCCTGAAATCTTCCCAGGCCGATTCGGCCGGGGTCTCGACCTCGGGGCTCAGCAGTGCTTGCGCGCGAGGATTGGCGAGGAAGAACAGTTCACGGCGATCGAGTCCGAGAACTTCCGCCATACGGGTGAGAATTTTGTCGGAAGGATGGCGTTTGCCGGATTCGAGATGACCGACATACGGCGTGGAAGTTTTGATGCGTCGGGCGACTTCCTCTTGAGTGAGGTCGAGTTGCCGTCGGCGTTCGCGAATGACCTGTCCGAAATTGCGTTCCTTGATCCGTGCCATGATAGAAACCTCTTCCCCTTTATAGTGTGCCGACTTCATGCGGTCGATCGAGCGCATGTCCACCAAAATGGTGTAATTCGACACTTACAGTTAGTACCATCTAGGCGACTTTAAGGCAAGCGCGCGATTGACCGGATTATTGCAAGTCCTCCAACGGCATTGCACATTTAGATTACGCAACCCTACAAAGTGTTTAGACGCCGGTCTTGAAGGATTATTCAAGCCGCGAACAACCGCGAATTTTAAGGCTTTTGCTCAATTTCCGTACGGATTTCGCCCGTGATTCAGGTATATCGAAAAATCCGCGACCCCGTCGTCCGGCCGCGCGGTACTCCGGAAATGAGCGGCGCTGCCGTGGCGCAGGCCGTCGAGCGAAACCACGTCCTTGCCGATCGAATGGCCGTCGCGATCGAAGTAGCGTACTTCGAGCTGGAGCGGGCCGGTGTCCTCGCCGGTGTTGCGAACCTCGCCCTCGACCGACACTTGATCGCCGCTTCGGACCAGGCGAGTGTCAGCCACCTTGACCGGTTCCACTCCGCTCAGCGAGTAGAGCACGTAGGCCGCAAAGCCCAGCGCGCCGAGCAGTACAACGATCGCGCCCTTGCGCATCGGAGGCGCCGCCTAGTACGACCGCGGCAGGCCGAGCACATGCTCGGCGATCGAGTTCAAGACCATCTCCTGCGACACCGGCGCGATTTTCAGCAGACGGCATTCGCGGAAGTAGCGCTCGACGTTGTACTCGCGCACGTAGCCGTAGCCGCCGAGGGTCTGCACCGCGCGATCGCAGGCCTCGAACGCGGCGTCGGCGGCGCGCAACTTGGCGGTGTTCGCCTCGGGGCCGCACGGCTTGCGATGGTCGAACAGCCACGCCGCCTTGAGCATCATAAGTTCCGCCGCCTCGAGCTTCGAGTACGAATCGGCGAGCGGATGCGCGATTGCCTGGTTCATTCCGATCGGACGGCCGAAGACCACGCGTTCCTTCGCGTAGCGGACGGCTTTGGTAATCGCGGCGCGTCCGATTCCGATCGCTTCGGCGGCCACCAGGATGCGCTCGGGATTCAAGCCGTCGAGCAGGCAATGAAAGCCGCGGCCCTCGCCACCGATCAGATCCGACGCCGACACTTTCAAATTGTCGATGAACAACAGATTGGTGTCCACCGCGGCCCGGCCCAGTTTTTCGAGCTCGCGAATTTCGACCGCCGACGGCTCGAGTTCGGCGAAGAACAGGCTCATGCCGTCGGTTTTCTTCTTGACCTGCTCGAAGGGGGTCGTGCGCGTCAGCAGCAGCATCCGTTTTGCTTCGCGCGCCTTGGTAGTGAAAACTTTGCGGCCGTTGATGATGTAATTGTCGCCGTCGCGCCGCGCCGCGGTCTTGATGTGCGTGATATCGTTGCCGGCGTCGGGCTCGGTGACGGCGAACGCGACGTGCATCTCACCGCTGACCACCTGCGGCAGGTATCGGAGCTTCTGCTCCTCGCTGCCGTGGAAGACCAGCGGGCTGACACCGAAGATCGACAGATGCACGCTGCTGGCGGCCGCCATCGCGCCGCCCGAGGCGGCTACTTCGCGCATCACGAGCGCAGCCTCGGTGATTCCAAGACCGCTGCCACCGTAGGGTTCCGGAATCGCGACGCCCAGGTAGCCGGCGGCGGCGACCGCGTTGAAGAAGTCGTGGGGAAATTCGGCCCGGCGATCATGCTCGCGCCAGTACTCGTCGGGAAAGTTTGTGCACAGGCTGCGCACCTGCCGGACGATTTCTTCCTGAGCTTCCGTCAGTTCAAAATTCATAGATTCAACCCGCTTCAGAATGAAGTGTTTAGGTCCTTTTGGCGAGCCGCCGACGCTGAGGATTATTGACTATGCCAAGCCGAATCTGATTAATGACGCGGCAAATGCATTCCATACGGGCATCACCAATCGCTGACCGATGACCAAAATCCTTATGAATACGAAGGATTTTCGGCGTCGTTCAATTATTACACCGGTATGAATCTTGTAACCAAGCAGCCGGTTAATCACCGTAGCCCGCTACGTGTGGGCGAGGAAGCCGCGGCAAAGGGCCGCGCATCTCGGAGGGAGGAGATAGTGAACAGAACGAGAACGACCCGGGGCGCTATCTGGGTTCGCCTGGTTGTCGGCGTTGCACTGGTGGGATTGCTGTGCAACGCGAACGTCTGGGCGGCAGATCCAGCCACAACCACGACGCACAAGCGTCATCATCACGTGGTCACCAAGACCACCGCCACAACCACCGCGCCCGCCGGCCCGAACGAGGAGCAGCGGCTGAATGCGCTGTCCGGGCAAGTGGGTAATCTACAGAAGCAGACCGACGACACTACCAGCGAGGTGAAAAAGATCGAGGCCGCGATGGTCGTTGCGCAGCCGGCGGCTAACGCGTCGCCCGCCACCATCGGCCAGCACGTTGGCATGAACGAGACCAACATCGCGTCGATCCAGAAGAATCTGAGCGACAACCTGGGAATCAGCGTGCACGCGCTGGTCGATGCGGGCTACGAGCATAACTTCAACCAGCCCACCGCCAACACCAACGTGTTTCGCGCATGGGATCAGGATGGATTTCAGTTGACGCAGGGCAATCTGCACATCGAGCGCGATGGCACCGTTGGATTCGTGACCGACATCAACGTCGGCCAGGTCGCGAACGCGATTTCCAGCGTTACGCACTACTCCAATCCGACGCCAGTCGGCGGACAGTGGATCGATGCGACGCAGTACTACCTGACCTACACGGCACCGTTCGGATCGGGCGTGAACTTCGAAGCGGGCCGCTTCGTGACGCTGCTCGGCGCCGAGATCATCCCGGTTTACAACAACCAGAACTTCAATGAGAGCCGGGGCCTGGTGTTCAACCTGGGCGAGCCGCTGACTCATACCGGCATCCGCGCCAGCTACACGTTCAACGATTACGTGTCGGCCACGGCGGGTCTCAACAACGGTTGGGACGACCCTGCGGCGAACAGCAACGGCGGTCCGAACGTCGAGGGTGAGATCGCGCTCAACAACAAGGACAAGTCGCTGAGCCTCATCGTCAATGGCATCATTGGCCCGAATGGTTACCCGGGGGCCAGCGGAGGGTCGCATTCGAATTCCACCCTCGGCGCGATCGATCCGATTGCAACCTGGAAGCCTTCGTTCGTGCCCAATCTGACGTTGCAGGCTGAATACCTGTACGCGTCGCAGGACGGTCCGGTGATCAACGGCCACAGCGCATCGTGGCAGGGCGCGGCCGGCTACGTGGTGTACGATTGGACGCCTTCGATCGAGTTGGCGTCGCGCGCTGAATTCTTCGACGACATGGACGGAGCGCGGACCAATGGTGAAGCACAGACGCTGTGGGAAATAACCCAAACCCTCAGCTACAAGGTCCCGGAAGTGACCGGGCTGATCGCACGCCTGGAATACCGGCATGACAATTCCAGCCAGAACTCGTTCACGAACAACAATTTCGTGAATCCGGCGAACGGCCAGCAGCAACTATGGCATGGCCAGGATACGTTGGCCGCCAATTTCATTTACGCCTTCTAACTCGGGGAGGAGCTGGAGACTCAATCGCGCAGCGATGCGCCAAAGCGGCGGGTCCGAATAACCGGACCCGCCGCTTCTCTTTCAGGCAAACGCGTTTCGCAGCCGCAGATGCGTACTTCGATGGGTTGCGCGCGAAACTACCGGCATGCATGAATGCAAAGAGCAGAGCGGATGGGCTTCTACAATAAATACATTCTGCCGCAAGTGATCGAGCTGGCGATGCGGCAGAAGAATTTCGACCCTTTCCGCGAACGCACCGCGGGCGCCGCGCGCGGACGAGTCCTGGAGATTGGCATCGGCTCGGGCCTCAACCTCGCATCGTATCCCGCCGGTATTGAAACCGTGTGCGGCGTCGATCCGTCGGCCGAACTTCTGGCCAAAGCCAGCCAGCGCGTCGCAAAAGTGGGATTCCCCGTTCGCCTCTTAGAAGCATCGAGCGAGAAATTGCCGCTCGAAGATCGCAGCTTCGATACGGTCGTGATGACCTTCACGATGTGCTCGATCCCCGACGTTGGCGCGGCGCTGCTCGAGATTCGGCGCGTTCTCAAACCGGAAGGCGAGCTTCGATTCGCGGAGCATGGGCGCGCGCCCGATGCGGACGTGATGCGCTGGCAGGACCGGATCACGCCGTACTGGAAACGGATCGGCGGCGGCTGCCATCTTAACCGCAAGATCGACGATCTTATTCAAGCCGCGGGCTTTCGTCTCGAGCGGCTTAGCGCCGGATACCAGGTGTCTGGCCCGCGCCCGTTCTCTTTCTTCTACGAAGGCAGCGCCCGCCCGATTTGAAAGCGCGTCGCGACGACTAGCTGCCTCCGCTGATCGATGAATCACACCTCCGCCATCGTTATTCTCGCGCTGCTGCTGTTCGGGCCGCTCGCGGTCACGAAAATCGAGCACAATATCGAGATCTACTGCCTCGCGCTCGGCGCGCTCGCGACGCTGCTTGGCGCCGGCTTTACGCGCGATTTGATTCTCGAGGCGATTCACGAGCCGGTCGCTATCAGTGTCGCGGTGATAGTCGCGGCGCTCCTGTTCGGATGGACCCGGCCGTGGCTCGACCGGGCATTCGAGCGGCTGCGCACGCGAGTATCTCGTCCGCTGCTAACGGCGGCGTCAGTCTTCGTTATAGCGTCCATCTCGAGCGTCATCACGGCGATCGTCGGCGCACTGATGCTGGTCGAGATAGTCGGCCTGCTCCGGCTCGCGGGCGACCGGCGGGTGCGCGTGACGATCGCGGGATGCTTTGCGATCGGGATGGGTGCGTCGCTGACGCCGCTGGGCGAGCCGCTCTCGACGCTGGCCGCGCGCGCGCTCGATCTGCCGTTCATGGGGCTGTTTCATTTGCTGGCGCCGTGGGTATTTCCCGGTGTGCTGGCGAGCTCGATTCTCGCGGGCGTGTTTGCGCGCGGTGACTACGACCACGCGCCTCCGGGTGCGCACGCGAGCCAGTCCTACGGCGCGATTTTTTTCCAGGCGGGCAAGGTCTTCGCGTTTATCGCGGGGCTGGTGATGATAAGCAGCGCCTATGGCCCGATTGCCAACGAGTACGTCAGCAAGATGAGCAACGATTTGCTGTTCTGGGCCAACACCGTATCGGCCGCGCTCGACAACGCGACCCTGGTCGCGCTCGAAGTCCACAGCATGACGCTGCCGCGCGCGCGCGAGGCGATTATCTCGCTGCTGATTTCGGGCGGGATGCTGATTCCCGGCAACATCCCCAACATCGTGAGCGCAGGCACGCTCAGAATCGGGAGCGCAACCTGGGCGAAGGTCGGCGTGCCGATCGGGCTGGTCATGCTCGGCATTTATTTTGCTGTAATTAAGCTGGTGGGCTGATTAGGGGAAAAACGGTTGCAGAATGCACGGGATCCTTCGCACAGATGCGAGTGGTGCATGATGTGAAGCTGCTTGAGCATGCGTCAACTGCCTGCTGAATGAGCGTTGCGTTGGCGGAGCTTTCGTGGCAGAAAACGAGATCCAGAGATCGTTCTATCAACGAGTACAAATGCCGCCGCCCTGCGAGCGGCCAGGAGGGTTACCGGTTCGATGACGCCAAAACAAGTATTGGCAATGATCAAGGACAAGGGCGTGGTGATGGTCGATGTAAAATTCATCGACCTGCTCGGCACGTGGCAGCATTTCACTGCCCCGATCTCCGAGTTCAAGGATGAAGCGCCTTTCGATGAAGGGCTCGGCTTCGACGGCTCGTCGATTCGCGGATGGCAGGCGATCGACAACAGCGACATGCTGGTGATTCCCGATCCCGACACTGCGGTGATGGATCCTTTCACCAAGGATCCGACGCTCAGCATTATCGCCAACATCTCCGATCCCATCACTCGCGCCGACTACACGCGCGACCCGCGCAACATCTCGCGCAAAGCCGAGGCGTACCTCAAGACCACCGGCATCGGCGACTCGGCTTACTTCGGACCCGAGCCCGAGTTTTTCATCTTCGACTCGCTGCGCTACGACACCACCCAGAATTCGAGCTACTACTACATCGATTCGAACGAAGGTAACTGGAACAGCGGGCGCGAGGGCGCGGTCAAAGAGGGCGCGAACCTCGGCTTCAAGGTCAAGAACAAGGCCGGCTATTTCCCGGTGCCGCCGGTCGATACTCTGCAGGACATCCGCACCGAGATGGTGCTCGAGATGGAGCGGGTCGGCATCCGCGTCGAGAAACAGCATCACGAAGTCGCGACCGCCGGTCAGGCTGAGATCGACATGCGCTTCCAGACGCTGACCAAGATGGCCGACTGGCTGACCTGGTACAAATACATCGTCAAGAACGTTGCGGTGCGCCATGGAATGACGGCGACCTTCATGCCCAAGCCGATTTTCGGCGACAACGGCACCGGCATGCACACCCACCAGAGCATCTGGAAGGGCGATACGCCGCTGTTCGCGGGCAACGGCTACGCCGGGATGTCGGAAACCGCGATGCACTACATCGCGGGCATCCTGCATCACGCGCCGACTATAGCGGCCTTCACCAATCCGGGCACGAACTCGTATCGCCGGCTGGTGCCGGGCTTCGAGGCGCCGATTAACCTCGCCTACTCGTCGCGCAACCGCTCGGCGTCGGTGCGAATCCCGATGTATTCGCCGTCGCCCAAGGCCAAGCGTATCGAAGTGCGCTTTCCCGACCCGACCTGCAATCCGTACCTCGCGTTCTCCGCGATGCTGATGGCGGGAATCGACGGGATCCAGCGCCGGCTCGATCCGGGCCAGCCGCTCGACAAGGACATCTACGCACTGACCCCGGCGGAGTTGGCCGAAGTGCCGAGCATGCCCGCGTCGCTCGAGGAGTCGCTCGGCAATCTGAAGAAGGATCACGAGTTCCTGCTGAAGGGCGACGTGTTCACCGAGGATCTGATCGAGACGTGGATTGAATACAAGATGGCGAACGAAGTCAGCGCGATTCGGTTGCGGCCCCATCCGTACGAATTCGCGCTCTATTACGACGCGTAAGCACACCACTGCGCGTCGACCAAAACAAAAGCGGCGGGTCTTAACGGCCCGCCGCTTTTCATTTCACGCTACGTCGAGGCGACCCGCTAGTACGATTTCACTTTTGCGAGGCCGGTGAGCAAACCGCTTCCCCGGATGGGCATTGTGCCTCGCTAAAATACTTAAGCGAACTGCAGCTGACGCACACCGCACCTGAGGGACAATCCGAATCGTTCTGGCACGATGGTCCTATCCTTACAGTCATCCCCATCTCGCGGCCAGCCGGAAAGCATGCGGTCTTTCCGGACGAGTCGCGAACCGCTTGATAACCCGGATTGCAGTTGGGAGGGGTACCATACGGATTTTGGTCCTCAGCGAAAACCGAAACGCTGAATGCGAGAAAAAGCACCCCGACGATCACACTGCTCTTCATTTTCATCTTGGCCCTCTAAAGAACCTACTTCTGCGACCCGATAGCTCTATTGCCCAGTTCCGGACAGCGGGACAATCTGATTCGCGCCGGTCGCGTTGTCAAAGATGGTCAACGTGGAGGATTTGGCGCCCGGCGATTGCGGAGCAAATACCACTTTGAGCTTGCACTTCTTATTCGGAAACAGATTCTGAGGGCAGTTCGTCGCACCCGCGGGAAACCCGAACTCCTGCGGGTTCGTCACCGTGACCGCAAATGAAACCGGGCTTGCGAAGGTTATCGGCGAACCGCTCTTGGCCGAATTGCTCAGCGTGAACGTGAAAAGCTTGCCGTGACCCACGGTCACTTTGCCGAAGTTCTTGTGCGTCGGTTTGGTTTTCAGGCGCCCCGGCACCGGGGTCGGCGTCGCAGACGGAGTGACAGTAGCCGTTGCGGTCGCCGTCGCGGTTGCTACCGGCGTGCCGCCGCCGGTGGCGGTTGATGTCGGGGTGGCTGTTCGCGTGGGAGTCCCGGTAGGAGTGGGTGTAACGATGCAATCGTTGGCGATATTCGAGAACTCCTTCTGGACGGTGTACGTCTGAGCGTCACCGCCGACGATACTCCCTTGCTGCGCATTGCAGATATCGCCGATTTCGCCGTTAGTGTTGTCGTACCAGGAAAGTGGCGGCGCCAGGGCAGTCGCGAGCCCGACCTCGCAGTCAGTGATTGTCTCGACCATCTCGTGCGACGCGACCGAAGTGTAGTTGTTGAAGGGAGTAGCGCTGGCGCCGCATCCCGACTCGCATCCCGAGCCGGTCTGCATGTCGGGATGCACGCCGTAATAGATCTCGCCGACCGGACTGCTGGCGACGATCGTGCCGTGATAGGCGCAGAAGCCGCCGCTCACGCATGAACTTATTCCCCCCATGCTGATGCTTATCCCGTGAGGGAAAAAGATCGCGTAATAAGTGTTGTTGTTACCGGCTGCGTCCGACGTTGGTAGCGGTATGTTACCAGCCTTAATCTGGTTCACCAGTTCGCTCTGAATGGTGGCGTCGGTGAGCGTGGTGGCGTTGGTCGAGGGCGTGATGCGGACCTGCTCGGAGAACGATCCGCGGCCGATGGTCTGGTTGGTCCCCATGATGCCGCCGAAATCCAGGATGTCGGTATTGTACTCTGTCAGCCAGTCAACGTAAGCGCTGTTCAGCACTTGCTGGTAGAAGGTCGCCATGCTCGGCGTCGAGGTGTTGAAGACTCCCGCCAGGAAATCGCCGTTAGCAGTGCCCGCGCCCCCGGTCCCCCAGAGCACTTGGACTACTTGCATGTTGGAGACGACCCGGCCGCCGTAGTAAGTAAGGTGGGCGCCGCCTGGCGCCGACAGGTTGACCGGTCCCGTCGGCCGGCTCGGTAGCGCGTTGGGACCTCCCACCAGCAGTGGATTGTTGTTGGCGCTCCACGCCACCGACGGAACCAGCAGCAGCGCCATCAAGGCCAATGTCCCTCGGTACCTCAACATCAACTTCGCTCACTCGAAAACAGCGCTTGATTCATTATTGTTCCCCGGTCCCCGATATTTTCGTTTCTGCCTTTCCGATTCCGCTCTCCAATGCCGAGTCTCAGGCTCCGTCGCAAGTCGGCGAGGGCCCCGCGCCAGCTACGCATCTGTGCATAGGCGAAACGCACCCTCGATTGCAGATCAGATGGTCGAGCGGGCAAGCCTGCGACTTGAATTGAATCAAGAGTTGATCGATGTCCCCGGTGCGTGCCGGATTCACGGCGACCTGACATCGGCATACGTCCTGTGGAGCCCACGGCCGCGAGGCGCTGCACGAATCCGGCGCTGCGCTATCGCAAGTCTGCGCCTGCCGGAGCGCCGACACGTATGCGGTCCGAATCGCGTTGCAGTCCATAGCGGCCGCTGTGGACACCAGGCACCCGGCCAGTCCGAGCGCCGCCGCCATCACCCGTACTGTGCGCGTCATCACACAGACCTCCACCATCCCGAAACCGACGCTTATTCGTCGAACCTTCGGTGAGATATCATAGGGGATCGGATGAGACAACGCGCTTAAACGGCAAAAATTATGATTGGTAACTACGTTGGTAACAACAAGAAGTTAAGACGGCCATAAGCTACAGTAACTAGCCGTATGATTGCGTTTTCATCGCAATAGCTCCCACTTAGGCCGGCTTGCCGCGGGACAGTGCTTCGACCTTTTCCAGCCGCTCCTGCAGCTTCTTGTTGTCGTCGCGCAGCTTGTCGAGGTCTTCGCGCAGGCGCTGTCCTTCCTCGACCCGGCTGCGGCCTTCGCTGATCGACGTTATCGCGTCGTTTGCGTGGCGCTGGATACGGCCGTCGAGGTCGCGATCGGCCAGCCGATGCAGTGCGGGTAGCGCGCGCGGATCGCCGATCTCGGCAAGCGCTGACGGGAGCCGCATCCGCATCATGAACTCGCGATCATCGACCAGCGGCGTCATGTGGTCGAGAATCTCGATGCGCCGGTTGTCCTTGAGCGCGGCGAATCGCGCCAGCGCGCCGACCGCGGCCACGCGGGCGCGCGCCGGCCGGCCGTACACCGAGTAATCGCGCGCAATCTCGATCGCGCGCTCGTCGCGCAGCTCGGCCATCCCGGCGATTGCGTGCGTGCGAATCACGTCGAGATACGAATCGCGCTTCAGCGCCTCCGTCAGATGAGCGAACGCGCGCTCGTCGCGCGTCTTGCCGAGCGCGAGCGCCGCCTCGGCCTCGACAAAGTAGCTCGCGTCGCCTTTGGCAACGACCTCGGCCAGCGCCGACGCCGCCCGCGCGTCGCCGCGGAAGTTGCCAAGAGCGCGCACGACCGCGCGCCGCACCTTGGGATGCGGCAGTTTGAGTCCTTCGAGCAGCGCGTCCAGCGCGGCTTGAGTGCGGATCGCGCCGAGCGCCGTCGCCGCATCAGCCTGCACGCCCCAGAATTTGTCGGTCAGCATCGCGTCGCGCAGCGCCGCGGTCGCCTGCGGACTGCCCTCGTTACCGAGCTCGCGCGCCGCATTGGCGCGCCCGATCGCCTCAGGAGCGTTGCGCAGCGCGGCCTCGAGCGCCTCGCGTCCGCGCTTGTGCTTGAGCGTCTTCAGAATGTCGTGCTCGGGATCGAAGCGCACCGCCTTGGGCGCTTTGTCCATCGGAAAAGTGAAACCTTGCTCGCGTTCCTTTACCTCGACGCGATGCCGCGTCTCGTGACCGTCGGCGTCCATCAGCGCGATCGTCACGGGAAAAGTGAAGGCGGCAGCAATCGAGTCGCCGGTCTTGTGCGTCTGCTTGACTGTGATGCTGAGCAGTTTTTTCTTGTCGTCGAACGCGCTCGTGACTTCGATCTCGGGATGCCCTTCCTTGTACACCCACTGGTCGAAGAAAAAATCCAGATTGCGGCCGGTGGTGTCCTCGAACGCGCGCTGCAGGTCCTGCGTGATCACGTTGGCGCCGCGATGCCGCGTGCAATAGAGGTTCAGCGATTTGAAGAACAGCTCGTCGCCGGTCACCCGCCGCAGCATGTGCAGCACCAGGCTGCCCTTCTCATATAGATGGCGATCGAACAAATCGATCGGCTTGCGATAGCGGTTGCATACGATCGGCCGCCGGTACCGATTGGCGTCCTCGTCGAGATAGGCCTCGCGATCCTGCCGCACGTTCCACGCAAACTCGTCCGCGCCCAGATTCTCCTCGCACCACAGCGCCTCGAAGTAGGTCGCGAAGCCTTCGTTGAGCCACGCGTGCGCCCAATCGCGGCAGGTCAGCAGGTCGCCCCACCATTGATGCGCCAGCTCGTGCGCGACCAGCGGATCGCTCTTGAAGTCGAGATGCGCGCGCGCGTCGTGCAGCGTGCTGTCGGTCTGCGTCGTCGCCGACGTATTTTCCATCCCGCCGAAAATAAAATCGCTGACCGCGACCTGCGCATACTTGGCGTACGGGTACGGCACCCCGATCGCGCGCTCGAAAAACTGGATCATCTTCGGCGTGTTGCCGAACGCGCGGCGCGCATCGTCCTCGCGCCCGGGCGCAACGTAGTAGGTGACGGGAGTGTTGCCCGCGCGCTCCTCGATCAGCGCGAACTCACCGGCCGCCAGCGTTATCAGATAGGTCGAGTGCGGCACCTCATGACGCCAGTGAAAGGTGCGCGTCTTCGCCGCGGCGTTCGAGGCCGTCGCGATCAGCGCGCCGTTGGAGACCGCCGTGAATTTTTCCGGCACGGTCGCGATAATCTCGCTGGTCGGCCGGCTGTTCGGGTAGTCGTAGCATGGGAACCAGTAGCGCGAATCCTCGTCCTCGCCCTGCGTCCACGCTTGCGCCGGCTTGTTCGGATAGCCGGCGTCCGGGCCGACGAAGTAGAGTCCGCGCCGCGGCTGACCCGCGAAATCGATCGCAACTTCGATCTCCTCGCCCGCGGCCAGAGCGCGCGCGAGCGTAATCTTCAGCTTGTCGTCGGACGTCTCGAACGCCGCAGCCTCGCCACCGGCACGCACGGCGCGAACGTCGAGCTCGGTCGCGTCGAATTCGAGACGCTCGAGCGGGCCGGTGATCGCGGACAGTCGATGGGTCGCGGTGCCGGAGATTTTTTTCGCATCGAAGTCGAGTGCGACTTCGAGCTTGACGTGACTGATATTGGCGGCGCGATCGCGCGCCCACTTTGCCTCGACGTGTTGCGGCTGAAACGCGCGCCGCCCACGAGCAAACGCGACGGTAAACGCCTCGCCATCGCCCAGCTCAATCGCCAATTGATCCAAGAATCGCGGCTTATGCATGGCCGCAATGTTATGAACCGCAGCACCGCCACGCAATCAGGAAGATCGAATGCGTGGCTGCGCGCCCCGCACCCGCGGCAGGGGTGACCCCTGCACCCAGGGAGAAGAGAATCGCGAAATGTCGAGGACGCCATTTCGCTCTCAGGTTCTCTCTTTATGTCATTCAGAGCGTAGCGAAGAATCCCGGATCTTCGCCTCCCCCGATGTTGGGGAAGGCCGCCGCTCTTCTTAAAGCCGCGGGTGGAGGACCTTAATTGCTGAAAATGACTTTGCTGTCACCCCTCGAGCATCACGATGACGCCTTCGTCCGGCGCGATCGTCAGCGGCGACTTGGTGGAACCCGTCGCGCGGGTGTCGCGCGTGCTGAGCAGTATTTTGCCGGCGGGCAAATCGATCTCGCGCGGCTCGGCGGTGAAGTTCAGCGCGACGACAATATGCTGCGCGGCCGTCTCGCGATGGAACACCAGGCAATCTTCAGGCGCGTTGTCGAATTCGCGATAGCTGCCTTCGACCAGTGCCGGCGTCGATTTGCGCAGTTCGATCAGCCGCCGATACAGCGCCAGCATCGAGTGCGGATCGTTCGTCTGGCGCGCGACGTTCACAGTCTTGAAATCTCCGCACGGCAGCCAGGTCTTCGCGCCTGTGGAAAACCCGCCGTTGCGCGCGTCCGACCATTGCATCGGCGCGCGGCAGCCGTCGCGTCCGACCGGATCGCGTTTGCGGCCGGCGGGAACCTCCGCATCGCGCATCCCGATTTCTTCGCCGTAATAAATGAACGGCGTGCCGCGCAACGTCAGAATCATCATGGCGGCGACGCGGGCGCGCGCATCGGCGTCGCCGCCGCGCGCGTAGCGCGAAATATGACGCGGAAAGTCGTGATTCGACAGCGTCCAGGTCGGCCACGCAGTCGGCCCGAAAGATTTCTCCGTCAGCCCGATTGCCGCGCGGAAGCGGCGGGCGTCATAGCGCGCGAGCAGAAAGCGGAAGTTGAACGCGAGCTGCAACTCGTCCGCGCGCAGATAATCGGCCAGCCGCTCCTGCTCGCGCGGCCACGTTTCGCCGACCAGTATCCGATCTTTGTAACTGTCGCTGACGCGCCGAAAGCCGCGGATGATGTTGTGAATCTCCGGCCGATCCGAACTGTAGAGCGGGTCCTGCGATCCCTCCGCATACCACGGGATGTCGGGGTCGCGCGTGGCGCGCACCGGATTGTCGCGCAACTGGTCGTCCTTGATCAGCCCCTGCACCACGTCGATGCGGAAACCGTCGGCGCCGCGCTCGAGCCAGAAGCGGATGACGCCGTGAATCGCCTCGGCCACTTCGGGATTTCGATAATTCAAGTCGGGCTGCTGCTCGAGGAACATGTGCAGGTACCACGACTCAGTCGTCTCGTCGTACTTCCACGCCGGACCGCCGAAGTAGCTCTCCCAGTTGGCCGGCGGACGATCGGGAGTGCCGGGAATCCAGATGTACCAATCGCGTTTCGGATTGGTGCGCGACGCCCGCGACTCGATAAACCACGGATGCTGATCCGAAGTGTGGTTCGGCACGAGATCGACAATCACGCGGATACCACGGCGATGCGCCTCCGCTACAAGACGATCGAACGCCGCGAGATCGCCGAGGTCCGGATGGATTCCACAGTAGTCGCTGATGTCGTAACCCCAGTCGTCGAGCGGCGACGGGTTGATCGGGTTCAGCCAGATGGCGTCGATACCGAGCGCGCCCAGATAGTCGAGATGCGCGGTGACGCCGTCGAGATCGCCGATGCCGTCGCCGTTAGAATCGGCAAACGAGCGCGGATAGATCTGGTAGAAGACCGCGCGCTGCCACCACTGAAGAGCCATCGCGAAGCCGGGGAAAAATCAGGCCGCGCGCGCGCCCATCAGGTCCGCATAGTTGGTCGCGTAGAATCGCTCGCGTGCGGCCTCCGACAGATTCGGCGTCGATAGCTCGAAGCGCTTGAGCGGATTGCGCCCGCCCTCGATATGCGGGTAGTCCGACGAGAACATGCACAGCTCCGGCCCCGCCTGCTCGACGATCCATCCCACCGGCTCGTGCGGAAACGGCGTGAAGCGCAGGTTGCGGCGCACGTAATCGGACGCCTTCATCGGCAGGCTCAGATATTTCTCCGACTTCACGAACGTCTCCTGCGAGATGTCCAGCCGCCGCAGCCACGGCACGATCCACATCGCGCCCTGCTCGATACATCCGCCGCGCAGCCGCGGGAACTGCTCGAACATTCCGTCGAGCACCATCGTCGAGAGAAAAATTTCCGGCATCACGTGGATCGCCATGAAATCTTTCGATCGGATATTCTCGCCGCCGCCGAGGAAGTCGGTCACCGGCCGATCGTTGTGGTGAAACGCGCGCGGGATCGGGCGGCCGCCGCCGCCGATGTGCAGCATGAACGGAACGTCGGCGTCTTGCAGGCGCGCCCACACCCCGTTGAAGTCGGGATGAGTCGGCGATTTTTTCCCGGGCGGCAGCGACGGGAGGTGAATCGCGGCGCAGCCCAGTTTGATCGCCTCGTCGATTTCCTTTTCCGCCAGTTCGGGGAGGTCGAGCGGCACGAAGCCGACCGCGAGCAGACGCTTGTCGCCGCGGCAGAAGTCCGCGATTGCGCGATTGTGCGCGCGCGTGCCGCCGTACAAAACCTCGGGCGTCGAGCGAACCTGGTCGAACTCGCCCCAGAAATGCGTGATCGCAAACGTCGTGAAGACCAACTGCGAGCTGAAGCCGAGCAGGTCGAGCGCGCGCCGCCGCTCGTCGGGATCGAACGCACCGAGCGCTTCCCATCCCTTGCGCAGCATCAGGTTCTTTTCCGCGTCAGCGACAGCCGCGGGATCGCGATGTCGCTCGTCGGCATGCGCAATCGCCTTCTCGACCATCCTGCCGCCCGATCCGATCGCGAGTGGACGCAGCTTCTCGCGGATGTCGGGGTCGGCATGGGAAATCAGCCAGTCGCGAGTCTCCATGATATGGCTGTCGGCGTCGTTGAAGATTCGACCTTCGGCGTACGGCATCGCGATAACCTCGGCTCGTGGAATTCGCGCGGCGTAAACTCACCTGCGCGTTTCGCCCTCAAGATAGTAGAGCAAGGCGTTGGCGTACAGAGCCGAGTAACCGCGCTCACTTCTCGGTGAAGCCGAGATCGTTCAGCCGCTCGCGTGCGTCCTTGGCGGCGTCGCGATGCACCATCAGCCTCACCGGAACGCCCGCGGTGGTGCCCAGCATTCGTGACGATGCGGCATCGAACACGAACGACTCGATGCCGGCTTCGCTCAGATAGTCATGCGCCATCCGGACCGGCGTCGGATCGATACTGGCGAAAATTTCCTCGAGCTCGGATGGGTCGGGCTTTTCTTTGTCGGCCATTGCTTCCTTTCAATCGGCGACGCGCTCAATCCGCGGTGGGCGATGACAACGTCATTCCCTTCACCCGATTGTAGATGAGCGCGGCGCCGCCCACTAGCAACAGTATCGCGATCAATGCGTCGAAGCGATGGAAGTACGGCGCCAGGTCCTTCCAATGCTGCCCGAGTTTCATTCCGATGTACGCCAGCGCGAGGCACCATATATATGACCCGAGCAGGGTGTAGATGGTGAACGGGAGCAGCTTCATCCGCGACACGCCGGCGGGAAACGCGATAAAGGTGCGCACCACCGGGAGCATCCGGCTCCAGAAGACCGCGTGCGATCCCCACCGCTCGAAAAAGCGGTCGGCGATTTCCAGTTCATGCTCCGCGATCAGAACGTAGCGCCCGTAGCGCTCGATAAACGGCCGCCCGCCATATTGTCCGACGAAGTACGCGACGTACGATCCAAGCAGACATCCGACCGCCCCCGCAATCGCGACCATCTGCAAGCCGAAGCGCCCGGTCGCAACCAGGTAGCCCGAGAACGGCATGATAATTTCCGACGGCAGCGGGATGCATGCGCTCTCCACTGCCATCATCAGCACCACGCCGCCGTACCCAAGCGCGGAAATCGTCGCGACGATAAACGCGGAGAGCCCTGAGATTAGCTTGTCGATCATTCTTTGAACCCGCGCTCATCCGAGGGCGCGCCGGAACAGCCTGCCACGTCACGCGGATCGTTGCGAGCCAGTCCGCATCGTCCTTTCTTCCCCTCGCCCAGAATGGAGACCTTTGCATAACTGGTCTCGCCGCTCTTCCCCTCGCCCTTTGAGGGAGAGGATCGAAGAGCCTGCCCTGAGCCTGCCGAAGGGTGAGGGTCCGATTACAGCGCGCTCTTTGGCGCGCGATTCAAGATTCCGCTCCGCGTTTTTTTCCTTGTGTCAAGTGACTGGCAAGGGTACAGGGTCAGGCGTAATTACCGCGACGTTGTACTTCGACCGCAAGGACTATGGAATGAACAGCGGCATTCCCTTCATCAAAATCGCCAACCGTGTCGAAATGAACGTCGCCCTCAAAGGGAAGCGAGTTAGCGGGCCTCCGCTGGACTTTAAGCAGTAGCTGAGGGTCCCACAATTTTTTATTCGGTCGGGGAGTCAAAAATCCCGGTTCATGGGCCGGCGTTCGCTGCTGGCTGCTCCGGGCTGGTGAACTCGACGCTTACGGTGTAGTGAAAAAGCATGGCACCCTCCGCCGACGTGAGCGCGCCCCGCGCTCCGTTGCTCATCGAACGGCATGGACCGGTCGAGACTCTGGTTATCAACGATCCTCCTCGCAACCGCATGGGCCTCGACTTCATGGACGCGCTCGAGGCGGAAGTCGCGCGAGCCGCCGGCGACGCCGGGGTGCGCGCGATCGTCATTCGCGGTGCGGGAAGCGAGAACTTCTCGGTCGGAATGGACCTGAAGCAGCTTCCGGAGGGCGTCAAACGAAAGGGCAGTATCGAGGCGCTCCTCGACCAACGCCTCCGCGTCCTCGACGCTATCGAGAACCTCCCGAAACCGGTCGTCGCCGTGCTGTGCGGATACTGCCTCGGCGGAGGGCTGGAGCTGCCGCTCGCCTGTCACTTCCGCCTCGCGGCGGACGAAGGCTGCAAGATAGGACTTCCCGAGCTGGATCTCGGTACCGTCCCCGCATGGGGCGGGAGCGCTAGGCTCACGCGCTGCGTCGGGCGCGATCGCGCCCTCGACATGATCCTTCGCGCGAAGAAAATTTCGGCGGCTGAGGCGTTGCGGATCGGTCTCGTCAGCGAAGTCTGGCCAATCGAGGAGCTGTTTGAGCGCGCTCAGGCACTGGCGCGCGAGGTGGCGGAGATGCCGAGAATCGCCGTCGCCGGAATCCTCCAATGCATCGTCGCGGCCGGCGACAAGCCGCTCGCGGAGGGCATCGCCGAGGAGCGCCGCGCGGTCCTTGCGACTATGGGCACGCCGGACCAGCGCGAAGGAATCCAGGCGTTCCTCGAAAAGAGAAAGCCACGGTTCAACCGCGGCAGCGAGTGAGCCAGAACCAAGCCCCGTCGTCCTGAATAATGGCTCGAACCGATCGATAGGTGGCTCTCGCGATCAGCTCTATGTTCGGCACGGACTGAAATCGGCTAAAGCGAGCGCTCCTTCGCCGCTCGCGCGCACGAGCGAAGTAATTCGCCACAAACAGGAGGAGAAACCGGCCGTTGCGGCGCCGTGGGAAGCCCGTAGAATCAAAACCGGGTTGGCACTCGCGTTTGCAAAACCCCCGATGTTGGTGCGAACTTAATCGGGATTCAAATAAAAATCCGGATTAAGTGCAACGAGAATTGCGAGAGGGGCAATTTCAGGCCTTGGGAGTAATAGAACAATGCGAGACAAGCTTTCGAAAATCAACGCTCGGCTTGGCCTCGATCTCAATGCGCATCGGCTGCACGGGCGAGCGCTGGCGCTTCTGGTCAGTCTTGGTGTCCTGGTCATGGCGCAGGCCGCAAGCGTTAGCGCCGGAGGCCCAAAAGTTGATAAGCGCGGGCTATGGGTTCCGAATACGCTGAATGGGACGATTGTGGAATATACCGCAGCCCAGCGCGCTGCCAGTGGTTCGCCGGTTCCCGAGCTTACAAACTCAAGCAGTGTGCTGAACTTCGCCGCGGCGCTCGTATTCGACCGGTCGGGCAACATGTGGGTTGTAAACACTAGTGCGCCGTCAGTCGTCGAGTTCTCAGCCAAACAACTCAAGCAGCTCGGGTCAGTCCCTGACCCTGTCCCAGTGGTCAAAATCACGTCGGCTGTTCTCTCAAACCCGTTGGCCGATTTCGATCGTAATGGAAATCTGTGGGTCAGTGACCTCGGCGTTAACGAGATTTTCGAGTTTTCGCACAAGCAACTCAAAACCGGGGGCGATCTCACTCCCGCGGTCACGATCACTTCGCCGGATCTGGATGGCGCTCGAAATCTGGCCTTCGATAAAAAGGGCAACCTCTGGATCTCGAATGACCAAAGCGACCAGATCGAGGAGTTCGCCAAAAAGGGACTCGCTAAGGGCGGTGCTTTGACACCCGCAGTGATCCTGTCCGATGATGGAGCGGGAAGTCTCGTCGGGTGCGCCGGCATCGCGTTCGACAAAAAACACAACCTCTGGGTGGCGAACACTAACTTAAATACAATAGTAGAGTTTCCGCGCTCCGCTCTGAAGGTTTCCGGCAGTCCGGTCCCCGGGGTGATCATCAGCGCCACCGGCGGAAGCCTCAGTATTCCGATAGGAGTGGGCTTCGATCACAATCAGAATTTGTGGGTGTCCAACTTCCATAACTCTACCGTGGTCGAGTTTTCGCCGGCCCAGCTCGCGACCAGCGGAAATCCGGTCCCGATGGTCACGATCTCGGCGACCTCAGGCAGCCTTTCCGAGCCCGAGCAATTCTCGTTCGGTCCGTCAATCCAATAGCTCCGGGGTCAGCGATCCTTCGACACGCGCGGCAAAAATCGCGTGTGCCTCATCAAAACTCAATCCGCACGAATTCATTGGTGCCGTGCGAATAAGTCTCTGCGTCCAAATTCCCTGACAGGGAAACGGACGAGTCAGGCCCTAGTCATTGTTTTCAGCGTTGGCTTGATCATCACTGTTTGATGACGTACGGCGCATGGCCGACTACGACGAGTCCACATACGGCGATCGAATCGCGGCTGTCTTCGATCAGTTAAGCTTCCCGGCCACGCGATTCACCAATGCGACGGTAGAATTCCTCGCGAGCGTCGCCGCCAAGCGGCGTGTGCTGGAGCTCGGTACCGGCCGTATCGCGGTGCTGCTCGCGGCAAAGGGCCTGAAGCTTCGGAATCGACGCCTCCGAGAACATGGTTGCGCTGACCTTGAGCACGGCGCTGCTGCAATGGGCTGGATACCACAGGCTCTCAGCATTTGTTTGGATACGGACGTGGGCCGTAGCCGGATTGTTCGTGGTTGCGGTCTTTCTCCACCAGGCGCTCCGCTCGCTACTTCAGCGCCTTATCCTGCCTGCCGACGCTGTCGGCTCGGAAGAGGCTAGCACCTTCTTGAGATCGGCGCGCCGCCTGCTCGGCTACGTTGGCTCGATCATCGTCTTTGTACTGGCACTGGATCTGACGGGGCTTCGCGCGCCTTTGGTCAACGGCCTAAGCATCGAGCTGACGACACTGGGGAGTCATCCGCTAACACCGATGGTTCTGATCGAGGGCGCCGCGATCATTGCCGCCTTCATCTTCATGGCCCAACTGTTGCGCGATTACCTAGAGTACCAGGTTTATCCGGCGTTGAACGTCGATCCGGGTGTGGCTCACGCAATCGATACGTTTATCGTCTACGCGCTGGCCATCGTAGGCGGACTCGCCGCACTCGAAGTCGTCGGCCTCGGCGCAGGCACGATCACTTTGTTTGCCGGTGCGTTCGGAATCGGGCTGGGTCTCGGCTTACAGTCGTTGGCGAACAATATCGCGAGCGGGATGACAATCATATTCGGCCGGGCGCTGCGACGCGGCGACATCGTGACGGTGGGCGAAACGATTGGCGTGGTGCAGGAGGTTGGCATCCGCGCGACCCGGATGAGGACTCGTGACGATGTGGACTACCTGATTCCCAATGCCGAGTTCATTTCCGGAAAGATCATCAAACTGGACCCGCCGGTTCCGGTCTCAGAAAATCGCGCAGCGCTCCAAACCTGTCATCGCCGACCGACAATCAGCGGTTCATGTTGCGTCAAAGTTTGCCCCGCACCCATCTTCGCGAGTTCCGCGATCATCTCCTCGGCACGCCCTGCTTCGCCCTCCGGTATCAGCGGCATCCACCTGATCCTGATCCACTCGTCGATATCGGCCCACGTCACCGTGAATGGCGCCGCGCGTTCCTCGACGCGCAGACCCGCTTGCGCAAACGCCCGCTGGTAGCGATCTTTGGGCCGCGCATCGGCCTCTCGCCGCGCCGCGCGCCGGAAAATCACTTCGCGATATTCGCGCCATCGCTCCGGACCGACGATCACGCTCAACATCTGCCGCACGCTGTCGTCGCGCTGCCCGGTTGCAATAAGCACTCCCCCCGCTCGCATGCACCGCGCGAACTCCACCACCACACCCTCAACCTCCGCGACGAACTGCAGCACGTGGCTGGCGAAAATGAAGTCGAACGCCGCGTCCCTGAACGGCAGCCGCGACGCATCCGCGCGAATCAGCCGGCATTTCGCGCCGACTCGATTGCGCGCCGACCGCAGCATGTCGAAGGTCAGGTCGATGCCGGTGACTGTGTGAACGCCGCGCGCTTCGACAAACTTCGTCAGATAGGCGCCGTTGCCGCATCCGGCATCGAGCACATCGCGCGCTTTCCCGATCTCACCCGCAAGCGCATCGAGCACTGCGCGGCGCCGATTCCCATAATACGCGCCGTCGCCGTAAGTAGCGGCAAGCCGCCCGAAATACTTGGCTACGTTTAAAGGTGTGCGAGGCTTGGAGGTTTCGCTCGGCGTCACTTCCCGACAATGGCAGAAAAGCGCGCGCGCCGAGAATAGTTAGCTGGCTACTTTTCGAGGCTTGCGACCTTTTACCTTTCGCTGGGGCGCGGGCCCGCCCCCGCCGTCGATCGGGCCGACCTGCCCATGCTCCCATACTTCGATTGCCGCGCGGCTGAATCGCCATGCGCTGCCGACGCGGAAGCCCGGGATTCGTCCCTCGCGCAGCAGGCGATAAATCGTCGTCGGATGGACGCGCAGATGCGCCGACAACTCGGTGATCGTCAGAATTTCCTCGGCGGATGCCATCATGACCCAAGCCTCCCCTTGGGGAGATATCTCGGTTCCCCTTTAACGAACCGTATCGCTCAATGCTGCATAAAAAGCCGCGTTCCAGCCTCTAACCGTGCCACGTTTAAGTCAATACTGACCGCCGGTGGCCGTCAGACGGCGCGAATCTTGGCGAAGATGCATCAGGTTGAGTTATGGTTAGCGCTAGCCGGGCAGAATAGTTCAAAGGCGCGCGCGATGGAGGCACTTGCCATGGATTACGAGGCGATTGAAATCAAACACGACGGCGCGGTGGCATGGCTGACGCTCAACCGTCCGCACAATCTCAATGCGCTCAGCGCGCAGATGGTCGCCGAGCTCGAAGACTTCCTTCATCGGTTGCCGAAGGAGACCGGGACTCGCGTTGTCGTGATGAAAGGCGCCGGACGCGCATTCTGCGCCGGCCTCGATCTCAAGGAACAAAATCGCGGCGGCACCGGCCTCGGCGCGTCCACCACCGACACCGTCGAGAGTCAGCGCCGGATGAGCGATCTGGTTGTCGCGATGCGTCGCGCGCCGCAGCCGTTCATCGCGGCCATCCGCGGACCTGCCGCCGGCGGCGGCTTCGCACTGGCGCTCGCATGCGACGTGCGGATCGCGGGCGAGTCCGCGCGCTTCAATGCCGCGTTCATCCGCATCGGCCTGAGCGCGTGCGACATGGGCGTCAGCTATTTCCTGCCGCGCGCCGTCGGCAGCTCGGTCGCGTCAGAGCTGATGCTGACGGGGCGCTTCATCAACGCGCAGCGCGCCTTCGCCACCGGCCTGGTGTCCGAGCTGATGCCCGACGCGGAAGTCGATGCGGCCGCGGCGAAGCTCGCGCTCGAGATGACGGAAACCTCGCCGCTCGGACTACGCCTAACCAAGGAATGCTTGTCGATGAGCATCGACGCCGGCAGTCTCGAGCAGGCCGTCGCAATCGAGGATCGCAACCAGGTGCTATGCGTTCGCGCCGGCTATATCGAAGAGGGTGCCCGCGCGTTCCTCGAAAAGCGCAAGCCGCGCTACGCCCCGCGCGCCTGACGCGCAAAATAAAAGGGGCGGTTCGATGAACCGCCCCTCAATCGCTCGTCGCAAAAATCCCGCTCGATTACCTGCTCGCCACCGTCGTCACTTCGCCCAGGCGCGCGATCAGATACTCCGGCTGGCCGTTATGCCATGCCCGGAATCGCACGCGTTGGCCGGGTGCATACTGCGCCAGGACATCGTGAAACGCCTTCGCGTCGGGAATAGTCTTGCCGTCAAATTCGCTGATCACGTCGCCCTGCTTCAGACCCGCCTTGTCCGCCGGCGATCCGATCATCACGCTTTGCACTTTCGCTCCCCATACCGAGGGCGCCACCGCCGTGGTTACCCCGAAGAACGCCGGCCGATCCGCGGGCAGCACGTCGGGATGCAGGAAGTGCACCCGATTGACGCCGTTGACGTGATGCACGATGTGAGTAATCTTGCGCGCCTCGTCGAGGCTGTAAACTTCGCCCGCCAGGTACGCGTCGCCCTTCTTCGATACCGATACACCGATGTCGGTGAACGCGCGGAGCTTGAGCGTGTCCTTGATTCGCGCCTCGAGCTCGTCGGACTTGAGCATCGGCCGCGCCGACGCCTCCTGCACCTCGGTGTCGGGCACGATGACCAGCGTCGAGATCAGGTCGTTGGCCGCCGTCATCAGCGACGACGCCTTGAGCGCCGGCGTCGCCACCCCTTGCGCCATCAATTCCGAGTGGTTGTTGACGATTGGCACCCGCGTCATCAGGAACGCGACCAACACCATCAATGCGGTACCCATCGCGGTGAACGCGTAGTCGCGAATCAGGGAATTGCGGCTCGCCAGCGCCATCACCGCCGCATCGCCAAGCTCCGCGTCATCGTCCTCGGCGGTTGCCGGCGGCGTCTCGGAAAAGTCCTGGTCGTAGGCTTGCTCGGCGGCCGCAAGTCGCTCGAGCTCCTCGAGTGTGCGCGGAATGCCGTCGATCACCGCGACGATATCGTTGCTCGCCGGCATCCCGGCGTTAGCTTCGTCGCGCTGAGCGAAATCACTCGCGCTGTAATCTGCCTTCCCGAGTTCGCCGGTCGCCTTGCCTTCGCCCGGACGCTCGACTGCGGCCGAAAAATCGACGTGATGAACGTTGGACTCCGGTACCGTTTCCCTGGTTCGTGCGCCAGCCGCCTCCCTCTTCCGCTTGAAGCGCATCAGCGCTTCTTCCAGCGTCAGGATGCTGTCATTTGGCTTGCCGCCGTTCTTGCCCATCGCAGCACCGCCTCCTTGGATGATTAAGCGCCCCGGTAACTGAGTCGAGCGCCACAACTACAGATAGCAGGGAATTACGTCTAGGCCAACCATGATTCGCGCAACTACCAACAGCCTCCGCCCGACGCTTCTGAAAAAATCTAACTATCGTTAGATAGCTTCGCTCACCGCGTCTTCGCGCTGCGTCGGCTTGGGCCGCGACGATATCGCGGTGTAGTGCCGCATCGCCTCGCCGACATAGACCTGCCGTGGCCGCGCGATCTTCTGCTCCGAATCGCGCACCATCTCCGCCCATTGCGCCATCCAACCCGAGGTCCGCGGTATCGCGAACAGCACCGGGAACATCGTCATCGGGAACCCCATCGCCTGGTAGATGATCCCCGAATAGAAATCCACGTTGGGATACAGTTTGTGCGAGATAAAGTAGTCGTCCTGCAGCGCGATCCGCTCCAGCTCGAGCGCGATATCGATCAGCGGATTGCGCCCGGTCACCTCGAACACCTGCCCCGCCATCTCCTTGAGAATCTTCGCCCGCGGATCGTAGTTCTTGTACACCCGATGCCCAAAGCCCATCAGCCGCCGCTCGCCCTCCTTGACCTTCCTGATCATCGCCGGAATATTCGACACCGATCCGATTTCCATCAGCATCCGGATCGCCGCTTCGTTCGCGCCGCCATGCAGCGGGCCGTAGAGCGCCGCGATCGCCGCCGCCGCGCACGCGTACGGATCAGGCTGCGAGCTCCCGACCGCGCGCATCGCGTTGGCCGAGCAGTTCTGCTCGTGATCGGCATGCAGGATAAACAGCACGTCGAGCGCGCGCTCGAGCACCGGGTTCGGGTGGTAGCTTACCTCGGTCATCTTGAACAGCATCGACAGCAGATTGCCGGTGTAGCTGAGCTCGTTGTCGGGATAGACGTAGGGCAGTCCCCGCGTATGCCGATACGCGAACGCCGCCAGCGTCGGCATCTTGCCAATTAGCCGGCGCGTCTGCAGGCGGCGCGATTCGAGGTCGTTGATATCGTTGGCGTCGGGATAAAACGTCGAGAGCGCGCCGACCGTCCCCAGCAGCATCCCCATGGGATGCGCGTCGTAGCGGTAGCCCTCCATGAACTTCTTGATATTCTCATGCACCATCGTGTGAATCTTGATGTTGTTTTCCCAGCGCCCGTAATGCTCCCGGTCGGGCAGCTCGCCCTTGACGATCAGGTACGCAACTTCGAGGTAGTTGCTCTTCTCCGCCAGCTCCTCGATCGGATACCCGCGATAGCGCAGGATGCCCTTGTCGCCGTCGATAAAGGTAATCCGGCTCCGGCACGACGCCGTGTTGGTGAACGCCGGATCGTAAGACATCAGGCCGAAATCGTCTTTCGCAACTTTGATCTGCCGCAAATCCGCCGCCCGAATCACGTCGCCCTCTTCGATCGGCAGTTCGTAAGTCTTCCCGGTCCGATTGTCCGTAACGCTCAGCGTATTATTAGCCATCACGATTCCCTCGACTTGTGTATGATATCCCCGTTCAACATAAATACAGTACGCCGGATTTCGTGTGAGAGGGAACCTGTCCGTGCGAGGCAAAACAAACATCGTTCTGAAATGAAAATACGGGCGATCGGGAGATTTTGGTTGACATGTTGCTTCTCCTCTATCTCTTCGTCTGACCTCCATCGTGCGACCAGGGACAGAATCGGGAGCGCGCGTCGTCTGACGATTAGGGAGGTGAAGTTCGCTGCGAGTGGTGCGAGCACCTTGGTCAGAGTTCGCTGCGGTGTGGTGAGTACGTTGGCGGGAGCGGGGAAGAGAAGCACAATAAGCATTATGGCATGGTGAGATGACAACGGTTGTCAGAGGTGTATCGAGGGGTGGGGCGGAGAGCGGGCCGACTTTTCTTCCCCTCTCCCAGAATGGGAGAGGATCGAAGGTGAGGGTCCGCTTGCAGCGCGCGCTTCGCGCGCGATTCAGGATTCGGCCCCCCACTTCTCGCCCCTGTGTCATTCAGAGCCCCGCGGCGAAGAATCCCGGCGCTTTTCTTCCGCCCCCTGTGTCATTCAGAGCGCAGCGAAGAATCACGGATCCTTCTTCTCTTCGCCCCCACGTGGGGCGGGTGAGGGACATCATTCTCAGCAATTCAGAACAGCATCGCAAACATCCCGTTCGGGATGCTACGCTGCCACACTCAAGATGCCCGGCGATCCACTAGATGACTACCTTCGCGAACTCCGCGACATCCGCCGCTCCGGCTCCGCTGTCCCTGAAACTTCCTATTATCCCGCGCTCGCCGCACTACTCGATGCCGTCGGCGCAACCCTGAAGCCCAAGGTCCGATGCATCGTTAATCCGAGCCACGGTGCAGGCATCCCCGATGTCGGCCTTTTTCACGCCCGATCAGTTTCAGAAAGCCTCCGCCGAGGAACCTCTGCCAGGCACGAAGCCCTCACGTGGCGTCGTCGAGGCGAAGCCAACCAGCGACGATGCCTTCCTGACGGCCGATAGTGCCCAAGTGTCGAAATACTGGAAGGAGTACCGCCACGTACTCGTCACCAACTACTGAGAGGCGTCCTCTGGAATACGGAGCGAGGCCTCTTAGCTTAAGCTTAGCTGCGCGCTTTGCCGCGCTCCCCTGAACGAATCAAAGAACCTGATTTGGGTTTATCCCGAAATAGGTTTACGTTCAGCGCGAACTGGCGCTGCCGTGACACAATCAGTCTTCAGCGTTCGATTCCGCCGCCTGCGGAAACTCCTGGTCCAAGCTCGCAGGAAAGCCGGATTGACGCAGATCGAACTCGCGCAAAAGTTGAGCAAGCCTCAATCCTTTGTCTCCAAGTACGAACTTGGCGAGCGGCGACTTGACGTCGTCGAGTTCCTTGAAGTGACCGAAGCGCTCGGCGTTAAGGCGGAAAAGGTTCTAAAACAACTCGCTGTCGACTCGGGTCCGGATTCGGGCGAAGAATGAAGATCGTCCAGATCGTGACCTTGGCGCACAGTGGGCCATTCGCCGAGTCAGAAACGTGGCAGAGTATTCGGGGCGATCTGCTCGTTGGAACTAAGGCAGTCGTTTGGCCCAAGGGGAGTAAACGGTTTACCATCTACCCGCAGAGCGGAAAGAAGCGGGGCGAGGGCAATGGCGTAACGCCGATTAAAGAGGGACTCATCAGGCGCCTTACGAGAAAGGGCTGGGACAAAGAGGTCGCAGTCGATCTTGGAGTTGCCCCGAATCCCGGAAAATTCGACGCGGCACTCAAAAGTGCCGACCACAAGCCTGTCGTGTTGGAGTGGGAGACAGGAAACATCTCTTCAAGTCACCGAGCGCTGAACAAGATGGCCCTTGGCCTCCACAAGGGGAAACTCGCGGCCGGCGTGCTGGTGGTCCCCTCTCGAAAGTTCTGCGTATATTTGACCGATAGGATTGGAAACTTTGAGGAATTGACTCCATATCTGAGCTTGTGGAGATCGGTTCCGTATCCTGAGGGCGCAGCTTTGGAGATCGTTGTAATTGAATACGACGCGGAGAGCCTGAAGGTGCCCCGGATACCGAAAGGGACGGATGGAAGATCGGCACTCTGAGTATTGCAGAATATCCCATTATCGGTTATTCATTGATCATGAAGCAGACCCCGTTCAAGTGGAAAGAGGAAGTGTTTGAGGTCGAGGGGTTCTTCAACAACGGTAAGCTTCCGGTCGCCCCCATGTTCAGCACGAACCTTGGGGCGCTCTTCTCAGCTGACTGCATGACCCTTTTGCCCGAGATGGCCAGTGAATCAATCGACACAGTGTTCGCCGATCCGCCTTTCAATCTGGGCAAGAAATATGGACATAACACTGACGACCTGAAACCTGACGCCGAATATCTCAATTGGTCCAGGAAGTGGATCTCTGAGTGCGTTCGAATCCTGAAGCCGGGAGGAGCGCTCTTTCTCTATAACCTGCCGAAATGGAATGTGATCTTTGGTGCATACCTAATGGAACTCGGTATGCACTTCAAACACTGGATCGCCGTCGAAATCAGCAGTTCGTATCCCATTCCGGGGCGGCTACACCCGAGTCACTACGGTCTCCTGTACTGCACAAAGGGCAAAGCAAAGACGTTTCGAAAAATACGCATTCCAATTCAAACTTGTCGCCACTGCGGCGGCGAAGTCAAAGACTATGGCGGGCATAGGCATGCAATGAATCCCCGTGGCGTGAATCTGAAGGATGTCTGGACAGACATTCCTCCTGTCAGGCATTGGAAGTTCAAGTCCAAGGACCGCCGTGCCAACGCCCTGTCGTCGAAAATTCTGGATAGAATAGTCGAAATAAGCACGCACCCCGGCGAGATCGTCTTCGATCCATTCGGCGGCAGTGGAACAACCTATGCGGTTTGCGAAGCGAAGCAACGGCGCTGGATAGGCATCGAGATCGACTTCGCGCGAGAAATAGCCGAGAGATTAGAATCAGGTAACGTTCAACCCCACAAGAATCACGACTACATCGAAGATTAGAAAGAACCGGATAGTTAATCGCGAGCGGAAAATCCCGGGCCGCGCGCTCAAGATGGACGAAGCGCGCGCCGTCACCGATATCGCGCGGCGTATCGCGGCAATGCTCCTGATGGAACCCGAACTCGACGCCAACTACGAAGCCATCAAGAAATCCACCTATACCTGGAAAAGCTCTTCCTGAATGTACGGCGCAGCAGGCAACCGCGCCGCACAAATGTCCCTCACCCTCTCCCCACGAAGGGGCGAGGGGACCAGGCGCGAAAGATCCGGGATTCTTCGCCGCGGCGGCTCTGAATGACACAAGGAGGGCGATGCGAAGAAGGAGCCGGGGATTCTTCGCTGCGCTTCTGAATGACACAAGTGGAAGGCGGGCACGGCGGCCCGCCCCACTGAATTAGGAATGCGGAGCGGAATTTTGAGGCGCGCGCGGGGACGCCCTCACCCGCTCCGTCTGGGCGGCCTGGACTTGCCCCGGTTTGATGGACACTCCGAAAAGCGCGAAAGTGAGCGCGGAGGAGTGGACGATGGAGAATGGACGGAAGCGGAGGAAGTTCTCGGAGCAGTACAAGGCCGAGACGGTGCGGTTGATCCAGAGCAGCGGCAAAAGCATCGGGCAGCTGGCGCTGGAGCTGGGGATCGGGGAGACCGCCTTGCGGCGCTGGGTGGAGCAGGCCGAAGTAGAGGCCGGCCGGGGGCCCGCCGGTTCACTCAAGCGCAGCGAGCGCGAAGAACTGGTCGAGCTCAGGCGCGAGAACCAGCACTTGCGGATGGAGCGCGAAATCCTAAAAAAAGCGACGGCCTTCTTCGCCAGGGAGAACCAGTGAGATTCTCTTTTATCGCGACGGAGAAGGCCTGGTACCCGGTGGCATTGATGTGCCGGGTGCTGCACGTCTCGCGCTCGGGTTACTACGCCTGGTGCAAACGGCCAGCGGCCGAGCGGCGGCGTCAGGACCAGCGCCTGACCCTGGAGGTAGCGGCGATCCACGCCGAGAGCCGCGGCCGCTACGGCAGTCCGCGGGTGCATGCGGAGTTGCGCGACCGGGGACAGCGGATCGCGCGCAAGCGGGTGGCGCGCCTGATGCGGACGGCGGGGCTGCGCGCGCGGGTACGCCGACGCTTTCGCTGCACCACCGACTCCAAACACGGAATGCCGATAAAAGGTAATCTGCTCGCGCGGCGGTTCGCGATGAGCGCGCCCAATGCCGGCTGGGTCAGTGACATCACCTATCTGTGGACCTTTGAGGGCTGGTTGTACCTGGCGATAGTGCTGGACTTGTTCTCGCGCCGGGTGGTCGGATGGGCGCTCAGCGAACGGCTGGAACGAGGAGTGGCACTGGACGCACTTGGGATGGCGCTTAAGGGGCGCCGGCCGGCGGGCGGAATGCTGCATCACTCGGACCGCGGCAGCCAATACGCCAGCCAGGAATATCAGCAACTGCTGGCGGCGCACGGAATCCTGAGCAGCATGAGCCGCAGTGGCAACTGCTGGGACAACGCGGTAGCGGAAAGCTTCTTTGCCACGCTCAAACTCGAGCTGGTCTATGAGACTCAGTGGCGCACGCGTGAGGAAGCCCGCAGCGCGCTCTTCGAATACCTCGAGCTGTTCTACAACCGGCAGCGGAGACATTCGGCCCTCGGCTACCTGTCCCCCAACCAATTCGAGCAACATCATGTTATATCTGTGGCCGCCTAACCCGAGTGTCCACGCATTCGGGGCAACTCCAGCCTCTCCCGCGAGTGAGCGGGGGAGGCGAATAATCAGTGGCGCGGAAACGCGACACCCTAACTCCGCGCGCTGAATAAGGACCCTCACCCTTCGGCAGGCTCAGGGCGGGATCGGGATTCTTCGCCGCGGCGGCTCTGAATGACACAAGGAGGGCGAGGGGAAGAAGGAGCCGGGATTGTTCGCCGCGCTCTGAATGACACGAGGAGGGTGATGCGAAGAAGGAGCCGGGATTCTTCGCCGCGGCGGCTCTGAATGACACAAGGAAGGCGAGGGGAAGAAGGAGCCGGGATTGTTCGCCGCGCTCTGAATGACACGAGGAGGGTGATGCGAAGAAGGAGCCGGGATTCTTCGCCGCGCTCTGAATGACACGAGGAGGGCGATGCGAAGAAGGAGTCGGGATTCTTCGCTGCGCTCTGAATGACACAAGGAGGGTGATGCGAAGAAGGAGCCGGGATTCTTCGCCGCGGCGGCTCTGAATGACACAAGGCGAAGGGTGATGCGAAGAAGGAGCCGGGATTGTTCGCCGCGGCGGCTCTGAATGACACAAGGAGGGCGATGCGAGGAAGGAGCCGGGATTCTTCGCTGCGCTCTGAATGACACAAGGCGAAGGGCATCCTGGAATTTGGTCCCTCACGCGACGCGCGGGGACGCGCGGCGGCCTGCAACCAATGTGGGGCGAGGCGAGGAAGGAGCCATCGCGCGAGGCCTCGCCGTTTGCGCGCTGTTGGCGGGCGACTGGGTGAATTTGCTGCTGCGGCCTTGACCTGTTCGCGGGTTGAACTTAGGTAGCGGTCGCTACAGTTCAAACGCAAAGCGGATATTTCAATAGCACGCCGGTGTGGTAGCGTGGCCTCGGCGCATACCAGACCCAAGGAAGATTCCGAATGACCCTGCAGAACGCAGAATTGGACGATCTGGTTTCGCTCGAACGGGGCGAAATCGATCGGCGCATTTACAGCGACCCCGCGATTTTCGAGCTCGAAATGGAGCGAATCTTCGCGCGCTGTTGGCTTTTCCTCTGTCACGAGTCGCAGATACCAGAGCCTGGCGATTTCTTCCAATCGGTGATGGGCCGCGACAATGTGCTCGTCGTCCGCCAGAAAGACGGCTCGATCAAGGCGATGCTCAACACCTGTGCGCATCGCGGCAACGCCGTCTGCCGCGCCGAAGAAGGCAACGCGAAGAGTTTCCTGTGCACCTATCACGGATGGTCCTACGGCATCGACGGCCGCCTGAATGGTGTGCCCGGGCTGAAAACCTTTTACCGAGGCGAGTTGGATAAATCGCGCCACGGGCTGGCGCAGGTGGCGCAGGTGGCCGATTACAAGGGATTCATATTCGGCACTGGGGATGCCTCGGCGCCGCCGCTGGCGGAATACCTTGGCGCGACCGGCCGGCTCGGCCTTGACCTGATTGCGTTGCGGGGCGAGATGGAAGTCGTGCCCGGCATTCAGAAGTTTGTAATCGAGTGTAACTGGAAGATCGCGGTCGATAATCTTTTCGACTGGTATCATCCGCAGATATCCCACGCCTCCGCATTTCAGCCCGGTGTACTTCCGGCGGGGCCGGAGCCCAGGGGCGGCTTCGAACGAATCGACATGGGCGGGGTCAACCTGCAGAGCGGTGCTGGTCTCGAGCTTCCCGGCAGCGGCATCGCGGGCACCAAGTTCGAGACCCTGGTGGTGCTCGGCGAGTACGGGCACGCGATCTCCGGTCCGAGTACATCCTCGTCGGGCTATTTCGAATTCGACCCGAGTTGGCGAGGCAACCCGCAGGCGCAAGCCGGCCTCGGCGCGGTCGGCAGCCAGGTGGCAGGTCATCCGAATATTTTTCCGACGAGTTGGGTATCTACCACCCTCCCGCAAATTTCGTTGCGCATCCCGCGCGATCCGGCGCATACCGAGATTTGGTGGTTCACGTTCGTCGATCGCAACGCGCCGCGCGAGACTCGCGATTTCACTGTGACGATGGCCAGTCGAATTTTTGGACCGGCAGGCGTTCTCGAACAGGACGACGGCGAGAATTGGGCGCAGGCGACGGCTCAGAGCCGCGGAACTGCGAGCAAGCGAGTGAAACACCTGCTCAACATGGGCCTGGGTCACGGGAAAATTATCAAGGAAGGGGGCCTCTCGCGAATTGAAGGGCTTACCAACGAGTACGGACAACTGTGGACCTATCACTCGTGGGCACAATGGATGAAGGCGCTGAACTGGGACGAGCTCAGAAAGGCGACCACGCCGGGCGATTGCATATGAGTGAGCACGCTGGTCCGGAACCCATGGGGCGCGAGGATCGGATTGCGGCGATGCTGCTGCAACACGACGTCGAGCGCTTCTACTACGATGAAGCCGCCTTGCTCGATGCACATCGCTACGAAGAATGGCTCGCGCTGTTCAGCGAGGACGCGCGGTACTTCATGCCGATTCGGCGCACGCGTACGCAGCGCGAGATGGACAAAGAATTTACCCGGCCCGGCGAAATGGCATTCTTCGACGACACCAGGGAGTTGCTGGCCGGCCGGATTACCAAACTGAAGACCGGCCGTTCGTGGGCCGAGGATCCGCCGTCGCGCACGCGCCATCTGATTACCAACGTTCGCATCGTGCGCGACAATGGGCGCGAGCTCGAGGTTGAATCGAACTTCCACGTATATCGCACGCGGCTGAACTCCGAAGAGACGTCGTGGATCGGATCGCGCAAAGATGTGCTCAGAAGGGCAGGGGCATCGTTCCAAATAGCGGATCGGCGGATCTACCTCGAACAGACGGTGTTGCTCTCGCGCAATCTGAGTAACTTTTTCTGATATGGGCTGGCTCGAAATAGCGGATCGGCGGATCTACCTCGAACAGACGGTGTTGCTCTCGCGCAATCTGAGTAACTTTTTCTGATATGGGCTGGCTCGAAAACAAGGTGGCGCTCGTCACCGGCGGCGCATCGGGGCTCGGGCGCGCAATCGTCGAGCGCTTCGTGCAGGAGGGCGCGAAGGTCACCACCCTCGACCGCGCCGCGGAACGGAGCGCGGAACTGGCGAAGCAGTTCGGAGATCGGGTCGAGGCAGTGGTTGGCGACGTGACAGTTCTCGCCGACAACCATCGCGCGGTCGCGGAAACAATCCGACGCTTCGGCCGGCTCGACTGCCTGGTCGGCAACGCCGGCATCTGGGATTTCGGGACGTCGCTCGCCGCGTTGCCCGAAGATCGAATCGACAAGGCATTCGACGAGCTATTCGGGGTGAACGTGAAAGGCTACATGCTGGGCGCGAAGGCGGCGTATCGCGAGCTCGCGAAATCGGGCGGCTCGATCATTTTTACCGTCTCCAACGCCGGCTTCTATCCGTGCGGCGGCGGGCCGCTCTATACGGCGTCGAAGCATGCGGTCGTCGGGCTGATTCGCCAGCTTGCGTACGAGCTCGCGCCGAAGATTCGGGTCAACGGTGTCGCGCCCGGCGCGATTCCGACCGATCTGCGCGGGCCGCGCGCGCTCGACATGGGCGAGCAATCGATCGCCGCGGTGCCGCTCAAAGAGATGGCGGAGCGCGGGATTCCGCTGGGCAAGCTGCCCGAACCGCGCGACTACACCGGCTCGTACGTGCTGCTCGCGTCGGGAGAAAATTCGTCCACCGCAACCGGCGGAGTGATCATCTGCGAGGGTGGCATCGGTATCAGAGGTTTCGTTGACGCGGCGGGCGGCCGCGACCTGTAGCAAGGAGAGAATCGAACGATGAGCGCAGTCGAAAGCCTGGGCTATTTGGGCCTCGGCGTGAAAGATCCCGCGGAATGGGAAAAGTTCGCGACGGATATCCTCGGGCTGCAGAGCGCCGGGTCCAACGGCCGCCGGGTGCTGCGGATGGACGACTACGCGTTTCGCTTCGCACTGGAGCAGGATGCCGCCGACGATATCGCGTACGCCGGATGGGAGGTCGCCGATGCCAGCGGCCTGCGCGAGGTGGCCGAGCGGTTGCGCGCGCTCGGCGTGGAAGTTCAAGCCGCGAGTGCCGACGATGCCGCCCGGCGGTGCGTCACTGAGATGATTCGGTTTGAAGACCCATTCGGGCTCAAGAGCGAGGCGTTCTACGGACCTTCGATCGAAACGACGCCTTTTCGATCGCCGCGCCCGATAGGCGGATTCGTCACCGGCCAGCAGGGCCTCGGGCACATTGTCGTCGGCGCTCCGGATATGCAGAAGAGCCTGCGCTTCTACACCGAGGGGCTCGGCTTTCGCCTGAGCGACAACATCGAGATGAAGTTCGGCGACCTGAAATTCACGATGGCTTTCATGCATTGCAACGCGCGCCATCACACGGTCGCGCTGATTCCGTTTCCCACACCGAAGAAGCTGCATCACTTCATGATGCAACTGCGCTCGATCGACGACGTCGGCTCGACGATGTATCTGGTGCAGGATCGCAAGATCGAAATCACCGCGACCCTCGGCCGTCATACCAACGATCACATGCTGTCGTTCTACCTGCGCACGCCGTCGGGCTTCGAGATCGAGTACGGATGGGGCGGGCGCGAGATTGATGACGCGACCTGGCACGTGCAGAAGCATCACGCGCCCAGCATCTGGGGCCACCGCCGCAGCGGGATGTAGCGGACGATGGAACAGGCGCAGCTCAAGGAAATCGCGGACCGTCTGAATAAGGCAGAGCGCGATCGCGTAGCAATCGATCCGCCGGCAGTGAGCGCCAGGCTCACGGTCGCGGACGCCTACCGGGTGCAGATGATCAACGTCGAGCGGCGGCTTGCAGCCGGACGAAGGATCGTCGGGGGCAAGGTCGGGCTGACGAGCGTCGCGATGCAGAAGATGATGGGCGTCGAAGAGCCCGACTTCGGCCATTTGTTCGATGACATGATTCTCAAGGACGGTGGCGAATTAGCGGTGGACACGTTGATGATCCCGCGAGTCGAGCCTGAGATTGCCTTCGTGCTCGCGCGCGGGCTCAGGGGTCCGGGCATAACGCGCGAAGATGTGCTGGCCGCGGCCGAATATGTGACGCCGGCGCTTGAAATAATCGACACGCGCATCCGAGACTGGAAAATTTCGCTCGCCGATACGATCGCCGACAACGCCTCATCGGCCCGCGTCGTGTTGGGCGCGCAGAAGACGCCGCCGCGCCAACACAATCTGGCGGCTATTTCGATGAAGCTAGAAAAGAACGGCGCGCAGGTGGAGGAAGGCGTCGGCTCGGCCGTGCTCGGTCATCCGGCGGAACCGGTCGCATGGCTTGCCAACAAGTTCGCCGAATTCGGGCAGTCGCTCGCGGCGGGTAGCGTCGTGATTCCGGGTGCGCTCTGCCGCGCCGTTCCAGTCGCGGCGGGAGACGCGATCAGGGCGTCGTTCGGCCCTCTCGGTTCGGTGAGCGTGAGGTTCGCCTGATGGGCTCTGAGAGCGGACGCGTGCGATGCGCAATTCTGGGCTCCGGGAATATCGGCACCGATCTGATGGTCAAGCTGATGCGGAGCCGGGCGCTCGAAGTGGTCGCGATGGCCGGGATCGATCGGGCTTCCGAGGGCCTCGCCCGCGCGCGGCAGGCCGGTCTGAGGGTGTTCGAGAACGGAATCGACGGATTGCTGTCGATGCGCCCGTTGCCGCAGATCGTGTTCGACGCTACCAGCGCGCGATCGCATCTTGAGCATGCGCCGCGTCTGCGCGAGGCGGGCATCGCCGCGATTGACCTGACCCCTGCGGCGGTCGGCGACTACGTGGTGCCCGCGGTGAATCTCGATGAGCGCCGCGGCGCGAGCAACGTGAATCTGGTGACCTGCGGCGGGCAGGCAACGATCCCGATTGTGGCCGCGGTCAGCCGCGTGGCGCAGGTGGAGTACGCCGAGATCGTCGCGACGATCGCGTCGGCCAGCGCGGGTCCCGGCACGCGGCAAAATATCGACGAGTTCACCGAAACGACCGCGCGTGGACTCGAGCGCCTGGGCGGTGCGAAGCGCGGCAAGGCGATTATCGTGCTCAATCCGGCGGATCCGCCGATTATGATGCGCGACACGATCTACGTCCGCTTCGCACCCGGCGCCTCGCAGGAGGAAATCACGGCGTCGATCAGGCGCATGGTGCGCGAAATCCAGCAGTACGTTCCCGGCTACCGGCTGCGGGCTGAGCCGCTGTTCGAGGAGGATCAGGTCACTGTGATGATCGAGGTGGAAGGCGCCGGCGATTTTCTGCCGCGCTACTCCGGCAATCTCGACATCATGACCGCGGCCGCCGTGCGTGTCGGCGAAGAGACCGCGCGCAACCTCGCGCGCGCCGCGGCGACTGGAGGTACGCGATGAGTGAACTTCGAATCTGCGACGTGTCGCTGCGCGACGGTTCGCACGTAATCCGGCATCAGTTCACCACCGATCAGGTACGCACGATCGCCGGCGCGCTCGATGCGGCGGGCGTGCACATGGTTGAGGTATCCCACGGCGACGGCCTCGGCGGATCTTCGATTCAGTATGGCCCGTCGCTGGTGAACGAGCTCGAGTTGATCAAGACCGCGCGCTCGGTCCTGTCGCGCGCGAAGCTCGCGGTTCTGCTGTTGCCCGGGATCGGCACCCGCGACGATCTCAAGGCGGCGCGCGAGCTTGGCGCGGACGTGGTTCGCGTCGCCACGCATTGCACCGAGGCCGACATCTCCGCGCAGCACATCGGCTACGCGCGCGAGCTCGGAATGCAGGTCGCGGGCTTCCTGATGATGGCGCACATGAGTCCGCCCGCCGCGCTCGCGGCGCAGGCGCGGCTGATGGAGTCTTACGGCGCGCACGCGGTTTACGTCACCGACTCGGCCGGCGCGCTCACGGTTGATGCCGCACGGGATCGAGTGCGCGCGCTGCGCGACGCGCTCAAGTGCGATGTCGGCTTCCACGCGCACAACAATCTTTCGCTTGCGGTCGCAAACACGCTCGTCGCGATCGAGGAGGGCGCAACCTGGATCGATTCCGCCACGCGCGGATTCGGCGCGGGGGCCGGCAACACTGCGACCGAAGTGCTCGCCGCCGTGCTCGATCGAATTGGCAAGAACCCCGGGCTCGAGGTGTTCAAGTTGATGGACATCGCCGAGGAACTGGTGCCGCCGGTCATGCAGAAGCCGACCATGATCGATCGCGCCTCGCTCACGCTCGGCTATTGCGGTGTGTATTCGAGCTTCTTGCGTCACGCCGAACGCGCGGCGGAGCGCTTCGGCGTCGATGCGCGCGAGATTCTCGTCGAAGTCGGCCGGCGCAAGGCGGTCGGTGGACAGGAGGACATGATAATCGAAGTGGCTTACGAACTTTCGCGGCGGCGCGCCGAGCGCGCGCCCGCAGACACGAAGCGTGCGCGATGAGCCTTGCAGCAGAAGCACGGCGCATCGCGCCGCAACTCGCGGCGAACGCGCCGGAAGACGACGCGGCGCGCCGGCTCAGCGAGCGCACGTGGCGGCTGCTGCTCGATGGCGGCTTTTTGCGCGCGCTTCAGCCCAAGCGATGGGGCGGCGGCGAAGTGCCGCTGGTGGATTTCTTCGATGCGGCCGTTGAGCTCGCACGCGCCAGTCCGACGGCCGGATGGGTCGCCGGCGTGATCGGCGTCCATCCGTGGCAGCTGGCGCTTTTCGACGATCGAGCGCAGGTCGAGATGTGGTCTGAAAATCCCGCCACGATGCACTCCTCGTCGTACAATCCCACCGGCCGCGCCGAGAAGGTCGCCGGTGGCTACAAGCTCAGCGGGCGATGGTCGTTCTCGTCGGGATGCGATCACTGCCGCGGTGTGATGCTGGGCGGAATCGCCGGCGGGCGCGAGGTCGGCGGCAACCAGGTGCGCGACTTCAGATCGTTCCTGTTGATGCCCGGCCAGTACCGCATCGAGGACAACTGGCACGTCGCGGGTCTCAAGGGCACCGGCAGCAAGGATATCGTCGTCGCCGAGGCTTTCGTTCCCGAATATCGCTCGCAGTCTCATCTCGAATACGCGATGTGCGCGCCGCTGCCGGGGCAGGGCGCCAACCCGGGGGCGCTTTACCGTCTGCCGTGGTCGGTGGTGTTCAACCTAGCTCTCGCCGCGGCGACGCTCGGTTCCGCGCAGGGCTTTATCGACGCGTGGATTGAAGCGACGCGCGAGCGGCGGTTGAGCAGCGGCGATCGCGCCGCGGACGAAGGATTGATGCAGCGCCGACTGGCCGAAGCGCTGTGGAACCTGGACGCATCGATTGCGCGGACGCGCGCCGACGCGATCGAACTTCAGCAAATGGCGGAGGCGCGCGAGGCGCCGTCGATGGCCGTGCGCGCGCGGATGCGCTGGAACATGAATCGCGGATGCGAGCTGGTCGGCCAATCGGTGGTCGATCTGTTCCGTGCCGCCAGCGGCCGTTCGATTTTTCTCGACAACCCGCTGCAGCGCCGTTTCCAGGATGTGCAGGCAGCGCTCGCGCATGCGTTTCTGATGCCCGACCAGGTCGCCAAGGCGGTCGGCGGGATTCTGCTCGGCGCGTCCAAGCTGGAAATGATCCTTTAATTTTCGCAACGGGAGGATGCGATGGGCTCAATCACAAGCCGCAACGTCAAGGTCGGCGCAGTCAGCTTTCACCTCAATCGGAGCGGCGATCCGCGCAACGAGGCAGTCCTGTGGCTGCACGGATCGGGGCCGGGCGCGACTGCGATGTCGAACTGGGAGGCGATCATCGAGCAGCTTGCGGGAGACTTCTACAATCTCGCGCCCGACGTCATCGGTTTCGGCGACTCGACCCATCCCGATCCACCGCCGCAGGGAATCGCCGCCTTCACCAGGCTGCGCGTCGATACGATTCTCGGACTGCTCGACACGCTCGATATCAGGAAGGTGAATCTGGTCGGCAACTCTATGGGCGGGCTGATCTCGCTCTGCCTCGTGCAGAAGGCGCCCGCGCGCATTTCGCGCGTCATCCTGATGGGCAGCGGTGGCGGACCGGTCACGCCGTCGCCCGAGCTGGTCAAGCTCGTCACCTTCTACAACAACCCGACCACCGACTCGATGGCCGAGTTGTTGTCGTTCTTCGTTTACGATCCCGCGTTCTGGGGCGACCGGCTGAAGGACATCGCCGCGCAGCGAATTCCGCGCGCGACTCGCGACGACGTGCGCCGATCGCACCTTGCGACCTTCGCGCCGGGACAGCCGCCGGTGCTCTTCAGCGACGAGGAGCTTGCCCAAATCGGGCATCCCGTGATGGTCGTGCACGGACGCGAGGATCGAATCATCCCGCTCGCGTCGAGCTATCATCTCGCCAGGCACATCCCAAACGCCGAGCTGCACATCTTCCCGAAGACGGGGCACTGGCTCCAGATCGAGCAGTCGCAGCGCTTCGCCAATCTCGCGCGCGCATTCATCAAGGGCGAGATCTAGCGCCCGCGCGACAAGAGCGGAGATCGGCGAGCTGCGCCAGCTATTCAGCGCAGATGTCGCTCGACAAGCGGCGCGGCCAACCAATTGTGCGGGCTCAATTAGCCGGGTTGCTTGTCGAACTTCGGCAGATCGTCGCGGACGGGAGCCCACGGCGGCGCGCTCTTCATATACACCTGCATCATCGGCTTGAAGTGCGACTGATCGTCGAGGCTGCCCGCCTTCAACGCGACGAAGTCAGCAATCGCCGGAATGATCGACAGAATCGGCGATCCGCAGTTGGGGCAGAATCCGCGGCTGACCTTGCCGCCGCTATCGCCGGTGACCTCGTAATGCTTCAGCTCGCCGGTGAGCTTGAGTGCCGCCTTTGGCACCAGCATCACCGACGCCATCGCAGTGCCGGTCGAATGCCGGCAGTCCGTGCAATAGCAGTTGGCCGCCATGACAGGATCCGCCGTGCATTCGTATCGAACCGCGCCGCATGCGCATCCACCTGTTACTGATGCCATTGAGGTCTCCTCCCGTCTGAAGAACAATTCCGCAAAAGCATGATGCCCGCTATCGTCCAAAAAGACGATGCCGCATGAGACTCGGCTTGCCAGCATGAATCGCGCGGAGGCCGTGCCCATGGCGCTCACACATACGATCGAGGCATCTCCCATCGCCGACCGCTACGCTCGCGGATGGCATTGCCTTGGGCTCGCCGCCGACTACAAGGACGGCAAACCTCACACCGTCAACGCTTTCGGCACCCGCGTCGTCGCCTACCTGGGCGAAGATCGCGAAGTGCACGTGCTCGACAGTTACTGCCCGCACATGGGCGCCGACCTTAGCCAGGGCCAGGTGCGAGGCAACTCGGTGGTCTGTCCTTTTCATGCGTGGAGCTGGGGCAGTGACGGCAGGTGCAACAATATTCCCTACAGCAAACGCATCCCGCCCAAGGCGCGCGTGAAGTCGTGGCCGACGTGCGAGCAGAACAAGCTGCTGTTCGTCTGGCACGATCCCGAAAACAATCCGCCGCCGCCGGAGGTTTCGATCCCGCGCATCGACGCATGCTTCTCCGACAAGTGGAGCGACTGGGTTATCGAGAAATGGACCATCAACACCAACTGCCGCGAACTGATCGACAACGTCGCGGACGTGGCGCACTTCCCGGTCGTGCACGGCGCGCCGGTGGACTACTTCGCCAACATCTTCCAGGCGCACAAGGCGACGCAGATCATGATTGGCTCGGGGAGCCAGGGAAATCAGGGAAGCCTCGCGACTTGCGCAACCTACTTCGGCCCCGCCTATCAGATCACCGAGATGAAAGGCGAGATGGGCGGCTTCCCGATCGATTCGATCCTGCTCAACTGCCACGTCCCCATCCACCTCAGGTGCTTCGACCTGCGCTTCGGGATGATAGTGCGAAAGATGGAAGGCCTGAGCGACGAGATGTCGCAACAAATCGTCTCCGCTTACATCAAAGGCATCCAGCAGGGCTTCTACCAGGACGTCGCCATCTGGGATAACAAGGTGCGCATCGACAACCCGCTCCTATGCGAGGGCGACGGCCCCATCTACAAACTGCGCAAGTGGTACAAGCAGTTCTACCTCGACGCGGCTGAGGTGCCGGAAGAGGTCCTTAAGCGTCAGGTAGTCGAGATAAATCGGGGCCTGCCCGATACTCCACCCCCGCGCCACGTCTTCGAAGACTAACCGGTCGCGTATCGCACTCATCGACGCCTTGGCGTAGATGATTGTGATGAGCAAGGCGGTTAAGCGGGTGCGGAGCGGTTCGCATCCCGATGCGATCTCACTGACCCTCCGCGAGTTCAGCGATTTGATCGCCGCGATCTACGAAGGTCCGCTTGAAGCTGTCCCGTGGAAGGGCGCGCTCGATCTCCTCCGGCGCCACTTGCGCGCAAGTTACGTCACCCTCATGCTGCGCCCGCCCTCCGCCGAGCTCGAGCCGCTGATGGTGAATTCCGCCGGCGACCGGCCGATCACTCGCGAGGCCGAATACAACAAGCACTACTATGCGCTCGATCCGTTCGTCGATTTGCCGCCCGACCGTGTTTTTACCGTGAACGAGTTGATCGGCGACGCGAACTGGCGCGAGAGCGAGTTCTACAAGAATTTCCTCAAGCCGCTCGACATCCTGCACGCGCTCGGCGCCGACATCCGCACCGAAGACGGGCTCGAATGCCGCCTGCGCGTCGCCCGTCCGCATCGCGAGCCGGCGTTTTCCGACAACGACAAGGCGCTCTGCACCGCCGTGCTGCCGCATCTGAAGCGCGCGGTGCGCCTGCGCTCGCAGCTTGAGCTGATGGACTCCGAGCGCCGTCTCTATGCCGGCACGGTTGACCGCATGCTGGTCGGCACGGTGACGCTGGATGAGACGGGAACTGTTCTGAACAGCAATCCCGTTGCCGACGAGATGTTGCGCGAAGGCGACGGTCTGCGCGTCGTCAATGGTGCGCTGCGCGCCGAGGCGAGCGCGGAGAATCGGGAACTGCAGCGTCTCGTTAAGCAGGCGCTGAACAGTGAAGCCGGCGGCCGGCCCGCCGTCGTCGATGCGATCTCGATTACGCGCAAGGTTTCTCGCGGCAAGCTCGGCGTGCTGGTGCGCAGCCTGCCCAACAACGGTTCGTCGAAGGCCAAGCGCCGCCCCTCGGCGGCGCTGTTCATTCGCGACGCCGAGCGCAAGTCTGAAGCCTCACGCGAGATGGTGCGGCGGCTGTTCGATCTCACGCCCGCCGAAGCTTCGCTCGCACTGGCGCTGGCCAACGGCCTCACCCTGGACGAAGCCGCCGACCAGGTTCACATCCGCAAGAACACCGCCCGCGCCCACCTGCGCGCAATCTTCTCGAAGATCGGCGTAACCCGCCAAACAACCTTAGTTCGGCTGTTGCTCAGCAGCGTGATCTGGCTGGGCTGAGCGGCGTTCATAGTCTTTTCGGACGATGAATCCGCGAAAATATCGCGGGACTCTTGGCACACGTGAAAGCCGCCGCCGAAACTAACGAGACCGATCTCGCCCGGTCACTGCTGGCGAGCGCGCGCGAGATGGTGCCGACGCTCGCAAAACGCGCCCCAATCGCCGAAAGCAATCGCTCGATTCCCGCCGAGACCATCGCCGACTTCAAGCAGGCCGGTCTGTTCCGCGTCATCCAGCCCAGGCGCTACGGCGGGTACGAACTCGACCCCGGTGTTTTTTTTGACATCCAGATGACGCTGGCCGAAGGATGCATGTCCACCGGATGGGTTTACGGCGTCGTCGCGGTGCATAACTGGCAGTTGGCGCTATTCGATCCGCGCGCGCAGGACGATGTGTGGTCGAAGGACAGCGCGGTGCTCATTGCGTCGAGCTACATGCCCAAAGGGCAGGTCGAGCGCGTCGATGGGGGATTCAAGTTCAGCGGACGATGGAGCTTTTCGAGCGGCGTCGATCATGCCAACTGGCTTTTCCTCGGCGGCATTGTGTCAACGAAAAACGGCGTGCCCGACTATCGCACCTTTCTGGTGCCGCGCTCAGATATCTCGATCAACGACAACTGGCACACCGTGGGGCTCAAGGGCACCGGCAGCAAGGAAGTCGTAATCGACGGCGCCTTCGTGCCTGAGTATCGCACCCATCGCGCGATCGACGGCTTCGCCGGCACCAGCCCCGGCTTGAGTGCCAATCCCGCCGCACTGTACAAATTGCCGTTCGGACAGATTTTCGTGCGCGCCGTATCGACTGCCTCGATCGGCGCGTTGCAAGGCGCGCTCAACGCGTTTCGCGACTACGGCTCGAAGCGCGTGAGCATCAACGACCAGGGCCGCACCGCCGAGGATCCCGCCGCCGCACTGGCAGCCGCGAACGCCGCGCTCGCGATCGACGAGATGAAGCTCGCGCTGCATCGCAACTTCGCCGCGATGATGACGACGCTGCGCCGCGGCGAGGCGCTCAACGTCAACGACCGCATCCACTACCGCTATCAATCCGCGGAAGTCGCCGGCCGCTGCGCCGAGCACATCGATCGCCTGTTCCACGCCTGCGGCGGGCAGGGAATCTACACCGACCATCCCATCGGCCGATTCTTCGTCGATATCCACTCGGCTCGGCTGCACTACGCCAACAATCCCGACAAGTTCGGCCGCAACTACGGCGGCGTTCTGCTCGGCCTCGGCAACACCGACTTCTTCATATGAGCGGCGCGACCAAACCCGGCACGCCTCCGGGCGATGCGCATTGGGATCACACCTTCGACGTGGTCGTCGTCGGTTCCGGCGCCGGCGGCCTCACCTCCGCGATCGCCGCGCATGACCTCGGCCAATCCGTCGTAGTGCTCGAAAAGAGCGACCAGTACGGCGGCACCAGCGCGATCTCCGGCGGCGGCGTATGGGTGCCGTGCAATCATCTACTGACGGCCGCAGGAGCCAACGACAGCCACGACGACGCGCTAACTTACTTGACGGCCGCGACTCGCGGGATGGTTGCCGAGGCGCGCCTGCTGGCATACCTCGAGCACGCGCCGCGCATGGTCCGTTATCTCGAAGAGAAAACCTGCCTGCGCTATCGCGCGATGCCGAATTATTCCGACTACTACCCTGCGCTGCCGGGCTCCAAGCCCGGGTACCGCACGATGGATCCTTTGCCGTTCAACGCGGCGCTGCTCGGCGAAGAATTTGCGCGGATGCGTCCGCCGCAGCCCGGCACGCTGATCGGCGGGCGCGTTGCGATGACCGCGGGCGAGGCGCACGTCATGCTCTGCAAGGAGCGCGGATGGACCACGCTCATCATGCGTCGCATGGCGCGCTACTGGCTCGATCTCCCGTGGCGCCTGCGGAGCAAACGCGACCGTCGGCTGACGTTGGGTAGCTCGCTCATAGGATCGTTGCGCCGCTCGATGATGGATCGCGACATCCCGCTGTGGCTCGACACGGCGCTGGATTCGCTTGTCACTGACGCGCGCCGCGCCGCGGGAGTCGTCGCAACCCGGAACGGCAAAACGATCCGCATCGCAGCGCGACGCGGCGTCATCCTCGCCGCCGGCGGCTTCGAGCACAACCAACAGATGCGCGACGAATACCTGCCCAAGCCGACGCGCGCCGAATGGACCGTCACTCCGCCCTCGAACACCGGCGACGCAATCCGCGCCGGGCAGGGCGTCGGTGCGCAAGTGGCGCTGATGGATCACGCGTGGTGGGCGCCGACGGTTTTCATCATGGGCCGCGAGAAGCGGCGCGCGCTGTTCGTCGAGCGCAACCTGCCGGGATGCGTGATGGTCAACCGCCTGGGCCGCCGCTTCGTTGACGAGGCCGCTCCTTACAGCGAGATCGTTTACGCGATGTACGCCGACAACGAGAAGAGCCACGCCAACATGCCGGCGTGGCTGGTCTTCGACGCCGAGTTCCGCCGCAAGTATCCATGCGGTCCGCTGCTGCCGGGCATGGTGCGTCCCGACAAATCGCTGCCCGCCGCGTGGGCCGGCACAGTTTATTTCAAGGGCGAAACGCTCGACGCGCTCGCCGCACAAATCGAGGTTGACGCGAAAGGCTTGCGCGAGACGGTCGAGCGGATGAACCAGTACGCGGCCACGGGCGACGACAAGGAATTCGGCAAGGGCAGCAACGATTTTGATCGCTACTACGGCGACGGTAACGTCAAGCCGAATCCGTGCCTCGCGCCGATCGCCAAGCCGCCCTTCTACGCGATGCGCATCGACGCCGGCGATATCGGCACCAAGGGCGGCCTGCTGACCGACGAGTACGCGCGGGTTCTGCGCGACGACGGCCAGCCGATTCCCGGTCTCTACGCCACCGGCAACACCTCGGCCGCCGTGATGGGTCCGAGCTATCCGGGCGCGGGCTCGACCCTGGGCCCCGCGATGACCTTCGGCTACATCGCCGCGCACCATCTCGCAGGAGCTTAAGATGCTGAAAGATCGCGTCGCGCTGGTAACCGGGGCGAGTCTCGGAGTGGGCAAGGGAATAGCGATCGCGCTAGGCGCCGCCGGCGCAACAGTCTATGTCACCGGCCGCAGCGCAAAGTCCGGCGACAATCCTTACGGCGGCACAGTCTCCGCCACCGCCGACGAGGTCGCCAGGCGCGGCGGACGCGGTGTCGCCGTAGTCTGCGATCATAGCGACGACCACCAGGTGCGCGCGCTGTTCAAGCGAATCGAGCACGATTCCGGCCGACTCGACATCCTGGTCAACAACGCCACTGCGATTCCCGACGGCCTCACCGCGTCCGGCCCGTTCTGGAGCAAGCCGCTCGATTTTGTGAAGGTGCTCGACGTCGGCCTGCGTTCCAACTACGTCGCGAGCTGGCTTGCCGCGCCGATGCTCATCCGCAACGGTGGCGTGATCTTCAACTCGTCGTCGCCGGGCGCGAAAGCCTACGTGCACGGTCCCGCTTACGGCGCCGCGAAGGCCGGCGTTGACAAGATGTCCCACGACATGGCGCACGACTTCAAACCGTACAGTGTCGCCGTCGTCTCGGTGTGGCTCGGCCTGGTGAAAACCGAAAAGGTCATGATGATCGACGCCAACAAATCCAAGTACGGCCCGATGCTCGCCGTCGCCGAGTCGCCGGAGTTCGGCGGCCGCATCATCGACGCGCTCTACAACGATCCCAGGCGCATGGAAATGACCGGCCAGACATTCTTCTCAGCCGAACTCGCCGACCGTTACGGCATCAAGGACATCGACGGCAGTCAGCCGCCGTCCGGCCGCGGCTTTCTCGGCGCTCCAACAGAATTTTCGCCGATAGTCATCGAATAGAGGTTGGGCCAACGTCCAGCATCGGACCTGACACCGCAATCGACGCAAGCAAATCGGGCGCAACCCCGATTAGCCCGCCCCTGCATGCCGACGGCGAGCAATCCGTCGCGTGGGACGATGAATGCGACGTGCTGGTCGTCGGCTTCGGCGCGGCAGGAGCATGCGCCGCAATCGAAGCCGCTGACGCCGGCGCCAGCGTCATCGTAACCGACCGCTTCGGCGGCGGCGGCGCGAGCGCCAAGAGCGGCGGCGTCGTGTATGCGGGCGGCGGCACGCGATTTCAAAAGGCCGCGGGCTACGACGACTCGCCCGACGCGATGTTCGAATATCTTTGCAAGGAAGTCGCCGACGCGGTCGACCAATCGACGCTGCGCGACTTCTGCGACCGCAGCGTCGAGATGATCGAATGGCTCGAGGCGCATGGCGTCGAATTCGATTCCTCTGTGCCGCCATGCAAGACGTCGTACCCCGCCGACGGCTACTACCTATATTTCTCGGGCAATGAGACGGTTAAGGAGTACGCGGGCAAATTTCCGCCGGCCCCGCGCGGGCATCGCGTAAAAGGCGCGGGACTGTCCGGCGCGATGCTGTTCCGCGCTCTGCGCAAGAGCGTTAATGCCGCCGGCGCCCGCGTGATGACCCAATCGGCGGTGCGCCGCCTCGTCCTCGACAACCAGACCGGCGCCGTGCTCGGCGCCGAACTCTGGCAGTTCGAGCACCACAGCCGCGCCGCTCGCCGTCACAAGCAATTCAGCCGCTGGGCCGAACGCATGTACTATCCGGCGCCCGGCATCTCGGACATGCTGCGCCGCCGCGCGCTGACGGTTGAACTCTCCGACGCTCGACGCCTGATGGTGCGCGCTCGATGCGGCGTGATCCTCAGCACCGGCGGATTCATCTTCAACCGTGAGATGGTCGCGCGCCACGCTCCGAAGTACTTGCGCAACTTCCGCCTCGGCACCTCGGGATGCGACGGCAGCGGCATACGCCTGGGCCAATCAGCCGGCGGAGAATCCGCGCGGCTGGAGCGGGTGTCGGCGTGGCGCTTCATCAATCCTCCGCTGGCATGGGCGCGCGGCATGATCGTTGACGCGAACGGCGCGCGCTTCTGCAACGAAGAGGTCTATGGCGCGAGGCTCGGCTACGAAATGTGCGAAAGCCACGACGGCAAAGCGTGGCTCGTAATCGACTCGACAATCCGCCGCGACGCCGTGAAAGAAGCACTATCCGGCAAGCTGTGGGGATTTCAAAGCGTGCCCGCGCTGGTGCTGACTTACGCGGGAGCGAAGCGCGCCCACTCGATCGAAGACCTCGCGCGGCGCATCGGCGCCGACGCGATCGCGATGCGTCAAAGCTGGGACGCCTACAACCGCGCCGCGCACAGCGGCGACGATCCCCTGGGCAAGTCGCGCGAGTTGCTACATCCGCTCGAAGCTCCGCCGCTCTATGCTCTCGACATCTCGGTTGACAAGCGCGTGTTCCCCTGCGCGGCACTAACGCTCGGCGGCCTGTGCGTGGACGAACTGGACGGGGCAGTGAAAACCGCAAGCGGCGGTACGATTCCCGGACTCTACGCGGCCGGCCGGGCCGCAGTGGGGATCGCGTCGAATCATTATGTGAGCGGACTCGCGCTCGCAGATTGCATCTGGTCGGGCCGGCGCGCGGGCCGCTGCGCGGCAGCATCCAAAAGACAGGCCGAATTGAAAGTTGAAGCGATAGTTTAGAATCTACCACGGGAAGCCAGAGCATGGGACGCGTTCAAGGAAAAGTTGTGATCGTCACCGGCGGCGCCAGCGGTATCGGCAAGCAGGACTCGCTCCTGCTGGCCGCCGAAGGCGCGCGCATCGTAATCACCGACCTCAACGAGGATGGCGGTCACTCACTCGCGAAAGAGATCGGTGACGCCGCGATGTTCGTCCGCCACGACATCTCGAGCGAAGAAAACTGGAAGAGTGTGATGGCGGCGACCCACCAGCGATTCGGCCGGCTCGACGGCATCGTCAACAACGCCGGTATCCTGGTGATGGGATCGATCGAAGACGCGCCGCTCGAGCAGTGGCAGAAGCTCCACCGCGTCAACGCCGACGGTTATTTTCTCGGATGCAAATACGGCGTCGCCGCGATGAAGTCGAGCGGTGGCGGCTCGATCGTCAACATGTCGTCGGTCGCGGCTGAGGGCCTGCCGTTCGCCGTGTCTTACAGCGGATCGAAAGCATCAGTCGCGGCGCTGACCCACAGCGTCGCGGTTCACTGCAAGAATTGCGGCTACCGGATTCGCTGCAACTCGATCCATCCCGACGGCGTGCTGACTCCGATGACGTTGCCGCTGCTTGGCAATCCCGATCCGGTGCGCGTGAGTTACGCCGCGGACCCGACCTCGCGCTTCTGCGATCCCAAGGACGTCGCGAACCTCGTGCTGTTCCTGATTTCCGATGAGTCGCGCTTCATCAGCGGCGCGCAGCTGCGGATCAGCAACGCACACTGAGTCTTATGACTTAGTATCCGGTTTTCGGCGTCAGTTATCGGCGACCGTCCGATCCTCGGCAAAATCCCCTGAGGCCGGCGACCAGGACGACCGTGGGTGACCCCGCGCCGCGACACGCCAGATAAATCTTGTGGCCGCCTCCGATGTCGCGACCAGGCCGGCAAAGTCGTCGATCAGCATCAGCCACGGTTAGGGGTAACGCCGTGACGAGAAGAAGTAAGAAGACGCGAGCGCAAAGATAGAAGTGGCTGCCCTAATGCATCCCCATTACGGGCGGTCCGCCTGTCACCGGTAGATAGAGCTTGCCGCCGACCGGCGTGCCCAGCATTGGAGCTCCTCCGGTCGCTGGCATGATCATCCGCGCCCCACTGCATGACGCTTGGCACCGTCCGGTTCGCCAAAGAGGACCTTAGGAGGAGAATTTCGAACAAATGGCGCGCGCCAGATTGGCAGGGTGAGCGTGGCGCCGTGATGACTTTCGCGATGTTCATCGCTTCGATTCGGCTGCGAAACTCCGAGCCATACGATGCGTCGCGGTCGCGCGGTAGAAAGCGAGGCGCCGTATTCCACGCGCGCGAAAGATGGAACTCGCAATCCTGAAATGCTAGTCGTTTGCGCGAACGGCGCCGCTTCGCCCGAAATGAACTTTATCCAGCCTAAGGGGAGGTCTTCATGACTCAGGAGCCCTACATACTTATCACCGCAGACACCCATGGGGGCGGGAGTCATGCCCAGTACCGCGAATACCTCGATCCCCAATGGCGCGACGCGTTTGACCAGTGGCGGGGCGGATACAAGAACCCGTCGCAGGAGCACTACGGCTCCAAGAAGATGCGCAATTGGGACTACGGCATCCGCAACAAGGATCAGGACAGCCAGGGCGTCGTCGGCGAGGTGGTATTTCCCAACACCGTGCCGCCGTTCTATCGCAAAAGTATCGTCACGGCCCATCCGCCGAAGCCGGAAGACTTTCAGCAGTGCCTGGCCGGTATTCGCGCCCACAATCGCTGGCTGAAGGATTTCTGCGCCGAGGACCCGGTGCGCCGCGCCGGGATTGGACTGATCCTGCCGAACGACTTCGACGAGGCGATCAAGGATATCGAGTTCATCGCGAAGTCGGGTCTGCGCGGCGGCGTTCTCCTGCCGCTCATCCCGCCCGACGCCCACTGGCTGAAGCCGCTCTACCATCCGGCGTGGGACCGCGTGTTTGCCGCCATCCAGGACCATGGCCTCGTCATCAATCAGCATACCGGCCAGGGCATCCCGGACTACGGCGACGACGTGGTGGCGCAATCGATCTGGATTCAGGACGTGACCTTCTACGGTCAAGCGGGATACCGGCACCTGCTGATGGCCGGCGTGTACGAGAAGTTTCCGAAGATCAAACACATCCTGACCGAGTCCGGCTGCTACTGGGTTCCGGCAATTCTGCAACAGCTCGACCGCGCTTACTATGCAATCAAGTCGGGCGCTCTCGGCGAGATGAACTACGCGGGAATGGCGATGCCGCTGAAAGAGCCGCCCAGCGCTTATGCGAAGCGTAACTGCTATTACGGCGCGAGCTTCCCGAGCAAAGCCGATCTCGCGGGCATCGATGAGATCGGTGAGGATCACGTTTTGTGGGGCAACGACTATCCTCACTATGAGGGCACCTTTCCCTACAACCTCCAATCATTGCGGCTGACGTTCGGTGACATGGCGGACTCGCGCCGGCGCAAGGTGCTGGGGCTGAATGCGGCGGCGCTCTACAACTTCGATCTGGAGAAGTTGAAGCCGCTCGCGGCAAAAGTTGGCCCGACTCCCGCGCAGGTGGAAAGGCCTCTGCCGCGCGAGGAAATTCCGCGTGACAGCGCCTGCTATCTCTTCCGCGACGCCCTGCGGGAGGCATCCTGAGTCATGGGGATGCCGACCGACATCGGGATCGTCGATACGATGATCGGCTTTCCGGCCGAAGATTTCAAAATGTACGATTTTATTCGCGCGCAGCTGAAAGACCCCTCGGCCAAGTTCGATTTCCCGGTCGAGTACATGTTCAAGAACGTGCCCAAGGAGCTCTACGGATCGAAGGATCCGATTTCACTCACGCTGCACGAGATGGATCGGTTCGGCATTGAGATAGGACTCATCGGCGCGGGCGGGGAAGTGGGATCCAAGGCGCTGAAGGACCATCCCGACCGCTTCATCGCGAGCGGCAACGTGGACCCCAATCGCGGCATGGACGGCATCCGCGACATGGTGCGGCAGCATGAAACCTACGGTGTGCGCGCTTTCGGCGCGTTCAACGCGGGCTACAATCCGCAAGTCGGCATCGCCGACCCGCTGATGTACCCAATCTACGCCAAGTGCGTTGAGCTGGGCGTTCCGATCTTCGCATGCGCCGGCGTACCGGGCCCCCGGTTCCCGATGTGGCCGCAGGAAGTGCGTTTGATTGACCAGGTAATGTACGACTTCCCCGAACTGGTGTTCGTGACCCGCCACGGCTGCGAGCCGTGGGAAGATCTGGCCGTCAAGCTGATGCTGAAATGGCCCAACCTCTACTATTCGACGTCGGCCTTCGCGCCGAAGCACTATCCCGAAGCGATCATTCGCTATGCCAATACACGCGGCGCGGATAAGATCATCTATGCCGGCTACTTCCCGATGGGGCTTTCGCTCGAACGGATCATGACCGACATGAAGTCGGTGCCGTTCCATGACAACGTCTGGCCGAAGTTCCTGCGCGACAATGCGCGCAAGGTGTTGAAGCTGGCAGCCTGAACGAGCCGTCCAGGCGACGACCCGCTGAGCAGTCCGCATCAGACTGCGCCATCCGCGGGGCATGTCAAAAATAAATAACGGTGATTCCGCTGAAGTTCGCGATGCGCGCGCGATATGATTGCAGGACTGCGATCGTCTTGATTGGCGAATCACTCGCGGACCCGGCGTAGCCGGTGCCGCGCAGAAGATCGCCGGGGACGTTTCCAACTATCGAATGACGCACCGGGCGTTCTCTCCAGGCGTAACCGGGTCAGGCCACTCAATTCGGTGGTTGACACGGGCATCCCGGGGTTCATTCCCAGGGGAAGATGAAAACAGCTGCGCCGGTGGCCGAGCCAACCTCTTGCCCGGCTTCAGGCAGGAAAGGCTTTACTCTCCGCCGATGTGGGCTCCCTTCTCCGCTACCGAGCGGCGCATGAGCAGAACGAACGCCGTCAACAGAACCGCGACTGCCGCGGAAAATGAGAACACGTCAAAGTAAGCCATCGACGACGCCTGTTGAGCTCGCGACTGGCCGAGCACGCCCAACGCCATCTGATGTGACAATACGGCATCGCCGTTGTGCCGCAGAAAATACGCCTGGGTCCGTGTCAACAGAGTGTTGACCGGAGGGTTCAGGGGATCGAGGGTTTCATTCAGCCGCAGGGTATGAAACTGCTCGCGTCGTTGCTGAATGATTTGGGCAACAGAGGTCCCCACACTGCCGCCCTCGTTGCGCAGCAGAGCCAGCAATCCAACCGCAGCGCCGCGGATTTCCTTCGGGAGATAGATAAACGCCGCCACATTAAGTGGCGCGAACAGCATCGAAAGTCCCGCAATGACCACCACTCTCGGCCAAACCACCTGCCACGGACTCACATCCAGGTTGAGCAGTGCCATCCAGTAGTTTCCCAGCGCCATCGTGAGTAATCCGCCCGCCATCAGGTATCGAGCATCGACCCCGCGCGACAGCAGGGCGCCCACGACAACGAGCATGACGATCGCAAAGATTCCCGCCGGCGAAAGCACCAGACCCGAGGTGGTTGCGTCGTAGCCGAAAAGTGACTGCAGCAAAGCGGGAAGCGAAATGGTGTTGGCATAGAGCACCGCATAGGCGCAGAAGATAATAACGCAGCAAGTGCCAAAGTTTCGATCGGCTATAGTCCGGAGCGCGACGAGTGGATTGCGCAGATGCAATTCGCGATAGATCAAGCCGCCCAAGCCGAGTAGGAACAGGATCAAGAGTGCCTGCACGCGATAGAACGGATCGCCGAGCCAGTCCCACTCCTGCCCCTTGCTCAGCATGATCTCCCAGCAAACCATGGTCACAGTTAGCAGGCAGAGACCGAGCACATCGAAGGGTTCGCGTCGATTCCGATTCCTGGCCCGTTCGACTTGCAGGTATTGCGGATCTTCGACCAGCGCGTGGCATAGGAAATAGGCCAACAGGCCGACAGGCACGTTCAAGTAGAAGATCCAGCGCCAGCCGTAATTGTCGGTGATATAGCCGCCGAGCGTGGGCCCGACGACCGGCGCAAGAAGTGCGGCCATCCCGAAGATCGTCATCGCCTGGCCCTGTTTTTCTTGCGGGAACGCATCCAGCAGTACGGCCTGGCTCGAGGGTTGGAGACCACCCCCGGCCATACCCTGAAGTGCGCGCGCTGCGATTATGAAACCAAGGCTACCGGCCATTCCGCACAACGCGGACGCAAACGTAAAAATAGCTATCGAGAGCAGGAAATAGTTTCGCCTGCCGAGCCGCAGTGCGAGCCATCCGGAAATCGGCAAAACGATCGCGTTAGATGCGAGGTATGTGGTGATGACCCACTCGCTGTCAACATTGGCGGCCGACAAGCCGCCGGCAATGTAACGCAAGGACACATTCGCGATGGTGGTATCCAGAACCTCCATGAAGGTCGGGATTACCACTGCAACCGCTATCAGCCAGGGATTGACCGATCGCCTTGCGAGCGGAACCTGGAGCGTTGCGGCACTCATTGAAGAGCGGGCGCGGAAACGGAACCAGTCGCGGATACTGAGGCTTGAAGCATCTTGCCAGCGTTTTGACCGGTAGGCGTCTCATGGATGTACACGTAAGGAGTGACCGATAGCCCGATGAACAGTGGAGCGACTTCAGGATTGTAGTTGATCAAATCGATTCGCACCGGCAGCCGCTGCACAACCTTGACGAAGTTTCCGGTCGCATTCTCGGCCGGCAATAGCGCCAGCGTAGATCCGGTTCCCATCGTGAATCCGGAAACCCGACCCTGAAAATGGCGGCGACTGCCGTACATGTCGACGTCGAGCTCGACCGGTTGTCCGATGCGCAGAGTCGCCAGTTGCGTTTCCTTGAAGTTGGCGTCCACCCAAATATCGGTGAGAGATCGCAACGCCATCAGCCCCTGCCCGGCGATGACCTGGTCGCCCGGGTTGACGTTGCGACGCGTCACGACACCGTCAATCTCGGCCACGATATCGCAATAGGAAAGGTTCAGCTTGGCTTGATCGAGATTGGCTTGGGCCACATCTAACTTGGCCTCAGCCTGTTTGACATCGGGTGCATCTTTAGAAATCTCATCGAAGATCGCGTCGATATTGCCGGATGAGTCGCGCTTGTAGAACTCTGCCAGCATCTCTTCGGGAGACTCATTGAATGAATGAACAACGCCAAGCTCGGACGCAGTCTGCATGAGTCGCGCCTGGGCAACTTTGACCGCTGAATAAGTCTGGTCGAGATTCGCGGGAATGCCGTTGAGCTCATCACCGTTTTTGGATGCGGCTGCCAGCCCAAGTTCGGCACGAACCGCCCCGACATCATGCTTAGACTTCTGCTGCTGCGCCTGAGCTACCGAAAAGGCTTCCTGGAACGAATCGAATTCCTGTTTTGATATAACCTGCTGTTGGTAAAGCTGCTTCTCCCGCCCGAAGTCGGCCTGGGCCTTGATCAAGGTGGCGTTCGCGGCTTGAAGAGCATCCACTTTGGAGTGCAGCTCGGCGACCTGGTTGTTGAGGTTATGCATCGCATTTGCCAGATCGAACCGTTGGCTGCGCGCCAGACTCTCAAGGCTCCGAACTTTCGCCTGTGCTTCGACAATGCCGGCCTGCGCAACCGAAAGCGCAGCTTGCGCCATATCGACCTTGACCTGGTAGGGTTGCTTGTCGAGCTGCACCAGCACCGTGCCCTTCCGCACTCGATTGTTGTCGTCCACCAGCACCCGCACGACTTGACCCGGCACCCGCGCTGCCACAAAGGTCACGTGTCCGTTTACGTAGGCGTCGTCTGTTGACTCTGTTCTGAAGGCAGTGATGGCCCACGGGATGGCCTCGTATAGCGCCAAAAGCAGAAGCACACCGCCGGCGATCCACATCCACAACTGCCGTCTTTGAAGCTGCGTCCCGGTTGGCGTGCGCGAGATTGGCGCATCAGCCCGCAGCGTCGGTGCAGATGGCGCTGGTTCGTGGAGGGATTTGCCAGCTGACTCTGCCGAGCTTTGATCGGGCATTGACGTGATCTTCCTCTAGTTCACAAGCGCGAGGCGCACCGCAGGATGTTGTGCGCTATCCTCTCTATCCATCTTGTCTATCCATCTTGCCCCCGGCCACTAGCCCTCGAGTAACACCCGTCGCCAGGTGGCGCGGATGCGAGGTCAGGCTCTTGCCTGTGAGCGGCGAACCCATTCGCCGAGACCGATGCGGCCGAGGCGCGCTTCGCCCAACGGCACCAGCGAGCGCTCCTTGACCCGGCCGCCGAAGTACAGAGCCTCGGGATCGCTCACCACCTTACGCGGGTCGCCGACCGCCTTCAGATAGCGAGCGACGACTTCGTTGAGCGGTGCGCGTTCCGGACCGGCGATCTCTACGATACCGTTTCGCGGCGCCGCGAGTGCCACATCGGCGACGATTCCAGCGACATCGTCCGCCGCGATGGGCTGGAACAGGCCGGGCGAAAGTCTGACTATGTTGCCCTCCGCACTTGAAGCGGCGATGCCACCAAGGAATTCCAGGAACTGGGTCGAGCGGATGATGGTGTAGGGGATGCCGGAGGCCACGATTAGTTTCTCCTGGGCGACCTTGGCGCGAAAATAGCCATTGTCGGACCGATCGATCCCGACGATGGATAGAGCGACATGGTGCCGGACTCCCGCTGCCATCTCCGCCGGGAGAAGGTTGCGGCCGGAAGTCTCGAAGAATTCCAGCACCGCCTTATCTTCAAACGAGGGGGAATTGGCGAGGTCGATCACCACCTGCGCTCCGGCCAAGGCCTCTTTGAGCCCTTCACCGGTAATGGTGTTGACGCCGCCTTTGGGCGAGGCGGCGACGACCTCTTGATCACGTTGGCGCAGGATGGGGACCGTCTTCGAGCCAATCAGTCCGGTGCCGCCGATGACGATGATCTTCATGGTTTACCTCCTGTTGATGATTGGAGACCTAAGTAAAACGCTAAACCCAATTTTTATGATCTGTCAAATCCGCGGACGGCTCGGAGGCTTCAGAACGCTTCGATCGATCCAACCAGGCAAGTGGCCGTTGGATGCCGACCTGTTGCTCCATAAATTCTGCCCCGACTTTCCGTGTCGATCTTCAGATTCTCGGCCTGGACCATCGATGTGCTGAGCTCGAAGGCTGGCAACCTTGGTCATTTCTCGGAGAGCTTCATTTGATCCTCGCTGGTCGAATCTGAGCCGCTCGGCGCTACTGCAAGCAAGACTCTCAAGGCCCCGAACTTTCGGCGGTTCACATAGATCTGGGCTTCTGGTATTACACCATGAAAATCGGTGGGCGCGTACATTTGAGCTTGAAAAATATGTTTATGATGAGGTAACCAGTCTAAACATATCGTTGCCGGTCAAATTGGGGGTAAAAGTGGAAGTTTCGGCTCAGTCGCCTCGGGCGCCTTTGTGGCTATTGGCTCTCTCGTTGGTTTCGCTTCTCCTTGTTAGCCCCTCGATAGCGGCGGCAAGCGCCGATCATCGTGACGGCGCGCCTGCGATGGTTCGTCTGCCGGGCCATGTCTTGCCGGCATTGTCGAAAGCAACTGCGCTCTCACCGGCGGACCACTCGATGCCACCGGAGGCGAAGCGGCCGCTCACTCTCACGATTGTTCTCAAGCGCGACCATCAGGCGGCCTTCGAGCGCTACCTGCACGAGCTCTACAGCCCCCATTCGAGGAATTTCCATCGATTCCTGAGCCAGCGCGAAATTGCAAAGCGCTTCGGCCCTTCGCGTCAAACGTACGGTTCAGTGCTTGGGTATCTGCGCGGCAAGGGATTTCGTCTGGTCGAAGGATCGAAAAATCGGCTGACGCTGACAGTGCGCGGTTCGCGCGGGCAGACCGAGAGCGCGTTCGGTGTCGGGATCCGCGACTATCGGATTGGGACGCGCCAATTCTACGCCAATGACAGCGATCCTGAGCTGCCGCTCGCGCTCGCGCCGCTGGTGCAGGCGGTCAACGGGCTTTCCGATTACGCGCAGCCACGGCCGACGCACATCGCGATCTTCTCGGCGTTTTGCGCGGTCGAGGTCGGCCTGCTCGCCAACGTCCTCGGATTGAATCCCAACACCGCTAACGGCAAGGCCTGCATCCTCGGCTGGCTGGCCCAGTGCATCAACTCGAACGGGACTGCAGCGGGATACGGAAAGCTCATCACAGCCGAGTATCCGCAATGTAGCCCGTTCGGATTTGCCCAAGCGAATCTGAAACAGGACGCGGCGGCTCAAACAGGAGACAAGGCAGCGGCCCCGGTCGCTTCCCCATGGCAGAGCGCCAACGGCGCCGGCGAGACGGTCGGCCTGGTCGAATTCGATAACTTTCATTCAAGTGACGTGAGCGACTATCTGAGCCTGCTGGGGCTGCCCGCGACCAACATCGGAAACTTGAGCGAGGTCAACGTCGATGGCGGCACGACGATTGGCGCTGGAGAAGACGAGGTCCTGCTCGACATCGATACCGTCATGACCATCGCGCCGGGAGCCAACGTGGCGGTGTACGATGCGCCGTTTACCGGCAGTGGCGGGAGTTTCCAGCGAGTGTTCAATCAGATGATCGACAACGGCGTCTCGATCATCAGCAACAGTTGGGCCTACTGCGAAGACGAGACCACCGCTGCCGACGTCGATAGCATCGATTCGATTTTTCAGAATGCGGCGGTCGCCAAAATCACCATCTTCAACGGCGCGGGCGATTCCGGCAGCACCTGCCTCGACGGCGGCGCCGACACGGTCGCGGTTCCCGCCGATTCGCCAAACGCCACCGCTGTCGGCGGCAGCTCGCTGACGCCGGGCCCCGGCTACACTTACGGCACCGAAACCTGGTGGGACGACTCGAAGACCTCGCCGCCGGCGGGGCAGGGTGGATTCGGGACCAGCAAGTTTTTCAGCGCGCCGAACTATCAGAGCGGGTTCGGTGTAGCCAATCGCTCGGTGCCTGACGTGGTCAGCAACGCCGATCCATTCCACGGCGTGGAGATTTGCCAGGCTGACGACGGCGGCTGTCCCAATGGCAAGCAATTCGGCGGCACCAGCATGTCCGCGCCGGCGTGGGCGGGATATGCGGCGCTGCTCAATCAGTCGTTGGGGACCAATCTGGGCTTCCTCAATCCGGTGATTTACCCGCTGGCGGGCACTGACGCGTTTCATGACGCCGCGTCGTTGACCAGCGATTTCGCCCACGTCGGCCTTGGATCCCCCAATCTCGAGGGGCTTCATCAAATGCTGGCGAACGAGACTGTAGGCGGCGTTGATGCATCGGTGTCCGAAGTGTTGGCGTACCTGCAGAACGGGTTCCAGCCGGCCGGCGCGCCGGTGCCCTCCGGCGAGCCTGCCGACGGCACCTCCAAGAGCGCCGTCACCGTCAATCTTTACGACAGCAACGGCAACGCGGTCGCCGGAAAGACCGTCACGCTGACCAACGTCAGCGGCCATGCGACCATTACCCCGCCCAGCGCAATTTCCGCAGCCGGCACCGGCGCCGCTACCTTCTCGGTGACCGACGACACGCCGGAGACGCTTACTTTGACGGCGAAGGACACGACTGACTCAATAACCTTGGGTACCACGCCCACGCTGCCGTTCGTCAGTCCGGTGGCGACGCAAGCGGGGTTGCTTGCGTTCCCATCTACCGTCACCGCCGACGGAAGTACTCAGGCGGATATCACTATAACGCTTGAGGACGCGATGGGCCGGCCGTCGCCCGGAAAACTCGTCCAGCTCACTCAGACCGGCGGGAGTTCGGCGATTAGCGGACCGGTTCCAGCGGTCACGGACGCGAGCGGCATGATCGAGTTCACCGCGGTGGATACGAACAACGAGACGATTACCTATTCGGCGGTGGACGTGACCGACGGCAATATTCCGTTCCCGGAGACTGGCGTGGTCATCTTCGACAGCGCTCCTGAGGCCGGATGCTCAAACACCATGGTGGCCGCGCCGGGATTCGTCGCGACGCCATACGTCACTGGACTCCAGGCGCAAAACTTTTCCTACGGGAGCATCAATTTTGGCGGATGTCCAGGCGCGTGGGGACAAGCGTTCGATTCGAGCGGAAATCTTTACGTCAGCGATTTGTTTAACGGAAATCTCTATAAGTTCCCGCCCGGTGGCGGAGTCGCGGGCGCTTCCACGCTCGTGGCCAACATCGGCACGACGCTCGCGAGCCTGGTGTTCGATAGCAGCGGCAACTTGTACGCGAGCCGCTCCGCGACGACCGGTAACTTCACCACCGGCGCCGTGTTCCAGGTCGACCCCTCGACCGGCGCGATCATACGGACGGTGGCATCGAATCTCACATGCCCGACCGCGCTATCCCTCGATCCCATAAGCGGGGATCTGTTTACCGACGACTCATGCAGTGGTGCGGGCTCGGACAACTCGGCGTTGTGGGAAATCTCTGGACTGAATTCGGGAACGCCGGCCACCACGGTGTATGCAAACCTGCCGAACACGCCGAACGCCAATATCGGATTCTCGCCCAGCGGTGACATGTACATTTGGGACAGTGGACAGGGCGCTATGGTCACCGCGACCAACGGCCCCAATCCTCCCGTCGTAACGGTGCTACCTTCACTCGGATCGAGCTACCTGGGGACGCTGGCGTACGGAATGCAGGGGAATGGCGACGCGCAGTTCCTGATCGCAAACTTCCCGGCCAACACCAATATCACGCCCCATTCGCCGCCAACCACCAATATCTTCGATCTGACTACTACTCCGCCTTCGATCAGCACGACAATCATCGCCAATGGCGGAGCGAACGGAATGATCACCGGCCCCGACGGATGCATCTACATGGCGGAGGGCGTTGCGGTCTGGAAGATCACCGACACCAACGGAGCGTGCAACTATACCGCGCCCAATCCACCCGCCGCGCTCGCGCTGACGCCCGCGACCTTCAGCTCGGATGCCGCGCAGGGCAGTCCGCTCACCCTTACGGCCAGCTTCCATAACGGCACTGCGCCGACCGGCACGCCGGTGACTTTTCAGGTGACGGGCGCGAATCCGCAGATGGCGACGGTCGATTCCAACAGCGCCGGGAGGGCGGCCTTCACCTACGTCGCGGTCAAGCAGGGAGTCGATACGATCACCGCATCGGCGCCGCTGGGTGGCGCGTCGCTCAATTCCAACTCCGCGGTAGTTACCTGGGGTCCGGGTACCGACGTGACCTTCCTTACTCTCAACGCGAGTCCGTCCAGCGCTCCCGCGAGCCAACTCGTTACGGTAACCGCCAACCTGACCGATGTATCGGCGACGCCTCCAGTCGTAGTTGCGGGCCAGACGGTCAACTTCACGATTGGCGGCGCCGGCTGCGGCTCTACCACCGACAGCAACGGCAACGCCTCGTGTCAGATCACGCCGTCGGGGAACGGAATCATGACGCTCGCCGCCAACTTCCCGGGTGCGGGACAATATAACCCCTCGAGCGACTCGAAGGGATTTACGGTGGTCGTGGCGACTCCCCCAACCGCTACTCCGACCGCAACCGCCACCAGGACCGCCACTCCGACCGCCACGCCGACGCCGGTCGTCGGCAAGCTCAAGATCTCGCCCAAGACCCTGAATTTCGGCAACGTCGCCATCGGCGCCAGCCCGATCAAGTCGGTCAAGATCGTCAACGCTGGCAAGGTGAAAAAGAAAAAGGTCCCGCTCCCGGTTCTGATCGAGATGGAATCCGGCGTCGCCAGTCCGTTCAGCCTGACTCAGGAATGCAACGATGACGACCTTGGCCCGAAAGCCAAGCACGTGCCGCCGGGAAGCTGCGAGGTCTCGGTAAAATTCACGCCAACCGAACCCATGAAATACAAGGGCACGCTCATTATAGATACCAACCTCGAGTCGAAACCCGACCGCAGCGTCAAGTTGGAGGGCACCGGCAAGGCGCCCAAGAAATGATTTGAACGGGAGCTGAGAGCGATCGACCCGCGGGCATCAGGAGGTCGATCGCTCTCTAGCGCGGCTCCCAAGCCTGCCGTTCGGCACGATACGGATCGTTTTCGACGCGGCACTCATTGTCGAACATCATCGTGGGACGCTGCTCGGTCGAATATGCCGGCCAGTTCGGGATGCCCTCGTGATTCGGATTTCCGGCGCGCGCGAACGCGAGCCAGGCGCGGCTCATCTTGTCGGCCAATGCGAATCGCGTCGGCGAATCTCCCGTCAGCGCCGAAGTCTTTACTGTGTCGAAGACGAACGGAATCTCGAGTGCGTGCGGCGATTTGAGCCTGCCGTCGAGCACTGGCGTCTCCCAGGTGAACATATAGACGAACACCGGCGCACTGTGTTGCGCGACCTTGCGGTCGGCCGTGACCAGCGACGGTATCCGCATCGCATGGTCGGTCGCAATCGCCAGCACCAGGTCGCGCAGCGAATCGTTGGGCCGCGCGCGACGGTAGGGCTCGATGATGCGGTCGGCTTGATCGCCGACGAACATCTGCACGCGGTGGCGCATCGCCGCTTCGTCCAGTCCGTCGAGCCACGGCGCGAATGCGAAGAACAGCGTCATCTCATCCTTGTTGGTCCCGATCATCAGCGGCACGTTCGCCGAGATCGCGGGGGCCGTGGGCTCGAAGGGACCGCCCGGAAGGTGCTTTCCGTCGATCACCGGATTGAAACCGACGCGGCGGCGGTTGGAGAAGGACATCATGCTGACTTTTTTCAGGACCGCGGCTTGCGCCTGCGCGAGCTTCGGCGCGGGAATCCTGCGCAACTCGCTGACCTTGCTCGCGTCGAGTCCCAACTCCGCCAGCAGTTGGCGCGCGGTCTCGCCGGCGTCGTCGCGGCTGGCCATTTGCACCGCCGGTCCGCTTTGAATGATCGCCTTGTGAAACAGGCCGTGCGCCGCCGGCATCGCCATCAGTACGCTGACTTTCGCGCCGCCGCCGGACTCGCCGAAGATTGTTACGTTGCGGGAGTCGCCGCCGAAGGCCGCGATGTTGTCGCGGACCCATTCGAGCGCGGCGACGATGTCGAGCATTCCCGCATTGCCCGACGCCGCGAATTCTTCGCCGCCCAACTCGCCCAGATGCAGATAGCCGAATGCGCCGAGCCGGTGATTGATCGTCACGACTACCACGTCGCCTTTGCGGCACAGGTTGGTTCCGTCGTACCAGGGCGAGTCGCCGGAGCCGGAGATGAACGCGCCGCCGTGGCACCAGAACATCACCGGGCGTTTGCGTCCGTCGTTGACGGCGGGAGTCCAGACGTTGAGCACGAGGCAGTCTTCGCTCATCGGCGGCAACTCGCGCCCCGCGAACAGCTTGATCATCGCCGGCGGCATCGCGAAGGCGTTCTCGTCCTGCATCGCGCGATTGCCGAAGTCGAAGGCGTCGCGAACGCCGGTGAAGGGCTCGTGTCTTCGCGGCGCCGCGAATCGGCCTTCACCCTGGGGCGATGCGGCGTACGGGATCCCTTTGAAGACGTTGATCCCGCTCTCGGCAGTGCCGCGAATTTTTCCGCAATTCGTTTCGACCACGACCTGCTCAGCCATGACTCGAATTCCTCCGCGCGAAGAACGTTACGCCGCGGCTACGACGGCCGCTTCATCTCGAACGACGGACCTGACCATGTGTCCTCGAGCATTTGCGGCGCCGCTTGCGCGCCGCGCGTCAGGTTGCCCGAGCCCATGCCCGAGGTCACCGCGCCATCAACCACCATCGCCTGTCCGCTGACAAACTCCGAGTCGTCGCTGGCGAGGAACAGCGCCATCGCCGCAATATCTTCGGGGCGTCCGGCGCGCGGCCACGGCTGGAAGGCCGCAAACAGTTGGGTCGCGGTCTGTTCGCCGCCCGGGATGCGGTTGTAGGTCAGCGGAGTCGCGATCAGGCCGGGACAGATGCAATTGACCCGAATCTTGTCCTTGGCCAGTTCGATCGAAGCCGAGCGGGTGAGGCTTATCACTCCGGCCTTGGCGGCGCAGTACGCGTGCAAGCCTGCCGCGCCGCGCAGCCCGGCTATAGAGGCGGTCGAGATGATCGAGCCGCCGCCGGTTTTGCGCATCTCGGGCACCGCATGCTTGATGCCGAGGAATACAGCGCGCAGCAGAATCGAGAAGCTGCGGTCCCAGTTTTCCGCGCTGGTTTTCTCCAGCGGCCCGACCGCACCGCCGAGACCGGCGTTGTTATACATAATATCGAGGCGCCCGAATTCCTTGATCGCGCGATCGATGGCGCTCTTGATATTTTCCTCGCTCGAGAACGTCGGTGAGCTGGAACACCGCGTTGCCGCCGTTCTCCTTGCAGTCGCGCACCGCGGCGTCGCCGCCTTCGCGATTGAGATCGGCGATGACGACCGCGGCGCCTTCGCCCGCGAATCGAATCGCGGTGGCGCGGCCGATTCCGCCCGCCGCACCGGTAATGACCGCAACCTTCTTTTCAAGTTTACCCATGAATCCTCTCCGTGTTTTGTTCTGACGCCCGCCTCTTCGAAGCGGGCGTCTTCTATCAATAGTCGGGCGAGGGCCGCGCTGCCAACCGCCAGCCGTTGGAACCTCACACGGGCGCTCGACTAAGATCGGCGTCACCACTTCAGCCCGAAGGAGCCTCAGATGGAAACGATACTGGGTGATGTTTTTACGTGGTCATGGTTTTCCGAGCCGCATGGTTACAACTTCAACAGCCTGCTGATTCGCGATCCGGCCGGAAACATCTGTATCGACCCGGTCGAGCCCAACGATGACGTGTTGAGCGAACTTGCCCGAATGGGCGTGAGCCGAATCCTCATCACCAACCGCAATCACCTGCGCGCCGCAAACAAGGTTCGCGAGCGCACCGGCGCTCGCGCCTACATTCATCCCGCAGACGCCGCATACGCAAAAGGGCAGGGCGGTCTGCTCGACGGCGAGCTTCACGAGGGCGAAAAGATCGGCGCGCTCGAAGTGATCGGCGTCAGCGGAAAGAGTCCCGGCGAGGTGTCGCTCCTTTGGCCGCAGCGCAAAGCCTTGATTGTTGGCGACGCGGTTATCGGGAATCCGCCCGGGCAGTTGAGTTTGCTGCGCGAGAGCGTGATCGACGATCCTGCGCGTCTGCGGCGCAGCGTCGAGCAATTGCTCGCGCTCGACTTCGACATAATCCTCGTCGGCGACGGCGTATCGGTAATCGGTGATGCGAAGCAACGGCTGCGGGAATTGGTCGCGAGCTTCAAGCCGGCTTGAGGATTGGCAGAACCTCTTTCGCGAAAAGTCCGACCGTCTGCATCTGCTCAAGCGGCGCGACGTCGCCCCCGGGCCCAACGATTATCAAATGATCGAGTCCGAGTTTGAGCAGCTCCACGAAACGCTTCACGCAATGCTCAGGCGGCCCCGCGATGGCGAACCGATCGACGAATGCGTCATCGATGAATCGGGCGTGACCCGCGTCCGCTCGCGTATGCCGCGACATGTCGTAGCTCTCGCCGACTTTCTGAGCCACCGCCCGATCTTCGGGGCGCATCCCCTCGGCCGAACTGCGCGACATCCCCGAGAAATGAGCGATCACCCCGACGGTTCCGCGCGCCATCGTTCTCGCGCGGGCAATATCGGGATGCACTACTACATTTAAGAACGCGCCCAGCTTGAGCGTCGCAGGATCCAGCCCGGCCCGCTCGCGGGCCGTTCGCGCGTGGCCGACAGCCCAGGCCAGCCGCTCCGAGTCGGCGCCGACCGCAAAGGTTATTGAATCGGCGAGCCTGGCGCCGACCTCGATTACGCGCGGCCCGGTGGCGGCGACATCGACCGGCACCTTGGGCAGGTTGCCGCGCGCGATCCATTCGTTGCGGCTCTGGAAACCGTTGTCGAGCGTGACCTCTTCGCCGCGAAGGAACCCTTGCACCTGCGAGATGTAGCGCGCGAAAGTTTTGCTCGACGGCGCGCCCTCGCCAATCTTGGCGACGGCGGAATCGCCCCGGCCGATTCCGAGCACCGCGCGTCCACCGGACTCCGCTTGCACGGTCGCGATCGCCGAAGCTGTCACCGCAGGATGCCGCGTCACCGGGTTGGTAACCGCGGTGCGCAGTTTCAGATGTTTGGTGGCGTGCGCAGCGAGGCACAATTCTGAGTAAGGGTCCGCGGCAAGATTCTGAGTATCAACCAGCCCGATTCCATCGAAGCCGCGCTCTTCGGCCATTCGCGCCGTCTGCGCAAGAGATCCCGGCATCGGGAAGGTGATCATCCATATTTCAGGATTGCTTTTGTTCATCGCTGTTAGACCCGTCAACCTCGTCGCGGAACTCGCGCAGATTAAATCGTGCTGCACTCTGCACGCATGTTGGCGGATTTCACAAGCTCCCGGCGAGGGGTTTGTGCGCGCCTTTTGAAATTTTGATATAGTGAGACATCGTGGGATCGCTTGCCGTATCGGGCTGCGCTCCTCATTCTGAACAGTTTTTCGTTTAGTTTTGTCCTGTAACCGGTCATCCGGATCGAGAGGCAAGTTTGAGCCTGTTATTTCTCCGCGCTCCTAAGGCACCGCCGCCGGGCCTCGCGCATACCGAAGAACTTATCCGATCGGAACTGTTCAGCGTCGAGCGGCTGGAACAGCATGGCGAGACCCTGGCGGTAGCGCAGCGCGTGACGGATCGTCCGGGGCGCGGACGGCCGATGGCGCCGCGGGTGCGGGAAAACGGGCGCGTCTTGCTCGACGCCTATCGAAGCATCGCGGGCGCAATCCGCGAGGAGCGCGCGATCACGCCGGCGGCGGAGTGGCTGGTCGATAATTTTCACGTCGTCGAAGAGCAGATTCGCGAAATCCGCGACGACCTGCCGCGCGGATTCTACCGGCAGCTGCCCAAGCTCGCCGAGGGTCCGCTCGAAGGGTATCCGCGCGTGTTCGGTATCGCGTGGGCCTACATCGCCCACACCGACAGTCACTTCGACACCCAGACACTTGCGCGATTCGTGCAGGCTTACCAGCGGGTGCAGGCGCTGACGATTGGCGAGCTGTGGGCGGTCGCAATCACACTGCGCATCGTGCTGGTCGAAAATCTGCGGCGTGCGGCCGAGCAGATGGGCCGCAATCGCGTCGAACGCCAACGCGCGGATTCGCTGGCGGACAGGCTGCTCGGAGCAAACGGCCGCAAGGCGGAACCGGCGGCGGCCGTGTTCAGGGATTTCGACGGGTCGCCGGTTCCTGCCGCGTTCGCGGTGCAGTTGGTGCAGCGTCTGCGCGACCAGGATCCCAAGGTGGCGCCCGCGCTGCACTGGCTCGATCAGCGGCTGGCGGCGCAGAACACTACCGCCGACGAGATCGTGCGCCAGGTGCATCAGGGCCAGGGCGCGATGAACGTGACGGTCCGCAACGTCATCACGAGCATGCGCCTGATGTCGGCGGTCGATTGGGCGGACTTCTTCGAGAGCGCTAGCGCGGTCGATGCGGTGCTGCGCGCCGACAGCGACTTTGGCGCGATGGATTTTGCCACCCGCGATCGCTACCGGCATGCGATCGAAAAGCTTGCGCTCGGCTCCCGGCACACCGAAGTCGAAGTTGCTCAAAGCGCGATCGATTCGGCCAAAACGGCCGCGGCCGAAACCGCAAATGACGGCGCGGTGGCGCGGCGCGAGCATCACCCCGGTTACTACCTGATTTCCGAGGGACGTCACGCGCTCGAGGCGAAGCTGGGATTTCGCGCGCCGGTCCGCGACTGGATAGCGCGCGCCAACAAGGCTGCCGGAATCAAGGGCTACCTCGGTACTATCGCGGCAGTCACCGCGCTAATCGTCGCCGCCGGCCTGCTCGGAATCGAGCACGCCCACATCGGTGGATGGACCCGGTTCATGCTCGCGATGCTCGCGATAATTCCGGCGATGGAAGCGGCGGTCGCACTGGTCAATCGCGGCGTCACCACCGTTATCGGTCCCGCCACGATTCCGGCGCTCGAGTTACACGATGGCGTGCCGCCGAGCCTGCGCACGATGGTCGTGATGCCGACGCTGCTGACTACGCGCGCCGAAACCGACGAGCAGATCGAGCGGCTCGAAGTTCACTGCCTTGCGAGCCCGGACGGTGAGCTGTACTTCGCGCTGCTGTCGGACTGGGCCGACGCGGCGACGGCGACCGCGCCCGGTGACGACGACCTGCTGGCCGCCGCGAGCGCGGGAATCGAGCGCCTCAATCATCGTCACGGACCGGGGCCGGCCGGCCCAAGATTTTTGCTGCTACATCGGCGCCGCGTGTGGGACGAGGCTGAAGGGGTGTGGATGGGCTGGGAACGCAAACGCGGCAAGCTGCACGAATTGAATCGCCTGCTGCGCGGCGCCACCGATACCACGTTCGTCGCGTCCGATGGGCGCCCGCCGACAGTGCCCGCCGGCGTGCGCTACGTGATCACGCTGGACGCCGATACGCGCCTGCCGCGCGGCGCCGCCAGGCGGATGGTCGGCAAGATGGCGCATCCGCTCAATGCACCGCGATTCGACAAGGAACTCGGCCGCGTGATCGAAGGGCATGGCGTGCTGCAGCCACGCATCACGGCCTCACTGCCGACCGGGCGCGACGGCTCGGCCTTCCAGCGCTTGTTCTCGAGCGCCGCGGGAATCGATCCGTACGCGTTCGCGGTGTCCGACGTTTACCAGGATCTTCTCGACGAAGGCTCATACAGTGGCAAGGGGATTTACGAGGTGGACGTGTTCGAGGCCGCGCTCGCGGGCCGGGTTCCCGACAACACGCTACTGAGTCACGATCTTTTTGAAGGAACTTTCGCGCGCAGCGGATTGGTCTCCGACATCGAGCTGGTCGAGGAGTTTCCGTCGCGCTACGACGTTGCCGCCGGCCGGCAGCATCGATGGGCGCGCGGCGACTGGCAATTGTTGCCGTGGATTCTCGGGCGCGGGCACGGTTCCAACGCCGATTCGGCCAGCTCGCAGCCGCGCGACGGCCGATCGTCGATGCCGCCGCTGGGGCGCTGGAAGATGATTGACAACCTGCGCCGCACGCTTTCGGCGCCAATGACGCTGGCCGCGTTGGTAGCGGGATGGCGGCTGCCGGCGGCGCCCGCCGCGACTTGGACCGCGTTCATAATCGCAACGATCGCGACGGCGCCGATGCTTCCGTTTGTGACCGGGATCATCCCGCGCCGCCGCGACATCTCCAAGCGCAGCCATATCCGCGCGGTCGTCACAGATTTTGCGGTCGGAATGTCGCAGCTCGCGATGATGCTGACGTTGATGGCGCATCAGGCGTGGCTGATGGCCGACGCAATTTCGCGAACGCTTTACCGCTTGTACGCGAGTCATCGGATGATGCTCGAGTGGACGACCGCGGCGCAGGCCAAGCGCGCAAAGCGTCCCGACGTGCGCGGTTTTTACGGCATGATGGCGGGAGCCTGGGCGCTGGCGGTCGCGGCCGCGATCGTCGTCGCATCGGCGGGCGCAGGCGGCGCGGCGATCGCAGCTCCCTTCGTGATTTTATGGATTCTGTCGCCGAACATTGCGCGGTGGACAAGTCTGCCGCCCGCAATTGCACGGAACAAGGCGCTCTCGCCGGCCGACACGGCCGCGCTGCGGATGACCGCGCGGCGGACGTGGCGTTACTTCGAAAACTTTGTGACGGCGGAAGACAACATGATCCCGCCCGATAATTTTCAGGAGGACCCCAAGCCCGCCCTGGCGCATCGAACGTCACCGACCAACCTCGGGCTTTACCTGCTGTCAACCGTCGCCGCGCACGACTTCGGCTGGATCGGAACGCACGAGACCGTCGAGCGGCTCGGCGCGACGCTCGACACGATGAAGCGGATGGAGCAATTCCGCGGGCACTTCTACAACTGGTACGGCACCCGCGACCTGCGTCCGCTGGACCCCAAGTATGTTTCGTCGGTGGACAGCGGCAACCTGGCGGGGCACCTGATCGCGCTCGGCAACGCGTGCCGCGAGATGATCGCGCGGCCGCTGCTGGACCGGCAGTGGCTCAAGGGCGTCGAAGATTCGATCGCGCTGACTCGCGAGTCGCTGGGAGAGCTGGGCGCCGACCGCCGCAGCCACACTGTCACCCCCCGGCAGCTCGAAGAAGCGCTTGACAGTATGGGGCCGTCGATCCAGTCAAATCCGCAGAGCGTGCAGGAACTCGCCGCGTGGCTGGAGAAACTTGCGGCCGACAGCAGTTCAATCGCCGACATCGCGCGCACCCTGACCTTGGAACGCACCGACCCCGCTGCCGCCGACGTGCTGGCGTGGGCGGAGGCGCTGCAAGCGTGCATCCGCAGCCATCAGCGCGACCTCGAATTGCTCAGGCCGTGGGCATCGCGCGCTGCGAGCGACAATACCTCTGATGCGATGCCGCGGCTGTGCGACCTGGCGGACCTGTACGATGATATGGCGCTTCGGGACTCGACGCTCGACCAGGTTGCGCTTGCGCATGCGAGCGACGCGGCCAAGGCGCTCGAGCGGCGGCTGACGGAACTCGCCGCGACCGCGGGCAAGATGCTCGACGAGATGAAGTTTGGGTTCCTGCTCGATCCCGCGCGCCAACTCTTGTCAATCGGCTACCGGGTAAGCGACGGCAGCCTCGATCCCAACTGCTACGATCTGCTTGCTTCCGAGGCGCGGCTGGCGAGTTTTGTCGCGATCGCCAAGGGAGAAGTTCCGGCGCGCCACTGGTTCCGGCTGGGACGGCAGATGACGCCGGTCGATCGCGGCTCGGCGCTGATCTCGTGGTCGGGCTCGATGTTCGAGTACCTGATGCCGTCGCTGGTGATGCGCGCGCCGTCGGGCAGCCTGCTCGAGCAGACCAATCGGCTGGTGGTACGCCGCCAGATGAAGTACGGCGCCGAGCTTGGGATGCCGTGGGGGATTTCCGAATCGGCGTACAACGCGCGCGACCTCGAGCTCACCTATCAGTACTCGAACTTCGGTGTGCCCGGACTCGGGCTGAAGCGCGGGCTCAGCGAGAACGCGGTGATCGCTCCGTACGCGACGGCGCTGGCGGCGATGGTCGATCCGGAGGCCGCCGCGACGAACTTTTCGGCGCTGCTCAAGGCCGGCGGTCTCGGCCGCTTGGGCTGGTACGAGGCGCTGGACTACACCCCGTCGCGCGTGCCCGAGGGCGAGACCGTCGCCGTAGTGCGCGCATACATGGCGCATCATCAGGGGATGACGCTGGTGGCGCTGGCCGACGCGCTTAACCAAGGCGCGATGCGCGCGCGCTTTCACTCCGAGCCGATCATCCAGGCCACCGAACTGTTGCTGCAGGAGCGGACGCCGCGCGATGTCGCGGTGGCGCGTCCGCGGGCGGAGGAGGTCAAGGCGGAAGCGAACGTTCGCGAGAGCGCTCCACCGACGATTCGCCGGTTCCATTCGCCGCACGATCTGATCCCGCGCACCCATCTTCTCTCCAACGGCAAGTACACCGTGATGATCACGGCGGCGGGCTCGGGCTTCAGCCGCTGGGGTGACATGGCGGTCACGCGCTGGCACGAGGACGTGACCCGCGATTCGTGGGGAAGCTACATCTTCGTGCGCGACGTGAATAGCGGGAAGATCTGGTCGGCGGGATTTCAGCCGGCGGGGGTGGAGGCGGACAGTTACGAAGTCGAGTTCTCCGAGGACCGCGCGGAAATCGTGCGGCGCGACGGCAGCATGACGACCACGCTCGAAGTGGCCGTGTCGCCGGAGGACGACGCCGAAGTCCGCCGCATTTCGATCTCGAATCTCGGCAGTCGCGCGCGCGAAGTGGAGGTGACGTCGTACGCCGAAATTGTGCTGGCGACCGCGGCCTCCGACACCGCTCATCCGGCGTTTTCCAAGATGTTCGTGCAAACGGAGTTCGACGCCGAGGTCGGCGCGATTTTGGCGACGCGGCGGCTGCGCTCGCGCACCGAAGTGCCGGTCTGGGCGGCGCACCTGGCGGTGGCTGAAGGAGAAGCGGTGGGCGAGATACAGTTCGAGACCGACCGCGCGCGATTTCTCGGGCGCGGACGCGACGTCCGCGACGCCGTTTCGGCGATCGACGGACGCCCGCTGTCGGATACCGTGGGCACGGTGCTCGACCCTGTCTTCAGCATTCGCCGGCGGCTGCGCATACCGGCCGGAGCAACCGCGCGGGTCGCGTTCTGGACCGTCATCGCGCCGTCGCGCGCCGAAGTGATTGACGTCGTGGACAAGCATCGCGACTCCAACGCCTTCGAGCGCGCAGTGACGCTGGCGTGGACCCAGGCGCAGGTGCAGTTGCATCACCTGCGGGTTGACGCCGACGAAGCGCATCTCTATCAGCGTATCGCCAATCGCGTGATCTATTCGGACCCAACCCTGCGTCCTTCCTCCGACTTGCTGCAGCGCGGCGTCGCCGGACAATCGAAGCTATGGCCGGCCGGGATTTCCGGCGACTTGCCGATCGTGCTGGTTCGGATCGACGACACCGACGATCTCGAAATCGTGCGTGAGCTGGTTCGCGCCCATGAATATTGGCGGATGAAACGGCTGTGCGTCGATTTGGTGATCCTGAACGAACGTCCGCCGTCATACCATCAGGAGTTGCAGGCCGCGCTCGAAGGGCTGGTGCGGACGACTCCGGCGCGCGCGCCGGCCGACGGCCAGGGCGCCTGCGGCAATATATTCGTGCTGCGCACCGATCTGGTTTCGGCCGAGCTGCGGAGCGCGCTGCAGACCGTCGCCCGAGCGGTGTTGCTGAGCCGTCGCGGGACCTTGTCCGAGCAAGTCAAACGGCTGGAGGTGTTTGAGCCGGCGGCGGGACCGCCGCCGCGGCGTACTCCCGCGATACGGCGGGCGGCGTTGTCGATGCCGCGGCGCGAGGTCGAATTTTTCAACGGGCTCGGAGGATTCGCCGCCGACGGCCGCGAGTACCTGACGATTCTCGGCGAGGGGCAATGGACTCCGGCGCCGTGGATCAACGTGATCGCGAATCCGTCGTTCGGATTCCAGGTCTCGGTCGAGGGCGCCGGCTACACCTGGGCCGTCAACAGCCAGCAGCATCAGATTACCCAGTGGTCCAACGACGCGGTCAGCGACCGTCCCGGCGAGGTGCTCTACGTTCAGGATCTCGACACCGGCGAGTTGTGGGGCCCGGCCGCACTGCCAATCCGCGAGGATGGCGCGCCGTACGTCGTGCGTCACGGCCACGGCTACAGCATCTTCGCGCATACTGCGCACGGAATTTCACTCGAGCTGACGCAGTACGTGCCGGTGGACGACTCGGTCAAGATTTCACGCTTGAAGATTCGCAATCTCTCGGGGCGGGTGCGGCGTTTGTCGGTGACCGCGTATGTCGAGTGGGTGCTCGGCACTGCGCGCGGCGCCTCGGCGCCACACATCGTCACCGAGGTCGATCGCGAGACTCACGCGATACTGGCGCGCAATCCTTTCAGCATCGAGTACGATAGCCGCGTCGCGTTCGCCGATCTGAGCGGCCAGCAAACCTCGTGGACCGCGCACCGAACCGAGTTCCTCGGACGCAATGGCACGCTGGACAATCCCGCGGCGCTCGCGGGCGCAAAGCCGCTGAGCTCAAGAGCGGGAGCTGCGATGGATCCATGCGCGGCGCTGCAGACCATGCTGTCGCTCAGGCCCGACGCCGAGACTGAAGTCGTGTTCATTCTCGGCGAGTCGGCGACCAGGCCCGAGGCTATCGCCACCATCAAGAAATATCGCGCCGCCGACCTCGATTCGACTCTGGCGGCGGTCACGCAGTACTGGGACGGCTTGCTGGGCGCGATCCAGGTCAAGACCCCCGACCGCTCGATGGACATCATGCTCAATCGATGGCTGCTGTATCAGACGCTGGCGTGCCGGGTGTGGGCGCGTTCGGCCTTTTACCAGGCGGGAGGCGCGTATGGCTTTCGCGATCAGCTCCAGGACGTGATGGCGCTGGCGATGGCGCAGCCTGCGCTGACGCGGGAGCAGTTGATTCGCGCGGCCTCGCGCCAGTTCATCGCCGGCGACGTGCAACACTGGTGGTTGCCGCCCGCGGGCGGGGGAGTTCGCACGCGCATCACCGACGATCGTGTGTGGCTCGCGTATGCGGTGGCTCATTATATAGAGGTAACCGGTGACGCCGCCGTCCTCGACGAAACGGTCCCCTACCTCGACGGCCCGGAGCTGCATCCCGGCGAGGTTGAATCGTATTTTCAGCCCACGGTTTCCGAGCGGCGCGGCACCCTCTTCGAACATTGCGCGCTGGCGCTCGACCAGAGCCTGGCGGTTGGTGCGCACGGAATTCCGCTGTTCGGGTCGGGCGACTGGAACGATGGGATGAACCGCGTCGGCGAGGCGGGCAAGGGCGAGAGCGTCTGGCTCGGATGGTTCCTCTACGCGACGCTGCAAGCGTTCGCGCCGTTGGCGGACCTTCGCCGCGACGGCGCGCACGCCGCCGCGTGGAGGAGTCACGCGCGCGCGCTCGCGGCGGCGCTCGATCGCGATGGATGGGACGGCAACTGGTATCGGCGCGGCTACTTCGATGACGGCACGCCGCTCGGTTCGGCCGGCAATCTCGAATGCCGCATCGACTCTATCGCGCAGTCGTGGAGCGTAATCTCCGGCGCCGCGCGTCCGGACCGCGGCGCCGCCGCGATGGCGGCGGTTGAGGAATATCTGGTCAAGCACGAGGACGGGCTGGTGCTGCTCTTCACGCCGCCGTTCGATCACACTCCGCTCGATCCCGGCTATATCAAGGGTTATCCGCCCGGCCTCCGGGAAAACGGCGGACAGTACACGCACGGCGCGCTATGGTCGGTCATCGCGTTCGCGATGCTCGGTGACGGCAACCGGGCAGGCGAATTGTTCTCGATGCTGAACCCGATCAATCACGCGAATTCGCGCGCCGGAATCCATCGCTACAAAGTGGAGCCGTACGTCGCATGCGCCGACGTGTACTCGACCCCACCGCATATCGGGCGTGGAGGATGGACCTGGTACTCGGGATCGGCGGGATGGATGTATCGCGCGGGCCTCGAATGGATTCTGGGTTTTCGGCTTCGCGGCAAAGCCTTGCTGATCGATCCCTGCATCCCGAGCAGATGGCCAGGCTTTGAGATTGTTTATCGATATGGCTCGACCCGCTACGAAATCGCGGTCGAAAATCCGCGGAGCGTTAGCCGTGGAGTGACCAGCGTCGAGCTCGACGGCAAGGCGCTCGCGCAACGGCCGGCGCAAATCGAGCTCGCCGACGACCACGCGACCCATCGAGTGCGCATTACACTCGGTTGATTAGATCGCATCGGGGCGCGGCTCGACCACTGGAAACCGAATCGGAAACGTGTCGAGCATCTCCAGCAACTCGACGAATTTTTTCCCATTGCCGGCAACCGCGATCTGACCGGACTGCATCGCCGATGCAAAGGTGCTCTTCTGCAGTGAGATCTGGTCGAGCGTTGCGCGGGTCAGGGTCAGCGTCGCGTCGGCGTCGTCGGCCTGCATGTCATCCACGAAAGTCAGCGCGCTGTTCGAGAGATTAAGCACGAGGTTCTGCCCGGTATCGCTAAGGCGCCAGTTCAGGACGATGGTTTTGCCGGCGGCCTTGTCGCCGTTCAAACGCACCGCCATGAAGTCGAAGTACATGTCGAGCGGAAGCGAGCGAATTATGTCCGGCGCCGCGCCGGAACCGCCCGGCAGATTGGGCACGCCGTTGCGCAGCTCGAACGCGCCCTGCAAATACGCGTTGCGCGCAGTCGCCGACTCCGACTGGTAGCCCAACTGCTCGAGTGCGTCGGCGGCAAGCTCGCGGGCGTCGCGATTCGCGGGATCGGCAAACACCAGTTGCGAGGCCACCTGCGCCACCCAGCGGTACTCGGCGCGCGCGAAGTCGTCGCGCGCCCGTTTGAGCACCGCGTCGGCGCCGCCCATGTACTCGACGCTTTTTTTCGCGGCCGCGACCGGCGGCAGCGCGTCGAGGTTCGCGGGATTGCCGTCATAGTGGCCCAGGTAGCGCTGGTAAATCGCCTTGATGTTGTGTTTGAGGTTGCCGTAGAACGAATGCGCCGACCACTCCTGGTTGAGGCTCGCCGGCAGCTTGACCATCTCGGCGATCTCGGCGCCCAGGTATCCGTAATTCATCAGGCGCACCGTCTGATCGTGCACGAACTTGTAAGCGTCGCGCTGCGTGCGCAGAAAACCGCGCACGCGATCGCCGCTCCACACCGGCCAGTTGTGTTGTGCGATCAGGACGTCGCTCGCCGCGCCGTAGCGATGCAGCGCGCCGCCGATATACTTCGACCAATTCAGCGAGTCGCGCACCAGCGCCCCGCGCATCGGCAGCAGGTTGTGAAAATTCTGCGTCGTGATCTCGGTCATGTTGAGGACGCGGAATCCCGGGTAATACATGATCAGTTCGGCCGGCGCTTCGGCGTCGGGCGTCAGCTCGAAGATAATTTCGACGCCGTCGATTCGATGCGTCTCGACCGGTTTTTCAATCAGGTTGGTCGGCGCAATCAGCGTGACCGTGCCGAGCGAGACGCTCTTGCCGAGTCCCGTATCGACCTGCCCGCGTTCGCCCCGCGGCAGCATCGCGCCGAACTGAAACAGCGCGCGCCGGAGCATCGCGTTGCCCGCGATCACATTTTCGCCCACCGCCGCCGCCATGAAACCCGCCGGCGCCCATATCGTCACCTTGCCCGCCGCCACGTCGTCGGCGCTGACGATTCCGCGCACGCCGCCGAAGTGATCGACGTGACTGTGAGAGTAGATGACCGCGACCACCGGCTTGGGCGGCCGATGCTTCAGGTACAGTTCCATCGCCGCTGCGGCAACCTCGGTCGAGATCAGCGGATCGATCACGATGAGACCGGTGTCGCCCTCGATGATCGTCATGTTCGAGACGTCGAAGCCGCGCAGTTGGTAAACGCGATCGGTCACGCGGTACAGGCCGTTGGCGGTGTTCACCCGCGCATGGCGCCACAGCCCCGGATGGACGCTGTCCGGCGCCTCCTCGCGCTCGAGAAACTCGTAGCCTTTAAGCGTCCAGACCAGCCGGCCGTCGGCGCGAGTGATCAGCTTGTCGCCCAGCGCTTCGATGAAGCCGCGCCGCGCGTCTTCAAACGACTGTCGATCCGCCAGCGGGACCTGAGCAATCGCCGCCCGGTTTGCCGCGCGCGTAGCTTCGGTCGCGTCCTTCATCGTGGTCTCCCCTCCAATTTTCGCCTGACTCGAAAAAATCTAGTACGAGCTTTTGAGGAGAGAAAGCTGTAAGAAAGTTCGATGCGGTCGAGCACGGACGCGCCGCGCCACCGCGCGCTGAGGTTGGAATGTCAACATTTTCGCGAAGACTGATGCTCGCAGGAGCTGCTCTTGCGATCCTTGCCGCGATTGGCTGGTGGATGATTCACGTGCCCGCGGTGCAGGACGCGATTTTCCGCCGTGTGATCGCGCACACCCTCGCTTCGACGCGCAACGACCTGCTCGAGCCGGACGCGATGCGCGTGGTGTTGTGCGGCACCGGCAATCCGCTGCCCGATCGCGATCGCGCGGCTGCATGCACGGCGATCTTCGCCGGCGGCAACATCTACCTCGTGGATATCGGCCCCGGCTCGTGGAAGAACCTGGCGCTCTGGCACATTCCCGCGGCAAAGCTCGCCGCAATTGTGCTCACCCACTTTCATTCCGATCACATCGGCGACCTCGGCGAAATCAACATCGAGACCTGGGCGAACGGGCGCGACCATCCGCTGCGCGTGTACGGGCCGCCGGGTGTCGATCAAGTGGTGAACGGTTTCGCGCAGGCCTACTCGCTGGACGAAGGCTACCGCATCGCGCATCACGGCGCTGCGCTCATGTCCCCCGCGAACTGGCAGATGCGACCGCTCACCGTGAAAATCGACACTCCGCCCGGCGCGTCGCCATGCGCCGGCGGTTCGGCGACCGTGCTCGAAGAGAACGGACTCAAGGTCACCGCGTTCACCGTCGATCACGCGCCGGTGGCGCCGGCCTACGGCTATCGATTCGATTACAAGGGGCGATCGGTCGTGGTCAGCGGCGACACTATCAAATGCGCCAATCTCGTCGCGCAGGCGACCGGCGCCGACGTGCTGATTCACGAAGCGCAGGCAGCGCATCTGATTAAGCTGATCCAGTCAGCCGCGGAAAATCTTGGTAACGCGCGCATCGCCAAGATCATGGCCGACGTTCGCCGCTACCACACGACGCCGGTTGACGCTGCGGCCGAGGCGAACCAGGCCGGCGTGCAACTGCTGGTGCTGAGCCACATTGGTCCGCCGACGCCCAACCTGCTTGCGCGCATCGCGTTCATGCGCGGCGTCGCCGAGGTCAGGCCGCACGGCGTCGTGCTCGGCTACGACGGATTGCTGCTGACGTTGCCGGCGGGATCGAAGGACATCGAGACCTCGACCATCAAGTAGGCCTTTAACTGGTGCAAAATATCGGACGGTAAAAATCCATGACACTCGAATATGATTTGTTCTGGTCGTTTCGCTCGCCGTATTCCTATCTGGTTACGCCGCGGCTGATCGAGTTCGAGCGCGAATACGATGTGAAAGCCAACGTGCGGCCGGTCTATCCGATCGCGGTCCGGATTCCCGGATTTTTCAAACAGGTGAATCCGATGTGGCCGCCCTACCTGTTTCGCGATTGCACTCGGATCGCCGAGATGCTCGGGATGCCGTTCGCGTGGCCCAGCCCCGATCCGATCGTCATGAACATGGCGAGCGGCGAGGTCGCGAAGGAGCAGCCGTACATCCACCGATTGACCCGGCTGGGTGTCGCCGCCGCCGCGGCCGGCAAGGGGCTGGCGTTCCTGGCCGCGGTGAGCGCCGTCATTTTCGGCGGCGTACGCGACTGGCATCTCGGCGATCACCTGGCCCAGGCATCGAAGCGCGCGGGGCTGGACCTCGCGCAACTCGATTCAGAAATCGAACGCGATCCGAATCGCTATGAAACCGCGATCGCTGAAGATGAAGCCGCGCAAAAAAACGCCGGGCACTGGGGCGTTCCGCTGATGGTCTTCAAGGGCGAGCCGTTCTTCGGCCAGGACCGCTTCGATCTGCTCCGCTGGCGCATGCAGCGGAACGGACTCACGCGGCGTTGAGCTGGTAGCGAATCGGCATGTGCTTGACGCCGCCGACGAAGCTTGAGCGCAGGCGCTCGACCGGTCCCGCCAGTTCCGCGTGATCGAGGCGTTTCGCCAACTCTCGGAAGATCACCGTGAGTTCCAGCCGCGCAAGGTTGGCGCCGAGACAGAAATGCTCGCCGATGCCGAAGGCGAGATGCGGGTTCGGATTGCGCCCGATGTCAAACTTGAACGGATCATCGAAAACGTCTTCGTCGCGGTTGGCTGAGGGGTAGAAGAGGCAGACCGACTCGCCGGCGCGAATCTTCTGTCCGCGCACGACGGTGTCGCTGGTGGCGGTGCGCGTGAACTGGATGACGGGCGAAGTCCAGCGCACGATTTCCTCGACCGCGGATTTGATCAACGACGGATCGGATTTGAGCCGCTTCAATTGTTCGGGGTTTTCGATGAACGCGAGCAGGCCGCCGCTGGTCGCATTGCGGGTAGTTTCATTGCCTGCCACCACCAGCAGCAACAGGTAGGAGAGCAGTTCCAGCGCGGGCAGCGGCTCGCCGTTTACTTTCGCATTCGAGATGATGCTGGTGACGCTGTTGTTGGGATGCTTGCGGCTCTCTTCGACGAGGTTGGTGAAGTAGGTGAACATTTCCATCCGCGCCTGCGCGAAGGTTTCGTTCGCATCTTTGCCGCGCTGAAATTCAGGATCGCCGCCGCCGATGATTTCGTTGGTCCAGCGGAAGATGGTCGGCCGATCCTTCTTCGGTACGCCGAGCATTTCCGCGATGACCGCGACCGGCACCTTGGACGAAATCTCGGTGACAAAGTCGCATTCCTTGCGGTCCATCACGTCGTCGAGCAACTCCGCTGTGATGTTGGTGACCTCGGGCTCGAGCTCGCGAATCGAGCGTGGCGTGAAGTATTGGCTCAGGATCGAGCGAAACTCGCCGTGTTGCGGCGGATCCATATTAAGCAGGTGCTTGAGCGGCAGCTCGGGCGGCAGGCCGGTGTCGCCTTCGTCGAGCACGAACACCGCGAGCCGCGGCCCGTTGATCCACAAGCGCGGCTGGCAGCTGATCTCCCGGATGTCAGCGGCCTTGGTGATCGCCCAGAACGGATCCATTCGCGGACGTTCCACGTGAAACACGGGATGGTGCTTGCGCAGATAGGTCCACTCCGCGTGCGGGTAGCCGTTTTTCTGATAATGATCGGGACCGACGATATCGATCGTGTCGAGCGAGAATTCACGTGCACCTTCGACGCGATTGCCTGCGATCTGTGTTTCCATGGAGCGCTCCTGAACGTAATTTTTTCCGAAAGCTAAGCGAACATCATCCTTCTCAGCGCCGGCAGCAGGCGCATTTCCTCGCTGTCGATCAAATCGTCGAGCTTCACCGCGAGCACGCACAGCGCTTTGCCGGCTACGGCGACGATTTTGTCGGGATCTTTTTCGAACGACACTCCCACCAGCTTGCCGATCAGCGAGCGCATCTCGAGGTGGCTCTGCTTGATTCGTTTCATCTGATCGGCGGAAATCCCGCCTGCGTCCTTGGCCCACGGTAGCACGGTTTCATCTTCGCTGAGCAGATGCTGATTGAGCCGCGGCTTGAGCGTTTCCCAGCATCGTTGCGCCTGCATGCGCATCTCGCGATCCGACGGCTTGAAGCCGAGAATGACGCCCGCCACCGCCGCGTCGAGCAACGGAATCCCAAGGCCATGTTCTTCGCGGCTCAGTTCTTCGGTGAGGTTTCGGATTTTGCGCGTATCGGCGAGGGTCGCCGACGGTTTCCTGTTGTTGGTCATCTTCGTTGGCCTCGATGGGTCGCTTACGATACCACGCTTCATGCGTTGTAGCGCGGGTTGCACGGCTATACCGATCCATTCTTCGTGCCGGACGATGCTCGAGCTTTGAGGCGCAATACCGAGCGGAATTCGCGGCGACAGTTTGAGCTTTTGTATCCTTTGGATGCAGAAGGCTGCTTCCCTCGGCGACACAATCGCAGTACTAGAAATTGGTATTCTCTGGCTCGCCGGCCTCGGAGTTTGGTTCCAAACGGAACATATCCGACGGATCGTGCCGCATTCGATCGGCTCGAAGCTTCCGACAATCGCCTTGTTTTGCAAGAAGTTTCTCGGGAGGAGGCTGGCCGACGCCTTCGGAGTCCATCGAACCTTTCAAGTGGGCGGCGGCGCGTCATTGCTCGAAACCTTGGTCTGTGGGGCACAAATGTTGCTCTCACTCAGTGCGCTGAACGTTCCGACGCTGATCGGGGGAGACTATGCAAACTGGACGAATTTTCGCGACGCTAATGTTCACGCTGGGTATCGCGTCGTTATTGGGCGGGCTCGCGCGCGCCGCCGACAGCGATGCCACCGATGCCGCCGTGCTCAAGGAAATCAGGAGCGAGATGCGCCAGATGCGCGAGGAGCGCAAGCGTGACCGCGAAGTTATCCGCTCGCTCGAGGTAAAGGTCCAGCAGCTCGAGACCCGAGACTCGAAAGTCGAGACCACCACGCAGCAACTGCAGAGCACCGATCAGAAGCTGAAGGAAACCACGCTCGAGCTGCAGCAGACTAACGCGCAAGTGAAGACCTTGCAGACGAAGGTCGATGCGCCGCCCCCGGCGCCGGAGTTCAGCAGTGCGATCGATCGCTACCTCGGGTCGCATACCTTCACTGTAACCGGCGCGGCCGGCGGCCAATTCATCTACGACCAGCAGAGCGGCGCGCTCGACGACCTTCATCATGCGTCGCAGAATTCGTTCTTTTTCGATTGGGAGCCGATGATCCTTTATCGCCCGACCGACTGGATCCTGTTCGAGGGCGTGTTTAGCGCCGGCTTTGGCGCCAACGGCACGGGGACCGACTTGTCCACCGCGGAATTCCAGCTCCTTCTCAACAAGTACCTGACGGTGGTCGGCGGCCTGTTCGACCAGCCGTTCGGCGACTGGTACGAGGCCCAGAGTCCGATGTGGGTGAACCGATTTGTCACGGCGCCACTGCCGTTTGGAGTTGAGCCCGTGGTTCCGCCGGGCGAGCTTGGAATCCAGCTTCGCGGCGGCATGCAATGGGGCTCGCTCGGCCAGGATTTCGACTACACGGTCTGGGGCGGCAACGGTCCCGGCTTCAGCTCGAATGTCCTCGGCGCCGCGATGTCGAGTCCGACCTCGGTGGCGTACAGCCAGACCAACGGCAAGTCGATCGGTGCGCGCTTTCGAATCTATCCGCTGCCGGTGGATACGAAGTGGGGGCGGCTCGAACTCGGCGCGTCGACCTACAACGGCAAGTGGAACAACGGAGATTGGTTCAACTCGTGGGGCGTCGATTTCAACTATTTCGTCGGCAACCTGCAGACCCGCGGCGAATGGATGTCATCGTATCGCCAGATGCCGATGGGACAGGCCTCCGACAATCGCCAGGGATGGTACGTGCAAGCCGGCTACTTCCTGACCGGGATCAAAGTCCCCGGCCTGCCCGACGTGATCAACAACTACCTGCGCCGATTCGAGCCGCTGGTGCGCTACTCGGGCGTCAACCAGCGCGGTGTTTCGACTGACGACATCCAGGCCGCCACCGGGGGCGGGCTCGGTGGCACGCAAGTCGGACTGGTCCCCGATTTTGGTATCAACGGGTCGCCGGCAACCTGGGCGCCGCATTCGCGCGAAGTGGCGCTGGCGCTCGACTATTGGATCGCGCCGTCGATCGTCTGGCAGAACGAATTCGACATCGAATTGCCGCGCGCGGGAGGCGTGTTCGTTTCGTCCACCGGAGCGCAGACACCCGCGGGTTCGATTCCGAACGACCACGCGTTCCTCAGCCAGTTCACGATCGGATTCTGAGGGGAGTCACGATCATGAAAAAAATATTGACGGCAACTCTACTTGCAGTGCTCGCGATCGGATGGACTGGCGCTGGCGTCCGGGCGCAGGAGCAGGGGGATATTTCCCCGGCCGAGCATAAACGCCTGTTCCGGGAAGGTGCGCAGTTGTGGCCGGTTTACTGCAACACCTGCCATAACGCGCGTCCCGGCTCCGAGAAGGCGCCTTACGAATGGGATCAGATCATGATGCACATGCGGACGATCGGGAATTTACCACCCGATGACGCCAAGGCGATTCTGGAATATCTTAAGACCCGTTGAATCGGCGCGGACTGCGCAACTTTGAAACGGAGGACGACGTGAATCGAATCATCTCGGCTCTTGGCGCGTGCGCAATAGTCGCATGCGCGTTTGCATTCGCGCACGCGGCCGATATGGCAGCGGCCAAGCAAAACTACGATACATTTTGCGTTAAATGTCACGGTCCTGGCGGCAAGGGCGACGGTCCTGCCGCGGCGACACTTTCCACCTCTCCGCGCAATTTCACCGATTGCGCCGCGATGGGCAAGATTTCCGACGACACCCTGTTCAACGTGATCAAGAACGGCGGCGCGTCCGCCGGTCTCAGCAAAGACATGCAGGCCTGGAGCTCGGGCTTCGAGGACGACGAGATTCACGACCTCGTCGCTTACGTCAGGACCTTCTGCAAGAAGTAGCGCGACCGCGATGAGCGACGGCAACTCGATTGACGCGACGCCGCGCGACCTGTGGTGGTTCCGCAAGAACGTGCCGTGTCTCGATGCGTGCCCGGTCAAGACCGACGCCGGCCGCTACGTTCAACTGATCGCCGAAGGACGGCTGGCGGAAGCCTACCGCGTCGCGCGCTCGCCCAATCCGATCGCCTCGATATGCGGGCGCGCTTGCGGCGCTCCATGCGAGGACGCGTGCAGACGCGGCAAGATCGATGCACCCGTGACGATTCGCGCTCTCAAACGCTTTCTCACCGAGCAGTTCGGCCCCGAAGCGCTCTCGCCCAAGGGAATCCGCGAAATGATCGCGGGACCATCGGGCGGCGGCAGCGTCACCCCCGGGCATATCGACATTCCGGGCGCACAGCCTGACGCCCATGGATCGAAGCGCAAGGTCGCGGTGGTCGGCGCGGGACCGGCGGGTCTGGCGTGCGCCAACGATCTGGCGCTGATGGGCTACAGCGTGACGGTGTTCGAGGCGATGCCGCATGCGGGCGGGATGCTGCGATACGGGATTCCCGCGTATCGGCTGCCGCGCGACGTGATCGATTGCCAGGTCGGCGAGATCGAGGCGCTCGGGGTTGAGTTCCGCTACTCGACACCACTGCGGCCGGGCTTCGGAGTTCGCGAGCTGAAGGATATGGGCTACGAGGCGATCTTTCTTGCCGTCGGCGCGTCGCGCGGCCGCGCAGTGCCGATCGAAGGCAGCGATGCCGACGGCGTGATCAAGGCGATCGACTACCTGCTCAATATAAATCGCGGCTACCGCGTCCCGCTCGGCGGCAAAGTAGTCGTAATCGGCGGCGGCCTGGTTGCGATCGACGCCGCGCGAACCGCCGTTCGCGCACTGGTGCCGGGACTCGTCATGTCCGACGAGGAAGAGCAGAGCGTTGCGGCCGGCACGATGCGGGTGGCGCTCGATGCGGCGCGCGAGGCGGCGCGGCGTGGTGCGCTGGAAGTCACGGTCGCGAGCCTCGAGTCGGGCGCCGAGATGCCGGCGATGAAATCGGCGCAGGGCCGCGAGGAACTCGACATCGCGCGCGACGAGGGCGTGACTTTTCTGCCCGGCTGGGGGCCGAAGCGAATCGTAATCCGCGACGGCCACGCAGTCGGAATCGAGCTGGTAAAATGCGTCAAAGTTTTCGACGAAGCGGGGCGCTTCCGCCCGCAATTTGACGAGAACGATAAGCGGGTCGTTGACGCTGACGCAGTGATCCTCGCAATCGGGCAGGCGCCGGACCTGTCGTTCGTGACGCCGGAAGATGGCGTCACCGTTACGCCGGGTGGAACGCTCAAGATCGATCCGGTGACCCTGGAGACCGGTATCGCGGGCGTGTTCGCGGGCGGCGATGCGGCCTTTCCACCGTCGCTGCTGATCACTTGCGCGCAGCATGGCAAGCTCGCCGCGCGCGGTATCGACGCGTACTTGCGCGGCAAGCCGCTCGGCCAGCCGCGGATGCACGTGACGATCGAGGAACTGCCGACCGACACTTACAAGATGGTTGATCAGTACGAGCAGAAGCATCGCGATATTCCGCTGGTGCCGCTTTCGCGCCGCACCGGAATCACCGAAGTCGAATCGACCTTCACCGCCGCTGACGCGCGCGAGCAGGCCGAGCGCTGCCTCTACTGCCATATCCATCCGATCTACGACGGCGCGAAGTGCATCCTGTGCAATCGATGCGTCGATATCTGCCCCGAGCACTGCCTGCATTTCACGCCCGCCGATGAAATCGCCGATCAGGAGCGCGTCGCCGCCGTGATGACCGAGGTGAAGACGCGGAGCGGGTTTCTGTATGACGAGGCGAAATGCATCCGCTGCGGACTCTGCGCGACGCGATGCCCGACGTCGGCGATCACGATGGAGCGCTTTCAGTTCGAGGAAACGGCCGGCTGATGGACGGTGATCGGCGAAAGATCCTGCGCTTCATCGGCAAGGGCTCGGTGTTGGCGGCGTTCCTCGCGCAGATCGGCGCGGCCGGTCGCGCATTCTTCCCCAACGTGCTCTACGAGCCGCCGAGCCGCTTCAAGCTGAAGAAGCCGGACGATTATCCCGACGGCTACACCCTAGACGAGGCGCATCGCCTGTACGTGATTCGGCTGAAGGACGCGTTCCACGTGATCTCCGCTATCTGCACCCATCTCGGATGCAACGTGCAGTGGCGCGACACAGAGTTCGACTGCCCTTGCCACGGCAGCCGCTTTCGACCCGACGGCACCGTAATCGCGGGACCCGCGCCGCGCCCGCTCAATTGGTTCGAGACCACGCTTTCGCCCGACGGCTACCTCGAAGTCGATAGTGCAAAAGATGTTGCGCGCAACTTCCAGCTGATCATCGGCGGAAAGGGCAAGGCCTGAATCGGTGGGCGAGAAGATCAAGGCGCTCTGGCGCAAGACCGCGTGGGCATGGTCGCCGGAAAGCGATCGCGAATCGTCCGAGGCGATCGTCAAGAACTTCTGGCTCCACTGGTTCCCCGCGAAAGTCGCGCGCGCCAGCATGGATTGGAACTACTCGTTCTGGCTCGGCACCGCGTCGGCGTCGTTGCTGCTCATCCTGACCGTTACCGGCGTGATGCTGATGTTCTTCTATGTGCCATCGACCGAGCGCGCCTACGGCAGCATCAAGGATTTGCAGTACGCCGTCAGCTTCGGCCGCATCCTGAGGAATCAGCATCGATGGGCGGCGGAAGGAATGGTCGCAGTCGTGTATATCCACATGGCGCGAGTGTTCTTCACCGGCGCCTACCGCGGCACCCGGGCGGTCAACTGGGTGGCGGGCGTCGTCCTGTTTCTCGCGACCTTGTTCCTCTCGTTCACCGGCTACCTGCTACCGTGGGATCAGCTTGCCTTCTGGGCGATCACGGTTGGGACGAGTATTGCGAAGCAGGCGCCGTTCGTGGGTCCGACGATTCAGTTCCTGCTGCTGGGCGGTCATGAAATTGGACAGCAGACGCTGCTGCGATTTTATGTGCTGCACGTTTTCTTTCTGCCGGTGTTCGTGTGGATTCTGTTCGCCTATCACATGTGGCGGGTGCGCAAGGACGGCGGCCTGGCGGCGGTCGAGCGCGTCCGCGGCGAGCGCGTGATGGTGCCGAAGGCCACGCCGAAGACCAAGAGCTACTCGCTATTTGGACTTACGCCGGGCACTTCGGTGGCGGTGATGAGCTCGACCGGACTCGAAGAGTCCGATCAGGTTTTCTCGTCGCCGAATATGTCGCGGCGAATCACGCTGGTGTTCCTGGCGGTCTTCAACCTCACGCTGGCGGCGGCGATTCTGTTCAACGCACCGCTGGAGGGCCTCGCCAATCCTTCAGTGACGCCGAATCCGGCCAAGGCGCCGTGGTACTTCGTCTGGCTGCAGGAGCTGGTTGCCTCCACCACCGTTCGCTTCGGTGGCTACACCGTCAGCGGCGCGTTGCTCGGCGGAATCCTGCTGCCGGGATTTTTGCTGGCCGTGCTGACGTTCTGGCCGTGGCTCGATCGCTCTCCGCTGCGGGCGCAGGGGCGATGGCTCGCGCCCGAGCGCAAGCGCCAGAACCTGACCTTCGCCATCGCGACCCTCGCGATCATCGTCTTGATCATGATCGGGGTTTACCTGCGCGGTCCCTACTGGCGGATTTATTGGCCCGGCCAGCCACGCCCCCAGACGCCGCGGCTCTACTGAAAATGGCGGACAAGAACGAATCGTTCGAGAGTAGCGACTTCGGCTGGATGGTCGCGATGTCGATCACTTTCCTGGTGCTGGTCGCGGTCTGCTTCTGGCTCGAGTTCAGCACTGAATGGGGCGTCTATCAGCGTCAGTTTCCGCAACTGCTCGGGCATTACGGCAAGGCCGAGGACGCGCGCGACTTCAGCCCGGGAATCCGGCAGATCTGGGTTCCCAAGATTGGCGTGACCGATCGATGCATCACGTGCCATCTCGGCTACGAATGGTCGTCGGTGCTTCCCGCCACGATCGCCGAGCCGCTGAAGCCGCATCCGATGAACGAGTGGCTCGCGAAGCATGAGTTCGCGAAGTTCGGATGCACGCCATGCCACGCCGGCGACGGTGCGGCGACGACACTTGCGGGAGCGCATCTGGGTGGACGCGGATGGGAAGATCCGATGCTCTCGAGCGCGCTTGCCGCGCAAAACGGTCTCGCGATGGGCGAGATGATCCAGATGCGCTGCAACTTTTGTCATCGCCACGATGCGGCGACGCCCGGGATGGAAGAGATCAATCGCGCGAAGGCGCTCTTCAAAAAGAAAAAGTGCCTGCTTTGCCACGTCGTGGAAGGACGCGGCGGCGCCACCGGACCCGAGCTGACCTACGAGGGCGATCGGAATCCTGAGCTGCTGAATTTCGCGCACGTGACCGGCGCGCATACGATGTTCAACTGGAACGTACAGCATCTGACGAAAGCAAGCGCGGTTTCGCCGAACACGGCGATGCCCGATTTCAACTTCAAGCCCGAGGAATCGAGAGCGCTGACCTTGATGCTGATGAGCTGGCGTCGGCTGACCTACCCGCCGGAATACATTCCCGATCCGGAAGTGGCCGCGGCGGCGATGCAACCGTCGCCAACGCCAACTGCGACTCCAATGCCGACCCCAGTCGCCCACTGAGCGTGAAAAAACGAAATGGTGAATCGATGAAACTAACAATCGTGGCATCGTTGCTCGCCCTGGGAGTCGCGCTTTCCGCCGCGCAGCCTGGGCTGGCCGCGGGCGACGATGTGGCCGAGGGGCATCGCTACTTCGTCCGCTACTGCGCTTCGTGCCACGGCACCGACGGGCTCGGCGACGGCCCGGTCGCGAAGAGCCTCGCGACGCCGCCGGCAAATCTGCGCAAGCTCGGCGACAAGTACGGCATGCCGCTGCCGGCGCATCGCATCGCCGAGCTGATCGACGGGCGCGATACACCGAGAGCGCATGGCAGTCATGAGATGCCGGTTTGGGGAGAAAAATTCTACGAGCTTGGCCATGGTGAGAAAGGTGAGACCGGAATCGGTGAGGTTATCGCGAAACTAATCGCCTACCTCAACACCATCCAGGATCGGCGGACCGCGATGCGCTAGAGATCGACGACGAAAAAGGAGACACCGGTCCGCCGAACTTGGCGATATCGCACGGTCTGCGAAGCTGATAGGTTGTAGTTCTCGCTTTTCTCGCTGCGGCTTCTACAAAATTTGATTTGCAACCGAGGTGCCATACCGTGTCGTCGATCGGCCGCATAAAAGAACAGAAGCATGACATTGTTACCCGGCATTCGCAGGCCGACAATTTCCGGGCATCGACGCAAGTTCTCACGACGTTAGCCTCACTCGCGCTCTTTTGGTGGGCCGCGGTGTGGAGTGTCCACGTTTCCTACTGGCTCACCGCGGCCGCGATGGTGCCAATCAGCTTGTTCACTTTGCGCGCCTTCGTACTGATGCACGAATGCGGCCATGGCAGCCTGTTCCGCACGCAGTCGCTCAATCGCGCAGTCGGGTTTTTCTTGGGCGTCGTCTCCGGCATGCCGCAATACGTGTGGTCGCAGCATCATAATTTTCACCATGCCAACAACGGCAATTGGGACAAATACCGCGGACTCTACACGACGTTGTCAGTCGATGAATATGCCGCGATGAGCGGCGCGCGGCAGTGCATATATAGAGGCAAGTGCAGCATCGCGACCGCGCCTTTTGCGGGCCTGATATACGTGATTTTCAACCCGCGCTTTACCTGGCTCAAGGGCAGTATCTCGATGTGGGGGCATATTGTTAAAGGAAAAGTCGCGCTGCCCGCCCTCTCGCTCAAGGCGCACGCCGCCAGTTTTGAAACGCGCTATTGGAAATCGCGCAAAGAGTATTGGCACATGTTCTGGAACAATGTCGTGCTGCTGAGCATCTGGGCGTTGATGTGCTGGGCAGTCGGTACCGCACTGTTCTTCACGATTTATTTGATCAGCGCGTCACTGGCGGGCGCCGCGGGAATTATTTTGTTCACCGTGCAGCACAATTTTGAGCACTCTTATGCGAGCGCGGGCGAAAACTGGGACTACGAGACCGGCGCGATCGAGGGATCGAGTTTTCTTATTTTGCCGCGCTGGCTGAACTGGTTCACCGCCAATATCGCCTATCACCACGTTCACCATCTATCCGCCAAAATCCCCAACTATCGTTTGATCGCATGTCACAACGAATTTCAGGACCTCTTTTCGGATGTGACCCGCGTGAAGTTGGCGCAAATTCCCAAAGCCTTGAAATGCATTCTTTGGGACACGCGCACTCGGCAAATCATCTCGGTCGCCGAGTACGAATTGCGCGCTAATGCCGCCTAGCCGTTGCGCGCGACGAGCGCAACGAAATCGCCCTCAGTCAGGATGCCGACCAGACGCCCGTTCTCGACCACCGGAAGACATCCGATTTTGCGCTCGGTCAAAAGCCGCGCGGCGTAAAGCAGCGAGGCGTCCGGCATTACGGTAACGACCTCGGTTGCCATCACATCTTTGACCGAGAGCGTGTCGAGGAGCTTCCGCTGCGCGTGCTTGCCATAGCCCAGTGCCTGCGCGAGCGCGTCGCGAAACAGATCGCGCTGGGTCACGATGCCGGCCAGAGTCTTGCCGTCATCATCGAGAACCGGCAAATGGCGTATCCGTCCCAGCCGCATTATGTCGTCGGCCAGCGTGAGCTTGTCGTTGCGCTTGAGCGTGGTGGGATCGGCGGTCATCACATCGCGAACTTTCATATTTTTCATTTGATTTCTCCGCAGGCTTTCAAAGGTAACCCAGTTGCCGCGCGCCCTGGCGAAGGCTCTCGCGAAATTCCGGATGAGCTATCGCAATCAGCGCTTCGGCCCTTTGCGCGGTCGATTTGCCGGTAAGGCATGCGACTCCGTACTCGGTAACAATATACTGCGTATCGGTTCTTGGATCAGTGGTTGGACCCTCGATCTTCGGCACGATGCGCGAGATAGCGCCTTTGCCGGCGGTCGAGTACGCCGCGAGAATCGACTTGCCGCCTTTCGATAGCTGGGCGCCGCGCACGAAATCCAGTTGGCCGCCGGGCGCGCTGTATTGCTTGCCCATGATCGCTTCGGAATTCACTTCGCCGTCGAGCCCGACTTCGAGGAACGCACTGATCGAGATTACGAGGTCGTTCTGCCCGATGACGCTCGGGTCGTTCACGTAATCGACCGGTCGCGCCTCCATGCTCGAGTTGTCGTTGAGAAATTCGTAGAACGGCGCGTCGCCCGCCGCCAGCGTGTACACATTCTTGTATCGATTCCGGTTCTTATACTTGTTGCTGACGGCGCCGCACTGAATCAGCGCCGCCACCGACGGCATCATGAGTTCAGTGTGGATGCCCAAATCCTTGTGACCGTGCAGCGCGGCGCAGACGGCGTTGGGCACGCCGCCGATTCCCACCTGCAGGCAAGCGCGATCCGGCACCATCTCGACGATGTGCCTGCCGATCGCACTGTCCAGCGGCGTCAGCGGCCTGGCAGGCACCGAAAAGAGCGGGCTTTCGCTTTCGACGATCGCCGCGACCTCCGATATGTGCACCGACGAATCGCCGAACACGCGCGGCATTTTCGGATTGACTTCGACAATCAGCCTCTTCGCGGTGCGCGCGGTCGGAACCGTGTAGTCGGCGTTGGTGCCGCAGCTGAAGAATCCGCCCTTGTCCATCGGCGCGACCATCATGATGAACGCGTCGATTCCGATTTCGCGCAGCGTCCGCGGCATCGCGCTGAAATTTCCCGGCATGTAGAAGACGACGCGCCGATGGTCCTGCTGCCCGAGCTCGACGAGCCGCCGCTCGACGATAGTCGGGAAGAACGGATGCGGCTTGATCACGTTCATGTACTCGTACTTGAGAATTGTGAACGCCGCCGCCGTGATCGAGTGCGAATAGTAAACCCGCAGCTCGTCGATCCTGCCGGCCTTCACCCGATCTTCGAGCGCCGTCAACAAGGCGGGCGGCTCGCTCACCGCCATGCCCATCGAAAGAGTGCCGCGCGACGGGATCAACTCGACCGCGTCCGCGGGCGACATCAACTTGGACTGGTATTCGCTTTGGTACACGCCGCACTCAACTAAAGACCTCTAGCGCCTTCCGTGCCATGCGGAAAAGCCTGTCCGGGCTGGCCGTTTGGCAAGACCGAATGCCGCGCAAGGCGACGGCGGTTCACGCGATGTGTATCCGATCGCGCCACTTCATCCGAAACCTATGCGTGATTTGGTCCGATTCGCGACTCGAACACTGGTCCACGAATTGCTCTGTTTTCTTCCGGAGACGACAATTGGCGCCCCAAGAAATGGACGAGCCGCCGGGCGGGCAAGGCAAACCTGCCGACGCAGGAGGGAGCGATGATTCAATTATTTCGGAAAGTTCTTTGTCCAATAGATTTTTCAGAGCACTCGCTCGCGGCTCTCGAGGTCGCACTGAAAGTGGTGCAGCAGAATGACGCGAAGCTGTACCTGCTGAATGTCGCGCCGGTGCTGGCCGGCAATGCCGGTTTCCAGCCGGTGCCGATGGATCCTTATCCGCAACTGGAAAAGGACGGGCAGCAGCAGCTTGCAAAGATCGGGCGGGAAAAAATTCCGGCCATGGTGCGCTACGAAACACTCGTGCTGAGCGGCGATCCGGCTCAGCAGGTGCTCGACACCGCGCGCAACATCGGCGCCGACTTGATCGTGATGGGCACGCACGGCCGCAAGGGATTGCTTCACCTGGTCCTCGGCAGCGTCGCCGAGCGGGTGGTGCGCGAGTCGCCGATTCCGGTCCTGACGGCGCACGCAAAGGCGTGCGCTCGAAAGGCCGCTTGAGGCGCTGATTACTTGGCGGCGGTCGTGGGATGGACTGTCATGACCGGAACCGGCGATTCCCGAACGATGCGTTCCGCGACGCTGCCAAGCAGGAAGTGCGGCAGGCCCTGGCGGCCGTGCGTGCCCATGACGATGAGGTCGATCTTTTGTCGCTTCGCGAGATTGAGAATTTCCGGCGCCGCATTTCCGCTTGCGACGAATGTCTCATGCGAGATTCCCGCCAATCTGTCCCGTGCAAGAGCCTCCAGGCGACCTCGGCATTCGGCTTCAAATTCATCGTTGGTCGTCATCGCGACGGGCGGAAGTTCAATCGCCGCGGCGGGCGGCTCGCCAATTACGGTCAACAGGCAAATCATGGCTGAGTTCTGCCGCGCCAGCCGGGCGGCGAGATCGAGCGCGTCCATCGAGTCACGCTCGAAGTCGATTGGGCACAGTATTCTCGAAAATGTCGCGGCCATCTTGCTTGAGCCAAATCGCTCTCGGCATGTTAGCATAGTTGAAAGCATCGACCGTGCCATACATTGACAGGAATCGCCGCGCATCAGGATGACGCCGACTCGCAGATTCGCGCTGGCAATCTCGCTGGTCGCGGCGATGACCGTGGCCGGCGCCGCCGGCTACATTCTGATCGAGCACATGTCGGTGCTCGACGCCTTTTACATGTCGGTCATCACGATCTCGACGGTCGGCTTCCAGGAAGTAAAACCGCTCAGCCCGGCGGGTCGTCTTTTTACGATTGGACTGATAATCACGGGTGTTGGCAGCGCGATCTACCTGTTCACGGTTATCGGTGAGCTGGTGGTCGAGGGGCGCCTCAGGGAATTTCTCGGGAAGAGCGCGATGACTCGCAAAATTCACAATCTCGAGCGGCACGTGATCGTATGCGGTTTCGGACGTTTTGGCCGCGCGGTAGTCGAAGAGCTGACCCGCAACGCGGTGCCGATGGTGGTGATCGAGACCGATCCGGCGAAGCGCGCGGAGTTGGACACGCTCGGCGCGCTGCATGTAATAGGGTCAGCGCTGGAAGATTCGGTGCTCGAGGACGCGGGCATCGGTTCGGCGCGCGCGCTGATTGTCGCGACCGGATCGGATTCCGACAACGTGTACATCACGCTTTCGGCGCGCGAGAAAAACCCTAAGCTCCTCATCTACGCTCGCGGCGACTCCGATGCGGGACTGCGGCGATTGAAGCTCGCGGGCGCAGACCAGGTCGTCGCCGCCTATCAATGGGCCGGTCTGAGAATCGCGGCGAGCATCCTGCGCCCGTCGGTGGTGGACTTTCTGCAACTGTCGGTGCCCGGCCGCGAGTCCGAGGTCGATCTGGAAGAGATCAGGATCTCGCGCGAAAGCCCGGCCGCCGGCAAGACTATCGCGGCGGTGGAACGGGAAAATCCGCGGCTTCGGCTCGTGGCATTGAAACGCAACGACCAGCCGCTCGAGATGATTCCGCGTGCAGAGACAAAGATCGAAGTGGGCGACTTGCTTGTTGCGATCGGCGAATCGGACAGCCTGAAGCGCCTCGCTTCCGCTTAAGCGAGAGACCAGACCGGCACTCGGCGCGCTTGACTTGATCTGAGGGCGGTGGTTGGGTCGATAGCCGGGAGTTGTTTCGCATGTCGGGGCAGACTGTGCGGATGCAGATGAAAAGAAATCACGTGCGACGCTTCCTTTCGATGGCGCTGACCGCGTTGTTTTGCGCATTTACTGTCGCGCAAATGACGGGGCCGCTTTCGTTCATCGCGCTAAGCCACAACGCCAGAGTGGCGATTCGCTGTCATCGGCTCGCGCCCAGCACCGTCGAGGAAGTCGACGGCTCGACTATCGATATCGACTCAGCCAGCGGTCATTTGACGTTCTGGCTGCCGGCCATCGAGATTCGCGAACGGGACCGCTCCGTCACGGTCATGCCCGATGAAACCGATGTGACCGAATGGACTTCCAGGCACCTCTTTCGTCCGCGAAATCCGCCGCGCTCGTTCGCCGACGGCAACTAGTTTCTTTCAAAACATTCTGAGAGTTCGCGCTTAACCAGCGGTCGAACACCATTCCACCGATCCAATCGCGGGCGGCGGATGGTTCGCACTGGCGGGCGCGAGAGCGGATCGCTATCGGCCTTGCGCTCCTTGCCAGGCCGTAGCCACGACAACCCTCGAAACAGCTCGCCCCTAAGCCGGCGGTCGAGGATTGCAGCCTCCCGGAAGAGAGAAACGCGAATGGAATGTGTTCTGTGTCGCAAGACATCAACTGAGGTCGCAATCGATCCCTTTTTGCTGGGCTCCGAAGCGCGAAGGATGCTCCAAAAACAGTTCGGCATCGACCCCGATGCGGTTTTTGCCGATGAAGCCATTTGCCGCGAGTGTCTGGCGCTTCCTTTTGGCGAGCGGAAGAAGCTGGCCGCCAAGGCGATTATAAATTCACGCGACGAACATCGGCGCGATCTGGTTAGAGATCTGAAGAACCGGCAGAATTGACGGCGCGATGCCGGCGCAGTCGTCTCGCCGATTTTCGAGTCATAGGCACTAGCGGATGCGTACCTGTTCGAGATTGTGCGGGACGACGGCGTTCCATCCGAGATCGGTCGCGATACGTTCGCGAAGGGCCTCGGAGGCGGGTGGCTCGCCGTGAACGATATAGACGATCTGCGGCGGAGTCCTGGCGAGTTTCAGCCAGTTCAGGATTTCGCGCTGGTCGGCATGCGAAGAGAACGCCGGCACATCGACGATTTCCGCGGCGACCCGCACGTAGTCGCCCAGCATCTTGACCGTCGAGGCGCCGTCGAGCAGCGACCTGCCGCGCGTTCCAGCGGCCTGGTAGCCGACGAGGATCACGGTGTTTTTGGGGTCCGGGAGCCGTCGCTTGAGATGATGGAGCACGCGGCCGCCCGACGCCATGCCCGACGCTGAGATGATAATCATCGGTCCCGTCATCGAGTTCAGGCGCATCGACTGTTCGACGGTTTTGATCTCGGTCAGGTTCTCGCCGTGGAAGAAGTTGTTCGCGTGCCCGATATCGGTGCGGATTTCGGGACTGCCCTGGGCGATGGACTCTTCATAGAGCTTGAGCGCAGCCAGCGCCATCGGGCTGTCCACGAAGACCGGGGTGCCGGGAATTCGGCCGGCGTCACGCAGGCGCGCGAGGTGGTAGAGAATGACCTCGGTTCGATCGACGGCGAACGAGGGAATGATGACGACTCCGGCGCGCGCGAGTGTTCGTGAAATCGCATCGGCGAACCGCTCGAGCGAAGCGGCGTCGTCATGAATGCGGTCGCCGTAGGTCGATTCGATCACGATAATGTCGGCGGCGGGCGGCGGCGCGGGCGCACGCAGGATCGGATGAACGGGCCGTCCAAGATCGCCGGTGAACAGCATTTTCGCGGGGCGCGCGGAATCTATTTCGATGCTGATAAGAGACGCGCCGAGAATGTGTCCGGCGTGCATAAACTGCGCGGTGATCGGCCCCAGTTGGATCCGGTGGTCGAATTCCACCGGCGAAAAACAGTCAAGCGAATTCCATGCGTCTCTCTCGGTGTAGAGTGGCAGCGCCGGCGAGTGCCTGGAATATCCCTTGGCGTTCGCATAGCCCGATTCTTCTTCCTGAAGGTGCCCGCTGTCGGGAAGCAGGATGCGACACAGCGACTGAGTCCCGGGCGTCGAAAAAACCTTTCCGCGAAAACCGTCGCGCACCAGCGCCGGGATAAAGCCGCTGTGATCGAGGTGGGCGTGCGTCAGCAGAACCGCGTCGAGCTCGTGCGTCTCCACCGGCAACGGTTGCCAGTTCATCAAGCGCAACTGCTTGAGTCCCTGGAACAAACCGCAATCGACCAGCACACGATGGCCGCCGGCGGTGAGTAAAAACTTGCTGCCCGTGACCGTGCCGGCCGCGCCGAGGAAGCGGAGAATCGCGCCCGGGGTCTTCACGCCGCGTTCCTCGTCTGTGCGCGAATCATCATGAGAGCCTCTTTAATCGCATTTGCCGGATCGATAAACCGGTCTGATGCGTAGCGATACACCGAATGTTGCGAACGGAGCCATCGCAAAGCGAGTGATCTGTAGCTACCGCGAGAATTCGACTTGCGGACTGGGCCGTCGTGCTGGGGCATCAAGTTCCATAGCATGGCACGTGCCGTGCTTTGTATGGTGTGACAGAAGACACAAACGGCGATAGAGTTTACGAGTACCAGGGCTATTCGATCGTGCGAAATCCCGCGACCGGGCGATGGGAGATCTTCTGGCGCGAGAGAAAGCAAGCGGTCGATTTCGAGCGGGCAGCTGACGCTGAAGAATGGATCGACGATCAGGTTCCGTCGCATCGCTTCTAGAAAGGATCGAGTTGCACTTCAGGAGGTAGCGCAATGGTTGTGAATAATCGCGCGACGCGGCGGATTGCGATCATCGGCGCCGGCTTCTCCGGCTTGTGCCTCGGCATCCAGCTCAAACGTCTGGGGATCGATTCCTTTACGATCTTCGAAAAGTCCGATCGGATCGGCGGCACTTGGCGCGACAACACCTATCCCGGAGCGGCGTGCGACGTACCGTCGTTTTCGTATTGCTTTTCGTTCGAGCAGAAGACCGACTGGTCGCGGAAGTGGGCGCCGCAGCCGGAGATCCTGCAATACATGGAGGATTGCGCCCGCAAGTACGACCTCTTCCCGCACATCCGATTCGGCGCCGAGATAGCCGGCGCCAGTTGGGACGAGGGCGCGGCGGTATGGAAAATTCGCACCGCCAAGGGTGAAGAAGTAGAGGCGGAAGTGCTGGTCGCGGGCGTCGGACAGTTGAACCGGCCCAACCTGCCGAAGCTTCGCGGCGCCGAAACTTTCAAAGGCGTGGCGTTTCACTCGGCGCGATGGCGGCACGAGATCGATTTGACCGGCAAGACCGTCGGCGTGGTCGGCAACGCGGCCAGCGCAATCCAGTTCATCCCGCAGATCGCGCCCAAGGCCGGCAAAGTCTATATCTTCCAGCGCAGCGCGAACTGGATGGTGCCCCGCAACGACCTTGCGTACAGCGACGAACAGAAGCGGCGGTTCGCGCGCAATCCGGTGCTGACCCGGCTCTATCGCTGGCTGATCTACTTTCAGCACGAGATTAACTGGCCGGTGTTTCGCCGAGTTTCGTTTCTGTCGCGGCGGATGGCGCAGGCCGCGGAGACCTACATGCGCACGACGGTCACAGATCCAAAGCTGCAGCAGGCGCTGGTTCCCGACTATCCGATCGGCGGCAAACGCATCCTGATTTCCGACGACTACTACCCGACGCTCAATCGCGAGAACGTCGAGGTCGTCACCGGCGGCATCGATCATCTCGACCAGAATGCCGTCGTCACGAAGGACGGCCGGACGATTGCGGTCGATGTACTGATCTACGCGACCGGATTTGAATCGACGGCGTTCCTCGCGCCGATCGCGATACGCGGGCGCGGAGGGCATCTGCTGCAAGATGAATGGGCGAACGGCGCGAAGGCCTACCTCGGCATCAGCGTCGCGGGATTCCCGAATCTGTTCCTGATGTACGGGCCGAACACGAACCTCGGCCACAACTCGATCATCTTCATGATCGAGTGTCAGGCGAACTACATACTCAACTGCCTGAAAGGAATGGACGAGAGCGGCGCCTGCGCAATCGATCTGCGGCGCGACGTGATGGACGACTTCGACGCCCGTCAGCAGGAAGAGCTGCAGCAAAGAGTGTGGGCGGCCACCGGAAAGAGCTGGTACAAGAACGACGCCGGGCGTATCACCAACAACTGGTCAGGCAGTACGATCCGTTACTGGTGGAAGACGCTGCGAGCGGATCCGACGAAGTACCAGCTCGAAGTGCGTCGCGAGTCCGATGCTCCTCCCGAGAGCGCCGGCGCTCTGTCAGATCGATCGGCTGCTTGATTCTTCGCGGCTAGAAACTGACCGAATCCGACTCATCATTATCGGTAAGAATTACCGAGTAAAATTTACCGATTGAGTGTAGTGATTGCTGCGGCTTTGAGCCTAAGTGCCCGATAAGTCATAGTATTCTGGATCGACGAGGATTGCACAGTTGTTGCAGTGCACCTCTCGAAAGCCCCTGCTGCATTTCGCTTGGAAAATTTATGGCAAATGAAATTCGGGTTCTGATCGCCGAGGACGACGTCAACACCCACGAGGAGTGGCGCGAGTCGCTCGCAGCGTGGGGTTTTCGCGGCGAAATCGCCGAGGACGGAGTCCAGGCGCTGGAGCTGATCCGCAGCTTTGATCCACACATCCTGCTCTCGGACCTCAGGATGCCACGCAAGGGTGGGATCGAGCTATTGCGCGATATTCGCGAGCTGGGGATTAATCTGCCGACCATCATGATTTCGGGGCAGGGTGAAATACCCGACGCGGTCGAGGCGCTTAAGCAGGGCGCCGTCGATTACATGCGCAAGCCGGTTGACCCCACGCATCTGCAACGCGTGCTGCGCAACCTCGCCGACAACATCAGTATCCGCGAGGAAAACTCCACGCTGCGCAGGCGGCTGGCCGAGGTGGGCGAGTTGGGACCGCTGTTCGGACGGTCGTTGCCGATGCGCAAAGTGATCACGGCGATCGAGCGGCTGGCGCAGTCGTCGGCGTCGGTGGTGATAACGGGCGAGAGCGGCACCGGCAAGGAGCTGGTGGCGCGCACGATTCACGAGCTGTCGCCGCGGCGAGACGCGGCTTACGTGCCGGTCAACTGCGCGGCGATTCCTGAGACCCTGATGGAGAGCGAGCTGTTTGGGCATGAGCGCGGCTCGTTCACCGGCGCGGACCGGCGCAAGGAAGGATGCTTCGAGGTGGCCAACGGCGGCACCTTGCTGCTGGACGAGTTAACCGAGATGAAGGCGGAGCTGCAGCCGAAGCTGCTGCGCGTGATCGAGGAGCAGCGGCTGCGGCGGGTGGGCGGAACGGCCGAGATCCCGCTGGACGTGCGGGTGCTGGCGTCGTCGAATCGCGACGTCGAGCAGGCGGTGCGCGAGGGCAAGCTGCGATCGGACCTGTTTTACCGGTTAAACGTGTTCACGATCGTGCTGCCGCCGCTGCGCGAGCGGATCGACGATCTGCCGCAGCTGACGCAGATGTTCGTCAAATACTACGCGGAGCAAAACAAGAAGGACGTGACCGGGGTTGACGAGGAATGCATGAAGGCGCTGCAGGCGCATCCGTGGCCCGGCAACGTGCGCCAGTTGCGCAACGTAATCGAGCGCGCGCTGATCGTGTGCGAGGGCCGCACGATCCGCAAGACGGACATGCCGGACGATTTTCGCGCGGCGGGAAGCGGGGGAGACGCCGGGTTCATCAAGATTCCGCTGGGCACGTCGCTCGACGACGTTGAGAAAGAGATGATCACGCGCACCATCGAATTCACATCTGGCAACAAGACCCGCGCCGCCGAAATCCTTGGGGTCAGCGCCAAGACCTTGTATAACAAGCTTGAGCGCTTCGGCGCCGATCGCACGTAGCTCGAAAACGAATCGAACAAAAATCGGTAGAGGTCCACCCGCACGTTCATTCGCGCGAGGAAACTATGCATCTGCGAGCAAGACTGGCCCTGATGGCTCTCGGGCTGATGCTCGTTCCGACCATTATCCTCAGCGTCATCTCGATCGATTCCCGCATCGGCACCATGATCGACGAGATGTCGCGATCGACCGACTTCATGATCGCGCAAATTTTCGAGCAGGTGCGGCTGGCTCTGTCGCAAGGCGACAGCGACGTCCCGGCGGCGCTTCGCGCCAGCGAACCGGTGCGCAAGCTGCTCGATTCGACCGTTGCCTTCGGTCCGGCGGTGGTGGCCGCGTCGATCGTCGCCGATGACGGCACCGTGATCGTGGCGGCCAACGGCGACGGCGAGGGCAAGCCCGCGCTCAATCTGCCCTCGGTCAGAGAACTGGACGAGCAGGCTTCGCGCTGGCTGCTGTTCACCTCGCTGCCGAGTCTTCTGACCGCGAAAGTTTACGAGGCGCGCCGGCGGGTGGACATCAATGGCAAACCGTCCGCGACAATTTCGGTCGGGGTGACGACGGCCCTAATCGCGGACCAGGCTCGCCATCTGCTGACCGTGATTATTGCCACCGCGGGGCTGGTTATCGCGGCCGCGATGCTGGCGGTGTTGCTGATCGCCAACCGTATTCTTGAACAGCTCGCCACACTTACCAGTGGATTCGAGCTGCTGGCCGCCGGCAAGAGTCCTTCGGAGGTGAAGGTCTCGGGGGCCGGCGAGCTGAGCACACTCGCCGATCGGTTTAACGAGTTGTCACGGCAGGTCAAGGCGGATCGGTCGCGTCTGGACAGCGATCAGTCCCATCTGTTCGACGTTGTGAGATCGATCCAGGACGCGGTCGTGCTGCTCGACGCCAATGGTGTCGTGTTGTTCGCCAACCGGGAGGCGCAGGAGCGGCTGGCGCCGAAGAACGGACCGCTCGAGGGCGCCGCGCTCGCCGCGGCGATCGACGCGGAGCATCCACTGCTGGCGCTGGTGCAATCGACGGTGGCCGGGACCGAAGCGCACGACGTTCCGCTGGCGCTTCCGGCGGGCGGCACCTACCTGGTTTCATTCTTTCGGCTCGGGCGCGAGCGGGTGCCGGCGGGGTTGCTGATCGTGCTGAGAGATTTGAAACCGGTCATCGAGCTGGAGAGCGCGCTTGATTCGTCGAATCGGCTCGCGCGGCTGGGGACCCTGATCTCCGGGCTGGCGCATCAGCTACGCAGCCCGCTCAACGGGATGAACATGCGGCTGGAGCTGCTGCGCCGCGAAGCGGGCGAGGCCGGCGCCAAGCACATCGATAAATTGCGGCGCGAGGTGACCCGGCTCGACGAGGCGGTCGAGGCGCTGCTGCGATTCATGCGGCCCGAGCAATTGAAGCTGAGCGCTTCCGATCTGAACGAGCTGCTGAAGGAGCTCGGTGCGCGGGTCAATCCCGAAAAAATCAAAGTCGAGTACCAGCTCGATCCGTCGCTGCCTCCGGTTCAATGCGATCGCGGATTGATCTACGAAGCACTTTCCAACTTGATAACCAACGCCGAGCAGGCGATGCCCGACGGCGGAGGGCTGACGCTTTCGAGCAAGTTGCAGGGCACGGCGGTCGAGATCGCGATCATCGATCGCGGCCCCGGGATCGCGAGCGAGCAACTGGATCGGATCTTCGACTTGTATTACACAACCAAAGCTGGCGGGAGCGGTCTCGGGTTGCCGTTCGCGATGCGCGCAATCGAGCTCAACGGCGGCAGGATAGCTATAGATTCAGAAGTCGGCCAAGGTACTGTGTGTAAGATTACGATTCCGATTGCATCCAATGCGCCTGCCAAACCAGCGGTCTCCAGCGCGGCCTGAGCGAATCGATCGGCTACCAATCCGGCCGCTCGGCGGCCTCCTCTCGCTAGCACTGATTTTTTTCGCCGGATGCGCCAGCGGAACGCCGGGCACGACCTGGCTCGGAGAAATTTTTCGCACGGCGTCTCCGGCGGCAGTGCCGAGCGTTGCGCCAGCCGCAACTGCGACGCCGACTCCGATCCCAACTTCAGTGACGGAAGAAACGGCGAGACATGCCCCCCGCAAGACCGCGAGGCAGGCGCGCGCCGCTTCGGAGAACGCCGGGATTGCCTCGAAGGAGGGGGGCTCTGCCGCAGCCGCGCAGGCCTCGAAGCAGGGAGCGGGCATTGGCAATCGAATCGAAGGAACCGGTCAATCAAGCGCCGACGTGAGCCTGGAGAGCAGTCCGGCCGCACCGGCGTTGAGCACTCCTGCCGCCACGCTCGGAAATCACGGGACGCCGGCCCCGAGTCCGTCTGTGGCGCTGTCCGACGCAGGCGGCGCGCAGGTGCCGCGGAATGGCCCGACCCTGAGCACCTCAGGATTGGAATCGCCGGGTCCGCCGGAATCCAGTCCGGCGAAGGCGGCAAAACTGATCCAGGACGTTCGACAAGATGGAGCGGCGGATCGATCGCACGAATCTGTCGGCTGACGATTCTCAGCGCGATATTCTCGCCCAAAAATTATTGCAGGAAGCTGGCAAGGCGCTGGCCGATCGCGACAGCGTCGCAGCTATAAGTCTTGCGACCAAGGCCTCGACGTTGTTCGCGCCCTTGCCGAAACTCGCTTACTCGAAGAGCCCGTCCACGCCATAGCAGTCGCCGTCAGGCGGGTACTGCAGTCTGGAATTTCGAGTCACCGGGAAGGAAGGTGGGCGGCAACTTTTGCCTTCTTAGGAAATTGTGAAGGAATTACCTGAAGGCTCGCAGAAAAGCCTTGCGCGGCAGTGAGTTCTCCCAATGGCCCTGAATTTGCTCGGATCAATTGTAGGCGGCAGGGAGTTCCGACATGACGAAATCGCACAAGCCCAATCCGATTGTTCTTGCAGTTCATAACGCCGCCAGCGAACTCAACGACCTTATGAATGCGATCGGGTTGCGAATTTCGCTTCTGCAGCACCAGGTTGAGGGGTCCGCATTCGAGTCCGAGATTGTTCGACTTGCCGGGCTGATCGATAGGGCGTCTCGGCGCGTGCGGCGCCTGGACGAATACGCACGTGCTGAGGAGCTGGTCGCCTCGATGCGCTCTGATCGGCAGAAAAGCCGGGTCGGGACTTTCGGCGCCGAAAATCACAAAACTCAGACGGCACTTTTGATCACCGAGTCAGCGGGCGGGAACGGCGCGATCAAGGAAAGCCTCGAACGCAGCGGATGTACCGTCGTCGTGGCCGACTCCGCGGCCGAGGGATTGCGCCTGCTTCAATCCACTCAAACCTTCGATCACATTCTGTGTGACTCGGCGTTCATCAGCGAAACCGACGGCTGGAACTTCACCGACGAGTTATCGCGCGCCGCTCGCGAATCGCGCGTGTATGTACTACAGCGCCCCGGCATATCAGAACAAATGCCGGATCCTGCCGACTGAGTATTTTATTCCCAGGCGAAAACGGCCCAGCCGGAACGCTGAAAATACTACACGCGCGACTCAGTGAATAAGCGTCGGAGCCTCGTGGCCTCCTACGATGGTATCTCCCTTGCTCTATTAGGGAGGTCCAACGAAGCAAGGAGGAGGCACATGAAAAGTGAAATACAGTGGTTCCTGATGACGATGGTTATCGCGACCTTGGCGATTGTTGGCACCGCATTTTGCCTGAATCCTTCTCCCAGCATGCAATTTCACGCGGCTGCCGACAGCTCGGGCCCGATTATGCGAAGCGTGGTCAAAGTGCACACTGATCACGGTGTTGTCACCATACCGGGCAATGCCGATACCTGGGGCGCAGCGGAACGCGCGGTGTTCGTCGCCGACAGTATCGCCGATTTGCAAATAGCCAATAGCGAAGTTCCATGGAAAATCGCGCTTGAATAGCTATTCGTATCTTTCCGCAAAATACACTTCGTCATTAGGTTCTCAATTACTCAGTCAAACAATTTCTTGGCTAATTGGAGGTTAACGGCATGAAAAATTCCACGAGAATCGTAATCTCAATTCTGAGTCTCGCCGCGTTGCCTTTCGTCAACGGATGCGGTTCCACTGAGCAGGTTAAAGAGACCACTACCGCTTATGTGCCGCCGCCCGCGCAGGAGGTGGTCGTGCAGCCGGCTCCCGTCGTGGTAGCGCCGCCGCCCAGCACGGTGACAACCACTGAGGAAAAGAGCAATTCGAATTCAACCGACGTGGGCAACAACTCAACCAGCGAGAGCACCAGTGCGTATCACAGCGAGTCGTCAACCGTGACTCCGATGGCGCCGGTACCGCCGCAGGAAGAGACAACCACGACCTACCAGAAGAAGACTTATCAGGAAACCAACTGACTACCTGAGCGTGGGCACGGAGCGACGTTGCAGTCTTTCCGTGCCCACGATGACGATGGTGTGTTCGCATGAAATTCGTTGCGGTTAAAATTGTAGGCGCGATGTTGCTGTGCGGTCTTGCAACCGTCGCGCTTCCGGTCTCGAGCTCGCATGCGCAACAGGAAGCAACCGCCGATGCTCCGGCCACCACGACCGATCAGTCGATGACCGTGGAACATGACACGGTGCAAGCCTCAGCCGAGCACCATTACGACTCTCCCGCCGAACGCGCCCACGATGATCTTCTGATTGCCGAGGTGAAGAGTTCGCTCGCGGAACGCGGGATCTCCGATCGGTACCCGGTGGAAGTCGATTGTGACCACGGAACCATACAGTTGAGCGGAGTGGTGGCGTCTGCCGATGACGCCCGAGAGGCGCAATCGATCGCGATGAATACGCCGGGTGTGGTCGGCGTTAAGAATAAACTGACCTGGCGCTAGCCCGGTCAGCGCAGCAGCGGGATCACTTCCTTGGCGAACTGCTCGTGCTGCGCATCGCGCTCGGCCGGCGCCGAGATGACATCGACGTTGACGTTGCGAATTCCCGCCTTGATGAACTCATGGATTCGCGCGGCGACGTTCGATGCTGTGCCGACGGCGGCATAGCGCTTGGCTGGTTCGCGGAAGTCCATCGCGTAGCGCTTGCTGAGATGAGTTGCGGCGACGTTGAGCGCGGCTTCATAGCTCGGCCCAAGTGTCATGAACAAGTGCAGCGCCGTGCCGAAGTGTTCGAACCTGCGGCCGGCCGCTTGCGCCTCGCGCGCGATGAACTCGAGTCCGTCGCTGACTCGCTTCGGGGTGACCACGTAGGGCATCCATCCGTCGCCCAAACGCGCCGCACGCTTGAGCGCGGCTTCGGCGCGTCCGCCGACCCAAATCGGCGGTCCGCCGGGGGTGCGCGGTTTCGGCGACATCGTGATTTTATCGAAGCTGAAATATTTGCCGTGATACTCGACCGGCTCGCCGGTCCAGAGCCGCTTGATTATTTCGATCGCTTCATTCGCGCGTCCGCCGCGCTGCTTGAGCGGGACGCCGCAGGCTTCGTACTCGCGCGGAAATTCACCGCCGACGCCGACGCCGAAAATGAAATGTCCGGCACCCATCAGGCGGTCCACCGTCGCGACCATCTTCGCCACCGTCGTGGGATGACGCAGCGGCAGAAGGTAGATGCTGGTGCCGAAGACGAGGCCCGGATTCAGCGCTGACAAGTACGTCAGCTGGGTCAGCGAATCGTCGATCGGCCCGGTGAAGGCGACGTGGTCTCCGGTCCAGATACTCTCGTAACCCCAGGCCGACAGCGTGCGGACGGTTTTGAGGGCGTGATCGCGATCGGCGGCCGTGGCCATCGCGCCGAACCGGACTTTGGAATTCAGCGGCAGCGGGTCACTCATGTTTCAAACCGAGCGCAGAGCGCCGCCGTCGATGCGGATCAACGAACCCGTCACGTAAGCCGCCAGCGGACTTGCCAGGAACGCGGCGACCGCGCCGAATTCCGCGGTGGTGCCGAATCGCCCAACTGGAATCGCCTGCGCGCTCCTCTGGACTGCTTCCTCGACGGAAATCTTCTGACGCTCCGCGGTCGCGCGGCTGAGTTGCACGGTACGATCGGTGGTAATCGCGCCGGGCAGAAGAGTGTTGACGGTTATTCCGTCGCGCGCAGTCTCAGTCGCGAGCGTCTTGGCCCATCCGACAATCGAACTGCGCAGCGTATTCGAGACTCCGATCGCGGCGAGCGGCTCGACCACGCTGGTCGATGCGATGTTCAGGATGCGTCCCCACTTGCGCGCGCGCATGTCGCCGAGGAGCAAGTCGGTGACTCGAAACAGCGGCATCACCATCGCGTGGAACTGATCCTCCCAGACTTTGGCCGGCACGCCGGCGACTCCCGACGGCGGTGGGCCGCCGGAATTGTTGAGCAGGATGTCGATAGGTCCGAGCTGTTTGCGCGCCGCGTTGGCGGCCGCCTCGAGGCTCGCCCAATTCGCGAGGTCCGCCGCAAAGCCGACCGCCTTGGCGCCGCGCGAAGAGATTTCCGAGACCGCGCGATCGAGCGCCTCCTGTCCGCGCGCAATCAGCGCGACCGCGACTCCTTCGGCCGCGAGCGCGTCGGCGACGCCGCGGCCGAGTCCCTTGCTGCCGCCAAGAATCAACGCTGTTTTGCCTTTCAGTTGAAGTTCCATTTTTCATTTCACCGGGCTCGTTCGTTTTTGGTTCTGTTTCGTGGGATGGATCGTCTTGCCGCGGGCCAGCATCGTCACGAACTTTTCGATCCGGGCAGCCCGCGTCTCCGGTTTCTTCGCGTCATGAATCCGATACAGGATCGCGTATCGGTTAACCCGGTCGAGTCGCTCGAAATGGCGCTGCGCCCGTGGGTTGCGATCGAGCACCGATTGGAGATCCGCGGGGACCCGCGCTGTGCTCTGCGGCGCGTATGCAGCCGCCCATCGGCCGTCGGTCTTCGCTTGCTCGATCTCCTTCAGGCCGGCCTGCTTCACGCGGCCGAGCTCGATCAGAATCAGCGCCCGCTCGCGATTGAGCTGGGACCACTTTCCTTTGGGACGGCGCGGCGTGAAGCGAACCAGCCAATGGTCGCCGTCGAACTTGTCGATCTGCCCGTCGATCCAGCCGTGACAGAGCGCCCCGTCAACCGCTTCGGCCTTCGAGACGCTCGCGCGGCCCGACGCCGCCTTGGCCAGCTTCAGCCACACCCCCTTCGAGGTGCGCGGCTGCGCTGCGAGCCAGTCCTCCCACTCGGCGCTCGAGGCAAAGGCGCGGACGGGAAGATCGGTCCTGGTCTTCGCCGACGTCATTCGCTATGCGGTCTGCTTGCTCGCGCCCGGCAGATAGTCGTCGAGCGGAACGCCGAAGCTATTGAGCGCCCACGAAACCAGGTTGTACTGCCCGATCGTAAAAACCGCGTCCATCATCTGCTCGATGCTGTAGCGCTCCGACAACTGCTGCCAGGTTTCGTCCGCGACCACCGACTTCTCGCGCAAATCGTCAGCCGCCTGGATCAGCGCCGCATCGTGTTTATCCCAGCCGGCCTTCGGGCCCTTGCTGATTCGATCGATCTCGTCGTCGCTGAGCCCGGCGGCCTTGCCGATTCGCACATGCTGTTCCCATTCGTAGGGCGCCTGGTTAAGCCAGCCGATGCGCAGAATCAAAATCTCGCGGTCGCGCGCCGGCAACGATTGACCGTTCAAGATGTAACCGGCGAAGCGCGACCAGCTTCGCGCCAGCTTCGGATTCTGCATCAACACTTTGAAAATGTTGATGACCTCGCCATTAACCTTGTTGCGATCGCCCCTCGCGCGATCTTCGTCGCTCAAAGTCGAAAAATCGCGGAACGGAATTCGTTGCTTTCTTGCAGTCACGGGTACTCCTCCGTCATTCGTTATGACTTGAGCTTTAATCCACCTCCGCGATTTTCTCCAGCCGGTCGATTCTCATGGCCACACCCGGTGCGCGATTTCGGCCACCAGCCGCAGTTTCGCCTCGCTGCGGGCCTTCAGATAGTCGGGCCGCAGCATCGAACCGATCACTTCCGCGCGATATTCGATTTCCATTACGACTCTCCTGAAATCGTTGTAGCGAATCGCCCGCCGTTTGGCATAATGCGCCTCGGTGATGGAATCGTTTGACGTTGTGATCGTGGGCGCCGGAGCGGCCGGGCTGATGTGCGCGATGACGGCCGGGAATCGTGGGCGGCGCGTGCTGCTGCTGGAGCATAACGAGGATGCAGGCGCCAAGATTCTCATCTCGGGCGGCGGCCGCTGCAATTTCACCAATCTTGAAATAGAGCCGGAACGCTTTCTCTCAGCTAACCCCCACTTCTGCAAATCCGCGCTCAGCCGCTACACGCAGCACGACTTTATCGCGCTGGTCGAGCGTCATCGCATTCGCTATCACGAGAAAACTCTCGGCCAACTTTTCTGCGACGGATCGGCGCGCGAGATTCTCGCGATGCTGCTGGGGGAGTGCGCGGCCGCCGGCGTCGATTTGCGCACGGCCCATCGCGTCCAGGAGATCACGCGCGCCGATCGTTTTCGCGTCGAGACCAACAGGGGCAGCTTTGCCGCGCCGGCGTTGGTGCTCGCGACCGGCGGCCTTTCGATTCCAAAGATGGGCGCGACCGCCTTCGCTTACGAAATCGCACGCGGCTTCGCTCTCGCTGTGATCGAGCCGCGGCCGGGACTGGTGCCGTTGAAGGTGGCGGGCGAGACGCTGGAACTTTGCCGCAGCCTGGCCGGCGTTTCAGTGGACGCAATCGCTTCATGCGGCCGCAACAGCTTTCGCGAGAACATCTTATTCACCCATCGCGGATTGTCGGGTCCCGCGATCTTGCAGATTTCATCTTATTGGCGGGAGGGCGCTACGTTGTCGCTCAACCTCGTCCCCTCATTGGATATCGAGAGCTTGCTGGACGATCGAAAGCGCACGCGGCCCCGGGCGGAACTCAAAACCATTCTCGCAGAGGTGCTTCCGGCTCGTCTGGCGCATGCTCTCGCCGCCTCCAGCCTTCCGATTGCGAATGTGGCCGACCGCGATCTGTCGGAACTAGCGAACCGGCTGAGACGATGGCAGCTCAAACCAACCGGCTCCGAGGGATGGCCCAAGGCCGAAGTTACGGTCTGCGGAATCGACACTGCCGCGCTGTCTTCGAAGACGATGGAAGCGCGCGCGGTGCCGGGTCTGTTTGCGATCGGCGAAGCGGTGGACGTCACCGGATGGCTCGGCGGTTACAATTTCCAGTGGGCGTGGTCGAGCGGATGGTGCGCGGGCAATGCGGTCTGACTTCAGACAACTTCATGATGAGAGATCAGCAGCCGGCACGCGGTCTCCATATTTTCATACAGGCGGCTCACCGGAATTCGGCCGTTGACCCACAGCAGGAGGTTCGCGTACCAGACCTGGCCGAGGATATCGCGGATTCCCTCGCGGTCGTCGGGCCGCAGACTCGCGAGCTCCTCCTCGACGACGCGGAACATCACAGCGCTGACTTCCCTGCGCGGCTCCTCGGCGCTGCTATCCGGCACCAGCATCGATTTAAGCAGCGCGCTCGCAAGCTTGGGTTCGCGCTCGAGCGCGCGAGTCACCCGGCGCACGAAGTCCATGATTCGATCTGCCCGGGTCGCCCCGCGGATCGGATGACGCCACAGATGCTCCTGGAGCTCCTGCGACCAATCGGTCCAGGTGAAGGCAAGCAAGTGATCCTTGGATGAGAAGTATCGGTAGAGCGTGCCGAGCGCGACTTTCGCGCGCGCGGCCACGTCGCGCATCTGAACGGCGTCGTACCCGCCTTGCGCCGCGAGATCCATCGCCGCGGCGACGATCCGCTTGCGGCGCGCGAGCTGGGTTGCGCGCAGCGCCTCCGCCTGCTGAATCCCGTTGGCGAATGTTTCCGCCTGACGTCTCATGTGCTTCCGCCTTTCGCTTCTTCGAGCACGCCTTCAGCGACGAGCTTCGACACTTCCGCATCATCCATCGAGAGAATCGTGCGGCAGATTTCGCGCGTGTGCTCGCCGAGAGCAGGCGCCGCCGCGACAATCGGCGGGGCAATCAACGTCGCATGAAAGGCCGGCCCCTCGAACATCATCGCGCCGACGCCGGGTTGATCCACGCGCTGCGGGTAGCCGCGCGCGAGCAGGTGCGGGTCGCTCGGCATGTCGCTCGCGTACATCATGAAGCCGGCCGGCACATCGGCACGCTGCAGAGTCTCTGTCACTTCGCGATCGCTGCGCGCGGAGGTCCATTCGGTTACGCGTCGGTCGAGTTCGGCGCGGCGTTCGACGCGTCCGCGCGCGGATTCGTATTCCGCTGAGCGCGTCCACTCAGGATCGCCGAGGGCGACGCGGAACCGGCGCCAATCGCCGTCATCGCGAATCGTGATTGCACACCATCGCTCGTTGCCCGCGCACGGATAGACACCCCACGGCGCACCCCGCGTGCCAAAATTTCCCTGCGGACCGACCGATCCGGGCGCGAGCGCCGACTTGAGCATCAGATCGGCGAGCAGCCCGACGATCACTTCGACTTGTGCTACTTCGAGGTGGCCGCCTGCGCCGTCGCGCTCGCGTGCGAGCAGCATGGCGATTGCTCCCAGAGCCAGCATGCGCCCCGCGAGATGATCGGGATGAATCGCGCCCGACCCCGGCGGCATCCCGCCTTCGGGAAAATTCCAAAGGTAGGTCATCGCGCCTGCGGTGCGGCTGTTCGGGCCGAATCCGATCCAGTCCTTCCACGGACCGCTCGCGCCCATCAGCTGACTCGATGCCATCACGATGCGCGGATTGATTTCACGCATCCGCTCGAAGTTGAGGCCGAGTCGTTCCATCGTGCCCGTAGCGCTGTTCTCGATGACCACGTCGGAGACCGCGATCAGCCGTTTGACGATCTCGAGTCCCGCCGACGTGCGCAGGTTGATGCCCAAGCTCCGCTTGCATCGGCTCGACGAGGCGAAAGACGGATTCATCTCGGTGCCGAATATCGCGCGGATGAAATCGGGATGCGCACGGGTTTCGATTTTGATTACGTCGGCGCCGTATTCGGCCAGCAGCCGGCCCGCTTCGACGCCGACGCCGCCGATTCCGAAGTCGAGCACGCGCAGGCCGGTGAACGGATGTCCCGAAGTCGCGGAGCTCACGGAAGGCGCGGCTTTCGCGATGGGCGTCAGTGCTTCGCGATCGTGCTCGCCAACGGCGGGTGCGCGGCCGGCGAAGCCGAGCCGGCGTCCGTCGAGGATGAAGAAGCCGTCGGCAATTCGTCCGTTCACGCCGTCGGCCGCTTCCGCGTCGCGAAACGTCCCGCGATCGGTGAAATGATCCGCGGCGAGCACTTCGTCGGGACTCAGCACCGGCGTCATCGCGAGGCCGCGGCGCTGCGCCTCGCGCGCCAGCTCGAGCTTGGTCTTGTCCTTGAAGAAATCCGCGAACATCGGATCGAGAACGTCGGTCTGGATCGACAAGCGTCCGAGCAAGTGATCGAAGTGATCGGCTTGCAGGACTTGCGGCTCGTCGAGCCACGCGCGCATCGCGCGCCATTGCCGCGGATTCAGAATGATCAGGCGGACGTAACCGTCCGCGCACGGATACATCGTGTAAACCGGCGCCGAGCCGGTGCGAAGTTCAAAGTATGAGCCGCCGCGCGCTTTGGTCGCGCTGAAATTCGGCAGCGCCCAATCCGAGGTCTGCGCCGCCGCTTGCATCACCGACAGGTCGAGATGCTGGCCGCGTCCGGTCTTCGCGCGATCCCACAGCGCGGCGACCGTCGCGAACGCCGCGGTAGTGCCCGCGATGTCGCAGGCAAGCGCGCCCGGCGGCAACAGCGGCGGTTTGCCCAGCACGCCCGATCGAAACAGCAATCCCGACATCGCGACGAGGACCGCGTCGGTGGCGACATAGTCGCGATACGGTCCGGTCAGCCCGAAGGCGGTGATCGACGTGATGATGAGTCCGGGATGGCGCTCGAGTACTTCGCGGCGATCGACGGCGTCTGCGCGATGCGACTCAATCCATACATCGGCCGCGTCCAGCAGACCGTCGAGTCGCCGGCGGCCGTCAGCAGACTCCGTATCGAGCGTGACGCTTTTCTTCCCGAGATTCCGAACGGTGAAATACAAACTGGTGTCGCCGTGAAACGGCGGAAGGCGACGCGACGCCGCTCCGCCAACTGGCTCGACGCGAACGACTTCGGCGCCGAGGTCCGCAAGCAGCCGCCCGCACAGTTCGCCGTTCTCGTCCGCGTGATCGATCACGCGGACGCCCGCCAGCGGACGCTCACGATTCGACGCCATTGGACGCCTCGTGCGGGACTCCTGTCTAGGCGGCCTTGCGCGCGCGCGGCGTGATCCGCACCGGCAGATGCTTGAGGCCGTTGATGAAGTTGGAGCGCAGGCGCTTGACCGGTCCAGTGCGCTCGACCGACGCAACTCGCTTGACCAATTCCTCGAACATGATGTTCATTTCCATCCGCGCGAGGCTCGCGCCGAGGCAGAAGTGCGGACCGCCGCCACCGAACGCAACGTGCTGGTTGGGCGTGCGCGTGATGTCGAAGGTGAACGGATTGGGGAAAATTTCTTCGTCGCGATTGGCCGAGATGTACCAGATGCTGACCTTGTCGCCCGGCTTGAACTGTTGCCCGCGCAGCACCGTTTCTTTGGTGACGTTGCGGCGGAAGAACATCACCGGCGAGGCCCAGCGCAAAATTTCTTCCGTCGCCGACGGCATCAGCGCGGGATTCTCCGCGAGCATCGCGAATTGCGCGGGATGCTCGATCAGTGCGTTCATCCCGTGCGAGATCGCGTTGCGCGTCGTCTCGTTGCCCGCCACTGCGAGCAGCAGGAAGAACACGTTGAAATCCATCTCCGAGAGTTGATCGCCGTCGAGGTCCGCTTTGAGCAGCGCGGTGACGATATCGTCGCGCGGCTCCTCGCGCCGCTTCTTCGCCAGCTCGTTCGAGTACATGTACATCTCGATCGCCGCCTGCTGAACCTTCTCCTGGCTGACCGCATACTCGGGGTCCTTGCTGCCGATCATCCGATTGCTCCACTCAAACAGCTTGTGCCGATCTTCGTACGGGACGCCGAGCATCTCCGCGATCACCTGCAGCGGAAGCTCGGCGGCAACGTCGGTCACGAAATCGCAATCGCGCCGCTCGAGCGCCGGCTCGAGAATCTTCGTCACCATCTCGCGGATGTGGGGACCGAGCGCGTTGATCATGCGCGGCGTGAATCCGCGATTGACCAGCGAGCGGTAGCGCGTGTGATCGGGCGCGTCCATCGTGAGCATCATGCGCCCCTGCGCCGACAGGTCCGCGGCCGCGTCGGCGTCCTCGAGCGCAACGACGCCGCCGCGCGATTGCTCGGACGAATAGGTGACGCCGTCGCGGCCCACTTCGACCACGTCGTCGTAGCGCGTGATCACCCAGAATCCGGGACCGCCGGGCTCGGGATGCCGGTAGATAGGCGCGTTATGCCGCAGCCAGGTGAACCACTCGTGCGGAACCTTGTCTTCAAAAACCAAAGGGTCGAGCAGATTGATCTCGCCGGTGCTCACTGGGCGTTCCTCCAAAGCTTGAATGAATCAAAAATAGAATGCGTTCTACTCTACCAAGATTGGGCCCGCGTGCGTCAAGCTGAAATGATCCCTGCACATGGTGATACGCGAAGGATGGGCGCACCCGCCCGCTGGACATTCGTACCGCGCAATTTTAGAGTTCGCACTTAGAACACGTTCTTGCCCTCGCGCTCCAATCATAAGAGGATTCATCACGATGCATACCGAGCTTTGCGACCGATTGGGAATTGAGTTTCCGATTTTCGCGTTCAGCCATTGCCGCGACGTGGTCGCCGCCGTCAGCAAGGCCGGCGGATTCGGAGTGCTCGGCGCGCTTGCCTATCCCGCGCCGCAGCTCGAATACGAGCTGAAGTGGATCGATGCGCAGGTGGGTGACAAACCTTACGGCGTCGATATCGTCATCCCGGGAAAGTACGAGGGCATGAGCGAGATCGATCCGGTGAAACTCGAGCAGCAACTGATCGCGGCGATACCACCGCAGCATCGCGCATTTGTCGATAAGGTCCTCGCGCAGTACGGCATCTCCGACCTGCCGGCGGAAGAAAGGGGCGGCAGCGATCTGCTTGGATGGACCGCCGCCACCGCCGCGCCGCAAATCGACGTGGCCTTGCGGCATCCCAAGGTCAAGCTGGTCGCCAACGCGCTCGGCACACCGCCCGCCGACGTGATCGAGCGAGTCCACGAATCGGGCCGCCTGATGGCGGCGTTGTGCGGCGCGACCAAACATGCGCTCGCGCAGAAGAAAGCCGGCGTCGATATTCTGATCGCGCAAGGACACGAAGGCGGCGGACACTGCGGCGAAATCGGCAGCGTCGTGCTGTGGCCGGAAGTTATCGACGCCGTCGCGCCGATTCCGGTTCTCGCCGCCGGCGGGATCGGCAGCGGCCGGCAAATCGCCGCCGCGCTCGCGATGGGCGCGCAGGGCGTGTGGACGGGATCGATCTGGCTGACGGTGCAGGAGGCCGACACGACTCCCGCGCAGCGTGACGCGTACTTCCGCGCGACCAGCGCCGACACCGTGCGCTCGCGTTCGTTCACCGGCAAGCCCGCCCGCATGCTGCGCAACGACTGGACCCAGGCGTGGGAATCGCCGGACGCGCCCAAGCCGCTGCCGATGCCGATGCAATATCTGGTCGCCGCGCCGGCTGCTGCTCGCGCGCGCCGCCTGGGCGAGAAGGGGAATCATCTCGGCTTCAATCCGGTCGGGCAGATCGTCGGCCGCATGAACGAGATGCGCTCGGTCAAGGAAGTCGTGTACGGGTTGGTCGAGGAATATCTCGCCGCGGTCGAGCGGTTGGACAAATTGACCTCGGCGCAAACGGCGTAGGCATTTCGGTCGGGAGATCCAACAATGAGCGAGCCGCATGCAATTGTCGAGCGCGACGGCCACGTCCTGACGATCACGTTGAACCGGCCCGAGGCGCGCAACGCGCTCTCGCCGGAAATGATGGATATCATGTCGAGCACGTGGGATGAGGTGAACTCGAATCCCGATATCCGCGTCGCTATCATCACCGGCGCCGGCGGCGCGTTTTGCGCGGGCGCGGATTTGAAAGCGATGACGCGCATGCATCCCGGCGACAGCTTTCGCGAAGGCAAAGCCGGCGGCCTGAGTGCAGGCGTCATCAAGCCGTTGCTCAAGGGATTCCGCTTGACCAAACCGCTGATTGCCGCGGTCGAAGGCGCCGCGATTGCCGGCGGCACGGAGATTCTCCAGGCCACCGATATCCGGGTCGCGGGCGAGAGCGCGCGCTTCGGCGTGTCGGAAGTGCGATGGGGGCTGTTTCCGCTCGCGGGTTCGACCGTGAGATTGCGCCGCCAGGTTCCCTACACGCTCGCGGCCGACATCCTGCTGACCGGGCGCCATCTGAAAGCCGCCGAGGCGAAGGAGATTGGGTTGATCGGTTACGTCGTCCCCGACGGACAGGCGCTCGCGAAAGCCAGAGAGCTCGCCGACGCGATCGCGTCGAACGGGCCGGTCGCCGTGCAAGCGGTCTTGCGCTCGTTGCGCGAGACCGAATGTATGCCCGAAGACGAAGCGATGCGCGTCGAGAGCAAAATCGGGATGGAAGTTTTCCTCAGCGACGACGCCAAAGAAGGCCCGCTCGCGTTCATGCAGAAGCGCAAGCCCGAGTTCAAGGGCCGCTAGGCGCACGGTCGCGCCCCCTGCAACGGATTCACTGCATTTCATCATTCCCATTGCGCCGCGAAGTAATCTAACATCACGCTTGGACTTGCACGCCGAATGGCGCGGATTGTCCGGAGGTTTGGATGGATTCAGCGGATGTGAAAATCGCCGGCGTAGGCTCCTCCGCCACATACTCGTCCGAGCCGCTACCACTGCGAATCAAGCTTCTGTACGGCGCCCCGAGTTTCGCCGGCGCCGCGATGATCATCCCGATCTTCATCCACATGCCGAAGTTCTACGCCGACGTGGTGCTGGTGCCGCTCGGATACCTGGCGATGGCGATCGCGATCGCGCGCTCGCTCGACGCCTTGAGCGATCCGCTGATGGGCTGGATCTCCGATCACACGCGCACGCGCCTTGGCCGCCGCCGTCCTTATATGTTGATCGGGGCGCCGCTGTGCGGGGTCGCGTTCTTTTGCCTGCTGAATCCGCCGGCGGCGCTGAAAGGCAAGGACGCCGCAGTCTGGTTCGGCGTCACCTTCATTCTCTATTTCATATTTCACACCGTTTACGTTCTGCCGCATTACGCGCTTGGACCCGAGCTGACCCAGAACTACAACGACCGCTCGACGCTGTTCGCATGGCGCGAGTCGTTTACGATTCTCGGCACGATTGTCGCCTCGGTGGCGCCCGGGGTGCTGAAGACCGCGTTTCATCTGACCGATCGCCAGGTGTTTTTCCAGATAGGCATCTTTTTCGGCGTCATGCTTACGGTGCTCTACTGGCTGCTCGCGCTGACGGTAAAGGAGCGGCCCGATTTCGTCGCGCGCGAATCGAATCCGCTGGTGCCAGGAGTGCGCCGCGCGCTGCGCAATCGGCCTTTCGCGATTCTGCTGGCCAGCTACGTCGTCGGCAGCATCGCCGGCGCGATTCCCGCCACCATGATGCCGTTCTTCAACGCGTACGTGATAAGGCCGCACGATCCCACGGCCTCGCTTTCGCTCTTGCTGGCCGGATATTTCGGCTTCGGATTCATATCGCTGCCGATGTGGGTCGCGGTCGCGCGCAGAATCGGAAAGCTCAACGCGTGGCTCGCCAGCTTTTTCCTCGGTATCAGCGGCGGCGCGTTGATGTTCCTGCTCGGGCCGGGCGATTTGAAGATGTTGTTCGTCCTGATTTGCTGGGCTGGAATCGGTTTCGGCGCCGGCTTGTTTCTGACGCCGTCGATGCAGGCCGACGTGATCGACTACGACGAGCTCTACACCGGCAAGCGGCGCGAAGCGCAATACACCGCGTTCTGGTCGATGCTGCCGAAGTTCATCGCGATTCCGAGCGCGGCGATCCCGATCGCGATTCTCGCGTCGCTCGGCTACATCCCCAACGCCATCCAGTCGCCGCGCGTGGTATTTGCGATTCGGGCGATTTTCGCGCTGACCCCCGCGGCCTGCTCGGCTCTCTCGTTCCTCATCGCGCGCCGCTTCCCCATCACCCAGACGATTCACAACGCGATCCTCGAAGGCATCGAGCAGCACGCGCGCGGCGAAGATGCAGTCGATCCGATGACCGGCGCCGTCGTGCCGCCGCCGAAACCCGGCCATGACGAAGACGTTGGCTGGTTCCTCGACTACTTCTCGAGCGGCGAGCTGAAGCGCTATCTCGCCAAAGGCGCATCGCGGCCGGTGCGCGACGTGCTCACGGTCGCCGCCATCTCGATCGCCGTCTCGATCATTTCGGTCATCTACGTGTTGCATCGGGTTCACTCGCTCAGCACCGATCCGGGCGCACTGACTTCGTTGATCGTGGTCGCCGCCGGGCTCGCGCTCGCGATCTTCGCCTTCCACGTGATGCGCCTCGGCCCGGCCCGCCGCCTCGCCGCCGGCGAGATTCCCGCCGAGGTCGTCCGCGCCCACCTGGGCGAAGTAGTGGAAGCGGCCCGCGAAGGAACGCCAAAGCGCGCCGCCGGGTAGCGTCCGATCGCCCTCCCGAATCTTCAGCCTCTCTCTCTGCGAGGGCAGGGTCGAGAGACTCCTAGAAAGTCAGCGGCAGGGACTGCAATCCGCGCAGGCTCATCGCGGGACGCCACTTCGGATTCGGGTCGGCGAGCGCCAGCCTGGGCATCCGGCGGAGAATCGTTTCGAACGCGATGCGGCCTTCGACTTTGGCGAGCACCTCGCCGATGCATCGATGCGGTCCGGCGCCGAAAGACAGGTGATGGTTCTCGGTGCGCGCGATGTCGAGCTGGTCGGGATTTGCGAAGCGCGCCGGATCTCGATTTGCCGCTCCTAAGAAAACCACGACGTGCTCGCGCCGCGGAATCGTACGGCCGGCGAGCTTGATGTCTTCGCTCGCGGTGCGAAACGTCACCTGCACCGGGCTGTCGAAACGCAGGAACTCGTCGAGTGCGGACTCGATCAGCGACGGATCAGAGCGCAGGCGCGCCAACGCGTCGGGATTGCGGAACAGCGCGAGCATCCCGTTGCCGATCATGTTCATCGTGGTTTCGTGGCCGGCCAGCAGGGTGAACATCGCGCTGAACACGAGTTCCTCTTCGGTCTGCAAGTCGCCGCGATTCTCGGCGGCCACCATGATGCTGATCAAATCTTCACGCGGATGCTTCCGGCGGTCGGCGGCCAGGTCCGAGAAGTAGCGGCGCACGTCGGCGATCGCCCCGCGCACTTCGACGCCGGGGTCGTTCGCGCTGATGACGGGGTCGAGCGGGACGCCGAGCGTGCGCATCCAGTCGCGAAACATCGGCTTGTCACTGTCGTCGGCGCCCATCACCTCGGCGAGCACGTCGATTGGAAATGGAAACGCGACATCTTTGATCAAATCCATCGAGCCGCGCGCCTCGACCGCGTCGAGCAGGTAATCCGCGATGTGCTGAATCCGCGGTTGCAGTCCGTTGACCACGCCCGGCGAAAAAAAAGTCGTCATCAGGCGGCGCAGGCGGGTGTGGTCGGGCGGATTGCGAAAAACGATCGCATGCTGCAGCGCCTCGCGCATCGACTTGAGTCCGTCGTCCGGCGGAAACGCGTCGAGCGCGTTGAGATCGAAGGCGAGAAACCGCTTATCGCGCAGAACGTCGAGGCAGTTGTCGTAGCGCGTAGAAATCCAGAAGCCGATCGGAGTCCGCAGCAGTGGGTACCGCGTGCGCAGAAACTTATAGAGCGGATAAGGATTGGCCGAGAAGAGCCGTCCGTAGAGGCGGCTAGCGCCACGGCTAACGCGGGCAAAGGTGGTCGAGGAAGGCATCGATTACGCGCCCCGCAGTATATGAGCCCCACAGGTTGTGTTCCAGAGACCCCGATACCACCACGGGTAGCTTCGTTCCGTCAAAATTGATTTTACGGAAGCGGCCGCCGTCCGATGGCGAGTAATGGTCAACGAGGCAGAAGCTTTACGCAGGGTGTCATCCATAACTGATGGTTTTAGCACGTCGGGCGCGGCGTGATCAGGCTGAACAGTTCATCCACACGGAGGCGTTCACGTCGACCCCGGGCAAGTCTTAAGGCACGCATCACGAGAATCGTCCGCCCGATCAACGCACTGTTGGGTTTCTTGTTCGATTCGCCGACCGTTGTATTGCGTGTACGCTTCGCGACAATTGCCAGCAGAGATTTCGTGAGTTTGAACACAAGTTCGCCAGCATGCTTTCGCCTCCGGTGTGTTGGCGACGGAAACCGCCGGGGGACGCGAGACCGAGTGCTTGGGAATGTAATAAAATCCTTGCACATCGCAGCCGTTCGCAATCGCGGTGCAAGCAACCATGAGCCCCAGGACAAAGGCCAGCTTTGCCGCAACGAGATGCAGTCTTAGGACCGGCTGCTTCGGTTTCTTTTTCATGAGGCGATCTCCTTGAACCGCGCGCATCTCGTCGTACCGCGCACCCGTCGCGCCACCGCTTCGCGCTTTTCAGCTTTATCTGCAGCGTTTATACGCGCAGCAGGTACCGTCCGCCATCCTTACGAGGTGGATTCGTCGTTCGTCCTCCTGGCTATGTAGCTTGATCGCTCAATCCCAGAGGAGGTCCAATTTGCAAACGCTGCCGTCTTGGGTGCCTTGGCGGGCCGTACTTGGTGGCGATCTGGAATGCATGGTATGTGAAGGGCGATTGCGACATCAGGAGATCGGAAATGGCAGCTAAGATCGAAGGTACTTGCGAGGCGCGGTTTAAGCGGGTGCGGGAGATTTTTGCGGATAGCTTTGAGCATGGGATCGAAGTTGGGGCTTCGGTGGCTGCGGTCGTCGATGGGAAACCTATCTTCGATTTGTGGGGCGGGCATGCCGACAAGGCTAAGACCAGGCCGTGGACGCGCGATACGATCGTCAATGTCTGGTCCACTACCAAGGGGATTACGTCCATTTGTGCGCATCGGCTGGTCGATCAGGGGAAGCTTGATCTTGATGCGCCCGTCGCGAAGTACTGGCCGGAGTTTGCGCAGGCGGGGAAGGATAAGATTCCAGTAAATTTTCTGCTGAGTCATCGCGCGGGACTGCCGGCGGTGCGCAAGCAGTTGCCGCCCGACGCTTATGTGAATTGGCCCGTGATGTGCGCGGCGCTGGCTGCGCAGGAGCCGTGGTGGGTGCCGGGGACCAAGCACGGCTATCATGCGATCACGTTCGGATACCTGGTCGGCGAGGTGATTCGGCGAATCACGGGGAAGACGCCGGGGACTTATCTGCGCGAGGAAATCGCGGGGCCGCTCAAGCTCGACGTACACATTGGAGTGGATGCGAGTTTCGATCCGCGAATCGCGGAACTGATCGGCGCGCCGCCGCCACCGCCGGGCAAGCCCGATCAACTGGCGACGATGACGGTCGATCCGGAATCGATGACCTTCAAGGCGATCGCGAATCCGGTGCCGGTGGTCGATCCCGCGCTGGTTAACAGCCGCGCGTGGCGCGGGGCGGAGGTTCCCGCTGCCAATGGACACACGACGGCGCGCGCGCTGGCGACGTTGTATGGCGCGCTCGCGACCGGCGGCGAGCTGAACGGTTATCGGGTGCTGACGCCGGCGAGTATCAAGCGCGCGCATACCGAGCAGGCCAACGGACCCGATCTTGTTCTCGGCGTGGTGACGCGATGGGGCACCGGTTTTCAGCTCAACCAGCCGGTGGCGCCGATCGGGCCGAATGCGCGGACGTTCGGTCATACGGGGGCGGGCGGCTCGATAGGCTTTGCCGATCCGGATGCGCGCGTGGGGTTCGGCTACACGATGAATCAGATGGGTTCGGATCCACTGATCGACGGGCGCGCGGCGGCGCTGTTCGACGCGATGTTCGCGGCGTTGTAGAACATTCTCCGGCGCGTTTGCGCCGGAGAATAAATCCATCCACTTAATCTGAAACCACCGTGGTTTCAGACTTCCTGGGCAGGGGTGCCCCCTGCACCCGGTACCAATCGCAAAATGGCGATGACGCCATTTTGCTCTCAGGTTCTTTTCCCGGTGTCGTTCAGAGCGAAAGCTGCTGTAGCGAAGAATCCCGGATCTTCTTTTGCCTCGCCCGTTGTTGGAGAGCAGGGAGGATTCGAGATTCTTCGCTTCGCTCTGAATGACACGAAGAATAAAACGATGCCGCCTGTCTTGATTCGACCAGGCGGCCGTTTTGTCCCTCTTAGGTTAAGGCTTAGACGCCGGCGGATTTGTATAGCGCGCAGCGCAGCTTGAAGAAGTGCGCCATCGAAGTGAGGTAGCGCACGCGCCACGCCGCCGCCATCTTGCCCTTGGCGAGATCGAGGCCGTGGCGCGGTCCGATCAGGTCGTAGGCGTCCTTGATGCTGTTGAAGAGAACGTCGGAGGAGCCCGGCTTGAGATGGGTGACGCCGCCGATCTTTTTGATCAACTCGGGGCTGTAAGCCGCGAGCGCGACCAGGCTGTCGGCAAACAGTTCGTCCTCTTCGGCCAGGTGATTGCCGAACGCACCTTCCATGAACGCGGTGTGAGCGGCCTTCTCACCGACCAGCGAGCCGTAGATGAAATGGCCGAGCTCGTGGCCGAGGGTCGCGCCGACCGCGCCCGGATGATGCGCGGTGTTGACGAAGATCACGAACTTGCTTTTGTCGCCGACGTCGGCGCGGCAGTAAAATCCGCGCAGCGACAGGCCGGCGCCGGTGCGATATGGCTCGGCGCGCAACTCGAGTTCGCGCGGCCCGAACAATTTGCCGAGATGCCCGAGCAATTGCGGGCTGCCTAGATCCGCCAGGCTGCCGTAGCTCGGGATGTGTTGCTTGATGTCTTTCTCGACGACCTGCGCCAGCTCCTTGAGCAGAGGCTTGTGCGGAAGTGCGGGCACGTCCATGTAGTCGGTGGAGAGAATCCGTTTGAGGTCGGCGAGTTGAGTGAGGACTCGAGTGCCGAGGGAGCCGAACGGCACCTTGATTTCGCCGAGCAGCTTGGAAACCAGACGATCGACTTCGCGACTGGCGAGCGCGTCCGGTTCGCGCGAGGTGATTCGCTTCGCCATCGCTGGCGACGAGGTCATAGCTGCGCTCATAGGGTTACCACCGAGACGAAGTGCCAGTTTGACTGGCAGGGTCGGCGCGTGATGCCAAGTGACTCGCGATGCCGTTCAATACCCATCTACGTGGGGCTATTCGAGCAAATCAGGTGCCATACCACGGATAGTTAATATCACCCCGTGGCATACCAGCAATAGTGTTCAAACCTTCGCTTCGGGGCATTTCTGCAACGCTTCAGGGGCATTTCTGAACCAATCTCGACGACTGAGAACCGGCGATTCAGGTGGAAATCGCAATGGCCTAAGCCACCTTTGGCATGCATCGGCTTGCGACGCCGGGCGGTCCTTCGAGGCTGCCGGGGTCCAATCCGGCGCCTTCGAAGTCGTCATAGCGACCGCAGCGGAAAAATCTCGACCTTTTGCCTAATCGAACTGTCGGCGAGACCTGTTCGGTCTTGATGCGCAATATTGCGATCCTCGATGCCCACACGGTCCACATTGTTTAATTTTATCTACAATGTGTCAAGCTCTCAGCTACGAACTGTAGGACTGCTCTGGCAACGCTTTGGCGGATGGAAGCGGCCGCCCCGAATTTGCAGATTTTGCAAACGAGCAAATTGAAGAGGCATTCGCCGACAAGGCGGGCAGTTATTGCGAACGCCTGAGCGATCGCTCGACGAAATCGAGACGGTCCTTGCCCCAAAACATTTCGTCGCCGACAAAAAATGTAGGCGCGCCGAAGACCCCGCGCGCGATTGCGCTCTCGGTCAGAGCTGCGAGCGCGTCGCGCGCCTGCTGCGCATCGGCAGTTTGCATGAGCGCGGCGCCGTTGAGGCCGGCGCGCGAGGCAATCGCGACGAGCACGCCGCGGTCGCTGATATCTTCGTCGCGTTCCCAGTACGCGCGCATTATAGCCTGCGAGATCGTGCGCTGAGCCTGCTCGCGCGACGCGTCGTCAGCGCCGGGCTCAGCCGGCTTGCCCGCGGCCAGGACCGCGCGCAACGCCGACGCCGTTTTGATTGGAAAACGGCTGGGCTTTTGGAATGGCAGTCCCGTCACGGCCGCGTAGCGCGCGTGATCGCGCCACAGGTAGCGCGCCTTGCGCGGCGTCATCGCCATCACGTCGAAACCGGTGCCGCGGAAGAGCGCGGCGCAATGGGTCGGCATCCAGTTCACGCGGGCATCGTTGCGGGCGCAAATTTCGGGGAGCATGAAAGCGGCGAAGTAGCTGTTGGTGCTGGAGAAATCGAAATAGAAATCGACGAATCGCATTGTTCGGCCCATTGCGATAGTAGCGCGAGATCTAACCTCACCCCTAACCCCTCTTCCTTTTGGAGAGGGGAATCGGACGGGGGACCGGACGGCGCGGTTGCGACGGTTGCCACTATCACCGCGGCTTGCCATTAGTGTCACGTTCAAAATGGCAAAGGCAAAATTTTCAGTGCTGCCCGGCGCACCGTATCCGCTTGGCGCCACCAGCGACGATGCGGGAGTGAACTTTTCGATATTTTCCGAGCACGCGACGGCGGCGACGCTGTGCCTGTTCGGCGGCGCGACCGGCAACGACGAGATCGCGCGAATACCGCTGACTGAGCGCACCGAACACATCTGGCACGGGTACGTTCCCGGCGTTCGGCCGGGCCAGCGTTACGGGTATCGGATGAGCGGGCCATACGATCCCGCGGCCGGGCATCGCTTCAACTCCGCCAAGCTTCTAATCGATCCGTATGCGCGAGCGCTCGATCGCCTTCCCCGATGGCACGATTCGATGCTCGGTTACCGCACCACGGCGGCCGGCGAGGGCGTGCCTCGTCTCGATCTGCGCGACAGCGGCCCGTCCATGCCCAAGTGCGTGGTGGTCGATGCGGCGTACGATTGGGAGGGCGATCGCAAGCCCGCAATTCGGTGGGAGGATCTCGTTATCTACGAGGCGCAGGTGAAAGGGATGACGGCGATGCAGCCGGAAGTGCCGCGCAAGCTTCGCGGTACCTATGCGGCGCTCGCCGCGCCCGCCGCGATCCGTCACTTGACGGCGCTTGGGGTGAACGCGGTTGAGTTGTTGCCGGTGTATCAGACCGCGCCCGAGCATCGGCTGGAGAAACTCGGCCTGACCAACTACTGGGGCTACAATTCGATCGGCTATTTCGCGCCTGACCTCCGCTTCGCGGCGGGCAAGGCGCCGGGCAGTTGCGTTGCGGAATTCAAGTCGATGGTGAAGGCGTTCCACCGGGCGGGAATCGAGGTGATTCTCGACGTCGTTTACAACCATACCGGCGAGGGCGGCGAGAGCGGGCCGACGATATGTTTTCGCGGAATCGACAACGCGAACTATTACCGGCTGCGAAGCGACGGCAGCGGCCGCTGCGAAGATTTCACCGGCACCGGGAACTCGCTCGACCTGACGCATTCGCGCGTACTGCAAATGGTAATGGACAGCTTGCGCTACTGGATCGTCGAGATGCACGTGGACGGATTCCGCTTCGACCTGGCGACGACGCTGGCGCGCGGTCCGCGGGGCGAGTTCGCGGCCAGTCCGTTTTTTGCGGCGATCGCGCAGGATCCGATCATCGCGACGGTCAAGCTGATCGCGGAACCGTGGGACGTCGGCGAGGGCGGCTATCGGGTGGGGAGTTTCCCGGTCAACTGGCGAGAGTGGAACGGCAGGTATCGCGATAGCGTGCGCGATTTCTGGCGCGCGGCCAACGATTCGATGGGCGAGTTTGCCTCGCGCGTCACCGGCAGCTCGGACCTTTATCGCGCGGGCGGCCGGGCGCCGCTCGCCAGCGTCAACTTCGTCACTTCGCATGACGGCTTCACGCTCGCCGACCTGGTCTCGTACAATGAAAAACACAACGAGGCGAACGGCGAGGGCAATCGCGACGGTGACAACCAGAATCGATCGTGGAATTGCGGGGTCGAGGGGCCGACCGAAGATCCCGCAATTCTGACGCTGCGCGCGCGGCAAACGCGCAATTTCCTGGCGACGCTGATCCTCTCGCAAGGGGTGCCGATGATCCTTGCGGGCGACGAACTGGGGCGCACCCAGCGCGGCAACAACAATGCGTACTGCCAGGACAATGAGATTTCGTGGATCGACTGGCGGAAAGCCGATGCGGCGCTGATCGACTTCACGCGGCGGCTGCTCGAGCTTCGCCGCGAGCATCCGATTTTCCGGCGCCGGGGGTGGTTCACCGGCAACCCGGCGAAGGCCGGCCGGCGCAAAGATCTCGAATGGTTCAGGCCGGACGGCGGCGAGATGATATCGAGCGACTGGGGCGTGGGATACGCGAAGACGCTCGGCGCGTTCCTGAACGGCAACGCGATCGCGGAGCGCGATCGACGCGGCGCGCGGATCACCGACGACAGCTTCTTCCTGATGTTCAACTCGTACAACCAACCGATGGAGTTCAAACTGCCGCCGAAAAAATGGGGACGAAAATGGACGAGCGTCCTCGACACACTGGATGTGGCGCCGCCGCTGAGTACGCGGTCGTATTCGTTCGAGGATCGGGTGCACCTAGCAGGTCACGCGATGGTGGTGTTGCGGCGGCTGGCGTGATGCGATCCGATCGTTGAGTCTCGGGGTCGCGCACGGTCTATACTGCACGGAGGATAGTCTCTGCCAACCGGAGAATTTCGCGATGATCGACTTTCGAACGGAGCCATCGGCGTATCGGCATTGGCGCTTGAGCCTGGCCGGGCCGGTCGCGACGATTGCGATGGACGTGGACGAAAATGGCGGCCTCGCGCCGGGCTACGAGCTCAAGCTTAATTCTTACGACCTCGGGGTCGATATCGAGCTGAACGACGCGGTCAATCGGCTCCGCTTCGAGCATCCCGAAGTAAAGTGCGTGATCGTCACGTCGGGCAAGGAGCGGGTGTTTTGCGCGGGCGCGAACATCAGGATGCTTGGGCTGTCGAGTCATCCGTTCAAAGTTAATTTCTGCAAATTTACCAACGAGACGCGCAACGCGATCGAAGATGCGACGCTCAACTCGCAGCAGTACTACATGACGGCGATTGGCGGAGCGTGCGCGGGCGGAGGTTACGAACTCGCGCTGGCGACCGACTATATAATGATGGCGGACGATGGCTCGACCAGCGTTTCGCTGCCGGAGGTCGCGTTGCTCGGGGTGTTGCCGGGCACGGGCGGATTGACCCGGTTGGTTGATAAGCGGCGGGTTCGGCGCGACCGCGCGGATTTTTTCTGCACCACCGAGGAAGGGGTCAGGGGCAAGCGCGCGCAGGAGTGGCAGTTGGTGGACGAGGTGGTTCCGCGCTCGCAACTGTCGGAGTCGGTGTCGCGCAGAGCGCGCGAATTTGCGGCGCGCGCGAATGGATCAGCGCCGGCGCGCGGCATCGCGCTCGGCCGGCTCGCGCGCGAGGTCGCAGAGCGGCGGGTCAAGTATCCCAACCTGACGATCGAGATCGACCGCGACAACTCGACCGCGATCTTCAACGTCGAGGGTCCGAAGAATCCGGCGCCGCGGAGTGTCGAAGACGCCCGGTCGATCGGCGCGGACTTCTGGCCGTTGGCGGTTGCGCGCGAACTCGAAGACGCCATCCTGCATCTGCGCTTCAACGAAGAGTCCGTCCGGACGTGGATCTTCCGCACGCGCGGCGACTCGGCGCTGGTGAAGTCGCACGATGGGTTCCTCGCCGCGAACGCCGATGACTGTCTGATGCGCGAAATTCGGCTCTACTTGAAGCGCACGCTGAAGCGGCTCGACGTCAGCTCGCGATCGATCTTCGCGTTGATCGAGCCGGGGTCGTGTTTTTGCGGAACGCTGTTGGAGCTGGCGCTGGCGTCGGACCGCATCTATATGCTGAGCGGATTGCGCGAGGGCGATGAGTCGATGCCGGCGAGTATCTGCCTCACTGAGACAAACTTCGGCGCGATGCCGATGTGCAACGGCTTGAGCCGGCTGGAAAGCCGATTTCAGGGCGCGCCGGAACGCGTCGCGGAATTGCGCGCGCGGATTGGCGAGCAACTGGATGCGTCTCAGGCGGATGAAAAAGGTCTGGTGACTTTCACGCCGGACGAGATCGATTGGGACGACGAGGTGCGCCTGGCGATCGAGGAGCGCGCGGCCTACTCGTCGGATGCGTTGACCGGGATGGAAGCGTCGTTGCGGTTCGCGGGGCCGGAGACGATCGAGTCGAAAATATTTGCGCGACTATCGGCCTGGCAGAACTGGATCTTTCAGCGCCCCAACGCAGTCGGCGAAAAAGGCGCGCTGAAACTTTACGGCAGCGGAGCGCGGCCGGAATTCGATCCGAGGAGAGTCTGATGCCGATCAGTTATTCCGAGCGCATTCCAAACAACGTGAGTCTCGCAAGTGATCGCCGCCTACAGCGCGCGCTCGAGGCATGGCAGCCGGGGTTTCTGCAATGGTGGGCGGAGATGGGGCCCGAAACTTTTCAGGGTTCCGATGTGTATCTGCGGACGGCGACTTCAACCGACGCGCAGGGGTGGGCGACGTTCGGATACGTCAAGATGCCTGACTATCGATGGGGGATTTTTCTGGCCGACCTCGAGCCTGATCGCAAGATTGCGTTCGGCGAGCATCAGGGCGAGCCGGTCTGGCGCGAAGTCCCCGGCGAGCATCGTGGAGTTCTGCGCCGATTGATCGTGACACAAGGCGACACCGAGCCCGCGTCAGTCGAGCAGCAGCGGCATCTCGGCCGGACCTGTCCGTCGCTCTACGATCTGCGCAATCTTTTTCAGGTCAACGTCGAGGAGGGGCGCCATCTGTGGGCGATGGTCTATCTGCTGCACGCCTACTTCGGGCGCGACGGCCGCGAAGAGGCCGATGCGCTGCTGCGGCGCAGATCGGGCAACACCGACAATCCACGCATCCTCGGCGCCTTCAACGAGAAGACGCCGGATTGGCTGTCGTACTTCATGTTCGCGCATTTCACGGATCGCGACGGCAAGTATCAGCTCGCGAGCCTGGCCGAATCGGGGTTCGATCCGCTCGCGCGCACGTGCCGCTTCATGCTGACCGAGGAGGCGCATCATCTGTTCGTCGGCGAGTCGGGAGTCGGCCGCGTGATCGCGCGCACTTGCCAGCTAATGAAGGAGCACAACACCGATAAAGTTGGCGAGCACGGTGGAATCGATCTCGCGATCATTCAAAAGTATATAAACTTTCATTACTCAGTCTCGCTCGATCTGTTCGGTTCCGAGCTATCCACTAATGCGGCGAATTACTACAGCGCGGGGTTGAAAGGCCGCTTCAAGGAAGCTGACAGAGATGACGATCATCAACTGAATGACAGTACTTACAAGGTATTGAAGCCGGTAGACGGAATAGTCATTCAGACTGAGCAGCCGGCGCTGAATGCGTTGAATGAGACTCTTCGCGATTCCTACATTGCCGACTGCGAGCGGGCGCTCGCGCGTTGGAACAAGATAATTCGGGAAGCCGGGCTGGACTTTGCGCTGAAGCTGCCGCATCGAGGGTTTCGGCGCTCGATCGGCGAATTCGCGAGCGTCAAGGTGACGCCGGACGGGCAGATAATCCCGGATGAAGAGTGGCAGCGGCGGAAATCCGAGTGGATACCGTCGCCGGCCGATCGCGAATTCGTGGCATCGCTGATGAAGCCGGTCACGGCGCCCGGACAATTCGCGAGCTGGATCGCGCCACCGGCGCGCGGAATCAACCATCAAGCGCTGGATTTCGAATACGTGACATTGGTGCCCGCAAATTAATCGATCTGCTTGACTCTGGACTATAGTCAAGGGTCTATCGTGAGGGTTGAGATGACGATCGGCCGAGTAGCTAATGCGGCGGGAATGAGTATAGACACTATCCGCTTCTACGAGCGGCGAGGGTTGATTGCGGCGCCGCGGCGAAACTTCTCTGGGTACCGGAGTTATTCCGACGATGTGCTGGTGCGCTTGCGGTTTATCGGGGATGCGAAGCGGCTCGGATTTACGCTGAAGGAAATCAAGGAGTTGCTTTCCGAGGGCGTCAAATCAACCGCCGAGTGCGGACCAGTCACGCGAAAGGCGGAAGCGAAATTGAGTGAGATGAATGCGGAGATCAGTCGCCTGCTCGGACTTCGGAGGACGCTGCGGAAGATGGTGGAAGCGTGCGGCGGGAACTGCGCTCCGACCTATGCGGCGGGCGGTGAAGCTTCCAGAAGCAGAATCTTGAATCGCGCGCGGAAGATGCGCGCTGAATAAGGACCCTCACCTTCATCCTCTCCCTCAAAGGGAGAGGGAAGAGAAGCGGCGGCAGAGTGAACGTCTGAGTGCGAGAGGAGAGTCGAATGGAAGTCGTAATTTACACCAACACCGGGTGCTCGGCCTGTCATCAGGCGAAAGAATTTCTCGCGCAGCACAACGTCAGCTTCGTCGAAAAAAGCATCGCCAAAGACCCTTCACTCATCAACGAGTTGGCCGGCATGGGCTTTCGCGCGGTCCCGGTGATTAAAGTCGGCAATGAAACCATGCTGGGATTCAGCGCGGTCAAGTTGCGGAGAATGCTCGGGCTCTAGACGATCGCGATTGAGACCGGATGCGCGGGCGCGGTTTCCCGTTCAGTAGCGGGAAGCCTGCGAGCGTGATCAGTCGCGAACCAATACGCGGCGATGTATCCGGTCAGCAATGCGATGAAGCTGGTTTCCTGGAGCGCGCGAGCGAGCCAGGGGAAGGCGAGCTGGAACGCGGTTGGCGGCGGCACCATGAAACGGCTGAAGGCGCGGAGCGAAATCGCGCTTAAGAGGTAAGCGAGCGCCGCCATCCAGATGGCGCGCGAGCTTGACCGCTCACTCGCCGCCGATGCGACCATCTGCACGAACGGAATAGCCAGCAGCACCAGGTAGTGATGCCATCCGACCGGCGTCAGCATGAGCGCGGTCGCGATCCACAATGAGTATATCCTCCAGTCGGTATCGTCGCGGTCGGGATCGGACAGTGTCGCGCGAATAGTCAGTCCGAGTACTACTGCGTCGGCAATGGCTATTGCGGCACGTCTGAGCCAGTCGGCCGAAGGGCCCGGAGCCGTGCCGGTCAGCGCCCAGAACATCCGCGAAACGAACGGTCCGAGCGAAAGATTATCGACCCGAGTCACTACTCGATAGTCAGTCAGCCACAATGCAGCGTGAACGAAGCTGAGAGTCTGCGACAGGCCCAAAATCGCGACAGTCGCAAGTCCTCCTGCCGCGATTCCCGCGGTCGCGAAGAATACCGCGCGCCATTTTCGACGAAAGACGAAATAGCCGACGAGCAGCAGAGGGTATGCTCGCAGAAGTGCGGCGGCCGCGATCATTAAGCCTGCGCTGCCGTCGCGGTCGCGCTCCATCGAGCGCATCGCGGCTACCATCAGAGCCAACACAATCAGCTGCGATTGTCCCCAATAGAAATTCAGATTCACCGGCGCCGACATCAGCATCAGTCCCGCCAGCAACCAGGCGGTGCGAGCGGGAGGCCCGCGCCGATACGCCAGCAACAAGCACATCGCGATTGCCAATGCGGAAAAGTTGATCGCGGTCCAAATCCAGAATGCGACGCGCGGCCGCAAGCGGGTCAGCGGCTCGAAGGAAAGTAGAAACGGCGGCGTTTCGGAAGCGTGAACCAGCCAGTTCGTCTCGAGATTGAGCTGTGCGCCGATGGGGGTCAGATTCGTGGAATACGGATCGATTCCATGGCGCAGCGCCCACGCCGATTCGTAATAGTTCGAGAAGTCGCGACGACGCCACTGTCCGGGCATCTTCGTGAGCGTGCCGGTCAGCACCAGGAGCGCGCAGAGCCAGACGACGGCCAGAATCGCGGGCTGGCGCATCGCAGTGGCGATTCGGTCGCCGTTCATCCCCCAAGTATGAACAGAGGCCGGCTTGCGAGACTACGAATTTGCTAGATGAGGGAGTTACGTGAGGAACTCAAAATCACGCCAAACACACGAGCGACAACCTTTGCCGCGACCGCGCGCGCTTCGCTGCTCTTCACGCCCAGTCCTCTGAGCACGGATTCCGAAAGAGACAGCGCGAGTTTGCGGATCGCGTCCGGCTCGCCAAGCTGCAGCGCTCGCATTATTCCAGCCTGGACCGCGCCGACCGTGAGCACGACGGCGACGGGCAGATCGCCGGCAGAAAAGCGTTGGGTTCGGTATCCGATCTCCAGATCTTTGAACAAGAGGAACTCCTTGTTGGAATCGGCACTAAGCCACAGAGAATACATACGGCTCAAGACTGCAGCACGCGTTGGAAATGCGGCCGCTGTGCGCAGGCACACTGCGATTCCAGCGACCAGTTGGCCCGCCGGGTCGTGGATACCTTCCTCCGCAACGCCGACCTGGTCGCGGATTTCACGCCGAATGGTGAGCGCCAGTTCCTTTTCTATTTCGTGTTTGTCGTCGAAATAGTTGTAGAAAGTACCTTTTGCGAGGTCCGCGGTCTCGGCGATTTCATCGATCGTCACCCGCTCGAAGCCTTTCCCGGCGATGAGCTGCTCGAGGGCGTTGAGCAGCGCCTTGCGATTGCGCACCATCCGTCGGTCGGATCGGGAGGGCTTCGCTTTAGCCGGGCCTGCTTTTTCGGCCATTTTGGTCGCTTTGGTCATAATCAAGCTTGACAGTCAGTTTTATACGATATAGTCATTTTCTGCAAGATGAAACTCATGACAAAAGCTGCGCCACGTTTGCGCCTGGCAATGCTGTTGGCTGCGCTAGGCATCGCAGTTTCTTCAGTCGCAGCGTTAGCGGAAGAGGCCGGAATTGGGCACTACATTCCGGGCGCGACCAGCTCCTTTATCGATATGCTACCCGACCGCGATACATCGTCATTGGTTTACGCAAACGCTTTCACGTACTACCAGGGTACGTCCGGCGCCTCCAAGGATTTGGAATTTGGCGGATTGCTGACCGCAAATGCTAAAGGCACCATCTATTCCGACACGTCGGTATTTCTGTACCAAGCCCCGTGGAAAATCCTGGGCGGACAATACGCAGTGCAGCTTATTGTACCTTACGTCTGGTTGAAGGTTGAGGGGGACGTGAAGTTGAACGGTCGGCGATTGGCTCCGAGCGTTCATAAACAAGATACTGCCAACGGCTTCGGCGACGTAGAGATGTTCCCGGTGATGATGGGATGGAAGGCCGGGGATTTTAAGTGGCAGGGCCAATTCGGCGTTTATGCTCCCAGCGGTACCTTCAACAAGGGCGATTTGGCCAACATCGGCAGAAACTACTGGACCTTTGAACCGGCCGTGGCGTGCAGCTGGCTGAGCAGCAAGATCGGGCTCGAAGTCACCGCCTTTGCCGGCTTCGATTTCAACACCAAGGACGACACCACCGACTATCAAACTGGAGACCAGTTCCATCTGGACGGAAGTATCGCGGAACATCTGCCTCTCCTTGGCGGCTTCATCGGCGGGGGCGTCAACGGATACTTCTATCAACAGATTACCGGAGATAGCGGAAGCGGTGCGCGACTAGGCGGCTTCGAAGGTATGACGACGGGCATAGGGCCTGATTTCTCCTATGCGTATAAGGTTGGCGATTTCGACTTCGCCGGCGAAGTTAAATGGCTACCCGAGCTAGGTGTAACCAACCGGCTCGACGGTAACACCGTGTGGGTCAAGCTCGGGGTAAGCTGGGGTCCACAACCTGCGAGCGCGATGGAATCGATGTAGGAGGATAAAACGCTGAAGGTCTTACGGAAAATTTCTTTCGCCATCGCGATCATGGTGATGACAGCTACGGTCCTGCGCGCGCAGGTTCTGGATCGCACTGCTCTGCCTATACCCGATCCGACTTATCCGCCGATCACCCAACTGGACGCTCGCAACGCCACGCCGCCGCCGCGGTTTGAGGTGAAGGCGCCTCCCGGCGCTCCAAATGTACTTATCATCCTGATCGACGATATGGGCTTTGGGCAACCGAGCACGTTCGGCGGTCCTATCAATATGCCAACGCTCGATCGCCTGGCCAAGGGCGGCCTGCGCTACAACGAGTTTCACGTGACGGCGCTTTGTTCGCCAACACGCGCGGCGCTGCTAACCGGACGCAACCATCACATGGTGAATACCGGCGCAGTGATGGACGTCGCGACAGCCTTTCCCGGCAATACCGGCGTGCGTCCGAACAGCATCGCGCCGCTTGCGCAGATTCTGCGGTACAATGGCTACAGCACAGCCGCGTTCGGAAAATGGCACCAGACTCCGGGATGGGAGGTGAGTCCGTCGGGGCCGACCGACCGCTGGCCCACGCGCGAGGGCTTCGACAAGTTCTATGGCTTCATGGGCGGCGAGACCAACCAATGGGCGCCGCTGCTATACGACGGCATGACTCAGCTCGAGCCCTCGCACGACCCCAGGTACCATTTCATGACCGATATGACCGATCACGCCATCTCCTGGATGCGTTATGAAAAGGCGCTAACTCCCGACAAACCCTTCTTCATCTACTTCGCGCCGGGTGCAACGCATGCACCGCACCAGGTGCCCAAGGAATGGATCGCCAAGTATAAGGGCAAGTTCGACTCAGGATGGGACCGACTGCGAGAAGAAACGCTCGCGCGGCAGAAACAATTGGGCGTCGTTCCACAAGATACGAAGCTGGCGCCGAAGCCGCAGGCAATCAAGGACTGGGACAAGCTGACGCCGGACGAGAAGAAATTGTTCGCCCGCCAGATGGAGGTGTATGCGGGCTTTGGTGAGATGGCCGACTACGAAATCGGCCGGCTCATCGACGCCATCCAAGGCATGGGTCAATTCGACAACACCATCGTTTTCTACATCGCCGGGGACAATGGTTCGAGCGCCGAGGGTGGAATGAACGGTGTGTTCAACGAAAATACTTTTTTCAACGGCGTGCCCGAACCAATCGAAGCACAACTCAAACGTATCGACCAGCTGGGCGGCCCTATGTCCTATAGCCACTACGCGGCGGGCTGGGCTGTGGCAGGTGACAGCCCTTTTACATGGACAAAGCAGGTTGCGTCCAACTTCGGAGGGACTCGCGACGGGATGGTCGTTTCCTGGCCTAAGGGCATCAAGGCGAAAGGAGAGATCCGCGCTCAGTTCCATCATGTGATTGACGTCGCGCCGACCATTCTTGAAGTAGCCGGACTGCCTGAACCGAAGAAGGTTGACGGTATCGAGCAGGTTCCTATCCAAGGCGTGAGCATGGCTTACACGTTTGATGATGCCCAGGCGAAGAGCCGGCATGAGACTCAATACTTCGAGATCGCGGGGAACCGCGCGATCTATCACGACGGGTGGCTGGCCGGCACGGTTCATCGGGCACCATGGGAACGACTGCCACGCGCGACGCTCGAAAACGATAAGTGGGAACTCTACAACACGGACAAGGACTTCAGCCTCGCCGACGATCTGGCTTCGAGCAATCCGACCAAGCTGAAGGAAATGCAGGATCTGTTTCTTCAGGAAGCAATAAAGAACCACGTACTGCCTATCGACGATCGTAGCGTCGAGCGCTTGAACCCTGCACTGGCCGGCCGGCCTGACCTTATGGCAGGTCGCCCGTCGCTTACCGTGTACGACGGTATGACCGGCATGATGGAGGGCGCCTTTATCAACATCAAGAACCGCTCTTATAGCATCACTGCCGACGTGGAGGTCCCGAAGAAGAACGCCAACGGGGTAATCATTTGTCAGGGCGGGCGCTTCGGCGGCTGGACGCTATTTCTTAAGAACGGGCGGCCGATATTCACTTACAATTGGGTCGGCTTGAACCGCTACACCATTTCGGGAAAGCAGCCTGTAGCCGCGGGTAAGGCTACGATTCGATTCGAGTTCGCAACCGACGGCGGCAAGTTGGGCGCAGGTGGTACTGGCTCTATCCTCGTGAATGGCACGAAGGTCGCGACGGGTCGAATCGAAAACACTAACGGTCTTTTATTCTCGGCAGACGAGGGCGCCGATGTCGGAATCGATGAGGGCACGCCGGTAACCGAAGACTATGCGGGACCCGACAACAAATTTACGGGCCAAATCGATCGCGTGACCATCGATCTGAAACCTATAGGACCTGACATCAAGGACAAAGTCGATAAAGCCACCCAGGAAATGTTGATGGATAAGGCGGCAGAGGACTAACAGCCATTCCGCGTGAGAGCGACGACGCTGCTAGCGTCATTCGCGATACATTCAATCGAGGGTTCTCAAAGGATATGATTGATCGATGAGCGTTCGGTGAGAACTCACTTGCTTCCGACCGATACGGAAATTGCTGGTGCGCGGCGTCCATCGGAACTGGCGGCGCGCGGCTGGACCGTCGTATTGGCATTTGCCCTGCTCTTTGCCGGTGGTTGCGCCACACCGGTCGGAGTTACGCGCCTCAACGAGCAGGCGGCTCATCGCGAGCTCAACGCGAACGTTTTATCGACCGGCAAGCCGAGCGACTACTCGACGCAGATTCTCGAGCGAGCCGCACTCAGCGATCGCTTCAAGAGCGATCCGCAATCGGTCCTCGCCGAGTTGAACTCGGGACTCGGCAAACCTGACGAACGCGATCGGCTGTTCGCGCTGTCCGAGCTGTCGTTTGCGTATGCGGAAAAGTCCGGGAATCAGTCCTACTATCTCGCGTCCGCCGCCTACGCGTACGCCTTCCTGTTCCCGGTGAATCCCGCCGATGCGCCTGGCCGCTACGATCCGCGCCTGCGGCTCGCCATCGACCTTTACAACCGCGGCATCGCTTTGGGGCTCGCGACCAAAGACGGAAACGGAGTCGATCTCAGCGCGCGCCAACTGAGCTTGCCATTCGGGTCGCTGGATTTGACGGTCGAGCCGAAGGAATTCGACTACGGCGGATATCATCTGACGAAATTCGTACAGCTCGCGGACCTGGAGGTTCGAGGGCTGCGCAATACCTATCGCAGAGCGGGCATCGGCGCGGCGCTCTCCGCGAAAGTCGAAACGTCGCCGAATAGTCCCGCGAGCCCATGGATTCCGGCGGCTGCAAAAGTCCCGATTACCGCGTTCGTGCGCTTCGACGATCCGCGGCTCGCGATGAGCAGCGGGCGTTTGCACGGCAGCGTGGAACTATACGACGAAGACCGGTCGGCCGTCGTACAAGTCGGCACTCAGAGCGTGCCGCTCGAGTCCGATCCCAGCGCCGCGCTTGCTTATCGGCTGGAAGGTGCGCCGGTTTGGGATTTCGAGATCGCCGGCTTTCGCAAGGGCGACTTTTCCTTACCCGGCAGCGGCAATAGCAACAGCTTCAACGGGCTCTTCATGTTGCATCCGTACCACCCGAACATGATTCCGGTAGTGTTCGTTCACGGCACGGCATCGAGCCCCGCTCGATGGGCCGAGATGGCCAACGAACTTCTGGGCGATCCCGCGATCGCATCGCGTTATCAGCTTTGGTTCTTCATCTATAACAGCGGCAATCCGATCGTGTTGTCGGCGATGCGTTTGCGGGAATCGCTCCAGGAGGTTCGCAAGGCCGTCGATCCGGAGGGCAAGGATCCGGCGCTGAATCAGATGGTTATCATCGGGCACAGCCAGGGCGGGCTGTTGACGAAAATGATGGTCGTCGATAGCGGCAATCGCTTCTGGAACAACGTCACGCCGATCCCGTTCGATCAGGCGAAACTCGATCCCGAGACGCGCGCGCTGGCCGCTCACGCGATGTTTTTCAAACCGCAGCCGTACGTGACGCGGGTGATCTTCATCGCGACACCGCATCGCGGCAGCTACATGGCGAGCAATCCGATAGTTAAGTTCGGAAACAAATTCATCAATCTGCCCGGCAGTCTCGCCAAGACCGCGATCGCGCTCGGCAACCTTCGAGAAGCGAGCCTGACGGGGACTCCGTTTACGATGCCGACCGCGCTCGACAACATGGACGCCTCCAACCGCTTCATCAAGACGCTCTCCTCGTTGCCGATTGCGCCCGGCGTGCACGCGCACTCGATCATTCCGGTGCTGGGATCGGGGCCGATTGAGAACGGCAACGACGGCGTCGTCGAGTACAAGAGCGCGCATATCGACGGGGTCGAGTCCGAGCTGGTGGTGCGTTCGGGGCACTCTACGCAGGCCACGGCGCAGACGATCGAAGAGGTCCGCCGCATCCTTTACGAGCAGGCCGGAATCCACTGATGATAGCGCGCGCGGTTCGCCTGATTGCGACGCTGCTGCTGTCGGTGATCGTCGCCGGCGCGGTCGCATGGGGCGCGATGGCGATTTGGTTCGACGGCCCGCATTCGCGGCTCATCGCGGCGCCGATGGCCGCCGGACTGGTGATCGTATGCGTCATCCTGGCAGCGGTCCTTCGCCCTTTTTTGAGAGGACTTACGGTTGCACTGTTTCCGGTGATCGTCGTCGCGCTCTGGTGGACGGCAATTCCGGCGAGCAACACGCGCGACTGGACTCCCGATGTAGCCCGCACGGCGCGCGCCACCTTTCGCGGCAGCAGCGTGACGATCGAGAATGTGCGAAATTTTAAATATCGATCCGAAACCGACTACGATCAGCGCTGGGAGACGCGGACTTACGACCTCGATCGAATCAAGGGCGTTGACCTGTTTTTATCTTTCTGGGGGCCGACGGAAATCGCGCACACGATCGCGAGTTGGGATTTCGGCGACGGTCAGCATCTTGCGATTTCGATCGAGACGCGCAAGGAGAAGGGCGAAGCTTACTCCGCCGTTCGCGGCTTTTTTCATCAGTACGAGCTCTACTATGTGGTCGCCGACGAGCGCGACCTGGTCGGACTGCGAACCAACTTTCGCGGCGAGCAGGTCTATCTATACCGCCTGCGCGTGCCTCCGGCGCAGGCGCGGGCACTGTTGATTGACTACCTCGAGGAGGTGAATCGGCTGGCGGATCATCCGCAATGGTACAACGCATTGACCCAGAACTGCACGACGACGATCAGAGGCCACGCGCAAAATGTCGGTGCCGGCCGCGCGCTCGATTGGCGGCTGCTTGCCAACGGCCATCTCGACGAGCTTCTGTACGAACGCGGGCAGATCGATACGAGCCTGCCGCTCGCGGATCTTCGCGCACGCAGCAACATCACCGAGAAAGCCAAAGCCGCGGACGACTCGCCAGATTTTTCCGCGAGCATCCGCCAGGGCCTGCCGGGGATTAGCGGCTAATTGGCGTTTCGAACTGACAATTCGCCGCCGTTCTTTGGATTTGTTTCAAATCAGAATTCGTTCGACCCTGCAGATTATTTTGCCGCACGAATTGTTCAAAAACGAGCTTGACTCCCGCCTTTAATATCTCTATACATATGAAATTATGAAGAAGTTAACCGTGATCGCGGCGCTTGGCGCGCTCGCGCAGGAGACCCGCCTCGACATCTTTCGCCTGCTCGTGCAGAAGGGGCCGGCCGGGATGCCGGCCGGCGAGATCGGCACGCGACTCGGTCAGCCTTCGCCCACGATGTCGTTTCACCTGAATCAGCTCAGGTTCGCGGGCCTGGTCAGCTCGCGGCGCGAGAGCCGATCGATCATTTACAGCGCCAACTTCAAAGCGATGAGCGATCTGCTCGCCTACCTGACCGACAATTGTTGCAGCGGGCGGCCGGAGCTATGCAGTCCCGCAGTGTCGCTCGGTTGCGGCCCCGAGCGTGCGCCTCAAACTGTCACATCAACCGGGAACCGGAGGGTATCTCAATGAAACGATTTCACGCTCACGTTCGGGTCGATGACCTGAATTCCTCGGTGCGCTTTTATTCGACGCTGTTCGGCACTGAGCCGGCAGTGCTCAAGGCCGACTATGCGAAGTGGATGCTCGACGATCCGCGGATCAATTTTGCGATCACCGCGGGATCGAAGTCGCCGGGCCTCGATCATCTCGGGTTGCAAGTCGAATCGGACGAGGAACTGGCGACGCTTGCCGACCGCCTGAATGCCGCCGGGGAGAAGGTCGCGAAGCAGGAGAACGCATCGTGCTGCTATGCGCGCGGCAATAAAGGTTGGGTGTCCGATCCGAGCGGCATTTCGTGGGAGACGTTTCACACGTTCGGCGAGAGCACGGTGTACGGCAACGATGTCGCCCCGCGGCCGGCCGCCAGGACGCTCGAGGCTGATTCATGCTGTGCGCCGGCGCCGTCCTCGGCCAGTGCCTGCTGCTCTACATCGAAAGCGCCGTGACGCGCTGAACCCTGACGGAGGAAGGCGCGATGGCCAATCGCGGATACAACGTCTTGTTTCTGTGCACCGGCAATTCTGCGCGCAGCGTGATGGCCGAGTGCGCGATCAATCGCTGGGGCAGGGGGAAATTCGCGGGCTTCAGCGCCGGCAGCCATCCCAAGGGCGCGGTGCATCCATTGACGCTCGATCTTCTGAAGGAGCTGAATTACGAAACCAAGGGTCTGCGCTCGAAGAGTTGGGGCGAGTTCGCGGCGCCGGACAGTCCCCATCTGGACTTCGTTTTCACGGTTTGCGATCGGGCCGCTGCCGAGCAGTGTCCGGTCTGGCCGGGCCAGCCAATCACGGCGCATTGGGGCGTCGCCGATCCTGTCGCTTTTGCGGGGAGCGACGCCGAGCGCCGGCGCTTGTTCTTCCGCATCTATCGCGAACTGGAAAATCGGATCAAAATTTTCACGAGTCTGAGAATCGAAGCGCTCGACAGCTTTGCGCTTCAGCAGCGGGTCAAGGAGATTGGCCAAATCAAGCTTCCGGAAGAACGCGAGCGCTAACGGCATTTCCGCCACGCATCACTGATACGGGAGATTTACGATGAGTGCGACGATGTCGATAGCGCAAACGCCGGTGTCACGCAGGCTCTCCTTCCTCGATCGCTACCTGACGCTGTGGATTTTTTTCGCGATGGCGGCCGGGGTCGCCATCGGCGCGATTTTCCCCGGCGTGAAGGCAGCTTTCGATCGCATGAGCGTCGGCACGACCTCCATTCCCATCGCCATCGGCCTCATCCTCATGATGTATCCGCCGCTGGCCAAGGTGAACTACGACGAACTGGGCGACGTCTTCCGCGATTGGAAGATTCTCGGACTATCCTTGGTGCAGAACTGGATCATCGGTCCGGTCCTGATGTTCGCGCTGGCGATCGTCTTCCTGCGCGATCGGCCCGAGTTCATGGTGGGCCTGATCCTGATCGGCCTCGCCCGCTGTATCGCGATGGTGATCGTGTGGAACGATCTGGCCAACGGCGACGCCGACTATTGCGCGGGACTGGTGGCGTTCAACTCGATCTTTCAGGTCCTGTTCTTTTCGGTTTACGCCTTCGTCTTCATCACGGTACTGCCGCGATGGCTTGGCCTGGGCGGCGCGATCGTGCACATCACGATCGGTCAGATCGCCGCGAGCGTCGCCATCTACCTCGGCATTCCCTTCGTCGCAGGTCTCGCAAGCTGGAAAGTCTTGACCACGCTAAAAGGCAAGACCTGGTATCGGCAGCGCTTCATTCCAAAGATCAGCCCGCTGACGCTGACCTTCCTGCTTTTCACAATCGTCGTGATGTTCTCGATCAAGGGCGCGGCGATCGTGAGGATGCCGCTTGACGTGGTGCGCATCGCGATACCGCTGCTGCTCTACTTTGCGATCATGTTCGCGGTCTCGTTCGCGCTGAGCAGGCGGGTGGGAGCCTCTTATCCGCAATGCGCGACGCTGTCGTTCACAGCGGCTTCCAACAATTTCGAGCTGGCGATCGCGGTTGCGGTCGCGACCTTTGGCATCGACAGCGGCGCGGCCTTCGCGGCTGTCATTGGTCCACTGATCGAAGTCCCGGTCATGATCGGATTGGTCGATGTAGCCCAGTGGCTGCAACGCAAGTATTTCGTTAAGCCCATGACCACGCCGTGAGAGAAGCAAAGTTCAGCCGAACTCAGCCACGGTCAATCGCGCTATAAACCGGAGCACTATCAGGAAAAGATTATGGTGCCGAGGGCGGGACTTGAACCCGCACGTGGTTGCCCACGGAGGATTTTGAGTTTAATGCAGATGCCTGAAAATCCTTATGTTTAGGGCCGTTTTCCGGGCCGAATGTGAAACTGTGAAAGAAACTGTGTAAGTCAGACCTTCGAAAACGAAAGGCAAAACGCCACCCCGTCACTCCCCTCTTCATTAGCGATAACAAGCCGTCATGGCATGGCGTCATTGCGGGTTGTCGAACCATTGGTCGAAGCAGTACCTGCATAACGTCCGAGAAGTCGGTGCCTTCGTGATTCTCGCGCGGGCGCACTTCAGTTGGCGATCTTGAGCAAGACAGTCTTTTGCTTCCAGTCAGGTTCACTGTTGCTCGCCGTGGACTTGCGGGTCGAAGGCCAAGAGCCTCCTTCCCCAATACCCAAATGGGTTTGGACACTCGAACGCCCAAGCCTCCTCCTAGCCGCCCGCCCCTGCGAAACGATGCAGCCCGTCGTTGACTTACGCGGGTACAGACGCTTAGAGTGCAACCACTCAGCTAATTCGTCAAAAATCGCTCTCACTCAAATTCTAGCACGCGTTGTTGGGAGCAGGAGAAAAGAACCTACGAGCTAAGGGGCGGGCGAGCTTGAGCACAACGACATTTCTCCGGAGCGTTCTGTCGCAACGGTTATCGAACCGTGTTCGGGTGGCGCTAAATCAGCTCCGAGTTCTCAAAAGCTTCGGCGCAGCGGCGTTTGTCAGCTGCATGATGCTCACCTCGATCGCGCTCGCACCTACCCTGTTAGTGATGCTCGAAACTGAGACGCCCGCAACTTCGGTCATGCCCACGCTTAAGGCCGCGAGCGGTTCCGAAGTTCTGGCACGCGGCCTTTCGCTCGGAAAGACGAACGCGGACACCAGGGCTCCATACTCGGCGTCTGTCGACGTTCGTTATAAACAACATCGCCCGCTTGCAGGTTCGCCGCGCCACTCAGGCTCAATCTGCATAGAACGTTCAACGACCCGGCCGCGCAAGGCAGCCTGGTCGCTGTCCCAACTGGACGTCAAGGTCTCAAAGGAGCGTAGCCCGCCGCTCATATCGCTCTCGTCGCGCCTCAGAACTCCCTTCGAAACCTCCAGCCCTGCGCTCCTGGCAGTCTTGGTTCCTCGCTCCCCGCCTGAAAGTACAAAACGGCTGCCTGACGCTTAGGTCGTCGCCACAGTGGGTCTTGATCGGGAAGGCGGTCGCCGGTTCGGCGTCAACACGAGCCTGTGGCGAAAAGCACGACGCACGACACGGATTCGCATGAGGCGTAGCACTGGAAAGTTTTTGGCCGGAATCCACCATCGGTCCAAGTCATCGGAACTGGAAGTTGAGAAGGCATATGAGGCATGAAACTCGGCAAAGGAGATTTGCCGGCGGAGAGAATCCTAGACGAAAAATCAGGATCTTCGTTCTCTGCTTTGCGATTCTTCCGATTGTCGCGGCAACGATCCTTACGTCAGCGCACGCCTTCAGCCACGGAACTGCCGCGAAGCCGCATACCGCAGATGCGGCGAGCTTAGGCGCACAGATCGCGACAGAGACGGTGCTTTACTCCTTTTGCAGTGTTGGGCAATTTTGCTCTGACGGTGATTATCCTACTTCCGCCCTGATTGAAGGGACCGACGGCAACTACTACGGGACTACGTCGGGACCTTCTGGCACCGTCTTCAAAGTCACACCGTCAGGTGCCCTGACTACCCTTTACACGTTCTGCACTCAGGGCTTCCCCAATTGCCCAGACGGTGGAGACCCTTCAGCCGGTCTGGTCAAGGGGACTGACGGCAACTTCTACGGAGCCACTGGAGGATTCGCTTGGGACGGCAGCGAAAACGACGCATACAAAGGTACCGTCTTCAAGATCGCGCCTTCCGGCGTGCTAATTACGCTGTACTCGTTCTGCAGCGTCCTTGGCCCATATTGTGACGACGGCCAAAATCCCGACTCCCGTCTGGTCGAGGGGAGCGACGGCAACTTTTATGGAACCACTTATGTCGGAGGCTTCGTCTCGCCTGAGCCTATTGTAGGAAACTACGGCACCGTCTTCAAGATCACGCCTTCGGGCGAGTTGACGACGCTGTACTCGTTCGGCCAAACAGCATCCGACGGTGTCGGGCCAGTGGCTGGTCTGGTCGAAGGGAGCGACGGCAACTTCTACGGAACCACCGAACAAGGGGGCGGCCCAGACAGTTGCGGCACTGTCTTCGAAATCACACCGTCGGGCGCGCTGACCACGCTCTACTCGTTCTGCAGCCAACCTAACGGCGCAGACGGCGGGAATCCTCAAGCCAGTCTGGTCGAGGGGAGCGACGGCAACTTTTACGGCACCACTTCGGGAGGGGGAACCAATAAGGCTGGGACGGTCTTCAAGATCACGCCTTCGGGCGGGTTGACGACGCTGCACTCGTTCTGTAGCCAACCTAACTGCACCGACGGCCGTCCCGGGGTTGAAGCCAGCCTAGTCGAGGGGAGCGACGGCAACTTCTATGGAACCACCAACGTAGGAGGCCAAAACAACTGCGGCACTGTCTTCGAAATTACACCGTCAGGTACACTGACTACCCTCTACTCGTTCTGTAGCAAGGCTAACCGCGCAGACGGCGCGAATCCTTACAGCGGTCTGGTCGAGGGGAGCGACGGCAACTTTTACGGCACCACTTCGTCCGGCGGTGCGCATAACGTTGGGACGGTCTTCAAGTTGGTAGTGCCATCCGCGAGTCCGACACCTTCCGCGACTCCCACTCCATCTTTCACGGCCAGCGCCACCCCGACAGGTACTTTAACAGCCACACCTACCATCACGGCCACACCTACCGTAGTGGCGACATTTACAGCAACTGCGACACCGACGCCTACCGCAACGGCGACTCCGGGGCCCTCCATAGGCACTGCGGCAGGCGTGACTGGTTCGGTGACTGACAACGGCAAACCGCTTGCTGACGGCGATACGGTCAGCCAGAACGACGACATCGAAGTGTCGCCCGGAGCCCAAGCCACGCTTACGTTTGCCGACGGCAGCACGATGTCCATCCCCGGAGGGACCCAGGGCGCAGAGATCAAACTCGACGAGTATGTTTACGACCCAGAGACCAATCAAGGAAGTTTCTCCTTTTCGTGGCTACTACGAGGGGCCTTTGAATGGACAAGCGGGCTAATGAGCCATTCAGAGGATAACCACATTCATTCGGGATACGGCGACATCGGTAATCGTGGAACTCAGTTCATTGCCAGATATTTGTATGCTCAGGACGGGGTAACAACCACGGGTGTGGAGGTTGATCTGATTGACGGCATAGTGGATGTAACCCCGAATCAGACACAAACAACCGCATCGTTCACGGGGCCGATAACGATCGTGTTTAATGGATCAAGCGTGACAACGTCACCCCTTACACAAGATGCGTACAACGCCATCAAGGCGGAGTTGTTTTCGCAGCCAACCGATACGCTAATCCCGACAGGCACGGTGTTGGTGGGGACAGGCAATGGGCTCTACACTGAATTTACTCAAGCCGGGACTATTTTGGCTGCGCTCGAGACCGCGAGTGGTTCGCTCGGGGAGGACGGCTGCGGTTTCGATTCGAGTGGCGACCTGATCACAACCAACTTCGACGCGAACAACGCAACCGAATTCGACCCGACGGGCACCATTTTAAGGCTCTTCGGAAGCGGCTACAACCTCGATCCGCAATCGGTCACCTTCGACGCCGCCGGCAACGTGTACACAGGTCAGGCGGACGGTACCCATCAGATCCTCGAGTTCACCACCACCGGCGCTCCACTAGCGACGTTCTCTCCCGCAGTCGAGAACAGGGGCGTCGATTGGATTGATCTGGCCGCTGACCAGTGCACGATGTTCTACACCTCCGAAGGCGTGAACATTTTCAGGTACAATATTTGCTCCAATTCTCAGGAGTCGAACTTCAATCTGGCTCCGCTGCCGAACTCGGCGGCCTTCGCTCTTCGTATCCGGCCCAACGGCGAGGTAGTGGTGGCCGACACCGCAGAGGTCACGCGGCTCGACGCGGGCGGCAACCAGATTCAGCACTATCTCGCGTCCACGATTGAACCCTCCAACCCAGCGCCTGCCCTGTCCGCGCTGGCGCTCGATCCGGATGGGACGTCGTTCTGGACCTCCGATCAGAACAGCGGAGTGGTCTTCAAGGTCGACATCGCCAGCGGCGCCATCCTTCAGAGCTGGAGCGCATCCGGGGTGGCGGGCTTTCACGACGTAGAGGGGCTGTGCGTGAAGGGCGAGATCGTGGTCTCCCAGCCGACACCGAGCGCGACTGCGACTCCCACCCCAACGGCAACCGCGACTGCCACAACGACAGCGACTGCCACCGCGACTGCGACGCCGACCCCTACGGTGACGGCAACTCCAACACCCACGCCGGTACCGGTGAAACTTAAGATCAAGCCAAGGGCGCTGAACTTCGGCAAGGTCAAGGTGGGATCGTCGAAATCGAAAAACGTGAGCGTCTCGAATCCGAAGGGCAATAAGAAAAACCCCGGCATACCGGTGATCATCCGAGGCGTTCCCAATGTTGCCGACTACACCGCGATCAACAATTGCCCCGCAACACTGCCTCCCGGCGGCAAGTGCAAAATCCAAGTGACGTTCACTCCGAGTTCCACCGGCGAGGTGAAGGATTCTCTGATGATCGACGACAACGCGATGGGCGATCCTCAGATGGTCCACCTCATCGGAACCGGCAAATGAAGCAGAACGAGTTGAAGTATGAGCCCGGTACGGGCGGCGTCTCCGGGCCCGACGGCAAAACGGGGCCCAGATCAATCGGACAAGGCTTTAGAAACATCTCAACAAAGAGGGAGGGTTGTTGTGCCGGGGGCGGGGGTCGAACCCGCACGGAGCTGCGATCCCCGTGTGGCACCAGCGCCCATGGCGAGTCTGGCGTCTTTGGTGATTGTCATGAGCCCAATCCGGCCGTTTATTTCACCCCGCGCGAGGCCAACCGGCACAAAACCAGCACCTATTCTCAGAATCTCGCCGTCGCCTATAGCGTCGCCATCTTCACGCTGTCGTCATAGCAATACGTTGAATGCCGAGGGCGGGACTTGAACCCGCACGTGGTTACCCACGGAGGATTTTGAGTCCTCTGCGTCTGCCATTCCGCCACCTCGGCACTCCGGGAAGCGTCAGAGAGGACATCTTAGGCAAAGGTGGCGCGGGCGGCAATGGCGACCGGGATAAGCTGCGACTCAGGCTTCGTGACCGATACGCGAGCTGACTGAACTGAATAGCCAATTGAGGACAAGCTTCAGTGTACTGCGATAGTTAGAAGTGACTATAGAACTCAATAGTTAGTGTGATTCTCACTGATATTTCGCGATTGTTTGCTTAGTATAATGTAGCTAGCGCACTATGTATTCATGGAAGCCGTCGCCGCGCGCGTTGCGTCCGCCGCAGTTCCGCGATCGCATGTAACCGTCGCCGGATTGAGGCGCGCGCTCGGCGACTGCGTGCTCGCGGCGTCCTTCTTGATCGCGATGCTGCCGGCCGGCCGCGAAATCAGCTTCACTCTGGCGGGCGTTGCGAACTTGGTCTGGCTGACGGGCGCGGCGGTCATGGCGGTCATGTCGTTTGCGCGATTTGCGCCGCGCAGCGTGACGGTGAATCCGCGGACGCTGGCCGCATCCGGCGGCATGCTGATTCTCCCGTGCCTGATGCGTCCGATCGCCGCGTCGGTTGGCGCGCTCGCGACCGCCGGACTGGTCTGCGAGTTGCTGGGCGTCGTGATCACACAAGTCGCGCGCGTCTATATGGGCCGCAGCTTCGGTATCTTGCCGGCCAACCGCGGAATCGTGTCCAAAGGTCCCTTTCGGCTGGTTCGCCACCCTATCTACTTCGGATGGCTGATACTCTCGATCGGCTACGCGATGTCGTTTGCCAGTGAACGCAACGTAATCCTGATCGCGCTGACGCTCCCCTTCATGGTCTGGCGAATCAGCCAGGAAGAAACACTATTGGCCGCCGATCCCGAGTACCGCCGTTACATCGGTATGGTTCGGTACAGACTGTTGCCGGGCGTGGTCTAAAGCGTTTTGCCCCGCGACTGGCCAACTGCATCGCGGTTCTTGCCGCGTGTTCCCAACAGATAAATTCCACCCGCGAGCGGAGTCGAGAGGAACATCGCGAACGCGAGACCGCCGATCACCGCGATCGCCAGCGGCTGCTGCACCTTGGCGCCCGCGCCGTAGCCGAGCGCGAGCGGGAACAGGCCCGCGGCGGTGGCGAGAGTCGTCATCATGATCGGCCGCAGTCGCACGGTCGCCGCGTCGAACAACGCCGCGCCCGGTTGAGTACCTGCGCCGACTTCACGCTCGGCATGGTCGAGCAGCAGGATGCCGTTCTTCGCGGTGATTCCCGCCACCATGATGATTCCCATGAACGATGAAATGTTCAGCGTCATGCCGGTCAGGTCGAGCGCGATGAAGCTGCCGGCCAGGCACGACATCGCTGCGACCAGGCATCCGATCGCGGGCGCGACGCGCGCGAACTCCCAGATGAGAATCAGGAACATCATGATCGTTCCCGCCACCAGCACCAGCGCGAGCTCGTGGAACGCCTGCTGTTGCTGTGCGTAGAGCCCGCCGTATTCGAGCGAAACTCCCGCCGCGAGCGGCATCTTCGCGAGGCTCTGTTTCACCGCGTTGACCCCGGTGCCGAGGTCGATGCCCTCGAGCCGCCCGGTGACGTGCACCACCGGACGCTGCCGTTCGCGATCGACTTCGTTGGTTGCGCCGAGAAAGTTTATTTTCGTGACCGACGCGAGTGGGACGCGCGCATTGGTGCTCGACTTGAGGATAACCTCCGACAGAGTTCCGAGATCCTCGTGGAATGCGTCGGGGTAGCGCACCCGCACATTGACCAGCCGGTCGCCCGACAACACGCTGGTCGCGACGGTCCCTTGAATCACCGAATCGAGCGCGCTGCGGACATCATTGGCGCTCAATCCGTAGTGCGACGCCAAGGTGTTATCGACGACGACCGCTTGCTCCGGGATGCTCTCGACGATGCCGTTGTTGACGTCAACCAGGCCGTGGATTGAGCGCATCTTATCGGCCACCTGCCGCGCGGTGGCTTCGATGGTCTTCTGATCGGGACCGAAAACCTTGACCTCGATCGGTTCCGGAACGCCCGAAAGATCGCCGATCAGATCCTGCAACACTTGCGAGAACTCGACTCGCACGCCCGGGACCGAATTCAGGATGCGCTTGCGAATTGAATCTATGACATCGTCGATACTGCGCTTACGATCGGCTTTCAGCCGCACCGACATATCGCCGCGATTGGATTCGGTCAGAAAAAATCCGAGCTGGGTGCCGGTCCGGCGGCTGAACGCGACGACTTCAGGCGTCGATTTCAGAATTGACTGAATCGAATCGAGCAGCGCGGTCGTGTCGGCCATCGTGCTCTGCGGCGGCGTGATGTAATCGAGAATGAATGCGCCTTCGTCGAGCGGCGGGAGATAGTCGGTCCCGATATTATTGTAAACGAAGTACGCACCGGCCAACGAAACGATCGCAACCGGAAGCGCCAGCGCGGGAATTCGGATGAAGGGCCGGACCGCGGTCAGAAACGCGGTCTGAACGGCGTGATAGATTCGTCCCGCTTCGCGCGCGCGACCGCGAAACCGCGCAATCGCCAGCTCCATCGCAGGCGTGAAGTAAAGGGCGAGAACCAGCGAAATCGCCAATCCTCCGCCGAGCGTCGCGGCCAGCGAGCGGAAGAAAATGCCGGTGATGCCCGAAGTAAAAACCAGCGGTCCGAAGACCACGATCACCGTCAGCGTCGAGGCGACCAGCGGACGCTGAAGATGCTTGAGCGCGCCCGCCACCGCATCGGTGGTGGACTTGCCGCCGGCGAGTTCGCGATGAATCGCCTCGATCATCACTATTGCGTCGTCGATGAAAAGCCCGATTCCGGCCGCCAACCCGCCCAGCGTCATCATGTTGAAAGTCAGCCCCGCCGCCTTCATCACGATGAATGTAATCGCCACGGTACACGGCACCACGACGGCCGCGACCAGCGCGCTCAGCGGGCTCATCGTAAACGCCAGCACCACCAGCACCGACAATGCGAGGCCGAGCACGATCGCATCGCGCACGCTTTTGAGCGATTCGGCGACCAGCGACGACTGATCGTAAGAAATCGAAAATTGAACGTCCGGATAGCGCTGGCGGAACTCCGCCAGGATCCCGCGCGCCTCGGCCGCGACCTCTTCGGTGCTGCCGCTCGGACGCCGCGAGACTCCCACCAGTACCGCCGCGCCATTCTCGGACGCCGCGCGGACGTAGTCTTCCCGGATCCCAAGCTCGACCGACCCCACATCGCTGACCCGCACCGGTTGACCGCCGGTCGCCGTGAGCGGCACCGCGGCAACCTGCGCGGCTTGATGCAAGTCGGTGGTCACCACCGTCAACAGCATCCGATGCGATTCGTTCATGCGGCCGGCCGACGCGACCACATTGTCTTTCGCCAGCCCCGCAACAACGTCGCCCGGCGACAAGTCATGCTGCAGCATCCGCGCCGGATCGAGCCGCACTACGAACTCGCGATATTTGCCTCCGATTACGCCGACCCGGTAGGCGCCGTCGATTCGATGGAGGCTCGGGACCAGATCGTAATTCACGAGGTCGGTAATTTCGGGCAGGCTGCGAGTCTTCGAGCTCAGGCTGATATCGACGATGGGAAAGGTCCCGGTGGTCAGCAGCACCGCATCGACGGTCGTATCGGTCGGCAGCTGCGAGCGGGTGTGCGCGACCGCCGCGCTCAGCATCTGGAAGCTGATTTGCGGATCGGCGTCTTCGCCGAAGGTGACGTCTATCTCGGCGCTGCCGCGCGTCGTCGTAGATCGAACGAGCGTCACGCCGGGCACGCCGTAGGCGCTTTCCTCCAGCGGCCGCGTCACCGACGCGAGCATCTGTCCGGCGGGCAGATCGCCGCTGTCGGCGAGGATCGTCGCGCGGCGAAAAATGATCTCGGGGAATACCGCGCTCGGAATCGTGCGCGCCAGGATCACTCCCAGCACGCTGGCTGCAAGCACCGACAGCATTGCCAGCGTCGAGCTGCTGCGCGTCATTGATTGCCCTGCGCGACGCGAACGGCGAGGCCGTCGGACAACGCATAGCCGCCCGAGGTCACGACCAGATCGCCGGCCTTGATCCCCGCGGTCACTTGCACCCGATCGCCATCGCGCAGCCCGACCTTGATGTCCGTGCGATGCGCGCGGCCATCGGCGCCGATTACAAACACGTGGTATTTTTCGACGCCCTCATCCTGGAACAGCGCGCCGCCCGGAACTACGATCGCGTCCGGCACGCTGGCCGTCTCGACCCGCACCTCAACCGGCGCGCCCGCTTCCGCGATTCGCTCGGGGCCGGTGAAGTCAGTCCGCACCGACGAGCTCGCGCTGGTCGCGTCGAAGCTCGGCAGGATCGCGTCAACCCGAGCGGGAAACTCAACCCCGGGCCGAAACGGCGTCGTCACCGTCGCCGCCATCCCGGGGCGCACCAGCGAAAGCTGGCTGAGCGGCACCGAAGTATCGACATAAAGACTCGCCGGATCGATCAGATCGACAATCGTGTCGAGATCGGCGACCATCTGGCCGCTGCTGACCGGCGGTTGCGAGACGATTCCCGATTCCGGCGCGACCACCGGTATCCCCGCACTGTGATTGTAGCGCCCGACCGACGCTCCCAGCGCCGGCGCGTCCTGCGGATCGATCTTGCGCGCGACCGCGAGCCCGGCCTCGGCCGCTTCGATCTCGCGATTGATCACGTGGGCGACGACCTGGCCCTTGCGCACCGAATCGCCGCTGACCAGTTTCATCCCGGTCACCCGGCCCGCCGTAGGCGCGCGTATAATTACGTGGTGCGTCGCGACGGTCTTGCCGAGCAGCCGCAACTCGCTGGTCATCGGATGAATTTCGGCCTTGGCCGCACTCACCAGCAGGGTGGGATTGGACGGCGTCGGGTTCTCGCCGCCGGCGGTCTTTTCGCCGCCGCATCCCGCCAGCAGCATCATCGCCAGCGCGACGGCGAAGATTGCAGCGAGGCGCGAGTTCGCCGCCGCTCTCATCATCACTGGACGCGGCCGAACAGCAGGCTGGTTTCCGCCACCGCTTCGCGCGCGTTGAATTCCTGGTCGAAGTGCTGAAGCCGCAGCTGCTCGGCCTGCTGATAAGCGTCCAGCACCTCGAGGATCGTGGCCGAGCCGCCGCCGAGGAAGCGGGTCCACGTCAGCCCGAAGTTGTCGTCCGCGGTCGGCTGCGCGCGCGACAGGATGGCGAGCTGCCGATTCGCCTCGTCGTAGCGCAGCGACGCATCCGCCACCCGCCGCTTCAAAAGGTACTCGGCCTGCCGCGCCTGCGCCGTCGCCGAATGAGCTTTCGCTTTAGCCTGATCGATGTGCGACGCGATCAATCCGCCGTCGAATATCGGCACCGACATTACGCCGTCGTACGATCCGCCGAAGTTGTGCGCGATGGTCTGGGGTGGATCGATGCCGACGAAGCCGGTGGTTAACGCTACCTGGAAGGTCGGCAGCCGCTCGGCCTTGGCCGCAACGATTTGCGAATCCGCCGACGCGATCGCGCGCTGCGCCGCTTGCATCACGGGGCTTTGCGCGAGGTCGCCCGACGGTTTCGGCAGAGGTCCGGAGATGTCCGCGATGTCGAGATCCCGCTGATTGGGCTCGCCGATCAAAATGCCCAGGGTTGCGTTCGCGCGCTCGCTGTTGCTGCGCGCAGCGTCGAGCGCCAGTTCGGTGTTGTCGCGCGCGGTGCGGAATTTCAGCACGTCGTTGGCGATCACGCGCCCGCTTTTTTCGAGCGCCTGTATAGTGGCCACGTAGCGCGTCATCCGCTCCAGGCTGGCCTGCAACGCCCGTTGAGTTCCGCGCGCGCGCAGCAGATCGAAGTAAGCGATCGACGCGTCGAACACAATTTGCGCACGCGCCGCCGCCACCCCTAGCCGCGAGGCCTCGTTCACGTATTCCGCCGCGCGCAACAGCGCCCGCCGCCGTCCCCAGTCCCACGCCGTGTAGTCCAGCGTCAGCATCCCGGCCGACAGTCCGCGGTTCGATACGACCTCGCTGTAGCCCGGCGCCTGGTAGTACTCCGCGCCCGCGCCGACGGTTGGAAACAGCGGCGCGCGCTGCTCGCGCACGTGCGCGACGCTCATATCGCTCGCCGCGGCCGCGACATCGACGGCAGGCGCGACGTGCAGCGCGCGATCGATAGCGTCGGACAGGGTAATGCTCGCGGCGGATGCCGCCGGCGTCCACGCCAGGATCGCGATGGCAAGCACGGCTACAGTTCGGTGGCGGCAAGATTGCTCCATCGCCGAAATTCTAACAGTGGCCCGCCAGCCGGCCAAATTAATGGACATTTAGCTGATTGCGACGGGCAGCGGCTATCGAAGCGGAGCGGTCGCTCGATTCGGATCTTCGCGATAGAGCGCCAGCGACACGACGAATGCGGTTCCGCCCGCCGGAAGGTTCGCGGCCGCGATCTCGCCGCCGTGCGCGCGCGCAATTTCGCGGCACAGGCTGAGACCCAGCCCGCTGCCTTCGCCGGGGGAGCCGGCGCCGCGATAAAACCGATCGAAAATGTGCGGCAACTCCGCCGGATGAATTCCTTCGCCGGTGTCCGCGACCCGCAGTATCGCGCGGTTCGCATCGCTCTTCAGCCCAACTTCGATCGCGCCGCCCGCCGGCGTGAACTTGAGCGCGTTGTCGAGCAGGTTGACTATCAGGCGGCGCAGATGTCCCTCGTTGCCATTGACGAAAACGTCCTCGGGCGCGTCAACCGAAAGCTTTATCTCGCGCGCCTGCGCCAGCGGTCCGACCGTCCCCGCGATCTCGCTCAGCAGCGCGCGAAGATTCAGCTTGTGCCGATCGACCATTACTTCGCCGTTGAGCCGCGACAGCATCAGCAATTCGTCGGCAATCCGGCACAGCGACAGCGCCTCGCGATGCGCCGCGCCCAACGCCGCGCGATTTTCCGTGGCCGTGCGCTCGCGCGCCAGCGCTACCTCCAGCCCCGTGCGCAGCACCGCCAATGGCGTCCGCAGTTCATGCGCGGCGTCCGACGCGAACCGGCGCTCGGTCGCCGACGCGCGCTCCAGCCGCTCGAGCAGCAGGTTGATTTCCGCCGTCAGCCGCGCGACCTCATCGGATACCGGCGGGACCGTCAGCCGCGAGCTGAGATTCGTCGGTCCGATCGCGTTGAGCTCCGCGGTGACCGCTTCAATCGGGCGCAGGGCGCGACCTGCCAGCAAATATCCGCCGCCGACGCAGAGCAGCAGCACGATCGGCAGCATGAGCAGCGACAGATTGCGCAGACGGTCAACCGATTCCTGCACCAGCGCCACCTGCACTCCGCTTTGCAGGTAGGCGAGCTGGCCGTTGTACATCATTGGAACGACCGCGAACCTGATGGCGTGATCGCCGACAATCGCGGGATGCGTGGGGAGTGACGGATCGAACGGCGGCGGGACTGTGTGGACGTGACCGAAGTTCAAGATCTCGCCATGCGCGGTCACAATTCGCACGCGCCGGCCCGGCCCGATATCGGTCTCGAGGCTCAGCCGCTGCAGGATCCCAGACGCGCTCGACGCACCGCTGCGCTGAATCTGATCCGCGGTATTCTCGGCCTCCTCCAGCAGCGCCGCGTCGAGCGCGCTCCATTGCTGTCGGGCGAAGAGCTTGACCGCGGCGATCGCCGCGACCAGCAGAATCGCCGCCAGCACCGCAGCCCAATAGATGGTTAGCCTGAGTCGGATCGTCATTGGGAGCGTGCGCGCTCGCCGGGCGCGCCTCATTCCGCGCGCATCGTGTATCCAACTCCGCGGACGGTGACTATCAGCGAGCGATCGGCGCGCGGATCGATCTTCTGGCGCAACCGATTGACGAACACTTCGATCAGGTTGGTGAGCGAGCTGTAGTTGGAATCCCAGACGGTCTCCGCGATCATGTCGCGCGTCACCACCTGTCCGGCATTGCGCATCAGCAATTCGAGCAGCATCTTTTCTTTCGGCGACAGGTTCAGATTGTGCTCGCCGATTTTCGCGCGCCGCTTGACGGTGTCGAATTCCAGGTCGCCGACCTTGAGAATCGGCGATGCGGGCGCTCGTGGACGCCGCGCGAGCGCCTTGATTCGCGCCACCAGCTCCGCAAACGCAAACGGTTTGGCCAGGTAGTCGTCGCCGCCGCTGTCGAGACCCGCCACGCGTTCTTCGAGCGCTCCGCGCGCCGTAAGGATCAACACCGGCGTCTGGTTGCCCGCCGCGCGCATCTCGCGCAAGAGTTCGAGCCCGCTTTTCCCCGGCAACCCGATGTCGAGCACGATCAAATCGAGCGCGCCGCGCGCAATAGCCGGCTCGGCCGCCTCCGCGCTGCCGGCGATTTCGACCGCAAAGCCGTCCTCGACCAGCCCCTGCTTGACCGAGTTAGCCAGCCGGGCCTCGTCCTCGATCAGCAAAATCCGCAACGCGCTCATACCCCCCGATGCTGCCACGCCGCCGCCCGCAAAAAAAGCAGGGTCACCGTGATTGAAACCACAATTGGGACCAAACAATACTAGAAGCGGTGGCTTCATATAAGCGTCACAGCCCGGATGGTCGTCCGAGTCGGTTCGCTGACCAACTTGGCGCAGAGGTCGTAGCGCGCAAAACCGCGGCTGTCCGTAAAGCTGGCGGGCTATATCTCACACCCGTCGAAGTCGCCGACTTTATTGCCGGCCAAGCAAGCGCCGGAGCATCGGAGCTGCACATTCTTGACCCGGCGGCGGGGTCCGGCACTCTGCTTTGCGCGGTTGTAGAGCGTTTGGCGTTAGCCGAACCGCGTATCCGTAAACTCGAACTAACCGCGTACGAAACAGATCCAGATCTGCAAGAGGCTCTTGCTGCCGTGCTGGACGGTCTCAACCGTTGGGCCGCAGAGCATCAAGTCGAAGTGGGAGTCAGGATCGAAAGGAAGGACTTCGTACTGGCCCACGCCGGAAGGCTCACGACCGACGGTCATTTGTTTGATACAGAGTCGACGGAGCGCTTCGATCTAGTTGTCGCGAATCCGCCGTACTTCAAGATTTCCAAGGACGACCCTCGGGCGCAAGCCTCGATTCTCGTGGTTCATGGGCAGCCAAACATTTACGCGCTCTTCATGGCTGCGACTGCCGCGCTCTTACGAAAGGGCGGTGAGCTTTTATTCATAACACCGCGCAGTTTCGCATCAGGTCCTTACTTTCGGCTCTTTCGGGAGAAATTTTTCGCAACCATTCGCCCCCTGGGAGTTCACGTCTTCGGCTCACGTCGCGAAGCCTTTGGCCGCGACGAAGTTCTGCAAGAGAGCATAATCCTGAGAGGCATCAGAGATGACGGATGGCAGCATAGCTACGAAAGATTCGAGCTCGAAATTTCCGGCAGTGCCGGTGCAGCGGACCTCTCTCAGCGCAAGCGACGGACGCTCCCTCTCGGCAACGCCCTTGATATTGCTAGTAGCGCTAAAGTTTTCCGATTCCCAATTCTCCCAGAGGAGGATGCTGCTCTTCGGCTCGTCGATTCATGGAGCGGCTCTCTCCATCAATATGAGATGAACATCTCCACGGGACCAGTCGTTCCTTTTCGGGCGATTGAGTTCCTCGATAAGGCTGGTGCTCCGTCTGAAGACTACGCTCCCCTGATCTGGATGAACCATGTCCTCGCGATGCAGGTAACCTTTCCGATTGAGACCCGCAAACCTCAATACATAAAGCTTAGTGCGAGCGAAAAATCCCTGCTGCTAGCCAACCGGAACTATGTTCTCCTTCGACGCTTCAGCGCGAAGGAAGAGGCGCGACGGCTAGTCGCAGCACCTTGGCTGAAAGGCGCGGTTCCCGGGTCGCTGCTCGGAATCGAGAATCACTTGAACTACATATATTCCATGCGAGACGAAATGAGCGAGGACGAAGCCCTGGGGCTGGCGGCGCTCCTCAACTCTAAGTTACTCGATACCTACTTTAGGGTATCGAGCGGCAATACGCAGGTGAGCGCAACGGAGTTGCGCGCGATGCCTCTACCGCCTCGCGATATGATCGTCTCCCTTGGACGGCGTGTGAGGCAGCAGCAGAATAGCCGCGAGAATTTGGACGAGATAGTTAATAGTGTCATCGGCGCTCCCCGGTGAAGAAGTCAGGTAAGATTGCCGAAGCCCAATCTGTCCTGAGCGCCTTGGGCCTTCCAAGATCTCAACAAAATCAGATTTCTGCGCTCACACTGCTGGCACTGTGTGGTTTAGGGGTGAATGATGCGTGGCCGCAAGCTCGTCGTGATCGCCGCTCAGTCACCAAGGGTCTAATGGATTTCATTCGGGCAAAATACCGCGTCGCCTATGCTCCTAACACACGAGAGACGGTACGCCGCCAGGTATTGCATCATCTGGTTCTTGCAGGGGTCGCGGACTACAATCCTTTCGAGCCAGACCTCGCGACCAACAGTCCGCGCGCCCACTATGCAATCTCTGAAGCCGCGCTGAGCGCTATCAAAACCTTTGGAACGCCCCTGTGGGAGCCGGCCGTCGCTAAATTTTTGTCGAATCGCACCTCGTTGATCGAGATCTATCAGCGCCGCCGTTCAAAACGTTTGATTCCAGTCCGGTTTCCGGACGGGAAATTTGTCAAGCTCTCGCCAGGGTCGCACAACAAGCTACAGAAGTCCGTCGTTGAGCAATTTGCATCGCGCTTTGCCGAAGAGCCCAAGCTTTTGTATTTAGGCGACACCGCTAAGAAGAATCTCTATATCGACACTCAGGTATCGAAAACGCTCGGCATTCCAATTACGGAGCACGACAAGCTTCCGGACGTGATCATTTACGACGAGAAACGGAACTGGCTTTTTCTGGTCGAAGCAGTAACCTCCCACGGCCCGATGTCTTACAAGCGCGTGCTCGAGCTCGAATTGATGCTGGCCAACTGTCCTGCCGGTTTGATCTATGTTTCGGCATTCCCCGATATGGCCGAATTTCGCCGCCATACAAACAAGATTGCGTGGGACACTGAAGTCTGGATCGCTGAACTCCCGGAGCATCTGATCCATTACAATGGCGATAGATTTCTTGGTCCACGCGAGCGATCGCGCAACTAGATCGCCAGCGAGAGGACTCCGGCGGCTATTAGGGCGCTGGCCCAGATCGTGTCGAGGTTGATCCAGGCGCTGCGCAGGATTGCCAGGCCGACCCATTCATAGACCACGATCGCGATTGCGCCGGTCACCGCGATCATCGCACCGGTATGCACCAGCACTACCGCTATCGCCTGGGCGACTGTGTGCGCGTGAGCGGCGGCCATGTGATGGGCGTGCGGGGAATTTGGCGTCATGCCGATCAGAATCGGGAACAGCATCAGGCCGGCGCCGTGCGCCGATGCCATCAGGAACGACCACAACGCCAACTCCGCCGCATTCACCCTCATCGCCACCCAGCGCGGATGCGCGCGCGGCCAGATAAAGCGAAACAGCCCGAACAGGATCAACGCCGCCGCGCCGATCGGGCGCAGCAGATCGATCGCGAAGAACAGCCGCAGCCCGCCGATAATCGCGACCACCGCCGCGATCGACACGAGGTGTCCGAGCGCAATCGGACCGAGCGCCCATATCACCTTCGAGCGCCGTTGCTCCTGCAATCCGAGCGCGACCGCGAACAGCCAGCCCATCGACGGATCGATTCCGTGATACGCGCCGAGCGCGGCGACCGCTATCCACGGCCACGCCGGCGTCACGGATAACAGAACGAATCGGACGACGAGTCGCCGCCTTCGAGGCGAATCTGATGCGGGCGTTCGCCGTCGAAGGTCGTGAAAAAATTGGGATCTACCGTCATGCCGCCCGCGGGCGCGCAATCGATCTTCGCGACCCAGCCGCGCACTCCCTCGGGATAGAATTGCGCATCCCACGCCCCATACAGCGAGTTCGACATGTACGCGCGCCGCCCGTCGCGGCTGAGCTCGATCATCTGCGACGCGCCGTTGAGCGGCCCGCTCTTCGGATGCTTCCCGTGCGACACGATTCCGCCCAGCCGCACGCTGCCGGTCTCCTTCGGCTTGAAGGGGTCGCTCACGTCGTATTGCTTCAGGTCGCCGGTGCCGAAACACGCGACGTACAGAAATTTGTCGTCGAGACTCAGGTTGATATCGGTGATCAGCGGCGGCACCGCCTTGAACGGCTTGAGCGCCGGCGGCAGCAGGCTCTCGTCGGCGGGCTCGGCGGGAATCTCGATCACCTTGCGAATTTTCCAGTCGCCTGCGTCGCGACGCCACAGCCAAATCGACGCCGACAAATCTTTCGTCGAAATTACCACGCCGACGAATCCAAAAGTTTTGGTCGGGTCGTGCGACGGACGCAGCTCGAGCGCCATTTGATTCTCGGCGCCAAGGTCAAGCGACTTCAGATGGCGGCGGTTGCGCAGATTCCAAATGTGAATCGCATGCCCGTACTTGTTCCCCAGCAGCAGTTCAGGTACCACGCCGTTTTCGATCATGTTCGGCGTGCCCCATTCGCTCGTCACCGCAACGTCCCAGCCGAGATGCCACCAGAAATCGTACGCGAACCGCTGCGGCCCCCGATCGACCTCCCATCGCCCCAGCACGTCGAAGCTTTCGTGATCGAGCAGGAAGATTCCGCCCGGCCCGTCGCCGTTCGGTGCGCCCAGCGCGCTGACGTAGATCGCGTCGGGTCCGCAATGGATCGTATGCGGCCGGCTGTAGCCCGTGCGCGACGCGATCTCTTCGGCCTCGATCGTTTTCACCAGCTTCGGATTCCGCGCGTCAGGCTTGGTATCGAAAATGTAGATTCGCGACGAGCGCAGGCCCGGCACCAGCAGGTAGCGGCGCTCTATATGAGGATGCGGCGCATATGGGCACAGCGCGGCGCTGCATGCGTTCCAGCCAAAGTGATGCAGCTCGTCGCCGGTGTTGGGCACTTCGGCGCGGCCGACGACTTGCGAATAGGTTTTCGATTTTGGATCGAGGTCGAGCACGCATAGCGCGTCATGCTTGCCGTTGGCCGGCGCCGGATTGAAGGTCACGACGTATCCGAGCTGCTCGCGCGGCGCCTGCATCGCCATTCGCGCCGACGGGTAGAAAGTCTGATCGGGTTTCCACAGCGCCATGAGTTCACACCGCCTTCGGCAAGATGATTCCGACCGTACTCAACGCACCGATTCTCAATCAAGCCCGCCCTCTGTCATTCTGAAGGCCGCAGGCCGTAGAATCCCGGATCTTTTCTTTGCGCCGCTTCTGAATCAGGATGAAGCACCATGGAAGACAAAACCATTCTCTACGAAAAGCACGACCGCATCGCCAAGGTCATCCTCAACCGGCCGCGCTATAAGAATGCGCAATCGCGGCGACTGCTCGAAGAAATGGACGCCGCGTTTGCCGCGGCCAACGCAGACGACAACGTCCGCGTGATTATTCTCGCCGGCGCCGGCGAGAATTTCTGCTCCGGCCACGACCTCGGCACGCCCGAGGAAAAAGAGGACCAGCAGCGCCGCCCGTTTCCCAAGGGCGTGCGCGGCGAGTATGCGCGCTCGCGCGAAATGTTCCTCGACAACACGCTGCGATGGCGCGATCTCGACAAGCCCACCATCGCGCAGGTGCAGGGCCTGTGCATCTTCGGCGGCTGGATGTTCGCGGCGGCGATGGATCTGGTCGTCGCGTCGGACGATGCCAAGTTCCTGCCGTCGCTGCTGCAGTACTTCTCGATTCCGTGGGACATGGCGCCGCGCAAGGCCAAGGAAATTCTTTTTCAGAGCCGCTTCGTGGACGCCGAGGAGGCCGCGCGCCTCGGCTTCGTCAATATGGTGGTGCCGCGCGCCGATCTCGAGACCGAAACGATGGCGCTGGCGAATCGAATCGCCGAGAGCGACCGCTTCACGCTGCGGATGGTCAAGTGGGCGGTCAATTCGGCGCAGGACGCGATGGGCTTCAGCACCTCGATTCGCAACGCCCACTCGCATCACATGGTGCTCGGGATGGGCGGGATTCTCCAGAGGATGCAAGGCAAAGAGCTGCCCAAGCGGATGCCGGGCGTCGAGCAGGCGCTGAAGAAAATAAGAAAGTAGGGCGCCCGCGAATATATACCATATGTGGTGGGTCGGAGAGGGCCGCACTACCATCGGTAGCTTCGTTCCGTCAAAAGTCATTTTTGCAGCAAGCAGGTTCCGCAAGGTTTCGGGCGAATCCGGCGAGCGCGCGGCATCGGGTTGTTCATCCTCTATAAAGTAGCACGGAAAATTCGAAGGCGTCAGGCTGAAAAGTTCATCCCCAACGGCGGTAGATGAAACCTCTGGTGGTGTTCTAATTTCAATCTGGCTTCAGGTCCATTGCCATAAGAACCTCGTCGTAGTAGCGGCCACCTTCCTTTAGAGCGTTCTTTTCGATCCCATATTCCAAGAAGCCCAGCCTGGCATATAGTCGCCGCGCTTGTTCGTTGTCCCTAACCACGGCGAGTTGGAGCAGTTCGATCTGGTGGCGTGCAAGTTCGATTATGGTCTCGACCAGCCGCCGTCCGATCCCAGCCCTTCTTGAGGCAGGCCGAACGTACATGCTACGGAGCAGGCCTTTATGAGACTCTTTTTTTCCTTCGCCGATCGACAATCCAGCGATTCCGACTAGATCCGGGCCATGGAAAGCGCCAAACACCACTGAACCGCCAAGCCGGTCCGCGAACCAAGTCAGAGGCTGGGGATTTTCCGCCTCGAACGTGCTGCCGAATGCCTCTGGATTGCATTGAAGCGCTTCCAGTCGAATGTCCCGATATAATGCGGCATCGGTTGGCACAAGGCGTCGTACCTGAATGTGAGCAGACTTCACACTACGCTGGTAACGGAAAATTCAAATTAAGACAATATCAAACCTCTTGGAGAGATTGGCCCGTGCTTGCGAAGTTGTTAAACTGACTGCCTCGGGGATTCGGGCAGATCGCTCGCGGGGATTGGTGGAAGTAACACGGCGTAATTTTCTGAGAATTGGCGCGATTGCCGCGGTACAGCTAGTTGTGCCGGCGGTCGCGATGGCGCGCACGACGGTCCAGCTTCGACGCCGCTCGCTCAAGTTCTACGCGCTGCACACCGGCGAAAGCCTGACCACGACTTACTGGGAAAACGGCCGTTACATCCCCGGCGAGCTCGATCGCGTCAACTACATCCTGCGCGACTTCCGCGCCAACGAAGTTAAGCCGATCGATCCCGCACTGCTCGATTTGCTGACGCGAATCCATCAGCGGCTCGGCACCAACGAGCCGTTCCAGGTGATTTCCGGATACCGCTCGCCGCTGACCAACGCGATGCTCCATGCGAACAGCGAAGGCGTCGCGGTGCACAGCCTCCATATCGATGGCAAGGCCATCGACATTTGCGTGCCGGGCCGCAGTCTCCCGCAGCTCCGCGGCGCCGCATTGGCGCAGCGATCAGGCGGCGTCGGCTACTACCCGAAGAGCAACTTCGTTCACGTTGACACCGGCCGCGTCCGCTTCTGGTAAAGTTCTGTCTCGAGATAGATCTTCGACCGGGCTCTACGCCCGGAACAAGATCACCCGCAAGATCCGTTTGTTATGAGCGTGCAGGAATAGATCAGCGAACTGCCGTCGTTGCTGCTACCGTGACCGCTGATCTTCTTGCCCTTTAGTTTGCCGCTGATTTGATCTCCGGACCCATCCACGCATTCAAAGGAATCCGGCGAACTATTGAACTTGGGCGATTTGAAAGAACCTGTCGTGGCGCAAGCGCAGCCGAAGTTATTGGTTAGATCGAAAAAATCAAAATGCTGAGACGCGCCCTCGGTGCTGAATTCAAAGCAGTCGGTCGTTGCTGGTCCATCCGAGTTCTTGATATTGCAATCGAAAGATTTACCTACCAGCTTGGCCTGGCAATTTCCTCCGGCGGCAGCGGAGGAGCCGGCAAACAAACCCGTCAAACATACCGACAACACTACTATCATCAACTGGCTGGTTGATCTTGCCATTCTTGCAACCTCCGTCCGCATCGATATGGCAGTACGGCATCGATGCGTCAATCGAAGCCTCTTGCCGGGCTACGACGATATGGCCCATAGACAAAGTTGAACGCGAATCCGCCGCGGCTCACAACTTGGTGAAGCCGTCCTTGCTCCACTGTTCCGAGCCAACTCCATTGTGGACGACGAATAGCCCGTCCGGGTCGTATTTCCTTTTGATTTCAGCGAGGCGAGGGTAGTTGCCGCCCCAATATGCTTGCTGCCATCCCTTCTCAAAGTAATTGCTCTCGCTCACGTATGCTCCCCCGTTCGGGACGATAGTGCGTAGTTGATCCACGCATTGATCGATGCGAGCAGCGGCCTTTCGGCCGTCAACGATGGATGGCTCGTGCCCGGGGATTCCCGGATACGCGGGTGGCTGACCGTCGCCCACGATCACAAGCGCAAAGGCGGTCAATACCGCTGGATTCGTCGCGGTGTCCTTCGCGCCGGCGATCGCATCGGGCGGGGCTCCGGCGAGTCCCTTATTGAAGTGCAGACTGACACCTGAGATCCGCGAGCTTGCAAACAACGCGTCGGCGAGACGCTGCTGGGAGTCGTCATTCTCGAGCAGCGACTCGGGCATCCACAGCGACTCGTATCCCCAAATGAACCAGGCGGCCTCCCCCGTGTTTCCCTTCCACCACCCGTTATTGGGTCCCGCGCCCGGCCGCTGGTCGAAGTCCAGGATAGGCTGCGACATCACGTGTACGAGGACGTCGTCAAGCAGTGCGTGCAAAATACTGCCGTTTCGAGGGAAAGCGGCTTCCGGCCAGTGTTCTTTCCACCACTGCATGTCCCAGAAGTGGCGCGCCGGTATGCTCGCGAAAGGCGTTCGGCCTTCAAGCGAATACGCGTTGGGCGAACGCGCTACCCAGTCCAGAAACGGCTGCCAGACCTTTTTCGCCTGCTCGATGTCCAATCCCTGAGAGACCATGGCGACTTCGAGAGTGTTGCCGGGGCTCACTCTGGCCTGCTCTCCCCAATGCTCGTTGAATAGATGGTCCTTGTAGAAGCTCACGAACTCGCGGATCAGGCGCCGATAGTCGTCGTCTGAAGACGCCTTGACGCTGAAATTGGCAGCGCCGAAGAAATCGGGAAGATCGTGGGTACGCAGCGTCATCTTGCTCACCACGCCGAAGGTGCCGCCGCCACCGCCCTTGAGCGCCCAGAACAAATCGGGGTTGGTGCACGCATTCGCGACGCGAATCTGCCCGTCGGCGGTGATTACTTCGGCTTCCAGCAAACTCCCTGCGCCGGTGCCATAGCGCTTCGAAAAACTGCCAAAGCCGCCCCCTTGAACCAGACCCGCCAGGCCTACCGTCAGGCATCCTCCTCCCTGGACGTATCTTCCGCCCTTGGTGGTAACCGCGTCGTAGGCCTGAATTCCGATCGTTCCGGCGCCGAGTGTCACTGCGGGTTGCGGTTTTACTGTTTGCTCGCAGCCCTGCGCAACGAATGCGGGATTCATCGTGATCTCGTTCATGTGCCGGGTCCAGATCAGCAGCGAATCGGGCGCGTTGGACGTCCCCTGGTAGCTGTGGCCGCCGCCCTTGACCGCAAGGCGCAAGTTATTTTCGCGGGCAAAATTCACCGCCGCGGCGATGTCATTGGCATTGCGCGCCGCGACCGCGTAAACGCTCGGCTTGGTCGCCCACGCATCGACCCATCCCAGGGTCTGCGTGAGCCCCGGCTGATCGCCGATGTAGTACGGATTTCGGATGTTGTTCATGAGAAGCCTGGCAGCGGCGCTGTCCGGATCGGTTTTGAGAATCGAAAGCGGAAACTCGACAGGAATCAAATTTCCGCCGACCGCATCGTTGAGTTGCTTCCACGCCGCCGGCGAAGGCCAGGTGGCGTCGGAAGGACGCCGCCGGCTGAAACTCGCTGTAGCCGCTGCCCACAACTGGCGCGGCAAGATCGGGATGAGCGAGGCTATTCCGATTGCTCTCAGGAATGCTCTTCTGTTCATTGTCCGCCTCCCATCTTCCCGTGCTGCCCGGCTGGTCTGGGGTGGGCAGCCGTTTCACAAAACCCGCGCCGATACCGCTATGCTCTCATCTTCAACCACGTTCGCTGCGGCGCCGGCGTCCGAGCCGGGATTGTTGGCGCTCGCAAGGCGCTCGATATTTTTCTGATGCGTGGAGCGGTCGATGTCGTAAAGCGTCAGCACAGCGATCGCAATTGCGCTGAACGTCGCGACTATCGGCAGGAAGACCATGCCGAGATGACGCAGGATTGCTGGGTCCACCTGGCCTGGTATCGCGTGCTGCGGAAAGCTCACCCACGCGAGGATAAGTCCGGAAAGGAAAGTGCCAACTCCCGTGACGCATTTCGATATAAGGCCGTTGGCGGCGAACAGCAGGCCCTCCGATCGCTGTCCGGTGGAGACCGCCGCGTCTTCGACCACGTCGGCCATCATCGAGCTTACGATGATGAATCCGCACAGGCCGAGGGTCGCGGCGAAGAATTGGAAAATGAGGACGATAACGAACAATGCTTCGGTGCCGTTGGGCGGCAGCAGCCCCAGCAGGCGCCCCGCGATTGGCACGACTGAGGCGAACAACGAAGCGAAGAAGACGCCGATCATCGCCGGCTTCTTTCCGAATCGCCGCGAGACTGCCGGCGCCAGCGCAACGCCGGCAAAGGCGGCGAACAGCGCGGCCGCGGCCAGATACGACATCTGCGCGGGCGTGAGCCCGAAGAAATACGCCGAGATATAAAAATCTAGTCCCTGCCGGAGGCCGGCCGAAATAGCGCCGATTACTCCCGAAACCGTCAGCGCGAGAAACGATCGATTCGTCAGCGTGCCACTGACCTCCTTGAACTTCTCACGCCACGTGCCTCGTACTCGCGGCTCATGGACCAGGCTCGCGATGAAGCGATGAGTGCCCACGCATGAGATCATGATCGAGAAGAAAATCACGATGCCCGCGACCAGCGCCGTCTCGCGATAGCCCGTGGCGTACAGCAGGCCCAGCGGATGGGTCGCGTCCTTGCGCAGGAAGACCTGAAGCGCGAGCACCGAGATTCCCGCCCCGCCCAGGGTTCCGAAAAAGAAGCGCGAACCCATCAGGCTCGTGCGCTGGTCGTAGTCCAGAGTGAGTTCCGGTCCCAGCGCCGAGCTGGGAATTTCGTACAGGCTCAGCAACACTCGCACCGTCACCAGCATCACGGCCAGGTAAATGAGCAGGTGGTTCTTCGACCAATCCAGCGGTGGATCGAACAGGAAGTAGAATGCAACCGCGGCCGGAACCGCGGAGGCGTACATGAACGGATGACGCCGGCCCCATCGCGATCGCGTGTGATCCGACCATTCGCCAATCAACGGATCGCAGATCGCGTCGAAGATCAGCGTCACCATCATCACCGCGCCAACCCACGCCGCCGGCAGTCCCACCACCTGGTTGTAGAACAGCAGGAGGGCGGAAGTGAGCACCGTCAGATGCACCCCAAAAGCGATCGAACCCACCCCGTACAACATATTGGTGGACAGGGTGAGCGCCGGACGGCTCGGTGTTGATTCGCGGCTCACCATGAATGCTCTCCGCGCAGGAGACATTCGGCGCCACCATCGACAAACAGGATTTGTCCGGTCATCAGCGAATTCTCCGGGCTCACGCACCAGGCAAGGATGGCGGCCATCTGCTCGGGCCGGCCGGGATATGCCCCGCGCATCGGCACCATCCGTCCGGCAGCCGCTCTCCGGCCGGGATCGGACAGTATGTAGGCAGCAGCAGGTGTGTCGATAAAGCCGGGCGCAACTACGTTCAGAGCGATTCCGGCGCCAGCCCAGTCCGCTTTGCCCGCGACTCTTCGGCACCAACAGTTCAGCGCATGCTTGGCGCTGCCGTACAGATCCAACGGACCCTTGCCCGCCGCGATCGCGTCCCTTCCGGCGGCGACGGCCGCACCTTCGTCCATGCTCAGACACGCTTCGACCAGTGGATCGGCCGGCTGCATCGAGGCTATCGAGGACACCATCACGGCGCGCGGCGCGGGACTGCCGTTAAGGAGCGGTCGCAGTTTTTCGAGCGTCGCCACGGCGCCGAAAAAATTCAACGCGAGCATGGTCTCCGGCGGACCGCCACCGGCATTGGCAACGATCGCGTCGATCCTGCCGCCGTAAAGGCGAGTCACCCCGTCAATCAACCCCGTGCGTCCTTCACCGGTTGCCAGGTCCGCAATGACGTCGGCATCGCGGAGATCGCACGCGATGACCCGGCCTCCGCGTTCCCGTAGGTAACGCGCGGTCGCTGCTCCGATCCCCGATGCGGCGCCGGTGACTACATAGGTTCGATCCATGACTAACAGCTCCGTTGCTTTCGGTCTCTTAAAACAGATATTCTAAAATAAGCAGTCGGGTCAAGAAGCAGGTTTTCAGAGTGACGATCTGATGGCGTCGGAGCAAGCAAAACTCAATCGTGCCGCGGCGGCGCAGGCCCGCCCGTTGGGTGTCCGCGGATACCGGGTCCGCGATGTCGCAAAGGCCGCGGAACGCCGCCGGGAAATCCTGACCGGCGCGGCGCGCGCGTTCGCCTATGGCGGTTACGATGCAACCAACATGGACCAAATCGCGCGCGAGTGCGGACTCGCCAAAGGGCACATCTATCATTACTTCCGCAGCAAGGAGGAAATCTTCACTGAGATCCGAATTGAGCTGGTGAATCGCCTGATTGAAAGACTGGCGGCCATCGCGCCGCTGGCGGCCAAAGATCCGGAGCTGGCCTTGCGCAAAGCGACCACAGCCGTGATCGCCAGAAACTTCGAGGAGGAAGGGCGCTACGAGCGCGCGGTGCCCGACCCCGTGTCGCTTAGCCCCGGGAATCGAAAGCGCATCCGAACGCTCGGCAGGCGTTACGAGCGGATGTTCGCAAATATCGTGCGCCGGGGAATCGACCAGGGCGTTTTCGTCGCAGGCAATCCAAAACTCATGACCTTCGTGATCTTGCGCGCCGCGTTTACCGTCGCCAACTGGTATCGCGAGGGCGGCCGATGGAAACCTCAATGGATCGTCGAGCAGGTGACCGATCAGCTGGTCAGAAGCGTGCGCAAGCCCGCCGCGCGCGACCTCAAATGAGTCTGTTGATCGCTAAACCGTGCGGCGCAGAAAATCGAACATCCGGTCGAGTCCCTGCTTGCATCCCGACAACACGTCCATCTGCAGGAAGCCATGCGGCATGTCGTCGAAGACTGCGACTTCGTGCCGGATGTCGGCGCGCTTGAGTGCTTCCGCCATCGAGTGCGTCTCCGGCAGCAGCGTGTCCGCGGCGCCGCATATGATGAAGCTCGGCGGCAGCGCACCCGGCTTCACCGCGCGCAGCGGACTGACGCGAGGATCCTCGAGAATCGCGGGATAGCCCGCACCCGCGTACGCTTTGACCATTCCATCCAGTGCCGCCACATCCTTCTCCCGCTTGAGAACCGCGGGGAAATCGAACACCCCATAAATCAACAGCGCCGCTTTCGGCTTCGCCGGACCCGCATACTTCTCCGCCGCAAGCGACGTGACTGTCGCCGCGGTAAGATTGCCGCCGGCGGAATCGCCGCCAACCGCCAGCCGCGAACTGTTACCGTTCCAGCGCTTCGCGTTTTCGCCGGCCCATTTCACCGCGTGCACGCAGTCGTCGAGACCGGCGGGAAACGGATGCTCGGGCGCGAGCCGGTAATCGACGTTGATCGTCAGGTATCCCGCCTCCGCGAATTGCATTCCAAGCTTGCGATGGGTCCTGGGACTGCCTCCGATCCATCCGCCGCCGTGCAGATACACGACCACCGGATGCGGTCCGCTGCCTTGCGGCACCGAGACGTTGGCGGTAAGACCGGGTCGAAGCTCGACCGCCTCATGAAACGCGCCAATCTCGGGAAGATTCGAATTCATCATCGGGGCGAAAGTGTCCATCGCCGCGCGCAGTCCCTGCACATCGGTCGGAATCGGAGCCTTGGCTATCGCCTCGAGAAAAGAACGTTCCTGTTCGGTAAGCATTGATGGCGGCTCCTTACTGCTGCGCCGGCGCGCCGACGGCGGCCTTCACCAACGGCTCGAGCTCGCCCGACTCGTGCAGCTCGCGAATGATATCGCAGCCGCCGACGAACTTGCCGTCGATATAGACCTGCGGAATCGTCGGCCAGTTGCTGTATTGCTTGATCGCGTCGCGCAGCTCCGGATCGCTGAGCACGTCGGCGGTCGCGTAGGGCTCGCCGATTTCGTCGAAGATCGCAACCGTCGCCGCTGAAAATCCGCACTGCGGAAAACTGCGGTTGCCCTTCATGAAGATCATGATCTTGTTTTCTTTGACTGCCGCTTCGATTTTTTCGACTATGTCCGCCATTTTTTCTTCCTCTTATCCGCGGTTCTGATATTGCGCCGGCGTCAAAGTCTTGAGCGTCAGCGCATGCACCTGCACGCGCATCGCGTCGCCGAGCGCCTTATACACCAGTTGATGCCGTTCGATTAGACCCTTACCCTCGAAACTTGGACTGACGACCAGCGCCTCGAAATGATCTCCGCCGCCGGTGTAGTCGCGCACCTCAACCTGCGCGTCGGGAATCCCGCGCGCAATCATCGCCTCGATTTCCTTGGGGTCCATCACTGACCCGGCATCTTAACCCGCATCGTGGATGTGAATCCACCGGCGCGGCTGTGGGCGGACCTCCCGATCGCTGCTCGAATCCAGCGGCTGCGGACTGTCTATACAGAATAGTGGCGATCGGATAGTTACAACGTGATTGCGGGTAGTCATACAAGTTGTAGCGGGGTTCGAGCCGTGAGCCGAGAGGGGTTTCTGAGAGGGCGGTGGCTGATCCTGGCGTCGCACTGCGCGCGAATCCTGATAGCACTGCTGGCGCTTTCCTCCTCGGCATGGGCCTCCAACAGCAATCCGCTACTCGTCGGAGGCCCCAACGCGCTGCCGATTCGGCACGCCGGCCCCGTCAGCAACGCCGCGCCCGGCGGCGCTCATCTCACTTACTATGGCGGCCGGGTGGTCTCCAACCTGCAAGTGGTTCAGGTGCTATGGGGGACCGGCGGCGCAGGCACCGGCGCCGGTCAGTTCCTGACGCAGGTTTTCAATACCACCACGCCGAGTCTCGCGACCTTCTACCAGGAGGTGCTGAACAGCGCCTATGTGGACTGGTTGACGGAGTACAACACCGACATTATCGACTTCGGCGGGAGTGAGGGGACCAACCAGACTATCGGCCGCGGCTCGTTCGTCGAGCAGGTCCGCATTACGCCCTCGACCAACGCCACCACCATCAGCGACTCCACTATCCAGACAGAAATAGTGAACCAGATTCTGGCCGGCAACTTGCCTTTGCCCACGGTGGACGCGGGCGGCAACAACAACACCTACTACGCGGTCTTCTTTCCCCACGGCAAGGTCATCACGCTGGGCAGTTCGAGTTCCTGCGTGGCGGGAGGCTTCTGCGCCTACCACGGGACCATCGATGCCGGCGGTCCAGTCGGAGAAATCTATTACGGCGTTCATCCCGATATGCAGGCCGGCTCAGGATGCGACACCGGATGCGGCAACGGGACGGTCTTCGGCAACTATACCTCAGTCGCCTCGCACGAAATGGTCGAGACGATCACTGACGCCGAAGTCGGACTGGCGACCGTCTTCGCGCCGCCGCTGGCCTGGTACGACAGCCACTACGGCGAGATCGGCGACATCTGCAACGCGCAGCAGGGCAGCATCGTTGGCGGAGACGGTCAGACCTACACCGTCCAGAAGGAGTTCTCGAACGTCGCCGGCAGTTGCATAGTTACCGCCTCATCTTCTCCGACCCCAACGCCAACCAAAACCGCCACACCGACTGCAACCAGGACCGCTACGCCGACCACGACCGCCACGCGCACTGCGACCGCGACGCCAAGCGCGACAGCTTCACCAACGTCAACTGCAACCGCCACCAGGACCGCAACCGCCACACCGACTGCAACGGCAACCGCAACGGACACTGCCACCGTGACGGCGACGCCGACGGCTACGTCAACTGCGACCACGACGCCAAGCGCGACAATTTCACCAACGTCAACCGCAACCGCCACGCCGACTGCAACGGCAACCGCAACGGTCACTGTCACCGTGACGGCGACGCCGACGGCTACGTCAACTGCGACCACGACGCCAAGCGCAACAGCTTCACCAACGTCAACCGCAACCGCCACCAGGACCGCAACCGCCACACCGACTGCAACGGCAACCGCGACGGTCACTGCCACCGTGACGGCGACGCCGACGGCTACGTCAACTGCAACCGCGACGCCAAGCGCAACAGCTTCACCAACGTCAACCGCAACCGCCACACCGACTGCTACGGCGACCGCGACTGCGACAGTCACAGCTACCGCCACCGCGACGCCAACCGTGACGGCGACGCCGACGGTAACGCCAACCGCGACGGCCACGCCGACCAATACTGCGACGTCAACTCAAACTGCGACAGCAACCGCGACTCGGACGGCTACGGCGACACCGACTCCGACGCGCACGGCGACCTCGACCGCAACCTCAACGGTAACCGCAACTGCGACCGCTACTGCCACCCCGACGGCCACTGCGACCGCCACGCCCACCCAAACAGCGACCGCGACATCCACGCCGACGGCAACAGCGACAGCTACTTCGACTTTGACACCGACTCCAACGAGCACTCCTTCGGCTTCACCGACGCCGACCCCGAATCCCGACTTCAGCATCTCGGTGTCACCGGCGGCCGCAAGCATTCGCCGTGGAAAGACCGCGATCTATACGGTCGCGGTGACCTCCCTGAACGGGTTCACCGCTCCCGTCGCTCTGAGCGTCGGCGGTTCCCCGAAAGCGAGCAAAGCGACGCTTACTCCCAACCCGGCGACTGCGACCGCCACGCTGAAACTACGGACAAAACGAACTATACCTGCCGGGAAAACCTTCACGCTGACGATCACAGGCATCGATGCGGGCCTGCATCACACGGCGTCGGCGCAGCTGAAAGTGACGAAGTAGCGGGACTTTGGTCCGGGTCGCGCCGGGTCAGCGCTGCTCCGAGAGATGCGGAAACCCGTGCGGGTTTCACGGTCGATCAGGTAGGCTGCAACGAAATTATTTCACGACTGAAATATCGACGACGTGGCCGTTGATGTCGTCGGGCTTGTTGGGCGAGACCGGAGCTTTGGCGCCGTCGAGCAATCGCTTTGCGCTGTCGGTGATTTCGCCGGCATGGCCCGCGCCTACGATTCGCGAGACCAGTCTGCCGTCGGGGCCGACGAACAGCGTCGTCGGTATGGCCTCGACCCCCATGCTATCGACCAGCCGTTCGTCGGCCAGCGCGATCGGGTAGTTGATGCGGAACTCTTCGACAAACGGCGCGACCGCCTTCACCCCGTCGCCCTGGATCAGGTCGCACGAGACCCCGATTATCACCAGCCCCCGCGACTTGTTGTACTTCTTGTAGAGTTCGACCAGTTCCGGAATCTGCCTGCGGCACGGCCCGCACCAGGTCGCCCAGAAATCGACGATCACCGGATGGCCGCGGTAACGGCTCAGGTCGATTTGCTTGCCGTCGAGGCCGGGCGCGCTGAACTCCAGGCCTTCATCGGACGGCGAGGCGACCGCTTGGGGCGTGTCGAGCCGCAGCAGCGGCTGGGGCTCTTCGCGGTGCAGGAAGCCGAAGTTGAAGTTGAAAAATGCGCTCGCGATCAGCGCCAACGCGACGACGATGCCCAGCGCGCGCAACCCCTGTAGCCGGTCGTTCATACCTGCTCGATAACCGTCGCGATTCCCTGGCCGATTCCGATGCACATCGTCGCCACTCCGAGCGCGACTCCGCGCCGGCGCATCTCATGCGTCAGCGTCACCACCAGCCGCGCGCCCGAGCATCCGAGCGGATGGCCGAGCGCGATTGCGCCGCCATTCACGTTGAGCCGCTCTTCGTTAATTTTGAGATCGGTGTTGCAGGCGAGTACCTGCGCGCCGAAGGCTTCGTTGATTTCGAACAGATCGATGTCGCCGATTTTCAGTCCCGCGCGCGCCAACGCCTTATGCGTCGAAGGCACCGGACCCCATCCCATGATTTCCGGACGGACGCCCGCGACCGCGGTCGCGCGAATCTTCGCGAACGGTTTGAGGCCAAGCGCCTTCGCCCGCTCCGCGCTCATCAGCAATACCGCCGCCGCGCCGTCGCTCAACTGCGAGGAGTTGCCCGCCGTCACCTGGCCGTCGGGCTTGAATGAAGGCTTCAGTCCCGCGAGCTTTTCCATCGTCGTTTCGGCGCGCGGGCCCTGGTCAACGTCAACCACGGCGCCGTCGGGCAGCTTGACCGGCACGATTTCTTCCTTGAAGCGCTCGCGCGCCGCCACCGCCCGCATATTCGATCGCAGCGAGAACGCGTCCGACTGCTCGCGCGTGATCTTGTACATCTCGGCCAGCCGCTCGGCCGTCATGCCCATGAAGAACATGTCGCGCGGAAACATATCCATCAGCTTGGGATTGGGCAGGATTCCCGATCCCATCGCGACATGCGTCATGTGCTCGACGCCACCCGCGATCGCGACTTCGCCCGCACCCGTCATAATTTCCTGCGCCGCGAAATTCACCGCCTGCAGACTCGATCCGCACTGGCGATCGACGGTCGTGCCCGCGACTTCGACCGGCAGTCCCGCCAGCAATCCGATCATGCGGCCGACGTTGAGGCCCTGCTCGCCGGTCTGATTCGCGCAGCCCCAGACCACGTCTTCGATCTCTTTGGGGTCGAGCTTCGGATTTTTCTCGAGCAGGCGGCGGATGCACAAAGCGCCCAAATCGTCGGCGCGGACATCCTTGTAGTAGCCTTTGTCCTTGCCGGCCTTGCCAATCGGAACCCTGACGCCATCGACGATTACAACTTCGCGCACACTGTTCTCCTTTGGCGGCGACGCGCCATTCCCGGCGCCCTCCGCAATCATTAGCCCTATATGATACTACGCTTGCGCAGTTCTGAAAGCCGCAAACTATCGTAGCCGAGAACGCTCGCCAGCACCTCGTCGGTGCTCTCGCCCAGCCGCGGCGATCGGGTCGAGGGGATATCCGTATCACCGGCGCTCTTGAGCGGCGATCCCGGTACGATCAGCCCGTCAAACTCCGGATGCTCCGCGTGCAGGATCATGTTGCGCGCCGCCAGATGCGGATCGCGCGTGACTTCCTCGACATTGGCAATCGGCGCGCACGGCACCGACGCGTCGGTGAGGATACGCAGCCAGTGATCGCGCGGCTGCGTCGCGAAGATGCGCGCGAGGATTCGTTCGAGCTCCGGATGGTTCGCGGTCCGATCGGCGTTGGTCAAAAATCGCGGGTCGTCCTTGAGCTCGGGCATCGACATCGCGTCGCAAAAGCGGAGCCAGATAGCCTCGTTGCCCGCGCCCATCACGAAGTAGTCGTCGCTCGCCCGAAACTGCTGAAACGGCGTGATCGACGGATGCCGCGTGCCGAGCCTGCCCGGAATCTTGCCCGACACCGAGTAGCGCGCGAGCGCGTCCTCGAGCATCGCGACCTGGCAATCGAGCATCGCGATATCCACGTGATTGCCGACGCCGTCGCGGTCGCGCACCCGCAGCGCCGACATGATCGCAATCACGCCGTACAGCGCCGCCGACAAGTCGCCGACCGACACGCCGCATCGTACCGGCTCGCCTGTCGGACTGCCGGTGATACTCATCGTGCCGCCGAGCGCCTGCGCCACGATGTCATAGGCGGGCGCCGAGGTCCTGGGTCCGGTCTGTCCGAAACCCGAAATCGAGCACAGAATTATCCTGGGATTGGCGGCCTTGAGCTGCGCGTAGCCGGCCTTGAACCGATCCATCGTGCCCGGCGAGAAATTCTCAACCACTACATCCGATTTCTTTGCGAGCTCGAGGAATACCGCCGCGCCCTCGTCGATTCTCAAGTCGAGCGTGACGCTGCGCTTGCCGCGGTTGACGCTGTAGAAGTAGCCCGAGTCGCCCGAGGGCATCGTCGGCGCGAAGCTGCGCGAATCGTCGCCGCGCCCCGGCATCTCAATTTTGATCACCTCGGCGCCCAGGTCGGCCAGGTTCATCGTGCAAAACGGCCCGGCCAAAACCCGCGTCAAGTCGAGCACGCGAACCCCGCGCAGCGGCTGTTGATCGATCATAGTTCTTCATCATTCCAGTCTTGCATCTGATTTTCTCCGTCGTAACAATCTCGCGGTTGTATTTAGTTTTGTGGACCCAGGCCAGTCGCAATCTCGGAAGCAGAGAGCTTTCCAGCAAAGAACTCCGTCGTTCTGGCGATGTACAGCCGCGATCCCTCTGCCTGAAGCGTTCTCTCCGTCTGCGAAGAAGCCAATCTGGGCCTCCAATCGGGCCCGTAGATGTCTACGACAGGTAACGGATTCAATTCCCAAACAATAGGGCGAAAAATTTCCCGTGCAGAGACCTTAGCTCTGTGCTCCAGTTCCAGATGATTTAGAAGAAGAGACAGGAAAGCAGCCATCTTCGTGTCTCCGGGCCAATCGCTCCTGATATCAAATAACATCGGCCTAGGAAACGTGTTGGGCTCCTTCTCGTTGTAAGGATACTGTTCGAATATGAACGATTTGTTCGGCACGCAAACCGCCGAAATCCCTTCATACAAATATAGGTGCTCATGAGCGATGATGCCGTCAGGTTCCTTTGCCAAATAGAACTTCTGCATCCGCTCGGCTATCGATTTTTCTGTAGCGTATTCCGATTCGAACGCGAATATACCCTTGAACACGGGAACGATACTGGGTTCATTGCGGAAAGTATGAAACAAGATATTCATGGCGTCATCGAGAGTTTTCGTTTCAAGGCTAGTCTTCACCTCAATCACCGCTCGAACCGCAGCTCGCGGAACGACAACCACCGCCCCGTCTCTGAACAGCGGAGGAAATTCCAGGCCATCCCAAATGATAACGTCTAGTTGACGTGGGCAACCGCTTATGAACCCCGTGTTTACCTCATAGCGGTTAGGGGCGAGTTGTCGGAGGAGATTGCGCAACAATTCCTCTCGATAGCTCCCGACCGTACCGGTGTGGCGAATCAGCAGATCAATTCGACGGCTTTTTACAATTAGCTCGTCAGAGAAGCCCGCGAGGTAGTCCTTCCTATCAAAACTTTGTTGTACGCAATCTGCGAGCTTGATCCGAAAACCAGAAGTTAGCGACTCAACTTTCATCGAGCCCATAGAGACCGCCATCCGCAGGCTGTCATCTATGAGATCCGGATCCAGCGCGATATTCTGTCTCAATTTCTCTCGAAGCTCGGATAGAGGGAGCTGCCGGTTCGCGGAGTCTCTGAGCAATACGGTCGCGGCGCTTTCGATAGTTTGCCACGGGGCCGGATCCACGGCAGGTCCCTTGTGCGATTTCGCATTGAAGAGGATATGGCGCAGTAGTGTTCCTTCGTACTTAGAGACCGGAATCGTCAGCGGTTCCAGAAGGGGAGTGCGCTGAGGCCTCCAGATCGTTTTCCCTTCTGCTGTTTCGCAGATCATGCCAATAGGCAATATCTGGTCCCATGCTTCGTCCGCGTCGATGACGGATTCCCTAACTTCGAAGGAATTTGGGTCGTGTGGAGGAAAAGAGATTTGGCGCTTGCCTTCCATTATCTTGACCGAAATTCGAGTTTTGCTCTGTTTCGCCGCGCTTCGAAAGCGACGTGCTCTTAAGGGTTCTTTCGACTACGCGGGCGAAGTGGAGACGCGCAGCTAGGAGTGTTCATTTCCAACGTGTAACGAGTCTTTGGTCTCCACACGCCGAGCAGGTCATCCGCATTCGCCGAAACACTTCACGCACAGCTCCTAGGCTGGAAGTTATGTTTCGCACTTGCTGAACCGAAGGGCCAAGGCTCAACTTGTGCAATAGACACCTATCACAGATGTCAGTCTGCTTGTTCTGGCGGAACCAATCGACGACGCGCTCTTCGACAGTCATGCTCTAGGTCCTTTTAGGAAGTTCACCGTTCGTTCTACGTTTATAATAGCGAAGCCGTGTCCGTCTCACTGAAGAACTTGAGGTCGCCTAGCGCCGCCGCGTCCTCGCCTCGCGCGCGCGCATCGCTTCGGCCGGTGTCATTATCAGGCGCGGCTCCTCTTCGGCTTTCTGCTGCTCGGCTGCGGCGACGGTGCCGAGCTGCGTGCGGATGAAAGCCTGGAAGAAAAGTACCTTCGTCACATCGGCTCCATCGCGCAGGCGCGCCGCCGCAGCCGCGGCCCATCCGGCCTGAGTGCGGCGTCCGACCCGCGCGATGTAATACGCAATATCCTCGAGGCGCCGGCGAACCCGCTTGCCGTTATCGCCCGTCAGCAGCTCTGCCGTCGCGCGCTCGATGACCGCATTCACGCGCTCCTGCTTGTGCAGCGGGCTCAGGACGATGACGCTCTCGCCGGCCTGGTTGATTTCCTCGACGTAGGGTTTGAGGATCCCGTCGGGCAGCCGCCATTCGAGCAAGTCGGGCTCTTTGAGGAGCTCGACCGATGGCTCGCCGGCGGTCTCGGCGGCAAGCTCGGCATAGACGGGATGCGCCAGATCGGTTGGCGGCGGCGACGCGATCAGCTCGGAGCGCAGCGCGAGAAAATTTCCGACCTGGCCGCGGCGTGACTCGGGCGTATTGCGCCAGGCCTCGCATGCGATGAAGTCGGCGACGCGCCAGTCGCCATCGACCAGCTTGACCTGCGCGCGGCGCTCGAGCTCGTCGCGCTCGGACTTCAGCTCGCGGCGGGAAATGCGCGTATTCTGCGCGCCGACCAGGCCGTCGTGCTCGGAAATCAGCGCCCACATCCGGATCAGGCCGCCCTGCATCCGCGGCCTGACGATCCACACGATACGCGCGCCGTCGCCATCGATCGGCGAGAGCATCGCGGTGATTTCTTTTTCAGTGGCACTGTCGCCGATAGCGGTGGCCGGCGGCGCCGCGGATGCGGGCGGGTCGATGCCGTGCTGTTTCAGCTTGAACAGCGCGCGCCGGACTTCGCGGCGCAACGCGCCCGCAGCGCCCGTTTCCATCTCGACCAGCATCGCCGCCGCGCCGGCGTCCGCGATATTGCCGAGCGCGCGCGCAATTGCGGTGTCGGCGATAGCGGGCGTGCCCTTGATCTCGCGCAGTTTCGCGATCGCATCGGCGGGCGCGAGCGAAGGATCGAAGCCCGCCGCGAGCAGTTTCGCGTCGTCGGGATTGTTTTCTTTTCCGGAACTCAAATTAATTCCATGCGAAGTCGTGCGGAGCCTATGCGCGCGCTTCCCGAAGTGTCAAGTTTTTCACGCCGGCGCGGGAGCGATCAATGAAAAACCTCGAAGCGAAATTCCGTCTGGCCAATCATGCCGCAGCCGAGGCGCGCGCGACGGCGCTCGGATACACGCGGCGCGCGGTACTCCATCAGCGCGACACGTTCTTTCGCGTCGCCATCGGCAAGCTGAAGCTGCGCGAGGAAAACGGCAGCGCGGTTCTTATTTTCTACCATCGCGACCAGAGCGGTCCGCTGATGCTCAGCAACTACGAGATTGTGAAGCTCGCCGACCCGCCGGGAACGCTACGAATTCTCGCCGCCGCGCTCGGCCCGCTCGCGGTCGTCGAGAAAGTGCGAACCCTGATGATGCGCGACAACGTCCGGCTGCATCTCGACCAGGTCGCGCGGCTCGGCGACTACGGCGAGATCGAAGCGGTGATCGCGGGCGGCGACGATCCCGAGCGCAGCCGCGGCGCGGTCGATGAAGTCCTCGCGGCGCTCGAAGTAGGGCAGGCCGATCTCATCGACGTGTCGTACTTCGAGCTGCTCGCGCAGCGCTGATATCGCGGTATGATCGCGGCAAGCTTAGCTCGCGGGTGGGGTTGCTGGCTCTGGTATTGGACGAAGTGTGCAACGCGCCTGGCTTAACCGGATCAGCCGCGAACGCACAACAAGCGGTTCAGGACTGCCGGCTGGCGGGAACGCAGGGCTTCAGGCTGGTCGCGAACCTTCAGGGCGGCGGTCCATTTTGTGCGTTATCTGCGTGACCAATGACTGAGCACGGTTCAGCACCATCAAAAGAGGCCGGCAGGCCGCCTCGATCCGCCCGAGGGTTGACGCGCGCCGCCTGGCAGCCTTCAATTCCAACTGGTCCAGTTTGACCAGTGCCGCGCGACGCATCGTCTCGGTCATTTGGGTGCGGTCGGGAAGCGACGGTCCATTTGATCGCGGATCTGCCGGTTTCAGGGCCTCGCGAATCTGGTGCAGGAGGAACAGTAGGTCTTCCTTGCAGGCCAGAGTTCCAAGCAGAGACGCGCGGGACAACTCCTCGAGCTCGAACGTCGGTTACGCCAAGGGCGGCGATAGTTTCGCGGTCAGAGCAAAACTCCGCGAAAATCTTGTCGTGAGCCAGCTGACCATCGGATTGACAATCAGAGGTCTCCGTTTGCTTAACCATCTCGAAGGGCATTTGTCCCGAATCCTCCCGAGTCGAAATTTGCGAACCCGCGATCCATATCGGTTACGTGCGGTCCAGGCACGAAATTCAAGGTTCAATTCTCTCTACGGCGGCTACGTTGAGGTTCAGCATAGTACATTATTGTAACTCTTGTCTATAGTAGTCCTACTGTTTGTTTTTAGCAGCATAAAGTACAAAAAGGCCGAAGGTGACCGGCCGGCCGCGCCGATGAGGCGGGGCCGGATGCGGCCGCCGGGGGACGAGCGATGGTTCAGACGGGGGCGCTGAAGATTGCGTCGGCGCCGGAGGTTTTCAAGGCGGCGTCCACGAATGAGCGATCGGCGGGGCTGAGCGCCGCGCGTGCTTCGCGCAGCCACTTGAGGCATTTGCCCTGGTAGGGAAACGGCTGCTGCACCCACGGCAGACCGTCGATCTCGCATCGGACCTCGCTCGCGCCGCTCGCGAGCGCGCGGGCGTTGGCGAGCAGGAAGGGCGTATAGACGCGGCCGACTTCGACAAAAAACGGGCGGATCGCGGCGGCGGCGTCCTCCCGCGCCGGCCACGGTGGATCTTCGACCTCGAGCGATGAAAGATCGTCGAGATGCGACACCCAGGAGACCACCCGCGGCGCCTCGTTTGCAGCGAGTGCGGCGGGAGTGGGATCGAAATGCGTCAGCTGGCTCAACTGTCCGAAAAAGCCGAAGTCGCTCGCCCCGGGCCGCGCGCCCATGAGGAATCGATGCCCGCCGACGAGATGCGAATCGAGGATCGCGAGCAGGCGCCGATAGCTCGCTTCGATAACCGGCGTCGTCCGGTCGTTCGATCCGACCACGCGCAGCCGCTCAATCTGACGCTCGGCAATGTAGCCGGACATTTTCGCCAGGGTCTCGCGGCTCATCAGCGGATTGCGATCGAGCGGGAGCACCTGCGAGGCCTTGTGAATGTCGGCGGCGTATTTCCAGCGATAGTGGAACATCGGCTTGGTCAGCCATTCGTCGGCGTAGTCCTCGAGCAGCGCATCGAGCAACGCGATCGCGGGATCGGGCGGGATGATCGATCGCGATGCGAACATCCGCTCGAGCCGCTTGATCTGAAAGGTCGAGTCGATCATCGCCTCGTCGGCGCGCCCGCCCTCGCCCGGAAACACAAGCACCGGAATCAGCGCGACCGGAACCTCGGGAATCCCAACGTCGTCAGCCGACCCGCGCATGATCCACCTGAACGGAATCCGCCGAAACCGCAGCACCGCCCGCATCTTGCGCGAATAAGGCGACCCAAACCCGCCAACGAGCTTTAGGGTTGTCATCGCTTGGTCCCTCAGGAAATCTCCCATTAGGCGGCAGATCTGAGCCAATCGACAGCGCAGCGGCTCTCAGGAAAATCTTTGGCTGCGAGCTCAAGGAAGTTCTTGTAGCTCGCGTCGCCGCTGAAACGCCTTAGCGAGACTACAATAGCCCTTCTGACATTGGGATCTTTTTCCTCGCGGGCAGCTTCCATGAAATAACGGGGCTTAGTTCCGTCGCTGCGGGCCAGTGCTTTCCAAGCATAACTGCGCGAGGGCCAAGGTCGAGTTTGATCGGAAGCTATCCGCTTGAACTCTTTTGCTTCCGCTACTCCGGTCCGCACATTGGACATGGTTCGAAGTTCGTGCAGAGCCAAAGCTTCAAAATGGCTCTCAGGGGTTTGCGACAGTCGCGCCATGCAATTTTCCACGACGCGTTTATTAGATCCAGCGATTTTGAGGTATTCGCTGGCAAGCTTCGGATCTATGTTCATCAGATCCTGGCGCTCAGAGAGTCTGCTACAGCCGTAGTCGTCGCTTTTGTTCCTTAGAAACTTCAAAATCCATCGAAACCGGGATTGCTTGATCGCGTCCGAATCTGAAAGGAGACGATCGAATGCTCGCCTAACAGCACTCCTCTTTAAACCGGGCGAGTTTGCGAACCCTCCGTCCAGATAGTCAATTTCTCCATCCTTGAGATTCGCCTTGGCGTCCTCTGGATCATCGAAGTAGATGGTCTTTTCCTCTGACCGACTCAAGTTCAGTTCACTTAGCTCGTCATCAAACAAATCGACGAGTGTCTCGCTGACACGCCTGTTTTCGGTAAAGATCAAGAAATCGTCGCCGTATCGCCTGTGTGTTACGCCTGTCGAAATGATTGAACGGTCTACCGGGTCTAAAAAGAAGCTTCCAAGCACCGCGCACCCTTCAGGACCAATTGGGAGGCCACCTCTTCCATGTAGTTCGCGCCAGAAACGCAGTGCTCCAACAATTCGTTCGACGGAAACCCGGTCGCAGTTGCGCGCGTAGAGCATTCGTTCGAGAGTCTCGATTCGGATCGATTCGTAGAATTTAGTAACATCTGTTCGACACATGAACCGAGAATCAGCTTGTTCGAGAAGCGCCATGCCTTCGCCGATAAACGACATCCAACCGCGCGGACGGAAGGTCCATGCTGCATCAGGATCAGAGCGCGGAACGATGCGATAAGAAAAAACACGACCAGAAATTAATTTATCTGTGACTTCAGCTATGCGCCCGGCAGCTAACCTCAACAGGGTAAGGTCAGAGGCGCTGGCCACAGCCATCGTCCTTACCTTCTTGGGCTCGTTCGTGCGATAGTTCGGATACGGGAAGAACGTCAGTCCGCGAGGCGGCCGGTTTTGTAAAGCTTCTAGCGCCAAGTCTTCAGCAAACCGGGCAGCGGAACTTACGTAGTCTTGGAAATTAACTACGTCGGGAATCTCAAAAGATCGCGAGTTCCATTGTGCGACCGCAAAAATGTTTCTTCGTAGTTGTTGTATATCGAATTGCGTTACCTCGGCCTCTCAACCACCCACTCGATTACGCTATTTTCAGCATATCATTAAAACTGCTTCTCGGAAATAAAATTCCGTCGGACAATCGCGCACGCAGTGGTCCCTCACCCGCCGCGCGCGGACGCGCGGCGGCCTCTCCCTCGACGGGCGAGGCGAAGAAGGAGCCGGGATTCTTCGCTTCGCTCTGAATGACACACGGAAAAAAGGACCCTGCGAGCAAAATGGCGTCCTCGCCATTTTGCGATTGGTACTGGGTGCAGGGGTCACCCCTGCCGAAGGAAGTTTGAAACCCACCGTGGGTTTCAAATTCAATAAAGTGATTTCCCCTTCCCCCGCTCACGCTGGCGCTTCCACTGGCAGCTTGGGGTTTCGCTCGGGCGGCAGGTTGTCGTACAAGTCGGCGCGCAGATCGGACTTCAGTTTTGCATAAGCGGGATCGTCCCACAGATTGCGCCATTGCATCGGATCCTCGCGCAGGTTGTAGAGCTCGCCCTCGGTGCCGTCGTAGCGGATGTCGAAAATTCCGCCGCGCGGCGCCAGCGCCGCAGGCACGTTCGCAATCTCGAAGCCGTAGTCGCGCGTCGATTTCTCGTAAACCGTCAGCGTGTAGCCGTCGCGGTAGATGCTCCGCAGATGCATTCCGATGGCGGCGAACTGGCTGTCCCATTCGGTGATAACGCGCTCGCGGCCGGAGCCGGGCGCAATCGGCAGCGGCTTGCCCTGCATCCAGTCGGGCACCGGGACGCCGGCGATTTGGCAGAACGTCGGCGCGAGATCGAGTTGCCCGACCGGCTCCGAAACTTCGCTCGGCGCGACCTTGGCCGAGGGTGCGGGCCGCCAGATCATCGGCAGCCGCATCAAGGCGTCAACGTGGTACGGGCCTTTGTAGAGCAGGCCGAAGTCGCCCTGCAGCTCGCCGTGGTCGGTGGTGAAGAATACATCGGTGCGCGCTTCCCATCCGCGCTCGGCGATGCGCGCGAGCACGCGGCCGCAGGCCTGGTCGATCAATTCGTTCTCGACGTGGGTAAGCGCGTTGACTTCGCGAATCTGATCCTCGGTGAGTTTGCAGGGGACGAAGCTGGCGGGCCCGCCCTCGTAGTTGCCGAAGCGGCCTTCGTACCAATCGAGCCAATGGCGCGGCTTGCCGGCCAGAATTTTTTCGATCTTTTCACGCGATCCGGGATAGCCGGCCGGCAGCTCGAGATCGCGCCAGTTGATTCGGCGCGCCTCGTCCTGCGGCGGATCCCACGGATGATGCGGGTCGGGGAAGCTCATCCAGACGAACCAGTTGTCGGCGGGATCGAGCGAGTCGAGGTACGCGATCGTGCGCGCGGCGACCCAGTCGGTATGGTAATGCTCGCGCGGAATTGGATTGTACTTAACTTCGGGCGCGCCGGTATCGCCGCCGGGAGCGGCAGTCAGCAGCGGGGCGAAGCCCGCGATTTCGTCGGGATGGTTTTTCATCATCCACTGCGAATAATGCCATCCGCCAATCGGGACATGCATCGCAAGCTCCATCCGATCGAAGCCGCGATACGGCCCAGTCGAATTTTTGCCGGCCATCTGGTTCTCGAACCAGCGCCCCTGCAAATCGAAGGCGGGCTCGAAATGCGCCTTGCCCAGCAGCGCGGTATGGTAGCCGGCCTGCTCATGGAGATAGGCCGCGACGCTCGGCGAGTCGGGCGGCAGCGCCACGCCGTTGGCGACAACGCCGTGCGTGCGCACGTACTGGCCGGTGATCATGGTCGAGCGCGCCGGCATGCACACGACATTCTGATTGTGCGCGCGGCGATAGTTGATCCCGCTGCGGGCGAGCCGGTCGGCCACCGGAGTCTGTGCGATCGTGCCGCCGTTGCATCCGAGCGCGTCGTAGCGCTGCTGATCGGTGGTGATAAAAAGAATGTTGCGTCCCATCTTCGATTCTCCTGGAACTTTATTTTGCAAACAGCGCGCGAATGGCGCCCGCCATCACGGCGCGCGCCTCGGTTTCGGAAAGCCCCTGATGGCGCCGCATCTGTTCCCATGCGACCCACGAAGTCACAAGGTCGAGCGCGGCGATAGTCGCGCGCTTTTCATCGGCGGCGAGCTTCGCCAGCTCCGGCGCGAACGCGGCAATCGCGGCAGCCCGCGTTAGATCGCGCGCATGCTCGAGACGCTTCGCCAGGGCAGACCGAAACGGCTCCATCAATACGGCGGAGCGGCGCACCGGCGACAACGTTTCGAGCAGGCGCCCGCGCTGCGCCGCGAATTTCTCGACGCGCTGTGGGAATGGCAGCGCGACAGAGATTGGAGCGGTGAGCGGCTTGACGCGCTCGGCCTGGCGGTCGGCAAGCTCGCTGTAAATCGCCTCGAGATCGTCGAAATGATGAAACACGATCCGCAGCGAGACGCCCGCCCGTTCGGCAATTCGTGCGGCAGTGGGGCGCAGGTCACCTTCGTTGAGAAGGTCGAGGAGGGCATCCACCACTGCACGGCGCGTGCGCGCGGAGCGTGCAAGGCGGCCGTCAAGAGGAGCGAGTTGCGGCATCAGGCGGAGAAACTTATTACATTCATAGTGCAATTACAAGGCGGAAGAAGAAGGGTGAACACCATATGTGGTAGTCGTCTGGAATCAGACCGCTATCGGTAGCTTCGTTCCGTCAAATTCGTGTTTTTGGCAGGACCGGTGGTGAATGTGAGAGAAGGTTTGGAGATAGTGATCACGACTAATAGTTAACATGGAAAAAGAGACTCGATAAGGCTGAATAGTTCATCCCCTTGCGTCATGAGAAAGTGATTAAACGAGTCGGTGTACTGCGATGGCGTGCGCTGTACCTCTCCCGCCGCGCTCCTTGTGGCTCGCGGCGACCTCCCCTCGGACAAGGGGAGGTTAGGATTCCTGTGCTCACGTCTTGGCAGGGTCGAGCAGCTCGAGGAGGTTCAGCGTGATGCGGAGAGTCAGGCCCCAGATTGTCTGGCCGCCGTAGAGGATTGCGGGGAATTTCGAGGTGCGTGCCGCCGGACCTTCGCTCTTCCATTCGTAGTCGCCGCGGTACTGCGGATCGCGCAATGCGGTCAGCGGCACGTCGAAGATTTGCGCGACCTCGGAGAGTTGCGGCTTGAGCTGCGTGTCATGCGGGATGACGCCGACGAACGGCGCGACGACAATTCCGCTGGTAGTCGTTTGCATCGTTGCGAAAGCTCCGACTACCTCGACCGTCGAAGGATGGATGCCGACTTCTTCGTGAGCCTCTCGGAGCGCGGCGTCGAGCAGGGTCGCATCGATGGGATCGACGCGTCCGCCGGGGAACGCGACCTGGCCGCGATGGCTGGCGACGTGGTCGGAGCGGCGGATATAGACGATGTGAAGCTCGCCACGACGCTCGAACATCGGTATCAGCACGGCGGCGGCGTTCGATTTATTGGCGAGCGCCTCGCGCGGCGGCGGAGTTACGGTCGAGAGTTTGCGCCGGATGGTTTCGACCTGGCGGTAGAACGTCGCGTCGGCAGTCATCGCTACAGATAATCGCGCGCATGGGCTTGGTTGCAAGCGCCAGGGATGATCCAACGCAGGAAGTTTGCATAACAGCTCGAAGAGGCAGAACCTTAAGTCGCCGAAAACCTCTCCCCTGGCCCCTCTCCCTCCAGGAGAGGGGAAGATAGTCGGGTGCGCGATCGGTTCAATTGGATGCGATATTTGATTGGCAGGTACCACGAGATTGCGCTCAAGGGGCGCAACCAGTGGCGATTCGTCGATCAGGTCAAGCAGAATTTGCGCGACATCTTCGGCGACTACCGGCTGGGCAATATGCGCAGCGTCGGGCCGCGTCTGCTGGTGCCGCTGCCCGACGAGCTTAGCGACGAAGTTGCGGCCGAGCGCGCGGCGTTGATTTTCGGGTTGCAGAATTTCTCGCTCAGCTACTCGACCCCGCGCGATATCGAATCGATTTCGCGCGAAGCGATCAAGCGCGCGACGGGGAGCAAGGCGCGGACCTTTGCGGTGCGGACCAAGCGCGAGGACAAGCGCTTCGCAATGAACTCGGTCGAGATCGATCGCGCGGTCGGCGGCGAAGTGCAGGAGGCGCTCGGCTTCGAGGTCGATCTGAGCGCGCCCGAACTGACGATTTCGATCGAGATAATGAACGATGCCGCATACGTGTCGGCCGGCAAGATATCCGGCGCGGGCGGGTTGCCGGTCGGCGTGACCGGGCGCGGGATGGCGCTGCTCTCGGGCGGAATCGACTCGCCGGTGGCGGCGTATCGCATGATGCGTCGCGGGCTGCGGCTGGACTTCGTGCATTTTCACGCGCATCCGCTGGTGTCCGCGGCGAGCCGCGAGAAGGCGGCCGAGCTGGCGGCGCATCTGACGCGATGGCAGGTGCGATCGACGCTGATGCTGGTGCCGTTCGGAAATTTGCAGCGCGAAATCGTCGCGAATACTCTGCGTCCACTGCGGGTGGTGCTGTATCGGCGCTTCATGCTGCGAATCGCGAGCGCGCTGGCGGAGCGATCCAACGCGACAGTGCTGGTGACGGGCGAGAGCCTGGGGCAGGTCGCGTCGCAGACGCTGGAGAACATGGCGGTGATCGAGAAGGCGGCGGCATTTCCGGTCATGCGGCCGCTGGTCGGGATGGACAAGAACGAGATCATCGAGCAGGCGCGCAAGCTGCGCACCTTCGAGACTTCGATTCTGCCCGACGAGGACTGCTGCACACTGTTCGTCCCGGCGCATCCGGAGACCCGCGCGCGAATCGAGGAAGTCGAACAGGCGGAGTCGCGCTTCGATATCGCGCGGATGATCGATGACGCGGTGCGCACCACCGAAGTCGAGCGGTTCTGGTTTCCGCCGCGAGCCGCAAAAGCCGGTACCGCCCGAGCGCCAGGAACGCAGGCATAGCCGCGGAGAATCGCCATGGGAATTCCACTCAAGGTCGCGGAACTCGATCATGTGGTGCTGCGATGCCGCGATCAGGATCGCGCATACGACTTCTACACGCGCATCCTCGGCCTGACCGAGGAGCGCCGTATCGCGCAGATCGGGCTGATCCAATTGCGCGCGGGCCGCAGCATGATCGACCTGGTCCCGGCCGCCGGTCCACGCGTCGAGACCGGACTCAACGTCGATCACGTATGCATCGGAATCGAGGCCGGCGACTTGAACGAGGTCGTCCGCTACCTTCGCGCGCAAGCGGTCGAAGTGATGGGCGAGCCGGCGATGCGTTACGGGGCGCATGGTCAGGGGCTTTCGATTTACGTGCGCGATCCCGAGGGCAACGTGGTCGAGCTCAAGCAAATCAAGGCGGCTTCGTGAGCGGGCTGCGGCGGGTCGCATAGCGCGCCTTTTTTCTGATAAGCAGGACTGTCGCCCGGGCGTGGGGGATTGGCCCGGGGCCGACTTGTTTTTGATGGAAGCGACACTAGAATCGATCCGTTTGCGGCTTACGCGAAGAGGGATTTCGACGATGACGACAATCAGGATTCAAGCCAAGGGCGCGATGCTTGCGGCTGTGGCAGTTTGCGCGATTCTGTTGGCCGGATGCGGGGGGCATTCGCCGCAGAGCGCGGCTAACAACTATCTGAGCAACCTCAAACTCTACAACTATCCCGCCACCTACGAGGCGCTGTCGCATCAGGACCAGGTGGATCGCACGATGGATCAGTTCCTCACCGAAATCCCGATGGCGCCGGATGTGAGCAAGGACTGGTTCAAGGGCATCCTGCGCACCTACGAGTACAAGGTCGGTGACGCCAAGATCGACGGCGACAAGGCGATAGTCACGGTCAGCGTGACGCGGCCCGATCTCGCGCTGTGGGAGCGCACGGTCGATGCCGGGCTCAGCGGCGATCAGACTCCCGACTCGATCGCGCAAAAAAACCTGACCGAAGGCACCTACCCCAAGGTCACCTACGACGACGACATGGTGATGGTGCAGCAGGGCGGTGAATGGCGGCTGCTGGTCGATTTTCCGTTCAAGGAAAATATCCTCAAGGAACACAAGGACGCGGTCGAGCTCTACCATCAGCACGACTACGACAAGGCGGCCGCCGCCTATCAAAAAATTCTCGATGAGCTGGACAAGGAGCAGGTGACCGGCAACGGGGGACTGAAGTTCCAGTACGGACGCGAGTTGGCGGATATCCAGGGCGCGCAGAAGCAGATGCCCGACGCGCAGGCGTACATCCCGAAGATCGTGCTGAGCGACGTGGATATGAAGATGTCAGCGTCGCGAGTGCCGGGGATTTTCGGCAAGATGACGAACAGCGGGGACAAGGCGATCGACGAAGTGCAGTTCACGGTCACCTATTACGAGGGCAAGGGAAAGAAGAAGAAGCCGGTGTTCACCGAAGTGCATACGCCGATCGCGACGCCGCTTGAGTTCACGAACTTCGGGCGGCCGGTGCTGCCGTTCGTGCCGGGTGAGACGCGCAATTTCGGGTTTCGGCTGACGGCGGCGCCCGAAGTGCAGCAAAAGGCGACGCCCGACCTGACGGTGACGTCGATCGTGTTCACGCAATCGGGGGCGCCGCTGCCGAAGCCGGCGACGCCGACGCCGTCTGTGGGCGCGTCGCCCGCGGCGACGGGCTCCGCGGCAGCGCCCGCGCCGGCGGGCGCAGCGAGCCACTGACGCGGCGTCTCGCCGCGTCAGGCGCCGAACTGCCCCGCACACCGGATACTCCGGTGCGCGGCGCAGTTCGGCTATGATGCTGATGCGCGCGGCCTCGCCGCGCGCACGACCACGTGACCCTCAAGCTCACCATCGCGATCCCCACGCACAATCGCGCCGCGCTTGTGCGCGAGACGCTCGCGAGCGTCGCGGCGCTCGCGCTCCCGGCTGACGTCGATGCCGACTGCGTCGTCATCGACAATGCTTCGACCGACGACACCGCCGCGGTAGTGGATGACTTCGCGCGCGGCGCCGCGCTTCCGATGCGCCGCGTATTCGAGCCGCATCCGGGTTCGAGCTTTGCCCGAAATCGCGCGGTGGACGAAACCGGCTCCGACTACATCTTTTTTATCGACGACGACGCCTTGGCGGAGCGCGATTGGGCCGCCGAACTACTGGAAGAGATGCGCCGTCGCGACCTCGACGCCTCATGCGGTATGGTGGTGCCGCGATGGTCGTCCCCGCGCCCCGAGTGGCTGGGGCCGAGCTTGTGGGTCAAGCTCGCGGTCCACGACCGGCGGGCGATCGAGGCGGCGCCCACGGCGTCCGCCGAGCGGCTGGACAACTATTTCAGCGCCAACGTCGGCTTCAAGCGGTCGGCATTCGCGCGCTTCGGAAAGTTTCGCGAAGACCTTGGCGTGGTCGGCGGCAATCCGATCTCAGGCGAGGACACCGAACTGTTCGCGCGGATTTTGGCGCGCGGCGGCGCGATGGGATTCGCACCGCGCGCGATCGTGCATCATCTGATTCCGGCTGAGCGGATGACGCGCGGGTATCTGCGGCGCAAGAGCTTCGCCTTCGGGATGGGCACCGGGTTTGCCCGCCTGGAAAGCCACAATCGGCTCGACAAGCTGGTCCGCAACGGCGTCAGGATGGCGGCTGCCGCGATGCGCGGCGATTCCGAGCGCGCGATCTATCACGAACTCGAATGCGCCAATTTTTTCGGCTACTGGCGGGGCCGCCTGATCGCGCGCTAGCGCCGCATCGCGCCGATCACTTCACGTAACTCAGCATCCCGCGCTTCAGAATTGCCGCGAGATACGGAATCAGCTCGAGGTCCGCGAGTTCATCGGGCGTAACCCATCGATGTTCGACGTGTTCGTCGGGCCGCAGTTGCACCTTCTGAAAAACCGTCAGCCGGCACGAATAGATCGCCTGCAGATATGGTTCCGAAACCATGCTGTGCAAGCCGAGGATGCGATCGATCGCAACGTCGAGCGCGGTTTCCTCCTTGACCTCGCGCAACAGGCAATCTTCAAAACTCTCACCGAGTGCGATGTGTCCGCCAGGAAGATCCCAGCTGCCCGCGCGATAGTTCATCGCGGGTGCGCGCTTGAGCACGAGCATCCGCCCGCGGCTGGCGATCACACCGTGGATGCCGACGTAGAATTGCTGCTCCGCCATTGCGCTCAAAGCTAGCGGGCCGTTCGCCGACGCGCCACTTCCGCGTTTGTCGGAACCGGCTCGCGCGCAGTACGATGCGTCGGTTCGGGAGGCATGGCGCATGGAAAAATCCGAGTTCTATCGCAACGCGCGGCGCGATTTGAGCGGGCCGCTCGACGGGGTTCGTGTAATCGACGCGACCACGAGCTGGGCCGGGCCGATGTGCGCGTGCATCCTTGCCGATCTCGGTGCCGACGTTATCAAGGTCGAGGCGCATGAGGGCGAAGTCGCGCGGCGCATCCCGCCCGCGCTGCCGGGCCACGACAAGCCGATTGGGTACGCGCAGGCGACGGTCAATCGCAACAAGCGCAGCCTGACGCTCGATCTGCGCCGCGACGAGGGCCGCGAGATTTTTCTGAAACTGGCGGCGCGCTCGGACATCGTCGTGCAAAATTTTCGGCCCGGCACTTTCGAGAAATGGGGCATCGGCTACGATCACGTTCGCGCCGTGAAGCCGGACATCATCTACGTGTCGATCAGCGGCTACGGCCAGTTCGGCCCGATTCACGATCGCGTCGCGTATGATCCGCTCGCGCAGGCGATGAGCGGGTTCATCTCGCTGAGCGGCAGCCCCGATGGGCCGCCGACCAAAGCGCCGACCTGGCTCTGCGACGATCTCGGCGGATTGCACGGCGCCATCGGCGCGCTCGGGGCGCTGCGGCATCGCGATCGCACCGGCGAAGGGCAGCATGTTGATGTCGCGATGCTTGATGCGATGCTGTTTCAGTCCAACGGCAACCTGACGCTGGGCGCGATGGGCGTCGAGATCAAACGATGGGGCAACGAAATTCCGTTTTCCGTCCCAACCAACATTTATAAATGCCGCGACGGTCTGGTGATGGCGGGCGTGCTGCTCGACACTCACTGGAAAGTGCTGGCGCGGATGGCCGGACGCCACGATCTGGCGGAGCACAATGACTTCGCGACGATTCCGGGCCGGATGGGCCATCGCGCGGAATGCGACGCGATGTTTGCGAAGTGGTGCGCGGCGCGCACCGTTGACGAAGCGGTGGAGGAGTGCGCCAAAGAAAACATCCCGTGCGCGAAGGTGAGGACTTACGCGGAGGCGGCGCGATGCCCGCATACGCTTGAGCGCGACATGCTGCAGGAAGTTGCGCAGGAAGACGGCAAGCTCGCGCCAATCACCGGACCGGCGGCGAAGTTCTCGCGCACACCCACTCGGATACGAAGCGGCGCACCGGCTCTGGGAGCGCATACGGACGAAATCCTGGCGGAGCTCGGAATCGACGCCGATGCGCGCACGCGCCTGCGCGCGAGCGGAGTCATCTAGCGGCGGCCCCAGCCACCACCGCCGGGTGTTTCGATTCGAATGCGATCGCCGGCTTTGAGGTCGAGATTCGTTTTGCCCGGTAATCTCGTTCGACGCGTGCCGCGTACGAGAGTGTTTTTGCCGGTAGCGCCCGGTCCTCCACCGGCGAGTCCGTACGGTGCGATGGTTCGCCGCTCGGTGAGCACGCTCACGTTCGATTCGACCAGGCATTCGAGCTCACGGATAAGTCCGTCGCCGCCGCGCGCCCGACCGCGTCCGCCCGAGCCGCGCCTCATTCGATACTCGGTGATCCGCATCGGGTAGTAGGCTTCGAGCGCTTCGATCGGCGTGTTGAGCGTGTTGGTCATGTGCGTGTGGATGCCGGACGCGCCGGGCCGGCCCTTCGCGGCTCCCGCTCCGCCGGCAATCGTTTCGTAGTAGGAGAAATGCCGGCCGCGAAATTTGTCGAAGCCGCCGACCGTGAGATTCGACATCGAGCCCGAGCTTGCCGCGGGAATACGATCCGGCGCCGCCTTGGCGAGCGCGCGAAAAAGAACATCGACAATTCGCTGAGAGGTCTCGACGTTTCCGCCCGCGACCGCCGCTGGAGCCAGCGCGTTGACGATCGAACCGGGCGGCGCGAGGAGCTTGATCGGGCGCATCAAGCCTTCGTTGGCGGGCACGGCCTCCGCCGCAAGACATTTCATGACGTAGAAGGTCGCGGACAGGGTGATTGCGAAATTGGCGTTGACCGAGCCGCGCACCTGCGGCGCGGAGCCGGTGAAATCGACGACCGCCTTGCCGTCGCCTATCTTGATCGCGACGCGAATCGGAATCGGGCCGGTGCCGAAGCCGTCGTCGTCGAGAAAATCTTCAGCTCGATAAGTCCCCGGACGAAGATCCTTGAGTGCGGCGATCATCAGGCGCTCGGCGTAGTCCTTGAGCCCGTCCATCGCGGCTTCGACCGTTTTGCGGCCCGACGTTTTCACGATCGCGAGCAAGCGCTCCGCGCCCACCGACAGAGCGGCAATCTGTGCGCGCAGGTCGCCTTCGCGCTCCTCGTGAACGCGGGTGTTGGCGAGAAACAACGTCATCACGTCGCGCGCTATTTCGCCGCCCGCGACAATTTTCACCGGCGGCAATCGAAAGCCTTCCTGGTAAATTTCCGTCGCGAGCGCCATCGAGCCCGGCGCGATCCCGCCGATGTCCGCGTGATGCGCGCGGTTGGCCGTGTACGCGAACGGACGGCGCTCGGCCCCAATGAACACCGGCGCGACGAGAGTCAGATCGGGCAGATGGGTTCCGCCGGCGAAGGGATCGTTCAACGCCGCGACGTCGCCGCGCTTCAGATCGAGCTTCGCGATCGCCGCGCGCACCGACAGCGGGGTCGAGCCGAGATGCACCGGAATGTGCGCGGCCTGTGCGACCAGCTCGCCGCGCGCGTCGAAGATCGCGCACGAAAAATCGTGGCGCTCCTTGATGTTGGGCGAAAACGCCGTCTGCCCGAGCACGACGCCCATCTCGTCGGCAATGGCCGCGAGCCGGTTATTCATCACGGCCAGCGTTATCGAATCGAGCTTCATCGCGCCGCCTCCAGTTGCAGATTACCGAAGTCGTCCACGCGCAAAGTGAATTCCGGCGCGACGTATGCGGTGGAACTCAACTCGACGACGACGAGCGGCCCGCGCACGATCGCTCCCGTACCAAACGAGTCTCGATCGTAAATCGGCACCGTGCGCATCCGGCCGCCAACCAGAACGGGTGCGGTCGAGATAGGCGCCGGATTCGCGGCTTGAGGCGCGATGCGCTTCGGCCTGGCGGCGGCTCCGCCGGCGGTTGCGCGGATGCGGAGATTCACAACTTCGACGGCAGCGGCGGTGGACGAATGTCCGAAGGTTCTGCGATGGGTCGAATGGAAGTCTGCGATAAATCGCGGGGTGAGCGCGATTTCGAGCTCGTACGACTGCCCGCGATAACGCATGTCAGTCCACAGCTCGTGACGAATCGCGCGCGCTCCTTCGGCGGCGAGCTCGGCGCGGGCCCGGCCGATCAGGCGCGAGGCGCGGGCGAGCAAGCCTCGATAGCTCGGGTTGGTCTCGCGCACCGTAAGCGAATGCTCGCGGCCCCAAGGCGCGCTCGACGCTCCCCACGCGCATAGCAGGCCCGGATTTCGCGGCATCACGATTCGCCGGATTCCCAGGTCGAGCGCCAGCTCGCAGGCATGCATCGGGCCGGCGCCGCCGAACGCCAGCAGCGCGAAGTCGCGCGGATCGTAGCCGCGCTCGACGGTGATCACGCGAATCGCACGCTCCATGTTGGCGTTGACGACGCGAATGATCCCGCGCGCCGCCGCAATCGGATCCGTCTTCATCTCGCGCGCGAGCCGCGACAGCGCACGCTCGGCGCGCTCGGGATAGAGCTTCATCCGGCCGCCGAGAAAATTTTGCGCGACCAGCCTGCCGGCGACGAGGTCGGCGTCGGTGACGGTGCATGAATCGCCGCGTCCGTAGCATGCGGGTCCGGGATCGGCGCCCGCGCTCTCGGGCCCGACTCGAAGAGATCCGCCCGCATCGATCCGCGCGAGCGAACCGCCTCCCGCACCGACCGTGTGGATGTCGATCACCGGCGTCCGCACCGCGTAGCCGTCGGGATGGCTGAGCGTGCGAATTCGCGCGCGCCGGTCGAACAGCGACACGTCGGTCGAGGTACCGCCCATGTCGAAAGTGATGAAGCGATCGGTACCGAACGCGCGCGCGAGGCTGGCCGCGCCAATCACGCCGGCCGCGGGCCCTGAGAGGATCGTCCGCACCGGCTCTGCCCGCGCGAGGGCCGGGCCGATGGCGCTGCCGTTCGATTGCATAACGCGAAGCCGCGCGCCGGCGAGACGGGTCTCGAGGTTTTTCAGATGCGCGGACATCCGCGGCGCGACGTATGCGTTCACGACCGCGGTCGAGAAGCGCTCGTATTCGCGATATTCGGCGAGAATCCGATGCGAGACCGACAGCGGCCGGCCGAGCGGCGCCAGCGCCCGAGCGATCGACTCCTCGGCTTTTGGATTGGCGTACGAATGAAGCAGGCAGATGGCGAAGGCCTCGGCGCCGCTGCGGGCGGCGAGCCGGCGAATTCGCGCGAGCGCCGCACGGCTGAGCGGCTGGGCGATACCGCCGTCGAACAGGGTGCGCTCCACGACGCCGAAGCGCATCGCGCGACTGACGAGCGGTTCGGGCCGCGAGGGTGCGAGCGCATACAGGTCGTTGCGATTCTGACGGCCGATCTCTATCAGGTCCTCGAAGCCGGCGTTGGTGAAGAGCGCGACGCGCGCGCCTTTCTTCTCGAGCAGCGCGTTGGTCGCGACGGTGGAGCTGTAGGTGACGGACTCCGGCGCGGCGCCCGCCAGCATCTCGCGCAGGCCGCGGATGACGGCGTCGGCGGGATCGGCCGGGGTCGAGAGCACTTTGTGCACGCGGATTCGGTTGCCGATGATCGCGACGAGATCGGTGAAGGTGCCGCCGGTGTCGATTCCGACCAGGATTGGGCCGCCGCTCCGCTGCTTCACTGTTTCACGGCGCATGCAGCAGGATTTTGAAGTTGAGCGGATTGCTCGCGGCCGCAAAGGCTGCAACGCCATCGTCGAGCGCGAAATTGCCGTCGATCAGAGGGCGCGGATCGATTTTGCCATCCGCGAGCGCGTCGAGCGCGGGCTGAAAGCGGCCGCATCGGGAGCCGATGACGGTGATTTCATTTACCGCGATAGGCGCCAGGTTGAGTTCCGCCGCCGCGGCCGCGGTGCTCTTCAGAATGATCGTTCCGCGCGAGCGGACCATTTCGACTGCACGCCGAAAGCCCGATTCGCTGCCGCTGCATTCGATCACGACGTCGAATTTGTCGCGTAAGGAAGATTCTTCGGCGGTATCGAGCCCGAGCTTGGCGAGCCGCGCGAGTTTTTCGCGATGATGGCCGGCTACGAGCGGCAGATATTTCTCGCCCTTGAGCGCGAGCGCGACTAGCGCGCCAAGCCTGCCGTCGCCCAGCACCGCGACTGTCTGATTTCGCGCGAGGTGGACCTGATCGAAAATCTCGTACGCCGCCGCCAGCGGTTCTACGAACACCGCAACATCGTCGGCGATCGAATCGGGAATCGGAATCAGGTTGAGGTCGGGGAGACGAAGGAATTCCGCGAAGGCGCCGTCGCGGGCGATGATTCCGAGCACGGTGCGACTGGGACAATGGCGCGCGAGGCCGGCGGCGCACGCCGCGCATCGGCCGCATCCGGCGTTGATCTCGCCGACCACGCGTTTTCCGCGAAGCGCGTAGTTTTGCGATTCGACTACGCGGCCGGCGAATTCATGGCCCGGCACTCCGCGATACTGCATGTAGCCGCGCGCGATTTCGAGGTCGGTGCCGCAGACGCCGGCGACCGCAACGCGCACGATACTCTCGCCGGGGGATGCGATGGGGTTGGGGTAGTCGGTGCGGAATTTGAGATTCGGATCGAAGACCAGCGCGCGCATAGGTGCGAGCGATTGTAGTGAAACCCTCCGCGGGTTTCACGCTTCCGCGGCAGGGGTGACCCCTGCACCCGGTATTAATCGATGGAGAGGGAATCAGATCAGTCGGCGGCTTTGGCCGACACTGATTTTTCGGATGACGACTTGGACTTCGCCGGCTTGGATTCAGACGAGGACGGCTTGGACTCGGTCTCGGACTTCGACTCGCTGGCCGCAGGCTTCGACGATGTATCGCTCGACGACGCGCTGCTGCCGTTGGCCGCGGGCGTTGCCGGCGTCGATGAAGAATCCGACTCGGTGCTGCTCGGCGTGCTCCTTTTAGCGTAGTCGGTCGCGTACCATCCGCTGCCCTTCAAGATGAACGAGCCGCGCGACATCTGGCGCTCGACCTTGCTCTTGCAGGTCGGGCACTTCTTGAGCGGCGCTTCCTTGATTCCCTGCATCGCCTCGAAAACGCCGCATTTGTTGCACTTGTATTCGTAGATTGGCATCGCAAAACCGAGGCTGCTAGTCGAAAACGCTCGCCTCACTACACTCTAGGTAATCACCAAACGCAACGTAGTCAACCGAAGGGGCAATTGTTCGCCTTCGATTCGCCTCGGATCGCTGGCAGACGTTGCTCTGGATTGCCAATTGGCGCGCGGCGGCGACTGAGTGTCACTCGATGTCTCATCGGACGACAGATGGCGGAGAAGGAGTCATTCGGGCGCGCAATTGAACAACAGCGCCAACCTGAGCACGCGACCCGGCACTGGCACGCCATCTGCTGATAGCCGGGTACGTCGAGATCAAATCACACGCTAATCCCGGAGAGACTTCTGATGAAACGAACCGATCCGCGAATACTTCCGCTCACTATGATCGCACTCGCATGCGCCATGTTGTTCTTTGGGGCAATCACCGCGAACGCAAAGCCGGGGCGATCGCAGCGGCAGCTCACGATTTGTCACGACACCGAGTTTGCGTTGTGCGCTGCGTCCACCTGCGTCGCCACGGGAGGCACCGTCAAGAACAACCAGGGCAAGAAGTACCCGGCCGTGTCGTGCGAGTGTCCGATCATAACGGGCGACAATATCGCCGACCTCAACGGCGGCAATATGAAAGGTAGCTGCACCTCGTCCGACCCGAATCTGGTTTACTCGACCTTCGAGTTCTCGGACTCCTTCCCGCAGCTGATCAGCGGCACCTGGCAAGTCGCGCCGTCGATCATGCAGGTCTGTCCTTCGCAGGATTCGTTTTCGCAATGCTGGAACTGGCAATGCACGCGCGGGGATACCGTGAATGGCGTTGCGCTGGCCGAATGCACTTGTCCGATGGAGAAAACCAGTAATTCGTTCGTCACCCAGGCGGGGCAGGGCGACCCTTCAGCCTGCGCCGAGCTGCCGGTAGGCGGTCCGCTGTTTTTCAATCCAAGCTCGACGCACGTGGATAACGGTCACTGACCGCTCGGGTGCTAATTGTTTTTGCTGATTTGTCCCAGCCGCGCGGACACCCTGGTCGGTTCATGCGTGATGATGCGAATTGTCTTGCGGCGCGAGGTTTCGCCGCGGACTATCAGCAGCGCTGAGCGCGGGACGCGCAGTTGGCGGGCGAGGTACTCGATCAGTTCGGCGTTCGCGTTGCCTTTTTCCGGTTTTGAATTGACGCCGATCACGAGCCGCTCCGCGGTTACACCGATGACGCCGCGGCGTGACGCGCCCGGCCGCGCAGTTACTTCGACTATCACCTCGTCGGTAGCGACTCGAATCCAGGGTGAGTCAGGCACGGGCGGATTTCCGCTCCGACTCACGTGTAGGCGGGAATCAGCGCGTGCACGACGCTCGGGATGAGAACTTGTTGGATCAATTGGATGACGACGATTACGAGCAGCGGCGAAAAATCGATCCCGCCAAAGACTACCGGGATATGCTCACGGAACCAATTGAAGACCGGCTCCGTCACCGAATAAATGAAACGGACGATTGGATTGTAGGGATTCGGTTCGATCCACGTCATCAACGCCGAAATTATGACGACATAAAAATAGAGCGTCAGCAGGCCGTTGAGGGTCTGGGCGATGAACATAATCAGGTTGGTCCAGGCGTACACACGCGACCTCTCGCTAGTTGATTCCGCGGCCGAGCTCGCGCGAGCGATCGCTGGCGGCGTGCAATGCGGCGGCAACGATATCAGAAAAACCATGCTCGGCGAATCGGCGCAGCGCGGCCTCGGTGGTGCCGCCGGGCGAAGCGACAGCGCGAATCAAGTCGGCGATCTCGCGCGTGGATTCGCGCATCAGATGTTCGGCGCCGCGAATGGTCTTCAGCGTCATGCGGAGCGCCAGATGGCGCGGGATGCCCTCGCTGACGGCCGCATCCGCCATCGCCTTGGCGAACAGGTAAACGTAGGCGGGACCGCTGCCCGAGAGCGCGGTGACGGCGTCGAGCAAGGTTTCATCCTTGAGCGCGACGGCATCGCCGACCGCGTTGAAAATTTTCAACGCGAACGCTTCGTCAGCCGGCGTCGCACCTCGCGCCCGCACCAGCGCGGCCATCCCGTGACCGACCATCGCGGGCGCGTTCGGCATCACGCGAATCACCCGCGCGCGCTTGCCGAGGCCGTGCGTCAGGCGTTTGAGCGTGATGCCGGCCGCGATCGAAATGAACAGCTTGCCCTTGCCCGCGGCTTTTTTGCCCGGCTTCGCGAGCGGGTCCGCGAGCTCCGCCATCACCGCGTCGATGGTCTGCGGCTTGACTGCGAGCAGCACGGCGGCGGACTCGCGGAGAACTTCGGTATTGTCGTCGGTGGTCGTGACTTTGAGCGATCGGGCGAGTTTGCGGCGGCGTTCGGGCGCGACGTCGGAGACGATGATGTCGGCGGGCTTGAAGACCTTGTGCTCGATGAGGCCGTGGGCGAGCGCCTCGGCCATGTTGCCGCCGCCGATGAATCCGAGCTTTTTCATTCTTTCACTTTTTCACGGGTTGCGTCTCACGCGATTCGTTCGCCGAAGACCGCGCGTCCGATTCGCACGATCGTCGCGCCTTCCTCGATCGCCACCTCGAAGTCGTCCGTCATCCCCATCGAGAGTTCGCTTAGCGCAAGCCCCGATTGTATCGCAAGCACATCGCGCATCTCGCGAAGCCGCGCGAAGTACGGGCGCGAGGCCTCGGCTCGCGGAGCGGGCGGCGGAATCGTCATCAGGCCGTCGATTTCGATCTTGTCGCGCGCCGCGTCGAGGATTGCGGCGACAGCGTCCGCCGCGACGCCGGTCTTGCTCGCCTCGCCGCCGAGATTCACTTCGATCAGCGCGTGGACGCGCGGCGAGGGTTGCGCGCGCGCGAGCGCCTCTGCCAGACGGATGGAATCGACGCTGTGGATGAGGGCGAAGGCGCTCGCGGCGAGCTTTGCCTTGTTGGTTTGTAGATGGCCGATCAGATGCCATCGAATTTCCGCCAGCTCGGCCAGCTCGACGCGCTTGGCGAGCGCTTCCTGGACGTAGTTCTCGCCGAAGTCGATCGCGCCCGCCTGGGCCGCGGCGCGAATCGCGTCGCTCGGCTGCGTCTTGCTCGCGAGCACGAGTCGAATCGAAGCTGGATCGCGCTTCGCGTTGTAGGCAGCCGCGCCGATTCGCGCTCGAACGATCGTCAGCCGCTCTTGCAGGGCATGGTCAGTCGGCATTTTATCTAAGCCCGCTTCACCCCGAATCGCGCGAGCGCCGCGACCACGCGCTCGGTGGGCAAGCCAATCACGTTGTCGCGCGATCCTTCGACGTGCGAGATGAATCCGCCGCCGACGCCCTGGATTCCGTATCCCCCGGCCTTGTCGAACGGCTCGCCGGTGGTGATGTAGTCGTCGATTTCGGCGTCGGCGAGTTTGCGAAACGTGACGCGGCTCTCCACTGGTGAACTGTCGAGGATGGCTCCGCCACGCGCCAGCGCAAACGCGGTAATGACGGTGTGCGTGCGCGCGGAAAGCATCGCGAGCATCCGGCGCGCGTCACTGGCGTTGGCGGGTTTTTCGAGAATCAGATTCTCGCAGACGACGATCGTATCCGCGCCAAGCACAATCGCATCCGAGAATCGAGACGAAACCGCGCGGGCCTTATCGCGCGCCATGCGAAGAGCGTAGTCGCGCGGCGGTTCGCCCGCTACATGTTGTTCGGGCACCAGGCTCTCGATCACTTCAAACTCGATGTTCGCCGCGCCGAGCAATTGACGGCGCCGCGGCGAGGCCGACGCCAGAATCACTCTGATAGAATCGCCCATGGTCTTTCCGACTGTTGCCAGACCCCGCAACCGCCCGCAAGCGCGACGTTTGTCATCCCGACGAAGCAAGCAACGCGCACTCCTGTCATCCTGACAGAGCGAGCAACGCGAGCGGCAGGAAGGATCTCGGACAGCTTCGCGTAAGCGAAGCCGGCACCGGCCTCCGGAATCGCGCAGCGATCATTATAGGACCACTGCCCCAATTGAAGCCGCCCCGACCATGCGCTAACCAAGATCAGATGAAAACCAGATGGTGGTGCGGCGGCGCATTCGTAGTGTTGTGTGTTGCTCTTGGCGGATGTGCGTCGGGGCCGGCGCGAGCAGATTCGGCGCAGGTTGTGGCCCCGGCACAAACAGCGCCGGCACCGCCGGCTGCCGCTCCCGCGGTGGCGCCGAACTCGCCGCCCAGCGACGGCCAGACCACGTTCCGCGACGGCTTTCGCGCCTATCAGAGTCGCGACTATCCGCGGGCGATCGAGAACCTTAAATATGCAGCCGACCACTCTCCCACGCTCGGCGACCAGGCGCTCTATTACCTGGCGCTCGCGCAGCGCGACCAGGGCGATCTGAATGCCTCGGCCGGGACGCTCGATCGTCTCGTGAGTTTGTATCCGGAAAGCGTAACGATCGATCGCGGCGAGCTGATGCTGGCGGAGAACCTGCTGAAGCTCGGGCGCAACGCCGAGGCGTCGGCGACCGCGTCGCGGTTGATTGCGCGCGGGCCGGAAGCGTCGATAGAGCAGGGCGCGCGTGTCGCCGAAGGGCGCGCGCTGATTGCGCTCGGAAATCGGAAGGCGGCCTATGCGCAGTTGATGGAACTGCGCGACAAGTATCCACGGTCCGACTCCGATGCGCAGGCGCGCGGTCTCGTGCATGAGATCCTCGCGTCGCATCCCGAGGTCGCCGACACGAACTCGCTCGCGTACCATCGCGACGAATCCGAATTGCTGCTGCGCGAAAGCGCTCTGTCCGCGGCTGACGAGCAGGCCAACGCGGGACTCGCGATGAGTCCGGAGCCTGCGCTTCGCGCGGAATTGGTTTGGGTAGCGGCGCGGGCGCTCAGGCCGGAGCCCGAGCGCGCCAAGCGCGCGATCCTCGAGTACCTGCAAATCGCGCCGCGCGGGCCTGACGCGGCCGCGGCGCTCGAGGCGCTGGCGCTGATTTACTGGCACGACGATCAGGACGACCTCGCGCGGGCCACGTTCAATCGGGTGGCCGCGAATTTCCCGGCTAGCGAGCTGGCGCCGGGAGCGATGCTCCGTGTCGGCAAAATTTTCGAAGAACTGCATCAGCTCGATTCCGCGCGCGAGCAATATCGACGGCTGGCTGCGCGCTATCCCGGCAGCGACGCCGCCGAGGATGCGCGGTTCCGGATACCCTGGACGTTGTACGCGGCGCGCAACTACCGAATCGCGGCGGCGGGCTTCCAGAGCGCAAGCGCGCGCGCGAAAGATCCAACCAATCGCGACATGTGCGAGTACTGGCGTGCGCGCGCGCTCGAGAAGGCCGGCGACGCGGCGAGTGCTCGCGCGATTTTCGAAAAACTCGCCGATAGCACCGACAGCAACTACTATCCTGAGCTCGCGAGCCGCCGCGTCGCGGCAAGCAGGCCGGAGCTTCCCGCCGCGTCCGCGCCCGCGCCGGAATTCGCCGGAACGCCTGCCGTGACCGGCGCGGCCGAGTTTCACATGGCGCGGCTGCAAGCGTTGCGCGCGCTGGGCATCAAGGAACTTCAGCCCGAGGAGTTGAAGGCCCTCGCGCAAGAGTCCAGCGCGATTGAGATGCGCCGCTTCGTGCTCGCGGGATATGCGAGGGCCGATGCGTGGTACGACGCGATCGTCACGGCCACGCACATGGAGAAGAGCGGGCAGATTAGCCATGCGATCGCCGAACGGGTGCGCTATCCGCGCGCGTACTGGGATCTCTTTCAGCCCGCGTCGGCGCGGCTCGCGCTCGATCCTTACCTGGTGCTGGCGCTGGCGCGGCAGGAGAGCCTGTTCAATCCGAAGGCCACCTCGAGCTCGAACGCGCGCGGCCTGATGCAGTTGATTCCATCGACGGCGGACAAGATGGCGGCGCAGGTTGGGGTCGATCGCGGAACCATGCGGCTTTACGATCCGTCGGTGAACGTACAGTTGGGGACGGCGTACCTTAAAAATCTGTTCGCGATGTTCAACGGCGATGCGTTTCATGCGGTCGCGGCGTACAACGCAGGCGAGAATGCGGTAACGAAATGGATCGCGAAATCTCCCGGCCCCGATGACGAATGGGTCGAAAATATCGCCTACAAAGAGACGCGCGACTACGTCAAGAAAGTGATCGGCGGGCGGCGCGAGTACCTGCTCTTGTACCGGCCCACTCCGTAGCGCGCGCTTGACAGTTCGCGCCGCATCTTTACACACTCCGGTCAGGAAGTTCGGAGAACTCATTTGGCCTCGCGCGAATTCAAGGCGGTCTTTTTCGATCTCGACGGCACGCTGGTCGATATCCACGGCCCGTTGTATATCGCCGCGAAAAACGCGCTCGACGAGCTCGGGCACGAACCTTCGCTCACCCCCGCGCGCTTTCGCGAAGCGCTCTCCGCCGATGACGTGTGGCTCGGCGTGCCGGAGCATCTGAGGCCCGAATACGCCAAGCTCGCGTACGCGTACTTTCTCGCCGAGATCGACAAGACCGAGCGGCTTGAAGTGTTGCCGCACGTGCAGGATACGCTGGCGGAGCTGAAGCGGCGCGGCTATGCGACCGGCGTGATCACCAGCCGGCCGGGCGACTCGCAGCGGCTGGTCGAGAAGCTCGCGATGGTCGGGCTGGCGTCGTACCTCGACCAGGTCGTCACGCAAACCACGACTTCGCTGCGCGCGCTCGACAAGACCGAGAGCCTCAAGCAGACGGCGCTGAAGGCGGCGGTGCTTCCGCACGCCTGCATGTACGTCGGCGACGAGCCGCGCGACATCATGGCGGCTCTGGGAGCGGGCTTCGGCGCATCGGTCGCGGTCGCAACCGGCGCGGCGTCGTTCAAATACCTGCAGACGCATCCGACCTTCAAACCCGACTACGTGATTCGCACGATGGCCGAGCTGATCGAACTGATCGACAATATGAAGACGGAGCGGGCCGACTAGCGATGGCGCGATTCGAGCGATACGAGGAGCCGCCGCGCGCGCTCGAAGGCCTGAAGGTCGTCGAGCTGCCGTGCCTCGACACGATGCCGTTCATGGCGGGGTCGATGGCGGCGAAGTCGTTCGCCGACTTCGGCGCCGAGGTCGTCAAGGTCGAGCCGCCGCGAACGGGATCGCGGGAGCGCGCGCTCGGGCCGTTTCGGGACGAGATGCCCGATCCCGAAACCGGCGGACTGCATCTTTATCTCAACACCAACAAGCTCGGCGTGACGATCGATCTGGAAAGTCCGCGCGGGCGCGATTTAGTCTTCGAGTTGCTCGCGTCGGCGGATATCGTCTTCAATCCGAACCGTCCCGAGGTGAACGAGAAACTCGGAATCGATTGGCGCGCACTCACCGCGCGATTCCCGAAGCTGATCGTCGTGTCGATAACTTTTTTCGGCGCCGAGTCGGCCTACCGAAATCTGCGCGGCGGCGACCTGGTCGCGACGCACATGAGCGGCGTCGGTTACGAAACGCCGTGGCATCAGGTCACCGATCCCGAAAATCAACCGCCGCTGAAGCTTGGCGGCCGTCAATCTGACTATTTGACTGGCTATACAGCGGCGGCCGCCGCGATGTGCGCACTGTATAGTAGAAAGAGTAATGGCGCGGGGCAGCATGTCGATGTCGGGCAGTGGCTTTCGATGATCAGCATGATTCGCCCGAACATCGGATTTTACTCGCACGAAGTGCGTGATTCCGCTTCTTTCCAGCGGCTGCTGACGCGGCGCAAAACCGCCGGGCAGTGGGTGTTTCCGTGCAAGGACGGATGGGTTAGCTTCAGCGCCGGGACCGATCGTTTCTGGCGCGGCGCGAAGAAAGCGATGGGCAATCCCGAATGGATGGACACCGAGTTGTTCAATACTATTCTGGGCCGCGCCGGGAACATCGACGCGATCGAGGCCGGAGTAATCGACTGGCTATCTACGATTACGCGAACTGAGGCGTTCGAGAAGGCGCAGGCGGAGCACGTTCCGTGCTTCCCGGTGCATTCGCCGGCCGAGGTCGCGGGCAACGAACAATACAAGGCGCGCAAATTTTTCATCGATACCGCTCATCCCGCAGCGCGCGAAGTGCGGATGCCGGGTGCGCCGTGCAAGTTCTCGCGCACGCCGTGGCGAATCGTGCGCGGCGCGCCGCGGCTGGGCGAGCACAACGAAAAAATATTTCAGAATCGGCGTATCGCAAGCGGCGACCGCGTCGCGAGCGAGGATCAGTTAAAAAAGAAAACGCGGCCGCTGGCAGGAATTCGAGTCGCCGACTTCGGCTGGATCTACGCGGTACCGCACGCGACCGCGTGGTTGGGCGCTCTGGGAGCCGACGTGATCAGAATCGAAACTTCGAGCGCGCCCGACCTGGTACGATTTCTGACCGGCACCGACGGATCGATCGGCGCCAACCGCAGCGGAGTATTCCACGCGATCAATTCGTCGCGACGCAGTCTCGCGCTGAATCTTGCGATGCCCGAGGCGCAGGAAATCGCGCGCAAGATCATTCGGCAGTGCGACTTTGTCACCGAAAATTTCACTGTCGGCAACATGGCGAAATACAATCTCGCTTACGACGATCTGGTTAAGATCAAACCCGACATCATCATGCTCAGCGGCACTCCGCTTGGGCAGGACGGTCCGTTCGCGCGGACCGTGGGCTTTGGGCCGACCACGCAGGCGTTCGCCGGGTTGTGTCACATTACGGGTTATCCCGATTCGTTTCCGTGCGGGATCGGCGGGACGTGGCCGGACTTCGCGGTGGGCACGGGCATGGTGTTTTTTCTGCTCGCGGCGCTGCACCATCGTGACCGCACCGGGCAGGGGCAGCACCTGGACCTGTCGATGGCCGAGATGGTGACGACGATGATGCCCGAGGCGATGATGGACTTCCTGATGAACGGGCGCGACCAGGGCGCAATCGGAAATCGCGACGAGTCGATGGCGCCGCATGGCGTTTTTCCGGCGGCGGGCGAGGACAAGTGGATCGCGATTGCGATCGCGACCGACGGCGAGTTCGCGCAGTTGTGCGAGGCGCTCGGCGTGGCGTCGATGGCGTCCGATCCGAAGTTCGCGCGGCTGTTCGGACGGCTGGACAAGGTCGATGAGCTCGAGCGTGAAATCGGTGCGCGCACGCGGACCTATCAGCGCGACGAACTGGTGACGAAACTTCGCGCGCGTGGTCTGGCCGCGGGACCGGTCTATAGCACTCCGGAATTGATGAAGGATCCGGTCTTCGCGGAATCGAGCATGCTGGTCAATCTGAAGCATGGCGAGGTCGGCGAGCGCGTCGTGCCGGGGCTGCCGGTGCAGTTCGGCGCGATCGATCTTGAGTATCGAGGTGCGCCGATGATCGGCGAGCATACCGATCAGCTGATGAGCGAGCTGCTCGGCTACAGCGTCGCGGAAATCGCGCGGCTCAAGCAAGCGAAGGTGTTGATATAGCGATGTCGGAAGCGGGTGTAATTACCGATGGTGGCGGCGCGCGGCCTGGCGCGTTCGCGGTTTGGGTTCAGGCGATTCGGGCGCCCTCGCTCAGTGCGGCTGCGATTCCGGTCCTGCTCGGCGTCGCGGTCGCGGCGCGCGCGGGATTTTTCTCGCTGGGGCGGATGATACTCGCGTTAATTGGCGCGATGGCGATCCAGGCCGGCACCAATCTTATCAACGACTACTATGATTTCCGCAGCGGCGCCGACAGCGAGCAATCGCTCGGACCGAGCATGGTGATCCAGCGCGGCCTGTTGAGCGCCGATCAAGTCTGGCGCGGTGGAATCGCCGCGTTTGCGCTTGGCGCGGTGATCGGACTGGTGCTGGTTTATCTCTGCGGCTGGCCGATTCTCGCGATCGGAATCCCGAGCGTCGCGGCCGGCTACTTTTACACCGCGAGCCCGGTGTCGCTGGCCTACGTGGCGCTCGGCGAGTTGACGGTGTTCATTTTCATGGGGCCGGCGATCGTGGTTGGCTCATACTTCGTCATGGCGATGCATTTTTCGTCGCCGGCAATTTGGGCGTCGATACCGCTGGGATTCCTGGTCGCGGGAATTCTGCACGCCAACAACATTCGCGACATCGAGAGCGACACGCGCCACGGCAAGCGGACGCTCGCGACGATGCTGGGGCGCACTGGCGCGAACTATGAACTGATAGCGCTGGATGTTGCGGCGTACACGACGACGATCATTGCGATCGTCGTGCACGCGATTCCGTGGCTTGCGCTGGCGGTGTTGGTCACGATCCCGCGCGCGCTCGATCAGATTCGAATCATGACGCGCGAGAGTGATCCGAAGAAGCTGAATCTCGGACTCTTTCGATCGATCCAACTCCACATGGAGTTCGGCCTGTTGATGATCGCCGCATTCCTGGTTGCGGCGTTCGCCGGCTGGTAAAGGCCGCGCGCCGGCTACGGCGAGATGCCCGGGGTTACGCCGCTCGACGACTCTGAGACGCCGGAGACTGCGCCGGCACCGGGATCGAGCGGCGTCACCGTCGAACCGCCGCCGGTCGTGGCGTACGGTCCTGCCGACGCCGAGTACGGCGGCGCGCTCGCTATCGTTGCCGAAGCGGTCGAGTCGCCCACTCTCCCGAGCGGCGCTGGAATCGATGGCGAAACGGTCGTGGTCGAGTTCGTCGAGGCGCCGCTGGTAGTCGAGTTCATCGAGGTCGGGCCGATCTCGGTAGTGTTGAACGGCGTATCGGCGCTGCCGCCCGACGGCGCGGATTCGTACGCGGCGCCGGGATTCGCAGGTCCTGGAGGCGCGGCGGGACCGCTGTAGGGCGCGTTCAAGTCGGCGGCGGGAGAAACGGGAATCGAGAAGCTCGGCCTGTAAACCTGGCGAATCTGCGAAGCCGGCATATCGTGAATTTCCTTGCGGCCGAGCGAGTTGACGAATTGCTGGCGCTCGTCCAACGCGAGTTCGCGCAGTTCGCTCTTGTTGCGCACGATATGCGGCGTCAGGAAAACGATCAGATTGTCCTTCTGCTTGTCGCTCGATTTGCTGCTGAACAGGTTGCCGATCACGGGGATGCTCGAGATGAACGGCACGCCCTGGTTGTTGATCTGATCCTGGCTGGCGAGCAGGCCGCCGATGACCGCGGTGCGATGGTTCTGGATCAGCACGGTGGTCGAGGCGGAGCGGATGGTCGTGGTCGGGCCGAGGGTCGCGTTCTGGGTGCCGTTAACGACGTTGGAAACTTCTTCGTAGAGATCGAGTTTGACGTAGTCGCCCTCGGACACCTGCGGCACGATGTCGAGCGTGATGCCGACGTTCTGCCGATCGACCGAGTTGAAGATTTGTCCGGGCAATCCCGCGTTGGCCGAGGCCGAGCCTACGAACGGCAGGTTCTGGCCGACGACGATCATCGCCTCTTCATTGTCCGCCGTAAGCAGCGTCGGCGCCGACAGCACGTTGGCGTGAGTGTCGGTCTCAAGCGCGGTCATCAGAGCGATGTCGCAGGGCACCGTCAGGCTGCCGGAGGTGGTGCCGGTGGTGCCGGTGACGGCGGTAGCCGCGGCCAGCGCCGTCGAAGAGATCGTGCACATGCTCTTCGAGGCCAGTCCCAGGCCCAGACCGGTCAGGCCGAGCGGGTCGCTGAGGGTATTCTCGAGCTGCCCGAAGTTAAGCGTGCCGACACCGATCGTGTTGCTGCTGAGCGAGGTGGCCGCATTGAAGTTGACGCCCAACTCGCGCTGGCGCTCGGCGGAAACTTCGACGATGACGGCCTGCACGAAAATCTGGACGCGCGGCGTGTCGAGGTCGTCGATAATCTGTTTGAGGGTTTGCCAATCCTGCGGCGACGCGCTGATAACCATCGCGTTGGTCGCGGGGTCGGCGGTGATATTCACCGGATAGGAGAAATCGATGCTCTTGCCGGCCGAACTGGCGGAGGCTGGACCGGTGTTGCCGGAAGACCCGCGGTTCATCAACCCGCCGCCGCCGCCAAAGCCGCCCGAACCGTTGGTGCCACCGATGCCGCCGCCGCCGCTCATACCGCCCATAGAACCGCCGAAGCTCGCGCTACTGGCCATTCCGCCCATTCCGCCCATGCCGCCGCCCATGCCACCGAAGCCCCCGCCACCCATGCCGTTGGCGGCGGCATTGAAGCTGGAGCGGCCGAGCGATCCCTTGCCGGTGGTGGGTGAGAGGGTGGTCGGGCCGCTGCCGCCGTTGAGCAGGTTGTTAAGCACCTGGACCATCTCGAGCGCCTGCGCGTTCTTGAGCCGATAGACGTGGATTCGCGAGGTCGCCAGAGGAGGATTAACGTCGAGCTTGGCGACTATTTCCTGGATCTGGCGCATCTGCAGCGGCGGCGCCATGACAATAAGACAATTGGTGCGCTCGTCGGGGATGACTTTGTAGCCTAATGAGGGCCCGGTAGCGGACGTTGCGACACCCATCTGCGGCCGTATCATCTCCGGGCGGCCGGGGCTGGACCCCGAATTCTTGGCGCTCATGAGCTGATCGATCTCAGGCGCCAGCTCTTGGGCGAATGCAAGCTTGAGCGGAATGACCACAATCGACGCCTGTTCGCCGCGCACGTCGAGCTCGGTGATTATCTGGACCAGGCGCTGGACGTTGTACGCATCGTCGGTGACGATGATGGTGTTGTCGCTGGGAAACGCCGCCACCAGGCCGTCGTGAGAAATCATCGGCTGGATCACGCCGACGATCGAAGCGGCGTCGATATTCTTGAGCCGCACCATCCGGGTCACGTACTCGTCGCCGCTGGTCTCGGCGGGAGTCTGCGACGTAGTCAGCTTGGCGTTAGAACGCACGTTGCGGGCGGGCTCAATCTTGATGACCTTGCCGGCCTGAACGGTGGTGAAGCCTTTTACCTGGAGCACCGATTGAAAGATCGAATAGGCTTGCTCGGGAGTGACCTTGCTCGGCGAGATGATTGTGACCTTGCCGCGCACCGATTCGTCGATGATGAAATTGCGGCCGGTGATCTCCGAGATGAACTTGGCGAGGACGGGAATATCCACGTTCTGGAAGTTCATCGTAATTGTATTCTGAGGAGGCAGCCCAGCGGATTCGGCGGCGGCGGAGGATCCAGGATTAAATGTGGCGAACAGCAGTGCTGCGGTCAGCGCCCCAAGCAAAAAACGGCTCATGCGAGCATCCTCCGCATTTCGTGTCAAAGCGACGTGAGCATATTTCACGACCCGCGCGCTGCGCAACCCGGATTGTTGCAAATGTCACAGGGCTCGGCGACTATGACGATCACCGGCCCGATTTGATTCAATCGAAGACCAGAAAAAATACGCAGGGGCAGGGGTTACCCCTGCCCACGGGAACGCGAAACCCACGGCGGTTGCGCTACAATTTCGGATGGTGACGGCTTGCGCTACGAACTCCTGATTGGACTCCGCTATTTAAGGGCGCGCCGGCGCGAGCGATTCGTGTCGGTGATAGCGATTATCTCACTCGCTGGAATAGCGATCGGGACCTTCGCCTTGTCAGTCGCGTTGTCGGTCATGAGCGGGTTCGAGAAAGATCTGCGCGCGCGCCTGCTCGCGTTTACCCCGCAGGTAACCATCGAGCGGACCGACGGCGGGGTATGGAATCCGGCAGAGCTCGAAAAGAAGATTGCGGCGATGCCGCAAGTAGTGGCGTCGGCGCCGTACGTTACCTCGCAGGTGATGGCGGTCTCGAGCACCGACTCGGGTGCCCCCGGTCTGGTATCGGGCGGAATTCTTCGCGGGGTTCAGCCGCACGACAATGCGGTGCTGAAGGAATTGAAGGACACGCTCGAGAACGGCACGCTGGCCGACCTCGAGACGACCCATCCGGTGACCGTCGTCGATAAGGGCGTCAAGCGGGTGGTTCAATTGCCCGGCGCGATTCTCGGCAAGTCGCTGGCGCTGGAGTTGGGAGTGCGGCCGGGCGATCCGGTGATACTGATTTCGCCGACGAGTCTGGCGGCGGGGATCGGGCCGCCGCGCCTCAAGCGATTCGTGGTGACGGGATTTTTTCATTCGGGCATGTACGACTTCGATTCGACGCTCGTGTTTGTCGCGCTGAAGGACGGTCGCGCGCTGTTGGCCGACGATGCGTCGTTGGAGAGCGGGCTCGAATTGCGGCTTCACAACATGTTCGATGCGCCGCAGGTACGCGACAAGATCGCGGCGATAGCGGGGCCTGATTTCGAGGTCAAGGACTGGACCACCGCCAACGCGCCGCTGTTCGCCGCGCTCGCGCTGGAAAAGATGACCTACTTCCTGGTGTTGTTGCTCATCGTGCTGGTGGCAGCATTCAACATTATCGCGACGTTGGTGATGGTGGTGATGGAGCGGCGCAAGGAGATCGCGATCGTGCGCACGATGGGCGCGCGGGCGGCGTCGGTGGCGTCGATCTTTCTGTGCGAGGGCGCGGCGCTCGGCGTGATCGGCACGGGGTTGGGCGTCGGCGCCGGTTTCGCGACCGCGTTTCTCATCGGCAAGTATCACCTGATTCATCTACCGGCCGACATGTTCATGGTGAGCGCGGTGCCTGTGTTGATCAATCCATGGAACTTCGTGCTGGTAGCGGTGGCGACGATCGTGCTCTGCCTGGCGGCGGCAATCTACCCGGCCCTGCAAGCCGCGAGGCTCTCGCCGGTCGAGGTGATTCGCTATGAGTGAGGCGCGCGCCGCGGCGGCGAAACCTAAACCCGCGAAGGGCCATCTTATCGAGGTGCGCGGGCTCGATAAGACATTCTACGACGCCGATCGCGAGATTCGCGTGCTGCGCAATCTCGATTTCAAGGTCGAGGCGGGCGAGGAAATTGCAATCGTCGGGCAGTCCGGAACCGGCAAGTCCACGCTGCTGCACATAATCGGCAGTCTCGAGGAGCCGACCGCGGGCAAAGTTTATTTCGAGGGCGAGGATTTGTTCGCGCTCGATCAGAAATCGCTGGCCGAGTTCCGCAATCTGAAGCTGGGCTTCGTGTTCCAGTTCCATTACCTGCTGGCGGACTTCACGGCGCTGGAAAACGTGATGATGCCGGCGCTGATAGGCCGTATCGACGACGCCGAGGCGAGCCGGCGCGCGATCGAGATGCTGGAAATCGTGGGCCTCGGCGACAAGCTCAAGCGCCGGCCGGCGGAACTGTCCGGCGGCGAGCAGCAACGCGTCGCGGTGGCGCGCGCGGTCGTGCTGCGGCCCAAGCTGTTGCTGGCCGACGAGCCGACCGGCAATCTCGATCCGCACACGGCGGCTGAAGTGCACGAGCTTTTCCACAAGCTCAATCGCGAACTGGGGATCACGCTGGTGATCGCGACGCATAACGAGCAATTAACCCGCAGCGTCGGACGCGCACTGCGGCTGCATGAAGGGAAGCTGGTCGATGAGCGTCGGTGAGTATCTGGTCCGATTCTTACCTCGGCGAGGGGCTCGAAATATGCGTTCGGTTTACATGGGGGATACGATTGGCTAGTTTGGGCGCGGTTTTTGGTGGGTCTGAGTGACATCGGGAAAATTCAACGCGCGCCCGCCGCGCGCGCCGTTATTTTGCAGGCTTCGCCGCCTGGATCGCCGACTATTGCCGGCCGGCGGCGGGTTGATCGTTGTGATGATCGCCGCGCTGATCGCGGCATCGGTCGCGCGCGCGCAGGGACCGGCGCCGATAATCTCGAAGATTGATATCGTCGGCAATCAACGCGTCGAAGAAGACGCGATTCGCATCCACATCACGCAGCAGACCGGCCAGCCGCTCGATCAAACGGCGGTCGATGCCGATATCAAGTCGATTTACCGGCTGGGTTTCTTCTCTTCAGTTAATGCGCGGGTCGAGCAGCAGGGCGGTCAGAACGTGCTGGTGTACGCCGTCAAGGAGCGCCCGCAGATTACCGACGTCAAGCTCTACGGGATGAAGGCGATCCGGTCGAACGACGACAAGATAGTCGCTGCGATGAAGGTTCATCCGGGCGTGATTCTCGATCCGATCGCGGTCAAGGAGACCATCAACAACATCACCGCGGTTTACGCCGACAAGGGCTACACCGACGCCAAGGTCACCTTCAAGCCGATCCCCCAGCCCGACAACACCGCGTTCGGCGAGTTTGACGTGGTGGAGGGGCCGAAGGTCGAGATCACGAAGATCCAGTTCGTCGGCAACCATGCGTTTTCATCGACCGTGCTGCAGAACAACATGGAGACGCGTCCCTACAGCAAGTTGCTGAGCTGGTTCACCGGATGGGGCGCGCTCGACCAGAAGAAACTGCAGGAGGACGTCGATCGGCTGACGGCCTTTTATTACGACAACGGCTATCTGAACGTGCAGATCCCGCCGCCGCAGGTCGCGCGCAGCGGCGGCAATATCACGATCACGATAACGGTCGAGGAGGGCACGCCCTACCGCGTCGGCCGGATTGAAATCGAAGGCAACCTCAAGTTCCCGCGCCATGAGCTGCGCAAGCAGCTGACCATGAAGAGCGGGCAACTGTTCCGCGGCTCGTCGCTGCAGCGGCAGGTGCTGGCACTGTCGGATTTCTATTCGAACCGCGGCTATGCGTACGTCAACGTCGATCCGCGCACGCAGCTGGTCCATGCCAACAAGCGGGTCAACGTGGTGTTCGTGATCAATCCGGGGCACGAAGTGCTCATCGACCGCATCAATATCAGCGGCAACACCAAGACCTCGGACAAGGTAATCCGCCGCGAGATCCAGGTGCAGGAGCAGGAGCCGTACAGCGCCGAAGAGATCCGCGATTCGCAGGTTCGCCTGCAACGGCTCGGATTCTTCAGCGATACGCGCATCACGACCGCGCCGGCTTCGCAGCCGGACAAGATAAACCTGGACGTGAACGTGACCGAGGCCAATACCGCGTCGTTTCAGGTAGCGGGCGGCTTCGACACTTATCAAGGGGTGTTCGGCAATTTCACGCTGGGCAACACCAATCTGTTCGGCGGCGGCGAAGCGCTGGTCGCCAACGCGCAGGTCGGGTTCCTGTTCCAGAACTACAGCATCAGCTACACGGAGCCGTGGTTCCTGGACATCCCGCTCAGCGTCGGAATGCAGCTGTTCGACAACAAAACCTACCTGCTGAGCTTCAACCAGTCGTCGGCGGGTTTCACCTTGACGACGACCTATCCGCTGACCGAGCTCGGTTTCAAGAAGCTCGGCCCCTTCTCGCTCAAGGACATCACGCTGGGACTGGGCTACACGTTTTCGAGCATCGGAATCACCGGGTTGAACCCGTTCACGACTTTCCAAATCGCGCGCTACCAGGGCTACACGCAGACTTCTGATTTCACCCCGACTATTCGCCGCTTCACGGTGGACAACCCGACCGATCCGCGCACCGGCACGGTCGAGACTCTGAGCATGGATTTCGGCGGACTGGGCGGCACTAACTCGTTCATCAAGGGCGTCGCGCATTTCCGATATTTCTACCCGTTCCTGAAGAGTCAGACGCTGGGCACGTTCGTCGTGTCGCAAGGCGTCACCTTCGGCATCGGGACCAACCTAAACAGCGGGACCGGCGGCGAGATGCCGTTGTACGAGCGATTCTTCCCGGGCGGAGTCGGCGGACCGGGCGACGTGCGCGGCTATCAGTTGTATTCGCTGGGCCCGCAGGTGCCGATCTACAGCATCAACGGCACGCCGATAAGCGTGCAGGATGTCGGCGGCAGCAAGGAGTTGCTGCTGAGCAACGAGATCACGTTCCCGATCTTGTCGGGCTTGGGCATTCGCGGAGTGGTATTCAGCGACGCGGGGCAGGCGTTCCTGCTCAAGGACTCGATCGATATCACCAAGCTGCAGGCCTCAGTTGGAGTCGGCATACGCTGGAAGTCGCCGTTCGGACCGCTCGCGGTGGATATCGCTTTTCCGATCAACCCGCGGCCGGCGGACCAGAGCACGGTGTTCGAAGTTGGCGCCGGCTCTCCGTTGTAGTGCGCGGGTTTATTGGCAGTTGGCCGGCCGCCGCCGGTGATTTTTCGACAAACAACCGGCGAGCATCGGATACGCAACTGGATTTGATGCTCGACGAGGTACTATTGTGTATATTTCACTGGGCAATGAGGGGCGTGTCGATGCGAATCTGTTTCGAGGGTTCCGCAGGTAGTCAACAGGAGGCTTTCCGGGCTGTATGAGGCAACGGTTGTTCATCAGTGCGATATTCGGTGCGTTCCTTGCGGTGACGATGGCGGCGGTCCCCGCGCATGCCCAGATGAAGTTCGCCTATGTTGACGTGCAACGGGCGCTCAACGAATGCGATGCCGGCAAGCGGGCCAAGGCCGATTTTCAGGGCAAGGTCACCACGCTCGAGGGTCGCCTGCAACGGCAGCAGAACGACGTCCAGGCGCTCAAGGATCAGATGGAAAAAAAGGGCATGCTGATGAATCCGGATCAGCGTCAGAGCTTGCAGGATCAGTACATGGAGAAGCTCAAGAACTTCGAGCGCGACTACAAGGACTCGAAGGACGAGTTGCAGGCCAAGGACCAGGAGATCACCGCCAAGATCGTGCACGACCTCGCCCAAGTCATCCGCACGCTCGGTGAGCGTGACAACTATACGATGGTGTTCGAGAAGGGATCGATCCTCTGGGGTGCTCCGAATATCGATATTACCGACCAGGTCATTCGCAGCTATAACGCAATGCACGTGGCGATTGGCACGGTTGGCGAGGGTGCCGGAGCAATCAGGGCCGCCAGCGCCCAGAGCGATCAGCCGGGTGCGTCGGAGCCGTCTGACTTCGGCTCGCAGGCGGCGAGGAAGTCCACCATCTCGAAGTAGGCCGCTCGACCAAGGTGCGCTAAATAATCACCCGTGCCTGAAAACCACGACCCGAAAGTCTCGGAGCTCGAGCGCGTGCTCGGCACGCTGCCTCATCGCTATCCGTTTCTGCTCGTCGATCGCGTCCTCGAGCTGGTCAAAGGCCGCGTGGTGACGATCAAAAACGTCACTTTCAACGAGCCGTACTTCGCTGGACACTTCCCCGGGCATCCGGTGATGCCGGGGGTGCTGATCGTCGAAGCGCTGGCGCAGTCGGCGGCGATTCTTGCGCTGAACGAAGTGGGCGGAGATCCGACGCGCCTCTTTATGCTGACCGGGCTCGACAAAGTGCGCTTCCGGCGCCGCGTGATTCCCGGCGATCAACTGCGAATGGAAGTGAAAATTTTGAAATTCCATCGTCCGCTGTGGCGGATGCAGGCGGTGGCGCGGGTCGGCGACGAATTGGCGGCCGAGGCGGAATTATCCGCGATGGAAGTCGAGGAGCAAGTTCGATAGCGGGCCGAATCCATCCTTCTGCGGTCATAGACAAGCGCGCCGAACTCGACACGAGCGTCGAAGTCGGTGCGGGCGCGGTGATCGGCCCGGGCGTGAAGATCGGCGCCGGCAGCGTGGTCGGTCCGTGCGCCATGATCGAGCGCAACACCACCATCGGCGCGCGCAATCGCATCTGGCAGTTCGCCGCGATCGGCGCGGAACCTCAAGATTTGAAATTCAAGGGCGAGCCGTCGGTGGTCGAAATCGGCGACGACAACATGATTCGCGAGTTCGCGACCATTCACCGCGGCACCGCAGGCGGCGGCATGCTCACGAAGATAGGCAGTCACGCGCTGGTAATGACCTACGCGCACGTCGCCCACGACTGCATCATCGGCGACCACGTCATCCTGGCCGCATCGACCGGGCTCGCGGGCCACTGCGTCATCGAGGATTACGCGATTTGCGAAGGCCAGGTCGGGGTGCATCAGTTCACTCGCATCGGCACTCATGCCATCGTCGCCGCCGGCGCCAAGGTCGCGCAGGATGTGCCGCCGTACTCGATGGTGGCTGGGAGCGAGCGCGCGCGGCTGGCGGGCGTCAACGACATCGGCCTGCAGCGGCGCGGCTTCAAGCCCGAGACGATCGCGGCGCTGAAGTCGGCGATACGCACGCTGTTTTTCTCGAAGATGCTGCGCGAGGAAGCGATCGCGAAGACGCTCGAGGAGTACGGCGGCTTCGCCGAGGTCCGGCGGCTGGTCGATTTCATAAACAACTCGAAGCGCGGAGTCGTTGGCCGCGAGCGTGAATAAGCTCGGGCTCATCGCAGGCAACGGCGTCTTCCCGCTCGAAGTTGCGCGCGCCGCCCGCGCACGCGGAATTAAAATCGTCGCGGTCGCGCACACAAATGAGAGCGACCGCGGGCTCGATTCGGCTGCCGACGAAGTCACCTGGATCAAAGTCGGCGAGCTACAGAAAATCGTGGACGTATTCAAAAACGCCGGAGTGTCGGAAGCTGCGATGGCCGGCGGCATCTCGCGCGCGCGCCTGAAAGACTCGTTTGCGCCCGACGCACGCGCGCTCAAGATGCTCGCAGGGATCGGACGCTTCAGCGATGACGCTGTGCTGCGCGGCGTCGCGCGCGAGGTCGAGGCTGAAGGAATCAAAATGATCGATCCCGTCCCGATGATCGAGCATTGGCTCGCGCGCGCCGGCGTCGGCGCCGGTCCCGATCCGACTTCGGCGCAACGGCGCGACCTCGATCTCGCCTTCGAGGTCGCACGCCGGCTCGGCAGCTACGACATCGGCCAAACGGTCGCGGTCCGCGACGGAATGGTCGCCGCGGTCGAGGCGCTGGAAGGAACCGACGCCGCGCTGCGCCGCGCAGCCGGTCTGGTCGGCGCGGGCCTGGTGATCGCCAAAGCGGCGAAACCGGGACAGGACATGCGCTTCGACCGCCCCGCGATTGGCCCGGCGACGGTGGAACTGCTGGCCGAAATCGGCGCCGCGATGATCGGCGTCGAAGCCGGGGTCGCGCTGATTCTCGAACGCGATCGCACGCTCGAGCTCGCACGCGCGAAAGACCTGATCTTGTACGGCTATGCGGAAGCCAATGCCTGAGCTACGCGCCGCGGTTATTGGCGCGGGACGGCTGGGTACTCTGCACGCGCGCAAGTACGCCGCGATCGCGGGCATCAAGCTCGCGCACATCGTCGATATCGACGGGCAGCGCGCGGGGGCGCTGGCGCAGGAAGTTGGCGCGACGAGCCTGACCGATTACAAAAAGCTCGCGGGCAAGGTGGACCTCGTGACGGTAGCGTCGCCCGGCGTGACCCATCATGAGATCGCGTCGGCGATGCTGAAAGCGGGCATCGACGTGCTGCTGGAAAAGCCGATGGCCGAGACGCTGTTGCAGGCGCGCGATCTGGCCGCGCTGGCATCGGCCAGCGGGCGCATTCTGCAGATTGGCCATCTCGAGCGCTTCAATCCGGCGGTTGTGCATCTGCATTCGATCGTGAAAAATCCGCGCTTCGTGGAATGCCATCGGCTCGCGCCGTTCACCGAGCGCGGTACCGACGTGGACGTGGTGCTCGATCTGATGGTGCACGATCTGGACGTGATCCTGTCGGTGGCGCCGTCGGAAGTCGCGTCGCTGGAGGCGGTTGGGGTCGCGATCCTCACCGATCGAATCGACCTGGCCAACGCGCGCGTCCGCTTCCAGAGCGGTCTTATCGCCAATCTGGTCTCAAGCCGGGTTTCGGCGCGGCGCGAACGCAAGATTCGCTTCTTCCAGCCCGACGCATACATCTCGGTCGATTACGAAGCGCGCAGCATCCAGATGTATCGCAAAACTCCGCCGGCGCGCGGCGCACAGTTCCCCACAATCTCGGCGGAACAGATCGATTTCGGAGAAGGCGATCCGTTGGCCGACGAGGTCAAGGCGTTCGTCGAGGTTGTTCGCAGCAGATCCACGCCGGCGGTCAGCGCCACCGACGGCCTTCGCGTGATGGAGCTCACCGAGCGAATCAAGGAAGTAATGATGACGGATGCGGTCGCGCCTTGACGCCTCGGATGCGCTGGGACAGCATTGATATTCGATGCGATTCGGCAAGCTCAAAATAATCTGCGGTTTGATGCTGGCTGCAGGCGCAGCCTTTCTGACCTTCACCGCGGCCTCGGACTGCACAATGGTTAACGGCAGCGAGGAGGTCGTTATCAACGCCTTCGCGCTGCGGCCCGGCACCGCGCATCTGTTCTGTTACAAGGACGACGCGGGCAAGCGGCTGCGCTTCGTGCTGGCGCGCGGTGACGACGGAAAGGTGCGATCGGTATTCGACGCATGCCGCCAATGTTTTGCGTTCCATCGCGGCTACCGGATCGTAAAGGGCGAACTGATTTGCCGCGTGTGCGGCAACCACTATCCGCTCGATCACATGACCGAGGGCAAGGCATCGTGCGTGCCGGTCAGCCTGCGGCACCAGGACGATTCCGGTGTCGTGCGCATCAAAACCGCGGACCTGAAAGCGGGGCACGCGTTTTTCTGACTATTTGAGTAGCTATAGTAAGTTGACAATCGACAATCGTAATAGGTACTACTTTCGCACTCTGGTTATAGTCAGTCTCGCGGCAATGCTCATCCTGCCGGCATGCGGCGATCGCGAGGCGCGGGGCGACTATCCGGCCGCCAACGGGAACAATTGCCTGCCTGATGTGAGCCTGATCGATCAGCATGGCGCCACGGTTTCGCTCGCGTCGTTGAAAGGCAAGCCGGTGCTGATCGATTTCATCTACACCTCGTGCGCGTCAACCTGTCCGCTGCTGACGGCAAAGATGGCGGCGATCGCGCATAAGCTAGGTCCGGCTCTGGCAGCCGAGGTCACGCTGGTCTCGATCTCGCTCGATCCTGAGCACGACACTCCAGCGGAACTCGAGAAGTACGCCAGGAGCCATGATGCGAACGGACGCAACTGGATTTTCCTGACCGGACCGACGGTGAAAATCGACCAGGTGCTGGCGTTGTTCAACCTGCGCCGAACGCGAGAGAGCAATGGATCGATCACGCATTCCCTGGCGGCGTTTCTGCTGGGACCCGACGGCCATCAGATTCGGCAGTACAACGCCCTCGATGTGAGCCCGGAGGCGGTGGTCGATGACGTCGATCGCGCGCGGAACAAGGGCTGAGATGACTGCCTCGCGCATGCCTGGTCGCGACTCGCTGCGGCAGCTCGCCGCGGCGATGGCGATCGTCATGATGATGGCGAGTCTGCCGTCGATCGGGGTTATCATCGTTGCCGATCGTTCGGGGCCAAGCATCTCGATGGACATTTGCCATCCGCTGCAATCGCTCGAAACGTGGTCGGGCACCGTACTGGTCGCACGCCCGGCCCGGCCAGAGCTTGCAGCAAAGCTTGTTTCGCATGAGCCCGTTATTCAATTTGTCCCGATTCTGAAAAGTAAATTCGCCGAAGCTCCCGATCCGCCTCCGCCCAAGCTGTTCTGCTAGCAGTCGCTTTCACATTTTCCTTTCGTGATGGACGATAGCTCGCGGATCTCGATGGGTTCGCGAGAGCGCGATGCGGCCGGGATGAATGCTTATGAGGTGGAACCTTACTTTCGTGTTGATGATTGCGTTTGCGTTGGGGGCGAGCGCGGCGTGCGCGCACGGGGTTGTGGGCGATTACGTGTTCCTGGAGCCACTGATAACCGAGGATCCTACACCGGCTAACGAGTTGGATATCCTCGAGCCGTCGTGGGTGAAGAGCAGCGACGCCAATGATTACTCGATAGGATTCTCGGGCGAGAAAGTTCTATGGATCGACGACAACGATATGCCGAGAGTCAGCCTTGCGGGAGGAACGGCGTGGCATCACGTTTCTCCCTACGAGGGTCCCAGCCATCAAGGAGTCGATAATCCGGAAGTGGCCCTGAAGTATGCTTTCTTCTATTCGTTGCAACACGAGTTTCTCCTATCGACTGCGGTGATTGCCGACCTGCCGGTCGGTAACAAAGACATTCGCGATCAGAGCCACACCAGCCTTGGTCCGGAATTCCTGTGGGAGAAGGGCTTGGGCGATCTTCCCAACTCGCCGGGGCTCAAATTTCTGCGGCCGCTTGGATTTCAAGGCGACCTTGGATATTTGCCGGCGCTGGGCGGGCAGACCAGCCATGACCTGTTTGCCGATGCGGTGGTTGAATATTCTCTGCCGTACTTGAGCAATAACGTTCAGGACATCGGGCTCAAGTGGCCCTTTCGTAATCTCTTTGTGTTCAGCGAATTCAACTACGATCAGCTACTCAAAGGACCGGCGGGTCAAACCTTCCCGACTATCATGGCGACACCCGGCATCGCGTACGTCAGCTACCATTATGAACTGAGCATTGGCACCCAATTCGCCCTGAACAATGCGTCAGTGTCCGGAAATCATGCGACGATCATCGGGTTGCTCGATATCTTTTACGATTCGTTTTTTCCCAAGTGGGGCAACTGGACTATCAATCGAGGACCCGGCCAATGACGACATCGAGCATGTGCATATCCGCGGCAGCCCTACTGGCTATTGTGACTGGCTATTCGATTGTGGCGTCGGCGCATTCGTTTCCAGACAAGGAAACGCCGTCGGCGGGGCAGAAAGTAGCTACTTCCCCGTCCCAGGTGGTGATCGATTTCGACGCTCCGGTAGAAAAGCTGTTTGCCAAGCTGGAAGTGACCGGCGCCGATGGGCAGAACCTGGCGATCGGCGCGCCGCGGGTCAGCGACGACGGAACCCGATTGTCGGTCAAGGTGGGCACGCTGAAGCCGGGCGACTACCTGGTGAAGTGGGCGGTCGTGTGTATCGATACCCATCACACGGAGGGATCGTACACGTTTACGGTGGCAAACGGATCGTGATTCCGCAGCCGATTTTCGCGTGGCCGTTGGTAGGTTCGCAAGTGCTGATATTCGGAACGACAGCTTTTGCACTGGTCGCGGCGCCGGGAACTATCGGCGATGGCGACGGATGGAACCGAAGAATGGCATCGCTTTGGCGAGTGCTCGCTTTGATCGTACTGGTGATGTCGCCGCTGAGACTTCTGTCCGTCGCGGCTGGAATGGCCGACTCGACTTTCAGAGAAGTGCTGCCGGTGATGCCGCAAATAATGCGCGAAACGTTTTCCGGCCGCGTATGGACCTGGCGTCTTGGGACCGCGCTGCTGCTGGCTCTGGTGGCCTGGATTCCGGCTCCAGGGCGCTTCGCAACCACGCTGCTACTCGCTGTCTCGTCCGCGCTCCTGGCGTTGCAAAGCATCACCAGTCACGCGGTGGACAAGGGTGCATTTGCGATCTCGGTCCATTTTACTCATCAGGCGGCCGCGGGCTTGTGGATCGGCGCCCTGGTTTCATTGCTGGTCGGCGCGACTTACAGCCATGCGGGTGCGAATTGGCTCCGAATGGCAACGCCGCGAGTATCGATGATCGCAGGATGGTCGGTTGCTGTCTTGATCGTGACCGGATTAATCAGAGCGTGGGACGCGCTGGGACTGCGGCTCGATTTGCTGGTGAACTCGCTTTACGGACGCACGCTGTTGTGGAAGGTCGGCACGGCAGCCACGGTGATCCTGATTGGCGGCTACAATCGATATCGGCTGGTAGGTTCGGTGGGAGAATCGTCGGCGCGAGCTTCATTGATTCGCAACGTGGCGGTTGAATGCTTTCTGCTGGCAGCAGTGATCGGATGGTCCGTGGTGCTGGCAAACACGCCGCCGCCGCATTGAGTAATGCTTTTAACCATTAGCAGATATGTGATTAGTAAGAGACATATATATGACTATTCATCGTGATCTCAGATCTGTCGTCATCATTGTAGTACTAATGACCTGTAGCCTCTTCGCGATTGCAGGGTGTCATCGCGACTCCGACAGCGGCGCGCCAACGGCCAGCGTTCTCACCGATGCCAAGCTGGTCGATCAGAATGGCAACACGGTCACGCTCACCTCGCTCAAGGGCAAGCCGCTGGTGGTGGATTTCATCTACACGTCGTGCCCGGGGCCGTGCCTGATGGAGACGGCGAAGTTTGCCAACGTGGCGCTGCGGCTGGGCAGCGATCTCGGCTCGAAGGTGACGCTGGTTTCGATCAGCGTCGATCCCGAGCATGACGGCCCCAAGCAGCTGCTCGATTACTCGCGTCAGCAGGGCGCGGATGAGAAGGGGTGGTATTTTCTGACGGGCGGCCCGGCGGAGATCGATCAAGCGCTGGCGGGCTTCAAGCTCAGTCGGCAGGTCGAGCCCGATGGTTCGGTCGGGCATATGGTTGATATGATGCTGATTGGCGCAGACGGGCGGCTGGTGCGCGAATACAACGGCGAAGTCGTGAAGGCCCAGGACATCGTGGACAACGTCAAGAAAACTCTGAACAACGGTGGTGCAGCATGAGACGAGCAATAATTTACAGCTCCTCAGGTGTGGCAATTCTGGCGCTGGCATACTTGTGGCCACTGCTCGGCGGATCGAGGTTGAACGGCAATGAGCGCGGGGCAATGTGTGTGGCGGGTCATTGCTGCTGCACGGGAAGCGCGGAGGCGGCGGATGCGGCCGCGGCGAAAGGATCGCAGCCGCGCTTGACGCTCGATCCAAATCAGTTCGTCGGCCCGGTGAAGGAAGCGTACAAATTCGCGCAGGACAATCCGGCGCTGCTGGCGGAACTGCACTGCTATTGCGGCTGCGACAAGGCCGAGGGTCATCAGAGTCTGCTCGATTGTTATCGTGGGATGCACGGCGCGTCGTGCGAAATCTGCACCGGCGAGGCGTTGCTGGCGAAGCGGATGTCGGAGCAGGGCTCGCCGGTCGATCAGATACGCAACGCAATCCGCAGGAATTTCGCGCAGGACAATTGAAGCGGACGCACGAGGCTATTTGCCGAGCCGGGGTTTTCAATCACAATCGCTTCGATGCCATTGAATGCCGAAGCGCCGCCAGTTGCTGGAGGCCTGAAAGCGACCGCGCCTGCCGGCCGAATCATGATCGTCGCCGGCGAGGCTTCGGGCGATCTTCATGGCGGCGATTTGGCGCGGGAGATTCTCGCGCGCGATCCCGCGTGCGAGCTGTTCGGAATCGCGGGTGAGAAAATGCGCGCGGCCGGTGTGCGCGCGATAGTCAGGACCGAGGACATTCACGGGCTGGGGCTCTCGGAACTGGCCTCGACCATCGGGCGCACGGTTGGCGCTTTCCGCGTGCTGCGCCGAATTATCCGGCGCGAGAAACCACACCTCGTGATCCTGATCGACTATGCGGAGTTCAACCTGATTCTCTCCGGGACGGCCCGGCGCAACGGCGTTCCGGTGCTCTATTATATTACGCCACAGGTGTGGGCCTGGCGCCGCGGCCGGGTTGACAAGCTGGTCGATCGCGCGGATCGGCTGGCGGTAGTGCTGCCGTTCGAGGCCGAGCTGTTCCATCGCGCTGGCGATCGCGTTTCATTCGTCGGGCATCCGCTGCTCGATCGGGTCGCCACCGTGCAAAGCCGCGACGAGACGCTCAAGCGTCATGGGTTTCCTCCGCGAGCGCGAATCATCTCGATTCTACCGGGCAGTCGCCGCGCCGAGGTTCGCTATTTGGTGGATCGAATGGTCAAGGCGGCGCGGATTATCGCGCGCGATCACAATCTTGAAATAGCGCTGGCGCTGGCGCCGACGCTCACGCAGGACGAGCTGGCCGAAGTAGGGCGCGCGGATCTGGCGGGAATCAGGATTGTCGAGAACGATACCTACAGTATTGTTGCCGCGAGTGAGCTCGCGCTGGTCGCGTCGGGGACCGCGACGCTGGAGACCGCGCTGCTCGGATGCCCCGAAGTCATCGCCTACAAAGTATCGCCGCTTACCTATATCCTAGGACGGATGCTCGTGACGGGAGTGGATTTTATCGGGATGCCCAATATCCTTGCGGGCCGGCAGATCGTGCCGGAACTGATCCAGGGCGAGGTGACGGTCGAGAAGCTGGTGCGGGCCGCGGAGCCGCTGCTGAGCGACACGATCCGCGCGGAAACCGTGGCGTCGCTGAAGGCACTGAGCGAGAAGCTCGGATCGCCGGGTGCGGCGGGACGCGTCGCGTCGATCGCGCTCGAGATGATCGCACCGAGGATCTCTGCATGAAGCTGCTGACTCCATTGCAATGGCGGCTGTTCGGCTACATCCGTCAATACCTGTTTCCGTTCGTGCTGTTGCTTGGTGTTTCAATGGCGGTGTTGTCGGCGGCCAGCGCGGGAATCCCCTTCATCATAAAGCTGGTGGTCGATCTGGTCACCAATCTGAAAGTCGGACATCAACTCGATGCGCACGGGGCGGTGAAGCTGCGCGAATACTCGCTGCTGCTGGCCGGACTGTTTTTGCTGCGCGCGATTGCCAACTTCGGCGACGACTATCTGAGCTCCTACATCACGCAGAAAATGGTCGTCGATATTCGCGGTGACCTGAACGAGAGTTTGCAGCGCCAGTCGTTGAGTTTCTTCAATCGCACGCCGACGGGCGTGATGGTTTCGCGGGTCATCAGCGACGCCGGCATGGTGGTGTCGAGTCTGAGCAATGGCGTGTTTTCGATTTTCGGCGACGGCATGTCGCTGATCGCGTTGCTGGTGACTGCCTTCTGGATCGATTGGCGGCTCGCGATTATCGCATTCATCGGCTTTCCGATCGTCGTTCTGCCGATCGCCGGCCTCTCGAAAAAAGTTCGCCGCGAGACCAAGAATCAGCAGAAGCAACTGAGCGGGTTGCAGTCGCTGCTGCATGAAACCTTTCAGGGAAATCGTGTGGTCAAGGCGTTCGGGATGGAAGACTACGAGCGCATGCGCTTCAATCGCGAGCTCAAGCGCCTGTTCCGAATTTTCATGCGGGTGGCGCGGATCAAGGCGATTACAGGACCGCTGATCGAAGCGCTCGGCGCGGTTGCGGTGGTGGCGGTGGTCTGGTGGGCGGTGGGGTCCCTGCAAACGGGCGCGCGCACGCTGGGTCAATTTGCCGGATTCTTCACGACGATGATTCTCGTGTACCGGCCATTCAAAGCGCTCGGCAAAACCAACAACAGCATTCAGCAGGGGCTGGCGGCGGCGGAACGCGTGTTCGACATGATGGATGCGCCGAGCGACGTTCCCGACGATCCCAATGGAATCGAACTGCAAGCGGGCCCGCACAGCGTCGCTTTCGACAACGTCAGCTTCAGGTACGGCGACGAGTGGGTGCTACACGATATCAACCTCGAGATCGGCGCCGGCAAGGTGGTGGCGCTGGTCGGAATGAGCGGCGGCGGCAAATCGACGATGGCGGATTTGATCCCGCGCTTCTACGACGTGCAGCAGGGACGCGTCACGGTTGACGGAATCGATGTGCGCAAACTGCGGCTCAGTTCGTTGCGCGCGGAGATCGGTCTGGTGACGCAGAGCACGTTTCTGTTTGACGACACGATTCGCGCCAACATCGCGTACGGCAGCAGCGACAAAAAGCTCGAGCGCGTGACCGCGGCCGCCAAGCTCGCCAATGCGCACGACTTCATCTCGCGGCTGCCTAACGGCTACGACACGATGGTGGGCGAGCTGGGCGTGCGCATCTCGGGCGGCGAGCGGCAGCGAATCGCGATCGCGCGGGCGCTGCTGAAAGACGCGCCGATTCTGATCCTCGACGAAGCGACCTCGTCGCTGGACTCGGCGGCTGAACGTTCGGTGCAGGAAGCGCTCGAGCATCTCATGGAGAACCGCACGACGCTGGTGATCGCGCATCGACTGTCCACGGTGCGCCGCGCGGACCGAATCGTCGTGGTCGTTCACGGCCGGATTGTCGAAGATGGCACGCACGACGAACTGCTTGCGCGCGGTCACGAGTACCGAAAGCTCTACGATCTGCAATTCAGGTCACCTGAAGATCTGGCCGGCAACGGCAACCTCGTTAACTGACACTGGTTGATCGTAAATTCGACTGTCAGCGTTGCCGATCGACAAGGCTCCGATGCTAAGCGCGATCTACAACATACTGTGGTACCCGGCGCTGCCGTTTGCGCTCGTCGCCGCGCATCCGGCGAACATGCGCGACTATCGTGAGCGCATGGGGCGCGGCGATTTTCCGGGAATCGCGGGCGCGCCGCGAATCTGGATTCATGCCGCGTCGGTCGGCGAGATCGAAGCGATTCGGCCGGTCGCGAACGGTCTGCTCGAACGTCATCCGGGCGCAGTCATGGCGATTACCACGATGACGGCGACGGGACGCGAGGCGGCGATGCGCCGAATCCCGGGGGCGGCGGCGTGGATGCTTGCGCCGCTCGACAATCGGCGCGCGGTGCGATCGTTTTTGGAGCATCTGCGGCCGAGCGTTGTGCTGATCACCGAGACTGAAATCTGGCCCAACTACTTCCTCGAATCGGCGCGCGCGGGTGCGACGATCGCAGTGGTCAACGGCCGCATATCGGAGCGTTCGATGCGTCGTTATATGCGCGCGCGCGGCCTGTTTCGCGACGCGCTCGGCCGCGCAAAACTGATCCTGGCTCAAAGCAACGAAGACGCGCAGCGCTATGCGCGGTTCGATCTCCCGGCAAAGATAGTCGTCACTGGCAACACAAAAATCGAAGCCGCGAATGCGGCTGCGGCAAGTGAAGAGCCGATTCGTCCCGCGCTGATGGCGTTCGCATCCGGGCGGAAAATCTTTATCGCCGGCTCGACGGCGCCGGGTGAAGACGCCGAGGTCGCGGAAGCCTATCGCGAACTGCGCAAGGAGTTTCCACATCTCGCGCTGACGATTGCGCCGCGACATCTCGAGCGCACGCCCGATGTGGAACACGCACTGCGCGCCGCCTCGCTCGACTACGTGAAGGCATCTGAACTCAATCCGCAGAGAACCGGGCGCGACGCCGACGTTTTAATCCTCGATACGATGGGCGAGCTGCGCGGCTTCTATCGCTGCGGCTCGATCGCATTTGTCGGCGGCAGCCTCGCGCCCGGACGCGGCGGGCAAAATCCGGCCGAGCCCGCGATGGTCGAAGTGCCGGTGCTGATCGGTCCGTATCACGAGAACCAGCGGGAGATAGTGTCGTCGATGGCCAGTTCGGGCGGCGCGCAAATCGTCAGGAACGCCGCCGAGATTGTCAGCGCTGCCTCAAAGTGGCTTGGCGACGACGCGGCGCGGGAAGCGGCGGGCGCAAGCGCGCGCGCGTCGGCGAGCAAAGGATCGGGTGGTGCGCAGATCGGCTTGAAGCAACTCGAAGCGCTCATTAATCTCGGCTGACCGATGCCCATAAACGAGCCGAGTCCGAATCGCCCGCGCATCGAGCGATTGTGGCAGCGCGATCTTCCAGCGCGCCTCCTTCCGGCATGGATCGGGCTCGCGGCCGCGGCGGGATTTTACCGAATCGGTGTCGGCGCACGTCATCTCTACTGGCGGATGATGAAGCGGGACTCTTCCGTGCTGACGGTGAGCGTCGGCAATCTGACGGTCGGCGGCAGCGGCAAAACTCCATTCACCCTGTTTCTCGCCAGGCACCTGCAGAGTCGCGGCCTGCGCGTCGGAATCGTGAGCCGCGGGTATCGTCGCGCGCAATCCGGGGTGCGCGCCGAATTGGTTGCCGACGGCGGTCAATTGAAAATCTCACCGGAGAACGCCGGTGACGAACCCGCGATGATGGCGAAGTCGTTCAGCGGGCCGATCGCGGTTGCGCGCAGGCGCCTCGACGGAATCGAGCTGCTTCGCGAGCTCGGTCCGCTCGACGTGGTAATTCTGGACGACGGCTTCCAGCACGTGCGCCTGAGCCGCGACGTGGATCTCGTGCTGGTCAGCAACGAGCGTGGCTTCGGTAACGGTTGGATGCTGCCGGCGGGGCCGATGCGCGAATCGATCCGCGCTGTCGGGCGCGCCGACGCGATCGTCGTGATGAGTTCCAGTACTGACGCGTCCGCGATTCGACCGTCGCAGATGAAGCAGCTGACCGCGCGCAAGATACTTCACGCGTCGGTGCGGCCGCGCGCGTTGCTGGTGATCGAAGCCGGGGAGTGGCGCGAAACTCCGCCCGGACTCGCGGGGCGGCGCGTGCTGGCGGTCAGCGGTCTCGCCGATCCCGGGGCCTTCTACGCGATGCTGCGCGAACTCGACGCCGACCTCGTCGCCGTTTTCGAATACCCGGACCATCACGCCTACACCAACGCCGACTGGCAGGCTATTGTGAATGCGATGCGCGAGACCGACCTGGTCGTCACGACCGAAAAGGACCTGGTCAAGCTCGAACGGTTTCCGTTCCCGCGCGATTCGCTATACGCTCTCAGGCTCGAAGTGACGATGGACGCGGCTGAGGCGCGCGCGCTCGACGAGTTAATAATCGGACGCATGACGGCGGTGACGGCGGCAGATGCATAGCGTAAGAAATAAAGATCGTGGAGGACATCGGCGATGGCGCTAAGTCAGGAATTGCTCGACATCCTGGCGTGCCCGAAATGCAAGGGTGACCTGCAGCTCAACGACAAGCAGGACGGCCTACTCTGCAACGCTTGCAGACTCGTGTATCCGGTGCGCGACGACATTCCAATCATGCTGATTGAGGAAGCCAAACCGATCGCGTGACCTCGCCGCGTCGCGCGGCCAGCCTGCCTTCCGCAGCGGAACATGAAAACGCCCGACGCGACGCGCGCCCGCCAACTCGCCTGGCTCGCGATCAGCATCTACCTCGTTGGCCTCGGCATCTCGGCAACATTTCGCGCGCAAGGCGACTTCAACGTTTACTACCGCGCCGGCCATCGCGTTCTTCACGGCCACGCGATCTACCCGGCTGACGACTCCGATCGCTTCCTCTACGCACCGATCTTTGCGATCGCGTTCGCACCGCTCGCGCTGCTACCGCGCCATCTCGCGCAATTTGTTTTCTTCGCAGTCAACGCATTCTCGCTGATCGAATTGATCCTCGGCGCCGCTGTTATGCTGTTCGGCCGCGAGCGGCAACTCTCCGCCGCGCTGATCATCGTGCCGGTGCTGCTGTCTTTTCGATTCATCGACAACAATTTCGATCACGGCCAGATAAATCTGCCCACGCTCGCGCTCATCGTGTGGGCGATCATCTATGCCGGCGAATCGCATGACGCATGGGCGGGCCTGATGCTCGCGGCGGCGATTTTGATCAAGCCATTCGCGATCCTTGCCGCGCTTCACCTCGCCATTCGAAAGCATTTCGCTACTCTCGGATGGGCTGTAGTAGCGGGACTCGCCTTGATCGTCGTGCCAATCGCGATCTTCGGTCCGCGCGGATGGATCGACCAAACCGGCGCATACCTGACGGCGATCGCCTCGATGACGAATCGATATCGCACGATGCTTACGAACCAGTCTGCCGTATCCGCGGTCGCGCGCCTGATGAGTCTTGGGATTGGGTCTGCTGCGGAAACCTCGGCGACTGCCACGGTTGTCGGGATGGGAATCGAGATGATTCTCATCGCGGCAGTGTCGCTCTGGGACTGGATGAGCGGCGCGCGTGAAAACCTGGCGAGCCGCCTCGCGTTGTGCGGGCTGTTCTGCCTGATGCCGTCGTTCGCGCCAATTTCGTGGAAGAGTTATTACGCCGCGATGTTGATCCCCTACATGGCCCTGACCGGAGCGCTATGGACCGATCGCGCCGCCGAAAAAAGCGCACCGAAGATAGTGTGGACGCTGTTCGCGCTGTCGGTGTTGCTCAATCTCGCGACCGGAAACCATTTGAACCGCCTCGCTCTCTTCTATTCGGCACATTTCATTTCGTCGTTGCTTACGCTCGCCGCCATATTCGCGCTCTGGCTAAAGAGCGAGGTCGCCCTGGCGTGAGACCGCCGTCGCAAATGAATTGGCGCTCCGATCCGAACTTCTCGACGTTCAGGATCGGGCGCCGCGAACTCGTGATACATCGCGAGATCGCCCCGCAAGCCGAGCAAATTATGCAGAAGCTCGGCGAGCTGGGATCCGCTGTGGAAGCGGGCGCGGGAAATCGGCAGAGCGCATTTCGGCTAGAGCTGGCCGACGGCTTCGAACTGTTCGCGCGTCGCGGACGTCGCGGCGGGATGATCGCGTCGATCCTGAACGACGTTTACGCCGGCGTGACGCCACGCCCGCTGATCGAACTGGCTGTAACGATCGAAGCGATGCGCCGCGGGATTCCAGTGGTGGAACCGATGGGCGCGATGGTCGAATGGATTGGCCCGGTGCTCTATCGCGCTTTTTTTCTGACTCGTCCGGTGCGCGGAATGACGTTGTGGGAATTCCTGAAGACCGATGATGATCCAACGGTTCGCGCGCACGTGCTAGGTCAAGCGCGCGCGGCGATCGATACGATGCATAACAAAGGTCTGTTTCACGCCGATCTCAATTTGCACAACCTGTTGGTGACGCAGGCGAGCGAGAATTTTGCCGTGACGATCATCGACCTCGACAAGTCGCGGCTATTCGACGCGCCCTTGTCATCCGCGATGCGCCGGGCCAACGCCGCGCGCCTGATGCGCTCCGCACGCAAGCTAGATCCGGCCGGGAAATATCTCGACGCGGCGGCGCTATCGATTCTGAATCCGCGGTGATTGGTGGACTAGTCGCGCTTCACAGCGATTGCGTCGATCTCGATTCTCGCGTTGCGCGGCAGCGCCGCCACCTGCACCGTCGAGCGCGCCGGATACGGCGGACCAAAATGCTCGCCGTATATCCGGTTCACGATTTCAAACTCGGCAAGATCGATCATGAAGATGGTGGTCTTGACCACATCAACAAAATCCAGTCCCGCAGCGGCAAGCACCTCGCCGAGATTCTGCAGCACGCGCCGAGCCTCGAATTCTATCCCGCCTTCGACCACGGTGCCCGACGCCGGGTCGAGCGCAATCTGACCCGAGCAGAAGACGAGGCCGTTGAGCTCTACCGCCTGCGAATACGGACCAATCGCGGACGGCGCCTGCCTGGTGTGAATCGAAGTTTTCATCAATAGCGACTGCCGTTGTGCTGGCCGAGGCGCGACACCCGCATCACGCCGTCGATCGAGCCGATCGAGTTCATCAGGTTATTCAATTGGCGCGCGCTGGTCACGCTGACCTCGAACACGGCGAGCGCGCGACCGTCGGCGCCGTGAGTTTTTACTTCGGCGGTCGATATATTCACGCCCGCCGACGCGATCGCTTTGGTCATCGCGGCCAGCAGGCCCGGCTGATCGGCGCATAGCACTTCGAGCCGAATCGGCCGCGGCGCCTCCTCGCCGTCCTGCCACACCACCGGCACGCGCCGCTGCGGATCGGTATTGAGCGCATGCGGGCATCCCGCGACGTGCACTGTGACGCCGCGGCCACGCGTGATGAAGCCGGTGATCGCCTCGCCGGGGAGTGGATTGCAGCACTTCGCGAATCGCACCAGCATGTCGCCGACGCCCGAGACCACGACCGCGCCGCTGGCCGATTTGCGCGCTTCCTTGGCGGCGCGCTCCCGCTGCGCGGGTCCAAGCGGCGTCGGCGCTTTTTCGGGGCGATAGATCTTGAGTTCGTCGGGCGTGAGAAGTTTTGCGAGCAATTGCGCCGGCGTAACTATTCCGTAGCCGACTGCCGCGAGCAGACTGTCAACGTCGCGCCGCGAAAATTCCGCGAGAACTCCTTCGAGCCGCTTGTTCGATCTGAGTTGAGTGACGCTCAGTTTGACCGCTTCGAGTTCGTGGTCAATCAGCGAGATTCCAAGGTCGCGCGAGCGTTCCGCTTGCTGGTTGCGCAGCCACTGACGGATGCGCGATTTCGCGCGCGCGGTCGCCGCGTAGTTCGTCCAATCCTTGCCCGGCACCTGTTTCTCTGACGTCAGCACTTCGACCGTATCGCCCGATCGAAGCCGGTAGCGCAGCGGCACCATCCGCCCGTTGACGCGCGCACCGGCCAGATGGTTGCCGACCTGCGAATGGATTCGATAGGCGAAGTCGATCACCGTCGAGCCGAGCGGGAAATCGAAGACGTCGCCTTTGGGCGTGAACACGAAAACTTCCTCGGGAAACAGATCGTCCTTGACCGTCGAAAGAAATTCCTGCGGGTCTTTGAGATTCTGCTGCCATTCGATCAGCCGCCGCAGCCACGCGAACCGCTCGGTGTCCTTGACCTCCTTCGAACTGCCGTCCTTGTAGCTCCAGTGCGCCGCGATTCCCTCCTCGGCCACCTTGTGCATCTCGCGCGTGCGAATCTGCACTTCCATCCGCTGCCCGCGCGGCCCGATCACGGTGGTGTGCAACGACTGGTACATGTTGGCCTTCGGCAGCGCGATGTAGTCCTTGAAGCGTCCGGGCACCGGCTTCCAGTTCGCGTGCACCACGCCGAGCGCCTCGTAACATTCGCGCACCGTGTCCACGATGATGCGGAACGCAACCAGGTCGTAGATTTCCTCGAAGCTGAGCCCCAGCTCCTGCATCTTCGAGTGAATCGAAAAAAAATGTTTCGGCCTGCCGGTGACCTCGGCCGTCACGCCGCTGTCGGACATGCGCCGCGACAAAATCTCGATGACGTTGGCGATGTACTCCTCGCGCTCTTTGCGCTTGGCCGCGACAAATGCCTTCAGCGATTGGTACGCAGTTGGATTCAGATAGCGAAACGACAGGTCCTCGAGCTCCGATTTCAGCCAGTAAATACCGAGGCGATGTGCGATCGGCGCGTAAATCTCCATCGTCTCGCGCGCGATCTCCTGCTGCCGGTCAGCCGAGAGATGGTCGAGCGTGCGCATGTTGTGCAGGCGATCGGCAAGCTTGATCAGCACGACCCGGATGTCGTTCGCCATCGCGATGATCATCTTGCGGAAGTTCTCGGCCTGCTTTTCCTCCCGGCTCTGGAACGTGATCTTCGAGACCTTGGTCACCCCATCGACCAGCTGCGCGACCTCGGGCCCGAACGCGGTCTGCACTTCCGCCAGCGACGCATGCGTATCCTCGACCACGTCGTGCAGCAGGCCGGTGACGATCGACGGCACGTCGAGCTTGAGCTGCGCGATGATCGTCGCGACGTTGAGCGGATGGGTGACGTAGGGCTCGCCCGATTCGCGCTTCTGATTGAGATGCATCCGCGCCGAGTAGTCGTAAGCGCGCCGGATAAGGCCGATGTCGGCCTGCGGATTGTAGCTCAGCACCCGCCCGATAAGGCCGGCGAGTTCGTCGGGAGCGCTACTCTGAGCTAGCTCTTCCACGGCGCGAATTCGCCGCGCAGACGGCTGACCCTGAGCCGCTCCGCGTTTACGATCGTTTCGAGCCGGGCAACCGATTTTGGAATCTCGGCGTTGACGATCAGGTAGTCGTATTCAGGATAGGCCTGCGCTTCCTCGCGCGCTTTCCGAAGACGATGCTTGATTTTCGATTCGTCTTCAGTAGCGCGCCCGCGCAGACGTTCCGCGAGTTCTTCGAATGTCGGCGCCAGAACAAAAATGGAAACCGAATCGTCGGGATAGCTGTCGCGAATCTGCCGCGCGCCCTGGATGTCGATGTCGAGCAGGATGTCGCGGCCCGACGCGATCGCGGCGTCCAGCGGCGCGCGCGGCGTGCCGTACGACGATTCGAATACGCGCGCCCACTCGGCGAGTTCTCCGGACGATTGCCTGCGTCTGAATTCTTCTTCGCTCACGAAGCTGTAGTCGATTCCTTCTGCCTCGTTTTTTCGGCGCGCGCGCGTGGTCAACGATATCGAAAATTCCAAACCCGCGATCGCCTTGAGCGCCGCGCGATAAATCGTGGTCTTGCCCGCGCCCGACGGCGCCGAGAGAATAAAGATGATACCGCGCCTTGGCGGCAAAGAATCATCTGATTTCAACGCTATCGAAGCCATTAACCGGATGCAAAGACCCTTCTACTATATCCTATTCGACGTTCTGGACCTGCTCGCGCATCTTTTCCGCCTCGGCCTTAACTTCAACCGTTACTTGAGATAATGCCGCGTTCTGCGACTTCGATCCCATCGTGTTTACTTCGCGGTTGATTTCCTGCAGCAGAAACTCAATCGACTTCCCGACCTGTCCCTTGCGCTTGAGGATCGTCTTGAGGCCCTCGAGATGCGTGCGCAGGCGCGTGATCTCTTCGCTGATGTCGCCGTGCTGCGACGCCGCCGACGCCTCCTCATACAGACGCTTCTCGTTAACCGGCAGCTCGTCGAGCAGCTCGCGAATGCGCTTGTGGAAGTTCTCCATGATCTCCGCGCGGGTCTGCTCCGCCAGCTTCTCGATCTTCGGCACCGCCGCTTCGATATTGCGCACCCGTGTGGCGAAATCATCGTGCAGGCTGCGGCCCTCGCGTACGCGCTCCGCCTCGAGCGCCTTCAGCGCGCGCTCCAACGCTTTCTGCCCGAGCTTGAACGCCGCGCGCGAGTCGTGCTCCTCCTCGATCACGTGAAAAATTTCGGGCCGGTTCAGGATCGAGCCAATTTCCGGATTGCCGTTGAGATGTAACTGCTTACCCAGACGCCGCAGCTCGGCGACGTACAAGTTCGCCAGCCGGTCGTTCACTTCGAGCCGCACCGGCGGCGGTTTCAACGCGACCGACTTGATAAAAATTTCGACGCGGCCCCGCGCCACGACGCTTTGCACCGTTTTGCGAATCTCCGCCTCGTACTCGCCCCATCCGCGCGGCACCGCGAGCTTGAGTTCAAAAAATCTCTGGTTGAGCGATCGCACTTCGGCAACCACCCGAGTCCCGTTCTGCTCGGCGATTGCCCGTCCGAATCCAGTCATGCTTTTCATGCGACCTCGCCCCTTTCTCTTCGCGTTTTTCTCACACCCGCGCGATAGAGCGCGAGCGTTCGTGCCGCCATCGTTTCCATCGAGTAATTTCCCACCACGCGCGCCCGCGCCGCCGCGCCCATCTGCAATCTGAGCTCAGCCGAGTCCGCCAGCCGCTGAATCGCCGCGGCAATCGCTCCAGCATCAGCCGGCTGCACCACGATTCCGCTGCGGCCGTCTTCAACCACTTCGCGCAGGCCGCCAACGTCGCTCGCAACCACCGGGAGCGCGCTCGCCATGGCTTCCAGAGCGGCCACACCGAGCCCCTCCTTCAGCGACGGCATTGCCAAAACGTCCGACGCCCACAACAGTTCGCGCGGATCGTCGATTCTGCCGAGCAGCTTGATGCGCGCGACGCATCTGAGCAGCGCGATTTCGCGGTCGAGGATTCCGTGAATAGAACCCTGACCCGCGATGAAACATTTCAGCTCGACGAACTTGCCCGATGCGACCAGCGCTCCGATCGCTTCGATGAGATAGCGATGGCCCTTGCGCTGCTCGAGCGCACCCACGGCCGACACCACGAAGTCGCCTTCGGCGATTCCGAGCGCGCTGCGCGCATCGGCGCGTTCTCCGAGAGTCGGCGGGCGAAAGCGCTGGCAATCGACTCCGCTATGCACCACCGTGACACGCTCGCGATCGACGCCCGCGGCCGCGAGCGAATCGGCGACGCCGGTGGAGATCGCGACCACGCCATCGACCGCGCGATTGAACAGATACGGCGCAAATACGCGATTGGGCCGGTAGTCCATCCGCCGCGTCACCAGCAGCGTGCTCCCGAAGCCGCGCGCCAACGGCGCCATCGAATGCGCGCGCGACGTGTGAAAATGAACCACGTCGTAACGCTCGCGCTTGAGGATCGCGCGCAGCTTTACCCCGGCCGCCAGGTCGATCGCGTTGCGGATGCGGATCGGATGGCATCTTATGCCTGCGGCCGTCGCTTGCTCCCAGAGCCGTCCCGCGGGATCGCAAATCAGCTCCGCGCGATGTCCCCCGGCCGCCAGCGCAAGCGTCAAGCCGAGTACTTGCGTCTCGCCCCCGCCGAAGCCGAGCTCGGGATCGACGCCGACGATGCTCAATGCCCGCGCCTCGGCCGTTTTGTTGTCGGCGGTCACCTGGTTGGCGTCGTCATGTTGAGCCGTCTGCGTCATCGCTCGGTTCGGATCGCATCAATCGAAAAATCTGTAGTAAAAGATCGCGCACACCGCCGTCAGCGCGTCGCGCAGCCCGATCTTCTTGCCCTCTTCGTAGGTCCGCCCCGCATACGACACCGGCACTTCGTAGATGCGCCATCGCGCGCGCGCAGCCTTCGCGGTTATCTCGGGCTCGAAGGTGAAGCGATTGGCGTTCAATTTGAGTGTCATCAATTTTTCGCGCACGAAACCCTTCATCCCGGTTTCCATGTCGGTCAGATTGAGATCGCTGATCATGTCAGACAGCAGCGTGACCGCGCGGTTGGCCACGTAATGCCAGAAGAACATTACGCGATGCGGCCCGGATAGAAAGCGCGACCCGTAAACCATGTCGGCGCGCCCGTCGATCAGCGGCCCAATCATCGCGCCGTAATCGCGCGGATCGTACTCGAGGTCGGCGTCCTGCACGAACACGTAGGGATTTTTCGCCGCCGCAAAACCCAGCCGCAGCGCGGCGCCCTTGCCGCGATTGACGGAGTGAAAGAAACATTGAACCTGCGGATGACCAAACTCGCGCAAGAATTTCGCGGTGCCGTCGGTCGAGGCGTCATCGACGACGATGACCTCGGGGTCGAAGCCGCAATCCAGCACCCGCTCGATCACGCGGCCGATCGTTGCAACCTCGTTGAAAACCGGGATCACCACCGAAATTTTCGTCCGCTCCGCCATTAGCTGCCACTCGCCTCCGAACGCCTGCCCATCGACGACGACGCGCGCCCCGCAAGCGCGGCGGCGCTCCGTTCGCGCGCGATTCTGGCCGCGAGCATCGCGACCACGCGGCGTCGTTCCGCCCGCCGCCGTCGCGCGGAAAACGCGGCGCAGTAGCCGCTCCACACGCGCATTCGATCCGTATTCGTAACCGCATCGACCCCGAAATGCCCCAACTGTACGAGATTGCGCAACCGCGGCCGCTCGAAGCGGCTCAGAATCGTTCGCCGCGTACGTTCATGATCGATGAAAACAAACTGCGGCGGCTCGAGGCCCGTAACATATATGTTGTACGGCGTCAGGTCGCCGTGAATGTATCCCGCGCGATGCAGCCGCGCGATCTCCGCGCCGAGCGCGCGCAACAAAACCCGCCGGGACGAAAGAGTCGCGCGCTTCAAATGCCGCACAAGATTGAAGCCCTCGACCCGCGCGGTGACGATGATCTCGCGTCCGCCGCGTCGCTCCGCGCCCAGCAAAAGTATCTCCGGAACCCCGACGCCGCCGGCGCGCAGATGCTCCGTGATCGACGCCACGTGTGCCGCCCGCCCGCGTTTGAATAGCCGCTTGATTCGACTCAACCCGGCGATCGGGTCGAGCACTTTGAAATACGCCGACGGGCCGCCGACGTGACTCAGATGCGCGAACCACGTTTCAGCGTGCCGCGAGCGGCGAACGCGCCTGGCCAAAGTGCCGTCGATCGCCCCGAATGCGGAATCGAGCAGACTCTCACGAAGCTCTTCCGAAAATCGCGCATCATATCCGGGAATAAGGAAGCTCCAGCCACCGCGACTCAACCGCACACCGTCCAGGCCCGTCATCCGCCAGCTCATCGCGTCGCTCCGATTCGGCGCATCGCGAGCGCGCGCCTCACCGTGCCGTCGATTTCTTCAGGAGATATTCGCCGCATGCACTCGCGCCCGATCGGGCACTTGCGAAGATAGCAGGGATGACACGGGATCGCGCCGCTGATCGCAAGCTCGGCAAAGCCCCACGGCGCCGAGCGTTCGGCCGCAGTGGCGCCCCACAGCGATACCACTGGGCATCCCACCGCGGCCGCGATATGCATCGGACCCGAATCGGGTCCAAACGCGACGGCGCATTCGGGAAAGATCGCGATCAGATCGCGCAGCGACGTGCGGCCAGCAAGGTTGAGCGCGGGCATGCCGTCCAGATGCCGCATGACTTCCCCAGCGAGCGTGGTTTCGTCGGGACCACCGATCAAAACCGGGAACAAAGCGGGACTCTCGCCGTAGCTTCGCCCGAGTCTTTGAATTACCGCAGCGGTCGATTCGGGAAAATAAAGGCGGCTCGGCCACGACGAACCGAGAATCACGGCCACCAAAGGGCGCGGCGCATCGCGCAGCAACTCGAGCGCCCGCGCGTGCTCATCGTCGGTTGCGGCGAGTCCAAACTCGATCGGCCTGGGCGCAATTCCAAGCGCGTCGCCGAAGGCCTGATACTGCAGCAGTTTCAGACGCATGTTCGGCTGAGGCTCTACCTGATGATTTGAAAAACGATGATTGAACTCCTTGGTGTTCGCGGCGGCGAAACCGAAACGATCATGCGCGCCCGAAATTCGCGAGGTGAACCCGCTTTTCAGATGACGCTGAAGATCGAGCACCAGGTCGAAGTGCCCATTGCGGACTCGTCGCAGGAACGGAATGAAGGTCCACGGCGCGTGCGCTCGATCGTACACGATGATTTCGTCGAGCCAGCGATGATGTTCGAGCACGGCCTTTGACTTTGGTTCCACCGCCCATGCGATATGCGCGTCAGGCCACGCTTCGCGCACGCGCCCGAGCAAAGGCAGTGCGCGCACAACGTCGCCGATCGCGCCCATCAGCACGATCAACACGCGGCGCGGTTGTGGCGTGATTTGCGCGGCGATGGCTTCAGGAGAGGACATTTTGCGAATGGTCGAAACCGGCTTCAGCTCCAACGCTCGATGATAACGACGCGGACCGGCGCCGCAAAGGGTGTGTATGCAATTGTTCGCGGCGGCGGTATCCGCGTATAAATGGCGTTGCGATGGCGAAGGAACTTCCCACTTGACCGGCGAACTGCGCCGCTCCGCCCATCTCGCCGGGCCAATCACATTTGCGCTGCTGATTCTGCTCGGACTACTCGCGATCCGCAGCATCGAGCCGCCCGGCGCGGTCGATGCAAGCGCGCCCGCATCGGAATTTTCAGCGGCGCGTGCGATGCGCGATGTGCGCGAGATCGCGCAGAAGCCGCATCCGCTCGGCTCAGCCGAAAACGATCGCGTGCGCCAATACCTCGCCGGGCGGCTGCGAGAACTCGGCGCGAACCCCGAAGTGCAGACCACGACGGTCGCGCGGCACAGTCCTTTCGGCCCCGATGTGTGGGCGGTCGTGAACAACCTCGTCGCGAAGATTCCCGGCACGGACCCGACCGGCGCCGTGATGCTGGTCGCACACTACGATTCGGTTTCCAGCAGTCCCGGCGCGGGCGACGACGCGGTCTCCGTCGCCGCAATCCTCGAAGCGATTCGCGCGCTCAAGGCGGACGCGGTCCCGCCGCGCAACGACCTGATCATTCTCCTCACCGACGGCGAGGAGCTCGGGATGCTGGGCGCGCGGGGTTTCGTCGAAACCTATCCGGCGCTTCACGACATCAAGGTCGTGCTGAATTTCGAGATGAGAGGCGACTACGGGCCGTCGATGATGTTCCAGGCCAGCGCGCACGATTCGTGGCTGATCGATCAGTTCGCGGCCACGGCGCCATTCCCGTACGCCACTTCTGCGGCTAAAAGCGTGTACCAGCGATTGCCCAATGACACCGACCTGACAGTCTTTCTCGGCGCCGGAATGGCCGGCATGAACTTCGCCGCGACCGGGGGCATCACGCGCTATCACACCGAGCTCGACAACGCCGACTCGCTCGACGCGCGCACGCTGCAACATCAAGGATCATACGCCCTCTCGATGGCGCGGCGGTTCGGCTCAATCGATCTGAACGCTCCGCGAACCGGTGACGCGATTTTCTTCTCCACCTTTAGCGAGTTGATCCACTACACGGCGTGGTTGGCGATCCCGCTCGCGGTTCTGGTGACTATTCTCGTTGCAGGTGTGATCTGGATTGGAATCCGCGAAGAACGATTCAGCATCGGTGGCATCGCCGCCGGCTTTGCAATCTATGCCTCGGCAATCGCGGTCTCCGTCGCCGAGGCGCGCGGAGTATGGTGGCTGATGGCGGCGCTCGCGGGATGGCGAATGCTGCCGGTGCACACGACGTACACTGGCTTCTACTTTTCGGTGGCGGCGGACGCGCTGATCTTCGCGACGTTGTGGGCGGCGTACGAGCTGATCGGCCGCTGGTTTCATCTGCGGAACCTGGGCGCAGGCGCGCTCGCGGTCTTGGCAGTCGCGATGCTTGCCACGAGTATCGCGATGCCCGGCAGCAGCTACATCTTCACTTGGCCGTTATTGTTCGCAACGCTTGCGATGAGCCGGGGCCCGCGCTCGTTCGACGCCCGCTTCGCGCTTCTCGCACTCGTCGGACTGCTGCCGGCAATCGTGATTCTCGCGCCCTCATTCGCTGCGAGCGCGGACGGCACGCCGCTCTTCCTCGAACTTTCTGCATTGACCGCCGTCCTGCTCTTCGGCTTGTGCATCCCGTACCTTGCCTTCCTGAGCGGCGGCCGCCGATGGATAGTGCCCGGCGTGCTGGGACTGCTCGCGCTCGCCATGATCGTCAAAGGCAACGCCGCCAGTGCCTTCGATGCATCTCAACCGCATCCCGACAGCATCTTCTATTTTCAGGATACCGACCGCCAGCGTGCGCGATGGGTCAGCCTGGATTCGCGGCCCGATAGGTTCACCTCGCAATTTTTCCAGCATCACGTGAGCGGCGGATGGCTGCCGAAGCTCGCTGGGCTGGCGACCAAGGAGACCCCGGACAAAAACCTCGTCGGCATTGCGCGCGACTTCTCCTATCTGAATCGCGGCCGCACGACCGAAGGCGACGCCCCGCTAATCAACGCGGCGCCGCCTGAGCTCAAAGTGCTCGACGACTCGACTATCGTCGGCGCCCGCACCGTCAGGATGCACATCGCGTCGGCGCGCAAGGCCCCGATAGTCTGGATGTCGGTGCCGGTGGGTGTGACGGTGCTCGGCAGTTCGATCGACGGCAGGTCGCCGGGCGATCGCGCCACCGATGGCTGGACCGGATGGTACTGGCACGCGCCGCCGGCCGGGTTCGACCTGACGCTAAAGCTTGCGACCCCCGCGCCGTTCGTGGTGACGATTGTCGATCAGACCGACGGCCTGCCGGAAACGGCGGAACTAGCGATCAAGCCGCGGACGCCCGACACGATGCCGGCGCCGTTTCTCTTTTTCGATTCGACCACGCTGGTGCGGAAGACGTTCGCGATTGGCGGCGAGCAGGTGACGCGCCGTTAGGAGTGTGGTGCGCTTCGCGATCTTCAGAGACCGGAACCGGCTTCGCGTGCGCGAAGCTGTCCGAGATCCTTCCTGCCGCTCGCGTTGCTCGCTTCGTCAGGATGACATGCGAGCGGCGAGCAGGTGACGCGCCGCTAGCGGTCGCACTCGCCGCCGATCATGTTGATCATGCCGAAGGTCGTGATGATGTCCGGGATCATGCGCCCGATCAGCATCTTGTTGAGCGCGCCCATCCCGAGAAAACACGGCGGCCGCACGCGCACCCGGTACGGACGCCCGCTGCCGTCGCTCACGACGTAAAATCCCAACTCGCCGTTGGCGCCCTCGACCGCCTGGTAAACTTCGCCGGCGGGCACGTGGATGCCCTCCATGATCAGCTTGAAGTGATTCATCAGCCCTTCGATCGAGTTGTACACCTTCGCTTTCGCGGGCAGCACCACCTTTGGATCGGTGATCGTGACGGGACCCTCGGGCAGCGCCGCGAGCGCCTGCTCGATGATGCGCTTGGACTGGTGCATCTCCTGGAAGCGGACGTTGAAGCGATCGTAGTTGTCGCCACGATCGCCCACCGGCACCTCGAACTCCATCCGGTCGTACACCAGATAAGGATGCGCCTTGCGCACGTCGTACGACACGCCGGCCGCGCGCAGCAGCGGACCCGTCAGCCCGTACGAAATGGCCTGTTCCTTTGGAAAATTGCCGACCCCCGCCATCCGGTCGATGAACACCCGATTGCGCGAGAGCAGCTTGTCGCAGTCGCTGAGCACCTGGTCCAGCCGCGCGAACGACGCCTTCATCCGATCGTTGAAATCCGCGGGCAGGTCATGCGTCATGCCGCCGACGCGGCACCACGTCACCGTGAGCCGTGCGCCGGTGACCGACTCGATCAAATCGTAGAGAAACTCGCGCGCCTCCAGCATGTAGAACGCAACCGTGGTGGCGCCGACTTCGCTCGACGCCATCCCGAGGCAGGTCAGGTGATCGGCAATGCGCGCGACTTCGCTCATGATCAGGCGCACGTGCTTGCATCGCTCGGTCGTGTCGATTCCCAGCAGGCGCTCAACCGCCAGCGCAAAACCGACATTGTTGATGCACGGCGACGCGTAATTCAGCCGGTCGGTGTAGGGGAAGCATTGCGTCCAGGTTCCCTGCTCGCACATTTTTTCGAAGCCGCGATGCAGGAAGCCAACCTCAACGTCGCAATCGACGATCCGCTCGCCGTCGAGCTTGAGGTTGAACTTGATAGTGCCGTGGGACGCCGGATGCGACGGCCCCATCTGCAGTTCCATGACCTCGTCGGACGGATCCGACGGCACGATTTTATCTTTCCAGCGCGCTGGTAGTGACATGGTTGTATCGGGCCGCGCCTTCAGCGCGAGGAACGAATCGGATTCACGACCGGGTCGATCTCCGCGACGATCGGTTGGCGTTTGTTGTAGTGATAATCCTTGCGCAACGGATGCCCTTCGAACGAATCGTACATCAGGATGCGCCGCAAATCGGGATGGCCCCTGAAGTCGATCCCGAACATGTCGAAGCACTCGCGCTCGAGCCAGTCGGCCGCGCCCCAGATGCCAACGACGCTGTTGACCCACGGCTCGGCGCCCTCGACTCCAATCTTGACCCGAATGCGATGGGCGAGGTTGAGCGAATTCAGTTGATAGACCACGTCGTAACGCGGTTTGCGCTCGAGCCAATCGACCGCGGTCAGGTCGGTGAGGAAGTTAAAATCGAAATCCGGCTCGTCGCGCAGCGCGCGGAAAAAATCGTACGCACGTTCGCGTCCGATGGTGAAAGTTTCTTCGTCGCGTTCATCTTGCGCGCTCAGAATTTCCGCACCGAAGCGCGCCTTGATTTTTTCTATCAACATCGGTCGCTAGTCCCAATCGAGCGCGCCGCGCTGCCATGCGTATAGCAGCCCGACCGCGAGAATCGCGATGAAGATGAGCGCCTCGACGAAGCCGAACATACCCAAGTGCCGCAATTCGACCGCCCACGGATACAGGAAAATCACCTCAACGTCGAACAGCAGAAACAGGATCGCCGTCAGATAAAAGCGCACCGAAAAGCGTCCCCATGCCGATCCACTAGGCGGATTGCCGCATTCGAACGCCTCGCCTTTAATCGCGCTGGGACGCTTCGGCCCGATCAGCATGTTGATCGTGCACATGACGCCGACGATCAGCCCCGCAACCAGCAGCGTCACAGCGATGGGAAACCAGGTTGTCATTCTCGATCCGCTCTGCAAGCGCTTCTTATCTTCATATGCATACCCGATGAGCGGGTCTTTTGGAACGATCGTCGATCTTCAGCCGCACGAACTGTCCGTCCAGCGCGGACGCTTGCGCGCCTGTAGATTAGTCAATCACACAGTCTTAAACGGAATTATTTGTGAGAAAATTTTTGACCAATTATAGAGCTCCAGTCATGTTACTCGATTCGCACTTGAAAACAGGCTAATTCAAACCCCTATCATTATTACTATTGACGATTCAGTGCAGCAGAGCTAATGACAACCGGTAGAAGATAACCAGAGATTGTTGCGGAACAATTCCAGACAGCGGCAAACTACTTGCCGCCAAAAGGAGCCAATATGAATCGCGCAGTCAGATTGGGAAGCTGGTGCGTCGGAACCCTTGTTGCATTGTTGCTGCTATTTGGGACTTCCAGCTCTATCGCATTGGCCCAGGTGCGGCCGGGAGACTTCATCACCCCCGACAATGCCGGCAAGGTAAAGGACCTCGTCTCTCCGGGTCAGTACCTGCGCGTGCTGCATGGGATGACAATCAAGGTCACGCCGACTGAGCGCATCGATTGGCCGCCGCCCTACAAGGACGCGACCGAGAAGTACTCGAGCCAGGTGCGGCTGACGCCCGACCATCGCAGCCTCGTTGGCTACGTCGCCGGTGAGCCGTTCCCAATCGTCGATGCGAACGATCCCGACGCCGGCACCAAGGTGATGTGGAACGTGGCGTTCCGGCCGATCTCGAGTGACGAGTACGATCTGCGATGGTTCGACTGCGACAGCGTGTACTGGGGCAAGAACGCAGCCTTCCGCGAGATCACCGATATCGAAGTCGGCCACTACGCCGGCTACAACGAAGTCGGACGCACCGAAGTCGATCCGATGCCGATCGATCCCGACTTCAAGAAAACCGGCCGCTACTTTCTCGGACTGCTCTACCCGGTTCTTTCGCCACAGGACGCGCGGGGCACCGGATTGATAAAGTTCCGCTACGCCGATCCGAATATTGAGGACGCCGCGTGGACCTGGACGCCCGGCGCTCGCCGTGTCCGCCGCCTCAACTACGCCATTCTAGACTCGGCCACCGGAGCCCAGGCCTACGACCCAAATCACTACGAAGGCTTCAGCGGCAAGAACGAGAACTACAACTGGAAAATGCTCGGCGAAAAAAACATGCTGGCCGCGATCAATGTCGAACACGTGCCTGATATTCGATGTCCGACTGACGGCGGCGCGAGCCACTGCCCCGACAAATGGCAGATCCGCCATGATTACATCATCGAGGGTCGCCCGCGTCCCGGCCGCTTCAACTCGCTGTACAACCACGAAATCATGTACGTCGATTCGGAAGCGGATTTCGTGATGGCGAACGACATGTACGATCGCAACGGCGAGTTGTTCGTCAACTACACGTCGTGGATGCACTATGCGGATCGCGCGGAGCCGGATGCCAAAATCGCCATCTATCCGTTCAAGCGTGAATTCCAGGTCGGTTCTTCGAGCGCCAACGTGCAGAGCGGCTTCTCCACCGTATGCTACCACCCATCGTTGAACGCGCCGTCGCGCGACTCATGGTTCATCAATATGGGCTCGGTCGATCGCGACTGGTTCACGCCGGAACAGATGGCGCGAGCAGCGGAGGGCGGCCACGCAGTAGGAGGCGACTGATGCTCGCATGATTCGGAGCGGCGCGCGCCTCGCGCGCCACTTGGGACGACGAGAAATAAAACCGGCGCGGCCATCGATGGCCGCGCCGGTTTTCTGTTGCGCGAGCCATACTCGCGCGAGCATGCCCCGCGCCGCTAGAATCCATCTCCGATGGATGACAGCGGCGCGTTCCAAACATGGGCAGCGGCGGCCATCGCGCGGCGATGGCCGCGCGCGCGCCTCGACCGCATCGCCGCGCTCCGCGGCGATCTCTCCACTCGCCGCTTCTGGCGCGTCGCTATCGCGACCCGCGGCGAAACCGACGCCCCGGCCACCGCCATCCTGGTCGATCTCGGCCCTGACGACCTGCCTCGTTACGTTCGCGTACTCAATCTTCTCCCTTCGCCTATCGCCGAGCCGCCGTGGATTAACCTGCACCGCTTCCTCGAATCCATCGGCGCCCCCGTCCCCGCCCTCTACGACGCCGACCCCGCGCATCGCGCGATGCTGGTCGAAGATGTCGGTGAACTCTCCCTGCTCGACGCCGTCCGCCTCCCCGGCGCCGACGCCGCCGACTTGTTTCGACTCGCCGCGGCCGAGCTTATCCGCATCCACGTTGACGGTACCGCTCGAATCGATCATCGATGTATCGCGCGCGAGATTTCCTACACCGGCCGGCTGTTCGAATGGGAGCTGAAGGAATTTGCCGAAGTCGGCCTCGAGGCCGTCGCACCCGGCGCCGATTTCTCTTCGATCGCGCTCGAGCTGACTCGCCTCGCCGCGCGACTCGATCGCTTCCCGCGCGTGCTCTCCCATCGCGACTATCACCGCGAAAATCTGTTCATCCAGAATCTGTCGGATCAAAACGGTCCGCGTATCCGCATCATCGATTTTCAGGATGCGCTGATGGCGCCGGCCGCGCAGGACCTCGCCGTGCTCCTGACGACGCGCGACACCGATGACATCATCACGCCCGCGATCGAGCGCCGCATCCTCGACTTCTACTACGCCGGACTCGCCCGGCGCGGCGCACCGGCATTGGACGCCGGGGAGTTCATGACCAGCTATCGTCTCTGCGTTTTGCAGCACGCGCTGAAGATGATCGGACGCTTCGAGATGTTCGAGCGCAACGGCAAGACCGGCTATCGTCGTTATGTCCCGCATGCGGTCGCACAGGCGCGCCGGATGCTCGCTGTGATCGGCGTCGAGTTCCCCAAACTCAACGCTGCGTTGATGCAATGAAGGCTCTGATTCTTGCGGCCGGAATGGGTGAGCGACTGCGCCCGCTGACTGACGTGACGCCCAAGCCGATGCTCGAACTCGGCGGGCATCCGCTGATTCACTATCCGCTCGCGATCCTGCGGCGCGCCGGTATCGCCGAGGTCGCAATCAACCTTCATCATCTGCCGGATGTTATTCGGCGCGGACTTGGCGACGGCTCGCAACTCGGTTTGCGCATAACCTACGCGCCCGAGCCGGTCCTGCTCGGCACCGGCGGTCCGCTGAACGGCCTGCGCAACTTTCTCGGCGACGAGACGTTCGTGATCGCCAACAGCGACACGATCCTCGATTTGGATCTCAACGCGATGCTCGCGTTCCATCGCGAACGCGCCGCGCTCGCCACCATCGCGCTGTACCGTCCCGCGAACATCGACTACTACAGCCGCCTGGAAATCGATGCCGCGCAAAGGCTCCGCCGGATGCGGTTGCTTAAGCGCCGCAATCCGCTCCAATACGACGACTATCCGCCCAACCTCGACCAGTCAGTCGCCGCGACCCTTTCCGGATTCATGTATTGCGGGGTAATCGTCGCCGAGCCGTCGATTCTCGATCTGATTCCGCAAGCGACGCCGTGGAGCCTGATGGAAGGCCTGTTCGCGCCGATGGTGGCCGGCGCGCAACCGGTCTTCGGCTACGTTCACACCGGCTACTTCCGCACGATGGACGATCTGAAAAGCTACGACGCCCTGAAAGCCGAGTTCGCATCCTCGCCCCCGCCAAGCGTGACGTCATAGTTTCGATCCGTGTCTCTTGATCAGTGCTCCTGCGCCACCGCCTCGGCACCGATTCCGTCCAACTCCACCAGGATCTCTTGCGACAGCTTCAAAGAGCCTGCAGCCAGGTTCTCGCGGAGGTGAGCGACCGACGACGTGCCCGGGATCAGCAGGATGTTTGGCGACCGATGCAGTAGCCATGCGAGCGCGACTTGCATCGGCGTGGCTCCAAGTCGGACCGCGACGGACGACAGGATGGACGACTGCAGCGGCGAGAACCCGCCGAGCGGGAAGAACGGCACGTACGCGATGCCCTTGCGCGTCAAGTCGTCTATCAGGGTATCGTCGTGGCGATAGGCCAGGTTGTAATTATTCTGCACGCATACGATTTCGGTGATCGCTTGCGCCTCCGCCACCTGGGACGCTGTGACGTTGCTCAGACCGATGTGACGGATAAGCCCCTTGCGCTGGAGGTCGGCCAGCACCGTCACCTGCTCTGCGATGGGTCCCTCCTCGGGGCCGTGCCCCGCGCCCATCACGCGGTAGTTCACGATATCGAGCGCGTCGAGGCCCAGGTTGCGGAGGTTGTCGTGCACGCCGGCGGTCAACTCTTCCGGTGAGATGGCCTTCTGCCACGACCTGTCGGCAGGGCGGCGACCCCCGAGCTTGGTGACGATCACCAGACCCGCCGGGTACGGATGCAGGGCCTGCCGGATGATCTGGTTGGTGACGTGAGGGCCGTAGTAGTCGGAGGTGTCGATATGGTTCACGCCGGCCGCGACGGCCTCGCGCAGGACGGCGACGGCACTGTCGGGGTCCTTGGGCGGACCCCAAACGCCCGGGCCCGCGAGCTGCATCGCGCCGTAGCCCATCCGCTGGACTTTCAATGCGGTGCCGGGAAACGTGAACTGGCCACCGAGCTTCGCTTCATTCATTGTGTTGATTCCTTTCAGCGTCGGGTTGCTGCTTTTCGAGTGCTGATAGGGGCTAGCGTAGTTGAATATTGAAACCTGTGTCTTGTAGCGAGCCAGCTTCGGGCTCAGTGCGATCTAATAGAAGCGCGATTCGCCCGGTGGACGCGTTTTCCAGCGCCGGTGAATCCAGTTCCAGTGATCGGGATGCGCGCGAATCATCTGCTCGAGCGTGTTCGAATAGAGTTGCGTGTACTCGCGCACCGCCGCCTCGCGGTCGCGTCTCTTCTCGGGATAGAAGGCGGGCAGAATCGTAATCTTGTGATGAACACTCTCACCCTCCCGCACCATAAAGACCGGCATCACCGGCGCGCCGGTCGCGATCGACAGCCGCGCGACGCCGTCGCTGGTCGAGGCCGGCAGCCCGAAAAAATCCACGAACACGCCCTTGCGCACGTCGAGGTCGAGCGCGATCGCGATCATCCAGTTCTGCCGCAGCATCCGCATCATTTCGCGCCCGCCCGCCTTGCGCTCGATGATCCGGTTGCCGTAGCGCACGCGCTGGGTCGCGATGGCGGCGTCGATCAGCGGATTGCGCAGCGCGCGATGCACGATTGCCAGGCGGTAGCCGTAAACCGATTGCGCAATCTGCATCAGCTCGAAATTTCCGTAATGCCCGGTCAGCACGAACAAGCCGCGGCCGTTCGAGCGGCGCTCGGCCTCGTCCCAGTTTGCTTTGCCCTCGTAAGTGGCGACCTGCTCGACGTTGGCGCGGCTGAGCTCGGGCAAGTGAGTCCATTCGGCGAGCACCCGGCCCCAACTGCGGTACATCTTGCGCAGGATGCCGAGGCGCGCCGCCGGCGTCATCTCGGGGAAAGCGATTTCGAGATTATTCATCGCGATTGGCCGGTTGGGCCGATCGAAATTCATCGCCCATCCGCCTAGCCGCGCGCCCGCCCGCACCGCGCGCTCGAGCGGCATCGCGCGCAGCGCCGCAGTAACGGCGGAGATACCCGTGTATTCGATCCGGGCTTTAACGGGACCGATTTGCCTCGCCATAGCTGAACTCTAGAGTCCTCAAAGCCTGCCAGTCTGGTAGTTCGCCCACAATGCGTTCGCGATCCTCATCGCATCCGCCCGAATTCCGTACTTCACGAAATATCCGCAAATGTTTTCAAGATCGCGGTTCAGTAACAATCTCGCCTTCGGATTGATCCGGGGGTCAACCGCTTGCGGAAAATCGATCGCCACGATTCGATCCTGCCAGTAAAGCAGGTTGTACGGCGACAAGTCGCCATGCACCAAATGATTCGCGAGCCATAGCGTGATGTTGTCGATAATCTGTCGCATCGATTTCTCGGCTGCCTCACGGGGCAGCGTGACCCGATTGAGCATCGGCGCGGCGGCTTCCTCGTCGCCGAAGTACTGCATCAGGATCGCACCATTCGATCGCGCGAACACCTCGGGCACGTCGGCGCCCGCCGCGTGCAGCATCCGCATCGTCTGAAATTCGGCGTTGATCCAGGCGCCATACTGAACCTCGCGGCCGTGACGGGTTTTATTCGCCAACGCGCGCCGAGTCCGGGTTTCCATCGCGGCGTCGCGGCCCTTCTGGTAGATCGCATCGTTGCGAAAATTGCGCCGCTCGAGCGGGCGGTAAACTTTCGCCGCGACCAAGTCGCCGCCGAACGCGTCCGCGCCGCGGCAACAATAGACGGTAGCCTCTTTCCCGCTCCGGACTACGTACAGCACTTCGGTTATCGATCCATCACCGATGAACGCGTCGAGTAACGCTTCGTCGATCTCTAAAGCAGTAGTCATTTCGTTCCCCAATAGTTGGAAGTTTCGTTCGCGCACCTGTCATTTTCTGTCGCGCATTTTCCGTCATGGCTTCGTCCTCCATTTGCGATTTTTGAAACCGGGTCGTCGAATGGCGCCCGCGCGAGCCTCACCCGCGCGGCGGACAACGCAAAAAAGCCACGGGAGCTTCCGCCTCCGTGGCTACGATGTCGGTTGAATTTCCGGTCGCTTACCGGCGACTACTGCTCAGCGGAGGCGCACTCGTGCGGGCTTCGGCAAGATCTTTGAAGTGATTACTCATCGCGTGTGTACCTCCCATCAGGGAGTTGATGAAAATATCCGCGCGCGCACGCCACAAGTCAACTACGGTGCCGCTGAAACTCTGAGGCGGCATGAACGGCGCAATCATCTGATTCAAACCAATCGGGCCAGCGGCGTGAGAGGGGGATTCGATTCACCGTGCGAGCGCGCGTCTGACCGCCGCCGGTTCGCGCGCGATCACCGTCAGATAAATGCGCGCGGTTCTGTCCGGCGTTCTGCGATGCTGCTCCCAATCCTGCACGGCGTCGATAGCGAGCCCGAAGCGCCGGGAAAATTCTGACTGGGAGCATTTCAGTTTTTGCCGCAATGCTTTGACGTCTACGTCTTCCGGCACATGGACAACGAAGCCGTCGATGATTTCCCCGCGAGCGATAGAGCGGGCTTCTTTGGCCGCCCCGACGAGCCTGGTTCCCAGCTTAGACACGACGATTTCCCCTCTTCCTGTATTCCCGAACGATATCCGCCAAAATGCTCTTCAACTCATTTCTCTCAGATTTTGTCAGATTGGCTTTCTCCCCCTTTGAATACAATGCCAGCAGAAACACCGGCAAATCCTTGCCGGAAAAAAATGTGATCACGCGATACCCACCGCTCTTTCCTTTCCCGCGGCCTGCGACACGTACCTTGCGGGCTCCACCCGTGCCGCCGATTTCGACACCTGTTTGCGGGTGGTTGGCGATCAGCTCCACCACCGCCTCCCGCTCGGCCTCAGAAAGGTTCGCGGCCCTGGCGTCAGCTAAATACGACGCTGTCTCGACGACGGTATGCATTGTACCTTATACGGCATTGCCGTAGAAATCAATCGACTTCGATCGTTCGCGGCGCTTCCCTCGCAGGCGTCGGGGCTGCATGCGGTTGCAGGGAGGTTGCTCGCGGCGGAGCGGCTTGCGGGACGCCGGCAGCAGGCTCGTAGGTTTCGATCGGCGCGCCGTCGATGCTGCTTTGCTTCCATACTTCGGGGATGAACTCGCGGTTGCGGATCGCGCCGTCGCCGATCATCACGAAGACCGAGGGACCGCGCCGATCGATCTTGCGGGCGGTGGTGCCCGGCAGGACCCGCCCGAGGATTCCGGAATAGAGCTGAGCGAAGTTGTCGGCGTCGCCCGCGCTCCGGAACACCAGCATCCACAGCACGGTCAGCGACTTCCCTTTTTGCAGCGCGACGATTCGATCGCCCGCCCACTTGGTTGACGCCTCGACGTACGGCGTGTCCTCGCCCATCGTCCGCTCGATCATTATTTTGAGCATCAGCTCGCCGAGCGTGTCTTCATCCACTTTTTTCCAATCGTGCAGAACCTTGTCGTAGCCCGCCAACTTGACCGTCAGCGCGGGCGCCGGATGGTCGAAGTAGAGCTCGGGATGCATGATCTGTTGCGTCGATAGCGGCGGGCCGTTGAACAAGGCGTTTACGCCCGCCCATTTTTTGCGATGGAAGGCTTCGGCGACGAAGCGTGCGCCCTCGGTGTATTGAAAAATGAACGGGTAGGCCATCGCGCGCGGCTTGCCCTCCATCCGTCCCATAAACACCGGCACGATGTCCCGCAGATGCGAATTGAAGTAGTCGATCGTCTCGTCATCGACCCGTCCCGTCACCACCGAAAATCCCGACAGGGTCGCGTCACCTTCGACGATTGCCTTGTAGGCGAGCTCGCGATCGCTGTTGCCCTTGTATTTCTTCTGCGCTGCCTCGATATCGAAGTGCTGGTCCTGCAGCGCGTGGGTCAGCTCGTGTCCGAGGGTGCCCATGGTGTCGAGCTTCTTCATCGCAGTGACTGCATTTCGATATCGATCCGGCAGAACAATCGTGACCGGCCGATCGATAATGACGATGTCCTTGTGATGGTCGTCGTAGAAGCCGGCCAGCTCGAGCGTCATGTCGGCCAGGTCTTTGCGCTCGATTTTCAGATCGGGCGGATACAGACCGATCATCTTGTTCTCCTCGACGCCGGTCTCGATCTCCTGCTGGCTTATCTGCTTGGCAAACTCGGTTCTGAAGCGCGCTTCGGTTTCCGCGACGCTGAGATAAGTCACCGGCACATCGCGCTCGAGCTTGAGCTCGCGAATCTTCTGCACGCGAGCCTTCACCACCGCCACCTCGTCGCTGCTCAACGCGCCGTCCTGCGGAAAAGCGCGGTTGCAGAACAATCCGGCGACAACGCATGCGGATGCGATTACTGTGACGAACCGTCGAAGCTGGATTCCCCCCAAATTGCGCCCCCTAGTCTGCGGTCAACCTGATTAGCCGGGATTTCCGTCAGAGGCAAACCAGCCGCGATAAGGAACGGCCCCGCCTCCGGAAAGCGCGCGCCAATATAATCGCTCGCCTGTTTCGATAGAAGTATGTTCATTCGGCAAAGGTGTGCTAGCCGAGAGCAATCGACTCGGTGCCGGTCGATCTGGCGAGCGGCAAAGCCGATCTGATGTCGAAGCCTTAGCGCGAGTGCGGCGAAACCGCCGCATCGTATATCGCGCGCAGCAGCATCGCCTTGCTGATCGGCTTGCCGACGTGCGCGTCGCATCCCGCCGCACGCGTTAGGCGGATCGCTTCGTTAAACACCGAGGCGGTCAGCGCGATTATCGGGGTGCGCGCGCGATTGTGCTCGCGCTCCCAATCGCGAATCGCACGCGTCGCCGCATACCCATCGACCAGCGGCATCTGGATGTCCATCAGCACCAGGTCGTAGTCACCCGCCGCGATGAAGCCGTCGATTGCCTGCCGGCCGTTTTCCACTTCGTCGAGATGGTAGGGCGTCTTCTTCAGAAAAGCGCGGATCAGGGTCCGGTTGTCGGCTGAATCGTCGGCGAACAGGATTTTGAGCGGTCGGTCCACGATCGGCGGCGGTGTATCGCTCGCGGTCTGGCGGTTCCGGGGTGCTTCACCGGTATCGCCCGCGATCGCACGGCTAATCACTTTGGCAAGTTCGCTCATATCAATCGGCTTGATGAGGTAGGTCTCGAGCTTCAAGGATTTGAGCCGCGAAATGTCGGCGGCCAGGTTGTCGCAATGGATCGTGGCGATGATCGATGCCCCACACTGCGATGCGGCCGCGATCAATCGCGCCATCCCACCCGCGTCCGCCGAAGCGATCCGATCGTCGAGCAGCACGATGCGGAGCGGCCATCCGGCCGCGCCGGCCCGTGCGATTGCGTCGCGGCCTTCTTCATACGACGCGGCTTCGACAACGTTGGCGCCGAGTTCCACCAGCATCTCGCGCAGCACCGCACGACCAGCCGGCTTGTCATCGACAATCAGCATCGGGACTTTCGCTAGCTCCGGCCGCGGCGCCGGCGCCGATGCGTCCCGGTCCACCTCGAACCGCGCCGTGAAGCTGAAGACGCTTCCCATCCCCGGCTCGCTCTCAAGCGAAACCTCCCCTTGCATCAGGTTGACCAGCCGTTTGACGATCGCGAGTCCAAGCCCGCTGCCGCCGTACATCCGCGCGGTCGAGGAATCGGCCTGCGAGAAAGCGGAAAACAATGCCGGGACCTTGTCCTTTGCGATTCCAATCCCGCTGTCGCGAACGCTGAATTTCAATCGGATCGGCTCATCCGCCGCGTAGTCGCGCTCGACTGAAACCTGCACGTCGCCCTGCTCGGTAAACTTTATCGCGTTACCGATCAGATTGATCAGCACCTGCCTTAAGCGCAGCGGATCGCCCAGCAATGCGGTCGGAACGTCGGGCGCGATGCTGACGGTCAGCTCCAGCTTCTTCGCGTGGGCGCGGATGGCGAGCGTCTGCGCCGACTTCTCCACCACCTCGCGCAGGTCGAAGCCGACCCGCTCGAGCGTGAGGCGGCCGCTCTCGACTTTGGCCAGGTCCAGGATGCTGTTGATCAGGTCGAGCAGCGCGTGGCCGTTGTTGCTCAGGATCTCGATATAGCGGCGCTGCTCGGTGTTCAGCTCGCCTTCCGCCAATAACTCGGCCATCCCAAGGATCGCGGTCATCGGTGTGCGGATCTCATGCGACATGCTGGACAGGAATTCCGACTTGGCTTGCGACGCGGCCAAGGCGGTTTCGCGCGCCGCGACCAGCTCGCGCTCGGTCTCCTTCAGCGCCGTGATGTCGCGCCCGATGCCCGCTACACCGAATATCTTGCCGTCCGCATCGCGCATCGGAAAAATGTTGACTGCGGAAACGAAGGTAGCGCCGTCGGCTCCGGCGGCGTTCTGTTCCCACGAGATCGGCTGGCCGGTCTCCGCGACGTGGCGGGTTCTGGCAACTGTTTCTTTCAGCTCGTCGGGCGGAACGAACAGCTCGAGGCCTCTTCCAATCGCATCTTCAGCTTTGTAGCCGTAGGCCTTTTCCGCCGCCGGATTCCAGAAAAGTATTTTGGAATCCGCCGACACGATCATGATCGCGTCCTGCGAAGCATTGACTATGGCGGCCAGTCGCGCCGCCCGCCGCTCGGCGCCGATGCGCTCGGTGATGTCGCGCATAATCGTGGATAAACCGATCAGCCGTCCCTGCGAGTCGTGTATTCCGCAACCCACAATTGTCGTGTCGAGCACGGTACCGTCTTTTCTCATCGCCGGCATTTCGAATTGGCGCATCGCCTCCGGATTTTTCCTGATCATCGCGAGGTCGCGCACCAGCCGCGCCTGATCCGCCGCGCGCTCCGCCGGCGGGACATAAAGATCGAACGGCCGCTTGCCCAACGCCTCTTGCGCCGTGTAGCCGAGCAGTCTTTGCGCGCCGCGGTTCCAACTCGTTATCCGGAAGTCGAGCGAGTGACTGATTATCGCGTCCTCCGAGCTCTTGACCAGCGCCGCCAGCAGCGCCTGCTCGCGGTCCGCGCGCTTGCGATCGGTGAGGTCGCGATGAATCGCCGAGATGCCGATCAGATTTCCGTCGCGATCGCGAATTCCCCCGCACACCGTCCACACGTCCACCCGGCTCCCGTCTTTGCGCATGCAAGGGACCTCAAAGCTCTGCACGTGATCGATTCGAGTCTTCAGGTCGTCGAGGAAAACTTCGCCCCACGCCCTCCATTCCGGCGGCATGTAGAGGCTCGCGTGTTGCCCAATAGCTTCTTCCGCCGAGTAACCAAACAGCCGCCGTGCCCCCTTGTTCCAGGTCATGATGCGCTGGTCGAGAGAATTGCTGACGATAGCGTCGTCGGACGACTCGATGATTGCGGCCAACAGCGCGTGCTCGCGGTCAACTCGCTTGCGCTCGCTGATGTCGCGGACATTGACCAGCAGCAACGATTCGCCGCCGGGACTGGTAATCGGTCCGCCGGTGCCTTCGCATTGGCACCACGTGCCGTCCTTGCGCCGCACGCGGAGCTCGACCAGCGCGTTGGGTGCCTCGGCGGAGTTGCCGAGCCAACCTGCCGCCACCGCGAGATCATCTTGATGAAAGAACGAATACATTTGCTGACCGACCACTTCGTCCGGCCGGTAGCCGAGGATTCTCTTTATCGATTCGCTGGCGAATCGCAGCGCTCCCGATCGATCGATCACCGTGACGAAGTCCGAGAATCCACCCAGCAGCGACTTGTAGTACGCCTCGCTCCTTTTCAGTCGTTCCTGAAGCCGCTTGCGCTCATCGATATTGCGCGAATACGCCACGACCATCGTCGCGCCATCGAGGCCGACGATTGTCTTGCCTCTCATTTCCACCCACATCCAGGTCCCGTCCCGCCTGCGGGCTCTCGCTTCCACCGTCGTCGGCTGGCCTTCCAGGTCCTTCGAGATTGCATGCGCAACTGCCTCACGGTCATCCGGATGAATGATGTCAAGCGAGTTCCGCCCGATGACCTCGTGCGGCGCGTAACCCAACGAGCTCTGTTCCGCCATCGTCGCGCTCGCGTAAACTATGGTGCCGTCGGGCGCGAGTAACGTGGTCACGTCGGCTGCGCCTTCGACGATGTTTCTGTAGAAAGCCTCCTGCGCGCGAAGCTGGTCCTCGACCCGCGTGCGATCAGCGGTACCGTCGGCGGGTACCAGCGCAACCGCCATCGGCAACGCTTCATGGCCGTCGTCCACGCTATCGTGATTTTCGCGGCGATTGTCTTGCATCGATTAGAATCGCAGCGCCGCCGTCAGCCACAACTCATTTCCGGCCGATCGATTTTGCGCGGCGAATTCGAACTCGTACTTGAAGGAAAAACTGACTGGCATCTTCAGGATCGGAATGGTAATTCCCGCCAGCGGACCGAGCGCTATCACGCGCCCCTCGAATGCCCCCAGGGTCGCGCCGCTGCCGGAGTCAGGCGTCGTTTGCTGAACCGCGTACCCGGCCACTCCCGCGACCAATCCGTGCGGCAGATGCTGCGCGAGCACGAAGTCCACGTGAAATTCCTGGCCACTCACGTAGTGAGTCGATGGATTCTCGGCGTTCAAGGTATAACCGGCGAACAGCGACGCGTGTAGCCCGGTTTCCGGGTCAAGCCACGTCACTCCGAAGTCGGGCTCGACCGCCCATCGGTTGAGCCCGATGTCGATAATCCGTTTACGATCGTAACTGCCGGTCGGCGCATAGAACATCAGCGCGCTGACCAGGTGAAGCTTCGAAAAATTCCAGTTCAACATCAACGGCGAAACGATTAGATCGCCAAATCCGCCAACCGTCGAGTGTTGAGTCGAAGTCGGACCTCCGTTCACCGTCACCCGCAGTGTCTGATTTGCGATTCGCGTCTGCGCCAGCGCCGCTACGCCCCAATTCGCGCCGAAAATCCGCCACGGCGTCATGTAGGTCATAAACGTCGCGTCAGTGTAAGTAACCGTATGAGTATGCACTCGCACCGGTGCGTTGTTGGGCTGCACGGTCAGACTGGCGTCCTGAAACATAAAGTAGTTCTTGACCAACCATCCGCCCGGGGCCGGGAGCGTGCCGGCGAACAGATCAACCTGTCCGGGCCGATAGGTGCCAACCCCATACTCCGACGCGTGTACGACGCTCGCCGCCAGCACCAGCGCCACGACCATCGCGGGCATTCCCGCCCATTTGATAGGAGGTGCCCCCACGCCGATGAACTGCAAGCCGGATGCCAGTCATTATACTTAGCCGGGACTTGGCCGCGTCGCTCGATAGCGCATTACAGCCGAGCTATGGCGACTCGGACACCCCTGTCATCGCGACTGAGTTTCAAATCGGAACATTCGATGGCACGCATGAGCGTAACTCAGCGAAAATTGCACTCGCTTGCAGCGATGGGCGCACCACCCTGATCGAGATACAATCGTCGCGGAGAATCAGTCTGGGCAACCGCCGCGCAAATTGAAACCGCATACTTCGATACAACCGTGAATTGACCGGATGGAAAAATACGCGAACCCCGAAGTCGTAATCATCGGCGCAGGAATCGGCGGTAGCGCGCTCGCAACAGTGCTCGCGCGCGCCGGCATCGCGGTGACGATTCTCGAAAAGTCGCTGGTGCACGTCGATCACGTGCGCGGCGAATGGCTCGCGCCGTGGGGCGTCGCGGAAACCCAGCGCCTGGGCTTGTACCAAACTTTGCTCGCCGCCGGCGGGCATCATCTCGGGCGCCACATCGGCTACGGCGACGATATCGACACCGCCACCGCCGAATCGCAGCTGCTCGATTTCAATGCCTTCGCGGGCGCGGGGTTCAAGCCGCCGCTGTGCATGCGGCATCCAGATATGTGCGATCTGCTCAACGCCGAAGCAATAAAATCGGGCGCCGAATTGCTCCGCGGCGCCACCGATCTGCAGGTGATCGCGGGTACCGCTTCCGCAGTGCGTTTCACCCACGACCGCATCGAGCGCGAGTTCAACCCGCGCATCGTCATCGGCGCCGACGGCCGCAACTCCGCCGTCCGCGCGCAGGTCGGCATCAACCAGCATCGCGATCCAACCCATCACCTGATGGCCGGGATGCTGGTGGACGATACCGGCGGATGGCCGGCGGACTTACAGATTTTCGGCACTGAGGCGCGCGTCAACTTTCTCGCGTTCCCGCAATCGTCCGAGCGCGTGCGCCTCTATATCTGTTACCCGCTCGACGACAAGCGCCGCTTCGCAGGCGCCGACAGCCAGGCGCGCTTCCTCGAAGCGTTTCGCCTCGCGAGCGTCCCGCTCAGCGGGCACCTCGCGAATGGCACTCCGTCGGGCCCGTGCAATTCCTACGGCAACGAGGACACCTGGACCGACGTGCCGTACGTCGCGGGCGTCGTGCTGATAGGCGACGCCGCCGGCCACAACGATCCGATTATCGGGCAGGGGTTGTCGATCACCTATCGCGACGTGCGCGTCGTGCGCGATCTGATGCTCGAAAATCGCAACTGGACGCCGGACCTCTTTCGGCCCTACGCCGACGAGCGCCGCGAGCGGATGCGCCGGCTCAGGCTGACGGCCTCGACCTTTTCGATACTGAGCGTTGAATTCGGCGATCACGCCCGCGAGCGCCGCGTGAAAATCCGTGAACAACGTCTGCGCGGGAGTTTCCCCGATCTTGCTCCGGTCACTTTCGTTGGACCCGAAGTCCTGCCGGCTGAAATGTTTGACGAGTCGATACTCGATCGATTACGTGCGATGTGAGGCTGTTATGATCAAACTCGTTTACATAGTCCGCAAGCGCGCCGACATCTCCGAAAAAGATTTCCACGAGTACTGGCTCAAGAAGCACGGGCCGCTGGTGCGAAGCTTCGCGAAGTCGATGCGCGCGAAAAAGTACGTGCAAAGCCACACCGTGTCAGAAGACGCCGGCAAGGCGATTCGCATCACCCGCCCCGGGATGAACGAGACCTACGACGGCATCACCGAAGTATGGTGGGACAGCCTCGAGGACTTCAGCGGCGGCGGTGCGCCGGAAGACGGCGCTGAGGCGGCGCGCGCGCTGCTCACAGACGAATCGAAGTTCATCGACTTCGCGCACTCATCGATCTTCCTGACCGAGGAGCACGAGATCTTCGACTACACGAAATAGAATCCGCGATAACGCATTGCCAATCCTGACCTCTCGTTGTGCGAGGAGAGGTTAGGTCCCTGACACCGCCGCAGCCACACCTCACTTCTTCGCAAATCGCCGCTTCAGCCATTCGACAATCGTCCGATTCACCTCATCGGGAAATTCCTGCTGAACCCAATGCCCCGCGCGCTCGATGTTGTGCATCTCCAAATCGGAGCACAACGCCGGCATCCCGGCTGCCATCCGCGGCGGCAGCGCCCCGTCCCACTCGGCCGTGATCATCAGGCACGGCAGGGTCAGCTTGGCGACCCCGATCTCAGGATGCTCGCGCGAGTTGCGATCGATGTTGCGATACCAGTTGATGCCGCCGCGAAACCCGCTCTTCTCGTATGCGCGCACATAGGTCTCGAGTTCTTCACTGGTAACTATCGGCGCGGTCTCGGGCTTCAACTCCTCGATGCGCCGGAACGGGTTCATATCCAGCTCGCCGCTCGCCATCGCGCGCTTGGCCGATTCCTCCGGCGAGAGCGGCGCCCGCATCAGGCGATCGAATATCAGCGCCGCCTGCCGATCCATCACGCTCTCGGCCCGCCCCGGTTCCTGGAACCATAGGATGTACATGCGCTCGTCCTTGCCGTTGACCATCGCGCGCATTACCGAGGTCGGCGGAATCGCCAGGTACGGCGTGCATACTCCGACCACGCCCGCCGTCCGCTCCGGATAAAGCACCGGCATCGCCCACGCGACGAATCCGCCCCAGTCGTGCCCGACGAAAACCGCACGCTCGATCTTCAACGCGTCGAGCATCCCCACCATGTCGCCCGTCAGCTCGGTAAGGCCGTAGTCGGTGACCGCCGGCGGCGCACTCGACTCCGCGTATCCACGCTGATCGGGAGCAATCGCGCGAAAGCCCGCCGCCGCGACCGCCGGCAACTGGTGCCGCCACGAATACGCCAGCTCGGGGAACCCATGACAGAAAACCACCGCCGGCCCCTCGCCGGCTTCGTGAACGACGAGACTAATCGAAGGCTGATTAGCCCGCGGCGCGATCTTTACCGAGCGGCCCTGCGGCCAGGTGCTGGTGGACATTTTGACTTGCCTCTCAAGGAACAGGTTGTTTGCTGTTGATGGTAGTCAGCAGTTTTCCGTCGTGCTCGACCGCATGGTCTATCGACGACAGTTCATCCGGAGTCATCAGCCGCAAAGTGCCCTTGTAGCTGAGCTGAGTGTGGCCGGCTCCGGTGAAATCGGCGTAGCTGTCGCTCTCCGCCTCGAGTTGATTTTTGTGAACTAACGTCAGCCGCGTCACCTCCTGCTGTTTGACCGGAGGCGTGCACGAGGCGCATTCGGAATCCAGTTTGAACTCGATGCTCTTTGGGCTCAGGACCTTGACCGCGCTTTTGACCACCGGCCACTTGGGATTGCCATATACGCTGGTCTTCAAGAAGACCACGCCGTTTTGCTCTCCCAGGTAGTAGCTCATCGGGATGTCTTGCATCGTAGCGCCCGCATTCTCGGGCCCCGGCTGCAGATGCACATAGCCACCCCAGCTGCCGACAAACCCGGTGTCTGCGCTGGGCAGCAAAAACAAGCCGGCGGGAGCACCCGCGGCAGCCTGATGCCACGTGTGCGGCTGCACGGAATGGGCAGCCTCGAGCAGGTTGGCGTTGTCGGCGCTTGAATGGTTCGCGCCGCGCTTGAGAACAGCGATCGCCGCAACGATCAGCACCAGCGCGACCGCTGATCCCGCAATCGCCAGCTTACTGCGCGAGACCGGATTCGCTCGACGCGCAGAGTGAACCTGTGCTCCACATCGGGGGCAGGTGGAGGCATCGGGTCGAAGCTTGGCGCCACACTTGGTGCAATACATCGTTCGGTGGCAATTGAAAGCGGCAAGCGCGCCGTCGAAAACGCCGTCTAACCCAACATCTCCTATACCGACTCTGCCTTTCCCGCAAAGTAATTGTCAAATGTCGCACAACGGCCAAATCCCAACCCCGGCGGATTCCCTCGCCGCGACCGGCGACACTGCCGAAGGTTTTCCTGGGGTCCGGTTTCGGCAAGAGGAACGCGGCGGTTCTGAGCGCACAGCCTTCGAGCAATGATGCAAAGACCCGGGGGGTCGAAGCACTGCTAGCTGTTTCCAAGCGATGGCAGCGATCTCAGCGCCGAGTGGCTCAAGGTCCCTAGACGCTCGGTTGCCCCCTTACTACTATGCATCAGTCAATCCGAGGACCGCTCGCAAAGGTCTTGAATTATGTCGGTTGCATCACTCAAGAGAGCAAGGAGGGAGAACGAACCATGGGAACTGTGACTATATACCGCCGTCGGGGACCCGCACGTAGCTCTGGTCCTGACTATACTCGGATAAACCGAGATGCAGAATCCGCCTATCTCGCTCAGGTGGGGAGCGGCTCAGGTGTCCCTGGTTCGAGTACATTGCAAGACCTTTCGGCTCGCGCGCTAGCATTGATGAATAGTCACCTTAAGGACAAATACCAAGTATCTGGTAACCACACAGACGACGAAGTGATATTGCTATGTTTGAATAGAATGGCCTTGTTCTTACAAAAAGCTGCAAAACAAAGTTTCCCGGCGGCAGTCGATGCAGGCATTCTTGCCGCTATGAAGAACCCCAATCACTCTTCCTGCGTAGTCTTTCTCGATTCAATTCTCCAGGGGTTATATTTTTTTAATAAAAACGCTTCGCCCTTTCCAGCGGGTACAAGGCCGAAGGCTGCCGACGGCGCGAGCGAGGATGACTTCTTTTGCGTCTATCTGCAGAAGATAAGAGGTCTCCCCAAACCTCCTACTCACAAGCGGTCCAAAGGAAAGAGATCCGCTGGGAGGAGGTGATTATCTCCTATCTCTCGAAACAGCACTTGATAGGGCGCGAGCGCGAACTCGCTGATCTTGGAACCCGATTGAACGCGGCCGCCAGGGGCGTAGGGAATCTGGTCCTGGTCTCAGGAGAGCCGGGAATCGGCAAGACCACGCTGTCTGATGCTATCGCGGCACAGGCGCGCACGCAGGGTATCGCTGTCGCTTGGGGCCGAGCGTGGGAAGGTCCCGGCGCGCCGGTCTACTGGCAATGGATACAGGTCCTGCGGTCCATTAAAGAAGTTACAGGAAGTGATAACTCTCAAATCGACGCCGGTTTGGCGGACATCTCAGAGCTAATCCCTGAAGTTTGGTCTGCGCCACGCCATGCAGGTGCGAAAGAAATCCGCGCGCCGCATCGATGGATCAACCAAGACCCCGAGGTGCAACGCTTCCATCTATTTGACTCGGTCTTGAAGTTTCTTTCCGCTGCCTCGAAGGATCGGCCGTGGCTTTTGATCTTCGACGATTGCCACGCGGCGGACGAATCATCGCTGTTGCTACTCGAATTTCTCGCCAAGCAGATTCGCCAGCTACGACTATTGTTGCTCATCACCTATCGAGAGGCTGATCTCAAGCCAAGCTCCCGGAGCGCTGAGTTATTCGCAAGAATAAGCCGCGAAGGTACCCCGGTCATGCTTCGTGGTCTTGCGGAGAGCGACATTGCGGCCTTTCTCGAAACGACCACGGACTTCAAGAACAGTCCTGAGACAGTTCATAAGCTCTTCAACGCTACCGAAGGCAATCCCTTCTTTCTGAATGAAGTCGTATCTTTGCTCGAAGCGCGGAGGCCGAATTCGCGTCAACATGCCGAGGCGTTCGAAGATTTCGAAATTCCGGACCGCGTTGGCACCGCAATCCGGCTGCGGCTCGAACTCCTTTCGGAGTCGACACGCCGCGCTCTAGGAGCCGCCGCCATCGTCGGTCGGGAATTCGACGAGCGTCTGCTGACGTTGCTGCTCAAGATCGATCGGGCACAAGTCGTCGAGAGCCTGAAAGAAGCCGCGGCTATCGGAATGATAGGCGGGCTGCGAGACCGGCCAGGATCGTACCAATTCGTTCACGCGCTCTTCGCGGAGTACCTGCAGGAGAACCTTCAGCCGTCGGAACGCCGGCAATTTCATGAACAGATAGCGTCAATGATGCGTGCCGAAACTGTGGATGGCTCCGACCGCAATCTCTCACAAATCGCACATCACCTGCTGCAGGCATTGCCCGCGGGAGACTGTGAAACGGCGCTCGACTACGCCCGCCGCGCGGCGCAGCGCGCGATCAAGTTACTCGCCTATGATGAAGGCGCGCGGCTCTACCTGAGCGCACTACAGGCAATCGAGAGTCACGGAACTACCAGAACTGAGATTCATTGCAGTTTGATCCTTGATTTTGCCGAGGCGCAACATCGGATGGGGGACTTCGCCGGCGCGTCGGAAGCTTTTGAAAGAGCGGCTCTCATAGCTCGCGAAATCTCCAGCGCGACGTGCCTGGCGCGCGCTTACCTGGGGCTGGGTCAATTCCCTGAGACTCCTGGTGTCGTTAATCTGAGACTTATCCGCGGTCTCGAGGAAGCTCTTGATAGCCTCGGCCAACAAGAGAACAACTGGCGGGCTCTCGCCCTGGCTCGTCTGGCCGAGGCGCTTCAATGGTCTGACCCTGAGAATCGCCGAGCGTCCTTAGCCAGAGATGCTATCGCAATCGCTCGGCAGCTCGACGACGCCACCCTTGCCGAGGTTCTCTATCGAACGCATATTGCTACTCTAGGTCCTGATACAGCAGCGAAGGATCGGCTGGCGAGCTCGACTGAAATCCTTGCGCTAGCGCGCCGGTGTCAAAACGCACGGCTAGGACTTACCGCCAGCTATCTCCGAATCCGGGACCTGCTGGAGACCGGCGACATCGACCAACTCGACCGCGAGATTCAATCCTATGCCCAGATGACGACCGAGCTGCGGCAGGAGCATCTCGGAATAACTGAAGCGGCATTGGCGATGCGCGCGTTACTGGACGGTCGATTCGAGGAGGCAGAACAGTTCGCGACCAAGGCAATAAGTCTCGGCCAGAACCGTCGCGACGGAATGCTCGCCCAGGCCTACGCCACGCAGATCTCGCTGATACGCCGCGAACAGAATCGCTTCTCCGAGTTGGAACCGATGATCAAGGGCTACGCTGTTCAGTTCCCTGAGCTGGTGTTTGCCCGCTGCGCGCTGGCGTTCTGCTACGGCGAAATTTTGCGCGCGGAGGATGCCCAGTTCTATTTCGAACAGCTCGCACAAAACGACTTTTCGCGAATCCGGCGCGACGTGAGCTGGCTGGCTTGCATGGCCTTGCTCAGCGAGACCTGCGTATCGTTGGGCGACGTGCGCCGTGCGGCGATTCTCTACAAGCAGCTTTTGCCTTTTGCGTCGAGTCATGCCTCGCTCGATATGTATGTCAGCTACGGCCCAGTGGCCCTCTACCTTGGGATGCTATCCAGCATCTTGTCGAATTTCGAAGCTGCCGAAAAACACTTTGAGGAAGTGCTAGGTCTAACCGCGGAATCAGGTGCGAGACCATGGCATGCTCGCGCCAAATATCGTTACGCCGAGATGCTGGCGAAACGAGGCGGCCGGGGCGATCGTGAAAGAGCCATCGACCTCGCCGAGTCTGCTCTGGCCTCGGCCAAGTCATTGGCGATGGTCACGCTGGAGAAGCGAATTAAAGAACTCGACTCGGTGCTTGGGTCCGATACCCGAGCCAAAGCACTGGCTCGACTCCTGGGTCAGCGCGGACGCACGCTCGCCACGATCATGTTTCTGGACATCGTCGATTCAACCGTTCACGCCTCGGAGGCTGGCGACGCCAACTGGACTAAAACGCTCGACTCCTACTACGCGCTGGTTCGTAATCAGCTGAAGGAATTCGATGGCGTCGAGATCAATACCTTCGGCGACGACTACTTCGCGCTGTTCAAAAACTCCGCCAACGCAGTGCGATGCGCATCCTCTATATGCAAGCTGGTGAAGGGCATCGGAATCGAAATTCGCGCCGGATTGCACACCGGGGAGTGCGAGCTGAACGAAGGGAAAGTGTCAGGCATTGCCGTTCACATCGGCGCACGGGTTGTTCGATTCGCCGGTTCAAGCGAGGTGGTAGTCTCCAGCACGGTCAAAGAGGTTACCTCGGGCACCGGTTTCGATTTTGACGATCGCGGTTCTCATGAACTGAAAGGCGTCCCCGGCGCCTGGCGGCTGTTCGCACTAAGAACCGCATCAATCTGAATATCAGGCAGCTACAGATTCGCGATTACCGCGCGCGTGAACTCCGACGTCTTCGCGGCGCCGCCCTGGTCGGGTGTCAGCATGCGGCCGTCGGCGTACACCTTGCGCACCGCGGCATCCAGGCGCGAGGCGTCGGCGCTGAAGCCCAGGTAGTCGAGCATCAACGCCGCCGACAGCATCGTCGCCGACGGATTAATGATGTTCATTCCCATGATGTCAGGCGCCGTGCCGTGCACCGATTCGAAGTAAGCGTAATCCGCGCCGTAGCATCCGCTGGGCGCGAGCCCCAGCCCGCCGATCGTTCCCGCCGCCGCATCGGACAGGATGTCGCCGTAGAGATTTGGCGCGACCACCACATCCAGATCGTGCGGCGATTGCACGAGGCGTCGCGCGAAGTCATCGACGATAAACTGCTCGTACTTTATTTCAGGATACCTGGCCGCGGTTTCCTCCACGATTCTGCGGAACAGGCCGTCCGACTCGCGCAGCATGTTGTACTTCGACGTGCAGGTAAGCTTGCCCTTGCCGCCGGCGCGCTTGCGCTTCACCGCGAGCCGGCACGCGAACTCCGCGACTTGCCGCGTCGCGCGCTCCGTGATCACTTTGATCGCGTAGATGCCGCGCTCGGTCGTGTCGAGCGGCGCGCGCAGTATTTTGCTCATCAGCTTGAGCGGCGCGAGCGCTTGGAGCGGACCTTCGAGCCCGAGATACAGGTCTTCGAGATTCTCCCGCACGATCACAAAATCGATTCCCTCGGGCTTTTTCAGCGGGCTCGCGAAACCCTTCGAGTATCGGACCGGCCGCACGTTGGCGAAGGTCTGCTTGCCCCATCTGAGATAAGTGATTGCGGTGGTCTTGCCCGAGGTCGAGCCGAACAGCGTCGTGTCGGACGCGTCGATTGCCTTGCGCGCGGCCGCTTCGGTCTCGCCGCGCACCCATTTGTCGCCGGCCGGGAACTCGACGTATTCGATCGGAAGTTTCAGCGCGCGCAGCGCGTCCATCGTCGCTGCCATCGCTTCCGGCGCCGCGTCGTCGCCCGGCAGCACTACGACAGATTTGTTTGCCATTTCTCAACTGCCTCGCTGAGCGCCATCATGCACACGCCGGTCGCGAACGGCGCGGTCCCGACCTCGATCGAATTGTAAAACGCAAAGTCGCCCGGCGGCGTCTGCTGCGACACATCCGTGAACGCGCCGCGCGCATCTATCTTCGAGCATATAGCGGCGAGCGCACGCGAGTACGCGTCGCGAGCGCGCGCCTCGTCGAGGCCCGGCAGCCGCGTCCGAAGCGCACGGCCAAGTGCGAGCGCGAATCCGGCTGCCGATGACGCCTCGAGGTACGAATCTTTAAGGTCGATCACGGTATGCCACAACCCGGACTCGTCTTGCAGCGAGACAATCTTATTGAGTTGGCGCGCCAGCGCGTCGCGAATCTTCCCGACCTTTGCCGCAACCCGTTGAATTCCGCCCGCCGCTTCGATTTCGCCGAGCACTTGCGGCGCGGCTATCGAAAACCAGCTGTTGCCGCGCGCCCATAAACATTGCGAATGCGATTTCCGCTCGACATACGCGACATGCCAGAAGAGTCCGCTCGCAGGATCGATCAGATGATCGCGATGAACGATCATCTGATCGGCCGCACGCTCGATCATCGCCAAGTCACCCGACATCCTGCCGAGCAGCGCAAGCGCGGGCGCGGTGAAGTAGCAAACGTCGATCCACACTTCGAGCGCTGGTGGATGCGGCACGAACGCGCCGTCGGGAGTTCGCGCGGCGGTATTTTCCATGAAGCTGACGATCGATCGCGCATATTCCAGGTAGCGCGGATCGTCTGTCTCCAGGTGCAAGTCGAGCGCCGGCAGCGCTTCCGCCGCCCAAAACCAGAACCATCCACTGGTGCGCGGACCGGCCGCGAGCTTCGGCTCGAACCATCGCTGCGCCGCCTCGACCGGCGCGTCGGATTTCAGCGCGCGCGCAGCATACAGCAGCCCGTCGCACAGGATCGCGTCGCCCCAATGCGGCTGCTTCACAAGCAGCTCGCGACTCGCATTGGCCGTCAGCCGCTCCAACGCGTCACGAACTTCGCCGAGTGTAAACTCCGTCCGCATCTCTTCTTAACACTGGGTGCAGGGGTCACCCCTGCCCAAGGAAGTGTGAAACCCACGGCGGGTTTCACGTTCAATAAAGTGATTTTTCCTTCCCTGATCCTGCCTCAGCCGCCGTAGTTCCATCCGGTTTCTTTCATCGTCAGCGCTTCGGCGTCGCGTTTGACGTGCGCCTCGGTGACTTTGCCGACGACTACGCTGTGATCGCCGAGCTCGTAAAAGCCGACGACGTCGCATTCGACCGACGCCGGCGCGTCGCTGATGATCGGCGCGCCGTTACTGCCGTGCTCGAATGCGAAGTCGCCGAATTTGCCGTCCTTCGGCTCGACGTGACGAAAGAACGCGCCCGCGATTCCTTTCTGTCCGCTGGCCAGCATCGAGAGCGCAAACTTTTTCGATTCCTTCACCATCGCATGCGAGCCCGAGTCCTGCTTGATCCCGACGACCACCAGCGGCGGATTGAAGCTCGCCTGTGTGACCCAGTTGACGGTCGCCGCGGTAGCCTTGCCGCCGTGCGCGGCGCCGAGCACGAACAATCCGTACGGGATCATCAGCAGCGACTGTTTTTTTGCTTTTTCATCCATCGGTCGAGGTCTCCTTGTTCAGAAAATAACGACTCCACATCAGGCGGAGCGATGGTTATACTGAAGCAGAGACTGCACGGATGGCGCTGATAAAGTCAAAGAGTCCGAAGATCAAAGGGCTGCACGAAGTGGGGCGCTACGCCGTCGGTGTGCAATGGGTTGACGGCCACGACAGCATTTTCCCGCTGGAAAATCTGCGCCGCGGATGCACCTGCGATGCGTGCAAGGGCGACCTGAATGGTGCGTTGCCGCCGGCGTCGATGCGGATGCGGCAGCTTGCGCGGCTCGGCGAAGCGGCGATGTTCATCGGATGGGGTGACGGGCACGAGACTATCTACACGATGCCGCAGCTAAGAAGCCTGTGCCGATGCGCCTACTGCGTGGCGGAGCCCGAGCGCCCGATCACCGGCGGCTAGCAGCGAAATCGCATCGTGCTGAGGAAATTCGAGATGAAGACCCGGGCGGGTAAATTGCCGATAACTACGGTTGATCCTCGCCGATACGATCTGAGCGAGCTGATTGAACAGATCACGCCCGAGAACAGCCACGAGTTGATTGACTGGGGTAGACCAGCCGGCAAAGAAAACTGCTAGTCAGCAAGACTTTCGCATTTTGTGGGCAGATGTGGTAAACGCAATGCGCCGTGGAAAAGCGAACAGTCGCCGAGATGACAGCCGAGACACTCCGCGAAATGGCAGTATTGTCGGCGGTTTTCTTCACACTCGACAACCTGATGAGGGAGAACAGGAATCAAGCCCTTTCTTGGAGTGTAACGATCTTCGTCCTGATTGGGTGTATTATCGTCTATTCAACCGGCGTAGTGATTGAAAGGACGAGAAGTGATTGATGGCGATTGACTGAACGGAGAGATCTGACGATGGAGACATTCAGGGTATTTGCGGTTCCAGCGGGATTTGCCTTGTTTGTGGCGATCGTTGGAATTGTCTCCGTAATCCGTTCCAGGCGACGAAACGCCCGCGCCCGTCAAGAGCCAGAACGCAGCGCCGTCTACAGGTGATTGACGGCCTGTTGAAAATTAACAAGGCCGGGCGGCAATCGCTCGCCTTTCGCATTTCAGGGCGCGCCATCGCGTCTTCTCACTGCGGTGGGCTGGACGCGGGCGCTCGTGCAGGATGCTTGCTGATGCTGCCGCGGCCCGACGGGCCCCCGTTTAATGCGTCGAGATTTGCCTGCGCAACCTTCAGGTCAGGGTTCAGCCGCAGCGCCTTCTCCCACGCATCTTCGGCTTCGCCGAAGCGCTGCAAATCATTCAACGCCAGCCCCTTGGCGTTGTAGAGCCGCGCGTTCGACGGATCCTTTATGATACCGGCGTTGGCCGCGAGCAGCGCGTCCTGTGGATCGCCGACGCGCATATAAATGTCGGCCAGCTCGATGAAGTTACTGCCCGACGGATTCAAGTCGGTCGCCGTGCGGTACATATCGACCGCCGTAGCGCCGTCGCGCAGCACCCCGTAACAGAAGCCGAGGTCAACGTAGGCCGCGTCGTTGCGCGGGTCGATTTTCAGCGCGGTGCGCAGCTTGTCCATCGCCTGGTGAATCAATTTCGTATCGACCGGATCGGCCTGACCGGCCTGCGCCACCAGCTTTTCCGCCTCGGCGACCACCGCGTCGGATTCCGGGCGGTTGGTTTCAGCGGCGTAGCTCGACGACGCGATCGCAAGGGTTCCCATCGCCGCGAACGCGACGATTGCGATGCCGACCGCCAGGCTCAATCGCAACTTCCCGCCAACTCGATAAATTGTCTTCACTCCAGTCCTCACCACGATACCTTCGATAATAGGCCCCGCGCGCAAATTGGCAAGATTTGTGCTCTCGGCGCGGCGAAGTTGTTTCGCGCGGGCTGCTCCGATAACTATGGGCCTGTGCCCCGCGACTCGTTCAATCGTGAGATAGACTACCTGCGGCTGTCGGTGATCGACGCCTGCAACCTGCGCTGCGTCTATTGTATGCCGCTCGACGGTCTGCGCTTCCTCCCCAAGGACGAGTTGCTGACACCGGCCGAGCTCGAGACCGTCGCGCGCGCCGCGGTCGGCATCGGCTTCCGGAAATTCCGGCTGACCGGCGGCGAGCCGACCCTGCGGCTCGATCTGGTCGAAATCGTCGAACGCCTCGCGCGTGTGCCCGGCGTGCAGGCCCTGGCGCTGACCACCAACGCGCTCCTGCTGCCCGAACTCGCGCCGGCACTCAAGCGCGCCGGCCTGAGTCGCATCAACGTGCATCTCGACAGCCTCGACCCAGCGACCGTCGAGCGGCAGATGCGATGGGGCAGCTTCGACAAAATCTGGCGCGGAATTGTCGCGGCCGAAGAGGCAGGACTCACGCCAATCAAGCTCAACTCGGTGGTGACCGCCGGCTTCAACGAATCCAACGTCGTCGATCTCGCGCGCCTGACGCTCGAGCGCGACTGGCACGTGCGCTTTATCGAGCTGATGCCGCTCGGCGGCGGCGAATGCGCGAAGTTGTCGATGAAGCGCTACGTCTCGAACATCGAAACGCGCCGCCGAATCGAGTCGGCGCTCGGCCCGCTGAGCGAGCTCCCGCCGGAAAACCTCGCCGACGAATCGCGCAACTACCATCTTAAGGGCGCGCGCGGCGTGGTCGGCTTCATCAGCCCGGTCAGCGAGCCCTACTGCGGCACCTGCAACCGGATGCGCCTGACGGCCGACGGCAAATTTCACCTGTGCCTGCTCAACGACGACGAACTCGACGTCCGCAAAGCGCTGCGCTCGAACTCAACTGACGTGATCGGCGACGTAGCGCGAATCCTGAAGCGCGCAGTCGAGCTGAAGCCCACCGGCCACCACCTGCTCGAAGGCCGCTCGACCCAAGACCGCTCGATGTACCAAATCGGCGGCTGACCTTCGCGAAATCCGAGAATCGCCCGCAAACCATTCGCGACGAATTGGCGTACCAGCGGGACTAGAGCCTTCAGCGCCTGCCAATCGCGCTCGGCAGATTTCTTGTCTGCCCGTTCGCCGATGTTAGGGGATCGACTCGAGCCGCATAGGAGCAGAGGTAAGAACACTCCGCGCCCACATGGCGACCTAGCGCTTGCGTTCCGCCAAGCTCAGGGGCAAAGATGCCAATTCACGGCGGGGAACACTCACAGCGGGGGAACGCTTATGGTGAGTTTGCGAGAAATCGTGTTGATTGGGTGGGCCGCACTCAGTATTGCGACGGCGGGCACGGTCGATGCTGCCGGTGTAGTCTGCAAGGAACCTGAGGCTGGCCAAACTACTGGTTCGACCACGAAGGACGGTTCCGATGGCAGCTTCTGTGGTGCCACGTCGGACGGTGGCCCTTCCTTGGCCAAGGCCTCCGGAAGGGGGAGCGTCGCGCGGGCTGCAACCGATATACAAGGCCGCTCGAAATCGCAGGCAACGACAGGCGGAGATGCCGAAACCGACGCGGAAGACGGCGGTACCGCCGCGGCTTCCGCCAAGTCTTTAAGCATGGCAACGGCATTCGCGTCCGGCGATCACCCCGGCAACGCGACTGGAGTTGACAAAACAAAGGCTACGGCCGACGCGGGCAAGGCCGGGATCGCAAATGCTACGGCGGTTTCGCAGGGAGAGGCCGTCGCCGACTCTATTTCAGGCACAGCCACTGCCCATTCGGATGGAGGCGGAGGGTTCGCCAAAGCCTCGGCATTTCGTACCGGTTCCGTGGCTTTTTCCCAGACCCTTGAGGGAGACTGTAACGCGACTTCCGGTGCCTCCAGTGGCGGCGATGCTTCCGCGGTCTGCTCTCACGAGCTGGCGATCGCAAAGGCGTTTGCTAAACAGCCAGGAAGCAAGGCAAATGCCACCTCTTCCGCCGATTGTACTACTAAAGCGACTTCGGAGAGCGGCGGGAATGCGAGCGCGATGTGCACTAAGTCCGATAGCATCGTGAAGGCAAAGGCAACCCGCGGTGCCACAGCGATGGGCAGCGACACTGAAGCGCCATTCTGCGATACGAGCGGCGGCGGCACTGCCAAGGTCACCAGTCCCATGGGGAATTGCCCGTAGCTAGGACGCGTAGCCCCGTCATTAGAACTTTCTGGTCTTTTGGTACCGAGCGCAGTATTGGTCCAAGCGATCAGTCATTCGGCGAGCAAAATGTCGATATGTGCACGCGGAGATCTTCGCCTTGCTTGTGATCTGAATTGGATTGGCCGAGCGCTCTGACTGCTCGCGCGAGCGTGACTCCGCTGAGCCGGAAAATCCGACAACATTTGGCTACTGAAGAACAGATGCAGGCGGCGCGAATCGGCGGCATGCCGGTGCATAACGCTCCGATCCAGTTGGTCGAGTACAGCGACGAGTGGCCTGCGCTCTTCGTCCGCGAGGCTGATCGCGTGCGCGCGACGCTTGGCGCGCGCGTCCTGACGCTCGAGCATGTCGGCTCAACCTCGGTTCCCGGACTCGCCGCCAAGCCTATCATCGATATGATTCTGGCGGTCGCCGACTCCGCCGATGAGCCCGCGTACGTGCCCGCGATGGAATCAGCCGGATATGTGCTCCACATCCGCGAGCCCGAATGGCATCAGCATCGGCTGTTCAAGGGTCCCGACACCAACATCAATCTCCACGTCTATTCGTTCGGATGCCCCGAGATAGACAGGATGCTGATGTTCCGCGACTGGCTGCGCAGCAACGATGCGGACCGCGATCTTTACGAGCACACCAAGCGCGCGCTGGCGCAGCAGACCTGGAAATACGTGCAGAACTACGCCGACGCCAAGACCGCGGTCGTCGAGGATATCATCGCCCGCGCCCGCGCCAGTCGCTGATCAGTTGCCGAAGTCCCAGCTTTCGCCGTTGTGATAGCGGCTCAGGATGTTCTTCGCGATCAGGATCCTGTGCACCTCGTCGGGGCCGTCGGCGAGCCGCAGCGTGCGCGCGCCTTGGTACATGCCGGCCAGCGGCAGGTCGCCGGAGACGCCGGCCGCGCCCCACACCTGGATCGCGCGATCGACCACGCGCTCGAACGCCGCCGGCACGAACACTTTGATCGCCGAGATGTCCGTGCGCGGATCGTTGTTGCTGTCCATCCGCTCGGCCGTGTGGATCGTCATCAGGCGCGCCGCCTGGATGTCGATGTAGGAATCGGCGATGAAGCCCTGGATGAACTGCTTGGTCTCGAGCTTGCCGCCGTGCACCTCGCGCATCGTCGCCCGCTCGACCATCAGGTCAAACGCCCGCCACATCTGGCCAATCGAGTTCATGCAGTGATAGACGCGCCCCGCGCCGAGCCGATCCTGCGCCGCCTGATGGCCCGTGCCGGTCTGGCCGAGCTGGTTGCTGAGCGGGACGCGCACGTCGTCATAGACTATCTCGCAGTGGTCGCTGCGATGCCCCCAGACTTCGACGCCGCGCACGATGCGCAGGCCCGGCGTGTTCTTCGGCACGATTATCTGCGTCATGCGTCCGTTGTCGGTGCCGCTCCCGCCGGTGCGGCACATCACTATCAGAAAGTCGGCGCGAAACCCGTTGGACGTGAACCATTTGTGTCCGTTGATAACCCACTGGTCGCCATCGCGAACCGCCGTGGTCTTGATCGATCGTGGATCGGATCCGGCCGAGTCCGGCTCCGTCATCGAGAAGCCCGATTCCATCTTGCCCTCGGTCAGCGGCACCAGCCATTTGAGCTTCTGTTCCTCGGTGCCGTACTTGAGCAGGATCGACTGGTTGCCTGAGTTGGGCGCGACCACGCCGAACAGCGCCGCGGCACCCATGCTGTAGGCGAGCACTTCATTCATATACGCATGCTCGAGGAAGCCGAGTCCCGAGCCGCCGTATTCGGGCGGCAGATGCGGCGCCCACAGGCCCGCCTGCTTCACCTTGGCCTTGATAGCCTCGCGCAGCTCGCGCGAGCTGCGCCGCTCTTCGTCGGTCCCGCCCTCGCGCCATCCCGCCCACAGCTTCTTTTCGTTGGGCAGGATGTCGTGGTTGACGATCTTCGCCGTGAGCGCGCGGATCTCGTTGATGCGGGGGTCGAGCGTCGGAATCGGCTTCACATTCATCTGCATGATCGGTCTCCTTCTGCGGGCCCAAGCTTAGCGCGGCGCGAGCGAGATGAAAACGCGGCGGGTCAGCGTTCTTCGCCGAACAGGAAGATCGAAACCGCGATCATCGCGAACATGAAGTTCGGGATCCATGCGGCGATTACCGCCGGCAGCAGCGCTGAACGGCCCAGCGCCGACGTGATTCCGAGCGCGGTCCAGTAGGCGAAGCCGATCACTATCGCCAGGCCGAAGCTGCGGCCGAGACTCAGGTTGCGCGGCAGCGGATCGAGGCTGAGCGACATCCCCAGCGCGACCATTATGAGGCACGCCAGCGGCATCGCGTATTTCAAATCGCGATCGACAACATAGCCGCCCGGGTCGAGGCCCTTGCTGCGCAAATCCGCGATGTAGCGGTCGAGCTCCCACAGGCTGAACTCCTCCGGGTCGAAGCGCAGCAGCCCGAAATCCGCCGGCGTCAGTCCAAGGTCGAGCCGCGTCGCGTCAGTCGTCGTCACGTTGCCGCCCTTGGCGAGCTCGAACGAACTCAATCCGCTCGCGACCCAGGCGTGACCGTCCCACTTGGCGTATGCCGCATGCACCAGATCTTTGAGCCCAAAGTGGTCGTTGAGTTCGTAATGGGTGATGCCCTTGAGTTGCCCGTCTTTCTTGTCGTAGCGATCGACCGACACGAATCCGTCGCGCACGCGCACCCAGATGCGCCGGTTGGCGAACACCGCCCTGAGCGATCGCTTCTTGAGTTCCACCGAATAAATGTATTTCGCTTCGCGGGTCGCCGCAGGCACCACCGTCTCGCTGATCAGAAAATCAAAACCCGAAATTAAAACCGCGACCAACAACACCGGCAAGGCCATCTCTAGCCGGCTGATGCCGAGTTGCTGGCATGCGAGCACCTCGCCCGACCGGTTCAGCAGCGCGAAGCCGAGCAGCACGCCGGCCAGGCACGCCACCGGCAAAACCTGCGAGACGATAAGCGGCAGCTTCAGGGCGAAGTACTCCAGCCCGAGCAATCCTAGCCCGCCGTAGCGGATCAGATCGTCGAACCGGTCGAACATGTCGCCGAGCAGGTAGGCCGCGGTGAATGCCGCCGTGCACACCATGAAGGGGCCGAAGAACTGGCCCGCGATAAAGCGATCCATCACCGGCGACAGCCGTGGCCGCATTCTCATGCCGCCTGCCTGCTGCGCTCGTAGCGCTCGACCAGATCCCAGATGATGTCGCCGGGGCCGCGCCCCTGGTCGGCCCGGTCCGACGCCGCGCGATAGAAGAACCAGAACGCCAGCGCCATGAACACCAGGTCCGGGATGCTCATCGCAACCCACGAGTTGAGCCGGCCGCGCTGCGCCAGCGTCTCGCCCACCCGCATCAGCGAGTAATACAGAAAGAACAGCGCCACGCTCACGCCGAAGCGCTCCGAATGACCGCCGCGCGCCGGCTTGAGCCCGAGCGAGATGCCCAGCAGCGCGAACAGCATCGTGGCGAACGGGACGGTAAATTTACCCGCCATCTCGGTCTCGGCGTCGTAGTCGGGCTTGCCCTTGGCGCGAGCGGCCGCGATATCGGCGCGCAAAACTCCGTAGCTCATCTCGTCCGGGTCCACGTCGGTCACTCCAAGCGACTCCTCGGGACTGATGCCGAGGTCGTAGGTCTTGAAGCTGGTCACGTGGGTCGCGTCGTTCTGCGGCTCGACCCCGAAGATCGATCCGTCGAACAGGCGCAGCGTGATGGTCTTGGTCTTCGGGTCGGGGAGCATCGCCCCGCGCTTGGCGATTATCGTGTTCTGATTGTGCGGATCGCGCGCATCCGAAATCAGGACGCCCTTCATGCTCGAATCGGTATCGGACATCTGGTCGACGTAAACCACCAGCCCGGGGAAGTTGCTGTTGAAGATTTTTTCCTTGAGCCCGGCGCTGGTGCGGGTCTGGCTGAGCTCGTAGAGCTTGTTGCGCAAATTGGAATTCGCCCACGGCCGCAGCGAGAACGCGAAGTAGCTCGATAGCGCGTACACCGCCAGCGCCACCAGCAGCACCGGTATCGCCAGCCGGTAGAGGCTGATGCCGCAGGCCCGCGCCGCGGTCATCTCCTGGTCGGTGGACATCCGCCCGAATCCCATCAGCACGCCGAGCAGCACCGCCATCGGAAACGTCAGCTCCAAAAAGGCCGGCATGATGTAGCCGATTATCCCGCACACTTCGCCGAGGCTGACGCCGTGATTGACCACCATGTCCATCAGCTTGAGCAATTTGCCGGTGACCAGCGCGAAGGTCAGCAGGCCGACGTCAACCGCAAATGGCGCGAGCACCTCGCGCGCGACGTAGCGGTCGATAATCGCAAACCCTGGAATCGCGAGCTTCATTGTTTGATAAGCGCCAACTCTCGCGCTCAAGTTTAGACATCCGAGCGCGCGATTGAAACTTCTTTCCCCGGTGGCGCGGTCCAGTGGCGCGGGCCGCCGTGCCCGCGCTCCCAGCGCGTCCGGTTCCCGGATTCCCGCGCGCTCACTTTTCTGTGTCATCCTGACGAAGCGAGCAGCGCGAGCGGATGGAAGGATCTCGGACAGCGGCGCGCAAGCGCCGCCGGTTCCGGTTTTGTCTCGCTGCATCCAATGAAAGACGTGCGCGCTACTTGCTCCGCGCTCTGATACCATCCCCTCGATGAGAGATTTTCGCGATAAGGACCGCCATCCTCGCTTCAACCGCAACGCGCCGCGTCCGCCGCGCCGCGATTCGCCCGCGTCACCCGCCAAGCCCGCGTCCGCGCCGCCGCCCGCGCGCCAGTATGTGCGCGCGAATTCGAATGAGCGCGATACCCATCGCCCCGGCGGCAGCGATCGCGAAATAGTTTACGGCGTCGAGCCGATTCGCGAGCTGGTCGCCGCGGCGCCGGCCTCGATTCGCGTGCTCTACGTGAAGTCCGGTGACGAGCGCCGCTTCGCCGCCGAGATCGATCTGGTCAGAACCGGCGGCGGCCGCGTCGAGTTCGTTGACGAAGCCGGACTCGAGCGCCTGGCGGGAGCGGCCGCGCGTCATCAGGGAATCGCCGCCCTGATGCGCGAGTACGAGTACACGCCGCTCGAGGAAATTCTGGCCGCGCAGCCCGATCCGATCGTGCTGGTCGATGGCGTCACCGACCCGCGCAATCTCGGCGCCCTGATGCGATCGGCGGAAGGCGCCGGTGTCGCCGCCATCGTCATCGCGAAAGATAGAACGGCCGCCATCACGCCCGCGGCGGTCAAGTCGTCGGCCGGTGCGTGGATACATCTGAAGATCGCGCGATGCGGCAACGTCGCGCGCACTATCGAGCAGCTCAAGGAGGCGGGCTACTGGACCGCGGCGCTCGCGCCCGGCGGCGATACGTCGATCTATACGCTCGACACCTCGCGCAAGCTCGCGATAATCGTCGGCTCGGAGGGCCGCGGCGTCCGCGACATCGTGAGAAAGGGCGCGGATTTCGTCGTCGATATCCCGATGCGCGGCAAAGTCGGCTCGCTCAACGTCTCAGTCGCCGCCGCCGTCGCGCTATTCGAAATCGCCCGCCGCCGCGCCGCCGCGAAGCAATCAGCGTAGCCGTCAGGCAGCTAGTGCCGGCGCGCTAATTCTTCCTTGACGCCTTCTTCGCCGCGGGCTTGGCGCGGGTCGGTTTGCGCTGATCGAATCCCGGGTATTTCCGCGCCAGCGCTTTCTTGATCGTGTTAATCCACTGGGATTCGAACTGGCTCGCGATTTTTCTCATCGCGCCGACCTGCTGGCTGGCCTCTTTCATCTGCGCCTTGAGCGTCACCGCACCCTTCGCCAGGTGCGGATTCATCGCGTGCGCGTTGAGGTCGGACAGTGTCTTCGCAATCAGCTTCAGTTCATCCTTGATGCGGTCGGCATAGACCCGGGCCCATTCGAGATCTATCAGCGTGCTGCTGTTTGGCTTGGTTTTTGGCATGATGAATCACTGTTCCCGATCGACGCGGATGGCTGCAAGGACCGCGATGTTACCTGAGGAACATTCCGGCGGGTCCTCGCGCAGTGATTGTGAAACGCACTGCCGTCTGGGGGGATCGCGGCGAGGCCATGTCCTGCGCTGAACCCTCTGGCCAAGGGCAAGAAGCGGACCCCGCAGACCCCCTTTTGCTTGACAGTCGTAACGCTGCCGAATAGCTTTTCCTTCTTAACGTCGTTTGCCGATGTAGCTCAACGGTAGAGCACCTGATTTGTAATCAGGTGGTTGCGAGTTCGATTCTCGCCATCGGCTTGGTCGGCACGATAGCCTTGGGAGGAGAGGTTCCCGAGTGGCCAAAGGGAGCAGACTGTAAATCTGCCGGCTTATGCCTTCGAAGGTTCGAATCCTTCCCTCTCCACCAGTATAATGATGGGTTCGGATGGTGAGAGCGGGAATAGCTCAGTTGGTAGAGCGCGAGCCTTCCAAGCTCGGGGTCGCGGGTTCGAGTCCCGTTTCCCGCTCCAGATTTTTTCGATGACAAGAGGAAATTACGAATCGATTTTTCTGAAAGAATGCCCATGTAGCTCAGGCGGTAGAGCACTTCCTTGGTAAGGAAGAGGTCACGGGTTCGAATCCCGTCGTGGGCTTTCCAGATTTGCGCAACGGTTGATTGAAAGGATTTTCTTTCGAGGCGGATTATAATGAGAGATCTGATTTCGCTTTCGTGCGAGACCTGCAAATCGCGCAACTACACGACGACCAAGAACAAGAAGACGCAGACCGACAAGTTTGCGATCAAAAAATTCTGTTCGAAATGCCGCGCCCACACCGTACACAAAGAAGGTAAAGTTACTTGATGGTAGAGGCGCTGGCAGATCGCGCGTAGATACTGAAAAAAAGACGCTGGCAGACCAACAGTCCGCGTAGATACTGAAAAAGGAAGGGTCAGTAGCTCCAATTGGCAGAGCATCGGACTCCAAATCCGAGGGTTCCAGGTTCGACCCCTGGCTGGCCCGCCAAAATTTCGCGCCCCGCAGATCGAGGGCGCTTGATGCATAGAGTCGGTGCGACAGAGCTGATGCTCAGGATGGCCATTCAGTGAAAAGGGTTCTTGCGTTAGGCATGAAAAATGAATAGTCTGAAAAGTTACTTCAATCAGGGCGTAAGTTTCGTCACAGAAGCGTGGACGGAGCTTGCCAAGGTCCATTACCCCTCGCCCAAGGAAACCATGCAGGCCACGATTGTGGTGGTGGGTCTGACGTTTGTGATGGCTTTGTGGCTTGGAGTGATCGACTTTTTCGCGGTGCGCGGCGTCCAGATGCTGCTCCGCTAGGGATTTAGGACGGGACGCAGAGCTGCTGATTTCCAATGACTGAACCGATGACAGAAACCGCCGCCAAGCCCGCGATGAAGTGGTATATCGTCCACACCTACTCGGGCTACGAGCACAAGGCCAAGGCCGCGCTCGAGGAGCGGGTGCGCTCGCTTCATAAGGAAGAAAAAATCGGCAAGGTGCTGGTGCCGATCGAGCGCGTGCAGGAACTCGGCAAGGGCGGTGCGCGCAAAGTCTCGAGCCGCAAGTTCTTCCCCGGATACATCTTCGTGCAGATGGTGCTCGACGACGAGACCTGGCACGTGATCAAGGATACGCCGAAAATCACCGGCTTCGTCGGGCACTCGACCAACCCGCCGGAAGTGCCGATGTCCGAAGTGGAAGAAATCGAGCAGCAGATGGAAGAGGGTGCGCTACGCCCGAAACCCAAAGTGCTGTTCGAGGTCGGCGAGGCGATCAAAGTCGTCGATGGCCCGTTCCAGGACTTCAACGGCACCGTCGAGGAAGTCAAGCCGGAGAAGGGCAAGGTCCGTGTTCTCATTTCGATTTTCGGCCGCGCAACTCCGGTCGAGCTCGACTTTGTGCAGGTAGAGAAGGCCTGAAAACGAAACCGATCGATTCGCCGAGGTGCGCATCGAGATGCGCTCTTGGGGTAATCAACGCGGACATCCAAGGAAATTTTCGTCGGTCACGAGCAGAAAACGGATTCACTGAAAAATGGCTAAGAAAGTAGTCGGATCGATCAAGCTGCAGATTCCAGCCGGCGCGGCCAATCCGTCGCCGCCGGTGGGGCCGGCGCTCGGACAGCGCGGCGTCAATATCATGGAGTTCTGCAAGAGTTTCAACGCGCAGACCCAGAACATGCAGGGCCTCGTCATCCCGGTGATAGTCACCGTCTATGCCGACCGCTCGTTCACCTTCATCACCAAGAGCCCGCCCGCTTCCATCCTCTTATTGCGTGCGGCGGGAATCGAAAAAGGATCGCCGATGCCGAACAAGAACAAGGTCGGCAAGGTCACCCGCGCGCAGGTCGAGGAAATCGCCAAGACCAAGCTCAAGGATCTGACCGCAGCCGATTTGGCGGCGGCGGTCAACACCGTAGCGGGCACGGCGCGCAGCATGGGGATTGAGGTTTCGGAGTAGAGGCTGAAAAGAAAAAAATGGCAGGCAAGAAATATAAGGAAGCGCTGAAAAAGATCGATCGCGAAAAGCGCTACACCCTCGAAGAAGCGGTCAAGCTGGTGGTCGAGAACAAGGTCGCCAAGTTCGACGAGACGGTCGAGATTGCGGTGCGGCTCGGGGTCGATCCGCGGCAGGCCGATCAGAACGTCCGCGGCACTATCGTGCTGCCGCACGGCACCGGCTCGACCGCGCGCGTGCTGGTGGTCGCCAAGGGCGAGAAAGAGCGCGAGGCGCGCGAGGCGGGCGCGGATTTCGTCGGCGGCGAAGAAATAATCAAGAAAATTCAGGAAGAGAACTGGCTCGACTTCGATCGCGTAATCGCAACGCCGGACATGATGGGCCAGGTCGGGCGGATCGGCAAAATTCTCGGACCACGCGGCCTGATGCCCAATCCCAAAGTCGGCACCGTGACCTTCGACGTGGCGAAAGCCGTCGCCGAAATCAAGGCCGGCAAAGTCGATTACCGGGTGGACAAGGCTGGCGTCGTACATGCGCGCGTCGGCAAGACGAGTTTCGGCGATCAGAAGCTGCTCGACAACGTGCGCGCGCTGCTCGGTGCGATCGTGCGCTCCAAGCCGGCCAGCGCCAAGGGCAACTACGTTCGCAGCCTCGCGCTGTCCTCGACCATGGGCCCCGGCGTGCGGATTGACACGGGCCAGGCGGCGGCGAAGACGCTCGCGGCGGCTGCATAACAACAAGATGACGGGCTTTTCGTTGGTTGGGGCTGGATCAGTATAATGAAGAAATCAGAGAAAACCGCGCTGGTCGAAGATCTGTCGAGTAGTTTCGGCCGCGCCAGTATCGCGCTGGTGTCCGAGTACCGCGGGATGACCGCGGCGGAATCGACCGAAATGCGCAAGCGCCTGCGCGCCGTGCGCGGCGAGATGCGTATCGCGAAAAACACGCTGGTGCGCCACGCAATCAAGGGCGGCAAGTTCGAGGCGCTCGACAGCAACCTCGGCGGCCAGGTCGGCTTGATCCTGAGCTACGAGGATCCGGTCGTCTTGGCGAAGACCTTTACTTCGTTCGGGCCGCTCGGCGACAAGCTCAAGCTGCGCGGCGCGGTGATGGACGGCAAATTGCTGACGCCGGCCGAAGTGCAGGCGCTGGCGACGTTGCCGTCGCGCGAAGTGATTTTCTCGCAGTTGCTCGGACTGCTCAATGCGCCGGCGACACAATTAGTCCGCCTGCTCAACGAGCCGGGCTCGTACCTGGCGCGGGTAATTGACGCGATTGGAAAAAAGAACGGCGCCGGCGCTCCGCCTGCGGCCGCGGCCTCATCGGAACCCGCGCCTGAAGCACCGGCGGCGCCCGAGACTCCGGCGGCGCCAGCGGCTCCGTCTGAAGGTTGATAGCGATTTGCGATGGTCGCGTGCGGCGCGCGCGCGAATGATTAGGTTAAACGATCCCGCTGCATGAAAATAAGAATCCTGGGGCGCTCCCACACTCCCCGGATTAGTCAAGGAGAGAAGGTAAATGTCAGAAGCACAACTCAGCCGCGATCAGGTGAAGGATTATCTGAAGAACCTGAGCCTCATCGATGCGGCGGCGCTGGTCAAGGAACTCGAGGCCGAACTCGGCGTATCGGCAGCGGCTCCGGTCGCGGCGGCGGCTGCTCCGGCGGCCGGCGGTGCCGCGGCGGCGGCGCCCGAGAAGGAAGAGTTCAATGTCGTGCTGACGGGCTCCGGCGACAAGAAGATCCAGGTGATCAAGGTCGTCCGCGAATTGACCGGACTCGGGCTCAAGGAAGCCAAGGACCTGGTTGACGGCGCGCCCAAGGCAGTCAAGGAAGGCGTCAACAAGGCCGAAGCCGAAGAGATCAAGAAGAAGCTCGAAGCGGCCGGCGGCAGCGTGGAGCTTAAGTAGGACGGACGTAGTCTTTTTGACGCACAACAAAGGGTCGGGAAATTCACGTGGCGCGGTATCGATGCGCGCGCGGGGGTTTCAGACGGTCTTTATCGATGAAGCCGTGGGCACGGGGGAGACTCCTGCGTCCGCGTCCTCTTTTTTCCCGGTCTTCACGGCGCGCCGAAGTATTTGGCGCACGCACGGTGAGGTAGCTGATGGCCCAGGTTCACGTAACCAGTAATCTTCGCATTCGCCGCTCGTTCGGCAAGATCAAGAAGATCATCGAGATTCCGAATCTGATCGAGATTCAGAAGCGCTCGTACGACGACTTCTTGCAGGTCGGGGTCTCGACCGAGGACCGCGCCGACGTTGGTCTGCAGGCGGTCTTCAAGTCGGTCTTTCCGATCAAGGATTTCAACGAGACCGCGTCGCTCGAGTTCGTCTCGTACGAGCTCGGCACGCCGAAGTACGACGTCGAGGAATGCCATCAGCGCGGCATGACTTACGCCGCGCCGCTCAAGGTCAAGATTCAGCTGGTCATCTGGGACGTTGAGAACGGCCGCCGCTCGATCAAGAACGTCAAAGAGCAGGAAGTTTATTTCGGCGAGATACCGCTGATGACCGGCAACGGCACCTTCATGGTGAACGGCACCGAGCGCGTCATCGTCTCGCAGCTGCATCGCTCGCCCGGCGTATTTTTCGAGCACGACAAGGGCCGCACGCACTCGACTGGCAAGCTGCTGTACTCGGCCCGAATCATTCCATATCGCGGGAGCTGGATCGATTTCGAGTTCGACCCGCGCGACGTGCTGTACGTGCGAATCGATCGGCGGCGCAAGTTTCCGGCGACGGTGCTGCTGCGCGCGCTCGGGATGACCACCGAAGACCTGCTCAACTACTACTACCGCAAGGACGTGGTTAACCTCGACCCCAAGCAGTACACCAAGCAGTTTGTCGCGGACCATCTGATGGGTTCGCGGGTCGGCCGCGACGTTGAAGGATCCGAAGTCGGGCGAGGTTATCGCGCGCGAAGGCCGCAAGTTCAACAAGGCCATCGTGCGTGCGATGGAGCAGGCGAAGATAAGCGAAGTGCCGATTGCGCTCGACGAAATAGTCGGCAAGGTCTCGGCCCACGATATCGTCGATTCCACCACCGGCGAGGTGCTGATTGGCACCAACGAGGATCTGACCGAGGATACGCTGGAAAAGCTCAAGGCCCACGGCGTCAAGAAAATCGAAGTGCTGTTCACCGAGGACGCGCCCGGCGGCGGTCCGCTGCGCCTCACGCTCGCGCAGGACAAGCTCGGCACGCCCGAAGAAGCGGTTATCGAAATCTACCGTCGCTTGCGCCCGGGCGATCCGCCGACGCAGGAAACGGCGACCACGTTTTTCAACAACCTGTTCTTCAACGCCGAGCGCTACGACCTGTCGAAGGTCGGCCGCCTGAAGCTGAATCACAAGCTCAAGATTGACGTGCCGCTCGAGCAGGGCACGCTGCGCCGCGAGGATATCCTCGAGGTCGTGCGCTACCTGATGGAGCTCAAGAACGGCAACGGCCAGGTTGACGATATCGATCATCTTGGCAATCGCCGCGTGCGCGCGGTCGGAGAGCTGGTCGAGAACCAGTTCCGCATCGGGCTGGTGCGCATGGAGCGCGCGATCAAAGAGCGGATGAGCCTGCAGGATATCGAAACCCTGATGCCGCAGGAGCTCGTCAACTACAAGCCGGCGTCGGCCGTTATCAAGGAGTTCTTCGGCTCGTCGCAGTTGTCGCAGTTCATGGATCAGACCAATCCGCTCAGCGAAATTGCGCACAAGCGCCGCCTGTCTGCGCTCGGACCGGGCGGTCTCACGCGCGAGCGCGCGGGCTTCGAGGTCCGCGACGTTCATCCGACCCATTACGGCCGCGTATGCCCGATCGAAACGCCCGAGGGTCCGAATATCGGACTTATCGCGGCGCTCTCGACTTACGCGCGTGTCAACGAATACGGCTTTATCGAGACGCCGTATCGCGAAGTCGAGAACAATCGCGTCACCGAGCGAATCGTCTATCTGTCCGCGCTCGACGAGGAAGATAAAGTTATCGCGCAGGCCAACGCGCAGCTCGACGCGCATGGCCGCTTCACCGCGGACCTCGTATCGGCGCGTATCGGCGGCGAATCGACCGTGGTCCGCGCCGAAGACGTCCAGTACATGGACGTGTCGCCCAACCAGCTGGTCTCGGTCGCCGCCTCGCTGATTCCGTTCCTCGAAAACGACGACGCCAACCGCGCGCTGATGGGATCGAACATGCAGCGTCAGGCGGTTCCGCTGCTGAAGCCCGACGCGCCGCTGGTCGGCACCGGGCTTGAGGGGACCGTGGGCCGCGACTCGGGCGTGACGGTGGTCGGCAAGCGCGACGGGATTGTCGAAAGCGTCGATGCGGAGAGAATCGTGGTGCGCGCCGACAAGCAGACCAAGGATTTGCGCGACGCCGGCGTCGATATCTACAACCTCATCAAGTATCAGCGCAGCAATCAGAACACCTGCATCAACCAGCGGCCGATCGTGGTCAAGGGCGAGCGGGTCAAATCCGGTGACGTGCTGGCCGACGGCCCCTCGACCGACATGGGCGAGTTGGCGCTCGGGCGCAACGTGCTGGTCGCGTTCATGCCGTGGGGCGGCTACAACTTCGAGGATTCGATCCTGATTTCCGAGCGGGTGGTCAAGGAAGACCTGTTCACCTCGGTGCATATCGAAGAGTTCGAGTGCATCGCGCGCGACACCAAGCTCGGACCCGAGGAAATCACCCGCGACATCCCCAACGTCGGCGAAGAGGCGCTGAAGGACCTCGACCAGAGCGGCATCATTAGAATCGGCGCCGAAGTGCGGCCGGGCGACATCCTGGTCGGCAAGATCACGCCCAAGGGCGAGACCCAGCTTTCGCCCGAAGAGAAACTGTTGCGCGCGATCTTCGGCGAAAAAGCCGGCGAGGTGCGCGACACCAGCCTGCGCGTGCCGCCGGGGGTCGAAGGCACGGTTATCGACGGCCGCGTGTTCTCGCGCCGCGGCGTCACCAAGGACGAGCGCACGCAGGAAATCGAAGTGCTCGAAGCCGAGCGTCTCAAGACCGACGAAGCCGAGGAAGTGCGAATTATCCGGCAGGAAACCTTGCGCAAGCTCAAGAAGTCGCTGGCGGGCAAGAAGCTGGCGGGACGCGTGATGTCCGACGAGCGCAAGGAGCTGCTCAAGAAGGGCGACAATATCAGCGCCGAGGAGCTCGAAGAGCTGCCGCCGACGCTATGGGGCCAGGTCCGGGTCGAGCACGAATCGGCGCAGGAAGAGGCCGAGAACGCGATCGCGGCGATGAATGCGAACGTCGAGGCGGTGCAGAATCACTATGGTTCCAAGCTCGAGCGCCTGAAGGCGGGCGACGAGCTCGCGCCGGGCGTGATCAAGATGATCAAGGTGTTCGTCGCTATCAAGCGCCGGCTCCAGGTCGGCGACAAGATGGCCGGACGCCACGGCAACAAGGGCGTGCTCTCGCGCCTCCTGCCCGAGGAGGACATGCCGTGTCTGGCCGACGGGACGCCGGTCGATATCGTGCTCAATCCGCTCGGCGTGCCGTCGCGCATGAACGTCGGCCAGATCCTTGAAACTCATCTCGGATGGGCCGCGCGCGAGCTCGGCCATAAGATCGAGGAAGACCTGCGCAACGGCGTCAGCGCCGCGCAGCTCAAGCGCCGGCTCAAGGAAATCTATCCCGAGAAAGAGAGCCACGAGTTTATCGACGAGCTGGCCGAGCCCGATATCTACAAGCTCGCGGCCAAGGCGCTGGCGGGCGTGCACGTGGCGTCGCCGGTGTTCGACGGCGCGCGCGAAGAGGAAATTTTCCAGCTGCTCAAGCGCGCCGACCTGCCCGAGACCGGACAGGCGCAGCTCCATGACGGGCGCACCGGCCTGCCGTTCGAGCAGCCGGTGACAGTCGGCGTCATGTACATGATGAAGCTGCATCATCTGGTCGAGGACAAGATTCACGCGCGCTCGACCGGTCCCTACAGTCTGGTCACGCAGCAGCCGTTGGGCGGCAAGGCGCAGTTCGGCGGGCAGCGGCTCGGCGAGATGGAAGTGTGGGCGCTCGAAGCATACGGCGCGGCGTACACATTGCAGGAGATGCTCACGGTTAAATCCGACGACGTGGCGGGACGAACGCGGATGTACGAAGCGATCGTCAAGGGCGAGAACACGCTCGAGCCCGGACTGCCCGAGTCGTTCAACGTTATGGTCAAGGAGCTCCAGTCGCTGTGCCTGAACATGGAGCTGCTCGAGCAGCCGCAAAGGGCTTAAGGGCCAGGGAGTTATAAAGAGATGGAAGATCTCTTCGGAATTTTCGAGAAGCCCAAGAATCCGCTGGCGTTCAACGCGATCCGGATTTCGATCGCGTCGCCGGAAATGATCCGATCGTGGTCGCACGGCGAGGTCAAGAAGCCCGAAACGATTAACTACCGGACCTTCAAGCCGGAGCGTGACGGGCTGTTCTGCGCCAAGATTTTCGGGCCGACCAAGGACTACGAATGCAACTGCGGCAAGTACAAGCGCATGCGGCATCGTGGCGTCGTCTGCGAAAAGTGCGGGGTCGAAGTCATTCAGTCGAAAGTCCGGCGCGAGCGGATGGGTCATATCGATCTGGCCGCGCCGGTCGCGCATATCTGGTTCCTGCGATCGCTGCCGTCGCGCATCGGCACCCTGCTCGACATGACGCTGAAGGAACTCGAAAAGGTGCTGTACTTCGAGTGCTACATCGTCACCGACGCGGGCGAGACGCCGCTGCAATATAAAGAATTGCTGACCGAGCGCAAATATCGCGAGGCGCGCGAGCAATACGGCGACAGTTTCAAGGCCGAGATGGGCGCCGAGGCGGTTCGCTCGCTGCTCGGGCAGCTCACGCTCGACAAGCTGGCGGAAGAATTGCGCGTCGAGATGAAGGCGACTGCCAGCGAGGCGCGGCGCAAGAAGGTCTCCAAGCGGCTGAAGGTCGTCAACGCGTTTCGCGATTCGGGCAACAAGCCTGAGTGGATGATCCTTACGATCCTGCCGGTGATTCCGCCTGATCTGCGTCCGCTGGTTCCGCTCGACGGCGGGCGCTTCGCGACCTCGGACTTGAACGACTTGTATCGGCGCGTGATCAACCGCAACAACCGCTTGAAGCGGCTTATAGAGCTCAACGCCCCCGACATCATTATTCGCAACGAAAAGCGGATGCTGCAGGAAGCGGTCGATGCGCTGTTCGACAACGGCCGCCGCGGCCGCGCGATCACCGGCCCGTCCAAGCGCCCGCTGAAATCGCTGTCCGACATGCTCAAGGGCAAGTCGGGACGCTTCCGCCAGAACCTGCTCGGCAAGCGCGTCGATTACTCGGGCCGCTCGGTCATCGTGGTCGGCCCCGAGCTGCGGCTCCATCAGTGCGGCCTGCCGAAGAAGATGGCGCTCGAGCTGTTCAAGCCGTTCATCTACAACAAGCTCGAAGAAAAGGGCTACGTCACGACTATCAAGAGCGCGAAAAAGATGGTCGAGAAGGAAGGCAAGGACGTCTGGGATATCCTCGACGAGGTTATCCGCGAGCATCCGGTCCTGCTCAATCGCGCGCCGACGCTGCATCGACTCGGCATCCAGGCGTTCGAGCCGGTGTTGATCGAAGGCAAGGCGATTCAGCTGCATCCGCTGGTATGCGTCGCGTACAACGCGGACTTCGACGGCGATCAGATGGCGGTGCACGTGCCGCTCTCGATTGAAGCGCAGGTCGAGTCGCGCGCGCTCATGATGAGCACCAACAACATCCTGTCGCCGGCTTCCGGCAAGCCGGTGATCGTGCCGACCCAGGACATGGTGCTGGGGCTTTACTACATGACGCGCGAGAAGCCGCTGGCGCGCGGCGAGGGCAAGAACTTCGCCAACGTCGAGGAAGTGCGAATCGCGTACGATCACGAAGAGATCGATCTGCACGCGAAGATCACGGTGCGGATGTCGCCGATGCTCGCCACCGGCGTTGCGCCGGCCGAGCCTGAGACCAACGGCAAGCCGCGCACCAAGAAAGAGCGGGCCGCGGCTGCGGCCGCCGCGGCGGCGGCGATGCCGCGTTACGAGCGCGTCACCACCACCGTCGGCCGCGTGCTGCTGTACGAAATCGTGCCGCCCGAGATTCCCTTCACCGAGCTCAACAAGACGATGAAGAAAAAGGAGCTCGGCAACCTTATCGACATCGTCTATCGCCGCGCGGGCGACAAGGCGACGGTTATCTTCGCCGACCGCCTGAAGGACATCGGCTTCGAGTTCGCGACCAAGGCCGGAATCTCAATTTCGATCAAGGACATGACAATTCCGCCGCAGAAAGCGCATCTGCTCGAAGGCGCGCAGAAGCAGGTCAGCGAGATTCAGCAGCAGTACAACAACGGCGTCATCACCGACGGCGAGCGCTACAACAAGGTGGTCGATATCTGGGCCGAAGTTCAGGACCAAATCGGCAGCGCTGTTATCAAGGGACTCTCGACCCAGGTCTTCGGCAAGAACGACAAGGGCGAGACCATCACCGGGCCTTCATTCAACCCGATCTTCATCATGGCCGACTCGGGCGCGCGCGGTTCGGAGCAGCAGATTCGTCAGCTGGCCGGATTGCGCGGCCTGATGGCAAAGCCGTCGGGTGAAATTATCGAAACCCCGATCACCGCGAATTTCCGCGAGGGTCTGACGGTCCTGCAGTACTTCATCTCGACTCACGGCGCCCGCAAGGGACTCGCCGACACCGCGCTCAAGACGGCGAACTCCGGCTACCTGACCCGCCGGCTGGTCGATGTGGCGCAGGACTCGATTATCAGCGAGGACGATTGCGGCACGCTCGACGGAATCGAGATGACGCCGCTGGTCGAAGGCGGCGAGATAATCGAAGGGCTCGGCGATCGCGTGCTCGGGCGGGTCGCGCTCGAAGACATCCGCGACGCGTTCACCAGCGAAGTGCTGGTGAAGGCCAACGAGATGATCGACGAGGACAAGGTCCGGCGGATCGAAGACGCCGGGGTCGAGCGAATCAAGATTCGCTCCGTGCTGACCTGCCAGTCGCGGCAGGGCGTGTGCGTCAAGTGTTACGGGCGCGACCTCGGCCGCGGCCACCTGGTAAACCTCGGCGAGTCGATCGGAATCATCGCCGCGCAGTCGATTGGAGAGCCGGGCACGCAGCTCACGATGCGCACCTTCCATATCGGCGGCACCGCCAGCCGGCGCGCCGAGCAGACCGCGCTCGAAGTGCGCAACGAAGGCGTGATGCGGCTGCATGGCGTCAACACGGTCAAGAGCCGCGACGGCAATCTGGTCGTGATGACCCGGCACGGCGAAGTCGTGATCGCCGCGCAGATCACCGACGAAGCCGGCCGCGTGCGCGAGCGCGAACGCGAGCGTTATCCGCTGGTGTACGGCGCCAAGCTGCGCAAGGCCGAAGGCGACAAGGTCAAGCCGGGCGAGCTGATAGCGGAATGGGATCCGTACACGACGCCGATCATCACCGAAGTCGGCGGCACGGTTAAGTACGGCGATATCATCGAAGGCAAGACGATGGAGGAGCGGGTCGATGAGCGCACCGGCGCGCGATCCAACGTTATCGTCGAGTTCAAGGACCTTGACGTGCGCCCGCGTATCTCGATCAAGGACGCGCAGAACAAGACCGCCAAGCTGCCGAGCTCGAACAACGTCGCGCGCTACTTCCTGCCGGTCGGCGCGTATATCAACGTGCCGGAAGGGACGGTGGTCGGGCCGGGCGACGTAATCGCGAAAATTCCGCGCGAGACCACCAAGACCAAGGACATCACCGGCGGTCTGCCGCGGGTGGCGGAGCTGTTCGAGGCGCGCAAGCCGAAAGAGTTCGCGGTCATCTCGGAAATCGACGGACAGGTCTCCTTCGGCAAGGACACCAAGGGCAAGCGCAAGGTCGAAGTCACACCCGAAATCGGCGAGAAGCGCGAGTACCTGATTCCCAAGGGCAAGCATATCGCGGTGCACGAAGGCGATATCGTCAAAGCGGGCGAGCCGTTGATGGAAGGCTCGTCCAACCCGCACGACATCCTGACTATCCTTGGCGAGAAGGCGCTGGCGAAATACCTGGTCGATGAAATCCAGGAAATCTACCGGCTGCAGGGCGTGCGCATCAACGACAAGCATATCGAAGTGATCGTGCGCCAGATGCTGCGGCGCGTGCGGATTAAGGAAGTCGGCGACACGCCGTTCCTGGTCGGCGATCAGGTCGAGAAATGGCGCTTCGACGAGGAGAACGGACGCGTGCTGACGCGCGGCGGAGAGCCGGCGATCGCGGAGCCGCTGCTGCTCGGAATCACCAAGGCGTCGTTGTCCACTGAGAGTTTCATCTCGGCGGCGTCGTTCCAGGAGACCACGCGCGTGCTGACCGAGTCGGCGATCAACGGCAAAGTCGATCGGCTGGTTGGGCTCAAGGAAAACGTGATCATGGGACGCCTGATACCGGCGGGCACCGGGATGAACTCGTACAACGCGATGGTGGTGAAGGTGGAAGGGGCGGCGGCCGAAGAAGATGTGGAAAAACCGGAGTTGGCGGCGGTCGCGGCGCCGGGCGGAGATTGACACGGCGGGCTGGGTCCCGTACATAATGATGTTTCCCCCAAGGGCATAAGTTGTCCTTGGGGGGGTTTGTTTGAACACCGCGCCCCAACGGGGGCAATCCGGCGAAAAACCGGGCCGGGCAACGCAGCCGGCGCCGAGCGGTCTTTGAGAATGAGCGAGCGCGCAACCGGTGCGTCTCGCGGACGTGAGCGGACGAGAGTGGTTAGATTGAGAAAACTAAAGTGCCGACGATAAATCAATTGATCCGGCGGGCGCGCGCGAAGAAGAGCTTCAAGACCAAGGCGCGCGCGCTCGAAGGCTCGCCGCAGAAGCGCGGCGTATGCACCCAGGTGAAGACGACCACGCCCAAGAAGCCCAACTCGGCGCTGCGCAAGGTCGCGCGCGTGCGGCTGTCCAACGGGATCGAGGTGAATACCTATATCCCCGGCGTCGGGCACAACCTGCAGGAGCATTCGGTGGTGCTGATTCGCGGCGGTCGCGTGCGCGACTTGCCGGGCGTCCGCTATCACGTCATTCGTGGGACGCTGGATTCGATCGGCGTGCAGGAGCGGCGCAAGGGCCGCTCGAAATACGGTTCTAAGAAGCCAAAGTAGAGATTTATGTCGCGCAAAGGACAAATACGCGTTCGCGAAATTCCGGCGGATCCCAAGTATCACGACCGCACCGTCGCGAAGTTCATGAACATCGTGATGGAACGCGGCAAGAAGTCGGTCGCCGAGCAGATTTTCTATCACGCGCTCGATCTCGCGGCCGAGCGCTCGAAGGAAGATGGCCTGGTCGTTTTCAAGCGCGCGCTCGACAACGTCCGTCCCGCAGTCGAGGTCCGCTCGCGGCGGGTCGGCGGCGCGAACTATCAAGTGCCGAGCGAGGTCCGTCCCGCGCGGCGCAATTCGCTCGCGATGCGCTGGCTGGTTACGGCGGCGCGCGGACGCGGCGAGAAGTCGATGGAAGAGCGGCTCGCCGCCGAAATTCTCGACGCGGCCGCCAATCGCGGCGGCGCGGTCAAGAAGCGCGAAGACACACATCGCATGGCCGACGCCAACAAGGCGTTCGCCCACTATCGCTGGTAATACCGAGTTTTTTTAGATGGCTCGTCAGACCCCAATAGAACGGGTGCGCAATATCGGCATCATGGCGCATATCGATGCCGGCAAGACCACCACGACCGAGCGCGTGCTCTTCTACACCGGCATCAATTACAAAATTGGCGAGGTGCACGAAGGCACCGCGACGATGGACTGGATGGTGCAGGAGCAGGAGCGCGGCATCACGATCACGTCGGCGGCGACCACCTGCTTCTGGCGCGACAACCGCATCAATATTATCGACACGCCGGGACACGTCGATTTCACGATTGAAGTCGAGCGATCGCTCCGTGTCCTTGATGGCGCGGTCGCCGTCTTCTGCGCGGTTGGCGGCGTCGAGCCGCAGTCCGAGACCGTCTGGCGCCAGGCCGACAAGTATCGGGTCCCGCGCGTCGCGTTCATCAACAAGATGGATCGCGTCGGCGCCGAGTTCGAGCGGGTCGTGCAGGAAATGCGCGACAAGCTCAAAGCGACGCCGCTGCTGTTGCATCTGCCGATCGGCGCCGAAGAAAAATTCACCGGCCTTATCGATCTGATCGATCAGAAGGCGCTCATCTGGGACGAGGATCGTCTTGGCGCCGAGTATCGCGTCGCCGAGATTCCGGCCGAGTTGAAGGAGCAGGCCGCGGGCTATCGCGACAAGATGATCGAGACGCTCGCCGATCACGACGAGAAGATCATGGAGCTCTACCTCGAGGGTAAGCATCCCGAGCCCGCCGCGATTCGCGCCGCGATTCGCGCCGCCACGCTCAAGATGGCGGTGACGCCCGTGATTATCGGCTCCGCCTTCCGCAACAAGGGCGTGCAGCCGATGCTCGACGCGGTGGTCGATTACCTGCCGTCGCCGCTCGACCTCCCGCCGGTCGTCGGCAAGGTCGGCGACAAGATTGAAGAGCGATGGCCGCGCGACGACGCGCCGTTCTCCGCGCTCGCGTTCAAAATAATGAACGACCAGCACATGGGCACGCTTACCTTCATCCGGATTTATTCGGGCAAGCTCGAAAGCGGCTCGACCCTGTTCAATTCGACCCGCGGCAAGCGCGAACGAATCGGCCGGATGCTCAAGATGCACGCGAACAAGCGCGAGGATATCACCGAGGTTTACGCCGGCGACATCTGCGCGGTCGGGCTCAAGGATACGACCACCGGCGACACGCTGTGCGACGCGGATCATCCGATCGTGCTCGAATCGATCGAATTCCCCGAGCCGGTTATCCAGATTGCGATCGAGCCCAAGACCAAGGCCGACCAGGAAAAACTCGGCGAGGCGCTGCAGAAGCTGGCCAAGGAAGATCCGTCGTTCCGCGTCAGCGTCAACAAAGAGACGTCGCAGACGCTGATCGCCGGGATGGGCGAGCTGCATCTCGAAATTATCGTCGATCGGATGCTGCGCGAGTTCAAAGTGGACGCCAATATCGGCAAGCCGCAGGTCGCCTATCGCGAAACCATCAAGCGCGCGTCGGAAGCCGAAGGCCGGCTGGTCCGCCAGAGCGGCGGTCACGGACAATTCGCGGTGGTCGAGCTGCGGATCGAGCCGCTGCCCAAGGGCGGCGGTTTCGAGTTCGAGGACGGCACCAAGGGCGGCTCAATCTCGCGCAACTTCATTCCGGCGATCGAAGCCGGCGTGAAAGAAGCGATGGAGAACGGCGTCGTCGCGGGCTATCCGATGGTCGATGTGAAGGCCACCGTGATCGACGGCAAGGAACACGACGTGGACTCGTCGGAACTCGCGTTCAAAATCGCGGGATCGATGGCGTTCAAGGAAGCGTGCGAAAAGGCCGAGCCGATTTTGCTCGAGCCCGTGATGGAAGTCGAAGCGGTCACGCCGCAGGAGTTCATGGGCGAGGTGATCGGCGACTTGAGCGGGCGGCGCGGCAAGATTCTCGACATGGAAAATCGCGCCGGCGCGCAGGTGATCGAGGCCCGCGTCCCGCTCGCGATGATGTTCGGATACGCGACCCGGCTGCGCTCGATGACGCAGGGCCGCGCGACTTACACGATGCAGTTCGGCGCGTATGAACCCGTGCCAAAAAATATTCTTGATGAGTTGATGGCGCAAACTGGCGACGGCAAGGAAAAGAAGCGCGCTTGACGACTCGTGAGCAACGCGCTCAATCGGAGGTTACACCACAATGGGCAAGGCTAAATTTGAACGCACCAAGCCGCACGCCAACGTCGGCACGATTGGTCATATCGATCACGGCAAAACCACTTTAACCGCGGCGATTACCAAGGTCTTGGCGTCGAAGAAGCTCGCGACCTTCACCGCCTTCGATCAGATCGACAAGGCGCCCGAAGAGAAAGAGCGCGGCATCACGATTTCGATTGCGCACGTCGAGTACGAAACGACCAAGCGCCACTACGCGCACGTCGATTGCCCGGGACACGCCGACTACATCAAGAATATGATCACCGGCGCCGCGCAGATGGACGGCGCAATCCTGGTGGTCGGCGCCAACGACGGCCCGATGCCGCAGACCCGCGAGCATATCCTGCTCGCCTACCAGTCCGGCGTGCCGTCGATCGTCGTGTTCATGAACAAGGTCGATATGGTTGACGACGCCGAGCTGCTCGACCTGGTCGAGCTCGAAGTGCGCGACTTGCTGACCAAGTACAACTACAAGGGCGACGAGGTGCCGGTTATTCGCGGCAGCGCGCTCAACGCGCTCAACTGCGGATGCGGCAAGCCGGACTGCGCCAACTGCAAGCCGATCCTCGATCTCATGGACGCGGTTGACAGCTATATCCCGCAGCCGGCGCGCGAGACCGAAAAGCCGTTCCTGATGCCGGTCGAAGACGTGTTCTCAATCTCCGGCCGCGGCACCGTCGTCACCGGCCGCGTCGAGAAGGGCAAGGTGAAAGTCGGTGAGGAAGTCGAAATCGTCGGCTTCAAGGATACTCAGAAGACCACCGTCACCGGGGTCGAGATGTTCCGCAAGCTGCTCGACGAAGGGCAGGCGGGCGACAATATCGGCGTGCTGCTGCGCGGCCTCAAGCGCGAAGACGTCGAGCGCGGACAGGTGCTGGCGAAGCCCGGCTCGATCACGCCGCATACCAGCTTCGAGGCCTCGGGCTACATCCTGACCAAGGACGAAGGCGGCCGGCATACGCCGTTTTTCTCGGGCTATCGTCCGCAGTTCTATTTCCGCACCACCGACGTGACCGGGGTGCTGACGCTGCCCGAGGGCACCGAGATGGTGATGCCGGGCGACAACATCAAGATCCTCGGCGAGCTGATCACGCCGGTCGCGATGGACGAAGGGCTGCGCTTCACCATCCGCGAGGGCGGCAAGACGGTCGGCGCGGGCGTCGTATCGAAAATTTTGAAGTAACTGACAGCGAACAAGAATCGTTGCGAAATCGAGCAGGGATGGGAGCGGAGCGCTGAACCAATCGGGCGCGGTATTTTCCAGATGAACGACAAGATACGCATACGCCTTAAAGCGTACGACTACCGCCTGCTCGATCAGTCGGTTCGCGAAATCGTGGATACCATCCGGCGCACCGGCGGCCGCGTGGCCGGTCCGATTCCGCTGCCGACCCGGGTTGAGCGCTTCACCGTTAACCGCTCGCCGCACGTCGATAAGAAATCGCGCGAGCATTTTGAAATTCGAACTCATAAACGTCTGCTCGACGTCCTCGAGCCGACCCAGCAGACTATCGACGCGCTGGGCAAGCTCGATCTCGCGGCGGGTGTGGACGTCGAAATTAAGCTCGAGTAGGGCCGATGCTGACCGGATTGATTGGAAAGAAAATCGGGATGACCCAGGTGACCGACCCCAACGGCCGCGTGCGCGCAGCCACGGTGTTGACGCTCGGGCCATGCATGGTGTCGCAGGTGAAGACCGCGGCGACGGACGGCTACGAAGCGGTGCAGGTGACGTTCGGCAAGCGCAAGCTGACCCGCGTGACCGGCGCGGTGCGCGGCCATTTCGCCAAGGCCAACCTCGCCGCGGGCGTCAAGTCGGGCGAGTTCGAGCGTCGCGGCGAAGGCGAGCTGACGCTCGGACAGGCGGTTGCGGCGTCCGACGTGTTCAAGGTCGGCGACCAGGTTGACGTGACCGGAATCTCTAAGGGTCACGGCTACGCCGGCGTAATCAAGCGCCATCATTTCTCCGGCTTCCCCGGCTCGCACGGCACGCACGAATATTTCCGCCACGGCGGCTCGATCGGTAACCGTTCCTATCCCGGCCGCGTGCGCAAAGGCATGCGGATGGCGGGGCAGATGGGCAATGCGACCGCCACCATTCTCAATCTCGAGGTGCTCGAGATACTTGCCGACGACAACGCGGTGGTGGTTTCGGGCGCGGTGCCCGGACCCGACGGCTGTTTGCTCGCGGTTCATCATGCGGCCCGTCCGCGCAAGCGCTCCAACGTGAAGGTGACAGCCAGTGCCTGAGCGCAACCAGAAAAAAGAAAAATTGTCGGCCGCGCCGGTCAAGCTGCCGCTGTATTCGGCCGCACACGAAAAAGTCGGCGAGCTCGAAGTTGCGGGTAGCGTCTTCGGCCGCGACGGCGACGTGTCGATCCTGCATGAAGCGGTGCGGATGCAGCTGGCCAATCGCCGCGCCGGCACCGCCTCGACCAAGACCAAGGGACTCATCTCGGGCGGCGGGCGCAAGCCGTGGCGGCAGAAGGGCACCGGACGCGCGCGCGCGGGCTCGACTCGCTCGCCAATCTGGCGGCATGGCGGAACGATCTTCGGGCCGCAGCCGCGCGATTATTCGTACAAGATGCCGAAAAAGGCGTGGCGCGCCGCTTTGTGCCTGGCGATTTCCGATCGCGCGAAGAACGGCAAGCTGTTCATCGTCGAGTCGCTCGATATTTCCGAGCCGAAGACCAAGGCGGCCAAGGCCGCGCTCGGCAAGCTCGGCGTCGAGCATGCGCTGATCGTGACGGGCGAGGGCGACTCGAAGTTTTTTCTGGCCGCGCGCAATCTCGCCGCGCACAAGGTTCTCGCGCTTGAAGGGCTCAACGTTTACGACGTGCTCAACTATCGCGAACTCGTGATGACCAGTCAGACCGCGAAAGCGATCGAAGCCCGATTTGCGGGAGAAGCGAAATGAGTAGTCCCGAGAGCTTGATACTCGCGCCGATCATCACCGAGAAGGGCACCATGGCCAACGAAAAGGCCGGCCAGGTGGTGTTTCGCGTGCGCCCCGGCGCGAGCAAGGACCACATTCGCGAGGCCGTCGAGCATCTGTTCAAAGTGACTGTGATCAAAGTGCGGACCTCGAACTTCATGGGCAAGGAACGGAAAAAAGGCGCAATCAAGGGCCGCCAGATGGACTGGAAAAAGGCCTACGTGACACTGAAGGAAGGCGATAAGATCGAGTTCTTCGAAGGTCTGTAAGATACGGTGGCAGATCGCGATATCGAGAAGATGGTCCAAAGCTAGACAGAAGAGATACTGAAAAAAATGGCTGTCATACAATTAAATCCGCGCACGCCTGGGCAGCGCTTCATGCAGATTGCGGATTTCTCCGAGCTCACCAAGAAGGAGCCCGAGAAAAGTCTGCTGGTCCCGGTCAAGCGCACCGGCGGCCGCAACAATCGCGGACGCATGACTTCGCGCCATCGCGGCGGCGGGCATAAGCGCCGCCTGCGCCTGATCGATTTCAAGCGCAATCGTGACGGGATTCCGGCCGTCGTCGCCGCGCTCGAATACGATCCGAATCGCTCGGCGAATATCGCGCTGTTGCATTATGCCGACGGCGTGAAGACCTACATTCTCGCGCCCGACGGATTGAAAGTCGGCGCCAAGGTCGAGTCGGGCGAGAACGCCGACATCAAGCCGGGCAACGCGCTGATGCTGAAAAACATCCCGCTCGGCACCGTCGTCCACGCAATCGAGATGAAGCCGGGTGCCGGCGCCAAGCTCGCGCGCGGCGCGGGTGTGCAGGCGCAGTTGATGGCCAAAGAGGGCAAGATGGCGCTGCTCAAGCTGCCCTCGGGCGAGCAGCGGATGGTGCAGGCGGATTGCCGCGCGACTATCGGCCAGGTTGGCAACCTCGACCATGAAAATATTTCGATCGGCAAGGCCGGGCGCTCGCGATGGCTGGGCAAGCGCGGTCATGTGCGCGGAGTTGCGATGAACCCGGTTGACCATCCGCACGGCGGTGGCGAGGGCAAGTCGAAAGGAAACCATCCCCAGTCGCCGTGGGGCCAGCCGGCCAAGGGCTACAAGACGCGCAAGAAGCAGCCGTCGGACAATCTCATTGTCAGCCGGCGCCCGAAAGGGAAGCACTAGAGAGTTATGGCAAGGTCACTGAAAAAAGGTCCGTTCGTCGATGGACATCTGTTGAAGAAAGTCGGCGCCGCAACCGCCTCGGGCGACAAGCGCATCATCAAGACCTGGTCGCGGCGCTCGATGATCACGCCCGACATGATCGCGCTGACCTTCGCCGTCCACAACGGCCACAAGTTCATCCCGGTGTACTGCACCGAGAATATGGTCGGCCACAAGCTCGGCGAATTCGCACCGACGCGCACCTTTCACGGCCACGCCGGCGATCGCAAGGGCGAAGTGAAACAGTCAGCCGCGCCGGCGGCGCCGGCCGCGGCCAAGGCCTAAGCGGGGAAAGTAGTAAGAAGTCATGGAATCCGTATCGCGAACCCGCTTCATCAGAATCTCGCCGCGCAAGCTCAAGCTCGTGTGCGAGTTGATCGTTGACAAGAAAGTCGATCAGGCGCTGTCGATTCTCGAGTTCACGCCCAAGAAGGCGGCGCGCTTCGTCTCCAAGACCCTGCTCGCCGCGATTGCCAACGCCCGCGATCAGCAGAACGTCGATGAGGACAAGTTGTTCGTCAAACGCGCGACCGCCGACACCGGGCCGACCTGGAAGCGTTCGCTCACGCGCGCACATATGCATGCGACGCCGATTCATAAACGCACCAGCCATCTCACGGTAATCGTGGACGAGCGGGCTTCCTGAGGTCTTCTATGGGACAGAAAGTACATCCGCGCGGTTTCCGTCTGGGCATTATAGAGAGCTGGGACTCGCGCTGGTACGCGAGCCACGACTACGCCAAGCTGCTGCACGAAGATTTGAAGCTGCGCGAGTTCGTCAAGAAGCGGCTCTACCACGCCGGTATCTCGCGAATTGAAATCGAGCGGATGGCCAACAAGGCCAAGATAAATATTTACACGGCGCGTCCGGGAATCGTGATCGGCAAGAAGGGCGCGGAAATCGACAAGCTCAAGCTCGATATCCAGAAGCTGATGAAGGGGCGCGACTCCTTCATCAATATCCACGAGGTGCGCCGCCCCGACCTCGACCCGCAGTTGGTCGCCGAGAATATCGCGCTGCAACTCGAGCGCCGCGTGGCGTTTCGGCGCGCGATGAAGGAAGCGGTGACGCGTGCGATGCGGATGGGTGCGCAGGGCGTCAAGGTTCACGTCGCGGGGCGCCTTGGCGGTGCGGAAATCGCGCGTCAGGAATGGTATCGCGAGGGCCGGGTGCCGCTGCAGACTCTGCGCGCGGATGTTGCTTACGGATTCGCGGAGGCGCGCACGACCTACGGCCAGATTGGGGTGAAGGTCTGGATTTTCCGCGGCGAAGTCCTCACTCGAAAAGATGCGGACGCGAAACGCGCAGGAACGACTGTGCAGGCGAATTGACGAAGCAAGATGCTCGCACCAAAAAAAGTTAAATGGCGCAAGATGATGAAGGGCCGCGTCCGCGGCGCCGAGAACCGCGGACTCTGGCTCGCCTTCGGCGACTACGGGCTCAAGTCGCTCGAGACCTGCCGTATCGACACGCGCGCGCTGGAAGCCGCCCGTATCGCGCTCACCCGGCATATCAAGCGCGGCGGTCGCGTCTGGATTCGCGTGTTCCCCGACAAGCCCTTCACCAAGAAACCGGCTGAAACCCGCATGGGCAAGGGCAAGGGCTCGCCCGAAGGATGGGTCGCGTGCGTCAGGCCGGGCCGGATTCTGTTCGAGATGGAAGGGGTCGATTACGCGACGGCGAAAGAAGCGATGCGGCTCGCGGCGCACAAGCTGCCGATTAAGACAATGATGATCTCGCGCGAGGAGGGTGGCGGCCTTGGAGCTTAGCGAACTCAGGGAGATGACCGCGCCGGATTTGCGGGTGAAGGAGCGCGAGGCGCGCGAGGAAATTTTCCGCCTGCGCCTGAAGCTGCGCACCAATCAACTCGACAATCACGCCGGCTATCGGCGCGCGCGCCGCGAGTTGGCGCTGATTATGACTTTGCTCGGCGAGAAGACGCGCGCCGAAGCTGCAACCGGGAAGAAGGCAGGTTAATGCGGGAGCGAATTAAACGGCGCGAGGGCACGGTGGTCTCCGCCAAGATGACCAAGACCGTGGTGGTCAAGGTCGATCGCATGGTCGAGCACGAGCTCTATGGCAAGCGCGTGCGTCGCAGCACCAGGTTCATGGCGCATGACGAGCGCGGCGAGTGCAAGGAAGGCGACCGCGTGCAGATTATCGAGTCGCGTCCGCTCTCGAAAAACAAGCGCTGGCGCGTCAGCCGCGTACTCAAAAAGGCCGCGGGGTAAGGCGCGAGAGCTATGGTACAGGTACAAACAGTTCTGGATGTCGCCGATAACTCGGGCGCCCGCAAGGTGATGTGCATCAAGGTGCTCGGCGGCTCCAAGCGCCGGTACGCGTCGGTCGGAGACGTGATCGTGGTGGCAATCAAAGAGGCGATTCCCAACGCCAAGGTCAAAAAGGGCGACGTCTCGCGCGCGGTGATCGTGCGCACGGCCAAGGAAATCAGCCGCGACGACGGCAGCTACATCCGCTTCGACGGCAACTCCGCCGTGCTGCTCGACAAGGATCACGAGCCGATTGGCACCCGTATCTTCGGCCCGGTGGCGCGTGAACTGCGCGCGAAAAAGTTTTTGAAAATAATCTCGCTCGCACCGGAGGTGCTGTGATGGCGTCTCCCAAGTACAAGATTAAGAAGAACGATACCGTAATGGTGGTCACCGGCCGCGACCGCGGCAAGACCGGCAAGGTGATGCGCGTATTGCCCGAGCGCGGACGGGTCGTGATCGAGCGGCTCAATATCGTCAAGCGTCACAGCAAGCCGCGCGGCGCGCAGAGCCCCGGCGGAATCGTCGAGAAGGAAGCTTCGATCCACTTGTCGAACGTCATGATTTTTTGCGATCGCTGCAACGCGCCGGTCAGAGTCGGGGTCAAGGCTGCCGACGATGGCTCCAAGAGCCGGGTCTGCCGGCGATGCGGCGAAACAATAGGTAACGACTGATGGCCGATAAAAAAGAAAAGCCGGACAAAGCCGAGCAGGCTGCCAAGGCCGAGCAGTCCGCCAAGACCGACGCGGCGGCCAAGGCCAAGCGCGAAGGCAAACTGCGGCAGGCTCAGCAGAAGCAGGCGGCTGAAGAGGCGAAAGCCTCGGCTGCGGCGCCGCTGCCGCCCGAGCCCAAGCTGCCCGCGCGTCTGCGCGTTCGCTTCGAGAGTGAAATCGCGCCGGCGCTGATGCGCGAGCTCAAAATAGACAACAAGATGCGCGTGCCGCGGCTCGAGAAGATCACGATTAACATGGCGCTGCAGGAAGCGCGCGACAACGTAAAAATTCTCGACTCCGCGCTCGAAGAGCTCAAGGTGATCTCCGGGCAGAAGCCGGTGCTGACCCGCGCGCGCAAGGCGATCTCGAACTTCAAGCTGCGCCAGGGCATGCCGATTGGCGTGATGGTTACGCTGCGGCGCGAAAAGATGTGGGAATTTTTCGATCGGCTGGTGAATATCTCGCTGCCGCGCGTGCGCGATTTCCGCGGCGTCAGCGACAAGGCTTTCGACGGCCGCGGCAACTACTCGCTCGGGCTCAAGGAACATACGATTTTCCCGGAACTCAATCTCGACAAGGTCGAGAAGGTGAAGGGCTTGACGATTTCGATTACGACCACGGCGCGCAGCGATTTCGAGGGGCTGACGCTGCTGCGCGCACTCGGGATGCCGATGCGCGGCGCGGCTGAGCGCGAAGCCGACGCGGCCAAGGCGGCCGCCGCAGCACAGGCTCACGCGGCGGCCAGGGCTGCGGTCGCAGCCGCGGCAACCCCGCCGCCGGCGCAGGGAGCATAAGGCAGGGAGTATAAGGATAGTTGAATGGCGAAAACGTGCCTGCGGGTTAAGGCGACTCGCAAACAAAAATTCAAGGTGCGCCAGTACAATCGCTGCCCGCTGTGCGGCCGCGCGCGCGCGTACTATCGGCGTTTCAAGATGTGCAGGCTGTGCCTGCGCAAGTACGCACTCGACGGCAAGCTGCCCGGCGTGATCAAGGCGAGCTGGTAAAAGAGACTAATTTATGTCGCAGACCGATCCGATTGCAGAACTGCTTACGCGAATCCGCAACGCGATGCGCGCGCGGTACAACGAACTCACGGTGCCCCATTCGCGATTGCGCGAGGCGATTTGCCGCGTCCTGATGGCCGAGGGTTTTCTCAGCGGCGTCGAAGTCGGCGGTGAAGTGCCGCTGAAGATGCTGGCGCTCAAGCTGCGCTACTCGCCGACCCGCGAGTCGGTCATCCGCGGCATCGACCGCATCAGCAAGCCGAGTAATCGGCGCTATGCCGGCGCGGCGGAAATCGGCAAGGTGCGCGGCGCGATGGGTGTGCAAATCGTCTCGACTCCTCTCGGCGTGATGACCGGGCGCGAGGCGCGGCGCCGAAAAGTCGGCGGCGAAATCCTCTGCAGGGTTTGGTAATTATCAATGTCGCGGATAGGAAGACTACCGATTCATCTCGACAAGAGCGTCAAAGCCTCGGTCACCGGCTCGACCCTCAAAGTCGAAGGGCCCAAGGGCAAGCTCGAGCTCGAGCTGCATCCCGGCTACACCGTCGAGATCAAGGACTCGGAGATCCTTGTGAAGCGGCCGGGCGATACCAGCGAGGAGCGCTCGATTCACGGCCTCATGCGCAAGCTCATCGCCAATATGGTCGAGGGCGTGGGCAAAGGCTTCAGCCGCGTGCTCGAGATTAACGGCGTCGGCTACCGCGCCGAAGCCAAGGGCCAGCAGGTTAATCTGACGCTCGGCTATTCGCATCCGATAATTTATCAGCTGCCGCCCGGCGTCACCGCCAAAGTCGAGAAGCAGGTGACCGTCACGCTCGAGAGCGCCGACCGGCAGTTGCTCGGAACGGTCGCCGCGCAGATTCGCGAGCTGCGGCCGCCGGAGCCGTACAAGGGCAAGGGAATCAAGTACGCGACCGAGACGATTCGCCGCAAAGCGGGCAAGGCCGCCGCGGGTTCGACCTCGGCGTAAGGTAAGTTACGACTATGGCGCTAGAACGATCGGAAAAACGCAAATTTCGCCAGGGCCGCGTGCGGCGCAAGGCGGTCGGCAACGATCAGCGGCCGCGGCTCTCGGTGTTCCGCTCGCTGCATCACATTTACGTCCAGGTGATCTCGGACGAGAGCGGGCGCACGCTCGCCGCCGCTTCCACCGAAACGGCCGGCCTGCGCGAAGGGCTCAAGAGCAAGCGCAATCTCGCCGCCGCCAAAGCGGTGGGCAAGGCAATCGCCGAGCGATGCCTTCAGAGCGGCATCTCCAACGTCGTCTTCGACCGAAACGGATTTCTCTATCACGGCCGCGTCAAGGCGCTGGCCGACGCGGCGCGCGAAGCGGGGTTAAAATTTTGATAGGCAGGCAACGTACATTACGGGAAGGCACCGTCGCCCAGCGAATCGATCCGCAGGGCCTCGAGATCAAAGAGAAGGTGGTGCATATCAACCGCGTCGCCAAGGTCGTGAAGGGCGGACGCCGCTTCAGCTTCAGCGCGCTGGTGGTCGCCGGCGATCACAACGGGCTGGTCGGCTTCGGTCTCGGCAAGGCCAACGAAGTGCCCGAGGCGATTCGCAAGGGCGTCGATCGCGCCAAGAAGAGTCTGGTCCGCGTGCCGATTCAGGACGGCACCATCCCGCACGAAGTGGTCGGACGTTTCGGCGCGGGACGCGTCGTGTTGCGCCCGGCGGCCGAGGGCACCGGAGTTATCGCGGCGGGCGGCGTGCGCGCGGTGGTCGAGTTGGCGGGCATCCGCAACATCCTGACCAAGCGGCTCGGCTCGTCGAATCCGCACAACCTGGTCAAAGCGACGCTCGAGGCGCTGGCCGAGTTGCGCAGCACGCAGGATATCAATCGGCTTCGCGGACGCACGCCCAATCAACCCGAAGCGGCCGCGTGATCGAGGTCTTGGAATAAGATGTCGGAAAAAATTCGCGTCAAGCTCGTCGGCAGTCCGATCAGCACAAATCGGCGCGTGCGTGAAACCGTCAAGGGCCTTGGCCTCGGCAAAGTCGGCAGCGAGCGCGAGCTCAAGCGCAGCGCCGCGGTTGAAGGGATGGTCAAGCGGCTCAAGCATCTGGTGGTCGAGCTCAAGGATTAGTTGCAGTCATGGATTTGAAAGATCTGAAACCGTCTCCCGGCTCGACCCATCGCAAACGCCGCGTCGGCCGCGGCATCGGCTCGGGCCACGGCAAGACCGCCGGGCGCGGGCACAAGGGACTCGGTGCGCGCTCGCACGGAAATACGCCGCCGAGTTACGAAGGCGGCCAGATGCCTTTGCAGCGGCGCTTGCCTAAGCAGGGTTTTCGTCGCACGCTGAAGAGTCAGGCGCGCCGCGACGAATATGCGATCGTCAACCTGTCGCGGCTCGGCGATTTCGGCGCCGACGTCACTATCGACGCCGCCGCGATGGTTGCCCGCGGACTGATTCCGGCCGGTCGCAAGGTCAAGGTTTTAGGTGACGGCGACTTGAAGAGTAAGATTAAAGTGCGCGCGGATGCGTTCTCGAAAAGCGCGCTGGATAAAATCGCCGCCGTCGGCGGCTTCGCGGAGTTGGTAAAGCCTTCCGAAAGCTAAATGCTCGACGGGTTTTCAAACGCCTCGCGCATCCCGGAGTTGCGCCGCCGGCTGGTGTTCACCGCCGCGATGCTGGCGGTGTTCCGTCTCGGCGTCGCCGTGCCGACTCCCGGCATCGACGGCCAGGCGCTCGCGGCGCTGTTCCAGCAGACCAGCGGCACGCTCTTCGGCTGGGTCAATCTCTTTTCCGGCGGCGCGCTCGAACACTTCTCCGTCCTCGCCCTCGGTATCATGCCGTACATCTCGGTCGCCATCGTTCTCGACCTGCTGAAGATCGCGTCGCCCTACCTCGACGAACTTTATAAAGAGGGCGAAGCGGGCCGCCGCAAGATTACGCAGTACACCCGCTACGGCACCGTGATGCTGGCGCTGTTCCAGGGCACGATGTTTGCCATCGCGCTCGAAAAAGCGCCGGCACCCGGCGGCGGCAGCATCGTTTACAATCCCGGTGTCGCATTCGTCGTGATGACCGTCATCACGCTCACGGCGGGCACGATGTTCCTGATGTGGATCGGCGAGCAGATTACCGAGCGCGGAATCGGCAACGGCATCTCGCTCATCATCATGGCGGGCATCGTGGCGCGGCTGCCGAGCGCGCTCAGCACCACCGCGCAATTCGTGCGCGAGGGCGAAATGAGCATCTTCCTGCTCATCTTCATTCTCACCGTCGCCGCCGCGGTCATCGCCGGCATCGTCTATATAGAAACCGCGCAGCGCCGAATCCCGATCCAGTATGCGCGCCGCGTCGTCGGACGCCGGGTGTACGGCGGCCAGAGCTCGCATCTGCCGCTGAAGATAAATACCTCGGGCGTCATTCCGCCGATTTTCGCCTCTGCACTATTGGTCTTCCCGGCGACGCTGGCGACTTTCGTGCCGTTCCTGAAACCGTACGCGAGCTACCTGACGCCGGGCGGTATCTACTACGATCTGGTTTACGTCGGGTTGATTTTCTTCTTCTGTTACTTCTATACCTCGGTCACCTTCAACCCGGTCGATGTCGCCGACAATCTGAAAAAGTACGGCGGATTCATCCCGGGCATCCGGCCCGGACGCTTCACCGCCGACTATATCGACCGCGTGCTGTCGCGCATCACGCTCGGCGGCGCGGTTTACGTCAGCGCCGTGTGCGTGTTGCCTACCATATTAATCGCGCGCTTCAACGTGCCGTTTTTCTTCGGCGGCACCGCGCTGCTGATAGTCGTCGGCGTGGCGCTCGACACCGTCGCGCAAATCGAAACCCATCTGCTGACCCGCAATTACGAAGGCTTCATGCGCCGCGGACGGGTCAAGACCAAGAGGGGCGCCTAGAACTGTGCGGCTGGTGCTGCTGGGCCCGCCGGGTGCGGGCAAGGGTACGCAAGCGCGCGCGCTCGCGGCGCTGTGGGGTATCCCGCAAGTTGCCAGTGGCGATTTGCTCCGGGCTGTCGTGCGCGAGGACTCCGAACTTGGCCGCGAGGCCGCCGGCTACATGGATCGCGGACAGTTGGTGCCCGACGAATTGGTGCTGAAGCTGGTCGATTCGCGGCTGCGCAAGGAAGACGCCCGCCCCGGATTCATCCTCGACGGCTTCCCGCGCAACGTCTCGCAGGCCGAAGCTCTGGCCAAGGGACTCGAACACTACCACCTGAAACTCGACAAGGTGGTCGCGGTGATCGTGCCGGACGAAGAGATCGTAAAGCGAATTTCAGGACGCCGCACCTGCGCGAAATGCAACGCGATGTATCACGTGGTCTTCGAGCCGCCCAAAAAGCCGGGTGTATGCGATAAATGCGGCGGCGAACTCTATCAGCGCGAAGACGACGCCGAAGCAACCGTCCGCGAACGCCTCAAGGTTTTCGCCGAGACCACCAAGCCGCTGCTGGCCCATTACGGACGCCTCGGAATGCTCGCGGAGATCAACGGCGTGGGCCGCACCGACGAAGTCGAGAAGCGAATCCTGTCCGCCGTTAACGGCGTCCCGGTGCCCCCCAAGTGATAAACCTTCAGCACAGTGGGTTCCCAAGTATGGAACCGCGAGATCCGATTTGCGATCCGCGCGCGACAACGGAGCGCGCCCTTAAATACTGAAAAAAATGATCACTATTAAAACCCCGGCGGAAATAGCCGTGATGCGCCATGCGAGCCGGATCGTCGCCGAGATCCTCGAGGCTCTCGCCGCCGCCGTGCGTCCCGGGATCACGACCGAGGAGCTCGATAAGCTGGCCGAAGATCTGACATACAAAAAAGGCGCGAAGCCTGCCTTCAAAGGCTACAAGCCGGGCGACGTCGTTTATCCGAAATGCTTGTGCGTGTCGATTAACAACGAAATCGTCCACGGCATCCCGTCCAGCCGCAAATTGAAGGCCGGCGACATCGTCGGGCTTGATTTCGGCGTGGTGTACGAGGGCTTCTACGGCGACTCGGCCCGCACCGTCGCGGTCGGACCCGTGCCGGAGCGCGTGACCCGGCTGTTGAAGGTGACGCGCGATTCGCTCTACGCGGGAATCGCGCAGGCTCGCGCCGGCAATCGCATCAGCGATATCGCGCGCGCCGTGCAGGAAACTGTCGAGCGCGCCGGCTTTTCGGTCGTCACCGACTTTGCCGGACACGGCATCGGCCGCCGCCTGCATGAAGAGCCGCAGGTGCCGAATTATTTCCGCGCCGGGATGCCGAATCCGCGCCTGCGCGAGGGCATGGCGCTGGCGATTGAGCCGATGGTTAACGAAGGGAGCCCCGATTTGGAGATACTTTCCGATGGCTGGACTGCGGTGACGGCGGACGGTAAACTATCTGCCCACTTCGAGCATTCCATCGCAATCACCTCCAACGGACCGGAAATTTTGAGCGAACTCGATAATGTCTAAAGGCGACGCGATAGAAGTACAGGGGACGGTGCAGGAAGCCCTTCCCAATGCGGTGTTCAGAGTGACGCTCGACAACGGGCACAAGGTGTTGGCGCATATTTCGGGCAAGATGAGGATGCACTACATAAAAATCCTGGCCGGCGACAAGGTCACGGTGGAGCTGTCGCCCTACGACCTGACCCGCGGCCGAATAACATACCGGATGCGCTAAGAAACGAAACGAATTATGATGCTAGAGAGAATTCCATTTCTCGGTTCCCCTCTCCAGAAGGGAGAGGGGTTAGGGGTGAGGTTCCGCGATAGAGATTGACGATTATGAAAGTCCGAGCATCGGTAAAAAAGATTTGTAAGAACTGCAAGGTCGTGCGCCGCGAAGGTGTCGTGCGCGTCCTCTGCTCCAACCCGCGCCACAAGCAGCGCCAGGGCTAGGAAGGGTTTCGCGATGGCACGCATAGCTGGAGTCGAACTGCCGAAGAACAAGCGGATGGATATCGCGCTCACCTATATCTACGGCATAGGCCGCCCGAGCGCGCTCAAAATTCTGGCCGCGGCCAAAGTGGATCCCGCGGTCAAGACCGACGACTTGTCGGCCGATCAGCAGGTCCACATCCGCCAGGTGATCGACACCGACTACGAAGTCGAAGGCGATCTGCGCCGCGACTTTCAGCAGTCGATCAAGCGCCTGATGGATCTCGGATGCTATCGCGGCATTCGGCATCGTCGCGGACTTCCGGTCCGCGGCCAGCGCACGCATACCAACGCGCGCACGCGCAAAGGTCCGCGCAAAGTAGTCGCGGGCAAGAAGATGGCGCCGCCGAAAGGCTAACGCCCAAAAGACGCGAACAGCAAAGGAAATTGTCGCGCTACGACAGCACTAACGCGGATTCACTGAAAAAAGAAAAAAATGGCTGAAGAAATAAAAGAGACCAAAGAAGAAAAGAAGCCTGCTGCTGCGACGCCCGCCGCGGCCGGCGCTGCTGGAGCGCCTGCTCCCGCGCCTCGTCGCAAAAAGGTCCGTCGCAACGTGCCGGAAGGCGTCGCCCATGTGCATGCGACCTTCAACAACACCATCGTCACCATCACCGATCAGCAAGGCACCGTGATTGCCTGGTCGAGCGCCGGCTCGGTCGGCTTCAAGGGTTCGCGCAAGGGCACCCCGTACGCGGCGCAGATGGCGGCGGAGGCGTGCGCGCGCAAATGCTCGGAAGTTGGGATGCGCGCGGTGGTGGTTCATGTCAAAGGTCCGGGCGGCGGCCGCGAATCGGCGGTGCGTGCGCTGCAAGCGACCGGCCTCGGCGTAATCTCGATCAAAGACGTCACCCCGATTCCGCACAACGGATGCCGTCCGCCAAAACGGCGCCGAGTCTGACCAACGCAAACAACTAATGAAATTTTCGGCGCACCGTCACCAACAAAGCGGATTCACTGAAAAAAGAGAAAAGAAATGGCAAGGAATTTAGGACCCGTTTGCCGCTTGTGTCGGCGCGAAGGATTGAAGCTCTTCCTCAAGGGAGAGCGATGCTACAGCGACAAGTGCGCGATCGAGCGGCGCAATTATCCGCCCGGCGCCCACGGACAGGCGCGCACGCGCTTCTCCGAATTCGCGATTCGGCTGCGCGAGAAGCAGAAGGTCAAGCGCATCTACGGGATGATGGAGACGCAATTCAAGGCCTACTTCGCGGCGGCCGAGCGGATGGACGGGATCACCGGCGAGAATCTGCTGGTGCTGCTCGAGCGGCGCCTCGACAACGTGGTCTATCGTCTGGGCTTCGCGAGTTCGCTCGCGCAGGCGCGCCAGGTCGTGCGTCACGGGCACATCCAGGTGAACGGCAGGAAAGTCACTATTCCCTCGACCCTGATCGAGGTTGGCAGTGTTATAAGCGTAGCCGAGGCGAGTCGCACCAAGAAGGTGATCGTCGAGGCAATCGAGATGGCGCAGCGCCGCGGCGTACCGCCGTGGATGGCACTCGAGCGCGAACAATTCCGCGGCTCGCTCCGGTCGCTGCCGGCGCGCGCTGAACTGACGATGCCGATTAGCGAGAAGCTGATCGTCGAGCATTACTCCAGATAAGGCGGAGGCTACCGATTCGGCGTCCCGGTCCGTGGTGGACCTGTGTGGGCGCGGGAAATCCATCGGGAAAAAAGAGCACAGACTATGCAAAATGACTGGCGAGATCTGATCAAACCCAAGACGGTCGAGTTCGACGAGAAGGAAGTCACTCCTTCCTACGGCAAATTTTCCGCGGAACCGCTCGAACGCGGCTACGGAATCACCGTTGGCAACGCGCTGCGGCGCATCCTGCTGTCCACACTGCCCGGCTACGCGATTACGGCAGTCAGGATCAAAAACGTCCTGCACGAGTTTTCGACTCTGGCTGGCGTCAAGGAGGACGTGACCGACATCGTCCTCAACTTGAAGGAAATCCGCCTGCGCCTGCATGAAGGCGAGCAGATTACCGCGACGCTGAAGGTCAAGGGCGAGGCGCAGGTCACCGCGCGCGATATCACCGGCGGACCCAGCCTCGAAATTCTGACCCCCGACAAGCATATCGCGTCGCTCGACAAGGGCGCCGAGCTCGACATGGAACTCGTCATCAAGCGCGGCCGCGGCTACGTCCCCGGCGAGCGCACCGAAGACGAGGAGGCAATCGGCACGATTCGCCTCGACGCGATCTTCTCGCCGATTCGCAAAGTCAATTTCACCGTCACCAACGCGCGCGTCGGCCAGCGCACCGATTACGATCGGCTGGCGCTCGAAATATGGACCGACGGCTCGATCAACCCGCGCGAGGCGCTCACCTATGCCGCGCGCGTGATGCGCGATCAGATGACGATTTTCGCGGGCGTCGAAGAAGAGGCCGAGGTGCCGGCCGGCGCGGCCGAGGGTGGCGAGGCTGGCCCTTCGATGAGCGAGTTGCTCTATCGGCCTGTCGAAGGCCTGCCGATTTCAGTGCGCGCCTTCAACGGTCTCCAGAACGCCGACATCAAGTATATCGGCGAGCTGGTGCAGCGCACCGAGCAGGACATGCTCAAAATCAAAAACTTCGGACGCAAGTCCCTCAACGAGATCAAGGAAGTCCTTGCCGACATGGGTCTCTCGCTCGGCATGCGGCTGGAGAACCTGCCGCCGCGCGGCGAGCTCGACCGCATGTGGGAAGAGCAAGAACGCCGCGAGTCGGCATAGAGTCCGCCGCGAATCGGCATAGATCGTTTTTCAGGTTTGTGGAGTAACAGATGCGTCATCTAAATTCGGGCCGCAAGCTCAATCGCACCTCGGCGCATCGCAAGGCGCTGTTCAAGAACATGGTGCTCGCGCTGATTCGTCACGAGCGAATCAAAACGACCGATCCCAAGGCCAAGGAACTGCGCCGCATCGCGGACCGGATGGTTACGCTGGGCAAGCAGAACGATCTTGCCGCGCGCCGGCGCGCGTTCGCGGCGTTGCAATCGCATGAAGCGGTCAAAAAGCTGTTCGATGAGATCGCGCCGCGCTTCAAGGATCGCAACGGCGGCTACACCCGGGTCGTCAAGTTCGGACATCGCCGCGGCGACGCGACGATGATGTCGGTGATCGAGTTCACCGGCAACGAAGAGCAGAGCAGGGCCAAAAAGCCGCGCAAGCGCTCGGCAGCGAAGAAGGAAGGCGCGACGACCGAGCGGCCGCGTCGCGCCGCGGCGGCCGGCTGATTCGCGTTTAGATGAAACGAAAGGCTAGTGCGAGCACTTTGTCCGCTGCAAAATCGGCAGGTGATTCCTGTTTTGGTAAATTTTTCCGCGCGGTCTGGCTAACACTTTCGGGTTCTTGAAGTCTTGGTGTAGAGCTTGGTCAAGGGAAACTAGCAGGCGGGTTCCCGAAATCAGAGCAAGCGCTAGGATGTGCACGTCGTTTGAAGTGCAATTGCCGTCGCGGTGTAGCTTACTTTCCGCAATTTGAATCTCGGCTGCGGACCGTTGAATGGCACGTCCGTTTCGATCTAGCACGGCTAAGAGACGTCTGAGCGCGTAGTGTTGAGCATACTCGTCGAGCAACTTTCCCCCATACACCACTATGAGCGGCTGTTTCGTCTTTCCAAGTATTCTGAGAGAAACGGGTGCGAAGTCGTGATCGTTGCGACGCAATAGCACTCTCGCTGCGACATTGACATCGACTATTACACACATCCGGGAACGCTAGTTTGAACGCTCGGTTCGCGTAAGCAGATTGACCTCTTCGCGAAGAAAGAAATCTCGATAGTCTCGGGGCGGATTCACGACATTGCCGTTCGAGTCCAGCTCCAGCAAAGAGCAATCCGATTCAATACCGCTCCTCTGGAAGTACAGTATGCCCACCTTTTCGAGCGGGATGTTTTTTTTGGTAACCTCTTGTCTAACGCGATCGATAATGTAGTCGCTGTGAGTCTCAACAAGGAACTTACTGGGTCCAGAAGCTGCTAGAAGTGCAAAGAACGTACCTAGAGAAGCTTGCGCTCGTGGGTGTAGATGTACCTCAGGTTGTTGCAGGAGCAGAGTTTGGTCACCTTCCATAAGAGATGCTTGTACAATTACCGGGAGTGCCTGGCTCACACCATATCCAACATCGACCAAGTTTGAGGCACGCCCTGCGACCGTAACTTCCAATTGGAAGGGATCAGTCGCGCGGTCCCCGAGATGCCTAACCTGAAAACTCTTGAACAGCCCAGATTCGTCTCCAAATTGCTTCAAAGTTCGTAACAGTTTGGTTCGATTCGCGGAATCCCGCCTGAGGAGTTGTTCAAGCAAGAACGGAATGTGATCTCCGGTCGGCATGTAGGCTTCACGAACTTGACTGTACGTACGTTCCGGTTTGGTCCTAATTGGAGCAATCGCGATCGTATTGGTACTGACTAATGGGGAGACATAGTTCAACGTTCCAAATGTTATTCTACCCTCATCAGGCTTAACGTCTGCGCTATTGATTGCGTCAACGAAAATTCGAACCAGAGGGTTTATTCTCGCGTCCAATGTCCTATCCGCTAGCGAAAATTCTTTAACGACGGCCTTGTCCAAAACCGTGACAGAATATTTACCTCGGATCTGCCGGTCATCGACCTCTTCAACCGCAAGAGAAAGAGAAAAGTCCTGCGCCGTAAGTTCAAAGTTCTTCAGCCGGAATTGCCCTCGGAGGTTCGTATACGTCGCGACAAAACGTTTTCGTCTAGGTGGCTCCAATTCGTCATCGAGGCCCAACGAAAAACTAGTAGCCCGACCGAACCTCCCCCCCTTGAAAGTCGCGATCGTGTCATAGTTTCCAAAATCGAATGGAGGCTTGTTGAATGCCGGTTGGAACGGAAAACCATCATCGCAGACAGCAGAAAGCATTCCGAGAAAGGTACTTTTTCCGGTACTATTTTCTCCGGTCAGAAGCGTTAAGGGGCGAATCGGAATCTCATGATGTCCCGAAAAGGTCCTTATGTTTTCTAGAATCAGCTTCACATTGCCTCAACTGCTCGCATTTCTGCCTCGCAAATTTCCTTCGGGTCACAGATTTACTAATACATGTTTCTGTAATATGCGAGATACCCTCTCGGCGCCACTCGACGCAAGGAACTTCTATTACTCGACGCCCTCGAGCAGCTTCGCGCGGATCGCCATGTGCGCGCTCTTGAGACCCGACAGGATTCCGTCCTCGAAGTTCCACTCGCCGCTCGCCATCAGATCGGCAAAATCGTTCGGATTGCGGATATCTTCCGCGGTCAGCCCCGGATGAATCGCCCGCGCCATCGCGAGCACCTTGCCTTCCTGCTGCGCAATCATCTCGAGCATCAGGCGATCGATCAGCGCCAGTGTTTCGCGCGAGGCCATTCACGAATCGTAACCCGTCGCGCAGCCGTTGCGCTACTTCAAATCCCGGTAAGTTCTGAATCCGCGTAGGGGGATGAACTATTCAGCCTGATTGCGCCGGATTTAACGTGCTACTCATACAGCATGGAGAAACGTTCCAGCTACCCGTTGCTCCACGCTCTCGCGAAAATCAGGTGGCGCCGGCTTCGGGTCAGAAAAACGAGTTTTGACGGAACGAAGCTACCCTTGGTGGTCTGCCATCCAGGAACCACAACAGATGGTATGAAACCCGAGCAGCACCTCCGTTACGCACGCCATCGAGCCACCTCCCCTGAGAGCAAAGTAGCGCGCCGCGCGCAACTTTGCGCTTCTCACTGGGTGCAGGGGTCACCCCTGCCCAAGGAACGTGAAACCCACGGTGGGTTTCACATCAAATAAAGTGATTTCCCCTTTTCACCACAATACCAGCCGCGACCTTCTTGGCGAGTGCGCGCTTTGATAAGGTTGATTCACAGGCGGCAAATATAATGTCCAACGAACTCGTTGCTCCCGATAAATTCTTCCTCAATCGTTTCGGCATGAACCACGGCGCACTCGAGCGAATCCTCGGCAGCGCGCTCGAACGCAAGGCCGACTACGCCGATCTCTACTTCGAGTACAAGAGCAGTGAGGGGCTCGCGCTCGAAGAATCGATGGTGAATCACACCAGCAAGAGCGTCAGCCACGGCGTCGGCGTGCGGGTGTGCGCCGAAGATCGCACCGGCTACGCCTATTCCGACGAAGTCACGATTGACCGGATGCGCCTTGCGGCCGAGGCCGCGCGCGCCATCGCCGATCAGCGCGGCACGGCGCCCGCCGCGGTGCAGGTCGGCACTCCGGTCCCGCGTCATGCGCTCTACGATCTTCCCAGCACGCCGCTCGATGTCCCGGTGCAGGATCGCGCCAGGCTGCTGAACGAGATCGATAGCCTCGTGCGCGCCTCCGACCCGCGCGTGAAAAACGTGATGGCTTCGTTCGCGTGCGAGCGGAAGATCGTCATGATCGTCAAGAGCGACGGCCAGGTCGCCGCAGATGTGCAGCCGTTGTGCCGGCTCAACGTCACTGTGATCGCCGAAGACGGCAAGGGACGCCAGGTTGGCTCCTACGGCGGCGGCGGACGGGTCGAGTGGAGTTACTTCATCGACAACGATCGATGGCGTGAGTACGCGCTCGAAGCCGCGCGCCAGGCGATCGTCAACCTCGACGCTATCGATGCGCCCGCGGGCGAGACCGTCGTCGTGCTTGGACCCGGATGGCCCGGGATTCTGCTGCACGAAGCGATCGGCCACGGACTCGAAGGCGACTTCAACCGCAAGAAGACCTCCGCCTTTGCGGATCGAATCGGCCAGAAAGTCGCGAGCGAACTCTGCACCGTGATCGACGACGGCACTATTCCCAATCGCCGCGGCAGCCTGAATGTTGACGACGAAGGCACGCCCACTTCGCGCACCGTACTGATCGAGAAAGGAATCCTGCGCGGCTATCTGCAGGACCGGATGAACGCGCGGCTCATGAAGACGGAGCCGACCGGCAACGGCCGCCGCGAGAGCTTCGCGCATTCGCCGATGCCGCGGATGACCAATACGTTCATGCTCAACGGCGAATCGACGCCCGAGGATATCATCAAGTCGGTGAAGAAAGGGCTTTACGCCGTCAATTTCGGCGGCGGACAGGTTGATATCACCAACGGCAAATTCGTCTTTTCAGCGAGCGAGGCCTACCTGATAGAGGACGGCCGGGTAACGCGGCCGGTCAAGGGCGCGACCCTTATCGGCAACGGTCCCGACGTCCTGACTCGGGTCTCGATGGTCGGCAACGACCTCGCGCTCGACGCGGGCGTCGGCACTTGCGGCAAGGACGGTCAATCGGTGCCGGTGGGCGTGGGACTTCCGACGATTCGTATCGACGGCATAACGGTCGGCGGCACCCGCGCCTGACGATTCAAATAACGATGAGAACAATCTGATGGCGACGGTTGATATTGCACTTGCCAATTGGGCGCTGGAGGAAGCCAAACGCAAGGGCGCCAGCGCGGCGGAAGTTCTGTGCGTCAGCGCAGAGTCGCTGGAAGCCGGCGTGCGGATGGGCGAGGTCGAGAAGCTCAAAAGTTCGCGCGAGCGTCGCCTGGGATTGCGCGTATTTTGCGGACAATCGTCGGCGACCTCATCCACCGCCGAGCTCGAGCGCGATTCACTCGCCGCTTTCATCGCGAGCACGGTAGAACTGGCGCGCTTGTCGGCCGCCGATCCATGGGCGGGATTGCCCGACCCGGCGTTGCATCCCAAATCATTGCCGGAGCTTTCGCTCGCGGACCCCGATAGTGGAATCGTGAACGCGGATCGCGCGCTCGAGATCGCGCGCATCGGCGAGAACGCGGCGCTGAAATTCGATCCGCGCATAAAGAACTCCGGCGGCGCTGAATTCAGCTCCGGGCGCTACCACATTCTGTTCGCCAACAGCCAGGGCTTCTCCGGCGAATACTCCGGCACCTCGTACAGCCTCGTGGTCGCGCCAATCGCGCAAGACGGTGACGCGATGCAGCAGGGCTACTGGTACACGTCGAATCGCCGCTTCGGAAAACTCGAAGATGCGCAGTCAGTCGGCGTAACCTCGGCCAAAAGGGCCCTGCGCCGCTTGGGCGCGCGCAAAATAAAAACCACCCACGCGCCGGTGGTCTTCGATCCCGACATGGCGGCCGGCTTGATCCGATCGGTAGTCGGCGCCGCCTCGGGCCCCGCGCTATACAAAGGAGCTTCATTTCTGATTGGGCAGTTGGGTAAAACGATTGGCGCCGCCGGCGTCACGATCGTCGATGACGCGCTGATCCCGGGCGGTCTCGGCTCCAAACCCTTCGACGGCGAGGGGCTCCCGACCTCGCGCAAGAACGTGTTCGACAAGGGCGTGCTCGCGACCTACCTGCTCGACAGCTATTCGGCGCGCAAGCTCGGGCTCGCGCCAACCGGCAACGCCGCGCGCTCGGTCGGCGAGGCGCCCAGCGTTTCGACCACCAATCTGTACCTCCAGCCGGGGAGCTATACGCCCGCGCAGATAATCGGCTCGGTGAAGCAAGGGCTGTACCTTACCGAAACCATCGGCTTCGGCGTGAACATGGTCACCGGTGACTATTCGCGCGGCGCGGGCGGGATCTGGATCGAGAACGGCGAACTCGCCTATCCGGTGCAGGAGATAACCATCGCGGGCAACCTGAAAGAGATGATCGCCGGGGTCGAGATGATCGGCGACGATCTCAACTGGCGCTCGTCCACCGTCGCTCCCACGATCAAGATAGCCGAGATGACTATTGCGGGCGCCTGAGCGAGCCTGTCGATAATTATTTACCGCTATTCCGTCCGCGCTTGACCTAGCCGCGCGTTCGGGCTATCTATTTGTAGGGTTTAATTACACACCGGCCGTCATCTAGTACAGCCGATGGGGAGATGCCTATGAATCTTCAGGTCTCGGCTCAGGCTCAGGAAAGGCTGCTGACCAGGCTCTCGTCGATGGGACTTCCGCGATCCGCGGCGACGACCCTGCTCGAGCGGCACATGCTCGTGCGCTACCCCAAGGGCGCGGAGCTTTTTACGACGGGATCTCCCGCCGATGTCGTCTTCGCGGTGCTTACCGGGCTGGTCAAAGTTCATAGCTCGCGTGCGGGCAGTGACCCCGTGTTGGTCGAGATTGCCGGTCCCGGCGACCTCGTCGGATACGCGGACTTTGCCGACGCGGATGGCGGGCGCTCGCAGCTGTTCGAGGCGACCGCCCTAACCAACACCTGCGTCGCGCTCTTCACCCGTCATCAGATCGCTGAAGTGCTCAAGAGCCTTGAGCCGGAAGCGCTGCTCCGGATCACGGAAGCGATCAATTCGATGTGGTCATCGGTGGTTTACCGGTACGCGACCTTTTTGGGGATGTCGCTGCGCAAGCGGCTTGAGATTGTTCTCGGCGAATTGGCCGAACGATTCGGCGTGCCGGATTCGCGGGGAACTCTGCTCCTGCCCGAACTCGCGCAGGAAGAACTCGCCGAAATGATCGGCAGCTCCCGCCCGATGGTCAGCAAGCTTCTCACCGAGATGACCGACCGCGGCATGCTCATTCGCGAAGGGCGGCGTCACATCCTGCTCGCGGATAAGAAGCCCTCCCAGGCGGGCGCCGCCGCTGCGCCGCGCGAGCCCGGGCTGCATCCGGCGTTCGAGCCCGCGCCGGCGGCTACGCGACGCGTGCGGGCGGATCGCCGCGCGGTGCGCGCACCGGTTGCGCCGATCGTGAATATCTAGCTCGCCGCTCTGCCATCGAGAAGCACTACCGTGCCCGACTGTGAATCCTTGCGGTCGGGCGCGGTTTGATCTGCGTGGATTTTCGATTTGCCCTGAGCTGAAAAATGGTTAGCTTAGTCAACAGGGAAAACCGAAGATCGAATGAACGCCAACCGATTCACCGAGAAACTTCAGGAAGCGCTCGGACGCGCGCAGAACGCCGCGCTCAGCGCCCATAACCAGGCGGTTGACGTCGAACATTTGCTGGCGTCGCTGCTCGAAGACAACGAAGGCTTGGCCTCGTCGATCCTGAAGCTGACGGGTGTCGATCGCGACGCGGTGAGCCGCAAGCTCAGTGCCGAACTCGCCAAAATTCCACATGTGAGCGGCGGCGGCGCCGACAGCGGGCAGATTTACGCCGCCCAGCGTCTCGGCCGCGTCCTCGCCCGCGCGGAGCAGGAGGCGGGCAAGCTCAAGGACGAGTACGTCTCGGTTGAGCACGTGCTGATCGCGATGCTTGACGAGCCCGGCGCGGCCTCGAAAATTCTGCGCGACGCCGGTTTGACCCACGACAAGCTGATGGCGGTGCTCAAGAAGGTGCGCGGCAGCCAGCGGGTCACGTCGTCGAATCCTGAGGCGACCTACCAGTCGCTGGAAAAGTACGGCCGCGATCTGACCAAGCTCGCGGCGGCCGGCAAAATCGATCCGGTGATCGGACGCGACGAGGAAATTCGCCGCGTAATCCAGGTGCTCTCGCGCCGCACCAAGAACAACCCCGTGCTCATCGGCGAGCCGGGCGTCGGCAAGACTGCGATTGTCGAGGGCCTCGCCCGGCGAATCGTCCAGGGCGACGTGCCCGAGGGAATCAAGAATCGCAAGCTGGTGGCGCTCGACATGGGTGCGCTGATTGCCGGCGCTAAGTTCCGCGGCGAGTTCGAGGAACGGCTGAAGGCCGTGCTGAAGGAAGTGCAGGAAGCCGCGGGCGAAATAATCCTGTTCATCGATGAGTTGCATACCGTCGTCGGCGCGGGCGCGGCTGAAGGCGCGATGGATGCGTCGAACCTGCTCAAGCCAATGCTTGCGCGCGGCGAATTGCATTGTATCGGCGCGACCACGCTCGACGAGTATCGCAAGTATATCGAGAAGGACGCGGCGCTCGAGCGGCGCTTCCAGCCCGTGACGGTCGAGGAGCCGAGCGTCGAGGACACTATCTCGATTCTGCGCGGGCTCAAGGAACGCTACGAAGTTCATCACGGTATTAGAATCAAGGACGCCGCGCTGGTCACGGCCGCGGTGCTCTCCAAACGTTACATCACCGACAGATTCCTGCCCGACAAGGCGATCGACCTGGTCGATGAAGCCGCGGCCAAACTGCGCACCGAGAAGGAATCGATGCCGGTCGAGATCGACGAGGTCAATCGGCGCGTGATGCAGTTGGAGATCGAGCGCGAGGCGCTCAAGCGCGAAACCGACCAGGCCTCGCGCGATCGCCTGCAGAAACTTGAGAAGGAACTCGCCGAGGTCAAGGAAAAGCGCGCGGGCCTTCAGGCGCAATGGGAAACCGAAACCGGCGGACTCGAGAAACTCGCAAAGATTAAAGCCGAGATCGAGCAGACCAGGCTCGCAATTGAAAAAGCTCAGCGCGACTACGACCTCGGAAAGCTCGCCGAGTTGCAGCGCGGCAAGCTCCCGTCGCTGGAGAAGGAGTTGGCCGCCGAAGAGCAGAAGCTGATCGAGAAAAACTCCGGCGGCAAGCGCTTGCTCAAGGAAGAAGTGGACGAAGACGATATCGCCGAGGTCGTCGCACGATGGACCGGGATTCCGGTCTCGCGCCTGCTCGAAGGCGAGGTGCAGAAGCTCGCCCATCTCGAGGAGCATCTGCACAAGCGCGTCATCGGCCAGGACGAAGCCGTGATCGCCGTTTCCGACGCAGTAATTCGCGCCCGCTCCGGACTCAAGGATCCCAACCGCCCGATCGGATCGTTCATTTTTCTCGGCCCCACCGGCGTCGGCAAAACCGAACTCGCGCGGGCGCTGGCCGAGTTCCTGTTCGATAGTGAAGCCGCGATGATCCGAATCGACATGTCCGAATACATGGAGAAGCACACCGTATCGCGGCTGGTCGGGGCGCCACCGGGCTACGTCGGCTTCGACGAAGGCGGACAACTGACCGAAGCCGTGCGGCGGCGTCCGTACTCGGTGATCCTGTTCGACGAGATCGAAAAGGCGCACGCCGATGTGTTCAACGTCCTGCTGCAATTGCTCGACGACGGGCGGCTCACCGACGGTCACGGACGCACGGTGGATTTCCGCAACACCGTCGTGATCATGACGTCGAATATCGCGAGCCAGATTATTCTTGGCTTCAAGGGACAGGACTACGAGAAGATGAAGGCGCAGGCCCTCGAGGTCCTGCGACAGAGTTTCCGCCCCGAGTTTCTCAACCGCGTCGATGAGGTCGTAGTATTCCATCCGTTGACTCGCGACGAGCTGCGCCAGATCGTCGACGTCCAGCTGATTCGTCTGCGCCAGCGGCTGGAGGAGCGCAAGATCGAGATCGAATTGACCGACAAGGCGCGCGACTACCTGGCCGAGAACGGGTACGATCCGTCGTACGGGGCGCGTCCGCTGAAGCGGCTAATCCAACGCGAGCTGGAGACCGCGCTTGGACGAAAGTTGCTTTCCGGCGAGGTTAGGGACAGTTCACGGGTCACGGTAAACGCGGGCGCGCGAGGGCTGGAATTTTCGAGCCAACCGCTCGCCGCCACAGCCTAAACCGCTGTTTTTACACCAGATTTCAACAAGATTCGTTCTTTCGTCGACGCCTCTTGCCTCGCGCAAAATAAGTATTAAACTTTAGTTAGTGTGATGCTCGCTTGGTTGCTTGATGAGCTTGGCTAATAGTCAAGCCGAGGCGGTCGAGGCGCATCGAGGAATACTTTAGTACCCGGAGTAATCTCCGGCATCAAACAAAGGATGAGTAATGGCTAGTTCCACAATCGATCTCCGCATCGCAGCCGCGGCTTCGCGTCGGCCGCGGTCGCGCATTGTCCTTCGCGTCGCAATCGTTGCAGCCGCTCTCGCAATCGCGGCGGCGCTCGCGCTGCTGCCCGATCCCGCGCATGCGGCGGCTAATCCAATCGTAGTCAAGATGACCGACAAGTCGCCGTTTTACGCTCCCAACAAACTCGCGATAAAAGTGGGCGACACCGTCAAATGGGTTAACGACGGCCAGACGATTCATGACGTCTCGACCAACTCTGCTATCGCCCAGAACCCCGCCGACGCTTCGATGCCGAAGGGCGCGACGGCGTTTGACTCTGGCTTCCTGCCGCCCGGGGGCGAATACAGCCAGACGTTCACGGTGCCGGGCACCTACCGTTACTTTTGCCTTCCGCATGAGAAGGACGGTATGGTTGGGGTGATTGTCGTCAAGAAATAGAAGCGGGAGATTTTCAGAAGCGTGATTGGTCCGCGTCCCAGGACGATTCGCGTCGGGGGATGGATACTCGCGGTCGCGATTGCGATCGCGGCGTTGCCCCTGCCGGCTGATTGCTTCCCGTGGAGTATCGACATGTACCGCGGGCCCGAGATTCAGCCGTACGCCATGGCGCCGCGGGTGACTCCGGCCGACACGCTTCCGGTCCATGGCGGAGAGCCGCCAATGAGCCTCGAGATGGCGACGATCAAGATGCACAACCCCTTGCAGCCGACCCCCGAGAACCTGGTCAAGGGCAGACAGCAGTTCAATACCTACTGCGCGCCGTGTCACGGAGAAACGGGGCAGGGGAACGGTCCCGTCGCACACCTCTTGGCCAAGCCGCCGAAAAACCTTGTTACTGGTACGAGCACGGCTCTTCCCGACGGCTATATCTACGGCACTATCCGCGACGGCAACCTTGCGATGCCCTCTTACGCCGAAGAGATGCCGGCCGAGCAGCGCTGGCAGGTCGTGATGTACATCCGATCGCTGCAAAGCGCGGCCGCCAAGGCGAAAGTCGCCGGCAACTGAACTCGCGGTCCGAGGCGCCACCCGCTTCCCGACGATTGCATTTTGCGATCGGAACGGTTCTTTCGGTCATCGATCTAAATCTGTTTAATTGATCGTCGATTGCAGACCTGAGGGGTTTGTGTGATCGATTTCGGTCAAGGCGATGGAACCTTTTTGAGGCGGCGACGTATTTGCAGGGGCGGCATGAACCGGGGAGGTCGGATGCCTGCGACAAGGATCGGCGGCGCTCTGATGCTTGCGATCGCGACAGCTGCATTTGTCGCATCGCTTGCGCGTGCCGCGGACGCGCCACTTTCTGAAGAGCAGCTGGTCGAAATCGCAATCGAAGCGAATCCCGCGGTCAAGTCGGCGCGCTACAGATGGGACTCGGCGGTCCACTCAATCGCTCAAACCGTCGCACCGAACGATCCCATCTTCACCTACACCAACAGCGACAGTATGAAGAGTCCGGTCGGGCGCGCGGCGCTGCGTGAATTCAACTTCACCGAAAATTTTCAATTTCCCGGCAAAGCGCTCCATCAGCGCGACCAAGCCGAGCGTACCGCTGACATCGCGCATCTCGTGCTCGCCGCGACGGTGCGCGACGTCCGTGCCGCGACCGAAACCGGCTATTTTCAGTTGGTGCTCGACAGCGCCCTGTCGGAGGTCAACGCCGAGAACGTCCAGAACCTCGATCAGGTCGTAAGAGTCACTGAGACGGCTTACTCGGCCTCGTCGGTGCCGCAGACCGACGTGATCAGTTCGGAGTTCGATCTCGCGACTGCGCGCCAGCTCCAACGCCAATACCTGACCGCGGTCGCAAACGATGAGACCGCGCTGAACCTGCAACTCTATCGTCCAGCAGGCGAACCGTTGTCGGTCGATCGAACGCTCAAGCTTGAACGGCTTGCCGAGCCGCTCGACGCGTTGGTCGATCGCGCCTACGCGGTCCGGCAGGAAATCCTCGAAGCAGCACTCAACGAGCGCAACGCGAATACGGCGCTCTATCTCGCGAAGATGGAGTACCTGCCGGACTTCACCGCCGGCGTTCAGTACGACGATTACCTGGTTCCGAACTTCGCCCCCAAAGCGACCCAGACAGGCGATTGGGTCGGCATCATCGGATTCAACCTGCCGGTGTTTTTCTGGATGAAGCAGAACGAGGATGTGGTGCGCGCGAAGGCCAATCTGGCAGCCGCACGATCCGATCAGGCGCTGATTAGAATCCAGACGGCCGCAGCGGTGTCCACCTTGTACCGCAGCGCGCAGTTCGCTTACGAAAGCTCGATTCTGTATCGCGATTCGCTTATTCCGCTGGCGCGACAGAATCTGCGCGTCGCGTTGACTGCCTATCAGTCTGGCAAAATTGATTTCGCTACGCTTTCGACGGTGCTGCAACGCTTGTACGCCGCGCGCGTGAGTTGCCTGCAGGCGGCCAATCAATTTCTGGCCGGCGAAGTTTCACTCGAACAGGCTATCGGAGCGCCGCTGCATCAATGAACCGACGCATCTCAAATCCCATCGTGCTCGCCGCGCTCGGCGCAATGATTTCGCTCGGTGGATGCCACAGCGACTCGGCCGCTCCCGCCGCCGCGATTCCCGAGGCGACGCCGGTGGTGCAACTGGTTCGGCAGCAGGGCCTCGAGCTGATCCAATTCAACGCCGCGGACGTTCCCGGCTTGAAGATGGTGGAGGTGCGGAACGTCGAGCTGCCGGGCATCCTGGAAACCTCCGGCCAGATCACTTACGACGATCGCAGTACTTCGACGATCGTGTCGCGCGTGCAGGGGCGAATCGAGCAAACGCGCGTCTCGCTGTGGGACAACGTGCAGCGCGGTGAAAAAATCATCGCGCTCTACAGCCCGGACTTCATGACCGCGGAATCCGAGTATCTCCAGGCGCGCGAGTCTTCAAAGCTGATGACGGCGCCGGGCGTCGGCGGTTCGTCGGATTTTGCCGGCAGTCTGTTGCTGGCGGCGAAACGCAAACTGCAGTTTCTCGGGATGAGCGACGCCGACATCGCGGCCATCAGGGCGCCCGATCCCACCGTCTGGATGCGCGCGCCGATAAGCGGCACCGTCGTGGACAACAAGGCGCAGCGCGGGGCGGCGGTTAATCCGGGTGACGTGCTGTTCTCGCTCGGCACGCTCAACGACGTTTGGATTACCAGCGACATCTACGAAGACGATCTCTCGCGCGTGCGCGTAGGCCAGGACCTGTCCGCCGTGACGACCGCTTTCCCCGACGAAGTCTTCAAGGGCGTGATCGACCGCATCAGTCCGAACATCGATCCCACGACGCACACACTGCAGATCCGCTGCGCTGTGAAAAATCCCGGCGCGCGGCTCAAACCGCAGATGCTCGCGACGGTGACGATCGTCACCCGTCCCGGCGAAGCGCTGGCCGTCCCGCAGGACGCGCTGGTCTTCGACATCGACGCCTACTATGCGTTCGTCGAGGTCAGTCCCGGTACGTTCGAGCATCGCAAGGTTACGATCGCGTCGTGGAGCCGGGTCGGATACGCACGCATAGTTTCAGGACTCAAGGCCGGCGACCGCGTCGTTAGCGGCGAGACTCTGCAGGTGAACGCGCTTTGGCACCAGGCTCACGGGGAAAGCTCCTAGACCGGCCGGAGCCGGCGATCGCAACGGGAATCTTTGGCTAAGCAATGATTCGATCGTTGATGGCGCTCGCTTTGCGCGAGCGAATAGTCGTGGTCGGCATCGCTTTGATGCTTCTGCTGGCGGGGATCTATTCGTTCTCGCAACTCGACATCGAGGCGTACCCGGATCCGGTCCAGCCGTTGATCGAAATCCTGGCGCTGCCCAACGGCCTCAGCGCCGAAGAAGTTGAAAAGCTGGTAACGGTGCCGATCGAATACGGCCTGGCTGGAATGCGCGATCTCCAGGCGATGCGCTCGATTTCGCTGTACGGGCTGTCGGACATCCGCTGCTACTTCTCGTGGGATAGCGACTACTACTGGGACCGCGTCGAGACCATCAATCGGCTGCCGTTCATCAGTTTGCCGCAGGGTGTGACGCCCGCAATCTCGCCCGACAATCCAATCGGCGAAATTTATCGCTACACAGTCGAAAGTCCCGATCACGATTTGACCAACGAGAAGACGGTCGAGGACTGGATTCTCGAGAAACAAATCAAGACGGTGCCAGGCGTCGAGGACGTTTCGGGTTTCGGCGGATTGACCAAACAGTTCCAGGTCGAAGTAGATCCGCACAAGCTGAACTACTACCAGGTTCCGCTATCGACGTTGATCGCGGCGCTGCAGAACTCGAACACCAATTCCGGCGGCAACTATATGAGCGTCGGCGAGCAGGCGTTCGACGTTCGCGGGCTCGGTTTTTTTCGGAGTCTCGACGATATCGGCAACGTCGTGCTCAACAGCAGCAAGTCCACCCCGATCAAGGTTTCCAACGTCGCCGACGTTGAGATCGGCTACGCGCCACGGCTTGGAATTGTCGGCAAAGACAATCAGAACGAGGTCGTCAGCGGCATCGTCCTGATGCGCAAGTACGGCAACACGCTCGAAACACTCAAGGGCGTCGAGGCCAAGGTCCACGACCTCAACACCTCGGGCATGCTGCCCAAGGGCTACAAGGTCGTGCCGTACTACGACCGCACCACGCTGGTCGAGACCACGCTTCACACGGTGCTCGAAAATCTCACCATCGGGATGGCGCTGGTCTTCCTGGTGTTGATTTTCTTTCTCGGCAACCTGCGCGCCGCATTGATCGCCGCCATCAACATTCCGCTGGCGCTGTGCGGGGCGTTTGCACTGATGCACTTGACCAATACGCCCGCCAATCTGATTTCGCTGGGCGCGATCGACTTCGGCATCATCATCGATACCACCGTCATCGTGATGGAAAATATCGAGCGGCACCTGACTGCGCCCGAGCGATCGCACGAAAGTTATCGGCTTCGAATTTTGGCGGCTGCGCAGGAAGTAGGCGGCCCGATGTTCTTCTCGACGCTGATATTCGTGATCGCGTTTCTGCCGCTGTTCACGATGCGCGGGGTCGAGGGCGCGATCTTTTCGCCGATGTCTCACACCTACGCCTTCGCGCTTGGCACGGCGATTCTGCTCGCGGTGACGTTGTCGCCGGTGCTGTCTTCGTTTTTCTTCGCCCGCGGGATGCGCGTGATTCACAACCCGATCTGGTCGGCAATCGCCGCGTTCTACCACGGGATGTTCGAGCGAATACTGCGCTGGCCGCGGCTGACCCTGACTCTGATTGTGCTGCTGGTAGCGGCGGTATTGTCGCTGTTTCCGCTGCTGGGCGGGCAGTTTCTGCCGAAGCTCGAGGAAGGAAACATCTGGGCGCACGCGACGATGCCGCTGACGATCTCACTCGAACACGGCGCCAAACTGTGCAATCAGATGCGCTCGGTCTTCAAAAGTTTCCCCGAGGTCACCACGGTCGTATCGCAGCTCGGCCGCCCTGACGATGGCACCGAGACCGCAGGTTTTTTCAACATTGAATTCTCGGTTGACCTGAAGCCGGACGATCAGTGGCCGGCGGGTATGACCAAACCCACCTTGGTCAAGCAGATCGACGATAAACTTACGCAGAAATTTCCGGGCGTGAGCTTCAGCTACTCGCAAAATATCGAAGATAACATCGACGAAGCGATCTCCGGCGTGAAAGCCGGAGAAAACGCGATCAAGGTTTTTGGAGACGATCTGGCTACGGATGAGCGTATCGCCAACGACATCAGGGAAACCTTGAGCGGGGTTCCCGGCGTCGCCGATGAAGTAGTGCTGCGCTCGATGGGCCAGCCGAATTTGCAAATTACCCCGGACCGCATCGCTTGCGCACGCTACGGGCTCAACGTCGGCGATGTCGGCGCGATTGTGCAGGCGGCGATCGGTGGACAAGCCGTCACGCAAGTGCTCGACGGCGATCGGCGCTTCGACCTGGTCGTGCGATGGAAGCCCGAGTATCGCGAGAGCCTGGATGCGGTGCGCCAGATCCGCGTGAACCTGCCGGCCGGCGGCCAGATCCCGCTTGATCAGGTCGCCAAAATCGAAACCGCCGAGGGCGCGTCATTCATCTATCGCGAGGCGTTGCAACGCTATGTGCCGGTCCGGTTTTCGGTCCGCGATCGCGATTTGCAAAGCACAATCGTAGAGGCCAAAAGGCGAATCGCGAAGGAAGTTCATCTGCCCGATGGCGTGCATCTGGAATGGTCGGGCGAGTACGGCGAACTTCAGGCCGCCAACCGCCGCTTCGCCATCGTCGTGCCATTCGCGCTGCTGCTAATAGCGGGCGTCCTCTACGCCGCGACTCAATCGCTCATCGACACTTTCATTATCATGGCGCAGATTCCGGTCGCGTGCCTTGGCGGAGTGCTGGCGCTGATCATCACTGGCACCCCGTTCAGCGTGTCCGCGGGCGTTGGCTTCATTTCAATTTTCGGGATCGCGGTCATGGACGGCATCCTGCTGAGCTTCTACATCCGCCGGCTGTGGGAGGAGGGCAATCCATTTGTCGAGGCGATCATCACGGGCTCCGACCGCCGTCTGCGCGCCACGATGATGACCGACCTGGTTGACGCACTCGGCCTGCTGCCGGCCGCGATCTCGACGCGCATCGGCGCCCAGACGCAGCAGCCGCTGGCAATCGTCGTCATTGGCGGCGCGTTGGCGATCATGCTACTGACGCGAATCCTGCAGCCGGTGCTGATCTACCTGTGCCATCGCCGCCTGCGGCTGGACGATCAGAACCGGCCGCGCATGACGCAGCAGATAGAAATCGATCCCGTCTAGCCTCGCCGCGCATCGCTAACCGTGGTAAACGGGCGGTAGGAGGATCTCCGCGATGGAATTCGAGATGCTCGCGAGCGGCTACGGCCTGCTCGAAGCGCCGCGTGTTGACGATCTTGGGCGCTTATACTTCAGCGACATTCCAAACGGCGGCGTCTACCGGCGCAATCCCGGCGGCAACGTCGAGACGCTGATCCCAAAGCGCAAAGGCGTCGGCGGGATGAATTTCAACCAGAGCGGCGGCCTCGTGCTTACAGGCCGCGCCCTGATTCATTGGGACGAGAAGACCGGCAAGAGCCGCGATCTGTTCGCCGCGTGGGAAGGCAAGCCGATCAGCATGAACGATCTCACGAGCGACGATCACGGCAGCGTTTACACCGGCACCATCAACTTCAATCCGCTGAGCAACGACAAGCCGATCCCCGGCAGCCTGTTCCGTATCGACCCGCCCGGCCGTGCGGTGAAGTTGTGGGACGGGATCGAGGTCAGCAACGGCCTCGGTTTCAGCCCCGACCGAAAGCACCTGTATCATTCCGATTCCAGCACCGGCGCGGTGTGGGTTTACGACGTCACGCACGAGCGCGGCGTCAAGGACCGGCGCATTTTTGCGAAGATGCCCGAGGGAATGCCCGACGGGCTCGCGGTCGATGCGCAAGGCGGCGTGTGGGTTGCGGCAGTGCGCGTCGGCGAGGTCGTGCATTTCTCGAAGGACGCCACCGTGGTGAAGCGCGTCAAATTGCCGGCCACGATGGTGACCAGTCTGGTCTTCGGCGGCCGCGACCTGCGCGATCTCTACGTCGTGACCGCGGACAACACCGACGATCCGAATCGCAAGGGAACGATTTTTCGCGGGCGCGCCGACGTGCCCGGACTGCCGGTGCCGAAAGCGAACTTTTAGCTTTTCACGCCTTTACTTTCGACAGCGATCCGATCACGGCGGGCTCGCCGGGCAACTGCTCGCGCGATCCGGCCAGCAGCGCGCCGGCCACAATCGTCAGGACAAACGCGCCAACGCGCATCACGGCCGGCGTCGAACCGGCAGGCAATCGTTCGCCGAACACGATCATCCCGCCGAGAATCGGTACGATGTTCGACAACGCCCCCGATAGCGGCATGGCGATTATCGCGCGCGCCGAATGAAACGCGTTCTGCAGCAAGACAATCCCGGCAATGTTGGCGGCGATCATGCAGTACACGTAAGGATTCGACACGATTTGCATCACGATTAAAGCGGTGTCCGCTCCGGCGAATTCGAAAGTCATTGCCTTGGTGAACAATGCCCCCAGACCGAAAACCACACCGGACAGAATGGCCGCCGCGGCGCCGCTTGCATTCAACCGCGCGACCGACATCGGAGCCAGCCCGGTGAGGGACAGCAATGCGCTGAAGGTCAGCAGTGTCGCGGGTTCGAAGGAGCCTTCATTCTCGCCGCCGCGAAGCGACAGCGTGAGCATCAGCATCGCCAACACGATCGCACCGATGCCGACCCATTCGCGAAGACTCGCGCGTTCGCCAAGAATAACCACCGACGCGATTACGAATAGCGCGATGCCGCCCTGTCCCATCACTGCCACCATCGATACCGGCGCCCGCGACACCGCAACCAGGTAGAAGGCCCAGCCGGCAGTCTGCACGCCGAGTCCGCCGATCCACATGGGATCGCGAATCCATGCGAGGATCGCGCCTATCGTATTTGCACCCGCCGCCACCGGCAGATGCGCCGAGCGGCTCTTCATCATCAGCAGGCCGAGCGACATCAGCAAGCTGGCGACGATCGCGAACGACAGGTAGAGAATCACGGCTTCAGCTCTTCACTTCCTGCATCGCGCCACCCCTGATCACTTTGAACTGGCGTCCGGCCCACATGACTTTGTTGCTGAGCAGGCTTGCAAACCACACCCCAGTCATTATCAGGTCCTTGAAGGGAACAAGCCACAGCTCGCTCAGCATCTCAGGCATCTTGAGCACACGGCCGACGATTGCCGCCGACATCGCGAGCCGCGCCGCGACGATCAGCACCAAAGTCGCAAAGGCCGCGGCGCTACCCCGCGAAAGCACCAGTAGTATCAGCGCCCAGAACGGCCCGTGCATCAGGATGGTCGCGATGCTGATGGGACGCACGGTTCGGTAAGTGCGTGCCCAGCGCAGTTGGTGATGCCAGAATTCGGAGAAACTCTTTTCCTCACAGGTCAACGTGACGATCGAGTCGGACAATTTGATCTCGTAGCCCTGCGTATTGGCGAAGTTGCCCAGGTAGAAATCGTCGGCGAGCATGTTCTTGACCGCGCGGAATCCGCCCGCCGCCTCGAGCACCTTGCGCTTGATTGCGATCGTCGCGCCGAGTGCGTAATGCATCGGCTCGATCATTTCGGCCAGTAGAATCTGCGGCAGAAAATCGGTGTTGACGTAGAGCGCTTCCAGCCGCGACGCGAATGAGCCGCTTGGCCGGGCGCGATAAGCGCAGGTCACGATGCCGATTTTCTCGTCCGCCATCAGTTCGCCGACGATCCGCTTAAGGTAGTCGCGCTCGACCGATACATCGGCGTCGCTCAGCACGAAGACCTCGGCCTTGTCAGCGCGATCGGCCATCTTGATTAGCTTCGCGATCTTTCGATTGCTGCAGTTGGGCTCTTCGCCGACGATCAATGTGACATTTGCGTACTGGTAGCGTTGGCGCAGTGCGACCGGGATTTCGGCGGCCGCGTCCTCGTAGCTCTCGACACCAAAATAGTAGTCCACCCGCGGATATGAGATTTCCAGAAAACTGACCAGGTTGGCCGCCAGCGAATTGCTGCTGCCGTGCAGCGGCTTCAGCACGGTCACACGTGGCGGAACTTTCGGGAGGGATGGCAGGGGAGAGGTCGTGCGCTTTGCAAACCTGATCGCGGCGGTCGTTGCCGCGATGTAGTAGAACATCGAGACGAACACGGCCACAGCCGGAAGGACCATCCAGATAGTCATCGAATGACTCGCGCCGCGATCATACCCGGCGCGGCCGATCGCTCCGCAGACGTTCTGCCGCGCTTCGCCGAACCTCTTTACACGCGGCCGGAATTCGCCGTCAGGCCGACGCCTGCTGCTGCGCCGTCTGATGCCGTCGCTGACGCATCGTCGAGAAAAATTGCCTGCCCTCGTTCAGCATCCGCTTGGTCTCTTCCATCGACGTCATCATCTTCTTTACCGATTTGAAGATGTACTTCGGCCGGAAGTAGAAACTCCGATAAAAGCGCTCGACCGCGCCGTAAATCTCCTCGTTGGTCAGGCCCGGATAAGTGATCGTGCACTTCTGATAGCCGGATTCGTCCAGCAGCGGATCAACCGCCAGAAATCCGTTCTTGGTCACGTAGTCAAACAGCTCCGTGCCCGGGTACGGCGACGCCAGCGACACCTGGATCGTCTCGCAGTCCATCTCGCGCGCGAAGAGGATCGATTCCTCGATGGTCGCCTTGTTCTCGCCCGGCAGTCCCAGGATAAAAGTGCCGTGAATCAGGATGCCAAGCTCGTGGCAGTCCTTGGTGAAACGACGCGCGCGATCGAGCCCGACTCCCTTCTTGATGTTCTTTAAAATCTGCGCGTTGCCCGATTCGTAGCCGACAACGAACAGCCGCAGCCCGCCATCCTTCATGATCTTCAGCGTTTCGTAATCGACGTTGGCGCGCGAGTTGGTGGACCACGTGATCCCCAGCGGCTTGAGCAGCTGCGCGATTTTGCGCGCGCGGGCCGGGTCCGCCGTGAAGGTATCGTCGTCGAAGAACAGTTCCTTCATCTTCGGGAACTTCGACTTCATCGCCGCCACTTCCTCGTACACGTTCTCCGGGCTGCGCACGCGATAGCGATGCCCCTGCGTGACCTGCGGCCACAAGCAAAACGTGCATCGCGCCGGACATCCGCGCCCGGTGTACATCGACACGTACGGATACTGGCAGTACGGACTGTTGTACTTCAGGTAGTCGAGATTCTTTTCATAGACCTCGGTCACGAACGGCAGCTTGTCGAGCTCTTCGTCGGTGAGCGCCGGACGATCAGGGTTGTTATGCTGCGTGCCGTTCTTCTGCCAGCTGATTCCGCCGATCGTGCTCCAGTCGCGGCCTTCCGCCACCTCGAGCATCGAGTAGTCGAATTCCTTGCGCGCCGCGATATCGATCGCCGGCGACAATTTCAGCGTCTCCTCGGGCCGCGCCGTCGGATGTCCCCCGACCATCGCGATGATCGCGTTCGGATTCGCTGCCTTTATTGCCTCCGCCGTGCGTGTGTCCATCCGGATCGACGGCGTCGAAGTGTGAATCACGACCAGGTCGTAATTCTTCGCCTCGTTGACCGTCATCTCGACCGTGTAATTATGGGGCGGCGCGTCGAGCAGGCGCGCACCGGGAATCATCCCCGCCGGATAGGCCAGCCACGTCGGGTACCAGAAAGACCAGACCTCGCGCGTCGCCTGGTAACGCGAACCGGCACCCCCGTCAAAGTCATCGTACGAGGGCGGATTCAGAAAAAGTGTCTTCATTACATCCATATTTTACAGCATACTCCAAGCCTGTCCGATTGGTTAGTCAGCGACTATACAAACCGCGACCACCGAAGGCAACAATGCGCATTGGCGGCAGCCGAGCAGCCCGCGTCAGGTTTCCTTTCTCGCCACGATGATCATCCGCCGCGTACCGATCCCATAGACCTCACTGTCGAATCCCCCGAACACCGCCGTGACGCGCGTACCAACGCGCTCCAGCAATCGCGTCATCTCCGTGAGCGTGTACAGCCTGATGTCGTGCCCGATCGACTCGCGGCGTCCGCCCTTTGGATCCACCACGATAAAGTGCACGTGCATCCGGCTTGTCGCGAGATCCAAATCGCGCCGCTCGACGTACAGGGTCCCGTCGGCGCCGGTATGCCAGTCGTTCTGAATATAGTTGTCGATCGCCCACTCGCGGTTCAGCATATCCAGCAGCAGGCGTCCGCCGGCTTTCAGGGCCTTGGCCGCCGATTCCAGCACCTTCAGATCCTCGGCCTCCGACTCGAGGTATCCGAACGACGAATACATATTGACGATTGCGTCGAACTTGTTCTCAAACGGGATCTCGCGCATGTCGGCGGCCACCGTCTCGATCTCGACCTTGCCCGACCTGGCGGCCTGCTGCGCGAGCGCCACGTAGTCGGGATTCAGATCGAGCCCGGTAACCTTCAATCCGCGCTTCGCCAGCTGCACCGAATGCCGCCCCTGTCCACAGCACAAGTCGAGCACCGACGCGCCCGGCTTCAGCTCCAGCACGCTCGCGACGAAAGCACTCTCTTTTTCGGCGCGCTCTTCGGTGAACATATGCCCGTACACGTTCAGGTAGTCGCTGCGAAAAAAGTCCACGTACCAGGCAGAGCCTTGCGATGCCATCGCGTACCTCTCAAGCGGGTTCGGTGAAACTGACAATTCAAGTTAACGCATAACCGGTGCGCAAGATCGAGTCTCCGCGGATCCGGTGGCTCCATTGCTTTCGATGATGCTACGGTCTTGCGCTAAGAGAGAGAGTCGGCGTGGAGAAAATTTCAGTATTGGCGAGCGGTGGCCTCGACAGCTCGGTCTTGATCGCCAAGTTGGCCGCGGACGCCGAAGTCTATCCGATCTATGTGCGATGCGGCTTCGCATGGGAGGAGATGGAGCTGAAGGGTCTGCAAGCTTTCCTCGACGCGCTTCACAACCGCAACGTGAAGCCTACGACGGTGCTCTCCGCACCGACCGCGGTCCTGTACGGCGATCACTGGAGCGTCAACGGTGCGCGCGTGCCCGGCGCCGACGAGCCCGACGAGAACACCTACCTCCCCGGCCGCAACATTCTCCTTATCTCGTTGGCCGCTATCTGGGGCAGCACCCACGGCGTCTCGCGCATCGCAATCGGATCGCTCGGCGGCAACCCCTTTCCCGATGCGACGCCTGACTTCTTCGAAACCTTTGCCCGCGTCGTGGGCATAGGACTGGGTCACAACGTGATAATCGATGCGTCCCTTAGAGGTTTCCACAAGGAGGATCTGATCAAGCAGTTCAAGGACTTACCGCTCGAGCTAACCCTGACCTGTATGGCACCGAAAGGATCTCAGCACTGCGGGCAATGCAACAAATGCTTCGAGCGTCGGCAGGCCTTTCATAAGGCCGGCATTGTAGATCGCACCGTTTATCTCGGATAGTTACAAAGTGCGGAAATTCCCGGGCATAGCTCTCCTGCTGCTCCTGATAGGTCTGCTTGGAGCCTGCACCTCTCATCCTTCGACCGCTGAAAAGGCAACAGCCGGTGCCTTCAAAGTAGCTCTGCTCACACCCGGACCGGTTAGCGATGCGGGCTGGAATGCCGCCGCCTACGAAGGTCTCGAACTTATCAAGGCCCGGCTCGGCGCCGACACTGCCCTGGTGCAGACCAAGTCGCCCGCCGACTTCGAGGACGCGTTTCGCGACTTCGCCTCGCGCGGATTCGACTTGATCTTCGCGCATGGCTTCGAGTACACGGACTCCGCGATCGAAGTAGCTCGCAGCTTTCCGAACACCTGGTTCGTGGTCAGCTCAGGCAGTGAGTCGTCAGCGAATGTAGCGTCGATAACCTTCAACGTCGATGAAGCGACCTATGTGGAAGGTGTGCTGGCCGCAGGCGTTTCGAAGACGGGAGTGGTAGGCGCAGTAGGCGGCATAGAACTGCCCTCGATCAAGCTATTTTTCGAAGGCTTCAAGCGCGGTTTTCTTTCAGCGAATCCCAAAGGCCGCATCCTTATCAGCTACACCGGCAACTTCGACGACGTCGGCGCCGCCAAGGAGGCGGCGCTCGCGCAAATCGGTCAGGGGGCCGACGTGCTGATCCATAACGCCGATGCGGCCGGACTCGGCGTCTTCCTTGCCGCCCAACAGGGCCACGCCTACGCTTTCGGCGTCTTCACGAACCAGAACAACGTCGCGCCCGATGTAGTGCTCGCGAGCGCCGTGACTTCGACGCCGCTTGCCTTCCTGAAAATTGCCACCGAAGTCAAAAACAAGACCTTTCACTCCGGGATGCTGGAATTTGGAATGCACGATGGCATGGTGAGCGTCGTGTATAATCCCAAGCTAGTGTCGCAAATTCCGCCAGCGGCGCTCGAACGCGCGAAAAAAGTCGAGCACGACTTGGCCACCGGCCAACTGGTCCTGCCGCCAAGTTCCCTTCCGCCGGCCAAATGACGGGGGTCAATTCCGGAGTAGCTATGAGTAAGATACCGGTTCGGCTATGAATCCGTTCCTGCTAGCAGGGTTGATCGTTGTTGGCGCTGCAGCGGTGTGCGTCACGCTGCCGTGGACATTGCCCCGCACGTGGTATCGGGCAGTCTTCTATCGCGGTGGCAGGCCGAATGCGTTCACCAGGCGGCTCAACTCCGCACAAGCGCGGCTGACCGCGCGCGGAATCTTTCCTCCGTTGATGGTCGCGCTGGAAACCAAGGGTCGGCGAAGCGGCAAATCGTTCCTGGTCCAATTGGTGCTGGTGCAGTTCGGCGGCGAACGATATCTGGTGTCGATGCTAGGAGAGAACGCCGACTGGGTGCGCAACGCGCGCGCCAGCGCGGGAGCCGCCGTGCTCCGCCATCAAAGAACGGAAGAGGTGACGCTGGAGGAAGTGCCGGTATCGCAGCGCGCGCCGATCCTGAAGGCCTATCTGCAGGTGGCGCCGGGTGGCCGCCCGCACTTTGACGTCAACCGTTACGCGCCACTGTCAGAGTTCGAAAAGGTGGCAGCGCGCTATCCGGTCTTCCGCATCGTCGCGGAGTGATTGCCCCGAAATCTCTTAATCACTTTTCGGCGATGGGGGCCGGCGTCGTCACAAAGGCGAACCCGCCCGTCAGGCCGCCAACCATTGTTGCGGCAAACCACAACAGTCCCAGCGCGATCGCATCCTCCTGGCGCATTCCCGCCGCTCCGAACAACACCAGGTAAGCCGATTCGCGAATTCCAAGCCCATTCAATGTGAGCGGCAGACTCGCGAATACGTTCGCAATCGGGACGCATAGGATAAACAGCGAGAGCGGCACCGTCAGGCCAAGGCCCGCCGCGAGCAAGTACTGGCCGAGGGCCAATGTGATCTGCAGCACAATCGACAATATGATCGCCGGGGCAAGTGCCGCAGGGTGATGCAGATACGGAGCGACGATTCCGCCCGCGCGGCGAATGGGGCGCGGCATCAGATGAATCATGCGCGCGAGGAGCGGTGCGGCGAGGAATCCCGCCAGCGCGATCGCGCCGACCACGACCGTTGGCGTCTTGACGGACAATGGAATCGAGGCGAAGTTCAGAAATATCGCGGCAACGGCCGCCAGCCAGAACAAACCGAGCAATCCCACGCCGCGATCCGCAACCACCGACGCGACCGCCTCGCCCATCCGATCGTGGCGCCGTCCGAGATAGACCGATCGCGCCGCATCGCCGCCGAGCAATCCTGGCACGAACAGGTTCGTGAACATCCCGACGAATGTGTACGCGAGAAACTCGCGGTAGCGGCCTCGCACCTTCAGCAGCGCGGCGAGCAGTTGCCATCGATACGCGCACATCGCCTGGCCGGCGAGGTAAAGGAGGACGACCGCCGCGAAGTACGCCGGACGCTCGCGGCCAAGCACTCGAAAAATAGGGCGCGCATCGTAGCGCCACAGCAGGACGGTGACGACCGCGACGCCCAACCCGGCGCGCAGTGCAAACGCGCGATACGGATGCGTCGGCGCGGCCTGCTCAGTTGGCGGTAATTGGCTCACGGCGCGAGATTCGTTCACGTCGCATAATTGCGCGCTTCTTTCCTTCGACTGCGATCAAATCGAAATCGCCGAAGCGCTCCTTCATTCGGGCCAGGTCGCCCGCGTCGAGCACGACCACGATTGGTCCCGGCCGCTCCCATCGCCGAAACATCTGATCGTCATTGTTCATGAACCATTCGCGTGCGTCCGGGTCGAGCCGCGAGCCGAAGTCGAGTTCAGTGCGCCCGCCGAGCAGCACGATGCGCTTGCGATTGTAAAAGGGCAGTGACTGAACGTAGCGATGGTAGCAGATGATCTCCGCGTCAGGCGCTTTCTCGGCGATGGTGCGGCTGAGCACTGCGTACGACCGCATCGGTTCGGTCTCCAGCCGCGCCCATCCGCCCGCAATCAACGCCAACGCGAGCGTGACGACGATCGCGCCAAGTCCCGCCGCCGTGCGCCGCGTAAGAAACATCAGCGTCGTAACCGCGCCACCCGCCAGCAGGATCGCGCCGATTGCATACATCGACTCCCGTGCCGCCATCACGTAAGGCGTGCGAAACTGCGGCGCCGCTATCGCCGCGACGATCACGCCGGCACCCAACAGCGCGAGCATCGGCCCGCTTTCGCGGAGAATCCGCGAATCGGGCGGCCGCCGCGCGGCGCGCGAGTCCGCGGCCGGCCACGCGCATGCGACGAGCCCGTCGGCGATCAGCAGGGCCAGTGGAGGGACCGCCGGCAGGATGTACGGGATGAGCTTCGCGCTCGCGCATGAGAAAGCGATTACGGTGACGCTCGCCGCGACCAGGCAGAAACTTCGCGCGGGATTGCGCACGGATTCGCGCCAGGTGAGGAACGGCACCAGCAATGTCCACGGCAGCAATCCGAGCGCGAGCACAGGCAGGTAATAGTAGAAGGCTTCGCTGTGGCTGTAGTCCGCGTCGAATACGCGGCGCAGATGCTCGCCGACGAAGTAGAAGTCGGCGAAGCCGGGCTCGCGGATCGTCATCGCAACAAACCACGGCGCCGCGATCAGGGTTGTAAGCAGCAGACCGGGTATCGCGTGGAACCGGGCGAGCGCACCGCGCAATTCGCGCCGCAGCGCCAGCCAAATCAGCATCGACAGAATTGGCAAGGCCGCGCCGACCGGCCCTTTCGTCATTACTGCCAGTCCCATCGCGACGTACGCGATCCAGCACCAGCGGCCGCCTTCCCGCCAATGCAGATAAAGCGCGAAGGTTGCAATCGTCACCAGCGCGGTGAGCGTCATGTCGGTCGTGAGCACTTGCGCCATCACCGCGTAGAGCGGAGTCGTGGCGAGGATCGCGGCGGCGAGAATCGCGTGACGGCGGCCGAACGCGCGCAGCGCGAAAAAATATGTCGCGAGGATTCCGCTGACGGCAGACAGTGCGACCGGGATGCGCGCGGCGAATTCCGAGACGCCGAAGATCCAGAATGACAAGGTCGTCAGCCAGTACAGCAGCGGCGGTTTTTCGACGTAGGCGACGTAGTTGAGGTGCGGCACGATCAGGTTGCCGCTTTGCAGCATCTCGCGCGCTATTTCGGCGTAGCGCGCCTCGTCGGGCTCCCACAGTCCGAACGAGCCGAGATGAAACATGCAGACCGCGAGCGACAGCGCGAGGATTGCGGCGAGGTCGTATGGGTTCGGCAGCGCGAGCGCCGGCGGTTCGGCCAAGGCCGGCGAAGAGAGTTCGTTGCGAGCGGTCCCGGACACGAGGGTTGAGTCTAACGTGCCGATGGGATGCCTAATAGCCGACGGCGCCGCCGCCTTTCCGCGCATCGGCCGCGCCGCGGAAATTACCCGGCGCGATCGTGATCGCGCCGACCGCACCGAGTTCCGGCACGACCCTGAGCTTGTAGCCCATCTGCTCGAGCGCGCTGCGCGTGGCCGCAGGCATCGCTTGTTCGACGATCACTACGTCGGGCGCGGCCTGCTCGTGAATTCGCGGCTCGGCAACGGCGCTCGCGGGGTCGAGATGGAACGCGAGGATGTTGAGTGCGACCTGCAACACTCCGCTGATAATAGTCGGACCGCCGGAGCCGCCGGCCGTCATCACGGGCGCGGCGTTTTTGGTGACGATTATCGGGGTCATTGACGAGAGCGGACGCTTGCCTGGGCGCACCTCGTTGGCGCGCTCGCCTTCGAGGTGGTACGCGTTCGGCACGCCGGGCGCGACGGCGAAATCGTCCATCTCGTCGTTAAGGATGAGGCCGAGCGCGGGCACGCTCAGCTTGGCGCCGAACACGGTGTTGATGGTGGTTGTCAGCGCGACGACATCGCCGTCCTTGTCCGCGACCAGCAGATTGGTGGTGCCGTGATCGTGCGCCGCCGCCGGTGGTGGCGGCGAGGTTTTCGGATGCAGCGCGCGCTCGCGCAGTTGCTGAATATTCTCGTCGGTCAGGAGCTTCTGAATTTGCACACCGACGAATGACGGGTCGGCGTACTGCTCGCGATCGATGAAACCCTGGCGCATCACTTCAATCAGGCGCGCGAGGTACGGCGGCGAGTTGACGCCGAGACCGGCCAGATGGCCCGAGTCGAGCGCACCGAGCATCTCGAGCACGACGCCACCCGACGACGGCGGCGGCATCGCATAGACGTCGTAATCCTCGTAGCGGTGGTGAATCGGATCGCGCCAATCGGGCCGATAGTTGGCGAGGTCGGCGACGCTGACGAGTCCGCCATGCGCCTTCATGAAGGCGACGAGCGCGGCCGCGACTTCGCCGTGATAGAAGCTCGCGACCGGATTGTCGCCGAGGCTCTTCAGTGTCGCCGCGAGATTCTTTGCGACGATCGTGTCGCCGACCTTGCGCGCGGAGCCGTCGGCCTTCAGAAAAACCTGGGCGAGCCCGGGGTCGTTTTTCAGCTTTGGCGCCAGCATCTCGATTTCTTTCGCGAGGTGCGGGCTGGCGACATAACCATCGCCGGCCAGCTTCTCCGCGGGCGCGGCGATTTGCTGAAACTTCATGGTGCCGAAGCGCCTGAGCGCCGCGTCGATACCTGCAATTTCGCCCGGCACGCCGACGCCGAGGATGCCGTCGCGCGCAAGGTCCTCATCGGGCTTGCCGTTGCGCATGTACATGTCGGGGCGCGCCTGGAGCGGCGCGGTTTCGCGATAGTCGAGCGCGTAGAAACGGTGATCCTTCGCGATGTAGATGAGCATGAAGCCGCCGCCGCCAATTCCGCACGCCGCAGGATTGGTGACGCCCACCGCGAGCTCGGTCGCGAGCGCGGCGTCAACGGCGTTGCCGCCCTGCCTGAGAATCTCGACGCCGGCGTGCGCGGCGTCGTCGCTTTCCGACACGACCATTCCATGGACGCCGGCCGCGGAGATTTCGGGCGCAGCGGAGTCCGCATAGGAGCGCGGAGCAACGAGCATTGCGATCGCGATTGCGAGCGCGATCAGCAGCGCGCGCCCACGAGCGGCGAAAAGTCGGGTCCGGCGTGGCATCAACATCAGCGCTTTACTAACAGCCATCGCCGGCCGATGAAAGGCAAGAGTTGAGGATCAACGGCCTGACAGGCGCAGCTCGCTGAGGCCGCGGAGCGCCATCGAGCCGCGATACTCCAGCCGGGCATGCGGGTTGGCCAGTTGAAGGCGGGGAAACTTGTTCAGCATCGACTCGATCGCGATCGCGCCTTCAAGCCGCGCCAGCGGTGCGCCAAGGCAGAAGTGAATTCCCTCGCCGAATGACACATGCTCGTTGGGATCGCGTGCGACGTCGAAGCTGTCCGGATTAGGAAAGTGCGCGGGGTCGCGATTGGCCGCCGCCAGCAGGATAAAGGCGAGACTGCCGGCGGGAATTTCAGTGCCGCCGACGCTGGTTGCCGCGGTCGGCATGCGAAGCGTCATCTGGACCGGCGGATCGTAACGCAGCATCTCCTCGATTGCTCCGGGGATCAAATCGCGGTTCTCGCGCAGGCGATTCTGCTGTTCGGGATTGCGGCATAGCGCCAGCAGACCGTTACCGATCAGATTGGTAGTCGTCTCGTTGCCTGCCAGCAGCAGCAACACGACGAACGCGAGCAATTCATTTTCGCTGAGCGCGTCGGACTCGTCCCGGGCAGTGACCAATGCGCTGATCAAATCGTCGGCGGGATTCGCGCTCCGCTGCTTGATTGCCTCGGCCAGGTAGCGGCGCAGCTCGTCCTTGGCGGCGAGGCCCGCAGCGGATGGCCCGGTCGCCATATCCTGTCCGAAGGAGCTGATCAGATCGTTGGACCACTGTTTGAACTGAGCGTGATCGTTGGCCGAGACCCCGAGCATCTCGGCGATAACAATCACGGGCAGCGGATTGGCCAGCGCCGCCATCGCTTCGATTTCGCTTGAATCCGTCGCCCGGCTCAACAGGTCGTTCGTTATCTCGCGGACTCGCGGCTCGAGCTCGCGCACGCGCCGCGGAGTGAAGGCCTTGCTGACCAGCCGTCGCAGGCGAGAATGCACAGGCGGATCGGCGGTGAGGATAGTCGGCGCTCCGCCAAAAGGATCGATCCGCTCGCGAAACGGAATTTCAGGGCGCCGCACGGTGAAGCGTTCGTGGTCATGCAGCACAGTGACTACGTCGTCATAGCGGGCGATGAGCGTCGTCGGCATGAAGAGTTGAAGCTGTCGCGGAGGCCCGTCGAGCAGCGCGGGGAAGTGCGGATAGGGATTGGCGCGAAAGTCCGCATCGAACGGGTTGAAATAGAAATCAGGCTGAGCCATTGGTGCCCCCGGAGGCTATATCATTGACATCCGATGCGGCCGAAAAGCAGAGGTTGGGGGATTTGGTTTAGTCAAATTATACCACCCATTGTGGTTCAGGGTAGGTGAACCACTATCGGTAGCTTCGTTCCGTCAAAAAGGGTTTTCGAAAGTAGATCTTGTTCGACGGCAGCGAAGGCATAGGAACCCGGATGTATTCGATGGTGCTTGTCCACAGTCGATTATTAGCACGCGAGCGGCGGCTTGGGCAGGCTAAGGAGTTCACAACCTGTGGCCGAGGGTAGTGTCCTAGGACACCACCTGGCCGAGAGCGTTCCTTGAGCGAGGGCGGATGAGGGTGCTTTAATCGGCTTCTCAGCTTCCGCAAGCAATCAGCAAGTAGAGGTATCCGTCATGGCTTATGCACCTGACAACCGGCCGATGTACGACGCCGACAGCCATATCATGGAGCTGCCGGACTTTTTGCAGAAGTACGCAGACCCGGAACTGCGTGCCGACATCCCGGCGGTAAGCTACAGCGCGTCGCTCGTCACCGATGAGGAAGTCGCGGAGATCATGGCGCGCGGCGGACGGCATAGTGAGGAGCATGTCGCCGAAATGATTGCGTGGGGCGACAGTCTGATCGAGCGATCGAAGGAGATCCAGGCGTTGGGCGCGTTCGACGGCCGTGAACGATCGAAGGCGGTCGATATGCTCGGCTTCAAGAAACAGCTCGTGTTCGCGACCCACAGCGTCGCGATGCCGTTTTCGCCGAGCTCGAAGATCGCGCCCAAGCTGCGCTACGGCGCGGCGCGCGCGCACAACCGGCACATGGCGGAGTTCTGCGCGCACGACTCGCGCCTGATGGGCGTCGCAGTCGTGCCGCTGGACGAGCCGGCGCTCGCGCTCGAGGAACTCGAGTTCGCGCTGAAGAGCGGCGCCAAGGCCGTCTGGGTCGCGCATCGGCCGGCCGGCGGCCGCTCGCCCGGACACGTCGAGCTCGAGCCCTTCTGGGCGCGGCTGGTGGAATCGAATACACCGTTCGTGATGCACGTCGGCGGATCGCCGCTGCAGCTCGACAAAGCATGGACTAACAATGGCCGGCCGCCGACTAAAGACTGGATGGGAGGTGGGGAGAATCTTCGCACCAAGGACGCGGCGATGCTACATCAGGGACCGGAGACGTTCCTCTCCATGATGCTAATCGACGGCGTGTTCGAGCGCTTCCCAAACTTGCGCGGTGGATGCATCGAGCTCGGCGCGGGATGGGTGCCGGCGATGCTGGTGCGGCTGGACTGGGTGGCGAAAATATGGGGCAGGACTGACAGCAGCGTCGCGCGCTTTACGCGCAAGCCGTCGGAGCAGCTCACGCAGCAGATGGCGTTCACGCCGTTCGTGTTCGAGGACATCGGCGCTCTGATCGATCAGTCAAACCCGGAGTTGTACCTGTTTTCGACGGACTACCCGCACACCGAGGGCGGCCGCAACCCGATAGCGCGCTTCGAGACGGCGCTCGGAAATCGGTCCGAGCAAATCCGCGACAGATTCTACTCGGAAAATTTTCTGCGCATATTTCCCGAAGCCCGCGCGTCCTGACCCGGACTTCTGAAGATCGTCTTATTTCACTCAGCGGCGGCGGACTCGATAGTCCGCCGCCGCGTTTCCATAAGGCGCCATCAGATATCGGCGCGGCTCGGGCGCATGTTGAAAATCGAATGCGAGCCACGGATGCATTCGCGGAGAACGCCGAGATAGCTGCCCGTCAGGTGAACGGAATCCTTGAACTCTGACCTCGACATCAGCGCTCGATGAAGATCGGGCAAGCGGTAGAAGGGGACGCTCGGGTAGAAGTGATGCTCGATGTGATAGTTGACGTTCTTGGGCGCGACGAAAATGTGCGCGAGAACGGACGCGCCGGTGGACCGGGTTTGCGCGTAGGCGTTGGCGCGGCCTTCGATTGCGGAATGTTCGGCGATGCTGCGGACGCGAAAAATCACCGTCATCCAGGTGAACAACGGCACGAACCAATACATCAACAGCAGGTGAAGCGCGCCAAACCACGCCAGCACTACGAGCGCCGCGGCGTAAAAGCCGTAGCGCGCGACCAGGAATCCGCGGCTCACGCCGGTGTCCCTCGACAACAGCATCAAGGCCAGCTTGAGATAGTAAATCGCGCCGAGACCGGACAGATCGCGAAGCATCAGCAGCGCGAGCCTGCCCCAGTGCTTGGGAAAGACCCAGGTCGCGTCGCCCTGGCGCCGGGCCCAATCGGGATCCTGGCCGGTGTTCAGGAAACGATGATGTGCGAAATGGTTTTTGCGGTAAGCGCGCGCCGAGATGAGATTGGGCCACGCCAGGATAATCTCGGCGGTCCAATCATTGAGGCGCCGGCCGCGGAACAAGCGGTAGTGGACGCCGTCGTGCATCAGGATGAGCAGCGCATGTTGCCGCGCTCCGATGAAGGCAACCGTCAGCAGGTACAGCGCGAAGTTGAAGTGGCGTTGGCATAGAAAGATCGCGGCAAATATCAGCGTCCATTCCGCAACGATATGGAAAGTGCTGCGGAGCGGGCTCAGCGCCGACAAATCGCGCAGTTCTTCCCTGGTGAGCTTGATCGGAATGTTGCCATCGAGATCGTCCGACGGACGCTCCTGCGCCCTGCGATCTTTCATTAGATCGATGTTCATTGATTTTTCCTCGTTTGAGTGAATTCGCGTGATGGGCGCGGATTCAGAGTGAATGTTGTCAGGATCAATCCTCCGGATCGTCGAACCGCGGTTTCAGGCATGAGCCGACTGGACCGGCGCTTCGCCGACTCTGAGCGGAAAGCGATTCGCCGCAGGCCGCAAGCGGTCGGAGTTGTCGAACCGGATCGTCAGATAATTGTCCGGAGTCTCGATCTTCAAGCGATGAACGTTCGCGGTCAGGCGTGCGAGCGCGTCGCCCTCGAGGACCATCGGCTGAACCCAAAGCCGGCCCTGGTCGGGTCCTTCGAGATACGGATATTCCACCGGCGCGCCGGCGTTGACGAAGCCCATCGCGGTGTAGAATCCGCCGTGATCGGATCTTCCGACGGCCAGGTACACCAGCACCGCGCGCGGCGTTCTCCGAACGACCTGAACCGCGATACCGCGCCACGCGTGCATCCCGGCGCCGCGTGAGAGCGACCAATGATCGCTGCATTCCAGCACCGATTGAGGCGCATAGCGCGAGAGGTCGGGCTGCCGGCAGCTTTGCGGATAGACCGCGAGATCGTGCAGCGCGACGCCGGCGGTCATGCGTTCAACCTGAGCGTTCTCTTTCTCGAATAGTCCGTAGAGGTCCGCGGCCGCCAGACGGACCATGTTTCGCGCTTGCGAGCGGCCCACATCCCTGAAGCTGGCGCCATGTCCGGCGCGCGCGTCGGCGAGTCGTTGGGCGAAAACGTTGCGTTCGCCTTCTGTGCATAAGAGGCGCATTTCCATTTGATGACTCCTGTTTTTGTGCGATGAGCGATTGCGAAAAGGTGAGGTGGATGAGAGGCCAGACCAGCGCTGGGTGGGCTGCGGGCGTCTGCCGATGGCGCGGGAGACAACGGACGGCGACGCGGCGCAGCAGAAAGTTGCCGTCCTCGTGGGCCGGCATGTCGCGAAGTGATCATTGGAGAAGAACCGACTTGTAACTTTCTAGCTTATTTTGCTAACAAAGAGTCAATACTTGACTACGAGTCATCGATGGGAAAGTGGGTCGCCGGCGATGAAATTGGGTTTTCCTTCGGTTCGGGGCTGTGCTAAGTGAGTTTGGTGGCGCTTTGGATAGTCAGCTCGCGTTTAGGCACCGCCAGATCGAACGGACACGTGACCTGGCAAAAAGGCAAACGATGAGGCGTTCATCGATTTTCGACGAAATAGCCGCCGACGTTGTGAAGGCCGGCATGGGGCCGCGTCCGTTACCGGTGGCTTCGCGCAGCGCTCGCGAAGAAATTCAGTTCCTCGAGCAACATGACTACGGACGCTCGCTGAGAAGATCGCTCGGGCGGTCGGAGGTCCGCGAGATAGTCGGGGAAGCCAGAAGCGCGGTCTGGCCTCGCTTGAACGACGAATCTGTCAAGCTCGTTTCGCCCACAGAATTTAAGCGACGTTGGTCCGGGTTGGGAGTTCAGTTCCAGCTGGCAAAGTTGGGCGGCGCCGAGGGTTTGGAACTGCTCGGATTTTACGTGCGAAAAATGGGCCGTTCGCGGCTGCCGCTGATCTGCGTCAACACCGCGCATCATCGCGCTGCGATCGGTGCGGCGTTTTCCCATGAAATGGGCCATCACCTCATCGGAAGGCTCTTCGATTCGCGCGAACGGCACGCCCAGTTGCTTGCCAACACCGCTTATCGAGAACATCTCGACGAACCGGAGGAGCTGGCCGCCAACGTCCTCGTGAGCATCGGCGTGTTCCCCGAAATGACGGCGAGAAAGATCTTCTTGAAGACTGACAGGCGGACACCGGCGGAGTCCGCAGCGGCGGGATTCCCGGATTCGGTTTCAGCGACCGTGCTGAAATATTTCGCGGATGGATTCGGACTTAGTTTTGACGGGTCGCTTCCCTCCATCAAGAAGCTTCACTATCTGGCCGCGGTGATTCATTTTTCGAAATTGAGAAGCGCGCTGATCACCGAATACGGCATTTGACGCCATCGGTCCTGAGCCAGCTTCGCGCGCGCCAGGATCTGAAGCGCCCGATCCGCCGCCGACCCTCGCGGCTTGTGCGTTGATCCGATTTCCTTCTAGGATCGTTCGGAACTATTCGACGCCGCTGAAGGAGTAGAGAGATGGAACTGGCACCCAAGCGGGCTGGATTCGCGCCGGACCGGATCAATCGGATTACCGAGCACCTCGAGAAGAACTACGTTGTCCCCGGCAAGATAGCCGGATGCCAGACGCTGGTGGCGCGCCATGGCCACGTCGCCTATTTCAAATCGCAAGGGCTGATGGATCGCGAACGTCGCAGGCCCGTCACCGATGATACGATCTTCCGGCTCTATTCGATGACCAAGCCGATTACGTCGGTCGCGTTGATGACGCTGTTCGAGCAGGGGCATTTCCAGCTCAACGATCCGGTGTCGCGATTCATCCCGGCATGGCGCGATCAGAAGGTATGGGTGTCGGGCGAAGGCGCGAGCATGGAGACCACGACGCCTGCGCGGCCGATGACCATGCGTCATGTATTGAGCCACACCGGCGGGCTCACCTATGGCGCCACCAATCATCCGGTTGACCGCGCCTATCGCGAGGCGGGAGTCGGACGCGGCACGGGCGAAACACTTGCCGGCTTCGCGGACAAGTTGGCGAAGGTCCCGCTGCGTTACCAGCCGGGTGAGCGATGGATGTACTCGCTCTCGACCGACGTATGCGGTTACCTGGTCGAGACGATCTCTGGAAAGAGTTTCGACCGATACTTGCAGGAGGCTATCTTCGATCCGCTCGACATGAAGGACACCTCGTTCATGGTGGCGTCGCGCAAGGCCGATCGCTTTGCGGCCAACTATGAACGTCAGGCCGATAAGACTCTTAGATTGATCGATGATCCCGAGCGCAGCAGCTACCTGAAACAGCCCACCTTCTTTTCGGGCGGCGGAGGATTGACCGGCACCACCGCGGACTACCTGCGCTTCTGCGAAATGCTGCGGCGCGGCGGCGAGTTGGACGGAGTGCGCATCCTGGGACCTCGCACGATCGAGTTGATGCATCTTAACCACCTGGGCGGAGGTAAAGACCTGAGCGGCATGGCAATCGGTGCATTCTCGGAGACCGCTTACGAAGGTGTAGGATTCGGACTTGGCTTCGCCATGACTCTGGGACAGGTCGAAGCGGGTGCGCTCGGCGGCGGCGACTACTACTGGGGCGGCGCGGCCTCGACGATTTTCTGGGTGGATCCCAAAGAGGACCTGGTGGTGGTCTTCATGACCCAGTTGATGCCGTCGGCCACCTTCAACTTCCGCGGACAACTCAGGAACATCATCTATTCGTCGATCGTCGAGTGAGGAGAGTGTCATGAAGGCTGCGGTCTATTATCAAAACGGCGGTCCTGAGGTTCTCAAATACGAGGACGTTCCCGATCCGGAGTGTCATCCGAAAGGTGTCGTGATTCGCGTTGAGGCGGTAAGCATCGAAGGCGGCGACACGCTCAATCGCTGGCACGGAGCGCTCTTCAGTAAGCCTCATGTAGTTGGCTACCAGGCCGGTGGCGAGATCGTGAAGGTCGGCGCCGAGGTGACGGACCTGAAGGTCGGAGAGAAGGTCACCACGGTTAATGCTATGGGTTCGCATGCGGCGTTGCGATCGGTGCCGGCGCGCAACGCGTGGCCGGTCCCGAAAGGATTCGACATAAAACTCGCGGCGGCGATACCGGTGCCATTCGGGACCGCGGACGATTGTCTCTTCGAGTTTGGGCATCTGAAGGCCGGTGAGACGGTCCTGGTGCAAGCGGGGGCGAGCGGTGTAGGTGTTGCCGCGATTCAATTGGCCAAGCGCGCCGGCGCGACAGTGCTGGCGACAGCGTCGAGCAACGATCGGCTGGAGCGCCTGAAGCCGCTAGGACTCGATCACGGAATCAACTACAAGACCGACGACGTCGCAAAGTCGGTGATGAAGATAACCCACAACCGGGGCGTTGACCTGGTCGTTGATCCCGTAGGTGGCGCGACGTTGCAAGGGAGTCTGCTATCGCTCGCTTATCGTGGACGCGTGTCGATGGTTGGAGCCGCGGGGCGCGAGGCGATGACTGTCGATGTGTCGTCGCTGATGGCGGGTAACCGCTCTCTGACGGGGGTTTTTCTCGGAGCGGAGATAGGCACTGATCGCGCGCACAACATGATCCAGCGCCTGATCGAGGAGGCCGCACGCGGCGAGTTGAAGGTCGTGATCGATCGGACCTTCCCTCTATCGGAGGCCGCCGCCGCTCACGCTTATATCGAGAGTCGGCAGGCAGTCGGTAGAGTTCTCCTTATTCCCTAGCAGGCTGTTGATAAATCAACGGCCTGCCCCCCTCTCTTATCTCCCCCGCGAAAGAGCGGGAGAGAAGATTGAGGAAGGAAGCCAACTTTTACGCAGGGTGTTGAGTTGGAATTTGAAAAAAAAATAGCAATGAATCGTTTCTCAACACCCTGCTAGGATCGAAGTCTTCGCGAATTCAGTCAGCGAAGGAATGCCGGCGGCAGCCAAAGCAAAAGCTCGTATCGATGCGCCACCACCGGTACCGCGCGCGGTCCTGGGATGGTGGAACTCTCCTGATTCGGCGTGGCTGCGCGCAGAAGCCGGCGGACTGATGCTGTTAGGCCTCGCGCTTATCGTAAATGCGATATTGCTGTGGCCGGAAGTTCGTATCGAGCGCGTTCCCGCCAATGATCTGAGCTTCCATATCGCCGCGTCGCAACGCCTTACGCAAAGCCTTTTTACGGGCGACTCGTTTCTAGACCCATGGATGTCGCAGTGGGCGCTGGGGTATCCGCTATGGCACTTCTATCAGCCGCTCCCGCACATGGTAGCGGGGCTGTGGCTGGCGATTACCAGTCGTTTCGCGTCCGCACCGGGGTCATTTGCAGTGCTTTACTATCTCTTGATGGTAGCGCTGCCGGCGTCCACCTATGTGGGTGCGAGGCTGTTCGGCCTGGAACCTCTGGCCGCCGGGCTTGCGTCGATTCTCATCATAGGTGTTAGCGAGGTAGGCGACCTGAGCCGTTACGGTCTTTCTTACGGCGCCTATGTCCGGCGCGGCTCCGGACTTTATACGCAGTTGATGTCCTACAACCTCCTGCTACCGGCCCTGGGAGTCGCCAACTATTCGCTCAACACCGGCAGGAGGAAAATTCCGGCAGCATGCCTGGTGGCCGCGACCGCGCTATGTCACGTCGTATTCGGTTACGCCGCAATAGTTTCGGTAGCGATCATTGCCCTGGTTGGCCCGCGAGGGTGTCGCGCGCGGCGGGTCGTCCGCGCCGCATCGATCCTGATACCTACATTCATTCTGCTCGCATGGTTTGTGGTTCCGATGCTGCTGGCGAGCGGTGAGGCGAACCGGTGCCGATGGGACGACGTTTGGAAATTCGATTCGTGGGGCGCGCACGGGATATTGATGGCGTTGGTCTCGGGCCGCTTTTTCGACGAAGGGCGGTTGCCGGTGATGACGTTGGCATTTGCTGGCTCGTCGATGTTCGCACTGTATCGCTGGAACAGGCCAATGCCGAGACGCCTGCTGGTTTTGACCGCGGTGTGGCTGGCGATTTTCTTCGGGCGCACCACCTGGGGTTATTTCATGCTGGCGCTCGGACTGCCGCGAACCTTTCATATCAGTCGCTTCGAATCGGTATTCGAATTGTTCGCAGTGCTCCTGACGGCCTGGGCGCTGGCCAAAGCAGTCGCGGCGGGATGGCGTATCGGGTTCGCGGGCAGGTTGGCGACCGCGGTGACACTCGCGGCCGTCGCAGTCGTCATCTTTACCGAGCGTGCGGGCTTCTTGAGAATGAACGACTATTGGGGAGAGGAAAGTCTAGCCGCGATTGCGATTGAAGGACCAGATCTCGACGCGTCGATGGCCGATCTCCGAACCATCCTGCGTGAGCGTCCGGGACGCGTGTGGTCCGGTCCAACTGGAATGTGGGCGGCCAAATTCCAAATCGCCAAGTCGCAGCCGTATTCCTTTCTGTCCCTCGCGGGCTTCGACGAGCTCAGCTTTCTCTATCACAGCTTGTCATGGAGTTCGGACGTGATGGCCGAGATCAACGAGCGCGATCCCTACCAGGCCCAGTTATTCGCGATGCGCGCGGTGCTCGCGCCGGCGGCTCAACCGATGCCGTCCTACTTCAAGCGTCGCGGAGTTCACGGCAAGCTCGCGGTTTATGAGGCTTCGCCCGAAGGTTACTTCGGCCTGGTGGACATCGGCGCGCGTTACGACGGCCCGCTCACCACTGTGCTCAACCGCGACTGGAAGTGGATGGACGATCCTGGAGTGCGGGCGGGTGCGGTGGTCGCGCTGGGAGGTGATATCAAGGGAGTGCCCGAATGGAAGATGTTTCAGGCACTGCCTCCGCTTGATCCCCGGTTCTCGACTCCGCGCGGCGAAATAATTTCCGAAAGCAAAGAGGGCGAGACCTATAGCGCTCGCCTCGCAATCCTACGACCCTGCTATGTGTTGCTGAAGATTACTTACTTTCCGGGCCAGCAGGCCACGATTGACGGAAAGCCCGCGCCAATATTTCGCGTGTATCCCAACTTCTGCGCAATTCCCGTCGGCCCCGGTGAGCATCGGATAGAAGTGCGATACCATCCAGGACCTATCAAGCCGATCCTGCTGATTGCCGGATTCATCTTAGTGGGGCTAATCGCGCAAGGCATGCGGCGGCCCGATTACGCCGCGATGGAGCGCAGCGTTACCGCGCGGCTGGCGAAATTGGCGACGAGTTGGGATACCTCACGCACCCGAACGGCGCTCGCGCTTGCGGTCCTGATACTGCTCTTCACGCGCGCATTGTTTAGCGGCAACCTGCTCGACGGTCACGACTCGCTGGCGTACCCGCCGCGGCTTACTGAGTTCGCCAAAATATTGAGCGACCATCAGTTCCCGCCGGTTTGGGCGCCGGATCTCGGCAGTGGGCATGGACAACCGCTGTTCGAATTCGCACCGCCGTTGATATACGCGATGGCATTGCCCTTCTTCGACGCCGGTATGACGCTGGCCAACTCGCTTCAATTCGGACTCGCGATTCTGTTCGCTCTAGGTGCCATCGCGGTCTTTCTAATCGGGCGCAAACTTTCCTTTTCACGGGTTGCCTCTGTGGGCGCCGCTGCCGCATGGCTGTTCGCTCCTTACCAGGCGCTGGACATTTACGTGTGTGGGCGATTTGCCGAGTCGGCCGCGATCGCGGTGGCTCCGATAGCATTGCTCGGGCTGCTCACTGCGCTTCAGCGTCCGGCAGTAGTAACCGCAGCGCTTGGCGCGATAGCCGTGGCGACGCTGCCGCTGGCGCATAACGCGGTAGCGTTGCTTATGTTTCCGGTGTTCGCACTGGTTGTCGCCGTTCGCTCGGAGGTTTCGGATCACAGGCTGAAAACTGCCGCGGCCGGCGGTTCCGTGCTTGCAGGCGGGCTGGGACTCAGTGCTTTCTTCTGGCTGCCGGCGCTGCTGGAACGCGATTTCGTCAAGACCGGACTTCTGCGCACCGGTCTTCTCAATTGGACTAACTATATAATCTCGCCGTTCCAGTTGTTTTGGTCGCCCTGGGGCTACGGCTACGCGATGCGCGGTCCTACGAACGGTATCTCTTACTCGCTGGGACTCGGCCACATAGCTTTGGCGGTGGCTGGACTCCTAATCGCGATGCGCGCGGCTAAGCTTAGCCGCCGCCTCGACGCGATAGTCTTTGCCGGCGCGTCGATTGCCGGCGCGCTTCTAGCCACTGATTTGTCATGGAAGATCTGGGAGCACGTGGCCACACTTCAATACCTGGTCTATCCGTGGCGCACTCTATGCCTACCGGCGCTGTTCATGCCGCTGCTGGCGCTTTATGCCTTCGAGCGCCTCGGCCCCCGGCTGGCGTATGTCGCCATTGTAGCCCTGGTGCTACTCAACATCGCGCACACTCAACCGAAGGGCGTTCAGACTTATGATGAGGCCTATTACAGCGGAGACCTGATTGCGCAAAAAGGAATAAATACCACGACTCGAGAAGAGTATGAGCCGCGGACTGTCTATCATCGCCCAAGCTTTGACAGCGTCCTGCTAAAAGGTGTGCGTTCCTCGCCCGAAGTCACACAACTTGCCGTCAGCTCGGATAGCCAGTCGTTCAAAGTGCAATCGAGCGAGCCCGCGCTGATGCAGGACACGCTCTTCGACTATCCGGGATGGACGGTGCTAGTGGACAATCGAGAAGTTGCTACTTCGCCCGCATCGGACAGCGGCGAAATAACCTTCAGCATTCCAGCCGGGGTGCATAGCGTGTCGATCGAACTGCACCCGACACCTATTCGGCGATGGTCCGTCTATATATCCCTGGTCACGGCCGCTTTGATGGCGCTGCTGGCCGTGTTCGCTTTTTTCACCGCCGGCTATCGCGCCGGTCCCATGGCTGCTGAGATTCGGTCCAAGAAGAAAGCTCGCCGCTAGGCCGCGAATATCTCCTCGAAGAAATCAGTCATAGCCCTCCACGATCGCGCATCCACGGCTTTGTTGTAGCCGATGCCGGGCATTCCGATACTGTCCGAGTTCGGATTCGTGAAACTATGCTTCGCGCCTCCATAGGTGATGACTTGCCAGTCCGCGCCGGCCTTTTTCATCTCGGCCTCGAAGGCGTTGACCTGCTCGAACGGGATCATCGTATCATCGGCGCCGGTGCACACGAGGATCTTGGCCTTGACCTTTCCCGCCTCTGCCGCTCTCTGCGTCTGTAGCCCGCCATGAAAGCTGACTATTCCCTTTAGGGGCGCGCCATCGCGAGCGAGTTCGAGCGAGAATGTGCCGCCCATGCAGAATCCGATCGCGGCCAATCTGCCGGCATCGGTCTGAGGAATCGATGCGAGATGATCGAGTGCGGCTCGCCCGCGTCTGCGAAGTTTCGACGGGTCGGTAAACAATGGCGTCGCAAGCTTCATCGCTTCGGGCAGGGTTGAGACCTCGACTCCGTTGCCGTAAGGGTCGCCGGCAAACGCAACGTAACCCAGCTCGGCGAGCCGCTCGGCGCGCTTCTTTGCGTGCTCGCCCAGTCCGAACGCCTCGGGCATCACGAGAACCCCGGGGCGCTTGCCGGACTTCTTCTCGTCATACGCCAGGTAGCCGCGAAGGGTAACGTCGCCGTCCTTGTATTCGACAGTCTCTGTCTTCATATGAGTCTCCGGTGATTGTGAATCAGCCGCCATCTTGCACGATTCGAGCATTTTCTGGAAGCGGTGGAATAGTTGTAGGTTAGCGCTTCGAGAGAGCGGGAGGCGACGCAAATGCTTGAGCTGTACCACGCACACATTTCGACCTGCAGTCAGAAGGTCCGACTGTGCCTGGCCGAGAAGGGGCTGGATTGGACGAGTCATCCGATCGAGTTCGCAACCGGCGATCATCTGAAGCCTGCGTACCTCGCGCTCAATCCTAATGGCGTGGTGCCAACGCTGGTGCATGACGGCCGGCCCGTAATTGATTCGTCGGTGATCTGCGAATACCTCGAAGAGATCGCGCCGGACGAAGGCAGCGCGTTGATGCCGCGCGACGCCTACGGCCGCGCGCGAGTTCGCGCATGGCTCCGCTACATCGAGGAGGTGCCGACCGCGGCGATTCGGGTGCCGTCGTTTAACGAGCTGTTTCTCAAGGGATGGCGCCAGATGAGCGACGCGCAGCGTGCGCGATACATCGCGGCGACGCCGCTGCGCAAGGGACATTACCGGAAATTCGGCGCCGAAGGTTTTTCGAAAGATCAGGTGGACGAGTCCACCGAGCGGCTGCGGCAGACCGTCGAGCGAATCGACAGCGCGGTCGCGAAGGGAGCGTGGCTGGCGGGAGACGCTATCTCGCTCGCCGACCTGTGCGTTCTGCCGACAATAGTGCGCATGTCGGATATCGGCCTTGAAGATATCTGGCGCGATTTGCCCGGCATGACGGACTGGTACGCGCGTATAAGCGCACGGCCGTCGTTCGGCAAGGCATACTATGGCGGGGCGCGCGTCTCGGTTGCTGACTAGGAATTCGCGGCGCGCCGAGAGTTCTGCTAGGAGCTAGTTTATGGCAGATCCCGACTTCAGTCAGTTCAAGCTCGTCCACAAAGGCCATTCGTTCGAGGAATTTCACCAGGGCCAGGTCTTCGAGCATCATTGGGGCCGCACGATAAACGCCGGCGACAATTCGCTGTTCACTACCGCGACGCTCGCGCATTGCCCGCTCTACTTCAACGCCGAATACGCGCGCGCGCACGGACATCCCGACGTGGTTGTCAATCCGATGCTGATCGCGTGCACCGTGGTCGGCATCTCGGTCGAGGATTTGAGCGAAGCGGGCGGGCCGTTTCTCGGCATCAACAACCTGGAATTTCATCGGCCGGTTTATCCGGGCGACACGCTGACGGCGCGCAGCACCGTGGTCTCGACGCGCGAATCCGCCAGCCGCGGCAACTTCGGCATCGTCACCTGGCGCACCGAAGCGCGCAATCAACGCGACGAACTCGTCATCAGCTACGAGCGCACCAACCTCGTCGCCAAACGCAGAGGAGCGCCACTGTGAGTTACATGACCGACGAGCGGCGGATGATTCAGAATGCGGCGCGCGACTTCGCGATGAACGAAGTTTTGCCCATCGCCAACAAGCTCGACCCGGAGCAGGGCGACATCCCGATGGCGCTGCGCGACAAGCTCGCCGAGATGGGCTACTTCGGCGTGGTCATACCGGAGGAATACGGCGGGCTTGGCCTCGGCGCGTTCGAGTACGCGCTCATTACCGAGGAACTCGCGCGTGCGTGGATGAGCGTCGCGAGCATAATCGCGCGCGGCAACGGACTCGGCGGCGGTTTCACCGCGGCGCAGCGGCGCGAGTATCTGCCGCGGATGGCGCGCGGAGAATTCCTCGGCGCGGCGGCGCTGTCGGAGCCGGACGCGGGTTCCGATCTCGCCAACGTTTCGTGCAAGGCGACGCGCGATGGCGACGGCTGGATGCTGAACGGCACCAAGACCTGGTGCACCTTCGCCGACGGCGCCGATTTCATTTCGGTGCTGGCGCGCACCAAGCAGCCGTCCGATCCGCGCCGCCGTCACGAGGGCATCAGCCAGTTCCTGGTGCTGAAGGAGCGCGGCAAGTTTCCGCCGGGACTCACGGGCTCGCCGATTCGCAAGATTGGCTACTTCGGCTGGAAGACGTGGGAGCTGCACTTCGACAACTTCAAGCTGCCCGCCGACGCATTGCTCGGCCGCGAGCGCGAAGACCGCGGCGAGGGCAAGGGATTCTACGGCGCGGTCAGCGGGCTCGAAGTCGCGCGCGTGCATACCGCGGCGCGTGCGATCGGACTCGCGCGCGGCGGTCTCGAAGATTCGCTGGCATACGCGCAGAAGCGGGTCGCGTTCGGCCAGCCGATCGGAGAATTCCAGGCGATTCGATTCAAGCTGGCCGAGATGGCGACCGAGATCGAAGCCGCGCGCCAGCTTATGTACTTCGTCGCGACCGAAGTGGACAGCAAGCGGCGATGCGACAAGGAAGCTTCGATGGCGAAACTGTTCGCTTCGGAGATGGCCGAGCGCGTCACCAGTCAGGCGCTGCAGATTCATGGCGGCTACGGCTACACCAAGGATTTTCCGCTCGAGCGCTACTGGCGCGACGCGCGATTGACCAAGATTTTCGAAGGCACTTCCGAAATTCAGTTGCGCATTATTTCCGACCGCCTGCTGCCCAAAGTGAGAAAGTGAGAAATGAGCACGTCGATATCGAAACTGACCGGCAGCGGAAACTACTTCGAGGATTTCGAAGTCGGCGCGAAGTTGCGTCACGCGCGCGGCACCACCATCGGCGAAGTCGAAAATCAGATGCTCACGAAGCTCGTGCTGAACACCGCCGATGGCCACTACAACGAGCATCGCATGCGCTCGACCCAATTCGGCCAGCGCCTGGTCTTCGGCCTCGTCACCGGATCGGTGTGCATCGGGCTGGCGACGCAGGATACCGCTGAAAACGCGCTCGCGGAACTTAGCCTCACCAACGTCAGGTTCACTTCGCCGGTTTTTCATGGCGACACGCTCTACGCCTACAGCGAAGTGCTCGAGAAGCGCGATGCCGATCGCGACGACGCCGGCATCGTCCGCTTCAAGCATTGGGGCGCCAAGCACGACGGCACGATCGTCTTCGAGGGCGAGCGCACGGTGCTGATCAAGCGCCGCTCGCATTGGGGCAATCGATGACCGCGCGCACCGGGCCGCTCACCAACGTCCGCGTGCTCGATCTGACGCAGGCGCTGGCCGGTCCGTACTGCACGATGCTGCTGGCAGATCTCGGCGCCGACGTTATTAAGGTCGAGCCGCCAGCCGGCGATATGAGCCGGGGTCTGGGGCCGTTTCCCGCCGATCGAAAAGGCTGCGACTACGGCGGATACTTCGCGAGTGTGAATCGCAACAAGCGCAGCGTCGTGCTCGATATCAAGACCGACGCGGACCGCGAGACGTTTTTCAGGCTGGTGCGGACGGCGGATGCGGTGGTCGAGAATGCGAAGACGGGAGTGATGGATCGCGCGGGAATCAGCTACGAACGGCTGCGCGAGATCAAACCGGCGCTGGTCTATGCGGCGATTCGCGGCTTCGGCGATCCGCGCACCGGCGCCAGTCCCTATGCGGAGTGGCCCGCGTTCGACATCGTCGCGCAGAGCATGGGCGGGCTGGTCGCGGTGACCGGTCCGCAAGGCGGCGCGGGCTACAAAGCCGGTCCCGCCGTCGGCGACATTTATCCCGGGACGCTCGCCGCGCTGGGAGTGGTATCGGCGATTCATGCGGCGCGCCGAACAGGGCAGGGGCAGTTTCTCGACGTGGCGATGTACGACGCAATACTCGCGCTGAGCGAGATGATCGTTTACAGCTACTCGGGCGCCGGCATTGTGCGCGCACCCGGCGGCAACGGCAGTCCGGTGCTGTGTCCGTTCGATATTTTTCCGACGCGCGACGGCGCAGTCGCGATCGCGGCGCCGGGCGAGAATCATTGGAAGATTCTGTGCGATGCGATCGGCCGGCCTGAGCTCGCGACCGATAATCGCACGCGCAACGTTAACCGGCGAGTTGCCAATGCCGAGTTCGTGCGCGGCATTCTGAGCGAATGGACGCAGGCGCATAGCACTCGCGAAATCGTCGATGCGATCGGCGGGAGGGGGCCGGTCGGCCCGGTCAACACTGCCAAAGATATTTTCGAGGACCCGCATCCACGCGCGCGCGGGATGCTGGTCGAGGTCGAGCAGCCGGGCGACAATCCGCCGATTGTGCTTGCGGGATGTCCGATCAAGCTGACGGGCACGCCGTCGGGAATTTACGCGCGCGCGCCGCGCCTGGGCGAGCACACCGGGCAGGTGCTGGCAGAAGCGGGAATCTCAATCGCGCACAAGGAGCAAGCATGACGCTTCGACTACGACGGTCTGAACTTTCGACGCCGGCTTCGAGCCCGAAAATGATCGAGAAAGCGATGGCGACGGCAGCCGACATGGTTTTTCTCGACCTTGAAGACGCGGTCGCGCCGGCGCAGAAAGAAGCGGCGCGCAAGAACGCGGTCGCGGCGCTACGCAATCTCGATTGGGGCAAAAAGGTTCGCGCGGTGCGCGTCAACGGCGCGGACACGCATTGGGCGCACGACGATGTGATCCAAATCGTCGAGGGTGCGGGCGACAAGCTCGACGTTATCATCGTGCCGAAGCCGAAGGCGCCGCGCGACATCTGGTTCTTCGACACGCTTTTGACGCAGGTTGAGACCAAGCTGGGCTTGAAGAACAAAATCGGTCTCGAAGCTTTGATCGAGGAGAGCGCGGCGCTGGCGCGGGTCGAGGAAATTGCGGCGTCGTCGCCGCGGCTCGAGGCGCTTATTTTAGGATTTGGAGATCTGTCCGCCAGCCAGGGCATGCGCTTTGGCGTCGCTAGCGACCCGGCGCTGCGATATCCCGGCGACATGTGGCATCACGCGCGGGTGCGGATGATCACGGCGTGCCGCGCCAACGGTATCGACGCGATCGACGGGCCGTTCGGCAACTTCAGGGATGCCGACGGCTATCGGCGCGAGGCGACGTGGGCGGCGACGCTCGGCGCGGTCGGCAAGTGGGCGATACATCCGAGTCAGATCGAAATCGCCAACGACGTGTTCGCGCCGACGCCGCACGAAATAGAAAACGCGCGCAAAATGTCCGAGGCGTACCAGGCGGCGACGCGCGACGGCGCAGGCGCCGCAGGCGCTGGCGGGATGCTGGTGGACGCAGTCGCGGTGCGAATATTCGAGGGCGTCCTCGAGCGCGCGCGCCTCACCGGCCGGGCCTAAGAGAAGTCACGCCTGCGCGGCGGGCGCCAAGGGGTGACCCCTTGGAACCCAGTGTTTCCTTTGCAATTCGTTTTGCCGATAATCGCGCATCTCCGGGTCGCGATTGGGGACCGAGCCGATGCGCTGCGCGAAGTGTAAAGCTGAAAATCCCGAGGGCAAGAAGTTCTGCGGTGACTGCGGCGCGGCGCTCGCGAATCTCTGTCCGCAATGCGGCGCCGATAATCCAGAGGGCAAACGCTTTTGCGGAGAGTGCGGCACGGCTCTAGGAGCGCCTACGGCGACGGCCGCAAAGAAATCGAATGATGCACCGATTCGAGTGGCTGAGACCCCGGCGCCTGAAAGTCTGGAGGGGGAGCGCAAGACGGTCACCGCGCTGTTTGCCGATATCAAGGGATCGACGGAGCTGGAGCAGGACCTTGATCCCGAAGAGGCGCGCGCGATTGTCGATCCGGCGCTCAAATTAATGATCGACGCGGTGCGCCGCTACGACGGCTACATCGTGCAGAGCACCGGCGACGGCATCTTCGCGCTGTTCGGCGCGCCGGTTGCCCACGAGGATCATCCGCAGCGCGCGCTATACGCGGCAATCCGGATGCAGGAAGAACTTAAGCGCTACTCGGCGCGATTGCGCGAGGCCGGCAACCTGCCGATCGAAGCGCGCGTCGGCGTGAACACGGGCGAGGTCGTGGTGCGCTCGATTGCGACCGGCGATGGACATACTGAATACACACCGATTGGCCACACCACTAATCTCGCATCGCGAATGCAGGCGCTGGCGCCGACCGGATCGATCGCAATCAGCGAGCAGGCGCGCAGGCAGGTCGAGGGATATTTCGCACTCAAGCCGTTGGGTCCGACCAAGGTCAAAGGTGTCACTGAACCGGTCAACGTCTATGAGGTGACGGGATTCGGACCGCTGCGCACGCGGCTGCAGCGCTCGGCGGGGCGCGGGCTGACGAAGTTCGTCGGGCGCGAGCGCGAGATGGAAGCGCTCGCGCGCGCATCCGGGCAGGCGAAAGCCGGACGGGGGCAAATCGTTGCGGCGATGGCGGAGGCGGGGACCGGCAAGTCGCGCCTGTGCTTCGAGTTCAAGGTGAAGAATCAGTCGGGCTGGATGGTGCTCGAAACGTTTTCGGTGTCGCACGGGAAGGCGGCGGCGTATTTTCCGGTGATCGATCTGCTGCACAACTATTTCAAGATTGTCGGCGATGACGATGAGCGCTCGCGTCGCGCCAAGGTAATCGGAGCGGTGCTGGCGCTGGATCGCGCGCTCGAAGACACGCTGCCGTATCTGTTCGCGCTGCTGGGGATCGTCGAAGGCGACGATCCGCTGGGGCAGATGGACGCGCAGGTGCGCAAGCGGCGCACGCTCGACGCGATCAAGCGGATCTTGCTGCGCGAGTCGCTCAACCAGCCGCTGATGGTGATCTTCGAGGACTTGCATTGGATCGACGAGGAGACGCAGGCGTTCCTGAATCTGCTCGCCGACTCGATCGGGACCGCGAAAATTTTGCTGCTGGTGAACTACCGGCCCGAGTACTCGCATCAGTGGGGATCGAAGACCTACTACACGCAGTTGCGGCTCGATCCGCTGGGCAAAGAGTCGGCCGATGAGATGCTCTCCGCCATGCTCGGCGCTGACGCGCAACTGGCGGCGCTCAAGAAATTGATCACTGAAAAAACCGAGGGCAATCCGTTCTTCATGGAAGAGACGGTGCAGGTCCTGCTCGACGAAGGCGCGCTGGTGCGCGACGGCACCGCGGTGAAGCTGACCAAGGCGCTGGGCGAGTTGAAGATACCGCCTACTGTGCAGGCGATTCTCGCCGCGCGCATCGACCGCCTGCCGTCCGACGGGAAAGACCTGCTGCAGACGCTGGCGGTCATCGGGCGCGAATTTCCACTGTCGTTGATTCGTGCGGTCGTCGGGAAATCGGACGAAGATCTCAACCGCATGCTCAACGACTTGCAGCTGGGTGAGTTCATTTACGAGCAGCCGGCGGTCGGCGATGTCGAGTACACCTTCAAGCACGCGCTCACGCAGGAAGTCGCCTACAATTCGCTGCTGATGGAACGCCGCCGGGTGCTCCACGATCGCGCCGGCAACGCCATCGAAGCCCTTTACGCGGAGCATCTCGACGATCATCTGGCCGAGCTGGCGCATCACTTCGCCCGCAGCGCCAACGTCGATAAGGCGATCCGGTACCTGATGCTCGCAGGCAAGCAGTCGCTCGCGCGCTTCGCCCTGGCCGAGTCTCGAGTGCAGTTGCACAAGGGGCTCGAGCTGCTCAACACGCTGCCGGAAACGCCGGCACGTGACGCGACCGAACTTGGTCTTACCCGTCCGCTGGTCCAGGTGCTGTGGCGCGTAAAGGGCGTCGATGCGCCTGAGACTCGCGCGCTGGCAGCCCGTGCCGCGACCCTTGCGGAGAAGTATGGCAACCTTGCCGAACTCGTCGCGCAACTAAACCTGGTTCGGATAACCGTTTTGCGTACGGGCGACTATGCCACCTCTGCGGCGCTGGCGGACCAGATACTCGAACTGGCCGAACGCGAAGGCAGCCCTACGAGCCTGGCTGCCGCGCATCACGCCCAACTCCAGGCCCACTACTATCGCGGCGATCTGCCGGGAGTCGAAGCCTGTTTCGCCCTTTGGCAAACCTTCCGCCAGGCGGCCACGTTCGAGGCCAATTCCGGCGCTGGCTCAATTGTATTGGGAACAGCAGCGGTTTGCGCGTGGCACTTCGGTCGCATCGCAACCGCGCGTGAACGTATAGCCGAAGCGATCACGCTTGCACACGAGACCAAAGATCCCTTCGCGATAATGGTCGCCCGCAGCATGGAAGCCTATTTCTACCGGCTGCTGAGGGAACCGGAGCGCGCCAGCGCCGTAGCCACACAGACTTCTGCGTTTTCCGAAGAGCACGGGATGAGCGGTTTCCGGAACTCCCTCCCGATCATCGGATGGGCGCGGGCACAGCTTGGCAGCACGGACGATAGCATCTCGCTGATTCGCGAGGGGTTGGCCGAGCTGATCGAGGCCAATGTCAGATCTTTAGCCGCCGAGGCGCTCTTATGCCTGGCCGAGGTTCAGGGGCTGGGTGGCATGACCGGCGACGCTTTAATCACGATCGAGCAAGCACTCCATATGAGTCCTCAAGAAGTATTGGCCAAGCCCGAGATGTTCAGGATACGCGGCGAGCTGCGGCAGAAAGTTGGCGAGGCCAAACCGGCGGAGGCCGACTTTCGCGAGGCGATCGCATTCGCCCAAAAGATGAGTTCAAAAATGCTGGAGCTGCGCGCGACTACAAGCCTCGCGCGGCTGCTCGCAGCGCAAGGTCGTCGCGACGAAGCGCGCGCGATGCTCGCCAATACCTACAACTGGTTCACCGAAGGCTTCGACACCGCCGACCTCAAGGAGGCCAAGTCCCTGCTCAACGAGCTAAACGCCTAGCCGATCGCGAGCACTCACTTCGGGGCTTGCGACTCGAAGAAGGCCCACATCGTTTCGTCGGCGTTTATGTTGCCGGTCACCGGGCCGAGGATTCGGTTGGCCAGCCATCCCTGATGCGCGCCCGGCCAGGTGTGCCCGCCGCCTTGAACGACCACGTTTTCCAGCCCGCGCCCGGCCGGACACGAATAGGTCTCGACAGTTACCGCCATCGGATCATTCTTCGTCGGCAACTGCGTTTTTTGCGCGGCGCCGCAGCCGTTGCGTTTTTGCCAGATCGCGACCGCCTGCGCATTGCTCATCGCGGAGCCGCGATTGCCGAATTGCGGAGCAATCGGGCCGCCATTGAACGGAACCAGTTTGTCGTCGGTGCCCTGAAAAAATATCACCGGCATCGCGTGCGGCGACGGACACGCCGCATCGACCGGCTGGGTCGCCGCGACCACGGCGATTCCGGCCAGCGCGTCGGGCATCACGCACGCCATGTGTTGCGCCATAAAGCCGCCGTTGGAAATTCCAGCCGCATAGACCCGCTTGGGATCGATCACTCCCTGCGCAATCACCTCCGCCAGCATCGCCTTGATGAAGCTGATATCGTCGGCCATCGATTGGTGCCCGATCGCGCGGCCGTCGTTCCAGTGCTTGTCGATGCCGTTCGGATACATGACGACGAGGCCATTGGCGAGGGCGAACGCGTCGAAGTCAGAGTAGCGCTCCTGCTGCGTGTCAGTGCTGCCGCTGCCATGCATCATGATGAAAGCCGGCAGACGTTTTCCGCTCTGGCCCGATGGCAGGTAGAGCAGGTAGGTGCGGCTGACGCCGTTGACGTCGATAGTGTGCGGGACGGCGTCGCCGGCGGCAGCGGGGCGCGTCGGCGACATGATAGCAACAGCCAGAACGATCGCGGCAAGAAGCGCGACGCGGGGAAGCATTGACGGGCACGGCGGCCCGCCCCACTGGATTCGAGCGAATTTGCGCATGGCGATTTTATAGTTGAGCGGGCCGCGCCCGCGCCAGCCTTGCCAGAATATTCGCCGATAGGCTAACGTCCGTTAGGTCAGTCCAGTTGACCGCAATTCGGCAGCAAGGAGCGACACTTTGAGATTTGGACTCTTCTACGAGCATCAGCTTCCACGTCCATGGGAGGAAAAGAGCGAGCTGCAACTGATCCAGGACGCACTCGATCAGATCGAGCTCGCGGATAAGCTCGGCTTCACCAACGTGTGGGAAGTCGAGCATCACTTTCTGGAAGAGTACTCGCACTCGAGCGCGCCCGAGGTTTTTCTCGCGGCGGCGAGCCAGCGCACGACGAAGATGCGACTCGGCCACGGTATCGTGCTGACTGCGCCCGGCTACAACCATCCCGCGCGCATCGCCGAGCGAATCGCGATGCTCGACCTGGTGTCGAAGGGGCGCGTCGAATTCGGCTCGGGCGAGTCGGGATCGCTCGCCGAGCTCGGCGGCTTTAATCTCGCGCCCGCGTTGAAGCGCGAGATGTGGCGCGAGGGGCTCGAGACCGCGCTCCGCTGCATGATGGAAGTCCCGTTCGGCGGGGTCGATGGCAAGTATGTCAAGATGCCGCCGCGCAACGTGGTGCCCAAGCCGGTGCAGAAACCGCATCCGCCGGTGTGGGTCGCATGCTCGCGGCGCGAGACGATCCTGCTCGCGGCGGAAAACGGCATCGGCGCGCTGACGTTCTCCTTCATCGATCCCGAAGAAGCGGTGCATTGGGTCGGCGACTACCGCCGGACGCTCGCGGAGAAATGCGTGCCGATTGGTCGCGCGATCAATCCTGAGATTTCGTGCGTCACCCCGATGATGTGCCATCAGGACGAGCGCGAAGCCGTCCTGCGCGGGCTCGAAGGCGGCAACTTCTTCGGCTACTCACTCGGCCACTACTACGTCTTCGGCGATCACAAACCGGGAGTGTCGAATGTGTGGGAGGAGTTTACGCACAAGCGCGCCGAGCGCGGGTACTCGCCCGACGTCGCAATCGCGATGCGCCAGCGGCGGCTCAGCGCGCGGCTCGACAATGATGAGGGCGCTCAGCAGGGCTTGCGCGGCGCGGTCGGCACGCCGGATCAATTGCGCGAGTATTTCCGGCGTTTCGAGAATGCCGGCGTCGATCAAATGATCTTCGTGATGCAGGCGGGGAAGAATCGCCACGAGCACATCATGGAGTCGATCGAGCTGTTCGGCAGGGAAGTGTTGCCCGAGTTCGCGGAGCGCGATGTCGCTTATCGAGCCAACAAAGCGAAGGAGCTCGCGCCAATCATCGAGATGGTGATGAAGCGCAAGCGCGACGACGCGCCGAAGATGCCGGCCGACTACCTTATCGAGGCGCTGCCGAAGCGGCTCATCCAGCAATATGGCGGCAAAGAGATGCTCGACAAGCTCGAGGGCGACTCGGCGATCGGCATTCCGCGCCCGCAGAATCTGCAGGAGCGCCTGCAGCAAGGAATCATCCCGCAGCAGCGCGGACCGAACGGCAGCGACGCGAAGTAGAGGAGAGGGGAAGCGCGACGGCCCGGGCGCGATCGACGCCGGACGTTTTTTCGTGCTGCCGCTTCTATTCCGCGGGCGAGTATTACTTTCGCTGCATTGAGTGATATTGTCGGCTCGCCGATTTCCCGGAATACGATGCGCTGCTCAAAATGCGGGACCAATAATCCCTCGACCAACAACTTCTGCGCGAAATGCGGCAATGCGCTCGCCAGGCATTGCGCGAAGTGCAAGGCGGAAAATCCCGCGACCTCCGACTTCTGCGGCAAGTGCGGCGCTTCGCTCACAAGTGGCGCCCGCGTAGAAGCCGCGGCCGCGTCGGCGCAGGAATCGGCCTCCAACGTGCGCGTCACACCGGAGCGTGCTTCAGCCGAAGCGCTCGAAGGCGAGCGCAAGACGGTCACGGCGCTGTTCGCCGATATCAAGGGCTCGACGGAACTCGAACAGGATCTCGATCCTGAAGAAGCGCGCGCGATTGTCGATCCCGCGCTCAAATTGATGATCGACGCGGTCCGCCGCTACGACGGCTACATCGTGCAGAGCACCGGCGACGGCATCTTCGCGCTGTTCGGCGCGCCGGTCGCGCACGAGGACCATCCACAGAGAGCATTGTATGCGGCGCTGCGGATGCAGGAAGAACTGAAACGCTACTCGGGGCGATTGCGCGAGGCCGGCAACCTGCCGATCGAAGCGCGCGTCGGCGTAAACACCGGCGAAGTAGTAGTGCGGTCGATCGCGACCGGCCGGGGACATACTGAATACACGCCGATTGGGCACACGACCAATCTCGCGTCGCGGATGCAGGCGCTGGCGCCGACCGGATCGATCGCGACCAGCGAACAGACGCGCAAATTTTGCGAAGGCTATTTCACCCTCAAGCCGCTCGGTCCGACCAGGGTCAAGGGCGTCGGCGAACCGGTCAACGTGTACGAAGTGACGGGGCTGGGACCGCTGCGCACGCGGCTGCAGCGATCGGCGGGGCGCGGCTTGTCGAAGTTCGTCGGGCGGCAGGCCGAGATGGATGCGCTCAAGCGCGCGGCCGAGCAGGCCAAGGCCGGCCGCGGGCAGATTGTCGCCGCGATGGCCGAGGCGGGCGTCGGCAAATCGCGCCTGATATTCGAGTTCAAGGCGGTTTCGCAATCGGGCTGGATGGTGCTCGAAGCGTTCTCGGTCTCGCACGGCAAGGCGTCGGCATTCCTGCCGGTGATCGATCTGCTGTGGAGCTATTTCGAGATCAACTCGGATGACGACGAGCGCAAACGACGCGAGAAGATTAACGGCAAGGTGCTCACGCTCGACCGCTCGCTCGAAGACGTGCTGCCATATGTGCATTCGCTGCTCGGGCTTGGCGACGAGAGCAGTCCGGTCGCCGAGATGGAGCCGCAGATTCGCAAGCGGCGCGCGCTCGACGCTATCAAGCGCATCCTGTTGCGCGAGTCGCTCAATCAGCCGCTGATCGTTATCTTCGAGGACTTGCACTGGGTCGATGACGAGTCGCAGGGCTTTCTGAATCTGCTCGCCGACTCTATAGGCACCGCGCGCATCCTGATGCTGGTGAACTATCGCCCCGAATACTCGCATCAGTGGAATTCAAAAACTTACTACACGCAGTTGCGGCTCGATCCGCTGGGCAAGGAGAGTGCCGACGAGATGTTGAGTGCGCTGCTCGGCGACGGTGCGGAAGTGGGTCCGCTCAAGCGCCTCATTATCGAAAAGACCGAAGGCAATCCGTTCTTCATGGAGGAGACGGTGCAGGTGCTGCTCGACGAGGGCGCGCTCGTGCGCAACGGAGCGATCAAGCTCACCAAGCCGCTGAGCGAACTCAAGATCCCGCCGACGGTGCAGGCGATTTTAGCCGCGCGCATCGATCGGCTCGCGCCGGATCGCAAAGATTTGTTGCAGACGCTCGCTGTCGTCGGCACCGAGTTCAAACTCGGCCTGGTGCGCAGAGTTGCCGCGAAGCCCGGAGCGGAGCTGGAGCCGATGCTGACCGAGCTGCAGCTCGGCGAGTTCATCTACGAGCAGCCGGCGTCGGGCGACATCGAGTACATCTTCAAGCACGCGCTGACCCATGACGTCGCCTACCATTCAGTCCTGAACGAACGCCGCCGAGTGCTGCACGGACGAATCGGCGGCGCGCTCGAATCGATGTATGCCGACAGCCTCGACGACCACGTCGCCGAGCTGGCGCATCACTTTGCGCGCGGCGGCAATCCGCTCAAAGCGGTGGAATATTGCCTGAGGGCGGTCGAGCAATGCGTCGACCGTGGGTCTAATGCCGAAGCGGTCGCTCAGTTCGAAACGGGCCTCGAAATCCTGCAGAAGCTCGCCGATGACGACCGGCGCGCCGAGTTGGAGTTGGACCTGAGGAACGCATCCTCTACTGCACTGCTTATGATCAAGGGCTGGGGCTCACTCGAAGCCGAGCACTCGGCGGCACGCGCGCTGGAGCTTAGCCGGCGCCCCGGGATCGATTGGGAAAAGACCTGGGCTGCCCTCCGTGGAGTCGCATGGGTCCTCCAGTCTCGGCCCGACGTTTACAAGTCCAGCGATTTAAGCGCCGAGATGCTTGCACGCGCGGAGCGGCAGGGCAGCGCGGAACATATCGCGGAGGCTGTGTTTGGTTTGGCGCTGTCGAGGATGTACTCCGGCGCCCCCGAACTTGCCGCCGAAGAATTCGAGCGAGCGTTGGCGCTGTCGGAAACCATGGCGAAGCAGGGAGCCGGGGCTTTGCGCCAGCGCGCCGGGTTCGTGCCCAACGCCGAGCGGGTCCCGCTGCAGGTAAATGAAGCGGTGGGCAACATCGTATCGGGATGGAACCTCTGGTTGCTGGGTTATCCTGGTCGCTCACTCGAGCGAGTAAATCGCGCGACTGCAATCGCGAACGAATCCGGATCAAAATCTGTCCTGGAGGCGGTACACAACCTGGCCAAATACATTTTTGCACTCCGCCGCGAGCTTGCGCTCATGAGAGAAAGGGCGGAAGCAGCATTAGCACTATCGACCGAGAGTGGCGGTGTAACTCGACGCGCCTTGTGCGGGATGTTCCTCGGATGGGCTGATACGATGGCGGGCGATCTCGACGGCGGCATCGCGCGGACGCGACAGAATTTGTCGGAGCACAGGGCCGCCGGCTCCGAGCTTTTAAGCGACTATGTTCTCGCCTTGATTGCCGACGCGCTCGGGCGGGCGGGGCGGTTCGATGAAGGTCTTCGCTCGTTCGACGAATCATTCCTGACCATCGAGAGAACTGGGCAGCGGATGCACGAGGCGGAGGTGCATCGGCTGAAGGGCGAACTGATTCTGACGCAGGACGCATCGAATGCCGCGCAAGCGGAGCAATCGTTCCGCACTGCGATCGACATTGCGCGCAAACAGAAGGCGAAGTCGTGGGAATTGCGCGGGACGACCAGCCTCGCGCGGTTGCTCGACAACCAAGGCAAGCGCGATGAAGCGCGAGCGATGCTCGCTGAAATCTACAACTGGTTCACCGAAGGCTTCGACACCGCCGACCTGAAGGACGCCAAGTCCCTGCTCGACGAACTATCCTCCTAGCCGATCGCGCCGCATTTGCGCAGCGTCTCCAAGCTCGAGTTGGTGAAGCCCCAGTCGCGCAAAGCTTCCTCGGTATGCTCGCCCGGCTTGGCCGGCCCGGTTCATGGGATCGCTGTAGACCTCTGAGCGGCGCCTTCGTAAACTTCGGTACTCTGCGGCTTCGGCATCTTTGCCGACAACCGGAGTTCCAGGTGGCATCTACGGGAGGGGACGAAAACCAACGCTCCGCGACGGCCCGGCCGCAATTCGTAGGACGCGAGCGGGAACTGTCGGAGTTGCGCGACGGGCTCGCGGATGCGACTTCGGGTAGGGGGCGGCTGGGCGGAGTATTTCTAATCTCCGGCGAGCCGGGAATCGGGAAAACTCGTCTCGCAGACGAGCTCGCGGCCGACGCCGCATCGCGCGGGATGCGAGTCGTGTGGGGCCGATGCTGGGAAGGCGGCGGCGCGCCGACCTATTTGCCCTGGGTCGACGTCACGCGCTCACTCATTCTCCATGAGACGCGCGAGCGGGAGCGGCACTCTGCTCTGCCACCTGAGATAGCGCAGATGATTCCCGAATTGTCGCCGGAAACAGTCCTACCGCGTGCTCTGTCCGATCCGGAGCAGGCGCGCTTTCGGCTGTTCGATGCGGTCGCGACCTTGCTCAAGCAGGTTGCGCGTTCCGCTCCACTGTTGGTGATTCTTGACGACCTTCACGAAGCCGATCAGAGCTCGCTCGAATTGCTGAAGTTCGTCGCGCGCGGGCTGACCGATGCTCGTATCGTAATAGTCGGGACCTATCGCGACGCCGAGGTGCGTAGTTCGCCCCGTTTATCTGAGACTATCGGCGAGATCCTCCGCTATGGTCGTGCGATACCGCTTGCGGGTCTCGAACACGACGAAGTGGCACAGATCGTCGAGCACCGCGCCCGACGCCTGCACAGCGCCGCCTTCGCATCGGAGCTGCATCGCGTCACCGCCGGTAATCCGCTGTTCGTTGATGGAATCGTCAGGGTGCTGCTAGCTGAGCGAAAGCTGGGGACTTTGGATCGCCTGGATCTACGGGGGTTCAAGCTACCGGAGGATGTGCGCGGCGCGATCCGCAAGCGGCTGGGATTGTTATCGACGCAAGCGCAGTCCGTTCTGGCCATTGCGGCAGTAGTGGGACAGGAATTCGACACTGCGTTGCTCAGGCGAATCAGCGACTTAACCGCTGGAGCATCCAGCGAGTTGATGGACGAGGCGTTCGAAGTGGGTGTCGTCGCATTCGCATCGCATGACAGCTATCGCTTCACCCACCCGCTTATCCGCGAGTCGCTCTACAAAGACTCGACCGAGGCGGAGCGGATGCGACTCCATCGCGCGACAGCGGAGGCGCTGGAGCAGATGCACGCCGAAAATCTTACGCCACACGTTGCGGCGCTCGCGCATCACTATCTGGAGGCTGGCGTCGTCGAGAAAGCGATCGACTATTCGATTAGGGCAGGCAAAACGGCACAGACGCTCTATGCTTACAACGACGCAATCTCTCACTTCGAGGATGCACTCGCGCTTATTCAGCGCCATGGTACCGACCGCCAGCAACATGCTGCACTGCTCACCCAACTAGGTGTTCTACTTCAGCAAACGGATACGCGGCTCGGGACCGAGCACCTCGTGTCGGCGGCAGCCGAGTACGACCAGTTGAATCTCCCACGTGAGGCTGCCCTGGTGCAGCTGACTCTAGGGCAGGTTCTCTCCAGTGCGGGGCAACGGAAGGATATCGATCAAGCCCTGATACATCTGCGCAAGGCCGAAATGGTATTGAGTCAGGGCCCGCGCAACCAGGAACTTCGCAGCCTCTACCATTCCCTCGGTGCCGCAACCGCGGAGAAAGCCCTCATTCGCGAGGCGGTGTCGGCATATACCCGCGCCATGGAAACAGCCGAACAGTTGGGCAATCAAGACGGCTGGTGCGTCACAGCTGCTCAGTTCGCTGTCCAACTGCTCTGTTCGGGGCGAATAAGCGAAGCTTTAAGTCTCCTGACATCTGTGTGGGAGAAGTTGTCTGCGATCGAAGACCCGGGTTGTTTTTTTTATGCGGTCTGGGGAGGTGGCGGAAGTCTCCAGTTTTTGTGGGACTCCAGAGGAGCCCAGCAATGGTTCAAAAAGGGTCTCGCCAGCAAAATGCCGAGCAAGTATCAGCGCGATGTCATGTGTTTCCAGGTTGCAGCCAACTATCTTATGCAGGGAGAGATCGCAGCAATGCGCGACGCGATGGCTGATTGGCGAACCTTTGATGAGTCCTTGCTGCTGATCGCCGAGGATTACCTGGCTCGAGCCGAGGGTGATTTGGAGCGCGTCATCCGCTTGCTGTACGCGGAACTCGAGCCCAAAAACAGCAAGGCTGGCAGTCTCGGGCAACAATACGGAACACAAAGGGTCTTGGCGCAGATGCTTCGCGAGTCAGGCGATAACGCGAAGGCAGAAGAAACTCTCAGAGTACCTATCTCACTGTGTGAGAGTGACGAGCCCCTACTTCATCTTGAGATGGTGGTGCGTCCGGAATTGGCTCTCAATCTGGCAGCGCTCGGCAAACTGGAACTCGCCCGGGTTGAAATTAGTCGATGCGCCGAAATAGTTGCTATGGGCGAGGATTGGCGCGGGCTGATCGGCAACTATCATCGAGCTGCCGGCTTCTGCGCGACCGCTCTTGGGGACGAGTTTGAGGGTGAGCATCACTTTGCTGCGGCGATTGAGATCTTTCGACGAAAAGAGTTGCCATGGGCTCAGGCGGACACATTTCGCTTGTGGGGACAAGCGGTCAGTCAAGCGGGACAGCCCCGCAGCGCGCAGGAAAAATTCGATGCGGCGATCGAGATCTACCGTCGTATCGGCGCCGGACAAGCGTGGACCGATCGCACCCTGGCGGAAAAGGCCCATGCAACCGATGATTCGTCGATCGAACCGCCATCGAACAACGAGAGCGCATGCGTTTTCCGGCAGGAAGGTGAGTACTGGAATACCGCCTTTGAAGGAGGGTCGTCGAAACTTCGAGAGCGCGGCGGGATGCGACTCATTGCGACGCTGCTTGCTCGTCCCGGCGAGGATGTACCGGCGATCGAGATGTTCTCAGCGGTCGGCGGTAGCGCGGGGACGGGCGTGGCGCAAGACGGGCTACGCAGATCGGTTGACCTTGGCGACGCCGGCGAAAAATTCGACGCACGCGCGCTGAGTGCCTACCGGCGGCGCGTCTCTGATCTCGAGCGCGAGATCGATTGCGCGGAAGCCGCGCATGACACGGGCGCACTTGCTCGCGCGCGGGCTGAGAAAGAGGCGCTATCACAGGAAATCGCGTCTGGCACAGGACTTCACGGTGGCTTGCGACGCGCCGCGTCCCATCGCGAACGTGCGCGAGTCAACGTGACCAGGCAGATCAAATCGGCGATCGAGGCGATACGAAAAGTGAACCCTGCGCTCGGTCGCCATCTCGCCAACTCCATCTATACCGGCAGCTCTTGCCGCTACGCGCCAGCCCAGCAGTTGAAATGGCAACTGTGAACCAGCTCTTCGCAGCGATCCGTTCCATGACGTTCCTTTCCACCGCGATTCGATTTGTTCGTTCGAACGGAACGATTGTTCCTGCGTGAGTTACGCCCTTGCAGTCGATGCCGTCATTTTTGGTCGGCACCAAGGGAGAGTCTTATGAGATCAATGTTCAAAGCGGCGATCACGATCGGTTTCGCAACGGTCTTACTTGGGATGAGTTTCGGTTCCAGGGCGAACGCTCAATGCGGCGGTTCCGATTGGCTGAAGCCGGGAGCTATACAGCTACAGTCATGGGATGGAGGCCCTCCATTCGGGACTGCCTCGATCTTGCAGGTTGTCAGACATACACCTGCCGGAGCCAGCATCGTCGGTTTCTGGAAAGTGAAGTTTTTGTCTGAGGGGAATACCGGCATTCCTGACGGCACCGTGCTCGACAATGGATTCGCGCAGTGGCACAGCGATGGAACCGAGATCATGAATTCCTCGAAAACCCCGGTGACCGGCAATTTCTGCCTGGGGGTATGGCAGAAAAACGGACCATCCAGCTATCAGCTGAATCACTTTGCGCTAGGCTTCGATTCTTCCAGCAATTTCATCGGGCCCGCTCAAATCCAGGAAAGTGTTACGGTCGATCATACGGGGGACCAATACAGCGGCACCTTTACGATTGATCAATTTGATCCGATGGGAAACCCGCTTGGCCATGTTGCGGGCAACATCGCGGCGACGCGCGTCACAGTCGATACGCCGGTAGGGGACGTGCTCTGAACCTCGACATATTGGAAGCTTTCTGAAAGATGCCGAGGCGGTACGCTCGTAGCAGCGCCGCCTCGGCTGATTTTTCATATCATCTTGCCGTGAACGCGAATCACACTGGCTTTGCGATTGCGCCGCATTTGCGCAGCGTCTCCAAGCTCGAGTTGGTGAAGCCCCAGTCGCGCAAAGCTTCCTCGGTATGCTCGCCCGGCTTGGCCGGCGGGCGTTGAATCTTGCTCGGCGTGCGCGAGAATCGCGGCGCCGGCCCCGGCTGCGTCACGCCGCCCGCTTCGATGAAAGTTCCGCGATGCTTATTGTGCGGATGCTCGGGCGCCTCGTCCATGTTGAGCACGGGCGCGAAGCAGATATCGCTGCCCTCCATGATTTTGCACCACTCGTCGCGCGTCTTGGCCCGGAAAATCGTCTTGAGCCGTTCCTTCATCGCGGGCCATTGCGAGCGATCCTGCTGATGCGGCAGCTTCTCGCCTTTCAGCCCTGACTTCTCGAGCAACTCGGCGTAAAACTTCGCTTCGATAGATCCGATCGCGACGTACTTGTTGTCTTTCGTTTCGTAAACTTCGTAGTAGTGAGCGCCGGTATCGAGGATGTTGTCGCCGCGCTCGTTGTTCCAGAACCCCGAGCCATGCATGCCGTAAATCGCGGTCATCAGCGACGCGGCGCCATCGACCATCGCCGCATCCACCACCTGGCCCTGGCCGGACTTCTGCGCTTCGAGCAGGCCCGCGACCACTCCCAGAGCCAGATAGAGAGCACCGCCGCCGAAATCGCCGACCAGGTTCAGCGGCGGCACCGGCGCATCGCCTCTGCGTCCGAAACTGTGGAGCGCGCCCGACAACGCGATGTAGTTGATGTCGTGGCCGGCCGCATGCGCGAGCGGACCTTCCTGACCCCATCCCGTCATGCGTCCGTAGATGAGTTTTGGATTGCGCTTGAGGCAATCGTCGGGGCCGAGACCAAGCCGTTCGGTCACGCCGGGACGAAAGCCTTCGATCAACGCGTCGGCCTTCTCGACCAGCTTCAAGACCGCCTCGATCGCTTCGGGCTTTTTGAGATCGAACGCGACCGAGCGGCGGCCGCGATTGAGCAGACTGTATTTCTGATCCATCGCGATGCCCAAACCTGTGTCAGCCATGCGATCGATTCGCAGGACGTCGGCGCCCATGTCCGACAGCAGCATCGCACACATTGGTCCGGGCCCAATCCCGGCCAGCTCGATGACGCGATAACCTGACAACACTCCCATGATTCCTACCTCGCTTGAGCCGGCCGGCGACTACTTCAATCCGCGAACTTTTTTGTTGGCATCGCGCCCGAGACACTTCTGCAGCCACGCCGCCACCGTCGGCGTCGATGACAGGTCGAGCTTCATCATCGGGATCCAGCTCATCACCGCGGCCACGTTCAGGTCCGCAATCGAGAAATTTTTGCCGAGCAGATATTCCTTGCCCTTGAGCGCGCCCTCGAGTGCGTTCAGCGGCGCCTTCAACGCTTCGACCGCGGCCTGCGCGGCCTTCTCGTCGCGCTGATCGGGCGGAGCCATTACGCGGTTGCGCAAAACCGTAATGAGATGCGGCTCGACTTCGGTCATGGCCCAGAAGCTCCATTGGTAGGCGGCGGCGCGTCCAGTTGCATCGGCCGGCCAGAGCGAATTCTTGCCGTATTTGTCCGCCAGGTAGAGATTGATCGCCATCGATTCCCAAACCACGACGTCGTCATCTTCGAGTACCGGCACGTGGCCGTTGGGATTGAGTTTGAGATGCGCGGGGGACTTGGCGTCCGTCGTCGGCATCGGGAGATGTTCGTAATTTACGCCGAGCTCTTCCAGCGCCCAGAGGGAGCGGGCGCTGCGCGATCTTGAAGTTCCGTGAAGTTTTGTCATGTTGCTTCCTCCGATGCTCGCATCTTACTACCAGCGATTGGGTTCCTTACAAGCGGCAGGAAAGCGCGGCGCACTTGCACTCGTCGCGATCCTCGTCCTTGCCACAGGATGCTTTGCGCCGAGCCCGGCGCGCAAGCCTGCGGACCTCGGCGGCGAGCATGTTTCGTTCAGCACCTCCGACGGAGTCCTGCTGCGCGGGCATCTTTACGGGACCGGATCGACCGGGGTGATCCTCGCCCACATGTATCCCGCCGATCAGTCCGACTGGACCGATTTCGCGCAAGTGCTGGCGGCGCACGGCTACCAGGCGCTGACTTTTGATTTCCGCGGATTCACGGAATCAGGGGATCCTCCGGCACCGAGTTCGCCGGCACCGATCTGCTCGCCGCCTACCAGTTCATGCGCCCGCGCGTCTCGCGCATCTTCATCGCAGGCGCGAGTCTCGGAGCGGAAGCGGCGATCCTGGTCGGCGCTCGCGAAGACGTCGCCGGCTTGATCCTGATTTCGGCGCCAACCAGCTTCGGCGGAATCGTCGTGACCGATTCAATTCGCCACGTGCGCGCGCCGATACTGTTTGTCACCTCGGCCGCCGATCCGCTGGTCGGTGGACAGCCGGAAATCCTGTATCGCGAGGCGCAGGCCCCGAAGTCGATCAAGGTTTACCCCGGTCGGGCTCATGGCACCGCGATCCTGTTCGGACCCTATGGCGCCGACCTGCAGGCGCTGATGCTTCGATTTCTCGCCGACCACCAGAAGAACCAGAGCGCCCCGGGCTCAGGGCTTTAGCCCGAAGACTGCCACGCTGCTCGGCGTTCCCACGTAAACCTTGCCGTTGGCGATCGTCGGCGTGATGAACTTGTTGTCCGAGAAGCTGTCCGCGGCCACTTTGCTGCTATTGTAAAGCTCGGTGCCGAGGTTAGTCGCGTCGTAGCCGTGCAAAACTCCGCCACCCGATCCATTCTCGACCGCCCACACGATGGCATTGCTGGTTCCGTTGGCCGAAATGCTCGGCGATGTCCCCGGATAGCCATAACTCTCGGCGCTGCTCGATGTCGGCATCGCCGCGAGCTTTGCCAGCGAGAACGTGAAGGCATCGAGCGGCTCGTTCACCCCGCCATAGTAAACGGTGCCGTTGAAGTAGGCCGGCACCGCCCATTCGCCGTTGTTCAACCCGCCGGCAATCACCTGGTAGGCGTTGTTATTGTTGGCCGCGTTCCATTTGCCCATGTTGGTGCGATCGACGAGATAAATATTGCCGTCCTTGCCCGCGCCGACCGCCAGATGACGCGTGAGGCCGTTCTGGTCGATCATGTCGGGCAACACCATCGCTCCGCCTGAGCCCAAATCCGTATCGCCGTTGGATTCGCTGACGGTGTTGAAGGGCTCGAAGAAATCTTCGACCTGCAATCCGCTCGAGTTCGACAGTTTCAGGAAACCGTTTCCGAAATCTCCCTTGCTCGGGAAGCCGTTGGTGTTGACGGTCGTATCCCAGGTCCCGTTCCCATCGAGCAAATAGATATTGCCCGTGCTGTCGGCCGCGATGCCGCCGCCGGCCTGCCAAAATGCGCCTTCACTGCCGTTCGGAGTGATATCGATGACGGACGTTTGTGCCAGCGTGTTCTGATCGTAGGCCATGATCCAGCCGTTGTACGGCGTGATGTCGCAATGCGACGCCCACGCGGTGATCAACTGGCCGTTGAGCAACAGTAGTCCCGCTCGCTCCTTGTACTGCTTCGGAGAGAACGCGGGGCCGGGAGCGAAGGTCGCAGCCACCGTCACCGGACCGCTGAACTCTTCAGCGCCGGTCGTCATGTCCAAAGCGTGGATGCGCTGGAAGTAGGCGCCAGTAGTCGTATTCTTCGACATGGCGACCAGGTAGATCGTGCCGTGGGGTCCTGCCGACGGATCGATTACGGGCGTCGCGGTGATTCCAATCTCGGGCGACACCTGGCCGCATCCCCGATTGTCCGACGCCGCTTCTCCCGTCCCCAGCACCGACACCTGCCAAAGCGGCGCACCGTTGGCGTCGGCGTCGAAGGCGTAAACGCTGTCATTCTCGGTGACGACATAGAGCACGTTGTGCACGGCGCCCTTGATAGTCACCTGGGTCTTGATGAGCGGCTGTGCGTCCACCAATCCATCGACAGACAATTCATACAGCTTGCCGAATGAAGGCGTGGGGTTGCTGACGTTGTTGATGTTGGTGGTCGTGAGAATGCTCTCGGTCAGATTCTGCCCGGTGCGCTCGATGTCATTGTGATAGGTCAGAACGTCGGTAGGGAGGGCGGAAGTTGACGTTGCAGTGGCCGTAGGCGTCAAGGTCGCGGTTGCGGTTGCCGTGAGCGTTGACGTGGCAGTGGCCGTAGCAGTCGCGGTCCGAGTCGCGGTAGCTGTGGCTGTCGGCGTAAACGTCGCGGTTGCGGTAGCAGTCTGAGTTGCTGTTGCCGTGGCCGTCGGCGTCGCGGTAGCCGTCCTGGTCTGAGTTGCAGTAGCGGTCGCGGAGGCCGTAGCAGTCGCAGTTCCTGTCGCGGTGGCCGTTGCAGTCGAGGAGGCCGTAGGAGTCGCGGTAGCGGTTTTCGTCGCCGTCGCCGTCCCAGTGGCTGTTGCCGATGGCGTCGCAGTGAAAGTCGCGGTCGCGGTTGACGTTGCTGTTGCAGTTTCGGTTGCCGTAACGGTAGCGGTGGCTCTGGGCGTCGCGGTCGCCGTGACGGTCGGTGTCGGTTTCTTTCTTCTCTTGGCGGAGCCCGTCAGTCTGACTTTGGCCGACGGGTTGCCAGCAGTCGCGTCGCTTTTGATCGTGATGCTCGCGGAAAAGCTCCCGCCATCGGTGGGCGCAAACCCTACGGCGACCGTGGATTCACCATGCGGCTGAATCAGCGTCGTGCCTTGTCCGGATACAATCGTGAAGAACTTGCTACCCGCGGGACCCTCGACGGTTACTGAGAGCGCGCGCGATCCATTGTCCTTGATAATGAAAGACTTCTTCTCGGCGGCGGCCCCGGGCAGGAACTGCCGGCCGGGCTGCGCGAAGTGGAGGACGCTCTTCGACAACTCAAGCTTGCTGACCGCCGCGCCGCGCCCGGCATCGGCACCGCTCTCCTGCGCACGCGCGCCGGCCGCAATTAAAATTGTGCAGGCTATAACCAACCACGCGGCCGCCGCCCTGCGCGGCGCCGCGCACACGGACGCGAAACGTAACCCGCCCCCGACGCTCGTCACGAATCCTCCCTGCCGCCGAATCCTAGCAGGTTCTTTGACGGCGACCGAAGTTCGCGGCGACGGCAATTCACCTATTGGTCCCCGCGGCGTGCAACGAAGTAACAGTCAAAAGTGAAACGGCGCTTCCGATCAGCGCATCGATTCGGCTATGCAATATGAGAGAGAGGCATCAGTCATGGAAAAACGAAAACTTGGAAGGCAGGGACTGGAGGTATCGGCGCTCGGGCTTGGATGCATGGGCATGTCGCAGTTTTACGGTCCGCGCGACGACCAGGAATCCGCCGCGACGCTCGAGCGCGCGGTCGAGCTCGGCATCACCTTCTTCGACACCGCCGACGTTTACGGCGTCGGCCACAACGAAGAGCTGGTCGGCAAGGCGCTCAAGAGACATCGCGACCGCGTGATCATCGCGACCAAGTTCGCCAACCAGGTCCTGCCCGATGGCAAGCGTGCGATCAACGGCAGGCCGGAATACGTGCGATCCGCCTGCGACGCGTCGCTCAAGCGCCTCGGCGTTGACCATATCGATCTCTACTACCAGCATCGCGTCGATAAGCAGGTGCCCATAGAGGAGACCGTCGGCGCGATGGCCGACCTGGTGCGCCAGGGAAAAGTTCGCTACCTCGGATTGTCGGAAGCGGGCGCCAAGACGATTCGCCGCGCGCACGCGACTCATCCTATAACCGCGCTGCAATCCGAATACTCAATCTGGACCCGCGACTACGAAGACGAAGTCATCCCGACGCTGCGCGAGCTCGGGATCGGATTCGTCCCGTTCAGCCCGCTCGGCCGCGGCTTCCTCAGCGGGAACCTTCGCGGTTTGCCGGCCGATGACATGCGGCGCAAGCTCTCGCCCCGTTTCGACGACGAGAATATGCAGCGGAACCAGAAGGTCGTCGATCGGCTACAGGAAATCGCGCGCGAGAAGAACATCACGCCAAGCCAGCTCGCGCTGGCGTGGGTGCTCGCGCAAGGGCGCGACATGGTCCCGATCCCCGGCACCAAGCGGCGCACTTATCTGGAAGAAAACGTCGCCGCGGTAAAAATTGAGCTGTCGAAAAGCGATCTCGCCCGCATCGAGGAAGTCGCGCCCAAGGGCTTCGCCGCCGGCGGCCGCTATCACGATATAAGCACCGTCAACGTGTAGCGCTATCCGAAGATTCCCGCGATCGCGGTCACGACCCACATGACGGCCATCGCCACGAAAAACGCGACTACCAGCTCGTCGATGAGCCGCGACAGCGCGCGGTCCGGAGCGCGTCCCGAATTCCTCGCGCGATCGGTGAAAACTGCCGTGTGAATTCCCCGGCGTCGGGTAAGCATCGTAACCATGAGTCACCTGCCTCGTCTGTGCGGTCTGAGCCGTCACAAATAAGGCGTGACAATCGATTGAACCCATCGTTCAACCCGACCGCACAACACTCACGGGCTAGCCGGCAACCCCAGGCGATAAACCTCGGCCGCGGTGCGATGGAATAGCTGCGCCTTCTCGTCCTTCGTGAAGCCCGACGCGATCTTTTTGAACGCGTTCCACAACACCGCGTACGAGCATGAAACCCGATCCACCGGAAAGTTGCTCTCGAACATGCATCGTCGCGGCCCGAACTTGTCGATCGCGTGCAGATAGTAATCGCGGGTCGCCGACACCAATTCGTCGGAAGTCGGTGGCGACGGCCGGCGATGCCACCCGAAGCCGTTGACCGGCATGTTGATTCCGCCGAGCTTGGCCACCACGTTGGGGCATCGCGCGAGTTCCGCAAGGTTCTTCTTCCATTCGCCGAAGATCTCCGCGCGCCGGCCTTCATAGGGACCGATCCCGAGCGGCCCACCGAAGTGATTGAGCACAATCGTCGTGTCCGGGAAGGCCTTGGCCAACGCAGTCACCGCCGGCAACTGCGGATGGTACTGCCAGGCCTCGAAGGTGAGGTCGAGATCGCTCAACTCGGCGAAGCCTTCGCGAAACTTCGCCGACTCGTACAAATCCGGCGGCGGGTTGGTATGCGAATTCCGCACCTCCGGACTCGCGTCGAAGCCGCCCGCGTGCCGGATTCCACGGAAGCGCGCGGGCGCGGCCGCGATATGCGCCTCGAGCACCGGCACGACGGCTTTGCCCAGCGTCAAATCCGCAAAGCCGACGATCCCTGCCGCGACGCGAGTCTCGCCGTATTGACCGCTCGCGCTTTGCGCCGCGATGCCGTTGACGAACTCGGTCTCGCCGACCGGCCGCGTCGATTCGGGGCCGTCGGCGCGATACATCGACATGCATTCGACGAACACCGTCGCGAGCACGCGATGGCCCGAGTTGGTGTCGCGCAAAATCTCGTCGAGCATGTAGCGGCTGCCCGGATGGTCCCACAGGTGATGATGCGGATCGACGATTGGCAGATCCGGTTCGAGCGCATCCTCGCTGACCTTGGCCAGCCACGTCTCGCGATCGGTTTCGCTGTTCGCCATTTCATTCACCCTTGAATTTCGCGGGACGTTTCTCGAGGAACGCGCGCACGCCCTCCGCGAAGTCCGCCGAATTGCCGGCTTTGCGCTGCATCTGACGCTCCATGTTCAGCTGCTCTTCGTAGGTGTGGTCGGCGCTCTCCCAATACAGCCGCCGAATCAATCCGAGCGCGACGGTCGGCCCGCTCGCGAGATCGCGCGCCAGCTCCTTGGCCTTTCCAATCAACTCCGCATCGTCGAATACCCGGTTGATTAGTCCCCATTCGAGCGCCTTTTCGGCCGGCAACTTCTCACCCAGCAGCGACAGCTCCATCGCGCGCGCCTTGCCGACGAGCCGCGGCAGAATCCAGGTTGAGCCGCCGTCGGGAATCAGGCCGATGCGCCTGAACGCTTGCAGGAAATAAGCGGACCGTGCGCACGCCACGAGATCGCCCATCAGCGCAAAGCTCATCCCGACGCCGGCCGCCGCGCCGTTGACCGCGGTGACCAACGGAATCGGAAGCTCGCGCAAGCGCCGAAGAAACGGATGGTACTGCGTTTCGAGCACCGAACCCGCGTCGCGCGCTCCGCTCGGACCGCCGCCGCTCGGCTGCAGGTTGGCGCCCGCGCAAAAGCCGCGTCCGGCGCCTGTCAGCAGCATACAGCGCACGCCGTTTTTCGGATCTTCGACCTGGTCCAGCGCCTTCATCAGACCGCCGAGCATCTCAGCCGAGACGGCGTTCATGACTTCGGGATGATTGAGCGTTACGATTCCGACCGGTCCTTCGATTTCAAGTTTGACCCGTTCTAATTCCATAGTTCTGTCTCCATCGTCTATGACGGTCACTCAGCTTTCACTATCCCAACTAACATCGGGTGTGATAGCTCGACAATCACAACGCGGGTTCTCTTCGGAGAGTAAAAATGGAGCCATTGAAAAAACTCGATCGCTCGGTCAAGGGGCGCGCCGTGCTCGTTACCGGCGCCGCCAGTGGGATGGGCCGGGCGACCGCTCACCTGTTCGCACAAGAAGGCGCGCTGGTCGCGGTCACCGACATCAATAATACGGGAGTCGCGAGCGTCGTCGAGGAGATTACGGCTGCGGGCGGGTCCGCGCATGGCTGGCGCCTCAACGTCCTCGACCACGCCGAGATCAAGCGCGTCGTCGCGGAGGTCGCCGCCCACTTCGGCCGGCTCGATATCCTCGTCAACAACGCGGGCTTCGGCGGCTTCTCTCCGCTCGGCGCCGACGACTACGATCGCATCTGGGATCGCACCGTCGCCGGCTTGCTGACCGCGCAACAGCGGATGGTCCGCGCCGCGCTGCCGCATCTGCGGAAATCCGACGCCGCGCGCATCGTCAACATCGCATCGACCGAAGGCCTCGGCGCGACGCCCGGCGACAGTCCTTACGCAGTCGCCAAAACCGGCGTCATCGGGCTCACGCGCGCACTCGCGGTCGATCTCGGCCCCGAAGGGATAACCGTCAACTGCATCTGCCCCGGACCGATTCGCACCGCGCTGACCGACGCTATCCCGGAAGAGCACAAGATCATTTTCGCGAAGCGCCGCACCGCGCTTAAGCGATACGGCTACCCCGAAGAAGTCGCGCACATCACGTTCAGCCTGTGCCTTCCCGCCGCTTCGTACATCACCGGTGCGATCATTCCGGTCGATGGCGGCCTGATGATTCGCAACGCATAGCTGGTACAACATCACCGCGGAGGTGTTCTCATGTCTGACGATGCAGCAAGGAAAGGAATGGAATTGCGCACGAAGTTGTTTGGCGAAAAGGCGGCCAAAGATGGTGACGCGTTCCTCAGAAATTTCGACGAAGGGTTCGCCACCTTTCTCAACGAACAACTGTTCGGCACGATCTGGACACGGCCGGGGCTGCCGACCAAATTGCGCTCGATGCTCACGATGACGGCGCTGATGGCGCTTGGGCGCGGTCCGGAGCTGCGGCTTCACATGCGCGGAGCATTGAACCTCGGCATCCCGCCGGAAGAGATCAAGGAACTGATCGTGCACGTCTCGCAATACAGCGGCGTGCCGACCGCCGTCGAAGCGATTCGTGCGTTCAACGAAGTGACCGCGCCGCCGAAAGATAAATAGCGGAGTCTCGATCAAAGGAAGTCGCCGTAGTCGATCTTGTACAGTACTTCTCCCACGAGTAGTTCTTTTGGGTCAGGCTTGCCGCTACTGCCAAGCGTGCCATCGGGCCTTAAGTATTGATGAACCAGCGCGATCTGCTCTCGGTTGGAATTGATGTAGGCGATAATTTGCGACTTGGTTCCTCGCGTTTGTCCGGCTTTAGCGGGCGCCGGTTTGTTGTAGATGTATTCTAGGGTAAACTCTCCATTGCGAGCGCGCATCCAGTATTCACCCTCGTTGAAAAGCGCTCTGAGTCTTTGCTTCGAGACGTAAACCAGATGAATGCGGAAATCGAGTGACATGACGAGCACGGCTGAAATTCGGGAAAATCTGGTTCGACTCCTTGCTCACGAACAATCGTTGAACTCGTTTACCGACTGGCTCACTCGAAGCACCTGGAATATTCATCGCGAAAACGCTGAAGTCCGGGAACTGGTCGGAGAGATTCACTCGGTGTTGACAGAATACTCCGGTCGTCATTTGAGCGCGAAAGAACTCCGGCAGAAACTTTCCTCGCTGACCACGAGTCAACCGACGAATACCCCGGTGAGAGTTCGCTCGCGAGAGAAGCACAGAGCCTGAGGCGGTGTGCCTCCATAGCGGCGCGCCTTTCCTGGATTCATTCAAACTAGGAAGTGGCCGCGGGCCGGCTCCCAGAGCGGACGGCGGCGGCGCCACTCAGGAGAGATTCCAGATGCGGTAGGGCGTTTTCAAGGGTGGCGTGCTTTTCGATTGCGTCGAGGAAAGGGTCGCGTTTCATGCGGGCCATCCGCGCCGGCATGGTCTTGATGTTGTAGATTCCCGGATCGAGCGACGGCTTCAGCTCCTTCCAGGTCATCGGCGCGGAAACGGGGGCGCGCGGAACCGCGCGGACTGAGAAGGTCGCGGCGATGGTCTTGCCGTGGCCGAGTTGCAGGTAGTCGATATACACGCGTCCCTTGCGGGTGTGCGGATTGCGGTTAATCGTCGCCACTTCAGGTCGTCGATTGACTACTACTTGCGCTACTAACTCGGCGAACATCCTGGCTTGTTCGTAAGTATATTTCGGCGCCAACCCGACTACTAAGTGAAGACCCATTTGCCCTGAGGTTTTCAGGCACGGCTCGAGCCCGACTTCGCGCAGCACATTAGCTACTTCGCGGGCGACTTCGACCGCATGCCTTGTCGTGCTGCCCTTGGGATCGATGTCGAACAATAGCCAGTCGGGGCGCTCGAGATGCGGAATGCGCGACGACCACATGTGAATCGTGATCGCCGCGAGGTTCGCCACGTAGGCGAGCGCTTCTTCGCTGTCGAGGATGAAATAGGAAATCTCGCGCTGCGAGTCCTCGGAATAAATCTTCTCGGTGCGAATCCACGACGGTGCGAACGCCGGCGCGTCCTTCTGATAGAACATCTTGCCTTCGATACCGTCGGGCCACCGCGTGAGCATCACCGGCCGGTCCTTCAGGTACGGCAGCATCCACTTTGAAATCGCGCGGTAGTAGGCGACCAGGTCGCCCTTGGTGTAGCCGTCCCCGGGCCAGAAGATTTTTTCGGGATTGGTGACGGACGCCTTCGGTTCGATAGGCTGCACAGCCGCGGTTTTGCCGCGTCCTTTGGATTTCTTCATCGCGGCGCTCCGGTTTCGTTCGGCAGGTTCTTCATCATCGCTATCCGGCGGCGGCGCGAGGGCGCCGGGCCCGTCGTAAATACACTCGCGCGGATCGACGTTTTCCACCATGCCCACGAAGCTCGGCTGGCGGATGCCGCCGCTGTCGGTCCATTCGGTGAAGCGAACCTTACAGACCAGCTCCGGCCGCACGAAATGCGCATTTCTTTCCGGAACGGGTTCGCCCGCGGCTGGTTTGCGAAACGGCGATTGCGGTTGCGCGAGCGCCGTGAGCATCGCGTGGATTTTCCGCAGCCGGTCCTGGTTGAAGCCGGTGCCGACCTTGTCGGTGTAGCGCAACGCGCCGTCCGATTCGTATTGACCAAGCAGCAGGGCGCCGAAATGGGTTCGGGTGCCGTCGGGATCGCTGTAGCCGCCGATTACGAACTGTTCTGTGACTGGACGCTTGATCTTCAGCCAATCGCCGGTGCGGGTTCCGCGGTAGGGGGCGTCGCGCGATTTGGCGACGATGCCCTCGAGCTCATGCTCCGCTACCGCCGCATAGAAATCCTTTCCGCGTCCGATTACGTGATCGCAATAACGCACCGGGCCGTCGCTGTGGATCAGCTCGCTGAGCAGCCGCTTGCGCTCCTCTAGCGGCAAGGTTCGCGTGTCGAAACGATCGAAACCGAGCAAGTCGAAGACGTGATAGTTGACGGGCACGGCCAGACTCAGGCGCGCAATCTGCCGCCCATCGTTGACGTGCATCCTTCTTTGCAGCAGTTGGAAACTCGGCCGCCCGCGTTCATCGGGCGCGACGACCTCGCCGTCGAGCACGAAGCGGTCGAGCGCGAGCGAGTTAAGCGCGAGCACGACTTCGGGATACCGATTAGTAATATCGGTGCCCTTGCGCGCGTACAAATGAGTATTCTCGCCTTCTCGAATAGCCAGTACGCGCACGCCGTCATACTTTAGTTCGAATAGCCACTTGTCATTGTCGAAAGCCTCGTCAACCGTCTTGGCGAGGGTCAGCGGGAAATCCGAATACTTGAGCTTGGTGGCGAGTTCGGGCAGATGCTTGCGCTCGAGCTTGTCGGCGAGCTTGCGCTCGGTCGCGGGCGCGTCGGCCAATTCCTCGATCGTCAACCCTGAGAGGACCGAGCGCGGATGCTCCTCGAAGACATCGTGGGTGGTGGCGTACTGGTCGCGCTTCTTGATCAGCAGCCAGTTTTTTTCGTCCCTGGGGTCGCCGTTGCGCCGCCCGCCTGTGCGCACGAGCGTGAACGCGCCGCTCAGCTTGAAGCCGTGCAGCTGGATGTCGATTTTTCCCTTGCGGACCGCGTCGGCAGCGTCGCCCGGGGGATCGATGACCTCGTACACGCCGCGATCCCACACGATGACGGAGCCCGCGCCGTAGTTGCCCGGCGGAATGACGCCTTCGAAGTCGCCGTATTCCAGCGGATGGTCCTCGACCGCGACGGCGAGGTGCTTGTCCGCGGGGTTCATCGACGGACCCTTCGGCACCGCCCACGAGCGCAGGACGCCTTCCATCTCGAGTCGGAAGTCGTAGTGGAGGCGGCGCGCGGCGTGCTTCTGAACGACGAAAGAGCTGCCGGTGGCAGAGCTGGAAGTTGGAACCTCGCGGCCGAACGGCTCGGGGGTGTTTTCGGCGCTTCGTTTGCGGCGGTACTTGCTCAGCGACATTGTTCGGTGCCGACGAGGAGCGTCAATCCATACCATCGGTAGTGGTTGGAGGAAGGCTTCACTACCAACGGTAGCTTCGTTCCGTCAAAAAATGTTTTCTGTGCAAGCTGATGTCGCGCGATTTTGGGCGAGCGTGGGGAGTATCGGGCATCCTGACGGGTGTCCATACCCTTACACTTAGCACGCCGAATGGGGCGAGGTCAGGCTCAAAAGTTCAGTTGGGATCTGCCCTTGTGAGTTGTGTATTGCAATGACGGTGGAGCGCTGCGCGATTTCAGAAACCGGAACCGGCTTCGCATGCGCGAAGCTGTCCGAGATCCTTCCGGCCGCTCGCGTTGCTCGCTTTGTCAGGATGACACAAAAAAGATCCGCGCAGGCATCCCGCAATACAAAGAACCGAAGCCCAAACCTTTGGGAAGGAGAATTGGAGCGCGTGATTTGGCCGCTAGCGGGCGCGGCGGGTGCGCGACGGTCTCTGCGAGCCGCGCGCTGCGACCTTGCGTTCCTCGCCTTCGGCGGTGGCCGGCGCTTCTTCGCGATCCTCGTTGACCGCGACGCCGCGCTTTTTGAGCGATTCCTTCAGCGCGCTCATCAGGTCGATGACTTTGCCCTGACGCACTTCGGGCGCCGGCTCGGTCAGTTCGTGGCCCGCCATCTTCTGTTCGGCCGCCGCGATGACCCGCTCACGGTAGTTGTCCTTGAATTCGCCGGGCTTGAATTTCTTTTCGGTGAGATCCTCGAGCAGCCGCTGCGCCAGACCTAGTTCCGACTCCTTGACCGCCGCGTTGGCGCCGTGATCGATTTCGCCGAACGATCGGATCTCGTCGTTGTAGTACATCGTATGCAGCATCAGGCCGCCGTCGTAGGGACGTATCAGCACGAGGCGTTCTTTGCCGCGCATGGTGTATTTCGCGACGCCGACCTTGTCCGCCTTGGTCATCGCTTCCTGCAGCAGGTGATAAGCCTTGGCGGAAGTCGGCTCGCATCCGAGCAGATAGGAATTCTCGAAATAGACGGGATCGACTTCGGCGGCGGGAATGAACTCGGTTATCTCGACGGCGCGATCGGCCTGCGCTTCGAGCTTCTTGAGTTCCTCGTCGGTGAAGGTGACGTAGCGATCCTTCTCGACTTCGTAGCCGCGCACCAGCTCGCTGCGATCGACAATTTTGTCTTCCTTGGGACAATAGATCTTCTGCTGAATGCGGCTCATGTCCTTGGCGTGCAGCAGATGGAAAGAAACCGATTTGGAACTCGTGGCCGGGAACAATCGCACCGGGATGGAGACGAGCCCGAAGGTCAGACTGGCGGTTGAAATCGAACGAGCCGGCATGACTTGAAACCTCCCGCGCTCTCAGCGCGAATCTGTCGCAATCGCGTTTGCCTCGGGGCGCCTGGATATGAGCGTTCCCCGGACCTGCCTTCTTATAGATCGCGGCGAGCGAAATCCAGTAGGGGAACTCGCCCTACCAGCAGACACAATATCGTGAAGGGCCGGACGAGTCATCCGAAATCGCAAAATATGTAGTTAAAACGCGGCTTTCCCGGCATTCCAATCGGAGGGTTGCGCCGGAGCCGCGGGGGGAACGGGTTGGGCAGGGTGGCGCAGTTTGCGGACTCCGACGCACCCTCCGAGCTATCGGGACGTAGGGGAGCAATCGATGTGCCGGAGAGCGAGAACCAAAAACGCCCTGCAATCCTCGGCTGTTTTCAATCATGGAAGGCTTTCCATGAATAACCCGGAAAAAATTGCACAGATGACGGTGTTTACAACGGCGAATGGATTGGTCGTGAAATCGGCGCGATCGCGAAACCCCTAACGAAGCGCGCGGGAACGGCTGAGGCTTCCCGCCACGGGTACGGCACAACGATCTACAAGCCCGGATGGGTGGAGACGCCCTGGGCAATGCGCTCGGGTGGCGGCGGATAGCATGGCAGCGTGCTGGTCACGACGTAGTGATAGTAGCTGCCGTTCCAGGTAAACGTGCCGATCGGCTTGCCGAAATTCGTGGTCATCGCGGTGAGCCGATCGCCGTCGGCGGCGGTGATTACTTTGGCGGGCGTGTAGGCCAGAAAACTGCTCGCCGATTCGGACACCACTGCGCCGAGCGGCGGCGTGAAGTTCATCTGCAGAAAATTAACCGCCGGCCGCCAGCCATCAGGCGTCGTCTCGCTGTCGGCGAGTGGCAGCCATTGTCGCTGGGCGAGCGAATCGCTGATCTCGAGCTCACGATATTCGGGCGCGCCGGCGGCGCTCCGGCGCAACTCGATCACGTCGGGAACCTCGACTTCGAGCTGGTTGCAGCTGTCGCCGCTGTTCATTGCACTCTGGCGCGCGTCTTCTTCCTGTTTCGCGCGAGTGGCATCTCCATGCGTCGATGCGCCAACGCCGGCGGCCAGCTCAAGAGCGCCACCGCCGACCTCCTCCGCGGCGTTGGCGGCGAGCGGCGCGAGTTGCGCCGCCGCCATCCAGCATCCGCCGATTCCAACGGAAACCGCGAGGGCGAATATCGCGACCAGCGACGCGGAAATATGCCGGTTCAGGCGAGCGAAATATAACCTCAGGTGAGCGCGGTCCATTGGCCGACAGAATAGCAGAAATTGCGAAGGATAAATGCCAAGGCGAGATTTGCTACGGATTGATCTAACGGAGGGGAGACCGGCACCAGGGATGCGAACCGCAAAGCGATTGCAGTCGTCACTTTCCCTGGAAACGCTTTTCGGAAAAAAAGAACGGCCGGGCTACGAGTGGGGACCGCGGTGGGGAGCCGACGGTTCAAGTAGCCCGGCCTTTGCTTGGGGACAGGCGCTGGGTCTCGGGGGAGGAGATTGTCAGCGCACTAGTTGCAGAAGCAAAGCTCGTGCCTTCAAAAAGCCTAGACAAATCGAGGAGGCTGGCATCAATTTTTTTCTCTTTATGCGACCCAAGATGGGCTGAAAGTCTCGAATTGGGCCGTTTTCCGATGCAAATCGAGGTTTTGCAAGTTGCGACGCGCGCAAGATCCGAGCTCACAATTTCGCCACTTCGCGAGGATGCATGCCGGCGGCGTGCTGCCCGCCGACTGCACTGGTGCATTCTGCCCCATGCACCGATGAGAAGTGACACGTTCGGCACCATCCATAGAATCGTTCGGAACGCGCGCGAGACTGCGCGGTCGGAATCGACGACGCGGCTATCCACAACGACTCAGATCTGCTTGAGCTCGCATGCACGATTACATCGTCGAGGAAAATCGACTCGCGGGAGATCGTTGGTTGAGAGGGCATCGTCGGTGTGTTACTTCCTAAGGGCTCGGGGCGTAGCGCAGCTTGGTAGCGCACCTGCCTTGGGAGCAGGGGGTCGGCCGTTCAAATCGGCTCGCCCCGATTACGCGCCAGTAGCTCAGGTGGAAAGAGCAACGGCCTTCTAAGCCGTGGGTCAGGGGTTCGAATCCCTTCTGGCGCGCCACGGAGGCCTTTTCAGAAATCGCCGGCACGAGGCGCTGAAATGGATTGAGTGTGAAAGAGGTGGTGAGTGTAGCTCAGTTGGCAGAGCATCGGATTGTGGCTCCGGCGGTCGAGGGTTCAAATCCCTTCACTCACCCCAAACATCCTGCTACGTAAACGTGTCGCCACGGTGGGCCGTTAGCTCAGTTGGTAGAGCAGCTGACTCTTAATCAGCGGGTCTCCGGTTCGAGCCCGGAACGGCCCACCAAAAACACAAAACAGGATGGGGATTACATTCACAAGCGCGAAGATCTCCAATGCGCGCCGGGCGCGTGGGCGCGCGGTCGAGATCGAATTTCTGATCGACACGGGCGCGATTTACAGCGTTGTGCCGGGGTCGATCGCGCGCAAGCTCGCGCTTGAGAAACTCGATCGCGAGGAGTTCACGCTCGCCGACGGAACTCGCCGCGCCTACGACGCCGGCGAGGCGTTCTTCGAGCTCGGCGACCGGCGCGGCACCTCGAAAGTCGTCTTCGGCGCGCCGAACGTAACTCCTCTGCTGGGAGCTCTGACCCTGGATTGTCTGTGCCTGATGGTGAACCCGGTCACGCGCGAGGTGTCGCCAATGCGCTTGTTTGTCGCTTCGTCTCGCCGCGGCCGCAGGCGCTGACTGACTCGTTAATTGAGGCCCAACCTGGGCGTTGGCGAATCGAGGGGCGTCAGGCGTTCCAGCGCCATTGGGCGAGGAGCGCCCCGATTGCGAGGACGGCGCCAATCGAGCCGACCGACATCAACGTTACGGCGGCATTCTCCTGCCATGGCTTTGCAACCAGACCGGCGCCGGCGATTGGAATGGATTTGCCCGTGCCAAAAACCGCGCCGACCAGCAGGCCAATCCACAACAGGTACAACGAAATCCACATGGTATGCCCGATCAAGCTCGCCCATCCTATGGAAATCCTCAGATGTAGCAGCAGCAGGGCAAACGCGATAAGTCCAAGACCGCTCTCGATCGCGTCGAGATGGGCGGAGACGCCGATGCGGGGGCTGCGGAATTTGGGAATGCCGAATCCGGTGAGCAGGCCGAGCATGAACAGCAGCGCGCCCATGAAACTCAGGATGGATGAGATCGCTTCCATTGGCACCTCCAGTGTTACCGACTTATAGTCGGTATATGCTCAGACATATAGACCGTGAGTCGGTTTGTCAACCGCTCCAAAAGGGAAAATGATGGCTACCCAGGCTGAACGACGTTCGACCACCATCCGGGCGATTCTTGACGCCGCGAGGCATTTGTTCGTAGCGCGCGGCTTCGAGCAGACCAGTGTCGACGAGATTGCCGTGCTGGCAAAGGTCGCCAAAGGCGCCGTTTACCATCATTTCGCTTCCAAGGAATTGATTTTTGCGCAGGTCTTCGAGGAGATGACGGCCGAGCTCGCGACGCTCGTGCCACCGGCGGTTCGGGCGGGCAAGGACGTACTCGATAGTATCCGGCGCGGCACGCTCAAGTACCTCACCTCGATCGCGGGCGATGAATTTCGCCAGGTGCTACTGATCGATGGACCGAAAGTGCTGGGATGGGAACATTGGCGCGCGATCGATGCGCGTTATTTCGGGGGAGGGATGAACACGCCGGTTGGTGCTGCGCTGGCGCGGCGCGCCTCAGCGCGCGAGATCGAAGCCTTGGGGCATCTGATCGCCGGCGCGATCAGCGAGGCAGCCCTGGTTTGCGCAGCCTCCGACCATCGCGTCCGCGACGCGAAAGACCTGAGCGCCGCTTTGCAAAAGATGCTGGCGCCGTTCTTCAGCCGGCCGTCCTGAGCGCAATCATCGCGACCAACGCGGGCGACCTTACCAAGCTGATCAGCTATGGATACCGCGGTACTTCGAGGCCCTGGTCGATTTCCGACCATGAGACCTGCCGGCTGGTCTCGAGATTCTTGATCGCGCGCGCGGCTTTTTTCTCCTGCACCGAGAAATCCTGCGCGATGATCGGATCGCGCGTCCAGTCCCACCATCCGCGGTCATCGAGATTCCTCGCCGCTTGCAGCTCGCGAATGAGCTGGGCTCTCTCCGCGGGCGAGAGCGATGTGGGCGGCACGAACGATGCCTCGTCGATTTGCGCTTGGGACACATCCTGCCCGTGTTCCAGGTCGTTGATGACCTGTTCGGCGTTGTCGGCCCGAATTGAATAGTCGCCGGACGCGGCTGGTCCGACGGCTGGATCGCTTGCGTTCTTCAAATAGATTTCGCGGGCTGCCTGCAGACGTTGCAGCGTCCGTTGCTTTTGCGCCACCGAGACGTTCGCTTCGGCGGGAGCGCATGCCGACAGCGATGCGGCCAAGCAGAGCGCCGTTGCGATGTTTACCGCCAGTCGAAGATTACCTTTCATTTCGCTGACACTAACGGAACTGATCTATGCCATTTTACGGTGCCCGCCGTCCTCACGACGAGCGCCGCGTTGATGACGGAGCGACGTATTAATAAAATGTGAATAGATTGTTACGGAGGTGTAACATGAACTCCAGATGTTTTGGAATCGTCGCCTTCGCCGCCGGCCTTCTTATTCCCGCCCTCGCACTCGCCGAATCCGCCGCTCCGACTCCTGACAACTCAGCGGTCGTTGCCCAGCTTCAGAAGCAGGAGCGGATGGACGCTTTTAAGGCGAAGTTCTGGTCGCAGGAACCAGTCACTCAACAGGACTACTACGTTCAGGAGCGGCAGGACCGGCAACTAATCGCCAGAATTTCGGCGGACCAGCCAGTATCGCGCGATGAACTCGACCAAGCGCTGAGGAGAGTCGATACAGATTATTGATTCTGCGCGGTTCGTCTGGAAGTCAGGCGACCGCGAGGGCGTCGGCCGGCGCGAGCATGGTGGATGCTCGCGCCGGCGGTACTGAATGGTAGCTAGTACCTGAACTCCAGGTGCAGGAAGAATGCGTGGGTGTCGCGCGGCACCGCGAACGGCACTGCGGGCGTAAATCCCTGTCCCTGAACATGGGTTGCGGGGAAGGTGAACTGGCTGTGGTAGTACTGCTCGGCCTGAGAATCGAACGCCACGCGCAGATACTTGTTAATCATCCATTGCACGCCCAGATCATAGCGGGTGAAATCGAGCGGGTTCTTGTCGATGCGCGTGTTGGGTTGAAACCACTCGATCAAGCCGAAGAGCGTGAACGGCGTGTGTGGGATATCCCAGTGGCCGAGCAAGTCGGCGCCCATCTGAACGGCCTGACCGTTATTCTGAATCTGCTTAACCATCTTGTCCCAGGCATGATACTCCGTCACGGTCGAGCCGAATTCGTCGATCGGACCGCTGCCCGAGAACAGGTTGCCGCTGCTGAACGCGTTGTGGCCGTAATCCCACTCGGCGATAATGCCCCAAGTCTCGGCAGTGTAATGCACCAGCGCCGACGCGCGCGCCATATGCCCACAGGTGGTGTTGCTGGAATTCAGGTCCGGCGTGCATTTGTTGGAGTAGCCGTAATCGTAGAAGCCGGTGATACCGAGGCCGTCGTAGCGTGAACGGGCTCCGAACGGATTGATCGTCACGCGCCCCATCACCTGTTTGTAGGCGCTCTGCTCCTGCGCGTGGAAACTGGCGTCGTCGTACACGCCGAAATCGTAATCGGCGTACTGCATCTCGTGGAATTTGATCGGACCCTTCATCGAGAGGCCGACCTGCGACGAGCTGAGGCTCAGATAGTTCCACGGGGTGAGGGCGGTGTAGCGGAAGCCCCACAGATTTTCTTCCCAATCGACGAGCGGATTCTGCTGCTGGCCGAAGGTGAATTTATCCTGGCTCATGGGAGCGATTTTCAGGATCTTCTGGAAGAATGTGTTGTAGTCGAGGTAGGCATACTTCAGGCGGATACCGAGGTTGCCATCGAGCGAGCTGGAGTAGCCGGTGTTCTTGCCAACCGAGTCGGCGCTCGCGCCGCCGTTCTGCGCGTATACGTTGGGCGTTACGCGCGCAGAAACGTCCGCGGTCGGCGTGAATTTGAAATCCAGGTAAGCGCGCGTGATGCTGAATGAATTGAAGCTGTTGTTGCCGGGGCCGGGCCAGTTCTGCTGAGTCAGGAACTGCGGGCCAAATCCGGTATGACTGAAGAAGCCGTAGTCGCCGTAAATCAGCGTGCCGACCGAGATCTTCTTGTACCAGCGATCGCCGAACTCCTGCGCGAACGGCTGAATCGCGGAGACCTGCTTGGCCATCTCGGCGTTCCACTGCTGCTGCTGGGCCTGGCGCTGCGCTTCCTCGGCCTGCATCGCAGCGCGCTCCTGCTCGAGTTGCTGCTGAGTCTGCTGATTGACTCGCCGCTCGACCTTTTGCTCGATCTCTTCGGTTGATCCGGCCGGGATGTACTGGCCGAGCTTGACGCAGCGCTTGCAGCGCTTGGTGAAGACCTGTCCGCTGCCCGGATCGGTGTAGAGCGTGATCGACTGCACCTCAGCGCTCCCCGCAAGCCTTGGTGTTATCGCGACGGTGCCTAGCATCACCGCCGCGCCGAGCATCGACAGCGCAACCATTCGTATCGTTCGTCTCATCATCGTCCTCCCTGGGCTCTGCCATTCACGATGCGAAAACCCCCGCCGACGATCCGGCGAGAATCGCGGCAGGCGCAAATTAAAGAGGCGGCGTTACGGCATGATGAGACGATTGTTACGAACGCGCGAATTCTGACGCAGCGAAGGGTCGCGGATTAGCGGAAATTCACAGGCGTGAAGGAAGCTGAGCGAAAAGCCGCCTCTGCCGCTTCAGGCGAGGGGAAAAGAGATCAGGAGATGACGACCTGGCCCATTTGCGCGGTATCGTAGCCGCATAGCTGGGCTATCTCGCGCGCAAAGCGCCGCGAGTTCAGCGCGTCGAGCATCGCTTTGATGGGCGCCGACTCGGCCTCATCGCCGATGAAAACGAGATCGTAGCGTTCATCTTGATGTGGGAGAAAATCCAATCCGTAGGCGTCGGCGCCGAGCCTGATGGTGACGCCGGCGTCGGCCATGCCCGCCGCAATCGCGGCAGCGACTTCAAGATGGCCGCGGACCTCGAAGTCATAGCCCGCGACGCGCACGGGCTGGATACCAGCCTCGCCGAGCGCTCGGTCGAGAGCCGCGCGCGCTCCGGAACCGTCCTCGCGATTCACGATTTTCAAGCGCGGCCGCGCAAGGTCGTTGAAACCGCGGATCGCGAGCGGATTGCCCGGCGCCGTCGCGAGGCCCAATTCCCAACGGGCAAAGTTCACGACCATCGAGCGGCGATTGCCCAAGGCGCGGCGGATTGGCGCCAGGTTGTAGTCGCCGCTCTTCTGATCGCGAAGATGCACGCCGGCCACGTGCGCGTGGTCCTCGGCGACCGACCGCAGCGCGGCGCGGCTGGAGCACGGAATCGCGACCGCATGCACCGGCGAACGCCGGCGCGCAAGCCAGTCAACGAGGAGGGTAACGGCCGGGTCGCATCCGGACATCAACAGGGTCGAGTCGATTTCGCCGGGCAGTCTAAACGTGCAGACATCCACGCGACGCCGCCGGGCGCGTTGCACAATGCCATCTGCCGTGGCGAGGGTCAGATGCGCCGCCGGCTGCGCGACGGCCACAGCTTTTCCGCGCACACGGGCAAGCACTACCCGAGACTGCGCGGCGGCGGTGAGGCGTCGCGCGTCGCCGGACCAGATCGCGTCAACCAGGGTCGAAGTTTCATCGTCGATCTCGCCGAACAGCGCTTCCACGCTGGCGCCGAGTTCGCGCGCGAGGCGAATCGCGATGGCGACGCCGGGATGGTAGGCGCCGGACTCGATCGCACCCAACGCCTGGCGCGAGATTCCGGCGCGGCGCGCCAGTTCGGTCTGGGTGAGGTCGCGCGCGGTGCGCGCGCTCGCGAGAGCTTTGCCAATCGATGCCATAATACTTGTCAATCCGCTCTTAACATGGCATACCGGTCGCTATTATGAAAATTCCTTCATGCGCCGCGATGGTCCTGGCCCTGGTTCTCGCCGTGGCAACGCCGTGCCGGGCACAGAGTATCGCGGAGTTCGGTTCCGACATAGAGAACTATTTCATCAACTGGTTCCCGCGCGTGAGCCAAATCCAGAGCGAGCAGCCGCACTGGATAACTCCGCTGGTGACGGTCACCCCGCGGCTGGAAGAAGAAGTGCGCTACGACCAGTTCTTCCAGTCGTCGCGCGGCGGGCTCGCGACCGACAACTTCGGCGCGGGCAAGGGAATCGAGCTGATCCCGTTTCAAAATACCGAGGTGATAGTCGGCATCCCGGGGTTCCAGAAGCGCAACATTCCGCGCAACACCGACGGCTTCGGCGACTGGCCGTTCCTGGTGAAGTACCGACTGCTCTCGGCCAACGAAGAGCACGGCAATTACATCGTCACCGCGTTCATGGGATTCAGCGTGCCGACCGGCTCAAGCGTCAACGGCAACGGGCATGGGATCTTCACGCCGACTCTTGCGGCCGGCAAGGGTTTCGGCGATTTCGACGTGCAGTCAACAGTGGGAGTCTCGTTCCCGAGCGGCGGTCTGGATCGGCTGGGGATGCCGCTGGCGTGGAATACTGCGTTCCAGTACCGCGTCTATAAATATTTCTGGCCGGAGCTCGAGACCAACTACACCTGGCAGTCCTACGGCATGGACACCGGGCACAGCACGCTCTATCTGACGCCCGGGCTGGTGATTGGGCGAATCCCGATTCACGACCGCGTCGGCCTGACGTTCGGCGTCGGCGAGCAAATCGCGGTGACGGTCCATCACAACTACAATCACAACCTCATCCTGACCGCGCGGATTCCGTTCTGAATGCCCGGCGTCCTCGGTGGACACATTCAGGCATAAGCAGAATCTTGAATCGCGCGCGAATGGCGCGCGCTGAATAAGGACCCTCACCTTCGATCCTCTCCCATTCTGGGAGAGGGGAAGAGCGGCGGCTCTGATCAAGCGAGCATGCGATGGGTTGGCGCGAGCAGCACGTCGGTCGCGATGCCGTGCGGGCAGGCGCCGGCGCACGGCTTCGCGTCGCAGGTGAGGCAGGCCGCGGCGTTGGATGAGAGCATCGCGTATTCGGTCCGCGCAAAGCGCAGGTCGCCGTAGTCGCGCGCGTACATCCGGGTGCGCATCACGTCGGCTATCGGCACGCCGAAGGGGCATGCGTTCGCGCATTCGTTGCACGCGGGACGGCATTGCGAATCGCCGTTGAGAGTCGCATAGCGATTTAACAATGGCAGGTCAGCGGCCGTGGTTGCGCGCGCGCCCGACGCGCCGAGGTATTCGTCGATCATTGGGCGGCTGGTCATCGAGACGATGAGCGCGTCCACGTTCTGATTCGACAGGACCCATCGAAAGGCCGCCTGCGAGAAAGTCGCGCCACCGGATTCGTAGGGGCGCATGTCGTTGAGGCGCGCGCCCATCAGGGTCTTCATCACGACCACGCCGACGCCTTTGCTCTTTGCCTGCGCCATGATGCGTGGCAATTCGGGTTGTCGCGCGACGAAATCGAAGTTGCGGGTGAAGCGCTGGAAGAAGCGCGGATCCTGGCCGAAGTTGTGCGCGCACAGAATTACGTCGTAGTGGCCGCTGTCGATCGCGTAGTCGAGGCATTCGGCGAGATTGCCGGCATGTCCCGACATCCCGGTGAATCGAATCTTACCCTGGCTCTTCGCTTGCGCGACGAATTCGTACCACTCGGGATTTTTCAGCCGCGCCGGATCGTTGACCGCATGGTTGAAGTACACGTCAACGTGATCGGTCTGCAGGCGGCGCAGGCTCCCTTCGAGCGCGGTCATCATCGAAGCGCGGCTGTCGCCGGCTTGCGCAATCGTCTTCGAGGTCAGGTAAACCTTGTCGCGCTTGCCTTTGAGCGCGTTGCCGACGGTGGTTTCGGACTCGCCGTCGGTGTAGGTCTCAGCCGAGTCGAAGTAGTTGACGCCGCAATCGTAGGCATGGCGGACCAGGTCTTCATTGCCCGAGGTGAGGCGGCTGGCGCCGAATGAAATGTCTGAAATCTTGAGACCGGTGCGGCCAAGGGTCGAGTAGCGGCGAACGTGGGGCGCGGCTTCAAGCGACGCGCTCGCGCTGGCGGCCAGCGGCAGGATCGAAACGCCCACGCCGGCCAGCACGCCGCGTTTCAGGAACTCACGCCGTCCAATGATCGATCCATCGCGCGATCGTTTCATCTGAGCACCTCGCGGAGCCGCGGATCGGAACCGTTTGCGGCTGCCGCCGATTCTAGCGCCGGGGCGCGCTCAGACTCTACGCCCGCAATGGAGTTACGGCGCGGCGACCAGCCGCTATTCCTCTAGCGAGAATCGCTCCCAGGCCGCCTGCCGGCTGACACCCAGGGCTTCGCCGATTCGCGTCCAGGTCACCTCGCGCTTGCGCAGAGCCGCGACGTGCTGACGAAGCACATCTTCGGTTTTGCGCAACTGGTCGGCGGCCGGCACCAGGGTCTTCAGGAGATCGTCGGTGCCGAGCGCGTCCAATCCGGGAAACGCGGGGACCGGCTTGCCGACGAGGATGCGGTTACACAGATCCACGCAATCGTCGCAGATAAAGACGGCGGGGCCGGCGATAAGTTTCTTGAGCTGCTCGTCGCTCCGGCGGCAAAACGAGCAATACAGCATCTTGCCTTTGACCATAATCGACTGGAACCTCGCGTCAAGGTTTACTTGACAAGCGATGCGCTGTCAAATCGAAATGGTTCAGCGCAAATCGGCTTTGCGGCGGTAGAGCAGCCAGGCCGCGCCGGAAGACACGCCGATCGCGACGAAAGGGTAGGGCACGAGGTACGCCCAAGAATGCTCCTGCATCACCGGCGTGCCGTGGTAGCGCAAGACGAACAGCGGCATGTTGAGGATCACATAGGCGGCGTAAAAAATTCCGAGCGGCAGCGCAAACTTGCGCATCGCGAAGATTCCGTACGCATACAAGGCGAGCATGATTCCGAAAATCGGCGCGACGATTGAATTTGCGGCGCCCGTCAGACGCGCACCGAACAAGACGAAGCCAACGCCGGCGTGATGCGCGAACGGTTTGCCGAAATCGGAAAGCGCCATCACCGCGAGCAGGATTGTGAGAATGGTAAGCGCCGCGCCGCGCGATTTATCCGGCATCGCGGATTTCTGATCGGTCACGTCAGATCGGCCTGACGGCGCGACAGGACGATCGCAGTCGCAAGCGGTACGCCAATGCCAATTGCGCTTGTGGCAAGCATAAAGACCAGCGAAGGATGCGGCTCGGCGTGGTTCTTCATTGAGAACAGGACCCCGTTCACAACCACCCACGCGGTATAGATGTACGCGACCGGCAGCGCATAGCGGCGCATCGTCCAGATGCCATAGGCGTAAACCAGCAGGAGGAAGCCGAACAGCGGCCCCATGATCACGTTGCCGGTACCATGCAGTCTGACCCCCATGAAGACGAAGCCGATATGGGGATCGTGCGAGAACGGCTTGGAGAAGTTGGAGATCGCGAGCAGTCCGAACAGAAGCGCGAAGACGGTGAGAGCGGCGCCGCGTGATTTACCTGTCATGGGAAATCCCTCCCCTGGTTTCGAGCCGGTTGCGGCAGATCCTAGTCGGCGCGCGCCGAAAACGCATCAGGTCTTGCAAAGGGTTATCGACACTTGCTTGGATGCGCATGGATCGGTACCCCTCGCGGCATCGGATTCCATTTAACTAATGCGGCGATTCATCGCGGTAGTGGCGCTGGTAATGTGCGCATCATGGCTCTGCAAGCCGATTTGCGCCTTGGCGCAGACCAATCTGGTCAAGAACGGCGACCTTGCGGCCGGCTTCGGCGGCGCGCCCACCGATTGGTACGCACTGTCGTCGGACAAGAAGCTCACTAAATTTTCATGGACCTATTCGGCGGCCGCGGGCGGCGTGCTTTCGATCGCGAACAACAGCCGGACGTTTTCAAGCTGGCATCAGGCGCTGATGCTGCGGCCCGGGATTTACCAGGTCAGCGCCGAGGCTCGGGTCGAGGGCGCGATGCCGCATGAGGGCGGCGCGAACATCGCGATCAGCACTTTCGACGGCATCCAGCTCATCTCGAACCATCTGCAGGGCGCCACCGACTGGCAGACGGTTTCGTTTTTTCTGATCGAAGATCGATGGGGCGATGCGACCGAGTTGCTTTGCCAGTTGGGCGTTTCGGGCAACCCGGATACCGGACGCGCGTCGTTCCGCAATATCAAGGTGGTCCAGGTTGCGAGCATGCCGCCGCCGGGTGTTGTCAGGTTCGATCTTCGCGCAATCCGCAGCGTGTACAAGGACCAGCTACATCGGCCGGACGAGAGGGTCGCGGTGCGTGCGGTGGGCGTCGTATGCGGAATTGTCCTGCTGGGTTTGCTCGGATGGGCGCTGGTCGAAATATCGCGGCCGGCGCGCGCGGCAGGAGAGGGGGCGTGGATGCTCGCGGCGGGCGTGATGCTCGCGATCACAGCGGTCAAGTTTGCCGCACTGGTTCATTTCACCGGCTTCTACTGGGACATCTGGGCGAAGACCAATCGCGCGTTGCTGGCCGTCGCGCTGGGGCCCTCGAAGATTTACGATCCCGGCCTGCCGGTTGACGCCTATCCGCCGGGTTCGGTGTACCTGCTGTGGCTATCAGGATGGATCGGCAAGTTGCTCGAGCCGACTGCGAACGGCTTTCGCGTGATCGTCGAGACGCCGCCGCTGATTGCCGACTTCTTTATCGGTCTCACGATTTACTTCGCGGCCTGGCGCGACCGACGCGGCCTGCGCGCGCTCATTGTAATGATGCTGTTCGCGCTGAACCCGGCGCTAATCTTCGACACCGTAGTCTGGGGGCAGAGCGATTCGGTCGTTGCGCTGTCGATGATCATCGCGGCGATCCTGATTCTCGGCGGGCGCTATCGCCTCGGCTGGAGTGCGGCCGCGATCGCGATGCTGGCCAAGCCGCAAGCGATCGCATTTACGCCGCCGCTCGCATTGTGGACGCTCTTCAACGCAGGCATCGGCGAATGCGTTTGGTGCGCGGGGGCGGTTGTTGGCACCGTCGCGATCGGCATCCTGCCGTATCAACTCGGACATTCGTGGGACTGGATAATCAACGTCTATAAGGACCTCGGCACGCGCTTCAGCGAAGCGTCGGTTGGCGCGTTCAACTTCATGGGGCTGATTGGCGGGATGGGGACGCCGGACACCGACGCGGTCTTCGGCGGCATTTCGTACAGCGCGCTCGGACTTTCGCTGGTGTGCGCGGTTTACCTGATAGTGGCGTATCTTATTTGGCGTGCGAGATCGGCTCGCGCCGCGATGCTCGCGATTTTTGTCGCGCTATTCGGCTTCTTCATGTTCGCGCCGCGGATGCACGAGCGGTATCTCTACTACCCGCTGGTGTTCCTGGTTCCGATCGCGCTGGAAAGCGGATTTCTCACTTCGATATTCGCGATCGTGAGTGCGACCTTCCTGTTCAACCTCGGGTACATCAAGCATCTCACCGACACCTCGTCGTATTTCCCCGACCATCCGAACGCGGCGCTGATCACGGCTGCGTCGATCAACCTGGCGGTGTTCTTCGCGGTCACGGCGTATGGGCTGTTGCGCATTGCGCCGCCCGCGGAGGAACTTGATCTAATGTGAAACCCGCCGTGGGTTTCACGCTTCCCTGGGCAGGGGTGACCCCTGCACCCAATGGTAAGATGGGTGTTGCCGTTGGGCGGCGACAGTGAGAAAAGCTCAACTGTTATGCGTCGCGCCGATCGCCTGTTCGAGATTATTCAGCGGCTGCGCCGGCGGCGCGTCGTCACTGCCGGTGCGCTCGCGGAACAGTTCAACGTCAGCGAGCGGACGATCTACCGCGACATCAGCGATCTGATCGCGAGCAAGGTGCCTATCGAGGGCGCCGCGGGCATTGGCTACTCGCTGCGCAAGGGCTACGACCTGCCGCCGCTCATGTTCAGCGAGAACGAGCTCGAGGCGCTCGTGTTCGGCGCGCGCATGGTGCAGAACTGGAGCGATGCTGAGCTGGGTCGCGCGGCCGACGCCGCATTGTCGAAGATCGAGAACGTGCTGCCGGCGCATCTGCAGCGCATGCTGGACGATCGATCGCTATGGGCGCCGAAGGACGTGAAGCGGGTGCCGGTCACGTTCGATCTCGGAAAGTTGCGCGCCGCGATTCGCGGATGCCGTAAAGTTCGCTTCCGATATCGCGACGAGAAGGGCGCGGAGACGCGGCGCAAGGTGCGTCCTCTGAGCCTGTGGTTCTATCCGCCGTTCTGGACTGCCGCTTCGTGGTGCGAGCTGCGCGATGACTTCCGCTTTTTTCGCGTCGATCGCATGAACGACGTCGAGTTCTTGAGCGAGGCCTTTGCGCATGAGGACGGCAAGTCGCCCGAGGACCTGTTCCGCCATCTGCTGAGTAAGTCCTGACGAAGCGCGAGCCTCCTGAAGGCACGCTGTCAGGATCTATCCGATTGTGCGCGTCCCGGCTGACGCTGCTGACAGACAGCTGTCAGGAGCAGCGCACCCGTAGAGCGCTGTCGCGATGTTAGATTCTCTCCTTACGCGGCATTCGACCAAGGAGAGAGATCATGGCGACTCAGGTTTCGGATCGTCCCGCAGCAACGACACAAGATCGAGTGATCGTCCTCAAGTCGGCGGAAGAGACCGCCGGCGAATTTTTCCGATGCGAGTATATCGCGCGCGTCGTCTCGGCGCCGCCGCTCGATCACATACACACGCATCAGGAGGAGCGGCTGGAAGTCGTCGAGGGCACCGTGCGATGCCGCGTGGCGGGAAGGGAATACCGGTTGGAGCAGGGCAGGGTGATGGTCATTCCGGCGGGCACGCCACACGCGGTCTGGAACGACGATCACCGCGGCTCGCGCTCGATTTCAGAATACCGCCCCGCGATGAACGCGCAGGCGATGTTCCGAGGATACATCGTCGATCGTGCAAGCCGATGATCATTTGAGAGTCTCGCCGAGCTCGGCGCGACAGGCCTGCTCAAGGGGATCCAGGCGCTCGGTCACGGAGCGCCAGAGCATATCAGTATCGATATAGTCGTAGTCATGTCTTAGCACGCTGCCGAGTTGACGCAGTTTTGGAAATTCCGCTTCCGGATATTTGGCGTCGAGTGTATCGCCGAGTTTTCGCGCGGCCTCGCAGATCCGTTCCAAGCACCGCTCGACCGCATCCTGCGTCTTGTGATCGGCGGCTAGCTGCGGTGCGGCGACGCCCTGCATGTAAGCGCGAATCCGCGAGATGTTATCGAGAATGTCGCGCAGACGTTGCTCGGGGTCGCTAGAAGACACGGATTTCCTCTCGCAGCGCATTCCGGGCGACGTGAGATTTGAGTGAGTTCCGGAGCGCGACGTCCACCCGTTGCGGAACGAGCTTCTGAATCTCAGCGATAACTCCGGCGTAGTCGAGCAGGTCGACTCTTCGCTGCTCGTCGAGAACGAGCAGCAGATCGATATCGCTATCAGGCCGCTGAGTACCGCGTGCAGCTGAACCGAAAACCGAGAGGTGTTTGACGCCGAGTTTCCGCAGGTGCGGCGCAGCCCCCCGGAGAATTTGTAGAACCTCGGAAGTTTTCGGAGCAGGGACGGAGACCCTTGACGAGGCCGGCTCGCGTAGTACTGCGCCACCATCAAGCAATGCGACGCCTGACGCCTCGAGAGCCGATCGGATTGCGGCGAGACTCACCGGAATTGGTTTGCTCACCGCGTGTTCAAAATGGGCAACCGTCAGACGGGATACCCCCGCCCTCCGCGCCAACTGGGCTTGGCTGATACGCAGAAGAGCACGGCCGGCTCGACACATTTCCGGGGTTAATCGCTGACTGGCGCCGTCCATCTATATCTATTATGTATAAGCTTATACAAAATATCAATAGGCAAGCTCTGTGGTCAGGATTTCAGGAATTTCAGCATCAGCTCGTTGACGTGGTCGGGGCGCTCCTGGTGGACGAAATGGCCGGCGTTCGGCACCAACTCGAGTTTCAAACCTTTCGTGAAGAGCTGCTCCATGCCCTTGAGCGTTTCGGCGCCGATGCATCCGTCGTCGCGACCGTGGAACATAATGGCGGGGACGTTGATCGGGATGTTCATCGCGGGCGCCAGCATTTTCAGATCGACCGGCATGCTCAGCACCGGGCCGAGCGTGGCGCGATAGTAGCCAAGTGCGGCTTCGAGTGTGCCCTTGGCGCGGAATGATCGCTTGAGCGCTTCCATGTCGTCGGGCGCCCATTTCCAACCCGGCGACCAGTCGGCCCACATTTTTTCGAGGAACGCGAAGTCGTTGAGGCTGACTGCGGCCTCGGCAATTTTGGTCTGGAAGAAAAACATGTACCAGGAACGGCGCTGCTGTGCGTAGTTGGTGACGAGCGCCTCGAAAAATCCACTGCCGTAGCCGACTGCCGCGGTCACTAGCCGGCTGACGCGATCGGGCGCGGACGCTGCCGCGCCGTATGCCGCGACTGCGCCCCAATCGTGGCCGAACACAATCGCGTCCTTGTAGCCGAGCGCGTCGATCAGCGCGAGCGCGTCCTCGGACAGCGCCGCCGAATCGTAACGGCCGTCGGGCGCGGGGTCCGTCGGCGAATAGCCGCGCATAAACGGCGCGACGCAATGGTATCCGGCCGCGGCCAGCGCGGGCATCTGATGGCGGAACGAATGCGCGGTATCCGGGAATCCGTGCAGGCACAGCACGAGCGGACTTTTTGAATCGCCCATCTCGAGCACCGTGAAATTCATGTTCGACACACGCACGACTCGTTGGTTTGGTTGCGATGGCATAGTGGCTCGATTCATATCGCACGCATCCGCCAATGACAAAGCGCGCGCGCTGTAATACCTTCGCGACGCGTGAACCTCTAATGGACGAATCGACTTCGCACGGCACCGAGAATCCGCCCGCGCGACGCGACGCGCTCCGCGAGCTTGCGCTGCTGTTTCTTCGACTCGGTACGATTGCGATGGGCGGTCCGGCCGCGCATGTCGCGATGATGGAGGACGAGGTCGTGCGGCGGCGGCGTTGGATGACGCATGAGCGCTTCCTCGACATGCTCGGCGTCTGCAACCTGATTCCCGGCCCGAACTCGACCGAGATGGCGATTCATATCGGGCAACTGCGCGCGGGATTTGCGGGGCTGCTGGTCGCGGGCGCGTGCTTCATTCTGCCGGCTGCCGCAATCGTGCTCGCCATAGCGTGGATGTATGTCCGCTACGGCACGATGCCGCAGGCGGTTGGGCTGCTCTATGGCGTCAAGCCGGTGATCATCGCGGTGGTGCTGCAGGCGCTGTGGGGACTTGGCCGCACGGCGATCAAGTCGCGGCTGCTCGCGGCGATCGCGATTGTTTCTCTGGCCGCGTCGCTCTTCAACGTTAACGACATGATCGTTCTGCTGGGCGGCGGGATCGTGATGCTCGCGATTCGGGCGGTCGAAGATCGCGCCGCCGCTCGGACGGCGCTTGCCGCGATGCCCACGGTCGCCAGGCGCGTCTCCGGCATGAAGGGCGCCGCGCTGGCGGCGGCCGCAGTGGCGGTGCCGTTCAGTCTAGCCACCTTATTTTTATTCTTTCTGAAAGTCGGCGCCGTGCTGTTCGGCAGTGGCTACGTGTTGCTCGCGTTCATCCGCACCGACCTGGTCGATCGTATGCGCTGGCTGACGGAAGCGCAATTGCTCGACGCGGTCGCCGTCGGCCAGGTCACGCCGGGTCCGGTGTTCACGACCGCGACGTTTATCGGCTACATCCTCGGCGGATTTCGCGGCGCGGTGGTCGCGACGCTGGGAATTTTTCTGCCGTCGTTTTTCTTCGTGTCGGTAAGCGGGCCGTTGATTCCGCATCTGCGGCGATCGCCGCTCGCCGGCGCATTTCTCGACGGCGTCAACATCGGCGCGTGGGCCTTGATGGCGGCGGTGACGTTGTTCCTCGCGCGCGCCGCCGTCATCGACGTCGCCACCATGCTGCTTGCGATCGCGAGCGCGTTCATCCTGATTCGCTATCGGGTAAATTCCGCGTGGCTGGTGCTCGGCGGCGGACTGATCGGCCTGGCGATGACTGTGTGGCGCTAGTTTCGCTGTGTATCCGGGGGACATTTGCTCGGGCAATAGACGCGTGTCTAACAATGTTCACGCATCCGGATGTAGCGCGCGGCGTCAGTATCCTGTAGTGTCCTAGTCCGCAACGGCAAGCACATTCCGCTCCCCGCCTTGGAATCGAAGGCATCCCTGTAAAAGTGAAAATGTGCTGATGCTGGCGGCGGCCGGGAATGCGCGCGCAGACGCACCGGCGGCCCGAGCATCATCACCCGTGCAGCCAAACAGGCGCGGGTGGCGGTGTGGGCAAATACGACAGTGGGAGAGACGAATGGCAGCAGTTTTCACGCCGGAGAGCACGACCGAAGAAGTCCTGAAGAGCGAGCCGTGGAAGCAGCCCTGGTGGCACGCCGGCAAGCGCGACGTTGCGATACTGGGCTGGGTCCTTCTTATACATATTACCGCCGCGATTGGACTCGTGCTTTATCCGATTCCCGGATGGCGCGTATTTCTCGGCGCGGTGGCGCTGGTATTCCTCGGCGGACTCGGCACTACGGTCGGATACCATCGCGCGATTGCGCATCGCTCGCTCAAGCTTAATCCGTGGGCGCGCGGCGTGCTGATTTTCTTCGCGATGTTCAATGGATCGGGCGCGCCGACCACCTGGGCCGCCGGCCATCGCCTGCATCACGCCAAGGCCGACACCCCGGAAGACATCTCGAGCCCGCGCTGGGGCGGATTCTGGTGGGCGCATCTGCGATGGCTGTGGCAGGCGGGCGAGCCGCCGATCGATCGGTACTGCCCCGACTTGAGCGGCGTTTCGTATCGCGCGTGGCGATGGTTCCAGACACCAATTCTGACGCTCTCATATTTCGTCGGACTATATTTCAGCCCGGCCGCATTCTTCTGGATGGGCGCGATTCGTTTGTGCTTCGGGCTGCATGCGCAATGTTTCGTCAACAGTGTCTGCCACACGGAGCCGAACGTCGCGGTCGGTCAGGATTCCAGCCGCAATGTAACCTGGCTCGCGCTGATGCATCTGTTCCAGGGCGAGAACTGGCATCGCAACCATCATGCGCGTCCCGGTTCCGCGCGCCTCGGATGGAACTGGCGCCAGCCTGACGCCGGCTACATGCTGATACTGGCGCTGGAGAAGCTCGGGCTTGCGACCGACGTTCGCCACGGCACGCCGCACGGCCGGGGCAATCGGTCCGATTCGGACGATCTGATCGTGAAGGCCGCGTAGTCGCCAGGCGCGACGGCTCTTATTTGACGTAACCGGCGGTCCGGTCATGCGTATTCCTTGTGAGAGGCATGCACATGAACACCGCCGGTTTTGTTTTTGCCGCGATTCTTTCAGCAATAATAATGTTTGGAACGGTAGTCGCCGCCGCCAACGCGGGGATGCACGCAAGCGCGGCGTCGTACGTCGCAGCTACGCGCTAATTTTTCGCGGCGATCAGCCGGGGACTTTCGCGGCGAGGTTCAGCAGTTCCTGAAGCGTCTGATTGAAGCGGTAGAACTTGTCCTCGCGCAGCTGATCGGTGGATTCGAGCCACAACTCCTCGCCTACCAGCGCTAGCGAGCTCAGCGTATGCCGCAGTTGCGGGCGTCCGTACTCGGCGATCTCGCTCAGCATTCGATCCCAAATCTCGCGCTTGCCGCAGATCACAAAGTCAGGATCATACGCGTTTAGATCGGCGACCGGCCTCGCCTCGGTCAACTGGTAGCCGTCGATCACCAGTCCCACGACTCGATCGCCGCCGTTGCCGGTGTTGTTCGGCACGACGCGCACCGCGAAGCGGGTTTCCGCGTAGCCAAGGCGCCGGAAAAGCTCACCCTCGGCATGCATCAGCTTGCCGAGGGTGAGGAACCAGTCTGAATCGGGAAACGACGCCATCAGGCCGCCGCTTCGAACAGTTTGTTGAAATCCGTCGGCAGGATGCATCGCGGACGCCGGTCGAGTCCGGCCGAGTCGCAGCGCTGCAGGTATTCGTGCACGATTCGCCGCCACAACTGTCCCTGCAGTTCCATGCCCTTGTCGAAGTGATCGATTCCGCCGCCCATCAGGATCGCCATCGGCTCGACCGCCTCGGGCACACTGAAGGTCTCGAGCAGAATCCGCTCGGCGTCGTCGAGCTGTTCGTGAAGCTCTTCCGCGACCGCGGGATTCGCTCTGAGCTGCGTGCGCAGATGCATCGTGCCGAAGCCGACGTGGCGCGACTCGTCCTGCATGCAACGCCGGAAGATTTCCTGATCGACGCGGCTCGGCGCGAGAAACTCGCCCTGCCGGAACATCGTCAGCACGAAGCCCTCGCCGAGCAATTGCAGGCGGCCGGTCTGCGCAGAGAAACTCGGGCAATCGAAGATTCGTTTCAACGAAAGCTCGCTGATCGGGCTCGCCTTGCCGAGCCCGCCGCCGTTGGCGAGCGCGCGCTTGCGAAACACGTCCATGTGACGGGCTTCGTCCATCGCCTGCGTCGCGAGGAACATCTTCACTTCGAAGAAGTCGTGATTCATCTGCCCCATCCATCGCGTCGGCGCGTCAGCCGCGATGAATTCGACCTCGGTCAGGAACGTGCACAACTGGCACATCGCGCGTTCGAGATCGTCGGGCAGCGGCTTGAGTTCGGTCCACGGGATGTCGCGCGCGGAGCTCCACTGGCGCGCGACCGCCTCTTCGTACAGCTCACTGACATTATCGGCCCAGCATTCGGCCTTTTCGTTAATCGTAAAGCCGAGCGAGGGCAGGTCGTCGGAAATCACGGCGCCACGCGGCGCCATCGAGCGATGCGCACCGCCGTGTTCGGGAACAATTCCGTAACTGCCGATCTCGATGTCCTTGAGGCGCAGTCCGAGGTTGCCGGGCTTGGCGCGCACGCCCCATTCACCCATCTGATTCATCCAGCCGAGGTCGGGAGTGCCGGACTCGTAGAGCTTCTGCAGATAGACCGAAGGTTCGAGTCTGTATTTCGCTTCCGAACCGACCCGCTCTTCATCCTTTATATGCACTGATCCCATCGGCTGGCCTCCTGAATGTGCGCGTTACTACATCGGCTACCAGAACGGTTTCCGCAAAGTCAATCCAGGCGGGGCGCTCGCCCGTCACCGGAGGTTTTACATTGCGGCGCCGCGATGCTTTGTTGGGCGAGGCTCCTCACCAAACCAGCCGAACAACGGAGGGTGCACCATGTCGATGCTGTCAGAGTTCAAAGCGTTCGCGATCAAGGGCAACGTGATCGATCTCGCGGTCGGGTTTGTGGTCGGCGCCGCGTTCGGGAAAATCGTCACGTCGTTCACCACCGACATCCTGATGCCGCCGATAGGGTTGGCGCTCGGGGCGGTCGATTTCTCGAACCTGTTCATCAACTTATCGTCGAAGCATTACGAGACGATCGCGGCGGCGAAGGCCGCGGGCGCACCGACGCTGAACATCGGATTGTTCCTCAACACCATCATCGACTTCGTCATAATCGCGTTCGCGGTATTCTTACTCGTCAAATGGATCAATCACCTGACCGGCGCCGACAAGCCCGCGCCGCCCTCGACCAAGGATTGCCAGTATTGTGCGACCGCAATCCCGCTCGCCGCCACGCGATGCCCTCATTGCACGTCGGAGTTGAAGGCCGCCTAGCGAGACTGCCTGCGCAAAATCAAGCGGGCGCGTGCATCGCACGCGCCCGCCTCTTCAATCGCGAACGACAGCGCTTACTTGTGCCCGCCCGTCACCTCACCGGTCGATGGATCCAGAAATACCTGGTGGCGATGGCCTGGGTTCACCTTCTGCGTAAAGTCGAACATGTTCTCGATCGACCCCGATATTGCATCGAACGAGCCGCCGCCGATCCTGCCAAGGTTCCAGTTGTCTTCGATGAAGTGGATGATCGAACTCTGATCGGTCAACGTGTGATCGACAAAGTTCGACTTCGCATACGGCGAGACCACCAGCATCGGGATTCGCGGTCCGTATCCGCAGCGGCCCTGGATGCCGTTGAGCGGTGTGCCGTTGCCGCATTTGCCGGTACCGTTGAGTTGATCGCTGGCCGAGAAATTCTGCGACGTCGTGAATCCTGTCTGTGTGACCGCGGAGGGGTTGACGATCGGGCTCATCTGATGGTCGTACCAGCCGTCTGAATCGTCCCAGGTAATCATGACCGCGGTGCTGCCCCAGAACTTGGAGCCCTGCAGCGCGTTGATCACCGTCACGACGAATTCCTGCTCCAGCAGGGGGTCGGAATAGCCCGCATGACCGTCCATGTTAGCCGGTGCCTTGAGGAAGCTGACCGCCGGCAAATTGCCCGCGTTCAGCGCATCAAAGAAGTCGTTGGTGTCGTAATTGTGGTTGGCGGCGTCAGCCGGAGCGCTGAACATGCCGTACTCGCTGGCCGGAACCGTAGGTCTGGCGTGAGTAAGGTTCGCGGTGCTGGTCCAATAATTGAAAAAAGAATGGTGCGGGATATAGTCAGCGGTGAAATTCATATCACCCGGCTGTGGCGGAAAATTCGTAGTATCGTTCGCGGCAGTCGCCGGACTCGACCGTTTGCACCCGGCCGTTCCATTCGGATTCGTAGCCGTCAGATCGAAGCCGCCCATGAACGAACCCCAGCTCAACCCTTGCGCGTTCAGCAGGTCGCCGACGTTCTGCCCGCCCATCCGAATCGTGAGCGAACCCGAGCACGCGTCTCCGGTGGGATCCAAATCACCGTTCAGAGTGCCCTGACCTCCGCTGATATCCACCACTTTGGGCGTGGCTGCGCTCGGAGTCGCCGGATAAGTGGTGCCTGCGACCAGGTTCAAAACCCCGGGGGTCGAGGGTCCGAAGGTCGTGCCGTAGAAATTGTCGTTGAGCGCGTAGTTCTGCGCGTAGTTCCACATCGCGGTGACCGTGTTGCCGTCGAAATAGCCCTCGACGATGCCCTTGCCCATGCCGTACGAGTAGTCGTCGAGACAGAAGGCGTTTTCTCCGACGCCGACGCTGGCCGGGAACAGATCCATCAGCCCCATGTCGAAGGCCTTCTGCTCGTCGCCGTAGTTGTGATCCTGGTCGCAAGTGGAAGCCTGGGTGCGATCGAGCAGAAACGGATTAATCTGTGGCACGTTACTGGCGTTGTTCTTGTTTGGATTGTTGGTCAGCACGGCACCGGTTAATCCGTTGACGGTCGGAGTTCCCGGTTGGGCGACGAAGCCCGCCGCGTTCGGGTAGCTGCCGAAGTAATGATCGAACGACACGTTCTCCTGAAAGATCACGACGACGTGCTGGATCGGTGTGGCCGGGGTCGGGCTTGCCATTTCCGGCCGCGCCATCGCCGGCCCCACGCAGATCGATATGATCGCGAGCGCACTTACAGCGCGCGCGAGTACCTTGTTTCCTCGCATGATGAATATTCCTCCCTGGGATGTGGTTGCGCGCGGACCAACTCGATCCGCGACGCGCACACTAACCGGGGAATTTGACGGTGCGATGAATGGAATTTTTCGCTGCGGGAAATTTCGCGTGACGAGCGCGAGTCGATTCCGCGTCGCGACCGTAAACGCCGACGACAAAAAAGAACCCGCGTCATGACAACGCGGGTTCCCGTCGTTCTAGAGAGGCTATCTGAAAGGAGCTGCGGCTATTCGCCGGCCTGCGCGACGTCGGCCATCGCTTTCGCGGCGCGCTCGCAAATCTCGCTCAGCACTTCGTCGGTGATCACCGTCGAGAGCGCGATCATCCCGCGCGGCGCGAGAAACAGTCCCTGGTTGAGGGCCGCCAGGTGAAAGTTGGCGATTGCGCGCGCGTCCTCGCGGGCGATGGTCGCAGCCGGCGGCTCCTTGAGAAAAAATACGTTGAGCAGCGATCCGCATTGCCGCACTGAAAACGGCAGCTCGACCTGCCGCGCCGCGCGCGCCAGTTCCGCCGCCAGCCGCTCGCCCTGCCGAGCCATCTTGTCGATTCGCGCCTGCGTGAGCTCGCGGATCGACACGGCGCCGGCGGCGCAGGTTACCGGATTGCCGTTGAAAGTGCCCGAATGAAAAATCGATCCGCGATTGCGCGGATCGAATGCCGACATCACGTCTTCGCTGCCGCCGATCGCGCCGACCGGGAATCCGCCGCCGATGATCTTGCCGAACATCGTGAGATCCGGCTTGACCTCGAAAATTTGTTGCCCGCCGCCTTCGGCGAGCCGCAGCGTGATTACCTCGTCAACCACGAACATCGCGCCCGCGCGCCGAGTCGCTTCGGCCACCCGCTCCAGAAATCCCGCGGGCGGCTCCACGATTCCCGCCGAGCCGAGCACCGGCTCGAGAAATACCGCCGCGATTTCCGCGCCGCGCTCCGACAACAACGCCTCGAAGGCAGTCGCCTCGCCGAAGTCCGCGAGCATCGTGCGCTCGCCATCCGATCCGGCCAGCCCGACTTCCAAATCGTCGTACGATCCGTGATAGCCGTAGCGCGCCATCAGGATCAGCTTGCGGCCGGTGAGGCGCCGCGCGACGTGCGCCGCGAGCATCCCGGCCTCGGTCCCTGAATTGCAAAATCGCACGCGCTCGACACTCTCGACCCGTTCGCACAACAGTGTCGCCAGCTCGACCTGCGCCTCCGATCGCGCCGGCCACGAGCTGCCGTTGCGCACCGCCTTGGTGGCGGCCTCGACGATCGGCGGATAGGCGTTGCCGTGAACCAGGCTGGTGTAGTTGCCGAGCAGATCGATATACCGGTTGCCGTCAACGTCCCACAAGAACGGCCCTTCGCCGCGCTCGATGGTCAGCGGGTAGGGCTTGTAATTGGTGGTGGTGCGCGTGTCGCCGCCGGGCATCACGCGTTCGGCGCGCTTGGCGAGTTGCGCGGATTTTTCGGTCGCGCCGCGATACTGGTCTTCGATACTGGTCATCGTCCCCATCCCCCGACGTGATGCAACAACAGGCTGCGCTTCTGCTTCCACTATAATTTCCTCCATCGTTTGCGTTCCCCGCAAGTCAGGCTCCCGCCGCCGGCGGTGGGCCGATGAACTCTACTGTTTACTATGACCGCGCGAACGAATCAAATTGTAAGAAATTATAACTTGAAGACAGGCCAGGGTTGATTCCCCGCTTACTTCACCGCCGCGATCGCTTCCATCTCGACCATCAGCCCGTCGATTGCGAGCGAGGTGACGCCGACCATGGTCGAGGCGGGCGGCTCGCCTTCGGGAAACAATTCGGCGCGCGCCTCGCGCATCGCGGAATAGTCAGCCTGCTTGTAGTTCACGATATAAGTATTGGTTTTAACGATATCGGCGGCGGTGGCTCCTGCAGCGGTCAGCGCGGCTTTCAGATTACTGGCAGCCTGGCGAATCTGCGCCTTCAGGTCGCCCGGTCCCACCAGTTTGCCTTCCTTGTCAACCGCCACCTGGCCCGAAATGAATACCAGCTTCGACGCTCCCGCGATCGTTACGACTTGCGTAAAGCCGCGCGGCGTCATCAGCGTCTCCGGATTGATGTATTTCTTCTCCATGTCCTTGCTCCTCGCTCAATTTTTCGGTTTGTCGTCCCCGTATTGCAGTACCTGCACCTTCTCGACCGTGACCAGCCCCGAGCCCATCATCTTGTCGAGCACGGGCAGGAACGCGTCGATCTTTGCCTGGCTATCGACGATTTCGATTACCATCGGCAGGTCTTCCGACAGCCGCAGAATCTTGGCCGAATGCAGATGACTCGATCGGCCGAAGCCCATCGGACCGCGCAGCACGGTCGCGCCGCCGAGCTGAAGCTCGCGCGCCTTCAGCACGATCGCTTCGTACAGCGGCTGGTGGTCCGAGCGGTCGCTCTCGCCGATAAAAATTCTCAGCAACACCGCATCGCGTGGGATTTGCATCGCTACACTCCCCGGTTAAGCGCCGTCGCGGCGACATAGCCGATCGATACTGAGACCAGGCACAGGATAACCGAACCGGCCGCATTCAATGTGGCCGGCATCCACTCGCCCGCCTGCATCAGGTAAAGCGTCTCGAGCGAGAAGCTCGAGAACGTCGTGTAGCCGCCGCAGATTCCGACCATCACGAACTGACGCGCGGGCGTGCCGACCAGCAGACGCCCGTCGGGGCCGGTAAGCGTCGCGAAAAATCCGATCAACGCGCATCCCGTGACATTCACGAACATCGTGCCCCACGGAAAGGTACCGCCGGTAAGGGTTGTGAGAACGCCGGAAAAAAAATACCGGCTCATCCCGCCGAGCGCGCTGCCAATCGCAATCAGAACATACGCGAGCACCACAAACCTCCCGTCAGTTTCCAGCCGCGACCTGGCCGGCGCCGGCGACTGCGTTCACAATCAGATGAAGATAGATGAGTCCGCCGTACGGATGCCACCGCTCGAGCATCGTGGCGACGCGGTCGTAAGTCGGCGGGTCGCTCGCGCCGAGCCACTCGAACAGTCTGTTGCGGCCGCCGACATCGTCGCCGGGGAAAATATTGATGCGCCCGAAGCCGCGCAGCATCGCGTATTCCGCGGTCCAGCGTCCGACGCCGCGAATCTTCGACAGACGCGCAATAGCGTCGTCATCCGCGAGCCGCTCGATCGACGCAAAGTCGCGATCCTGCGGCTCGATCGCGAGCCGCGCGAGTCCGATCAGATATTCACCCTTCTGCCTGCTGAGCCCGAGCGCTCGCAGCGCGTCGGGATTCGATCGTGCAATAGCGGCCGCCGTAGGGAATGATCGCATCGGCGCCGCGCCATCAGTCGCGGCTGCAATTCCGAAAGCCTCAGCGAGCCGGTTCAGCACATGCATTCCCGCACTCAGCGAAACGAGCTGGCACGCGACCGCATTTGCAAACGCCTCGAACGCCGTCGCGTAGCGGACCGGTTTCATTCCCCGCAAGCGCTCGGCCAGTTCTCGCAGATGCGCGTCGCCGCGCGCGAGTTTGTAGAAGTCCGACAGGTCACGCTCCAGTCCAAGCATCTTCGTGACCAGCGCCGTCACATCGGCCTTAACCAGTTGCGGCCGCGCGGCTGAAATCCGCACCTCGATCTCCGGACGCGCGCCGGTGCGCGTTTGTCTTACGGCGACACCGACCGGCGCTGTGCCGATAACCAACACGCGGCGCCAGATGCGGTCGTCGAAGCGATCGACGAGGTTGTGCGCGCGCCGGCGGATAGCCCATACCGTCAGGTCGAGCCGGAACGGCGGCCGCGGCCGGAGTGTGAAAGTCAGCTCGGCCACAGACCGCGTCCGAATGCGCTATTCGATTTCGCTGCCAGGAATCGCTTGCGGCTGCGAGGCAGTCGCCTTGCTGCTCTGCGCACTGGATGCGGGCGACGCGCTGGCCGCGGGCTGATTCTTGTCATGCTCGTACTTGTAGCCCGAGTAGGCGAGGCCGGGAATCATCATCGCGAGACATCCCGAACATAGAAAGGCGGCGGCCGCGGGCAACGCGATCGTCGCAAACAAAAGTCGCGTCCTCATCTCAAGCGTCGTCGCAAGTTCACGTGTCGCTGCGATCGATGCCGGCGCGATGCTCGAGCGCGCGCACGCGCCGGATTATTTCCGGCAGACGCGTCAGCACGACGGCATAGCGGCGGAATTTGCGCACGTCCACTGCCGGAATCCCGGAGACGATCGCATCGTCCTTCAAGTCATTGTGGATGCCGGCCTTCGCCACCACCATCACGCGATCGCCAATAGTCACGTGGTCGGCGCATCCGACCTGTCCGCCGAACAGGCACCACTTGCCGATCCGGGTCGAGCCGGAGATTCCGGTGTGGCCTGAGAATCGTGAGAATTCGCCGATTTCGCAGTTGTGTCCGATATGCACCTGGTCGTCGAGTTTGACGCCGCGATGCAGCACGGTCGCGCCCATCATCGCGCGATCGACGGTGGAATTCGCGCCGATCTCCACATCGTCCTCCAGTATCACGATTCCGACTTGTGGAATTTTGATCAGGTCGCCTTTCTGCTCGACGAAGCCGAATCCGTCGGCGCCGATCATCGCGCCGTTCAAAAGCGTCACGCGATTTCCAATCACGGTGCCTTCGCGAATCGAAACGCCGCTGTGCGCGGTGAAGCGGTCGCCGATGCGCACATTGGGATAGATCGTGACGTTTGGATGAATCACCGCGTCGCGCCCAATCGATACGCCCGCCCCGATCACCGCCGACGCGCCTACTGAGGCGTTCGCGCCAAGAGTGGCGTCGGGTGCGATCGAGGCGCGCGGATCGATTCCAGGCGCGGGCCGGTACGGCGGGAAGAAGATCTCGAGCACGCGGGCGAAGTCCGCGTATGGATTCGCACTGATGAGGGTCGCACACTTCGCGCCCGCTGCGAGCTCCGCCGTTGTGATCGCGGCGGACACGCTGGATTGCAGCGCGGACGCGTACTTGGCGCCCGCGACGAACACGATCATGCCGGGACCGGCGGCCTCGATCGGCGCCGGCGCAAAAATCTCGACGCCGCCGTCGCCGCGAATTTCGAGTCCGAGCTTCGATGCAAGTTCCGTGAGTTTCATCTTGATTCCCCGATTTTTCCGCTAGTCAGCTTCAATCCGATGCGCGGATCGCGTCGATTGCGTCGGCGAGCTCCGCCGGCTCGATTTGCATCAGGCAGTTGTAATGCCCGAAGCGGCAGGTGCGCGCCAGGCACGGACTGCATTCGAGCTTGCGGTAAATCACCCGCGTTTTGGGTCCCATCGGCCCGGTGCGATTCGGGTTGGTCGAGCCGAAAATTGCGACGGTTGGGAGGCCGAGCACCCCCGCTAGATGCATGCATCCCGAATCGTTGCCGATGAACCCATCAGATAGCGACAAGAGCGCGATTAGTTCGCCGACATTGGTGTTCCCGGCGGCAATTATCGCGCCCGCTTTGCTCGCGGCCGCGGCCTCCTCGCACCTTTTTAGCTCTGACGGCGCGCCCACCAGCACAACCTCGGCGTCGTTGCGATGCGCGAGCAAATCGATCAGGGCGCCGTATTTGTCCGCGGGCCATTCCTTTGCAGGTCCGAATGCAGCGGCGGGTGCGATCGCAAAGAGCGGACGGTCCGGACGTTTGCGATTCGCCGCGAGCCATTTGCGCATCCGCTCGCGCGACGGTCCATCGACGTCGATTGCGAAGTCATCGACGAGTCCGCTGGCAACGCCGGTCGCGCGCACCATCGCAAGCCAATAGTTCACCTGGTGCCCGGTCATAGCTTCGGGCGGCGGCGACGCCTTCATCGTCAGCATTGCGCCGCGCGCGTCGGCGACGAAGCCGGCGCGCCGGCGGATTCCCGCCATCGTGAGCCACAACGCCGACTCGAAACTGTTGGGAAACAGCACGCCGAGGTCGAATCGGCGCGAGCGGATTTCGCCGACAATCCTGCGCCGATCGAAAAGGCCCGGGAGTCCGCGCGCGACCGAATACGGAATCAGCTCGTCGATCCATCGAGCCCCGTCAAAGAAGCTCGCGAGTTCCTGCTTGATGAGAACCGCGAGATGCGCGTCGGGCCACGCGCGGCGAATCGCCCGCAGCGCCGGCAGGCTCATCACGACGTCGCCCAGCCAGTTAACTTCCTTGACCAGGATGCGCTCGGGCGGAGGATCGAGCACGGCTACACGCGCCGATGGCAACGGCGCGCGCGCATCAGGCTCCTCATGCCGCCGAATATTGCGCGATTCCACTGCCAGCGATTTCATCACGCGCGCGAGCCCAAATAAACCCGCCGCATAGCTTCGCGTTTTCGTTTCCGCATCGCCGGCGATCGTACTACTATCCGGGTATTCCCATCGGGGAATCGCATGCGAGGGGTTTGCTGCGATGGCGTCTTTGAGGGACCGACCGCTGATGCGCGATGCGTTGCTGGCCGGCGGAGTGATCGCCGCCAGTGCCATCGCCGCATTGATCGCGTTGGACCCTGGCACGATTCCTCGTCCTCGGTTCAGGTTCGCGGCGTCGGCGCCAATGCATTCCGAAGGCGTCGCCGCCGCATCGGGGCTGGCGAAGTCCGGCACGGCGACTCATGCGCGCCACGCAGTACCTGCTGCGAGCGCTGTGCCCAGGCAGATCGGATTCGGACCGGCTGCAAAGAAGAAGAAACCCGGCGACGCAACTGTAGTCGTGATGGTTCCGGATTTGCCGCGCGAGAATCCTGACCAGCCGCCGGCGGCGGGCGTGTGGAGCGATCAGGGCAGCGCAGCCCCGGTCACCGGCGGCAACGCGCAACCGCCCGGGCCGATCGCAATGAGCGCGGTTGGCGGTATCTCGGCGCCGCTGACTTCGCCTACGGGAGCGTCGTTACCGAGTTCGCCGGCTGCGTCGGGCGGCGGAACTACATCGAACCCGAGCGCACCGCCTGTCCAAGCCGACCTGCCGCCGCATCCGGGGTTCGTACTGCTGGCGGGCGGGCAGGGCAACGGGCAGTTCGCGCTCGCCAGCGCGGAGCTTTTCGATCCGGCGAAGAACGCGTTCTCAGCCTCCGCATCGATGATCGATGCGCGCGAGGATCATACGGCGACTGTATTGCCCGCCGGCAAAATTTTGATCGTAGGCGGCGACGGATCTTCGGGGCGCGCGTTGTCGTCGGCAGAATTGTACGATCCAATCAGCGGAAAATTTTCGGCGGTCGCGGCGAAGATGGCCACCGCGCGCGCCGAGCACAGCGCGACGCTGATTTCTGGATGCAACTGTCCGGCCGACGGCAAAGTGCTGATCGCCGGCGGGAGATCAGCGACCGGCTCGCTCGGTTCCACTCTGAGGAGCGCGGAATTGTACGACCCCGCTACTGGAGAATTCACCGCAACCGGTGCGATGAAAGCGACCCGCGCGCGCCATTCGGCCACGCTGCTGGCTGGCGGTCCGCTGGCGGGAAACGTGCTGATCGCGGGCGGCACCAGCGATGAGAGCGGCGGCGACGTTGCGACGGCCGAACTCTATGATCCGGTCACCGGCCAGTTCACCGCGACGGGCAGGATGAGCACGCCGCGCGAGAATCACAGCGCCACATTTCTTTCGCCGAGCGTTGTTTCGGGTGCGCTTGCGGGCAACGTGCTGGTCGCAGGCGGCGGCGTCGCCAGCGCGCCGAGCGACAGCGCCGAAGTCTTCAATCCCCAGACGGGAACGTTTTCACCGGTCGGCGCGATGACCGCGGCGCGAACGCTTCAAGCCGCGGTCTTGCTGGCCAGCGGTAAGGTGCTGATCGCCGGCGGTCAGAGCAGCGATACGGACTTTCTGCAGAGCGCCGAGCTTTTCGATCCGGCGCACGCTACTTTTGCCGCCACCGGCGCGATGCACAACCTGCATAGCGGCGCGACCGCGACCGTGCTCGACAACGGCAGCGCGCTCATCGCCGGCGGCAAATCGAGCTTTGCCGACCTGTACGATCCGGCGGCCGGGACGTTCTCGGCGACCGGCCCGATGGTCACCAACGTCGCCGAATCCACCTCGACCTTGATCAGGTAACAGTCACTTCTTCAGCGCCGCGATCGCTACGCCTTCATCGTCCGCATGTGTTACCATGTAACACATGAAGGGAAACACCATAACCGTTCGCATCGACGACGAGCTTGCACCGATTCTGGCCGATGTCTGCCGGCGCTCCGGGCACTCAAAAAGCGAAATTATTCGCGCCGCCCTGAAGCGACACCTTGCTCTGCTTAGGTTCGAGCAACTGCGCGGTCAAACCATGCCGTTTGCCGCCGCGCATGGTTTTCTCGCCGATGAGGACGTTTTCGATCGCATCTCGTGAGGGTCTTCCTCGACACCAACGTGCTCGCAAGCGCGCTCGGCACTCGCGGCCTCTGCGCCGACGTGTTGCGCGTCATTTTGGGCGAGCACGAATTTGTGACCGGTGAGGTCGTGATCGAGGAGCTACGCCGGGCCTTGAGCAAGAAGTTCGGCGTGCCGGCGGACCGGGTGAAGCAGATCGAGAGGTTCCTTCGCGGCTATGAGGTTGAACCCAAGCCGCGTCGATTACCCAATCTAACTCTCAGCGATCGAAACGATCTGATAGTCGTGGCCTCAGCGATCAATGCGGAAGCGCATGTCTTACTGACCGGCGATCGCGAGATGCTCGCCCTCAAGAAGGAGCCCGCGGGATTGCGAATCGTAAGCCCGCGCGAGTTCTGGAATCTGGTCTCGCGTCCCGGGCCGCGAATCAAATAGCAATCACTTCTTCAGCGCCGCGATCACGTCGTTGACGATAGCGTCGGCCTTCGCGCGCATCTGATCGTCGGTCGCGTCCTGGATAGGATGCGCAACGAACACGCGGCGCAGTTCCGGCAATCCCAGCGCCTCGGCCTGCTTCCGCGCCGCATCGGCGAACTCGTTCGACGCGATTACAACCGCGGGCTTCCGGTTAATCTCGAACCATACGGAGTCGTGCACACTGCACGTCGTGCATGACCCTCAATCGGCCAGCGCTTCGATAACGAAGTCGCTCTCCTGTGCTATGCGGCGGCGCAACTCGTCGGGCGCCGGCTTGGTGAAGGTTGGTTTGCGAAAGCGTTTGATCTCGACGCCCGGCAGGCGGTCCTGCAAGTGCTCGGCGAGCCGGTCTATGAGCACGCTGCCGCGGGGCTTGGCGATGTCGAGCAGCGCGACGCGCCCGACAATCGTGTCGGAGCGCGCTGCGAGCGTGCGTCGCAGCGGCACGCGCTCGTCGGTCGGATCGATAATCACCTGTTTCATTTGGCCTCCTCGATTCGCCGGCTGACGCTGGACGATCCCATCGGACCCGAGACCCATCCGGCGAACACCGCCGAAAATTTCCCGGCGTTGCCGCCGGCGACGATGATATTGATATCCTCCGGCTTTCGAAACTTAGCAATCGTCTTCGCCAACTGCGCTTCGGTCGGCGTGCCGAGCGCGCTCAGCGGAATCCCCTCGCCGCTGTCGTCGTCTCGAATCAACTCGCGCGTCGGCCGCGAGGTCACTTCCTGGATTCGCGCGCGCACATCCGACTTGGTCCAGTTTTCGCGCGCAAGAGTGTCGGCATGCTCGGGCGACACGATCAGCAGAATCTCACCGGCGTTGTGCTGCTTGGGATGCCAGCATGCTTCCAGTCCCATGCCGAGACTGCCGGCCAGCGCATGCGCCGTGCGTGAAGTCTGATCCGCAATCTGGCGCGATCCCGCCTCTAGCCCGAATACCGTCACCACGTTTTCATCCTGCTTGAAGCCGCGCTCAACGTGCAGCGGCTCCCACGGACTGCGCTCCTCCCATTCGGCGAAGCAGGTGGTGAACTTGCCGATTGCGCCGAGGGTCGATCGCTCGATATCGCCGGGCCGCGCGCCGCCGACGTTGCGCAACACCAGCTTCAGCGCGCGCCCGATGGTCGCGTTGGAGCGCGTGCCGTAGCCGAGCGCCATCATGCCCATGTTCATCTCGAGCCGATGCCGAATCGGGCCGTTCACGACGATCACCGGCGTCGCGCCCCAGGTGGTGGACATGATGCCGTGGATGTTGAACTCGTCGGTGCAGACCGCTTCGAGCGCCGCGATCACGACCGGGAGGTACTCGGGTTTGCATCCCGCCATCACGGCGTTGACCGCGATTTTCTCGACCGTGACCGGCGCCAGGTTCGGCGGCACGATAGCGACCACATCGCGCGGATCGCGCCGCGTCCCGGTCAGCATCCACATCACGCGATCCGGAGTCGGCGGCACTACCGGCAAACCGTCGGTGAGGCCGCGCTCGAACATGAATTCGAAAACGTCCTCGGCGTCGCCCAGCTCGATTCGACGCGCGGTGAGCTTGTCGCCGCGCGCATCCGCTTGCAGCCGCTCCGCGATTCCCGGCTCGACCGATTTGGACCCGCATCCGGGCCGCGACTCCGGGTATGAATTCCAATCGAGGGCCGGCGACTGCGCGCCCGACAGCCGCGACATCTCGGCGAACATCGCGCGCCAGTCGTCGCGTCCGAAACCGACGAAGCGGCGCAGTTCGCGGCCGTGCGGATCGGCGAGGATGACGGTTGGAACGGTGTCGAGGTCGTACTCGAACGAGACCTTGAGCGCCGAGTCGTCGAGCATCGGCGCCGTCAGCGTATATCGATCGACGAGTTTGGCGTTGCCTTCGGCGTCCTGGCCGATCGCCCACACGTCAATCGATGCGCCGAACGCGCGATGGGCGGCCTCGATCAGCGGCATCGTCAGGCCGCAGGTCGGGCAATCTTCCTTGACGAAGCAGAGCAGGGCGGCGCGGGCGGACGGGAATGATCGCGCCGTTCCGCGCGCGTCGCGCAAATCAAATGCGGGCAACTGAAGTTTGTGCGAATCGTTCATTCGGTGGCCGCCGAAGTTTCCGGAAGCATCAGAAATCGATGCTGCCTGGAAGAATAGAACTCGACCGCCGCGGTCACCAGCGCTTTGTCGGCGATGCCGCCGGCGATCAACACTTCGCCGTCATTCAATAGAGTCGCGGTGTTCGTCAGCCGCGCGACGTTGGTGCTGCCGGCGTGCGAGAACACGTTAGTCTCCGGCAGATAAACGTCGGCGTCACGCATCCCGACCACCAGCGGTCCTCTGATTGTCCATCCGCCGACGACGAGCACGTCACCGTTGTCGAGCAGCGTGGCGGTCGCGAGGTAATGCGGCGCGCTCATGTCGCCGGTTCCGATGAACGCGCCCAATTCCGGATCGTAAATCTCGGCGGTGTTGAGCGGCGTCAGCGAAGACAGATTGCGAAACCGGCTGGTCATCATCCTTCCGCTCTTGCCGCCGACGATCAGCACGCGCCCGTCGTTCAGCTTAACCGCTGCCGCGCCCACGCGATCGCTCTTCATGCGCGCGTTCATCGCGGTGAAGCTGCTGGTCGCCGGATTGTAAAGTTCCGCGGTGTTGTACGAGATATAGCCGCCCGGCATGCCGCCGCGGCCGCCGCCGGCAATCAACACCTGCCCCGTGCCGAGCAGCGCGGCGACGTGCGCGACGCGCGGCTGATGCAGATGTCCCGCGTGGCTGAACGCGCCGCTCGACGGATCGTAAATCTCGGCGCTGCCGGTGGTCTGGATACCGTTGGGGCTGCCGCCGACGACGAGTACGCGCCCGTCGCGAAGCATGGTCGCGGTATGCCCTTCGCGCGGCGTCGCCATCGAGCCGGTCGCGCTGAAAATGCCGGTGGCTGGATCGTAAATCTCCGCGCTGGCGAGTTGCGACCGATAGCCGGCGTTCTGGTCTCCGCCCGTGAGCAGCGCGCGCCCGTCGCGCAGCATCGTTATCGTCTGTCCGGTGCGCGGCACCGTCATCGAGCCGGTGGGCGTAAAGGTGCGCGCGACCGGATCGTACAGTTCGGCGCTCGAGAGCACGCCGCCGATTTCTCCGGTCGCGGTGCCGCCGCAAATCAGCACGCGTCCGTCGCGCAGCCGAATCGCCGCCGCGTTGGCGCGCGGCGTGGTCATCGCAAGCGCTTCGACGCGGTTACCTTGCGGATTGGTGAGGAAGACCGGCGGCGCCTCGGTCACGCCGCCCCCGGCGCAAGCACTAATTGCGGCAGCGACGAGAAATGACAGCGCAGTCAGATACCGATGATTCATGCAAACCTCGCGCGCTGAATCATAGGCTCGCCGCACCGCGATGTGAAGGTTATTTATTCGGCGAGCGCACGCCGTGCCGCAGCGCGTTCATCGTCGCGCGGATGAACATGAATCCGGGGAAGACACCGCGCTTGCGCGGTTTGGTTTGCGGCTCGGCGCCGCGCCCAAGTTCACGCACCAGGGCGATCAATTGATCGACGTTGACCCGCGACGCCACCTCTTCGAGCGCGCGGAAACGCACGACGCGCTCGCGATCGATCACGAATGACGCGGGGAATGCGATGCCGCCCTTTTCTCCACTATTGAGCAGGCCGTACGTCTTGACGACCTCACGCCGCGTGTCGCACAGGAGTGGAAATTTAATGCCGAGTTCCTGGCGGACCGGCTCCGCGCGCGCGGAATCATCGACCGAGATTGCAACCAGCTCGGCGCCGGCCGCGCGAAATTCGTCGAGCTGCTCGGAGTAGTCCGCCAACTGGCGGAGGCAGAACGGTCACCAGTGTCCGCGGTAGAAAACGACGACGCACAGTCCGCCGGCGACCAGGTCGTCGAGCCGCCGCACGATGCCGGTCGAGTCGGCAATCGCGAACTCGGGAGCCTTTTCGCCGACTGACGGAATATGCCGTTCGTCCATGCTCACAACAATAGCCGCGCTCGCAGGTTAGAGGAACATCGAACCTTCGCCGACAATCGCGCATCGTCCGCCGATTCGGATCGCGAGCGCGCCGCTGTCCTGGCGCGCGACCTCGACCCGTATTTCGCTGGGCCGTCCCATCTCGACGCCCTGTTGGATCAGGAATGAAGTCCGCGGCGCCGGCTTGATCAGTCCATGAGCCGCGGCGTATGCGCCGAACGGAGCCGAAGCGCCACCCGTCGCCGGATCCTCGGGAACACCGTCGTGCGGCGCGAACATCCGCGATCGCGCCGCGAACTCGCCCGGCTCGTTGGCGACGAACATATATATGGGAAGCACCGGCTCCCCCGGATTGAACAGCGCCGCGAGCAACGTCGCGTTGACAGCGCATTTCGCGAGCGCCGCTAGCGTACGAATCGGGACAAAGATAAACGGAACGCCGGTCGAGACGGTCTGAATCGGCAGATCGTCGCGAATGTCCGCCGAATTGATTCCAAGCGCCATTGCGATGCGCTCGCGATCGTCGCGCCTGGCGCCGAACTCCGGCTCGCGATGCGCCATCCAGACAAAATCCGGCTTGCCACCGCTGCTTTCGACCGTGACTGTCACCGGGCCGATACCGAGTTGCAACGTCGCATCGACGCTCGCGGAATTAAGCGCGATCTCGCCGCGCGTCGCGAGCACCCAGGTCGTGCCTACGGTAGGATGACCGGCCATCGGCATTTCGACCTTCGGGGTGAAAATCCTCACCCGCCGCGCGCCCGAAGAATCAGGCGGCATCACGAATGTCGATTCGCTGAAGTTCATCTCATGCGCCAACTCCTGCATCTCGCTCGTGCTGAGCGCGGCCGCGTCAGTGAAGACGGCGAGCTGATTGCCGCCGAAAGGCCGTGACGTGAATACATCGACGAGGACGAACGGAGTTTTCCTGGGCATCCGCCGATTGTGCCGCGATGCTCGTCGCGAGCCAATCAGGAAATGTCATTTCGAGAGTCCCGTTCCTGAGAGTAAAGTAGCGCGCCGCGCGCAACTTTGCGCTTCTCACTGGGTGCAGGGGTCACCCCCTGCCGCCCGCCGCGTAGGCGATTATTCTCTCGGCGGATGCGCCTACTTGCCGACGATGAACACGCAGCTCGTGGTGCCGCTTCCCCCGATGTTCAGCATCGCAAATTTTTTCGCATTCTCGACCTGGTAGTCGCCTGCGCTATGCGTGATCTGGCGATGGCAATCGAGCATCTGGCGCACGCCGGTCGCGCCGACCGGATGGCCCGCGCCTATTAGCCCGCCGCTCGGATTGATCGGCAGCTTGCCGCCGAGCTCGATCACGCCTTCCTCGACCGCCTTCCACGATTCGCCCGGCTTGGTGATGCCGAAGTGGTCGATCGCCATGTACTCCGAGGTGGTGAAGCAGTCGTGCGTCTCGATGCCCGACAGGTCGGTCACCGATCCTATCTCCGCGCGTTTGAACGCGTCCACAATCGCTTGCCGCGTGTGCGGCAGCACGTAGGCGTTGTCGCGGCTCTCCGCCACCTTGGTGTCGAATTCGAGCGCCGCCGTGTGATGGCCCCATCCAAGGATGCGCGGGATGTCGCTCAGCCGTATGCCGTTGCGCTTGGCCCACGCGCTCGCAAATTTCTCCGAGGCCAGGAAAACCGCGACCGAGCCGTCGGTGACCTGCGAGCAATCGCTCACTTTGATCCGGCCGCCGATGACCTGGTTGAATTTGCTTTCATGCTGCGCGTGGCTCTCGCTCATGAACCAGTTGCGCGTCTGCGCGTTCGGATTGCGCTTCGCGTTGGAATAATTCACCGCCGAAATGTGGGCGAGGTGTTCGTCCTTGAGGCCGTAGCGTTTGTCGTATTCGTCGCCGAGGCGGCCGAACAGTTTCGGAAACGGGAACTCGATACCCTTGGCCTCGCGCTCGTACCACGCGGCGGTGCCCAGATAATCGCCGCCGGTGGTCGAATCGACGGTCTTCATTTGTTCGACGCCGACCACGCAGGCCAGGTCGTAGCGCGCGGCTTCGATTTCGGCCGAGGCCGCGATCAGCGCGATCGAGCCCGACGCACATGCTGCCTCGTGACGGCTGGTCGGCAGTCCGGAAAACGTGGGATCGATCTCGACGAAGAATGCGCCGATGTGCCCCTGCTTGGCGTACAGTTCGGCGGCGAAGTTGCCGACGTGAGCGGTCTCGACCTCGCGCGGTTCGATTTTCGTCGCTTCGAGCGCGGCCAGAGTCGCCTCGCGCATCATCGCCACGAAATGCTTGCCTTCTTTCGACCAATTGCGGGCAAAGTCGGTTTGCGCTCCGCCCAATACGTACACCGGCGCTGGTTTCGTCATCGCGCGCTCCTATAGATAGTTGAGCCTAATCTAATCATCCAACAAAAGTGCGGCCATACTCGAGCACGCCGCCGGCAAACATTTTAGCATCTCGCGCCGCCGCTTGCTCGACTGTTTTGGGGACAGTGAGCTTTAGCCTTTGCAGCATCGCGACCGTATTTTTCGCACCGAGCAGATCGACGATCGCCGTCGGCGGCGCCCAGTTGAAGCCGTACGACATTATAGTGTCCACGTCGGCCGCGCTCGCCGCCACTTCGCCGACGCGATTCAGCGCGTAACTGACGTAGCCCAGCACGACGCGGCGGCACAGGTCGGCGTCGGCGCCCCTGGCGTCGGCGAGGACCTTCAACGCGTCGGCATAGCGGCCAACGCGATGCGCCCGTTTCATCTGCTCGACGAATTCTATCGGCGCCGGCTTTTGCAGCTTGTCGTGGCCGCCGGTTTTCGGATCGAGCACGAAGACTTCCTTGCCCGCGCGCCGGTAGAAGCCGCCGCGCTCGGGCGTCTTGTCCCCGAGGCATCCGTTGCGCAGCCCGGCGTTCATGTACGCCGGCATCGCGAAGAATTCGTGCGCCTCGTCTTTGCAATTCGCATGCACGTTATCGACGATCGCCTTGTGCACGTCCCATCCGACCAGATCGACGGTCGCCAGCGGCGCCATCGCGCGCCCGGTATGCGGCCCGATCAGATAGTCGATGTAGGCGACGCCGTGCTCGGCGGCGAGTTGCGCAGTCTCGTTCAGGACCTTGAAGCCGACCCGGTTGCCGACGAACGCCGGCATGTCCTTGGTGACGATCACCTTGCGCCCCAGCCGTTTCGTCAGCATCGCGACCACATTCTTCACCACCGCCGGATCGGTGTCGGGTCCCGGAATCACTTCGGTGCCGACGATGACGTGCGGCGGATTGAACAGATGGACGCCGAGAAAATTACGGCGAAACGAGTCGCTGCGCCCGCGCGCCATTTCCGCAATCGAAAGACCCGACGAGCCGGTCGCGATGATCGATTCAGGACGCCGGCTCTTGTCGATCGACTCGAAGAATTGTCTTTTCAGCGGCAGGTCTTCGGCGAGGGATTCGAAGACGAGGCTTGCCTCGCCAACCGCGCGGCCGAGGTCGGCGTCGTACGCGCCGAGCGAGATTCGCTCCGCGATCGCCTCCGCGCGCGCATCGTTCTGCACGTCGGTCAATCCGTCGGCCGCTTTGCCCGCCGATCGCGCGAGCATCGTGACGTTGAATCCGGCGCCTGCGAAGACGCATCCCGCGCCGACGCCCATGGTGCCGTTGGCGCCTATAATTACGACCTTGCTGTTGTCGGCCAAGTGCTCTCCGAGTCCTCGTGAAATTATGATTTTGCAGCCGCAGTAGCGGCGAAAGATGTTAGCCGAGGCGGGTCATCTATGCCACAGGCGGAAAGGGTCGCCTGATCCTGAGCTCTCCTCAGACTCGGACAAGGAGAGGTTAGGATTGGGAATCGCGAATGCATAAGACTCAGCGTCTTTGTGTCGTGCCGTAGCGCGCTCACGCGGAGGCGGATTCGTCGAACTTGACCAGGTCGGCGTAGAGCTTTTCGATCTCGCGGCCGAGCCGTTCGTAGCGTGCGATCAGTTCGTCGGCATCTTTGCGCGCGAGATAGAAGTCCGGAACGTTCATCTCAGTGGCGAGCGCGGCGCGTTGGTTTTCCTTCTGTTCGATCTCGGCTTCGATCTGTCCGCGCTGACGCGCGATTCGTTCTCGTTTGCGCGACGCGTCGCGCTCTTCCTTCGCGGGCGGCGCGGCCTTCGGCGCGTCCGCCTTCTTCGGCTGCGGCGCACTACCGTTGTTGCCGCGCGCGTCGCGCAAATGGACGGGCGCGGTTCGGGCCGGCTGCGACGATGGTGACGGCGCTTCGGTCTGCGCTTTCTTCTCGAGGTATTCGTCGTAGTTGCCGAGATAGCGAATCGCATGGCCTTGGCCGACTTCGAGCACCTCGGTCACCAGCTCGTTCAAAATGAAGCGATCATGACTGACGATTATCACAGTGCCCGGAAAGCGGCGGAGCGCTTCGAGCAGCGTGTCCTTGGCGACGATGTCGAGGTTGTTGGTCGGCTCGTCGAGCAGCAGGCAATTGCTCGGATGCGCGAGCACCTTTGCCAGCGCCAGCCGCGCGCGCTCGCCGCCCGACAGCACTGCGACGCGTTTGTGCACGTCGTCGCCCGAAAACAGCATCGCGCCGAGGATCGAGCGCAACTCGCCGATCGAAAGGCTTTGCGCGCTGCCGCTCAGCTCGTCGAGCACGGTTTTGTCGTAGGAGAGCGACTCGGCGAGGTTTTGCGCGAAGTATCCGGCCCGCACGCTCGGGCCGACGATCCGATCGCCGCCGGACATCGGCTCGACGCCCGCCAGCATTTTCATCATCGTGGATTTGCCCGAGCCGTTGGGACCGACCAGCGCGATTCGCGCGCCGCGCTCGATTGTCAGATCGACGCCGTCGTAAACCGTGTGCGCGCCGTAGCGTTTGACCGCGCCCTTGAGCTCGAACACGCGGCGCGTGCTGCGCTCGCATTTCGGAAACGAAATCGCGGGCGGCTTTTGCGATCCTTCGGGCGGCTCGAGGCGCTCGAGCTTGTCGAGCTGCTTGATCCGGCTTTGCACGAGGCGCGCCTTGCTCGCCTGGTAGCGGAAGCGGCTGATGAAGCTCTCCATGTGATCGATTTCTTCGCGCTGCCGCTCATACGCCGCCATCTCGAGTGTGAAACGTTCCTCGCGCAGCACCAGGTAGCGTGAGTAGCCGCCGACATATTCGGTGAGCCGCCCGCGCGACACTTCGACCGTGCGCCCGGTGACGCGGTCGAGAAAGTAGCGGTCATGCGAGACGAGGATGATGCCGCCTTGGTACGCGACGAGGTAGTCCTCGAGCCAGTTGCGTGCCTCGATGTCGAGATGGTTGGTCGGCTCGTCGAGCATCATGAAGTCGGGCGCGTCGAGCAGCAGTTTCGCCAGCGCGATGCGCATCCGGATGCCGCCGGAGAATTCACTGACGTCGCGCGCGAGGTCTTCGTCGGTGAAGCCCAGCCCGAACAGCACCGCGGTCGCGCGGCTCTCGGCGCTGTAGAAGTCGTGATGCTCGAGCTCGGTCAGCACCTCGCCCAATTCCTCGAGCGCGGCGTCGTGCACCGGCCCCGAATGCTCGTGCGCGAGAATTTCCTCGACTTCCTTGCGCCGCAAGTCGAGCGCCTGCATCCGGTCCAGCGCCGACAGCGTCTCGCGCAGCACCGAACGCCCGCCCATCTCGGGCGCGTCCTGCGCCAGGTAGCCGACCCGCGTGCGCTGCGGACGGGTGATTCGACCGGAGTCCAGCGGCAGCACTTCGGCAATCATCTTGAGCAGGGTCGATTTGCCGGCGCCGTTGAGCCCGACCAGGCCGACCCGTCCGTCGTCGGCCATCGACCAGCTCACTCCATCGAGGATCTTGCGGCCCCCGTAGGACTTGGAAAGGTTGTCGAGACTAAGCATGGTGAAAAAAGTCATCTTATCAGCGCCGTTTAGGTGCCGAAAGCGATCGCCGCGAGCCGTGACGCTTGAGGGGCTTTCTTGAAACCCGACATTATGTTAGGAAATGTTACACTATGGCAAAATTCGCACCGGGTTATCCGCTGCCCAGAAGCGCTGACGAGTTCGAAAGACTCTGTCTCAAGCTTCTGCGGCGTCATTGGCAGCTCCCTCAGCTCGAGCGATTCCGCGATCCGGATCGCACCGAAAAGGGAGTCAACCTGATCGAGATCAGCGGCCGTCCGCGACTCGCCGCGGTCAAGTGCGATCTGCGCGCCGCGCGAGGCGAGCTGACCATCGCCGAGATCAAGGACGCCGTGGACCGGGCCGCGAGCCTGAAGCTCCCAATCGGGCGCTTCGTGATCGCGACTACGGCCGCCAGGCCCGAGGGCTTGCAGCGTTCGTTGTTCGATCTCAACCGCGCCAACCGCAAGGACGGCATCTCGGCGATCGAAGTTCTGACCTGGGATGATATTGAGGAGCTGCTCGACGAGTATCCTCAAATCCTCACCGATTTCGGCACCGCTGCCAAGCGCCAGGCGCTGACGCGCGCCGACGCCGTGGTTCATCTTGAGGCACGATGCGAGCCCGCGGCGGCGGGACCTTCAGATGCGCTGGGAGAGGAGATCTCGGCCGCCGCGGCATTTCTCGAAAGTCATCAGTATCAGCTTGCGCGCCTGGCGCTGCTCCGGCTGCGCGAGCAGAAGTGGAGCCAGCTCTCGAACACGCACAAGTTCCGCGTGCTCTCGTATCTCGGCGCCGCATGGCTGAAGGAAGGCGAGCCGCGCAAGTCGGCGATGCTCTTCATCGCGGCGAAATCGCTGCAGCCCGACGAAGAGAACGCATGCACCAACGAGGCGCTCGCGCACGAACTGCTTGGCGAGCGCGAGCGCGCGTTTGCGTTGGCGGACAAGCTGCGGATGCAGTTTCCGTCCAGTGGCCGCGCAGTCGCCCTGTGGCTCAACAATGCGCCCAAGTCGTATGACGCCCGCTCGCTGGAGGAAAACGTCGCGCCCGAGCTTTCATCCGATCCCGAAGTCGCGGTCGTGATGGCGCGCCGCGCGCTGCTCGACGCTCACTTCGATCGCGCCGAGCGTTATGCGCGCCTCGCGAGCGCCGCGCTGCCGAACAATTCGATCCCCTGGCTCGTGCTCGGACAGGCGATTCTGCTCAATGAGCTGGAAATGGCCGGAGAGGGCGGCGGCGACACTCCGGCGCAAAGCGACGAGGGCCGTATCCGCGAATCGGAGAGTTGCTTCACCCAGGCGCTCACGCTGGCGCAGGCCGAACGCCAGGCTTCGAGCGAAGTGCAGGCACTGATCGGACGCGCGCAGGCGCGAATCGCGCTGCGCGACACCGACGGCGCGGGCAAGGACATCGAACAGGCGCATAGCCTCGAGCGCGAGGATGCCAACGGGCTGTGCGAGTATGGAATCGTGCTGCGATCGCGCGGCAGCTTGAGCGAGGCGATCGACGTGCTGCGCCGCGCCGCTTCGGTCGGCGGTCGCGACGACATCGAGTATCATCTGGCGGTCACCTTGCGCGAGCGCGACGAACCCGGCGATTTGCAGGAGGCGACCGAGCTGCTGATGCGCTCGATCTCGCGGCCGGACGCGATTCCCGCGGGCGATTTCCCGTTTGCCGTCGCCGCCGCGATCGAAGCGCTTGCAACCTCGGAGCGCTACCACGACGCCGACGCGCTGTTGTCGTCGATTCCTGAAGGGCGCCTGCCGGCCGTCACGCTGCGCACTCTGCGCGCGAGTCTCCGGCTGGCACAGGGCAAGTTCGATCAAGCGTCGAAGCTTGCCGACGAGGCTCTGTCCGGGCTGACGCCCGATGTCGGCGCCGACAACCGGCGCAAGCTGGCCGCGCTGCTCCATGATCTCGGCCGCTATCGCGACGCCTTGCCGCTGTGGCAAGCGCTCGCGCCCGCCGGCACGGCCGGAACGGATACGCGCCGGCTACTCGATTGCGCGGGCCGGCTCGGCCGCGAAGACATCGTCGATGACATCTCGCGCCAGTTGCATCCCGAAAAAGCTGTCGATGCCGGCGCCGTCGCCGATCAACTTGACAAACTCGAACGCAACGATCCCGAATCTGCGCTGGCTCAGCTCGAAGAATTGCTCAGCGCGCATCCCGACGACCGCGTGCTGAAGCTGCGACGCTCGATCGTTGCGGCGCGGCTGGGCAAAGCGGATCTGGTCGTCGCCGATCCGAATGCGATGCCGCCGGCGCGGGAAATTCCGCCGGCGCTCGGCCGCGCGGCTGTGCAATTCATGCGCGACGGCGGCCGCGCCAACGAGGCGCTCGCCTACGCCTACGAATTACTGCGCAAGCAAGGCGGCAGCGTCGATGCGCATCGCGCGTACCTCGCCGCGCTGGGACCGGTCGGCCCGATGCCGCACGTGCCCGACTACGAAATGGCCGGGTCCGGTTGCGCGCTCAGTTTTCTCGAAGAGGGTTCCAACACCGAGAAATGGATCCTGCTCGAGGATGCCAACGACGCCGACGAAGCGCTCGACGAGTACGGCCCGCAGCATCCGATGACCAAGGCGGTCAAGGGCAAGAAGGCCGGCGAGAAATTTCAGCTCCCCGAGGGCCGCTTCAGCCGCCGCCAGGCCAGCGTCAAGCAGATGATCAGCAAGTACGCCTATCGCTACATGGACGTGCTGATCAACTGGCAGGCGCGCTTCCCCGGCGAAGCCGAAATCGAAATGAACTACGTGCGTGGCGAAGCGATTCCGTGGAACGAGATGAGTGACAGCTTCGAGTCGTTGTTTGAAGCGAGCAGTGTAAATGGCAACGGCAACGGCAACGGCAACGGCGTCGCCAATGGCAACGGCATCGCCAAAGCCAACGGCGTCGCCAACGGTCACGTTAACGGCGCTGCCAACGGCAAGCGCGACTACGCCCTCAAGCAAGCCGAGCGCACCTACGCCAACAACTCGATCCCGATTCACGCGGTGGCGGAGCGGCTCAACCTGAACGATCTGCAGACCGTGTTCATCCTGGCGCAGCGCCCCGAGGCGCCGCTGAAGTGCTGCACCGGTTCGCCGGAGGAACTCGAAGCAGCTCTGGGAGCCTTCGAGCGCGCCAATGCGGTGGTGCTCGATCTGACCGCGATCGCGACCCTGTGCATGCTGGGACGGCTCAGCCTGCTGCCGACCTGGCCGCGTCAATTCGTGATCTCGCAATCAACTCTAGCCGAGCTGCGGCGGCTCGCGTTCGAGGATACTCTGCTCCGTCTGCCGCCCGGGTTTTCCGCGTCGATCACCGGCAACGCCAACGACGGCAAGCGCGCCGACGTTCAATTGAAGGGGCTCGCTGATGCCTTGCAGTCGGTATGCCGCGTGCGCGACGGCGCGGTGCTGGCCTCGATCGATCCTGAACGCCGCGAGCGGCTGGTGAAATTCTTCGGCCGCCACGGCGCCGAGAGCATCGTGATCGCTTCGATGCCTGGACACGTGTTGTGGACTGACGACATGATCCTTGCCGATCTCGCCAAGACCGAGTTCGGCGTGCGCCGCGTATGGACCGAGGCCGCGCTGCAGGCGCGTGCGCAGGCGGGCAATCTCGATCCCGCCGAGTTGGCCACCGCCAGCACCAAGCTCGCGGGATGGGGCTATTCGTTCACGACCCCGAGCATCGAGACGCTGATGCGCGCAGGTTCGGTCGCGGTTTGGAATCCCGATCAGTTCCCGCTGAAGCAGGCGCTCGATCAGTTCGCGTCCGATTCGATGAACATGTCGGATGCGGTGCGGCTCGCGGCCGAGCTGATCGTCAAAATGTACAACGACCAATACCTGCGCGGGCAGCGGCGCACGGTGACCTCGCGGCTGCTCGACCGGCTCGCGATTCGCCCCGGCGGACGCGACGCAATCGAAACGCTGCCGCGTTCGTTGCCGATTCGTTTCGGACTCGACCTGATTCGCGCGCGCGAACTGAGTGACGTCGTGCGCGGGTGGACCGCTTCCCAGGGGGAGGGACAGCAGGCTGAGCGCTTGATGGCCGGTCGCTGATCACCTGGGGCGCCGAGAGATCCGGTAGTGGGTTCATGCACCCACTACCGTCGTTCCTGGCGCGTCGTGTTAGCCTTCGCGATCGAGTAGAATCCCGCTGCGGCTACGGCCACAGGAGGAACGCACGATGGCGGCAATCGCCGAGGGAGACAGGATCGTCCTCATCGATCGCAGGCTCTTCAAGGACGACAACACCCGGATTTTCGTGGGCATAGTCGAGCAGACTGACGGCGTGCTGATTCGCGCCCGCGGCTACGTCTTTCACGTCAGCTCGTACGAGGTCGCCGGCCAGGAACGCCGCGGCGAAGAGCGCGTGCGCGTGTTCTCGATGGGTTCGGGCGACATCGTGTACCTGCTGCCGCAGGGGCAGGACATCTCGCGGCTGATGCTCAAGCGCTCGCCCAAGTCGATGACGCTAAGCGACGGGCAATATGCGATGGACCTGAGCGACTTCCTGCTACGCGCGTAAGCTCGGCTAAATCTTCTCGACGAATTCGATGATCGCCGCCGCGGTATCGCCGGGATTGTCCAGCGGCACGTGATGAAACGCGCGCGGGATTTCCTTCAGCACCGATCCGCGAATCTTCCGATGCATCGCCGCGACGTGCGACGGGCTGACCAGCCCGCTCTGGTCGCCGCGCAGCAGCAGTGTCGGCATTTTAATCTGCTTGATCTTCGGCCGGGTCATCTTGACCCCATGCTTGCGCCACGCCCGGGTTTCCGGATCGAAACGAAACGCCCACGTGCCGTTGGGTAACTGCTCGGCGCCGAGCAGCGCCAGCCGCTCGACTTCCAGCCGCGTCAAGCTGGTCTGCGGCGGCTGCAAGCGAAATTTCTTTATGATGTCGTCGGCCGAGCGCAGCTCCGGACGGACGCCGCCATGCGAGCGCCGGCGCCATCGCCACATCAGGCGGCGAAATAGCGGCGGCGGTCCGTGCGGCGCATCGACGATTATCAGCGCCTCGAGCAACTCCGGATGAGTGACCGCGACCCATTGCGCAACCGCGCCGCCCATCGAATGCCCAACCAGGATCACGCGCGCACCGAGGCTCTCGATCAATCCGCGCACATCATTCAGATACGATGGCGGCCCGTAGGTTCCGTCTTTCGCCCACTGACTGCGCCCGTGACCGCGAAAATCCAGCGCGAGCACGCGTCCGTGCGGCGTCAACAGCGGGGCGACGCCGTCCCACCAATGCACATGCGCCGCGCCACCATGCAGCAGCACGAAAGTGTGCTTGTCGGGATCGCCGCCCCAGTCCAGATAGTGCAGCTTGAGTCCTTCAACCTCGACGTACCGATGGGTCGGCTCCGCGAGCGCGGTAGCCGCTTGCTGTTGTGCCATAACCTGCGATTCTATTTGACGCGAGACGGTGAGCATAGATTTCATGTGCGGCCCCGTCGTGCTAACAGCCGCAACAGAAGAAAGATGGCCGAGGAGTTTTTCTGATGACTTTGAGACTTGAAGACAAGAACGCATTGATCACCGGCGGCGCCAGCGGCATCGGACGCGCGACGGCGATTCGATTTGCCGAGGAAGGCGCCAACATCTTCGTTGCCGACCGGCATCTCGCCGCCGCCGAAGAAACCGCCGCTTCAGTGAAAAAGCTCGGACGTAAGGCGATCGCTTTCCAGGTCGATACCAGCGACGAGGCGCAGGTGAACGCGATGGTCGCGCAGATGGTGAAAGACCTCGGCGCCGTCAACATCGTGGTCGCGGCCGCGGGAATCTCGCACGCGCATTACGGCGAAGAGGGCCAGCCCGACATCACCTTTCTCAGCAACAAATCCTTCGCCAACTGGCGCAAGGTCCTGAGCGTCAACCTCGACGGCGTGTTCCTCACCGATCGCGCATGCGCCCAGGCCATGATCACCGCCGGCAACGGCGGGCGCATCATCAATATCGCGTCAGCCGCCGCGCGGCTCCCGACTCCCGGCGTCGGCGAGTACTCCGTCAGCAAGGCTGGCGTCTGGATGCTGACTCGGGTGCTGGCGATGGAGTTGGCGGCGTTCAATATCACCGCCAACGCGATCGGTCCCGGCTTCATCAAGACTCCGATGACGGGCTCGATACAGGACTTCGGCAACATGACGCAGCTGATGGATCGCGTGCCGATGAAGAAGATGGGCGAGCCGCTTGACGTCGCCAACACGGCGCTGTTCCTCGCCGGCGAGGAGGGCCGCTACTACACCGGCTCGATCCTGCACCCGGACGGCGGCATCACAATGCAGTGAGCGCGGGGCTTCTTTCTTCGGCTTTCCCCTCTCCCGGCAAGAGAGAGGATGAAGGTGAGGGTCCGTTTACAGCGCGCTATTTCGGGCGCGATTCAGGATTCTGCGGCCTTGGTTATGCGATCGCGTTCGTCGTCGCATTGCTGATGTTTGCCGCCTCGACCCCTTCCGCCCTGGCGCAGAACCCGACCGCCGCGCCGACCCCGATGGTCATGCCGATGATTCCGCAGATTCAGCTTCAAACCGTGCCCGCGTACGGACCGGCTCCCTTGAGCGTCGGTTTCTTTGTCGCGAGCCTCAATCCCGACGCCGCACCCATCGCCAGCTACATCTGGAATTTCGGCGACGGCCAGGTCTCGATGCTGCCGCCGACCGCGCTGTTCCACACTTACACGAAGCCCGGCAGCTACGTGGTCAACGTAACCGTGACCGACACCGACGGCCATCAGGCGTCATCGTTCGCCGGCGTGATCGTAGCGCAACCCGTGAGGTAGCCGCCCCGCGAAAGGATTGATCGGCGCTATTCCTTCAGCATCTCGATCGTGCCGGTGTCGAGATCGTAGATGCCGCCGACGATCTTCAAATCGCCCGATTTGACCATCGCCGCCAGCTCGGTCGAACTCTCGAGATTCTTCATCACCAGCAGCACGTTCTCGCGCACCGCATTTTCCACCGGATCGCCCGGCATTCCCTTACTCTCCTCAACCGCAGGCCGCAGTTCGCTCAGCATCGGGCCAACGTCTTGATTAGCGGTACCTTCGTGACCTTCCACTGCCGCGATAACCGCGCCGCATCGGCGATGCCCCAGCACCATCACGACGCGTACGCCGAGATGCTTGACCGAATAATCGAGGCTCTCGATCACCACCTTGTCGGCGACGTTGCCCGCAACGCGCACGGTGAAGATGTCGCCGAGGCCGCGGTCGAAGAGGGTCTCGGGCGGCGTGCGCGAATCCGAGCATGCGAGCACCGCGGCGAAGGGATGCTGTCCCTTGGCTACTTCGGCGCGCCGCTCCGGCGTTTGATTGGGATGCTCGAGTTTGCCGGCGACGAAACGCTGGTTGCCGTCGAGTAAAAGTTTGAGTGCTTCAGCTGGAGGCATGCTTGGTCCATGATCTGCGGCAATCACTACCCGCGTGGTGGCGATTGAAAGCGCGGCTATCGCCAACACAATCAAGATGCGCGACAGAAACTTTCTTCGTTGAATCACAGGTTCTCTCCATGGCAGTTCTACCGTCACCTACCCGTTGCACTTCAGCATTGACACCGCGCCGCTATTCGCCAGTATTGGTGGCGATGCCACATAAATCCAGCGCCAACACAATTTCCATATCGGTGACAAATTTGGCAAGACGAATCCTCGCGGCACTCGCACTCGGCATCTGCGCGCTCATCGGCTCAGGATGCATGAGCGATCAAATCGACGCCACCAACAAGCTGGTACAACAACAACAGGAACAGCTCGAGCATCAACAGCAGGAACTCGAAGCGCTCCAGGCCAATCAGAATCAAGGCTACGCGCCCGGAGTCGCGACCCCCGCCCGCGGCGGCTGCGACAAACAAGTGGAGACGGTCGCGAGCCAGCATGGCGGTGAAAAATTTGCCGCCGGCGACTTCAACAAGGCGCTCGGATACTACCAGGATGCCCTCCTGGCATGCCCCAACGACGACCGCGCCGAAGTCAACGTCGCCCGCACCTACGAAGCCCTCGGCAACAACGCCAGCGCCATCAATTACTATCGAAGGGCCGCCGATACCAACAGCGCCACCGTCAGCGACGCCCAGGAAGAGGCCAAGGCCGCGCTCCTGCGCCTGCAAGCCACCCGCATGCCCTGACCGATTTCTCTCCCATTGACCGGCCCGCCCCTCGCTGCGCCGGTTTGGTTCTACTCGGCGCGCTCGTTAGATTTGATCATGGGGGCGACCTTCAGCCCTTCCATCTCCATGGACGGCAACGGCAACAACGAAACTCCCGAGCTGAACCCCGCGCGTGCCCGCCGCATCGCGATTCTTACCGCCGGCGGCGACGCCCCCGGCATGAACGCCGCGATTCGCGCGGTGGTCCGCAGCGCCGCCGGCGCCGGAATCGAGGTGATCGGCTTCAGGCGCGGCTACGAGGGCCTTATCCGCGACCTCGCCGAGCCGCTCGACGGCCGCTCCGTCGCCAACATGATCCAGCGCGGCGGCACCTTCCTGGAAACCTCGCGCTCGCCCGAGTTCCGCACGCCCGCCGCGCGCGGACTGGCGGCCCGCAACTTGAAGCGTCATCAAATCGAGGCGCTGATCGTAGTCGGCGGCGAGGGCTCGATGATCGGCGCGACCGCCTTCGCGGCCGAGTCCGGCGTTCCGGTCTTCGTCATCCCGGCGTCGATCGACAACGACATCCCCGGCACCGACTACTCGATCGGCTTCGATACCGCGGTCAACACCGCGCTCGAGGCGATCGACCGCATCCGCGACACCGCCTTCGCCTACGAGCGCGTCTTCTGCGTCGAGGTGATGGGCCGCGACTCGGGCTTTATCGCAATCGCGGTCGCGCTCGGTGGCGGCGCCGAAGCGGTGATCGTGCCTGAGCTACCCTTCAGCCTCGACGACATCTGCGATCGCGTCGAGGACAGCCATCGCCGCGGCAAACGTTCGACCATCGTTGTCGTCTCGGAGGGTCCGCGCACCGGCGGCGTCATCCCGGTCGCCGAGGCGCTCACTGCGCGGCTCGGGATGCAGGCGCGCGTCGTCGTGCTGGGGCATGTGCAGCGCGGCGGCGCGCCGACGGCCCGCGACCGGCTGCTCGCAAGCCGCCTCGGCGCGGGCGCAATCAAGGCAATCCTCGACGGCGCCGGTCCTTCTCTGATTGGCGAGGACCGCGGCGCCATCGTCCGCGTCCCGCTGGGCGAGGTCGCCAACAAGCGCCGGCCGCTCGACCCCTCGCTAATCGAGCTGGTCCATCAACTTTCCACCTGACCCCTCTGTCTCCACGCGCCTGCGCTCTCCGCACTTCTGAACGATCCAAAATCGTGATTCGTTCGGGAACCCGCGACCCAACTCGATGGTTAAAAGCTCGCATGGGCACCGTTTCATCGTAGCCGATGACGCTGGCGCCCCGCGGGGTTTTGCAAGATGTCTGAAGGCTTCCAATTGGCTTCCGATACCGCGGTTGAGCGCTTCGTCGGCCTCAACCAGATTCTGCCTTGCCAATACTACGACGCCTCCGGCGGCCATCGCCTGACGGGCGAGCAGCGCCTGATGCTCGCGTTGCTGGCCGACGCGATCAACGTCTATCAGCAGGGCGCCCTCTCGCGGAACACGCGCAAGCGCCTGCTCTTCATCGATGCCGAGCGATGGATCACGGCCGGGGTGAGATGCCGCCACGCATTCAGCTTCGACACCGTATGCGACGCGCTCGGAATCAACCCGAGCATCCTGCGGCGGCGGATGCTGGCGTGGAAGCACGAACTCCGCCGGAGCGCCGAAGCGCGCACCGGCGCACCTCATCTGCGGCTCAAAATCACCCCGCGCAGCCGGCATCTGAGCCAGCGTCGCAATCGCAGCCGCACTCCGGTACCGGCTCCCGCCTTCTAATTGTTTTTGGTAATGCGAGGGAAGGTCGAATTTTTTCCGGTTCCCCTTGCCATCGTGGGAAGGGGAACCGGAATTCCACCCGTTTCGATCCACAGTCATTAACCGCGCGTCCACAGGCTTATCCACAGCGCTTGCAAATCTCCGGGATCTGGCTAGAATGGCGTTAGCACTCAGGTAGCACGAGTGCCAATTGACAAAACCCGGATAGTGACTAACTTTCCAACGGCGGGAATCGTCCCGTCTAGCAACACTTTTCTGAAAGCCAAGGAGGCTGCTGGTTCCCAATGAAAGGATTAAGGCCACTGGGAGATCGAATTCTCGTCAAGCGCGTCAAGGAAGAGGAGCGGACCAAGGGCGGGATCATCATCCCTGACACCGCCAAGGAAAAACCGCAGGAAGGCAAAATCGTCGCCGTCGGCAAGGGCAAACGCGACGACAACGGCAAACTGATACCGATCGAAGTCAAAGAGGGGGACAAAATCCTCTTCGGCAAGTACTCCGGCAGCGAGTTCAAGCTCGAGGGCGAGGACCTGCTGATCCTGCGCGAGGACGACATCCTCGGAATCATCGAGTAGGCCCGCGGACTTGCTCGTCAACTAGTTCCAGTCTTTAGAAAACCACCGCAAAGAAATTCAGGAGAGGCAAAAGAACCATGCCCGCAAAGATAGTTCGTTTCGGACAAGAGTCGCGCGAGAGGATCCTCAAGGGGGTCAACGTTCTCGCCGATGCCGTCACCGTGACGCTCGGCCCCAAAGGCCGCAATGTCGTGCTCGAGAAGAGCTTCGGCGCTCCCACCGTCACCAAGGACGGCGTGACCGTGGCCAAGGAAATCGAGCTCGAAGACAAGTTCGAGAATATGGGCGCGCAGATGGTCAAAGAGGTCGCCTCCAAGACCTCCGACGTCGCTGGCGACGGCACCACCACCGCCACCGTGCTCGCCCGCCAGATCTTCACCGAGGGCATCAAGATGGTTGCCGCCGGGCACGATCCGATGTCGCTCAAGCGCGGCATCAATCGCGCGGTCGAGGCGATTACCGCCGAGCTCAAGAACCTGTCCAAGCCGACCAAGGACCGCAAGGAAATCGCCCAGGTCGGCACGATTTCGGCCAACAACGACTCGACCATCGGCGATATCATTGCCGAGGCGATGGAGAAGGTCGGCAAGGAAGGCGTCATCACGGTCGAAGAGGCGCGCGGCCTCGAGACCCAGCTCGAAGTGGTCGAGGGGATGCAGTTCGACCGCGGCTACCTGTCGCCCTATTTCGTGACCGACCCGGAGCGGATGGAAACCAAGCTCGATGACGTGTTCATCCTGATTCACGAGAAGAAGATCTCGTCGATGAAGGACCTGCTCCCGATCCTCGAGACGATTGCCAAGACCGGCAAGCCGTTCCTGATTATCGCCGAGGACATCGAAGGTGAGGCGCTGGCGACCCTGGTCGTGAACAAGATTCGCGGCACACTGTCGTGCGTTGCGGTCAAGGCCCCCGGCTTTGGCGATCGGCGCAAGGCGATGCTCGAAGATATCGCGATCCTCACCGGCGGTCGCGCGATTTCCGAGGAGCTCGGACTCAAGCTCGAGAACATCACGCTGACCGACCTCGGCCGCGCCAAGCGCCTGGTCGTCGATAAGGACAACTGCACGATTATCGACGGCGCCGGCAAGAAGGCCGACATCGAGGGCCGGATCAAACAGATTCGCGCGCAAATCGAGGAGACCACCTCGGACTACGACCGCGAGAAGCTGCAGGAGCGGCTGGCCAAGCTGGTCGGCGGCGTCGCGGTGATTCGCGTCGGCGCAGCGACCGAAGTTGAGATGAAAGAGAAGAAGGCGCGCGTCGAAGATGCGCTCCATGCAACCCGCGCCGCGGTCGAAGAGGGCGTGGTCCCCGGCGGCGGCGTCGCGCTGATTCGCGCCTCGGCCGTGCTCGACAACATGCGCGCCAGCGAAGTCGAGAAGGTCGGCATCCAGATCATCAAGAAAGCGATCGAAGGGCCGGCCTGGTGGATCGCATCGAACGCGGGATGGGAAGGCTCGGTCGTCGTCGATAAGATCAAGAACAACAAGGGGCCGTTCGGATTCAACGCGGCCAGCGAGGAGTTCGAGGATCTGATGAAGGCGGGAATCATCGACCCGACCAAGGTCGTCCGCAGCGCTTTGCAGAATGCGTCGTCGGTTGCGAGCCTGTTGCTCACCACCGAGTGCATGGTCGCCGAGAAGCCCGACGAAAAGGGCGGCGCCGGCGGCGGGGGGATGCCGGGCGGAATGCCTCCCGGCGGCATGATGTAGCACAGCGAACAAATCTGAGACTGACGCAGCGGCGGGGCCATCGAGGCTCCGCCGCTGTTTTGTTTGGTTGGAGCGCTGATTTCTGTCACTGCGATGCTACAAATCACTTGCGTGCAACGCTGATCGTGAATCGCGATCATTGTGATGCGGTTCGGACTGCATCCAAATGGTCAATTAAGTGGCCGCGAATCGCATTTGGCTAGTCTGTCCCGAAGTGGGACAGTCCCGCCCGAAGTAGCCTGCTCGTTGGCCCCGCCCTTGCTAAATGACCATACGGATCGCAGCTGTGTGACGCCTTGGGGACTGGGCTGGCGCAGTGCTCGTCCATGGAGGTGCCGCTGATGGCAGTACGAGTGCTCATTGCGGACAGCTCGGGGATCACGCGCGACATCATGCGCAATCACCTCGAATGCGGGGGATGCCAGGTGGTGGCGGAGACCGAGACGGTCGCGCAGACAATCGATCTCTTTCGCACTACGCGGCCGGATGTCGTCACACTCGACATCGGATTGCGCAGCGCGAACGGGCTCGAGGCACTGTCGCTGTTCAGGATGATTCGCCGCGAATCGCCGAAGACCTCGATCGTGATCGTCAGCGCTTCGCAGGCGCCCGATGACCAGCGAATCTACCTGCGCGAGGGCGCGCTCGAGTGTATCGTCGAGCCGTTCGACAGTTACGGATTGGAGCGGATGTGGCGGAAGCTGTCGGAAATCTACCCGGAGCTGAGACGCAGAGACGAGGCGGCTTCCGGGCGCTGAATGAGCTACCCGGCCATCGGCTAAGGCTCGAGCGCGACCATCAGGCGTTCGACTAAGAGGGGCTGGCCGGGGATACAATTGACCGACAGCACCCATCCGGAATTCTCGCTCGAATAAAGGGGCGCGGGAGTGCCGCAATAGAACGCGCGGGTCGCGCCCTGCGAAACGTCGCTGAGCACGTGCACGTGGCCGAGCGCGACGTAATCGTAGCGCGAACGCTCGATGTCGGCGGGCGTGATTGGCGACGATCGCTCGATCTCGCCTTCCTCCATGAAGAATCCATGCGCGAGCGCGATGTTCCAGCGCCCCTCCGCGGGTTCGGGCACGCCGCTCATCGGGCGATAGTCGGGCGTGTGCTCGACCAGCGCGCGGCCCCATACGCGCGCCGCCAAATCGGGAAAGTCGATGGTGCGACCCTCAGGCTCGAGAATCAGGTGCAGATTTTCCGGCAGCGCGCCCGGCGCGAGGCCCGCGTATATGGAGCGCTCGTCGTGCGCGTCATGATTGCCGGGGATCATCACGACCGGCATCTGCGCCCGCGCTATCGTGCCCATCGCGAAGGCGAGGCCCTCCTCGGTGACGCGCGCCGAATCGAACAGGTCGCCGACTATCAGCAGCATGTCGGCGCTGCGCTCGTTGGCGATATCGATCACGCGGCTGAACGCGGTGCGGACCTTGTCGCGCAACTCGATGCCACGCTCGCCAGACCCGAAGGTATCGGTCTCGAGATGAACGTCGGAAGTATGGACGATCTTCAGCGGGCGATGCGGATGCTTAGCTGGCAAAATTGCGTCCTTGGATCACTAATCGAGATATTTCCAGGTGTCTGCGCCGTCGAGATGGCGCACGCGCGCGCCTGCCACAACCTCGGGGTCCATCAGACGCGCATTCACGCCCATCCGGTCACGCTGGTCGGTCGGCGACCAGTGGGTCACGCATCCGCAAATCTTGCAGCGGTGGAACTCAATCTTCTTCGCGCCTCGGCTGAAAATGTCGGTCAGTCCGCCCGGAACGATCACATCCTTGAGCGGGTAGTAGGCCCAGAGCGCGGCGTAGCGCCGGCAGATGGAGCAGTTGCAATCCGTCAGCTCGGTCGGGGGACTGGCGATCTGAAGGCGAACCGCTCCGCAATTGCATGACGACTCAATCAAAGCCCGATCCCTCTCGCATGCTGTCGATTCCGGTCGATGAAGACATGCTGTAGAGTCAAGGATTACTAGACTTCGCTCACCCATTCCATCGTAAGGAGCAGAGCAGCCTACTGGAGGTTTTCTTAAATTGATCGTCGTAATGAAAGCGCATGCCACCGAAGCTGAAATCGAGGCCGTGGTCAGGATGGTCGAGGAGCTCGACTACAACGCGCACATCATCCGCGGTATCGAGCGCACCGTCGTCGCATGCGTCGGCGATGAGCGCGGCGAGCAGCATCAACTGACGCATCTGGAGTCCATCGCCGGGGTCGAGCGCGTGATGCCGGTGGTGCGGTCGTTCAAGCTGGCGTCGCGCGAGGTGCGGCCGGAAGGATCGCTCATCAAAGTCGGCAACATGGAAATCGGCGGCAACCGAATCGCGGTGATCGCGGGACCGTGCGCAATCGAAAGCGCGGCGCAAATCGAGGCCGCCGCCGACGCGGTGAAGGCGGCTGGCGCGCATGCGATCCGCGGCGGAGCGTTCAAACCGCGCACGTCGCCGTACTCGTTCCAGGGGATGGAGAACGAAGGGCTGGTATTGCTCGAGCACGCCGGGCGGCGGGTCGGATTGCCGGTGGTCACTGAAATAATGGACCCGCACGATATCGACGCGGTGGCCGAGCATTCCGACATGCTGCAGGTCGGCGCGCGCAACGCGCAGAACTTCCCGCTGCTGCGCCGGCTCGGCCGAATCAAGAAGCCGGTGCTGCTCAAGCGCGGCATGTCGATGAAGCTCGAAGAGTTCATGATGGCGGCGGAATATATTCTGTCGGAAGGCAATCCCAACGTTGTGCTGTGCGAGCGCGGGATTCGCACGTTTGAGACGGCGACGCGCAACACGCTCGATCTGAATGCGATACCCTTGCTCAAGGAATGGACCCATCTGCCGGTGATTGTCGATCCGAGTCACGGCACCGGCATCTACAAGATGGTGGCGCCGATGGCGCTGGCGGCGATCGCGGCGGGCGCCGACGGACTGCTGATAGAAGTGCATCCGAAGCCGGACAGCGCGCTGTCCGACGGCCCGCAGCAGTTGAAGCCGTCGCGCTTCGCCAACCTGATGAAGTCGCTCAAGCCGCTGGCCGAGGCGGTGGGGAGAACGCTGTAGCACCATTTTTTTGGTTTCATGCTGCTTTCCAGACAAAGGAGCGCGGCGCGATTTTCAAAAACCGGTACCGGCTTCGCTAGCGCGAAGCTGTCCGAGATCCTTCCTGCCGCTCGCGATGCTCGCTTCGTCAGGATGACGGGGAGCGCGATGCTCGCAGCGATGGGCCAAAAGGCTCACAGCGGCTTGTTCCAGAACTCCATCGGGACGCGGTTCGCGCCGACGACGACGCGAGCGAAACCGACTTTGCGATAGAGGCCGCGGGCGACGTGATTGTCCTCGCGCACTTCGAGTGTGATGCGGCAGCAATTCAGCTCGTGCGCCTTGGCCTCGATTCGTTCGAGCAGCATCGCGCCGATTCCCGTACCGCGCGCCGAAGAATCGACGAAGATATCGTGGATGTTGATCAGCGGGCGCGCGTTGAAGGTCGAAAATCCGAGGAAGCAGATCGAAAAGCCGACTGGCGCGCCGTCGCGATACGCAAGAGATACGTAGCACGCCGGATGTGCGCGCAGGCCGGGCACCAACTCGCGCTTGATTCGCTCGGGTGGAGGCTCGCCGCCTTCCATCGGATCGCGCATATATGCGTCGAGCATTTCGACGAGCGCCTTCTGATGCTCGGCGCGCGCCAGGTCGGCGTCGAGGATCGTTACGTTGGTTGCCGCGAGCGTCATGGAAGTTTGTTGCCGTCCTTATAGGTCTCTTCCCAGTTTTTGAAGCCCTGTGGATCCCATCGCTTCCATACGCCGTCCTGCTTGCCGTCCTTGAACATCCCCATCGCGGCGATTTTGCCGTCGGTGTACCAGCCGGTATGCTCGCCGTCCTGCACCCCGTCCTTGTAGTGATCGACCGACTTCTTCTGGCCGTTGTCGTACCACATCGTCCACTCGCCGCTCTGTTTGCCGTCGTGATATTCGCCCTGGATCATCTTCGAGCCGTCCTCGTGATAGAGCACATAAGGCCCTTCTTTAACGTCGGCGCCATTGACGGTTTTCACGCAGGCAATTTCGGATCCCTTGGGTGGAGGATCGCCCACGAGCCGGGTTCCGGGCGGACAAGTCGGCGCTGTTTTGCACGCAGCGAGCGCGACGGCGAGGAGCAGAAGTGATAACTTATACCATATGTTGTGGTTCGGTGAGTGCGATGCCACCATCGGTAGCTTCGTTCCGTCAAAACTAGTATTTCGTGCGAGCGAAGTTCGCCGGGCGATTGCGGATGAGCGACGGGGGCTTGAATGAACGGCATCCATAGCAACAATTTATCACGTTGCGCGAAGCGTGTTCAGGCTAAGAAGTTCATCTCCCATTGCGGTAAGGAGTTTTGAAGAAACCTGATTGGCGTCATTCCCGTTCGTCGTGCAAGGGAGAGGGGAAGAAACAGAGCCGGGATTCTTCGCCGCGGCGGCTCTGAATGACACGAAGTAAAGAGCGAGCAGAGGCGGAATCTTGAAGCGCGCGCGTCGGAGTGCGCGGCGCTTCGGGCAATTGCGCCGCATGAGGTCCTCCACCCTGACCCACACCCGATTGGCTCGCGTCTCAAGGGAACCAAGCACGAATCCGATGACACCGGAACGAAACCGCGCCGATTGCTGCTCCGGATGGGTTTTGCCTGATCCCCCTTTCCGGACCGGAAAGGGGGCCAGGGGGATAGGACGGCGGCGCTCTTGGATATTTTTTTCGGGTTCCCCTTCCCCTTTTTTATGGGGAAGGGGTCAGGGGTTAGGGTGGTTTTGTTTACTGTCTTCCAATGCTAATCACTGCCAGATGCCACTGTTGACTCTGCGTGAACAGAGAAATCCGGAACTGATGCGCCGCGCGCTGGAATTGCGCGGGCGGATGACTCCCGAAGAGCGCGTCATCTGGCAGGAGCTTCGCGGTAATCGGTTGAGCGCGCATTTCAGGCGACAGCAGGTGCTCGCCCCCTACATCGTGGATTTCTATTGTCATGCTGCGCAGCTGGTGGTGGAGATCGATGGAAGCCCGCATCGCCAGCAACAAGGATACGACAGAATGCGCGACGACTATTTCAGGCGGCGCGGGATCCGGGTGCTGAGGGTGTCGAACGTATCGGTGCGGAATGATTTGGTGTCGGTGATTGCCGCGATTCGAGCCGCGCTGCGCAGGCAAAGACCCTAACCCCTAGCCCCTTCCCCAGAAAAGAATGGGGAAGGTGGACTTGCCCCGGTTTGATGGACACTCCGAAAAGCGCGAAAGTGAGCGCGGAGGAGTGGACGATGGAGAATGGACGGAAGCGGAGGAAGTTCTCGGAGCAGTACAAGGCCGAGACGGTGCGGTTGATCCAGAGCAGCGGCAAAAGCATCGGGCAGCTGGCGCTGGAGCTGGGGATCGGGGAGACCGCCTTGCGGCGCTGGGTGGAGCAGGCCGAAGTAGAGGCCGGCCGGGGGCCCGCCGGTTCACTCAAGCGCAGCGAGCGCGAAGAACTGGTCGAGCTCAGGCGCGAGAACCAGCACTTGCGGATGGAGCGCGAAATCCTAAAAAAAGCGACGGCCTTCTTCGCCAGGGAGAACCAGTGAGATTCTCTTTTATCGCGACGGAGAAGGCCTGGTACCCGGTGGCATTGATGTGCCGGGTGCTGCACGTCTCGCGCTCGGGTTACTACGCCTGGTGCAAACGGCCAGCGGCCGAGCGGCGGCGTCAGGACCAGCGCCTGACCCTGGAGGTAGCGGCGATCCACGCCGAGAGCCGCGGCCGCTACGGCAGTCCGCGGGTGCATGCGGAGTTGCGCGACCGGGGACAGCGGATCGCGCGCAAGCGGGTGGCGCGCCTGATGCGGACGGCGGGGCTGCGCGCGCGGGTACGCCGACGCTTTCGCTGCACCACCGACTCCAAACACGGAATGCCGATAAAAGGTAATCTGCTCGCGCGGCGGTTCGCGATGAGCACGCCCAATGCCGGCTGGGTCAGTGACATCACCTATCTGTGGACCTTTGAGGGCTGGTTGTACCTGGCGATAGTGCTGGACTTGTTCTCGCGCCGGGTGGTCGGATGGGCGCTCAGCGAACGGCTGGAACGAGGAGTGGCACTGGACGCACTTGGGATGGCGCTTAAGGGGCGCCGGCCGGCGGGCGGAATGCTGCATCACTCGGACCGCGGCAGCCAATACGCCAGCCAGGAATATCAGCAACTGCTGGCGGCGCACGGAATCCTGAGCAGCATGAGCCGCAGTGGCAACTGCTGGGACAACGCGGTAGCGGAAAGCTTCTTTGCCACGCTCAAACTCGAGCTGGTCTATGAGACTCAGTGGCGCACGCGTGAGGAAGCCCGCAGCGCGCTCTTCGAATACCTCGAGCTGTTCTACAACCGGCAGCGGAGACATTCGGCCCTCGGCTACCTGTCCCCCAACCAATTCGAGCAACGTCATGTTATATCTGTGGCCGCCTAACCCGAGTGTCCACGCATTCGGGGCAACTCCAGTCCCCCCTTTCCGGGGGTCGGAAAGGGGGGACGGAATTTTTTTGGGGCGCAGTGCTAATTCGATCCGGTCGAGCCGAGTAGGTTGCCGCCGAGGGTTGCGTTGCCGACTGCGACGTCGCCGATCACGTTGATCAGGGCGGGCTTGCCGGATTTGAACGCGCGCTCGAGCGCCGGAATTATCTGCTCGTTGGTCTCGACCTGCTCGCCATGACATCCCATCTCGGCGAAAATTTTGTCGTAGCGGATGTTCGGCAGCATGTTGAACGGATCGGTGCGGCCCTTCAGCCCCGGCATCTGATCGAAGTTCGGACCCCACGAGCTGTTGTTCCACAGCACCGTGATCACCGGCAGCTTGTAGCGCGCGGCGGTCTCCATGTCCCAGCCGCCGATGCCGAGGCCGCCGTCGCCGCTGATGACGACGACTTGCTGGCCGGGCCGCGCGAGCTGCGCGCCGATGCCCATGCCGACGCCGTGACCGACCGGCGCGAGCGGGCCCGCGTCGACGACCTGGCCCATGAAGCGGCAGGTGAACGCGCGGCTCATCCATCCCGAGAGCGTGAAGCTGTCGATAACTGTCGTCGCGTTCTTGTCGAGCACCTTGATTAGATCCTCGCACAGGCGCGCGGGATGAATCGGCTGATTCTTCGCGACCTTCGCGTTCTGCTCTTTGATCGTATTGTCGAAACGCTGGCGCGTGTCCCAAACTTGCTTGACCCACGGCGAGGTCTTGTTCCTCGAGAAGTCGAGCTTGAGCTCCTTGATGCGCTTGATCATCTGTTGCAGCACGATCTTCGGATCGCCGACCATCGGCAGGTCCGCGTTAACCTGCCATCCGATGCGAGTCGGCGTGGGATCGATCTGGATGTACTTGGCCTTGTCGGTCCAGGTCGGCGGTTGGCCGAAATGCTCGCCGCTCCAGAAGCGGAAACCGATTGCGACCACCACGTCGGCGCCGCCGGTGAACGGCTTCTTGAAGGCGCCGCGAATCGCCAGCGGATGCTCCTCTGACACGACGCCTTGCCCGGCGCGGCGCGCATAGATCGGGATGTTGGTCAGCTCGACGAACTCGCGCATCTCGGCGCCCGCCTGCGACCAGAACACGCCGTCGCCGCATGCAATCAGCGGACGCTCGGCCGCCACCAGCATTTCGAGCGCGCGATCGATCTTCGCGGGGTCGCCGGCCGAGCGGACGTCGTCCATCGTGAACTCGCGCGCGCCCTTGCGCTGCCCCGAGTCTTCTTCGTGGTGATAGAGAATGTTCTGCGGAATCTCGAACAGCGCGACGCCCTGCGGCGGCGAGATGGCTTCGCGGAACGCCGAGCGCAGATCGAACTGAATCGTGGACCAGTCGGTGACGCGCTTGGTGAACTTCGAGAAGCTGTCAACGACTTCGGAGCCGTAGGCTTCCTGGAACGAGCCTAGATGATCCTCGGTATTCGGATGCTGGCCCGAGATGCAGACCACGGCACTGTTGGTCAGGCCGGCGACGCAGAGGCCCGTCACCGCGTTGGTCAGGCCGCATCCGGCGGTGACCATGCACACGCCGACCTCGCCCGAAGTGCGCGCGTAAGCGTCGGCGGCGTAGGCGGTGGCCTGCTCGTGACGCATGTGGATGAGCTTGATGTCGTGATTGCGCAACTGGCCGAGGATCGGGAACAGATGGCCGCCGTTGATCGCAAAACAATACTTCACACGATTCTCGCGCATCACGCGCGCGATTAATTCTCCGCCGTCCGCTTTCGCCATTACTGAGCTCCTTCTGAGGAAATATTTCCGCTTGCTCCGAATCCTTGCACATTTACCGCGTCGCCGAAAAGCGCGCGCGCTCGCGGCGGTCCGGTGCATGATGCAGTGTATCGATGAGCAGTAGAAGGGTTGATTGCGGCATCCAAGCCTGTCAGCTTTGAGCATCGTTCGGTGCCGGTGGTTTGCGGGAGTGCGAGCGCCGTGATTGAGGTGGCGGGGTGGAGGAACAGTAACCGAATGTCAGCAGGCAAAGCTTAATCTCAGGATCCCATCATGCGGCGCGTCTTCGCTTCCCTTATCTTGACCACGACCTTTGTAATTGCGGCGGCGACGGCGCATGCCGACTCGATTCCCCAAGTACAGGCGAACCCTTCGGTACCAACGTCTTCATCCGGGTTCTCGCTGATCGACCCCAGCACTTGGAAGATGCCGCAGTACGACTGGCGTTCGTTCAAAGCGCAGGATCCCAACTCGTGGCCGTTCATCCCGGTGCCGGAAGTTGCGACCGATCCCAACGGCGGAGTCACTTACGGCGTGTTGCCGGTGTGGCTGTTCACCGACAACAAGAACGAGATCAGCAGCATCCTCGCGCCCGATATCAACGCCAACAGCACGCTTGGGCCGGGCGGCAACTTTCGCTACCTGGCGTATCCCTCGTCGGACACCAACTGGTACGTCGAGGGCGGCGCGCAGGAGACTATCGCGCGCAACGTCGATCTCGATTACCAGACCGGGCGCGAGCACAAGCACTTGTTCTCGTTCGAGGGCCGTTTCTTTTTCGAGCGCGATCCGACCGAACGTTTTTACGGGACGGGCAATCATTCTCACGAAGGCAATCAGAGCAACTACACCACCGAGCAGGTTTACGGCGAGGCGATTCTCGGCGTGAACTTCACCGAGAAGTTGCAGCTCTCGATGATGGAACGCCCGCGCTACGTGCGAATCCAGGACGGTGGCTTCACCTCGGTGCCGTCAATCTTCAACCAGTTCCCGCATCAGAAGGGCCTCAACGGCGGCAGCGAAGTGCTGTCGCAGTGGATGCTGCAGTACGACTCGCGCGACTCGGTGGATATCCCGCGATCGGGCCAGCTCGGGCGGCTCTATTATGGGATCGCGGATCGCAGATTCGGCAGCTCGATTTCGTACAACCGTTTTGGCGGAGAGTTCCGCGAGTTCTATTCGGTCGGCGAGCGCATCACGTTTGCCGGTCACGTTTTTAACGAGTACGAGCCGGCCGCGGGCGAGATTCCATTCTGGTCGCAGGCGCGGTTGGGCGGCGACGAGAGCCTGCTGACCGATCAGGAAACGCTGCGCGGTTACGGCACCGGCCGCTTCATCGACAACAACCTGTTCGTGATGAACGTCGAGATGCGCACGCGGGTGTGGGACAAAACCATCTTCGGCACCCACGGGATTCTGGAGTTGGCGCCGTTCGCCGAAGCTGGTCGCGTCGCGCACAATCTGGCCTACGACCCGTTCTCGGAACTGCACCCAGTCGGCGGAATCGGATTCCGCGGAATCGCGGAGCCCTTCGTCGTTGGCTTCGTCGATATCGGATGGGGCGGCGAGGGCGCGGCGGTCTTCTCCGGCATCAACTATCCATTCTGAATCGCGCGCCGGCGGCTTGCGGGTCGCGCGACCGTCGGCCATCATGCGCAGCTGATGAGACATCGCATTCATGCGGGCGCCACGTACTTGCGATTCGGGACAATGCTCCTGGTCTTGATTTCCGCAGCCTTCGCGATCGCAAGTCCGCCGAGTGGCCACCGGCCATTGCCGCCGCAGGTGCTTTCCAAGGCGCCCGGAATACATCCGTTCGGCAGAGGCCGCCACACCTGGTGGGGCGTCCGGATGTACGACGCGACCTTGTGGATTGTCGGCCCGCAATGGTCTGACGCCGCGCCGCATGCGCTCGATATCGAGCCGGGCAGGGATGTTCCAGCGGATACCTTGGTCAAGAACGCAATCGCCGAGATGCGCGACCTCAAGGTTGGCGACAACCGCCAACTTGGACTCTGGCAGGCGGAATTGAAGAAAGTTATTCCCAACGTTCGGCAGGGCGATCAAGTGGTTCTCTTCTGCCCCGACACCAGCCGGACGCTCTCCTATTTGAACAATTCGAGCATCGCCGAGGTTGACGATCCGTCATTCTGTCAGGCACTCATGAGCGTTTGGCTTCATCCGCAAACCAAACATCAGGCGATGCGGAAGTCTTTGCTGAGAAACTGATCGAATCAAGCCTACTCCGGCCGAGTTAGATGCGGCTTTCTGAACTCGACTACGAATTGCCCGAAGAGCTGATTGCGCAGGAGCCGCTGGCCCGGCGCGACGACGCGCGGCTGCTGGTGCTCGATCGCAAATCCAGATCGATCGAGCATTCGCGCTTCTACAAGCTCGTGCGGCATTTGCGCGAAGGCGATCTGATCGTGCTGAACGACACCCGCGTGCTGCCGGCGCGATTGTTCGCGCAAAAGGAATCGGGCGGCCGCGTCGAGTTGCTGATGGTGCGGCCTGCGAGCGCGGCTGAGGGTCCGGCGGGGGCGTGGCTCGCGCTGATACGGACGCATCGCATGTTGAAGGACAACGCGCGCCTCATCCTGGGCGACGGTCATGCGCTGAGGATCGCCGGCTATGCGCGGCCGGGGCGGCCGATCGTCGTAAGTGAAAGCGATGCGTCGATTGAGCAGATACTCCAAATCGGCGGGACCCTCGCGCTGCCTCATTATATTCATCGCACGGTCGGCCCGGCCGACATCGACGACTATCAGACCGTGTACGCGTCTCGGCCCGGCGCGATTGCGGCGCCCACCGCGGGGCTGCATTTCACCGACGACAGTTTCAAACTGCTGGCCGACGCGGGCATCCGCACGGCGAGGGTGACGCTGCATATCGGGCCCGGCACTTTCGCGCCGGTGCGCGCGGTCGAGGTCGAGAGTCACACGATGGAGTCCGAGTGGTATACGATTCCGCCGGCGACGCAGACCGCGGTCGAGCTTGCGCGGCGGGTCGGCGGGCGAATCATCACGGTCGGCACCAGCTCGACCCGCGCGCTCGAGTCGTGGGCAATCACCGGCGACGTCGAGGGCTTTACCGGGCTCTTTATTCATCCGGGCTTTCGCTTCAAGCTGGCAGACGCGATGCTGACGAACTTCCACATGCCGCGCACGACGGTGCTGGCGCTGGTGATGGCGTTGGCGGGACGCGAGCAGATTCTCAATGCGTACCGCGAGGCGATTCGCCATCGCTACCGCTTTCTCAGCTATGGCGACGCGATGTTGATCCTGTGAACGGGCCGATCGAATTCAGCGTGACCGCCGTCGAAGGCGACGCGCGCACTGGACGAATCGCGACTCCGCACGGCACGGTCGCGACGCCGGCCTTCATGCCGGTCGGCACGCGCGCCGCGGTCAAGGCGATGGCGCCGGACGAGTTGTGGTCGATGGGCTACACGATGGTGCTCGCCAACGCGTACCATCTCGCGATTCGCCCGGGCGCCGAGCTCATACGCGAGATGGGCGGGGTCGCGCGCTTCATGGGATTTCCCGGCGCGGTGCTGACCGACTCGGGCGGCTTCCAGGCGATGAGTCTCGCGAAAATCAATTCGATCGGCGAGGAAGGAATCCGTTTTCGCTCTCATCTCGACGGCACGCCGCTGATGCTGACGCCGGAAAGCGCGATCGACATCCAGCAAAAGCTCGGCGCGGATATAATGATGGCGCTCGACGAATGCACGCCGTTTCCCGCCGAGCATCGCCGCGCGCTCAAGTCGCTCGAACTGACCGCGCGATGGGCCGAGCGCAGTCTCGCGGCGCGCACGAGCACGACGCAGGCGCTGTTCGGAATTATCCAGGGCAGCATCTTCGACGATCTGCGCAAGATGAGCGCGGCGCAGATAACCTCGATTCCGTTCGACGGCTACGCGGCGGGCGGTCTTTCGGTCGGCGAGCCGAAGGCCGCGATGCTCGAGATGGCGGCGCTGTCGGCCTCGATGATGCCGGCGGACCGCCCGCGCTACCTGATGGGCGTTGGCACGCCGTCGGATTTGATCGCCGCAATCGCGATGGGCTTCGACATGTTCGATTGCGTGCTGCCGACGCGCAATGCGCGCAACGGGATGGCCTTCACCAGCACCGGCCCCGTCAGTATCAAGCAGGCGGCCCACGCGCGTGACTCGAGGCCGCTCGACGCGGCCTGCGAATGCCGCCCCTGCCGGACCCATTCACGCGCCTACATCCGTCATCTATATTTGTCGGGCGAGATACTCGCGGCGCGCGCGCTGACGGAGCATAATCTTCACTTCTTTGCGCGCTTGATGCGGGACAGCCGCGATGCTATCGCATCCGGGAATTTCAAGGCGTACGCAATGGTAACGTCAGCCGGCTGGCGGGAGTCCGAAGCGGCTGTGGAGTGATTTGAGATCGCGGGAAATTTCGAGCGTAAGGACGTGAACTGATGTTGTTTGAAGGTACCGCATGGGCGCAGGCCGCGGCCGCCAGTCCGACCGATAATCCGTCGTTCGTCCAGCAGTTGCTGACCGGACCGGGGCCAATCATGGCGCTGGTCGTCGGCGTCATGTACTTCCTGGTGTTCCGGCCGCAGAACAAGAAGGCGCAGGAGCAGGCGAAGATGCTGAGCGGGCTCAAGCGCAACGACGAGGTCATAACCACCGGCGGGATCATCGGGCGGATTCAGGAGACCGGCGACAAAGTGCTAACGCTCGAAATTGCGCCCAACGTCAGGGTTCGGGTCGAGCGATCGCAAATCGCCTCGATCTCGAACTACAAGGCGTCCGCCAAGAAAGACGACAAGTAGAGGCTTCATCATAGTGGACCAGACGCAAAGTTTCGGACCGATCCTTATCCTGCTCGTGTTGATCGTGTCCTTTCTCTATATGCATTTCACCAACGGCAGCGGCCTCACCCGCATCTACCTGGCCGGCGCGATAGTGCTGGCGGCGATCCTGATCCTGCTGCCCAGCCTCAACATCGATCTGCCCGATTGGTTCAAAGCCGGATTCGGATCGACCAAAATTCAGCTCGGCCTGGATTTGCAGGGCGGGACGCATCTGCTGATGGCGGTGAAGCTCGACGAGGCGGTGAAAACGCAACTGCGCCGCCGTGGCGACGACCTCAAGAAACAGCTCAAGGACAACAAGATTGACGGCGACGTTGCGGTGGACGACTCCGGCAATCTGACCGTCAAGCTGAAGTCGAGCGCCGATCGCTCGGCGTTCCTCGACCTCATGAGTAAATCGTTCGCGGACATGACCGTGTCGAGCAACACCGACTCGTCGAGTCCCGGCCCGATATATTCGCTCGCCTACAAGCCGCAGGAGTTGCAGACGATTCGATCCAACGCGATGGATCAGGCGCTCGAAACTATCCGCAATCGAATCGATCAGCTCGGCGTGCGCGAAACCACCGTCGCCAAGGAAGGCGACAACGAAATCCTGGTGCAGCTCCCCGGGATCCAGGACCCGGAGCGCGCCAAGGAACTGATCGGGAAGACGGCGGTGCTCGAGTTCAAGCTGGTTGACGATACTAAAAACGTGCAGGACGCGATCAAGAACGGCCCGCCGCCCGGCGACGAAATCCTCTATGGCACCTCGGAGACCGGCGGCAGGGAGCCATATCTGGTCGAGAGTCCGGTGCTGATGACGGGCGACGTCGTTACGGACGCGCGGGTGCGTCCGGGCGCACGGCTGGAGGGACCGTACGTCGCGGTCGAACTCGACAATCGCGGCGCGGAAATTTTCGATGCGATGACGGCGGAGAACGTCGGGCGGCGCCTGGCGATCGTGCTCGACAACACGGTTTACTCGGCGCCGGTTATCAAGGAGCGGATTCCCGGCGGTCACGTGCAGATAACCGGACGCTTCTCGATGGACGAGGCGCACGACCTCGCGATCGTGTTGCGATCGGGCGCGCTGCCGGCGCCGGTTGAAATCGAGGAGGAGCGCACGGTCGGCCCGTCGCTCGGCCGCGATTCGATTCACCAGGGCGAGCTGTCATTCGTGATTGGCGCGGGCGCGGTGCTGATCTTCATGGCGCTGTACTACAGCGGTGCCGGCCTGCTCGCCGACTTCGGACTGTCGCTGAATATCCTGCTGCTGATCTGCGTGATGGCCGCACTCGGCGCGACGCTTACCCTGCCCGGCATCGCCGGGATCGTGCTGACACTTGGGATGTCGGTGGACGCCAACGTGTTGGTGAACGAGCGGATGCGCGAGGAGTTGCGCAACGGCAAGTCGCCGCGCGAGGCAGTGAAGCTCGGCTACGAGCGCGCGTGGTCGGCGATTCGCGACTCGAACATCTCGACCTTCGCGGCAGGGCTGATCCTGTTCCAGTTCGGGACCGGCCCGGTCAAAGGCTTCGCCGTCACTCTATGTGTCGGAGTGCTGACCGGTCTGTTTTCATGTATTGTGGTCACCAGGGCGTGGTACGACTACCGGATTTCGATGCGCAAGTTGACCCGAATCAGTGTTTAGTTATCTTGAATGAACCTAAAAGACCTAAATTGAACCTTCGCGGCTTAGCCGGGTTGTGCCTAAACCTTTGCGTGCCCGGTGCCTTTTACCTTGACTTCGGCGGTGGGCGCATACTACAAAATCGCGTCCCGACAAAATCCCTGAAAGGCGTCTTGTTGGACTCGCATGGCCGATAAAGACGACATACTGCTGAACTCCCGCGAAGTCGCGTTCCTGCTCGACCTGAGTCCGGACACCGTGAATGAATTTGCGCGACGCAACATTATCCCGGCCTTCAAGAAAGGCCGCCAGTGGCGATTCCGCAAACGAGACATAACTTCCGTCAAACGTCAGTTGCGAGGAATCAACGCGGCCGCCTGACCCGGCGCGTTGAACGGCCAATCGCGCACTGATCTCCTGGGCTGAGTTCAACCCAAGGGAGCTTCCGCCATGTCCCAACCGCACGAAAGCCGCGTCTATTCAGATCTGGCGCGCTTCTACGATTTTTTCTTCGGCCGGGTTTTCGTCGATCGCGAGCATGAGGTTATCGAGAGCCTGAATCTCAGGCCCGGTAACCGGGTGCTCGAAGTTGGCGTCGGCACCGGAATCGCGCTCGACGGATATCCGCCGTACGCGCACGTCGTCGCGATCGATCCGTCGGCCGACATGCTCGCGCGCGCAAAGAAACGCGTCACTGAAAATGGCTGGAAACATATCGAGCTTCGCCTCGGCGATGCGCTGAATCTCGACTACCCCGATAACAGCTTCGACTACGTCACGTCGTTCCACGTGCTGACGGTGGTGCCCGATCCGTACCGGATGATGTCGGAGATGGTGCGGGTCTGTAAGCCGGGCGGACGAATCGCGATCACGACGCACTTTCAGAGCTCGAACAAACTGGTCGCGGCGCTCAACACAATTGTCAATCCGATCGCGCGGCAACTGGGATGGACCACCAAGCTGCGCAAGCAGGATGTCCTCAAGGGCCATGCGATCACGCTCGAGCGCAACGAAAAGATCAGCCCGACCTCGGTGCATACGGTGATCGTCGCACGCAAGAACGGCTGAGCCGCACTTCGCGCATCGGCGCGAGCGCGTCAGTTAGAGATTGCGCCCATTTCTGCTCTGAGCCGTCGGCGAAGTCTCTACGGCTCTGTCCGAATCAATTTACGGTCTTCATCGTCAAACTGTATCTAAGGGAAACACCTTGCGACCCTTGGATACAGCTGCCGCGCAGGGTTTCCCTGGAAAATCTTCAGTGAGGTCGAGGGGTCCCCTTGAGCCGAATGCCGTTGAGCAGGGCACGATAAATGCTCCGAATAATAGCCGGAGTTTGTGAAGAAACGTTTCGCAATGGCAGGAGGAAACGCCAAATGAGATACACTCGTTTCATCGCTGGTTTCGCGAGCATCCTCGGAATTTTGGTTCTTTCCTCAGTCGTGGTCTTTGCACAACCGGCGGCTACGCCGCAGCGAATGGGCATGGGCATGATGGGCGGACAAGGGATGATGGGTGGACCCGCGACGACGGGAGCTGGGATGATGGGCGGACCCTCGATGATGGGACCGGGCATGATGGGCGGACCGGGCGGGATGATGGACGGGCCGATGATGCAGATGATGATGAACGACCCCAAGACGCGCGGTCAGATGATGGAGATTCACGGCCGCATGATGAAAGAGATGGGCGAGTTGATGGAGAAGCGCGGCCAGGAGCTGGAGCAGGGCAAGTAGCATCGCGACCCGTTGGCCGCGTCTCCGCGCGACCAACGGCCGGAGCGTTGAGAATAAAGCGGCAAGGTTCCGCATCGCGCGGTTTGTAGTCGCGTTTGATTGCGTGCGCTGTCCGGCGGCAGAATACTTCTTATCGAGGGAGCGGTCGGCGCTCTTCCAATATGAAGGTCGAGAAGCCATCTGCTGCTGAGCTGTCACCTCTGACGAGCGGCAAAGTCACCGACCCGGTGTGCGGGATGCAGGTCGATCCCGCCAGGAGCAAGGGATCGTTCGAGCACAAGGGTACGACCTACCATTTTTGCGGCCTCCGCTGTCTCGAGAAATTCAAAAACGATCCCGACGGCATCCTGGCTCGCGGAGTTCCTAAGCGCGAGCCGGCGAAGACCACTGCGCCCGCGCCAATCGCGGCGGGCCCTTTATATACGTGCCCGATGCATCCCGAGGTGCGGCAGGACCATCCGGGATCATGTCCCAAGTGCGGGATGGCGCTTGAATCGCTGGCGCCAATCTCGCCGGTATCGAAAACCGAATACGTCTGCCCGATGCATCCGCAGATCGTCCGATCCGAGCCGGGCAACTGTCCAATCTGCGGCATGGCGCTGGAGCCGCGGGTCGCAGTTGCCGGCGAGGAGGCATCGCCGGAGCTGACGGATATGACGCGGCGCTTCTGGATCAGCGTCGCGCTCGCGCTGCCGCTGATACTGATCGAAATGTCGGACATGATTCCGGGCCGCCCGCTGGCGCGCATGATGCCCGCATCGACGCGAACCTGGATCGAGCTGGTCCTCGCGACGCCGGTCGTACTGTGGGCGGGCGCGCCGCTGTTCGTTCGCGGCTGGCAATCGATCGTCAACCGCAGCCTCAACATGTTCACGCTGATCGCGATGGGTATCGGCGTCGCCTACGGCTACAGCCTGTTCGCCGCGATTTTCCCGAATTTGTTTCCCGCTTCGTTCCGCACCGCCGACGGTGTCGTACCGGTTTATTTCGAGGCGGCCGCCGCGATCACCGCGCTGGTGCTGCTCGGCCAGGTCCTCGAGCTGCGGGCTCGCAGCAATACGAGCAGCGCGATCAAAGCGTTGCTGGGATTGGCGCCGAAGACTGCGCGCGTTATCAGGGCCGACGGCCGCGAAGAGGATGTCGCGCTCGACCGCGTCGTGCCAGGCGATCGGCTGCGCGTGCGGCCGGGCGAGAAGGTTCCGGTGGATGGCGTGGTCGAGCAGGGGACCAGCGCGGTTGACGAATCGATGGTCACCGGCGAGCCAATCCCGGTCGAGAAGAAAGCCGGCGACCGCCTCATAGGCGCGACTATCAATGGCACCGGCGGGTTCATCATGCGCGCCGATCGCGTCGGCAGCGACACGCTGCTCGCGCAGATCGTCCGCATGGTGAGCGAGGCGCAGCGCAGCCGTGCGCCGATTCAGCGGTTGGCCGATGTGGTCGCGTCGTATTTCGTGCCGGCCGTGGTGGTCTCGGCGGTGATTACTTTCATAGTCTGGGCGATCGCCGGTCCGCAGCCGCGGATGGCGTACGCGCTGGTGAACGCGGTCGCGGTTCTGATAATCGCGTGTCCGTGCGCGCTCGGCCTTGCGACACCGATGTCGATCATGGTTGGCACGGGGCGTGGCGCGACCGCGGGCGTGCTGATCAAGAACGCGGAAGCGCTTGAGATTCTGGAGAAGGTGAACACGCTGGTGGTCGATAAGACAGGGACCCTGACCGAAGGAAAGCCGCGGCTGGTCTCGGCCACCGCGCTCGCCGGTTTCACCGACGCCGACGTGTTGCGGCTCGCCGCCAGCCTCGAGCGCGGCAGCGAGCATCCGCTGGCGGCGGCGATAGTGGCAGGCGCCGAAGAGCGCAAGTTGACGCTCGCGGCCGCCGAGGATTTCAAGTCGGTGACCGGGCAGGGCGTGAGCGGACGGATTGAAGGCCGCGCGGTTGCGCTCGGCAACGAGCACATGATGCGCGCGCTGGGGGTTGCCTTCGACGCGGTTTCGGCCGATGCCGACGCGCAGCGAAAAGATGGCGCTACGGTGATGTTCGTTGCGATCGACGGCCGCGCGGCGGGACTAATCGGCGTTGCCGATCCAATCAAGGCGTCCACCGCGGAAGCGCTCCAGCTGTTGCAGAGTGACGGCGTCAGGATCGTCGTGCTGACCGGCGACAACCGGGTCACGGCGGCGGCGGTCGCGAACAAACTCGGCATCGATCAGGTCGAAGCCGAGGTGATGCCCGATCAGAAAGCCTCGGTGGTGAAGCGCCTGCAGTCGGAGGGACGAATCGTCGCGATGGCCGGCGACGGGATCAACGACGCGCCGGCACTGGCGCAGGCGCAGGTCGGCATCGCGATGGGCACCGGGACCGACGTCGCGATGGAGAGCGCGGGGGTGACGCTGGTCAAGGGCGACCTGCGCGGAATCGCGAAAGCGCGGCGGCTCAGCCGGGCGACGATGCGCAACATCCGGCAGAATCTTTTCTTCGCGTTTTTCTACAACGTGGTCGGCATCCCGATCGCGGCCGGCGTTCTCTATCCCGTATTCGGCCTGTTGCTGAGCCCAGTCATAGCAAGCGCCGCGATGAGCATGAGCTCCGTTTCAGTAATCAGCAACGCGCTCAGGTTGCGAAGAGTCGAACTCTGAGACGGATCGCGCGCTGACTCGTGGCTGTTGACATGGACTTTTTTCGACACTAGTGTCGAAAAAGACGTCATGCCGAAGATCGTCAACCGCGAAGACCAGCGTAGAACAATCCGCACAGCGGCGCGGCGCGTGTTCGCGCGGCGCGGGGTGGAAGCAGTCGGCCTGGTCCATGTGGCGAGGGCGGCGGGCATCGGCCGCGCCTCCATCTATCACTACTACCGCGACAAGGCGTCGCTGGTTCGGGACCTCGTGCGCGACCTGCTCGCGGAAGAGGAACTGCTGTTCGTAAAGGCGCTGCGAGACACCAGCGGCAGCCCGCTTCGACGAATCGAGCAGCTAACCGGCGACCTGACGGAACTGTTCGCTGACTGGGCGACTCTGGGCAGGATGATCGTCGATTTGTGGTCCACGTCGGGCGCGCGCTTCAAGCCGTTCTTTCGTCGAGTTCAGCGCGAGCTTGCCGAGCTAATCGCCCAAGGACAGCGTTCGGGTGAAATTGAGCGGAGTCTCAAACCCCAGGAGGCCGCGGCCGTTGTAATCGCGCTGGTCGATGGGCTGCTGTTGCTCAAGATGGTCGAGGGCAACGCCGCCGGCGATCCAGCCGCGACGCGCCGCCTGCTGGTCGGATGCGTCCGGAGGATTTTGCAGTCATGAGCTCGCTCGCCCTGATGCGCCTGCTCGAATCGGCGCCGGCGCGGTACGACGCCGGCATGCGGATGCTGACGCTCGGGAAGGTTGGACAAATTCGCGAGGCCGTGGCGGCCGCGGCGGCGCTGTCACCCGGTGCGAGGGTGCTGGAGATCGGATGCGGCACCGGCGCGGTGACGGAGGCGTTAGTCGCGCGCGGCGCCCGGGTAACCGCGATTGATCAGAATCCCGAGATGCTGGAGCGGGCGCGAGCGCTGCTCGCAAACGCGCCGCAGGAAGCTGTCAGCTTCATCGAACGAACGGCCTCCGAGATAGATGCATTTCCCGAGCGTAGCTTCGATGCGGTGGTCGCGAGCCTGAGCCTGTCGGAAATGTCGCGCCAGGAACGCGGCTTCGTACTCAAGTGTGCATATCGCGCGCTACGGCCCGACGGCGTGATCGTGATTGCCGATGAGGTAAGACCGCGCTCGCTCGCCAAGCGCATCCTGCAAGGCATCGTTCGAGGCCCGCAAGCGGCGCTCGCCTGGATCGTCGTGGGTACGGTCTCGCGTCCGATTCCGGATCCCGCGGCAGAACTGGTTGCGGCGGGATTTGTATTGCGCAGCGAAACTCGATGGCTCTTGGAAAGTCTAGCGGTAGTGATTGCGGAGCGGCGGCAATGAATCTTCAGACAATTTCCGAGTATGCGAAAGATGCGCTGCAAACCGGATTTCGGCTGGCGCCATGGCCGACCGAATCGGGCCTGCGGCAGATCGGAAAGCCCGGCCCGCTAAGCCCGGTGCTGATAACCGGTAACTTCGACCTCACCGTCAGGCGCGTGATGCGCGCGATGCGGGGGGTGGACGCATGGCTGGTGGTCGCACCGTCGAGCGGAATCAACGTCTGGTGCGCTGCGTCCGGCGGCCATCTCAGCACGCATCAGGTCGTCACCGCGCTCAAGACCTCGGGGGTTGCCGAGCGCGTCCAGCATCGCCGGGCTATCCTGCCGCAGTTGGCGGCGACCGGCGTGATCGCGCGCGAAGTCGAGCGACGTTCCCACTGGCAGGTGAAATTCGGCCCGGTTTACGCCGGCGACATTCCGCGCTACCTGGCGCAGCACGAGCAGAAAACCGACGACATGCGTCACGTCCGCTTTGGAACCAGGGAGCGGCTCGAGATGGCGGTGGCATGGGCGGTGCCGATGATGCTGCTGGCGGCGATTCCGGTTCTCGTGTTTCGTCCCACATGGCTGTTGCCGTTGATTGCGATGGTATGGGCGCTGGCGATCGCGGTCTTCACGATTTACGACAGTCTCTTGGGGCAGAGCTTCGTGCGCCTTGCGAGCGTCGCCGCTTTGGCGCCGCTTGCGCTGGCGGCCATCGCCGGCGCCGGGACCGCGGCGCTCATCGCCGCTCCGCTCGGCGGCATCGTGTTCTCCGCGCTGCTCACCTTCGACTATTCGGGCTCGACGCCGATTGAGGGTGGCAGCCATTTCAAAGAGGCGCGCTGGCATATCACGCTCGATCTGGATCGATGCAAGGGCGTTTATTTCTGCTGGCAGGTCTGTCCCGAGGCATGCTTCGACAAGCGCGAAGATGTGCGCAAGGTCGAAATTGCGCGCAGCGACAGTTGCATCAGGTGCGGCGCCTGCGTCGTTCAATGTCCGACCGACGCGCTTTCGTTTGAAGATGAGAGCGGAAATCGAATCGAGCCCGAGACGATTCGCCGATTCAAGCTCAATCTTCTGGGTGAGAGATCGGTGGATGCGGGAGGAGCGGGCGCTACGTTGACAACCGAATCTCAGGTCCGATAGGTCTTAGCCACGGGGCGGGGAAGAAAAACGCAGCGTGGCTGAATCGAACAAACCTGACCCTGATTCCCAGGAGAACGACGAACGCGTCGAGCAGCTGGCCAAAGAGCTGGCCGAGCGTTTGCGCGCGATGCCCAATCGGCAGGAGCTCACCGACTACGCGGTGAGCCTGCTGAAAGAGAGCAATGAAGACGCGGGCACGGCGGAGCAGGCTGCCGCGATGGTCGAGCGGGCCAAGCGGAACGACCCGTTCAACCCGATCGCATTCGCAATCCCACTATTCGTAATCGGCGCAGTCCTGTGCGCGACCGGAATCCTGGCCGGCGTGGGCCTCGGCGTAATCGGGATTGGAGTGCTGATGGTGCTATGGGGGCTGATCGTCGCTTTCTTCAGCCGCTTCCGCCGCGAGAAGAGTAAGCCGCCGTCTTCCCCTCTCCCGACGGGCGAGGATCGATAGATCGCTCGCCTGAAAAATTCCAGTGTGCAAAATTCCTCAATTCAATGAGTCTATTTTGTTGCAGAGAGCGGGCAAAATTAGGTAGCCTTACGCCGGATTTCGAGCATACTCGCGAGCACTAATCGTAAGGGTTTGATTTTTTCACTGTTTTTGCTGAGATTGATCTGAACGCCCACGGGCGGCTCCATGGAGTTTCGGTGGTAGCGGATGGCAAAGTTTGACTGGAACGAAACCAAGCGCCAGATAACCGATTCGCAGGCCTGGCAATCGATTTTCAGACACGGCTACGAGGACACGCCGCGCAACCGCATCCTGATGGTTTCCGGCAACGTGTGGCTGCATCTGCATCCGTCCAAAGTGCAGAAGCATACGGTGCGTCTGCGCTTCACCTGGTGCATGGGCGGCATCACGTTTCTGCTGTTCCTCGTGACAGTAATCACCGGCGTGTACCTGATGTTCTACTATCGGCCGACGGCGGAATACGCATACGCCGACATGAAGTACCTCGAGTTCGACATGCCGTTCGGGATGTTGATGCGCAACATGCATCGATGGGCCGCGCACGGCATGGTGATCGCGGTGTGGCTGCACATGTTTCGCGTGTTCATGACGGGATCGTACAAGCCGCCGCGCGAGTTCAACTGGGTGGTCGGCGTGATCCTGCTGGTGCTCACACTGTTGCTGTCGTTCACCGGATATTTGCTGCCGTGGGATCAGCTTTCGATCTGGGCGGTGACGGTCGGATCGAACATGGCGCGGGCGACGCCGCTGCTTGGGCATGGCGGCCCATTCCATGAAGTGCTGGGCGTGAATCCGGTTTACGATGCGCGCGCATTTATTTTCGGCGGCGCGGAAATCGGACCGCACACGCTGCTGCGCTTCTACATTTTGCACTGCATATTTTTTCCGTTGATCGCGAGCATCTTCATGGCGGTGCATTTCTGGCGAATCCGCCGCGACGGCATGTCGGGGCCGCTCTAGGCCAGGGTCGAGGCGGCAGATGGGAAACGTATTTTCGTGGCTTTTGCACCAGGGAATCGTGCGGGTGCTGTCGGTGCCGATTGGGATGTCGCTCTTGTTGTATCTAATGTACAGGCTGGCAGCGCCGGAGCCGTGGAGCGACGACGAGGACTGAGCGCCTCACACAGGGATTAATCATGGCAAGCCCGGAAGGAAACGAAGGCGGCATCGTGATGCGCGCGGCGGGTGCGGGCGCGGGATCCGCGTCGCGGACACCGCCGGCGTCCGGCGGCAAGCGCATCGAAGTCCCGATCAAGAAGGCGGGCGGTGGGGTCGAAGAGAAGCTGCACACGTGGCCGTTCCTGGTGCGCAACGAATTCCTGATGTCGCTGCTGGTCATCATCGTATTGACGGTATGGTCGCTGCTGCTGAACGCGCCGCTCGAGCAGCCGTCGAATCCGACGCGCACGCCCAATCCGTCGAAGGCGCCGTGGTACTTTCTCGGCCTGCAGGAGATGCTGGTGTTCTTCGACCCGTGGTACGCGGGCGTGGTGCTGCCGAGCTTCATCATCGTGGGCCTGATGCTGATCCCGTATCTGGACATCAATCCGAAAGGTAACGGTTACTACACGCTGCGCGAGCGATTTTTCGAGATCATGGCGTTTTTCATCGGCTTCCACATCCTGTGGGTCTCGTTCATCATCATCGGCACGTTTTTCCGCGGGCCCGGCTGGAACTGGTTCTGGCCCGGGCAGGTCTGGGATCCGCACCTGGTCGAGGCGCTGACCAACGTCGATTTGCCGTACATGTTCGGCTTCCGCGACTACGTGGCGTCGGCGCTGTTCGGATTGTTCCTGATAGGCGGCTATTTCGTGGTCGGCTACGCGGTCTTGTATTTCTGGATACGATCGAGGCCGGCGAACGATCCGTGGTCGGCGTTTCCCGGCGGCGGTCCCGAGATTCTGGAGAAATGGGGACCAGTGCGTTTCGGCATCACCGGATTCCTGCTGATCGCGATGGCCGGCGTGTTCATCAAGATGGCGCTGCGGCACGCGCTCAACATCAAGTACATCCTGGTTACGCCCTGGATTAACATCTGACGTGGCCGCGACGACCCTGTGTTCATCCTCGCCAAAGTCCTGCAGGCGCTCGGACTCGCCGACGTTGGGTTCGCGCTATACGTGGGGATTACACAGCCGCACGGGATGGGGCACGAATACGAGTTCACCGGGATTGGAATTCTGGTTTTCCTGGCCGGCTACATTATCGAGGGGCTGTGGGTTCGCGCGGGCAAATGACTACTGACTATTCGACTGAGTACATGGACGGTGGCCGCGCGGCGGCATTTGAGGACAGGTAGAGCAGATGGCTGGCAGACCGGGGCTTGATCCCACCGAAGAAGGGAAATCGTACAGCGCGTTATTCGTGCTGCTGGTAGCGGTGCTGCTGGTCAGCGCGGTCTGGTCGATTTGGGACGACAACATCTCGCGCCGTCCATGGAAGCAGTACCAGGTCGAGTGGGATCATCTGGCGTACGACAAGTACATGAAGGACGCGGACACGGAGCAGCAGCGCCTCAACGCCGATCCCACCTATGAGAAAGTGTCGAAGGACCTGGCCGAGGCGCAGAAGGAGCTCGATTCGGGCGCGACCGCGGCCAAGCTGGACGATCTGCGCGCGCAGTTGGTCGGTCTCAACAATACGGCGAACGACAAAGATCAGCTGGTGCGGTTCACCAAGTCGTATTTGACCGAGCGCTGGTACGACTACAACCACGCGATTCAGTACAAGCAGGACCCGGCGCCGTACAAGGCCGAAATCGACAAGCTGAACGCGGAACTGGCGCAGGAAAATATCGTCTCCGACAAGGCCAAGGCCAATCTGCAGGCGGTCAAGGATCAGATCGAGGCGCTCAACTCGAAGGTTGACAGCCTGACCGAGCAGATGAAGAAGCTGACCACCAAGCGCGACGACTTCATCGACAAGGCCGACTCGTGGATGATCCCGGTCAAGTTCCGCGGCAAGGTTCTGTTCCGCTATCCGAAGATTCCCAAGATTCAGCAGACCGCGATCGACGACTTCGACCGCAACGCCTTCGACGAGGCGATCGCGCGGGTCGATCGATGCCAGAGCTGCCACATGGGCGCCGACAAGAAGGGCTTCGAGAATGCGCCCGAGCCGTTCCGCACGCATCCTGACTTCGATCAGATCATACTGAAGCATCCGCCCGAGAAACTCGGATGCACGCCGTGTCATGACGGGCAGGGGCCGGCGGTGAGCTCGGTACGGCTCGCGCATGGCGACGATCCGGATTGGGATTTCCCGATGCTGCGCGGCGACAAGATACAGTCACGCTGCATCAAGTGCCACATCGATGTCGGATCGCTGCACGACTCCGCCGGCAAGCCGATCGCGGCGAACTGGGTCGAAGGCGAGCGCATGTTCCAGCAGATGGGATGCGCTGGATGCCATCTGATGGCGGGTTACGAGGACATGCCGAAGATTGGCCCGTACCTGAAACTGGCGTCGGCCAAGCTCGATCCGTCGTGGACGGTGCGCTGGATCACCGATCCGCACATCTTCCGGCCGCACACGCGCATGCCTAACTTTTATTTCTCGCGCGATCAGGCGACCGAGCTGGCCGCGTTCCTGTTCGACAGCTCGGCGAAGAACTCGAAGGAGTGGCTTGCGGCGCATCCGGAGCTGCCGACGCTCGAAGCGGACATCAAGAATCCGGCGTTTGTGGAAGAGGGCAAGGGTCTGTTCGAGTCGGTCGGCTGCAAGGGCTGTCACGCGATCGAGCCGGACAAATATGGAACTCCGGTGGGTGTGGCCGAAGGCTTCAAGCCGGCCGAGGCCCGCACGACCAAGGACTTCGCGCCCAACCTTGACAAGATCGCGGAAAAAACTTCGGCCTCGTGGATCTACACCTGGCTCAAAAATCCGCGCGACTTCTCGCCGCATACCGCGATGCCCTCGCTGCGCCTGACCGATCACGAAGCTGAGGCGCTGACCGCGTTCCTGATGACGCATGGCGAGAAGAAAGAAGATGCCGGCGTTGAGACCGCGCTCAAGGATCCCGAGAACATCAAGAAAGGCGAAGCGCTGGTGCGCAAGTACGGATGCTTCGGGTGCCACGAAATCGAAGGGATGGACAAGGAGTCGCGCATCGGCGTCGAGCTGACGACCTTTGGATCCAAGCATCTCGACGAACTGTTCTTCGGCAACCAGACGCAGATTCCCGAGACCTGGAATGACTGGACCTTCCACAAGCTGCAGACGCCGCGCATCTACCAGACCAAGGACGTCGAGCAGTTGATGCCGAACTTCGATTTCGACGCTGCCGACATCATCAACCTGCGGGTGTTCCTGGCCAGCATGACCGATGGCAAGGTGCAGGAGCGGTACCGGATGCCGGGGTCGGAGCATCAGACGCAAATCGTGGCGGGGCGGCGGATGGTCAATTACTACAACTGCGTCGGCTGCCATATCGTGGAAAATCGCGGCGGCTACATCCGGCGCTTCTACCCTGAAGATCAAATCAACTTTGCGCCGCCGATACTCAATGGCGAGGGCTTCAAGGTACAGCCCGAGTGGCTATTCACATTCCTGCAGGGTCCGACGCCGATTCGTCCATGGCTGAAGATCAGGATGCCGACTTTTCATTTCACCAACGCCGAAGACGATACCATCGTGAATTATTTCACCGCGTTGTCGGACATCAACGTGCCGTTCATGTTCGTCAACACGAACCTTACTCCGCCGGCCGAGCTGCAGGCGGGTGCGAAGCTGATGACGAAGGACTACTTCAACTGCTTCAGCTGCCATCAGCAGGGCGACAAGAAGCCCGAGGGCCCGGAATCGGGATGGGCGCCTGATTTGGCGCTGGCGCATCAGCGGTTGAATCCGGACTGGATGCTGAAATGGATCGCGAATCCGCCCTCGCTGCAGCCGGGGACCAAGATGCCGTCGTTCTATCCGGGCGGTCCCGACGACATCCTGGGCGGCAACCAGGACGCACAAATTCGCGCGCTGCGGGACTACATCTTCTGGTTCGGCACGCATCCGGGGCAGACGCTGCCGGGACAGGAGGCGGCGCTGCCGGCGAAAGTGAGTAATGCGGCGCCGGCGCCGGTCAAAGTGAGTAAGAAGAGGTTATGATCGGGTAGTCGATTGAGTTGGCGACTGAGTATTCGCTAAACTGAATGTTTGTCTAACTGAGTAAACGTTACGGGCAATTTCCCAGGAGGAAATGGTAATGAAAAAGTTTCGAGTTGTTCTGGCGGCGTGCGCGGGTGTTGCGCTCAGCATGAGCGTCGGCGCCGGGATGGCGAGCGCCGCCGGCGGCACGATTAGCGGAACCGTGAAATATGACGGCACCGCGCCGGCGCCCAAGCCGGTCGAGGTGACCAAGGACAAGGAAGTCTGCGGACTTCATAAGCACTTCCAGGAAGATCTGATCGTCGGCAGCGACGGCGGAATCGCCAATGCGGTCGTGATCGTCAAGGGCGCCAAGGGCGATATGAAGCCCGGCGATGTGACCTTCGATCAGAAGGGATGCGACTACGTGCCGCACGTGCTTGCGTTCGAAGCCGGCAGCACCGTGAAGATCGTGAACTCGGACGGGATTCTGCACAACATCCATACCTACTCGACCGCGAATCCGTCGTTCAACATGGCGCAGCCCAAGTTCAAGAAAGTGATCGAGCAGAAAATCGAGAAGCCTGAAGTGATCAAGGTCACCTGCGACGCGCACGGCTGGATGCATGGATGGTGGGTCTCGACCGACACTCCGTACTTCGCGGTGACGGACGACAAGGGCAACTACACGATCAAAGATGTGCCGCCGGGCGATTACACCGTCCAGGTGTGGCAGGAGAAGCTCGGCACCGAAGATCAGAAGGCGAGCGTGAAAGACGGCGCAACGGCGACGACGGACTTTTCGATGAAGCCGAAGGGTTAAGTTCAGGCCGAAGACTCTCTAACGAAGATTCTCTAGTGAGTGATGCGGGGCTGGAGCAATCCGGCCCCGTTTTTCTTTGGTACAATGGCGTGCGGCGCGATAGTATCTGTGTCGATGATCAAACGCCTCGACACGCTTGAAGTCGCGACCTCGGATCTCGCGGATGCCTCGTCGATCTACGCGAAGAATTTCGGCTTTGCGGTAACCAGGTCGGCGGACGGGAAGTCGGCATCGGTGAAAGTCGGCGGCGCGGAGATTCGCCTCGTGGCCGGCGCGATCGAGTCGTCGAGCGAAGGGATGATCGGGCTGTGGCTGGAGGCGGAAGACGTTGAGCAAGTGGTAGCGAGCTTTCACATGGCTGGGCTCGACGCGGGCGCAATTCAGATCGAGTCGGGCCGCCGCATCCTGGCGATCGATCCGAAGTTCGCCAACCAGGTCCCGCTGTACATCTTCGATCGCAAAACCTGAGCGAACCGTCCGCAGGCACAGGTTTTGCTCAATTCTTCAGGAGCGAACGAGAGTTCATCCGTGGAGAATTTTCATGTCGAAGATAAAACAGGTCTTACCGATACTATTGGTTGCGGGAGCGCTCTTCGTGGTTCCCGGATGCGCGTCGCAGCAGGCCGAGAACACGACGAATCGGGTAACAAATTCCACATCCAACACTGTCGGCTCAGTGCTTGACGGCGTCGGTTCAGTGGTTATGTATCCGTTCCACCTGGTCGGCGATTTGTTCTCGTAGTCGATGTTCACCTGGATCGATAACGATCTGTCGATCGATCAGTTCGGCCGCCGGGGTATTGGACTTGAAGTTCTTCCCGCCCAGCTTGACCGCACACGCGGTCAGACTTCGGTGGTGAAGGTGGCGCGCACCGCTTGTTCGAGCTGGCGCGTCAACTCGGTGCGGTCACTGCTGCGTAGGCCGTCGGTGGGGATCGGCTTGCCAATCCGCATGCGCATCGTAAGGCCCGGGGTCACGAAGATCGCGCCGCGGGGGAAAAAGACTCCCGAGCCGCTGATCGACATCGGCACCGCCGGCAGCTTCGACAGGATCGCGAGCCACGCGGCGCCGTCGTTGAACTCGTGGATGCGGTTGTCGTTATAGCGATGGCCCTCGGCGAAGACGCAGATGTCGAGACCGCTCTGAATGATCTTGATTGCCTTGCGGATTGCCTGGCCGCCGGCGTCGCGGTCGATGATGATATGCCCGCCGCGCCGCATCGCGAAGCCGACGATCGGAATTTTCAGCAATTCTTTTTTGGCGACGAAGCGCGGTTCTCCCGGCATGAAGGCGGCCGACGCGAAGATATCGAAGAAGCTCTGATGGTTGGCGACGAGGACGTACGATTTCAGGCCGGCAAGATTCTCAAGGCCCTCGATTTCCACCTTGATACCGCAGACCGCGATTATTCCGCGCCCCCACGCGCGCGTGACCATGGTCACCCAGCGCGGCTTGTTCAACAGCGCCGAGATTGCAGCGCCGGTCGCGCAGATCATCGTCCAAATCACCGACAAAAAGGTCGCGACGACGCCCCACGCGAGGTTCAAGATCCCGCGCGGCGCGGCAGCGGTGTATGAGGACGTTTGCGGCTGACCGGCCATGCTCAAATACTCTGCCCGCAGGCAGCGTCGCGCTGCAAGCGCGCCGTGCGATCGCTTGACTCAGGGCATGCTGGGAACCTTGGGCAAACTGCCGGCGCCGGGAATCTTCGAGGTCAAGCCGCTGGTGGCGCTGCTGGTGGCGCAAGACGCGAGGATGTCGGTGGCATGCTGCGCGACATACCCTTTCAGCAGAGCCGTCGCACTGGACAGCGAGAGGCTCGAAGTGCCTGCGAACGACGCAGCCGCGGTGGACATTACCGACGGGTCGCTCAATGCGGACGGACCGGCGGCGGCGGGATTCGGGAAATGACTCGCGAGCGCCGAACATAGCGCGCTGTTTGCCGCCGACTGCTGGCCACCCGTGAGTGCCTGCGCCGCTTGAGACGGCGCTGCCGGAATGTAGCTGCTAATCTGCGCGCGCAGTTCGGTCGCGCCGGTGAACAGCAGCGCCAACGCCGCAATGATAATCGAGCGCATCCGCGATTGAGTGCTCATCGATGGTTCCTCCCGCTGTTCCTTATCGTTCTCAAAACTCTCCTGATAGGTAGGACTTATCCTGGCAGATAAGCAAGCAGGCCGTTGTGATGACTCGAATCTTGTGTGCGAGAGCACGCCGATGCGATTAGCCGGATGCATCTACCGCTCCATCAAAGTTGACATCGGCTAATGGCGTTGGTACCTCTGATCTTACAAGACTGAGCGGGCTTCGAGGGTTCAATCGTGCGAATTACCGGGTTACAGCAGTTTCTCGCTATCCTGACCGTTCCCGACAACATCCCGATCATCGCGATGATGTTCCTCGTGATGTTTTTCACCTATGTCGCGCTCAAACAGGCGCGGCGCAACGATCAGCTGATTGAGCATGGGCATCGCGAGCGCATTATCGACGAGATGCGGAAGTAGGGAGCGGGAATGCCATTTGAGATTATCGCCGAGAATTGCACCGGATGCAGCGCGTGCGAAAAGCGTTGCCCGACCGGCGCCATTTCCGGTCTGTCGAAAAAGGTCTATTACATCGAGGCCGCGATGTGCATCGATTGCGGCGCCTGCGGGGTGATTTGCCCCGACGACGCGATCATGAACAATCACGGCGAGATAACCCACGTGCTCAAGCGCGCCGAACGCCCGGTCGCCGTCGTTCATCCCGACAACTGCAACGGCTGCGGCGTGTGCGTCGATGTTTGCCCGTTCGATTGCATCTCGCCGTCGCCGGAGAACACGGCGGTCTATCTCGGCAAGGTGCAGGTCAACGAGAAGACCTGCGTCGGCTGCCTGCTGTGCGAAGAGGTCTGCGGATGGGACGGAATCTACATTATGCCGTCCGGCCAGAAGGAAGCGTTCCTGACTTCGATCGGCTACGACACCAGCGAGACCGACGCCGCCTGATTTCAGTATCTACGCGGGCGCTGGTCGTTGCCGTCGTGGTGCTGGGTACTTTTCGAACCGTTCACGCTGCAGATTTGTCGCCCGGGCCTGAGGGTAGCGCCGAAGCGGCGTGCGCCGAAATCAAAAATGCGCTGCATGCGCTCGCCGACTCGGAGCACGACGAATCGCTCGCGCTCGATCTCGCGACCAGCGGGGGCAATCTTGCGATCGTCGAGGCGCGGCTGTCAGCGCTGCTCGATCGCACGCAGGACTTGCGGGTCGCGCTCAAGCACGCGCGGCATAGTGCGGTCGCGCGCGATCCGATGGTCGATCAATGCACGCGGATGGGATTTCGGGCGCTGGTGGTTTCCGAGAAGCTGAGTTCCGACGTGGAAACCGTGCTGTTCGGCGGGGGCGATTCGTTTGCGGAGGCGCCTGCGCTCAAGCCTGGCGCGCCCGCGGCATCTCCGCCGGTTCCACAACCGTGACGCGGCGCGAGGCCGCCCGGCGCGGAACGAACACTGCTGCGAGCGCGAAGATCAGCAGGGCAGCCTGCGCGCCCAACGATTGAACGGTCGGGAAAATGCCGAGCATCGGAATTGTCGGCGCGTAGTTCACGAACGTCGCCGATACCACCGACGCTTCCTGCAAGCTCGCGACGCCTTGGCCGACGAACACGATCGCCAGCGCGTAGAGCATGAAGGAAGTCACGTGGAAGAAGAATCGCATCGGGATTCGATCGGCGGCGCGCTGGATGACGACGAAGGTAGCGGCGAGAGCGATCGCGGCGGCGACGATGCCGGCGGCAACCGCGTGACGCTCGACGGTTTCGGTCGCGCCGTTAGTGAGCGCCTGGAAGAAAACGATGGTCTCCGCGCCCTCGCGCATCACCGCCAGAAACGCGGTGAGCCCAAGCGCGATGCCGGGAATCCTGCTGTGCTCGGCGTCCTCGAGCTTGTGCGAGATGAATCTGATCCAGCGATCGGACTGCCCCTTCGCGGTCATCCACGAGCTGACGTAGAAGAGGGTGGCGGCGGCGAACAGTTGAAAGACGCCTTCGAGCGTGTCGCTGGCGTCGTCGGTAATCAGGTGATTGACCGCCCACGCGAGCATGATGCTCGCGACAATCGCGGCGACCGCGCCGGCGTAGATATCGCGCGCGCGGCCGATTCGCCCGGCGCCGCGGGTGCCTGCGGCGAGCGCGACGACGACCAGCATCGCTTCCATGCCTTCGCGAAAGAGGATGCCGAGCGAGTAGAAGAAGTAGGCGACGGCGGTTTGAGTCATGGCGCGGTAATTCTGAGAATGATTCTCAATTACGATATTAGTTAGGTCAGTCCGTGCTGTCAAACGCCGTCCTGGCAGGCTCGCCGACTCATACTTGCGACCATCGGAAGCCGGTAGTAGCCTCAGAAATGAAGCGGGTCCGCCGATTTTTCGTGCGCACGGCCGCTTCAAGTTTTTTCGGGGATCGGGCGTCACTTCCGAATGCGATGCGTTTATTGCAGCGAGCGGGCAGGATTTATCCGCCGCATATGCACACCGTGCGCGAAGGTGGTCGCGATCGTGGACCGGGCCGGCGGCGAAGTCGGGTTGGCCGGGCTGGTCGATATTTTCGTCGCCGAGGGGCTGACGCGCGAGCAGGTTGACGTGGTGCTCGACGCGCAAGTGGGCTCCGCGCCGACAATCCGCGACCGGCTGACCTCGAATATGACCAACGTCCTGATGCGAAACCTCGGGATGCCGGGGCGTCAGTCGCCCGAAGATGTAATGAAGGTGCGTACCGCGATGCGCGGCGGCGGCGCGGGCACCTGGGTCGGCGGCGAGGAGCCGCCCGATCCTCACTGACAGCGAATCGACGATGGAAAAAGATCGCAGCGACTTTGCCGTGATGAACCGGATGATCGATCACATCCGCTTGCTGATCGCGGTCGATGACGAAGCGATTCCAGTGAAAAAGAAGCTCGAAGCGCAGGCGATTCTCAAAGACTTTCAGGCGATGCTGGCGGAGGCGCCCGAAAATCAGGAGCGCGGACGGATTAAAGGCTATTACGAGATTCTGTGCCGCGATCTCGGCGACGAGGCCGACGTTGCGGCGTTGCTCAGCTCGCTCAAGAATTATATCCCGTACCTCTAGTTCAGGGCTGAGAATTTTTCGGAGAGACGAATGAGCTTGCATCAGATTGGCGTTATCGGGGCAGGGCAGATGGGCGCGGGAATCGCGCAGGTCGCGGCGCAGGCGGAAATCGCGGTGGTGATGCACGATATCGCGCCGGGTATGTGCAAGCGCGGGGTCGATACGATCGCGCGCAACCTCGACCGCATGATCGAGCGCGGGCGCTTCAAGCCCGAAGAGCGCGATCGCGTGATGCGCCGGGTCGAAACCACCACCAACCTCGAAGACCTGGGCAAGGTCGGCTTCGTGATCGAGGCGGTGATCGAGAACGAAGACGCCAAGATCGCGCTGCTGCAGAAGCTCGACAAGGTCTGCCCGCCCGAGACGATCTTTGCCTCGAACACGTCGTCGATTTCGATCACAAAGATGGGGGCCAAGACTTCGCGCGCCGACCGCGTCATCGGGATGCATTTCATGAACCCGGTGCCGGCGATGAAGCTGGTCGAAATCATTCGCGGGCTCGCGACCTCGGAGGCGACCTTTCAGCAGACCCGCACACTCGCCGAGCAGCTCGGCAAGACCACGATGACGGCGCAGGATTTCCCGGGCTTTATCGTCAACCGCGTGCTGCTGCCGATGATCAACGAAGCGATTTACACGATGTACGAAGGCGTCGGCGGGGTCACCGATATCGACACCGCGATGAAGCTCGGCACCAATCAGCCGATGGGTCCGCTCGAGCTGGCCGACCTGATAGGGCTCGACACCTGCCTCGCGATCATGGAGGTGATGCATCGGGTGCTGGGCGACGACAAGTACCGGCCGTGCCCGCTGCTGAAGAAGTACGTCGATGCCGGCTATCTCGGGCGCAAGTCGGGCCGTGGATTTTATGTATATGATGAGAAGGGTGCTTTGATTCCGCCACCGCGCTGAGCACGCAAGCGCGCCGCCGCAAGCCGGGAGGAAACGAACATGGCAGTGAAGGCATTCATCCTTATAGATACGTCACCGGGAAAGGCGCGCGAGGTCGCGGCGAAGATTCGCGGCGTAGCGGGAGTCTCCGTCGCGCATGCGGTCACCGGCCCGCACGACATAATAGCGATCGCGGAGGCTGCGGACGTGACATCGCTCGGCGAGTTGATCGTGCACAAGATTCAAAGCGTGGTGGGCGTGAATCGGAGCCTGACTTCAATCGTCGCCGATTGACGCTCGCGGGCCCGGCGAATCGTATAGAATTAAAGAAGACTGTCTCAGGAAGAATGTATCGATGGCTGAACTACCGGTAATCAAGCGGCTCAAGAAAGACCTCGAGACGCTCAAGCGCGAGCTGACCGTGGACCTGCCCAAGGAACTCGAACGCGCGCGGGCGCACGGCGATTTGTCCGAGAACGCGGAATGGGCGATGGCGAAGCAGCGCCAGGAGTTCCTGCGTGCGCGGGTCGGTAACCTGGAGACGCGAATTGCGGAGCTCACGATGATCGATCTCGAGACGATTCCGCGGGACACGGTCGGCCTCGGCAGCCGCGTCCATCTGGAAGATCTCGATGAAGGCGGGGTCGCGGTGTTCGAGATCGTTGTGCCGGAGGAAGTTGACGGCGCGCAGAACCGCATCTCGCTGTCGTCGCCGCTAGGCCGCGCGCTGATCGGCAAGACCGCGGAAGACGATATCGAAGTCGTCACGCCCAAGGGCAAGCGCGCGTACATGGTAAAGAAGCTGACGACGATTCACGTGCTGATGGCGGTCGAGACCGGCGACAAGTAAGACGCGGGGCTCCTCGCCCCGCACCCCGCGGCAGGGGTGACCCCAGGGGTGACCCCTGCACCCAGTAACCTAAAAGATCTGGTTCCCCTTCCCGCTCGGGGTTAGGGGTTGGATTCTTCGAATCGAGCAGGTTTCCGAATTGTCACGCTCGTTTCCGCTGCACTGCATCCTCCAGTACCTTTCGGATGAAGCGCTGGTAGGGAACGCCTTCTCTGGCGGCCGAGGCTTGCACGGCGTCGAGGAGTTGGCGCGGCAGGCGCATATTGACCCGCTCGGTCTTGGGCTGGAACTCAAAGCGGATCGGTCTCATGGTGGACAGGTCGTATTCGGTCAGATCGGCCTTGGCGACGAACTCTTCGGCTTCCTTATCGCTTTTGAAGCGCGGCAGATTCCTTTTCATAGTGGTCCACTTCCTTCTTGTGCATGTAACGCGCGCTGATTGGCCTTACGAGTCTCTTGCCGCGTCGCGCGCGCATGGTGAACACGATGAAAACCCAGCGACCGTCGTGGCTCTTGCCAATTGCCTTGAACCGCTCCTCTGACTTTGAGTGCAAGGGGTCGGGCAACACAGCGACTGTGCAACGAAACATGGACTCGATGGCGGTCTGAGAAACGCCATGCCGCCGGCACTTGAAGCGGTTGCCCTTGTCCCAATCAAAGCCGGCTACCTGCATGGAGCCTTGCTCAAGTGGCGTACTTCAGTATGGATCGTTGTACAGCCGTTCGTCAACCAAGAATGAACCGCTCCAATGCCCGATTAATCCTCGCCGCCCGGGCTCAGCGGCGCGCCGGGTGGTCGGCCAAAAATTCGGCGATCGCCGTGTTGATAAAGGCGCTGTCGGCTTCGTCGTTTCCGAAGCCCGCCCAGTGACCCCAGACTGAAGGTATCGTCCTGACGATCGCATTCGGAATGTGACCGGCTTCTTCTTCGGAGTCGGCGGCGACAAAATAAAGGTCTGTCGCGCAAGGCATGACAAGTGTGCGGGCTTGAATGGAAGCCAGCGCCTTGCGGTAGTCGCCGCCAAAACCGGGCGTACTGCCGACGTTGTGCGATTTCCACGTTTCAATCTGGGAGAGAAAATTGTTCGCATCGAGCTGGCAAAGGAACTGCTCCAAATATCCGGTCATGAAGTCCTCGACCGTCTCAAACCCCAGCTTCTTCCAGAGCGACGCCCGGTACCACGCGGGCGACATTCCCCAACCGGCGTAGGCGCGCGCCTGCGCTCGGAGACCGATTGCCGGTGGTTTCTTGTAATCGCCGCCCTTCCAATCGGCCGCGGCCTTCAGCACCCTAGCCAGACCGTCGATGAAGGCGTGGGTGTATGGAGTGGTGTGGGCGTGGCCGCACCATGCCACCACCCGTTCGACCGCATCGGGATAGCTGACGGCCCATTGATAGGCCTGTTGCGCGCCCATCGAAAATCCTGCGACCATCGCCAACTTTGGAATGCGAAGTTCGTTTCGTACGAGCAGAGACTGGGCGCGGACATTGTCGCGAATCGCTATCCTCGGAAAACGCGGGCCGTCGAGAGGAGCGGGCGTATTACTCGGCGAAGAGGACAGGCCATTGGCAAATTGGTTTGTCGAAACGATGCAGAATCTGCCTGGATCGAAGCAGCGGCCCTCGCCGATGAGGAAGTTGTCGCCCTCGTGGGTGGCCGTGATCGCCGAACAGAGCAGGACTGCGTTGTCGCGTCGCGCATTCAGTTGACCATAGACTTCGTAGGCGAGCGTGGCCTTCGGCAGAACCTGGCCCGATTCGAGCGCGAAATCACCGAGCTCATAGACTTTATGGGGCACAGCGTCTTTTCCAGCTATCGGGGTGCATCCGGCTAGTCGCCGTACATCGAATCGATCTGATCCTTGAAGTGCGCTTGCACCACTTTACGGCGGATCTTTAGCGACGGGGTCAGCTCGCCGTTTTCCTGCGTGAATGGCTGCGGGACGATGGTGAACGCGACGATCGCCTCGACGTTCCGACATCTGCTTGTTGATTTCGCGAATCCGCGTCTGGATGAACGTCTTCAGCTCTTTTGATTTCGCCAGCGCGTCCGCGTTTTTCGGGTCGAGGTTGTGCTGGGCCAGGAACTCCACGAGATTTTCGTAGTCAGGCACTATCAACGCCGCGAGATGCTTGCGGCGGTCGCCGATCACGCATGCCTGGCCGATGAATTTGTCGCCGACCAGCTTGCCCTCGACGTAGGCGGGCGAGACGTTCTTGCCGCCTGACAGCACGATGATTTCTTTTTTGCGGTCGGTGATCGCGATGTAGCCCTCGACGTCGATCTTCGCGATGTCGCCGGTATGCAACCATCCGTTTTCGTCGATTGCTTCTTTTGTTTCGGCCTCGAGCTTGTAGTAGCCCTTCATTATGTTTGGCCCGCGCAGCAGCAACTCACCGTCCGGCGCGACTTCGGTCTGCACGCGCGCCAGCGGCAGTCCCACCGTGCCGATTCGAGTCTTGCCGTTGTGCAGATTGCAGGCGACGACCGGCGCCGCCTCGGTCAGGCCGTAGCCTTCGACGATTGGAACTTCGGCGGCGGACAGAAAGCGGTTGATCTCGGTCGGCAGCGGCGCGCCGCCGGAAATCAGGTAGCGGATTTTGCCGCCGAAGATCGCGCGCACCCGCGCGAAGACCAGGCGCCGAAACAGCGCCATCGAGAGCGCGAGCATCGGCGGAACGGGCTTGCCGCGATTGCGATAGTAAGCCGCCTGCTCGCCCGCATTGAGCGCCATTTTGAACAAACGCCGGCGCATCGGCGGCGAGGTCTCCACCGTGCGCATCACGCGACTGTGGATCACTTCGAGCAGGCGTGGCACCGTCAACACGACGGTCGGCTCGACCTCGGTCAGGTTCGACGCGATCTGCCCGAGACTTTCGGCGAACGCGATCGTTCCCCCCGCCATCGTGACCGTGTAGTAGCCGGCCGTGCGTTCGAAAGAATGCGCGATAGGCAGATGCGACAGCGTCATGTCGGTGTCGTTGAGCGCGAGCGCAGCTAGCGCATCTTCGGCGTTGGCGAGCAAATTGCCATGCGACAGCATCACGCCCTTCGAGGTGCCGGTGGTGCCCGAGGTGTAGATGATCGTTGCGAGGTCTTCGCTGCTGCCCTCGACGATCGCGGCCGGCGCCTCGCCGCTCAAAGACGCCGCGGTCATCACGGCGGGCGTTCCGTTGGCCGCGGGCGTCGATTCGGCGTCACGATGCATCGCGACAATTGCGCTGACGTCGGGGATCGAGCTCGCGAGGCCGAGAATCTTCTTGACCATCTCAGGCCCGTTCGCGGCGATCGCTTTCGCGCCGGAGTCGCTGATGACGTGCGCGGTTTCCTCGAGTCCGCTGGTCGTGTAGAGCGGCACAACGATCGCGCCGAGGCCCAATATGGCCTGATCGACGACGATCCATTCGGGGCAATTGTCCGAGAGGATAGCGACGCGATCGCCGGGGCGCACACCAAGGCCGAGCAGGCCGGCGCGCAGCTTGCCGGCGGCTTCGGAAACGTCGGTCCACGAATGGTCGGTCCAGACTTTGTCGCGTTTGTCCTTGAGGAACGCGCGCGCACCGTACTTCCGGGCCTGCGCCTGAAAGTTTTCGGAAAGGGTCGCTACGCGATCAGGCATAAGAAACCGAGACCTCCTCTACCCGGACTGGTTGTAGCCCAAAGCGGTGCTGCCGCCAATCGCGCGCGAATCTCTGAGCGCCGGCCGGCGGAGGTTGCGACCGTGAAGCGCTTGAATTTGCTAGCGAAATATGAGCGTCATGTCGTGGTTGATTAAGCGCGGGTTGCGGTGGGGGACAAGGATTTTTCATTTCACTAATCGTGGAACTGACTGGCATAATCGCACCCAATTCATGAATCGGAAGTTGTCGGCACGTTGTACCAGCCGCCTTGATCGGCGCGGCGAGCGCTCGTGCGGCATTTTACCTTGATAGCGCAGAGGTGACGCTTCGATGCTCGAGCACATGTATTTTCCGCACGACATTTCGACCTTCGGTCCGAAGATAGACCTGCTGTTCGAGATTATCTTCTGGCTCGTGATGGTCGTCTGGATTGCGGTGATGGCCGCGATGGTGACCTTCATGGTTCGCTATCGCACCCGGCCGGGCCGCAAGGCGGAATATATCGAAGGCAATTCGCGCCTCGAGATCATCTGGACCACCGCGACCACGGTCATTCTCATCACGCTCGCGTTCATGAGCCGCTCGACCTGGGCTGACATCAAGGAGCATGGCCCGCCGGGCGACGTGTTCTACCAGGTGACCGGAAAGCAGTTCAATTGGGAAATCACCTACCCCGGACCCGACGGCAAATTCGGCACCAAGGACGACCTCTTGATGGAGAACGAGTTGCACGTGCCGGTGAACAAAGTCGTGCGGATCGATCTCGACGTCCAAGGACGTCATCCACAGTTTTTACGTTCCCAACATGCGTCTGCGGCAAGACGCCGTGCCGGGCCGCATCATTCACGTCTGGTTCGAGGCGACCGAGACCGGGCAATACGAAATTCCGTGCTCGCAGCTGTGCGGCTTCGGGCATTCGGGGATGCAGGGCAATCTGACAGTGCAGTCGCAAGAGGATTTCGACAAGTGGCTCAAAGACCAATATTCGCAAAACAAGTAAAGCCCGCATTCGCCGGCAACGCCGCGCGGAGGAGCTAGTCGAAGATGAGCAGCACGGCAGCGGTTGCGGCACACGGCGCTCACGCGGAGCATCATCAGCTCGGCTTTGTGCGCACGTACATTTTTTCCGAAGATCACAAGATGATCGGGCGCCAGTTCCTGTTCATGGCGCTGTTCATGATGTCGATCGGCGGCCTGATGGCGATGCTGATGCGGTGGGAACTGGCGTTTCCCGAAACTGCGGTCCCCGGATTCCACTGGGTGCCCGAGCCGTTCATGTACGAGGGCGCGATTCCGCCAAATACCTACAACGCGATGTTCACCATGCACGCCACCATCATGATCTTCTTCGTGGTGATGCCGATCCTGGTGGGATGCTTCGGCAACTTTCTCATCCCGCTGATGATCGGCGCGCGCGACATGGCGTTTCCCAAGTTGAACATGCTGTCGTTCTGGGTCGGCGCGGTCGCCGGCGTGATCATGCTGTCGTCGTTTTTCGTAACCGGCGGTCCCGCCGCCGCGGGCTGGACCTCGTACGCTCCGTTGAGCGCGGTACCGATCTATACCGGCGTCGATTGGGGCCAGAATTTATGGTGCATCAGCATCATCGTGCTCGGCGCGTCGTCGCTGATGGGCTCGATCAACTACATCACGACGATCATCAACATGCGCACCAAGGGCATGAATTTCTTCCGCCTGCCGCTGGTGATCTGGTCGCTGTTCATCACCGCGATTCTGCTGCTGCTGGCGCTGCCGGTGCTGACCACCGCGCTCGCGCTGCTGCTGTTCGATCGCCTGGGCGGCACGCACTTCTTTCTTCCCGCGGGCGGCGGCGAGCCGCTGCTGTGGCAGCATCTGTTCTGGTTCTTCGGCCATCCCGAGGTGTACATCATGATCCTGCCCGCGATGGGCATCGCGTCGGAGATCATCTCGACGTTTTCGCGCAAGCCGATTTTCGGATACCGCGCGATGGCGTATGCGATGATCGCGATCGCGGGCCTGTCCTGGATAGTCTGGGGCCATCACATGTTCGTGTCGGGGATGGATCCCGCTGCTCGGCGGCAGCTTCATGATCACGACGATGATTATCGGAGTGCCGTCGGCGATTAAGACTTTCAACTGGCTGGGCACGCTCTATAAGGGCAACATCCACTACACGGTGGCGATGATGAACGCGCTGGCGTTCGTCGCGATGTTCGTCATCGGCGGACTGTCGGGAATCTGGATGGCCTCCACTCCGGTTGACATGTACATCCACGATACCTACTTCATCGTCGCGCATATTCACTACGTACTATTCGGCGGCAGCCTGTTCGGCATCTTCGCCGGCATTACCTACTGGTATCCCAAGATGTTCGGCCGCATGATGAGCGAGAAGCTGGGCAAGGTTCACTTCTGGATTACGTTCGTCGCGTTCAACTGCACCTTCTTCCCGATGCACATTCTCGGGATGGCCGGGCACATGCGCCGGATTTACAATCCGCAGCAGTATGATTTTCTGAAGCCGATTATTCCGATCAACGAATTTCATTTCGATCAGCGCGTTCGTGCTGGGCGCCGCGCAGTTCCTGTTCCTCGCGAACATCATCTACGAGCTACTTCAGGGGCGAGAAGGCCAGCGAGAATCCGTGGCATGCGAATACGCTGGAATGGACGACGCCGTCGCCGCCGCCGCACGGCAACTGGCCCGGACCGGTGCCGATCGTTTACCGGGGACCGTACGAGTACAGCTCGCCTGAGGTCGCAGAGGATTACCTGCCGCAATCGCAGTTGATCGAGCACTCGACGGCCGCGGCGGATTAGTCAGTCGAATAGTCAATGATGAATCGGTCGCCAACTGAGGTTGAGAGGGCGCGCGGACTGCATCGCTTTGCGGTGCTGACCGCAGGCGCCACCTTTTGCCTCATCTTCATCGGCGGACTCGTCACCTCGACCGGTTCCGCGCTCGCCGTGCCGGATTGGCCGCTGGCGTTCGGCAAGCTGATTCCGGCGTGGCAGGGCGGCATCCGTTTCGAATTCGGCCATCGCCTCGCTGCCGGAACCGTCGTCATCCTCACACTCGTGCTGATGGCGTGGGCATGGCGCGCCGAGCCGCGCAAATGGGTCTGCCAACTCGTGATGCTGGCGTTCGGACTGATCATCGTGCAGGCGATTCTCGGCGGGATCACTGTGCTGTTCGAGCTGCCGCTGGCGATCGCAGTTACCCACGCGGCGACGGCGCAGGCGCTGTTCTGCCTGATGGTTTCGATCGCGATCTTCACCAATCCGCGCTGGGACTCGACCCCGCACGTCGATGATCCGCCATCGCGAATACCGCTGACGACGCTTGCGGTCGCGACCACCGCTATCATCTATATGCAGATTCTCGTCGGCGCTCTGATGCGGCACATGAGCGCCGGGCTGGTAATTCCAGATTTCCCGCTTTCGTTCGGCTACCTGGTGCCGCCGTACTGGAACGAGTTCATCGCGGTTAATTTCGCTCATCGATGCGGCGCCGTCATTGTAACCGCGATGGTTTTGTGGACCGTCGCGCGGGTGCTGAGGACGCATCGCGAGGTGGTCGCACTTCGGCGTCCGGCGCTGGGTTTGGTACTGCTGCTGGCGGTGCAGATTTGTCTTGGCGCGATCACCATATGGAGCGGCCGTTCGGTTATTCCGACCACCAGCCATGTCGCGGTTGGCGCCGCGGTCCTCGCGACCAGCCTCACCCTGACGCTCCGAGCGTATCGGATTCTCGGAGCCCCGAGCGCCGCGCGTGAAATCGAATCGCATGCGTCGTCGCGGGTGATCGAACGGCAGGTGATCGCATGAGCGCAAAAGTGGCGATGGCGGAATCCGCGCTGACACTGCCTCGCGGGCGCGTGAGCGACTACTTCGAGCTGACCAAGCCGCGGGTTGTTCTGATGGTGCTGGTCACGACGCTCGCCGGGTTCTATCTCGGCGGACGCTCGGGATTCGACCTCACGCTCGCGCTGAATCTGCTGGCGGGCACCGCGCTCGCGGCGGGCGGGACGCTGGCGCTCAATCAGTACGTCGAGCGCGACACCGACGCGATGATGGATCGCACGCGCCATCGGCCGCTGCCCGACCTGAGAATGCGTCCGGCCGAAGCGCTGGTCTTCGGCGTCATCGCAACGGCTGCGGGGCTCGTCGTACCTGCTGCTCGCGACGAACCTGCTGTGCGCCGCGGTGACCGCCGCGATCGCGATCGTTTATCTCGGCGTGTACACGCCGCTGAAGCGCTACACCTGGATGTGCAACATCATCGGCGCGATTCCCGGCGCGCTGCCGCCGGTCGCCGGATGGGCGGCGGCGCGCGGCGGCCTCAACATGGAACCGATGCTGCTGTTCGCGATCATGTTCCTGTGGCAGTTGCCGCACACCTTCGCGGTCGCGCGGCTGTACCGCACCGATTACGCACGCGCCGGCATCCACCTGCTGCCGCAAGACAATTCGCGCGGCGGAAACGCGTCAAATCCAATCGTCATCGCGGGAAGCCTTGGACTCATCGCCGTCGGCGTCATCCCGACCATCCTTGGCTTCGCCGGAATTCCGTACCTGGCAATCGCATCCGTGATGGGCGATCTGGATGCTGGCGTTTGGAGTCGCGATGGTGCGTTCGCCCGGCAATGCGAAGGCCGCGCGCCGGCTGCTACTCGCGTCACTGATCTATCTGCCGATCGTCTTGTTAGTACTCGTGCTCGATCGCGTGTGAGTAATGGAATGAGTACTCTGGTTACGCGCGAAGAGCGCAAAGAGGAAAACTGGCGGACGCTGAAGATACTAATCGGCGTCATGGTGCTGCTGATAACGATCTCTATCGTGACGATTTTAGTGAAGCATCATTGATGTGGCGCTCAACGTGACGACATCGACAGTGAAAGTTCGCCCGTTGCTGGCGCCGCTGCGCCGCGCCCGCACCTCCGACTCGGGCGCGGGTGGCGATCAGCGTCGAACGGCCGTTCATCAGCAGCGGGATGATCGCGATCCTGATGGTGATCGCGTCCGAGATGATGCTGTTCAGCGGCCTCATCGGCTCGTTTCTGATCTACCGCCTCTCGGCTCCGTTCTGGCCGCCGCCCGCGATGCCGCGCCTGCCGATTGCGGTCACCTGGGTGAACACTTTCGTGCTGCTGACGAGCGCGGGAACGATGACCCTTGCGCTGCGCGCGGTCCATCAAAACCGCCAGCGCCTGACCCGCCGTTATCTGCTGGCGACGCTCGCGCTGGGCGTGACCTTTCTGGCGGTGCAGGGGAGCGAGTGGGTACGGCTGGTCGCGCACGGCCTCAAGCTTTCGAGCGGCATGTACGGCGGGACCTTTTATTTGTTGATCGGATGCCATGGCGCGCATGTGACGGCCGGCGTCATCTGGCTCGCGTGCGTGGCAGGTTTTGCGATGCGCGGCAGGTACAACGCGCGCAACGCCCACGCGATTGAGATGTGCGCGGTGTACTGGTATTTCGTGTGCGCGGTCTGGCCGCTCCTGTTCGGGCTGGTATATCTGATGTAGTTTTTGCCGGTGGGAAAACATGACGATGAAAAGTTCAAAGCTAAAGGCAAGCGCAACGATGATGGTCAGTGCGATCGTTGCCGCCGCTCCGAGACTGGCAAACGCGTGCGCGACCTGCGGCTTGGGCGAGGGCGATCACTCGTTCCACGCCTACAAGGCCAGCGTGCTGTTCATGATGATGTCGCCGTACGCATTGTTTGCGACCTTCGGCGGAATTGGTTACATCGTCTATCGGCGCTCGCGCAAGGATCAGAATTCAACTACCAAGTAGTCAATTAAAATGAAAACTGACTATAGCCATTTGCCGCAAAGAGGATTGTCCCGATGAGCGAGGCTGCTGCAGTAGATACTCACGATCAGGCCGTGGTGCGCGATCAGCTGGAACCGTCGCTGACGCCGGGAAATCTCGGCAAGCTCGGGATGTGGACGTTCCTGGCCGGCGACGCGATGACCTTTGGCGCCGCCATCGCCGCGTACGGCGCGCTGCGCATCGACAATCCCAACTGGCCGTCGCCCGCCGCATTTCTCGGCATCACCACCACGGCGATCATGACCTTCATCCTGATCTGCTCGAGCGTCACGATGGTCGAGGCGCTCAGCTCGATCCAGACCGGCAGGATGGCGCGCTATCGCAACTTCATGGCGTTGACCGTTCTCGGCGGGTTGCTGTTCCTCGGGATGCAGGCCTTCGAGTGGCACCACCTGATCGGCGAAAGAGGAATGTCGATCAAGGTTGACCTGTTCGACGCGACGTTTTTCATCCTGACCGGTTTTCACGGCTGTCACGTTTTCGGCGGCGTCGTGTACAACTTCGTGCTCCTGGTTCGCGGCATGACCGGCAAGCTGACGCCGGCCAAGGCGAACCTGGTCGAGGTCGCGGGGCTGTACTGGCACTTCGTCGATCTGGTCTGGATCCTGATCTTCACCTTTATCTATTTGATTTAACCGAGCGGCAGCTTTCCACCGATTACGTGCTGGAGATGAAATTCAAACCATGACGACGCAAGCTGCGATTTCAGGGCACGAGGCCGAGCATAGCGGGCCGAACTACATTGCGGTTTTTATTTACCTCTCGATTCTCACCGCCATCGAGTTAGGCGTGTATGCGATGGGGCTGCCGCAGGTCGCCAAGGTCGGCCTGCTGGTCGCGCTGGCATGGGCCAAAGCGGTGCTGGTGGCGATGTACTTCATGCATCTTGCGATGGAGCGCCGCGGGCTGGCGATCATCGCGATCATTCCGGTAGTACTCGTCACGTTTCTATGCTTCATGCTGCTGCCCGATCTGACGACGCGGATGTGGACCAGGTTCGATCATCCGCGGCCGGTGACGAGTGGCGCCGAGATGGGTGCGAATCCGGTCGCGCCGCCGCCGGTGCAAACGCCGTAGTTTGGCGAGCCGATTGGATTCCTACCATTCGCTGGCGCCGCTCAACGCGTTCCTCAACGGATGCGCGACGATCCTGCTGCTGGCGGGATACATCTTCATAAAAAACGGGATGGTGCGAGCGCATCGCGCGTGCATGATCAGCGCGATGGGCGTTTCCGCGGTCTTCCTGACCTCGTACCTGGTCTATCATTACAACGTCGGCAACGTACGCTTCAGCGGCGAGGGATGGGTTCGCTCGCTGTACTTCTCGATTCTGATTCCGCACATAATCCTGGCGGGGCTAATCGTACCGCTCGCAATCACGACGATCGTGTTCGCGCTGCGCGGCAACTTCGCACGTCATCGGCGAATCGCGCGCTGGACCTGGCCGTTGTGGATGTACGTCTCGGTGACGGGCGTGATCGTTTACCTGATGCTGTACCGGATGTACACGCCCATATATCCGCTGCCGGCGACAGCGATCGCACAATCGGCCGCGCGCTAAAATAATGGGGCGGTCCGCGATGCGAACCGCCCCAAATCCGCACAGATAGATGGGCGCTTAAGCCTTCGCGCTCGGGCGGCTCGATACCGCCTGATGCCAGCGCGCGAGGTTCTTCTGGTTTTCCTGGATCTTGATTCCGGTGGTGCGCCCGAAATCGATTCCGATCAGCGCTGTGATATCCGCAATTGTGTAGCGCGGTCCCGCGATGAATTCGCGATTGGCCAGCTCGGTGTCGAGCCATTCCAGCCGTTTGACCGCCGCGTTCTTGCAAATCTCGCCGTATTCCTTGACCTGCGGAATGCGTCCTTTGAAGAAGTCGCTGGTGTTGCGGAAGGAGCCGGCGGTCATCGACAGGATTTCGAACTCCATTCGACGGTTCCACATCTCGACCACCGCTTTGTCTTTCGCATCGACGCCCATCAGAGGTGGCTCGGGCTTGATGGTCTCGAAGTAGCGGCAAATCGCGACCGACTCCGCGATATGCGTGCCGTCGTCGAGTTCGAGCACCGGTATTCCGCCCATCGGGTTAATCTTGAGAAACTCGGGCTTGCGGTTGTCAGCCGTCGCGAGATTGACCTGCACGAAGGGAACGTTGTTGATGCCTTTTTCCGCGAGAAAGACGCGCACGCGGCGTGGATTGGGAGCTCCAGCGAAGTCGTATATTTTCATAGTGGTTGCAATTTAAAACTGTGCGATGCCGCCGTCAACCCTTAAGCCTTCGCGCTCGGACGGCTCGATACCGACTTATGCCATCGCGCCAGATTCTTGAGCGCGGGGTCCATCGGAACACCGGCCATCTGCACGGCGAAATCGACCGCAACTTCGGTGGTGATATCCGCGATCGTGAAGCGAGCGCCCGCGATGAACGGCTTGTTGCCGATCTGCGCGTCGAGCCACTGGAGCTGCTGTTTCGCGGCCTCGCGCTGGGTCTCGCCGTACTCTGGAAATTGCTTGATGCGGCCTTTGAACAGCTCATTGGTATGCTGAAACGCGCGCGCGGCAACGCCCAACAGGCCTAGTTCGACGCGCCGGCTCCACATATCGATCTCAGCCTGCTCGCGGTTGTCCTTGCCCATCAGGTTGGGCTCCGGATGCAACCCCTCGAGGTAGCGGCAGATCGTGACCGACTCGGCCAGGTGAGTGCCGTCGTCCAGTTCCATCGACGGCAGACCGCCGGCGGGATTTTTGGCAAGCATTTCGGGCGTGCGATTTTGGCCGGTGAAAAGATCGACCTGCTCAGTCGGGATCTTGAGTCCCTTTTCCGCCACGAAAATTCTGAGCCGGCGAGGATTGGGGGCGAGAGCAAAATCGTAGATTTTCATAATGGTTGCAATTTAAAACCAGCGGGCCGATGTGTCAACGCGCGGGGCCGGGTCGTCAACGCAGACGCGCGCGATGGTAGGCGAGATAGATCGCGGTGCCGATCGAGCCCGTCAGGGAAAGGAACAGATAGATCAATATGAAACGGACGGTCGGCGGCGGCAGTTGGTGCAGCGACCAGAACAAGACCAGGTTGGTTGGGACGTAGAACGCGTACACGATTGAAAACGGGAGCGCCCAGGTGCGCAGATTCCAGATGCCGTAGGCGTAGATCAGAAGCACGAGGCCGAACAACGGGCCGAGGATGAGATTGTGCGCGACGCCGTGGAACTTGTGGCCGAGTACGACCAGGCCGCCGACCGCGGGATTGCCGGCAAATTGGAGCGCCTTGGTGAAATCGGAGAGCGCGAGCACGACGAACAACACCGCCATGGTGGTGAGGAACCATCCACGCGGCGGGCGAGCGGATTGCGAGGTTTGATCTGCCATGCGCGCGAAGCTAATAGCGCGCGCAGTTAGATTCAAGCGTTGAAGTGAGACAGGTTCTTGCGCGAGGACAAACAGCAGCGGCGCTGGTTGAGCAGAGGAGCGCTGCGCGATTTCGGAGACCGGAACCGGCTTCGCGTGCGCGAAGCTGTCCGAGATCCATTCCTCCCGTCGCTAACGCTCTCGTCGTCAGGATGACAGGAGCTGCGCGAAGCTGTCCGAGATCCATTCCTCCCGTCGCTAACGCTCTCGTCGTCAGGATGACAGGAGCTGCGCGCCGCTGTCCGAGATCCATCCGGCCGCTCGCGTTGCTCGCTTGGTCGGGGTGACATGCGGGCTCGCGCTGCTGTCCGAGATTGTTTATGCGGCCGCATTGCTCGCTTCGTCTGGGTGACAGATCCGGTCGCTTCGTCGGCCTGCCGGTTCGGGGCTAAGGGGTTTGGAAACGGAACGGCCGGAGCGCTTCGGCTCCGGCCGTTGTTCGATCGGTTGAGTTAGTTGTCAGCCCTTGAGGAATTTTCGGATGGCGCCGACGAGCGCTTCCTGCTGCTCGTACATCACCATGTGGCCGGCGTTCTTGATCAGTTCGAGTTTGCAGTTCTTGATGCGGCTGGTGAATTCCTTAGCGTAGGCCGGCGGGATCAGCTTGTCGTCGTCGCCCCACAGCAGCAGGGTCGGCGCCTGGATGCGGTAGGCGCGCTTCTTGAGGCCGCGGTCGGGAATCGGCCACAGAAATTTGCTCGCTGTTGCAAAGCGCTTCACGCGCTCGACGTACATCGTTTCGAGCGCCTTGAAGTCCGACGGTATCGCGGTCATCAGCTGCGCGGCGGGCGAGTTGGGATCGTGGAACAGCAGCGGCGCGATCTCGGTAAGCTGCGCGGCGAACAGGTCGGGTATCGGCAATTCGTCGATCCAGAAACCGGCGGGTGCTATCAGCACGAGCTTTTTGGCGCGATGCACGTCGAAGGCCGCGACCTCAGCCGCGAGCATCCCGCCCATCGAATGGCCGACGATGTTGGCGGTCGGGATGCCGAGTTCATCCATCAACTCGTGAAAGAAGAGGACCGCGTCGGGGATGTCGTCGATAAACTCGTTGCCGGTCGAGTCGGCGTAGCCGGGGAATTGCGGCGCATAGACTTTGAAGCTTTTGCCGAGGTCCTCGAGGAACGGCTCGACCGGCATCAGGCCGCCGGCGCCGTGGATGTACAGGAGCGGATCGCCGCTGCTGCCGTAGGTCTGCATCTCGAGCGAGAATTTTCCGTTCAGGAGTTTCTGAGTGCTGTTCATTTCGCGCTCCGGACCTCCGCCGCGGCCGAGGCCGACGCGCGCACCGTGCCGTTGGTTTCGGCCTTCTGGAAATGTAAAGGGGCCGGCTTCGCGAAGTCGGCTTGCGGCAGGTCACGCTTGGGCGACCAGCGATCCTCGAAGTTGCTCCAGAGGTCGCGCATGTGCGGCATGACCTCGGTCGCGAAGAGGTTGGTGCTCTTGCGCACGAGTTCCGGCGGCATCGAGCCGATCTGCTGCAGGAGCATCAGATGTCCGCAGTTGAGCGACTTCATCGCCTCGCGCAGGCGATCGCGCACCGTCTTGGGCGAGCCCGCGATCACGTAGCCCTGATCGATGAAGTCCTTCCACTTCAGGCCCTCGCGGCGCATCGCCGCCTGATCGCCGACCTGGCCGAGAATTCCCGCCTTGATGGTCTTCACCGTGCGGTAGCCCGGCGCGTCGGCGAAGCCGTTATAGACGTGCAGGCATCGGTTGTAGAAGTAGTCCATGTGCGGGGCGTAATCCTTCTCCGCCTGCTCATCGGTCTCCGACACCGCGACGACCTGCGCGAAGCCGAGGCTGTAAGGATTGAGCTCCTTGCCCTTCTTCGCCATCACTTCCCAATAGCCGTCGGACACTTTCTTGCCCGCGATGTATCCGAAGTAGGACAGGAAGCTGTACTGGTAATCGTGGTCGGCGCAGAAATCGTAGGTCTCCACCGAACCGCCGCCTGGAATCCAGATTGGCGGATGCGGCTGCTGGAGAGGCTTCGGCCACAGGTTGACGTAACGCAGCTTGGTGTACTTGCCGTTGAACGCGAACACGTCCTTGGCTTCCCAGGCCTTGATGATCAGGTCGTGCGCCTCGTAATACTTCTCGCGAATCGTGGCGGGCACTTCGCCGTAGCAGAAGTTGGTATCCATCGAGGTGCCGACCGGAAAGCCGGCGATCAGGCGGCCGCCCGAGATAACGTCGAGCATCGCGAATTCCTCGGCGACGCGAATCGGCGGATTGTAGAGCGCGATCGAGTTGCCGAGCACGACCAAGTTGGCGTTGCGCGTGCGCCGAGTGAGCGCGGCCGCCATTATATTCGGCGACGGCATCAGGCCGTAGGCATTCTGATGATGCTCGTTGACGCCCAGCCCGTCGAAGCCCATCGCGTCGGCGTATTCGAGCTGATCGAGGTAGTCGTTATAGAGGCGATGCCCGACTTTCGGATCGTACAAGTCGCGCGGGATATCGACCCACACGCTGTGGTACTTTTCCTTGAAGTCCTCGGGCAGGAACCGATACGGCATCAGATGGAACCAGGTAAATTTCATAGAGCTTTCTCCTTTGCGCCGCGATTAGGCGGACGTGTGGACGGCGACCTCTGCTAAATTTGAGAGCTTGGTTTTTCGGGACAGTGCACTCCCGCGTTTTCTATTGCGGCGCACGCTCAGTTGCGAGGCGGCGAGGTGCGACTCGAGCGCCTCATCGACGAAATGCTCGGGGTTAAGGCCGGTCACGTCGCGGAAGAAATTGCCGTCGCCCATCAGCATGAAGGCGCCGTTCATGCTCGCCCACACCACCGCGGCGGTCTTGCGCGGGCCCATCGAATTGGCGATCACGCCGCCCTCGAACGCGCGCCTGATAGTGCCTTCCCAGAGCCCGAATATCTCGTGGCTCAGATCCATCACGCGCTGAAAATTGCGCAACTCGGACTGCCGCTTGAGCCGGGTGTGAAGCTGCGAGAAAACCACCGAATGCTGCGACAGGGAAATCTCGCGCGATCCGAGCAGATGGTCCAGGTAGGCGGACGCGATCGCTTTCAGCTCATCCAGCGGCGCGAGCCGGCGCGCAAAAATCTCGACATAGCGCGTGCGCAGATGCTCGGCGCGGTCGGCGATAAGATTCAGGTAAAGATCGTCGCGGGAAGCGTAGTAGAGGTAGATTGTCCCGACGGCGACTTCGGCCTCGCGCGCGACCATCTCGATAGTCGCGCCTTCCAGTCCGTGCCTGGCGAAGACCTTGGCGGCGGCGGTAAGGATAGCCTGCCCGCGCGCGTGCCGTTCGCGCCGATGCCGTTCCTGAACGCTCATCTAGTAGCGCAGTTCCCGCAATGAATGGAGATTCATATTCTGAACTCCAGCTCATAGCGCGATCGTCGCGAACTGTCAAACGCGCAGAATTTTGTGCCACGCGGGCGCGATTTCAGATTTCGTCGCGGATCATTCTGGTTGCTATTACCAGCGCGGTGGCGCCCGAGGTGGACATCAGGATCGAGCCGACGAAGTTGTGCGCGCGCACGCCCAACAGCTCGAAGATCATTCCGCCGATCACTCCGCCGAGCAGGCCGAGGCCGATGTCAGCCATCATGCCGTAGCCGTTGCCGTTGAGGATTTTTCCCGCCAGCCATCCTGAGATAAGTCCGATTAGAATCCATGCGAACATAATTGCCTCTCCTCCTTTGTTGCTCCCTGGTTGTGCAGAGCAAGAGCGTTGCCATCGTGATTCATTAGGATTTGAGGCGGAATGAAGCGGAAACCTGCCGCCTGCGATGCCGCGTTTCGACTGCACCGCCGGATAGCTACTGCGGGCCGGTTGCTCGCGCGATTGGTTTAGCTGAAACTTAGCGGCGCGGTGACAACTAAATCAAAATTGCGCGGGACGATTTCGGGATTTGGCGAGGTTGCCGCGCGCGCGCATCTGGCGGGCTGGCGTACACGCGCGAGTGTCTCAATCGGCGCGATTCACGATCCGATTTCCGAGCGGCGGCATGAGGCGATTCGCCTGATCAAGAATGTTCGCGTGTATGACGACCTCGAGCTGATGCTCGACGGCGAGGCTCCCGACTTTGTCGATGTCGCCAGTCCTCCGGGGTTGCATCATGGGGCGGCGCGCGCGGCGCTTTCAGCGGGCGCGCACGTGATTGTCGAGAAGCCGCTCGCGCTTTCGCTCGGCGAGTTCGACGAGCTTGCGTCGCTCGCGGCGGAGAAGCAGCGCGTCCTCATGTGCGTGCATAACTGGAAGTACGCGCCGGCCTATGCGGCCGCGCGTCGAGCGATCGAAACTGGGAAGTTGGGTGCCATTCGCTTTATGTCGATCGATCGGCTGCGGACCGAGCCGGCCGGCGTCGGTGGCAGCGGCGGGAAATGGCGCGCGTCGGCCTCGTCAGGCGGCGGGATTTTGATCGATCACGGATGGCACGTTTTCTACCTTATGAATTGGCTGATGGGCGGGGAAAAGCCGGTGTCGATTTCGGCGCGGCTCGAATCGCCGGCCGGCGTTGACGTTGACGACGTTGCGGACGTGCGAATCAGGTTCGGCAGTGGAGCGCTCTCGCGGGCGCATCTTTCGTGGCGCGCGCCGATGCGCAGAACTTCGGCTCTTATCTATGGAGAGCGCGCGAGTCTCGAGATTGAAGGGGATCGGGTGCTGCTTTCGGATCGGGACGCGAAGGTCGAAGACCTGTCGGTGGCGGACATGGCGGACGATTCGTACCATTCAGCGTGGTTCGCCGCAGTGGCGCAGGAGTTCGAGCAAGCTGTAGCCGAAGGAACCAATTCTGAGGTCGCAAAGCGCAACTTGGCCGAGGCGCGTGTTGCACTGATGCTAATCGAAGCGTCGCGGAAGTCGTCAATCAGCAACGGAATCGAGATAAACCTCTCCTGAAATCGAATAGTTAGCGCGACATCCTGACGATTGAGCGGTTTGGGGCCATCCTGACCGACTGACCGCTCGGACTGTCGCTCTTGACTTTCGCGATCCCGACGGTAAAAGTTCTTCATTGACCGGATGGTTAGCAGCATTTCGGAATTTCGAGTCCCAGGTTACGGCGGCTTGAATTCGCCGAATTTGGACGGATTTTTGTGGTTACGGGCGACGACAGGAGCAAGGCGGGGGTTCAGAGCCGGGATATGGGCGTATCGCAGATAAAAGTGGGAATCGGGGAGCCGCGCACGCCGTCGCAGGACTCGCGCGACGAAATCCTGAAGGCGGCGATGCAGCTATTTGCCAGTCGCGGGTTCCATGAGACTTCGATGTCCGAAGTGGCGCGCGAGGCGCGCGTCAGCAAGGCGCTGATCTTCTGGCATTTCAAGACCAAGGACGAGTTGTTCGTCGCGGTGCTGAACCGGCTGCTCGAGCCGTACTTTATCGATTTCGCCGAAGAAGCGGCGGTAATGGACGAGCGGGCGCAGATCGAGAAGCTGGTCGAGTCGTACCTGTTGTTCGTGCGCGAGAACGCGAGTTCGGTGCGATTTTTCCTGGCGCAGATGCTGCACGACGAGCGGCTGTCGGAGAGTCTCAACGAGCAGGTGTTGAAGCTCTACGGCGGCTATCGGGCGATGCTGGTCGAGCTGATCGGGAGCGCGCAGCAGAAGGGAATCTGCCCGCGGCGGACAGCGCCGGAATCGGCGGCGGCGTTCCTGTTGTCGGCGCTGAACGGATTACTGATCGAATATTTGTTCATGGGCGAAAATGCGATCGACCCGGGCGGTGCGGTGGCAATGGTGGGCGAGTGGTTGTTCGGTCCGCCGGGAACATCTTCATCCGGGGGCGGCAGCGCGCCGTCCGCCTGACATTCTTCAACTTCGATTTCCAGGAGAACGCGACAAATGCGCATCCCGCTTAGACAAATGATCGACCTCGGCCGCTACATGCGGGCCAAGAAAAAATCGGGCGAGAAATATTATCCGTTGGTGCTGATGCTCGAGCCGCTGCATGCGTGCAACCTCGCGTGCATCGGATGCGGGCGAATCGTCGAGTACAAGGACACTATCCGCGACATGATGCCGCTGGACGAAGCGCTGCATTCGGCCGAGGAAGCGGGCGCGCCGATCGTGTCGATTTGCGGCGGCGAGCCGCTGATGTACAAGCATATCGCGGCGCTGACGCGCGGGCTGATCGAGGATCAGAAGCGTCACGTGATGATCTGCACCAACGCGATTTTGCTCGAGCGCTTCGTCAAGCAGGTGCCGCCGAGCCCTTATCTGAGCTTCAACCTGCATCTTGACGGGATGCGCGAGACCAACGATCGGGTGGTCGATCGCTCGGGGCATTTCGACATCGTCGTGAAGATGATCAAGATGCTGAAGGAGAAGGGCTACCGCGTGCAGACCAACACGACGGTATTCAAGGATACCAGCGGGCAGGAACTCGAGGACATGGTCAAGTACCTGACCAGCCTCGGCGTCGATGGGATGCTGCTGAGTCCCGGCTATCATTACCAGGTGCTGCAGAACGACGAAGAGTATCTGAAGCGGGAAGAGATGCCGGCGAAGTTCTTCAAGGTTCGCGACATGTCGAACGACTACAAGATTATCAACACGCCGATTTACCTCGACTACCTGGTCGGCAAACGCGACATGCAGTGCAGTCCGTGGACCACGGTCACGCGCAATCCGCGCGGATGGAAGGGGCCGTGCTACCTGATCACCAACGGGCACTACAAGACGCTGGGCGAGATGCACGCGGCGACTGATTGGGAGTACTATCGAACCAAGCAGGATTTCCGCTGCCGCGACTGCAAACTCCATTCGGGATTCGAGGGAACGGTGGCGCTCGAGTTCGGTCAAAACCTGAAAGACTCGTGGCGGATGGTGCGGCATTACGTCGCGTAGGAAATCGCGCAGCCAACCCGTGAACCCTCGTTTTGCGGGGGGATCTTCGCACGCGCGAACAATCGGTTTCAAAAGTAGCGTCACACGCATCTGGACAAGAGACGAGACGTGTTCGACTTACACAGCTATTTGAAGGAGCGCGCACAACTGATCGAGCGCGCGCTCAAGTGCAGCGTCGAGGAACCGGCCGGCGCGGCGGCGCGCCTGCATGAGGCGATGCGCTACTCGCTGCTGGCGGGCGGCAAGCGGCTGCGGCCGGTGCTCGTGCTCGCGTCGTGCGAAGCGGTCGGCGGCAAGGTCGATGCGGCGATGGGACTGGCGTGCGCGGTCGAGATGATTCACACCTACTCGCTGATTCACGACGATCTGCCGTGCATGGACGACGACGACTTGCGGCGCGGGCGCCCGACCAATCACAAAGTTTACGGCGAAGCGATCGCTACGCTCGCGGGTGACGCGCTGCTGACGGACGCATTCAAGGTGCTCGCGCTGTCTGCACAGCCGAGCGGGTCGCCGGCGCTCGTGCTCGAAACTGTCGCGGAGCTTGCGACCGCCGCGGGCGCCAGCGGGATGGTTGCGGGGCAGGTGATCGATCTGCTCGGCGAGGGCAAATCGAAGACCGTTGAGGAGCTCGAGGAGCTGCACGGCAAGAAAACCGGGGCGCTGTTCCTGGCGTCTGTGCGCGGCGGCGCGCGGCTCGGCGGCGCGAGCGCGGCGCAGATCGAGTCGCTAGACGCGTATGCGCGCGCGCTGGGGCTGGCGTTCCAGGTGGTCGATGATTTGCTCGACGTTCAGGGCACACCCGAGCAGATGGGCAAGCGCACGCAAAAGGATTTCGAGCGCGGCAAGGCGACCTACCCGGCGCTGCTGGGAATCGAGCGCTCGATGGATCTGGCGCGCGAGCTCGAAACGCGGGCGCATCGCGCGCTGCAAGCGTTCGGCGATCGCGCCGACGCGCTGCGTCATATCGCGACGTTCGTGGTGGAGCGCAAACTGTGAGCGCCGCCAAGGCCGCGATGCCGACGGCGCTGGCGCGCTTGCGTCAGGCCGTGCTGGTCGAACCGGGCCGCCTGGAGTTGCGCGACTACGTCGCGCCGCATCCGGCGCCGGGCGAATTGCTGATTCAAATTCGCTGCGCGCTGAGTTGCGGCACCGATCTGAAGACATTTCGGCGCGGCCATCCGATGTGGCAGCTGCCGATGCCGTTTGGCCATGAGTTTTCCGGCGTGGTCGTGGAAGCGGGCGAGGGAGTGACGGCGTTCAAGGCCGGCGACGCGATCATGGCGGCGCCGACTGCGCCGTGCGGCATCTGTTTTTACTGCCAGCACGGGCAGGAGAATCTTTGCGCCGACGCGGTCGGGCGGATGGTTCATGGCGGTTATGCGGACATGCTGCTGCTGCCGGCGCACGTCGTCGCGCACAACACGTTTATCAAGCCGGCAGGGCTGCCGTTCGAGGAAGCCGCGCTGCTGGAGCCGCTTTCGTGCGTGGTTCACGCGCAAGAGATGGCGCGGCCCGAAAAAAACGAAACCGTCGCGATCATCGGCGGTGGCGCCTTCGGCCTGCTGCACATGCTGGTGCTGAAGGCGGCGGGCGTACGCGAGGTAGTAGTCGTGGGGCGCGGCGCCGAGCGTCTGAAGTGGGCCGGAGATCTGGGTGCCGACCGCGTGATCGATGCGAGCGGTGTCGATGCGGTTGCGGAAATCGCGCGGCTCAACGGCGGCTTCGGCCCCGACCTCGTGATCGAGTGCACCGGTCAGGTCGAGGGCTGGCAGGATGCGCTCGCGCGGGTGCGGCGCGGTGGCCGGGTGGTGTTTTTCGGCGGATGTCCGGCGGGCACGGCGCTGAGCGTCGATACGCGCCGGATGCATTACGACAATCTGACCTTGATGGCGCCGTTTCATTTTCGTCCGCGTGACGTGCGGCGCGCCTGCGAATTGCTGGCAGGACGCGCGATCAATGCGGGCGCGATCGTCAACGCGCGAATGCGCCTCGGCGATTTGGCCGAAGTGTTCGAGATGCTCGAGCGCGGCGCGGTTCTGAAGTGCGCCGTGATTCCATGAAGGATGAAAAATGACTCAGGCTGTTGAAATTGGAAATACTGCAATCGCGATGTCGCCGCATGACGAGTTCGTCGCGAAGCTTGATTACACCGTCGATCGCGCACAGCAATCCCTGCTCGCGCTGCAGAAGCCGGAGGGCTACTGGCACGCGCCGCTCGAAGCGAACGCGGAGATGAACGCGGAGTTTATCATCTTCAATCATTTCATGGAGACGGTTGACGTCGAGACCGAGGCGCGGCTGAAGAAGCACCTGCTGGACACTCAGAGTCCGGACGGCAGCTGGGCGCTTTACCAGGGCGGCGAGGGATACTTGTCAACGACGATCGAAAGTTATTTCGCGCTGAAGCTGACCGGCATGCGCGCGGGCGATGAGCCGATGGCGGCGGCACGGCGCTGGATTCTGTCGAAGGGCGGAATCGTAAATTGCGGGACGCTGGCGCGTTTTTACCTGGCGTCGATGGGGCAGATCACCTGGGACGCTACGGCCGCGTTGCCGATCGAGCTCTCGCTTTTCCCGAACTGGTTCCTGTTCAACATTTACGAGCTTGGTTCGTGGGCGCGCGGCACGCTGATGGGACTGATGATGCTGCAGGCGGCGCGACCCGAAAAAAAGATTGACTACCAGCGCGGCGTGCTGGAGTTGTTCATCGAGCCGCCGCATTTCACCAAGTTCAAACAGCCGCGCGGAAAAAAACTTCTGTCGATGCGCAACGCGCTGAACCTCGCCGACAAGGCGCTGCGCTTCTATGACCGGCACAAAATAAATTCTTTGCGCGCTCGCGCGCTGCGCCACACCGAGGAATGGCTGCTCGAGCATCAGGAGGCCAACGGCTCGTGGGGCGGAATCGAGCCGTGCTACCTGTTGAGCGCGATGGCTCTGAAAGCCAACGGCTACCGCAACGATCATCCCGTATTGAAGCGGGCGATCGAAGCGTCGCAGGAACTGATCTGGCATTTTGGCGACTACGACATGTACATGCCGTGCGTGTCGGTCAATTGGGACACGGCGCTCGCTGGTCGCGCGTTGCTCGATTCAGGCGTCTCGGTCGATGATGAGGCGCTCAAGAAAACGTCGCAGTGGCTAATCGATCACCAGATTTTCAAGAAGGGTGATTGGTCGATCAAACGGCCCGAACTGGAACCGGGCGGATGGGCATTCGAGTTTTATAACGATTGCTATCCTGACGTCGATGATTCTGCCGTGATCCTCTCAGTGCTCGCGGATTCCAACGCAGCGGACCCGGCGGCAAGGGAGCGCGCGATTCGCATAGGCGCGAACTGGGTGATGGGCATGCAGTCGCGGGACGGCGGCTTTGCGGCGTTCGACGCCGACAACGATTCGACCTGGCTTAATCATCTGCCGCTGGCGGACGTGGAAGCGGTGACCGATCCATCGTGTCCCGATCTCACCGGCCGCGTGCTCGAGATGATGGGCGCGGTCGGCTATCGCACCGATCATCCGGTGGCGAAGCGCGCGATCGAGTGGCTCAAGAAAAATCAGTCCCCCGCGGGCGGATGGTGGGGCCGCTGGGGCGTCAACTATATCTATGGAACTTTTTCGGCGCTGTCGGGCTTGCGCGCGATCGGCGTCGATATCAACGAGCCGTACATCAAGCGGGCGGTCGCATGGCTCAAGTCGAAGCAGAACCCGGACGGCGGCTGGGGCGAGAGCCCGCTCTCGGACCAAGATCCGGCGTGGCACGGCCGCGGAAGCAGCACCGCGTCGCAGACGGCGTGGGCGCTGATCGGATTGATCGCGGGCGAGTCGGGGATCAGCGAGAATGCGATGCGTGGCGCGCAATGGCTCTCAGAGCGGCAGAACGACGAAGGTGCGTGGGACGAGCGGGAATCGACCGGCAACGGATTTCCGAATCACTTTTATCTTCGCTACCACATGTATGCGCATTATTTTCCGTTGATGGCGCTCGGGCGGTTCCGCAAACGGCTGGCGGAGACGGCGCAGCGCTGAACCGGATACGATGAAGACGATTTCAATTCTCGGCTCGACCGGATCGGTCGGGGTCACGACGCTCGACGTGGTCGGGCGCTTCAGCGACCGCTTTCGCGTGGTCGCGATGGCGGCGGGACGCAACCTCGATCTGCTGACGGAGCAGGTCAAGCGCTTTCGTCCGGAGCTGGTCTCGGTGGCGACGCCCGAGCTCGCGCGCGAGCTGGCGGCGCGTCTGGGCGCGGCGCGGGTGACGATCAGGCACGGACTCGAAGGCGCGATCGCGGTGGCGACGCATCCCGAGGCCAAGCTGGTGATGTCGGCGCTGGTCGGTGCGATGGGATTGCAGCCGACGCTCGCGGCGATCAAGGCCGGCAAGGATATCGCGTTCGCCAACAAGGAAGTGCTGGTCATCGCCGGTGAGCTGATAACGGCGGCGGTGCGCGAGCATCGCGTGCGGCTGCTGCCGGTGGACAGCGAACATAACGCGATTTTTCAATGCCTGGAGGGCCGCGGACGCGAGTCGTTGAAGCGAATTATTCTAACCGCGTCGGGCGGACCGTTTCGCGAACTGCCCGCGGATCGGTTCGAGGCGATCACGGTCGAGCAGGCGCTGAAGCATCCGACCTGGGTGATGGGCAGCAAGATCACGATTGATTCCGCGACGCTGATGAACAAGGGGCTCGAGGTGATCGAGGCGCGCTGGCTGTTCGATCTCAAGGCCGGCGAAGTTTCGGTGGTGATTCATCCGCAGAGCGTGATCCATTCGATGGTGGAAATGATCGACGGCTCGGTGATCGCGGAGATGGCGATTCCCGACATGGCAATTCCAGTTGCGTACGCGTTGGCCTATCCGGAGCGGCTGCCGATGACGCATCTGAAACCGCTGTCGCTGGCGGAAAATTCGCGGCTGACGTTCGAGGAGCCGGACCTGCGGCGCTTCCCGTGTTTGCGGCTCGCCTACGACGCATTGGCGGCGGGCAACACGATGACCGCGTGCCTCAACGCCGCCAACGAGGAACTGGTCGCGGGCTTTTTGGCGGGGCGCGTGCGGTTCATGGACATCCCGCGCCATCTCGAGACGGTGATGAATCGGCATCACAACCCGGCGGCGCGAACGATCGAAGATTTGCTCGAGACTGACGGCTGGGCGCGCGCGGCGGCGCGTGAACTTATCGGAGCGCGGCCGGTCGCAGCCTGAGACGATGGCAAGCGCGCGAGCCAACGTGCAGCACGAAACGGCGTCGTACGAATCGGGCGCGGCGCCCGGCGCGTCGATGCCGGCGGGGACCTTCGACGTCGCGAGCGCGTACCAATTCTGCACGCGGCTGGCGAAATCGCACTACGAAAATTTCACCGTAGCGTCGTGGCTGATGCCGCGCGAGATGCGTCCGCACATGTACGCGATTTACGCCTACGCGCGCATGGCCGACGACTTTGCCGATGAGCATCATGACCTCGCGATGCTCGACCAGTGGGAGCGCGAGCTCGACCTGGCGTATGCTGGCACGCCGCGCCATCCGGTATTTATTGCGCTTGCCGACACGGTGCGCCGCTTCGACATTCCGCGCGAGCCGTTCAAAGATCTGCTGACGGCGTTTCGATCCGACGTGGATTTCAAGGGCTTCGACACGCTCGACGATCTGCTCGGCTATTCGCGCTATTCGGCGAATCCGGTCGGGCGCCTGGTGCTCTACCTGTTCGGCTACCGTGACGCCGAGCGGCAGCATCTGTCGGACCTGGTTTGCAGCGGCTTGCAGCTCGCCAACTTCTGGCAGGACGTCGCAGTCGATCTGGACAAGGGGCGGATTTATTTTCCGCGCCGCGACCTGGAACGATTCGGGGTGACGCCGGCGGATCTGTCGGCGCATACCTCGTCGCGCGAGTTCATCGAATTGATGCGGCATGAAGTCGGTGTCGCGCGTGCGATGCTGGTCGAGGGCGGCGAACTGCACAGGCGCGTGGACCAACGGCTGCGGCGCGACATCGTGATGTTCGCCGGCGGCGGGCTGGCGATACTGCGCGCGATCGATCGCGTCAACTACGACGTATTCCGAAGGCGGCCGGAATTGGCGAAACTCGACTACCTGAAACTTGGATGGAGCGCTCTGCGTGGAAGACTTGAAGCCTGATAGCGGCGGGGCTGTCGGCCTCGAAGAAAGCGCGGTCAGCGACGACGCGTCGCTCGACGCCGACTACGAACGTTGCGCACAGGTCACGCGGCGATCGCGATCAAGCTTTTACTACGCGTTCATCTTGCTGCCGCCGGAGCGGCGCCGCGCGCTGCACGCCGTATATGCGTTCTGCCGCTTCATCGACGATATCGCCGACGACGAATCGATTCGCGAGCCCGCGTTGCTGCTCAAGCGATGGCGCGAGGAACTCGATCGGGTGTATGCGGGCGCGCCGACGCGCGCGCTCTCGCGCGCGCTCGCCGATAGCGCGCGACGATTCAAAATTCCGCGCGAGCTGTTCGAGGAAATTATCAACGGCGTCGAGATGGACCTCTCGCGCAAGCGTTATCAAAGCTGGAAAGAGCTGCGGCCGTACTGCTATCGGGTCGCGTCGGCGCTGGGCCTCATCTGCATCGAGATTTTCGGCTATCGCAATCCGTCGGCGAAGCTGTACGCGGAGAATCTCGGGCTGGCACTGCAGTTGACCAACATCCTGCGCGACGTGCGCGAAGACGCCGAGCGCGGGCGGATTTATCTGCCGCTCGAAGACCTCGCGCGTTTCAACGTGAGCGAGGATGAGATTCTCGGTGGCGTGTACTCGCCGAACTTCGTCAGCCTGATGGACTTCGAGGCCAAACGCGCGCAGGAACTCTACGCGCTGGCGCAGAGCGAACTCGCGCCCGAAGATCGCGCGACACTGCTGACAGCCGAGGCGATGCGCCTTATCTACGCCGCGCTGCTCGAACGAATCATCAAATCGAATTATCGCGTGCTCGACCGCCGCCACAGCCTGTCGGCGCCGCACAAACTGTACCTGGTGGGACGCGCGTGGGCGGTGGGCCGCCTCGGCTCGCTGCGCGGATAGATGGCATCAGCGACGAAAGACGCGGTGGTAATCGGCGCCGGCTTCGCGGGACTCGCGGCGGCGGTGGCGCTCGCGGAGCGCGGCGTGAGGGTGACGGTGCTTGAAGGCAAACCGGCGCTCGGCGGCCGCGCGTATTCGTTCACCGACGCCGACAGCGGCGATTTCGTTGACAACGGGCAGCACGTCCTGATGGGCTGTTACACCGAGACGCTCGACTTCCTCAAACGGATCGGCACCTGCGGCCAGTTGGTGTTTCACGAAGACCTCGAGATCGAAATGCTTGCCGGTCCCGGTCGGAGCGCGACGCTTAAAACGGCGCGGCTGCCGGGCCCGCTGCACATGACGGCGGCGCTGCTTGGTTACCGCCATCTCAGTGTGGCGGAGCGAATGAGCGTTATGCGCGGCGGACTTCGCATGCTCGCGATGAGACGGTTCGGCGGCGAACTGCGGCGTCTGACCGTCGCGCAGCTGATGGATCGTCTCGGGCAGTCGGAGCACGCGCGCCGATGCTTCTGGTATCCGATGTCGATCGCGACGCTGAACGACGAGCCGGAATCGTCGTCGGCGCAACTATTGGCGGAAGTGCTTAAGCGCGCATTCTTTTCGCGCCGCTGCGACTCGGCGTTCGTCTATTCGCGCGTCGGACTTAGCGATTTGTACTGCACCGGTGCGAAGCGGTTGATCGAGCGCGCGGGCGGTACGGTCCTGTCGCATTCGATCGTCGAGATGCTGGAGCCGGGCGCGCGCGGCGAGGTCGCAAGCGTGCGCCTGCGCGACGGACGTCGAATCGAGGCGTCGGATTTCATCAGCGCGGTGCCGGCGCCGCAGTTGCTCCGGTTGCTGCCTGAAAGCGCTGTCGCTGATCCATTTTTTTCGCGCTTCACGGCGCTGTCGAGCTCACCGATCATCTGTGTTCACCTGTGGCTCGACCGCGAAGTGACTAATTCGCCGTTCATCGGCTTTATCGGCACTACTACTCAATGGCTATTCAACAAACGCCGAATCTTTGCGCAGCGCGGCGAGGCGCATCCGGGCTACCTGAGCTTCGTGATCAGCGGCGCGCGCAAGCTGGTTGATCGCGGCAACCAGGAAATTCTGGATATCGTGATAAACGATCTGCACACCATGATTCCCGCGTCGCGCGAGGCCCGCGTGATTAAATCGCTGGTGCTGAAGGAGAAGAACGCGACGATGGCGCCGGACCTGCGGTCGCACGAGTTGCGTCCGACGGCGAAGACGCCGATCGCGAACTTCTTTCTGGCCGGCGACTGGATTCAAACAGAACTGCCGGCGACGATTGAGAGCGCGGTGATTTCGGGACGGGCCGCGGCCGACGCCGTGTACGCGCGCCACGCGGAATAGCTATTGACTAATCGAATGACTCCTACCAAATCAGCGCTGGTGACGGGCGGCAATGGATTCGTGGGATGTCACGTCGTGCGCGGGCTGATTGCGCGCGGCGATCGGGTGAGGGTGCTGGCGCGCGAGCATGCGGATTTGAGCGCGCTGGCTGCTCTGCCGGTGGAGATCGTGCGCGGCGATCTGCGCCACTTCGATTCGGTCGAGCGCGCCGTCAAGGGATGCGACGAGGTGTATCACGTCGCCGCCGATTACCGGCTGTGGCTGACGGATCCGGCGCCGATGTATGCGACCAACGTCGAAGGCACCCGGAACGTCATCCGCGCCGCGACCGCCGCGGGAGTGTCGCGAATAATTTATACCAGCACGGTGGGAGCGCTCGGAATTCCGCACGGCGGGGTCGGACGCGAGGACACGCCGTCGTCGCTGGCCGATATGCCGGGTCATTACAAGCGCTCGAAGTTCATGGCGGAGCAGGTGGCTGTGGAAGCCGCTCGCGCGGGCGCGCCGGTGGTGATCGTGAATCCTTCGACGCCGATTGGCGCGCTCGACTTCAAGCCGACGCCGACCGGCAGAATCATCGTGGATTTTCTGAATCGGCGAATGCCCGCCTATGTCGAGACCGGGCTGAACATCGTCGATGTCGAAGACGTTGCGCGCGGGCATCTGCTCGCGGCGGAACGCGGCCGTATCGGCGAGAAATATATTCTCGGCGGCGAGAATCTCACGCTGAAGGAATTTCTCGGCCGGCTCGCGGCGATCGCCGCGATGCCCGCGCCGAAGATGAGAATTCCGTACGCGGTGGCGTTCGGCTATGCGCTCGGCGCCGAAGCGTTTGCGCGTACCGTCACGCGCCGAGCACCGCGCGCGAGCCTGACCGAAGTGCGGATGGCGCGTAAGCGGATGTTTTTTGACTCGTCGAAGGCCCGCGCGGAGTTGGCATATTCGCCGGGACCGATCGATGCCGCAATCGGGGCGGCGATCGAATTCTTCAGGTCCAGGGGCACGGCCAGGAGCGCGGCGTAGGCAAGGCGATGCATCTGCTGCTATCCACGATCGCGCTGCGCCCGTATGTCTTTATCTTCCTTGCGAGTTTTTTGTTTATCGCGATCGTAAACTTCGGTTTGCGCACGACGCTTCTGTTCACGGTGTTGACCTACGCCGTCTCGCTCGCGTGCGAGTGGTCGTCCATTCACAACGGCTTCCCGTTTGGCCTGTATCACTATATCGGCGCGACCCACGGCCGCGAGATCTGGGTTTTCGGCGTGCCGTTCATGGACTCGCTGTCGTTTACGTTCCTCGCCTTTGCCAGTTACACCGTCGCGCTCCTGCTCAACTCGCCGCTCTACCGGCGCGGCACCGACTTTCGGATTCTCGACACCTGGGAAATCCGCCGCGCGCCGCGGGTATGGCTGATGGCGGCGCTGTTCATGGTGATGGTGGACATGGTCGTGGATCCGCTGAGCGTGCTCGGCAACCGATGGTTCCTCGGCAAGATTTTCTGGTACGACCCGCCCGGAGCGCACTTCGGCGTGCCGATTAGCAATTACCTGGGATGGTACTTTGTCGCCGCGATCACGATTGCGATTTTCCAATGGCTCGACGCCGCGCTTAATCGCGGCGCGGCGAGGCCGGTCGGCTCGCTTCCCGCGATGCGCTCGCGCGCGTTGCTTGGTCCGGCGCTCTACCTGGCTATTGTGAGCTTCGGAATCACGATGCTGTTCCGAATCGACGCGCCGAACATTGGATGGGCCGCCGTCTTCATCTACCTGCCGTTCACCGTCCTGGCGCTTCATATTCTGACCCGTCGCGAATTCTGGGGCGACGCCTCCGCGATCGAACGTCATCTGTCGGAATTTCCCTACGAGCGGGATCTTCCTGTCTGGAAGCCGGCGAGCGCGCGCGAGCACGATCTTCGCCGCGCCACCGCGTAGCGCCGCGCTTTCAAAACTTCACCGAGTGTGGCAACCGTCATCGAGCTACGACGACGAAGCCGCGAGGTAACAATCATGCTGTTGAAGGACAAAGTTGCGTTGATCACGGGCTCGGGCTCGGGAATCGGGCGCGCGAGCGCGATTCGGTTCGCAAATGAAGGCGCGAAGGTGATGGTGGCGGACTTGCGTGCGGAGACGGCGAGCAACACCGCGGCTGAGATCGAGAAGGCGGGCGGCGTCGCTAAGTCCGTTTCGGTGGACGTGCGCGTCGGCGCCGAAGTCGAGCGCATGGTCAACGAAACGATTCGCGCCTTCGGCCGGCTCGACATTCTGTTCAACAACGCCGGCGTCTTCGTGCCAAAAAATGTGGTGGACACCAGCGAGGAAGAGTGGGACTGGGTCGTGGACGTTTGCATGAAGGGCGTTTTCTTCGGCTGCAAGTATGCGATCCCGCAAATGATCAAACAGGGCGGCGGCGTGATCATCAACACTGCCAGCGGCGCCGGCATCGAGGGCGTGCCGAATCTCGGCGCCTACCAGGCGGCGAAGGGCGGCGTCGTGATCATGTCGAAGGGCATCGCGCTCGACTTCGCGCGCCACAACATACGATGCGTGTCGATTTGCCCGGGCGTGATCGAGACGCCGATCGCCGAGAATTGCAATACCGTGCCGGCGGGTGCGTCGCAGTTGGTGTGGGAACGCACCGGCAACATGCACCCGCTCGGACGCAACGGGAAGCCGGAAGAAGTCGGCGCGCTGGCGGCGTTCCTTGCGTCGGATGAGGCGGGGTTTATCACGGGCGTCGCGGTGCCGATCGACGGCGGATTCAGCGCGGGCGCTTTCGCGCCGCCGGGTCGCGAGCGCGCTTAGCATCGGCGGGGACTTTGCCTTCGTGCGCGATAGCCGTGAGCGCGTCGGCGATCGCGGCGGTTGCACGCGAGAGGTTCCGCATCATCCGCGGCAGCTTGAGCATCGTCGCCGGATTGCGCAACAGGTATGAGGTCGCGGCGAGCGGCTTGACGTTGCCGTCCTGATCGGCCATCGCCGCGCCCACCACTTCATCGTCAACTTCGTCGAGCACGGCGCGAATCGCGACGAACGGCAGGTCGCGCGCGGCGGCTTCGGCGGCGATCGCGGCGGTTTCCATGTCAACCGCGATAGCGCCGGTGCTTTGCTTGGCGCGGTGCTTGTCGGCCCCGGTCGCGAGCACGCGATGCGAGGTCAGGATTGCGCCGGTCGAGTAGGCGATGCCCGCGTTCGAAAGCGAGCGGCCGATCGCGGAGATATGGCCGTCGCCAACCGTCGAGACTTGTTCATCAATCCGGCCGTCGTCGTCAATCGTCAGGATGCGGTCGGAGAGGACGAGGTCGCCCGGCTTCAGTCCGTTCGACAGCGCGCCGACGACGCCGGTGCCGATCACCAACTCCGCGCCGGGCATCATATCGAAGGTGCGTCGGGCGGTTTCCGCGGCGCGCCGGTGACCGATTCCGTGGCCGACGACGGCAAACGTTTTGCCGGCGATCGTTGTGCGGAAGCCGGGCAAGTCGTCGAGCGCGAGCGGTGCGCGCTGGTGCTGGCGGCGCTTGAACGGCGCAATCTCTCTCGCGAATGCATAAAAGAGAAGAATCAATCGCGTGTTCTCATTTTCGCGCATCGAACAGACGCTTGAGCGGGCCGCTCGATACTAGCAAAATCGGCTGCGTGTTTCTTTTCGTTGAAAGCCGGGCTCGCATGAGGGCATCGTGACGGATTGCGTGCCGATTCCCGGTGGTGCGGGTTGAAGAGGCTCATCGTCAACGCTGACGATTTCGGTTTGTCGCCCGAAGTCAACGCCGGCATCGTGCGCGCGCATCGCGACGGGATTCTGCGCAGCGCGAGCTTGATGGTCGCCGAGCCCTATGCGCGGGCCGCGGCCGAGCTCGCGCGCGACAATCCCGCACTCGACGTTGGCCTGCATGCCGTCGTCTGCCGAGGTCGCAGCATTCTCGATGCCTCGCGGCTCGGCGCCGCGGTGGGCCCATCGGGTGCGTTCATCGACAGCCCGGTTGGCGCGGGGATGCGCTACTTCTTCGACCGCTCGCTGCGTGCCGCGATGACTGACGAGCTGCGCGCGCAAGTTGAACGGCATCTCGAGCTGGTCGGCTACCTCAAGCATATCGATGGCCATCTCAATTTCCACGTCCATCCGCTGTTCGCAGACATTCTGGTGAACCTCGCCGTCGAATACAAAGTAGTGTGCATCAGGCTGCCGCGCGAGCGCGTGATGACGACGCTCCGGCTGCGCCGCGACAACGCGGTACGCAAGCTCGCCGAGTCGATTATCTTTCGCACGCTCTCGCGCCGCACCAGCCGCATGATGGCGGCGCGCGGCCTCAGTTCGACCGACGAGCTGTTTGGACTTCATCAGAGCGGGCATCTGAGCGAGGACTACGTCGTCGGCGTGATCGATCGCATCCGCGACGGCACGACTGAGCTTTATTTCCATCCAGCCGCTGACATTGGCGGAGTCCCGCCCGCGGCCGAGGCGCAGCTCGAAGTTGAGATTCTCACCAGTCCGCGGGTGCGCGCGGCGATCGAGCGAAATGGAATCGAGCTGATCACGTTCGGCGACCTGGCAAAGCGTAAAATCGCAACTTGATTCAACTTTGCAACTGGCGTTGCCTCTGATTCGGCGAAACCTCTCAAGCGGGAGAGCAACTTCATGGCGGACGTAAAGATTCGGCCGGCGGTGCGTGGCGACCTGCCGCGCTTGACAGAAATTTACAACTACTACGTCGTCAATACGCCGATCACGTTCGACCTGGAGCCGCAAACGGTCGAGCAGCGAGCGCGATGGTTCGACGAGCACGCGGGCACCAGGCGCCATCGCCTGTTCGTCGCGGAAGACGATGGGCAAGTTGTCGGCTGGGCGGGCACCGGACCCTTTCGCGACCGGGCGGCTTACGACACCAGCGTCGAGACGTCGATCTATTGCGCGAATGACGCGAAAGGGCGGGGAATCGGCGCGAAGATGTATCGGGTGCTGCTCGAAGCGCTGAAAAACGAAGACATCAACCGCGTCCTCGCCGGCATCACGATTCCCAACGAGGCGTCGCTCGCGCTGCATCGCAAGTTCGGCTTCACCGAGGTCGGTGTTTTTACGGAATGCGGCCGCAAATTCGACCGCTACTGGGATGTGATATGGCTGGAGCGCCCGCTGCGGCTCGCCGGCGAATGAATTGCTCGCGCGCAGACGCGGTTTGAACTAGGCTGGCAACTGCGGGGCGCGGGTTCCGCAATTTTTCGTTTTTCAGGTTTCAAACTCGACTGGATATACAAGGAAGTTAGATCAGATGCGCGATCAGGATGGAGCTCCCCTGGCTGACACGGTGCAGGATTATCGCCTGCCGAAAAACGTCACGCCCAAGCGCTATGACATTCGCCTGACGCCGGACCTCAAGGGGTTCACGTTTCAAGGCGAGGTGAATATCGCGGTGCTCGTCAACGAGGCGACCGACGATGTGGTGCTGAACGCGCTCGAACTGGAAATTGACAAGGTGAGCGCTGAGCGAGGCGGAGAGTCCGTCGCGGCAAAGGCTGAGCTGGAACCCGCGCAGGAACGCGCGCATCTTCGATTCGCCGGGAAACTTTCCGCCGGCGAGTGGACGCTCAAGATTGCGTTTCGCGGAATCCTGAACGACAAGCTGCACGGCTTTTATCGGAGCCAATACCAGGACGCGGCCGGCAAGGCTCACGTCGCCGCGACCACGCAGTTCGAATCCACCGACGCGCGCCGCGCGTTTCCGTGCTGGGACGAGCCCGAGCTCAAGGCGAGCTACAAGGTGACGCTGGTGGTCGATGAGGACCTCGCGGCGATATCGAACGGCGGGCAGGAGAGCGAGCGCAAGCTGGGCGGCGGCAAGAAGGAGGTCGTCTTCAAGGAGACGATCGCGATGTCCACCTACCTGGTCGCGTTCATCGTCGGCGAGTTCGACGCGACGGCGCCGGTGGATGCGGGCACGCCGCTCAGAATCGTTCACGTTCCCGGCAAGGAGTCGCTGACCGGTTGGGCGAAGCAGATCGGCGCATTCTCGCTCAAATATTTCGCCGGCTACTACGGCCTCAAGTATCCGGGCGACAAGCTTGACCTGATCGCGATCCCCGATTTCGCCTCGGGTGCGATGGAAAACCTCGGCGCGATTACGTTTCGCGAGACGGCGCTGCTGGCCGACGAGAAAACCGCGTCGCGCGCCGAGCTCGAGCGCGTCGCCGACGTGGTGTCGCACGAGAATGCGCACATGTGGTTCGGCGACCTGGTGACGATGCGCTGGTGGAACGGCATCTGGCTCAATGAAGCGTTCGCCACCTTCATGGAAATGCTGGCGGTGCACGCATGGAAGCCCGAGTGGAAGCGGTGGGAGAGCTTCAGCGTTTCGCGCGCGGCGGCGATGGCGATTGACGGGCTGCGCAGCACGCGGCCGATAGAATTCACGGTGCGCAGTCCCGAAGACTGCCGCGCGATGTTCGACATCCTGACCTATGAGAAGGGTGCGGCGGTGCTGCGGATGCTCGAGCAGTTTCTCGGCGAGGACGTTTTTCGCGACGGCATCAGGCTGTACCTGAAAAAGCACCAATTCAACAACACCGAGACCAGCGACCTGTGGGACGCGCTCGAGGCGGCGTCGCGCGAACCGGTGCGCAAGATGATGGACTCGTGGATCTTCCAGCCGGGTTTTCCGATCATCGAGGCGGCGGCGAGCGCCGACGGCCGCGGCCTCAAGCTTTCGCAGCGCCGCTTCTTCTACCTGGTCGAGGACAACCAGCAGCTTTGGCATGTGCCCGTGATGGTTCGCGCGAAGACCGACAAGGGCGTCTCGACCCACAAGGTGCTGCTCACCACCAGGGAAACGACAATTGATTTGCCGGGCAAACTCGAATGGGCGCTGCTGAACGAGGGCGGCCACGGCTTCTATCGGGTGCATTACTCGCCGGCGCTGCTGGCGGCAATCACGAAGAATCTCGGCGCGCTGCAGCCGATCGAACGCTTCGGGCTGGTGAGCGATACGTGGGCGGCGACCGTCGCGGGACTCGGGCCGCTGAGCGAGTTCCTCAAGATGGCGCGGCTGTTCACCAACGAGACCGACATAAACGTGTGGCGCGCGCTGATTGGCGCGTTCGCATATCTCGATATGATCGCGTCCGACGCGGACCGGCCCGCGCTGGCGGCGACGGTGCGCGAGATTGTCGGTCCCGCGGTTGCGCGACTCGGCTGGGAGCCAAAGTCCGGCGAGAGCGAGCTGGTGCGCCAGTTGCGCGGGACCCTGATAGGGGCGCTCGGCACGGTCGGCGACGATCCAGAGGTGCAAAAGCGGGCGCGCGATCTGTATGCGCGCTTCGAGGACAATCCGGAATCAGCGGATCGCGACCTGATGCCGCCGCTGGTGAATATCCTGGCGCATTCGGGTGACGCCGCGCGTTACGAAGAATTCAAGAAAAAATTCAAGGCGCCGCGCACGCCGCAGGAGGAGCAGCGCTTCCTGTTTGCGCTGGCAAATTTTCGCGAGCGCGATCTCCTGAAACGCACCATGGAGATGACGCTCGACGGGCAGGTGCGGACGCAGAATTCGCCCTACCTGATGCATTCGCTGCTGCTCAATCCGGCGTGTCGCTACCAGGCGTGGGATTTCGCGCGCGCGCATTGGGACGAGATGATTCAGAAATATCCCGACAACGCATTGCCGCGGATGTGCGAAGCCGTCGTCGCGCTGCTCGATCGCGAGGACGAGGTCAAAAAGTTTTTCGGCGAGCATCGCGTGCGCCTCGGGGGCAAGATAATCGATCAGCATCTCGAACGGCTAAGCGTCGCCGTGGGATTCCGGAAACGCGAAGGCAAGAACCTGCCGGCGACGCTCAAAGGATGAACGGGAGGACGACACGATGGCAACTGAGTCAAAGCCGGCCGCCGCAACTGTTATTCACGACGACCAGGTGCTGCATTTCGAGCGCGCAATCGCCGAATCGAATGCGCTGTGGCTCGACGCGGCGGAGCTGAAGCAGCGCGCGGGATGGGAGCTTAAGCCGGAGGGAATCTGCCACGGCGATTTATGCGTGCCGATTCCGCCGGGACGCGAGCGCGAATTCACCTCGAAGCGAGACGGCGCGACCATGCTCAACTTCAGCGCGCTCGCCGACCAGATGGGCAAGCCGTGGGCGGGCGATTCGAAGCATCGCGTATGGTACTTCGGCGCCGAGGCGGCCGAGCGCGGCAACGCGCTGCGATCGCTCGAGGCTCCTGATTTCGAGTTGCCCGACCTCGACGGTAAGCTGCATCGCCTGTCGGACTATCGGGGCAAGAAAGTCTTTTTGCTGGCATGGGCCTCTTGGTGAGGATGCTCGCTTGACCTGCCCGGGTGGCAGGCGCTGTACGAAGAACTCAAGGAGCTCAACTTCACGATCGTCACGGTCGCGTTCGACACCGGCGGCGCTGCCGCGGCCGGTCCGTTTATCAAGGCCGGCAAGCCGGCGCATCCTTCCCTGATCGACACGCGGCACGTCGTCGCGGAACTCTACAACATGGTCAATGTGCCGACCGCTGTTTGGATCGACGAATCGGGAATGATCGTCCGGCCCAACGAAGTCGCGTATGCGATCGACACATTTCGCGCGATTACCGGTATCGATTCCGCGCGATATCTAGACGCGCTCCGCGACTGGGCGAAGAACGGCGCGAGCAGCCGCTTCGTCATGAAGCCCGACGAGGTGAAGCAGCGCCTGAAACTTCCGACGCGCGAGCATGCGCGGGCGGCCGCATATTTCAGACTGGCCGAATACCTGTGCGAGACCGGCCACGCGGCTGACGCGGTGCCGTATTTCAAGGAAGCGCGGGCGCTGCGCCCGGAGAGTTGGACGATTACGCGGCAGGCGTTCGCGATGGGCGATCCGGAGCGCGATTACGGCACCACCTTCGTCAATGAAGTCGGCAAACTGAAAGGCAAGCTGTACTACGACCTGCTCGATCTCGACGGATCCGGAAGCAATCCGGAACAAGAGAAGGTCGCGAGGGAAAGCGCCGAGCGTTTGCGCAAGATGGTCGAGGGCGGCGGCGCTTAAGCGCCGGCTCTCGACTAAACTTCGCCATCAATTAGGATGGCTCCATGGCGAAGGCGGAGATCCGGATCGGCACGTCGGGCTTTTCGTACAAGGAATGGCTCGGCGGGTTTTACCCGGAGAAACTTCCCGGCGGCAAGATGCTCGAGTACTACGCCGAGCGGTTGCCGACGGTCGAGATCAACTACACGTTCCGCGCGATGCCGAAGTCGGCGATGCTGGAAGGGTGGGCCGCGCGCACGCCGGCGAGTTTTCGCTTCGCGCTGAAGGCTCCGCAGCGCATCACGCACTTCGCCAAGCTGCGCGACGTCAAAACAACGACGGACACGTTCATCGAGCGCGCTTCGGTCATGGGCGAGCGGCTCGCGCCCGCGCTATTTCAGCTGCCACCCGACCTGAAGCTTGATCTCCCGCTGTTGAAAGATTTCCTCGCGATTCTGAAGGGCAGGCTTCGGGCTGCGTTTGAATTCAGAAACCGCACCTGGTTCGACGAGGCCGTGATTACCGCGCTGGCCGACAACGGCGCCGCGCTATGTATCGCGGAAACCGAAAAGCTCGCGTCACCGCTGGCGCGGACCGCGCCCTACGTTTACGTGCGGCTGCGCAAAGAGACCTACGACGATGCGGGGCTGGATGTATGGGTCAAGAATCTCGAGCGGCTGGCTACGGAAGGCGCCGAAGAAATCTTTGTCTATTTCAAGCACGAAACTTCGGCGCCTGACCTTGCGTCGCGCCTGCGCACCAAGCTCGACCGCTCCGCCTAGCTGCTGTCTTTGCCTCGCGCGTTCGCTACCCATAGTCTTCCAGACTTATGGCAGTCGAATATCGCGTGTTGGGAAAGACCGGGCTTCGAGTCAGTACTCTTGGATTCGGCGGGTCCGAGGTTGGCTATCAGGCGGTCGCGCAGAAGACCGTCGATGAAATTCTGAATGGCGCGATCGATGCCGGTATCAACGTGATCGATACCGCCGAGTGCTATGCCGACGGCGAGGCGCTGATCGGCAAGGCGATCTCCAAGCGGCGCGCCGAGGTTGTCCTGATGACCAAGTGCGGTCATGCGCCGCTTAAGTCCGCGTCCGACCGCGCGGCGGGTTACGCGGCGCCCGATTGGGAGCCCGCGATGCTCGCGCGGAGTATCGAGCGCAGTCTCAAGAATCTGCGCACCGACCATGTTGATGTCATGCAGTTCCATAGCCCGCCGCTCGCGACGCTCAAGGACGGCCGTGTGATCGAGGTTCTGCACAAGGCGCGCGAGCGCGGGCAGGCGCGGTTCGTTGGATGCAGCATCGACTCCGGCGACGCCGTGTACGCGGTCGAAAGCGGTGCGTTTGACACGATTCAGATTTCCGTGAGCATCGCCGACCAGGAGGCGATCGAGCGGGTGCTGCCAATGGCGGTTGCGCGCGGGATGGGCGTGATCGTCAAGCGGCCGATTGCAAATGCGGCATGGCGTCACGGCAAGCAGCCGCCCGCCGATTGGTACACGCGGCCGTATTGGGATCGCCTGCAAAAACTCGACTATGATTTTCTGCATCGCGGCGTCGAAGACGCGGTTGCGGTCGCGCTTCGATTCACGCTCGGTACCGCGGGCGTGACCACCGCGATCGTCGGCACGACGCGGCCCGAACGGATCGCGCAGAATATCGCGCATGCGAGCGCGGGACCGTTGCCGACTGCAGATTACGAAGCGATTCGCGCGCGATGGCGCGCGGTCGCGTCGTCGGACTGGGTTGGACAGCGCTAGCGCGGGGTTCGGCGGGCGATATTCAGGAGCGCGAAAGTGTCGGCGTCGGCCGTGTCGGCGTTGACCTTGACCTCGCCCCGGAGCGCCTCGGCGATCGCGATCATCGCAATCAAAGCGACCATCGAGAGCCATGCGAAGCCGTAGCAGAGTGCAGCGGCGCTATGTCTGATGCGTAACAAGTGTGTACCTCTACCAACATTCGTTTAGCGCGATGCGAACCAGTTAGCCACGTCGTGATGACAAATTGTGAACGAGACGGTTACCGACAGAACAAATCAAGGGCGAAGCCGGGCACTTTTGACTATCCTGACGATCTGATTTCGCGATCGGTATCGAAGGGTCGATGGTCGGCGCGGCGCCGCGAAGAAGCCAGTTCGCCGCGCGCGCCGCGGGTTGCGCCTTTGTGAGTAACGAGTAGATTGGGCGTCCGTGCTCGCTCCATGATGAGATTTAATCCCGGGCCCTTCGAGCCATTTGTTTACCTGCTGCAGACGCCGGCGATGTTTCGCGTGGTCGGGTTGGGCGGGTTCGTGCTGTTCTCGATACTCGCGTTCTCAATCGCAGGCGCGCATAGCGTCGGCGCCGTCATCTTCGGACTCGTGCTGATGGGCGCGTTCTGGTACGAGACGAGCAGCAACGTCTGCCGGCGGTGCCGGTTCTATGGCACGTGGCACTGCCTGGGACAGGGAATGCTGGTGTCGAAGCTGTATTCGCGAATCGATGAGCGGCTGGGCGAGTCGGGCACGATGCTGCACGGCGCGCTGGTGACGGCCTTTTTTACGTACGGACTATTCTGGCTGTGGCATGAGCCGCTGATCGGATTTATTTTCACGCTCTGGATTCCGATCGCGCTGATCACGGCGACCGCGCCGGCGGGATTTTCGTGGCGCGCGCTCAAGCCGAGCTGAGGGAAACAAATTTGATTGAATGTGAAACCCGCGGTGGGTTTCACGCTTCCTTCGGCATCGACACCGTCGCGGGGGTAACCCCTGGGGTAACCCCTGCACCTTAGTATTTTGGTTTCAGTGGAGCATTCGCATGGACATTGGTTGGATCGGAACCGGAATAATGGGTGCGCCGATGGCGCGGCGGTTGATTGGCGGCGGGCATCGGGTGCGCGTGTTCAATCGATCGGTGGAGAAGGCGCGCGTGATGGCGGCTGACGGAGCGATTGTCGCGGCCGATGCTGCGGCGTGCGTCGCGGGGGCGGAGGTCGTCTTTATCATGGTGCCGGACACGCCTGACGTCGAGGCGACCGTCGCGAAGATCGAACCTGCGCTCAAAGCGGGACAGATCGTGATCGACATGAGCACTGTTGCGCCGACGGCTGAGCGCGCAATCGCCGTGCGGCTCAAGGCGAAGGGCGCGGACTACCTTGATGCGCCGGTTTCGGGCGGCAACGTCGGCGCGCGCGATGGCACGCTCGCGATAATGGTCGGCGGCGACGCGAACGCGTTCGAGCGGGCGCGTCCGCTGTTCGAGCTGATGGGAAAAAGGATCACGTACATGGGCGCGCCGGGCGCGGGGCAGATGACCAAGCTGGCGAATCAGATCGCGGTCGCGCTGGCGCTGGAAGCGGCGGCTGAAGCGATCAAATTTGCCAGGGCCGGCGGCCTCGATGCGTCGCGGGTGGTCGAGGCGATTGGGGCGGGCGCGGCGGCGTCGTGGCAGTTATCGAATCTCGGCCCGAAGATAATCGCAGGCGACTATCGGCCGGGGTTCTTTATCAAGCTGATTCGCAAAGACCTGCGGCTGGTCGCCGAGGCTGCCCGCGAATCTGGGCTCGCGCTGCCGGGCCTGTCGCTGATGGCCTCGATGTTCAACTCGGCGGCCTTGCTCGGTCACGACCTCGACGGCACGCAGGCGGTCGCGGCAGCACTCGACAGATTGGCAGACGTGCAGTAGTACCAGAGTGAAAGTGAAAAAGCGAAAAATCGAACCCGGATTTCTGGAGGCCTAAAAATGGCAGACCTGCTGACCGAAGTTAAAGACCGCGTGCTGTATCTCACGCTTAATCGGCCCGACAAACTCAACGCGATGAGCGGCGAGATGATGGGCGCGCTGGTGGACAACCTGTCGCGCGCCGCGACCAATCCCGAAATCGGCGCCGTCGTGCTGACTGGAGCGGGCCGCGGATTCTGTTCGGGCGGCGATATCGGCGGGATGCGCGCGCGCAACGAAGGCGCGGGCGGCGGCGAAGGCGCGGTGCAGACGATCGAGGATCGCGTCGCGGGTCTGAGGCGCGGCGAAGAGGCGTCGTTGATGCTGCACGAGATGGCGAAGGTGACGATCGCGGCGGTCAATGGTCCGGCGGCCGGCGCCGGCTTGAGTCTGGCGATGGCCTGCGACATCAGGATTGCGTCCGACGCGGCGCGCTTCGGCACGGCGTTCGCCAAGGTCGGCTTCTCGGGCGATTACGGCGGGACATGGTCGCTGACGCATCTGGTGGGATCGGCGAAAGCGCGCGAACTATATTTCCTGGCCGATGTGATCGGCGCCGACGAGGCCTTGCGCATCGGGCTGGCAAATCGGGTAGTGCCGGCGGCTTCGTTCAAAGACGAGGTGCATGCGATCGCGTCGCGCATCGCCAACGGTCCGACGATTGCCTACGGCTACATGAAAGCGAATCTCAACGCGGCGCTGAATCACGAATTCAACGAGCTGCTCGACCGCGAGGCGTGGGGACAAACGATGACGGGGCGGACCGAGGATCATCGCGAAGCGGTGAAGGCGTTTTTGGAAAAGCGCGCGCCTACGTTCAAGGGGCGGTAGGCCGAGGCTGATCCGCAAACTCCGCAGTCCGCCATCCTGAGCGCTTGTGAGCTAATTGAACGGCGGCCGAAATGGAGCGCGCGCTGCGCGCGAACTCGGAGACCGGAACCGGCTTCGCGTGAAGCGCGAAGCTGTCCGAGATCCTTCGTGCCGCTCGCGTTGCTCGCTTTGTCAGGATGACAGAAGTCGCCTCCGCTCAGAATGATGCAAAGACGAAAGAGGAGAGAGGTCAAAGAATGGACTTCAAGACGATCATTTACGGCTCGCGCGACAACATCGCGAAAATCACTATCAACCGCGCGGAGCGGATGAACGGCTACAACGAGACGATGGTCAAGGAGATGTGCGCAGCGATCGATCTCGCGCGCCAGGACGACGACGTCCGCGTGCTGATTATTACCGGGAGCGGACGTGCGTTCTGCGCGGGCGGCGATATCAGCGGCGCTGCGGAGAGCCGTTCGCGCTTCCATGGGCATCCGATGGGCCACATGCTCGAGATGCGCGAAGGGTTTCATCAGCTGGTGATATCGCTGCATCGTTTCGACAAGCCGGTTATCGCGGCGATCAACGGCGCGGCGGTCGCGGGCGGCCTGACGCTGGCGTTGTCGTGCGATTTCAGGATCGCGTCGGATCAGGCGCGGTTGGGGGACACGGCGCTCAAGTTCGCACTGCTCTGCGATGAAGGCGGTGCGTACCTGTTCCCGCGCTTCATGGGACTGGACCGCGCGCTCAAGATGACGCTGCTGTCGGAAGTCTATGACGCGAAGACGGCGCTAGAGCTCGGGCTGCTCACGGAAGTGGTGCCGCACGCGGAGCTTGAGGCGCGCGTGAACGATTTCGCGCGGCGGCTCGCGGACGGACCGCCGCTCGCAATAAGGCTGGCCAAGCGGATGATGTACAAGCAGCGCGAGATGACGCTCGAGAATGCGCTCGAGGACGCCGCGCTCAACGTGATGATCACGAATCCGTCGGAGGACGTGCGCGAGGGAATCCGCGCGTTTCGTGAAAAACAGAAACCGAATTTCAAGGGCAAGTGAAAAGCTGAAATTGCCGCACCCGCTACAGGAGCCATCGTCCCCATGCCGATGAAGAAAAAAGATATCGAGAAGCTGCTCAGGAAACCAAACGTCGCAGTGGTCGCGGTAACCGCGCCCGACGGTGCGCCGCACGCGGTGCCGACCTGGTACGAATACGCTGACGGGCAAATTGTGTTTCACACGGGCGCCGAGGCGTTCAAATACAAATGCCTGGTGCGCGACCCGCGAGTCACGCTGGTGGTCGATACCAAGAAGGCGCCGTACAAGACCGTGGTGCTGAAGGGACGCGCCACGCTCGAGGAAAAAATCGACGACAAGCGCACCGAGCGGATGGCGATCGAGTACCTGGGCAAGAAGCTCGGCAAGGCGTACGCGAAATCGCTCAAGGGCAACAAGGTCGTGGTCGTGAGCTTTAAGCCGTCGCATACGGTGTCGTGGGACTACAGCCAGGAGCGTCCATAGGTTGGTGGCATGCGATGGACGAGCGGCTGAAGGCAAATCTCGAAGCGTGGAACCTGATGGCCGGCTATCACGCGGCGTCGCCGGGATACCGGCTGGCGGAGTTCAAGGCGGGGGAGAATGTCCTCAAGCCGATCGAGCTGCGCGAGGTCGGCGAGGTTCGCGGCAAGTCGCTTTTGCACATGCAGTGCCACTTCGGACTCGACACGATGTCCTGGGCGCGGCTGGGCGCAAACGTCACCGGGGTGGATTTTTCCGACAAGGCGATCGCGTTGGCGCGTTCGATCAGCTCGGAGTGCAAAATCCCCGCGCGATTCGTGCAGTCGAACATTTACGATGCGCCCGACGTGCTGCATGAGCAGTTCGACATCGTGTTCACGTCTTACGGGGCGTTGTGCTGGCTGCCTGATATCAAGCGATGGGCCGAGATCGCGGCGAGTTTCGTCAAGCCAGGCGGTTTCTTTTACATCGCCGAATTTCATCCGCTGACGCTGATGAGCAACAATCGCGCGGGGACGACCAAGCTGGAGTTCGAGATTTCGTACTTCCATACGGCGATGAGGGTTGATCCGCCGGGGCCTGACTACTCCGACCACACCAAAACAGTCTCCGAGAGTCACGAATGGATGTACCGGATCGGCGACATCGTCAGTGCGCTCGCCGCGACGGGACTCAGAATCGAGTATCTGCACGAGTTCGCGGAGTGCATCTATCAGCATTTTCCATTCATGAAGCAGAGCGCCGACGGCATGTGGCATATCGAGGGCGATCCGATTCCGACAATTTTTTCAATCAAAGCGACCAAGGCCTGAAGTGCGGCTGTGCGTGCGCGCTCAACCTGTCGCTGCGGTCCGCGGGCGCAAACTGTAACTGACCCACCGAAAATTTGACGGCGTTCAGAAATGGCCGGCGGCCGTTCATGCTTTCGACCGGCTGGTGCATCTGCGATAATCGCATCAGTGGCACGACAGGTTCCCAACGATGCGGTTATCGAGGCGCTCGGACACGTAAACTACCCCGGTTATTCGGCGGACATTGTTGCGCTGGGCCTGGTTGAAGACGCGCAGCCCACCCCTGACGGCGGCTATGCAATCACGCTGCGGCAGGTCACTGAGCGCGATGAGGTGATTCGCGAGCTCGCTGCGAGTATCCATCGCGCGCTGACGCATGACCTTGGCGTGCCGACGGTCGAGCTGCGGGTGCATCGGATTGAAGCCGAGCTTGGCGAGAAGACCGGGCGCGTGCGGCTCGAAGGCACCAAGCACATCATTGCGGTGGGCAGCGGCAAGGGCGGAGTCGGCAAATCCACGGTCGCGGCCAATATTGCGGTGGCGCTCGCGCGATTGGGGCTCAGCGTCGGCCTGCTCGACGCCGACATCTACGGGCCGTCGGTGCCGATGATGTTCAACGTCGGGGACGAGCGGCCGAAGTCGGCGGGCGGGCAGAACTTTTACCCAATCGAAAAATTCGGCGTGAAGCTGATCTCGATCGGGTTTTTCCTCGGCGAAAAGGCGCCGGTAATCTGGCGCGGACCGATGGTGATGGGCGCGGTGCGGCAATTCCTCAAGGACACGCTGTGGGGTTCGCAGGATTTCCTCGTGGTCGATCTTCCGCCCGGGACCGGCGACGCACAGTTGACGCTCGCGCAGCAGGTCTCGCTCGACGGCTGCGTGATCGTGACGACGCCGCAGGACGTTGCGCTGCTCGACGCGACGCGCGCGGTCAAGATGTTTCGCCAGGTGCATTGCCCGATTCTGGGCGTGGTCGAGAATATGAGCTATTTCGTCTGTCCCGATTGCGGCGAGCGCGACGAACTGTTCGGCTATGGGGGCGGCGAGCGGATGGCGGCGGAAGAGGGGACGCAACTGCTCGCGCGGATTCCGATCTACCCCGACGTGCGCCAGGCCGGCGACGACGGCATGCCGATCGTCGTCGCGAATCCCGCGCATCCGGCCAGCATTGCGTTTTTAGAGCTTGCGCGACGGATCGCGAATGTGGTCGCCGACTGACCGACTGGCGCCTTGAAATACTTGCTCCTCCTGCCGCGCGCCGTTATTGTTGCCGTTCGGTCCGATCTCTTTGTCAAAACCAGGACCAGTTTCGGAGCGCGAAAATGTCCACGCTGATAACAGAAGAATGCATCAATTGCGGTGCGTGCGAGCCGGAGTGCCCCAACACCGCGATTTACGAAGGCGGCGCGCAGTGGGAACTCAACGGCGCGAACAAGCCCGCGATCAAGGACGACATCTACTACATCGTCCCCGACAAATGCACCGAGTGCGTCGGCTTTTTCGACCAGGAACAGTGCGCGGCGGTTTGCCCGGTCGATTGCTGCATCCCCGACCCCAACATTCCCGAAACCGAAGAGGTGCTGATCGAGCGCGCGCGCGTGCTGCATCCCGATCAAACCTTCGGCGCGGAATTTCCGTCCCGATTCCGCAAGGCCTGACGCCAAGGAGCTCTGAAGTTTGACGACAAAAGGTCCCGTCCGGATTGCGCCGGCGGACGGCAAGCTCGGCGTTCTGCTTCCGGGCCTCGGCGCCGTCAGCACGACGTTCATCGCGGGAGTCGAGGCGGTCAAGCGCGGCCTCGGCGCGCCGATCGGATCATTGACCCAGCTCGCGACCGTTCGCCTCGGCAAGCGCACCGAGGGACGTACGCCGCTGATCAAGGATTTTGTGCCGCTGGCGAAGCTCGAAGACCTCGAATTCGGCGGCTGGGACATTTATGAAGACAGTGCCTACGAAGCGGCGCTCAACGCCGCGGTGCTCGATCGAGGGCTCCTGGAGCAGGTGCGCGAGCCGCTGGAAAAACTTCATCCGATGGATGCAGTTTTCGATCAGGATTACGTGCGCAATATCCGCGGCCCCAATTTGAAGGAAGCGCGCACCAAGATGGACAAGGCCGCGATGCTGATGGAGGACATCCGGCAGTTCCAGCAGCGCACCGGCGTCGCGCGCACCGTGATGGTGTGGTGCGGTTCGACCGAGGTCTTCCATCGGCCGGCGGCGGTGCACGAGACGTTGAAAGCATTCGAGGCCGGACTTGCCGGCAACGATCCCGAAATCGCGCCGAGCCAGATTTACGCGTATGCCGCACTCAAGATGAACATCCCGTACGCCAACGGCGCGCCCAATCTGACCACCGACACGCCGGCGCTGCTCGAGCTCGCGCGCGAGAGCAACCTCCCGATTTGCGGCAAAGACTTCAAGACCGGGCAGACGTTTATGAAGACGCTGATCGCGCCGGGGCTGAAGGCGCGGATGCTCGGGATGTCGGGATGGTTCTCGACCAACATTTTGGGCAATCGCGACGGCGAGGTGCTCGAAGATCCGGGATCGTTCAAGTCCAAGGAAGAGACCAAGCTGTCGGTGCTCGACCAAATCCTTCAGCCCGAACTGCATCCGCAGCTGTACAAAGATGTTTTCCACTCGGTGAAAATCAATTACTACCCGCCGCGCGGCGACTCGAAGGAAGGCTGGGACAATATCGATATCTTCGGATGGCTCGGCTATCCGATGCAGATCAAAATTAATTTCCTGTGCCGCGATTCGATCCTGGCGGCGCCGCTGGTGCTCGACCTGGTGCTGTTCATGGATCTGGCGCATCGCGCGGGCATGCGCGGCATCCAGGAGTGGCTGTCGTTCTACTTCAAGGCGCCGATGCACGCGCCGAACATTTATCCCGAGCACGACATCTTCATCCAGTTGATGAAGCTCAAAAACACGCTACGCTGGATGCGCGGCGAAGACCTGATCACGCATCTCGGGCTGGAATACTACGACTGAGATCCCGGCTAAGTTGATCACGCCGCAGCGCCGCCATAATATTCGGGAGTGCCGCGTAACACGCGGGATGACATAGGCATCCGAACCATGAGGCTGCACCCCCCGTTTGGGGCCCAAGCCAATGCGGTTCAAACCTCCGCGAACACGTACAGTAGTTGGAGGCAACGTTCTGGCCCGTCAGGCTTCGCCTGGCAACAGGGAGAACATTGCCTTGAAGATGATTCATTTTGAAATTCTCGGTGAAATTGCCAGCATTGAGACGATCGCCCGTTCGGGCGGCATCCGCGAGCTTAGGCGGCTGCACAAAGCCTACGGGGCCGGCAACTGGCGTAAGCGAAAGGGCGTTGCGCAAGTGCGGCTCGCCGATGGTACGATTGTGAACGGAGAGGTCCATTGGTATGAGGCCCATGGCCGCGGTAAAAAGGAGGTCAAGCTGAAACGGATATGGAGCGATTGACTCACAGAAACGGAAGCTTGCATTTCCTGCTCTGCGTTCAGAACAGATCCTATCGGACTTCGCTGGAGATCCGGAAAGTTTATCGCGCGATTCCGGATCCCGATGGCGAACGGCACGGGCTGGTGCGGGTAATCGACGAGAGTGGCGAAGATTATCTGTACCCGCGCCGCTACTTTGTTGATATCGATGTGCCAAAGCCGGCGCATAAGTGCTTTGCACGCGCCCAGGCCAGCGCTCGGTGAGCTGAATGTCTCCGCTCAAGGACAAAACGATAGTGCTCGGCGTGAGTGGCGGAATCGCCGCCTACAAATCGGCGGAACTGGTGCGGCTGCTCGTCAATGCGGGTGCGAATGTCCGCGTGATGATGACGCGCAACGCCACCGAGTTCATTACGCCGCTGACGCTGCAGACGCTGAGCGCGAATCCGGTTGCCACCGACACGTTCTCGCTGACGCAGGAATCCGAGATTGGGCACATTCGGCTCGCGGACAGCGCCGACGCGATTGTCATCGCGCCCGCGACGGCGGATGTGATCGCCAAGGCAGCGGTCGGAATCGCCGACGACATCGTCACCACCGTATTGCTCGCGACGCGCGCGCGAGTCGCGTTTGCGCCTGCGATGAACGTGCACATGTACGAGCATCCGACGGTGATTGAGAACGTCGCGAAACTGCGCGCGCGGGGCGCGGTGATAATCGAGCCGGGCGAGGGCGCGCTGGCGTGCGGCTACGAGGGCAAGGGGCGGCTGCCGGACCCGGCGATCATCGTCGGGGAAATCGAGAAGATGCTTTCGGCGGAGGATCTTAAGGGCGAGAACATCTTGATAACGGCGGGACCGACACGGGAGCCGATCGACCCGGTGCGATTCGTTTCGAACAGTTCGTCGGGCAAGATGGGTTTTGCGATCGCGCGCGCTGCGTGGCGTCGCGGTGCGTCGGTGCGACTCGTGGCGGGGCCGTCGGCGCTCGCGACGCCTCACGGCGTTGAGCGAATCGACACGGTTACGGCGTCGGCGATGCTGGCTAAAACCGGCAGCAATTTTCCGTGGTCAACCGCGCTCGTAATGGCGGCGGCGGTTGCGGATTTTCGTCCCGTGAATCCGGCGCGCGGCAAGATCAAGAAAGACGCGCGCGGACTTCGACTCGAAATGGAGTCGATTGCCGACGAACTGCCGCGGTTGGTGGCGAAGAAGGGCGCGCGCATCGTGATCGGATTCGCGGCCGAGACCGATGATCTCGAAGCCAACGCGCGGGCCAAGCTCAAACGCAAAGGGCTCGACCTTATCGTCGCCAACGATGTGACGCGGGAAGGCGCCGGCTTCGATGTCGATACCAATATCGTGACGCTAATCGGCGCTGACGGCAGCTCCCAGAGCCATCCACAGATGTCCAAGGACGCAGTCGCCGACCTGATACTCGATCGAATCGTCGCGCTTCGGGCCGTCAAACCGAAAGCGGGGCGCGCGGAAAAATCCTCGCGCCTGCGCGCCGTCAGATAATCGATGGACGCGTCATCGCCGCCGGATCGCCGCACGATTGTCGCCACAATCCGCGACTACATCGAGCAGTTGCGTGAAGAGGGGATGGAGGGTCTTCCCGCATCGGCGTCTTCCGCGCCTCGCGCGATGCCGGCCGCATCGACTTCTCCATCGAGCAAGTCCGACGCGGCGCCGATACCGACGGAACTTCTCTCGAAATATCCGGGGCTCGAAAAGACCTCGACGCTCGACGAGTTGCGAGCGTTCATCGGCGATTGCCGGCGATGCAAACTGGCGCCGCGCCGCACCAATCTTGTTTACGGGGTCGGCAATCCCAACGCGCAGTTGATGTTCGTGGGCGAAGCGCCGGGCGCCGACGAGGACGCTCGCGGCGAGCCTTTCGTCGGCCGCGCGGGTCAGTTGCTGACCGACATCATCGAGCGCGGCATGGGTATCAGCCGCGGGGACGTGTACATCTGCAACGTGATCAAGTGCCGTCCGCCCGACAATCGAAATCCGGAGCCGGACGAAGTCGCGGCATGCGAGCCGTTTCTGTTTCGCCAGATTGACGTCGTGCGCCCGCGCGCGATCGTCGGGCTGGGCACCTTTGCGGTGCAGGCGGTGCTCAAAGTGAAGATCCCGATCAGCAAGCTGCGCGGCAACTGGCAGGATTTTCGCGGTATCCGGTTCATGCCGACGTTTCATCCCGCGTACCTGCTGCGCACGCCCGGCGACAAGCGGCTGGTGTGGGCGGATATTCAGGAAGTGATGAAATATCTGGGCATGCCGATTCCGCGGCGCGGCGGGTCCTCGTCGTGAAGATGCGCGCAAGATTCGTTTTCGCAGTCGCGGCGTTGGCGATCGCGACTGGTGCATTCGCATCGCAGCGAACCTATGCCGCTGACGCGCCGGCGAAAGCGGCCGCGCAGCCGCCGTGGGTCGAGCTGATCACGATTGACGGATCGATCAATCCGGCGACCGCGTCTTACATCGAAGATTCGATCGCGTCCGCAAATGCCGAAGGCGCAAGCGCGCTGGTGATCGAGATCGACACGCCGGGCGGTCTGCTGAACTCCGCGGAAAAGATCGTCAAAGCTATTCTCGCCGCGCCGGTACCGGTGATCGTTTATGTTGCGCCGTCGGGCGCCAGCGCCGCGTCCGCCGGAACCTTCATCACGGAAGCCGCGAATGTCGCCGCGATGGCTCCTGGGACGACGATTGGCGCAGCGCATCCGGTGGAAGAGGGCGGCGAGGACATCAAGGGCGCGATGGGTCAGAAGGTCGAGAACTTCACCGCGACCTTCGCGCGCGCGATCGCGCAGCAGCGCGGGCGTAACGAAGATTGGGTCGAGCAGGCGGTTCGCCACAGCGTCGCGATCGGCGAGCGCGAGGCGCTGGCGAAGAACGTCGTCGATATCGTCGCGCCGGATTTGCGCAGCCTGCTGACGCAGGCCAGCGGCCGCAAAGTCCAGGTCGAGGGCCGGACGGTGACGCTCGCGATTGCCGACGCCGCGGTGCGCCGGGTGCGGATGACGCCCGGGCAGCGCCTGCTCAACGTGCTGGCCGATCCCAACATCGTTTACCTGCTGCTGATGGCGGGATTGATCGGGCTTTACTTCGAGTTCGCGCATCCCGGCGTGATCTTTCCCGGCGTGGCCGGCGCGATCTGCCTGTTGCTCGCGCTGGCGTCGTTCCAGGTGCTGCCGGTTAATCTCACCGGCCTGCTGTTGATTTTTCTGGGCGTCGGAATGCTCATCTCCGAGGCCTTCGTCACCAGCTACGGAATCCTCGGGCTGGGCGGAGTGGTCGCGTTCGTCCTCGGATCGCTATTTTTGATCGACACGTCGAAGACCGACCTGGTGGTCAATCGCGACATCATATTTGGCGCGTCCGGGGCGCTGACACTGATCATCCTCGGCATCGGATACGTCGTGGCGCGCGAGCGCCGCAACCGCTCGACTACCGGCGCGGAAGGAATTGTGGGCGAGGTCGGCGAAGTGCGCGAGGCGATCGCTCCGGGCGTGGCGGGCAAAGTTTTCGTGCATGGCGAGATTTGGCGCGCAGTCAGCGCCGACGCCCTGAGCGCCGGCGCTCGCGCTCAAGTGAAAGCGATCAACGGCCTGGAATTGCAAGTGCGGAAAGTAGCGTAGCGGCGGAAGATTTCGCACGGTTCGCAGGATAGCGTAGGGTATCGACAAGCCTCGCGCGCATTGGGGGCGAAGGAGAATCGCGATGGCGAGCGGAGTCGGCATAGTCGTCTTCATCGGCGTAGTTTTCGTTTTGAGCGGGCTCAAGGTCCTCAACGAGTACGAGCGCGGCGTCGTCTTTCGCCTCGGCCGCCTCACTCCGTATCGCGGACCGGGCGTAATCTTCGTGATTCCCGTGCTCGAGCGGATGGCGCGAATCGATCTGCGGACCGTGACGCTGGATATTCCGCCGCAGGACGTCATCACCAAAGACAACGTGACGGTCAAAGTCAGCGCGGTGCTGTATTTTCGCGTCGTCGATCCGTCGCGCGCGGTCACGGAGGTCGCCAATTACCTGTTCGCCACGATGCAACTCGCGCAGACCACGTTGCGCTCGGTCGGCGGCCAGACCGAACTCGACGAACTGCTGAGCCAGCGCGACAAGCTCAACGCGCGCATCCAGGAAATCGTCGATTCGCAAACCGAGCCGTGGGGCGTGAAGGTCACGCTGGTCGAGTTGAAAAACATCGACTTGCCGCAGGACATGCAGCGCGCGATCGCGGCGCAGGCCGAAGCCGAGCGCGAGCGGCGCGCCAAGGTCATCGCGGCGGAAGGCGAATTCCAGGCGTCCCAGCGGCTTGCGGATGCGGCCGAGATCATGAGCAAGAGTCCAATCACGCTCCAGCTTCGCTACCTGCAGACGCTCAAGGAGATCGCGACCGAGAATAATTCCACCACCGTATTTCCGATGCCGATCGATCTGTTCGAGCCGTTCCGCGCGTTCGCAAAACTCGCCGGTGTCGCCGACGACAAGCCCAAGACCTGAAGCACCGCATCGTTGCGCTCGCACCAAACTTGATTTTCGGAGAGAATTTCGACCCTATGGGCAAGCTGATAATGGTTCGTCACGGCGAGAGCGAGGGCAACGCGATTCGGCGCTTCACCACGTCGGGCGAGGCGAAGATCACAGACCTCGGCCGCCGCCAGGCTCTGGAAGCCGCCGTCAGAATCAAGCTGAAATTTCAGCCGACAATGGTGATCGCGAGCACCTACGCGCGCGCACGCGAGACCGGCCTCATCATAGCCGCGGAACTCGCCATCCCGATCGAATACGAAGCGGAGTTTCGCGAGCAGAGTCTCGGCGACCTCGCGGGACAGCCGTACGAGTCGATCGCCAACGATCCCACCTTCGATCCGAAGCGTTCGTGGGTGTGGCGCGCGCCGAATGGCGAGAGTCATGAGGACGTGCTGCGCCGCGTGGCGCCGGTGCTCGATCGCGTAGCGCAGAAATACGCGGACGACGAGATCGTAGTCGTCAGTCACGGCGGCGTGATGCGAGCGGTGTGGGCGCATGTTACCGGCCAATGGGAAAATGCTCACGTACCGCCGAATTGCGGAATCGTGCTCATCGAGCATAAGAGCGGCCGCTACCGAGCGCCCGAAGTGGTGTTTGGAGAGTCTCCGGCGCGCGAAGCCGGCGGTTGATCTTCAGGTTTTGGTTGTGCCCGGCAAAACTGAATCGAGAAATTCCTGGCTGCGCAGCCGCCGATCCACGATCGAGCCGATGAAGCGCGCGAGCGCGAGCGCGCCGTCCGGACCGGCGGCCTCCGAGCCGGGCGAGTCGTCCATCGGCAGATTGCCCAATCGCGCGAGGATTGCGGCGCCCCTGCTCGACAGCTTGATTGCGCCCTCCGCCACCGACGGCCGGCATTTGGCGCACACTATTCCGCCGCGCGAGACGACGAAATAGACCGTCGCGCCGTTGTCGCCGTTGATGGTCGCGCAGATTCGGCAACGCGTGAACTCCAGTCCGAAACCCGCCCATCCCAGCATCCGCATCTCGAAGGCCTGGCGCAGCGCCGCGTCCGCGAATCTGGTGCTGAGCGCGCCGAGCCCTTCCGACAGCACGCGATACGCCTCGGCCGCCTCGCTCTCCTCGGTCGTCAACGCGTCGGTGAGTTCCAGCATGTAGCTGCCGAGCGCAATCTTGGCGAGGTCGTCGTCGAGCACGTGCTGGGTCAGGTCGGCGGCTTCGGCGCGCGTGATAAACACCAACTGCCCGTGGGGGCGGCGTCGATAGTGCAGGACGACGTGCGAAAACGGCTCGAGCTTGCGCTCGAAGCGATGGCGCGAGGCCTTGGCGCCCTTCGCGATCCCGCTGAGCTTGCCGGCGTTGAGAGTCAGCAGAGTGACGATTCGATCCGACTCGGCATAGTCGCGCGCTCGAAGCACGATTGCTGGCGTGGTTTCTTCAGCCGGCATGAATTGCTAATCGCCGACGCTTCTGCGGAACACGGCTTGCTGAATATCCTTGACCTCGACCCGCATCCGCTCCGCGTTGGCAATCGCGCGGCCGGAGTCCGACGCTTCTTTCATCAGAACGTCGAAACGCGCCGCGATATTTGCGAGCTTGGCATTAGCTTCGGTCAGCGCGCGCCGCCGCAGCTCTTCGCTCTCCCACGCCCCCTCGGCGTATTCGCGCAGCTCGCGACTTTCGAACACCAGCTCCTGCAGCTTGTCCTCGTATCCGCGCACGATTCGGCGCAGCGCTTCGGCGACCTTGGGCCGCTCTTCCGGATCTTTCCACAGCACGTGCGCGAGGAACATCAGATCGTCTTCGGTCACCGCGCTGCGTCCGACCAGTATCGCATGCGCGCGCAAAATGCCGAGCGAGTTCTTCCAGCGCCGATCTGACACCACGATTTGATCGCGCGCGAGCTCGCGCCGGATTTGCACAATCGCCTCGAGGATCGCGCCCGGCACCGTGACTGCCGCCACCGCCGCGCGCAATTCGTCGAGCTCCGCAAATTGCAGCGTCGTGCGCGTGCGCTGCGGGCCGCCTGCCATCATGCGGATGAAGCCGTGCTCTTCGGTTATGTAGTCGGCCATGAACCGCAGCATGAAGCGATCGTAAAGCGCGGTCAGCTCATCTTCGTCGGGCAGCTCGTTGGACGCGCCGAACATCGTGATCAGCGGCACCGGGACGCGCTCGCGACCGTTGTGGAAAATTCGTTCGTTGATGATCGTCAACAGCGCGTTGAGGATCGATGAGTTGGCCTTGAAGATTTCGTCGAGGAACGCGATGTGCGCCTCGGGCAGTTTGTGCGTGGTGACGCGCCGATAGTCGTCTTGCTCGAGTCCCTTCAGGCTGACCGCGCCGAAAATTTCCTCCGGCGTGCTGAATTTGGTCAGGAGCCACTGAAAGTAATTAGCCCCTTCGATTCGCCGGCACAGTTCGTCGGCCAGCATCGATTTCGCCGTACCGGGCGGACCGATTATCAGCACGTGATTGGCCGACAGCATCGCGACGATTGCTCCGTCGATCAGATCGGTTCGTTCGAGGAACATCCGGTTCAGTTCTTCGCGGATTCGTGCGAGCTTCGATATCGCGGTGTCAGCCATTTGCCTGTTCATCATGATCTCTACCAGAGCGCGATAAAAGACTTAACCCCATGCACGGTTCGAGGCTTGCCGCCACTCCACGGCTGGCGCTAGATCAGTTAGTTGCAAGCGGCAGGAGGATCGCGATGGAAAAGGCGCTGAGCGGGGTCAAAGTCCTGGACATGACGCAGTTCGAGGCCGGCACCTCGTGCACCGAGATGCTGGCGTGGCTCGGCGCCGACGTCATCAAAGTCGAGTCGCCGAAGATGGGCGAGCAGGGCCGCTGGCTGCTGACCGAAAAGCCGGGCGTTGATTCGTACTACTTCATTCTGCTCAACGCCAACAAACGCGGCATCACGCTCAACCTCAAGAGCGAGAAGGGCCGCGCGATGTTCATCGACCTGGTCAAGCAGGTCGATATGCTCACGGAAAATTTCTCGCTCGGCACGCTCGAGGGTCTCGGCCTCGGCTACGATCGATTGCGCGAAATAAATCCGCGTCTCATCTACCTGACGATCAAGGGCTTCGGCACGCATGGGCCCTACAGCAAATACAAAAGCTTCGACATGATTGCGCAGGCGTCGGGCGGCGCGATGGCGCTCACGGGGTTTCCCGGTTCGCCGCCGCTCAAGCCCGGGCCGACGATCGGCGACACCGGCACCGGCATGCACGCGGCGGTCGGCGTGCTCGCCGCGTACATCCAGCGCGAGCGGACAGGCAAGGGACAGAAGGTGGAAGTCGCGATGCAGGAGGCGGTGCTGAATTTCGTGCGCGTGCCGATGATGGGCACCTACATCACGCACAAGCCTACGCCGCGCAGCGGCAATCGCGTCGGCGGCGGCGGTCCCGGCGACATCTATAAATGTGCGCCAGGCGGCGACAACGATTATTGCTACATCCTGTGCACGTCGCCCGAGATGTTCGTGAGCCTGTGCCAAGTGATCGGGCATCCTGAGATATTGAGCGACCAACGCTTCATCGGACGGGAACGGGCGAAAAACGTCGAGGCGCTGACCGCGATGATCAACGAATGGACCGGGCGCCACACCAAGTATGAGGTCATGCGCATCCTCGGCGAGGCGGGCGTGCCATGCGGCGCCGTGCTCGACAGCGTCGAGCTGCTGAACGATCCCCATCTGAAAGAGCGCGGCATGATAGTGACGTTCAAGCATCCCACCCGCGGCGACTTCACGATGCCGGGATGTCCGGTGCGACTGGAAGATTCGCCGGTCGAAGTGAAAGCCGCGCCGCTGCTCGGCCAGCACAACGCCGATGTTTACGGCGAACTGCTCGGACTCGGCGCGGGCCAGCTCGAAGATCTCAAGCGCGAGGGCATCATCTAGATGCGCCTCTGTAGTGAGCGGAAGTCGCCGCGACTTAACTCGATCACATGCGCGGGTACTTATTCCCTTGACACAAGTACTTGCTTGAGTGTAAAGTATTTCTCATGCAGCCGAAATACACTCTAGCGGACCTTAATCGAGATTTCCCTAACGATGAAGCGTGCCTCGAATGGCTCAAGAACTTGCGCTGGCCGAATGGCATCACCTGTCGCAAGTGCAAGCAGATTCGTAAGCATCATCGCGTAAAGAATCGCCTCTGCTACGCCTGCGACTCGTGCGGAACGCACGTCTATCCGCAAGCAGGAACGATTCTACAGGACTCCCGCACGCCACTGGTCTACTGGTTTCGCGCGATCTTCCTCATGGCGACAACGCGCATGGGCATCGCAGCCAAGCATCTAGAGCGCGAAGTCGGCTGCGGTTACAAAACCGCGTGGCGCATGATGCGAATGATCCGCCAGATGATGACGGACGATATTTCGGAACTGACTGAACTATTGGGCGATGTCGAAATCGACGAATCCTATTTCGGCGGGAAAGCAAAAAACACTCATATCGATCCTGAAACCGGCTGGCACCGGATTCCTGAAAAAACTCCGGTTCTCGGAATCGTGCAGCGTGGCGGGAACATGGTAACGCACGTCATCACCGATGCATCAGCCATGCAAATCCTTCCGCGAGTGCGCAAGCACGTTCTGCCCAAGAGCATGATATTTACCGATGAGGCCAAGGTTTACCGCACCCTTCCTAGGATGGGCTACGATCACAAGCGCGTCTATCACACTGCCAACATCTACGTTGAAGGCGAGGCGCATACGAACAGCGTCGAATCGTTTTGGAGCATCGCGAAGAACGGAATACGCGGCGCGAATCGTCACGTCGGAAGCCGGTATCTACAGGGCTATCTCAACGCTTACGCTTTCCGCTGGAATCACCGGCGCGACGGGGCTTCGATGTTCCGCGCGATTGTTTCGCGGCTGCCTTCTTCTCGCCCGACTCCGACGAAAGAACCAGAGCGCGAAACACTCCCGTGAAATCTTCTTTCGTGAATGGTCGTTTTTTCATGAGCGCGCTTTAGGCAAATCGATTACGTTGGAAAAATCGCCTTTCATTACTTTACCAAACATTCCTTCTGTCGAGTCCAGGTATTTTGTTAGGCACCACCGCACGTTCTTTAGATCACGGTGTCCAGCATTCCGCCGCGCGAAAAGATCCTTACGTCGATGAAGAGTGGAAGTCAGCACGGCAATCGGTTCTTTGGAATCAGTGTGAAAACCGATCTTGCGTACCTCAACAAGCAGAGCGGGCAGTTTTAGGCCGTCTGGATAGTTTTCGAGCACTTGTTGCATGAGCGCCGAAACAGAGAGCGGATCGCCCGGACGCTTGGCGCGATGCTGCGCAGTCCAGCTTTTCTCTCGTGCCGTGTCATCGAGCGTCCGTTCAAGCAGCTTAATCCCGTAGACTTCCTTGTCGCGCTGGAGCACGAGCCGCGCGTCTTCCGCTTGGCGTTCCTCGATTTCTGACGCCAGCTTTTTTCGCTTGGCGTCAATTTCCCGAACTCTAGCGCCGCACTCGGCAATTTCTTTTTGAGTCCTTTCGTCCATCTGCCTAACGCTCGCGAGAGCAATTCTTACGTTGCGCTATTACGTATCGCGCACACGGAGATTATTCTAACAGACGGAGAGGGAGCGATTCGAACGCTCGACGCTGCTGCAACAGCGTGCCCGATCTTGAATCGGGTGGTTTTAACCATGCTCACCCACCTCTCCGTGGGCGGGCACGTGAACTGAGAGTCGGTGGCTTGTTGTTTGGCAGACGCATCCCCGGCACTCTCAGCCACGGCCCGCTTACTCTACAAGTTACGCTGACATAACGCATCACTCAAGATCGCAAGATCGCGCGGGAATGAGCCAAAGGGCACCTTTTCGTTGCTGGACGCTGCTCTTGCGTCCACGCTAAGACTGTGGAGAAGCAAGCAAAGAATGGACGAAATGGCAACGGCCACTTCGTCCAGCTAACGAGGGAAGAGATCGTTACGTGCCTTCAAAAAGAGGCGCGACAGCGTTGTGGCATGTCCGCTGAAAAGCTTCTCAGGCTTGAGCGACAGGGAAAATTGCGTGACCGCGGTACAGTAGCCGATTTGTTGTCGCTCGCCAGATTGCTTCGCAAGAATGATCCGATTTTTGCGAGTTAGCGAGCAAATCAAACTTCCAGCAGCACTAGCGACCGTTCGGAAACTAACGAACGAAATCAAAGCGGGCACGAAGCACTCGCCCGAAGCATTTCGCCAGCTGCTGGACTTCCAGCTTCGTCGCACTGTCATGCACTCAACCGGACAGTTGAAGCTCAAGGCTGGTCCGCGAGCAGGCACTTTCGATATTGCCGGTCCCAATCTCGTCGGTCCGTTGCCGCTTCGCGACGGCCATTTCTTGCGCGTGTCTGTATCGTTAATGTTGGCAAAAACAACAGACGGGATACGCATGAAAGTAGTAGAAGCCAGCTATCAGTATCAACTCGACGAGACCAATGACAGTTGGGTCTTTCGTTATGATTATGAGCGGAATCCGCCGAATCGCTATCCCGCTGGTCATCTCCATATTCGCGGAACTCTCCATCAAAAATGCTTACCAAGGGGCAGCATGCAGGAACTTGAGGATGTCCATTTCCCGATTCTGAGATGCTCAATCGAGGCTGTGATTCGGCTGTTGGCGGACCAATTCCAAGTGAGTTGCACTACGGCGCGTTCCTTTTGGCGACCAGTATTGGCTCTCAGCGAAGAACTGTTCCTTGCGATGGCCCACAAACCGCTGTCTGGACCTGCCAAATAACGGAGTGAGCTTAACGCCGCCGACCTGTCACGTCGGGCATCATTCTGCCGTTATCGCGTACTTGCTTCAAGGGAATAAGTACCCATGCGCGCGATCACGTCGCGCGAAATTTCGTCGATGCAATCGTTGTAGCCGTCCATCGGCGGATTGATAAACACCTGCGACAGGCCCGCGCGCTCCATCGAGCGCAGCCGCTCGACGACTTCCTCCTTCGACCCGATTATCGTCGTCGCCGCGATGGTGTCGGGCGTCACGTACTTCTGCTCGAGCGGCGCGACGTACGTGCAATGCCCGATGTGCAGCTCGAGGTAGCGCTCGGCCGGCGGCGTCTTCATCTTCGCGACGTACTCTTCGTACGCCTTGTACACCTCGGCGACCGCCTCGGGCAGATAGCCGGCGCGGGCGTAGCCGGCCGCGATCGCGTGAAAACTCGCCATCACCCAATGCCCGGTCATCGCCTTGACGCGGGGCGAATCGGTTTTCTCGCCCGGCCGCAACACGCAAATGTGCGTGAGCGATACGATCGGCATTTTATCCGCGTTACGCCCGGCCTTCGCGGCGCCCGCCTGGAGACTTTTCCGCACCGCGCCGACTCGATCCGCGTCGGTTACGCCGGTCGTGATCGCGCCGTCGCCGAACTCGCCCGCGAGCGCCAAAGTCTTGGGCCCGTTGGCCGCCACGTACAGCGGAATCTTGTCGTCGAGATTGATAAAGCGCCGATCGCGATGCAGGTACCTGATTTTCCGGCTGAGTCCTTCGGTGTTGTAAATCGCCTCGCCGTCGCGCAGCAAATCGCGAATCACGCGCACCTGTTCGCGAAACTCCGCCTGCTTGACCGGCGGCAATCCCATCACGCGCCGCCCGGTATGCCCCGTGCCGAATCCCAAGATCACGCGTCCCGGCGCGAGCTGGTTAATAGTCGCAATCGAATGCACCGTCACTGGCGGGATCCGGTTCGACGCGATCGCCACGCCGGTGCCGAGCTTGATCTTCTTCGTGTTCACGGCCGCCAACGCCATGCACGCGTAAGTGTCGCCCCAAATCATGTGCGAATCGGGAATCCAGGCGTGGGTGAAGCCGCGCTCCTCGGCGTACTTGACGTCCGTGATCGCGCGCTCCGGCTTGGTGAAAATCAGCGTTCCAAAATCCATAGTCACTCCCTCTCTACGGCGCGACTATAGCCGAGGTTCACCGCCACCCGTCAAAGCGAACTACGGCGCGACACCGATCGCCGCGAACACGCGATGCATTACCAGCATTGGATCTTCAGGCCACCGCTCCGCCAGCATCGCGCGCAGCTCATCGTCGAAGGCCGCAACTGCTTCTGGCTCAAGGCTCGCGCCTACTCCGGCGCTTGCTCGAATCCGGCCGCGCCAGGCCTCGTGCGTGTAGATCGCGTCCAGGTCGAACGAAAACGTTTCGATATTTTTGAAGCCCGCGACCGCCATATCGCGCGGCCATTGCGGATGGATCCCCAAGGCGCCGCCGAACTTCCATTTTGGATTGTGCTTCTCGATCAGGCGCTCGGTCGCCTCGACCATGTTGCCGGGAAGGGGAATCCAGTCGAAGTGCGCGATTACGAGACGCCCGCCGCATTTCAGCACGCGACGCGTCTCCGCTGCCGCGCGCGGTCGATCGAACCAATGCCAGCATTGTCCCGCAGTCACGAGATCGAACTCCGCCGCGGGCAGGCCGGTGTCCTCGGCCGGCGCATTGAGGTACTTCACGACCACGTGCGCGCCTCGATCCAGCTCCGCCGCCTGCTCCATCAGAGGAGCGGAACGATCGAGCCCGGTAACTTCGCATCCGCGCAGCGCCAGCCCTCGCGCAATCGTCCCGGTGCCGGTTCCAAGGTCAAGCGCGCGCATTCCCGCGCGCAGGATCCCGGCCGCCGCGAGCCGCGCGAAAAATTCGTCGGGGAAGCCCGCGCGATGCCGCCCGTAGTCGCTCGCGGTCTTGCCGAAGTCCGCGCGCAAGTCCTTGAACCGCACTTCCGCCGAGCTCATACGCCGCTCCTCCAGTGAACTTGACTGTATATAGATGGTTCTATCTTGATGCAAGTTGAATCGATACCACTTGACGACGCCCCTGCGCGCATGGCGTGATTCTCATGGTGGCCACCCGCAATCTCGAACGCGCCAATTCCGAACGCGCCGGCATGATGACCGCGAGCGAGGCGGCGGCCCAGCTCGGGGTCAAGCTCGGCACGCTCTACGCCTACGTCAGTCGCGGCTGGCTGAAAAGTTATCGGCGCAAAGTCGGCCGCCAGGCACTTTATCGCCGCGCAGATATCGAAGCGCTGCGCGGGGTCGTTTCCAACGAGCGCGGACGCCGCGGTCGGAGCCTGCCGGCCGCATCGACCTGGGTAACCGTCGCGCAGCCCAAGAGTATCGACGACGGCGCGCCCGGCGTCATCGTCGCCGAGTCGGCGGTCAGCTCGATCAACGAAGGCAAGCTCGCGTATCGCGGCTATCCGATCGAGGAAATCGTCGCGCACGCGTCTTTCGAGGAGGTTTGTCTCCTGCTGTGGAGTGGCGAGCGCCCCGTGGCCGAAGAAATCGCCGCGCTGCGTGCTGAGATCAACGGTGCGCAGACGCCGCCCTCGGTTGCCGACGCGCTTGCCGCTGTCGGTGACGACGCGCCGCCGCTGCTGCGGCTCGAAGCTGTGATGCCGAGTCTCGCCGCCTGGGATCGCCGTCAGCCCCCACGCACGCGCATCGATCGCGCCAAGCTCATCATAAGCCAGCTTCCGCTCGCGCTCGCGCAGCCGCCCGCTCCAGGAGCGCCCGGCGGCCCCGGCATGGCCGGGCGCCTGCTCGGGTGGGTCCCTGGATCAAGCGCCTCCGAATGGGAAGTCGAAGCACTTGATCGGGTGCTGGTCGCCTGCGCCGAGCACGAGCTCAACGCCTCGACCTTCGCCGCCCGCGTCATCGCGAGCACCGGCGCCGACCTGTTCGCGTCCGTGCTCTCGGCCTTGTGTTCGCTGAGCGGACCAATTCACGGTGGCGCATGCGATCGGATCGAGGCAATGTTCGCCGAGCTCGAATCCGGCGCGCGGGTTGACCAATGCCTCGCGGCGTTCACTCGCGACCATCGCTTGCCGCCGGGCTTCGGTCACGCCATTTATCCCGACGGCGATCCCCGCGCCGCGCTGCTGCGGCAAGTCGCGCAGTCGATCGCAAAACGCCGCGGCCGCCGCCTGTTCGAAACCGCGTTCAAGGTCGAAGGCAGTGTATCCAAACGCGAGCGCCTGCGCCCCAATCTCGATTTCTATCTCACCGTATGCGTCCGCATGCTCGGCTTCCCGCGCTCGATGCCGGCCGCAATTTTCGCCATCGGCCGCGCCTCGGGATGGATCGCGCACGCGCTCGAGCAATACGCTGACAATCGGCTGATTCGTCCGCGCATGCGTTATCGCGGCGCTCCGCTCCGTCACTGGGAGTAGCGTTTTCAGCCTCCGCGGAGATTCCTCGCGCACATTTTCTTTGACGCGAACCGGCGCGCCGTCGTATTGAAGATATTCGGAGGTTGCGCCAGTCAAAGCGATCGCAAAGACCCGTCCCGCGCCCGGCGCCGAAGTGATCGACGCTCCCGTGCCGACGCCCGCCGAATCCACGCTGCTGGTTCGCGTCGGCGCATGCGGCGTATGCGGCTCGGACCTGCATATCGTCGATTGGGAACTCGGTGCCGATCGGATGGTCGCGCGGCTTCCCGTAATTCTCGGCCACGAACCCGCCGGCGAAGTCGTCGAGGTCGGCGCGCGAGTCGCCAACTTCAAAGTCGGCGATCGCGTCGCGCTCGATCCCTTCGGGCATTGCGGGCGATGCGGTCCGTGCCGCGCCGGCCGCTTCCATCTTTGCTCTTCGCCCAGCACACTGTCGGGCGCGTTCGCCGAATTCACGGTCGCACCGGTCGGAAACGCGCACCTCGTTCCTTCCACGATGAGCATCGAACAGGCGGCGCTGCTCGAACCCTTCGGTACGGGCCTCCACGCCGTCGAACAATCGTGTCTTAAGGGGGGCGACAGCGCCGTCGTCGAAGGTCCCGGACCCATCGGACTCAGTATCGCGCTGGCGGCGCGCGCCCTCGGCGTCACCTCCATCGTAATGACCGGCCTGGCGGTGGACGCGGATCGGCTCGCGCTGGCACGCAAGCTGGGATTCAAAACAGTGTCGGCCGGCGATCGCGACTGGATCGATCAGGCGCGCGCGATGCTTCCCGCTGACGGCGCTGACGTTGTTTTCGACGCGGCCGGCGCGATCGATTCGCCGCGCGAATTGCTCCGCCGCGGCGGCCAGCTGGTCGAAGTCGGATGGCCGGCGCGCGATCTCAAGTCCGCCGAGCTGCGCTCCCTGTTCTTCCACGGCGTGACGATTATCAACTCGCGCATCCGCACCCCGGAAACCTGGCGCCGCGCAATCGCGATGGTTTCCAGCGGCGCGGTGGACTTACGTCCGATGGTCACACATCGCTATTCTATTACCCACGGCCTCGAAGCATTCGACCTCCTGCGCGAACGCCGTGGAGTAAAAGCGCTGATTATTCCGAACGATTAGCTATTAGCTGATCAAGTAGTATTTGGAGACTACTATGAAAGACGGATTCAAAATCGCCGATGTAGATACTCACTTGATGGAACCCGATTACGTATTCGAACGCTACATCGAGGCGCGCTACAAATCCTCCGCGCCGAAAATAGGGATTGCGCCCGAGTCCGGTCGCCGCACCTTCCTGGTCGAGGGCGAACCCTTCACCCGCGAAAAGGGCAAATACCCGATGGCGGCGCCCGGCTTCCTCGACGCCGTGCGCAAGGCGATGAAGCGTTTCGAACGCGCCGCCAAGCTCGGCTTCAGTCCCGAAAGCCGCATCATGGATATGGACGAGCAGGGGGTTGACGTCCAGATTGTGTATCCGACCGCTGCCGGCCAGATGCTCGGCCGGGAATTCCGCGACCCGCAACTGCTCGCCGCTTGCTGCCGCGCCTACAACGACTGGAGCGCCGATTACTGCTCGAAGACGAGAGACCGGGTGAAGTGGGCGGCGATTTTGCCGATGCAGGACGTCGGCGAATCGATCAGGGAAGCGACTCGAACCGCTAACAACGGCGCCATCAGCTTTTACGTCCGTCCCAACCCGGTTCGCGGCCGGACCCTGTTTCACGACGATTACCTGCCGCTGTGGGCTGAAGTCGAAAAACTCGGCCGCCCGATTTCCACCCACGATTCCGGCTCCGCGTCGGTCGAGTCGTTCGGCGATCGGATGGACACTCACGTCACTGGCCACATCCTGTCGCATCCGTTCGAAGCGATGGCCGCGATGGCGGGGCTCATCTGGTACGGCATCATTGAAAAATTCCCCAGGCTGCGCGTCGTCCAGGTCGAAGCCGACGGCGGATGGGTTCCGTACTGGCTGCAGCGGATGGAACAGCATTGGGACTTCAGCGGCAACTCGGAACACGAATATTTGAGCAAACGCCCGACTGAGTATTTCAAAAGCAACTTCTTCGTAGCGTTCCGCGGCGACGAGCCAACCATGAAAGCCGCGCTGGATATAGTGGGTGACAACAACTTTCTGTGGGATACTGACTATCCACATCCGGACGGAACGTTTCCCTGGGGCATCGACGCGCTGCTCAAACAGTCGATCCCGCATTCGAGCAAGAAGAAGATCCTGTGGGACAACGCCAGCAGAGCATTCAACTTCAACTGAGTAATCAGGGTGAATGTGGTAATCGGCGAGCGCCCCCTCGGTCTCCTCGAGCGATGACTCTCCAAAGATCAACGAGGTACCTGGCATGGAACTGGAACTACTCTTCGAAATCACCGCCGCAATCGCGCCACCGATATTGATTCCAGACACGCCTGACGGGACTCGCGTCGTCGTGCACGTAACCGGCGGCAAGTTCGAGGGCCCGCGTCTCAGGGGTACCGTGCTCGCGAGCGGCGCCGATTGGTTCCTGATTCGCCCCGACGGCAAGGTCGGCATTATCGACGTGCGCCTCGTACTGAAGACCGACGACGGCGAGAACATCTATATGACCTACACTGGCCGCGCGAAGATGGGTCCGAGCGGGCCGCACGGTCTGGCGACGACGCCGGTCTTCGCGACCTCGAGCAAGGGCAAGTACGCGTGGCTCAACAACGTCCAGGCATTCGCGACCGGCGAACCGAATCCCGGCGGGGTCAGCTACAAAGTATATGTCCCGAAGTAGCGGGTTAGCCGGCGAGTTTCGCGCGCAGGATTTCGTTGATCACTTTCGGGTTGGCCTTTCCGCCCATCGCTTTCATTACTGCGCCGACGAAGAATCCGAATAGCTTGTCGCGGCCGGCGCGATACTCGGCGAGTTTGCCAGGTTCCGCGGCGAGCACCTTGTCGATCGCGTCGGCGATCGCGCTTTCGTCTGATACTTGCGCGAGGCCCAGCTCGACGATGGTCGCTTCCGCGCCGTTGCCGGATTTGACCATCGCGGCAAACGCGGTCTTCGCGGCGTTCAGACTTATCTTCTGTGCCTCGATCATCCGCAGCAGCGCGCCGACCTCGGCCGCCGGCGGCACGGCTTCGACGAACGGCTGGTCCGAGTCGCGCGCCACGCGCAGCACTTCGGTCATGACCCAGTTCGCCGCGCTCTTGCGATTTGTCAGTCCCGGCAGGGTTGCTTCGAAGTAGTCGGCAACGTCGCGATCCGCCAGCAGCACGCCGGCCTCGTATTCTGTCAGACCCTCGCGCACGTAACGCGCCTTGCGGTCGGCCGGCAATTCGGGCATCGACGCGCGCACTTTTTCCACCAAATCAGCAGGCACGATCAGCGGCGGCAAGTCGGGCTCGGGGAAGTAGCGATAGTCATTCGCATACTCTTTCGAGCGCATCGGACGCGTTTCCTTGCGCGCCGGGTCCCACAGATGAGTTTCCTGCGCGACTTTGCCGCCCGACTCGACAATAGCTATTTGACGATCGACCTCATACTCGATTGCGTCCTCCACGAAGCGGAAAGAGTTGAGGTTTTTTATCTCAGTGCGGACGCCGTACTCTGTCGCGCCGCGCTTGCGGACTGACACATTGCAATCGCAGCGGAAGCTCCCTTCCTCCATCTTGCCGTCGGACGCATCGACATACCGAAGGATCGCGCGCAGTTGGCGCAGGTACGCTCCGGCATCTTCTGCGGAGCGCAGATCGGGCTCGCTGACTATCTCGATCAGCGGCACCCCGGAGCGGTTGAAATCGACCAGGCTCGCGCTGTTGCCGTGAATATTCTTGCCCGCGTCTTCCTCGATATGGATTCGCGTGAGCCTCACCCGGCGCGTCTCGCCATTCTCAGTCGGCGGCAAATCGATATAGCCACCTTTGCAAATGGGAGTTTCGTACTGACTAATCTGATAGCCCTTCGGCAGGTCGGGATAGAAGTAACTTTTGCGGTCGAAAATAGAATAGGGCGCGATAGTACAATGCGCCGCGAGGCCGGTTCGAATAGCCAGTTCGACTACGCGGCGATTGAGTACCGGCAGAACGCCCGGCATGCCCATGCAGACCGGGCAGACGTTTTCATTCGGTCCCGCGCCGAAGGTCGTCGAGCATCCGCAGAAGATTTTCGAGCGGGTCAGCAGGTGGGTATGGACCTCGAGTCCAATCACCGCCTCGTACGCTTCACGATTGTTCGTCATATCAACGTCAGACCGCGAGCACGCGCGGTTTGAATGCTCCCGTGCGCTCGAACGCGTCGCCCGCGCGCAAAATTGTTTCCTCCGCGAATGGCGGCGCGATCAATTGCATCCCGATTGGCAGATTGTTCGCGTCGTACCCGCACGGCATCGCCATCCCGGGCAGGCCGGCGAGGTTCACCGAAATCGTGAAGATGTCCGAGAGGTACATGGTCAGCGGATCGTTCATCTTCTCGCCGAGCTTGAACGCCGTCGTCGGCGCGACCGGGGTGACGATCAAATCGCATTTCTCGAACGCGCGCTCGAAATCGTTGCGAATCAGCGTGCGCACTTTTTGCCCCTTCAGGTAGTAGGCGTCGTAGTAGCCGGCCGAAAGCGCGAAAGTGCCGAGCATGATTCGCCGCTTGACCTCGGCGCCAAAGCCCTGTGCGCGCGTAGTTTCGTAGAGCGCGACGTTGTCGTCGGCATTGACGCGCAGGCCGAAGCGGATACCGTCGTAGCGGGCGAGATTCGCGCTTGCCTCGGCGGTCGCGACCAGGTAGTACGCCGCGACCGCGTAGCCGGTGTGCGGCAGCGAGACCTCAAGCGTGGACGCGCCGAGCGATTCGTAGTGCTTGAGCGCGGCGCGCACCGACTGCTCGACTTCAGGCTGCATGCCCTCGACGAAATATTCGCGCGGCACTCCGATTCGGAGTCCCTTGATATCGCCAGTCAGGGCGCGTTCGTAGTCGGGCACCGGCCGCGCCGAGCAGGTCGAATCGCGCACGTCTTTGCCGGCGAGGGTGCGCAAAATCATTGCGGCATCGCGCACCGATTTGGTGAACGGCCCGACCTGGTCGAGCGACGACGCGTAGGCGACGACGCCGTAGCGGCTGACGCGGCTGTAGGTCGGCTTGATCCCGACGACGCCGCAGAAACTTGCCGGCTCGCGAATCGAGCCGCCGGTGTCGGTGCCGAGCGCGCCGAGGCATTCGTGCGCGGCGACCGCCGCGGCAGAGCCGCCCGATGAGCCGCCCGCGACGCGCTCCGTATCGTGCGGGTTGGTCGTCGCGCCGAAGGCGGAGTTCTCGGTTGACGAGCCCATCGCGAATTCGTCCATGTTGGTCTTGCCGATGAAGATTGCGCCGTCGGCGCGCAGCCGCTCGATCACGGTCGCATCGAACGGCGGCACGAACGTCTCCAGAATTCGCGATGCGCACGTGGTGCGAACGCCTTTGGTCGCGTAGATGTCCTTGATGCCGAGAGGAATCCCGCACAGCGCGGGCGCATTGCCGGCGGCGAGCCGAGCGTCGGCGTCGCGCGCCTGCGCGAGCGCTTCCTTTTCGCACACGGTGAGAAAGGCGTGGAGTTTCGGATCGGCGGCGGCGATGCGATCGAGACAATCGCGGGTGAGTTGGGTCGCGGTGACTTCGCGCGCGCGCAGTTTCGCCGACGCCTCGGCGATTGTGAGTTTGTTCAGTTCCGATGCCATGGCAGGAAAAAAGGTTACTCGATTATTTTTGGGACTTTGAAGTAGCTGCGATCGCGCGACGGCGCATTCGCGAGCATCGCATCGGCGGCCGGCTGGTTAGTCACTACGTCGTCGCGCATGGGCATGCCGGCCTCGCCGACTTGCGTCGTGGGGGCGACATCTTTGGTGTCGAGCTCGTTCAGTTTGTCCACGTACGCAAGCATTTCGTCCATGTCGGCGCGCAGGCGTTCTTCGTCTGCCGGCGACAGTTGCAGGCGCGCGAGGCGCGCGACGTGGCGGACCTGCTCGAGGGTTATTTTTGATTCAGGCATCGTTACTCCTCGAAAATGGTAACATTCCGAGAGATCCATGTCAGGGAGTTGGGGAAGGGTAAATCACTTCATTGAATGTGAAACCCGCGATGGGTTTCACGCTTCCTTCGGCAGGGGTGACCCCTGCACCCAGCGAGAAGCGCAAAAGTTGCGCGCGGCGCGCTACCTTGCTCTCAGGGGCGGTGGTTCGCCTTGGCGCGTGGGGTGTGGGCTTGTAGCCTCGCGGGAGTGGGGGCGTGTTGGATAAGATGAATTCGCGCGATTTGATTGATCGGGCGGTGTCATGGTTGGGAGCGCTGCGGGTGCAGCTGCCGCTGGGGCGGCGCGGGGAGCGGGCAGCGGAGAAGTATCTGCGGCGTAGCGGCTATAGGATCGTTGCGCGGAATTTTCGCGCGGCGGGCGCGGAGATCGATCTGGTCGCGATGGAAGCCGAGACGCTCGTTTTCGTCGAGGTGAAGACCCGGCGCAGTCGCGACGCGGGCGCGCCGGAAGAGGCGGTCGATGAGCGCAAGCAGAAACAGATACGTCGCGCGGCGGAGATTTTTGCGACGCGGTATCGCGCCGACGAAGTAGAGATGCGCTTTGATATTGTGGCGGTTGACGCGTCAGGCAGGCGGCTCGAAATTGAACTTCTGAGGAACGCATTCTGAATGCTGGATATCAAGCTGATTCGTGAACGGCCCGATTTTGTGAAGGGCGAGCTCGCCAAGCGCGGCGTTGAGTCGGTCGAGGTCGATCGGCTGCTCGAGGCTGATCAGACGCGGCGCAAGCTGCAGGGCGAAGTCGATCAACTGCGAGCCGATCGCAAGCGACGCTCGCGCGAGGTGGCCAAGCTGCCGCCCGAGCAGCGCGCGGCCGAGATCGCGAAGATTCGCGCCGAAGAAGCCGATGAAGAACGGCTGGCCAAAGGCGAGGCGGTCGATGCCAGCAATCCGCTGCTCATGCTGGCAGCGCAACTTGGGATCGCGGAGAAGGCGGTCGAGGAACTGGCGCTTACGCTGCCCAACATTCCGCGGTCGTATGTTGTGGTTGGCGCGAGCGAGGCTGACAATCGCGTTATCAGGACCGAAGGTACGCCGTTAGAATTCACCGCGTTCAAACCACTGCCGCATTGGGAGCTTGGCGAGAATCTCGGAATCATCGATTTCGATCGCGGAGTGAAGCTGTCGGGCACGCGCTTCTACGTCTTGAGCGGCGCGGGTGCGCGGCTGCAGCGTGCGCTGATCGCGTGGATGCTCGATGTCAAGCGCGAGCAGGGCTATCTCGAAATAATCCCGCCGCTGATGGTGAGTCGCGAGACCGCGACCAGCACCGGTCATCTGCCGAAGAACGCGGACACCATGTACCACGACGACGAGGATGACTTCTGGTTTATCCCGACCGCCGAGGTTCCGCTGACCAGCCTGCATCGCGACGAGACGCTCGACCAGAGCAGCCTGCCGATTTATATGACCGCATACACGCCGTGCTTTCGGCGCGAGAAGATGTCGGCGGGGCGCGACGTGCGCGGGATTAAGCGAGGGCATCAGTTCGACAAGGTCGAGATGGTCAAGCTGGTGCGTCCGGAGACCTCGGACGACGAATTTCACAAGATGGTGAACGATGCCGCCGAGATTTGTCGGCGGCTGAAAATTCCGTTTCGGGTCGTCGAGCTGTGCACCGCCGATCTTAGTTTTGCGAGCGCGGTGACTTACGATCTCGAGATGTGGGCGCCCGGATGCGGCGAGTGGCTCGAAGTGAGCTCGATATCGAATTGCACGGACTTCCAGGCGCGCCGCGCGAAGATTCGTTTCAAGAGCAAGGGTGGCAAGCCCGAACTGGTGCACACGCTGAACGGCTCGGGACTTGCGCTGCCGCGGACGTATGATCGCGGTGCTCGAGAATTATCAGAACGAAGACGGCAGTGTCACGATTCCGGAAGTTCTGCGGCCTTATATGGGCGGGGTGGAGCGGATCGTGTCATCCTGACGGAGGGAGCAACGCGAGCGGCTGGAAGGATCTCGGACAGCGGGGCGTCAGCGCCGCCGGTTCCGGTTTTGAGTTGCTGCTTTCCGAACAGAGGAGCGCTGCGCGATTTTCAGAGACCGGAACCGGCTTCGCTTGCGCGAAGCTGTCCGAGATCCTTCCAGCCGCTCGCGTTGCTCGCTCCGTCAGGATGACAGGCAACGGATTTCGCCTTAAATTCGCGTTCACCGCGATTTTTGGGCTCCGTAACATTGCCGCAACAATCGATGCGTATGATTACCGCGACCGATGGTCCGCTCGCGATGTCGCGAACGGCTCGACGTGAGTGCGCTAAGAAATTCAGCAGGAAGAGATCGCTTGTCCGAATTAGAAGGTTCGATGGCCGACAGTATTCCGACGGTGCGGCGCGAGCGCACGATGGCGCCCGTGCATGTGCGTCTGTTCGGCGATCGAATCTTCAATACCGCGACATTTATTCTGGCGCTGGCGATTCTCGCGTTACTGGCCGGGCTTGCGGTCGCGCTGATTGTATCGAGCTTTCCCTCGATCCGCGCGTTCGGGTTGCATTTTTTCGTCAGCACCGACTGGGATCCAGTCAGTGACCAGTACGGCGCGCTGCCGTTTATCTACGGGACTTTTGTTTCATCGTTCATCGCGCTGGCGATCGCGGTGCCGCTGAGCCTGGGCGTCGCGCTATGCCTGAGCGAGATGGCGCCCGACTGGCTCAGCCATCGCCTGGGATTCCTGGTCGATTTGCTGGCCGCGATTCCGAGCGTAGTGTACGGCCTGTGGGCCGTGTTCGTGATGGGCCCGTGGATTCGCGACTACGTCGAGCCGCCGCTGGCGCATTGGTTCGGCTGGCTGCCGTTTTTCCAGGGACCGAAGGTGGCGGTGGGGATGCTTTCGGCGGGCGTCATTCTCGCCATCATGATCATCCCTTATATCTCGTCGGTGTGCACCGACGTGTTCCGCGTCGTCCCGCATACTCAGCGCGAGGCCGCGCTCGCGCTTGGCGCGACCAGGTGGGAGATGGTCAAGACCGCGGTGATTCCATACGGCATGACCGGTGTTATCGGCGCGATCATCCTCGGACTGGGGCGCGCGCTCGGCGAGACGATTGCGGTCGCGATGGTAATCGGCAATTCGGCGGATATTTCCGCGTCGTTGTTCAAGCCGGCGGCGACGCTCGCGAGCGTTATCGCCAATGAATTCGCGGAGGCGACATCCGATCTATATGTAGCGGCGCTGATCGAGTTGGGGCTGGTGTTATTGATTCTCGGAATCGTGCTCAACGTGGTGGCGCGCGCGCTGGTGCTTGGCGTACAGCGGCGGCGCTACCAAGAGACGGGCAAATAATGGCGGCCGGCGTCAGCAATCTTCACGGCGAGACCAGCTATCGCTATCGCAAGTTCAAGAGCGACACGATGATGGCGGTTACAGTCGGCGCGACAATCGTGACGCTGATCCCGCTGTTCCTGGTGCTTGGCTATCTGCTCACCAAGGGTGTCACCAGTCTGAACTGGGCGTTCTTCACGCACATGCCCGCGCCGGTCGGCGAAAAGGGGGGCGGCATGGCCAACGCGATCGTCGGGACGCTCGAGGTCGTGGGGATCGCGTGCCTGATCGGGGTGCCGATAGGAGTCGGCGCGGGCCTTTATCTGGCGGCGAATCGCGCGAGCCAGTTCAGCAACTGGGTGCGATTCTCGGCGGACGTGCTGATGGGGGTGCCGTCGATCGTGGTCGGAATTTTCGCCTACGCGGTTATCGTGCGGCCGTTCGGCGGGTTCTCGACGCTGGCCGGTTCGGTCGCGCTCGCGGCGATTATGATTCCGCTGGTCACGCGCACCACTGAAGAGATGGTGCTGTTGGTGCCGCCGGAACTGCGCGAGGCGTCGTTGGCGCTGGGCGTGCCGAATTGGCGCACGACGCTATCGGTCGTGGCGCGCACGGCGCTGTCGGGAATCACCACCGGCGTAATCCTTGCCGTCGCGCGAGTGTCCGGTGAGACGGCGCCGCTGCTGTTCACGGCCTTCGGCAACCGGTTTTGGTCAACCTCGCTGTTCCATCCGATCAATACGCTGACGGTGCAGGTTTACACTTATGCGATTTCGCCGTTTGCCGATTGGCAGCGGCAGGCGTGGGCGGGCGCGCTGGTGTTGACCGCGATAATCCTGGCGCTCGAACTGGGCGTGCGATGGGTGACGGGCGGGGCGGCGAAAACGCCAAGATAGTCATGGCAGAAAAGCTGGTCGTCAAGAATCTCAACGCGTACTTCTACAAGAACCGCGCGCTCAAGGACGTCAGTCTTTCGTTCGAACAGAACCGTATCGCCGCGATCATCGGACCCTCGGGATGCGGCAAATCAACGCTGGTGCGATGCCTCAACCGGATGCATGAGGTGGTGCCCGGTGCGACTGCGACCGGCGAGGTGCTGCTCGACGGCAATAACATCTACGACGACGAAGTCGATCCGGTGCAGGTGCGGCGGCGAATCGGGATGGTGTTCCAGAAGCCGACGCCGTTCCCGACCATGTCGATCGAGGACAACGTCGCGGCCGGACTCACGCTCAACGGCGTCGGGATAGGCCGCGCCGAACGCGACCAGGTTATCGAGCGGAGCCTGCGCCAGGCGGCGCTGTGGGAAGAAGTGAAGGACCGCCTGCGGCGTCCCGGTGGCAGTTTGTCGGGCGGGCAGCAGCAGCGCTTGTGCGTCGCGCGAGCGCTGGCCGTTCAGCCCGAGGTGCTGCTGATGGACGAGCCGTGCTCGGCGCTCGATCCGATCTCGACCGCGCGCATCGAGGAACTTCTGCTCGAACTGAAGTCGGCGTACACTATCGTCATAGTGACCCACAATATGCAGCAAGCCGCGCGCTGCTCCGACATGACCGCCTTCATGTACACCGGCGACCTGATCGAGTACGGCGAGACCAAGCAGATCTTCACGAACCCCACCAAGCGCGAGACCGAGGACTATATCACCGGGCGATTCGGCTGATCTCGGGGAAGAGTCAAATGGATAGTACACAGCCGCAGCATACAAACAGGCAGTACGAAGAAGATTTGCGCGGCTTGCGCGCCGGTCTGCTCAAGATGGGCGGACTGGTCGAGCGCCAAATCGCCGAAGCAGTCGATGCGCTGGTCAATCGCGACAGTGAGCATGCGCGCGAGGTGATCCAGCGCGACGAAGAAGTTAATCGGATGGACAACGACAACGACGAGCAGTGTATCCGGCTGCTCGCGTTGCATCAGCCGACCGCCAGCGACCTGCGCTTTATCACGACCGGACTCAAGATCACGACCGACCTGGAGCGAATCGGCGACAACGCGGTCAACATCTGCGAGCGCTCGCTCGAACTGAACGAAGTTCCGCAGCTCAAGCCGTACATCGATTTGCCGCGGATGGCGGAGATTGCGCAGTCGATGGTCAAGGACAGTATCGACGCGTTCATGCGCGACGACACCGACCTGGCCGACCAGGTGATCGCGCGCGACGACGAAGTGGACTTGCTCAACTACCAGGTTTATCGCGAGCTGCTGAGCTACATGGCCGAGGATCCGCATACGATCGCGTCGGCAACGCGGCTGCTGTTCGTGTCGAAGTATCTCGAGCGGATCGCGGATCACGCGACCAATATCGCGGAGATGGTGACCTTCATGGTCAAGGGCAAAATGATCCGTCACGTGGAAACCAAGAAGCGGGGAACTTGATTGACAAGGTGGAGGGGGTGAAGCGATGAATCAAACCAGCCAGGCCACGAACGCGCCATCAGAGGCGCAGCGCGGAATCAGATACCGCGTGCTGATCGTCGAGGACGACGCCGACATCCGCGAACTGATCCGCTACAACCTCGCGCAGGAAGGGTTTATCGTCGAGGAAGCGCCCGACGGCATGCAGGCGCTGGAGAAGGTCAAGCGGCGGGTGCCCGATCTGATGGTGCTCGACCTGATGCTGCCGGGGATGCCGGGGTTGCAGGTATGCCGCCAGATGCGCGCCGAGCGCGGCACCGCGCATCTGCCGATCCTCATCGTGACCGCCAAAGGCACCGAAGTGGACAAGGTGCTCGGGCTGGAGATGGGGGCCGACGATTACGTAGTGAAGCCGTTCAGCCCGCGCGAGCTGGTCGCGCGCGTGAAGGCGCTGCTGCGCCGCGCAAATCCGCTGTCAGAGCCTGACTCCGGCGGCGGCGCCTACGAGAAAGGGCGCCTGCGGATGGACTTCGGCACTTATCAGGTATTCGTCGAAGATCAGCGCAGAGAGCTCGCGCTGCGCGAGTTCGAACTGCTGAAATTTTTCGTGCAGCATCCGATGCGAGTATATACGCGCGAACAATTGCTCGACATGGTGTGGGGACGCGACACGTTCGTCGAACCGCGGACCGTTGACGTGCACGTGCGCCGCCTGCGTCAGCATATCGAGCGCGACGACGCCAATCCGGAACTGATTCTCACGGTGCGAAGCGTGGGCTATCGCTTCAACCCCGAAGCGCTTGGATAGATCGCCGACCGCAGCCCTGATTGCAGCTATAGGAATCGGTCTCGCACCGGCCGCGATATTACTGGCGGTGCTCGCCGCCACCGGCGCGGTATCTCCGATTTGGGTGGCAGCCGCGGTCCTGCTCGGACTGGTGCTCGGCGCGATTCCGGCTCGCGTCATCATACGCTCGCTGTCGCGGCGCGCGGAAAGACTCGACGCCCTTGCCGCCGCCCTGCAAGGCAGACGTCCCCCGCCGCATCTGCTGCCTAATGGCAGCGACCCGATGGGCCGCGCCGAGCGCCATCTGCTCGACGCCGCCGACTCGATCGTCGCCGACGTGGACTCGCTGGCCGAGCAGCGCGACGAGTTCGAGGCGATTCTGCGCAGCATGGCCGAGGCGGTGGTCGTGACCGGCGCGCGCGGCGAGGTGATCCTGCTCAACGGCGCCGCGCGGCGAATCTTTGCGCTCGGAGGCGACACCGATTATCGCGCGCGGCCGTTCGTCGAGCTATGCCGCGATCCGCGGCTGCAGGAATTCGCCGGGCGCTCGATGCGATCGAGCGACCACGAAGTCATGAGCGCGGAGATACTGATCCAGAATCCGGCGCCGCTCCACGTCAGCGCGAGCGCCGCGCAGATTCGCACCTCGCGCGGCGCGGCGTGGGTGTTCGTCTTTCACGACATCACGCAACTCAAGGCGTACGAGACGCTGCGCGCGGATTTCATATCGAATCTCACCCACGAGCTGCGCACGCCGCTGAGCGCGCTGTACGGCTACGCCGAAACTTTGCTTCAAGGGGTGGAAGATCGTGAGACCTCGATGCGCTTTCTCGGGATTATCGAGCGTCAGGCGCGGCGTCTCGCGCGCCTGCTTGACGATCTGGTCTCGCTCTCGGACCTGGAACGCGGGCTGACGCCACTCAAGATCGAGCAGCTTGAACCGTCGCGCGTGCTGTCCGAGGCAGCGGAGCTGATGCGGGAGCAGGCGGGGCGGCGCGGCCTGCGCCTGGAGGTGAATTATCCCGAGGGCTTGCCGAAAGTGGCCGGCGATCGCGACCGGCTGCATCAAGTGATGCTCAATCTGATCGACAACGCGATCAAGTACACGCCGCGCGGCGGCCGCGTCACGGTCGAGGCTCGCGAAGCCGCGGACGCCAACGGCGCGGGCGCGAAGCCGGGCGTGGCGCTGGTGGTAGTGGACACCGGCGAGGGAATTCCGGCGGCGGATATCCCGCGCCTGACCGAGCGCTTCTATCGCGTCGATCGCGCACGCTCGCGCGAGCTGGGCGGCACCGGCCTGGGACTCGCGATCGTCAAGCATATCGTGCAGCTGCATCATGGCGCGCTGCGAATCGAGAGCAAGGTGCATGAAGGCACGACGGTGTCGGTGTGGATTCCCGCGGCACAGAACTAAATCGGGAAAACCAATCACCTGCGCGGTGGGCGGCAGGGGTGACCCCTGCACCCAGTGTTTTTAGGTATGGACATATGGGCGGCTATTTTGTATGAAAGAGCTACCTACAGTAGAACTGACTGGTTTGATCCTTCTTCCAGACCAGTCAGTTGCGGGCCAGCGGATTCTTCTCCCGCTGGCCCGTTTTTCATTCAGTCAAAAGCACCCGGCTTGCTCGAGGGCTCGCGATGTGAAAATTTCTAGGGTTCAGATGCGCCATTAGCTCAGTGGATTAGAGCGGATGACTACGGATCATCAGGTCGGGGGTTCAAGTCCCTCATGGCGCACCATCTATTTCCCGAACAGGAAATCCGCGCGGCAGCCGCGATCGACCCACACCAGTCTATTGTTGTAGCCCCAGCTGGTGCCCTGGACGCACGGGGCATTGCTCCATCGGCGCGACGGGCTCACCTGGCCGTTGGTGTCGTGAAAGTTGCGCCGCTCGACTGTTGAGCGCGGCGTGGTGTAACGATCGGGCGGGAGGAGCGCATCCTTATGTCAGCGGCGAGCGATATCTCGAAAGCCTACCGGGTCGATCACGGCCGCAACTTTCGTCTGAAAGACTTCGATCCGGGGGACACCAGCGGCGTCAAATCGAAAAAGCACGCCGAAAAGGAATTACCGCGCGGACTCGAGCGCCTGATCGATTTACAGGACAGGCTGTACGCGCAGGATCGATGGGCAATCCTGATAATCCTGCAGGCGATGGATGCGGCCGGTAAGGATGGCGTCATCAGTCACGTGATGTCCGGCGTCAATCCGCAAGGATGCCAGGTTTATTCGTTCAAACAGCCGTCGGCCGAAGAGCTCAATCACGACTTCATGTGGCGGAGCACCAAGTCCATCCCTGAGCGTGGCCGCATCGGGATCTTCAACCGTTCCTACTACGAAGAGGTGCTCGTCGTCCGCGTGCACAAGGAGGCACTCGAGCGCGAACGCGTGCCGCCGTCGCTGGTGACCAGGAACATCTGGAATGAGCGCTTCGCCGATATCAACGCCTACGAGCATTATTTGTCGCGCAACGGCGTCGTCATCCGGAAGTTCTTTCTCAACCTGTCGAAGGAGGAACAGAAGCGGCGCTTCCTCAGCCGTCTCGATGAGCCCGCGAAGAACTGGAAGTTTTCGACCGCCGACATCGCGGAGAGAGAACGGTGGAGCGAGTACATGACCGCCTACGAGGAAATGATCCAGCATACAGCCACTGCGCACGCGCCGTGGTACGTCGTGCCGGCGGACAAGAAATGGTACACGCGGCTGGTCGTGTCGGCGGCGATCATCGACGCGCTCGACGAACTGAATCTCCGCTACCCCATCGTCGGCGCCGCCCAGCGCAAGGAATTGAAAGCGGCGCGCGCCGCGCTCGAGCATGAAGGCAATCGTCACTGAAGTCGGCGCGTCGGGCGCCGGAGACTCGCGCGAGGCGCCCGCAAACCTCGAGCTGTTCGATTCGCCGCGCGGGTGGCGGATGGTTGCGGCAGCATTCGTCGCGATGTTTGCCGCCTACGGCGTCGCCTACAGCTTTGGCGCGTTCTTCAAACCGATGGCGGCGGAGTTCGGCGCGCGCCGCGGCGCGACCTCGGCGGTATTCTCGATCACGGTGCTGGTCTGGTGCGTCCTTGGCCCCGTCACCGGCCATCTGGCGGACCGCTTCGGCCCGCGAATCGTGGTCGCGACCGGCGCGATTGGCATGGGGCTTGGTCTTGGGCTGACCTCGATAATCGATCGCCTGTGGCTTGGCTACCTGACCTACGGACTAGGCGTCGGCATCGGCGTTGCGTGCGCGTACGTACCGATGGTCGCGGTGGTCGGCGGATGGTTCATCCGGCGGCGCAACACCGCGCTTGGAATCGCGGTGGCGGGAATCGGATTCGGCACGGTATTCGGCGCGCCGATCGCCGCGGCCCTGATTGTTCATCTTGGATGGCGCGCGACCTACGTCGCGTTTGCCATCGCCGCCACCGCGACCCTGCTCGGATGCGCGTGGATGGTAGAGCGCCCGCCGGTCCACGTGACGCCATCGCGAGTGAGGCTTGCCGACGCGCTTCGGAGTCCGGCATTCGGCTTCCTCTACGCGTCGTCGGTGACAGTTTCGATCGTGCTGTTCGTGCCGTTCGTCTATCTGCCGTCGTTCGCGCATGACCACGGCGCGAGCGAGTTCGCCGGCGCCGCGCTGGTCGGTATCATCGGCGGCGCGAGCGTCGCTGGCCGCATGGGCCTTGGCAGCCTGGCGGATCGTGCGGGAGTGGTGCGGCTCTACCAGGCTAGTTTTCTCGTGCTCGCGCTCAGCTACGGCATCTGGCTGGAGGCGAGTTCATATCCAATGATGATCGTGTTCGCGCTCGTGATGGGCGCGGGCTACGGCGGTTACGTCGCCCTCTCGCCCGCGGTGGTCGCGCATTTGTTCGGCACGAATCGGATGGGCACGGTGCTCGGGGTGCTCTACACCAGCGGCGGAATCGGCGCGATGGTCGGCCCGCCGCTGGTTGGTTTGATCATTGATCGCACTGGCAGCTACCGAGTAGCTATCGCGGCCGCGTTCGCCGTCGCGATCGTTTCATTTGCACTGCTGATCCCGCTAAGCAGGTTCGAACCCGCCGCTACCAGGTCAGCGGTTGCGCTGGACTAGCAACCGCCGCGCGATGCGCAGCGGCAGCGGGAGGCGGAGGGGCGGCGACCGTGAAGCTCCATCGGTAGAGCTTGCCGCCTTCCTTCAGCGCGACTTTGTATTGTCCGGATGCGAGCGGCTCGCGCGGGATGATCACCGCCGCGCCGATGCTTGCGAGCCTTCTCTTGCCGTCCTCAGTCTGTGCGGCATCGCGGCCCACGTACGATGCTGAAGTGATCAGGCACGTTGCAATGTCGGCGCCGTCGCGCGTGACCAGGGCCGACGAAAGTTCGAGACTGCCGTCGGGGCCGTAACCCTGTCCAAGTTGAATCGAGATCGGAGTGCCGGTCGGAGATTTGTAGTCCGGACATGAGGACAACGGATCGGGATAGTCTTCACCGGCGGACGATTGAAAATCGATGGTGGCGCCGTCGGGCGGAAATTCGACCGGTGTGCGCAGCCGGCCCTTCTCCATTGGAATGAGGCCGAGACCTGGATTCCAGAACTGGTCGCTCGCCGGTCCGTCGTAGAGCGCGATACGCACCGACTTCTCCAGCGCGAAGCGGTACGCGATAACGACCGCGCATTGGCCCGGATCGCAGTACGCGCCGAGTCCGGCGACGGAGAACTGCGGCACCATCGGAATCAATCCGCTGAACGGCATCGTCATCAGGAGGTCCACCAGGTCGGCGCCGCTCAAGTTGAGATCGCTGGTGGTCAGGACGACGGCGTATCTGCCGGCGGACGCGCCGTTGTCGGTGAAGAACGGCTTGCCCTTGTCCTCCCATCGGAAGGCGTCCTGCGGAGTCTGAAATTGCAGTTGTTTGTTTTCGAGCACGATGTCGCCGCCGGCGATTCCGTTCTTGACCAGGTAGCGCGCATGATTCAGCGCGCCGGCGCTGATTGCGGGGTCATCGACGATCGGCGGCAACTTGGCCATCGCGCGATAGTAATTCACCCGCGCTTTGGCGCTCTCGGCAAAGTCGGACGGCACGCCGGGCGAGGTTGCAGCCGGGGTCTGCGGTGCGGCGGCGCTGGTGGCCAGGGAGATCGACGCGCAGCACAGCAGAATCCCGAACTTGAAGTATCCCATGAAGATTTGTCAAGGCTCGGAACAGTAGCCGGCGCCGCGCAGATAAGTAGCGTCGGCGTCGGTGACCGGCGGCCCGGTCTTGATATAGGCCCAGCTAACCGACTGGTGCTGCGTGTTCATCCCGCACTCAACTTCAAAGATTTCGTCGCCTTTGGGATTTTTCACCGGCACGATAATACTCGCGGTGCGCGCCGAATTTTGTTCGAGCCTTGTCGAGTCAGCCTCCAATCCGGTGTTGCTCTCGTCCACGCTCTGGCCGCGGATGCTGTTGCAGATTCGCCCCGCATCGACTCGGCACCCGTTCAGCACCTTCACGTCGGTCGAACCACCGGCGCCGCTCGACGCGCTATTCGACGCGCAAGCCGCAACCGTCGCCGCCACGACGAGAATCAGAACCAGCAAACTCTGTCGCATTTGAGATTCCCCTTTCGCCTGAAGACAGGCGCGCTCTACGATCTCACGGCAAACCTAGCAGTCCGTTATCCTGGTGACAACAAACTGTGAAATTGATCGTACATCACGGCGGATCATGCGCCGGCCTTGATGCTCAGTTTGTGAATAGCGGAGGGTGTTGATACCGTCAAACGATTCTCGCACGCGGCTTGGGGGCTTCGTGCATAGGGGACGATTCGATGCGTAAGATCATCATGTCGGGACTGTTTGCGATCGCACTGGTGGGACTGGCGTTTGCGGCTGACCGCGATCGTCACGCCGATTTCAGCGATCCAAAGACGCCAACCGCCCCCGCCGGGTGCAAGGGCTTCTACGGTACGGACGACAACCTGACCGCCTGCTCGGATTTTTGCGGTCAGTGGCGCACCGATCACGAGGGCGCGACTTGCGACTGCAGTGACGGCAAGTGTCCGGCCGACGACCACAATCCGTAGGCTGTTTCACTGGTTCACGCGGCGTCGTGGAAGATGACGCCCATCGCGTAGCGCACGCCTGATTTGACCGTGCTGACGCCGTGACGCAGGTTCACGCGATGGTATCCTCTTGCGCCGGTCGCGGGGCGGTATCGATTGGCGAAGATTATTCCCTCGCCGGCGTCGAGCGCGATCGCCTCGCCACGCGATTGCGCGCGCGGGCGCTGCTCGACCAGCAATAATTCTCCGCCCTCGAAGTCGCGGCCCCGCCGGCTGAGCGCGCAGGTGAACTGGAGCGGAAACGCGACCTCGCCGTACAAATCCTGATGCAGGCAGTTGTAGCCGCCTTGCTCGTAACGCAGGATCAGCGGCGTCGGCCGGGTCTGTCGATGAGCGGCGCAAACCTTCAGAAACTCCGCCAGCGTCGCCGGATACGAATCGCGAGTCCGCAAACGCTCGGCCCATCGATTCGCCGTCGGCGCGAGCTTGCGATACATCGCGACGCGCAGGTCTTCGACCAGCGGCGGCATCGGCCGCGCGAAGTACTTGTACTGGCCGACGCCGTAGCGATGCCGCTCCATCACGACGCGGCTGCGAAAGCGCTCGCGATCGGGATAAAGCGCGATCAACTCGGCGCGTTCGGCCGCGCGCAACAGCACTCCGGTGGTCGCGTAGCCCTGCGCGTCAAGCTCTCGCTCGATGCGCGCCCAGTCGAGCGCGGCTACGCGATCGCCGATCGCCGCGCCAGTCTTACGCAGCGTTGGCGCGGACGAACTCACCGATTTTTTCGATCGCCTGCTGTCCTTCGTCGAGCATCGGCGCGAAAACCTGGAACACGTGGATCATATTTTCCCACGGCTCGAGCGTGACCTTCACGCCCGCCTTGCGCGCCCGTTCCGCGATTCGCGTCGAGTCGTCGAGCAGAGTCTCCGCGGTGCCGACCTGGATCAGCAGTGGCGACAGGCCCGCGAGGTCGGCATACAGCGGCGCCGCGAGCGGACTGCGCGCATCTTTGCCGGCCAGGTAGTGCTTCGCCATTTCGAGCAGCGCTTCCTTGTTCACCATCGGATCGACCGCCGCCTTGGTTTTCATCGAATCGCCGAGCCCCTCGAGATCGGTCCACGGTGACAGGCACACTCCCGCGCCGGGGCTCGCGAGCTTGGCGTCGCGAATCGCAACCAGAGTCGCTACCGTGAGCCCGCCGCCGGCGGAGTCGCCCGCGACCGCGATCCGCGCGGCTTTCAGTCCTTGCGCCAGCATCCAGCGATAAGCGGCAACGCTATCCTCGACCGCTGCCGGAAACGGATGCTCGGGCGCGAGCCGATAATCGATTAGCAGCACGCGTGCTTTTGCCGCGCGTGAAATTCTTGCCGCCAGATCGCGATGGGTATTGATCGAGCCGATCACGTAGCCGCCGCCGTGCAGATAAAGCACCGCGCGGCCCGCGTCCGCACCCGGCGCCGTCACCCATTCCGCCTTGACCCCGCCCGCATTGACCGGGTCGCACTTGATGTCGGCGGCGACGGGAAACAGCGTCGTCATCTGCTCGAAATTGGCGCGCGTCTCCTGCACCGTCGGACGGCCCGCGATCGGCTGCGCCTTGAGCATCTGAATGATTTGCTGGAGTTGTTGTTGGGACATCGATTCACCTCTCGCCAAAGAGTTTTGCCGATCGCCGGCGCGATTGCGGCCCCGACTATAGCGCCGCCCCGCGCAAATCCCAAAGCCATCGCTCGACTCGGCCGTTTGCCGTTTTCATTCGAGGAGTTCTACAGTCGGACATCATGAAGGTATCGCTCTTTTATCTACCGTCGGTCGGCAGCAAAGCCGAGATCGAGAAAGGACGAGTCGGATTGCAGGGTCGTCTGTACGATCAGATGCTGCACGACATCAGCGGGCAGGCTCGCCTCGCCGACGACCTCGGCTACGACTCGATCAGTTTCACCGAGCATCATTTTCACGTCGAGGGCTTCGAGCTGTCGAACAATCCGGTGCTGCTCGACTTGTACATCGCGATGCAGACCAAACGGCTGCGCGTCGGCCAGCTCGGGATCGTGTTGCCGTCGCAAAATCCGCTGCGCGTCGCCGAGGACATCGCGATGCTCGATCACATGAGCGGCGGGCGCGCCAACGCGGGCTTTGCGCGCGGTTATCAGCGGCGATGGGTCGATATCATGGCGCAGCAGACGCACGGAATTCACGGTGCGCAACCCCATCAGCATGACGAAATCGACAACGCGAACCGGGCGGCCTTCGAGGAAAATTTTCGCATCATCAAGCAGGCGTGGACCCAGGATTTCAGCTCCTACCAGGGCAAGTACTGGCGCGTTCCGCCCGGCGAAACTCCGTGGACGCTCGACGCGACCGCGAAATGGGGCGGCGGCGTCGAAAACGGAATCGTGCGCGCGGTCGCGGTCGTGCCCAAGCCCGTGCAGAAGCCGCATCCACCGATCTTCCAGCCGTTCGCGTCGTCGGAACGCAGCATCAGATGGTGCGCGCAGGAGGGCGTAACCGCGATTCTGCCGCCGCTGCATCCGACGCTCGAGCATCAGCTGTGCGAAGTCTATGCGGAGGTCTCGAAGAAGCCGCTCGGCGAAGGGATGGGCGTGCTGCGCGATATCGTGATCGCGGACAGCGACGACGAAGCGCGCGCAATCTGGCGCGAGAGCGGTTATTTCTGCGGCCACGAATGGTTCGAGCCGTTCGGATTCTCCAAGGGCCTCGACGATCCCAAAACCGGCGAGCCTGCCGATCTCTGGAGCAACGGCCTCGCCTTCGTCGGCACCGTCGATACCGTCACCCGCCAGGTCGAGCACCTGCTGAAACGCCTGCCCATCCGATGGGTCTTCGCGTGGATGTACAACGGCCTGATGCCGCACGACCGCCTGATGAAAACCATCGAGCTGTTCTGGACCAAGGTGCTGCCGCGCGTAACCGATACCCGCCAGTCCGCCGACGACTTGTCAGGCTCATCGCTCAATTGACAGGGAAGCATTTTGAACTCACACTGTCCGCCATGCGATTATTTGCCCTCTGCCTTTTGGCGTCCGCTTTGTTCCCTTCACTATGCTGGGCGCAGCAGGTTCCGGTCTTCGCGATCACACCCATAGAGAGTTCGATCAAGTTCGACGTGGAAGCGTCGGTGGCGATTAAGGGTACCTTCGACAAGTGGGACGCCACGCTGAAATTTGCGTCGCCAGATGTGACGACGGGAGTGCTGGACGTCAGAATTCAAGCTGCCACCGTGGACACCGGAAGCAGCTTGAAGAACAGCAAGCTGAAGGGCAGCGATTTTTTCGACGTCGAGCGGAATCCGCTGATCACGTTCAAGTCCACGAAGCTTGTGCAGACCGGTCCAAATACCTTCGAGGTCGATGGCGACTTTACGATTCGCGGAGTCACCAGATCCGAGAAGCTGACACTTACGGTGACCGGCAAGGGTACCGGCTCAGGCACGATTAAGGGGACGCTGTACTTCGACCGTAAAGACTACGGGATGAACAGTGGCATTCCCTTCATCAAAATTGCTAACCGCGTCGAGGTGAACGTCGCGCTCATCGCGAAGCGAGTCAGCGGACCTCCGGTGACATTCAAGCAGTAGGCCGCCCGCGCCGCCGACCCTGATTTCGATGCGAGGGCTGACACTCTCGCGCCCGCGCTCCGCTACAAGTTAGAATGCGCGGGCGACGCGATCGTGCACATACTCACTTCACACACGTTTCTCGAAGATCTCGCGATGGTGCTATGCGTCGCCGCCGTCACCACCATTATTTTTCAGAGAATCCGCCAACCCGTCGTCGTCGGCTATCTGATCGCCGGGCTGATCGTCGGGCCCTACGTTCCGATCCCCCTGCTCGCCGACCCCGAGCGCATCCACACGCTCTCCGAGCTCGGCGTGATCCTGCTGATGTTTGCGCTGGGTCTCGAGTTCAGCGTGCGCAAGCTGATTCGCCTCGGCCCGACCTCGGGGTTCATCACCGCGCTCCAGGTCGGCATCATGATCTGGATCGGTTACATGTGCGGCCGCGCGCTCGGCTGGACGCAGCTCGAGAGCATCTTCACCGGCGCCACTCTTTCCATCTCGAGCACCACCATCGTCGCCAAAGCCTACCAGGAAACTCCAGTCTCCGACCGCTTGCGCGAGCTGGTGTTCGGCGTGCTGCTCGCCGAAGATCTCACCGCGGTCGTCGAGCTCGCGATTCTGACCACGCTGGCTTCGGGCGCGAGCGTCTCGGCCTCGCTGATGACCGTGACGATCGCGCGCCTGATCCTGTTCCTGGTGGCGTTCGTCGGCATCGGATTCATCGTAGTGCCGCCGGTCGTGCGATTCGTCGTGCGGATGGGCCGGCCCGAGACGACGCTGGTGGCGGTCGTCGGCATTTGCTTCGCCTTTGCGATTCTCGCCGAGCACGCCAGCTACTCCGTCGCGCTGGGCGCATTCCTGGCCGGTTCGCTGGTCGCGGAGTCCGGCGAGGTCGAGCAGATCGAGCATCTGGTCGCGCCGTTGCGCGACATCTTCGGCGCGGTATTCTTCGTCTCGGTCGGCATGATGATCGATCCCAGGCTCATCGCGGAGCATTGGCAGGCGCTGATCGTGCTGACGGCCGCGGTGATTGGCGGGAAAATGTTCGGGGTGACCTTCGCCTCGATCCTGAGCGGCGTCGGCACCAAAACTTCGATCGAAGCCGGCATGAGCCTGTCGCAGATCGGCGAATTCTCGTTCATCATCGCCGGCGCAGGGCTGAAGACCGGCGCCACTCGCGATTTTCTTTACACGCTCGCAGTCGCGGTCTCCGCCGTCACGACGTTCCTGACGCCCTACATGATCCGCGGCTCGATTCCGTTCGCCGAATTCGTGAGCGCGCGCTTGCCGCGGCCCCTCAAAGTGCTCGAGGCGCTTTACGACTCGTGGTTCGAGCGGATTCGTAACGCCGGACAACCTGCCCGCGACGCCAATTCGATCGCATGGCCGACGGCCGCAATCGTGTCGAGCGCCGTGCTGATCGGCGCAATTCTCATCGTCAACGAACGCGATCCGCTCGACGTGACGACCACCGTAGCGAGCATGGAACATCTCACGTATTTCAACGCGGGCCTGTTCGTGGACTCGTTCGCGCTGCTGTTGTGCGCGGTACCCGCGGCCGCGATGTATTTCGCGTCGCGCCGGCTCGCGACCGCGCTCGCGTCGCGCGCTTTCGCCGAACTTCCACCAAGTGGCGCACCCGCAGTGAGCGCGTTGATTGAATTGCTGCAGATCACAATTCTGCTGGTCGCCGCGGTACCGCTGCTCGCGATTGTTCAGCCGTTCATGGCGCCGGTCGAAGGAATCGGAATCATCGTGATCACAATCGTGCTGATGATAGTCGTCGTGACTCGAAGCGCGCGCCAGATGCAGGGCCAGCTCCGCAATGCTACGCAGCTGATAACCACCGCGCTGCGGGGCGCTCCCGCGGAAGCAGGCGGCGACTCATACGAAGTCCCCGGCATCGGGATGATCACGCCAATCCCGCTGCGCGCCGACAGCGAAAGCGTCGGCAAGAAACTGTCCGCGCTGGACTTGCACAGCAACAGCGGCGCGGTGGTGGTAGCGATCGGCCGCGTCGACGCCGAATTGGTGGTGCCGACCGGCGACGAAATCCTGCGCCCCGGCGACATTCTCGAGCTGGCCGGCTCGAGCGCCGCCGTCGCCATCGCCCGGCGAATGCTCGAGACGCCGCGTCCCGCGCAACAGCAAGCGTCACCGTAGGACTTCACCCGGGCGCCACTGGAAACACCGAATCCAGTCATATAGAGATCCAACACTGCTTGGCGCCAGATTGTCGTATTCGAGCGCGTCGAACGGGAAATAACCTAGATCCGCGAGATGGGAGGGGAATCCGTGAAACTACGAAAGACGACGATGGGGTTACTTAGTGGCGCGATGTTTTTGGCATTCGCGGCGGCGAGTGCCCATGCTGCGGCGGGAGTGACGTGCAAAGCGAGCGGCAACCAAAGCGTCCAGCACACGGCCCTTGATGGGAGCAAATGCGAGGCAAGTGCGGATACCGGTGGCAAGTCGAAAGCGATCGCGAAGACCGACGGACTTGCGGAAGCTAGTTCTGACACGCGCGGCAAGGCAAACGCGACAGCGACTGAAATGGGCACTGCGAAGGCTAGTGCTGACTCGCAGGCCAAGGCGACCGCCGATGCGAGCGGATCGGGCACTGCGGAGGCAAGTGCGGACTTGCGCGCCAAGGCGACCGCCAAAGCGAGCGGATCTGGCACTGCCGAAGCGTCGGCGGACGGAAGTGCAGGTAAGTGCACAGCTACAGCAAACGCCGACACGAGCGGGACGGCGCAAGCAACATGTGAGGCCGGCGGCTTCGCGCACGCAATGGCAACCAACGGCGGGACTGCGGAAGCCCTCGACGATGGGCCACCGTTCTGTTCCCCCGGCCCGCCCCCTGGCACCGCGACTGTGCAAAGCTCCGGCGGCAACTGCTGACGGCGAGAGATTTTTCGTTGTTTACGAAGTAGCGCTCCAGCGGCGCGGTTGCGTAACCGCGCCCGCAATCATAACGTCGTCGCGTTCAGGCTACTCACTTCCGCGAGGTTGAATATGAATCTCAAAAATGTGGTCGCGCTCGTGACCGGTGGCGGCTCCGGACTCGGCGAAGCGACGGTCCGCGAATTCGCATCGGCCGGCGCCAAGGTCGCGATACTCGATCTACCGTCGTCGCCCGGCGCCAAAGTCGCCGAGTCGCTCGGCGCAAACGCGATCTTCGTCGAGGCCGACGTCGCCTCGGCCGACCAGGTCACCGACGCGATTGCGAAAACGGTCGCAAAATTCGCCGCGATTCATATCGCCGTGAACTGCGCCGGCATCGGCCGCGCGATGCGCACGGTTACCAAGGACGGACCGCATTCGCTCGACCTGTTCAGCAAGGTGATCGCGGTGAATCTCATCGGCACCTTCAATGTCACTCGGCTGGCGGCGGCGCAGATGGCGAAAAATCAGCCGGGCGCCGACGGCGAGCGCGGTGTGATCATCAATACCGCGTCGGTCGCCGCGTTCGACGGTCAGATCGGGCAGGTTGCCTACTCGGCGTCGAAAGGCGGCGTCGTTTCGATGACGTTGCCGATAGCGCGCGACCTCGCGTCGCTCGGCATCCGCATCTGCACGATCGCGCCGGGAACTTTCGAGACTCCGATGCTCGCCGGATTGCCCGAGGCGAATCGCAAAGCACTAGCCGCGCAGATTCCATTCCCGCAGCGCCTGGGCAAGCCGTCGGAATACGCGGCGCTCGCGCGCCACATCGTCGAAAACGAGATGCTGAACGGCGAAACGATTCGCCTGGACGGCGCGCTCAGAATGCCGCCGCGCTAGATCGTCGAGGCAGTGCGGGCGACGCGGGTTGCCAGGATGAATGCGAACGCGGCGAATGCGATTGCGATCGCCACCGCAGATCCCATCGGCATCGTCGCGCCGCTCGAGGCCGGCTCCGCGAGGTAGAGTCCTTGCCGGAGCGCGTCCACGGCGTAGGTCAGCGGATTGAGCCGCGTCGTCCATTGAAACCAGACGGGCGCGCCCGCCACCGGAAACACCGACCCCGACAGCATCCAGAGCGGCAGCAGTAGCATGTTCATGAACGCGTGAAAGCCCTGCGTCGATTCCGTCTTCCACGCCATCGCCAGTCCGACGCTCGTCATCGCGAACGCGATCAATCCCATCATCGCGAGTGACACGACGATCGCTGCGAGACTTAGATGGATTCCCGCCAACGGCGCCATCGCGAGAAAGATAGCGCCCTGCATCAACGAGAGCGTCGTGCATCCGAGTGCCTGGCCGAGCACAATCGTCGCGCGCGAAATGGGCGCGACCAGCACGCCCTGCAGAAACCCCTGGCGGCGATCGTCGACGGTCGAGGCGGTCGCGAAGATCGCGGTGAACAGCAGCATCAGCACGATGACGCCGGGGTAAAAATACTCGATGAAGCCGATTCCGGCGGGCATCCCGCTCGGCTTGAACGACGCCTGCAAGCCGGCGCCGAGCAGCAGCCAGAAGACCAGCGGCGTCGCGATTGCGCTGACCACGCGGATCGGCTGGCGGATGAATCGCACCACCTCGCGATACCACAGCGTTTCGGCCTGAAGAAAAATCTCTCGCATTGTTCTTAATCCGTCTGCGCAGTGTCCGCGAAAAACTGATGCCCGGTCAGATGCACGAACACGTCCTCGAGGGTCGGCTTGCCGAAGGAAACGGATTCGATCTCCTCGCCGAACGCGTCGATCAAGTCACGGACCAGTTCATGCGCTCGCAATTTTTCGATGCGTATCGCGCCGTCCACCAGCTGGCTCTTGAGTTTGAAGCGCGCGAGGATCTTTCGTTTCAAAATTTCCGCCTCTTTCGCTCGAATCACGATCACGTCGCCACCGACCTCGGACTTGAGCTCGTCCGGCGGCGCGATCGCGACCAGCTTCCCCTGATGCAGGATGCCGATGCGATCGCATCGCTCCGCCTCCTCCATGTAATGCGTCGTCAGCACGATGGTCACGCCTTCGTGCTCGCGCAGATGCTCGAGGTAATTCCAGAACTCGCGCCGCGCCGCCGGGTCGAGTCCCGTGCTGGGCTCGTCGAGCAGCATCAGCGCCGGTTCATGCAAGAGCGCCTTCGCCAGCTCGACCCTGCGTTGCAGCCCGCCCGACAACGTCTCGACCCGGTCGCGCTCGCGCGCCGACAATCCCAGCCGCTCGAGCATGGCTGCGCTGCGCTCGCGAAGACGCTGGCCGGAGATCCCATACAGATGACCGTGAGCCGCGAGATTTTCGCCGACCGTCAGCTTGCCGTCGAGGCTCGGATGCTGAAACACAACGCCCAGCCGCCGCCGCACCGCGGCGGTTTCGCCCGCCAGATCGTGACCGAAGAGCCGGGCGGTTCCTGATTGAATCGGCGCGAGCGTCGAGAGCAGCTTGAACAGGGTGGTTTTGCCGCCGCCGTTGGGTCCGAGAAAGCCGAAGATCTCGCCGCGCGCGATCGAGAAAGTGACATCGCTGAGCGCCTCGCGATCGCCGTAGCGAAAGCCAAGCGCGCGCGCGTCAATCGCGTCGGTTCCGGCGCGGATGGCGTCAGCGGTAGCCTGTGATGAATTCGAAATTGTCGAAGCACTCATAAATAAAAATCGCGATCAGGATTTTACGGTTCGCCGAGTCCGCCGGCGGGTTGCGTGCCTTGTTCAGGCAGTCCGATTTCGGCGCGATGCCATCCGTCATCAAACGCAGTCGTGCGCTCGTCGCCGCTGCCGTGTCCGGACGCGTGGCCGACAAAGTCGTCGCCGGTAAGCTGGTAGTAGCGCGTCACTTCGACCGGATCGAGGCGGCGGATGCCCATCCGCTCGAGCGAGTAGCCGGCGAACTGATCCGCTGCGAGCTCCTTATTTTTCAACGGAACGTTTTCATTGCCCGGATCGAAATCGCTGTGCGCGAGATGACCCATCTCGTGCGCGAAGATGGCGTAGAGCATCGGCCGGACAGCTTCGGGGTCGTCGATTTTCATCCATTGCTGGAACAGGTTGTCGAGGAACTTCTGGTTATAGAAAATGCAGCCGCCATTGCGAGCGTGAGGCGAGCCCGCACCGAGCGATTCGTAAACCTGGAAGTTCGTACCCCACATATCGTTGAGCTGGGCGACGATGGTCTTGTAGGGCTCGCCGGGCGGGCGCGCGGTTTCACCGCACGCATGGATCTCGCCGCTGCCCGCCGCGGCGGCGGGCGCGGCAGCATCGGCGCCGGCCGCGGCCGGCGCCTGCGACGTCGTATGCCGCTCGATGACCTGCCAGTCATCCTGTGCCTGCGCGACGCGCGCGCACAGGACGACCACCATCGCGAGCATCGTCACCACGCCGCGGCAGATGCGCCCGCGCGCTCCGCGCGCGCGCGCATCTGCCGCCGCCGATTCCGCTGACTCCTTCAATTTGTCACGGCGCCGCGCGACGACGACGACACCGTCTGCGCGTACTTTGCCATCACTCCGCTCTTGTAATGGGGCTCCGGCGCTTTCCAATTCTTGAGTCGCGTCTTGATTTCCTCGTCGCTGAGCGCGACGTCGAGCCGGCGCTTGGCGATGTCGAACGTTATCACGTCGCCATCGCGTACCGCCGCAATCGGCCCGCCCACCGCCGCTTCCGGCGCCACGTGCCCGGCCATCAGCCCGTGCGTCGCGCCCGAAAATCGCCCGTCCGTCAGCAGGCCGACCGACTCTCCAAGGCCCTGTCCCGACAGGGCCGCCGTGACTCCGAGCATCTCGGGCATTCCGGGCGCGCCGCGCGGTCCTTCGTAGCGGATGACGACGACGTCGCCCGATTTGATCTTCTGCGCCGACACCGCCTTGAACGCGTCGTCTTCGCAATCGAAGACGCGCGCCGGTCCGCGATGCGTCATACGCTCGTGCCCTGCGACCTTCACCACGCATCCTTCGGGCGCGAGGTTGCCCTTTAGAATGACCAGCCCGCCGGTTTCCTTGAGCGGCGTCGCTACCGCGCGGACGACTTCCTGCCCTGCCGTTTCGCGCGCCGCGTCAGCCTCGACCCCAATCGTGCGGCCGGTCACGGTCATTTCGTTTTCGTGGAGCAGGCCCGCTTCCTTCAAGCGTTTTGCGATCAGCGGAATTCCACCCGCCTTGTACATGTCGGTCGCGAGGAATCGTCCGCCCGGCTTGAGGTCCGCGAGCAGCGGCGTGCGCGAGCTGATTCGATCGAAGTCGTCGATATCGAGCGCGATTCCCGCCTCGTGCGCGATCGCCAGCAGATGCAACACCGCATTGGTCGAGCCGCCCGTCATCGCGACCGACGCGATCGCATTTTCGATCGCCTTCTTCGTGATTATCTGGCTTGGCTTGAGCTTGCGCTTTAGCAAATCGACCGCGAGCCGCCCGGCCTGGAACGCGCTCTCGGGCTTCTTCGGATCCGTCGCCGGAATACTATTCGAGCCCATCGGCGAGATTCCCAGAAGCTCGGTCGCCGTCGCCATCGTGTTCGCGGTAAACTGCCCACCGCACGCACCCACGCCCGGACACGCGACGTCCTCGAGCTTTTTGAGATCCTCGAGCTTCATCTTGCCCGCCGAATGCGCGCCCACGGCCTCGAACACGTCCTGGATTGAAACCTGCTGATCGCCGAAGCGACCCGGTTGTATCGATCCGCCGTAAATCATCAGCGAGGGCAGGTCGAGCCGCTGCAGCGCCATCACGGTCGCTGGAATCGTCTTGTCGCATCCCGACATCGCGACCACGCCGTCGAACAGATGCCCGCGGACGGTGAGCTCGATCGAGTCGGCGATCACTTCGCGACTGATCAAGGAGGCGCGCATGCCATGCGTGCCCATCGAGATCCCGTCGCAGACCGCGATCGTGTTGAACTCGATTGGCGTAGCGCCGGCCGCGCGAATCCCGCGCTTAACGTGCTCGGCCAGGTCCCGCAGATGCGCGGTGCAGGGCATTATCTCAATCCACGTGTGCGCGACAGCGATCAGCGGTTTGCTGAGATCTTCGTCAGTGAAGCCGACGGCCTTGAGCATCGCTCGCGCCGGCGCCCGCGAAGGGCCGTCAACCAGCACGCTACTGTTCGATCGAAGAGAATTTTTGTCATCCGCCATGTGATGTTTCCTGCGCTGCCCGCAAACCGGGCGGACATGCGCTCGACGAAAATATTGAAGTCCGACTATTGATTTGTACAACAGCGCGCGTCCGCGCGAAATCCCACCCCGTGCCGAGGCCCTCTTTGCCCGGCGCCGCGCATCGGCGTAACTTCTGTCCGGGCCCCCTTAGCTCAGATGGATAGAGCACAGGATTCCTAATCCTGGGGCCGTGGGTTCGAATCCCGCAGGGGGCACCAAATTTCGGGCCGGCGGCGCCGCGTGCTGACCTGCGAAGCATTCTTCCAGCCGAAACGCGCTTCATGATACATGGCGAGCCTGTGGACGGACAGGGCACTGGCCACCGGCTGATGAACACCATTCGGATAGCTTCGATACTCGCGCTTTTGGTCGCGTCGTTGAGTGCATGCGCGTCGAGACAGGCAAGTCCTATGGCCGGCACTTCTTCGAAGACGCGACGGCCTACAGCATGCGCGCTGGCCTCGAACACCTGGACCTGCAATCCACGCGGATTCAATACCGGAAGAGTCTATCTGACGGGTACGCAAGAGATCAGGATGAGTTCGGGTGGTGTTGACGGACAATTCTTTACTGTTCGAGTATCGCAAGACCTCCAAGGTGGCCGGGTTCCGAGCTGGGGCAATATGTTCTTATTTCAGAACTTTATCAGTAACCGCGCCAATACGCTCGTTCCAATCTCCTTCCCATATGCGGTTGAAGAAGTTCTGTTTCAGTATGACGACGTCCTACAGAAGTGGGTGTACCTGTCTCGCTCTGGAGTCCAGCAGATTGCCCCTACATTTCAGGGTTCCGGCACGACAGTAGGCGATCATCCGGGCAGAGCGAGTTCAGTTCAGGCACTTTTTCTTCCGGCTAACACTGAGACCGGAGTCTTTGGCGACAATGGAGGGTTCATGGGGCCCGAAGGCAACGGCGTAGCAAGCTACTATCAGATCCAATCAGGAGTCATCCAGTTCTGTAACTACGATGCGATTACTACGCTTGCGGTTTTCCGATGTAACAGTGTGGGGAACTGGCCTTCGGCTAACTCGCAGACCGCACCTGTCCAGGTTGCACCGGGAGGCTGCACTAACTTTCAGGTGCAGATGATTGCAGGAGGTACTCCGGCAACGCGCGTTTTCACTGGATATGTCTGCTATATAAATCCAGGCAACTCAGCCGCCGCGTATGCAACCTGGAATAGCGTCTATAATCAGGAGATTCCTATCAACTAGTGAAACCACGAATTGTTGCAGCGATGCTTCTATTGCTCTTGATGCGCTCGACACCGGCAAAGGCTCAATTCATCGGCGGCTCGTCCTTCAATGGAACAGATTCCCTGGTCGCGACCTGGACCGGTAAGGGAAGCTCATTGTCGATAGGATTTGCTGCTCTGGCAAACGACGAACGCAAACCACCGTACGTAAACCCGCCTGCGCTGCAAAACCTGGGCGGAGTGGTCCAGCTCGTACTAGGAAGCTCCTACGCTTGTCGTTGGGCCACAAGGGATTGGCGATGGAAAGTCATTCCAAATAGCGTGGCCGAGGGAAACGGGCTATGCCAGGCGCTCTACTACCGCACCTTTCAAGCGGGAGAACGTCCGCCATACAGGTTTCTGTGGTTCGTCAATGTACCCTATGACATCAGGACCTACCTGATCTCGAATGTGTCTAGCGTAGATGTGGCTTCCAATAACAACGGGAACGGCACAGCGCCGACGGCAATCGGAGTCACAACAACTGTAGCGGGCGACTACTTGATGGCATTCTATGCGAACCTTGGATCTGGGTTATGGACTCCACCCTCTAACATGGGGATAGCTGTCAAAAATGACTTCGCGTACACGGGGCCGGCGAACTTTCCCAACCTTGCGACCCAGGCATGGGCCTATCGAGCGGCGGCGACGGGAAACAAGGTAGCCACTGTGAGAGGTAACCCCTCGCCTTGGGTCGCGGACCTAGTAGCCTTCAAACCGTTGTATCGAATTCGGTCTCATCAATCGGTGGGCAAGGGCTCGACCAAATTGCATGAGTAGGTCTTGATCACCAGCCAGATCTGTTTGCCTGGCGCCAGTTGCAACGATTCGATGGCGCCCGGCGTCAGGTGGACCTCGAAAGTTGCGCCCGCTTCTATCATTGCTACCACTCGCACGCCTTCGCGGCGGATTGATTGGACTGTGCCCTGAAATGAGTTGCGCGCACTGAGGCCTTGCGGGTGAACGGACGCAACCATGATGTCGCCGGCGCGGATCGCTATTCTTACTCGCGCTCCCGGCTCAGCGTGGCCTAGTGGGACTTCGAGTTGAGTTGCGCTGCCGTCCAACTGGCAGTGCATCGTGCCTTGGGTTTCCGCGGTCGATCTTACTGTGGCGTCGAAGACGTTCTCGAAACCTACTACTTGCGCGATAGTTTCGTGGCGCGGGGCGGTTAGTACGTGTTGCGGCATTCCCTGGGCGAGGATGCGGCCGCCTTCGAGCACCACCACTCGGTCTCCCAATGCGAAGGCTTCCTCGGGCGAATGGGTTACGTACACGATTGGAATTTCGTGCGCTGCATTCCAGCCGCGCAGGTCATCGAGGATTTTTGATTTGGTCGTCTTGTCGAGCGCGGTCAGCGGCTCGTCCAGCAGCAACGCCGCCGGATTCGTCACGAGCGAGCGCGCGAGCGCGACGCGCTGACGTTCCCCGCCGGAAATCTCGGCCGGCTTGCGCGCGCTCAGATGGCCGATGCGAAGCGACTCGATCATCGCAATCGTGCGGGCGCGCCGTTGGTCGACCGGCAGCTTGGCGATGCCGTATTGAACGTTTTGCGCGACCGTCATGTGCGGAAACAGGGCGAGATCCTGAAACACGTAGCCCAGCCCTCGCTCAGCCACCGGAATGTCGATGTGCTCATCGGAATCGAACAGCCCCCGCGCGCCGATGGCTATTCGGCCTCTGTCCGGCCGCTCGAATCCCGCGATGCAATTCAGCAGCGTGGTCTTGCCGCCCCCCGACGGTCCCAGGATCATCGTGAAGCCGGCCGCCGCCTGGAAGCCGGCCTCGAGTGAGAAACTGTTCGCGCGCCGATGCGCGATGCGCACCGATAGAATGTTGCCCTCCGCCATTTGCGCGTAACCCTAACGATGCATCGGCCAGACCGCCCAGACCCGGCGGTTGAGCGAATAAGTGATCGACAGGGTGACGAACGCGAACGCCAACAGCAGCAGCGCCATGCGATTGGCGCCGGCGTAATCCAGTGCCTGCGCCTGATCGTAAATCGCGATCGACACGGTCCGCGTGGCGCCCGGGATGTTGCCGCCGACCATCAGCACGACCCCGAATTCGCCGAGCGTGTGCGCGAAGCTCAGCACGAAACTGGTGATGACTCCGCCGACGGAGAGCGGCAGCACGACCCGCAGGAAGGTGCGGATGCGCGACGCGCCGAGAATCGACGACGCATTGATCAGGTTGCGATCGACCTGCGCGAACGCCGCCGCCATCGGTTGAACCGCGAAGGGCAGGCTATAGATGACCGACGCGATCACCAGGCCCTCGAACGTGAACGGCAAGCCGTGGCCGGCGAGAGATTGATACCAGCGGCCAACGGGGCTCCGGGAGCCCATCGCCACCAGAACATAGAAGCCGAGCACGGTCGGCGGAAGCACAAGCGGCAGCGCGACGATCGATTCGATCAAAAATTTCCAACGCCGGCGCGTGAAGCCAAGCCAGTACGCGATCGGCGTCCCAAGCAGCAGCAAAATCGCGCACACAACCAGCGCGAGCCGCAGCGTCAGGAAAATCGCGCTCCAATCCATCGCCATTTAATGCGGCGCGGGCGTTCCGGACTTGCCCTGCGCCGCGGCAACGTCCGTGGGAATCGAGAAACCATATTGCCCCATCAGCGCAACGGTTCCCGGTTTTTTGAGAAAGTTCAGAAATTGAGTTGCCAGTTGCTTGTTGTGCGACGATTTCAATATCACGCCGGCCTGGATGAGCGGCGGATAATCGGCCGGCGCGATTTCGACATAACGTCCGCTGTTCTGCATTGCGGGCGCGAGCGCGATCGACAGCGCCAGCAGTCCGACGTCGGCGTTACCCGATTGCACGAATTGCGCGGTCTGCGAAATATTTTCGCCGAGCACCAGCTTGCTCCTGATTTTGTCGTACACGCCCGCATGACGCATCGCCGCGACCGCCGCGGCGCCATACGGCGCATGCAGCGGATTGGCGATCGCTACCTTCCTGATGCCCGGATCAAGCAGGGTCGCGAGGCCGCCGCTCAAGTCGAGCTTCGACGCCTTGGGCACCCAAATCACGAGTGTCCCGCTGGCATAGTCGTAAATCGTGCCGGGCTCGGTCAGTCCGGCGGCCTCAAGCTTTTGCGGATAGCCCACGTCGGCGGAAAAGAAAAGATCGAACGGCGCACCATTTTGAATTTGCGCGAAAAAATTCCCGGATGAGCCGTAAGTGAGGCTGACCTGGTTGCCGGTCTGGATTTGAAATTGCGCCGCCACCTCCTTGAACGCGAAGGTCAAGTCTGACGCAGCCGCGACTTTGATCTCAGCAGCCGCAGCCGCTGCGGGCGGACCCCCATGCAGAAGCACCGCGAAAACAAGGATCAGTTTCGTCAACCCCAGCTTGTTGTGCAGATTATTGCGCGCCATGATACTTGTCATACCGCTTGAATAATGGCACAGGTACGGATCGTCGCACAGCGCCTCCGGCGGTTTCGGCGAGCTGCCGCAAGGATTGATTCGCGCATCGAGTCATCGTTAAGTAGGCCAATGAGCAGCACACACAAACTTGCGGTATTTGGCGCGGGATGCTTCTGGGGTGTCGAATCGGCCTTTCGCGCGGTCGAGGGCGTGGTCGATGTGGCCGTAGGATACGCGGGCGGCACCGTCCCCAAACCAAGCTATCGAACGGTCTGCGGTGGCAAGACGGGGCACGCCGAAGTCGTGCAGGTCGAGTACGACCCCGCGCGCGTCTCGTTCGAGCAACTGTTGGAAGTTTTTTGGCAGATTCACGATCCGACCACGCTCAACCGGCAGGGGCCCGATGTCGGCACGCAATACCGATCGATAATTTTTTATTCCGACGAGCATGAGCGCAGCGCCGCCGAGGAATCGAAACGGCGGCTCGACCAATCGGGCAAACTCAGCCGCCCGGTCGTCACGCAGATTGCGCCGGCCGCCGAGTTCTACCGCGCCGAGGAATATCACCAGCGCTACTACGAGCGGATGGGTATCGCGCCGAGCTGCGGAATCCACGGACGCGCTGACTAGCAATCAGCCGCTAAGCGGTCGCGCTCGGGCGCGACGAGACCGCCTGATGCCATCGCGCGAGATTTTTCTGCTCCGGCTGGATCGAAATATTGTTGAACTTCGCGAAGTCGATGACGACCATCGCGGTGATATCCGCGATTGAGTACTTGTCGCCGGCGATAAATTGCTTGCCCTCGAGCTCGCGATCGAGCCAATCGTAGCGCTGCTCGACGACCTTGCGCGACTGTTCACCCATTTCCGGAATCTGTTTGATTCGCGCTCGAGTCAGTTCGTGCGAGTGCCCCCAGACCATCCCGACCGGCACGAACAGCGCGAGTTCCATCCGCCGATTCCACATCTCGACGGTCGCCTGCTCGAATGCGCCCTTGCCGAACAGCGCCGGCTCCGGATGGAGCAGCTCAAAGTAGCGGCAAATCGCGACGCTTTCGGCGAGATGTCTCCCGTCGTCGAGTTCGAGCACCGGAATCCCGCCGAGCGAATTCTTTTTGAGGAACTCCGGCTGGCGATTGACGCCCTTGAAGATATCGACTTCCTCGAGCGGAACGCTGATCCCCTTCTCCGCCAGGAAGACGCGTACCCGGCGCGGATTGGGCGCGATTTTGTAGTCGTAAATTTTCACTGGATGCTCCCGGCTTTTGATTTTCCGCTCGCTGCGGCAATGTTGTGATATCTACCGCATCCCGCACGCAAAGGTCACGCGGAATATAGACGATAACACACTTCGCGGACTGGTTATCGGTTTCCCCATCTTTTATCGACGCCCCCGAGCGCCTATCCTCGATAACCAATGGGATCCGGAACTACGACTGCGGACCGGCCGCGCTCGATGACTCTTTCGGTTTTGGTTCCGGTCTATAACGAGCGTTACTTGGTCGCCGAATCGCTCGGCCGGCTTGAAGCTCTAGCGCGTGACGAGCACCTCTCGGCCGTCGACGTGATCGTCGTTGACGACGGATCGACCGACGGCACACGCGAAGAGCTCGACGAATTCGCGCGCTCGCGCGCGGCGTCGGCGGGCGCGGCGGATGGTGCGGCGAAGCTCAACTGGCGCTTCATCCGCCACCAGCATAACTGCGGCAAAGGCAAGGCGGTTCAGACCGCGCTGGCTGAGGCGACCGGCGACGCGTGCGTCATCCACGATGCCGATCTGGAATACCTCCCATCTGATATCTCCCGAATGGTGAAGGTGTTTATCGAGCAGGATGCGGACGCGGTGTTTGGCTCGCGCTTTACCGGCAGCGAGGTGCGTCGCGTCCTGCTCCATCGCCATGAGCTCGCAAATAAGCTGCTTACCTTCCTGTGCGACACGGTGTCGAACCTGAATCTCACCGACGTCTGGACCTGCTACAAGCTGGTGCGGACGCCATTGCTGAAGTCGATTCCGCTGTTCAGCAACGACTTCCGGATCGAACCCGAGATTGCGATCAAGCTGGCCAAGCGCGAAGCGCGCATTTTCGAGGTACCGATCAGCTACTTCGGACGCACCTACGCCGAGGGCAAAAAGATCAACTGGCGTGATGGAGTGCGTGCGCTTGCGGCGATCGCGCGCTTCGGGCTGAGCGACGCCATCTACTGCGATGACGAATACGGCAGCCAGATTCTGGCCAGGTTGGCGCGTGCGCCGCGCTTCAACCTGTGGATGGCCGACGCGATCCGCCCCTACCTTGGCGAGCGAGTGCTGGAAATAGGCAGCGGAGTTGGAAATCTCTCGCGCGCGTTGCTGCCGCGTGCGCGCTACGTCGCCAGCGACATTAATCCGCTCTACCTGCATACGCTTGCCAACCTCGCCAGCGATCGGCCGTACCTGAAATCGTCATACTGCGATGTCAGCGATCTGGGCTCTTTCCCGGTCACCGACGGTGGCTATGACAGCGTGATTTGCCTCAACGTGCTCGAGCACGTCGCCGACGATCGCCGCGCGCTGAACAATATCAAGGGAGTCCTGGCCGAGGCGGGCAGCGCAATCATCCTCGTGCCGCAGGGGCCGCGAAACTTCGGGACCCTCGACCAAGTGCTCGGTCATCAGCGCCGCTACACGCGCCAGACCGTCCAGAGCCTCGCGGCGGACTGCGGGTTGGAGATTCACGCGCTGATCGAGTTCAACCGCATCGGCACTATTGCGTGGTTCCTGAACGGGCGCATCCTCCGTCGGCGCGGATTCGGTCTCGCGCAGGTCTGGCTGTTAAATCTGATCACGCCGCTGATGCGGCGGCTGGATAAGATCGTGCCGATTCCGCCGTTGAGTCTGATTGCGGTGACCCGGCGGCGAGCTGACGCGGCTGCCTCGATCCGCATTGACGCGCGACCGGCACACGCACAAGCGGCCGCCGCCAAGTAGTTATGTGTCTCCCCCTAAGCCGCCGCGCGTGTTGCATTCAAGCAACGCATGCGCGCCGGGTTGATGCCGGATCCGATGATTATCCCGTAAGAACCGGTGCTTTCCCTGCCCGAACACGATGGCATATTTGATGCTGCCCGACAGCAACAGGCTGGCGATGGAGAATCGGGCGACAATCGATCCCGCGATGAAAGCCGTCGTGGCGACCGGGCCCGCACCGGCTCATGACGGCCCCTCGGGACTTTTGCGGCGGTTGATCGGCTGGCTCCGCGACCCTTCTTGGTTGACTCGGCAGCGCGTCAAATTCTATTCGGGCGTGCTGTTGCTTGCATATCTGGTTGCGGCTATCGGTCAACTTCTCCACGCTCATCATCTGATGTTCGCCAACGGAATTCCCGTTGGCGGCGATTTCATGAATCCCTATGCGGCGTCGGTCGCGGCGCTCAAAGGCGACCCCGCCTCGGTTTACAACCTGCAGCGTCAGCACCTGCTGGAAGTTGCCGTAATGGGCAAGGATTTCGGCGTCCTGGGGTCTTTCACTTATCCGCCGATGTACCTTCTGATCGCGCTGCCACTTTCGTTGCTGCCGTTTGCGATTTCGTGGGTCGTGTTCGAGACCGTGACGCTCGCCGGGTACATCGCAGTGTTGCGGCGCATCGCGTCCGCTCCGCTGGGGCTCTGGCTGGCGATCACATTTCCCGCCGTGATCATCAACTTCATGTGCGGACAGAATGGCTTCCTGACCACGGCACTGCTCGGCGGCGGCCTGCTGCTTCTCGACCGATCGCCGCTGCTTGCGGGAGCGCTGTTTGGCCTGATGGCGTACAAGCCGCAGTTTGCGGTTTTGATTCCGCTCGCGTTGCTGGTAGGCCGGCGATGGCGTGCGCTGATTGCCACCGCAGCCAGCGCGGCGGTGTTCGCGTCGGTTTCACTAGCCGTCTTCGGCGTGCCAACCTGGCGCGCATTTTTCGGCGGCCTCGCCTTCACCGAGAAGGTTGTCCTGGAGCGGGGCGCGATCAATTTCTGGACGCTGCAGAGCGTTTTTGGCGCAATCAGGATGTGGGGCGGCAGCGTCGATGCGGCGTATCTGTTTCAGATCATGGTTGCGCTATACGCAGCGGCTGCGGTGATCTGGGTTTGGCGGAGCGGGAGCCGGTTGGCGCTGAGAGGCGCCACCCTGGCCGCCGGCTCGCTGATGGTTTCCCCGTACGTTCTGCAATACGACCTGGTATTGCTCGCGCTGCCGATCGCGTGGATGGCGATGGAGGGTTTCGAGCAGGGGTTCCTGCCTTATGAGAAGGTGATGCTCGTGGCCGCCTGGATCCTGCCCCGCATCTCGCTGCCCATCAGTCATAGCGTCAGAATTCCGATCGCCCCGATCGCGATCATCTTACTGATGACCACAATTCTGCGCCGCGCAACCCGCAGCGACGGCGCCGACGAAGGCTCGCCGGTCTACAGCGGGTAGTCGGTCGGCCAGCGCTCTTGCAAGTCGCGATCGATCGAGCGGCGCGGCTTCTGGAAGAAGTAGTCGGCGTGCCACGGTGGGCGAAATTTCAGGAGGAGGCGGCTCAGTACTCCAGGGTGCGAAGGTCTTGCCTGGTTGATCTCATGTTCCGACGAGCGGAGCCCATTCGACACTGTTGGCAGCATCTTCGCGCCCTCCCCAAGATGCGTTAATACTTACATCCCGCCCATCCGAACCGCCTCTCCTGCCGTAACCGTGAGCAATCAATGTGCCACGCGCCGTCGATCCAATAGTCCAGCTAATATCTGATGCGCGCGCCGCTTCAGTCAACCGAAGGCTACAAATTGTAGAGTTAATGCAACAAAACGGACGTGACTTGTTGTCGCTGACGCTACTTATTTCGTTCCTCAACTGTCAGAGGTGAGCACGCGCTGAATCCATCGGGTACCCGAGCCGGGCGGCTTCAAGACTCAATCAAGCGCGACTTGACGCGCCAAAAAAGTTTGATGCGCTTATATCAGCGACGGGATTTTGCCGCGGCGGCAAACCTGTGGCAGCTATCCCGGATGCCCCGAACACCTGCTCAGATCGCGTCGGTGCCGGCTGGCTCCTCGATCACCTTATTTTCGAGCTTGCCGATTTTCTCGATCTCAATCCGCACCACGTCGCCCGCTTTGAGCCATTTCGGCGGGTTCATCGCGGCCGCGACTCCGCCGGGCGTGCCGGTCGAGACAATCGTCCCCGGCAGCAGGGTGAAGACCGTCGAGAGCGTTTCGATCTGCGCAAAGCAGTCGAAGATCAGATTCCGGGTGTTGGAATGCTGGCGCTGTTCGCCGTTGACGAACGTCTTCAGGTCCAGCTTGTGCGGATCGCCAATCTCGTCCGGCGTCACTATCCACGGACCAACCGGCCCGTGCGTGTCGAACGACTTGCCGAGCGTCATCGTCGGCGCGCGGCGTTGCCAGTCGCGCACGCTCACGTCGTTTACGATTGTGTAGCCGGCGATTACCTCGTGCGCGCGATTGCGTGGCACATGACGGCATCGCCGGCCTATGACGAACCCCAGCTCGCCTTCGTAGTCCAGCGCCGACGACGCGCGCGGCAAGTGGATCGGGTCTCCCGGTCCGGTCACGCAGCTCGATTGTTTGTTGAAGAACATCGGGAATTCGGGCCGCTTCATCTTCGTCTCTTCGACGTGATCGGCGTAGTTGAGTCCGATGGCGAGAAACTCCGGCGGCCGCGCAATCGGCGCCTCGAGCTTGACGCTGCTCAGCGCAATCCGATGCGCGGAACCTTTGGCCGCGGCAGCTGCGCGGTCGATTGCGTGCGCTCCCGCAGTGAGAAATGCGATCATCTCGCGCGGCAGCTCCGACGCCGCCGTCGCGAGGTCAACGATTGAGTCTTCGACCACGACGCCAATCCGCGTCGCGCCGCCATGGGTGAAGGTCGCAAGTTTCATTCGACTCCAGCCGCTCCGTATCGTGCCCTCAAATTATTTTTCGAATCACTGGTTGACGCCCATCAGCCGCCGCATCGTCGCCGGGTCGAGTCCCCGGGTCGCGTCATATTTCTTCAACTCCGACTCGGGGACGCCGGCGTGAAAGTCGCGCGCGAGCTGGTCGGCGTTGAAGTTCACTCCGATCGGATTCTTCTGCATCGCGTCGCTTTGAAAAAATCCCTTCAGCTCCTCGACCGAATCGAAATTGTCAATCTGCAGCTCGACCCGATTGCCGTCGGGGTCGCGGTAATACATCGAGGTGGTCGGCCCGTGATTGATAGTCACGACCGGGAGGATGCCCGCCTGCTTGAGCCGTTCGTAGGTGAAGATCAGGTCGCCGAGATTCGCGTACGTGTACGCGAGATGGTCCAGCCCGACCGAATGCCGCGGCTTGTCCGCGAGTCCGGGCACGGCGGCGATTGCGATGCGGTGATGCTCGTCGTCGTAGGTCATGAACGCGAGCATCCCGTTGCTGTGCACCACCTCGGCCTGCAACACGGTCGTGTACCAATCTACCATCGGCTGGAATTGCTTGGTGGCGAGCACGGCATGCGCGAATTTCGCGGGCACGACGCGCCGGGTTCCGTCCCCGTTCTCGGCTGAGCTTGCAGGCATCGCGAGTCCTCCTTCGACGGCGTTTCGACCGGCGCGGCGGCCGTGTCGCTCTCCTCTTATTGCAATGATCGAGACGCCGGACAAGGAAGGCGAGGGTAGGTTCGCGCACAAGAAAGGACGCCCGCCGGTGCGCGCCCCCCTTTGGGAGCGCACCGGCGGGCGCGGGACTCGAAACTTTTCTAATTCCCCAGGTCGCTTTTGATTTTCCTGGCGGGGGCTCCGTTCATCACAGAAACTCCCCGCCAGGGCGCGCTCGGGGGATTGACGCCTTTACAAAATGAACCAGCAACTCGCGGCTGCGATGTAGAAGACGGCGACCGCCACCAGTGCGAAGACCGCAATCTCGTCGAGTTGGTCGCCGAGCCGGGTCTGGAGGTTCTTGGCGGCGTGGCCGCCGTCAGCCGGGGTTCCGTACAGGTCATAAAGTGTGGACAGCATCTTCGTTTCTCCCGTTCTTTGGACCCTTCACTAAAATAGGCGTTACGTTCGATTGAACAATTTGTTCAAGGAGCCGAAGGAAGACTTGTTGCTCGCTAAGTGGCTGAAAAATATAGATCTTTTGCTTTTTGGCTCATGCGCGATGTCTGCTCTGAATGACTCCACAGGTCGAGTACCGGACCGGGGATGCAACCTCCGAGTTGTATTTGGTCGCGCTCGGCGGCACTATAAATGCAACTCTGAGGTTGCGTATGAACACAAATTACGATCCCGCTACCGGCGTGGCGGCCTGAATCGTGCCGCGAACGCTCGCTCCCGCCGCTACCAGAGTTGCCGAGGCCGCGCCGGTCTTCGCCGCATTGGGCGACGGTACTCGATTGCACCTCGTCGCCCGGCTGTGCGGTGACGGGCCGCTGTCGATCGCGCGGTTGGCGAAGGGCGCCGCGGTCTCGCGCCAGGCGCTCACCAAGCATCTGCATGCCCTCGAACAGGCGGGGCTCGCGCGCAGCTCTCGCATCGGCCGTGAGCGCATCTGGGAGCTGCAGACGAGGCGGCTCGCCGAAGCGCGGCAGTACCTCGATCAGATTTCGCAGGATTGGGACGCTGCAATACTCCGGCTCAAGGCATTCGTCGAAAAACCGGAGGAATGAAGCTCGAGGACCGCATGGAAAGCCGGCTAGCGGGCAATCTTGTACGGGACGCCCACAATCGGCACAGTCTTGGTAGGATGGCACCGGCGTGACCAGGAACGGGAACTTTTTCAATCTCTACAATCACGATTTCGTGCGAATCGCGGTTGGTGTGCCGCCCGTTCGAGTCGCCGATCCCGCCTACAATAGTGAACAGACCATCGCGCTCATCCGGGAGGCGGCCGATCGCAAAGCAGTGCTCGCGCTGTTCCCCGAATTGGGGCTGACGGCGTACTCGTGCGACGACCTGTTTCAGCAGCGCGCGCTGCTCGACGCATGTCTGGACGCAATCGCCGCGGTAGTGGAGGCGAGCGCCAGGCTCTCTATCGTCAGCGTGGTCGGCGCGCCGCTCCAGATCGATAATCAACTGTTCAACTGTGCGGTCGTGATTCATCGCGGGAAGATTCTCGGCGTCGTGCCGAAGACCAATCTCCCGAACTACCGCGAATTTTACGAGTCGCGGCAATTCGCCTCGGCCGACGCGGCGACTCGCGACGAAATCGATCTCGCCGGCAGCCGCGCGGTGCCGTTCGGCAACCAGCTCATCTTCCAGCATGACGAGCAGCCGCTGCTCACCTTCCACGCCGAGATTTGCGAGGACCTGTGGGTGCCGATTTCGCCGTCGTCGTACGCGGCGCTGGCCGGCGCGACCGTGCTGCTGAATCTGTCGGCCTCGAACATCACGGTGGGCAAGGCCGACTACCGCCGCGCCCTGGTCGCGAGCCAATCCGCGCGTTGCCTCGCGGCGTACGCGTATTCGGCGGCGGGCGTTGGCGAATCGACCACCGACCTCGCGTGGGACGGGCATGCGCTGATCGCCGAGAACGGCAACATCGTCGCCGAGTCGGATCGCTTCAAGGACGAGCCGCAAGTGGTATGCGCGGAAATCGATCTCGAACGACTGTCGCAGGAGCGGATGCGTCAAAACACGTTCGGCGACACCGCGCAGCGCGAGTCCGAGCGCGTGCGGCGCTTTCGGCGGATCTCATTTTCAAGCGAGTTGCCGCGCCGCGGCAAGATGCCGTTGCAACGGCAATACGAGCGCTTCCCGTACGTGCCGTCGGACCCGGCCACGCGCGACGCACGCTGCTCCGAAGTTTTCGATATACAGGTGCAGGGCCTCGCCACGCGGATCCGCTCGACCGGTCTCGAGCGCGTCGTGATCGGAGTCTCTGGCGGCATCGATTCGACCCACGCGTTGCTGGTATGCGCGCGTGCGATGGATCGTCTCGGCACGCCGCGCAAAAAAATTCTCGCCGTCACGATGCCCGGCTTCGCCACCAGCGCGCGCACGCTCGAGCAGGCGCGCCGCCTGATGAAGTCGCTCGGCTGCGCGACCGACGAAATCGACATTCGGCCGAGCTGCATGCAGATGCTCAAGGACATCGGGCATCCCTACGCCGCCGGCAAAGAGGTTTACGACGTCACCTTCGAGAACGTGCAGGCGGGCGAGCGCACCAGTCATCTCTTTCGCCTGGCGAACCTGCGCGGCGGATTGGTGGTCGGCACCGGCGACTTGAGCGAGCTGGCGCTTGGCTGGTGCACCTACGGCGTCGGCGATCACATGTCGCATTACAGCGTCAATGCGAGCGTGCCGAAGACCTTGATTCAGCACGTCATCCGATGGCTGGCGCAAACCGATAGCCTCGGGCGTGAAACCAGCTCGACTCTGCGCGAAATCCTGGCGACTCCGATAAGCCCCGAGCTGATTCCCGGCACTGCGGCCGACGGCCATTCCAGCCACGACACCGAGGCGACGATCGGCCCCTACGAGCTGCACGATTTTTTTCTGTACTACACGCTGCGCTTCGGCTATCCGCCGCCCAAGGTCGCCTTCCTCGCCTACCAGGCGTGGCGCGACAAAGCGGCCGGCCAATGGCCCGACATCCCGCTCGAGCGCCGCAACCAGTACGACATCGCGACCATCAAGGGCCATCTGCATACGTTCCTGTATCGCTTCTTTCAGTTGAGCCAGTTCAAGCGCAGCGCGATCCCCAACGCGCCCAAGGTCGGGTCGGGCGGATCGCTGTCGCCGCGTGGCGACTGGCGCGCGCCCTCGGACAGCGAGGCCGCCGCATGGCTCGAGCAATTGAAGTCGATCCCCGACAAAGATTAATCTCGCCATCGTGAATTTTCCGGACTGTCCATTGGGCGCCCCGCGTGCCCGCGTTGAAGGAGTGAGATGCTGAAGTCTTTGCGAATGCGAATGACACTTGCCTTGATGGTGACGACCGCCGCGCTCGCCGCGCCGGCCTTTCCGCAGGAGTCCGCGAAACCGCAGGAATCGCCGTGGGCGATGCGCGCGCCGGACGCTGCCCCGCACGGCGCTCCGACCTTGTCAGCCAAGCAGGTAGCGGCGATGAAGGCGGCCGAGAAAGGCACACCGGAGCAGCAGGCCTTCGCGCGCAAGGTGGCCGACGCCATGTCCTCGAAGGATTACACCGCGATGAAGCAGCTGATGGCGCCCTCCACGCTAAAGTGCATCGGCAAGAACGAGAGTTTTCTTCAGGACCGGATCAAGCGGCAGTTCGCCCTCCCCATCAACGAGAAATACAAGCTGACAGTCACCAAACTGCCGAACAACATAATGAACAATTCGAAATACGCGACCTACACGATGAAGGCCACTCACCTGATGAGCATGGAGTTCGACACGTCCGACGGCAATCACGATACGGTCAACCTTCCCATCGGCCAGGAAGCCGGCAATTGGTACGAGGCGCAGCCATGTCCGACCGAAGCCGGGATGGTTCGGTTTGCCAAGCTGCAGAAATATAAGGAACTGGGTCACGAACATGCGAAAGCCGCCGTGGCGCAGCTCAAGGACCCCACCAAGTCGCAGTTGCTCGCGCTTATCGGCAAGCATGACAGCGTCTCCGCCTGGAAGCTCTGCATGAGCGACCTGCACTACGATTTTCCAACCTGCCGCGGCATGGTCGCCATCCTTTCCGGCGACCCGAATTACTAGCGCGCAGGAGAACGGCCACGAAAATCGGGCTTCATTTGCCGCAAATAGGCGCGTCTCCCGATGAAATCGCGCAGGCCGCGATTCGCGCCGAACGGGCCGGCTACGAATCAATCTGGGTAAGCGATCACCTGCTGGTGCCGGAGTCGGGCGGTCGCCTGCCACCGATCGAAATACTCGAGCCTATCGCGACGCTCGCCTACGCCGCCGCGCTCACCAGCCGGATCAAGCTCGCGACGAGCGTGATCGTCGTGCCCTATCGCAACGCGATCCATCTCTCCAAGGAACTCGCCACGCTCGACCGGCTATCGTCCGGGCGCGTCGTCGCGGGCGTCGCCAGCGGATGGCTGGAAGCGGAGTTCCGCGCGCTTGGCGTATCGTTCGATAAGCGCGGCGCCTACACCGACGAGGCAATCAAGCTGATGCGCGCGGCATGGTCATCGGCAGTCCCCGAATTTCATGGTGACTTCTTTGATCTGAGCGGCATGCGTTTCGGCCCGCGTCCCGCTGCCGCCACCATCCCGATTTGGGTCGGAGGCATCAGCCGCCGCGCCGTTCGCCGCGCGGTCGAGCTGGGCGACGGATGGCATGGGACGCGGATGAATCCCGACCAGGTCGCCGAGCGTATCGGATGGATTCGCGAGCTCGCCGCGCGCCGCGGCCGCAACCTCGGCACCTTCCCGATCAGTCACAGGGTGTACCTGGGCTTCGCGCCGAAATGGACCGACACCGGCGGCTACGTCGAGGGTATCCTGGCGCCGCCCGCCGAAATCGCCGACTACCTGAATCGTTTCGCCGCAATCGGCGTCGATGAAATCCTGATAAGCCCGCTCGGCAGCGACCCGCTCGCAAAATTCCTCGACCGCTTTGACGCCGAAGTCCGCCCCAGGCTGGCGTAAGCGAAGCCGCGGCATGTGCGATATTACGCTTCGTGCTCCAACCGACAATGACTGGCCAGCCATTCTCGCACTAGCGGAACTGTCGCTCTTCGAATTGCCGAGTGCGCTCAGCCAGCGTGAGTGGCTCAACAATCGCAAGTCGTTCACACCATCGGACGGAATCCAGCGGCATTTAGTAGCCACGTCCGGCGAGCGCATCGTCGGCTACGCATGCATCGAGCGTCGCAACAAAACCGATCTCGGCACGAAATCCGCGGATGGAGTTTACCGCTTGTTCGTGGTCGTAGCGCCGTCGGCGCGAACAACGCTCGGGACCCGGTTGCTTTCAAGACTTCGCGACTACTTGATCGATCTCGATGCGCGACGCGCGTGGGTTCTCGAATTTGAAGGTGACGTGGGCTTTATTTCCTACCTCGAAAAAAAGGGGTTTGCGAGAGCAACCAGTTTCAAATTGGACGACGGTAGTCCCGTCATTGAGATGACCATCGATGCTCCATTCCAGTCATTAGCCTGACCGAGGCGTCTGGCTTGCCCGTGATGCGGCTGCTCGGTAAACTCGTGTCGCCTTCGCTAGCGATGTAAAGGGTTCTGACGCTTACAGTAATCGTCGCATCGTCTGTGCCGCTCGAACAGTTGTAATTCGTGGATAAGATAATCTCGACCACATCCACCATCGCCGCCTCCGATACCCAGGTTGGCTCGGACGCTATCGCCGAAGCTCGCGTCAACTCGCGCCCGCGGAGCACGCTGCGCAGCTATTTCGCGATGCTGGTGCGGGTCTCGCGCTGGCATCTTATCGGCGTGGTCGTCGTCTCGGTGCTGTTCTCGCTGAGCGAGGGCATCGGGATCGCGCTGCTGCTGCCAACCTTGCAGGTCGCCGGATTCAACATGGCGGGGCAGGGCGAAGCCGGAAAATACGCGGCGCGACTGGCGAACGCTTTCGTCGCGATCGGTCTGCATCCGACCCTGATTCTGCTGCTCGGAGTATTCGTGACGCTGGTCGGCGCGCGAACGGTGCTCGGACAAATCCAGAGCGTGTGGATGTACAAGGTGCAGCAGGAGGTCGAGCATCATTTGCGCCGGCGCATCTACCACGCGATCGCTGACGCCAACTGGTTGTTCGTATGCCGCAGCCGCGCGACCGATTTCACCCACGCCCTGACGCACGAAATCTACCGCGTCGGCAACGGCACCAATGTCGCGCTGATTTTCACCGGCGAAGTCGTGCTCGGAATGCTGTACATGGCGATCGCGTTTGCGCTCTCGGCCGGCATGACCGCATTGGTGCTGGTTTCCGGCGCGCTGCTGACGTTCGTGTTTCGCGGCCGCACCCATGCGATCGAAGAACAGGGCGAGGAAGTCTCGAGCTCCAACAAATCGCTCTACGCCGCCACCATCGAGCATCTGCAAAGCCTCAAAGCGGCCAAGACTTACGGCGCCGAGGAGCGCAATTTCTCGATCTTCTCCGGCCTCAGTGCCGAGGTCGTCCGCGCCAACGTGGACGGCGCCCGTCAACAGGCGGTTGCCGCAACCTGGTTCGAGCTCGGCTCGGTCTTGATTCTCGCGGTGGTGTTGTACGTCTCGATTCGAGTGCTGGCGGTGCCGCCCGCGTCAATTCTCATCCTGTTGCTGCTGTTCGCGCGCGTGATGCCGCGTATCATGACCGGCCAGCATCACTATCGCGCCTTCGTCAACTCGCTGCCCTCGTTCGCGAACTTGATGAATATCGAAGCGCGATGCGCCGCCGCGGCCGAGCCTGCCGCGCATCCGCACGATCGGATGTCGCTCGCGCGCGAGTTGGCCGCCGACCGCATCTCATTCACCTACAGCGAAGGCCGCGTCGCCGCGGTCAAGGATTTGAGCCTCGTGATTCCGGCGGGCAAAGTCGTCGCGCTGGTCGGCCCGTCGGGTGCCGGCAAGAGCACTATCGCCGACATCCTGATGGGCCTCGTGCTGCCCGATTCAGGTACGCTCAGACTCGACGGCCGTCCGCTCGGACCAGAGAGCGTGCGCGGATGGCGCGATCAAATTGGCTACGTCGCGCCGGACACGTTTCTGTTTCACGATACGATTCGTGCGAATCTGAAATGGGCGCGGCCCGACGCCAGCGAAGAGGAAATGCTCGAGGCGCTGCGGCAGGCCTCGGTGCTCGATTTCGTCGCGGGCCTCAAGGACGGACTCGATACCGTCGTCGGCGACCGCGGCATGATGGTCTCGCAGGGCGAGCGCCAGCGCCTGGCACTCGCGCGCGCATTCCTGCGCCGCCCTTCGATGCTGATTCTCGACGAGGCGACCAACAGCCTCGATTCCGAAAACGAAGGCCGCGTGCTCGACGCGATCGAAAGCCGCCGCGGCGAACTCACCGTCGTGCTGATCGCGCATCGCCTCTCGACTATTCGATGGGCCGACCTGATCTACGTCGTTGAAGGCGGCAGGGTGGTCGAGTCGGGCGATTGGTCATCGCTCAGCGCGCGGCGCGACGGCCGCTTCCGCGCCCTGTGGGAAGCACAGAGTCTGACCATCTAGTGCCGTCACGATCCTGTTGACAACTCGCGATAGAGCTCCTACGTGCGTCACATTTTCTTAATCCCCAACTAATTGTTCCGACATATCCCTGAACTAGGTTGACGCCGTTCGTTGCGCGCAGGTGCCTGCGTTCACTGATGCCACGGATCGACTTGGGAGGGGACATGAACATTCGATCGCGCATTTCGTCGTTTCTGTTGCCGGCCGTTGCCGCTATTGCGCTGTTTCTGAGCGGATGCGCACAGCAGCGCGAGCTGGGATGGTGCACCGTTTACGGCGCTGCCGCGGGCATGGCGATTGGCGCCGGCGCCGGCTTCGGCATCGGCGATGCCAGCATGGGCAAAGATGGTTCGAGTTCGCGCGAAATCGCGGGCGCTCTGGCCGGCGCGGGAATCGGCGCGGTGATTGGCGGCGTCGCCGGTCACTACTATTGCGATCCGATCGTTCAACCGCCGCCTCCGCCACCTCCACCGCCGCCTCCTCCGCCACCGCCACCACCACCGCCTCCGCCGGTGAAAGAGAAGCTGGTGCTGCGCGGCGTGCATTTTGATTTCAACAAGTCGAACATCCGTGCCGGCGATGCGGCCGTGCTGGACGAGGCCGCCTCAACCCTCAAGGCCAATCCCGAGGTCGATATCGACGTGAACGGATATTGCGACGCGGTCGGCGGCGAGAACTACAACTTGAAGCTGTCCGACCGGCGCGCGAATGCGGTCGTCGCTTACCTGGCCAAGGACGGCGTCAACCAGAGCCGGTTACATCCGCACGGCTACGGCAAGACCGATTTCGTGGCGACCAACGACACCGCCGAAGGACGCGCGCAGAACCGCCGCGTCGAGTTGGCGCCCGAACAATAAGGATGCATACGCAGAGCGGGGCGCTCGCAATCGCGCGAGCGCCCCGCATCTTTTGCCAAGTTCCTTGAGCAGCGCCGCGCGGACTCGCTTCCGAGCAAGACGCCCTTTAGAAATGCTCGAACGGCGGGGGCTCGTTGGTCAGGGCGTTCGGATTCACGACCGGTATGCGTGCGGTTGAGGCCGTGGTTGCGTTTGCTATTGCCTGGTTGGCGCTGATGGAAAGCGGCGGCGGCGTCCCCTCGGCCGTCTCGCCTTCATCGACCGGAGTGCTTCTGATTATGGCCGCCGCGTCGTAGGTAGGGGTTGCGGACTGCGGGTCGCTGCCATTGAGCATTCTGATCGTCGCGCTGGCGCTGAACGGGTCATCTACTTTCGCGCCGTCAACGTCGGCTCTGCTCGCAATCGGGGTTACCAACTCAAAGTGCTTGTATCCGTTCTGCACGGTTACATCCGCGCACCTTCTGAGCAGGTAGGAGTGAAGGGTCTCCGGCGAATTGAATCGATTGCCGCGGAAGGACACCTGCTCGGTGTTGGCGCTCAGCCGCTGATTCGCGTATCCACCAGAGAGGCCGTCGGGCTGATATGCGGTGGCGCAACCGCTCAACAAGCAAACGGCCGACAAAGCGGCCAAGCATATCGGTAGTCGCATCGGTAGTCTCCCTACAATCAGTTATACTGAGCTTACTCTAAGTACGGTCCGCAACCAAACGCAGGATGCTCCATTTCAATCCTGGCCGCTTCCGAACTCGCGCTACTCTGTGTCCGATTTGAAGATGATGCGAGAGGGGGGACTTGAACCCCCACGCCTTGCGGCACTGGATCCTAAGTCCAGCAATGGGCGTTTTCCGAGATCAGCTCATGTCATATAATGCAGGAAATATAAGGGTTTCTGGCCAACCGATATCATCTCAGATCCTGTGGATAAATCCGGAAGTGGGCACTAAGTGGGCACTAAAATCGCCCGCTGAGTCCTGCGAAGATGCTCCTCGATCCGTGAGCAAATTATCCGCCTCGATCTAACGCTGACAAACGCTCCGTCGGCGGGTGTTCCACTAGCCCGCACGAGTCAGGGTCTCTACTTTTTCGCTCCGCTAAACAGTTCGAACACTGCACTACTTTTTGTGGATTCCATTTCTCGCTCCTCGCTTGCGGTCCGCTAGTGGCAAGGAAGTTGCTCAACCTACGAATCGAGCGAGCCGCACTTTGATGTGTGAGTTCGGAATTTCTGCGGTGAGGCGACGGTATGGAGAGCAACGTCTATCTCGAAGCACGTCGAGAATGGGATGAGCGATACGCCGACCTCGTTCTCGGCAAACGTAACTGGCAGATTGCCGCAGGTGGACTTCTGGTCCTTGGTCTGATTCTCGCCAGCGGAATGGTCTGGCTGAGCGAACGGAGCCGCTACATCCCCTACGTCGTTGAGGTCGACAAGCTCGGATACGCGCTGACGGTGCCGCAACCCCTCACCCCGGTGGCGCTGCCGGACGTGACTGCGCGAATGGAACGCTACGAGGTTGCGGCCTTCATCCGCGACGCACGCTCCGTCACCAGCGATTCACAAGTTGAGCATCAGACGCTCAATGCGCTGCTCGCGCATACGCGCGGCGCCGCGGACCGCTTTCTCGATGAGTACTACCACTCCGATAACTTCTCCCATAACCCGTTCAAGATCGCCGAGAAGCAGACCGTCTCCGTTCAGATCGATTCGATTCTTCAACTCTCGCCCCGCAGCTATCAGGTGCGATGGACCGAGCAGCAGCGTGACCTGAACGGAGTCGCTGTCGGGTCTCCGTCACACTGGGAGGCTGCGCTTCAAACCGAAATTGTCCCGCCGAACTCCGATGACGCGATCGTTAGCAACCCTCTCGGGTTTTGCGTGACCCAGATCAGCTGGACCGAACAGCAAGGTTAGGCCCGGCAGCAGAATAGGAGGCAGAGCGATGAGACGGATCGCCATCGCAGGAATAGTCACCTTGGTGCTCACGTTGGGAGCATGCGCGGCGAAACAGCCACCAGCACCGCCGCCGCTCAACCTGGTCACGGAAGCCGAACCCAAACCGGAAGCGCCGCCAGATCCGCCAACTGCTGAGCAGGTCCTTGCAGCACAACCGCCACAGGTTCAGCAGGCGATCAAGGAGCACGACAAGAGCGGCGTTTGGCCGATCTACATGACTCCCGCTTACACGCTCTATCCGTATAACCAGAGCTCTCCGCCGGCCGTCGACTGCGAGCCGCTGCGAACTTCAGACATTCAGCTGCAGCCGGGGGAGACGATCACCGACGTTGCAATTGGTGACAGCGAGCGCTGGATGGCAACGCCCGCTTCCTCGGGAGACCCCCGAGACCCTGTGCCGCATCTCGCAGTTAAGCCACAAGCTCCGGCCATCCAGACCAACCTTACGATCTACACGACGAAGCACATCTACCACTTGCTGCTCCGCTCGCGCGGAAGTCATGCGATGCAGGAGGTCGAGTTCTACTACCCCGACGAGCTGATGACGGCGATGAAAACTGCCGACTCCGCCGCCAAGACACAACAGGATGCCGCGGCCGATCCGCCGGGCGATGACTCCGGCAACGTCGTGAAGGTTGCCAACGTCGATCCGGCACAACTCAACTTCGCATACACGGTGGGCGGACCGAACGTCCCGTGGAAGCCGATTCGCGCCTTCGATGACGGTTCGCACGTGTACATCCAGATGCCGCCAGGAATGAAGTCGAGCGAGGCACCCGCGCTCCTTGTGAACGCAGGCAGCGGAACGCAGATGGTGAACTACCGGGTGAAGGGAAACTACTACGTCGTCGATCGCTTGGTCACCGATGCAATCCTCGTATCTGGAGTCGGACGCGATCAGGACCGAGTAACGATCAGTTACGCGGGAGCCACGAGGTGAAAACCATGGCGACTGAGGATATCAGACTCGATGGCCAGAGCGATCTTCGGGACGAACCGGAAGGCTTGCTGGAGCAGGAGCACTCCGGAGGCGGCCGATTCAACAGGCTCATACTGATTACCTTCGCCTTCGTCGCGATTGTGAGCGGCGTGGTGGTGGCGCTGGGAGTGGAGTCGTCCGGTATCGGGCAGAGTGCGCTACAGAAGCCCGCTGACGATCCCGGAGCATCTGCACGCGACAACGGAGAGATCGCGGACCTCGCCGCGAACGGCGGCAAACGGCTCGCAGCACCAACTTTTGTACCACCTCCAGCGGTCGTCGCGACCGTACAAGCGCCCATCCAACAGACACCGCCGCGACCGCCCAGCCGTTACGCGCAGTGGGCGGAAGAGAAGTACATGAAGGCGCTTGAATCGCCGCAGATGGTCTCTGCGTTCCACGATGGCGGGACGTTGGAAATCGCCCGCACAAATGGCCAGCAAGGCACTAACTTCAACGTTGGGAATTCCACTGATCAGGCCGTGACGCTTCACCCGCCCGCATCGGCGTTCTCGGTGATGGCGGGAAGCTTGATTCCCGCCGTACTCGTGAGCGGGATCAATTCGGACCTGCCGGGGCCGATCCTCGCCCAGGTCAGTCAGAATGTTTTCGACAGCGCCACGGGAAAATATCTGCTCGTACCGCAGGGCAGCAGGCTCATCGGCATATACCAGAACGCTTCCACTTATGGTCAGCAACGCGTCGAGATCGCATGGCAGCGCCTCATCTTCCCGAACACCTCGAGCATGGATCTACCGCAAATGCCGGGAGCGGACCAGGGCGGCTACTCGGGTTTCACCGACGAAGTGAACAATCACTACTTGAGAACGTTTGGCACCGCGGCGGTTATGAGTCTTATCAGCGCCGGCCAGATGGTCGGACAGATGGCGACGTTCGGAGGCGGTGGTACTTACGGTCCCTACGGGTACTCACAGCCGAACCAGTGGGCGATGGCGAGTCAGACGGCCGGTTCAGCTGCGTCAGGACAGTTCGGATCAGTGGGCCAGCAGATGATCGGCCAGGGGATGAATCGCCCACCGACGATCGAGATCCGGCCCGGCTACCAGTTCAACGTGATGGTCACAGAGGATCTCGTGTTTCCGGCGGCCTACAAAGGCTGAACGTACACAAATCGTACACAAAACCGATTCGAGGAGAAGGGCGATGGGAGTGCTCAAACGCAAGGATGAACCGACCGAGACGATCACGCTGCGCGTGCCGGCTTCGGTGAAGGCAGAGATCGATCGGCTGCGCGAGCGGACAAGCGATGCGGGTTTCGATCTGAACGCGACAATCTGCGAATCGATCACTCGCCTGACGCGACAGATGCGCAACGAGATGGATGGCTTGGATGGGAAGACCGCAGGTAGAGACCGTTCTCAAAGGCCTACAAAAGCGAATGGAGTGGCACATTCAGATCGGATGCTTCCCGGCGGCGGTGCCGATGGTCAGGGCGGAGTGTGAAGTGGTGCGCGTCGGAGTTCGGGATGGAGTGGGACCTATGATCGAACTGCTGGGATTTTGTGCGGGCGGACAGAGGGCTCTGAGTGGTGAATTCGGAGTGGTGAAGGAGTGGGGTAAAGGGCGTTCGTTCGTAGAGCAAGATAAAGCATCTGCGGTACAGTGCCGCAGATCCTCCGTTTTCTCCAAACTTCTCACGGCCTTTCCCCCACTTGAGAGCATCCTGGTCCGCCAACTGTACAGTACGGCGAAAATCGCCTCAGAGCGGGTCGTTCCAAGGCTGCATTTCGAGTGTTTTCGGCACGCGCGCAGACCCGTCTTGGCGATGCTCGGACCAGTGATCGCAGTAGTCCTGTTGGTCGCGCTGGGAAGTGTCTTTGGTCTGCGCATTTCACTCACCGACAGCGCCGCGCCAGCAGGGATCTACAGGCTCGTACGCGGACTATCCATCAAACACGGCGAGCTCGTTGGTGCCTGCTTGCCGGCATCGATCGCACAGGAAGCACTCGGTCGCGGTTACCTTCAGCAAGGCGACTGCCCGAGCGGAGCCGAGCCGGTCGCGAAGATTGTTGGAGCCCTTCCCGGCGACCTTGTGGAAGTGCAGCCTGGATGGGTTTCCGTCGACGGACAGGTGTTCGCAGACAGCGCCGTCGCAGCACACGACAGCATAGGCCGACCATTGCCACATGTACCCTGGGGAAGACGCCAAGTCGCGCCGGGCGAGGTCTGGCTGTTCGGCTTCCATAACGTGCGGAGCTGGGACGCGCGCTACTTCGGACCGGTTCCGCTTTCAGAGGTTCGAGCCGCGCTCAAGCCGGTTCTCACCTGGTGAATCATGGCGACAAACGGACATAGCCGCGAGCAAGGACTCAGAGTCCATCACCTCGCCAATCTGGGCGGCTTGGTAGCAATAGCCGGCCTTGACCGCGAGCCTCCAGACTTTCTGCTCGGTGCGTTACTCAGCGTCTCGCACGAGAGTGCAACCCTCGATGCGGCGCAACGCGCGCGGGTCGCAGCAGCCGGACGGGAGCGGCTCGAAGAGCGGGCCACTAGCAAGCGCGCGTGGAAGTCGTGGAGCCGCGCAAAGGAACTTCATTCGGTCACACTCAGCAGTGCGCAGGTCAGAGAGATAATCGAGGCTCTGCACGAACACGCGCCAGACAACTCGGCGCAACTCATTGCCAGCTTGAGCGCATTGCTCACGGAGTCCACGCATGAGCCGGCGTAGGTTCTTCGGCCAGAAGGAGGTCGATATCAAGCTCCGTCTCGCGCCGACGGAGCGTCCGCGCCCGCTTGTTCCGTGGTGGGCGGTTGCGTTGCGGCGAGTGCGGGTAAGGTGGGGAATTCGACGCCAATCGTGGGGCAGTCTCAGCGGCGGGCAGACGTGGCGGCGAGTCGCGCTGGACCCGCACGTCTACTCCCGCCGTTCCGTGGTCAAAGCGTCGTTCAAGCGCAACGACCATACCGGCGGTTGGGCCGCTCACGCCCGCTACCTGTCACGCGAAGGAGCGCAGCAGGAACAGGGAAAGGGTAGGGGTTTTGATGCCGAGCATGACGGGTTGGATATGGTCCCGCTCGTGCGCGACTGGGAGAAACACGACGAGTTGCTCTGGCGCTTCATCGTCTCACCGGAGGACGCCTCAAGGCTGGATCTTCGGGAGCACGCGCGCGGCCTGGTCGAACAGATGGAGCGCGATCTCGAGACGAAGCTGCAGTGGATTGCAATCGATCATCACAACACCGACGACGCCCATGTCCATCTCTTAGTGCGAGGCGTCCGGGACGATGGACGATCTCTGCAGATCGACCGCGAATACTTGAAGCTCGGCATGCGCGGACGAAGCCAGGAGATCGCAACGAGGGAGCTTGGGCCGCGACTCGAACCCGAGGTGCTGCATGCGCGCGAGCGCGTGATCCGAAAAGAGCAATGGACCGAAATTGACCGATCGCTGCAACGTAAGGCGAACGAGTCCGGTCTCGTAAGCTACGAGCAGTTCCAACCGCGCAGCGACGCCGCCCGCGTGAGAGCGGAGCAGGACGTGGCGCGATTGCAGTTCCTCGAAGGCCTAGGCCTCGCCCAGTGTGTTGGCGAGGCAAGCTGGAAGCTCTCGCGAGATCACGAGCGCGATCTTCGTGAACGCCAGATCTCGAAAGACATCATCAAGAGCCGGGCGCGCAGCCAACGGGATGACCGTGATCACGGACTCGATCGCGGCTTCGACAAACGGAGGGATCGCCATGGCTGAACAGCGTCCCTATCGGCTGTCAGGGACCGCCTCTGATGCGAGTCTCAGACAGACCAAGATTGTTGCCATGCTCGCGCTTGGAGTGGCTGTCGTGGTGGTCAATTGGGTGACGACCCAACACGCCGCGCGACTCTTCGGTTACTCGCGCACTCTCGGCGCACCATTGTGTTATTTTCCCCTGATCGGACTGCTCTACCATCCATGGGACTGGATGGTCTGGTGGTGGCGCTGGCACTCGGAACCGACCCTCACGCCGCTCTGGGAGCTGTGTACGCGCGAGGCAGTGTACCCGATGATTGTCCTGACCGTAGTCGCGATGGGCGCGATAGCGGTCGCTCGGCATAGATGGTTTCGCAATCCGTCCGACCTGCATGGATCGGCGCGCTGGGCCAATACCAGGGATCTCCGAGCCGCCGGATTGATAGACAGAAGCCGGTTGCTGCCGCCGCGGCTTCGCAGGATCGCTGAACGCGCGAAAGTTCTGAAACACTTCTCGCGCCGGGCAGGCGTTTACTTTGGGGTGTGGCGTCGCTGGGGACGGTTCTTCTACCTTCGCGACTGCGGACCTTCGCACATCCTGGTCTTCGCTCCCACACGCAGCGGCAAGGGCGTCGGGATCGTAATTCCGACGCTGCTCACGTGGCCGCATTCGGCCCTCGTTCACGATCTCAAAGGCGAGAATTGGGCGCTGACTTCAGGCGCGCGGAAACGAATGGGGCAGATCTGTCTGAAGTATGCGCCGGCGTCACCGGACGAAGACGGCGCTCGCTTCAATCCCCTTGCCGAGGTCCGGTTGCGCACGCCTCACGAGATTCGGGATGTGCGGAATATCGCTCAGATGATCATGGATCCGAATGGCAAGGGCCTTCCCGACCATTGGCTTCGCGCAGGTGTGGAAGGCTTCACCGGATTCACCCTCGCCCAGTTGTACGAGAACCGCGATCCAACTTTGAGTGGCATCGAAGCGAGGCTTTCCGACCCTGCTCAGCCGATTAACCAGACTCTGGAAAAGATCATGACTACGGTCCACGACCCTGAATGTTCGATGGGCTGGAGGGACTCGCTGGGCAATCCCACGAAGACACATCCCGTTGTCGCCCGGGCGATGCGCAGTCTGCTCGACAAGAGCGACAATGAACGATCCGGAGTCATTTCGGAAATCAAAGGGTTTCTCGAACTCTACCGCGACCCGGTCATCGCAACGAATACCGCGAGCTCGGATTTCCGCATCGAGGATCTGATGAACCATCGGCGGCCGGTTTCGCTCTACGTCGTCGTGCCGCTCGCTCACAAAGACAGTCTGCGGCCGTTAATCAGGCTGATGCTCAGCCAAATCCTTCATCGTCTGACCGAACGTCTCGAGTATCGCAATGGGCGCGCGGTGACCGGCTACCGGCACCGGCTGCTCCTGATGATCGATGAATTCGCAAGTCTCGGACGGCTCGATATGTTTGCGGACTCGCTTGCGCTGATCGCCGGCTACGGGATCAAGGCGTGTCTCATTGCCCAGGACTTGAGCCAGATTCACGCCGCCTATGGACACGACGAGGCAATCACCTCCAACTGCCATACGCGCGTCGCTTTCACGCCCAACCGTATCGAAACCGCACGGCTGCTTTCTCAGATGGCCGGTGAGGCCACCGTTCGCCACGCTCACCGGACTTTTTCCAGCACCGGCGCGAGTCTCTCAGAGCCGGAGGTGGCGCGGCCTCTGGTTACACCAGACGAGGTCACACGTCTTGGCTCAGACGAAGCCCTAATTTTCACCAGCGGGCAGCCTGCGATCCGCGCCACCAAGATTCGCTATTACACCGAGCCGTTCTTCAAGCAGCGAGCGGCGATCCAACCACCGTCGAAAACTGACCGTATCGCGAACTCAAGCGCCAACGAGAAAGCGAGCGAAGCGGTGCCATCGCCCGTATCCAATCAAATCACGCCGGACACGGAAGGTCTTGCCGGAGGCGAATCACAGCGGGAACCCATCTTTCTCGCAAAGGCAGCTCAATCCCCACCGAACGGGCAGATCACATTTTTGAAGTTTGCCGTCGAGCAGGGTGGCAGTACAGCAGTTGCGACCAACCGCGGACGAAAGAAGGAAAGACTACTTTGAGGCGACAATTAACAGCGTATGTCGGCGGCGACGACTTCGAGCGCTTGAAGGGAGAGGCCGAAGAGGCAGGCCTCTCGCTCTCACGTTACATCCAGGAGCGTCTGGTCAATTCAAACGGACATTCAACCGTGAGCCTGTCCGAGTCCAAGCTGGTCGCAACCGAGAAGAGAATCATCGACGCGAATCGATCGTTCATCGCCCACGCCATCCGGCCGCTGAGCAAACAGGTGACGATGCTCCTGGCCATGCTCGATCAATTCGCGCTGAGCATGCTGACCCATCTCCCGGAGATTCCTGAGGCCCAGCGCGAGCAAGCCTTGGCCAGTGGAGAGCGGCGGCACCATGGCTGGCGGCTCGAAGTCGAAGACACCGTCAAACAGATGGAAACTCCGGCCGCGAGTGGAAAGAAGCCTGCAAACTCCGACGAGCCTCGGAACGAAGCTCGTCGACAGGAACAGAACGCCAACGCGGAGTCTGAAGGAGACAACGTATGATCTCGGCGCAGCAGACTCAGGAGCGGCGGCTGGACGAGTTGCTCCGAAGGCAGCTCGGCCCACGGATTCTCGCGGCGATCGCCGATCCGAACGTCACCGAGATCATCGTTAACGAAGACGGGCGCGTCTGGTTCGAATCCTACGCAAAGGGAATGCACGACGCCGGTCTGGTGCTCGCGGCTTCGCAGGTCGAAAGCCTGATCGGCACTGTCGCCTCGTCGCTCGGCAGCGTTGTGAATTCAGTGAATCCGATTGTTGAAGGCGAACTACTGATCGGAGGAATCCGCTTCGAAGGACTGCTTCCGCCGGTTGCCCGAAAACCCTGTTGTGTCATGCGCAAGCCAGCCCAGGTCCTCTACACACTCGACGATTACGTGCGCGACGAGATCCTGAGCAACGCGCACGCCGGCATCCTGCGTGAAGCCGTCGATTCGCGACACAGCGTCGTAATCGCAGGCGGGACAGGCTCGGGCAAGACCACACTGGCCGGCGCGCTCATCAATGAAATGGTGGAGCGTTCCGATCCGAACGAGCGGTACGTGATCATCGAGGACACTCTCGAAATCCAATGCCGCGCGAAGAACCTCGTCCAACTCCACACCGCCGAGGCCGCAGACATGACGCGGCTGGTACGGACCACCATGCGGCTGCGTCCCGACCGAATAATCATCGGCGAGGTGCGCGGTGCCGAAGCGCTAGCATTGCTCAAGGCGTGGAACACCGGCCATCCAGGAGGTGTGACAACGATCCACGCCAACAGCGCGAAGGCTGCGCTGACAAGGCTCTCGAGTCTGGTCCAAGAAGCGGGCGTTCCGCCACAACCGGAACTCATTGCCGAGACGATCAACCTGCTCGCATTCATCGTCCGCACGCCTGCAGGACGGCGCGTGAAGGAGCTGGTTCGTGTCGACGGATACAGCGCGACCGATGGATTCATACTCACTTCCCCAAACACGCAGTCGAGCAAAGACTCAGAGCAATAACGTTTTGAAGTCTGCGAATTAAGAGGAGGTACGCGAAATGAAGCGCTTGGAAGGGAAAAAGGCTACTTGGAGAAAATGGGCAGTAACGATTGCTTACGCCTACGGAATGATCACTTTTGTGTGGCCAGTGAGGGCCTTCGCAGCAATCGCCGCGGGCGGAGCGCTTCCTTGGGACGCCCCGCTCACAACGCTGCAGAACGATCTGCAGGGACCGGTCGCCCACGCGATCACCACCGCGGCCGTAATCGGCACCGGCATCATGTGGTCGGTCAGCGAGCACGGAACAGGTGTGCGAAAGATGTCCTCGCTCGCCTTCGGCGGCGCGTGTGCGCTTGGGGCCACCCAATTGATGACGACGCTCTTCCCACTGGGCGGAGCGCTCTTCTAGGCAGGAGAGGATAGGACAATGACTGAACGTGAGAGGCGGGTAAGCGCGATCCATCAATCGCTTACCCGCCCGATTCTGCTCGCCGGAGCGGAGCGACCCTTGGCGATCGCCAACTGGATCACCGCCGCCGCGCTGATTTTCGGCGGCGGGCTCCACTGGTACACCGTCGCAATGGGGGCGTTCCTGCTGACCGTGGGGCACTGGGCGTTGGTCCAGGCTGCTGAGTTCGATCCGCACCTGAGCCAGGTCTACGTCCGCCACATCCGCTATCAAGACTATTATCCGGCGCGCGCGCCAATCTCAGCATCGACACCCCGAATCCGCGCATCTGTACCGACACCTAAGGAGATGCGCGCTTAGGTAGAGAGAGGAAGAAGTATGTTCCTCAAAGAGTTCAAGGATTTAAGACGAAAGCGCGGCAAGTTGCTCGGGCTGCCTGACCAGCTCAACTACGCAATTCCGATCGACGACTACACTATCGCGATGAAGGACGGCGCGTTCCTGTCTTCCTTCGAGTGCTCGGGGCTCGACCTAAATTCTGCGAGTGTCGAAGAACTCGACGCGCACCGCGCTCAAGCCAATCGGGCGCTTGCGCGCCTGGACGATGGCTTCATGTACAACATCGACCTCATCCGTCATCCGAGCATCGATTACCCGAGCCGCACGTTTGCTGATCCCGTTAGCGCAACGCTCGATCGCGAGCGCGAGATTCAATACTCGGCTGAGGGCCAGCACTTTGAGACGAACTGCGTTCTCACGATCACGTATCGCCCACCGGCCGACACGCAAACGCGGATCGCCGGTGTCTTTCTGACGGGCACGCCATCGCGCGCTGACTGGCGACGACAGCTCGAATGGTTCAAGCAGCGACTCCGCGAATTTGAAGATGCGATAAGCCCAGTGTGGAAATTGACCCCGCTAAATATGCCGGTCCTGCTATCGCACCTCGCGAGCTGCATCAACGGGCGAATGTGCGAAGTAGCTGCGCCGAGAACGCCAACTTATCTGGACGCGGTTCTCGGCAATCAGGATTTGGTCGCTGGCTTCAAACCGCGCATCGGCGGAAGGCACATCCGCGTCATCGCGCTGGCCGGCTTCCCGCCCTTTTCCTACGCCGAGATGGCCGCTTTCTTGAGCGAGTTACCAATATCTTATCGTTATTCGACGCGCGGGATTCCCGTAGGGCCGCGGACGGCGATCAGCCAGCTCACCGTATATCGGCGCAATTGGTTCCAAAAGCGACTCGGACTTCGGGGCGTCATCAGCGAACAATTCGGCTCCGGCGCCGGAGCTGCTTTCCAGAACCAGCACGCGCTCAAGATGGCGGCTGACGCCGACCAGGCGATCACCGAGGCCGAGGGCGGCGCGGTCCGATATTGCTACGTAACGCCAAAGGTGATCGTCACCGAGGACCGAGCCAACGTCGCCGACGAAAACGCGCAGCTCGTCTTCAAGGTCTGCCAAAACATGGGCTTCGATCCGCGGATAGAGACTATCAATGCGGTAGAAGCGTGGCTCGGATCCCTTCCGGGACACGGCTGGTACGACGTGCGGCGTCCACTGGTCAACACGCAGAACCTTGCGGACATTCTGCCTCTAACGAGTATCTGGGCGGGCCTTGTAGCCAACCCTTGCCCTTACTATCCGAAGAACACCCCGGCGTTGTGTTACGGCGCGACGACGGGCAGCACGCCGTTCCGTCTCAATCTTCACGTCGGCGACACCGGCCACACCGGCATCTACGGTCCGACAGGCAGCGGAAAGAGCGTTGCGCTCGGCGCGATCGCGGCGAACTTTCGTGCAGTCCCTGACGGGCAAATCTTCTTCTTCGACAAGGGCTATTCCGCATACGTTCTCACCAAAGCTCTGGGCGGGCAGCACCTCGACCTCGGAGAGGAGGAGGTCCCACTTTGCCCGCTCGCGAAGGTTGACGATGAGACCGACCGCATGAAGCTGCAGGGCCTGCTCGAAGACTGGCTCGACCTTCAGGGTGTGAGGCTGGTACCTAACCAGCGCAAGGCCCTCTGGCGCGGCCTGACTCTGGTAGCGGAAGGTCCGGCCGAGCAGCGCACAATCAGCAACCTTGTCACCCAAGTCCAGGACAACGCGGTGCGCGATGGTCTTGGAGCTTTCTCGCTCGCCGGTCCGCTCGGGCGTTTCGTCGATGCGGACCATGACGTGATACTCGAAGATCGATTCATCACCTTCGAGCTCGAAACGCTCATGGCAATGGGGCCGAAGGTCGTAGTGCCCGTCGCAACGTATCTGTTCCACCGAATCGATCAACGCCTCGACGGTCGTCCCACGCTCATCGTCCTCGATGAAGCGTGGATCATGCTCACCAACAGCGTCTTCGGAGCAAAGATCGAGGAATGGCTGCGTACGCTGCGCAAAAAGAATGCGGCAGTGGTACTCGCCACCCAGAGCTTGAGCGAGATCGCAAATTCGCCTCATCGCGATGTGATTCTCGAATCCTGCCCGACCAAGCTCTATCTGCCCAACCCCGAGGCAACGAACAGCGCCACACGGGAGACGTATCGACGATTCGGACTCTCCGACCGGCAGGTCGAAATCATCGCAGACGCCACGCCAAAGCGGCATTACTACTATGTTTCGCCGTTGGGGCGCCGACAGTTTCAGTTCTCGCTGGGTCCCGCCGCACTTGCCTTCATCGGAGCGGGATCGAAAGACGACATACTCGCCGCGCGACAGATGATCGAACAACACGGCGAGCGCTGGACAGTCGAATGGCTTCGCGCGCGCGGATTGCACGACTGGGCCGAGTATCTCGACAGACTGAACAGTCATGTCGAAAAGCCCACCGACGCGATCCTGAATGTGAACGGCATCCAGCCCGTACACACCAACGGGAAAATTCCCCACGGGGAGATGCACCAATGAAGACGAAAAGATTCTACCGAATTTTATCTGCCGTATCGGCAGCAATTATTTGTTTGCTGGCTGCGTCGGCTCCTGCCCGCGCACAATTCGGCGGCTCGCAGATTGTCTTCGACCCAAATATGTTTGCGCGCCAGCTCCAACAGCTTCAGCAGGAGACCGCTACCGTCACAAACCTTGCTCAGCAACTACAGTACGCGATCAAGAATACGACCGGCGGCGGCGCAGGTGTCTGGCAATCGAACCAGAATTTGCTAACGAACCTCGGTGATCTGATCAATGAGCAGGAAGGGCTCTCGTATACCTTTCAGGGCCTTACGCAGCAGTTCCAGCAGCTCTATCCGGGCTACAACTCTGCTTTGACCGCTGGGGTCCAAAGTCCGCAAACGACGGTCAATACCACGTTGGACACGCTCAACGGCGCGCTCGCTTCAGCGCAGGCGCAGGCCCAGAACTTCCAAGCCGAACAAGCCGCCCTTCAAAACCTTGAGCTGAAGAACCAGACGGCGATAGGTAATCTGCAGGCGGTTCAGGTCAGCAACGAAATCGCGCTGGCGCAGGTACAGCAGGTTCAGATGCTCCGCCAGCTCGTGATGGCCCAGATGAATTCCCAGAACGTCGCGGCTGCGAATCAGGTCAACAGTCAAGTACAAGGAAATCTTGCAGCGCAGGCGATACTATCCGCTCAAGCGCCGACAGGTTATCCGGACTGGTTGCATGCTGGGTCAGGAACAGCGCCGCCCCAACCTTAACAATTGATGCGAGCAGTTAAGCCATGAACAAAGGCAGAAATCCCATCGTCTTGATCTTGGCTATCATTGGAGTGTGCGCCGTCGTGTACGGCATCTGGCATCTCTACCAAGGGAAAGCTGCTGAAGATCAAGCGCATTCGATTCTTTCGGCGCCTGCGCCTTCCGGCTATCCCGATTTGCTACACGCGACGCCCGGAGCACCACCACCGCAGCCATAAAACGGAGTTCACAATGACTGGCTTCGACGCGATCGCCGGGCAGTATTACACCGCAGGCCTAAAATACAGCGCAGCCATCCAACCCTACGCGCTCAAGTTGTTCTTCGCGCTCCTTCTTATCGAGATCCTCGTTACCTGGATTCAGTTCGTCGCCGAAGGACAGCTCGATGCACCACACTTCCTCGGCCGTCTCTTAAAGCAAGTTCTGAGCGGCGGGTTCGTCTACCTGATGATCGTCAATGCATTCACGTGGATGAATCTCGTACTCAAGAGTTTCTCCGCGATCGGAGCCTCACTCACCGGACTCCCGGCCCTCAGCCCGCAAAGCGTCATCGTCATCGGTGCCAGCATGGCCGAGACAATATTCAACTCGCCCGCGACCTCGAGCGCTCTCTCGAATTTGGAGCTCGCGATCGTACAGAGCGTGGCAGCGTTCTTTGTTCTCCTCTCCTTCGTAATTGCTGCGGCAATGCTGCTGCTGACGTTGATCGAGACCTATCTAGTCGTGGGCGGTGGAATCATTCTGCTCGGCTTTGGCGCAAACCGCTTTACGGCGCCTGCCGCAGAAGGCTACTTCGGCTACGTCATCAAGGTCGGCGTCCGACTTCTCTTCTTTTATTTGGTTCTGGCTCTCGGCGTGATGCTGGCGAACGACTGGAACACTGCGTTGATCGCCGCCTGCAAGCCCACCCCAATGTTCCTGCCTTGGTTCGGGACTTACGGATCTTCTCCATCGTCACTCGTTACGATGGTCTGTGCCAATACCGTACCAGCCGCCGTAATGCTTGATGTCGTCGCGAAATCAATCGTCTTTGCAATCGTGACCATAGCTGTGCCACACATCGCGGCCAGCATCGCGGGTGGAACCGCGGGCCTCGCGCTGAGCCACGCCTTCGAAGCAGCTTATGTAGCTCAGACGATCATTCGACCGATCACAAGCGCGCTGCAGACCGGGTTCAGCAAGGTTGCTCAAATGGGCAGCGGGAGCGCCGGCAATAGCGGCGAAGCGACCGGCTGGGCCAGGGCAATGGACTTCGGCCGACAGACGCAGCAACTCGGCAATCTCGGTTCAGACGGCGGACAGCGTGTTCCGGCCCCGAAGGAGGTTCGAGGTACATCTGTCATGCCGTCGCGCGCTCCGAACACGTCGGTGATGAATCCAGGCACAGCGCGTTTTGGAAACGGCAACAGCAGCACAACGGCGATGAGTAAGGGAACCAGCAAAATCTGAGCAGAGGTTTCTCTGCTCCCCGCGCTACAGGAAGCAGTAGTGATGAGCGCCTCAATTACACGTCAAATCCTCGACAACCCGGGCACCCTCGTCGGGTTCGAAGCGGACTATAAACCAGACTTTTAAGCGGTCTATTGTTACGCTTGATTCACGATTAACCGGCCATTTATAATCGTTTATGGCCGATAGAGAAGAGGACATAGAAGCGGACATTGGAGCGGCCACAGACTTCGGAGAAACGGTCTCCATGATGGAGCCGTTGCTCATCGCGGAAGGCTCAAAGCACCGCTCCCACCTTACCGACCTCGCGCTGGAGCTGGCGCAAAAAAGCGCCGGATTCCGGCGCTCGCTGCCCGAAAGCCTTTTGGCCTCGCTCGCCGACCTCGTGCGCGCGATGAATTGCTACTACAGCAATCTGATCGAAGGGCACGATACACACCCCATCGATATCGAGCGCGCCCTCAAGGGCGACTACAGCAACGACGCCAAAAAACGCGACCTCCAACTGGAAGCCAAAGCGCATATCGCCGTCCAGAAATGGATCGACATCGGCGGCCTCAAGGGCCATGCTGTCGCCGCCGACTCCATACGCGAGATTCACCGGCGGTTCTGCGAGGCGCTACCGGAAGACCTCCTGTGGGTCGAGGACCTCGGAACCAAGGAAAGGATTAAGGTCATCCCGGGCAAACTGCGCCATCGCGACGTGGCAGTCGGCAGACACGTCCCAATCAGCGCGCCCGCAGTGCCGCGCTTCCTCAAGCGCTTCGAGGAAGCCTATTCAAAACTCGGCAAGACGGAAACCATCCTCAGCGCGGCAGCAGCGCATCACCGACTGGTGTGGATTCATCCGTTCCTCGACGGCAACGGCCGCGTGGCGCGCCTGATTTCGCACGCGACCCTGCTCGAAGCCCTTGACACCGGTGCGGTCTGGTCGATTGCACGCGGCCTCGCGCGCAATGTAGATGCCTACAAGGGCCACCTCGCCGCTTGTGACCAGCCGCGGCGCAACGATCTCGATGGTAGAGGGAGCCTCAGCGAAGAAAATCTGGCGGAATTCACGAAGTTCTTCCTCACTGTTTGTATCGATCAAGTTACCTTCATGGAAACCCTGATGCAGCCCGACCAGTTGCGCGCACGCATCCTGCTGTGGGCCGAAGAAGAGATTCGCCTGAATAAACTGCCGCCAAAATCCGGCGCGGTTCTCGAGGCACTGCTTTATCGCGGCGAACTTCCGCGCGGCGATGCTGCCGCGATCGTCGGCACCGGCGAACGGCAGGCCCGCCGCGTCGTCTCGGCCCTGATAGACCAGGGCGTGCTCACCTCGGAAAGCACGCGCGCGCCTCTGCGGCTTGCCTTCCCGGCTACGCTCGCCTCGCGTTGGATGCCGGGGTTGTTTCCGGAAAAAACAGGGTAGCAACAAATGGCTCACAGCGACCTTCTCTTTTCTGACGAGGACTCCTTCGCAGTCCAGCAACATCAGCGGGCTGCCCTTGAATCTGAAATAGCCGGAATCGACGAAAATCGCTTGCTCAACACCAATGTGGAAGACCTTGTGACCTACATCGTTGACAAATATCGGCTCGACATTCCGGTTCTCGACGAAGCCAACATGAGCGTCGATCAGCAGGAGGCCAAATGAGATGTGTCTGGTGATCCAGGGCGTATGGCATATCACTTTGGTCGCGGCCCTGCCCATGTCACCGGCACTGAGGTGATCGTAGAAGTGCCCTTCACGGGCGACCCTCAGATGTTCAGAATTCAACCAAGCACATCCAACATGAACCCGCCACGCGGCGAAGTTGGAGGCAATACCATTATTTTCCGGCACTGGAGTGATACCCCGCAAACGGAGCAAGTGCGGCGCGAAATCGATCGATGGCTCACTGACATCAAGCAGTACCTGCAGTGGCAGCAGGCCTCGTTTCGACAGTTCAATGATGGGCTTCCCGCTATCGCGCGCGGCAATAGTGAACCGTCGCGACAAGCTCCTGGCCAATCAAAATCTTGTTGCCGGGCTTGGCATTCCACTCAAAAGGCGTCCCGGTGCAACAGGCACATATACGGCCGCGGAAATTAAGCGGAGAATCGCGCCGAAGATGCCCGCCGCAACGGCGGGCGCGTTCAAGCCAGAACCAGTGCTCGAAGAAGCTGAGTACCAGCATATTCTCGAAGTCATCGACAACATGGTGAAAGTGATGGAGCGCAGCCCCAAAGCCTTTCACGATATAGATGAAGAAGCGCTTCGCACGCATTTCCTCGTGCAGCTTAACGGCCACTACGAAGGTCAGGCCACCGGAGAAACTTTCAACTATCAGGGCAAAACCGACATCCTCATCCGCTCCGGTGACCGCAACATTTTCATAGGTGAGTGCAAAATTTTGGAGCGGCCCTGCGAAATTGACGGAGACAATCGATCAGATCCTCGGTTACCTGTCATGGCGGGATTCCAAGGCGGCTATATTGCTATTCAACCGGAACAAGGATTTCTCGAAGGTCTTAGACGCAATCCCTGAAACCAGGAAAACGCACCCCAACCTGCAAAAGGACGAAGGCAGACGCGGCCAAACCTCATTTCGCTACGCATTCCGCCATAAGGACGATCCCGCCAAGATTCTTCACCTCACGATTATGGCCTTCGACATTCCGCGAGGCGGAAAAGAATGACGAAAACAACCCGCGCGTAAATCTTCGGACATGTTCGCTCAGTCCTCCGCACAGCCAGCCCACTGGATGCGCGCCAAGCGACTTTGCTAATCAAGGGTTACGGTGACACTTGCAATGGGAAATCAAACAAAAAACGATTTTGCAGCGGGAGCTGCCGCCTCGCTGAAGACAACCGCCAACGAAGTAATGGCATTTCTCGGACGCCAGGACCCTCTTCCGAAAGATGACCTGCGCGACTTTCTAAATGAGAAACTAGGCGACTTGGCCATCAAGTGGTATCGAAAAGGATTCAATCGGGGTCATAGGGAAAGCCACGCGCAGACCGCCAAAGGAAAAGTACCCAAGACCCTTCGTCACGACGCCACACGGCAATTCTTCACGGGCGGCAACCGTACCGTGCACTTGAAGTCGGTTCTGCCATGACCCACTGCGATTCCGTTCACGTCGTCTCACCTAACTGTCAGTTAATCTGACGACCAAGAGCACCGGGCGGGGAAGGTCGAATGCACATCATTCGAGATACCGAACCGCCGCCGGGTTGCCGAACGCCACCCCTTCTCCGCTTGCAACAGTCCAGAACCTATGTTACCCAATAGGTAATGACCGTATCTCCTGGCGGATGAACCGAACAGGAAACTATGGAGCTGGCTATACCGGACAAGAAGCTCAAGAAAGCGCTTGAGAACGACGCGGAGCGTCGAAAGCGTTTCGGGTCGGACATGGCAAAGAAGCTGAAGATTAGAATGGACAGTTTGGCGGCAGCCGAATCCCTTGCGGACTTCTGGCCCCCCGCGTCTGGCCCTGAACGGTGCCACGAGATGAAGGGAGACCTGAAAGGCCAATTCTCCGTCGACGTGAAGCAACCGTACCGCCTCTTGTTCAAGGTGCAGACCCAGAGAGATGCGTTCGATGACGAAAGAGAACGGTGGGCAGCGATCAAATCGATCGAGATTGTGAGCGTTGAGGACACGCATGGCTGATGAAATGGACATAAAGTACCAACCCGAAAGCGTCTCCCATCCCGGTGACACCGTCCTCGACTATCTTGAAAGTAACGGGTGGTCACAGCGCGACCTTGCGCGCCGCACAGGGTTGACGCCTAAGACAATCAGCGAGATTTGCAACCGGAAGACTCCCGTGACTCCACCGACTGCCCTGGCATTCGAAAAGGTGTTTCGGAGGCCCGCTCACCTCTGGCTCAATCTGCAGCGACAGTACGATGAAGCTGAGGCTCGTCGGCGCGTCTCCGCCAAGCTGCCACATTGGGCGAGCTGGGCTAAGCGATTCCCATTTGCACAGATGAAGCGTTGCAAGCTCATCGAAGCGAGCGAAGAACACCGGATTGACGCACTCTTGAAATTCTTCGGAGTGTCCTCACCAGAGAGTTGGGAATCCGTCTGGAAAGCGTCCAATGTCGCTTACCGCCAAACACGGAAGTTCGAGACAACCTCCGAAGCAGTTTCGGCCTGGACAAGGGCAGCAGAAATCGAGGCAGCCGCCATACAGACCCACGATTTTGACGAGAAGCGGCTGCGCGACGTTGTGAAGGAGCTGAAAGCCTTTACCCGCCAAGACATCAAGGAGGCCGGTCCAATGCTCGAGTCGCTTTGCGCCAGCGCGGGCGTCGCCGTCGTATGGGTTCCCGAGATGACTCATACCGGCATCAGTGGTTGCGCGCGCTGGTTGACGGAACGCAAGGCCCTCATTGGCCTGACGCTCAGGTATAAGACGGACGATCAGATCTGGTTCACGTTCTTCCACGAAGTTGCGCACATCCTGCTTCACAGGAAGCGCCACGCCTTCATTCTCGATAATGCAGAGAAGGACCTATCTGACTCGACCGTCGATCCGCAGATGCAACGCGACGAAGAGGAGGCAAGCCGTTTCGCGGCAGATACACTCATTGCGCCCGATGCGCTGCTGGAGTTCATTCGCGGTGACGTTTTCACAAGCGATTCAATCTGTGGGTTCGCCGATGCCCTCAACATCGCCCCTGGCATCGTCGTCGGTCGCCTGCAGCGTGAAGGCGTGTTGCGATATGGTCAGGGAAACGCGCTCAAGCGTAAGTACGATTGGAACTTCGAACCAGGCGAGACCTCAGAACGGCAATAGCGGAGTACGACAATGAAGGGATACACGTACATTACACGGACGGGAACAGACCCGCAGCACGGGTCGCACCTGAAAGATCCAACCCTCGATGGCACTCCGAGCCTCGGCGCATGTATGCCCAACGTGCGGCGAAGCGTGACGATTGGCGACCACGTCTTCGTTATCTCCGGCAAGGTACCGGGTGTTGCGCAGTACGTGATTGGCGGCTTCGAGGTCGCCGAAAAGATCGACGTGCTCGAAGCCTACAGGCGCTTCCCTCAGCAGCGCTTGCATCAGCTGGAGGACGGAACGCTTGACGGCAACATCATCGTCACCGCGGATGGCTCGCAACATCCGCTCGACAACCACGGCTCATTCGAGAAGCGCCGGGATAACTTTCTGCTGGGCAGGAACCCGGTCGTAGTTTCTTCGCCGCCCCAAATCGAGATCGCCCGCCGTGAGACCCTGGATGTCCTCCGGCGCATTTTTCACAAGGACGGAGCCGCTCCCATCAACGTGATCGGCCATTGCAGCAAGATGACCGAAGCCCAGGTGCGGGCGCTTCGCGATTGGCTGCTTTCGCTTCGCTTCCGCACCTTAGCGGCGTGAGCGCAGCGGCCCACTGCCGGATTGTCTCGGTTGGAAAGCGCCGGGACGGCGGCACGCGTTACTGGTGCCTTGAGCACCGGGCGGACGCGACCGCCAAGTATGGCCGGCGATCGGCCAAATGCCGGCATGCAGACATTCCGCCAATCATGACCAACCAAGTCCTCGACCTCGACATTGAGTCATTCCCTGGCGGCGTGGCAATGTGGGGCGCCGTAGCGCCGATCTACGACACTACCCGAATCGCTGTCGAGCAAGGGGTCCATGTCCATGCCAGACGTGTCCCGCGCGGCCCCAAGGAGATCGACGAGACATTCCGGCGCGTCCGCGCCGCACGCCGTCGGGGGCAGCACATTCGCAAGATCGAGATCTCCGAACTTGAGGCCGTCTACTACATGGTAAGCTCGGTGCTCGGCTTCCAGATGAAACGCGTGGATTGCACCTTCTGCCGCTTGCCCCATCTCGACAAGGACTGGTTCAGTGTTCATCCCCATCGCCGTCATCTATGCGCGGGCTGCGGCAAATATTTCCGAGATACGGAGCCGTCGATTGGGAACCCCGTTGCTGCGGCAAAACAAAGCTTCCAGGCGTGGCACCCGCTAAAACCAGCAAAGAAGGTGATCGACATCGACCAATCGAAATATCCCGGCGGCATTCAGGTTTGGGGATCAAACCCGGCGCTTCTCTGGACCGTTCGCCGAAGCGAGGAGGAGGGCATCCATGTGCATGTCGCGAGCGAAGATGGCAGCTCGATTGTCACTGACGAAACGTACTCCCGTGTCACGGTTGACGGGGTGCATCTCGACGAGGCGATGATCCGCATGCTCATGGCGCAGAGCGCCTTGCCGCACATAGCCGGACGCGTTGTGAGCGTCCGCTGCCCCAAATGTCTCCGTTCGCATTTCGATAAAGCCGAGAATGCCTTCACTCCTCACACGGAACATTACTGTGAAACCTGTGGATCGAAATTCCGCAGCCTTGGAAGGATGCGCAAGACAATCGGAAATCCGATGATCGGTATTCTGGCCGAATTGGGCCGGAACGCATCCCGGCCACCACGGCAGCACAGAAGCCAACTCCTGGTCGAGACAATCTGAGCCCGAACACCGTACTCGACCGCACGTCGGATCTCCTTCACGCAATAGCGGCACGTTTCGCGGCGATGAGCGGGGTGCGCGCTGACCTATTCGTTACGCCGGTCGGAAATTTCAAGCCCGCGAGAACGCTCCCGCTCGATAACAATTTCGCAGTGTAACAAACACAGTTCGATCTGCCGAACGTGACGACCCGCCACATCCGTCTTCTCGGCGACCAGCGTTGCGCGCTTCAGGCAGCGGCGGGCTCGGCACGGCGAAACGTATTTGCAGCGGTGGATGCGAACCGTTGTCGGCGCGGGATCGAAGTCGGGCTGAAGCATGTGCGAATGATCTGCTTCGCTCTCGGGCCATTCAAACGGCGCGTATGCCGCGAAGGCCCGGAAACTGTTCCTGCATCCGCTTCTATTCGACTATCTCAACGTCCGCTAAGGTCCCCACCGTTCTGCCTCTATGGAGCTTGAGGGTGTCTCGAACTCGCTTTGCCAGGACGCATCGTCGAACGGTAAAATCGCTATTTCTTCATGCCCATTTAGGCCGCGTGTGTAGTCCACTTGTGCTATCCATTCGAAATTACAAGGCGGCTCGGTACTATCTGAAACGCTGAGGATCTCCATCTCATCCGTCGGCGTTCGGACTAATTCGCGGTCAACCCCACCTCGTTCAGTACCCGGCCAGATCGAAGCACTTCGCCACTTCAAATAGCGGAGAACCATATTTCACAAACTTCCTGACCTTAACTTACTCCTGTACGGTTTGCGGATCGATGTTACCAGAAAACCAGCCAGCCAAGCGTCTTTGCTGCGCTGTTACCCCGCACCCGCCACCTAACCCGTGTCGAGCAGGTAGCGAGGAAGCGGAAAACACGTAATTCCGATCTCTGCAAATTCGGCGATTCTCGCCGTCAGAATATCGGGACAGGCTACAGCGAGCCTGATGCGCGCGGCCTCGATATGAAACGTCTCGGCATAGAGCCTCTTGTGCTTCAGCAACTGCCCGACCGCCTTGTCCAGTTCCTCTTGTTTGACTTTCACCTCGACGATGAGGAACAGACCCCCGCTGTCGAGAAAGAGCAGGTCGATCGAGCCTCCCTCACCTGATGCAGACGACACCGCAACTTCGGCACCGCGAAAGGTCAATCCCGGCTCCAGCAAATCAGGGTTTGCGGCTAGATGATCGGCAATCCGGTCGTGCCGCTTCACCCGCTTGCGTCTCTCGACGCCCCCCACCGCCCACGGTTCACGCTTGAGCAGAGACTCGAGAAAATCTTCGGGCTCCACGTATCCGTTTTCGAGCTCGCAAGGAAAGACATTCCGCAACTCGCTCCCCACGCTCACCAGCAGCGCGTGTGACGGAAACCAGCTGAAATGATTTTTGTTGCTCCCGAACCGGCGGCCTAGTCCGATTTTCTTCACCATCGAGAATTCACGAAGACGCTTTAGCATGGCGCTCTCGTCCGCCTGCGTCGGAAAAGCCTCACCGCGTTCGATCACTCTGAAGTCACAGAGCAATCCGTCGGCCTTCGCCGCTGTCAGATCCCCGACGATCCGCGCGTAAGCGCGCTCCCCACCGTCGTCGCTCAGACGCTCTCTGCGAAAGTAGTAATCGATCTTGGGCAGCGCCGATCCCGCCATCGCCTCATCCTCCGCATCTCAATTCCTGATTTCTCTATCATCCTAGCCCCGAGCACAAACCTCAACGCTCGCTGCGAGACAACATCACCAGGCCGCAACAACGTCCAATGACGGCAATCATTGTCGAACCAAATTCCCCCCCGTTCACCACGTTCGCCCCGCGCCGCAGGGCGCCGATTATTTTTCTGACCGCGTATCAGCTACGCTGTTTCGGACGGCGACGAAGTCACAAAATGTCGCCAACGTGGGGGAACAGACTATGGCCCGCACAAAGACGAAGGAAACAGAAAAGCACAAACCGGTCGCCAAGAACGGGAACGGCGCTAATCTCGGCTTCGAGGCAGAGCTCTTTCTCGCCGCCGATAAACTGCGCAAGAACCTCGAACCGTCCGACTACAAGCACGTCGCGCTCGGCCTGATTTTCCTTAAGCACATCTCCAACGCTTTCGAGGCCAAGCGCAAAGCACTACTCGCCGAAGATGCGACGGCCGCTGAAGACCCTGATTCCCAACAGCGGACCTTATCGGACCTCTCCGCGTTGGTCTCATCTTGCACAGACCCTCAGCGAAGACTCCGGCGGACCTACTCGAAGTCGCCTATGTCCAGTAGAGTAGCGCTTCCAGAGCTAACTACTTTTTCGACGCGGCACAGAATCAGGCCATCGTCGCGGCGGAGGCTCAAAGGATCGGGGCTCCGGGGTAGCTCGACAATTCCGTGTACGAGATCTACCCAGTGCTTCGTCATCAGCTACTCGCCGCGCTCAGTGCCGTCGGTCAGGGCCTGAAGCACGTCGACGGTAGTTAACAGACCGACGAGTTTACCATCCTCCACCACGGGTAGCGCTCCGATCTTTCTCTCGCGCAGCGTCCGCGCAGCCTCCCGAATATCAGTTGATGGGGTTACGATTATCAGCGCCTTGCTCATCGCCTTGGACGCCTCAGTTTGATCCAGAAAACCCGTGTACAGGCGAATGTCGCGATCGGTGACAATTCCGACCGGAACACGGTCGCTCACGATCGGAACGCAGCGAAAGCCTCCCGCGTGCATCCTTGCCGCAACCGCGGCGAGCTTCTCGTGCGGTGTGCCCGTGACGGGATTTTTTGTCATCCAGGTGCCGACCAGATCGTTTTGCGTCGGAGTGCATCGCACAGTCAGGACAGGACAGGTGGATTCGCGCAGGACGAGTTCGGCGATGCTGCCAAGGAAAAAGCGCTTGAAGCCACGCCGTCCATGCGTGGCCATCACCACCACGTCGGCGTTTGTCCTCTTTTCGGCGGTTAGGATTGCATCTGCCGGCTCGCCCGTATGGATCAAACAGTTCATACTTGATGCCCGCGAGGCGTTTGTGAGCGGTCTCGAGCAGCTTTGTGCGTGCAGTCTCCTCTTGCCCCTTGTAGAGATCCACATAGACCGGCATTCCGGTCGGCTCAATGGTCATCGGAACCACGTGCAAGAGGAATACTGTGCCGTCGTTCTCGCGCGCGAGATCGGCTGCAGTATCGAGCGCCTGCATCGAGTTGTCGTCAAAATCGACCGGGCAAAGAATTCTTCGGAATTGCTGTGCCATGAAAGTCTGCTCCCTCGTAAGAGGTGTCTCGCCGTATTCAATAGATTAGCTGAATACCGGACACTTCGCGTTACGGACCTGGCGGAGACTCTATGCAAGCACGGTCCAACTGGGCTACCACCGGCTACGCAGCGACGATCCACTTCCGGGCTTCGGATTCCTGGGCGGTCGTGAAGACTCGCATCTCTCCGTGCATCAGAAACCGAAAAGCGCTCACAGCATGTCTGATCCAGGGGACGTCGGTCACAACGGCCGCCCGTTCCCAACGTGAAAGATGCTCAATTCCGATTTTGAAGTCCTCCCACTCGGCGCCGAAATCGATTCCGGCGAATTGAGCACCCAGGTTGTAATAGAGCCGCAGCTTGGTGCTTCGTTTCAGCGAATTCTCAATTGCCGGCTTCACAACCTCAAGGTAGTCCTTTCTTGTCACTTCGCCCTTGGCCAGAATTCCCACTACGTTGTCGGGAAAGCCTTCGACAATCTCGATCATGGAAATATCCTCCTCTGCCTGCGCTTCTATTGACGGCCAGAATCGGCGCGATCGCGAATGCCAAGCTGCAGCATTTACAACCTCCCACCGCTATTGTGATTGCTTGGGCTTGTACTTGGAAGGGCAGCTCGTCATCACCTGCGTCGCCGCGATACTACCGTCGGCGCCAAGCCTGCCCTCTTCGATCACGTCGCGCCCGGTGGCGAACATGTCGGGCTTCGGCTCGCCCGTGGCAACGACGCGAAATAAGACGGGATCGCCCGCGACGACGGAAACGGGCTGGACCGCCGCGCCGTTGGCATCGACTTCGGGAATCGGCGCGATTTCAAATTTCAGAGTCAGCGAATTCGGGTCCCAGTCGATATTGCCGGGCTTGACGCGGCCCGCGACGCGGATCGCCTGTCCGCCGAGCTCGGCCTGGCGCGCGGCGACTTCGGGCACGGTCAGGTAGTACTCGGAGGATGTACGAATCGAGCTGAATATAAGATAGCCGATCGCGGCGACGATCAGTCCCACGCCAATGAAAAATCGCGGACGTATTTTCATTCTTTCACCCTCTGACGACGCCGCTCACACGCTCATTAAGATACCTGAGTCCTATACGAACAATTTCCGAGAATCTAAAATTGACCAGGTGTCGGGGCCAAAACAATTCCCGTTTATCGCACACTGTAGACTCGCTGAATCTGAATATGTCGCCTTTGAGGTCGGTCTCGATAGGTTCTTCACCGCGCTGTTGGCTTTCGGCCAGTCGGCGTCGCAGTTCGCGCGCGGCTTTGATTCGGCCCGCGACCTCCTGTCCCCGGGATTGGGATACTCGGCCGTGCTTAAGCTTCAACTGGTTGAGGTGGTCGGCGGCATCATATGTGGCATCGACGAGCTCGGTGCGACTCATCCAGCGAGTCTCGTAGTTCAGGATATCTTCCCACGACGACCGCAACAGGAGCTGCCGATGTTCCTCAAGGGTGCGCGCAAATAATTTATAGCCGAAGATCTCCGGGTTCTCAAAAACCCGGCTTCCTGGATCGACGAACGGTCCCATTTGCGTAATGGAGCACGAAAGTCTTCGGTCGGTAGTCTCGAACAAATGTTCGCAGTAAGACACGGTGTCCTGAACCGATTGGTATGTCTGTCGAGGCAACCCAATCATGAAGAAGACGTCCACCCGGCTGCAACGTAAACGGAGGGCCTCCGAAAGCAGGCGTTCCGGCTGTGCGTTGTCGTATTCCGGTTCGCCTTCTTGTGCGCGGCGTATCTCGTGGTCATGACTTTCCGGACTGATTTCCATGCTCCAGTGAGGTATGGACGCATCTATGCGGCGGAGAAAATCGAGCGGCGGCAGATCGAAGAATTCAAAGCCGAGCTCATTTGGAACGTGCACTCGATGCAACGCACTTAGCATCTCGTTTGCGTAGTCCGCTCCGGCCATAAGCGGGTCGCCAACAAAGAATATCGGCGCTCGTGTGAGCCGCGAGAGCGCCACAACGTTGGCGGCCAGGCTTGCGGGACTCCGAAACACTGGTCGAGATCTTTTCGTGAGGTGCGTACACGTCGTATTGGAGCTCCCGCAGGTTACACACTCGTAGGCGCATCCTTTGACCGTGAAGACCGCCGTGATCGGGTTTCTCCACCATCCGTCAAATGGCAGGACGCTCTTACGATCGCGAAAGCGCATCACCATCTCGACCATCAGATCCGGCCTCAGGTCCACATAGTCGAGTGACGACGGCAGGTAAGCCATTGGATTAATCCGCAGCGACCCACCGTCCTTCCAGGTAAGGTTGGGAATTTTGCTCAGAGCGGCGCGGTCTCCGAAGGACTGAAGAAGTTGATGCAAAGGTGGCTCGGTGCTGTCACCACGAAGCACGAAATCTACTTGCGGGTAGCTGATGAGCTCCTCGTGGAAATATGTGGACGAAAGCCCGCCCATGATGACCGGGACGTCAGGGTGGACCTCTTTAACAATCCTGGCTACCTCCAAGGCCCCGTGTGCATGCGGCAGCCAATGAAGGTCGATTCCCACGGCCTTTGGGCGAAGCGGCGCCAAAAAACGTGGAACCCAGAAGCGCGGCTCATTCATCATGCGCACCGCCAAATTCACTGTGCGCACGTTCATTCCGCGCTCATGCAGGTAACTTGCGATCGTAAGAAAGCCGAGCGGATACATCTCGAACACCGGAGACGACGGAATGACGTCGCTGACAGGACCGTAGAAAATAGACTTCTCGCGGAAGTCATAAACGCTCGGAGCGTGCAGAAGTAATAAGTCCAGACCGTTCTCGTACTGCAATGGAATTGCCTACTGTGGTGTCGTTCTGAAGTTCCTGTCAGGAGGATGTTAGACCGGTAACCGCTTGGTCGCCGGATATCTATCGGCGATGCCAAGGACCATGGCTCAGGCAGGACTTGTCCAGCCCATGCTCAAAAGATTCCGTGTGTTCGCAAATCCTTGAAGACGGAATATGCATAGAGCAGAAAACCCAAGCCGAACAAAGGAACTCCAAGGAAGAAAAACAAACACATCGTTATCGGTGTGGTTTCAACGATGCATGGGACCGCAAGCAGAAATCCAAGTCCGGCAGAGATTAGAGCGGCTTCTATCAGCGTCGGCATAGCCTATACCTTTGGCGTGTGAATCGGTTGGTGGCACGTGACACAGCTAAGCTGATTAGCCAGTATCGGTTTCATCACCGCCACATGGGCAGGATTGTTTCTCCAGTTTTGCGCCGAACCGTGGCACTGCAAGCAGTTTGCATTCGGGAAAGGCTTCGCGAGTTTAATTTCTTTCGGCATTTCCATGAGACCATAATACCTTGCTACGTGTCCCATACTTGCCAGCTTGGTTCTGATGGGGCCCAGAAAGCCGTAATCGGCATGGCATGTATAGCACTGGTCATTAAGAATCCAGCGGTTGCTGTAATGCATCGCAGCTAATGACTTGCTGGTTGGGTTGTGCAGATCGTCCACCCATGGCGTCATGGTGTGACAATCCGCGCAAAATCTTATCCGTTCTGCCCGCTGGAACGAGAGGGCAAATGTGGCGAGTGCCACCAGAGCCGGCGCGACGCCAAGGAGAATCAATAGCAACACTTTCTCTCGTAAATGCATCACGAACCGAAGTGCTTCACGTAGTCGACCAAACCTTTGACCTGATCGTCACTCAAATCCGGATTGGGCACCATGGTCGGGGAAAGGCCTACCGATACTCCACCACTCTTGATCACCTTGGCTATCCAATCATCGGCTTTGCCTTTGAGCGAGCTAGCCAAGTCGGCGGGCGGTGGCCGTAGATATTTGCCGGCGGGACCATCGCCATGTCCCTTGTCTCCATGACACGAGGCGCAACGCTGGATGTAGAGTGTAGCTGTATCATCTGCGGTGGATGCTATGGTGCTGATAGACACAGCTATTACGAACGCTGTGGCCAAAAGAAGGACTGGCCGCATCCGACGGTTCATGGTTATCGCCAATGTCTTCTTTTTCCACTCGGCATGTCGACCTGTGAGGTAAGTGTCATCGCGACTTGCCGGCTGTGCTGCTCTTAGCTTCGTTAGAGTCTAGCTGAGCCATCAGCACATCGATCCTCGTGCGGGCCGCGTCTCCGGGTGCAAGCTCGCGCGCACGCGACAGTGCCTGACGTGCATCGGGATTATCATTGAGCATCAGATACGCCGTCGCAAGGTTAAACTGGGCCGGAAAAAATCCCGGCTCGAGCGCGAGCGCCGCATCGTAGCGCGAGATTGCCTCGTGGGAGTTGTGCTGGGCCAGATACATCGTGCCGAGGTCGGTGAGAACCTGCGCGTCAGCGGGTTTAAGACGCAGGTAGTGTTGATACGCAGCGATCGCCTTGTCGAAATGTCGTTGATCGAAAGATACGTTTCCCAACCCGCGTAGGGCGTTCAGATTGTCGGGGTCGAGTTCGAGCACGTGAGCGAACGCCTCACTCGCCTTGTTGTAGTTGGCGGAATCGAACGCCGCAGAGCGGAAAGCCACGTCGCCCAGGCGGTTCCAAACTTCGACATCGTTTGGGCGGTCTTGCGCCTGTTTCTCGGCCCTCACGATGAGCGCGCTGGCCTCGCGGGTAGGATGCTGAACCGTCGGATGTCCCGCCGGTAAGGAGACCGCCGGATGTCCGGGCGGCAAACCAGATGCTTGCGCGCTCAAGACCGGTGCCCGCCCCTGGATAGTAGGCTGCATAGCAACTTGCGAAGGGTCGTGTCTCCCGGCAGCCGTAAACATCCAAGTCAGGATTCCGCCAAGGAGAAAGGCACCACTGACTGCGGCGATCCATGATGCTGAAAGCCCACCGCGACGAGGCTGATAGTCACCAGGCCGCGAGCTTTCGTCCGCACCAGCCGCGTCCACGCGATTGCCGCACTCGGCGCAGAACTTCGCGCCTATGGGAAACGGTTTCCCGCATTGTGAGCAATCGCCGATCAGTGATTCTTCCATAATCTTACGGCAGCGCCGTGCCGTCCTGCGACGAGCGCCCAACTTTCATGCTTCCGGTCGCAGTGAACTTGCCGGTCTTGGGATTGAACAGCTCGGCCGTGCTGAGCGTGTTGCCCGAGTTGTCGATCCCGCCGGCGACAAGGACGTAGCCCTTCTTGGGTCCCGAGGGAATCAGCACTGCCGTATGAAGAGCGCGCGGTGTGGTCATAGTCCCGACCTGTGTGAAGGTTCCGGCACCGGGATCGTACACCTCGGCTGTCGCGAGCGCGGTTCCCGTTCCATCCTCACCGCCAACGATGAGGATGTCACCGGCATACCGACCGCGGACAAGCTGGGTTGCAGTATGTAGATAGCGCGTATGGGTCATGCTGCCGGTCGCGGTAAAGTTGCCGGCCGTCGGACTGTAGAGCTCAGCCGTTTGCAGGACGACGCCCGTTGCGTCGAGGCCGCCGGCAATCAGCACGTCGCCCGCATTAGAACCGGTTGCAAGCAAGGTGGCGGTGTGGTTTTCGCGGCTGTCGGTCATCGTGTTGTTGCAAAAACCCGTAGTTCCGTTCAACCCGCCAAGACCTGTGCAACCGAAAGTTCCCGCGACGGGGTCGAACAACTCCGCCGTGTTAACGATCGAACCATCGAAGCCGCCCGCGATCAGCACCCGGCCATCCTTCAATAGTGTTGCGGTATCGTGGAAGCGGGCGTCGGTCAGCGTGCTCAGGCAGTAGCCGGTAGTCGGATCGGCTCCTCCAAGCCCCGAGCACTCGAATTTGCCGCTCGCCGGATTGTACATATCCGCGGTGTTGACGATGTTTCCGGTTTCGTCCTCTCCACCCGTGATTAGAATCTCGCCGTTCTGCAGCACAGTGGTGGTGTGCGCGAAACAATGGGCGTCGGTCATGCTGCCGGTCGCGGTAAACTGGCCGGTTGATGGATTGTAAATCTCCGCAGAGTTGAGGCAGGTGACGCCGACTCCGTTGCCGCCCGCAATCAGCACCCCGCCGCCAGGTAGCGGCGCCACCGACGCGAAGAAACGAGCCTGCGCCAAGGAGTCGTTACACGCCCCTGTTACAGAATTTACTCCTCCAAGAAATCCGCAGGTGAAGGTTCCATTCTTCCAATTGTAAAACTCTGCAGTGGACATCGGACCGTTGAACTGATCGGAACCTCCTGCTATCAGCACGCCTTGGCTGCTCCCTCCGCCGTGCTTTCGGGCTAGGGCTGTAGGGACTACCGAAAGGAGCGCAAGAAACAGAAGCGACAAAGACCACACGCCAAGTGGTCGATTGCCCTTACCTCGCTGCAACGCTCTGGACATCATCGCGTTACCAGCGCGGTCTTCAACCGCGCCCCGCCTTCCTTTTTGGCTTCCTTACGCGTCGCTTGACCATAGACGGCCTGTATCTCGCGCCATAGCGCGAGTTGGTCAGACGTCGAGTTCAGTTCATGTGCTGATACCGTTTCTGCGCTGGTCGAAAATGGCGGCAGGCTCCACCATTCGCTGTGTTGCGCAGTCATCAGCGGGATAAAAGCTCGAGCAGAGTCGGGGGTGAACTCCGCATGGCAGGTAAACTGATTCAGTGACCCTTGCGCTCCGCACGAGTACGGCAGATTTTCTGCAACTTTCCAGTCATGGAACCGCTCCGTAAGCCCCACCGGGGTTCCTGTCGTATTGCCCGCGACGCCGACAATATATGGGGCCATGTGACAATCGATGCACGTCACACCAGCGTCGAACATCACCTGAAAGATCGCATTCGGGAGGTGAGGATTCTGTTCGTGACAATTCAGGCAGAATTGGGCTTCCTGCCCCGGGAGGATCGGGATCCAGGAGCCTGCTTGGGTCGGATCAGAGCCGCGGATGAGCGTAGCCGTTTGGCCGCCCGATATCGCAGTTGGATGCATCGCCAGGATCTGCGCGGCAACGGTATTGCTTGGATGGCATGAACTGCACGTCACCCCCTGAAACGTCGAAACTGTGACCGGGTTGATGACCGTGCCCTCGGAGAACATTCCCGGCTCGGTCGCGCTGGCCTGAAGAGGCGAATGACAGAAGGCGCAGAACGTGTTGTCGGTCTCGCCGTACGGCCCCGGCGGTTGGATCCAGCCGTAATTGGTCGCCGTACTGGACCAGCCGTACTGTGACTGGGCGTGCCGCGAGTCCCACCAGCCATGACCCGTTCGCTCCCACTGGTTCGTGGTGCTGTTAAACTGAAGACCTTCGGCGCGCGCCGTATGATCGTATCCCTCGATAAAGTGGCACGAGGTACAAGTGACGTTGGAATAATCATAGTCGGGGCGCAGCAAGTTCGTGCCAGGAGCGATGATCGTTATGCATGAACCCGGAGCAATCCATCCGAGGATCAACGTGCAGAGGAACGCAGCGATCCGAACCAGTTTCGGGATTGGCAACTGCCCGTGAAGCCCACCAGCAGGACAAGCCCCCCCGGTGGGTAGCTGCGCTTGTCGGCCCAGGCTGGCAGCGTTGATATTCATCGTCTTCTTGATGCGCTCACATAGAGTCAATCTTCGAGATTTCTCGCTCTAATATCCTGTATTCGGCGAGAGTAGGTGCCCCGTGTGCCGTCATTGCCACTTGCGGCATGCCATTGAACGGCGGCAGGCTCCACCATTCCATGTGCTGCTCCTTAATGAACGGTATGATGTTCTGCGCGTCGGTTACAGTGAACATGGTAAATCGGTTGTTATGACACCCCGACACCGATCCTACCGCGCCGCATGAATGAGGAAGATCCGCGCCTACGTTCCAGTTATGAAACACTTCCTCGAGTACGGGAAGGCCGGTGCCGTCGCCGCCGATGGACTGGTAGGGAGCCATGTGGCAGTCGATGCAGCGGACCGGACCGCCGCCAGGACCGTGCGTGGTCGTGTACATTGCCTCAAAGGCCGCATCGTCGGTGTTGTGACGTTGCTCATGGCAGTTCAGGCAGAGCAGGTCTTCCTTCGAAGTGCCGTCGGCGTTCACTCCGGGCTCCAGAGTCTGATAGGAGGCGGGATTGTTGACGCCTTTCCAGAGATAGATTGCGATCGCGCCGCCATCTACCGCATTCGGATTCAACGCGCCGATCTGCGCGGTGATGTTGTCCGGGGGATGGCACGTTCCGCACGTCACTGCCTGGAATCGCTGCTGGGGAACAGCGCCGGCATTGATAACCGCACCATTGTCGAACCCCGCTATCGCGGAAGCTTGCAGCGGAGAATGGCACTTTGCGCAAAAGGCGTTCTCGGTCGAGCCATGATCGGACTGCGAATGCGCGGATGCGAGCCAACCGCTGCCGGTTAACTGCCAGGTCTGGGTCGCATCATTCCAGATCACGCCAAGTGCGCGCGAAGTGTGGTCGAGGCCGAGTATAAAATGGCAACCAGCGCAGGTCTCGGGCGCCGCGTAATCGTAAGTCGGCAGCGACATGTTGGTGGGAAGAGGAGGATAGGTAATGCCGGGCGCGACTGCGGCGTTCGCGGATGCTTCCGACTTCGTAACCGGCGAACGTCCGCGCGCCCAAGCAGGTGCAGCGAGCAACGGCAGTACTAAGACAACCGAGATTAACGAACGCATTCGCTCCCACCCATCGGTCGTCAGGCTCTTTGTCTGATCAGTATCATAGTTGCTCTTGAAACGGCAAATTGTTCCTTTCGGAACGGTTCTATGGTTCCTCTTCTGATCTTCTTACGCACTTACGAACCCAGATGTTTCAAGTAGTCAATCAGGGCTTTGACCTGGTCGGCAGTAAGGCTGGAAAATGGCGGCATTACTGGCGACTCACCGACAGCTGGTCCTCCACCGGTTATCGCTTTGTCAATCCAGTCATCGCTCTTGCCCTTCAGCGAGACAGCGAAGTCCGAGGGTTTAGGATTCAAATACTGCCCCGCGGGTCCGTCGCCCTTGCCCTTAGCGCCGTGACATGAGGTGCATTGCTGAGCATAAATCGTAGCAGCATCTTGGGCTTGTGCAGGAATCGCGACGAGCAGGACCAACGCAAATGCGGTAAGCGTCATCGATAGAAACTGGGTTGAAAGTCTGTTCACAATCATCTCATCTCCTTGCTTAGCCATTTCTCCGTGACAGCTCTTCATACGTCTAGCGGTCTGGAAACCGCGAATTCATAAGAAATCTTTCGGAAAGACATTCTAAAACCGATACTTAAGAGCTATATAACCTGCGTTGCCGGTATAAGGTGTCCACGAGGTTGCACCAACGAAGGTCGAGTAGGGCGACGCGCTCCCCATCCACGATTTCAGGTTGTCAAAGGCAAAATTGTTTTCGCCGAAATGGTTGAAGTAGTAGCCCAGATCGAGACTCATGTTCTTCTTGAAAGGATACTCATACTGAACGATGAGCTCTTGAAACTGCGTGCCGATGTCTGGAAACGACGTTGCAGGTCCTAGTGCGGAATCACCGTTGGCGTGAGTTAGATCGGTGCTGACCGCGTAGGTATAGTTGACGCTCAGCTTGGATTTATTGCGAAGGATTTGCGAACCTTCCACCGCCAGCGGAGGCAGCAAAGTCTGGATGCTAACGGTGACAGAACTGCCCTGGTCTCTACCATAGCTCGTCCACACTTGCTTGGGACAAGTCTGAGGAGTCTGTCCGGCCGCCGCAGCGGTACACGGCGCAGGCGGTGGCGGGCCGAAATAAGGTTGACGTTGAAAACCCGCCATGTTCCAGTCGCTGGCTTGCCAGCTGTAATTGACAGACAGATTCAAGGCCTCGGACGGTTGATAGGTGAGTCCTACCGATGGCGTGTAATCCGACGAGTGTTGCAGACCTATCTCCGAAGATGGATACCGGTAGTTATCGTAATCCATCGATGCGTACATAGAAATGCTGTTCAAATCAGGAGTTTCTGAATCATGGAAAGGACGAACCGAGCCGTATAGATTGAATTGATTCACGTGCACGGTCGCTTCATCGAATCTGCGCAGCTCGGCGAGCTCGCTGCTTCCAGCATTCTGCTCGACCAGCGAGGTGCGGTTATTGTCGTAACCAGGCGAGTCCCGGTTCGCGTACTGGTAGCTGCTTTGGAATTCGAGCCAGTCGGCAGGGGTCCAGTCGAGCAGCGGACCATAGGAAGTGGTGTCCTGCTGCAGCACCATCAGCCCGCTATTGTGGTTGGTATCGATCCGAGTGACAAAGCGTGCCGCGAGGGTTGGAAGGATCCGATAGCTGGCGGACAAGTCGATGTTCTGATCCGAGAATGAGAATGGGAATGCCGTAGCCGTAAAAAGGCTGGCCGTGTCATTCACCGAAGTAACGTCCTTGAATGTGATCGCGGGATTCTCATTGTTGTAGTCGTAATAACTGTAGGTGCCTCTGAGCTCCAACGGCTCAATCGGATTGCTTACCAGCGTCGCGTTGGCAAAGAACGGCTGTACGTCGCCGCCGAGACTGCTCTGTGGCAGCTTCTGGAAGGGCAGAGCCGTGTTTGTCGTGTACGGAATGAAGCTCTGATTCTGCAGCCACCAGCCGTAGGACAGACTGCCCATCGCGCGGGTGTTAAAAGGCAGCGTCACGCCGCCGTCGACGGTGAAGGTTTGCGCCTGGTTGTCCGGATAGAGCTGCATCCGTCCCGTACAGGGCCCAATCCCGGCGGATGGCGAATAAATGGTCGAATTCGTGCAGGCGCCGGTCGGCGAAAGCTCGCTCCACACATCCGGATTCGACCAGGTCAAAACGGAATCCTGATTCTTGAAGAACGAGCCATTGTATTTCGCACCGAGGGTCCACCAGTCGGCCGCGTACTCGACTCCGACGCCATAGTTGTAGATGTCGTAGTTTACCGGCTGAGTTACCTGCGAAATGTTGTAGGCCCCGGGGCTGGGACCAAACATCGTACCGAATGAGTAATCGTTGCCGCTCGGATTCTGGAAGTTGAACTGGGCGGTGTAGGTCCAGTGCGGATCGGGCGTATAGCGAACGTTCAGGTTCGCGACGCCATCAAGCAGGCTCATCGCCGTCGGACTTGCCACCTCATTTACCCACGTTCCGATATTCTTTCCCGGCGGCTGGCCGCCGGTCGGGGGCGGCGGATGCGAGCTCAGGGTAAAGCTGCCGCCGTTCTGACTAAACGCGATCGATCCTATGTCGTCGCTAAGATAGTGCGGCATGTCGAGGTACTGTATCTGGATATCGAGCAAACCATAGATTCCAGCGTGTAGGTTGTACATCTGGTTATTCTGTCCGATATTGAAGGAGCGAAAGTTGGCAAAGATCCGATCATCATCTTTGTCGCCAACCAGCAGGCGCAGTTCGGGAGCGATGACTTGTTGTGCCAGGTCGCTGTACTCACGGTACTTGGCGACATTGGTGTCCGGAACGGGCTGGGGATAGACTCCTACCTCCGCGGATCCCTGCATGGTAACCGCCCCGAGCGTCGTCTGCGCGCCGGCGTCGCGCGAGGCGACGAACATAAGCAAAACTGTTACGACGGCTGATACGAGGAGCGCGTGATTCATCGAGTCTCTCATTGTGCTTACCTCGACTTCGGCTTTCGTCGCCTCTACCGGGTCAGAAACAAACCGCCCGGTGAGTTCGAGCCATGGATGTTGGCGTGACAATTGGTGCAGGCATGTCCGAACACAAAGACCGTACCCGCGCCGGCCGGAGTCCCCGGATGAAATGTTCCGACGTGGCACTGCTGGCAGAGACGCGGCGGCGAGACCTTCAGCAGGAACATGTTGGTCGAGCCGTGGGGGTCGTGACAGTTGCTGCAGTTCTGCAGGACCGGCGGATGCGCCCACAAGAACGGGCCGCGCTTTTCCGCATGACAGGTGTAACAGACCTCGTTTACCGTCGGCTGAAGCAGTTGATGCTGATAAGGGCCGCCATGCGGGTTGTGGCAGTCGGTGCAGACCATCAGCCCCTCGCGCAGTGGCATGTGCGAGGGCATGTTCATCTGATTCTGCTTGTCGAGGTGGCACTTGAGACAGACTTGAGTCTCGGGCCGTGTATATATGACCGGATTGGCGCGGAAATCAGCAGCCAACTGATAATCGGAAGTCTTGTGCATGATCACATGGCAGTCGACGCATTTCACGCCTCGAAAAGCATGCATGCTTGCCTGCCAGAACGCCTGGTCGCCCTTCTGATGACACGTTAGACAGGAATCATTCTCGCGCGCTTGCGATTCGCCCGAGTCGGGCCGGAATGTGATCAGCGTCGCTTCTGCCGGCGGCCCATGCATCGCTTGTTCAGGCGTCGCGCCTTTGCCCATCGCCGCCGCCATCTCGGGAACGTACTGGCTCCCCGGTCCGTGGCACGATTCGCATCCGTGCTGCTCGGCCGAATCGCGCGGATGCTTGATCAGGATGTTGCCCATCATCGTGTCGCTGAAAGAGTGCGTCGACGCTTGATGGCATCCCTGGCAAGCCTGGCTGCCGACGTAAGTAGCGACTCGGGCGGCTTGCGGTGCAATTTGAGTTTGCTGGCTTTGTGGCAGCGAAGTGGTACTGCGTCCTGCAGGCGTCGGTTGTAACTGACCCCCTCCGGTCGTAGCGTCGGCGTTGAAGCCCGTGCCAAAAAGTAGAAAGAGCGGTACGACCGCTGATAGTACGAGCTTTCCGAATGGAGTGACCATTCGTTTTCAACCCCTCCCTACGACTTAGACCTAGCTGCGCCCCGCCAGAGTATCTCTCATGCCAACTCTCCTTGCGTGGCGGTTGCCTTCTCGGTACGCCGCTCGCGCAGCCACGACATCCACTGTTCCATGCCCTGGCCTGTGCGTGCTGACACCAGTTCCATTCGGGGCCGCGGCATAACTCGACTTAGCGCATCCTGGAAGTATGCGACGCGCACGTCCGGCAGATGCGGCAGTAAGTCAGCCTTGGTCAGTACGACCAGGTCGGCAGTGCGAAACATCACTGGGTACTTGAGCGGCTTGTCCTCGCCTTCGGTCACCGCCAACGTGACGACATTCAAGTGCTGACCCAAGTCATAGACCGCTGGACAAACAAGGTTGCCGACATTTTCGATGAAGAGTACGGCCCGATACTCCCAAGCGAGGCCATGCAGACCTCGATGCACCATCTCAGCGTCGAGATGGCAGGTTGATCCGGTCGTGATAGTTGCCGCCGGGATGCCAGCCGCGCGCAGGCGCTCACCGTCGTGATCGGTGGCGAGATCGCCGCTCAAGGCGGCAATCTTGATGCCGCCCCGACCGAGAGCGCGCGCCGTCGCTTCGATGAGAGCTGTCTTGCCTGAGCCCGGCGAGCCCATAAGATTTATCGCGAGCACTCCGGCAGAGGTGAAATGCTCGCGGTTGTGACGCGCTGCCCTGTCATTCGCCTTGAGAATTCGCTCATGAAGGTCCACCGTGACCACATGTTCGTCACCGCAGCCGCAGGTCTGGCACATCAGTTCACCTCCATCTCGATTCTCGTCAGCAGGATTTCATCTCCCTGAGCTAGGCGTGCCGAGCCCCCGCACGCAACGCAGCGAAGCGCTCCGTGCCGGGGAAGCTCGCAGCCGCATTGGCCGCACTCCCATCGCGCCACGACCGGCTCGATGGAGAGTGAGGCCTTTGCGCAAACTGTGCGCTCGCGGAATACCTCATAGGCGGTTGCGAGCAGGTCACGATCGACGCCAGAGAGCTCGCCGACGCGCACGCAAACCCGGCGCACGGCGCTCGCGCCACGCGACCGGGCCGTCGCGTCGACCTGTTCTATAAGCGCACCAACAATCGAATACTCGTGCATAACTGATCTCATCTCACGCGCCGTTGAATTTCGGCGTCCGCTTCGCGATAAAAGCCGCGAGTCCGTCCGCGAAGTCGGATCCATTCGCGACTCGCGTCAGACTCTCTAGTTCGCCATCGAGATGGCGATCGAGCATGTCCATGCCGCACGCTTGATTGATGAGGGCCTTGGCCTCCGCCCAAGCCCGCGTCGGTCCCGCGGCAAGGCGCTCAGCAAGAGCGAACGTCTCAGTCTCGAATTTTTCGTTGGGATGTACTGCCGTGATGAGCCCGATTTCCAGAGCACGTTGCGCATCGAGCCGCGGGCTCAGGAACACGAGCTCCAGCGCACGCCTCATTCCGAGCAGGCGCGGCAGCAGGAAGGTCGAACTCTCAGCGCCCGTGAGCCCGGTTCGGCCGTATGCCCATTCAAAGCTGGCACGCTCCGAAGCGATCACCAGGTCGCACGCCATCGCGATTCCGAAACCGCCGGCCGCAGCGATCCCGTCCACGGCAGCCACGAATGGCTTTGCTGCGCGCCGGATCTCGGAGATCGTACTGTGAATATACTCGACAATCTCCTTCAGCACTTCCCCGAAACCCGTGCTTTGCGTCAACGCCTCTGGTTTGAGGTAGTCGAGTTCGCGCTCATTTCCACCCGCTCGCACATATTTGAGATCGGCGCCGCTGCAAAATACCCCGCCGGAGCCGCGAATCACTACCGCGCGAATCGATTCATCGCGAGCGAGCCGCAATCCAGCCCGCCGTAAATCCTGAGCGGTCGCGACGTCGAGCGAATTGAAGTGATCGGGTCGGTCGATCGTGATAACTCCTACGCCACCGTGTGTTTCACACAGAATGTGCGGCGAGGTGCGGCGGGTTACTTCTTTCACTTCCATGGCCTTGCTCAGCAAATACGCGGCAACGGTTCGCCTTCAGGTTCAGTAAGCAAGCGCCGCCCAAAGCCGGTATCGAGGATGACGCGGCCGGCTCGCTCTTCCGTACACGTCGCGACGATCGCGGCGTGGCGGCCCAGCGGATGCGCGTGCAGGGCCTCGAGTACGCGCTCCGCTCCTTCCGCGTGAACCCCGATGAGCGCCTTGCCCTCGTTTGCCACCATCAGCGGGTCGATCCCAAGCAGCTCGGCCGCCGCGCGCACCCCTGCGTTCAGCGGCACGCTGGGACCGCTGAGCACGATCCCAACGCCGGCCTTTTGCGCCATTTCGCAAAGCGCGCTGACGACACCGCCACGCGTAGGATCCTTCATCGCAACCACGCTGTCCCCACCTGCCTCGAGCGCCTGGCGGATCATCATGTTGAGGGGCGCCACATCCGATCGCAGGTCGCCTTCGAGAGCAAGTTCGTGCCGGCATGCCATCACCGCGAGTCCATGATCGCCGGCAGTTCCGCTGAGAATGATCACGTCGCCCGGTCTGAGGCCGGAATCGGGAACAACGCGCTGCGAGAGCGCGATGCCCGTCGTATTGAGCACGAGTCCATCGATCTCGCCGCGGCCCATCACCTTTGTGTCGCCAGTTAGAATTCGCGCATCCGCTTCGCGACAGGTCGCCTCGATTGAGTCGCGGACGCGTTCGAGGTCTGCGCGGGGAAACCCTTCTTCAACCACCACAGCGCAGGTGAGAGCCAGAACGTCTGTCGCACCCATCATCGCCAGGTCGTTGACAGTACCCGCGACCGCGAGCCGCCCAATATCTCCTCCGGGGAAAAAGATTGGACTGATGACATGTGAGTCCGTCGTGATTACCAGCCATTGGTCGCCGAAGGGGATGGCCGCGCCATCGTCCATGGCGCCGAGGCCAATTCCCGGTCCCGGCACGCCGTCGAGGCGATCGACGAAGACATCCTTGATGAGCGCCCGCATCGCGCGTCCGCCAGCTCCATGCTTGAGCCCGATTTTGCTGTCTTCTTGGTCGACCATAGCGTCCGCATTCAGCTACCCAAATCGGGCCTGCCTCCGTATTCCAGCCAGATCCGGCAAGTTCCTTCACTGCTCACCATGCATGCGCCGACCGGATGGTCCGGCAAGCATTTGGTGCCGAAGAGCGGGCAAGCACTCGGCGTTGCGATGCCAGCCATGATGTCGCCGCAGATGCACTGCGCGGCAAAGCGGGGCGGCGCGTAAGACCAAAGGCCAGTGAGATCGATCTTGAAGCGCCGGCGTGCATCGACGTGAGCCCATTCGTCGCGCAGGCGCAGGTTGCCATTGGGAACGTGCGCAATTCCGCGCCAGCGACCGCCGATCGACCGAAACACCTGCCACAATGCCTCCTGAGCTTTACGGTTTCCCTCGCGCGTGACGCATCTCGGATAGGCGTTGACCACGGCTGCGCGGCGATCACGAATCAACTCGAGCAGCCGCGCGAGTCCGGCGAGAATGTCCAGCGGCTCAAAGCCGGCCACCACCACCGGGATCTGATGATGCTCGACGAAACGCTCGAATACTCCCCATCCAGTGATGGCAGCCGCGTGTCCTGCCGCAAGAAAACCTTCGACGCGGGTCGCAGGCATTTCGGCGACGATTTCCATCACCGGCGGGATGTACTTGTGGGCGGAAAGAACCGAGAAGTTGGATGGCGTACCGGCGAGCAGAGCAGCCGCGGTGGCGACCGCTGTCGTCTCGAAGCCGCTGGCGAAGAACACCAGTTCTTCATCGATGCGGCGCGCCAATTCCACCGCCTGCGACACGCTGTAGATGACATCTACGCGTGCGCCGTCCGCCCTGGCGTCTGCCAGTGACTTGACGCTTCCGGGCACGCGCAGCATGTCGCCGTAGGTCGCAATTCTCACTCTCGCAAGCGCAAGCGCGACTGCCTCGTCAACTTCGGGTTGGTCGGTCACGCATACCGGACACCCCGGTCCCATGATCACGTCAAGCGCGCGGGGCAGGCTGGCTCGCAAGCCGAAGCGTGCGATTGCCTGCTCGTGGCTTCCGCACACGTGCATCACCGAGATTGGCGCGCGGCCGATAGATGCGCACAGCCTGCCGAGCAGGGCGGTGAGTTCGCGTCCTCGCCGGGGATCGCGGAACTCGAGCGCGCGGCCGTTCATCTGGCCGTCATCCATTCCTTTTTCTCTCGCTCGCGTCAATTTCGCCGCGCACATCGGCCGCCATCAGGTCTTCGCGCTCGGCCTCGCGCAGCAATTCCTCGTAAAGGGCGAGCGTCGCATCTACTTCGGCGGGGGGAATCTTGCGGATCGCATAACCGACGTGATTGAGCACGTAGTCGCCGACCCCGACTGGTTCATCCACGATGTCGAGCAGGACCTCCTTGCGCACGCCCCAAAAATCGACGGTCGCGACCGAACCTGAGACCGTGACCACTTTGCCGGGTACCCCGAGGCACATCAGCGCCGATCTCCGTTCGATTCGCGTAAGCGTGCCGCGGCGACCATCGCTTGTCCCAAGGCGATGCCACCGTCTCCAGGCGGAACCTCGCGCGGCAAAAACACCCGGGCAACGCCAGCCAAGGCGTCGAAGATTCCCTGCGCGAGCCGCGGATTCTGAAAGCATCCTCCGCTAAGCACAACCGGGACTTGTCCATGCTCTGCGAGCGCGGCCCGCACCATCGCTGCCGTTCCTTCTATCAACGTGTTGTGAAAGCGCGCCGCGATCCGACAGCGATCGGCGCCCGTGATCACTTCCTGGACTATTCGCCGAACCATCGGCCGCAAATCGAGAGTCCACGGATTCTCGTTGCGGTGGAGGACAAAATCGTAGACGCCGCTCTCACGGGCATCGGCGAAGTTGTTGAGCATCAGCGCGATCTGCCCCTCGTAGGCAGCGTGCTGCCGAGCGAAAACCAGCGCGCCAATCGCGTCGAAATAGCGGCCGACGCCGTGTGCGCTTGCTGTGTTGAGCCTGCTTGCGATCATGCGCCGCACAGTCGTAGCCGCGTCCACATCGATCCGCGAGAAAAGCTCGAGTCGTTCAAACGCGTCGAACGACCCCGCGAAGGCGTCCTCGACCAGAGCGAGTGCAAGCCGCCAGACATCCCGCAAGGCGCGATCGCCGCCCGCCAGCGCGACCGGCCGAAGTGTCGCAATCCGCTCGAAACCGGCGAAATCTGCGAGCAGCAGCTCCCCGCCCCACATCACGCCGTCGCTTCCGAAACCCGAGCCATCGAATGCGACTCCAAGAACCGGACCCACCAGACCGTGGTCCGCCATCGCACTAGCCACGTGCGCATGATGATGCTGCACGGCGACGGCGACACATTCCTTGCGGCCACGCGCATAACGGGTCGAGAGGTAATCAGGATGCAGGTCGTGCGCGATTATCTCGGGTTTCACGCCGACGAAGCGCTCCATTCTTGCGATCGACTCCTCAAAAACCTCGTAGGTCTCGACACCGTCGAGGTCGCCGATGTGCGGACCGAACCAGATAGAATCGCCGCTGCCGATACAGAAAGTGTTCTTGAGTTGAGCTCCCACAGCCAGCACGGGGCGCTCGAATGGCGGATCGACTGTCACCGGACGTGGCACGTAACCTCGCGAGCGACGCAGCACCGTCGGACCGCCCGCGATCACGCGCGCAACCGAGTCGTCACATCGAGTCACGATTCCACGGTCGTGAATCAAAAAGAGATCAGCAATCCCCGCCAGCCGGCGAAGCGCTTCATCGTTGCGGTATGCGATAGGCTCGTCGGACAGATTTCCCGACGTCATCACTAGTGGTCTCTGCGCTGCTGCAAGAAGAAGATGGTGCAACGGCGTGTATGCGAGCATGATACCGATGAGCGGGGTCTCCGGCGCGACCTCTGCAGCGAGACCCACATCTGGATGCCGGTGAGCGAGAACGATCGGCCGTTCGGGCGAGCACAGAAGTGCGCGCTCGGCTGGAGAAAGAAGGACAAGGCGCTCGGCATCCTCGACTTCGCGCACCATGAAGGCGAACGGCTTTTCATCGCGATGCTTGCGCAGGCGCAGCCTGGCAACCGCCGACTGCGATGTGGCGTCGCAGGCAAGATGAAATCCGCCGAGACCTTTGATCGCGACGATCAACCCAGCGCATAAGGCACTGGCCACTTCGCCGATCGGATCTCTTGACGCCAATTCCTCACCGGTCGCGCCCAATAGCCGCAGACGCGGTCCGCACATCGGACAGGCATTGGGCTCCGCGTGAAAACGCCGATTACCAGGATCTTTGTATTCGCGCCTGCACTCGGCGCACATCTCGAATGGCGCCATCGTTGTCGCGCCGCGGTCATACGGGACATCGAGCGCGATCGTGAAGCGCGGGCCGCAGCTCGTGCAGTTGGTGAAGGCGTACCCGAAACGTCGATTTCCGCGATCGAAGATCTCGGCGACACATTCAGGGCACGTCGCCATGTCAGCCGGTATCGATACGCGGCGCTCGGTTCCCACCTCGCTGGCAACGATCTCGAAACGAGGCCGCTGCTCATACTCAAGCAGGCTCGCCCGTACCGACTTGAGTCGCGCCGGTGCGGGCGCCTCGGCGATGAGTCGTCTGATGAATCGGTCCAGCGCCACCAGCGAGCCGAATGCTTCGACAGCGACGCCCGCCGCATCGTTACGGACGCTGCCGGTCAGCCCCTCTTCGCGCGCTAGCCGGTAGACGAAGGGTCTGAATCCGACTCCCTGCGAAATTCCCGTTACTTCGATTTTGTAGCCCGCGGGTTCTGACGGATGCTTATCAGCCGCGCCTGCGTAGGACGCTGAGAAGGTGATGTCCGCGACCTGTGACTCCCCGCTGTTCATGCTTCACCCAGCGAATGAATGTACGCCACCAGGTCCCAGATCTGCCGGTCGGTGAGAGTCGACCATGAAGGCATCGCGGCCCCTTGGACGCCATCATGAATCGCCCGATAAGTTTGCGCGGCGCTAGCAGGATCGGACCAGGGTGGAACAGTGAGATTCGCCGGCGGCGGTTCCATGCCGACGCTGCGGAGTCCGTGCCCGTCGCCATTCTCGCCATGGCAAATCGCGCAGTTTTGCATGAAGAGTGTCCGTCCTCTCTCTCGTGCTTCGGGCGACGCAAATAGCCCCGATGGAATCTGCGCGCCGGGCGATCTACCGCTCTTGCTGCACCCGATGATCGCGCACAACGTCCCCAGCGCGGCTGTCGCGAGCCCCCGCGTCGCTCTTCGGCGACAACTCATATCCAAGACCTCGCGCCTCACGCACTATCGCCTCTACGAGTCCGTCCAACCCCTCGTTGACAGGATCGGAACGCTCGATACTTAGATCCATTCTCTCCGGCACCAGTCCCAGCAACGTCACTGACGCTGGAAAGGAGTCGATGAGTCGTGCGGCATCCAAGAGATCGGCAACCCCGACCTGGTGAGGAGACAGCCGCTCGCGTACTGCGGGTGCTACCTCGTCTCCATCGATGCGAACCAACGTCCCGGGCTGAGCATTTGCACGAATCGCATCCACCAGAATCACATGCCGCGACTCGACGAACAGTCCCAGAAGCGCGAGCCCAAGCGTGCCGCCATCTTCCACGCGAACCCCTGGAGCAATCTCGTAATTGTGTTTCAGCTCGACCACTGCTGCGGCGCCCAGCCCGTCGTCCCCGAGAAGCACGTTCCCAAGTCCGAGAATAAGAAGTTCGGACAATTCAGGCATCGTGCGTCTCCTGGCCAACGGTGACTTCCCTTTCTTTGTAGCCGGAGAACATTGAATCGACTTCGCTTCGTTCGGTAACGGAAAACAGAACGCACAAATATACGTGAAGCACCATGAAGATGAGCAGTAGCCACATTCCGACGTGATGAATCAGATGCACAATCGGCAGGCCGCCGAAGAGTGGAATCAGGAAGCCGAAGTCCTGGAACACCGAGTCTGATGGCGCGTACACCGTGTACAGTGCAAGTCCGGTAAGAATCATCACGAACTGGATCAGAAAGATGAAACCATAGGCCAGTCCGGCAGTGCCAGTTTGCCCCGGGTACGGCAGCGGGTCGCGCCGAGAGTAGCTGAAAAACTTTATCGCTTCCCAGGTGTTGCGCAACCGCTCCCGCGACACCGGAAGATACTGATCCCAGCGTGCGTATTGGTTGCCCGCAAACATCCAGTAAATGCGCACAAACAGGGCCAACGAAAAGACGATCGCCGTGTACAGATGGACTACGCGCACCGTTCCCATGACGAAGTGATCTCGGGCAGGCCCGCTGACGGCTATGAACGGATCGCCTATGTAGAAGCCTGTTGCTGACAGGATCAGGATCGAAAAGAAAATGAGCCAGTGGGTTACTCGAACCGGCAACTCCCAGACGTAAACCGGCACTACTGTCTGGGTAGTACCTACAACTTTAGGCGCGGCGCTCATGCGACCCGCACGCGAGCCAGCTCGCGCCTCCGGGCATCCACCACATGGACCCCGCACGCCATGCACGGATCGAACGAGTGCACCGTACGTAGTATTTCGAGTGGCTGATCCGGCTTCGCCACCGGAGTGCCGACCAGCGCCGCTTCGTAGGGACCCGGCTGCTTCTCGAAATCCCGTGGTCCAGCATTCCAGGTGCTCGGTACGACGCACTGGTAATTAACGATCGCACCGTTGCTGATGTGAACCCAGTGGCCGAGAGACCCCCGCGGCGCCTCGTGAAAGCCCGCGCCATAACAGTCTGCGGGCCAGCTCTCCGGCTCCCATTTCGAGTTGTCCTGGATACGGTAATCGCGGCGCGCCATGTTCTCGCCCAACGCGCTTACCCAGTCGCCCATCTTTTCAACCACCACCTGGGTCTCAATGGCGCGCGCAGCCACTCGTCCCAAAGTCGAGAACAGCGCCTGCGGTCCAACGCCCAGCGTCGCCAACGCCTTGTCAACCAGTTGCTTGACCTGCGCCGGCCTTCCCGTCACGTACGCCACCAGCATGCGCGCGAGCGGCCCAACCTCCATCGGCGCGCCCTCGTAGCGCGGTGATTTCAGCCAACTGTATTTCTCCGCAAGCACGAGTCGTTCGTACGGCGGCTTCGGTCCGCTGTAATTCGGCTTGGTCTCCCCTTTGAACGGATGAAGTGCCTGGCTGTCGCCCCCTGAATAGTCGTACCACGAATGCGCCACCTGTTCGGTAATCTTCCGCTGGTCAACCGGCTCGACTTTCGAGATATCGCGCGCCCGAATTATGCCGGGAGGCATCCATAGCTCAGGATTTTCGCTATCGTCCTCGGGATAGTCGCCATACACCATGTAGTTGCCAACGCCCGCGCCGATCGAAGCCCAGTCCTTGTAGAATGATGCGATCGCCAGTACGTCAGGCAGGTACACATGCTTCACAAAGTCACGGCCTTCGGCCACGAGCTTGTCGAGGGCTGCTATCGTGTCGGCGTTGAGCGCGTTCTGCGAATCGGGATCGACTGGCGTAGCCATGCCACCCACCAGGAAACTTTGCAGGTGCGGATTTTTTCCGCCCAGGATCGCATGGATCTTAATGAAGCGCCGCTGCCAGTCGAGCGCCTCCAGATAGTGCGAGACCGCCATTAAATTCGCCTCGGGCGGCAGGCGGTAAGCGGGATGACCCCAGTACGCGTTCGCAAACGGGCCAAGTTGGCCGCGCTGCACGAACGTACTGAGCCGGTCGCGCATTCCCGCAAAATACTTTGCACTCGAAAGCTTCCAGTCCGAGATCGACTGGGCAAGCGTGGCAGTCTTGGCCGGATCAGCCTTGAGCGCCGAGGTGATATCGACCCAGTCCAGCGCATGCAGATGGTAGAAGTGGATCACATGGTCGTGAACACACTGAGCCGCAATGATGATGTTACGAAGCACCCGCGCATTGGGTGGCGGCTGCGCGCCGATCGCGTGCTCGACGGCGCGAATCGACGCAATCGCGTGAACGGTGGTGCAAACTCCGCAAATGCGCTGGGCGAAGACCCAAGCGTCACGCGGGTCCCGACCCTTAAGAATGATTTCGATGCCGCGAAACATCGTTGACGACGACCAGGCGTCGTTGACCTTGCCGCCATCGACTTCGGCTTCAATCCTGAGATGCCCTTCGATGCGAGTTACGGGATCAACGACGACGTGGGCCATGTTCAGCATCCTTTGAGCTGGCATCAGAACCCTCGGGCTTGCTTCCCGCATGGTGCCGCACGAACTCACCGGCGCCATGGGCAGCCGCCGCCACGCCCACGATTGCCGCCGCCCCCAAGCCGATTTTGTCGAGGTTAGCGCCCACCTTGAATCCGGGAACATCAGGCAAGCGCCGATAGAAAGGCGTCATGGTGTCCCAGAAGTTCGGCTCCGCACAACCGACACATGGATGGCCGCACCCGATGGGCCAGTTCGTGCCCTCATTCCATCGCACTTCCGGGCAGTTCTGCGACGTCGCTGGACCTTTGCATCCCATCTTATAGAGACAAGCGCCATGCCGATGGGCCTCATCGCCCCAGGCTTCAACGTATTGTCCGGCGTCGAAGTGCGCCCGCCGTTCGCAGTTGTCGTGGATGAGTTTCCCGTAGGCGAAAAGCGGACGTCGGTACCGATCCAACGGTGGCCACTGCTTCATGGTCATGTAATAGACCAGCAGCGCTGTAATGTTCTCGGCATTCATCGGGCATGCCGACATATTGATCAGGTTCTTGAGGCCCGGGACAGCATCGCCAACTGAAACCGCGCCGGTCGGATTCGGACGCGCCGCAGGTATCCCGCCGAAAGTGGCGCAGGTGCCCACCGCGATCGTGGCAGCTGCCTTGCCGCACACTTCGCGCGCGATCTGCAAAGCGCTCCGGCCGCCGATAGTGCAGTAGGCTCCGTCCGCACCTGTCGGGATCGCTCCCTCCACCAGCGCTATATATTTTCCGGCGAAATCGCGGACCGTGCTATCAAGCGCGCTCTCGGCTTGAAAGCCGGCCGCAGCCATCAGAGTCTCGTGGTAGTTCAGCGAAATCGTATCCAGGATGAGATCACCGACTGTGGGGTGACTCGCGCGTAGAAATGACTCTGTGTTACCGGCGCAGTCCTGAAACTCAAGCCAGACGAGAACAGGCTTGGATGTTGCCTCGATGGCCTCCGCTATCGCCGATGCCGCAGTTGTCGGCAGCGCCAGCAAAGCCGCCATCGATCCGCAAAATTTTAAGAAATCGCGGCGTGACACCCCGCGGTACGCGAGCTCTTGACCCAGCCAGTTATTGGAAGCCATCAGCGGTCCTCCCACTAGAGCAACCGGGCGGTTGGAACCTCGCGGCGTGGTGCCCACGCCGCGCCTTTGGTCAATGCGAAACCTGTACTCTCGCTAAAATTGAATTGCAAATCCTGGCGCGCCGAAGGGGCCGGGCCTCGCCTCCCCGTCGAGTTCGAAACCCAAGATGCAACAGCTTAACGCTCGGATGACTACCCGGCCTTCGCGCCCGTTTCTTTGAGCTCGTTTTCAGCCTTCAGCCAATCGTCTAGCTCGCTTCCCGGCCCACCATTACGGGCACAATAGATCTCGTAGGCGCGCTTACGGATCTCGTCTTCTGTAGGCTGAGGCTTGTCCCCGCTTGAAGATCCTTGGGTGGTCGCCTCTTTTCTTCCGCCTGCCATTTTGGTCCCCTCCAGAGATTTCAGATGACTCCGAAACTTCGGGCCGGTACGGAGGAATCATCTCTTGCCGATTTAATAACGCTTGAAAGAAATTATTTTCAAGGCCGATTTCGTTACATCGGTAACGAACGCTTTCAGTTGTTTCTTGGTGCCGATGTCGTTAGATTCGGTCACCCCGCGCGGTGCCAGCGATTTGATTGACCTCATCTAGTCTTAAAGGACACCTCAGTCTCTTCAGGCTTCCTAGTCATGGCACCACGCAAGTCACGCGACCCATCGATCAGGAAGAGCACTGTCAGGCCTCCTCAACCTCGTGCAATCAGCACTCAAGATTTGAGTAAATTGACAGGACTCGCGGGCCTTTCGTCGCGCAAATTGGAAGCCTTGCACGCTAGGATGAGGATCCGTCAGTTTTCCAAACGCTCGATCATCTATAACGAGGAGGAGTCAGATGGTGCCGTTTTCATCCTGCTCTCGGGCATCGCCCGGCTTGTCTGTCTCAATCGAAAACGGAAACGTAACCTGCTCGAGGTGTTGGGACCCGGCGACGTGATCGAGATCCCGTCGTTGTTGCCCGATATTCATCATAAACTATCCTGCGAGACGTTCACGGATTGTCAAATTGGGTTGATAAGCTCAAGCGAACTTGTGGAGGGTATCGTCGGAATTCCACTCCGCGAGTTCAAAGAGGCCCTCAATTTGACGGTAGGCCGATGGTGGACGCTGCTTGAGCGTCATTCAAACTCTCTCAACCAGACCGTTCGAGAGAGAATCCTGCTTGCCTTGCTGGACCTCGGCCGCAAGTTCGGTCAGCACCACAGCCGCGGGACGAACATCGATCTGGGCCTAAGTGTCCAGGACCTTGCGGACCTGGTGGAATGCTCGCGGCCAAAAGCGAGCGAGGCTCTCAAGCGACTCGTTGTAGAAGGCATCGTCGTACGTGAACACCGTCGTTTCATAATCGACCCGGCGAAAATCGAGGCTAGCCTACGATCCTGATGAGCCGGCGGCATCAGGAACACTACAAACTGGCACCGCAGTTCCCTGGGAGAAGGTGGCAAATGTTTTGCCTATTGAACGCAGTCAGCGTTTGGAAAATGATCCAATGACGATGATGTTCCGCAAGATTCTCTGTCCGGTCGACTTCAGCGATAACTCGATGGCGGCACTTCGCCAGGCGGCCAAGCTCGCTCGGAAAGATGACGCGCTGTTGTACGTTATGCACGTAGAGTTCGTGCCACTGGGTAACCTCGCTGAACTTGCTCAGGACGTCACGCTTTCGACGGAACCCGGCAAGCTCCGCCTCGAGCAGGCCACGCGAAAAATCCTGGCCAGGGTGAAACACAAGGTTGTTCTGCAATTTGGGAGGCCCACGGAGCTAATCGAAAAGGCCGCAGTGGATCTTGATGTCGATCTAGTCGTCATGGCGACCCACGGAAGGACCGGCATCAAGCATCTGTTTCTCGGGAGTGTCGCCGAACACGTGGTTCGCCGATCTGGCCGATCGGTGCTCAGCTTCGGCCCTGGAACGGCTATTCGAACGTTAAAGAAAATTCTTTGCCCCGTTGCCTTTGATCCGAACTCTATAGCCGCGCTGCGTTTTGGATGGAGCCTGGCCCGGGAATACGGGGCCTCGATGAGCTTGCTGCATGTGGTTCGGGTGCCCTTCGAGCCGTCAGAAGTCCCCGCCGAGCCATCATCGCCCGAGTGGGAGCGAGATGCGCGGGCCAAGTTGGAGTTGGTCGCAGCCAAAAATCTAGGCGCCAAGGTTGAGTTCAAGGTGGTCGCGCGCCGGGGCGACCCGGCGAGCGCGATTCTCGAGGTCGAAAAGGAACTACGGCCCGATCTGATCGTTATGGCTACGCATGGACGGACGGGATTCAGTCATTTGGTTCTGGGAAGTGTGGCCGAGCGCACGGTCCGCGAATCGACAGTACCGGTTCTCACGGTCCGCGAACACCGCAACGTCGCCTGATCGTTATGGCTCCTTCGCGCTTTGAAAACCATCGGCGTTCGGTGGGAGCATGTCATAATCTGCTCGACCCTCATAGGTGCCTCCATCCTCCAGACATAGAAAGTGAACTAGATCATACACGATCCTTAGCCAACTCAGCCTTGCGCCCACCATGCAACCGGCCCTCTCTCGTCAACAGATTTCTCCGTAAAAATCCCTAATAACTATGCGCGTTTCAAGCCAGAGCGAAATGATTTTGCGGACCACAGGTCAATCTTGGTTGACGCAGCCGATGGCGCGCGACAATCTTGAGCCACCAGGGAATCCAACATGGAAGGAATGCTATGACGACGATGTTCCGTAAGATTCTGTGCCCGGTCGCGTTCAGCGAAAACGCGATGGCGGCGCTTGACCAGGCAGCCAAGCTAGCGCGAAAAGACGATGCGCTACTGTACTTGATGCACGTCGAGTTCGTACCTATCGGCGACCCGGCCAAACTTGATCCCTACGCCAAGGTTTCGACGCAACCCGACAAATTGCGGTTGGAGCAGATCGCACGAAAACATTTGGCCAAGGTGCGCCACCAGATTCTCGTGCAAGTTGGATGGCCCGCCGAGGTAATCGAAAAGGCCGCAGAGGATCTTGACGTCGATCTGATTGTGATGGCGACGCACGAGCGAGCCCGCATCGACCGTCTGTTCATTGGAAGTATCGCCGAGCACGTGCTTCGCTCTTCGGTGCGGCCGGTCCTGACCTTCGGTCACGGAACCTCCATCGGAGCGTTGAAGAAGATTCTTTGCCTGGTTGATTTTGACCCGGACTCGATTGCCGCACTGAACTTTGGATGGCGCCTGGCTCAGAAACACAGCGCCACAATTTGTTTGCTTCGTGTCGTACCCACGCCGTTTGAACCATCAGAAGTCCCGGTCGACGCATCACCTCCTGAGTGGGAGCAGGACGCTCGAGCGCGGCTCGTAAAGGTCGCAGCCGAAAATCTAGGTGCCAAAACCAAATTTGAACCGGTGGTGCGGCGCGGCGACGCAGCTAGCGCGATACTCGAAGTCGAACAAGAATTGCGGCCCGATCTGATCGTGATGGCTTCGCATGAACAGTCCGGATTGAGCCACCTGGTTTTTGGAAGTGTCGCGGAGCGTACGGTTCGCGAATCAACCGTTCCGGTACTCACGGTGCGGCGACGACCCGCCTCGGTCTGATCGGCGTTTGCCTTGAAGCTGGCCGGAACCGTGAAACGCCTTCCGCCCGAGATGGCATGCCGTTCCGCTGGTGACTCTAAGGATACCGAGCTGAAAAACGCTGGGACATCACCATGAGATCGGAAGAAAACCTGACGAGCTGTGTTAACGACCATCGGCGGGCACACGGAAGACCGACGCTCTCCGGTCGGGGCGGATTTTTGGATTTGTTGGACACGATGTCGATACAGGACCGAACGTGGCCCTCCGGCTGGTAGAAGTGTTTCTGCCGGCTGAGTTCGAGGGGCTATTTCCGGAGAGCTTCGGCAGCGATGCGGTCGTCGCGCACTGGACCGAGAGGATCTCGGAGCGACAAATTCTCGTGAGGGTTCTGCTCCGGGTTGAGGAAACTGAAGCGTTCCTCGATCGCCTCGAGGGAAGCTTGGCGGGCACGGATTTCCGGGCAGTGCTCGTCCCCGTCGAAGCAACAATTCCTCGGCTTGAACCGGAGAAGGATCAATCGCGCCCGGATAAGGCAGCCGCCAGCGACAAAGCCGAGGTCAAAAAGCCGCCTGTCCCTCGAATCAGCCGGGAAGAGATCTACCAACAGGTCAACGAGGGGATTCAGCTTACCGGAACCTTCGTCGTGCTAGTGGCGCTGTCGTCGGTGGTGGCAGCGGTAGGTGTCGCCTATGACAACGTTACCGTGGTGATAGGTGCAATGGTCATAGCACCATTGCTAGGACCGAATGTTGCGTTCTCGCTGGCGACAGCCTTGGGCGATACCGACCTCGCAAAGTCTGCCGCGAAAACCAACCTGGTCGGCATTCTTGTGGCGCTGTCGGTAGCCATACCGATAGGCTTTCTAATTAGAATCGATCCTCGAGTCGGAGAGATCCAGACCCGCCTCCACGCGCAGCTCAAGGACATTGTTCTGGCGCTCGCTTCCGGTTCCGCCGGAGTGCTTTCGATAACGACCGCCGCGCCGGCAGCGTTGATTGGCGTTATGGTTGCAGTGGCGCTGATCCCTCCGTTGGTCACCTTCGGGTTGCTGATTGGCTCAGGTTACCCGGGCCTCGCCTTTCGTGCCTTGCTTCTCTTCATCACGAACGTGATCTGCATAAACCTCGCAGGTGTCGTCACCCTTCTGGCGCAGAACGTCAGGCCGAGAACTTGGTGGGAGGCGGATCGGGCGAAGAGGTCCATTAAGATCGCGATCTCGCTCTGGGTTTTTCTTTTGTTGATACTGGCCGCTGCAATTCTCGCACTGCAGCGCAGACATTGAGCCCGCGTTGCGAATCCCTCAGGCATTAGCAGTGCTCGCTACCGCATGATCGTGAGCGATCGAAATGGCGAATCTTTCGGTCTGTTTGAAATCGTGAAGCTAAAGTGCTGCTATTTGAAGCGTTCGTGAACTTGAGCACACAGTTGGCGAATCAACCATTCCGGTCGTGACCGTACGGGGGCGATCTTGACGGCGCAGCAGCAAACCGGATCAGAAAAGAAAATGCCCGGGAAGACCCCGCAGGTCCCTCGAGTCGTTCTGTTCTGGTGGTTGATGTCACTGGCTGTGATGATCTGGTACGTGACCGGATTGTGGCCGTCGTCCCATCCCAAAGTTTCCGTTCCATATTCTGTTTTTCTCGCGCAGATACGCGCGGACAATATCTCCCGGGTTCACATCGCTCAAGACACAATCAACGGCGCGTTTGTTAAGCCACTCGTCTGGCCAGTGGCTGCCACGGCTGCCGAATCGTCGTCGAAAGCCCCGCCGCCTTCCGAGTCGTCCTCGAAAGCACCACCACCGTCCGCCGCTCCTGAGATTGCCTCCAAGAAGCCTGTAGCGCCTCCTCCAATCGCGTACCACGAATTCTCGACGGTTTTTCCGGCGACGGTCGGCGACGCCGGATTGATGCCGTTGCTGATTGCGCACCATGTCGTCGTGGATGTGTCGTCGTCTTCGATGCCCTGGTTCGTCGAGATGCTGGTTGAATGGGGACCGCTTATACTTCTGTTTGGATTCTTCTGGTGGATGAGCAATCGTGCCGTGCGTAGCCAGTCGGGAATGTTCGGCTTTGGGCGGATGAGGGCCAAGCGCTACAGCAGCGAGCAGCCGAAGCTCACGTTTAACAACGTCGCAGGAGCGGACGAGGCCAAGTCCGAGCTTCAGGAAGAGGTCGATTTCCTGAAGAACCCGCAGAAGTATCACGACCTGGGAGCACGAATTCCCAAAGGCGTGCTGCTGGTCGGAGCGCCGGGAACCGGCAAGACTCTCATGGCACGCGCCGTCGCTGGCGAGGCCGCGGTTCCTTTCTTCAGCCTCAATGCCTCCGAATTTATCGAGATGTTTGTCGGAGTGGGAGCGAGCCGCGTCCGAGATCTGTTTCGCCAAGCGAAAGAGGCGGCGCCGTCTATCGTGTTTATCGACGAGCTTGACGCGGTTGGACGACGGCGCGGCGCTGGCCTTGGGGCCACAAACGACGAGCGCGAGCAGACGTTGAATCAGTTGTTGGGTGAACTCGATGGCTTTGACGAGCGGTTCGAGGTGATCATCATAGCGGCGACCAATCGTCCCGACGTTCTCGATCCTGCGCTGCTGCGGCCGGGACGCTTTGATCGGCAGGTGGTGATTGCTCTTCCGGATCGGGACGGGCGCGAGGGCATCTTGCGTATCCACACGCGCAAGCTCCGGCTTGCGACCGATGTGGACTTACCCACTCTCGCGCGTGGCACCATCGGCATGAGCGGGGCGGACTTGGCAAACCTTTGCAATGAGGCCGCTCTTACCGCGGCCAGGCACGATCGTCCGGCGGTTACGATGGCCGATTTCGAGGAGAGTGAGGACAAGGTTCGTATGGGAGCCGCCCAGCAACACCTGGTGAATCCGAGCGAGCGGCGAGTGGTCGCCTATCACGAGTGCGGACACACAGTCGTAGCGTGGATGACGCCGGCCGCAGATCCGGTGCACAAGGTGACGATTGTGCCGCACGGCCAAGCCCTTGGAATGACCGAACAGCTTCCCGGTGAAGATCGGCACAACCTGAGCCTCTCCTATCTAAAGGCGCGGCTGGCCGTGATGCTGGGCGGCCGCACCTCGGAGGAGATCGTCTTTGGCGAGGTGACCACTGGCGCTGAGAACGATTTGGTCGAAGCGACGCGTCTGGCGCGCCGGATGGTGACGCGATGGGGAATGAGCAAGCTCGGACTTGTCGCTTTCAAGACTGACGAGCAGCAGCCATTCCTTGGTTACGAGATCTCGCAGGGACGCGATTACAGCGAAGCGACGGCGGCGCTGATTGACCGGGAAGTCATGGGCTTGCTCGAGGAGACCCATGACCGCGTCCGCCGATGCTTGACCGACTCCAGGCAGAAATTGGATCGGCTGGTGGAAGCGCTCTTGCGCGAAGAAACCGTCAGCTCCGAAGAGTTGAATCGCATTCTCGGTCCGCGTCTCGAATCAGGATCGACAAAGATCGCGGAGATTGCCGTGGGTTCGCGAAAATAACGCGGCCGTGAAGGCACGGTCCCGGAAGGTTTCCATGAAAATTGAGCAAATCATGAATCGCAACGTCAGATACTGTCGCCCGCAGGACTCACTTAATAGTGCGGCGCAAATCATGTGGGAAGTGGGATGCGGTGCTGTTCCGGTCGTAGACGAACAGTCAAGACCTGTCGGCTTCTTGACGGACAGGGACGTATGTATGGCTGCCTACACGCAAGGCAGGCTCCTGCGCGAGATCCCCGTCGAGACAGCCATGGCCCGAAAGGTGGTGACCTGCGGCGCTGAAGATGAGTTGAGTAAGGCTGCCGTACTGATGCAACAGAACCAGACCCGTCGACTTCCGGTGATCGATCGGAACGGAACATTGGTCGGGTTGCTATCGCTGGACGATCTTGCCTGCGAGGCCGCCAGGGCACTTCGCGGCGGATCGAATGATGAACTGAGAAACCTGGTGCTCGAGGTACATTTGTCGATTAATCGCGGACGCATACTCCTCCACCCGGCTGTTTGAGCTGAAAAGCATTCGGCGCGACCAGGTTTCCGCCGAGCTCTTGCATGCAAATGGAGCATATTCTCGTCGGGCCAGCGTGACGGAAAAGATGCCGAGAGGCGGTAATGATCGTGGTCGAACATCGGAAGATGCTGACGAGAGAGGGGGCTCGAGCCTTCTACGACCGGTTCGGCACGCTACAGGATCGGCAACGATTCTACGAAGATATCGCGACGCGTGATCTCGTCGCGCACGCGGAATTTGAAAAAGCAAAGGCGGTCTTGGAATTCGGCTGTGGCACGGGCCGATTCGCAGCGGCGCTTTTGGCTCATAACCTTGCTGCGGACGCGATCTACACCGGCTGCGATCTGAGCTCGACAATGGTCGGTCTTGCGCGCGAGCGGCTGGCGCAGTTCGGTGCTCGCGCGCAGGTATATTTGACCGATGGAACACTTCGTCTCGCGGCGCCCGATGCCGCCTTCGATCGGTTCGTGTCGAACTACGTGCTCGACCTCTTGCCATCCGGCGACATCGCGCTGCTGCTCGCGGAGGCGCACCGCGTGCTCACGGCTGACGGGCGTCTCTGCCTCGTCAGTCTAACTCGCGGAGTCTCGCCGGTGTCCCGCTTTGTGACCTCGGCGCTGGAGCGTCTGCACCGCTTGTGGCCAGTTCTCGTGGGCGGCTGCCGGCCAATCGAATTTTCGGAGTTCCTCGCCAAAAGCCAGTGGAAGGTTGAGTATCAAAACGTCGTGATCAGGTTCGGTATTCCGTCCGAGGTTTTGGTCGCACGCAGGAATCTCTGACGACAAATGTTTTTCTCTCCGCAAGCGGCGGCCCGAAGGAGTCTCGATTGTCTACGGATGTGAAGGGATTCGATTCCCTGGCCGAGCTCGCTCTGGATCTGCGGTCGTCGTGGAACCATGCCACCGATCAAGTATGGCGCCGGCTGGATCCTGTGTTGTGGGAACTCACGCGGAACCCTTGGGTCGTCCTGCAAACCGTTTCGCGGGAAAAACTCCAGCACGTGTTAGCTGATCCAGCTTTCCGCAAACACGTTGACGAGATGGTGCAGATTAGGCGGGGTGCCGCGTCGGTGCCGGCCTGGTTTCAGCAGACGTACCCGCAATCTCCGCTGAGCTGTGTCGCATATTTCAGTATGGAATTCATGTTGAGCGAAGCGTTGCCCATTTATTCGGGCGGTCTGGGCAACGTGGCCGGCGATCAACTCAAGGCGGCCAGCGATTTGGGCGTTCCAGTCATCGGCGTGGGGCTGCTCTACCAGCAAGGCTATTTTCGTCAGGTGATCGACAAGGACGGCGCGCAACAGGCCCTCTTCCCCTACAACGACCCCGGACAATTGCCGATAACGCCGCTGCGTAGATCGAATGGAGAGTGGATGCGGTTGGAGGTAGCGTTGCCCGGTTACTCGGTCTGGCTGCGCGTGTGGCAGGTTCGGGTCGGCCGCGTAAAGCTCTACCTGCTGGATAGCAATGATGCCGCCAATTACCCCGCGCATCGAGGAATCACCAGCGAGCTTTACGGAGGCGGGCCTGAATTGCGTCTCAAGCAGGAGCTGCTACTTGGAATCGGTGGGTGGAGATTGCTCGCGGCGCTCGGCAGCAAGCCGGAGGTCTGCCACCTGAACGAAGGGCACGCAGCGTTCGCGGTGCTGGAGCGCGCCGGGAGCTTCATGGAGGAAACCGGGCGCGGTTTCGAGGTTGCGCTGGCCGTTACCAGGGTTGGCAACCTGTTCACGACGCACACTGCGGTGGCAGCTGGCCTCGATCGTTTCGCTCCAGCACTTGTAGAGCAATACCTCGCCGGCTACGCAAGGACCCGACTCAATATCACCAGCCACGAATTGCTGGCCTTGGGCCGGCAAGATCCGGACGACTCGTCCGAGCCTTTCAACATGGCTTACTTGGCGATTCGTGGAAGCGGAGCGGTCAATGGCGTGAGTCGCTTGCACGGGAAGGTAAGCAGGCACATCTTTCTTCCTCTCTTTCCGCGTTGGCCGGAGGACGAAATCCCGGTCGGACATGTCACTAACGGAGTCCACGTTCCGACCTGGGACTCTGCTCCGGCCGACAGTCTTTGGACGGAAGTCTGCGGAAAGGACCGCTGGCTGGGAAGAGCAGACACGCTGGAGCGCGACATTCGAAGCATCTCGGATACGAATCTCTGGCAATTTCGGGCCGCCGCCCGCAAGTCTTTGATTGAATACGCGCGCGAACGATTGTCCCAGCAATTGGCTGTATCCGGAGCCTCGCCCGAGGCGGTTGATAGTGCCAAGCACCTGTTCGACGGCGAGAAGTTGACGCTTGGTTTTGCGCGCCGCTTTACAACCTATAAGAGACCGAACCTGCTCCTGCACGACCCGGAGCGACTGCTGCGTTTGTTGAACAACCCTCAGCGTCCGGTGCAGCTCATCATGGCAGGCAAGGCTCATCCGGCGGACCTGGCGGGACAGGCATTGATCCGGGAATGGATGCATTTCATTTCTCGGCCCGAGACACGCCCCCACGTGGTCTTCCTGAGCGACTACGACATGCTTTTGACAGAGCGGTTGGTGCAAGGAGTGGATGTCTGGCTCAACACTCCGCGACGCCCTTGGGAAGCGTGTGGAACGAGTGGCATGAAAGTGCTGGTCAATGGCGGGATCAATCTGTCGGAATTGGACGGCTGGTGGGCAGAAGCTTACACGTCGGAAGTTGGGTGGGCGTTGGGAGATGGCCAGGAACATGGCGACAACCTGGCTTGGGATGCGGCCGAAGCCGAGGCTCTTTATGACCTGCTTGAGAGCAAGGTGATCCCTGAGTTCTATACCCGCGATGCACAAGGTATCCCGAGCGCCTGGGTGACCCGAATGCGAGAAAGCATGGCACGGTTGACGCCGCGCTTTTCCACCAACCGCTCCGTGCGTGAATATATCGAGCAATATTACTTCCCTGCTGCCTCAACGTACCGAGAGCGGGCCGCCAACAAGGGCGAGGTCGGCATGCAGATAGTCAATTGGCGGCACGCGTTGGAACAAAAATGGGCCGCGCTACGCTTCGGCGAAGTGAAGTTTGAGACTCATGGCGAGCAGCACGCATTTGAAACGCAGGTGTATCTCAACGATCTCGACCCCAAGGCGGTACGTGTAGAGCTTTATGCCGAGGGAGTCATGGACAAGGCTCCAATGAGGCAGGAGATGAAGTGCGTTCGCCAACTGGCCGGCGCGTCGGGCGGCTACGTTTACAGCGCGGCTGTACCTGCAGCCCGCCCGCCAGCGGACTATACGGCGCGACTGATACCGCAATGCGACGGCGTTGCGATCCCGCTGGAAGACGCACGAATCTTATGGCAGCGATGACGGAACAAAAGACGATGAAGAACACAACTGCAATCACCTGCGTGTTTCTGGATATCAGCGGAATCCTGCTCACCAACGGCTGGCATCATCATGCTCACAAACGGGCGGCGACGAACTGCAGGTTGGAGTTCGGCTAGATGGCGGATCGAAACCACCTGAACACAGCCGAAGCTGGAAAAAAGGAATTGAAACATGAAGACAGAAGCTCTTTCCCCTGAACTGCTTCACAAGACAGATGCCTACTGGCGCGCGGCCAATTATCTGTCGGTCGGCCAGATTTATCTCTACGACAATCCGCTGCTGAAAGAACCGCTGAAACTATCGCACGTCAAGCCGCTGGTGGTCGGACACTGGGGCACGACGCCGGGCCAGAACTTCATCTACGTGCATCTGAACCGGATCATCAAGAAGTATGACCTCGATATGTTCTACATCGCCGGTCCGGGTCACGGCGGACCGGCGCTGGTAGGCAACACTTATCTTGAAGGCACCTACAGTGAGATTTATCCCGACATCAGTCAGGACGAAGCCGGACTGAAGAAACTGTTCAAGCAATTTTCGTTTCCGGGCGGGATCTCCAGCCACGTCGCGCCAACGACTCCAGGATCGATTCACGAAGGTGGCGAGCTCGGGTACTCGCTCAGCCATGCCTTCGGGGCCGCATTCGACAATCCCGGCCTGATCGTCGCCTGTGTCATTGGGGACGGAGAGGCAGAAACGGGTCCGCTGGCGACGGCATGGCAGTCGAACAAGCTGCTGAACCCTATTTCCGACGGAGCAGTGCTGCCGATCCTGCATCTCAATGGCTACAAGATCAGTAACCCGACCGTGCTGGCGCGCATCGAGCACGAAGAATTGGAGCAATTTTTACGAGGCTGCGGCTGGACTCCCCACTTTGTGGAAGGTGACGAGCCGGAACAAATGCATCAACTGATGGCTCGTACTTTGGATGAGGTCATCCAAGACATTAGGCAAATCCAAAGCAACGCACGGAGCAAGAGCGACAACACTCGGCGGCGCTGGCCGATGATCGTCCTCAAGTCACCCAAGGGCTGGACCGGACCGAAAGTCGTCGATGGCCTGCAAGTCGAGGGTACCTTCCGGTCGCACCAGGTGCCGCTGCTAGTGGACGCCGAGCATCCCGATCACGTTAAGCAGCTTGAAAGCTGGATGAAGAGCTATAAGGCAGAAGAACTGTTCGATGAGCATGGCCGCCTTATGCCGGAACTCGCCGAACTTGCGCCCAAGGGTGACCGGCGGATGGGCGCCAATCCGCACGCCAACGGTGGCGTCCTACTACGCGACCTTCGCATGCCAGACTTTCACGACCATGCAGTGAAGGTTCCATCGCCCGGTGCTGTCAACGCCGAGGACACTCTAGTGCTGGGTAGGTTCCTGCGCGACGTGGCCAAGCTCAATCAGGAGCAGCGTAATTTCCGCGTCTTCGGTCCTGATGAGACGCTGTCGAACCTCCTGGGCGCGATTTTTGAAGTCACAAACCGTCAGTGGGACGCTCGCGAAGTAAAAAATGATGAATTCCTAGCGCCCGCCGGACGTGTGCTGGACTCGATGTTGAGCGAGCACCAGTGTGAGGGTTGGCTCGAGGGCTATCTGCTGACGGGACGCCATGGACTATTCAATAGCTATGAGGCCTTCATTCGCATCGTCGATTCGATGTTCAGCCAGCACGCCAAGTGGCTGAAGGTGACGCTGGAACTGCCCTGGCGCCGGAAGATCTCGTCGCTGAACTATCTGCTGGCCTCCCACGTCTGGCAGCAGGATCACAATGGTTTCACGCATCAGGATCCCGGCTTCCTCGACCACGTCATCAACAAGAAGGCCGACATAGTGCGTGTGTACCTACCCCCTGATGCAAATTGCCTTTTATCGGTCTTCGATCACTGTCTGCGCAGCCGGCATTACGTCAACGTAGTGGTCGCAGGCAAACATCCACTGCCCCAATGGCTGACGATGGAAGCAGCGACCGTCCACTGCACGGAAGGAATTGGCATCTGGCAATGGGCCAGCAACGATCAAGGCAGCGAGCCGGACGTGGTGATGGCCTGTTGCGGAGATACGCCCACGCTGGAAATCCTGGCTGCCGTTTCTATTCTTCGCGAACATCTGCCCGATCTGAAAATTCGAATGATCAATGTCGTCGATCTCATGAAGCTGCAATCTGCGAGCGAGCATCCGCACGGGCTAAGTGAGACGGACTACGACTCGCTTTTCACTAAGGATAAGCACATCATCTTTGGCTTCCATGGATACCCATGGCTGGTACACCGGCTTACGTACCGCCGCACCAATCGCAATCTGCACGTCCGCGGCTACAAGGAAGAGGGTACCATCACGACTGCCTTCGACATCAGGGTGCAGAACGACCTCGACCGATTTCACTTAGTACAAGACGTCGTAGATCGTCTGCCACATTTGGGAGCCAAGGGCGCGTATCTGAAACAGATGGTTCAGGACAAGCTAGTCGAGCACAAGCAGTACATCGACCAGCACGGCCAGGACTTACCGGAAGTCCAAAACTGGAAGTGGAACGAAATGAGCGGCAACGAGAGCATTCGAGATGGAATCCGAAAGGTAGCGAGTTCATGAGTAAGACAAAGCACGGTCTCGATCAGCACGAAGGTCCAGATAGCGGTGTCAATCGTGGCTTCCATCGTCCTTACTGGAAACACTCGCACTATGATTGGCGTTTGTGGGTCGCCGTGAGTGTGATGCTGGTGGCCCTGCTTACCTATGTGATGAGCGATGACTTGGCGTGGAGGCCTCGCAGCCAGCGGCAGCAGCCGTTTACAGGCGCCGTGGCAAACTGATCTGGTGACTAAGGCCGATCGGCGCCGTCTAGGAGAAATTTGACAGGAGCTGAAAGATGGCTATCCAGATAGATTCCGGAGAAGAAGCGAAGACCTCAGACAACTCGAATGTCCCGGCGCGCGATGGCGGGCTTGGAAGTGAGATCGGCTACAGGCAAAAAGTAGCGGCGTCCGTTTCGCCAGATGCGCCCAAAGGCGCGCAAGCACCGGACGATACCGAGACGATTCAGCAGGCGCTCGCCAAGTTCAAGTCAAGTCTCGAGCGCGGATTGACGCAGGAAGAGGTGGAGAGCCGCCTCAAGAAAGACGGTCCCAACGCAATCGAAGAAGAGCGCATCAGCCCCCTCAAGCGGCTCCTGAAGTTTCTCTGGGGACCTATTGCGTGGATGATCGAAATTGCCGCAGTACTGTCGGCTGCGGTCCGGCATTGGGAAGACTTTGTCATCATATCTTTCATGCTGGTGCTGAACGCGGTGGTCGGCTTCTCGGAGGAATTCAAAGCCGACAACGAGATCGAGGCGCTGAAAAAGAATCTGGCGCTGCATTCGCGAGTGCTGCGCGACGGCAAGTGGAGTGACATCGAGGCCAAGACCCTGGTTACCGGCGATATCGTCATGGTCAAGCTGGGCAATGTCATTCCCGCGGACCTGAAGCTCGTCGATGGCGATTACTTGAGCATCGATCAGTCAGCGCTGACGGGCGAGTCGCTGCCGGTAGACAAGAAGAAAAATGACGTGGCGTATTCAGGTTCGATAGTGCGCATGGGTCAGATGAATGGGCTGGTCGTCGCCACGGGGATGAACACGCTGTTCGGCCGCACCGCACAACTGGTCGAGACGGTCCAGACCGTTTCGCACTTTCAGAAGGCTGTGCTCAAGATCGGTAATTTCCTGATTCTGATCACGGTTGGGCTTGTCACATTGATCCTGACGGTCGCGCTGTTTCGCGGCGATCCGCTGATCGACACTCTGCTATTTGCACTGATTCTCACTGTAGCTGCAATCCCGGTTGCTTTGCCGGCCGTACTGTCCGTCACGATGGCGGTCGGCGCATCGGTGCTTGCGAAGATGAAGGCCATAGTGTCGCGTCTCGTCGCGATCGAAGAGATGGCCGGTATGGATATCCTATGCTCGGACAAGACCGGTACGCTCACCAAGAACGAGCTCAAGCTGGGCAGCCCCGTCATTTTCAAGGCAAGCAACGAGCAGGATCTCGTCCTGGCAGCGGCGCTTGCTTCGCCAACGGAGGGCCGAGATGGGATCGACGAGGCCGTCGTCAAGGGTCTCAGCGATCAGGCGGCGCCAAAAGCCTATCAGATCACTCATTTCACGCCTTTCGATCCGGTCAGCAAGCGAACCGAGGCCGAGGTCAAACACGACAACGCCACTTGCAAAGTTTCGAAAGGCGCGCCACAGGTGATTTTGGATCTCGTTCATCCTGACTCGGGTACGCGTGAAAAAGCTGAACATCAGGTTAACGATCTTGCGGCCAAAGGCTACCGCACGCTTGGCGTCGCGCGCACCGATGGGCAGGCAAAGTGGGAACTACTTGGTCTGCTGTCCCTCTCGGATCCTCCGCGTGACGATTCAGCTTCGACCATCGCGACTGCGCGAAAAATGGGACTGCAGGTGCGCATGGTAACCGGCGACAACCTTGCAATCGCGCGCGAGGTGTCGCGCGAACTCAAGCTCGGACCCAACATCGCGGTTGCCGGGGACCTCTTTCCTGACGGCAAGGCTGATGACACTGAAAAGATAGACGCGGCCGACGGCTACGCGCAGGTCTTTCCCGAGCATAAATTCAAAATCGTCAAGGCGCTCCAAGCGGGTGGACATATCGTCGGAATGACTGGTGACGGCGTCAACGACGCTCCCGCGCTCAAGGAGGCGGATTGCGGAATCGCGGTAAGTGGTGCGACCGACGCCGCTCGCGCTGCCGCAGATCTGGTGCTCACGGCGACCGGTCTCTCAGTGATCACCGCCGCCATTTCTGAAGCGCGCAAGATCTTCGAGCGCATGAACAGCTATGCAATCTACCGGATTTCCGAAACTATCCGCGTACTACTCTTCATGACGCTCGCGATCGTGGTGTTCAACTTCTACCCGGTAACCGCGATCATGATCGTTCTCATCGCGGTCCTCAATGACTTCCCGATCATGATGATCGCATACGACAACACCACCGTGGCTCCACGTCCGGTGCGCTGGGACATGGAGCGCGTGCTTACGGTCAGCTCGGTCCTCGGTGTGCTGGGAGTTATTGCCGCGTTCGGCCTTTTCTGGATCGCGGAGAAATACTTTCACCTGCCCAGGCCCATCGTTCAGAGCCTGATGTTCCTGAAACTGCTGGTGGCAGGTCACCTCACCATTTACATCACTCGAAGCGCTGGAACTTTTTGGAAGAGGCCGTGGCCCAATTGGCGCCTGGTAGTTGCCTGCGAAACAACCCAGGTCATCGGAACACTCGCCGCGGTCTACGGATGGGGCATGACGCCACTCGGATGGAAATATGCGCTGGCGGTGTGGGCCTATGCGCTCGCATGGTTTTTCATCAACGATATGGCGAAGGTTGCGGTTTACAAACTGCTGCGTCAGGGAACCGCAAGGCATCAGCGCCACTTGGCGAGGGTCAACTCCAGCCTTCATCCGGCCGGAGTCTCCGGCAAGGTGGCGGCTCCGATCGCCGGCTAAGGAGGCAGACCGGAGGCAGGAGACTCAATTTCTAAGAGCGGACTCCCAAAACAATCCGGTTCACCGATTACTGGAAATCCGCCGCAAGTATCACGCTGCGGCGGCGCGGCAGACGCGACGAGGCGATAAGCCGCCGAAGCTGCAACACAAGAAGTAAGCACGCCTCTACTCATCGAGCAGGTGAACATGACAAACGAAAAGCCGCAGAAGAGCGAGCGATGGCCGTGGCTCTTCGGCGGCATCCGGCCCGCAACCGGTGCCGGAGCGATGCGCGACACGCTGGCTGGCATCACTCTCGCCGCGATGAACGTGCCGCAGGCGCTGGGTTACGCGCGGATCGCCGGAATGCCGGTCGTCACCGGGCTCTACACTCTACTCCTGCCGTTAACCGCGTTCGCAGCGCTCGGCGCTTCGCGTTACCTGGTGGTGGCGGCGGATTCGGCGACGGCGGCCATCATCGCGGGCAAACTGTCACAGATTGCACCGGTCGGCAGCGAGCATTATGTGGCCCTGGCTGGGTTGGTAGCGATGTTGACGGCCGGATGCCTGCTGCTCGCGCGGTTATTCAAGCTCGGTTTCCTGGCCGACTTTCTTTCCCAGACGCTGCTGGTCGGCTTTCTTACCGGTGTAGGTTTCCAAGTCGGTATTGCGATGTTTGGTGAGATGCTGGGAGTGCCGGTCACGTCCGACCAGACGCTTGAGCAGCTCGCGCAGGTCGTCCGAGGTTTGCCGCAGCTGCATGTTCCGACACTGTGCGTCACGGTGGCCGTGTTGGCGATCGTTTTCGTCCTCAACCGCCTCGCGCCGCGGTTGCCCGGGCCGCTCTTTGCGGTCGTCGGCGTTATTGCAGCGAGCGCCGCGTTCGACTTCTCCGGATTTGGCATCACCCTCATCCAACGAGTCACTGGAGGTCTGCCGCCGATCGGACTTCCAAATATGAGCTGGCGGGAAGTTCCGCAACTTCTTCCCGTGTCGGCCTCATGCTTTCTGATGATCGTCACCCAGAGCGCTGCCACTGCGACCGCCTACGCGTCGCGGCATCGCCAAACACTGGACGAAAACACCGACCTCGTCGGCCTGTCGGCGGCCAACGCAGCCGCCGCGCTTAGCGGCGCGTTCGTCGTGAATGGCAGCCCGACGCAGACGGCAATGGTCGAGCGCTCCGGCGGGCATAGCCAGATCGCCCAACTCGCCACGGCCGCTGTCGTGGCCTTAGTGCTCGTTTTCCTGACCGGTCCGCTGCACTATCTGCCGAGGTGCGTGCTCGGTGCCATCGTTTTCAACATCGCCGTCGGGCTGGTCGACGTGCGCGGCCTGCGCGACATCCGGCGCGAGAGCCCCGGTGAGTTCTGTCTGGCGCTGATCACCGCAGCGACGGTTGTGATAGTTGGCGTTGAACAGGGCATCTTGCTGGCGATAGGACTGTCGCTCCTTTGGCACGTACGCCACAGCTATCAACCCCACACCGCCGTGCTCGTCGAGCGGAGCGGACGATGGGCGCCGACGCCGGCAGTCCCAGGTGCGTTCAGCGCGCCCGGCCTGGTGATCTTTCAATTCGGGGCAGACTCTTTTATGCCAATGCTGGCCGCTTCGCAGCGGAGGTGCGCGGCCTGATTGAAGGAGCAAACCCGCCAGTAAAATGGCTTGTGGTGGACGCGGGCGCGATAACCAGCATCGATTATTCGGCCGCGCGAGTACTGGCGGACCTGCAGCAGGATCTAATCCGCCGCAGCATTGTGCTAGTCCTGGTACATACTGAATCGTCACTGCGGTCGGATCTGCGCCGCCACCGCCTTAGCGACGTGATCGGCCCTGATCATATCTTCGACACATTGCATGAAGCGCTCGGGGCGATAAGCGGCGGGCGTGTTCATCTCGTTCCGGCCACCAATCCTCTTCAAGAGCAGCAACAACGATGAATTTCCTACACCGCACGGCCGCGAACTCTGTCGGGGGGAGAGCCGCCAATCATGCTGGAGTGTAATAAAAGTCGGACCGGACTATCCTTTGCGACGTGGCATCTGATCGGCTGTTGGATCGCGAGGCAACTCGCAAGCATGAACAGCGACTTGAATGTCGAGGCCGCATCTCGATTCTAAGTTTATCCGAACTCAATGACGCGCATGGAGAAATCAGAATGATGGCGATTGAGAGAATTTTGGTGCCGCTCGACTTTTCCGAGCCTTCTCTGAGAGCACTGGACGAGGCCGTCGAATTCAACCGGCCGTATGAGGCCGAATTGATTTTGCTGTCGGTGGTCGAGCGTGGATTTTACGAGTCGCCGCTTTTGGTCCGCGATTCAGGAGCGCTCCTCGAAAATCAAGCGCGAGCAACCGAGGAGAAGCTCGAGGAAATCTGCAGGAGCTTGGGCAAGAAAGGCGTCAAGTGCCGGACGTTCGTAGAATTCGGTGCCGCTTACCAAGCGATTATTGAGGCTGCCAAAAAGGTCCATGCAAATTTGATCGTCATCTCAACCCACGGACGCACTGGGTTGGCGCACGTCCTCATTGGCAGCGTCGCAGAGAGGGTAGTGCAACATGCCGTCTGTCCGGTACTGGTGATCCATACCTTGGTGAAGCCCAAGCGTCCAGTTCCACCTCGATCACGCCAGCGGGTCGAGTGAAGGAAAGATATGGCATTTTTGAGAGCACACGATGAATGCAACGCATAGTGACCGCGCGACGCTGTGGGTGCTCCTTGGAGTAGGGCATGATTGAGCAAGTAAAGCCCGATTCGCCGTCTGCGGCGGAAAGCGTCGCCGATAGTTCGCAGGAGCGAACTCTCGAGCCTGAGCACTTTCCCAGCCGTAGAAAAACGTTCGATATTCGCGTCGTCGTGCTGACTCTTCTGGCGGCAGCGATCGGACTCGCAGCGGGAGGGGCCGCAATAGTTTTGCTCAAGTTGATCGGCCTTATAACTAACTTGTCTTTCTACGGTCGACTGTCAACGAGTTTTGTCTCGCCGGAGGCCAACCAACTCGGCCTGTTTGTGTTGGTCGTTCCGGTAATCGGCGGCGTGCTGGTAGGCTTGATGGCGCGGTATGGCTCGGAGGCAATACGCGGGCATGGAATTCCCGAGGTGATGCTGAGCGTACTTAGAAACCAGAGTCGAATCCCCGCACGAGTCGGAGTCCTCAAGCCAATCTCCACAGCTATTGCCATAGGTACCGGATGCCCCTTTGGCGCAGAGGGCCCGATCATCGTCACTGGAGGAGCGCTTGGTTCTTTCGTCGGACAGTTGCTCTCAACTACGGCTGAAGAGAGAAAGATCCTTCTTTCAGCCGGGGCTGCTGCCGGCATGTCAGCGACATTTGGAAGTCCAGTGTCAGGCGTCTTGATAGCAGTCGAGCTGTTGCTGTTCGAGTTTCGCCCTCGCTCTCTTATCCCCGTTGCGGTTGCGAGCGCGATGGCTGCTGCGCTGCGAAGACTCTCTGCAGCCCCTTGGCCAATGTTCCCGATGCAGCAACTGCAAAGTTCAGGGATGGCTCCCTTGGCGTTCTACACCCTGATCGGCGCAATAGTAGGATTAGCCTCGGTTGCCGCGACTCGCGCCGTTTATACAGTCTCGGATACATTTGCGCGGTTGCCGATCCACTGGATGTGGTGGCCTGCCTTGGGCGGCCTTGTTGTTGGCATCGTTGGTTACATCCTTCCCGAGACTTTGGGTGTCGGCTACGTGAACATCGTCCGAATTTTCTCCGGGTCACTAACCGAAAAAGCACTCATCATGCTCTTCCTGCTCAAGCTTGTATCCTGGGCCGCGGCACTCGGAAGTGAAACGTCCGCGGGAACCCTGGCGCCGCTCTTTGTTATGGGTGGAGCGCTCGGCGCAGCCCTAGGCGGGGGAGCCAATATGTTGTTTCCACAGTTCGGGATCGACGTGCGAATCGCCGGGATAGTCGGAATGGCGGCGATGTTCGCAGGAGCCTCGCGCGCACTGCTCACGTCGATAGTTTTTGCCTTCGAGACTACCCTTCAGCCGCTTGGCCTCTTGCCTTTGCTCAGTGGCTCTTCGGCGGCTTACATAGTTTCAAGCTTACTGATGCAGACTACTCTCATGACGGAGAAGGTCGTTCGCAGGGGTGTCTTTGTGCCAACGGAGTACACTGCCGACTTTCTTGCTCAGACCTTGGTCCGAGACGTCGTCAGCCGCGAGGTGGTTTCGCTTCCTGAGCATCTGACGTTGGCGGAGGTGCGTTCCCGGATTACACAAGGCTGGCCCGGCAGCAGTTACCAGGGGTTCCCGGTATTGAACGACCGCGGACAACTGGTTGGAGTAGTTACCCGTCTGGACTTGCTCGACCCGGCGCGAGAGCCGACAGCGCTGGTAGGTGACCTCGCAATCAAAAATCATGCGGTCATTTTCGAGGATAGCACCCTCAGCGAAGCAAACGCACTGATGGTACTCGAAAGTGTGGGGCGCTTGCCCGTTGTGGACCACGACGATAATCGCAAGGTCATCGGCATTCTCTCTCGGAGAGATCTCATGTGGGCGCGCCATCGGCGAATGGAGCAAGAGTACGAACGTCAGCGGGGCATCCGCTGGTAGTGGCTCTCGACTTTGCTCGAGGCACCAAGGGTTACCTCGTCCAAACCTACCTTGGCGTTCGTCATCTTCGTAGATTCCGGAGCCTAATGCGCGATCACTGGCATCGACTAATCGGTACGCATCCCACCATTCCCGACGTCGCCTGAAAAAGATTCCACTACATTCAGGAGTAAGTCACATCTGAAAGTCATCGTTGACAAAATTCCTCCGTCTGCTCCTCTGTGAGCCGCCCCGCGATCTCTCCGTAAACTCCGCGTCGCGGCCCCACGCCGCAACCCAACTCCGCCTGCGATCTCCGCTTCGCCGCCGCTCTCATTGGTGGCGTTCGCTGCGCTAGCACGACGCGCCAGCCCTGAACGGGCCGCTGCGCTCTGGCACGTCCTGCCGCCCGCTCCGTTCGCGCATCTAGAAATCTGCGCACGGCCCTCCTGTTCGAGGTGTAAGGGCCGCGCGGAAAAAAATTGGCGCGGGAATCAAAAACAAAGCGCGTCCTGCCCGACGACGGGAAGCGGACGCAGCAAAGGAGAACGGAGGTAATGGCAATGGCAATCAACAAAGCAATCGTGGTCGGAAATCTGGGACGTGATCCCGAGGTTCGCGCACTGCCGTCAGGGCAGAACGTAGCGAATTTCTCGCTGGCGACGACCGAGCGTTTCACGGATCGGAGCGGTACCAAGCAGCAGCGTACCGAATGGCATCGCGTGGTCGCATTCGGACCGCTTGCGGATACGTGCCAACGGTTCTTGAGCAAAGGCCGTCAGGTTGCCATCGAGGGTCGGCTCACTACCCGACAGTACGAAGCGAAGGACGGAAGCGGCAAACGCTACCGGACTGAAATCGTCGCTCGGCAACTCCGCATGCTCGGGAATCGCGCCGACACGCCCAAGGCCGAAGCGTCCGACGACATCCCGTTTTAGTTCCCACCACGCGACGGGAGAGCCGCGAAAGCGGTTCTCCCTCAATTATCCAAATCACAATCGGAGACTACGGAAATGGACATCTACGCAATAGTGACCGACAAGATAATCAATCTACTTGAACAAGGCGTTGTGCCTTGGCGAAGGCCGTGGACTTCGGCCGGACTGCCGCGCAACCTTGTGAGCAAGAAGCCATATAGAGGCATCAATCACTTTCTGCTTTCCGCATCGAAATATGTTTCACCGTTCTGGCTGACGATGCGCCAGGCCAACGAACTGGGCGGACACGTCCGCAAAGGCGAGGAGAGCACCATCATCGTTTTCTGGAAGACGGAAGATCGACGCGCCGAGACCGAGGCCGCGCGCGAAGCGGAAACCGATAACGAGTCTCGCCGCCGCTTTGTCCTTCGATACTATCGGGTCTGGAACGTCGAGCAGTGCGAGCTATCGGTACGCGCCCTCGAAAAGCTGCCGAAGATTGAAACCCACCAGCACGATCCGATCGAAGCGGTAGAGCGGATCATTGCCGGAATGCCGAACCCGCCCGCGATCGAGCATGCCGGAACCAAGGCATTTTACAGCAGCGCCGCGGATCGGATCACGATGCCGCCCCGAAATCTGTTTGTCTCAGCGGAGGAATACGGATCGACGATTTTTCACGAGGCAATCCACTCGACTGGTCACGGACAGCGACTTGCGCGTGAGAGCATTACACAAGCCGCCGAGTTTGGATCCGCCGTCTACTCCAAAGAAGAATTGATCGCAGAAATGGGAGGCGCTTACTTGTGCGCCGAAGCAGGAATCTCGAACGCAGTAATCGCGAACCAAGCCGCATACGTGGCCGGCTGGCTAAAGAAGCTCCGCGACGATCGTCGCCTTGTGATTCTAGCCGCAGCCCAGGCGCAGCACGCGGCAGATTACATCCTCTCCCGACCTCACCCAGTCGCCTAAGCGCCGCAGTCAAGTTCATTTCAGAGTCGAAGTAAGAAAATCCTGCAACACACTCGATTCGCGACCGTTGAATTGCGGATGTTGACCGATCCAGACACGCATCGCCTCTTCCGACCGAAAGGGATGGTAACGCCTCAACCGCCTCGCGACTGGCGGTGAACCATTGATCACCGCGAATTAACTAATTGCAAAGGATCAAATTGTCGCCGAAGCATCAGAGTGGCTGTATTATCGCTTCGACCCCCTCCCAGATTCGTCGGGCTTCTACTCGGATCGGACAAACCTGCAGGACCGTTCCATCGCTCGCCTTCCACCAGGAGAGATTCTCGTCAGATTCCTGTGACGCATCCTCATCCTCAAAGAGCCGTTTGATTATGGAAGTCTCTGGTACGCGCATCCTCGGAGGGATGAGCATCCCTTCCCGTCGCGCCGCGTCGTTGTTGCCCACACGAACAGCTCTCAGAACTGGAACTGGCAAATCTTGGAACGAAAATGTTCCTTGGGCTCTTAGGCGCTCCTCGCTTCTCTTCAAGGCGAGCTCCGCTCGCACCAAGACGCAGGGAGATGGCCAAGCAGCGACAAACCCGTTTAAGGAAGCCTCTTTGCTGGCCTCCGGACAAAGTCGCAATCGGAGGCCTTCGGCAAATTCGAACGAAAGCCTTCCACTCGCTAGAGGTCTGATCAGGGGTTCATAGAATCCAAAGCGGCCGGCCAGCACATCGACCAACCTCTCTTCGGGGTCCTTCTCAGCGCCGCCGTGAACATGCGTGCGCTGAAAGCTCAGGCGCAATTGGTCGGTAAGGATCAAAAGATGACTGATCTCGTGCCATTTCGTGAAAAACTCACGTGCAGCTTTCTCACCGCGGCAGTCTATTACGGATACATATTTCGGTTCCCATTCTTCTCTATTTAGAAGGAGCACCGTGAGTCCAAAAACCTGATCAGCCAGCTCACGTTCGAGACTTGCAAAGATTCTCTCGCCGCGAGCGACATACGTTTGCTTCACGCGCTGCAGGTCGGACTCGGACCGAATCACCTCGAAACGCGTCCCAAGGGATGCGGCGGCGACCTCGGCAAGTTCCGAAAGAGTATGCGTTTCAGGAAACTTCTTCAAAAAAGCTGCGATCAGTCGCTCACAATAGCCCACTATCTCGCGGACTGGATCATCGCGAAGACTGAGTCTGAGACCAAGGTCCCGCGCGAGGTTCCAGATTCTGAGAGAACTCTTCAGTTGCTGTGCCACGTCAACCGAAGACCCGCTTAATCGCCTTGTGAAGGTTCTTCCAGTCCTCCACCGAAAAGGGTCGAGTCGATCGGATGCTCCGGCGGGCGACCACCGATCGATGCGCTTCAAGCAACTCAATGGTGTCGGCAAAACTCAAACCAAGTTCCTCCGCAGCGCGAGACAACTCTTGAGAGATGATTAGAGGCTGTCCTGAGACCGAGGTCTCCATCGTTTCACCACGAAGCAGGTAGTCGACCGAAGCACCGAGAGCATTCGCAACCCGCAGTAATGCTTGAGAACTAACATTCCGATTGTTGTTCTCTACGTCTGAAAGAAACCCCTTGCTGAGGCCAGACGCTCGAGCGAGGTCCTCCTGCTTCATTCCTCGTTTTTCTCGTACCTCGCGAATCCGATCGCCAGTTGTGGGCATTTCGCCTCCCCAGTCTACGGGATTGCCACTATAAGCGGTCGGGTCCGACAAAACAATTCTCTCGCCTACTTGCATGTGCAAACTCAGTTCGCTATAATAGAACTAGGTTCGCAAGAAAGGGACCGCCTTTATCGGGTGGCTATGAGGTAACAATATGGGCTTTTCGCTTCCGAAGATCGGCTTCGTGTTTTGGCCCGTCGGCAACGGCGACAGCACGACAATAGTAATCGACCTGCAGACGTGCATGCAGGTAGATCTCCATCATCTCGAATGTGCGAGCGATACGGACGATGCTCGAATTCCCGTGCTTGAACGTCTCTTGCCGCTGTTGCCGAAAAGAAATGGCAATCCGTATTTGGCATTGTTCGTGCTCACCCATCCCGATCAAGACCATTGCCGAGGGTTCAAAGAGTTGCTCAAGAAAGCGACCATTGGGGAGCTCTGGTTTTCGCCACGGGTTTTCTGGGAATACAAGAGCGACCTCTCAGACGACGCATGCGCGTTCCGCGATGAGGCCATGCGCCGTGTGAAGAAAACCATTCAAGTAGTCGGGGCCGTGAGTTCCGGCGACCGTGTTCGTGTAATCGGCTACAGCAACGTCCTTCACCAAAAGGAAGAATACAGGGACCTAGCCGATGAGTTTATCACAGTGCCGGGAAACGCGGTGACGGAAGTCGACGGCACCGAGCGCACGGATTTCCGTGCCTTCATACACGGCCCTTTCAAAGATGATGCGGAAGGGGAGCGGAACGAAACTAGCGTCGCGATGCAGGTGACTCTCAAGAGTGGCAGCGTTGACGGCAAGGCAATGCTCTTGGGAGATCTCAGCTACCCGACCGTCCGCAGGATCTTCGATGAGACCAAGGCGGCGGAACGTGAAGGCGACCTCGCGTGGGACGCGTTCCTCGCGACGCACCATTGCTCCAAGTCGCTGATGTACTGGAAAGGCGCTGGAGACAACGACGAGGTGTTGAAGCAGGATATTCTGGACGATATTGAGAGCGCTGGCGGCAGCATCGGGTACATCGTCTCTAGTAGCGATCCTATTCCGTCGTCGAATAAACCCGGAGATAACCCCCCGCACGCGAAGGCCGCAGCACGCTATCGCGAGATAGCACCGAGTGAGTTCCTGTGTACCGGAGAGCACCCGACCGAAAGGAATCCGGAGCCAATTGTATTCGAACTCGGAGAGCAGGGACTCGATTACCGACAGCCCCATAAGCAAAAGGCGAAGGCTGGTGGCAGCCTGCAGGCAGCTGCGGCTACAGCTCGCGGTTCCAGCACTCCGCCGACACAGCCCGTGGGTTTCGGAAAAAAACGTGACTGAAGGCCAAGCGGCTGCGTTCGACCAGGTTCTTGATATCGCGGCCGCAGGTTCCGCGCTTGAGATCCTTGCGATCCGCAGCCCATCGGCGGATCGACCAAACCTCGTAATAGAGGCATCAGTTTCATGCGGTCATTATGAGCGTCGCCCGATCGGCATTCCGCTGCGTTCGCGCGAGCGGTTTCTGATTTTCATACCTCCGGGCTTCCCTTTTGAAATTCCATCTGTCGAGACGCCGCACCGGCGATTTGCCGGCTTTCCGCATGTTCAGTGGGGGAAGCACCTCTGTCTCTATCAGGCGCCGTCGACCGAATGGAGCGCGTGCGACGGCATGTACGGCTTTGCGGACCGGCTCGATCAATGGCTTGAACGGGCTGCTCGCGGAGAGCTCGATCCTGCGGGCGCTCCGTTACACCCACCGGTCGCATATATGGGACCAGGACCCTACCGACTGGTAATTCCACGCGTGGACACGCCTACAGTCGGAAGTGACACGTGGTTTGGATATGCACATCTATCTGCTCCCACCGAATGGCGAGTGGATTTGACGGGCTGGTCATCTATGGACTCGCCTGGAACTCCGAGATGTGTTGCAGCAGCAATTCTCCTCAGTCAACTGATGCCTTTCGAGTTCCCTTCGAGAGTCGCAGACCTGATCACTGCGCTCGCTGAGCGAGGGATATCGCGTCGCCTTCTTTTCCTCTCGCTTCAGTGCGCGCTGCTTCAGAACGAGGATGACGCCCCTCTTTACGTGATCATCGGCGCTCCAATGCGCGGAATCGCCGGCAGCGGAGATTTCAGACAGCATCTCACTGCTTGGTATGTCGAACCTGTCATTGTCACAGGGCTTCGTCTCGCACTTAATCGCTACAGTGAAAACGCTGCTCTCGCTGAAATCGGTGACGAAGTCGAGAGGATCATTTTCGATTGGGCTAGCAGTGCTCCGGTTGTCTGGTGCAATGTCCGTGACGACCGCCCCGAAATCGTCATTAGACGCGACAACACTTCGCGCATGTCCTGGTTTCGCGGTCGCTGCGTATCGCTTTGGGGATGCGGCGCCCTAGGCGGCCAAGTCGCCGAATTTGTAGCTCGGGCTGGGGCGCGCAAGGTGATCCTACATGACAGCGGTGCGATTGCCCCAGGTCTTCTCGCGAGACAGCCGTATTATGACCGCGACCTAGGTAGGTACAAGGCGCAAGCGCTTGCAGAGCGACTTGCTCGAATTCGGCCCGACCTTGAGATTGATATTCGAACACAGAATCTTCTCAAGGACCCGCTTGATGCCGCTGATTGGACTGACGCGGCAGATGTTGTGATCGAAACCACCGCATCAGGGGTCGTTCGAGAAAAGCTCGAGTTCCGGCGTGCTCGAACGATAGCAAAGATTCCGGTTGTTTCAATGATGATCGGCCACCATGCGGAATACGGCGTCATTACGGTGACGCCCACCAATTACTCCGGGGGCCCGATCGACGCATTGCGACGAGCAAAGTTGGAGGCCTGCAATCGGCCGAGCCTTCGCGAGTTCGCGGACGAGTTCTGGCCTAGAGATCGTCACCCAATTTTTCAGCCAGAACCCGGATGCTCAGACCCAACTTTCATCGGCTCCGCGGCGGACGCATCAGCACTTGCAGGACTGATGATTAATCTAGCCGCCGAGTCATTGCGCGACGGCGACGATTCACATGCTAGTGGCGCCTTTGTGTCGCAGCCAAAGTTGAGCGCGGAGCCAAATTTCGCCGCGTTTAGCTGGCCTTGCGATATAGTAGTAAATGATCCTGAAAGTGGGCACGAAATTCGGATCGCGGCGGGTGCTTGGGCTGACATCGAAGGTTGGTCTACTCGTTCTATGCGCACGTCTGGATCGCGAGTCGAGACTGGCGGGCTTCTTTTCGGAGAGCGTGACGATGCAATCCGAACTATTTGGGTGACAGAAGTAATCGGTCCGCCAGCAGATAGCAGGGCCAGTGAACAAGGATTCGTGTGCGGGATATCCGGCACTGACGAAGCGAATAAGGAAAAACTTCTGCGCAGCCGGAACTCCGTGGCTTACATCGGTATGTGGCACACGCATCCGGAAGGGGAACCGTTACCGAGCGGTACCGATCTAAGCGCGGCAGAGCACTTGGTGACTCAGGTCAAAGACTCGCCCTCAAGACTTCTATTGCTGATTGTCGGAGGGTCAAAGGAACATCGCCGAATTGGCCCGTTGGTCTTCAAGAAGAGCGATTTCGACGCCGTCCACGCGAAGGGCGAGAGCTCGCGCCTATGCGCCATCGCAGTGCCGCGGGTTCCTCGGCCCTCTCATCGTGTAGGGTTGGCACTGTCGGGTGGAGGGTCGCGAGCAATAGCATTTCATCTCGGATGTATGCGAGCGCTACACGATCGAGGGATCCTCGACCAGACAAAAGTTATCTCTGCGGTCTCGGGTGGATCATTAATTGCCGGAATGTATGCGTACCAGCAGAGTACCTTCGAAGAGTTTGATGCGCGCGTAGTTGATCTCTTGAGAGAGGGGCTTAGCGGCAGCATTCTAAGCAACGCATTTCTTTCTACAAATGTTCTTCGGACGGTTGCTACCATCCTCATAGCCGGGGGCGCTGCGCTTGGCGCAACTATCGCACGAAACCTCATCAGCGTGCTGTCGCGCTTTCGTTATAATAGTGTTGGCGCGCTCGCAACCCGCCGCGAAATACAGCCGCCATTGAGGCGATGGATGAGCCGCACTCTGGCGTTCGAGAAGGCGCTACAGGACCGCCTCTTCGGAACTTTGAAGGTCACAGATCCTCGCCGCAACGGCATCGATGTTGTGTTCAACGCTTGCGAACTGCGGACCGGAACCGCCATGCGCTTCGGTAGTCGAGAGTCGGCTTGCTGGCGTTTCGGAAAGGTCCACCGCAATGACGTGCGCGTCTCGTTCGCCGTCGCCGCGTCCGCCGCATACCCTGCACTGCTACCCGCGATTGACTGCGAGATGATGTTCACAGATAAACGCGGTGAGCGAAAGGAACGAGTGATCATTGCGGACGGAGGCGTTTATGACAATCTCGGACTCTCCTGTTTGCAGCCGGGCAGGTCCGAGGCGTTCAGCTCGAATGTGTTCTCGCCCGACTACCTCATATGCTGCGATGCGGGTCCAGGCCAGTTCGATGGAAGTACGTATCCGTTTTGGTGGCCAGGACGAATGAGGAGGTCATTCGAGACTACTTTCCGAAGAAGTTTAGAATCTAGCTATGCCGCTCTCCATTCCTGGACTCGAACCGGCGCGATTCGTGGCTTTGCCCTGTTGTTTTTGGGTCAGCAAGACGAGCGACTACCTTACGTCCCTTCTGACCTAGTAAGACGAGAAGAGGTCACGTCCTATCCTACAGACTTCGCACCGATGCCGCTTGATGATATCGAACGACTGGCAAATCGAGGGGAACAACTCGCAAGGCTCCTTACTTCCCAGTATCTCGCAGATCTTTGATTCACCCTTAAGCTGGATTTGTACTCACCCGAGACACTACGGGCTAGCGGCTGCGAGGTGGGCTTAACTTCGCTGCAAAAAAATCGGCTACTTGGACATCGAGGGCTCGGGCCAACTTCACGATCGTCGCCAGTGAGGGACTGCGCTTGCCGCGCAGGATTTGCGACAAGTGCCCTTTTGAGAAGTCGGTTTCGAGATAGAAGCGGTCCAGCGAGCCGTATTTCTGGATCACGATCTCGCGCAACCTTCTACGGAATAGAGCCTCCTCGTTTGCCACACCGCGCGTGTAGCAAAAGAGAGGCGGCCGAGCGTTTGCAATTGCAAACGCTCAGAGATGGGTTGGAACGATTGGTGGCCGCGCGACGCGAGGCAAAGTCTCTTCTTCACGAGCCACCATTGCGACCGTTACGGTAAACGTGGCCGTTGAGATGGCCATTCTGGTCACGAGCCGCATAACCGTTGAGCCGATTGTAAAGATTCCGCCGGCTCATCCCGAGAAGATTGGATGCGCGAGCCTTATTTCCTCCCGCGAAGGCCAAGGTCCGGAAAATCAGCTCGCGTTCGACCTCGCAGATTGGCGAGCCAACGCGAACGATGAAGTGCGCTTCAGCGCGATGCGGAGGAACGGACTCCGTAGGCAGGTCTTCAGCAGAGAGCATCGGAGAATGGCACCTGATAACCGCGCGCTGGACGACATTGCGCAACTCTCGAACGTTTCCGGGCCAGGTGTGCGCTTGAAGGGCATCGAGACAGTCTTGACCCATGCCCTCGATGCTCTTGTCGTGTTCCCGATTGAATTCGCGGATGAAGTGCGCCACCAGCAACGGCAGGTCCTCCAGCCGATCGCGCAGCGGAGGCAGCTCAACGGTGTAAACGTTGAGGCGGTAGTAAAGGTCCTCGCGCAATCGCCCCTCGCGGATCGCTTGATGCAGCGAGCGATTGGATGCGGCAAAGACGCGCACATCGATCGGCAGCTCTTTGCTTGCGCCGAGGCGGAGAATTCTCTTCTCTTCGAGAACACGGAGCAGTTTGGCCTGCATCTCCGGCCGCATTTCAGTGATCTCGTCAAGCAGAAGACTGCCGCCATTCGCCCGCTCGAAGCATCCCTCGCGCCGGCGATCCGCGCCTGTAAAGGCCCCGCGTTCGTGGCCGAACAGTTCGCTTTCGATCAGGCTTTCAGGGATCGCCGCGCAATTGATTGCCACGTACGGTCGGTTTTGGCGCGGCGATCTGTCGTGGATCGCACGTGCGGCCCGCTCTTTCCCAGTACCGCTCTCGCCCGTGATGATAACCGGCGCGCTCGTAGGAGCGGCTTCTTCAATCAGGCGTATGGCCCGGCGTATCGCTAGCGACCGACCAACCAATTTTCGCTCGCGAGATCAAAATCACAACCCCCCGCCCCGCCGGCACGTTCGCAGAAAATAATCGGGCTGTGGATAAGTTGTCAACAGGTTAATTTTGGTTACATTCTGCTGTTCACAGAACCTTAATAGTAGCGTCAGCTACTCTTGGCGACGGCTTCCTCAAATCATCGTGTTTCCATTTGATCGCTCAACCTCTCCACCCGCGCCATAGGCGCAATCTAGACTGTTCCCCCGGACGCCGTGCTCTGTGTGTGCAAAGTTTGCACACATGTAGCGCGAGCAAGCCAAATTCCGAAATCGCCACGGACACTTTACGATTGTGTGTGCAAAGATTGCACATGCACACTTTCTCTTCCGCCAAATGATCGCCAAATCTCTCTGTGGTCGGCGTGTCCCCAACCGAATCGCGCCTGGTCGGTTGGCGTTCATGTGAACGGAGGAACGGCATCGCTGTTGCTCAATGAGTCCTCGGATGAGTGTGGGGTTGCGGGGATCTTTCGATGCCGGGGGTCTTCTATGTCGTACCAACTGCCGCGCCCAGTCACGCCGAGGACACCCCTGTCGTCCGTCACCATCGACGAGCTTGTCTCCGATCCATCGCGCGCAAAAGGTCTGGTTCTCGAATCCGTTCCAGAACTCTTGACCCAGGTCGCGTCGCGCGTCGCCGCGCTCAAGACGCTCGAAGGCGCGCTGCTCTCCCTCATGCTGAGCCAGCGTATCGCGGCTCGAAGCTTCAGCAACACGAGTGCACTGTTGGCTGCGCCCGAACTCGCCAAGCTCTTCGGCGTCCCGGAATCGTGGGTCAGAGAACAGGCTCGCCTCGGCAACCTTCCGTCGCTCAAACTCGGCCACTACGTTCGCTTCCGGATTGAAGAAGTCGAACGCTACCTCGCAGAACGCGCCAATCAAGCCGCTTGACTTCCGTTCGGTCGTGCTATACGCTACGTATAGTATGACTGCGGTGGAAATTCGTGCGCTCAGGGGAAAACTGGGCTGGACTCAGATGGCCTTGGCCGAGGCCGTAGGAGTAACCTCGAACACCGTGGCTCGCTGGGAGCGCGGCGAAATGGCCATCTCCGAACCGGCCTCCAGACTGCTCCAGAAAATCGCCGCCGAAGAAAAGTTGCGGATTGGGAAGAGGTGAGGGCGCCATGGCTTCAATCAAACGGTTCCACGAGAGCGGATGTAAGGGCGAGAATTGCGAGTGCGCGTGGCGGCTTGACTACCGGCCTCTCGGAACTAGGGGGCCACGCAAGCGACTTTATTTCCCGACCAAGAAGGCGGCTGAGAAGCATCTTGCCCAGACATCCATAAAGGTCACGCGCGGCGAGTATCTCGACCGCAGGCAAGTTCCCACATTCGCCGTCACGGCGGGGCAATGGCTCGAGTCCAAGATGGACCGCAGGCCCAGCTACACCGAGGCGCTGCGCGCCCGCCTCAACATTTATCTTCTGCCGCGCTTCGGCCCTCTGCGTCTCGACCAAGTTTCCGTCGCACCCATCGAAAAGATGCGCGACGACATGCGCGAGCTCGGCCGCTCCACGATTACGATCAACGCGACCATCCGAATGATTGGCGGCATTTATCAAATGGCAATCCGCCGCGGCCTCTGCACGGCCAATCCCGCCGACCGCGTCGAACGCGCCTTCGCAGGAGACCGAGAACTCAACGGCGGCGAAGATATCCAAGCCGACCAGGCAACCCCTGAGACGGTGCTATCGCCGGAAGAAATCAGCGTCATGCTCGGCAACGCCGATCCCGGCCTCTACAAAACTCTCCTCACGTTTCTTGCCGCAACGGGCCTGCGCTCCGGGGAGGCGCTGGCCTTGCGCTGGTCCGATTGCCAGCTCGGCGGACCCGAGCCGAAGATTTTTGTCCGGCGCTCCCTCTCTTGGACGCGCGTTCATGGCGAGGACGTGCGCGCGCGCTTCTATCCACCGAAAACAAAATCCGGCCACCGAGTGATCACCATCCCGCCGGAACTCGCGACGGTCCTCAAAAAATGGCAGCTGCAGTGCCCTCCGGGAGAACATGAGCTTGTCTTCCCAAATCCCGAAGGGAAGCCCCTGAGGCGGTCTGTAGCCCTCCGGCGCGGGCTCTGGCCGGCGCTTCGCAGGGCCGGGCTCCGGCGCGTCAACATGCACAGCCTACGGCACTCCTTCGCATCCGCCCTGATCGCAGCAGGCAGCCCTGTCACCGAAGTACAATCCATCCTCGGTCACAGCTCGCCGGCGATCACCCTAAACGTTTACGCGCATTGGTTCCGCGCGACCAAGACGACGGCTATGGTGAGCGTCGTCCGAAACCTGCTTAGGACCGGACCGAAAAAAGGTGGGCAAAAAGTGGACAAAAATAGAGTGCCGAGCATCGCGCCCGGCGGCGGGCGCCTCGCCCAGATTTCTCGAAAACCCTTATAATATTTGGTCTAAGAGAGATGGTGCGAGAGGGGGGATTTGAACCCCCACGCCTTGCGGCACTGGATCCTAAGTCCAGCGCGTCTGCCATTCCGCCACTCTCGCGTGCGCGCAGATGTGCCGAAGAGTCGGTTCTCCCTTTCATGCCAAATCCGCCCCTCACGCCTCCCGCGCACCATTCTTTTGATCATACGGAGCGCGGTTTTGCAAAGCATTCTCGGACAAGGGAAGGTCGTTAGCAAATGAGCGCACCCATGCTAGATTGCGCCGAAAGAGGGCCCTTCATGGCGTAGTTTACCATCGCAAGCACGTCACACCCGACGCGGTCAGATGGAGCGGAGGGAGGATTCACATGCGTCACCGATTCACGCTTTCATCGTGGTTGCGGCCGATCGCTCTCGGCTCCGCCATCGTGATTGCGGTCACCGCGGTGGCCCTCGCCGGATCTGTAGGTGATCGCGGTCGCTACGACATCGAACGGCAGGGGCTCCAAAACGGAATTCCGCTCGGCGCGAAGGAGGCGGCCATCGCGCAGCTCCGAAGCCTGCCGCCGGCGCTCGCGGCGGGGCCGTGGGCCGCGATCGGTCCGCAGCCGATCACTAATGGACAGGGACTGGACGCGAAGGGATTCTGCGGCAATGGCACGACGCCGAACGTCAGCGGACGCGCCACCTCGATCGCCTTTGGCGGTGTCGCCGGCACGATCTATCTCGGCACCGCGGGCGGCGGCGTCTGGAAAAGCATCGACGGCGGCACGACCTGGCAGCCGCTTACCGATCAACAGGCGTCGCTGGCGATCGGCGCGCTCGCTGTAGTGCCGAACCCCGCCGGCAACGATGTGATCTACGCGGGCACCGGCGAGAGCAATCAAAGCGACAACAACTTCGGTTTGGGGATCCTGAAATCGACCGATGGCGGCCAGACCTGGACCCAGCTCGCCGCCACCACCTTCCAGAACCAGGGCTTCGCGCGCATCGCGGTCGTGCCGGGCGCGAACACGACTTCCGATGTACTCTACGCGGCCACGATGCAGACCTCTATCAACAGCGCGACCGGCGTGGGCTCGACGCTGCCGGTTACGGCCGGGCTCTTTCAATCCACCAACGGCGGCACGGTCTGGCGGATTCTCTCGGGCAATGGTGGCCTGCCCAGCGGCGGCCAGGTGGACGGCGCGGCGAGCGAGGTGGTGGTCAATCCCAAGAACAGCCAGAAGCTTTATGCCGGGATCAACGGCACAACCAACGGCGGCATCTGGCAGTCGGACAACGGCGGGATGAGATGGACGCGGGTGCCCGCGATGCCTGATAAGGTCGCCCGCGTCGCCATCTCGACCTCGACCGACGGCAACACCCTGTATGCCGCCATCGCGACGTTCAACGCCAGGGACGAAGCGAACCTGACCTCGAACTTCGTTACCACCGATGGGGGCAAGAACTGGCAGAAGGTGGGCCTGCCGGCGGTTATCAGGGTCCCGAAAACCAGAAGCGAGCCGGAATGTTTATTTCACTCAATCAGTCAGGGCGAGTACAACTTGGCGATTCAGTCCGACCCTTCCAATCCCTCAACGGTGTACGAGGCGCTGGTCGGAGTTTACAAATCGACCAATGGCGGCAAGCACTGGAATTTCATCGGCAGCGGATCGCATTCGGATTTTCATGCGCTCGCCTTCAAAGGCAGCACGCTCTACGCGGCCAACGACGGCGGCATCTTCGTCAGCGCCAACGGCGGCGCGAGCTGGAACGGCAATCTCAATCAGAAGCTGAACACGATCCAGTTCCAAAGCGCCGCGGTCGCGCCGGGCTCGACCAATGTGGTCGGCGGAACACAGGACAACGGCACCGATGTCTATACCGGCGCGCCGGCCTGGACCCAGCAGATGGAGGGCGACGGCGGCATCGCGGCGCTCGCCCGGACCAAGACCGGGATCGCGTTCGGCGAATACCAGTTCGAGGGAGGAGTGGGGAAAGAACACGTTGCGCGGTTCACGATCGGCACCGATGGTAAAACGCTGATCACACCGCCCTTCACCAAAGGGGACAAGGGGCAGTTCTATACCCCGCTGATTCTCGACCCGAGCAACGACGATCGCCTGCTGGTCGCGACCAACCGCATCTGGGAGTCGTGCAGCGCGGTTGGGGCCCGAACCTGCAATGCGACCACCGGGACCAAGCAGCCGCGCAACAAGATCAACTGGCGCGCGATCTCGCCGGTCACCGGCAAGATGTTCGCGCCCACGCCGCTCACCGGCATCGCGATCGCGCCGACGAATCCGGCGGTACTGTACGCAATCACCGACCTGGCTGTGATCGACAAAACAACCCAGGGCCCGTTTGTGTACGTGAGCCAGAATTCGCTGGCGCCGAAGCCGACGTTTAGCGATGTGAGCAGCGATTTGAGCGACGCGGGCGCAAGCACCGGGCTCACCTCAATCGCAATTTCGCCGATCGATCCGGCGACCGCGGCCGTGAGCGCCACCGGCTTCACCGGCACCGGCGGGCACATCTTCCTTACGCAGGACTACGGAGTGCACTGGAACGATATCAGCAAGACCGGCGGCTTTCTTAACATCCCGACGCTCGCGGTCTATTTCGATCAGAACGACCCCAGCGGCAAGACGCTGTACGCCGGCACCTCGATTGGCATTCTGCAATCGCCCGACCTCGGGGCGACCTGGAACAATCTGTCGCTGGGTCAACTGCCGCTGGTCCAGGTTTACAGTATCGCCGAGGCCGGCACGACTCTGACGATTGCGACGCACGGCCGCGGCGCCTGGCAACTGCCGCTGAAATGAAAGCGGGCGCACTTCGAACGAGCGGCGGCTTCGGTCAGTCATGCCGGCGCGTGCAGGCCGTGCGCTTCTCGGGCGGCGGAGGTCCAGCGTCCAACCGAAGTACAGTGCCCGGATCGTCCCTACTCACTTCGATGCGATGCGGTCGGGGGCGCCTCGGTGTGCTGGTTCCAGGAACCAGCGGGCCGTGAGGCAATGAAACTCTGCAACGACGCTATCGCAGGTTTGATGCCGTCGTGGAACATCTGCGGATAGCCGAAGTCTTCCGCGTAGTTGTAATAGAGGCCTTCGGTTTTCTCATAGCTCTGACTGATATTCTGCGTCCACAGGATCTGTCCATTCGAGTTGTCCACCAATTCGAGCCTTAAATTGAGCGTACCCTGGGCCGTGCCTATCGGCAGCCCGAATACATAAAACAGGCCGGCGTAGGGTCCAACCAGGTAGCTGTAAGCCGACCCGTCCCAATCAGTGCTGACGATGTATCCGCGGATCAGCAGTTGTGCATTCGGATCCGAGGTCCGGTCCGTAACGTAAACTTCGCGGAACAACCCGGCCTGACGCAACTCGTCCGCGGTTGCTTGAGCCAGATCGTCGCTAGGGCGGAAATTGTAAGCGGCCTCGGTCAAGAAGCCGTTGGCATTCTCAGGTCGCTTGTAATCAGCGCTGCAATATGGGACGAGCGGAATTATGCAGAGCCAGAAGTATCTTGAGTTCTCCGTTCCGCGTTGATCTTGAAAATGCTCGACCGCAACTGTAACCGGCACAGGCGTTCCCCCGACGCTGGTCGCGCTGGGCTGATACTGCCAGCCGGCCCTGGTTGAGCATCCCGCCAGCAACAACCCGAAAGCCACAATGACAAGAAAATTCAGACTACGACTCGAACAACCCACGCCCGGTACTCCCTCTGTGAAGACCCGGGTGGCGTATTCCCCGGATGCAATCGAAACCCGCAATCTGAGCCTACCTATACTATAAGTGAACGGCATGGGCGAGCCGCATCCATTCGCATCTGAGATCGCTCATATCACCCGGTTGTGCGCGACAGGGTTGCATCAGATAAGGCGGTGGAGTGCGTGCGAGGTGTATCTATGAGTGAACCCCTGAACCACGACCAGCTCACAAAGAACGTTTCGCCGCTGGCCGGTGATTCAGCCGCGCCTACCGGCGGGCCCGGGGGCCTGAGTCGCGACGAGGCCAGGCGGCGGCTTGAGATCTACGGGCCGAACCTGCTCGTGCGCAAAGCGCGCGGGGCGGCGATCCTGGCATTTATCAGAACCGCCGCCGATCCGATGGCCGTCATGCTGGCGGCCGCGGCTGCGGTTTACTATGCGCTGGGCCAGCGGAGCGATGCTTACGTCCTGTTCGCGGCGATCATCCCGGTCCTGGCTGTCGATGTAATCCTCGAGGCGCGATCGCGCACCGCGCTCAGGAAGCTTGCGGGTGTGGTCGCGCCGCGCGCGCAAGTGATTCGCGACGGCGTCCGGCTCGAGCTTGCGACCGCGGATCTCGTCCCCGGCGATTTGATCCTCCTGAAAGAGGGCGACATCGTTCACGCCGATGCCGTCGTGCGCACGAGTTTCAATCTCGCGCTCGACGAATCGCAGCTTACCGGCGAAGCCGAGCCGGTCGCGAAGCTGCCCCTCGAAACTTCCCACGCTCTCGCGGACGCAACCGCCGGCAGCCGCGTCTATGCGGGTTCGCGCGTGCTCGAAGGCAACGGCTCCGCCGTAGTGATCGCGACCGGCGAGCGTACCCGTTACGGCGATTTGGCGCGGCTGGTGGCCGAGGTCGGCCCGCGTCCGACGCCGCTCGAGCGCAAGACGGCGTGGATGGTGCGCTGGATGGTCGGCATCGCGATCACGGTTTCGACGTTGCTGTTCATCGTGCGCATGCTCGACGGCGCGCCGGCCCGGCAGGCGTTTCTGTACTCTATAAGCCTCGCGATGTCGGCGGTGGGCGAGGAATTCCTGCTGGTGCTGACGATGTTCCTGAGCCTCGGCGCATACCGCCTGAGCCGGCGCGGAGTTTTGGTCCGCCGACTGACCAGCGTCGAAACGCTCGGCTCGACGACCGTCATCTGCCTCGACAAGACCGGGACGCTGACCGCCGGCGAGTTCGCGCTCGCGGAACATCTGCCGCTGGGGCCGCAATTTTCGGAAGACGCGCTGCTCGAAGCGGCCGCGCTCGCATGCGAGCCGCAGGCCACCGACATGATGGAGCGAAAAATTCTGGCGCATTGCGCGGAGCATGGAATCGAGGTTGACGCGCTGCACTCGCGCTGGCGGCTGGTGCACGATTACGCCTTCGACCCGGTCGGCAAGCACATGTCGCATGTCTGGAGCAGCGCCGACCACGGCAATCTCCAGCGCATCGTCGCCAAGGGCGCGCTCGAAGGAATCGTCGAGCATTGCGATCTGACGCCGGCCGATTTGGCTCGCGCCGAGAAGGTCAACGCCGAGATGGCGGGGCGCGGAATGCGCGTGCTGGCGGTCGCTTCACGCGCGGCGGCACACGGCGGATTCGGCGGAACGCGCGCGTCGGACGAGCGCGGGCTGCGCTTGTTCGGGCTGCTCGGGTTTCGCGATCCTTTAAGGCCCGCGGTTCCGGACGCCGTAGCGCAATGTCAGAGCGCCGGAGTCAAGCTCAAGCTGATTACCGGCGACCACGCGCTCACGGCGCATGCAATCGCCGACGCGGCGGGAATCGCGCACGCCGACGACGGCATCGTAACCGGTGCGCAACTCGACAGCGCCGACAAGGCAGGCTTCGACCGCCTGGTCCGCCACTGCAGTATCTTCGCGCGCATCCGCCCCGAGCAGAAGTACGCGATCGTCGAGGCGCTGCGGCGGGTCGGCGAAGTCGTTGCGATGACCGGCGACGGAATCAACGATGCGCCCGCGTTGCGCCGCGCCGATATCGGCGTCGCGATGGGAACGCGCGGGACGGAGGTCGCGCGCGCGGCCGCGGACATCGTGCTGCTGAACGACGATTTCTCCGCGATGGTCGCGACGATTCGCGAGGGCCGCATTCTGCTCGACAACCTCCAGCGCGCATTCCTTTACCTGGTCGGCTTCAAGGTGATGCTGGTGGCGCTGACGCTGTTGGCGCCGGTCTTTGGCCTGCCGCTACTGCTGTTGCCGGTGAACCTCGTGTGGCTCGAAATGATCGTGCATCCCGTGTCCGCGCTCGCTTTCGAGGGCGAGCCCGCGCTCGACGACGTGATGCGCCGGCCGCCGCGTCCGCCGTCATCGCCGATCGTTGAGCGGCGCCCAGCAATCCGCGCGGCCCTGTCCGGAGCGTTGCTGAGCGCGGCGGCGCTGGCATTGTTCGCGCTGCGCCTGCCCGCAGGCGAAAACTACGCGCGCAGCGTGGCGATGGTCGTCGCGGTGGCCGGAAGCCTGCTCATGGTATGGGCGGAATACTCGGGGACGCGTCGATGGTGGCGGGTTCGCGCGCCGGATCAGCGCCGCTTCTGGATCGTTATCTTTGCGGTAGCTGCGAGCCTGCCGATATTCATGCTGACGCCGCCAATTGCAAAGCTGCTGATGATCCAGCCGATCGCAATCGCCGATTGGTGCGTCGCACTTATCTCGGCAGCGGCCGCCGTTGGCTGGCGCGCCTTCGGTCACGACGGCGGTAGTTAGCCGCTCCGGCTCAAATAATACTGTCCCGGCCTTTTGCTTTCTGGTAAACCGCGTCCATGAGATTGCGCCACGCACTCGCGCTCGTGCCGGTGGTCTGGTGGCTGATAGTGCCGCCGATTTCCCAGGACCGCCAATCGGTCGAGAAGAACGCTCCACTTTCGCGCTGGGAGATGATTAGCAGCTACCAGACCGCCGTTGGCTGCAGAAGCGAACTTGCCAAACTGACCGCGCTCATCGCGGGCAACGTCAACTACTCGGTCATCCAGAAACGCACCTTGGCGGGCAGGTGTGTCGCCGCCGACGATCCGCGCCTCCACGCCGACAATTTCGAAGTATATTAAGCGCGCGCCGTCTGATCTTCGCAGTCAGGAGCCGAGCACGGTCGTGCCCAATGCTTTCGCGGCTTTGATGAGGTCTCGATCCAGGGTGGCGAGTGGCAGCTTCCGGCGCTGCGCGAGTTCCAGATAGGCCGCGTCATAGAGGCTCAGCCGATAGCGTTCAGCCAGCGGAGCCGTGACTGACCATGCCCGGTCAGCAGTTTCCGGGTCCAGCGCGATCGGCAGGGCGCGCAAAAAGCCGGCAAGACGTTGCCGTCGGCGAGCGTCAACGCGTCGCCTGCGTTCCGCCATCAAAAGCCCGTTCAGGGCCTCCAGCGGCCAGAGCGAAGGGGCGAAGGCGCCGGTTTCCGCGACGCGGTCGAGCAGGTCCATCAGCGCCGCGGTGTGCTCATCTTCGAAGCACCACGCGAGCGCGACGGAATTATCGACGACGAAGCTCACGCACGCCCCGCATCGATCAGGTCCTTGATTTTGAGGCCGCCGAGCATGACTCCTTTGCTCGCGTCACGCAGGCCGGCCGCGGCGCGCCTTGCCTTCACGCGGTCGAAACCCGGCCCGGCGGGCACCAGTCTGGCGACGGCTTTTCCGCGGCGGGTTATTACTATTTCGGTCCCGTGCTCGACCTGGTCGAGGAGCGCGCTCAAGGTGTTTTTCGCTTCGAAAGATCCTACTTCGCGCATTGGTTATCTCCAGCTAGCTTACAATCTAGCTTAATACAACCTTTTAAAAAACAAAAGCAGGTGCGCGCCAATTGCGTTGGGTCAGATCAGGCGCTCGAGGGCTTGCTCGATTTCGGCCACCAGCTGCTCGCGTTGGCCGGTGGTGTCGATGCGCAGGTGGTTGCGCGGCGGAATCTCGCGAATCGGCTCGAACTCGGCGCGCTGTTTTTTGTAAATCGCCGGGGTTGCGTCCGACACTTCCCCCTCCTTCGACGCGCGCTCCGTCAGCCGGCGGATCGCTTCATCCTCGCTCACAACGCATTCGATGAAGATCACCGGCACCCCATGGCGTGCGCCGAGCGCGAGGGCAAGCTGCCGGTCCGCAGACGCCTTGAAGGTTGCGTCGAGAATTGCGCCGCAGCCTTCGCTCAGCAGGCTCTCCGCCTCGGCCAGCATCGCGTCGTAGGAAATTTTCGTAAATCGGTCCGAATAGATGTTTGCGCCGTAGTCGGTGCGGACGTGCTCGTGTGGAGAAATAGCCGCCAGCCGCTTGCGCACGCGGTCCGAGTTAATCGCTCGGAAGCCTTTGCGATGCTGCAGCATGCGGGCGACGGTCGATTTGCCGGATCCCGAAAGTCCGCATAGCACGATCAGCGACGGCGACGCGGCCTGCGCATAGCGCGACGCCAGCGCGAAGTAACCGCTCGCGAGCTGGCGCGCGCACTCGCGCTCGGCCTCGCCAACTTCGCGCTCGAGGCTTCGGAGGCTCTCGACTTTGCCGCGCACGCTTGCGCGGTAGCACTTGTAGAACGGGACCAACACCGCCAGCTCCTCGTCGCCGGTGATTTCGGCGTAAGCCTCTGCCAGCTCGCCGGCCAGTGCGGGCGCGCCGAGCCGCTCGAGGTCCATCGCAAGGAACGCGATCTCCGACGCGACATCGGCGTAGCGCAGCCGCTCGCTGAACTCGACGCAATCGATCACGTCGATTTGATTTTCGTTTTCGCCGCCAAAAATACAGATGTGCTCGGCGCGCAAGTCGCCATGGCCCTCGCGGACGCGGCCCTCGAAGGCACGGTCGTTCAATAATCGCCAATGAGCCGAGATGAAGGCGCGGCAGAATGTTTCGATCGCGGCGAATTGCGATTGGCGCAGCGAATGTCCGATGAACCGCTCGTTCTCGGTAATCTCCTCGACCACCCCGCGCCAGACTGCCGCCGCCGAACCGTAGCTCCATCCACGATTGGATGGCGAGCCGGCGTGAAATGCCGCGATGCGCGCCGCAATCGCGCGAATCTTGCCGCCGTTCACCTTCCCCGCGGCGACCAGCACGTCGAGCATCCGATCGGCGGGCAGCCGGCGCATCTTGACCGCATACTCGACAGCGTCAGGATGCTCGGCGGTTACTTCGGGTCCGAGCACGAAGGAGTCCGCCCGCCTGAGAATCGCGAACACGCCGAGATACACGCCCGGCGACAGGCGCGCGTTGAGCCGCACCTCTTCGCGGCAGTAGTGGAACCGCGACGCAAGATTGGACGCGTCCAGAAACGCGAAGTGGACCGCCTTCTTCAATTTGTAAACGAAATCGCCGGCGATAAAGACGTACGAAATGTGGGTCTGTTTGAGCTCGATACGCGCGGGCGAATCCGGATAGAAGCCCGGCCGCATCATCGCCTCGACCAGCGGTGGCAGGCCACCCGGCGTTTGCGCGTCAGCGCGAGCTTCCGTCATTTCAGCCTCGCGGTTCACGAATGCCTCCAGCTAGCCGTTGTGATCAGCCCCTTGCATCAGCGCCTCGAGTACGTCGGCAGTGGTTATCACGCCAACCAGCTTGCCATCTTCCACCACCGGCAACGCGCCGATTTTCCGCTCACGCAACAGGCGCGCGGCCTCTCGAATATCGGTCGTCGGCGCTACCGTGATCAGCGCCTCGCTCATCGCCTTGCACGCCTCGGTTTGATCGAGCAAGCCCGTGCGCTGGCGGATGTCGCGGTCGGTGACGATTCCGACGGGTGCGCCGTCACTCAGGATCGGCACGCATCGAAAGCCCCCGCATGCATCTTTGCCGCGATCGAGTCGAGCTTCTCGTGCGGAGTCGCGGAGACCGGGTTTTTCGTCATCCAGGTGCCGACCAGATCGTTCTGGGTCGGTGTGCATCGCACCGTCAACACCGGGCAAATCGATTCGCGCACGACCTGCTCGGCAATGCTGCCGAGGAAGAAGCGCTTGAAGCCGCGACGCCCATGCGTCGCCATCACCAGCACATCGGCGTTGGTCTTCTTCTCGGCGTTCAGGATAGTGCCCGCCGGCTCGCCGGTATGGATCAGGAGTTCATATTTGAGCCCGGCCAGCCGCTTGTGCGCGATTTCGAGCAGCTTGGCGCGCGCCGCATCCTCCTGCCCCTGGTACAGGTCCACATAGACCGGCATTCCGGTTGGCGCGATTATCATCGGCACCACGTGCAGGACGAAGACGGTGCCGCCGCTCTCGCGGGCGAGATTCGCGGCGGTATCGAGCGCGCGCATCGAGTTATCATCGAAATCCACCGGGCAAAGAATCCTGCGGAATTGCGCTGCCATAAAATCTCTCCTTCGTTGGTCGTAGTGATTGCCGTTTTCATGAGAATAGCGAATGCCGTGCCATCGTGGTGGCGGGGATTTCGTCCCTCGCAACTGCATCATTGAGAAACGCCGTTGCTCGGATCTGTATCCGATCGCGCCAGTCGCAAACTTCCTTGGAGCAAAATCGCCCCTTTACTCTCGACTGTCGATGGCAAGCGAATTGCACCTTAACCAGTGGCCCAGTTGGAGGACGAATCATGCAGATTGTCAATTTGATGACTCGGGACCCGAAAACGATCCGGTCGCACGACACCTTGTCGAAGGCGAAGAGCATCATGGACGCCGGTAATTTCAGACGTGTGCCGGTAGTCGATGACGGGTCGCTTCGTCGGCATCCTGACCGAGCGCGACTTGCACAAATACTCAGGCTTCCTGGAATCGACGCGCGTCAATGCCGCGATGCGCACTGCGCTAGTCACGGTCACGCCTTCCAACAGTGTCGAGGACGCGGCGCGCCTGATGCTGAAGCACAAGATCGGTGGGCTGCCGATTGTCGTCGGCGAGTCGCTCGTCGGCATCGTTAGCGCGACCGATCTGCTCAGGGCATTTTTGATCGTCGTCGCCGGAACCAACGAGATCATGAGAAACGACTAAGCCACGCGGGAAGGCAATCATGAAACAACAGATTACTCGCACCACCACCAAGTCCCTCATCCGCAGCCTCGACCGCCGCGGCACGCGATCCAACATGAGCCCGCCCGTGGCGCAGAAGGGCGCCCCTCTCGAAGATCCATCTGTTTGCGACATCTGCGGCAGCGTCTATACGGCCAAAACTTGGCGGCGCGATCGTCCCCTGCCCGCGAAGCTGATGGACAAGGCGGCATGGACGGTGTGCCCGGCGTGCAAGCAGGCGAAGAGCGGCAAGTATTTCGGCCGGGTGCTGGTGCGCGGCACCAACGCCATCTCGAACCTCGACGCGATTCGCGCCCGAATTGCCAACGTTGGACGCCGCGCCGAATTCACTCAGCCCGAGCGGCGAATTATTGCCAGCAATTGGGACGGCTCGACGCTCGAGGTGCTGACCACCTCGCAAAAACTGGCGCATCGCATCGCCCGCGAATTGCAGAAAGCGTTCGGCGGGCGCGCTCGCTACAACTGGTCTGATGGGGACGGCGCGCTGACCGCCATCTGGCAGAGCGATACGCGCACAGAGGGCGCCTGATTGTTTCGATTCCGGTTTCGTCCCCGGTCGCGGTTTTCGCGGGAGGCAAACATGATCGTGCGCGAGTTGATGACGAAAGATCCGGTGACGGCGGTGCCAGGCGAGACCCTGTGTCATGCTCTGATCAAGATGAAGGCGGGAGGGTTCCGCCGCTTGCCAGTCGTACATGAAGGCAAACTTATCGGCATCCTGAGCGAGTACGACCTGCGCCGCTATCTCGAGGCGCTCGATTCCACCGTGGTGCTCGAGGCGATGACGCCCGATCCGGTCACGATTTTGCCCACCGCAACGCTCGAGCACGCGGTAGCCTTGCTCAAGGGAAAAGAGATTGGCGCGCTGCCGGTGGTCGAACACGGCCGGGTGATCGGCATCGTCACGGCCGGCAATCTATGGTTCCCCGAGCCGCGCCCTTTGCCGGAATGGGTGCGGCACCACTAGGGAAGTTCTTCGCAACTCGACCGATTTGAGTAGAATAGTGCGGAGGTGTGGAGATCGGTAAGCAGCGGAAGGGCAGGGATTGGCCGTTTTGAAATGACCAAAACGGCCCGCTATCCTTGGCCCGGGCCAAACAGAAGTTCAATTGTGATCGCGGTTCTCCTGGCAGGCTTAACTCTCTGCGCGGCGAGCTGCTCCCAAGTTGAGTTCATCAACGGCAAAGGCGCTCTGCCGACGATGTGTCGTGCGTCTTATCCACCTTCGATCGGCAAAGACCTTGTGGTGGGCGAGTCTAGCGACGAACTTTTACGCAAAGTCGGCAAACCGAATGTTGCCATGAAGGAAGACGGAGATATCTATTACATTTATTTTGTTCAGCCGTATTTGTTGTCGGGGTTCAGATCAAAGTTCCTGGATGAATGCTATGCGCAGCCAAACGAAGATTCGTCCATGTACTACGTCACTTTCGACGCGGACAAGAAGGTTGAGTCCGTGGTCTTCTATATGCTGGCAGGCGCTGATTCACGGCAGGTGAAAGTGCCGGGTGCGGATGGGCTGCTACTTCCAGCGAGTCTCTATCAACCACGAGGCTGCAGCACTGAACGCAAGCCGGGGATCGTGCTCCTCCATGGCTGGCTCGACGAGGGAGCCACGAATAAGATACTGGAACCGGTCGCACACCTGTTTGCGGAACAAGGCTACATCGTTTTAATGCCGTTGATGCGTGGTTGGGGCGGCGGGCAGAACGACTGCGGGCTCAGCCAATCGGCTGATACAGCGCGAGCAGTAGAATGGCTAGCCTCCCAGCCGGGGGTTGACCCCGATCGCATCGGACTCGTGGGATTCTCGTTCGGCGGCCAGGTCGCGCTGCTCACGGGCGCGCTTAGTCGTCGCGTTAAAGCAATCGTCTCATATGACAGTCCAACCGATCTAGCTATGTGGAACACACACTTGCAATGGTCTGACCGGCTTGCGAAAGAGTGCCGGTCCGACTTCAAGAGTCGTTCACCGGTCACCGTGGCGAGCCAGATAAAAGCGCCGGTGCTGTTGGTTGAGGGCGACGCCGACACCACTGTGCCACCGGAACAGGCCCAGGAGATGGAGCAGGCGATCTGGAAATCGGGCGGCAGCGTTCAGCTGCATCTCGTGAGCGGCGCGGGACACGATTCATTCATTCCGGCCTGGTCAGCTACGCAGCGATTTCTGGAAGCAAACCTCGGCAAACCCAGTTGCGCTCAGACATTGCATGCGACGAGTCCATCACCGCAGCCGACTCCGCGAGCTTTGGAAGCTCAATGAAGGACGGCCTACTTGCCATCTCACTACTGGCGTCCCTGGCGATCCTACCGCCAACCCCCGCCGTTCGCTATTCGATTCCGTACTTGGCGATTTTGGCGTAGAGCTTTTTGCGCGAGATCTTCAGCAGCTTTGCCGCTTGTAGTTTGTTGCCCTCGGTCGCCTCCAGCGCGCCCCGAATCAGGGCCTGCTCCGCATCGGCGAAACTGCCGACCGGATTGCTCATCGCGGCGGGGGCGGCGATCGATCCGGAAATCGAGGCCGGCAAATCCCTCAATCTGATCACCGGCGAGCGGCTGAACGTGAAGGCCGACTCGATCGCGTTAGCGAGCTCGCGTACGTTGCCCGGCCACGAATGCCGCCGCATTGCTTCGACGGATTCGTCCTCGATGCCGGTGACCGGAACCGCGCGCATCTGCCGCGCGTTGAACAGCTCGATAAAATGTTCGGCCAGCAGCGCAACATCTTCGAGCCGTTCCCGCAGCGGCGGTATCTGGATGACGCCCGCCTGCAGGCGATAATAGAGGTCGTCGCGCAGGCGGCCCGCGTCCACCGCCTCCTGCGGATTGCGATTGGTCGAGGCTATCAGGCGCACGTCCACCGCAATTTCCCTGGTCGATCCCACCGGCCGCACCGTGCGCTCCTGAATAGCGCGCAGCAGTTTGCTCTGCGTATCGGCGCTCATCTCGGTCACTTCGTCCAGGAACAGCGTGCCGCCGTCTGCCGCCCGGAACAGTCCCAGGTACTCGGTATTCGCGCCGCTGAACGCGCCGCGCTTGTAGCCGAACAGCTCGCTCTCTATCAGGTCCCGCGGTATCGCGGCGCAGTTGAGCGCGACGAACGGCGCACCCGGCAGCGGCCCGCACTCGTGGATCGCGTGCGCCACCAGCTCCTTGCCGGTGCCACTCTCGCCGACGATTAGGATCGTGCCGCGCGTCGCGCCGGCCGCCTCCACCCGATCATATAGCTGGCGCATCGCCGCGCTGGCGCCGACCAGGCCGCGGTAGCGGCTGCGCGAATGATTCGGCAGCGATTTGGCCTCGCGCTCAAGGGCCTGTATTCGCGCTCCCGCGACCGCGGTTTTCGATCGAAAGTAGGTGTCGGCCAGCACGATCATCCGGATGTGACTCAGCTTGTCGAATGACTGGTAGATGCGCGGCATCAGCGGCGGAAAGGTTGGAAACGCGGTGGCAGCGCTCTCCTCGAACAGATGCAGCGAGACGATCAGCTCCGAGAACGGTACCCCGCGTTCGGCGAGCAGCTCGCCGATGCGGGCGATATCGGCGGCGAAGCGGTCCATGTCCTTGGCAAGCAGATCCTTGAGGGTCGCATCGAGCTCGACTCCGAATATCTCGACGAATTCCTCCCGGCCCAGCGCCCGGCTGTCGGCAAAGTGCAACACGTAGAGCCGATACCAGTGGTCGAGCACGCTATCGCGATGCCGCTGGATGCTTTCCAACACCGGACGGAGGTCGTCGAGTTCCGACTCCCACAACAAGTGAAAGTAATGAGGGCGTCGGCTCGGCATTGAACCCGGGGGCGGTGGATTGCTGTTGATGGTCATCCTTGTGGGGAGTGGCTCGAAAAGCGCCACGCAAGCCCGAATTTGTTCCCTACCGGGTCAAAGTTCTTTAACATACGGCCCACAAAAACCAAAATCGCCTGACATTTAGCCACATTTTCGCCCGGCAACCGCGCTGGCACGTTTCAAGCACTAGGATGAAAGACCGGTAGCATTCAATGTTACTTACCCGCAATCGAGCGAAACGAGCCGCAGCCCCAACCGGACAGCCTCGCGGGATTGCGATATTTTCGCGCGACGAATCGATCGTAAGGTTGATTACCGACGGCCTCCGCGGCTCATGGGTCATCGAGAAATTTTCCGACCCCCTGCAGGCCCGCGCGTCGATGCCCAAATCAGGCGTCAGGATCGTGGTTATCGACGATGAAGCAATCGAGGAAGCGACCCGCGGCTGGCTCCTCGATCAAGTCCGAAAGTGGGCGCCCCATGCGCTGGTTGCTTACATCGCCGCGATTCACAATCCCGAGACCGAGCGCCGCGCGCGCGAGCATCGCGTCCAGTACTACACCTCGAAGCCGATGGACCGGGAACGCACGCTCAAGGTTCTTCATTCCTTCGAGCGCGCCGCGCGCTAGCAGCTAAGCGTGGTTCACTCCGCTCGGCCGTACGAGTCAGCAACCGCAGCGCCGCGCTCCGACTTGCCGTCGAAATCCTTGCCGAACTCTACTCGCGCGTGCGCCTAGAAAATCAGATATCGACTGTCCCCTCCATCGGTCACGATTAGATGGTTATTGAATTGATAGATTCCGCGCGGACTACGCATATTTTGTGCGGTGGGCGTGCCCTTGACGCATCCCGTGCCGTCATTGTTCTCCACCCCGCAGGTGAATCCGGTCTGGCCCAACACCACATCGGCGAGCTGGAAATTATTCTTGGGAAAGGTGTTCCAGACCAGTACCCGGTTATTCGAGCTGTCGGCTACGAATAGCTGAGTACCGTTGCTGAACACGCCGTCGTACGGAAAGTCCATATTCATTGCGCTGGGCGCGCCGCTGCTCCCCGATCCATTGTTATTGCTCGCCGACGACGTAAAGTTGGGCTGCCCCAGCACGATACTGGCCTTCTGAAAGTTCTTCGTCGGAAATTTTTTCCAGATCATCACCCGATTATTGTCAGAGTCGGTAACCACCAGCCGAGTGCCGTCGGTCCAGACGCCCGAGGGATAGCCAAGGTTGTTCTGGCTTGGGGCGCCGCCATTGCCCGTCCCGTCGTTGTTCTCGACGCAGTTCGTGAAATTCTTCTGACCCAGCACGAGGTCTGGTTTCTTGCCGTTGGTATTGGGGATTTTTTTCCAGATCAGTACGCGATTGTTCGACGAATCGCCGACTACCAGCATCCCGCCGCCGACCGCGATAGTCTCCGGAGCGCTCATGCCGGTTGCGGAGCAAGTCGTGTTTCGAACTCCGAATCCGGTTTGGCCAACCACCACGTTGGCGGCAACCTGATTGCTGGTCGGCGCATTCTTCCAGATAAGGACGCGGTTGTTGTAAAAGTCATCGACCAACAGCCTCGATTTGTACGCGATCGTCGTTTGTGGCCCGCCAAGCTGATTCGCCCCGTCGGCCTGCGTCGTCGAACTGAAGTCCGGTTGACCGAGAACGAAATCTGCGCTCGCGTCGTTGGCGGACGGAAACGAGAGAAATCCCAGCACTCGATGGTTGGAGAAGTCGCTCAGATACAATGCTCCGTTCGACCCGACTGCGGCGTTTCCATATGGGCCGGCGATGGTATCGGCGGCTGGATTCGACAGGTTCTGATTGAACGTCGCTGTGCAGGAAGTCGATTTGCCCGACCTCGACGGAAGCAGCCTGAAAATTCGTCAGACTGATAGTCGCATCCGGCGACGATGCGGACTCGGCGCCATCGCCGGCACTTGCCCACGGCGCCCAGGTCAGGACGCAAATAGCCAGTGCGGTAATCGCGGCCGCAACAATATTTTTTACTCTCATCGACCCTCCACAAACCACAAGATTTGGAGGCGGACACTACCAACCGCGCTGCCATGCGGCAACATAGGCAAACGCTATGGGATGACTTGTGGCGTTAGGCGTCGCGGGCCCCCCTTGGAGTTGCCCGGATGCTCGGATACTGCCTTGTTGACGCTCAGGATTCTTCATTCCTTCAAGCGCGCCAAGCGCTGGCAGCTAAGCGGGACTCACTTCTGCTGGAGGCTCTCGACGTAGCGCGCCATCGCGTCGATCCGGCGCTTCACGGCTGCATCGCTCTCGGGCGTGAACTCCTTGCCGGGTTGCTGCAGCGTTGTTCCGAGGAAAGGCATCTGGATTCGTTCGTGCGACGGTATGTTCTTGCGCCCGTCAACGATGTCCACGACTTCGTCGAACGGAAATTTTCCGCCATTCTTCTTTGCCAGGACCGTCAGGTCAGGCGGCGGCGGGTTCATTGGAACCGTCTCGGTCGAGGGGCCGTTACCCTTGCCGTCGCGCCCATGGCACTCAGCGCAGTAAGCGTTGTAGTCCTGCTTTCCGGACTGGCCCGCGGCAGGCTGGGCGATTAGCACGAGCGCCGGCAACAGCGGCAGGAATGCGAGTCGAACCCGATAGTTCATCAATCAGTGTCCCCTGTCGGTCGGCGTTTCCGCTGCGTTGATGAATTCAACATGCCCTACTGGATGATTTGCTGCGTGGGCGTCGCGACCGGCTTTGGAGTCGCGCGAATACGCTCAAACACCGCTTTGTTGGCGGTTGCCAGCTGTCCCACTGCGGACAGGATTTTCTGCGACATTTCGTCCGCGGCGTCCTTGCCCACTCGAAACACCGACGAGTCTTCATACACTTCGCCCGGCAGCCGGTCCGCGTAGATTGTGAACGCGACCGACACCGCCGACATCGTCCCGGTCAGCTTGCTTTCCACCCCCGGCAGTCCGGTGAACATATCGACGCACCAAAGATGCACGCCGATGCCATAGGAGTCGGTGTGATCGACCAGCCGGTACGCCGGCGAATCGCCGACCTTGTCCTTGAGCGCCGAGCAGAAGTCGGCGCCGACCGGATCGGAGCAATGACAATCCACAAACACGCTGAGCTTGCCGGCGGACGCGCTTGCCGCCGCACCGCCGGTTGCGGGGAAGATTAAAATCGACAGCGCGAGGATCCCGATTGAAGATGCGAGCTTGTTGTTCAAAGTAAGGGCAGGGTAGCGAAGTCACGGCAATCCGGGCAAACCCTCCGTTTTTGGCATCGCGACATCGCACTCCCCGCATGATAGTATTTGCAGGTTATCTTCAACCAGGGAGTTCGATATTATCCGATGTTGCTGAATATGAATCTGGCGGGGCGAAATCGCCCACAATCCGCAGGGCGTTTCCTTTCCGCTGTCGCTGCCGTCGCAATCGTATGCGCCGGCATCGCGGCGCCAAGCGCATGGGCCGACGATCCCAATACGACTGTCGCCACCGTCGGCGAGCACAAAATCACCAACAAAGATCTCGATGCGAAAGTGAAGCCGCAGCTCGAGCAGATGCGTGCGATGCTCGAGAAGCGCGTCGATCAGCTCATCGCCGACAAGACTTTCGATCTGCGGCGTGAGACGCTCGAATCGATGACCGACGACTACCTGATTCAACAGGCCGCCGCTCACGACAAGCTGAGCGTACCCGATTACCTCAAGAAGGAATTCTCCGGCAAGGACAGTGTCACCGACGCCGAGGCCAAAGCCTTCTACGACAAGAATAAGGGGCAGGGCACCGCGCCGTTCGACAAGATCAAACCGCAGTTGCTCGAGATGATGAACCGCCAGAGCCTGCTCGATCGCCTGAAAAAGAATGAGCCGGTAAAGATTTTGCTCGAGCCCAAGCGCGTCGCGGTGAACAGCAACGGGCATCCTGCGCTCGGCGCCAAGGATGCGCCCGTCACGATTGTCGAGTTCACCGATTTTCAGTGCCCGTTCTGCAAGGCCACCGAGGCCACCCTCAAGCAGTTGCAGGATAAATACGGCGACAAGATTCGCCTCGTGCACATGGACTTCCCGCTGCCGTTCCATTCCCATGCGATGGACGCCGCCAAGGCCGCGCGATGCGCCAACGAGCAGGGCAAGTTCTGGCAGTACCGTGACTCGCTGTTCGCCAATCAGAGCAAGCTGGCGCCCGTCGACCTGAAAGCGACCGCCAAGACGCTCGGGATGAATCAGACCAAGTTCGACGAATGCTTCGCCAGCGCAAAGTACGACAGCCAGATCAAAGCCGACCAGGCTGCCGGCGAGAAAGTAGGCGTGGACGGAACTCCGGCGTTCTTTATCGACGGCCGCCCGCTGACCGGCGCGCAGCCCGCGCCGAAGTTCGAGGAACTAATCAACGACGAGCTCGCCAACGGCGGCGGCAACAAAGAGGCGTCGGCGAACTAGCCGATTCTGAACGCGAGTAATTTGGATCCGGCGCCGGCTCTATGCTGGCGCCGGACTATGAAACTTCAAAACTCCGGTTCCCCTTCGCACTATGGGAAGCGGTCGGGTTGCATGACGCGTTTGCAACACCTCAAAACCCACAGTAGGCTTGCCTTCTTCGGTCGTTTAACCTTAAATACATTCAGCATTGATCAATTTATTGGCGACCGGCAGGGACATCCATTATATGGCGATTAGCTTTCCTTCGACCGAATATTTCGAGGCGCTCAAAGCGCAGATGGCCGCGAACGAGGAAAAATTCCGGCGCCTCGGCTTTATCGACACCACTTTCGGCGTCACCGTCGGCGTCAACGGCAAGGCGCGCAACTTCGTGCTCGAGTTCGAGGTCTTCGACCTCAAAAACATCAGCGAAGTGCCGGCGATCGATCTCAAGAAAGTCGATTTTCAAATCGAGGGCGATTCCCGCGTCTGGCGCGAGATGATCGAGAACATCCGGCGCAACGGCGAGGCCGATTCATCGCACGACATCAACACCCTCGCGCATTTCGGCGAGCGTCTGAAAATCGTTTACGACGACCCCGACGGTCACGACAAACTCTACCGTTTCATGGAATCGATCCAGGAATTTTTCGACCTCTCCAGCAAGGTCGAAGTGAGTTTCAACTAAGCAGGCGCGGAGGCGCGGGCGAACATGGCATATCTATCGACTACCGATTTCACCCAGGACAAGGATTTCATCGACAAGTGGCTGTACACGATAAGGACCGGCGAGATGGACCTGTCGTGGATGAAATCGGCGACTGAGAAAATCAGCCCCGAAGAAGCCAACCCCCGGCGCGGACTGACCTATCGCGACCTCAACCTCGGCAGCTACGGCTACACCGACATCCCCGAAAAGGTCCGCAACAATCGATCCTATGCGCCGCGCGGCGCCGAGATTCCCGAAGGCGTACCCGACGCGCAGCCGTGGGTCTCGCGCAAGAGCGAGCTATGGGCCTTCAACACCGAGTCCTATTACGAGGAAGCGGTGTCGCGCCAATGGAATGCCACCACCGACGTTCCATGGGATAGGCTGGACGGCGTCGAGCTGCCGGAAGTAACCGGCAAGGCGCTGTCGCAGTTGATGACGTTCCTGACCGAAGTGGAAATGATCGCGACCGACACGCCGGCGATGTGGCTGCCGCGGCTCAACCCGGATTTCATCGAAGTGCGTTCGTTCATCGCGGCGCAGGCGATGGACGAGGCGCGTCACGCGGAAGTCTTCCGCAAGCGCGCGCTCACGACCGGATGGGGCCTGATGCAGGCGAGCCCGATCAACGAGATGGCGCTCAAGCATTTGCGCGACGCCGATTCGTTTAGTGAGATGTCGGTGGCGCTGCACCTGGTCGCTGAAGGCAACGTGCTGACGCTGTTCCGCTTCAGCGAGTACCTGTCGCCGACCGATGTCGATAAGAAAATTTTCCGGCTCGTGATGCAGGACGAAGCGCGGCACGTCGGCTACGGCATGCAGCACTTCAAATACGTGCTCGAGCACTTCCCCGAAAAGCGCGAAGTTCTGCACGCGCATCTGGACGAAGCCGAGAACATCTCGTTTGCCGGCGCCGCCGCAACCGAGCTGACCGAAGCTTTCATTATTCTCGCGGGTGGTGGTCTGAAGAAGGAAAATATCGAGCAGGGAATTAAAATTACCACTCAGTTCAACCTCAAGCAGATGCAGGAGCATTTCGAGCGCCTGGATAAGTGTGGGATGCCGGAGCGTCGCCAACGTTCAAAGCTGTACCTTATGTACGAGATGGGACGCGCAGCCGCCGAAAACGCCGGCATCAAGCTGAACTAGGTCTTATTCAATCCGGTCCCCCTTCCCACATGGGAAGGGGTTAGGGGTTAGGTTCTTAAGTGGCATTTTACGCTGACAAGGATTACACCGTTGACGAGACCGTCCTCCAGGCCGCCCAGAAGGTGATGGAAGGGCACTTGGGCCTGCACTGGTATGAGGCTAAGACTGAGCGCATAGCAGGCCGTCCGTCGGACCCCAAGCGCGGACTTACCTATCAGGATCTCAACGTCGGCAGCTACGGCTACACCAATATCCCTGAAGATGTGCGCACCAGTCAGTCGATGGTGTCGCGCGGGAGCGAGAAGGTCGGCAAGCTGCCCGACATGGGCTACGTCGTCAATCGCAAGTCCGACGTATGGTCCGACAACGTTGCTGAACTTTACGAAGAGGTCAAGGCGCGGCGATGGGTTCCGGCGACCGACATTCCGTGGACCGAGCTTCATACCCAGCCGCTGCCGCACGATCTCGAAATGGCCTGCGCGCAGCTCTACACCTTTCTGCAGGAATGCCAGATCGTCTCGATGGACTTCCCGTCCAAGTGGGTCGCGATTATCAACCAGGACTTCCTCGAGCTGAAAAGCTGGATGTGCGCGCAGATGCTCGACGCGTCGCGCCTGTTCGAGGTCTTCCGCAAGCGCGCGCTGTTCGGCGGCGCCGGCCTCGGGCGCGCCAGCGCAACGGCCGAGCAGGGACTCAAGGAATGGCTGTGGGCCGATCAGTTTCCGCAGGGCTCGGTCTCGATAAACCTATCGCTCGCCGGATTCCTGCTCACGCTGTATCGCCAGGTCGCCGCATTCGCACCGACCAATGTCGATCGAAAGATCATGCGCTACGCGATGCAGGACGCGGCGCGCCAGACCGCCTACGGCCTCGGGCAACTCCGCTACCATCTGGAGCATCGCCCGCTCGATACGAGCGCGATCGAGGGCTATCTCGATCTAACCGAACACGTGCTGCTCGGATTGATCGGCAGTCCCGAGCTGCTGGAGCCGATGATCATCATCTGCGGCGGCGGCCTCGAAAAAGCGCAAGTCGATAAGGGCCGTGTCGCGACCGCGAAGTTCATCCGGCTGGCGGTCCGCGAGTACATGGAGCGAATCGCCGCCGCCGGCCTCGCCGGCCACGCCAAGCGGAGCAAAATCCCCGCGATGATCGATCGCATCTCCGCGGCGGCATAATCTTCCTGGGCGAAGCGAAGGATCTTTCATCCAAACCTCTCCTTGTCCGAGGAGAGGTCGGCGAAAGCCGCGCAAAAGCGCGGTGTCGCCGGGAGAGGTACAACGCCTGACAGCGCGCATACCCCGACTCGTCTAATCGCAGTGCAAGACACTAACGCCGCCGCCCGGCAGCGGCACAACGACGCGCAGTGCACCCGCCAACGTTGTACTTCTCCCGTCGCGCCCCTTCGGCGCGCGCCGACCTCTGCTCAGACAAGGAGAGGTTGGGAATGTGTTTTCTGGCCCTCGCGCGACTGCTAAACTAGCCCGCATGCCAAATCGTGGTTCTGCTGTAATAGCCGGCGCGCCGGAGACGGTGGACTGTTCCTCTGCGGAGCCGAGCGGCGCTCCCGACGAACCCGACCAACGTAGTCGCGGATTTTTCGAGCGACTCTTCGACCGCTTCGTTCCGCGCACCGCCCTGGTCCGATTTCTCGGTTTCGTGCGCCCGCATCTGTGGCTGGTGGCGGGCGGCTCCGTCATGGGCATTCTCAAGTTCACGCTGCCGCTGGCGTTTCCGCTGGCCTTCAAATACGTGTTCGACGTTCTGCTGGTTCCGCAGCCGCATCTCGAGCATTGGAACTCGATGATCGATCATTGGTGTATCGCGATCGCCGCGATGCTTCATCTCGGCACCGGCTCCGCCGCCAAGCTCGAAGCGCTGACGGCTGCGATGTTTGCGCTGTTTTTTGTGCAGGCAATCGCTACCTACTTTCGCAGCTACTGGGCGGGCATGGCCGGGCATCGCCTGATCTTCGATCTGCGCTACGCGCTGTATAAGCACATGCAGCGGCTGTCGCATTCGTTTTTCGATCGCACCACTTCGGGCGCGGTGGTCTCGCGCTTCATCTCGGACATCTCGATGGCGCAGAACTTCGTCGGCTCCGCGATGATCAACATCTGGATGGACGGCGTCTCGCTGGGCTTCGTGATTTGGCTGCTGTTTTCTCTCAACATACGGCTGGCGTGGATCTCCCTGATCATCATTCCATTTTACGTCGCGGTGATAAGGATTCTGTCGCCGCGAATCAAAGAGACCAGCCACGACCTGCAGGAAGTGGTCGAGGAATTCTCCGGCGAGTTGCAGGAGCGCGTCGCCGGTGTCTCGACGGTGAAATCGTTCGCGCGCGAGGCCGACGAGGCGCGCCGCTTCCATAAGCGCACGACCGAAATGTACGACCTGACGATCGAGAGCGTAAAGCTGTCATCGACGCATCAGATGCTCACCGAGTTCATCTCGCGCGGCGCTCCGCTAATCGTTATTTGGGCGGGCGCGCTGATGATCATGCGCGGCAAAATGACGATCGGCACGGTGGTCGCGTTCTTCGGCCTGCTCCCGGCGCTCTACCTGCCGCTGCAGCGTTTCTCGGAGTTGTCGGTGATCGTAGCGACGGCGCTGGCGGCCATCGAGCGCATTTTCGCGTTCTTCGACGAGACTCCCGAGGTGCACGACCGGCCCGGCGCGGCGGCGTTGAAAGTGAAAAGCGGCCTGGTCGAGATCGAAAATCTGCGCTTCGGCTACAAGCCGCTTGACGGCGGACCCATCCGCATCACGCTCGACGACGTGAACCTCACGGTGCCGGCCGGGACGACCGTCGCGCTGGTTGGACGATCGGGCGCCGGCAAGACCACGCTGGCGGGCCTGATCCCGCGCTTCTACGAGCTGGCAGCCGGCCGCATCCTGATCGACGGCACCGACATTTCGAGCGTTACGCTGAAGTCGCTGCGCGATTCAATCGGGATCGTCCCGCAGGACGCGATCCTGTTCAGCGCGTCGATTCGCGAGAACGTGCAGTACGGCCGTCCCGGCGCGCCCGACGCCAACGCGTGGCGAGCGCTCGAGCAGGCCAACATCCGCGACTTCGTCGATTCGCTGCCCGACAAGCTCGACACGATGATCGGCGAAGGCGGTGTGCGTCCGTCCACCGGTCAGCGCCAGCGCCTGGCGCTCGCGCGGGTTTTTCTGAAGGACCCGCCGATCCTGATTCTCGACGAAGCGACTTCGGGGCTCGATTCGGAAGTCGAAAACCTGATTCATGACGCGGTGCGGCGCCTGATGAAGGGGCGCACCTCGTTCCTGATTGCGCATCGGCTCGCGAGCGCGGTGGACGCCGACGTGATCGTGGTGCTCGATCGCGGGAAGATAGTCGAAGTCGGCTCGCACGCCGAGCTGGTAAAGCGCTCGGGCGTTTATTCGCAACTCTTCAACGAGCAGACGCGCAAGCTGCGGCTGACGCCCGATCATACCGCGCGCACGCCCGGATCGCTGAGCCCGGCCGCCGCGAGAGGAGCTCGCACCGATTAGAAGCCTGGCCGAGGCTCACCGCGCGCCGAGGTTAAAGCTCGGCGATCATGTAGGCGAACAGCGCGAAGAATGCCGCGCCCACGACCACGTACTGCATGGCGTTGCCGCCCGAGAGCTTTGACGGAGCGAACGACTTGTCGTCGGTCTGGTACTTCAGAACGACCGGACCGTCCGGCTGTTTCATCGAAGAACCGAAAATCGTCGGCGACTTGTTGATCGACAGGACGTTGACGTGTCCACTGGCCTTTCCCAGCCACTCCTCATACGCATCGGCGTCCGCGAACCGTTTTGTGAAGATAGCCATTCTGGCCCCCTGATAGCGCCCGAAAGCGTGAATGAGAAACATTGTAGGATTTTACTACAATTAGATCAACTCATGCGAGCGCACTAAGTATCTGTCCCGCCTATCGGTACGGATAAAAAATGTAAAACAATATCGATAGAATGCATAAAATCCACAGTCCGGCGTGAATCTCCCGGTAACGACCGGCGCCGAGCTTGAAAAGAGGATACAGAATCAGGCCGGCGGTGATGCCGACGCCGATGTTGTAGGTGAAGCTCATCAGGGCAATCACCGTGAAGGCGGGAATCAGCTCGGTGTAGTCGTCGAAGTCTATTTTGACCACCGGCGAAATCATCATTGCGCCGACGACGATCAGTGCCGGCGCGTAGGCGGCGGCGGGAATCGCAGCGACCAGTGGAGCGAAGAACAGCGACATCGCGAACAGCGCGGCGACCACCACTGCCGTCAGGCCCGTGCGCCCGCCGACGTGGACGCCGGCCGCCGACTCGATGTACGCGCCGGCGGTGGTGGTGCCGACGAGGCCCGCGAACATCGTGGCGACCGCATCGGCCAGCATCGGCCGTTCGATTTGCGGCAAGGTGCCATCGGCGTCGAGAAATCCGGCCCGCGCCGAGACCCCTATCAGCGATCCCATCGTATCGATCAACGCCATCACAAATATCGTCAGCAGCACGCCGAAGAATCCGAAGCTCAAGGCGCCGCGCAGATCGAGTTGCAGCACGATCGGCGCGGGATTCGGCGGCATGCTGACCCACGCCGCCGGCGCCTTCGCGACCCCGGTGACAAACGCAATCGCGGCCGAGATCAAAATCCCGAGCAGGATCGCGCCCGGTACGCGGCGCATCATCATCAGCCCGATCAGCACGAAGCTCGCAATCGCGATCTCGACCGAAGGCGCCGCCAGGTTGCCGAGCCTCACTGGCGCGCCGGGCACGCCAATCGCGACGATGCCGGATTCGTTCAGTCCGATGAAAGTCAGAAACAGTCCGATGCCGACACCGAAGCTGTAGCTGAGGCCGGGCGGCAGCGCCTCGACCATCCACGCTCGCACGCGCGCGACGGTCAACAGCGCAAACATCACGCCCGCCAGGAACACCGCCGCCATCGCGGTTTGCCAGCGGTAGCCGAGCACTTTCACCACCGTGTATGCGACGAAAGCGTTCTCGCCCATGTAAGGCGCGATCGCGAAGGGACGATTCGCGTACAGACCCATCACCAGCGTTCCGACCACCGCGGTCAAGATGGTCGCGACCATCGAAGGTCCCTCCGGGATGCCGGCGGCTTTGAGAATCGCGGGATTGACCGCGATTATGTAGGACATCGTGACGAAGGTGGTGACGCCCGCGAGCACCTCGCGCCGAAAGGTAGTGCCATTGGCCTCGAGCCCGAAGTAGTTTGCTATTCGCGATGCCAATCGAAGGCGTCCCCGGCTTGCGCGCGAGGCCTGAATTACCACGTCGCGGCGATCATATGCCACCGCAATGCGCGCGGATGCGGTTTGTTATATAAGGAGAAAATCGCGGGCGCACTGCCGCCCTCCATCGACTCTCAGAGTGAGCAAATGAAAGAACAGAAACTTGCGAACCCTTTGGCCGCGAAAACTCCAGCCGCACCGAAATCGATCACAACACTTGCCGTCGATGTCGGCGGCACGGGAATCAAGGCGGCTGCGCTCGACGAAAACGGCAAGATGATCAGCGAGCGGCAGAAAATCAAAACGCCGCACAACGCGACGCCCAAGAAGGTGATCGCGATCATCGGGCAGCTCGCGAAGATGGCGGGTGCGTTCGACCGCGCGTCGGTGGGATTTCCGGGCGTGATCAAAAACGGCGTCGTTTACACCGCGCCGAATCTTGGCAAGGGATGGAAAAATTTCCCGCTCGAAAAGGAACTCAGCAGCAAGCTTAAGCGGCCGGTCCGAATCGCCAACGACGCCGACGTCCAGGGCCTTGGCTGCGTCACCGGTCACGGCGATGAGCTGGTCATCACGCTCGGCACCGGATTCGGATCGGTGCTGTTTGTGGACGGGCACCGGATTCATCTCGAGCTGGGGCATCATCCTTTTCACAACGGCAAGACCTACGAGGACGAGCTCGGCAACCGCGCGTTCATCAAGAAGGGCAAGAAGAAGTGGAACGCACATTTGCGCGAAGCGATTGACGAGCTGGCGAAGACGTTTAACTACGACCGGCTGTACGTCGGCGGCGGCAATGCGGCGACGATCAACTTCAAGCTGCCGGCGAACGTCAAGACGGTGAGCAATACTGACGGCCTGCTCGGCGGGATCAAGCTGTGGCAGGATAAAGCTGTAGCGAAGAAGTGATTTTCAAAATGGAGGGGTGGCCGAGCGGTTGAAGGCACCGGTCTTGAAAACCGGCAGGGATGAAAGTCCCTCGTGGGTTCGAATCCCACCCCCTCCGCACCCGCGTCCTTGAAGCTCCTAAAATTTTGGAGAAGTCCGCAGAATCGGCGCGTCTGCGGCCCTTCATGCTTCCAAAGTCTCACCCGCCTTGGGGACTTGGGTCGTAGAGCTACAAGTTGTTGGCGCAGAAGGAGATTCTCGGCCTCAAGCCGCGCTCGCCTTGGCCTGCTCCCCGATGCCAGTCAGTTCCTCGCGGATTAGACAGCCTGCTGTTGCCCTAAGTGACTCAGTCACCAAGGGCGCGTGCTGCCTTTACTCTGTCGAGCAGATACTCCACCGCACCCTGCAGTTCCTCGAGCGATATCTCGGCGCCGCCTTCAACCAGGGACTGCACCCTGTGATGAGCCTCCGCAATCGACTCGGGAATGTGCGATACAGCGGTACTTCTGCCGATCATATGACGTTCTCCCGTGGCGGAGGATCGATTGTTTCGATCGATCGGCTCGTGATGCGAGCGCTTCTTCACGGCTCATCGTCTGGGGTAGCTGTGTTTCAAACCTGTTGCGGTCTCATGAGTTTATCGTCATGCCCCCAGCTACTTCCTTAGAAAGTGCATTGCGACGTATGCGAAGCCGCCCCACGCGGCGAGGCTCACCAGGATGGCAAACGAAAAGGCGATGATGCGCGATTTTAGGTTTTTCATTGGAGCACATCTGTAAAGGCGTAGAGCGGCGCGGCCGGGTTGTGAAGCATCTTCCCGAACATGTGCATGAGATGCTTCCGTGGTCCGCGACCACGTTCCTTCCCTCCGCGCGCGCGCGTGGTTTTTGATCCGTTCGTCCACCGAAATTCTCCATGACTGCCCACCTTTCGCCGGGATTCTGACCGACGAAAGGTGGGCCACCCTACGCTAGAGCCGCTTACCTTTGCCGGTCATCGAGACCAGCTGCGGACTATTAGTGGCGTCGTCGTGGAGAGGTAAGTCGCCTGTTCGCTTGCCGACAGCGGTCGGCTTGAAGGTGACGCTGATAGTGCACGTCTGGTGCGCTGCCAGACTGGCGCCGCAAGTATCGCTCACAGCAAAGTCACCGCTAACTGGCATCGCGGTAAACTTGACCGATGCCCCGCCATTGTTGACCACCTTCAGGATCTTGGCGGGACTGGTAGAGCCAACTCTCTGAGCGCCGAACTTCAGATTCGCAGGCGACACCGACAATGTGCCGGGTGTGGCCGTCGCTGTTGGTGTGGCAGAGACTGTCGCCGTTGCGGTGGCTGTCGGGGTCACAGTCGGAGTCGGGGTCGCGGTTGGCGTTGCCGTACTCGTCGCGGTTGCGGTGACCGTCGGCTTTGGTGTCCCAGTCCGAGTAGCGGTCGGGGTGGCGGTCGCGCTTGCGGTGGCGGTTGGTGTCGCGCATGCGGCTGGGGTCGCCGAGGCGGAATCGCCGACCAGAAAGACGTGCGCCTGGTACGGTTGAAACACGCCGTAAAAAGTCGTGCTGGTGTCGGGCGCGCAGCTTATACCGGAATCGTAATCAAGGATGCTGGTGGCGGGCCCCGCGAGCGTGAACTGGGCGGTGACCGGAGTCGCGCCGTGGTTGTAGGCGAACACGTAGCGGGTGCCGTCGGTGCCGACCTTGGTCTTGGTGAAGACAGTGCCCGTGGCGGAGTTGGCGTCAATCACCGGCGCGTCGGGACTTAGCAGCAACACGCGGCGAGGTTGGTCCACCCGCTAGTGCCCGCCGCGAAGTTCCCGTTGGTCACAATATTCGGCCCCAGAGTCGCCGCCAGTGCCGGCGCGCTCAAGCCCCCGGCAACCACGGTCTGAGCAAAGGCCGAGAATCCACGGATCAGCAAGAGAACACTCAGAATCAGCACCAGGACGCAGAATTTAGCTAATAATTTGCTGGTTAATTGTTGAATTCCTCGCGCAACCTTGAGCGCACCAGCCATCGACGTGGCCTCCTTTCCCCTTAGGGCTCCCAAGGGAAAGGGCGTTAGCTGTCGCGTAACGGAGCGTTACTTTTGAAGGAACGGAGTGTCAGGCAGCGATAAACTTTGAGCAATACCGCCGGGAAACTCGAATATTGGTCGAAGCTTCTTCACCACGTGGATTCACGGCGATGGACGGAAAAGACACGTGCCCGGTGGAGAGGACCGTGAGGATGTAGCGGTGCGGATTGCACCAATATTGCGCGGCACCAGAGCCATGCAGTTGATCGCGAATGGACTTTTGATTGTGTCGACTTGAGGCAGGCTTCTGCGCCGCAGCAAACGCTCCCCGACGATCGCCGACCAAAACCTTCGTTTCCACAGACTTAGCGCGCACGCTCCGGACGTTGTGCTGATGATTCTGTCTTCGGGGAACCCGGTTTTGCCGGGTTCCTCTGTGGGCAGGTCTACGATGGCGTTAAGGCTTAAAGCCGGACAGTGACAAGACCATATAACTCACCGTCAGGACGCCGAAGATCAGACCATGCAATTCGTCAGGCGTGTAGTAATGAGGGTCCCCGACCAACCAGCCTCTGGAACCACGACCGGCACTCGCTAGACAGCGTTCACGAATTCGCTCGCGGCGCCTAAGCTGTGACCTAGTCAGACCCAAGCATGCAGTGAACTTGCGGCGTTGATACTTGCGGGCCGCCCGGCTAGCAGGATTAGAGTGGCGACAGTGATAGCCGAACAGGTCCGGAGTGGCGCGGACGCGCGCGCGAAGTGGTTCGTATCGGGGCCCGCGATCGTTGCTTATATCGCCTGCCTGGAATTTCCGATTCATCTGCCTAACCCCGGCGGCTACGGATTTTTTATCGACGAGCTTTATTTCATGGCCTGTGGGCAGCATCTGAGCTGGGGCTACGTCGATATGCCTCCGCTCACGGCGCTGCAGGCGTGGGCGGCGCGAGCGCTGTTCGGCGATTCGATTCTCGCGATTCGCATTTTCCCGACATTCGCTGCAGCCGGACTGGTGATCATCGCGGGCGCCATCGTGCGACAACTCGGCGGGGGACGATTCGCCCAGGCACTCGCCGCGATCGCCGTGCTGCTCGCTCCGTTCTATCTCAGCTTTGGCAGCTATCTGTCGATGAATTCGATCGAGCCGCTCCTGTGGATGGGATGCGCGATGATCGTAATCCGAATGATCCAAACCGGCGAAGTCAGACTGTGGCTATGGTTCGGCGTGGTCGCAGGAATCGGTCTCGAAAACAAGGACACGATGCTCCTGTTCGGCTTTGCGCTGGTAGCCGGCCTGACGCTGACACCGGAGCGCCGCCTGATGGCGAGCCGATGGTTTGTCCTCGGCGGGCTGGTGGCATTGGCAATATTCATGCCGAATCTCGTCTGGCAGATTCAGCATCATTTTCCCCATCTCGAGATGTTGGCGAATATCAGGCGCAGCGGGCGCAACGTAGCGATCGGTCCAATCGGGTTCATCGGATGGCAACTGCTGGGCATGCAACCGCTGGCGGCGCCGATATGGCTGTGCGGCTTGTACGCATTTCTGTTCAGCGATGCCGTCAGGCCATACCGCACTCTGGGCTGCGCATACCTGCTGTCGCTCCTGCTACTGCTGCTCACCGAGGGGCGATTCTATTACCTGGCGCCGGCTTATCCGATGCTGTTGGCCGCAGGATCCGTAGCTATCGAAAAGTGGACGTTCTCAACGCGGACGCCGCTGGCTGCGACCGGCCTACATAGCTGTGATCGCGGTCACCGGCGCAATCATGGCGCTAAACGTCCTGCCGTTACTTCCTCCTCGCGAGTACATCGCATACACCCGATTCATGGGGTTCTCGGAACCAAAGTTCGAGAATCGCAAGTCGAGTGCTTTGCCCCAACTGCTCGCAGATCGGTGCGGATGGCCCGAGATGGTCGCGGCAACCGCAAAGGTCTACAACGATTTGCCACCTGAACAGAGGGCGAGAACGGCGATAATCGGGAGCAACTACGGAGAAGCAGGAGCAATAGATTTCTATGGGCCCGCGCTCGGGCTGCCCAGGGCAATCAGCGGCCACGTCAACTACTGGTATTGGGGCCCGAGAGACTACACCGGCGAAAGTGTGATTGTGCTCGGCGCGCCTCGCGAGCGATTGGAGCAAGCTTTCGCGAAGGTCGAACCGAAGGCCGAAGTGGGCGATCCATACGCGATGGCCAATGAGCACTTCACGATCTATCTGTGCACGCAACTTAAAGGGGGCCGCACGTTGGCGCAGATTTGGCCGATGCTGAAAGATTGGGACTGAGCCGCGGCGGCCGGAACGTAACCCCCATCCCGAGGTTCTGCCTGAGCGATACCTGACGCGTCGCCTGGTTTATCCCGGAGATTTAACCTCAAGGGCGTTCGACTCGCTTGCCAGGTTTCCGCCGCTTCCGCTAAGCTTGGCTAACGACTGTTAGGACGGCATCGGCCGGCATCTGAGGGAGAGCCAAAAAATGGCAGAGCAGGGCGGCACCATGGAAGCGTCATTCGCCAACGATAATATCCGGGTCGAACGCGAGCGGCTGAACGAGATGATCCGCAGGAAGATGCTCGCCGAACTGCCCGCCGCCAATGCGCGCCTGGTCGATCGCGGAATCGATCCGCGCCCTATCGTCACGACTGACTACGATGGCAACGCGATCAGTGTGGCGCAATTCTACATGATGCTGCGCGCGTACTCGGTGACGGAAAAAGCCGGTCAGGACCCGACCTACAAGGCCGCCCGCGTCGCGATTGCCTCCGATCTGCCGCCCCGTGCGCGCGACGCCGCCTTTGTCGCACTCAACCAGCAATCCGCGGAAGAGGCCGGCCACGGCGACAAGGTTTTTGGCGCCGCCTACTACGAGATGGGCGGCATCGCTCCCGCGCCGCTCGCCGAGGAGCAGCTCAACAACGGCGGCGACTTCCTCGAGCCGGTGGCCGATGCCGCGGTCAACACGCAGAAGGTGCTCGACATCATGGCGATCCTCGGCGGGGTCGAGACGCTCGCCCTCGAGCGCGCCTTTCCGCTAGTACTCGATGCCTGCGCGCGATGGAAGCATCCGCTCGCTGGCCAGCTAATCGATCAGGTCAATCACAACGTCAAGCCCGAGGAGGCGCGCCACGTACTAACCTGGCGCTACCTGTTCCATCAAGGCGTTGTGCCGCGCGGCGCGGACGCGATCGAGCGCTACTTCATGCTGACCAACTGGGGCCGCGACCGATTCCTGGCGCCGCGGATGCAACGGCACGAGTTCGATCGCCACATGAAGGCCTCGTGCCCAACGGTCGATCAGCTCATCGGCCGTCCGATGCCGGTTTCTATCTAGCGCTTTGGACGTTTCGCGAACGCCGCGTCGAAAGCGCTCTCAAGCTCGGCGTGGGTGCCGCGGATCTGATCGACAACTTCCTTCGCCCAGTCGAAGTATTCCTGCTTTCGTTTGAGCGACCACTTAGTGGGAGGGTCCTGAACGACATCCCGCAGATTACAGGTCTTGTCGGCCAGCTTAACCATTCTGGCCCCAGGAGAAAGCGTCGGAGCGTGTTCCACTTGCCGGCGCTTTCGCACCTCCGAGGGCAAGCTCTTGTCATCGGTGAGTTCGGCCACCAGCCTCGAAATTACCAGTCCAAATTCCGCCTCGAGCTCCAGATTGGTGGTGCAGGTGTCTTCAAGCGTATCGTGTAGAAGCGCGGTCGCGATTATCTCCGGGTCGCTGATCTTTGCCGTGCGGACCAGCAGATCCGCGAGCGCTATAGGATGATTGATGTACGGAATCGCCTTAGCGCCTTTGCGCCGCTGATGACGATGCTTGTGCGCGGCGAAGGATAATGCCTTCAACACCAGGTCGTTATCGAATTTCGCCATCTCGAAGGTCAGGCGAGATTTGAGCGGCGATACATGGTGACTACCGCGGCTCCTCCTAGTCCCAGGTTATGCTGGAGCGCGACCTTTGCGCCCGACACTTGACGTTTGTCCGCTTCGCCGCGCAATTGCCAGTTGAGTTCCGCGCATTGCGCCAGGCCGGTTGCGCCCAAGGGATGGCCTTTCGATATAAGTCCGCCCGATGGATTTACGACCACCTTGCCGCCATAGGTGTTAGCGCCCGCGTCAACAAACTCGCCGCCTTTGCCCTCAGGACACAATCCCAGCGCCTCATAGGTGATTAGTTCGTTGCACGAGAAGCAGTCGTGGAGTTCTACCACGTCAACGTTCTCCGGCCCCAGTCCGCTTTGCTCATAGACCTTTTGCGCGGCGGACTTCGATAGGTCGGAGCCGACCATTTTGATGCAACTGCGCTCGGAAAACGTGCTGGCAAAGTCGGTCGCCATCGCCATCCCGAGTATCTCGACCGCCTTGCTCTCGAGGCCATGTTTCTTCACGAAGTCGGCGCTCGCCAGAATCGCCGCGCCCGATCCGTCGGAGGTAGGACAGCATTGAAGCTTGGTCAGCGGCTCATACACCATCGGCGCGCTGAGGATTCCTTCGAGCGAGTACTCATCCTGGAACTGCGAGTAAGGGTTGTTCACGGAGTGCTTATGGTTCTTCCATCCGATTTTGGCGAACTGCAACGCGGTCGTACCGTAGCGGTCCATGTGCTCGCGGCCGGCGTTGCCGAACATCTGCGCCGCCGGCGGCGATGCCGCAAAGCCGCGCAGTTCAGCCATCAGCATCACGTGCTTATCCATCGGATTGGTCCGGTCGGTGTACTTGGCGCCGAGCGATCCCTTCTCCATTTTTTCGAAGCCGAGCGCCATCACGCAGTCCGAGATGCCGCCCTCGACGAATTGCTTGGCCATGAAGAGTGCGGTCGAGCCGGTCGAGCAGTTGTTGTTGACGTTGTAAATCGGGATGCCGGTCATCCCGAGTCCATAGAGCGCGCGCTCGCCGCAGGTCGATTCGCCGTAGCAATAGCCGACCACCGCCTGCTCGACGCTTTCGTAGGAGATCCCGGCGTCCTGCAGTGCGTTGGTGCCGGACTCCTTGGCCATGTCGGGATAGTCCCATGCGCGTGAGCCCGGCTTCTCGAACTTGGTCATCCCGACACCTACGACGTAAACCTTTCGTCCCATTTTTGTCTCCATGTCGGCCGCACTTGCGCGGCGGCGCGATATCTCAAGACCCTAGTATGCTTCGGCCAAGTCCGCAATTGAGCAAGACCGCCTGACTGTCCTAGCGCAGCGCGCCGGCTGGAGCGGCGAGGCGGACCTCGTCGGGATGAGCGGTTGCGATACGCTCTGCCCATTCGCCGCGGCCCGTTTCACGCAGCCGCTCGAGGTACTCGCTAAGCCGGCCGCGCACGTGCCACGGACCGCCCTCGCGCAGAACAGTCCACAATGGATCGATGCCGTTGCTCGAGCGCATCATCTGACGCCAATGCCATTCCTCCAGATTCGCCAGCGCGCGCGCCGTGAGTTCCGGCAGTTCCTTTGCGAGATCGCGAGTCTCATGCGGATCGCGCTTGAGATCGAAAAGCATGACGTTCGGGAAAGCATGGTAGCCGTCGTGATAGGTGCGGATACAGATGTAATCGCCGAAGCGAACGGCGCGTTGCGCGGTCCACGCGCCCTGCGACAGGACCAGATATTCGCGGCCCGCCTCAGTGCCGTGACGGAGCGCGTCGGCGAACCCGGCGCCGTCCCAGTTTGACGGGACCCGCGCGCCGAGCAGCTCGAGGACCGTCGCCGCGATATCGATCTGGTAGTGCAGGCCGCGATCGACGCGAGCGCCCGCGAGTCCCGGCCACTTCAGCACCATCGGCAGGTGAGTGACGCATTCGTCCGCAGTATGATGATCGCAATAGATGCCGAGCTCGCCCAAAGTTTCGCCGTGGTCGCCTGAGATCATCACCGCGGTTTCGTCGAGCACGCGCATTTCCGCGAGCCGGTTCATCAAGCGGCCGATGTGATCGTCCGCATAGCGAATACCTACGTCGTAACCGTCGAACATGCGCCGAATATCAGCCATCGAGGCCGCCTGCTGCGGCTGGCGCGCGAACCTGGAATTCACGCCGTGGTCGCCGGGCTTGAAACCAACGACCTCCTGCGCCGAGTGCGGCCCCGGCAATGTCCAGTGGTGCGCGCGGACTTCCTCGGTGATCCAGTCGGGCGCCGGATCGTCGGCAAACGGATCGCCGTAGCCGGCGGGGGTGCGATAGGGCGTGTGCGGATCCCACAGATGCACGTGCAGGAACCAGTTGTCGCGCGCGCCGTTGCGAGCAAGCCAGTCCAGCGCGAGCGGTGCGACCTGGTCGGCGGTTTCGATACCCATCGTGCCCAGGTTGATCACCTCGTTGAAGCCCGCGTCCCAGTGATATGCGGAATGACGCTCGCCGAACGTGCTGATGGTCGCGGTATGCATCCCGACCGATCGCATCCGTCGCGCCCAACTGGTCGCGGCGCCGCGCGATTGAAAGCCGCGCGCGGCGCCCTCGATAAACGGATCGGCCGCCGTGCCCCCATGACCGACGACACCGTTGTGAATTCCGAAGCGGCCCGAGATCAACGCGCTGCGCGACGGACCGCATGGCGTGTCTGAGGCATAGACCGACTCGAAGCGGATCGCGTCGCGCGCGATCGCGTCGATAGCGGGGCTGGTGTTGCGATGGTAGCCGTAGCAGCCGAGATGGTCGGCGCGCAGCGTATCGATATCGACATAAAGCAATCGCATTCCAGGACGCCTCCAGGGTTTGCAATGTTTAATAGTGTAGATGGTCCGCGTCTATCGCCGCACCAATTACGCCAGGCCGCTGTACGGCATAACCTTCCGATGTGATACTGCAAGGACCTATAGTCGCGCTTCTGCCGGCTAGTTTTTTAAGCGTCGCGCGAGCAAGGAATGGTGCGGATGATCTCTGGCTACGAAATCGCCGATGTCTTTCTTCTCGTTTACGCGGGGTTCTGATGGGTGCGAGTTCGATCTGAGGGGAAGAGGGGACGATGCGCTGCGAGAAGTGTGGCACGGAAAATCCTGCGGGCAAGCGATTTTGTGGAGACTGCGGCGCGCCGCTGGAAAATCGATGCGCCCGATGCGGTGCGGACAATCCAGCCGAAAAGAAGTTCTGCGGAGATTGCGGCGCCCCGCTCGCGGCGGCAGCTCGTCCATCGACAGCCCGAGTATCGGATGCTTCGCCGATTCGCGTAACGTCCGAAGCGCCCGCCGCCGACGGCGAGCGCAAGACCGTCACCGCGCTGTTCGCCGATATCAAGGGCTCGACCGAGCTCGAGCAGGATCTCGATCCTGAAGAAGCGCGCGCGATTGTCGATCCGGCATTGAAACTGATGATCGATGCCGTCCGCCGCTACGACGGCTACATCGTGCAATCCACCGGCGACGGCATCTTCGCGCTATTCGGCGCGCCCGTCGCGCACGAGGATCATCCGCAGCGCGCCTTATATGCGGCGCTGCGCATGCAGGAGGAGTTGCACCGCTATTCGGCAAAGTTGATCGCCGACGGTGGCATGCCGATCGAAGCCCGCATCGGCGCGAACACCGGCGAAGTAGTAGTGCGCTCCATCTCAACCGGCGGCGGCCACGTTGAATACACGCCCATCGGACACACCACCAACCTGGCGTCGCGGATGCAAGCGATCGCACCAACCGGGTCCATCGCCGTCAGTCCGCAAACGCGCAAATTCGTCGAGGGATATTTCCAGCTCAAGGCGCTCGGACCAACCAGGGTCAAGGGCGTCAGCGAACCAGTTGACGTTTACGAGGTGACTGGCCTCGGGCCATTGCGCACGCGCCTGCAGCGTTCGGCCGGACGCGGACTGACCAAGTTCGTCGGACGCGAGCGCGAGATGGAAGCGCTCAAGCATGCCGCGGAACTGGCGCTCGCGGGACGCGGACAGATTGCCGCGGCGATGGCGGAAGCGGGCACCGGCAAGTCGCGTCTGTTCTTCGAGTTCAAAGCCATCTCGCAGTCAAGCTGGATGGTGCTCGAGACCTTCTCGGTCTCGCATGGAAAGGCGTCGGCGTATCTGCCGGTTATCGAGCTGCTCTGGAATTATTTTAAGATCGCCTCCGAAGATGATGAGCGTACCCGACGCGAGAAAGTGACCGGACGAGTGCTCGCGCTCGATCGGCATCTCGAGGACACGCTGCCGTACCTATTCAGTCTGCTCGGTGTCGTCGAGAGTGACGATCCGCTGGCGCAGATGGACGGGCAGATAAAAAAGCGGCGGACGCTGGAAGCGATCAAACGAATCTTGTTGCGCGAGAGCCTCAATCAGCCCCTGATGGTCATCTTCGAAGACCTGCACTGGATCGACGAAGAGACGCAGGCGCTGCTGAACCTGCTCGCTGATTCGATCGGCACCGCCAGGCTTCTGTTGCTGGTCAACTACCGCCCCGAGTACACCCACAGTTGGGGCAACAAGACTTACTACACGCAGTTACGGCTCGATCCGCTCGGCCAGCAATCCGCTGACGAGATGCTGTCCGCGTTACTTACCTCTCCCGCGCCTGCGACACAGTCGCAAGGCGCAAGCCGGGAGAGGTCGGGAGGCGACATTGATGTCGCCGAGCGGGTGAGGGCGCACGACATCGAAGCGCTCAAGCGATTGATCATCGAGCGCACCGGCGGCAACCCGTTCTTTATGGAGGAGATGGTGCAGGTGCTGCTCGACGAAGATGCGCTGGTGCGTGATGGCGCTGACGTCAGGCTCACCAAGCCGCTGAGCGATCTTAAGATCCCGCCCACGGTGCAGGCGATACTCGCCGCGCGCATCGATCGTCTCCCGGCCGACGAGAAGGATTTGCTGCAGGCGCTCGCGGTGCTGGGTAAGGAGTTCAAGCTGAGCCTGGTCCGCGCGGTCACGCCCAAGTCCGATGATGAGCTCGACCGGATGCTGGACAACCTGCAACTGGCCGAGTTTATTTACGAGCAGCCTGCGCTTGGCGATGTCGAGTACAGCTTCAAGCACGCGCTCACCCTTGAGGTCGCCTACAACTCGGTTCTGATTGAGCGGCGCAAGCAGTTGCACGAACGCGCCGGAGTGGCGCTGGAGTCGATGTTCGCCGGGCAACTCGACGACCACCTCGACGAGCTCGCGCACCATTACAGCCGCAGCGAAAACGCTGACAAGGCGGTTGAATATCTAGGCCGCGCAGGCCGACAGGCGATGCAACGCTCCGCGTGTGCCGATGCGATCAATCGCCTCACGGCGGCAATCGACCGTCTTCAGAAGCTACCGGACAGCCCCCAACGCATTCAGCGAGAGTTGCTCCTCCAGTTGGACCTCGGGCCCTCGTTAACCGCCGCTAAAGGCATTGCCGCGCCAGAGGTCGAGCGAGCTTTCTCGCGCGCGCGCGAGTTGTGTCGGCGCGAAGGAGATATCCGCCAGATATTTCGCGTGATTCAGGGGTTGTGGGCGTTTTACCTTTTGCGCGGGCAATCCAAGGAAGCGCAGGAGTTCGCCACGGAAGCCTTCACGCTGGCAGAGCGCACAAAGGACCTAGGGCTTCTGACGCAGGCGCACTTCTGCCTTGGCAATGACTTGTTATGGCGTGGGGAGTTCGCGACGTCGCGCGCCCAGCTCGAGCAGGCGATCAATCTTTACGATTCCTCGCCACAACGTCGGTCGTTGCAGATCGCATTGATCGATTCGGGAGTGTACTCGTGGGGGTTCCTCGGCCATGTTTTGTGGTACTCGGGCTATCCCGACCAGGCCATCAAGGCGAGCAGCAGGGCGGTCGCGCTCGCGAGCGAGCTGAATCAACCGTACGGCCTGGCATTCGCACAGACCTTTCTCTCGTGGCTGTATCAGTACCGAACCGAGTCCGAGGCTTGCCGAACACTGACGGAGACCAACTTGGCTCTTTCTTCCGAACAGGGCTTTGCCATGCAGATGGCGCAGTCGAATGTGCTGCGGGGTTGGGCAATCGCACAACTGGGCGAAGGATCGGATGGAATTGCGCTGATCCGCGAGGGGATAGCCGCATATCGAGCTACAGGAGCCGAACTTGAATCTCGCCATTGGCTCTCGTTGTTGGCCGGCGCTTGCGCGAAAGCGGGACGCTTCGAAGAAGCAGATCGCGCGCTGGAGGAAGCATTGTCCCAAGCGCAAAAAAGCGGTGCGAAAAGTTGCGAGCCGGAACTGTATCGCCAGAAGGGAGATTTGATCCTGGCCCGGGACAGCAAAGACTCCCACAAGGCCGAGGATTGGTACAAGCAGGCACTTGAAATAGCGCGCCGGCAGGGCGCCAAATCACCCGAGTTGCGCGCGACCACCAGCCTCGCGCGATTGCTCCGCGATACCAATCGCCGTGACAAGGCGCGCGCGATGCTCGCCGGTATCTACAACTGGTTCACCGAGGGCTTCGATACCGCCGACCTCAAAGACGCCAAGGCCCTGCTCGACGAGCTGGAAAGCTGATTCAAGCGGCTTCGCGCGCTCCGTGCAGCCGGTGTTTCGCGCGGCGGCGCCGACCCTGTAGTATTGCGCTGCCATCGCTTGGTCTGGCGAGCGATCGATCAAACCTATAAATGGCGACTCCTCCCGATACGCCGGCGACGGCCCCAAGACGCGAGCTGGCCGCGATCATGTTCAGCGATATCGCGGGCTACACCGCGATAATGGGCCGCGACGAGGCGCGTGCGATGCGCGCGCTCGCCGAGCATCGCGCCCTGCTCAGAATGCTGTTGCCGAAGTTCGGCGGCAGGATGCTCGGCGAAATCGGCGACGGCACTCTTACCAGCTTCCATAGCGCATCGGACGCCGTGAACTGCGCGCGCCAGGCTCAGGCCGCGCTCAAGGACTCGCCCGATCTCCAGTTGCGAATCGGCATCCACCTCGGCGACGTGCTGTTCACCGACGACAACGCGTGGGGTGACGGCGTCAACATCGCGTCACGCATCCACGCCCTCGCGATTCCCGGCTCGATCTGTGTCTCGGCGGCCGTTTACGACGAGATTCGGAACAAACCCGGGATGATCGCGAAGAACCTCGGCCAGAAGCATCTCAAGAATGTCAGTCGTCCGATCGGCGTGTATGTTCTATCGGAGGCTCCCGATTCCAGCGGCGCGGGCGCTCCTGCTATCCTTACGAGCACACTCATGCGCCGCGTAGCTCTGGCGAGCGCCGGCGCGATCGCTGTCGCGGCGCTCGTATATTTCCTGGCGATGCGCAAGCCTTCCGCACCAATCGCCACCACCGCGCCGGTCAGTAGTCCTCATCTCATCCGATCGATCGCCGTGCTGCCACTCGACAACTACTCGGGCGATCCCAGTCAGGAATACTTCGCCGACGGCATGACCGACGAGTTGACGACTGATCTCGCAACCATCAGCCAGCTGCGCGTGATCTCGCGCGGCTCGGTGATGCAGTTCAAGGGCGATCATCGCCCGCCGACCCCGCAGATCGCCAAGCTGCTCAACGTCGATGCGGTGGTGGAAGGTTCGGTGCTGCGGGTCGGCGACAAAGTGCGCATCACTGCCCAGTTGATCGATGCGCCCGCCGACAAGCATCTCTGGGCCAAGAGCTATGAGCGCGACTCCAAAGACGTGCTGGCGCTGCAGGATGAGGTGGCGTCGGCGATCGCCAAAGAGATCGAGGTGCAACTGACACCCGACGAGCAGGCGCGCCTGTCGAGCGCCCCGACCGTGAATCCTGCGGCGCACGACGCCTACCTGAAAGGCCGCTACTTCTTTAGCCGCCCGAACGACGAGAATCTGAAGAAGGCGATCGCGGATTTCGAGGAAGCTGTCCGGCTCGATCCCAACTTTGCGCCCGCATATTCGGGATTGTCAGACGCTGAGACGTGGGCTGGTTACAACGAGACTATTATCACATCAGCGGAGGCCATGCCGAAGGGGAAAGCCGCAATACAGAGAGCTCTCCGGCTTGACGACAATTCCGCCGAAGCTCACACCTCGCTTGCAGTATTCGATGCCTTCTATGAATTCGATTGGGCGAGCTCTGAAAAGGAGTTCCGGCGCGCGCTAGCACTTAATCCAAGCTACGCGTTCGCTCATGATCAGTTCGGATTAATGCTCGCCTTCCAGGGACGGCTCGACGAAGCGATCGCCGAAGGCAAGAGCGCTGCTGAACTGGACCCGCTGTCTCCCCAGATTCCAGTTGATGCGGTCTTCGCGCTTGCCTGGAAAGGCGATTACCCGGCGGCGATCGAGCAGGCCCGCCGCGCTGCGGATCTCGATTCGACTTTCTTCTTTCCTCCGTTCATGCTCGGTTGGATCGATCTCGAACAAGGCAAAGCCAAAGACGCCATCCCATATTTGCGCAACGCCGCTGCGATGCAAGCGCCGTCGTTCGCTGCCGCCTGGCTCGGCTACGCATATGGAGCTTCCGGCGACCGCGCAAACGCGCTCGCGCAGATCGACGAGCAGAACAAGAGGTCTCTGCACGGCTACGTCCCGCCGTTCAACCTGGCGATCATCTATCTTGGGATGGGCGACAAGGGGCGCGCAATGGATTACCTGGAACAAGCATATTCAGCGCACTCGCAGTGGCTATGCTGGCTCAAGATGGATCGGATTTTCGACCCGCTGCGAGAGGAGCCGCGCTTCATCGCACTGCTGAAGAAGCTCAATTTCGACAAGTGACTCGCACAGACGCCACCTCGATGCTCGAAGAAATGAGTGATTGAAATGAAGTGTCGTGCGTGCGGAGCTGACAATCCGGCGGAACAGAAGTTCTGCAACGAGTGCGCCGCGCCGTTCAAGAAGCGGTGCGCGAAATGCGGATACGAGAACGCGCCGGCCGCGAAATTCTGCGGCGAGTGCGCCGCCGCACTGGTGCAACCGACAACTGTGTCGGCAAGGAAATCTGCCGATTCGCCAATTCGAGTGACCGATGCGTCCGCCGCTGAAAATCTCGAAGGCGAGCCCACAGGCGGTGGCGGGGCTGTCCGTGAACCTCGCCTGGCTTGCGGAAGCGAGCCTGGAGGGCTTCGATTATGACGAAGCCGGCGCGGCGCTCGCCGAAGCGTTCGCGACGGTAGAGGGCAAAGGCGAGCGTCTATGGGAAGCAGAACTATTTCGGCTGCGGGGCGAACTGAAATCGGGCGACCCGGATGAAGCTGAAGCTGAGTTTCATCGCGCCCTCGAGGTCGCGCGATCTCAGCAGGCCCGCTCGCTCGAATTGCGCGCGACGATGAGCCTCGCGCGACTGCTCGCGAAGCGGGGCAGGCGCGACGAAGCTCGCGCGATGCTCGCCGACACTTACAACTGGTTCACCGAGGGCTTCGATACCGTCGATCTCAAAAGCGCCAAGGCGTTGCTCAAGGAGTTGGAAGGTCAGGGCGGCTGACCTGCCGCAGGTGCGGCGCCGGGAATGGTGCGGGCGCAGCGGATTTATCCATGAGGGGAGGCTATGCGGAGGATTTCGAAGCTCGTTCTGATGTTGATGCTGGGTCTGACCGTGGCGAACGCCGCGCATGCCGCCGACGCCGATCTTCGCGTCACGCTGCTGGGCACCGGCTCGCCGCTGCCGCTGCCCGACCGTTTCGGCCCCAGCACGCTGGTCGAGGCCGGCGGTCAGACGCTGCTCTTCGACGCCGGCCGTGGCGTGCCAATCCGCATGCGGCAACTCAATATTCCACTGGGTAAGATCGATGTCGTCTTCCTGACGCATTATCATTCCGATCACACTTCTGGACTGCCCGATGTCTGGCTGACCGGATGGCTGCCGATTGGCAAGCGCGAGGGCGCCTTTCATGTGATCGGCCCGGTGGGCGCGAAGGCGCTGATGGCCGGCCTCGAGCAGGCTTACGCCGCCGACATCAAGATCCGCGAGGCTGACGAGAAGCTCGCGCCGGAATCGATCGCCGTGCAGGTCGAGGAATTCAACAAGGACGGTGTGGTCTATGAAAGGGGCGGCGTCCGCGTCACTGCGTTCGAGGTCAACCACGGCGACGCCATCAAGCCTGCCTACGGCTACCGCATCGACTATCATGGCCATTCCGCGGTTATTTCCGGCGACACCCGCTTCAACGAGAACGTTATCAAATACGGAACCGGCGCCGATGTGTTGATTCATGAGGTGGCGGCGGCCAAGCCGGAATTGCTGAGCATTCCGGCGGTCCAGCGCATCCTCGCGCATCATACGACGCCGCGAGAAACCGGAATCGTTTTCGCTCGCGCGCACCCTGGGCTCGCCGTCTATACTCACATCGTGCTGCTGGGTAACGCGACGGTCGCCGCGCCCAATATTGCCAACGTCGTGAGCGAGGCTCGGCAGACCTATAAGGGCACGCTCATCGTGGGCGAGGATTTGATGACCTTCGACATCGGCGAGGGCGGCATTGCCGTCTATCGGGCTGGACCCTGAGGCGCGCGCGATGCTCGCCGACATCTTCAACAGGTTCACCGAGGGCTTCGATACCGCCGATCTGAAGGACGCCAAGGCGCTGCTCGACGAGCTAAGCGTCTAACCGGCTAGGTTCTGTCGCGAGTACTAGGAAGATGGAGAGAGGCAGGGCAGCGTCGGCGCGACTGTGTACTCATAAAGCCGTCCGTCCCACGAGAAGGTGTTCACTGAATGCCCTGGAGCGGACTTGAGTTCGGCGACCTGGTACGGATTGTTTGGATCTACCGCGAGTGGCGCATAGGCGAGGTAGCAATTCCCGGTATTGGGAATCGCGTCGGTCAGCGGCGGCTGGAAATCCATCTTGAGAAAGTTGACCGCCGGCAGCCAGCCGTCGGGGCCGGTCCCGCTATCAACGATCGGGGTCCAGTGCGCCTCGTCAGCGGAATTCTGCAAACGGAGTTCGCGATACTCTGGCGCGCCGCCACCGTTCTTGCGCAACTCGACCAGCACCATGTCCGGACGCGCGATTGCCATCATCTGGCACACATTCCCGGGTGTCAGTTTGGGTGCAGGCTTGCTCGCGTCCGCCTCGGTGACCGGCTCGGGGTCCTGATTCTTCGCCTCGGCGTCGTCATCCTTGCCGCTGGAGTATAGCGAATGAGCCATGCTGATTACCGACGGTATCGCACCGAGCAACGGCAGCATGCACCCGGCGCTGCCGAGCGCCATCGACAAGGTCAATATCGCGACGAATGCCGCCGACAGACCTGTCTTCGGCCTCAAGTGCCGTGCTGATTTCCGGTCGCTCCCCAGCATTTCCCCCACCGAGCGCTCCTCCACTCGGCACGGAGTCTAGCAGTTAGCACCGGACGAAACTAACTGTAGGACTATCCTCGATGCCTGCCTCCGGAATCTCCTGTCGCCGCGGGAACCTGCGCCGTCATTTGCCGTCAAGCGCCCACGTCCTGATCAGATGATGCGCGATAGCGACGGGCGGCGGCACTCGCAGGCCGTCCACCTGCTTGCCCTCGATCAGCTCGCGCGCGACGCCGCGCTCGATCCACCGCACTTCCGCCAGCTCGTTTTCATCGACCTTGGCCTCGCGGCTGACCGCCTTCGCGAAACATCCAATCATCAGCGACGACGGAAACGGCCACGGCTGCGTCGCGTAGTAGGTCACCTCGCCGACTTTCACCGAAGCTTCCTCCATCAGCTCGCGCCGCACCGCCTCCTCGATCGTTTCGCCCGGCTCGACAAAGCCCGCGAGCGCCGAGAACATCGCGGGCGGAAACAGCTTGCCGCGTCCCACCAGGCACGCCTCGCCATGCGTCGCGAGCATGATCACCACCGGATCGACCCGCGGAAAATGCTCGGCTTTGCATTTGCCGCATAGCCGCCGGTAACCCGCGTCCATAATTTTCGTCGGCGCGCCGCACTTCGGGCAGAAGCCGTGCCGCTGATGCCAATCGATCATCGCCTTGGCCTGCGCGATTATCGCCGAGTCCTTAATCGACACCATCGATCCCGCCACGCGCGCATCGCGAAAATATCCGAGTCCCGCGAGCGGTCCGGCGTTGGCCGGGTCGCCCGCTTCCGAGACGTCAAGTGCGAACAGCGCGCGCTCGCCGTCGAGACCCAAAAAAATACAAACCGCGCCAGCTCCCGCGATCGAGTCCGCAATTTCCGCCCGCACCAGGCCAAGCTCGAACGGCGGCCCCGATTTTTCCGACCCGAGAATAAACGGCTCCAGCCGCCACATCGGCAGCACCAGCGAAGATGGATCGCGCCGTCTGGATTCGATCCAGTTTGCGTCCGTCCGCTTTTCGCTCGCGCGATTGAGAGCACCACCGGCAAAAGGAATCATTGGGCCTCCACGCAAAAGCGCCGTTGAACGAGGACTTGCATGCGTGCAAACAAACTAGCCTCGTCCGCTGCTGGACGCCAATTGCAAGCGGCGGCTAGTATCGTCGCTCGTGGGTTCGCCGCTCAACGTATTGTTCATCACGGCCGATCAATGGCGCGGCGACTGCCTCTCGGCGCTCGGCCATCCTTGTGTTCGCACGCCGAATCTCGACGCGCTCGCAACTGAGGGCGTGCTCTTCCGCCGTCACTTCGCCAATGCCGCGCCATGCGGCCCCAGTCGCGCGTCGCTTCACACCGGGATGTACCTGCAGAATCATCGCTCCGGGACCAACGGCACTCCGCTCGACGCGCGCCACACCAACTGGGCCAAAGTGTCCGCGTCGCACGGCTACGATCCCGTGCTCTTCGGCTACACCGACACCAGCCAGGATCCGCGCGCGCTCGAGGCCGGCGATCCCTGGCTCAAGAGCTACGAAGGCCCGCTGCCCGGCATCCGCCCGCTATGCCTGTTGATCGGTGCGCCGACGCCGTGGGCCGATTGGCTCAAGGCCAAAGGTTTCGAGGTGCCCGCGGATATTCGCTTCGCCTACGGCAATCGCGCCGATGGTCCCGACTACGAAGATGGCGCGCCGCATCCCAAGCCGCTCAAGTATCCGGCTGAATTCGACGACACCGCGTTCCTGGTTGGCAAAACGATCGACTACATCAAGAGCGCGAGCGGTCCGTTCATCGCGCACCTGTCGCTGCTGCGGCCGCATCCGCCGTTCGTCGCGCCCGAGCCTTACAACTCGATGTACGATCCCAACAATGTGCCGGGTTTCACGCGCCTGGCCTCCGCTGAAGACGAAGCCCGTCAGCATCCATGGCTCGCGCATCAGCTGGCCCGTCGAATCTATCGAGCGACCGACAACGAGAAGCGGCTGCGCCGGCTGAAGGCCGTTTACTACGGACTCATCAGCCGCGTCGATGCGGAACTTGGACGCCTGCTCCGGTTTCTCAAGGACTCCGGCCGCTGGGACTCGACGCTCGTCATCTTTACCTCGGATCACGGCGAGCAGATCGGCGACCACTGGCTAATCGGCAAGTGCGGCTACTTCGACGGCTCCTACCACATCCCGCTAATCATCCGCGACCCGCGCCCGCAGGCCGACGCCGAGCGCGGCGCGGTAGTTTCGTCGTTCACCGAAAACGTCGATATCATGCCGACGATGCTCGAGGCGATCGGCGCCGAAATCCCGGTGCAATGCGACGGCGCGTCGCTCGCGCCGTTCCTCGAAGGCGCGGGCCGCCCCCGCCAATGGCGCGGCGAAGCGCACTGGGAGTTCGACTTCCGCGATCCCGCCGACGACTCGGCCGAGCGCGCGCTCGGACTCACGATGCATCAGTGCACGATGAACATCATCCGCGGCGATCGCTACAAATACGTCCACTTCACAAATCTTCCGCCGCTGTTCTTCGACCTGGAGCAGGACCCAAACGAATTCGCCAACCTGGCAAGCGACGCCTCGTATGCGCCGAAGGTCCTCGAGTACGCACAGAAACTGCTGTCATGGCGCATGAACCACGACGAACAAACCCTGACCCACATCACGCTCAGCGACCCCGGCCCAATCACCCGCCGCGCCCCGCGCTACTGAGAATTTAATTCAGCGTCGTCGAGTTTTTGTGTCATCTCGAAGCGAGCAACACGACCTCTTGTTGTCATCCTGACGAAGCGAGCATCGCGAGACTCTCTTGTCATCCTGACGACGGGAGCGCTACCGAAGGGAGGAACGGATCTCGGACAGCTTCGCCCCAGCGAAGCCGGTTCCGGTTTCTGAAAGTCGCGCAGCGGTCCTTACTCTCATCGGACGCAGAAAGCTACGGCCGTTCGCCCCGCCGAATCCGCGCCTCGATCGCGTCGATTGCATGCTCGCAATCCGCGACCGCGTCGATCACTTCATGCGCTCCGGCGGCCAATAGCGCCGCCCGCGCATTCTCGAGCCGACTCGCCCGCTCTGCCGGCGCGAGCGCGGCGAAGTCCTCCGCCGACAGCCCGATCATATTCCCGGTGCGCGCGACGCCCACCGTCCACACACCCGCGTGCAGTCCCTCTTCGATATCGACTGGCGTGTCGCCGATTTTCACGATCGCTTCGAGCGGCTCGATTTTCATCCGGATGGCGTTGGCGAAGATCATCCACGGATGCGGCCGGCCGCCTCCGACGTTGTCCGGCGTGATCGCGCAGTCGGGGCCATAGCCCTGCGCCGCGGCCGGTTTCAGGACCATCTCGAGCATCGCGCGCGTGTATCCGGTCGTGCTGCCAATTTTGATTCCGCGCTTGCGGATGCGTGCGACCGTTGCCGCGACGCCATCGATCACGCTCGAGTATTTCACCATGCATTCGAGCTGGAGCGGGATGAAGTTCGCGAACAGGCTCTCGACGTCCGCCTCGTTCGGCTCGCGTTTGACGATATCGCGCCATCGCGCCGCGACCCGCGGAGCGAACAGAATCTTCCTTATGTGATCGATTTTCAGGACGCCCATATCGCGCCGCGCTTCCTCCTCCGAAATCGGAACGCCGCGGCTCGCGAAGATTTCCTGCAAAACCCGCACTGGCGCGAGGCTGCCGTGATCGACCGTGGTGCCGGCCCAATCGAGAATGACGGCCTTCACCGGCCCCGAATATGGTTGCTTCATTATATATGCATCTCGCGAATCGTCTGTTCTGCCAGGCCGAACGACAGCGTCATGCCGGAGCCGCCGACCGCGGTGACGATGCGAACACCGGACGCGGCGTCGATCGCCACCCATGATTTTTCCGGATGCTTCGCGTACACGCCGTACCATCGCTGCGCGATCGAAAGATCAGGCGCAACCAGAAATTCGCGCACGTTCCGCATCACCAGCTCGTCGATTTCGGTTTTGTTGAAGATATCGACCGCGAGACCGTACTCGTGCGAATCGCCCAGCGTCAGCGCGCCGTCGGCGGTTTGCGAGACCAGCGTGTGAATCGCGAAGCGCTCGTACTCGGCCAGTTCGCGCGCGACCCGCTCCTTATATTTCGGCAGCGTCGTTGTGCATATCTCAAACGCTGGATAGAAGCGCAGCGTGAGTCCCGCGGCCAGCGCCGGGCCAAGTTCCCAGCCGCTTTTCTGCGGCGCGGTTCGCATCATCTGCAGCTTGCATCGATCGATACCGCTGCTCGCGAATAATTCCGGATAAAGCGTCTCGAAGTCGTCACCGCCGCAGACGATCGCGCGCTCGGCCTGCCACCTTTCCGATCCGGCCTCGATTTTTGGCAACTGAATCGATCGCACCGCGGTACCGAATCGAAATTGCACGCCGAATTTCTCGGCGAGAAACTCCGGCAGCTTCGCGAGTATCTGCCGCGGATCGACGGTCAGCTCCGTGGGACTCCAGATGCCGCCGAGAAGTCCTTTCGGATTTACCGCAGCGCTCGTTTTCAGCACTTCGGCGGGTGCAAGCCACGCGCAGGCGTAGCCGAGTGCGGGCGCGCGCTCGACGAACTCGCGCGCCACGTCGGCCTCATCCTGATGATAAGCGACGTGCAGCGATCCGGTCGGACGATACTGCAATCCCGACGCGTCGAGCATCTCATTCCAGATTTGACGACTGCGCATCGCCATCTGGCGAACCACGCCGGCCCGTTGCCCAATCGGCCAGATCATCCCGAAGTTGCGCACCGACGCGCCCTGCGCCCGCGGCGACCGCTCGAACACGACCACCGAGCGCCCGCGCTTCGCCGCGAAGTACGCATGCGCGAGGCCGAGAATACCGGCGCCGACGATCGCCACGTCCGCTTTTCGATTCGTGCTCATCGCAACATCACACCAATAGCATTTGACACCGCCGTGGTCAGTTCCGGAAGGAGAGCCTTCCCGCGCCGGGCCGGGCGTCGCGGTGACGCGCTTCCAATCGCGGGCGCGTTTGAACCGCGGTTCGAGTTGACGGTATTAGTTGATGTATGGGCGCCTTCGGCCTCGAAATCCGCCAATCGCTCACGGGGCGTATCCTTGCGCTATGCGCGGCGTTGATTGCGACCCTCGCGACCCCGCGCTCCGCCCACTGCACCGATCTCACGACGCCGTCCTTTCTGGTCGCCACGCGCGATCTCCAGGACCCGCTGTTTGTGCGCTCGGTAGTCCTGATGGTCCCGTCCACCGAGCCGCCGCTGCTTGCCGGCCTCATCATAAACAGTCCTGCCAAACAGCGGGTGCGCGACCTTTTTCCGCAAGTCCGCGAGCTTAAGGGTCCGGCCGAATCGATCTACGTCGGCGGGCCGGTCGAGCCTGAGGACGTGTCGATCGTCTTCCGCGCGCCGTCGGCACAAAGCTCCGCCACCCGGGTCTTCGACGACGTTTACGTCGCGACCGGCCGCGACGCCATTGCCGCGGTCCTCGCAGACCCCCGCATCACCGATTTGCGCGTCGTTTCAGGCAAGGCCCAGTGGCTGCACGATCAGCTGATGGGCGAAGTAATGGCGGGAGCGTGGTACGTGATTCCCGCGAAGGCCGACCTGGTTTTTGGCGACCCGAAAGACCTTTGGTCAACCCTGGTCAAGGGCGGCGATCTGGAGGAGGCCGACGCCGCCGCGGGTCCAATCCTGAATTTGCCTTCTAGGCTCTTGGATGGTACAAACTGGCAGCGTCGAATCTCACCCAATTGATTGGGAATGCGGTTGATCCCTGCGCCGCACAAGCACTTCCTCAAGGGGACGACATCAAATGGCACGGACCAAGGAACGCAGTTTTGGTCAGGTACTTCGCGATCGCCGGCGGCAACTCGATTTGACTCAGGAAGAGGTCGCGCGCCGCATCAAGACTTCGACTCCCTACATTGGGCACCTCGAATCGGCCAAGCGGCATCCTTCGGACAAGATAGTCACCCGCCTTGCCGAAGTACTCGGGCTCGATCGGCGCGAGCTGTTTTTCCTCGCCAACCCGCGCGCCCAGGCGCTTCTAAGTCCCGAGCCGGAGTCCGACGCGAAGTCGGCGTGGGAAGATTTCCGCAAGGACGATCAGATGCGCCGCATCCACAATATCACCGGCGACGAGATGGAGATGCTCGAGCGCGTGGCGCTGCTCGGCGAAGTCCGCTCCCCCCGCGACTTCATCTATATCCTCAACACCGTCCGCCACGCCGTCGGCAGGTAGTCGGCTCAGATCGCTGTTCCCCCTTTCCCGCAAGAAGCAGCGGCAGCTACTGTTCTGTTCCCCTCCCGCAAGAAGCGGTGGTCGACTACCGTTCTGTTCCCCCTTCCCCGCAGGGAGTGGCGGCGGCTACTGTTCTGTTCCCCTTTCTCGTTAAGAAGCGGCGCCGGCTACTGTTCTGTTTGGAGTTGCCCCGAATGCGTGGACACTCGGGTTAGGCGGCCACAGATATAACATGACGTTGCTCGAATTGGTTGGGGGACAGGTAGCCGAGGGCCGAATGTCTCCGCTGCCGGTTGTAGAACAGCTCGAGGTATTCGAAGAGCGCGCTGCGGGCTTCCTCACGCGTGCGCCACTGAGTCTCATAGACCAGCTCGAGTTTGAGCGTGGCAAAGAAGCTTTCCGCTACCGCGTTGTCCCAGCAGTTGCCACTGCGGCTCATGCTGCTCAGGATTCCGTGCGCCGCCAGCAGTTGCTGATATTCCTGGCTGGCGTATTGGCTGCCGCGGTCCGAGTGATGCAGCATTCCGCCCGCCGGCCGGCGCCCCTTAAGCGCCATCCCAAGTGCGTCCAGTGCCACTCCTCGTTCCAGCCGTTCGCTGAGCGCCCATCCGACCACCCGGCGCGAGAACAAGTCCAGCACTATCGCCAGGTACAACCAGCCCTCAAAGGTCCACAGATAGGTGATGTCACTGACCCAGCCGGCATTGGGCGTGCTCATCGCGAACCGCCGCGCGAGCAGATTACCTTTTATCGGCATTCCGTGTTTGGAGTCGGTGGTGCAGCGAAAGCGTCGGCGTACCCGCGCGCGCAGCCCCGCCGTCCGCATCAGGCGCGCCACCCGCTTGCGCGCGATCCGCTGTCCCCGGTCGCGCAACTCCGCATGCACCCGCGGACTGCCGTAGCGGCCGCGGCTCTCGGCGTGGATCGCCGCTACCTCCAGGGTCAGGCGCTGGTCCTGACGCCGCCGCTCGGCCGCTGGCCGTTTGCACCAGGCGTAGTAACCCGAGCGCGAGACGTGCAGCACCCGGCACATCAATGCCACCGGGTACCAGGCCTTCTCCGTCGCGATAAAAGAGAATCTCACTGGTTCTCCCTGGCGAAGAAGGCCGTCGCTTTTTTTAGGATTTCGCGCTCCATCCGCAAGTGCTGGTTCTCGCGCCTGAGCTCGACCAGTTCTTCGCGCTCGCTGCGCTTGAGTGAACCGGCGGGCCCCCGGCCGGCCTCTACTTCGGCCTGCTCCACCCAGCGCCGCAAGGCGGTCTCCCCGATCCCCAGCTCCAGCGCCAGCTGCCCGATGCTTTTGCCGCTGCTCTGGATCAACCGCACCGTCTCGGCCTTGTACTGCTCCGAGAACTTCCTCCGCTTCCGTCCATTCTCCATCGTCCACTCCTCCGCGCTCACTTTCGCGCTTTTCGGAGTGTCCATCAAACCGGGGCAAGTCCAGTTCCCCCTTTCCCGAGGGAAAGGGGGTGAGGGGGATAGGACGTGGCTGAATAGTTGCCTCAAATCCCCTTCCCCTTTGTCGGGGAAGGGGCAAGGGGTTAGGGCTCTGTTCTTAAAGACATTTGCCGGACATCACACGGGTAAACCGTTCCTCATTGAGATCGCGCAGCAGGCGGATTCGGCTGCGCCGATGCACTCGTCGCATGCAGTGTCTGGACGCAACTGGGTTTGCCGAGGTTTGCCTCCAGGAATCGCTGCATGGTCGTCCACGGTCGCATGAATTCTGAATAGTCGTGCCCCGCGCCACTCACCAGGTCCAGTTGGACACTGTCGCCCGATTTCCACAACGCTTGTTCCATTTCTTCAGCTTGCTCGGGTGGCACGGTGGTGTCGGCATCTCCCTGGATTAAAAGCACCGGCGCTTTTATCCGGCTGGCCACGGTAACTGGCGAAATGCTCTCGAGGTCGGACCGGCACTCTTTTGGATACCAGGAGGGCAATAGAGCGCTCAAGCTAGCCCGATGCCAGGGCCAGGGCGCTAGAGCGTTCATGCCAACCCAATCGGTCGGCCCGGCATACGAGATGATTGCCTTAACACGAGGAGTAAGGGCGCCCGTAAGCAATGCAACTTGGCCGCCGAACGATCCTCCCATGACCGCAATACGGTCGGGGTCAACACCCGGCTGGGCGGCCAGCCATTCGATCATTCGTTTTGTATCAGCTGATTGGCTCAAGCCGCAGTCGTTCTGACCGCCGCCGCCCCATGGACGCATTACCGGCAGCAGCACGACGTAGCCGTGCTCTGCCAACAGCTGTGCGAAAAAATCCAACCCCACATCCATATCTCCCTTGTAGATCGACTCTCCGTGGAGGAGAACCGGTACCAGCCACGATGGATCGTCCTCCACGTCGCGCCAACTGACGAGCCAGCCGTGGAGAAGAACGATTGCCGGCTCACGTGACGTGCCGCATCCACGCGGCCGATAGAGCGTCGCCGGAAGCATCAGCCCGTCTGCGCCCGGCACCTTCACCCGCTGCGAATCAGCGCCCGCCATCAGGTAATAAACTACGGACTCGATTCTTTTATCTGCGTCGAAAGTAACGTAGTACAACGATGAATCCGCGTATGCCCCTGAGCCGCATACACCGAGGTACTTGCCGCCGATGCCCCGCAGCAAATAGGGCTGAACAAAATAAACATAATAGGTATATCCTTTTTCCTTTATGGCTTCGTTGGGTTTCCCTACTTTGCGTAGAACTTCGTCGCTCGATTCGCCTACTACGAGGTCTTTGCCGATCGAAGGCGAATAGTCTGCGGTGCATTCAGTCGGCAGCGTGTATTTGAGATTCAAGAATTCAAATGGAAAACAGCCCGCCGCGCAGAAAATCGCCAAGCCGATCAGTAGAACACGCATAGTGAGCGCAATGAACTTGTTCGCTCTGGAGAAATCGACCGTCAATTGCATACTCGGCGGCTATCCTGATGCGCCATCGCGCTGCAAGACAGTCGGCAAATAGCCGGTTCAGATCGTCTTGCGGAAGGCGTCGGCCGGCGTCACCCGCATCGCGCCCCACACAGGGATTGCGGCGCTCCGCTGATATTTTTCAAACGGCTCCTCGGGCCGGGTCAATTGTGCGATGGAAATCGGCGTGCCAAGTCCTGACGGCTGGTAGCCCATCCACTTCTAATTCCTGGCGCGCCCGTATCGACAAATGGTCCAAATCCTTCTTTTGCGCCAGTTCTTCATCAACCAACACCTGACGTCTTGCAACAGGAAGTAACCACCTCCAAATGCCGATGATCTTGAGCGGCACAAAAGTGCGCGCGTAGATCTGAGTAGAAGTAATCGCATAGATTCGGTTGAAAATGTCGTTCTGATCAACTTCGACAAAGGCGAAACTGAAGCCTAGATGCGTGGCTATGTCTTTGAACCACGATGGCGCATCGAATCCCGCCTCGAGCTCGGCAACTGGAACGTCGATTTGATTTCGCCGGTAACAAAATACGATTCGACCTGGCCTGCTGATGGTCACGTCTTGGAAATTTCCATCCGCTGAATCGTACCGCTCGACGGTCCCTTCCCAGCATCCAATAAATGGTGACGGTATCTCTGGATTGGTCAAGGGCGGTGGAGGCGATGGCAGTGCTCCGCCTACCAGGGGCGGCAACTCTAGAATGCGATTATTCTGCGACGGCGCGACTTCGAGAGCTTGATTGCCTTGCGGAGATTGACTCGCGGGGAACTGGCCGCCCGGCAGCGGCGCGAACTCCTGCTGCGGGTCGGCGACCGCTTGGGTTGGCGGTATGATCGCCAGAGACACCAGCAATGAGATGGCGAGTAGGCCGTTCCTCATCACATCTTTCCTCATTCAGGGGCCGCAATTTGCATGCACACTAATATCCAGGCATCGCCTGAGGGGCCGTTGGAGGTCGCCCTTGGAGGCGGGGGACACAGACTTGCCCTCGGCACATAGCCGGTTCAAATCGTCTTGCGAAACGCGTCGGCCGGCGTCACTCGCATCGCGCCCCACACCGGAATCGCCGCGCTCAGGATACTGATCGCGATCGCCGCCACCAGCGCTTCCAGCGCCGCGCCGTACGTCACCGTCAGGTAGCCCGCGCTCTCCAGCACCGCGCGCAGCGTCGTGCCGCTGCCGAATTGCCACACCGCCAGTGCGCATCCCAGCGCGCCGCCGATAGTGCCGATCAACGCGCACTCGCCGAACAGGATGCGCGCGATGTACGGCCGCTCGAAGCCGAGCGCGCGCAACACCGCCACGTCGCGCAATCGCTCCCGCACCATCATCGACATCGCGTTCGCCGCGATCAGAAAGATCGTCAGCGCAATCACCGCCGAGACCGCCGACACGATGCCGCGGATGTCCCCGACCGTGGACATCAGGCCCGAGACCGCCTCGCTCTCCGTCATCGTCGCGGTCTCGAAGTCCGAGTTGTGAAAACCGCTGTCGATTTGATGAATCACCGACGCAACGTGCGCCGCCGAATCGACCCGGGTTACCAGGAATCCTGCCGGATGCTTTTCTTCCGGGATGCCGATCGCCTTTTCCGCCTCGACCAGGTAGTCGCGCCGGAACATGAAAAAATTCGGATAGTTGTCGGCCGGGATCTCGCCCGCCATCGTGAACTTGATGTCGAGCCGGTTCGAATCGCCGCGCAGCGTCACCACGTCGCCGACCTTCCAGCCATGCTTGCGCATCAGCAGGTGCCCCGCGACCGCCGCGCTCCGATTGTGCGTGAACTGCTCGAGCACCTCCGGCGACAGATTGTAGTCGGGATACATCAGCGCGACTTTGTCCGCATCCAGCGCGAACGCCTGCACCGTTTCCGACGCGTTCTGATAGGTGGCGCGCAGCACCACCATCGGCATGCAGCCGACGACCCCGGGAATCTTTTCGATTGTCCGGCAATCCCGCGCCGGCACGCCGAGGTAGCGCCCGTCGGCGTTATACGAATACACCCGCAAAGTCTCGGCGGTCTTTTGCAGAATCATGTCGATCGAGCTCGGGATCGCCGCCAGCACCGTGAAGATGAAGGTTGCGACCGCGAACGTCAGCATCGTCAGAAGAGCCCGCCGCGGCTGCCTGATCACATAACGAAACACCAGTCGAAGTGATTGCATCGCTCTACGCCTCGCGCAGCGACTCGACTATCGGGAGACGTGACGCACGCCAGGCCGGCATCAGCCCGCCCGCTATTCCAATCAGCAGAGCCGCCACCATCCCGCCGGCAACCGCGCTCGGCGAAAACGCCGACGAAAAGACCACCGTTCCCACACTCATCAACCGTTGGTTGAGACCGGCCGCGAAGCCCAGGAGTATCGCCAGCAGCTCGCCGGCAACGCCGCCGGCGATCGCGAGAATCACGCTCTCGATCAGAAAGCTGGTCAGCACCGATCCGCGGCCGAAGCCCAGCGTCCGCAATACTCCAACTTCGCGCGTGCGCCGAGCCACCGCCGCATACATCGTGTTCATCCCGCCGAAAGCCGCGCCCGTCCCAACGATCAAGCCGACTATCAGCACCAGCTTGCGCAACCGGTCAGCGACCTTGGCCTGTTGCGCGATGAAATCCTTCTCGCTGATCGCATCGACCGTCAGGCGCGCATCTTCGATCAGCGCGTTTTGAAACGTCTGCTCGGTTCCCGGCTTCAGCACGACATGGAATGACGAATAGCCATTCTCGAATCGCGCATCCTGCTGCAAGACGTCGATGTCGGTCCAGAATTCCGACTCGAGCGCGCTCCCTCGATCGGCGAAGATTCCGACAATCGTCCAGGTGCGCCGCCCGTACTTGAACGTCGTGCCCACCTTCAGCTCGGGAAATCGCGCCGCCTGCTTCCGCCCAATCGCCATCTCGTCGCGGCCCTGCGCCGGCCACCGCCCCGCCACCAGCGTGAGCCCGCGCCGCATCCGGTACGCGATCGGCGAGACCCCGCGCAATGACGCCGGCCGGAACTGAATCGCCGGCCGGTTCACCGCCGCGTTGAATGGCACCACCATCTCGGGCGAAAAAAGCGCCGCGCCCGACCCATCGGTCGCGATCTCGGGCCGCGTCCGCAGAATGTCCGCCTGCTCGCGCGGGATGTAGCTCTCGCCCTCCGACATCGTGCCGCGGCTCAGGATAATCCAGTGGCCCGGCTCTCCCGCCAGCTCAAGGCTCTGCCGCAACCCGCTGACGAAGCTGAGCAGTATCACGACCACCATCACCACCAGCGCTATCCCGAGCGCCGTCATCAGCGAGGTCGTCCGCCGGACCATCAGGCTCCGAAGGTTATATGTGATTGGGATTACAGCCATTCACGATCGGGTCGAATTCCGCCGCCAGACGGAGTCCACCCCAGTGCTGGCTGTCAGAGACAGGTTCGCGCCCCGGCGCAACTCTACAAGTTGACGGCAGCCGTTTGCAAACGGTCGGTCGGCGCGCGATTAACAGAAGGTTGACTGTCAGGAATATCAGATCGTCACATTGTCGCCTCCGCGACTCGCCGCATCCGCTTGATTTTCGCTCGGCTCCCGGCGCGGTCCTTGACCCGCTTCGACGGCCTGCGGCCCACCGATTCCTCGAGCACTCCCCAATACGAAGGCGTCACGTGCGCGCCCTCGCGATACCCCGGCTTCGACATCAGCAGGGCGTGAAGCTCGGGCAGCCGATAGAACGGCACGCTCGGAAAAAAATGATGCTCGATATGGTAGTTGACGTTTTTCGGCGCGAGGAAAATCCGCTCGATCAACCTCGCCTCGGTAGTCCGCGTCCGCGGATACGCGCTCCGCGCCTCTCCGATTTCGATCGCGTGATGCTCCGCGATGCTGCGGATACGCATGATCATCACCAGCCATGTGAACATCGGCACGATCCAGTACAACGCGAAACCCTCGAGCGCGCCAGCGTACGCAATGACCCCCAGCGCCGCCGCGTAAAATCCATAGCGCAACGCCAGGAAACCCGCCGGCACCGAGTCCGCCGCCGCCACCGACGCCGCCAATTTCAGCATCGCCGGCGCGTTCAACCCCACCGCGTCGCGAAACAGCATCTTCGCCAGCTTCGGCGCCGCTTGCGGAAAGACCCACGCCGCGTCGCCCGCCCGCCGCTTCAAGTCGGGATCCTGCGCCGTGTTCAGGTACCGATGATGCCCAAAATGGTTCTTCCGATACTGCCGCGCCGATACCAGATGCGGCCACGCCAGTACTACCTCCGACAGCCAGTCGTTCATCCGCCGATTGCGCAGCAGCCGGTAGTGAACCCCGTCGTGCATCAGCACCAGCAGCGCGTGCTGGCGCGATCCGATGAACGCGACCGCCAAAATGTACAGCATCGGATTCCAGTAGCGATGGCATAGATAGATCGTCGCCACGATCAATGCCCACTCCGCGCCAACGTGCATGCACGCGACCAGCGGCTTGACGGTCGAGAGCTCCGTCAGTTCTTCCTTGCTCAGTTTGACCGGAATGTTCGTGCCGAGGTCGCCGAAGCGTCCCGCTTCCGATAACGGCTCTGTTGTTGTCGTGTGATTCATGCTCCCTCTCGCATCTACCGTCTGATTCGATCTTTCACACCGGACCCGCGCTATTGCATCTGCATCGCGTTGTTTTCATGCACCTGCTGCGGCGCTGCCATCGGCAGCCCATCGTCCACGAACGCCGGACGGCCGCCTGCGGTTTTCCCCTTCAGGAAATTTCTGAAGCGCAGCACGCTGTGGTCCTCGTTGGTCTCGGTGACAAGCTGCGAAAATACCCGCGTCAGCTTGGCCAGCGATTCGCCTTCGAGGATCATCGGCTGCGCCCAAATCGATTCCCCCTTGAGCGTTTCCAGATACGGATACTCGACCGGCTCGCCCGCATCGACGAACCCGGTCGCTCGGTAAAATGGGGTCCCGTCGAACGGCTTCACGCCCAGGTAAGCGAGGATCGCCTTCGCGTCGAGCAGCCCGGCCAGGATTGCCGCCCCGGCTCGCGCCAGCGCGCCGGCCCCAATCGCACGCGACCACAGCTCGCTGACCTCCAGCACCGATCGCGGCGGCAGATGCGACAGGTCGGGCTTGGGGCAGGTCTGTGGAAACATTTCGAGATCATGCATCACCAGCCCGGCGATCATTTTCTCCGCCGGGTCGCCGTCGTGCTCGAACAGCGCGTAGAGGTTGCCGAAGGTCAGATGAATTCTGGCCAGGCGCGATCTCGGACGTTCCTTGAATCCGACTCCGTGCTTTGCACGAATCTGCTCGGTGCGCGCGGCGAAAATTCTTCGTTCGGTTTCGGTGGACAGCAAACGCAGTTCCATTGAGTCACTCCTTCCCTTCAGTCTGAATTCGTCGCGAGGTATGTTGTTTAGGATCCGATCTGAAAAATTCTGCGCCATGCGAGGGCGGTGAACGCGCGATGCCGGGATGCGCGCGCGGCCGAAAAATCGACGCAGATGAGGCGTGAAGCGGTTGAAAATTGGTCGTCAAGTACCCAAACACTGAGCTTATAAATACGCCAATTTGTAGTGTCAGCGGTTAGTTACACAGGAAAGCTCCGGAACGCAACGCATTTTTGGGCCCAAGTGGACTAAAACGACGGCTTGTTGCCTATCTAGCATTAATTCAGTACTTTTGGTTATAATTTGGCATTGGAGATGTTCGCCGGATGACAGATAAGAAACACGTTCCGCGCATCGTTGGCTTGGCGGCAGATATCGCTAAAACTGCTGAAACGGCTTCAAGCGAGCGTGAACCTGCCATCGCCACCACGCAGGCCGAGATCGCGCGCCTCTGGAATCGTGATTACGGCCACGCGCTCCGTGGCGGCCTCAGCCGTGCCGAAGTGCGCGAAATCGTCGGCACCGCCAAGCGCAAGGCTTGGCCCCACCTCAACGATTCCGCAGTCCGCCTTGGTTCTATGAAAGAATTCGCCGCGCGTGCCTCAGACCTCGGCGCCGATTTCAGAATCGCCAAAATGCCCTGGCCGTCGGGCCTCGCCTTGTTAGGTTTTTATCTCGGTAAAGACTCCGGCCTCGAGAAGCGCCCCCTCATCTGCCTCAACGGCGCCCATCATCCCGCCGCGGTCGCAACCGCGTTTCTACACGAAGTAGGACATCACGTTACGGCGGATCTCTTTTCCACCCGCAACGAACTGGTCCAACTCTCCCGCCAGACCGGCTATGAAGCCCATCTCAACAATCGACGCGAGTTCGCCGCCGACGTGCTGGTGAGCCTCGGCATCTATCCGCGCAATATGGCTGCAAAGTTATTCGAGGCAACTCGCGATCGAAGGGTCCCGCGCCCCGTCGAAGGCCTCAAATCACCGCTTACCGCAAAGGTCGTGTTGGGCGCAGCCCGTCGTTACGGTCTCGACTTCGAGCGCTTGCCCGAACAAAAGCGGCTCCAGTATGAGGCCGGCCTCATCCATTTCACCCGCTTGCGCCAGGCTCTGCTCGAGGAATATGGATTGTAGATCTTGCTACTGAAAATCGGGATGCGTCCGCCCCCCCGTCAATAAGTTCTGACAGAGCAAAGCCCGTTTCTCGCGGCACTGCCGATCGCCCTGACTTCTTAGGCGCAGGGATCGCCCCCCGCCCGATGAACTACGAAACCCGCGGTCGGGTTCGTATACAATTAGGTTCTCCTTACCCTCAATAGCTATCTTTTTGAACTTGTCAATCCCAACGCTGGGCACAGTTTGGCTCTGATTAGCAGGATCGGCTTGTAGGCCGACAAGCACGCCGTCTCCGAATATTAACCGTCCGGCATTAAATCTGAACTTTCAGTTACGCGCGGAACCACGGCCTGGAGCACGGTTCTGAGCATAAAGTCGAAGAAGATCAGCCCGGCCAAAAGGCCGCCGAAGGCATGTCAGGTTTCGCTACAATCGGTTAATCCCGGCCGCGCGATCCGGCCAGCCCGAGCGCCGCGCGCAACTTCTCCTTCAGCAGGTGGATCAGCTTGTCTTCCCAACAAAAATAATTGTCCGGGATGTCGAGCACCACGACTTTCTCCGCATGCGCCTCGCCGAAGCGCTCGCGGATATGACGGCGATGCGCTTCTTCCATCACGCAAATCACGTCCGCCTCTTCTACCAGCTCGATACTCACCTGGTTCTTCGCCCACGGCTCTGTCCCCGCCGACGTAACCCACATCGGCGCGCACATCTCCGCCAGCACCATCGCCGCCGTCGGGCTCCGATCCTTGTTGCCGGTACAAACCATCAGCACCTTCTTCATATCGATTCTTTATGCAGGTTTAACCTTGTTCCCTAAAAGGGCGAGGCGTTAGTTGACCATGCGCTGCGTGTACCCTTGATGAAGGGCGAACATCACCTTTACGCTCGCCATTCTGCCGCCGCCCCTGAGAGCAAAGTAGCGCGCCGCGCGCAACTTTGCGTTTTTCACTTTCTCACTGGGTGCAGGGGTCACCCCTGCCGCCCGCCGCGCAGGCGATTATATGAGAGCGGTTGCGCGCATCAAGCGCGAAATCTGTTTACGCACAGCGGCTACGCCAGCCCCAATTCCTTCAACGGCCCGCGATCCGACACCGGCCCGCGCGAGGTTCCCGCCGTCAGCTTGACCGATCCCGGCGTGCGCTCGAACGCGTCGAGCAGGCCGATCGACTTCGAATGTTCCTTCAGCGCCGGAATTATCTCCTGCGCGATCAGCCGCATGCTCGTCTGCCGATCCGCGTTCGCCACCGGCCCCTGCACGCTGAATATCACCAGCGCCCCCGGCCGCAGCACCGTCAGTATCGCCTTCAGCTTCGGGATCACCGACTTCGGCGTCCCGATAACCAGTTGGATCGCCTTCTGCGCCTTCTGATAGCCGGGAATCAGCTTTGCCCTGATTGCCGCCGGATCGATCTCGACGTCCTCCGTATGCCCGCGCATTTTGTCGCCGCTGATTCCGAGCCAGCTCCCTTGCGGCTGTCGCGCCAGCTTCCGAATCGCTTCCTTCGAATTGTATCCGGGCGGCAGCGTATGCTCGACGCGGGCGAATGAGTTCTGGCCGCCGCCGAACAGAAAATTCTTGCCCAGTTCCTGCGCCCGGTCTTCTGTCTCCGCCACGAAGGTCGGCAGCACGTACCCAAAATTCTCCGAACCCGCTTCGTAGCCGTGCCTGGCCGCCTCGTCCGCGTAGTAATCCCACAAGTCGCAAGTCGGCCCGAGCGAGGTCCCCAGTCCAAAATATGGATACGCCTTTTCCGCGCACCAGCGCACCGTCTCCGGGCTCAGCGTTCCCGGAATCCACATCGGCGGATGCGGTTTCTGATACGGCAGCGCCCACGGATTCACGTGCCGGTAGTGAAAATGCTTGCCCTCGTAGCGCCACGGCCCCGGCCGCGTCCACGCCTGCACGATAAAATCGTGCGCCTCTTCGAAGTATTCGCGGTTGTACGACGGATTCGCGTTGTTGAAAAACTGCTCGCTGCCCGCCCCGCGCACCCATCCCGAGATCAACCGCCCGCGCGAAATCAGATCGATCTCCGCCAGCTCCTCGGCCATCCTCAACGGATGCTTGATCACCGGCAATGGATTCCCAATCAGCAGAATCCGCGCCTTCTTCGTCAGCCGCGCCAGGATTCCCGCCTCGACGTTCATCACGCTCCCCATGCAGAAGGGATTCCCGTGATGCTCATTCAGCGCGACGATGTCGAATCCCAGTTCCTCGGCGTAAAGATTCTCGTCGATATAGTAGTTGTAGTCTTCGGCCGCGCGCTCGCGATCGAAGTAGCTATTCGATACCGCGAAATGCCCGCCGTTGCGCAGTATCACTTCCTCGGGAATCCAGCGCACCGGCCGCTCAGTAAAATATCCTACTTGCATAGTAACTCCTGATTACTCATTCGCCGAAAAGGACTCATGACTAGCCATTCGCCCCTGAGAGCAAAGTAGCGCGCCGCGCGCAACTTTGCGCTTCACACTGGGTGCAGGGGTCACCCCTGCCGCCCGCCGCGCAGGCGATTATTGGTTCCTCAATTGCTACTCACTGAGAAAACGACTGACTATCTTCACATACTCACTTGAGTTCTCAATCTCCGGCCGATGCCCGACGCCTTCGATCGTCGCAACCCTCGCCCCCGGCATCGCCTTCTTGTATTCATCGATACATCCGCGCGGCACCACTCGGTCCCTCGTCCCCCACACCAGCAGCGTCGGCGTGATTGTCCCGCGCAGCAAGTAGGGCAGGGCGGGATTGTGCATGTAAGGTTCCCACCCAATCCGCGCCGATTCCGCCCGCGCATCCTCGAACGCCTCGAATTGCTCGGGCGTCATCTCGCCGCCATAGAGTTTCAAAAACTCCGGCGTGCCATGCGGATCGGCCACCGTCGCCCGCAGATGGGTCCGCATCGTGATCGGAAAGATATCCATGATCTCGCCTTCCGAAGGTTTAATCCCCATCGGCGCGACGAGGATCATTTTCGAAACAATCTTCGGATCGGCCGCAACCATCTCAGCCGCGATAAACCCGCCCGCCGAATACCCAATCACGTCCACCGGATCGAGCTTCAACTCCCGCACCACCTGCGAATAAAATCCCGCCAGATCGCGATACGTCCGCACCCATTCTATCCGCGGCGTCTTCCCAAACCCCGGCTGCAACGGGATCAACAGCGTGCGCTCATGCGCCATCGTTTCATTCCACGTCATCCACCCCGGATACCCAAGCTCATCATGAAAAATAAGCACCGGCTTTCCGGTCCCACCCTTGACCACGACAAGCTTCTCGCCCGCAACATTCAAAGTTTCCTCGGCCGATTTGATCACAGCGTCTCTCCTGTCTGTCTCCTCTCCCTGTGAGGGAGAGGATGAAGGTGAGGGTCCAATGACAGCGCCCTGCGCGATTCAGGATTCCGCCTCTTTATCCGAAGCGCCCGCGCGACGCGCACGCTCCTGTCCTCTCGAATCGAATACCCCACTGACCATTCCCAGCACAAACCCCAAACCGTGACTCATCCTAAGCTGTCAGTCACTCTTTATCGCCAGTCACCAACGCTCGCGATGCTCGCCTTCGTCAAACCACGCACCCTCACCGCCCCCTGAGAGCAAAGTAGCGCGCCGCGCGCAACTTTGCGTTTTTCACTTTCATACTGGGTGCAGGGGTCACCCCTGGGGTCACCCCCCGCGACGGTGTCGATGCCGCCCGCCGCGCAGGCGATTATCCTCACTTACCAACTATCGATGTACCGATATTTCTTCCCTGTCCTCGGCTCCGGCGGCGCACTCGACTTCAATCCCGCCCCGATCCATCGTCGCGAGTCCGCCGGATCGATCACATCGTCCACCCCGAAGTGCGACGCGTTGTTAATCGCCTTCCCGCGCTGATACATCGTCGCCACCATCTCGTCGAAGCGCTGCTTGCGCGCCGCCGGCTCCGCAATCGCCGCCAGCTCGTTGCGATACCCGAGCTTCACCGCGCCCTCGAGTCCCATCGGCCCGAACTCGCCCGTCGGCCACGCCACCGTGAACAGCGGCGCGTCGTAACTCCCGCCCGCCATCGCAATCCCGCCGAGTCCGTACGCCTTGCGCAGCACGATCGTGAAAAACGGCACCGTCGCATTCGCCGCCGTCAGAAACATCCGCGACGAATGCCGTACCAGCGCCGTCTTCTCGACTTCCGGCCCGACCATGATTCCGGGAGTGTCGCACAAAAATAAAATCGGGAGGTCGAACGCGTCGCACAACTGGATAAAGCGCGCGCCCTTGTCGGCTCCGTCGCTGTCGATCGCGCCCGCCAGATGCTTCGGATTATTCGCGACCACGCCAAACGGATGCCCCTCAATTCTGATGAACGCCGTAATCATCGTCAGCCCGAAATCGCGCCGAAGCTCGAGCACCGACCCCGCATCCGCCATCGTCTCGATCACGTCGCGCACGTCGTAAACCCGCAGCCGATTCTCGGGAATGATATTGCGCAGCAGCCGCTGATCCGCGCACGTCCAATCCTTCACCGCGCCCTGGAAGTACGACAGATACTGCCGCGCCACTCGCACCGCTTCCGCCTCGTCCGCAACCGCGATATCGACCACGCCGTTGGGCACCTGCACCTCCATCGGCCCGATTTCCTCGGGCCGAAAAATGCCCAGGCCGCCGCCTTCGATCATTGCCGGCCCGCCCATCCCGATATTCGACCCGCGCGTCGCAATCACCACGTCGCAACACCCCAGCAGCGACGCGTTGCCCGCGTAACACCGGCCCGACGTGATGCCCACGAGCGGCACCAGCCCGCTCAGCTTCGGAAAATCATGAAACGATCGCGAATTGTGAAAGCCGCCGTCGGTATCGCCCGGCCGCCCGCCACCGCCTTCCGCAAACAGCACCAGCGGCAATCGCAGCTCGCGCGCGATCTGAAACATCCGATCTTTCTTGCGATGGTTCTGATGCCCTTGCGTGCCGGCCAGCACCGTGTAGTCGTATGACATCACCACGCAGCGCGCTCGCTCCGCGCCGAACAGATTTCCATTGACCGTCGCCAGTCCCGTCACAAGCCCGTCGGCCGGCGTGTGCTTGATCAAATCCTCGATCGCCCGCCGCCGCCGCTGCGCCGCTACGACGATCGGCCCGTACTCGACGAACGTGTCCGCGTCGCACAACTCCTCGATATTCTCGCGCGCCGTTCGCTGCCCGGTCTTCCGCCGCCGCGCCACCGCGTCCGGCCGCGCCGCGTCGAGCCCGACCTCATGCCGCCCGATCACCTCCGCCAGGTCGGCTCGCACAGTCCCGTTGTCTTTATTTTGTGATCCCACGCCTGCCGCATAGTACGGAAAAAAACGGAAAAACTCTTCTATTCGACAACTCGATCCACTATCTTCGCGGCACCGATGGAAGCCGCCGACCTCACCATCTCGAGCCCCGCCATCGGCATCACCGCCCGCATCCTCTTCACCCTGATTTTCTTTCTCTCCGGCATCACCCACTTCACCTCGATGCAGACTTACATCGACCTGATGCCCGCGCCGATTCCCTTCCGCGCATTCTGGGTCGCGATTTCCGGCATGGTCGAGCTCGCCGGCGCCGCCCTCATCCTCTTCAACTACCGCCCGCGCCTCGGCGCCTGGCTCATCGTGCTCTTTCTCGTCCCCGTCACGATCGTCGTCCACGGCACCGCGATGCTCACGCTCCCCGACCCCGTGATGCGCGCCGTCAACGTCTCGATGTTCCTCAAGGGCCTCGCGATGATCGCCTGCGCGCTCTTCATCACGCAGTTTGGCGTCAGCCCCGCTGACACGCGTTGAAACTCACGCGCACCCGCCGATCCAGATCACCCGCCCGACAATCTTCACGCTCGCAACCACCATCGCCTCGTATTTCGGATTGTCGCTGCGCACCAACAGCTTGCCGTCCGGACGCCGCTGAATTCGCTTCACCGCCAGCCCGCCGTCATGCCGCAGCAGGTAGATCCCGTCCTGCCGGAAGCGCGGCTCCGCCAGATTGGCCAGGATCAAGTCCGAGTCCTCCACCGTCGGCGCCATCGAATCGCCCATCACCTCGATCAGGATCAGGTCGCGCGCCTCCTTGTGCAGCACCCGCTTGATCCACTCCGCGCGAAACGCAATCGAGTCCACCACCTGCTCGCTCCGCAGTGTCCCGTCGCGCCCGCTCGAAAATCGAATCCGGCTCCGCGGCATGAAGATGAAGTCGCCGTGCTCCGACCGCGCGCGACGCCGCTTGCCCCCCTTGCGCCGGCTCCTCCCCTGTCGCCAGCCATTCCACCGACACCCGCGCCGCGCGCGCCAACGCCACCAAATTCGCGACGCTCGGCTGTCCGCGCCCCGCCAGCCACTTGTAGATTGCGTTGTCCGAAACTCCGACCGCCGTCGCGAGCGAGACCACCGATCCGAACGAGTGAATCACCTGCGTCAGCCGGGACCTGAATGCAGCGTCAACTAGTGTAGTTGACATAAATCTCCTTATGTGAAATAAGATTCTTAAAGCGCATGATCTCGCCACAAGCAAACCACTCCCAACTCGAACCCAAGCCGCCACCCCCGCCGGCCCTTTCCCTATCCCGCCGTCGCCCTCTGCCTGCTTGCTTCCCCCCGCTCGTCGCCGATCGATTTCCCCGCCTCCACATCATTAGCTCAGTTTGCGACCGCACGCCCGCCGCGCCCACGATTTTTCTCCTCAGCCCGGCGCTCCTCTCCGATCAGCCCCGATCTTTCCCTTCATCGCGGCACCGCCCGCTACCCATCCAACTCGCGCGGAGGTCTTTATGGAACCCGCGATCGCTCCGGTTCGTCACAACGTTGCTAGCCGCGTCGCTGCCTGTCTCTGGTGTCACGCGAACACCGCTCAGGCCGACCTCATGCGTAACCACGGCCTTTGCCGCGCCTGCGTGCATGACAACGTCGAGATCAGCTGGCGCCTGATTTACGACCGCGACCGCAATATCGGCTCGATTCCGTCCAATCTTCGCGTCGCCTACCGCTTATGAACGCCGCCCCCAGCCGGATGCCCGCACTCGGCCGCGTACCTTCGCCGACGCCGCGTTTCAATCCGTTCGCTGCCGCCGTCCGTCACACGCTTTACGATCAGATCGGCGATTCGATTGGTGGCGACGCCGCCGACAAGCTCATCGCCGATTTCGGCGGCCGCCGCTTTTACGTTCCGCGCGCGCCCGCACCCGGCGATCCGATCACGCGCTCGATAGGCCTGCCCGCGGCGCTCGCGATGGCGCGCACGTTCGGTGGCGATCGAATCCTGGTCCCGGTGACCAGCAGTCACTTGCGCCGGCGTGTGCGAATCGTCGCGATGCGCGCCGATCACGTCAGCATCTCGCACATCGCGCAGGAACTCCGATGCACCGAGCGCTACGTGTACAAGGTCCTCGCGTTGAGCCGCCCGCCCGACCCGCGCTCATCCAATGTTCACGCCGCACCGCCAACGTCCGCGCCGATCGCCGAGCGATTGAAACGTGGACACATCAACCAGCGCTCATGACGCGTACAGCCCGGAATTTTTAGCCGCGGTCGATCGCGTGCTGGCCGAGGAGGGCGGTTACTCGTCGAATCCCGCCGACCCCGGCGGCGCGACGAAGTTCGGAATTTCCGCGCGCGCGCATCCCGGACTTGACATCGCGACACTCACGCGCGACGCGGCGGTGAAAATTTACTGGACCGAATGGTGGCTGCGGTTCGGTTTTGCGCAACTGCCGGCCGCGCTCGCCGCGAAGACTTTCGATCTCAGCGTCAATATCGGCGCGCATGCCGCGGTTCAATGTCTTCAGCGCGCTTTGCGCGCGTGCGGGACGCCGGTCGCCGAGGACGGCGTGCTCGAACCTGCGACGACGCTCGCCGCGCGCCGCGCAGACCCTTGCGCATTGATGGCGGCGCTGCGCTCGGAGTTCGCGGGGCATTACCGGCTGGTCGCCGCGAATCAGAAACGTGGTGGCGATTTTCTCAACGGCTGGCTCAAGCGCGCGTATGCGTAACCGCGAAACGCGCGAGGCAACATTTAGGTTTCTCAGGTGACTAAAAAGGCTTTTTACAAATCGAAGGCGTTTTACGGATGTGTCAGCACGATCGTTTTGATCGCCGGCGATATCGCCGCCAACGGCCTGACGGCCGGCAACATGATGGCGCTGACCACCGCCGGCTTCGCGCTCTACGGCCGTATCGTCGCGACCGCGCCGCTCGCGCTCAGCGATCAATCAGAGACCGACGTTGAGGAGGCAAGGGCTGATGTTCGCAAGAGCAAAGCGATGGTTGATGCCGATCATGGCGATTGAATTGTTCGCCGCCGGATGCGCGCCGACCTTCGAGTCGCATATCGAGGGGCCGCCGCCGATCGCGGCGCGTCGCATTGAGAGCATTGCGGCGCTCGATCCAAAGCCGCAGTTGCCCGACGCCAATCAATCACCGTGTCCGCTCGGCTCCGGTCTCGCCGCGTGCTTCACGCTCGAGCAGGACCTCGTGCGCCAGCGGCGGTTCAAAATTCTCCACGACGATCGCGACTACTGCCGCGACGCCTACGACCGCGCCCGCGAGCGCGCCGGTGAATGACGTGTTTTGCAGTTTTTTCAGTAAAGCATTTCGTGCATCGCTGCTGCTGATCGCGATGACGCTGGCTGGATGCGCGCAGGTGCATGAGCAACAGTTCACGCTCGATTGCGCGATCGGCCGCGCGCCGCTTACGGGCGAGATGGCGCCGGGCACTGCGATGGCGCTTGACGTTTCGACCAGCCCGATCCCGCTGCTCTTCCCGCCCCATCGCGCCATCGCGCGATGCGACAGTGCCGGCCGCGTGACGATGGATATCGAGACTCCGGTGGATACGGGCCTGAGCCAGCTTTCGACTCCGCTCAGCACCGCCGCAAGCCACATAACCTATGCGCCGTAAAAAAACGCCCGCCAACCAAGAGGTAGAAACTGTTATGAGTTCAATCAATCAAAATGCCCGCTCCCCTCTCTCTCGTTCCCCTCTCCAGAAGCGAGAGGGGTTAGGGGTGAGGTCGCTCCTCTGCGTCCTCGCCCTCACTCTTGCCGGATGCGCGCAGCAGGGCGGCGGTCTGCTCCAGCCGACGCCAAAACAGATCATCAGCGGCAAGAATACGATCGTGCCCAGCGCCGCCGCGCTCAGCATGGAGGCGACCAACTTCTGCAACGCGCAGGCGCAGGTCGATTACGCCGGCCTGGTGCTCTATTGCGAGGGCAAGTCGCCGGCGCTGCCGCTGTCTATCAGCACGACCTATCAGACCGAGAGCAACCAGTTCTCGTGCCAGGTGTACGGCTACACCAATTCGAGCAATCAGTTGATCGTGCCGCAGACCGTGACGCTGGGTAATTGCCCGACCGGGTTAGCGCCGGCGCCGGTCGTCGCTCCGTCGGGCGCGCCGGCGACTGCGGCCAAAGGCTAAGCGGATGGGCAGTGCGGCAGCGATAGCTATGGTCAAACAGCTCGCGCCGATAATCGCGGACGCGATGGCGCCGGAGGTCGCCAAGCCGCATTCGGCGGCCGCGCAGATGCCGCCACCGGATTCGTTCCGCGTCGGTCTGTGCGCCCGCGAGCGGCGCGCGTTGTGCTGGAGCGATTCGATCGAGGGCATGGTGGTGAATCTTTATCAGTGTGAAATCGAAAACAAGGCATGCGGAGAACAGAATCTTGAATCGCGCGCGAGGGACGCGCGCTGGGCAAGGACCCTCACCCTTCGGCAGGCTCAGGGCAGGCTCTTCAATCCTCTCCCTTAAAGGGAGAGGGGAAGAGCGATTCACGCAAGAGGTCGTCTGAGTGGACTTGAGCAACACCGCGGGATGGGCCGCTGCTTTTATCGCCTTCGTCGCGGTCAATGCCAGCACGATTCAATGGCTGCTGAAGCGGCGCGACGAACAGCATCAGCGCGACTCGGGCCGGGTTGACGATCTTGAAAGCGCGCTGACGGAATTGCGGGTCAATCTGCCGCTCGAATATGTCCGGCGCGAAGACTGGATCAGGTTCAGCGGAACGCTCGACGCGAAGCTGGACGGGATGCGCGAAGAAATGCGCGAGCAAATCGCAGAGGTAAAGGAAAGGCTGTATGCCGGACGCAATTGATATCGAACAAAAGAATCGCGAGGAAGCGCGCTGGCGAATGCTGCGGGTGGTGGACGCCGGACGCCCGATTGCGGTCTCGGAGCAGATAATCTGGCGCGTGCTCGCCGATATCAAGCTCTCGCTATCGCTCAACACGGTGCGGCGCGAGCTGGCCTACCTGCGCGACCTGGGCTTGCTCGAACTCGAAGGCGAGAGCGGTGAGACCTGGTTCGCCCGGCTTACCGCGAGCGGGGTTGACGTGGTCGAGTACAACTTCCCGGCGCCGGCCGGCGTCGCCCGCCCGCGCAAGTACTGGTGAGCGCGGCGATGAAGAAAAAGCACCTCACCCCTAGCCCCTCTCCCTTCAGGAGAGGGGAAGAGAAAAGCGGAATCTTAAGTCGCGCGTGGAAAAAACCCGCGCTGGAATCGGACCCTCACCTTCGATCCTCTCCCTTACAGGGAGAGGGGAAGAGCGGAGAGGGCGCAGAAGAGCATCCAAAGCGGGTGCCGATCGATCCGATACCGCTTCACGCCGGGAAGATAAGGCGGCTGCCGCCGGATTTGAAGGAAGAGCTCGACCGGATGCTGGCCGCGGGAAGGTTGCATAGCTGCCGGCAACTGGCGAAGTGGCTGGGGGACAACGGGTTTGAGATCTCGCATGCGGCGATACACAGGTATGGGCAGAAGTTCGAGCGGAAGCTGCAGGCGGTCCGCATGGCGACGGAGCAGGCGCGAATCGTTTGCGAACAATTCGACGGCGACGACGAGCAAATGCAAAGCGCGCTGATGAGGCTGGTGCAGACGAATTTGTTCGAGGTGCTGGTGGCAGTCAAGGAAACGGAAAATGGGACTGCCGTCGAGGAAGGCGCAACGATAGCGCCGGTGAATCTGACGGCACTCGCGCGCAGCGTGTCGGGGCTGGCGCGGGCGGAAACGGAGCATCGCAAATGGGCGGAGCGGGCGCGCGCCGGAGTGGCGGAGGCGGGGAAGAAGGTGGAGGAGGCGCGGGCGAAGGGGTTGAGCAAGGAGGCGGCGGAGCAGATCAAGGCGGTGCTGATGGAGATATGAGGGAAGGAAGTGAGATCGCCGAGCGTACTAATAACCTCCCCTTGTCCGAGGGGAGGTCGGCGCGCGCCGCAGGAGTGCGCCGGGAGAGGTGCAACGCCCGACAGACCATATGCGCGAGTTGTGCTGCGGTCAGAAGGCGGGCGGACCAGTGTCCTTGGGTTGCGATTAGACGAGTCAGCGCCGCGCATCTGTCCGGCGTTGTACCTCTTCCGGCGACACCGCGTTTCACGCGGCTTACGCCGACCTCTCCTCGGACAAGGAGAGGTTAGGAAAAAGCAATAGCCACTACCCAAAATGAGTGAACCTCTCTCAATACTACTTCCATACCAGCGGCGATGGCTCGCCGATCAATCGCAGGTCAAGGTCAGCGAGAAATCGCGGCGGATCGGGATTACCTGGACCGAGGCCGCCGATCGCGCGCTGGGGGCGGCGACCGGCGGGCGGGCCGGGATGGACGGCTGGTATATCGGCTACAACAAGGACATGGCGCTGGAGTTTATCGAAGCGGCCGCGCGCTGGGCGCGGCGCTTCAACCGCGCGGCCGAGGCGATCGAGGAGATCGTGCTCGAGGACGAGCGCAACGCCATCCTGGCCTACCGAATTCGCTTCGCGTCGGGTCACAAAATCGTGGCGCTGTCGTCGCGGCCGTCGAATCTGCGCGGCAAAGACGGCTGCGCGGTGATCGACGAGGCCGCCTTTCACGAAGATTTGCCCGGACTGCTGAAAGCCGCGCTGGCGTTTACCATGTGGGGCGGACTGGTGCGGATAATCAGTACTCACAACGGGGCGCATAATGCATTCAATGAACTAGTCAGTGAGATTCGCGCCGGGAGGAGGCCATACTCACTTCATCGGACAACTTTCGATGAAGCCCTGGCCGAAGGACTATACAAAAAAATCTGCGAGCAGAGCGAAATTGAGTGGAGCGAGGAAAAGCAGCACGAATGGCGTCAGCAGATAGTCGATTACTACGGCGACAACGTCGGCGAAGAGCTGTTCTGCATCCCGCGCGCGTCGTCGGGCGCGTACCTCAGCTCGGTGCTGATCGAGGCGCGGATGAAAGCCGGAATTCCGATCCTGCGGTGGGAGATGCCGGCGGAATTTTCGGGCCGTCCGGAAGCGCAGCGCTATTCCGAAACGCAGGCGTGGTGCGATGACAACCTCGCGCCGGTGATCGCGGCGCTCAATCCCGCGCTGGCAAGTTATTTCGGCGAAGACTTCGGCCGTTCGGGCGACCTGACCGTAATCTGGCCGCTGCAAATCGGGCAGGACCTGACGCGGCGCACGCCGTTCGTGGTCGAGCTGCGCAATATTCCGTTTCGCAACCAGGAGCAGGTGCTCTTCTATATTATCGATCGGCTGCCGCGCTTCACGACGGGCGCGATGGACGCGCGCGGCAACGGACAATATCTGGCGGAGACGGCGGCGCAGCGCTACGGCGCGCGCATCGCGCAGGTGATGCTGTCGGAGTCGTGGTACCGCGAGAATATGCCGCGCTACAAAGCGGCGTTCGAGGACGGCACGATCGAGATACCGAAGGACGCCGACGTGCTCGGAGACCATCGCGCGATCGTGCTCGAAAACGGAGTGGCGAAGATTTCGGAGCGGCGGGCGGGCAGCGACGGCAAGGGGCGGCATGGCGACTCGGCGATGGCGGCGGCGCTGGCGTTCTTCGCGTCGCGGGCGGAAGTCGGGCGGATCGCGTATATCCCGGCGCGCGGCGCGAAGAGCAGGGAAGGTTTTGAGGTGAGGGCGAATCCGTTCGGGGCGGCGCCGGTGGAAGATGAGATGGTTGGGGGGCGGGTGCGTGGGTTCTAAAATTCAGTGCCTTGTGTCTGGCGTTGCACCGCTCCCGGCGACACCGCTTCGCGGCTTACGCCGACCTCTCCTCGGACAAGGTTAGGATTTGGACATACTAACAGTGAATAGCTACTGGAGATGGAAGTGCGAAGAGTGTGGGTACGAGTTTATACTCGCGATCGTTCGATTGCCCGACTCGTGTCATCGGTGCGGGGCCGAGTGGTTTTTGAAAATAGGCGAAGCGGCCGGCAAAGAATCTCGAACTGACTAGTTGCCACGGAGTAAATCAATGACACTCTACGATGCTTACGGGCGCGAAGTTGATACAGGGATGTTGCGCGAAGAGCAGGCGGCACCGACGATGGCGGGCGTGCGAAATATATATTCGGTGATGCATCCGTCGATCGGTCTGACCCCGGAGCGGCTGAGCGGAATCCTGCAGCAGGCGGAGTTCGGAGATCCGTATTTGTATCTCGAGCTGGCCGAAGAGATTGAGGAGAAGGATCTCCACTACCTGGCCGTGCTGAGCACCCGCAAGAACGCGGTGGCGCAGCTGGATGTGATCGTGCGCGCGGCCTCGAACGGAGCCGACGATCAACGCGCGGCGGCGATGGTGCGCGAAATGATTTGCGCCGGGCCGATCCAGCTCGACAGCGTGCTGTTCGACGTGCTCGACGCGGTGGGGAAGGGATTTTCGGCGACCGAGATAATGTGGGATACCTCTGGGAGAGAATGGTTTCCCGCGCAGTTGAAATGGCGCGACCCGCGCTGGTTCGCGTTCGACTGGATTTCGGGCGAGGAAATTCTGGTGCGGACGCTGAAGGGAGAGGCGGTCGCGGCCGAGAGCGGCGCGCAGGCGCGCCTGCCGACGCATTTCGGGGGCGGCGGACTGTATGCGGCGATGAGTCCGGGAATCGGAATACAGCCGATGACGGCGCCGCTGGCGCCGTACAAGTTCGTGACGCATCTGGCGAAGGCCAAGGCCGGCCTGCCGATACGCGGAGGATTGGCGCGGGCGGCCGGGTGGGCGTACCTGTTCAAGAACTACGTACTAAAGGACTGGGTAACGTTCACTGAGGTATTCGGGCAGCCACTGAGAGTAGGGAAATACCATCCGGGGGCATCGGAACAGGATAAACTGGCATTACTCAATGCAGTATCGCGAATAGGCACTGATGCGGCGGCTATAATGCCGGAATCGATGGTAATAGAGTTTACCGAGGCGCATCAGAATGGCAGCGCGGAATTGTACGAGCGATTTTGCGAGTACCTGGATGCGCAAGTGAGTAAGGCAGTGCTCGGGCAGACATTGACTACTGAAATGCCTAATTCGGGAGGGTCGCGGGCGGCCGCCCAGGTACATGAAGGAGTGCGGCGCGACCTGCTGAATGCGGACGCGCGGCGATTGGCGGCGACGCTCGGGCGCGATTTGATCCGGCCGATCGTCGAGCTGAACATGGGACCGCAGAAGCATTATCCGAGAATTGAGCTGGGACTGCCCGACGACGGCGACGTGAAGGCGTTTGCGGAGGTGGTCGCGATGCTGGCGGATCGTGGGCTGAGAGTGGGGCAGAAGACGATACTGGACAAGCTGGGGATCGCGGCGGCGGGAGAAGGGGAGGCGGTGCTGAGCGGGATCAAGGGGGCGAATCCACTTGATTGAATGTGGAACCCGCCGTGGGTTCCACACCTCCTTGGGCAGGGGTGACCCCTGCACCCAGGGTTAAGAAAGATGCGGGGTCAAGGTTTGGCGCGGCGGCGGGCTCTTCTGGCCTCGCGGCGGGCGCGGCGGCGGTGTTTCAGCTCGAGGAAGATGTCGTCGTAGACAAATTTTCTGATCGAGAAGCCGCTGGTGGGGAAGTGGACTGCGGCGTCGGTGGGACTGCGGCGATAGCGATAGACCTGGATGCCGTTCCACCAGGTGGGGGAGTGATTGCGCGGAGTGCGCAGATCGAGAATCAGATCGAAGTGGGCGAGCGCGCGCGAGACGAGGTTGTTGGCGGAGCGGGCGGCGCGTTTGTTGGTGTCGTCGATGATGACGACGGCGTCGTCGGCGAGGTGAGGGACGGCGAGCGCGACGCCGTCGTATTGATCGGCGAAGGAGTGGCCGCCGTCGTAGAAGTAGGCGCCGATGCGGGCGGGGGACCATGGCGCGGCGGCGAGAAATTCGCGGAAGTCGAGGTCGAGGAAGGTGACCTGGCCGGGCGAGGTGTGCGCGTCGAGGGTGCGGCGGAGGGCGTCGGCGGCGCCGTCGAACTGGGAGAAATTGTCGCACGCGAAGATGCGCGCGTCAGGATTGGAGGTCGCGGCGCCGACGAGGCTCGCACCTTTGTAGCATCCGACTTCGACGTAAACTTCGCCCGGGTCGAGCGAGGCGACGGCGCAATTGAGGAGGCGGAGCTTGTTCTCGGTGGCCATCCCGGGGATTTCGTCGAGGACGCGCGAGAGCGAGCGGTCGGCGGGATGAGTCGAGCGGGCGAGGCGGCGCGGGTCGGCGAACTCGGGCCATTGCGCGCGGGATCGCTCGAGGAAGGCGTCAAAGTTCATTTTTTCTGTTTCAGGAGAGAGTAATCGTGCAGCGAGGTTCGCCTCACCAGTACATCGCGGGGCCCATCGGGCCGACGAGGCCCATGCCGTAAGGGTTGAACATCTCGGCCTGCATGTCCATTTCTTCCATCTGCTGGGCTTCGAGATTTTCGCGCGAGACCTCGCCTTCCTTGGCCTGGAACTGTTGGTTGAGCTTCATCTTTTGGTACTGCTGATAATCCTGCTCGGTGCCGATGTACATACACTTACAGTAGTCGGGATCGGCCATGTAGTAGTGCAGGGTGCCGGTCTTGCCGACGTAGTAATTGACCTGGAGCGGGACCAGCGAGGAGAGCTGCTGCAGGCGCTCGGGAGTGTCGGCGGGCAGCATGCGGAAACCGGCGGCGGAGAGCATCGGCTCGACTTGCTCGGCCTGTTGTTGAGGTGTCGGCGGCTGCGGTTCGAGCGAATTGGAGACCGAGCTGCATCCGGCAAGCGCGGCCGCAAGCGCGGCGATCAGGAAGATGCGGACGAGCGATGTGGTCGGGCGTTGCGGCATTGGTTCCTTTGCGTTGGAGCGCTGAAAAAAAGGGGCGGCCGTTGCTGGCCGCCCCGTGAACGGTGAATCAGGGGACGGAGTTGACGGGGTTGCCACTGGCATCGAACAAGGTCAGCGCCCCGGCGCCATCGGTATTGAGGGTGAGCGAGGCGCGCGTTTTGCCGTCGGGACCGAGCAGTGCGAGGCCGGGGCGTCCGTCGGGCGTCATATCCATGCCGATGCGTCCGCGGTCCTTGTCGCCGAGGCGCAGGGTGGGAGTGCCGTCGGCTTGCACGATGATCGAGGCGCGCGGATTGCCGGCCTTGTCCATCAGGCCGATGCCGGTCTGGCCGTCGGGGGCGACGCCGAGGGTGGCCTGGGCGGTCGCATTGGCGTCGAACAGGACGACGCGAGCGACGCTATTGGTGAGACCGACTTCGGCGCGCGGCTTGCCGTCGAAGCCGTAGATGCCGAGCGCCGGGGCGCCGTCGGCGCCGACGCCGAGACCGGCGCGGAGGGCGCCCTTGCCGTCGAAGACGGCGATTTGGGCGACGCCTTTTTTGGTGACATTGAACTCGCCGCGAGTCTTGCCGCGGGAGTCAACCAGCATGAACTTCTGCGCGGTGATCATGTGGGGCGCGTTGGCGGCGTCAACGGTGCGAGCGGCGAAGAAATGGCCGGACACAGCGCCTCCTGCGAAGGCGGCGGCGAGAGTCATGGTCACAAGCCCGAAACGCTCTTTGATGGTCATTGGTCGCGGTCTCCTTTCCAGTGCCGAGGTTGGGCAATTTTCGGGTTGAAGATTAGCAGGTGGATGCGGAAAGGAAAAATGCAGGCGGTGAACTCCGGGTACCGGCTCCGACGGGTTTGGGCGGTTGTCACCGCGAGGAAGCCCTGTTATAAAAAATTTCAGGCGGCGGTGATGACGACCTGCCGCGATTGGCGAAATATCCGAGTCTGCTTTGACGGTATAATGAAGCGGGCCTGAACGCGGGGACGCCCCGCGTTTGTCCATCCGGAGTCTGAGATGGGCAGGCGCGAGGCGTTTTCGTTTTTCGCGTTGCACTTTTCGCGAGACCGGACGGGTCGAAGAGCCGGAGAGAGGTGCTCGATGCTTACTGCCGATCAGCGCAATGAATTCAATCAGAGCGGAATAGTCCGGCTGCCGGGCGCGATCGCGAAATCGGAGGTCGAGGAGATGCTGGGGAGAATCTGGAACAGCCTGCGCGAGCGACACCAGATACATCGCGATGCGCCGGAGACCTGGCCGGAACCCGGCAGCCGCGCAGTCGAGCAGATTGGCGGCGCTTATCGGTTCATGGGCACGCGTCATATCCCGAAGTCGGAAACTTTCGAGCAAGTCGGCAACGCAGTTGTCTGTGGTGCGCTTGATGATCTGCTGGGCCGGGGAAAATGGCGGCGGCCGGAGCGATGGGGATCGCTGCTGGTGACGTTTCCGGAATCGCGGGAGCGTTGGGACGTTCCATACAGCAGCTGGCATCTGGATTTCCCGGCGTCGCGAGCGATGTCGGGGATGGCGGGCGTGCGGATTTTCACCTGCCTGGCGAAGCTGACGGCGGGCGGTGGCGGCACGGTTTTCGTCGCCGGGTCTCATCGGCTGGTCCAGAATCTGGTGCGCGAGGGCGAGAGTATTCCTTCGGCGGAGGCCCGCAAGCAGTTGATTCGGGCGCATCCGTGGGTGAAGGCGCTGTGCGCGCGGGATGAGAAAGCCGAGCGAGTGCGGCGGTTCATGAGCGTCGGAACCAAGGCCGATGGAGTGGAGCTGCGGGTGGTTGAGATGACGGGCGACGCGGGCGATGTAATTTTGGCGCATCCGCTGATATTGCACGCGCCGGTGGCCAACTGCGCGTCGGCGCCGCGCTTGCTGCTGTCGGCGACGGCGTTCAGCGCGGGGGTGGAGCCGATGAAGCTCTATCGGTGAAGGATCGCGTTTGGCGTCGAGAAAGATTCGGGGTTTGGGGGACCGGCGACTGAATTTAGCTAAAACCTTGCAGAGCGCGGCGATCTGTTGTAGGTGGTGAGATGATCGGAGAGTTAAAGCGGTTTAAATCAAATCAAGACGGCCTGAGACGCGTCACGCCGCGTCTGCGCTGATTGGTGGTCATGTGGCGCCGGGAGGAGCCAGGTTTGGGCTATCGACGTCTTCTTTCGCGGGCTCCGGGAGCAGCGGTTGGGCTGATCCTGGCGTGCATGTTGATAGTGATCGGTTCCGGGTCCGCCCGGGAAGTTCCGGCAGCAAAGCCGCCGACTGCGAAACTGAAAGTCGCGCCCAAGTCGCTTTCATTCAAAATACAGTTCGGCCACGGTCCCGCCACCGAAACGCGGACGTTCACGATCAGCAATCGTGGGAAGGCGGCAATGACCCTGTCGATCGGTTCAGTGCCAGCGCCCTTCGCCGTCATCTCAGGGGGCGACGTCAGTGGACTTGCGCCGGGTGCGAGCGCGACTGTGACGGTCGAATTCGCTCCGACCTCGAGCGGCAAGGTGCAACCGGCCAAGATCGCCGTCATCAGCAGCGCTCCGCACGGATCGACTTCGGTCAAACTCAAGGGCAAAGTGAAAGGCACGCCGCCTACCCCGACGGCGACTGCTACTTCGACCCCGACTGCTACGCCTACCCCGACTGCTACGCCTACCCCGACCATAACCGCAGGCGACGTGCTGATAGCCGGCGGTGTCCCCGCCGGTCCGCCATTAGTGGCGGAGGTGTATCACGCGCAAACGAACACCACTGAGTCGCTCCCGAATTTAATGACCGCACAGCGGGTTGACCACGTCGCCACCCTGTTGGCCGACGGCCGGGTCTTGCTGACCGGCGGGATGACGAATGACGGCAACTACGCGACCACCCTGTCGAGCGCGGAGATCTTCGATCCCAAGACGCTGGAATTTACGGCGACGGGAAATATGAGCGTCCCGAGGCAGGACCATACGGCGACTTTGATAGAAGGATGCAGTTGCCCGGCCGACGGCAAAGTGCTGATCGCAGGCGGCGACGATCCGACCAACACTGCGCTCGATACTGCCGAGCTTTTCGATCCGGCGAGCGGTACCTTCGCTGCCACCGGCAGCATGACCACGGCGCGCGAGAGCCACACCGCGACCCTGCTGCCATCGGGGCCGCTGGCTGGACAGGTGCTGCTGGTAGGCGGCTATAACGCAGGCCATACGAGCACGCAGGCGAGCGCGGAGCTGTACGATCCCGCGACGGGTACCTTCACCGCAACCGGGAGCATGCACGACTCCCGCCAGGATCATGTGACCGTCTTACTCGCCAATGGGCAGGTGCTGGTCGCGGAAGGATTCACGGGCCAGGAATTCCCGGTGCCGTCAGGCGGATTCCTCAGCAGTGCGGAGCTTTTCGACCCGACTACGCAAACCTTTACCGTCACTGGCTCTAAGCTTGACGGAAACGAGGATGAGGGGGGCGGGGTCTTGATCCAAGGATGTAACTGCAGCGAGGACGGCATGGTATTCATCATCGGCGGGAACCCGTACTCGTCGGACGCGGAGTTGTACGATCCGGTCGCAGGCACCTTTTCAGCGATTACCTATCCAGGAAACACCAACGACCAAACCGTAACGATGCTTGCCAATGGCAAGGTGCTGATTGCCGGGGGGAACGAGAACAACATTACCCAGATCTACGATCCTGCCACTGGAACCTTCGCGCCGGGTCCCAATCTTTACGAGCCTCGCTCCGGGCATACGGCTACGCTGCTGAAGTAAGGATAGTTGCGGCATCGGGACGCTCGCGGGCGACCTCACCCCTAACCCCTCTCGCTTCTGAGAGCCTCGCATAATATGCGCGCGGATTCGGAGTGGAGGCAGAATCCTGAATCGCGCGCCAAAACACCCTCACCCGCGCCGGAGGCGCGGCCTCTCCCGCAAGCAAGCGGGAGAGGAGAATAATCGGCGGCGCGGAACGCGACATCCTAACTCTGCGCGCTGAATAATGACCCTCACCTTCGATCCTCTCCCATTCTGGGAGAGGGGAAGAGCGGCGAGACCGGTTATGCAAAGGTCACCTTGTGGAGAGGGGAACAGAAGGATGCGAGATTTCGGGCTGCGGCGGCGGTCGTTAAACGTACATTAAGATGGTGTTCGAGGTTGCGATTTTGGGGTTTTCGTTGCCCGGAAACGTTTGGGGCAAAAATTGCCGATTCCGGCGGGAGCCGTTACCCGCTTGAGGTTTAGCGCGAAGAGGAACGGGTTATTCAGGGTTTTTTTGCGAGCAGCGGCTGGCATCTTTGATGCTCTACCTATCGGGTAGAGGTGAATGACTATGAAATTCAGCAGAAATCTGATGACCGGGTTGATAGGGCTCGCGCTGATCGCGGCTCCGATGACGGCGGCCGCGCAGAATCGCGATAGCGGCAAAAACAATTCGCGGCAGGTGCAGACGGAATCGCGGTCGAATCAAGCACAGGGCAGAGCCGCGGAACATAAGGCGGCGCCGGCGGTTCGCGTCGAGTCGCGCGATCAGCACAGCGCCCGGGTCGAGACCCGCAATGCCGCGCCGGCTATTCGCAACGAGTCGCGCGATCATAGCCGCGCTTACGACGGCGCGCCGCCAGTTGCGGTGAATCGCGAAGTGCGCGGAGACCGCGACGACGGCGGCCGTGACTACAATCACGGCGACCGCGATTACAAGCACTATGGCGACCGCGACTTCGATCGTGATCGCGAGTACGCGGCCGGCGGCTGGGTAATGCCGTACGGTTATAGCGGAGGCGCGTGCGCGTGGGCGCAGCATCTGCGCAACGTGTATCGCCACGACGAAGCGACCGGGCATCCGGCGGCGGCGGCCGACCTGCTCAATCAACTGCATCGCGCGGAGCGGAACTGCGGTGGAGTGCCTTACGGATACAATCAGTACAGGTAGTAGAGTTCGCGAATTCGGCCGGCTCTAAGGAGCCATCGCGCGCCCCGTCTCCTCCCGGCGGGGCGCGCGATTTTTTTTGGCGCCTGTCATCCTGACGGAGCGAGCATCGCGAGCGGCGGGAAGGATCTCGGACAGCTTCGCGTCAGCGAAGCCGGCACCGGTTCCGCGATCGGCGCTACTGCGCCTTCCAGACCGGCTTGCGCTTTTCCAAAAACGCGCGGACGCCTTCCTTGGCGTCGCTGCTTTCGCGGACCGAGCGCGCCATCTGCAGCATGTCGTCGTGCCATGCGTCGAAGGTCTCGGACATGCATCGACGGACCGTCGCCTTCATCGCGCGCAGAGAGAGCGGGGCGTTGGCGGCTATTTTCTCGGCCAGCGCAGTGGCCGCCTCGGCGAGCTTGGCGTCGGCGACGACCTCGTGAACCATATTCATGTGGCGGCCGCGCTCGGCGTCGAGCAGGTCGGCGGTGTAGAGAATCCAGGCGGTGTTGGCGGAGCCGCAAACCTCGATCAGCTTGCGGGTGAAGTCGTACGGCACCATCAGGCCGACGCGGCCGAGGGTCATGCCGAGCTTGGCATTGTCCGATGCGATGCGCAGGTCGCAATGGAGCGCGAGCTCGAGTCCACCGGCGAGTGCGGCGCCCTGCACGGCGGCGATGGTCGGCACGGGAAAACGCTCGAGGCGGCCGAAGACGGATTCGAGCGAGGTCGGATTATGCACGCCGGTCGTCTCATCGACTTCCTTCAGATCGATACCGGCGCAGAAGCTTGCGCCCTCGCCGCGCAACAGCAGCGCCCGGACTTCGCGATCATTCTCGAACTTGCGGAGCGCCTGATCGAGCGCATCGATCAGCGGCTGGTTAAGGGCGTTGCGCTTCTCGGGACGGTTGAGAGTCAGCACCGCGTAATTCGGATGGCGTGTGACTTTGAGAACTTCGTCGGCCATATCGGTCGCTCCTTGATGAGATGAAAAGGTTATACTTTATCTTGCCAGTGTAAGTCCTGAGTCACCTTGCCCGTGGATTCGGGCACTCAAAGAGGCATCAGGGGGTTGGCGTCTTCTTTTTCAGAGTCCGCAATTCGGTAGTGGTCAGCCGTAAGGCTTTCGTCCAGCGTATCGCTCGTGATGTCCTCGCCACTCTGGCGGATGAAGCCCGAACAATTCCACGATCCCGTAGCGCTCTATACCAGCGTAGTCGGCGATCCAAATCTCCCTGAAGCCATGGGCCTCAGAGTCTACAGTTTCGAGCAAATACAGCAGCGACGATAAGGGGCAGTCCATTAGCTGGACGACGAGAATCGTGCTCTCTTGGCAAGACCAATCCTGCTCCTGTCGCTTCGCTCCCTTTTCCTCAACGGCCGCGCAAACCCAGTCTATCGCCTCTCCCGCCTGCATGTACTGTCTGCCGGAAAGTGCCTCATCTGCCCATTTCGACTCGGGGTCCCGTATTACCTTCACCAACTCCACGCCTGTGCGAGATCCGTCTGGTCGAACGCAAATGAAGTCCGGCCTCTCAGAAGGCTTGACGACTTCGAGGGTTTCTCCGGTCGTCCACTTATACGCTTCGAGAAAGCGCTCCAACTCCATCTCCTCACGGGTTTTCTTCCAGCGCTCCTGCTCTGACATTGCGGCGGTCCCCGCTGCTCTATTTCCCCTTGAGACGCGCATCGTCGGAAGCTATGCACCGCGAAGATCTACCGCGTTCTCTGTCAAATTCGTCGCTAGCGGCTTCCCACGTCGCTGCGGGATAATCCGCGCGGTGGCTTAGGTAGAATTTATCTTCGAGTTCCTTAAACTCATTGTGCCAATCGACGGCCTGTTCGATGTCGCTAGGGCTTGATCGCGATTCTCCGCGATTGTATGCATCCTCGCGATCTCTAGTTTCCTTGGGAAGAGAGGAATACCACTTTTCCCTAAGTGGCCAGATTTGCTTGAATTCTGTTTCGAAATTCTTCAGTATCCGCTCGGCATACGCTTTCGCGTCGTCTTGATGCGAAGCAGCAAACGGTGATGGCTCATAGCACGGCAAGGGCGGACTTTCGGCTGTACGTTGCAAGTCCAGGTCAGATTTGCAGTCTCTCAGAGTTTGATACGATTCCGCTTGGCACCAACTCGACAGAGGTGCTTCAGCTGCAATTACCTCAGCCTCTGGCAGGCATCGATCGAATTGTACTGACGAGCTAGTCCTTGAATATAGCACTGCTCGTGCGCGGTCGAGCACGCTCGGCTCGCTAGTGCAACTCGTGTCAACGTCCGCCTTGGTCGGTGGCTCCATGAGGTACCACCCGCCCGCCAATGCCCTCCCGGGAACGGCTAGCAACAGCGCAAAAGCGACGGCGTGGCAGGCGTTCACGAACAATGGATTATCAGGCCGCTGCGCGACCGACAACGCTCAGTAGCACAAGTGCATGTCACGCGATCGCGCCTCGAGGGACAAACTACACGACGATGCTTAGCATCTTGTCTTTTATGAAGATGAACTTCTTTGGCGGTTTGCCGTCGAGGTGACGTTTGACGGCCTCGCTGTTGAGCGCCAGCGCGCGCACCTCATCTTCGGACGTGCCGGCCGGGACTTGGAGGCGGTCGCGGACTTTGCCGCTCACCTGCACTACAACTGTGACCATCTCGTCGATTACTAGTTTTGGGTCGAACTTAGGCCAGGGTTCCAGGTGGATTGACGTCGTGCGGCCGAGGGCGCGCCAGATTTCTTCGGTTACGTGGGGGGCCATCGGGGCTAGTAGCAGGATGAATGACTCGGCGGGGAAGCGGCCTAGCTCTTCGGGTTTTAGTTTTGCGATGTAGTTCAGGTGATCCATCATCGCGGCTAGCGCGGTGTTGAAGCGGAGGCGATCGATGTGATCGGTTACCAACTGGGTAGTTTTGTGGGTGCGCTTTTGGGTTTCTTCGCTCGGATTGCCGGCGGGCGCGCCGGACTCGATGTAGCGGCGCATCATTGTCCAGACGCGCTGGATGAATCTGAGCGTGCCGGCGATGCCGCTTTCGTTCCAGTTGGTCGCTTCGTCGAAGGGGCTCATGAACAGTTCCCAGAGCCGAAGCGCGTCGGCGCCGTACTTTTCGATCATCGAGTCGGGCGTGACGACGTTGCCCTTGCTCTTCGACATCCGCTGGCCGTCGCTCGCCCAGACGACGCCCTGGTTGCGCAGACTCGGGAACGGTTCGTCGAAACCGATCAGCTCCTCGTCGAACATCACCTTGGTCCACATCCGCGCGTACAGCAGATGCATCACGGCGTGCTCGGCGCCGCCGACGTACAGATCGACCGGCAGCCAGTAGTCGGCGGCGCGGCGATCGAAGGGGCGCGCGTTTTCGTGGGGCGAGGCGAAGCGCAGGAAGTACCATGACGAGCAGGCGAAGCCGTCGAGCGTGTCGGTCTCGCGATCGGCCGGGCCGCCGCATTTGGGGCATGTCGTGTTGACGAACTCGGGCACGTTGGCGAGCGGGGAGCGGCCGGTGCCCGAGGGCAGGTAGTCCTTCATCGGCGGAAGCAGCACGGGCAGTTGGTCTTCCGGCACGGGGACGATACCGTCGGTCTTGCAATAGACGATCGGAATCGGGCATCCCCAGTAGCGCTGACGCGAGATCAGCCAATCGCGCATCCGGTAGTTGATGGTGGCGCGGCCGACGCCGTTTTTTTCGGCGTACTCGCATACCGCGGTGATCGCTTCAAGCGTCGGCTTGCCGTTGAGGAAGCCGGAATTGATGGCGAGGCCGTGATCGGTGAAGGCGCGATCGGCAGGCGGGGCGGTGCCGTCGGGCGGCGCTGTCACGCGCGGAATCTCGAGCCCGTACTTCGTGGCGAAATCGAAATCGCGCTGATCCTCGCCGGGGGCGGCCATGATAGCGCCGGTGCCGTAGCCCATCAGGACGTAGTCGGCGATCCAGACGGGGATATCTTTGCCGGTGAAGACGTTGTGCGCGTGGGCGCCGGTGAAGACGCCGGATTTTTCTTTCGCTGTGGACATCCGCTCGATTTCGGTCTGGCGGCGCGCTTCGGCGACGTAGGCTTCGACCTGCGCGCGCTGTGCATCAGAGGTAATCTCGGCGACCAGCGGATGCTCGGGCGCGAGCACCATGAACGAGACGCCGAAGACGGTGTCGGGACGGGTCGTGAAAAAGCGGACTTCCTTATCTTTGTGGCCGGCGACGGGGAAAGCGAGCTCGGCGCCTTCGCTGCGGCCGATCCAGTTGCGCTGCATCAGCTTGATCGGATCGGGCCAATCGATGCCGTCGAGATCGGCGAGCAGGCGATCGGCGTAATCGGTGATCTTGATGTACCACTGTTCGAGATCTTTTTTGGTGACCGGATTGTCGGTATGCCGCCAGCAGCATCCGTTGATGACCTGCTCGTTGGCGAGAATCGTCCGGCACTTGTCGCACCACCATTGCGCGCCGTTGGCGCGGTAGGCGAGGCCGCGCTTGAGCAGCATCAGGAAGAACCACTGGGTCCAGCGGTAGTACTCGGGCGACGACGAATTTATTTCGCGCGACCAATCGTACGCGCATCCGGAGATCGTCAACTGACGCTTGAAGTTGGCGGCGTAGCGCGGGACGGTTTCGGTCGGATGCGAGCCTTTGAGGATCGCTTCGTTCTCGGCGGGCAGGCCGAACGCGTCCCATCCCATCGGATGCAGCACGTTGAATCCCGCCATCCGCTTGTAACGGCCGACGACGTCGCACGGGACATAGTTGTGCAAGTGGCCGACGCTGAGGCCGGCGCCCGAGGGATAGGGGAACATCTCGAGGATGTAGAATTTCGGGCGGCCGGGGTCCTCGCGGGTGAGGTAGAGCCGGGTTCGGTCCCATTCGGACTGCCAGGCGGGCTCGATCTGTTTTGGGTCGTAGCGTTCGTCCATGGAGAGGGCAAGTCTAGCGTGCGGATGAGGTGCGCTCCAACTGTGGTGGCCCGCCCAAGGCGGGCGACTCGGAGACCGGAACCGGCTTCGCGTGGCGCGAAGCTGTCCGAGATCCTTCCTGCCGCTCGCGATGCTCGCTTCGTCAGGATGACACGAGGGCTCGCGATGCTCGCTTCGTCAGGATGACACGGGGGCTCGCGATGGCTCGCTTCGCCAGGATGACACGGGGGCTCGCGATGCCTCGCTTCGTCAGGATGACACGGGGGCTCGCGATGCTCGCTTCGTCAGGATGACGGAAAAAGATTTGTGCGTCAGGCGATTGCCTTTACCCTGTGAAGTTCCTGGCGCAACACCGAGCGCACTTCCTTGCCGACTTGCTGAGCGAGGCTTGGACGCTGCAAATGCTCTCGGAGCGCATCGTTGATCAAAGTCTGATAGTTGCCTCGGTGTGCTCGGCGAACCATCGCGCGAAATTGATCGACGATGTCGCGGTCGAGTCGTATGGTGATCCGGACCTTTTCTGCCGGCAGAGGCGCCACCGCGCCGCGCTTGCCCTTGCTGAGATCGTATTCCCGTTTCATATTGTTTGTCGTCGTATTGAGCCCGCTCGCGCGAGGTTGCCTTGCGCGCCGAGATGATGCGAATGGCGCCCGCGTCGAGCGCGTACGAAACCGCCAAAACCCGTCCTTGTGCATCCATGCCGAAGGTCAAATACCGTTCCTCACTGGGGTGCTCATCTGTGAGTGTAATCGCGCGGTCATCGTCGAGCACAGTCACGGCATCAATGAACTCAACTCCATGCTTGCGGAGGTTTCGCTCGTTCTTCTTCGGGTCCCACTCGAATTCCAACTTGCGGCTCCGACGTATGCACAGTGTACACTACACCGATGAGAGAAACAATCCACCGACGCCGGGTCTTCATGAAGCTTCAAGAATATAGAGGACGTGGGGGAGGTTGGCGTGGACGATGTCGCGAGCGTAGGTGAAGCCGCAATGTTCCATCACGGCGCGCGACGCGCGGTTGTGGGGCAGGGTGAAGGCGACGATTCGGTCGAGGTGCATCGTGTCGAAGGCGTGCTTCAGCGCTGCGATTGAGATTTCGGTGGCGAATCCTTTGCGCCAGTGGCTGGACGCGATTGCGTACGCGAGTTCGATTTCGTCGCGGCCTTCGACGATTGCGTGCTTGATACCGCCGTAGCCGACGAAGTCGCCAGTGGCTTGGTCGCGAAAGATCCAGAAGCCGAAGCCGTGCGACTTCCAGTGATCGCCGGCGCGCTCGAGGAAGGCGCGGGATTGATCTTCGGTGAAGGTCGCGCCGTCGGCGGACAGCGTCGCCATCACGCGCGGGTCGGCGTGCAGACGGCGAATATCGGCGAAGTGGCCGGCGGCGGCGGGAGTGCCAATCAGGCGAGGGGTGTTGAGTCGGCGCATACGGAGATAGATGAACGCTTCAACGATATGAAGAACCGTCGGCATTCAATTGCGATTAAACGAGTCGGCGTTGGTGCTATGCCTTGCGTTGCACCTCTCCCGCGCGCTCCTTTGGCGCGCGGCGACCTCCCCTCAGACAAGGGGAGGTTAGGAGGCTACTTCTTGCGCACGATGGTCAGGCCGTCGGCGATGCCGAGCATCACGGCTTCGACGCGGGTGTCGCTGGCGATGAAATCGTTGAGCTTGCGCAGCGCTTGCGTGTCGGCGTCCTGGTTCGCATCGTCGGCGACGGCGCCGCTCCACAGCACGTTGTCGATGAGGATGAGTCCGCTCGGCCGCAGGCGCTTGAGGATTTCCTCGTAGTAGATCGGGTAGCTGGTCTTGTCGGCGTCGATGAAAGCGAAGTCGAAGGTGTGCGAAGCGGGCAGGGCCTTCAGGGTATCGGCGGCGGGACCGAGCTTGAGCGTTATCTTGTTGGCGACGCCGGCGCGTTCCCAATAGCGGCGGCCGACGCTGGTCCATTCCGCGTTCACGTCGCAGCACAGGAGCTTGCCGTCGGCGGGCAATGCGCGAGCGACGCAGAGTGCGCTGTAGCCGGTGAAGGTGCCGACTTCGACCGCGGAGCGCGCGCCGATCGCGCCGGCGAGGATGGCCATCAAGGTGCCCTGCTCGGCGGCAATCTGCATCGCGCTGATGCGGCCTAATTTTGCGGTTTCGGCGGCGAGTTCGGCGCGGATCGGATCGCCGTTGTGGCCGTGTGCTTCGAGATACGCGTAGATTTTCGGAGTGAGCGCGATAAATTTTGCGTGTTCTGCCATCTGGTCAAAATGGCAGGAAGCGCGCGCGGAGAAAAGGAGTTGCACAAAGGCAGAATCTTGAATCGCGCGCGAAAACACCCTCACCCGCTCCGTCGGCGCGAATAATCAGCGGCGCGGAACGCGACATCCTAACTCCGCGCGCTGCATAAGGACCCTCACCGTCGATCCTCTCCCATTCTGGGAGAGGAAAAGAGGGGAGCGGAATGGGCGGGTGGGGATTTGTAATTAGCGGCCGCCGAGGTAGGCGAAGTCGCCGTGTTGGTTTACCGAGAGGGTGCCGGTGAAGATCGAGTGGTGTTTCTGCGCGCCCATCGCGATGCGGTAGATGAATTCGGATTCGCCGACCTCGAAAAACGCGTCGTCAGGCGACAGCACGTAGAGCTTCTCGCGATCGTCGGTATCAGTGGCGCCGACGAACATCGCGCCCGACGCGGTCAGGACCGGGTCGCCGAGCGATTGGAGTTCGGTGCCGAACGGAGTCAGCTGTCCGCGTTCGATCCGCAGATCGAGTCGCTGGCGGGTGAGGCGAAAGATTGCGGGGATGTGGGCGCATCCGGCGAGCACGGCGGTAGTTCCGTCCGCCATCAGGCCCGGGCGTCCCGCGGACAGATATGACACGGGGCCGACGCTGGTCAGGGTTCCAGTGGGCAGTATTCGCGCCATCGAGCCGCCGCTGTAGAGGAACAGCGCGGCGCCGCTGGGAGTCTTGGCGGTGAACGCGACCATGATGCCGAGCGGTGTGGGCAGCGCAGCCGGCAATCCGAAGGGTCGCTGGTAGAGGGTGTGATTGGGGCCGTATTCACCTTCGACGGCGAGCTCGGTAACGGGGCCGCGATTGGAAGCAAGCAGGAGCGCCTGGCGATGGGTGGCGGGTTTGTCGCTGTCGCCGAGAAAGCCGGTGAACGCGACCTGGCCGCCTTCGCCGATTTGGGCGCTGCCGAAACTCAGGATCGCGATCTGATGCCCTTCGCTGGTTTTGTCGCCGGCTTTTACCATGCAGGCGAGCTTGCCGCGGGAATAAAAGAAGAGCGCATCGCGGCCGTGGGGCACGGTTGAGATGAACGCGATATTTTCGTCGATGTCGGCGACGGGATAGGGATCGCCCTTGAAAGCGGGGGTGCAGTCGCCTTCGAGCGCCTTGGGATTGAGGGGGGTGATAATGCGATGGCTGGGGACCGCGTCGGCATTGCCGATGAAAATATTCCAGCGCGGCTTGAAATTGGTGTCTTTGGGCTGGGTCTCGGCGCCGAAGATGACTCGTCCGTCAGGCATCATCGAGGGCACGCCGACTTCGGTCACGACACCGCCACCGGGCGCGCGCATCCCGACTTCGGTGATGAGCATCGGCACGCCGTTGCTGTCGCTGGCGTAAACCGCCTGCGTATTGTCCATCTGCAGGTCTGCGCTGTTGCCGTTGAGGCTAAGCGAGACGGCATGCGCGCTCAGCGGAGTGAGGAGCAAAATCGCGAGCGCAGACGGCAACGCCCTGAAATTTAACATTTTTTCCCCAATCGTAAATCAGTAACTCGAATCCGAGATCCCCATCGATCTTATAGTCGCGAAAGCATACCTGAAGCAATGCAAAGAAAGAGCCATCAGGCGGCGCTCAGAAAGCGATCGAGTCCAGCATCGCATGCATTCGGGCAGGGTGGGTCTCGGGCCAGTAGATCCGGCCGCATCGCGCGCACTCGGCAAAGTGGTCGTGGCCGGCAAAGACGTAGGGCGGCACGCGCCGGGACACAAGCTCACGCGCAACGTTGGTCAGCACAGTATTGCATCGCGAGCATCGGGTCAGCGCGATCACGCGCGGATCGAGATTGAAGCGCCGGACAGCCTCGCGCAGTTGATCCCTGATGGAATTGCTCTCGACGAAAAAAACGTCGGGCGCGGTGCGCAGGCGCTTGTCGCGGGTGAGCAGGATGCGGTTGTCAGCGCGCGCGACTCGCAGAAGCGCGGCGCCGGTGAGCGAGGCGTCGGCGATGACATCGGCGCCGAGCAGGCGCAGCCATCGCGCCAACCGCAGGAGCATGCGGTCAACGGCGAGTCGGGGAGTTTCATCCATCGCGATGGACGGTATTATATCACCTTCGGCGGAGACCGCGGCTGATAAAAAATATAAAGCGACGGTTTAAGTTTCGAGGAGCGCGCGATGGAAGAAAGGCAGGTTTCGTTTCGATCCGGCGATTTGACCCTGGAAGGTCTGATCGCCAATCCGGGCGGCGGCGCGCCGGCGGCGGTCGTGTGCCACCCGCATCCGATGTACGGCGGATCGATGTTCAACAACGTGGTCGATGCGATCCTCGGGGCGATGTGGCAAGCGGGATACGCGACGCTGCGGTTTAATTTTCGCGGCGTCGGCGCCAGCGAGGGGGAGCATGACGGCGGGCCGGGCGAGGTTGACGACGCGATTGCGGCGATGACGTTTATGCTGTCGCAGCCCGGGGTGCGCAAAGAGGGGGCGGCGATGGCGGGATATTCGTTCGGGGCGATGGTCGCGCTGAGCGCGGGATACGAACGCGCGGAGATCGCGCGAATCGTCGCGGTGGCGCTGCCGATCGCGATGGCCGATGCGCGGATTCCGGACGGCGCATCGAAACCGGTGCTGCTGGTTTCAGGCGAGCGCGATTCGTACTCGCCGGTGGCGGGGCTGCAGGCGCTCAGGTCGAAAATCGGGGACGCGGCGCGGCTCGAGATAGTGGCCGGGACCGATCATTTCTTCGGCGGGCGCGAATTGGAATTGTCGCGCGTGCTCAGCGACGCGCTGGCCCCAGCGGAGGGGAAGGCGATTTGAGGTAACTATTTCGCCACGTCCTATCCCCCCCCCTTTCCCGCGGGAAAGGGGGAACAGAAAGCGTCTCTGAGACTTGAAAGCGCGGTGGGTTGTCCGTTCCAGAACGAACTGGACGATTTTAGAGAAATTTGTGCGACGCGACACTAGTTGCCGGCGGGAGGCGGTGGCGCCGAGCGGGTCGCCTGCCAGATGGCGTAGAACGGATCCTCGGGATGCGCCTTGGCGAGCGAGATGATCTGCGCGATGGTCGCGCGCAAATCGCCGCGATTCATCCGATCGAGTGCGGCGAAGTTGTCGAGCTGGTGAAAATAGATCAGGTAGTTCACCATCACGGCGTTGTTGAGCGGCTGCTTGTCGAGGTCGAAGCGCTCGAGTCCCGATAGGGAAGGCTCCAACGCGGCGTAGTCGGCCTTGATTGCCGCGAAGGCTGCCTCACGCCGCTTATCGAGTTCGGCTGTCGGGAGATTTGCCGTATAGATGTCGAGCAGGCGCGCCTGCTCCTTCAGCATGAAGCGCGCGAACTTGAGATCGCTGTCGAGGATGCCGCGCGCGGCAATCGTGGAGGGGGCGGATTCGCCGTCGGTCGCGGCAAAAAAGGCGACGGCGCCGGCGCTACCGACGTAGTTGGCGGCGGACTCGTCGAACATCGCGTCGCTCGCCAAGTAATAGGTGCGATGGAACAGCTCGTGGATCAGCACGCCGGCCAGCTCGACCCGATCAAGCTTGAGCAGATTGGTCAGGAAAGGGTCGTCGAAAAATCCGAGGCTCGAGAACGCAACCGACGGCCGCACCATCGTGTCAAGCCCGTCCGCCTCGAGCGATGCTGCTTCGGCAGTGGCATCGCTCTCGTCGAAATAGCCGCGATACGGCACGCTGCCGACAATCGGGAACCACCAGGTGTAGGGGACGAGCGAGTCGCGCGGCGCCGCCATCACGACGTGCACGATTGCACCCTTATCGACGTTGGCGAAGCTTTGGTAGGCGCCGCCCACATCGAGGCCGAGTTTATCGGCGGCGAATTTGCGCACGGCGAGGACGGTCTCGAGCTTGGCGCGAATGTCCGCGGGGAGATCGGCGCGGGCGAGCGCATCGTCGATCGGCTTGCGGTTCCACAGGATGCGGCCTTCTTCGTATGCGGCGTGGGCAAGGTAGCAGCCGCCCAGCAGGAGCGGCGCGAGGATTATCGCCGTGACACGAAGCAGGAATGCAGCGTGAAGTCGTGACCGCACTGGCCGCCGCATCATGCCGGATACTTCCGAGCCGGGCGTCAGCCGGCGACGAGGCGGTCGCTGTTGGCCATCGCGGCGTACTGCAACTCGAACAGCCGGTAGTAGAGTCCGCGCTGTGCGAGCAGTTCGTCATGGGTGCCGCTCTCGCGCAGCATGCCGCCGCCGAGCACCATGATGCGATCGGCGCGCTCGATGGTGGAGAGGCGATGCGCGATCACGACAGCGGTGCGATCGGCGAGCAATTCGTTGAGTGCGAGCTGAATCAGGCGCTCGGTCTCGCTATCGACGCTCGAGGTCGCCTCGTCCATCACGAGGATTCGCGGGTTGTAGGCAAGCGCGCGCGCGAACGACAGCAGTTGGCGCTGACCCGCCGAGAGGTTGGCGCCGCGCTCGCGAATCTGCTCGGCCAGACCGTCGGGCAGGCGCTCGACGAAGCGCAAAGCCTGCGCGCGCCGGAGCGCATCGCGAACTTGGGCTTCATTCAGGTCGAGGCCGAGCCGGATATTTTCCATCACGTCGCCGGCGAAGAGAAAGACGTCCTGCTGCACGAGACCGATCGTGCGGCGCAGCGCGCGGAGGTCCCACTCGCGCACGTCGATTCCATCGACCAGGATTCGCCCGCTCTGCACGTCGTAGAAGCGGTTGAGCAATTTGATGATGGTGGTTTTGCCGGAACCGGTCGGTCCGACGATCGCGATTTTCTGTCCGGGATCGACGGTGAAGCTCAAGTCCTTGAGGATTGGCTCGTTGGGCCGGTACTGGAAGTTGACGTGATCGAACACGATCGCGCCGCGCGAGACCGTCGGCAGTTTCGGGGTCGCGGGGCTCGACACGATGTGCGGTTCTTCCATCAACTGCTCGATGCGCTCGGCCGACGCGAGCGCCGATTGCATCGCGGTGTACTTGTTGGAGATTTCGCGCAGCGGCATGAAGAACATCTGCGCGTACTGCATGAAGCCGACCAGCGTGCCGATAGTGATCACGCGATGGAGCGCTTCGCCGCCGCCCGCCCACAGAATTATGCCGATAGTTACCGATGCCACCGTATCGACCGCGGCGAAGAGGCCGGTCTCGTAGATGTTGGCCATCATCTGCGAGTCGCGGCTGCGGACGTTGAGGACGTCGAACTCGTCGCGGCTGGTGCGCTCGCGCGTGAAGAGCTGGATAACCGTCATGCCGGCGAGCGACTCGGAGAGATAGGCGTTGACCGCGGCGAGCCGTTCGCGAATCTGGCGGTACACGATGCGCGCGCGCACGCGGAAAATGTTGATGAACAGCAGCAGCGGCGGAATCGCAATCAGCGCCCACAGCGCAAGATGCGGACTCTTGCTCCACATGATGACGACGATGCCGGTCATCGTCATCACGTCAACGAACACGGTCAGCGAGCCGGACGCGAACATGTCGTTGATGGCGTCGATGTCGGTGGTCATGCGGCTGACCAGGCGGCCGACCGGGGTGCGATCGAAGAACGACATCGGCAGGCGCTCGACGTGGTTGAAGACGGCGAGGCGCAAATCCGAAAGCGAATACTGCGCGACCATCACGGTCAGGTAGAACTGCCCGTAAAAGGTGGCGAACTCGCCCGCGACCAGCAGGATGTAAATCGGCGCCATCGTCGTCAGGCTGGCGCCACCGGTCATGCGAAAAATCGCGGCGAGCCACTGCGGAGGCTCGGTTTTATGATGAGCGAGGAAGAGATCGATGATGAGCTGAATGATGTAGGGCTGCGCGAGGGCGAAGGCCGAGTTGAGCGGCATCAGGATAACGGACAGGAAGAAGAGCCGCCGGTACGGACGGATGTAGGTCCATACGAACTTGAGCAGCGCGTAATCGCGCGCGCTGCCGAGTTGTTTTTCTTCGCCCTGCTGCATCGCTAGTAGCGCGCCAGCTCCTCTTCCATCAACTGGCGATGGAACAGCTCGGCGTAGATTCCATGCTGCGCCATCAGTTGCTCGTGGGTGCCGCGCTCGGCGATCTGGCCGTCTTCGAGGACGACTATTTCGTCGGCGTCGCGGACGGTGGATGCGCGATGCGACACGACTATCGCGGTGCGGCCGCTGACCGACGCTTCGAGGCCGTCGAGGATGGATTTTTCGGTTTCGGTATCGACGCTCGAGAGCGCGTCGTCCAGCACCACGACTCGGGGCCGATAGGTCAGCAGGCGCGCGATGGTTGCGCGCTGCTTCTGTCCGCCGGAGAGCGACATGCCGCGCTCGCCGACGACGGTATCGAGTCCATGCGGCAGCACCGCGATGTCCGCTTCGAGTCCGGCGACGCGGGCCGCGTTCTGGATTTCGTCGATCGGCGCATCGGGCCGCCCGAACGCGATATTGCGCGCGAGCGTGTCGGAGAAGAGGATCGGCTCCTGCGGCACCACGCCGAGCGTCTTGCGCAGCGAATGCAGGGCCAGGTCGCGAACGTCCTTGCCGTCGAGCAGCACGCGTCCGTCGGTCGGCTCGATAAGGCGGGTTAGCAGCTTGACCATCGTGGATTTGCCCGAGCCGGTGCGCCCGACGATCGCAAGCTTGCCGCCGGCCGGCACGCGGACGGTCACGTCCTTGAGCGCGTAGCGGTAATGGCCGTTGGCGGGAGCGCCGTTCGATTCCGCGACCGCACCGGCGACGCCGTCGCGCAGGAAGTAGCTGAATGAGACGTGATCCCATTCGACCGCGCCCTGCACGTCGAGCCGCACGCCGCCGTCTTCGAGCTCGCCGGCTTGCGGCGGCGCGGCGAAAATTTCGTTGAGGCGCTTCATCGCGGCCTTCGCGCGCTGATAGACCGAAATCATCCAGCCCATCGAGGTTACCGGCCACGCCAGCCGCGCGAGGTATCCCATGAACGCGACCAGATCGCCGATTTGCAGGATGCCGCGGGTCACCAGCGAGCCGCCGTACACCAGCACGACCATCACGGCGACGGTCGAGGTGCCGCGAATCATCGGGAACATCGCGCCGCGCAACCGCGCAAGCGCCAGCCCGAGGTCGTTGTAGTCGTCGTTGGACTTGCGGAACAGGGCGGACTCGTGGTCCTCGAGCGCGTAGGCCTTGACGACGTGAATTCCGGCCAGGCTTTCCTGCACTTTGCCTTCGATGTCGCCGAGGCCCTCCTGCACGCGCAGGTTGCGCACCATCAGCGAGCGCGACAGGCGCTTGATTCCGATCAGCAGGAGCACGTACGGCAGCAGCACCGCGAGGGTGAGTCGCAGGCTGACGTGGAGCATGAAGATGAGCGCGAAGGTGAGAGTCGCGGGCGCGTCGGCGAAAGTGACGACGCCCATCCCGACCATCATGCGCACCGCGGTCAGGTCATTGACCAGCCGCGACATGAGGTCGCCGACCTTGTGCTTGTCGTAGAAGTCGGCGCCGAGATGGGTCAGATGGACGAACAGGTCGTTGCGCAGATCGTACTCGATGTCGCGGCCGGTGTTGAAAATCGTAAAGCGCGAAAGCCATCGCGCGAAGCCGCCGAGCAGCGCGGCGCCGCAGAGCATCAAGATTATTCGATCGAGGGACTCCTGCGCGGGCAGCCCAAATTTGGCCAGCGGCGTAAAGGTCTGCGCGTGATGCGCCTGCACGGCGCTGATCGCGGCGCCGCTCAGGTAGGCGACCGTCATGCCGCAGGCCGACGCGACCAGCGTGCACAACATGCCGAGTCCGTACCAGGTCCAATACCGGCGGACGTAGAAGAACAGTCGTTTCATGGGCCGACGGTTAAAATATCAGGTCTGCGGCGCGATAGAAGATGCCCGCAGGCGGCGAGTTCACAGCCCGCTGCGCGATTTCAGGCGGCGCTCATAGAGCTTCGCGTACTTGAGAAAGACGTAGAAGGCGGAGGTCATCGCGGCGTAGAGGCCGCGCCCGCCGTCGCGAAAGCCGCCGCGGATAATGTAGAAGTGGAAAAACCGCCAGGTCGGATTCAAGAACATCTTCAACGGCGTGAACGCGGTCGGCTTCAGCTCCATCGCCGAGCGCGAGCTGAAGCGGTTGATGGTGGCGACGTGATCCGAAATGTCGCGATAGCTGAAATGCAGGATCGGCTTGTCCAGCCGATCGACCCGGCCCTCGACGACGACCTTGTCATGCGGGTCGCGGCCGCCGATATATCCGCGATCGCGCCGAAACAGGCGTACCGGCGTGTCGGGGTAGATCGCATGGGAGTAGTAATGTCCGAGCTGATACAGGATGCGGCGAATGCGGTAGCCGTCGGCGGGGGCGGGCGACGAGACGGCGCGGAGAACTTCCTCGCCGAGGTCGTGGGTGGCCTGCTCGTCGGCGTCCATCAGCAGCACCCAGTCGCCGGTCGCGCGATCGAGCGCCATCTGCTTCTGCTTCAGGTAGTTGGTGAACTCATGCTGGACGACGTTGGCGCCGAGGCCGCGCGCAATCTCGACCGTCTTGTCGGTGGAGAACGAGTCGATAACTATTTTTTCGTCGCAGAACCACGCGCTCTGAAGGCATTGGCCTATCAGCGCCTCTTCGTCGCGGGTAATCGTGATCAGCGAAATCTTTGGGCGCTCTGACATCAGGTAAGAGACTGGGAGGCGCGCTGCGCTTCGGTTCGATCGAGGCCTTCGATCACTTTCGACGCAATCGATTTGAATGCGGCGCTTACCGGATGAGACGGGTTGGCCGCGACGATCGGGCTCGCGTTATCGCCGCCCTCGCGCAGCTCGCGCACCAGCGGCAGCTCGCCCAGAAACGGCACGTGGAGCGAATCCGCCAGCCGCGCGCCGCCGCCGTGCGCGAAAATCTCGTGGCGATGGTTACACTTGCGGCACAGGTAATAGCTCATGTTCTCGACCACGCCGAGCACTGGCACGTGAACTTCCTCGAACATCGCGACGCCGCGCTTGACGTCGAGCAGCGCGATCTCCTGCGGCGTCGTCACGATCACGCCGCCGTCCAGCGCGACGCGCTGCGTGATAGTCAGTTGCGCGTCGCCGGTGCCGGGCGGCAGGTCGAGCACCAGGCAATCGAGATCGCCCCACTCGACGTTGAACAGAAATTCGGTTTCGAGCTTGGTGACCATCGGCCCGCGCCAGATAACGGCGGTCTCGTCGTTGATGAACAACGCCATCGAGATGTAGCGGATGCCGTAGCGCTCGAGCGGGATGATGCGGCGTTCGGGGGTGAGCGTCACCGCTTTCTCGACCCCGACCATCATCGCGACGCTGGGCCCGTAAACGTCGGCGTCCATCAAGCCGACGCGCCATCCGAGTGAATGCATCGCGAGCGCGAGATTGACCGCGACCGTCGATTTGCCGACGCCGCCCTTGCCGCTCGCGACCGCGACGATATGCTTGACGCCGGCGATGTTGCGCGGCTGCGGCATCGCGGCCGCTGCGCGCGGCGCGGCCGGTGCGGGCTGCTCAAGCTGGACCTTGACCGCGGGCACGCCGGGCATCGCCGCGACCGCCGCTTTCACTTCCGCCACAATTTTCTCGACGACTTCGGGTTTCGCCGACGCCATCGTAAGCGACACGGTCACGCCCGCGTACGCGACTTCGATATCCTTGATGATGCCGAACGAAACGATGTCGCGGGTGAATCCGGGGTATTTTACTTTCTTGAGTTGGGCGAGAATTTCGTTTGGGCTCGGCATTGTGGCGGTCGGACCTGTCGATGGTTTCGATTCGGATACGGCTGCGCTACCAAAGCGCGACGCTGATGTTATCATTCCCGAACCGCCGGAAAAACGACGGCCGTTTCACCATATTCCACGCTCGGCGGAGATCGTCTGTGTCTGACCGACGGGCGGTGGGGTCCAGGGAACGTACACGCCATCGTGCCAGCGCATCCAGCGCAACGATGAATCTTCGAGCGGTACCGGGAACTGGTACAGGACCTGCGCAGGGTCGCCGCGCGCGTCCAGCGCCTCCACGGTGATGGACAGACCCGGCAGTTCGAGGCGCCAGCCAGGCGAAAAGCGATCGTTTTGACTGCGGAAAAAACGACTGAATGCCGTCGGGGAAAATCCATCGGGAAAACGTACTCGCAGCGAGCGGGGCCCGACGCGCGTGACCTCCAGTTCACCTCCGGACGAGAGCGCGCGCATGTGGCGCGGCATCGGCAGGTTCTCCAGCCGGTGTATCGCCCAAATCGAGGTGACGAGGGAGATGTGGTCGGGTGGGTTAATCAGCACCAGATCCTGGGATTCGATTCGCGGATCGCGTGGAACACTTGCGATCGCACGATCCATCCGGGAGCTGACGTTCGCTTGATAATCGATGCGGGCGATCCCGAGAAACGGAGCGGCGATCAGATGAAGCAGAAGGAGGAGCAGAGTTGTCGCGCACGCAAATCCTCTCCAGAGACGCGGTAACGACGCAACGGCAGAGCGCACGAAAACGAACTGCGTCATTTGAGCGAGCAGCGCCATCGAGCCCAGGCCGACGAAACCCAACAGGCGATTTTCGGGACCGACGGCGGCAATCGGTATCAACGAAAGCAGCGCACCAAGGCCCCAGAACCGCGCCACCCGATCGCGCAAGATCAACGGAAGAAAGAGAGCCGCCACGATCGCGGCGATCGCGAAGCTGAAGAGGCTGATGTGCAGGAAGGCCGAGGTGCCGGGCGCGTACGCCATGCTCATCTCGGCCGGGAGTGGCGACCACTGTCCCATCAGAAGAAATGCAGCCCGTTGGCAAAGCGAACCGGCGAAGCCAAGCGGATCGTGAAGCGGGTCGAGGTAAAAGCCGGAGCCCTGCGAACCGAAATTGCCAAGCTTGTAGATCAATGCCCACGCTGCCAGCACCGCGCCATGGGGCAGGAGCCGCATGAGCCTCGATCGAATCCGGTCGCGGTCGTCAGTCAGCGCGTAGGAAAACAGGTAGGCCGCGGTAGCCAGGCCCATTTCGCCGGCGGATAGCGACATCGCCAGCATCAAAACGCTGAGCCACCGAGTTCGCGCGTGCGCGTACTTTCGCCAGCGAACAAACGCCAGCACGCTCAGGAAGCCAAAGCAGCAGGCAATCAAAGCGTTGCGGTTGGCGAGATACGCGGCCGGCACCGCATGCGCGCCGTCCAGCGCGTACATCAGAGCCGCCAGTCCGGCTACCCAGTTGCCACCCAGCACCTCTCGATACAGAAGCGCGGCGACGAAGACTGCGGCTGCCAGCCAGAGCAGACTGTGCAGGTGCATCAGAGCGGGATGGTTCGGCCAGAGGCGATAATCGAGCATCATGGTAAGCGTGCTCGCGTAGCGCAGAAACGCCTGATGCAGTCCGGGCGACCCCCACCACGGCATCGTGCCGAAATCGATCTGGCTCAGGTTGTGGGCGCGGTCGATGTATTGGACGAAGACCTGAATCGGTTTGGAATCGCCGTAACCGAGCATGGTGACGCGGTGAAAATAATCGTCGAACTGCCAACCGCCGGTTAGCGCGGGCAGCATCGCGATCGCGGCGAGGATGGCGACCACCAGCGGCAGCAGGCGGTGCGCGAGCGCGGTGCAGATAGCGGCCGCGAGGCGATCGCGCATCGACGCGGGATTCGATCGCCCGGGGCCGGCGGGAAACGTCTCCGCTAATTGATCAGCTGACACTCGAGCCGGCGGTTCCATCGCTTTTTGCATAATAGTTTAGTAAACTAAATATATATGGTGAACTAAAGTCAATGCAGAGAGATCGCTGCGGTGCCGGGCCGCTGGGAAGACCCGCGTCTCAGTCTTAAGTTCCCTTCGCGACTCTCGATGTGTAATTGATCGGGCGATGGGCTTGCGCGAGGAAAAGAAGACCGAGCAGCGCCGCGCGATTCTGAATACCGCGGCCGCACTGTTTCGAAAACGAGGTTACGAGGAGACCCGCGTCCGCGACATCGTCGAGCGGCTGCGCATCAGCGAGGTCACTTTCTTCAACTACTTTCCGACCAAGGATGCGCTGATAACGGCATTTGCGGTGGAGATGATCGAGTTCTCGATCGCATCGGTCAAACGCGAACTTGAGCGCCACGATCGCAGTGTCCCAGACCGCATTCGCGGCGTGATCCGACAGTGGGCGACGGCGTGGGACGAAGATCCCGAGTTCCATGGTCTGGTTGCAAAGCAATCGAGGTTGATGACCGATGCGACGGGCGTTCTGCGCGAGAAAGGTCACGAACTCTACGAGCAATACGAACGACTGTTCGCCGAAGGCCAAAAGCGCGGCGAAATCCGCTCCGATCAGAAGGCGCTACATCTCGCGGAAATGATGGAAGGGATGCTCATACTCATCGCCGGCAATTGGGTCAGCGGGTGGTGGGAGAAGAGGTCCGATTCTCTCGAAGAGCGTTTCATGAATGCCATGAGGGTCTTTCTGGCAGGATGCAGCCCGACCAACCGCACAGGCGCGCGGGCCTCGCGTGCGAGTCGTGGCGTGAAGACCAACTCGGCAAAACGACACCGCTGAGTTTGATTGCGTTGCTGCGGCTGCGCTACCAAAGCGCGACGCTCATGTTATCATTCCGCAACCGCCGGAAAAACGACGGCCGAACAGGTCGGGAGTTCCATACAATGAGTAAAGCAGGCGTTGCCGCGCCCCGAGTTCGCTTCAGCGCCAGCGCCGGCGAAGTCGGAACGGTCGCCGCGGGTGATTTGACGAGCGGACTTGCGGCGATGCTCGAAGTCGAAGTCGGATCGTCTCCTGACGCGTCGCTAGCGCAAGCCGAAATGAGAATCGAGCTCAGCGATTCCGCCGCTTCCACAAATCCATCGCCAATAGCGCTCGAGGGCGACTGCTTCGACGTTTCGCGCGATGGCGAATCGATTGAGATTCGCGCCGGCAGCGAGCGTGGACTGATCCACGCGGCGTCGAACATTCTGGAAAAACTGGGCGCGCAGTTTCCGCCAGGGGCGGCGCCGCTGTATCCGCATCTCGAGAGCGCTCGGCTCGAGGCGCTGGGATCATGGCGCGTCACGCCCGCGTTCAAGCGGCGCGCGTTCATCTCCGACATCATGACCTGGAACTACAGCATCCCGGACCGGCTCGAGTTGCATCTGCGCCACGACCGCGAATTCATTCCGTGGATGGCGCGGCGGGGCATCAACGCGTTCTCGTACATCCGGCACGCGCACGATACGCGGCTCAAGATCGACGAGCTTGCGCCGCTGTTGCGCGCGCGCGGAATCGGGGTCGAATACGGCGGCCACGTCCTGCAAATCCTGCTGCCGCGCGACGCCTTCGCCGAGCATCCGGAGTATTTCCCGGCCGGCGACGACGGGGTACGTGCCGCGCGCGGCAATCTCTGCGTCTCCAATCCCGACGCGGTCGCGCTGGTCCGCGCGGGCGCGATCGCGTACGTCCGCGAGCATCGCGAGAACGAGCTGCTGCACATCTGGGGGGCCGACGTGCGGCGCGGCGCGTGGTGCCGATGCGGTCAATGCCGCGAGCTGCCGCCGCAGATCCAATACATGGAAGTGGTGAACGCGATCGCGACTGAGCTCGCGTCGGATCCGAAAGCGCCGCCGATCGCGTATCTCGCCTATCACGACACAATCGAGCCGCATCCCGGGCTGAAGCCGCGCGACAACGTGTGGTTCGAATGGGCGCCGCGCGAGCGATGCTACAGCCACGCAATCGACGACCCGGGGTGCGAGATAAATCCGCGTTACTTCGAGACGTTGAAACGTTACATCGAGATCTTCGATGGCCGCGGCCACGTCTTCGAATATTACGCCGACGCGATCCTGTTCGGCGGTTTGGGTTTCGCGACGCCGGGCATCGTAGCGGCTGATCTCCGCGCGTATCGGCGTCTGGGGCTCGACAGCATCTCGTGCCTGACCTTCGGCGCCTTCAGCGTGATGGCCTATCCCGCGAACCTGGAGGCGTTCGTTCGCGGATCGCAGGATGTTGATTTCGATCCCGGGACGGCGCTGTTGAATGCTGCCGCGGGACGGCATCCGCGATGCTCTTCTGAAATGGCAGCCGCCTATCGGGCGGTCGAGCGCGCGTCGAAACTGTGCCTCGACTATGCGGACGTGATGAACCCGGTGATGACGCCCGAAAAGGCCGCGCGCAAGCTTAACGAGTTGCGCGAAGCCGCGTTGACGTTCAACGAAGCGATCGCGGCGGCGGATCAGATCGGGTCGAGCGCGGATGCTCGCCTGGCGGACGCGGAGAAGGAACTCTGGCGTTACAGCAGCGACGTGTGCGCGGGAATGTCAGACTACCTGGGCGCGCTGCAACAGACCGGCGTGCATCGCCAGATATGGGGCGCGGCCGCGATCACGAGAATCACCGACGCTATCGCGCACATACGCAGCATCGATCCCGAAATCAAAGGGACGTGGGGCGCGTACGACCTCGAATGGATTCGCGAGATGTGGCTGCGGGCACTGCAGCGCGGGCTCGATGGAATCGGAAAACCGGCGGAGGAACTATTCTGATGGACGCTGACAACGGCTTTGCACTGTCGCCGGAACTGCGCGCGCTGCGTGATCAGGTCGGGAAAATAATCCGCGAGGAAATTATTCCGGTCGAAGCGCGCTGCGATCCCGACGCCGCCGAAATTCCCGAGGACGACTACTGGCGGATCGCGCGCAAGAATCAAGCCGCCGGCATGTGGTGCATGGGCGCGCCGCGCGAGTATGGCGGCGGCGGTCTCGGCACTTTCGACATGTGCGTGCTGACCGAGGAGATGGCGCAGCATCGCCAGGGACTCTACAACCCCGGCTGCGGAGTGTTCGGGCGCACGCCGCCGCCGGTAATCTACGCGGGCACCGAGGAGCAGAAACGCACCTACGCCGGCGGCACGATCAAAAATGCGTGGCACACCTTCTTCGCGATCACGGAGCCGTCGGGCGGCAGCGATCCGGCGGGCGCGATCCAATGCAAGGCGGTTCGGCAGGGCGATACCTACGTCCTCAACGGCACCAAGATTTTCATTTCGCATGCGCATGAGGCGGAGTGGGGCGTCGTCTTCACGCGGACCGACGCCAAGGCCGGGCGCAAGGGAATCACCTGCTTCATAATCAAGAAGGGCACGCCCGGCTTTACGGCGCGGCCGTTCCGCACGCTGCGCACGTCGGCGCTGCCGAACGAAGTTCACTTCGAGGACTGCGTCGTGCCAATCGAGCAGCGGCTCGGGCCTGAGGGCGAGGGCTTGAACCTGTGCCTCGATCTGCTGACGCGGCTGCGGTTTCCATACTCGGCGTGCAACGTCGGCGTGGGCGTGGCGGCGCTGCGGATGGCGATTGCTCACGCCAAGCAGCGCAGCACTTTCGGCGAGCTGCTCTCGAAGCGGCAGGCAATCCAGTGGATGCTGGCGGATTCGGAGGTCGAGCTGCGCGCGGCGCGATGGCTGACGTGGGAAGGCGCGTGGAAGGCCGACCGCGGCGAGGACTTTCGCACCGAGGCGTCGATCGCGAAGCTCTATTCGAGCGAGGTGCTCGGCCGCGTGATCGATCGCGCGGTGCAGATTCATGGCGGCTACGGCGTCAGCAAGGAGTTCCCCATCGAGCGCTGGTACCGCGAGGCGCGCATCCGGCGAATCGGCGAAGGTCCCAGCGAAGTGCATCGGATGGTGATCGCGCGATCGCTGCTGCGCTGAGGATGCGACGATGAGTCTGCCGCTAGATGGAATCCGCGTGATCGATCTGGGACAGGTGTACGCGGCGCCGTATTGCACGCTGCAACTGGCGGCGATGGGCGCCGATATCATCAAGATCGAGCCGCCGATTACGGGCGAAGTGCTGCGGCGGCCGGAATTGCCGCCGGGCGGCGGCGGCTACTCGTTCCTGATGCTCAATGCGAACAAGCGCTCGGTCACGATCAATCTGAAAAGCAGGCGCGGGCAGGAAATCGTGCTCAAGCTGCTCGAGAACGCCGACGTGCTGGTCGAGAACTATCTCGACGGTGTGATGGAGTCGTTCGGACTCGGCTACGATCAGATCGCGGCGCGGTTCCCGCGGCTGATTTACGCGTCGGGCAAGGGTTACGGATCTGACAGCCGGTACGCGAAGCTCGGCTCGATGGACAACACGATCCAGGCGTCGTCAGGCTTCATCAGTATCACCGGTTTTCCCGATCATCCGGTGAAAACCTCGGCGACGTTTATCGACATGGGCACCGGCAGCCATTTGGTGAGCGGTATCCTGGCCGCGCTGATACATCGCGGGACGACCGGCCGCGGACAGCATGTCGAGGTCGCGATGCTTGACGTGGCGATTCCGGCATTGACCAGTGCGGTCGCGCCGGCGCTGCAAGGGATGAAGTTCAAGCGGCTGGGAAATCGACACTGGGGCGCATGCCCGACCAACGTCTATCCCGCGCGCGACGGCGAGATTCTGATCTTCTGTCTGACGGAAGCGCATTGGCGCACGCTGGCGAAATTGATGGGCCGGGAGGATCTGATCGCCGATCCTCGATGCAAAAATCACGGCGCGCGGCTCAAGATTGCCGACGAGCTCGACGCTATCGTCTCCGAATGGACCAGCGCGCAGCCGCGCGACGCGATGGTCGAAGGCCTGATCGAGGCGGGAATCCCGTGCGCGCCGGTGCGCACAGTCGATGAAGTGATCGCTGATCCGGAGACCGCGCAGCGCCGAATGCTGATCGACAGCGACTACCCGACGCGGGGTAAGATTCGGGTCGCCGGCACTCCGATAAAGATGTCCGGCGCGCCCGAAGCCGGCCGGCAATTGAGACGACCGCCCGAGCTCGGCGAGCATACCGCGGAAGTGCTCGGGTCGCTTGGAATCGGCGCGGACGAGATCGAGAACCTCAAGCGCGACGGAGTCGTCTGAGTCGGATGCGGGTGGCGGAGCGGGGTGGGGGTTTGCTTGCGACGATTCGGCGCACGTCGATCGCGCTGATCGCGATTGCGGTAGCGAACATGCTAATCGGCTGCGCGCCGCAATCCACGTACAATCCTGAAGAGAATACCGGCGCGGCGGCTGAGGTCGGGAAGCGGCCGCTCGAGTTGTCGGCGTCGGAGTTCGCGGCGGATTTGGTTACGCCCGCGGGCATTCGGGTCAAGACTAACGGGCAGTACAAGACGGACCCGTCGAGGAAGGCGGCAGCCGACGCGATCGATCGCTACTGGGGCGAGGTTCGCGCTTGTGCGGTCAGGGTCGAGCCTTCGAATGATGCGGACGTGAGCGGTCTGATCGAGGAATTCCCGCGTCATCTGGCGGTCGAGATTGCCAACAACTGGAAGGTCGTCGAGGGACCGACGACGCATCGCATGACGCAGGCGTTCCCGTCGATCGAACATCCGGGCGCGTGGTCAACGGCGCGGCGCCAGGAGGACGCGCTCTACATCGTAGTTGTGCCGGAGCTGAACGGGCTGGGTCCGCAGATGGTGAGTGAGTTGAATTTGTGGGTGATGAAGAATGCGAATGTTCCGCCGACGGCGGATTTGATTGGTGCGTGCGAGTCGATCGCGTGCGTTAGATTCAACTATAACAACGCGCCGTCGCAGGCTTGGAATGAGTGCAAGGAGTAAAAGGGGGTGACCCCTATGCCCAGCGTTAACAAAAATGCGGGGAGCTGCGGTTTCTAACCTCTCCTTGTCCGAGGAGAGGTCGGCGCGAGCCGAAGGTGAGCGACGGGAGAGGTGCAACGCTGGCCGTCGCACGTGCGCTCGCTTTTTCTTTTGCAGCAAGTGGGAAAGTGGTGCTGCTATCTGCGGCGGGGCTTGGTGTCTCGAAGTTGCGGTTAGACGAGTCGGAGTAGATGACCTGTCAGGCGTTGCACCTCTCCCGGCGACACCGCGCTTTGCGCGGCTTTCGCCGACCTCTCCTCGGACAAGGAGAGGTTATTTGGAACGACGTTCTTGAACGATCGTTCTGGAGTCTTTGACTCTCGATTGCGCCGTGTTAGTAAGTTGATAGCGGGACAGGAGGCGCGGCTATGAAACGCACTGGGGTCCATCATCTGGGGTTGGCTACTCTCGACATCGAGCGCACGATCGAGTTCTACACCACGAAATTGGGTTGGGAAGTCGCGTGGGCCGATATTATCGAGACGGCCGGCGGCGGCAAGATCAAGCACGTCTTCCTCAATACCGGCGACGGCAGCCTGGTGGCGTTCATGTGTCCCGAAAAAGTTCCGGGCCTGCCGGCCGAGTGGGCTACGGACATCAACAGCGCACAGGGATTGCCCGGCGGATTCTACCATTTCGCGTTTCATTGCGACGACGTGAAGGAGCTCGAGGCCAAGCGCGAGGAGCTGACCGGAAAGGGCGTCGAGGTGACGCCGGTGGTTGACCATGAATGGTGCCGCTCGATTTATTTCCGCGATCCCAACGGCCTGCTGCTCGAATATTGCACGACCGTTCGCGCGTTCACGGCGGAAGACAAGATCATGCGGCATCACGACCAGCCGGGGCCGATAGTCAGCGATCCGGAAGACGCGAAGAAGGTTTACCGGATGCTGATGGGGCCGCAGGCCGCGAAGGCGACGCGCACGCCGGTCTGAGCGGGCGCGGGCGCGCGGCTGATTGACGAATCGAAAATGAAGCGGCCGGCGATCGAGCGCGATCGCAAGGCCGCTTTTCTTTGGTCGCTGCGGGGTGCATTCTCGCGGCTCGGCACTAACCCGAAGCAGGAGTTTTGACGATGGCAGAGATTGGACTGTTCGAGGCTATTCATACGGCGCGATCGCTCCGGCGATTCAAGCCCGATCCGGTGCCCGATGACGTTATCAGCAAGGTGCTCGATGCGGCGATTCGCGCGCCCTCGGGCAGCAACGAACAGAGTTGGGAGTTCGTGATCGTCAAGGACGCCGCGCAGCGCAAGAAGATCGGCGAGGTGTATCGCAAGGGCGGCGGAATCCTGATGGCGCTATACGCGAATCGGGTCAAGCCCGCGCACATGAGCGAGGACACGTATCGGAAACTGATGGCGTCGGCGACCTATCTGATCGATCACATGGCGGATGCGCCGGTGTTGCTGCTCGCATGCCTGAAGCAGACCGCGCCGGCGGGCGCGCCACCGAAGCTGCCGCCCGAAGTGGCGGCTGCGATGAAGAGTCTGGCGCGGACCTCGGGATCGAGCATCTATCCCGCGGTGCAGAATATTATCCTCGCCTGCCGCGGACTCGGACTTGGCACGGTGCTGACGACGATTCACACGTTCTTCGAGGACGAGGTGAAGCAGATATTGGGGCTGCCGCCGGAAGTGCAGACCTATGCGCTGATGCCGATCGGATATCCACAGGGAAAATTCGGGCCGATCAAGCGCCGGCCGGTGAGCGAGGTTGCGTACCTGGACAAGTACGGCCAGCACTGGAAAGGCTGAGCGTCAGTCGGGTTCGTTCTTCAGATCTTCGGTGACTTTGCCGGCGAGGTGGCGGACTTGATCGTGTTGCGAGAGCAGCGACGCGAGCATCGCCGGGTCGGGCTTGCCGCCGAGCCGGTATTCGTCGGCGGCGTGGGCGAAGTGTTCGTAAGCGTTGAGCAGCTTTACAAAATCGCGATGCGACGGGCGCGACGCCTCGCGCGGGGTCGATGACGAGAAGGCGTTGGCCTTGTTGAAGGCGTAGTAGAACTCGCCCATTTCCTCTGACGACAGTATGCGGTCGTCGAGTTTGAAATCAGTGCGGCAGTAATCGGCGAGCTTGTCGGACATATCCGACAGCAGCGACACGTTCGCCTTCATCGTGCGGCGGTAGTCGGTCGAGTAGCATCCGCCGACCGCGGCAATAGCGACCGCCAGCGCAAGAAAAAAAACGGGCCGGCGAAATCCGGCCCGGCGAAATAATTTCAACAAGATACGACCACGCAATTTCAGCCGAGATACTGCTTGAAGAACGCGATGGTGCGCGCCCACGCCTCTTTCGAATGCACGGGATGGAACGACGGACGTTCGTCGCACATGAAGCCGTGGTCGGCGTCGGGGTAGAAGACCACCTCAGCCGGCTTGCCGGCTTGCTTGAGGGCGTCGCGAAATTCATCAACTTCGGTGATCGGAATGAAAGCGTCCTTGCCGCCGAAGAACGCCAGCACGGTGGCCTTGAGGCCGTCAACGTATTCGATCGGCGACCTGATGCCCGCATGACGCGACTTGACCATTCCGCCGCCGTAAAAGGGCACGGTCGCCTTGACCGCGGGATTGCGGCAGGCGGTCAGGAACGCAACCAGGCCGCCCATGCAGAATCCGACGGTGCCGAAGGCCGGCTTTACTTCCTTCATGGCTTTGAGGTGATCGATCGAGGCGCCCATGTCCGCGGCGAGTTGATCGCCGGTGACCGTGCCCATCAGCTTGAAGGCGCCGGGCAAATCGTTGTAAGCGACGACGTTGTTGGGCTGGCGAAAATATAAGTTGGGCGCGATGGCGACGAAGCCCTCGGCCGCGAATTTATCGGTCATGCGCTTGATCTGATCGTTGAGCCCGAACGCTTCCATCACGACCACCAGGGCCGGATAGGGACCGCCGGACGCCGGCCGCGCGAGATGCGCCGGCATAGCCTCGGCGCCGGTCCGAATAGATACTTCACTCGAAACGACTTCCATCAGTGAAACCTCCGTTTGAAGATTCGCGTCCGCCAGACGAGCGGGTCGCGAGCGCGGATCGCGTTTGAGGAAGACCAGCGACCCGCCGATCTTTCTCGCACACAATGAGGTTCGGCTCAAGCGAGAAACATTTGCGAAGAGGTCTGCATAAGAAGCCTCATTGCCGGCGACGGCGTCTCGCGCCCGCATGCTGCGCGCCGGTAGTATTGCAGCCGCCGATTGCCACTTGGCCGGCCCTGACTCCTGATGATCCCGCTTCGTGACAACGCCGCGCCGCGCCGGCTGACGCCGGTCAACGCCGCGCTCATCGCCGTGAACATCGCGGTGTTCGTGTACGAGCTGTCGCTGGGCGCGCGCGTCACGGCTTTCGTCGGGCGCTTCGCGCTGGTGCCGGAAGCGATGACCCGCGCGCTGACCAGCGGCACGCATCGCCTTGCGACGCTGGCGCCGTTGATGACGGCGGTCACGTCGATGTTCATCCACGGCGGCTTCTGGCACATCGCGGGCAACATGCTCTACCTGTTCATCTTCGGCGCGGCGGTCGAATATCGGATGGGTGCGGCGCGCTACCTGGTTTTCTATTTCGCCGCGGGAATCGCGGCGGCGCTGGCGACGGTATGGATCGCGCCCGCGTCGAGCGTGCCCGTAATCGGCGCGAGCGGCGCAATCGCCGGCGTGCTCGGCGCATACTTCATCCTGTACCCGCGCGGCCGCATCCTGACGATTCTGCCGATTTTTATTTTCATCCAGTTCATCGAGATCCCGGCGGTCCTGTACCTGCTGGTCTGGTTCGCGGTGCAGCTTTACGCGGGACTCGAAGAAGGAGGCCGGGCCGGCGCGATGGGTGGAGTCGCGTGGTGGGCGCACGTCGGCGGGTTCATGTTCGGCGTCGCGCTTGGTCCGATGCTCGCGATAAATCGTCCGCGCCGGCGGCGATCGCGCTAGCCGATTTTTTCATCAGATGTGGACAGAGTGGACAACCGTTGGCGGATCGATGGTGTAATAGTTGTAAGCGTTGAATCGATCGGAAATAATCGGCGCTCCTGAAATTCAGAGCGCGCGGTGGTTGAGGAGGTAGTGTGGCGGTATCGTCGGACGATATTCTAAAGCGCGTTCCCCCGCAGAATCTGGAAGCGGAACAGTCGGTGTTGGGCGCGATTCTGCTCGACAACGACGCGATTAACCACTCGCTCGAAATCCTTTCGGACGAGGATTTTTATCGCGAGTCGCATCGCCAGATCTTCCGCGCGATGGCCGAGCTCACCGACCACAGCCAGCCGGTCGATGCGATTACGCTGACCGACGCGCTGCGCACGCGCGGCGTGCTCGAGCAAATCGGCGGCCCCGCCTACATCGCGGAGCTGGCGTCGATCGTGCCGACCGCCGCGAACGTCGCGCACTACGCGCGAATCGTCCACGACAAGGCCGTGCTGCGGAGCCTCGGCTCGATCGCAACCGACATCGCGAGCTCGTCGTACGAGGCGCCGGCCGACGTGGACGGCTTCCTCGACGAAGCCGAGCATCGCATCTTCGAGATTTCCGAGCGGCGCATCAAACCGTCGTTCCACACGATGCCGGAGTTGACGCGCGAGTCGCTCAAGATCCTCGAGCGGCTGTACGAAAACCGCGAGATGATCACCGGCGTGTCGAGCGGATTTATCGATCTCGATCGAATTACGGCGGGCTTTCAGCCGTCGGACCTGGTGATTATCGCAGCCCGTCCCAGCATGGGCAAAACGGCGCTCGCGCTGAACATCGCGGCCTACGCGGCGATGGACGCGGACCCGCCGATGGGGGTCGCGTTTTTCTCGCTGGAAATGTCGAAGGAGCAGCTCGTGTTGCGCATGTTGTGCGCCGAGGCGCGGGTCGATAGCGCTCGCGCGCGGCAGGGATTCCTCGGCGAGCGCGACTTCCCCAAGCTCGCGCAGGCGGCGGCGCGGCTGTCGGAATCGAACATCTATATAGATGACTCGTCGGACACGACGTCGATCACACTCAAGGCGAAATGCCGGCGGCTCAAGCGCGAGCGCGCGAAGAACCTCGGGCTTATAATCGTTGACTATATTCAGTTGATGAGATCCGCGCGGCCCGGTGAAAATCGCGAAAAAGAAATCGCGGAAATCTCGCGCTCGCTCAAGGGCCTGGCGAAGGAACTGAAAGTGCCGGTGATCGCGCTGTCGCAGCTCAATCGGCAGGTCGAGTCGCGCGAGAATCGGCGGCCGATGCTGGCCGACTTGCGCGAGTCGGGCGCAATCGAGCAGGACGCCGATGTGATCGCGTTCATCTACCGCGAGGAAATGTACAAGGGCAAGGAAAGCAAGGAGCCGGGCGTCGCCGAAATAATCGTCGCCAAGCAGCGTAACGGCCCCACCGACACGGCCAAGCTCACGTACATCAACCACTACACGCGCTTCGAGAACTACACGCCGGAAACCGGAGTGTTTGAGGACACCGGCGTCTAGAACGAACTCGGCTAAGCGCATATTAAGCCGGTGATTGCTCGCGGTCGTCGCACCCGGAACCGCATTGAGATAGACTCAACCGACGAGGCAGAATCCTCCACAACCGTCATTTTACCGCGAGTGGTGCTAGCCGATCCCGTGGGTTTCTGGGAGACTGTTCCTGTATGGAACCGACGCTAGTTGAGGCTCTTGCTGAGCGATGTGGTGGAACTTGGCCGGCAATTAAGGCCACCCGGGCGACTGCCCAAGCTCGGATAGATCAGGTCAAAAAGGAACTTGCCAAACTCTACGATCCCCAAACGTCTGTCGTCGTAATGGGCTCGTTCGCTCGAGGTGAGGCAACGGGGGGTAGCGACTTTGACTGGATGCTCCTTGTAGACGGAGCGTCGGAGCCAGCCCACTTCATGCTCGCTAAGGAAATATTCAGTGCGCTGGAAAGACTGAAGATTAACAAGCCAGGCGCAACTGAGACCTTTGGCGAACTCGTCAGCAGTCATGATCTCATTCACTACATCGCCGGAACCAAGGACACGAACGAGAATTTGACTCGGCGGTTACTTCTACTTCTCGAATCGACTGCGATCACTAACGCGACTCTTCGGGATAGAGTGATACGCAACGTCCTTGCGCGATATGTCGTACACGATCGATCTATTCCGAGCCGATCGGGGAAGTTCAATCGCATCCCTCATTTTTTGCTAAATGACGTAGTACGGTATTGGCGCACGATGGCTGCCGACTTTGCATCAAAGATGTGGGAGCGAAACCAAACGGGATGGGCGATCAGGAATATCAAGCTTCGGTTTTCGCGGAAGCTCCTTTTCGTTGCCGGCTTGCTTATGTGCTTCAGCGCCGAACTCGAACGCCCGGAATCCTTGGACAAGATCAAGAATGAAGATGAGTTCCTAGTTGAGCTTGCCGATAGAATAGGAGAGCAAACGGAGATCGTCCCGTTGGATAGGTTGGCGAAGGCGGTGTTGCCGCACCCAGATTGCGGACGTAAGATCTTTGATTCATACGATGCCTTTCTCGCGGCACTTAGCGATGACGCCAAACGAGAGACCTTGGAGAAGCTTACCTTCGAAGCTGCTCTTACAGACCCGCTTTACGCGGAACTTCGCGAGAAGAGTCACGTGTACCGCGACGCAATCGAAAAACTGTTCTTTGATCTGGATCAGAATTTGGCTACCCTGATCCGAAGGTACGGAGTGTTCTGATGAGACCACTAGGGTTTTCAACTGGTGCCTTAGCAAAAGGCGACTTTCAGAAGGGCCTCGCCCTACAGCGAACGAACCCGTCGCTTCGAGCGATTGAACTATCAGCACTTCGCGATCACGAGCTGCGACCCCTAGTATCGGGCTTAAGCCAACTCGACTTGAGCCATTTCGAGTATGTTTCCTTTCATGCGCCGAGCAAACTCACATCTCTTTCCGAGAGAGAAGCGTATTCCATATTGCGTGATGAGCTGCCCTCAACTTGGCCAATTGTAGTTCATCCCGAGCTGATGCCAACTCCTTTGATGTGGAAAGGGTTGGGTCAAAGGGTTTGTCTGGAAAACATGGACAACAGGAAGAGTAACGGCCGCACTCTAAGAGAAATGCGGCAGCTATTCGAATGGCTGCCCGACGCGGAGTTCTGCTTAGATTTGGGCCACGCTCGGCAGATTGACCCAACGATGGCTACTGCCATGAGAATGGCTCAAGAATTTTCGGGCCGGCTGCGGCAACTGCACGTCAGCGAAATTGGACGGTATGGGGAGCACCTTCCGCTAAGCGCGCTCGCTATCTACGCGTTTCAGCTCGTCGCCCGGTTCATCCCCAGCGATTGCGCGGTGATCATCGAGTCTGTGATTGAGCCGAGTGATATGGACCGCGAGATTAGAAAGAGTGCTAGCCTATTCCAGTCGGCGAGAGTCTCAGAGCGTTCTCTTGAGGCGGCCCTTGCGTTGACGGCATAGGACCTCGGCTTTGGGATCTCATCGAGGAGAACAGGTTCAACGCAACAGAGCGATGGCGTCTAGAACGAATCGAGTTCGTCTTCCATTGGTTCTTGTTTGGTCACCGGATGCGACGACTTGATAGTCAGCGCTGCCTTCGGCGTTTTGTCCAGCTTGTAGTCGTCGTCGGTGTACTGATCGATCGCGAACGGCAGACCCTCCGAGGCCGGGAACGACGGCGCGTCGCAGACCTGGAAATGCAGATGCGGCTCCGATGAGTTGCCGGTGTTGCCGAGATGCGCGAGCACGTCGCCGGCGCGGACCGTGTCGCCCAGCTTGACCTTGATCGTCCCGGGCCGCAGGTGCGCATACGCGGCGTAGTGATCTTCGCTGAGCTGCTCGATGATGTGATTGCCGGCGAGCGTGTCGTAGGTCATCTGCACCGCGAGCTTGCCGCTGTTGGGAACGTTCTCCGGAATGCCGTCCTTGACCTCGACTATCTTGCCGTCGGCAACCGCGTGAATCTCCTGATCCCACGCGTGATAGCTCTTGTTGTCGTGCTCGTCACCGGTGAAGGTCTTGCCGTCGTCGCCGAGCTGAAGCCAATCGATCGCATAGCGCTGGCCGATGTGCGGCTGGCCGTTCACCGGCAGCATCGCGCGGCGATGCGGCGAGGTATTGGAGGGGCCGTTGGCGGCGAGCCAATTTTTTCCGCGCAGTGGAGAGTGGATCACGATCGGGTCGTCCTGGTTGAGGTCGATAGCGGCGGTCTGGATTGTGCCCGGGCCGCTTCGCTCGCCATGCTGGTCGATCGTAATCGCAGTCACGAAATTGTCCGGGTCGCCCTGGTCGGGAATCCAATCGACAAAGATAAAGAAGACGCCAGTCTCGCCCGGCTTGAGATTCGGATCGTTGGGCTTGGCGCCATTTCCGCCAGTCGCGGGCACGAACATCGCGGCCAGTTGCTTGCCGGTGTTCGACTGCGCGACGAGAACCGTCTGGTCGTCCTTTCCGGTCACGTCGAGCTTGGTGATCTTCAGCGGCGTGCTACCCCAGTTGGTGACGTACAGCTCGTATGCGGAATGCCGCTTACCAGCGCCGTCGAGGATTTGCGCCTCGGGCGGATACGGCATCGCGACCACGCGCATGTAGAGCGGATCGTTTTCAGGCGCGGCGGGCGGCGCCGGCTTTCGCGCGGCGAACGACGATCCCGCGAACGCGAACGAAGTCAGCGCTGCGAGCGCAAGCATTCGGAATCGATGCATCGTAAGGTCTCTCCGTTCAGTGCGAGGGTTTGTCGTCATCAGATGCTTCAGGCGCGGGTCCGGCTGATTCTTCCGCCGGCGGGGGCGCAGTCTCGGTGGCAACATCCTCGGGATGGGTCTCGATGCCTTCGACCGGGCCAGTGTTGGCCTGCTCGACGGCGCGCTCGATTTCGCGGAATTCAGAGAGGTCGGGCAGGCCTTCGAGGTCCTTGAGTCCGAACAGCTCGAGGAACTCGGCGGTGGTCTCGTAGATAATCGGGCGACCGGGCGCTTCCTTGCGGCCGGCAATTTTGACGAGCCGTTTTTCGAGCAGGGTTTCCAGCACGCCGCCGGTATCGACGCCGCGCAACTGCTCGATTTCGGGGCGCGTAATCGGCTGCCGATACGCGATTATCGCGACGGTCTCCATCAGCGGCCGGCTGAGTCGCGGCGGCCGCGCGGCGAGCAGCTTGCGCACGTAGGCGGCGTGATCCTTGGGCGTGCGCATCTGGTAGCCGCCGGCGACTTCGTCGATCACGATGCCGCGGTTTTCGGCGGCGTACTGGGACGCCATCTCGGCGAGCGCCTTGTGCACGGTCGCGCGCGGGATGTCATCGAAGACCGCAGTCAGCCGCGCAATCGAGACCGGTTCGCCGGCCGCGAACAGCAAGCTCGCGAGAATTGATTTCAATCGCTCTTCTTCCACTCAGCCTCCGTCATGCCGCCGCGGCGACGCGCTCGAGCATAATCTCGCCGAAGCGCACTTCCTGAAACGCACGAACCTCGCGCCGGCGTATCAGTTCGAGCAGCGCCATGAAGGTCGCGATTACCAGCGATCGGTCGTTGGCGTCCTCGAACAGCGCGGCGAACTGGATTCGCCCCGCGCCCTCCAGCGCGCGGATGATTCGCGGGATACATTCCGCCACCGGGATGTCGCGCAGCTCGATTTTGCGCGGCGTCTTGTCGGCGACCCGCTTGAGCACCGCGCCAATCGCCTCGACCAAATCGAAAATCGAAACCGTGTACTGCCTGGCGTTGGCGTCTTCGGGCGCGCTCTCGCCGGGCGTGGTGAAAACGTCGCGGCCCAGCAGCGCGCGCTCGGACAGCTTTTCAGCCGCCTCGCGATAGCGCTGATATTCGAGCAGCCGCTCGACCAGGTCGCGCTTGAGCTCCTCAGCTTCTTCGGTGTCGGCCAGCTCCGGATGCGGCAGCATCGCGAACGACTTGATCAGGAGCAGCGTCGCCGCCATCACCAGATACTCGCCCGCCACGTCGAGGTTCAACTGGTCGAGCAGTTCGAGCCACGCCAGATACTGCTCGGTGATCACGCTGGCGGTGACTTCGTGCGGGTCGAGCTCCGCGCGCTTGAGCAGATGCAGCAGCAGGTCGAGCGGGCCCTCGTAAATCGGGAGCCGGAAGCGCGTGCCGCCGTCGGCCCCGAGCCTGGGCGGCGCGCCGGCTTCGTCGCTCACAGTTGCACCATCCAGGTAATCGCGCTGTACGCCATGTTCATGACCGGATAAATCGCGACATCCAGCCAATGCGTATATAGCAGCAGCAGCAGGATAAGGAAGCCGTAGCGTTCGGTCTGCGCGTAGGCGCGGGCGGCGGCAATCGGCAGGACGCTGAACAGCACGCGCCCGCCGTCGAGCGGCAGGATCGGGAAAAGATTGAAGACTCCCAGCTCGACGTTGACTATGACCGACGCCTGCAACATGCGCGCGAGCGGCACGACCACGGTGGCGGCGAGTGATCCGTGCAGAAAGAAGGGTATCGCGCGCAGCAGAAGCCCGCTCAGGATTGCGAGCACGAAGTTGGTCAGCGGGCCCGCGGCCGCGACCTTGAGCATGCCGGTGCGACCGCCGCGCAGCACGCGAAAATCGACCGGCACCGGCTTCGCGTAGCCGAGCACCGGCAGGCCAAACAGATACAGCCCGAACGGCAGGATGATGGTGCCGAAGAGATCGATGTGCGAAATCGGATTCAGCGTCAGGCGCCCGGCGCGCAGCGCGGTATTGTCGCCAAGGCGCAGCGCCACGAAGCCGTGCATCACCTCGTGCGCGATAATCGCGAACATGATCGGCGGCGCGACGATACAGATGGTTGCGAGTGTTCCGCTCAGGTCGCCCAAGTCAGTCGGTACCTTCCGCCGCGCTCGCGCGAGTCGCGCGCGGATGAAACGTGCGATGCACCTTGCGCAGGTGGCTTTTCGAGAGATGCGTATAAATCTGCGTGGTCGAGATGTCGCTGTGGCCCAGCATCTCCTGCACCGCGCGCAGGTCGGCTCCGCCTTCGAGCAGATGCGTCGCGAAGCAATGCCGCAGCGTGTGCGGGCTGATCCATGCCAGTCGCGGATCGTTGGCGGCCCATCCTTTGAGCGCCTTGAAAAATCCCTGCCGGGTCATCGCGCGGCCGAGCCGGGTGATGAAAACCGCGGACACGCGCGCCGAGACTTTCTTCTTGCCGCGCTTGCCGTCAGCGGCGGGATTCAGAATTTCATCGCGGCGCTCCAGGTACGCCTTCAACGCGCGAATCGCGGCGCCGCCCATCGGCACCATCCGCTCCTTGCCGCCCTTGCCGGACACGACCACGACCCCGGCCGCGAGATTCACCTGATGTAACTGCAAGCCGACCAGCTCCGAGACGCGCAGACCGCATCCGTAGGCCATTTCGAGCATCGCGCGATCGCGCAATCCGCGCGCGTCTCGCGCGTCAATCGCGCCGATGAGATTCTCGATGTCGCCCGACGACAGCGTGCGCGGCAGTTTGCGCGGATGCGGCCGCAGCTTCACCGCGGGCGCGGGATCGCGCTCGAGGATCTTCTCGTCCACCAGCTCGCGCGCGAGTCCGCGCAGGCTCGCGAGATGCCGGCGCTGCGAGCTGACGGCGAAGCCCTGGTCGGCGAGCGCTTCGAGGTACGCGGTCAGCGCACCGGCGTCGAGCTGCGCGGGCTCCAGACCGGAATCGCGGCACCACGATTGAAAGAGGCCGAGGTCGTGCGCGTACGCCTCCATCGAATGGCGGCTGAGTCCGCGCTCGACCGCCTGGCGCGACAAGTGGCGATCGATCAGATCGTCCCAGCCGGCGGCGCTCACGCTGATGCTCCCACGGCCGGATTTTGTTCGACCTTTGCGAGCAAGCCGGCGCGCAGCTCGCGCATCCGATCGAGATCCTCGATTTTTGCGCCGTCGCGATCGCTGACGTAAAACACGTCGAGCGCCTGATCGGCGTTGGTCGAGATGCGCGCGAGGTGAATCCGCAGGCCGAGCCGGAACAGCGTGTGCGTGATCGCGAACAGCAGGCCGACCCGGTCCTGGGTGAAGACGTCGATGACGGTGAATTGCTCCGAGGTGCGATTGTCCACGGTGACTTCGGTCGGCACGTGGCGGACGAATTTGCGGCCGGCGCTCTGCACGTGATGCGCGCCGGCGACCAGCGCCGCGATCTCCTGCCGGCCGGTGATGACGCGCTCGAGATCGTGCTCGACGCGCAGCCAGCGATCCTCTTCCAGCGCCATCGAAGCCTCGCCCATCTGATGCGACACGCGGAACACGTCCATCGCGATACCGTTGGAGCGCGTGGTGATGCGGGCCGACAGGATGTTGAGATTGTTGGCGGTCAGCGCGCCCGCGATCATCGCGAACAGTCCGGGCCGATCGCGCGTCACGACGATAAACTCGCTGAACTCGAGTTCGGGGAAATGCCGGATGCGGCAGACCAGCGGGCGATCTTCCAGCGAGCGCATCAGATCGAAGTGCAGCGGGATGTCGTCCTCGGGCACGGTGAAGAAATAGCGGTCCGGCATCTCCGCGAGAAAAGCGCTGACGTCGGCTGCCGGAGCCTCAGTGGCAAGCAGATACTGCCGGATTCCGGCCTTGACCGTCGCCAGCCGGCGCGCCGGATCGACGGCCTCGCGATCGCCCTGCTCGAGCACCTTGAGCGCGCGCAAGTACAGGTCGCTCAGCAGCATGTCGCGCCAGTTGTTATAGACCTTCGGCGCCACCGCGCGCATGTCGGCGTAGGTCAGCAGGTAGAGCGCTTTGAGCCGATCGATCGAGCCGACCGTGCGCGCGAATTCCTCGACCGTGGTGTGATCGTCAAGGTCGCCCTTCTGCGCCACCTGCGACATCATCAGATGGTTGCGGACCAGGAACACGACCAGGTCGATTTCTTCGCTGTTCAACCCGAGTCGTTGCGAGACCTCCGCGGTCAGGCTCGCGCCGCGCTCGTGATGGTCATGGCCGTGGCCTTTGCCGATGTCATGCAGCAGCAGCGCGAGAAACACCAGCGGCAGGTGCGGCAGCTCGCGCGCGACTTCGGTGAGCAGCGGAGTGGAACCCTTGAACTCGCCGGTGCGCAGGCGCTCGAGTTCGCGCACCGCAACCAGCGAATGCCGATCGACGGTATAGATGTGGTAGAGGTCGTGCAGAACGCGCGCATAGAGATTGCCGAACTCGGGAATTATCGCGCCGAGCACGCCCGAAAGATGCATCGCCTCGAGCGTTTCGGCCACGCGCTGGCGCGCCGACAGAATCCTCATCAGCGCTTCGGCGACGCGCGGATCCTGGCGCATCGCGTCGTCGATCAAGCCGAGATTGTCGCGCACCAACTGGTAGGCGCCGCCCGAAAGACTCACGTTCTGCGCCTGCAGGTCAGCGTAAAGGGTGATCAGATTGAGCGGATCGCGCTTGAAAAAATCGGGCTGGGCGATGCTCATGAGATTTCCGATCACGACTACCCCGGGACGAATCTTGCGCGTCAGCGTGCGGCGAAAAAATCGCCCGCCGGAACTGTTCTCGGTCACGCGCGCGATCAGGCCCTCGGCAAAACGATGGATCGTCGAGGCGTGCTGGTAGTACGCGCGCATCAGGGCGGAACCGGCCGCCTGTCCTTCCTCGGGCTTGAGCCCGAAAATCGGCTCGATCCGTTCCTGCATCTCGAAGGTGATCTGATCGATATGGCGGCCGGTCAGAAAATGCAGCGAGTTGCGCACGCGCCACAAAAAGTCGCGCGCTTCGATAACTTCGGCCGCTTCGGGCTCCGTGATGACGGCCTTCTGCACCAGCTCTTCGAGCGAATGGACCTTGTACTTGACCTTGGCCAGCCACATCGCGGTGTGAAGATCGCGCAGCCCGCCTTCGCCGTCCTTGATCTGCGGCTCGAGCAGGTAAATAGAATCGCCGTACTGGGCGTGGCGCTTGCGGCTCTCCTCGAGCTTGGAGGCGAAGAATTTGTCCTGGTTACGATTGAGCACCTCGGCGACCAGCAGCTTGTCGAGTTCCGCATAGAGCTTGTCGTCGCCGCACAGGAAGCGCGCGTCGAGGATCGCGGTCTTTTCTTTCAGGTCGTCGTTCGCCAGCCGCACGCATTCCTTGGCGGTGCGAACGCCGTGCCCCACGATGAGCCCGGCGTCCCACAGCGCGTGCAGGATTATCTCGGTGACGATTTCCGCGTAGGGCCCGCGCTTGTAGTCATGCAGAAAGAGCAGATCGACGTCGGACTGCGGATTCAGCTCGCCGCGGCCGTAACCGCCGCGCGCCACCACCGCAAGTTTCTGGTTGAGCTTGGGCGATTTGCGGCCATGCTCAGCGTCCGCGTAGCGAAACAGCGCGCGCAGCAGGTCGTCCATCGCCGACGTCATCGCGGCGACGATCTCGCTCCCGCTCGCGCCGGCGAAATGGCGCGCGGCCAGCTCGGCGCGCACGGACTCGAGGTACGCGCGTGCATCGATGCCGGGAGTCTTGCTGGCGGTGAACTGCGCGAGCAGCGCGTCCTGACCGCGCGGCGACGATACCGCGCTGGCAGCCGGGTCGGCGCGACTCGCGCCCGTCACCAGGCTCACAAATTTCCCGCCGCTACGTCGGCGTCCAGGTAGTCTGCGACCGAGGTGGCGATCCCGCGCGCGAGCAGGTCCTGGTAGTTCGGCGATTCGAGCCGCGCGGCTTCCGCGGCGTTCGACATGAAGCCGCATTCGACCAGCACGGCCGGCATATGCGCGCCGACCAGCACGTAAAATGGTCCCATCTTCGCTCCCAGCGCGTTCACGTTCATTCCGAGTCCGGCATCAAGGTCGGCGACCGTCTGCGCGTCGATCAGCCTGGCCAGCGAGGCCGCTGCCGACGCTTTATAGTTCTGACGCAGGTCGGTCAGGATGTAGTTTAAGTTGGAGGCATCCGGCGCGCCATAGCCGTCGCCGCCGCCGTTCTCGATTCGCGCCAGCCGAATGGTCGCGCGGTCGGTGGTGTTGTTCAGGTAGTAAACCTCGATTCCGGTGGTGTCGGTATTCGGACTCGAATTGAGGTGAATCGAAACGAACAGGTCGGCGTCGGCGCGATTCGCAATTCGAGTGCGCTCGGCCAGGCTGATGAAGACATCGGTCGAACGCGTGAGCTCGGCCCGGATGCCGCGCGCTTCCAGAGCCGCTTTGAGCCGCGTCGCGATCTGAAGCGCAAGATCTTTCTCCGCGACGCCGGTCGACGATTCAGTGCCGGGATCGTAACCACCATGACCGGGATCGATCATCACGAGAAAATGTCCGGGCTGACGATTGTCATCATTCAACGCGACCGGTGCGGGCGCAATTGGTTGTGCAACGGAAACGGGTCGAGAAGTTTCCGCCGGCGCGAACGCGACCGGACGCGCAACCGGCCGGGCGGGGCGTCGCGGCGTGTCATGGTGAACAATAATCGGCGCGGCGATATTAGGATCGGCGCCGGTCGCCGCTACGCGCAGAACGATTTCGTTTCTGTCGCGCAGCCGCGCGATCGCGTAGTCCGAACCGCCGATCACTTCGACCACGATTCGCGAGCCGCTGTCAGATTGGATCGCGCGCACGCTCAAAATGGGCGCCGCCTCATAGCCGAACAGCGGACGCGGCGGAATCGCGATGCGAGTCCGCGCCAGTGCGATCCACAATTCGCTGCCATGAGTGCTGAGATCGATCGGTGGAACGGGACCGCTGAATCCGAAATGCAATTCGAGAGTGGGCCCGCGATGCTCGATACGCGCAGAGGTAAGTGTCGAGGCGGGCACACTGGCGCGCGCGATAGAAACCATCGCGCAAATCGTCGCCGTCGCGACCGCCACCGCCATCAATTTCCGCATCACCGCAACCTACCCCGGATCCTCAGGATAGCCGCCGATTGAGGGGACCGCCACGCCCGAATCGAACATTCGTGATTTGTTCTCCTGAACTAAGGAACGTTTCACGTGAAACGTTTTCTCGAAAACTCCAGCAAAACAGCGCCATTTTCGACCTCGTCGCAAAAATTGGCGGCCACTGCGCGACGCCGGATCCGGGATTCTTCGCTGCGCTCTGAATGACACAAAGAAGGACTCTCTCGCTCCCGACAACGGCGTGCAGGGGTCACCCCTGCTTCAGCCGCGCGGCGAGGCGGGCGAGGGCGTTCAGGGCGTCCATCGGGGTCATGCGCTCGATATCCAGCGCGCGCAGCTCATCGACGATACGCTCGTCGCGCGGCGAGAACAGGCCGAGCTGCGGCGCGACTGCTTTGGCGCGGCGGTCGCGGGCGATTCGGGGCATCCCGGCTTCGTCGAGTTCGCCTTGCTCGAGGTTGGCGAGAATTTCGCGCGCACGCGCGATTATCGAATCGGGCAATCCTGCCAGGCGCGCCACCTCGATACCGTAACTTCGCGACGACGGCTGCTCGATGACGCGGCGCAGAAAAATCACCTCGTCGCCCCATTCGCGCACCGCCATGCTCAAGTTCTTGACCCGCGGACGCTCGCGCGCGAGGTCGGTCAGCTCGTGGAAGTGCGTCGCGAACAGCACCTTGGCGCGCGTCTGATCGTGCAGGTACTCGGCGACGGCCCACGCGATGGCGAGACCGTCAAAGGTGCTGGTGCCGCGGCCGACTTCGTCCAGCAGCAGCAGGCTGCGCTCAGACAGCCCCTCGAGCAGGCGCGCCGTCTCGCTCATCTCGACCATGAAGGTCGATTCGCCGCGGCGCAGTTCATCGCGCGCGCCGATTCGCGTCAGCACGCGATCGATAAGCCCGATCGTCGCCTCGGCGGCAGGGACGAAGCTGCCGACTTGCGCCATGATCGCAATCAGCGCGACCTGGCGAAGATAGGTCGATTTGCCGGCCATGTTGGGGCCGGTGATCAGCAGGATTTGGCGGGTGTCGGGCTCGGCGTCGAGGTCGTTGGGCACGAACTCACCCGCGCGCATCCCGGCTTCGAGCACCGGATGGCGGCCGTCGCGCACGCGAATGCGCAGGCCGGTGTTAATCTTCGGGCGAACGTACCCGCGATGCCGTGCGACTTTCGCCAGCGACATCACTGCGTCGAATTCGCCGACGGCGCGAGCGGTTTCGAGGATCGCCGCGGCGTGCGATTGCAAGTCGCGCAGCAGCCTGGTGAAGAGCTGGAGCTCGAGTTCCTTGAGCGCCGATTCCGCCGTCAGGATTTTGCGCTCAAGTTCCTTGAGCGCGGGCGTGGTGAAGCGTTCGGCGCTGACCAGCGTTTGCTTGCGCTCGTAGTCGGCCGGCACGCGCTCGAGATTCGGCTTCGTCACCTCGATGTAATAGCCGAAGATATTGTTGTAGCGGAGCTTGAGCGACGGAATCGCGGTGCGATCGCGCTCGCTCGCTTCCAATTTCGCAATCACGCCGCGCGCGCCCGACGCGAGCCCGCGGAGTTCATCGACCTCGGGGCTGAAGCCGGCGCGAATCACGTTGCCGTCGCGCGGATTGACGGGAGGATCGTCCGACAGCGTCGCGGCGATTTGCGCGACCAGCGCCGGCATCGGCGAGATTCGCGCGGCCTGCTCGCGGAGGAGCGGGCTCTTGAGCGCGCCCATCGCGCTTTTCAGTGAGTCCGCAGCGCCGAGCGCATCGCCGAGGCGCAGACAATCGCGCGGCGACGCGCGCATCGCGCCGATGCGTCCCGCCAGCCGCTCGAGGTCGCCGATTAGCTTCAGCGATTCCGCGAGCGTGCCGCCGAGGTCCGCGTCGAAGAGTTCTTCGAGCGCGTCGTGCCGCGCGTTGATCGCGTCGAGCGCGAGCAGCGGGTAGATGATCCAGTTGGCGAGCGTGCGCGCGCCGATCGCGGTCAGGGTCTCGTCGAGAATCGACAGCAACGAGCCTTTGCGCGCGCCGTCGGTCGAGGCGATCAGCTCGAGATGCCGCCGGGTGGTCTCGTCCACCAGCATGTACTCGGCGATTCGGTAGAGGCGCGGCGCCGCGATATGCGCGAGGTCGCGGCCGAAGGTGCCTTCGACGTAGAGCAGCGCGATTCCCGCCGTGTGCGCGATAGATTCGTGGAATTCGGCAGCGGCGCTCGCGAACCGAGCCGAGAATGCCGCGGTCGCCCGCTCAGCGCTGAACGTTTCGTGGTCGAGCGTCGTCAGGGGACAGTTCAAGTCCTTGAGCAGTGCGCCCAACTCGCCGTCCCGCGCGGCGATCACGATTTCGCGCGGCGCGATGCGCGCGATTTCTTCGCACAGCGTCGAGGCCTCGCGGATCTGCGTGGTGAGGAATTCCCCGGTCGAGACGTCGAGTGCCGCCAGCGCGAAGCCGAGTCCTTCGGCGCCCGTGACGGCGACCAGGTAGCTCTTCTCGGCCGCGGTCAGCACCATCTCTTCGCCGACGGTGCCGGGCGTGATCACGCGCACGATTTGGCGCGGCATCAGCTTGGGCGTCCGCGGGTCGGGCGTGCCTTGCTCGCAGATGGCGACCTTGTGGCCGGCCTTCAGCAGCTTGGCGATGTAGGGTTCGGCGCTATGGTAGGGCACGCCGCACAGCGGAACGCCGTCCTTGTTGCGCGAGGTGAGCTGGATATCGAGCACGCGCGCGCCGACTTCGGCGTCCTCGAAAAACATTTCGTAAAAGTCGCCGAGGCGGAAAAAGAGGATCGCGTCGGGCACGCGCTGCTTGACGCTGAGATACTGCGCGATGAGGGGTGTTTGCTTGACTGCCACGGGCACTGGAAACGATTGCGCTCACAATAGCAATAGCAAGGGTCGCGCGCCCGTTTTTCGCTTGGCGAATACATCTCGATTTACTATGGTTCGAGTGTTAAGCAGGCTCTATCCGAACCGCACATCACCGACAGGAGATTAGGTAAAATGGCATCAGCATCAGCGTCATTGGAGTCCGCCACTCGCGGGGCCAAGTCGAGCGCAGCGCTTGAGTTCCTCAAGAGCTCGCCCAAAAAACTTCTGATCAACGGCAAATGGGTGCCGTCGAAGTCCGGCAAAACTTTCGAGACCCTCAACCCCTCCAACGAGCAGGTGCTCGCGCTGGTCGCCGAGGGCGACAAGGCCGACGTTGACGAGGCCGTCAAGCACGCGCGCAAAGCCTACGAGGAAGGCAAGTGGGCGAGCATGAGCCCGCACGCGCGCACGCATTTTTTACTGAAGATTGCCGAACTGATCGACCAGCACGCTGAGGAGCTGGCCGAGCTCGAGACGCTGGACAACGGCAAGCCGCTGTTCGAGTCCAAGAATATCGACATCCCCGGCGCCGCCGAGACCTTCCGCTACTACGCGGGCTTCGCGACCAAGATTTACGGCGAGACCAACCCGTCCGACCCCTCGATGTTCAACTACACGCTGCGCGAGCCGGTCGGCGTATGCGGACAGATCATCCCGTGGAATTTTCCGCTGCTGATGGCGTCGTGGAAGATCGCGCCTGCGCTCGCATGCGGCAACGTCGTCATCCTGAAGCCGGCCGAGCAGACGCCGCTGACCGCGATTCGCCTCGGCGAGCTTATCTGCGAGGCGGGGCTGCCTGAGGGCGTCGTGCAAATCATCACGGGCTTCGGCCCCGGCGCCGGCAGCTCGCTCGCCGAGCATCCCGATATCGACAAGGTCGCGTTCACCGGTTCGGGCGAGGTCGGCAAGATAATCTTGAAAGCCTCGGCCGGCAACTTGAAGCGCGTTTCGCTCGAGCTCGGTGGCAAGTCGCCCAATATCATCTTCCCCGACGCCGACATGCCATCGGCGGTGTTCGGATCGGCGCTCGGCATCTTCATGAACCAGGGCCAGGTCTGCTGCGCCGGATCGCGCGTGTTCGTGCAGGAGAATGTTTACGATCAGTTTACCGATGAGCTGGCGAACATCGCCAAGGGCCTGACTCTCGGAAATCCCCTCGACCCGGCCACCCGCATGGGGCCGCTGGTGTCCAAGGAGCAGCATGATCGCGTCAAGGGATATCTGAAAGCGGGCAAGGCAGAGGGCGCGAAGGCCAAGACCGGCGGCGAGCCGGGCAAGCAGGAAGCCGGATATTTCGTCGAGCCGACAGTTTTCACCGGCGTCAACAATCAGATGAAAATCGCGCGCGAGGAAATCTTCGGACCGGTCGCGTCGGCGATCAAATTCAAGGACGAGGCCGACGTCGTGCTGCAGGGCAATGACACGACTTACGGGCTGGCGGCGGCGGTGTGGACCAAGGACATCAACCGCGCCCTCGGCGTCGCGCGCAAGCTCAAGGCCGGCACGGTCTGGATCAACACCTACGGCCAGATCGATCCGATGTCGCCGTTCGGCGGCTACAAGCAGTCGGGCTTCGGCCGCGAGCTGGGCAAGTACGCGATCGATCTGTACACGCAGATCAAGTCGGTTTGGTGCAAGATCGGGTAGGCACGCGATAGGATCGGCCGCTGGCGCGGTAATCGAGAACAGTTCGAATTCTCCGGCAAGGGCGCCCAACTGGGCGCCCTTTTTTTGTGCCGTCGCGCAGCAGCCTCCGCTCGGGGAAAGTAAAAAGTCAGGCTTTCCGGGGCGGGGCAGTGTCCCGATTTGAAACTCGCGCTGATAGCTCTGCCTGTCAAGGCCGGACTAAAACTGCATCAGTAGGCCGGAGCAAAAGTACATCAGAGGCGCGGGTGGTACTGGCCTGTTGCAGGGGGGCGCGAGGGGGGTCCCCCCCTCGCTATTGCATGGAGTGCTTAATGTGGCCGAGCAGCGAACAGAGCAGTCTTATCCGGCTTCTGTCGGCGGATTAATATGGCGAGCGGGTCAGGACTGATGGAGATCGTGGGGTTCTGGCGCGCCTGCCCTGCCAACCGACCCCAACCGCCGCGATTGCTAGCATCCGTCGGCGCCTTTGGTGCAACTGAAAAGGCATGTCTCCTCGCGCTCGTACACCGACTGTCCGGTCACATGCTTACTGCTGACTTTGCCCACATACGCGCCAGCAAAGTTATCGATGGTGCATATGAACCTGCTCGAGGAGCTATCGAATTTGGGCTTCTTGGTTGAACCTGTATCAGCGCAATGGCACGCCCCTACCCCGTCGAATCCTACATCGTTCATGTCGAAGGGCGCGGCGACACCGAACGACCCGAAATCGAGGCACTCCGTGTCACCCCCTCCCCCAGTACAAACGAAGGTGCATCCGTAGTCATTGCCGGATAGTTTCGCTTCACAGTTCCCCCCCGCGTTCGCCTTCTCAACGCGGACCATCAGCAAGCCAATAAGCGCGATCGCTACCGCCATTTTGATTTTCATCGAAGCTTCCTCCCGCGCGAGATTCAAACCGTATTGCGGAAGTTCTCACAGACTTCCTCGTTATGTCAATTCATGCCCTTTTCTCTTGGGGAAGGGGAAATCACTTTATTTAACGTGAAACCCGCGGTGGGTTTCACACTTCCTTGGGCAGGGGTGACCCCTGCACCCGGTGAAAAGTACTAATCGCAAAATGGCGAGGACGCCATTTTGCTCTCAGGTTCTTTTTTCTGTGTCATTCAGTTCTTGTGTCATTCAGGGCGAAGCGAAGAATCCGGGCTCCTCTCAGGCCTTGCCCTGTGTCGAGAGGCCGCCGCGCCCGCGCGCCAGCGTAAAGAAATCACGGTTTTGGGGCATAACGGTGTTTCGTTTGACCGCTCGATTCCTTATTATTGACGCAGTGAGCCAGTGGTGGTTGGCGTCGAGCCGCATTCGACCGAGTGCGGCGGGCGCGCGTCTCACGACGTGTGGATAAGCTGTCCCGCGCGGGACGGCATTTAGTTGGGGTGGTGTGAAATCGGCGTCGCCGGAATCAGGCGGCGCGGCGGGGTTCACTGATGGCGGCGGAGAAGAACGACGATCCGATCGAGGCGATGCTCTCGTCGCCGACGGCTGCCAGTGAGCATCCGGCCGTCACTCCCGAAAATCCTGGCGAAGTCGCGTCCGAACCGCCGCCCGCCGACGAAAAGTCTCCGCCGCAGAAGCCCAAACGAGAAGCCCGTGAGCATCGATCTCCCCCGCTGCGTCCGCCGACGCATTCCGCGCACGAGGCGCGGCTCGAAGTTCGTCCGATCGGCACTCCGCTCGGCTTGCGCGAGCTGGCCGCGCTGCACAAGCGGACGTGGAAGATGCTCAACGTGCAGGAAAAGCGCGTGCACGTTCTGCTATGGCCGCTGGCGATTCATTTTGGCCTCTACAATGTGGGTCAGGGCAGCGAACGGCGCCGGCCGCCGCTGATCGGTGCGTTCTGGGCGCGATGCCTCGCGGACGCGCCGCTGACGCTCGGTCATCTCTATCCCGCGCAGTTGTTCAAGGGCATGCTCGCGTCGGAAGTGTTCGAGTTCGGCGGGATGGTGATCGACCCGACCTACCAGGGCAAGGGGCTGGTCAGGCTGATGTCGGACACGGCGCGCCTGTTTGTTTTCTCGCGACGCCCGAAGCTGTTGATCACGAATCCGGTCGAGCCGCTGTACGAGATGTACAAGCAGCTCGGACTCAAGACGGTCGGGCGCGAGCCGGTCGAGCATCCGCACGCATTCAACGTGAAGGTGTGGCTGATGTACGGCAGATTCGACGAAATGTCGAAGCCGTACTTCATGTAGTCAGCCGGTTTTCACTTTACTTACCGCCGACTACGATAACGGCTGCGCAGCCGCGTAGGAGGTAACCGCAGATGGCCGCGAGCGATCAGTTCCAGCCTCCGCCTATGACCCGACGCGAGGACTTCCGGGAAATTCTGCACGGGGTTGAAGTGCCCGACCCCTATCGATGGCTCGAAAATGGGGCCGCGCCGGAGACCCGCGCTTGGCTCGCTGCGCAGAGGGAATACGCGCGGCCCTTTCTGGACACGCCGATCCGGGGGCGCATCCGCGCGCGACTCGCCGAGTTAATGAAGATCGATTCGATGGGCTTTCCGGTGGAGCGAAGAGGTTACTACTTCTATTCGCGACGGCGCGCCGACGAGCAACAAAGTGCAATCTGCCGGCGCCACGGACTACATGGCGAAGAAGAAGTTCTGGTCGATGCGAACACGATGAGCGCAGACGGGATGACCGGCGTTCATATCGCCGGCATTTCGCGCGACGGCTCGGTTCTCGCCTACGGCGTGCGGCAAGGAGGGGAAGACCAGTTCTCGATCAATTTGATCGATGTCGCATCGCGGCGGGATTTGCCGGGCCGGCTCCCGAGAGCGAGATACGCTAACGCGGCATGGAAGCTTGACGGCAGCGGTTTCTACTACTCGGTCAGAACCGACCAGGGTCCTCGCATCAGATTCCATCGCGTGGGCACCGGGGCCCCCGACGACCGCGAAATAGTTGGGTCGAAGTGGGGACCGGAACGATGGGCCGCCGCGTCCGTCTCCGACAACGGAAAATATCTGATGATCGGCAGCGGTTACCGGACCGCGAGCGCCAAAAGTGGTGATCGCAACGATCCGTATTTTCAGCGGCTCGATCCTGAAGGCGAGATCATTCCAATAGCCGACGACCTCGATGCCTTCTCTACTGGTTCCGACGCCGGCGACGCGTTCATCATGCTGACCAACTGGCAAGCGCCCCGGCGCCGGGTCATTCGGGTCGAGTTCGCCAATCCGTCGCGAGACAACTGGCGCGAGATCATTCCCGAAGGTCCTTCGACGATTGAGAGTGTGGCAACCGTCGGCGGCAAATTGGTCGTGACCTATCTCGAGGAGGTGCGCTCGCGCGTTCGAGTGTTCGAACCGGACGGAACCTTTGTGCGCGAAGTGGAGTTGCCGGGCGCCGGCATCGCCGCTGGATTCAGTGGGCGATGGGAACGCAGCGAATCGTTTTTCTACTTCAGCTCGTTCAATCACGCGCCGACGATCTACCGCTACGACCTGGCGACCGGAGAGAGTGACGTTTGGTGGCGCCAACAAGGTGTTCCCGACCTCGCGCAATTCGAATTGCGGCAAGTCTGGTATCCGTCGAAGGACGGCACCAAGATTCCGATGTACCTCTTCCACAAGCGCGGTCTTGCACTGGACTCAGCGCGACCGACTTTGCTGACGGGCTACGGCGGATACAATCTCAGCCTGTTCCCGGTTTACTCGACGATGGCGGTGGTTTGGGCAGAAGCGGGAGGGGTTTTCGCGTCAGCGAATATCCGCGGCGGCGGCGAATTCGGCGAGGAGTGGCACCAGGCCGGCCGGCGCGAGCGCAAGCAAAACGTATTCGACGATTTCATCGCAGCCGGGGATTGGCTCGTCGCCAATCGCTATACGCAACCGTCGAAGCTCGCGATTAGTGGCGGAAGCAATGGCGGCCTGCTGGTCGGAGCCGCGCTGACGCAGCGTCCCGATCTGTTTCGCGCGGTTATATGCCATCGCCCAGTGCTCGACATGATGCGCCATCACAAGGACCCGATGGGACCTTACTGGATCGGCGAGTACGGTTGCGCTGACGACTCCAACGACTTCCCTTACCTGCTCGCGTACTCGCCCTATCACAACGTGCGCGCGGGGACCCGGTACCCGGCAGTGATGTTCGTGACGGGAGATTCGGACACGCGATGCGATCCGATGCATGCGCGGAAGATGGCCGCGATGCTTCAATCGGCGACGGCGTCAAAGCATCCGATCGTGCTTCACTACCGGGCGGAAGCGGGGCATATGCCGACGCTGCCGATGGATGCGACGATCGACGAGCTCGCCGATCAGCTCGTGTTCCTGTTCCGCGAGCTGGACGTAAGCTTCTAGGACTTGGACTTGTGATCGGGTTTGGCGCCGGTGCCCATCAAGCTTGCTGCGCCTTGCATGACCCTGGTGCCGACGCTCAGCAATGCGTCGGTGACGCCGGGGAATAGCGATGCGAGTTTCTCGGCGACCGCCGCGCCGGGAGGGACGTCAACTTCGGTGAGGCCGAAGGCGGCCGCGGCGAGCACCGCCCACGTCACCCATCGCGCCGGCATCGCCATCATCGCGGGTACACCTTTGAGGGTGTCGTGCTTGAGTGCGCTGCGCGCCATGGGAGTGTCGATCACTCCCGGCATCACGAGCGAAACTTTTATTCCGGTGTTGAACAGCTCGACGCGCAGCGCCTCGGTCATTCCGACCAGTGCGAACTTGGTCGCGCTGTAGCCGCCGAGCGGGCTGACGCCGCGCCGTCCCGCGAGCGACGAGATGTTCACGATGTTGCCCGACCTGGCTTTGCGCATCACCGGCAGCACCGCCTGCATCGCGTTGAGCGCACCGAAGACGTTCACCGCCATCATTTTTTCGAGATCTTCGGGGCGCAGCTCCTCGACCGATTCCGCGATGAGCAATCCGGCCGAGTTGATCAGGATATCGACCTTGCCGAAGGCCTCTTTGACCTGCTCGATAGCCCAGAACACGCGCGCGCGATCGGTCACGTCGCAATCAAGCGCGAGCGCTTTGCCGCCGGCCTTGTTGATTTTCGTCGCGAGCTCTTCGAGCTGGACGCGCCGGCGAGCGAGCAGCGCGACCTGCGCGCCTTGTTCGCCGAACGCGAGCGCGACGTCGTGGCCAATACCGCTCGAGGCGCCGGTCACGACCACTGATTTGTCGAAGAAATATCCGCGCACCGGTCCCTTGGATTCGCGCTTGGCTTCGCTCATCGCCGTCACCTCGCTTTGGGCGCCGTTGCACGGAACAGATGGTGTCAGGGCGTCGCGTCTGGCATTGTGCGCCGGTCACCCGCGCATGCGCAAACCCTTTACCTATTGGGTTGCCCGCGCGCTGCGACGTGGTTAGCTTTTTAATTGTGGGAGCAGCGGTGGAGGTGGAGAAAAAGTTATGAATTCGAGAACTGTGATTACTGAAATCGCGGCGGCGGGCGCATTGATTGGATCGTATCCGCTGGACTGGGTGGTAAGGCAGGGCGAGCCGTACTTCTGCGAGCCGTCGAGCGAGCCGGTCATCCTGCTGCACGGCTTTGGTGGCAGCCGCGCGAATCTGTTGGCGCTGGCGGCGTATCTGCGGCTGGCGGGATTCGACAATGTTTCATATTTCGAGTATCCGCGCTGGCAGACGCTGGCGGATTCCGCCGCGCAACTCGGGCGCGTCGTGGATGAAAAAGCCGGCGATGGTGTTCATCTGATCGGACACAGCCTCGGCGGCACGGTGGCGCGGCGTTATGCGGCGGGCGCGCCGAAACGCGCGGTGCGCTCGCTGGTCACGCTGGGATCGCCTTATTCGTACGGCCAATGGAGTCCGAGCGAGGTCGGGATTTTCGGCGATGACGACCCGATCGTGCCGGCGCCGATCGAGGAGCTGACGAACAGCGCGGCGTTCGGCCGGATTGTGACGCTGCACAACATCGGGCATCTGGCGCTGGTCTTTCATCCGGAGGCGCTGCGAATAGTCGGAACCGAGTTGCGCGCAAATCGCGCCGCGGCGGGCAGTGCACTCAGCGGATGAAGCGGGCGCGATCGTGCTCGTCGGCGGGCGCAGCTCGCGGATGGGCCAGCCCAAAGCGGCGCTGGATTTCGGCGGGATATCGCTCCTTACCAGGATAGCGATCGAGCTCCAGCGGCGGTTCGACGAAATCGTGATCGTCGCGGCGCCGAAGTCGGCCGGGCAGCCTCGCATCGAAATTCCGGGATTGAAAATCATTCACGACGAGACCGCATTCGCCGGGCCACTCGAAGCACTCAGGCGCGGGCTTGATGCGCTCGATCACACCATCGCGTTCGCCTGTTCGTGCGATCTGCCGATGCTGAATGCCGACGTTGCGGCCGACCTGGTTGCGATGCTCGACGATTTTGACGCGGTGATGCCGGAAGTTGGTGGCAAGCTGCAGCCGCTGCACGCGGTCTATCGCAAGAGATGTGCAAGCGCGATCGCGGCGCTCGAAGCGAGTGGCGAGAAACGGTTGACTGCGAGCGCCGGCGCGATCAATGCGAGAAAGGTCGGTGAAGAAGAGCTCAGGAAGATCGATCCGCAGCTCGGCAGTTTCTTCAACCTGAACACGCCCGAGGACTACCGGCGCGCGCTCGAACTGGCGGGACTTCGGCCATCCTGACAGGATGCTCATCGCGAGCCCACGCGTCATCCCGACGCAGCGGGCAACGCAAGCCCACGTGTCATCCTGACGAAGCGAGCAACGCGAGCGGCAGGAAGGATCTCGGACAGCTTCGCGTAAGCGAAGCCGGCACCGGTTTCTGAAATCGCGTAGCGCTCCTTTCAGGTCCTGTTTGGAAGGCGGCAACGCAAAACCGGAACCGGCGGCGCTTGCGCGCCGCTGTCCGAGATCCTTCCTGCCGCTCGCGTTGCTCGCTTTGTCAGGATGACGGATAAAGCTCGCGATGCTCGCTGCGTACCGGATTACAAGCGGCTCGCGCTTTGCTTGTTGCGTCCGGATGAGAGCCGCAATTACGCCTTCTTCTCCCACCTCAAAATCGGGTGGCGGGCGGCGAGCGCTTCGTCCACGCGCGAGACTGGCAGGGTCTGCGGCGCATTTTTGACGCGTTCGGGATCGTTCAAGGCCTCGTCGTAAATCCGCTCCATCGTTTCGATGAAGCTATCGAGGATTTGCTTGCTCTCGGTCTCGGTCGGCTCGATCATCAGCGCGCCCGGCACTACCAGCGGGAAATAGATCGTCGGCGGATGGATGCCGAAGTCGAGCAGGCGCTTGGCTATTTCGAGGGTGCTCACGCCGGCGCGCTTTTCGAGGTCGTGCGAGAGCACGCATTCATGCATCGAGGGCTCGCCGGTCGCCCTCGGAAAATGCGGCTGCAACTGTTGGCACACGTAGTTCGCGCCGAGAATCGCGAGCCTGCTCGCCATTCCGAGGCCGTCGCCGCCGAGTGCGAGAATGTACGCGTAGGCGCGCACGATCATTCCGAAGTTGTTGTGAAACGAGCGCATCCGGCCGATCGAGTCGGGCCGATCGGCGTCGAATTGGTAACTGTCGTTGGAATGCTTCAAGCGCGGAAGCGGCAGGAACGGCTCGAGATGCTTTTTCACCGCGACCGGGCCCGCCCCCGGCCCGCCGCCGCCGTGCGGAGTCGAGAAGCTTTTGTGCAGATTGAGCTGCACGATGTCCGCGCCCATGTGGCCGGGCTTCGCCACGCCGAGCAGCGCGTTCATGTTCGCGCCGTCGAGATAGAGCATCGCGCCGCGCTCGTGCAGGGCAGCGGCGATCTCCTGGATTTCCGGCTCGAAGATTCCGAGCGTGTTCGGGTTGGTGACCATCATCGCGGCCACGTCGTCGCTCACCAACCGGCGAACCTCAGCCGCTTCGAGATAGCCGCGCCGGTTTGATTTCGCGACGATCACCTGGAAGCCGGCGAGCGTGCAGCTGGCCGGATTGGTGCCGTGCGCGGTGTCGGGGATGATCACCTTGTGGCGTGCTTCGCCGCGCTTGCGATGATACGCGCGAACCATTAGCAGTCCGGTCAACTCGCCCTGTGCGCCGGCCGCCGGATGGAGCGAAACGGCGTCCATGCCGGTGATTTCGGCGAGCGCGGCTTCCATCCGTGCGATCAGTTCGAGCGCGCCCTGCGCCAGATGGGCGGGCGTCGCGGGATGCAGCCCGGCGAGTCCGGGCAGCGCCGCCAACTCGTCGTTGACGACGGGGTTGTACTTCATCGTGCAGGAGCCGAGCGGATAGAACTGGAGCGCCTGCGCGAAGTTAAGCTGCGACAAGCGCAGGAAATGCCGCAACACCTGCGGCTCGCTGAGTTCGGGAAATCCGGGGAGATCGTCGCGGCAGAGTTCGGCGCCGATGATTTCGGCGCCGCGCCGATCGCCGGCGGCGCGCGGCGACAGGTCCACGCCGCGGCGACCTTCCGATGACAGCTCGAAGATCAGAGGCACGCTGGCCGCGGTTTCGATTCCATCGACGGGCGAAGAACTTCCGGGCGACGCGATTGGAACTATTCTGCCCGCACTTGCCATCACCGCACCTCCGCAATTGCCGCAGCAAGCCGGCCGAACTCGTCGCCATGATTCATTTCAGTGACCGAAACCAGCAGCGCGTCGGAAAGATCGGGATAGTCGTCGGCGAGCGGGACGCCGGCAAGAATCTGCCTGCGCTCAGCTGCTTCCAGAGCAGCCCTGGGGTTCGGCAGCCTTAACGCGAACTCGTTGAAGAACGGTCCCGAGAATCGACGGCGGATGCCGGCGGCCTCGAGCACGTCGGCCGCGTGGTGCGACAGCTCGACGTTGCGCTCGGCCAGTTCGCGGAGTCCGCTGCGACCCAGCAGTGAGAGATAGACCGTCGCGGCCAGCGCGCACAGCGAATGATTGGTGCAGATGTTCGAGGTCGCGCGTTCGCGGCGGATATGCTGCTCGCGAGTATTGAGCGTCAGGCAGAAGGCGCGGCGCCCGTCGCGATCGCGAGTCTGACCGACCAGCCGGCCCGGCATCTGGCGCAGATGGGTCATGCGCGCGGCCATGAAGCCGACCCCGGGTCCACCATATTGGAGCGGCAGGCCGAAACTCTGGCCCTCGCCGACCGCGATATCGGCGCCAAGATCGCCTGGTGCACGCAACAGTCCCAGCGCGATACCTTCGCCAGTGGCCGAGATTGCGAGCGCGCCCGCGCGATGAGTTTTTTCGGTGATCGCGCCCAGCGGCTCGATCACGCCGAAGGCATTGGGATAGCCGGTGACGGTGCACAGCAGGCGATCGTTGGCGATACGATCGAGCGCGGCGGCGTCGGTCGCGCCGGTGGCGTCGTCGAATGGAACCTCGACGATCTCGATTCCGTGGAGCGCGCTCAGGTAGGTGCGGATGGTCGCGCGATAGTCGGGCCACAACGCGCGCGAGAGTGCGACGACAGTGCGCTTTGGCAGCACCCGTCGCGCCATCAGCACAGCCTCGGCGGCCGCCGACGCGCCGTCGTACATGCTGGCGTTGGCGACTTCCAGCGCGGTGAGCTGCGTGATCAGCGTTTGAAACTCGAAGATCGCCTGGGTTGTGCCCTGGCTCGCTTCGGCCTGGTACGGCGTATAGCTGGTGGCGAACTCGGCGCGGGCGATGACGGCGCGCACGGCGGCGGGCACGTAATGACGGTAGTAACCGGCGCCGAGAAAGCTCGCGAAGCCCGACGCGCCCGGGTTGCGCGCCGCGAGTTCGGAAATTTCGCGGACGACATCGGCTTCGCCGGCGCCGCGCGCGAGATCGATCGCTGCGCTCGCCCGCAGGTTGGCCGGCACGTGCGCGATCAGGTCGTCGAGATGCTTGGCGCCGATCGTCTCGAGCATCGACGCGACGTCGCCGTCGGTATGTGGCATGAATCTCATGGAATCAGCTCGTCCTCATTGAATCACAGGCTCGCGGTTGATGCCGCATGGACTTCGGCGCGCCGATAGAACGGCCGTTGCACGATTGTCGCGGGAGTCTTGCGATTTCGAATTTCGACTTCGAGCGCGTCGCCGACGGCCGGCGGATTTTTTCCGCTCGCGTTGGTCAGATAAGCCATCGCGATCGGCCGCTGAATATATGGCGCGAAGGTCCCACTGGTTACGACGCCGGCGTCATCGCCGCCCCGAAAAATCCTGTAGCCCTGACGCGCGACCATCCTGCCGTCGTCGGTCTGGAGTCCGATCAATTTCTTTTTCAGGCCCTGGTTGCGTTGCGCGGTGAGCGCGGCGCTGCCGACGAAGTCGCGACCGAGCTTTACAAACGTCGCGAGGCCCGCTTCGAGCGGTGAGGTATCGCGATCCAGTTCGTGACCATAGAGCGGCAGGCCCGCTTCGAGCCGCAGCGTGTCGCGCGCGCCGAGTCCGACCGGCTTGATATCGGCGGCGGCGCCGAGGTCGAGAATCGCCTCGAACAATTCGCGCGCGCCTGCATTATCGACGAACAGCTCGAAGCCATCTTCGCCGGTGTAGCCGGTGCGCGCGGCCAGACAGGTGATGCCAGCGACCTGTCCGCCGGCGATACCGTTGCGAGGGAGGTCGGCAATCGGGAAAGTCGCGAGCGTCGCCAGTATCGCGACGGCCACCGGACCTTGCACTGCGATGAGCGCGGTCGCGTCGCTGACGTCGTCGAACTTCGCGCGTCCGCCGTTCAGCTCGACGAGCCATTCGCGATCCGCCTCGATGTTCGACGCGTTGACGCAGAGCAGGTAGCGCTCGGGACCGAGCCGATAGACGATCAAGTCGTCGATGGTGCCGCCGTCCTCCGCGCACATAATCGTGTACTGCGCGCGGCCGAGCTTGAGGCGCGATGCGGAATTGGTGAACGCGCGCTCGAGCGTCGCAAGTGCATGCGGCCCGCTGATTTCAAACTCGCCCATGTGACTCAGATCGAAAATTCCCGCTGAATTGCGGACCGCAAGATGCTCCTCGATAATCCCGCTGTAGCTCACGGGCATCTCGAAACCACCGAAAACGGTCATTCGCGCGCCGAGTTTCTGGTGAAGGTCGAATAGAACAGTGCGCTTGGGCGCATTCATCAGCGGCAAAATTCTAACAGACCGGTTTCAGCTGAACGAGAGACAGCTCGCGATTTGCCAACAGCCGCCGCGATTCTGTCCACAGCGGCTTGCTCGCCGCGATCGAGTGCTATTATCTACTGATACCCGATGTCTGCGATCATTATGGATGGCCGGGCGCTCAGCGCGCATCTGATGCCGGAGTTGCGCGCCAACGTTGACGAGCTCAAGCGCAAGTTCGGACGTACGCCGTCGCTCGCGGCGATCCTGGTGGGCGACGATCCCGCGTCGCGCCAATACGTCAAGAACAAGCAGCGGGTGGCGGCGGAGCTTGGATGCGACAGCCGCACAGTGCGGATGACCTCGGCGGAGGCGACCACCGACACGTTGCTGGCGGTTATCGAAGAGCTTAACGCCGACACGCGCGTCAACGCGATCCTGCTGCAGTTGCCGCTTCCCGATTCGGTCGATCGCTTCCGGCTGTTCGACGCCATTGCGCCCGAAAAAGATCTCGACGCCGTCAGCTCGGCCAGCGTCGGCGGCTTCTACCGCGGTCAGTGGGGACGCTTTATTCCGTGCACTCCGCGCGGCGTGCTCACCTTGCTCGACTACTACAAGGTGCCGGTCGATGGTGCGAGAGCCACGGTGATTGGACGGAGCGATATAGCAGGCAAGCCGACCGCGCTGATTCTCGGTGGACGGCTGCGCAACGCGACTATCACGTGGTGCCATCGCCATACCCGCGATCTCGCGGCGATTTGCCGCGAGGCCGACATCCTCATCCCCTGCGTCGGCGCCGACACCGGCCGCCCCTATCTGATCACCGCGGATATGGTGAAGCCGGGCGCGTGCGTGATTGACGTTGGCTTCCGGCGCGTCGGTCCCGGTAAATTCGTCGGCGATGTCGATTTCGAGGCAGTGAAGGAAGTCGCCGGATGGATCACGCTCAATCCCGGTGGCACTGGTCCGATGACCGTGCTGGCGTTGATGCAGAACCTGATCGACGCTACGCGCTATCAGCTGGGATTGCAGCGCGCCACCTATTCCGTTTGAGACGAGGCACTCGAACCGGACGGCATTGCTTTGCGCAAGCTTTCGGTTTCCCGTACATTTGCAAATTGCAGTAGGGGACCGTCCGCACACTCGAATGGCATTACCGACCATCGGCTCGAAGACCACCGGCTCGAACGGCGAGAGATCTGGCAAGCGCACGCTGAGCGACGTCCTCATCGGACCGCCGCGCGACGTGCGCGATCCGGAAATCTTCCACAGCCTGTCGCTGGTCGCCTTTCTGGCGTGGGTCGGTCTCGGCTCCGACGGTCTGAGCTCGTCGTGCTACGGACCGGAGGAGGCTTTCCTCGCGCTCGGACACCATCAGTACCTGGCGGTGTTCCTCGCGATGCTGATGGCGCTGACCGTTTTCATTATTTCGGCGTCATATTCGCAAACGATCGATCTGTTCCCGACCGGCGGCGGCGGTTACCTGGTCGCGACCAAGCTGCTCGGCAAGTATTTCGGACTGGTTTCGGGATCGGCGCTGGTGGTGGACTACGTGCTGACCATCGCGATTTCGATCGCGAGCGGCGCCGACGCGATCTTCAGCTTCCTGCCGGTCGATTGGTTGCCCTACAAGCTGTGGGTGTGCTTGCTGGTCGTGCTGCTGATGGTGCTGATGAACCTGCGCGGGGTGAAGGAATCGGTGCTGTCGCTGCTGCCGATCTTCATCGCTTTCATCATCATGCACGGGTGGCTGGTCGGCTACGCGATCTTCAGCCGCGCGCCCGAACTGCCGTCGATCGTCGGCCACGCCGTGCGTGAGGTTCACGCCAGCGCACATAGTATCGGGATGCTCGCGCTCGCGGTGATTTTCTTCCGTGCCTACAGCCTTGGTGGCGGCACTTACACGGGAATCGAAGCGGTGAGCAACGGACTGCCGATATTGCGCGAGCCGCGGGCCGAGACCGGCAAGCGCACGATGATCTACATGGCGATTTCGCTGGCCTTTGTCGCGGGCGGAATCCTGCTCGGTTATCTGCTGCTCAACGTCGAGGCGGAGACCGGCAAGACCCTCAACGCCGTCATGTTCGAGCGGCTGGCTACCAACTGGCAGATATTCGGCCTGCACGTCGGCCCGAGCATCATCACCTTTACGCTGTTGACCGAGGGCGCGCTGCTGTTCGTCGCGGCGCAGACCGGCTTCGTCGATGGGCCGCGGGTGCTGGCGACGATGGCGACGGACCGATGGCTGCCGCGGCGGTTCGCAAATCTGAGCGCGCGGCTGGTGACGCAGGACGGCGTCATCACGATCGGGCTCGCGGCGATTCTGCTGCTCCTGGGCACCGAGGCGAAGGTTGACCTGCTGGTTGTCCTGTATGCGATCAACGTGTTCGTGACGTTCACGCTGTCGCAGCTCGGAATGACGACGCATTGGTGGCTCGAGCGCAAGAACGAAAAGCGCTGGCTCCGCAAGCTCGCCATCAACGGCATCGGAACGATCTTCACGGCGACAATCCTGATGATCACGCTGACGCTCAAGTTTCACGACGGCGGCTGGGTAACGGTGGTGATTACCGGTTGTCTGATTGCGCTGTGTTACACGGTGCGGCGCCATTACGAGCGGGTCTCGAAGGCGATCGAGCAGCTCGAGGCCGACATCCTGCCGAAGCTGTATGCGGTCAAGAAACTCGAACCAGCCAAGCGCGATCCGGACGCATCGACCGCCGCAATTCTGGTCAGCGGCTACAACGGTCTCGGACTGGCGACGCTGATTGCGGTCACGCAACTGTTCAAGGGCGAGTTCCGCAACGTTGTATTCATCGGAGTCGGCGAAGTCGATGCGGCCCTGCTCAAGGGTCCCGAAGAAGTGCACGAACTCGAGACGCGGATGGCGGAGGACCTTAACGAGTACTGCCAGTTCGCGACCGACCTGGGCCTTCATCCCGAATTGCGCGCCGGGCTGGCGCCCGACGTCGTGGTTGAGCTGCGCCGGCTATGTCTGGAGGTCGCGCACGAATTTCCGCACGTCGTATTTTTCGCCGGCAAGCTGATCTTCTCCGACGAGGTCGAAGGCTTCATCGGCCGCTTCCTGCACAATCACACCTCGGTCGAAATCCAGAATTGGCTGCAGCTCTACGGCTACAGTCTGGTGATTCTGCCGATTCGCGTCGGCGCAGGCTCGATGGCGATACCGCAAACCTCGCAAGCCGCGTAATCTCGCTCATCATTTTCCAACCGGCGTGATCCGATAGAACGCCAGATGGTCGCCGTGAAATTTCTCGACCACGCTGAAGCGCTTTGGATCGGGCAGTTCGGACTTGACCGCGTCGCCGTCTTTCCAACTAACCAGCCATCCGCCGCCGGCCGCTGCAACCCGTTCCTCGATAGTCATTCGCGCGGCCGCGCTATCGAATCCCGGAATAGCTATTCGCGGATTGTCACCCCTGAAGTAGTAATTGAATGGAACTGAGTAATAGCCAAACGGAAATCCGCCATTGGGTGTGTTGGCGGTGCTTCCGTTCGACACGTACCCGCGTTCAAAGAAGATGGGATCCGAATGGGCGCCGGCGGCTACCTGGTCGACCAGATCGCGCCACGGCTGTGGCTTGGGCCGGTCGAACGGAAGCATGATCAGGCATACCACTGGGAAGCCTGCCGCCAGCAGATTGCGCCACTTGATGCTCCAGGCGCCGAGCGACGCGGCGATCAACAACGACGTTGCCGCAACACCTGGCGAAAGATAGCGCAGGTTGAACATCGGATGCAGGATCACTGACCCGACGATGAAAGCGAGCGGCGGCAGTCCGATCCACAGCACAAAAAACCGAATCGGTTCCCCATCGCTACTCTCCAGAGAGCGGCCGAATACCAGCCACAAGGTTATTCCAACCGCTGCCAGCCCCGCTGCTGCTTTGGCCGCAAGTGAGTAGTTTTGCGGTGGCCCCATATAGTCCAGCGAATGCCCATAAATCAGGTCCTGACTTTGTTGCAGTGCGATGGGCAGGTAAGGGACGAATAAGATGATCGCGATGACAATCGCCATCCACGCCATCGCATCGCGACGGCCGTGCGCAAGATCGCGAAGCAGGATCGCTCCCTCCGCGCCGAGGATGAGAAACCCCGCCATGTGCGTGTAAGGCAGCGCAGCGCCGAGGATGCCGCACGCGATCCCATTCGCTACGCCGGGCTGGGCTCGCACTCGCCACAGCATGAGGAGTTGCGCGAGCGCGATCGTTATGAACATCGGATACATCCGCGCGGTGTGCGCGAACACCACCGCGAGCGGGTTGAATGCCCATATCGCAGCAGCGGCCAGCGCCGTATGGTCGTCGAACACTTCGCAGCCCAGCGCGAATATCAGCACAAGCGACGTCAGCGAGAAGACCACCGACATCGAGCGCAGCGAAATTTCGCTCAGCCCGAAAATCCGCGTGTAGTAGTGCAGGACGACGTAGTAGAAGACCTGCTTGCCGGGATCGTGCAGGACCGGAGTGCGAACGATCGCGCCAATCCCCTTTGCCGCCGCCCACGCGCTGTACGCTTCGCTCGCGCCGAGCGCGTCGGCGCCGAGATGAAACGAATAGATGAAGCCGGCGGCGACTAAGATCGCCGCGAAGATTTCGAGCGGCCAGCGCGACGACCCGCCGGGCTTCTTGATTATGTTGTCCGCCATCGCGCGAGATATAGCGGATTTCGTGCGCGCGATCTTCATCCGTTCGCACGCGCCGCGCGTAGTCCATTGACTATCGCGCCTCGTGCTGGCGTAACTGATCAGAATCATGTCCGAATTTCTCGAGTCGGTCCCCGAAGTCGGCGCGCAGCCCGGGGTCGCAATGACCCTGCCGCCGATCTCGCGGATGCGCTACGAGGTGTGGGCGCTCGCGTGGCCGGTAATCCTGTCGTTCGGGCTTGATTCGATCCTCGGCCTCGCCTCGATGCTGATGGTGGGACGGCTCGGCGCCGACGCGGTTGGCGCGGTCGGACTAGCCACCCAAATCCTCGGTGCGGTGCGCGCCGGAATCGCCGCCGTAGGCACCGGCACGATCGCGCTGGTGGCCCGCTACGTCGGCGCCAACGATCGCGACAATGCCGAGGAAGTTCTGAAGCAGTCGGTCGTCTTCGGCGTACTGGTTTCGACCATCATCGCGATTCCCGTCATAATTTTCGCGCATCCTTTGATGGGATTGTTCCAGGTGCACGGCCAGATGGCCGAGATGGGCGCGCGTTACCTGCAGGTCGTGATGCTGTCGGAGCCGTTCCAGGGAATCTTCCTGATGTGCGCGTCGGCGCTGCGCGGCGCCGGCGATACGCGCACGCCGCTGTGGATCGGCGGCATCATCGACGTGCTCGCGATCTTCCTCAACTACGTGCTGATTTTCGGCAAGTTCGGATTTCCGGCGCTCGGCGTTGACGGTTCGGCGATAGCGACCCTGATCGCGATCGCGGTCGGCGGCATTCTGTTTTTCTACGCCTTGTCGATCCCGGGAATGGTGCTGAACTTCCGATGGAAAGGACTGTGGCCGGACCTCGGGCTCGGCCGCCGGATTCTCAGTGTCGGCAATCCCGCCGCCATCGAACAGCTGCTGATCCAGTTCGGCTTCGTCGCCTACGTCGGATTCGTCGCGCGCTACGGCGCCAAGGAGATCGCCGCATATTTCATCGGCGTGCGAATTCTCGCGCTGTCATTCTTGCCGGGTTTCGGATTCTCGTCGGCCTCCGCAACTCTCGTCGGTCAGGGCCTCGGCGCCGGCGACCCGAAGTTCTCGCGCAAAGCGGGATGGGAAGCGACGCGGATGTCGATCGTGTTGATGACCGCGATGGGCCTGATCTTCATCGTCTTCGCGCACTTCATCGCGGCGCTCTTCATCGACGACAAAACCGTCATCGAGTACACGGTGCAGTTCATGTACGCACTCGCCGCCGCGCAACCGCTCATGGCAATCGACTGGACCATCACCGGCGCATTGCGCGGCGCGGGCGATTCGCAATTCCCGCTCTACGGCTCGCTCGCGGGCTTTTACGGGATGCGGCTCTTTCTCACGATTCTGATTTGGTACCACGGCGGTAGCATCATCTGGATCTGGTGGTCGCTGCTCGCCGACTACGTCGTCCGCTCAACGGTAAAAGTCTGGCGCTTCCAAACCGGCAAGTGGGAAACCATCGAAGTTTGACCGCCTCGCATTTCTTCCCCTCTCCCAGTATGGGAGAGGATCGAAGGTGAGGGTCCGCTTACAGCGCGCGTTTCGCGCGCGCTTCAAGATTCCGTTCTTCTCTGGAGCTTTCCCATTTACGCAAGTGTCGGAATCCTCTTCAGCTCCCTGCTCAGCCGGTGCGTCGCGTCCCAGGCATCATAGTCCGCCTGCATCGCGAGCCAGATACGTGCGCCGTTGCCCACGAGTTTTCCGATTCGTGCGGCCATTTCGGGACTGACACTGATCTCGCCGACAGTGACTCGGTGCAGGGTCTGCCTGCTGACTCCCAGCAGACCTGCGATCTCGCCTACGGTCCGCTTCCTCCGGAGCTCCGGCATGACTTCTTCGCCGAAGATGACGCCGGGGTGAATCGGTTTGCGTGCGGCGACCTTCTCTCGGTTGACTGAATATTCCTGCGGCATGATTCAAAACTTCCTTAAACTGAACTTATAAAGGTAACTCGATCGTCAGTGATACTGCTCCAAATCGACCGCGAAAGCATCGCCGTCATCAAACTGGAAAGTGATCCGCCACCGCCCATTCACTGACATCGCATAGCGTACCGGAGTTGCGCCCGTGAGCGGGTGCGGGTCGAATCCTGCGCCCGTTACTTCCCGTACATGCACGGCGCGATTCAGGATGGTTAAACGGTTCAGGCAGCGCTTGCAAAGATCCGCCGGAACTTTTGCAGTACGTCCGCTCTCGAACAGCTCATGGAGTCCTTTGTGGCGGAATGTTCTGATCAGATGACTTGATGTAACACGTGATGCGACATTTGTCAATCAACGTGCGACATTTGGGGCGAAGCCTTACCCTGCCGCCTCACCCTCGCGCGCGACAGGCGATCGCGCGAGCGCAACATAACAGGCAACGCTCGTCAGAGATAGCGCCCCCGCAAACCGCCAGGTCGCCGCGGTCCCGAACGCGTCAACCATTCTGCCTTGCACCGGCAACCCGATGATTCCACCAAACGTTGACAGCGTGGTGCCGAATGAAAGCAGCGTCGCGCGATTTTCGCCCGCAATCATTTCATTGTACCACGCGAACGCCATCGGTCCCGCGACGCCCTGCGCGAACAACGCCGTCATCACCGCCCCGAGCGCGAACCACATCCGCCCGTTGGCGACTCCCGCGGCTATTACCGCCGCGCTTGACACGCCGCTCATGGCGGCGACAAGCCACGCGCGCTTATTCCACGCCCCCGGCATCCGCGCTGCCACTTCCAGTCCCGCGACTTGCGCCAGGATTAGAGCGACCGACACCCAGCCGACGCCGCCGATTCCCGCGTGCAGGCCGTGATTGAAGTAGTGCTGCCACTCCTGCCCCCATCCGTACCACAATGTCGCCCCGATCAGCCCGGCGATCGATAGCAGGCGGACGCCGCGATGGGCGAATCCGAGCCGGGTAGAATCGATACTGCGTCGTCGAATCTCTACTGCGATGCGATTCGCCGAGACGGGCCGTCGTGTGCTGCGTCCCATCAGACCTAATGCCACCAGACCCGCCGCCAACCATACCAACGTATTCAGCAGGAATGGCGCCGCGATATTGGCCTGCCCGATATACGCACCCGCCAGTGAGCCGCCCATGCCCGTGATTTCTCCCAATTGGAACTTGCGCGAGAAGATCGCGTCCTTGGGCCCTTCGAATCCCGCCGCGTCTAGCGCATCGATCGCCCACGCATCGATTGGTCCGTTGCCGAAAGTGGTACCAAGCCCATCGGCTGCGGCGGCGACAATAAAGTACCAATAGCGATGCGACAGGAAGTAGATCAGAAAAGCTGCCGCGTGCAGTGAACATCCCACTACTACCGCCGCGCGCCGCCCGACTGCATCGGCGAACGCCCCGGTCGGCACGTCGGTCAGAAACGTCATCAGCACGTATGCCGCGACGACCACGTTGATCTGCAACTGGTCGAGTCCGCGCGATCGCAGGAAGAGCGGATAGACTGCGAAGATGAATAACGGACCGAATACGTAGCACGCAGACACCACGTAGTAGCGCCGGATGATCGAGCGAATCGCGTTATCTGTCAGATGCCCTTCGTGCGTCATCTCGTACTTAAAGCTTCATCATCCGAGTTCAGGGATGAACTGTTCAGCCTGATTGCGGCGCGCGTATCATGGTACGTTCATACGCTATGGTCACCAATCTCGATATTCCGTGCTCCTTCGACGCCTCGGGCAAAACTCGCTTCGAAAAACATGAATTCGACGGAACGAAGCTACCGATGGTGGTATGCACATCGCTGAACCACAACAGATGGTATATATGGCCATTCTCCCCGAATCGGTCGGACGCGGTCCGGCATCGTTTGAGCCCCAAAGCGTCCGCCTCGCTCCCGAATCTCGCCGCGGAGATGCTGATGTGCGCTCGTAAAATGCACGCAAACAAGATACACACCGACGCCTCGCTCGTCCGACGCTTGCTCGCTGCCCAGTTTCCGCATTGGGCCGATCTCCCCATCGAGCGGATACGCCCGCGTCCCGGGGCGCACAACTTTGGCCGCGGCGTTCCGCTGGCAATACGAGACGCGGATACGCGGGCCGCGATCGCAAAGTTGGACAACCTGCTCGATACCGGCGCTGTCACCGCCGCCTGGGACGCGGACCTCAACGCGCCTGCCTGGGACCGTCCGCCCGTCTGGATCCACGGAGACCTCCATGCTGGCAATCTGCTGGTAGATCACGGCCGTCTAAGCGCGGTCATCGATTTCGGCGGCTTGGGCGTGGGCGATCCCGCATGCGACTTTGCGGCTGCTTGGACGCTCTTCTCGCACGAAAGCGAAAGCCGCGACGCCTTCCGCGCGGCGCTCTCCATCGATGATGCGAGTTGGGCGCGCAGCCGCGGCTGGGCGCTCTCCACCGGCCTCATCGCGCTCCCGTACTACCTCGACACCAACCCGGTAATCGTCGCGATGGCTCGGCGGCAGATCGATGAAGTCCTCGCCGATCGCAAGCCTGCCTGTTGATGCTCGCGTCGCGTCAACTGGACGCCAGTCCCGTCACGCGTAATCCTGTTGCCGTGGCACAAGCGCTGAAAGCGACCGAGACGCTTGAAGGCGTTCTCGATCAGGTCCTGTTCGTCAACGACAAGAACGGCTACTCGGTCGCGGTGGTGGTGGTGGCTCAGGAACATGGCGACTTTCGCCGCGTCACAGTCGTCGGCAATCTCGCGGGCCTGGAAGTTGGCTCGACCATCCGCGCGGTCGGCGGCTTCCAGCAGCATCAGCGCTTCGGCGAGCAGTTTCACGTGGTCGATTTCGAAACGATCCGGCCGGCCGGGGCGGTCGCGATAGAACGCTACCTCGCTTCGGAAATAAAAGGCATCGGCCCCGTGCGCGCGCGCCGCATAGCCGAATATTTCGGCGACGCACTCGGCGAAGTGCTCGACAACAGTCCCGACCGAATGCGCGAAGTTCCCGGCGTCGGCAGTACGGCCGCGCGCCTGATCGCGGCCGCATGGCGCGACGCGTCGGGCTTGCGCGAGCTGACAGTGTTCCTGCGCGGGCACGGGCTCGCGGCCACGCATGCGCGACGGATCCACAAGTTCTACGGTAAGGACGCGCTCGAGGTCGTGCGGCGCGATCCCTACGTGCTCGCGCGCACGATTCACGGCATCGGATTTCGCACGGCCGACGCGATTGCGGAAAAGCTCGGCATCCCGCGCAACTCGATCCAGCGCGCCCGCGCCGCGGTCCTCTACATCCTCGAGCGCATGGCCGACGAGGGCCACGTCTATTCGCCGTTCGAGTATCTCGAAGGCCAGTTCCGCAGCGCACTCGAAATGGAGCCCGACCTTGCGCACGACGCCGTAAATGAGCTCGCCGCCAGCGGTGAGGTGATTGCCGAAGACGCCGACGATCACATCGCGATTTACCTCGCACGCCTGCATCAAGCGGAAGTGAACGTCGCCACGCGAATCGCGGAATTGAACGCCGGGCGCACGATGAACAAGGATCTGATCGATCGCGCGGTCGCGGCCGCGATCAAATCGTCGGAACTCGAACTCTCAGCGGAACAAAAGAGCGCGCTCCGATGCGCGCTGGCAAGCCGCGTCACGGTCATCACCGGCGGTCCCGGCACCGGCAAGACGACCCTGTTGCGATCGTTGCTGGTGGCGCTGGCCGATGTCGGCTTGAAGCCCACGCTTGCCGCGCCGACCGGGCGCGCGGCCCGGCGGCTCCAGGAGGCCTCGGGCCGCGATGCGAAGACGATACATCGCCTGCTCGAATACGATCCGCAGAGCGGCGGCTTCATCCGCGGCAAGAATTTTCCGCTGCGCACCAACTACCTGATCATCGACGAGGCCTCGATGATGGATGTCGAGCTTGCCTCCAGCCTGCTCTCCGCGCTGATGCCGAACTGCTCGCTGTTGCTGGTCGGCGATCGCGATCAACTGCCGTCGGTCGGGCCCGGCAGCGTGCTCAAGGACGTGATCGCGTCGGACTTCGTGCCGGTGGTTCAGTTGAAGGAGGTCTATCGGCAGGCGCGCCGCAGCTTGATTGTCGCCAACGCGCATCGGCTGAATCGGGGCGAGTTCCCGCAACTCTCCAACGACGCCGAGGGCGATTTCTTTTTCTTCGAGCGCAACGCCGCCGAGGACGTAGTCGCGACTATCAAGCAACTCGTGCAGCAGCGCCTGGTTGGACGCTTCGGAATCGGCGATCCGCGCGAAATCCAGGTGCTGACGCCGATGAATCGCGGCCCGCTCGGCACGCACATTCTCAATCGCGAGCTACAGGCTTTGCTGAATCCCGCAGGGCGCGAACTTCGCTCCGGCGACCGGACCTTTCGCGAGGGCGATCGCGTAATCCAGTTGCGCAACAACTACGACAAGGCCGTGTTCAACGGCTCAATCGGCCGGATCGTTTCAATCAACACCGAAAAAGCACGCGTGAGCGTGGTGTTCGAAGAGACGCACGCCGAGTACGATCTGTCGGAACTCGACGAACTCGCGCTCGCGTATGCGATTTCGGTGCACAAGAGCCAGGGCAGCCAGTATCCCGCGATCGTGATGCCGATACATTCGAGTCACTACCTGATGCTGCGCCGCAACCTGCTGTACACGGCGATCACGCGCGCCGAACGGGTCTGCGTGCTGGTCGGGACCAGGAGCGCGCTGCAGCAAGCGGTGCGCAATCAGGACGAGCGTCTTCGCTTCTCGCGCCTGGCCGCGCGGCTGCACGTGGATTGATCGATCAGTGATGTCCGATAAGGGCGTAAACTACAAAGACGGCGAGTCCGAGGACGACCATCGCGACCAGCGCCGGGATCAGGGTCGAGCAGAACGCGCGCCACGCAGAGAATCGATGCACCTCGGCGAGACAGTAGATTCCGACGATTCCGCCCCAGACGGCCAGCACCACTTCGACGATCAGAATCTTGTAAAACGCGGGATCGATGTGGGGCAATGAGCCCCCGTTCGCTTGCGGCATCGGCACGCCTGACAACACCGCGATGAGCAAGACGCTTTCGAAGGCGATCCCCGGTATCTGCGACCACGCCATCGCGGCTCGCACTTCGACCCGGCTGGCGACGCCGCCGAGCAGGCCTCCCGACCATTTTAGAATCGCGGCGCCGATGAACAGTCCGAGCACGCCGAGTCCCGCCTGAAACGCGACGCTGAACGCGACCCACAGCGGCCACAAAATGGACAGGTGGCCGGTGCCGCTAATCGCCTTTGACCATTGACCGGCCAGCGCGTTGAGTCCCGGCCCGATAGCAGCGAGCGCGATCACGTAGCGCGTCGCGTCGGTATCGACGATGCGCCGAATCGTCGCCCGCGGTTCAGTCCAGATAGTGAAGAAAGGTGTGATCGAGCCGCCTGCCACGTTCGCCATCGAAGGGTCTCATCCCGCTGCCAATTTCATCACGCTAGCATCTCGACCTGATACGCCATAGCGCGATTGACTCAAATTCACGATGCGCACTACCATCGCATCGATGAAACGGTCCAACTCGATCATTCTTGCGGCGGTGCTGGCAGGATGCGCACAAGCTTACGGATGCGTCTTCATTCAAACGAGCGCGATCTCCGACAAGGGCGGTCCCGGCAATCCAATCAGCGCGAGCGCGAGCGATCTCGGATACCTTCATCTGGTCGCGCCGCAGGGGCTCACGCAAACCGCGCTTACGAATCTGCTGAGCAACTGCGCCACCGGCAAGGTGTCGGGAGTCACGACCGAGCTGACCATGCGCGATTTTCTGATCGTGCAGTCGTACAACGTAGCGGTGACCGGTACTTGCAGCTAATCGGCTAGCGAATCCTGGTGGCGGGTTTCGCGGCCGGTGGGCGGGTGCGCTTGCCGCGCATCGGTTTCAGCGCGCGAAGAAAATTCAGCACGGCTTCAGCTTCCGATCGCACCGCGTCGGGATCGTGTCCGGCTTGCTCGAGCTCCCGCTCAACGTCAGCGATCGTTTTGGCCCAATCGTTCTTGTATTTGCGATTGAGATCCTTCCACGCGACGCCTGCCAGCGCGTCGGTGACGTTGGCCGGCGGCCGATAAAATCCGCGCGCGAGCAGCGCCGCAATCGCCGGATAACCGAGGTAGCCCTGCCAGTACGAGGCGTTGTCGTTCGACGCGATCTCGCGCCCGTCGGCCGAAGTCTCGACCTCGTAGGTCTTCGATCCGTCCGAGGAGGTCACCGCCGCGCGCCGCGCGTCCTCGATTCGCACGCGGCCGTCGCCAATCGCGCCGAGCGCTTCGTAGGCCTTGATGAGCGGCGGAATTTTCCATTGCGTCGCTGGCATAGCTATCTCTATTCGATCATATTCGAGCTCACGTCAATCAATCTGGAGACAGCGGGAAAGAGCGATGGCAAATCCACCAATCGGCAAACTCGATCACATCGGGATCGCGGTCAGGAGCGTCGCCGAGGCGCGCAAATTTTTCGAGGATACTCTCGGCGCCACGTTCGTGTTCGAGGCCGCCAACCAGGCGGCCGGCTATACGCTGGCAACGTTCGATTTGAACGGACTGTCAATCGAGCTGCTGGAGCCACTCGGAGCGAATTCGTTTCTGCACAAGTTTCTCGAAAAACGCGGCGAAGGGATGCATCATCTCACGTTCAACGTTCCGGGCTGCAAGCAAACCACCGCCGCGCTGAAAGCGCAGGGCGTCCGCATCGTCGATGAGCACGAGTGGTCGGCAACCAGTTTCGAGTCCTTCATCTCGCCGCGATCGTCTCACGGCGTGTTGATCCAGTTGGGCTCCGGCTACCCGACTCTCAACAGCGATCCCGCCTGGCGCGGGAAGAAGGACTGAACGCCGCCGGCTAGCCGATCAATCCCGGATTTGCGCCGCCGTCGATCGTGATATTCGCGCCGTGGATAAAGGCCGCGCGCTCCGACGCCAGGAACATCACGAGGTCCGCCACTTCCTCGGCCTTGCCCGGACGCCCCAGCGGGGTCATTCGCTTGAGCACTTCATTCATGTCGCGGCCCTGTGCGCGGCGCTCGGTGAATAGCCGCAGCCGGTCGGTGAAGATCGGCCCGGGATTCACGCCCACGACGCGCACGCCGTGCTTCGATCCCTCGTTCGCGAGCGCTTTCGTAAAATGATTAAGCGCGGCGTTCGCCGAACCTCCGATCATGTAGCCGCCGGTCGGAATCAGCCCGCCGGTGCCGATCACATTGACGATGAAGCCGTGACCCTGCCGATCCATCTGCGCCAGTACTTCGCGCGCCATCCGCACGTAGCCGAAGAACTTCAGGTTCCAGTCCTCGAGCCATTCGTCGTCCGTCAGCTTTTGAAAATCGCCGGGCCGCGCGCTGCCCGCATTGTTCACCAGGATGTCGATTTTGCCGAACGTCTCGACGCATCGCGCAACGACGCGTTTCACGTCTTCCGGCTTGTTCAGATCGGCTTGTATCGCTTCGATGCGAGCGCCGTCGCGTCCGCGCGCCAGCTTCACGGTGTCGTCCAGCGCGTCGCGCCCGCGCGCGCATACCAGCACCGACGCGCCTTCCAATGCGAACCCGATCGCAGTCGCGCGCCCGATTCCCTTGCTGCCGCCCGTTACGATTACCGCTTTGCCGCCGAGTCCCAGTTCCATTGTGGATAACCCCTGTAAAATCTTGCGCTCAACGTTCGCATCGCACCGCCGCGAGCGTCAACCCGCCTTAACATGGCGGTGTCTATCTGACACGATTGCATCACGTTCCAACGGCCTCACCGATGAAAGAACTGATCGTTTCAATTCTTCGCGACGCAATCGGGCGGGCGCGCGCCGCCGGCGAATTGACCGCCGAGGTCCCATCGATTGGAATCGAAGCGCCGCGAGATTCCGCCCACGGCGACGTCGCCTCGAACATCGCGCTGACTCTGGCCAAGCCCGAGCGCAAGCCGCCGCGCGCGATCGCCGAAATAATCAAATCGCACGCGACGCTGCCCGCCGAAGTGAGCGAGATCTCGGTCGCCGGCCCCGGCTTCATCAATTTCAAAATGTCGCCGGCCTACTGGCACTCCGAGATGCGCCATGCCGCGAGCGCGGGCCGCGCGTTCTGGAAGCCGCGGCGGTGGGATCTGCGCGCGGGCGCCGGCAAGAGAGTTCAGGTCGAGTTTCTTTCGGCCAATCCCACCGGCCCCGTCACCGTCGGACACGGCCGCAACGCGGTGCTCGGCGATACTATCGCGCGTCTCTACGAGGCGGCCGGATTCGACGTAACCCGCGAATATTATTTCAATGACGGCGGCCGCCAGATGAAGCTGCTCGGTGAATCGGTCCGCGCGCGCTACCTTCAAGCTCATGGCATCGACGCGCCGATGCCCGAAGACGGCTACCAGGGCGAGTATATCGTCGAGATCGCGCGCGCTCTGAAAGCGGAGCGGGGCGATTCGCTGGTGCCGGTCACCGATCTCGAGATATTCCGCTCGGTGGCCGTGAAAGCCATCTTCGCCGACATCAACCAGACCTGCACGCGCCTGGGAATCCGCTTCGACCTCTTCGCCAACGAGCTCGATCTCTTCAATGACGGAAAAGTTGCCGCGGTGCTGAAGGCGCTGAACGACGCCGGTCTCAGCTTCGAGCAGGACGGCGCTGTCTGGTTGCGCGGCGCGCCGCTCGGACTGCCCAAGGATGCGGTGCTGGTGCGTTCCGGCCCCGACCGGCAGCCGACTTATCGCACGCCCGACATCGCCTACCATATCGAGAAACTCAAGCGCGGCTTCGATCTGATCGTGGACGTGTTCGGCGCCGACCATATCGCCGAGCATCAGGAGGTCATCGCCGCCGTCAAGGCGCTCGGCTATGACATCACGCCGGTCCACGCGATTATCTACCAGTTCGTGACGCTTACCCGCGCCGGCGAGAAGGTCAAGATGTCCACGCGCAAGGCCACCTACGTCACGCTCGACGAGTTAATCGACGAGGTCGGCGCCGACGTCGTGCGATTTTTCTTTCTGTTCCGCAAGTCCGACAGCCAGCTCGATTTCGATCTCGAACTCGCCAAGAAGCAGGCGCCGGAGAATCCGGTCTTCTATGTCCAATATGCGCACGCCCGCCTGGCCAGCATTTTTCGCGAAGGTGCGGCGAAAGATCTCGCCCTCCCCGCGGACACCTCGTCGATCGATCTCAATTTGCTCGGCAGTGAGGAACTCGATCTCGCCAAGCGCGCGCTTGGGCTGCCCGACGTGATGTCCGCCGCCGCCGAGGCGCTCGAGCCGCATAGGATTCCCTTCTACCTGCTCGAGCTCGCGGGTGAATTCCATCGCTACTACAACAAGCCCGCGAATCGTATAATCGGATCGGATCGCGAACTCAGTCTGGCGCGGATGTACATGGCGGCGATTCTCAAGGATGCGATCGCGGGCGGTCTCGAGTTGCTCGGGGTAAGCGCTCCAGAGCGGATGTGAGGGGGAGAAACGGGATGCGATTCGAAATCAGGGCGGGCGGCGGTTTTCTGATTTTGTTCGGATTACTCGGGCTATCGGGTGCGGTCTTCTTGCTCGGGCTGGTCGCGGGAAACTTTATGGCCCGCCAGAACCAACCCGACATCAATCAAATCTCCTCGACCTACCCGCTGCCGAATCCACCCGAGAAGCCCGCGCCGGTTTCCGAGATGTCGCCTGCGGCCGCGGTGTCGCCGGCGGTCGCGTCAGCGCCTGCGCCATCGTCAGTCTCGATGAAACCACCTGCGCCCGCGATTGGCGAGGCCGAGGCGACGCCCGCGGCGAGAACCTCGCCGGCCACCGTGGCGCGCTTGAAGCCTCCCGCCGAGGAGCCCGCGGTTAATCGTCCCGCTGCCGAAGAAGACTCCGACGATGCTACCGGCACCGCGGATAAGCCCGCTGCGGCCCTTCACGCGCTTCCTCCGGGCGCGCGGCCGTACAACATCCAGATAGAAGCCGTGATGGACAAGAGCGGCGCGGACGAGATGGTCTCGCGGCTGAAGGCGCTCGGCTACAATGCGCAGGAAGTTAAAACCGCGATGAACGGCTCGACCTGGTATCGCGTCCGCATCGGTCCCTACGCCAGCGCTGACCAAGCGACCGCCGCGCAAAACCAACTCCGCGAACAATACAAGCAGGCCTACACGACTTCACACTGAGGCCCGTGCCGGCGCCCGACGCTTACAACGACAGCCTCTTTCATGGGAATCGCGCGCGCCGCTTCCTGCATGAGCGCCGCTTCTGGTGGCTCATCGACCGCCTGCGACGCTTGCACATCAGCCGCGCCGACATAATCGAGATCGGGTGCTACGACGCCAAAACGATCTCCTACCTCGAGCGCGGCGGCATCGCGGTCAACCGCTACGTCGGCTACGAGGCCGACGCCGACATTTTCGATCGCGCGCAGCCGAATTGGGCCGCGCGCCCGGAGATCACGCTGGTGAAATCGACCTCGCCCTCGGACATCGATCCGTCGGCCGCGTTCAACGTCGGTATCTGTATGGAAACCCTCGAGCACCTGCCCGACGATCTCGTGGACGGCTACCTCGATGCGCTCGCGCGGGTCGTGCGCGGCCCGGTGTTCTTCACCATCCCGGTCGAGCGCGGCGCGATGCTGGTGGCGAAGCAGCTCGGCTACAGAATCTTCGGGATGTACGGCGACCGTCTCTGCTGGCGCGATCTTTTGAACGGCGCTCTAAGCCGAACCGACCGCATCCCACGCCACGAGCATCGCGGCTTCGATGACCGCCGCATGATCGAGCGCATCGCGCGCCACTTCAACCTCATGGAATCCGGGGGCCTGTTCGTCCCATATTTCACGACGCTGAACTTTACCATCGGAGTTGTCGGCACCGCGGCGGCGTCGCTCACGGCCCGATCGTAACTCCCAGTGCTCCGGTCAACCCGGTCGATATGGTGGCGGCCCCGTTCGAGGTGAAATTCGCCTGTCCGATAACGACGCTCGCGGCCATTCCGTTGCTGAAAGGCGGCAAATGCTCGAGCACCCGTTGATTTTTTGAATCGCTAACGAGCAACGAGCCGGTCGTGCGCGGGGGCCGAGCGAACACGTCCGAGTCGCCGTAGGTGTTGCAATCCCCCTACACACCAAAAGTCTGCACGCGCTACCGAATCAAAAGCCTGTATATCAAGGGCAATGCCTTTCTTGAACCTGCCGCCCCCGGATTGACAAGCGCCCCCGTCGCATGGATTACTGGACAAGGATGGATTTCACGAGCCGAAATGTTTGCGCGGGATGGTGGCGCTGGCACCTCGATGCACCCGCCTGCGCGCCGGCTTTGTAATTCATCGCAAAACCGATTTCCCAATAGGGCCGCAGGCGAAACCTGCGGCCCTTTACTTTTTTTGGCGCGATGGAATCGGAATTGGCTGGGAGGAAACGAGCGATGTTACAACCGAGCGAAAACGAGTTCGAGCAACTGGCGGCGAAGGGATTCAACCTCATCCCGGTCTTCGAGGAGGTTGCCGCCGACCTCGAGACTCCGGTCTCCGCCTTCCTCAAAATCGCGCGCGGCGACTACGCCTTCCTGCTCGAGAGCGTCCGCGGCGGCGAGAAATGGGGCCGCTACACCTTTCTCGGCTCCGATCCTTTCCTCGTGATGCGCGCGCGCAAGAACCGCATGGACATCATCCGTCCCGGCCGCGGCGTCGAAGTACGCTCGGTCGCCAACTCCTTCGAGGAGTTGCGGGCCGAGGTCAAACGCTTGCGCGCCCCCGAGCTGCCCAACCTGCCGCGCTTCTTCGGCGGCGCGGTCGGATTCCTCGCCTACGACATCGTGCGATGCTTCGAGAAGATACCCGAGACCGCCATCGACGATCTCGGCACGCCCGATTTCCACCTGATGTTCACCGACACGGTGCTGTGCTTCGACAACGTCCGCCAGACGCTCAAAATTATCGCCAACGTGCCGGTCGGAGAATTCGCCTCAACGAAGATGGCGTATCAAAACGCGCGCATTAAAATCGACGAGATAATCGAGCGCCTCAAGCGTCCCGCCGTGCCGCCGTTTATCGAGGGCGCGAGCAACGTCGCAGTCAACGACGTGTCGATCACCTCGAACGTCACGCGCGAGGGCTACATGGCGATGGTCTCCGCGGCCAAGGAATACATCGCGGCCGGCGACGTCATCCAGGTCGTGCCGTCGCAGCGCTTCGAGGCGCCGCTCACCGCGCATCCGTTCAACATCTACCGCAGCCTGCGCACGATTAACCCGTCGCCGTACATGTTCTACCTGCGCCTGGGCGAACAAACGCTGGTCGGCGCGTCGCCCGAGGTGATGGTTCGGGTCGAGGGCCGCGAGATTACGCTGCGCCCAATCGCGGGCACGCGCCCGCGCGGCGTCACCGAGGCCGAGGATCGCGAGCTCGAAGTCGAGCTGCTGGCCGATCCCAAGGAACGCGCCGAGCATGTGATGCTGGTCGATCTCGGTCGCAACGACGTCGGTCGCGTCTCCGAAATCGGTTCGGTGAAAGTGACCGAGCTGATGGTGGTCGAGCGCTACTCGCACGTGATGCATATCGTGTCGAACGTCACTGGCGTGCTGCGCGAAGGATGCGACGCGTTCGACGCATTCGCCGCGACCTTTCCGCAGGGCACGGTCTCCGGCGCGCCGAAAATCCGGGCGATGGAAATTATCGACGAGCTCGAATCCGTGCGCCGCGGCGTGTACGCCGGCGCGGTCGGCTACTTCAGCTACACCGGCAACACCGACACCGCGATCGCGCTGCGCACGCTGCTGATCAAGGGCAACCGCGTTTATATACAGGCGGGCGGCGGCGTCGTCGCCGATTCGGACCCCGGCGCCGAGTTCGACGAATCGGTCAACAAGGCTCGCGCGATGGTGCGGGCGCTCCAGGCCGCGCGCGACTTCGAAGTTGCGGCCAAGAGGTAAGTCGCATGGCGGGCAAGAAAAATATCCTGATGATCGACAACTACGACTCGTTTACCTACAACATCGTGCAGTACCTCGGCGAGCTCGGTGCCGGCGTGACGGTCAAGCGCAATGACGCAATCGACGTTGCCGGCATTCGCGCGCTTCATCCGGACGCCGTCGTAATCTCGCCCGGACCGTGCACTCCCACCGAGGCCGGAATTTCGCTGACGCTGCTGCGCGAGATGGCGGGTGAAGTGCCGATTCTCGGCGTGTGCCTGGGACTGCAATGTATCGGCGAGGCGTTCGGCGGCAAGGTCGTGCGCGCGGATCGCCTGATGCACGGCAAGACCTCGCCGATAATTCACGATGGCAAAACAATCTTCGCCGGCATCCCAAGTCCGTTCGACGCGATGCGCTATCATTCGCTGCTGGTCGATGCGGCGTCGATTCCGCCGGTGCTGGAAGTCAGCGCCCGGACCGCGGAAAACGAAATCATGGGACTGCGGCATAAACAGCACGCGGTCGAAGGCGTGCAGTTTCATCCCGAATCGATTCTAACGTTCGAGGGCAAACATCTGCTGCAAAACTTTCTCGACCGTCTCGGCCAAAACGGAAACGCGCGATGAGCGGACTCCACGACGCGCTGCAAGGCCTCATCGACGGGCGCTCGCTCAGCGACGCCGAGGCGGAACTCGCAATCGGCGAAATCATGGACGGCGGTGCGCATGATGCAGTCGTCGGCGCGTTCCTGGTGGCGCTGAAAATCAAGGGGGCCGAGGCCGATGAGCTTGCAGGCGCGGTGCGTGCGATGCTCGCGCGGGCGCGACCGCTCAATCTTCGCGACGGCGAGGTGCTCGACACTTGCGGCACCGGCGGCGACGGCGCGAGCACCTTCAACATCTCGACTGGCGCCGCGTTGATCGCGGCGGCGGCGGGCGTGCCGGTCGCCAAGCACGGCAATCGCGCGATCAGCGGCACAGTCGGCACGGCCGACGTGCTCGAAGCGATGGGCGTGAAGATCGATTGCGATCCTGGAGGGCTGAAACGGTGCCTGGACGCCGCCGGATGCTGTCACATCTTCGCGCAACTGTATCATCCGGCGTTCAAGAAGATTGCGCCGCTCAGGCGCGAGCTCCGAATCCGCACTATCTTCAATTTGATGGGCGCCATCGGCAGCCCCGCGCGTCCGCACTTCCATCTGCTGGGCGTCGCCGATGAGAATTTGATCCGCCCGATGGCAAACGCGCTCAAGGCGCTCGGAACCCGACGCGCGATGGTCGTGCACGGTGGCGACGGCATCGACGAAATCGCGATCGGCGGCCCCACCAGAGTCGCGGAGCTGCGCGACGGCGACTTGACCGAATATGAAATCACGCCGGAGAGTTTTGGCGTGTCGCGCGGCGACCATCGCGCGCTGGTGATCAGGAATCTCGACGAAGCCGTGCGCGTTTTGCGCGGCGCGCTTGATGGCGGCGCGGGCCCGGCGCAAGATGTGCTCGCGCTGAACGGCGGCGCGGCAATCTACGTCGGCGGCAAAGCCGCATCGCTGAAAGAGGGCGTCGCAGCGGCGCGCGAAATTATCGCTTCGCGGCGCGCGCTTGCAGTCCTCGACCAACTGCGCCGCGCCAGCAACGGAATTCAATGACTTCGATACTCGATAATATTTTCGCCGCCAAACGCGTCGAGGTGCGCGCGCGACGCGCAATCGTGTCGCCGATGGCGATTGTTGCGGAGGCCGGGCGTGCGCCGAAGCCGCGCGACTTCGTCGCGGCGTTGCGCGCGCGGCGTCCCGCGATAATCGCCGAGATCAAGCGCGCGTCGCCCAGCAAGGGCGACATCATGCCGGGACTCGATCCGGCCGGCGTCGCGCGCGAGTACGCCGCCGGCGGCGCCGCCGCGATCTCGGTTCTGACCGACGTGCATTTCAAAGGCACGCTCGACGATTTACGCGCGGTGCGCGCCGCGGTGGACGTACCGCTGCTGCGCAAGGATTTCATCTTCGAGCCGTACCAGGTTTATCAAGCGCGCGCGGCCGGCGCGGATTGCATTCTGCTGATAGCCGCCATGGTGAAGGAAGGCGAGATGCGATCGCTGGCGGCGCTCGCGCGCGAGCTCGGGATGGCGACGCTGGTCGAGTCGCACGATGCCGCCGAGTTCGCGCTCGCTGAAAAAATCGGCGCGGGTTTGATCGGCATCAACAATCGCGACCTGCATACTTTCGTGACCGACATCGCGGTAACGGAACGGCTGCTCGACGGCTACAAGGGCGACGCGTTGATCGTTACGGAGAGCGGAATCAATTCGCCGGACGATATTCGGCGGCTCGCGGCGGCGGGCGCGCGCGCGTTTCTGATCGGCGAGAGCCTGCTGAAAGGCGGCGCGCCCGGAGCGAAATTGCAGGAGTTGATGCGCGCGATATGACGGTACGCGTGAAAATCTGCGGCATCACTCGCGTCGAGGATGCGCGCGCGGCAATCGCCGCCGGTGCGGATATGATTGGCCTGAATTTCTATGCAAAAAGTCCGCGCTACGTCGAACTCGATCGCGCGGCGGCGATTCGCTCCGCGATCGGATCGCGCGCCACGATTGTCGGCGTATTCGTGAACGCGGAACGCGCTTATATAGATGAGCGGTTGCAAGCCGCGGCGCTCGGCATGATCCAGTTCTCCGGCGATGAAGACGACGCCGCGCTGGCGGACTGGCCGGTGCCGACGATCGTCGCGCGGCGGCTAAAGGCTGGAGAGTCGTCGCGCGTGACGCCGCGTCGCGCGGACTACGTGCTGTTCGATGGGTTCGACGCGAAGCTGCGTGGCGGCACCGGCATCCGCATCGCGCTGGATGATCTCAGGCGGCTTGATTTGAAACGCGCGTTTGTTGCGGGCGGACTTAACCCCGACAACGTTGGCGAGGTGGCCGCGCTGAAGCCGTACGCGGTGGATTGTGCGAGCGGGGTCGAGTCCGCCCCCGGAATAAAGGACCATGACAAAATCAGGAGCTTCGTCAACAATGCAAAACGTCCCCGATAGCCGCGGCCATTTCGGCCAGTTCGGCGGAAAGTACGTCGCGGAAACTCTGATGCCGGCGCTGTTCGAGCTCGAGAGCGCTTACAAGTCCGCGCGTCGCGATCCGAAGTTTCGCGCCGAGCTCGAGCAACGCTCGCGCGAGTTCGTCGGACGTCCGACGCCGCTTTATCTATGTGAAAATCTAACCGCCAGGCTCGGCGGCGCGAAAATCTATATGAAGCGCGAGGACCTCTGCCACACCGGCGCGCACAAGGTGAACAACACGCTCGGGCAGGCGCTGCTGGCGGTGCGGATGAACAAGTCGCGCATCACCGCCGAGACCGGCGCGGGGCAGCATGGCGTCGCGACGGCGACCATGGCGGCGCTGTTCCGCCGCGAGTGCGAAGTGTTCATGGGATCGGTTGACGTCGGGCGTCAGTCGCTGAACGTCTTTCGGATGAAGCTGCTCGGCGCGAAGGTCACCCCGGTCGAGGGTGGCAGCAAGAGCCTGAAGGACGCGATGAACGAGGCGCTGCGCGATTGGATCGCGACGGTGCGCAACACTTACTACCTGATCGGCACGACCGCGGGGCCGCATCCGTATCCGATGATCGTGCGCGACTTCCAGGCGGTGATTGGGCGTGAGGCGCGCCGCCAGATTCTCAAGCATGAAGGACGCCTGCCCGACGTGCTGATCGCGTGCGTCAACGGCGGCTCCAACGCAATCGGGCTTTTCTATCCGTTTATCAAAGACACCAACGTCAAGATGATCGGGGTTGAGGCCGCCGGTCTCGGCCTCAGCGGACCGCATCACGCGGCGACGATAACGGCGGGCAGCGTCGGCGTGCTGCACGGCAACAAGACCTACCTGCTGCAGGACGAGCTCGGTCAGATTCGCGAAACCCATTCGATCGCCGCGGGGCTCGACTATCCGGGGGTCGGCCCCGAGCATTCGTGGCTGAACGACGTGGGCCGCGCCGAATACACTTCGGTGACCGACGCCGAAGCGCTTGATGCGTTGAAAGTGCTGTCGGAGACCGAGGGAATAATTCCGGCGCTCGAGAGTTCTCATGCGGTGGCGCACGCAATCAAGCTGGCGCCGCAAATGACGAAGGAACAGATCATGATCGTGAATCTGTCGGGGCGCGGCGACAAGGATATGCAGACGGTCGCGAAGGCGCTCGGAGTGACGGTGTAGCGATGGCATCGACGCACAGAATCAAACGTAAATTTCGCGAGCTGCGCGCGCGCGGCGAGGCAGCGCTGATCCCGTTCATCGTCGCCGGCGATCCGGATATGGATACTACACGGCGGCTGGTGCTCGAGCTCGAGGCTCGCGGCGCCGATTTGATCGAGCTGGGCGTGCCGTTTTCCGATCCGATGGCCGACGGACCCGCCAACCAGCGCGCGCTCGCACGCGGGCTCGGCGCGGGCGCGTCGTTGGCGGCGATTCTCTCGATGGTGAGCGAGTTGCGCGCGCAGACGCAGATTCCGTTGGTCCTGTTCGGCTACTACAACCCGATTTTTCACTACGGATGCGAGCGGCTCTGCGCAGACGCCGCGCGCGCGGGTATCGACGCGTTGCTGATAATCGATCTGCCGCCGGAGGAATCCGGCGAGATCAAGAAACCCGCGCGCGCCAACGGTCTCGACCTTATCTACCTGCTCGCGCCGACGACGCCGCTTGACCGCAGCCGGGCGATTGCGCGATCGGCCAGCGGGTTTCTCTACTATGTATCGGTGACGGGCGTGACCGGCGCGCGCGCGCATCTCGACTCCGGCATCGCCGAGCACATGCGCGAGCTGCGCGGCGTGACCGATTTGCCGATCGGTGTCGGCTTCGGTATCTCGACGCCGGAGCAGGCCGCTCAGGTCGCGACGATGGCAGATGCCGTCGTGGTCGGCAGTGCGATCTCGTTGATAGTCGAGGCGCACGCGAAGTCCGGCGACGTGCCGCAGGCGGTGGGCGCACTGGTCGGTGCGATGAAGGATGCGATGAACGCGGCGCGCCGAGCCGGGCGCGCGCCCGCGGCGGAGAATTCAAATGGCTGAGCGCGAACCAGTGACTGCCGCGACCCAGGCACCCTCGGACGACATCTGGTCGAAGTGCCCGTCGTGCAAGGAGATGGCGTTCCGCAAGGAAGTGGAGCGCAATCTGAACGTGTGTCCCAAGTGCGGCCATCATTTTCGCGTGACAGTCGCGCAGCGGCTTTCGATCAGCGTCGATCGCGGGACGTGGCGCGAGCTGATGGTTGAGATGGCGATTGGCGATCCGCTCGGTTTCGTCGATTCGCGGCCGTATCCGAAGCGGATGGAGCAGGCGCGCGCGAGCAGCGGGCGCAACGACGCGGCGGTGGTCGGGATCGGCAAAATCGAGAATCGGCCGGTCGCGATTGGCGTAATGGATTTCGAGTTTATGGGCGGGAGCATGGGCGTGGTGGTGGGCGAGAAGCTGGCGCGCCTGTTCGACCTCGCGTGCGAGCGCAAACTGCCGGTGATTATATTCGTCGCGTCGGGCGGCGCGCGGATGCAGGAAGGCGCGCTCTCGCTGATGCAGATGGCGAAAGTTTCGTCGGCAATTGCGCGCTTCCGCGACGCGCGCCTGCCGTATATTTCCGTGCTGTGCGATCCAACCACCGGCGGCGTCGCCGCGTCGTTCGCGATGCTCGGCGATTTGAATATCTCGGAACCGGGGGCGCTGATCGGGTTTGCGGGCCGTCGAGTCACGGCGCAGACCAGCAACCAGGAGCTGCCCGACGACTTTCAGCGCGCGGAATTTTTACTGGCGCACGGGATGCTCGACGCAATCGTCCCGCGCCACCAGATGCGCTTCACGCTGGCGCGAATCCTCGCGATGCTGACGCGCCCGCGCGGAAATCGCGGCACGCCGCCGCCCGCACACAAGGGCAAGCGCAAGGAAGTGTCTTAGGTTTCGCCCGTTACGCGGTTCCAGGCTTCGCTGCTCATCTCGTCTTCAAAAACCTTCCGCCATTGATTGGCAGCCGGTAAACTCCGGGCTGGCTATGGATCAGCTTGCCAAGACAATCGACTGGCTCTATTCGCTCGAAGCGCGCGGCGAGATTTACAAGCTCGAGCGGATGGAGGCGGCGCTCGCGGTTATCGGCAATCCGCATCGGAAGCTGCGCGTCGTGCATATCGCGGGGACCAAGGGGAAAGGTTCGGTGGCCGCGATGCTCGACAGTTGTATCCGGCAGGCCGGCTATCGCACTGGACTCTACACCAAGCCGCATCTGGTGAACCTGGCGGAACGGACGCGGATTTCGGGAGCTGAGATTCCGGCGGGGCTGATGCTCGACTATATCGAGCGGCTGCGTGCGATTTACGATCGCGCGGGGCTGGCGCTCACATTTTTTGAGTTCACTGTCGCGCTGATGTTTCTGTACTTCGCCGAAGAGAACGTCGATATCGCAATCGTCGAGACCGGGCTCGGCGGGCGGCTTGATTCGACCAACGTGGTGACGCCGACGCTGAGCGTGATTACGCCGATTGGCTTCGATCACATGGAATATCTCGGCTACACCATCGCCGCGATTGCGGGTGAGAAGGGCGGGATCATCAAGCATGAGGTTCCGGTGGTGATTGGCGCGCGCGCCGCCGAGGCGCGGTTGACGCTTACTTCGATTGCCGCGCAGCGCCGGAGCGCCGTGCGTTTAATCGATCGCGATTTTTCCTACACCTCGCACGCACCGGCCCATCGGTTGGACTACCGCGGTCTTGGCCTGGAACTGCGCGATCTCGAGCTTGGACTCGCGGGTCCGTTTCAGCATGAGAACGCCGCGATTGCGGTGGCGACGCTCGAAGCGCTGCGGGCGCAGGGCTGGCGGATCGAGGAGGACGCAATCAGGGCGGGTCTGCGGGAGATTTACTGGCCGGGACGCTTTGACGTCGTGTCGAAGCGGCCGCTCGTGATCCTCGACTGCGCGCATAACGAGATGAGCATCGCCGCGTTGCTCGAAACGATGAGTGTCGAGCTTGGGCCGGCGGTGAAGCCGCGGCTGATATTCGGCTGCCAGTCCGCCAAGGAATGGACGCGGATGGTGGCGATGCTTGGTCCGCGGGTGCGCGACGCCACTTTGACCCGGGCCAAGCCCAAGGCTCCACTGGAGCCGGCGGAGCTGGTCGCGCCTTTCGCGGCGCATTGTCCGGCGCGGGTCGAGCACGATCCGATGCGCGCAATTGAGCGGGTTATTTCCGAATCGGGGCCTGACGACGTGGCGCTAGTCACCGGTTCAGTGTATCTTATCGGCGAAGTTTATCCGTTTTTTCTCAAGCGCGAGGGGCGGAGTGGGTTGTTTCCTGAAGCCGGCGTTTAGACGAATCGCGATAGCGGTGGCGTTGGCCGCGATGCTCCTGCCGGCTGCCGCGCGGGCCGACGCTCCCGCCGCCACTTCATCACCCGCTGCCGGATCGAGAAAGAAATCTTCAATTCCCAGTCCGGTGCGCACCGAGCACGAAGAGCCGGTCAACGTGACCGGCCAGGAAACCATTTACGATTCGAAGACCGACACGTTCGTCGTGAAGGGCGACGCCGTCATGACCCAGGGCGGCAGCGTGTTGAAGGCCGACCAAATCGACATCATGCGCCGCGATCGCAAGGCCCGCGCGATCGGCAATGTTCATCTGATCGATCCCGAGGTCGAGATGTGGGCGACCGAGGGCACCATCGACATGAACAACGAGACGATGGTGCTGTACAACGCCAAGATTCTGGCGAAGCAAAATATCTATCATCTCGAAGGCAAGCAGATCACCAAGCTCGAGGGGCAAAACTACCAGATAAAAGACGGCTATTTCACGACCTGCGGCTGCGAGAAGGGCAAACCCGACTGGTCGATCGACGCGAAGCAGATGGAAGTGAACGTTGGGCATACGGGCACCGCCCACGGCGCGACCTTCAACGTCGCCGGCTACCCGGTAATTCCGATGCCATACGCGGTTTTTCCGGCCAGCACGGATCGGCAGAGCGGCCTACTGAGCGGGCGCGAGGGTCAATCGGGGCTGCGCGGCTTTCAGTGGCTGCAGCCGTACTATATCGCGATCAACAAGAGCTCGGACGCGACCGTCGCATTCGATCTCGAGACCTCGCAGCGAGTCGGCGGGCTCGGCGAGTACCGGCTGGTCAACGGCAAGGACGACTACCTGTGGGTGGATGGCGCGTTCTACAATGAGTCGCTCCGATCGAATGCGAATCGACAGGAAGATACTGTTGATACGCAGATCGCCGACCCGCATATCCCGATTGATCGCTACGGGATTATCGGGATGACGCGGCAGCATCTCACGGACAATCTAATCGCTTACGGCGACACGGTTTCGGTCAGCGACAGCCTGTACCTGCGCGAGATGGACGTGTGGACGCTGTCGCGCGGCTTCAGCACCGGACAGGGCGCGTTGAATTTCGGATCGATTACCAACGCGCCATCGGACTTCGGGCTGCTGTATCAAATGGACAACGCGTACGCGCGGTTTCAGGGCACCTGGAATCAGGACCTGATTCAACCGCAAGATTTCGCCTTACAGCGGCTGCCCGATCTGACGGTTGCCGGACGCGAGGAATTGTTCAACAACCTGATGTTCGCGGACTACGACGCGGAAGCGGTCAACTTCTATCGGTACAAGGGAATCGATGGCGGGCGTTTTTCGGTAAATCCCCGGATCACGCTGCCGTGGCGTTTGGGCGATTACCTGACCGGTTACGGGACGGTGGGTTCGCAAGCGGTGTTATATGACACTGCCGGCAGCGACATCAGAATCTTTCCGGTGGGAGACACTCCCAATCTCCCCAACGGCAAGACACCCAAACACAAGCTGTTCTTCCCCACTTGCGCCGACGGCGGCAGCGCTCAGCTTGTTTTCAACAACTGCGTTGCGTTGCAACCGTTCGGCAACGGCGGGACCAGCGCGCGAATCATCCCATACGCAAAGGCTGGAGTCTCAACCGTCCTCGATCGAGTTTACAACGTGGGATGGAAGTCGGTTGAAAAGCTCAAAAACACGATCGAGCCGTTCGTCAACTATTCGTACGTGCCGCGGATCTACCAGGGCAATCAGCCGCTGTTCGATCAGACCGACCGCATGAACTCGCGCAGTCTCATCATGTACGGCTTCACCACCCGCCTGTTCGCCAAGATCAAGGACGAGCCGTCGGAGGAGACTACGACCGACGCGACTCCGACCGAAGCGCTCTCGCCCAACGGCGATTCGAATGTCGGACCGTTCCATGAAGATCCCCTGGCGGACGCACTCGCGCCAAGCGGCGGGCCGATCACCCGGGGCGGCGAGCATTCACGGGAACTCGGTTCGTTGACCGTCCAGCAGGCGTACGACACCTCGAATGAGGTAACACCCGATGGATCGCATATCTCGGACGTCGAGGGTCTGTTGAACATTTATGCGACCCAGATTGCGACGCTGAGTTCACAGCTCGACTACAATCCGCGCGCGCATTCCGGGATCACATTTGCCAACGCGGCGGTGGCCATTCAGCCGCCGTGGACCAGCAAGGGCTCGCCGATTTACATGGGCAAAGCCTTGCAAGGCTCGTTCATCCAGTTCGCCTACAACTATGCCAGCCGAGATGCCACGGTCTTTCCGGCGACCACCAGAAACGCCGCGCAGTTCGTGTCGGGAGAAGCTTACACCGACGTATTCGATCGGCTCGGCGTTTATTTCGCGCCGAGCTACGACCTCGCCGACAACCGGATGCTGTCCACCGAGTACGGCGTGCGCCTGAAATCGCCGTGCGATTGTTGGGCAGCCGACATGGGAATCACCGATTCAACCAATCCCAACGAAGTGCAGTTCCAGTTCCAGCTGACCCTCGGCGGCCTTGGCTCGGTGGGGCGCAGTCCGTTCGGACGTAATCCGTTCCAGACGCGCGGACTGGTCGGCTCACCGACCGGAGTGCTGCCGAACTACTGACACCGGGCGCGGCCGGCCGCCCTAGAAATACAGCAACGCGATATCGGTAAGGATCCATAATCCGACCGCGAACATCAGCGGCCGATCGTGCATCAGTGCGCGCGCTGGGTCGCCGCCTTCGTTGCGCTCGTCGATCAGGTAGAGATAGCGCAGGATTCCGAAGGCGACGAACGGCACCGTCAGATAGAGATACCGGGTGCCGAGCTTCGCTTCGACTTCGGCCGACGCGGTGTAGATCATGTAGCTGACGAGCGTCGCGCCGGCGACGATTGAGATCATCTGATCGACCAGCCGGACGCTGTATTCCGAGAGCGCGCTGCGATGCGCATTGGCGTCATCGCCGAGCGCGATCAGCTCGTGACGCCGTCGCGCCAGCACCAGGAACAGCGCCAGCACGAAGGTGATAAACACCAGCCACGGCGATACCTCGACGTCGATCGCGACGCCGCCGGCGAAGGCGCGCAGCACGAAGCCGATAGCAACCGCGATCACGTCGATGATCACCTGGTGCTTGGCCCACAGCGAATAGAAAAGCTGCAGCGCGGCGTATAGCAGGGCGATGCCCACGAACTCGCGGCCCAGGACTATGCTCAGCGCGATTGCAATCGCGGCGAGCGTCGCCGCTACCTTGGCCGCCGCGGCCACGGTAAGATCGCCGCGCGCCAGCGGACGGTCGCATTTTTCGGGATTCAGGCGATCGGCCTCGCGGTCGGCGATATCGTTCAGCACGTAGCCGGCGCTCGCGAGCGCGCAGAACGCGACGAACGCGACGATCGCAAGCACAACGTCGTGCAATACCAACAGCCGCTGGCCGAATACCAATGCCGCCAGCACCAGCGCGTTCTTGATCCATTGATGGGGCCGCGCGAGGCGAAATATCGCGGCGATCCGGCCGACGCTTTGGCCGTCGTTCAATTCTGGCGCCGCGTTCACTGCATCTCGTTGTATAGGTCCGCGCTTTGCCGTCGCAAGCGGCCGGCGGCACTTGACCGCGCCCCGCGATTGCGAAAACAGTACCTTCGATGAGCACTTCGACGCAGGAAAAAACCGGACCGTCGGCCACTGTCGATCTCGCCGGACTCAAGCGGTTCCTCGATGAGCGCAAGCTCGGCGACACCGGCGCGCTTCGCTCCGAGAATATCTCGTTTGGCCATTCCAACGAGGTTCACCTGATTCATTTCGACGGCCATTCGTGGGCGCTGCGGCGTCCGCCGCGCGGACCGCTGCTGCCGACCGCGCACGACATGATGCGTGAGTATCGCGTGATTAAGGCGCTGCAGGACACCGCGGTGCCGGTCCCGCGCGTGTACGCCGTATGCGACGATCCGTCGTACATCGGCGCGCCGTTCTACCTGATGGAGTACATGCGCGGCGACGTTGTGCGCGCCGACAACAAGCATTTCGTGCAAACGCCCGCGCTACGCCGCCAGGTCAGCGAGCAGATGGTCGATGTGCTGGTAGCGCTGCAGAAGGTCGATTGGCGCGCGGCCGGCCTCGAGGGCTTCGGACGGCCGGACGGTTATCTCGAACGCCAGCTCAAGCGATGGACCGATCAGCTCGAGCGCACGCTTCCGCATACCCGCCCCCTGCCGGTGATGGAAAAAGTGAAAGAGTGGCTGCGCGCGCGAATCCCCGAGTCGCCGGCGCCGACGATTGTCCACGGCGACTACAAGCTCGACAACGTGATGTTCGATCCGAAAAGCGCGCGCGCGATAGCCGTGCTCGATTGGGAGATGTCCACGATTGGCGACCCGCTGGCGGATTTCGGCTGGATGCTGACCTACTGGCCCGACCCGACGGATCGCGCGTCTGGCGGCGTGATCGCCAGCATGCAAGCCGCCGAAGGATGGCTGACGCGGCGCGAGATGATCGACCGATACGAGCGGCGCACCGGCCGTGCGATGCGCGACTTCCCGTTTTACCAGGCGTTCGCGCTGTTCAAGCTCGCCATCATCATGGAGGGCAGCTACGCGCGATTCGTGCTCGGACAGACCGACGATCCGCTGTTCGCCGGCAGCAAAGAGCGGGTGCCCGCGCTGGCCGAGGCGGCGTGGTCGGTGTGCAACGCGGCGTCGCGGGGCTAGCGATCGGCGGCTCGAAAGATCGATCGCACCCAGCCCCGCGCTTCGGGATACTCCTCGGCATCGAGCACGAATTCCTGCCCGCGGCCAACCGACTGCAAGCGCATCGAGTTTTCGCACTCGGTCCAGCGCGCGGCCCTGGAATGATAGGAGAGGGCAGCACGCCCGTTCGGATCGAACCATCGCGGCAACCGCCACACTGAACAATTCGAGTCGGCGTTCGTGAGTATCAGCTCAGGTCGAATCCGCTCGAAGGTCCCAGCGCCGCGCGTGGCAAGGCTAACCGACGAAAGACGGCGGCTCGCCAAATACAGCGTGTTGTTTTTGTATCGATCGGGCGCGGCCAGATGCGGATGTCCATTGGCCCATGGGATTTCGGCGAGGCGGCCAGTGGTGGCTCGCGCCACTTGCCCGACCTGCAGCCATCCGAAGATGACGTGAAGTTTCGGCGCGTCGCGGACGAAACGGAACACGCCGCCGACCTGCTCCGCGCGCCGGAAGCATCCGAAGAAAAGAAACAGATCGCCGCATCCTACCTCGTGCCGTGCGAGATGACTTTGCGCGGCAGCCGCCTGCCCGAAGATCGGACGCCATCCTTTTGCGCGCGCGATTGAAGCGCGGCGCAAGTCGGGATCGAGATGCGCGCCGTCGCGTCGTCCGAACCGCCCATGGGTCAGGTCTTCGACGATTTGAGCTGTTCGCAGGCCGTTGAAAGCGTCGATCTTTCCGTATGGCGTCGGCGATCCGGCGTCAGGAATCGGCAACGAGCACAGGTGACCGTCGATGATTGGGCTGGGACATCCGCCGTTCGCGGAGTCGAATCCCTTGCGGCTGAGGATGAGCTTCACCGGAATCGCATCGCGTCGCCATGCTACAATTGCCGGCGAACTCGCGACAAGGAAAATTTCGATGCCTGATTCCGATCTCCTCGCCGAGCTGGCGCGCTTTATCGAACGCATAGCAGCGATCGCGCGGACTGGCCTCGCCTTCAAACCCGACGGCTTCGACTCGGAACGCTACGAGGAATTGCTAAAGGAGGCGGCCAAGATGCATACGGCCGTGGCCGGCGCGAGCGACGACGACGCCGAAGGATTGCGCCGCAGATGGCGCGAGCAAGTTGTCGCCGGCTACGAGGGATACGTAACGGCGGCAGTCGGCTGCGGCGTGATTGCGTTCAACGATCGCGACGAAGTGCTGCTGATACAGCGGCCGACCGGCAAATGGTGGTATCCCACCGGCTTCTGCGATGTCGGGGTGTCGCCCGCCGAGAACGTGGCCAAGGAAGCGCGCGAGGAGACCGGGCTCATCGTTCAGCCCGAGCGTTTGATCGCGGTGATCGACAACAAGAAGTACGGCTCACCGGCGCGCCATATCTACTCGATGCTTTTCTATTGCAGGATTGTCGGCGGTGAGCTGAGACCGAATCCACTCGAGGCGCTTGCCGCCGGCTTCTTCCCGCTCGACCGCTTGCCGGAGCCGATGCACGGTGTCGACCGCAAGTGGATTGCGCTTGCGCGCGAGTTCCACTTCGACGGCCGCATCGCGCCATATTTCGATCCGCTGTGAAGTTCTAACGAGTAGTCGCTTCGGCCGGAGGAGTGGCCTGAGCCTGCATCGGCGGCGTTCCGCCGGTGCTCGCGCCAATCGAAATGATCATCATCCCCTGCTCGTAGCGCGGGCCGCCAACGATTAGCGTCCCGTTGTTCTTGAGCTTGAGGTCGGTGGTCATCATCGGGCGCGTGCCGTCGAACAGCACGATCTCCATTGCGATCATGTCGCCGTCGATTGCGCGCGGCTGCACGTGGAGAATCTTGCCGCCCGGGAGCGTGAACGCGATCATCTTGCCGCAGGAGGTCTCTCCCTCGTTGTGACCGATGAGGCTGTAAGTCGAGAAGCCGAACAGGCCGCGCAGCTTCTGCCCCATCGGCGCCAGCCGCGGGTCGGTCCCCTCATTGGTGTCAGCGGCCATCACCGAATCGATATAGACGGTCACCTGCTTCGGCGCCGTCTGCGCAAACGGCATCGTCGGCGTTCCGAAGATCGTGATCGCGATTATCAGGAAGGTAAGGCTACCGGGGAGCAGCGTCATGGCGGCCTAAGGCTGATCCGGCAACCAGATGACCGTCGTGTCGCGGCGCGGCTCGCTCCAGACCGCCACCGAATGGTTCTCCGACTCGAGTCGCGAGATGTCGGCGTGGGAGTCGTTGTCCGCCATTGTCGGTTCGTTGGCAACCGCTTGAGCGAGCTGGCTTGTGGCCGAGAGCGCTTCATGTTGCGCGGTCGCGACCGCGGGAGCCGCCGACTGCGCGTTGCGGTTGGCAAACTGCTCGGCGTACGGCGTCATCAGAATCAGAGTTATGATTGCGGCAACTGCCGCGGCGCCGCCCCAGGCGAGGCCCGAACCAACGGAATCCAACTGGCGCCGGAGGAAACGCTGGATTCTGGTCAGCATCGGCTGCGGCAGACGCTCGACGCGAGCGACGACCGCATTGGAGAAACCGTCCGGCGACGGCGCGGCAACGACCGATCTCAGGTCGCGTCCAATCGTCGAATAGTCGGCGAGGATGCCGGTGCATGACTCGCATCGCGCCAGATGGAACGCGACTTCCTGCATCTCGTTGGGTTCGAGTTCGGCGTCCTCGAAGCCGCCGAGCATCATGCCTATTTCATCGCATTCAGCCATAAATGTCGCTCAACTCTCGCCCACATCCTTCAGGATGCTCCGCAGGTGCGTTCGCGCATAATGCAACCTGCTCATTACCGTTCCTCTTGGGCACTGCAAAACGTCGCTGATTTCGTCGTACGACATTCCTTCAACTTCGCGTAAAAGTATCACTGCCCGATGTTCTGGCGTCAACTCCTCCAAGGCTTGCCTCAGACGCGCGGACAATTCACTACGGCTGACTTCCTTGAACGAGTCTCCCGTGGTGGTGGGCAGTTTGCCGATTTCGGATTCGGCATCTTCTCCGCGAAGGACCACGTGGCGACCCTCGCGCCGCCAGAAATCGATCGCGAGGTTGGCCGCGATTCGGTACAGCCAAGTCGAGAAGCTCGAGCGCGATTCGAACTTCGACAGGTTTTCGTAAGCGCGAACAAATGTTTCTTGCGCCAATTCAATCGCGTCATCCTGATTGTGCACCACCGCCATCGCGACACCGACGACGCGCCGCTGATATCGTTCCACCAAAACGCCGAATGCTTCCGACTCGCCCTTGCGCGAGCGTTCGATAAGTTCGGCTTCATCACCGTCCTGGCGGCCTGGTGTTCTCAACTTGAGTAGACGCAGGTGCGGGCGACTAAATTCAGCGAAACATTCATGCCGCGCCGCTCATCTCCGCCCAGTTGGGGCCGGATTTCAGCTCGACTTTGAGAGGGATTTTGAGCTCGGCGACGCCTTCCATTTCGCGTTTTGCCAGTTCTGCCGCTTCTCGCCATTCCTCCTTAGGCGCCTCTAGTAGTAGTTCGTCATGCACTTGAAGAATCATCCGCGCGCCGAGTCCCCGCTCCTTAAGCACCCGGTCCAGCCGTATCATAGCGAGTTTTATCAGGTCTGCCGCCGTCCCCTGGATGGGCGTATTGATGGCGATTCGCTCTGCTTGGGCCCGCGCGCCGCCCGGTTGGGCGTTCAGCTCCGGCAGGTACCGCCGCCGCCCGTACATCGTCGTTACGTAGCCGGTCGTGCGCGCGATGCGGACCGTGTCGTCGAGCCATGCGCGCACCCCGGGCAGCCGCTCGAAGTAGCGCTTGATGTAGTCCGAGGCCTCCGTAAGCTTAATCCCGAGCTCGCCCGCCAGCCGCTGCGGACCCATCCCGTAGATGATCCCGAAGTTTATCACCTTGGCTAGCCGCCGCGCCTCGGCATTGACCTTGTCCGGCGTGACTCCCAGCACCTCGGTCGCGGTGCGGATGTGGATATCCTCGCCGGTCCTGAACGCCTCGACCAGCGTTTTGTCACCCGACAGATGAGCCATCACGCGCAGATCGATTTGCGAATAATCGGCGGACACGAACACGGACCCCGGCTTCGGCACGAACGCGCGGCGAATCCGGCGCCCCTCGACGCTGCGGGTCGGGATGTTCTGCAGATTCGGATCGCTCGAGCTGACGCGTCCGGTCGGGACCAGCGCCTGATGCCACGTCGTATGGATTCGGCCGGTGCCCGTGCGAATCACCTCGGACAGCGCGTCGGCGTATGTGGATTTCAACTTCGACACGGTGCGGTATTCGATCAGCTTGCGCGGCAGGGGATGGATCGCGGCGAGCTTCTCGAGCGTGTCGGCATCGGTCGAAAATCCGCTCTTGGTTTTTTTGAGTCCCTTGGCCGAGAGCTTCAGGTGAGTGAACAGAACCTCGCGCAACTGGATCGGCGAGTTGAGATTGAACTCGCGGCCCGCAAGTTCGTAGCATTCGTGCTCGAGCCGGTTCATCTCTTCGGCAAATTCCTTCGAGATCAGCTTGAGCGCGTCGCCGTCGATTCCGATGCCGGCAGCTTCCATCTCGGCCAGTATCGGCGCGATCGGCATCTCGATCCCGTTGTACATCGAAGTGAGCCCGTCGGCTTCCAGACGCGCTGCCAGCGCTTCGCGAAGATGCATTACCAGCGCCGCGTTTGTGCCCGGCGGAGTGCTGGCGCCCAGCGGAGCCAGGTACTCGTGATAAAGATCGGTGAGCGACGGCTCCCCTTTTCCTGAGTTGATCAGAAATCCCGCCAGCATCGTGTCGAAATCGACGCCCTTGAGCGCGATCCCGTGGCGTGCGAACGCGGCGATTTGATTCTTGAGATCGTGGCACGATTTGGGCGGGCGCTCGGCGCTGAGGATGGACGCCGCGTCGGCAATCGCGTCATGCTCGACGACAATTGTCTGGTCCGCGCTCGCGAGCTGCAAAGTATCCCGGCCGCTCTCTGATGCAGTCAGATCAACCGCGATTCGCGGCGCGGCCGCGAGCGCCTTGATCGCGTCCGTCAGATCGCCTCCGCTCACGCTCGCCGCGGGCTTTGCATTCGATTCGAGGCCGGGCAGGTCCGCCTGCGAGGGCGAGATCTCGCGAATGATCGAATTGAACTCCAACTCGCGCATCAGGTCGGCGGCCAGCTTCTCGTCCACCCCCTGCCACGCGAATTCGTCGGGCTCGACCTTGAGCGGCATATCGGTCTCGATCCGCACCAGCTTGCGCGCGAGGTCCACCGCCGCGCGATGCTCCGCGAGCAGCCCCGCGACTTTTTTCGCGCCGCGGATTCCCGACTCCTCGATGTGGTCGAGGTTTTCGTAGATGCCCTTCACGCTGCCGAACTTCTGCACCAATGCCGCCGCCGTTTTCTCGCCGACCCCGGGCACGCCCTTGATATTGTCGATCGTATCGCCCGTCAGCGCCTGGACATCGACCAGCGCCGACGGCTCTACGCCGAAGCGCTCGCGCACCTCGCGCGCCCCGATTCGCCGATCGCGCATCGTGTCCCACAGCGTCACGTGCGGGCCGACCAGCTGCATGAAGTCCTTGTCCGCGGTGATGAGGGTGACGACGAAGTCTTCCTTCGCCGCGCGCTTGGCGAGCGTGCCGATCACGTCGTCGGCCTCGAAGCCCTCGATCATCAGCGACTTGATACGAAATGCTTCGACCGCGCGATGGATATACGGAATCTGCACGATCAGATCGTTGGGCGCCTCGCTGCGGTTGGCCTTGTAGTCGGCGAACAGGTCGTCGCGGAAAGTTCTTTTTGGCGAGTCGAAAACGATCGCGATATGCGACGGGCGCACGTCCTTCAGCAGCTTCAGCAGCATCCGGATAAAGCCGAACACCGCCTGGGTCGGCAGCCCGCGCGAAGTATTCATCGGCGGCAGCGCATGAAACGCGCGGAAGATGTACCCGGATCCATCGACCAGGATCAGTTGTTTGCGTTCCACAGCCACAAGTCGAAACTATCCGATACGGTTCGCAAAGCAAAAGCATCGCAAAAGCAAATCGAAAAGTTTGTTCGATAGCGGATCGTCGTATTGACAGTTTGGGGTGGCGTGTTTAATTAGTCGATTGCCTTGTGGATGATCGAATTGTCGTGGCATTCTCTTCGTCAATTGATTGGAGCCATCTTGATGGCTCTGGAACTGGACGGCTTGAATGATTGAGGTTAAAAACCTAACTAAAGCCTACGGCAACTTTGTCGCGGTAAAAGACGTATCGTTCAAGGCCGAGAACGGTTCGATCCTCGGCTTTCTCGGCCCCAACGGCGCCGGTAAGACCACCACGATGCGCATCATCACCGGCTATATGCCGGCGACTGCGGGCACCGTGCTGATCGACGGCCTCGATATTTTTTCGCAATCGCTCGAAGCCCGCCGCAAGATAGGTTACCTGCCCGAAAATCCGCCGCTGTATCCCGACATGCGCGTCGAGGCCTACCTGCGATTCGTCGCGAAACTGCGCGACGTTCCGCGCGCGAAGATCGAGCCCGCGCTCGAGCATGTGCTCGACGTTTGCGGACTGACTGATATGGCGCATCGAATTTGCGGGCAGCTCTCGAAGGGCTATCGCCAGCGCGTCGGCCTCGCGCAGGCGTTGATTCACGATCCGCCGGTGCTGGTGCTCGACGAACCGACCATCGGGCTCGACCCGCGCCAGATTCACGAAATTCGCGGGCTGATTCACAATCTCTCGGGCAACCGGACGGTCGTACTCTCGACCCACATCCTGCCCGAGGTCTCGCAGATCTGCGACAAGGTCGTCATTATCGCCGACGGCCGCGTGGTGCTCGAGGAATACCTGAAGCAGCTCCCGGCCGGGACTTCGCTCGAAGATATTTTTCTGACCGCCATCACCAAGGAGCATCACGAGGACGGCGCGACGGCTGAGGAAAAGCTGGAGGAGGTTGGAGCGGGGCATACCTAAGGCAACCCGTGCCGCTTACATGAAGAATTCTCTGACAATCGCGGGCAAGGAGCTCTCGGGATATTTCCTGCAGCCGGTCGCCTACGTCGTGATGACGGTGTTTCTGCTGCTGGGCGGGTTCTTTTTCTTCGCACTGCTGCGCTACTTCGAGGTGACGCTGACGGCGTACGCCGCGATGCAGAATCCCGAGGTTTTGCAGAAGTTGAACTTGAATGAGCGTGTGATCGAGCCGATGCTGCACAATCTCGCGATCGTGCTGGTCATTCTGGTGCCGGCGATCACGATGCGAAGTTTCGCCGAGGAGAAGCGCACCGGCACCTACGAGCTATTGCTCACCGCGCCGATCCGCACCGGCGAGATCGTCGCGGGCAAGTTCATCGCCGCCGCGGCGTTCATGCTGATCATGATTGGACTCGCCGGCTTGTTTCCCCTGATCCTCGTCGCCTTCGGCAATCCGGAAATCGGCGTGATGTTTTCCGGCTACCTGGGGCTGGCGTTCCTGGCGATTTCGTTTGTTTCGATCGGACTGTTTACCAGCTCGCTCACCCAGAATCAGATCATCGCGGCGATCAGTTGCTTTGGCCTGCTGCTGTTGCTGTTCGTGATTTCGTGGCCCGCGCAGGCGGGCGGGTCGTCATTTTCGGACTTGCTGCGTTATCTCTCGCTGCCGGATCATTTCGCGCAGATGGTCACCGGCATCATCGACACGCGCGACATCGTGTATTTCCTGAGTCTCATCTTCGTGGCGCTGTTCTTGACCCAACGATCGGTCGAGTCGGCGCGCTGGCGGTAAGGTAGAGGGGGCGGATGCGGCGATCGGCGGCGCTTTACGGAATTCTCGGCCTGGTTCTGCTCTCCTTCGGGCTGGTTGATTATTTTATCTCGAGCGGCTTTCGCCCGTTCGTGTGGGTCAACCTGGCCGGCGGCGTCTTCGCGATCGTCCTGTGGATCACCTCGAGCCGCTCCGAGCTTTCATCGATCGCGACCGGGCGTTCGGCGCGCTACGGCGCCAACGCCGCCATCTATTCGATTGCCTTCATCGGGCTGCTGGTCGCGGTCAACTATATCTCGTCGCTTCACCACACGCGGCTCGATCTTACCGCCGAGAAGGTTTACAGCCTTTCGAGCCAGTCGGTGAAGGTGGTCCAGGGTCTGCAGAAGCCGCTCAAACTCTACGGCTTCTTCCAGGGTGGCGAGAATCCCGCCGCGCGCGAACTCTACGAGACGTATGCGTACTACTCGCCCAAGCTCACCTACGAGCTGGTCGATCCCGACAAGCATCCCGAGCTCGCCGAACGGTTCAAGGTGTCGGTGATGGGCACCACGCATCTGCAGTACGGCGGCCCCGATAGCGGCGAGGGCACCAACGTGACCGACCTCACCGAGGAATCGCTGACCAACGCGATCATCCGCGCGACCAGGAGCACCAAGAAAGTTATCGAATTCCTCGACGGGCACGGCGAGGCGGACCCCGACGATGCCGACGGCCAGAACGGTTACGGCACCATCAAGAAAGATCTGGAAGGCGAGGGCTACGAGGTTCGCAAGCTCGAGCTCGCGCAATTGCCCAAGGTGCCCGACGACGCCAACCTGGTCGTCGTGGCGGGACCGATCAAGCCGATTGGCCAGCATGAGATCGACGCGCTCAACGACTACCTGAAGCATGGCGGGCGCATGATTGCGATGTACCGGCCGCAGCGCCCCGACAATCCAATCGACGAGAGCGCGATGGTGAAGCTGGCGGCGGATTGGGGCGTCAAGGTCGGCGACGATATCGTGGTGGATCAGGTGGTGCGGCTGTTCGAGGGTCCCGCGCTCGGGCTCAATCCTTTTGTGCAGAACTACGGCACCCATCCGATTACCAAGGACTTCAAGCAGCGCACCGTCTTCCCGATGACGCGATCGCTTACCGCCGAGCCCAATCTGAATGCGGGGCTGACGGTAACTCCGATCGCCATGACCAGCGACACGTCGTGGGCGGAAGTCGATCTCGACACCCTGTTCCGCCAGCAGAAGGCCGAGCTCAGCGCGAAGGATACGCGCGGGCCGATCGACGTCGTGATGGCGGTGGACGGCAAACTCGACCAGCTTGGCTGGGGCAAAGGCGATGCGCGCGTAGTCGTGTACGGCAGCGCCGAGTTTGCCGACAATCAATATGTGACGCAGTTCTTCAATCGCGATTTCTTCATCAACAGCGCCGACTGGCTGACCGGCGAGGAAAATTCAATCTCGATTCGGCCGCGCTCGATTCGTGCGTCGCGCTTTCGCCTGACTGAAGGGCAGTTCTCCATCGTGTTCGCGTTCGCGGTGCTGCTGCTGCCCGAGCTGCTGCTGATTATCGGGATCGTCGTATGGTGGGAACGGCGCAATTGAGGCGCAGCCCGACTGCGAATTGAGCTCCGATGCGTCTGCGCAACACCATCATCGTTCTGGTCCTGTTCGCGATTGTGGGCGGCTACGCCTTCATCGTCGGCCGCTATTCGCAGACCGAGCCGGCGCAGAAACTGCTCAACCTCAAGCAGGACGATATCGCGAAAATCGAGCTCAAGTACTCGGACCGCGACATCGTGCTCGAGCGCGACAACGGCAAGCCGTGGCGGCTGGTCAAGCCAATCGGCGCCGACGCCGACCAGACCCAGGCCAACAACCTCGCGCGCGCGATTGCCGACGGCGTGCTGGTCCGCACCGTCGATGAGAAGCCGGCGGACCTGGCGCCGTTCGGGCTCAAGCCGCCGACTGCGACCGTCACCGTCACCACCTTCGACCACAAAACCGTGCCGTCGATCGAAGTCGGGAAAGCGACTCCGATCGGATTCAACACTTATGTCCAGCTCTCCAACAGTCCTGCCGTGCTGTTGAGCGAAGGCGCGTTCGGGGCCGGGATGAACAAGACGGTCAACGATTTGCGCGTCCGCGACCTGATGGCGTTCAAGCTTGACGACGTGCAGAAGCTGACGATCGCGCGCGACAACGGGCAGACAGTTGAAATCGATCGCGACGGCGATAACTGGAAAATAGTCAAACCCGCGCCGGCACCGGCCGACGACACCGCGGTTCGGATGGCGCTCAGCACGCTGGTCAATGCGCGCGCAACCGATTTCATTTCCGATGCGCCCGCCAACGTCAATCAATATGGGCTCGAGAAACCCCATCTGACCGCGACCGTGGTGCTCAAGAACGGCGAGCAGCAATCGATGTTGTTCGGCTTCAAGCAAAGCGGCGAGGGCAAGAGCGGAATCTACGTCCGCCGCGGGGAACGCGCGCCGGTTTACGCCGTGGCCGAATACGTGATGACCAGCCTCGACAAGTCGCCGCTGGATTTTCGCGACAAGACGATAGTGAAGATCGATCCCGAGGCGATTGAGTCCGTCAAGGTGAAAAACAGCGACGGCGAGTTCACGCTCAAGCGCGCACCGGCCGGAAAGTGGGACGTGATAGTCGGCGGCAAGACGTCCGAAGGCGATATCCCGGTCGTCGAGCGGATGCTGAATCAGCTCCGCGATTTCAAAGGCGAATCGATCGTCGCCGACCCGATGCCCAGTGCGCAGCCGTTCGGACTCGACAACCCCGCGCTGGAAATCACGCTGTTCGGCAAGGACGGCAAAGACCTCGGCACTGTCAAGCTCGCAAAGATCAGCGTCAAGCCAACTGCCCCGCCACTCCCCGGCGAGCCGCCGCAGCGCAATGAGTACTACGCCAGCTCGAGCGGCAGCAAAGCGGTGTACTCGCTGAGCGACTTCAGTTTCGAGCAACTCAACAAGCCCGCGCCGCTATATATGGTGAAGGCGCCGGAGCCGCCCCCGCCGCAAGCAGCGTCGTCGCCGGTGAAGTAGGCGCGCGATTCAGGATTCCGCGATCACATGCGCGATTGCCTGGGCCGCCGTATGCGTGATGCTCAGGTGGAAGCGGGTGATCTGTTTGCGCTGCGCGAAGGCGGCGGCCTTGCCTGATAGCGCGATAGTCGGCGCTTTGCCGCGCTCGCGCACGACTTCGATTTCGCTCCATCCGACGTTGCGGTTCCAGCCGGTGCCCAGCGCCTTCATCGTCGCTTCCTTGGCCGCGAAGCGCGCGGCGTAGCTCTGGTAGCGCGGACGCCCGCGCGATTCGCAATATTTGACCTCGCCGGCAGTGAAGACGCGGGCGCGAAAGCGCTCGCCGGTCGCGGGCCGCGTGAGCGCGCGCTCGATGCGATCGACTTCGATGACGTCGATTCCGGTGCCTGCGATCTGGCTCATCGCGAATGAGTATCAGCCGCCGGGCGCGAGGATTCAATTGCGCCCGCACGCCGCGGATTCTATTGTTCATTCAGAATCTGGAGGTAGCGATGGCGAAGCTTTCGATCACAGTGAACAAGATTCGTTGCATCGGCAGCGGCGACTGCGTGGAAACGGCGCCGGCCGTGTTTCAACTCGACGCGGACGGCAAGTCCGAGGTCGTCAACGCGTCGGGCGCCGGCGACTCGGTGATCGTCGCAGCCGCGCGTTCGTGTCCGGTCAAGGCAATTACGGTGGTGGACGAAGCGGGCGCGCAACTTTTCCCACCGCCGAAGAAGTAGGTCAGAGGCCGCCGGATGGCAATCCGCAAGCATCGCGCGGGCGAACTGGTAATCGAGCAGACGCGCGACCTCGCGCGCGTGCGCGGGATGCTCGCGCGAGCGGGGATGATGACCGAGGGAATCGAATGGCCCGCCGCGTGTTACATCATGGCGTACCTGGGCGACGACCCCGTCGGAGTGATCGGCGTCGAGTCGAAGATCGACGCGGCGCTGATTCGCTCGCTGTACGTCGATGAATCGATGCGCCGGCGTGGAATCGGAACCGCGCTGCTCGGCGCCGCGCGCAAGGCCGCTCACACGCGCGGCGCACGTCATTTGTATTTGTTCAGCACCGACGCCGGCGGGTTCTTCCAGCGGCACGGCTTCACGGTGGTGGCGGTCGAAAAGGTTGTCGCGACGATTCCCGGCGTGCCGCAGGTCGAGCATTATCGCGCGCGCCCCGAGGAGCTCGCGCGTGAGTCCGCGTATCATCTGGACATATCGGGCTACGGCGTCATCGAGCGATAAACCCTAGTCCCCGGGGGTGTAGCGGCCCAGATATCTTCCCTTCGCGGTTGTCACCAGCAGGTACGGATTGGACTTCAGCAGTTTAGTCGCAAGCCGCGGCGTCATGTCGGGGCGGATGGTCTGCGGGTTCGGATTCATCACGTCGAGCGCGCGCGATGCGGCGGCGGTCGGTTCGATTGCGCCGAGCAGGACTCCGCTCCGATCGAGCACGGCGGCGTACGGTGTCGGCGAATCGGGAGACGGCGGCGGGGTAGTGTCTTCGGGGCCGAGGCGGACGAGGTCGTCGCGCATGAACTCCGCGACGCGCACGCGGTCGGTGTAGTGAATCCATAATTCGCGGAGGCTTGGCGCCAGGTTGTTTACGAAATATGGAAACGCGCGCATCCGCTCCGGGAGCGGCGTCGGAGGATCGGTCGGCAATCCGCGGACGATCCAATCGGCCTTGCCGCGGAAGTAGTGCCGGACCTCGACGAAGCCCAACAGTTCGAGCTGCGCCGCAGCCCGCGCGCTGAGGTCTCACAAGGAATCGCGGCAATAGACCACGACCGGGCGCGCGCGGTCGAGCAAGGCAACCGCGTCGCGCAGGATGCGGCCGACCGGAATGTGAATCGCGCCGCTGATGTGCGCGGCGCGGTACTCGTGCGACGGCAGTGCGTCCACAATTTGCACGCCCGTCGCCAGCATCCGGAGAAGTTCGCCGTGTTGAATCTCGCGCACTGTCTATGGACGCATCGCGGCGAGAGCCGAGAGGGCGGTATCGACGATCGTCTCGCCGCTGCCGGACGCAACCCGCGCGGTATCGACTTCGTAGCCGCCCTCGGGGTACGCAGCGCGGGTCGGGATATAACCGATCAGATCGTTGCAGTAGCCCGCGACAAAAGTTCGCGCGAAGTGCTGGTTCGCTCTGAGTGCGAGGCCGAGCTCGACGAACAGCTCGCCTGGGATTCCCGCGATAGCGAGGTTGCCGACCGTAACGATGGTCATCGCCGTGGCAAGTTCGCGGCGCGTCATATCGACCCGGCGGTCGCGGCGGTTTTGTTCCTCGAGCGCTTCCAGAGCGGCCAGCGCCAATCGCGATTGCGCGTGATGATCGCGCAGCCGCTTCAACTGGTAGCCGTCGCCACCGCGATGACTGTCGAGCGAGGCCTGGGTCTGCGACGCGCAATCGCGGGCGAGCGCGAGTTCGTTGCCGAAGTCCTTGAGCTTGAGTCTGAGCGGGATTCTGCGCACGGCAATTCGTGAATCGGTAATCGAGGGCGCGCGATTGAGCTCGTCGAGCACGGCGCGGCCCATCGCGCGGCCGTGCTGTTCGGCGACATCGAAATTGCCGCGGCTGCGCGGATCGATGTTGCCGGTGGCGCCTTGAAGAAAAATCGAAACCGGCCGCGAGCCGCTGCTCACGGCTTCGATTTCATCCATCGCGAAGCCAGGCCAGTCGCGCGAGTAGAGCAGGTTGTCCTCGCACAGCACAACGCCGTGGCATGGATAGTTCATCAGGAATGCGATCGGAGTCCCATCGACGCGATATGCGCCGAGTGCCTGCACTTCGGCGTCGGCCGGGCCGGCGCGATTGGCGGCAATCTGGATTTGCCGATGAGGACGCATCAGGCGGCGGTTGGTTCCGAGTGTGAACTGCGCGCCGGCAGCGCGAAGCGTCGCCGGCTCGAGGTTTCCGTTGGCCTGAACGATCGCCGATGCGACCTTTGCGGGCAGCGCACGCTCCCATTCGAGGTCCCGGCCTTCGGCGGGCTTGGCGTCGGCGCGCGGAGTCGCGAAGATGTTGAAGGCCGGAGCCGAATGGGTATGCGTCGCACAGACCAGGATCGAATCGGCCGGAATGCCGGTGCCGGCGGCGGCGCGTTCGCGAATATCGTCGGCGATACGAATCCCGATCGCGAGAAGATCAACGCCAACAATGACGATTTTGTTCGCGCCGTCGCCGAGCACGAGTGCTTGCGCGGCGAGGTCATCATGCACGCCTTGGTTGCGCCCGACGCGATTGCCGTAACCGAGCATCGCGAGGCCGGCAGGCGGATCGAGTTTCACGCGTGCGGCGCCGGCGTAAATGGGACTCATTTCAACTTCGCGGCGGCGAGTTCGGCCGCTCTGGAAGCCACTTTCGCGGCTGCGCCGATGATATCGTCAAGGTCGCGATCGTCGCCGAGCAGGCATTCGTGCGGAATCGAGGCGATCGCGTGCTCGAACAGGCGCTCGGCGGCGGGGCAATCGATCGCGGCGCTGTCCGGGTTTGCGCCGGCGAGTTCGCAGGCTTTGCGATAGGCGTCGGACTCGCGCGGGAAAAGGGCGGAGCGGTAAACCGGATCGTTCGCGACGCCGCATGGAATGCCCTCGGCGCGAAGCGCGCGGACGAAGCGATTGCGCGACAGCCCGAGCGCGGATTCATCGACCAGGAACACAAACGCGTAGATGACTTCGCGCGTGACGTGCGGGTTGCGCGCGACCGGGTTGAGGCCCTTGATGGCGGCGAGGCCGGCGCGCAGGCGGGCGGCAGCGCGGCTCTTGTGCTCGATCTGTTCCGGTAGTCGCGCGAGCTGCGCGAGCAAAATTCCGCATTGCCATTCCGTCATCCGGTAGTTCGCGCCCATCAGCGGGCCCTCGAAATCGTCGTCGGGACGCCGACGCCCGCAATTGATCAGCGACTGGCATCGCTGCTCGAGATCGGGATCGTTGGTCGTGATCATTCCGCCTTCGCCCGCGGTCATCGGTTTCGACGACTGAAAACTGAAGCATCCGAGAGCGCCGTGAGTGCCGACGCCGCGATCGCGGAATCGGGCGCCCGGGACGTGCGCGCAATCCTCGACGATCGGAATGGAATGCGCGCGCGAAATTTCCGCCAGTGCGTCGAGATCGGCGAGCGACGCCCCGTAGTGAACCGGGATAATCGCCTTGGTGCGGCGCGTGACGAGCCGCTTCACCGATTCGGGATCGATGCATGCGTTGGCGGGGTTGACGTCGGCGAAGACCGGACGCGCCATGCATGCGATTGCGGCGTAGGGCGTCGCCGCGAAAGTGATCGCGGGGACGATGACCTCGTCGCCGGCGCCGATGCCGAGTGCTTTGAGCGCGACTTCGAGCGCGCTGGTGCCGGACGTCGTCGGGATGGCGAAGCGCGCTCCCTGGTATGCGGCGAAGGCGGCGGCGAACTCAGCGGCCTTGCGATTGGGGCTCGGATAACCGCCCCAGCTTTGCGAGGTAAGCACGTCCTCGAGCTGCGCGCGCTCGCGCGAGTCGAACACCGGCCACGCCGGGAAGGGGCGGGTCCGAAGAGGTTGGCCGCCGAGGATTGCGAGGGTGGAAGTCATTAGAAATCAAAGTTAAACGATTACTTTAACTACCGAACGACGCTTCGCAAGCGCGGCGACCTAACCCCTAAGCGCTGAATTTACTTGCGTGCGACCTCCGCGAGGATCGCTATTTCGGGGCGACCGGCAAGCAGGCCGCCGATTTTTCCGCCGAAGGCGCGCATGTGATCGGTCTTGCCGTGCGCGTCGAGCGCGGCCTGATCCTGGTAAACCTCGTAGTAGGTGAACTCGGTCGGGTCCTTGGTGTTCTTGTGCAGGATGTAGGCGAGCGTGCCGGGCTCGGCGGTTTTCACCGTCGCGATCATTTCCTTGCCCGCCGCCTCGAACTCGGCTTCCTTGCCGGCCTGCACTTTAAGCTTCGCAATCACTGTGATCGGCATCGTGGTCTCCTTGGAATTTCAAACTCACCTATCCTCGTATCCACATGCGTCCGGTTTTTCAAGGCGAATCGCAGCGTGGCGCCGCCGGCCTTTTCACCCTTTCATTGTGACGCGCGGTCGGTTAACGGTGAACAGCCAATGCCGACGATCGATCGCAGGAGAATATCACGATGCTTGGTTTTGATTTGACCGACGAACAACGCGAACTGAAGGACCTGGCGCATAAGTTTGCCGAGCAGGAAATAATTCCGCGCGCGCGCGAGTACGACGAAAAGGAAATCTTTCCGGTGGACGTTTGCGAGAAGGCATTCGCCGCCGGGCTAATGAACTTCGGCGTGCCGAAAGAGTTGGGCGGCCCGGGACTCGGCGTGCTCGACACCAGCCTTATCGTCGAGGAGCTGAACTACGGATGCGCGGGAATCTCGAACGCGGTCGGCGCCAACGATCTCGCGACGCTGCCGATTCTGATCGCGGGCAACGATGAGCAGAAGCGCACCTACCTCGGGCAGTTGGTCAAGAAGCTGACCTTCTGCGCCTTCGCTATTACCGAGCCGGGCGCGGGCTCCGACGTCGCCGCGATGAGCACGACCTACCGGCGCGAGGGCGACGAGTTCATCATCAACGGCACCAAGCATTTCATCTCGAACGGATCCCGCGCAGACTGGTACGTCACGTTCGCGACCGCGGACAAGCGGCTCAAGCATAAAGGCATCTCGTGCTTTGTGTTTCCGTCGAGCGTGCCGGGGATCACGCGCAACCGGATGCATGGCAAGCTCGGGCAGCGCGCAGCCGACACTGGCGAAATCTTCTACGAGGACGTGCGCCTTCCCGCGAGCGCGCTGGTCGGGCGCGAGGGCGAGGGCTTCAAGTACGCGATGGCGACCTTCGACCACAGCCGGCCCGAGATTGGCGCGATTGCGATTGGGATTGCGCAGCGCGCGCTCGACGAATGCCTGAAGTACTCCAAGCAGCGCAACGCGTTCGGCCAGCCGATCGCAAACTTCCAGGCCATCCAGTTCATGATGGCGGACATGGCGATCCAAATCGAAGCGATGCGCCTGCTTACGTACAAAGCGGCGTGGCTGGTCGATAAGGGCGAGGGCGCCAACACGATTTCGGCGTATGCGAAGGCCTTCAGCGCCGACGCGACCATGGAAATCACGACCAACGCGGTGCAGATTTTTGGGGGATATGGCTACATGAAAGAGTATCCCGTTGAGAAGCTGATGCGCGATGCGAAGCTGCTGCAAATATACGAGGGCACCTCGCAGATTCAGCGCGTCGTGATCGCGCGCAATCTGCTGAAAGATTGAACGTAAGAACGATTGAAATGAAACCCGCGCTGGGTTTCATGCTTCCTTCGGCAGGGGGGACCCTGCACCCAGTGGTAGGAAATCGCAAAATGGCGCGGACGCCATTTTGCTCTCAGGTTCCTTTTCCTGTGTCGTCCTTCCTGTGTCATTCCGTCTTTGTGTCATTCAGAGCGAAGCGAAGAATCCCGAATCCTTCCTTGCCGCTCCCGGAGTCAGGGAATGGATAGTGAAGGCGAGGGTCCGCATGCAGCGCACGTTTCGCGCGCGGTTCAAGATTCCGCGTTAGTCCGCGGGCGGTGCGACTGGATGCGGGATTGGCGGGTCCTGGTCGGCGGGCTCGTTGCCGGTGACCGAGCCGACGTAGCCGCCCTCGTGATAAACGTCAACCTGGCCGGTGGTCGGATCGGGCAGCAGGTTCCATTCGTCGGGCGGCGGCGGATTGGGATCGGACGGCATATAAACTATGGGCACGGGAGCAGGAGCCGGCGGCGGCGGCGCCGCGGAGCACGCGGCAATCGCGAGTGACAACAGCAGTGGAATTACTTGTGCGCTTCTACTCATGGCGCGGAGCCGAGTTGTTATTTGCGCGGAAGGCCGAGGACCTCGCGAAAGTGGGCGATCGATTTTTCGAGACCGGGGCGCAGCGCCGTGCGCGGCTGCCATCCGCCGAGGACTTTCTTCGCGAGCTCGATATTGGGTTTGCGGCGCACGGGATCGTCGGCGCGCGGATCCTTGATCACCACCTTTGACGAGCTGCCCGCAAGCTCGATGGCGAGCTTCGCCAGTTCCGCGATCGTGAATTCGTCCGGGTTGCCGATGTTCACCGGACCGATGTGGCTGTCCTGATTCATCATGCGCACCAGCGCTTCGATGATGTCGTCAACGTAGGCGAACGAGCGGGTCGAATTGCCGTTGCCGTAAATTTCGAGATCCTCGCCGCGCAGTGCGGCAACGCAGAAATTCGAGACCACGCGGCCGTCGTTGATCGCCATGCGCGGGCCGTAGGTATTGAAAATGCGCACGATCCGGGTGTCAACGTTGTTCTGCCGGTGATAGTCCATCATCAGGCATTCGGCGACGCGCTTGCCCTCGTCGTAACATGAGCGCACGCCGATCGGATTGACGTTGCCCCAGTACGATTCGGTCTGCGGATGCTCTTCCGGGTCGCCATACACTTCGCTGGTCGAGGTCAGCAGGATGCGCGCGCGCACGCGCTTGGCCAGCCCGAGCATGTTAATCGTTCCCATCACGGAGGTCTTGATGGTCTTGACCGGGTTGTACTGGTAGTGCACCGGCGACGCCGGGCAGGCGAGGCTGAAGATCCGATCGACCTCAAGCAGTATCGGCTCGACCACGTCGTGGCGGATGAACTCGAAATTGCGGTTGCCGAGCAGGTGCATGATGTTGGCGCGCTTGCCGCTGAAAAAATTGTCGAGGCAGATGACCTCGTGGCCGTCGGCCAGCAGGCGCTCGCATAGATGAGAGCCGAGGAATCCCGCGCCGCCGGTTACCAGTACTCGCACGGTTGTTCTCCTCGGTCAGCGCCGATTTTCGCGCGCGATGGCGCGAACGGTTTCGATCACGTATGCGACGTCGTCGTCGGTCATCGCGGCGTAAATCGGCAGCGAAAGGCAGCGGCTGAAGATGTCTTCGGCGACCGGAAAATCGCCGTCGCGATAGCCGTACATGCGCTGATAATAGTGCATCGTGTGCAGCGGGATACAGTGCACCGAGCATCCAACGCCGCGCTCGCGCAGCATCTCGACGAACTGATTGCGGCCGAGCTTGAGCCGCTCGGGGCGCAGCCGGAGCACATAGAGATGCCAAGCGTGCTCGATGCCGGGTTCGGAGTACGCGGGCTGCAGACTGTCGTCGCTGCGAAAGGCCTCGTTGTAGGCGCGCGCGATTTCGCCGCGGCGCCGCATGAAGTCGTCGGCGCGCTTGAGCTGGGCCAGGCCGATGGCGGCGTGCACGTCGGACAGGTTGTACTTGAAGCCCATGTCGTGGATTTCGTAATACCACGAGCCGCTCTTGTCGTAGCGCTTCCACGCGTCCTTGTTCATCCCGTGCAGGCTGGCGACCGCGATTTTTTCCGCCAGCGCGTCGTCCGCGGTGGTGATCATGCCGCCCTCGGCGGTCGTGAAATTCTTGGTGGCGTAGAAACTGAAGCAGGTGAGATCGCCGATGGTGCCGACTTTCGCCATCCCGCGCCCGTCCATGTGGCGCGCGGAGCCGGCCGCGTGCGCCGCATCCTCGACCACTTTCAGATTGTAGTTGCGCGCGATCTTGAGGATGCGATCCATGTCGCAGGCGTGACCGGCGAAGTGCACCGGCAGGATCGCGCGCACGCGTTTGTTGCGCGCCGCTCTCGAGCGCCTCCTCGATCCGCGCCGGGTTGATATTGAAGGTCCCGGGATCGACGTCCACGAACACCGGCCGCGCGCCGAGGTAGCCGAGAATCTCGGCGGTCGCGGTGAACGTGAACGGCGTGGTGATGACCTCGTCGCCGGGGCCGATGCCGAGCGCCCACAGCGAAAGATGAAGCGCGCCGGTGCAATGAGCAAGCGCGAGCGCGTGTTTCGCGCCAACGTAGCCGGCGAATTCGCCCTCGAAGCGCTTGGCCTTGGGCCCGGTCGTGATCCATCCCGAGCGCAGCGTATCGAGAACCTCGCGCTCCTCGTCGGGTCCGATCGACGGACGATGAAATGCTACTTGTCGCATCTTGTTTGTGATTCGGCTGAAATCAGCGCAGTCCCGTTTGCGGATTAGTTTCGGAGTATAAAGGATAGCTCAAAAGCGGAGCAAGGCAGACTCGATGAGGCGCACAGGATGGGCCGCGGCCAGCGCGGTGATTGGATGGTACGTGTTCGCGCTTTTGATTTTGTATCCGCTCACCGACGCGCCGGTGGTCGATAGCTGGCTCTACGCCTCGGCCGTGCGGCGCTTCCTGCGCACCGGCGAGATCAGATTCGCCGGCTACACGCAGGCGATGCCGATCGCGCAGGTCTTCTACGGCGTGGGATGGGCGCATGCGTTCGGCGCAAACTCGGTATCGCTCGAAATCTCAACCGTCGTGCTCGCGGTGCTGTGCGGATTGATGTTCCATGCGCTGGCGATCAGATGCGGTGCGCCGCGATGGCAGGCGCTGGCGGCGACCGGCCTGCTGATTTGTAATCCATGTTTCACGTTTCTGAGCTTCTCCTTCATGACGGAGATTCCGTTCCTGACAGCGATGATCGCGGCGCAGCTCGCGTTCGCCCGGGCCGAAGGTCCGCGCGAGCAATTGTGGATGTGGCTGACTGCGGCGCTGGTAGTAATCGGCTTTCTGATTCGGCCGTTCGCCGCGATGGTGATTCTCGGCTGCGGCGGCGCGATGATCCTGTACGATACGCGGCTGCGAGGAAGAAATCGCTGGGATCGCGCGCTCTGGATCCGGATGATAACGCCGCTCGGCGCGGCATTAGCGGTCTGCGTCGTGCTGTGGATCTGGTTGACGGTGCTGGGCCCCAAGCCGTGGGATTTGCAACGCGACGAAAATCACTTCCACTACCTTTTCATGGTGCCGCTGGCCAACTACCTCCGCGCGGGAGTGCTGGGGCCGCTGCTTTACCTGGGCACGATGCTGTCGCCGCTTGCGCTGTTGCAGCTCGCAACGCCGCGATGGCGCCGCGTCGTGATGGGCGGCGCGGCAATTTTCGCGGCCGCGCTGGTCCTCATGTGGATCGACCCTCGGCTGCCGGTGACACCCGAATACAGTTGCTTCGGAGGATGGCACAACGTGCTCGTATTGCGCGGAGAGGTGAATCGTTTTACGTGGGAGGGCAACTGGCAATACGCGTTTCTCGTGCTGGCAAGCTTCGGCGCGTCCGGCTTTCTGGCCGCATTCGGCGAAATTTATCCGAGGCTTGGCCGTGGCGCCGCCGCGCTCGTGATTGCGGCGATAGTCTATTGGCTCGCAACGATACCGCTTTGGTTTTACAACGACCGCTACTACCTGGTGCTGGTGCCGGCCGGCGCGATTGTGCTGGCGCTTGCCCCGCTGCCGCGCCGCAGGCTGGTTATGGCGGCGGGATTCGCGATGACGCTTGCGATGGGCCTGCTGTCGATTGGCGGCACCTATGCGTATCAGCGCGGCTTGGGGGTGATCCTCGCGACCCGCAACCAACTTGAGCGCCAGGGAGTTCCGCGCTCAGCGATCGACGCCGGCTACGCGATCAATGGCGAGGATCTCTATCGCTATCCCAAGCATGGGATTGAGACGATGAAACTGGAAGCGGGGATCCCGATGATCACCTCGCAGAAAATCGACGAATACACGATTGCCAGCGAGCCGATCGCCGGGACGGATGTAGTGCGCCGCCTGAAATGGCCCGGGCCATTCGGTCTCGGCCACCGCTACTTCTACCTGGTGAAAAAACCGGTCGCGCCCGCCGCCGGCAATCCACCGAGCGCCGCGCCAAGCGGGCAGGAACAGAAGAAATAATTGACCGCTGTCTGCGAAGCACGATATCCGGACGCCCCGGCAGTGCCGGATCATGCAAACGGAAGCGATAGCCGAGACGATGAAGCGCCCGGCGAACGGCAAGCTCGGTGGTAAACTGAATCGCGCAATCGAGAAGAAGGTGCGCGCTGAATTTGCTCAAAGATATTGGCTGAGGTCGATCTGAAGGCGAAAATCAATAGCCAAGCCTGTAGTAACGGTGGTAGAGAGAGCTACCTTAGGAGTGGCGGGGGAAGTATGTGGTCCGACAAACTGCTTAGCGCGATTTTGGATCGACGTTATTCGAATGCTTGGCCGGAGAAATTCAAGGCCGGATTCGAGACGCTATTCGGTGGTGACAGCGGCCGCTATCCAGACAGCGCAAAGCGCCGCGTGACCCTGCGCGGCCCCGCGCCCTCAGAAGATATCGAGGGAATCATACCGTTCGCGGCACTTGTTCATCCGAGCAACCCTAGTACGGGGCCATACGGTGGGACCTCGCTCGCTGTTTTTCCGGGCGACGACACGCCGTGCATGATCTCGTTTGTGGTCGGGACTAGCGGGCTCGCCCCAGACGAGGAGATATTGGGACGACCCGGGCACGCTCGGAAAGTAGCGGCAGTTTGCGCGTGGCTGAACAGCGGGCAACAAGACCTAGTCGCATGGTCGAAGCATGATCCGACTCGGTTGGACCAGCGTGTTCCTTCCGAAGTGGCCGAACGGTTTGGGAAGTATTCTCGAGCGATGGAGAAATATGGCCACGTGCTCTATGCGATCTACGCACCGGGATCCGACAGGAGCCAGACGCTGCAAGCGCTCACTGCATTTTTGGACTTGATGTTTGCCGAGCGCGGCATACGTCCACTAGCTCGCTTTGAAGCAGATGCCGGTGAGATTCAGACACGCTGGTTCCACTATTTAATGCCTGATGTCGCCAACGATGCGGTCACTGGACTTCTGAGCGAGCGGCGTTACGTGATTCTGCAGGGTCCGCCGGGGACCGGGAAGACGCACTTGGCGCGAGAGTTGATTGCGACTGAATACCATGGTCACGGGCGCACCATTCAATTCCACGCAAACACTACCTATGAGAACTTCGTGGGCGGGCTGGCACCAAAGACCTCATCCGAAAGCCTCGGATTCCAGTTTGCTCCGCAGAAGGGCTTCCTGACCCAAGCAGCTGAGCAAGCTCGTGCGTCTAACGGAAAGTATTTATTACATATTGACGAGATCAATCGCGCCGATTTGTCGAAAGTTCTTGGCGAGGCAATTTTTCTGCTTGAACCCGATGACTTGAAGGGGCGCGAGATCGACTTACCCTACCAATTCGAGCCACCGACGGGCGATCGACTTTCGTTACCTGGCAACCTGCACATACTCGGTACTATGAATACTTCGGACCGCAGTCTTGCGATTGTGGATATCGCGATCAGGCGCCGTTTCGCGTTCACGAAGCTTTGGCCGCAAATCTCTGTAGTTGAGCGCGGCGGGTGTGACCTTATGAAGGAGGCATTCCAGCGTTTGGTCTCTATTTTTGTCGACCATGCGAGCGAAGACGCGATGAACCTAGTTCCTGGTCACTCCTATTTCCTGGAGTCCAATGAAGAAAAAGCGCGGAGGCGGCTTCAGACCACGCTCAAGCCTTTGCTGGAGGACTACCTCGAACAAGGCTACGTTTCATCATTCGCCGAGGCGATACGTTCCTACCTGCAGTGGATCGATTCGCAGTGAGTCCCTCGGCGAAAAAAGCTCGCAGTTGGCGGCGAACACGGAACTATTCCCCGCTAGGAACAACGACGCAGCTCGAGCAGCGATGCTTCGAGGCGAAGGACTCAAGCGTAACTCGGCTCTCCGCGGACTTCCTGCTTCGGGGGCAACGGTCTCGCGATCCTGCATCGCAGACCGCGCGACTCGCGGATCAGTTCGTCGACCTGAATCGTGGCATATTCCGCCAACTAGAATTAGAGATTGAGCCGCACTATAGAAACGCGACGGTTGAACTAGACGTTCGCGCCGGTACCTGTATCGGGGCAATTCCCCTAATTTCTCCGACTAGCGGGCGGCACGACTACGGTCTGGTGATTCGCCCGCGGTTCGACTGGCCTGGGATCGGCCCGATTCTCGGTGCGACAGGCTGGCGAGTGATTCCCGCTCCGCTGTCCTTGCCATTGCTACCGCGCTCTGAGCGTCGAGTGCCGCCATGGGTACTTTCTACGATCGTTTTGTTCCGGCTGAAAGGACTTCTCGAGCAATTGGAGCGTCGATTCGAGATTACGAGCGCAGACCGCTCGTCACCGCGAGGCACGATTGACTGGGGCCGGTATCTCTCTCGCCAAATCAGCCGCGCCCGATTCCTCGAAGTTCCGTGCAGGTTCCCGGAACTACAGAAGGACAGAGATTTGCGTGCAGCAATCCGGTTTGCTCTGGAGAAGCAGCTACATTCGCTCGAATCGCAGCGCATCGCCGGTTCCTTTGTGCGAGAGCTTATCGAAATGTACCGCGATCTGATCGATCGAGTTCAAGATGTCAGTCCACGTGAACCGCTGCCAACGACATTTCAAGTGTGGCAGCGGCGCACGTTGCACACAGATGTATTTCGTCGCGGCGTGGAGGCTATCGAGTGGACCGCTGAAGAACGAGGCCTTGCCGGTCTCAGCGATCTCCGAGGGCTGCCGTGGGCGATGTCGATGGAGCAATTCTTCGAGTCTTGGGTCGAGACGATCATGTCGCAAGTTGTCCGTCGACTGGGCGGCGAACTACGAAGTGGCCGCGAACGTAAGACGGTGGTGCCACTAAATTGGGACCCGCCCTACCGCGGTTCCCAGAAGTCTCTAATTCCGGACCTCGTTATCGAGCGTGACGGCACCACTATAATCATCGACGCGAAATACAAAGAGCACTGGGAGGATTTGCAGCAGCGCCGGTGGACTGATTTAGAAGAAGAACTCCGCGAGCGACATCGTGCAGATCTTCTACAGGTGCTTGCCTATTCGACGGTTGCGCGGACGCCCAAGGTTCTGGTTTGTCTTGCGTATCCTTGTAACGAAGAACGCTGGCTATCACTTCGCGCTCGTAATCTACTGCTCCATCGTGCCTCGCTACCTCTGACAGATAGACGGGTTGAGCTGGTGCTGGCTGCTTTCCCGCTTTCGACGCACATAATAGCCGAGGCCGTTAGTCTGATGGTGGAAGAGATCAAACGAGTTGCAGCTTAGCGATTTGGTTCGGAGGACCGGATCGCCTCGCCTTTGATTGGTCTGCACGGCGCTATTGCGGGTGGAAAATCACTAAGACGTCACTTGCTGCGGGCGACACCTCGCTCTGCGGCGTTGTTACCGTCGGGTCCGATCATTTGTTTCACAGCCTCGATGTGAGCGATCCATTCCGCGCCATTGCGGGCGTTGTCATCCCTGCCATACTTACCTTGTCTCAACGCCAGTGATTTCGTCTCGAGCGCATAGTAGATTTCGGCCCAATCTTCTCGCGTCAGGCTGATCATGCCGCCTCCGTTCGTCGTTCGATAATCCAGGTACGTTGACGCCAGAACTAGCTGGCGCTGCCGGGGGGTGGGCCGGGCATGATGTAGGTCGGGACGCCGGTCTTCTGCTCGACTGCCTTTTCGAGCTTCTGCATATCGATCTGATCGGTCAGTCCCTGCCGTTGGGCTTCCTTTTGCGCGTAGGCCCATAGCCCGGCGTATTTGCCGTAGAGATCCTCGTGGACCTCGACGTAGAGCGAGTCGCCGCGCCATCCGAACTTCACCGGCTGATAGACAAACATCCCGGGCGTGCCGATTTTCACCTTGTTGAAGAAGCGCTCGATGTCCTCGGGATAGAGCCGGATGCATCCGTGGCTGACTTCCATGCCGACGCCCCACGGCACGTTGGTCCCATGAAACGCGTACTCGGGCAGCGTCAGTTCGATCCGGTAATGCCCGAGAGGATTGTCGGGATCGTCGCCCGAGACGACATGCTCGGCCTCGCCGTCACGCTCCAGATGCTCCTCGTAAATGTCTTGCGGCACCACCCAGGTCGGATTGCGGGTTTTGCCGCGGACCGTGAAAACGCCCTCGGGAGTTTTCCAATCAAAACGTCCGAGTCCAACCGGAAATGAATACACCACCGTCGGCGTGACTCCGCCCGAATGCTTCTTGCCGGTCTCGAATTTGGCCGGCGTCACTTTGCCTTTGGCTTTGCGGTGGATCGGTCCGGTCGGCGACGGATAATAATAGTAGATCCGCATCTCAGGGATGTTCATCACGATCCCGACGTGGGGCGTATTGGGAAGAATGTGCTCGTCGGGCAGGACGATCACCCGGCCGACCGGTGGCGCCCACCAATCGATTCCCGCGTTGGCGCTGGATATCTCTTTAGCCGTCACCCCGAACCATCGCCCGACGTCTAGCAGCGTGTCGCCCTTCTGGATCTGGTACGTGACCAGATTGCCGATGATGTCGTCCTTGCCGCGCGGGAGCGGGTACGCATACAGCGGCCGTTTCTCGAATTCGCCCTCGGTCCATGCACCGTGTGCCGCGGGAATCGCGACCAACGCGATGAGAAACAAGGCCGGGAAGAATCGAATCGCAACAGAGATGAGGCGTTTCATGAATTTTTTTCAGCGAAAAGATTCGTGCAAACTACTGCGCGCGGACTTGCCTTCACAGAAATGATACCGGCGCGATCAGTCCCCGATCAACCTCAGGTTCGCGAACTTGAGTACCAGCAACTTGATCCCGCCGCGCTCAAAATTTACCCACGCCTTGGCCCCGTCGCCGCGGCCCTCGCGCCGGCGAACAATCCCGCGGCCGAAGGTGGGATGCACTACCTTGGCGCCAATCGAGAGGCCGTCGCCGCCCGGTCCCGGTTCCTCGTCGGGCAACTGGCTGTCGCCGTAATCGACGTAAGCCTCGCGCGGTGACAGCGGGCGTACCGGCGAGGCGTGGCGTTCGGGCGCGATACGGCGAATCAAGGCGGGGTCGATCTCGCGCATGAATCGCGATTGACGCGACTCCTGGCGCACGCCGTAAATTTCGCGCGACAGCGTGTTGGTCAGATACAGCAACTGCCGCGCGCGCGTCATGCCGACGTAGCACAGCCGTCGCTCCTCTTCGACTTCCTCGTCGATATCGGCGGAGCGGCTATGCGGAAACAGCCCTTCCTCCATCCCGGCGATGAACACGATTGGGTATTCGAGGCCCTTCGATGTGTGCAGCGTCATCAGCGCGGCGCGTCCACCACTGGAATCGATCTGCTCGCTGTCGCTGACCAGCGCAACGCGCTCGAGGAACTCGGGCAGCCCGCCGCCTGATTTCTCGGCGTCGAAGGCGCTGGCCGCGGTGAGCATCTCGGCCAGGTTCTGCTTGCGCATCGATGCGTCGTCGAGCGTGTCGAGGTAAGGCTCGAAGCCGCTCCGCGCCACGACTTCCTCGACGATTCCGCGCACGCTCATCTCGGGCAGCCGCGCGCTGAGATCGTGCATCCACGAATAGAGCATCCCGGCCTGCTTGGCGATCCGGAGCGCGACCTTCGAGTAAGTTTCGAGCCGGCCCATTGCCTCGAACGCCGTGATGCGCTGGCGGGCGGCCAGCTCGGTGATCGCCTCGAAGGACTTGGCGCCGATCCCGCGCGGCGGCGTCCCGATCATCCGTTCGAGGCTGACGGCGTCGGCGGGATTCGCGATCACGCGCAGGTATGCGAGCAAATCCTTGATATCGCGTTGTTCGTAAAAGCGCACGCCGCCAACGACGTAGTACGGGATGCGCCGGCGCACCAGGGCCTCTTCGATCGCGCGCGACTGCGCATTGACGCGGTAGAAGACCACCACGTCGGCGGCCCTGAATCCGCCCGCGCCCGTCATGCGCGCGATTTCGAGCGCGATAAAGTCGGCTTCGTCGCGCTCGGTGACGCCGGTGTAGTAGGTGACCGGCTCGCCGGCGCCGTTCTCGGTCCACAGATTCTTGACCTTGCGTTCGGTGTTGTTGCGGATGACGCCGCCGGCCGCCGCGAGGATGGTTTTGGTCGAGCGGTAGTTTTGCTCGAGCTTGAAAATCTGCGCGGCCGGGTAGTCGCGCTCGAAATCGAGGATGTTGCGGATGTCGGCGCCGCGCCAGCGGTAGATTGACTGATCCTCGTCGCCGACCACGCACAGATTCGCCGAGCGGGCGGCGAGCGTCTTCACGATCAAATATTGAACGCGATTGGTATCCTGATATTCGTCAACCAGCAGATGGGTCGCGCGCCGCCGCCATTTGTCGAGAATTTCGGGGAAGCGCTCGAACAGGATCCAGGTCTGCAATTGCAAATCGCTGAAGTCCATCGCGTTCATCTCGCGCATCCGATCCTGATAGAGCCGATAGATCCGCGCGATCGACGCCTCGCGTCCGGCCTGCGCACTCGCGAGCATCTCCTCGGGCGAAATCGCTTCGTTCTTGGCCTGCTCGATTCGCGCGCGCGCCAGCTCGAGCGGCGGCGAGTCGGCCAGCGCCGCGTCTTCGAGCACGCGGCGGATCGTAGCCAGCGAATCACCTTCGTCGAGGATCGAGAAATTGCGGTCGTAGCCGAGAGCGTGACCCTCCTGGCGTAGAATTCGCGCGCACGCGGAGTGAAACGTGCTCACCCACGGCATCCGCCCTTCGGTGTCATCACCCACCAGCGTGGCGACCCGCTCGCGCATCTCATTGGCGGCCTTGTTGGTGAAGGTCACCGCGAGCATCTCGAACGGCGACGCCTTGCGCTCGGCCAGGATGTGGGCGATACGGTAGGTCAGCACGCGGGTCTTGCCCGAGCCGGCGCCGGCGAGAATAAGAATCGGGCCGTCGGGCGCCAGCACAGCGGCGCGCTGTTCGGGATTCAATTGGTCGAGATTCACAGTGACCGTCGCAGCTTCAAAACTTCGGAGCGGAGTCCATCACGATAGCGGCTCCGGCGCGCGCGGCAAAGCGAACGAGTGAACTTGTGGCAACCTACGAACCGCACGACAAATTTTATCGCAAAGCGCGCGCGATGGGATTGCCGTCGCGGGCGGCGTTCAAGATCGAGGAAATAATCGCGCGCAACCGGCTCGTCGGCCAAGGCGCGCGGATCGTCGACTTGGGATGCGCCCCCGGCGGATGGCTGGCGATCCTGGTCGCGGCGGCGGGTTCGAGAGGACGCGTGGTGGGAGTCGATCTCGCGCCGGTGAAGAATCCGCCGGCCGGCGCGATCGCGATCGTCGGTGACATTCTGGATCCGGCGGTTGCTGCGCGCGTGCAAAGCGAACTTGGCGGACGCGCCGATCTTGTGACCAGCGACCTCGCGCCGAAGTTGACCGGAATCGCCGCGCGCGACGAGGCACGCTCGCGCGAGCTGATAGATTGCGCGCTGACCTTCGCCGCCACGATGCTGAAACCGGGCGGCGCGACGGTCGCGAAGCTGTTCATGGGCGCGCAGTTCAAGGACATCGTCGATTCTTTCAAGCGCTATTTCGCGAGCGTCGAGGTGACGCGCACCAAGGCCAGCCGCCCGGGCTCGTCCGAGCTGTACCTCGTCGCGCGCGAGTTCCGCGGCTGACGAGCGCTTGGCGTCAAATGCGCCGCGCGCGTAAGGTTTGATAATGAAGGCTGTAGGCGCGCGTCTTCTCTGCCTGCTGCTTCTGGCAGCCGTCGTGGCGGCCTGTTCATGCGGCCGTTCGTCCGCCGTCTCGCCCGCGGCTGCGAAAGTTTCACCCGACGAAGTAAGAGTCCAGGTCGCGCGCGTTGGCTTTGACGACAATTCGGGCTCGAACTACGTGCTGCTGGTTGACCGGAAAGAGTCGCGCGTGCTGCCAATCCTGATCGGCGAGAGCGAGGCCACCGCAATCCTGCTTGCGCTCCACGGAATCAAGCCGGAGCGGCCGCTGACCCATGATCTGGTCGGCTCGATCATCGGCCAGACCGGCAACCGCGTCGATCGAATCGTGATCGCCGACCTGCGCAACGAAACTTATTACGCGACGATTTATATGGACGGCGGCCGCTACACGATCGACAGCCGCCCGAGCGACGCCATCGCCCTCGCGATGGACATGAACGCGCCGATGTACGTGAATACGAAACTCTTCGAGTCGGCAGCCGCCGTGGGGCTCGGCACCGGCGGCAAAATCCCCGACACCGCGCACGCGCTCGGGCTGACGGTCGAACAACTGACTCCCGACCTCGCGAGCGCGTTTGACGATCCCAACGGGCGCGGCGTGCTGGTCTCGGAGGTCGATTCGCCGGCGAAGAGGGCGGGCGTCGCGCGCGGCGATATCGTGATCAAGGTTGGAGATCACGAGGTGAAGGCAATCGACGACTTCAGCCGGCAAGTCGCGAACCTCAAGAACGGCGAGGTGACGCTGACGCTGAATCGCGACGGCTCGAGCCGTAGCGTGACGCTTGAAAGTTTGCCTGCCGGCGCAGGAGTACCGACGCCCTAGCTGAGTCGCACGAGCACGCTTTCGATGAAGCGCGGATCGATCTCGCGCTCGCCGCCAAGGTTGGCGAATTCCTCTTCGAGCAGGTTCAGGCAGGAATTCAGGAATCCGGCGGTGCGCTTGCGGGTCGTGTCGTCCATCCGCTCGGCCAGCGCCTGATTTATCCGGCTGCGAAATTCGTCGCTGAGCGTGCCCGGCTGGCCCGTCATAATAGACGCTCGCATCGCAGTCAGCCGCTCGCCTTCGATCGGATCGATCGTGAGGCGGTTGTCCAGCGCCAGGCGCGCGAGCCCGGTCAGCACCAGTTGGCTGAGACGCACGTCGCGCGCGGCCATCTGGGCGCGGAAGTTGGGCGAGGCGATATCGATCGCGAACATCGCGCGGAACAACTCGGCGGCCGAATCGATCTGATCGAGAATCGCGTAGCTGAGATGCAAATCGCGCATGCTGGCGAAATCGCGCATCTCGACCGCGCCGCCGCCGTCGAGACCGCTGTAGTAGCGCGGCTGCCGCGCCATGAAGCCGGACAGCGCTTCCCGATAAGGCGAGTCGAGGTACGGAATCTCGCGCACCTTAACGCTTGAGAGGCCGAGTTTCTTCAGCGTCAGCTCGGTGCTGGTGCGGAGATCGATGGTCAAGCTGACGCCCAGGCGGAAGAGCAGCTTCAGCGGCGTGTCGCGCAGATGCTCAATTGCGCTTTGCAGGTCGCCGCCCGCCAGATGCTCGAGCGCCAGGTTCAAATAGTGATGCGTCATCTCGACTGCGACGCGCACCGCCTCCAGGTCGCCGAAGTCCACCGCGCGCGCGACCAGCACCTGGTTGCTGACCATCGCCATCTCGCTGCGAAGCTGGCGCTTGCCCTGCGAAGCGAATCCCGCGGTGAGCGCGGTGTTGAACAGGGAGGCGTCGCCGTCGGCAATCGCCGGCGCCATTTCAGGCGCGATCACTTCGTTGTCGTCGGGCAAGTCGGCCCGGCTCGGCGGTTCGTATCCCGCGCGAATCGTCAGAAACTGCTCGGGCTTGATGTAGGCGAAGACACTCTGCGCCTCGAAGAAATCGGGAAAGCCGCGATCGTTCAGGCGCGCGCGCCGGAACTGGTAAGCCTCCTCCTCGAGTTCGGCCTCGACGCCCCAGTAGATTTCCTCCATCAGGCCGCCGAAGTAGTTGTAGTCGCGCTCGAACGCTTCCTCGATAAAATCCGAAATGTGCTGCGAGATGGCGTCGTGGCGGATGAACTCGATCAGATAATTTTCGTCGTACTGCGCGAAGCGATTCGCGGTCGCGTCGGGTGAAGACGCCGGGTCGTCGATTCGATGTACCTTGATATAGCCGCGCAGCAGAATCGACATCATCTCCATGTCGAGGCCCATCAGCGCGTCGGCGAGTTTGCGGCGTCCGCCGTCGGCCATCGCCTCGATCCACTCGCGCATCCGATGCACGTTGGGGCGATCGCGGTTCCAGCAATCGAGATCGAACAGCGACTTCACCTGCTCCGGCATCGCGAGGCTGAGCAGGTCGCCGGCGTCGGCGCTGCCGATTTCCTTGAGGGTGTAGAAAAGCGTCTCGGGCGAAAACGATTGCACCAGCCGCTCGGCCTCGGGCGCCGACAGGATCAGGTCGCGCTTCTGGCGCGCGGGCAGGCCGTACAGGAACTCGAGCTTCTCCTGGAACGGAAGATTGAGAAATTCCGATTCGCCTCTTACTGCCATAAGCCTCGTATCGATTCTTGCATCTGAAGGGCAAAGTATCGCGCGCTTCCACGACGGATCAACTAACCGTGGATCTATCGCTTCGCCGCGCTGTCGGATATGATCCTTACATCGCGTCAGGGCCCATTTCTTGGCCTCACCCAACTCGAAACATCCCGTAGCATTGACCATCGCGGGCAGCGATCCCGGCGGCGGCGCCGGACTGCAAGCCGACCTCAAAACCTTCGCGGCCCTCGGCGTCTATGGCTATTCCGTCGTCACCGAAGTGATCGCGCAGAACAGTTGGAAGGTCGCGAACGTCGAAGCAATGTCGCCCGAGCTGGTCGAGGCGCAGCTCGAGGTACTGTCACTGGAGTTCGCGCCGCGCGCGGTCAAGACCGGAGCGCTCGCCAACGTGGATGTAGTGAAGGCGGTGGCGCGCGCGATCGAACGGCTCAAACTGCCGGCGCCGGTGGTCGATCCGGTGATCGTGTCGAGCGCCGGTGCGCGGCTGATTGGGCCGAAGGGAGAACGCGCGATTCGCAAGCGGCTGATTCCGCTCGCGGCAATCGTCACGCCGAATATTCCCGAGGCTGAAGGGTTGGCGGACATGCAAATCGATTCCGACGCCGCGCTTCGCAAGGCCGCGAAGAAAATTTTGCAGCTGGGCGCGCGAGCGGTCGTGATCAAGGGCGGCCATCGCGAGGATGACAGTTCGGCGACAGATTTCTTTTACGACGGCCGCAACTTTATCGAGTTTAAGGCCCCGCGCGTAAAGGGCGGCGGCGCGCACGGAACCGGATGCGCGTTTTCGGCGGCGATCGCGGCTTACCTGGCGCGCGGCGCGAGCCTTGAGGACGCGGTCCGCGGCGCAAAAAGCTTCGTTACCACGGCGCTCAAGCACAGTTTCAAATTGGGCAGGGGGCGGCCGCTCCTCGATCATTTCGCGCGCGGCTGACCAGTTGACGCGATGGTGCTGAAAATTATCAGCGCTTTACCGAGATGTTGGGTCGCGTCTTAGAATCGCCCCTCTTGTCTGGGCCGCCGAACGCTGCTCGGACGGCGGTCCGGTAACTTCTCGGCGCGTTGCCGGTGACGCGCTTGAAGGCGTTGCTGAACGCGCTCTCGGACGTGTAGCCGAGCGAGCGGGCAAGGTCCGCAACCGGGATGTTCTGCTCTCGCAAGGCGCGCTCGGCGAGGCGCATTCGCCATTCGGTCAGGTAGGTGAGCGGCGCGGCGCCGGCGGCTGTCTTGAAGTGGAGAGCAAAGCTCGTCCGAGACATCGCCGCAGCTTTGGCTAACTCTTCCAGCTGCCATGCTCGTCCGGGATCGCCGTGCATCAACCGGAGTGCGGGAGCGATGCGCCGGTCGCTGAGCGCGCGTAGCCATCCGGCGGCGAAGGGACCGGATGTTTCAAGATGCGCGCGCAAGATCTGGACAAAGATAAGCTGGGCGAGCTGCGACGACGCGAGACTGGCTCCCGGGAGTTCGGCCGCCTGCTCGCGGACAAGCTGGTCGAGGAGCCATCGCAAGATCGTCGCCTGCGGCGAGGTGGCTTGCACGTGGACCAACGGCGGCAGCACATCCGCCAGGAGCCCTCCGCTTGATGGGTCGAGCCAGACATAGCCGCCGATTTGAACGCAATCGTCGCGGTCGCCAAGTTTCGCGGTCTTGTATCCGTCGCCGGTGAACACGCGCTCCGCGTCCACCGGCACGGCCGCAAGATCACTGGCGAGCACAAACGGCCGTTGCGCCGACAACAGGAACACGTCGCCCGCTTCGCCCCTCACGGGCGTCTCCTCGCCGTCGATGCGGAGCCAGCAGCCGCCCTTCACCAGGGCTGAGAACATGATCTTTTCCAGCTGCGGCCATCGGATCGCCCAAGAACCTCCGGCCGTGAAGCCGCCCGATATGACCGTTTCAGCGTTCGTCAGCTTGAGGATATCCGAGAAGGGATCATCAGCGGCCATTTTCGTACTATGGCGCAGATAATTCGGATTTTAAAGCATTCAAAGTTCGGAAGACCGGAGGTATGTTGGTTTCAGGAGGGCTGCATTTCAGATGATCTCAGGCAAACGCAAGCTCGGCCAGCAGGGATTGCAAGTGTCATCGATCGGCCTCGGCTGTATGGGCATGAGCCAATCTTACGGGCCCGCGGACGAGCGCGAATCCATCGCGACACTGCATCGCGCCATCGAACTCGGATGTACCTTCTTCGACACGGCGGAGAACTACGGGCCCTTTGCGAACGAGGAGCTGCTCGGTCGCGCGTTCAAGGGCCGCCGCGAGCGGGTGGTGATCGCGACGAAATTCGGCTCTCGTATCGAGAGCAACCGGATCGTCGGTGCGGACAGCCGACCCGGGCACATCCGTGATGCGGTGGAGGGATGCCTGCGCCGGCTCGGCACCGACTATATCGATCTGTTGTATCAACATCGTGTCGATCGGGCCGTGCCTATCGAGGAGGTGTCCGGCGCTTTAGGCGACCTGGTGAAGCAAGGCAAAGTGCGATTCTTCGGTCTGTCCGAAGCCGGCGTCGCCAACATCCGGCGCGCGCATGCGGTCCATCCCGTTTCCGCGCTCCAGAGTGAATACTCACTGTGGGAACGCAACCTGGAGGCCGAAATAATTTCGGTTCTGCGCGAGCTCGGTATCGGGCTCGTGCCATTCTGTCCGCTCGGGCGCGGCTTCCTCACCGGCGAGGTCATGCGCGCGGAAGAGTATCCGGAAGGTGATTTCAGACGCACCGATCCGCGATACCAGGGTGAGAATTATGACGCTAACAGAAGTGCGACCCGGATCGTGCACGAGATCGCGGCTGCCAATCAGGCAACGCCTGCACAGATCGCGCTTGCATGGCTGTTGCACAAGGGCGACGACATCGTGCCGATTCCCGGCGCCAAGCGCCGCAAACATCTTGAAGAGAACGTGGCGGCGGAGACGGTCAAACTCGATTTCTCACAGATGAAGAAGCTCGACGACGCTTTGGCGCCCGGAAAAGTTTCGGGCAAGCGCTACGCCGACTGGATCATGGCGACGATCGATCGCTGACAGGAGGTTGGTGAATTGGCCACTCTGCAAAAGCCCATTGGCTCCGGCTTCGGCGCCGCTTCTACTGCGGCCAGTATTATCAAGGGCATCGATCTGTCCGGCAAAGTAGCGATCGTGACTGGCGGCCATTCGGGCATCGGTCTGGAAACCGTGCGAGCGCTAAGCTCCGCTGGCGCCGATGTGATCGTCCCAGCGCGCGATCGCGAGACCGCGTCACGCGCTTTGCAGGGTTTCGACGTCGAGGTCGAGGCGATGGACTTGCTCGATCCTAAATCGATCGACGCCTTCGCTGAGAAGTTTCTTGCGTCCGGGCGACGGTTGCACATCCTGATTAACAGCGCGGGCGTTGGAGGCGCGCCGCTGACCCGCGACGCGCGGGGCTATGAATTGCATTTCGCGACGAACCATCTCGGGCATTTCCAGCTCTCGATTCGACTCTGGCCGGCTCTGCGTCAGGCGAACGGGGCACGCGTCGTAGCGGTTTCGGCGTGGGCGCACAGCCGCGCGCCAATCGTGTTCGAGGATCTCAATTTCGAGCGCCGCGATTATGTTCCGTGGATAGCCTACGGCCAGTCCAAGACGGCGAACATCCTTTTCGCGCTCGCGCTTGACCAACGGGCCAAAGCGCACGGCGTTCGTGGCTTCTCGTTGCACCCGGGCAGCATCGTCGGCACCGGTCTGTCGAAGCATGTCGCCGTCGAGGCACTTCGCGTGCTGGGCCTGGTCGATGCGGACGGGAATCCGATCATCGACCCGGCCAGGAACCTGAAGACTGCCGAGCAGGGCGCGGCGACCAGCATCTGGTGCGCGACGAGCCCGCAGCTTGACGGCATGGGTGGCGTCTATTGCCAGAATTGCGATATTGCCCCACTGGTGTCCGAGGAGCTGGCCGCCAACCAAATCGGATCGATGGCGCTCGGCGTGTTGCCTCACGCGGTCGATCCCCAGGCAGCAGATCGACTCTGGAGTCTGTCCGAACAACTCTTGGGGCTTGGGCAAACCTTCTAGATAGCGAAGGGGTCCGCTCCTCGATCATTTCGCGCGCGGCTGATTGGCTTGCGGCACGTTGAATTCCTTCAGTGCCGCGACCAGATTGTGGCTTGGCGTGTCCGCGTCGGCCATCTTCATCAGCGCGAATCGTTCGTCGCCGTCGAGCCGCGACCAGACCGCGTCACTTAAATCGAAGCCCGCCCCGCGCGCGTGCCTCACGACCCGGTCCGGCGCGGTCGCGGGCGGGTCCGCCGCCGCTCTCTGCGCGTCGCTCAGACTCTTCGGCTCGACCCCGAATCGACGCTTCATCGCCTCGCGGATGAAGACGCTGAGCCCGTCGCGCTCCTCGGCGGAATCGACCGGCAAGTGGCAGATCGCGAGTCGCTCGCCGCGGTCGAGCGACTTCCATTGCGCGAGTCCGATTTTCAAACCGACGCGATCAAGCTTGCGCCGCACCGCCATCGGGACGCATTGGAGACTTTCGTGCATCTCGTCTTCGAATTTGAATTTGCGGATCATTTGAACCTCCGGTCGCGTGGCGCAGTCTGTCAGGTTGCAATATGCAACTGCGGGGATCAAGATCACCGGCATCGATCGTGGTATAGCGATCAATAGTGGCTGCGATGAATTCCACAAACGGCGAAGCCGGCTTTGACGCGCGCATGATAGAAAACATCGTCGCGAGTCTTGCCGGCAAGCCCGGCGCGCTGATGCCGGTGCTGCACGCGGTGAATGAGCGCTTCGGTTACATCCCGCCCGAGGCGGTGCCCGTCATCGCGCGAGCGCTGAATCTGTCGCGCGCCGAGGTCCACGGCGTGATCAGCTTCTATCGCGATTTTCGCACCGAGCGGCCCGGCCGGAAAATCATTCGCGTGTGCCGCGCCGAGTCGTGCCAGGCGATGGGCGCGGCGGCGCTCGCCAAACACATTCAAGCACGGCTTGGGATTGAGTTCGGACAGACCAGCGCCGACGGCGCTTTCACACTCGAGCCGGTTTACTGTCTCGGCAACTGCGCGTGCTCGCCGGCAATAGTTGTCGGCGGCGAGCTCCACGGCCGCGTCAATCCGGATCGCTTCGACGAAATTCTCTTTTCAGTATCTCGTTCGGGGCGCTCTTGATGACCACGGCATTGTACGTTCCGCGCGATTCGAGCGCAGTGTCGCTTGGTGCGGATGCGGTGGCCGACGCGATTCGCAATGAATCGGCGTTGCGCAAGCTGGACCTGAAGATCGTGCGCAACGGCTCACGCGGGATGTTCTCGCACGAGCCGATGGTCGAAGTTGCGGCCGGCGGTGCGCGTGTCGCGTACGGACCGGTCACGGCAAACGACGTCGCGTCGCTGTTCGACTCGAACTTTCTCGAAGGCCGCGAGCATCGCTTGCGCCTCGGCGTCGCCGGCGAAATTCCGTGGCTCAAGTCGCAGACCCGGCTGACGTTCGCGCGCGCAGGCGTTACCGATCCGCTGTCGCTCGACGACTTTGTCGCGCACGGCGGATACCGCGGCCTGGCGCGCGCAATCGAGCTTGGCGCCGATGCGGTTATCGCGGAGGTCGCGAAGTCAGGTCTTCGCGGGCGCGGCGGCGCGGGCTTTCCGACCGGCGTCAAGTGGAAGACCGCGGCCGACGCATCGGCTATGCCCAAATATGTCGTCTGCAATGCCGACGAGGGTGATTCGGGCACCTTTTCCGATCGCATGATAATGGAGGGCGATCCCTTCGAGCTGATCGAAGGAATGACTATTGCGGCGCTCGCTGTCGGCGCGACCCAGGGCTACATATACTTGCGATCTGAGTATCCGCATGCGCGCCGCGCGCTCGGCGAAGCAATCGCGACTGCCTATTCGACTGGCTATTTGGGCGCGAATGTGTGTGGCAGCCGCAAGTCGTTCGAGTTGGAGATTCGGTTGGGCGCCGGCGCGTACATCTGCGGCGAGGAAACCGCGATGCTCGAAAGTATCGAGGGGCGCCGCGGGATGGTGCGTTTCAAGCCGCCGATTCCCGCGCTTGAAGGACTGTTCGGCAAACCGACACTGGTTAACAATGTCGTCTCACTGGCGACGGTGCCGATCCTCATCGAGCGGGGCGCGGAATTTTTCCACGACTTCGGCGCCGGCAATTCGCGCGGCACGATACCGTTTCAACTTGCCGGCAACGCGAAACGTCCGGGGCTGATCGAAACGCCGATGGGGGTGACTCTTCGCGAACTCGTTCACGACTACGGCGGCGGCACCGCCAGCGGCAGAAGGGTTCGCGCGGTGCAGGTCGGCGGGCCGCTGGGCGCATACTTTACCGAGTCGATGCTCGACGTGGCGATGGACTTTGAATCTATTGCGGCGCGCGGCGGTATCCTGGGCCACGGCGGAATCGTTGTGTTCGACGACACCGTCGATATGGCGGCGATGGCGCGCTATGCGATGGAATTCTGCGCGATCGAGTCGTGCGGCAAATGCACGCCATGCCGAATCGGGTCGGTTCGCGGTACGGAGTTGATCGATGACATCATCAATCGCCGGCGGCCGCGCGAGAATCTCGAAGTGCTGCGCGACTTGTGCGACACGCTGAAGTTCGGGTCGCTATGCGCGCTCGGCGGCCTTACGCCGCTGCCGGTTTTGAGCGCGCTGAAATATTTTCCGGAAGATTTCGATCTGACCCCTCGCGACGTTGATTTCATCGGCGACGACCTTTCAATCGCAACCCCAGGAGCCCGCGACAGCCATGCGATCGCGCAGCGATAGCGACTTCGCCACACCGCTTCGCGCCGGCGCACCAAGCGTCGCGCTCGAGATCGACGGACGCGTTGTCACGGTGCCGGAGGGCACTTCGGTGATTCGCGCGGCCGCCGCGGCGGGAATCCACGTTCCGAAATTGTGCGCGACCGATTCGCTCGAACCGTTCGGCTCGTGTCGGCTGTGCCTGGTCGAAGTCGAGGGCCAGCGCGGCTACCCGGCGTCCTGCACCACTCCGGTGCGCGCCGGGATGAAGGTGCGGACTGAGAGTCCCGCGCTCGCGCGGCTGCGGCGCGGCGTGATGGAGCTGTACATTTCCGATCACCCGCTCGACTGCCTGACCTGTCCCGCCAACGGCAATTGCGAACTGCAGGACATGGCGGGCGCGGTCGGCCTGCGCGAGGTGCGCTACCGGAGCGGCGACGGCGCCAACCATCTGCATGCGGCGAAGGATCAGTCGAATCCGTATTTCACGTTCGATCCGTCGAAATGCATCGTGTGCTCGCGCTGCGTCCGCGCCTGCGAAGAAGTTCAGGGCACCTACGCGCTGACGATCGACGGCCGCGGATTTTCGTCGGTGATTTCGCCGGGACAAAACGGACCGTTCTCGGCCTCCGAGTGCGTGTCGTGCGGCGCGTGCGTGCAGGCCTGTCCGACCGCGACGTTGATCGAGAAATCGGTGGTCGAACTGGGCCAACCTGATCACAGCGTCGTCACGACCTGCGGATACTGCGGCGTCGGATGCTCGTTCCGCGCCGAGATGAAGGGTGACCTCGTCGCGCGGATGGTGCCCAACCCCAACGGCCAGGCCAATCACGGGCACTCGTGCGTGAAGGGCCGCTTCGCGTGGGGCTACACGACGCATCCCGATCGCGTGACCCGCCCGCTGATTCGCAAATCGATCGACCAGCCGTGGCGCGAAGTTTCGTGGCACGACGCGATCGAATACGCGGCGTCGGAGTTCAAGCGCATCCAGGATCAGCACGGGCGCGGCGCGGTCGGCGCGATTACGTCCTCGCGATGCACCAACGAGGAGACTTTTCTCGTGCAGAAACTGGTGCGCGCCGCGTTCGGCAACAACAACGTCGATACCTGCGCGCGCGTTTGTCATTCGCCGACCGGCTACGGACTCAAGACGGCGTTCGGCACTTCGGCGACGACGCAGGATTTCGACTCGGTGATGCAGGCCGACGTGATCATGGTGATCGGCGCGAACGTCACCGAAGGACATCCGGTGTTCGCGGCGCAGATGAAGCGTCGATTGCGTCAGGGCGCCAAGTTGATCGTCATCGATCCTCGCGTCACTGAAATCGTGCGGCTGCCGCACGTGCAGGCGTCGTATCATCTGCAACTCCGGCCCGGCACCAACGTCGCGCTGATCAACGCAATCGCGCATGTGGTCGTGACGGATGGGCTCGCCGACGAAGCCTTCGCCGCGGCGCGATGCGATCCGGATGAATTTGAGGCGTGGAAGATTTTCGTCGCGGCGCCGCACAATTCGCCGGAGTCGATGGAAAAGATCACCGGCGTCCCTGCGCACCAGGTGCGCGCGGCGGCGCGCCTGTATGCCACCGCACCAAACGGCGCGATCTACTACGGCCTGGGAGTCACCGAGCACAGCCAGGGCAGCACGATGGTGCTGGGTATCGCCAATCTCGCGATGGCGACCGGCAACATCGGGCGGCCGGGTGTCGGTGTGAATCCCCTGCGGGGCCAGAACAACGTGCAGGGTTCATGCGACATGGGATCGTTCCCGCACGAGTTAAGCGGCTATCGCCACATTTCCGACGAAGCGGTGCGCGCGACCTTCGACGCGGCGTGGGGTGTGCGCGTCGATCCCGAACCGGGCCTGCGGATTCCCAACATGTTCGACGCCGCGCTCGACGGCAGCTTCAAGGGGCTCTATGTGCAAGGAGAAGACGTCGCGCAGTCGGAGCCGAACGGGCATCACGTCGCGGCGGCGCTGCGCGCGATGGAATGCGTCGTGGTGCAGGATTTGTTTTTCAACGAGACCGCGAAATACGCGCACGTGTTTCTGCCGGGCTCATCGTTCCTCGAAAAGAACGGCACCTTCACCAACAGCGAGCGGCGAATCTCGATGGTGCGCAAGGTCGCGGCGCCGCTGGGGGGCAAGGAGGATTGGGAAATCACCTGCGCGCTCGCGGCCGCGCTCGGCTATCCGATGAGGTATTCCCATCCATCGGAAATCATGGATGAGATTGCGCGGCTGACTCCCACTTTTGCCGGCGTCAGCTACGAAAAGATCGAGCGGCTCGGCTCCGTGCAATGGCCGTGCAACGAGAGCGCGCCCGCCGGCACTCCGACCATGCATGCCGATCATTTCGTGCGCGGCAAGGGCAAGTTCACGATTACCGAGTACGTACCCACAGAGGAACGCGCCAACTCCGAATACCCGCTGCTACTGACTACTGGCCGAATACTCAGTCAGTATAATGTTGGCACGCAGACGCGGCGGACGTTGAATGCCGCTATGCACGCGGAGGATCGCCTCGAAATACATCCGAGCGACGCCGAGCTGCGCGGCATCCGCGACGGAGAGTGGCTCCAGGTGCGGGCGCGCCGCGGCGAGATCCGTTTACGCGCGCAAGTGACGGAGCGGGTCCAACCGGGCGTGGTCTATACCACGTTCCATCATCCGGAATCGCGCACCAACGATCTGATGACCGACCATTCCGACTGGGCGACCAACTGTCCCGAGTTCAAGGTGACCGCCGTCCAGATCGCGCCGGATCGCGGCGGCAACGGTCGCAAAGATACCGACGCCGCGATTCGAGTAGCTAATGGCGATACTCACCCAACTGATATTCATCACCTCGTCACGATGGCTAATGATATCGGCGCGTACTTCGCCGCCTATCCCGATCACGAAGAAGCAGCCGAAGGCGTCGCCAACCATCTGCGCAATTTCTGGGAGGCTCGGATGCGCCGGGAGATTGTTGACTACGTGGCAACAGGCGGCGGCATTGAGCTGACTCCGCTCGTGCGTCTGGCCGTGTCCTTTATCGCGACCGAGTCGGTCCCCGATTCAGAAGAAGTTGGCGAGGGATGAAAACGGATTCCGCGCACATCCCGGCGCGCGACGAGGCGACCGACGGCGCGCGCGATGAAGTTCGCGAGCGTCGCGCTTTAAGATGGCGCGACGGCGGGTTGCTGGAGCGCGCGGAGAAACTCGCGGTCGAAGAGCCGCTCGAGATTAGACTCGGCGGCCGCCGCTTCACGCTCACGATGCGCACGCCCGGGCATGACGAGGAGCTGGCCGCGGGCTTTCTCTTTGCCGAAGGTTTCATCAACGACGCGAGCGAACTCGGCGAGATTCGGCGCGTGCGTGGACGCAAGGGCGCACCCGAGCCCAACGCCATCGACGTCATTTTGAACGTGCCTGCCGACGGACTGCGCGCCCGCCTCAAGCGCAATTTCGTGATGAACTCGAGCTGCGGCGTATGCGGCAAGACCAGCATCGACTCGATTCGCCGCCGGGTTGCGCCGCCCTCCGATTCCGCACGCGTCGCGCCGGCCACGCTGCTCGCGCTCTCCGGGAAACTCCGCGCCGGCCAGCGCGTGTTTGCTGCGACCGGCGGACTGCATGGCGCCGCGATCTTTTCGCTGGACGGCACCATGCTCGCGATACGCGAGGACGTCGGTCGTCACAACGCGGTGGACAAGCTGATCGGACACGCGCTGACGAATGCGATGGTCCCGCTGGCGCGACATATAATGATGGTCAGCGGGCGGCTGAGTTTCGAGATTGTGCAGAAAGCTGCTGCCGCCGGTCTGCCCATCCTCGCCGCCGTGTCGGCGCCGTCGTCGCTGGCGGTCGAGCTGGCCGCGGAAATCGGCACGACGCTGATTGGCTTCCTGCGCGACGGCAGCTTCAACATCTACACTCGCCCCGACCGAATCGCGCGATGACCCGTGCATCAGCGTGAGTGAAACCGACAAGTACGACCTGACCATCTATGAAGGCACCGCGTGGTACTACTCGCGGTATCGCCCGGTGTATCCGCCGTCGCTCGTGAAGATTCTTCGCGAGAATTTTCGACTCGACGGCGCCGGCAGGCTGCTCGATCTCGGTTGCGGGCCGGGTCCCGTCGCGATTCCGCTGGCGCATCTGTTCGATGAAGTCGTCGCGATCGATCCCGATGATGCCATGCGCGCCGAGGGCGAGCGCATCGCGCGCGAACGCGGCGTCGGAAATATCCGGTGGCAATTTGGCGGCTCGAAAGATTTGTCGCCGGCGCTCGGACAGTTCCGCCTCGTCACGATGGGCAATTCGTTTCATTGGATGGACCGCGCGCGCACCCTCGGCGCGCTCTACGATCTCGTGACGGACGGCGGCGGTATCGCGGTGGTGGGCGAGGGCGCTCCGATTCCGCGTCCGCCTGCGACGCGATGGCGCGCAGCAATTAACTCGGTGCTATTGCGTTATCTGCCTGAGCGGCGCCTGGCTTGGGAGTATCCCGGTCCGCCGCCCGAAGAGCGCCACGAGGCATACATCGCGCGTTCGCGTTTCAAAGATCTCGTGAGCTACCAGGAATCGTTCGACGTCGAATGGACCATCGACTCGATCATCGGGAATCTCTACTCGATGTCGTTCTGCAGCCGGCGAGTCCTCGGCGATCGGGTCGAGGCCTTCGAGCGCGATCTCCGCGCGGCGATCTTGGCGGCGGAACCCTCGGGCATTCTGCGCGGAGAACCACCCGAGTTCTTCGCCTACATGGCGTGGAAGCGCTGACTCCCAGCGACTTCGACGCTCCTCTTGAGCACGCCATCGGCGCGGCGATACTCTGTATGATCATGTCGGAGTCGTCGAATGTACCCGCGTAAGCGCGCGCTCGATCGCGTCGCGCGCGAAAAAGTGCTCTACCCGCGCCAGCCCGGCGGCGACATTTCCGTCTGCGTCATCTATCCCAACACCTACCGGCTCGGCATGGCCAACCTCGGCTTCCAGGCCGTGTTTCATATCTTCGAATCGGATCCGTCGGTCTCTGCCGATCGCGCATTTTTACCCGATGCCGACGAGCGCGAATCTTTCCGCGAGCGCGGTGAGCGCCTGGTCTCGTTCGAGCGCGGCCGTCCGCTCTCCGACTTCGACATTCTCGCGTTTTCGATTTCCTTCGAGACCGACTATCTCAACGTCTTGAGCGTCCTGCGGATGGCCGGCATCCCTGCGCGCCGCTCCGATCGCGCGGGCCGCAAGTTTCCGCTGATCATCGCCGGCGGCTCCGCCGTTTTTCTCAATCCGGAGCCGATCGCCGACTTCATCGATCTTTTTCTGATCGGCGAGGGCGAGGAGATGGTGCCGGAGTTCATCGAGCGCTGGGATGCGACGCGCGGCTCGCCAGATCAATTGCGCGAGCTCGCAGCCGTCGCCGGCGCATATCTTCCCGACTTCTATACGCCCGTTTACGACGATGCGGGCCGTCTCGCCACGGTGAAGTACAGCGGTCCCGGCACTGCGCAGGTCAATCGCCGGCTGCTTCGCGACCTCAATCGCTTCGCTACTTCGTCACTGATTCTCACTGAGGAGAGCGTCTTCGGCGATATGTTCCTGGTCGAGGCGAGTCGCGGCTGTCAATGGGGATGCCGCTTCTGCGCGGCCGGTTTCATGTACCGGCCGATTCGTTATCGCGCGCCTGAAATGTTAATCGCGGAAGCCGAGCGCGGCCTTGGCGAGCGCAAGGTAATTGGTCTGGTCGGCGCGGAAATGGCGAGCGTGCCCGGCGTTGCGGAGATCGCATCGGCGGTCGTCGATCGCGGCGGGCGGCTGTCGCCCTCGTCGCTGAAGGCCGATTGCATTTCACCCGCGCTCGCATCGGCGCTCGCGCGCGGCGGAAATCAAAGCGTGACGGTGGCGCCCGAAGCCGGCAGCGAGCGGATGCGCAAGGTCATCAACAAAAATCTTACCGAGGCGGAAATTCTCCACGCGGCCGAGATGATGCTGGGCGAGGGCGTCGGCAACCTGAAATTTTATTTCATGATCGGCCTGCCCGAGGAGCGCGACGAGGACGTGCTCGCAATCGCGGACCTGGTCGCCAAGGTACTCGAGCGCGCCCGCGCTCGCCGCACACGCATCGGCTCGGTGACGGTTTCGTTGAACCCCTTCGTGCCCAAACCGTGGACGCCGTTTCAATGGGATCCGATGCAGGACGCGCGCGCGATCAAGCGCAAGGTCGCGATGCTGCGCCAACGCCTCGCGCGCCTGGGGCAAGTCGAGCTCGACGCCGAATCGCCGCGCGAGGCGTACTTCCAGACGATGGTCTCGCGCGGCGATCGCCGCGTCAGCGGCATCCTCGAACGGCTCGAAGCCGCGGGATGCGACGGCGCCGGACCCATCTGGCACGAGCTGTCGAAGATTCATCGCGAGGTCGCGGCGGGCGAGAATTCGTCATTGCCCGATCCCGATTTCTTCGTCACGCGTCAGTACGTCCACGACGAGCTGCTGCCGTGGGACTTTATCGATCATCACATTTTCAAATGGTTCCTGCTCGCCGAGCGCAAGAAGGCGCATCACGAGCATCAGAGCCCGCCGTGCGACGTCGAGCGATGCACCGTTTGCGGGAGTTGCTAGAATAGATTGGCAAGTAGGGGAGGGGAGGACGAGGAAGATGGTTCATCGCAGTTTTCTTTCAGCAGCTCTGATCGCCGCAGTGGTGGCGTCACTCGCGTTGTCGGCGCCGGCTTTCGCGGCGGGAATCGGCGAAGAGGACGTGCCCTCGACTTCGATTGTCCCCGCCGAAGGTCCAAGCGGCGTCGCGCCCGCGAATCCTCCCGCCTCGGCGACCAGTCCAACACCTCCATCCGGCAAGACCTCGATGCCGCCGCCTGCGGGGTTGAAGCCCGCGGCGCCCTCGCATCACGTGTCGAGCAGAAACAGCGTCCGCGAACCGGAGATCGAACCGGCGCAGGCCCGCCTGAAGGTGCTCGAGGCACAGCCCGTATATTCCGCGCCCGCCAAGAGCAGCAAACACATCGAGCAGCTGTCGCCCGGCAAGTTCGTCGATGTGACCGGCTCCACTCACTACTACCTACAGGTGAAGTTGAAGTCCGGGCAGACCGGCTACGTCGAGCCGTCGGCGGTCGAACTCGTAAAGCCGGCCGACAAAGTATTTGTGCTCACGCACGACGCCGGCGTACTCGACAAACCGAATCGATGGGGTAAGAAGCTCGCTGAGGTTCACCAGGGTCACAACGTCCACGTCGTCGGCCTGTCGCTGAACTACATGAGAATCCGGATGAAGAGCGGGCTCGAAGGCTACATCCCGATGACCGCGCTCGAATAATCGCCTTCGCCCTCGACCATCCGTGGTCGTGTCGCTATAAGTCTCAGCGAGGTTGGATCTGATGACGGATCGGGAACGCCAGGGTTGGATCATCGTCGCGAGCCTTTTCGTTACGCTGATGTTCGTCTTCGGATCGGGCTACAACACGGGCGGCCTGTTCTTCCCTCACTTGCTTAAGCATTTTGGATGGCCGCGCGCACAACTCTCGACGCTCCAGGGGGCCGCGCTGCCGTTGTCCGCGGGACTCAGCGCTCCGCTCGTAGGATGGCTGCTTGATCGGGTTGAGGCGCGGATCGTGATGGTGGCCGGCGCGATCATGACCGGCGTCTCGTTTCTCATCGCCAGCCGAGTCGATTCTTTCGGCCCGTTGTTCGGCGCTTACGTTCTGCTCGGCGTCGGTATCGGCGCATCGACGCTGCTGCCGTGCGCGCTGGTGATCGCCAACTGGTTCGGCGCGCGGCGCGGACTTGCGATGGGACTTACGTTCGCAGGCACCTCGCTCGGCGGCGCCGCGATGACGATGGTTGGCAACTTCGCGATCGTGCGCGGCGGATGGCGCGCCGGGTACGTCGCGCTCGCGATTCCGATGTTCGTGGTGGTTATCCCGTTGATAATCATCGTGGTCAGGACCCGTCCGCCGCAGGACGAGGGCGTCACCGTGGCGCAGGCCAGCGACGCTTTGCCCGGGTTCGAGCTGCGCGAGGCGTTCCGCTGCCGCTCGTTCTGGATGATCGCGGCGGCGCAGTTCTTCTTCGCGGCGGTCGCTGCCGGTGCGGGGTTGCATCTGATCACCTACCTCACTGAACTCGGCTACACGCCGTCGTTCTCGGCGGGCATGATGAGCCTGGTGCTGGTGTTCGCGGCTTTCGGCAAGCTCGCGATGGGCCTGTTCGCCGATCGCGTGAGCGCGCGAATCGCGCTGGTCTTCAACTTTCTCGCCGCTTGCGTCGGGATGATCCTGATCTTCGGCGCGGCGCGAACCGTGGTGCTGATTCCGTTCGTGCTGATCTTCGGGCTGTCGCTCGGCGCGCCGCTGGTGCTGATTCCGATGCTGGTGGCGGAGTCGCTCGGACTAAAGCGCTTCGGCTCGATCGGCGGTATCGCCGGCATCTTCAACACGATCGGCGCCTTCGTCGGCCCGGTCGGTGCCGGCAAGATTTACGATCTGACCGGCAGCTACGTCCCCGCCTTCGAGGCTTTCGTCGTAATGTGCATCCTGGGCGCGGCAGTAACCTACTCATGCCGCAGTTTCGAATCCGAGCAGGCAAGACAAACCGCTGCACCGCTCCCCGCGACAGCATAGTTCGGATCACGAAAGATTTGAGCTTAACTTGCTGCCGTGGGGTCTATTATCCGGAGGCCCTGAAAATATCGGCGGTAGAAGCCTCTATCGCGGGTAAGTAGGCGGTCGGCGGTTACCAGGGCATGAGCACCGATAAGAAAATCGGCCGCAATCCGGTCGCGTTGGCCTCCACCTGCGCGATAGCGGCGCCAAGCCTGCGCGGCTCGATTCGCAGCTTCTTCCGTCATCGGCGAGAAAGCGGCAAGCAACTTGTTCATCGCTTCCCGAAAACGTCCGACATCGCCAAACACCGTCGCCGTCTCGGCCCACACCACCTCCGAAGCGACCAATGCACCTTCTCCCAGGCATTCGCGCAATGCGTTAGATGAGGCCGGTGCAAATTTCGGGTCGGCGCCAAACACGTCCAGCAGGACGTTGGTATCAACGGCGGTGATCACTTCGCCCGCGAAGCTGAGCCATCACGGCGTCAGTGTTGAGTCTCTTGCCCAGGCATCCGAGCACCTCGCTAACCGGATCGATGCCGCCGGCTTTCACCGCAATCAGCCTTCCTTGTTCTTCGCTGAACTCGAGTATCGTGCCGGGGTTGACGCCCAGCCGTTCCCGGAGCCGTTTCGGAATAGTAACCTGACCGCGCTCGGCAACACGCGCTTTCATACTTCTCATACATGAAAGTATGAAATAATATCACGAAATAATCAAATCGAGAGAATCGCGCGGACTTTGGCGGGGATGTCGGGGGCGTTCACCACGTCGGTGATGATTGCTACTGCGTCGGCGCCGGCTTTGAGAGTTTCCGCGATGCGCGCTTCGGTGATGCCGCCGATTGCGACGATTGGGATCTTCACTGCGGCGCGGATCGCACGAAGACCCTCGAGGCCCACGCCGGCGGCATTGTTGCGCAGCCCGCCCGGGTAGATCGGGCCGAAGCCGATGTAGTCCGCGCCGCCATCTTCGGCCGCGCGCGCCTGCTCGAGGTTATGGGTCGAGATGCCGATCAACATTCCCGTGCCGGCGACTCGCCGCGCGGCTTCGAGCGGCAGATCGGTCTGCCCCAGATGCGCTCCATCGGCGCCCGCGAGCATCGCGATATCGACCCGGTCGTTGACAATGAAAGTCGCGCTGCGCTTGCGGCACATCTCGGCAATCGCGCGCGCTGCAGCGAGAAAGTCGCGGCCGCCTGCGTCCTTCAGCCGCAACTGCATGATTCTCGCGCCCGCGTCGAGCAGGGTTTCCGCAAGCGCTACCGGATCGTGTCCGCCGGCCGGATCGACCATCGCGTAGAAGTGCGAGGGTAGCCGCGTCATCCGCCGGGAAACTTGGTCAGAACGATCTTGTGGTCGGTGATTTTCTTGCGCAGCGTGTTGCGATTGAGCCCGAGCATCCGCGCCGCGCGCACCTGGTTGCCGCCGGCGCGCTTGAGCGCGAGTTCGACCAGCGGCCGCTCGATTTCCGCGACCAGCCGATGGTAGAGGTCGCGCGGTTCTTCGCCGCCCGGCGAATCGAACCATCCGGCGATGCGCGCCGAGATGATATCGCCGAGATCGGCGCTGTCGGCGGTTGTGCTTTTGCCGGCGGCGACGCCGCCCGGACGCGAGAGCTCGACGTCATCGGCGCGAATCGTGGTGGCCGGCGCGAGCAGCGCCGCGCGCATCACGGCATTTTCGAGTTCGCGCACGTTGCCTGGCCAATCCGCGGACTCGAGCTTCGCCCGCGCTTCGGGGCTGATAGTGGTCGCGCGCGCGCCCATCTCCTGGACCGCCTTCGAGACGAAATAATCGGTCAGCTCGGCAATATCGTCGCGCCGCTCGCGTAGCGCCGGCATCTGGATCGGAATCACCCGCAGGCGGAAGTAGAGGTCCTCGCGGAATTTGCGCGCGGCGACCAGGCTCTCGAGGTTCTGGTTGGTGGCCGCGATTACGCGCGCCTTGACCTTGAGCGTCTCGACGCTGCCGACCCGGGTGAACTCGCGCTCCTGCAGCACGCGCAGCAGCTTGGGCTGCAACTCGACCGGCAGGTCGCCGATTTCGTCGAGGAAGATGGTGCCGGTGTCGGCCATCTCGAATTTGCCCGCGCGCCGCTCGGACGCACCGGTGAACGAGCCGCGCTCATGCCCGAACAGCTCGCTCTCGAGCAGGCCGTGCGGGATCGCCGAGCAGTTGACGGCGACGAACGGCGAGCGCCAGCGCGCCGACTTGAAATGGATCGCGCGCGCGACCAGCTCCTTGCCGGTGCCGCTCTCGCCGCTCAGCAGAACCGTCGCGTCGTTGGTGACGACCCGTCCGATCAGCTTGTAAACTTCCTGCATCGCCGCGCTGCGGCCGATTATCTCGCCGCCGACGAGTTGGCGATTAACTTCATCCTTGAGGCGGTTGAGATCCGCCGCCTGCGCGCCGACTTCGACCGCGCGCTTTATCGCCGCCGCGACCAGGTCGAGATTGGCGAAGGGCTTGGTCAGGTAATCGTGCGCGCCGCGCTTCATCGCTTCGACCGCGTTGTTCATCGTGCTCGCCGCGGTGATCACGATGATGAGCGTGCGGACGGCCTCGCTGTGCGCGGCCGACAGCACCTCGAGGCCGCCGTTGCCCGGCATGATGATATCGAGCAGTGCAACGTCGAATTTGTTGCTGCGCAGCGCCGCAAGTGCGGAGGCGCTGTCGACCGCCTCTTCGACGCGATGGCCGTCGGCTTCGAGCCGATGCCTCAAAACCAGGCGGATCGCGGGATCGTCGTCGGCGATCAGAACGGCGGCGCCGGTGCCGGGTTCCTTTACCCGTTCAACAAAGTTCTGACTCGATGCGCTTGCGCCCATGGTGGTAGTGCTCACTGACTACAATCGTAACAGTAAGTCCGATCTTGTCGCCAACGGCGCGAAGGCCGCCCAAAATCTACGCATCGCGACCGGGTTGCGAAGTGGTCGCGCTGCGATTCTCGCAGGCTGATCGGCCGCAAGAGGGGATCAACCATACCTTTAGTTGTGGTTGCCAACGGCCGCACCACCACGGGTAGCTTCGTTCCGTCGGATCTTGCTATCGCGAGCCCGAGGTGATCACGTCGGGTTTGCCGGCGAATGGGCGAGCGGGTCGCGTCGTGGTTGTTGACCATGTGCGATGGTGGCACGTCGTTGATGGGTGCGTAAGGCTGAACAGTTCATCCCGGAACAGGGCCGCCATTGCAGAACCTGGCCAGCACTTCTTCCCCTCTCGCGGAGGGGATTTTGGTGCAATCGACACTCAGGGCCGATATGCTCAGCGCATGAGCATAATTCTGACAAGCGCGGTTCGCTATGAACCTCGCTACATCTGGCGGCTACGACCGTTTCGATCATCTCCGGCAGGCGCTCTTTTGGACTGCGGAGACACTGATCATGGCGACTAGTCTTGTAACGCTAGAGAAGCCGTACTCCATGTACGTCGATGACAGCGGCAAAAAGTCTACCGAACTCGTTTTCGTCGGCGGATGGTTGGCGCGAAGTGAGCGTTGGGAGCAATTTCAAAAGAAGTGGATTCCCAAAGTTACGAAGCGAGGGAAAAAGGAATTCAAGCGCTCAAGCTACAACCAAAAGCTGTATGGCAATGACTTTTTGTTTGAACTTGAAGACATGATCCGCGACCACACCCTTTATGGATTCGCGAACGGAATCTATTGCGAAGACTGGCGGCGAGTGGCTGACAAATACGCGATGGAGCTATACCACCTTGTGCCATTTTCGATATGTGCGCGAACATGCATCGGAATGGTGCGTGAATGGTGCTCCAAACACGACGTATCGCGGGAGTACATGGCATACTTCATGGATAAGGGCAGCGAGGACTCGGGCGAACTCACTCAACTATTGAACATCGATATGAGCCAAGAGGTTCGCGACGTGACGGTGATTCCTGATGACAGCAAACGTATCGCCGCGATTCAGGCCGCTGATTTTCTTAGTTGGGAGATTCGGAATCAGTACCTCGTAAATCCCGATCCGCAAGATTGGAACGAATTGACGCCGATGTTAGCTCAGTTGATACGCGGTCGCATTTGGGCGTTATCAAGCGTGGATAAAATTCCCAAAGTTCGGAATTTATCGAGAGGCAGATTTGGAAAAACTCTGCGTCAGCGCGAAAATACCTTTGAAAAAGGACATCCCGCCAGATGTTTGGAATCTACCGAAGCCTATTCGATTGAAACTTCCAGTCTTAAAGCCTTAGAGCGAAGGCGGGACCAGGTGACGGGACTTGAACCCGCAAATCCAGCTCTTCAGGCTGGCGTCTTCCCAATTAAACGACACCCCCACTCACAGCAGCATCACTGCTAATGTGGGTGGCCTGCTGCCGCCTTAATAGCTTTCCCCAAAAGCTCGTCGAATTCCTTCAGATCGTCTTTACTCAGATGATTGAGGTTTTCTTTTAGGCGAGCGTCTTCGGCGCGCTGCTTTGCGCTTGGAACGTACTTTTTGCGGGCCGCGCCCTTTCGCGTAGTCACCCCGATACTTTAGCGCGTCGAGGTTTGAGCTGCTAGTTACCGCACGTCGTAATCAGGTCGGCAAACGCACTCGGGTTGCGTCGATTGTTGCAGCGCCATGAAAACTCGTTCATGTAGAGAGGCAGGTAATCCTTGCTGACTTTGTGATACGACCCCATGATGCCGCGCTTCAACAAACTCCAGAAGCCCTCGATTGTGTTTGTGTGGACCGCGCCGACAACGTATTGGCCCGCGCTGTGACGCACGACCTGATGCGGCAGGTTGCGGCCCAACAAGCGGTATCCTGAATGCTCGTCTGTTGAAACCAGGCTCACGTTCGGTCCAACCGCCTGATGAACGAATCCATCCAGTGTCGCGGTATCGGTATTCTCGATCACTTTGGTAATGACCATTCCCTTGCGAGAGATTGCGCCGATCACCGCAACCTTATTCTTGGTTCCAGTCAGCGCGGCCCGCTTGCGCTTGCTGGCGTGCAGATTCGACGCCTTCCCGCCGACGTAGGTTTCGTCAACTTCGATTTCGCCTGACCGCGAGAACGCATCGCCTTTCATCGCAGCGCGCCAGCGATGGCAGACGTACCAGCAAGTGCGCCAATCAGTGCCGGAGTACTCGCCGAACACCATGCGCCGGACCTGTAGCGAGCTGACGCCCTTCTTCGCGGTGATCATGATGAATCCGATCTCGAACCACAGCTTGAGCGAAATCTTTGTGTCCTGAAAAATGGTGTGCGTGATGACGCTGAAGCGATAGCCGTTACGACCACCGCAATCCTTGTTCTTGCACGCCCAATGGAAAGGCCGCGCTTTGAGCGCATAGACGCCTTCCTTGCGATCGCAACGCGGGCATTTAACGCCGTCCGGCCAACGCTTGGCAACGATGTATTCCTTGCAAGCATCTTCGGTCGGGAACATTCTGTCGAATGAAGCTAAGGTCCGCATGTTTCCTCTCAACTGGATCGCCGATCGCGAAGCCAAGGAAACTCTAAGCGAGCCGCTTGCTCTGCCGCGTCAGGCGAATCGTAAAAACCAGACGAATTTACACAGAACCAGTATGTGCCCTCATCGTCCTTGTGGAAGTACTCTTGCCTGAAATGCCAAAGATTCATCGCATTCACTTGGATGATGATACGATGCAATCCATCGGCGCTCTTGATTTCCCTGATGCTCACGAAGAAAGAGATTAACGGAAATGAGCGCGAGTGTCAACAGCAACAAAATCCCCTCTCGCGGAATGGGGAGGGAATCGAAGGTGAGGGCCGTTATAGAGCGCGCGTCTTTCGCGCGCGATTCAAGATTCTGGCAAGCGGCTTCCTGAGACAAAACGAGGCATTGCCATCACGCATTCTTAGGGTGCGGAACCTCGTCGAGGAAATCCATCACGATTCGGTTGAACTGCTCCGGATGCTCAAGGTTCGGCAGGTGAGCGGCGTTTTGAATTGTAACCAAACGGGCGCGTGCGATTTCGGAAAGCAGAAGGTTGGCGATTTTGTGCAAATCCGGCGCGTCGCAGTCGCCGAGCAGGACCAGAGTTGGAGCCTTGATTTCCGCCAGGCGCTCGATCGCCGGCGGACTCGGCGGTTGAGGCTGAATGGTCCAGCGCTCGGGCCGGAAGTTGTCGATAGAGAGCGCGCTCGCGCGTGCGCGATAGGTGGGATCGATCGATCGCGAGTCTCGCGGCCCATCCAGCCAGAGCCGCTCATTAAGCCCGCGAGCGCCGTCGATGTCGCCGGCGCCGACGCGCTGAAACATTTCGGTCAGGAACTTTACCATCTCGGGCGACCACGCCCATCCGCTCAGGCCGGGCCCCGACAGCACCAGCGCATCGACCATGTCCGGGTATGCGAGCGCGAAGTCGATCGCCGTACTGCCTCCCATCGAGCATCCGACCAGCGAGGCGTGCGCGATACCCAGGCGCCGCATCACGCTGAGCAAATCCTCATGCAACATGAAGGGCGTGCGGGTCGGCCTGGTTTTGCCGAATCCGCGATGGTCGTAGCGGACGACACGAAAACGGCGCGCGAACAGATCGAACTGAGGATCCCACAGTCTGAGGTCGGCGCTGCCGGCGTGCAGAAACACCAGTGGCGGACCGCTCCCGGCGGTCTCGAAGTATATTTGGGTGTCGCCGGACGGCGCGAATCCGCTTTTAATCTCGAGGCTCGAAGACATAGCACCTGTTCGCGCAAAACGATGCAGTCCCGATTCTGCGACCATCGGTATCGCGGCGGCCATGATGCCGCAAGCAGGTGGCGCGCCGAAAGCCAATCGGCCTCGCAACAGACGGGCGAGGCAGTATCCGCAGGCAGAATCTCGAATCGCGCGCGGAAATAATCGCGCGCTGAATACGGACCCTCACTTTGGATCCGCTGCCTTGCTGGGCGAGGGAAAACAGGGAAGGGGGACAATCGCGTTGTGCGCTCTGGCGAGCGAGTGAGAACCGGAACCGGCTTCGCTTCGCGAAGCTGTCCGAGATCCTTCCTGCCGCTCGCGTTGCCCGCTTCGTCTGATGACAAAATTGGCGGCGAAGCGTGGGTATCGGCCTTGGCCAACCAAGGGGCGGGGCAACAGACAGAATCTTGAATCGCGCGCAAAAAATGCGCGCTGAATAATGACCCTCACCTTCATCCTCGCCCTGACAGGGCGAGGAAGCAGAAGCAGCGAGCAGGCTACGCAATGGTCTCCCTGGCAGGGCGAGGGGCAGAGAGAAAGATCGTCAGGCTATGCGAAACGATTCTGTCGGTGGCGGGGGAGTGGTTTGCGGCGGTGCCGATGCGCCGGTATATTCGCGGGCGGATTGCGAGGATGAGCTGCGATAGGGCTTGGACGAAATCTGCGCGTCGAGGGTGGCGCGATTCTCCCATGAGGACGCTGCTGGCGGCGCCGGTGATGGCGTCGCTTGCGATTCTTCTGATTGCTTCCACTGCGTCAGCGCGGCCGTTTCGGTACGTGACGCATCCCAAGGGACTGGTTGATTACTGGCCGCGGTGGTCGCCGGATGGGACGACTATCCTGTTCAGCCGGTGCGAAATCTCAACCGGATGTGCGGGAGGGTCGGCGCAGGGGTCGTGGAAACTGTTTACGGTTCCCGCGGGCGGCGGGCATCCGACGCAATTGGTTGAGATTGCCGACGTGTCGGCGACGCGATCGAATTGGTTGTGGACCTCCGATCCGTCGATCACCACGCCGATCGCGTTCACGGGAGTGAAGTCCGGCCCGACCGGCCAAAATGGCGTGTACCTGGTCGGGACCGACGGGCAAGCGCCGATGCGGCTGCCGACCGACAGTTCGATTCCGAACGGTTATCCGTCATGGTTCCCCGATGGATCCAAGCTTACGGTCGAGGGCTCGAGTCCGCCGTTTATCGATCTGATCGGCGTGCCCGAAGGGATGCTGCTGGAGATGCAGACCTCGACCGATCAGATTTGGACGGGGCAATCCGCGATATCGCGCAACGGGATGGAGCTTGCTTTCGCGGGTCAGATACCCCGGGCGGGCAGTCAGTACGACGACGATCAAAATCAGATTTGGCTGCAGGCACTGATTCCGGCGAATCCGCCGCCAGACTTCGACTCGGGACTGCATCAGCTCGATCCGATGCAGGGGCGGACGCCCGACTGGTCGCCGAACGACCGCTTTCTGACGTTTGAGTCAAGGCGCGGATGCCTGAACGGCAACTATGCGATTTTTATCGAAGCCGCGGCGACCGGCAAAGCGCTGCAAGTGACCGACTGCCTGCTGAACGCAAATCACGCGGTGTGGGCGCCCGACGGGCGCCGGTTCGCATTCTCGGCGGAGTATTTCACGCCGAAGTCGTCTTGCGGCGCGGGATGCCGCGGAATTGCGGTTGCGCCGGTGCCTGAGAAGATTCTGAAAATCGGTACTGCGGGCTAGACGCTCGGGTTGCTCGCTTCGGGATGACAGAGGGCGTGACGGGCGGGCAACCTGACGCGGGAACGGGAAGCGGATTGTTTGGACTTTCGTCGAAAGGCTTACGCGGGGATTGAGCGGAGCCATGCGCAGTAGCCGACTACGATAACGAAGGCGAGCGTGACGGCGGTCATCGATGCGACCGCGGCTAACTTCAGCAGAGCGGCTGACTCAATGCCCGGCGGGGAAGAGGAAGGTTACGCTCACGCGGGCTATCCATTGCGGGGCGCCGTCCGGGCGCTTCAGCAGGTCGTACGCGCCAAACTGCACACTCAGGCTCTGCGAGCCGATGTTGAACGCCTTGCCGACATCCGCGCCCATCGGAATAGTCCAGGCGTTGGCGGCATCGGCGGTCCAATCGAGGGTCATCTGCGGATCGACGTCGGCGTACCATCCGCTCTCCAGGTTGTAGCTGATCATAGGCTCGATATAGGTCTGATTGACGCTGCCGCGATCGCGATTTCCCGCAAACGACATCAGTTGGTACGTCAGGATAGCGCCGAACCACGGGCCCTTGGAGTACACGAGCGCGGCAGTTGGTCCCGCCGACCAGCGCCCGCTTCCCAATTCCGAGCTGCTGGCGGTGGGGAATTGAAATATCGGACCAACGCCCCAGATCCAGGTGGCCGCGTTGTGCGGCGTCAGAAAAAAAGAAGTCTGCAAGTCTTCCAGCCCGGATTGTTCGTGCGGAGTGGGAGCGTAAGCAACGGTGAGGCTTGGCCGTGCGATCAGGTCCCAATGCGCGTTCAGCGAGAAGGGCACCACCGGCTCGATGTTCACACTATCGCCGGCCTTGTTACTCCGGCCCAGTTGAAATCCGGTGTCGGACTCAATCGGTACTTTGACGAAATCCTCAAACGGATTGTGGACGGCAATTGCCAGCGCCTGATCGGTCATCGCGGCCGGCGCCGATTGCGCTGGCGTCGATGCTTGTTGCGCTTGCGCCGGCGCCGACAGAAGAGCGCTCAGCAGCACCGCCAGAACGATGCGGACGTCAGAGTTCGCAAAGGCAGGCATTTCAAGTTGGCTCTATGGAGTGCCGAACCACTTGTCGTAGATCCGCTGATAGGTGCCGTTCTCACGAAGTGCGATTAGCGCGAGATTGATCTTTCGGCGCAGCGGACTATCCAGCTGCACCATTATGGCGGCCGGCGCAGTGTTGAATTCGGGGCCGACCGTCTTCACGCGTCCCTTGCCCTCGTGCGCCGCATAATAGAGGAGCAGGGGCGCCGCCGTGACGACCGCATCGACCTTCTTGTCCAGCAGCGCCTTGAACATTTGATCAGCGGTAGCGAACTCCTCCACCTGTGCGTGCTGCGCCCGAAGATAGTCGGCACCGGTGCTGTGGGCTAATGTGGCGACCTGCTTACCGGGCAAATCGCCCGGCCCCTCGATCGCGCCGCGAATCTGCTGAACGGTCAGAGTCGCAGTCAGCTGGGCGGTATAGAGCGCAACGAAAACCACACCGACGAACATCCAGAAGTTCGAGATCACGCGTGCGACCCATTGATGCGGCATCGTCTGCGCTTGTGAGGTCAGCGACGATATCCCCCAATAAAGGACCTCAAAGATACCGGGGAAGTAGTTCGGACCCGAAATCATGCTGTCCGGGTCGCGCCGTTCCAGCAGCCAAATCAGATGGGCCGGGATAAGGACCAGCAGAAGAGCCACTCCGAGCCAGACCGCGGTTGTTCGCGAAAAGAGCAAGCGGAGCAGGTCCCACAAGGGGTTCGTGGGCTGCGCCCGCACGCCGGTATCGAGCACCATAATCTGCAGGCCTGTTTGCAAGGTTGGGATCGAAAAATCGAAGACCTCGTCTCGCGCTGAAGTTATGAAGACCGAGACGGTGAGGTCGGCCTTTTTGGATCGCATTGCCTCCTCCAGCGCGCCGGCGTCGGGCTCGATCTGGTAATTCGTCTTCAACTTCAGCCGCGCGGCAATCGCGTTCCAAAGATCGATGCTGAATCCGGTCAGCTCGCCGTTTTGTTCCATTACGATTGGCGCAGCAACCATCGCGGCCGCGCGGACCTCCGGGTTCCCGACTTGCGCAGATGCGGCCGGGGAAGCGGCGGGCTGGGAATACGCGGGAGCTGCGAGCGCAGCGCCGATGACCGCGACCGCCAGCGCGTAAAGACCTTTCTTCAACCAACTTTTGAGTCTGCTGCGTTCGATAGAGGCGTGGTGTGCTCGCCACTTCGTCGTGCGGTTCGCAAGTGCGCGCGACGAGGCGTAGGGGAAGGCTATCAGCACTGGACCGATCACGAGCGCAGCCGCGGGATGGACCATCCGAAAAATCAGAAGCTGAGAAATGACGTCAAGCAGAATCGCTATCGCCAGAAGGTCGCGGACCGATGCCAGAGCGCTGCGCATCAGCCCACGGCGATCGGCTTTACGAAAAAAGAGATTCCATAAGAATGGCGGTCGATCGGCGCGGGCGTCTTTGATTCCATCGCGGGTACCGAGAACGATGGCGACCGCGGGTTGCAGGATGAATCGCAGCCTGCCGGGGCCATGCAGGCGCGCCACGATGTCCTCAAAAAAGCGGTGCGATAGGATATAGAGTTCGCGCGTGTAGATGAATTCCCAGACGGCGAAGGGGACTGCGGCAACGAGCGCGGTGACCACAATCCCTGCGAGAAACGAGCTGCGGGTGATTGGGAACTTCACGAGGTGCACTTACCGGCTGAAATAGTCTCTGATCTCCGGGAACGCGACCGTCAGACCGAAGTTGATCGTCGTCTGCGGCGCGACCGGAGCAAATTGCCGATACGCCATCCACTGTCCCGTGACAAAGACACTCATGGGTGGCAAGCCCGGACGCACGATCGTTCGTCCTAGCCCGATGCTTAGCGGTATCGTCGTGGGATAGTGACGCCGCCAACCGATCATCCAGTTGGCCTCCGCCGATCGCAGGTACCATTTGTCCCACAGGTGAAGCGCGAAGACGGGTTGGAACTGAAACGTGTTTTGCGGCGGACGATTGGGCGACGTGTACGCGAAGGAGATCGGGTTCTGCGCGATGAAGCCGACCAGCAGTCCGGGAATCCCGCTGTAAATCGCGCCGAGCGCCGGACCGGCCTGCCAAGCGCCCTCGCCGGCGCTCCTCGAGGTGGCGGTAGGAAACACGAAAGTCGGCCCGACACCGATCAGAAGCCCGGTTTTCTCCCGGTTCGGCCAGGGCAAAACAGCGATGTCGAAGACCGGCAGGTCACCGAACTCGGTCCGGGTTCCGCCGCGGGAGCTGGGCACGGTTACCATCGCAAAGGTTGGGCGGATCAACTGTGAAAAAGGAAGCAATGATGCAGGTGGTATCCGCGGTATAATTGGCCGAATGATAAGTTGATTGGTCTGATAATCTCTGAGGCAGACCTGGGACGTGCAGGGTCCCGGTCCATAGTTGGCCGGCGTGTAGCTATCCCGGACGAGCAGTTGTGGCAGAGTCGAAAGCGGATCGGTAAAGTCCCGCTCCAGTTTCTGCTCCTCAGTCAAGGCGGGGGTCGTTGTCTGAGCCTGGGCGTACCCCGCAAGCGGCACCGTCGCCAACGATACGACTAGGAGCAGGATCGAGCACGAGGCGGAATTCCGAAATGCGGACCTAGGATTCAACAATCGCCTTTACCCGATTCTCTCTGACCGCCCTGACGAAGGCCCGGTAATCGCGCTGATTCTGGTCGGCATACTCGACTGCGAACTCGCCGATCGCGTCGTCAAACGTTCCGCTCGAACCCATGTAGCCTGAGATCATCGCAGCGTCACCAGAACGGGCATGCGCCCGCGCGAGAGCCCACGCACACAATCTGGAATATGTCCGCAGCAAATCGAAATCCCAGTCTTCGATGATCGCCGAGATCTTCATGTCGCGAAGTTGGCGAAAGTAGAAGTCGCGCCCGTTGAGCCCTCGCGCCCAGCCCAGAAATATATCGCTCGCTGATTGCATCATGCGCTGACCCACAACGACCCGCTGGCCGTGATTGTGATGCAAGCTCTTGCCGGCGTATGGCTCCAACACCGATGCGTGCGCCTCCTTGGCCTGCAGGAAGAGCGGGTCGTCGTCAGCCGCCAGGAACAGTCCGATGGCGCAGAAGGTGCCGACGCTGCCGACCCCGACGGCTTTGATTGCCAGGTCGCAAAAGTGGAAGCGGTCGAACAGCACCCGGACATGCTCGGCCAGCGACTCGCGGTAGGCAGCGAGCCCTTCGTGGTATCCGGTTTTGAGTCCGGGCGCTAGTTTTGCCGAAGGGTGGAATATCAGAGGCGGGTTGTCCTTGATGCGAGGTAGCGCACCATGATGTTCGACCATCTTCGGGTAGTCGTGTTCGGGAACGTTTCGACTGCGCGTCTTTTCAACTCGCTGCTGGGCGCGCTCGCGTGCCTCTTCGCTCGGCATTTCCTTGATGACGCGCTCGATATCGATTCGGTCGTACCAAACCTCAAGCGCCCGCATCGATGCGTAGTCAGTCATGTGCTCCCGGTACGACCGCGCCGTGGCAATGGCAGCCCGCGCCGAATCGTTGTCGGACAGCCGGAGATGACGCCCCGCGACGACCACGCTGGCGGCCAAACGTTTAAGGTCCCATTCCCATGGAGCGGGAAGAGTTTCATCGAAGTCGTTGATGTCGAAAATTATGTTGCGCTCGGGCGTGGCGAAACCGCCGAAGTTCAACAGATGCGCGTCACCGCACGTCTGCACCTTGAGCCCGGAGCACGGCGTGCGCGCCAGGTCGGCGGCCATCTGCGCGGCGGAGCCGCGGAAGAAAGCGAAGGGCGACGAGACCATCCGTCCATGGCGAATCGGCAGAAGCTCCGGGAGCCTGCCCTGGTTGGTTTCGAGCAGCAAATCAACCGGGTCGCGACGGTCTTTGGGCGGTTTCCATCCGGCGTGCGTTTCGCGTGGCACGTTCTCGCGCAATGCCTTGCCCTCAGCCCGACGCTCTGACGCGGTGCGATATTGATCTTCGGCGTGAGAACGGGACGATAACTCGGCCGGCTTCGCATCGGTGCCAGATTTTCGGCCAGCACGCCCTACCAGACGCACATTCAGCTTCCGTACTCCGTCCATGACTTGGTCTCCTCCTGGGGAAGGTCACATAGCATCAAACATGCCTTGGAAAACGAACACTGGTAGGTTCGACTACTTCCGCACAGTGCGACCTTTGGATACAGATGGCTGCGCTCAATAGATACACGCGTCGAGGCAAGCTAGCGCATGTCGTTGATTGCTACTAGCGGAATTAGGGAGCCGCGCGGAATTTCTATTGCTGGCGTTTTTCTGACGGCATCATCGGGAGCGTGACTTTGAAGGTCATGCCGACGCCGTGCGCCCCGGTTTTGACGCCGCCGCGCTGGGCCCACAGGCGACCGCCGTGCAGCGCGATGATCCGCTGGCATAAAACCAACCCCAAGCCGGTGCCGGCGGGTTTGGTTGTGAAGAATGGGGTGAAGAGTTGCGCGAGTTGATCCTCCGCGATGCCGACGCCGCTGTCGCTGACCTCGACGCGGAGGAATTGGCGCCGGCGGCCCTCGGCGGTCATCCGGAATTCGCGCTCGATTCTGGTGTGCAGCCGAATCGAGCCTGATTCGCCGATCGCTTCCGCCGCGTTCTTGATCAAATTGAGAAACGTTCGCTCCAATGCGCTTGCGTCGCCAATCACGTCGGGCAGGCTCGGATCGAAATCCTGCAGCACGGTGACGCCCTCAGGCGGCTGCGGGAACATCCCCGCCATTCGCATCGCCTGATGCAGCACCATGTGGATGTTGACCGGCTCCTGCGCCAGGCGCTGCGGACCGCTGACCATCAAGACCTGCTCGACCAGCGACGCAATCCGGTTGACGCCGTCGAGGATCACGCTGCAGTACTGCTGCGCGCGCGTGTCGTCGGGGAACATCCCAGCCATCAGCTCGGCCGCGCCCTTGATGCCGGTTAGCGGATTCTTGACCTCGTGCGCCAGGCCGGCGGGCGACAGCCGCAGGCTCAAGTCGCCGCCGGTTACGGCAGCTTCAGCCGCACCTTTTTCGTGGGAGAGGTCGTGCAGCAGTATAATGACGCCGCCGGGGCGTCCCTCGGCGTTCAACAGGGGTGACACCTCGACCCGAACCGCCAATTCGCGCGGGCCGGTCGTCAGGACCGTCTCCATATCGCCGAGATCCTGACCGCTTTCCAGGCACGCCCCGACCATCCGCCCGAGCCAGTCGTTCTGGCGGACGAGGTCGGCGACCGTGGCGGCGCTGACCTGGGAAACCCCGAGCATCGTCTCGGCGGCCGGATTGACAACCTGAGGCTCCATCGCGGGCGACAGCACGATGATCCCATCGGTCAGGCTATCGATGATGTCGTGCCAAAGATTCATCGTCGGTCAGTGCCCTCGCGCGAGGTGAGGTTTGCCCACCGTAACACAACGGACTTGGTTGGCTGAACTTGCCGTAACGAATATTCTCGCTATCCGGCTTCAAGATTCGTGAGCATTCGCAAGCACTTATCAAGAATTGGAAGGTCCACTATTAGACTTTTTAATAGATTATCCACCGCCAATTGGGTTGATCCCGGTGGCGTCGGTCGGTACGGTTGGGGTCATCTTCTCGGGGGAGAATGCTTAAGTCTAAGTTTATCTATCGAGTGTTTGTTGTCTTGATGGCGGCTCTGATTGCCGCCGGATGGGCGTCTACTCGAGCATTTGCCCAGGACTTTGAGGGGTCCGACGGTCTATCCGGCCCGCCTTCGCCAAGCTTGGCCGGGCAGAGCGCGGGCTTCGACCTCGAGACTCCGGCCGAAGCCGGTGCCCGGCCGATCGCGTCGCCATATGAGATTCCGCTTCCGCAGCCGGTTCCGCCGTTCCCTATTCTGCTTAATCGGGCGGTTCGTCATTACGTCTCGGATTTCATGACCTCGCCTGACCATCTCCAGGATACCTTCGACCGCAGTCACCCTTACTTGCAGGATATGGTGCGCGTCCTTCGCAGTTACGGTTTACCTGACGACCTGGTTTACCTGGCTTTTGCTGAAAGCGAATTTTCCAAGCAGGGCAAAGGTCCGTGGCAGTTCAATTACGATACCGCCAGGCGGTTCGGCCTGCGAATCGACAACTACGTCGATGAGCGCCGCGACCCGATAATGTCCACCAAGGCGGCTGCCGAATACCTGGCTACCCTGCACGACGAGGCGGGTGACGATTGGCCGATGACACTGGTTGCGTGGAACACCGGCGACAGCGCCATCAATCGCTATTGGTCGCTGCGCGGCCGCAATATGGAGAAGTTTGGCAGCCGGCTGCCGCGACGAACCCGTGGTCTGCTGGGACGCTTCATGGCCGTCGCGTATATCGCGCATCATGCGGACAGCTACGGAATTACACCGATCAAGCTCAACGATCCGCCGGTCTACCAGATGCTGCCGGTTAAGGGCGGCACTCCGCTCAGCCGAGTGGCACTCAATCACGGGACGACGCTGGAGCGGTTGCACGAGCTGAACCCGGCGCTGCTGCGCGACATCGTTCCTCCCGACGAGCGCTCGTACAATGTCCGCGTCCCATTGGATTCGGATATGCACGCCAGCGCCGAACACGTCTCTTTCTAATTTTTTCAGGCTCTTTTCGCTTCGCTGATAAGTCCGGCATTGGCTGGTCGTATTGCGTTGGCCGGTTGTCGGTTCATTCTTGATCTGAACCGGCGTATCCTTTTTGCGTCATGATTAGCGCTGACCAGGCTCTACGGATTGTCCTTGAAAACGTGGCGGTGCTGGGCGTCGAGCGCGTTCCGATTCTCGCCGCGCTCGGGCGCGTGCTCGGCGAGAGTATCAGCTCGTCGCGCGACATTCCGGGGTTCGACAACTCCGCGATGGACGGCTATGCGGTCCGCGCCGCCGACGTTGCCAAGGCGTCCGAGACCAGTCCGGTCAAGCTGAAGGTGGTCGAGACTGTCGGCGCGGGTCAGATGCCGGCGCGCCGCGTGAGCGTGGGCGAAACTGTTCGCACGATGACCGGGGCGCCGGTCGCAGAGGGCGCCGACGCGATCATCCCGGTCGAACGCACGCGCGGCACCGGCGAGGTCATCGAGTTTCTCGCCAGTGCCGAGAAGGGCGCGTTCATCCGGCCGCGCGGCGAGGATTTGCGCCTCGGCGAGCTGGTGATGTCGGCGGGCAAAGTCCTCACGCCCGCCGACCTCGGGATGCTGGCGTCGGTGAATCGAGCGATGGTCGAAGTTATCCGGCGCCCGCGCGTCGCGATAGTTGCCACCGGCGACGAGCTGGTGGACGTCGATCAGCCGCCGACGGGTGCGCAGGTCGTGAATTCCAGCGCCTACGCGCTCGCGGGCGCGGTGCGCGAAGCGGGCGCCGACGCCATCATCCTCAAGGTGGCGCGCGACGACGCGTGCGAGATTCGCGCTCGCCTGGCCGAGGCGATGACGTTTGACGCGGTGCTCTCGACCGGCGGCGTCTCGGTCGGCCAGTTCGATCACGTCAAAGGCGCGCTCGACGAACTCGGGATGCGCCAGCTGTTTCACGGGGTCGCGCAGAAGCCGGGGCGTCCGCTGAAGTTCGGCACGGTCGGCTACCGCCCGATCTTCGGACTGCCGGGCAATCCGGTCTCGACGCTGGTCTGCTTTTACCTGTACGCGCGCCCGGCGCTGCTCAAGATGAGCGGCAAGCGGCGCGTCGGGCTGCCGCGGGTCAAGGCGCGATGCGCGGCCGAGATCAAAACATCGAAAGACCTGACCGAGTTCGTGCGGGTGAAACTCGAGCGCGGCGCTGATGGCGGCTGGCGCGCGACGCCGACCGGCGCTCAAGGCTCGGGAATTTTAAGCTCGCTCTCGCGCGCCGACGGTCTGCTGATAGGCCCGTCAACTGAAACAGTTTTGAAGGCAGGCGCTCATGCGACGGTGTTGCTCTTAGGCGCGGATGGCGATGTGGGCGCGGTCACAGCCGACGAACTGTTCGAGGGCCGCACCCATAGCCAGTGAATCACGATCGTTGCAACTGACCCGAAAATCGCGGCGCCGATTATCACCGCCGAGAGTCTGAGCTGCAGCTTCAGGATATTGAACGGCAGCAGGTAGAACGTCACCATCTCGATCTGAAAGTTTGCGTAAATGACGTACGCCACCCACAGGACCACGATTGTGCCGATGATGAATTTCGGGTTCTTGGCAAATGCGGGCATCGCGGGCGATCCTCCTCAGGGGGCGATGAGAAAAGCTTGGCGACAGAAATAGCGATTGTCAACGCAGCCGGACGCAGCGCAAATGATGCGCCTGCCGCGCGAGGGGCCACGCAATGGCGACGCGTTTTCGCGTAGGCAACGGCTTCGACTTTCATCCGCTCGAAGCGGGGCGCCGGCTCGTGCTCGGCGGCGTCGAAATCAAGCACGACAAGGGACTCCGCGGGCATTCCGACGCCGACGTCGCCGCTCACGCGCTCGCCAACGCAATCCTCGGTGCAATCGGCGCCGGCGACTTGGGCCGCCATTTCCCCGACAGTGATCCGAAATACAAGAACGCCGACTCGATCGCGCTGCTGAGCGCGGTGTGGAAACTGGCAAGCGATCAAGGATGGCGTCTCGGCAACGCCGACCTGACGATCTTCGCGGAGAAGCCGAAGCTCAAGCCGCATCTCGACGCAATGCGCGCGCGCCTCGCCAGTGCATTAAATACGGATCAATCGCGCGTCAACGTGAAAGCGTCGAGCCCGGAAGGCCTCGGCGCTCTAGGCCGCGGCGAAGGCATGGCCGCGGCAGCAATCGTAATGCTCGAAGCCGGCTAGGACTTTAATCCTAACCTCTCCTTGTCCGAGGAGAGGTCGGCGCAGCCGAAGGTGGCACCGGGAGAGGTGCAACGCCAGAAGTTGCAACTGACTAATACTCGATTCCTAAAGCCAAAAGTTTCGCTGCGTTAAGCGCGGCACCTCTCCCTAACCCTCTCCTCGGACAAGGAGAGGGCACTGGATTACGACAATTTCGCTAGTCACGCTAGTCATCGTCCTCGCCTGATCCGCCGTCATCGCCCAAATCACCGCCACTCTCGATCTCTTCCACCGCCTCATCGAACTCCGCGCCGCCGAACTCATCGCCCATCTCTTTGCCCATCCGCTTCATCATCCGCGCGACGCTCTTGGGATCGTTCTCGTCAACGTCGCCCATCTTTGACGGGTCCGCGAGCGACTCCATCCGCGATTCCTCGCTGCGCGGCATCGCGAACCGCGACATCAACCGGCTCATTTTTTTGCCGCCGCAATGCGCGCAGACCGCCTCGACCTTTTCACTGACGCGCGTCGTCAGGACGCTGGTCGTGCGTCGGCACTTCTCGCAGCGATATTCGTAGATCGGCATTTCGAGCTATTCTATCCGCTGTCATCGCGGATTTCACGGAAAATTAACTACTCTTCGATGCGAAACAGCGCGCGCCATTGCGCGCGCGCTTGATTGCGCCGGAAGGGTCGGGATACTGGTCAGCGTCGAGATGAACGTGGCTGTCGATCGCTTCTTCCGTATCGCAGGCATGCGCCGCGCACGCATCGTTGCGTCCGTACCGCGATGAGCGAGCTTCGCCTGATGTGGCGCAACACGCGGATGGTCGTGCTGTGCGCGATCTCCGCCGCGCTGTATGCCGCGGTGTTGGTGCCGTTCAAGGTTGTCCCGTTGATTCCTGGCGTCACCGAACTGCGTCCCGCCAACGCGATACCAGTGGTGTGCTCGTTCCTGTTTGGCCCCGCCGCCGCGTGGGGTTCCGCAATCGGGAACATGATCGGCGATTTTTTCGGCGGCGTCTCGCCCGGCGACATCTTCGGCTTCTTCGCGAACCTGGCCTACGGATGGATTCCATACAAAGTCTGGGAATTGATCGCACGCGGCGAGAGCCCGGTGCTCCGCTCTCCGCTGGTAATCTTCAAATACGTGATCGCATGCCTGGCCGCGAGCGTGCTGTGCGCCGATCTGGTCGGATGGGCGGATAACGTATTGGTCATCCGGCCGTTCGCGATGCTCGGCAACGTGATCATCTTCAACAACATGGTCTCGGCGCTCGCGCTCTCGCCGTTCATCCTCGCCGCGGTCTATCCGCGCGTGAAGAAAGGTCGGATGCTTTACACGGACGTGATGCCCGAGGTGAAACTGAAGCCGGTGCCGATTCGAGCCACCGGGTTCGCGTTGCTGATAGCGGGCGAGGGCGGCGCCTGGATTTTGGGAAATCTGCTTTCGACCGGATACTGGGAGCCAAAGTTCCTGCCCGCATGGATGATCATCGCCCCGTACGATAAACCGGTCCTGATAATCGTCGGCCCGTTTCTGCTGTTGGCGTTCGCGGGCCTGTTCATGATGTGAAACCTGTTCCAGTGAATAGCAGCGAGCATGCAGTGTGGGCCCAGGGGGTCACGTTCACCTATCACGGGGCCGGCCGGCCCGCGCTTCGAGGGGTGAGCTTCAGCCAGAACGCCGGCGAGATGATCGGCGTGATGGGCGCGTCGGGCGCGGGCAAATCGACGCTGGCGAAATGTCTCAATCGCATCATCCCGGAATTCGAGGACGGCGATTTTCGCGGCGCGATCCTCATCGCCGGCGAGTCGCTGGAAGTCCTGCGCGTTTGCAACGTCGCGCCGAAGGTCGGCATGGTCTTTCAGGATTTCGAGTCGCAATTGTTTTCGACCAACGTCGCGCACGAAGTCGCGTTCGCGATGGAACAAACCGGCATGGACCGCGCCGAGATGGATCGCCGCATCCTGCCCGCGCTCGAGGCCGTCGGCCTGCGCGGCTTCGAGCATCGCGATCCAATGTCGTTGTCAGGCGGCGAGAAGCAGCGCCTCGCGATCGCGTCGGTGCTCGCGTTGCGCCCGTCGGTCATCGTGCTCGACGAGCCGACCACCGATCTCGATCCCGAAGGCCGGGCGGAAGTCTTCGAGCTGATCAAGAAGCTGCGCGCGCAGGGCCTCAGTCTGATCGTAATCGAGCACGAGTCCGAGGAGCTGCGCGCGGCGGACCGGATAGTTGTTCTGCGCGAGGGCGAAATCGCGGCGGACGGTCCACCGCCCGAGGTGTTTGCGCGGACCGAGTTGCTCAGGGAATGCGGCGTGCGTCCGCCGGGGCTGGGTCACGCGCTCGAAATGCTCGGCATCGACGCGCAACCGGAAAGCGTCGAGCAGGCTTACGACGCGATTGTTCGGGCCTACCCGGGTGTCGCTGGGATCACCTATGACAGCATCGCCAAGCCGCCCGTGTCCGAACAGCCGAAGACGGCGGGAAGTGCAATCATCGGCCCCGCGTTCATCGGAATCGAAAACGTGAGCTTCAACTATGTCGGCGGGCCGCGGGTGCTCGATTCGATCGATCTCAAGGTCGAAGCCGGCGAGTTTCTCGCGATCGTCGGGCAAAACGGCTCCGGCAAAACCACGCTGGCCAAGCACATCGTCGGCCTGCTCCATCCGGCGGTGGGCCGCGTGACGATCGACGGCAAGGATCGAGCGCAGATGCGTCCGGCGGAAACGGCGCGCGAGGCCGCGTACGTTTTTCAGAATCCTGACCATCAGATTTTCGCCGCGAGTGTCGAGGACGAAGTCGCCTTCGGACCGCGCAATTTCGGCCTGCCGGAGGACGAGATTCGGCGGCGCTGCGATGAAGCGCTTGAAGCGGTCGGCCTGCAGAACGAGCGCTCGAGCGATCCGTTCCTGCTGAGCAAGGGCGAGCGCCAGCGGCTCGCGGTCGCGAGCGTTCTGGTGCTGAGGCCGCGGATGCTGATTCTCGACGAACCGACCACCGGGCTCGATCATCGCGAGCAACTTCGGATGATGGCGCTGGTGCGCGACCTCAATCGCGCCGGAATCGCAATCGTGATCATCACGCATACGCCGTGGCTGGTCGCGGAGTATGCGCGGCGCGTGGTGCTGATGCGCAAGGGGGCGAAGATTTTCGACGGCGGCGTGCGCGAGTTCTTTATGCAGGACGAACTGCTGCGATCGTCGTCGTTTCGCGCGCCGGAAATCACCGAGCTCAGCCGTCGGTGCGGCACGCTCGCGCTCACGACCGACGAATTTGTCGCGTGGGTGAAGGGAGTGAAAGAACGCGGCTGATGCCGATTTATCTCTACATCGATCGCGGCACCTTCGTTCATCGGCTGCATCCCACGGTCAAGGTCTTCGCGCTGTTCGTCATGTTCTGGTCGGTGTACTGGGTGGACAACCCGATCGCGCTGCTGCCGGTTGGATTGGTCATGCTGTGGATCGCGCAGCTCACCGATTCGTGGCCGAATTTCTATCGCCTGCGATGGCTGTTCGCGATTCTGGTTTTCACCACGACCATCGCGTGGATGGTTTTCTACCGGCGCGGCGCGGTGCTGGTGAACATTCCGGTATTTCACGTCAGCCGGTTGTCGCTGGTGTTCGGCCTGGGACGCGGGATCAAGCTGGCGGAATTGCTGGCGGCGTCGGTGCTGTTTCTTTCGACCACCAAAATCGAGGAGTTCACTTACGGACTGCAGCGGATGCGGGTGCCGTACCGCGTCAGCTTCGCAATCTCGCTCTCGTTTCGATTGGTGCCGCTGTTCATCGACTCGGCGGTGACGATTGTCGATGCGCAGCGGCTGCGCGGCTACGACTTCAACCAGGGGGGGCCGCTCGAGCGCGTGCGCCGCTACGTGCCGGTCGTGATTCCGGTTTTCATGGGCGCGCTGCGCAAGGCGAATAACATGGCGATGGCTCTGGAAGCGCGCGGCTTCGGTTTCAGCCACGAGCCGACGACGTTTATCGAGTACCCGGTGACGGGCGTCGATATCATCGCGTTCGCATTTCTGATCGGGCTCGGGACCTTGTACTTCATGTTCTACTGGACCGGGGTGGGCGGAATCGGCCCGCTGAAGTAGCGTACAACCTGGCCGATGCTTACTATCGGCGAGTAGATCGAAGACAGCGCGAGGACTGCAATGAGTGTCAAATCAGAATTTCTGAAAACACCGATCGAGCACGTCGATATCACGCGCGACAATGTCGTCCCTCTGGTCGAGGCAATGGGGCAGATGGCGTACAGCGCCCGCGACCTGCATCGCGCGGCGACAATTTACGATCGGATGCTGCGCGATCGCGACTGCGGCGTGATCCTGTGCCTGGCGGGATCGCTAATCAGCGCCGGACTGAAGCGCGTCTTCGCCGACATGATTCGCAATCACATGGTCGATGCGATCGTAAGCACCGGCGCCAATATCGTCGATCAGGATTTCTTCGAGGCGCTGGGCTTCAAGCATTGGATGGCCGAGGATCGCTTCAAGTGCGGGCTCGACGACGACAAGCTGCGCGAGCTGCATATCGATCGAATCTACGACACGCTGATCGACGAAGACGAACTGCGCGTATGCGACGAGACGATTGAGAAAATCGCAGACCGGCTGGAGCCGCGGCCGTTTTCGTCGCGCGAATTTGTCGGCGAGATGGGCAAGTACCTCGCGGAAACCGGCGCGAAGACCGGCGCCAGCATCGTGCTCGAGGCGTATCGCGAAGAGGTGCCGATTTTCTGCCCCGCATTCAGCGACTGCTCCGCCGGCTTCGGATTGGTGGCGCATCAGGCGGCGCGGCACGGAAAACCCAAAGTCTCGCTCGACAGCGCCAAGGATTTTTACGAACTGACGCGACTCAAAGTGAAGAACGAAAGCACAGGGTTGTTCATGATTGGCGGCGGCGTGCCGAAAAATTTTGCACAAGATATCGTCGTCGCTGCCGAAGTGCTGGGGCATGACGTGCCGATGCACAAATACGCGATCCAGATCACGGTCGCCGACGTGCGCGACGGCGCGCTCTCGGGCAGCACGCTCAAAGAAGCCAGCAGTTGGGGCAAAGTCGATACCACCTACGAGCAGATGGTCTATTGCGAAGCGACCATCGCAGTCCCGCTGATCGTCGGCTACGCCTACCACAAGCGGGGCTGGGAAGGCCGCACCTCGCGCAAGTGGAGCTCGGCGCTGGACAAGGATCAAGTCTAGCAGATCAGGCTCATCGCTCGACCGGGAGGTTTGCGTCTTTCCATTCGAGCATGCCGCCTTTTAAATTCCAGACGTGCTCGAAGCCGAGGCCGGTGAGGATGGCGGCGGCGGTGGCGCTGCGGACGCCGGCTCTGCAGATTGCGACTATATCGCCGGCTTTTGCGTTCGCGAGCTCGTCGATCCGCTCGGGCAGTTCCTTCAGCGGGATGAGGCGTGCCGCCGCGATGTGGCCGAGCTCGCCGCGATATTCGTCTTCCTCGCGAACGTCGATCAGCATCGGTGGATTGGAGCTCGCGAGCCGATCGCGCAACTCCGCCGGGCTCAACTGACGCACCTGGTTGAGCTGCGCGAGCGTCGGGAACTTGAGCACGCTCGGGTCGAGGTCGGATTCGTTCGGTTGCAGCGACTCCTGGATGCCGTCGGGGAGCGGCAGGCCGAGGTTGTTCATCAGGTTGATGTAGTCGTCGCGCGTTTTGCCGGCCAGCCGCGGGTTTGAGCGTTTCTCGTCGCCAATCGTCGATTGCGTATGTCCGCGATAATCATGCGCGGGGAAAACCAGAATCGCGTCGGGCAGCGTGAACAGTTTGCGCGTTATCGAATCGTACTGAACGCCCGCGTCGCCGCCAGCGAAATCGGAACGGCCGGTGCCATGGATGAACAATACGTCGCCGGTGAAAACGCGATCCTTCGCGAGAATGCTGATCGAATCGGGGGTGTGGCCCGGTGTGTGGAGGACGCGGAGTTCCTCGTCGCCGACCTTAAGCACCTGACCATCTTCGACATGGATCGTGACGTGCGGCGCCGGCGCTAGACGATGCATCGCGACCGGTGCGTCGGCCAGCGCACCCAACTCCATCGCGCCGCTGCGATGGTCGGCATGAGTGTGGGTGTCGATGATCAGATCGAGGCGCCAGCCGTGATAGGCGAGGACCGCGAGGTAGCGCTCGACCTTGTCGCGCAGCGGATCGATGATGGCGGCCTTGCGGGTGGCTTCCGAGACCGCAAGGTAGGTTTTGCATTTGCCGTGATTGAGTTCGCGAAAGATCATTTTCGTCGTTGCCTCACTACAAATCTTGTCACTTTGCGCGCTCGCGGAGTTGACGCGCGGCGCCGGCGAAGAAGTTGCGCGCGATAAACGAGCGCTCGCCGGCCGCCATCGCTTCCAGGATTTCCGCGTTCAGCCTGATCGCTTCATCGTCCGACTGATTCGCGTTGAGTGCTACCTCGGCCAATGCCAGCGCGCGCTTCAGCTCCGCCGCATCCTTGAGTGCGCGCGCCTTCGCCAGGATCGCGTCGCGACCGCAAAGCCCGACGATATCGCCGGCGCGCTCCGTCCGCCTGGCCGGGAACATTTGCGACGGCTCGCCCGACCACCAGCCGGCGTAGCGACGAATCACGTCGCGCACCACGAACGGGACGCATCCGTAGATCGGTTGCAGGTATGCTTTCGCCGCGAGGTCGGCTGGGATCGAAATATCCGCCTCCACGATGTCCGCCGGCCATTCGCCGGCGTTGAGCCGCCGCACGACTTCATCGTGGATCAGCCGGAGCGCTCGCGCCGTCTCGGTAAGCACCTCCCGGCACAGTTCCTCGCCGCGATACGCGGGTCCGTGGCCCGGCAGGATGTAACGCGGCGCGCACGTCGCGATCGCTTCGAGCGTCTCGGCCCATTCGAGCGTGTAACGTTGCACCTTGTTCGGGTTGCCCGTGTTCGGCATCGACGAGACGATCAAGTCGCCGACCATCGCGAGCCGCCGCGTCGGCATCCAGACCCAGGTCGCGTCGTCGGTCTCGCCCATCGCGTGATGCAGCTCGACCGGCTCACCCAGCAGGTCGAGAAATTGTTGATCGCGATAAACCAGGTCGGGGTAGCTGAACGATTTGGGATCGAAGAGCCCGTCGGTCGCGAAGGCGCCGCCGAACTGGAGCCGGTTGATGTGCGCCTGCCACCCGCGAGTCAGCGCGTAGCGCCTGAACCGGCCGGCAACGTCTTCGTGTGCCCAGATTTTCGGCCGCGCATGCCCGTGCGACATCGCGTCGGCGATGAACGCTTCGGTGCCGAACGCGTGATCGCCGTGGCCGTGCGTATAGATCAGAAAGGCGAACGGCTCGCCGCTGAGCTTGCGGATCTCGCGCACCGCCATCGCGCCCATCAGCCGCGAGCTGGTATCGACCGCGATCATCTCGCCGCGCCCGTATGCGAACGCGACGTTGGCGAAGCCGTGGAACATCGCGATTCCCGGCTCGAGCACTTCGAGCTGTCCCATCATCGGGTCGCGGCCGGGCAGGTTGTTAGATTGCGCTGGATTGGTCGTGGAACTCATCTTCGATCTCTTGCGAACGCGAGTCGCTTGCAACGAATCTATCGTTTAGACTTGGCACTTGGAATGAAAGCCGAAGTCATCTCGTCGAGCACGCCGGGTAATGAGCTGGAACGCCTGCTGGCATTCGAGCATCACGATCCTCATTCGATCCTCGGCGCGCATCTTGACGGCAAGCGTCTGGTGGTACGCGCGTTTCGCCCCGACGCCTGGTCGATCAACCTGCTGGTGCCGAACGACGCGCCGCGCCCGATGCGCAAGCGCGATCAGGCGGGACTGTTCGAGGCGGTGGTCGAGGGCCGCGTCTCGATTTTTCCGTATCAGCTCGAGATTCATTTTCCCGACGGCAACTCGATCACGACCTACGATCCCTACTCGTTCATGCCGACGCTCGGCCACCTCGACCTTCATCTGTGGGGTGAGCAGAAGGACGACCGCGCCTACGACAAGCTGGGCGCGCACGTGCGCGAGATGGCCGGCATCGGCGGCGTCTCGTTCGCGGTGTGGGCGCCCAACGCGCGCGGCGTCAGCGTGGTTGGCGATTTCAATCGGTGGGATGGCCGCGTCCACATGATGCGCACGCTCGGCGGCTCGGGCGTGTGGGAGTTGTTCATCCCCGGCCTCGGCGCGGGCGCGAACTACAAATATGAAATTCGCACGCGTGACGGCAACTTGCTGCTGAAGAGCGATCCGTTCGCACAGCGGATGGAAGTGCCGCCCGCGACGGCCTCGATCGTTCAGCAATCGACCTACCAGTTTCACGACGCGGATTGGCTTGCAGAGCGCGCGCGCCGCGAATGGATCAAATGCCCCGTCTCGATCTACGAGGTCCATCTTGGCTCGTGGCGCCGCGTGCCCGAGGAGGATAATCGCCCGCTGACTTACCGCGAGATGGCGCCGATGCTGGGCGATTACGTGACGCGGATGGGCTTCACGCACGTCGAGCTGCTGCCGCTGATGGAGCATCCGTTCACCGGCTCGTGGGGTTACCAGGTCAGCGGCTACTTCGCGCCGACTTCGCGCTACGGCAGCCCCGACGACTTGCGCTACCTGATCGACGAGATGCATCGCCGCGGCATCGGCGTGATCCTCGATTGGGTGCCCGCGCATTTTCCCAAGGACGAATTCAGTCTCGGCCGCTTCGACGGCACCGCGCTGTTCGAGCATGCCGATCCGCGCCAGGGCGACCATCCCGAATGGGGCACTTACATCTTCAACTACGGCCGCGCCGAAGTGCGCAACTTCCTGACCGCCAGCGCGCTTTACTGGCTGAGCGAGTTCCACGCCGACGGGCTGCGCGTCGATGCGGTCGCGTCGATGATCTACCTCGACTACGCGCGGCGCGACGGCGAATGGATTCCCAACGCCTTCGGCGGGCGCGAAAACCTCGACGCGATTTCATTCATCAAGAAGCTCAACCAGGACGTGTACCGCCTCAACCCCGGCATCATGATGATCGCCGAGGAGTCCACCGCCTGGACCGGCGTCAGCCGCCCGGTCTTCCTCGGCGGGCTCGGCTTCGGCTTCAAGTGGGACATGGGTTGGATGCACGATACGCTCGAGTACTTCACCCTCGACCCGATCTACCGCCGCTATCATCATCGCGATCTCACCTTCGGCCTGCTCTACGCCTGGAGCGAAAATTTTGTGCTGCCGCTCTCGCATGACGAGGTCGTGCACGGCAAGCGCGCGCTGCTCGCCAAGATGCCGGGGGACCGCTGGCGCCAGTTCGCCAATCAGCGCGCGCTATTCGCCTACATGTGGGCGCGCTCGGGCAAGAAGCTGATTTTCATGGGCGAGGAAATCGGCCAGTGGCGCGAATGGGATCACGACTCGAGTCTCGACTGGAACCTGCTCGAATACCCCGACCATCGCGAGCTGCAAGTGCTGGTGCGCGATCTCAATCGCATCTACCGCGCGGAGCCCGCGCTGTGGGAGGCCGACACCGACCCGGCGGGCTTTCGATGGCTGGAGGCCGACGACGCCGACAGCAACACGATCGCGTTCATGCGTACCGCGCCGAGCACCGGCCGCCGCCTCATCTGCGTGTGCAATTTTTCACCGGTGTTGCGCAGCCGCTTTCGCGTCGGCGTGCCGGCTCCCGGCTTCTATCGCGAGCTTCTCAACACCGACTCCGCCGCGTACGGCGGCACCAACGTCGGCAACATGGGCGGCGTCGAGGCGGCGGCGATCCCGTGGCACGGATTCGCGCACTCGATCGCAATCGAAATGCCGCCGTTGGCGGTGATCTGGTTCTCGGTCCCCTAGTCGGGCTATACAGCCGCGATGGCCGACAACGAAAAAGAATCAACCGCGCCATCGTCCGCCAATCAACGCGATCGCGAAATCCTGCGGACCGAGCGCACGCTCCTCGCCAGGCTCGCGCAGGCGGTCAAGCTCGCCGACTTCATGGCGATCCTGATGGTGCTCGCCACGTTCTTCAGCGCCTATGCCACCTGGCGCACGGCACTTGTCACGAGCGCGGTCTTCGCCGTCGTCGATCGGCCCTTCATCGGTGTCCAGCAGGTCGGGTTCGTGGGAAGCGACCCGCAGCGTCCGATGATTTCGGTAAATTTCAGAGATTTCGGAAGCATCCCGGCGCTCGATACGATCGTGAGTATTCATGCGGTGATCGATGGCAAGGTCGTCGCGCCTGCGGCGGGCACTATGTCGGAGATGGACGTGGGAATTTTGTCGCCGAACGTGCCGCACGAATTTTACGTCTTTGTCCCGCCGGAAAAATACCAAAAAGTCGCGTCCGGACAATCTAACTTGCAAGTCCACGTTAAGGTTCTCTACAAAGGTCCGGCGCATGAAACGCAGCTCTGCTACTTCGAGCGTTTCGCGTACAACCCGCGCGTCAATGTCTTTATGGCCTCCGGCGGCAGCGACAAATGCGGCACCGAGGTCTTCTGAACCCCTCTATGTGCGGGCCTACGTTTTGTGTATTAGAATCCTTCAGCGCGTGATCACCTGCCGCGTCGACTCGCTTGGGGATTGAAACAGGCGGATGACCGCCTCAACCCGGTTGAGAGGAGAACACGATGCTCACTCGAAAAGTCGTCAGCTCGAAAGTTCGCGAACGGGCGCTGCGAATCGTTCCAGCCGCTGCGCTGGCTGCGTCGCTTGGGATGCTCGCGCTCGGCGGATGCTCGTCGCAGAGTGCGGACACGCCGCCGGCCAGTCCGGTTGCGGTAAATTTCGCGCTGGACAAATGTCAGCAGCTCGAAGCCAACCTCTACAAATGTCCGGCCGTCGATCAGCCGATCTGCACGCCGCAGTTCGTTCGTACCAACGTCAATTGCGTTCGGGTCGGCCCCAAGGGCAGCATCTTCGTTCAGCGCGGCGGCGCCAACCCCTGAACCTGGCGCAACGGTGCGTTTCTGGATGAGCGGCCCCTTTCCTCTGATGGTAAGGGGGTCGTCCTCAGGTTGAGCGAATCCGCAGGAGTCTCCTGAGGCTCCTGCGCCGCTCGTTGCGCAGCGCGCGTTCATCTGACAATTTTCTTAGGCATGCAGTGTCCCATCTGCAAAAAGCCCGCTGACCTGTCGCAACGAAATCGCTTCCGCCCGTTCTGCTCGGAGCGATGCCAGATGATCGATCTCGGCACCTGGGTCTCCGGCGATTACGAGGCGGAAGACTCAGAGCCCGCCGGCCACGAGCACCCCGATGATCTGAAAAAGCGCAGGCTTCTCAATTGAGCGACGCACCCCCGCGGATTCATCCGAGCTCGGTCGTGGGTCCCGAGGTCGAGCTGGCCGCCGGCGTCGAGATTGGGCCGCTCTGCCTGCTCGATGGAAAAATTCGCATCGGCGCACGCACCCGGCTGATTGGGCACGTCACGATTCTCGGCATCACCGAGCTCGGCGCTGACAACGTGCTTCATCCGGGCGCGGTAATCGGCGACGAGCCGCAGGATCTCACCTACACCGGGGTCGCCCGCTCGGTGAAAATAGGCAACCGCAACGTCTTTCGCGAATACACCACCGTCCACCGCGGCAGCGAGCGCGGCAACGTCACTATCATGGGCGACGACAACTTCATGATGCAGAATGCGCACGTCGCGCACGATTGCCGCATCGGCAACTCCACCATTATCGCCGGCGGTGCGTTGCTGGCCGGATGGGTCGAGCTGGGCGACCGGGCGCTCGTGTCCGGCAACTGCGTCGTGCATCAATACACCCGCATCGGCCGGCTCGCGATGATGCGCGGGCTGTCCCGCACCAGCCGCAACGTCCCGCCATTTTGCATAATGGACGGCACCCACACGCTGCGCGGAATAAACCTGGTGGGCCTCAAGCGCGCCGGCATCCCGTCAAAATCGATTCACGCCCTGCGCCACGCTTTCACGAATTTGTTCGGCATCCGCCACAATCTGAAACTGGCAATCGCGCGCCTCGAAAAATCCGGCAATCTGGCTCCAGAAGTGATCGAGCTGCTCGATTTCATCAAAGCCTCAAAACGCGGCGTAGCCTTCGGCCCGCGCGACTCGCAAGCTTCCGACGATTCCGACTTTTAGTCCGAAAAATACCTCGCCCGCAACGCGGAAAAGGTAATTCCCCTCGCCTTCATTTTGCGGTTAGCTCCGGCTGCGGAGCCTGTCCTGAGCAAAGTCGAAGGAGGTCACCCCTGCCCAAGGAACGTGAAAGACGTGAAACCCACGGTGGGTTTCACTACAATTATTCTGGCAATGCGCATTCGTCCAAGATTCTTCATCGGCGTCGGTCTGATCGCGGCCGCGATCGGCTACCTCATCTTCAGCTCGATTCGCACCACCTCGGAGTACTACCTGACCGTGCCCGAAGTGGCCGCGCGCCAGACTGAGCTCGGCGGTCAGGCGATCCGCGTCGCCGGCCGCGTCAAGCCTGGCAACATCGCATGGGACCCCAATTCGCTGACCCTCAAATTTGAAATCGCGCCGATTCCCGACGTTGACGCCGCCGGCGCCCCCGTAGTCAAACCCGTCGTAGCGTCCGACCCCGTCTCTTTTCGCGTCGTAGCTGCCGGTGAACCCAAGCCCGACATGTTCGCGCCCGGCCGCGACGTTATCGTCGAGGGCAAGCTCGGCCCTGACGGCGCAATCGCCGCGACCCAGGTGATGACGAGTTGCCCTTCCAAGTACAAGCCTAAGCAATCACAATAGCCGGGGGGTTTTTTTGATGCCGCAGCTTGGCAACCTCGCGCTTGCGATCGCGCTGATTCTCGCCGTCTATTCCATTGTCGCGAATATTTACGGCGCGCGCCGCAATGCGCCCGATTTCATCGTCAGCGCCCGCCACGCGCTGTGGGCGATGTGCGCGATGGTCACGATCGCGGTCGTCGTGCTGTGGGCGGCGCTGCTGCGCAGCGATTTCTCGCTCGAGTACGTCGCCGCATATTCCAGCACCACGCTGCCTACCGTCTATAAAGTCACCTCGCTATGGGGCGGGCAGCAGGGCTCGCTGCTCTTCTGGACCTGGCTGCTGTCGATCTTCACGTCGATCGCCGCGTTCCAGAATCGCCGGCGCAATCCCGACATCGCGCCGTATGCGCTCGCGGTGCTGGCCGGCGTCGCAATCTTCTTTCTGCTGATGCTCAATTTCGTCACGCGCCCGTTCGATCTGCTCGCGACAATTCCCGCTGAAGGCTCCGACCTTAATCCGCTGCTGCAAAATTACTGGATGGCAATACATCCGCCGTCGCTCTACACCGGTTATGTTAGCGCGACCGTGCCGTTCGCCTTCGGCGCCGCCGCTCTTATCACCGGCAAACTCGACGACGGATGGATTCGATCGACGCGCCGCTGGGCGATCTTTTCCTGGTTCTTTCTCACCCTCGGCAACATGTTCGGCGCGCGATGGGCCTACGAAGTACTGGGCTGGGGCGGCTACTGGGCGTGGGACCCGGTCGAGAACGCCGCCTTCATGCCGTGGCTCGTGATGACGGCGTACCTGCATTCGGTGATGATCCAGGAACGCAAGGACATGCTGAAAGTCTGGAACCTGTCGCTGATCGGGCTCGCCTTCGGGCTGACGCTCTTCGGCACCTTCATCACGCGCAGCGGGGTCATCTCGTCGGTCCATTCATTCACGCAATCGGGTCTCGGTCCGTATTTTCTGAGCTTCCTGATAACGGTGACGCTGGCCTACACCGCGCTGTTGATCTTCCGCTCGAAGGATTTGCGCAGCCCCGCCGAGTTCGAGTCGTATCTCTCGCGCGAGGCCGCGTTTCTGTTCAACAACCTGATGCTGGTCGGCATCGCGTTCGCAGTTTTCTGGGGCACGATCTTCCCCGTCCTGTCCGAAGCGGTGCGCGGCGTGAAGATCACCGTCGGCCCGCCGTTCTTTAATCGCGTCAATGGCCCGCTCGCGCTCGGCCTCGTCTTCCTGATGGGAGTGGGCCCGCTGATCGCATGGCGTCGCACGACCACCAGTAATCTCGTCCGCAGTTTCGCCGCGCCCGTCGCGATCGGAATCGCCACCGGAATCATCGTCGCCGCGGCGGGACTGCGTCAGTGGTACGTGCTCACTGCGTTCTCGCTCGCCGCGTTCGTGCTCGGCACCGTGCTGGTCGAATTCCGCCGCGGGATGAACGCGCGCCGGCACATGGTCTCAGAGCCGCGCGCCAAGGCGCTGGTCAATCTGGTCGCCAAGAACAACCGCCGCTACGGCGGCTATATCATTCACATCGGCACCATCATCGCGTTCGTCGGAATCGTCGGTTCCTCGTTCTTCCGGACCGAAGTGAAAAGGAGTGTGCACGTCGGCGAGAGCTTCACCGTCGGCTCATACACGTTGCGCTTCCAGGGCTTGGATGAAGCCGACACGCCGCATCTCGAGAGCGCGACTGCGCGCGTCCAGGTGCTGCGCGCCGACGGTCGCGAGATCACCGTAATGTCGCCGGCGAAGCTGTTCTTCAAGCGTCCGCAACAGCCCGCGACCAAAGTCGCGATCCGCTCGACGCCCATAAGCGACCTCTACGTCGTCCTCGCCGGAATCGACGACGACGGCAAGACCGCGACCTTCGAGGTGTTCCTGACGCCGCTGGTCTTCTGGCTATGGGCGGGCGGTCTGATGATGGTTTTCGGCACCGTGATTGTTATGTGGCCGAACGTGCGCGAGCGCGCCGCCATCGCAACCGCTCTCAGCCGCCAATCGACCGACGCCCGCGAACTCGCCGACGCCGCACCCGGAGGCGACTGAATCCGTGCGCGCGAAACTCACACTCGTATCGTCGCTCGCATTCCTCCTCGCGGCGATATTCGTTTTTCTTTCTCCTGAACTAAAGAACGTTTCACGTGAAACGTTTGCAGCCGAAACCCCAACGAATTCACAGGTGTCCGAGGGTCTGACCTGCCAATGCGGCTGCGGGTTGACCGTCGCCAACTGCAATATGCCGACCTGCGGTTTCTCGGTGCCGATGCGCGCGGAGATCGATCGCATGATAGGCCAGGGTAAGACCCGCGCGCAGATAATCGCCTTCTATCGGCATCAGTACGGTGAGAAAGTTTTGTCCGCGCCGACCACCGAGGGCTTCAACCTTCTCGCATGGACGATGCCGTTCATCGCGCTCGCGCTCGGCGGCGGCTTGATGGTGTTGGCGGTCGGGCGATGGCATTCCAATCAGCCGTCGGCGCCTGCGGATTCCCAGACGGGCGCTCAGCCGGCCTCATTCGATCCCGAACTCAGGCGCAAGCTCGAAAAAGAACTCGAGGAGCGCAGGTAGCCGATGTTCATCCTTGCCGCCGCGCTGATTGTCGCCGGAGTCGCGCTGTTCGTCGCCGCTCCGCTCGGCATCGGGCTTATCGGTGCGCGCGCCAAATCGGCGGGCGAGTTGCAAGTCGAGCGCCATGAGCACGAGCGCGCGCTGGCGGTGCAGGGTCTGCGCGAACTCGAATTCGATCGCGAGATGGGCAAGCTGTCCGACGCCGACTACGACTCGATGCACAAGGCGCTCGAGGATCGCGCGCTGACTGCGATGGCCGCGGTCGAGAAAATTCGCGACACGGCCGCAAGTGCGAAGAAGCCGACCGTCACTCCATTGGCGCAGGCGCTCCGCCGCCCGGCACCGGCCCCTCGCCGCATCGACCCGATACCGACCTTGGTCGTGCACCACGAACCGCCGCGCCCGCAAATGTCGCAACCGCAGCCGGCGCCGGCGGGGTCGGGCAAGATTCGCTTTTGTCCGCAATGCGGAATGCGCGCGGCGGTCGATTCGAAGTTCTGCGCGCAATGCGGCATCGCGATCAAACCGCTGGGCGCTGCGTTCGCCCGGACCGAATAATGTCGGCGCCGGTCGTCGAGACTCACAGCCTCGCAAAGACTTACGGTCTGGCGCCGGTGCTTCGCGACGTAAATTTGCGCTTGCTGCCGGGCGCGGGCGCGTTTGTTATCGGTGGCAACGGCGCGGGCAAATCCACGCTGCTGCGAATTCTCGCGGGACTCGAAGCGCCGAGCAGCGGCCGCGCGCTGGTCTTCGGCCAGGACGCGCGAAAACTCGCGGCGCGCTACCGGCGTCGAATCGGGATGATGACGCATCAGAGTTTCCTCTACCCCAATCTGACCGCGCGCGAGAACCTCGAATTCTTCGCCGAGCTGTATTCGATCGCTGACCCGCGCGCGTCCGTCGATCAATGGCTCGCCCGCGTCGGATTGGCTGAGGTTGCGGATTCTCGCGTGCGGACGTTCTCGCGCGGGATGGAGCAACGGCTCTCCGCCGCGCGCGCGATGCTCCACGATCCGGCGCTGTTGCTGCTCGACGAACCGTTTGCGTCGCTCGACCATGATGGCGCCGAAATAGTCGCAGCGCTGATTCGCACGGCCGTAGAGCGCCACGCATCCGTGATCGCGACGGCGCATGCGGTTCCCGAAATCGACGGCGTCGAGTTCGCCGTGTTCGATATCTCGCGCGGCCGCCTGATGCCGCACGCACATAAGGAGGAGGTCCGGCGCGGCGGGCGAATCCGCTCGCTGCTAGGCCGATAGAACCGTGTCGGGATTTGCTGCCGTGCTGCGCAAGGACCTGCGCCTCGAGCTTCGCAGCGGCGAGAGCACGCTGGCGTTGCTCGCCCTGTCGATGCTGGTGCTGGTGGTATTGGTGTTTGCGCTCGACGCGGGGCGAGTGCGCAACGTCGATGTGGCCGCGGGCGCGCTGTGGGTCGCGATGGTGTTCGCGGGGATGCTCGGTGCGAATCGCGCGCTGCTCGCCGAGCGCGACAACGGCGCGATTCGCGGCCTGCTGCTCAGCCCGCTCGATCCCGCGACCTTGTTCGCCGCCAAACTCGCCGCCGCGTTGATCTTCATGGTCGTCGCGGAAGTGGGCGCGGTCATCCTGATGGTGCTGTTCTTCAATCTCGAATTCGACGCCTCGATTGCGCGGCTCGCGCCAATCCTTGCGCTGGGCGCGATCGGGTTTTCCGCGCTGGCGACGCTGCTCTCGGCCATCACCGGACGCACGCGCGGCGGCGATATGCTGTTGCCGATTCTCGCCGTGCCGATTTTCGTGCCGGCCCTGATCGCCGGCGTCAAGGCGAGCGCGGCCGCGCTGGCCGGCGCGCCGCTCGCTTCGATGGGCGACTGGCTGCGGATCATGGTCGCTTTCGACGTGCTGTTCGTCACCGCCGGTTACCTGCTGTTCGAGCATGTGGTAGGTGAGAACTAGCTATTCGATGAATTCCGCGATTCGCAATTGGTTGGGCTACACGACGCTGGCGCTCATGCTGGTAGCGCTGTTCATGGTATTCGACTACGTACCGCCGGAGGCCGAGCAGGGAATCGCGCAGTTGATATTTTATTTTCACGTGCCGCTGGCGTGGGTCGCGTTCGCCTCGTTCGGGATTGTCGCGATTGCGGGAATTTTCTATTTGTGGCTCGGCGATCAGCTGTGGGACGATCTCGGCTACGCCGCCGCCGAAACCGGGATGGTCTTCTGCACCCTGATGATCGTCGCGGGCTCGATTTGGGCCAAGCCGATTTGGGGCACTTGGTGGACCTGGGACTCGCGCCTGACGACGACCTTTATTTTGTGGCTGATGTACGCCGGCTACCTGATGCTGCGCGCGAGCGCCGACGAGACGCCGCAGGTTGCGCGCTTCGCGGCGGTGCTCGGAATCGTCGCGGTGCTGGACGTGCCTATTGTCATTGCGTCCGTGCGGCTTTGGCGCACTATCCATCCCGCGGTGCTGGTGACGAAGCAGGGCGGCCATGGCCTCGAGGATCCGCGGATGGTGGCGACGCTGCTGGTCTGCCTGGCGGCATTTACGGCGTTGTGGGCGTGGCTGCTGATGCTTAGATTCAGTCAGTTGCGGATGCGCAGCCGGATCGGCGCGTTGGCGATGCGGATCGCGTTCGCGACCGCGGATAACCAGTGATGGAATTGAGTTGATGGAAAATTTGGGATACCTGTTCGCCGCCTACAGCATCATCTTCGCGGTGATTTTCCTGTACGTAGTGTTCATCTGGCGTCGCCAGGCAGCGCTCGACGCGGAACTTCGCACGCTGGAGGCGCGAATGGCGGCGCTGACCGCGAAATCTGCGGAATCAGCGGTGCTGCCGCCGCAGCCGGACGCATGATGTACTAATCGGCCTCGGCAAGTTGGTATAGTAACTTAGTATTGAGATCGTATTAACTGAGTATTCTGGATGGAATTTCGCGATTACTACAAAGTCCTGGGCGTCGATCGAAAAGCGAGTGAGGCGGAAATCAAAAGCGCCTACCGCAAGCTCGCCCGCAAGTTCCATCCGGACGTCAACCCCAACAACAAGGAAGCCGAGGCCAAGTTCAAGGAGCTGAACGAGGCCTACCAGGTGATCGGCGACGCCGATAAGCGCAAGAAATACGACGAGCTCGGCGCCGATTGGGAGCATGGCGTCTCGCAGGAAGAGATGATGCGCCGATACGCTCGTCAACAGTCGGCGGCCGGAGCGGGCGCGGGCGGAGGCGCGGATTTCGAAGGCGGCGACTTCAGCGACTTCTTCTCACAATTCTTCGGCGGCAGTGCGCGCCGGGCCGGTGGACGCAGCCGCGGCGGCGCCTCGCGCGGATTTTCGACTTTCGATTTTGGCACCGAACCCGCGCGCGCACCGGACCTTCGCGCGGAAGTCGGAATTGCGCTGGCCGACGCGGTCAAAGGCGCAAAGCGGCGGCTTGACCTGGTCGCCGAGGACGAATGCGTGACCTGCGGCGGCAGCGGGATGATCGCGCGCGAGGAAAAGCAGGGCAAGGCGCGGGTGATCCGCTCCGCCCAGCAGTGTCCGACCTGCGGTGGCGCTGGCGTGGTCGCGGCGCGGCGCACGCTCGAGGTCACAATCCCGGCGGGCGTGGCGGACGGAACGCAGTTGCGCTTGAAGGGACAGGGTGGACGCGCACCGCGTCCCGATCAGAATGGCGATCTTTTTCTCACTATCAGAATCGAACCCAATCCGGTATTCGCAATTGTGGGCCGCGATCTGCGCGTCAGTTTGCCGGTGTGGGACTACGAAGCGGCGCTCGGCGCCGAGATTACCGCGCCGACGGTCGATGGGCGCGTGGCGCTGAAAATTCCGGCCGGCAGCCAGAGCGGGCGCGTGATGCGGCTGCGCGGGCGCGGACTGCCGGCGCGCGGCAAGGAGCCGGCCGGCGATCTGCTGTATGAACTGAAGGTGCTCGCGCCGACCGACTTGAACGCGAAGGAGCACGCGCTCATGCAGCAGCTGGCGGACAGTTTGAAAGATCGCGGAGTCGCCGATCCGCGCGCGGAACTGATGGTCTCGAAGAGTTGAACGGCGATGGCGCGGCGGACTTCAAGCAAGAGCGCGACTCGCGGCCAGGTCGTTTTGATGAGCCGCAGCGTGTTCTGCGCGATCGGTGGAATCAGCGAACGCGAGCTGGCCTCATGGGAGCGCGAGGACTTGATCGCACCGGCCCGCATCGATCGAGTGCGCGGACGGGTCGAGGCGCTTTACGATCGCCAGGCGTTGCGGCGGGTGCGCGTGATTCGCACGCTCGCCGAAGAACTCGAGGTGAATATCCCGGGGATCGGGGTGATACTGCACCTGCTGGATCAGATGGAGCGGTGATTTTGCTGGACTCGGCGCGCCGTGCTAATTATTGCGGGCTCATTGCGGCGTATCTTTTCTGAAGGACGATGCGATGCTGTTCGTGATTATCGGCCATGACGGACCCGACGGCGCGGCGTTGCGGCCCAAGGTGCGGCCGGCGCATCTCGATAATTTGCGGCCGCTGGTGCGCGCCGGCAAAGTGAAGCTCGCGGGTCCATTCACCGACGGCAGCGGCAGTCTTATCATTGTGGATATGGAGGGCGAGGCGGAAGCGGTCGCGTTTGCGAACAGCGATCCCTACGTGACCAGCGGAGTATTCGCGCGGGTTGAGGTCAAACCTTTCCGGCAAGTGTTCCCCGAATAGCTACTTGGGGATAGATAGTCAGTCAGCTAGATGGAGTATCGATGGCGGGAGCGTTATCCAGTCTAAAGATTGTGGAAGTTGGCGAGATGGTGTCGGCGCCGTATTGCAGCAAGCTGCTGGCGGACATGGGCGCCGAGGTCGTCAAAATTGAGCGGCCCGGAATCGGCGATCGCGCGCGAACGCGCGGTCCGTTTCCGGGCGACAAACCGAATCCCGAAACCAGCGGACTGTTCCTGTATCTCAATACCAACAAGCGCGGCGTCACGCTCGACATCACCCGGCCCGAGGGCTTCGAGATTCTGGAGAAGCTGGTGGCGGGCGCCGACATCCTGATTCACAACGTCACGCCACCCGAGATGGATCGGGTCGGCCTCACGTACGATCGGATGCGGCGCGCGAATCCGAAATTGATCATGACGTTGATCCTGCCGTTCGGACTGACCGGGCCGTATCGCAATTACCGCGCCGAGGATTTGACGATCTGGTGCGCCGGCGGCGTGTGCGTGCTCAACGGCGGCGGCCCCGAGCATCCGGAGTTACCCCCGCTCAAGACCGCGGGTCATCAGGCCGGCTACCAGGGCGGAGTGCATGGCGCGACCGCGACCATCGCGGCGGCATTCGCGCAACTAAGCGACGGTGCCGGGCAGCATATCGAGGTGTCGGTGCAGGAATCGATCGCCTCGATCCTCGAGATGACCTTCGAGTACTGGCCGTACATGAAGATGATCGCGACCCGGCTGGGGCAGAAGCCCTTGCAGCCGGTCGAGACGATGCAGTGCAAGGACGGCTACATTTATCTTTGCTGCATCGAAGAGCATCAGTGGCGCAATTTCGTTGAAATCATGGGAAATCCCGAATGGGCGGAGATGGAGATTTTCAAGGATCGGTTGGTGCGCGCACTGAACTGGGACGCGCTTAAACCGATGCTCGAAGAATGGGTGAGCCAGCAGACGGTGCTCGATTTGTATCAAAAGGCGCAGGCGAAACGGGTGCCGTTCGCGCCGGTATCGACGATGGGCGACCTGCTCAACTCGGAGCATCTGAAGGCGCGTGGATTTTTCGTCGAGATCGCGCAGCCGGTTGCCGGCACGCATAAGTACCCGGGCGCGCCGCTCCAGTTCGGGCGCACGCCATGGGAGATTCGACGGCCGGCGCCGACGCTCGGCCAGCACAACCCTGAAGTATTCGGCAAACAGCTCGGACTCTCGGATGCGCGGCTCGACGAACTCAAGCGCAAGGGTGTGATCTAGAAATGGCAAAGCCTCCATTGTCGGGAATTCGAGTTTGCGATTTTACCTGGGTCTGGGCGGGACCATACTGCACCCTGCAACTCGCGCATCTTGGGGCCGAGGTGATCAGAATTGAGACCAAGACGCGCCCGTGTGTGACGCGGATGCTGCCGCCGTGGCCTGACGGCGTGTTCAACAGCCTCAACAAGTCGGGCTATTTCAATCAATACAACCAGGGCAAAAAATCGCTGTCGCTCAACTTCAAGCATCCCGAGGCCAAGGAGGCGGCGTGGCGGCTGATCAAGAACAGCGACGTCGTGATTAACAACTTCGCGGCGGGCGTGCTCGAGAAAATGGGATTCGGCTACGAAGAAGTCAAAAAGGTAAATCCCAATGTAGTAATGATTACTCTGTCGGGTTACGGCGACACCGGACCGTATAGTCAGTACGTGGCGTACGGACCGGCGCAGGTGCCGCTGTCGGGGCTGTCGGCGCTGACTGGCTATAAGAGATTTCCTCCGATGCATGCCGGATTCAGCTACGCCGACCCGAACGCTGGAGTGCACGGCGCCTTCGCGATCATCAGCGCGCTGTACCATCGCGCGAAGACCGGCGAGGGCCAATATATCGACATGAGCCAGTGGGAATGCGCGATGGACCTGCTGGCAGAAGGGATTCTTGAATACACGATGAACGGCCGTGAGCCGGAGCGGAACGGCAATCGCGATCCGCTGATGGCGCCGCACGGGTTGTTCAAGTGCGTCGATCTGCCCGAGAAAATCCTCGATGTGACTATCGATCAATGGGTCGCAATAGTATGTGCGGACGACGCGGAGTGGGCGCGACTGGCTAGAGCAATAGGTAAACCTGAACTGGCCGGCGATCCCCGGTTTGCGACGCTCGCGGCGCGCAAAGAGAATGAAGATGCGCTGGAGGCAATAGTAAGTGGCTGGACGGCGACGCGAAAGCTCGCGTACGTCGTCGATACTCTGCAAGCGGCGGGAGTCGCGGCGGGAGCCTGCGCCGATAGCAAGTACCTGTCGGAGGACAAGCACCTTACCGAACGCGAGTATTTCGTCTATCGCGATCATCCCGAAGTCGGTAAGCGGCAGCATTGCGGGATTCCCTGGCGGATGAGTGCTACACCGTGCGAAGTGAAATCCGCCGCGCCCGTGCTGGGACAGCATACCGACGAGGTCATGACGGGATTGCTCGGCTACAGCGCGGCGGAGGTCGAAGCACTGCGCGCGAAAGGCGCACTCGACTGAGGTTGATATGCGGACGCTGAAGACGTTGATCGACAGGCTGGCGTTTCCTGAGGGGCCGCGATGGCACGATGGGAAGTTTTATTTTTCCGACATGCACGCGCATCAGGTGATCGCGGTCGATACGGCGGGGAAACCCGCGGTCGTTTGCGAGGTGCCGAATCGGCCGTCGGGACTTGGTTGGTTGCCTGACGGGCGCATGCTGGTGGTCTCGATGACGGATCGGACGCTGATGCGTCTCGATCGCGACGGCCTCAAGGCGTTCGCTGACATGAGCAAGCTCGCGCCGTTCGACTGCAACGACATGGTGGTCGATGCGCGCGGGAATGCGTACGTCGGCAATTTCGGATTCGATCTGCATAGGAACGAAGCGCAGCGCGTGACCACGCTGGTGATGGTCGCGCCGGAGGGCGTCGCGCGCGTCGTGGCCGGGGACCTGATGTTCCCCAACGGGATGGTTATCACGCCCGATGGGAAGACGCTGATCGTCGGCGAGTCCTTCGGGTTCAAGTTGACGGCGTTCGATATCGGCGCGGACGGATCGCTCGGCAACCGACGCGTGTGGGCGGACTTGAAAAACCGGGTTCCGGATGGGATTTGCCTCGACGCCGATAACGCAATCTGGGTGGCGTGTCCGACGGCCTCGGAAGTGATTCGCGTGAAGCAGGGCGGCGAGGTGGTCGAGCGGATCAAGGTTGCGACGGATGCGTTCGCCTGCATGCTCGGTGGTCCCGACGGGCGCACGCTGTTCGTCGCGACGTCGCCGACTTCCGATCCTGAGAAGTGTCGCGCGGCGCGCGGCGGAAGAATTGAAACGACGCAAGTCGAGGTGCCGCGCGCGGGCTTGCCATGATCGCGCACACTGGCGTGAGCGAGGTGCGCGTGGCGTAATTAATTGCGATGAGTGTTGACGGGCAAGGCGATAATTTTCGCGCGCGGCGCAAGCGCATGATGGAGGCGATCGCGCCGGGCGCGACTGCGATCATGCCGAGCGCGCCGGTGTCCGTGCGTTCGGGCGACGTCGAGTTCGTCTATCGGCAGGACAGCGACTTCTACTACCTGACCGGCTTCACCGAGCCCGAATCTGTCGCGCTGCTGTCGCCGGGGCATCCCGATGGCGAGTTCGTGATGTTCGTGCGGCCGCGCGACAAGGAACGCGAGACCTGGACCGGCCGGCGAGCGGGCATCGAGGGCGCGATTGTCGAATACGGCGCGGACAAGGCCTACGTCATCGACGAGCTCGAGAAGATTCTGCCGCGCTATCTGGAAAAGAGCGAGCGCGTGCATTATCCGCTCGGGCTGAACGAGAAAATGGATGAGCGGGTGATGAAGCTGATTCGATGGGCGCAGACGATGCGGCCGCGAATCGGGGTCGGGCCGTCGTCGATTATCGACCCGCGCGACGCTATTCACGAAGCGCGGCTGAAGAAGGAGCCGGCGGAGCTCGAGGCGATGCGGCGCGCGATGGCGATTTCGGCGGACGCGCACAAACGCGCGATGATGAAAGCGCGCGGCGGGATGCGCGAGTGGCAGATCGAAGCGGAAGTCGATTACACCTTTCGCTCGCAGGGTGCGGCGGGTCCGAGCTATCCGTCGATCGTCGCGTCGGGACCCAACGCGGCGACTCTGCATTACATCAATAACGATCGCGAGATGCGCACTGGCGAGCTGCTGCTGATAGACGCCGGTGCGGAGTACGATTTTTACGCGGCCGATATCACGCGCACGTCGCCGATTGGCGCGCGCTTCACCAGCCTCCAACGCAGCCTGTACCAGGTCGTGCTCGACGCGCAGCTCAAGGCAATCGAGGCAATCAAGCCGGGCGCCCATTTCGACGATCCGCACGAAGCGGCGCTGCGCGTGCTGGTTGACGGCATGCGCCAGCTCGGCATCCTGCACGGCACCGCCGACGAGATAATCGAGAAGGGTTCATACCGGCGCTACTACATGCATCGCACCAGTCACTGGCTCGGTATGGACGTGCACGACGTGGGACTCTACCGGGTGAACGGCGCATCGCGAGTGCTGGAGCCCGGGATGGTGCTCACCGTCGAACCCGGATTGTACATCGCGCCCGATGACGACGAAGTGCCCGACAGTTTTCGCGGGGTGGGGATTCGAATCGAGGACGACGTGCTGGTGACCGCTGACGGCTACGAAGTTATGACTGCGGCGACGCCGAAGTCGATTGCCGATATCGAAGCACTGACTACAGCGCAATAGTCAGTTCAATAGTACAACCACGAATGGCACGTGCCGCGGGCGTCCTGGCAAGCCGCGGTGCAGTTACCTATTTCGTTTCGGCAATAGTATTCGTCGTTGCCGTGTAGTTCGCAGACCTGGTAGTTCCGATTGCAGTCGTACTGGCACTTGGTCTGCGCGTAGTCGCATCGATTGGCGCATCCCGCGGCCAACAGAGCGACCGCGCCGGTCAGCAGCAAAACTCGCGCGCTCACCTGCGAATTCGTTACAGTTCGAGCGCGCTCGCGCTGCCGACGATGGTTTTGGTTCCGTCGGCTTTGTCGCACCATACCTCGACTTCGGCGCGTGTTCGTTTGCCCTCGGGGTGCCGCTCGACGATCAATCCTTTTGGTCCGGTGACGTCGTTGCCCCATAGAACATTGACCAGCCGCAAATCCATTTTGCCGCCGTAGAGGAAGCCGAGGCCGAACCGCTTCGTCATCATTTCGGCGACCAGGCATACCGACAACATCCCCTGCACGACGATTTCCGGGAATCCCAGCTCGACCGCCTTCTGCCTGTCGTTGTGGTAGTTGCGCACGGGACCTGAAAAAGCCATGCACATCTCTTCGTTGATCTTGCGCATCGGCGCGTCGATCGGATCGCCGCCGCGCTCGCCGATTTTGAACGAGCGTGACGAGTCTTTCTCGCGCGATTTGTCGACGACAAATCCCTGTTTAGTCTGCTCGGGCAGCAGGAAGCTCTGGTGGGTGCGGCTGCGCGATACGATTTGCCCCGAGGCGTTGCTGACCAGCACTTCGTTGACCACGTATTCGCGATCGCGTTTGACGTAGCGATCGACGATGACCGCGCGGGTCGTCAGCCGCTCGCCGACCATCACGGGCGCGAAGATGCTCCACTCCTGGCGCGCGTGAAGGTTGCCGTAGATGTTCGGCAGATACCAACCGAGCGTTTGGTAAACGGCGCTGTGGAGAATCAGCGCGGGAGCGAGCGGTCCGCCGATCGGAGACGGGCCGCGGTACCAGGGATTGTCGTCGCCGGTGCCGGCGATGTAGGTCGCGATAAGATCGGGCGAGATGTCGTAGGTGACGCCGCCGAAATCGCGGCCGACGTACACCTCTTTGCGATCGAAAACTTCGTTAGTCATCGTAGTTTACCGCAGGGGGTTAGTGTTTCTGTTTGGGTTTGAGCCGATCGTTAAACTTGGCGGCGTCGATCACGGCGCGTCGATGGCTTCCAGAACCGATCTGCTCGGTATCGTCGAAGGCGCGCACAACAAATTCGAGGCGGCGTCCTTCGACCTTCGTAACTTCAGCTTCGGCGCGCGCGACATGGCCCGGCGGTGTCGCCGCGGTGTGACTGACTTCGATTGACATCCCGACCGAGCTTTCGCCGGCGTCGAGAAACGGCTTGATGGCGTTGATGGCGGCCTGCTCCATCATCGCGACCATCGTCGGCGTGGACAACACGGCGGCGAGCGACGAATCGAGTTCGCTCGCGAGATGCCGTGTCGCGACGGTCTGCTTGAATTCGCCCCTGGCGCCAATTGGTACGGGTTTCATCGCGCTAAAGCACCGCAATCAAAATTTGGATCGAGAGTGCGAAGCTCACAACTGCTCCGAGGGCGAAGAAGACCGTCCGCCACGGTTGCAAGCTGTTGAGATACGCGACGGTGTGGAGAATCCGCGCGACGGCAAAGACCGAGAAATAGATGAACGCGCCGGTCGGCCAGCATCCCAGCGTGACGTAGATCATCGCGAGAAACAGGAAAATCGGGATGTTCTCGAGATCGTTGCGCCAGGCCATCGCGGCGCGCTTGACGATCGGCAGCTCGTCAGGCGCAATCGCGGCTCCGAAGAAGCGCGCGTCTTCCGGAGTCACAAAGGTCTTCGTGCTCGTGCGCGCGCGCCCCTGAATCGCCGAGATCGCGAACATCTTGAAAAACAGGATGACGGTTATCAGCGCGTAGAACTGGTACTCGCTCATTGCCGGCTATCTCCTCAGGCCCATTGCGTCCAGTTTCTTGATGACCCATTCAACCCGATCGTTACCCCAGAACGGCTCGCCCTCGACGATAAAAGTCGGCACGCCGAAGACGCCGTCGCGATCGCCAGCCGCGAATGCCTCGGACAGTTCGCGCGGCCCGTCGTGAGCGGCGTAGCGCTTGAATGCGTCGGCGTCGAGGCCTGTTTCGTTCATTACCGCGGCAAGCGCTGCGGGATTTTCGATGTCGAGCTCGCGCTTGAAAAAGCGCTCGAATACGCGGTCGGAATAGGGGCGGAAGAGGCCGTGCTGGTCGGCGAACAAGCCTGACATCAGCGCAAGCTTCGAGTCGAAGATCTTCTGCGGTCCGCGAATGATCATGCCGCGCGCGTTCGCGTAACGGCGGGCGTCGAGGTAGAGGTAGCGGACTTTGCGCCATTCGCGTTCCGGCCGTTCCTCGAGCTCGCCGCCGAACGCGCCGCGCACGTTCAGTTCGTGCGGGATGAAGTGCAGGCGCACGCGATGCGATTCCATCAGCGCATACGCTGGATGCATCGCGAGATAAGCGAAGGGGCTCTTGTAGTCGTAGTAGAGCTTGATGCTCAGAAGATCGCCGGCCATGGGTGAGGATTTAGCATCACCGGCGCGAGACAGAAAGGCGGCGACTCGCGCCCGGATTGGCGCTCACAGGGCGGGAGGTTTGCTCAGAACGCTGCGCTTCGTGGGGAGTCAAGAGGTGTTGTGGCACGTTTGCTTGCAGAATGGGGATTCCCAAAGAGTCAATACACTGTAATTACTATCTATTGTAATAGTAAGAAGTCGTGGTGTGCTTGACTTAAACATGGACTATTTAGTAAATGAAGCAAGCAGCAATTAGCCAGTTCAACTGAGAGAGTGAGTAGTCTATTTGACATGTTTATATGCTACTTTGTAGGTATTCATAAACACGCCAAGTAGGTTTTGCTACAAAGCAGCAGAGTCGCGCGGCCGCCTGTTGCGCCTGCACGGAGGACTCGAAGTGGATCTAATCAGAAAACTATATGTGAAGGCCGAGGGGTTCGCGCGCGGCCAGACACTGGCTGAGTATGTGCTGATTGTCTCGGCGGTTGCGGTAGTGGTCTATGCCGGCTACCAGGCGACGGGCAGCACTATCAGCACGGTGATGGCCAACGTGGACAGCTCGATGTAGTGAACTTGATACTTACCTGGCGGCAGCGCCTCAAACTAAAAGAGAGCTGCCGGTGCCGAGTCAATCCGACTTGCGCATCCAGTCGGCGACGCGTTCGCCGATCATGATACAGGTCAGATTGGTGTTGGCGCGCACGATGTTCGGCATTATCGACGCATCGGCGACGCGCAATCCTTCGAGGCCGCGCACGCGGCAATACTGATCGACCACCGCCATCGGATCGCCTTCCGGTCCCATCTTCGCCGTGCTCACTGGATGAAAGATGGTCGTGCAGTTTTCGCGAACAAAAGTCTCGAGCGCGGAATTTGAGTTCACTACTTCCGCGCTCAGATTCACGAACTCCTTGAGCATCAGCGCGAACGGTGCTTCGTGCATCAGCCGCCACGCGAGCCGTACGCCGTCGGCCATCCGGCGCAGGTCTTCGGGATCGGCCAGATAATTCAGCTCGATCGCCGGCGGGACGTCAGGATTGCTGCTGCGCAGGCGAAGCTGTCCGCGCGAACGGGGACGCTGCAGGCCGGGCACCAATGCGACGCTCGGCACCGGCAGCCCGAGCGCGAGTCCGGGCGAGACACTCAGGTCGAACAGCTCGAACACGTACATCTGCATGTCGTTGAATTCGTCCGAACCCTCGGCCGTGTAGCGGATGCCGATTGGATTGGTGACCTGCGGATCGTGCGGAATTCCCGCAATTGGAGTCGCGACGACGAAGACCATCGGATGGTCGATCAGATTGCGGCCGACGCCCGGCAGATTCACCAGGCACTTGATTCCCAGCGCCGCGAGTTCGTCGCGCGGTCCGATTCCCGAGCGCATCAGGATAGCCGGCGAGGCTATCGCGCCGGCCGAGAGCGTGACGCGACGGCCGCGCACTTGCTGCGTCACTCCGGCGCACTCGATTTGGACGCCCGCGGCGCGCCCGTTCTCGAGCATCACGCGGTGGGCGTTGACGCCCGATCGAATCGTGAGATTCATGCGATGACGCGTGGGGGCCAGATAGCCGATGGCGGTCGAGATGCGCACGCCTTCGCGCCGGTTGCGCGGCCACGGGCCGATGCCGGTGGACTCGGGATCGTTGTGATCCCAGACTTCGGCGAATCCCGCCGCGCGCGCGGCGTCGAAGAACGCTCGATTGAGCGGCTGCCAATTCTCGGGGCGCGGGCGCTCGATCCAGATCGGTCCGCCGACTCCGTGGAAATCGCCACGCGCGTCGCGATCGTCTTCGAGCTTGCGATGGAACGGCAGGACCTTCTCGAAGCTCCATTCGGGGTTGCCCAACGCCGCCCATTCGTCGAAATCGCCGGGCGTGCCGCGCAGCGCGATATGCCCGTTGACGGCCGAGCTGCCGCCGGTCACCTTGCCGCGCGGATACGCAATCTCCCGCGTCGGCGTGGCCTGCGCGACCAGGCCCCAGTCGTGCGGTCCGGCGGAGACCCAGGTAGTCAGCAAATCCGCGGGCGTCTGATCGACGGCCGAGTAGTCGGGGCCGGCCTCGAGTAGCAGGACGCTGCGATCGGGATCTTCGCTCAGCCGAGCAGCAAGCGCGGCGCCCGCCGATCCCGCTCCAACAATGATATCGTCGTACTCCATCGTTTGGCTCCCAACTTCAGGATTTCGCTCTATCCGAGATGCGCCTCTTCAATGACACAGTTTGCATTCAGAGCGAAGCGAGCATCGCGAGCGTGTGTGTCATCCTGACAGAGCGAGCAACGCGAGCGGCCGGAAGGATCTCGGACAGCGGCGCGCAAGCGCCGCCGGTTCCGGTTTCTGAAATCGCGCAGCGCTCCTCCCATCCGCCGACATTGCGCGCATTGCCCGCCTCTCAGATCAACGGTTCGTGGATTGCCTCGGCGGCTTCCAGCGCTGGTTGCTTGCGATGAGGGTCGGCGCCCAGTACCAGGGCCAGCACGCCGCTGACTGAGATCAGAATGCCGACGATTTCGTGAGTCGTTGCGCGCTCGCCCAGAAACATTACGGCGAAGAGGATCGACAGGATCGGGATGCCCGGTACGACCAGCGCCGTCGTCCATGCCAGCGAGAGCCGGTTGATAGCGCCGTACCAGGTGAGCCCGCCCAAAAAATAAATAAAAAACCCGGTCATCACGATCACGCCGAGCGAAACCGGGTCCGCGAGCTGCACCAGCGAATCGCGGCGGAACACCAGCAACATCGCGCTCAGCACGATCGCCGAGTAGAGAAATCGCCCGCCGATAATTGCGGTCGGCGTCAGCGGCGGCATCAGCTTGAGCCCGATCACGTGCGACGTCTGCCAGAACAGCGGAGTCGCGAAGATGATCGCCGACGCCCACAACGGCGAAAATGAGCCGCCACCGGCGAACACTGAACCGATACCGACCAGGATCGTCACGGTCGCGAGCATCTGGCGCCCCGACGGGCGCTCGCCCACAAAGATCGTCGAGAGGATCAACGAATACACCGGCTCGGTTTGCATCAGCAGCACGCCCGCGACGGCGCCGATGCGGGTGAGGCCGTAGGTGACCGTCAGACTCGTCATCACAGTTCCCGCCGTCGCCACCCAGAACAGCCGCCCGCGATAGCGCCGATCCGCGACCAGGCTCAACTCGCCGGTGTATAGAAGAAGCGCAATCGTACACAACGCCGCGAACACCACGGCGCCGGTGCAGAAGAGCAGGGGATCCAGATGCAGCGCGCCCCATCGAGTGACGACCGGCTGGCCGGCGCCGAGGATGGTGTTGATGATGCAGCAGGCGAAACCGACCTGAAACGCACGTGTACGGACCGAGGCCGCGCCGGCCATCGGACTACGCACGCGCCAACGCGACCGCGACCACCAATACCGCCAGCGCAATTCGATACATCGCGAACGACCTGTAGCTGTGCGTCTGCAGGTATCTCAATATGCCGGCGATTGCGAGCAGCCCAAACACCGCCGACGCCGCAAATCCCCATCCAAGCTGCGGGGTGAGGCCCGAATGGAGGAACTTGCGCGCTTCCACCAGGCCGGCCCCCGCAATGATCGGCGTCGCCATCAGGAAGGAGAAATTCGCCGCGTCGGCGCGCTCGATGCCGAGGTAGCGGGCGGTGGTAATGGTGGCGCCGGAGCGCGAGACGCCGGGAATTATCGCGAAGGCTTGGCTCAGGCCGATGAGAATGGCGTCGAGGACGGTAACGTCGCCTATTTTGCGCTTTTCTGACCCAATCGCGTCAGCAACCCACAGCAAAATCCCAAGGGTAGCCAACGTGCCGGCGATCAGCACTGGCGACCGAAAGATCGTCTCCGCTTCCTTCTCCAGCAGCACCCCGATGATAGCGCCCGGCACCGACGCCACTGCCAACAGGAACAGCAACCGGCGCTGGACGCGGTCCCCATTGACCAGCGACATCACCATCTCGAGCCATTCGTGCCAGTAGAAGATCAGCAGCGCAAATAGCGTCCCGAGATGAAGGACGACGTCGAAGGCCAGGCCCGGGTCCTCCTGCCATTTGAGCAGCCACGGGATGAGTATCAGATGGCCCGAGCTTGAAATCGGTAGGAACTCGGCCAAGCCTTGGACGATCCCGAGGACGATCGCTTGAAAAACAGAAATCATAATATTTTCAGCTACTTACGAGCGTCTCGACGTTTTCGTACTCAGTCGTGCTGACGGTGACCGATGCCCAAGAAACTTACCAGAAGGTGAAAACATGTCTAAGATGCTCCTTGACCGCGCTGGTACTTGGTCTAGAATTGGTTCCCGGTAGTTTGAGAGCAGATGCGGGTAGCGGGAGGCGTTATTGCCTATGAATCGAGTTGCCAGAGGCAAGGTTATTCCCTTGCGGGAAATCAACGCGGTCGAGTCCAATGGAGAGCCCGACCAGTCTGGCGTCTGGGAGGACATCAACTCAGGCGAACCGCGTCCATTTCCAGTTGTTTCAACGCTGCCACGATTGCCGGTGATGATCCCCGACGAGATCCTGGACTACTACGGCTGGGTCTTTTGCCAAGGCGGATTCCTTAATCTCCAGATGACGTTCGAACAGTTTCTGGCCGTGGTCGCAGCGGTGAGTCCTGCGGGACTGAGCCCGGAATACGACGCGAGCGAGGCATCGTACCCCAACGACTGATCCACTGCGATAGCATGAGCGGATCATTTCGATGCCCGCCCGGGGCGCACTCGGGCGGGCATCGATTTTTTTTGGCCGTCGACTTTTTCTGTTCCCCTCTCCCTTCGAAGGGAGAGGGGCTAGGGGTGAGGTTCATAATTTCGCCCGGCGCCCGCGTTTCAGTTGCCCCCGGCGGAACCTTTTTGCGACTCGCTCAGCAAAGAATTCCTGACCCAGATACTGGGCAGACTGGCGCCTTCGGTCGGTGATTTGAGGCCGTTGTCCTGCGCGATTTGCCGCCAATTGTCCTCATTCCCCGTCGCCCGCTTCGCCAGTCCTTTCAAATCCTCATTCGGCAGCAGCGCGTAGTTGACGCCGCCTTCCTTGGGAGTGCCGCCCGTCGGCGGGAATTTTGCGGCGAGCGCGTCGATTTTGGCGAACAGGTTCAGGCGCGTGGTCGGGTTGTACTCGGCAATGTCCTCCTCGGCGATATCCTCGACCCGGACGTTGACGACCACCCGCGAGCTGCGCTCGCTAAGCGGCACGATTTCAATCTCGTAACGATACCGTGGATCCTTGCCGACCAGACTGCCGAGCACGCCCGGACCAACGTCGGCATCCTTCCACAGCGTGACCAGCTTGTCCTCGGGCTTGACCTCGAACAGGACGCCCTCGCCGCGCAGCACGTCCTCGGTCAGCAGGAAAGAATCATGCGCAGTGTAGGGCAGGTCGTGCTGCTCGCCTTGCGCCGCTTCGGTGCCTCCGCCGGCCGCGCGGTTGGCATAATATGGAGCGTAGTAGCATCCGGCGCAGATCAGTATCGAGCAGACAATCGCGATTTTTGGAAATTGTCGAAACACGATCCGCACCGCACGCATCACCACCGCTAAGAAAACCACGAGAGTTTCATCCGCGCAAGACAAACCGGCGCCGACAGCACCTCATGTGATTGTGATTGCACGATCGGCCCGCAGACGCTAATCAAATATACCCTTATGACCGAAGCCGAAAACAAAATCCCGCGCCACGTGATGGCCGTGGTCGGCGCCGCCACCGCCGGCTCCGAAATCGCCCGCATCCTCGCCGAGCGCGGTGCGCTGGTCCTCGTGTTCGAGCAGAATGCCCGCCCCTACGGAAAAATCGAAGACGGGCTGCCGCGATGGCACGTCAAGCAGCGCCGGGACGAGTACGAGGAAATCAACCGGCGCCTCGAGCATCCGAATATCGAATACGTGCCGCTGACCCGGATGGGCCGCGAGCTCGATTTCGAGGACCTGCGCACTGCGTGGGGTCTAAGCGGCATCGTGCTGTCGCACGGCGCCTGGAAAGATCGCGCCTTTCCGGTCGAGGGCGCCGACCAGTTCATCGATCGCGGCCTGCTCTATCAGAACAAGCTCATCTACTGGTTCAATCACTACCCCGAAAAAAATTACGACGGCCCGCGCTACCAGCTGACACCGGGGGCGATCGTGGTCGGCGGCGGACTCGCGTCAATCGACGTGGTCAAGGTGCTGCAAATCGAGACGACGCTGGCGGCGCTCAAAGCGCGCGGCATCGCGAGCGACATGCTCGCGCTCGAGCGCGAAGGAATCGATCCCGTGCTGGCGCCGAGCGGGCTCAAGTACGCCGACCTCGGCGTCGCGCCGTGCAAGCTCTACTATCGCCGCCGCGTGCTCGACATGCCGCTGTCGGACATTCCCGCCGACGCGCCGGCCAAGCGCGCCGATGCGCTCAGGCAGGCGCGCGCGAAAATCCTCGACAAGGCGCAGCGCAAGTTCCTGTTCGAGTTCCAGGAGCTGCGCGCCCCGCGCGGCGTGATCGTCGAAAACGGCGCGATGGTTGGCGTGAACTTCAGCCGCACCGAAGTCGCCGACGGACAAGTGCGCATCGTGCAGGAGAATGCCGAGACCGTGCGCGCGCCATTGACGATAAGTTCGATCGGCAGCATTCCCGAGCCGATTCCCGGAATTGCGCAGAAGGGCGAGACCTATACCTACGTCGATCAGAAGATAGGTTTGCTGATGGACGGGCCGACCGCCGTGTTCGCGGCCGGCAACGTGCTCACCGGCAAGGGCAACATCAAGGACTCGCTCGAGAGCGGCACCGAGATCGGAACGCGCGTGGCCGAGGCGTACCTGGGACTGTCGGACGAGGAACTGAAGATTGCCGAAGGTGCGCGCAGAGATGCGGCGGCCTCAGGCGAGAAGATCGCGGGCGCACTCAGCTCGCGGCCGAAGATTGCTCCTGAACAGGTCGCCCGACTCCTCGGCCACGTGCGCAAACGCCAGCTCGCCGTCGGCTACGAGGGCAACTATCGCGCCTGGATCGCGAAGGTCACGCCGGCCGACCTCCACTAAGATCGAAGCGAGCAACGCGACCACCTCTCATCATCGTGACGAAGCGAACAACGCGAGCGGCAGGAAGGATCTGGGACAGCGGAGCGCGCGCAAGTTGTCATCCTGACGAAGCGAGCAACGCGAGCGGATGGAAGGATCTCGGACAGCTTCGCGCACGCGAAGCCGGTTCCGGTTTCTGAGATGCTGCATCCACTAAGAGATGAACTTTTCAGCCTGACCCCCAAGCGCGCGACATGCTATTCATTGAATATGCGCCACCTCACAACCCCCACCCGCGCCACCCCTCCGCCGGCGAGGCAGATGCTCCGCCAGGAAACATGTTTTCGACGGAACGAACCTACCCCTAGCGGTATCCCCATCGCCAAACCACAACAGGTAGTATATGTTGTCACTTCTCTACCAATCGAACATTCGACTTTTGCCTGCTTTCCAATCCGATTACAGGCTCATTTCGATGACGGCAATGGAGGTGCGGTGTGGACGAACTCAAGCGAACTGACCCGGAAATATTCGACCTCATCAAACAGGAAGAGCGCTACGAGATTGATTCGGTCCGGCTGATCGCGTCGGAGAATTACGTCTCGAAGGCGGTGCTCGAAGCCACCGGCTCGATTCTCACCAACAAGTATTCCGAGGGCTACCCCGGACGCCGCTACTACGAGGGCCAGCGCAACATCGATCAGATCGAAACGCTCGCGGTCGATCGCGCCAAGGCGCTGTTCAACGTCGAGCACGCCAACGTGCAGCCATACTCCGGCTCGCCCGCCAACGTCGCGGTATATTTCGCGCTGCTCAAGCCCGGCGACACCATCATGGGCCTCGCGCTGCCGCACGGCGGGCATCTGACGCACGGCTGGCCGGTCAGCATCACCGGCACGTTCTGGAAGTCGGCGCAGTACGTCGTCGATCGCGAGAGTCACGTGGTCGATTTCGACCAGGTCCGCGCGATGGCGCGCAAGGAGCGGCCGAAAATAATCGTGACCGGCGGCACCGCGTATCCGCGCCTGTGGGATTTCAAGAGTTTCAGCGAAGTTGCCAAGGAAGTCGGCGCGCTGCTGCTCGCCGACATTTCACATGTCGCGGGACTGATCGTCGGCGGCGTGCATCCGAGCCCCGTGCCGTACGCCGACGTGATCATGACGACCACGCACAAGACGCTGCGCGGTCCGCGCGGCGCGATGATCCTGTGCCGCAACGAATACGCCGAAGCGATCGACAAGGCGGTCTTCCCCGGCTTGCAGGGCGGTCCGCACAATCACACGACCGCCGCGATCGCCGTCGCGCTGAAGGAAGCCGCGACGCCGGAGTTCAAAGCCTACGCCAAAAAAGTCGTGAGCAACGCGCAGACGCTCGCCGACGAGCTGCTCTCGCGCGGCTTCAGCCTCGTCTCGGGCGGTACCGACAATCATCTGATCCTGGTCGATCTGACCAGCAAAAAGGTGATCGGCAAGAAAGGCGCGAAGGCGCTCGACGCCGCAGGCATCGTCTGCAACTACAACACCGTGCCCTACGATCCGCGCAAACCCTTCAGCCCGAGTGGCCTGCGCCTCGGCACGCCGGCGGTGACCTCGCGCGGGATGGGCGACGCGGAGATGCGCCAGATCGGAAAATTCATGGATGAGGCAATCACCAACGCGGGCGACGAAGCGGCGCTCAAGCGCATCGCAGCCGCAGTCACCGAAATGTGCCGCAAATTCCCCGCCCCGGGAATCTCAACAGGCGGTTAGAGAACCGCTCCTCATCGGAGTCTGTCATCCAGTTTCGATGATGAAATTAGGTCATTTTGGGGTCGCATCTTTCTGTGCGTAGCGCCTATCTTTAGCGCGGCCAATTCAATAGGGTCGCACGACGATGAAAACACACTCAAAGGCGTTATCGCTATTTGCGTCATTATTGTTGGCAGCTACCCTCATCCTGGCGCCCGCCAGATTCGCGAGTGCCCAGGACGTGAGTGACGAGGCCGTGGCGGGGCAGCCCGACAAAGTGCTGGTTCCGGATATCGCGGGTTGCTGGACGGGCAACGCGTTCAACGACAGCCAGGGCAACACCAGCATTTCGTTTTTCTTCCAGCAGACGAAAAACAAAATCAGCAAAAAGCACAGTGTCGTCGATCTCGAAAGCAATGTGCCGGTTCATGGACCGATTATCGGCAAGATCACCCTCACTCAGTTCAAATTTCACGGTCACATGGCCAACGGATGCAATATCAAGGGGCATGGGACTTTCCAGATGGATAACAGCATCACTGGAGGCTACACCTACGTTGGCAAGTGCTTCGAAAATCAATTTACGGGCGGTAGTTTCTCGAAGGTAGTGTTCGTCGGCCCGAGTTGTCTATAGTTTCCGCGATAGCAAATCTCGCTCCTGACGGGCGATCGGGCGCAACCGGGTGCTTCCGCTTTTTGATTCCCGGTGCAGCGGGCATCCATGCCTTGACAGCGCCCGCGGCGTGACGAGATAAAACCCAAATGGCGAATATAAAAGTTGAACGCGGCCTCAATCTCGGGACGGCATATACCCCCGACATGCAGGATGGCACCAAGCGCCCCGAACCGACATGGACCACGATTCGCGACCAGGTGCGCGACGCCGAGGCGCTCGGTTATGACACGATCCTCGCGGTCGAAACGCAGCACGATCCCTACCTCCAGCTTGCGATCGCGGCACAGGAACCGTCGAAGATCGAGCTGGCGACCGGGATCGCGCTCGCCTACACCAAGAGTCCGGTCGCAACCGCGTACACCGCATGGGACTTGCAGCGGATGAGCGGCGGGCGGCTCAACCTCGGACTGGGCTCGCAAGTCAAAGGCCACGTCACCCGGCGCTTTGGGATGCCGTGGTCGAAGCCCGCGCAGCGGATGAAAGACTACGTCGGCGCGATGCGCGCATGCTGGCGAACCTGGCAGACGCGCGAGCCGTTCAACTTTCAGAGCGAACACTACAATCTGTCGCTGATGACGCCGAACTTCGCGCCTCCGCCGGTTTCGAATCCGCACATTCCCGTGCTGATCGCCGCGGTACAGGAGCGGATGCTTCAGGTCGCGGGTGAAGTGTGCGACGGCGTGCGCCTGCATGGAATCGTGACGCGCAAGTATCTCGATCAGATCGCGTTCCCGAATCTGAAAAAAGGCTTCGACAAGTCGGGCAAGCCGGCCGCCGAATGGAACAACTTCCAGATTGGCGGCGGCGGCTTTCTGTGCGCCGGCAAGGACCAGGACTCGCTCGCGCGTGCCGTCAATGGGATGAAATCGACCATCGCGTTTTACGGATCGACGCGCTCGTATCGCTCGAGCTTCGAAATCGACGGATGGGGCGACACCGCCGACCACTTGCACAAATTATCGGTGCAGCAAAAGTGGCCCGAGATGGCGAAGCTGGTGACCGACGAGATGGTGCACGCGTTCGCGGCCGTCGGCACCTATGACGTGATTGCGGGGGTGATGAAGAAGCGCTTCGCCGGCGTCAACCGGCTCTCATTCGACATGCCGGTGAGGAACGATCACGACCGCGGCGTCCTCAAGGAGATCATCCAGGATCTGCGGTGCTAACAGCGGAATCATGCGAGCGGCGGGTTGATGTCGGACCACAGCCGGCGCATCAGCTCGATATGAGTCTCGACCGCCCACAGTGTTTCGGCCGCGGCGCTTTCCGGGATAGCGCGGAAGATCGAACCGGCGCTCGAGTCGCCGTGATCCTTGTCCACCTTGACGTGAACGCTGAAGAACAGCAGCGCGTCGTCGGAGAGTTTGTAGTGGCGGCTGAGCCCGTCGATTACGCGGACGTAAGCGTCCGGATTGAACAGCTCGGAGCCGAGGCTGATGCCGGCGAGCGTCACGTACCACGGCTTCGATTCGGCCAGCCAGTACATCCAATGCATCATCGCAGTGGCGTCGGCAGTCATGCTCGCGCTGAGCAACTCGGCGCGCGGGATTCCGATCGCCTCGCCGAATTCGAGATAGAGCTCGGGATGCGATCGGTTGGCGCCGGAGACGCGGCCGAGTTCTTCTTCGATCAGATTCTCGACGATCGCTTTGCGCGCCGGAAAGTCGTCGCACTTGGCATAGATGAGGCCGAGGATATTAGCGTTGTGCGCCTTGTTGCCGATGAACAGTTGCGTCGCCCAATGCCGAAGCTGTGCCTGCGAGAGTTCGCCGCGTTCGATTTTCTCGATAGTTGGATGCGAGCGAAGCGTGCGATTGTTGCGCTCGAGCTTTTCGATCAGGCTTTTGAGTTGACGGGTTCCTTTCTCGACATCCATGATCAACTCCCTTGTCGCACAGCGGCTCCGGAAGCCGACGCGGCGCGCTCGGCGGCGAGCTTCTCCCCGATGTCACGGCGCAGTTCAGACTTTCGTATCTTGCCGACGTTGGTCAGCGGCAATTCGCGCGCGATCTCGATTCGTTCGGGCCATTTGAATTGCGCGACGCCGCGCACGCCGAGAAACTCGCGCATCGCGCCGAGCGTCAGGGTCTCTCCATCGCGCAAACACAAATAGGCGCACGACCGCTCGCCGAGAATCGGATCGGGCATCGCCACCACTGCGGCGGCGCTGACCGCGGGATGCGCGATGAGGTGCGCTTCGATTTCCTCGGCGTTGATCTTCTCGCCGCCGCGGTTGATCAGGTCCTTGATCCTTCCTTCGACGATCAGATTTCCCGAGGGATGAAGCCGCACCAGGTCGCCGGTGCGGTAAAACCCATCGGCGGTGAACGCTTCGCGATTGCGCTCGGGCGCGCGGTAGTAGCCGCGCAGTGTGTAAGGTCCGCGGCAGCAAAGCTCGCCAACCGCGCCGGCCGCCACCTCCGCCCCGGCCGTATCGACAATCCGGATCTCATCGGCCGGCGAGAGCGGCCGCCCCTGGGTAGTGAATGCGATTTCTTCCGGCTGGTCGAGCCCCGTGTAGCACAGCAATCCTTCGGCCATGCCAAGGACTTGCTGCACGATCACATGCGGATACACGCGTTTAAGAGCGCGCGCAGTTGGCTCCTGTAGCCGTTGACCGCCAACCGTGACGACGCGCAGCGGAGCCAGGCTTGCGCGCGAAGACTGTGGAAGTTCGAGCAAAGCGATCGCAAGTGCCGGCACGCAGGGCAGGTGAGTAATCTTCTCCTGCTGGATTATGTTTGCGAGGTCAGCCGCCTTGGTCGAGGGACTGAAAACAGTTTGCGTCCCGGTTAGCAGCGCGCCGAGCAAGCCGGGGCATGCGAGCGGAAAGTTGTGCGCCGCGGGAAGCGCGATCAGGATGCGCGAGTCCGAACCGAGGCCGCACGCGACGGCAGACTCGCGCGCGTTGTAAAGATAGTCGGCGTGCGTGCGCGGAATGAGTTTCGGCATCCCGGTGGTGCCGCCGGAAAGAAGAAACAGCGCCACGTCGAAAGGATCGCCGGCCGACGAGCCAATCGAGCGCGCTGATCCGCCGTGCTCATGAATCGAGACGCAGCCGTCCGCCGGCGCGGTCGAAAGAATGAGGTGAAGCTTAAGCTCGCGAGCCAGGGCGGCGTGATCGAATCCGCGATATTCGGGCGCAACCGCGATCGCTTTCGCCGCCGACAACGACGCCAGGTATTGGAGCTCGGTTCTGCGAAAGGCCGGCAGCGCCATAACCGGAATCGCGCCAATTTCGAGACACGCGATCGTCAGTGTCGCGAATTCGACGCAGTTGGGCAGTTGAACGATCACGCGGTCGTTGCGCTCGATTCCGTTGCGCGAGAGGAGGTCGGAGAGGGTTCCCGCTTCAGCGACCAATTGAGAGTAGGTGAGGCTTCGGGTCGAATCGCTGACTGCGACGGTATCTGGATGGCTGAGCGCAGTCCTGGCGATCGCGTGCGGGATTGTTTCGCGGCGCCAGATTCCCGCGCGAACGTAGCGCTCCGCGAAGTCGGCGGGGAATGGCGTACATCCTTCGAGCATCGTCGCTCAGCGGCCGGAAAGAGTCCCCGCGATCATGCGGAAGCATTCGTCCATGATGCGGCCGCGCTGTTCGTAGTCGCGCGCCGGCTCGTACCACGTGTAAAACCAGTTCATCGCGCCGAACAGCAGCGACGTGAGGATGCGCGCCTGCTCGCGATCGAGAGTTTTGTTGCGATGCGCGGCGTAGCCTTCGAGCAACCGGCGGCAGATGCGCGAGTACTCGCGCTTGAGGCGTGTGATGTCGGCTGCATAGCGGCCGGTGAGAGAATCGGCCTCGCGCACCAGGACCTTCATCTCGGCGAGATTGCTCATGTGATATTCGAGATGACTGCGGATGAAGATGCGCAGGCGTTCTTCCGGGTCGTCGGTTTCCGACATTCGGGATTCGGCGAGCGCGACCAGTTGTTCAAATGCGCGGCGCGAGATGAGGTAGAGCAATTCTTCCTTGTTGCGCAGGTAATAGTAGATGCGGGGGAAGGAAATTCGCGCGCGTGCTGCGATGTCGCGAATCGAAGCGAGGCCGAAACTCTTTTCGGCGAAGACCGTGGCAGCCGCTCGCAAGATGTGATCGATATTCGCGTCGTAGCGCTCTTCGGGCGCCATCGAGCGCGCGGCGGGCTTGATTCGCACGATACGCTTCGGCGCTTCCTCGAGATTCGATTTTTTCAATTCATCATCCTAGCTGAAGCGGCGACCGGCGGCCGAATCGGGGATGGGGATTTCGAGCTTGGTCAGGAGATTGTTGACCTCCGCGGTGAACTCGTCGCGCATCTGCTCGTTGCTGCGGCGTCGAAGGCCCCATCGGACGTAATCGAATTGCCGCTTTGATCCGGACTTTCCGAACATATCGAGCCCGGCGGGGTACCACTTTGCCAAGTGCCTGATCAACAGCTCGCGTCCGCGGTCGCCTTCGCGTTGCAGGTACCTGCGAATCAGCCGGTAGCCGAACGCGGCGTGGCCGAGCTCTTCCTTGTGCACGCGTTCCGCGATTCGCGCGAGCGGCTCGTAGCTGCATCCGACCCATTCGAAGCCCATGTAGGCGCCTTGGCGATCGGCGAAAAAGCTGAACAGCCCATATTCGAGCCAATCTTCGGCCTGATCGCGCATCTCGAAAATGTAGATTGGCATTGGCGACGCCATGAAGTTTGCGTCAACGGTGACGCCGAGGTCTTCGAGCAGCTTCATCCAGTAGCTCGCGTGGCGAACTTCGTCGGACCAGAACGCCGCGTACTCGGCCTTATCTTCGGCTGTGGGAGCCAACGCGAGCGGCTTCAGCAGCGTGCGTTCGGGCGCGAGCATGTATTCAGACTCGATGCGCGACTGGATCGAGAGCATCCGGATCAAGAGATCCTTGTAGTCGGCGGGAAGGCCGTCCGGGCCGGAGAATCGGATATCGGTTGAAGGCGCGAGATTACTCATTTGATTCTGCCGTCCTCTCAGCTTGATGTTCTGAACGTTAGTTCAGATAACATCGGAAGAACTCACCGTCAACCCGCCATGGTAAGGCCGCCGCTCACACTCAACACCTGGCCGGTGACAAAGTCCGAATCCGAACTCGCGAAGAAGGCCACGGCGCCAGCCAGGTCGGACGGTTGGCCGAGGCGGCGAAACGGGATGCCGCGCGCCATCGCGTCAAGGACTTTCTCGCGCCCGGCCATCGCGCTCTTGAGCAGCGCGGTGTCGGTTGGTCCGGGGCAGACGACGTTGACGTTAATGTGATTTGCGGCGAGCTCGCGCGCGAGCGTTTTCGAGAAAGCGATGATGGCTGCTTTGCACCCCGCGTAAACTGCCTCGCCGCTGGAGCCGACGCGGGCGGCATCGGAAGAAATTGAGATGATTTTGCCGGACCCGCGAGCTTGCATTCGCGGCGCGACGGCTTTGCAGCAATTGAGCATGCCGCGATAGTTGATCGCGATCACCTTGTCCCAAAATTCGGGCGTGGATTCGACGAACGGCATCAGGATGTCCCAGCCGGCGTTGTTCACGAGGATGTCGATCGGCCCGAGCTCGCGCTCGACGCGGTCGGCGGCGGCGATCGCGTCGTCGAGTTTGGTGACGTTGAGCGCGACTGCGATCGCGGATCCGCCGCCGGCGCGAATTTCCGCCGCGGCGATTTCGGCGGCAGCGAGCTGGATGTCGGCCAGCGCGACTTTGGCGCCTTCGTCAGCGAGTCGCGACGCGATCGCTCGGCCGATACCTTGCGCGGCGCCGGTTACGATTGCGATTTTGCCAGCGAGTCGGGCCATCGCTTCACTTCAACTCGCGCACTTTATCTAACTGGCGATCCAGCCGCCGTCGATGATAAACGGTGCGCCGGTCGCGAAAGGCGCTTCGTCACTGGCAAGGAACAGCGCGGTGTGGGCGATTTCGTCCGCGTTGCCGACGCGCCCCAGCACCGAGCTGCGCTGGATGAACCTCGGCTGCAGTCCGTCGGGGCCGGTGATTCGATCCACCATCGGCGTGTGGATCACGCCCGGGCAGATGCAGTTGACGCGAACGTTGTAGCGCCCGTATTCGAGCGCCGCGACCCGCGTGAGCGAGATGACGCCGGCCTTGGCCGCGCAGTATGCGGCCGCGCCCTTGAGCCCGACGATTCCCGCGACCGATGCGGTGTTGATAACGGCGCCGCCGCCGCGCTCGACGATTCGCGGCAGTCCGTATTTCATCCCGAGCCATACGCCGCGCAGGTTGATTGCGATCACGCGGTCGAATGCTTCTTCGCTGAGCTGCGCGATGAAGCCGGACTCGCCTTCGATTCCGGCGTTGTTGTAGAGCACGTCGAGTCCGCCGAACGCGCGGACGGTCTCTTCGACCATCGCGCGCGCGTCCTCCGAGTCGGACACGTCAGCGCGGATCGAAATCGCCTCGCCGCCGGAGGATTTGATCATGCGCGCGGTTTCGGCGGCGGACGCTTCGGTTACGTCGATCGCCGCGACTTTCGCGCCTTCGCGCGCGAACAGCACGGAGGCCGCACGCCCCATTCCAGAGCCAGCGCCGGTGATTAGCGCCACTTTTCCTTTGAGTCTCATTGATACCGCTCCATTTGGCGCGGAGACTAGCGCATTTTGACGGGACTCGGTTAGCGCCGAACGGTACCAGGAACCTTGGAAACAAAAGGCGGGCGCGGCCTGATGACCGCACCCCGCCTGGTCGATGGAAGTATGGAACTGTGATTATTCGGTCGTTGTTGAACTGCTGGGACTGCCGCTCTGCGCCCACAACGCTTTCATCTCGGCGTGAATCGAGTCGAGCTTGGCCTTGGTCGCCGCGATCTTGGTGAGCTGCGCGGGAGTAAGCACGTTGCGGATCGCGATCGCGTCCTGAATCCGCTCGTTCATCATTCGATCGCGCACCTGATTCATTGTCGCAACCGAGCTGGAGAGGTCGCTGGATGCAACCACGCCGGTCGAGGTGAACTTGGCCGCGATCGCTTCCTTGGCGGCTTTGAGTTGCTGATGTTCAGCTTCACGCGCGGCGCGCCGCTTCTCGAAGATAGTGTGAATCTGCTGCTTCTGAGCGTCGGTCAGATTGGCGGCCCTCAACAAGAGCGGGAGCGGCACGCCGAGCGCGTCCATGCCGCCGTGCATGTCGTGGAAGCCGCGATGCACCATCGGGCCGCCCGTTGCGCCGGAACTCGACGAAGCGACATGCGCCACCGCGGCGACCAAAGCGATCGCCATCACTATGGGAACGATACCGCGAGACCATTTCGAAACCATAAAAGAAACTCCTTGAAGATGGAGCGGCCTCCTTGATTGGCGGCATTCGCTCTCACCTAACTGTACGTTAAGGCGAAAAACCGGTTACGCATTGTGCGCTGATGCTCGGTAGATCAGTGAAAATCGTGCGAGGGCGGGATCGCGCCGGGAATCCGGATCTCCTCGAAGCGGCGCGCGCGAATCGCGGTCACGCCGTCAATCTGTTGCAGCACGCCTTCAGCCAGCAGGATTCCGGCGCTGCGCAGCAGCAAACGGTTTTGCTGAAACAAATCGGGCGTGACGATCAGATTGGCGATCCCGGTTTCGTCCTCGAGCGTGATGAACAGAAAACCCTTGGCGGTGCCGGGACGTTGCCGCACGATCACGACGCCGGCTGTCTTCACCCACGATTGATGCCCGGCGCGCGTGAGATCGTCGGCGCTCAGGATCCCGCGCGCGGTCAAATCCGTGCGCAGATACCTCATCAGATGGGGCCCGGTCGTGAGGCCGGTCGCGGCGTAGTCCGCCAGCGTTTCGTCAATCGGCGACATTGAGGCGAGCGGCATTTCTCCATCGCGCGGCTTGGTGCCGGCCAGCAGACTTTTCGGATCGCGCTCGACGGCGGCGGCGTTCCACAGCGCATCGCGGCGCGCGAGGCCGAATGTCGCGAACGCGCCCGCGTACGCGAGCGCGTCAAGCTCGCGGCGGTTCGGCCCGACGCGCGCGGTGAGATCCGCAATCGAATCGAATTGCCGGCGAGCGCGCTCGCTTTCGATTCGAAGGCCGACTTCCTCGCGCAGGCCGGCGACGTATCGCAGTCCCATGCGCGCGGCGGGGCGTCCATCGACAGTTTCGATGGCGCACTTCCAGCTTGAGCGGGTCGCATCGATCGGCAGCACGACGACAGTATGACGCGCGGCGTCTTTCACCAGCGTCGAAGGATGGTAGAAGCCGAGCGGATAGCAGTTCAGCATCGCGGCAAGAAACGCTGCCGGATGATGGTACTTCAGGTATGCCGACGCGTATGCGATCAGCGCGAAGCTGGCGGCGTGCGATTCGGGGAAGCCGTACAGCGCGAACGAGGTGATCGAGCGCACGATGTCGTCGGCGACGCTGCCTTGCAGGCCGTTGCGCAACATCCCGGCGCGCAGACGCGCCTCGATTTTCTCCATCCGCTCGGCCGAGCGCTTGAATCCCATCGCGCGGCGCAGCTCCTCCGCCTCGCCGCCGCTGAAGCCCGCGACCGTCATCGCCATGCGCAGCAACTGCTCCTGGAAAAGCGGTACGCCCAGCGTGCGTTTCAGGATCGGCTCGAGCGACGGATGCGGATACACGACGGGCGCGCGCTTATTGCGACGATCGAGATACGGATGCACCATTTTGCCGACGATGGGGCCGGGGCGGATGATCGCGACCTCGACCACCAGGTCGTAAAATCGCTCCGGCTTCATCCGCGGCAGCGTCGCCATCTGCGCGCGGCTCTCAATTTGAAAAACGCCGACGGTATCCGCGCGCCGCAGCATCGCGTACACGTCGGGGTCGTCGGGCGGAAGATGCGCGAGATCGATCTCGACGCCTTCGTGCGTGCGAATCATCGGGATCGCTTCTTTCAATGCGGCCAGCATGCCGAGCCCGAGCAGATCGATCTTGATGATGCCGAGGTCGGCGCAGTCGTCCTTGTCCCATTGAATCACCACGCGGCCGGGCATCGAGGCCGGCTCGAGCGGCACAATTTCATCGAGCGGCTGCGCGGCGATCACCATGCCGCCGCTATGCTGTCCGAGATGGCGGGGCAGACTCTGAATTTTGCGCACCAGCTCTACCATCAGCATGATTCGCGGCGCTGCCGCATCGACCCCGCCGCGCTTGAGCAGCGACGCCAGATCGTCGTGATGATCGCGGAACTCGTACACCTGGTTGAGCTTGGCGAGGCGGTCAACCTGTTCGGGGGAAAAGCCGAGAGTCTTGCCGACTTCGCGCACCGCGCTCCTGGTGCGATAAGTGATCACGTTCGCGGTCATCGCGGCGCCGCGTTCGCCGTAGCGGCGATAGACGTATTGAATCACCATCTCGCGATCGTCGCCGCTGGGCAGGTCGAGATCGATGTCGGGCCATTCGCCGCGCTCCTCGGAAAGAAAGCGCTCGAACAGGAGCTCCATCTTGACCGCATCGACCGCCGTGATTCCGAGCGCGTAACACACCGCGCTGTTGGCAGCGGAGCCGCGGCCCTGCACCATGATTCGATTCTCGCGGCAGAACTGCACGATGTCCCAAACTATGAGGAAGTAGCCGCCCAGCTTGAGCTTCGCGATGACGCCGAGTTCGTGTTCGAGTTGGCGGCGCGTGCGGGCGTCAATCGCGCCGCGCCATCGCTCGCGCGCACCCGCATAGGTGAGAATGCGCAAATAGCTGTCGACTGTTTCGTTCGGCGGGAGCGGATAGTCGGGGAAGCGATAGCCCATGTCGCAGAGCTGGAAACTGCATCGCTCGGCAATCGCGCGCGAGGCGGCGACGGCAGCCGGCAGATCGCGGAACAGCGCGCACATCTCGGCCGGCGATTTCAGGTGACGCTGGCTGTTGATCCACAGAGCGCGGCCGGCTTCCTCGAGCGTGGTCTTGAGCCGGATGCAGGTCAGCACGTCGAGCAGTCTGCGATCCGAGCCGCCGTGGCATACGTCGTTGGTCGCGACCATCGGGATTCGCGCGGCGTCCGCCAGTGCCGCGAGCTTGCGATTGAGGCGCTCCTCGCCGGCGTCGAGATGACGCTGCAAATCGATATAGAAATTCCCCGCGCCGAAAATCCCGCCAAGCCGGTCGCTCAGCGCGCGTGGATCCTCGCCCCGCACCAGCATGCGCGCCAGCGGGCTCATCACGCCGCCGGCAAGGCAGATGAGTCCGCGGCCGTAACGCTCGAGCTGGTCGAGCGTGATGCGGCTCTCGCCCTTGGCAGGATAAACGGGCGCAGCGACGGCGCCGTCGCGTGCGAGCGCGCCGGGATTGAGCACGCGCATCTTCGAGTCGGTGATCATGCGGCAGAGATTCTGGTAGCGCTTACGATCGGGCGCGAGGAGGTAAAGGCGCGACTGGTCGTCGAGCGTCAGCTCCGCGCCGACGATTTGCCGGATGCCGGCGGACTTGGCGGCCTGGTAAAAGCGCGGGGCGCCATAGAGTCCGTCGCGATCGCCCAGCGCCATCGCGTTGTAGCCGAGTTCCGCCGCGCGCGCCGCAAGATCCTCGGGCGTGCTCGCACCTTCAAGAAAGCTGAACGCACTGCGCGCGCGCAGCTCGATGTAATCGGAGTTCATGGCGATTCGCCGCTAGGGCAACACCGTATCGATCAGGCCGGAATAGTTACTTGCCTGAGCGTTGAGCGCGTCCCTTTCCTGAGCGCGATTTTTTTGCCTGCCGGAGTGAGGCTTCGAGGGTCTGCCTAATGTAACGCTGGTAAGGGATGCCGCGGCGTTGCGCGACATCGCGAACTGCATTCAGTAGTTCTTCGGAGATTCGAAGATTGACCGATTTCTGTTTAGGCCTGAACTCGAACTGAAACGGCGCGAAGTTTTCGGCGCTGATGTAGTCGGACAAATCCTGTTCAAGGAATTTGTCCGCTTCCTTATCGGTTTTGAACGCGGGAAATTTCTTGCACATATTTTTTTATCTCCAGCACCTGATTAAGCGTAGACAAACGCCTATACATAATGTCCATGCATTTTAGTCGTAGGCGCCGTCGAGAAACCACTTGTGCGAGTTGACGTCGCGGAAGACGCGGTAAACGCCGCCGTCTTCGAGCGCGAGTTCGTAATAATCGCGGATGAAGCCGCATTTATTTGCGCCATTCATTTTGGTGATCGCTCCATTTCCGTTGTTGCCGTTGAGGTGAGGAGTGGGCGAGGGCGCCGGCGTGAGCGTGGACAGCGCTTTCAGATTTTCTGCGGACACCTGGCGCGGATGCGCTCCGAACATGCGTCCATCATGTAGTTCGAGGCCGCGCTGCAATGCTGGATTTGTTTTATCGGATGAATCCGTGGGTGTGTCCGCATCCGCGGTGAACCCGAGCCACCATTCGCCGTCGCGCCGCCACGGACCGGCGATCGAGATCACGCGCGCGCCAAGATTCTCGCCGCGGACGAACTCCGGAATCTCCCGCGAGCACATCACTTCGATTTCGCGCGCCGGACGGATCGCGCGTATCACGAGCTGCGTCACATTTTTCGCGGGCGTTTTTTCAGGAAAAGCCGGCACGGGCGGTGAGAATGCATCGAGCCGCGTCGCTTCGGGCCTATGCGAATTCTCCGCACTCAGCATGCCGACATTGCCGGGGCCGCATAGCGCCGATAGCCGCGCGATCGTGGTCTGCAGCTTGTCGGGCGCGGGACTCGGCGGCAGGAACATGTCGGTCTGCGCGGGCCGCGGGACGCGCGGCGCGATCTCGATTCGAATCGATTCGACGGCGGCCTCGGGCGGCGCCGCTTCAAGGCTCAGGTTGATCAGCGCGAGAATCGCGCGGACGTCGTTCGACGGCGCCGCCACCTCGACCCGGCGGTTGAAACTGCGATGACCGCTCATCCCGAACGCGAGCGTGATATCGCCGGCCTCCATGCCGCGAATCGAAAGCCGCTCGGCCAGTCGCTCGAGCATCGCACGCATGACGAATCCCAGCGGCTCCATGAGCTCGATTCCGTATTCGAGCTCGACGGTCTCGGCGAAAACTTCGGCGCGGCGGCGCGGCGCCAGCGGCGCGGGACTGCCACCGCGCGCAAGCCGCACCAACTCGACCCCGCGACGGCCGAGCCGCGTGCCGATCGCGTCGGGATTGAGACGCGCGAGCTCGCCGAGCCGGCGCATCCCCCATCGCGCGAGCGTGCTCTCGAGGTCGTCGCCGCGATCCGATTTTCCGAGGTTGAGCATGTCGAGCGGCAGCCAATTCAGGAATTCACGCTCGCGCCCGGCTTCGATCACGCGGACACCGCCGCATCGCGCGGCCAGATGCGCGATTTCCTTGTTGGCCGCGACCCCGGCGGCCGGCTCCATCCCGACTCTGCGCACGCATCGGATCAGATCGGCGGTAATGCTTTCTTCGCCGTTGAAGATGCGATGCAGGCCCGCGAGATCGACCCACGCGCATCCCGGCGCGCCCGATTCCACTACCGGCGAAACCGATTCGACCGCGTCGAGCAGGGCCGAATGCGCCGAGCTTTCCGCCGCGGACGATCGATGGACTACGATCAGATCCGAGGAGATCGCGCGCGCCTGCGCGATCGTCATGCCGGAGCGAATTCCCAGCTCACGCGCGCGCACAGAAACGGCGTCGAGCTCGGCGTGCGGCGCGAGACTTTTTCCGATAGCCAGCACCTTGTCCGCGAGCGCGGGATTCGAGCGCACAATCGCCGCAATAGAAAAATCGGCGACCATGATGCACGCGATACGAGCCATCGTAACACCGGGTTAGTTGCTAGCTGCTTGCGGAAAATCGAATTGGAAATTCCTTGCCGTCGCGATGCGGATGCACCTCGAATGGATTTGGAATTGGATCGACGAGCACGCGCACGCGAACGCGCCGCCCCGTCCCGCCCATCTTGTTGCGCGCAACCATCGCATCGACCGTGAGTCCGTCGAACATCACCGGCGCGCCGGGAGCGAGGCGGCTGAACGATGTCGCGGCGCGGCTGGCGGCGATGCTCAGTGCCGCGAATGTCCCGCACATTCGCCACGGCGCGATCGCAATCACGGCGGCGCCGCTGCGCTCGGCCGCGCGCGCGATTCTGAGCGATGACGCATAAGTGAGTGAGCGGACTGCCTCGCCGAAATCGACGACGACCAGGCCGAAGCCGCCTGCCTGGAGCACGAGTTCCGCCGCTTTGACGATCGACCTCGCCCCTGGCCCCTCTCCCTTCTGGAGAGGGGAACGAAGGTTCTTGGATCCTTTTCTCGTCGATGCCCACAGCATCCGGCGCAGATCGACTCCCGCCGCCGTCATACTCTCGGGATCGAAACTGCCGGAACTGTCGAGCCATGCGGCGACCTCGCCGCGACGGGTGGCGAAACTGGCGAACGATGCGGCAATCGAAGTCTTGCCCGAACCGGCGCGCCCGGTGATTTCGCTGATTCGCCCGCGCGGAATGCCGCCGTCGATCAGGACATCAAGCGGTGCTAGCCCGGAGCTTAGTCGCCGGTCTTTGCGAGTGAGTTCATGTCCGCGAAAAACCCCTGAAAATTCAAGCTGTTGCGGCCGTTTGACGACTTGAATCGAGGTTGAAGGATCGGTCCATGACGAAGGTTTCGGAAGCGCAGCCACAAGATATGTTTTCGCTCTTTCTTCGCTTCATGTCAATCTCAACTAAGCAGAGCTTTTCGATAGCGTTTCAGACTTTAGATTTTTCAACAATAGTCACTTCTCACGTTGATCTCGTCCGACTTGGTTGAAGGCTCAGTCGTTATGTGGCAATCATGCAGAGGTTCGAATTCTGACGAACATTATGGCGAGTCCGCAAAGCGAGTGGCCATTTCCTGCACGCTAAATGGCGCTACTCATCCCCAGTCATGCCCAAATTCCCCTCTCAATGTCGCCATCGTACCGTAACGGACGTGAAGTCGTGGCGGTTGCCCCCAGACCGAATACCAGCGGCAGTGCAGTCGTTGGTCGCGTATCACTTTGACGGTGTTTGCCGTGGTTGCAATTCAAAAGTTTGGAAACATGCTGATCCGAATGATAAGGCCAAGATGCCGTGGAAACGCTTCGATGGAGGATGCGGCTGTCCGACGCCTTAAAATTTAGATCACTACCGAGAACCGTAATGCGTGAAATCAGTAATCAACTCGATTTAGCACAGATTCAAGCCGCTGGACGCGGATTCATATTAAACGTCCGCCGAGTTCCGAGACTGCATCGCGCCCATTGTGATTCAGTCGGCGGCATGAAAGCAAACGAGTACCAAAAAATTTGGTTCGAGACTGAGACTTACGACGAAGTATCCGCGTGGACAAACAGGAAGTGCGGGCAATACATGTGGCAACATTGCGGTAAGTGTGTTCCAAGCTGACCGCATTGCCTACTGCTCCGTTACGACGCGGGTTGCACCGTTCAGGAAGGAGTCGAAGCGCTTAGCGATAAAGCCGGCCAGGAGGATTCGCTCTTATTTCTTGGCTTTGGCGAGAAGATCGTCAAGTTCGCGATTGACGCCATCCATTGTCTCAATCAGGCGATCCAAGGCGCTATCCAGCGTGGCCTTATCCAAACCCTTTCCGTTCGACGCGGAAGCCTGATTCAGTGCCTCCATCGTCTTTTGGCTTTTCTGTACGCGCGCCATTAGTCCTGCGGCTTTCGCTTTCGATTCTGGGTCAAGCGCGAATGTCTTTAACTCGCGTGCCTTCCCCAGTGCTTCGATTACAAGATGTATGAATCTTTCGCGTCTGTCCATGGTCTGAGAAAACCCGCAATTTTGGGTTTCAGGGTCTGCTGCAAATCACCACATCAACCGCGATTATTGCTCCATTACGACGCGGGTTACGCCGTTCAGGAAGGGGGCGAAGCGGCGGGCGAGGTAGCCGGCGAGGAAGATTTTTGCGAAGGCGATCATCGGTGCGCTGGTGACGACGCGACTCAGGAGTGAGTTCGACGCCACGAAACGCGGTGCGATCTGCTGCATGTCCTGGATGGTTGTGATCTCGGGCCAGCGCTCGGCCTGGATGTTGCGCGCGGCGAAATCGAGCGTGGCTTCGTCGGAACGCATCATGAGCGCGCGGCCGAGATGGTTGGCCGTGACGACCGCGTCGCGCAGGGCGAGGTTGATTCCCTGGCCGCCGACGGGGGACATCGGATGCGCCGCATCGCCGATCAGCAGCAGACCCGGAGCGGTCCATTCGCGCAGCCGATCGCAAACAACGTCGAGCAGGAATGGATGCTCGAGGCCGGTCTTGTTCGCGACGAGAAAATTCCGCAGGTCGGGCGACACGTGCGGCGCGAACTCCTTGATCCATCCGTCGGCGCCCATCTTTCTGATGTCGCCGAAGGTCCCTTTGTCGATCACCCATCCGATCTGCATGTGCCCTTCGGGGGACGGATACAGGATGAGCAGGTGCCCGCTGCCGATGTAGCCGCGCGCGGTGCGGCCGTCGAGGAAGTGGCCGGCGACGTGGCCCCAGACCACATCGAAGCCTTGCATGATGCGGTCCTCGGGTAGCGCGGCGCGTTTTCGAATCGCGGATGCGCGCCCGTCGCAGGCGATGACGAAGTCGCCGCGGAAATCGCGCGGACCTGCGAGCGTATCGGCATGCACGCCCATCACGCGATCTTTTTCGTAGATGAGATCGCGCACGGTGATGCCGCGCTCGAGCTTGAAGCCGGGAAATTTTGCGGCCTCGGCGACAATCATCTCGAGCATCGCGGGTTGCGGCGCGACGCGCGGCGCTGGATCGAGGCTGGCGATTGGAATAGCGACCACTTTCCGCTCGCCGCGAAAGATCTCGACCGTTTTGATCGGCAGATTCGGCAAAGCGTCGAGCGGCTGGCGAAGTCCGGTCTCGTGCAGTGCCGCGATGCCCGACGGCATGAGGATCTCGCCGCGGAACTCGCGCGAGAAATCAGTCTGCCGTTCGAGCAGTGTGACCGGGACGCCGCGGCGCGCGAGCAGGTAGGCGAGCAGGGCACCCGCCGGTCCGGCGCCGACGACGATCGCGTTCGGCATTTCAGACTTCGCGGGAGGTCTGGTCGTCGATCAACGTTGCCAGGCCGTCGCGATAGGGCGACGGTTCGAGCTCGCCGACGATTGAGCGCGCAAGCGCGATCTGCTCGGCGGCCAGCCGGCGCGCGGCGGCGATGATTTCAGGATCGCGCAAAAGGTTGAGTGCGCGCTCGAATACCGCACCGTCCATCATGCTCCCGTTCTGGAACAGCGCGCGCAGCTCGGCGCTGCGCTCGACCCCGAGCACCACCGGGAGCGACGGAATGCCGGCGCGCAAGTCGGAGCCGACCGGCTTGCCGATTTTTTCTTCGGGTCCGAGGATATCGAGCAGGTCATCGACCATTTGGAACGCCAGGCCCATCGCGGTCCCGAGCTTTGCCATCGAATCGATCGTCCGGGTCGATACGCCGGCCAGTTCTGCCGCGAGCCGGCCACCGGCATAGAATAGCGACGCGGTCTTGCGATCGATCACGTTGATATAGTCGGCCAGGGTCGCGGACGCGTTGTGCCGGAACCTGCTCTCCATCACTTCACCTTCGGTGAGCTGGATGCAGGCCTGTGCCGCGGTACGTACCAGACGTTCATCGAAGCGGCCGGAGACCTCGAACGCGCGGCAGAACAGGTAGTCGCCCGCGATTAGCGAGGGGCCGAATCCGTAGCGCGCGAAGGCCGACGGCTTGCCGCGGCGCAGCATGCCGCGATCGATGATGTCATCGTGGAGCAGGGTCGCGGAGTGAATTAGTTCGAGCGCGATCGACGCGTCGATCGGTTGATCGACGGTGGCCTCGGGTCCGCCGCACGCGCGGTACACCATCATGATGAAAGTCGGGCGCAGCCGCTTGCCGCCGGCGTCAACCAGGTAGTGGCAGATTTCCGCGATGATCGGTTCTTTCGAGTCGAGCAGGCGCGAGAGTTTCGCTTCGACCGCCGCCAAATCGGCTTCGACCAGGCGCGCTGGATTCAACGCTTCAGGCGTCGATGCGGCGGCGAGTTGTGTTGCTTTGGCTCTCTTCACTTTTTTTTCGGCGGATTCGTATCAGCGGAATAAATCGGCTTCGGCTGGGCGAATCAATATCTTGGCGCTGCCTTCGAATGGTTGGTATTGGTAGCCGCGCACGACGACCGCCGGAATGGCGCCCGCTTTTTCCATCAGCAGGCCGCCCGCGGATGCGATCTCGTCGGCGATTGCGACGACGGTGTGATGCAATTCGCGGCCGCCCAGGTCGGTGGTGCCGCGCAAATCGAGGATCGGATTCATGCCCGCGATGCCGAGGCAGATTTCAGTGAGGCCGTCGCGCCAGGGACGTCCGAAGGTGTCGGTGATCAGCACGGCAACCGTCACGCCGAGGCGGCGGCGAAGCTCGTCGCGCAGGCCGCGCGCGGACGCGTCGGGATCTTCAGGGAGCAGTATCGCGCGGTCGTCCTCGAGGCTGTTGGATTCATCGACGCCGGCGTTGGCGCAGACCCATCCGGGTCCGGTCTCGACGATCATCACGCCGCGATCATTGCGCACAATTCTGCTGGTCTGGCGCAGCACAATTTCAACCGCGCGCGGATCTTTCTCCCATCGCATAGCGTACGCCTTGGCGAATTCGGACGGCTCGAAATCCTTGAAGTTCACGACGCGGCCTTCGGACTTCGAGACTACCTTCTGGCATATGACAAGAATATCGCCGGCGGCGAGCTTGAAGCCGGTGTCGTCGAGCCCCTTGACGATCAGAGCGGCGAGATCGTCGCCCGCCTTCACCATCGGGATGCCCTCGACCGCTGTGAGACTTATCGTGCGCATCGGCGGGATCAGAGTACTACACCTGAAGCGCTTGCAGAACCACTTTTGCCAGCGCCGCGGCACGCTCTGGCGTGGTCATGATCGTGTCGGTTGCAATCGCGCGCATCCCCAGCCGTTCGATCGATTCGACGTAGCCGGCGTCGGCGTGGTCGAGAACGAACAGCCCGACGATGTCGCGATAGAGGCGCGCAACTCCGAGCGGCGAGACTTCCATTCCGAGTCCGCGCAGCATTTTGTCGGCGGGGCCTTTGATGGTTTTGCCGCCGACTATGGGGCTGATGGCCGCGACGCGCGATTTCACTTTCCGCAACGCCTCGCGCACGCCCTTCAACTGCAAAATCGGGCCGAGCGAGACGAACGGATTTGACGGCGCCAGGATCACCGCGTCCGATTTGCGAAGCGCGTCGAGCACCGCGCGAGTTGGGCGCGCGTCCCCGATTCCTCGCAGCTCGATCTTCTCGACCGCGCCGCGCGCGCGTCCGTGCACGAAGTATTCCTGGAACGGGATCGCACGGCGCCCGCGCAATTTCACGAAGGTCCGCACGCGATCGTCGCTCATCGGGAGGATCCGCGACTTGACCGCGAACGCATCGGCGATTTCCGCAGTGATTCGGCTGAGCGACGCGCCCTGGCGCATCCGCTCGGTCCTGTATAGATGAGTGGCGAGGTCGCGATCGCCGAGCCCGAACCACGGCTTGCCGTAAAAGCGCTCGAGCGCCGGCAGCACGTTGAACGATTCGCCTTCGAGGCCCCAGCCTTGCGCGCGATTTACCGCGCCGGCGAGCGTGTAAGTGACGGTGTCGATATCGGGCGAGACGTGCAGCCCGTAAAACGTCTCGTCGTCGCCGGTGTTGACGACGACGGTCAGCCGCGCCGGATCGATGCGTCGGACCAATCCGCGAATGAACTTAGCCGCACCCACTCCCCCCGCTAGCGTGGTGATCTGCCGACGTGGGAGGGGTCGCGATTGGCCGCGCGCCATTGGGTGCCTTTTTGCCGTAGAGCTTTTTGTAGAGCGTGGTGCGTTCGACCGCGACGCGGCCCATCTCGCGCGCCTTGTCCTCGAACACGTCAACCGGCACGAACTCGCCCGAGTCGCCGCCCGCCTGCGCCGTGATGCTTTCCTCCATCAGCGTGCCCGACAGATCGTTGCATCCAGCCTTGAGCGTGAGCGCCGCGAGTTCGACGCCGCACTTCACCCACGACGTTTGGAGGTTGTCGATCTGCCCGCGCAGAAACAGCCGCGAAGTCGCGTACATCTGGAAATCGAGCTGCCCGCGATCGACCGGCGAGACCAGGCCCTTGCGATAGAGCATGGTGTTCTGATGGATGAATCGCAGCGGCACGAACTCGGTGAAGCCATGGGTCTGTTTCTGGATCGTGCGCAGCAAGTCGAGATGATTCACGACGTGCTGCGGACTCTCGACGTGGCCGTACATCACAGTTGAAGTCGTCGGCACGCCGACCGCGTGCGCGGTGGTGATTATCTCGACCCACGCGGCGACATCGACTTTCTTGTGGCTCAGAATTTCGCGCACGCCGTCGTCTAGGATTTCCGCCGCGGTGCCCGGAATCGATCCGAGGCCGTGCTCCTTGAGCATCGCGATGTATTCCGGGTAGTCCATCCGCACGCGCTTGGCGCCGTACATTATTTCCATCGGCGAGAACGCGTGGATGTGAATCTCGGGGAACGCGCGCTTCATCGCATCGAGCAGGTCGCGATACTTGAACGGCGGCATGTCGGGGTTGATGCCGCCCTGCATGCAAATCTCGGTGGCTCCGCGCGCGACCGCGTCGGCCACTTTGCGCACGATCGTTTCGTCGGAATGGTCGTAGGCGTCGGCCTCCCAGCGTTGGCGCTTGAAGCCGCAGAACTGGCATCCGACGAAACAGATATTGGTGAAGTTGATATTGCGATTGACGACGTAGGTGACTTCGTCGCCGATATCCTCGGCGCGCGCGAGGTCCGCGCATTTCACCACCGCGCGCAGGTCATCACCTTCGGAGGTGTACAGTGAAAAACCCTCTTCGGGCGTCAGTTCTTTTTTCAGGAGAGCGTGTTCAAGCGCGGTGCGAACCGCCGGCGACGACCGGCCGAGCAGAGCCTCAACGGGGGTCGCTTCGATTTCATCGACGTAAGTGCGCCAGTACTCCAGGTTCATGATTGGCCTCCGACAGGTCGATCCCATATCGCGCGCACTTTAGTCGCGACCGCCGGGTCGAGCCATTCATCATTGATGTATTCGTTATAAATTGCGAGCCTTTCACCGAGCGTGAAACCGGCTCGCGCACACGCCTCTCCGAGTTTTTCGATATGCGGCCACGGCGCCTCGGGATTCACGTAGTCCTTGCTAAGCGGCGAAATCCCGCCCCAGTCGTTGATTCCCGCGCTCAGGAACAATTCGATCTGACGCGGCGACAGGTTGGGCGGCGCCTGCACGTTCATCGCGGGACCGAGCACCAGGCGCGCAGTCGCGATCGCGCGCGCCATGTCGTAGGCGTCGGGCTCCGGCGCGTCGGCCATCGCAATTTCAGGCTTCGCGCGAAAATTCTGGATGATCACTTCCTGGATATGACCGTGACGCTCATGGGTGTCGCGAATCGCGGTCAGGCTCAGCGCGCGCTCGGCCGGAGTCTCGCCGATACCGAGCAGGATTCCGGTGGTGAACGGAATCCGCAGCGCCCCGGCGTCATCTATCATCTTGATACGCAGCGCGGGGTCCTTGTCGGGCGCCGCCTGATGCACTCCTCCGCGCGCCCGCAATCGCGGCGAGATATTTTCGAGCATCAAACCCATGCTGGCGTTGAGCGGACGCAGCGCGCGCATCTCGTCGGAGGTCATCAGGCCGGCGTTGGTATGCGGCAGCAGTCCCTCGGCAAGCGCTATTTCGCACGCGCGGCCGACGTATTCGATCGTCGTGCGGACGCCGAGCGTCGCCAGTGTCTCGCGATATTCTTTGAACGCTACTTCGGGCTTGTCGCCGAGGCACATCAGCGCCTCTTTGCATCCGAGCTCGGCGCCGCGCCGCGACCACAGCGCAATCTCGTCGGGCATCATCGTCCACGCGCCCGGGTCGCCGGGATCTTTGCGGAACGTGCAGTAGGTGCATCGATCGCGGCACAGGTTAGTAATCGGTAAAAAGACTTTGCGCGAGTAAGTTACGTCTCGGCCCTTGCCGCGATCGCGAAGTTCGGCGGCCGCGGAAAGCATCGCGTCGAGGTCAGTGTCGGGGCATTCGATAAGCGCGATCGCGTCGGCATCGCTGAGCCGCGCGTCGGCCAGCGCTCGATCGAGGATATCGCGGATCGGCGCGCGTTCGCGCTGCTCGGAAGCGAGCGATGAATGTAACGACGCCATCAATCGCGTTTATAAGCCATCAAGTACGAGGAGGCAACCTAGTTGCAAAAGAAAACTGCGATCGCGAGAAGCTGGATGCCCTAAGTGCGGAATTTGGGGTGTTCTAGATTCCAGAAAAATAAATCAGCACCGCCGTCAGAACTAGCGCGATTACTATGATCGGCATGTAGTGGCTCTCTTCGACCTTCGGCCACCACGGGAACCACGGGAAGGGGTTCGTCTTCACTGTTCGATGATACTCCTTGGTATGAAGTACGCGCGAGGATTCGCGTCGCCTTCCTATTGTCATTCAGAGCCGCCGCGGCGAAGAATCCCGGATGGGGGCGAAATGTCTCGCAGCCGTCATTGGGCGCACCTCTCCCCTAACCCCTCTCCCTTCTGGAGAGGGGAACAGAAGGAGCCGGGATTCTTCGCCGCGGCGGCTCTGAATGACACAAAAGGCCGAGCCCATCCGGGATTCTTCGCTGCGATCCCTGAATGACACGAAGACTGGATGACACAATGATGGGACGACACAATGATTGGATGGTACAAAGGACGTTGGAGGACCCGCGATGACACTGACCGCCGACCAGCTCGCACATACTTACTCGATCGTTGCGCGCGATGCTGGCACCGGTCAGCTCGGCGTCGCCGTGCAGTCGCATTACTTCTCGGTCTTCCTGGTCGCGTGGGCAGAAGCCGGTGTAGGCGCAGTCGCGACGCAGGCGTTCGGAGATCCCGCTTACGGGCAGCTCGGACTCGACCTGATGCGCGCGCGAAAGAGCGCGCCCGACGCCCTCGCTGGTCTGCTCGCCGCCGATCCGATGAAGGAAGTGCGGCAGGTCGCGATGGTCGATGCGCTCGGCAGGGTCGCGGCGCATACCGGCTCGACGACGATTCCAGAAGCTGGACATATCGTCGGCGATGGATTTTCGGTGCAGGCCAATATGATGCTCAAGAACTCTGTGTGGCCGGCGATGGCGGAGGCGTATCGCGGTGCGAAGGGTGAACTGGTCGATCGATTCGTCGCCGCGCTCGATGCGGCCGAGGCTGAAGGCGGCGACATTCGCGGGCGGCAATCTGCCGCGATTCGGATCGTCGAACCAAAGAGCACCGGCCGACCCTGGATTGACACCATCTTTGATCTTCGCGTCGATGACGCAGCCGAGCCGCTGGTCGAGATTCGCCGGCTCGTCGCAGTTCGGCGCGCTTACATTCATATGCGGCTTGGCAACGAGGCGGCTCAGCGCAGCGATCTGGAAGCGGCCGAGCGCGAGTTCACGGATGCTGAGCGCCTCATAGGCGACAATCCTGAAATGCGTTACTGGCACGCGATTGCGTTGCTTCAGCTCGGCAAGATCGACGAGGGCCTCGCGATACTGCGTGAAGTCGGGCGGCGCGATCGCAACTGGATCGAGCTGACGCTGCGGCTTCCCAGCTTGCTGTTCGGGAGCGACGCGTCGTTGAAGGACCGCGTTAGAAAGCTGCTGGACTGACTGTCGCATTGGAGACAAAAGCGTTTTGCCCCGCCCGTCAGCAGGGACTAATCTGAGCGGGATAGGCGAGACCGGAGTACACCCAAGATGCCCGAAACCAATGTTGCGCGCGGCTCGGTCGAGTCCGCTCCGCGCGTCGAGTACGAGCTGCAGCTCTATTACTGGATGAAGTTGATTCGCGCGTTCGAAGAGCGCGTCTCGCGCCTGCACCGGCAGAACAAAATCCTCGGCGGCGTTTACTCCGGCGCCGGCCAGGAGGCGATCGTCACCGGCATCTGCGCGCCGCTGCACGACGGCGATTTCGTCGCACCGCTGCATCGCGACATGGGCGTGTTCATCATGCGCGGGGTCGAGCCGGGCCGGCTGATGGCGCAGTTGATGGGCAAGGAGACCGGGCTTTCGCGCGGCAAGGATTCGTTTCTCCACGGCGGCGATTTGGAGCACGGCGTTTTCGGATCGACCTCGATGCTGGGGTCGTCGCTGCCAGTCGCGGTCGGCGCTGCGCTCAAATTCAAAATGAAAAAGAATCCCAACGTCGCGGTCGCCTTCTTCGGCGAGGGCGCGGCCTCGCGCGGCGACGTGCATGAAGCGATGAACTTTGCCGGTGTGCACAAACTGCCGGTAGTGTTCGTGTGCGAAAACAATCGCTACGCGTACTCGACCCCGCTCGAAAAGCAGATGGCGATCGAAGACGTTGCGGACCGCGCCGTCGCCTACGGCTTCAAGGGTTACGTGTGCTCGGGCAACGACCTGCTCGCGGTGCTCGAGTTGAGCGAGCGCCTGATCGCCAAGACCCGCGCGGGCGAGGGTCCGGTGCTGATCGAATGCAAGACCTATCGCTACCGCGGGCATAGCGAGCACGACGCCGCGCTCTACCGCGACCAGGAAGAGCTGATCGAATGGCAGAGCCGCGACCCGATCCCGCGCTTCGAGTTTTACCTCGAGAAGAAAGGCCACGAGATCAAAGGCATCCGCGAGCAGATCGACGAAAGGGTGAACAAGACAGTGCAGGCGGCGGTCGATTTCGCGGAGAGCAGCCCGCTGCCAGAACCTCAAGAAGCACTTGAAGATATTTACGCGCCTCCGGGCGCGCCGGCTTCGACTAACTCTTCGGCCAACGGCAACCGTTAAATCATGGAAGTCACTTACATCAAGGCGATCAATTCCGCGCTGCACGAGGAGATGCGCCGCGACGATAACGTCTTCGTGATGGGCGAAGATGTCGCGGATTTGGGCGGTGCGTTCAAGGCGACCGAAGGCTTGCTCGACGCGTTCGGCGAGGATCGCGTCATCGACACGCCTATCTCGGAGGCGCTGATCGTCGGCGCGGGAATCGGCGCGGCGGTGCTCGGGATGCGTCCGGTGGTGGAGATGCAGTTCGCGGATTTTATCTCGTGCGCCTTCGATCAGATCGTCAACATGGCGGCGACCTTGCGCTACCGTCACGGTGGCAAGGCCGCGTGTCCGCTGGTGATTCGTGCGCCGTCGGGCGCGGGCGTTCACGGCGCGCTGTTCCATTCGCAGAATCCCGAGGCGTGGTTCACGCGCGTGCCCGGACTCAAGGTGGTGGCGCCGGCGACGCCGTACGATGCGAAGGGAATTTTGAAAAGCGCGATTCGCGACGGCAATCCGGTCGTGTACTTCGAGCACAAGCGGCTCTATCGCAGTATCAAGGAAGACCTTCCTGAAGGTGATTTCACCGTGCCGATCGGCGTCGCCGAGATTCGCAAGGAAGGCGCCGACCTGTCGATCATCACCTACGGCGGCACGCTCGGGCAGTCGCTCGACGCGGCGCGAATCGTCGAGAAGGAAGACGGGCTTGCGGTCGAAGTGCTCGATTTGCGCACGTTGCTGCCGCTCGATCGCGAGGCGATCCTCGCGACCGCGCGCAAGACCGGCAAGGTGCTGGTGGTGCACGAGGATCGGCTGACTGGCGGAATCGGCGGCGAGGTCTCGGCGATTATCATGGAGAACGCGTTCGAGTTTCTCGACGGTCCGGTGCGCCGCGTCGCCGCGGCCGACTCGCACGTCGCCTTCAGTCCGCCGCTCGAGGACTTCATCCTGCCGAGCACCAACAAAATCGTGGACGCGATCCGCAGCCTGGCGGCGTACTGAAATGGCGATCGACGTAACGATGCCGCAGATGGGCGAGAGTGTCGTCGAAGGCACGATCTCGAAGTGGCTGGTCAAGGAAGGCGACGTCGTCATCGAGGATCAGCCGCTGGTCGAAATTTCAACCGACAAGGTCGATACCGAGATTCCGTCGCCCGGCGCGGGACGAATCGCGAAGATTGTCGCCGCCGAAGGGCAGACGTTGCCGGTCGGCGCGACGCTCGCTGTGATCGAGCAGGCGGGCGCCGAGGCTCCGGCGAAATTGAAAGTGGTCGCGCCGAAAGCCGCGCCCAAGCCGGAGGCAACGCCGGCGCGAGTAAAGCCCGCGTCGCCACCGCCGGCCGCGCCGTCGCCGCAGCCAATACAAGCGGCGGGGGCGGGACTTCGTGAAGCCGAAACCGACGAGGGCGGTCCGCGACGGTTTTCTCCGGTCGTGCTGAAAATAGCGGCGGAAGAGGGCATCGATCTGAGTCGTGTGCCGGGAACCGGAATCGGCGGACGCGTCAGCAAGCGCGACCTGCAGCGCTACCTCGATACGCTGCGCAAAACTGGGACGCCGAGCGTCGCCACGCAGCCGCAGACCAATGGCGCCGCGCAAAGCGGTCCGCGTCCCGCGACGACCGCTGCCGCGGCTACGCCGGTTCAATCGGGTCCGGGTTTCAAGCCGCCGCTCTATCAACCGATCGAGGGCGACATCGTCGAGCCGTTCACGCGACGGCGCAAGCTCATCGCCGAGCACATGGTGTACTCGAAGACGCATTCGCCGCACGTCGGCACCGTCGCGGAAGTCGATGTCACCAATGCGATGCGGTTGCGGGCGAAGCATAAGGATGAGTTCGCACGCCGCGAAGGATTCAATCTGACGTTTCTGCCGTTGGCGGCCGCGGCGACCGTTCGCGCGCTCAAGGAATTTCCGCGGATGAATGCGTCGGTGGTCGGCGACTCCGTCGTTACGCGCCGTGAGATCAATCTCGGCATCGCGATGGATACCGACGAAGGCCTGCTGGTGCCGGTAATCAAGGCGGCGGAAGGCATGTCGGTGGTGGGAATCGCGCGTGCGATCGAGAGCCTGCGCCGCAAGGTCGCCGAGAAGAAGATCACTGCGGACGATCTCGCCGGCGGCAGCTTCACGCTTTCGAATCCCGGGCGCGAGGGCAATCTCTACGGCTTCGCGATCATCAATCAGCCGCAGGTCGGTATCCTGCGGATGGGCGAGGTGAAGAAGCGGCCGGTGGTGGTCGAAGTTGACGGCGCCGACGCGATCGCAATCCGCACCATGATGTACCTGGCGCTGTCGTACGACCATCGCGTCGTCGATGGCGTGCTGGGTAACAGCTTCCTGTATCGTGCGGCACGCATCCTGGAAGAAGCTGACTTCGAGTTGTAGAAGGAAGGAGCGATCATACCACCGGTGGTGTATTCGGGAGGTCTCCTGCACCATCGGTAGCTTCGTTCCGTCAGAAACTATTTTCGTCGCAAGCTGAGCGCGCCCGATTTCGGGAGAGTGCGGCGAGTGTGCGGCATCGTGACGCATACCGTATATGTAGCGCGGAAAAATTGGAGGCATCAGGCTGAACAGTTCATCCCTGAACTGTGATGACCTATCTCGTATTTTACGCGGGCGCGGGAGCGTCGGTCGAGATTCTTCGCTGCGGCAAGAAAGCGGAATCCTGAGTCGCGCGCGGGAAATGCGCGCTGGATAAGGACCCTCACCTTCATTCTCGCCCTAACAGAAAAGGGAGAGGGGAAGAGCCGTTTCGGAGCTGCGGGGTCAGGTCGTGTGCGCACCGCGCTGCGAGCGCAGTTGCTGCAGCATGTTTGCGATTTGTCCGCTCAGGTCGCCGATGGTGCGGCTGAGCGCGGCGGCGGCCTCGGTTTGATCGCCGGGTTTGGAGGGTTGGGTCAGATTCGACTCCACCGTGTAGAGGATGTTCTTGCCGGTCGAGTCCAGGATTGTCCATTTGGCTGACAGAGTGGAGATGCCGTTGGCGTCGGTCTCGAAGCGATAGACGTCGATTTGGACCTGCATGTCGATGTGCACGGTGTTGTACCACGGGAATACGATCACCGCGGCGCCCGCCTGTGCGGCGAGGTCGCGTTCCATCGCGCTGGTGAAACCGTTTTGGATCGACTCGCCCCATCGATCTTCTTTCGAGAGTTCGAGACGATTGGGCGCGATTCGCGTCACGATTTCCGGGCGATCCAGATATGGCGGCAACTTGATCGGCCCCAGTCCGAGCGTGAAATCGCCGGTCGTGGTTTGGGCGGACGCGGTTGCGTGCGCCACGGTGTCGGCGGTGGGCGTCAGCAGATAGAACTTCGAGATATCCTTCTGCGGGGCGAGGATTGCCTTCGCGAGGTAGGAACATCCCGTCATCGACGCCGCAATCGCGCCCGCCAGAAAAATTCTCAAAAAGCTGGTCAAGGTCATCGCTTAGTCCTGGCTGAAGTCGCGGCCGCGAACGATCGCGCTCGGGTTACGCTGCAAGTAGTCCGCTAACTCCTTGATCGAGTGCGCGGCGGCGGAGACGTCCTGCAGCGTCTGCAGCGCCTGGTAATTGATCGGCGAGTTGGGCTCGATTGTCGTCTGCACGGTGCCGAGCGTGACCCGCGCCTGCTTCACCGCGGCGTCGGCCGAAAGCGAAGTTTTCTGTATCGACTCCGACAGTGGCCGCACCTGGCCGTTCACCGTGCTAAGCGTCTGCTGAGCGCCGGCGAGAGTGTGGTCGAGCTGCTCGCGGGTTTTTTCAGAATTGTTAACCGCTTCGCGCAGCGACGGCGAGGTGGTGATTTGCCGGATCGAATCGAGCATCCCGGTCATCTGTGTGAAGACGGCGTTGAAATCGACCTTGTCGAGCCGCTCGAAGATTCGCACCGCGACGGCCTGCGCCTGTTCCAGTGTGTTCGGCACCGCCGGAATTTCCTGCAGCGGCGATCCGGGCGGCGCGACCATTTGAATTGGCGTATTGGGCTGGATGTCGAGCGCGACGTACATCAGGCCGGTGACGAAGCTGTCCGATCCGAGTTGCGCGCGCATCCCTTCGCGAATCAGGTTGGGAACCGTATGCGGGTCGTCGAGGTCGATGGCGGTGCCGCCGTGCGAAACAATTTTTTCCTCGTCGAGCTCGATGATCACGGGGATGCGCACGTCGGCCCTCAACTGGCCGTTATCGCGGTTGACGTCCTGCTCGAGGCGCAGCTTGATGCGCTTGACCGCGCCGATCTCGACACCCTTGAACTTGACTGGCGCGCCAACTCGCAGGCCGTTGACGTCGCCGCCGAAGTAGATGACGAATTCGTGGGTCTTGCGGAACAGGCTGCCAGAGCCGAAGACCACGACCGCGGTTAGGACGAGGCCGATTGCGCCGAGAACGAACGCGCCCACCGTCGCCGGATTGATTCGCTTACCCATGTTGCCCCTCGGGTTTCTCCGTTTTGTGATCTTCGCCGCCGCGAGTCAGGAAAGTCTGCACACGATGATCGGTCGAATGCGCCAGCAGGTCCTTGGGGTCGCCGTGCGCGATCATCGTTCTGCTCTCCGCGTCGAGAAAAACGCTGTTGTTGCCGATTGCGAAAATGCTGGCGAGCTCGTGGGTGACGACCACCACGGTCGCGCCCAGGTTGTCGCGCAGCTCGAGGATCAGGTCGTCGAGCAGGCGCGAACTTATCGGATCGAGGCCGGCCGACGGCTCGTCGAAGAAAAGGATTTCCGGATCGAGCGCGATCGCGCGCGCGAGTCCCGCCCGCTTCTGCATCCCGCCGCTGATCTGGCTCGGGTAGTAGCCCTCGAAGCCCTTGAGCCCGACCAGCGCCAGCTTGAGCGCGGCGACGTCGCGAATCTCCGACTGTGACAGATTGGTAAACTCGCCGAGCGGCAGGCCGACGTTTTCCGCCAGCGTCATCGAGCTCCACAGCGCGCCGCCCTGGTACAGCACGCCAAAGTGCCGCAGCATCTCCTCGCGCTGTTCCGGCTCGCCCTTGGTGAAATTGAAATCGCCGTACCAGACTTCGCCTTTGGCCGGCTCGATCAAGCCGAGCATGTGACGGAGCAGGGTGCTTTTGCCGCTGCCGCTGCCGCCCATGATGACGAAGATGTCGCCGTGATTGACGGTGAAGTTTATATCTTTCATCAAGACGAAGGTTCCGTACGCCATCGTGAGATTCTTCACGGTGATTGGCGGCGGTCCGTCCCTCGGGAACGAGGCGACCGAGACCGGTTTCCCGTCCGAGGCTTTTATCGATGGATGCGTGATGGCCATTTCAGCGCGCGGCGGGATTCCTTAAATGCCGATGACGTTGAAGATGAAGGCGAAGATTCCGCAGGCCACGATCACGTAAACGATTCCCGTGACCACCGCCTCGGTCGCCGCGTCGCCGACCGCCGATGAGCTGTTGCCGCACTGGAATCCGCGCATGCATCCCGCGACCGCGATTATGATGCCGTAAATGGCGGCCTTGAAGATGCCGCCGAAGATGTCGGTAAGCGTGACCGCCGCCCGCGTTTCGCGCAGATAGGTGCCGAGCGGGATATGCAGCATCGTCGCGCTGACGAAGGCGCCGCCCGCCACGCCCAGGCAATCGGAATACACGCACAGCAGCGGGATCATCAGGAACAGGGCGAGCACCCGCGGCAATACCAGGAATTCGAGCGGCGAGATTCCCATCGTGGTCAGTGCGTCGATTTCCTGCGTCACTTTCATCGAGCCGAGCTGCGCGGCGAACGCGGCGCCGGTGCGGCCCGCCATGATAATCGCCGCCATCATTGCGCCCATGTCGCGGCTCATCGCGATCCCGACCAGGTCGGCGACGAAGATAGACGCGCCGAACAGTTGCAACTGCACCGCGCCCTCGAAGGCGAGGATTACGCCGACCAGGAATGTGACCAGCGTCACGATCCCGAACGCGCTGGCGCCGCAATCCTGGATTATGATCATCAGATCGACCCGGCGGAACCGCGCCTTGCCCACCGCCAGCTTGGCGAACGCGATCGCGACTTCGCCAAGGAAGCGCAAAAAATCGTCGAGCCCCTGCGCATAGGAAATCGCTTCGTGGCCGAGCTCTTCGATGAACGTGCTGTGCGACGCTTCGTGCCGCGCGCCGGTTTTTTCCGGCACCGCTTCCGCCAGCTGAATCAGGCTGCGCACGCCTTCGGGCAGCGGGCTCCAGTCGGCGGGCAACTTGCGCTTGTGGCATAGCTCGCTCACGCTCATGAGAAATGTGAGCAGGCCGCTGTCCCAGTCACGCAGGTCGCCGGCATCGAAGGTCAGCCGGGTCGGTTTCGGATCGGCGTCGAGTTGTTTCTCTACGCGAGTCGCCGAGGGCAGGCCGTGACGAAGATGCCAATCGCCCGTGAGACGGACCACGAGCGTGGATTTATCGGCGCGCGCGAACGTGAGTTCGTTGTTCGATGGGGTTTGCTTGTGCGCCTGCATTCGTGCGGCTCAATAGCACGCGGGTAAACGCTAGCACAATTCTTGGCCGTTCGATGGCTTAACCGGCCCTTTTATGGGCCAACGATGCGCATATCCAGTACAATATTTTCGATGAAGGCGATGGTGGTCGAGCAGCCCGCGCCGATCGAGTCTGATCCGCTCCACCCGATCGACGCGCCGGTCCCCGAGCCGGGGCCGGGCGAGATTCTGGTGCGCGTGCGCACTTGCGGGGTTTGCCGCACCGACCTGCACGTTGCGGAAGGCGACCTGCCGCCGCGGCATCCGCGAATCATTCCAGGGCATGAAGTGGTCGGCACCGTGGATAAGCGCGGCGTCGGCAGTGCTCGATTCAAGCAGGGCGATCGTGTCGGAATCGCATGGCTGCGCGAGACCTGCGGCGTCTGCGTCTATTGCCGTCGCGGCCGCGAGAACTTGTGTCCCAACGCGCGCTTCACCGGCTACGATCGCGACGGCGGCTACTGCGAATACGCCGTCGTGCGCGAGGACTATGCCTATGCGCTCGCCGACTCGCTCGGCGATGAAGAAGCGGCGCCGCTGTTGTGCGCCGGAATAATCGGGTTCCGCGCAATCAAGCGCGCCGAGATCAAGCCCGGCGCGACGGTCGGCCTCTACGGCTTCGGCGGCTCGGCGCACCTTGCGATCCAGGTGCTGCGCCATTGGGGATGCCGCGTGTTCGTCATGAGCCGCGGCGGACCGCATCGCGATTTGGCCAAAGACCTCGGCGCCGAATGGATCGGCAACGCCGAAGACGCGCCGCCGGCGCCCCTCGACGCCGCGATTCTATTCGCGCCGGCGGGAAACCTCGTGCTGCCCGCGATGCAAGCGCTCGACCGTGGCGGCATCCTTGCCGTCGCGGGGATTTACCTGAGTCCGATTCCGCAGCTCGACTACGAAAAACATCTCTTCTATGAAAAAGAACTTCGCAGCGTGACCGCCAACACCCGCGCCGACGGCGAGGAGTTCCTGAAGCTCGCGGCCGAGATCCCGATTCGCATAAGCACGATGGCCTTCGGTCTCGGCGAGGCGAACGTCGCGCTCAAGATGCTCAAGCACGACGAAATCAAAGGCGCCGGCGTCCTGCGAATTTCGTGAAATTTATCTGCACCTGCCGCGAGGCTCGGCACCTTGCAGAACCGCGACTAGTCAGACGCCGTAAAAGTCACGGTTGCGTTCAAACCGCATCGGGGTTGTGGTAGTACGCGACACGTAGTATCTTTGCCGTAGTGATCAAGTCCTTTCGCTCAAAGGACACGATGCGCCTGTTTGGCGGCCAGCGGGTTGCGCGCTTTCAAAGCATCGAACGAACGGCGGTGCGAAAGCTTGAGATGATCGACGGCGCGACCGCTCTGTCAGACTTGCAAGCAGTCCCCGGGAATCGGTTGGAACTGCTCCAAGGCAACAGAAAAGGCCAACACAGCATCCGGATTAACCAACAGTGGCGCATTTGTTTCGTATGGGCCGAGGGTAGCGCCACCGCAGTTGAGATTGTCGATTATCATTAGAGAGGTCAGGACCATGGCACGGCAAAAGAGAGATATTTCGCCCGTTCATCCCGGTGAGATCCTTAGCGAGGAATTCCTGAAGCCGCTCGGCCTCAGCATGAATCAGCTTGCGCTAGCGCTGCGGGTGCCCGGCAATCGGATCAACGCGATCGTCGCCGGACAGCGCGGAATCACTGCCGACACTGCGTTGCGGCTCGGCCGATACTTCGGAACTTCGGCGCAGTTCTGGATCAATCTGCAGGCGCGTTACGATTTGGAGAGCGCCAAGGACAAGCTGGCAGAGCGGATCGAACGCGAGGTTCGCCCTCGTGCGCGAGCGGCATGAAGAAAGTTCAATTGAGCGGGTCTGCGACGCAAGTTTTGCTTCATTCGCAACGTTCGCTTCATAAGTATTCGTTGACGCGCCGACGCGATGCTTGCTAGCCTTCAAGGGTAACGATTTAACCTATAGATCAAGCGCCAGAGGCTTCAATGGCATTAGTTAAAAGCGGGCTCGAATCGGCCAAGGGCGACGAAATCCTGCTCGGCGACACCGCGGTCCTGACCCGGCTCGACAAGGCGCTCGGCTGGGCGCGAAAATTTTCGATCTTTCCGTATCCCTTCGCGACCGCGTGCTGCGCGATGGAATATATGTCGCTCTCGATGACGCCCTACGACATCGATCGCTTCGGCGCGCTGCTCCCACGCTTCACTCCGCGCCAGGCTGACTTGCTGATGGTCATCGGCACCGTGACGGTTCGCCAGGGACCGATCCTGCGCCGCGTTTACGATCAGATGGCGGAGCCGAAATGGGTAATGGCGTTTGGCGCGTGCGCCTCGACCGGCGGCTTCTACGACAACTACGCGACGCTGCCCGGCATCGACCGGATCGTCCCGGTTGACGTGTACGTTCCGGGATGTCCGCCGCGGCCGGAGGGCGTGCTCGACGCGCTGATGGCGTTGCAGCGGAAAATCCAGGGACAGAAACAGAAACTGATGGCGCTCAGCGAAAAGCATCCCGCCTGAACCACGAACCTGACGAGCGAACCGGATTCACATGGAACGGATACTGACTCGCTGGCTGGACATCCCTGACCTTCGCAAACTCGACGTGTATGTCGGCAACGGCGGATACAAGGCGCTGCGCAAGGCGCTGTTCGAGATGAAGCCCGAGGAGATTATCAACGAGGTCAAGAACTCGAATCTCCGCGGCCGCGGCGGCGCCGCGTTTCCCACCGGAGTGAAGTGGAGCTTCATTCCCAAGGATTCCAAGAAGCCGGTTTACCTCTGTTGCAATGCCGACGAGTCTGAGCCCGGCACCTTCGCCAATCGCTACGAGCTGGAGTTCGATCCCCACGGCATCATCGAGGGCATCGCGATCGCATGCCGCGCGGTCGGTGCGCATACCGCGTACACCTACCTGCGTGGCGAGTTCACGGTGCAGAAAAGAATCCTCGACGCCGCAATCGCCGAGGCTTACGCCCACAACTATCTCGGCAAAAATATTCTCGGTAGCGGCTTCGACCTCGAAGTGTTCACGCATCGCGGCGCGGGCGCATATATATGCGGCGAGGAAACGGGCTTGCTCGAATCGCTCGAAGGCAAGCGCGCGTATCCGCGCAACCGTCCGCCGTTCCCGGCAATCCAGGGCGCCTTCGGATGCCCGACCGTCGTCAACAATATCGAGACGCTGTCGAACGTTCCGCACATCATAAATCGCGGCGCCGACTGGTACAAATCGATCGGCCCCGAAAAAAGTCCCGGCCCGAAACTCTTCTGCCTCTCCGGCCATATCAACAAGCCGGGATTGTACGAACTGCCGATGGGTTTTCCGCTGAAAGATCTGATCTATGACGTCGGCGGCGGTATCCTCGGCGGCAAGGCGCTCAAGGGCGTTATCCCCGGCGGCTCGTCGTTCCCGGTTTTCACCGCGGAAGAGGCGGTCAAGGTCAACATGGATTTCGACTCGGTGCGCGCCGCCGGCTCGCTGATGGGCACCGCGGGCGTGATGGTGATGAACAACGAGACCTGCATGGTCGATGCGCTCAAGACCATCGCGCACTTTTACCATCACGAGTCATGCGGACAGTGCACGCCGTGCCGCGAAGGATGCGGCTGGATCGAAAAATTGTTGATCGAGCTCGAAGCGGGGCGCGGCAAGATGGAAGACCTGAAGGTCCTTATCGACGCTGCCAGCAACATGGAGGGCAACACGATTTGCGTGCTCGCCGACAGCCTCTCGATGCCGGTGAAAAGCTTCGTGCCCAAGTATCGCGACGAATTCGAGGCGCACATCAAGCTCGGACGCTGTCCGTTCAAAACTACTTCGGCCCAGCAAGCCGCCTGACAGGATTCACTGAAAAAAATGCCGAAACTCACAATCGACGGCAAGGAAGTTGAGGCCGGCGCCAACCTCAACGTGATCCAGGCGGCGGAGCTGGTCGGCGTCGAGATTCCGCACTACTGCTATCACCCCGGCCTGACCATTGTCGGCAACTGCCGCATGTGTCTGGTCGAAATCGAAAAGGCGCCCAAGCTCCAAATCGCCTGCAACACGCGCGTCGCCGACGGGATGGTCGTCCACACCAAGAGCGCCAAGGCGGTCGCCGCGCAGAAGGCGGTGCTCGAATTTCTGCTGATCAATCACCCGATCGATTGTCCGGTTTGCGATCAGGCCGGCGAGTGCAAGCTGCAAGACTACTACATGGATTACGATCAGCAGCCGTCGCGCTTCCCGCTGCCCGAGAAAAATCACAAGGGCAAGGCGATCGACATCGGCTCGGGCGTGATGCTCGATCAGGAGCGATGTATCCTGTGTGCGCGATGCACACGGTTCTTCGACGAAGTAACCAAGACCTCGGAGCTGGCGATTTTCGAGCGCGGCGATCACAACCGCATCGACATCAATCCCGGCCAGCCGGTCAACAACAAGTACGCGGGCAACGTCGTCGATATCTGCCCGGTCGGCGCGCTCACTGAAAAAGAATTCCGCTTCCGGATGCGCGTGTGGTACCTGCATCGCACGGCGTCGGTGTGCGGCGGATGCGAACGCGGATGCGCGATCGACATCCATCACCATCGCGGGCGCATCTACCGCTTCAAGCCGCGCTACAACCCGGCGGTCAACAGCTACTGGATGTGCGACGAGGGCCGCCACAGTTTCCCCGCGCTGCAGAACGAGACGCGACTCACCGCGCCGCTGGTGCAGGCCAAGGATCAGCTGGTCGTCGAGCCGTGGGGCGAGGGAGTCCGGCGCGCGGCGTCGATTATCGCGGACTACAAACGATCGTACGGGCCCAACTCGATCGCGGCGGTCGTCGATGCGACCTCGACTAACGAAGAAGCGTTCGCGCTGAAACAGTTGATGAAGACCGCGATTGGATCGGACCGAATCGCGACGCTCAGTTGGTCGCCGCCGGACGCGAGCGGCGATGACGAGTTGCTGATCCGCGCCAACAAGAATCCCAACACGCGCGGACTCGCGGCGCTCGGGCTCTCCACAGATGGCCTCGACACTCTCGCGGCCGCGGTGGCGTCGGGCGAGCTCAAGATGCTGATTGCATTCCGCGCCGACCTGGTTCGCGCGCTCGGCGAAGAAGAATTCGTCAGGCGCTTCGGCGCGCTCGACTACATGATGGTGCTATCGACCGACGCCAACGAGACCTGCCAGATGGCCAACCAGGTCTGGCCGATGGCCGCGTATCCCGAAATCGACGGCAGCTTCACGAACTTCCAGGGCCGCGTGCAGCGAATCAACGCGGCGTTCCCGCCACCGGGAAACGCAATCGCCGGCATCGAAGCAATCGCGCGGCTCGGCCACGCACTCGACGGCGTCGATCGTCCGCGCACGGCGGACGGACTGTTCGCCGCGATGGCGTCCACGGAGCCCGCCTTCAAAGGCCTCAGCCTCGCAAATCTCGGCGAGCACGGCACCGACCTGGCCGTGGCTGAACTCGTAGCTTCTTCTCCTTCATTCTGAGCGCGGCAAGGAATTCCGGCCCCGACGGTTCTTTAAGCCGCCTCACGCTTTTCCCGCGAGGGTCGGAGCGATCGCTCGCTCGGGCCCTGCGGCATATGCGCGAGCTTTTTCAAAAAGCTCAGATCTTTATTGTTCTGGGATAGCCACCCCCCAGGCTAACCAGATGGCTGTTGTTTTGTCGCAACCGAAAAGGGGACTTACGGTTAGCGTGTAGGGTCCGTAAGACTGACCCGCAGCCGGAACTCGCGCGTCGGCGGGCAGCCAACCGAACCACAAAGAATTCAAGGTCGTTTCCGGAGCCAGCGTTGGTGATCCGCTTGGGGCAGTTAGGGTTTCGCTGTCCTGCTCGTAATTCTCGGGCGTATCGCACCCACCATCCGCTTGGACCAGGTCCACCAGTTCGGTTCCACCCGGAGGCGAGATGGCTCCTATGGTGAAGCTGGAATTACGACCATCCTGGACGAATCCATAACCAGTGTAATTGCTCAGGTTCTGGTTGCCTCCCCTGTACGCAACCATCATCGCGGCTAATTCAGTGCCGTTATTGTTGTAATGAGAAAACTTGTAGGAGCTCGGCTCGCTAGTACCGTAGACGTGGGCTGCCAACCAGGAAGTAAGCGTTCCGCCCGAGACGGTAGCCGAGATCTGCTGTGGCGAGCCGCTTAGATTCGATGCAGACAGCAGCGTCCACCCACTCGGGATTTTAGGCAGTCCCGACGTGGCCTCTCCCATTACGAGACCAACCAGAAGAACATCTCCCGGCTGTACTCCATAGAGTCCCGGTACTGTAACCTTGCAGTCATAGCCGGCGCCTAGTGAACATTCATCCTCGACTCCATCGGAATTCACGTAGCACGGCAGCGCGTCGTAGAACTGCGTCCATAGGGTGGAGTGGTCGGTGCCTCCCTGCGTCAACTCCAACGCGCTCCAGACCGATGTTTGTCCACCCGCGCAAGCGGTCAAGCTGGGATCCCAGATCAATGAATTGTAGTCGCCCCAACGTTGCAGGACAGGCTGAGGCGTAGGAGTCGCGGATGGTGACGGCGTGGCAGTCGGACTGAGGCTTCCTGTTGGAGTGCAGTCGGGCAGGTGTTCTGCCCGGTGTAGACTGCTGCGCTGTTGGCGAAGTTGGTCTGAGGAAGGCCGACCATTGCCGGGAATTCGTACCATCCGAACAGGATCGAAAAGGGGGCGCCGGTAGAGGTAAAGCTGGTCGCGGTGGCGTAGAAATTGAAATTCTGATCGGAGGTAATCGTGGTGTAAGTCGGCACCCATCCATTGTTGCCGGTTCCGGTGAATTGCCCGGCCCAATTTTGGTTTTGGAGATCGAAAATGTACCAGAGGGCTTCCGCGCCGGACTGATACCCGGCGGTGAATGAGGTGAGCAGGTAATCGTGTCCGGTCGTGGGATTGTACTGCAGGGTCACTTGCTGGATGCGGTCCTGGTCGTTTACATTGATCATGCAGTTCGACGACGGGACGGTGCAGCCAGTCTGAGGAGCATTGGGAATCACCTTGCTCCCTCCGCCGGAAAACCCCCAGCTATTCGGGCTGTTGCTCATCAGCGTTGGCGACGGAGTCGCACCGGGTGGTGGCAGTGAAATCCCGTACACCGCAACATGGGGCGGCGCGCTGGGCGGTTCATTAGTGTCAAATTGAGCGGAGGCCAGGACCTGTTGCGGGTAGCCGTGGCCCGACACGTCGCGCGAAGGACGCGATGCGAAAAGCGGGGGACTGATTATCGTTGGGCTGAGCGTCTGCGGAGGACTGACGATTGCGCTGTTGGGTACCAGAACGAGCGCGTCGGTGCCGTCCGTAAAGTCCCCAGCCGTATCTGTGCAGACCACGTCGACCGCGGCCCAGAGTAAGCTGTAACCGAGTATTGGCTGGTCGGGCAAAATGTAGCCGTTGTTATTTGTGGTGCAGACCGGAATATCGTACCGCTGCCAGGCGCCGATTCCGTCGAGCCCGCTCGCGCTTGTGGACACGGCAAACAGAAGGTCACCGGGGCCTTGTGGTCCCTTCGTTGCGAGCGTCGTCGCAAGCCACCTCGAATCTAAAGGATCGAACGCAATTTGGGTATCGACGAGGTTTAGCGGGTTCTGATTTCCTGCCGCCGGGCAAGGCGGAAGGTATTGGCCGTTCGCACCCACGGTTCCGCACCAGAAAGCGTAAAGCGACTCGTTTCCTTGGACGGTTCCGGATTTATTGAAGACCCAGAGCCCTTGATTCAACAGCTCGACGTTCTGCAATGGCGAGACATCAGCCGCAACATCAAGCGGCGGGGTCTGGGCCCCGACGTTCGGTGCGGGCGGGCTCTGGCAGGCGGAAGCGCCACCTCCCGGGAACGACGACTGTCCTGTCGTAAGAGGACCAGACGTATCCGGTTCCAGGGACTGAGGGCCAACCGGAAGCTCCGGGGGAAGCGGAGTGTCCATCGGAGTCGGTGTCGCTTCTCCTGATGGCGCTGGCGCGGGGCCAGCGGCGGCGGGCGCTTGAGCCGCCCTGCTGAACGAACCCGAGAGGTTGCGACAGCTTTCTGCGTCTCCTGGAATAGGAGGCAGGCCTCTGAGTTGCGCAGCACTCATGGGAGCCCTGCGCCCTATTTCCGCAAGTGTGTCAATGCAGTGCTGGCGCAGCGCTGCCCATTGACCTTGAGTCCCGCCCTCGGCAGTCCAGTATTGTGGGGGCTTTTCGGGAATGTTGCCTACCGGAGCATTGGCGGTCGGCGCTGCCGAAGGCGACTGCGCGCTTGCGCTAAGTACCACCAACGCTACTCCAATCGCCAGTACAAACACGATTGCTGTGGCTTTCACGAAGTTCATGTCCCCTCCGCTTGCTTAAGTACCGAAATGGCAATCAAGACACAGCTTGTTAGCTGAGAGTTACTTTGTCCTACCGGCAGTTGACACCCGAAATTGCGATGAAAGTCAAACGGAAGTGCTGCGAGCAGATGGCGACCGCAAAGGCTCCGTGCGTCAAGCTCCCCTTGCCTGCGCGGCCGCAAAATATCGCTCGAAGATCGCGCGGACTCGATCGCGGCGCGCGACTCGGCCACGCACTCGACGGCGTCGATCGTCCGCACACGGCGGACAGTGTCTTCGCCGCGATGGCCGCCGAAGAGCCCGCCTTCAAAGGCCTCAGCCTCGCAAATCTCGGCGAGCACGGCACCGACCTGGCCGCGGCTGAACTCGTAGCTTCTTCTCCTTCATTCTGAGCGCGGCAAGGAATTCCGGCCCCGACGGTTCTTTAAGCCGCCCCACGGTTTTCCCGCGAGGGCCGGAGCGATCGCTCGCTCCGGCCCTGCTGCTTATGGGCGAGCTTTTTCAAAAAGCTCAGATCTCTATTGTTCTGGGATAGCCACCCCCCAGGCTAACCAGATGGCTTTTGTTATGTCGCAACCGAAAGCGGGATATTCGGTTAGCGTGTAGGGTCCGTAAGACTGACCCGCAGCCGGAACTCCCGCGTCGGCGGCCAGCCAACCGAACCACAAAGAATTCAAGGACGTTTCCGGAGCCAGCGTTGGTGATCCGCTTGGGGCAGTTAAGATTTCGCTGGCGTACTCGTAATTCTCGGGCGTATCGCACTCACCATCCGCTTGGATCAGGTCCACCAGTTCGGTTCCAGCCGGAGGCGAGATGGCTCCTATAGTGAAGCTGGAATTACGACCATCCTGGACGAATCCATAACCAGTGTAATTGCTCAGGTTTTGGTTGCCTCCCCTGTACGCAACCATCATCGCGGCTAATTCAGTGCCGTTATTGTTGCCTTCAGAAAACTCGTAGGAGCTCGGCTCGCTAGTACCGTAGATGTGGGCTGCCAACCAGGAAGTAAGCGTTCCGCCCGAGACGGTATCCTTGATCCGCTGTGGCGAGCCGCTTAGATTCGATGCAGACAGCAGCGTCCACCCACTCGGGATTGTAGGCAGTTTCGACGTGGCCTCTCCCATTACGAGACCAACCAGAAGAACATCTCCCGGCTGTGCTACTCCATTGAATCCCGGTACTGTAACCTTGCAATCATAGCCGGCGCCTAGTGAACATTCATCCTCGGCTCCATCGGAATCCACGAGGTACGGCAGCGGAGTCGGGTCGGCCAGAGCTTCCCAGTTTGTGGATTGATCCGATCCACCTTGGCTGATCTCCTCCACCGACCACCAGCTTCCCTCACCACCAGGAGGTATCGCGTTGGGGTCATAGATCATCGTGGTATAATCTCCCCACCGCTGCGGGCCCTGGCCTGTTATACCGGTGTAAGTGCTAGCACTGGATTCGATGACATTTTGCCCCGCAGAGGTTAGGCCACTACCGAGTCCTTCGTAGGAGTCCCATATCGTGTTCTGGTATGCGTCTGCCCTGAAATGCGTGCTGCCCAAGTACAAGTCTTGATCGTTGTCGATTGCAATTGTGGGATAGCTAAACCAATCTCCTCCTCCGGCCAGGCTGATCATGTCCAACCAACTACCGGTGGAGACGTTCTGAATGAACCAGATGTTCTGCGATTCGTCAGTAGATCCGCTTACGTTAATGCCGGTCGCGAAACCTCCTGCCAGGATCGGAGACAGACTACTTGAGGATCCTACAAGGGAAGGGCGGATCTGCGCTGCGGTGATTCGTGCATCTCCAAGTAATATTTGACAGTCCAACGTCGAGCACCCGAGCTGTTGCGCGTTGGCTACGAGTCGGTAGAATGCCGGGTTCCCCCACTGCGGGCTCGTTGAAACCGGCAAGCAGCCCGAAATCCCAGCAGCGCAACCGCCGCTTCCGAAGACGCCCGAGCTATTCGCGGTGTATTCAACCAGGTAGGGATCGGTGTTTGAAGAAGAGGGAAAGCAGTTAGGCTGATTCGAGGTGCCAGGGACTACCGATGCGAGCAAGTAGGCGTTAGAGAAACTGCCTTGCTCGTCGCGCGCCGGTGCCATTTTCTGACAGGGAGCCTGAATGGCGAGCGGCAGAGACGGCGAGCCGGAGGTAATGGTCGTATTGGGTATTATATGAAGCTCGTCGGGGCCTAGCGAACCGCCCTCCAGGGCCGTCGCGCAGACTGTATCAACGACAACAACGCCGGCGCTGTTGCTCCAACCAAGAAGTGGCTGATCAGAAACCGGAAACGAAGGGTTCACCAGGCAAGCATCGTCGCTCCACTTCTCCCAACCAGATGCTAAGCTGCCCGCCGACGCGGCCAGGTAGATGTATCCAATGCCATCATTGGGATCGAGCGCGAGTTCAGTTGCAATCCAGCGTCCCAATGAGCCGTCATATGCGAATTGAGTGTCAGTCAACTTGCCCAGAGTCTCCATTCCATCGGAGCAGCCGAGAAGCGGTTGTCCATTCACGCCGTTTGAGCCGCACCAGAAGGTCACGGGATCGGTCACCGCCGGCGTGGGCGCGGGCGAGGGGACCGGCAGCGCGGGTTTGTTCCAAACTGCTAGCCCCTCGCCGTTGATGAACTCGGCGTTTTGGGTAGGTGAAACGTCCGCTGAAACGTCGGGCGGCTCTCCCGACACCTCGGCGTTCAGATCCAGACCCGGAAAACTGGAAAATGGTCCCGCAGGAAGAATAGAGCTTTGCGGTGAGACTACCGTTGGCGTCGGATCTCCGGAACTCGGAGGCAGCGGTGCGATATAGCCGTTCCCGCCACCTGGAAGAGGGAACGGTCCCTGCGGCACTGTGGTTGAATCCGGACGGTCTTGTGGCAAACTCAGAGTCCCTGCCTTTGCACGCGCCCACATTTCTCTCGCTCCCTGACAGATGTACACGCAGGTCGTGTCACTAACAACGTTCGCCTCGTTCACACAGCGTTGTCTTTCGGCAGCCCAATCGTTCGCACTAAACTTCGGTGGTGGGGGGGACGCGGGTACGTCGCCGCACCAGTTCGGATTTGCAGGGATTCCCGAGGCGGTTGCTTGCTTCTCTGTCTGAGCCGGAGTCGGCGGTGTCCGGCCTTCGGCGTCATCTGCCAAACCGCACTTCTCGATGCACTTGTCCCAAAAAGGACGGTCAAACGCTCGACCCGCCGTTGCCGCTGCGTCGTTGGCAATGCACGAGTTGACGAACTGCGTCCAAGCCTGAGCCGAGATGCTCCACTTCGGTGGAGCTTGCGCCGGGCAAACGTTCGCGAAGTCATACGCGTGCGCGTTAGCGCTCGCGATAAGAAGGCTGCCAGCAATGACGACGACAACAATTACAGCGCACCTTACTGATTTCATACTGCCCCCAAATTGCGCTTACAGACTGGATTTTAAAGCATCACACATTCTTAGTGACATGCAGTTAACTTTGACTACCGAAAGTTCAACTCCAAATCCGCTGAAAGTCAACCGAGAGTGTTACGAGCATTTGAATGCGTAGCCAGCGTCGAGAAAGATCCCGGGATTCTTCGCTGCGCTCTGAATGACACAGCGAGTCACCCCGCGTGGCAGTTGAAGCGGAAGCTTGATTTGCCGCTGCGAATTCGGGCGATTCGAGTTTTGATTTTTGGCGTGATCGGCAGATCGGGGAATGCTTTGACGAATGCCTGCAATCCTGCGGCGGTCTTCTCCGCGCTTTCGCAGCTACAGATGCCTGCGAGGAGTTCCGTCTCGAGGCTGTCGATTTCGCCTTGCGCTTCGGAGGCGTAGGCGTCGGGGTAGGTGGTGCGGAAGGTCATCCAGCCGCGGTAGAGATCGATCATCAGCTTGTCGTCGAAGCGCGTGCATCCGGTTTCGCCGGTCTGCTGCTGGATGTAGGCGGGGAAGGGGCCGTTGCCGTCGGGCTCGGTGCGCGAGTAGATGTCGAAGAACGCGCGGTCGGCCTTGGTGCCCTGTTTGCGCGCGAGGGCTTTGAAGTAATCGACGCTCGGGCGCACGACGATGATCGCTTCGCGCACCACGATGAAGCCCTGCATCTGGCGCTGGACTTGCTGGTACTGCGATTCGCTGAGGTCGGGCAGGACGGCCTGTAGCTGTGGACTCGCCTGCATGCCGGCCGCGAACACCGGCTCGATGGGACTCTTGCCGCGCGAGGTCCGCACTTCGTCCAGCGCCGATGCATAGTCGGTCACCGAGGCCGGTATCTCGACGCCCGCCGCATTTACTTTGATTGCGAAGCAGGCGATGGCGATTGCGATGGCTAGCTGCCAGCGGAAGAGATTGGGCGACGGATTAGCCGAGGTGTGCAAGCGGCCTCGATCGCTAGCATCGCGATCGCCTCGCGCGCAAGCAGGCCGCGCGATGCGCTATTCTCTGGACGGCTGGAACACTACCTCTACGTGATCCAGGTAGCTCAGCAGTTGGCGCGCCAGCGCCGTCACCGCGCCGTCGTCGCGGGTCGCGGCGGCCTGCTCGAGCCCGCGCCCCATCTCGGTCATCGAGTCGAAGCCGTAACTGCCGCCTTCGCCCTTGACCCGATGCGCGATGCGGCTGATCTCGGCGTAGTCGCGGCGCGAGACCGCCTCGAAAATCGCGGCGATGTCGTTGCGCTTGTGGATTAGAAAATCCGGGATCAGGTCGCTCAGATCCTCGTCCACTTCCACTAATACTCGGTCAGGCATGTTTCCTCCTTGAGGTCCACGGATGCCAACAAGCAAATCCAGTGCCCTCGGAGAGCATGGCAAAGACTTGCTAGCGCGGGCTGAGGCTGGCCTGGGTCGTCGGATTATTACGGTGTCGCGGAGTGTGTCCCAAAATGCGTTGACTGCGAGTCGAAATGTCTTTCAGCCATTCAGCGCCGCCTCGAAATCCTCGATCAGGTCGTCGCTCGACTCCAGCCCCACCGACAAGCGCACCAGACCCTCGCCGATCCCCGCCCGCGCGCGCTCGGCTGCTGACATCCCCGAATGCGAAGTCGTCGCCGGCCGCGTGATCAGAGTCTCGACCCCGCCAAGACTGGGCGCGCTGATAGGTATCGTCACGCGCTCGATGAAACGCCGCGCCGCGTCGAGTCCGCCCGCGAGCTCGAAGCTCAGCACGCCGCCGAAACCGTCGAACAGCTCACACGCGCGGAGGTGATTGGAATGGCTCTCGAGACCGGGATAGTTCACCCGCGCGACCGCCCGGTGCTGTTCGAGCCATCGCGCAAGCTTGAGCGCACTTTCATTCTGATGGCGGACGCGGACTGCGAGCGTCTTCATCCCGCGATGCAGCAAAAAGCACGCGTGCGGATCGAGACTCGCGCCCAGATGGTTTTGCGTATGCGTGATGCGCTCGATCAGGTCGGCGCGCCCAATCACGGCGCCCGCGACGATGTCGGTGTGCCCGTTCAAGTATTTGGTCCCGCTGTGAATCGAAAGATCGAAGCCGATTTCAGCGGGCCGAAAATTGATCGGGCTCGCGAACGTATTGTCGATTATCGACAGCAGCCCGTTCTCCGCCGCGAAATCGACGGCCGCCTGCAAGTCGCTCACCTGCAGCAGCGGATTCGACATCGCCTCGACATAGATAGCCCTGGTGTTGGGACGAAGCGCCTCGCGCCACGTGCCCGGCTCGTCGCCATCGACGAAATCCACCGACAGTCCGTAGCGCGGGAACTCCTCGACGAAGAGATCGTGCGTGCCGCCATAGACGCAGTCCTGCGCGAGCAGATGCCCGCCGCCGGCCAGCACCGTCAACAGCGTGGCCGATATCGCCGCCATCCCGCTGCTCGCCACCAGCGCTGCCTCCGCGTTCTCGAGCGCCGCGAGCTTGGCGTGCAGCACCGCGTGATTGGGCGTGTTGTTCAGCCTGATGTAGCGGAGGTCGTGGTAGTTGGTCTGCCCGGCGTACTCGTAGGTCGAAGACTGAAAAATAGGCATGGTGACCGCGCCGCCGATCAGCGGCTCCGGCTCGCCGGCATGAATCAGCTTGGTATCGAGTCCCTTGATAAGTCGCGCCATGCGGCCTCCGATGCCACGACATTTATCACTCGGCGCGTCAGGGAAAATAGGTGTCCGCGGGTCCCCTGCTCGCTCCTGGGCTTCGTGGAGCGTCTGTTCCAGTTGATGGTTGCTCTGGAGTTCGGCCAGCATCATCGGGTGATGCGTCTGCCAGTGCTTTAGAATTATCTGGCCCAATAGGTTCAGGTCGTGCATCCGTGGCCTCGGATTCGAGGGCGGCAGGTTCTTCTGCCGCCCTGGTGAAATCCGTGGGTCTGCCGGAGAAAAGGTTGAGCTGCGGGTAGTCGCGCGGCGCCCGGCGGAACCCTCTGCCCTGGTAAGGTGTTGAAGCCATTCGTCGGAAGTTCCCTCCGTCAGCTCCGGCCAAACAAGCGCCCCAATCGCTACGGTGATGAGACACTCGCGGTTGCTGCTTGCACGGAATATTATCAACCGAAAGTTTTGAGGAATCGTTAAGCCCCTGAAGACACGACTCTATTGGGTCGCTTTTGGCAGTGACAAAAGGCGAACGTTGAGGTCGTTGGGAAGCCTCTTGGACTCAAAAGTTGTAAAATAAGTCGTCCAACGCGGAGCGCTGCAAGGCGGTTCGCTCAATCCGTGCGGTGCTAGGAGCTCGAAGAGGAGAGGATCGTGGATAGCGATTTCACGGCATTCATTGCCGGTACTAGTCCGGAGGACCGTCTCGAAAGTTTGGGGCGCTTGATGGCGGGTCGGAAGATTCGTCAACTCCTGAAAAGCTCGGAGTTCATGCAAGGACTGACGGATCTCATGGCGGCAGTTGAGCGCACAGACACGGCGTTGACGCGGTTGCGTTCCGTGGCCTATCTGACGAAGCTCGCTGTGATGGCGAAACCTGCTAGGAACGCCATCGATTCTTGGCTTGGGAAGGTTCTGAAGGAGCCCCTCCCGGCAGCACGCTGCCTGACGAGCGGCGACGATCGCGCATATGTCGCACGCGCTTGTGCTCTTGCCGATAGGCGCTGGTGCGCAGCGTACCTAGCGCAGGGGGCGGTAGCGGAAGAATCCGCTGAGAAAGCGCGGTTGGAATGCGTGAAGAGCTTAGTTACCGTATCACCGGACTTGGAATCTGCGCTGGCCGAGCTAGTTGCTGCATGGAAGGATCTGGAGTTCGAGACCGCATCCCCAGCGGAGAGCGCGGGAAGACGGTTACGACGATTATTTACCTGTCTGCGCCAAATCATAGAATCCAGTGCAAAAGAGCCCGGACGGGGCGTAGGGCGTGTGCTTGGGGAAATGGCGCGGACGGCTTTCAAGGATCGCGGCGCGCCGCGCAAGTTCTCGATTCTTCGGGCGCTAGCGGAGGAGACGTTAGGGTTGGTTCATGCTTTGATCCGAGCCCGGTTCTCCCTTGCGACTGAAGCGACCACCTTCCATGCGCTGCGTGCCGCGCGCATGTGGATGTCTGAGGACCGTTGGGAATCGTTTGTGAAATCTTCGAAGGTCGCGAATGCGGTAGCTCGCGATCTTTTAGAAGCTATCAAAATCTTGGCCAAGCAGGGCCAGACTGATGACACTCTCCGCTCGTTCTTGGAGATCGCCGAGGGGTCTCGACGGGATGCGGATAGGGCGCTAGAGGACTTCACTAAGGAAGCTTCCGGGCTCTCGGATGAAGTCAAAGCGTGGCTGCTACGGAAGGAGAGTTCGGCAACTCGGAAAGTTTCGAGCAGCGGCTTGGCCGCTGAGAGCCAGAGGATTCGAGAGAATTCGATGTTGGGCGATATGCTGATTGATGCAGAGCAGCTATTCGCACTTGGAATTGAGATTGGTAAGACGTTGGCGCCAGGGGATCACCGTAACGAAGGACGTCCTGTCGGTGACTTACGCAGCTACGTGACACTGGGCACGGCCCTAGCAGATGCAGTCAGGTCCTTTGCTCGCAAGCGAGAGTTGCAGGTGCGGGGGCGCAAGGGCGATGAAATCGAGTATTCCCCCCTAGAGCATGAGATTCTTGGTGGCGAGCGTATGGGCGTGCGCATGGTGAAAATAATCAGACCCGCGGTCGTGCAACTAGAGAATGGAGTGAGTCGGGTGATAATTAGCAAGGGTCTGGTCGAGCCGGCTTGACTTCTTGACTGTCCCAACGGAGGGAGAGAAGTAAATCGTGGATTCGCAAACGGCGCGTGTCTTGCTGGCGAACCTATTGGGTCGTGTTGAAAGAGACCCGGAGAGCGGCGGTCTGAAGTTGGTAGGTCGCATCTCCGAACTCGAGAGGGAAGCTCTGAATTACGCTTTGAGCGAGCTGGGAGGGCCACTCGAGACGGCGGGGACGACGCCACACTCGGATGCAGAGCCATCAGGAGAAAGTGAAGAAGACAAGACGAAGATATTCGAGAGTGGCGAGCGGATTCGCCGGAACATTTTCAAGCGTAGCCGGGCACTGGAATTGGGTGAACCGTTGAACCCCGAGGTGTTGCTTTGCTTGGATTTTGGCACCGCAAAGTCGAAAGGATTCGCGGTCAGAACGGGTTCGGATGAAAAACTTGAGCTCCTCGAACTAGCGCTTGGAAAGCGGGCGGGAGAGGCCGGAATATATCCCGTAACGTCGTCGCTCTGGATTTCGGACGAGGGCTTGATGCATTTCGGCGAAGATGCGGTGGTGAAGAGCGAGGGCTACGGAGGGCGCGGGCGTGAACGGCTCGATTCTCTGAAGCAGCAGCTGAGCCAAGGACATCCTGAACAACTGGGCGAGACTCCCCTCGACTCGAAGGTCAATCCAACGGGCACTCCGCTGACCTTCGGCGAGGCGATAACCGCATACCTCGGGTACTTGACTGACCTCGCGTGCAGTGAGCTCAAGGAAAGGTACGGAGTGGAGCCCTATGTTCGGCGTCGATTTGCATGTCCATGCTGGGAAGAAGAGCGACTGAGCCGCGGTAAACAGTTTCTTCGTGAGGCACTAGCGATCGCGCAACTTTTGGCAGACGTTTTTCATGGTCGATGGGGAAGCGGAATCCCGATAGCCGAGATGAGAGCGGCCCTGCGCGAGGCGAAAGACCTCTCCGGCCTAGCAAGCTACTTGGTAGACGGAGAAGTGTTAGAACCAATAGCAGCCGCGTCGAGCCGGATACCATTCGACGATCGGACGCGAGGGCTGGTGATGGTCGTCGACGTTGGTGCTGGGACGACGGATTTCGCGTTGTTCGTTATTAAGCGCGATGCGAATGTGTCAGCTATTCAGGTCAAAGGAAGTGCGACCGCTCTACGGCAGGCTGGAAACAGGCTTGACGACATCCTGGGCCAAGCAATTTTGGAAAAAGCTGGCGTCACTCCTCGTGACGCCGATTTTGACCGCGTCAATGCTGCTCTTCAGCGCAGAATTCGCGAATACAAAGAACGTCTTTTCAAAGATCGCGAAGTCACCTATCGGTTGGAAAATGATTCCGGCGGAACCGTGAGTTTAGCCGATTTCCTCGAGAGACGAGAGGTCAAAGAGTTTGGTGGATTGCTGCAAGCGAAGTTCCAAGAGGTCCTAGACCGGGCGCACGGGAGCTTTTTTGAGACCTTGAATTTGGCAGGGCTGACGGTTGTGCTTACGGGGGGCGGCGCTACAATGCCGATGGTTCAAGCGTTAGCTGATGGCCAGTCTCAACCGCATGGGTTTGCCCTTCAGCATCACAAAGCCGCCTTGGTGCCCGAGTTCATCGAGGATAAATACCCCGAGTTGGCAAGCGAATATTTGCAGCTGGCCGTCGCGATTGGTGGCGCGTTGCCCGACATAATGCGAGAAGCTGGATCTCTTGCCGAGATGTCTGGTTCAAGACCGAGATGGAAATTGGAGGGGTTCCGTACGGAGGGGATTTAGGAGTGCGCCTTCAACTACTCGGTCACCCATCCCGTTGCGGCAATTTTTCACGGACTCACGAAGTTGGCGCGGATTGGCGCACACTCTCGCGCTGCGAACGCTAGGCATGTACCGGACTGCAAAATTGTATAAGCCACTCTGCGGCAACCGGAATCAAGCTGAGCCAAAGCCACCGAGATGTTAAAAAGTAAACAGATCCACTCCGTTCGTGAGTACCTTGACCGCGTCGGGCATGAATCAGCTTGGTATCGAGTCCCTTGATAAGTCGCGCCATGCGCCCTCCGATGCCACGACATTTATCACCCAGCGCGTCAGGGAAAATAGGTGTCCGCAGGCTTGCCGCCGATGCCCGCGACGTTGCCGACCACCGGCCCCTCGCCGGGAAGCGCTTTGCGACCGAAGAGCGCCGCGATTTGATCGCTATATAGTAGATGCCAGCGCGGGTCCTTCCTGACCAGGTCGGCGCCCTTGGTGTTCACGCCCATCAGCACGTAGTCATGCGGGTACGCGTCGAGCAGGGCCGCGGATCCTTTCATCCCATAGTAGAATCTCGCGTAATCGCCTTCCTGCTTGTCGGTGTAAACCAGCTCGCCGCGCGGGTCGATATAGACTTTGAACGCGTCGCCCATGTGCCACAGCACATACGATCCCCACTCGAACTGCGGCAGGAGATTGCCGTGAAGCTTATGCTGCTGCATGAACGCGAGCGCGCCGGCCGGCATCGGCTTCCAGGTTTTAAGCCGATTCGAGAAGGTCCCGCCGACCAGCGCCAGCGCAATCGCGCAAATCGCTATCAGCGCGGCGGGCGGTTCGTCGTCGCCGGCCGCCTGCGCCTCGTCCTTGCTCGCGGCGCCGCGATTCAACGCGAGGCCGCCGTGACGGGCGAGCGGAATCGCCACCGCAATCACGCCGATCGCCACGTTGCGCGCAGCGTAGAAGGCGGCGCCGATGAAGACAGTCGCGACCGCGAGCATTGCCGCATCGCCGAAGTCGGGAGCGATCGCGACCGCCGCGACAAACCCGGCAAACAGCAACAGCGGTGTCACGTACTGCAGCAATTCGACCGGCGAGCTTCGCCACGACGAGAGCATCATCTTCGGCAGCGGCACCCAGTCGGCAACCACTTGCCGGATAAGAGGATCGCCGACCGAATGCGCGACCCCCGTCCATAAACCCACGCCGAATGGATTGATAAGGGTCGCCGCCGCGCATCCGAGCGTGATCCATGAGAGTCGCCACGCCGACGCCATGCGGTTGCCGGCGCCAAACCATCCCTGGACGAACATGGTCGCAGCGGCGATACCCATTGCGCCGAGTCCGACGATGTAACCGCCGTGAAAATTTGCCCACAACGCGAACATCGGGATCAGCGGCCACAGGATTGCGCCGCCCCGGTAAACCTCGAGCGCGAGCGCCATCATTACGACGGTGATCAGCATGAAGGTGAAGAGCTGCGGCCGAAATTGCATTTGGGTGGAGATCGCGACGGCGCTGAGAATCAGCGTCAGCCGCTGCACGCGCGCCGCCGCGCTGGTGGCGGAAATCCCTATTGCAAGCGCGACTATCAAAATGCTCGAGCAGATAAGCTTCAAAAGCTTGAGGCCGAAGACGCCCAGATGCGCGTAGAAAAACGCCAGCGCCACCTGCGACAGCCATTCGTGATTGTGCCAGGGCGCGCCAATCGCGCTGTAGGAGTAGGTGTCGAAGCGCGGAATGTGACCGGTGCGCAGGGTCGTCTGGCCGGTCAACATGTGAATCCACAGGTCCGGCTCGGCAAAGTTGTCGGCCGTCGCGAGCGCGATCGACAGGACTACGGTCCATCGCGACGCGGAAAGGAGCGAGTAGCGCGGGCTGTTCAACGACGTGCGAGTGAATCACCGTCGGCGCGCCTCCGCAATAGCTCGCCGCTTTCGCCTAATCCCGCGCGCCGGTAATCTGGTTGCGTGAAAGCTCTCGTAATCGGCGGCGGCATTATCGGCGGCGCGGTCGCATGGCGGCTCGCGTCCGACGGCGTTCAGGTCAATGTCTTCGAGCGTGGCCGTCTCGGCCAGGAGGCGTCGTGGGCGGCGGCCGGACTAATCGGTCCGCAGGCCGAGGCGCACGAGCCCGGCGCGTTCTTCGATCTGGCGCTGGCGGGCAAGCGTGCTTTCGATTCTATCGTCGATCGCCTCACCGCCGAGAGCGGGGTCGATCCCGAGTATGATCAACACGGCGTGCTCTACGTCGCCTTCGACGACGCGGTGCGGGCCGAGTTGCAGTCGCGCGCGCGATGGCAGCGCGCGGCGGGCGGCGAGGTCGAGGAGTTGTCGCCGCGCGAGGCATTCAGGCTGGCGCCGGTGCTCTCGGAAAAAATCATTTTCGCGCTGCACCTGCCCAACAATCGGCGAGTCGAGAATCGCAAGCTCACGCTTGCCTATATCAACGCAGCGACCCACGCCGGCGCCGAGTTCCGCGAGGGCGCGCGGGTCAATTCGATCGCAATCGAGGCCGGACGCGCGACGGGTCTGCGGCTGGCGGACGGCTCGGTCGAGACTGGCGACGTCATCATCAACGCGGCCGGCGCATGGGCCGGCGACATCCGCGGCCTCGAAGACGATCGCCTCCACTTTTACCCCGTGCGCGGACAAATTTTGTGTTTCGACGCGCGCCCCGGCCTGATTGGCCCTTCGATTTTCTCAACCTCGGGAATATTGGTGCCGCGCCGCGACGGCCGCATCCTCGCCGGCTCGATCTTCGAGGAGGCGGGCTTCAACAAATCCGTCACGCTCGACGGAATGGAGCGAATCCTGCGCGCCGTGCGCACGCTGGCTCCGTCGATCGCCTCGATTCCCTTTCGCGAAGCATGGGCGGGACTGCGCCCCGCCAGCGATGATCTGCTGCCCGTGCTCGGCCCGTCGCCGACGGTCGCCAACGTGCTCTACGCTGCCGGCCACTTCCGCAGCGGCATCCTGCTCTCCGCACTGACGGGCGAAGTGATTGCCGATCTCGTCAAGGGCCGCCCACCCTCGATCGATCTAACGCCATTCTCGCCCGCCCGCTTCCGCAACGGCGCCGCCCGTCCGGTGAAGCTCGCCGACATGATATGAAGGTGCTGGGGCTGGTCCGGGATTTGTTCTTCCGCGCGAAGATCGACGCTGTAGCGGCGGTCGTCGGGGCCGAAGTCGAATACGCATCGTCGCTCGACGCCATCGCCGCGCGATGCGCCCAGCTTCACCCCTCGATCATCTTTACTGATCTCTCCGACGCCGCTTTCCCCGCGCTCGAGACTTTGAACCAAATCCGCGCCGCCGCCCCCGGCGCGCGCGTGATCGGATTCGCTTCGCACGTCGATCTGAAGCCGCTGAAGACCGCCCGCGAAGCCGGCTACGAGCTGACCCTCTCGCGCAACGAATTCACCGCGCAGCTACCGGGCTTGCTGCGCGGCTGAGCGATCCTCTCAAGCGCGCCGCGCGACGAAACGGGCTTGCACTATCTTTGCCGCCCGACGCCGGTAAAGGATTTCATGGCTTGCGCGCCCGGACGAACGCGCTCATGAACTTGCCGTCCGCCATCTGCACGATGCTCTCGATGCTCTGGTTATCGCCGAACAATCCTTTCGCATCGGCCGCCGTATAGATTCGCGTCGGTTCCACCTCGATTTGAACGAACCCTGCCGCCGCCAGCTTCGCTCGGTACTCCGATTCCTCGAGCGCACCCGCGATACAGCCGGCCCACAGCTCGACCATGCGCCGAACCTCGGCCGGCATCGCGCCGCGCACCACAATATCGGACACGGCGAAGCGCCCGCCCGGCTTCAGCACGCGAAGAGCCTCGCGCAGCACGCGATCCTTGTCGGCCGAGAGATTGATCACGCAATTCGAGATGATCACATCGACCGAATTGTCGGGCAGTGGAATATGCTCGATCTCGCCCTTGAGGAATTCGACATTCTGCACACCGGCCTTGCGCTGATTGTCGCGCGCGAGCGCGAGCATCTCGTCGGTCATGTCGAGCCCGTACGCCTTGCCCGCCGGACCGACTCTGCGCGCCGAGAGGATCACGTCGATACCACCGCCCGAGCCGAGGTCGAGCACGGTTTCGCCTGGCTTCAATTCGGCGAGCGCGGTTGGATTCCCGCATCCGAGCGACGCCGTCAGCGCCTCGGCCGGGAGCGCCGCCTTCTCGCCGTCGCCGTAAAGATTCGACGTGATCGGATTGCCCGCGGGCGCCGCCGGGCCGCAGCACGAGCTACCTTGATCCGTAACTCGCCGCGCCGCCTTCGCGTACTCCTCCCGCACAGTCTCCCTTATCGATTCGTTACTCATCGCGACCTCCTGTAAGTCACTCCTGTTAAGATGTTGCGTTATGCGCGACCTCCGCGGGAATCGGACCCTCACCCAGCCGTCGATGCCATCGGGCGAGCGCGTTGACGATTAACGGTATTCCGACAGCGCCGGGCACAACCCAGTATGCGATGTGCGGAAGGTCTCTCCACAGCGGCAGGTTCTTGCCGTTATCGACGTAAAATGCGGTGAGCATCAGGATGTACGAGAGGCCCATCCCGCTCACATGAAAATCGACCCACCTGCGCCACAACCGGCGCCGCGCGATACGGCCGACTGACGCCGCCGCAAAAGACAGCGCACCGAGAACGAACAGGTGATAGTCCTCAGCCCATCGCATCGCCGCCAACATCGCCGCGGTCGCGAACAGCGCCGCGAGGCAAAAGTAATACCAGGTTCCGGCCCGCGGATGAGGCCCGCGGCGTTTCGCGCTCAACATCGCAACCAGTCCCAAAACCACGCACGCAAGGCCGAGCAGAATGTGAAAGATCACAACGCCAAAGAAAAATGGAGAGCCCGGCGGCAGCGCGAACCCGAATAGCTTGATCGGTGTCTCAGCCATCTTATTTCCCGCGATTGGCGGATGATGACGCGCCGAGCGTCGTGTGCAGTTCGGCGCAACAATCCTCAGTCATGAAGCGGATCAGCTTCGCGGTCTTCGCCCAATCGATCGCGTAGTAAATGAACCGTCCCGAGCGGCGCGCCGACAGCAGCCCGCATCGCGTCAAGGCATCGAGGTGATGAGACAGGGTCGAGCCCGGCATCCTGACCCGGCGCCTGATTTCCTCGACGCATTTGCCCTGGGGTCCGGCCCGCACCAGCAGGCGGAAGATCTCGAGCCGGTCTTTTTGCCCGAGGGCGCTGAACTGTTCGACGTATCTAATCATTACGATAATTCTAGTATAATCGAAATGATTGGACAACAGACTCAGCGAACCCCGGATCGATCTTCCCGCTCGCGATGGCACGTGATAGGTTGACCTGCATTTCCGCCCTGGCGATAGACGGGGGAGGTAACCCGGATTGCGCTCTCCGGTCGGGCCGCTGACTACACTTGAGAAGGTCAATCTCGCGCTCGCGATGACCTGGGCGGCCGGCTTTGTCGATCTTGTGGGCTACGTCTCGCTCTACGGGCTCTACACTTCGCACATGACCGGCAATACGGTCTCGATGGCGCGTCACATAGCTGAGCTCGATTGGGCCGGGGTGGTGCGTCGCGGATGGCCGATTGTCGCGTTTGTATTCGGCTTGATGCTGGGGGCGTTCATCTACGAAGCGGAGGAACGCCGTAAAATCCAGGTCCCTTTTCCACCCGCCATTGGTCTCGAGGCGCTGCTGATTGCAATTTTTATTGCGGCGGGAATCGGGAGCCATTTCAAAGCGGACATTCCGCCGCAGCCGGCCGCCAAGTTCTTCGTGATGGTCGCGTTGCTCGCAGTTCCGATGGGCCTGCAGAACGTGGTCATCAGAAAAGTCGGCGGCATCAACGTGTACACGACTTTCGTAACCGGCTCGCTGGTGAAGTTCGCCGAGAATCTGTCGCAATACCTGTTCTGGCTGCGCGACAGAACTCGCGGGCGCTCTCGCTCCCGCCTGATGAAAGCGCTGAGGGTGTCTCCCCGCACGCTCACCCTGCAACGCGCCGCACTGACCCTGGGCCTATGGATAACCTATCTGACAGGTGCGGTGTGCGGCGGATTTTCAATCCAGCGGTGGGCCCTGCTTGGAATGCTGATTCCGTTCGCCCTCCTGACAGCAGTCGCCCTCTACGGAGTTTTCCGCCCGTTCCTTGCGCTCGGCGAGCAATGGTAACTCGCTTCTGGTAAAACCGCGCGACGAATATGGATACGAGGCGGTACCTTACTGAAGCAGCAGCGTGACCTCTTGCGTGCCCAGGTCGTAGCGGCCGCCAGCGACAAGCAGGCTGCCCTCGTTGATCTGGTGCTTGAACTTCTTTTGCAAGTTCTTGGTCACCATGATCACATTCTGGTCGGTGGCGACTGGAATGACCTGGAGCGGGTCATTTGGATCGCCGCCATTCTGCTTGACGATCTTCCTTGCTGCCTTAACCGCCGGAGCAATCAGTCTCACGAACTCCAAATTGTGATGCCCCGGATAGGCCTCGACCGCCGCCCCTACCGCGCCGCAACTCGAATGACCGAGCACGAGCAGAGCCAGCGCGCCGAGCGCGTTGGTGCCGTACAGCAAACTCTCGAGCAGTTTGCCGGTCGCGGTGTTTCCTGCCACCCGTGCGACGAACAAGTCGCCCAGGCCCTGGTCAAATATCAGTTCGGGCGGCACGCGTGAATCGGAACAGGAAATGATCGCGGCGAACGGGGTTTGCGAATTGTTCGCCACGCAAACACGCCGCGTTGGATCTTCGCCGGGATGCTCCTGAGTCTCGGTCGCCCAGCGCTCATTTCCGGCCACCAACTCGGCCAGCGCACCGGCCGGAGTCGTTGGCCGATCGGGATTGCAAATAACATTCTGCGCACGTGCGTTGTCCACTCGAAGCGTTGGGACGAACGCTGCCGCGATCGCGCCGAGTGATCCCAACCGCAGCAAGCCCCTCCGACTGATCATCGAATCCATCTTCATCTAAAAGATCCTCCCCTCATCCAGCATCGCGACTCTGGTCAAAAATATAAGACTCGAACCGCCCCGTTCAACTGGAGAGCAGTTTTGATTTCGCTCTGGCAAAACCCCGGTGATATAAGGTCGGTATGCACACCGTGCTCGACGATTTCCATCCTGCGGTTCGCGCGTGGTTCGAGCGGCGCTTCGATGCGCCCTCGCGCGCGCAGGAACTCGGATGGCCGGTTATCGGCGCCGCGAACGACGCGCCAGGATTCGACGTGCTGCTATGCGCGCCCACCGGCAGCGGCAAGACACTCGCCGCGTTCATGTGGGCAATCAACGGCCTTGTGCTCGACGCGGCGCGCGACGCACTCCGCGACGAGGTTTCGGTGCTCTACGTTTCCCCGCTCAAGGCGCTCGCCAACGACATCCGGCTCAATCTCGAGGAGCCGCTTCACGGCGTGCGCGACGCCGGCGCCGAAAGGGGTTTCGATCTCTCGCGCATCCGCGCTGGCCTGCGCACCGGCGACACGTCGGCCAGCGAGCGGACTGCGATGCTCCGCCGGCCGCCCCATATTCTCGTCACCACGCCGGAGTCGCTGTTCATCCTGCTGACCTCGCCGAAATTCCGCGAGAAGCTCGCCTGCGTCAGACACGTGATTGTCGATGAGCTCCACGCGCTCGCGGGCAACAAGCGCGGGGCGCATCTCGCGTTGACGCTGGAACGTCTAGAACGCTTCGTGACCAGTCGCGGCAATGCGCGGCCGAATCGAATCGGCCTGTCCGCGACCCTGAATCCGATCGAAAGGCTGGCGGGCTTCCTGGCCGGCTACGATGCTGCGCGCGACAACTCGCGCTCGCCGCGCCCAATCAAGATAGTTCGCGCCGACGATCGCATCCGCACGATGGATCTCCAGGTCATCGCGCCCGGCCCCGAGCTCGGGCCGCTCGCGACCCATCCGCATTGGGAGGCGATGTACGACGAGGTCGCGCGGCTCATCGGCGAGCATCGCACGACCCTGGTTTTCACCCTGAGCCGCCGCCACGCGGAGCGCGTCGCGCTGAATCTGCAGAAGCGGCTCGGCGCCGACGCCGTGATGGCGCATCATGGCAGCCTCGCGCGGGCCGAGCGCCTGCTCGCCGAACAGCGCCTCAAGCGCGGCGAGTTGAAGGCGATTGTCGCGACCGCATCGCTCGAACTCGGCATCGACGTCGGCGCGGTCGAGCTCGTATGCCAGCTCGATACGCCCAAATCGATCTCGGCCGCGATTCAGCGCATCGGGCGCTCGGGGCACAGTCTCGGCGCGACTCCGAAGGGCCGCTTCTTCGCGCTCACTACCGACGATCTTCTCGAATGCGGCGCCGCGGTTCGCGCGATTCGCCGGGGGCATCTCGACGAAGTGGAAATCCCGATGGGATGCGTCGATATCGCGGCGCAGCAAATCGTCGCGATTGCGGCCGAGGAGGAGGAAATCTCCGAGGCGGAGTTGCTGCGCGTGCTTCGCGGCGCGTACAACTTCGGCGATCTCGACGCCGCGAAACTCCGCAAGCTGCTGCAACAACTCTCGGCCGAATTACCTGAAAGAATCATGGGCGCGGCGCCGAAGATTTTCTTCGATCGCGTCAACGCCATGGTCCGCCCGCGCCGCTCCGCGCGATTGTCGGCAATCACCTCGGGCGGAACGATTCCCGAAGCCGGCAACTACGACGTCGTGATCGAGTCCGAGAGCCGCAAGGTCGGCGACGTCGAAGAGGACTTCGCGCAGGAGTCGTCGCGCGGCGACGTCTTTTCGCTGGGCTCGATGCCGTGGCAGATTCAGCGCATCTCGCGCGGACGCCTGATGGTCGAGCCGGCGCCCGGGATGGCGCCGACGCTGCCGTTCTGGGTGACCGAGGCGGGCGGCCGCTCGCAGGCGTTGTCGGCCGAGATTTGCGATCTGCGCCACGAGGTTTGGAATCGCCTCGAGCGCAACGAATCGGCCGAAGAATGGCTGATGAGCGAATGCGCGATGTCCGAGCGCGCGGCCACCCAGGCCGCCGACTACGTCCGCCGCGGGGTCGAAGCGCTCGGCGTGATTCCCGACGAAAAGACTGTCGTAGTCGAGCGTTTCTTTGACGGCCTCGGCGGCACGCAAATCGTCATCCACACGCCCTTCGGGATTCGTCTGAATCGCGGACTCGGCCTCGCTATTCGAAAGCGCCTGTGCCAGTCGTTCGATTTTGAAATTCAGGCATCCGCAATCGACGACGGCGTGCTGCTCGCCCTGAACTCGCGCCACAGCTTCCCGCTCGACACTCTGTTCAGCATGTTGAAGGCGCGCAACGCCCGCGACGTGCTGGTCCAGGCGCTGCTGGCGGCGCCAATGTTCGAAGTGCGCTTCCGTCATGTTGCGACGCGCGCGCTGGCGGTGATGCGTTCGTCGCGCGGCAAGAAAGTCCCCGCGTGGATTCAACGCCTGCGCTCGCAGGAACTTCTGTCCTCGATTTTTCCCGGACAGCAGGCATGCTTCGAGAATCGGCCGGGCGCGATCGAGCTTCCGGATCATTTTGTCATCGACGAAACGATTCGCGAGTGCCTCGAAGAGTCCACCGACCTGCCGCGCACGGTCCGAATGCTCGAAGGAATCGAGAGCGGCGCGATTCGCACCGTCGGCGTTGACGGAATCGCGCCGTCCGTGTTTGCCCATCGCCTGCTGCTCGCGTGGGACTACTCGTTCCTCGATGACGGCGAACGCGCCAATCGCCGCTCCCGCACCGTCACGATGAACCGCGGGATGGCCGAGGACGTGTTCCGCAAGGAAGACCTCTCGGATCTTCTGTCGGCGGAGGCGGTCGATAGCGTCGTCGCCGAGATGACCGGCCGCGCACCCGGCCGCAAGCTGCGCTCGCGCGACGAGTTGTACGAATTGATTCGCGCTCACGGCTCGATGACGCAGGCCGAGGTCGAAGAACGCGCGGGCGAAGGCGCGCGCGCGATGATCGCGGAGCTCCACGCCGAACAGCGAATCGCGCGCATCAGTCTGAGCGCCGATTCGCCGGAGCGAATCTTCGCCGCAGAAGATCGGGGAATATTCGCTGCCGCATACGATAAGGTCGGCGATGGCGCCGCGGCCCGCGCCGAGCTCGTCCGTCGCGCGCTGAAAACCTGCGGGCCGACCACCGCCCGTGAAGTCGCGGCGCGACTGTATATAAAGGATACGGCCGTCGAGCAGAGTCTCGCCGCGCTCGAAGGGCAGGGCGCGATTTTCCGCGGCCACTTTACGCGCTCCGACACGATACAGTGGTGCGACCGCTACAACCTCGAACGGATTCATCGGATGACGCTGGCGCGCGTGCGCGCGGAAATCGAGCCGTGCGCGGATCACGAGTACGCGGCGTTCCGGCTGCGATGGATGCATGTTGGTGGCGGCGATCTGCCGGCGGATCAGACCGGTGTCGCGGCCGTACTCGATCAACTTTCAGGAATCGCGGCGACGCCGGAGATGTGGGAGCACTCGATTTTGCCGGCGCGAATCGCCGGCTATCGCCCCGAGATGCTCGACCTCGTCTGCATGAGCGGCCAGCTGAAGTGGGTCGCCATTGCGGCAGAAGCCGTCGAAGGCGCGCATCCGGCGAGCACGCCGTCGCGGATTACGTTCGTCGCGCGCAAGGCGAATCTTTTCGCGCCGCACGAAGAGTCAGTCCCGGAAGACGCGAAGGGGCAGGCGGTGCTGGAGGCTCTGGGAGCCGCCGGCGCGCAGTATCTCGACGAGGTCGCCGAGCGCGCGAACGTTTCCGAGCGCGACGCGTTGTCGGCGCTGTGGCGGATGGCGGCGGCGGGCCGCGTCAGTAACGACAACTTCGCGCCGCTGCGGATGTTCGCCGGTGATCGCGGCGCCGAACGGGCGCTGGAGTCGGTCGCGCGCCGCGCATCGAGTCGTCATGACGCCGCGGTCCGCGCGCGCTTGAAGTCGAGCCTCGCGGGACGCTGGTCGCTGATTCGTGGAGGTGAAGGCGCCGGCGACGCCCGCGAACTCGCGCTCAAATTGCTCGAGCGTCACGGAATTCTTGCGCGCGAGATGCTCGGAATCGAATCGACGCATATTTCATGGAGCGAAATCGCGTTCGAGCTGCGCCGGCTCGAGTACGGCGGTGCGATTCGCCGCGGATGGTTCGTGCGCTCGCTCTCGGGCGAGCAGTACGCGCTGCCCGAAGCGGTCGAAATGCTGCACGCGGCGCGGACTCTGATTCCGGCGCGCGAGAAGCCGGTCGCGCTGAGCGCGATCGATCCCGCCAATCCGTATGGCGTCGTGATTCCCGGCTGCGGCATCGCGCGCGAGGCCGGCAACGTGATCGTGCTGCGCGCCGGCCGCGTGATTGCCGGATTGCAGGGACGCGCGATGATCACCGGCGGCGTCGCTGACGTGGACGACGAGAGTTTTGGCGCCGCTGTTGCCGCCCTCATGACCCTGAAGCCGCATCTCACGATCGATTCGATCGATGGCGTCGCGGCGCTCGAATCGCCGCGCGTGGGAATCCTGGCCGCGATGCGCTTTCATTCCGATGGCCGCGCGCTGGTCTTCGACGGCTTGCACGGGCCGGCGCCGGGGCGCGTGTCGCGCCGCGGTTCTTCGAGCTAGGCGGTTGATTGCGCACGCTCGCGCGCTATTCTGAACGCATAACAAATTAATCGGAATGCCGGGCGCGTTGGATCCGCGACACCTGCGTCCCACTCTATCGACCAATACCGCACGCAACAGGGCAGGGCTCTATCAATGGCGACAAATAGTTTCGGTGCTCGTTCGACGCTCACGGTTGACGGCAAGAGCTACACGATTTACAAGCTCGGCGCGCTCGAGCAGCACGGATTTTCGCTCAGGCACATGCCGTATTCGATCAAGGTGATGATCGAGAACGTGCTGCGGCGCGAGGACGGTGTGATCGTGACCAAGGGTCAGATCGAAGCGCTCGCCCGATGGAACGGCAAGGGCGGTGAGCGCGAGGTCTCCTTCATGCCGGCGCGCGTGCTGCTGCAGGATTTCACCGGCGTGCCGGTGGTCGCCGATTTGGCGGTGATGCGCGACGCGATCAAGAAGCTCGGCGGCAATCCCGACAAGATCAGTCCGCTGCAGCCGGTGGATCTGGTGATCGATCACTCGGTGCAGGTCGATTCATTCGGTACTGCGGGCGCGTTCGCGGCCAACGCGGCGCTGGAATTCGATCGCAACCAGGAGCGCTATCTTTTTCTGCGCTGGGGGCAGGGCGCCTTCGACAACTTCCGCGTCGTGCCGCCCGACACCGGAATCGTTCACCAGGTAAATCTCGAATATCTTGCGCCCGTCGTGTTCGCGTCGGACAAGGGTGAGGTCTATCCCGACACCGTTATCGGCACCGATTCGCACACGACCATGATCAACGGTCTCGGCGTCGTCGGATGGGGCGTCGGCGGAATCGAGGCCGAGGCCGCGATGCTCGGGCGCTCGATGCCAATGCTGATTCCCGAGGTGACCGGGTTCAGGCTCGCAGGCAGCCTGCGTCCCGGCGCGACCGCAACCGATCTTGTGCTGACGGTCACGCAGATGCTGCGCAAGAGGGGCGTGGTCGGCAAGTTCGTCGAGTACTTCGGGCCGGGGCTCGCGTCGCTGCCGGTCGCGGATCGCGCGACGCTCGGCAACATGTCGCCCGAGTACGGCGCGACGATGGGATTTTTTCCGGTTGACGAGCAGACGCTCACTTATCTGCGGCTGACCGGCCGCAGCGACAGCCAAATCAAATTAATCGAGGCCTACTGCAAGGCGCAGGGACTGTTCAATTCGCCCGACGCGCCCGAGCCGAAATTTTCCGACACCCTGGAGCTCGATCTCGGCAGCGTCGTGCCGAGCATGGCCGGACCGCGCCGTCCGCAGGATCGAGTCGCGCTGACCGCGGCGAAGGCGGATTTCCGCCGCGAGCTGGCGAAAGAATTCGAAGAGCATCCGAGTGTCGATCGCGGCGAGCTGGCCAAGTGGGTGGCCGAAGGCGGCACCGGCGCGGTGGCGGGCGAGCAGACACCCTGGAAGCGAAGCTCGGGCACATCGCGCACAAGGTCGAGGTGCATTCCGCGACGGGAAAATTTCGGCTGACTCATGGCGCGATCGTGATTGCCGCGATCACCAGCTGCACCAACACCTCGAATCCGTCGGTGATGCTGGCGGCGGGGATTCTCGCCAGGAAAGCCGTCGCGCGCGGCTTGACTGTCAAGCCGTGGGTAAAGACCAGTCTCGCCCCCGGTTCCAAGGTCGTCACGCAGTACCTCAAGCGCGCGGGGCTCACGGAATCACTGGAAAAACTGCGCTTCAACCTGGTCGGTTATGGTTGCACGACCTGTATCGGCAACAGCGGCCCCATAGATGAGGCGCTGGCCGGCGCGATCAAGCAGGGCAACCTGGTGGCCTGCGCGATTCTGAGCGGCAATCGCAATTTCGAGGGGCGCATCAACCCCGCCGTGCGCTTCAATTATCTCGCGTCGCCGCCGCTGGTCGTTGCCTACGCGATCGCGGGCACGATGGATATCGACGTCGAGCATCAGCCGCTCGGCACCGGTTCCGACGGCCATCCGGTTTTTCTGCGTGACATCTGGCCGTCGCAGGAGGAAGTCGCGGCGGCAGTGATCGGATCGGTTCACGCCTCGATGTTCAAGAGCGAGTACGGGCAGGTGTTCGAGGGCGACGATCACTGGAAGAGCCTCAAGGTTCCCGAAGGCAACCTGTTCCGCTGGGCCGAAGATTCGCTGTACGTCAAAGCGCCGCCGTTTTTCTACGGAGTCACGGCAAAAGTCGGCGAGTTCGCGGACATCAGCGGCGCGCGCGCGCTGGCGATGCTTGGCGATAGCGTGACGACCGATCATATTTCGCCGGCCGGCTCGATCGCGGCTGACAGTCCGGCGGGAAAATATCTGATCGAGCGCGGCGTGCAGCCCAAGGATTTCAACTCGTACGGCGCGCGGCGCGGAAATCATGAAGTGATGATGCGCGGGACGCTCGCGAATATCCGGCTCAAGAACCTGATGGTGCCCGGCGTCGAGGGCGGCTTCACCGCGCATCAGCCCGACGGGATGCAGATGACGATCTTCGACGCGTCGGAGCAATATCGCAAAGAAGGCGTTCCGCTAATCGTGATCGCCGGCAAGGAATACGGCACCGGCTCGTCGCGCGATTGGGCCGCCAAGGGTGTCCAGTTGCTCGGCGTGCGCGCGGTGATCGCCGAGAACTTCGAGCGGATACATCGCAGCAACCTGATTGGGATGGGCGTGCTCGCGCTGGAGTTCAAGCCGGGCGAGAATCGGCAGAAGCATGGACTCACGGGCAAGGAAACATTTTCGATTAGTGGACTGAGGGCGGGAATCAAGCCGCGGCAGACGCTGAAGGTGCGCGCGGAAGCCGCCGGCAAGGCGATCGAGTTCGACGTGACGATGCGCGCAGACACGCCCGAGGAGGTCGAGTACATCCGTCACGGCGGAATCCTGCCGTTCGTGCTGCGCGAACTGATGTCGCGCCTGAAGCGTCCCGCCTATTGGCATGTCGAGCCTGCCGGCGGCGCCGGAGATTGTCGAGGCGCTCGGGGCGCCGGCTGCGGATGGAGCTTGTTTCTTCAGCGCAGGATCGTCGCTTGCCACGCATTTGTAGAAGGGTTGGACCTTCTTCAGTTGCGCCTTGCATGCGGCCTCGGATTTAAGCGTCTTGAACTTGAGCCATTGCGACATCGGCGCCGCGGTATTCATCTTGTAGTCGCCCGACGCATCCTTCACTGGCGGAAAAACCGGCGGCGGCAGCATCAGGTACCAGCTAATCAACACTATCGCGGTCGCATAACACTTTCGCATCCCCAATCAGTTACAGATTTTTCGGGCTGAATGCGATAGCCGCGCGAGCGCGAATCACGCCGGCTGCGGCGCGGCTGCGTCGAGGCGGACCGACGCGCCGCTCTTGCGTGTGGCGTACCGGCTCAGCAGTCGCACCACCCCGGGCGTGATCTGGTTGATCGCCTCGCGCCGGAAGCCGACGAACTCCGGACCGCGCGCGCGCATCATCCCCATCATCGAGAGCCGCAGCAGCGCCGCGACCGCCTGGCAGTAGCGGAAGCGCTCGAGGTCCATCGGCGCCATCGCATGGTAGAGCGGCAGGTACAGCGCTGCGAAGCTCGCGCGCAGCCCGTTGCCGGCCAGGTTGTCGCGCATCCAGCGCGGATGCTCCATCGCCGACGACGACAGGATCACCGCCGTCATCGCGGCGTCGAGATGTCGATCGCCGACGTCGGTATTGACCCAGTCGATCACACCAGTGACGCTCACGCCCCGCACCATCACGTTTTGCGGATGGTAGTCCATGTGCACGATCGAGTCGCCGCTGTGACGGAACTTGCCCGCGCGTTCCGTCACCAGATTGAGCGCCTCGCGCAGGCCGGGCAGCGGCCCGTTCTCGACTCGATTGGCGATTATCGCGAGCACCCGGTCGAGCAGCGGTGAGACCGAGGTGGTGCCGTCGATTGGCGCATAGGCGTGCGGAATCTCGCACAAGCCCGCGCCGGCCGGATCGAGCTTGTGGAGCTTCGACTGCGTGCGGACGAACGAAAAAAATGCCATCGAGAAAGTCTTAAACGCGCTCGGAAAGCTGCGCACTGCGAACAGCGGTCCGCCCGCCAGCCGCTGCATGATGAGAAACGGCGCGCCGAGCGCGCGACGGTCGGGCTCGAAGGCGTAGTTGCGCGGGACCGGATAGCCGGCGGCAAACAGGCGATCGATAGTACCGTGTTCGCGATTGCCTTTGGCGTCGGCGGCGGAGCCTTGATAGAAGCGCAAAACCATCGGCACGCCAACCGGGATTGACGCGCACCGCTTCGACGCCGCCTCCAGCGTGAATTCAAAGACGGTGGTCTCCCATCCGCTGGCAAGGACGCTCAGGCGCGCGACCGGCGCGCCGAGATAGGTGGATAGACGTTGCGCAATGTTGTGCGGGTCAAGCATCAGATGAACGCGCGCGGGCAATCCGCGCGAACCGCAGAGTAGTACACGCGGAAAAAAGTCGCAATTGACCTGACACGCGTGTCAGGTGAGTGCTGCCCTCGACACCTGCGGCGACGGTGATCTCGCCTGAGGTTGCGGCCTATTGCCGTAAGAGTTCAGGGATGAACAGTTCAGCCTAACGCGGGATCTAATCTTCTGTCATGCCTGATCGAGTGCTCCGCTCAATCATCTGCCCAGCCCCAACTTTTTGGCGCGGGTGGCAGCGATGTCCACAAAGTGATGACGGCCGAGGAGATTCTATGTCAAAATGTTTTTATCATCAGGGTCGCGAAGCAGTAATGTTGTATGGCGGGAAGTATTACTGCGCCAAATGCCGAGAGAACATCGATCACGCCAGAAAACGTATAGGTCGAGATATCGAACCGAAGGCGTGCTTCGTTGAATTTCGCGGTGGTGACACATGGGAGAAGATTGATGGCACCGGCTGCGCCCATTGGGTGGCCCACGAGATTAACAAGACCGGTGGGAGCGACGAATGTCTGTTGGGCTGCACATTGCGCGTTGAAGATTTGATAGCAGGGCTAAGCACGAGGTCGTTGGCTCACGGTCGTGGGAGTATCAAGGTTGGAGACATTTATGTCACCGCCAATCGCGGACACTGCGGCCGGGTCGCCAGCATTGATGGGAGCGGCGAGCCTGGCGGCAGGCTAAAAGTTATGATCCGCCACGATTCCAGTAACAGCTCCGGTACAGGCCATGGCGTTATGGAAAGTGACTTCGATGACCATTTTCATGGCAAGGGGGAATTCAAGTGGTGAGAGATCGAAAAAACCAGGGAATTGGCTGCAGATGAGGCGACCCCGGCTCGCGACAATTGCATTCCTGATCGCGTGCGCGCTGGCGGCCGCTTTTGCGGCGCAGCCTGCAGCGCGTGCTCAGAAGCGCAAGTCCTCCTGGGGACAAATCCTGATCGTCGGCGGACGCGAGCGCAATACCGACGAAGCCACCATCGATAACAGCGTCGACTTGTACGACCCGGCATCCAATCGGTTTGCGCCGGAAATTGCATCGACGCAGATGAAGGAGCGCATGCGTGCGACCGCGACGCTGCTTGTTACCGGGCCCAATGCCGGCAAGGTCCTAGTCACGGGCGGCGATAATCGCAGCGGCGTCCAGCGGACCTCGACCGAACTTTACGATCCCGCCACCCACACGGTTATGGATGGCCCGGCCATGAAGACCCCCCGCTCCGGCCACACTGCGACAATGATCCCTTCCGGCCCGAACGCGGGGAAGATCTTGTTCGCCGGGGGCATGGGCGCCGATGGCGGCGAGCCGGCCTCGACCGAGCTTTACGATCCCGCTACCAACAAATTTTCTCCCGGTCCGGCGATGCGCGCAGCCTGCTCTGTGTGCACAGCCACAGTGATTACGTCGGGAAAAAATAGTGGGAAGATCCTGATCGCCGGCTCCTACGGCTCTCGCGGCCAGAAGGCTCTATTGGAACTCTACGATCCGTCGGCCAACGAATTTATTCCCGGCCCGAGGACGAACATTCGCGAGGTTTACAGCGCGACGGCGATTCCTTCGGGAAAAAATGCGGGCAAGGTCCTAATCCTCGGCGGAATCGATACTACGGGTCAGGAAGCCATCGCTCTAACGGGCCTCTACGATCCGGAAGCCAACACTTTTGCGCCCGGTCCGTCGGTGAAAAATATCCGCGAACGCCACGCGACGACTGTGATTACCTCCGGACCGCATGCCGGGAGAATTCTGATCGCCGGCGGCGGGAACTGGCACGATCATCCCTCGCTGGCTTCAACCGAGCTCTACGATCCGGGCAGCAACGTTTTTTCGCCAGGTCCATCGATGAACACCGGCCGCGCCGGACACACCGCGACGGTCATTCTTTCGGGAAAAAATACGGGCAAGATTCTAATCGCCGGTGGCGTGGACAGCGATGGCGTACACCCCGCGGCTGCGCTTTCTTCCACTGAGCTTTATGATCCAGTGACCAACACTTTTGCGCCCGGCCCCAATATGAACTGGGCTCGCGTTGACGCGGTCGCCGTCCAGTTGCCGCCCGCACCTTAGTCCGCTGTGGTGCGGCTAATGCAAGGGGTTCATGAAATGTTGCTGCGTGCTGGTGTCGGGGGACGGCTCAGCCTGCGCCGGCGATTCCGGCGCCATCTTCAGCGTCTCGTTGGGCAGCGTCTGGCCGTTCTTCTGATAGTGCTCCTGCACCATTGAGGACAGCAGCGGTCCGCTGCGATCGCCGAGATCGATCGCGACTTCAACTGACAGTCCCAGCCGCAGCGGCTTGTCTTCGGGCACCGGTCCCTCGATCACAACCTTGACCGGCACGCGCTGCACCACCTTGACCCAGTTGCCGGTCGCGTTCTCCGGCGGCAGCAGCGAGAACGCCGCGCCGGTGCCCATGCTGATCGAATCGACGTGGCCCTTGAACGTGTAGCCGGGGTAGATGTCCGCGACGATCTCCGCCTTCTGCCCGACGCGCACGTCGGTCAGCTGGGTCTCCTTGAAGTTCGCGGTGACGTAGAGCTTGCCCAGTCGAACGATCGCCAGCAGCGGCTCGCCGACCTGGACGCGATTGCCGACATGGGCGGTCTTGTGCGTCACCACCCCGGTAAACGGCGCCGTCAGCTTGGTGTAGCTGAGATCGAGCTTGGCCGCTTCCAGAGCCGCCTCCGCCTGTTTGACCAGCGGACGATCGTAGCGCGATTGGTCGTCGGTCTGCGTTCCGAGCGCGGCCTGCGCCTGCGCCAGTTGATGCTCCGCCAGCGCTTCATCGGCCACCGCGACGCGCAGCCCGGTGTTGGCCTGATCGTATTGCTCGGCCGAGACCACGCCCTGTTCCTTCAGCGACTTGGCGCGATCGAAATCTATTTTCGCCTGCTTGAGCTGCGACTGCACCAGCGACACGCCCGATCGCGCCGCCTGCACTCCCGCGTACAGCTCATCGACGGATTGCCGCGCGCGTTCGAGCTGCGCTTGCGCCTGATCGACCTTGACCTGGAAATCGCGCGGATCGAGCGTCAACAGCAACTGCCCTTCCTTCACCGTCCAGTTGTCCTCGACGTAAACATTGGTGACGGTGCCGGCGACGCGCGAGGACACCAGCGCGACGGTGCCGTCAACGTAGGCGTCGTCAGTGCTGACGTGGCTTTCGAGGTAGCGATAGTAGTGATAACCGGGAATCGCAGCGACGGCGATCGCAACCATCACCACAATTAACAGTACCCGGCGCACCAGCTGCGAGTTCATCGGATGATTTCAGAGGCGGGAGATCCAGATGCGTTGCTTGAATCGCTCACGTGCTACAGAGGCTAAGTATGACGAATGCGGGAGGCTGTCAAACGTATCTGGCTGAAACAAGTTAGCAGACGAAGCTGTGTGCGATGACTCAACCCTGCGCGCCGGTCATGGCTGCCGAATCGTCAGGTTGGGACCTCCGCTCGTGGTCGGAACGACCACCGCTCCGTTGTACGTCATATTAGCGGTGAAGGTGGTGTGGTTGTTCGGTCCGAAGAAGGTGGCGTCCACCTTGCCGTTGGGCGTATCGAAGACTATCAGCGTCGGCGCGCGCGACTGGACGATGAATCCGATGTCGATGTCCTCGACCAGGGCTTGGTATTTCAGGTTCAACGGACCGCTCAGGAATATTCTGAGATCAGGATCAGCGGCCGACGGAACCGAGGTCAGCGTACCGACCTGCACCTGTACGGTGCCAAAAGGCGCCGTCGTCGATTGAAGATCCTTGACGTGATTACCGGTTATTATCTCGGCGCTCAAAAGGCTGCTGTCGGCGGTCGTCTTGGTAACGACGAGTTGCGCGTTCTGCGAAGGAACGTTACAGATTGTGATGCTGAGCGGGACGTTTCCCTGCAGCGTCCAGAACGAGCGGTCGTCCGAGACGGTCGCAGTGAACGGCGTTCCGGTGTCACCAAGGATTTGGTACGAGGGCAGCTTGGGACCGTTGGGAGTGTTGCCGACGCTGCCGGAAAATCCCGTCTGGTTGTTGCAAGCCGCGACCGAAATGGCGAGTGCCGCGACCGGCGCTGCCATCGACAAAATTTTCACGAGATATCTCATCGCCGGGAAGGTCCTCGTTTTCACAGTGTCGGCGTCGCTGTCGGCATCGGCGGCAATGGCGCAACGACGGGGTTGCAGATGCCGGGGCAGGTGCCGTTGGCGCCGGAATACGAGCATGTAGTCGGGCATCTGATTCCCGGCGTTGGCGTCGGACTCGGCCCGCCGGCTGTCGGCGGCGCTGGAATAGTGACGGTCGCGTAGCCGTCGGGAACCGGGCTCGGCGACGCCATCGCTATCGGCACGACACTGGCCACGGGTGTTGGAAGCTGAAACTCCTGTACTTCATAGGTGTCCGCGGGCGCGCAGAACGAGTAGTTGCTGGTCGCGCCTAAGTTCGGCTGCTGATTCTGGACGATGGAATTCGTCAGTTGTACTTCGTCGGTGTCGTCCATCGGCGGCGGATCGGGATCGATCTTTTCCAGCACCACTGACGATCCGAGATTGGCGTTGGCGACCGGTCCGGTGATACTGCCGTGACCCACGCATGTGATGACTTGGCTCGGATCGGTAGGCGTGGGAGCCGTCACCGTCGCGCACGCAGCGGGCGCCGGGACGTCGCTTATCGGCACAATACTGTGGCCCTGATAAGGATCGACGACGCCCTGGTAAAGATCGATCGTCGAAGCAAACAGGTCGAATGCGCCAACCGGAACCGACGGCGGAACCCTCAACGTAAAATTCACATTGCCAATATTCGGGTTGCTGCCGACCTTGATCGGCATTGGCAGCGCGCTTTCAATGTTGTTGCTGTCGTGATCCTCGGCGAACACCTGGACCAGTGCGGTCTCACCGGGATTCGGCGGGTTAATCGGAATCGAACCCGTGATGAATCCCGTCATCATCGAGAGGTTGCACGCGTTGAAGGTATTGCCGCCGTCGGTGCTGCAGGTGCCGCCGTTTTTCTTGTTGGTGCCCGAGCCCGGAAGGGCCTGGACGAATAAGGGCTGGTAGCCTGGAGCGGTGACTTCCATCGCATAGCCCTTGGAGTTCTTCCCAAGGGTCGGAACACTCTCGAATGCCGGCGACGTTGTGGCCGTGCCCGGCAGCGGGAAGGCGCCGGTGTTATCGGTATTCGCGGTCGCGACCGACACGCATTGATCGGCGGTCGCTTGACTCATGCACAAGCTGTTATCGGTGCCGCCGTTCGGTGGCATCAGCAACTGCAGCGTCGCACCAACGATGAACTTGCCCGGGGTGCAGCCGTCGTTGACCTGACCGGTGATATTGCCCACCGTCTGATTGCCCGTGACAGTAAAGGCTTGCTTGGGATCCAGTGCGATCGTCTGACCCGGATATAGCGGTGGCAATCGCTCTGCGGCGTAAGTCGCGGCTCCACCGGATACTGCGAGGTCGTACAATGATCCAAACGGTGACGCCGGCGCCGGGGGACCCGCCGCAGGCAGCGTTAGTGTAAAGCACCCGCCCGGCGCAGGTGGGCAGTTTTTGCCCCCGGGCTTGATCTGGGACATTGCGATCGGAGTGTTGGTTCCAATAGCTTCCGCCGTCACCGACAATTTGCGCAGATGTTTTGCGGTTGAGCTGCCGGTGCCGGTGCCGGTCCCTGGCTTCACCGTAATTTGTCCGGTGACATTGCCGGTCGCGGGATTTGTAACGGGCGTCAATGCGATCATTACCGTGTACGCGCCACCGGGCCCCGTAGGGAACCCGCCCGGGGCGATCGTCACCGAGACCTGCATGATAAACGATGTGAGCGTTCCGTTGGTCGTCGGGATCAGCACGCTTTTGTCGGGATTCGAGAAGGTAATGCCGTTGGGGTTATTCACCACGATGGGGTAGTTGATGCATCCGTCGGAGCTATTGCCGCCGGCCGGCGGTGATTTGGGGCAATTGGGAATCAAAGTGCCGGGATTGCTGGAATCGAGCAGCAGTTGGACGATTTTGTAGGGTTGGGTCCGCACGCTGGCAGCGTTGAACAGCTGCGGAATGTTCTGCGAGGAGTTGAGATCGATTTGCAATTCCCCGTTGGCGGCGTTGCCGCCCAATCCCGGCGGCGCTGGAATTTTTTGCCAGCCGCCCGCGGTCGGGGCCGCGTTGATATGAGGATTAATCCGGACCGCGACTACGTTGAGCAGAACGTTCTGATAGCCCGACGGCGGCGCGCCCATAAATCCAATCTGGACCTTCGCCGATTTTCCGGCCAGGGCCGGAGTGGTGCCGCCCAGAAACATGAAAATCGCTATGACGAAGGGTAGAGTAAGGCGGCGCGCAGTCCGATGCACAAAAAAATCTTTCACTCGGAATCCATCAATGAAGAATTCGGTCAGGGTTTGGGATAACCTAACGGGTGGGCGAAGGCAAGAATACAATTGCTCGTTTGCACGTCAAATGGATCGCGGAGCTTGACTGATCGCCTTCCCAATCCGGAGAATCACTACCTGCCGTCGATGAAATCGTCGAACCGAAACACGCGCCATTGTCTGTTTACGCTCTTGCTCCTGTTGGGTTTCGCGTTTCGAGTGACGGCCGCCGATGCGAGCCTGAAAATCACCACCGGCAATCCGGGCCTCGAGCACTTCGACGCCGACGGCGGCGTCCAGCTCGATTTCGGTCTAACCGATCAGAACGGCAATCCGGTCGGCAACCTTCGTCCCGACAACGTGAAAGTTTTCGAGGACGGCAAGCAAGCCAAGATTCTCGATTTTCGTGGCGTCGGCCAGGGCCGTCCGGTCGATATCGTGTTCGTGCTCAACGTCACCGAATCGATGCAGCCGTATATCGACGCCGTCAAGCAGAACGTCATCGCGTTCGCGCAGGACCTGCAGGCCAACAGCCGCGACTACCGCCTCGGACTCGTCACCTTCGAAGACTACGTGGTCTCGGCTTACCCCGACTGCAACTGCCCCTATCGCGACTCGTTTACCTCCAACGTAAAGCAATTCAGCGATTGGGTCGGCAGCCTGCACGCGGGCGGCGGCGGCGACATCCCGGAGGATCAACTCGACGCTTTGGCCTACGCGGCGAAGTTCCCGTTCCGCCCCGAGGCTGAGGGCATCGTCATAATCGTCACCGACGCGCCGCCTCATCACGATGGCGACGGCTCGGCCGACTCGGCCCACGACCAGGCCTTCTGGGACCATCACACTCGCGGCCAGCAGGTGACCGATCTGACCGGCACCAAGGTCGCCGACCTGATGAAGAAGAACGGGCTCACGCTGTATGCGGTGGTGCCGCCACCCTTCATCGCGCCCGAGTACCAGGAAATCGTGGACGCTACGCACGGCCGTTCCTACAACATCATCACGGAGGAAGGCCGCTTCCCGTCGCTGGTCCGCGAAATCGGACACTCGATCGCCACCGAATATTCGCTGACCTATGAGACTCCGCGCCCGATCGAAGACGGCACCAATCGCAGCGTCCAGTTGAAGGTTGACTATAACGGCGAGTCGGGCGAAGCCGACACTTCGTATCAAGTGCGCGGCGTCGGCGGCGCCGCGATCAACGTGCCCTCCGATGAAGGCACACCCGGCGCCAACTCGACCGGCACCGGGCTCAAGCAATTCTCGTTCAATTGGTGGAACGGCGCGGTGCCGTTGATCGCCATCCTGGGGCTGTTCGGACTGTCGCGCATGAGGTTCGGCCTGCCCGCCGACGAACTGAAAGCGATTGTCGAGGCGCAAGGCGCACCCTCGCTCCGGCTGCCGAACGCAGCGCCTTCGCAGGCAGTCCGCACGGCGCAGCGCGCTCCCATGCGGCCGCCGCCATCACCGGTAACCGCGCCCCGCGGCGCCGGGAATACGCAGGGTGCGCGGCTGGTCGCGGTCAATCGGATCGATCCGGTGCCCGCCGAATACTCGCTGATGAAGGACGAAATATCGATCGGCCGCGGCGAGGATAACGACGTCGTGATTCCTCACGCCAGCGTCTCGCGACAGCACGCGCGCCTGATGCGCCGCGACGGCGGCTTTGAGCTGATGGATCTCAACTCGACTAACGGCAGCTACGTTGACGACCGCCAGATCCACGGCTCCGCCTTCCTCAGCGCGGGCAGCCACCTGCGCCTCGGCGACATCCGCTTCATCCTGCAGCTATAACCCCGATTTCCGCGGCAATTGTCTCAGAGCAGTTTCACAAATTCGTTCTCGGCGAGATTGGCCTGCTTCAAAATCGAACGCAGGACATTCGCGTTAAGGTCGCGGCTCCCATGGAAAGGAATCACGGCGCGTCGTCCGCTGGCGGGGTTCTTGTAGATGCGGTGGGAGCCGGTGCTGTGGTGGAGCTGGAACCCAAGCCGCTCGAGGACGCGGATGACCTCTCGCGCCTTAAGGGCGGGAAGTCTTCATGCACGAGCAAGCAGTTTTACGGCCAGCCGTTCGGTCGTCGCGGCAGGTTGCTCGATCGGAATTTCCTCGCCGTCCTTAGCCAGAGATTCGATCAGCCCGCGAATCGCATCTCGAGCCATGGCGCGGGCCTCTCTCAAAGTATCTCCCTGAGTTGCGATTCCAAGGACCGGTATGGTGGCGACATAGCCACCTTCCGGCGCCCGTTCAAACAGCACCGTGTAGCGATAGGCGGTGGTGCGCAGTAGTTCCTTGTGGGGCTTGCTCATCGCCCCCTCAGTGTACAAAGAAATCAACCGCCGTCAAATCGCGAACCGCTCGCAACGCCTTCAGTGCCCCTCCCGCTCCAGCGCTTGCGGCGCGAAGAAGGAGTTGTCCACCGTTCCCATGTCGATATACCAGCATTCGCGATCGGGCGCGGTCGGGCCTGGCATATAGACCACCGTGCTGTAGCCGGTATCGAGATCCTCGTCCACCAGGCCCAACTGGAAAATCCGCTTGTACGGATAGATGGCGACCCTGGCGTCGGGCACCGGCCGATCGCGATAAGTGTTGAAGGTCGCGATGGTCTTCCACAGCTTGCCCTGGCGATCGTATTGATCCGACGCCGTGATGAACCATCCTTCCGAATCGATGTAGAAGATTCGCTTGGGGATAGTCATATCGCGGCCCGGTTTTCCGACCGCTTCGATCACGTACAGATGGCGCATCTCCCAGTCTTCCGGACAGATTGTCTTGCCGCCGTCGAACGGGCATTGCGTCTCCGGCGAATGCTGGGCGTGCACCGACGCGAGCATCTCTTTCTCGCCCAGGAACCGGTAGGTGAAGTCTTCTATCTTCGCTGCGAACCCGAAATACGAATCCGGATCCAGCGTATTCGCGTAGGCGCTGCCGCCGCTGCTGCCGCCCATCCCGCCGGCGCCGCCCATCGATCCGCCACCGCCGCCGCCCCCGCCAAATCCCGGCAACGCCCCAATACTGTCCGAGAGCACGTCGGCCGATTCACGCCGCAGCTTGCGTGTCGCCGGATTGTACACCCATACGTTGTCTTCGATTTTGGGATCGATATGCCGCTGCCGCACCATCCCGTAGCCGCGCAACGATGACGGCTCCAGGAACGGATAGAAGCCGAAGCGATAACGGATGCCGCTGGCGGCGCCGTCCGAATCGGTCGGAATCGGCGGCACTTCGATCCGCCCGATATTGTTGTAGAACGCAAAATGCCCGACCGAGTAGAAGCTCAGCGGCGATCCGGTGGCATGCTTGGCGAAGCTGGCGACTTCGGGAAAGCGCATATCGATGTCGTCGCTGTACAGCGGCCGGAAGCTGAAATTCCACATCACCTTGGTCGCCATCTGCGGATCGTTCGGGTCGAGCAGCGGAAACGGCAACCCCGAGACGTAGCCCTTGAGCGTGCCGTCGGGCATCAGCTGCACCTGGGGCGAATACTTTTCAGTCGCGGTTTTGAACGGCGGCGGCCATTCGAGCTTGTCGGTCGGCACGATCCGGAGCTGCATCCCCTCCTGGACCAATATGTAATTGCCCGGGCTGAGCAGCTCGATGACCTTGTTCGCATTGTCCTTGGTGATAACGTCGCCGGGTTTGACCGCGGCTCGGGCCGGCGCCAACGCGCACAGAATTGCCAACACGGTTACAGCCGCGATTCGCAACGATGGTTTCATGCATCCTCCGATGGGTCCTTCGATCGCCGAGTCTGGCGCGTCTTTTGAACCTTACACCAGTTAGGCTCGCTGCGAAAAGATCCGGCTTGATCGTTCGTCCGAGTGCTCCCTATGATTCATAATAGAGCGCCAGGGATGTTCGAATGAAAAAAGATATTTCCAGGTTCGCCATTTTCGCTATCGCGCTTTCCGCGATCTCAAATGCCGCCACCCCCGCGGACGCGCAGATGCGACCCATGATGATCCCGCTCACCACCACCATGGTCATCACCAAGCCGGCGCCCGGAGAGATCTTCGGCAACAAGCAGGTGGTTACGATGGGCGTGGGCGGCAAAATCTACAAGTTCGTGCTCAACGACGCCTACGTTGACGATCCCAGGGGCATCATCCATTGGCCCGACATCTGGCAGTTGGTCAGGCAGTACAAGCCGAACTTCAATGTCACCGGACTCGGCGAAGACACCTTCGCGAAAATGCAGCCGGGTGAGACATTGACCGTCCGCGGCATGTTCTCCGGCAACAATCAGACCTACGAGGTGATGGGCACCGAGCCCGGCGGCGGCCCGTTCTCCCCCGGCCAGCACTACTAGCCTGACGCGATTGTTCCCCTTCCCAATATCGAGGGGGCAGGGGCGGGTTGGCCGGCATTCGATCGCAGCTGCTCGAAGCAACTCTAACTTCCCATAATCTCGGCCAGCTTGCGCTCGCGGAATTCGAATATCTGCGCCAGACTCCGCGCCACGAACAAGTGATACGCTATCTCGCCGAGCAGGCCCAGCGGCATCGCATACTCGACGCGATCTTTCATTTCGGTGGCGCCGCCGGCTATGTCCTTGAAAGTGTGACTATGCCGCCATAGCGCGTACGGCCCTTTCTCCTGCACATCGACAAACTTCTTCGGCGCCTCGACAACCTCAATCCGCGTCCGCCAATGCACCGGCACGCCGTACAGCCGAATCTGGTAGTCGATCGCGGTCCCCGGATGCATGACTTCGGGCGGCGGCGCGAGAAATCTGAAATTCAGAAACGCCGGCGTAAGCCGCTGAAGATTGTGCGGATCGGAAAAAAACCTGAAGGTCTCGACAATCGGCCGCGGCACAATCTGGGTGCGTTCGAGCGTGCGGACCTTCATGCGATCGCAGCATATTGGATTCGTGCGCGCCCTGTCATCATGATGAAAGAGCGAGCAAGCGGGGCGAACGCAGTTGTCATCCTGACGGAGCGAGCAACTCGAGCGGCTGGAAGAGCTTGCGCTCTGCGTAGTCGAAGGGATCTCGGACATCCGCGCATTCGTTGTCATCCTGACGGAGCGAGCAACGCGAGCGGCTGGAAGGATCTCGGACAGCGGCGCGCAAGCGCCGCCGGTTCCGGTTTTGAAATCGCGCAGCGCTCCCTCCGCCCTCAAGTTGTGCCGATATCCGCGCGTAGTGTAACTTTGTAGGCTCAAATCAGCGGAAAAGCGCACGAAAAGTCGGGTAAATGAAAAAACTCACAGGAGCACAAATCGTTATCGAGAGCCTGATCGCGGAAGGCGTCGATGTAATCTTCGGCTATCCCGGCGGCGCCATCCTGCCCACCTACGACGCGCTGCTCGACTCAAAGATCAAGCACGTCCTGGTCCGCCACGAGCAGGGCGCGACCCACATGGCCGAAGGCTATGCGCGCGTCAGCGGACGGCCCGGCGTCGTGCTTGTTACCTCCGGCCCCGGCGCGACCAACACCGTAACCGGCATCGCCGACGCTTACATGGACTCCACCCCGATGGTCGTGCTCTCAGGGCAAGTTCCGACCACCATGATCGGCAACGACGCTTTCCAGGAAGCCGACTTCGTCGGCATCACGCGTCCATGCACCAAGCACAATTTCCTGGTCAAGAACGTCAAGGACATCTCGCGCATTATCAAGGAAGCATTTTACATCGCCGGCAGCGGACGCCCCGGCCCGGTCGTTGTCGATTTGCCCAAGGACGTGCAACAGGCCGAGCATACTTTTCATCTCTCCGAAAAAGTTGAGCTGCGCGGCTACAAGCCGACGATTCGCGGCAATCCCCGGCAGATCGAGCGCGCTATCGAAGCCATCGAGAAGAGTTCAACTCCGCTGTTCTACGTCGGCGGCGGCGTGCAATGGTCCGGCGCGGCGCCCGAATTGCGCGAACTGGTTAGAGGACTGGGTATTCCAGTTACCGAGACGCTGATGGGACTGGGATCGTACCCAGCCTCCGACCCGCTCCGTCTCGGGATGCTCGGGATGCATGGTTCGTACGGCACCAACACCGCGGTCTGCAACACCGACTGCCTAATCGCCGTCGGCGCCCGCTTCGACGATCGCGTTACCGGCAAGATTTCCCAGTTCGCGCCGAAGGCCGAGACGATCATCCACCTCGACATCGATCCGTCGTCGATTTCCAAGAACGTCAAGGTCGATATACCTATTGTCGGTGATATCAAGTCGGTACTCACTGACATGCTGACCACCATCAAGGGACGCGAGAGTATCGGCAAGCGGCGCGCCGACTGGACCAAATGGCATCAGCAGATCCTCCAGTGGCAGAAGGAGAAGCCGCTCTACGAGAACGGTCATCGCGGCGAAAGCGTCTCTCCGCTCGACGTTATTGCCGAGATGCACAACCTCACGAAGGGCGACTGTATCGTAGCCACTGACGTCGGACAGCATCAGATGTGGGTAGCCCAGATGTTCCCGTTTGAGCATCCGCGCTCATGGCTGACGTTCGGGCGGACTAGGTACCATGGGCTACGGATTGCCCGCGGGTATCGGCGCGACCTTCGCCGCCCCCGACAAGAAAGTCGTAGTAGTGAGTGGCGACGGCTCGATACAAATGAATATCCAGGAACTGGGTACTGCCGTTCAGTACAATGTAGATATCAAAGTAATCATTCTGAATAACTACTACCTCGGAATGGTTCGCCAATGGCAGGAGAAATTCTACGCCGAGCGCTATTCCTACTCGGCGATGTCGGTGCCGAACTTCGTCAAGCTCGCCGACGCCTACGGTGCCCGCGGATTCCGAATCGAAAAAGCGAAAGACCTGGTCGCGACGATGAAAGAAGCGTTCGCAACGCCCGGCCCGGTCCTCATCGACGTAGTGATTCCGAAGGAAGAAGCCGTGATGCCGATGATTCCGCCCGGCGGCGCAATGTCCGAGATGCTGTTCGCTTGATCGCTTTGTTTCTCCTCTCTCTTTAAGAGAGAGGATCGAAGGTGAGGGTCCGGGTTAGGATGTCGCGTTCCGCGCCACTGACTATTCGCCTCGCCCGCTTAGTTGCGGGAGAGGCCGCGCAAGCGGCGCGGGTGAGGGCTATTCAGCGCGCATCTTTTGCGCGCGATTCAAGACTCTGCCTTTGCCTTACAAGGAGCTAACCACATGGCGGCGCGCGTACCCTACCTGAATCGCGAGGACCTTGCCGAAGCCGACCGGGTCATCTTCGACAACCTTGCCGCCGAACGCGGCGGCACCGTCGGCAACATCTTCAAAGCCCTCGCACACACGCCAAACCTGCTGCGCCGCTTCTGCCAGATAGGCAGCGAGCTGCGCAACAAGACTGAGCTCGACCCGAAGCTGCGCGAGCTCGCGATTTGCACCGTCGGCCGTCTGACGGACGCGCAATACGAGTTTGTGCATCACTGGAACATCGCGCGGCGCATCGGCGTCACGCGCGCGCAGCTCGAAGCGTTGGCCGACTGGGAGAAATCCCCGGTCTTCAGCGACCATGAGCGCGCCGTGATTCGTTACGCCGTCGAGGCGACCAACAACATCCGCGTCGCCGACGCAACCTGGAATGCGTTGAAGGCGTTTCTCGACACGCGCCGCCTGATGGAGCTGGTGCAGAACGTCGCCTTCTACAACATGGTCGTGCGGGTGCTGGTCCCGGTCGGCGTCGAGCTGGAGCCCGGCACGACCAGGCAGTAGCTGCGCGACATGATCAAGGCGTTCAACTTCTTCAAGCGCAAACCCGGCCTCGGCGTTGACGACTTCCGGATCTACTGGCTGAACCAGCACGCGGCGATAATTCGCGCGATTCCCGAGCTGCGGAAATACGTCGCGTCGATCACGCTGCCGTCGGCCTATAAGAGTCGCGAGCCGCTCTACGACGGAATCTCCGAAGCGTGGTTCGACGACGAAGCCGCACTCCGCGCCAACGCAGACTCGCCGCCGCGACGCGCCGCGTCCGCCGACGACGCGAAGTTCGTCGATATGCCGACGACCGGCTCGATCATCGTCGATGAGATCGTTCAGAAAGAGGGCAAGGCCGGCGCCGGCGCAGTCAAGATGTTCTCGCTCCTGACGCGCAAGCCGGCTACCGACGTGGCGTCGTTCCAGAACTATTGGCGAACGAATCACGGCCCGCTGGCCGCGAAAATCCCGCAAGTCCGCCGCTACATCCAGTGTCACGTGCGGCCTTCCTCATATGCCGACGGCCGCTCGCCGCGTTACGACGGAGTCGCGGAGCTGTGGTTCGACAATTTCCAGGCCGTGCGCGACTCAGGCGACACCGATGAGTATCGCGCAGTGAAAACCGACGAGCCGAAATTCCTCACGCTGCCGTTCCCATTCATAATCGCGTCCGAACACCAAATCGTGTGACGCCGGCGCATCCAGACTTCTACGAACAGGGGATCGATCTCTTCAACGAGGGGCGCTTCTTCGAGTGCCATGAAGCGTGGGAGGAAATCTGGAAGCGCTCCGACGGCGAGCTGAAGCTTTTCTACCAGGGATTGATCCAGGCTGCGGTCGCAATCCTGCACGCGCAGCGTGGAAACCTCGAAGGCGCGCGCTCGCTCTATGAGAAAGCAATGGCCAAGCTCGATAAGATTCCGCCCGAGCACATGGGCCTCGCAGTCGGCGAGCTGCGCATCGAGTTGCGCCGCTTCATCGAAATCGCAACTCGCCCAGACGGCGCTGCGCTCCCAGCGCCACCGCGCTTGCGGCGCATCGCGAAATGAGCCGCTGGAACTTGATGAAGACTCCGCGGCGCACGCGTCGTTGCCGGAATACCTCTCCCGCGGCTCGCGACATTGTCGCCGGCCGCAAACCGGGAGAGGTCGTCCGACGATATTCATATCGTCGGACGGGTGAGGGGGGGTTGGCATCGAGCGCAATGCGGACGGCCTCACCCGCGCCCGAAGGAAGACCTCTCTCGGCGGAAGAAGTATAGTGCGAATGATGCGGACGAAAGCGCCGACCGATCCTATGATTCTCGATCGCGCACGCCGGATGCGGCGGGAAATGACTGATGCTGAGCGCAAGCTCTGGAGGATTCTCAGGAATCGGGCCCTTGAGGGCGTCAAGTTCAGGCGCCAGTTGCCGATAGGCAACTATATCGCAGACTTTTGCTGTCATGAGCATCGACTGATTGTTGAATTGGACGGTGGCCATCACGCGGACCAAGAAGCGGCGGACGCACTGAGGAGTCGGTTTCTGGCCGCCGAGGGGTTTCGGGTGCTGCGGTTTTGGAATGAGCAGGTGTTGAGCGGCTCGGAATTCGTGGTGGCTGAGATACTTGCGGCTATCAATGAGATTGTGCGGGCGCCCTCACCCGTCGCGCGCGACGCGCGCCGACCTCTCCCGAGGGGCGAGGTGTAAGAGTAGCCTCGTATGAATGGTTCCAGACGCTCATAAGAAGATCGTCGGCGCGATTGAGGCGTCGCTTTTGCGCGCGGGAGTTCGTGTTGGCTCATCTTTGCTGATCGGGCTCTCGGGCGGCGCCGATTCGGTCGCGCTTACATCTGTGCTCGTCGAGTTGCGCGAGCGGTTAAGTTTACGAATTACGGCCGCGCACTTGAACCATCGGATTCGCGGCGACGAATCCGATCGCGACGAAGAGTTTGTGCGGGCGATGTGCGCACGGCTTGGAGTTGAGCTGATCGTCGAGCGCGCTGAAGGACTTGGTTGGACTGCGAACCTCGAGGAGCGGGCGCGCGATGCGCGGCGCGAGTTTTTGCTGCGCGCCGCCGAGCGCATTCAGGCTGATTTTGTGGCGCTCGGACACCATCGCGATGACCAGGCTGAGACTGTGCTTATGCGTTTGATGCGCGGCGCCGGGGCGGCGGGGATGGCGGCGATGGCCGAGCGCGGGCCGGGACGCCTGATTCGTCCAATGTTGTCGATTTCTCGTGCCGAGATTCGTGAGTACCTGGCGGCGCGTGCGATTCCGTTTGTCGAAGATTCGTCGAATTTGTCGCGCGAGATTTTGCGCAACCGGATTCGCGCCGAATTGATCCCGATGCTCGAGCGCGAGTATGCGCCGGGTTTCGGCGGGCGGCTGTTCGAGTTGGCGAGCGAAATGCGCTCGCTCGACGAGCTGGTCACGGCGATTGCCGCGCGCGAACTCGACGCGATGCGCGTCGGCGGCGGCGCGCTCGACGTATCGGGTTTCGGCGCGGTGAATCCCGCGGTGCAGGCGGCCCTGATTCGGCTGTTTCTCGCGGAGCGGATGGGGTCGTTGCGCAGAGTTTCGCGCGTGCATGTCGAAGCGCTTCGCGCTCTCATTGTCGAAGGCGGGCCGAGCGACTCGATCGATCTGCCGGGCCGATGGCGTGCCGCGCGCGAGTACAATCTGGTTCGTCTGGTGAATGTGCGAGAGCGCGAAGCCGGCGCCGCGGATTATTCGGTGGCGATTGCGCCTGACGGAATCACGATCGTCGAGACGGCCGGTTTCAAGTTCGCAGCCTCAACCATTCCCGCTGCGGACAGCTCGATGCCGGCGAGTCTGTCAGTCGCGATGTTCGACGCCGCGAAAGTTGCCGGTGCCGGCCTGGTCGCGCGCAATTTCATGAAGGGCGACAGGATTCATCCTGTCGGCATGCGTGGCACGCGCAAGGTCCAAGACCTGTTCGTCGATCGCAAGCTGCCGCGCGCACGGCGCGAGCGCTTCCCGGTCGTTACCCTCGGCGGCACTATCGCGTGGCTTCCGGGACTGGCGCGCGCGGACTGCGCACTGGTCAGCAACGCCACCGAAACCGTACTGCGCGTTGAGGCTTCTGCAGTGTCGGCTTAGCGCATGCCACGTTGCGTGCGTATCAACCTGCGTGATACTTTTTTATTAGCATGAACCAGTTTTCACGCAGTATTGCGCTATGGCTAGTGCTGGGACTTATGTTCCTGCTGCTGTTCAACATCTTCAGCAGGCAGCAGCCCAAAGAACCCGAAATAATCTTCTCCGACTTCCTCAACCAGGTTGACAAGGGCCAGGTTTCCGAGGCGACGATCCAGGGCGACGTCATCAAGGGCGAGACGACCAACGGCGACCATTTCAAGGTCAACGCGCCCGCCTATCCCGACCTGGTCAAGACGCTGCGCGAGAAGGGCGTCAAAATAGCGGCCAAGCCGGCCGAGGGCGATCCGTGGTGGATGGTCGCGCTGGTGCAATGGTTCCCGGTGATCGTGCTGGCGGCGTTGTGGATATTCTTCATGCGCCAGATGCAAATAGGCGGCGGCAAGGCGATGTCGTTCGGTAAGAGCCGCGCCAAGCTGCTGACTGAGAATACGCACAAGGTGACCTTTGGCGACGTCGCGGGAATCGACGAGGCGAAGGACGAGCTCGAAGAAATAATTCAATTTTTGCGCGACCCCAAGCGCTTCACGCGGCTCGGCGGCCGAATCCCCAAGGGTGTGCTGCTGGTCGGTGCGCCGGGCACTGGAAAAACTTTGCTCGCGCGCGCGATTGCCGGCGAAGCGGGGGTGCCGTTCTTCTCGATTTCAGGATCGGACTTCGTCGAGATGTTCGTTGGCGTCGGCGCATCGCGCGTCCGCGATTTGTTCGTGCAGGGCAAGAAGCATGCGCCGTGCATCATCTTTATAGATGAGATCGACGCCGTCGGGCGTCATCGCGGGGCCGGCCTTGGCGGCGGTCACGACGAGCGCGAGCAGACGCTCAACCAGTTGCTGGTCGAGATGGACGGCTTCGAGGCCAACGAGGGCGTGATCCTCGTCGCCGCGACCAACCGTCCCGACGTGCTCGATCCCGCGCTGCTGCGGCCGGGCCGATTCGACCGGCGCGTCGTAGTGCCGCTGCCCGACGTAAAGGGTCGTGAGGGCATTTTGAAAGTGCATACGCGCAAGGTGCCGCTGTCCGATGACGTTGATGGGTCCAAGCTGGCGCGTTCGACTCCGGGCTTTGCGGGCGCCGACCTCGAGAACCTTGTCAACGAGGCTGCGCTGCTGGCGGCGCGTCGCAACAAGGACAAGGTCGAGATGTCGGACTTCGAGCTGGCCAAGGACAAAGTCATGATGGGCGCGGAACGGCGCTCGATGGTGATGTCGGGCTCGGAGCGCAAAATAATCGCGTACCACGAAGGCGGGCACGCGCTGGTCGCGATGCTGCAGCCGGGCGCGGACCCGGTCCACAAAGTCACGATCATTCCGCGCGGCATGGCGCTCGGCGTCACTCAGCAGTTACCGATGGACGATCGCTACACCTATCCGCGCGACTACCTGGTGACGCGGCTGGCGGTGATGTTCGGCGGGCGCACTGCGGAAGAACTGGTGTTCGGCCAGATGACGACCGGCGCGGGCAACGATATCGAAAAAGCGACCGAGCTCGCGCGCAAGATGGTCTGCGAATGGGGCATGAGCAAGGAGCTCGGCCCGATGACGTTCGGGCGCCGCGAAGAGCAGATCTTTCTGGGCCGCGACATCTCGCATCATAAGGATTATTCGGAGCAGACGGCGCTCGAGATCGATCGCGAAGTGCGCAAGATAATCGACGACTCGTATCAGAAGGCGCGCCAGCTCTTGTCGGATCACCTGGTGCTGCTCCATGCGATCGCGGCGCGGCTGCTCGAGAAAGAAGTGCTCGACGGCAGCGAAGTCGAGGCGATGGTGACGGCGTTCCGCGAAGGGCGTCCGCTGCCGCCCTCGCCGGCCGCGGTGCGCAACGATTTTCCGCCGCGTCCCGGCCCGGACACCGGCAAGGAAAAACGCGTCGAAGACGAAAGCCCGGTGCCGGGTCTCCCGCCGAAGCCGGTTCTCGTCTGATCGCCGCGCGCGTATTCGTTTTGTTCTGATCGATTCGATTCGCAGCCGCGATTCATTGCCGCGCGGGTGAGGGGCGTGGATAAGTGGGGCAGGTGCGATGGGACGCTCGCCGATTCAATCCAAATCCTCATCCAGCGATCGCGGTGGCTGCCAACAGACACCGCGATCGTCGCTTTCAAATCTCAAACTCGCTGACGGCCGCCTGATCCGGTTCCCCGCAGTGATGGGTGTGCTCAACGTCACGCCTGACTCCTTCTCCGACGGCGGCAAATACCTGGACGCGGATCGCGCCGTCGAGCACGCGCTCGCGATGGCAGCCGCCGGCGCCGACGTGATCGACGTGGGCGGAGAATCGTCGCGGCCGGTTGGCGCGGTAGAAGTGCCAATCGAAGTCGAACTCGCGCGGGTTACGCCGGTGCTCGCGCGGCTGGGCAAGCGGCTGCGAGTGCCAATCTCAATCGACACGCGGCGGGCGGAAGTTGCGCGCGTCGCGCTCGATTCGGGCGCGGCGATAATCAACGACATCACGGCCCTGGAATACGACCGCGCGATGGCGCCGCTGGCGGCGCGGTCCAGATGCGCCGTGGTGCTGATGCACATGCGCGGCGGTCCCGCCGACCATCGCAAGTTCGCGCGCTACGGCGACGTGGTGCGCGAAGTCGTCGGGTATCTTGACGCGCGCGCCAGCTTTGCGGTCGAGGCGGGAGTCGTGCGCTCGCGAATTATCGTCGATCCGGGGCTAGGTTTCGCCAAAACCGCGCAGCATAATCTGAAATTGTTGGCTGCCTTGCCCGACCTCTGCGCGCTCGGCTATCCCGTATTGATAGGAGCGTCGCGCAAGACCTTCGTTAAGAGCATTTCAGGCTCCAGCGAGGACCGGCTGGAGTACGGCACGGCGGCGGTGAACGCGCTCGCGATCGCGGCCGGCGCGTCGATAGTGCGCGCGCATGAGGTCGGCGCGGCGGTGGCCGCGGTGCGAATGGCGGCGGCGATGAGCGGACGCGATCAACGGTTCAGGCGCAATGCATAACTACATACCAATGATACCGCAGCCGCGATGGCAGGACGTGCTTGACGTTCTGATAGTGGCGTACGTGATCTACCGGGTCGCGCTTTTGATTCGCGGCACGCGCACGATGCAGATGGTGCTGGGGATGGTGATCGTGGGCGGCGCGTTCGTGGCGTCGCAAGTGCTCGGACTGTTCACCCTCAACTGGCTGCTGAATAATTTTCTCGGATCGTTGTTCGTGATCCTGGTGGTGATCTTCCAGTCGGATATCCGGCGCGCGCTGACCCGCGTCGGCGCCCAATCCTTCCTCGGCCGCAACGCCGCCGCCGTCACACCCGCGGAGGAAATCGCCACTGCCGCGGCGTGGTGCTCGACCCGCCGGATTGGCGCCCTGATTGTGATCGAACAGGACGACGGTCTCGGCGAGTTCGTCGAGAGCGGCAGAATCGTCGATGGCAAGGTCTCGCCGGAACTGCTCGAAACGATTTTCATGGACGGCTCCCCCCTGCACGATGGCGCCGTGATAATCAACGGAGACCGGATACTCGCGGCGGCATGCCTGCTGCCGCTGTCGCAGAATCCCAACGTCAGCCTGTCGCTCGGCACGCGTCATCGGGCGGCGATTGGGCTGAGCGAGGACAGCGACGCGGTGGTGCTGGTGGTATCCGAAGAGACCGGGACTATCTCGCTTGCGCGCGGCGGTGTGCTCAGCCGCGGGATGGAGCCGGCCGAGGTCTTGTCCACCCTGAGGAAGCTGCCGGGCTAGAGGCGCGGAGGCATAAGAACTACGCACGATGAGGCTGGGCGATTACAAACATCTGTTCCCGGTAAGCGGCTCCCAGCGCCTGCGTGGCAGCAACATCGGACTGCGCGTCCTGTCGGTGTTGCTCGCGATTGGCCTGTGGATGTTCGTCAACGCCGGCGAGCGCGGTTCCGTCGAGTCGCTCAGCGTTCCCATCAGCTATGCGTTGCTGCCGCAGGGGATGGTAATCGTGAACCATCCGCCGACCCAGGTGAAAATCGAAGTCACCGGTCCGCGCACGCTGCTGTCGCTGCTGGATCCGGAGCGCCTGACGCTCAAGATCGATCTGCGCAGCGTCGCGGCCGGCCAATCCGAATACAAGATTTATCCCGCGATGTTCAACGTCGGACGCAATACGGCGGTGACCAGCATCTCGCCGGATTCCTTGTCGCTCGATATCGATCGCCTGGTTACCCGCGACGTGCCGGTGCATCTGGCGGTCGAGGACCGGGTTGCGCCCGGCTACACTATTTCGTCGGTCGATATCATGCCGCCGAGCGTCACAGTCGTCGGTCCCAGCCGCTACGTCGCCCCGCTCACGTCGGTCAATACCGCGCCCTTCGAGCTTAAGGGGCTTACCGCGAATACCAATCGTACGGTCGAGATTGTGCCGTCCGATCCATCGCTGGGCTTGTCCACCGGGCATGTCGATGTGCGCGTTAATGTCGCGGAGGCGATCACCGACCGCGAGTTTCGCGCGGTCGACGTCGAGGTCAAGGACAGCGATTTCAAGTACCGCCTCGAACCCAAGCAGGCGACCCTGACGATTCGCGGGCCGGCGATCAAGCTCGCGGGCCTCGCGCCCAAGGGCCTAGCCTACGTGGAGGCCAACGGCCTCGCGCCCGGCTCGCATGAATTGCCGTTGAAAGTGTCGATCCCCGACGGCATGCAGTTGGTGCGCTCGTCGCCCGACAAGGTTAGACTCCGGATGTATCACGAGAAGCTGACTACCACTCCCGATGAGCACCCATCGTAAACTGTTCGGCACCGACGGCGTGCGCGGCGTGGCCAACGTCGAGCCGATTACCTCGGAGACCGCGCTCAAGCTCGGCCGCGCACTCGCCCACGTCTTCCGCAATTCAAGCGGACGTCATCGCAAGATTCTGATCGGCAAGGATACGCGGCTCTCGGGCTACATGCTCGAGACCGCGATCGAGTCCGGCATTTGCTCGATGGGCGTTGACGTCTGGCTGGTGGGACCGCTGCCGACACCGGCGATCGCGTTCCTGACCCGCAGCATGCGTGCCGACGCGGGCGTGGTCATCTCCGCCTCGCACAATCCGTTTCAGGACAACGGCATCAAGTTTTTTTCGCGCGAAGGATTCAAGCTCGACGACGAGACCGAGCAGCGAATAGAAGCGCTGGTGTTCGACGAGGGCGAAATCGCGAAGAATCGCGCCCGTCCCGACGATATCGGCAAGGCCGCGCGCATCGACGACGCGCTCGGCCGGTACCTGATATTTCTGAAATCGTGCCTGCCGCGCTCGGTCGTTTTCGACGGTCTCAAAGTCGCGATCGATTGCGCCAACGGCGCAGCCTACAAGGTCGGTCCTGAAGCTCTCGAGGAGCTGGGCGCCGAGGTGGTTGCGATCGGCATCGATCCCGACGGTAAAAATATCAATCTCAACTGCGGTGCGATGCATCTCGACACGATTCGCCAAACCGTCCTGCGCGAGCACTGCCACGTCGGTATCGCGCTCGACGGCGACGGCGATCGCGTGATGCTTATAGACGAGCGCGGTGAGGTCTGGGACGGCGACGACGTGATGGCGCTGCTCGGGCGCAAGCTCGCCGCCGAAGGGCGGCTCAGCGGCAACGCCGTCGTCGCCACCGTGATGAGCAACTTCGGACTCGAGCTGGCGCTGCGCGACGCCGGCGTACGGCTGATTCGCACCGAGGTCGGCGACCCGGCGGTCGCACGCGAAATGCGGTTGAACTCGTACAATCTCGGCGGCGAGCAGTCGGGCCACGTCATTTTCATGGATCACTCGACCACCGGCGACGGGCTGATCAGCGCGCTGCTGGTGCTGGCGCACCTGGCCGAGAGCGGCCGCACGCTCGGCGAACTTCGCGCGATGCGCCGTGTGCCGCAGGTACTCGAAAACGTGCGCGTCAAAAATCGCATGCCGCTGACCGAGATGCCCGACGTTCAGCGAATGATCGCTGACGCCGAGAAACGCCTCGCCGGCACCGGCCGACTGCTGGTGCGATATTCCGGAACCGAGATGCTCGCGCGCGTGATGGTCGAAGGCGAAGACAGCGCCCAGATCAAAACGCTGGCGCAGGAAATCGGCGCCGCTATCCAGAAATACTCCGGCGCGCACTGACGGTCATTTTCGTTTTACCTTCTGCGGCTTCGATCCCAGCGCCTTCAAATACGCCTTCACCGTGCGCGTCAGTCCGATGTAGAGCGCATCCGAAATCAGCGCGTGGCCGATTGAGACTTCCTGCAAGCCTTTGACCGCTTTCACGTAGGCCGGAAGATTTTTGAGATCGAGATCGTGGCCCGCATTCACGCCGAGCCCGATTTTCCGCGCCAGGCGCGCGGCTTCGCGATGCGCCGCGAGGACTGTTTTTTCGGCGGGTGCGCCGAATGCATGCGCATACGGTCCGGTGTACAGCTCGATTCGATCGGCCCCGAGTTTTAGCGCGCGCTTGATCTGCTCACTGTCCGCGTCGAGAAAAAGACTGGTGCGGATGCCAGCGTCGCGAAAATTCGCGAGCAGGTCGGCGAGCCAATCCCCCGCGCCTGCCGCCAGGTTCCATCCCGCGTTCGAGGTCAGCACGCCGGGCGGGTCAGGCACCAGCGTGACCTGCGTCGGCCGCACGCGCATCACGAGGTCGATAAACTCCGCCCCCGGGTATCCTTCGATATTGAACTCGACCGTCATCATCGCCGCGAGATCGAACACGTCCTGGAACGTGATGTGCCGCGCGTCGGGTCGCGGATGCACCGTTATCCCATGGCATCCCGCGGCGATGCAGGTCCGCGCCGCATCGACCACATTGGGAATGTCGCCACCGCGTGCATTGCGAAGCGTGGCAATCTTGTTGACGTTGACGCTTAGCCGAATCATTCCAAAACAACTCCGCTTCAAAGCTAGCAGAGCAACACCGCTCATTCATTTGTTATCTTTAGGGATGAACCATTCAGCCTGACCCTGCGGCATTTCGCGTGCTACTAATAGTGTATGGACAGCCACCTCTCCATTCCTTGTTCCCTTTCCGTTCCAAGAGGACTCTTTCCTTTGGGTTCCCCTTCCTTCCTCGGCCACGATGGACAGGCAAAAAACAACTTCTGACGGAACGAAGCTACCGACGGTAGCTGAGCAATCCCGAGACCACTACAGGTGGTATCATCTCTCGGTTGAGACTTTCCGACCATGATTCTGCTCAATGCCGCCCAAAGCCGCGAACTCGATCGCATCAGCCAGGACAAGTACGGCATTCCGTCGTACTCGCTGATGACGCGCGCGGGCGTGGCCGTTGCCGACGCGCTGGTCGGGGGGTTTCCCGACGCGGTGGCGGACGTTCTTGTCGTGGCGGGCAAGGGCAACAACGGCGGTGACGGCTTCGTCGCGGGACGACGGCTCATTCAAGACGGCTTCGCGATGCGCGCGGTTCTGATCGGCCGCGCGGCGGACTTGAAGGGCGATGCGGCGCGCGCACATGCGGAATTCCGCAAATGCGGCGGCAAGGTGATCGAAGCGTCCGCGGAGTCGAGCCTCGACGTCGCGCTCGGCAAGAAGCCCACCGCCGTCATCGACGCGATCTTCGGCACCGGGCTGAATGCGGAGGTGAAGGGCGCGCCGCGCCGCGCGATCGAGATCCTAAATTCGTTCGCAGTGCCGACGGTTGCCGTCGATATCGCCTCGGGCGTGAACTCGGACACCGGCGCGCTGATGGGCGCGGCGATCCGGGCTTCGCTGACGCTGACGTTTGGGTTCGCGAAGTTCGGCCACGTTTCATATCCGGGCGCCGGCCAATGCGGCGAGCTTGGAATCGTCGATATAGGTTTCGCGCCGCGCGCGATTGACGAGCTAGCGCCGCGCGGACGATTCCTCGAACGCGACGACCTGCGGCATCTGCTCCGCGCGCGGCCGCTGACATCGAACAAGGGCATGTACGGGCATCCGCTCGTGATCGCCGGTGCTCGCGGCAAGTCCGGCGCGGTGCTGCTCGCCTCTCGCGCCGCGCTGAGAACAGGCGCGGGTCTGGTCACGGCGGCGGTGCCGGAATCGATTCAACCGATCGTCGCCGCGGGGCAGGCGGAGCTGATGACGGAGCCGATTGCCGAGCGCGACGGCCACTTTGACGGCGCGCACGCCCCCGACGCGTTGAAGATATTGCTCGACGGCAAGAACGCGCTGATCGTGGGACCGGGGATCGGCGTCAGCGACGACACTAAACAGCTGATCGAATGGCTGATTTCAGACGCCTCCGAGCCGGGTCGTCCGATGCTGATCGATGCCGACGGGCTCAACGCGCTCGCCGTGATCGGTTGCGAGTCCTTGCGGCGTGCGCGCGGCCCAGTTGTGCTGACGCCTCACCCGGGAGAAGCGTCGAGGCTGCTCGGCGTGAAGACCACAGCCATCAACGATGATCGCGTCTCGGCGGCCCGTACTTTGGCGGATCGCACCGGCGCGACCGTGCTGATAAAGGGCGCGGGCTCGGTTATCGCCTCGCCTGACGGCGACATCTATGTGAATTCGACCGGCAATCCCGGCATGGCCACGGCCGGAATGGGCGACGCGCTGTCGGGAATCGTCGGCGCGCTGCTCGGACAGCATCTGCGTCCGCTCGACGCGCTCGGGCTCGGCGTTTTCATCCACGGCTATGCGGCCGATCGCGTCGCGGCGCGAATCGGGCGCGTCGGCTATTTGGCCGGCGACGTGATTGACGAGATCCCCGCCGCGCTGGAAGCACTAACCAGGTAGTTGAGTTATAGTAGTAAGTGACTAATCGCGATGGCTAATGCAGCAACAGACCCGGGCGCGACTGACACGATGGTCACGATGGTGATCGAGAGCCGCTCGCCGCACGAGACCAAATCGTGGGGACGGCGGCTCGCATCGCTGCTCGAAGGGGGCGAGCTGCTCGGACTGATCGGCGATCTGGGCGCGGGCAAGACCGTGTTCATCAAGGGCCTCGCGAGCGGGCTCAGCCTGCGCGAAGAGGACATTCTGAGCCCGACCTTCACGATGATCCAGGAGCATCACGGCCGCTTCCCGCTCTATCATATCGATCTGTACCGGCTCGAAGAGGCGACGCTCGACGACCTCGGCCTGCGCGAGTACTTGTTTTCTGAAGGCGTCGCGGCGGTGGAATGGTTCGAGCGTTTGCGCGGCGGCGCCGAGATGGAATACCTGTCAGTGCGAATCAGCTACGCCGGCGCGAACCTGCGCCGCATCGAATTCAGCGCGATAGACTCGCGCCACGCCCAAATCATTTCGAAATTGAAACGCAGCTTCGCCTGAACCGAGAGTGGTCTTCCCCTCTCCCTTTGAGGGAGAGGATCGAAGGTGAGGGTCCTTATCCAGCGCGCGATTCTTTTCGCGCGCGATTCAAGATTCTGTTTCTGGAAACTCTAAGGAAGGCAAGTTTGTATTCTCAATTCACCCGTTGCCGCCGCTCATCCCGCGACGGAGCGGATAGTCCACCACGATCGCGCGCCCATCCGTGATCGCTCTCACAAAATGAAGCGTGTCCGGCGGCACGATCGCCACAAACCCGGGACCGGCGATTTGCTTCTTCCCCCCGATAGTCACTTCGAGCTGGCCTTCGATGACGTTCCACACTTCTTCGTTGGCGTGCGCGTGTTCATGGATGGTCGATCCCGCCTCGAACACGTAATGCCCAAACGTCATGCTTTCCGAATCGAAGTACTTCCCCTTCCAACCGGGAAGGCGCTCAATGGTCTTCAGCTGATTTGTGTCGATGAATGGCATCTGCTTAGCTCCGAGTTTCTGTCGATAGCCATATTAACCGCCCGCTGCGGCGAAAGTTACGCTGGGGGCGGGGGCTGGTTTGGGGGGCTTTTTCCGATCATAATGATCGATTGCCCCTTATTTTCGGGTGATAAGGTCATTTTGATGGGATTGGTCGTTCAAAAATACGGCGGTACGTCGGTCGGCTCGGTCGAGCGGATCAAGGCGGTCGCCGATCGCGTGATCCGGGCGGGCGACGCCGGCAACCGGATCGTCGTGGTCGTGTCCGCGATGGCGGGTGAGACGAATCGGTTGTTCAAGCTTGCGTCTGAGCTGAGCGAAGCGCCGAGCGCGCGCGAGACCGACGTGCTGGTCGCGACCGGCGAGCAAGTCTCGGCTGCGCTGCTGGCAATCCGGCTGCAGGCGATGGGCCATCCGACGGTTTCGTTTCTCGCATTTCAGATGAACCTGACGACCGACTCGAATCACGGCCGCGCGCGAATCAAATCGGTGCAATGCGATCGCGTGATGCGCTCGCTCGACGACGGCAAGATTGTGGTCGTGGCGGGCTACCAGGGCGTCAATCAATTCGGCGATATCACGACGCTTGGCCGCGGCGCGTCGGATCTGACGGCGGTCGCGCTCGCAGCCGCTCTCAAAGCCGACGCGTGCGAAATCTATACCGACGTGGACGGCGTCTATACCGCCGACCCCAACGTCTGCCCCAAGGCCAGAAAGCTCGGGCGTATCTCGTACGACGAGATGCTCGAGATGGCGGGACTCGGCGCCAAGGTCCTGCAAACCCGTTCGGTCGAACTTGCCCGCCGCTACAACGTGCCGCTCGTCGTCCGCTCCAGCTTCGGTGAAGCGGAGGGGACGTGGGTCGGACAAGAGGATCAGTCGATGGAGGACGTGCTCGTTTCGGGCGTAACGCTCGATCAGAATCAAAGCAAGATAACGGTGGCCGGAGTCGAGGATCGGCCCGGGCTGGCGGCGAAGATTTTCAGTCCGATTGCGGACGCGGGAATCGTGGTCGATATGATTATCCAGAATGCCAGCGCCGACGGCCGCACCGACATGACGTTCACGATCGGGCGCGAAGATCTGAAACGCGCGCTTGAAATAGTCGAGCGCACGGCCAAGGAAATCGGGGCCGCGGGCGTGCGGCACAACGACCAGGTCGCCAAGGTCTCGGTGGTCGGCGTCGGCATGCGCACCCATTCGGGCGTCGCGTCCACGATGTTCAAGGTGCTGGCGGCGGAGCGAATTAATATCGAGATGATTTCGACCTCGGAGATTAAAGTGTCGGTCGTGGTCAATTCCAAATACGGCGAGCTCGCGATGCGTGCGCTGCACGACGCGTTTATCAACGGCGACGGCGGCCCGAACGCCGCGCCGCGGGAGTCAGTCTGAGTCCGATGGCGGATGCAAAACATATTCAGGTTTACGACACCACCTTGCGCGACGGCTGCCAGTCCGAAGACGTTTCGCTGACGGTCGAGGACAAGGTCACGATTGCCGAGCGGCTGGACGATCTCGGGTTCGATTACATCGAGGGCGGATGGCCCGGTTCGAACGATCGCGACGCGGCCTTCTTCAAAGAGATCAAGAAGATCAAAATTCGGCACGCGAAGATCGCGGCCTTCGGCTCGACCCGCCGCGCGGGCGTGCGTGCGTCGGCCGATCGCAATCTGCAATTGCTGCTGCGCACCTGCGCCCGGGTCGCGACCGTGGTCGGCAAGACCTGGGACATGCACGTGCGCGAGGCGCTGAGAATCCCGCTCAACGAGAATCTCGAAATCCTCAACGACACGATCGCCTATCTGAAAAAGAACTTCGACGAGGCGATTTTCGACGCCGAACATTTTTTCGACGGCTATTTTCACAATCCGGAATACGCGCTCGCGTGCCTGAAAGCCGTCGATGAAGCGGGCGTCACGCTGATCGCGCTATGCGATACCAACGGCGGACGCCTGCCGCATGAGATCGAGGCGGCGGTGACGGAGGCGCGCGCGGCGGTCAATTGCCCGCTCGGAATCCATTGCCACAACGACTCGGAAGTCGCGGTCGCCAACACGCTGGCCGGGGTAAAGGCCGGCGCGACGCAGGTGCAGGGCACGGTGAACGGCTTCGGCGAGCGATGCGGCAACGCGAACCTGGTTTCCATCGTCGCCAACCTGCAGCTCAAGCTCGGCTACCATTGCGTGCCGCCGGCAAAGCTCAAGACGATGCGCGAGGTCTCGACCCTGGTGTACGAGCTCGCCAACATCACGCCGTTCGCGCGCCAGCCCTACGTCGGCCGCAGCGCGTTCGCGCATAAGGGCGGCCTGCACGTCTCGGGAATCCAGCGCAACACCGCGACCTACGAGCATATCGACCCGGCGCTGCTCGGCAACGATCGACGCGTGTTGCTCTCGGAGCTCTCGGGCCGCGCCAATATCGTGTACAAGGCCAAGGAATTCGGACTTGAGATCGATTCGGCCAGCGACGACAAAATCGGCACGCTGCTCGACGAGCTCAAGCGCCTCGAGGGCGCGGGCTACACCTTCGACGGCGCCGACGCTTCATTCGAGCTCCTGATGCTGCGCACGCTCGGCCTCGCGAAAGAACATTTCAACTTCGTCAGCTTCCGCGTGTTCGACGACAAGTGGCATGAGGATCGCGCGCCGTTCAGCGAGGCCGTCGTCGTGATCGAAGGCCCCGACGGCGTGCGCACCCGCAACTCCGCGATTGGCAACGGCCCGGTCAACGCGCTCGATTCGGCGCTGCGTTCCGCGCTGCTGCCGTACTATCCGAATCTCGGGGCGATGCAGCTGGTCGATTACAAGGTTCGCGTGCTCGACAACGGCGCCGGCACCGAGGCGCGCGTCCGCGTGCTGATAGAATCCACCGACGGCAAGCGCCGCTGGGGCACGGTCGGTTTGTCGAGCAACGTGGTCGAGGCGAGCTGGCAGGCGCTGGTTGACTCGGTCGAATACAAGCTGCACAAGGATAACGTGAAGCCGCGCGTAAAGGCGGCGGGCAAAACCAACGGAGCGCGTCCGCGGCCGGCCAAATCCGCGGACAACAGTCACGCCGCTCATCCCAAAATTTGACGCGGCGGTTGCGAAAGAGGACCGAGCCATGGGTGTTGTGAGCCGAATGAGGGAAGACATCCAGTCGATTTTCGACCGCGACCCGGCCGCGCGCAGCACGCTCGAAATAGTGCTCTTGTATCCCGGCCTCCACGCGATCTGGGCCTACCGCGTCGCACATTGGCTCTGGGAGCATGACTGCAAGTTTCTCGGCCGCCTCGTCAGCGAACTCGCGCGCTTCATCACCGGCATCGAGATTCATCCCGGCGCGAAAATCGGCCGCCGCCTGTTCATCGATCACGGCATGGGCATCGTGATGGGCGAGACGGTGGAAATCGGCGACGACGTGCTCATCTACCAGGGCGTCACGCTCGGCGGCACCAGCCTCAAGAAAGAAAAGCGCCATCCGACGCTCGAGGATCACGTGATGGTGAGCGCGGGCGCGTCGGTTATCGGCCCGGTGCGAATCGGCGAGGGCAGCCGTATCGGCGCCGGCGCGGTGGTCGTGTCGTCGTCGCCGCCGTGGTCAACGGTCGTGGGCATCCCCGGCAAAGTGATCGAGGGCGACAACGCCCGGCACGATGTGATGGAACTCGATCACGCCAAGCTGCCCGACCCGGTCGCGCGCGCGATGGGCAATCTGATCGACAAGCTCAACAAGATCGGCGTGCGCATGGAAGAAATCGAAGAGCGCCAGGATTGCCTCGAAGACAAAGTCAGCGAGCATCTTCCGCCGCCGCCCGATCGCATCCTCGCCAACAAGGGCTAGCTCGACGCCAGCTCCTGTCGCCGCGGCGCGCTGTCAGCTCTTCTTCTGATGCGGCGGACCGATGTACGGGAACTCCTTTAGCGTGTCGCTGTGCGGTTTGAGGCCGCTCGGCGGACATTCATTTTTTGTGAGAAACGCGAGCCGGTAATCGATCACGTCGTCGGTGAAGACGCGGCCGTTCGGATATTTCGCCGGCTTCGACGGATCGAAGGTCATCACGTCGGGCAGCGTCCCCTCCTTGTCGATCGCGGCGATCGCCTCTTCGCGCGTGTAGTTCCCCGTATGCCCCATCAGGTGCACGAACTGCTCGAGCCAGCGCTTGCGATCGTTGACCGGCTCACTGGCATTGTATTCCAGCTTGGTGTCGTCGGTGTTGAAGAAGCTGCTCACGCTCGGATGACCGGCGCGATCGACGTGGAGCAGCTTGCCGTCCTGCCGGACGCTGCATCGCCCCCAGATGTGTATCGCGGGCTTCGGCGCCAGTTCGCTCGTCGGCAGCTCGACCACCGTCGAGAACACGTTGGCTTCCGTATTGGAGTCCACTCCGGTCCACGGCGATTTGCCGCCGAGTTCGCCGAGATGAGGCTCGGTGAAATTCCGCTTGCCCCGGATGTCGAACAGCGCCTTGATTCCGTCGAAGTCGAAAAAGAAAGCGTCGCTGCGGCTGCCGGCGAAGAACGAGTACCCGCCCGCCTTGACGATGTTGGGTTTGGGCCCGAACGAAACCTCGGCATCGGTGACGATCTTCTGCCCGGTCGCTTCGGCCGAGCGCGACTCTGCGCCCTTGGCCAGAAAAACGCTGAAGGTCTGCTTGCCGTTTTGCGGCTTCGAGAACACGTAACTGATCGCGATGTCGGTCAGCAGATCATCGTCGTTGTCGATATTGAGCCGGTAGATGGCGTCAGGATGGAGCGCGTCGGCGTCGATATTCGCGTTGAGGATGATGACGGTCCTCGACGAATCCGCGGGCGACTGGAACGCGTAGAGGTCGCACAGGTCGAGGCGCTTGTCGCCGAGTGGCGGACCGAGACTGAGTCCAGTGAAATGGTTCGACATGGATTCTCTCCTCTAAAAAATGAAGCTGCGGAGTTGGCCATGAGAATAGTAACAAGCTGGCGAATTTATGTCTTCCCACTTTTTCGGACGACCTCAGAGCTTGTGTCCGAAGCCCGCGCCCATCTCGTATTCATTCGGACTCTCGATCATCCGCCCGCTCAGGATTCGCTCGAAGCAGAACGGCGTGAGGTCAACCGTCGTGCTCGCGCCCGTTAGAATCAGCTCAGCCATCGACGCGCCAACTGCCGGCGCGGTCTTGAATCCGGTCCCGCTGAAGCCGGCCGCGACGAACAGTCCCGCGAGTCCGGGCACCGCACCCATCACCGCGCGCGCGTCCGGGCTGACGTCGTAGATTCCGGCGTGGCCGCGGGAGTAGGCCGCGTCGGCCATCGCGGGGATTCTCTGCGCGAGGCGCTTGCGCACTGCGGCGACAAAGTCGTCATCGTTGCTCTCGCGATAGTCGTCGGGATTCGCCTCCGCCTCGGGCTTCCATCCGCCGAGCCCGGCCAGCGTCAGGTCGTCGCCGTGCGGGCGAAAATAGCTGCCCGCAATCGTATCTATATATATGCAATGCTTCAGTTGCGGCGGCCGTTTGAAGAATGCGATCTGCGCGCGCTCGCGCTTGATGCCGATCTTCGCGCCCGTCGGCGCCAGCAGCGCGTCAGTCCACGGCCCGGCCACAACGCATAGCGCGTCCGCTTCGTGGATATGGCCGGAGGCATCGACGACTCCGGTTGCGTGTCCGGCGCGACTCACGATTCGCGCGATGGGCGTGTTGGTCGAGAACTCAGCGCCGTGACGCTTCGCGGCCGACGCCAGCGCCTCGGTCGTCGCGACGGGATCGGCGTATCCACTGTGCGGCTCGAAGGCTGCGAGTGCGACGTCATCCACGAAGGCGCCAGGTTCGCGCCGGCGCAGCTCGGTCGCGCTGACTACTTCAGTATCGATGCCGACCCGCTGCAGCATCGCGACGTTCGCACGCAGCCGCGCCGCGTTGCGCTGGTCAACCACGACCGCGAAGCCAGTCTCGACGAATCCGCAGCGCCCGCCGACGATCTCGCTCCAGTTGCGGAAGTAATGATGGCTCTTCCAGGCCAGCTCGGCTTCCGGCGCAAACGTATAATGCATCCTGACCAGCGCGCCCGACCGGGCCGACATCCCGGCGCAGATTTCGCCCTTGTCGAACACGCGCACGCGAGCGCCGGCGCGTGCGAGATGGAACGCGATCGAGCATCCGACGACGCCCGCGCCCACTACGATTATCCTCGCGCTCGATGAAGTCCGCGTCACTTTTTCCGCCAGTCCGTGTAAGATAAGCTAGTCGCCGCACTGGTGGCGAACACAACCGTCCATGCCAATTTATCTCGATTATAACGCGGGCGCTCCTCTTCGCGTCGAAGCCGTGGCCGCGATTTCGCGACTGCTCGCCGATGGCGCAGGGAATCCCTCGTCGGTGCATCGCGCGGGCCAACGCTCGCGCCGGCTGCTCGAGGCGGCCCGAGCGCAAGTCGCGGTGCTGGTTGGCGTCGAGCCGCGCCAGATTGCCTTTACCAGCGGCGGCACCGAGTCGAACAATCTCGCAATTTTCGGCGCGATCACCGCGGCGTCGCGACGGCGCAAGGTGATTTCGTCCGAAATCGAGCATTCGTCGATCCTCGCTCCGATCGCGGAACTCGAGCGCCGCGGCTTCGAGGTGGTGCGAGTCGCGCCCGACTCCGACGGGCGGATCGATCCAGCGCGTGTCGTCGCCGCGCTCGATAGCGAGACGGCGCTGGTCACGCTCGGACTTGCGAACTCCGAAGTCGGAACGATCCAGGATCTCGCGCCGCTTGCATCGACGTGCAGCAAGACCGGCGCGTTGCTCCATCTCGATGCGGCGCAGGCGCTTGGACGAATTCCGGTCGATGTGGCGGCGCTCGGATGCGATCTTATGACGCTGAGCGGTCACAAGCTTGGCGCGCCTGCGGGGATTGGCGCTTTGTACATACGCGACTCCGCGCGCATCGCGCCGATTATCCTGGGCGGTCCGCATGAGAGCGGCATGCGCGCGGGCACGCAGAATCTGCTTGGCGCAGTGGCGTTTGGCGCCGCGGCAGAAGCCGCGATGAATGCGATGCACGAAGAATCGGATCGAATCGGCTCGCTCGCCGCGTCGTTGTTAGCGCGATTGCGCGAGGCGATTCCCGAACTTCGATTGAACGGCCCGACCGTCGGCCGGCTGCCGAATACACTCAACCTCACGTTCCCGGACGTGCTCGGCGAGAGCATGCTGATGGCGCTCGACCTCGAGGGCGTCGAAGTTTCGATGGGATCGGCGTGCGCAGCCGGCGCGGTCGAGCCGTCGCACGTGCTGCGCGCGATGCGGCGGAGCGTCGCCGACGCGCGCAGCTCACTCCGAATCAGTCTCGGCTGGAACAACACGGCGGCCGAAATCGATGCAGTCGCAGCGATCATCCCGTCCGTGTGGCGGCGCGTCGCCGCCGCCGAGCCGGTTTCGGTGGACGCGCGATGAAGCCGCGAGTGCTGGTCGCGATGTCGGGCGGGGTGGACAGCAGTGTCGCGGCCGCGCTTCTGCGCGAGCAGGATTACGACGTCGTCGGCGTGGCGATGCGGCTCGCGCCGGAGCCCAGTGTGCCAATCGCGAAGCGTCGCGGCACCTGTTGCTCGCATGACGACTTCGAGGATGCGCGCCGGGTCGCGGAGCGCATGGATTTTCCGTTTTACGTGATCGATCTGCGCGCCGACTTTGCCGCGCGGGTGGTCGATAACTTCGTTTCCGAATATCTCGGCGGCCGCACGCCCAATCCGTGCGTCATGTGCAATCGCGAGATCAAGTTCGATCGCCTGTGGAGCCGCGCCCGCGCATTGAACGCCGACTACGTGGCGACCGGGCACTACGCGCGAATAGAGCAGGGCGCCGACCGCAGGTTTCATCTGCTGCGCGCGGCCGACGAATCGAAGGATCAGTCGTACTTTCTTTTCACCCTCGGCCAGGACGAATTGTCGCGGACGATTTTCCCGCTTGGCGCGATGACCAAGACTGAAGTTCGCGCCCGTGCGCGCGCGTTGGGACTTGCGACCGCGGACAAGCCCGAGAGCCAGGAAATCTGCTTCGTCCCCGACCGCGACTACGCGAGTTTTGTCGAGCGGCGCAGCGATCGCGCGCAATTGCGCCCGGGCTCGATCATCGACGGCGAGGGCAAGCGGTTGGCGGACCACGCGGGCGTGCATCGATTCACGGTGGGACAGCGCCGGGGACTCGGTATCGCCGGCAGCGAGCGGTTGTATGTTCGCGAGATTCGGGCCGAGTCGGGCGAGGTCGTGGCCGGGCGCCGCGACGAGCTCGATTCATCGGGCTTGATAGCCAATCGCGTCAGCCTGGTCGATGATTCGCTAGTGGGTGATGATCTGAGGGTCGAAGTGAAAATTCGCCACCGCCATCGGGCGATTCCGGCGACGATGCGCGTCGATTCCGCGCGCCGCGCCGAGATTCGCTTTGCGTCGAGCGGTCCGGCGGTAACGCCGGGGCAGGCGTGCGTCTTCTATCGCGGCGACGAAGTGCTCGGCGGCGGATTTATCGAGCGGGCGCTAGGGGCGAACTGACGGTGGCAACGACGACGCGCTTCGCAATCGCAACGCTCGGCTGCAAGGTCAATCAGTACGACTCGGCGATCATCGAGTCGCGCTTGCGCGGGCTGGGCATGGAACGCCGCGAGTTCACCGAGCAAGCGGACGTTTATATTGTGAACACCTGCACGATTACCGATCGCGCCGACGCCGAGAGTTTGCGGATCGCGCGGCGGGCGCGCCGGCTGAATCCGAATGCGCGCGTCGTCATGACCGGATGCCTGGCGCAGGCCAGTCCCGACGTGCTCGCGAAAGCGCCGGAGGTCGATGCGGTGATAGGGCTTGGCAGGCTGGCCGACCTCGAGCGCGCAGTCGCTTCCGGAGCCGGTGAGCGCGTGATGGTCACCAATCTTCGCAAAGAGAAAACGCCGATCGAGTTGGCCGCCGTCACGCTCGACGGTCATACGCGCGCGTTTCTGAAATTGCAGGAGGGCTGCGATCAGTTCTGCACATTCTGTATCGTGCCGTTCTCGCGCGGGACTTCGCGCAGCGTCGAGCCGCGGCGGGTAATGGCGGCGCTCGACGATCTGCACGCGCGCGGGGTCAAGGAAGTCGTTCTGACCGGAGTGCATCTTGGCGGCTACGGCAAGGATCTCGAGCCGCCGGTCGAGCTCGCGGATTTGCTTGAGATGGTCGCGGAGCGATGCCCGCTCGAACGGCTACGGATAAGCTCGCTCGATCCGGAAGAGTTGAGCGACCGAATCGTGGATATAATTTCGAGCAGCGGAAAATTCTGTCCGCATCTGCATCTGCCGCTGCAATCGGGCGACGACCAGACCCTGGCGCGGATGCGGCGGCGTTATGTGCGCGATTATTTTCGCGATCGCGTCGAGCGCGTTTTGCGCGTCTGGCCGGACGCCGCGATTGGCACCGATCTGATTGTCGGTTTCCCCGCTGAGACCGGAGCCAATTTCGAGTCGTACTTTAGCTTCGTCGATTCGATGCCGCTCGCGTACTTTCACGTATTTCCGTATTCGGTCAGGGCGGGGACCACGGCGGCCAAGTTCAGCGGGCGGGTGAAGCCGGCCGAGATCAAGCGGCGCGCGGCACTGATGCGCGAGCTGGGCGAGCGCAAACGCCTGGAATTCGCCCGGCGCCTGGTCGGAACAAAACTTAAGGTATTACTTGAAGAGCGCGGACCCGACGGCAGACTGCGCGGTTACAGCCGCAACTACGTGAGGGTTTCCGCACAGGGCCCCGACGAACTGACAAACCGCGAAGTCGAGGTGGAGGCGTCAACCGTTGAAGGCATCCAACTGGTGGGGGAGATTGTTCGGCCGTGGGCAGACGCAAGCGCCCGCGGCGGAGCCTCCTGAAAATCCCCGCACCAAACTTGAACGCGTGCTCGACTATGCGTTCGCGCGGTCCGAGTTGCTCGAGACTGCCCTGACCCATCCGAGCGCCGCGGTCGGCAGCGACGCGCATTACGAGCGCCTCGAATTCCTTGGCGACGCGGTGCTCGATCTTGCGATCGCGGACCTGCTGATGCGCAAGTTTCCGCGGGCGAAAGAGGGCCCGCTGTCCAAGCAGCGCGCATCGATCGTCAACGCGCGCACGTTGGCGCTCAAGGCACAGGCGATTGAATTGAACGAGATGATGCGGCTCGGCAAAGGCGAAGAAAAAAGCGGCGGGCGCGAGAAGACCTCGATCCTGGCCGCAGTATTCGAGGCGGTGATCGGCGCGATTTACACCGACGGCGGACTTGTGCCCGCGCAGCGAGTGGTCGAGCGCCTGTTCGAAAACGACATTGGCGGGCCGGCCGCGGAACGTGATTACAAAACCGAATTGCAGGAAGTTGCGTACCGGCATTTTCGCACACAGCCGGTGTACGAACTAATCGCGACCGATGGGCCCGATCACGCCAAACGCTTTACGACCCGAATCCGAATTGCGGGACGCGACCTCGGCGTGGCCGAAGGCGGCAGCAAGAAACAGAGCGAGCAGGCGGCCGCGCGCCTCGCGCTGGACCGGATCGAAGAGGAGCGCGGTGAGCGCGATGGGTGAGCATCGCGCAGGCTTTGTGGCGGTCTGTGGCCGCACCAACGTCGGCAAATCAACGCTGGTGAACCGGCTGGTTGGGCACAAGGTCGCGATCGTGACGCCGCGGCCGCAGACCACGCGCCGGCGAATCCTCGGAATCCGCAGCGACGCCGACGCGCAAATCCTGCTGATCGACACGCCCGGCCTGCACGAGGCGAAGAAGCAACTGAATCAGCGCATGGTGCAGACCGCGCGCCGCGCGATCGCGGAAGGCGAGGTCATTCTGGCGATGGTGGAGGCGGGCGATCATCTGAACCCCGGAGATCGCGCGGTGCTGATCGATATCCGAGCGCTTGGCCGTCCGACCGTCGTAGCGATCAACAAGGTCGATCGCGTCCCGCGCGCGCAGCTGTTGCCGCTGATCGAGGAGATCAATCACGGATTTCCCGGCGCCGAAATCGTCCCCGTCAGCGCGCGCACCGGCGAAAACGTCAAAGAGTTGCTGGCGACTTTGAAGCGGATGCTGCCGGAGAGCCCGGAGCTGATGTCGCCCGATGAATACACGGATCAGACTGAACGAATGATCGCGGAAGAGATCGTTCGCGAGAAAATTTTTCTGAAAATGCGCCAGGAGATTCCGTTCTCGACCGCGGTCAAAGTCGAGAAATTCGAAGATGATGAAGAGCGCAAGCTCAAACGCATCGGCGCGACAGTGGTGGTCGATCGCGAGTCGCACAAGGGCATGCTGATTGGCGCGGGCGGGGCCACGCTCAAGGAAATAGGCACGGCGGCGCGGCTCGAGCTCGAGGAAATCCTCGGCGCGCGCGTGTTTCTGGAGATCGTCGTCAAGGTCGAGCGCGACTGGACCCGTGATCCGCGCAAGCTCACGGAGTTTGGACTGTGACGAATCCACGCAAAGCGCCGAGCGCGGAGGCGCGGCGGGTAGCCGCCGAAGGACTGCCAGCCGTGGTCCTGGTGGGTCGGGCGAACGCGGGCAAATCGACCCTGTTCAATCGAATCACCAGGGGCGGCCGCGCGATCACCAGTGCGATTCCCGGCACCACCCGCGATCTGAACTTCGCGCGCGCGAAATACGGCGACCGCGAATTCACGGTGATTGACAGCGGCGGGTTGGAGCTCGGCGGGCATGAGCGGATGACGGAACGGATCGTCACGGAGGCTCTGGCAGCGGTCGGCGTCGCCGATGTCGTCGTATTTATATTCGACGGAAGAGGCGGGTTGAGCGAGGCCGACGCCGAGGCGCTGGCGCTGGTGCGCGAAACCGGATGCCCGCTGATCATGGCGGTCAACAAGATCGATCGGCCGGGGCAGGAGTCCGAGGCTTCCGAATTCTACGCACTCGGCGGCGACGAGTTATTTTTCATCTCGGCGGCGCATGGACGCGGAGTCGAAGAGCTGCTCGATCAAGTAGTCGCGCGGCTGCCTGAGCGCAAAGGCGCCGCGGCCGAGTCGCCGGACCTGAGGCTCGCGCTGATCGGCCGTCCCAACGTCGGTAAGTCGTCGCTGCTCAACCGGCTGTCGGGATTCGAGCGCGCTATCGTCGATGACACTCCCGGCACGACGCGCGATCCGGTTGACGTGCGGCTGACTTCGCACGGCCGCGATGTGCTGCTGATCGACACGGCCGGAATCCGCCGGCCGCCGAAGGTCGAGGGCGAGCTGGAGCATCATTCGGTGGGGCGGGCGATCGAAACGATTCGGCGCGCGAACGTCGTGCTGCTGGTGATCGACGCGAGCGAGGGAATCACCGACCAGGACGCGCGGCTGGCGCGGCTGGTGGACACCAGCGATCGCGCGATGGTGATAGTGTTCAACAAGTGGGACGTCGCGGCGAAGGCGGGCCGCAAGGTCCCGACTTTTGTTCGCGACGCGCACGAGCGCTACCCGTTTCTCGAATACGCGTCGATGGTGTTCACGTCGGCGGTGACGGGCGACGGTGTCGATGGGATCATACCGGCCGCGACCCAGGCGGGAGATTCCTGGCGCGCGGTCTTTCAGACCTCACGGCTCAATCGAACTTTGGCCGAGGCGACGGCCGCGATGGACCCGCCGCAGGTCGATCGGCGGCGCTTGAACCTGATGTACGTGACGCAAGTCGGCAACGCGCCGCCGCGGTTGCGATTTTTCACCAACGTCGAACACGGCATCCCGGCGCATTACATTCGCTTCATCGAGACGCGATTTCGAAAATCGCTGGGGCTGGTCGGCACGCCGCTGCGGCTCGATTTTCGACGCACCGGCCGCTCGTGGGTGAAAGGCGCTCCGCCGCGGCCGGCACGCGGCACGCCGCGCAACCGCCCCGCACCGCGTGCGAAACCAGCGCGCTGATAGAACGCGGACTTGTGGACCGTCGAGCGCGACGGCATTTCGTATGCCGCGCGGCGTCCGCTATATTTCATATACAGTGATTCTGATTTTAGATTTCGGCAGCCAGTACACGCAGCTAATCGCGCGGCGCGTGCGCGAAGCGAACGTGTATTGCGAAATCCATCCGTTCAACTTCGCTCCTGAAAAAATCCGCGCGCTCAATCCGCGCGGGATAATTCTCTCGGGCGGACCGGCGAGCCTGTACGAAGAGAACGCGCCCGACATCGCCGACGAAGTGCTGAATCTCGGCTGTCCGATTCTCGGAATCTGCTACGGCTTATACGTGATTGCGCAGCACATGGGCGCGCGCAGTGTGAGCTCGCGACAGCGCGAGTACGGGCCCGCGACGCTGGTGATTGACGGCGACGATGCGCTGTTCGATGGGCTCAGCGGGCGCGAGCATCGCGTCTGGATGAGTCACGGCGACCGGGTCGAGGCGCTTCCGGGCACGCTGTGCGCGATCGCCCATAGCGACAACTCGCCGTATGCGGCCTTCAAGTCGCGCGACGGCCGCCTGCGCGGCATCCAGTTTCATCCCGAGGTCGTGCACACGCCGTGCGGCACGCAGGTACTGCGCAACTTCGTGCTGAAAATTTGCGGCGAGCGCGGCGATTGGACGATGGCGAATTTCGTCGAGACCAAGCTTGCGGAGATTCGCCAGCAGGTCGGACCGGCCGGCAAGGTGCTGATGGGCCTGTCGGGCGGCGTCGATTCTTCCGTGGCCGCCGCGCTGATCCATCGCGCGATCGGCCCGCGGCTGCATTGCGTCTTCGTCGATACCGGACTGCTGCGCGCCGGCGAGCGCGAGCGCATGGAAAATACCTTCGCCGGTCAGCTCGGGATCGATCTCAAGGTGACGGATGCGTCCGAGCTTTTCCTGTCGCGCCTGGCGGGCGTAATCGATCCCGAGCAAAAGCGCCGCATCATCGGCCACACCTTCATCGACGTGTTTGAATCCGAGGACGTAGTCAAGGGCGCAAAATTTCTCGGCCAGGGCACGCTCTACCCCGACGTGATCGAATCGGTGTCGTTCAAGGGTCCGTCGGCGGTGATCAAGAGTCACCACAATGTCGGCGGATTGCCGGAGCGGATGCGGCTGGAGCTGGTCGAGCCGCTGCGCGAGTTGTTCAAGGATGAAGTGCGCGAGGCGGGGCGGCAGCTGGGGCTGGCGGCCGAGGTCGTTGATCGCGAGCCGTTTCCCGGGCCGGGGCTGGCGGTGCGAATCGTCGGCGAGGTCACGCGCGAGCGGCTCGATCTGCTGCGGCGCGCCGATGCGATCGTCATGGAAGAGACCGCGGCCGCCGGCTTCGGACTCAAACTGTGGCAGGCGTTCGCGGTCCTGCTGCCGCTCAAGACGGTGGGCGTGATGGGCGACGGGCGCAGCTACGAAAGCGTGATTGCGATTCGCGCGGTCGAGTCGATTGACGGGATGACGGCGGACTGGGCGCGGCTGGAGCCGGCCTTCCTCGCGCGCGTGTCGAGCCGGATTACCAACGAGGTCAAGGGCGTCAACCGCGTCGTTTACGACATCACGTCGAAGCCACCGGCGACGATCGAGTGGGAGTGACGTGACGGGAGTTCGCACGCGTTTCGCGCCGAGTCCGACCGGCTCGCTGCACATCGGCAACGTCCGCTCGGGGCTGTTCGCGTATCTGTACGCGCGGCACAATCACGGGACATTTATTCTGCGCATCGACGACACCGATCTCGAGCGCTCGTCGAAAGAGTCCCTCGATGAGCAGCTCGCGGACTTGAAGTGGCTCGGGATGGAGTGGGACGAAGGCCCGCCCGATGAGACCTACTTTCAGACTAATCGGGTCGCGCGGCATCGCGAGGCGGCGCTGAAACTTTTGCGCGATCGCAAAGCGTATCCGTGCTACTGCTCGGCCGAAGAACTCGACGCCAAGCGCAAGCAGGCCGAACGCGAGCATCGCAAGCCGGTGTACGATCGCAAATGCCGCGGCCTCGACTTGCCGGCGGACCTCGCGCTGCCGGATAAATCCGCCGGCCGCAATTACACGATCCGATTCGCGATGCCGCTCGACGGCGAGACGGTCGTCGATGATCTCGTGAAGGGCCGCATCGTGTTTCAGAACAGCGAGCTCGACGACTTCATCATCGTGCGTTCGGACGGTTCGCCGATCTACAACTTCGCGAGCATCCTCGACGACGTCGATATGCACGTGACGCACATCGTTCGCGGCGACGACCACGTCTCGAACACTCCGCGCCAGATGCAGATGGCGTACGCGCTCGGATTCACGCCGCCGGCCTTTGCCCATCTGCCGCAGGTGATGGGACCCGACGGCTCAAAGCTGTCCAAGCGCCACGGTGCCACCTCGGTCGTCGCGTATCGCGAGGCCGGCTATTTCGCGGAGGCGTTGCTGAATTACCTGGCGCGTTTGGGATGGTCGCATGGCGATCAGGAAATTTTCTCGAAGGACGAGTTGATCGAGTTTTTCGGTTTCGAGGCCTGCGGCAAATCCGCCGGAGTGTTCAACGCCGAGAAATTGCTCTGGCTCAATTTTCACTACCTGAAAGCACGGCCGCTGCCGCAGCTGGCCGCGGAGGTCAAACCGTTCATCGCGAAGCGTGGATGGACGATTCCGGGCGACGACGCGTGGCTCGAAAAGGCCCTCGCGACGCTCCACGAGCGCGCCAAAACTCTGGTCGAGCTGGCGGACTTCGCTTCGTTTTATCTCAACGACCACATCGCGATCGATCCGAAAGCGGCGGCGAAATTCCTGAAACCGGAAATCGCGGAACCGCTGCGCGCGCTGGCGGCTGAACTCGAGACGGGCGCGGGCGAGTTTACCGCGGCGTCGGTGCAAGCGGTGTTCGAATCCGTGCTGGCGCGCTTCGGCCTCAAACTCGGACAGCTCGCGCAGCCGGTTCGCGTCGCGCTCACCGGCGGCACCGTCAGTCCGGGGATTTACGAGGTGATCGCGGTACTCGGCAAGCGCCGCACCGTCGATCGCATGAACGCCGCCGTCGCTCGAATCGGGCAGCCGGCCTGAGGATCACTTGGCATTCGTCGGCGGCAGCACGAGGATTTGACCGTTCATCTCCGGCTGATGCACCGCGCAATAGAAGTTGAAGATTCCGTCTTTGTGAAATGTGAATATGTACGAGGTCTTCGTCAGCGGCTTCAGCTTCAAGTGCATCAGCACCCTAGAGTCAGGCGCCGCCAGCATGAAATCGTGCTCATCGTCGGGCTGTAGATTCCAGAACGTAAGCATCGTCGGCACTTCGCGGCGAACCGCAATGAAGGTTGGCGAGAACGCGTAAACCTCGCCGAATTTCGCCACCGTCTCCTTGGGCCCCGTCTCCTTGATCGCGACTGCCTCGGTCAGAACGATCACTTCGGCTTGAGGTGTGCCCTCCTTAGCGACCGAAACGATCTTCGAGGCCGCGCCATCCGGCAGATAGAAGTTCTTGTCCATCGGCGGCGCCGCTGAAACGCTCCCGACGTACATTAGCGAAGGCAGTATCAGCAACGCCGTTTTCAGGATTTGTCGAAGTTCGCGCGCCACTTCCCAGTTACTCATTCAAATAGTACCTTGGTTGCATGAGCGTACTCGTACCATATGTAGTCGAGCAGACCGGCCGCGGCGAACGTTCCTACGACATCTATTCGAGATTGCTCAAGGATCGAATCGTGTTCATGGGCGGCACCGTGACCGACGACCTCGCCAACCTGGTCACCGCGCAACTTCTGTTCCTCGAGTCCGAGGATCCCGAGCGCGAGATCAATATGTACATCAACTCGCCGGGCGGCTCGGTCACCGCGGGACTCGCAATCTACGACACGATGCAATTCGTGAAGCCCCCCGTCTCGACCCTGTGCGTAGGCCAGGCCGCCAGCATGGGATCGCTCTTGTTGGCCGCGGGAGCCAAGGGTAAACGCTACGCGCTGCCGCATTCGCGCATACTCATTCACCAGGTGTCCGGCGGATTCGAGGGGCAGGCGAGCGACATTGAGATTCACGCGCGTGAGGCGTTGCGTCTTCGCGAAATCCTGAATGAGATCCTTGCTCACCACACCGGCCAGAACGTCAAGAAGATCGAGAAGGATACCGACCGCGACAACTTCATGTCCGCGGCGCAGGCGGTCGAGTACGGACTGATCGACGAAGTGATCTCGGGCCGGCCGATTAAGGCCTCGCTGTAGCCTTTAGAGCAGGGGGCCGTCGCGCCCAAGCATCGCGCGCCTGATCAGCTTGATCGGAATCGCGCCCTGCTTGAGAAACGCGTCGTGAAATTTTCCGAGGTCGAATGCGGCGCCTTGTTGTTTGCGGACGTCCTCGCGCAATTTCAAAATCATCAGCTTGCCCAGTTGATAGCGCAGGTAGCCGGGATCTCCGGTGCCTCGCAGCGCCTCGACCATCGCGTTATGCGGAGTCTGGTAGGCGCTGTCTTCGAAAAACTTCGCGGCCTGCTCAATCGTCATCCCCTGCGTATGCATCCTGATGCCGACCAGGTAGCGGCACGCCCGCATCAACGCCATCTGCAACTGCGCGAGGCGGTACTTCGGATCGCCGTCATGCAGCCCTTCGTCGAGCATCATCTGCTCGCAGTACAAGCCCCAACCCTCGATGTCGGCGCCCGATCCGTAAATCAGGCGAACGATGTCGGGGTTGTGCCGGTTGTTCAGGAACTGCACGTAATGCCCCGGAAAGACTTCGTGCACCGAGGTGTCCGAAATGCTGGGCGCGGAAAAGAAAGCGAGCAACTGCTCCTTCTTCGCGTCGGGCCACGACGGATCGGGCAGCGTGACGTAATAAAATGCTTCGGGCGTCTTCTCGAACGGCCCCGGCGAATCCATCGACGCGAACGTCGTCGCGCGCGCATACGGCGGCGTCTCACGCACCATCGGCATCACGTCCGACGGGATAGTCGCGATATGATGCGCGATGACGTAGGCGCGAATGCTCGCGAGACCGGCCGCGACGGTGGGCAGCACCTGGCTTGCGTCCGGATGCACGCGGCTGAGCGAGTCCATCACCTGCGCCGGCGACCGCTTCGGATCGATTAGCGCGGCCGTCTTCTGAAATTCCTCGCGCAGCCGCGCCAGCTCCTCGATCCCGACCCGCTCGAGCTGATCGAGCGGAATATCGACCATGTCGGCGTCATTGAGCATTCGCCGATACGCGTCGGCGCCGATCGCGTAATCGCCCGTCGCCCGTGGCATCAAATCGTTCTTGAGCCACTGCGCGTAGTCCTGGAGCGCGGCGGCCAGGGCCGCATTGGCCTTGGCGAACGCCTGCTTGTCGGCACCGTCGGCGACATTTGCGAAAGCGAGCGGAACGTCGTGGTTGAAAAATCCGATCGTCGCCGGCATTTGCTGAAGCGCGATATCGACGAATACCTTCGGCGTCAACGAAGGCTTGAGGTTGCTCCGCGCGGCGTCGAGATTTTTTAGAGCTGCCACCTCGCGCGCAGTCACCGAACGCATCCTGGCTTCCGCCGGCGCGAACTCGCGCTTGATCAGGGCGTTGACCGCCGACGTCGGCAGATACATTTCAGGGTCGCGCTGGTAACTGCGGACCTCCTCCGTCCACAGCAGTTCTCCGTCCGTATGCGCCATTAGCCATTCACGATCGGCTTCGTTGGCGGGTGAAAGACCTTTCGGATCGTCGGCGCCGAACACCGCGATCCATTTCTTCGCGTTCCGGATCACCTTGTCGATTCCGTCCGCGCTGACGTCGTCAACTCGATCGTCAAAGCGATGGTCGCCCAGGTGGGTGGCGCGCTCGGGATAGAGCTGCAGCTCGGCCTGCACAAACTGCTCGACCTGCGCCCGGAACGCGCGATCGGACGCCGATTCGGCTGGCGCAGTCGCCGGCGCGATGACCGCGATGACGACCGCGATCGCGAGAGTCAGGCGCGCTGTGAATGCAGCAGTGTTTCTCACGCCTCTATTTCAACGTGCCGGCGAATAACTCGGTGAGCTTGGCGAACGCGCGATCGGCCTGCGGCTGGTTGAAAACCGGAGCGTCAGCCGTGGTCCAGCCGTGGAACGCGCCGTCGTACACTTCGCTTTCGTATTTTCCGCCCCACGCCGCGAGCGCGCGATCGAACTTTTCGATTGCTTCCGGCGGCATGCTGCGATCCTTGGTCGCGTGCCCGAAATACAGCCGCGCCTTGATGCGCGGCAGCAGAAGATGCGGGCTCGTCGGCTCATCTGTGTAGAGACCGCCGCCGTGGAATGACGCCATCGCCACGACTTTGCCGGGCATCGCCGCCGCCGTGCGCATCGCCATCGCGCCCGTGAAGCAGTAACCGACCACGCCGATCGACCCTGCGCTGACGGCTTTGTGACCGGCGAGAAAATCCACATAGGCAGCGGCGTCGCGCTCGACGGCTTCCGGAGTCATCGGCGCGCGGAGTTCGCCGAATCGCTTCATCGTGCGCGCATCGCCCAGCCCAATCGTGACGTCGATGATCGGCGGCTTAGCGGTGCGATAGAACACGTTGGGCATCAGCACCGTGTAGCCTTTCTCGGCCAGCCGCTTCGCCATTTCGCGATGCGACGGACGGATGCCGCCGATGTCCGTCAAATGGATGACGCCGGGGTGGCGCGCGCTCTCTGCCCGATAGAGAAACCCGTCAGCCGTCCCATCGGGTGTGCGAATCTCGATCGCTTCTTCAATCATTGTCCTCTCCTCTCGAATCGACGTGGATGAGTAGAATCCATATACCACAGAGCGGGAATTTCTGGCGCTATTGACCGGCGGCGTGCGGCGCGCTGGCGCTTTCATCGGGCGCTTTGTACTGGGACTATTGCACCTGGCTGTGCCAATGCCGAGTCGGACCCATCAATTCTACGCGGTTGCTTTCGAGGAGAACTTCTCGCTGCGCCAGATCGCGCCCGCGTTTCCGGAAGCGCGAACATCGCCGCTGGAAATGTTCGTGCCGATCGAGTCCGACGGCGGTCTCTACTTTTTTCCCTTCGGCGCCATCGTCACCCACGACGTTCCGATCGCGCAGCGCGAGCGCATCTTCGGACGCCTCACCCAGGTCCTGCCGAAACTCACCACCCGCATCATCCGCGAGGACTATTCCGTGCTCGAGGATCCCGCCGCGCCCATCGGCATTTCCGACGGGATGCTGCGGGTCGATAAGCTCACTCCGCAACGCGCCGGAATCGTCGCGCTGACGGTCGGTCAGAGCGCCGCGATGGAATACTACGAGCGCATCGTGGACAGCCTCTTCGCGCGCACCGCGCAGTTGGTCGATCGGATGGCGACGCGCGGCACGGTGCCGTATCGAATCACGCCGCTGCATCGTTTCATCGGCGAGGCGATTTCGTCGCGCACCGAAGTTCTGGCCGTGCTCCATCTGCTCGATAAGCCCGACGCCGCCTGGGATGACCCCGCGATGGATCAAATCTACGACGACCTGCGCGACGAATTCGATCTGGTCGATCGTTACGCCGCGCTCGCCAGCAAGCTGCAGAGCATCCAGGACTCGCTGGTGCTGGTGCTCGACGTCGCCCGCGATCGCCGCCTGGTCCTGCTCGAAGTTATCGTCGTGCTGTTGATTCTGCTCGAAGTCATTTTGAGCATCGGCCACTTTACTTCGTAAGATCGTTCCGTCGGCCACCGTTCACATTGTCGCAACACTGGCCTGCTAGGTTCAGATCGCGCGAACTTTATCATCGCGCCGGCGTGGCGATGCGCCTTGTATCACCGAGGATCTGCGATGTCTGACCAAAGTCCACCACCTGAAAAGGCCGTCGAAGCAGGGCTGGTGCTGCCGGGACAGTACCTCGACCTGGTCCGGCGCAATCACACAATCGAAGGTGAGCTGAAACTTCTGCTGGCCGTGCTGGAAGACGCGATTCGATGCTACCTGCGGAACGTGAACGCGCAAGAGGGTGAGCGCCGCCGCGACTTCCTCGAGGTCAGGGGTTGGTTCGAAGGCAACCTGACCAGCGACCGGCGAGCGGATATTTTCAGCTTCGACAATCTTTGCGCGGCGCTCAGCATCGAGCCGCGCGACCTGCTCGCCCGTTTGCGGATTCTAACCATCGGCGATCTGCCGTCGCGCCGCTACCAGATGCGCCGCCATCGCCCGCTCGCGAGCCTGCGCAACGCCAATGGTGTGCGTCAGCGGGGCAGCGCACGCATCTCTTCTTAATACTAAGGTGCAGGGGTTACCCCTGCCCAAGGAAGCGTGAAACCACGGAGGGTTTCACTACAATTACGTTCCCCTACTCGAACAGCCATCGCGTAGCGCTGCTCTGAAACTCCCCGGGCGTCGCATCGACGCCAATCACCTTGCGCGGACGCACGCGGAAAATCGGCCCCATATCGAGCACCGTCTCAACCTTCAAGTCCCACTGGTACTTTGGATTGTAAGCCTCGACGAACCGGCGAATCGATTCCGCATCGGTGATCTTCTCCGCGACGCCCTCGAGCGAGACCGCCTGGATACCGTCCTCGGGGCAAATGACGCAATTTGGATTCGCCGCGAGGTTGCGCGCCTTGCGCGACTTCGCGCCGCTGCTGAAGTAGAACGCCTCGTCGAGCCAGACTCCCCACACCGGCACGCAATGCGGCCGGCGGTCGGGACAGGTCGTCGCAATCCAGTAATTGCGCGCCTTGGTCAATCGCTCGACCGCCCACGCCCACGGCAACAACCCGCGCCCTCCGCTGGCGTCAAGAATCCCGTAGCCGGGCATGTAAGGCCGGCTCGCTTTAGGCATCGCGCGCTTGCTTGCCATGCCGCTAACCCGCTTGCTTCTCTTTTTAGGACGCGCGCAGACGGACGCGCCGGTTGCCGAAGGTCGCGATGATTTCCACGCGCCCACCTAGCGCGCGCACGTACTCTCGAAGGGTCGAGATGCGATAGTCGTCGCGCTTTTCGAGCCGCGAGATTTCAGATTGCGCAGACTTGAGCGCTTCCGCCATTTGCTCCTGTGTCAGGCCGGCGGCAACCCGTAGCTCGCGGAGATCCACCTAGGTTACTGCGGCAGCAACGCGGCTGTCCAGTGCGGCAATCTGTTCGGGCGTCCGCCGCTCAGCAAGCACCTCACGCCAACGTCTTGTTCTCATAACTCGTTCACCTCTCAGTTTGAAACGACTGCGGGGGCGTCCCGCCGTCTCAACCCCCGTTCCGCCGCCGTCGCGAACGAAAACGCGCGTCGAGCCGACGCTGGCGAAGTCTCGCGCTTACCTAGGCTCTATGCGTGAGCGTCCTCAAGTGATCCGCAAGCCAGCGCATAAACTTGGGGTCGCCCGCACGACGCAAATCGTCACACGTTTCGCATAGGCAGACTTCGATTTTCTGGTGTCCTAAGTCGCCATGGTTATCTGTGATCGGACGGCCTTTGCCCTGCTTCCCGCAACGTTCGCATTTGGCCATTACTTACTTTCCCTTCAGCCGCGGATCGTCAGATGAAATGCAAGCGGAGTCGTTGTAAACTTCGAAGAATACGCGGGCAGCCCCTTTAACATCCGGTTTAGCATTGGTGAACGCGTTTCTTGATTTCTCCTGCCCTATGACTCGATACGATTCGCAGGCATCTGCCGAGTCGAAGCTTGTATCTACGGACCACTGCGATAGCGGCAGGTCGGGCTGGTACACAAGATTGACGCTAGATTTGGTCGGTATCATCAGATACCAGCCCACAATCGCGAGCGTGCGTCGGAAGTTCATGGCGTCTTTTTTGGAATGCAGTCGAAGCACAGCTTTCGGCCTACGACGCTGAATCGCGGGACACTCTTGCCCGCATTCTTGCATCGCGATCCTTCACACTTCCCCCTTCCGACAGGTGTCAGTTTGAGTGGTGGAGCTATCGTCGTTTTCTCGACTGCGACCTCGTTCAACCGCTCGGTATGCTTCTCAGCAACCGGATCAAAGTCATCGTCTTCGTCAAAGGGCGGCTCGCTGCCGAATGCCGTATCTGGGCCAGCGTCGACATACGCACGCGACGATCCGTTAATCAGAGTTCGCCAACGCGCCCTCGTCATTGGTCGTTCACCTCCGACCCAGAGTTAGCAATCCGCCGCGCCACCGACAACGATCAGTAGTACTCGATCTCATCGCTCGCGGAGCAAAGATGATCCAAATATCCGTCGGCCCCGCTGAAGAAGTTTTCGAGCCCTTCCATCACTTGCTTCAGGTTGATCAGGTCGATGTCAACGTTGGGCAGGGGAATGGGCGTTCCGTCTTTTTTCATCGGGTATCGAAACGCTTCAGCGCGAGTATCAAGATCATGAAACTCCTTGAGGAGTTTTTCGACAGTCGACGTTGACCGCGCGGCGCTTTCATCGTCTATTTGGTTGAACATTTGCCTACAGGCCTGCCAGAGGTGCCAGAGATTGTGGTCTAGTTCGGGTGGCGAAATCCCGAAACGGTGACCATAAGCGCCGATAATCCACTTCATCGCCATTTCGAGCGCGTGGCGATAGCAAAACAGGATCGGATAAATCATAGTCTGTCGCTCGTACATGTTGGTTGAGCAGTGATCGACCAACGCGTGCGCGCCACGGAAGTATCCACTCAGCATCAGTGCATGACGTTGAGTTGGACTATCCGAAAAGGTGATCGCGTGTCTCCAGTCGACCGCCTTGCGAACCAACCGGTCGTCTGGGCATGGCCACCGCATCTCTATGCTCTCCGAAATTTTAGGCATCGTCGCACCTCTGCACCTGTCGAAATCAGTCGAAAGGGCGATGGGCAACCCTTGATCACAATCACATTCGCGGGGAAATCTTAGCCTACATCCCCGATGTCTATCTATTATCTCTTGTAAGAACGGGGAGTTTTGGTGGGCAGGGAGTGAATCGAACACTCGACACAAGGATTTTCAGTCCTTTGCTCTACCGACTGAGCTACCTGCCCACCGTGTGCGGTGAGGCGAACCTTCATTCGTACCGATGATTGCGACGCCTTGCAACGGCTTCATCGCTTGAGCGCAGCTACCCGCGACTCGATGAAATCGATCACCTTGCCTTCGAGGTTGGCGCCGTCGAGACGGTCGATCTCCTGCACTCCGGTCGGACTGGTTACGTTCACCTCGGTCAGATAGTCGCCGATGATGTCGAGCCCGACGAAATACAGGCCGTCGCGCTGGAGGCGCGGTTTCAGCATCTTGCAGATCTCGCGATCGCGCGCCGTGATTGGCGCCTTCACGCAATTGCCGCCGACGTGGATGTTGCCGCGATTTTCGTCGTCGCGCGGCACCCGCAGCATGCATCCCAGGGGCTCGCCGTCGAGCACGATCAGCCGTTTGTCGCCCTTGCGAGCCTCGGGTAGATAGCGCTGCGCCATGATCAGGCGCGATTCGTACTGCGTCACCGCTTCGAGAATCGCGCCGAGATTGCGATCCTTGGCAGTGGCGAGAAACACGCCTTCGCCGCCGTGACCGTCGAGCGGCTTCACGATCATCTCGCCGCCCTGTTCGTCGAGAAAAGCCTTGAGCCGCGGAATTTCGTAGGTTACGAGCGTCGGCGGAATCGCGTCGGGAAAATTCAGCGAGTAGAGCTTTTCGTTGGCCTCGCGCAGGCCGGCCGGATGGTTGAGTACGAAGGTGCGGCGGCTGTCGGCGAGGCTCAGCAGCATCGTCGCGTAAAGGTACGCGGCGTCGGCTGGCGGATCCTTGCGCATGAAAACCGCGTCGAAATGTTCGAGCGGATACTCGGTGCCGTCGTCGAGAAACTTGTAATGAGGATCTCCGCGCCGCGTCAGTGCACATCGCCGCGCCCGCGCAATCACCCTGGCGCCGCGCGCGTAAAGGTCGCGCAGGCCGAGAAAATAAATTTCATGGCCGCGAAATTGCGCCTCGAGCATGAACACGAAGGTCGTGTCCTTGTCGACCAGTACCCGTTCGAGCGGGTCCATGATGAACGCGAATTTGCGCGTCACCGGCTTACTTTGTTTCGTCACCTTCGCCTGATCCTTGCGCATCTTGAAGCAACCCCTGTGCTATAGCGACCGCTGCCAGAGCCGCCGTCTCGCTCCGGAGGCGATTCGATCCGAGCCCCACCGAGACGAAACCCGCGCTCGCGGCCCGCGCCCGCTCGCCGTCATCGAAATCGCCCTCCGGTCCAACCGCTATCAATATCCCACGCGGATGCACGCGTCGAATCACCGCGCCGAGCGGCTCCGCGCTTTGCGCGCAGATTACGGCGAGCGCAGCGGGCGGCACGCCGCGAATTAAGTCGTCGAAGCCGGCGGGCGGCCGCACCTCCATCGCCGTTCGTGACCGGCTTTGCTTGGCGGCGGAGATCGCAAGCCGGCTCCATCGCGCGACGCGCTCCGCTCCCGGCGAACGCACCAATCCCCGCGCACAGACCAGCGGCCATAGCTCGGACGCGCCAAGCTCGGCCGCCTTCTCGACGACGAAGTCCATTCGCGGGCCCTTGATGATCGCTGCGGCCAGGATGATTTGAGGCCGAGCGGGCGTGGGCGACGACGACTCGATGCGAATCACCGCGCGCTCGCGTTCGTACCGCTCGATCACGCCGCGATGCTCGACCCCCGCGGGATCGAGCAATGACACGCGCGAGTTGAGGGCGAGCCGCAAGACGGTGCGCAGGTGATGCAGCTCGGCGCCCTCGACCAGCGCGCGTCCGGATGAATCCGGCGCCCGGGCGATTGAAAAACGCGGCGGCACCGCGGGCATCAGCGTGGCGCTCGCGCCAGCACGAGCGTGGTCCATCCGCGATGGGTCTTGCGGCTGAGGCATCGCAGCGGAGCGCGGTAGTGACTCAGCACGTCGCCGGCTTCGTCGGCGAGAAAACCGCCGAGGACCAGGCGGCCGCCGAGCGCGACGATTCGCTTCAGATGCGGCGCGAGCTCAATCAACGTACCACTCAGAATATTGGCGACGATCAGATCGAAGTGGCGATGTATCGAAACCAGCGGCACCGACGAAAATCGGATCGACTTCTCGACCCCATTCAGACGTGCATTGGCGCGCGCGTTCTCCAGCGCCGCCGGATCGATATCGATCGCGACTATCTCGCCGGTTCCTTTGCGCAGCAGCGCCCCCGCGATTGCCAGCACGCCGGAGCCGGTGCCGGCATCGAGGATCGACTTCGGCGCATGCGTCTCGACGATCGATTCAAGCGCGCGCAAGGCGCCCGCGGTCGTCGGATGGTGGCCGGTGCCGAACGCCTGCGCCGGCTGGATCACGAGAGTCGTGCGGCCGGGCTCATTTGCGCGCCTCCACGGCGGCACGATCAGAATTCGGCGGCCGACGCGAAACGGCCCAAAGCGCTTCATCCAAAGCGTGGACCATCCGGGATCGACGATTCTTCGCGCACGGCCGTCAACAGCGCCGTCCGCGAGCATCCCGGCCTGCGCCAGCGTTGCCCTGAGCCGCGAGAGTTCGGCGCTGGAGATAACGTCGAAGTACGCTTCCAGCGCGACGGTCTTCTGATCGCGCGCGCGCGGCAGCTTCATCCCGGCGACGGCGCATCCGATGGCGCCGCCCGCGACCAGGATGCCCGCGGCTTCATCGGCGAGATGCGCGTGGGTGCGGAATATCGCCCGCGTGTAACTTCGCCGGGATGCGGCTGCGCGTTGCATGGTGGCCGGCTTGCGTGGCTCAGTTCATCAAATCGCGCGCGGCCGCGACGTGGTCGCGATAGGCGTCGAAGATGTGCCGCAGCGCCGCGGGCATCGAGACCGTCGGCGCCCAGTCCAGGTCGGCCTTGGTGTTCTCAATTTTCGGCACGCGGTTCTGAACGTCCTGGTAGCCGCTGCCGTAGTAGGCGTCCGCAGTGGCCGTGATCAGCTTCACCTTGGCGGCGTTGTCGCGGTATTCGTCGTACTCGGCGGCCAGTGCCAGCATCATCTCGGCCAGCTCGCGGATCGAGAAATTGTTGACCGGGTTGCCGATATTGTAGATCTGGCGCGTGGCGCGGCCCGCGGGATTCTCGATTATGCGCATCAGCGCGGCAATCCCGTCGTCCACGTAAGTAAACGCGCGCTTCTGCCGGCCACCATCGACCAGCTTGATCGGCTCCCCGCGCACGATATGACCCAGGAACTGCGTGATGACGCGGCTCGAACCTTCCTTCGCGGTGTAGATGCTGTCGAGCCCGGCGCCGATCCAGTTGAACGGGCGGAACAGCGTGTAGTCGAGGCCTTCGCTCATGCCGTAGGCGTGGATGACGCGGTCCATCAACTGTTTCGAGCAGGCGTAGATCCAGCGCGGCTTGTTAATCGGGCCATAGATCAGCTCGGACGCTTCGGGGTCGAACTCGCTGTCGCGGCACATGCCATAGACTTCGCTGGTCGAGGGGAACAGGATGCGTTTTTTGTGCTTTACGCATTGGCGCACGATCGGCAGGTTGGCTTCAAAATCCAGCTCGAAGACCCGCAGCGGGTCCTTTACGTAGGTGGCCGGCGTCGCGATTGCCACCAGCGGGATAATCACGTCGCACTTGCGCACGTGGTACTCGATCCATTCCTTGTTGATGGTGATGTCGCCTTCGAAGAAATGGAAGCGCGGATTCTCCAGCCATTCGCTTACGCGGTCGGTGCTCATGTCCATGCCATAGACCTGCCAATCGGTCGTTCCGATAATGCGTTTGGTCAGGTGGTGGCCGATGAAGCCATTGACGCCGAGGATCAGGATCTTTTTCATAAAGAGTGACTGCTCACTTTGCGTGTCCCCGCTGGTTGCGATTCAGCACATGCAGGAGTCTGGCATCCGCGCGGATTTCTTTCGAGAGACGGCGCACGCGTCCGTTGTGAAAAGATAAGAGCCGTGGGTTTGCGCGTGCGCGCGATGAACGCGTAAACTCTAACCATTATCAGACTTCAATTGTTCCAACGTGGTGGAGGCGGGCTGTGTTGAACATAGCCCATCGCGGGGCCAGCGGTACCTTTCCCGAGAACACGGTGTGCGCGTTTCGCGCCGCGATCGACGCCGGTGCGGACATGTGCGAGCTCGACGTGCAGCTCACGCGCGACGGCGCCGTCGTCGTGATCCATGATGAAACCGTCGATCGCACCACCGACGGCAAGGGCGAAGTTGCGGAGCTGACGCTTGAAGAGCTCAAGCGGCTGGACGCCGGCGCGAAGTTCAAGGGCGGCGCGACCAAGGGCGAGCGGATTCCCACGCTCGACGAGGTGTTTGCCGTCACCAGCGGCAAATGCGGGCTGAATATCGAACTCAAAGCGGGCGGCCTCGAGCATCAGGTTGCGCAAATCATGCAGGCGCGCAATGCGTTCAGCGACAGCATCGTGTCGAGCTTCGATTGGCTGTACCTGAAAAAGATTCAGCAGCTTCATTTCAATATTCGTATCGCTTTGCTGGCCGAAGAGAAGCCGGTTGACCTGATGATGAGCGCGGTCGCGATGCGCGCGCATGCGATCAACCCGCGCTGGGACATGGTGACGCCCGACTTGTGCAAGGCGGCGCACGAGCGCGGGCTCAAGGTGTACACCTGGACTGTCGATGCGGACGCGCGGATGCGTGCGCTCGCCGAATGCGGCGTTGACGGCATCATGACCAACTACCCGGAGCGGTTGCGGACGGTGGTGGGCGGCTGATGGCGCATTTCGGAGACAGCAAAGTTGAAGAGGTCCGCGCCCGCGCCGATATCATTGAAATAATCGGCTCGCACGTGCGTCTGCGTCGTGCGGGCCGCAACTTCGTCGGGCTGTGCCCTTTCCATAACGAGAAGACGCCGTCGTTTTCGGTGAATGCCGAGCGCGGCTTCTTTCATTGCTTCGGATGCGGTGTCGGTGGCAGCGCGTTCGATTTCATCATGCGCGTCGAAGGTCTTACGTTCGGAGAAGCGCTGCGCTCGCTCGCGCAAAAATACGGCGTCGCGCTGCCCGAGCATGATGGGTCGGGGCCGGCGGCCGGCGAGCGCGAAGCGATGCTCAAAGCGAGCGAGGTCGCGGCCGAGTTCTTCGCGCATGTGCTGTGGAACACGACCGACGGGGCGACGGCGCGCGAGTACCTGAAGTCGCGCGGTATCAGCGTCGAGACGGCGCGCGCGTTCATGCTCGGATACGCGCCGAGCCGGCCGGCGTCGCTGGCGAAGGCGCTCGAGAAGCGCGGACTGCGCGAGGCGGGCGTGAAAGTCGGGCTGGTCAAGAAGGACGGCGCGGAAGCCTACGACATGTTTCGCGCGCGCGTGATGTTCCCGATTCGCGACGCGCAGGGCAGGGCGATCGCATTCGGCGGACGGGTGCTCGACGCGCGCCTGCCCAAATACATCAACTCGCCGGAATCGCCGCTCTACTCGAAGACCCGCACGCTGTACGGGCTGTTCGAAGCGCGGCAGGCGATTTCATCGAGTGCGTCAGCAGGCAAAGACCGCGCGATTCTGGTCGAGGGCTACTTCGACGTGATCGCGCTGTGGCAGGCTGGGTTCAAGGAAGCGGTCGCGGGATGCGGCACGGCGCTGACGGTCGAGCAGCTTCGGGTGCTCAGCCGATACACCAAAAATGTGATCGCGTGTTTCGACGGCGATGCGGCAGGACGGAAAGCGTCGATGCGGGCGCTGGAGATTTTCCTGCAGGCAGGATTGCTGGGCCGCGGCATCTTCATTCCGACCGGCTTCGATCCCGACACATTCGTACGCGAACGCGGCGCGGCCGCGTTCGCGGAGCTTACCGACAAGTCAGAACTGCTGGTCGATTATTTTCTCAGCGAACAGGCGGTAGAGGCGCGCGGCTCGATCGCGGAGCGCGCGCGTGCGGCGCAACGGGTGGCGGAGGTGCTGAAACTGGTCGGCGACCCGTTTCAGTTCGATTTGTTGGCGCGCAAGGCGGCGGATCTGTTGTCGATCGGCGAGGAAGTACTGCGCAAGGAGGCACGCGGAGCGGGACGCACCGCGGCGCCGTCGCGTTTCGCGCGCGATCCGCGCGCGACCGCCAATCCGCCGGCCGCCGCGTCCCCGGCGGGCGGCGGCGACGCCGGCGCCAAGGCCGAACTCGGCCTTATCGCGCTGGCGCTGCTCCATCCCGAACTGCGCGATGAAATCGCGCAGTCCGGCGCTGCGGCGAATTTCGACGAAATTCGCCGCGGCAGTGTGCTCGCCGATTTGTGCAAGACCGATGAACCTTACACTGCCCTCGAACAGTGGATCGCCGAGCGGCTGTCGCCCGAGGAGCAGGGCCGCGTCAGTGAGTTTGCGGTCGGGCCGCTCGACGACGAGGTCGAAGACGAAACCGCGAAGGTGTCGAGCGACCTCGAAAAATGCCGCGCGCTGGCGAGCGACTACGTCGTTGCGCTCGAGCGCCGCCGCCGCGGGCGCGAGCTCGGCCGCCTGCGCCGCAGCGCCGCCGCCGAATCGGCGCATGAGTCGGAGCCCGGCGAGGCGGCGGCCGCCGCGCAAGCCGTGATCGCGCTTCGCCGCGGGAGCCGCAGCGCGTGAGCGCACGCCTGTACATAAGTTGAACGAATGTTTAATCGATCGGCCCTTAAGTATTTAGCGCGAACTTGCTACCATCAGGGTTGCTCGATGCATCTCAGAGGGCCCATAGCTCAGCCAGGTTCAGAGCTGCCGGCTCATAACCGGCTGGTCCCAGGTTCAAATCCTGGTGGGCCCATCTCATTCGTGTCCGCGGCTTTGTCCGCCGGGCGGGTTTGTAATTCCGAACAGTACACTCGAAAGAACCTTGCGCCCGCGCGCATAACTTTAGTGGAGAGACGAATTGCGTGAAGAGATAAACCGGCTGATGGACCTCCAGGTCATCGACCGGCAACTGAAAGAGTTGGAGCAATCGCTGACCTCGATTGCCGGGCGAGTTGACCAGCTTCGCGATGAGAACAAAACCAACCAGGCCGAGCTCGATCGCCTCAGCGAACAAGACAAGGAAATAACCGCGGCCCGCAAAAAGGCCGAGCGCGAGCTGGCCGAGGGCGAAGTCAGAATCCGCAACAAGCGGATGCGGCTGACGCTGGTCCGCAACGACAAGGAACTGCAGGCGCTGACCCATGAGATCGAGTCGTTGAAGGATACCAATCAGCGTCTCGAGGGCGAGGTGCTCGCGTCGATGGAAGGTGCGGACACTCGGACGGCGCGAATCAAGGAGCTGACCGAGGCGCTCGCCAAAGGCCGGGTCGATCTGACGGCGGCAGAAAAGGAAATCGCGGCGGAAGTCGAAGCGCTCAAAGGCAATATCGGTAAGACGCGCAAGGCGCGCGAGAAAATCGCCGAGAACGTGGACGCGGGCCTGCTCACGCGCTACCAGATGATTTTCAGCCGTCGCGCCGGCGTCGCAGTCGCGAAGGCTACCGGCGGAACCTGCCAGGGATGCCGGATGCGTCTGCCGCCCCAGCTCTACAACGAGATCCAGAAGCATCTGCAGATCCATTTCTGCCCGAATTGCCAGCGCGTGCTGTACTACGAGGAGCCGCCGGCCGAAAAAGCGGGCTAGTAGATCCTACCCCCCCCCTCGTCCGAGGAGAGGTCAGGATTCAATTCGACCGGCCCTCTCATTCGCTCGCGCATCGCCAGCGACTTCCATCGCGAACCAGCGTGAACACCGCCGGCATCGGAATCGATTCCCAGAATTCGTAATCGACCTTGGGCGTGAGTGCGTGCAGCGCGAGCGCGATCAGATTGCCGTGGCTCGCGAGCATCACCGTGCCTGCCGGGTGACGGGTAGCAATCGTATCCAGCACGCGCACGATTCTCGCCTGCGCGATTCGTCCGCTCTCTCCGCCCGGCGGCGCATAGTCGAAGTCTTCCCACGATCGCTTAAGATGCGTCCGCCAGTCCTGCAGCTCGACTCCTGAGAGCATCCGCTCGCGCAGATCGTCGATCATGTCGATGACAAGGCCGCGCGCGCGTGCCATCGGTTCGATCGTCTGGCGCGCGCGCAGGTAGGGACTCGAGTACGCGCCGTCGATGCGCGTCGAGGCATGCATTTCGGTGAGTCGAGCCGCGTCGCGCATTCCTTTTGGTGTCAGCGGACGCGTGAATTCATCGAAGCCCGGAGTGCCCGGCGCAACCGGCTCAGCATGCCGAATCAGCAGGACGGTCAGCGTGTTATTGTCGTTTGACACGGTCGATCCCTCAGTGCGTCAGCACCGCCCTGAACCGGACCTTCCCGGTGATCATTCGGTCGTAGGCTCGGTCCGCCTGCTCGATCGGATACGTTTCGATCATCGCGCGCACTCCCGTCTGCGCCGCGAACTTGAGCGTATCCTCGGAGTCCTTCGAGGTACCCGACGGCCATCCGGCGATGGTGCGCTGTGCGCCGATCAGCTGGAATGACGAGACTGCGAACGGGTCGGCACTTGCCCCGACGATAACCAATCTGCCGCGCACGCCGAGGCCGTCCACGAGCGCGCCGATCGCTTTCGGATCGGGCGCGGTGACGAGAATTACGGCGGCGCCGCCCTCCTTGTTCAACTCTGCGGACACGTCCTGCCTGCCGCTGTCGATATAGCGCCGGGCACCGAGCTTCATCGCCAGCGGCTGTTTGTCTTCGCCACGGCCAATCGCGACGACGTCGTAACCTGACTTGGCCGCAAACTGGATTCCAAGATGCCCGAGTCCGCCGATGCCCTGGATACCGACGAGGTCACCGGGCCCCGCGCCGCTATGGCGCAGCGCGTTGAAAGTCGTGATCCCGGCGCACATCAGCGGCGCCGCCTCTTCCGGGCGCAGCGCGTCGGGGATATGCGCGAGCGCCTCGAGCGGCGCAATCACGTGGGCGGCATAGCCGCCGTCATAGCTGATTCCGGGGATCTTCAGAAATTTGCAATTGACAAAATCTCCGCGGCGGCACGGATCGCATCGAAAGCAGTTTCCACCATGCCATCCGACGCCGGCCCGATCGCCCACTTTCCAATCGCCCACGTCTTCGCCGACCGCCTCGATCAAGCCGGCAATCTCGTGACCCGGCGATCGCGGATAGCTGATTCCCGGCCACGCTCCTTCCTTCGTAAACATATCGCTATGGCAAACGCCGCAGGCCTGAACTTTGATCCGAACCTGGCCGCGCGCGGGCTCGACGACTTTCTCGTCAATCAGCTTGAAGGGACCTTTGGCTTGTTCGACCCGGATGGATTTCATGCCGTCGTCTCCGTGAGGGGAAATTTCGAGTACCGGACATTTCAGAATTACCCCCGAATCGGTCTTGTGTCACTGCGATCCGAAGCTGGGCGATTGCTTCAAAACGAGCGGGAGCGCCGCTCGAAAAGATGCTACGCTTACGTCGCCGGAGTGAGTCGGGCGATCGCTTCCCCTAAATGGGAAGAGGAAAGTCCGGGCTCCATAGGGCAGGATGGCCGCTAACGGCGGCGCGGGGTGACTCGCGGAAAGTGGCACAGAAAATACACCGCCCGAAAGGGTAAGGGTGAAATGGTGGGGTAAGAGCCCACCGGCGCGCGAGCGATCGTGCGCGCATGCCAAACCCCATCCGGAGCAAGACCAAATAGGAGGCTGAGCGGCCCGCTCTTAAGGCCTCGGGTATGGTCGCATGAGCCACGGAGCAATCTATGGCCTAGAGGAATGATCGCCGCCCGCAAGGGACACAGAACCCGGCTTACAGACTCACTCCGGCTCTCTTTTCAGTTTTTTCAGTGAACGCGTCCCTGAGAGCAAAGTAGCGCGCCGCGCGCAACTTTGCGCTTCACACCGGGTGCAGGGGTCACCTCTGCCGCCCGCCGCGCAGGCGATTATTCTCTCATAGAGCTCACACGGCGCGCCGACGCTTCCAGGCGTTTCAGAATCGCAGTGCCCGACGTCACGTACGCGGCCACTCGCGACAGTGCCGCCAGATCCCGCACCCCCGCTTCGATCTCGGGCGCAATCGCCAGCTTCACGCCCTTGGGCAGTTCGCGCGCGAACGCAACCACGCGCTCGATCTCCCCAAGCGTCCGCTCCCGATACTCCTCAAGGTGATGCACCAGCCGCCCGAACCCATTCGCTTCCGCGCCATCCTTCGCCATCGACGCGCGCAGTTCCGAAATTTCCGCCAGATGACTCAGCGGACGCTTCGCCGAATCCGCGACCGATGACCAGGTGCGCTCGTCGAGGAAGCGATTGATTACGATCGCCGCGAGCTTGAGTCCCTCGGCCTCCATCTGTGCGAGCAGCTCGCGCGCCTGCCGGATTCGATCGGGCTCGGCGGTGGTGACCATCACGAATTTAACCGCGGGCGAATGAAGCAGCGCCTCGGTCTTCTGCAGACGGTCGATGATCGCGTCCATGCTCTCGGCCATCGCCGCGAAAAAATCCGTGATGGTCGAAAGTACGTTGCCGCCGGCGAAACGCTCGAGCTCACGCACCACGAATCGCGCCGCATTGCTGGCGACTTTCATCGCAATCCGCCCGGCCGAGAGCGACGGCGTAAACAGCCATCGCGCCGCGCGTGAATCGAGCAGTCGAATCATCCGCGCCGGCGTCTGCAGGAACTCGAACGAATGCGACGCGGGCGGCGTGTCCACCACCTCGAGCTCGAACGCGCCGGCCTGATGAAGATCGTAGAGCCGCTGCAGCGCGGCGAAGGCTTCGGCGCCTGCGAACTCCGCCGTCAGGCTTTTGTAAAATGGATTGTCGAAAACTCGCCGCCGGGTGGCCGGATCGGCGACGAAGCGCTCGACGATATCGTCCCACGCCCCCGAGACATCGAGCATCATCGCCGACAACTGGAGATGCGGGTCGAGTCCGGCCGCCGCCAGTTGGCGCGCGCCAATCCGCGTCGGCTGCCCGCCGAGCCGCGCCAGCCCGAGCGCGTCGCGCAGCCGCTCCGACGGATCGACGGTGATCACCGCAGTGTTGAGCATCGCGGATGCGCCCGCCAGCGCGAGCGCCGCGGCAATAGTGGTCTTACCGACGCCGCCGGTGCCAAGCAGAATTGGAATCGATCCTTTGGTGAGAAGTTCCTTCAAAGCCAGCTCAAGATAGCAGATTCCCTCTTCGCCTAATCCTTGTGTCATTCAGAACGCAGCGAAGAATCCCGGATCTCTGCCGACACCGCATGCGGCTCCGGGATTCTTCGCCGCAGCGGCTCTGGATGGCAGAAAGAATCTTCGCCGTCCTCGTTCGGGTCGACGACCAAATTTCCGAAATGACTTTCCGATCGAACGCCGGAACGCAGCGGACAGAGTCAGCCGCCGGACGCAGCCGCTACTTCACGCCGAGCAAATCGACGTCGAATATCAGCGTCGCATTCGGGGGGATGTCCGCGCCGGCGCCGCTCGCGCCATAGCCGAGATCCGGCGGAATGATCAGCGTGCGCTTGCCGCCGACATGCATCGTGGCGAGACCTTCGTCCCAGCCCTTGATCACCTGGCCCTGGCCGAGTGTGAATGAAAACGGCTGGCCACGGTCGAGCGAGCTGTCGAATTTCTTGCCCTTCTTGCCGTCAACGAACAGCCAGCCGGTGTAATTGACCGTCACGGTCTGGCCGGCCCGCGGGACGGGTCCGGTGCCCGGCTTGACGTCGATGATGCGCAGGCCGCTCGGCGTGGTGACCTCGTTCGCGGCCACTGCGGACTGAACAGCCAGGGGAACTGCGGCGAGCGCCAGGAGTGCTGTGGACAGGACGATACGATGGAAAGACATAGGACCTCGTGAACTGAATGATGGACGTAAGCAACCGGCAGCCGCCGTTGCGATGCGGCCAGACACTAGCATCTTCGGGCTGACTGCGGGAGAGGCTGGCAAGTATTGACCCGTGTAACCAATTGCACGCGATTCAAGCAGCGGCTTTCGGCAGACGCTCAAATCGCATCGCTCGACGGAACGCAAACGCCGCTCAGCGCCCCGTCGCGCACGAGGACAACCGTTGTCATCGCCGCCGGTTAAACTATCTCCAGAAAGTTCGACGCCATCCGCGTCGAAGGCTACAATCGACAGCGGATGGCGTGGGAGGTGGTCTGATGGAGCCGGAGACCTTGGTGGCCGCGTTGATCGTTCTGAGCGTTCTCTCGATTACGGGACTGCTGTTCGTAATCGCAAAGCTGCGCGCGCTCCCGGCAAATGATTCCTTCGGGCAATTGGCCGAACGGCTCGATGCGATCGCCCGCAACCTCGACGAAAAATTGACTCAAACCCGCACCGACCTCGCCGGACGCCTTCAGCAGGCGCAGGGCGATCTCAGCCTTGCCACCGCCGATCGTCTGTCGGAAGGGTTTCTCAACCTCAATTCCGCTCTCGAACAGCATCTCTCCGCCGGCCGCCAGGAGCAGGCGAACTCGCTCAAGCTCGAAATTGCGGCGCTGACGACGCAGACCAGAGACAGCATCGAGGGGATTCGCGCGGACGTTGGCGAGAAACTCGCCGCGATCACCAACACCGTGCAGGTCAAGCTCGATCAGAATATCAAGGACGGCTTCGCCCAGTTCGAAAAAGTCCAGAACCATCTCAACGAAGCGCAGGAGCAATTGAAAAATCTCGGCGTGATCGGCGCGTCGATCAACGACCTGAACAATCTGCTCAAGATGCCGCATCTGCGGGGACGCTTCGGCGAGCAGGGGTTGGAGCGGCTGCTCGAAGATTTCCTGCCGCGGCATATGTACGACTTGCAGACGGCGCCGGGCGGCGAAGGTTCCGGCCGCGTCGATGCGATCATAAAGTTTCCCGACCGGGTGCTGCCGATCGACGCCAAGTTTCCGCGCGAGCAGGTGCTGGCGCTGTTCGGGACCAACGATCCGCAAGCGCTGGATCAGGCGCGGGTCGAATTCGAGCGCGTGATGAAAGAGCAGGCCAAGCGAATCGCGGGATATATCCGGCCGGAAGCGGGCACCACCGACATGGCGCTGATGTACCTGCCGAGCGAGACGCTCTACATGGAAACGGTGCTCAACGCCGATCTCAGCAACTGGCTCAACCAGCACCGGGTCTATCCGGTATCGCCGAACACGCTTATCGTGACGCTGCAGTCGATCCAGATGGTCTTCAAAATGTACGAGTACGCGAAAGGGCACGAGCGCGCGACCGAGGAATTGAAGAAGGCGCAGGGCGCGTTCGGACATTTCGAGAATCAGTTCGAGACACTCGGCAAGTCATTGTCCAAAGCACAGGACGCGTTCGAGGTCGCCAAGGGCCATCTGACGCGTTATCGCAATCGCGTGACGAATCTTACCGGCGAGCCAGCGCCGGAGCTGGATTTTCCTTCGCCGCCGACGAATTTGCGGGAGATTGCTTAGCGAAGCCGTTGTGGACCGCTTCGCGATTTCAAAAACCGGAACCGGCTTCGCGTACGCGAAGCTGTCCGAGATCCGTTCCTCCCGTCGCTAACGCTCCCGTCGTTAGGATGACAAGCGGCCGGCCGCTCGCGATGCTTGCTTCGCCACGATGACCGGCGGCCGCTCGCGTTGCTCGCTTGGTTGGAAGGACAATTATTCGGATTCCAGGTCCGACGGGGGCGGCGGCTTCAGTTGGCTGTGTTCGTTGCCGGCCACGATCCATCGCTCGACTTCGTGACGTTCGCGTTTCAGGAACCCCGCGATCGCGCGCTTCAGGTCCGGGTTCGAGACGTAGTGGATACTCCGCGTGAGTGCCGGGTCGAAGCCGCGCAGCCATTTGTATTCGCCGCCCGCGCCCGGCTCGTAGCGCTGGATGCCGTGCAGGATCGAGTGCTCGATGCCCGCGTAATAGCAGACGTTGAAGTGCAGGAAGCGCTCCTCGCGAAAGCATCCCCAGTAGCGGCCGTACATCACGTTCGCCTTGGCGAGATTGACCGCGCCCGCGATCAGCTCGCGCCCGGCGTACGCGCCGATGAAAACCATGTTGCGCTTGAACGTCCTGCGGAGCAGGTCGAAAAAATCCGCGGTGAGATACTGCCGGCCCCAGTAAAGTTTTTCGATCGTCGAGCAATAGATTCGGTACATCTCGGCGAATGTCCGGTCGGGAATTTCCTCGCCGGCGACGACGCGGATGTGGACGCCCTGGTCGTCGAGCGCCGCGCGTTCGTGACGCACCGCAGTGCGCCGTTTGTGCTTGAGCCGGTTGAGGTAATCGTCGAAGGTCGCGAAGCCCGCGTTATGCCAATGGTACTGGTAGCCGAGGCGTTCCATGAAACCGATCGGCGCGAGCGCACTGGCCTCGTCCGGCTCACAGAAATTCACGTGCACCGACGAGAGCTTGTTGTCTTCGCAAATAGACGTGAGCGCGAGGCCGAGCAGGTTTATCAAGCCCGTGCGATCATTGCCCGGTGCGGTGAGAAATCGGCGCCCGGTGTGCGGCGTGAACGGCACGCCAACCAGAATTTTCGGAAAGTAGCGCAGCCCCGCGCGCTCGGCCGCATCGGCCCATCCGTGGTCGAAGACGAATTCGCCCATGCTGTGAGTCTTCAGGTAGAGCGGGCAGGCGGCGACTATTTGCTTTCTCGGACCCTGACGCACAACGAGATGATACGGCGCCCATCCGGTGTCGCGCGCGGCCGAACCCGATTGCTCCATCGCACGCAGCCAGTCCCATTCAACGAACGGCGAGTCGTTGGGCGCGAGCAGACTGTCCCACGCTTCGCGCGAGATTTTGTCGATACCCTCGACGATGGCGACGTCTAATCGTGGCGCGGAGTCGTTCATTGCAATTTCGCGAACCGTGAAACAGTCAAAGTATCAGACCTGTGGCAACTGAAGCGATTTATTCCGATGCTCACTAGGCATCGGCGAATTTGTTATTATATTTAGCAGACGGGGCGAGGCGCTCCGAGCGACAGAGGTGCGATGGCTGATTTCGTGCGCAAAATCTCGGCGCGAATCACCGACGGCGACGGCAATGGCGACGGCCGCTCCGGCGACGGCGGCATCGTCACCGAGCGCAAGACCCGCACCAAGTCGAAGACCGCCAAACCGCCTCTCTACAAGGTGATTTTGCTCAACGACGACTACACCCCGATGGAATTCGTCGTCGAAGTATTGAAGGCCGTATTTCACAAGCCGCATGCCGACGCGACCCGCATCATGCTGCACGTGCATCAGAACGGCATGGGCGTCGCGGGCGTGTATCCATTCGAAGTCGCGGAGACCAAGACGCACACCGTCGAGGAACTCGCGCGGCAGGCCGAGTATCCGCTCAAATGCGTAATGGAAAAGGAATGACAGGCGACAGCATAGATGGCTTCACCGAATAACAACATCATGATCAGCCGCGAATTGCAGGTAACTCTGCAGCTTGCGATGACCGAAGCGGTAAACCGGCGCCATGAGTTCGTGCAACTCGAGCATTTGTTGTTCGCGATGCTCCATGACGTGACGTCCACCACGATTCTGAAGAGTTGCGGCGCCGACCTCGACGCGCTGCGGCGCAAGCTCGCGCACTACCTCGACGAGCAGGTCGAGCGGATGCCGAAGGGCGAAGAGGTCTCGCCGCGCTATGCGATTGGCGTGCAGCGGGCGCTCCAGCGGGCGGCGTTGCATGTGCAATCGGCGGGCCGCCAGGAAATCACCGGCGGCAACGTGCTGGTCGCAATGTTCCATGAAACCGAGTCGCCGGCGATTTTCTTTTTGCAGGAGCAGGGCGTCACCCGCTTCGACGTGATCAATTTTATTTCGCACGGCGTCTCGAAGGCCGGCGCGGAAGATGACGACGACGGCGGCGAGCCGGACGGCAAGGATTCAGTCGAGCGCGACGGCCATGAGCACGAAGGCGGCGACGACGAAGGCGAGCGCAAGATGTCGCCGTCGAAGGCGCTCAATACTTACGCGATCAATCTTGCCAAGCGCGCGGCGGACGGAAAAATCGATCCGCTGGTCGGCCGCAAGAAGGAACTCGAGCGCGCGGTGCACGTGTTGCTGCGCCGGCGCAAGAACAATCCTGTGTTCGTCGGCGAGGCGGGCGTCGGCAAGACCGCGCTGGCCGAGGGTCTCGCGCTCGCGATTCACAAGGGCGACGTGCCCGACGCACTGAAGGGCGTCGAGATTTACGCGCTCGACATGGGCGCGCTGCTGGCGGGTACCCGCTTTCGCGGCGACTTCGAGCAGCGGCTCAAGGCGGTCATCAAGGCCGTGGTCGGCGACTCGAAGCGGATTTTGTTCATCGACGAGATTCACACTATCGTCGGCGCGGGAGCCGCGTCGGGCGGGACGATGGATGCGTCCAACCTGCTGAAGCCGGCGCTCGCGTCGGGCGACCTGCGCTGTATCGGATCGACGACCTACCAGGAATACAAGCGCTCGTTCGACAAGGACAAGGCGCTCGCGCGGCGCTTCCAGCGTATCGACGTGGTCGAGCCGACGCAGGACGAGGCGGTGCAGATTCTCAACGGCATCAAGTCGTACTACGAGAAGCATCACAACGTCCGCTACACGAATTCCGCGATCAGGCTGGCCGTCGAGTTGTCGGCGCGCTACGTCAACGACCGCTTCCTGCCCGACAAGGCGATCGACGTGATGGACGAGGCGGGCGTCGCGGGACATTTACGCGGCGCGGGCGCGAGCGAGCCGGTGACGGTCGGCACGCGCGACGTCGAGCGCACGGTCGCGCGGATGGCGAAGATCCCGGAGCGCACGGTGTCGGCGACGGATCGCGGACGCTTGCAAACGCTCGACGAGGACATGAAGCAGGCGGTGTTTGGCCAGGACGAGGCGATCAATTCGGTCGCTCGTGCGATCAAGCTCGCGCGCTCGGGCCTGAGCCATCCGGACAAGCCGGTCGGCGCGTTTCTGTTCGCGGGACCGACCGGCGTCGGCAAGACCGAAGTCGCGCGTCAGCTCGCGAAGGTGATGGGGGTCGAGTTCATCCGCTTCGACATGAGCGAGTACATGGAGCGGCACACGGTGTCGCGCTTGATTGGCGCGCCGCCGGGATACGTCGGCTTCGACCAGGGCGGCTTGCTCACTGACGCGATCAACAAGACGCCGCATGCAGTGCTGCTGCTCGACGAGATTGAAAAAGCGCATCCCGACTTGTTCAACATTTTGCTGCAGGTGATGGATCACGCGACGCTGACCGACAACAACGGGCGCAAGGCGGATTTCCGCAACGTGATCCTCGTGATGACGACTAATGCCGGCGCGCAGGAACTCTCGCGCGCGATGATCGGATTCCACGGCGGGATAGGGCAGGGCAATCCCAAGGGCGTGCTCGAGCGAATGTTCTCGCCGGAGTTCCGCAACCGCTTGTCGGCGACGATCGAGTTCGCACCGCTGAGCCCGGAGACGATGGAACGCGTCGTCGATAAGTTCATCGCGGAGCTGCAGGAGCGTCTCGACAAGCAGAAAGTTGTTTTGACGGTCACTGCCAGCGCGAAGAAGTGGCTAGCTGAGCATGGTCACGATCCCCGCTTCGGCGCACGTCCGCTGGGGCGTTTGATCGAAAACGAAATCGCGCGTGAGCTCGCAGACCAGGTCCTATTCGGCAAGCTGACGAAAGGCGGCAAAGCCACCGCAGACCTCGACGGCGACAAGCTCGCGTTCTCGTACGAGCCGAATCAGGCGAAGCAGCCCGCGCCAGTAGCGTAAGTTCCGATTCCCTCCTCCAACGGTGGAGGAGGGAATCAGACGGCCAGGCCTGATTCAATCAGGCGCTTTTCGAGTACCGAAATCCTGTCGTGGCCCCAGAATGGTTCGCCTTCGAAGAGGAATAGCGGGACGCCGAAGACGTGATCGTTCGCGGCTTCGTCCTGGGCGCGTTGATAGGCGAGGGCGCCTTCACCTGACAGATATTTGCGATAGTCGTCGGCTGACATGCCGAGATTTGCGATCACGTTTGCGACGGCATCAGCGTCGTCGGCTTCGAGTTCGCGCTTGAAGAACAGCGCGTACACTCGGCGGCTGTAGTCGAGCAGGCGCCCTTGCTGCTCCGCGAACAGGCCGCCTATTAGCGCGGGCGTCGTGTCGTAAACTTTCAACGGCCCGCGAATTATCAGTCCGCGCGGCTTGGCCCATCGCCGCGCGTCGAGGTACGAGTATCGCGCCTTGTGCTCGGAGTAGAGACTGCGCTCGCCCTTGCCCTTGATGCGAAGCTGGAACGGAATCCATCGGATGCGAATTCGATAGCGCTGTTCGAGCTCGAACGCCGGATCGAATGCGAGGTAAGCGAACGGACTCTTGTAGTCCGAGTACATTTTCACTGTTTTCAGGGGCACGGTCTCACTTTCAGATCTGTCCCACGGGCTTCTGCAACACAGTCGGATGCACAAATTCAGCGCCGCCCGTTTCCGGATGATCGATATTATAGTGCAGGCCGCGCGACTCGCGTCGGCTCATCGCGGATCGCACCACCAGCTCGGCGACCTTGGCCAGGTTGCGCAACTCGATCGTGTCGGCGTCGAGCAGGTGGTCCCAGTAGTAGCTGTGGATCTCGTCCTTGACCATCAGGATTCGGCGCAGCGCGCGCTCAAGCCGCCGGTCGCTGCGCACGATGCCGACGTAGTTCCACATCAGGCGCCGAATCTCGTCCCAGCTCTGCGTGATCATCACCCGTTCCTCGCTGCGAATCGCGCGCCCGGGATCCCATTCGGGAAACTCCGGCGGAGCGCCGCCACCCGACGCGACGATCTCGCGCGCCGAGGCGAAGCCGCGCCGGCCCATCACGGCCGCTTCGAGCAGCGAATTGGACGCGAGGCGATTAGCGCCGTGCAAGCCGGTCATCGCGACTTCGCCGGCCGCGTACAGGCGCGGAATCGAAGTGCGGCCGTCGAGGTCGGTCTGCACGCCGCCGCACATATAATGAGCCGCGGGCACGACTGGAATCGGGCCCGCGGTCAGGTCGTAGCCAAAGCTCATGCATCGCTTGAAGATATTCGGGAACCGTCTTTTGATGAAATCGGCCTCGCGATGACTCAAATCGAGATACACGAAGTCCAGTCCGTGACGCTTCATCTCGGAATCGATCGCGCGCGCAACCACGTCGCGCGGCGCCAGCTCGGCGTCGGGATGGTAGCGCTTCATGAAGGCGGTGCCGTCGGGCAATTTCAGAATCGCGCCCTCGCCGCGCAGCGCCTCGGAAATCAGGAACGACTTGGCCGCCGGATGATACAGGCAGGTCGGATGGAACTGGTAAAACTCGAGATTGGCGACCGCCGCGCCCGCGCGATACGCCATCGCGACGCCGTCGCCCGACGCGATGTCGGGATTGGTCGTGTAGAGATAGACCTTGCCGGCGCCGCCCGTCGCGAGCATCGTGGCGCGCGAAATCACTTTGCGAATTTCGTGCGTGTTGCGATCGAGCGCGTACACGCCCCAGCATGCGCCCGGCTGGCCCGCGCTCGGAGTTTCGACCAGCAGATTGATCGCGACGTGATTTTCCAGCGTGCGGATATTCGGGCGCGCGGCCGCGGCCTCGGTCAGCGCGCGCATTATCTCGCGCCCGGTCAGGTCCTGCGCGTGCAGCACGCGGCGATGGCTATGCCCGCCTTCCTGGCCGAGGTCGTACTCGATCTCGCTGTCGTCTGTTCCGATGTTCTCGACGCGGGTGAAGCGCGTGCCGAGGCGAATCAACTCGCGCACCGCTTCGGGACCTTCGCGCACGATGGTCTCGACGGCGGCGCGATCGCACAGGCCGGCGCCGGCGCGCAGCGTATCCTCGATATGCGACTCGAACGAGTCATCGACGCTCCAGACGCTCGCGATGCCGCCCTGCGCGTACGCGGTGTTGGCCTCGGAGCTGCCGGCCTTGGTCAGCACGGTGACGCTGCCGACTTCGGACGCCTTGAGCGCGAAGGTCAGGCCCGCGATGCCGCCGCCGATAACCAGGAAGTCGCTGAACAGTTGCGCGTTATGCCTCATCAGGTGGCCTCGTTGTGTCAATTTGACGCTACTAGTTCTGCGCGCGGCCAGTCAAGGCGATCGAGCAGCTGCAATTTGCCCCCTCCGGCCGATTCAAATAATCTTGGACGTACGGATCGAAACGAAAAAACGCACGATTCGTCCAGAGGCTGAGGGAAAAATCCCGTGCCGATGACGCCACCAAATATTGTCACCCTGTTCCGGATCGCCACCGCGCCGTTCCTGATCTGGATCCTGATGCATACGGGCCCGACTGCGGCGTGGCTCGCGGCCGGAGTTTTCTTCATCGCGACTATCAGCGATTTTTTCGACGGTTACCTCGCGCGCAGCTACGACTACGTTACGACGCTCGGCAAGTTTCTCGATCCGATGGCCGACAAGCTGGTCGTGACGACCGCGCTGATCATGCTGGCGGGGATGGCGCGTACGCCGCATGTGCCGGCCTGGATGGTGGTGGTGCTGGTGACGCGCGAAATAATGGTGACGGGGCTGCGCGCGGTCGCGGCGGCCGAAGGGCTGATCGTAGCCGCCGAGGAGCTCGGCAAATACAAGATGTCGCTGCAGGCGATCGCGATTCACGGTCTGCTGATTCATTACACCTACCTGCACGTCGATTTCTTCGCGGCCGGGATGTTTATCCTGTGGCTCGCGATGGGTGTGAGCGTGTGGTCGGGCGTCGATTACTACGTGCGCGTGGTCAAAGCGCTGCAGCCGAAGGCGATAGTGACGGCGGCGGGCAAGCGCGCGGTGATTTGACAGCGGCGCTCGCGCCGGATAATCAGATGGATTCGATCTACCGTTTCGGAGAGCGGGTGTAGCTCAGTTGGTAGAGCGCGTGCTTGCCAAGCACGAGGTCGTCGGTTCGAAACCGATCACCCGCTCCATGTAGATCCCTTTTTGGAACCAAATCGAGCGGGACCTCGCGGGCGTCGTCGGCGCAAGCTTTCCGCGCCCTACCGATGAGTTCTGCTTTCGATTGAAGTTAGCGCTTTTGCGCAGGTCAAAAGGTCAGACCACGCGTGCAGCCTTAAATGCTCCGGTAGACACTAGCGCGGATCGGATCTCGCCTAGGAGATGTTCGCTCTGATCAGCGGCGACCGTCAAACTTTCGGGCGTCACTGCGTTTTTCCAGTTGGCCTCCGTCCAAGCGGGTCGTCCTTGCTTGGCGAGAGCGTAGACCACAATGCTGCCGATGTGCAGTGCCATGGCCGCTCGCACCTTGTCTATTACCAGCTTTCGAATTTGTTCCCAGTCGACCTGCTGGGAATACTGAGTCTCGAGAGAAGCGATCTTCGCTTGAAGGGCATCATAGAGCCCGTTCAGAAACAGCGTGTTTGTTGCCGTGTCGTACTTCCCGGCGCGATCAGCGAGTTCTTCGCCGTCAATTTTACTTTGGCTGTCGAGCCAGATGATTTCAGGAGCGGATGTCACCGTTTGAATCGATCGGCGCCGCTTAACAAACCCATTTTGCTGCGGACTCCCCGTTTGGCCACCTGAGCGACCGCTCGGCGCGTCTGGGTCAAGGATCGTGGGAGTTTGGGACTCGGGTTTAGGACCAGGGCCGGGTCCATCGCCTCGACCTGGTTCGAGCATAGTAACCATTCGAGTTCCTGAGCCCAGCGCTGGCTTTGTCGGTGGTAGCGTACCAGATCGATTCAGATCCGCAGGTCGGATCCTCGCCTCACGGAGGCGGCGCTCAAGTTCACGCCTGACTGCCGACATGTCAGATACCTGACGAGGTTCCAGCGCGTCTGATACCAGCCTCCTTACCCAGTTCGGCATGGACATACGAATCTCTGTCTGGAAATCCTCAACACCTAGAGTCTCCCCTGTCTCTTTCGATACTAGGTCTACTCGGTAGGGACCGCAGCGAAGCGGTGCATCATCAGGAAGATGCACAAAAACGGACACTTCGCTGTGGACATAAGGGAAACCAAACCCAGCGGCTATACGGCGCCAATCGGGTCCTATATGCGGGTCGTACATCTCACCGTTCCACACAAGCGAAACCCGAGTCGACTGGCCGGTTAATTCGTGAGCGCCCATCACAGTGTTGTTTCCGGACAGCATTGGAGTGTAGACGAACTCGATTTCAATCCCGTCCCGAATCGGCACTCGCTCAAACCTTAGCTTCGAATGATCATTGCCCCACTTGGCGATGACGTCCTTCATCAGACGAAAGACTACGGAGCCCCTGCGTCCATGCAGACTTTCGTTCGCTTCGAGCTTGACCCATTCCGGAACTGAGTAGAAACGATCAAATATTTCCGTCAAAACTTCGCGACGAGCACCATCACCGCGGCCTTCCCCGTAGGGCCACCGAGTCGTGTCTTGGTGTTCTTCACGGCCAAAGCACACGACTTCGGTCCAATCATGATTTGTCGGGTAGTTTTCCGACCTGGCGACCTCAGTCACATCCCACGCGGAGTCGTAGGAAACTACCACATCGTTATGATCCACGACCGGATACCTTCTCCGCCCATAAATGTCATTGACGCGAGCCAGAATGACTTCGCTCACTACTCCCTCGCGACATGATCTTAATCGCAGACCGGCATGGTTCCAAGGCAACGCTGCGACCTTTGCACCTTCTCCACGGTTTTGATCGCGATCGAGACCTTGCGTCTTTCGTATCGATGAAGCCAAATTTGTCGCACGTACGAGCTCACCTGTGGTCATTCCTCTGCCAGTATTAAATATGGCTAGCTTTGGCGCGCCGAATACTTCGAGCGCGGACAGAACAATACGGCGAATCCCACCCTCTTCATCAAGCATTTCCGCTTCGATCGCGTTTGCCAGTAGCTCTCGAGCTTGGCAACCAGGAGGGCATTGGTCGATACTCTTTGTGACGTGAAATTCGAGATCTTCGACGCCAAGCTCTTCGAATAATCCGTCGCCTACCATTCCTGTTGAATCAGACACGAGGCCCTCCTCTCGAGTTCTGCAGCATATACGACCGGCTGCGGTATTCGCCGCATTCGTTTCAGTTGCAAGTCGTTGCGAACACGATAAATTGCGGCGATACCATTGGTGGCTACTAATGCTACATATTGTTTTCCGACGTGTTCGATTCCCATCGGTTTCGGCGTTTCCGACGCTGCCTTGGTTGATTTAAGAAATGCCATCAAAGCGCGACGGCATACGTCGGCATCAGAACTTACTATCTTGGCGTCTTGGGCCCCCGCTCGGAGATCCTCAGCGTTGGCAGTCCCTATTTCAATCACTGTGTCTTCTCCATCTGTGTGAAGACACTATGTGGACGATAAGAGTTTGTCAAGCGCGTATTGCCAAATGCCATCCGAAGATAAAGCCTACAACGGAAAAAGATGCTTCACTATCAGAATTTTATTGAGGCGGACCGCCGGGCGGAGCCTTAGCATCAAAGCGAGTTAGCCATCTCACCGAAAAATAGGCGCCGATCCACGAGCCTGCTGCTGCGAACACCACGTAGATTGAATTGCCCGTGTAGCTGATCACGGCAAACGCCGAGAGCAGGTACCATAGCGCGCTCCACGATGCTGCGCGCGACGGGCGGCGCGCGGTTACTGCTGCGTTGAACATTACGTACACTGCGTCGGTCGCCGCCGTCGACGCCACGACGCCCGCCGCTATCAGTGGATTCAGGTTGAGCGTCATCGGCTCCTCCATCTGCGCAGATTGCTCACCTGCGCAAGTTGCTAGCTTTTCTTCGATGCTTCGGCTGCTTTCAGGCGTGCGCTCGCGAGCGCGAAGATGCCCCAGTTGCCGGTCTGCCAGGTGAGCGTCAGCTTGCACGAGCGAATTTTCCATCCGGCGGACGTGCGTACTAGTCGATTCGTGTAGTAGCCGTACATTGTCTGCATGCTGTCGCCGGTGTCGTTTGGCAGGTAGTGCCGCGCCTGTACGTATGCGATGCAGGTCGCGTTGTCGCCGGCGACGGTGATCACGTGATTGGTGATCATGTGCTGCGTCGCTTGAAGACCGCTGAGCGAGCGGCGCGCCGCCTCGGTCCATCGATCGGCGCTGACTTTGCGCGGCTCGCCGCCAAACACCGAGGTGAAATCGGTCTCGATTTCATCGGTGAAGCAGGTGCGGAACAGCGGCCAGTTGCGCGAGTCCAGCCCGGTCGCGTAGCGCAACTGCACCTCGCTGATTTCGGCGCGGTCGAGCAGCAATTGAAGTTTGGCGTCGTCCATGATGGTGGTCTCCCTCGGAACAGCATTGCGGAAATCTATCTTCTTGCGTCTATCAACAAATGTCCGGCGGTGCGAGAATTTTGGAAGCGACAGGAATCCGAGGGCTCTTCCCCATGTCAGAACCGCTTTCCGACCAGCAGCTTTCTCTCATCGACGCTTACTGGCGAGCCTCCAACTACCTGACCGTCGGCCAGATTTACCTGATGGCGAATCCTCTGCTGCGCGAGCCGTTGCGCCGCGAGCACATCAAGCCGCGCCTGCTCGGCCATTGGGGGACTTCGCCGGGGCAGAATTTTATCTACACGCATCTCAACCGCCTGATTCGCCGGCACGACGCCGACATCATCTATATATCCGGTCCCGGCCACGGCGGTCCGTCGGTCATGGCGCATACCTATCTCGAGGGCAGCTACTCCGAAATCTATCCCAACATTTCGGAAGACGCCGAGGGGATGCGGCTGCTGTTTCGCCAATTCTCGTCGCCGGGCGGTGTGCCGAGTCATGCGGGTCCGCACGTTCCCGGCTCGATCAACGAAGGCGGCGAGCTCGGCTACTCGCTGGTGCATGCGTTCGGCGCGGCGTTTGATAATCCCGACCTGATCGTCGCGTGTGTCATCGGTGATGGCGAGGCGGAGACCGCGGCGCTCGAAGGCGGATGGAAGGGCGTGCAGTTTCTCAACCCAGCGCGCGACGGCGCGGTGCTGCCGATACTCCATCTTAACGGTTACAAAATATCGGGGCCTACGGTATTCGGGCGCGATGCCGACGAGCAGCTCGCGCGCCTGCTTGAAGGCCACGGCTACGAGGTCCATTTTGTCGAGGGCGACGACCCGCCAAAGATGCATCGCGAGTTCGCCGCGACGCTCGACCGATGCTACGCGGCGATTCGTGCGATTCAGACCGAGGTGCGCGCCAACGGGCTCCGCCGCCGGCCGACGTGGCCGGCGATTGTGCTGCGGACGCTCAAAGGATGGACCGGGCCGAAGGTCGTTGACGGGGTTCAGATCGAAGGGACGTTCCGCGCGCATCAGGTGCCGCTGGCGGGCGTGCGGGAAAATCCCGATCATTTGAAATTGCTCGAGGCCTGGATGCGCAGCTACCGTCCCGACGAATTGTTCGATGAGCGCGGATCGTTGAAGGCGGAGATCAAAGCGATCGCGCCGAAAGGAAATCGCCGGATGGGCGCGAATCCGCACGCCAACGGCGGAATCCTGACCGTCGCGCTCGACATCCCGTCGTTCACCAACTATGCCGTGAAGCTCGAGCAGCCGGGTAGCGTCAAGGTTGAATCGACGCGGCCCTTCGGCAAGATGATCCGCGACATCTTCACGCGTAACGCCAGGCAGCGGAATTTCCGCCTGTTCTGTCCCGACGAAACCAACTCCAATCGCCTCGGCGACGTGTTCGAGGTCGAGAACCGATGCCTGGTCAGCCGCGTCGAGAGCTACGACGATCACGTCGCGCACGACGGCCGCGTGATGGAAGTGCTGAGCGAGCATTGCCATCAGGGATGGCTTGAAGGCTACACGCTGACCGGACGCCACGGCGTGTTCGCGTCGTACGAGGCGTTCGCGATGATCGTCGATTCGATGGCGACGCAGCACGCGAAGTGGCTGCAGACCTGCAAGACGGAATTGCCATGGCGCCATCCGGTGCCGTCGCTGAACTACCTGCTCACCTCGACCTGCTGGCGCAACGATCACAACGGCTTCAGCCACCAGGGTCCCGGTTTCATCGACACGCTGTTGACCAAGCGCGGCATCGTTTCGCGAGTCTACCTGCCGCCCGACGCGAACTGCCTGCTGTCGGTCGCCGACCATTGCCTGCGCAGCCGGGACTACATCAACCTGATCGTGATCGACAAGCAGGAACATCCGGTGTGGCTCGATATCGACGCGGCGCGCGAGCATTGTTCGCGCGGCGCGTCGGACTGGCGCTGGGCCGGTAACTGCGGTGACGACGAGCCGGATCTGGTGCTCGCGTGCGCGGGCGACGTGATGACGGAAGAGGCGATCGCGGCGGCGTGGCTGTTTCGCAAATATCTGCCTGAAATGAAAATTCGAGTCGTGAACGTCGTCGATCTGATGACCCTGTTCCCGCCCGATCGCCATCCGCACGGCATGAGCGAAGACTACTTTCTCGAGCTCTTCACGCGCGACAAGGACGTCATCTTCGCCTTTCACGGCTACCCGGGCGAAGTTCATCTGCTCCTCCACGGCCGCCCCAATCCGGATCGCTTCCACGTGCGCGGCTACGTCGAGGAAGGGACCACGACCACGCCTTTCGATATGCTGGTGCTGAACCAGGCCAGCCGCTATCACCTGTGTATCGAGGGGCTGCGACGCGCGCCGCGCTACCGGGAGCGCGCCCGCGAATTGATCGAGATGACCGAGGCCGCGCTCGACGCGCATCGCAAATACATCGTCAAACACCTCGAAGATATGCCCGCGATCACCAACTGGAAATGGACTCCGGACTAATCGAATGAAAGTAAGTCCGCTCGCCGGAAAACCGGTCGAACTATTGCAGCTCGTCGATGTGCCGCGACTGATCACCGCTTACTACAGCCTCACGCCCGACGTTGCGATTCCCGCGCAGCGAGTCGCGTTCGGTACGTCGGGACATCGCGGCTCCGCGTTCGACGCGGCCTTCAACGAGGCGCACATCGTCGCTATCAGCCAGGCGATTTGCCTCTATCGCAAAAGTCAAAGTATCAACGGCCCGCTCTACCTCGGGATGGACACGCATGCGCTCTCAGTCCCGGCGTTCGCCAGCGCGCTCGAAGTGCTGGCCGCCAACGGTGTCGAGACGATGGTCGATAGCCGCGAAGGCTACACGCCGACGCCTGCTATCTCGCATGCCATTCTGACCTACAATCGCGGGCGCAAGAGCGGGCTCGCCGACGGCATTGTGATCACGCCATCGCACAATCCGCCGCCCGACGGCGGCTTCAAGTACAATCCGCCCAACGGCGGTCCGGCCGACACCGCGGTCACCAATTGGATTCAGAACACCGCCAACGACTTTCTCAAGGACAAGCTCGCCGGCGTGCGGCGCGTTCCGTACCAGCGCGCGCTCACGGCCGCGACGCTTCACCAGCACGATTACATCGGCGCTTACGTCGGCGATCTCGGCAACGTCATCGACATGGAGTCGATTCGCAGTGCGGGCGTGCGGGTCGGGATCGATCCGCTCGGCGGCGCCGCGGTGCACTACTGGCCGGCGGTGATCGACAAATACAAAATCAACGCGACGGTGGTGAGCGACCTCGTCGATCCGACGTTTCGCTTCATGACCGCCGACTGGGACGGCAAGATCAGAATGGACTGCTCGTCGCCGTACGCGATGGTGCGGTTGCTCGCGATGCGCGATCGCTTCGACGTCGCGTTTGCCAACGACACCGACGCCGACCGCCACGGAATCGTCACCCGGTCGAGCGGCTTGATGAATCCGAATCACTATCTGGCTGCCGCGATCTCGTACCTGTTTCGCAATCGCCCGCGATGGCGCAGAGACGCCGCTGTCGGCAAGACCGTGGTGAGCAGCAGCATGATCGATCGCGTCGCCGCGAGTCTCGAGCGCAAGCTGATCGAGACGCCGGTCGGCTTCAAGTGGTTCGTGGACGGGCTACTGGACGGCTCGGTCGGATTTTGCGGCGAGGAAAGCGCGGGCGGCTCGTTTCTGCGCACCGACGGCACCGTTTGGACCACGGACAAGGATGGCCTGATACTCGGCCTGCTCGCCGCCGAGATGACCGCGCGCGAAGGACGCGACCCCGGCACAATTTATGACGAGCTGACGAAGAAATTCGGCGCGCCCGCATACGAACGCATCGACGCGCCGGCCACACTCGCGCAGAAGGCAATTCTGGCGAAGCTGGCGCCCGCGCAATTGAATGAAAAAACGCTAGCGGGCGAGAAAATTATCAAGTCGATGACCGTCGCGCCCGGCAACGGCGCGGCCATCGGCGGAATCAAGGTAGTCGCGGAGAGCGGATGGTTCGCGGCGCGCCCGTCGGGCACCGAAGAGGTCTATAAGATTTACGCCGAGAGCTTTAAGGGTGAGGATCACTTGCACCGGATTCAAGCCGAGGCGCAGGAACTGATCGCGCGCGCGTTCAAGCAGGCCGGCAACTGAGGGCCCAGGCTTGCCGCCTCGTCACACCATTCTCTGCATCAACGTCGGATCGTCGTCGTGCAAGTTCGCACTGTACTCGGTCTCCGGCGGCGGCGTGCAATCCGTCATCGCCGAAGGCGCCGCGGACAGAATCGGCGTCGGCGGCGGCAGGATTGTCGTCCGCGATGCCAGCGGACGCTCACTCGCCGAATCGGATCGCGCGCTCGCGCGCCCGCAAGTCGCGGTCGATGCGCTCTTCGACGAGTTCGAGCGCCTGAAGCTGCCACGCCTCGACGCGGTCGGCCATCGAATCGTCCACGGCGGCGCGCATCACGTGGCGCCTGAGGTCGTCACGCCCGCGCTGCTGGCCGATCTGAAGAGCCTGATCCCGTTCGCCCCGCTGCACATGCCAGGCGGGATCGAAGGTATCGAGACGGTCGCCGCGCGCCATCCGAAGCTTCCGCAGGTCGCATGCTTCGATACCGCGTTCCATCGCGGGATGCCCGTGCGCGCCGAGCGCTTTCCGTTGCCGCGCGAGCTGTACGACGCCGGAGTGCGGCGCTACGGATTTCACGGCATCTCGTACGAGTACATCATGCGGGCTCTGGGAGCGGACGTGCCGCCGCGCTTGCTAATCGCGCATTTGGGTAACGGCGCGAGCATGGCCGCCGTACGCAGCGGCCGTCCGCTCGACACCACGATGGGCTTCACGCCGGCCGGCGGTTTCATGATGGGTACGCGGCCCGGCGATCTCGATCCCGGCGTGATTCTCTATCTGCTCGAGCGGAAGGGTTACGACGAGGCGCGGCTCGGTGATCTCGTGAACCGGAAATCGGGCCTGCTCGGCGTCTCCGGGCTCAGTGCCGACGTGAAAACATTGATTGACGCGCGCGCGACGAATCCCGATGCGGCGATGGCGATCGAAATGTTCTGCTATCAGACCAGAAAAGCGGTTGGCGCATTGGCCGCCGCACTCGGCGGTTTGGATCTCCTGGTCTTCACCGGCGGGATCGGCGAGCATGCCGCCGCGGTGCGCGCGGAAGTCTGCGCGGGGCTCGTGCACCTTGGGATCGCGATCGATGCGCGTCGCAACGACTCCAGCGACGACACTATCACCACCGCCGAGAGCCGCTGCCGGGTGCGAGTGATTCCAACCAACGAAAATCTAATGGTCGCTCTACACACTGCTCGGCTGGTATTTGTATAGAGAGTGTTGTCGGTTTCCGCAGTGCAACTGTCGTCCGAACGGGCTGAGAGCAGACGCGATGAAGCTTTATTTCGCTCCGCAAACCAGGGCAATCAGACCGCTCATCATGCTCGAAGAACTCGCCGTGCCCTACGAGATCGTGCTGATCGATTTCAAGGGCGGCGAGCATAAAGGCGCCGAGTACAGAAAAATTCATCCGCTCGGACAGTTACCCGCCCTGCAGGACGGCATCCTAACGATGTTCGAGTCGGCCGCCATCTGCACCTATCTTGCCGACAAGTTCCCTGACAAAGGGATGGCGCCGGCGCTCGGCACCGTCGAGCGCGGGATGTACTACCAGTGGATGTTCTACTCGATAGCCACGCTCGAGGGTTTCGCGCTCGACCGCGAGCGGATGAAGGAATGTTTCCTGGTGCTCGATCGCGTTCTCGACGGAAACGAGTTTATCGTGGGCAACAGGATCACCGCGGCCGACGTGATGATCGGTTCGGGAGTGATATACCTCGAAGCGCGCCACCATCTGCTGAATGACTTCCCCGCGCTCGACGCCTACGCCAAGCGCATGCTCGCACGGCCGTCATTCCAGCGCGCTTTCACGTCGCCGGCCGAGACCGCGCGGCCGTAAGCTCCAACGGTGTGCGGACGATTCACAATCACGCGGCGCGATCGCAATTCGCTGGCCGCCGAGCTCGGAGTATCGCCTGACTCGCTGGTCGATTATCGGCCGCGCTACAATGTCGCCCCGACCCAGCCGCATTTCGTCGTCAGAATCAAATACGAAAATCGCGAAGCCGTTCCCGCCACCTGGGGACTCATCAGGAGCGGCTCGAAAGACGCGAGCATGGCGGCCAAAGCGATCAATGCGCGCTCGGAGACGGTCGAGACGCGGGGCGCATTTCGCGACGCCTTCCAGAAGCGCCGATGTGTCGTGCCGGCGGACGGCTTCTTCGAATGGACCGGGCCGAAGTCCGCGCGGCAGCCGACCTGGTTCCATCGCGAGGATAGCCGATTGATTCTCTTCGCCGGCCTCTACGAGGCATGGCAGAAGGAGCGGGGCGTCTGGCAGACGACCTTCACGATTCTCACGACCTCCGCCAACGCCGTGCTCGAGTCCTACCACGATCGGATGCCGGTGATATTGGCCGATCGCGACGCCGACGATTGGATGGACCCGCGCGCACCGGATCCGCACGCACTCAAGCGCCTGCTGGTTCCCGCGCCGGACGACTTGCTGATTGCGACCCCGGTGTCGCCCGACCTCAATAACGTGGACAACGATTCGCCCGACCTGCTGCAACCCGCCGGCCAGATAAGTCTCGCACTGCGCAGCGGGTAGTCCAGCATCCCGGGCCAGCCACCCGCGCATGACAGCGAATGCTCCGCCGCTTGCGAGGGGGCTTCGCGCACCACAAATTCCGTCCGACACTTTTTTGGCGATCGCGTTTTTCAAGCGCCAATAGGACGGCGCTGGTCGCCGCCATCGCGACCTGCGGATTGTTGGCAGCGCATGCGCTCTCTTACTGATCTTTGCCTTCAGACTGCCGGGCTTCGGCTTCGTTGGCCTACCTCAACCAGGATTCAGAAATCCTGGCCAAGGGCACAGACCTTGCGTTTGGGGACTTGGGCCGATTCGCGATCAGCATTCAGTGGGCACAATGAAATCAAAATCAGTAGTCAATCGATTCGCGATCGTGGCGCTAATGTTGATCGTATGTGCGGCAGGATCGCCTGCCGCGGCTGCATCAAACCGGCCGCGGCCCGTAGTGGTATCCACCGATCCGGCTGATGGCGCCGTCAACGTGGACGTCGAAACCAGCGTCACCGTGAATTTCAGCTTGCCGATGAAATGCGGATCGATAAACAAACATACCTTCCGGCTCAAGCCAGTCGGACATGATGATACCGCTGCGCGCTCGGTCACTTGCGCCGGCAGCAGCGCGACTTTCACGCCGACCCGGGCGCTCGCCGTCAGCACCCGGTACCGGATGAAGTTCGTCGGTAACGTCAAGGCCGCCAACGGCACTACCCTGAAGGACGGCTTTAGCTCGGACTTCATCACCAGTCCGAACACCAGGCCTCCGGCCACCGCGACTCCAACCGCAACTGCAACCGATACGGCTACGGCAACTCCAACCGCGACCGCCACCGATACTCAGACGGCCACGGCCACCGCAACCGCGACCGCCACCGCAACTGCAACATCAACCGCGACCGCCACGGCGACTGCGACCGCGACTGATACGCCTACAGCCACGGCGACTGCGACCGCGACTGCGACCGACACGGCCACGGCGACGGCTACTGATACGCCTACAGCGACCGCGACCGCGACTGATACGCCTACAGCGACAGCGACTTCGACCACCACGGCGACTGCCACCGACACGCCGACCGCCACCGCAACTGATACGCCTACAGCCACAGCGACTGCGACCGCCACCGCGACTGCGACCGACACGCCGACCGCCACCGCAACTGATACGCCTACAGCCACAGCGACTGCGACCGCCACCGCGACTGCGACCGACACGCCGACGGCCACCGCAACTGATACGCCTACAGCTACGGCAACTTCGACCGCCACCGCGACTGCGACCGACACGCCGACCGCCACCGCAACTGATACGCCTACAGCGACTGCAACTCCGACCGCGACGGCGACTGCGACCGACACGGCCACGGCGACGGCTACTGATACACCTACAGCCACGGCAACTTCGACCGCCACCGACACGGCGACCGCGACTGCGACCGACACGGCCACGGCGACCGCAACTGATACGCCTACAGCGACAGCGACTTCGACCGCGACTGCGACCGACACGGCCACGGCGACCGCAACTGATACGCCTACAGCGACAGCGACTTCGACCGCGACGGCAACTGATACGCCTACAGCGACCGCGACTTCGACCGCCACCGACACGGCGACTGCGACCGCGACTGATACGCCTACAGCGACGGCAACTTCGACCGCCACCGACACGGCGACTGCGACCGCGACTGATACGCCTACAGCGACAGCGACTTCGACCGCCACGGCGACTGCGACCGACACGCCGACCGCGACCGCGACTGATACGCCTACAGCGACAGCGACTTCGACCGCGACGGCGACTGCGACCGACACGCCGACCACGACCGCGACTGCGACCGACACGGCCACGGCGTCGGCTACTGATACGCCCACAGCCACAGCGACTGCGACCGCGACCGCCACGGCGACGGCGACGGCAACTGATACGCCTACAGCGACGGCAACTTCGACCGCGACCGCAACTCCAACGGCGACTGCAACTGCCGTTGCACCCACGGTGTTTTCGTCGGCGCCTGCGGTCGTAGGATGCGGCGGGCAAGGAATGGGGACCAATCAGACAATCACGGCAACCTTCAGCGAGCCGATGAACGCCGCGTCGATCGTTGCGTCGGGAACCTTCACCGTGAATGCGCCGGGCCCGGTTCCCGTAGCGGGAACCGTTACTTACGATGCGACCAACAACACCGCGATCTTCACACCCACTGGAACCTTCGCGACCGGCACCGCATTTAGCGCCACTATCACAACTGCGGCACAGAGCGCGGCCCTTCTGCCGCTGGCGAGTAACTTCATTTGGACCTTCACCACCGGCGCCAGCACCGATACGACAGCGCCCCTGGTAAGTTCGACCAATCCCGCTAATGCGGCAGTCGGTGTAGCCACCAACCAGAAAATCACGGCTACCTTCGACAAAGGGATGGACTCCACCACCCTAACCGCGATCAGCTTTACATTGGCGGCGCCCGGACCAGTGGCGGTCCCCGGCACGGTGACCTATTCCACGATTGGCGCTACCGCGACCTTCACGCCGAGCAGTGTTCTCACAGCCAACACCATCTACACCGCGACCATCACGAGCGGGGCCAAAGACCTGTCGGGTAACGCCTTGGCGAGTAGCTTTACCTGGAGCTTTACGACCGGGCCCACCACCGACTCCATTGCGCCGACAGTTGCCTCCACAAATCCGGCGAATAGCGCCATCGGCGTGGGTATCGACGCGGCAGTCAACGCCACCTTCGACAAGGCGATGGACTGTTCGACGCTCAACCCCGCAACCTTCACGGTGACGGGGCCCGGCGCAACTGTCGTCGTCGGCAAGGTCTCCTATGATGTTCCTGACCAGATAGTGACGTTCACTCCGACCAGCGCTCTGGCGGCCAGCACAACATTCACCGCCACGATTTCCGATGGAGCCCTGGATCTCGCAGGCAACGCGCTTCCTGCCTTTGTATGGACCTTCACCACTGGCTCGACGACTACCGGTCTGTCGTCGATAGACTTGGGCGCGGCTACGAATTTCGCGGTCCTGGCCCAAGCCTCGGTGACCAACTTGAACGCCACTGTAGTGAATGGCGATCTGGGTGTGACCCCGGCGGGCTTAGTGACCGGATTCCCGCCTGGAGTCGTAAATGGAGCCCAACAGATTAACAATGCTCCCGCGGCGGCTGCCTTGGCCTCCTTGACGAACGCCTACAACACCGCCGCCGGGCTCTCGGGGCCGACGATCATCGCCGAAAATCTGGCAGGACAGACTCTCGCCCCAGGACTCTATGTGTCCAACTTGGGCTCCTTCGAGATAACCGCAGGAACTCTCACTTTGGACGGCCAGGGTGACTCCAACGCGGTCTGGGTCTTCCAAATGCCTACATCGACCCTCACTCTGACCGCTCTTGGCTGTAGCATTATCCTGGAAAATGGCGCACAGGCTTCCAACATCTTCTGGCAGGTCGGCACTTCGGCGACTATCGGAGCGGGCTGCGTCTTGGAAGGAAGCATGCTGACGAATACGTCAATCTTGCTGGCGACTGGCGCGAGCATGACCGGTCGCGCGTTGGCGGGTGCTATCAACGCAACTGGAGCAGTCACGATGGACACGAACCCGGTCAGCCTGTCCGGTTGCAACTGAGCGTCGGTGAGGGGGCGGGCGTTACTTCTGCTCGTGCGCGGTGCCGAAGTAGTCGCCCCCTTTTGGATGGTGGTCTTCGCCACCCCACTTGATGTCGTGATCCAGTCGCTGCATCGGTGGTATGTGCTTCGAACATTGGACGTAGGCTTCGACTACTTCGACCATTACCCATCGTTCTAAGTGTCCGCGGTCGCTCTCGATGATGTCCTTCAGGACTGCGTCTCCCAGCACCGCTTGCTCGGCGGGATGGTCCTTCAGGAATTCCAGAAATTCGTTGTTCTCCACTATTCTGGCGTCGCCGTTTATGTGCAGACCTATCTGCTCACCGAAGTCGATGAACAACAGGCCTACATGCGGATTTTCTGAAATGTTACCGAGACTCGCCATCACGCCATTGCCGCGGTATTCCGGGTACGCGACCGTGCTCTCGTCGAGGACCTTCACAAAGCCCGCGTGACCACATCGAAAGGCAGAGTCGGCGTGCCCCTTGGCGTCGGCAGTTCCTACGAACACCATCTCTTGCCGCGCGAGAAACGCCCGCATCGCGGGATTCAGATGGTCGATCACCTGGTGCTTATAGAATGCGAGCGCGTGAGTCGTCCTTCCGTATTTCTCCTGTAGCCGATGCTCGCCGTCGGAACCGGGCATCAAGAAATCTGAAGACGCGCTCCCCGCCTGCACGATCACTTCCACTCGCCCTTCGACTACAACGACCGGTCGCTCGTTTTCGTTGCCACTCGATCCCATTTGAGTCCTCCCGCCAAAGCGGTTCGCGTCGGCTGAAGAATGATACAAGAACGGGGCGCGACCATGCGACGGCGCGCGGATGCTCAATTGATGCACTTTCCCGCGCGTGATAGTTGAATGGGTCCGGTCGCAGCTGCGAGACGGGCTGGGGCGGCGTACCCAAGTGGTTAAGGGAGAGGTCTGCAAAACCTCCATGCATCGGTTCGAATCCGATCGCCGCCTCCAACACTCCCACCAGCCCGCACGAAAATCGCTCGCTTGACGCAAGCCTGGTAACGGCGTGCGTTTCTTTTCCGAGTCTTCGGCCAGCTTTTCCTTATTCTCTCGGAACCAGCGATTTGCCGAACAGGGGCGGACGCGGTTGCGAGATGATTTGTCTCGCGACTGCTCCATAGCGATCGTCAACAGTTACCTAACGGCAGGAGGCTCATCATGGCAGCGGTATCAAGTGTGTTGTTTCTCAAACCTCTACCCGGTCGTCTCGAGGCGCTGATGCGCGACATCGGACGGGCCGAAAAAATCATCAAGCGCGCGGGCGGAACCCTGCGCGCGTACAACGAGGTGTCCGGCCCGAACGCGGGGACTATCGCTCTGGTGACTGAGCACAGCGACTGGAGAGACTACGGCAACTACATGGCAAAGATCGAAGCCGACACGGATTGGCAGTCATTTCTGGCCGAGATCAACTCGACCAAATCGCCAAACGCCGAGAGGGTTGCGAGTGGGCTCAACGTCGAATTGCCCAGCTGAGAAGTAACCGTCGCGCGAAGAAACCCTCATCGCAAATCAGGAGACAACTATGGCTATTGCACAAGTCTTTACCTACACCCCGCGTCCCGGCGGAATCGAACAATTCCTCGCGATCGCAAAGCGAGCGGACAAAATTCTGAGAGGATTGGGCGCACCACTCGCACGCTCAACGCCGTCGCAAGCGCAAATCCCAATGCTGTTCTCTACGTGATCGAAACGCCGAACTGGAAGGCGCACGGCGAGCTCAGCACCAAGCTCCAGACCGACACCGACTGGCAAAAGCTGGTCGCCGAGGTGACCTCGACCGACAAGCCCACCGCCGATCTTGCGTCATCGGCCGTTTACTCCGAAATCCCTCTCGGCTGATAGAATCTCGCGGGAGGAGGGATTTCCTCTCCTTCCGCGGTTCTCTCTTTACAGGCGCGCCCGCGCGCGCGCTCAAAGCTTCGGATTATTGCGCGAATATTGCCGAAACTTCGCGACCAGCGGAAAGCCAGCCGCAGTGTCGATGATTTGTTCGAGCTCGAAATCGACAACTCGTTCCGCGCCGGCGAAGGTGCGCACCCGTGGCGGACTCCAGTCGATCGATGCGAGACCGGTCAGTTGCAGCGTGCGGCCGGTATCGAAATCGATGAACAAGAGTCCGGCCTGCGGATTGTCCGTAAGATTGCCCAGCGTATTGAACATGCTGTTGCCGTTGTAATCGGGAAACGCGATCCGGCGTTCGTCGATCACCCGCACGAAGCCGGGATTACCGCCCTTGTGCGAAACGTCGGCACCGCGCTCCGGTTTGTCGGTGGCGATGAAGAATGTGTCGGCGCGCGAAATCTGCTGCTGCTGCGCCGCCGACAGAGTCGAGGCTACATTGGCTTTCCGATCGGCCGCAGGAAATTCTCGTTTGCTCGTGAAAATCCGCTCCTGCAAGTAGCGCCGGCAGTTGCCGTACACCTCTTCGGTGGCGATGAATATCGCGCCGTCCCTGATTACCCCGCGGCCGTTGACCCGCACGCGACGCGAGGAGACGAAGTCCGGTGCGAACAGCGCGACGTGTCCTTCGATCGCGAGATTGCGCAACAGTGGATCGCTCGACGAAACCGGCGCAACGATTTTCAGCGTGCGATCGTCAACCGTCTCGATAAACCCCGGGTCGCCCGTTACGACCGAAGCCCAAACCCGCCCGCCGCTATCGACCGTGCCGATCACCGCCATCTGCCGGCGTTCGAGAAACTCACTCGCGCCCGGCGGCAGGTGCTCGGCGATTCCTTCACCAACGTCGTTCGCGATGTCGCGGACGCCGGCCCGTGCCTGAACCGCAAGCTCGCCGCTGTGAAATTTCATAGTTTTAGGGCGTCGGCGCTGCGGGCATCGCTAGATGATGGTCCGGCTTCACCTGGAGTTTTACCAGGCAGGGCGGCCCATCTTCACCGTAGCAGAGGTTGCTCACTTCGCCGAGTTTGGGATCGCGATCGTCGTGCGTGTAGCCGGGACAAATCCAATGGCTGCCTTCGCGGTAGAGCGCGACGACAAAATACCGGCCGGCCGCGAGATTGCCGTTCACCGGATCGCCGTGCGACGAGATCTCGCGCGTGTTGACGATATCGAAGCCGTCGTGCGCCGCGTCGGGCGAGTATTGCATGAAGAAAATCCGCCATTGCCGTCCGGGGCGCGCCGTCGCGACGTATTCCATCGAGCGATCGTACGAGAAGACCGGTTTGTCGCGGCACAGCCACGGTCGTCCCTCTTCGGCGAAGGCGGGATTCGCGAGCAGCGTTGCGAAGGCGGCGATGGCTGCGAAGAATCGCAAAAGTTTCATCTAATTTTTACTTCTCCCGATTCGCGATCGCGATGATGCGCCCGACTATTTCACCGAGGTTGGAGTCCTTGGGTGTGAAGACCGCTTTGACCCCAAGCCCGATCAACGCTTTGCGATCGGTTTCGGGGATGATCCCGCCCATCACCAGCGACACCTCGCTGGCGCCGCGGCTCTTCAGCAGCTCTATGGTGTCGCGCGCGATCGACATGTGCGCCCCCGCAAGGCTCGAGATCGCGAGCACGTCAACGTCTTCCTCCAGCGCCGTCGCGACCATCTGCTCCGGCGTCTGCTTGAATCCTGCGAGCACTACTTCCATCCGGGCCTGCATGCACGCGTGCGCGAGCAGCTTTATCGCATTGATATGGCCGTCGAGACCGGCCTTGCCGAGCGCGATCCGAATCTTGCGTTTGCTCTTCGCCATCGGCACGTTGAGCGCGCCGACCGCAACGCTGGTCTCCAGAATCGGCGGTGTGTAGCGCCCGCGTCCGACGCGCACCAGCGAATCGGTCCACTCGCCGACGGTGCCGCCCGCGCGCGCGAGATCGATCGTAGCCTCGATCAGTCCGCCGCTGCCGTCATTCGCGCCGGCGCGTTCGAGCGCCCCGCGCGCCTTCGCCACAGCCGCCTGGTCGCGCGCCGTGCGCCATTTTGTGATCGCCTCGATGCGTTCCTTTTCCTTCGACGCTTGCGCCGCATGGTCCGTGTTCTGTCGCGGCGGCGGCGCGAGTCCGACCTCGCCGGTGAAGGCGTTGACTCCGATTTGCACGATCTCGCCCGACTCGACTTTCCGATGGCGCTCGGCAAGCTGGCGCGTCAACTCGCCGCTCACGATTGCAATCGCGCGGGAGTAGCCGGCCTCGCGCAGCCGGATCGCAATTTCGCGCGCGCGCGAGGCCGTCTCGGCGGTCAGCTTCTCGATAACCTTGCTGCCTTCGAAAATGTCGCCGTAGCCAGCGAGTCCCGTCTCGTGCATCAGGACCTGCTGCGTACGCAGGCTGAGCGTTTGCTCGGACTGATCGGGCAGACTCAGCGCCTCGCGAAAGCCCGGCAACTGCAGCGCGTTGACCCGCGCGTCGGCCGAGATGACAACCGGGATCGCCTCGTACGCGATGCGAATGATATTCACCTCGGGCTGCGGCTCGGTGAGCGTAAGCGATCGCACCTGGCAGCCGGCGCGAAAGGCGACGTCCTTGACCCCATACTCGGTGGAACAAAGCTCGCGCCACAGTTTGAAGTACGCGCGTATCTTGCAAATCTCCGGCACCAGCTCGATTCCGCTGTTGATGAAAAATGAAATGCGGCGCACGGTCTGCTCGAACGCCGCCGCGTCGATCTCGGGGCGGATCGCGTCGAGAATCAGCAGCGCGTTGCCGAACGCGTAGCCGATTTCCTCGGCCGGCCCGGCCCCGCTTTCCATATAGTGGTAGCCGCAACAGTTGATCGGATTCCAATTGGGCACGCGCTCGACTGCGAATCGGATCAAGTCGGTCGAAAGCCGGAACGATAATTCTGGGTGAAAGATCGACGTTCCGCGCGCGACGAATTCCTTCAGCAGATCGTTCTGCGTCGTGCCGCGCAGCTCAGTCCACGGTACTCCGTGCTTTTCCGCGACCACCAGGTAGAGCGCGAGCAGGAACGGCGCGGTCGCGTTAATCGTCATCGAGGTGTTGATCGATTGCAGCGGTATTCCCTCGAACAGCCGCTCCATGTCATCCCAATGACAAATCGAGACGCCCGCCTCGCCAACCTCGCCGCGCGCGACCGCAGCGTCGGGGTCGTAGCCGTTTTGGGTCGGCAGGTCGAAGGCGATCGAAAGTCCGCGCTGGCCCTGCTTCAGGTTTGCGAGGAAGCGTTCGTTCGCCTGGCGCGCATCGCCGAAACCCGCATAGGTGCGGATTATCCACGGCTCGCGCGGCCCGCGAGCTTTCTTTTCAGTGTCTGGCATCGCCACAAGGTTAGTTATCGAGGCCGCGGGATTCCAGCCGAGGTACTATTCAATCTCAGCCACGCTTTTCAAGCGATTCAGCTCGTATCTCGACCCAGGGAAATCGTCGGCTCTCATGGTACACGGACACGGTTGGCGGCGGGAAAGCGAGGTCGGCGAAATTGCCTGCCGAGACAGCTACGACGCCGGGGATCCGGTCGATGCTCCAGAACACGGTGGCGCCGCAATTCGGGCAAAAACTATGGGTGATGTGGCCGCCGTCGTCGCCGACGCGGACGAACTCAGTAGCCTGTCCTTCAGTCCGGACGTCGTCGTTGCGGAACCATGCGCCAAAACCGAATGCGCTGCCGGTTTTCCGCTTGCAGGCCAGGCAGTGGCATACGGATATGCGGTAAGGTTCTCCGGCGCAGGTGGCCGACAGCTGGCCGCATGAACATTCTGCTCGACGCGTGGTCATCGTTGGCTCCTATACGACTCGATGCGTGGCGCGGGGGGCGGGCTCGTATTCCCGATAGCGCGCGAGGTCGGCGGCGATGCGCTCGATGAGATCGATTCCCGACAGTCCGCCGTGCTCGGCAATCTCGAACACCGGACCGCCGGTCTCCTTGCGGATCTTCGCGATCGCCTTGCGCGCTTCCGCTGCGCGATTCAGCTCCGACTTTGCCAGCTCGGCGAGATGTTCGAGATCTTTCTTTTGCAGGTCCGATCCGCGGCGATTGGTCAGTGCCAGTACGTCATCGGCGTTGAACTTCGACTCCGGCATCCGGTTGAACAGCACGGCGGCCGGCGCGAGATGGATGCCGCTCAACTGCGCGTGAGTCTCGATAGTTTCGGAAATCGAAAGACTGTCGGCGGTCGTGACCTGGACGATCGCGCAATTGCGGCGGTCGCGCAGCTTCTTCGATATGCTGCTCGCCTCTTTGCCGACCACGCTGTCGCCGAAGGTCGCGCGCGCCGCCGTCGGCATCTTGAGCAGGCTTATCGCCTGCCCGCTGGCGGGCGCATCGACGACGATGATGTTGCGATCGGGGGCTTTGTGATCGGTTCGGCCGGCGTCATAGAAAACTTTTCCGAGCATCATCAGCTCGCGCAGGCCCGGCGCCGCTTGCACGAAAAATTGATAGAGACGGCTGGCGAACACCGCCTTCAACAGCATCCGGCCCGGCACCACCAGGCGCAGGTATTCTTCGAGCGCGGCGCGGCCGTCGAGCGTCATCAGCGCGAGATTGTGCGCGACTTGCGCCGGCGCGAACGAGGGCGCGACGCCGAAAGTCGCCGCCAGTGGCGCGCGCGCGTCGCATTCCATAATGAGGGCGCGCGCGCCAGAGATTGTCGCGACCTTGGCGATCGCCGCGCTCAGCGTGGATTTGCCGACGCCGCCCTTGCCGAGCACGATCAACACGCGGTGGGCGAGCATTTCTTTCAGCATTTAGGTGGGGCGCGCAGCGTCGAACTTCGAAGTGATTGCCGAGGAACCTGACCCCTAATCCCTTCCCGCGCGGGAAGCAGGACCGGATTGAGAAAGAAAACCCTACCAGCGGACGAGGTTCGCACCCCAGGTGAGGCCGCCGCCGCATGCGTTCAGCATCACGATGCTGCCGTCGTGAATGCGGCCCTGTTCGAGCGCCTCGTCGAGCGCGATCGGTACGGACGCGGCCGAAGTGTTGCCGTAGCGATCGATATTCGTGAAAACCCTTTCCGGCGGCAGTCCCAGCCGCTCGGCGACCGCGGAAATAATCCTCATGTTGGCCTGATGCGGTACGAACAGATCGATTTCGTCAAGCGCGACGCCCGCGCGTTCGGCGACGAGGCGGCTGACCTCTTCCATGCTCTTGACCGCGATTTTGAAAAGCTCGGGACCCTTCATCTGGATCGCGTCATCGGGCGACCGTCGCACTTCCGAATCGATCGTGCTGCGTGTTCCAGTCGAGCGGACCGAGAGCAGCGTCCAATGCTCGCCCGCCGAGCGCAGCAGGCTCGACAAGACGCCGCGATTTCCCGGTTCGGTTACCAGCACGCATGCGCCGGCGCCGTCCCCGAACAGGACCGCCGTGCGCCGATCGTTCCAATCGACCATCGTCGAGAGCGCGTCGGCGCCGACGACGAGCACGCGCTTGAAATCGCCGGCGCGCATCTGTGCGTCCGCGACTTGCAGCGCATACACGAAGCCGGAGCAGGCGGCGGCCACGTCGAAAGCGGGGATCGACGTGATGCCGAGCCCGTACTGAATCTGGCAGGCGAACGATGGGAAGCCGTACTCCGAGGAAACCGTGCCGACGATGATCGCGTCGAGCTCGCCCGGCTTGATGCCGGCGCGGTCGAGCGCGGTGCGGCTGGCGTCGGTCGCGATCTGCGCCAGCGACTCACCCTGGCGCATCGCATAGCGATTGCCGATGCCGGTGCGCGATCGAATCCATTCGTCGGACGTGTCCATGTACCGCTCGAGATCCTTGTTGGTCAGCGCGGTGCGCGGGACGGCTCGTCCGGTGGCGACAATTCTTGAGCCCATGATGAAACCGGTGAAGCTGTCAGCTCTGGTTAAGCCGGCCTGAAGGCCAGCGTGGTGTTGGTGCCGCCGAATCCGAACGAGTTGTTCAGCGCGATGCGAATCTTCGCCGCGCGCGCTTTGTTCGGCACGTAGTCGAGGTCGCATTCGGGGTCGGGAACTTCCTGGTTGATGGTCGGCGGCATCATCCCGCGCTCGATCGCGAGCACCGTGTACACCGACTCGATCGCGCCGGCCGCGCCGAGCGTATGCCCGGTCATCGACTTGGTCGAGCTGATCGCGAGTTTCGCGGCGCGCTCGCCGAAGACATGCTTCACGGCTTGAGTCTCCGCCAGATCGCCCTGCTCGGTCGAAGTGCCGTGGGCGTTAATGTAATCGACCTGGTTGGGATCGAGATCGCTGTCTTCGAGGCACATCCGTATGCACTTGGCGGCGCCGCGTCCGTTGGGCGCGGGCGAGGTGATGTGGTAGGCGTCGCTGTTGGCGGCGTAGCCGCAAATCTCGGCCAGGATTTTTGCGCCGCGCTTGATTGCCGCGTCGCGCTCCTCGAGGATCAGAGCCGCCGACCCTTCCGACATCACGAAGCCGTCGCGTTCTTTGTCGAACGGACGGCTCGCTTTCTCCGGCGCTTCGTTGCGGGTCGAGAGCGCCCGCATCGCGACGAAGCCACCGACCCCGAGCGACGTGATTGCCGCCTCGGCCCCGCCCGTGATCGCGGCGTCCAGGTAGCCGAGCCTGATCATGCGATAGGCCTCGCCGATCGCATGGCTGCCCGACGCGCATGCGCTGGTGGTGGCCAAATTGGCGCCGCGCGCTCCGTAACGAATCGAGATTTGCCCGGGGGCCAGGTTGCTTATCAGCTTGGGAATAAAAAACGGTGTGACGTGACGCAGGCCAGTCTCGATGAAGACCTTGTGGTACTCCTCGATCGTGCACAGGCCGCCGATGCCGACGCCTACTAAGACCCCGACGTTGTCGGCATTATCTTCGGTGATCTTGAGCCCCGACTGGCGCATCGCCTGCTCGGCGGATGCGACCGCATACTGGATGAAGGGGTCCATCTTTTTGATGTCGCGCTTTTCGATCCAGTCCTCGGGATTAAAATCCTTCACCTCGCCGGCGATCCGCGCGGGAAATTCCGAGGCGTCGAAGCGCGTAATCAGCCCGATACCGGATCGCCCCGCCATCAGGGCGTCCCAGTTCTTTTCCACTCCAACTCCGAGCGGCGTTACCAGACCCACTCCGGTGATTACCACGCGGCGCTCAAGCATTCGTCTCATCAGGCCCCTCATCCTCCGTCGAGTTCAAGCTTAATCATCTACCAAAAACCCCCGCTGGTCGAGAATCCACGACAGCGCGATGCACAGAGGTTGTTCGTCGCGTACTAAGCACTAAACGGCAGTTCAAGCGAGATTGATTGATAGGGTACTTCGGGGCGGACGCGTCCGCGCCGGGCCTCCACCCCGGCCGGTAGCCCGCGCTGGCCGGATGCATCGGGCTTCGTGCGCTCCTTTCATCCCCGGCCTTGCATCTAAACTTGTACCGATGAAACAATCCTCATGTGCCGCTCACTAATCCCGCAGACGATCCGTTCACGAAACTCGCGCAAAACCTCGGCGAACTCGAGATAGTGATCGGCGAGCGCGCTCGGCCCGCGATTGCCGGCGTGCGCGAGGGCCTGCGCGACGCGCTCGCATGCCGCGAGCGGGGCGACATGGCCGGATCGATCGCCGCGATTCGTGTCGCGATGGAGCGGCTGGCCAATCTCGGCAGCACGCTCGACCCGGAAGAGGGCGCGATGATGCGATTTATCGCGGATCGGTTCACCGAGGCGCTGGGTGCCGGTCAGAAGGGCGACGCGAAGACCAGCGTGGACCTGATGCGTCGCAAGGCCGGCGACACCAAGGACGACGACAAGAAAGATTGGTGACCGTGCCCGCGGTTGGCGAGGCGCGCGCCTCCTGCGGTAAAATTTCGCGGCGTCCATCAAACTGGCGGATTCGATAGCCGCCCAAAACCAACCGTGGTGAAATCTTGGCGACTGCATCTGCGCAAATCAAAGTGAACCGCTCCGATCTCGACCAAACCTGCATCAACGCGATTCGCGTCCTCACCATCGACGCGGTCCAGAAGGCCAACAGCGGCCATTGCGGATTGCCGATGGGGATGGCGCCCGCCGCCTACCTGCTCTACACGCGCTTCATGCGCCACAATCCGAAGAACGCAAAATGGTTCGGACGCGATCGTTTCGTGCTCTCAGCCGGCCACGGCTCGATGCTCCTCTACAGCATTCTCTATCTCACCGGCTACGACATCTCGCTCGACGACATCAAGCAGTTCCGTCAGCTCGGCAGCAAAACCCCCGGCCATCCCGAACACTGGTGCGTACCCGGCGTCGAGACCACCACCGGCCCGCTCGGCCAGGGCTTCGGCAACGGCGTCGGCATGGCGATGGCCGCGAAGCATCTCGAGGCGCGTTTCGATCGCGACCAGTCGGGCCTCTTCGATCATCGCATCTTCGGGATCTGCAGCGACGGCGACCTGATGGAAGGCGTCGCCAGCGAGGCGGCTTCGATCGCGGGTCATCTCGGTCTCGGCAACATCGTCTATCTTTACGACGACAACCACGTGACCATCGACGGCCACACCGAGCTCAGTTTTGACGAGGACGTGGTCAAGCGCTTCGACGCCTACAAGTGGCATACGCAGGACGTCGCGGACGCGAACGATCTCGACGCGCTGTCTAAGGCAATAGAAAACGGAATCGCGGAAACCAGCCGGCCCTCGCTCATTCGCGTGCACTCGATCATCGGTTACGGCAGTCCGCATAAGCAGGGCACCTCGGCCGCGCACAGCAATCCGCTCGGCGTCGAAGAGGTCAAGCTGACCAAGGAGTTCTACAAGTATCCGACCGAGCCGCCGTTTTTCGTGCCCGACAACGCGCTCGCGCACTTTCGTCAATGCGTCGAGCGTGGCGAGGAGCTCGAGCGGCTGTGGGCCGCGAAGTTCGAGACCTACGCGAAGAAAAATTCCGTTTTGGCCGGCGAGTTTCAGACCGCGCTCGCCAAAGAGCTGCCCCAAGGATGGGACGCGGAACTGCCGGTCTTCACGCCCAAGGACAGCCTCGCGACGCGAGTGTCCGCCTCGCAGGCCGAAGCCGCGATCGGAAAAAAAGTCTGGAACCTGTTCGGCGGCTCCGCCGACTTGAACGAATCGACCTTCACCGACATCAAGGACGGCGGCGATTTCGAGCGCGGGCATTACGACGGCCGCAATCCGCATTTCGGAATCCGCGAGCACGGCATGTGCTCCATCCTCAACGGCCTCGCCTTGCACGGCGGTTTCATCCCCTACGGCTCGAGCTTCATGTGCTTCACCGACTACGGGCGCCCGTCGATTCGGCTGGCGGCGTTGATGGAACTGCAGGTGGTCTTCGTTTTCACCCACGACTCGATCGGCGTCGGCGAGGACGGGCCTACGCACGAGCCGATCGAGCATCTCGCGTCGCTCCGCGCGATTCCGCATCTGACCGTGATTCGCCCCGGCGACGCTAACGAGGCCGTCGAGGCATGGCGCACGACCATGACGCATACGCACGGCCCGGTCCTGCTCGCGCTGTCGCGGCAGAAAGTGCCGACGCTCGATCGCACGAAGCTGGCGCCCGCCAGCGGCGCGCGTCGCGGCGCATACGTGATCACCGAGACCGCGGGCCGTCCCGCTGATATCATTTTGATCGGCTCGGGCTCCGAACTGCAGCTGGTCGTCGAGGCGAAGTCCAGGCTTGAAGACAAGGGCAAGTCGGTGCGCGTGGTCAGCATGCCGAGCGAAAATATTTTCGAGCAGCAGGATCAGGCTTATCGCGACTCGGTCCTGCCGCCGAACATTCGACGCCGGCTGGCCGTGGAAGCGGGCGCGACGATGTCATGGTACCGATGGGTCGGGCTCGACGGCGACATTATCGGGATGACGACCTACGGCGCGTCGGGCAAATCCGAAGACGTGATGAAGCATTTCGGCTTCACCGTGGACAACGTCGTCGAGCGCGCGCTGAAATTGCTGGCGCGCTGAGCGGGCTCGGCCTATTTTTATTCAGGAGCGAGCGAACAATGGCCAACGCGGAAAATCCTCTGAAGCAGTTGGAGCACTATGGACAGGCGGTATGGCTCGACTACATACGCCGTCATCTGCTCACCTCCGCTGAATTTCACCGCATTCTCGACGAGGACGGCCTCAAGGGCATGACCTCGAATCCGACGATTTTCGAAAAAGCGATCGCCGGCTCGACCGACTACGACGATCAGCTCAAGCAACTCGCCCCCAGCAACAAAAGCATCGACGAAATTTACGAAGCGCTCTCGATGCAGGATATCCGGGCTGCCGCCGACGCATTCCGCCCGCTCTACGATAAAAGCGGCGGTATCCACGGCTACATCAGCTACGAAGTTTCGCCCACGCTCGCCAACGACACCGATGGAACTATCGCGGCGGCGCGGCGTTACTGGGACGCGCTCGCGCGGCCCAACGTGATGATCAAGGTTCCCTCGACTCCCGCCGGGCTGCCTGCGATCGAGCAGCTGATTTCCGAAGGGCGCAACGTCAACGTGACTCTCATGTTCTCGCTGAAGCATTACGCTGACGTCGCCGAGGCGTTTATTCGCGGCCTCGAGCGCCGCCTGAACGCGGGGCATTCGATCGACAAGGTCTGGTCGGTGGCGAGCGTGTTCGTCAGCCGGATGGAGACGCTCATCGATCGCAAACTCGAGGACAAGTTGAAGGCCGCACCCAACGAGGCGCTGGCCGCGCTGATGGGCAAATCGGCTGTCGCTAACACGCGGCTTATCTACCAGCGCTACAAGGAAATCTTCAAAGGCGATCGATTCAAGGACGTGCTCGCCAAGGGCGGGCGTCCGCAATGGCCGCTGTGGGCGTCCACCGGCACGAAGAATCACGCCTACAGCGACATCAAGTATGTCGAGGAGTTGATCGGACCCGACACCGTCAACACGATGCCGCCGGAGACGATGAATGCGTTCCGCGACCACGGCCAGCCGCGCGCGTCGCTCGAGGAGGGCGTCGCCGAGGCTCGCGACATCGTTAAACGCCTGGCCGCGGTCGGGATCGATCTCAACGCGGCGGGCGAAGAATTGCAGCTCGAGGGCGTGCAGTCGTTCGCGAAGTCGTTCGAGGATTTGGGCGCGGTTATCAAAGGACGGCGTGCGGCGATTGTTGATGGCGCGCGCGACAAGCAGTCGATCGCGGCGACCGGCTACGAATCGCAGCTCGATGCGACCTTCAAGGATCTAGACAAGAACGACTTTCCCGCGCGGCTGTGGAAGAAGGACGCGACCCTCTGGTCGAAGGATCCGGGCGCGCAGCCGGCGATCAAAAGCGGGCTCGACTTTCTGACCATGCCCGAAACGATGGCCGAACGCGTGAAGGAGCTGGCGTCGTTCGCCGAGGAAGTGCGAAGCGCCGGCTTCCGCGACGTCGTACTGCTCGGGATGGGCGGGTCGTCGCAGAGCGCCGAGCTGCTCGCTGCGACCTTTTCAAGCGCGGCGGGTTATCCAAAGCTTCACGTGCTCGATTCCACTGTTCCTGATTCGATTCGCGCGCTCGATCGCAACATCGATATCACGAAGAGCCTGTTCGTCGTCGCCAGCAAGACCGGCGAGACCGTGGAAACTCTGTCGCACTGCAACGCATTCTTCGATCGCGTGAAGGCGAAGTCGTCGAGTCCCGCCGGATCGCATTTCGTCGCCATCACCGATCCGGGAACCAGGCTCGCCGCGCTCGCCAGGGAAAATAAGTTCCGCCGCGTGTTTCTGAATCCTGCCAGTATCGTCGGCTGCTATTCGGCGCTGTCGTATTTCGGGTTGGTGCCGGCGGCCTTGATCGGAATGAACGTGGCGACTCTCGTCGATCGCGCGATCAGGATGACGCACAGCTCCGCGGGATGCGTGCGCGTCGATCAAAATCTGGGGGTCAGCCTCGGCGGGGCTCTGGGAGCACTCAAGAAGGCGGGCCGCGACAAGCTGACGTTCATCATCTCGCCGGCCATCGGCGCATTCGGCCTGTGGGTCGAGCAGTTGATCGCCGAAACCACCGGCAAGAACGGCATCGGCATCGTGCCGGTTTGCGACGAACCGCTGGTCGCGGCGACAGCCTACGGCAAGGACCGCGCGTTCGTTTATCTCAGGCTCGGCAATGGCGCCGATGCGGCGCAGGATGCGGCGTTCGAGGCGATCAAGCAAGCTGGAATTCCAACCGTGCAAATCAGCTTGTCCGACAAAATAGATCTTGGCGAGGAATTTATGCGCTGGGAAATCGCCTCGGTGACCGCTGCTGCTGTGCTCGAAGTCGATCCGTTCGCGCAACCGGGCGTGCAGGAGGGCAAGGACAACACCAGCCGCATTCTCGCCGAATTCGCGCGCGGCAAAAAGTTTCCGGCGCAATCGCCGCTTGCCGAGAAGGGCAAGCTCGCGCTTTTTTCAGGCGGCGCTGCCGGCGACGCGCTGAAGGGCATGCACGATTTTCGCGAAATTATCGCCGCCTTCATCAACCTTGCGAAGCTCGGCGACTACTTCGCCGCGATAGCGTACGTTTCGCCCAACCCGGCCGTCGATAAGGTGCTCGCGACGATCCGCAAAGCGATCGTCGATCGCTACGGCATCGCGACCACCTTCGGCTACGGCCCGCGATGCCTGCATTCGACCGGACAGTTGCACAAGGGCGGCCCAAACACCGGCCTGTTCCTGCAAATCACCCAGGAGCATCGCGAGTCGATTCCCATTCCGGGCGCAGCCTACGATTTCGCGCAGCTCAACCAGGCGCAGTACCTCGGCGACTTCCAGTCGCTCGAAGCGCATGGCCGCCGCGTGCTTCGCGTAAATCTGGCGGGGCACGATCCGATCGGCGCGATCGAAACGCTGCGCAATGAAGTCGTCGCGGCCATCGCCAGGTAAACCATGACTGAACCCAAGCTGATCATCCTCAACGACGCGCACGAACTTTACGTCCGCGCCGCCGAAGAAACCGCGCACATCGCTGGCGAATCGATTTGTACCCACGGCGAGTTCACGTTCTGCCTCTCCGGCGGCTCGACGCCCGCAGCAACTTACGACCTGCTGGCGACGCGCTTCCACCTGAGTGTCGATTGGAAGGAAGTGCAATTTTACTGGGGCGACGAACGATGCGTGCCGCCCGACAACGCTGACAGCAATTTCGCGATGGCGAATCGCACGATGCTCAGCAAGCTCGCGCTGCGTCCCGACCAGGTGCATCGGATGCGCGGCGAAGATCCGCCCACGACCGCGGCGGCCGCTTACGAAGATGAACTGCGCAAGCGCTTCGGCCTTGCCGATGGCGAATTTCCACGCTTCGATCTCGTGATGCTCGGTCTTGGCGACAATCGCCATACCGCGTCGCTGTTTCCGGGCGACCCCGCGATTCACGAAGCGCAGCGCATGGTGGTTGCCGTCGAGGTCGCCGCCGATCCGCCTAAGCGTCTGACGTTCACGCCGCCGTTGATCAACAACGCGCAGCACGTGATGTTCTTGGTGGCGGGGCAGGGCAAGGCCGCGGCGGTCAAGGACGTGCTCGAAGGAGTGCGCGACCCCGACAAGTTTCCTGCGCAGATCGTCGCGCCGCGCGACGGCGAAGTCATCTGGCTGCTCGACAAGGCCGCCGCCAGCCTGCTTGCGCCGCGCTGATCGGGCACAATAGTCGCGATGCGATTCGTACTGCGTCACTTCACTGCAATCCTCATTTTCGCCGCCCTTGCGGGATGGGCGATTTTTTACTTGCCGAACTCTCCGACCTGGGCCGTGCTCCGGATGAAACAGGCCATCGACGCGCGCGACGGCGACGAAGCCGCCAAGTATGTAGATTTCGAAAGCGTGGTGAAGAAGGCCGGCCACGAGATGGTGCAAAAGCAGGGCGCTACCGATCCATTGACCGCGATGATCGGGAACGCGGCGATTGACATGCTCTCCAAGCCGATGGCGCAGGTGGCGCAAGCGTGGGCAATCAAGAAAGTCGATGACGGCGCGCACGAGGTGCAGATGCCCGGCGTAGCGGTTGCGGGTTCGATCGTCCTGTTGCATCGAAATGGCGACACTGCGGCCACCGACTTCACCGACAACAAGGGCCAGCGCTGGCGAATCCACCTCGCGCGCGACGCCGACGGCTATTGGCGCGTCACCGAAATAGAAGACGTCGAGCAACTCCTGCAAAAGCTCCAGCACAACCAGCCGATGGGCACGCCCTAACGCACCTTACCGGATTGTTTCGCCGGACGTTCGCGCCCCCGCGTTTACTCTGACGCGAGCGACGGCTACAATAGAATTCCGCGCGGGCGAACCTCAGGAGGCTCGGCCGCGTTTTAGCATTCAACACAAAATGAGACGCTCAGACATAAGAAATTTAGCGATCGTCGCTCACGTCGATCACGGTAAAACCACTCTGGTCGACGCGATGCTGCGGCAGTCGGGCGTGTTTCGCGCCAACGAGCACGTCATCGATCGCGTCATGGATTCCAACGCACTCGAGCGCGAGCGCGGCATCACCATCATGGCCAAGAACACCTCGATTCTCTGGGGTGAGACGCGCATCAACATCGTCGATACTCCCGGCCATTCCGATTTCGGCGGCGAGGTCGAGCGCACGCTCTCGATGGTGGACGGCGTATTGCTGCTGGTCGATGCGTGCGAGGGCCCGCTGCCGCAGACCCGATTCGTGCTCAAGAAGGCGCTCGAATCGAACCTGCCCGCCATTCTCTGCATCAACAAGATCGATCGCGCCGACGCGCGCGCGCCCGAAGTGCTCGACGAGGTTTACGATCTGTTCATCGACCTCGGCGCCAACGAAAGCCAGCTCGACTTCCCGGTGCTCTACACGCAGGCGCGCGCCGGCACCGCGTCGCTCAAGCTCGACGTCGCGAGTGAAAACCTGGTGCCGCTGTTCGACTCGATCGTCGCGCATCTGCCCGGGCCCGAAGTCGATCCCGACGCTACCTTGCAGTTCCAGGTCAATAACATCGACTATGACGATTACGTCGGCCGCCTCGCGGTCGGCAGAATCATCGCCGGCTCGATGACCGCGTCGCAGAATTATTCGCTGTGCCGACGCGACGGCAAGACCGTCGTCTGCAAGGTCGCGCACATCTACGGATGGCAGGGTCTGACCCGCGTCGAGCGCAACACCGCGAGCGCCGGTGAGATTGTGATTGTCGCCGGCGTCGAGGATATCGCGATCGGCGAAACCATCGCCGACCTTGAAAATCCGCGCCCGCTGCCGCCGATTCGCATCGACGAGCCGACGGTCGCGATGACTTTCTCGGTAAACAATTCGCCGTGGGCAGGCCGCGAAGGCGAGTTCGTCACCTCGCGCAAGCTCGGCGAGAGAATCGAATTCGAAGCACGCCGCAACGTCAGCACCCGCGTCGAGCAGTTGTCGCCGGAAGCGTGGCGCGTGATGGGCCGCGGCGAATTGCAGCTCGCGGTGATCGTCGAAACCATGCGCCGCGAAGGCTACGAGATGCAGGTCTCGAAGCCCACCGTCATCACCAAGCAGGCCGACGGCCAGGTGCTCGAGCCGATGGAGATGCTGGTCATCGACATCCCGTCCGAGTATATCGGCACGGTCACGCAGATGCTCTCGACGCGCAAGGCCAGGATGCGCACGATGGTAACGCACGCCAGCAACCGCGTGCGCCTGGAGTACGACATTCCCGCGCGCGGCCTGATCGGTTTTCGCGGACGCTTCCTCGAGAGCACCCGCGGCAACGGCCTGATGAATACGCTGTTCAACGGCTACGCGCCGTGGTCGGGCACGATTCGCTCGCGCGCCAACGGCGCGATGATCTCCGATCGCGAGGGCGTCAGCACTCCCTACGCGATCTTCCATTTGCAGGAGCGCGGTATATTCTTCGTCGGACCCGGCGAGCCGGTTTACGAGGGGATGATCGTCGGCGAGTATGCTCGCGAGATAAACTTGCCCGTCAACGTGTGTCGTGAAAAAAAACTCAGCAACATGCGCGCCTCAGGCCACGACGAAGCGATTCGCCTTTCGCCCGCGCGTGTCCCGACCCTCGACGCGGCGCTCGAATGGATCGACGAGGAAGAGCTGGTCGAGGTCACGCCCAAATCGGTGCGGATGCGCAACCGCGTCCTCAAAACCGGCCTCAGGAACAAGCATCGTGCGGGATACATCGACGCGCCGCCGTCGGAGATGTCCGACAGCAACTGATCGCTTCGTGATCCAGGCGGACGGCGCAGCGGTGGACGTGGCGATAGCGTCGCGGCAGTCATGAGACTGCTCCGAATCGCCGCGGTTTCCGCGCTCATCCTGATTGTCGTGCTCGGCGGTTCCGCGGCGCTGATCCTTTTCAACCAGTCGCGCATCGTCGTTTATGTGCTGGCCTCGGTCCGCAACCGCACCGGCGTCGATATCATCCCGCGCGCCAGCTCCGTTCATCTCGGCACGCACCTGATCGTCGTGCTCGACCAGCCGCAGGTGATCGAGAACGGACACGAAATCGTCAAGCTGAAATCGCTGCGCGCCATCGTCTCCTACCATTCGCTTTTCACCGGCACCGGCCTGCCGCTCTATCGCCTGACCGCGATCAGTCCTGAAATAACCCTTCCGGTAAGCTCCGGTAACCCGGCCGCACTTTCCATTCCGCGCCCGGGGACGCCAACCATCGATGCGCTGCAGGAGGCGTTGCACGCGCTGTCGCGAATTTGTTGGCGCGTCGAGACGGTTGACGCCACCCTGCGCTACGCCGACGGCGCCACTGTCGCCAATCAGGTTGGAATTGTCGCCTATCACAGCCGTCGCGATCCTTTCCGCTGGCTGCTCGGATTCAGCGGTGCGCTGCTTACCTCGCCCGTCCCTGGTGCGCGAATGAGCGGGAAATTCAGCCTGGGCATCGGCAAGGATTCGCGACCCGGAGAATTTGCGCACGGCCAGTTGTGGACCTGGGACGTGCCGCTGCAAGGAATCGAGGTCGAGGGCTTCTCGCTGGTCGGCACCATCGACAACACGGTCAAGTTCTCGCTCCATGACGATGGCTCTGTGAGCGGCGATGCCACGGCCGGTGCGGAAAAGCTCACGCTCAGGAGCGCGCGCCTCCCCGCGCCCGAAAACTTGGGCGATTATTCCCTGCACGCCGCCTTCGAGATTACCGACGGCAAGTATGCCATCACGCGAATCGTTTTGCGTCGCGTCGATACGGCGGTGCTCTCCGGTGAAACTGAGCTGGACGCCCCGAACAGCGACAATCCGCTCTTGGGAATCCACCTGGGCGGCTTTCACTTTGACGCCACCGAGGTCAAGCAGCGGCTGCTGGCCGTGCGCCATCTGCCCGCGGATCTCGCGGACATGCTCCATCGGCTGGGACCCGGCAAAGTCACCGTCGGCGACGCGACACTCAGTGCCGCACTCGACGAGATCAAGACCGCCCCGCTCGATACGATTCGCAAAAATCTCGTCGTCAGCGGCACCATTGAAGACCTTGGCTTCACGATTCCGACGGAGACGAAACTGCCGCCGCTCACTAATCTGAGCGCCCAGCTTCGCTACTCCAAAGGACTGCTGACAGTATCGCAAGGCACTGCCAAGTTCGGGAATTCGGCCGTCCATGACCTCGCCGCCAGCGCCAATCTCGGCAACGGTATCGAGGGCGCGGCCTACAAGACCAACGTCGGCGTGGACGCGGACCTCGCCGAACTGTTCCCCGCCATCGCGCGCTCGCTTGATCTGTTCCAACTGCGGCAACGCGATCGTCTCGAACACCTCAGCGGCCGCGTTCAACTGGTCGCTACTGCATCCGGAAACTTGAGCGTCAAAACGCTCGCCCCGCCCAAAGATTACCAGGTGCGCGCCGATGCGATTGGCGCCGTCGTTTCCATCAAGGGTTCTCCCGGGCCGCTCAAAGTTTCGCGCGGCACCGTCACCATCAATCCCGCTTCGGTCACGTTCGACCATGTGATGCTCGCGGCGACCGGTGGCGACGCGACCCTGGACGGCACCGTGAATTTTGTTAAACAGGGATTTGCACTGCGCGACGTGACCCTCGGGCTTCATGACTTTCCCTCCGAAACCTGGCTCTCACTACTGGTAGATCCCTCCGACTTCAGCGTGAGCGGCCCCATCGGCGGCAAAGTCGTCGTCAACAGCGATCCGAAAAATCCCACGACCATGACGCCCGAGGGCAAGCTCACTCTCGACAAGGGCAACGTGAAGTTCAACTTCCTGCGCTCGCCAATTTTGGTCCAGGGCGCGACGCTCACGATGCATCGCAAGCAGATCGTTCTCGCAATGCCCGGCTCGAAGCTCGAGAATCAGGCCATCGATTTCCGCGTCGCCGTTGCCGACTACACTCATCCCTCGATTCGCATTGACGCCACCGTGCAAGGACTCGATCTCGAGGTGATGCGGTTTGTGCGGATGCCGTGGTCGCCCGCCACCCCGCCAATCAATTTCCCGATCCCATGCAGCGGCCACATCGAAGCGCGCGCCGGAAATCTCGCCGCTTTTCAGATGACCGATCTGAAGACCGATTTTACCCGCAGCCCGGCCGGCGATTGGCGCGTTTACAACATGAGCGCCACCGCCTATCGCGGACAGATGAAACTCGAGCTCGTCGGCCGCGCCCCGGACAACTGGATCCACATCATGGGCAGCGCAACCGACATGGACCCCGCACCGCTTTTCATGCTGGGCGGCAAGAACAAGCAGTCGCCGCTCGTCGGTCATCTCTTTCTCGCCAACGATCTGTGGGCCAACACCGACACTAACTTCTTCGAGACTCTCGCCGGCGACATGACCGTCACCGTCCGCGACGGAACCCTCAACAAGTTTACCCTGCTCTCGCGCCTGCTGAGTTTTATCGACATCAAGAATTGGCTCAGCGCACAGATTCCCGACCCTCGCATCAACGGCGTTCCCTTCAAAACGATTTTCACCGATTTCAAAGGCAACGGCGGCCTCTTTTACACAGACAACTTCGCACTCAAGGGACCCGTGATGGATATTACGGCGAACGGCAGCGTTCAGTTCGGCTCGGGCACCCTCGACATGGAGGTCGGCATGTTTCCGTTCGACACCGTCGATTGGGTCTTGAACCACATCCCACTGATCGGCGAACGTATCGGCTCGGGCACGGGTAAGCTGGTCGCGGCTTACTTCAGTGTCAAAGGCCCGGTCAGCGACCCATCGATTTTGCCCAAACCGATCACCTCGGTGGCGGAGTTCGTTAAGAAAACTCTCGGCATGCCGATCAATATCATTCGGCCGAACACCATCAAGTGATCGAGTGCGACCGCCGCGGCCAGCGCTGATCGTATTTTGCCGCGAACCCATCGCGCATCATGCCAAGACCCGGCTGATCGGCGCGTTGACTCCAAATGCCGCCGCTGCTTTGTCCGACGCTTTCATTCGTGACGCGCTCGCCAAGGCCGCCGCAATCCACCCCTCGCTCATCGTCATCGCAGCCAGCTCGCCGCACGGCGTCGATAGCAGCAAATATTTCCGCCGCCTGTCGAGTCGATTCGATGCCGACCTGATCGACCAAGGAAGCGGTTCGCTCGGACAGCGAATGGCGCGCGCGCTGTCCTTATTTTCCTCCAGCGGCGCGTTGCTCGTCGGCACCGACACCCCTTCGCTTCCAGCTTCGATGCTCGATGCCAGCCTGGAAGCACTTCGCCGCAACCGGATCGTCATCGCGCCGAGCCTCGACGGCGGTTACTACGCAATCGGCGTGCGCGGCGCGACGCCCCCGATTTTCAGCGGAATCCGATGGGGCGGTAGCACCGTTTTCGCTTCAACCGTCGCGCGTCTCGAACGCACCGGCCTCCCATACGCGCTCGGCCCGGCGTGGTACGACGTCGATCGATGGGCCGACCTGATTATGCTCGCTGCCCATCTCCGACTGCTGGCGCGATCCCGCCGCCGCATAAGCTCGTCGCCGTGTCCCGCGACTGAGTCCGTCCTCGTGCGTCTTGGACTCCTCTCGCGCGATCGCTAAAGTACCCCGGTGATCGAGCTGATTCTCTACACCCGAAACGACTGCGAGTTGTGCCACGAGATGGAAGCGGTGATTGCGGCCGAGCTGCCGAAATTCGACGCGCACCTTCAGCGCGTCGAGATAGACGGCGACCCCGGGCTCGAGACGCGTTTCGGAACCGAGGTGCCGGTTTTGTTCGTGAACGATCGCAAGGCCTTCAAATATCGATGCACTCCCGCCGAATTGCGCCAACGCCTGGCGCGCGAGGTTAAGACCTGAGATGCCGGCGCGAACCCCGCACAAAATGCGCGTCATCCTGGTCACCACCGAAAGCGAAGATCAGGCTGCCGAAATCGCGCGCACGCTGGTCGCCGAACGGCTGGTGGCATGCGTCAATATTGTCGGACCGGTTCGCTCGATCTATCGATGGCGCGACGAGGTCAAGGACGACCGCGAATATCTGCTGATCATAAAGACCCGCGCACTGCTCTATATGAAGGTCGAGACCCGCGTTCGCGAGCTCCACTCCTATGACGTGCCTGAAGTCCTTGCCCTCAACGCGGATCGCGGCTCGCCCCCCTACATCCAGTGGATGCTCGACTCGACCGGCCCGCCGCGCGGTCACTCCCGATGATCAGGATTGCGATCGCAGGCGCCGGCGCGATTACCGAACGCGCGCATATCCCCGCGCTCGCGAGTGTTACCGATACGCAAATCGTCGCGATACAAACCCGCACCGCCGAAAAGGCCGAACGAATCGCGCGCACGCTTTCGCCCGACGAAGCGCGCCGGCCGAAGATCTATTCCGATTTCGACCAGATGCTCGCGCGTGAGCATCCCGACGCGGTCGGAGTCTTCACTCCAAACAATTTGCACTGCGAATTCACGCTCAAGGCGCTCAACGCCGGCGCGCACGTGCTCGTAGAAAAGCCGATGGCTCCGACCGCCGCCGACGCACGCAAGATGCGCGATGCGGCCGCGAAAACCAATCGCGTGCTGATGGTCGCGATGCAGCGGCGCTTCGGCGGCATCGAGCGCGCGATCAAGGATGCACTCGCGAGCGGCGCAATCGGCCGGCCGAACTTCATTCGCGCGCGGCTCTCGCACGGCGGACCTCAACTGTGGGCGCCCGGGCAGAAATGGTTCACCACCGCTTCTGAAGCCGGCGGCGGCGCGATGCTCGATCTCGGCGTCCACGTCGCCGACCTCGCTATCTGGTTCATGGGCGAGCTTGATTCCGTTTCGGGACAGGTTGCCACTCTCGCCAAGCAAATCGAAGTCGATGACACCGGCGCGATGGTTCTCCATTTCAAATCGGGCGCGCTCGGCGTGGTCGAGGCGAGCTGGAGCAGCATGCCGCCGCTGTCCGCGATTGAAATTTACGGCGCTGAGGGCAGGGTGATGGCAGGTTACCCGCGCAACGATATCTCGATTTTGAAGGCCGACGGCTCTCCCGCGCCCGGATTCTCGCGCGAGGAGGTGATGAGTCGCTTCGATCCGCGCGATTCGCTCGCTCCTTCGCGCGCACTCGCCGAAACCTTCGTCGCCGCGATTCAAGGCCGCGCGAAACCCTCGCCCGACGGCAACGACGGATTGCGCGCAGTCGAGGCGGTCGAGGCGTGCTATCTGTCATCGCGCACCGGTACTCGAATCAAGCTGCCGCTCGATTCATAATCCACAGATGTTTCGCCAATCGATCAAAAACATGGCGGCGTATCGGCCCGGCGAGCAGCCCCGTCCCGGCCAGCGCCTGATCAAGCTCAATACCAACGAAAATCCGTATCCGCCGTCACCGCGCGTACGCCGTGCGGTTGCGAAAGTGATGGCCGGATCCGCGCTCCGTCTTTATCCCGCGCCGCGTGCCGACGAATTCGTCGCCAGCGCCGCGAAAATCTATTCGATCCCGCAAAACATGATCCTCGCCGGCAACGGCTCCGATGAACTGCTCGCGATGGTCTTCCGCGCGACCCTCGGCGAAGCCGACACCGTCGCCTATCCCGTGCCGACCTATTCCCTCTACGACACGCTCGCGCTCGTGCAGGAGGCCCGCATCGTTCACATCCCGCTCGGCGCCGACTTCGCGCTTCCGCTCGACGCGCTCGCCGACGCCCGCGCAAATCTGACGATCGTCTGCAGCCCAAATTCGCCGTCAGGCACTCTGACTCCCGCGCGAAAGCTGGGCGCGCTGGCAAAACGCCTGGACGGCAGATTGTTCGTGATCGACGAAGCCTACGTGGATTTCGCCGATGAGAACGCGCTCGGCCTCGTCCGCCGCCATCGCAACGTTGTCGTCCTGCGCACGCTGTCGAAATCCTACTCGCTCGCCGGGATGAGACTCGGCCTCTGCTTTGCCCATCCGACGGTGATCGACGCACTGATGAAGGTCAAGGATTCGTACAACTTGAGCCGCGTCGCGCTGGCTGTGGGCGCCGAAGCGCTGCGCGACGGTGCCTGGATGCGCCGCAATGTCGCCAGGGTGATTCGAACCCGCGCGCAGACCGAGGCGCGTTTGCGCAAGCTCGGCTTCGAGGTCCCGGCGTCGCAGGCCAACTTCGTGCTGGCGCGGATTCCGGGCCGCGACATGGCGCCGGTCACGCGCGGGTTGCGCCGTGCCGGAATCCTGGTCCGCCATTTCGCGACGCCGCTGCTTCAGGATGCGCTCAGGATTTCGATCGGTACTCCGGCCGAGATGAACGCCTTGTTCAAGGCGCTCGAGCCGTTGGTCCGCGCCAACCGGTCGAAGTCGAAACGCGGCGTTCGCGCGCGCACCGCCTGATTCGATGGCGGCGATTAAGCGTCTGTTCGGCGCCTTCCGTTCATCGCGCGCCAAAAAGTCCGACTCCGAATCCCACCCGTCGATTCAATGGGTCGTGGCCGGCCTCGGCAATCCCGGCGAGCAGTACTCGCGCTCGCGCCACAACGCCGGCTTTATGACGATCGATCGAATCGCAAAAGCAAATGGCGTCGAGCTCAGCCGCCGCCGCTTCAAAGGCCTTAGCGCAGAAATCTCGCTGGCGGAAAAGCCGGCACTCGTGGTCAAACCGCAAACTTTTTACAATCTGAGCGGTGAATGCATTTCCGCGCTCCTCGGATATTTCAAAATCGCTCCCGAGCATCTGATCGTGCTGCATGACGAGCTCGACCTCGAAGCAGGCCGCCTCCGAATCAAGCAAGGCGGCGGCGACGCCGGCAACCGCGGCGTGCGTTCGATCGCCGAGTCGCTTGGAACGACGAGTTTCATCCGCGTCCGAATCGGCATCGGACGGCCCCCGGGATTCACCGACGAAATGGAAATGGAACCGGGCCGGCAGCCGAAGACGGAAGAAAATAAAGACTACCTGCTGCGCCCGATGACTGCCGGAGAACGGCTGACGCTGGCGCCGATCCTCGATCGCGCGGCGAGCGCGGTTGAAGCAATCGCCGCCGATGGACTCGAAGCCGCGATGAACCGCTACAATCAACGCGCTTAGGGAATATAAAGCGCCCTTTGTCTCCTGCCGTGAAGGTAGTAACAGTTTGTCTCTACTTTCTGTCATTCTGTTGACAAATCCGCGCGGGCCGCGCTAGAGCATGAAACATCGGAGCCCTCGTCAGAAACGCGCGCCGCCGGGGCCTCATAAATTGTCCATCCAAGGGTAGGGGCACCCCATGTTTCGTGAAAACAAGACCCGCTTCAGAAGAGCGGAGGAAGCATTGCGCTTTTATTTTCGCTTGCGCGAACTGCTCCACAACGGGCGGACCGGCCCGCTGGTGGCGGACGAACTGCCCGCCGACGCGTGCACTGCCGCGGCCAACGCGATCGACGACTACCAATGCATCGGATGGTGCATGCGCGGTCTCGACGAGGTCGCGCTGTGGCTGCTAAGCGAGCTCTACGGTCCCACCTGCTTCGGCGTGCATCGACGAACCTTCTCGCAAGCCCAGCGTGCCGGCCGGCAGGCGTTCCCGCAACGCGAATTTCGCCTGCGCGAGGTCGCGATGATTCACGAACACGCCCTCGGCGTCGTAAGGCGCGGGCTGCGCGAACTTGCGATGATTCCCGGCCGCTCAATCAAGCCGATGTGCGAGCCCCGTGGCATGATATCGGTCGGCAAACGGACGAATCTTCAGAGCGAACGAGCAGCCGGTCGCGGATAGCCGGCCCCGGCGAAGCGGCCGGCGGGCTATTCCGCTGCGTCAAAATTCCTGTACGCTTGAGAATCTCAAGCGCTCGGCGAACACCAGTGACGAAGCGGAACGTGAACCAGAATCAGGAAAAGGAACAGGCTGCGGCGTTAGCCCGCGGCGCCGTCGAGGTTATTTCCCAGGCCGAGCTCGCGGCCAAACTTGCGCTCGGCCGCCCGCTCCGGATCAAGCTCGGAATGGATCCGACCGCCCCCGATCTGCATCTCGGTCACAGCCTGACGCTCAAGAAGCTGCGCGACTTTCAGAATGCGGGCCACACCGTGATTTTCCTGGTCGGCGATTTTACCGCGATGATCGGCGATCCCACCGGACGCTCGGAGACGCGAAAGCCGTTGTCGCGCGGCGAGATCGAGCGCAACGCCGACACCTACCGCGAGCAGGCTTACAAGATTCTCGATCGCGAACTCACCGAAGTTCGCTTCAACAGCGAATGGATGAACACTGTGAACGTGGCCGATCTGATCAAGATCGCGGCGACCTTGAGCGTCGCCCGCCTGCTCGAGCGTGACGACTTCGAGCAGCGCCTCGCCGCCCAGGAGCCGCTGTTCCTGCACGAGCTGCTGTATCCCGTCATCCAGGGTTACGATTCGGTCGCGCTGAAAGCCGATCTCGAAATTGGCGGCACCGATCAGAAGTTCAACATGCTGGTCGGCCGCGATCTGCAGCGCCATTTCGGACAGGAGCCACAGGCGGTGATGACGATGCCGCTGCTCGAAGGTCTCGACGGCGTCCGCAAAATGTCCAAGTCGCTCGGCAACTACGTCGGTCTGACCGACCAGCCCGAAGACATGTACGGCAAGCTGATGTCGGTGCCCGACAAGCTGATGGTTCGATACTACGAGCTGCTGACCAGCGCGACGCCCGAAGAGATCGCCGCGGTGAAGTCCGGCGCAATGCATCCGATGGAGGCGAAGAAACGCCTCGCGCGCACACTAGTCACTGAATACCACGGAGCGCCCGCCGCGTCTCGCGCCGAACAATACTTCGAGAGCAAGCATCAGCGGCGCGAGGTTCCCGCCAACGCGCAGGTCTATCGAATCGCCGAGGATCTCTGGATTTGCGAGCTGATGAAGCAGCTCCAGTTCACCCCCTCGACCAGCGAGGCGCGCCGCCTCGTGAGCCAAGGCGCGGTGCGGGTGGACGGCCGCACTATAACCGACGTGAATTTTCGCTTCGTCCCCGGTGAGCACAAAGTGCTCGAGGTGGGCAAGCGCCGGGTCGCGCGAATCGAGCCCTGACGCCCGCGCTACTCGCCTTTGTTCTTCTCCGCCAGCGCCACCGCCTCGCGCAACTTTTCCATCGTCCGGCCGAGCGCCTTGGTGTAGCGCTGCTTGGTCCAGGCCTCTTTGGTCCGCATCTTGAGCCAGCCGAGCTTCACCGCATCGGGCTTGTTGCCCATCTCCCCGGTCGAAACCTCGATAATCGCGCGTTCCTCGGTATTGAGCGAATCAAGCACCTCGCGCTTGAGGTTCTGCAAAAATCCCGACTTGAGGTCGATATCGATCTTCATCGAAGATGCGCTTCCAACACTTGAGCCTAGACCATAACCTGCTCGCCCTCAACGGCTGGCGCGAGGCCTCAAAGCATCACCGCGGACGCAAACCACGCCCGCAACATCTGCTGCAAAACCTATCGGCCGGCGCCCGGTGCAAACGGCGCTTGAAAAGGCGCGAGCGCGCGTGCGGCTACTCTTCGTCCATCGCCTGGCGAATCGCGTTCAGGATGAACAGGTACTGATTAGGACCCGATATCGGGCCGAGCATGTTCACGTTCTTCAGCACCTTGAGTTCCCGTTCCGTCACCTTGTGGCGCGCCAGCGTTCCGCGGTCGCCCGCAAACCTGCGCCACGCATCTTCCCGCCGCTTGTCGCTCGAGGCTTCGCGCTTGTCGCTGTTGATCCAATGCGCTTCCGGATGCGCCAGCAGGAACAGGCGCTTCTTGTCGAGCTCGAGCGTCTCCGCGATCCGCGACAGCAGCGACAGGGAAGGGAGCCGCCGCCCGTTTTCGAGATATGCGACGTGGCTGGCCTTGACGCCAAGCTTCTTTGCAAGTTCCCGCTGCGTGTACGCATAAGCTCCGCGCCGCTGTTTGAGGACCTGACCGAGTGTTTCTTTCTTCATAGGTCTCATTCCGCCAATAGTGCCAATCCGCGTTGCGTAGTTGGATGTTACCGGTCAGATCCTCTCTGGCCGATCGGTGATGAAGCGCCAAGTTCGAGCCACAGTTTTCTCAGTTGCCGACACAGGCCGATACGGCGAACCCGCACCGCACTATACCCGCTTCTGAGCGCTCGTTCAGTTGTTCGATTCTGCTACTAACAGTCTCACAGTCATGAACATAAAGTCCACAGCAACAGTCCATTGCGCACAAAAAGTTAGAAGAGCGCGCAACGCCCCTGGGGTTGAAATAACAATTTGACTCTGCTACGGGCACTATTGGTCAGCGACGAACGTTGAATTTCGCCGTTTGCGTTACAAGATGACCCGCGAAAGCCCGCGTAAAGTGAGGCTTCGGCTCCACCTGGATACTCCGACAATCGGTCGTAGCCTTATCTCAGTTCAAGAAGTTCAGATCAACCCGCTGACGGTGGAGGAAGCTGCGGCTTCACGCAACTGCCGCCCGCGGCGCAATTGAGCCCCGCACCAAAATAAATCGCGCCCGCCTTCACCGGATAGAACAGATAGTCCAGCGGCGTCTCAATCGGATCGAACCGCTGCGGCGGCCCGGCCGCTACCGCCTCGGCATGCGCCTGCTCCTCGACCTTGGCCTTGGTGTTGGTTTCGACCTCCTGCACGCTCGCCAGCCGCTCGTCGGATCCGAATATCGCCGCCTTGCCCGGCTCCAGCCAGACGTATCGCAGCACGCTCGCGCCGCTGTGATTGGGATCGGCAATGTTGTCCTTCAGGTCGGGCTCGCCCATCGACTGCACCGTTTGAGCCGGCGTCATCCCCGGACTCAACGTGCCGCTCTTGACGGTCGAGCACCCGGCCACCAATAGTGCCAGCATCGCGGCGGTCGCACTCGCGAGTACAGTTCGCAGCGTGATCATCGATAACTCAAGCCTCATATCGCGTTAACATAGCGGAGACACCGCCAGGGATCGACCTTCGCGCTGGACCATCGTTCAATTCGATTGCGGACGAATTTACAATGTCCGGCACAGGTACCACAATCGCAGGAATCGCCGCGAACCCCAATCAACCCGGCACCACACAATGGCCAACGACGACCAACTACTCTTCGTGTACGGCTCGCTGATAAATCCCGCCGAGCGCCTGCGCCTGCTGGGCCGCCCCATCGACGCCAGTCCCGCGCGCCTCTTCGGATACGCGCGCGGTCGCAAGCGCTACTACTTCGTCGCAAAACAGGCCGATGCCGTCACCGACGGCGCGATCCTCGAGGGCCTCACCGCCGCCGATTTCGCGATACTCGACGCCTACGAGGAAGTGCCAACCCTCTACACCCGTGCGCGAATCGCAGTGGCCGCCGCCGACGCCCGCAAAATCGAGTGCTGGATTTACCTGCCGACTGGATGGTCGAGCGATTAACTGAGAGCAAAATGGCGTCCTCGCCATTTTGCGATTGCTACCGGGTGCAGGGGTCACCCCTGCCCAAGGATGTTTGAAACCCACGGCGGGTTTCAAATTAAATGAAGTGGCTTCTTCCCCTCACTTGATTTCCGGCGGAATCGCCTTCGGCTGCTCCCCGCGCTTCAATCCGAATTTGTCGATCCGGTATTGCAGCGTCCGATAGCTCATCGCCAGCATCTTCGCCGCCTTCGCGATCACCCAGTCGTTGCGCTCGAGCGCCTGTAGAATCGCGTCGCGCTCGAACGTCTCGAAATTGAAGCCCTCGCTCGGGATCTCGTACTTGTCGCTGCGCTGACGCTCGCCGCTGCGCCCCGGCGTCTTGCCCGACAGCACTTCCTCCGGCAAATCGCGCGGCGTCACCGTGTCGCCCTCGCACAGCAGGATCGCGCGCTCGATCGCCGATTCGAGTTGCCGTACGTTGCCCGGCCACGAGTAGTCGAGGATCACCGCCATCGCCTCGCGTCCGATTTCTTTGACGCGGCCCTCCGCCAGATGCCCGAATTTCGCCAGCGCATGATTCGCCAGCAGCGGGATGTCGCCGCGCCGGTCGCGCAGCGGCGGCAGCGTGACGGTCACCACGTTAATTCTGTAGTACAAGTCCTCGCGAAAGCGGCCCTCGCCGACTTCCTCCACGATATTGCGATTGCTCGCCGCCACCAGCCGCACGTCGATGCGAAACGAATCGTTGCCGCCCACCCGGCGCAACTCCTTCTCCTGCAGCACCCGCAGAATCTTCGCCTGCATCCCCTGCGGCAGGTCCGCGATCTCGTCGAGGAACAGCGTCGATTTGTCCGCGCTCTCGAACAGCCCTATCTTGCGCTCGGTCGCGCCCGTGAACGCGCCGCGTTCATGCCCGAACAGTTCGTTTTCGATCAGGTTCTCCGGGATCGCCGAGCAGTTGATCGCGACAAATTGGCGCGCCGCCCGCGGCGACAGCCGATGAATCGCCTTCGCCACGATTTCCTTGCCGGTCCCGCTCTCGCCCTGGATCAGCACGGTCGAATTCGACGGCGCGACCCGCCGCACCAGCCGGATCACTTCCTGGATCGCGGGATCCTGCCCGATGATGCCCTCGATCTCGAAGGTCCCTTCGAGCCGCCGCTTCAACAGTTGATTTTCCTGCTGCAGGTTCGCGAACTCCGCCGCCTTCGCCACCCGCGTTACCAGTTTTTCCCGATCGGTCGGCTTCTCGAGGTAGTCGAACGCCCCCGCCTTCATCGCCTGCACCACGCTGTCCGTCGATCCGTGCGCCGTCAGCACCACCACCTGGCTGCCCGGATACGAGCCGCGCACTTTCGCCAGCAGCTCCTCGCCCGACATCCCCGGCATCATCAGGTCCGTCAGCACGACGTCGAAGCGCGACAGCGCCAGCAACTCGATCGCGCGCTTGCCGACCGCCGCCTCTTCGACCGCGAAGCCTTCTTCGCGCAGCGTGTCGGCGGTTATCTGTCGTTCGAGATCGTTGTCTTCAACGACCAGTACTGAGGCTTGCGTCATGATTGTGTCCGTTGACTACCGCGCTCGGCGGGAAGGTGAAAGTCAATGTGGTGCCGGGTCCGTCCGCGTTCGGTCCGATGTCGATTGTACCCCCATGCGTCTCGACGATCGCCTTCGACAGGAACAGCCCAAGCCCGATGCCCTCGCGCTTGGTGGTGAAGAACGGCTCGAACACGTGGCCCGCGACGCCCGCTTCGATGCCCGCGCCGGTGTCCGAAAAACTGATCACCATCGATCCGTCGGCATCCGCACGACGGAAATTTATCCGCATCGTGCCGCCTTCCGGCATCGCCTGAATCGCGTTGGCGACCACGTTAATGAAGCAGGTGCGCAGCTTCTCCGCATCCACGTTGAGCACCGGCGTCCCGTCGCACTCTTCGATCAGCTCGATCCCCTGGCTCTTCATCTTCGATTCCGACAGCGCCACCACTTCGTCCACCAGGTGCAGCACGTCGGTCGGCGCCGGGAATATTTCGATCGGCTTGCCGTAATGCAGAAAGCTTTGCACCAGGTCGGCCAGCCGCCGCATCTCGTCCTTCATGATCGACAGCTGCCGCAGAAACGCTTCGCGATCGTTCGCCTGCTGCGGTGCGTAACGCGCCCGCAGCTGGTCGAGCGCCAGGCTGATGAAATTCAGCGGGTTCTTGATTTCATGCGCCAGGCCGCCCGCCAACTGCCCCAGCGCCGTGAACCGTTCCAGCCGGTTCAGTTCCTGCTCGCGCTCGCGCGCGCGCCTCAGCTGCCCGACCATGTCGTTGAAGCTGCGCGTCAGCAGCCCGATCTCGTCGCGTCGATGCGCCTCGGGCACCGGCTCAAGACCGCGCGCCGCGATATTCTGCGCCGCATTCGCCACCGCGTGAATCGGCTTCACGTAGCGATCGGCCAGGATGTACGCGAACACCAGCCCGATCGCGAAAATCGCAAACGCGATCATCAGCTCGCGCGCCCGGCTTTCCTCCAGCGGCTGCGCAAAGTCGCCGAAATTCGCAACCACCTGCACGTAGCCGAGCAGATGGTCCTCGACCTCGACCGGTATCAGGTAAACCGTGGTCTCCGGCGGCAGCCCCAGCGCCCCGGGCGGGACCGTCACCAGCTTGTCGGGATGCTTGAGTTGCTCGGGCGTCAGCCATTCCGCCTGCTTGGGCCGCAGCGCCGCGCCGATCAATTGCGGATTCGAGCTGTTCAGGATCAGATTTTCGCTCGACGCGATCGACACCTCGAGCCCCTGCGTGTGCAGATTGTCAACGTAATGATGGAGCTGATCGCGATCGGTGTCGCGCACCGCGGTCAATTCCTGCACTCCAATCTGGATCACCCGCGCCAGATCTTTGACCTTCTCCTGCGTGTCAGCGACGATCGCCGCCTGCGTGCCCAGACTCACCCACACCTCCGCTCCCAGCGTCAGCGTCAGCAGCCCGACCATCAGCACGATCAGCTTCGCCTTCAGGTTAAGCGCGGGAAGGTATGAATCCATTTTCGACATCGGCGCGCGGCCGGCCGCGCAAACTTATTCGGGCAATTCGCTCTTGGCCGGCGGCTCGGCAGTCTTGCGCAATACGAAGATCCGGGTCGCGTAAACCAGCACGCTCAGCACCGCCACTATTACGATCAGCTTGTCGAAGCCGCCGATATATTTCACCAGCATCTCGAGTTGCTTGCCGAATACATACCCGAGCGTCACCACGATCGGCACCGAGATCAGCGCACCCAGCAGATCGTAGAACAGAAACACCGGCGGGCGCACGCCGAATGATCCCGCCGACAAATAGACCAGCGCCCGCAGTCCGGCCAGGAAGCGCGCGTAAAAAATCGCGCGATGCCCATGGCGCTGCATGAATCCCTCGATCCGCTCGATCTGCTGCTTGCGCCCCGGCCGCCCGATCGAAAAATACCGCACCAGTCCCGACCCGAAATGCCGTCCCAGGAAAAACAGCGAGTTGTCGCCCGTCACCACTCCCACCAGCGACACCGCCAGCGTGATCGGATAGCGCGTGATCCCGCGATGCACCAAATAGCCGCCCGCCAGCAGCGCCACGTCTTCAGGAATCGGCAATCCAAGCCCGCATAACATCAACACCACGAACAACCCAAGGTAGGTGAAGTGTTCGATGTACCCGGAGATCAGTCCGACCAAGCTCAGCTCCCGTGCGAGTAGCGCGCGCGTAGTGCGTCGCGGATTTGTTCGATCGGCATGCCCCGGCTCGCCATCGCCTCGGCGTCGCGCGCCTCGCCGCAGCAGATCGCGCATGTGCTGCCGTGCGTATCGCGGAAGCAATCCAGCAGATTCTTGTGCCCGTCGCTCTTGTCGCAGCCGCAGTAGCAATGCAATTGCGCCAGCAGCGCCGGATCCTTCTCCGCTACCGCATACGCCTCGCGCACGGTGCCCTGGAAATTCTGCGGGTCGAGCGTGATTCGCAATTTCGCCGCCGGATCGCCGGCCGCTGCCATCTGCTGGTCGGACGGCCGCGAATTGCTCGAGACGTATCCGCCGTATGCGATCGCCACCACCAGCACCGCGGCCGCCGTTAGCGCGACAATTCCTCTGATGCCCTTGAACATGCGTCTCCCTGCGGCCCGAAATTATAGCATCTCGATGAACCTTAGGCTTTGATTCGCGAAACTGTATAGCGCGGCCGGCCGATGCGGTCCGCGCCGCGTATGCGGCAGCCGTTTCAGCATCCCCATCGCCAGAATACTGCGCCGGAAGTTCCGCCGATCCAGCGGACGCCCCAGGATCAGCGAATACAGCTCCTCGAACTCGGCGAAGGTAAATTCCCGCGGCAGCAGCGCGTACGCGATATTGGTGTACTCGAGCTTCGACTTCAGCCGCTTCACCGCATACGCCGCCATCACCGAGTGATCGTACGCCAGCTGCGGCAGCCGCGTAACCTCGTACCAACGGCCGTTGGCGTACTTTTCCGACGCCGCATCCACCGCCTCCGCCTCCGGTATCAGCGCCATGTATGCGACCGACACCACGTGCGCGCGCGGGTCGCGCGACGGATCGCCAAAGGTGAACAGTTGTTCGAGGTAAGCGCCGCGCAGTCCGGTCGAATCGTGCAGCTCGCGCCGCGCCGCGTCGTCAAGCAGCTCGCCCACTCGCACCAGCCCGCCCGGAAACGCCCACCGCCCGCGCCCCGGTCCGCGCGCCAGCTCGACCAGGTAGGTCTGCAGGCAGTCGTCCTTCGACCGCGAACAGCACCGTATCCACCGCGACCATCGGCCGCGCCGGCTTTCCTCGAGTGGGACCGGCCGCGCCAGTGGGGCGGGCCGCCGTGCCCGCCCTCGACTCGCCGACGCCCGCGACCACGCTCTGTGCGCGCCCGCTCAGACGCTCAGCTCGAGCATGCGCTCCAGCGCCCGCTTCGCGCCGACGCGCACGTCCTCGCCCAGCTCGATCTCGTAGCGCAGGTGGCGGATCGAATCGAGCGTCCCCTCGAGCGTGATCATCTTCATGAACCGGCATAGCTTGCACGCCTTGTAAAAATGCTTGTCGGGTATCTCCATCAGCAGCCGATCCGACAGCCCGCATTCCGTCACCACCAGGAACTTATCCGCCGCGCTGCTCTTCGCGTACGAGACCATCGCGCTGGTGGACAGCACCGCGTCCGCAATCGCGAGCACGTCGCGCCGGCATTCCGGATGCGCAATCACCTTGATTCCGGGAATCGCGCGCTTGACCTTGTTGACCTCGTCGGGAGTTATCTGATGATGCACGTAGCAGTTGCCGTCCCACGAAATCACCCGCTTGCTGGTCTGCCCCTGCACGTAATTCGCCAGATTCTGATCCGGCACGAACAATATATTGTCCGAGTCGATCCGCTCGACAATTTTCGCCGCATTCGCCGACGTGCAGCACGCGTCCGACAACGCCTTCACGTCCGCCGTGCAATTGACGTACGACACCACCTTCAGGTCGGGGTAAATCTTCAGCAGTTCTTCCTTGCGATCCGCCAGCGCCTCGGCCGTGACGCTGTCCGCCAGCGAGCACCCGGCTTTGAGATCCGGCAGCAGCACCTTCCGCCCGGGATTGAATACCTTGGCCGTCTCGGCCATGAAATGCACGCCGCAAAACACGATCACATCCGCGTCGCGCACGTCGCGCGCATTGCGCGCCAGCTCCAGCGAGTCGCCGATAAAATCCGCAACCTCGAATATCTCCGGCCGTTGATAGTTATGCGCGAGGATCACCGCCTTGCGCTCCTTCTTAAGCCGCTTGATCTCCGCGATCATCCCCGCATAGCGCTCGCAGGTTTCCGCCGTGTAGCTGTCGTTGCCGAGCACCGCCAGCTTCTCACGCAGCGCCCCCGCATCGATCGCCGTCTGTGCTGCTTCCATCGCAATAAATCCTCACCGCTCAATACTTTGCGTCAATCTGACACTTACTCCACCCCACGCACCGGCGCAAGTCCGAAAAAACCTCGCCCGTTATTTCACGGGAGAGGCGGCCGGCCGCACCGCCGCCCGGTAGGTGAGGCTTCCGCGAATCCATCGCAATGTCCGCGACGTCGCTTTTTTGTGTCATCTGACTAAGCGAGCAACGCGAGCGGCAGGAAGGATCTCGGACAGCGGTGCGCACGCGCCGCCGGTTCCGGTTCCGAGTTGCACTGAAGCAAACGCTTATGCGTAATCTTCCCTGAATCCGGTGGAGTCACGAGCACAACCTCCGTTCCCAGGAGCCAAACCAATGGATGAAGTCTTAGACCGCGAAATAGTCGCCGCCGTCCGCCGCTTCGTCGATCGCGACGTAATCCCCAACGCCTCCGCCCTCGAGCATCGCGACGAATACCCGCACGCGATGGTCGCGACGATGCGCGAGCTCGGCCTCTTCGGCGCTACCATCCCCGCCGATCACGGCGGCCTCGGCCTCAACTTCCTCACCTACGCGCGCGTGATGGAGGAACTGTCGCGCGGCTGGATGAGTCTCGCCGGCGTCATCAACAGCCATCTGATCATGGCGTATGTGATCGCGAATCACGGCACCGACGCGCAGAAGAAATATTTCCTGCCCGCGATGGCGCGCGGCGAAAAACGCGGTGGCCTCGCGCTCACCGAGCCACACGCCGGCAGCGACGTGCAATCGATTCGCACCACCGCCGTCCGCCGCGGCGACGACTACATTCTCTCCGGCTCGAAAATGTTCATCACCAACGCGCGCCACGGCACGATGCTCGCCGTCGCCGCCAAGACCAACCCCCACGCCGAACCCAGTTACGCCGGCATCGGTATGTTCGCCGTCGAGAAGTCCGACCGCGGCCCCACCGTCAGCCGCAACCTCGACAAGCTCGGCTATAAAGGTATCGACACCTGCGAAGTTCTGTTCGAAGACCTCGCGGTCCCGGCTGCGAACCTGATCGGCGGGGTCGAGGGCGCCGGCTTCAAACAGGTGATGAGCGCGCTCGAAGTCGGACGCATCAACGTCGCCGCACGCGCCGTCGGAGTAGGGCAGGCCGCTTTCGAAACCGCAATCCGCTACGCGCAACAACGCACCGCTTTCGGCAAACCCATCTGCCAGCATCAAGCCGTGCAGTTGCTCCTCGCCGACATGGCGACCCGCGTCGAAGCCGCGCGCCTGCTGGTCGCCAACGCCGCCCGCAAAAAAGACGCCGGCGAGCGATGCGACGTCGAAGCCGGCATGGCGAAACTCTTCGCCTCCGAAGCCTGCGCGAAAATTTCCCTCGATGCGATGCGCGTGCTCGGCGGCTACGGCTTCATGGCCGACTTCCCAGTCGAAAGATTCTACCGGGACGCGCCGCTGATGATGATCGGCGAAGGCACCAACGAAATCCAGGCCCTGGTAATCGCCCGCGGCCTGCTGGCGAGATACCCGATCTGAATCTGAAGCGATCCCTCCTTCCTAACCTCTCCTTGTCCGAGGAGAGGTCGGCGAAAGCCGCTTAGCGGTGTCGCCGGGAGAGGTGCAACGCCGGAAAACGCTCAAACACCTGCTCGTCTAACCACAATTCACCGACACCGGTGCCGCTCCCAGACGCAGCACCACTTTCTGACATGCCGCAGCAGGTTCAACGCGCGACGCTGCAAGCGGCCAGCGTTGAACCTCACCCGTCGCTCACCTTAGGCTCGCGCCGACCTCTCTCGGACAAGGAGAGGTCAGCCCCCCAGTCATTCGCCGCGCGCCAACTCATGCAGCGCCCGCGCGCATTCCACCGGATGCGTGAACATGACCTCGTGCCCGCTCTTCACAAACTTGAGCGTGGGACTCTTGAGCCGGCTGGAAAAATGCGGATGCCAATTCGGCGCGCCCGCGACCGGCGTCTGATCGTCCTCGCAAACGAGATAGCTGCTCGGGATTCCGGTCGCGAAGTAGGGCGCCATCGGCACCGCCGCGACCATCGGCCCAATTGGCTGCGGTCCCACTGCTGACAGCACGTATTCCTTCATCGCCGGCGCCATGTCGTTGCTGAGTCCGTCGAGAAATTCCTTGCCCATCATCTCAATCGGGATCGATTTTTCCGGCTGCGATTCAGCTAGCGCCGTCAGCGGCGACCTCGCCGGATCGATAATCGGCTGCCCGTCGATCGCCACCAGCGCCGTCACCCACACCACGCGCTTTATCCGCGCCGGAATTTTCGCCGCGACCCCGGGAATCGTGAGCCCGCCGAGGCTGTGCCCCGCCAGCACGACGTTCTTCAGACCATGCCGCTCGATAAACTCCGCCACGCTATCGACATAGCTCTCAAGCGTGACTTTCGATCGATCGGCGCGATTCATCCCATGCCCCGGCAGATCGACCGCATAAGCCTGGTCGCCTAATTTCTCGAGCTGGTTAATAACCGCACCCCAGCACCAGGCCCCATGCCACGCGCCATGCACCAAAACAAAAGTCTCCGCCATTTTCTTTCTCTCCCTGATTCTAATTACTACAAAGCAATGATCGGGATTCTTCGCTTCGCTCTGAATGACACAAAGGAAATGAATGACAAAGGAAAAAGACCCGCGAGCAAAATGGCGTCCTCGCCATTTTGCGATTTCTTCTCACCGGGTGCAGGGGTCACCCCTGCCCAAGGAGGTGCGGAACCCACGGCGGGTTCCGCTTTAAATAAAGTGATCTACCCTTCCCCTAAGACGCGACCGCCGTGACTTCCTGCCCGTCTTTCAACGTCGGCGCCGGCACCACGATCACCATCTCGCCGCCGCTCAATCCCTGCTTGACCTCCATCCCGTCCTGGAACTCCCGCCCCACGATGATCGGCGTCCGATGGATCGTGTCGTCGCGCACCACCCACACCGAGCTCGCGCTGCCATCGGTGACGATCGCCTTCTTCGGCACCAGCACCATCGGCGCCGCCGCGGTCTGCGTGGTGATCGATTGGAAGGTGACCTTCGCGCTCATTTCCGGCTTGATAATTTTCAAATCCGGCTGCAGGATTTTGACCTCGACCTTTACCGTCCCTTTCTGCCGGTCCGCCTCCGGATAAATCTTCACCACCTCCGCCGGGAACGGATTGTCCGGATACGCATCCGGGATCACCGTCGCCGGCGTGCCCATCTTGACCTTCGCGATATCGCTTTCGTTGATATCGACCTCGCAGCGGATATCGCTCAGGTCCGCCAGTTGCGCGATATCCGTGGCGCCGCCGCCGGCCTGGATTTCGCCGCCAAAATTGATCGTATCGCCGAGCTCGCGATACTTCTGCAGCACCACCCCGTTGATTGGCGACGTGATCACGGTCTGGCTCACGTTGAACTTCGCAAATTCAATCTCGCCGTTCGCCTTCTTCAGATCCGCCTCCGCCACCGCCATCTGATTCTCCGCGTCGTCGAGCGTGTCCTTCGATTCCACTCCGTCCTTGTACAGCTCGCGCATCCGCTCGAGCCGCGCCCGCTTCAACACCACGTTGGCCGTTGCCAGATCGCGATCCGCGTAAGCCTGCTTCAATTGCGCCTGGTAGTCGCGATCGTCGATTCGCGCCAGCAGGTCGCCGACCTTGACCCGCTGCCCTTCCTCGATTGGCTCCGCCACTATCTGCCCGAGTATCTTGGTGCCGATCACGATGTACTTGTGCTTGGTGATTATATATCCGCTGCCGGTCAGCACCGTGCCCGCCTGTCCCGCCTGCTTGACGCTGACTATTGCGGTCTGCACTTCGACTGGCCGACCGAGCGTCTTCTGATAGACGACGTAGCCCGCGACTCCCACCACCGCGAGAATCACCAGCGCGATCGCCGCCGGAATAATCCGGCTCGGCTTCTTCACCGGCCCGCTGCGCGCGATTCGCAGCGACTCCAGCTCGCGGATATTCGGCCCTTTTGGTGCTTCGGTGGACAAGCTCACACGCTCCTCAGCGCATCTACTACCGGCATCTTCATCGCCTGCCGCGCGGGAAGCCAGCCCCCGACCATCCCCATCACGGCGGCGAAGACCATCGCCTCGATCACGATTGCGAACGTCACCCGGAAGCTGAACGCCAGCGTCGAGAAGGTGACAAAATTCCCAAACGTCGTCGAGAGCCCGTTAATCGGCATCGCCAGCAGGATTCCTATCACCCCCGCCGCCAGAGCCAGCACCAGCGACTCCAGCAGAAACGACGTCATCACCGCCATCGGCGCAAAGCCGAGCGCCCGCAGCGTGCCAATCTCGGTCGTCCGCGACGAGACCGCCGCGTACATCGTGTTCATCGCCCCGAAAATCGCGCCCACCGCCATTATCACCGCCACGATCATCCCCAGCACCCGCATCTGGTTGGCGACCACCGCCTGGTCCTTGTAGTAGTCGGCCTCGGTCTCCGCCTGCAGGTTGATTCGCGGGTCGTCCGCCAGCCGCCGTATCAGCGCCGCCGTATCCGCCCCCGGCGCCAGCTTCAAGCGCACGTCGGCGTAGTACGCGCCGCGCTGCGCGTCGTCCTGCACGTTATGTATATCGCCCCACACCTCGGACTCGAACGAGCCGCCGGCGGCCGCGAATATCCCGACCACCTTCCAGTTGCCGCGCCCGAACTTGAGCGTCGATCCGAGCCGCATATTCTCGTAATGCCCCTGCAGGCCCTTGCCGACGATCACCTCGTTGACCGAAGGATTGAACATCCGCCCTTCGATAATCTTGACCTTGGGATGCACTTTCAGCGCGATCGGCAGAACTCCGCGCACTACGATGTTGTCGCGCCCGCCGCCAATCCGCTGCATCAAAGCCTGCACCGGCAACTCCGGCGACGCATCAACTTCACCGTCCGGCTCGCGCCGAATCTGCGGCAGAAATTTCAAAGCATCGAACTGATCGAGCTGAATCGCCGAGTAAGTCTCAGTGGTAGCCCCTTTGCGCAGAACGATAACGTTATCCGGATCTCCAGTATCCGAAATCGCCGAATTAAGCCCCGCGACCAATGCCATCACGATCACAAAAACACACACGACCAGCGCAATCCCGCCGCCGGTCATAGCAGTGGAAACCCGCCTAACCAGCAACGACCGAACATTATATTTCAGCGGTATAGCCATCTCACTCCAACGTCCGCTCCCACTCCGCTCTTCCCCTCTCCCTTTAAGGGAGAGGATCGAAGGTGAGGGTCCTTACCCAGCGCGCGCCCCCCGCGCGCTTCAAGATTCCGCTCAGAATCTCCAATCCTAACCTCTCCCATCCTAACCTCTCCTTGTCCGAGGAGAGGTCGGCGAAAGCCGCGTAGCGGTGTCGCCGGGAGAGGTACAACGCCCGCCATCGCCGCAACCTCAACTAGTCAAGCCGCAACCCATCGACACTGCGATCGCCGCCAACCTCAAGCACCTCTCCCTAACCCTCTCTTCGGACAAGGAGCGGGCACTAACACTGCGATCCCCCCGTCCAAAAGAGAGGGGTGAGGTTCCTGATACTCACGCCACCGTCCTCAACGCATCTACAATATTCCGCCGCGCCGCCGAACTCGCCGGCACCATCGCACTCAGCAGTCCTATCAACGCCGCCACCACCAGCGTCTCGCCCAGAATAACCGGCGGCATCCGGATAGCTCCGAGCGGTCCGCCCACGTTGCCGATCGAGAATGCCTTCAGCACGAAATACGCCGATCCGCATCCTATAACTCCGCCGATAAGTCCTATCAGCAAGGACTCCGCCAGCAGCAGCGACAGGATCGTGCGCGCCGGAAATCCTATCGATCGCATCACCGCTATCTCGCCGCGCCGCTCGCGTATCGACATCGCCGCCGTATTCGCCGCCACCAGTCCTATCGTCAGCACCACGATAAATCCCAACAGCTCCGCCATCCTGAAAAACGTGCGGTACTGCTCCATGAAGCCGCCGATAAACGCCGCCTCCGATTCCGAAATAGTTTCCGCCGACGAATTGGCAAAGCCTTCGTCAATCGCCGCGATTACCTGCGGCACGTTCTCCGGCTTATCCACCTTCACCCAGATATTATCGACAATCCCGGGCCGCCCGGCCGCCTCTTCCAGGTAGTCGCGCCTGAACAGCAGGAAATCCGGCGGCGCCTTGCCGCCAATCGTGCCGACTATCTGCAGCGTCACGTTGAACGGGTAGAGCGTGCCCTTGAGCTGAATCTGCTGCCCGACATGCAGATGAAATCGCTTCATCGTATCGCCGCCGACCAGCGCCGCCGTCCGGATTTTCTTGAACTGCTCGAACTGCGCCGCGCTGATTCCCCAGTCGGGCCACATCTTATCGACGTTTTCGGGATCGGCCGCGAGATTCGGAAACTGATCGTAAACCTCGTGATACACCCCGCCGAACCAGCTCTCCGGCACCACCACCTCGACATGCGGCACCGCCATTATCCGCTGCTTGTAAGCGACCGGAATCGAGTAAGCCAGCCCGGCCTTGTTATGCGTCGCGATCCGGGTTGACGAAGCCGTGTTGCCAAGTATCTCATTGGCCACGGTCGGGATACTCACCAGCGCCGAAAAAATAAACAGCGAAACCGCAATCGACAGCACGGTCAGAAAGGTCCGCCGCTTGGATCGAACAAGATTCTTAAAAACCAGCGCCGTATATTTCATCGCGCCACCTTCATCGTTGGATCATCTTGACCGAGTCCTAACCTCTCCTTGTCCGAGGAGAGGTCGGCGAAAGCCGCGCAGCGGTGTCGCCGGGAGAGGTACAACGCCGGACTACCCACTAGATCCATACTCGATTCCGAAAGCCCGAAAGTTGTGACCCCGCCAGACACTGGACCTCTCCCAAACCCTCTCCTCGGACAACGAGAGGGCACTCTAAGGATCTTCCATCTCTGCCACTCACTCAATCCACCGCCCCTGAGAGCAAAGTAGCGCGCCGCGCGCAACTTTGCGCTTCTCACTAAGGTGCAGGGGTCACCCCTGCCCAGGGAAGCGTGAAACCCAGGAGGGGTTTCACATTTGATTAATTCCTCACGCATGCGCCGCCGCCTCGCCCGCAACTCCTCGCTTCCCCGGCTCAACCCCGGCCAGCACTCCCTTGTCGAGCCGATATACCGTATCCACATAGCGCTCGGCCCGCGGGTCATGCGTAACCATCACGATCGTCTTTTGAAACTGCCGATTCATATCCACCAGCAATCCCAGAATTTCCTCGGCCGACTTCGCATCGAGATCTCCGGTAGGCTCGTCGGCCACGATAATCGTCGGGTCCGCCACAATCGCCCGCGCAATCGCCACCCGCTGCTCCTGTCCGCCCGATAACTGCCGCGGATAATGGTCCATCCGGTCGGCCAGGCCCACCACCTTCAGCGCCGTCTCGACATGCTCCCGGCGCTCGGCCTTGTTCAGACTGGTCAGCAGCAGCGGCAGCTCGACGTTCTCAAACGCCGTCAGCACCGGGATCAGGTTGTAGAACTGGAACACCAGCCCGATATGACGCGCGCGCCAGCCCGCCAGGTCGCGTTCCTTCATCCCGGTTATTTCCTCGCCGCCGACCGCCACTCGCCCGCTGCTCGCGTGATCGATTCCCGCGATCAGGTTGAGCATCGTGGTCTTGCCCGAGCCCGACGGTCCCATGATCGCCACGAAGCGCCCGCCCGGAATCTGCACCGTCACGTCGTCGAGTGCGCGGACCTCGAACTCGTCGCGCTTGTAAATCCGGGTCACGTGTTCGAGGTCGATTGCAAACTTTTCGTCCATCATCCTTCCCTTTGAACCCGCTGGGGCTCATCTAGCGGCCGCGGCCGCCCGCGACACTTTCACCCGCGGCAGAGCGCGCCGCTTCATTGGTATCTCGCTTTTCTGTATTTCACGCTTCAACTGCAAACAAAGCCGCGCCAGAGCGCGTGCCTTGGCATTGACGATCTCCCATCCCAGCTCGAGCACGATTCTGCGCACCGGGCTCGCGCCCGCGCGCCGCATCTCGGCCACCATCCCGGCCAGGATAGCCGTGCGCGCTTCATCGTCGCGCCGCGATCGCTCCATATGCTCGAGCGCAATCTCCGGCTCCTGGTCGGCGAAATAAATCTTCACTTGCGACTCGTCGAACACGAACAGCGGCTGCGCCGGCTCGCGCAGCATGCGCCTGAAATGCGCCCGGCCGCGTGGCGTGATCGCGTAAACCTTGCGCGCGCGCCGCCCGTGGCGCTCCGTCCGCAGCGTTACCAGCCCGTCGCGCGCCAGCTTCTTGAGCGCCGGATAAATCGACCCGTCGCTGACCCGGTAAAAGAATCCAACCGGATCCTGAAACCGCTGCTTCAAATCGTAGCCGGTCGCCTCCGCCTCCATCAGGAACCCGAGAATCGGAAACTTCACATCCATCCGCGGCGGCGTCTTCTCGAACTCGAGCACCGACCTGGCCGGAAACAGCTGCGCCCCGGACCGATATCCATTCAGCGATTGCAACGACACCTCTCGCGTACCTATCGAGCCAATATCTCGACTTGAGCTATGTGTCAAGAAGTTGTGAACGAGTCACGACGCAGCAATTCGACTGCGGAGGCCGCGACCAACGCGCCTGAGATTGCTCGAACCCGCAAGCACCGGAACGCGCGCCCCCGCGGCCGCCAGCTCCCGCATGCGGTCCGGATCAGGCTCGGTGCCGAATACCACGTCCCAAATTCGCGTCGTCACCCCGAAAATCGCATCCGGCTCGCGCGTATGATGCGCCAGATGCCGCGCGCGCAGCCGCTCTTCCATCGCAAACCGCGGCCGCACGAAATGAATCCGGTAGTGAACGTACTCATAGACGGCGAATCCGCCCACGATTCCGCCGTAGAAAATCACTTCGGGCGCCAACCCAAACCACGCGATCGCGCCCGCCAGCACAGCCGCCGCGGGAATCCACGCGCCCAACGCAAACACCGCCCGCGGATCGCGATGATGCACGTCATGCAGCGGCGTCACGAACGTCCGATGCGCATGGCCGAGCACACCGTGAATGACGTACTCGACCAGGGTCCACGCAAAGAGCCCCGCCGCAAATGTGAGTGCATCGACCAGCATCGCTTCCGATCGTAAGTCGCCGCGGATTCACAATCAACGCAGCGATCAGCTTGCATCAGGTGTGAGTCGAGAGGCTTGACACCCTATTAAAGGATTGGAATACTCTAGTCTTCTAGGAAGGAGAAACCCCCTATGTACGACTCAGCCAATCCATACCTGACCGGCAACTACGCGCCGTGGCGCGAAGAAGGCGACGCGTTCGATCTCGAAATCGAGGGCGAGCTGCCGCGCGAGCTCAACGGCGCGCTTTATCGCATCGGACCCAACCCGCACTTCAAGCCGCTCGGCCGCTACCATTGGTTTGACGGCGACGGCATGGTCCACGCCTTCATCTTGCGCGACGGGCGCGCCGCTTATCGCAATCGCTACGTCCGCACCGACGGGCTGAAGGCCGAGATGAAGCAGGGGCGCGCGCTGTTCGGCGGATTGCTCGGCAACCCGCGCGAGATGCCCGCCGATATGCCGCCGTTCAAGAACGCGGCCAACACCAACATCATTGGATACGCCAACCGGCTGCTCGCGCTGTTCGAAGCCGCGTCGCCGCACGAGCTCAAGCCGCAGACGCTCGAGACGGTCGGGCTGTTCGACTTCGGCGGCAAGCTGACCGGCCCCGTGACGGCGCATCCGAAGTTCGACCCGGTGACCGGTGACTTGCTGTTCTTCGGCTACCAGCCATTCCCGCCGTACGTGACGTGGTATCGCGCGAGCGGCGACGGCAAGCTGCTCGAGTCGCGGCCGATCGACACCGGGCTGCCGGTGATGATGCATGATTTTATCGCGACCGACGAGTACGCAATCTTTTTCGTCTGCCCGTCGGTGTTCCATCTCGAGAATGCGGCCGCGGGAAAACCGCTGCTCACTTGGGAACCGCAACACGGAACGAAAATCGGCGTGATGAATCGCAAGACCGGCGACCTGAAGTGGTTCCAGGACGAGGCCTTCTACGTGTTTCATTTCCTCAATGCGTACGCGGAGAACGGCTCAATCGTGGTTGACGGATGCCGGATGCAGTCGCTCGACATGAGCGGCACTTCGTTTGGCGGCAAGCCGCCGATGGCGTGGCGATGGAATCTGAATTTGAAAGACGGCACGATGCGTCAGCATCAGATCGACGACGTTGCGAATGAATTTCCGCGCTTCGACGAGCGTGTCGCCGGCCGCAAACATCGCTACGGCTATTTCGCCGGCGGCAATCCGGGCTCGCCGGAGAGTCAGACGGGCTTCTCGGCGCTGCTCAAGCGCGACTACCAGACCGGCAAGCTCGAAGTTCACGACCTCGGCAAGGATTTCGCGCCCGGGGAGCCGGTGTTCGTGCCGCGCACCGCGAAGTCGTCGGAGGACGACGGCTGGGTGCTTGCGGTCTGGTATGACGCGGGGCTCAATCGCAGCGAGATGGTCGTGCTCGATGCGGGAAACTTTGCGGGCGCGCCAGTTGCCAGGATCAAATTGCAGCATCGCGTGCCGTGGGGCTTTCACGGCAACTGGGTGTCCGCGCAATGAAGAAAGCTGCGCGTCCGGCGCGGGCGGCGATTCGCGAATCGCGGCGCGAGGCTCCGCCGGAAGGTCCGAATGGCGGGCTCGGCTATCTCCGCTTTCCCACCAGGAAGGCGTCGCTCGATCTCGCGCTGCTCGGATTGATCGCGGAAGTGCCCGGCGTGTCTGGCTACGACATCATGAAGATCTTCGATCTGTCGATGGCGCATTACTGGCATGCGCATCCGACGCAGATCTATCCAACCCTCGATCGGATGGAGGAGTTCGGGCTGATCAAGCGCCGCAACGTCGTGCAGCGCAACCGTCCGAACAAGCGGCTATACACGATCACTTCGTCGGGCGAGCGGGTGCTGATCGATTGGCTGGAGAGTCCGTTCGAGGGGATCAATCTGAAGCATCCGCCGCTGCTGCGCTGCCGGTTTCTCGGAAATCTGGGGGCCGACGGAGCGATCGCGGTGCTCAAGGAAGAGCGGCGGTCATGGGCGATTCATCTACGACGGTATCGCGAGATAGAGAAGAGCTACTTCGCCGACGGCAAGGGCTATCGCGACGTTAACGCGATGTTCTCGATGTTCACGCTCAAGTACGGAATCGACTGGATGGAGGGAAACATCCGGTGGTGCGAGTGGGCGGTGGGCGAGGTCGAGCGCAATCGCGCGCTGTTCCCAGCCGAGAATATGCGGACGCAGATGAAGCCGATCATTCCGTTCGATCCGGTCAAGTACAGGCGGCTGGTGAATGCAGACCTGGAGGCGGCGAGGAAGCGGTACAATCGCCGCAAAGCGCGCGAGCAGGAGCGCGCAGCGGCGGCGTCAGGAAAGCAAGCCACTTGATTGAATGTGAAACCCGCGGTGGGTTTCACGCTTCCTTCGGCAGGGGTGACCCCTGCACCCAGTGATAAGAAATCGCGAAATGTCGAGGACGACATTTCGCTCTCAGGTTCCTTCGGTCGGCGTAACCTTTTCGGAACATTGCGGGTTATGTAGGTAGAGGCTGATGTGTCTGGTCGAGCAGCGTCCTTATATGCGCGGTCTGCTGCACGCGCCGAAGCGCTGGAGAGTGGATTGAAGGGGCGGGGCGCATCGAAGATTGACGCCGACTACTCGGCGGAGCGGACGCTTGTCGCGGCGGCGCAGCGGGATCGGAGCCGGTTCTCCGAGCTGTATGAGGCCAATTTCGAGCGGGTCTATGCGTATGTTGCGCGGCGGGTGCGCGATCGCGATGAAGCGCAGGATCTGACCGCTGACGTTTTTCATCTGGCGCTGAAAGGTTTGCCGCGGTTCGAGTGGCGCGGCGTGCCTTTTGCGGCGTGGCTTTTCAGGATTGCGGCCAATGAAATTGCCGATCGATCGAAGAGCGTCGCGCGGCGGCGCGCGCATGATCGCGCTCTTTCTATTCAGGAAAGTGATGCGGGCCGTGAAGATGCGTCCGGCATCGACGAGGCGGAGCGGCGGGGGCGGTTGTTCAAGCTGGTCGAGCGGCTGCCGCGGGATCAATCGCGGGTGATCGTGATGCGGTTTGCGGAAGACAAGTCGATTCGCGAAATCGCGACTACGCTTGGGCGATCCGAGGGCAGTGTCAAGCAGCTTCAATTCCGCGCCATCCAGAATTTGCGGGTGCGGCTGGGTGATCCCAATGGCTAAGGGGAAACTGATCGAACAACTGGACCACGCGGTGGAGGCGATGATGGCGAAGCCAGGTGCGTCGCCGCCCACGCCCGATCCGCGGCTGGCGGCGATTTTGCGGATTGCAGGCGAGTTGCGGGACTTGCCGCGCGCCGATTTCAGGGAACGGCTCAAGGCGGAGCTCGCCGCGCAATCGAAGGAGCTCGAATCGTCTCCGTCGGTGGGTGGCAAGCCGCTGGTCACGCATAAGGATATAGAAGAGCGGCTCAAGGAATTGGCCGAGCAGCCGAAGTTTATCGTACATGACGTGCGCGCGGCGCTGAGCGATTTGCCCCAGATGTCGATGCGTTTTCTCGATTCGATGAACAACCATCTGCTGGTCGCGTCGCGCGGCGACAAGCGCACGCATTGGGAGCGTCATCTCGGGTCCGACGAAATGATCTACGTGATGGACGGCGAGACCGACATCGTGACGTTGACCGACGGCGGACCGGTGGAGTCCACGATTCACGCGGGGTCGTTGTTTGTATGCCCCGAGGGCTTGTGGCATCGCCTGACGCCGCGGCCGTTCGTGTCGGCGTTTTACCTGACGCCGAGCAACACCGAGGGATCGGACGCCAAGGATCCGCGGCCGAAGAGCGAGCGCGTCGCGCGGCGGCCGGTGCGCAGGGCAACCGCCGCGAAGCTCCGGGAGCACGATCTGCGCGCGGCGCTGCGCGAGACGCCGCATCTCAATATCACCGCGGACACGACCGGCGAGGAAGCCGATGCCGCGGCGCGCAATGTTGCGAAGATCGGGAATCTGACGCTGGGCGTGATGAGCTATACGGGCCAGACACCGTGGGAGCGGCATCCCAACGGCGACGAGTTGCTGCTGGCGCTCGACGGTGAACTCGAAATCACAGTGTTGACCGACGATGGAGCGGTGACGCGCAAGCTGCGCGCGGGCGAGGCGTTGGTGTGTCCGCAAGGATTGTGGCATCGGCAGTACGCGGCGAAATCGGTGGCGATGCTTTATGGGACGCCGATCGAGACCAGCTAGGTTTCCTTCGCCGACGATCCGCGTATCGCGAAGACCGACGCGCCCGCCGCCGCGCCGGCGCCGCCCGTCTCGCGCAGCATCATGCCGTTCCTCAATATCGAGGGCGTCGCCAGCGCCGTAGATTTTTACCAGCAGGTGTTCGGCGCGACCGTGCTGATGCGCGACGAGGAGCCCAGCGGAATCGTGAGCCATGCGATGCTCAAGATGGGCGACACGACCGTGATGCTTTCCGACCCGACCTCGGCCGACGTACGACAGAACGACGTGAACCACCTCACGCGATCGCCGCGCTCGTACGGCGGATCGCCCGTCCAGATGTATATCTACGTGTCGGACGTGGATGAAGTTGTGAAGCGCGCGATCGCCAACGGCGCCAGGGCGATAGACCAGGTCGAGAACCGCGACTGGGGCGATCGATGCGGCGGAATCGAGGATCCCTACGGGCACGTATGGTTTGTCGGCACGCCGCTAAAAGATGTCCGGCGCAAAGATTCGAAATAGCAATCCACGTGGAGAGAGAATCATGGCAAACAAAATTAAGGCGACCCCTGACGGTTGGCATAGCGTGACTCCTTTCCTGTGCGTCAAGGACGCGGCGCGCGCGGTCGAGTTCTATCGCAAGGTGTTTGGCGCGACGGAGTTGGAGCGGATGGCGGAGCCGGACGGGAAAGTTAACCATGCACTGCTCAAGATCGGCGACTCAATTGTCCGGCTCTCGGACGACAGCTCCAGGCATGCGGCCGAGTGGGTGGCGAAGGGATGGTCGCGCAGTCCGCAATCGCTGGGCGGCACGCCGGTGCATTTCTATCTCTACGTCGAGGATTCGGACGCGGTCTTCAGACGCGCGATCGCCGCGGGCGCCAGGGAGATGGAGCCGGTGACGGACAAGGAATGGGGCGACAGGGTTGGATCGCTGACGGATCCTTTCGGGCATATCTGGAATGTCGCGACTCACAAACGGGACGTCTCGGTCAAGGATGTCGAGAAGCTCCGCGCGGTCAAGCGGTGACGCAAATTGCCGAGCCGGTCTCAGTGGAGCGGCGGAATCAAAATGAAAACCCTGCGTTATCGCAATCGCCCTTCGTCGCGAGCGGGTGGCGCCTCATCTTTGCTGCGGTTTTCGCGCTCGTCGATTTCTTCGGGCGGATAGACGTTGCGGAAGAACAGGTAGTAGAGGACGGTGTTCAGACCTTGCATCGCGGCCGCGAACTCCAGCGGCAACGACAGCATCAGATGCTCCATGAAGTAGCCGGCCATGTAGGGCCCGATCGCCGAAGTGACTTGCGATGGAAAGTTGGCCAGGCCTGCCGCGCTCGAGCGCTCGGCCGGGTCGATGACGCCCATCAGGTAAGACTGCCGCACTGGGATCGAAAGCACGTTGAACAGGGCGCGGATGCCGTACACCAGCGCGGCCAGACCGAAAGTCGGCATCAGCACGACGGCGAACATCAGGACCGTCGAGACCGCGCGAGTGACAACGACCGAGCGCACCGAACCCATCCAGAGCGCGAGCCGGCCGGCCATCAGGTAGGGGATCGCGTTGGCCATGTTCATGGCGAAGAACACGCCGGCCAACTGCGCCGAATTCACACCGAAGCGGCGATAGAACCAGTACACCACGATCGGACCGAGCATCCCGATCGCAAGCCCGTTGGTGGCGTTGGTGATCATGAAGCGCAGCACGAGCCGCCACGAATTGGGCGAGAGTCCGAGGGTCAGCCCCTCGTGCGGGCGCTCGCGCTTTTGTTGTTCGCGCGCGAGTTCATTGGCGAGTTCAAGCTCGAGCGCGCGATTCTCGTTGATCGGGAAAACCGCCAGCGCCATCGCAATGCCGAATACGCCGGACAGCACGAACAAAAAACGGTAGCCGGTCAACTCGTTGAGCCCGTTAAAATGGCGCATCAGGGACGGCAATGCCGCCAGGGCCGAGCCCAACGCCGCGGCCATCACACCGACGAATGAGAATGCGCCGAAGACAGTAGTGCGGTTGTAGTCGGAGGTGTGTTCCGCCAGCAGCGCCTGCACGGCGGGATAAAAGGGCCCCCACGCGCCGCCGGCCAAGGCTCCGCCGCGGCCGATCGAGCCGATCGCCGCGAACACCACGATCCAAAGGAAGCTGCGGGAAAAGGCGAACGCGAAGGTGCCGAACGCCATCAGCAGGGAAATCCCTACGAGGAACGGCTTGCGCCCGAAGCGGTCGGCAAGCACACCGACCGCGGTTGATACGGCGGCCGCCGTCACCGCCGATACCGCGAGCAGCACGCCGAGTGCTTCGGCGCCGTAGCCCAGCGCGACCAGGTAGAGCGGCAGGATGATCCCGAGGTACCCCTGCGACAGGCTGCGCAGGATGCGCAGCACGAACAGCCACATGAGGTCGCGATTGAGCCACGAAATGCCGAGTATCGGTACGGGCGCGGCAGGCGTCGGCGATTCGGTCAGCATCCGCATTCAGCAGAAGTATATTGCATGCGATCAAATTGGTAGCTTACTCCGCAAAAGGAAGCCGAGGTTGAGGCATGAAGATTTCCCGCATCGTCGCGATTGTGCTGGCGCTCCTGTTTCTCGCCGCGGTTTCGAGGCTGACGCGATTGGAGAATGGCGGACCGCCGCATGCGTTCGTGATGCTGCCGGGGCAGGAGCCGGCGACGATGTACATGCCGGGACCGGGGGATCCGTTTTACACGCAGTTTCCGAAACCGGTGGCGGAGCGCCCGCCGGCGGTAGTTCTGGTGCACGGCTTCTCCGGCGATCGCGTGCTGATGAGCGGGCTCGCGCGACGGTTGGCGGAGAATGGTTACGCGGTGTTGGCGATCGACGTCAACGGGCACGGCGAGAATCGCAATCCCTTCAGCGGCGGCGAGGCCGAGAGCGACAGCCTGCGCGCGAACGTGAAGGAGGCGGTCGATTATCTGCGCGCGAGCAATCTGGTCGATGGATCGCGCATCGTCGTGATGGGGCATTCGATGGGTGCGGGCGCGGCGCTCGACTACGCGACCAACGACCCGAGTATCAGAGGCGCGGTGATGATTTCGGGCGGCTGGACGCTCGGTCCGAATCGTCCGAAGGATGCGCTGTTCATTTTCGCCCAGCGCGATCCGGCCGAAGCGATCCAGGATACGTCGGTGGCGCTGGCGACCAAGCTGGCGGACGTCGCGCAGATTGATCTGGGCAAGACTTACGGCGATTTCGCGCAAGGCAACGCGGTCGAGGCGGTTCGGGTGCCCGGCGTCGATCACGTAACGATCGTCAATTCCCTGGAAGCGGCGACGACGATCGTGAAGTGGCTCGACAGCACGTTTGGAACGACGCGAGCCGGCGCGATCAAACTCAAGGATGCGCGCCGGGGAGCGGCGCGATTCGCGCTGCTGATGTTCGTGCTTCTACTGGTGCCGCTGGGCCGGGTTTGCGGTGCGATGGCGCCGGGCTGGGCGCCGGAGCGACCGGGACCGAGCGGATGGATGGGACTGCTGATACTGGGCGGTGCGCTGATTGCGGCGATGCCGCTGACGGCGGCGAATCCGGCGTCGTTCGTGCCGATCCTGGTCGGCAGCGTCCAGATCTCGTGGTTCATGGTCGCGGGGCTGATCCTGGTGGGCGTGATTGCGCTGTCGCAGACGCTCGATTGGAGCCGCATCGGCGAAGGCGTGGGCGCTGCGATGATAACCGGCGCGGCGGCATTCGCGGTGGTGTACGTGTGCCAGGTCGCGATGTCGCCGATGCTGCATCACCTGTCGTTGTCGCCGGAGCGGTTGATGGTGATGGCGATGGCGACTGTGCTGACGTTCCCGTTCTGGATGGGCTTCGAGTGGCTGGTGCGGCGCGGCGGGGCCGCAATTTCGACAGTGTGGGCGTCGCTCGGCCGGATCCTGATCCTGGCTTTGATGGCGGTGGGCGCGAGCCTGAACGTGCTGCCGTTCGTGCTGATGCTGATCCTGCCGATACTGGCGATTGCGTTCGTGATGATCGAGATATTCTCGGCCTCGGCGTACAGCGCGTCGCGCAATCTGACACTGATCGCGATGGTCGAAACGCTGTGGTTCGCGTGGATTATTGCGGCGGCGAGCCCGATCACTTTTATGTTCTAGTTTTCGGGTGATTCGCGGCAAGTTTCGGCGCGCGCGCCTTCTCCGCGTTCGGTTACCTTCCACTAGAGCAAGGGGTTAGCGGTTGGTGTCCTTAGCGCGCGAAAACGTGGATAGATTCTCATACGCGTGGCAGGCTCGCAGAAAGCACTGCTACGGTTAAATTTTCCGTTTGCAGACTCCCCGCTATATATGTTAATCACAATCGAAACCAAAATAAGTTCGACTAATGATAGCTGAAAATGGCGATGGAAGAGTATCGAGGCTCGGCATCGCGCAACCCGCGTCGTCCGGGAATTGAGTAGCGGCCCGGGAAGGAAAGGGTGAGATGAGAACATTAATGACAACGTTTTTGGCCCTCTGCGTGATGGCCATCGCGGCAACGGCGGCTCGCGCGGATACGTATGCCTGCGTGAATAAGAGTTCAGGCACACCGAAGATTCAGAGCTGCACAGTCGGGACGAATGCGGGATGCCACACTAACGAGACCTGCATCGATCTAAGCGGCACCCCCAGCGCTCCGCCCACCAACGAGAGCTGGAGCTCTTGCACCGAATCCCTCTGCCTCGACGCTCCCCCGGGACCAGCGGGAGAAGACGGTTCCTCGGGTTGGGGCTATGATAGCTCGATCGGCGGAGGCGTGAAGACGCTCACCGTGGGTGTGCCGGCCCAGCTAACCGTGTACGTGCTGCAGCCGATCCCAGTGGGCGTGCCGGGTTCGATCACCCTCACGTATAGCTCGCACGACTTCACCCTGAGCCCCACCAGCAGTCGCGGCAACACCGGCACCAACCCCTTCGACCGGGGCGGCGTCGAGACCTTCTCGTACGACGCGGACTTCTTCAACCACAACGACCAGGCTGACAACTTCACCTTCACTCCGGTGAACCCAACGGCTACGGCCCTCGTCACGGCAACGGTCCACGTGGGCGGTCAGGAAGTATCCGAGACCTTCCCGGTTGCGATCGTTCCTTAAGAAGTAGCGGCGAGGGGCGCTGCTCTGCTGGCATCGAAAGGGCCAAATCCGCCTGATGCTTGCGAACCTGGATTAGAGTGACCTGTAGGATGTTCAAGGACCATGTGAGGCTCCGCCTCGCATGGTCCGCTTCTTATCGCGGTCGCAGAACTGGGAGCCCGCCGCCGGCCTTCAGCGGGGATCTCTGCTAAACCCGTCGCACGCGACGAAAGGAAAACGACGATGCTCGACACAGGAAAACCGTTTGTCAATTTCGCGCTCCAGAACCAGGACGGCAAGACGATGAAGCTCGGCGATTTCGCCGGCAAGTGGCTGGTGGTGTACGTCTATCCGAAAGACGACACGCCGGGATGCACCATCCAGGGCAAGTCGTTCACGGCGAGCAAGGCGGATTTCGACGCGGCGGGCATCAAGGTGGTGGGCGTCAGCGCGGATGACGTCGCGTCGCACAAGAATTTCTGCAACAAGTTTGCGTTCACTATCGATCTGCTGGCGGACACCAACCACGACCTGCTGAAGGCGGCGGGGGTCGGGCAGACGGACTACAATGGGACCAAATACTGGAATCGGACGAGCTTCGTGATCGATCCCAAGGGCAACCTGCGCAAGGTTTACGAGAAAGTGAATCCGCAGGGGCATGAGAAGGTGCTGCTGGAAGAGATCAAGGCGATGCAGAAGGGATAGGATTGCGGGGCATTTGGGATTGCGGCCACGCGTCAGGAACGTTTTGTTCTTGCCGTGAATTTTGATTTGATAGGGCAGTGGGCAAGGGCCCTGACCGGGGGCGAAGACTATAGGCGGTTTTGGCGTTTTAGTTGAATTTCGGGCGAAATTTATCGTCCGAATAACTAGGTGGTCCCGTACTTGCTCTGCCTCATGAAGCAACAGTTTCGATACATTCCAGGAGGAATGCATGCTTAAGAAGATCGCCGCCGTGGCCGGCGGCGTTTTGATCGGCTTGGTGATAGCCTTTGCACGTGCCGGGGCGTTCCCGTTCTGGGGCTCCGACACTTCCAAGGCGCCGTCGCCTGCGCAGCAAGCGCAGGCGAATCCGGCGGAGCCGCTGCCGGCGCCGCCGGTGCCAGGCGTTCACGTGGCGCCGGCGGTTCAGCCAGCGGAGCCGAACACGCCCGAGCCGGGCGAAAAGGTCGGCGTAATCACCTCGTTCGCGCCGCTAGTCAAGAAGATTATCCCGGCGGTGGTGAGCGTCAGGGTCGTTCAGGATGTGAAGGTTTCGGGAATGCCCTTCGGCGGTGGACCGGGCGGACCTGGCGATGATAACGGCGGCGGCGATGACGACCCCGGCGCTCAAGGCGGCGGCGGCGGTTTACCACCGGGTGGCGGCGATCCGTTCGATCAGTTGCGCCGTTACTTCGGGCAGGGCGGTCAACGCGAGTACAAACAGAAAGGGCTGGGCTCGGGCGTGATCGTATCGGCTGACGGCTACATCCTGACCAACAATCACGTGGTCGGTAATGCCGACGAAATTCACGTTACCTTGCAGGACAAGCGCGAGTTCACCGCGAAGGTTATTGGCAAGGATGCGAAGACCGATCTTGGACTTATCAAAATCGACACCAAGGATGCACTGCCGGTCGCGGTGCTGGGCGATTCCAATACTACTGATGTCGGCGACTGGGTAATCGCTATCGGCAACCCGTTCGATGTCGGGATGACGGTAACGGCGGGCATTGTCAGCGCCAAGGGACGAATCCTCGGCGGCGACTACGACGACTTCATTCAGACTGACGCGTCGATCAACCCCGGCAACTCGGGCGGGCCGCTGATAAATACCAAAGGTGAAGTTATCGGGATCAACACGGCGATCTACAGCCGCACCGGCGCCAACAATGGCATCGGCTTCGCAATTCCGATCGACATGGCGCGCAACGTAATGGATCAGTTGAAGGCGCATGGCCGCGTGGTGCGCGGATGGCTGGGCGTCGAAATCCAGGAAGTGACGCCGGACCTCGCGCAGTCGTTCGGATTGCCGAAGCCCGAGGGCGCGCTGGTCGCCAGTGCGGACAAGGACGGGCCGGCGGGCAAGGGCGGAATCGAGCGTGGCGATATAGTGCTCAGCTTCAACGGTCATCCGGTGGACGACGAGCATGAGCTGCCGGCGCTGGTGGCGCAGACGCCGATCAATCAGAAGGTGCCGGTCGAGGTGGTGCGCAACGGCAAGCACATGACCCTCGAAGTCACGATCGGTGAGCGCAAGGAACCGCAGGTGGCGTCGGCGAAGGCGGAGACGCCGGGCGGGAACTGGGGCATGCAGGTCGGCGACATTACGCCCGAGATCGCGCAGCAGTTCCATCTCGAAAACAGCAAGGGCGTGGTGATTCAGAAGGTCGCGCCGGACAGCCCTTCGGCGGAAGCGGGTCTGCAGCCGGGTGACGTCGTGATGGAAATCAATCACCAGAAGGTCGCGGCGGTTTCGGATTTCGTGGCGAAGGCCAAGGATGCGCAGACCAATAAGAAACCGGCGCTGCTGCTGGTGCAACGCGGCGGGGCGACGCTGTACACGGTGATCAAGCCGCCCGAGGCGCAGGGCCAGGGCTGAGCGCGAAGTAAGTTACAGGCGCTGAAGGCGCGGCGCATCGAGGAATCGATGCGCCGCGCCGGTTTTGATGCTAGGCGTTGAAGCGTTGGATGGAGTCGTCGCGAAAATTTGATCTGGTGATCGCCGGCGCCGGTCCGGCGGGACTGGCGACGGCGCTGTTCCTGGTGAAGCAGCGGCCAAGCCTGGCGGGTCGAATCGTGGCGATCGAGAAATCCGCGCATCCGCGATTCAAGGTCTGCGCCGGAGGGCTGATTCCCAAGACGATGCTCGCGCTCGGCGAGCTTGGAATCGCGCTCGAGCTTCCCGCGGTCGAAGTGATTCGCGGCGAGGCGGCGACTCCAGTGGGCGGCGTCGATTTGTCGCGCGGCGGCGAGGTGCTTGCCACCGTGATTCGGCGCGACCAGTTCGACGCGATGCTGGCGCGGGCGGCGCGCGAGGCGGGAGTGGAAATCGTCGAGCGCAGCCGCGTGCTCGAGGTTGCGCAGGGCGCGGACGGCGTGCGGGTCGCCACCGATCGCGGCATTTTCGATGCGCAAATCCTGGTCGGCGCCGACGGATCGGGCAGCCGGGTTCGTCGCGCGGTCTTCGGCGCGCGCAAGGAAACAATTGGGCGCGCGCTGATGACGGACATCGCGGTCGATCCCGAGCGCACGCCCGAATTCATCGAAAGACGATATCGGTTCGACTTCCGTTGCGTGAGCCGCGGAATCAACGGCTACAGCTGGTCGTTTCCGTGCCTGATCGGCGGCGCACCGCATCTGAATGTTGGCATCTACGATCAACGGCCGCGCGAGTTCGCCGAAAATGGCGGCGAACAATCGAGGATGATAGCGGAACTCGCCGCGGCCTTTCCCGAGCTTCCGCTCGACGGCCTGCGGCGGCACGCGACCCGATGGCATTCGTTCCCGATTCGATGGTTCGACGCGCGCGACCGTTATGCGCGCGGCCGCGTGATGCTTGCGGGCGACGCGGCCGGGGTCGATCCGCTGATGGGCGAGGGGATTTCGTGCGCGTTTGAGCATGGCAAGCTGGCGGCGGCAGCGATCGGCAGATATCTTGACGGCGACGGCGCCGCGCTCGCCGGCTATGATCGCAGCCTGCATCAAGGAACGGTGGGCAGGAAGCTGGGCAAGCTCGCGTTTGCGGCGCGCCATTTCTACAGCCCGCATCATCGGCTCTTCTTCCGGATTGCGGGCATCAGCCGCCGCGCGCAGGAGATCGGCGTCGATTGGTACAACGGCGCGCGGCATCTGGACGAGGTGCCGACGCGGCATCTGATCGCGCGATGGGCGCGCGCGGTTCTATTAGGTGACTCTCTGCGGTAGCATCTCGGGTGGCGCTCGGTGCGGAGGGGAAGCAAGTGGCGGATCGAGTACGAGTGGCTCCGGCGCGCAAGCGCGCACGAGGGCAGCGGCCGGCGAAGAAGAAAAGGATGCGGCGGCTGGGAGTCCTCGGACTGGCTTTGCTCGCGGCGCTGATTTTGGGTTTTTTGGCGAAACGAATTATGATCCCGTCGGTCCTCCACTACATCGCATATCGGCCGCCCGATCAGACGCAACCGGCGACAGCGTCAGATCCGCCCGCTTCATCGGAGAATCTGACCCCCGCAGATCGCCGTCAGCTGGACACGATTCTCAAGCATAAGGCGAAGTGAGGAGGGGTTAGATGGCGGGCTCGATGCAGATAGCGGACGACATGGGTTTTCGTGTCGAGCTCGCGCGCCCGCCGTCGCGTATCGTGTCGTTGGTGCCGAGCTGGACGGAGACGCTGTTCGCGCTGGGCTTCGGCGCCGAAGTCGTCGGCGTCACCAAGTTCTGCGTCGAGCCGGCAGCGGCGGTCGCCTCGATTCCAAAAGTCGGCGGGACCAAGAATCCTGACATTGCCGCGATTGTGAAGCTCGAACCCGAGCTGGTTATCGCCAACGCTGAGGAGAACCGGCGCGAGGACGTCGAGCGGATGCGCGCGGCGAATATCCCGGTGTTCACGACCTATCCACGCACGGTGCCGGGGGCGGTCGAATCGATTTTGCGCCTGGGCCGGGTGCTCAGTCGCGAAGCGCAGGCGGCCGCGCTGGCCAAAGAAATCACGTTGAGCGTGAGCGGTATCGAGGCTTCGCTCGGCGTCTGGAGCAAGCTGCGGCTGCGGGTGTTTTGCCCTATCTGGAAAAAACCGTGGATGTCGTTCAACGCCGACACTTACGCGCATGACGTTCTGCGCATGCTCGGCTACAACAACATTTTCGCTTCGGCGGGCGAGCGGTATCCGGTCACGACGCTCGAGGACGCGGTCGAACTCCGTCCCGATATCGTGATACTTCCCGACGAGCCCTACGAATTTGACGAAGCCGACGTTGCCGAGCTGAAGCCTCTGCTGCCGCCTGCGCTCAGCCGGCGCGTGTTGATAGTCAGCGGGCGCGACCTGCATTGGTACGGCGTGCACATGGTGCAAGGGCTGAAATCGCTGGCGGAAAGAATGGCGCGCGTGCGCGCCGCGGTCCTATAATCAGGCCGGGTGCTTCGACGCCGTCCGAATCGAGACTAATTGGGAGCTTGGTATGAGCGCAAAAATCAGCTTGACCGCCGCGTTTTTTCTGATAGCAGCGCCATCGATGGCGTGCGCTTCGACTCGCGCCGTGGCGAACGCCGCGCCGATGACTTGCCGGGCGCATCAGTCGCAACCGGGCACGGTCCTGGCACAGGACGAGCAACCCAGCATGGGCACCACCAACAGCGACGACAACAGCGATAGCGAGAGCGACGCGAACGAAAATGATAACGACAACAGCAATCAGAACGCTGACAGCGATCAGACCGATCAGAACGCGGCGGGCGACACTCAATCGGTTCCGCCGACGGTCCTGGGCGGGCCCGACAACGACCAGGACGAACCGCAACAGGCGCCGATGAATTCCTATCCGCAGCCGGCGAATCCATATCAATAGGCTTCGCGCGAATTCGCGCACTGACTGGCTCATTCGATCTACCGGGGAACCGACGATGCCCGCACCACTGGACGGAATCAAAGTACTGGACCTGACCAAGCTGGCGCCGGGACCTTTCTGCACGATGATCCTGGCCGACCTTGGCGCGGAGGTGATCAGGATCGAGGAGCCGGGACCTCCGACCGGAAGACGCGCGCAGCAGGCGGGCGCCGCGAGCACGCGGGCGCAGACCAATACCTTCGGCAGCTCGCCGCACAACGCACTCGCGCGCAACAAGAAGTCGATCGGGATCAATCTCAAGAGCGGCGCAGGCAAGGAAGTCTATAGCCGTCTCGCGCAGCGAGCCGACGTGATCGTCGAGGAATACCGGCCGGGCGTCGCCAAGCGGCTCGGCATCGACTACGAAAAGCTTGCGTCGCGCAACCCGCGGCTGATCTATTGCGCCATCACCGGCTTCGGACAGACGGGACCGTACCGCGACCTGGTCGGTCACGACATCAACTACATCGCGACCGCGGGCGTGCTGTCGATGTTCGGGCGGCCGGGTCAGCCGCCGGCGATTCCGCACAACCTGGTCGCGGACTACGCCGGTGGCGGAATGCAAGGTGCGATCGGAGTGCTGGCGGCGCTGGTCGCGCGCAACCAGACCGGGCGCGGGCAGTACGTCGACATCTCAATGATGGACGGCAGCCTGGCCCTGCTGGCGCAGGCGTTCTCGACATTTTTCGCCAACGGCAAAGTACCGAGGCGGGGCGAGACGATAAACGACGGCGGGATTCCGAACTACAACGTCTATCTGTGCAAGGACGAGAAGTACATTACGATCGCGGCGATCGAGCCGTGGTTTTTCGCCAACCTGTGCCGCGCGCTCGGCCGCGAAGACTTCATTCCGCATGAGTACGATTCGAGCAAGCGCGCGGAAATCGCGCGCGCGTTCACCGAGACATTCAAAACCAGAACGCGAGATGAGTGGTTCGAGATTCTGAGCAAGAGCGACATCTGCGCCGGCCGCATGCTCACGCTCGACGAGGTCCCGAATGATCCGCAGGTGATGGCGCGCAACATGATCGTCGAGGTCGAAGGCGACGGCGGCCGGAAGTTCAGGCAGGTCGGCATAGCTGCGAAGTTCTCTGACACGCCGGGGTCGATAAGGTCACTCGCGCCGCAACTCGGTCAGCACACCGACGAAATCCTGGGCGAGCTTGGTTATAGCAAGCAGGATATCGAGCGCTGGCGCGAAGCGGGCTCGATCAAGTAGCGGCGCGCAGTCCGGCGGCGGCGCGGGACGGGAGCGCGTCGCGTCGTGAGCGCGCTTCGTCCATCGCCTGTTTGCGCAGACCGAAGTACAGCGCGATCGCACGATCGGCCTCGAACAAGCGATAGGACGAGAAATCCGGCTTGTTACTCTGCTGGCTCGCCAGCATCCGCATGTCCTGATGCGTGAACACCAGCTCGAGGTCGAACTTGGCCGCGATCCGCGCGACCGTCCTGCCGCCTAACCATCCCGGAACATAGTCCTGCGCGTACCGCGCCCAGAGCCAGGTATGGTCGCGATCGATGGGAGTCGCGCTGGCAACGAACCGCACGCCCCTGGCGACTGCAATCGTCGCGAGAGTCGGCAAGCGCAGCGCTGAGGTGAAGGTGTAAGTCGGACGCATCCAGCCGGGTCGTTCGTGACGCAGCAGGACCTTCAGCCGAACGATTGCGCCATCGAGCCGCGCCTCCTGCACCTCGGCGCGGGTTCCCGCTCCGGGAATAGTGGTTGGATGAACGAACGGCACGTGATGCATATCGCCGAGGTTCTCCATCACGCGCAGGTATGAGACCGGGTAGTCGCGCTGTACGGTGGCGGTTCGCGGACCGGGGTCAGGCGCCTCGGGAAACCATGGAATTTCCTGTGCGGGCTCGGAATCGCCATACCAATACCAGATGAGGCCGTGCGCTTCGCGAAGCGGGAGAGTCGGCAAATCGAAACGGCTGTGGATCGGCCGGCCCTCGCCGTTGGCGGGAATCGCGACGCATCGCCCGGCCGAATCAAATCGCAATCCATGGAAGGGACAGACGAGGCAGTTGTCGCGGACCCATCCCAGGCTGAGTTGGGCCGCGCGATGGGGGCAGCGATCGGTCATGCATACGGCATCGCCGGCAGCGCCACGCCACAATACGAGTCTTTCGCCCAGGCGGGTTACGCCGACCGGCTTGTTGCGCCTCAATTTCAAGGCATCGAAGATCGGATACCACTGATTCGGAATGAAATCGTCGGCGGGCATTACTGCTCCGTTGGGTGATACGTCCGCGTATTGGTCGCCTGTACTCGATGTACGACCAGCCAAGTTGCCGCTCCAGGCGCTGCTCCTCGACTATCGTTATTCACGTCTCGACGATCCACTTTTTGGCCTCCGAGACTTGCGCGCTGGTGAAGACCCGCAATTCTCCGGGCATGAGAATGCGGAAAGCTCCTACCGCATGCCTGATCCAGGCGACGTCGGTCACGACGGCCATCCGTTCCCAACGTGAGAGATGCTCGAATCCGAGTTTGAAGTCTTCCCACTCGGCGCCGAAATCGATTCCGGTGAATTGCGAACCCAGGTCGTAATAGAGCCGCAGCTTCGCGTTTCGCTTCAGCGCTTGCTCGATGGCCGGTATCACTACTTCGAGGTAGTCCTTTCTTGTCACCTCGCCCTTGGCCCGGAGTCCCACCACATTGTTTGGCAGGCCCTACAAAATCTCAATCATGGTTCTTGACCTCCTGTCGTAGTTGAGATCGCGCCGTCGCGCGGCAGCAGTCCGCGCATCACGATCGCGGTGCCGCGGCGGATTTCGTCGCGCACCATCTCGGTGCCGATTTCGTCGTTCATCAGGTAAGCGGTCATCCAGGTTAAGCAAACGCTGTAGAGGACCGTCGCCGCCGGCATCGACTCCGTTTCCGGCGCCAGAATCCCGTCGGCGCGAAATCGATCGAGCAGCGACGCGAGTTGCGATACGAGTTGTGCGTCGGCCTCGAACAGGCGCCGGCCGACGAGGGCAGGGTCGGCGATCGCAGCGCCGAACAGTTCGCGCCACAAACTTCTGTCGTCACGCGTGAAGTCGGCGAGAAAAATTTCGCTGAAGGTGGATACGGCGACGGTTGGATCGTGCGGCGGGTCGTCCAAAATCTTTTGCCCTCGCGCAAGCAGGGTTTCCGTCTCGCGTCTGACGATCGCGAGCAGCAGGGTGGATTTGGACGGGAAGTAATTGTAGATCGTGCCGACCGCCATTCCCGCGCGCTCGGCGACTTCCTCCATCGCAACCGCCGCGTAACCCTTGCGCGCGAACAGGCGCTCGGCGGACTTGATGATGCGCCGTGTGCGCTCCTGCTTCTGCCGGCCGCGGAGTCCGAGCGCTAGTCTGGAAGGTGAAGCCATTCATTATTCTAAATAGCGCGTCTTCCATGCTTCAGTCAACAAACATGAATCAGTTCATATAAAAGCGGAAAAGATCCGCGTTGCCCGCGGCATCGAATCACGGTTAAGATTCGAGCTATGCCATCGCCAACTCCGATGTTCATGCGTGGGCCGCACGATCCGATTCGGATCGTGCGCGCCGAAGGTCCATGGCTCTACGCTTCCGACGGCAACAAGATCCTCGACGCCGGCGGCGGCGCGGTGGTGGTGAATATCGGGCAGGGGCGGCGCGAAATCGCCGATGTCGCCGCGCGCACCATCGCCAATCTCGATTACATCGTGCCGGTGTGGACTTCGCCCGAGCGCGAGAAGCTGGTCGATCGCCTGACGCGATGGACGCCGGCGGGCCTCACGCGCTTTTTTTTCACGAGCGGCGGTTCGGAGTCGGTCGAAGCGGCGCTAAAGTTCGCGATTCTCTACCACAAGGCTCGCGGCAAACAGTCGAAGAGCAAGATCATCGGGCGCCGCTTCTCCTATCACGGCAACACCATCGCGGCGTTGTCGGCCGGCGGCAGTGGCCGACGCGCGGACTACGAGCATGTTCTGCTCGATTGGCCGAAGATCGATCCGACCTACTGCTACCGATGCCCGTGGGGCAAGACTTATCCAGCGTGCGAGATCGAATGCGCGGCTGCGCTCGAAAAAGAGATCCTCAAGCACGGGCCCGACTCGATCGCGGCGTTCATCGCGGAGCCGATGATGGGATCGAGCGGCGGCGTCGTGCCGCCGGTCAAAGAGTACTGGCCGAAAATTCGCGAGATCTGCTCGCGCTACAACGTGCTGCTGATAGCCGACGAAGTGATGACCGGCTTCGGCCGCACCGGCCGCCGCTTCGGCGTCGATCATTGGGACGTCGTGCCTGACATCCTGGTCGGCGGCAAGGGACTAACCGGCGGTTACATGCCGATGGGTATGATCGCGGTCAAGGAATCGCTGGTCGAGGAGCTCGAGCAGGCCAAGGCCGATTTCATGTTCTACACCTACAGCTCGCATCCGGTGGCGTGCGCGGTCGCCGACGAAGTGCTCGCAATAATGGAACGCGAGCGGCTGGTGGAGCGATCGGCGGAAGTCGGCGCGCGGCTCGGCGCGAGCTTGAAAGAGGAACTGTCGGGACATCCGATGGTCGGCGACATCCGCGGCACCGGGATGTTCTGGGGCGTCGAGCTGGTTCAAGACAAAGCGACCCGGATGCCATTCGCCCCTGAGAAGAAAGTAACCAATCGCGTGCTCGGCGCGGCGGTCCGGAAGGGACTGTTCTTTTATCCGGCGACCGGGATGGCCGGAAAGGTCGGTGGCGACGCGATGATGATCACGCCGCCGTTTATCATTGGTGACGCGGAAATCGAATTTATCATCCGCACCGCGCGCGCGGCACTCGACGAGATCCGGCCTAACCTGTAGCTTTTGCGGAACACGTCTTAGCTTCGTGGAGAGACCGGCACATGGCCGATAGCATCATCGGGCCGACTTCGCATTATTTTTATTCGCAGCGCCTCAAACTGCACTACGTCGATTGGGGCAATCCCGACAAGCCGCTGCTGGTGTTGGTGCATGGCGGCCGCGACCATTGCCGCAACTGGGATTGGGTCGCGCTCGATTTGCGCCGGCACTTTCACATCATCGCGCCCGACCTGCGCGGTCACGGCGACTCCGACTGGGCGGTCGGTAGCGGCTACTCGATGATCGACTACGTGCTCGACTTGTCACAGCTCATGAGCGCAATCACCAAAGAGCCGGCGACGCTCATCGGCCACTCGCTCGGCGGTGGAATCGTTTTGCAGTACACCGGGACGCATCCGGACGACGTCAAGCGGGTGGTCTCGATCGAGGGAATGGGCCCGCCGCCCGGAATGATCAAGGAGACGCCCGCCTACGAGCGCATGAACAACTGGATCGGCCAGATGCGAACGCTGGCGCGGCGCAAGGTGCGCGAATATCCGTCGATCGAGGAGGCGCTCGCGCGAATGCGCGAGGCCAATCCGCATCTCAGCCGCGAGCAGGCGCGCCATCTCACGATTTGGGGCATTCGCCGCAACGAGAACGGCACCTACTCGTGGAAGTTCGACAACTATGTTCACGCCACCTCGCCCTACATGTTCAACAATCGCGACGCGCGCGAAATCTGGGGACGCATCACCTGCCCGACGCTGCTGATTCGCGGCACCGAATCGTGGGCCGGCGACTGGGTCAAGGACGGGCGCATCCAGGCCTTCAAGCACGCCGAATCGGTAACGATTGACAAGGCCGGCCACTGGGTGCATCACGATCGGCTGGATGAATTCCTGGCAGTCGCGCACCGGTTCCTTGGTGTATAGCGAAGTCCGGCGGGCGGTGCATTGATGCGGCGGCCTACGCTTTCGCTGCGCAGCGATCAGTTCGAGTACGTCCAGCTGATCCTGCTCGCCGTGACGGTGGGCGTGCTCGCGGCGCTGGGGAATCTCGGTTTCCGCAAACTGATCGAATTGTTCTCGTGGCTGTTTCGCGGACTGGAGTGGAACGCGCTCGGAATCGAACTCGGCGGCATCCATCGCGGCCTGATTCCGTTGATCCTGCTGAGCGGCGGCGTCGCCATCCTCCTGCTCGATCGCGTTTTTCCCGGCGACGTGCTCGGTTACGGCTTTCCAAATTTCCTGGAAATGGTGAATCTCGGCACCGCGAGGGTCAAGCGCCGGTGGATCTTCGTGAAGGCGGCGGGCGCCGCAATTTCTCTGGGCGCGGGCGCGTCGGTCGGCCGCGAAGGTCCAATCGCGCAAGTCGGAGGCGCAATCGGCTCGACCGTCGCGCAGCTCAGAAAGCTCTCGCCCGATCGCGCCAAGGTGCTGATTGCGGCCGGCGCCGGCGCGGGTATCGCGACCACCTTCAACGCGCCGATCGGCGGCCTGATGTTCGCGCAGGAAATCGTCCTGCTCGGCCACACCGAAATCGCCAACCTCACGCTGCTGATCATCGCGACTTTCACCGCCGTCATAACCTCGCGCGCGATCCAGGGCAACGCGGTGGTCTTCCTTGCGCCCGAATTCGTGCTGCGCAGCTACTGGGAAATGGCGACGTATGCGCTGATGGGCGCGGGGCTCGGCGCCCTTGCCGCCGGCTACATACGATTCTTCAACGCCACCGAAGCATGGTTCAGCCGGCTCGAGCTGCCGGTCTGGGTCAAGCTGGAAGCGGGGCTCGCGGTCGTCGGCGTGATCGCGATCTGGCTGCCGCAGAACTTGTCCGACGGCTATCCGGTGATCAACAGCGCGATGGCCGGCGAGTTCGGCATCGGGATGTTGGCGGCGATGACCTGCGCGAAAATATTTGCCAGCAGCGTGTCGCTCGCATCCGGCGCGCCTGGCGGTTCTTTCGGGCCGACGTTTTTCATCGGCACGATGGCCGGCGGGCTGTTCCAGCGGGTGTCGTCTCTGGTGATTCCACACCTGACGGGGCCGCGCGGATCGTACGCGCTGGTGGGCCTCGGCGCGTTTCTGGCCGGTACCACGCACGCGCCTCTGACCGCGCTGTTCCTGCTTTGGGAGATGACCCACAGCGACACTATCGCGCTGCCTTCGATGATCGCGACGATAACGGCGCTGGTCGTTGCGCGCGCGATCGAAACGGAATCGATCGACGAGTTCCGCCTGGCGCGTGAAGGCAAGACGTTGCAGATTGGCAGCGAGCGGCTGGCATTGACGTTGATCCCGGTCAGCGCCGTCGTCACCAGGAACGTGACCATCGTGAGTGAGAATACTTCGCTCTCGGAAGTGCTGCGCACCGCCGGCGAGAACGTCGCAATCCACCCTGCCGGTGGTCAATAGCGACGGCGAGCTCGCGGGAACAATAGTCGTGCGGGATTTGCTGTCCATGCTGAGCGGAGGAAACGATCTCGGCCCGCTCGTCAATGCCTTCGACATTTGCAATGCGCATTGTTCGACCGTCTCGCTCGACGCGAATCTCGATGAGGCGAGCCAGTTGATGGAGCACGACGGCCTGGACGAGATTCCGGTGATCGATCGAATCACGCGGCGCTTTCTCGGCCTCGTCACCGGCCGGCAGATCGCGCAGGCGCTCAACCGCGTGACGGTTTCGCTCTCGACGCTTGCCACGCGCGACCCCAATGTCTATTGGGCGACCGGTTATCGCGTGTCGCGCATCACTGTTCCCGCCGGCGCGGCCGGCAGAACGGTACGCCAACTCGATGCGCGCGCTCGATTTAGCGTTACCGTGCTTGCGGTTCAGGACGCGCGACAATTCGCAGGGTGAATTCGCGCCGATTACGCCCGATCGTCCGCTCAAGGCCGGCGACCAGCTAATAGCTGCCGGGCGCGCGCAAGACATCCGCCATTTCACACAGGAGTTGGAGGGCGCGGAAACCGGGGGCGCAGCGCCGGCATCGGCTCAGGCGGGCGGATCGGGAAAGACGTAAGGTCGTGCGCGCCCGGCCCGAATTTCGAGGCACATCTCCTCGACTGTCCTGACCTCGCGCTCGAATTCCGTAGCGACCGTCAGGAACCATTTTGCGGTCGCGAAATGTGCGTCGCTGCCGCCGACCGCCGTCAGCCCCAGCTTGAGCACCGCGTCCTGCCGCGCGCTGATTTTCCTCGATCGAGTTCTGGCCGTTCAGCGCCTCGACCGCGCCAATCGCCGCACCGTGGCGGCTCAGCAGCCCGTCCAGTCGCGAACCGTAGCCGGAGTCGCGAAACGGATGCGCCGGTATCGCGACGCCGCCTTCATGGTGAATCACTTCGATCAGGCTGTCGCTCTTCAGCATCCGCCCCGTCAGATCGAATCGGCGAATGACTTCGTGGTTAACCCCGAACAGCAACAAGTGACCGAGGTCGGTGTCGGCTTCAATGCCTTTGAAGATCGCAATCTGAAAACGCTCCGCGAGTTCCGCATACAATCGATCAACTTCGGCATCGGCCGGAAACAGGCGATGCTCAGTGAAGCAAATCGCGTCGAGACCGCGGCCCGAGCTCTTGGCGAATTCGAGATATTGCTCGGGCGCGACGTTCGAGTCGGATGACAGTCTGGTGTGGACGTGGAGATCGGCGATCATGCGATGGAGGTCACGGCTCGGCGAAGGTGTCGCGCACCTGGAGATGGTCCTCGATCGAAAAAATTCGCGCCACCAGGAAAATTTGCGTCTGCACCATCAGGCGATCGGCCTCGGTCGGCACCGTGCCCCACAGGATGATCGTGTCACCGTCCATTTTGAAATGCACCGATTGGTAGCCCTGGGCATCGAGCGCCTGGCGCAGCGCGATCCCGCGCGGGTCGGTGTGCGCGGGTTCGGATGCATCGGGCGCGCCTCCGTACGGCACCGGCGGCACAGCGCCGTAGTCGGGCCCGGTGTCGCCGTCGGTCGGCTGCGGTTGCGAGGAATGAAAGATCAGGTATCCCATCAAAAAACATCCGCCGATCACCAGCGCCATCAGTCGGGCGGGATTCCGCCGCCGCCGGCGCTCATGGAAAATCGGACCCGGAAATTCATGGTGCGCGGCAACGTCGTCGAGCACGATCGTCTGCGCCTCATGCGCCGCGCCGCGATCCAGCGAGGACAATCGCCCGGTCACGTCCGCGGCGCAGAACGAGCAGTAGTTTGAATCGACCGGGATGCTGCGGCCGCAGCGCGGGCAGTCCGTAGCGATCGCGTTGCTCAGCATCGTCGGCGCCGACGCTTGCTGCTCTTTCGATTTGACCCCGCTGAGCGGCAGCTTGAGTTGCGGACGCGCCGACGCCGCCGGCGACGAATTGCGCGCCGCCACGGTTATCGGCGTTCCCGATTTGATCGCCATCAGCCGCTCGCGAAATTCCGCCGCGTCGGCCATGCGCAGAATCACATCGTACTTGAGCGCCTGATCGACCATCTCACCCAGCGCGGGCGTAACCTCCGGACATAGCGAGCGCAGCGCTGGAAAGCTGAACGGCGGCTCGAGCGCCGGGTCGCGGCCCGACAGCGCATGATGCATCGTCGCGCCGAGCGCGTAGAGGTCCGATCGAGACTCGACCTTGCCGCGATACTGCTCGGGCGGCGCATAACCCTGCGTGCCGATCATCGTCGCATTGCTGAGCGGCTGGAACAGTCGCGCGATGCCGAAGTCGATGAGCTTGACCTGCCCCGACGGCGTCATCATCACGTTCGACGGCTTGAGGTCGCGATAAATCACCGGCGGTTGCAAGTTGTGCAGGTATTCGAGCGTGTCGAGGACCTGCAGCGCCACGTCGATGACCTCGCTCTCGGGAAGCTTGCCGCCGGCTTCTTTGAGCTTCTGCTCAAGCGTTATCCCGTCGATGAACTCCATGACGAGATAGTGATGGTTCTCATCGCTGAAACGATCGAACACGCGCGGGATGTGTTCGTTGCTGAGTTGCGCGAGCATGTCGGCCTCCCGCTGAAACGCCGCGACCGCCTGCTTCTGCGTATCCGGACTGGTGAAACTATCGACCATCTCGGCCAACGCGCACGGCCGCGCCGCGAGCCGCAGGTCCTCGGCGAGATAGACGAGTTTCATGCCACCCCCGCCAAGCGGCTTGGTGACGCGGTAACGTCCGCCGACGATTGTGTTGGGCGCAATCATCCCTACGATCAGAATCTAACCATTACTCCAATTCTATAGCAGCCCAAGGAGCTGGGTTCATCGCGCCAGCATGTCTTCCCGCAGCGTACCGGAGAAAGCCGCGTTGGCCGCGCAGATCATATGAATCAGAACGCCGAACGCAGACCCCATTCCGTACGCTATCGATACGAAGAAGAACCACATGATTCCCTTGAGGGGTCTGCCCCGGTAGATATGCCCGACGCCGGGGACGATGCTCAGCACCAGCGCGAGGAGCGGGTTGAATCCGGGGCTTCCGCGGAGCAGCGGAAAACGAGTTACCGGCGCGCCGCACGATTTGCAGAAACTCGCCTCGGCAACCACGATCGGCGCACCGCATCGCGAACAGAACCTCGGCTTTTCAAAACCGCCGTCAGCCACGGAAGGTAAACTGCGCGTCGCCAAAGCGTAGCGCCTCGCCGTCGGCCAGCCGCGTTGGCTCGGTCACACGCCGATTGGCGACGAACGTCCCGTTCTGGCTGTTGAGGTCGCGCACGACGAACGCACCGTTGGAATTTTCGATGCTCGCGTGATGCCGCGAGATCGACGAATGACTCACGACGATTTCGTTGTCGAGCGCGCGGCCGATCCGGGTGACCGTGCCCGCGCGCACCGGATAGGCCTGGCCTGACGCGTCAATCAGACTCGGTCCATCGACTCTCGCATTCGCTCCCGCCAGCCGCGTGGCGATATGCGCGGGATTCACCGCGTCGGTGGCGAGCGACGCCTGCTGGCGCGCGGAGGCCGACGTTCCGCGCAGGTGGAACATCATCTCGTAGCCTCCGATGTTGATGCGGTCGCCGTCGTGCAAATCAACGGTCTCGATTCGTTGGCCGTTGACGAAAGTGCCTTCCTGCACCGCGATATTTCTGATCACGTAGTCCGCGCCGCGCCGTTCGATCACTGCGTGCCGCTGCTGTACCAGCGGATCGCCGAACAGGCCGACCGGATTTTCCTCAGCGCGCCCAATCGTCGCGCGCGCGCCTTCGATTCGGTACTGCCTTCCGCGCAGCCGTCCTTGCTCGACCGTGACCCACGCCGCCTTGGTCAGTTCCTGCACCAGCCCGATGAACAATCCGATCGCCAGGCCGGTAACCGCCTCGCCAAAGAATCGCGATGCCAGGCCGCCACCGACGATCGAGCCGATCAAATCGAATGCGATTCCGCCGACCGCCCCGCCAATCAGTCCCCCGACCGCTCCCTTGGGCACGTTGTCCATCGTGAGCGTCGCCAATCCCACGCCCGCCCCGACCAGCGCGCCGTCGATTGCCCATCCGAAGAGTCTTGCGATTACCAGCGTGATGATCGAGCCGGAGACCAGCTCGCCGCTCGGGCTGAAGCCGACTCCGCCCGCCTGGAGCACCAGATTGAAGACGTAGTTTCCGAGATAGGTGGAGAGAAACGAGAGCGCAAAGCAAATCAGGAAGCCGCGCGTGAACCGCCTTTGCACCTCCGGCGACAAGCGCACATCGGACGTATCCACCGCGGTGATGAACGCGCCGATCGCACCCGCGGCAATCGCCGCCGAGATGTAGTAGGCCCACAGCTCACCGGTCGTCTGCGCCTCGCCAAGATGAGAGTTATGCGAGGCGAGCTCGACCGGCAGCCATCCGATCGCGCCGCCAACCAGGCCGGCTAGTGCCTTGAACGTCAGTTCGCGCCGGTTTAGAGAATCGCTTTTGAGTAGAGCCAGTGGTGAATTCATGCCGCCCTCGGCACCAGCATCCAGGTTAGGAATATAATAGCCCGCAGCGGGCGCGCCGGAAAACGCCCTCCGCCAACGGCATGCAATCCTCGGACTGCGGAGCGCCTCCAATACTAACCTCTCCTTGTCCGAGGAGAGGTCGCCGCGAGCCGAAGGTGAGCGCGGGAGAGGTGCAACGCTGGCCGCCGCAGCTCGTCGTACTTTTTGCAGAGAGTCCGAAAGTGGTGCTGCTGTCTGCCAGTGTTATCAATTGATGTTAGACGAGTTGGGCTTGATGCGCTGACCGGCGTTGCACCTCTCCCGGCGACACCGCTTTTCAAGCGGCTTACGCCGACCTCTCCTCGGACAAGGAGAGGTGGGAGGAACGCGCCACCGTCGCTTTGTTTCAGTCGCGAGTCCCTTCGATCTCGCTCCGGGTCCGCTTCGTCGAGTTGCTCGCTTCGGATCAAAACAGGCATCATCGCCCGAGTCATGAGCATCGAAAATCTTGTTGGCGAAAAATTCGGACCGCTGCAGGGCGTCAAGATCGTCTCGACCGGGACCTTGATTGCGCAACCGTTCGCCGCCGAGCTGGCGGCCGAGATGGGCGCGGAAGTGATCCAGATCGAGCGGCCGGGAATTGGCGACGTCGGATGGCGCAACATCGGGATCAGGCTCGCGGCCAAAGACGGCAAATCCCCCGTCGCAACCACCTGGATACAGGAACGGCGCAACGTATTCTGCGTCTCGCTCGATCTGTCGAAACCGCGCGGCCGCGAGATCTTTCTGAAGCTCATCGCGCGCGCCGACATCTGGATGGAAAGCTCAAAGCCTGGCACCTGCCGGAAATGGGGGCTCGACGACGACGCCATCTGGAAGGTCAATCCGAAGCTGGTGATCGCTCACGTCTCGGGCTTCGGACAGAGCGGCGACCCTGACTACGTCCATCGCGCGTCGTACGACGTGGTCGGGCAAGCCGTCGGCGGCATGATGAGCCAGACCGGCTTTCCCGATCCGGTGCCGCCGACCCGCGCCGCACCGTGGACCGGCGATTACCTCACCGCGCTGTTCACGATGTGGTCGTCGCTCGCCGGCCTGACTTACGCGCGCGCGACCGGCAAGGGCCAGTCGATCGACGTTGCGCAGTACGAGGCGATTCACAAAACGCTGGGCGGCACGATGGTCGAGTACTTTCAGAACGGCGTCGTGCGCGAACGCTCCGGAAATCGCGCGCAGGGCTTCCAGCCGCTCGATACGTTTCAGGCTTCCGACGGTTGGGTTGTGATGGGCGCGATCGGCGACGTGTACGGGCGCATGCTGCGTGTCATCGGCCTCGATCCGGCCGACCCAAAATGGGAAACGGCGCGCACGCAGCTCGAATCGATCGAAGGAATCGAGTTCGACGCGATTCTGCGCGGATGGATTTCCGAGCGCAGCGTGAAAGAGGTCGTCGCGGCGATGGCGGCGAGCGACGTGCCATGCTCGCCAATCATGACGAGCAAGGACATCGCCGAGGACCCGCAATATCGCGCGCGCGGGATGCACGTCGAGTGGGATGACGGGCAGGTGGGCAAAGTCAAGGGCATCGGCATCGCGCCGAAGTTTTCGCTGACGCCGGGAAAGATCGTGCGCGGCTCGGTGCCGCTCGGACACGACAACGATCGCGTCTATCGCGAGATGCTCGGCGTCAGCGCCGCCGAGCTCGCGTCGCTGCGCCGCGACAAGGTGATCTAGCTCGCGACTTTCGCCGTGAAGGTCTCGACCGACTTGGCGAATGATTGCTCGTCGGGATAGCGTCCCAGGTCAAGGATGAAATAGGTCGCGCCCGCTTCTTTTTCCGCGGCGACTTTTGCGCGCGCCGCGGCGACATCGTCGAGTTTGAGCCCTCGCCGCACGATAATTTCAGGAACCTCACGTCCAGCGGCGCGGGCGCGCGCATTCAATTCTTCAACTTTCGCTTTAAGTTCTAACGCGGGCAGCATCGGATGCCAGCCGTCGCCGAATTTCAGCACGCGATTCATCGCGACCGGGCCGTTGCCGCCAATCCAGATCGGCGGACGCTTGGGTCGCGGCAGGAACGCAAACGACGGGAACTTCACGATCGGGCCGTCGTACGCGCCGGGCACGTCGGCGCTGAACAGATGATGAATCACGCTCAGGGTCTCATTGGTAATCGCGCCACGCCTGCGAAAGTCGGCGCCGAGCGCCGCGAACTCCGGCTTCATCCAGCCAACCCCAATCCCGAGTATCATTCGCTCGCCCGATAATTCCTGGATGGTCGCGACCTGCTTTGCCGTCAACACCGCGGGCCGATATGGCACGACCAGCACCGAAACGCCGAGCCGGATTTTCCCGGTTGCGCCGGCGATGAAGGCGAGTGTCGCGAGCACGTCGAGATAGCGGCCGCCACTGCCTTCGGTCTGGTCGGGTGGGATGCACAAGTGATCGGACACGAAGAGCGCGTCGAAGCCGGCTTGCTCCGCTACTCGAGCGCAGGCGCGAATCGTCGCGCGGTTGGATTGCGGACCCATGTTGCGAATTGCGATTCCAAACTTCATCGTGGATGCTCCGGGCGAGATCGCTGACACTGAAAAAAGACTGGCAAGCGCGCGCGCATCCAGTCAAACTACTCGGCGATTGGAGGCGACAGACGTGGGCCGTCCATCCGCAAAGCAGCGCAAACCTTACAACCTCGACGCGATCCTCGACGTGGCGGTGCGCGTGTTCCGCGATCGCGGCTACGACGGCAGCACGCTCGACGATGTCGCGCGGGCGGCCGGGATCACCAAGGCCAGCATCTACTACCACGTTCGCAGCAAGGAAGAGCTGCTGGCGCGCGGCGTCGGGCGCGCGCTCGACGCATTGTTCGCGGTGCTCGACGAGCGGCCGGCGAAGCGCGGCCGCGCCGCGGCGCGTCTCAGATACATCGTGCATCGCACGATCGAAACCGCGGTGGATCAGTTGCCCGAGGTGGCGCTGCTGCTGCGCGTGCGCGGCAACACCCCGGTCGAGCGGCGAATCATGGAGCGCCGCCGAACCTTTGACCATCTGATCGCGCGGCTGATGCGCAATGCGCAGCGGCAGGGCGATTTACGCGCCGACATCGAGCCGCGGCTGGCGACACGGCTGCTGTTCGGCATGCTCAACTCGGTCACGGAATGGTACCGGCCGGGCGGCGACCTCGACGCACCGGATGTGGCCGAGGCGGTGTTCGGCATTGCGTTCGAGGGCATGGAGCAGGGCGCACGCCGGCACATTTTGACAAATCAACCAAATGGTAGATAAAATCGATTCAGGAGATAAACGCCGATGAGCGAATTCGATATTCCCGCTGGCGGCCTGGTCGAGGCGCCTGCGGTTGCCCAGCCCAACATCTTTCCGATCGAATGGCGCTGCGAGACGCCGAAGCTCGCCGAAATCTACGAGCGCGCCAAGCGCGAGGGCTTCAATCCCGCCGACATCAACTGGGCCGATCTTTCACCCGAGGCTTGGAGCGACGACGAGAAGGTCGCGATCATGTACTGGTGGGCGCTCCTGTCCAACTTCGATTCGTCGGGTCCGGCGGTGTTCGCGCGCGCGACCATTCATGCGTGGGAAATGCACGAGGAAGATCCGGTCCGCAAATGTTTCTTTTCGATCACCCGCGACGAGACCAATCACGAGGAGACCTGCCAGCGCGTCATCCAACGCCTCGTGCCGAACGGCCCGCAAGGCTTTGCCCCCACCAGCGAGCTGCAGCGCGTCGCGCTGAACAATATCGGCTGGCTCTACCACAACGGCGGGCGCTATTGGACCGGCTACAACCGCGCGATCGATCGCTATCCGCTCGCCGTGATCTTTACCTCGTTCATGATGGGCGAGGTGGCGTCTTCGACGCTGTTCCACGGCATGGCGCACGCCACCACGCATCCGGTGTTCCGCGACATCTTCACCAAAATAGGACGCGACGAAGCTCGACACTTGCAGATCTGCATCAATCTGCTCGAGAAAGAGTGGCCGGGACTCACCGACGAGCACAAAACTTTCATCACCAAGCAGCTTCGCGCGGGCTTCGTGTTCCTCTCGATGGTGCTGTGGGAGCCGCCGGCGCAGTTTTGGGACTTGCCCGGTTACTTTTTGCACAACCATCGAATCCTGTTGCGCAGGGCGCGCGAGGCCGGACTCGGAATCCTCACCTTCGAGCAGCAGGCCGACAACTGGCGGCTGGCGATCGCGCGCGTGCGCAAGCTGGTCGAGCGCTGGGACATCCAGTTCCCTGCGATTCCTGAACTCGATATCGACGGAGTTGACGTCGGCGATATTACCGCCGACGACATCATCCCCGTGTTCTAACAAACTGTGAGGCTGCGAATATGAGCGTCGATTTGTCGGTCGAAAACGGCGTTGCGGAAATCGTTCTCAACCGGCCGGCCAAGATGAACGCCTTGAACGACGCGATGGTGGCCGAGCTAAACGGCGCGCTCGATCGCGCGGCGTCGCAAGGCGTGCGCGCCATGATGATTCGCGGCGAGGGCCCGGCGTTCTGCGCGGGCCGCGACCTCGCCGACGCCGAGCCGGGCGTCGAAGACGGCGAGGCGATAGTCGAACGCGTCGCCAATCCGTTGATTAAGCGAATCGTCGCGTTCCCGGCGCCGACGTTTGCCGCCGTTCACGGCGCGTGCCTGGGATTCGGGCTGGGGATCGCGCTCGGATGCGACGTGGTCCATATCGCCGACGACGCGAAGATCGGCTCGCCGTTCGCGCGGATCGGCGCGGTGCTGGATTCGGGCGGTCACTCGTTTTTCGTGTCGCGCCTGGGCACGCACCGTGCGCTCGAGCTCATTTACACCGGACGATTGCTCTCGGGCATCGAAGCCGCGCAAATCGGACTCGTCAATCGCAGCATGCCGAAAGACTCGCTGGTCGATGAGACACGGAAAATCGCGGCTCAGGTGGCGCAAGGCCCGACCGCGGCCTTCATGCAATCGAAGCATCTGGTCCGCAGGATCGACGAAGAGGCGATGGGCCTGTTCGCGGTTCTGAAATGCGAAGCGCAGGCGCAAGGCGCGGCCGGCAAAACCGCGGACTTCAAGGAAGGCATTACCGCCTTTCAGCAAAAGCGCGTCCCGAAATTCATCGGAAAGTAACCTCGATAAGCCAGGGGCGTCCGGCTTAGACGCGCGACGGATTTCGGCGGATACTGAGGCTTGGAGAAATACGTCGTGCAGGAAAAAATCAAAGTTGGGTTCCAGGCTTTTGTGTCCGACGGTGGCGAAGAGTTCGGCGCCGTGCGCCAGGTTTCGCCCGGTGGCCGTCCCGAGCTGGTGATCTACGTCGAGAATGCCGGCGACTTCACGGTCCCGCTCAGCGCCGTCGAAGCGGTCCACTCGGAGAAGGTCGTCCTCGATTGCGCCAAGCTCGATCGCAAGCTGCGCCACGCGATCGGCCACGCGCACGACAGCGAAAAGCCGGGTCTCTGAGATCTAGCCCACGCTCGATGCCATCGCCTTGATCACTTCAGTCGTGGTCAGCACCGCGTGTGCGAGGTACGAGAAATTTATCAGCGCGGCGGTGTAGCCGTAGCCCCATTCGGGATGCTTGGGCGCTGCGGTTGCGTCCTTGGCGACGGCCACCTCGAAGCCCTGCTCCAGCAGTTCGCGCAGGTGAGATTCGACGCACATATTCGCCAGCATCCCGCCCAGGATGATCTTGCCGATCCGGCGCTTGCGAAGCTGGAGCACGAGATCGTTGGTCTCCGGTCCCCACACGCGATGCGGCGCGACGACGACGGTCTTGCCGTCGTTGATGTAAGGCTTGAAGCGGCTTAGCCAGTCCGCGCCCGAGCCTTCAAGGCCGTCGGCAGCGTACAAGCCCTTGCGAGCGAAGTAGCCGTTCACGGCTTCATCGGTTTCGAGCGGCCCGTTGAATTTCCATCCCTTGTCAATTGGATAGAAGTAGTGCGGCGAGATGAAGACCTCGAAGCCGTGCGCCTTCGCGGCCTTGAAGATGCGCTCCATGTTCTCGATCGTGTTGTTTTCCTTGAGGCTCTCGTGGACCAGCGGCCACGCCAGGCCCTTCTCGCTCAGCACTTCGTTTTGAGGATCGATGAAGACGACCGCCGTGTCGTTCTTGTCGAAGTTCATTGGGCTCCTTCGTTACTGCCGCGCGATCTTTCGTTTCAGGAAATCGCGGATCAGCGGGACCATCTCGTCAGCTTTGTCCTCGAGCGCGAAGTGTCCCGTGTCGATCAGATGAAACTCAACGTCGGGCAGGTCGCGCCTGTACGGATGCGCGCCGTCGGCAGGGAAGATCTTGTCGTTCTTGCCCCATACGATCAGCGTCGGCGGCTTGCGCTCGCGAAGCCACGCCTGGACGGCAGGATAGAGCGGAAGGTTGGTCCGGTAGTCGTAGAAGAGATCCATCTGGATGTCGAGATTGCCCGGGCGATCGAGCAGAGCCTGATCGTGAACCCAGTTGTCCGGCGCGACGCGGCTTACGTCGGCGACGCCGTCGGTGTACTGAAACTTTGTGATGTCGGGAGTGACGAGCACGTTCAGTACTTTGCGATGAGCCTCGGAATGATCGCTCCAATATGCCCTGATCGGATCCCAGAACGCCGTCAGTCCTTCTTCATAGGCATTTCCGTTCTGCACGATAAGCCCGGTCACGCGATCGGGATGCTTCAGTGCGAGCCGCCATCCGACAGGAGCGCCGTAGTCCATGACGTACATAGCACAGCGCGCGATCTTTAGCTGGTCGAGAAGGCCGTCGACCAACTCGCCGAAGCGGTCGAAGGTATAGGCGAACTTGGTATGGTCCGGCATATCGCTTTGTCCGAAGCCGGGATAGTCGGGCGCAATCACGTGATAGAGATCCGCCAGCGCGGGAATCAGGTTGCGGAACATGTGCGACGACGTTGGAAAGCCGTGCAACAGCAGGACGACCGGCGCGTCGGCCGGACCGGCCTCGCGGTAGAAGATGTTCACTCCATCGACCTTGGTCGTCCGGTGATGAGTGACGGGAATCGTTTGGGTGGGAGTGTTCATCCAAGTCCTCCAGCGATCTTTGAAACTTCGGCGATTGCGCCCGATGGGCGACAGCTTAGGCGCAAGGCATAGTTGTGGAAATCAGAAACCTAACCCTTCCCTCGAGGGAAGGGGAACAATCGCAGTGCGGAGACGGTCAGCGAGCGGCGGCGGAGGACGGGATCGGAGCAGGATCTTTGAGCGGCTCCGTGTTCCACTTCTTTAGTTCGGGCAGCACATACTTCGCGAAGCACTTGATGCTGCGCTCTGCGTCCTCATATGGCATTCCGCCGAAGCTGAAATTGAACATCACGCCGTTGGCGTCGATCGTGTCGCGGATGAACGCGCACTTCTCGAGCACCTGGTCGGGCGTGCCCCACGGCATCAGCATCGCGAAGTCGCGCGCCGCAACGTCGGGGCCGGTCTTTTTGATGAACTTGCCAACGTTGCTGTAGAACTCGTAGCTCTTCTTGGTGCCGAACTCGGGCAACGTCATCTCGTAATGCTTCATGACGGTGTGGTAGTTGGCCGCGATCCATTTCATCGCGAGTTCTTCGGCACGGTCCTTGTTTTCAGCAACGACGCAGAAGCCGCCCGAGATTGGTTTGGGTATCGGCGCCGTGCCGTTAACCTCGCGCCAGACCTTGTGATAGACCTCGAAATCTTTTTTGACGGCGTCCCACGGCTTCTGCGGAATCACCAGCAGGCCGACGCCCAGCTTCGCCATTATCGGCATCGACTCGGGTGACACGGCGGCGGCGTAGGTGCGGCCCTTGAACGATCGCGCGGGGCGCGGACGAATCTCGCGCCGCGGCTGACGCGTGAATCTGCCGCCTTCCATGTAACCGTTTTCGAGCGCGTTCAACACCAGCTCGGCGTACTCGACGAACAAGTTGCGGCCTTCGTTCTGATCGAGGCGGAAGCCGTCGTACTCGATTCTTGCGAGACCGCGGCCCAAGCCCAGTATGACGCGGCCATTGGAAACGTGATCGAGCAGCGAAACCTGCTCGGCCACGCGGATTGGATCGTGCCATGGCAGCACGACCACGCCCGACCCGAGCTTCACGTGCGTGGTGCGGCCCGCCATGTAGGAGAGAAATTGCAGCACGTCGGGACACATCGTGTAGTCGTCGAAGTGATGCTCGACGGACCAGATCGAATCGAAGCCGAGCGGCTCGGCCATCTCCGCCAGCCGCAGCTCGTTGCGATAAACCTCGGCGTCAGGAAGTGCGTTGCCGGGATTCTGAAATACCGCGCCGTAGCCAACGTGCATGGTGATGTCCTCCTGAACGGGATCGGTAAGCTCATCAAGAGTCATAGACCGGCGCACAAGAGAAGTACAGGATTGGCCGAGCGGAACGGTTTATCCAAGCTCGCGATCGTGCTCAAATGCATGCGCTGTGACTGATATCAACGCGCCCAACAACGCCACTTCGCCGCAGCCTGTCACGCCTCAAGGCGTGGTGATGGGACCGACCCAGGCGTCGCTGTTTATCGTCGTCACGCTTGACCCGCGTCCGGAGAGCGCGACCGCCGTCCGCGCGATGTGTCCGGGACTGGCCGCCCTGATTCGCGCGGTCGGATTCCGTGACACGGCGGCGGGCCTCTCCTGCGTGATGAGCTTTGGCTCGGCGGCGTGGGATCGGCTGTTCGGAGATCCACGGCCCGCGGAACTGCATCCGTTCCGCGAAATCGTCGGCGGCTCGCACAAGGCAGTATCGACGCCCGGCGACGTGCTCTTTCATATCCGATCGTCGCGGCCGGACTTCTGCTTTGAGCTCGCAACGCAGATCCTGTCGGCGCTCGGTGACGCGGTTTCGGTCGAAGACGAAGTCCACGCCTTCAGCTATTTTGACAATCGCGATCTGTTGGGCTTCGTGGACGGCACGGAGAATCCGGTCGATAAGGAGGCGCTCGATGCGGTGCTGATCCGCGACGAGGATCCGGCCTTCGAGTGCGGCAGCTACGTTATCGTTCAAAAGTATCTGCACGATCTGGCGGGTTGGAACGCGCTGCCGACGGAAACCCAGGAGCGAATCATCGGCCGCACCAAGGTTACGGACATCGAGTTGGACGACGCCGTCAAACCGACCTCCGCGCACAACGCGCTCAATACGATCGTCGAGGACGGGGTCGAGAAGAAGATCTTCCGCGCCAACGGAATCTTTGGACGGCCCGGGCACGGCGAGTTCGGCACCTATTTCATCGGCTACGCGCGCTCGCCGCGGATCATCGAGCAGATGCTCGAGAACATGTTCGTCGGACGGCCGCCGGGCAACTACGATCGCATCCTGGATTTCAGCCAGGCTGTAACCGGCTCCCTGTTTTTTGCGCCGTCGGCTTCGTTCCTCGATAGCGTGACACCGGCTGGAATTGCGGCGGCACCTGCCGCTTCCGTCCCCGCTGAGAAAGGCCCTTCACCTGATACCGCGCGCGCGCGCGATGGCTCGCTCGGCATCGGCTCACTGAAAGGAGAATCGCGCGATGAATAACCTGCACCGCGAGCTTGCCCCAATCTCTGACGGCGCGTGGGCTCAAATCGAAGAAGAAGCGCAGCGCACTCTGAAACGCTACCTGGCCGGACGGCGGGTCGTCGATGTCAAAGGGCCGGGCGGTAGCATGTTGTCGGCAGTCGGCACCGGACATCTGAAGAACCTGGCGGCGCCGGGCGCCGGCATTATCGCGCGGCAACGCGAAGTCAAGGCGCTGGTCGAATTGCGGGTGCCGTTCGATCTGGAGCGGCACGCGATCGACGACGTCGACCGCGGCGCGAACGATTCTGACTGGCAACCGCTGAAAGACGCGGCGAAGCTGATCGCATTTTCGGAAGACCGCGCGATCTTCGAGGGCTACGCCGCCGCCAGCATCGAAGGCGTCAGGCAAGGGACCAGCAACAAAGTGACGGCGTTGCCCGGCGACCCGTCGCATTATCCCGACGCGATCGCGGAGGCGCTCAGCCAGTTGCGCCTCGCCGGCGTCAACGGGCCGTATTCGGTGGTGATGGGCGCCGACGCGTACACGGCGCTGAGCGAGGCGAGCGATCACGGCTATCCGGTCATCCAGCACATCCAGCGGCTGGTCAACGAGGAGATCATTTTCGCTCCCGCGATTGCCGGCGCGTTTGTGTTGACCACGCGCGGCGGCGACTTCGAGTTGCATCTCGGCCAGGACGTTCTCGATCGGCTATCTGAGTCACGACGACAAGATCGTCAGCCTGTACCTGCAGGAATCGATGACCTTCCTGCTGCTGACGGCGGAAGCCTCAGTCGCGCTGAAACCCGCATCGCGCAAATAGCGCACGGTTCTATCCTTCCCTCAGGCGCGGCGGCCGGAGGTTCTTGTTTCGACGAGGCGGCGGGCAGCTTCGCCGATTGCGCCTGCGCGATGCCATCGCGAGTATTCCTCGACGGTCAGACCGTGCGCGAGCTCCAACGCTACGGACAGTCCGGCCAGCACGAAGACTTCGCCCAGCACGCTGATGCGCGGTGCGAGTCCCAGGCCGCCGCCTTCGTTGGGGATGGGAACGTGAATCACGAGATCGGCGAGTTGGCCGAGGCTGGAATCCTTGTTGCCGGTGATGGCGATCAGTTGCGCGCCTTGCTCTCGAATCGCGGTCGCGGTCGAGAGCAGTTCGTCGGTGCTGCCGCTGTTGGAAATTGCGATTACGACGTCGCGCGGATGCACCTGGCCGAGGCTGCCGTGCAGCGTTTCGGTCGCGTGCAGAAAGGTCGCGGGCGTGCCGACCGAGCAGAACACGCTGGCGGCGTAGCGCGCGACGTGCTCGGGCTTGCCAACTCCTGTTACGTGCACGCGTCCACCGCGGCCGAGCGCGGTGCGGATTATCTCGACGGTGCGCGAGATGGCGGCGATGTTCAAGCCGCCGCGCAGCGCTGCGAGCTCGGTCAGCGCGAGGTCAAAGAATTGTTCCACCTGGCCGTTCGAATCGCCGATGGCGGCCTCGCGCGGCTCGGCGTCGACTCGCGGCGTCGGCAGCGCCAGCGGCTCGGCATAGAGATCGAGGATTTCCTCGCGCACTTCGAAGCCCGATGGAAACGCGCCGAGACGCGTGACCGCGACCGCGCCGGCCGCATTTGCGAGCCGCCCAATCTTGTCCCACGGCAGGCCGAGGCGCAGGCCGGCGAAGACGCCGGCGAGAAACGCGTCACCCGCGCCGGTCGAATCAACTTGCTTGACCTTGAAGGCGGGCACGCGAATCGAAGTGTCGCGCGCCGCGATCGAGCAGCCCTTGTCGCCCTCGGTGATGATCACGGCGCGATTGCCGTACTTGGCCCGAATCGCGTCGGCAATCTTCAGCGGATCACGGCCATTGCCGGCGATTTCGCGCGCGGCGGCCTTCGACGGCTTGAGCCAGGTCGCGAGCTTCAACGCGCGCTCGAGCTCGGCGCGCGTGCCGATCGATCCGATCGCGTCGGAGGGCGGCACGTCAACGTCGAGAATCGTCGGGATCGAATGCGTGCGCGCGAAGAGCAGGATCGCGATCACCGTCCGCAGCGGGAGCTGCGAAATCTCGGTCGAGATCAGGTTGGCGCGACGGATGAATGCGCCGTGACGGTTGCGCACCTCGGCGGGAGTGAGCTCACCGGTCGCGCCGCGCGCCATGTAAATAGCGCGATCGCCGGCGGCGTCCACGAAGATAGTGGCGAACGCGGTGGCGGTGCCGTCGAAGGTCAGGTGATGGCGGATGCCGAGGCGATCCATGCCGTCGCGCAGGAACTCGCCGTTGCGATCGTCGCCCATCTTGCCGAAAACCCCGGTTTTGAGTCCGAGTATGCGGCCCCATCCGAGATGATTGAGGACCAGGCCGCCGACCTGCGTGCGTTCGATGGCGGCGCTGGCGGTATGGGCGCGGAGCAGGATTTTTTCGTCGGCGCGAATGATCCGCGGCGTGCGGTAGAACAGGTCCACCACCATGCTGCCGCATCCGATGACGTCGAGTTTTTCTTCAGCCATTGCGCCCCGCAGATTTTCGTTCCGTGGCCGGCGCGCGGCCGGCGGGCGAATCGTATTCGCTGACCCATCCGCGCTCGAGCATCTCGGCGTTGCGTTCACGCAGAGCGGCGAAGCGGGTGGAGAATTCGCGACGCTCGGAATCGTTCAGCGCCGGTGTGCCCGCGCCGACCGCCTCGCTCTGGATGACGCCGAGTTCCTTGAGCGACGCCTTGAGCGTCGCGATGGTCGGGCGATAGGCCCTGGCGCCGCGCTTGAATGTGCAGGTGATGCGAAATTCCTCGATCGCGTCGGCGTACAGTCGCATCAACTCGATGTCGCCCGAGCGGCAAACCTGCCAGGCGCGCTGCCATTCGCGCGGCATCGCATTGGCCGGCCCCGCGACCACGCCGTAGGGCCGCGTGCGCTGAGTCAGGTAGCGGTTCCAGTAATGCCGCATGCGGTCGCCGACGCCTTCGGGCGCCGCGAACAAATCGAATATCAAGTATGCGTTGCCGGCGTAGATGGCGAACTCGTGGCCGGCCTTGAAGTGCGACGCCGCGCGCGTGTAGTTGCCGATCACGCTCTTGCTGGCGGTGACTTTTATTCCGCGCACGTACGGCAGCCGCGCCATCGCCTTGACGTCGCGGGTATGCAGGTGCGGCGCTTTGCCGGGCGCGCTGATGTCAGCGTTGTCGTAGAGGAACAGTGGGATCATCCGCCCCGCGCGATTGAACACCGCGCCGATATCGCGCTCGACGAAATCGGCGGGATGCTCGACGTCGTTGATCGACAGCGGCGCGACGACGACCGCGTCGGCGCCGGCCTCGAGCGCGTGGCTGAGATTGTCGAGCGTGTCGATCCGCGTGTGCGCGGTGATCCCGGCCCATGCTTCGATCTTCTTGGCCGCGGACGCGCGCGCGCGGCGGCATTCGTCGATTGCGATTCGCGCCACTGCTTGCCGGCGCTGATTGTCGATGCGATCCCATTCGCCGGTGGTGCCCGCCGCAAAAATGATGTCGGCGCCGGCGCCGTCCTGCAGCGCGAAGCGAACTGCCGCGCGCTGCTGGTCTTCGAGGATGCGCCCGCGCGCGTCGAGAATCGTGACTATGGGAATCGAAAGCCCCGGTCGCGGGAGGTAGTCGTCGAGCGATTGCACGCGGGCGATTCTAGCAGAAGCGGGGCTTGGCTGCCGCACGCGCGGCGGCGGGCGCCGCTAACCCAGCCCGAGGCCGAGGTCGGTGATGAAGCTCCAATGATGCTCGTCGCTGGAGGCGTAGTTCTCAAGCTTCAATCTGATCGTGAGCCGGTAGGTGCCGTCGCCGGAGAGCGCCGCGACCGGGGGATTCTCGTACCAGATGCTCCGCTTGCAGACGTTGAGCATCATCTGATCGATTCTCGCTTGGCCGGAGTGTTGTTCGAGAATGAGCTCAGTGAGCTTGCCGCTTTTGTTCATGATCGCGGTAATGACGACCGCCTTGATGTCGGTGGGCAGCTTGGTCCGCGAAATTTCCTCGCCGCGCTCGGCCTCGATCAGCCGCGCGTAGATATGATCGAGAATCGAACTCGAAAAGTTGCCGAACTGGGCGGCCTTGCTGTTGAGGAGGCGCACCGTCCCCGGGTTCCCCTCGTTGCCAACCGTGCGCGCGATGCCGGGATCATCCTGGTAAGTGCGCGGGCCGGGCGACACCCCGCTGGAATCGCGCAGCAGTGCATCGCCGCGGGCGGGGGCCACGTCGGCAGTGGCCAACGGATTGATCGGCGCGTCGGAGACGGTCGATAAATCGCGCAACAATTTCGGCTGCTGCTGGCCGGCATCCGGCATGGGCGGCGGTGGCTTGTCATTCGCGGCGCATCCCGCGCCGACGAGCGCGAGTGCAATGAGGGTCGCCGTGAAAACCCGATTCCATCGTGCGCGCGTCATTTGGATCTTTCCTGCCGATCGCTCTTGTCCGAATCCAGCGCTGCGATTGCCGGACGCGCATCATTGTAGTCGGCGACGAATGCGTCGAAAAGTTCCTCGCCGAACGCGCGTTCCTCCGCGCGGACCTGGTCGTTGTGCTCCTTGGCGATCGCGTCACCGATGCGCGCGAGCAACTCGAGCGTCGGCGAGTAGTTCAGCTCGGCGGTAAAGCCGCCCGACAAATCATACGCGCCGCTACCAACAACGCGCGAGCTTAGCGTTGAATTCAAACCCCCATTCCCGGTCGCCAGCACGCGCAGAAAATCGCCGGCAACCAAATCCATCACCTGATGGACGCCGGGTGGCGCGATCAGTTGCGGGACCGCGTTCATGCGGTTGGCGAACGTCACGGCGCCCGGCGCGCGGCGGTAGTCAGTCGTGAATCCGATATTGGCAAGGCCGAAATTCATTGCCAGGCTGCTCACCTGTCCCGACGCGAGCGTGCGATAAGTGCCGCGCGAGATTTCACCGAGCGCGACGCCGGCGCCCGCCGGCTGCATCGCGGCGTTGAAAGGCGTCAGCAGGCCGTTGCGGATCATTATCGTCAGTCGTATGTGCCCGTGATCGAAAGCCTCGCGCATCCAGTAGTTGCTGTGCGTATCGAGGATCTCCGACTTCGCCACCACCGCCGGCACGAGCTTGCGATAGAAATCGTAAAGCAGCGGATATTGTTTCAGCGCGTCCTGGCGAACTTCCATATCGACATTGAACAGCACGATCGGACCGGCCGGCGAATTGAATTCGTCGAGCAGATTGGCGAATTTGAAATAGCGATCGAACTTCGCCGCGAGATGCGGCATCTGGCGGTGGAACCGATCCATCGCGGCGCGGTCGTGATGGTTGAACTTGCCCGGCGCCGAATCCCACGGCGGCTTCAAATCGCCGTGAAACTCGCGCAGCGTGTCGGCGAACAGATCGATTAGCTCGCCGATGCCGTAGGTATCGATCATCAACTCGCCCGCGAGCGTGCCGGTCACGCTCGAAACATCGTCAGGCGTGGAATGCGCCGACGGCTTGAGGCTGAAGATGCCCGAAAATCGCGCCGGCTCCTCCGGACTGCGCCATTGCCGGACCAGCGTGTAGAGATAGTCGGCGCCGTCGGGCTGTCCGGCGACGCAAATTTGATGCGTGCCGTCGGGCTGGTCACGCCACGGGATTTCGCTGTTCGAGTAGAGCGCGGCGGCGCGAATCAAGGTCGATTGTCGCGGCGGCAGCAGATCGACGACGTGTTGAAGCGACGGACCAATTTTGGGATGAAACGAGAGTTTGCGCTGGAACGCCAGTTGGCGGTCGAAGATCGCGATTGCGCGCGCCGCCCGCGCCGGACCCGGCGGCGCAAGGCAGAGGATTGGCGCGAACAGAGTTCTGCTGTCAGGCGCAAACCCGGCATTTACAGCGTCGGGCGCCGGCGCCGGTTTCGCGGGCGAAGAAGCGGCGTAGCTGGCAATCGCGCAGATCGTGATTACTATTGCTGCGAACGAGGTGGCGAGAGCGATTCGAGCAGCCTGAAATGGCAACCGCAATTGGCGAATTGTTTGCGATGCCTTGCGATGGTATCCTGCAATACAATAGGTAGAAGAGTTCGGGAAATTAAAATGAAAACTGGCATCCATCCTGACTACCGCCGCTGCACTGTCGTATGTGCGTGCGGCAACACCTTCGAAACGCGCTCGACGATCAAAGAGCTTCACGTCGAGGTCTGCTCGAAGTGCCATCCCTTTTACACTGGCACACAGCGCCTGGTCGATACCGCCGGACGCGTCGAGCGGTTCAATCGCAAGTACGGCATCAAGAAGCCGGCCGAAAAGACGGCGGAGACCGCCGCCGAAAAGTAGCATAGCAACTCCCGCCGCCTGCGGTGCGCGACGCACCCGGGTGCGCGGGGGAGAATCCATCGGCACGGCCATCGCGGCCGCGCCGTTGTTTTTTCAGGGGGCGGCTTTTGACTTTTTCTCTGGCGAGCTGAAGGGCGATGCTCGATAAGGCAAGCGCAATAGAAGAGCGGGTCGCGGAACTCGAGCGCAAGCTCAGCGATCCGGCCACGATCGGCAATCAGCGCGAATACGCTCGATTGGCCAAGGAGCGATCGCAGCTTTCCGAAGCGGCGCAGTGCGCGCGCGAGTACATTCGTATCGCCGACGAAATCGCCGGCCACAAATCCATCCTCGACGGCAACGACGCCGACCTGCGCGAACTGGCCAAGGCCGAGATGCCGGCGCTGCAGAAAAATCTCGGCGCGGTCGAAGAGAAGCTCAAGGAGCTGCTTACCCCGCGCGATCCCAACGACGAGAAAAATGTAATTTTAGAAATACGAGCGGGCACCGGCGGCGAAGAGGCTTCGTTGTTTGCCGGCGACTTGTTCCGGATGTACACCCGCTACGCCGAACGTCACGGCTTCAAGCTCGAAACGCTCAGCCTGAGCGACACCGGGCTCGGCGGAATCAAGGAAGTGATCGCGCTGGTGACCGGACGCGGCGCATACTCGCGCCTCAAGTACGAAGGCGGCGTCCATCGCGTGCAGCGCGTGCCGGAGACCGAGGGCTCGGGTCGCATCCACACCTCGGCGGTCACAGTCGCCGTGATGCCCGAGGCGGACGAAGTCGAAGTAAATATCAACGAAGCGAAGGACCTGCGCATCGACGTGATGCGCGCGTCGGGACCGGGCGGGCAGAGCGTCAACACCACGGACTCGGCGGTGCGAATCACGCATATTCCGAGCGGGATGGTGATAATCCAGCGCGACGAGAAATCGCAGCACAAGAACAAGGCGAAGGCCTTGAAGATCCTGCGCGCGCGATTGCTCGAACAGGCGCAGTCGGAGCAGCAGGCGAAAATCGCGCAGACGCGGAAATCGATGGTGGGCACCGGCGATCGTTCCGAGCGCATCCGCACCTACAACTTTCCGCAATCGCGCGTGACCGACCATCGCGTCAACCTGACGATTCATCAGCTCGACAATTTTCTCGACGGCGCGATCGATCCGGTCATCGATGCGCTGGCTGCCTACGACCGCGAGCAATCGCTCAACTCGTAACGTGGCGATGAGCGAAGCGTCGCGGCGCGCGTTGGAGGAGATCGACAAGGCGTCACGCAGGCTGGCGACGGCCGGAATCGAATCGTCGCGGCTCGACGCCGAACTGCTCCTCGCGGCGGCCGCCGGCGTTACCCGCGAAGCTGCCGTCATCGGCTCGATCGAGCTGTCACCGGCGACCCTGAAAAGCTTCGACACTATGATCGCCCGGCGCGAAAAGCGCGAGCCGATTGCGTACATCCTCGGGCACAAGGAGTTCTACTCGCTCGATTTCGAGGTCAGCCCCGCGGTGCTGATTCCGCGGCCCGAGACCGAGTTCGTGGTCGGCGCGGCACTCAACTATATCGCCGGGAAAACCAATGCGCGGGTGCTCGACATCGGCACCGGATCAGGCGCGATCGCGATCGCGATTGCCGTCAACGCACCCGGCTCGCGGATCACGGCGGCCGATATTTCCGCCGAGGCACTTGCGGTGGCGTCGCGCAACGCACGGCGTCATCGAGTCGAGAATCGAGTGACGTTTCGGCGCGCCGACTGCTTCAATGTTCTCGATGGAGGGCCCGCGCTTGAAACGTTCGACGTGATAGCCGCCAACCCGCCTTACCTGGATGACTCCGCGATCGCCGCGCTTGAGCCCGATGTCCGGGGTTTCGAGCCGCGCGTCGCGCTCGGCGCCGGCGCCGGCGGGTTCGACATCATTCGCAGGATTGCAGCGGCCGCGCCGGGGCATCTCGCAAGAAACGGCGAACTGGTGATCGAAGTTGGAGTGGGGCAGGCGGCTGCCGTCGGAAAACTGGTCGAGGAAGCAGGCTTGAACGTCGTCGCTGTGATAAATGATTTCGCGGGTCACGTGCGTGTCGTTCGCGCACGAAGAAGCGGGGCGTAGTTTCAATGGAAAAAATGATAATTCACGGCGGCGCTCCGTTGCGCGGGACCGTAACGCTGAGCGGCAGCAAAAATGCCGCACTGCCGATCATGATGGCGTCGCTGCTGACCTCCGAGCCGCTTCAACTCAGCAACGTGCCCCGGCTGCGCGACGTGAAAACCGCGATGGATTTGCTGACCCAACTTGGAGTGCAGGCGCGCTGGACCGACGAGCATCGCATCGAGTTGCGCGCCGCGAATGTTACCTCGCACGAAGCGTCGTACGAGCTGGTCAAGACGATGCGTGCGTCGTTTGTGGTGCTTGGCCCGCTACTCGCGCGGACGGGTCGCGCGCGCGTCTCGACTCCGGGCGGATGCGCGATCGGCGCGCGCCCGGTTAATCTGCACATCGCGGGGATTCGCGCGCTCGGCAGCAAGATCCAGTTTCGTCATGGCTACGTCGAGGCGCACGCCGAGAAGCTGACCGGTGGCCGCATCTGGCTCGATTCTCCCTCGGTTGGCGCGACTGAAAATATTCTGATGGCGGCGGTCACCGCGCGAGGCCGCACGGTGATCGAAAACGCCGCGCGCGAGCCCGAGGTGCAGGACCTGGCGCTAGTGCTGCTCAAGATGGGCGCGAAGATTAGCGGCGCCGGCACCCACGTGATCGAAATCGAGGGCGTCGAGCGGCTGCATGGCGCCGATCACGAAGTTATTCCCGACCGAATCGAGGCCGGCTCTATGATGGCGGCGGCGGCGATTACCGGCGGCGACATCACGATCACGAACGCGCCGACGGAGCATCTCGACGCGGTCGCAACCAAGCTGCGCGAGGCCGGCGTTACGGTCGAGGCGAACGGCAAGGGTCTCCGCATCGGGCGCGCCGATAAGCTCAAGTCGGTCGAGCTGCGCACCCTGCCGTATCCGGGTTTTCCGACCGACCTGCAGGCGCAAATGATGGCGATGCTGACCCAGGCTGACGGCACCTCCGTGATCACCGAGACGATTTTCGAAAACCGCTTCATGCATGCGCAGGAGCTCGCGCGAATGGGCGCCGACATATTGATGAAGGGTCCGACCGCCGTGATTCGCGGGCCCTCGAAGCTGAGCGGCGCGCCCGTGATGGCGACCGACCTGCGCGCCAGCATGGGGTTGATAATCGCCGGGCTCGCCGCCGATCACACCACCGAGTTGAGCCGCATCTACCATCTGGATCGCGGCTACGAGGCACTCGACGCGAAGCTGTCAGGGCTCGGCGCGCGAATCGAGCGCGCGCAAGAATAATGCGGCCGCGGGTTCTCAAGTCCCATACGCCGGAGTTTAGAAAATTTCTGGCCGGGCTCCGCGCGCGACGAGGCGGTGACAGCGCCGCTATCGACGGTGCGGTGTCGAAGATAATTGCTGACGTGCGCAGGCGCGGCGATCGCGCGCTGATCGAGCTTACGGCCAAATTCGACCGCGTCAAAATTACCCCGGCCACGCTCCGCGTCACCCCTGCCGAACGCCAGTCTGCCATCAACCGAATCCCCGCCCAGGATCGGCGTGCGCTCGAGCTAGCGGCCGAACGGATCGCTGAGTTTCACCGGCGCACGATGGAGAAATCGTTCATCTATCGCGACAAGTCCGGGATGCGTCTCGGACAAAGCGTGCAACCGATGCGCCGCGTGGGAATTTACGTGCCGGGCGGGCTTGGCGCTTATCCGTCGTCGGTGCTGATGAACGCGATTCCCGCCAAGGTCGCCGGCGTCGCCGAAATCGTGATGGTCTCGCCGCCGTCGTCTGAGGGTGAGCGGCTAGCCGTCCTGGCGGCCGCGGAAATCGCCGGCGTTGACGAATTCTACCGCGTCGGCGGAGCGCATGCGGTCGCGGCCCTCGCCTACGGCACCGACAGCATAAGGCCGGTGGACAAGATCGTTGGGCCGGGCAACGCCTACGTGCAGGCCGCCAAGCGGATGGTCTATGGCGTTACCGATATCGACAAGATGGCGGGCCCGAGCGAGGTGCTGGTGATCGCCGACGACCGCGCGCATCCCAAGTGGATCGCCGCCGATCTGATCGCGCAGGCCGAGCACGGTTCCGGCGACGAAGCCGCCGTGCTGTTGACCACTTCGTCGGGCATCGCGCAGCGTGTCGCCGAGGCGGTTGAGGTCGCGCTCAAGACGTTGCCGCGTGCGCGCCAGGTCGAGGCTGCCCTGATCAAGCGTGGCGCGATGGTCGTCGTCGATGATTTGAACGAGGCCTTCGACCTTGCCAACGAGATTGGCCCCGAGCATCTCGAACTCGACCTGCGCAATCCGTCGCGATGGCTGCCCAAAGTCAAAGCCGCGGGCGCAGTTTTCCTCGGTCCGCTGACGCCCGCGCCTCTCGGTGACTACCTTGCGGGCCCCAATCACGTGTTGCCGACCGGGGGCGCAGCCCGTTTCGCATCGCCGCTGGGTGCATACGATTTCCTCAAACGAACCAGTATAATCGAGGCGTCGATGGGCGCGGTCGCGGCGCTCGGACCAACAGTCGCGCACCTGGCGCGGATGGAAGGATTCGAGGGCCATGCCCGCGCGATGGAACTGCGGATCGGCGGCGCGAACGGGAAGGCAAGGCGGGCAGGCGGAAATGGAAATGCAAAACAAACGCAAAATTCTACGAAGCGACGCTAAGAGTGCAAGACCGGTCACGCGGCTGGCGCCGACCAAGCCCAAGCGCACGGCCCAGGTCGAGCGCAAGACGCGCGAGACGTCGGTCACCGTCGCGCTCAAACTCGACGGTACAGGACGCGGCGAGGCAAAGACCGGGGTTCCCTTCCTCGACCACATGCTCGAGAGCTTCGCGCGACATGGATTCTTCGATCTCAAGGTCGAGGCCACCGGCGACTTGCATATAGATGACCATCACACCGTCGAGGATGTAGGTATCGTGGTGGGCAGGGCGTTCCGTGACGCGCTCGGCGATCGCGCGGGGATCAAGCGCTTCGGCGAGGCGACCGTGCCGCTCGATGAGGCCGTCTGCACCGCGATTGTCGATATCAGCGGGCGCGCCTATCTCGGTTACAATGTCCCGATCAGTCAGGAGCGGGTCGGTAACTTCCAGACCGAGTTGGTGCACGACTTCATGAAGGCTCTGACCGACGAGGTCGGGATGAACCTGCACCTCAACCTGGTCAGCGGCCGCAATCCGCATCACATCATCGAGGCGACGTTCAAGGCGTTAGCGCGCGCGATGGACCATGCGACGGCGCGCGAGCCGCGGCTCTCCGGCGTGTTATCGACCAAGGGCACGCTCAGCGGCTAACCCGCTTGTTCGAGAAGTTCACCGTCATTCCCTCGATCGACCTGAAGGGCGGCCAGGTCGTGCGCCTGCTCCACGGCGATATGAACCGGGTTACCGTTTACGGCGCCGATCCGGGCGCGACTGCGCACCGCTTCGAGGAGGCGGGGGCGGAACTTATCCACATAGTTGATCTCGATGGGGCGATTGCCGGGGTGCCGCGAAATATCGAGGCAATCGCGGAAATTCGGGCGGCGGTCAAATGCGCAATCGATGTGAGCGGCGGACTGCGCACGATCGGGGCCGTGCGGGCGGCGTTCAAATCCGGCGCCGACCGAGTTTCGATTGGTTCGGCCGCGCTGCTCGATCCCGAGCTGCTCCGCCAAGCCTGCACCGAGTTCCCGAAACGAATTTTCGGGTCAATCGACATTCGCGACGGGATGCTCGCGGTCAAAGGATGGGTCGAGACCACTCAGCTCACACTGGCCGATGCAGCAGATCGGTTTCGCACAGCTGGAGTCGACGCCGCCATCGTGACGGACATCGCTCGCGACGGCGCGCAGGCCGGCGTCGATGCGGCTCGCATGGAAGAAATCGCCAAGCTGGTCCGGATGCCGGTGATAGCTTCCGGCGGAGTCGCGAGCCTCGCGGACCTCCGCGCTCTTCGTACGCGATTCGATGCCGGGGTCGTCGGAGTCGTCGTCGGACGTGCGCTCTACGAGGGGAATTTCAGCTTGAGCGACGCGCTAAAGATGCCTATAGGACAATAGCCATCCAGCTCGATTCGTCGCTAAAGCTACTTTATAGCTCTACAGTCTAGTTATATATTTATTACAGCATGCTGGTAGCGATAAGAGCAGCATCTACGAATGCAGTCCTCTTATTTTATGCTGCACTACATGGTAACAGACGCTTTAACATGCGATTAAGTAGAATCAAGAGCGTGAGAGACGCTTGACATAAGCTGGCCGCGCATAGAAAATGGCGAAGCTGGGTAAAGATATCATTTCAAGGTCTGAACCAAGCGTAACCAATCAAGAGCCAACATCGATAGGGATTGGATAGAATACCAGATAGATTTTTTAGTTAGCTAGCAGTAGGCGTACACGGCAGTAAACTCTCTCGACCATCGTAAAATCGTCGCAAGGGCGCGGGGGTATGGGATCTTCGCGTTAATGGTTGTTTCGCAAACACTCTAACGGACCGGAGGGACACGGACATGGATTTGATCAGGAAGCTGTATGTGAAGGCAGACGCAATGGCGCGTGGACAGACGATGGCTGAGTACGCACTGATTCTCGCGGCGGTCGCAGTCGTAGTTTTCGTCGGCTACCAGACTATGGGTTCGACGATTACTTCGCTGCTCAGCAACGTGGACTCAAGCCTCTAGTCCAGCGCCGATTTTCGGCAAAGCTGAAGAGCTAGACCGGCGGGGCCTGCACCCCGCCGGTTCGTTTTCAATCCGAATCCGGCCCGGCTACTCCACTTCCAGGGCGCAATTTAACCTGACGATTCGCGCACCATCGCGGTACTCGCCCGGCAAACACGGACAGGATATTGTCCACCGCGATTGCGGCCATGTGCGCGCGCGTGGCGATGCTCGCGCTGCCGATGTGCGGCGTAACCACGACGTTGTTGAACCGCAGCAGTGGATCGCGATGCGCGATCGGTTCGGGATCGGTAACGTCCAGGCCCGCACCGCCCAGTCTGCCCGATTTGAGGGCCGCGATCATCGCGGTTTGATGGACGACCGCGCCGCGCGCCGTGTTGATTAGAATCGCGCCCGGTTTCATCTGCGCGAACTCGCGCGCGCCGATCATGTGACGGGTCATTGGCGTCAGCGGCGCGTGAAGCGATAGGTAGTCGGCCTCGGCCAACAGCCGCGGCAGGCTTGCCGCGGTCGCGCCGGCCACTGGCTTGCTCGATGGGTGCCTGAGATAGAGCACGCGCATCCTGAATCCCCTCGCGCGCCGCGCCATCGCCTGCCCAATCGCGCCGAATCCGATGATTCCCAGCGTGCTCGAGTGCACGTCGCGCCCGAGCATCGTCATCGGCCCCCACGTCCGCCACTTCCCCGCGCGCACATGACGATCGGCTTCCGCGATTCGCCGCGCCGTCGCCATCAGCAAGCCGAAAGCAAGGTCCGCCGTCGCTTCGGTCAGCACGCCGGGGGTATGACCGACGGCGACACCTGCGCGGGTGGCCGCTGCGAGATCTATGTTGTCCACGCCGACGCCGAGGTTGCTGATGACGCGCAGCCGCGGCGCACCTGCAATCGTGCGCGCGTCCATCTTGTCGGTGATCATCGAGAGTACCGCGTCGGCGTCCACCAGCGCGGATCGCAGCACCGGCCCTGGCGGCGGCATCTCGCCGCGCCATACCGTAACCGCGGCCGCGGCGCGAAGCCGCTCGAGGGCGGCGCTATCAATCGTGCGGGTGACGAAGACTTTTCTGACGATGCGGGCGCTGCGCGGCATTCGGTGGATCTCCGGTGGTTCAAATAGTTCCGTGGCTCTGCTATACGCGACAAGCGTGGCTGACTCCATCGTTTCATCGGTAATTGCGTCCGCTCGTTCGAGTGGGCGGACGGTTCTCACGGAAATCGAGAGCAAGCGAATTCTGCATGCGCTCGGCCTGCCGGTCGTCGTGCCGGAGCCGGCCGCTACGGCTGATGACGCCGTACACGCGGCGTCGCGGCTTGGATTCCCGGTCGTGCTGAAAGTGCAGTCACCGGACGTAAGTCACAAGAGCGACGTCGGCGGGGTCGAGCTCAATCTCGACGATGAAGCGGCGGTGCGCGACGCATTCGATCGAATCCGCGCGAATCTCGCCGACAAAGCCCGCGATGCCCGCTTCGACGGCGTTGCGGTGCAGCCGATGGCGAAAGCGGGCGTCGAGCTGATTGCGGGAACGTTCCGCGACGATCGATTCGGCGCGATGGTGATGGTTGGGCTCGGCGGCGTGTTGGTTGAAGTGATGAAGGATACGGCGCTCGCGCTCGCGCCGATTGGCGGCCGCGAGGCCTCGGCGATGCTCTCGCGGCTGCGCGGCAGCCAGATTCTGCGCGGCGTCCGCGGACGGCCGGGCGTGGATATCGACGCGATCGTCTCGCTCCTGGAAACCGTCTCCGGAATCGCGGCGACGCATCCGGATATCGCCGAGCTGGATCTCAATCCGGTCGTCGCTTACGAGGACGGTCTCGCCATCCTGGATGCGCGAATCGTGCTGGCGGCAGAGTCCGGCCGGGTGACGCCGGCTGACCCGCATCGCGCGGCGCGGCTCAAAAATCTCGAGCGCGCATTCAACCCCCGCACGGTCGTCGTCATCGGCGACAAGCGAATGGGCGGATACATGTGGCTGCGCGCGATGGCGCATCTCAAGGGCAAGCTCTACTCGGTGCAGATCGATCCGAACGAGATTCCCGGAATCGAAGCGATGGGCGTCGAGAACCGCAAGAGCCTGGCCGAAATCACCGAGCCGATCGATTACGCGGTCAGCGCCGTGCCGCGCCAAATCGCTCCGCGAATTTTGAAAGACTGCATTGCCAATCGCGTCGGCTCGATCGGATTTTTCACTTCGGGATTTTCGGAGACTTCGGAGGAGCTGGGAATCCGGCTCGAGAATGAGTTGCGCGACCTCGCGCTCAACTCGGAAATCGCGCTGGTCGGGCCCAATTGCATGGGGCTTTACAGTCCCGGCGCCGGTCTGCGCAATTTTCCCGAAGAAGAAGTCGGAGAGGCGGGCAACGTCTGCTTCATCTCGCAGAGCGGCACCCACACGATCAACTTCTGCCTGCAAGCCCCCGCCCACGGCATCAAGGTGAACAAGGCCGCGTCCATCGGCAACGTGCTGGTGCTCGAGGCGGCGGACTATATCGATTTGATGTCGGCCGACGCGGCGACGCGCGTGATCGGAATGTATATCGAAGGCGTGCGCGACGGCCGGCGCTTCTTCGACAGCGTCCGGCGCGCGGCCGAGCGGCATCCGGTCGTCATCTGGAAGGGCGGGGTGACCGAGGCGGGTGCGCGCGCGACGTTCTCGCACACCGGCTCGCTCGCGACCGCCGAAGCGACCTGGCGCGCCGTAGTGCGGCAAAGTGGCGCGGTCGAAGTGGCGAGCCTCGACGCGATGCTCGACGCGGTCGAGCTGTTCGCGCGCGCCAAACGACTGGCGGGCCGGCGCATGGGCCTGGTCGCGATGACCGGCGGGCAATCGGTGGTGATCACCGACACCTTCGCGACCGCGGGGCTCGAAATTCCCGCGCTCTCGGGCTCCTCTTACGACGAGCTGAAAACGTTCTTCAATGTGATCGGCGGCAGCTACCGCAATCCGCTCGACGCCGGCGGCACCATCGGCGCCGGCCATCATCAGGGCAACCTCGATCGCATCCTCGAGATTCTGGAGCGCGACGCGGTTATCGACGCGATCGTGCTGGAAGTCGGCACCGGGCTCCGCGCCGCACGATGGGCCGCGCATGAGGATGAAATTACCGGCCTGCTCGACAAGCTGGCGGATTTTGCCAATCGCTCGGCCAAACCGTTCGCAATCGTGATGCATCCGGCGCACGTCGAGGCGATCGTCGCGCGGGGCAAAACGCTGGCGAGCGAACGAGGCCTGGTCGTGTTCGACAGCTTCGAGCGCGCCGCCGCCGCCTTCCACACCGCGTCGGACTACTGGGCAAATCGCGCGCGCCTCGGCGGTTAAACTCCCGCGCGACAGAGGTTTTGAACATGGATCGGCTTTTATCCGAACACGCGCGGCCTTACTTCGACAAAGTGCAGACGCTTGCGCCGATAATTCGCGCGCATGCCGATCGCGCCGAGCGCGAAGCGCAGATACCGCGCGAGGTTGTGGACGCCTTCCACGACACCGGGCTGTTCCGGGTTCTAGTACCTCGCGAGATGGGCGGCGCCGAGCTGACGATTCCCGATTCGCTGCGGCTGTGCGAACAAGTCTCGCGCATCGACGCCTCGGCCGGATGGAATTTCGCGATTTGTTCGGGCGGTCCGCTGTTCGGATACAACCTTTCGCGCGCCGCGTTCGAGAAAATTTACGGCGATCCGCGCAGCGTCAGCGCCGGCTCGCTGAATCCCGCGACCACCCGCGTGGTTCCAGTTGAAGGGGGATGGCGATTCAGCGGGAGAGCGACCTATGCCAGCGCGTCGGCGCATGCGACCTACCTGATGGCGGCGGGAATGGTTTTGCGCGACGGCGCACCCGAAATCGTCGATGGGTTTCCGATGATGCGCGGAGGCCTGTTTCCGATCAAGCACGCGACTATCCTCAACACCTGGTCAACCGCCGGAATGCGCGGCACCGGCAGCAACGATTGCGTGTTCGAGAACGTCTTCGTGCCCGACGAATTCACTTTCGACTGGCTGAACGCGAAATCGCCATGGCAGCGCGGTCCGCTCGCAAACATCCCATTGCAGTTGCAATTTGTCGGCGGTCTGGTCTCGGTGGTGCTCGGCACCGCCCGGCATGCCCTCGATACGCTGAACGAAATCGCGCAAGCCAAAGTCCCGGCCGCGACCCGGGCCACATTGCGCGAGCGTCCCCTCGCACAGATTCAGTTCGCGCAGGCCGAAGGTCTGCTGCACGCGGCGCGCGCCTACTTTTACAGTTGCAACGATGAAATCTGGCGCAAGGGTGAGGCCGCCGAGAGCTTCAGCATCCAGGACCGCGCACATGCGCGGCTCGCGGTCGTCACGGCGGCCAAGTTGGCGGTGCAGGCGGTCGATCTGATCGCGGATGCGGCCGGGATGAACTCCGCGCAAACCTCATGTGCGATCGAGCGATGCTGGCGCGACGTGCACACCGCGACGCAGCATGTGCTGATGAACACCTCGCGCTTCGAGGTGGTAGGACGCGTGCTGTTCGGCCTGGATCCAGGCTCGCCGGTAATCTGAAAAGATCGCTGCGCGATTTCAAAACCGGAACCGGCTTCGCTGGCGCGAAGCTGTCCGAGATCCTTCCTGCCGCTCGCGCTGCTCGCTTCGTCAGGATGACACAAATGCGCGGAGCGGTCCGAGATCCCTTGGACTGCGCTCAGGGAAGGCCTTCCCCGCCGCTCGCTTCGTCAGGATGACACAAATGCGCGGAGCGGTCCGAGGTGTCCTCTTGCTGCGCTCCCGTTTGATCGTTCGCTTTGTCAGATGACACAAGACAGCAGACCTAGCGCGGGGGCGCGAGCACCGTCATTACGGTCCCCAGCGTGGCGTCGCCGTCCAGGAACGCGAGCCAGCGTCCCCGCCGGGACCAGCTCATCGTGACCGTTCCCTGCGCCGGACCTTCGGCTAGCAGAAACGCGCTGTCGTAGTGCAGCGAGTACGTCACGATTTTCCGCCACGGCACCGGCTTGCTCGGTGCGTAGATTTCCATCGCGGCTTCGTCCGCCCCTTTCGAGTAGGCCATCGAGCTTTGCGCGAGCATTTCCGGCCAGCTGTCGAAGCCGAGCGACTTCACATCGATCTTCGACAAGTCGGATTGCGCTACTGCGACCTGCGCGACGATCGGCACCTGGGGACGCTCGATCGCCTGTTTGAATGAAAGCTCGCGATTGCCCAGCGTGACCGTATCGCTGCCGGCCGCGAACGAGGCCGCGCCCGTCGATACGCCCATCAGATGTTCGGCGCCGGTTGCGATGTTGTATTTGAAGACGCCAAGCGTATGCCCTGAAGGGTCCGGGCCCACGTACAGAAACGATCCTTCGTCGTTCTTGTCCCAATCGAGCACGTGAATCGGCTGCCGCACATGAAACCTGGTGCAGGTCGAGGCGCGCCGATCGATTATCACCGGCGCGGCGCCGGCGTCGCCCTGGCCGACCGCATAGACGCCGTTCGCGCTCCAACTAAGCGCCGACATCGGACACGCCAATTTCAGCGGCAAGACGGAACCGGCGCCGGTGATGACTATCAACTGCAAGCCATCCGAACGCGCCGGTGGCGGCTGGACGTCGGCTTCGTCCGGATTCTGCGGCTGCTCTTCCTCGCTGGCGCCGGATTCCTCGGGCGGCTCCGGATGCAGCCGCAGCGCGAGCGCGATCGTCGCGTTGTTCAGCCAGCTCATCGAAATGGAATCGTACTTGCCGTTGAAGTTCGCGATTACGTTGCCGGGCCCGGTAGCAATCAAATCGCGAATGATCACATCGACCCGATCGCCGCCCGCCGCAACCATCGCCGTCGCGAGCGTCAGTCCGTTGGGGCTCACCGCAACGTCGGCAATCTTTCCCTCCTCGGCGGCGGCCGGACCCGTCTCCGCGGCGAGGATGCGGCCGGTTCGCCACGCGGCGCCGCCCAGGCCGTACATAATCGTGTGTCCCGCTTGCGTTCCGACCACGCCAAGCTCTTCGCTGTTCTGCATCCAGATGGGCGGACGCGACGCAATCGGCGCGAACCCGGGTGGCAGCGCGACATTGGTCAGCACCTTGATGCCGTTGGTGACCTCAAGCGTCGTCGAACGGGCGACAAACGGCGGCGGCCCCGGCTTGGGGGCATTGGTACTAGTCGAGCACGACGCACAGCTCACGACCGCCACTGTGAAACTCAAAATGAGGAAAGACCTGCGCATTGAAAAGCGGTAGTCTATTTGGACCGATGAAAAAAGGCGACCCATTCAACGAATGAAGTACCCATTTATCGAACGCCTGTGGATAAGCCGCGAGGTCCGACTCGCGATCATTGTCGCGATTTTGTGCGGCGTCGGGGCGGTGGCCTGCGCGGCCGGCGACTGGAAGGCCGGGATCGCGGTCCTTGGGGTCGCGGCCGCGATGGTCGCGGCATTCTACTTCGCCGTCATTAGACCCGCGCAAATTCCGCATGACGCCGTCCTGGTGATTCGGCTCGCGAGTCCAATCGAAGAGGACGTGACGCGCTCGCCGCTCGATCAAATCATGCGGCGCGGTGCGCTGAGCCTCGGCCATTTGCGCTATGCGCTCGAGTCGGCGGCTATCGACGATGAGGTTCGCGCGATCATCGTCGAGATCGCGAGCTTTGGCGCCGGGCTGGCTACCGCGCACGAAATCCATCGCCTGATGCGCGCGGCCAATGCGGCGGGCAAGCGCGTGATCGCGTTGCTGCGCGGCGACGACGCCGGGCTGCGCGAATACCTGGTGGCGGCGGGGGCGACCGAGATTGTCGCCAATCCCGATACGATGCTGACGATGCTTGGCGTCGCGACTGGCGGCGTGTTTCTTAAAGGCGCGCTCGACAAGCTGAAAATCCAGGCGCAGACCCTGCAATGGAAGGAGTACAAGGGCGCCGCCGAGACGCTCGGGCGCGACACGATGTCGCCGGCGGTGCGCGAGAGTATGGCGGCGATTGTCGCCGACTGGGAGAAAATCCTGGTCGAGGCGATCGCGTCGTCGCGCAAACTTTCTCCTGAAAGAGCGCTCGAGCTGATCGCGGCGGGTTTCGTCAGCGCAAAGTTCGCGGTCGAGAATAAACTGATCGATCGCGAGGGCTACATCGAGGACATCCGCGCTGAATTCGATCCCGAAGCGACGCGCAAAGTGTTCGTCAACCTGGCGCGCTATCGGCGCCACGCAATCTTCACCCGCGAACGCGGGCGCCGCGCGCGAATCGCACTGGTTCACGCCAGCGGGCCGGTTGTCTCCGGCGACGCGCCCGCGACCGGCGAGTACATCAGCGGCGTCGCGACCGCCGCGCAAATAGATCGCGCGGCGCGCGACGAGCGGGTCAAAGCAATCGTGTTCCGGGTCAATTCGCCGGGCGGATCCGCCGTCGGCTCCGACCTGGTGTGGCGCGCCGTGCGCGAGGCGCAGGGGCGCGGCAAGCCGGTCGTCGTCTCGATGGGCGACGTGGCGGGATCGGGCGGCTATTACGTCGCGGCCGGCGCCGACGCGATCGTTGCCGAATCGGCGACGATCACCGGTTCCATCGGAGTCGTGTACGCGAAGTTCAATCTCGGCAGCTTGCTCACAGAACTCGGCGTCCATTTCGATTTCGTGAAGAGCGCGCCGATTAGCGACGCTTTGTCTTTTGCGCGCGCGCTGACCGACACCGAGCTCGCGCAGCTCAACGAAACCGTCGGCCTGCTGTACGCGGCGTTCACGGCCAAGGTCGCGGAGGGCCGCCGCCTAAGCCCCGAACAGGCCGAAGCAGTAGCCAAGGGACGTATCTGGAGCGGCCTCGCGGCGAAGGAGCGCGGCCTCATCGACGAAGTCGGCGGTCTTTCGACTGCGGTGGCAATCGCGCGCGATCGCGCGCATATCGCCGCCGATCGCAAGCATCAACTGGTGACTTATCGCGCTGAGCGCCGATGGCTGGATTTTCGCGGCGGCAGCGCCGAGGCCTCGACGCCGTGGGCGATACGCGCCGCCGCCGGCGCGCTCGGAATCCCAAACCGCTGGGCCCCCTCGATGCTCGAGTTGCTGATCCGCGGCGGCGTGATGCTGCTGTGCCCGTTCATCGAGCTGTAGCCGCGCTGCTACAGCGGAGAGCGTTGCAGTTCTTCGCGTATGGAGTACATCTTCTGGCGCGCCTCGGTGATGTAGGCGTCGAGGTTGCGGCGATGGTTCGCGAAGAGTCCATCGGGCGATCCGTTCAGAACAATTAACGGCTTCATCACGGCGGCCTGGCCGAGCGCTTTGATCGAATCGTCGAACAGCGTCTTCAGAACAGGGTCGTCCTTTAGCTGTCCCGCGTATTCGCGCTCGAGCGCGTGCATCATGTGGTACATCACGTGCGCGTAACCTTGCGAATGATAGAAATAATGATCGCAGTCCCAGCTGTGGACCGGGCTGCCGTCGTCCTGTGTGCTCCGATACAAGTTGGCATGCGCGTCGCCCAGCAGGTCGGTCCACGCCTGGATCAAGCGCACCAGCTCGACGGCGCGGGTGTTGAGCTCGCGCGACGATGGCGGCGTCGTGTGCAAGCCGGCGACGTACATGCGCAGATGCTCGACGCCGTCGTCGTACTTGCCTTCAGGCGAAGGCAGTATCCACTTCAGGGCATCGTTGCGAAAATCAGTGTCGGCGATCACCAGGTTCGGATCGTACTGATTCGAGGAAACCTTGGTGAGGTTGTCTTTGAAGACGCGCGTGGTCTCGCGAACCGCCTGGATGATTCCGAGCTGGCGATCGGCGTTGTTGTCGGCCATGACCTTGGGACCCCACAGGAAGAAATCGTTGGGCCGCCAGCCGAAGCCGGTGTGCAGTTCATGGTCCATGATCGCGGCCAGCGTTGACGCATAGATCTCGCCGGGCACGGTCGGTTTGTCGGGTGGAAAATTCTGGCTGATGTCGTAGTTGAGAATGTCGTGATGCTTCTGGCCGAAATGAAGCGCCAGGTTGCCGCCGATCCAAATCAGCAGGAGCGCCGAGGCGCCAATCAGAAGTCGGTTCCGGGTCATCGCCGGAAGAAATATATCAGGATTGCTAGGAGGCCGCGCGCAGTGGAACTACTGCGGCGCCGGCGCGCTTGAGCTCGTCGCGGCTGGTCCCCAACTGCTTGAGCAACGGCAACACCGCTCGCGTCAGGAACACGCGCGGACTGATCCCGCCGGCGCCTAATCTAAGGTTCTCGTGGTAGTTCCGAAGCAGGCCGTCGCCGGGCATCTTGAAATGCGCAATCACGTACGCCAGGTCCGCCAGGGTGCCGGACCGGTCTTCGTCCATGTCGATCTCGATCATCGAGCGGTAGAAGCCGGCGTGGGCGGCTTCGTCGCGGCTGACCAGGAAAAAAATCGCCTCGAGCGTCGCGTCTTGCTCCTGCTCCGCGCGATCCTTCTGCGCGCGATAAGCCAGATAGGTCGCCGATTCCTGCAGCGCCCCATAGCAGCTCATCTGGCGCCGCGTCGGAAAGGGCGCCTTCCACGAGCGCGAGAACACGTCCGTCTCCAACGCGTCGAACTGCGCCTGCGTGCGCAGCCCGGACCTGATCAGGTACTCGCGAAACACCAGCCCGTGGCGCGATTCCTCGTAGCTCCACGCGTTCTGAAACCACGCCAATCCGAACACGCCGCGCAGCAACTCGTTGCCCGCCGCGGTATAGTCCGGCAGCAGCATCTCTTCGGAGCAATAGGTCTCGATCCGAATCGCGCGTTCTTCGGTGTTCGCGCTCGGAGAGAGTTTGTCCCACGGCACATCTTCAAAGAGATTCCAGCGGCGCTTGCGCTCGGCAATCTCGAAGAAATCCATGTACGCGCGGTAAAATTTTTCTTTGGCAGTCATCAGGCGGAGGGTACGCACGCACCACCTTAGCACTCACGGGATCCAATGCCTAATTTGAAACGTCCCCTATAGGACAAATCGCAGACAATTGTGCTTAGAAAATACTTAATAAACGTTTAGTTAACGACGTCGATTTGGCGACGTCGGAAGGCGCGAGCAGCGCAATCGTCGCGACCGGCTTGCCGCTTTCGGTAACGTTTGCGGTTCCAATCTGCTGCCCCGCTTTGACCGGCGCCGCGATGGAAGCCGGCAAATTGTAATCGACTTTGAGCGCATTTTTCGCGTCGCCACGCTTCACGAAGACTCCTGCGTCGCTGCCCCAAACTGGCTGGATATTGGCGCTATCAGCGCCGGTTACCGCGACTGACTGTGCGATTGGCGCGCCTTTCTTGGCGATCGGATGCAGCTCGTAGTTGAGAAATCCCTGCGACAGCATCTCCGACGCTTCCTTGAAATTCGTCAGCTTGTGTTGACTGCCGAGGACCACCGCGATCAGCCTCAGATCATTGCGTTTTGCAGTGGCGACCACGTTGAACCCGGCCCTGTCATAAAATCCGGTCTTGAGCCCGTCGCATCCCTGATACGTCCGCACCATGTGATTGGTGTTGCGCAGAACGAACGTGCCTGCGCGAAACGGCGCCGTGTCAATCGACGCCCATCGCATCACGTCCGGATATTTCACCAGCTCGCGCGCGAGAATCGCCTGGTCGTACGCGCTTGCCACGTCGGCCGACTCGCCCTTCGACGGCGGCAGCCCATTGACCGAGTAGTAGTGCGTGTCCTTCATCCCGAGCGCCGAGGCCTGCTGGTTCATCATCACCACGAACGCATCCGTCGATCCCGCGATATACTCCGCGACCGCCACCGACGCGTCGTTGGCCGAATGCACGACCACCGCCTTCATCATGTCGTCGAGCGAAAACGTCTCGCCTTCCTTCAGATAGACCTGAGATCCGCCCATCTCCGCCGCTTTGCGCGAGGTGGTGATGTTGTCGGTGAGCTTCAACGATCCGTCGTGGAGTTTCTCGGCAACAATCAGCATCAGCATCATCTTCGCCAGCGACGCGGTCGGCCACGGCGCGTGATCGTTCGGCGATTCGAAAATGACAGTGCCGGTCACTGGCTCGAGCACGCACGCCTCGGAGTAGGTCCCCAGGGCCGTGCTGGAAGCGCTGGCAGCGTTCTCTTCATCAGCGGCTTCAGCCTTGACTGCGGCATGATGGCGGCGCGCGGCGAGGGCTGGGCAGGGCGCCATTAGCGCCGCGAGCGCCACGGTCAACGCGATAAATCCAGATCTTCGGCTAGTAACATGAGTGGGGCGGGCCGCCGTGCCCGCGGCCGATTCGCCGTATCGCGACAGAAACTTCATCACGCACCACCTCCACATCACATCGGAACAACACAACGATACTAGCGGAACAACCCGCACTGCGGCGAGCGTCCTTATTCGGAAAATGCCCGCTCAGAAGCGATCGGCGGTCCAGAAGACGGATCGCGTATCGGCGAAGATTCTCATCGCGTGCGCCGAGGCGGCTTCCGGAGCCATCGCGAACCGCCGCGCGAGTGTGTCCGGCGTCAGCACGCGCCACATGTAGTTGTTGTCGATGTGATGCGCGACCGGACATCCCGCGTCGCCCAGCGCTTTTTCGAGCGCGGAATCGTGCGCTGTATGCGTCACGAGGACGCTCGGCTCCGCGGGCTTCGACGCGCTGTGAAGCAGGGCTGCGCGCCCGTGATCTCCGATGCGCTTCACGGTGACTGGAACGCCCGCTGCCGACTGCCCGAGATACTTGAAGGCCGCGAGCATCGCCTCAACTCCGCCGCGAGCGTAACCGTACTCCATCACCATCGAGACGCCGTGGAACCGCGTGACGCGCGCATACGCCGCGATTCGCGCACCGTCGCGGCACACGACGAAGTACTCTTCGGATCCTTCGCCCGGATGGAGCGGCTGATTACCGGCGAACTTCAGGTTCGCCCGCCATGCTGGGTCGTCGCGGACTGCGGTGACGTTGAAGCGGCCGCTGTACTCGCGATGTATCTTCGCAACCTCGGCCAGGTCGCGCTCGGTCTCGAATGAGTCGATGACGAAACGATCGGGCGCGTTGATTGAAGCAGCGCCCGCCAGGATGCTGAACTTGCGCTCGAGCTCGCGCCAACCGAACTGGTTGTAAAAGGTTAGCCGTTCCGCAAACAGCAACGACACCTCGAAGCCTTCGCGCACCATCGTATCGACGCTGAGCCGCATCAGTTCCGATGCGACGCCCTTATGCCGGTACTCCTCGAGCGTGAAGACGGAGCCGATGCCGCCCATCGGAATCGATTGTCCGTCCAGATTGATCGCGCGATCGAATATCTGCACGGTCGAAACGAGTCTGCCACCGTCGCGCGCGACCAGGCACAACTCATCGCGAAACTTTGGATCGTTGTGATTGTAGCGCTCGAAAAACGCGCGGTCCCCATACCATCGCGCAAGCAGGTCGAGCACCTCGTCCCGCTCACTCCGATGCGCAGCGCGAACTTCCATGATTCAGGTTTTGTAACGCACTTCAGAAGCCGCCGCTATAGTCGCCCAATCGGCCACTTTGCCGCCCGCGTCGCAGTCAGCAAAAGAGCGCTGCTCGATTTCGGAGACCGGAACCGGCTTCGCTAGCGCGAAGCTGTCCGAGATCCTTCCTGCCGCTCGCGATGCTCGCTTCGTCAGGATGACAACAGTGCGCGCCGCTTCCGCGCGACTCGCTTCGTCAGGATGATGAGATGGACCCAGCCCGTGTTCAACGGCTTCATAATGAGCCAGCGATGGTAACGAGACCATCGAAACGAACTACGGGAGGGTCCGCTATGCAAGTTACAAGAATCGGGATGGATATCGCAAAGCAGATTTTCGAGCTGCACGGAGTCGATCGGCGCGAGCGGCCGGTGCTGCGCCGGACCGTAACCCGCGCGCGCCTGCTGGAGTTCCTGGCCCAACTCAAGCCCTGCGCGATTGGGCTGGAAGCCTGCGGCGGTGCGCACTATTGGCATCGCGAGATTAGCCGGCTCGGACACACGGTGCAGCTGTTGCCGGCGCACAAGGTCAAGCCCTACGTCGACGGCAACAAGAACAACCGCCACGACGCGGCCGCGATTTGCGAGGCGATGAGCCGGCCCTCGATGCGCCTGGTCCAGCCCAAGAGCCACGCGCAGCAGGACCTGCAGGCGCTGCATCGCGCCCGCGCGCTGTTGGTTCGCGACCTGACCGCGCTGTCCAATCAGATCCGCGGGCTGTTGCACGAGTATGGAATAGTGATGCGCAAGGGCACCGCCGCACTTAAGCGCACGGTGCCGGAACTGCTCGGCAGCAGCGATGAGCGGCTCACTCCGGTGCTCAGAGAAGTGGTGGCCGAGCAGTTCGAGCGCTTCAACTATCTTACCCAGCGCCGGGAGCAATACGACCGCCGGCTCGCTCAACTTTGCCAGCAGGACGCGCGCTGCCGGCGGCTGCTGAAGATCGAAGGCATCGGACCGCTAGGCGCAAGCGCGTTGGCCGCGGCGATCGGCAACGGCCATGAGTTCAACAACGGGCGTCACTTCAGCGCCTACCTCGGACTGGTCCCCGGGCACAGCAACACCGGCGACAAGACCGTGATGCGCGGCATCACCAAACGCGGCAACCGCTATCTGCGCACCCTTTTGATCCATGGCGGACGCTCGGCGGTATACGCCGCCCACCGCCACACCGACCCGCGCGCGGGCTGGCTCAATCGGCTGCGCGAGGCCAAGGGCCACAACGTGGCGGCAGTGGCGCTGGCCAACAAGAACGCGCGGGTGGCATGGGCGCTGCTGCGCTATGGCGAAGACTACTGTCCGGCGCGGGCGCATCGCCAGGCGCCGGCGCCCCGCCGCCGCGCGCACCGCTCGGCCAGCGAAAAGATGCTGGCCGTCGCCGTGCAGAGCGCCCACCCCGGCGGTCAGAGCAGAGCGCATTTTTTCATTCCGCCCTCAGCGCCGACGAAGGGCGGAACGAAAAAATCATTTAAGCAGCGGACCTGATATCCGGCGCCACTGAACCCGCGTGCAAGAACTTGCCAACGAGTTGCGAAGGCTGCGCTAATCGATACTGATGGCTAACACGGTCACACCGTCACCTGGCAACGCTGTGCTTTGTCACGGCCCATCGCGAGGCCGTCAGGATGATGAGCTCCAGGTGCGCGGATCTTTCATCATGGCTCGAGCTGAATCACCCCGCTCACTCAAAGAAGCCGAATATATGGCCGCAACCGTGCTCCCATCCATCACCCTTTACTCTTCGCGCAACTATTGCCTCTGGGCTGGGTCCATATATGACAAAGCTGCTCGCGATGCTCGCTTCGTCGGGAGGACGACCTTTACGTGTGCCGCTGTCTGAAATCCTTCGTGCGCGCGCGACAACGGAGCGCGGCCTTGATACTGGATGCAGGGGTCACCCTGCTAGCGCAAATCGAGGTGAACGGAGGTTGGCGTACCGCCGCGATTCACCACCAGGTCGATCGCTGAGGCCGTCTTCACCGCCTGGATCAATCCCATCGCCTGCATCGGGTTGGTAACGGGCTGTCCGTCGATCGAGGTCAGCAGGTCGCCGTTCTGCAGGCCGAGTTGAGCGAAAACCGAGTCGGGCTGGACCTGTGAAATCGAGAAGCCGTCGGTCTTGCCGTTGACGAAATGCGGCATCGCGCGCATCTGCGAGAAGAACTGCGCGGGATTCTCCATCGTCTGTTGAACTTCGCTGCGGCTGACCTCGAATCGGCCGGGGCCGAGCTTCTTCAACTGGATCTTGGCGCTGCTGTTGTCGTCACTGTCGTCGCTGTCGTCGTTATCGTCGCTGTTATCGTTGTCATCGCTGGCCGCCCCGGCGGGACCGTGCCGCATCGTTTGCAGCTTTTGCCGGATAGCCGCGGGAAGTCCTCGGAGCAGCGGCCTTCGGATGCCGCCCACCGGGGCAGTTGCACCCAAGTGTGACGGCGGCACTTCGGAGATGTCCGACGACGGAATCTCAATCGCGACGCGATGCCCGCCGCGGTCGATTAGCGCGCGGTTGGTCTCGACGCTCACCAGCTTGCCCGCGTCAGGAATGTCCTCGCCCACCTGGTACAGCGTTTCGTTGCCGGCCGGATCTTCGATTATCGCATACGGCTTCGACCTGCTCTGCAGCGAAGTGCCGATGAGCTTCAGATTGAGATCCGCTTCCACCACCGGCGCCGGCGTGTTGTCTTGCGGAGTCGCGTTGAAGATGTCGCGCTTGACGATCAGATCGTAGTAGGCGCGGCTCCGCACTCCGTTTACGACCCTGGGCGCGGGCGCCGACGTGAGTGCGTCGGGTTGGTTCGAGACGCTGCGCACGATGATGTCGCGCACGCACATCGCCGATACGATCGCCAGCACCGCGATCAAAACGAAATTCAGAATCGTGACGTGAATCTGTGAAAATCTGAGTTGCATCTACAGGATCGGCTCAGCCCCGTACGCGCATCCTTTCACTAGACGAGCAACGTCGTAGTTCCATTCACCCTTCCAGCGGCTGATCACTAGGCTCGCCTGGCTGTGACCGTTGCGCACCAGGTCCATCAGGCGCAGCAGGTAGATGCTCTCATCCTGGCCGCCTTGGTTCAACGTCCGCTGGCGCTCGAGCCCCCTGGCCGCTATCTGCATCAGCTCGTAGCCAAGCTCCTGAAGTCTAATTTTCCCCGCGCGCGCGTCAAGTCCGTTCTTATGCGCCCCGTCGGTGATTTCGCGCCGCTCGCGATAGCTCCATCCCTTGACCAGATCCCACGCGCCCGTCAGGCAATCGTCGTCGTACAGCATCCCCTTCAGCAGCGCGGGCAGCGCGAGCATGAACTGCGGCGGCTGGCTGTCGGCGGTGCGAATCTCGACGTATTTCTTCAGTCGCACTTCGGTGAAAATCGTGGTCAGGTGATTGGTCCAGTCCTCGACCGTCGCGCGCTCGCGGCCGTAACCCTGCTCGAGATATTTGCGGAAGGTCAGTCCCGGCGGTCGCGTCAGGTCGATGTACTCATGGTTGCGAATCAGGAAGTACATTGGCACGTCGAGCGCGTACTCGGCGTAATCCTTAAACGATGAATCGGCGCGGAACACGAACTCCGGAATCCCGCTGCGTTCGTTGTCGGTGTCGGTCCAGATATGCCCGCGGTAGCTGTGATAGCCGTTAAGCCCGCCATCGCTAAGCGGCGAGTTCGCGAAAATCGCGTAGAGCAGCGGCACGATGCCCATGCTGACCCGCAGCTTGCGCATCGCGTCGCGCTCGTCGCTGTAGTCGAGATTGGCCTGCACGCCCGCGGTCTGCTTCATCATGCGCTGGCCGAGCTTGCCCTTGCGCGCCATGTACGGGTACATGATGTGGTAGCGAGCTTTGGGCAGCAGCTCGATCTGATCGATGCGGCTGACCGGTTGCATCCCGAGCCCAAGCACCGACGCGCCGATCTGTCCGGTCACTTCGATCAATTGTTGTACATGAGTCGCGAACTCGTCGTAGGCGCAGTGGATACTCTCGCATTGTTCGCCCGACAATTCGATCTGACCGCCCGGCTCGAGCGTGATTGCGGCGCGCGCGCCCTTGAGCGCCAGGATATGCCCATGCTCGTCTTCCGGCTCGAAGCCGTAGTCGCTAACCATCCGCCGCAGCAGGTCCTCGACCCCGCCGGCGCCGGAGTAGGGAATTGCGCTTGCGTCAGAATTGCGGACGACGACCTTCTCGTACTCGGTGCCGACCCGCCATTGCGCGCGCGGCTTCCCGCCTTCCTCGAAATAGCGGATCAGGTCGTCTTTCTTTTCCAGCAACTCACTCATGCATCAAATCCAACCCCGTCGCTCTTCATTCCCCCTCTCCAGAAGGGAGAGAGGGGCAGGGGGGTGAGGTCTCTTCTAGGCGGTGCTTATGCAAAACGCTCTCCTGAAAAGAGGGTGCCGAAGCGCGCCCTATAATGGCCCTGCCAAACATGCGAGGCAAGCACATTCGGAATCACCAAAAATTAGATGTACAGTTGCGTCGAGCGATTAATGGAACTTGAAGACTCCTCCGCCGGCGACGACAATCCCGGCGTCCGCCAACCGTCAACCGGCGCCGACAGCCACGCGACGCAATGGGGAGTCTTTTCCTATTTCGCGATTCTGAACATCGCGGTCGGTCTCGGCTCGCCGCTCGGTATCGCCTCGATTCCGATCAATTATTTCCTGAAGGACACCCTGCACCTTACCCCGGTGCGCCTCGCAATCTTCCTCGCGATTGCCTCGATACCGGTCTGCGGGGGCTTCGCCTTCGGCTTCATCCGCGACCGATGGCGCAACCCGCGATGGGGCGATCGCCAATACCTGTTCGCCTGCGCTCTGCTCGCCGCGGCCGGGTACCTGTGGTTGGCCGCGGCGACGGTCGATTATTACAAGTTGCTGTCGATAGTCCTCGTCATCATTGCCGTGTACGTAATGATCTTCGCGTCGGCGCAAGCGCTCATGACCGGCGTCGCGCAGGCTCACGGGATGACCGGACGCCTGAGCGTCGTGTTCAGCTTCGGCTTTTTCACCCCCGCGGTGATATCCGCACTGGCCGGCGGATGGCTGGTCGCGCACGCCAGTGTGCGCGGCACCTTCCTGATTGCGGCCGGCGTGACGATTGTGATCGTGATGCAATCCTTCTGGCGACTCGCAGCCGCCGGCGATTTCGAGACCTCGGTCGGCCCCTACGAAAAAGGCTTCGCCGCAATCCGCCGGCTGGTCCGCCATCGCCCATTATGGCCGGCCGCCGCGATCTACTTTCTGTGGAACTTCGGTCCGGGATGGGGCACGCCGATGTTCTATCACCTGACCGAGCAAGTCCGGATTTCCAGCGAACTGTTCGGCACCTTCACCGCGCTGCAGTCGTTGTTCTTCCTGCCCACGAGCTTGTTGTACGGCTACCTATGCGTCCGCGCACCGCTCTCGCGACTCCTATGGTGGGGAACTATAGTAGCCATCTTGCAAGGCCCGATAATGTTCCTGGCGGTAGGACCCGCCAGCACAATCATGGTCGCTATCCTTTACGGCCTGTTCGGCGGCTTCGCCACCGCCGCCTACATCGATCTAATCATGCGCGCATGTCCCAAGGGCCTCGAAGGAACCGCAATGATGGTCGCGAACACCTCGATGTTCGCGCTCGCCGGCAACGCCGGCAACCTGCTTGGAAGCTTCATCTACTCCAAAGGCGGCTTCGCCTCGGCAGTGATAATCACGACCCTGGCAACCGCCCTGATAGTCCCTGTCCTGCGCGCTGTTCCCCCCGAACTAACCGCAACCCGCGACGGCGAAGTTATCGAGCCCACCGCGTAACGCAGAGTGAGTGCTCCGAGCGGTGTTGCACCAAAGTACAATAGCCGAGCCCTCGCTAGATGAAGAAGCTGTTAAGATACAGTGGGTAAACATTTCAGCGATGGGAAGAGGCTTGCAATGCTCAAGTGGAACGGTAAGCGATTCGCGATCTCGCTCTTGATCACCGCAATCGTCGGTGCCGCGTTCGTACGCGCCGCGTATGCCGGCGACAAGCCTAATATCCTCGTCATCATGGCCGACGACATCGGCTACTGGAACATCAGCGCCTACAATCGCGGCATGATGGGATATCGCACGCCCAACATCGATCGCATCGCCAACGAAGGCGCGATTTTCACCGACTACTACGGCCAGCAATCCTGCACCGCCGGCCGCGCGGCATTCATTACCGGCCAGAGCCCGATGCGTACCGGTCTCCTGAAGGTGGGGTTGCCGGGAGCGAAGGAGGGTCTGTCGGACAAGGACCCGACGCTGGCCGACCTGCTCAAGCCGCTGGGTTACGTGACCGGACAATTCGGCAAGAACCATCTCGGCGATCGCAACGAATTCCTGCCGACGGTCCACGGCTTCGACGAATTCTTCGGCAACCTCTATCATCTCAACGCCGAAGACGAGCCCGAGCATCCCGACTATCCCAAGAACACCGAATTCAAATTGCGCTTCGGTCCGCGCGGCGTCCTGCGATGCACCGCGACCACGACTGACACTCCCGGCGGCGATGCCCGCTTCGGAAGCTGGGGCAAGCAAAATTGCGTGGACACCGGACCGCTCACCAAAAAGCGCATGGAAACGGTGGACGACGAGTTCCTCAAAGCCACCATCGATTTCATCGACCGCGCGAACAATCAAAAGAAGCCGTTTTTTGCGTGGTTCAATTCAAGTCGCATGCACATCTGGACTCGCCTCAAACCTGAGTCGCAAGGCAAGACCGGTCTCGGCGTCTATCCCGACGGCATGGTCGAGCACGACGGCCAGGTTGGTCAGCTCCTGAAGAAGCTCGACGATCTCGGCATCGCCAACAACACGATCGTCATCTATACGACCGACAACGGCGCCGAGACTTTCACCTGGCCCGACGGCGGCACCACGCCGTTTCGCGGCGAGAAGAATACAAACTGGGAGGGCAGCTATCGCGTGCCCGCGATGGTGCGATGGCCCGGTCTCGTCAAACCCCACACTGAAATAAACGACATCGTGTCCGCCGAAGATTGGGTGCAGACGCTGGTTGCTGCGGCTGGCGATCCCGAAGTCCAGAACGAACTTATCCAGGGCAAGCGCGTGGGTGACAAGACTTTCAAGGTGCATCTCGACGGCTACGATCAGCGCGACTTGCTGGCCGGCAAGGCTCCCGACAAGCGCCACGAGTTCTTTTACTGGACTGATGACGGCGACCTCGCCGGCCTCCGCTACGATCAATACAAGGCGGTGTTTATGGAGCAACCAGCGGAGGGCCTCGAGGTCTGGATGCAACCTTTGGTCAAGCTGCGTGCGCCCAAGTTGTTCAATCTGCGTTCCGATCCATTCGAGCGCTCGGAGCACGAGGCGGGTGACTACGACAAATGGTTCATCGAGCACCTGTTTGTCATGGTTCCGGCCCAGACTATCGTTGGCCGCTTTATCTCCACCTTCAAGGAATTTCCCCCGCGCCAGAAGCCAGGCAGCTTCTCGGTCGGCGAAGCGCTGGGAATGCTGACAAAGCCGGAGAGCAGCGACTAGCGGGTCGCGGTTTTTACGATGCCGTACGCAACTAGTTGATTACAATTCCAGCAATGAGGGGAGGATCGAATGTTCGATCGTGAGATCATACATCTGACACCAAGCGCGGCGAAAATTCGCGCCCGGGGCGCGACAGCTCTAACGGCTCTCGTCGCGTTAGTGGTTTTGTTGGCTGCCCCGGCTTTCGCTGCTGACACGATTGAAGGTCAAGTGCTCGGCGGAGGCGTGCCGATCGCCAAATCGACAGTGACGCTATGGTCTGCGAGTGCCGACGCGCCCAAGCAGTTGGCTCAGACTCAGACCGACGGCTACGGCCGATTCACTTTGGGTTCGGAAGGATCGCCCGACAGCATCCGGTACCTGGTCGCGACCGGTGGCGAACCGACAGCCAACAAAGGCGGCGGGAACAATCCGGCGATCGCGCTCATTTCCGTGGTGGGCAGCAAACCCCCGGCACAAGTGGTTATCAACGAGATGACAACTGTGGCGTCGGTATGGACCAACGCACAATTCCTGGATGGCGCCGCGATCAAAGGCAATGCACTTGGCCTTCGAATCGCAGCGAGCAATGTGCCGAACTTCGTCGATCTCGAAACTGGTGGCTGGGGATCCGCCATCCAGGATTCGCTCAACGGTCCGCAGACGCCGACAATGTCCAATTTCGCGACGCTGGCCGACGTACTGGCGGGTTGCGTCACGAGGGCGACGGCCGACGCGTGCGACAAACTCTTTGTGGCCGCCACGCCGCCGACCGGCGGCGCGCCAACCGATACTCTGGCGGTGGCCGAGTCGATTGCCCGCTATCCGTGGCACCGCCCCAAGGAACTCTACGCGCTGCTCGATTCGTTCTATCCAATCCCCAAGGGCAAGAACCTGCGCCCCGTTCCCTACATGCCGTATCTAAATTGGGTGCCGAGTGCGTGGGTGCTGCCGCTGAAGTTCGACGGCGGCGGTTACCGCGCCGGCGGCAAGGGCGGCTTCGACAGCGAGGGCAACTTCTGGGTCGGCGACAATTTCTCGGTTGGCTGGGAGGGGCAGGATTCGCTGTGGGAGGGCCACGCCACCAAGTTCGCTCCCGATGGCAAACCGCTTTCGCCAATAACCACCGGCTTTAGCGGTGGCGGTATGGAAGGCGGCACGTTCGGCGCGGCGATCGACGCCAAGGACAATGCCTGGTTCACCACCTATGGCTCCAAGGCAATCGTGGTATTCGACAAGAACGGCAAGCCCCTGACCCCGCCCGATGGCGTCACTTTCAATGGCCGCTTGGGGCTGATGCAAGGTGTCACTGTCACGCCGTCCGGTGACGTATGGATCCTGGGTGTCGAAAAGAAGCAGCTCGTGTACTTCCCGAAGGGCGATCTCACCAAGGGCCGAATTGTCTGCGAGGGCGATGGTGCTGAGCCTTGCAGGTCATTCGCAGCGCCGTTTCATCTCGCCATCGATGGGCAAGATCGCATCTGGGTCTCGAACAGCGGCATCGACCACGTAACGCGCTTCCCTGCTGCCGATCCGGGTAAAGCGGAGAACTTCAAAAGCGGATTCAACACCAGCGGTCTTGCCATCGACAGCAAGGGCAACGTCTGGGTCACCGCTCGTTTCGGCAACAGCTTGGTGGGCATGATGCATCTGGTTGACATGGGTGTGCGCCTGAAGCTTCACGGTGTGACGACGGCCTCTGACTACCTGACGAAGACCATGTCTGAGCAGAAGGGCGGACGCCAAGGCGGGAGCATGATCCTGCTGCGGCCTGATGGTTCTCCCTATCCCGGTTCTCCGTTCACTGGCGGCAGTCTGCCGGGACCATGGGCCGTCGCCGTGGATGGCGACGACAATGTCTGGGTCTCCAACTTCGCTGGCGCGTCAGGCCAGATCGCGCACCTCTGCGGCGTCCGGACGGAGAGCTGCCCGCCCGGCACAAAGACGGGCGATCCAATCTCGCCTCCGCTTGGCTACGTCGGTGGTGGCCTGCAGATGCAGGTGGATATCGACATTGATCCGGCCGGAAACGTTTGGGTCACCAACAACTGGCAGGACATCGACAGCTGTATCGGTACGCCCAAAGAGGGTCTGTCGACCCGCTGCGGCGGCCAGGGCGTCGTGGTGTTCTATGGTATGGCCAAGCCGGTGCGCTCGCCGCAGATCGGTCCAGCGCGCGGGTTCTAGGATCACACAGTCATTGGATGAGACAGACCATTGGATCATCGATACACTTGGAGAGCTGTCCTAATAGGAGTCCTTGGCTTGTTGGTCGTCGGGAATGCCTCTGCGCAAACGCCTCCGAACCCGGTGCCCGCCGCGCAACCTGCCACCGCGCCGCCTACTGATGAGGCGACAGAAGTCAACAAGGAACTCTCGAATCCGATCTCGAGTATCTGGGCACTCCAGATTCAGGAGAACACCTACTTCATCCATCCCGGTATCGAGGACAAGTCGAGCCGCAACTCAGTGAATGTCCAGTTCCAGCCGGTGCTGCCGCTGGCTCTGACTGATGACTGGAACTTGATCACGCGGCCGGTACTTCAGGTCGTCAACTCGGTTCCCGTCCCAACGCTCGTCGCGCCCGAAGTTGGAGCCGCCACATCTGGAGTGGGTACGGGCCGTATCTATCAGGCGACTGGTTTCGGAGACACAATCCTGGCGACGCTGCTTTCGCCGAGCCCGAAACTGGCGGGACCGTGGCTGCTTGGCGCCGGACCTACCTTCATCTTCCCCACCGCAACCACGACCAATGTCGGCCAGAAGAAATGGCAACTCGGGCCCGGCGGGGTCTTCGGCTACCTCGGCGAGCACTACATCATCGGCGTATTCCCGCAGCAATGGTTCTCGGTCGGTGGCAACGGCTCCAGGCAGACCAGCCAGATGAACGTGCAATACTTCGCGGCGTACTTTCTGCCTCACGGTTGGTCGGTTGGCACTTCTCCGAACGTGCTCATCAACTGGTACTCGAGCGATGGGAACAAGGTGACCTTTCCAATCGGCCTCAACATATCGAAAGTGCAAAAGCTCGGTATCCTGCCGGTGAAGTTCCAGGTCCAGGGGCAATACATGCCGGTCAACCCTTCGGTCTTCGGCCAGCGTTGGAACATCCAGGTGGCGATCACTCCAGTTATCCCCAAACTGATCAAGGGAAATATCCTCGAAGGCTGGTAACCGAGCAACGCGTCTTTTTCGGAGTCTCGGCCGAAATTGGCGACCACTGTGCAGCTTGGCAGGGCGCGCTTGCCAGTGCTTAACATTGGCGCAGGAGAAATTTCGGGATGCCTCGGGTGATACTTGCCATCGACCAGGGTACTACCGGCACCACCGTCTTCGTCGTCGATGCGCGCGGGCGGATTCGCGGGCGCGCTTATGCCGAGATTCGCCAGTTCTATCCCAAGCCCGGATGGGTCGAGCATGACCCTGAAGAAATCTACCGGTCGGTCGTTACGCTATCGAAGAAAGCTATCTCGGCCGCGAAGGTGTCGGCCTCCGCGATCGCTGGAATCGGCATCACCAATCAGCGCGAGACGTTCGTGGTGTGGGAGCGGCGCAGCGGGCGTCCCTGTTATCGCGCGATCGTCTGGCAATGCCGTCGCAGCGCAGCTATCTGCGACGCGCTCCGCGAGCACGAGCTCGAGGTTGCGCAACGCACCGGACTACTCGTCGATCCTTATTTTTCGGGCACCAAGCTCAAGTGGCTGCTCGACCAGAAACCCGAACTGCGCGATCGAGGCGCGCGCGGCGAATTGTGCTTCGGCACGATCGACAGCTGGCTCGTGTACAAGCTGTCGCGCGGCGCGGCATTCGTGACCGATTACACCAACGCGTCGCGCACGATGATGTTCAACCTGGCGCGCCGCGAATGGGACGACGCGATGCTCGCGATGCTCGACGTGCCGCGCGCGATGCTGCCGCGCGCCGTGAGTTCGCGCGGTCCGATGGCCGAGACCGCGCCCGGCACGATCGCGCCGCATGCGATTCCGATTGCGGCGGTGATCGGCGATCAACAATCCGCGCTCTACGGGCAGGGCTGTGTCGCGGCCGGCGACTCCAAGGCGACCTACGGGACCGGCGCGTTCCTGCTGATGAACACCGGCGACAAGATGGTAGCGTCGAAGAATCGGTTGCTCACGACTGCCGCGCTCGGACCGTCTGGCGATCCTGCCTACGCGCTCGAAGGCTCAGTGTTTATCGCGGGCGCCGCCGTGCAATGGCTGCGTGACGGCCTCAAGCTGGTGCGCAAGGCCGCCGACACTTACGCCGCGGCGCGCGCGAGCCTGGCGGAAAATAAAGATCGCACGCAACCTTACGTCGTGCCCGCATTCGTCGGGCTTGGCGCGCCGCATTGGGACGCCAACGCGCGCGGTGCGATCGTGGGAATCTCGCGCGGCACTACTCGCGCCAACGTCATCCGCGCGACGCTCGACAGTATCGCCTACCAGGTGCGCGACGTGATCGTTGCGATGGAATCCGACACCGGTCATCCGATGAGCGAGCTGCGCGCCGACGGTGGCGCCACCGCGAATCGCTACCTGATGCAGTTCCAGGCCGATATCCTTGGCAAGCCGGTGCGCCGCGCGAAAGTAGCGGAGACAACTGCGATGGGCGCGGCGATGCTCGCGGGATTGGCGGTGGGAATCTGGAAGTCGCCGGCTGAGATGCTCGCGCTTATCAAAGGTGCCGACGTGTTCAAGCCGAAAATGCAAAACGCCGAGCGTGATCGACTGCTCGCCGGATGGCATGATGCGGTCTCGCGCACGCTCACGCATTTGGCGCATTAAACAGAAGGACCAAAACCAATGCCCGAAAATGGAAAACCGTACGTCACCGCGCTCTATCCCGAGCAGCACGACCAGGCCGCGGATTCGCTCGGCCGCGCCTTCATCAACGATCCTACTTTCAAGGCGATCATTCCCGACATTACCGATCCGGTCGAGCGCGCGACGCGCCTGGCCGATCTGTTCCGCGCGATGCTCGCGATCGAGCGCCGCTCAGGACAGCCGGTGTTCGGCATAGTCGATGACAACGGACGCGTGGTTGCGGCCGCAATGACCGAGGGCGTCGGGCATCCCGGCGCGCTCGGTCTGGTCGCCACCGGACTTGGACTGATGCCGCGCATGATCCGGGCGATCGGATTGGGCGGGATGTGGCGCGGGCTGAATCTGGTCAGTGTGCTGGCCGACAATCATCCCAAGGAGCCGCATCTCTACTTGCAGGTGCTCGGATGCGATCCGCCGTTCCAGGGCAAAGGCTACGGCAAGGCGCTGGTCGATAGGCTCGCACTCGAAGCAAAGGCGCGGCCGGAAATAGCCGGCGTGTACCTCGAGACGATGACCGAGGCCAACGTCGCGTTCTACAGCTCAAGGGGCTACGAGATTTTGGGAGAGTTATATCCGCTAGGCGTCCGGACGTGGCGGATGTACCAGCGCAAGCGGTGAGAAGAGTAGCAAAAGGAGCGCTGCGCGATTTCAGAAACCGGAACCGGCTTCGCAGCGCGAAGCTGTCCGAGATCCTTCCTGCCGCTCGCGTCGCTCGCTTCGTCAGGATGACACATGCGCTCGCGGCGCGCGGATCAGAGACCTGCTCGCTTCGTCCGGATGACGCACACGCGTTAGTTCGACGCGTCGCGCGGATGGATCATCGTGACGCGCAGGCCTTTGGAGGTCCAGCCAACGTCGAAGCCGACGATGGCGCCTTCGCGAATCAGATCGATTCCCGGCATAGTGCCGCCGATTCGAGCGCCCGCCACGGCCACGAACGGAAACTCAAACGGGATCTCCTTGCCGCTATGCGAGCGCACGACGCCGCGGCCGCGCGCGCGGTCGAGCTTGAGAATCATCCCCTGGTAGAAATTTCCCGGAAAGCGCTCGCTGTCATATTCGTTTTCATCTGCCACTCCCATAGGAAGTAGCATCCCAGGGCGCCGCGTAAAAGCGCGCCTACGGCATCGCCATGCAGGTTTGCAGTTCGCCGATCGCGTTGTCGATGTAACCGATCGCGTTGGCCTTATGCCCGTGAAAGTCGCTCACTGCTTTGTCCTGTAGCACGTACTTCGCATGCTGCAGCGCGCTCATCGCTTGTGAAATTTCAGGATGCCCGACCGGCGGAGGTCCACCGTAATAGCCGGGGCCGCCCGCTACCGGACCGTAAGAACTGGTGCTGTAGGCGGGAGTCTGAGAGCAGGCGGCGCAGGCGAGCAAGACTCCGAAGATGACGCCGCCGGCGAAACACATTCCTTTGATCATTGACGCTTCCCCTCAACGGAAAATGACGGTCGATATAGGTAATCGCGGATTCAACAAATTTTTCTGACCCCGTCAGCCATGGCGCCGCAATCTACCATAGCGCGGAAAGGATCGCATCGAGCATCGCGGAAGAGCGTTCCATATCCCGCTCAAAGCCGATAAGTTTTAAGCCCAATGCTCTGTCCGCGATGCTCAGCCGAAAATCCCCAAGGAGCGAAGTTCTGCAGCGAATGCGCTTCGCCGATGGTGGCGAAATGTCCGCGCTGCGGCGCGAGCAACAAACCCGGCGCCAGGTTTTGTAACGAATGCGCGGCGCCGCTCACGGCCGCCGGCAAGGCATCGATTCCTCAGCCTGAATCGACGCCATCGGTGCGCGTCTTGCTGGAGGATACGGCGGCGGCCGTCGCCGAGGGCGAGCGCAAAATCGTCACCGCGCTGTTCGCGGATATCAAGGGATCGACCGAGCTCGAGCAGGACCTCGACCCCGAAGAAGCGCGCGCGATTGTTGACCCCGCGTTGAAACTGATGATCGACGCGGTGCGCCGTTACGACGGCTACGTGGTGCAAAGCACCGGCGATGGAATCTTCGCGCTGTTCGGCGCGCCGGTTGCGCACGAGGACCATCCGCAGCGCACGCTCTACGCCGCCATTCGCATGCAGGAAGAGTTGCGCCGATATTCGACGCGGCTGGTCGCTGACGGCGGCAATCCGCTGCAATGCCGGGTCGGCGTCAACACCGGCGAAGTGGTCGTGCGGTCGATCTCAACCGGTGGCGGGCATGTCGAGTACACGCCAATCGGGCATACGACGAATCTTGCCTCGCGAATGCAGGCGGTGGCGCCGGTGGGTTCGATCGCGGTCGCGGAACCGACGCGCAAGTTATGCGAGGGCTATTTCGCGCTCGCGCCGCTCGGACCGACCAGGGTCAAGGGCGTCAGCGAGCCGGTCAACGTTTACGAAGTGACCGGCCTCGGTCCCTTGCGCACGCGCCTGCAGCGCTCGGCCGGCCGCGGGCTCTCGAAGTTCGTTGGCCGCGAGCGTGAGATGGAGGCGCTCAAGCGCTCGTCGGAGCAGGCGCGCGCGGGCCGCGGGCAGATTGTCGCGGCGATGGCCGAGGCGGGCACCGGCAAGTCGCGCCTGTTCTTCGAGTTCAAGGCCAAGAACCAGTCGGGCTGGATGGTGCTGGAGACGTTCTCGGTCTCGCACGGCAAGGCGGCGGCGTATTTCCCGGTGATCGATCTGCTGCACAACTATTTCCGCATCACCTCGGATGACGACGCGCGGGCGCGGCGCGAGAAGGTTGCGGGAAAGATCGCTATCCTGGATCGAACGCTGGAAGACGCGCTGCCGTACCTGTTCGGCTTGCTGGGCATCGTCGAAGGCGACGATCCCATCGCGGAGATGGACGGGCAGGTGAAGAAGCGGCGCACGCTCGAAGCGATCAAGCGGATCTTGTCGCGCGAATCGATGAACCAGCCGCTGATGGTGATTTTCGAGGACTTGCACTGGATCGATGACGAGACCCAGGCGTTCCTGAATCTGCTGGCCGACTCGATCGGTACCGGGAAAATCCTGCTGCTGGTGAACTACCGGCCCGAATACTCGCATCAGTGGAACAGCCGGACTTACTACACGCAGTTGCGGCTCGACCCGCTCGGTAAAGAATCGGCCGACGAGATGCTCTCCGCGCTGCTCGGCGACGGCGCGCAACTGGCGCCGCTTAAGAAACTGATCATCGAAAAAACCGAAGGCAATCCCTTCTTCATGGAAGAGACCGTGCAGGTCTTGCTCGACGAGGGCGCGCTGGTCCGCGACGGCGGCGCGGCGCAACTCACGCGGCCGCTGGGCGAGCTCAAGATTCCGCCGACTGTGCAGGGAATCCTCGCGGCGCGCATCGACCGGCTGCCCACGGAGTCCAAGGACCTGCTGCAAGCGCTGGCTGTGATCGGGCGTGAATTTCCGCTGTCGCTGATTCGCGCGGTGCTCCCGAAATCCGATGACGAGCTTAACCGTCTGCTCAATGACCTGCAGTTGGGCGAGTTTATCTACGAGCAGCCGGCGGTGGGTGATGTCGAGTACACCTTCAAGCACGGCCTGACCCAGGAGGTGGCGTTCGGATCGGTGCTGACGGAGCGGCGCAAGGAGCTGCACCGACGCACCGCGGCGGCGATCGAATCGCTGTACGCGGAGCGGCTGGAAGACCGATACCCTGAGCTGGCGCATCACTATGGCCGTGCGGGCGACGCTGCCAAGGCGGCGCACTACCTTTATCTTGCGGGCGTACAGGCGCTGGCGCGTTCGGCCTTCAGCGAAGCGCTCGCACATCTGATCGCGGGGCTGGAATTTCTCAAGACTATTCCCCAGAGCCCGGCCCGCGACGCACAAGAATTGCAATTGCAGTTGGAATTGGGCGCGGCCTCTACAACCGTGTATGGTCCGGCTGCTGACCAACCGGAAGCGGCCTTTTCGCGAGCTTATGAGATTTCCCGTAACAGCGGCGAGAGTCTCGACCTCTTGCGGGCATTGCAGGGACTTAGACTCGTGCATAGTACGCGGGGAGCCACGCACAAGTCGCTCGCTGCGGCTGAGGAAGCCTTGGAGATAGCACGCAGAATAAATGATCCAGCCCAGCTTGCGCTCGCCTACTCAGCCCTGAGCACAACTCTGGCTACTCTGGGCGAACTGACTCAAGGACGTGGAATGATCGAAGAAGCGCTGGCGCGGCTTGGATCGTTGCCTGATCTTCCGAACCTGCAAGTTGCTCGAGTAGCTCTGCCGATAATGCTCGGTCGGGCGATTTGGCTGCTCGGCTTCCCGGATCAGGCGGTCGAGCGGATGCGCGAGGCTGAAATCGCCGGGAATCGGAGCACCAACCCTGTGGCGAAGGCATTCGGCCTTCAGCCTAGTGAAGTTCCCATCTGGTGCGGCGATTTTGAGGCGGTCCGAGAAAACGCGCAAAGTCTTTTGCAGGCCCCATGGCTTGCGGAACTAAATCCGCTTTTCGCTGCGCGCGCGGACCTCGTTTGCGGCTGGATGCTCGCCAGAACCGGAAAGCCCGACGGGATAGCGATGATACGCGGCGCGATCGCAACGATGGCTGCGACCCGCTTCGGGCTATCCCGGTCGTGGTTTGACTCGATGCTGGCGGAGGCATGCGCATCTGTCGGCCGGGTCGATGAAGCCCTGAGCGTGCTCGATGAGGCACTTCCGTTCGCGCAGACTGAGGAGCCCTACTACGAAGCCGAGCTGAATCGCCAGCGCGGAGAGCTTCTACTGAAGCGCGGGAAAGGCGAGACTGGATACGCCGAAGATTGCTTCCGCACCGCGATCGAAGTTTCGCAGACGTCAGAAGGCAAAGTCATGGGAGCTGCGCGCGACCACGAGCCTCGCGCGATTGATGCGCGACACCAACCGTCGCGACCAGGCGCGCGCGACGCTCGCGGAAATCTACAATTGGTTCACCGAAGGCTTCAGCACCGCCGACCTGAAGGATGCGAGGGCCTTGCTCGACGAGTTGAGTGGTTAGCCGTTTATGGCGAAAGTCGAAAGCATCAAATCCGGGGAGATCAGCAAGGCGGCGGCCAAGGCTGAGAACCTGGAGCTGCGCGGCGAAGGCTTGGTCAAGGTGTACGGCGGCCGCGCGGTGGTCGATAACGTCAACGTCGTCGTCAGGCCGGGCGAGGTGGTGGGCTTTCTCGGTCCCAACGGCGCCGGCAAGACGACCACCTTCTACATGCTGGTGGGTCTGCTCAAGCCCGATAAGGGGCGCATCATGTTCAGCGGCGAAGATATTACGACGCTGCCGCTGTACCAGCGCGCGCGCCGCGGGATATCCTATCTGCCGCAGGAGCCGAGCGTTTTTCGCAAGCTGACGGTCGAGCAGAATCTGCTGGCGGTGCTCGAAACGCTGCCGCTCACCGAAGAGGAACGCTACGCGCGCCTGCAATCGCTGCTCGACGAGCTCGGCATCGCGAAATTGGCGAAGAGTAAAGCCGGCGTGCTGTCGGGTGGCGAGCGGCGTCGCGTGGAAATCACGCGCGCGCTGGTGCTCGACCCGGTGTACCTGTGCCTCGACGAGCCGTTTGCCGGGATTGATCCGATAACCGTGATCGAGATTCAGCGGGTGGTGTCGTATCTGAAAGATCGCGGCATCGGGGTGTTGATGTCGGATCACAACGTGCACGCGACGCTGTCGATAATCGATCGCGCCTACATTATTCACGCGGGCAAGATTCTGTTCGAAGGCGAGCCGCGCGATATCGTCGCCAGCGAGGCCGTGCGCCAGGTGTTCCTGGGCGAGCGATTCAAGCTGGCGCGATAGCGCTAGATCGAAACTCCGCGCGCGGCGGATCAGTACGGAAATCCGGACGCGCCAAAGCCCGAATTCGGCATCGGCGGCGGATAACTCGGATAGCCGTAGCCGCCGTAGCCCGGCGCGTATCCGGAACCAAACCCACCGTAGCCACCGCCGTAACCTCCGCCGTAACCGCCGCTGCCGCCGCCGATCATCATGCCGCCGCCCAGCAGCATCGGCAGCAGCGTCGATAGCATGCTCGGCGGCGCGCTGTTGTATTGCTGATACTGCTGCTGCATCCCCTGCGCCTGGTAGGCCTGCGCGCCGGGTGGTTCGTTGTTCTGATAGTCCTGAAGCGAGCCGGAGGAGGCGTACGGATCGGTGCCATCGGTCGGCATCGCATTGGCGGGCGGGGCGGCGTTGCCGTGGCCGCCGGCCAGGTCGGGACGGATCTTGATCCGGTTATCGACCACCAGCGACGAGTCCTTCAGATAGTGGCGCGCCTTCTGCTCGGCATCGGTCTTGCCGAAGTCGCTCGCGACGAAACCGAACAGAATAACCTGCTTGCCGCCACTCGCACTGGTGACGACTCGCGCACCGACCAGCGGCAGCGAATGATGCTTAAGATAGTCCGTGAGTCCCTGGCTTTGCGGCGAATCGATCGTGCCGCCAGCGACAGTGACCGCGCTCGAAGGCGGGGGCAGCGAGCCAGAATCGAAGGTGGTCGAGGTTCCGATCGAGGAGCCCTTGTTCCCGCCGGTGGTGCCGTACGGGTTCTGTACCGGCGTCATGCATGCGGACAATCCGGCAAGAGCGACCGCGAGCCCGAAGACGGCCAGGCCATTTGCGATGCGACTCATAGGCCGGAGTATAGTCCTGTGCGATTCACCTAACAATTCGACGAATTCAGGCAAACTTAGTTTCAAAATCGCGATTAAGGGTTCGCGTTGCGAGAATTAATTATTCATTGTGCGAGAAGGACTTGCGTCGAAGCTACGCTTTTCGGTGGCACGCTCGATGCACTCTGGATTGGCGTGTCATTCAACAAGCAAAATCAAGGTTCTCGCGGGCGAAAGTCTGCTACCGCGCAGGTCGAAGCGGCGCTCACGCGATTGAGTGATGAGGTTACAAAACTGGGCGAGCGCCTGATCAATGCGGCGGTTGCGGGCGCGGTGGTTGCGCGTCAGCCGGCGGATACGAGGTTGCGCGCTGAAGCGGCGGAAGCCTGGAACTCGATTAAGACCGTGATTGCCAGTCACCTCAGCAGCGAAGAGGAAATCGTACTGCCGTGGATGAAGGCAAAGCGAAATTTCCCACCCGACTTGATCTTGCGCACTTGCGAGCAGCACCTGCGGCTGCGCGAGCTTGCGCGAACGGTCGATGCGGCGTCGTTCATCACGGGATCGAACGACGAGGTCACTAAAGCCGGGACCGCGCTGACGGCGTTCGCAGTGTGCCTGGACGATCTGATCGACGGCGAAGAGCGCGATTTGTTTCCGATGATCCAGCGCAGTCTGTTCGGAGAATCAAGCGGCGCCGGCGCCTGACGATCCAGCTACTTCGTGTAGCCAACTTCAACCAGGAAATCGCGCACCAGCTGATTGAATACCGCGGCGTTCTCGAAGTAGATCGAATGGCCGCTGCCGGGCACGGTGCGTAGCCGCGAGTTGGGCAGCGTCGCCGCGAGCGCCTTGACCATCTTGGGCGCGATCAGCGTGTCCTGCTCGCCGACCATGCACAGTATCGGCATCGTCAGGCGCTTCTTCACCGCGGCCAGGTCGTAGCGCAGGCCGAGCAGCCGGAAGCTGGCGTCGGCGGGCGGCCGCGCGCCGTGAATCCGGAACTCTTCGTAGAGAAAGGCCATCTCGGGACGCCGCGCGAAATAGTCGGACGCATACGTCGGCAACGATCCAATCGGCGGCGACGCATCGACCGGCAGCGGCGCGCGACGGTCAGGCGTCACCGCCGGGAAATTCATCTCGGGCGTGAAGATTCCGCCCGGCGTATCCGCCATCACCATCGCCGCCACGCGCTCAGGATGCTCGAGCGCGTAACCGACGATTGTCCATCCACCCATCGATTGCCCGACCAGCACCGCCCGGTCGATCTTCAAATGGTCGAGCAGCGCGCCGAGGTCGCTCGCATGCGCGCGATTGAACGAGTCTTCAGGGTCGGGTGAGAGGCCGAAGCCGCGTTGATCGACGGTTACGCATTCGAACGATCGCATGAAGTAGGGCACCTGCTGCCACCATGAGAAATGGTTGCCGCCGAGCCCGTGCAGAAAAACGATCGGCGCGCCCGCGCCGACCCGCTCGTAGTAGAGCGAGAACTTGCCAATCTCCAATCTGCCGGGTGTGATTCGATATTCCATCGCCGCAACCTCTCGTCCGCGCAATCTAGCATCGTAGGGGTCGCCCCCCAAAAGCGGTAAATCGCGCGCTGCGGCGTACGATGATGCCGGGGTCCGATGCTGCCGCGGGAATTCTGGAGCAGCAGCGCAAGAGCAGGGCGGTGCTGTCGAGCTAGCGGAGGCGCTGGCCCGGGCGAACCTTGAAACGGCGGGAATCACGCTGCGACTTGAGGTAAACGACCAGCGCAATAGCTCCCACGAACAGGATTTCCCAGAATACCAGAACGTTGAGGTGATCGAGCCGAGCGTACCAGACAGTCGAGGCCGAAGACTGGCTGACTGTCGCGCCGGCTGTGGTCATAAAGATTTCGTGCCATCGCGACACGATGATCATGCCGCTCCATCCGAGCCCGACCACCAGAACTGCTGCCCAGAAAAGGACGCCGAACTTCTCGGGAGTTCGCCGACGAACAGTAGTGTCCACGGAATCGGCATCCGGGAGGACGACGCGGGCAGTTTGCGGCGTCATGCGGGGAAGGTCCGCAGTGGGTTCGGTGTCTTCAACCACCGCGGCCGGCTGCGGAAAGAGAGCGGTGTGGTCGATTGTGGAGCTGGTCGCCTCGCGAATCTGCCGCAGAATGAACAGCATATCCTGCTTGCAGGTCAGAGTTCCGAGCAGCGCGCACTTCGATAACGCCTCGAGTTCCTGGGAGGTTATGTTGAGGCGCTCGATTAGGTCGCGATCGTTCCGGATCTGGTCGAGGATGGCGCGCTCCTGGCCCTGCGCGAAATTGGATGGGTCTATGGTGTTACCTTTCATAGGAGGAGATTCTGGCGCCGGACAGGGCATAAAGCAAGACTAAAGATGACGTGAGATGTATAGGGTGCCATAACATCTCTAAGAGACGAATCAGAACCCAATAGACAAAGCGTACTGTAAGGTTTAGCTACCTACAGTAAGTTTTCAATAGCAAAGATGTAGCGAATCAGTACTCTGAGTTACTCGCAGACCCGCGCCTGGTGCGCGCCTCCTGAATGACGCTGAAACTGACCGCGAAGGCTGGTTCGTTCATTCTGCCGCGGCCGCGCTCAGGCTGTGCTATGCACGAGCACGAGATGCTCGGAGAAACTGAGTACGATAAGCTGGGTTAGGTTTCGGAACTTCGAGCTTTCCAATGCGCTGGGTTGGATTATTCTCGCGGCCTTCGTCAGATATGGGCGGCATCGCATTTATCCGCCTGGCCGCTGGGCTGATTTTCTTTACTCAGGGCATCCTGAAATTCACCGATCCGCATATGGGTGTGATGCGGTTTGCGCGGATCGGATTCCCGCTTCCGGAATTTACCGCGCACTTGGTCGGCGTGTTCGAGATTGTCTGCGGTTTGTCGGTGCTGGTCGGGCTGCTCACACCAGGCTCGCCAGCATTCCCTTGCTGGCAGTAATCCTCACGGCGATCGCGACGACCAAGATTCCCGAGCTGTCCCATCCCGGGCAGGGCTTCTGGTTCATGGTCAGCGACGCCCGGACGGACTTCGCGATGACGATGTGCCTGCTGTTTCTGCTGAGCACCGGCGGCGGCTCATGGCCACTCGACGCATGGCTCTGGAAGGAAGCATCAGAACGCTGAAGCTGAATTCGGGGGTGGAAAAGAGCTTGCGATTACAATTGACAGGCAGACAGATTGTGGGCTAGGCCGTTCTCCGAGTTATCTCTGAATTGCCAGGTTGGCGATCCGCGATGCCTGACCCCTATACTCCGCCACAAGCCCTCCCCGACGAAGTGAAAATTCTTCATCTTTCCGATCTTCATGCCGGACGCGGATTCGAAATCAATCGCTGGAACGAACTGCTTGCGCTGGTTGGCAGCGAGATTCAACCCAGCGTGGTGATCGTTTCCGGCGACATGGTGAACAGCCCGACACGCCGTGAGTTTAACCAAGCCGCGGAGCGTATCCGGGAGCTTCGCAGGAGGTGCGAACCGGACACCGAGTTTATCGTTCTGCCCGGCAACCACGACACCCGAATCTCCGGCATCTTCTCGGTTTCGCGCGTGCGGATAGCGACCGCGGCCGTTCTGGTTGCGCTCGCGGGCTTGAGTTGGCTGCTGGCCTCATCGCGACTACCGATACCAGCCACCCAGTATTCGGTTCGGGCGCTGCCGATAATGTTCGGATTGATTGCGCTGGCCGCGATCGTGTTGATTGTGGCGCTGCTTTATTACGTTAGCTTCGAACGTCACTTTCCTCCGTCAAAGGCGGTGGTAAAGCTCGACAAGCTGGGACTGGACGTTCTGATTTTCGATTCGTCGAGCGACGTTAAAGCGCACTGGGCCGAGGGCCTCGTGCGGGAATCCGACTTCGTCGCGGTTCGCAGCCTGATCGGCGATACGCCGTCGCGAAATTTTCGCCTCGCCGTTCTGCATCATCATGCGTTGCCGATCCCCTATGAAGCTGGGGCGGAGCCGATGATGGTATTGCGCAACGCGGGCGCATTCCTGCGTGAAATCAGTTTGCTAAAAGTCGCGCTAGTGCTTCACGGACACCGGCATCGGTTCAGCTTCTCCCGCGTGAGCATGAATGCGGACGACCAGCCCTTCCAAATCGGAGTGCTTTCAACGGGTTCGGTTACCTCCGGCGATCGCGATGCGTCCCGCCTGGGACATAGTTTCAGCGTTATCGACCTGAACCGATGGGGCAATGCGCGCATCACTCGATATCAATCGAAAGACCGGTCGACCTTTGCCCCGAATGAACCGTTTATGGCGCGCAGTATCCCGGTCGCTACCAGCGAATTCTTTTTCCAGAACGCGTTAGTCAGTGGATGCTGTTGCGAATCGATTCGGGTGAATATTCAAATTACGCCCGACGGCGACGCGCACAACACCATTGAGACCCGCGGGTTCAAGGTCAAACGTCCCCTCGATGCTTTACCAGGATCGCCCAAGTCGCTTGCGGGGACCGTCGCTACCGGGCAAATCGAACGAGTTCATCTCGGAAGACACAATTTTCCGCCCGGCTTTTCTCCGTCCCTGAAGGGCCAACCGGAGCGGAGGTCTTTCAGCGGCACTTTGGAATTCGGCTCGACGCTGAAGCCCGCAGACGATCCGGTTGATTTCGCGTGGGAGCGCGACCTGGTCAATTCGTTCGCGATGTCGGTACATCAGTACCAGGCGATGTACAACAAAAATGACGTCACCCCCGTCGAATCCACCAGATTCCGCTTGCGTCATGTGCCGGCCGCCGAATTGATCATTACGGTGGAATTTCCGCCCGGATTTGCAATCGACGGGTTCCCGATGCTCGGTGTTTTCAAAGGCACAAACCCGGAGCCGGAGCTGGCTCGGGAGTACCGCAAGGGCCTTTCCTACGATCGCAAGCACAACCTAATTTCAGCTCGCATTCCGCATCCTCCGCTGGATTTCGATTACCTGGTTGAGTGGAGGCTGAGCGCAGCAGGCGCGCCGATATCGACCCTCGTCCCAAGTTCACAAGGTCGAATCTACGCGGCGGTAAAAAAATTGCTCGGGCTGGATTTGAAGAAAAACCCGCTCAAGGACCTTTGTGAAAAGGTCAGAGATGCGTCGGTCAGACAGTTTCATCTGCAAGAGGATCGGGCGGGTTTGCATTGCAGCATCATGGCGTACGACACCGATCAAAACGTTCTGCGCCTGGTCGGAGCTAGTGATGACGGCGACGACAAGCGATGGGACTTCAAGCTCAACTACGGCGACGGTATTGCGGGGCGCGCCTACAAAATGAACAAAGGCCGCGTTTTCATTAAACGTGAGGCAATCGCGGCCAAGACCCCCTTCTACTACGTCACTGACGGCGACCAGCCGATTTCCGACGACGGCCACGAAATCGCCTACGAGGTGCTGATTTCGCTGCCGTTATTCACAAGCGAAAGCAGCGAGATTCTGATCGGCATTCTTAATCTTAGCTCCAAATCCGCAGCCTCGAAACTTGGCGATCTTAACGAAGGGACTCTCGACCAGGAGGTTCGCGATTTCATCGAAAGTGTGGGCGATAGTTGTCTTGAGGTCCTGGGCGACTTAAACTCTTGAGTGGCGGTCAACACACATGCTGAAAATCTCCGAGTCACTCTTCGACGTTCCCATCGCAAAGAATTCCAGGCCCGAAAGGGTAAGAGAGCTGACAGACTTGATTCTTCATGACTTCCGCGCAAGGAAAGCGATCGTTAAAACGATCGGCAACGGCATTTCAGAAGCGGTTCCCGCTCCCACCGGCAAGGCAAAAAACATAGCTGAATGAGAGTTCCAGGGTCGGCGCGGGCGCGGCTGAATTGCTTCCCGAACTCCGACCCTTCACTTTGCGCTGCCGATCTACCGCTGTATCGAGTGGTGCCCCGGCCGGGAATCGAACCCGGACCTGAGGTTCCGGAGACCTCCGTGATGTCCTTTTCACTACCGGGGCGAAGGGTGCGACCATCGACAGAACTACATCAGCGATAGGCGGCGGACAAGCGAGCGGTGGTTGATCCTCGCGGCGCGCACGCGGCAACATGGTCGCGATGGCGACTGAAGCGGGCATCGACGCCGCGCGAATCCTGCGCGAGCAATACAAGGACGGCGCGAACCTGTCGGCGCGCATCCGGCTCCATCAGCGCTTCAGCACCAATCGCTACGGGCAGATGCGATGGATCTTCGATCGGATTGAGCTTCCCGAAATCGCGCGAGTGCTCGAACTCGGTTGCGGCACCGGCCTACTATGGCGCGGGCGGGCCCAGGTTCCCGGCGGATGGCGCGCGATTCTGACCGACATGTCGGACGGGATGTTGCGCGAAACGCGCGCCAGCCTCGCGCAACTGGGCCATTCTTTCAGCTATATGCAGGCTGACGCGCAGGCGATCCCGTTTCGCGACGCATCGTTCGACGCGGTGATCGCCAATCACATGCTCTATCACGTGCCCGACATCCCGCGCGCGCTCGGCGAGATTCGGCGCGTGCTCAAACCGTCGGGCTGCTGCTACGCGGCCACGATGGGCGTCGCGAACATGAAAGAGATGAACGAACTTGCGGCGCGCTTCTTTGCGATTCCGCGAATGACGGAATCGACCGCGCGCTTCGGCCTCGAGAGCGGTGAGGCGTACATGCGCGGCGCCTTCAGCGAGGTCAAGCTCGAACGTTATCCCGACTCGCTGGTGATTACCGAAGCCGCGCCGCTGATGGACTACATCAACTCGATGCGCGTGCGCACCCGAGTCACCGACGAACAGATCACGGCGCTGCGCGCGCACGTCGAGAATGAAATCGCGGCGCACGGCGAAATCCGGATGACCAAGGACTCGGGCCTCTTCATCGCGCGCCGCTAGTCAGTACAGAATCGACGGGATGAACGGGAAGCGCGGCTCGTTGTAGAGGCCGACGCTCATCAGCGTCATCTGCTGCATCAGGCGCAAGCCCTTGCTGTAGCACCATCGGAGCAGCTCGCCGTTGCGCGACGGGATCAACGGGCCGCATCCGGCAAACTCGGTCGCCGCTGAGATCAGCGCCCTGAGTTCTTCGTTCGATTCGCCGATTGCGTGACCGCCGTAGCCGATTGCGCTCGCGTAGCCGGTGATACGGCCCAGATGCTCGACGACATTAGCCGTCCCGCCCTCGATAGCGCCGCGCAATTCGCCGCCGCGATCGTGTCCATGCACGCTGACGCACAGCCGGTTGCATGCGTCGAGGTCGGCGTCGGTCGCGGCGCGAGCTTTGTAGCCCGGGATTGATTCCTTGATCGGTGCCCCGACCATGGTGGACAACGGTTCGCGAATTTCGAAGCCGAGCTTTGAATACAAGCTGAGCGATCGATTGTGATACGCGGTCTGCACCAGGCGCACGCCCGGCAGTCGATTTGCAGCGACCCGCTCGAGCATGTGCTGCATCATCGCGCGGCCGGCGCCGCTGTTTTGCGCTTCGGGATCGACGCTGATAGGACCGATTCCCGCGATCGTCGAGCGCTCGTCCATGAAGTTGCTGCCCGCTATGCGGCCGCTCACTTCGGCGACGATGCCGTAGAAGCCGGGCGTCGAAACCATGCTGCGAACAACGCCGAGAGCTGCCTCGGGCGCGGGAAACTCGTGCGGGAAGTTGTGCTCATCCGCCACCGTGCAGAACGCGCGGTAGCAGATGTCGCCGAGAACCTCGATATCCTCCCGGGTGGCGCGACGAATCTTTGTATTCGCTTGCGGCATGCTTATGCCGAGGCCTTGGTCTCGCGGATCATCTCGGCCTGGCGGCGGTCGGCCTCGGGCCGCGTCTGCGCGATCGTTTCGACCAGCTCATCGTGCAGCCGTCCGTTGGTCGCGACGATATTCGCGCCGCCAAGGTCGAGCTCGGAGCCGTCCATGTTGGTCACGCGTCCGCGTGCTTCCTCGACGATCAGCGCGCCGGCCGCGACGTCCCAGGCGCGGAGCCCAAACTCCCAGAATCCATCGGTGCGTCCGGCGGCGACGTAGGCGAGATCGAGCGCCGCGGAACCGGTGCGGCGCACGCCTTGCGTGCGCGTCATCAGTTCTTCCCAGAAAGCCAGGTAGAAGCGGCGGCGCTCGCGCCGGTCGTACGCGAATCCGGTGCAGAGCAGGGCGGAGCACAGGTTCGGCGTCGCGCTGACGCGAATCGGCTTGCCGTTAAGGCGCGCGCCCTGTCCGCGATGCGCCACGAAACATTCCTTCTTGAGCGCGTCGAACACCACCCCGAATTGCACCCGCCCGCGCCGCTCGTACGCGATCGACACGCAGAATTGCGGATAGCCGTGCGCGAAGTTGGTGGTGCCGTCGAGCGGATCGATGATCCATCGATGGTCGCTCTGATGCGCGCTGGCGCCGCTCTCCTCGGCGAGGACCGCGTGGGTCGGAAACGCGCGATGGATCATTTCGATGATCGCGGCCTCCGACTCGCGATCGGCCTCGGTGACCAGATCGATCGAGTTCGATTTGCGATTGATGGTTATTCGGCTGAGTCGTTTGAGATGAATTCTGCCGGCGGCACGCGCGGCGCGGAGCGCAACCTGTTCGATTTCGTTGATCACGGTAAAAGAAAAGTATTACTCGCGCGATCAGTCGTCCAGCGCGATGAGCAGATCAATCGACAGCGCGCGACTTCCCTCTGTTCCGATCTTGACCGCTCTTGGTTCGGCGCTCTTACCCTCTGCCATAATGGGAGAGGATCGAAGGTGAGGGTCCTTATAGCAGCGCGCGTTTTTGCGCGCGATTCTGGATTCTGCTCGTGGATGCGTCGTGCTGGGGTATGAAAAGCGGCACGCGAAGAAACCAGTGAAGAGAATATTTGCCGGCCGGCGATTCAGCTCTGCGACGGCCACTCGATCATCAGGCCGGGCGCAGTAGTGATCGGAGCCTCCTGCCACGCCGCTCGAAACGCCTGCATGAACGCGGCGGCGCGGAGTTGCGGCAGCGTCACGCGAACGACACAGAAATCGGGGTAGGTCCTAAGGGCTGCGGCCGCCGCTTCTCCAAACAGCCGATCTCGCGTCAGAAGGACGCTGAATTTTGCCTGCGCCGCCGCGCGGACCAGACTGCCGTTGCTGAGTGTATTCCAGCCGCGAGCTGCCGCCGTGTCGGCCTCGATGGCCAGGTCTTGTAGCAGCGCGACGAGCTGCACCGGCATGTTAGCGTCAAGCAGCCACATGCTCGGAATCGAGCAGCTCGGAGGCGACCTTCATAATCTCCGGGATGGCCTCTTGCGGAAACGGGCCGTAGGTCTGGGCGATCTCCTCGGTGCTCATGCCCTCAGCAAGACATCCGAGCACGAACGAGACGGACAGGCGGGTGCCGCGGAGCGCGAGCTTGCCGCCCAGCAAGTCCGGGTCGCGCACGATCCATTGGTAGTTTTTGTAAGCCGCAGGCTTCCAGTCGCGCATTGCCTTTCACCGCCGCTGATTCTACTCCGGTGCCATTCACAGAGCGATTGGAAGCTACTTGCCGCTGGGCGCGCTTGATGGCGCGGCGGGCGCAGTGGGCGGCTGCGACATCATCAGGCGCTGCGCGTACGGCATGATGGTCGTGAACAGATCGACTTGCGAGTCGAGCGATTTGCCCAGCCCGCTCAGCAGACCCATCATGCGGCCGACCAGCAGAACGTCGGCGGGGACTTCCACCACCGGATTGGCGCGGATCGCGCGCGGCAGCTCTTCGTTGAACTGATCGATGAGATCCTTGTCGGCGTAGGCCTTCTTCGACTTGACCGTGCTGCCGAGAAACAAATCCGCAAACGCGAGCAGCGTGTCGGGATTGCCGTTGCGCGTGCGAAAGCCCAGCTCATCGAACGCGGCGATGATACCGTCGCGATTCCCGGTGAGGATCGAAAACGTCAGGCGCACGATGCCGTCGCGGAACGCCGGCGGGAAATCTTTGGCCAGGCCGAAGTCGAGCAGCACGATTTTCGGGCCGGGTTGAATCAGAATGTTGCCGGGATGCGGATCGGCGTGAAAAAAGCCGTCGCGTAACACCTGGTCGCAGAAGATCTCGGTCAGCTTCTGCGCGACCGCATGCTTGTCGATCCCCGCGCGCTCCAGCGCTTCGACCTCGGTTATCTTTATGCCCTCGACCAGTTCCATCGTCAGCACGCGGCGCGTGGTGAACTCGCGATAGACCTCTGGCACCAGCACGAATGTATCCGCGGCAAAATTGGCGCGCATCGTGGCCGAGTTGTCGGCCTCGTGGATGAAGTCGAGTTCCATCGGGATGTACTTGAGCGCCTCGCGCATCAGCACCCGATAGTCGAAGTCACGCTCGAGCTTCGCCAGCCAGTACAGCACCGTCGTCATGTTGCGCAGGTCGGCGCGCACGATGCCGTCGATGCCGGGATACTGAACCTTCACCGCGCATCGGCGGCCGTCGTGAAGGCGCGCCTGATGCACCTGGGCGAGCGACGCCGACGCCAGCGGCGCGGGGTCGAACTCGGCGTAGACCGCCGCGAGCGGGCGGCGTAGTTCGCGCTCGATCTGTTCGCGGATCATCGCAAACGGCCGCGGCGGGACGCGGTCATGCAAGCCCGACAGCGTCGAGACCCACTCGTCGGGCAGCACGTCGGCGCGAGTCGCGATGAACTGGCATGCCTTGATGAGCAACCCTTCGAGCCGCAGCGCGGTGCGGTTGAGCGCTTGCGCGGCGCGAAGATCCTGGCGCCGGTAGAGCTCGGTCTTGTTGCGATCGCTGATGAAGCGGGTCCACAGCTGGGTGCCTTTGTAGCCCGCATAGACGTATGCCGCGAGCCACACCACGTTGGAGAAACGCCACGCGCGTGTCGCGAGGCCCGGTTCGGGCACGTCGGCGGGAAAATCGAAGCTGCGGTCGAGGTTCAAGTTACTCATGCGAAGAGTCGTGACAATCAAATGCTACGTTACGCGGGCGATCGTGAGAACCGGACAGCGTGTTTTGCTTCCCTACAAAGCGCTTGACTCTCCGCCGGCCACAGTAATATCCTGCGGTTCATGAAGCCGAGTGATAATGTACGTCGCGTCCCCAATTCAATGAAGGTCCTCCTGAATTGAGACGGACATTGATACTTGGCTCAAAAAAGCCCCGGGCGCTTGCGAGCCCCGGGGTTTTTGCTTTTGGCGCGCGGAACCGGGTGGGAATATTTCGGTGGAAATCGTACGACCGCATGCTCCGACAATTCGCGATATCACTCGCCGTTACTACACGGTCTGGGGAATGTACTCGTTCGCCGGCGGATTCCTGTTCGGCGTCTATCCGATTTTCCTGCACTCGCGCGGACTCGATCAGTTCCAGATAAACAGCGTCCTCGCGACCTACTTCCTCGTCCTGTTCCTCACCGACGTGCCGACCGGCGCCTTCGCCGACCTGCTCGGCCGTCGCCGCTCCTACGTGCTGGGCGCGTCGCTGCGCGTCATCGCGTTCATCCTCTATTTCGCCGCGCATCATTACTATGTGTTTCTCATCGCCGAGAGCATCGACGGTATCGGCACCACTTTCGGCAACGGCGCGATTGACGCGTGGGGCGTGGACGCGCTCGACGACGCCGGCTACGAGGGGCTCAAGGACCGGCTGTTCTCGCGCATCTCGCAACTGACGACGCTCGGCTTCATGGGCTCGGCGATGATCGGCGCCTACGTCGCCGACATTAATATCTCATGGCCATGGCTGCTGGGCGCGAGCGGTTATGTGATCGCGGGCACCGTCGGCGCAATCCTGATGCATGACGAACGTCCGCGCGAGGTGAAAACCCGCGTCGTCCAAATTCCGGCTCAGATCGCCACGCGCATCACCGATGGCGTCCGCTCGGGATTGAGCACGCCGACCGTGATGATGCTTAGTGCGGCGGGCGCAATCACGGTCGCGGCGTGGGCGCCGTACTGGATTTCGTGGCCGATTATGTTCAATCAGAGCCTCGCGGTCGGCGTTTGGATTATCGGCTGGATCTACTGCGGGCTTTCGACCGCGCGCCTTATCGGCGCCGAGGTCAGCGCGCGCTTCATCCTGGATGAAACCCAGCGCGCCGCGCGGGTGAGCATGCTGGTAATCGCGGCGAGCGCGATGCTGTTTCTGGCGGGGCTGTTCGGTGGGCGCCCGGCGGTCTCGCTCGCGATGCTGTTCGTGATGAACCTGTTCACGGGCGCGATGATGCCGCTGGTGCAGGCCTGGTTCAACGAGCAGCTCGAATCGGGAAATCGCGCAACGCTGCTGTCCTTCCGCAGCACGTTCGAGACGATGGGCGGCTCGGTCGGCCTGCTGCTCGCCGGCCGAATCGCAGACACCGCCGGCATCCCGTTCGAGTGGCAGATAGCCGGCCTGATCTCGCTGTGCGCCGCCCCGGTCTATTGGGCGACGCGCCGCCGCGAGGTCGCAGAAGTCGCGCTCGCCGGCACGGCCAAGTGAAACCCTCTGTCATCCGCGGCCCGCGCCGCGTACGTCGCGCGGCTACGCGATTTCTTTCAGCGCCTCGAGCACTTCTTCGGTGTGGCCGTTTACCTTGACCTTGGGGAACACGCGGCGCACGACTCCCGCTTTGTCGATAATGAACGTGGTCCGCTCGATGCCCATGAACTCGCGGCCGTAAAGCGATTTCATTTTGTACACGCCATAAAGCTTGCAGACCTGGTTGCCCGGATCGGCGAGCAGCGGGAAGTTGAGCGCGTGCTTCGCGATGAATTTGCCGTGCGAGTCGGTCGAGTCGGCGCTGATGCCGACGACCTTGGCGCCGAGCTTTTTGAGCGGCGCGAGATTGTCGCGAAAGCTGCACGCTTCGATCGTGCATCCGGGCGTCATGTCCTTGGGGTAGAAATAGAGCACGAGATTGTTCGCGCCGATCAGATCTTTCAGCGCGACGGTCTTCCCGCCGGCGTCGTGCAGCGCGAAGGCGGGCGCCTTCTTTCCTTCGAGCGCGGCGCTGGCGCTCTTTGCGGTGGCGGATTTCTTCGGAGTTTTCGGGCCCGGTTTTTTGGATGTCGGCATCCGATTGATTTAGTCGCGCCCGAAGACCGAGGCAACTCGGAAGTTTCGGGAATTCACGAAACCCCCGTTTTGCAAGGGTTTCACGCCCCCTAGTTGACGACGTGCCAGTGACACCTTAGACTTGGCGGGCTGACAGTCCCCAATCGATCGCGCCCGCGCGTCCCTATGGCCGTTTACACCGAGCTAAGCAAACCGTTCCTCAAAGAGTTGGCCGACGACTACGGCCTCGGCCGCGTTACCAGTGCGACTGGAATCCCCGAAGGCTCGGTCAACACCAACTACCTGCTCGAGGCGGCCAAGGGCAAATTCCTGCTGCGGGTCGATGAGGTCAAAGGCGAGAACGAGCTGAAGCGCGAGATCGATCTGCTGTCGTTTCTGCGCAAGCACGCGTTCCCGTGCCCGCATCCGATGCAGGATCGGATGGGCCGCTTCTACCGCAACTACAATAACCGCTGCGTCTCGCTGTTCAAGTACCAGGAAGGCAAGGTGATCGCGCCCGCGCGGATGAAGCCGAGCCAGCTCGAGACGATCGGCCACGCGCTCGGCGACCTGCACGTAATCGGCAAGGCGTACAAGAAAGGAATCGACAACCGCTTCAGCTTCGAGCGTATCGCCGACCTCTACCTGACCGTGCGCAACCGGCTGCCGAACTATTTCCGCAAAATCTGCCGCACGCTCGACGACGAAGTCGAGTACCTGACGCGCTACCTCGAAGGCAAGCTGCCCAAGGGCGTAATCCACGGCGATATCTTCTCCGACAACCTGCTGTTCCGCGGCGAGAAGCTGACCGCGATGCTCGATTTCGACGCCGCCTGCCGCGGCAAGTTCATCTTCGATATCGCGACCGCGGTCAACGCGCTGTGCTTCGTCGATGGCGCCTACTCGCTCGACCGCTTCCGCTACCTGCTCTCGGGCTACGAGTCGGTGCGGACGCTGTCGCTGGCGGAATGGGACGCGTTTCCCAACGAGCTGCGATTTTCGTCGCTACGTTTCACGGTGACGCGACTGCATGATTTCTTTCTGTCTCCGATTGACGGCAAGCATCGCGTGGACAAGGACTTCCGCGAGTTCTTCGAGCGCCTGCGCGTGCTCCGCCGCGAGCGCGAGGGCGGGATGGAGCCGCTGCTGATGGCGATGGCGACCGGCTACGACTACCGTAAATATCAGAAGGTCAAAGCGACCGAGCGCCGCCAGGCCTGAAGCGCCGGCCGATCCAACAATCCGCGGGGCGAGCCGTTGCCTTCAATCCTCGACAGTCTGAACGCCGCCGCGCCCGCGCTGTGGCTCGAAGTCTCGCCGCCGCGCGGAATCAACCTGGCCCCGCTGCTGCGCCATCTGGGCGCGCTGGCCGGGCATGTCGATGCGATCAATCTGACCGATAACGCATTGGGCAAAGTCAAAATGTCGGGGCTGGTTTTCGGCGCCGCGATTAAAGAGCGGCTGAAAATTCCGGTGGTGTTGAACGTGTCGTGCCGCGACCGCAATCGTTTCGCGCTGAAATCCGATCTGCTCGGCGCGGCGGCCGTCGGAATCGACGCGGTGGTCGCGCTCAACGGCGACAAGATTCCGCCCGCTGCTGATGGCAGCACGATCGCGGCGCACGATATCGACGCCTACGCGCTGCTCGCGATGGTCGCGGCGCTGAATCGCGGCGATACCGGCGAGGGCAAGCCGCCGCTGAAGGCGCTTCCGTCGATCGTCGCGGGCGCGGTCGCTAATCCGAATCGAAAAAATATCGAGCGCGAGTTCGAGCTGCTCGCGCGCAAGGCCGCCGCGGGTGCGCGCTTCGTGATCACGCAGCCGGTTTTCGACGTTGAGACCGGCCGCCGCTTTGCCGCGAAGGCCGGCAGTCTGGGCGTCAAGACGATGCTCGGGATTCTGCCGGTCAAGCGTGCGGCGATGGCCAGTTACCTGATCGACCGCGTGAAGGACCTGAGCGGCGCGCGCAGCCATCTGGACAGATTCGGCGGGATGAGCGAAGAAGAGGTGCGCGCGATGTCGATTCGCGAGAACCTGGCGCTGATGAAAGCGTTGGCTCGCGACGGCGCCGGGTTCATCATCATGAGCGGCGGCGGCCCGTCACTCGCAATCGAGCTGGCGCTTGAGTTCAGCCGGTGGCGCAAGGAGATCGGTAGATGAACCGGACCCAGACAAATGGCTCACGGGCCAAGTTGGCCGCAGAAAAGAACGGCAACCCCGGCGCCGACAAGATCGAAGATGCGGTCCGCATTATCCTGCGCCATATCGGCGAAGATCCGGAGCGCGAAGGGCTCGAGCGCACGCCGGTGCGGGTCGCCAAGGCCTACGAGTTTCTGACCAGCGGCTACGCCAAGGATCCGAAGGAAGCGATCAACGGCGCGCTGTTCTCGGAGCAGGATTACCAGGAAATGATCCTGTGCAAGGATTTGGATTTCTATTCCCTGTGCGAACATCACCTGCTGCCGTTCATGGGCAAGGCGCACGTGGCGTACCTGCCCAATCGCAAGATCGTCGGAATCTCGAAGCTGGCGCGGATGGTCGAGATTTACGCGCGGCGCCTGCAAGTGCAGGAGCGGCTGACGACGCAGATCGCGCAGACGTTGATGTCGGAGATCGATCCGCTCGGGGTCGCGGTGGTGCTCGAAGCCGAGCATCTATGCATGCGGATGCGCGGGGTCGAGAAGCAGAATTCGTACGTCACGACGTCGGCGATGCTGGGGGTGTTCCGCACCAATCACGAGACGCGGCACGAGTTCATGCAACTGCTGCGCAACGGAAAACCGTAGCGGGCAAAGTGAGGGGGCTTTTCGCTCAAAAAGAGGCGCTAGTTGCAGCGTTTTATCGCGGAACGTTTCACGTGAAACGTTTTTAGTTCAGGAGAACAAAACGCGAATCGAGGCGGCAGGTTACGCGTTCAAATCTTCAGGACGCGCAGACCGAGATGGCGCTCGAAGGGATCGAAGTCGCGGTCGCAATGAAGAAGGTCATGGCCCTCAGCGATACAAAATGTTGCGATGATTGTGTCGATGGTGCTGCGAGGGGTCACGCCGCGCGATCGGAGAGCGCGGTGGTTGCGTGCAGCAGCAATAGCGATCGCGCGGCCTCCCGTTGGACGAAATTCGAGCAGCGCGAAAGCTCCCGCCACGCGCCGAAAATCGGTTTCGGACGCGAAGCCTTGCAGCACTTCCGTCATAATAAGGTCGCCTATAAGGATCCGTGCTTTAGGTATTCGGTCGAGAGTGTCGGTCTGGTCGGTAATACGCCCGTTGAAATAGTCGATCCAGACCGAAGAGTCGACCACTGTCATCTCCGCGGTTTGCGGTCACGACGCATAGCTTTCAGATCGCCCTCCCAATGGACCTTCCCGCGCAAGGACCGTATGGCCTTTTCCTGTTGCTCCAAACGCACGATCAACTCGAGCCCTCGCTCGACCGCTTCGCGCTTGGTAGTCGCGCCGGACGCGCGCATCGCGCGTTTCATCAACTGGTCGTCAATCACGATATTGGTCCGCATGAGGCATCACCCGATGTGTATCCTAGCGCGCCGTCATACACACCACAATCGTAACGTCAACGCGGGCGGGATGATGCCTGGATCAATTGCGCAAGGCTTTCGTAACAGTGCGAGGCGAGGAATCTGATCCATGGCGGCTGACGACGGATCGCTGAAGGCGCTTGGCGAGTATGCGCTTCGGTTCGTTAAGCCGGGGCATACGATTGGGCTCGGGACCGGGCGGGCGGCCAGTGCGTTTATTCGGGCTCTGGGAGCCAGCGGGATCGAGGTTCGCGGGGTTCCTACTTCCTCACCGGCGGAGGAGTTGGGGCGATCGGTGGGGATTCCGATCGTCACGCTGGCGGAAGCGGGGAAAATCGACGCTGATTTCGACGGCGCGGACGAGGTCGATCCGCGGCTCAATCTGATAAAGGGATACGGCGGCGCGCTGGTGCGCGAGAAGATCGTGGCGGCGTCGTCGCGGCGGTTGGTCGTGCTGGTTGGGTACGAGAAGATTGTGCAGCGGCTTGGCGAGCGCGGGAGTATCCCGGTCGAGGTGGTGCCGTTCGGGGCGCCGCTGGTGAGTGCGAAGATCAAGTCGATGGGAATCAAGCCGCGGGTTCGCGAGAAGGACGGTAAGCAATTCATCACGGACAACGGGAATTTGATTCTCGACTGCGCGGTGAGGAAGATTGCGAATCCGGCGCGACTGGATCGCGAGCTGCTTGCGATTCCGGGGGTGGTCGGCACCGGGTTGTTCGTTGCGATGGCGGATGTGGTGCTGGTGGCGGAAGCGTCGGGGAAGATTCGCGTGTTGAAGAGGTGAGAGGCGGAGGGTGAGCGCTGCGCGATTTTCAGAGACCGGAACCGGCTTCGCGTGCGCGAAGCTGTCCGAGATCCGTTCCTCCCGTCGCTAACGCTCCCGTCGTCAGGATGACAAGAATTGCGCGAAGCTGTCCGAGATCCGTTCCTCCCGTCGCTAACGCTCCCGTCGTCAGGATGACAAGAATTGCGCGCCGCTGTCCGAGATCCTTCCTGCTGCTCGCGATGCTCGCTTCGTCAGGATGACAACCCATTTGCGCGCCGCTGTTTGAGGTTCTGCTATCCGCTCGCGATGCTCGGTTCGGCGGGATGACAAACCCTGCGAAAACTCGCAGACTCTCACGATGGCACTGCGACCGCAGAGGGCGGAGCTCGGAAAGATCTATCGGGCGGCGGTTGCGGCGGTCGATCCGGCGCGGCTGGTTGGGCGCGCGATGGACGGGCAATGTGCCGGGTCCGAGCGGGTTCCCGATTTGATCGCGGGCGCGGCGCGAATCCTGTTGCTGGCGGTGGGCAAGGCGGCGTTCGCGATGGCGGGCGAGATCGAACGCCGAGTCGGCGACAAGCTCGCCGACGCTATCGCAGTAATTCCAAAACTTTCCACCGCGACAACGGAGCGGGCCTCAATACTGAAAACGGTGCGAGCGGTGAAGTCGGCGCATCCGGTGCCTGACGAGTCGTCGGAGCAGGCGGCGCATCTGGCGTGCGAGATGTTGCGTGGGGCGACGGCGGACGAACTGGTAATAGTCGCGCTGAGCGGGGGCGCGTCGGCGATGTTCACGCGGCCGGCGGAGGGGCTTACTCTCGACGACAAGATCGCGATCAACCAGGCGCTGCTTAAGGCGGGTGCGCCGATTCGCGAACTCAATATCGTGCGCCGGCATCTGTCGGCAGTGAAGGGTGGGCGCCTGTTGCACTATTGCGGCGGCGCGCGGGTGATCGGGCTGATTATTTCCGACGTGCCGGGCAACGATTTGGCGACGATTGGATCGGGCCTGACGGCCGGTGACTGGAGCAGTTTCGGCGACGCGGTCGCGGTACTGAAGCGGCGCAGGGTGTGGGGGCGGGCGCCCGAGAGGGTGCGATCGTATCTGGAACGGGCGGTGGCGGGTGAAGTCGGGGCGACGGTGAAGGCGGGCGATCCGATCCTCGAGCGCGTTACCAACGTAATCATCGGCGACAGCAGTCTGGCGCTGGCAGGCGCCGAGCGCGCAGCCGCGGACCTCGGGTATCATCCGCATCGATGGAAACCGTTGCATGGCGAGGCCAACGACGCGGGCCTCGCGATGGCGGAGTACCTGTGCGGGATTACGCATGAGCGGGTGTGCGTGACGGCGGGCGGCGAGCCGGTGGTGACGGTACGCGGAAGCGGCAAGGGTGGACGCGCGCAACAATGTGCCCTGGCGATGGGAATCGAGCTGTCGCGAATCGCGCGCGGGCGTCGAATCGCGGCGCTGGTCGCGGGTACCGACGGAATCGACGGGCCGACCGACGCGGCGGGTGCGTTCGCGTCGCCGGACACAGTCGCCGAGGGCGAGCGCGCAAACGTCAGCGCCGCGACCGCGCTGACCCGCAATGATTCATACAATTTTTTCAAAGCGTCGGGCGGACTGTTCGTCACGGGACCGACGGCGACCAACGTCAGCGACGTGTTTTTCGGGCTGGTGAATTACTGACGCCCTGGGGGGACGTGGAGTCAGAATTGTCAAAATCTCTCCGAAGCAATTGGTAGAAACGTGACAAAACGTCAATAAAATTGATTTGGCTCGATGCCAAAAATTTGTCTCAAAATCCCTTATCTCCTAACATTTACCTATATTTCGTAAACGCTCATTAGTACCAGGAGGAAAAAGTCTATGAAGCGCAGCATCAGTATCATCGGCAGCATCCTGCTCGCTGGCGCGCTCGTCTCGCCGGTTTGGGCCCATCCGGGGAAAGGTGGCGGCGGCGGTGGCGGTGGAGAATCGCAGGCGGGCGGACTTCCGGCCTTGGAGGATCGAGTCGATGCCGATGAAGCGTTGATCGCGACGCTCCAAACCCAGGTGGCCACTTTGATGAGCGAGGTCAGCACGCTGCAAACCGCGGTAGCCGACTTGCAAGGCCAGAATAACTGGGCGGTGGTCGATGCCACCGGCGCGATTGTGCGCGCGAGCAACGTCGCGGTGGTGCCAGGTGATTCGCACGTCGCAGGATCGGGAATTTACGAGGTCAATTTCGGCAAAGACGTGAGCAAGTGTGCTTACCAGGCGACACTCGGCGGTACGGGTGCGGTGGCGGTACCCGCGGGCGAGATTACGGTTACGGGCGATACCGATGGGGACAGCCCGAACGATGTCACCGTCTCGACCTTCAACGCGGCAGGCGTTGCGACCGACGGTTCATTCCATCTGACAGTGACCTGTCCGTAGGTTGGGAGGTGTCGAGCCGCCGCGCGGGCGACTCGGCGCGAGCGAAACCGAACTGACGTGCGGAGCCCGGCGGTCTCGACGACCGGCCGGGCTCCTTCTTTTTGTCCTGGGTTGAATGGCTTCGGGCGATCACTTACATCGGAGTAACCGTGCGCAGAAAAACCAACACCACCACCGGGCCGCATCGCGGGCGCGCAGTCACCTTGATTCCCGGCGACGGCGTCGGGCCGGAAGTGACGGGCGCTGCGCTCGAAGTGATCGAGGCGACCGGAGTCGCGATCGAATGGGATCGGCAGGCGGCGGGGATGAACGCGTTCCGGCGCTTCGGCACTCCGGTGCCCGACGCGCTTATCCAGTCGCTCAAACGGACGCGGGTCGCGCTGAAGGGGCCGCTCGAGACGCGGGTGGCCGAAGGCTGGCGCTCGATCAACGTGCATCTGCGGCGGACGTTCGATCTCTACGCCAACGTGCGGCCGACGATGAACTTCGCCGGAGTGCATACGCCGTTCAACAAGGTTGATCTGATCGTGGTGCGCGAAAATACCGAGGACCTGTATTCGGGAATCGAGCATGAGATCGCGCCGGGAGTGGTCGAGAGTATCAAGGTGATCACGGCGCGGGCGTCGCGGCGAATCGCGAGCTTCGCGTTCGATTACGCGCGGACGCATCGGCGCAAATCGATCACGGCGATTCATAAAGCGAATATAATGAAGCTGTCGGACGGGCTGTTCCTGAAATGCGCGCGCGCGGTGTCGAAGAATTACCCGGAGATTCGGTACCAGGAGCAAATCGTCGATGCGGCGTGCATGCGGCTGGTGACGCAGCCGGAATCGTTCGACGTGCTGCTGCTGGAAAATCTGTACGGCGATATCGTGTCGGACTTGTGCGCGGGGCTGGTCGGAGGATTGGGACTGGTGCCGGGAGCGAATTACGGCGACAAGGGCGCGATATTCGAAGCGGTCCACGGCACCGCGCCGGATATCGCGGGCAAGGGCGTCGCCAATCCGATCGCGATGATCCTGTCGAGTGCGATGATGCTCGACTACCTGGAGCATCGCGCGGCCGGCGACAGGATTCGCGCGGCGACTGCGTCGGTGCTGAGGGCGGGCAAAGTGTTGACGCGTGACCTGGGCGGTAAGGCTTCGACCAGCGAGGTGACGGCGGCGGTGGTCAAGGCGATGTCGCGGGGATCGGGGAAGGGGAGATCACTTGATTGAAGGCGGAACCCACCGTGGGTTCCGCACCTCCCTGGGCAGGGGTGACCCCTGCACCCGGTACTAATCGCGAAATGTCGAGGACGGCATTTCGCTCTCAGGTTCTTTTTCCTGTGTCATTCAGAGCGAAGCGAAGAATCCCGGTTCCTTCTTTGGGTAGTGCTTCTCACTCCCGACTCTTTCGTCAGATCTATCGGTCAGATAATAGTCACGCATCATGGCCAAGCCGAGCACTTCACAGGACGTTGCCGCGCGGGTTCCGCCGGGACAGATCGTGACCGACAAATTTCCGGTTCTCACTTACGGACCGACGCCGCGCTTCGATCCCAGGACTTGGGACTTCAAAGTTGTGGGTCTGGTCGAGAAGCCGCTTCGATTTTCGTGCGAGGAATTCCGTGTGCTGCCGCAATCGCGGGAGGTCGCCGACTTTCATTGCGTGACGACGTGGTCGCGGCTCGACAACACCTGGGAAGGCGTTCGCGTCGCCGATCTGATGAAGCTGGTGACGCTGAGTCCGCAGGCGCGTCACGTGATCGTCCATTGCGACGGCGATTACACGACGAATCTGCCGCTCGACGAATTTCTGGATGACGACGTTATGCTGGCGCATCGCCATGACGGGCGCGACCTCGAACCCGATCACGGCTTTCCGCTGCGGCTGATCGTGCCGAAGCTGTACGGATGGAAAAGCGCGAAGTGGGTGCGCGCGCTCGAGTTCGCCGATATCGACCGGCGCGGCTTCTGGGAAGTGCGCGGCTATCACAATCACGCCGACCCATGGAGCGAAGAGCGCTACTCGTTCCAGGAAGATCCGGAAGACTGATTGGTCGGAATCGTTGGCGGCAACTCTCAATCGTGAAACAAACCTGGCGCGATTCCGCGACGAGGAATTCGACCTCGCGGTAATCGGCGCGGGGATCAATGGCGCGGCGGTCGCGCGTGACGCGTCGATGCGCGGGCTGAAGGTTGCACTGATCGAGCGCGGCGATTTCGCGGGCGCGACCTCGTCGCGATCGTCGAAGCTGATTCACGGCGGCTTTCGCTATCTGCCGCAGGGCCAGTTCAAGCTCGTGTATGAGGCGCTGCGCGAGCGCGAGCGACTGCGGCATAAGACCGCGCCGCACCTGGTGCATCCGATCAAATTTTTGTTCCCGGTGTATAAACGGCGCGGCTTCAACCGGTTCACGATGGCGATGGGGCTGACGCTGTACGATCTGTTCGCGCGGATGCCGTTCAAGGAGTGGCATTCGAGTCTGAACGCGTCCGAGGTGCGCGAGACGGAGCCCGCTCTGAGCCGCGAAGGATTGACCGGCGGCGCCATCTACTTCGACGCGTGGGCTGACGACGCGCGGGTGACGTTCGAGAACGTGCTCGACGCAGACTTGCACGGCGCGGCGGTCGCGAACTATGCGGCGGTCGAGAGTTTCAGCCGGGCCGGCGAAAAGATCGCGTCAGCGAGCGTGCGGGATTTGATCGGCGACACCATCTGCGAAATTCGCGCGAAGAAATTTCTGAATGCGGCCGGGCCGTGGGTGGACGAGATTAGGCGGATGGACGAGCCCGCGACCAAACCGTGCGTGCGATTGACCAAGGGCGTCCATCTGGTGTTCGCGCGGACGGTTCTGCCGGTGCGCGAATCGATCGTGCTGGCCGATGAGGGCGGGCGAATAGTGTTCGTGATGCCGCACGATCGTTACGTACTGGTGGGCACGACCGACACGGATTTCTCGGGCGATCCGGCGACGGTCAGGGCGGAGATTGCCGACGTCGAATATCTGATCGCGGTGCTGGCCGAGAGTCTGCCGGGGATCAAGCTGACCAATGCCGACGTGGCGACCAGCTTCGCGGGGCTGCGCGCGCTGGTGCGAGAAGACAAGGAAACGCCGTCGTCGGTGCCGCGCGAGGAAGTCATTTTAGAAAGCCGGTCGGGACTGATCACGGTCGCCGGAGGGAAGTTCACGACCCATCGCGCGATTGCGCAGAAGCTTGTCGATCGGGTGATGCGGGCGATCGGACGCGCGGCGGGAGTTTGTCCAACGCTGGAGACACCGCTGCCAGGCGCGCGTACACCGGCGGACGGCGACAGTTCCGGCGCGAGCGCCTCGATGCGCGCGATTCCGGCGACGGCGGCGGAGATTCTCAGGGCACGCTACGGAACCCGCGCGCCAATCGTCGCGAGGATCGCGTCGCGACGGCCGGAGCTGGCGGAACCACTGTCGCGGAACTGTCCGGCGCTTGGCGCGGAAGTCGTCAACGCAGTGAGCAACGAGATGGCGCTTTCGGTGGGCGACTTTCTGGTTCGGCGCACGTCGTTGTCGTGGCGAGCGCCGGTCGAAGCTGAGACGGCGGCAGCGGCGGTGGCGCGAATCATGGCGGCCGAGCTTGGTTGGGACAGCGCGCGCGAGAGTGCCGAAGCCGCGAGCTTTACCGACGAGCAGCAGGGCCGGCGCGTCGTCGCGTGAACTGTCATGGCGGCGCGCGAATCGATCGCGGATACGAAGAAGCGCGCGGGCAGGGTTTCGCGCGCGCTTGCAAAGCTGTATCCCAGCGCCCGCATCAGTCTTGATTTCGAAACGCCGTGGCAATGCCTGGCGGCAACGATTCTCTCGGCGCAGTCCACCGACGCGGGCGTCAATCGGGTGACGCCGCGGCTGTTCAAGGAGTATCCCGACGCGCGCGCGATGGCGGCGGCGGACCCTCGTCACGTCGAAGAGTTAATCGTCAAAACGGGATTCTTTCGGCAGAAAACGCGATCGCTTATGGGCGCGGCGCGGAAGATCGTCGAGGACTACGGCGGCGAGGTTCCGTCCGAGATGGACGCGCTGGTGAAAATTCCGGGGGTCGGGCGCAAAACCGCGAACGTGATCCTGGGGCATATCTTCGGCAAGCCGGGGTTCGTCGTGGATACGCACGTGCGGCGGCTGACGTATCGGCTGGGGTTCACGCGGAATACGGATCCGGTGAAGATCGAGATCGACATGCAGAAGATTCTGCCGGCGGCGGATTGGACGCCGTTCTCGATGCGGCTGATTCTGCACGGTCGGCAGATTTGCCTCGCGCGCAAGCCACAGTGCGAAATTTGTGCGATCGCGGGGGATTGTCCGAGGGTTGGAGTGGGAAGGTCTGCGGGAAAAGCGAACCCATCTAGATCCGGTTCCCCTTCAATGAGGGGAAGGGGCTAGGTCTGAGCGGATCGTTCGCGACCTTGTAAGGAGCGCTGCGCGATCTCGGAAACCGGTACCGGCGGCGCTTGCGCGCCGCTGTCCGAGGTCCGTTCCTCCCGTCGCTAACGCTCCCGTCGTCAGGATGACACACGCGCTCGCATTGCTCGCTTCGTCGGGATGACACAGGCGCTCGCGTTTGCTTGCTTCGTCGGATCACATCGAACTCAGGAGGTGCAGATTTCCAGACTCTCAGCCGGTGACATCGATTGCGTTGGCGCGGGCGATGTTGCCTAGCCATTCGGCGCTGGGTTTGATGGTTCGCACTTGCGTGGCGCGATCTACCGCGACCAGGCCGAAGGTGGGGCGGTAGCCGGAGTTCCATTCGAAGTTGTCGAGCAGTGACCAATAGCAATAGCCGCGGACGTCGATGCCGTCGCGGAGGCATCGGGCGACGCCGTCAAGCGCGCGGCGGACGTACTCGATGCGGCGATCGTCTTTATCGGTGCCGATGCCGTTTTCGGTGACGATTACCGGGACCTTCGCGACTGCGCTGGCTTGCCGGATGGTTGCTTCGAGCGCTTCGGGCCAGAACTCGTAGCGCATCATGGTGGTTTCGACGCCGGCTTCCGGGCGCAGCATACCGTCGGCGCTGATGCGATTGCGGGTGTAGGTCTGGACGCCGATGTAGTCGTCACCGCGCGCGGCTTCGTAGAAAATATCCTGGCATTCAGCCTTGATGCGATCGCGTCGAGCCTCGCCGCCGGGCACGGCTTGCAAGTCGCCCAGCGCGAGGGATATTCCGACGGGATATTTGCCGCGCGAGGATTTCAGTGCGGCGGTCGCGCGGCGATGCGCTTCGAGCATCACGTCGCGCGCCTTCATCTGATCGCACATCAGGTACGGCGCGAAGCGATTCGGATCGGCGCCGATGCGGCGGGCGGCGTCTGAGAGCCATTGCAATCGCGACGGATCGAGTTTCAGCGGCAGTGAGCCTGTCAGGTACTGATAAGCGCCGAGGTTGGCCTCGTTGATGGTGCAGGCGACGCCAATCAGATCGCCGAGATGCGCGGCGGTGCGCTCGCAGTATCGGGCGAACAGCTCTGCGGTCCTTTTGTCTTCCCATCCGCCATCGCCCGCAACCCATCGCGGGGACGTGAAATGATGGAAGGTTACGATCGGCGTGACCTTGTGCTCGTGGCAGCATGCGAGCACGCGGCGGTAGTGATCGAGTGCGGCGCGCGAGAACTCGCCGGGCTCGGGCTCGACGCGCGCCCATTCGATGGAGAAGCGGTAACTATTGAAGCCGAGGCGCGCAAGCATCGCGATGTCGTCGGGGTACCGATGATACTGGTCGCAGGCGTCGCCCGAGGGCTCGATGAAGGGCGAGCCGGGGGTGTGCTCGAGCACCCAGTAGTCGCAGTTGAGGTTGTTGCCCTCGACCTGGTGTGCGGCGGTCGCGGTGCCCCAAAGGAAGTTGGCGGGAAAAGTGAAACGTTCAGTTGCCATCGCGGACGTACCTCAACGACGAAATATTTCCGACGCTACCGCTAAATCGCGCTTGCGCCAACCGGCGTATTTGAACATCGCGCGCGAAATGCAATAATTGCCGTTCCACTAACCCGTCCCAAGGCGTCACGTGCGGTGAAAATCCGAATCGAGGACATAACGGCGGATGCCAAAGAATTGGCGTTTGCCGAGCCGGAGCAGGAAATCAACCGAATCCTCGGCGAGGGGCCGATCCGCGAGTATCACCTGGAAGGACCGGTCGAAGTGTCGGTGTCATTTTATCGCGCGGGGACGGAGCTGTTCTTCGAAGGCAAGCTGAAGACGCGAACCGGCGCGCTGTGTGCGCGCTGCGCCGAAGATTTCGATGCGGCCGGCGATCGTCCGTTTCGCTTCGTGCTGTCGCCCAAGTCGATTGGCTACGACGACGACGCGCTGCGCGCCGAGGATTTGGAATTTTCGCTGTACGAGGGCGACGAGGTGGACCTGAGCCCGCTCATCCGCGAGCAAGTGCTGCTCGCGTTGCCGACGCGACCGCTGTGCCAGGAAGAATGCCGGGGCCTGTGCCCGCATTGCGGTCTGAATCTGAATCGCAGCAAGTGCGATTGCCGAGTCGAAATCGTCGATCCGCGGCTGGAAGCAATCCGGTCGCTTAAACTGCCGCGCACCTGATAAGCTCAACCTCAACATTAGGAAGTAATCCGTCATGCAAGCACCCAAACGCCGAACTTCGCATTCGAAGAAAAACATGCGCCGCGCGCATGATGCGCTCCGAGCGGTAAATCCCGGATCGTGCGCGTCGTGCGGCGAGCCCGTGATGCCGCATCGCATCTGCCGCCATTGCGGATCCTACCGCGGCCGTCAACTGGCCGAGACAAAGGAATAGGGCGCGCAGGGTACGACCGTGAAAATCGCGCTCGACGCGATGGGGGGTGATCTCGCCCCCAAGGCGACGGTTGAGGGCGCCGTGCTGGCCGCCCGCGACTTCGGTATCGAAGTCGTGATGGTCGGCGACGGCGAGATCCTCGCGCATGAGCTGGCCGACCACGACGCCGCCAACCTGCCGATTCGAATCGAACATGCGCCCGAGGTCGTTCTGATGGACGACTCGCCGCTGGAATCGGTGCTGTCCAAGCCGCGATCGTCGATTCATGTCGGACTGGATCTGGTGAAGCGCGGCGACGCGAGCGCATTTGTCAGCGCCGGGAATTCCGGGGCCGTGATGACGGCGTCGATGATGATCCTGGGCAATCTCAACCATGTCGATCGGCCGGCGATCGCGTCGTTGGTGCCGACCAGCGAAGGATTCAGCCTGCTGATAGACGCGGGCGCGAACGTCGATGTGAAGCCGATTAACCTGGTGCAATTCGCGGTGATGGGTAGCGTGTACTGGCGTTACGTGCGCAACGTCTCGCGCCCGCGGGTCGGGATTCTGTCTAACGGCGAAGAAGCCTCGAAGGGCACCGAGAACACGCGCGCGGCGGCCGCAATGCTCGAGCAGATGCCGACCTACGTGCACTACATCGGGTACGTCGAGGGGCGCGACATCAACCGCGCGAAGGCGGACGTGGTCGTCACCGACGGCTTCACCGGCAACGTCGCGCTGAAGACGATGGAAGGATTCTCGTCGTTTCTGCTCGGCAGCCTGCGCGAAGTGTTCGGCGGCAATTGGCGCACGCGGTTGGCGTATCTGCTGGTGCGAAAGAACCTTTCCGCGATGCGCGACCGGCTTGACCCTTCGGAATACGGCGGCGCGCCGCTGCTGGGAGTCAGTGGGGTTTCGATCATCGCGCATGGATCGTCGAATCCGAAGGCGATTCGCAATGCGATCCGCGCCGCGGCGAACGAACAACTGGTGCATCACGTGAACGCCGAAATCCTGGAGATTCTGGGCAAGATTCAGCCGGCCGGACCGATCAAACCCGCTGCCGGTAAAGGGATCCGTGCGTTGTTCGGCAAAATGCGCGAGCGGTTGCATCGCCGCGAGAAGGAAGGCGAGGCCGACAAACACGACGACACACGGCCCGCGGCGAGCGGTACCGGCGCGCTCGGCGAAGCGTCGCCGGCGCGCGTCGCCGACCATCATATTGATCCGAAGATTGAACGCGCCAACTACGAATCGACTCACACGAGTTCGCGCGGCAGCGGCTCGCTCAAGAGTGAAACGCGGGGCGAGACGGCGGACGCCGCGCCAGTTGCAACCAACGGCAACGCACCAGGCGCCGACAAATCGCACAAGTCGGGCGAGCTGCACGGGCAGGGCGGTTCAGATGCTGACGCGCATTCGCCCGAGCGTCCGAAGGGCGATTCGTGAGACGGCGGCGATAGATGAAGTTGGGATTTCTTTTTCCCGGACAGGGATCGCAGCGCGTCGGGATGGGCAAGGAGTTGGCGGACAACTTCCCGGTCGCGCGCGATACGTTTCGGGAAGCGGACGATGCGATCGGAATTCAGCTATCGAAACTATGCTTCGACGGGCCGGAAGATGATCTGCGGCTGACGACGAATACTCAGCCCGCGATCGTGACGGCTTCGATCGCCGCGCTGCGGGTCTATCGCAGAGAAATCGGCGGCGAGCCGGAAATTGCGGCGGGCCACAGTCTCGGCGAGTACAGTGCGCTGGTCGCGGCCGGCGCGATCGAGTTTGCCGACGCGGTGCGCGCGGTGCGCGCGCGTGGACGCCTGATGCAGGAGGCAGTGCCGGCGGGGCAGGGCGCGATGGCGGCGCTGATCGGGCTCGAACTTCAGCAAGTACGTGAAATTTGCGCGGAAGTCACTCGCGATGGCGAGCTGGCCGTGCCCGCCAATCTGAACGCGCCCGGCCAGATCGTGATCGCGGGCCATGCGGCGCCGGTGCGCCGGGCGCTGGCGCTTGCGAAGGAGCGGGGCGCGTCGATGTCGGTCGAGTTGAAGGTCAGCGCGCCGTTCCATTGTCCGCTAATGCAGCCGGCGCGCGACGGGATGGAGCCGGTGCTGCGCGCGCTCAAACTCGGCGAGTTTCAGTTCGGCGTGATTGCGAACGTCACGGCGGAAGTGAATCGCGATCCCGCCCGCGTCGTGCCGCTGCTGCTCGAACAGATAACCGCGCCGGTGAGATGGGAGGAATCGATGGGGGTGGTCGCGCGCAGCGGCGTGACCGACGCGATCGAATTCGGCTGCGGCCGCGTGCTAATGGGCATGATGCGCCGGATGTATCGGACGATCCGCGTGCGCCCGCTGGAAGATATAGCGTCGCTGAAGGCTGTGAAGGAGCCGGGGCCAGCCGCCAAGGGGTGAGCGGCGGCTTGCGTCCGCGCCTTTCAGTCCTTATGCTCCCCTGATAATTTAATCCCGACCCTCTCGCCCGTTACCTCTGGTCTGCGCGGCAGTGGGATAATGCAAGAATATTGATTGGCGGCCTGACCACGGCTCGCTGCCAGGAGGAACTAGAGCACGATGGCTCAAGACATCGAAACCAAGGTTCGCGAGAAGATCAGCGAGCAACTGGGCGTGGCCGCCGACGAAGTAACTCCGGAGGCCTCGTTCATCGAGGATCTCGGCGCGGACTCACTCGACATCGTCGAGCTGGTAATGGCGCTGGAAGAGGAGTTTAACATCGAAATCTCTGACGAAGACGCCGAGAAGATCCGCACCGTCAAGGATGTCGTCACCTATATCGAGGCTCACAAGAGCTGAAGCCGCACGACACAGAATTCGCTCGTCACGAATCGCCGGTCCCGCCGGCCAGGCGGAGCTAGAACATGCGCTGCCCCTTCTGCCGTCATCGCGGGAATCGCGTCGTCGATTCGAGACTCTCGAACGACGCTATGATGATTCGGCGCCGGCGGGCGTGCTCGGCATGCAAGCGGCGCTTCACCACCTACGAACGAGTCGGGGAGGCGGCGCCGATGGTGGTCAAGAAGGACGGCCGTCGGGAGCCGTTCGATCGCGCCAAGATAGTCGCCGGCCTCAAGCGCGCCTGCGAAAAGCGGCCGGTCTCGATGGAGACGATCGACCAGATTGCCAACCGCATCGAGAGCACGATGGCCGAGCAGAGCGATCGCGAAGTTGCCAGCAACGCGATTGGCGCGGCGGTGATGAACGAACTGCACAAGATCGACCAGGTCGCGTACGTGCGCTTCGCGTCGGTCTATCGATCCTTCAAAGACATCGACGAGTTCATGCACGAGCTCGAAGACCTCATCAATCAACGCAAGCAAACGCCCGCGTCGCGATCCGGTGAAAAGAAAGGCGACGGCGCCGGCTGAATCGGCCGCGCTTCGGGACCAGCGCTACATGCGCGCGGCGCTCGCGCTGGCGCAAGACCGGCTCGGACTCACAACCCCCAATCCGTCAGTAGGATGCGTAATCGTGCGCGGCGACAAGGTGGTCGGGCGCGGGGTGACCGGTATCGGCGGGCGTCCGCACGGCGAAAGTGCAGCACTGGCCGAGGTGGGCGCGCTCGCGCGAGGCGCGACCGCGTACGTTTCGTTCGAGCCGTGTGCGCACGTCGGCCAGACGCCGCCGTGCGCGGACGCGCTGGTCACGGCGGGCGTCAAGCGCGTCGTCATCGGCTGCGTCGATCCGGATGCACGCGTGCGTGGACGTGGGATCGCAATCCTCAAGCGCGCGAAGATCGAAGTCACGACAGGCGTGCTCGAAGACGAAGCGATCCGGCTGAATGAAGGGTTCATCACGCGGGTGATGCGCGGACGTCCGCTGGGGATATTGAAGCTGGCGATGTCGCTGGACGGGCGAATCGCGGCGGCGAGCGGCGATTCGCGCTGGATCAGTTCGCGCGAATCGCGCGAACTGGTGCATCGATGGCGTCGCGAATGCGACGCCGTCATGGTCGGCGCGGGCACCGTGATAGCGGACAACCCGCGCCTGACGTGTCGAGTCGGGGGCGGCGGCCGCGACCCGGTGCGCGTCGTCATCGACGCGCGCTTGCGCACGTCGCCGGCCGCGCGCGTGTATCGCCAGCGCTCGGGCGCAGTCACCATCCTGGTGACCACGCCCGCGAATCTCGCTCGCGCGCGAGCGAGATTCGAGCGCCGCGGCGTCGAGGTGATCGCAGTCGCGACCCATGGCGAAGTCATCGAGCTTGATCGCCTGATGCTCGAGTTTGGGCATCGCGGTTGGTGCCGCGTTTTGATTGAAGGCGGAGCGATTCTTGCCGGCTCCGCGCTGAGCGCGGGTATCGTGGATAGGGTAGCCTTGTTCGTCGCGCCGAAAATTATCGGCGCGGGCCGCTCCGCGATCGACGGGATGAAAGCGCGCTTTGTCCGCGACGCACTCGCGATTGCGGATCTGTCGGTGCGCCCGGTGGGCGACGACTGGCTGCTCGAAGGCCGCGTCCACACGCGCAGGGGCCGCACTGGTTAGGTTCTTTGGCCGGTGATAATATCGCCATCGTTGAATTGAAAAAGATGAAGCCGGCTCCCTTAGAAGAAATTTTCTCCACCTTGCGCGACGGCAAGATGGTCGTGATGGTTGCGGAGGAGCGCGAGGACGCCGAGGGCGACCTCGTGATGGCGGCTGAAAAGATCACCCCCGACGACATCAATTTCATGGCGCGCGAAGCTCGCGGTGTGATCTCCGTCGCGATACCTGAGAAGCGTTTCCGTGCCCTGGGGATTCCGCTCCAGCCTTCGACTGACAACGGCAATTCCAACGAGCAAGCCGGCGTGCTGATCGACGCGCGCGCGGGCGCCACCACCGGCATCTCGGCGAGCGATCGTGCACGCGTGATCTCGGTGGTCGCGTTCGACGAATCGCGCCACGACGACATCGTCATGCCCGGCCACATTCTGCCGCTGATGGCGTTGAGTGGCGGCGTCATGGTGCGAATCGGGCGGGCCGAGGGTGCGGTGGATTTGATGCGATCGGCGGGGATCGGATCGGTCGCGGCGTTGTGCACGATATTGCGCGAGGACGGCGAAGCCGCGCGCCTGAAGGAACTGCGCGAGTTTGCGGCACAGCATTCGATCCCGATCGTTTACGTCAAAGAGCTCGTGTCCCATCGCCTGACCAATGAAGTTTTGGTCCAGCGCGTTTCCGAGCAGCCGTTTCCAATCGACGGCGGCATGCTGAACGCGGTCGTCTTCCGCAACGTGGTCGATGGCCGCGAGCATCTGGCGCTGATCAAAGGACAGGTCGGCGGCGGACGCAGCGCGCTGGTACGGCTCCATTCGGAGTGTCTGACCGGCGACGTGTTTGCGTCGGCCCGATGCGACTGCGGCGAGCAGTTGCAGGAGGCGCTCGAACGAATCATGGCGTCGGACCGCGGCGTCGTGATCTATCTGCATCAGGAAGGGCGCGGAATCGGGCTCGGGAACAAGATTCGCGCCTACGCGCTGCAGGACGACGGCATGGACACGGTCGAGGCTAATCTGCATCTGGGCTTCGATGAGGACCTGCGCGATTACGGAATCGGCGCGCAGATTCTGCGCGACCTCGGCGTTGGCGAGGTGCAGTTGCTCACCAACAATCCGCACAAAATAGAAAGTCTGCGCCGATACGGTGTGAACGTTTCGCGGGTGCCGATCGAGGTCACGCCGCACGCGGGCAATATCGGGTACCTGAAAACCAAGAAGGAAAAACTCGGCCATCTGTTCTCCGAGCTGAAACTGATCACTTGAGAAAGTAAGCCGCTGCGCCGACGCCTGCCGCGCCGCCCGCGACTGTGGAATTGACATGGGACTTAGACATCAGGGGCGCGAGCTTGCGCTTAAGGCGCTGTACCGGATTGATATCTGCGGCGGCGCCAGCAGCGACGACCTGAGCGCGCTGTTCGAAAGCTTTCCGGTCGAGGATGAGGCGCGCCGCTTCGCCGTCCAGTTAGTGGAAGGAGTGCGGCGCGAGCAGCCCGCGCTCGATAAGCATCTGGCGGACGCGCTGGAGCATTGGTCGGTCAAGCGGCTGTCGCGGGTCGATCACAACGTCATGCGGATTGCACTGTACGAATTGATCGGGATGGAGGACATTCCGGCGCGTGTTACTATGGACGAAGCGATCGAGCTGGCGAAATGCTACGGCGACGTTGAGTCGGGGCGCTTCGTCAACGGGGTGCTGGACGAAATTGCGGGGCGGTTGGGGCTCAAGCAGAAGGGTGACGATGTCGCACTATCCAAGGCCGAGTAGGCTGCTCAGTTTCGTGATCGGCGCGGGCCTTTTGCTTTCGGGATGCGGCTATCAGTTCGCGGCGTCGGGCGACATGTTGCCCGCGAGTGCGCAGACGATTTACGTTGAGCGATTCGGCAATCAGACGCGGGTGACCGGGATAAACGACGAGCTGATGCGTTACATCAAAGACGAAATCGCGTTGCATCGGAGGCTCAAGGTCGTCGATAGTCCTGACGCCGCCGATCTCGAATTGTCGGGCGAGGTCAGATACGTGTTCCAGACGCCGACCAACTTCAACTCGGCGCTCGAGCCGACCCAATACAACCAGAGCATGGTGCTGTCGGCGATGCTCAAAGACACGCACGACAAGAAAACGATTTGGTCAACGAACAACGTCAGCTCCGCAGAACACACGCCGGTCGTGCCGCAGACGACAGTGGCGACGACGCCAACTTTCCTCGAGCAGAACCTGCGCGGCGCCGACATCGCAAATATGACCGATATTCAGACTGCGCAATCGGAAACGTCGGCGTCGGGCGATGTGATGATGCAGCGGCTGGCGCAAAACCTCTACGCCCAGATGGCCGAAGGCTTCTAGCCGCTGACTGTTCACTGGCGCCACGCGCAAGGACTGTTACCAATGCCGCTTGAGACTGCGCTCGGGTATCTTCGAGGAGCGGGTGGCGACCAGCGAAAGCGAATGCCGCTGGTGGTCGTGATCTTCGGACCGCACGCGTTTCTGCGCGAATACGTTCTCGACTCAATTGTTCGCAGACTGGTGGCTGACGGATGCCAGTATCGTAGCTTTCAGATCGGATCGGGCGAAGATTATGGCGCTGCGCTGAACGAGCTTCGCGCGCCTGATTTGTTCGCGCCCAGGCGCGCGATTGCATGCCGAATACTGAAGTCGCGCCGCGACAAGGCGGAAACCGCAAGCGACAGCGAGGCCGGAGACGCGCGCGCGTCGGGCAGCGGCGGCTCGGAGGCGGCGCTGGTCGCGGCAATCGAATCGGCGCAAGGCCCGGGTCATCTCGTCCTGCTCTACGAAAAGGACAACGCACCGGCGAAGGTCCGCCGCGCCGCCGAAAAGACGGCGCTGCTGGTGAATTGCATGCGGCCGTTCGACAATCAGATCGAGCAGTACGTCAATGCGTTCGCACAGTCGCTCGGATTGAAGTTGTCGCCCGCTGCGCTGGATCTGATTATCTCGCGTCACGGCGGAGATTTGGCGGCCGTCGCCAACACGCTCGGCAAGGTCACGATCTTCGCCGAGCCCGGCCGACTGGTGCAGCCGGGCGATTTGGACGAAGGCGCGCGCCGGATGCCGGAAGCGTTCGAGCTGGCAGAGAGCGTCGCGCGCGGACGGACGTCGGCGGCGCTGGCGCAGTTGGGCCGCGCGCTCGCGCTCGGGCGCGAAGTGTTCGAGATTCTAGCGGTCGAGATAATCCCGATGATGCGGCGGATGATGATCGCGGCCTCGATGATGGCGGCGCGCAGGAGTCAGGGCGATGTCGCCGCGGCGCTCGGACTGCCGCCGCAAAGTGGGCTGGCGACGCGCGCAATCGAAGGATCGCGGCGCTTCGGGCTAGCGCGTCTGGAACGCGCTTACTGGCGCGCGTGCGCGATGGACGCGGGATTCAAGGACGGCACGATCAAGGAGCGCGAACAAGCGCTCGCGGGATTGATCCTCGAACTGATGACCACGCCCGACTAGAGCCGCGTGCCCGCGCGGATGCCTTAAGCTTTCTTGTTGAACTTGCGATGCAGGCTGGCGGACAGCCGCGCGACTTTGCGACGCACCGTATTGCGATGCATCGTGCCGCTGCTGATCGCCTTGTACAGCACCTTGGTGGCCTGCTTGAGCGCTTCACTCGCCTTGGCCTGGTCGGTGCTGGTCGCGATAGTTTCCGCGGCGGTCTTGGCCAACGTGCGGGCACGTGTGCGGACGACGCGGTTGCGCTCGGCGCGCTTGAGACTTTGCCGATGACGTTTCTCGGCCGACGGGTGAACGGGAATATGAGGCATAACCAGTCATTTCTAACAGCGCGCGAGCGCTGGGGCAATACGCCGGCGCGTCAATGCCACCAGTCGTTCACAAACATTCTGATTTGGTTGGCGATCGGATCGAAGTGTTCGTACAGGTAAACCAGCGCAAGACCGATTGCGACGTAGGTGACGACCTTGTAAATAGTTCGGTCCATCGTTAGCGGAATTTTCGGAACGTTCCAGCCTTTGCTTCGTTCCAAAGTGTGTCAACTTCAACCGGCGTCATCGACTTCAGATCGAGGCCGCGCGAGGCTGCGAGTCTTGCGACTTCGTCGAATCTCGCAACGAATTTGTCACAGGCAGCGCGCAGTGTTTGTTCGGCGTCCCGGTCGATGAAGCGGGGGGCGTTGGCCACTGCGAGCATCAGGTCGCCCAACTCTTCGGCGGCGCCCGCGATGTCGTTGCGTGCGAGCGCCTGCTCGACTTCGTCGAGTTCCTCGCGCGCCTTGGCCAGCACCTCGCGAATGTTGGCCCAATCCATGCCGGCGCGACGCGCTTTCTCGCCGAGCTTCTCCGCGCGCATCATCGAGGGCAGTCCGCGCCCGACGTGCGCGAGGCTCTTCGAGCTATCCTGATTGCCTTCGCGCTCCTGCCGTTTGATCCGATCCCAGTTCTCGACGACCTGCTCCGAAGTATCGGCGCGCGTGTCGCTGTAAACGTGCGGATGACGCCGAACGAGTTTTTCCGCGGCGGTTTGCATGACGGTCGCGAGATCGAGCTTCGAGTCTTCGGCGAGAATCACGCCGGTGAACAAGCATTGAACGATTACGTCGCCGAGTTCTTCGGCGATGTCAAATGGGTTGCCGCGCGCGATCGCGTCGGCCACCTCGTAAGCTTCCTCGATCAGGTGACGCGGCGTGTCGGCGAGTTTCTGCTCTTGATCCCACGGGCATCGCGCGCGCAGTTCGGTCACGACTGCGAGAAGCTTCGCGAATGTTTGCGCAGCGGTTGTGTCCTCGCTCATAACGACGATCCTAGTTAGAATTCTTCCGGGACCCAAGCAGGAGCGCGCGTGAAAATTATCGATATCGGGGTGCCGCTCGACGCGGCGCCGTATCCACCGTGGAATTATCGCTTCAAGCGCGTCAGCCACGAGGCGGGCGCGCGTGCGATGCTGCGGCTGTTCAAGGGATCGGACGTTGGCGATTACCCGGAGTCGATGGCGCTCGGGTGGGAAATGATAACGCTGACGGGGCACGCGGGGAATCATATCGATGCGCCGTGGCATTTCGGTCCGCTGTGCGAAGGCAAGCCGGCCCGCACGATCGATCAAATTCCGCTCGAATGGTGTTACGGCGACGGCGTCCGGCTGGATTTTCGCCATCGCCAGTCTGAGGACATCAGCGTCGAGGACCTCAAGGGCGAGCTCGCGCGAATCGGCTATACGCTCAAGCCGCTCGATATCGTGCTGCTGTGGACGGGCAGCGACCAGTATCTCGATAACGTCGATGAATACGTGCGGCGGCAGGCGGGACTGTCGGTCGCGGGTCAGAATTTTATTCTCGACCAGGGAGTGAAGCTCATCGGGATCGATGCGATCGCGATGGATGTGTCGTTTGCTACGATGGCGCGTGGATTGCGCGAAGGTCAGCCCGACGCACTCTTCCCGGCGCATTTTGTCGGCCGCGAGCGCGAGCATATCCACATGGAGAAGCTCGCCAACCTGGGCGCGATCCCGCGGCCGTTCGGCTTCAAGGTGAGCGCGCTGCCGATCAAGATCACCGGCGGCAGCGCGGGATGGGTTCGACCGGTTGCGATCGTGGAAGAGTAGTGGGGCGAGCGTTCAGAAACGAAAGCGGAATCTTGAATCGCGCGCAACAAAGCGCGCTGCATAAGGACCCTCACCTTCATCCTCTCCCTCGCAGGGGGCTTTGCACAATAAACCCCGTCCTGCACAAATAGTCCACCTACTGCACAAAAAGTGCGGGACAAAGCGGGACCATATGGGATAATCTGGGATGCCACTTAAGCAACGGGGGGAAACGCATGTCAGACTTCCAAAAGGACACAAACGCTCGATACCGCGATTTACGCGATTGGGCTTTGGGGCCAATCCTTCCCAACAATCGATGGAGCGTATTCTGGGCCGGATGGATGATCGCAGCCTACGCGAGCCGTTGGATTGACCACCTACACCTTGAAATATATGGCCTGATCGGACTTTTCGTCGTCTATATTCGGAATTACAGGGGGAAGTGGCTTCAGTGGCCTCAATGGTCTCAGCGACCGACCGAACACCCATCGGACTTTTCCGAGCAAATAGAGCGCACGCCTGCTCAGCCGAGAACCAGACTGTGGTATGTGTTGAATCGGATTTCGTATTGGCTCGTCTTGGTGCTGGTGTTCCTACTGATCTTCAGGTATTTCGCCCCATCCAGCAAGTAAGACATGGCGTGCCCCCCTTCCGCAGTAGGCATCACCGGCTGCTTGGCTGGGCTTCGCGGTTAGACTAACGGCAAGTCGCCCTGTACCGCGAACGGGGGCCAGAACAGCCCGACGATAGTCCACTCCTTGGGGTGAGCCTTGAGCGTGCCCACGTAAAAGTGAGTATCAAACTTGTGCATCATTTCGTCCGCGAATCTCTGCTCGAATTTCGCCCTCCACTCGGTTTCGCCGTATTTAGGCCGCCATTTTCGATACGCTTGGAAAATCTCCCAGTCCGAACATTTCGGGTCATGGCCGGTGCAGCTATCGTGCGGACATCGGAATTGGTAGTGAAAATCAAATGGTACTTTTTCGAGAATGCGTTCCGGCGTTTTCGCAAATCCAAGGGACTGTTGAGAGAGGATCATCTTCTCTTCCTGAGTCCAGTCAGAGGCGCAGGGCTTCATCTGAAATCGCCGGATGTTCGTCGGCTTGAAGAAGCCGAGCGTGGGAGCCGAATTGCCCCCCGCTTCGTGTTCCCGTTTGATGCAGCAGAGGCAATGACGCATCAGCGGGGAAATGATCCTCTTTCGATCCCGCCACGCGTTAGCTGGCGAGACGCTCGATACTATTTGAATCGAGTCTGGATCCAGTTTGTAACTTTCAGGACGGAAATCGGACGCTCTCTCAACCGTCACGTCGATCCAAGAGTACCTGGGGAACTGTTTGTCTTCGTCGAGAAAACGAAATGGTACGGGGAACAGCCGAATCCACGAACCGTCTTCGGTTATTGCTGCCGTGCAGGATACTTCGGTGCCCTTCGTAGCCGGAGTGGGGTAGGTCTTTACGACAATGAAGACCCGCTTTCGTTCCCAAGCCATCGGTAACTATAAGTCATAGCCTTGTAGCCCGCTATCTTCCAGTGCCTGAAACAGCCGATGCCGGTGACATTCTGTGGGGTCGGCCTCTACGCACATAAGCGCGAACCGCCGTTCCGATTTCATCAACTCGCGCAGATTCGCTCCGAAATTCTGTTCCACGACGTTCTGGTCGTACCACTCCCAGATTACATCTCGACTTCCGGCAGTGATCGCGAGGGCGCGAATGTCACGCGGCACGCCCAATTCTTTGATGTGCAGATATTCGATGCCCGCCTCTTTGAGAATCCGCTGACAGTTCGTGCGACTGAAATCCGGCTTGTACATGCTTACCGGCGTGTATCGAACATCGACAACGCAATCCACGCCCGCTTCCTTGAGCAGTCGGACAAAGTCCTCTGCGGTTCGCCCCGAATAGCCGATGGTAAAGAACTTGGCGTCCTGAATTGAGCGCGCCTCATTCCACAGCGCCTTTCTTTCGGCTTGTTGGCGTGCCGGTCGAGTGGGGAGTTTGAGCGGGCGTCGAAGCGTCTGCATTGGCGGCCATCCTATCAGATACGGGCGTGCCGATCCGCACCTGCCAATGAATTACGCCGTGCTGATCCCGCTGTCTATGCAGTCCTACCTCTTTTTCCATTCGATGCACCCACCCGTTGTTGGGAAACTTCTGCGGGAGCCCGCTGCGCGTGCGTATATCTGTCCATGTCAACGGCTGACCAGAACGTCTTGAGCGTGGCGACGATCTTATCGCGGAAGTCCTCGTAGCTGGTCGCGCTCGCGATCTTGCGGGGTTTGTTCCAGTACGGACTTTTACACTTCGGGCAAACTCGCGGTTCGCTCTCGGAGTCGCGTGGCACCCACTCGTGGCCGCAACGGTCGCATCGAAAGCCCATCACTGTGATTTCAAGTTTGCCCATTTTCTTAATCCCTCACTAGTAAGATACCCGTAAGTAAAATACTTGTCAATCAGAGATTGACTAATATATTACTATGGAGTAATATACTTACTAGGTAAGAGCCGTGGGAACGATGACTCAAAACGCGACCGGTGCAAGCGCGCTAACGCCTGCACCGGTCTCAACCATGACGTGGCCGCGTGAACGGACACAATCACAGCCTGCAAGCGGATTGTCTCCCCGTGATCGCGATGCGTCAAGACAAGGGAGACTTCCGATGGACCTTCGCGAATTTCCGCACACTGGTAACGGCAATGGGAACCTTCCGCCAATCAGCCCGACAACGTACGCACGCGATTGGAGTGCCTACAACGAATCGCAGACGCAAGAGAAGGCGCTATTCACGCTCTTGCTTCACGGCCTGTGCGAGCCACTCCCGGCGCTTCCGCAAGAGGCTGGACGCCCGCGCTTGCCTCTGTCGGATATGGTGTTCGCCGCGACGTACAAATCGTATTCGACTTTCAGCGGTCGGCGCTTCATGACTGATCTGCGGGAAGCATGCGCCAGCGGGTACATTTCGCGCGCGCCGCACTTCAACAGCATTTTCAACTATCTTGAGCTTCCCGAACTCACGCCGATTCTCCACGGCCTGATCACGGAAAGTGCGCTGCCGTTGAAAACGATCGAGACGGACTTCGCGATCGATTCATCCGGCTTCACCACGTCAGTATTTTGCGGCTTGTGGAGATCGGAGAAGTACGGGAAGGACAAACAGAAGATCGTTCACAATTGGCTCAAGGCACACGTCATGTCCGGAGTACGCACGAACGTGGTTACGTCTGTCGAGATCACTCCGCGCAACGGAGCGGACTCGCCGCAGTTCGCGCCGCTCCTCAAAGACACGGTTCGCAACTTCGACGTGCGGCGAGTGCTCGCGGACAAGGCGTATTCCTCTCACTACAATCTTGGACTCGCGGAGAGTTTGGGCGTGCCGCCGTTCATCCCGTTCAAGAGCTACTCAACGGCGGGAAAACGGTCGCAGACTTGGAATCGGCTGTTCCATTTCTACAGCATGCATCAAGAAGAATTTTACGCGGCGTATCACAAACGCAGCAACGCGGAGAGCACGTTCAGCGCTATCAAGCGGAAGTTCGGAGATTTCATCCGCTCGAAAACGCCCGTCGCTCAGGTGAACGAATTGCTTTGCAAGTTTCTGGCGTACAACGTCTGCTGTGTGATTCGCAGCATGCACGAATTGGGGATTGACCCAAATTGTTGAGCGACGAACACTGTCCGATAGAGGTTCGCGAAGTCCCGTGCTATGCTTCCCGCCAACGTGCGGGAGGGTAGCGCGGGATGAACGAACTCGATGTTTTCCACTTCGACAAAGGTCGAAAGAGCTTTGAGGACTATGCCCAAGCCAACGGCGGCTTGTTCTGGTATGCGCGCGATCTCGCTGAAATGCTGGGATACGAAAGTTTCCCAGCATTCAAGAACGCCATCAACAAGGCGACTCGCGCCTGTCTAACTCTCGAAATATCCGTCGCCGAGAATTTCATTCAGATAGACCGCGAGATCGGGGACAGGTCGGAATCCGATTGGAAGCTGTCTCGCTTCGCTTGTTATCTGGTCGCGATGAACGGCGACATCAAGAAACCGGCGGTTGCTGCCGCACAAGCCTACTTCGCGACGGTAGCCGCAGCTTTCCAGAAGGCAATTCAAAGCGCGACTAACGTCGAGCGTGTATTGATTCGCGATGAAGTCAGCGTCCGCGAAGTTTCTCTAAACAGCGTCGCGAAACAGTACGGGGTTGAGAACTATGCGTTTTTCCAGAACGCAGGCTACCGTGGAATGTACAACATGAATCTTGGCCCGCTCAAGGAATACAAGGGTATTGATGGGTCGCGTTCATTGCTTGATTTTATGGGAAATGAGGAGCTTGCTGCGAATCTGTTCCGTACCACACAGACCGAAGCGCGCATCCGTAGCGAGAATGTCAGGGGACAGCGAGCGCTGGAAGTCACCGCTCATCACGTGGGCAAAAAGGTGCGCGAAACGATGAAAGAATTGAGCAACACAGTGCCCGAAGCGCTTCCAATTGTTCAGGATATCAAGCAAGTCCGCTCAAGCCTGAAAACGACGCACAAGGGCTTCACCAAGATCGACAATCGCCAGAAGTTGCTGAAATAGTTCTCTCTCCCCTTTTTGTGCAGGATCGTCGTCCTGCACAATTAGTCGGGGTTTTTGTGCAAAGCCCTCGCAGGGAGAGGGGAAGAGTTATGGGCTCACGATTGGGTCGAGGACTTTCTCGGTGAGGAAATTTGATAAGTCGGTCAGGCCCTCGGCGGTTATCTCGTGGCCGCAATCGTACTCGCGATAGGTCAGCGGTACCTTCAATGCGCGCAGCGATTCCACCGACGCGCGAGCGCGCGTGATCTCGATCATCTCGTCGGCGCGGCCGTGCTGGACCAGCGTCGGCAATGCTCCGAGCGCGGCAGGATCGTTGACCTCATCTTTCAGGTCGGGCGAAAAGAACGTCGAGAGTCCGACCAGCGCCGCGAACTTCGAGGGATTTCTAATCGCGAGGCGATACGCCATCATGCCGCCCTGGCTGAAGCCGAGCACCACCAGCTTTTTTCGATCGACCGGGTATTTTTTCAGCGCCTCGTTGAGAAACTCGGTCAGCATTTTGTTGGCGTCGTCGATTGCGCCGCGGTCGGGCGACCCACCCATCCGAATCGGGAACCATGCGTAGCCGCGCGTCGGACCGATCGGGACTTCCATCGGACCCTGCGGACAAATCAACATGAAGCGGCCGTCGGCGATGTACGGGGCGAGCCCCAGCAGGTCGAGCGCGCTGGCGCCGAATCCATGCATCGCGATCAGCGTCGGATGAGATCCCTCGCCGGCGGGCTCATAGATAGTATGGATCAGTCGCATCGAGGCGTTCTCCTTCGCGGCAATGAGGCATAATAGACTGTCCGCAAGCGCCGTCGCCAGCCGCAGACCCGCAAATGCGGCGCCCGCCGCCTGTTCATCGCGGCTCAAATAACCGCTATCTTTTAGCGGCGCGCGATGGGTGGGCAATAGCAGGATGATCGAGAGTGTGAAGGTCGCGGAGGACCGGCCGCAAGGGTGGGGGGCGTGGGCGCGAATTGCGCCATGGGCCGTCGCCGCGCTGGCAGTCGCAGCGATAGCGGCCGCCTCGTCGCCCGCGGCGGCCACCGGCAAATTGCCGGGATTCATCGCCGCCGCGATTCTGATCGCGCTGGTCGGCTACGCCTTCATCGACTACCTCCGCCCCTTAACCGAGGATAGCGATTCCGGTCTCTTACCGGCGCTGCTCGTGCTCGCCGCCCTGGCCGTCGTGAAGCTCGCGGTGATGCCGTACTTTCCCGGCTTCGGCCCCGACGTTGGCGACTACCAGGCATGGGCGAGTCAGATAGCGACCTTCGGCCCCGCGCATACGTATCAGCAGGGATTCTTCCTCGACTATCCGCCGGGCTACCTGTACGGGCTGTGGGTCGTGGGGATCTTCGCGCACGCGATCGGTGCGACCGGGAATTTTTATCGCGTCGTAATCCAAAGTCCGGCGATCATCGCCGACTTCGCACTCGCGATCCTGATGTACGCGTACATGCGGCGCGGCGGCCGGCCGGAGATGGCCTTCATCGCGATGCTGATGGTGGCGCTGAATCCAGCGCTGCTGTTCGACACCGTCGTCTGGGGCCAGAGCGATTCGGTAATGGCCTTTGTCACCCTGCTCAGCATCGTGGCGATTCTCGGCGAGCAGTACGAAATCGCATGGGGACTTGCCGCGATCGCGGTGCTGGTCAAGCCGCAGGGCCTGATGATGCTGCCGGTACTCGGTTTTTGGACGATGTTCGAGACCGATTTCGCGACGTGGATCAGATCGGGCCTCGCGCTAATCGCCGTCGCGATCATCGGCATCGCGCCGTTCCAAATCGGCCACGAGTGGAACTGGATCATCAAGCTCTACACCTCGACGGCGGCCTACTATCACGAGACTTCGGTCAACGCATTCAACCTGATGGCGCTGCTCGGCGGACTGCGGCAGGCCGACTCGAACACGTTTCTGGGAGTATCGTACTTTGCGCTCGGCATGAGCCTGCTGGCGCCGCTGTACGCATTCGTCGCGTGGATTTTGTGGCGCGGCCGCACGCCGGCGCGCCTTCTGTTCGCGTCGTTCATCGCGGTGTTTGGATTCTTCATGGTCGCGCCCCGGATGCATGAGCGCTATCTCTATCCCGCGATCGCGCTCGTCGTGCCATTGGCTCTGGAAGCTCCCGAGATGCTCGCGGTCTTCGTGATCATCACGATCACCTGCTTTATCAACCTCGCCTACATTCTTCATACGCTCGACACCGTCGTGTTCCTGGACGCGCGCGACGGGCTTGCGATGCTGACCTCGGCGCTCAACGTGGTTGCGCTCGGGCTCGCGGTTTACTGGGGCTCGACCCGGATGCAGGATGCGAGCGCTGAACGCGACGCGGTCAGCGAGTTCCTTGGAAAATTCACCATGCCTGCGCCGATCGCGGATTACGTCGAGGAGCCGGCGGTCGCGCCGCCCTGGATCGCCACCGACACGATAATCATCGCGCTTCTGCTGATCGCTGCCGCGATCACGCGCTTCTGGCATCTGAGCCATCCCGCCGAGATCGTTTTCGACGAGGTACATTTCGTTGCGCAGGGCCGCCACTATCTGCACGGCGAGTCGTTCCTCGATCCTCATCCGCCGCTGGCCAAGCTCGTGATCGCGCTCGGCATTCTCATTTTCGGCGACAAGCCGTTTGGATGGCGGGTGGGCAACGCAACGATTGGCACCGCGCTGGTTGGAATCACCTACCTGCTTGGGCGCCGGCTGACGGGCTCGCGGCTGGTCGGTGCGCTCGCCGGCGCGATCCTTCTTTGCGACGGGATGTACCTGGTCGATTCGCACTACGCCGTGATCGACATCGTATATCTGACCTGCGCTGCGGTCTCGTACGTGCTGTTTTTCAAATTCGCCGAGGCCCCGGACTCACCAGCGCGCCGGCGCATCCTGCCCTGGATTGGTCTGGCGCTGGGCTTGTGCCTGGCGAGCAAACTCTACATCCCGGCGATCACATTCCTGCTGGTTCTCGGCTTCATCGTTTACGTGGTCGTGAGAGATCGTCCGAAGACCGCGCCGCTTCCGCCTCCGGTCGCGACCAGGGCGCCGAACGAAATCAGGGCGAAGAAGGCCAAGGCGCCCGCACCGGCTCCAGCCGGAATCAACCTCTTCGATCAGACTTCGGCGCTGTTCATTGGCCTCATCTGTATCGTGCTCGGATTACTGCTGTTCCTGAGTGGCGCCACCGCCGGCTACATCCTGCTGACCGTTCTAGCGGTCCTCGCAATTCGCGTGGCGGAGATCTTCTGGCGCGGGCGTTCGCCGTCATCGGGGGCACCGCGGATGCCGCTGCCCTCAATGGCCGACCTCCTCGAACCGATGACCGTTGGGGCAGTCGTGCTGGTCGGCGCCGTCGCATCGATCGCGTACCTGGCGGTCTTCCTGCCGCATTACTGGCGTATATGGCAGGGGGGCGGCATCTCCGATCTTTTCAAGTACTACAGCGACGTCATCTGGTACGAGAAGAGCGTTGCGTCCGCCACGCATCCGTATGCCTCGAAATGGTGGAGTTGGCCGCTGATGCTGCGGCCGATCGCGTACTGGCAGAATTTTCCCAAGACCGGAGACGTGCAAACGGTCTGGGGCGGCGGCAATCCGATCCTGTGGTGGGGCGCGTTGACTGCGATCACGATCACCGCGGTGCAGGCATTCGAGCGCCCGTCGCTGACCCGCTCGTTTCTGGTCATCGGCTATCTCAGCTACCTGCTGATCTGGGCATGGATCGGCCGCACGCTGTTCCTCTATCACTACATGGCGTCGGTTTATTTCGGATACCTGGCGCTGGCGATTCTGCTCGCCGAATGTTTCAAGGAGCGCGCCGAACCGTGGGAGCATCTCGCGTTGTTGTTGACGATGACGCCGGTGTTTTTTCTCGGCCTGCCACCGACATGGGCCTGGATCACGTTCATCGCGGTCGTGGGCGCATACGCCTTTCTGCTGCTGAGGACGCCGTACGCGGGTCGCTATGTGGCCGGCGTGTTCGCGGCCACCGCGGTGATTCTGTTTGTGTACTATTTCCCGATTTGGGTCGGAATGCCGATAAGCCGCGAAGGCTACTACGCGCGAATGTGGCTGCAATCAGGCGGGATACGCAATTGGATCTGATCGCGCACCTTTACTGTGTCCTCGCGCGATGGTTCCGCTTCCCTCGAAGAAAGGGGTTGCTCCCAACAATCCGGTTCCCTTTCCCGCGCCGGAAGGGGTTAGGGGTTAGGCTTCTCTGCGGGGTCTTTCTGTTTGCGATTCTCGCCGCCGCATCCACCCCGCGACGCGCCGATGCGGCCGATCAGAAAAATTTGCTGCTCAACGGCGACTTCAAAAAAGGCTCCGAGGATCAGCCCGACTCATGGCGCACCGAGGCCTGGATTAACAGTCCCGAGGCGTTTCAGACCCACTGGCATTCGTACGCCGACAAGCCTAGCGAGATGGAGGTCGATAATCTCCAGCCCAACGACGGGCGCTGGATGCAGCCGCTGACGGTGCCGCCGGGATGGTATCAGCTGAGCGTCGATGTCCGCACCGAGAACGTCGGCGCCAAGGAATCCGGCGCGTCGATGTCGGTCATGGAAGACGGCATCATGTCCGCCGACATCCACGGCACCACCGACTGGCAGCGCGTGACGCTGTATCTCAAGGTCGGCGGTCACGGCGCCGACATCAACGTCGCGCTGCGGGTGGGCGGATTCGGCAGCCTCAATACCGGCAAGGCGTTCTTCCGGAACGCGTCGATGGTCGCGATTGACGCGCCGCCGCCGAATGCGACTCCGACTTACGACTTGAATGCGATTCGCCAGCAGAGCGCGCCGGTGCCGATCGGCTCGCCAATCTCGCTGGTCGTCACATTCCTGGCGCTGGCGGGAATCGCATGGGCCGGCTGGCGCATCTACGGCGACGACGACTTCCGCATCTTTAATACGGTTCGCGCCGCCATGGCGGGGCGCACGAAGAAGCGATGAAGTGGGGCGTGGCGAATTCCAGCCGCGCGATCGCTCCCGAAGATCGCCGCCGCCAAATCGAAGCCGCGATCTTCCTGATCCCGTTCATCACCTACGCCTACTTCTACCAGGGCGCCGATCAGAGCGTCGCGTGCCGCTTCGACCTGCTGCGCTCGATGATCGAAAAGGGCGCGCTGTATATCAACGATTTCTGCGGCTTCAACACCGCCGACATCATCACCTTCCACGGCCACATCTACTCCGTCAAAGCTCCCGGCACATCCTACACCGCGCTGATCCCGTGGATGATTTTCCGCATCGCGCTGCTACCGATGAGCGCGGCGCACGAGCCGGTGTACTGGGCGTTCGTAACGTACCTGACCACGGTGTTCACGACCGGGCTGCTGATCTCCGCGCTATGCGTCGTGATGTTTCGCTTCGCTCAATTTTTCGGCGCGTCGGAGGGCCGCGCGGCCGGCATCGCGCTGATTCTCGGGCTTGCGACGATCGCCTTTCCATACGCGACTGAGCTCACCGGCGAGCCAGTCGCCGCGGTATGCGTCTTCGCCGCGTTCTACTTGCTGGCGACCTTCGAGTCGCACCCGTCCTCGAAACGCGCGTGTGCCGCCGGCTTTCTTGCGGGATGGGCGGTACTCAACGACTACCCGGTCTTTCTGGTCGCGGCCGCGATCGGAATCTATGCGCTGGTCAAACTGCGCGACTTGAAATTTCTGGCGGCGTTTTCCGCCGGCGCCGCGATAACGGTCGCCGTCATGCTCGCCTATAACTGGGGCGCGTTCGGCAATCCATTCTTCTTCAGCTACCAGGCGTTCAAGCTCGCGCCGACCGAGAATCGTCAATTCCCCGAGCAAGCGGTCGGCTTCGTCGGCCTGACCTATCCGAAGATGCGCATTCTCTGGAACGTGCTGCTCGATCCGCAGCGCGGATTGTTCTTCTGCAACCCGGTCCTGCTGCTGTCGATAGTCGGCGTCGGCTATTTCGCGCGCTTCAAACAGTGGCGCGCCGAATTCATCGTCACCGTCTATTCGTTCGTGATCCTGTTCCTGTTCAACGCGTCATACGGCGAATCGATCGTGTCGTGGGGCGGCGGCACCGCGACCGGGCCGCGGCAAATCGTCGCGTCGGTCCCGTTCATGGTCCTGGCGCTCGCGTTTCTTCCTGCCGCCTTCGACTGGCTGCTCGGCGCAATCGGCGCGCTGTCGGCCGCGATCATGTTGATGGCTACGGCGACCAACCCGCACTTTCCTTACGAATACGATAACCCGGTGCGCGACTTCGCACTGCAGCAATTCATGCGCGGCGACTTTGCCACCAACCGCGACGCTTTCTTCGGCGGCGGCATGATCGTCCGCGATTCGGTCGCCTTCAACCTCGGCAAACTGATCGGACTGCCCGGCCCGTTCCAACTGTGGCCGCTGGCGCTCTTCTGGATCTTCGGCGCATTCGATTTATCCGAAAAGCTCGGCCTGTCGGGAAACGGTACGTCGCGCCGCTTGATCCAGGTCGCGATGACCCTGGGAATCGCCGCGCTGTTCCTGCTCTCGATGAATCAGCGCGTGATGCAAGCGTTCGTGCAGAGCGGGCATCAGGGCTTGCTCGGCAGGTACTACGTCGGCGACCAATGCGGTGAGACACCACCGCACATCGTGCGCGTCGATCCGCGGTTGGATTTCAACCAGATTTCAGAAATGGGTGCGATGCCATTTCCGTCATGCGACATCTGGCGCGGCCAACTCATGGCGCCAAAAACCGGCGACTACGAATTCACCATCGACGTTGACGACTCAGGATGGGTCACGATAGACGGCACGCCGGTAATTCACGACCCGGGCCCGATTACCAAAGTTCACGACACCGGCACGATCCACCTGACCGAAGGCCCACACCGCATCGAAGTCGGCGAGCGCAACATCGGCGGCGGCTCGTACCTGCACCTATACTGGAAACTCCCCGACACGTCGGACCTGGAAATCATCCCCACCACCGCCCTAATCCCCGACCACCCCGGCTCTTAGTTGCCCTCTCCCAGAATGGGCGAGGATGAGCCGGAGCGCGGGTTCGCGCTCAGATTGTTCGCTTCTTGATCTGTCGTCCTGCAATCGTATTGCTTGCGATCGATGCCGCCGATGCACCGGCGTTGGAGTCAATTTGAGATGGGGAGGAATACGACGGCATCGTGGTGCTGAGAAAATTGAGGACGACATCACGGCTGGTGGTTCCCGCACGGTCACCGATCGCCGACCAGTAATCTGTGTGACCGTAAGGGTACATATTGCTGGTGTCGGTCCATACGTTCGGCGGGTCTCCATCACTGCCGACGGCTACGAGGCCACGTCCTTCTCCAGCTAATGCTTCGCCCAACGCGAAAAAATCTCCGAGAACCAGATCGGATGACGAATATAGCACCATCTTTTTCTCGATTGCGGCGATCGTGCTTCTGAAATCAGGCTGAACGCTACCCGTCACCATTTGAACCGCCACCGCGGCCGCCATCATACAGATCGCGCGGCACGGAATAGCTGGGTTCAACATCTCCAGTGCAATCCGATTACCCATCGAATGGCAAATCAGTGCAATCTGCGGCTGCGGTATCCGGGGCAACGCTTGCAGAACGCTCGCCAGCACCGGAGCCGATTCGACCGCCAGATTCAGTTCGGGCGGGAAGGCAAGGGCCGAAATGATAGGACCCCATACACTGGCCGGCCAGAAGACGAGGCAGATTTCTCCCCAGCGTGAAAATGAATCGAGCGTATCTCCGCTCAGCGTATCTACGTACGCACTCCACGCGTTGGGTGGAAGACTGCGCACCCGATCCTGATCGTAGTTGGGGTTGAGGAAGGACGCGTACGACTCGCGGGCTTCATTCAGAGTGACGTTGTAGCCATGAATCAAAAGAATCAATGGCGCCGACGAAGACAACGCGGGCTGCAAGTAGGGATTCTGCGCAATCCCGTTGCCGTCCTGCGGGCTGCGCAAGTTTATTATGTGAACCGCCATCAGGTCGTCGTTTGCCTTAGCTGTCGCACGATCGCCTGGATATCGCTGGTGACTGGGGCGAGAAATCCGCCGATCAAGCCGATTAAAACGACGCCTTCCCACTGGTCCCAGCCAGTGCCGGAATCGATCCATTGCCTTCCAACGCCCGCATAAAGCGCAATAGCGGTGATGCCGAAACTGACTAGAAACGATGCCATCCGCAGATACCATTTCCATCGATCGCCAACACCAATCTGGAAAGCGTCGATGTTGCGATGGATTTGATTAGCGATTGGACCGCGCAAATCAGCGAAGTGTTGCTGGAGCTTTCTGAGCTCCTCATCTTCCGGCGCAGTCCGGAACTTCTTGCGTAAGTCTTCCTGCCGTTGCCGTCCCGTAGAATCTGCAAACGCTGAAACCTCGTCCGGTTCAGCCAGCGAAGCGAAGCACTTCAGAAGAGCCTGGTGTCGCTCAGGATAGTCGAGCATTGCCTGCGCGGCCGTGTTCATCTGCCCGCACAATTGCTCGATGGGCAAATCGTAGAAGGCCATCCGATTGCCGGCGGTGGCGAGACGCAGCAGGTCAGCTTCTGCCTCAACCGCGTCGTCCTCATCAGTTCTATCGAACGGCGGATACAAATCCTGATGCAATTCCGGTGCAAGGCGCGCAAACGATAGGTGCGGCCGCTTGAGACGTTCCTTCACGATCGCGCGCGGTGAGAGTTGCCTTGCCGTATGGACTTTAGTGGCTTCGGCGGCCCTTAGCGCGAGCCACTGGCGGGTTTTGATTTCCTGATACCATCGGAGCAGGGGCACGAGATCCTTGATCGTCTGGATCACCGCCATCGTGAGAGTGCTTAACGCGCCGAGCGCGCCCGCAAACAGTAAATAGTTGTGCAGGACGTTGTGGACCAGTCTCTCGACGGTACTTCCCGGCAAGGCCGCAACAATCGCCGCGACAAACGCGAGGGCCAGTCCGATGCCGATAAAGCGGTACCAGCTTTTCACCGGGATTCCCTCCTCTGGCTACGATTCAGATCTTTCCGCACCTATAGGCCGGAATCGGAGTAAGTTCTGGCAGGATTGCCTAATACCATTTATGTTCGCCCGATTCCCGCTAACTAAAAGGACAATCCAGCGCGCTTTCTCCTATTACGCCAGGAACCGAATCGCATATGAAGCGCTGTCCAACATTCGCAAGCGTCACGCAGAAAGCAACTGTGAGTTCCCCCTGTTTATAGGCGCAAGCATATAGGCCAGAAGCGACTGTAAGTCAAATAGCACCAATAGCCAGTCGTCTCAATGACACAGCGATCATTTGTTGGACAAAGGCCTCATACCGGCACGGAAACATGAGTGATCTGTCTTGACACTAAGTCGCCGCTTCAGTAACTGGTACGACGCCATAACAAGGGGGGTGCTCTTCGTGAACATAAGCGTTGCGCAGCGACTTAGAAGCCTCTGCGAGGGATTGGCTTCGAGTATCCGCCAACTTCCCCGTCCTGCGACTGGATTATATGAGCGTCGCCGTCTCCGGTATAAGGATGTAAGGATTGCGGTCATCCTTCTCGCGGCGTCCTCGGCAGTGTCGTGCACCTTTAACGAGCCGCGAATAAGACCGGAACCAATTGCTACAGCCTTAGGTCCTACCGGCTGGCAGTTGCAAGGAGATAAGCTCGTCCTTAACGATGGGCTCGAATTTCGCTGTGTTGAATGGCATTCATGGACCAACTACCCGACTCAATGGATCGCGGAGGTGTTCACGGGATGGCACTCAGCCTTGGATGAATGTGTGTATCTGACGGTGAATCCGGAAACCGTTATCGGTCCCTCGCCCGACCAAAACACCAAGGCCAATTCAATCGCTCACAAGACGGATACTCTTGTCGCGGTTTCCGACTACAATTGCGCTAATTTCCTGGCCAAAGCATTTGCTTCAAAGACCGGAGTCGATTTCGGTTCAACGGTGACTACGGTATTGCTTTCGGGATCTAGCGCGGTGTTGGGTCTGGCGGGCGGAGTTCCGGCTTTGGTGCCCGCCGCTATCAGCGCCGGCAACAGCGCGATAGCTGGAGGGGCGGCAGCCTTTGATACCACGTTCTTCGCCAAACAAAGCTTTGACATTATGGAGGCGGGCATATTGGCCGAACGGCAACTGCAGCGGGCGCAAATCAATGCGCGTATATGCGAGACCTACAAGGAGCTAAACCGCCTGCCATCGGACGTAAAGGATTGCGTGATCCCCAAATCAGACAATTACCCAGGCTATACACCGACTAGATATTGGGCAATGTCGGAAGCATTGAGCGATGTCATCGAATACGACCGCACATGTTCGATCGAAGGTGGACTGCGGGAATTGAGCAACGCCGCGGCCCAACAGAAGAGCAAGGCGGACGCGGCCGCGGGATTAGGTACTCCTGCTGCCTCGCCGAGCTCCGCCGCTTCGCCGAAGCCTAATGACTCGGCGAGCTCTGCGGCATCACCCAGCCCCGCCGCCGCGCCGCATCCCAAGGCTAAACATCGCGCTAAGGCCAGACCCAATCCAGGGCCTACGCCTTAGTCACTGAGAGCACACGCAGTTCGTGCACTCACAAACTTGCTCACGTAACGTCGATTAGCTGTCCGAAGGTAGCAACCCCGCGCGCGTGACTTCGCGGCGTTCGCTTTTGTCGAGAGCTTCGGCGGCGCGCGACAGCGGGAAGGTTGCGTCGCACATTTCGCGGTAGGGGAGACGGTCGATGTTCGCGGCGAGGAAGTCCAGCGACTTTTTGAGGTAGTGCGGCGGGTAGGTTGCCACGCCGATTATTTCCAGGGATTTGAAGGTGATCGTCGATGGCGGCAGTTGAACGGTTAAGCCGGACGAGATGTTGCCGACTTCGATCACGCGGCCGCCGACGCGCACCATCTTGAGCGCCTCGCTGAAGGCCTCGGCGACGCCGGCTACCTCCAGCACTACGTCGGGCCATCCGTTGCACAGCTCGCGGACTCGCTTGTCGCGCGCCTCCGGGTCGGCGTAATCACGCATATCGACCGTCTCATCGGCGCCGAATCTCCGCGCCTCGCGCAGCCGCAGATCGATGCCGTCAACCGCTATTACGCGCGCGCCCCGCGCCTTCGCAATCGCCATCGCATGCAGCCCGAGGCCGCCCGCGCCGAGCACGACGATTGTCTCGCCGTAAGCGAGCCGCGCGCGATCGAGACTCCAGAACACTTGCGACATCGCGCAGTTTGCCGACGACGCCACCAGGTCGGGCACGTTGTCGGGGATTCGATAGAAATGCTGATCGGGTTTCACGACGTAGTGGGTCGCGAACGTCGCGGTGAAGTGCGGCGGCTCATCGGGATGCCGCGCACCGAGCACCTTGGCCGTGCATGCCGCATGATTGCCGGCCACGCAGTTCACGCATCGATTGCACACGGTGTAGTAAACCGGTGCGATTCGATCGCCTTCCTTGACCGGAACGCCCGCCCAATCCGCGCGCAAGCCCGCGCCCAGCGCTTCGATGCGCCCAGACATCTCATGCCCCGGCATCACGCCGCGCCGCCCGAACTCGCCCTTCCACATATGCACTTCCGAGCCGCATACGTTGGTCTGCGTCACGGCCGCAAGCAGCCCGCCGGCGGGAGCCTCTGGAAGATCGTATTCGTGGAATTCAATTTTGTGTGCCGTTGGGATGAACGCGACGCGACCTTTCATGGCATGTCCTCCGAAGCGCGGGGAAAGCGGTGATGGCCCCGGTTTCATCCCGGACTAAAAAAATGTCAAGCCCGCGCGAGTCTGTCCTACTCGGGCGGAGGCGCCGGAAGTTTGAAATTCCCGCCCAGCGAATATCCGTGCATCGTAAGCGGCGCTCGTGGCTGCACGGACGTTTTGTCGATCGACGACGGTGGCCTGGCTTGATTCTGCACGGTAGCCGGCGCCGACGACTGTGCGCTCACCGGCGGCTCAGCCCGCTGCGGCGGGTTGCCCGGGCTGGCGAACTCCGGACGATGCGTCTTCTTCGCCTCGGCCAGCACGTCGCGCAGCAGATTCGATTCCTGAATTCCGTGCGATACGCAATCGACATCGGTCGCCGGATGCAGCGGAACGCTGACTGGCGAGTTGAAGGTCGCCCGCACCTCGACCAGAGTCGCTTCGCGGCCGCGCGGCCGCACCAGGAAGTTGTACACCGACGACGAGTTCGCCTCCGGCTCGGCGCTGTAAGCGCCCGCCACGCTCTTTACCTTTCCGCAATCGGCGTCGTGCAGCGTGAAGCGCGGTCCGACCGCCTCGATAATCCCGTTGGTCATGTCCTGCGCCTGCACGTGGAACGAATTTTCCTTGACCACGGCGTTGACGGCGTCCCATGCGAGATCGTACGGCAGCGGAATCACCACCTGCTGCTGTTCGTCAGGCGGCGGCTGCGTGACCGGGGGATAGAGGCATCCACCGGCGAACAGCGCCACCGTCAGGCTTAAAATTGAAACTCTAACGCGAGCCATGTCATTCACCCGGATCGTGCGCGACCGCATCATATATAGAAGAAGACTCCGGAGCCCCCAAGTTTTCCATACTCACCACCGGCTATGCCATCGCCTCGGCGGCATTCTCCCTGTGCGAAACTTTATGATAATCTCGGCCTCGTTCGGGACCTGCCCGCCGAGGTGGTCCCGCGGAAGGTATTTGTCATGTCGGGTCATTCGAAATGGAGTTCGATCAAGCATAAGAAGGCGATCACCGACTCCAAGCGCGGCCGGGTCTTCACCAAGATGATCAAGGAAATCACGATCGCCGCGCGTCTCGGCGGCGGCGACATCAACTCCAATCCGCGCCTGCGCACGGCGGTGACTGTCGCCAAGAAGCAATCGATGCCCAACGACAACATCGATCGCGCGATCAAGAAGGGCACCGGCGAAATCGCGGGCGCGTCGCTCGAAGAAATCACTTACGAAGGCTACGGCCCGGGCGGCGTCGCGATAATGGTTGACGTGCTGTCGGACAATCGCAATCGCACCGTCGCGGAGTTGCGCTTCGTCTTCTCGCGCCACGGCGGGAACCTCGGCGAAGTCGGATGCGTCGGTTGGATGTTCAAGAAGCGCGGCGTGATTGGGATTGAAAAATCCGCCATCGACGAGGACAAGTTGCTCGAGCTCGCGCTCGACGCCGGCACCGACGATGTGACCAGCGATGGCGACACGTTCCAGGTCCTCACCTCGCCCGACAAGTTGAACGCGGTGCGCGACGCGCTGGAAAAAGCCGGCCTCGCGATCGCGCATTCGGAACAGACCCGGATTCCCGAAAATACGGTTGCGGTTTCCGGCCATGCGGCCGAACAGGTGCTCAAGCTGATGGAAGAACTCGAGGATCACGACGACGTGCAGAACGTCGCCGCGAATTTCGACATCAGCGATCAAGAGATGGCGCAGTTCTCGGCGGCCTGACGCCGCGTGGGTGCTGCCGCGGAGGTGGGGTATGCGGATACTCGGGGTGGATCCCGGGAGTGCGGTATGCGGTTACGGCGTGGTCGAAGGACCTGGCGGGCGTTACGTGACCGCGGGCACGATTCGATGCGCGTCGCTCGCGCCTGGGCCACTGCGACTCCGCCGCATCCATGAAAATCTTCTCGCCATCATCGACGAGTTCTCTCCCGGCGCGCTCAGCCTCGAGCGTCACTTCGTCGCCGCCAACGTACAGAGCGCGTTCCGCCTCGGCGAGGCGCGCGCGATGGCGATGCTTGCGGCGGCGGAGCGCGGCCTGGCGATGTACGAATACCCGCCCAACGAAGTTAAGCTCTGCGTCGCCGGCCACGGGCACGCCGACAAGGTGCAGGTGAAATACATGGTGCGCAAAACGCTGAAGCTCGACCCGTCGCTCGAACTCGCCGACGACGCGGCCGACGCGCTCGCGATTGCGCTCTGCCATCTCGGCCGCGGCCGCACACCCAATATGATCGAAGCGATCGAGCGCATCCGTCCCGCCGCGCCACGCCGGATCAAGCCCCGGATGGTGCCGCAATGATCGCGACGTTGTCGGGTGCACTCGCGGTACGTGACGCCGGGCGCATCGTGGTCGAAACCGGCGGCGTAGGCTACGAAGTGCTGATCCCGCTGAGCACCTACTATCGATTACCGCAACTCGGCGAGCGAGTCGCACTCGAAATACGGCAGGTCGTGCGCGAGGACGCGCTGATGCTCTATGGATTTTCCAGTGCAACCGAGAAGCGCGCCTTCGACCTGCTGATGAGCGTGCAACACGTCGGTCCGAAACTCGCGCTCGCGATCCTGTCGATGCTTGCGCCCGAGGAATTGGTCGCCGCGATAGGGAAGGGCGATGTCGATCGAATCGACGCGGTGCCCGGGGTCGGTCCGAAGGTTGCCGAGCGCGTAGTGCGCGAACTGCGCGACAAAGTGGCGGACCTGAAGATGGCGGCGCCGTCCACCGGCGCGGCTAACGGCCACTTGCGCAGTGCGTCCGCAGGCAATGGGCTGGCGGCCGGCCCGGCGGACGAGGCGATTTCCGCGCTCGTGAATCTCGGTATGAAACCCGTCGAAGCGAAGCGCACGGTGGATGCGGTCATCGCGGCCGACGCGGCTGCGGCCGAAAATTCCGAGGTCATAATTCGCAAGTCATTGGCGGTGCTGCTGGTTGAAAAGTAAGTCCACCGGAAGTGCCGAGATGACGCCGGCGGCGGCAGATGGCCGGCTCGCCGCGCGCGTTGGCCATGAAGACGAGCGCCGAATCGATCTCGCGCTGCGCCCGCGCAAACTCGACGAATTCATCGGCCAGACTCGCAACAAAAAGATTCTCGGCATGTCGATCGACGCCGCGCGCGGCCGTGCTGAAGTGCTCGATCACGTGTTGTTTGCGGGACCGCCCGGTCTCGGCAAGACTTCGCTCGCGCACATCATCGCCCGCGAACTCGGCGTCAACCTTCACATCACGTCAGGTCCCGCGATCGAGCGCGCCGCCGACCTCGCCGCAATCGTCAGCAACCTTGAAGAGCACGACGTGCTGTTCATCGACGAGATTCATCGCCTGCAGCGCGCCATCGAGGAACGGCTGTACTCCGCGATGGAAGACTTCGAGTTTCACATTGTGATGGGCGAAGGGATGGGCGCACGCACGATGAAGCTGTCGGTCAAGCCATTCACGCTGGTCGGCGCGACTACGCGATCAGGTCTCCTAAGCTCGCCCTTGCGCGACCGGTTCGGCCAGCATTTCCATCTCGATTTTTACGATCACGCGGAACTCGGCGAGATCGTCCGCCGCTCCGCAGCATTGTTGAACGTCGCCATCGACGAAGCCGGCGCCCACGAACTCGCGTCGCGATCGCGCGGGACGCCGCGTATCGCCAATCGCCTGCTGCGCCGCGTCCGCGACTTCGCGCAGGTCAACGAGGCGCCGATCGTAACGCGCGAGATCGCGCTCGGCGCGCTCGAACTGCTCGAAATTGACGCGGCCGGCTTCGACAAGATGGACCGCGCGATTCTGGGCGCGATCATCGACAAGTTCGACGGCGGACCGGTCGGCGTCGAGAGCCTTGCGGCCGCGGTCGGCGAGGAGTCCGACACTATCGAGGAAGTTTACGAGCCCTACCTGCTGCAGGAAGGGTTCCTGGCGCGCACCTCGCGCGGCCGCGTCGCCACCCAACGCGCCTATACGCATCTCGGCCGCATCCGGCGCGGCACTCTGCTCTAACGACATGGCGAAGATTTACGTTTTGCAGCATCACCCGGTCGAGAATCTCGGCACTATCGCCGACGCGCTCGAAGGCGCCGCGCTCGCTTGGCAATACATCCGGGTTAACGACGGCCAGCCGGTCCCGGCCGATATGAAAAATGCCGGCGGCTTGATCGTGATGGGCGGTCCGATGGGCGTCTATCAGACCGATCGCTATCCATGGCTGCGCGACGAGATGCGGCTGATCGAGGACGCGATGAAGCGGAATCTCCCAGTGCTCGGCGTATGCCTGGGCGCGCAGATTCTCGCAGCCGCGCTCGGCGCGAAGGTCGATCGCAATCCCAACGGCAAGGAAATCGGATGGCATCCGATTCAACTGCACGACGCCGCTAAAAGTGATCGCCTGATGCGCGATTTGCCGGCGACGATGACCCCGTTCCATTGGCACGGCGACATCTTCGAGCTGCCGTCCGGCGCGGTCTCGCTGGCATCGTCGGACAAGACCCTGTGCCAGGCATTCCGCCACGGCGACAAAGCCTACGGCCTCCAGTTTCATTTCGAGGTGACAAGCGAAGGCGTCGGCGCGATGGCCGCCGCATTTGCGAAAGAGTTGGTGCGCGAGAAAATTCCTGCGGATAGAATGATCGCTCAAGCCACCGACTTCATCCCGCCGCTCGAAAATATTTCGGACAAGGTGTTCTCGCGCTGGGCCTCACCAATCCAAGGCATGTCCTAAGCGACAAACAAAATGATCCGGTCTCTCTTCCACCAGAGGAAGGGGTCAGGGGTTAGGTTGCCGGCGCGCTTCTATCTCCAGCAACCTCCGCTTGCGTTCCAACCCCCATCGATAGCCGCCGAGATGTCCGGACGTGCGAATCGCGCGATGACATGGGATGACAATCGAGACCGGATTGGCGCCGTTGGCGGTGCCGACCGCGCGGATTGCGCGCGGGCGGCCGATGCGCCGCGCGATCTCGGAATACGAGCGGGTCTCGCCGGCTGGGATGGCGAGGAGTTGCTCCCACACCGCAAACTGAAATGGAGTCCCGCGAATGTCCATCGGCGGCGCCGGCATCTTCGAGTTGCCGGCTACATATGCCGCAAGCGCGTCGGCCCACCGGCAGATGCGCGAATCCCGGCCACGCTTCGGGTCTGCGACCCGAAGCGTCGCGCGCGGATAGTCGCGCCGCAGCTCGGCGACCAGCGTCCGATCCGCTTCGCCCATCGCGGCGAAGCAGATCCCGCGCCGTGTGCCTGCGACCAGCAGGCGCCCGAGCGCCGAATCGACAATCGCGTACGCGATTGTCGCGCCGGCACCGCCCGGCCCGTACGACCAGGTTTCTGAACTGTTATTTTGGTCTCGCATTCGCCACCCTCGGAACTATTCAACCCCATCAAGCGGTTAATGTGATATGAAACCAAACCTCAAGGCGCTCACAATTTCCGCTTCGATTGTCGTCAGCCTGATCTTCGCGCTGGCGCTCGCGGCGGATGTTCCGGGGCCGCCGGCCACCGACTTGATGTTGGCGCCCGCTCTTTCCTTCACCGACGATTCGAGCCCCAACTTTCCCATCGAGGGCAAAAATCTCTCCGACGGGTCGATTGCCGCCGACCGTGCGACCGTGATTTTCTTCGGCACCGCGAACTGCTGGAACACTGCGCGCGAAGCCGAACGCCTGGTGCAACTCTATCCGCGCTACAAGGACAGGATTCGCTTCGTGGTGGTCGATCTGAGAAGTCCCTCGATGGCGCAGCGGGCTTTGATCGCGCGCTACTACCACGGTTACATTCCAACCATCGCGGTGATCGACTCTTCGGGCAACCTGCTTTACGATCGCGCCGGCGAGACCGCGAGCGAGCGCGGCGATACCAGTAATCTGCAGAAGCTGCTCGATTCGGCGCGCTAACCCTTGGGCAGCTTGAGTACCCGCTCGCCGATGATGTTGTGTTGAATCTCACTCGAGCCCGCCGCGATCGTCAGCCCGCGCGCCGCCAGCGTCCGATGCATCCAGCGGCCGCCTTCGACTGCGCCGACGCTGCCGCCTTCGACGTTGCCGAACGCGCCGAGCATCTCGTCGGCGAACATCGCGACGCGCAGGTTCAGCTCGGTGGCGAACAGTTTGCCGAACGAACTTTCCGCGCCGGGCACCTTGCCCTTGAGCTGCGCCGACAGCGAGCGATAGCGCGACAGTCGCAGGCATCGCGCCTCGACCGCGAACTGCGCGAGCTTCTGGCGGACGTACGGATGCCGCCAGGCGGGACCGCCCTGGAAATCAACCTTCTTCGCGAGCTCGAGCAACTCGCCAATCGTGCGTTCGACCGGATGCCGCGTGCCGCCTGAAACTCGCTCGTACATGAGCGTCGCGATCGACACCTGCCATCCCGCGTTGAGTTCGCCGACCAGGTTTTCCTTGGGCACGCGCACGTTGTCATAGAACACTTCGTTGAATCCGGCGTCGCCGGTTATCTGGACCAGCGGACGCACCGTGATCCCGGGGCTATGCATGTCGACCAGCAGGTACGATATCCCTTTGTGCTTGGGCGCCGCGGGATCGGTGCGCACCAGCAGCACCTGCCAGTCCGCGCGATGCGCCAGACTGGTCCACACCTTCTGTCCGTTGATTACGAAGCTGTCGCCGTCGAGCACGGCGCGCGTCTGCAGGCCGGCGAGGTCCGAGCCCGCGCCTGGTTCGGAATAACCCTGGCACCAGATCTCCTCGCCGGTGAGCATCTTGAGCAGGAAGCGCTTTTTCTGCTGCTCGGTGCCGAGATGCATGATGGTCGGGCCGATTCGATCGATCGCGAGTTGATTGGCGCCGTAGAGCGGCAGCCCGAGTCGCAGCACCTCGTCCTGGTAGATCGCCTGATCGATCATGCTCGCGCCGCCGCCGCCCCATTCCATCGGCCAGTGCAGAGCGACGTAGCCGGCCTTGTAGAGCCGCCGATGGTAGTCGAGGAGCTGCGCCCAGCGGCCGTCGTCGCGCACGTCGAGCAGGCTGGCGGTCGAGCCGCCGAGTCCTTCGCCCTTGTGCCCGAAGGCTTCGGCGGAGTTGCGCTCGAGCCATCGCGCGATTTCGGCGCGAAAGTTTTCCTGTTCCGGCGTGTAGGTAAAATCCATCGGCTGCTCCGCGTGAATGGTCGGCGCGAGTATAGCGCGGTCGAAGCACTGGGGTTAACGGCGGCACAGAGGTTGATCGTGATATATATCTATGGTAGGTACCAATCATGAAACGCGAGATTGCAAAAGTATTTAAGACGGGTCGAAGCCAGGCGGTTCGTATTCCTAAGCGATTCAGGTTCGCCACTGACGAGGTTCTGATCGAGCGTGACGGGGAGAAAGTGATTCTCACACCTCGACCTCGCTCATGGAAGGAATATTTCGCGACCGCGCCCCGGTTGCCGGCAGACTTCCCCAGACGCATCCGCGATCGCCGTCCCGAGAAAGTGGAGCCGCTCTGAGTGCCGCGAGTGATGCTCGACAGCGATGTGTGCATCGACGTGCTGCGCGGCCAGTCGTTGTCGATTCGCGCCCGCCTCGAACGCATGCGTCCGGAAGAAGTTGCGGTTTCCTCGATTGTCGCGGGAGAACTGTGGACCGGTGTGTCGAAATCAACGCAACCCGATCGCTCCAGAAGCGCGATCAACGCTTTTCTAGCCTATGTCTCAGTTCTCGATTGGCCAGCCGAGGCCGCCCCAAGTTACGGTAAGCTCAGAGCGCAGCTGGAGAGTTCCGGTCGGTCTATCGGTGCAATGGATCTTCTAATCGCTGCGCACGCAATCCACGAAAGTGCAGTCCTCGTCACGCGCAATCTGGCTGAGTTCCGGCGGGTCAGTGGTCTGAAGATAGAGACTTGGTAATTCCAATCCTCGATGCTGGCATCGCGATTCCTTTGCTATATGATAGGCCAATACACTGAGCGCTGCGGGACGCCTTCGGAAAAATCGAAGCGCGCGTCGCGTATCCGCTCTATCTTTCAAACACGAGGCGAATTGCGACAGCGATGGCATACGAGCACATCAAGGTTCCCAGCAACGGCGAAAAGATTACTCTTGGCGCCAATCATACTCTGAAAGTTCCCGACCGCCCGATCATCCCGTTCATCGAAGGCGACGGTACCGGCCCCGACATCTGGCGCGCGTCGCAGTACGTCTTCGACAACGCGGTCAAGAAAATTTACGGCGGCAAGCGCCAGATCGCCTGGATGGAAGTATTTGCGGGCGACAAGTCGTTCAACCAGTGGAAGACCTGGCTGCCCGACGAAACCGTCGAGGCGTTCCGCGAATTCCTGGTCGGCATCAAAGGACCGCTGACGACCCCTATCGGCGGCGGCATCAGCTCGCTCAACGTCGCGCTGCGCCAGATGCTCGACCTCTACGTATGCCTGCGGCCGGTGCGCTACTTCGCCGGCGTGCCGAGCCCGGTCAAGCATCCCGAGAAACTCAACGTCGTGATCTTCCGCGAGAACACCGAAGACATCTACGCGGGCATCGAATGGCCGGCGGAGTCGCCCGAGGCAAAGAAGGTCATCAAATTTTTGCAAGACGAGATGGGGGTCAAGAAAATCCGGTTCCCCAATACCTCGGGCATCGGTATCAAGCCGGTCTCGCGCGAGGGCAGCGAGCGGCTGATTCGCGCCGCGCTCGATTACGCGATTCGCCACAAGCGCAAGAGCGTGACGTTCGTGCACAAAGGCAACATCATGAAGTACACGGAGGGCGCGTTCCGCGATTGGGGCTACGAGCTGGTCCGCCGTGAATACAAGGGCAAGGCGGTGGGCTGGGACGATTGCAACGGCAAGCCGCCCGCCGGCGAAATGCTGGTCAAGGACGCGATCGCGGACATCACGCTGCAGCAGGTGCTGACGCGGCCCGATGAATTCAACGTCGTGGCCACCATGAACCTCAACGGCGACTACCTGTCCGACGCGCTGGCGGCGCAGGTCGGCGGCATCGGAATCGCTCCTGGAGCCAACATCAACTACCTGACCGGTCACGCAATCTTCGAAGCGACGCACGGCACCGCGCCCAAGTATGCGAATCAGGACAAGGTGAATCCCGGTTCGGTCATCCTCTCGGGCGTGCTGATGTTCGAGCACATGGGATGGCAGGAGGTTGCCGACGGCATCATTCGCGGCCTCGAGAACACCATCAAAAAGAAAGAAGTGACCTACGATTTCGAGCGCCTGATGACCGGCGCGAAGCTGCTGAAGTGCTCGGAGTTCGGCAAGGCGATCGTCGATAATATGTAGTTATACCGGTGCGCCGAGAATCGCCTCGGCGCACCACATCCCCGTCTCGATTGCCGATTCGAAATGCGGCAGGCCCATGTAGTCGCCGGCCAGCAGCACGCGACACGGCGATGGCCGCGACTTCCTGTATTCCGCGAGGTCGCGGCTGCGTCCGACGGGTGACTTGGGCAGCGCGTTCGGCCATCGCACGATTTGCGCGAAGCGCCTGGTCGCCGTCGCGCCGGGGAAGAAGCGCTCGATATCGGGCAGCACCTTGGCGACGATCTCGTCGTCCGACAGATCCATCATCGCGCCCGCAGCTTCACTCTTGACGAACAGGTTCAGCATCTCGCCGTCCGGCACGCGCGTTATATCCTTGGCCGATTCCAACGTGGCCGAGGCGATAAGTTGACGGTCGGGACGCGGGATCAAAAATCCCCACACGTTTTTCAGCGCGGGCTCATCGCGCCAATGGCGGCTGGTGGCGAGACCAATTTTGACCGTCGGGGCGTACTCGGTCGCCATCAACCGGCGCTCAACCTCGTCGCCGCCGCGATACAGCCGCGCCGCGACCGGAGCCGTCGCCGCGAGCACGACATGGTCGGCGCGCATCTGTTCGCCCGCCAACTCCACGGCGACGCCGCCGTCGCGAACCTCGATAGACTGCACCGGTGATTCCAGCCTGACCTCGACCTTCGCTGCGAGCGCCTCGGGAAACGAGCCCAGACCGCGGCTGAGACTCATCTCCCGGCCGCGGCCGTTGTCGGTTAGAGCCAGCGTCGCCAGCGTCGCTGCGCGCGAGGTTTCTTCCATCACGCACAGCAGGCCGCCCGCGATTAGAGGCTCGACCAGGTAGTCGGTGGCGCGGCCGAGTCGCGGCCCGCACCAGCGCGCGGTGTCCTCATCGTCGTAGTCGGCCCACGCCGCGTAGTTATCGACCGGCGGCCACTTGAGCCTGGTCGTGTGCCAGATGAAGCGCGCCAGGTCGGGCAGGCTGACCAGTCCGGACGTGAGCGCGTAAATCGGAAACATCGCCCCCGACGGCATCCGGCGCGGCCGTCCGTCCTTGACGATCGCCATCCACGGGCTGGTCGGCCTGAGTTCCGCTTCGAGTCCCAGCTCCTTCACCAGGCCAAGCGCGTTGCGATAGGTGCTGGTGATGAGCTGCGCGCCGCGCTCGATCATATAGCCATCGCGCGATTCGGTGCCGACTCTGCCGCCGACATGATCGCTCGATTCGAGCACCGTCACATCGGCACCCGCCTGCCGCAGCCGATAGGCCGCCGCAAGTCCCGCCATCCCGGCCCCGACCACGACAACTTTCTGGTTTGGCATTGGCTGATCGCCGCGAACCTAGCAGACGGTTGTCGTCGTTGGCTAGGTCTTGACATATCTGTAACCTTTCAGTTACATATTTTTCCGATGCCGATTGATGAGACCATCGGAGCGCTCGCTGATGCCACTCGGCGGGAATTGTTGCGGCGACTCGCCGACAAGCCGTGCCGGGCGGGGGAGTTGGCGCGCGGGTTTGCGATCAGCCGTCCGGCGATTTGCAAACACACGCGGATGCTTGGGCGCGCCGGTCTGATCAGGGCGAAGAAAGTGGGGCGCGAGCGCATCTACGAGCTGGCGCCGCGCGGGCGGGTCGCGATTGAGGAGCTGATCAAAAAATTGGAAGAGGTTGGCGCGTTCTGGGATACCGCGCTGGACGCATTCAAGCGCTACGTGGAGGAAGGCCGATGACGATTCAAAAATCGATCAAGGTACAGCGGCCGCCGGAGGTCGTGTTTCGAGTTTTCACGGAAGAAATCGGCAAATGGTGGCCGCTGAAAGAAGGATTCTCGTTCGGCCGCGAGAAGGCCAAGGACATTTTTATTGAAGGGCGCGTCGGCGGAAGGTTCTTCGAGCGATTCAGCGACGGCACCGAATTCGAAGTGGGACGAATCACCGCATTTCAGCCGCCGCACGTCGTCGCATTTACCTGGAAGGATCCAGCTTGGGAAGCGGAGACCGAAGTCGAAGTCAGATTCGCCGCCGACGGCGATGGCACTCGCGTCGAACTTGAGCATCGCGGATGGGACGCCGGCCCGATCATGCAGAAGCAGGGTCAGGGTTACTCCGACGGATGGGGCGTCATCCTGTCGAAATTTGTTGCGCAAGCGGACGAGTCGCGGCTATGAAACCATCGTTATGGCTAAAGGTGGCCGCGGTCCTTCAGGCTATCGGCGCCTGCCTTCATACGATCGCGGCGATGGACTCGCCTGGCCGCGGGCCAGCGGAAGAAGCAGTCTTTGCCGCGATGCAGTCCTTTCACTTCGAGATTGCGGGTGTGAGCCGTACGCATTGGGACTTCTATAGGGGTTACGAGCTATCGATAACCGTAGTCTTCGGGGTCCTAGCAGTACTGATCTGGCAGCTAGGCAACCTAAGCAGGGTCGCGCCGCGGCAAGCAGTGCCTTTGATAGGAACTGTCCTTGTAGCCGAGATCTTGTTGAGCGCAGTCGGCTGGGAATACTTCTTCGCGGGGCCGGGTGGTATGTCGATACTAATCGCTGCATGCCTGGCGGCGGCCTTGTTTGGACTCAGAAGGAAAGACCAGCCGGCACTGGCTTTGAGCGAGTGAGGTATCGCCGCCCCTAGAAGGGCTTGTCGCCGTTGATTGTTACCCGTTCCATCCGGCGGTTGGCGGTCCGATTGTCGGCGACTACTCGATGCTGCGTGCAGCGGTTGTCCCACATCGCCACCGAGTTCGGACGCCATCGGAAGCGGCAACTGAAATCCGGCGTCTCGATATGCCGGTAGAGAAAGCCCAGCAGCGCCAAACTCTCGCGCGGTTTCATTCCCTTGATCGACGCGGTGAACGTCGAGTTGACGAACAGCGCCTTGCGCCCGCTTTCCGGATGAGTGCGAACGACCGGGTGCTCCGCCGACAGGATTTTCGGCGCCGGCCCGTCGCCAGGGCGATCGGTCCTATAGCCGATGCGCGAGAAGGTGTTCGCGGTATTGTGAATCGCAACGAGGTCCGAGAGCATCCGTTGCATCTTGTCGGATAGCGCCTCGTAAGCCGCGTACATGCTCGCCCACATCGTGTCGCCGCCGAACTCCGGCGCGACCACGCATTTCAGCACCGAGCCAAGCGGCGGCTCGTCCAAAAAGGTTACGTCGCTGTGCCAGCCCTCCGCGACATAGGGACGCTGCTCGTCGCTCTGCAACACCACGAACTCGGGATGCCCCTCGTGCTTGAGCGGTTGCAGAAAGGGATGAATCTGGAGCGTGCCGAAGTGTCGGCCGAACTCCTTGTGCTGGTCGCGGGTAATCTCCTGGTCGCGGAAAAACAGCACCTGATGCTCGACGAATGCGGCCCGCACCTCGTCGAGCGCACCATCGCCGATCTCGCCAAGATGCAGCCCTCCAACTTCGGCGCCCAAGGCTCCCGCGATCGGCGTGACTGACATGTGTTGCCAAGTCCTCATGGCTTTCTCTCCCCCGAGCCAACATACTAAACACCATCCAGGCCGCGCCACCTCCCACTTCCTGTAATCCGGCGCGACCATTCAGATCGTTGGCTGGAAGCCATTCTGAGCATAGACTCGGGTGCGGAGAAACCACGCAATGCTGCACCGATTCCTGGCTGTCACAATCGCCGCGACGCTGGCGCTAACTCTCGCCGTCTCGGCGCCCACCTTCGCTCAGGACATGAAGGGAATGGACATGAGCGAGCATGACGCGTCGCAGATGTCAGGCACCAATATGTCCGATTCCGCGATGATGAAAGAGGGCGAGATGGATTCAATGTCGGATGGTCCGGAAATGGATCACGACATTCACATGGGCCACGGCAATATGAAGAATATGGCGTTGCACATGGCGTTCACCGACTTGCGGCCCGCCAACGCCGCCGATCAAGCCCGCGCCGCTGTGCTAGTGACCGATCTTCAGCATGCGCTAGCAAAGTACAAGGACTATCACGTCGCCGAGGCCGACGGTTTCAAGCCGTTCCATTCCGAATTCAAGCAGCAGAAGGTCGTGCATTTCACCAGGAACTGGTACGGCCTCAAAGCGGCGTTCACCTTCAATCCGAGTGAGCCGACCTCGCTGCTTTACGAGCGCACGCCGGATGGCGGCTACAAGCTGATCGGCGCGATGTACACCGACCACAAGGGCGCGACGCTGGAGCAGTTGAACGAGCGCGTTCCGCTGAGCGTCGCGCGATGGCATCGGCATATCGATCTATGCGTTCCGGCGCGCGGATCCGACATGAAGACCGCCGATTGGACGAAGTTCGGGCCCAACGGCTCGATTGCGACCAAGGAAGCCTGCGACGCCGCCGGCGGCCGCTTCTACCCACAGATTTTCGGCTGGATGGTTCACGTGTATCCGTGGGAGACCAACCCGCAGCTCGTGTGGGCGCACTAGCTGGTAGTGACGCCGTCGGTAGAACTGCTCGAAGTTCGCAAGTCGTACGGCGGCTATCCGGCCGTTGATGGAATTTCGTTCGCGATTCCGCCCGCGCACATCTTCGGGCTGCTCGGACCCAACGGCGCCGGCAAGACCAGCACCATCCGCATGATGATTGGCATAACCTCGCCCGACTCCGGCGTTGTGCGCGTTTTCGGCGAGCCACTGCGACGCCGCGCGCTGCACCGGGTCGGCTATCTGCCGGAGGAGCGCGGCTTGTATCGCCGCATGACGGTAGGCGCGAACCTGGTTTTTCTCGGACAGCTTGCGGGGCTGTCGGTTGCCACGTCGAAGGAGCGAATCGCCGCATGGAGCAAACGGCTCGGCATCGCCGATTGGGTCGATCGGCGGGTTGACGAGCTGTCGAAGGGGATGCAGCAGAAGGTGCAGTTTATCGCGGCGCTGTTGCACGATCCCGATCTGATCGTGATGGACGAGCCGTTTGCCGGTCTCGATCCCCTGAACACTATGCAACTCAAGGATGTGCTGGTGGGCTTGCGCGCGGCCGGCAAGTCGCTGCTGTTCTCGACTCATCGGATGGACCAGGTGGAGAAGCTGTGCGACTCGATCTGCCTGATTAACCGCGGCCAGGCCGTTCTGCAGGGGAGCCTGAGCGAGGTGAAAAACGGCAACGGCCGCCGCTTCGTGCAAATAGATTACGAAGGCGATGGCAGGTGTCTGGCCGGCAATCCGCTCATCGATTCGTTGAACGACTACGGCAATCACGCCGAACTGCGGCTCAAGCCCGGCGCCGACTCGCAGGAACTGCTGCAAGCCGCGATGCGCCAGTTGCGCGTGCTCCGGTTCCAGGTGATGGACCCGTCACTCGAGCAGATTTTCATCGAACGGATCTCGGGCAAGCATGATTGAGTTCTCGCTCAAAAAAGTCTGGATCATCGCGCGGCGGGAATACCTCGAGCGCGTCAGGACGCGATCGTTTCTGCTCTCGACCTTCATAACACCGCTGCTGATGGGCGCGTTCCTGCTGCTGCCCACGGTGATCAGCACCTCGGCGGCTCGCGGCATCATTCGCGACAACGAGCGCCCGGCGCGGGTCGCGATCGCGTCGGACAATCGCGCGTTGGCGGAATTGGTGAGCGGCGAGTTGATGCGCCAACATGGCACGCGCTACGAGCCATCGATTGTTTCGCCGGCGTCGGCGGCCGAACGCACGCAACTCGACCAGCGGCTCGATGACAGCGAAATCGAAGGCTACGTATGGCTCGACGCCGCCGCCATCGCTTCGCGTAACGTCGTTTTCCGGACGCGGCGGATGGGCGATTTCATCCTTCGTGGGCGCCTCGCCGCGGCGCTGTCGTACGCACTTGCTGCGCAGCGGATGGTGAAGCAGGGCAGCAGCTCAGCCGACGTCGCGGGGATACTGGCGCCGGTCGATCTGATTGCGGTGCGCGCGGGCAACGCCGCCGCGAGCTACAACGAAGTCCGCGGCGCAGTGGTCGTGTTCATCCTCATGTTCGTGATGCTGTTTTCGCTGCTGTCATACGGCGTGATGGTGATGCGATCGGTCATGGAGGAAAAAAGTTCGCGCATAACCGAGGTGCTGATGTGCGCGGCGAGTGCGCAGGAACTGATGGCCGGGAAAATCCTGGGCACCGGCAGCGTCGGTCTGACCCAGATTGGGATTTGGCTGTCGATCGCGGGCTTCGGCGCGTCGCGCAGCCTGTACCTGCGCACCGCGATGACGACGCTCAACGTCGGGCTTTCGTTGATAGTTTATTTTGCGATCTTCTACACGCTCGGCTACCTGCTCTACAGCGCGATCTTCGCCGGCGTCGGCGCCATCTTCAATTCGATCGACGAGGCGCAGCAGTGGAACTTCGTGGTGGTGCTGCCACTGATCGCGGCGTCGGCGATGATTCTGCCGGTGGCGACCTCGCCGGATTCGTTCACTTCGGTGGCGGCTTCTCTGTTTCCATTCTGCTCGCCGATCCTGATGTTCGAGCGGATCGCGGTTCACTCGCCGCCGCCGTCGCAAGTTGCGCTGTCCCTGGCTTTGCTGGTCGCGACGATTGTTGGGGCGATGTTCGTCAGCGCGCGAATCTACCGGACGGGAAGTTTGATGTACGGCAAGCGCCCGACGATTCGCGAGCTGTCGCGCTGGCTGCGCCACGCGTGAAGAGCTTCCGGTTTTAATAGAGGTGCGGGCCGCCGTGCCCGCCATCGACGCGCGGAAGGTCCGCGCCCGCGCCTACCGATGAGTATTGCTGGACGTGACTCGGCACCGTTAAAGGAAGGGAATTATGTTGGGCTTGACACCCGCCATCCGAATGCGTATATTTGACGCATGAACAAGAAGGTCGAAGCTGGCAAGCCGCTCTGTACTCAGCCCAACATCACGCTCGCCCAATTGATGAAGCAATTCGGCGACGAGACGGCGTGCAAAACGCTGCTGCGCGATATGCGCTGGCCCGATGGCGTGCGCTGCCCGCGTTGCGGCAAGAGCGAGCGCATATACGAATTGAAGGCGCGCCCGTTCCATTGGGTCTGCAAAAACGCAGACTGCGGCAAGCGCAACGGCTACCGATTCAGCGTCATCACGAAAACGATTTTCGAGAACACCAATTATCCGCTGAGCGTCTGGTTTCAGGTCATCTACCTGATGACTCAGAGCAAGAAGGGAATCAGCGCGCTTCAAATCCATCGGCAGATCGGGTCGGGCGACTATAGGACGGCGTGGTACATGGTGATGCGCATTCGTGCCGCGATGAAGGATGACGACTTGGCCAAGCTGCTCGGCACGGTCGAAATCGACGAAACTTATATCGGCGGCAAAGAAAAGAATCGCCACTTCAACAAGAAGCAGGGCGGGCGCGGCATGGCTGGCAAGATTCCGGTCATCGGCGCGATCTCGCGCAAGGGTAACGTGGTCTGCAAGATGATCGAGAACACCGACACCGAAACCCTGACCCGATTCGTGCGCGATACCGTCAGCGACAAAGTGAAGCTGGTCGCCACCGATGAACACTCCGGCTATCGCTATCTCAAGTGGGCGATGCCGCATGAGGTCATCAAGCATAGCGAGAATGAATATGTGCGCGGGGAAGTCCATACGAATAGCGTCGAATCGTTCTGGTTGCTGCTCAAGCGCGGCGTGCTCGGCACGTACCACAACGTGAGCAAGAAATATCTGCCGCTCTATCTCGCGGAGTTTCAGTATCGCTTCAACAATCGCGACAACAAAAACATTTTCTTCGACGTGATAGCAGGATGCTGAGGTCAGCCCGCTGGCGGAAGCCTCAGCCGGACAAGGCCAGTCACCTGATTGTGGACAGGGGCGGACAATTCCGATTGCCGTTCAGGCGAAGGGTAGTACTATGCCGAAAGCAAAACCCATCTCACTCCATCCGTTGACGTTCCATGAAGCTCTCAAGCACCTGGTTCGCATTGATCCTGATAGCGTCGGCATTACCTCTCAGCGGCGCACCAAACGTAAGCGCGCAAAATCTAAGGCCAAACCAAAGCCTGACCCAACAAGGAAATGAGACAGCCCAGCAAACACAGACCGACACCGAAACAGACTCCTCTCCGGCGCGAGTCGAACAGACCCCACCCCCGATAAATTCCCCAAGCGGCCAGCCCAGCGCCGATGAAGTTAGAACAGATCGCGATCAGTACGCGGGCTGGCTGGGCAAGGTTGGGAAATGGCTCTCTGGAATCTCCGCTCAGGCGATTTTCAATCTTGTAACGGCTATGGCGACTGTTCTTTTGGCGATCTTCACTTGGAAGCTGGTCGTAGTTACTCGCGACATGCACACGGTCACGAAACTCGCGCTGAAAGTTGATCGCCCCTATCTGATCTTGGAACATGCACAACTGACGGGCGTTTTGCCCGGAGATGATCCTGTCATAAAAGAGCCAAGACAATTGGGCGAACTTACACTTCCACCACGGTTTTTTCCTCGCGTCGTTCTGACATTTCGCAACTATGGAAAGGGGCCGGTGATTTTCAAAGAAGGACTCATTCGCATTGACACATTCTCGACATTGCCCGCCCCACGAGATTTTTCCGGTTGTGAACCAATTGGGCTGCAAGTCAATGCGGTACGCGCAGGTGGAAAATGGCACCCTCTTGCTCAGTTCAACTTTGAGGCCGATTGGAGCGCCTTGTTTCCTGATATTGCCGCTAGGAGAAAGACCCTCATCGCCTACGGATGCGTTCGCTATACCGATCCAGTCGGAGAGAGCACCTATGAAACCGGATTTTGCTGGCTGTTCATTCCACCAAGAACCGAATTGCACAAGATGCCAAAAGGGGTAACGGATTTGCTCGCTCCATATCGCGCCCCCGGAGCGCCCGATCCGGAAGCGCCAATCCTCAGCCAGATGCCCGGCGATTTTCTGCGCGGCCCCAAAACCCACAATTATTGCGACTAGAATCAGCACCAATACCGGCCTGTCACGTCGATGCCCATTCTGCGGGCGACGCCGCTGAGTGTCAAGCCCAACATAATCCTCAAAAGGAAAGGGCGGGCGCGGCGGCCCGCCCGACTGGATTCAGGACCCAGCACGATACCGGGTAGTTCCGATTGCTTCACAATCTCGACGAACGCTGCTATCTATCCGACGTTTGGGGCATTGCAGTGAGATGATTTGTGTGCGAGCGGGTGCGCCGACTCACTTAAGTATTGCTCATTAACAAAAACGCGAATATAAGTTAATCTTTCATACAGAGAACGACCTGAAGGCAGGAGCAAAGCGTGGCTCGGAAGAAAATTGCGTTCATCGGGGCGGGTAATGTCGGCGCGACTTGCGCTCATCTATGCTTCCTGCGCGGGCTCGGTGACATCGTGCTCTATGACATTATCGACGGCCTGCCGCAGGGCAAGGCGCTCGACATGCTCGAATCGGCGCCGGTACTCGGCATCAACGTCAACGTCGTCGGCACCACCGACATCAAGCAGATCGAGGGCGCCGAGTGCTGCGTCGTCACCTCGGGATCGCCGCGCAAGCCCGGGATGTCGCGCGACGACTTGCTGAAGATCAACGCCAAGGTGATGACCGACGTCGGCAGCGCAATCAAGAAACATGCGCCAGGCGCTTTTGTGATTGCGGTCACCAATCCACTCGACGCGATGGTGACGCAGCTCAAGCGCGTCACCGGGTTCGCGAAGGGGCGCATCGTCGGACAGGCGGGCGTGCTCGACTCGGCGCGCTACCGCACGTTCCTGGCGTCGGAGCTCGGGGTCTCGACCGAGAGCGTCTCCGCGATGGTGCTGGGCGGGCATGGCGACGACATGGTGCCGATTCGCAGCTACACCACTGTCGGCGGCCAGCCGATCGAGCGCCTGATCGCGGCGAAGCGGCTCGAGGAGATCGAGAAGCGCACGCGCACCGGCGGCGGCGAAATAGTCGATCTGATGAAGACGTCGTCATACTACGCGGCGGGCACCGCGGTTTACAAAATGGTCGAGGCGTTCATGCTCGATCGCAAGTCGGTGGTGCCGTGCGCCGCTTATCTTGATGGCGAATACGGCGTGAAGGGATTGTTCGCGGGGGTGCCGGTGGTTATCGGCGCCGGCGGCGTCGAGCGGGTGGTGGAAATCCAGCTTACCGAGGCCGAGAAAAAGGCCTTCGACAGTTCGGTCGGACACGTGCGCGAACTGGTCGAAGCGATGGACAAAGTAATCGCGGCCGGCTGAGCGGCGCTAGCGAGACACAGGAAAGGCATCATGGCTGAAGCAGAAGCAGTTGCGGCGCATCCGGTTCGCAGTTGGATGACGGCGGACGAGCGCCATTGGCTGCTGCGCAGATTGCACTCGCTGTCGGGAATCATTCCGATCGGCGGATTTCTATTTTTTCACCTGTTCGAAAACGCGTTCGTGCTGAAGGGCGGCGGAACCTGGTGGAAAGAGACCGAATTCACGCGCAACATTCCGTTTCAGATCGCGGTCGAAGCGTTGGTGCTGTGGATTCCGATTCTCTACCACGCGATTTACGGCATCGTGATCACGGCTACCGCGCGGCCCAACGACTATCCCTACGAGCGCAATTACCAGTACACCTTGCAGCGCATCACCGGGATTCTCGCGTTCCTGTTTATCGGCTTTCACGTTTTCTCGACCCGCGCGTACTTCTACGCGACCGGCGTCGAGACCGATTACATGCGGATGCATAACTTCATGATGAATCCGCTGATTCTCACCACCTACCTGGTCGGCACGATCGCGTGCGTCTATCACCTGACCAACGGCATCTTCACCTTCACAATCACCTGGGGAATCGCGGTGGGCGCGCGGGCGCAAACGCTGGTGAACCGCGCGTGCGTCGCGCTGTTCGTGGTGCTGACGATTGTCAGCGTCTCGATTCTAATCGCATTTCGCGCACCCGCCTGAGGAGAACAACCAATGCCAGGGCATCACATTATAGTAGGCGGCGGGCTGGCGGGTTTGACCGCGGCAATGAAGCTCGCGGAGCAGGGCGAGGAAGTCGATCTGTTCTCGATCGTTCCGGTCAAGCGATCGCATTCGGTATGCGCGCAGGGCGGAATCAACGGCGCGGTCAATACCAAAGGCGAGGGCGACTCGCCGATGATCCATTTCGACGACACGATTTACGGCGGCGACTTTCTCGCGCATCAGCCGCCGGTCAAGGCGATGTGCGAAGCGGCACCGTCGATCATCTACCTGTTCGATCGAATGGGCGTGATGTTCAATCGCACGCCCGAGGGCCTGCTCGATTTCCGCCGCTTTGGCGGCACCAAGCATCATCGCACCGCGTTCGCGGGCGCGACCACCGGCCAGCAGCTTCTGTACGCTCTCGACGAGCAGGTTCGCCGCTACGAAGCCACTGGCCTGCTGCGCAAGTTCGAGGGCTGGGAGATGCTCAGCCTGGTGCAGGACGAGTCGGGCGATTGCCGCGGGATCGTCGCGATCGACACGCGATCGCTCGAGCTGCGCGCGTTTCCCGCCGACACGACGCTGATCGCGACCGGCGGCCCGGGCCTGGTGTACGGCCGCTCGACCCAGTCGCTGGTGAACACCGGGTCGGCCGGCAGCGCCTGCTACCAGGCGGGCGCGACCTACGCCAACGGCGAGTTCATCCAGGTGCATCCCACCGCGATGCAGGGCGAGGACAAGTTTCGGCTCATCTCGGAATCGATTCGCGGCGAAGGCGGACGCGTGTGGACCTATCGCGACGGCAAGCCGTGGTACTTCCTCGAAGAGATGTACCCGGCGTACGGCAACCTGGTGCCGCGCGACATCGCGACCCGCGCAATTCATAAGGTCGTGTTCGAGATGAAGCTCGGCATCGACGGCCAGCCGCTGGTTTACCTCGACGTGAGCCACCTCGATCCCGAAGAGCTGAATCGCAAGGTCGCGGGCGTGCTCGAAATCTACGAGAAGTTCGCCGGCCAGGATCCGCGCAAAGTCCCGATGAAGATTTTCCCGGCGATGCACTACTCGATGGGCGGCTTGTGGGTCGATTACCATCAGCAGACCAACATCCCGGGGCTGTTCGCGGCGGGCGAGTGCGAGTTCCAGTATCACGGCGCCAACCGGCTCGGCGCGAACTCGCTGCTGTCGTGCATACACGGCGGAAATATCGCGGAGCCGGCGATGATCGGATACGCCAAGTCGAAGAAGAGCGCGGCCAGCTCGACGATTTTCGACCAGGAGCTGAAGCGTCAGCGCGAATCCTTCGACAAGATTTTCAAGATGAACGGTCCGGAGAATGCGTTCGCGCTGTGGCGCGAGCTCGGCGACATCATGACCGAGAACGTGACCGTCGTGCGCCACAACGACAAGCTCAAGACCACTGACGACAAGCTTCTCGAGTTCAAGGAGCGATGGGGCAAGATCGGGCTCAACGACAGGGGCAAATGGGCCAACCAGGAAGTGCTGTTCGTGCGGCAGTTATGGAACATGCTCGAGCTCGCGCGGCCGATTACGCTCGGCGCGCTCAATCGCAACGAATCGCGCGGCGCACATTACAAGCCCGAGTTTCCCGATCGCGACGACGAGAAATTCATGAAGACCACGATGGCCGCGTGGTCATCCGACGGCCCGCGCTTCAGTTGGGAACCGGTTGACGTGAGCCTTATCAAGCCGCGGCCGCGACGCTACGACGTTGAGAAGACCGCCAGCGAGCCGAAAGCGGCGTAGGTCGAGCAGGAGCATCGCAGTGGCAGAAAAGACGCAAGTCTTGAGAATCAAGCGCCAGGAATCGCCGAACTCGGAGCCGTACTACGAAGAGTTCGAGATACCTTATCTGGCGCATCACAATATCGTCTCGATGCTGATGGAGATTCGGCGCAACCCGGTCACGCGCCAGGGCAAGCGCGTCGCGCCGGTGGTGTTCGACGCCAACTGCCTCGAGGAAGTTTGCGGCTCGTGCACGATGGTGATCAACGGCCGCGTGCGGCAAGCATGCTCGCAGTTGGCCGAGGCGCTGGATGGTCCCGTTACGGTCGAGCCGATGTCGAAGTTCCCGGTGATTCGGGATTTGTGGGTCGATCGATCGAAGATGTTCGAGGCGCTGAAGAAGGCGCATGCGTGGATTCCGATCGACGGCACCTACGATCTCGGAGCGGGCCCGCGAATGGCGCCGAGTGTGCAGGAGTTCGCGTACCTGTTCTCGCGATGCATGACGTGCGGATGCTGTCTCGAGGCGTGCCCGCAGGTTAATACGCATTCGAAGTTCATGGGTGCGGCGGTGATTGGCCAGGTCTATCTGATGAGCCAGCATCAGACCGGCAAGATGAACCACGAGGAGCGGCTGGATGCGATGATGTCGGAAGGCGGCGTCGCGGACTGCGGCAACGCGCAGAATTGCGTCGAGGTCTGCCCCAAGGAAATCCCACTGACGACGGCAATCGGCGCGGTCGGCCGCCAGACCTCGATCAAATGGCTGCGCGATTTATTCATGAAGTAGCGCTCGCAGGTAACTGAATGAACATCCACGAATATCAAGCCAAGCAGATTCTCGGGCGCTTCGGCGTTCCCGTTCCCAAGGGCCAGTTCGCGACCACGCCTGACGACGCGGCGGCGGCATTCACGGCGCTGGGCCAGCCGCGGGCTGTTTGCAAGGCGCAGATCCATGCGGGCGGCCGCGGCAAGGCGGGCGGCGTCAAGCTGCTGACGGCCGCGAGCGAGGTGCGCGATTTCGCGGCCAAGCTGCTCGGCAAGCCGCTGGTGACGCATCAGACAGGCCCCGAAGGACGTGTGGTGCGCCGCGTCTATATAGAGCAGGCGAGCGACGTCGCGCGCGAGCTTTACCTCGGGATGCTGGTCGATAGAAAAGCGGGAACGGTTTCCGTAATCGCGAGCACCGAAGGCGGCATGGATATCGAGGAAGTCGCTGCCAAGACCCCGGAAAAAATTTTGACCGAGCAAATTAGCCCGCTGCTCGGCGTATCGGGCTTCCAGGCGCGCAAAATCGCGTTTTCACTGGACCTCAAGGACAAGCAGGTCGGCCAGTTCGCGACGCTGCTCGCGGCGCTCTACCGCGCATTCATCGAAACCGACGCGTCGCTGATCGAGATCAATCCATTGGTCGTCACCAAGGACAACCGCGTCATCTGCCTCGACGCGAAGATGTCGTTCGACGACAACGCGCTGTTCCGCCATCCCGACATCCGCGAGCTGCGCGACGCCAACGAAGAAGATCCCGCCGAGACCGAAGCGGCCAAGTACGACCTCAGCTACGTGCATCTCGACGGCAACATCGGATGCATGGTGAACGGCGCGGGGCTCGCGATGGCGACGATGGACATCGTCAAGATTTACGGAGCCGAGCCGGCCAACTTCCTCGATGTCGGCGGTGGCGCGAGCACCGAGAAAGTCGCGGCGGCGTTCCGCATCCTGCTCGCGGACAAGCGCGTCAAAGGCGTGCTCATCAACATCTTCGGCGGTATCATGCGCTGCGACGTGCTGGCGCAGGGCGTGGTCGAGGCGGCGAAACAGGTAAAGCTCAATGTGCCGCTGGTAGTCAGGATGGAAGGGACCAACGTGGTCGAGGGCAAGAAAATTCTCGCCGACTCGGGCATCAAGGTGATCGCCGCCGCCGACATGGCCGACGCCGCCAAGCGCATCGTGAAAGAAATCGGAGCTTGATCCTCAGATGAGCATATTAGTTGATAAGAACACCCGCGTGCTGACGCAGGGGATTACCGGCGCGGTCGGCCAGTTGCACACGCGCGCGTGCAAGGAATACGGCACCAAGATGGTCGGTGGCGTGGTGCCGGGCAAGGGTGGCACCGACTTCGAGGGCATCCCGATTTTCAACACCGTCGAGCAGGCGCGCAAGGCGACCGGCTGCAACGCGACGGTGATCTACGTGCCACCCGCGTTCGCCGGCGACGCGATGCTCGAGGCGGTCGCCGCGGGAATCGAGCTCGTCATCTGCATCACCGAAGGCGTGCCCGTGCTCGACATGGTGAAAGTGAAAGCGTACATGGCGGGTACGAGCGCGCGCCTGATTGGCCCGAACTGTCCCGGAATCATCACGCCGGGTGAGTGCAAAATCGGCATCATGCCGGGCTACATTCACAAGCCGGGCGATATCGGGGTCGTCTCGCGCTCGGGGACGCTGACGTACGAGGCGGTGTATCAACTGACGCAACTTGGGATCGGCCAGTCGAGTTGCATCGGAATCGGCGGCGACCCGATCGTCGGCACCACGCACATCGACGCGCTCAAATTGTTCAACGAAGACCCGAAGACGCGCGCTGTCATAATGATCGGCGAAATCGGCGGAACGGCCGAGGAAGAGGCCGCGGAATACATAAAGCAACACTTTAAGAAACCCGTGGTCGCGTTTATCGCCGGCCAGACCGCGCCGAAGGGACGCCGGATGGGCCATGCCGGCGCGATCATCTCGGGTGGACGCGGCACTGCCGCCGATAAAATCGCGGCGCTCAAAGCCGCCGGCATTACCGTAGCCTCAAGCCCGGCGGATCTCGGCTCGACTATGAAATCAGCACTCGAAGGTAAGCGTTAAAAAACAATTCGATGGAACGAACCTTTGCAATTGTCAAACCCGACGCCGTGCGGCGCGGGCTCACCGGCGACATAATTAAACGGATCGAAGCATCGGGGCTGACGATCGTCGCGCTGCGCAAGATTCACCTGTCGCGCGCCGACGCCGAGAAATTCTACGACGTGCACAAAGCGCGGCCGTTCTTCAGCGGCCTGTGCGATTACATGACTTCCGGCCCGGTGGTCATACTGGTGCTGCAAGGCGAGGGCGCGATCGGCAGGTGGCGCCAGTTGATGGGCGCGACCGATCCCAAAAAGGCGGATGCCGGCACGATTCGCAAGGACTTCGGAATCGACGTCGAGCAGAACGCCACGCACGGCTCGGACGCACCCGAGACCGCGGCGAATGAAATCGCCTTCTTTTTCCCCGCGCGCGAGATACTGGCGTAAAACGCCATCCTGCTTTCACGGCTGCGTTTCGATTAGAATAACCGGGCTGTGAACGAGATTCGCGAAACCTCGCCCGAACCGGCGCCGACGCACACCGACTTCCGCGACCTGACGCTCGACGAAGTCGAGCAGCTCGTCGCGAGCGTGGGCGAGCGCGCCTATCGCGCGCGCCAGATTCTGCACTGGGTGCATGCTCGCGGGGCGGAGTCGTTCGACGAGATGCGCGATCTGCCGGCGACGCTGCGCAACTATTTGAAGCAGAAATTCACCATCGGGCATCCGGTGTCTTCATTTGTGTCGCGCTCGTCCGACGGCACGCGCAAATTGCTAATCCGGCTCGACGACGCGGAAGAAATCGAATCCGTGATTATACCGACCGAAAAACGCGTGACGCTTTGCATGTCGAGCCAGGTCGGATGCGCGATGGCGTGCGAATTCTGCGCAACCGCGCGCATGGGATTGCATCGCAACCTCACGTCGTCCGAGATGCTCGCGCAAATCTTCGCCGCCCGTCGCGAGCTGGCCGCCGCTGAGGAACTGACGAACTTTGTTTTCATGGGGATGGGCGAGCCGCTCGCCAACTATCCGCGATTGGTCCGCACGCTCGCGATCATGACCTCGGAGTGGGGCATGGGCATCTCGCCGCGCCGCATCACGGTCTCAACCGTCGGACTGGTCCCGATGATGGAGCGGCTGCTGAGCGAGACGCCGGTTAATCTCGCAGTGTCGCTGCATGCGACGACCAACGAGCTTCGCGATCGCCTCGCGCCGATCAACCAGCGCTACCCGCTGGAAATTCTGCTCGACGCGTGCCGTAATCTGCCTATTAAGCGGCGCAGCCGGATCACGTTCGAATACGTGATGCTGGCCGGGGTGAACGATTCAATCGCGGACGCGCGCCGTTTGTTGAAGTTGCTCGCGCCGTTGCGCGGCAAAGTGAATTTGATTTTCTACAATCCGATGGAAGGATCGCCGCTGCGGAGCAGCTCGCGGGCTGCGGTCGAGGCCTTTCAAGCGATCCTCAAGCACGGTAACTTGACCGCTACAATCCGCGAAAGCCGGGGCCTCGATATTGCGGCGGCATGCGGCCAGCTCTACGCCGAACAGCACATCCCGGCCTGAAGGCGTCAAAACAAATGTCACACAACGTACTCGGAGTTATCGGCGGCAGCGGCTTTTACCAGATGAAGGGGCTGGACAAGGTCGAGCAGATGGAGCTCGAGACGCCGTTCGGCCGGCCGTCGGATCCGTTTCACCAGGGACGCATCGGCGACATCGAAGTCGTTTTCCTGGCGCGTCACGGCCGCGGTCATAGGTTCCTGCCGTCGGAGATAAATTTTCGCGCCAACGTTTTCGGAATGAAGCAGCTAGGCGTGACGCACCTGGTTTCCGTATCGACCGCCGGCAGCCTGAAAGACGAAATCCATCCGGGCGAGTTGGTGGTTCCGAATCAGTTTATCGATCGTACATTCAAGCGTCCGGAAACTTTTTTCGGCGACGGGCTGGTGGTGCACGTCTCGCTGGCCGATCCCGTGTGCGCGAATTTCGCGAAAGACCTGGTAGTCGCGACGCGAACCAGTGGCGCTAAGGTCCATGACGGCGGCACCTACCTGTGCATGGAAGGACCGCAGTTCTCGACCCGCGCCGAGTCGAATCTCTACCGCGGTTTCGGCGCGAGCGTTATCAGCATGACTGCGATGCAGGAAGCGCGGCTCGCGCGCGAAGCGGAGATGTGTTACGCGGCGCTGGTGCTGGTGACGGACTACGATTGCTGGCACGAATCCGTCGCGGCAGTGGATATCGGCGAGATCCTGCGCGTGATGAAACTCAACGTTGACAAGGCGCAGTCGGCGGTGTCGGCGCTGGCGCACGCGCTTGGCAACCGCCCACGAACTTGCGCCTGCCGGGACGCGCTGAAGAACACGATCATTACCGATCGCGCGGCAATTCCGCAGCGCTTGGTCGACGACTTGCGCCCGCTGGTGGGCAGGTATCTCTAGAACCTCTGAAATTGCGGGAGCGTTGGTGCGATAGATGAGTATTGTTGCGGTTGGGTTTCTGGCCTACGACACGGTTGAAACGCCCGGCGGGAAAGTCGAGGAAGTGCTTGGCGGCGGCGCCAGCTACTTTGCGATTGCCGCGAGATTTTTTTCTCCCGTCGGCATCGTCGCCGTGGTCGGTTCGGATTTCAACGCCGATGATATGCGGCTATTCACGGAACGCAATATCGACGTGCGCGGAGTCGCCAAGCGCGAGGGCAAGACCACTCGATGGCATGGCCGCTATCACGAAGACATGAACCTGCGCGATACGGTCGCGCTTTCGCTCAATGTGCTGGAAGGCTTCACGCCTGAATTGCTGCCCGACCAGTGCCGCGCTGACTACGTTTACCTGGCGCCGAACGATCCCGCGCTGCAGGAACACGTGCTCGACCAGGTGCTTAGTCCCAAAGTGGTCGTGGCCGATCTCTATGACTACTGGATCGAGAACACGCGGCCGGGCCTGGCGAAAGTGCTCGAGCGAATCCATATCCTGCTATGCAGCGACAGCGAGGCGCGCACCCTCACGGGCGAGCACAACCTGGTGAAGGCCGGGCGCGCGATTCTGAAGATGGGGCCGTCCACCGTTCTGATCAAGCGCGGCGAGTATGGCGTGCTGCAGTTCAGCAAGGAAGGAATGTTCGCGGTGCCGGCGTATCCGCTGGAAGAAGTCGTCGATCCGACCGGCGCGGGCGATACCTTCGCGGGCGGCATGATGGGATTCCTGGCGCGCCACGGACGCATCACGGAGTCATCGCTGCGCACCGCGGTCGTGTACGGCAGCGTCGTGGCGTCATACGCGGTCGAGCGCTTTTCGCTGGAGAGGTTATTAGATCTGAGCTGGGAAGAAATAGACAATCGCTATCGGGAGTTTATCAATTTAATAGACTCTCATCATTCGAGATGGACTACTCAGTAGTCATTCCGCTCTACAATGAGCGGGATAATCTGGCCCCACTGCATGCGGAGTTGAGCCGCGTGATGCAGAGTCTCGGGCGTCCTTACGAACTGATCTTCGTGGACGACGGCAGCGATGACGGAAGCCTCGAACGCTGCGGCAACTCAACTCCGCCGACCAGAACGTTCGCGTGATCGCACTCGCGCGCAACTCGGGACAGACTGCGGCGCTGGCGTGCGGCTTTTCGCACGCAAACGGTGACGTGATCATCGCGATAGACGGTGACGGCCAGAACGATCCCGCCGACATTCCGCGGCTGCTGGCCAAGCTCGACGAGGGCTACGACTTGGCCAGCGGCTGGCGCACCGAGCGATGGCAGGAGGAGCGATTGACGCGCAGATTGCCGTCAATGGCTGCAAATTCGCTGATCTCTGCGATGACTGGCGTCAAACTTCACGACTACGGCTGCACCTTCAAGGCGTACCGCCGCGACCTCGCGCGCAGCCTGCAGCTCTATGGCGAGATGCATCGATTTGTTCCCGCGATTGCGGCGGAGCAGGGCGCGCGAATCGCGGAAGTCGAGATAGGATTTCGGCCGCGCCGCGCCGGCGTCTCGAAGTACGGCCTGTGGCGCATCGTGCGCACACTGCTCGATCTCATCACCGTAAAATTTCTGTCGGTCTATTCCACCGCGCCGATACAGGTGTTCGGTTTAATCGGAATCATACTCGGCGGACTCGGCAGTCTGTGGACCTTAATCCTGGTGCTGGAGAAAGTAGTATTGGGCCGCGAACTGGGTAATCGACCGGCGTTGCTGCTGGCCGTGATGTTAGTAGTCGTCGGAGTGCAGTTTGTGGTGTTCGGATTGCTCGGCGAAATGCTGGCACGGACCTATCACGAATCGCAGGGGAAGCCGATCTATGTAATCAAGGAAGAACTCTAGGGGCTATCGATGAATATCGCAGTCGTAGGGAGCGGATACGTCGGACTGGTCAGCGGGACCTGCTATGCCGAAAGCGGTAACGAAGTATTCTGCGTCGATATCAACGAGCAACGCATCGCGCAGTTGTGCGAAGGCAAGATTCCCATCTACGAACCCGGACTCGAAGAGCTGGTGCGCCGCAATGTGAATGAAGGCCGGCTTCATTTCACCACCGATATCACCGAAGCAATCAAGCAATCGATGGTTTCGTATATCGCCGTCGGCACTCCGATGAGTTCATCGGGCGCAGCTGACTTGACGGCGATATTCAAAGCGGCCGAGGACATCGCCAAAGCGATCACCGGCTATCACATCGTGGCGGTTAAGAGCACGGTCCCGGTCGGCACCAACGATCGCGTGCGGGAAGTCGTCGGGAAGTTCGCCAAGCATCGCGCCGACGTTTGCTCGGTGCCGGAATTTCTCAAGGAAGGATCGGCGATCGAGGATTTCATGCGGCCCGATCGCGTCGTCATCGGCAGCCTCAGCGAGCAGGCGACCGCAATCCTCAAGGAAATTCACAACCCCTTCGTTCGCACCGACAATCCGATCCTCGTGATGGATCCGCGCTCGGCCGAGCTGACCAAGTACGCGTCGAACGCAATGCTCGCGATGCGCATTTCGTTCATCAATGAGATGGCGAATCTGTGCGATGCCGTCGGCGCCGACATCAACGCCGTGCGCCGTGGACTCGGCACCGACAAGCGCATCGGTCCGTCGTTCCTGTTTCCGGGAGTCGGTTACGGTGGATCATGCTTTCCCAAGGACGTGCAGGCGGTGATCCATACCGCCGGCGAGCACAACCTGGATTTCGCGCTTTTGCGCGCGGCGGAAGCGGTAAACGCCCGCCAGAAGCGGCTGATCCCGGCGCGCGTGAAGCAGCACTTCGGGGAGAATCTCGCCGGCCGCACCTTCGCAATCTGGGGGCTCGCCTTCAAGCCGCGCACCGACGACATGCGTGAGGCGCCGTCGCTGGTGGTAATCGAAGAACTCTTGCAGGCGGGCGCGAAATGCCGGGTGCACGATCCCGAGGCGCTCGAGAATGCGCGCAAGGTTTTTGGCGATCGCGTCACCTATCACAAAACCAATTACGAGGCGCTCAAGGATGCCGACGCGCTGCTGATCTTGACCGAATGGAACCAGTTCCGGCATCCCAACTTCCAGCGCATCAAGGCTGAGCTGAAGGAGCCGGTGATATTCGACGGCCGGAACCTGTATGATCCGGATCTGATGAAGGCGCTCGAACTCCGATATTACTCGGTCGGGCGGCATCCCGTTTAGGACAAGGACACTTCGATGAGAATTCTGGTGACCGGCGGCGCCGGCTTTATCGGCTCGCATACGGTGGATGCGCTGGTCGCGTCCGGCGCGGGTGAAGTTTCGGTGCTGGACAATTTTTCGACCGGCAAGCGCCATCAGGTGAATCCGAAAGCGACCCTGCATCATATCGATTTGCGCGACGCTGGCGCGGTCACTTCAGTTGTCGAAAAGGTTCGGCCCGAAGTCATTTTCCACCTGGCGGCGCAGATGGACGTGCGGCGTTCGGTCGCCGATCCCGCGTTCGACGCGCAAGTTAACGTGGTCGGGTTTCTCAATCTGATCGAAGCGGCGCGCAAGCACGGTCTCAAGCGCGTGATCTTTTCCTCGACCGGCGGTGCGATTTACGGCGAGCAGGACGAGTTCCCGTGTACCGAAGATCATCCGAAGCGCCCGGTGAGTCCGTACGGCGTCGCCAAGCTGGCGACCGAAGCCTATCTGTTTTTCTACCGGGTCGAGTACGGAATCGATTACCTGGCGCTGCGCTTTGGCAATGTGTACGGCCCGCGCCAGGACCCTCACGGCGAGGCCGGCGTGATAGCGATCTTCTGCGGCAAAATCCTCGACGGTCAGCCCGTTACGATTTACGGCGACGGCACGCAGACGCGCGACTACGTTTACGTTGGCGACGTGGTGAGGGCCGTGGTCGCGGCGGGAAACTCAGGGGCATCGGGATTTGCTGTCAACATCGGCACCGGTCTCGAGACCAACGTCAACGATCTCTATTCCACCCTCGCCGGGATCGCGGATTTTCCGACCAAGGTTGAGCACGCGGCGGCGCGTCCCGGCGAACAAAAGCGCTCGGTCATCTCGCCGGCCCGCGCGGAAAAAGAGCTTGGCTGGCGTCCCGAAAGGAAGCTCGCCGAAGGACTCGAAGAGACGTTCAAATATTTCAAGCAACAACGCGCCCGTTCGAGTTGAAATGACTGAAGCCGCCTCGATTCGCAATTTTTCGATCATCGCGCATATCGATCACGGCAAATCCACGCTTGCCGATCGGATCCTGGAGCGCACCGGCGCGCTCACGATGCGCGAGTCGAAGGACCAGTTCCTCGACTCGATGGACCTCGAGCGCGAGCGCGGCATCACGATCAAAGCGCGCTCGGTGCGGCTCAACTACACGGCCAAAGACGGCAAGGGCTACGTCCTCAACCTGATCGATACGCCGGGCCACGTCGATTTCGCCTACGAAGTTTCGCGCAGCCTGGCCGCCTGCGAGGGCGCGCTGTTGGTCGTCGATGCGAGCCAGGGGGTCGAGGCGCAGACGCTCGCCAACGTCTATCTGGCGCTCGATCACGGTCTCGAAATCATTCCAGTGATCAACAAAATCGATCTGCCGGGCGCCGATATCGAGCGCACCAAGCAGCAAATCGAGGAAATCATCGGACTCGACGCCTCCGACGCGATTCTCACCAGCGCGAAAGAGGGTGTCGGCGTCGACGACGTCCTCGAAGCGATCGTCGCGCGCATCCCGGCGCCCAAGCCGACCGACGAGGATGCGGTCCGCGCGCTTATCTTCGACAGTTGGTACGACGTGTACGAGGGCGTTATCGGCCTGGTGCGCGTCTTCGGCGGCGAGCTGCGGGTCGGGATGAAAGTTCGCCTGATGGGTACCGACAAGCTGGGCGAGGTGATGCGCCTGGGGCATTTCACGCCGCACGAGCGGCGGGCCGACACTCTTGGTCCGGGCGAGGTCGGCTTCATCGTGGCGGGAATCAAAACCGTCGCCGACATGCGCGTCGGCGACACGATCACCGACGCCGACAATCCGGCGGTCGCGCCGCTGCCGGGCTTCAAGGAATTGAAGCCGATGGTCTTCGCGGGCCTCTATCCGACTGAGGCGAATCAGTACGGCGCGCTGCGCGATGCGATCGAAAAGCTGCGTCTCAACGACGCGAGCCTCATCTGCGAGCCCGAGACTTCGCAGGCGCTCGGCTTCGGTTTTCGCGCCGGCTTCCTCGGCCTGCTGCACATGGAAATCGCGCAGGAGCGGCTCGAGCGCGAGTTCGGCATCAGCCTGATCGTCACTGCGCCGACCGTCGCCTACCAGGTTCGCACCGTTTCCGGTGAGCTGATGACGGTCGACAATCCCGCGCATCTACCCGACGAGAACACGATCGAGGCAATCGAGGAGCCGTTCATCCTCACATCTATCCACATGCCTGAGGAGTATCTCGGGCGCCGTGATGAAGCTGTGCGAGGATCGCCGCGGCATCCAGCGCGACCTGCGCTTCCTCGGCGAGAAGCGAGTTATCCTGCACTACGAGCTGCCGCTGGCCGAGATTGTCTTTGATTTTTACGATCGGCTGAAATCGGTGAGCCGCGGCTACGCCTCGCTCGACTACGAGTTTCTGGACTTCCGGGCAGGGCCTCTGGTTAAATTGGACATACGGATCAATGGCGAGGTGGTGGACGCGCTTTCGATAATCGTGCATCGCGACAAGGCTTACGAACGGGGCCGGGCGTTGTGCGAAAAGATGCGCGAGCTGATCCCGCGGCAGATGTTCGAAGTCGCGATACAAGCCGGAATCGGCGCCAAGATTATCGCGCGCGAATCCGTCAAGGCGCTGCGCAAGAACGTCACCGCCAAGTGTTACGGCGGCGATATCACGCGAAAACGAAAGCTGCTCGAGAAGCAAAAGGAAGGCAAAAAGCGGATGAAACAGGTCGGGCGCGTCGAGATTCCGCAAGAGGCTTTCCTGGCCCTACTCAAGGTCGGGGAGTAGGGCAGCAGTGGCCGAACCAGCACGCAACATTCCCAAAGCACCGCCGCCGCATGCCCGCGAGGCCGAGCGCGCGCCGGCGCAGAAATCGATCACCCGCGAATATGCCGAGGCGATGATCATCGCGCTCGTGCTCGCCGTTTTCATCCGCACTTTTTTCGTACAGGCCTACAAGATTCCGTCGGGCTCGATGGAGCCGACGCTGCTGATCGGCGATCACATCCTGGTCAACAAGGTTATTTTCGGTCTGCGGATGCCCGACTCGATTTTCGGCCTCGATATTCCCGGCCTTCCGCTCGGCCAGTACCTGTTCCATCTCGAGCCGGTTCATCGCGGCGACGTCGTCGTGTTCGTGTTCCCACCCGATCGCACCAAGGATTTCATTAAGCGGGTAATCGGCATCGCCGGCGACACCATCGCGGTCAAGAACGGCGTCGTATGGCTTAACGGTGCGCCGATGGACGACCCTCATCGACATTGGGAGGTGGCAGCGCAGGATCGATCTCCGGTCTCGCCGCGCGACAACTTCGGCCCGGTCACGGTGCCACCGGGCAAGCTCTTCATGATGGGCGACAATCGCGATCGCAGCTACGACAGCCGCTTCTGGGGCTTTGTCGATCTCAACGACGTCGAAGGACGCGCGACCATAATTTACCTGCCCTGGAATGAAGAGAAGGCCGACGCGGCATCGACGCTGAGGGTAGTTTTCCTGTGGTTCGAGTACCTCAGGTGGGACCGGTTTGGAATGATCGTGCGCTAGAACGAAAACGAAACCGAAGAGGGAGCATCAGGTGGCTGACGAAGCGGTGAACAGGATTGGCGCGATGCTGGAGGAACTCGGCGCGCGCTTCGATCTTGTAGTCGAAGCGGTCTCGGGTTTCGGCGGACGCCTTGACACGCTGCGCGAAGAAATCTTCGGCCAGTTCGCGGAAGTCGGCGGCCAGATTCGTTTCCTGTCCGAGCAGATAGCGGAGAATCGCCGGGGTATCGTCTCGACCCACGACGATCTCGGCGCCGAAATGATCCGGCTGGGCGAGGCGCTCGGCAAGGCACGCGTCGAGTTCCGCGACGAGCTGGTCGCCACTGAGAAGGGACTTCGGGGTGAATTCACCGCACGCGCGCTTGAGGTTCGCGAAGAATTCCGCGAGGAAGCCGCGCGCGCGGTCGCCTCCACCGGCAAGCAAGCCGCGGACTCGGGCAGCGACACGACGAAGGTTCTCAAGCGCGAAATCGCGGCGTCAGCCGAACTCGCGGCCCGAAAACTCGGCGCCGAACTGAAACAAACCAACAAATCGCTCGCCAATCTCGCCCGCAAGTTCGACCGCTTCGACGATCGCATCACAGTTCAAACCCGCGACCAGGATCAACGGCTCAGAAAGCTCGAGCGCAAGCGCGGCGCGTAGCTCGCATCGCCTTCGTCGTGGACGCGCAATACACTGCCGAAGCTTCGCACGGGCTCGGTGAGCAGGAGACTGCGCCCACAAATCGCGGGCTGATCCGCTCGATCGCACTCGTGCTCGCTTTCGACGGCTTCGCGATGTCCATCAACGGCATCGGCGCACCCTGGATCGCAAAGAGCTTTCATCTTGGCGAGTCCGGGATCGCAGGCCTGTTCGCGTGGATTTCGCTCTCAGCGATCGGCGCGCTCGGACTCTCGCGGATGATTGATCGGCTGGGACGCCGCCGGATGCTGCTGGTGTGCATGGCCGGCACAACGGTCAGCGCGCTCGCCGCCGCGGTAGCGACCAACATCGCGGCGTTCGCGGTATGTGAGATTGCGCTCTACGCCTTCATCGGCGCAACGGTCGCCGGCGGCATCGTGATCCTGGCCGAGGAACTCGCGATCGCGGAGCGCGCGCGAGGGCAAAGCTGGGGCGGATTGGGGCTCGGTCTCGGCGGAGGGCTGTGCCTGGTCGTGATGCCGATGATCGCCGGACGCTATTCCTGGCGATGGATGCTGGTGCTGGCGTCGGTGATGGGAATCGCGGCATTGCGGAGGGCAGCCCGGGTCATCCCGGAGAGCGGTCGCTGGCAACGCGCCGCAGCGACCGGCACAACCTCGGCCAGCAGCTTCTACGACGCGTTCGGAAAACTCTATCGGCGTCGCGCGATCACAGTTCTGTCTTGCTCCTTGCTCGGCAACATCGCCGGCGTCGCGGCGAGCAGTTGGTCATACTTCCACCTGGTATCGGTGGTCGGATTGGCGCCGGGAGCGGCAAGCGGATTGATGCTGGTTGGCGGCGGCGTCGGGATGCTTGGCTTTCCGCTCGGCGCGCGCGGCTGCGAGCGTTATGGCCGCATCCCAACGATCGTGGTTGCGGGCCTGCTGACCAGTCTCGGCGCGATCGCCTTCTACTGGGGCCCTCCGGTGCACTCACCCCTTCGATGGCTATGGATCGAGGCTACGTATTGCTGTTTCACCGCCGGCCTGAGCGCGGGACAAGTAGGCGGTAATTCGCTGGGGACCGAACTTTTTCCCACAGCGATCCGGGGCGCGATGATGGGCTGGTACGCGCTTATCGGCGCCGCCGCGTCAATCTCCGCCCAGACGCTGATAGCGGTATTCGCCGCGCGCCTCGGCGGTCTGTCGATCGTGGTCGGATACCTGAGCCTGCTCGCGATCCCCAACGCAATCATCGTCGCACTCCTCCTTCCCGAGACGCGCGGCCTCTCGCTCGAAGCCGCCGCAATGGAAGAGGCCTTCGAGAAATCGCGCTAGCGTTCTAACTATGGATCAGGCACGCCAAATGCGGTTGGTTTCGCCTTCCCGAGCGCAACACAGGTCCATCTCGACGTACCTGGTTACCGCCTCACTAATTTTGGCACTTGCTACAACCGCAGACTGTGGCGCTGAGGATCTCCTAACTGGCCAAGTACTGGCCGGCGGCACGCCCATCGAGGGCGCAACCGTGACGTTATATGGAAGCGTCTCGGAATGCGTTCCCGATCCTTGCTTCGTGGTCTCGAAGCCCACCGAGGAGGCGACTACAGACGCCCACGGAATCTTCTCGATGGACCTTTCGAAGGCTCGCGCGACAACCATGACAATGGGGATACCGCCGGAGCCACGTTTCAAGAGAGTGCAAGTTCCACCCGCGGCCGGCACGCTGTATTTAATCGCGAGCGGCGGCGATGCGGGCAAAGGGATTAACCCGGCGATCAAGCTGGCAACCTTTCTTGGTAGCGCTCCGCCCGGGCGCCATGTCGTGATCAACGAACTGACTACGGCCCTGGCGCTTCTGTGCTCTGGGCGCATTTCGGCGTTTCCGGGCGGGATGTCGCCTTTCGCTTTGGATCTATTTCTCCGCCTCATTGATCCGGTCAACGCTCGTCTGCGGGCGTTTCCGGGCACACCTTCAACCAGTCCAGCCCTGGTTAGTACGGTGGCGAATGCTCTGAATGCTTGCGTGGTTTCGGAGGGACAAAGTTCAAAAGAGTGCGCGGCCCTCCTTCAAGCGACCTCTCCCGTCCGCTTCAACAACAACGCTACCGACACGCTGAGCGCAGCGGAGAGCATCGCATTTCATCCGGACCGCAACTTGGGGGCGCTGTTCGAACTTGCGAAGCGCTCCGCTGCTTACCAACCGGCTCTCACCGCGCCCCCGAGTGGATGGTTCCTTTCGCTTAATTTCAAGGGCGGCGGACTACGCCGACCGACTGCTATAATTGCGGACAGGCGCCCCGACAGACTGTGGATCGTCAACGCGGGCAGTAATGCTTTGACCGTACTGAGTAGCGATCCGTTTCAACTCGGCAACTCGTTGGCTGGAAGCGACGGTCTACGCATCAAGGGATTGCGCCAGCCAAGCGCGCTGTGGTTTCAGGAAGGCGTTCGCATGCCACCGCCCGATTCCGGACCGATAGGGCCGAACACGAAACAGTGGTGGGCTACGCCTAGCAGAATTTGGGTGACGGATAGGAGCGCCAACGAACTTACGGCCATTACGCCCGAAAGCGGCGGGCGGTTTTCCGCCTCGCAATTCAGGGGAAACGGGCTCGCCGCCCCCTCAGGTATCATCGGCTATCCAAACAATGTGATCTACGACCGCATCGGCGGTCGGTACATCTTGTACGCGCTCCTAATGGTGACTAACTCCGGAGCCGACCGTGTGAGTTTCTTCAGACTCGACGGAACCGCGTGTGGGCCGCCGCTTGAAGGCATCGGGCTTAAGAATCCTGCGGGGCTCGACTACTACGGAGCGTTGGTGTTGATCGCGAACTCTGGCGCAGACAACTTGCTCGCGATCAAACCTCCAGATGTAACGTGTCGGGGTGCAACAATGGTGGAACGTATCAGTGGCGGCGGAGTTGATGCTCCACAATACATTGCAGGAGGATTCGTGACCAACAAAGGCAACGGCAGCGTCACCGGATTGGATCAGAACGCCGAAGAACCGGCCCGAATTCTTTCTGGGTCTCCCTTTCACGGAGGCGGGCTGGCCGCACCCGAAGGCATTGCCAGAGATTCCAATGGGGTTCTATGGGTCGCCAACCATGCACCTGGAGCGAACAGCATCTCGTTGCTCGCAGGCCTGCTCGGTCTGGCCGACCTTGGAAAAATTCAAGTCGGGCAGCCGCTTTCACCAAACGCAGGATTCGCTGGCGCAGGACTTGACCGCCCATACGGTATCGCCGTCGACAAGTGGGGTGACCTCTGGGTAACCAACGAAGGCAACGATAGCGTTACCGTATTCGTCGGTGCCGCGACCCCACCGCTACAATGATCGCCTTCGCCCTCGGCGCTGTGTTTAATGGCGAAATGTTGTGCGCGGGGTTGACGCACATCTATTGCGATCGTAGATTCTAGTCACCCTTTAATCCGCTACTGAGATAGCGAAAAGGAATGACAATGAAAGTGTATATTTCCGGACCCGGCTGTTTTTGCAGCCGGGATTTTTTTTGGGTGTCGCAATGAGCGCCGCGCCCAACGTCGCGCTCGACGCCGCCCAGGTCGGGCGTTCCGTCAAGCGGATCGCGATGGAAATAGCCGAGCGCAACGGCGGCGCCGACAATGTCGTGTTGGTCGGGATCGTACGCCGCGGCGCTACGCTCGCCGAACGGATAGCCGACGAATTACGCGCCAATGGCAAACGCGAAGTACCGGTCGGCACACTGGACATCTCGTCCTACCGCGACGATGGCAAGGGCGCGGCCGGCGACCCGCGCCTGATTGGCCGCGACATCCCGTTCTCGCTCGACAGTAAGCGCGTCGTGCTGGTTGACGACGTCTTGTACACCGGGCGCACGGTGCGCGCCGCGCTCGACGCGATCTCCGATCTTGGACGCGCCGAGTCGGTCCAACTGGCGGTGCTGGTCGATCGCGGGGAGCGCGAGCTTCCGATTCGCGCCGACTACGTGGGCAAGAATATCCAGGCTCCGCGCGGCCAGCGCGTTTATGTACGGCTCACGGAAATCGACGGCGCCGACGCGGTCGTGATTGGCAGCGCAAACGGAAAGTGAGGTCGAACGTGCGCGCTCGATGCGCGACGAACGCTAAAGTGTCACGGCTGGCAAAATTTGACCTGGTTTCGATCGAGGATCTCGAAACCTCGGACATCGAACGCGTGTTCGCGCTCGCCGACGATTTTGCGGCACAGCTCGAGCGCGGCGCTCAGATCGCGTCGGCCGCCGGCCTCATCATGGCGACGCTCTTTTACGAGCCCTCGACCCGCACGCGGCTCAGCTTCGAGTCCTCGATGCATCGACTCGGCGGCGCCGTGATCAGCTCCGCCGACATGCAGGCGAGTTCCGCCGCCAAAGGCGAGAGTCTGGCCGATACCGTGCGCGTCGTCGCCGGCTACGCCGACTTGATCGTGCTGCGCCATCCGCATGACGGCGCGGCGCGGGTCGCCGCCGAGTATGCGCCATGTCCCGTAATCAACGCCGGCGACGGCAGCCGCGAGCATCCCACTCAGACGCTGTGCGATCTCTACATTCTGCGCAAAAAGAAGGGCCATCTGAAGGGACTCACCGTCGCGCTATGCGGCGACTTGAAGTTCGGCCGCACCGTGCACTCGCTCATCTACGCGCTCGCGCGTTTCGGCGCGAACATCGTCGCCGTGCCGACCACCGGCATGGACGTTCCCGACTACGTCCTCGAGCGGCTCGCCGCCGAGCGCAACTACAGCTTCTCGACTGTCACGATGGACGAGCTGAAGTCGTTGGCCGGCGGCCTCGACGCGCTTTACCTGACGCCCAGCGCACCGCATCAGATGGCGCTCTTCACTGGCGACGAAGCGCTTCGATCAATTCCTGCCGCCGAACCGCCCGCGGCGCTGGATGCATTTTACGTGACGCGGCTGCAGAAGGAGCGCATGTCGGGCAAGGAAGCCGCGGCCGCCGAGCATGTCCGCTTTGATGCCCGCGCGCTTCGCACCAGCCGCACCAATGAAGCCGTCGTGATGCATCCGCTGCCGCGCACCAGCGAACTCGCGTACGAGCTCGACGCCGATCCGCGCGCGGTTTATTTCGAGCAGGCCGCCGCCGGCGTGCCGGTGCGGATGGCTTTGATCGCATGGCTGATGGAGAAAGCCGCGAGCGCATCGGCCGTCTCGCGGCCCACCGTCCAGCCGATTCTCTTCAAGGCCGAGCCGCCGCCGCGATGCGCCAATCTGAACTGCATCACTCGCTTCGAAGGCAGTTACCTGGCGCCGCGATTCACGCTCGGCCGCAGCATCGACAGTTCGATACTCGCGCTGAAGTGCGGTTATTGCGAGCGCGAATCGAAAACCGAATACGTCGGCCATGCGCGGTCGCATCGCTACTATCGCTTCGACGAAAACCTGCAAGGCTACGTCCAGCAATGGATCGAGGAAGGCTCGCTCGCCGTGTTCGACAGCGTGAAGCAGGCCGAGGAGAGCGGCTACGAACCGTACAAGCGCGGCCCCCAGCGCGAAGTCATGAATGAAGAGGAAGTCGTTAGCGCCGTCGAAGCGCTCGCCGACCAGGTGATTGCGGACGTTCCGGATATGTCGGCCGTGTCGATTGCCGGCGTAGTCAGTCGCGGTGCGATGCTTGCGCTGCGCCTGCGCGATCTGATCGGCTCGAAAACCAGGGTCTTCCCACCGTGCGCGGCGCTCGATGTGTATAAGCCGGACAACGCGCTGCATCCGATCGACGGCGCCGAGAATTTCTATGTCGAAGATCGCACCATAATCCTGGTTGACGACGTGATTAACAGCGGATGGACCGTGCAGCGCGCGATGGCGACGATCTGGCAGCGCGGGCGTCCAGCGGCGGTCAAGTTGGCGGTGCTGATAGATCGCGGTCATCGCGCAGTTCCGATTCGGCCAAACTATGTCGGCAAGAATATCCCGACCTCGCGCACCGAGCGCGTCCAGGTGCGTCTCACCGCCGGCGGCGCCGATCCGAAGGCCAAATCGCACGACCGGGTAATGATCTATTCAATCGTCGAACCGATGAAGGAATCCGAGGCGCTGCGTTGAACTCGTTGTTGCTCAGAGGAGGCCGGGTGATCGATCCCGCGAGCGCGCGCGACGGACAATATGACCTGTTGATCCGCGACGGCGAGATCGCCGCGGTCGAATCGGAAATCAATCTGTCGAGTGCCACCGTCATCGAAGTTCCCGGATGCTGGATCGTGCCCGGCCTGATCGATCCGCACGTGCATCTGCGCGACCCCGGCTTCCCCGAGAAGGAAACGATTGCGAGCGGCTTGCGCGCAGCGGCCGCCGGCGGTTTCACGACCGTCGCCGCGATGGCGAACACATCGCCGGTCAACGACAATCCCGCGACGACCCGCTACATGCTGGACCGTGCGCGCGATACCCATTCGGCGCGACTGGTGCCGGTCTCGGCTGTCACGCGGGGTCTTTGCGGCGTCGAGCCGGTCGATTTCGGCGCGATGATCGAGGCGGGTGCGCGACTGTTTTCCGACGACGGGATTCCGATCGACGATGCAATGGTTCTGTCGCGCGCGTTGGACGAAGCGAAACGGCTCGGCTACGCGGTGGCATTGCACGAGGAAGACCGCGGGTTGTCATGCAACGGCGCGCTGAACGCCGGCGCGGTGTCCGAGCACCTCGGCGTCAGCGGTTATACTGATTCGGCCGAGTCGCAGCGCGTGCGTCGCGATCTTGCGCTGGCAATCGGCTCGGGCGCTGCCGTTCATGTGTGCCACATATCGACGCTCGAATCGCTCGATCTCATTCGAGCCGCGCGCCGGCATGGTGCGCAAGTGACCTGCGAGGTGACTCCCCATCATTTCACCTTGGACGAAAGTGCCGCGCTGACCTGGGGGCCGAACGCGAAGATGAATCCTCCACTGCGCAATCGCGACGATGTTGAGGCGCTCCACGCGGCGATTCGCGACGGCACTATCGACATGATCGCGACCGACCACGCGCCGCATGATCCGAAGTCGAAGCGAATGGACCAGCTCGGGCCCTTATTCGGTCCGGAACATCAGGTAGCGCATCTCGATCACGACGCAGCCGGAATATTCGCGCACGCGGCGAACGGAGTCGTGGGCCTCGAAACCTCGCTCGGGCTCGCGTTGGAGTTGGTGCATCGATCGTTGATTCAGCCCGCGCGATTGGTCCAGATGATGTCGCTGAATCCCGCGGCGCTGCTGCGCCTTGAGGCAGGCACGCTTGCACAGGGCGCAGTCGCGGACATCACGGTGATCGATCCCAATCTCAAGTGGACTGTCGCGCCGGAGAAGTTTCTGTCAAAGAGCCGCAACACTCCGTTCGCCGGGATGCGGCTGAAGGGCAGGGCGATGCTGACTATTGTTGCGGGCGAAGTTGTTTACGACCGGAGGAAGGTGTAGCGGATCGATGAGCAAGGGACGCGAAGCGATACTGGCGCTGGCCGATGGGCGAATTTTTCGCGGCCGCGCCTTCGGCGCCGTGGGCGAGGCGGTCGGCGAGGCGGTCTTCAACACCGCGATGACCGGCTACCAGGAAGTGCTGACCGACCCGTCGTACAAGGGCCAGCTGGTCTGCATGACGTATCCGGAAATCGGCAACGTCGGAATCAACGCCGAGGATGCCGAGTCACGGCGGGTGTACGTCGAGGGGTTCATCGTCAAGGAGTACTGGGAGCGGCCGTCGAACTGGCGCGCGGAGATGCCGCTCGGAAAATATCTGGAAGACGCGGGCGTGGTCGGTATCGAGGGAATCGACACGCGCGCGCTGGTCCGCCATTTGCGCACGCGCGGCGCGCAAGAGGCGGTGATCTCAAGCGTCGATCTCAATCCTGATTCTCTCGTGCGCAAAGCCAAGGCCTCGCCCGGATTGGTCGGCCGCGATCTGGTCAAAGAAGTTACCTCCGCCGAGCCCTACGATTGGGACTTCGGCGATTGGAAATTGGGCAGCGGCCACGTCCGCGTTCGTCACGACGCGACGCGCGATGCGCCCTCCATCGTGGCGCTCGACTACGGAATCAAGTTGAACATTCTGCGCCGGCTGGTCGCGAGCGGCTTTCGCGTAAAGGTCTTGCCCGCGGCGTCAACCGCAGATCAGATCCTCGCGCACAATCCCGACGGAATTTTTCTCTCGAACGGACCCGGCGATCCTGCGGCGCTGCCGTACGCTTACAGAGCCATCGCGGGCGTTTTGGGCAAGAAGCCGGTGTTCGGCATCTGCCTTGGACATCAACTGCTGGGGCTGGCGCTCGGCGGCAAGACCTACAAGCTCGATTTCGGCCATCATGGCGCCAATCATCCAGTGATGGATCTGCGGACGCGGCGGGTCGAAATCACATCGCAAAATCACGGCTTCGCGGTCAACGACGAGTCGTTGAAAGGACGCGCGATACTCTCGCATCTCAATCTGAACGACAACACGGTCGAAGGCCTGCAAGGAACCGGAGTGCCGTTTTTCTCCGTCCAGTATCATCCGGAAGCGTCGCCGGGGCCGCACGATTCGAGCTATCTGTTCGCGCGATTTAGAAAACTGGTTGAAACGTTTCCGCGTTACGGCGCCGAAGCGCTCGAGAGGATCATTGCCGCCGAGGCATCGGCACAATCGCAAAGCTTATGACTCAGGATTTCCAACTTGCCGCTTCGTAAAGATCTGAAATCGGTTTTGCTGATTGGCTCGGGGCCAATCGTCATCGGGCAGGCCTGCGAGTTCGATTATTCGGGCACCCAGGCGGTCAAGGCGCTGCGCGAGGAAGGTCTGCGCCTGATCCTCGTCAACTCGAATCCGGCGACCATAATGACCGATCCTGAACTGGCGGATCGCACATACATAGAGCCGATGACGCCCGCTGTGCTCACGAAGATTATCGAACGCGAGCGCCCCGACGCTCTGCTGCCGACGGTTGGCGGACAGACTGCGTTGAACCTTGCAATCGAGCTTGCGGAGGCGGGCGTGCTCGATCGTTTCAAATGCGAACTGATTGGCGCGAAGCTCGAAGCGATCAAGAAAGCCGAGGATCGCGAGCTGTTCAAGAACGCGATGCTGAAAATCGGCCTCGAGGTACCGCGCTCGGCGATCGCGCGTTCCATGGCGGACGCTGAGCGCGTGGTGGGCGAGCTCGGAATCCCGCTGATAATTCGGCCGTCGCGGACTCTCGGCGGAACCGGCGGCTCTATCGCGCGCGAGCTCGGCGAATATCGCACCAAGGTTGCCTACGGGCTCGAACAATCGCCCAGCCACGAAGTGCTAATCGAGCAGTCAGTCGAAGGCTGGAAGGAATTTGAGCTCGAGGTGATGCGCGATGCCGCCGACAACGTCGTAATCATCTGCTCGATCGAAAACCTCGATCCGATGGGCGTGCATACCGGCGATTCGATAACCGTCGCCCCCGCGCAAACCCTAACCGACAAGGAATACCAGTTGATGCGCGACGCGGCGATTCGGATCATCCGCGAAATCGGCGTCGATACCGGCGGCTCGAACATCCAGTTCGCGATCGATCCGGCGACCGGACGGATGGTCGTGATCGAAATGAATCCGCGCGTATCGCGCAGCTCGGCGCTCGCGTCGAAGGCCACCGGTTTTCCTATCGCCAAGATCGCGGCGCGGCTCGCCGTCGGCTACCGCCTCGACGAGATCCCCAACGACATCACGCGCATGACGCCATCGTGCTTCGAGCCGACTATCGACTATGTGGTGACCAAGATTCCGCGCTTCGCGTTCGAGAAATTTCGCGGCGCGATCGACGAGCTGGGGCCGCAGATGAAGTCGGTCGGCGAGGCGATGGCAATCGGGCGGACCTTTAAAGAGTCGCTGCAGAAGGCGCTGCGCTCGCTCGAAATCGGATCGCATGGGCTCGAGAGTGGCCTCTCAGAGCCATCAAGCGCGCATGCGCTGGCGCAGATTCGGGCCCAGGTTGCGATGCCGAGCAGCCATCGTCTGTACCACCTGGCGGACGCCCTCCGGGCCGGCATCACGCGCACGGAAGTCTATCAGTTGAGCAAGATCGATCCGTGGTTCATCGACGCGATCGCAGATCTGATAGCGGAAGAGAAGCGCGTCGCGCACGAACCGCTCGGCGCCTCGTTCTTCCGCGAGTTCAAACCGATGGGGTTTTCGGATCGGCGAATCGCGGACCTGCGCGGGCTCGATGAAGCCGCGGTGACGTCCGCGAGACGCGATGCGGGAGTGACGCCGGTATTCAAATCGGTGGACACTTGCGGCGCGGAATTCGAAGCGTTCACGCCGTACTTGTACTCGACTTACGAGGGCGAGGACGAGGCGCCGCCAACCGCGCGCAAAAAGATCATCATCCTCGGCGGCGGCCCCAATCGAATAGGGCAGGGCATCGAGTTCGACTATTGCTGCGTCCATGCGAGCATGGCGCTCAAGGATGCCGGCTTCGAAACCATCATGGTTAACTGCAATCCCGAGACGGTCTCTACCGACTACGACATTTCGGACCGACTCTACTTCGAGCCGCTGACCTTCGAGGATGTGATGGCGATTACCGGGCGCGAGCGTCCGGTCGGCGTGATCGTGCAATTCGGCGGGCAGACCCCGCTCAAACTCGCGGTGCCGCTGGCGCAAGCGGGCGTTCCGATCCTGGGCACCACGCCCGACGCTATCGATCGCGCCGAGGATCGCGAGCGCTTCAACTCGATGGTCGCGCGGCTGAAACTCAGGCAGCCCGATGGAGTGCTGGCCCGCGGGCTCGAGGACGCGGTCGCGGGCGCGTCGAAGGTTGGTTACCCGGTACTGATCCGGCCGTCGTACGTGCTCGGCGGGCGCGCGATGGAAGTGATTCCCAACGAAGAGGAGCTGCGCCGATACGTGACGCACGCTCTGCAAGCCTCCGAGCGCCATCCGCTACTGATCGATCGGTATCTGCAGGGCGCGATTGAAGTCGATGTGGACGCGATTTCCGACGGCGAGATTGTAGTGGTCGGCGGCATAATGGAACACGTCGAGCACGCGGGAATTCATTCCGGCGATAGTGCGTGTGCGTTGCCGCCGACGACGCTGAGCCCGGCGCTGCAGCAGGAATTGATCAAACAGACCAGGATGCTGGCGCGCGAGCTCGGCGTAATCGGGCTGATAAATATTCAGTACGCGATTTATGAGAACGAGGTGTACATTCTGGAAGTTAATCCACGCGCGTCGCGCACGATTCCGTTTGTCAGTAAGGCGATCGGCGTGCCGCTGGCGAAATACGCGGCGCTCGTGATGGCAGGAAAGAAGCTCAGCGAGATTGGATTCACGACCGAACGCGTGCCGGCGCACGTCGCGGTCAAGGAATCAGTGTTTCCATTTGGGAGATTCCCCGGTGTCGATACGATCCTCGGTCCAGAGATGAAATCCACCGGCGAAGTAATGGGTATCGACACGACGTTCGCGATGGCCTTCGCCAAGGCGGAGCTCGCCGCGTCGTCGAATCTGCCGGACGCAGGGTTGGTGTTTATCAGCGTCCGCGACGACGACAAGCGGCAGCTCGAGCCGATCGCGCGCGGGCTGGTTGCGATGGGCTTTAATCTGATCGCGACGCGCGGAACCGCGAATCATATTCACAAGCTCGGCCTCCAATGCGACACCGTCAACAAGGTGCTCGAAGGCAGCCCCCATATTGTCGATGCGATGAAGGATGGGCGGGTGGCGATGGTCGTCAACACGCCCGACGCGAGCGGCGCCAAGGATTCGTTTTCGATTCGACGCACCGCGCTTGAGTTGCGGCTCCCATATTTCACTACGATGGCCGGGGCGAAGGCCGCGGTCGAAGGAATCCACGCGCTGACGCATGAAACGTTCGAAGTGCGCGCGCTGCAGGATTACCATCGTTGATCCTTGTCGCTTTTCAATTCTCGCAAAGCGCATGAACCCAGAACCCTCGCCTAACCTCTCCCGTAAAGTAACGGCCGAGAGATCGGAAGGCGGGGCGATTCGACTCGATAGTCCGGTTGCCGCGATGCCTGGGATCGGTCCCAAGCGGGCGGCGGCTCTGCAAGCGCGCGGGATCGTTACCGCCGGCGATCTCATTTTTCATTTACCGGTGCGTTACCAGGATTGGCGCGAGCGCTCTTCCACAGAAGATCTGCGCGCGGGAAATATCGTCGTTATCGAAGGCGACCTTGGAAAGATTTCCGAGCGCCCAATGCGCGGCTCGCGTTGGCGCCGCCTGGCTTCGGGATGGCTCAAAATCGGCGGCAGGCAGATCCGTCTCGTCTGGTTCAACCTGCCCGCTTACATGCGCGGCTATCTACCCGGTGGCGAGCGGGTGCTGGTCCGCGGCCGCATCGCGGCCGATGCCGAAGGCGGTATTGAGATCGTGCAGCCGGAGTTGCATCGACTCTCGGACGGCGAGCCGAAAGGGATTCGACCGGTTTACCGCTTGCCTTCAATTGTCGGGCAGCGGCTGTTTGCCGGCCTGGTCGAGCGCGCTCTGGCCGAGACCGGTGATTCGATCCGCGGAGCATTGCCGGACGAAGTTCGCGATGAAGTCCCGACGCTTGGCTCGGCGCTCAGCTATCTTCACAATCCGCCGCCTGATGCCGACGTCCGCGCCCTGGCGAGCGGAGAGTCACGCGGGCATCTGGCGCTCGCCTTCGATGAGCTGTTTGCATTCGAGCTGGCGCTTTCACTTGAACGGCTCCGTAGCGCGCGGCGTGTGGGGATCGCGCTCGATGGCTCGCAAAGCCTTAGCGCGAAGATGCTGCAGGAGCTGCCGTTCGCGCTGACCGGGTCGCAGTCGCGCGCGATCGAGGAAATCGCCACCGATCTTGTGCGCCCGAATCAGATGAACCGGATGCTGATGGGCGACGTCGGCAGCGGTAAAACGATTGTCGCGTTTTGGGCAATGATTCGCGCCATCGAATGCGGTCATCAGGCCGCGATGATGGCGCCGACAGAGTTGCTCGCCGAACAGCATTGGCGCAGCTTCATGCGGGTGTGCGGACGGCTTGGAGTAAGGCACGCATTACTCACGGGAAGCGTGACGGGAACCGCGCGCAACCAGATTTTGCGCGGGCTTGCGAGCGGAGAGATCGTCGCGGTGTTCGGAACCCATGCGTTGATTCAGGAAGGCGTGCGGATGCGAGGACTCGCGCTCGGCGTGATTGACGAGCAGCATCGATTCGGTGTTTTCGATCGCGCCAGGATGAAAGCGTTGGGGCCGAAGGCAAATCTGCTGATGATGACGGCGACCCCGATTCCCCGAAGCCTCGCGATGAGCCTGTTTGCGAATCTCGACGTCTCGTTTCTCGACGAGCTTCCCGCCGGACGCACGCCAATCACGACCGCGATTTACACCGAAGATGAAATCGCGCAGGTGCATGACGGCCTGCGCGCCGAGATCGACCGCGGCGGACGCGCGTACTACGTCGTGCCATTTATCGACGGCGATGAGGACGAGGCCAAATCTGTGTCGGCCACGGCGGCGCGGCTCAGGAAAGGGCCGTTGCGTGGCGCGAGGATCGGCACCATGCACGGTAGGATGAGCGGAGCGGAAAAGGATCGCGCGATGCGCGAATTTCGCGACGGTGCGCTCGACCTGCTCGTCTGCACCACTGTGGTCGAAGTTGGAATCGATGTGCCCGAGGCCACGATAATCGTGGTGGTCGCGGCGGAGCGCTACGGCCTTGCCCAGTTGCATCAGTTGCGCGGCAGGGTCGGGCGCGGCGAGAAGCCTTCGCGATGCTGCATCGTCGCGTCGCGCGACGCCGACGAGGCCGCGTTGTCGCGGCTTGCGACGATGCGCGAATGCACCACGGGCGCCGGAGTCGCCGAGGCGGACTTGCGGCTCCGCGGACCCGGCGATTTGCTCGGCGCGCGGCAGACCGGCGCGCTGCCGTTGAAGTTCGTGCATCTCATTCGCGACCATCGCACCATCGAACGCGCGCGCAAGCTGGCTGACGATTGGCTCGCGCGCGATCCGTCGTTGTCGAGCCGCGAATCTGAAGGCGCGCGCGCGGCAGTGAAACAAATGCTCGCGCTCGGTTTCAGCCTCGGCGACGTGGGATAGGGCGCCCGACGCGGTCCTATGGATCGGAGGCGTTGGCCGGCGGCGCGATCCGCGCCGTGACGCCGCTCGTTTCGATCGTGCTCGCGTTCCAAATCGCGGGCGCGAGCGTCCTGAAATAGTCCGCGCCTTCCCCGATGATGACCAGCACGGCGTTCGATCGCGTGTCGATGCGATGCGGGGTGGAATCGCCGAGCAGACGATCGAGCAGCGTCTGATAAACGACGGTAAAGTGGCTGGCGATCTGCTGGTCGCCGAACGTCAGCATCCAGATCACGTTCACCTGGTTGCCTTCCTGCAAGATGATCATGCGGTCCGCGGTCCACTGCGCAGCGAGGCCGATCTCGTTGGACTGGGCGCCAAGATTGCGCTCAAGAATAACGCGTAGCAGCAGCTCGCCGTAGGTGTCGTCGTCGGCCTTCTTCCAGCCATTCATGATTCCCTCATAGCCGGCGAGCTCGATGCGCGGCGTCGGTGCGTGGCTGTCGAAGTAAAGCTCGGGATGCAAAATCTGGTGGCTGGATTGCGGCGGCTTGCGATAGAGCGCGTCAACCGCTGTCCATCCGCCGCGTCGATAGGCCTCGGCGACGAAGCGGACTCCATCGGAATATTGGAACAGCAGCGGCACACTGAGCCCTTCGGGCGTACCGGGCGCATCGGCTGCCAGAGCCTGAGGGAGCTGCTTGAGGTCGTCTGTGATCGCGTCCGCGGTGCCGTCGTCCATGCGCCCAACGGCGTAGGCAAAGCCGGTGATCGTCGCATCACCCTCGGCCACGCACTTCAGCGCGAGCGTGCGATCGTCGTCGTCCTTCACCTTGTCGAGGCTCGATTCAAGATCGAAGTTTTGATCTTGCAGGCCGTGCGTCAGTTCGTGGGCCAGCAGCATCTCACCGACCACGTCGCGCTGAATCATAAACTGAGCCGCGCTGTTCCAGATGCCGAGATAGCCGCCGCCCTCGACCAGAACCATTTCCTTGCCATGCGGATCGTAAAAGCCCGCGACCTGGCTCTTGAGCAGCTTGAGCGACGCGGCTTTCAGATCAAGCCCCGCGGGGTAGAGACCCGTGAGCGCGCCGGCAACCCCGTCGGCTGCAAGCTGGTCGTCGGTATAGTCGCGCATCAGGTCGGCTTCCATCATCGCTTCGGCTTCATCGGGCGTCTTCACGACGATTGGAACCGGCTTCTTGAATCGAAGCTGGCGGATGTCCTGGATGCCGGCCTCGATGGTTGCCGCCTGCCGCGCATTGACCCGGTCGCCGCTAAGCAGCTCATAGGCGCATCCGCGCAACAAAATCAAAGCTGCGATAGCGCAAAGCGGCCACCAGAGCCGACGTGCGAAGTTGATGGCTCGGCTGCTCATTCGGTGATGACTACGACAGGAAATCCAAATCTGGCCGATTCGGACGCGCGCGCGGCGGCTGCCGCGCGAGTCGCGAACGCGCCCATTCGTACACGGTAATAGCGGTGTCGATCGGCATCAAGCACGTCGGTCACGTGGACATCTGCGTAAGAAGTCGTCAGCCTGTTGCGCACCTGTTCCGCTTTCTGCCGATCCGAAAATGCACCAACTTGAACCCAGTAGCGCAGCGGCGCGCCGACGTCGCGCGTCCCGGCCGGCTTGCTGATGAGCGTGATGCGCACGCGCGCGGTGCCCCTATCGAGCATCCCGATCATCCGCGCCGCTTTGTGCGAGAGGTCAATCTTGCGGCCCTTCACGAATGGCCCGCGGTCGGTGATCGTCACTTCCACCGAGCGCCCATTGTCGAGATTCGTGACCATCACGCGGCTGCCCAGCGGAAACGTGATCGACGCCGCCGTGAGATCCTCCTGGTCGTAGATCCCGCCGGCCGCGCCCTGGTGGCCGTGGAAGCCGGGGCCGTACCACGACGCCATGCCAACCACCTCGGGCGTCGGAGTCGGCTGCGGCACCGCAACCGCTGGAGCTGGCGGCGGGACTTGAGGCGCTCGGCTCGTGGCGCATGCGCTGAAATACACGCTGGACGCCAGCGCCAGCGCGATTTGCAGATACGCTCTTCCGATTCGATTGCTAAACACGCCGGCGACCCAGTCTTAAATTATAGGAAGCAAAGCTTTACGGCATAAGCCCGCGTCATGTTGACCGAGGTAGAGCAGGGCGCTTCGGGAGCCGTCGGCGTCGTGGTACCATCTGAATCGTTAAACGCGATGTTGCGGACGAGGCAGGAGCTGGAGAATATCGAGGCGCGCATGCTGGCGCCCTACGCGATGGCGTCGCGAGCCAGCCGCGGGCGCCGCTTTCCCGAACCCGAGCATCCGATTCGCACAGTCTTTGCGCGCGATCGCGACCGCGTCATTCACTCCGCAGCGTTTCGACGGCTCGAATACAAAACCCAGGTGTTTGTAAATCACGAGGGCGACTACTACCGCACCCGCCTGACGCATACGCTCGAAGCCGCGCAAATCGCGCGCACCATCGCGCGCGCGCTGGGCCTCAACGAGGAACTGGCAGAGGCGGTCGCGCTCGCGCACGATCTCGGCCACACGCCGTTCGGGCACGCCGGCGAGAAAGTGCTCAACGATCTGATGACGCCGTACGGCGGCTTCGATCATAACGCGCAGAGCCTGCGCACTGTGGATTGGATCGAGATTCGCTATCCAAATTTTCGCGGACTCAACCTCAGCTTCGAGGTGCGCGAGGGCATCGTCAAGCACTCGCATTTCCAGACCCGTCCGGCCGCGCAGGAGTTCGACGCAAGCACCTATCCATGCCTGGAAGCGCAAATCGTCGATCTCGCCGACGAGATCGCGTACCTGGCCCACGACGTGGACGACGGCCTGAAAGCGCAGATGCTGTCGGTCGAGGAGCTCAACGCATCGGCGCTCTTCAGAGAGTCGGAGGCGGCGGCGCGCAACGCGTATCCGTCGGCCGAGATGCGCGTGCTTCGCTATCAGACCGTCATCAGAATGATCGACGCGATGTCCACCGATCTGATGACCAATCTCGCCGACCAGCTCGAGCGCCACAAAATTAGCAGCGTTGACAACGTTCGCAAAGCGGGCAGGGTGCTGGCCTGCTTCAGCTCCGCGATGGGACCGCAGGTCGATGAGATCAAGCAGGTGATGCGCGATCGTTTGTATCGGCATTACCGGGTCAGCCGGATGACTGAGAAGGCGGGCAGGGTGCTCGCCGCCTTGTTCCAGACTTATATGACCGAGCCGCGGCAGATGCCGGAACACGTAGTCGCGCGCGCCGAGCGATATGGCGAACCGATTTCGCGGGCGGTCGCCGACTACATCGCGGGCATGACCGACCGCTTCGCGCTCGACGAGTACCGCAAGCTCTTCGATCCAAATGAACGCGTCTGAAAAGCATCCGCCATCGGGAAAGGCGCGCGCGCGGCGCTCGCTCGTTATCCGGCGCATCGATCATGTCGGCGACCCCCTTGGGCTCGCGTTTCTCGAATCGCCGGAGACCCATGGCGATGCGGTCCTCGAGCGTATCCGCGAATACCTCGGTGACAAGCTGAAGCTGGTCAAGGCGGAAGTCTCGCGCACTGAGATCACGGTCGAGGTCGAATCGCGCGGATGGCCTGAGGAGGGGGCGCGGATGGCTTCGCTCGCACGCGAGTTGTACGAGAAGGGCGCACGGCGCTCGGCCATAGCGATGTATCGCGACGCGCTCGAGCTCGACCCACTGAACGCGGAGGCGATGCTGAGATTCGGCCTGGCTCTTGCCGAGCGGCAGAAATTCGCAGACGCGCTTACCGCGCTCAAGCGGGCGCGCGTCTTCGGCGCCGCCGGCGTCGAGCTGCTAATCGCGATGGGCCGATGCGCTGCGGGGTTGGAGCGAAGCGCGACTGCGATCGCGTACTACGAGGAGGCACTCAAACTCGAGCCGCGCAATTTCGTAGCGCGCCGAGCCTTGAGCGCACTCGGCCACAAGCCAATCGCATCCGTGAAGGAAGCAGGCGCTGTACGGAGCCGTCGCGATTAGCTAGAACTGTGCGGAACTCGCCCGCGGAGTCCGCTCGATCCACGCCGGGCACAATCACTTTTGAAGCGAGGAGCGTTGGAGCATCAATGATTTCAGGCTTTTTACGATTTTCAGAGGCCACGGCTAGTTTACATAATACTTCTTATGCGAAGTTACCCTACAGAGCTAGAAAGGCCTCTATCGGCGCATTCATTTGCCTGTTGATGTTGCTGGGGGCCGGTCGCGCGGCCCTCGCCCAGGATTCGCCGGGGCTCTCGCCCGTGGCCGCTGCGCCGGTCGCTACCGATCCCGCCAAGGATGCCGCGCTAAAGACTTATCTGCAGAAGCACTTCAAGATTCCGAGCGCCGACCTGATCAAGCTCGGCCCCGCTATCAAGACTCCGATCGAAGGATTGTTCGCGCGCCAGTTAATCGTGGGCAATCAAGCCGGACAGACCGTATCGACGATGCTGTTTTTCGACAAGAGCGAGAGCAAGGCGATCATCGGACAGTATCTCGACACCAGCACGGAGCCGTGGGGCCGGGTCAACATGGGCAGCGTCAACCTCGACGACCGCCCAAGCCAGGGACCGGCGAACGCTCCGGTGACCATCGTCGAGTTTGCGGATTTCGAATGCCCCTTCTGTGCGCATGCGTTCAGCGTGATCGAGACGCTGGTCAACACCACATACAAGGGCAAGGTCAAGGTGATTTTCAAAGCCTACCCGCTGAACGTGCATCCGTGGGCGATGAAAGCCGCCGAGGCCGCCGAATGCGCGCGCCTGCAGAACCCGGCGACCTTCTGGGACTTCGCGCGCTACTTCTATACCAACCAGGGAACCATCAACGCCAAGAATATTCAGGACAACATCGACAAGCTGGCCAAGCAGCAGAAGCTCGACGCGCCTTCATTGAAGGCCTGCATGGACAGCCCCCAGACCGCCGCGCGCATCAAGCAGGATCAGACCGACGGCGAGACGATTCACGTCTCATCGACGCCGACCTTCTTCGTCAACGGAATTCCGGTGGTGGGACTGCCCGACGGGAAGATTCTCGACTTCGTGATTGACTCGGAGCTCGCGGGCAAGGGGCCGTCGGCGTCGGCGACCAACGAGTAAGCGCAGGTCGCGCGCGCAGGCGCCCTCCTCTGACCCGGGCGATCTCGGGATGCTCAGTCGCCGAGGCATTTCGGCGTGCCCGAATGCGCAAACGCCGGCGGCTCTTCCTCGGGCTGCGCCTGAAGCCCCTTCTGCAGCATGCTCAGAGCCGCGGCCGGGTCGTCGGCAAAGCTGAACAGTTCGAGATCTTCGCGGCTGATCGTACCGTGGCGCACCAGCGCGTCGAAGTTAATGACTTCTTTCCAGTATTGCGATCCGTAGAGCAGCACCGTGATCGGGCGATCAAGCTTGTGGGTTTGCTGCAGGGTCAGTGTCTCCATCAGTTCGTCGAGCGTGCCGAAGCCGCCGGGAAAAACTACCAGCCCGCGCGCGAGATGAGCGAACCACAACTTTCGCATGAAGAAGTAATGAAACTCGAAAGATAACTCGCGCGTGATGTACGGATTGGGCCGCTGCTCGTGCGGCAACCCGATGTTCAGCCCTATAGTCCTTCCGCCCGCGTCGGACGCGCCGCGATTGGCCGCCTCCATGATGCCGGGACCGCCTCCCGAACAGACCACGTAGCGGTGAGCATCCGAGCGCAGACCCTTCGACCAGGTGGTTATCATTCGCGCCAGCTCGCGCGCATCCTGGTAGTAGCGCCCAAGCGGGCCGTCCGGCGTAATCCTCGCCGATCCGAAGAACACAATCGTCTCGTGTACCTGCTCGCGGCAGAAAATCCGAAGCGGCTCGAGATATTCCGCAAGAATCCGGACGGGACGGGCTTCATCGCTGTCGAGAAACTTCTCGTCCTTGTATGCGAGCGGTGGATTGATCGGTGAATCCGATTTGCGCGCTTTCATATTTTTCGGACCCCCGCAAAATCGACGAATCCGCGCTCCACGTTGGTATCGATCAGCTCGACCGTGACATGGTCTCCGACATCGAAGCCCTTGTACCTGCGCATTACCCGCCCCTCCGCCGCAGGATGATCGATTCGCACCCAGGTCCCCTTGGCCGAAGCCCCCGTGACAATCCCGTCGAACCGCTGGCCAACGTGCGACTCGAGCAACAGCGCCGCCGCCGACTTCCGGACCTGCCGCTCGACCTTGGACGCGTTGTCTTCCTGGTCCGTGCAGTGCCCGGCCAAACCGCTAAGCTCGTCGGAGCCGTAGGGGCTGGGCGTCCCGGAGATCGCGGCTTTCAACAGACGCTGCGTGATGAGATCGGGGAAGCGCCGGTTTGGCGCGGTCGAATGCGTGTAATCGTTCACCGCAAGTCCGAAGTGCCCCGCCACCGGCTGGCCGGGAAAGTCGAGCACATACTCGCCGCGGCCCAGCAACTTGACCACCGACAGCGACAGATCCGGAAAGTGATCGGGGTCGGCCTGTCGCCGCTGTTGGAGGAACTCCTGCAGCGCTCGGCAATCGGGTAAGCGCGGAAGATGTCCGCCCGAGTCCTTCGCCAGGTCAACTATTCGCGCCCAGCGCTCGGGCGAGCGCAGAACCCGGCGCAGCGCGGGGAAACCTTTCTGCTCGAGGTATCTTGCCGTCACGCCGTTCGCCCCGATCATAAAATCTTCTATAAGCTCGGTCGCGCGATTCTTCCGGTCGGCTTGCAGATCAGTCAGCGAGTCACCATCGAACACCGGACGCGCCTCGATAGTCTCCAGCGAGAGCGCGCCTTGCTGATGCCGGCGTGATTTCATCGCCTGCGCGACGCGATCCTGCAACCTGAGATTCTGGTCGAGGCCGGAGACTTTCGCTATCGGCGCAGGTGCGGGCGCAGTTCCTTCCAGCCATGCTGCGACGCTGTTGTACGCGAGCTTCGCCCGATTCACCACCACTGCCCGGTAGACGTCCGATTCGCCCACCGCGCCGTCGGCGCCAACTTCCATCTCGATCACGATTGCCACCCGCTCCATCCCGTCGGCCAGCGACGTGAGATTGGTCGAGAGTTTCTCCGGCAGCATCGGAAAGATTTCCGCGGCGGTATAAACCGAGGTCGTATTGGTCCGCGCGTGGCCGTCGATCGCGGAGCTTGTTTTCACAACAGCATCGACATCCGCGATCGCGACGAGAATCTTCACCACGCCGCCCGCGAGTTGTTCCGCGACCGAGAGCTGATCGAGATCGAGCGAGTCATCGTTGTCAATCGAGGCCCACGGCAGGCGCCGTAGATCTTTCAGCGATGGATCCGATGCGGCGGCCGCGCTCGCAATGGAGTTGGTCTCCGCCATGACCTCGGCCGAGAAGTCCGGCAGCAAGCCGCGCTCGAGCATCGCTCGCCGCGCGATACTCCTGAGCTGGTTTCTACAGGGCGCAGTCGATTTATTCATCGGCGCATCATAGCCCACCGCGCGCGTGAATAGTCAAAACTGAATCTGAACTAATGAACGGCGACGGGCTGCGGGCCGGCGGACGCGCCCAAAGACGGCGGCGCGGCAGCGGCGGGCGCGCCAAGCAGCGCCAGCGATTCGAGCACGTCCTGGCGCTGCTGCGCGAACGGGTGCGCGGTGAGGAAGCCGCGATAGGCGTCGATCGCGCCCTGCTTGTCGCCCGCCTTCGCCAGCATCCGCGCGACGCCGAGCTCCGCCCTCACCTGCTCCGGCCCTGGGTCGGCGGCCGCCTGCTGATACGCGCCGGCGGCTTTCTTCCAGTCGGCCATGCGCTCGTAAACCACGGCGAGGTTGGTCAGCGCGAGGCTGCGGAACAGCGGATCGCGCTCTTCGGACAGGAAAGCGACCAGCGAATCACGCGCGCCCGGAAGATCGCCGTCGGCAATGTACGCGCTCGCGGCGTAAAAGCGCGCGAGGCGACCGAGCCGGCGTCCCGGCTCCTGGTCGGCAAGCTGCTTGAATTGCGCTTCAGCGTCCTGGTTCTTGCCCGCGTTTAACGCCGTGATCGCGTCGTAGAACTTCGTCGACGCAACCGCGTCGCGATTGCGCTCGTAGTAGTACACCCCAATCACGACCGCGCCGGCGACCACGACGAGCGCGGCCGAGACAATCACCTGGGTGAGATTGTTGACGAAGAAGTCGCGCGCGCTGTCGATGAAAGTCGTGAACTCGTCGGGCGCGCGAAGTTCTTTTTGAGTTAGTTTTGGACGATGCTTAGTCGGCGGCATCGAATGCTCCAGCGGGCGCCGCCCGGCTGAGGATCAGAGTCGGTGGCGCGCATGCGCCCTACATCTTGTATTTGAAATCCTCGGGCGACATCCGCTCGAGGATCTCGGACCATTTGTCGCGCGAGACGCCGGCGAGGTTTTGATCGGAAGTCTGAGGTTCGCCCTGGGATTCGTGGAGCTCGCTGGACGCTTCGAGCACTTTCTTGGCGACATAGATCGGCGACTTGGTGCGCAGCGCCAGCGCGATTGCGTCGCTCGGCCGCGAATCGATTTCGAGCGCCTTGCCGTCGCGGGTCTTCACCAGGATTCGCGCGAAGTAAGTGTTCTCGCGCAACTCAGTGATCTCGGCCGACTCGACCGTCGCGCCAAACTCGGTCATCAGGTTGCGCAGCAGGTCGTGGGTCATCGGGCGCTGAGTCTTGATCCCTTCGAGCTCGGTCGCCATCGCGGTCGCTTCGAGCGGACCGATCCAGATGTGCAGGTTGAGCTTGTTGTCGGGATCCTTCAGGACCACGATGGGCATTTTGGTCGAGGGGTCGAGCGTGATCCCGCCAACGATCATCAAAATGAAGTCTTCCCTGTGACCGGCCATAGCGGGGCTCATCAACCTTTTCCCATCGAGTGCGCGCGGTTTCGGGTCGAAATCCCGCTCGCTACCCGATGAAAACATCTTGGCCCAAAGACGCCACGTGGTCAACCGAACAAGCTGCGCAGCCGCGAGGATCGAGTCCGTCAGCTTGCGACCAACCGATCGACGACGCGGTAAAGCTGGTTGAGATTGCGGCACTCTTCGACCATATCGCAGTGCGGGGCGTAGCGGTCCATCTCACTGTCGCCGAAGCCCCACGTGTTGCGGCTTTCAGGATTAAGCCAGATCACTCTTTTCGCGCGCTGGCGGATTTCGCGCAAGCACCAGTCGTGCGGGAGGTTGTAATTGTTGCGCGCGTCGCCGAGCACGATCACCGTGGTGCGCTTGTTGACCGCGCCCAGATGATCGGTGACGAAGTTGCGGAACGCGTAGCCGAAGTTCGAGTGGGCGTACACGTTGATAATATCGCCTTTGAGCGCGACGTTCGAGCGCTTCCTTGGCGTCATTGTTGTGGAAGCATTCGGTCACTTCGCCGATATCGGCGACAAAAATGAAACTACGCACGCGCGAGTAGAGATCCTGCAGCGAGTACACGAACTGCAGCATGAAGCGCGAGGCGTTGCGCACCGAGTCGGAAACGTCGCACAGGATCACGACCTGCGGCTTCTCCTTCTTGCGCTTCTCGAAGCGCAGCTTGAACGGCACGCCGCCGTACGCGAGATTCTGCCGCAGCGTGCGCTTGATATCGAAGCGGCCTTTTTTCGAACGTTTCCGCCGCACGGTGATCACGTTCTTCAGGCGCTGCGCGAGGCGCGTCACCGCCTCGTTCATCTTCTTGAGTTCGTCTTCGGTCAGGTAATAGAAACTCTTCTCGCCGATCTGATTGAGGCGCTGATCTTCCTTCTGCTTGATATCGCGCTTCTCGCGCTCCATCCGGACGTAGCGGCGGATAATATCGTCGAGCGCCTTGAGGCGGCGCTCGAGGTACTCTTCCATCTTGGCCTTGAGCTCGGAGCCGATATCCATCTTCTCGAGCTGCTCGCGCAGCTCCTTGATCTCGGCTTCGATCTTGTCGAGCCCAAGCTGGCGGGCGAGCGCGCGCGCGAAATAATTCTCCTCGATGGTGCGCTCGATGCCCTGTAGCTTGATCGCGCGCGAGGCCTCGCGGATTTTCCGCTCCATCTCGCCGGAGTTGTTCTGCAAGAGTTGCTTGGCGAGCTCGGAAAGATTCTTGCCCTCTTTCTTGAGCATCTTCTCGACTTCATCCAGGAATTTCTGAAATTCCTGATCCGACATCGAGAGCGCGTTCTGCACCGCCTCGCTCGCCTGCTTGATTATCTCGCCGAGGCCGGAGAAGTAGATGTCGAACAGTTCCTCGAACACCGGCAATTCGCTGGCCCGCTTGACCATCGTGGCCCGCAGCGCCGCGCGGAAGGCATCGCGCTCGTTGAGCCCGGTGACTTCGGAAGCGGCAAACGCGTCGAGCGTTTCCGCCAGCGAGACGCGCACGCCGTTCTCGCGCAGCAGGTTCGCAAATTCGACCAGCTTTTCTTGCATGGTGCGGTGGTGCCCTACCCTATTCTGCTAATCGCCCGCGTCTCAATTCCTAATTCAGCAAATCCTTGTCGCTGCCGGCTTCGGTTCCGCGACGCGCGCGCACCCGGCGAACGTAGTCCTTGAGCTCTTCCTGCGCTTTGCGCACGTCGCCCTCGTACTTGACGATCGTGTCGAGCGTCTCGTTGACGAGTTCCTGGTCGAGGCTGTTGACGTTGAGCAGCGTCAGCGCCTTGACCCAATCGAGCGTCTCGCTGATGCCCGGCGTTTTCTTGAGATCGAGCTTGCGCAGCGATTGCACGACGGTAACGACTTCCTCGGCCAGCTTGGCGGCGGCTTCGGGCACCTTGAGCTTGACGATCGCCAGTTCCTGCGCGCGATCGGGAAAATCGATGTACAGATGAAGGCATCGACGCTTCAGTGCGTCGGACATTTCGCGCGCGTTGTTCGAGGTCAGTACGACCAGCGGAATGTGCTTGGCCTTGAGCGTGCCGAGTTCGGGCACGGTGACCTGGAAGTCGGACAGTAATTCGAGCAGGAAGGCTTCGAACTCGGCGTCGGCCTTGTCGATCTCGTCGATCAAAAGCACCGACGGCTGCTCGCTGGAAATCGCCTTGAGCAGCGGACGCGGGAGCACGAAACGCTCGGAGAAAAATACTTCGTCCTGCGCGGCGATTCGATCGACGGCCTCGGTCAGACCCCTGGCGCCGACCAGCACTTCGCTGATTTTGTCTTTGAGGATTTGCGTGTAGAGGAGCTGCTTGGCGTACTCCCACTCGTAGAGCGCCTTGCCCTCGTCGAGGCCCTCGTAGCACTGGAGGCGAATCATCTCGAAGCCGAGCGACGCGGCCAGCACCTTGGCCAGGTCGGTCTTGCCGACGCCGGCAGGGCCTTCGACCAGAATGGGCTTGCGCATCTCACTCGCCAGGTAGATCACGGTCGCGATTCGCCGGCTGGCGATATAGTTGTTCCTGGCGAACCGCTCGATTACGTCCTCGATCGATGAAAACATCCATCCTCCTCGACAGCGGAAGCTGAAGGAGCAAGCCCCGCGCGGATTAGATTAAATATCACGCGGAGTTAAGCCGAGGAAACCCACCTTAACGGTATGTTCAAATGTGCAGCTCCTCCCAGACTTGCTCGCCGCGATCGAAACGGTCGCGGGAGAGTGCAGACGCGTCGAAGGTGCTGTACTTGCCGTTGGCGATTAGATCGGCCAGCGCCTGGCCGGCGCCGTAGGATTGCATCACGCCGCGGCCGCTGAATGAGTGCGCCTCGTAAACGTGAGGGGCAGCGAGGCCCACGATTGCGCTGCGGTCGGGGCTCACTTCGTAGAGCCCACTCCATCCGGTCACGTGGCGCAGACGCTCCATCGAGGACATGCGCGCGAACAGCCGCGGCCAGATTTCGTTCAGGAAGAACGGCTCGCCGTCATAATTGAAATGATACCCGGGTGGCTCGTCGGGCGGCGAGTAGCCGGCGAGGATGTGCGGGCCTTCGTTGTGGAAGTACACGCCCGAGGTATCGACGATCATGCCGTAGTTCGCGAGGTTGGTCGCGCGATTATCGACGATGCATACCTGGCGGCGAATCGGTTGCGTCCAGTTGCGCAGCTTGAGCATCTTCATCGCGCTCGGCGACCATGCGCCGCCGGCGATTACGATCGAGTCGCAGTTCAGATCGAAGACGCGGCCGGTCTCCGCTTCGCCCGGGCCGTCCTGCGTCATCATGCGCACGAGGCCCTCGTCAGTGTGCGGGTCGTCAGACTGCCAGCATTGGAGGCGCACATCAGATGTGCTCGCGTCGATACCAACGACGTAGGTGCGATCGAGAAACTGCGCGCCCAGCTTAAGCGCGCGGGCGCGATAGTGCTCCTTGAGCAGGTTCGGGTTGATGAGGCCGTCGGCGGGCGAGAACGTCGCACCGGCGATACCGTCGAGCTTGTCGATTTCGGGCACGCGGCGATTGACCTCGGCGGGCGTCAGCGCCTCGATCGGATGGCCGAGCTCGCGCTGGAGCGGAATGTGCTCGAGCGCGCGTGCAAACGTATCTTTGTCGTAAAGCCAGAGGTAGCCCTTCTGGCGAAAGCCGACTTCGTCGCGCACGCGCTGGTAGTATTCGATGGACGCGCGGCATAGCGCGATGTTCACGCGCTGCCACCAGGTGGCGCGCACGCCACCCGCATTTTTCTCGCTCGAGCTCAGGCGTCCGCTAAGATCGATATCGACGGCGAGCGTCTTGAGTTGGCGCTCCGCGAGGCCCATCGCGACCGAACTGCCGACGACGCCGGCGCCGATCACAATCACGTCGAATCGCTCACCAGCAATCACATGGCGATTCTATCAAAGTGGTTCAGTTGAGGGTCGTGTTGTGGCGCTCAATTTTGCGCAAGCATTCGGAAATGCCGCTGTCCGGTTGGCATTTTCGCGAAAACGTTTCACGTGAAACGTTTTTTAGTTCAGGAGAACGAAACGCGAAGCAAGGTATCTTTCGCAGATACCCCGACGTGAAACTCGTGCAGTACGAAATTTCTTTCGCGATCAACCTTTGCGTAAGCGCTCGGTTCAGAACTTCGTGGGCCATTTTCTGGCGGCGTGAAAAACGCGCAGGATTTCGACGGTATCGCCGACGACTCTGTAGGGAACGATGTAGGGCGTACCGCTCACCACCAGCTCGCGAGTTCCGGGCACGCGGCCGATTCGGCCCGAGGCGGGATGATTCGCGAGCCTATTGACGCCGGCCGCTATACGTTCGACCACTCGCGCTGCGGCGCGCGGGTCGTCGCGGGAAATGTATTCGGCTTCCGCGTCGAGATTGATGAGCGCGCGCCTAAGCCATCTTACGCGCACGGCGGCTCCACTTCTTTTTCACCGCCCGCACTTCTTCTTCACTCGCGAAGTCACCAGCATCGGCTTCCGTAAGGGCGGCTTTGACTTCGGTGATTTGCCATTCATTGAGTTCGACGTAGGCGCGAATCGCTTCGGCTGCGATGTACGATTTGGTCCGTTCCATCGCGTTGGCGAGTTTTTCGAGGCGGGTTTTCGTTTTGCGATCGACCCGGATGGTCATTACTTCCGACATGCTTGTATTGTGCTGTGTACATCGCAATACAGCAAGCGGTCCCGGCCAACCTAACCCCTGACCTCTTCCCTCGAGGGAAGGGCGACCGGTTGTTGCTGGACGGGGCTTGTGCGAGTGCCTCGTGGGCTGTCAATTTTGAATGGATGTGCACGCTGGCGATTTATTTTCGGGCTACGCGCGATTGTCCTGTAGTCATTGCGGCTAATCGCGACGAGTTCCTTGATCGTCCTGCCGGGGACCCGACTGTCTTGCTCGAGCATCCGCATGTGGTCGGCGGCAAGGATCTCAAAGCCGGCGGAACCTGGCTTGGGATCAGTGAGCACGGGATCGTCGCGGGGCTGTTGAATCGGCGGGCGGAGAACGGCGGCAATCCGGATGCGCGATCGCGCGGGCTGTTATGCCTCGATGCGTTGCGGCGGCGGACGGCGCGCGAGGCGGCGGAGTTCGCGGCGCGCGAGCGCGGATCGGACTACAATCCGTTCAATTTGTTGATGGTGTCGCGCGACGAAGCGTTCGTCGCGTACAATCGCGGCGCTTCGATCGAAGTCGTCGAGATCAAGCCGGGACTGCATCTGCTGTCCAATCTGAATCTGAATGATTTCGAATGTCCGAAGATCAGTGCGTCGTATGGAAAATTCGCGCAACTGGGCGAGCGCGAGGATTTTCAGCGCGACCCGATTGCGCATCGCGCTGAGCTTGGGAAATTGCTCGCCGATCACAGCACGCAGCTTGATTCGAGATCGGGCCGGCCTAATGCGCTGTGTTTGCATCTCGACAATTACGGGACGCGATCGTCGAGCTTGATCTTTATGCGCGGAGAGACGACCGAGATTGCGCATTACTTTGCGTCGGGGCCGCCGTGCCGGACGGCGTATGCGGCGGCGATGGTGCCGCGGCGCTCGCAGTTTTGAGCTGCTGACCGGCGAAGAAAGATCCGGGATTCTTCGCTTCGCTCTGAATGACACAGGGCGGAGAGCAGGAGACCTTCAGCCGAAGTAGGCGGCGATGCCGGTCAGGATGAAGCATCCGATGGCGATTGATGACGACGCCAGGAAAATCGAGGCGAGGAACGGCGGCTCGATCACGAAGAACAGGATGAAGCCGGCGACTACCGCGACGACGCTCGCGATTATCGCGAAGACCATGCTGACCGTGCGCAGTTGCGTCATCGCGGGTCTCCAGCCTGGCTTGACGCCGAGGCGCGCCTGAGTATAGGCCGTGGGTTTATCGCCGCGCGTTGCCGCGCGCGAGTGATTGGGAGTTTTGAATTGATGCGCATTAGCCGAAAGAGGACTGCCTTTCTGATTGTCGCAATTGCGGCCGCGGTTGCAACCGCGTATCCGGCCCGCGCACAACTGGGCGAATCGGGACTCAATTGGCAGCAGCGCTTTCTCGGCATCCTGCCGCTGGTCAAGCCCGACCCGAAAGACCCGGTGCTGGTTACGGTCAACGGCGCTCCGATTACGGCGGGGGAAATCACCGACTACGCCAAGACCGAAGCGCAGATGATCAACGCGACCAGCACCGAGGAATCGAAAGCGGTGTTTCGCGACGCGAGTGAAAATCTGATCAACCGGCAATTGCTGCTGCAGGAAGCGGCAAAACGCAAAATCGCGATTCCCGACGGCGAAGTGGCGCAACGCGCGCGCGAGTTCCAGGTTGCGGGCGCGGGCGGCCAGCCGGTGGCGACCAACGGCGCGCCGGACGCGCAACTGATGAACGCGGTGCGCGGCTCGATGGAAATCGAGAAGATGCTCGACGACGAATTCCGCGCGCATCACGTGCAGCCGACCGACGCGCAAATTGAGCAGTACTACCAGGATCATCGCGATCTGTTCGTGAAAGATCCGGGCGAGGTCGAGCTGGCGCATATCGCGGTGAAGCTACCGCCCAACGCGACCGACGCGCAGAAGAAAGCGGCGGCGGAAAAGATACTCAAGATTTACAAGGAAGCGCAGAAGACCAAGGACTTCGCAGCGCTCGCCAAAAAGAATTCCGAGGACACCGAATCGGCGGCGAAGGGCGGCGACCTCGGCTACTTCCGGCCCGGACAGTTGCCGCCGGTGGTGGACAAGGTCGTGTTCGCGACGCCGGTCGGGCATCTGACGGATATCGTGCAGTCGAATCTCGGCTACAGCTTTATCAAAGTGGTGGCGCGGCGCGGGGAGACGATTTCGCCGCTGCCCGAGGTGAAGGCGAAGATCGCGATGTTTATTCTCGATGAGAATGAAGACGCAGTGGTCAAGGCGATGCTGAAGAAGATCGCGAAGTCGGCGAAGATCGAGTTCAAGCAGGCGCCGGGACAGAGCGCGGCCGCGAATACACCTAATTGAATGTGAAACCCCCTTGGGTTTCACGCTTCCTTCGACAGGGGTGACGCGTGCACCCAGTGTCAGGAAAGTAGGCGGCCGCCTTCGAGGTTCAGCACGGCGCCGGTGGCGAAGTCGGTCTCGCAGAAGAAGATTACGGCGCGGGCTACGTCTTCGGGCGCGCCGATTTTTTTTGTGAGCGTGCGATTTACAAGGCGCTCGACTTCTTCCGTGGTGTAGTTTTCGGGTGGCATCACCATGCCCAGCGCTATGCAGTTCACCTGGACTTCGGGGGCTAGCTCTTTGGCCAGGGCTTTTGTCAGGCCTATCAGTCCGCTCTTCGAGACTGAGTAAGGCAGGTAGTCCTTGTAGGGGCGGATACCGGCCCAATCGCCGAGGTTGACGATTTTTCCAGCACCCTGCCGGCGCATCGCGGCGCCGGCGGACTTCGAGAGGAACAATGGCGCCTTCAGATTGGTGTCGAGATTCGCATCCCAGTCGCTCTCGGTGATTTCGGTGAGCGGAGTGGGCGCGAAGACTGAGGCGGAGTTGACGAGGACGTCGATGCGGCCGAAGCGGTCGAGGATCTCGGCGACCATCTTCTCGATTTCGTCAACCTGTTCGAGATTGGCGCGGAATGCTTGCGCCCTGCCCTGCTTCGTGGCGATCTCAGCGACTACCGCGTCGGCGTCGGATTGCGAGGCGCGATAGTGAACCGCCACTGACGCGCCGCGGCTGGCGAGTTCGAGCGCGATTGCGCGGCCGATGCGGCGGCCGGCGCCGGTTACCAGAGCGATTTTGTTCTTGAGATCCATGGTGCGCGTTGGGAACCTAATCCCTTTCCGCGCGGGAAGGGACCGGATTCAAGAGAGTGATGCGTGGATTGCCTTCACTAGCGCCAGGTTGTCGGAGTGGCCGGTTTTTGAGGCGGTGATGTGCGCGTGCAGGGGGCGGCCCAGCAGGTAGAGGTCGCCGATGAGGTCGAGTATCTTGTGGCGCGCGAATTCGTCGGGGAAGCGCAGCGTGGTGTTCACGACTTTGTCGTCGTCCACGAGGATCGCGTTATCGATGCGGGCGCCACTGGCGAGCCCGAGCTGCGCCATCTGGCGGAACTCACGCACGAAGCCAAAGGTTCGCGCCGGCGCAATCTCGCGCGCGTAGGCCTCCGGCGAAGTCAGCTCGAAGTGCACCTGCTGGATGCCGATGGGTTTCGGGTAATCGAGGGTGTAGTCGATGATCAGATGGGTGCCGGGCTCGGCCTTGACAAATTCGAGGCCGTCGCCTTCCTCACCGATGACGATCTTGCGCTTGATTTTGATCGGAGCGACGGTTGCGTCCTGCTCGGTGAAGCCGATGTCGCCAAGCTGCTTGCAGAACTCGAGCGCGGAACCGTCGAGCGCCGGCACTTCGTCGTCGGTCTTGATCAACAGGTTGGTGATGCCGAAGGCGTGGAGCGCGGACAGCAGATGCTCGACCGTGCGGACCGAGCGGCCGCCGCTGGTGAGAGTGGTGTTGTAGCCGGTGTCGGTGACATTCTCGAAGCGGACGGGAATCGCGGTCTCGTCGGCGAGCGAGGTGAAGACGATGCCGAATCCGGCCGGTGCGGGATGCAAAATGACGCCGGTCTTGAGCCCGGTATGAAGCCCCTGCCCGCCCATCACGATCGAGCGTGCGACGGTTCGCTGCGCGGTTGCGCCGGCGCGAATCGCGAAGCGACCGGCGGAGCGGACCTCTGCGCTCATGCCGCGCGGGTTGGATGGATCAGGGCCGGCGGAATCGCCTTCGAGCGCGCGTGCGATCGAAGCGAGCAAGCCGCTGACCGAGAACGGCTTCTGAATGAAGTCGGCGGCGCCGAGCCTGGTGGCGGCGACCGCGTTCTGAATGTTGGCGTGGCCGGAGATCATGATGACCGGCACGCGTGGCTGCTCGGATTTGATCCGGCGGAGCAGCTCGATGCCGTCCATATCGGGCATCCATACGTCGAGCAGCACGATGGCAGGACTCTCGCGCGCTATAAGATCCATCACGCCGGGTGCGTTACCGGTATCGACGACGCGAAAGCCCTCGTCGCTTAAAATTCCACGCAACGATGACCGAATCCGCTCCTCATCATCCACCACCAACACAGTCTCATTCACGTTAGATTTTCTCCGGAAATCGCGTTTTCGTCGAAACGCGGTGAGGGCCGCATTAGCCGGTTGCCTTTGCGAATTGCTGCAGTTTAACAGGAAATTCAAGCACAAATCTACTTCCACGCGGGCGGTTGTCGGTCACGCGGACGAGGCCGTGATGGTCGGTGACGACGGCGGAAACGATCGCGAGGCCGAGGCCGGTGCCGCCTTTTTTGCTCGAATAATACGGCTCGAAAATTCGGGTGCGCAGGCGCGGATCGATGCCAGGGCCGTTGTCGGCGACTTCGAGGGTGACGAGCGAATTGTCGGACAGGCGATGGCTGCGGACCTCGATGCGCGGGCCGGCGCCGTTGTGACCGATCGCGGTGACCGCGGCGACGGCGTTGTCCAGCAGATTGACCAGCGCGCGCTTCATCGCGTCGCGATCGATCGGGATTAGCGGAATCGCGGGATCGAGCGCGAGCACGAACTCGACCGCGGGATTGGCCTCGCGGAATTTTGCCACCGTCTCGGTGGCAAGCGCGTTGATGTCGCCGGGGACGGGATTCAGATGCGGCATTCGCGCGAAGGCGGAGAATTCGTTGACCAGACGTTTGAGATCCTCGACCTCGCCGATAATCGTTTTGGTACATTCCTCGACCAGCGCGGATTCGATTCCGGGCCGAGCCCCGAGCTGGCGGCGGAGACGTTCGGCCGAGAGTTGGATGGGCGTCAGCGGATTTTTTATCTCGTGCGCGATGCGGCGCGCGACCTCGCGCCACGCCTCCATCCGCTCAACCTTGGCTATTTGGCTCACGTCCTCGAAGAAGAGCACGGTTCCGGCCGGCTCGCCGGGAGCATCGCCGAGCGGGCTCGCCGTCATCATAAGCTCGGTCTCGCTGCCCGCAATTTCAAGCTTGACGGTCGAGCGCGCTTCGCGTGGGCGGGTGGCGAAGGCGAACACGTCGTCGAGCACGCGCGCCAGCGCCGGCGGAAACGCGCCCTGGTAGTTGCGACCGATGACCGCGGCGGCGCTGAGATCGAGCAGGCGCTCGGCGCATGGATTGATGGTGGTAACGACGCCGTCGTGATCGAGCCCGACGACGCCCGCCGACACGTTGCGCAGCAGGGTTTCGGTGTATTGGCGGCGGCGCTCGAGCTCGGCGGCGGAGGAGCGCAAGTCGGCGGTCATCTGGTTGAAGGAATCGACCAGCTGGCCGATTTCGTCGTCGCCGACGGCCGGGATGCGGAAGTTGAGATCGCCGCCGGCGATCGCCTGGGTGCCGCGCGCGAGCAATTTGATCGGGCCAGTGATTCCGCGCGAAAGAAATATTCCGAACCAGCTGGCGAGCGTCACCACTACGAGTCCGATCAGCACCAGCGTCAGCAGGTAGCTGTTCATGATGGGCTGTCGAAGGATTCGCAACTGGAAGTAATCCTCGGAGACGCGCGAGATGTTGGTCGCGCGCGTCGCGAGGCTTTGCGGCAGGTAGTAATCGACCAGCACCGCGCCCATCACGTTGTCGGTCTCGCTCGAGACGTAAATCGGCGCGGAGCCACGGATCACGTCGGCGTCGCCGAGGCGATCGGTGCGGGTGAGCGCCTGTCCCTTGAGGGTTTGCGAGATTATCGGAGAATCGGGTGACGCGCCGATACCGGTGGGCGTCTTGGGGCTGAGATCGAGCAGCAGCAGTTTGCGATCGGCGGAGAAGACCTCGATGGTGCCGAGGTTGTATTCCTCCTGGCGTTTGTTGATGAAGGCCTTAAGCTCGTCGTGCTTCCCCGGCGCGAGCAAACCGCGCGCCGAGATATCTCCTGCGAGCACGCGCGCGAAATGCGACGCGTTATTGGCCGAGTTCAGGTAGTAGGTCTTCGCGATTTCGAGCGAGTCGTTGAGAATCTGCTCGTACTCGGGATTAAACCAGCTGTTGATGTCCGCGTGCAGGAACACGCCCGACACGTAGAGCAAAAAGGCGCTCGGAATCAGGGCGACGGCGATGAATCCCGCGACCAGCCTGACCTGGAACTTCGAGCCGATGAGTCCGCGGCGGCGCTCGAAGATGACCTTGGCCAGATTGCGGCCGACCAGGAACAGCATCAGCGCAAGGAGCAGAAAGCTCAGGTTGAAGAGCGAGATGACGGCGAGATTCGAGACCAGCGATGTGTGACGCGTGAGCGGCGGCAACTCGGTCTGCAAGAGCACGAATGCGACCAGCGTCGCGCCGGCCACGCCGACGGCGATCAGCTCGCGGCGCCGCCGCTTGCGCTCAGCGAGCCGATGCGGGCTTACGGACTTTTGCGCTGCCAATTCGTCAACGCCTCATCAGTGAGAAAAATATCGTGGCAATGATGCTGATTAGAATGCAGGTGGCGAGCGGGAAATAGAAGGTGAAGTTGCCGCGCCGGAGGTAGATATCGCCGGGCAGCTTGCCGACGTAGGGCACCGAGGAGAATCCCCACAGCGCCAGGCCCACGACCATGATCGCGATACCGGCGAAGACCAGGCTTTTTCCTATCGGCGCCATCGCAAACAGACCCCCCGTCGATTGTACAAGACGGGCGGCCCTTGCAATACAAGGGCACCGTCCCCGCCCCGCTATGCGTGCGCGTGCGCGTGGCCTCCCTGTTTTGCGCCGGCAGCCTCGCGCGCCGCGTGCGTCTCCTTGACGATCTTTTCAGCGACCGGGGCCGGCGCCTCTTCATAATGCGAGAAATGCTGCTCGAACGAGCCGCGGCCCGACGTGATCGAGCGCAGGTCGGGCGCGTACTTCAGCACCTCCGACATCGGCACCTGCGCCTTGATCACCTGGCCGTTGCCCTTGCTGTCCATGCCGAGGACTTTGCCGCGGCGCGAGTTCAGATCGCCAATCACGTCGCCCATGCATTCGTCAGGGCACGCGACTTCGATCGCGACGATCGGTTCGAGGATGATCGGCCGGGCTTTTTCGAGGCACGCCTTGAAGCCCATCGAGGCCGCAATCTGAAACGCCATGTCCGACGAATCGACGTCATGATAGCTGCCGTCGAACACGGTGACTCGCACATCGACCATCGGATAGCCGGCGAGAAAGCCCTCGGGCAGAGTGTTGCGCACGCCCTTCTCGACCGACGGAATGAAGTTGCGCGGGATAACGCCGCCGACGATGTTATCGACGAACTCGAAGCCTTTGCCGCGCGGCATCGGCTCGATCTTTAGCCAACAATCGCCGTATTGCCCGCGGCCGCCCGACTGGCGCTTGTATTTGCCCTGCGCCTCGGCGCGTCCCTTGATCGTTTCCCGGTACGGAACCTTGGGCGCCTGCAGCTCGACATCGACGTTGAATTTGCGCCGCAGTTTCTCGACGGTGATCTCGATATGCATCTGACCGGTGCCCGACAAAATGATGTCGTGGGTCTGCGGATCGCGATGCATCTCGAGCGCGAGGTCCTCCTCGATCAGTTTCTGCAGCGCGGCCGACGACTTCTCCTCGTCGCTCTTGGTCTTGGGACGAACCGCGAAAGAGATGACGCCGTTGGGACGGGTCAGCGGCGGCACTACGAGCACCGGCGCCTTCTCGTCGCACAGCGTGTCGCCGGTGGTGGTGTCCTTGAGCTTGGCGACGGCGACGATTTCGCCCGCGATCGCGCTCGCGATCGGCGTTTGTTTTTTGCCCTCGAGCCGCAGCAACTGGCCGAAGCGCTCCTTGGTTTCGCGGGTCGAGTTGTACGCCGGCGCATCGGTCTGAGCGTGGCCCGAGATTATGCGGAAGATGGAGAGCTTGCCCGCGAACGGATCGATGATGGTCTTAAACACCAGCGCGGCGAACGGCGCAGCCGGATCGGCGGTACGGCTCACAGCCTCGCCGGTGGTAGGATTTTGGCATTCCACAGGCGGGCGCTCGTTGGGCGCGGGCAGATAGGTCGTGACGGCGTCGAGCAGCGGCGCGATCCCGATGTTCTTCGCGCCGGAGCCGCAGAACACCGGCGTGATCTTGCGCTCGACTACAGCCGCATGCAGTGCGGCGCGAACTTCAGCGTCGTCGAGAGTGCCCTTGTCGAGATATTTTTCGAGCAGCGCATCGTCGGTCTCGGCCACCGCCTCGAACAGCGCGGTGCGCGCGGCTTCCGCCTTAGTCTTGAGATCGGCGGACAGCTCCTCTTCCTTGAATTTTCCGCTGGTGTCGGAGTACGTGAGCGCCTTCATCCCGAGCACATCGACGACGCCCTTGAGGCCGAGCTCCTCGCCAATCGGGATCGTCAGCGCGACGGCGCGCGCGCCGAGAACCTTCTCGAGGTCTCTCATCGCGGCGTCGAAGCTTGAGCGCTCGCGATCGAGCCGCGAGACGAACCCGATGCGCGGCAGCTTGAGGTCTTCGGTCGCGGCCCAGATTTTTTCGGATTCAACCTTGGTGTCGGCGCCCGGACTTATCAGCATGACCACGCCGTCGACCGCGCGCAGCGTGGTCAGCGTTTCGGGCAGGAAGGCGGCGTAGCCGGGAGTGTCGGCGAGAATTACTTCGGTCTTTTTCCAGTTGAGATGGTTGAACGCGGAGCTGATCGAAATGTGATGCTTGGTTTCTTCGGGCTCGAAATCCATCGCGGCCGAGCCGTCGTCGGGCTTTCCCAACCTCGGCGCCGCGCCCGCCGTGAAGAGCATCGCGTCGGCGGCCTGCGTCTTGCCGGTTCCGCCCTGGCCCACGATTGCGATAGTTCTAAGCCGTCCGATTTCCTCCACTGCCATGGAAGCACCTCTCAGCTTGCCCGCCCGGGACCAGCGCCGAATCAGAGCGCCGCGCCCCGAACGATGCAGTTATTTCGCCTTCGTCACATAAGCTTACTCGTACGCCCCCTCCACGCTCACCTCACCCGCGACAATTCGCTCGACCCGGTCTCCGATGTCTAGCAGCAGTGCACCGCTCGCGTCGATTCCCTTCACGACTCCCGATTGACGCCTGTCGCCGTCCACAATCGCGATGCGCCTGCCGGTCAGCGCGGAGAAACGCTCCCACGCCGGGCGCACCGCCTCGAAGCCGCGGGTGACCGTTTCCATATAGCGAACGTCGAGCAGATTAAAAAGCGAGTCGGCGATCGCAATCCGGTCGCATGCGTGGCCGCTCGCGATACGCATCGAGGTTGCCTTGTCGCGCAGGTCGATTGGGATGTCGGCGGCGGCGAGATTGATATTCAGCCCGATACCGAGCAGCACGCAGTCGAGATTCTGGCGCGCGTCGGTAACCGCCTCGGCGATGATGCCGCCGGCCTTGCGGCCGCGCAGCCACACGTCGTTGGGCCATTTGAGCGCGACGATGCCGGGGCACTCGCGCTCGAGCGCCTCGGCCGCCGCGATGCCGGCGACCAGGCTCATGCGCGGCACGTCGGCGAGCGGAATCGGCGGCCGCAGAATTATCGTGGTGTAGAGATTGACGCCCGACGGCGAATGCCACGTACGGCCCATCCTGCCCCGCCCCGCGGTCTGCTGCTCGGCGATAACCAGCGTGCCCTGGTCGGCGCCGCTCGCGGCCAGCTCGCGCGCCGCTTCCTGAGTGGAGTCGATTTCGTCGAAATAATGGATTCGCCAGCCGATCCGGCCCGGCGCGCCTCGTTCGATAGCAAGATAAGGATTCTGAGGCATTACTTTAAATTCCAAACATCGGGCGCGCACGGCGCCCGCCAATCAGACCGCGGCAATTCTCATGCTGATATCCAAGAATCGCGCCGAATGCGTCAATGCGCCGACGGAAATCAAGTCGGCGCCGGCCTCGGCGATCGCGCGAACGGTGTCGAGCGACACGCCGCCAGAAACTTCAAGCTGAACTTTCGGTCCGGCGAGCGCGCGCGCTCTGCGCACGTTGGCGAGCGTCATGTTGTCGAGCAGGATCGCGTCGGCGCCGGCTTTAAGTGCTTCTTCAACTTGCGCGAGGGTCTCGCATTCGATCTCGATCTTAAGCGTATGCGGCGCGATTCGTCGAGCGCCCTCGATCGCCTTCGTCACGCTGCCGGCCGCCGCGATATGGTTCTCCTTGATCAGCACCCCGCCGTCCAGGCCGAGGCGATGGTTATGCCCGCCGCCGACGCGGACCGCGTACTTCTCGACGACCCGCAGTCCCGGATGAGTCTTGCGCGTGTCGACAATTTTCGCGTGCGTGCCGGCGATCGCATCGACGAATACTCGCGTAGTCGTCGCGATCCCGGAGAGTAGCTGCACGAAGTTGAGTGCGGTGCGCTCGCCGATCAGCAATCCCGCGAGCTTGCCTTCGATTTCCGCGAGCACATCGCCGGCCTTGAGTTGCGTGCCTTCAGGCGCGAGCTTGGCGATACGCGGCTCGGCGCCCGCCTGCCGCATCACGGGCTCGATCAGGACTCCGCCGGCGAGAATCATGCGCGGCTCTTTGACGGTAATCCTCGCGCGGCCCATCGCACCCGGCGCGACGGTCGCAGCGGTAGTGATATCGCCCTGCCCAACATCCTCTGCAAGCGCACGCTTAATGAGTTCGGTGAGGTCGGCTTGTTTGAAGAGTTCCATCAGATCGCTGCGAGCGATATCTGTCTGCGATTTTTACTTCCCCTCTCCTTGTCCAAGGAGAGGGTCAGGGAGAGGTACAACGCTGGAACTCGTCGACCATGTTGGGCGTTGAACCTCAACCGCGCTCGCCGCGTTCCGCGCTCCCGCGACCTCTCCTCGGACAAGGAGAGGTTAAGACATTCGCTGCGCTCAGAATGACACAAAGAAAAGCTCATGCGCGTTCTTCCAGTTGGCGCAGTTGTTCGCTCAGCAGTTTGCGCTGAACCTGTAAGCCTTCGAATCTTTGCGCGACTTCAACTCGCGTTTCGGGATCGGCCTTGGTCATGAAGCGGGAATCGTTCAACCGGGCTTCGTGCTGGGCGGCGTGCTTACCGACTTCTTCGAGCTGCTTCTGAACTTTCTGACGAGCGACGTCGAAATCGAACCCGTCGGGCGCATCGACGCCGACATCCGCCCATGCGAGATGCGCGAACACCGCGCGATCTCCCGACGCATCGACCTTCACGGCTTCTAGTTTCGCGAGCGTCATCGCATAAGGCTGCCAGGTCTCGAACTCGCGCACATCGCCTGCTCTGATCACTGCGGTGACGCGCTGGCCCGGATGCCATCCCAGCAGCGAGCGGAGCGAGTTGATTGCTTCGGTTGCCTCGATGCAATGATTCATCGCGACTTCTTCCGGCGTCGACAGCGGGTTGGTCGAGGACGGTTCGGGATACTTTGCGATCGGCAGATGCGCAGCGAGATTCTGCTCGTCGAGATATGGGCGAATCACCTGCCAGATTTCTTCCGAGACGAAAGGCATGAACGGATGCAGCAGCCGCAGCATCTTGTCGAACACGTCGATCAGCACCCAGCGCGCGCCGGATTGAGGTTCGCCGCCAGCTTTGAGCGGCTCCTTTGACAGCTCGATGTACCAATCGCAGAACTCGTGCCAGATGAACTGGTACAGCTTCATCGCGGCCACGTTGAATTCATAGGCGTCGATCGACCTGGTGACTTCGCGGATGGTGTCGTCGAGGCGCGCCAGAATCCATCGCTCGGCTAGTCCCAGCTTTGCGACTTCCACTTTCGGTAAAGGCTGCGGCGCCGTTTCGAGATTCATCATCACGAAGCGGGCGGCGTTCCAGATTTTGTTGGCGAAGGCGCGCGAGGCGGCGAAGCGATCGTGCGAGAGGATTACGTCGCGGCCTTGCGCCGCCAACTGCGCCAGCGTGAAGCGGACCGCGTCGGCGCCGTACTGGTTCATCAAGTCGAGCGGGTCAACGACGTTGCCCTTCGTCTTGCTCATCTTCTTGCCGTCTTTGTCGCGGACCAGCGGCGTGATGTACACGTCCTTGAACGGCACTTTGCCGGTGAACTCGAGTCCGAACATCATCATGCGCGCGACCCAGAAAAAAATTATGTCGAAGCCGGTCAGCAGCAGGCTGGTCGGATAGTAGCGCTCGAAGTCGGGCGTGTACTCGGGCCAGCCGAGCGTGGACATCGGCCACAAACCCGAGCTGAACCAAGTGTCGAGCACGTCGTCGTCCTGGACGATGTCGGAGCCGTCGCACTCGGGGCATCGCGACGGGCGCTCGGCGGCGACGATCAGATGGTCGCATCGCACGCATCGGTAGGCGGGAATCCGATGGCCCCACCATAGCTGTCGCGAGATACACCAGTCGTGGATGTTTTCGAGCCAGTTGAAGAACACATTTTCCCATCGCTTCGGATGGAAGGTCGTGTCGCCTTTGCGCACGGCTTCGATCGCTCGATCGGCCATCTCGCGCATCGCCAGGAACCACTGCTCCGAGAGCATCGGCTCGACCACCGTGTCGCATCGCGAACATACGCCGACCGCATGCTTGTGCGGCTCGATTTTTTCGAGCAGTCCCGCCAGCTCGAGGTCCTTGATGATCTGCTTGCGCCCGTCCTCGCGCGACATCCCGCGATACGCACCGCCGTTCTGGTTGATGCGCGCCGTGTTGTCGAAGATCGAAATCTGCTCGAGGTCGTGGCGCTTGCCGAGATCGAAGTCCACCGGATCGTGTGCGGGCGTGACCTTCAACGCGCCTGTGCCGAATTCGCGATCGATCGCCGCATCCGCGATGATCTTTATCTCGCGACCCACCAGCGGTAGGCGAATCGTCTTGCCAACGTACGCCTGGTAGCGCTCATCGTCCGGATTCACGGCGACCGCGGTGTCTCCGAGCATCGTCTCGGGCCGCGTCGTCGCGATTGTGATCGCGCCGCTGCCGTCGGCCAGCGGGTAGCGGATGTACCAGAGGCTGCCGGTGACGTCTTTGTGATCGACTTCGAGATCCGACAGCGCCGTCTCGCAGCGCGGGCACCAGTTGATAAGCCGCATCGCGCGGTAGATGAGTTTCTGATTGTAGAGATCGACGAAGACTTTGGTCACCGCCTGCGACAGGCCTGCGTCGAGGGTGAAGCGCTCGCGGCTCCAGTCGCATGACGCGCCAAGGCGGCGCAACTGGTTCAGGATGCGGTCGCCGTAGGTCTCGCGCCATTGCCAGACGCGATTGACAAACGCGTCGCGGCCGAGCTGATGGCGGTCCTTGCCCTCTTTCGCGAGGTCCTTCTCGACCGCGTTCTGGGTCGCGATGCCGGCGTGATCGGTGCCGGGCAGCCACAGCGTGTTGTACCCCTGCATCCGGCGCGTGCGCACGATGATGTCCTGCAGCGAGACATTGAGCGCGTGGCCGAGATGGAGCTGGCCGGTGACGTTCGGCGGCGGAATGACGACCGAGAAAACTTTGCCCGGGCGCGCGGGATCGGCCTTAAAGTAGCCGAGGTCGATCCACTGTTGGAACCATCGCTCCTCAGCGGCCTTGGAATCGAATGTCTTGGGCAAATCCACCAGTGTTGCTCCGTCGAAAAAAGGGCGCGAGCGCCCTTCGCACAAATCATATTGTCCCGCCGGTCACCTCTCAAGCGCGCTACGCCGCGCGTCGATCTACGGCTTGTAAAATCGATCCGCTTAATAATATCGTGCGCATGCTTGGAGTGGCGGCCGGATGAACTCGACTACGGAGGGGATATTTCATGGCTGAAGTCTTTCGGAAACTTGGTATCGGAGCCGCGCTGGGAATGCTGCTCGTCGCCGGCGTGTCGGGGTGCAGCTCGATCTCCACCGACCACGTCGATTGCAACGTGGTGAAGCTGCAGACACAATCCGGACGCTCGGACGCCGAGATTGCATCGGCGATCGGCGCCAGCGAAGCGGATGTGGCGAAATGCCATGGTGCGGAAAAGTCGGGCAACAAAGCGGCCGACGCGGTCCCCTCATCCTACTGAGCGCCGCGGTGAAACGGAGCGTGATTTGGTGCGAGAGAGGGGACTTGAACCCCTACGAGCTTGCGCTCACAAGGTCCTGAGCCTTGCGCGTCTGCCATTCCGCCACTCTCGCGAGCGAGGGCAAGAGTATAGGGTTTAACCGGCTGACGATTCCGATTCAAGACTGGATTTCAAAAAATCCGCGCGGCTGGCTTGAGCGCGCGGCGCTGGTGACACACAATCCACGGTTACAATGAGTGAGCGGGTGCGCGGCGCGGTTGCGCTGGCGCCGGCGCCGGGGGCGTCGTCGCGAGCGCTGGACTTGAGTGCGGGCGACGGACTGTCGAGCCGGATGCTGTCGGAGCGCGGATGGCGCGTCGTTTCGACCGAGTATCGAACGCGCAACCGCGGCTGGGTTGCGGCCAACCTCGACAACGATCTGCCGTTTCGCGCCGCGACTTTCGACCTGGTGACGATGCTCGAAGTGATCGAGCATCTCGCGGACATCCCGCACATGATCGGCGAAATCGCGCGCGTGATGCGGCCGGACGCGGTCGCGGTCATCACGACGCCGAATCGCCTGTGCGTCAGCTCGCGAATCCATTACCTGCTGAGCGGCTACTACAAGGGACGGCGCGCGCCGCTGGCGTACAAATATAAGGTCGCGGACGGGCGCAACTGGCACGTGATGGGGCTCAACGATCTGCATTGGATCGCATGGGGCGCGGGCCTGCGGATGGACGCGATCGGGCGCGGCCGGCGCAAGCTGAAGTCGCGAATCTTCGCGCCGATCCTGTGGCCGTTCATCGCGGGGTTCTCGTGGATGCTCTATGGGCGCGAAAAAGATCCGGTGCAGCGCAAAATCAATCGCGAACTGCTCGGCTTCATGACCAGTGCGAGCCTGCTGATGGATGAAAACATCATCATGCGATTCCACAAGCTCGAACAGCGTTGAAGACCTCCGTCATCATCGCGACTCACAACCGCCCGGACTCGCTGCCGCGGCTGATCGAAAGCCTTGCGCCGGAGATGGGCGCCGGGACGCGCGAGATTATCATCGCCGAAAACGGCACGCCGGCGCCGATCCGGCTGGCGCTCGAAGCGCCGCCGCTCACGCATCTGCACGACCCGCGCGCCGGCAAATGCCGCATCCAGAATCGCGCCATCGCGAATGCGTCTGGGGAGATCCTGGTGTTTCTCGACGACGATTTGGCCGTCGCGCCGGGTTACCTCGGCGCGGTCGAGGATTTCTTTGATACCCATCGCGAGTTCGCCGGGATGAAGGGGCGCATCCTCGCGGCTGAAGATCCCGACCGCAAAGTCGGACCGATGGCGGTGTATCTCGACCTGCCGATTGCCGATCACGGAGACGACGTAGTCGAGGTGCGCGGAGTGCTCGGCGCGAACATGGCCTTTCGGGCGGACGCGATGAAGCAAGTGGGGCCGTTCGATGAGCGGCTCGGGCCCGGCGCGTGCGGGCACGAGGAAGAAACCGAGATGTCGCAGCGGATGCGTCGCGCGGGCTATCGAATCGGATATGCGCCGAAGGCGCTGGTCTATCACGAAGTGGATCCGTCACGCGCCAATCGCGAACGGTTCATCAGAATCGCGCGCGAGCGCGGCCGCTGCCGGATGCTGCATGAGAAACATTCCGCGACGGACGTGATCTCGAAGAATGCGATCGCGTGGATGAGGCTGCGAATCGCGCAGCTTACCGGCGCTGGCATCCCGCGAGTCGCGCGCGAGGAACGCCGGCTCGCAATCGCGCGCGGAATGTTCGATGGGCTCGGCGGTTAGCGGCGGGGCGCGCCCTACCCTATCGACTCGATCAGCGCGTTCAGTTCGCTGGCGTAGCGGGCCCAGGTGAATCGTTCGGCGGTCGCGCGCGCCTCCCCGGCGAGACTCGCGGGCGCGTCGAACAGCGCGCCCAGCCGGAGCGCGACTTCGCCCACGTCGTCGGGACTCTCCACTCGAAATCCGCGCATCGAGGGCGGCATGACTTCCGCGACACCCGAGAACGCGCTGGTCATCGCGGGCAATCCGCTGGCCATCGCTTCCATCACGACGTTGCCGAACGGTTCGAACAGCGAAGGCATCGCGAACGCGTCCGCCGCGTGGAAGATCGGTTCGACGCTGGGTTGCGGGCCGGTGAAGACCACTCGCGCGCCGACGTTGAGGGCGTGGGCGCGGCGCGCGAACTTTTCGGACTGTCGATCACTGCCGGCCACCAGCAGAAACGCGCCGCCGGCGACCAGCGGCCACGCTTCGATCAGGAATCCCAGGCCCTTGCGCGCGAAGCCGTTGCCGACGAAAGCGACAACGCGAGCGCTGGCCGGCACGATAAATTTCTGGCGGATAGCCGCGCGCTCGGACGGATCAAGCGACGGCCGGAAGCGCTCGAGATCGACCCCGTTGTAAATCGTCACGACTTTTTCAGGCGCGAGGCCGAATTCGCGAATCAGATCGTCGCGAACAAAATTCGAGACCGCGATCACGCGCTTCAGGCCGGCTCTGCGGAAGCCTTGGCGCTCGACTAGCATCTGCACCTGATGATACGGGCGGACGCGCATCGCGGTCGCGCCAAGTGCGCCGCGCCATTTTCGCGCCGCGCGGAGGTAACTGGCATGGGCGCCGCCGCCCGAACGCATCACGTCCGCGCCGACGCATCGCGCGAAGCTCAACACCAGGTCGTTGCCCGCGCGCTGTGCCGCGGGCGCCGCGGTCCATGCGAATCGCAGCAGGGACAGCGCGCGTCCAAGCCTGGGACCGCCGCCGACTCGGCGCACATCCCAGCCGTCGGTCGCGCCGCGAATCTCGTCCGCAAAAATCGTGACCTGATGCCCTGCCGCGCGCAGTCCCTGTGCGGTTACGATTAGATCGCGCTCGGTGCCGCCACCCGCGCTGTCGAATCTGCGCGTCAGCAGCGCTATCCGCATTGCACGGCGCTCCGCAGATGCACGGGTCGTTGCCGTGTGATATTTTTTTCGGCGGGATGTGAGGTGGGGGAATGATCGAAATTCAATGCACCAGTTGCCACACCCGCTATCGGATTGACGAGCGGGTCCTGCCCGACGATACACCGACCTTCAAGTGCTCGCGATGCGGCCACGTGTTCAACGCCGATCCGGCGCCGGCGAAGGTGCGCAAACCGGCTCCGCCGGCGCCCGAGAGCGAGTCGCAGACGCCGCGCACAATTCGCCCCGCGCGGCCTCGCCCGAGTGCGCTCGAGTCGCCGCTCGAGAGCGACGTCGTCAAACGCGAGCATAGCGCGGAGTTGCGGCGAACGCCCACGCCCGAGGTTCAGGTGCAAAGGGTTCAACCGCCCGAGCCGCCGCGGCGCGAGCCGGTCGAGCGCAAGATGCCCGAGCCGTCGCGCGATGAAGCCGACGCCGTGCGCGCCAAAGTTCGCAGTGAGGCGGACGACGATCCGCTCAATCGCACTTTCGGTGACCGCGATCAGAAAGCCGACACCGGCGAAAATCTGAGATTCGACTTCAGCGATGAGCGTGGCGAAATCGCCGAGCCGCCGCCGGAGCACGACCTCGAACACGCCGAGTCGCACGACGGTGGATGGCGGGTGGGCGATGCGCCGGCTGATTTCGAACCCGCGCCGCTCCGTCAAGCGCCAACCATGATGGCCGAGCCCGAGCCGGCACCGCCGCCGGCGCCCACCCCGGTGCGGCGCATGGCGGCTCCGCTCGAGGCTGAAGCGCCTCGCTTCGCGCAGCCGCCCGCCCAGGCGAAATCCACCGGGTTCCAGCTGGGCCACGCCGAGGATGACGCCGCCGAAGCGGTATTCACCGGTGCGACTCACGCGTCGGGTTTTTTTCTCGCGATGTTTTTCTTCGTGGCGATCGCTTTCCTCGGCGCGAGCGCGCTCATCTGCGACGAGCCGGTCGCCAGTGCGCGGATTCTCGGCGGTGCTCCGCGAATCGGCGGTTACTTCGCGCGTCCGATCGTGCCCGCGATGCTGGTGACGCTGCATGATGTGCGCTCTGAGTATTACACGCTCAAGGGCGGGCATGTCGCGCTGGTCATCACCGGCAATGCGCAGAATGTCGGCGCGCGTCCGCTGCACCTGGTTGGAATCGCGGCCTTCTTGATTGGCGACGGCGCGCGTCCCCTCGCCGGCCAGAGCGTATATTGCGGTAACGAGCTGTCGGCCCAGATGCTCGGTGAAATGACGCCGCGCGAGATCGAATTTTCTCAGGGCTTGAATCCGCCGAAGGCGTTCGCGATTGAGCCGTCGTCGTCGGCTCCGTTCCTGATGGTCTTCATCGATCCTCCCACCGGCGCCGGCAAGATTAGAATCTCGGTGTCGAAAGCCGAGGCCGGCTTGAGCCCCCAGCCGTCAACCTGAATCCTCGCCTCCGCGATTATTCCTTCTCGCGCGCGAGCAGTTCCGTGTATTCGTCGGCGTCCATCAGGTCTTCGAGATCGCTCATGTCGGTAATCTTCACCTTGATCAGCCACCCGTCGCCGTACGGATCTTCGTTGACGGTTTCGGGACTTTCGGGCAGGTCTTCGTTGATCTCGATGACGGTGCCGGTGACCGGTGCATAGATATCCGAGACGGCCTTGACCGACTCGACGACGCCGAAGGGATCGTCCTTGCTGACCTTGTCGCCGACGGCGGGCAATTCGATGTACACGATCTCGCCCAACTGGTCTTGCGCGTGATCGGTAATTCCAACGGTCGCCACCGTGTCTTCGGTCGCGACCCATTCATGCTCTTTCGAATATTTGAGTCCCTGCGGGATCTCCATGACTCCTCCGGAAATCGTGGTCGCTGCGCATTTGGCCGGTGGTCGCGCGCGAGCCGACCGCGATCGCGTCAATGCTCATGAAAAGCAGCGGCGCGGGTTTTGTCAAGTTCCGATTGGCGTCATCGCGGAAATCGATCAAGCGCGCGACTCTTGACTGTCGAGCGCCGATGGCGTTAGCGGTCGGGCGCAGGCGGAGGAACTGAACTCATGAATGTCGGCATCCCGACCGAAATCAAATCCGACGAGCAGCGCGTTTCTCTGACTCCCGCCGGAGTCGCCGCGCTGCGCACTCACGGTCATCGCGTGACGGTGCAGGCCGGTGCCGGCGTCGGCAGTGGCTTCGCCGACCGCGATTACCGCAAAGCCGGCGCATCCATCGAAGCCGGCGCGGCGGGCGTGTGGCGCCGCGCCGACATGATTTTGAAGGTCAAGGAGCCGCAACCGCCGGAATACTCGCTGCTGCGGCCGGGGCAGATACTCTTCACCTATCTTCATCTCGCCGCGGAGCTGCGGTTGTCGCGCGAGTTGATTCGCCGGCGCGTGACGGCGGTCGGCTACGAGACGATCCAGCTCGAAGATTCGAGCTTGCCGCTGCTCGCCCCGATGAGCGAAGTCGCGGGACGTCTCGCGATTCAGGCCGGCGCATGGTGCCTGCAGGCGCGCAGCGGCGGCCGCGGCGTGCTGCTCAGTGGAGCGTCGGGGGTGCGGCCCGGCAAGGTGGTCGTGCTCGGCGGCGGAATCTCGGGACTCAACGCGTGCCGGGTGGCGGCGGGCGTCGGCGCCGAAGTGACGATCATGGATATCAATCCAACGCGTCTGCGCTATCTGAGCGACCTGCTCGGTGGACGCGTAACGACGGTGATGTCGAATCGCGCGACGCTGGACGAGGAACTCACCCACTGCGATCTCGTGATCGGCGCCGTGCTGGTTCCCGGCGCACGCGCGCCGCGGCTGCTGAGCGCGAAGATGGTTTCGCGGATGCGTCCCGGCGCGGCGATCGTGGATTTGTCGATTGACCAGGGCGGAATCGCGGAGACCTCGGCCCCGACCACGCATGCACGCCCGACCTTCATCCGCAACGGCGTCGTGCATTACTGCGTGACCAACATGCCCGCGATGGTGCCGCACACGTCAACCTACGCGCTGACCAACGCGACACTGACCTACGCACTGGAGATCGCGGACCACGGGATTCTGGAAGCCGGGCGGCTGAATGCGGCAATCCGCCACGGCGTGAATACTTACGACGGTCACGTCGTGCATCCCGCGGTAGCGCAGGCGCTTAAGCTGAAGCCGCACTCGCCGTGGGCATAAGAGGACTCGTCGCGCCGCGCTAATAGATCCCGTTAGGCCCGGTGTTGTAGCGCTGCTGGCCCGATTTGAGTTCGCCGTAGGTGCCGGTCTCGAAGCGCTTGACATTTTTGGACAGGTTGAGATCGCCGTGAAGATCGGCGATCGCTTCCTTCGCGCCCTCTTGCGCGATTTCGTGAGCGCGCACCCAGCGTCCCGACCGCTGGACGAAATTGGCGAGATCGAAAAGGTTCTGGCTCAATGCCGCCTGCGTTTTAGCGAACTTCGCCGTCCAAACCACCTGCTTGCTCTTGAGATCGACGAACTTGAGCGAGAACGCCACTGAGGCCGGGCTCGCGGCCGAGTAATCCATCCCGACCCGTTCCACATATTTTTCGACGGTGCCGTAGAGTACTCCGTCGGCCGACACGTCGTGGCCGAGTTTGAGCGCATTCTCATCGAGATTTCCAAGTGTGGTCGGCGGCATCTTCTGCATCGCCTCGTCAACGTCCTGCGCCGGGATCGGATCCCATCCACCGGCCAGAGCGACCTGGCTATAGACCTCGGCGGTGATCGCGTCAGTGGCTCCTGAAGCCAGCGGCTCGCCTCCACCCGGCGCGGCCTCTATCAGCGGCATCACGGCGATACGGTTGATGGTAATGGTTTTGATCGATCGCACCGCATGCGACTTGACGTCGCGCTGATTGATTGCGTCGCTGACCGCACCCGTCGTGGAATTCACGGCATCCGCGGCTAGCGTGGTGCATCCGGACGCCAGCCATAGCGCCGCTGCAACGAGCAACAATCGCGCCGGTGTCGTCCAACTCGAGCTCATGACGTCACCTTGATCGACAGCTCCTTGAGCTGGCGCGGATCGACCTCCGACGGCGCCCCGCTCATCGGGTCAACCGCCTTCTGCGTCTTGGGAAACGCAATCACGTCGCGCAGCGAATCGGTTCCGCAAAGCATCATGCAAATCCGATCGACTCCAAATGCGATTCCGCCATGGGGCGGCGCGCCGTATTTGAGCGCGTCGAGCAGAAAGCCAAAGCGATCGATCGCCTCTTCGCGCGTAAACCCCAGTAACTCAAATACCTTCAATTGCAGCTCGCGGCTATGGATACGAATCGAGCCGCCGCCGAGTTCCTGGCCGTTGAGCACCATGTCGTAGTGAAGTGCGCGAGCCTTGAGCGGCGCGGTTTCGAGCAGCGCGAGGTCGTCAGGGTTCGGCGCGCTGAAAGGATGGTTCACGGCAACCATGCGCTTGTCGTCGGCGCTGTACTCGAACAGCGGAAAATCAATCACCCACAGAAATTTCAGCTCGTCGGATTTGTCGAGACCGAACTTCGCGGCGAGCTGCAAACGGACGTCACCGAGCACCGGACGCACTTTGTCCGGCGGACCTGCGACCATCAACAACGTATCTCCGGCTTTCAGAGCCGATGTGGCGGTGGCGGCGGCCTTCTCGCGCTCGCTCAGGAACTTCGCGATTGGTCCCTGCCAGCCGGTCTCGCCTACTTTGATCCACGCCAAGCCCATCGCATTGCGCGATTTCACCGACTCGGTAAGCTCATCGAGCTCGCGGCGGCTCAGCGTGTGATCGGCGGTGACATTTATTCCATACACGGATTCGCCGCGCGCAAGGATTTCCGCAAAGACCTTGAACGAAGTGCCGCTGAAGGCCGTCGTGAGATTTTTCAGCTCAAGGCCGAAGCGCGTGTCGGGCTTGTCGACGCCGAAGCGTTCCATCGCTTCGGCATACCGCATCCGCGGGAACGGCGGCCGCACGTCGAGGTCGAGCACGCTGCGATAGACCGACGCGATCATGCCCTCGGCGATCGATTGGATGTCCTCGGGGCGCGGGCAGGTCATCTCGATATCGATCTGGCTGAACTCGGGCTGGCGATTCGCACGCAAATCCTCGTCGCGGAAACATCGTGCGATCTGGTAGTAGCGATCGAAGCCGCCGATCATCAGGATCTGTTTCAACAACTGCGGCGATTGCGGCAGCGCGTAAAACTTTCCGGGATTGACGCGGCTTGGCACCAGGTAGTCGCGAGCGCCCTCCGGCGTCGATTTGAAAAGAATCGGCGTCTCAACGTCGATGAACCCATTTTGATCGAGATGGCTGCGCACCGCCTGCAACGCCTGATGGCGTCGGCGCAGATTGCGCTGCATCTCGGGCCGGCGCAAATCGAGATAGCGGTACTTGAGGCGGATTTCCTCGGCGGTCGCGTCGCCGTCGGCAATCTGAAACGGCACCGGCGCCGACACGCTAAGAGTCTCGAACGCGCTGACCAGCACTTCGATTTCGCCGGTCGGCAGCTCAGCGTTGACGGTCCCCTCGGCGCGGCGCACGACCTTGCCCCTGACGGCGACGTAGAACTCGGAGCGCACGTCACCGGCAGCTTGGTGCGCGCCGGCGTTGTGCGCGGGATTGAGCACCAGCTGCACGATTCCGTCGCGGTCGCGCAGATCGATAAAGATAAGGCCGCCATGATCGCGCCGGGTCTGCACCCATCCCCAGAGCGCAACCTCGCGACCCACGTCGGAAGCCCGAATCGCGCCGCAGTAATCGGTTCGAGTCCAGGGCGGCAGCGGAGAATATTGCTCAGTTTTACTCATTACGGTTGAAACTTGTTCCCGTCGGTCGAAGAATACCTGTGCCACGGAGTGTAAGAAACAGTCACTGTCCGCGCGCTTGCGCGATAGCGCGCGCCGCATCTGGCGCCGCAACTTCGCTTTGCGTGCTCTGTTTGAGGTCGCGCAACTGCACGACGCCGCGCGCCAGCTCGTCATCGCCGATGATCACGGCAAAGCGCGCGCCAATCTTCGACGCGCGCGCGAGCAGCGACTTCATCTTGCGCTCGGGCGACAACATCTCGACGTTGAGTTTCGCCGCGCGCAGATCGCGCGTCACCGCGACTGCCTGACGCACCGCCGCCGCGCCCATCGCGATTATCGCGGCATCCGGTCCGGTTGCGGGCAACGCTCCGGCGGCTTCCAGGGCCAATGCCAGCCGATCGACACCAATCGCAAAACCGATTCCCGCGACCGCCGCACCGCCCATCGTTTCGACCAGTCCGTCGTAGCGGCCGCCGGCAACGACCGTGCTCTGCGCGCCGAGACCACCCGCCATCACCTCGAACGCGGTGCGCGTGTAGTAGTCCAGCCCACGCACCATCCGCGGATTGACGACGTGCTGGACGTTGGCCGCAGTCAGAAGTTCCTTGACCGTGTCGAAATGGGCGCGGCATTCTTCGCACAGGTAGTCGAGGCTGTTGGGCGCCGACTCGGTGACCTTCGCGTCCCGCTTGCAGTCGAGAAGTCGCAGCGGATTGCGATCGATGCGATTGTGGCAGTCATCGTCGAGCTCGTCCCAATGCGCGCGACCCCAATTGACGAGGGCCTCGCGAAACGCAGGCCGGCACTTCGCGTCGCCGATCGAATTGATTTCCATCGTGAACGGAGCTTTCAGGTCACGGCAGAGCTGGTCGATCATAATCAGCAACTCGGCATCGCAAGCCGGGTCGGGCCTGCCGAATACTTCGACGCCGAACTGGAAAAACTGCCGATAGCGCCCCTTCTGCGGACGTTCGCGGCGGAACATCGGACCCGAGTAGAAGAGCCGCTGTTCGGGATCAGTGCGATCGAGTCCGGCCTCGACGTACGCGCGCACCACCCCGGGCGTGCCTTCAGGGCGCAGGGCGACTGCGGTTTCGCCTTCGTCGCGATCGGTGAAGGTGTACATCTGCTTCTCGACGATGTCGGAGGTTTCTCCGGTCGAGCGCTGGTACAGTTGCGTTCGCTCGAGCACCGGGATTCTGATCTCCTTGATCGAATATCGCTCGAAAATCGCGCGCGCGCGCTCCTCGACGAGGCTCATCGCCCGGGCGTCGGCACCGATTAGGTCTCGAAATCCTCTCAGTCGCGTCAGTTCCAAGTCACCTAACCCCTATCAAGAAAGTCGCGGTGAAAATAATGCAAAGAAATAATCGCCTGCGCGGCGGGCGGCAGGGGGTAACCCCTGCACCCAGTGAGAAGCGCAAAGTTGCGCGCGGCGCGCTACTTTGCTCTCAGGGGCGGTGAGTCGATGAAGTGCGTAACCGATGTGCTGTTCGGCTTTCATCCCATTACGGTGCGCATAGCGCATCACAACTAACCCCTTCCTTCGAGGGAAGGGGAACCGGAGTTGGAGAGTTGCTGGCGCATCAAGTCGCGCAGCGCGCGGAAGCCGGCCATCTTGATGCCTTCGTCCTTGATCAGCTGACGCGTTTTTTCCGAGGTGAAATAGCGGAAGTCGGCTTCGCGCTGGAGCGCGTCGCGCGCGCAGCTCTTGAGTTCGTCGCGCGCAATTGCAGGATGACACAAAATCTCGGTGACGCCGGGGAACAGCGAGCGGATGAGCTCGGTCCAGTAGCGCTCGGTCTCTTCGACTTTGGCCGGACCTTGGAAGACCAGATGGTCTGGAGTCGTCACGCCAGCTGCGTCGAGCTGGTCGAGGATCGCAGGCATCTGGTTGCGCATCATCTTGCGCGACGCGAGCCTGATTGGCAGCCGATATTCGTTGGCCAGCCTCGCGTAAATTTCGTGATAATCTTCCCGCAACTGCACGGTGCCCATGTGCGAATCGAGATGGGACGCGTCAATTCCCGCAGCGAGCGCTTTCTCGATTTGCGCGCGCAGCTCCGCCTCCGCCTCGTCGAGGCGGGCATGCTCGTAAACCTCGGCGACGGTCTGCCACAGGTATCCGCGGGCGTCCACCAGCGACGGCACCGAATGCCGCGCCGACGCGGGTCCCCACTTGTAGCTGTCCCATTCGGCGGTAAGCGTGAGATGCACGCCGAGGTCGGCTTGCGGATTATTTCGCGCGAACTCGGCCGCCTCCTCGAACCACGGGCAGGTCACGAGGATTGTGGATGACGTGAAGACGCCCTCCTTCAATCCCCTGATGACGCCTTCGTTCTGATCGTGGCACATGCCGAAGTCGTCAGCATTGAGGATGAGCACGCGCGCATCCGCCCCATAGCCGAGGCGTTCCGCGGTCGAGGTTTCCTGTTTCGCCATAGCTTTTGTTCCGGTCCGTCAAATTTATCGGCCTATCGGAGAAAGAAAAAGGGCCGCCTGTTTGGGCGGCCCTCTCTCGAAGTGCCGATTAGGCGTTCTTTCGTCGTTCCTGAATTACACCGTCAGGATATGGATCGTGCAGGCGGAGCCCAGCCCGATTACGTGGGCCTGGCCCGCCTTGGCGTTGGGCACTTGGCGATCTTTCGCGCGATCGTCCTGGGTCAGGTGCCAGACTACCTCGCAGATATTCGCGACTCCGGTCGCGCCGAGAGGATGCCCCTTCGAGAGCAATCCGCCGGAAACGTTGACCGGGTCGTGGCCGCCAAGGCTCGGATGCACGCCGCCGCCCGAGTCGATGAACTTGCCGGCTTCGCCGTCGCCGCACAGTCCGAGGTTTTCGTAGTGGACGAGTTCCGCGGTCGCGAAGCAATCATGCAATTCGGTGAGCGCGATGTCCTTGGGCCCGATGCCGGCCTTCTCGTACGCCAGCTTGGAGGCGCGCCGCGTGAGCGTGCTGACGTCGGGCAGCGTCTGGGTCCGATCGGTCCACGGATCGGAGGTGAGTATCGAGGCCGCGACTTTCGCGCGCTTGCGTCCGCCCGCAAGCTGCTTCAGCTTGTCCTCGCTGACGAGAATTGCAGCCGCCGCGCCGTCACCGGTCGGACAGCACATATAAAGCGTGTTGGGATAGGCGACCATGCGCGCATTCATCACGTCTTCGAGCGAGACCTCGTTGCGATACTGCGAGAACGGATTCTTGGTCGCATGCTTGTGCGACTTGACCGAGATTTTTGCGAAGTGCTCGAGCTTGGTGCCGTACTTGCGCATGTGCTCGATGCCCGCCTGGCCGAACACCGCCGGCATCGTGCCTGAGCCGACCTTGCCTTCAGTCGAGTAGGCGGGGTCGCCGCCGCCGGCGCCGCCGAGCAAGCCCTGCTTGCCCATCTGCTCGACGCCAAGCGCCATCGAGATGTCATACATCCCCGACGCGACCGACATGTAGGCCTCGCGAAACGCGGTCGAGCCGGTGGCGCAAGCGTTCGAGACGTTGATCACCGGGATGCCGGTCTGGCCGACCTGTTGCAGGACTCGCTGCCCAACCATCGCGTTGGACTGGTAGAGATTTCCGCAGGCAAACATCTCAACGTCCTTGATCGCAACCCCGGCATCCTTGAGCGCGAGCAGCACCGCCGCGCCGCCGAGTTCCGGAACGGTTTTGTCGGGATAGCGTCCGAATTTGATCATCCCGGTTCCAAGAACATAAACATTTCGCATCTTGATTCCTCCTGGCGGCCCGGCCCGAAGCTCAGGTCCGTCGTAAAGTTTGTTCGCTGCGCCCCTTGCCGGGCCCTAATTTTTACTCGGCTGGTACGAAAAAGCCACCACGTCGTGGCCTTCGCGATCCTTGGCCGCAACACCGGTCACCAACTCGACCGGCAAATTGAACATCTTGTTTGGTTCCTTCTGCGCCTGCTCGGGATCGACGCCGGTCAGATTCGCGCGGACGCTGACGCCCTCGGGCAGATCGACGATCGCCGTCACGTACGGCGTCTTGATTCCCGGATATGACTGGTGGACGACCGAAAAGACGTACACCTTGCCCTTGTCGGACAAGGTCAGTGGCTTGAATTTGTCGGTCTCGCCGCATTTCGAGCATGCGACGCGTTTTGGATCGAGATAGATTGCGCCGCACGCGCACTTGATACCTTCGAGATGGGGCTTGGGCGCCAATTTCAGCCATGGAACAATCGGACGCGGTCCCGTGTCAGTAGCTTGAGCCTGCTCAGCCATGAAGATCCTCCGAACGATTCATTGCAAATTGATGGTGCCGTCAGAATGACCAACGCCGCCCAATGCGGCGGCGCTGTCCTCTGCTCTGGCCGGAGTTTCCCACAGGCGGCGGAAGGTCGTCAAGCAGGGTGACCCCTGCACCCAGTATTAAGAACGGACAAGCACCCGTGGGAGCTGCGGGCTATTTGTGCTGCCACTTGGGCGGGCGCTTTTCGACGAAGGCGCTCGTGCCCTCGACGCGATCCGCGCTGCCGAAGACCACGCCGAAGGCCTCCTGCTCGAAGCGCAGGCCACTATCTTCTTCCATCGTAAATGCAGCTCGCAGCGCGGCCTTCGCCTGGCGGAGCGCGACAGCGGACTTGCCCGCAATTTTCTCAGCCAGCTTGCGCGTCGTCTCCATCAGAGCGTCCGGCGCTACCACCTGATTCGCGAGGCCCAGTTCGAGCGCCGTCTTCGCGTCGAACATGTCGCCGGTCATGATCAGCTCGCGCGCCTTGTTGTGGCCGATTCGATGGGGCAGCCTTTGCGTGCCGCCGAAGCCGGGGATGAGTCCGAGATTTATCTCGGGCTGACCGAAGCGCGCCTTTTCACTGGCGACGATCAGGTCGCAGGCGAGCGCCAGCTCAAGGCCGCCGCCGAGCGCGAAGCCGTTGACCGCGGCGATGACGGGAATCGGCAGGTCCTCGAAACTCTCCATCACGCGATGGCCGAGGCGCGAAAAATCGAGGCCGTCAATCGCCGACATCTTCGCCATCGCCGCGATATCCGCGCCCGCGACGAACGCCTTGTCGCCGGCGCCGGTGACGATAAGCACGCGGACCGCCGGGTCGTGGCGGACCTCGCGAATCACGCGCGCCATCTCTTCGAGCACCTCGCGACTGAGCGCGTTGAGCGCGGTCGGCCGGTTGACGGTAAGGGTCGCAATCGCCGCTTTATCGAAAATTAAATTTTTGAGTTCCACGCTTCTAATTCCGCCCGCATCGGTTTCAGTGTCAACCCCCGCCCGCTTGCGCGAGACTCATCGCGCGCGAAACAATGCTCTGGTGCCCGCCGGATCCAGAACGTATGCGAGTTTTTTCGCCCTCGCCTTTGCTATTTTCGCCGCGGCGGGATGCGGCTCGCAGGCGCAGGATTTCGTCACCAAGATTCGCGCCGAGGCGACCGAGAAATGCAACGAAGGCAACCAGGCCGCCTGCCACACGATCGTGCAGGCGCTGAGCGACACCAAGGTCGCGATCGAATCCACCGCGCCGATCGAAATTCAAACGCCCGCCTGCAATGCCGGCACCCGGGCCGCATGCGAGCAGATGGCCGTGCTGCATAGCGAGTTGAGCGCGTGGTGCTCGATCGGCAACGGTCAGGCGTGCGCCGCGGTCAATACCGGTCCATGGCCGGCGAAATGGGACGAGCCCGCGCTGGTTGACGCGGCCAAGATGGCGTGCCTGGCCGGCCAGTTCAAAGCGGATTCGAGCACCTGTCAGGCTTTGGAGATGATGTAGCGACTATTGGCGCTCCTCGAAGCCGAGCGAAATCATCATCTCATGCAGCGATTGATCGACTTCCATGTACTCGGTGAGCGAGAGATAAACGTGGCATCCGCGGCTCCGTTCAGCACTGCCGGGGATCTCGACGATTTTCACCACCCGATCCGCGTTGATCATCAACGGCCTGTCTTTCATGGTTACGCGCAGCCACATATCCCGCCACCTTCCCTTGAATTCGACTTATAATAGGAGATAAAGGCCACGCGCGACAGGTCATCGCTCGCTCGCAAGCTCGTCCCAGACGTGGACACGCTCGTCCTCTTCGCCCACCAGTTTCACCAGCCGGTTGCGGACTTTCTTTCGGTCGAGCGCGGCGCCCTGATCTCGCAGCACCGCTTCAGCGTCGGCTAGATCTTTCCGCCGGAAAAACATCAATTTGAGGACTACGAGATCTTCCGCCGCCAGAATTTTCATTGGCCGGCCGAGAAGAACAGCGTTACGCACTCTCCGCTTCAACTCTTTGTAAAAAGGAATCGTGGCGACGAACACGTCAACACGAATGCCCGCCATCCGGCCGCGGAACTGCCCTTCTTCTCGCGCCTGCCGCAATAGCCCTGCGGGGTCAGCCTCCGCGACAAAACCAGATTCGTTCAGAATGCCGAGAGCCTTGCGGAACGCTGGTCCATTCGTGACAAAGATATTCACATCGACATCCACCGTGGCGCGCGGCGGCGCATAGAAGCCAAGCGCGATCGCTCCGCCGATCGCGTATGGAACTTTGCCGCGAGCGAGAGCGTCCGCGATAGCGCGAGCGACTTGAGCTGCGGTCTTAGCGCTTCGCGTGGCCACGGGCGGCGAGGCGGCGGATGATAGACCGGGTCGAGATCGAGACCGGATCGATGCGCAGCAGTCTGGCCTCACGCTCCTTGGAATCTTCGAGGAGTTCGATCGCGGTGCGACACGCGTTTTCGATAGCGCGTGCCCGTTCAGCGACGCTGGCTCCGCGCCACGAAGGGGCGTCGCGCAGCTTCGGCCATTTTGGAATGCTCTTCACCCGACAACTCTACGCGGCAAGGTGCGACTGGAACAACCGGTGATTAATACTCGGGTTTGAAATCAAAATGATGAATCGCTTCGATGAAGCGAATGGTGCGCGTCTTCGAGCGCATCACGACGCTGTTGGTGGTCGCGCCGCCGGAGAAAAATCGCACGCCGCGCAGATAGTCGCCGGTGGTCACACCGGTCGCCGCGAACATCACGTTGTCGCCCGCCAGCTCCTCGAGCGTGTAGCGATGCTTGAGATCCATTATGCCCATCGCGAGGCACGCTTCCGCTTCTTCGGAGTTGCGCGGCACGAACCGGCATTGCATCTCGCCGCCGGCCGAACGAATCGCGGCGCCGGCGAGCACGCCCTGATGCGCACCGCCGATTCCGATCAGCATGTCGATTTCGCTCTCGGGACGCGTAGTCGCGATGGCGGCCGACAAGTCACCGGCCGAGATAATCTTGATGCCGGCGCCGGCGCGGCGCACTTCGTTGATCAGCTTTTCGTGACGCGGGCGATCGAGAATCGCGACGCGCAGATCCTCGACGTAAACTTTTTTCGCTTCGGCCAGTGCCTTGAGATTGTCGGTCGGCGAGCGGTCGATGTCGATGACGCCGCGGCCGAGCGGTCCGCACGCAACCTTGTCCATGTAAGTATCGGGGCAGCGCAGGATTCGCCCGCGCTCGGCCAGCGCGACGCATGACAGCGCGTTGGGCCCGCCGGTCGCACAGATTATAGGACCTTCGATCGCGTCGAGCGCGACGTCGATTTCAGTGCCCGCGCCGGTGCCGACAATCTCGCCCTCGTAGAGAAACTCGGCATCGCCTTCCTTGCCCTCGCCGATCACGATTTTGCCGTCCATCGCGACCGAGTTCAGCGTCTTGCGCATCGCGTCGCACGCCGCCCGATCCGCCATCCGCTCGTCACCCTTGCCGATGAAACGCGCCGCCGCCAGCGCCGCGGCTTCGGTCGCGCGCACTACTTCGAGGGCAAGATTCCGCTCCATCCAGGGCCTCCGGGTCAATTCGATGCGGTCTTCAAGGGCTGTCCGAACAGCGATTCTATCAGGTGATAACCGTCGCCGACGAGTACGCCGGTCGCGGCGCCTTCATCTTCAGTATAACGATGCGCCGGGCCGCCGACCGACTTGAACTGCGCCGAGGTCATCAGCGCGAACGGCACGGGCTCCGGCGAATGAGTCTTGAGCCGGCTCGGGGTCGCGTGATCGGGCATCAGCAGGATCGCGAAATCGCCAAGCGCGCCAAGCCCCGCGAGCATCGGCCCGATGATCAGCTCGTCGATCCGCTCGATCGCTTCCTTCTTCAGATCGGCGCGGCCCATGTGCCCGGCCTCGTCAGGCGCCTCGATATGCAGCAGCAAAAAATCGCGCGACTTGAGCGATTCAAGACCGTAGCGCGCCTTCGCGCCGTAATCGGTATCGAGAAATCCGGTGGCGCCTGGCACTTTGATCAGGTTCAATCCCGCCAACCGGCCAAGCCCGTTGACCAGATCGACGGCCGATATCACCGAGCCCTCGACGCCGAAGCGCTCCTTGAGCGTCGGCACCGACGGTCGCGTGCCCTGCCCCCAAAACCAGACCGACGACGCCTCGGCCTTGCCGGCGGCGCGACGCGCCTTGTTGACTGGATGCTCGCGCAAAATCTCGCGCGAGCGCCGCATCAGGTCGCGCAGCAAATCCGCGCCCGCGCCTTTCGGCAGATGCTCCTCGACGGGCTTGCCGGTGATGTCGTGCGGAGGCGTCAGATGCGTCGTCGCGATTCCGCCGCGCCACATCATCAGATGCCGGTAGCTGACGCCGTTGAAAAACTCGATCCCGTCGCCGGCCAGTTCCTTGCGCAGGTCCGCGACGAGCAGCGCCGCTTCCTCGCTGGTAATATGCCCCGACGTGAAATCGTTCATGATCATCGCGCCGCCGTCGCCGGGCTTCAGCGACACCAGGTTCATGCGGAACACCACGTCGCGCGGCCCCATCTCGATGTTCATGCTGGCCGCTTCGATTGGCGCGCGTCCGGTGTGGTATTTCGCCGGGTCGTAGCCGAGCATCGTCATCGTGCCAACGTCGCTGCCCGACGGCATGCCCTTGGGAATCGTCGCGACCATCCCGAGCGTCCCGCGCGTCGCCATCAAATCCATGTTGGGCTTGTGCGCCGCCGCGAGCGGCGTTTTGCCGCCGAGGTCCTCGCACGCCCAATCAGCCATCCCGTCGCCGTGTATGATGATGTACTTCATTGAGATGACTACTCGCGGAGCTGACTACTCGCGCTCCAGAATTTTCAGCACTTTCGCGATGTCGGGTTCAACCACAATTGTGTTGCTCAAATTTTTCAGCGCCGTGTCGGGATCCTTCAGCCCGTGGCCGGTGAGCGTGCATACGACGACCGCGCCCGGCTTCAGTTGCCCCGCGCCTGCGTACTTCAGAAGTCCTGCGACCGACGCCGCCGAGGCCGGCTCCGCGAAAATTCCGCCTGCCGCGATCAGCCTATACGCCGCGAGGATTTCCGAATCGGTGACCATGTCGATAATCCCGCCCGACTCGTCGCGCGCGCTGGTCGCGCCCTTCCAGCTCGCGGGATTGCCGATTTTGATCGCCGTCGCCACGGTGTGCGGATCGTCGATCGGATGGCCGACGACGATCGGCGCCGACTCGGCCGCCTGATAGCCCATCATCTTCGGGAGCCGCTCGCTCAACCCGACCGATTTATATTCCTGGTAGCCCGCCCAGTACGCCGTGATATTGCCGGCGTTGCCGACCGGTAGAAAATGATGCGTCGGCGCGTCGCCGAGCTGATCACAAATCTCGAAGGCCGCCGTCTTCTGTCCCGCGATTCGATCCGGGTTCACACTGTTCACCAGCCGAATCCTGACCGGGTCGCGCTCGGCGACATCGCGCACCACCTTCAGGCAGATGTCGAAGTTGCCGATCACCTCGAGCACGCGCGCGCCATGCATCACGCTTTGCGACAGCTTGCCGAGCGCCACCGCGCCCTTTGGGATCAGCACGAACGCCTTGAGCCCGGCGCGTCCGGCGTAGGCCGCCGCCGACGCCGCGGTGTTGCCGGTCGAGGCGCAAATTACGGCGCGAGCGCCCTCGCCCAGCGCCTTCGATATCGCCAGCGTCATGCCGCGGTCTTTGAACGAGCCGGTCGGGTTGGCGCCCTCGAACTTAAAGTACAACTTGATATTTAATCCGAGCCGCTCGGCGATCGCCGGCGCCTCGATAAGCGGGGTGTTGCCCTCGTTAAGCGTGACCACCGGGGTCGAAACCGTCACCGGCAGGAAGCGCCGGTAATGCTCGATAAGCCCGGGCCAGTGAAACAGCCTCCGATTTTTCGATCCGCTCTTCGAGTCCGCCGCCATCGCTAAAGCTTCTCCTCGATTCGGATAAACGCGGGTGCCGACTGCACGATTTTCTTCCTGCGAATCTCCGCCAGCGCGCGTTTCAAGCTCCGCTCGGGCGCGTCATGCGTTCGCATAATCACCGGCACCGTCGGCGCCTTTCCGCGTTCCTTCTGGATCACCGACGCAATCGACAGCCCATGCTTGCCGAGCACCGACGCGATTGCGCCGAGCACACCGGGCTTATCGCGCGCCGTGAAGCGCAGGTAATACTCGCATACCACGTCGTCCATCGGCTTGACACTGGCGCCTTTCATCAGGTGAATCGGAAATCCGAACGCGTGCGTGCGCGCGGACCCTTCGGCCATCCGATGCCGCGCGATTTCGAGTATGTCGGCCATCACCGCGGTCGCCGACGGCATCTCGCCCGCGCCGAGTCCCGAGTACATTGTCGCGCCAAGCGCGTCGCCGTGGATATAGATGGCGTTGTAAGCGCCGCCGACTCCGGCCAGCAAATGGCGCTGGGGAATCATGGTGGGATGCACCCGCGCTTCGATCGCGCCGTCGTCATCCTTGCCGATCGCGAGCAGTTTGATCACGCATCCGAGTTCGCGCGCGTACACGATATCCGCCTGGGTGATTTGCGTGATGCCTTCGGTATAAATCTGCGCGGGCTTCACCAGCACGCCAAACGCCAGCGTCACCAGCAGGCAAAGTTTGTGCGCCGAATCGAGCCCCTCGACATCGACTGCGGGATTCGCCTCGGCCAGACCCTTTTTCTGCGCGTCTTTTAGCGCGGTGCTGAACTCGACGCCGCTCTCCGTCATCGTACTAAGGATCGAGTTGCAGGTGCCGTTGACGATTCCGTAAACGGCGCGCTGGCGATCGCCGGCGAGCGCTTCGCGCAGCGTGCGGATAATCGGCACGCCGCCGCCGACGCTCGCCTCGAAGCCGACCGCGAGGCCGCGCTTGCCGGCCTCGCGAAAAATCTCGCCGCCATACTCGGCGAGCAACGCTTTGTTGCCGGTCACAACGTCCTTACCCGCTCTGAGAGCCTGCATGATCAATGCGCGCGCCGGATCGCGGCCGCCAAACAACTCGACGACGATATCGATATCGGGACGCGCCACTGCCGCCGCCGCGTCGCGCGTAATCAGTTTCGCCGGCAGACCGGGCACCTCGCTCGGCTTGAGGCTTCGATCGGCGACGACCGCCAGCTGAAGCGGCGCGCCGAGGATGCGCTCGTACTTGTCGGGATTGCGCAGCAGCAGTTTCACCACGCCGCCGCCGACGGTACCGCATCCGAGCAGGGCAATCCGTACCGGTTTCAATTTTTCCCCGACGCTTTCGCGAAGGCGCTCAGGAGCCGCTGGCCGCGCGGATCGGAATTGCGGGGTGACCGGCGCGCAGTGCGTGACGAATTCCGCGCAGCGCCTGGCGCGTGCGATGCTCGTTCTCGATCAGCGCGAAACGCACGAAGCCGTCGCCGTCCTGACCGAAGCCGACCCCGGGCGAAACCGCGACCTTGGCCTCGGCCAGCAGGAACTTTGCGAACTCGAGCGAGCCCATCGCGCGGAACGGTTCCGGAATCGGCGCCCATACGAACATCGTCGCCTTGGGCTTCTCGACCGGCCATCCGGCGCGATTGAGTCCCTCGACCAGCACGTCGCGCCGATTTTTGTAGGTCGCGTTGATCTGCGCGACGCATTCCTGCGGGCCGTTGAGCGCCGCGATCGCCGCGACCTGGACCGGCGCGAACATCCCGTAGTCGAAGTACGATTTCAGCCGCCCCAGCGCCGCGATCATCTCCCGATTGCCGACCGCGAAGCCGACGCGCCAGCCCGGCATGTTGTAGCTTTTCGACAGCGTGAAGAACTCGACACCGATATCTTTCGCTCCGGGCACCTGCATCATCGACGGCGCCTTGTAGCCGTCGAAACACAGGTCCGCGTATGCGAAATCCTGCGCCACCATGATGTCGTTTTCGCGCGCGAACTCGACCACCCGATTCATGAAGTGCAAATCGACGGTCGCGGTGGTCGGATTATGCGGAAAATTCATGATGAGGAACTTCGGCCGCGGCCAGCATCGATTCACCGTCGCCATCAGCTCGTCGAAAAATTCCTCACCGCGGCGAATCGGCACACCCTGCACCTGCGCGCCCGCAATGATGCATCCGTACTGATGAATCGGATAGGTCGGCGTCGGCGCGAGCACCACGTCGCCCTGGTCAAGGATCGCCAGCGCGAGATGCGCGATGCCCTCCTTCGAGCCAATCGTGACGATCGCTTCCGAATCGGGATCGAGCTCGACGCCGTAGCGCCGCTTGTACCAATCGCAGATCGCCAGCCGCAGCTTGTACACGCCGCGCGAGACCGAGTAGCGATGGTTGGCGTTCTTGGTGGCCGCCTCGACCAGCTTCGCCACGATATGCGGCGGCGTAGGCTCGTCGGGATTTCCCATCCCGAAATCGATTATGTCCTCGCCGGCTCGCCGCGCCTGCAGGCAGAGTTCTCCGATCGCGTTGAAGACGTAGGGTGGCAGCCGCTTTATTCGTGGGAAATCCATTTTGCTCTTGCGCCTGGCGACGATAAGCGTCCGCCAAATCGCGAGCTATAAGTTTTAACGGACGCTCGCCGACGCCGCTAGTAGGCGCGTAGTGCAACAAAAGACAACGCGCCGGTCTTGCGGCCGGCGCGTCGTTTGTATTCCGCGGACTGACTCCCGATTGCTCAGGGGAACGGGCAGTCGTGCTCGCCCGGAACCGGCGCGGGCGCCGTCCCAATGACTGCGTTGAGCGACGGCGATCGGTTGAAATCGAACATGTCCTGCAGCCGGCTCGCGTTCGCGTCGCGCAGAGTCAGATGCGTGCCGTCGGGCAGGAAGCGTTGCTCGATGAAGGCCAGCATCGAGGTGTGATCGCCCACCATGTGCGAAACGTAGTGCGGCTTCGCAAACGGCGAGATCACGATGAACGGTACGCGGAATCCAAGCTGGTTGAAGTTCGCACACATCGCCGGGTACGGCGCGGTCTCGTCGGCGAACGTCGAGCAGATGGCCGCGACGTCGCTCTCGCTGAACTCGCACTGCGCGCCGCCACCGGGCAGCAGGCTCGCCGGCGGATTCGACAGGTCTTCGCACAGGCCCGGATCGATCCCGTCGGGATTGAGCGCTCCGCCCTGCCGGGCGGCCGGCGGACGCACGTGATCGTAGAATCCGCCGTGCTCGTCGTAGGTCAGGAAGATGACGGTGTCTTTCCAGTTGGGGCCGTTGCGGACAGCATTGATGATCTGCGAGGTGACGTATTGGCCGGCGCGGATATCCCACGGCGGATGCTCGTCGGTCTCATACACGTTGCCGTTGATCACCTGATCGGGAGCGAACGATGGATCGACGAACGACACCGCAGGCAGAGTGCCGGCCGCCGCGGCAGCCATGAAACTCTGACCGCCGAAGGGACTGGTACCACTGACGGTGCGGGCATGCGCCACCAGAAATGGAATGTGGTTGCCGCGGAAGATCACCGAGGTCGGCAGATCCTCATAATAGTTGAACCAGGAGATATTGGAGGCGTCGAGCAGATCGAAAATCGATCCGGTAATCGGCTGATAGCCGATGCTGGTGTTAAGCGGCGTGGGATTGGCCGGGTTGATTCCCGGCGGAAAGATCTCGTTGGTCGTCACGTGTCCGAACGAGGTTGCCGCCATTTCGTACGAGCGGTTGGGGAAGGTCGGGCCGACGACCGAGCAGAAGTAGCGATCGTCAATCGCGAAGGTCTGCGCCAACTGATAGTAGAACGGCAGATCGTCCTGATTGTAGAAGCCCATCGTGTCGTCGTCGGTCGCCGACTCGGTCCCGTCGATCTGCTCGGTCGCATCGTTGACCAGGACGAACCCGTCGTTGAGCGTTGACAGCAGCGCGTTAGCCGGATCCGAATAGTTGGCCTCGCCATGAGCGCCCTGCCAGTCATGCTGCAGATCCGGACCGGGGCAGTAGTTCGAGTCGTGGAACGAAGTCACGGTGCTGCCGTCATCGTCGAGGTTTGAGTTGGCGCAAGTATAGTTGCCCATGTTGTCAACGGTGCAAGTGAGGCCGTCAACGCAAGCGTGGTCACTGTTTTTGCAGGCGCCGCCGTGGTACGGGCTGCCCGGCGCATAGGGTAGCGCGCCGAGGTAATTATCGAACGAGTGGTTCTCCTGCATGATGATGATTACGTGATTGACCTTGTGGACGTTGCCCTCCGCGCGGGCAGTCGCGGCCGAGAGTCCAAGCGCGACCATCGCGACGAGCAAGCTCGCCGGCAAGATAGCTCTGCGTCTCATCGTTTCCTCCTCGATTCGACGGGGTGTTTTTTTGTTTGGCTCGCGTTACCCCCGAAGTAGCGCAGGTCAGACTGCTGAAAGAAGTTGCAAGGCGATTAAAATCGCGGCGATCGCTAAAACGCAAGGCAAAATCGCATAGTAGAGCGACGACGTTGCGCTTAGACGAGCTTTAGCGATTCAGGTCGGGCGAAATTCAGAGCAGGGTCATGCGCAAGGCGTCACGACGCTGCGGCGCTGGTGGTCCCGAGCAGATTGTCGCGCAGAAATGCGCGCAGTTCGGGCTCGACCCGCTTGCCGAGATCGTGCGACGCGCGCGGGAAATAGCAGGTCTCAACTTTGGCGCCGCGCTCGCGCAATGCGTTCGCGAGCGTCACCGCCTGTCCCACCGGCATCCGATTATCCTGCTGCCCGTGCATGATCAGCACACTTACGTCGAGCTTCGCGGGCAGATGCGCAATCACGCTGCGCTCCTTCAGGATGCGCTTGCTCGGCCATACTTCGCGGAGGATCGAGAGCTTGGTGCGCAGCGGCGCTTCGGGCCACAGCGTCAGCGGATCGTAGCAGCCCGATTCGAGGATCAGCGCGCGCGGGCGCGAGTCGTAGTCCATCAAGAGTCCCGCGGCGACCGCGCCATGCCCCAGTCCCCAAACCGCAAGACGCGACGAATCAACGTCGGTGCGCCCGGCCAGCATGTCCAGCGCCTTGCGCGACGCCAGCACCGACGGCTGTCCCACGAAGCGGCTCGGCCCGGAAGAATTGCCGTAGCCGGGGATGCTGACGCACGCGACCTGGATTCCCATCGCGGCGATTCCCTGGCTCATCTTCACGCATTGATCGACGTTGCCCTCGCCGCCGTTGAGCACCAGGAGCCCGGGCCGCCGGCCCTGCTCGGCGCTGCGCGTCAGGTACCCCTCTATATGGTAGTTCTTGGGACCCTGGGTGACGTCGAAGTTAAACTGATCGACGTTGTTGTAGTTCGACGCGATCGACTTGCCGGGAATATGGCAAGCGATCGTGGATACGGCGAGCATGATCGCCGCAAGATAGAGCAGTCCCCAAAGTGCGGATGACTTCTGAATGGAACGCGAGTACATCGGCGACGATGAACGAGGAACGGGACTTGCGAAGCTATCTGACATCGGTTGGTAATCTACTCGTGTTGTCGCCAATTAAAAACCGTTTGGAGATTCAGGGCAAGTCGTGAAGCGGCGTTGCTGGAGGCTTCTCTCTAGATCCCCTCGACAATCAGGTCGGCGTGCTGCGCCGGCATAACATTTTCCAGGTACCAGTCTTCGGCCGCCATCCAGCGCTCGATCCAGTCTTGCGGATTCTGCCCGCGCGCCGCCATTCGATGGCGCCGCTCCGCTCTCGGCGTATCCACGAAGATGGCCACGTCGATTAGTCCGCGCAATTCTGGGCGGGTCGAATAGACCCCCTCGACGATCACGATTGTGCAAGGCGCGACTTCAATCCACTCGGCCAGTCGATTCGTGGCCCAGTCGTAGCGCCGATAACGTGCGGCGGTGCCCGCGCGCAGCGGCACCAGCGCGCCGTCGCGCAGCCGCCGCCAATCGAAGTAGCGCTCGTAGCCGCCGCGCGGATCGAGTGCGGCCCGCTGGTCGCCGCTCAGCGGCCGGTAGAAGTCGTCAACCTGCACGATTGAGCCGTGGCCGAATGCTGCGCGGATTCCGTTGGCAAGCGTGGATTTCCCGGCGCCTCCGGCCCCATCGATCGCGACGACGATGGCGCCACGCGCGGAACGAGTCTTGTCAATCAGCGCGCACACCTTTCGGACGGCTTCCTCGGGACGCATCGCTAGGCCGTCCTGGGTGCGGGGTTTCGATTTTTGGGTCGCATTATCAGATGTCTTCCGCCGCATTGAATCGAGCCGTGGTTTGACCGATACTGCTTGATTCGCAAGCGCTATATTCAATTTTAGTGCGCAAATCCAATTCGGTGAAAGCAATGGCGACGCAGGCACAATCGGCCTCTCAAGCATCGGCGGCAATTGACTTCGACAAAAACGGCGGCGTCGTCGCCGCAATCGCCGTCGATCACCTGAGCCAGCGCGTGCTGACCGTGGCCTACATGAATCGCGAGGCCTTCGACGAGACGGTTGCGACCGGGCGCGCGTGCTACTTCTCGCGATCGCGCAACAAGCTGTGGCGCAAGGGCGAGGAGTCGGGAAATTTTCAAATCGTGCGCGAAATTCGCATCGACTGCGACGCCGACGCAATCGTGGTCGCGGTCGAGCAGCGCGGCGACGGGGCCGCATGCCACGAGGGCTACGAGTCGTGCTTTTTTCGCAAGCTCGACGCCGGCGCGTGGAAAGTAGTCGATCAGCGCAAAGTCGATCCCGCCAAGTACGGCCCCAACTACGGGCATCAGTCGAAAAAGTCGGCAGGCTGATCGCTCATGGCTGATCAAGTTCTGAAATTCGGCATCCCCAAGGGCAGCCTCGAAGAGCAGACGCTCGAGCTGATGCGCAAATCGGGCTGGCGCATCACGGTCGGCTCGCGCTCATATATACCGACCACCGACGACCCGGCGCTTAGCTGCCGCATCCTGCGTCCGCAGGAGATGCCGCGGTACATCGCCGACGGCTCGCTCGACGCGGGCATCACCGGCAGCGACTGGATCGTCGAGAACAACGTGACGCTGCACCAGGTCGAGAGTTTCATCTACGCCAAGGCGACGTTGACGCCCTCGCGATGGGTGCTGTGCGTGCGCAACGACTCGCCGGTCCAGCGGCTCGAAGACTTGCAGGGCAAGCGAATCGCGACCGAGCTGGTGCAGTTTGTCACGCGAATCCTGGCCAAGCGCAAGGTCAAGGCCGAAGTCGAATTTTCATGGGGCGCGACCGAGGCCAAGGTCGCCGAGGGCATTATCGACGCCGCGATCGATGTGACCGAGACCGGATCGTCGCTGCGCGCCAACGGACTGCGCATCGTCGAAGAACTGCTGGTCTCAAATCCGGTGCTGGTCGCCAATCCGGCGGCGTGGGCGAACAAGTGGAAGCAGGCGAAGATTCGCCAGCTCGGGGTGCTGATTCGCGGCGCGCTCGACGCGGAGAATCGCGTCGGTATCAAGATGAACGTCGCCAAGGAAAATCTCGAGAAGGTGATCGCGCTGCTGCCTTCGATCACGGCGCCGACCATCTCGCACCTCTACCCGTCGAAGGCGCTCAAGGGCGTCGAGTGGCTCGCGGTCGAGACGGTGATCGCGGAGCAGACGGTGCGCGAATTGTTTCCGAAACTGCTCGAAGCAGGCGCCGTGGGCATCGTCGAGTTCCCGCTGAACAAAATCATCGGCTAGCAGATCCTAACCTCTCCTTGTCCGAGGAGAGGTCGGCGCCCGCCGAAGGTGGCGCCGGGAGAGGTACAACGCCCGCCATCGCAGCCAGGCCCGCTCGATCCATAGACAGTGAACACCTCGATCATTGAACCTCTCCCTAACCCTCTCCTCGGACAAGGAGAGGGCACTGGAAGCGAGGAGCTGGCACTGGGAGGCAGAGGTTTCCCTTCACCCGCTGATTGTGGCACAACAGAAGCACTCACCACGGAGGTCGGCATCATGGGTCTACCCAACGGAGTCCATCATCTCGCCATCTGCACCAAGGACATCAAGCAGCAGATCGATTACTTCTCGCGGGTCGTCGGGATGGAGCTGGTCGCGCTCTACTGGATGCACGGGGTCGAGAACACTTTCCACGGCTTCATGAAGCTGAGCGACAGCTCGTCGATCGCATTCGTGCAGCATCCTGATGTCGCCAAGATTCAGCCAATCAAGGGCGTCTCGCACGCCGGGCATACTACGCAAAACGTGGCAGCGGGCGCGATGCAGCATCTGGCGCTCAACGTCGATAGCTACGCCGACCTGCTGGCGATTCGCGATCGCGTGCGCTCGCACGGGCACTGGGTGATGGGCCCGCTTGATCACGGGTTCTGCAAATCGATCTACCTCGCCGCGCCGGAAGGGATCATGCTCGAGTTCTCGACCTCGGAAGGCGGCTCGATCGATGCGGAGGCGTGGATCGATCCCGAAGTGCAGGCGCTGGCGGGCATCAGCGCGGACGAAGTCGAGCAGTACAAGCATCCCGCGGCGTTCGAATCGAAGGGCGGGAAAATAGCGCAGCCTAAGCCGGATCAGTCGAAGCCGCTGATGGATTTCCCAGCGGACGATCGCATCTGGACGATGAGCGACGAAGAAGTGACGCGCCGGATGAGCGAGACTACCCCGCCGGTGCAGAAGAAACCGAAAGCCGCGTAGATTCGAAACACTTAATACTGGGTGCAGGGGTCACCCCTGCCGAAGGAAGTGTGAAACCCACAGCGGGTTTCACATTAGATTAAGTTCCCCATACGCCTTCTTACTCTGCTATATCCGATGCGCATGAAGACGCTGCGTACTGAGACCCGCAACGGCGTTGGCATTATCACCCTCACGCGCGCCGCCGAGTACAACACCATCACGCCTGAGCTGCGCGACGAGCTGGCCGCCGCGATCGATCGCGCCGACGCCGATCACGACGTGCACGTCATCCTGCTGCGGGCAGAAGGTCCGGCGTTTTGCGCGGGCTACGCACTCGCAGGCTCGACCCGCGCGCAAGCCGGTGAAGGTTCGCGCCGCCGCGTGTGGGACTCAGTCGCCGACTTCGGCATGATCTCGCAATACGTCAACGTGTACATGAAGCTCTGGTACGCCAGGAAACCGACTATCGCCGCCGTTCACGGATGGTGTATCGGGGGCGGCACCGACATGGTGCTATGCGCCGACCTGATAATCGCGGCCGAGTCCGCCTCGTTCGGCTACCCGCCGTCGCGCGTGTGGGGCACGCCGACCACTGCGATGTGGGTCTATCGGATGGGCCTCGAACGCGCCAAGCGCTACCTGCTGACGGGCGATGAAATCCCGGCGCCGGAAGCCGCCCGCATCGGACTGATTCTCGAAGCGGTGCCCGACGCCGAACTCGACGCGCGCGCGACGGCGCTGGCCGAGCGGATGGCGCAAGTGCCGACGAATCAACTGCAGATGCTCAAGCTGCTGTGCAATCACACCGCCGAGAACATGGGGCTGGCCACCTCGCGGCTGGTCGGCTCACTGTTTGACGGAATCGCGCGGCACACGCAGGAGGGCCTCGATTTCGTCGCGCGCGCGCAAGCGGCGGGCTTTCGGCAGGCCGTGCGCGAGCGCGACGATCCATTCGGCGACTATGGCTCAGGGCCACGCTCGAAAAATCGAGGGAACAAAAGCGGGAAGAGGAAAACTTGACTAAATTGAAACCCACGGTGGGTTTCAAACTTCCTTCGGCAGGGGTGACCCCTGCACCCAGTGTTAAGAAAGTCCCTGCGAGGTTGTTGAATGACTACTACTGACATTAGATTCCCCGCGCACGACGGACGGCCGATGCGTGCTGCTTATGCCGCGCCTGCCGACGCCCAGAAACGTCCCGGCGTTATCGTTATCCACGAAATCTTCGGGCTCAACGATGATATCCGGCGAATCACCGGTAGGGTCGCCGACCTTGGTTACGCCGCGCTCGCGCCCGATCTCTACGATCGCGACGGCGCGCGCCTCATCTGTATTGCGCGCACGCTGATGACGCTGAGTCGCGGCGAGGGTGACGCGTTCAAGGACCTCGATGCGGCGCGCACCTGGCTGCAGCAGCAGCCCGGCGTCGATTCGGCGCGCATTGGAGTCATCGGCTTCTGCATGGGCGGCGGATTCGCGCTGATGTACGCAGCGCGCGCCCCGCTCGGCGCCGCCGCGACATTTTACGGCGACGTGCCCAAGTCCACCGATCAGTTGCGCGGCGTTTGCCCGGTGCTCGGCGGCTATGGCGACAAGGACCGGATGTTCGCGGCGCAGGGGCGACGGCTTGAAACGCTGCTAACCGAGATGGGCATCGATCACGACGTCAAAGTTTACGAAGACGCGGGCCACAGCTTCATGAGCCGCAACAGCGGATTTCTACCGTGGATTGGAAAGGTCGGCCCGATGAAGGCGGCGTACAATCCCGAGGCCGCTGAAGATAGTTGGAAGCGAATCGAAGCGTTCTTCGCCCGCCACCTAGGTCACTAGCAGGGGTGCTACTTGCTGCTTAAGCCGACGGCCTGACGCGATTTCGCGATTCGCTCGCGCGAGGCGACCAGCGCTTCGACGTTCTTGGCGCCGCGATAACCCATCTGATCGGCCAGATATTCGGCCAGCTTGCGCTCCGAAATATTTGGCTTCTGTTTGCGTTTGTCCTCGGCCAGCTCGGCGAGCGTGGTCCGCAAGGTATCTTCGGAGTCCCTGAGCGTTTCGAAAATCGGAGAGGGAATCACAGAATTCATCGCCATGCCATCACCTATGCTGCCTATCGTAGCATAACAGTGCAGATCTCGTGCATGCCCTATGTCAACCGAAAGTATCCAGAATTCGTGAATCAGTTTGTTCCGTTCGCGACACTTTTTTCAATAGGTCGGGTCAATTGACGCGGCCGCTTTTAACAAGCATCCTGCGTTGGACCTTTCGATTATGTTGCGCTTTCGCCGCCGCGAGTTCATGACGCTCATTCAGTTGGGCACGATTTGTCTCGCGATGACGATCCTGGGGGCGTGCGGAAGCGGCGGGAGCGGAGGCGGTTCCGCAACGTCTGAGAGCGCCGGGGCGTGCGCGCCGCTGCCGCCCGCCGCCGATCCCGATTTCCTGATTCACCTGACTCCGTTCATGAACCACCTCTGCTACCAGAAACAACATTGGCAGCATGACGCACAGGTGCGCACCAGCGACGGAGTTCATCCGTATGTCAGGGTCTGGTACTCGCCCTCGCTGTTTCACTGGATCACCGTCGAGAACCGCACGGGACCAGTGCCTAACGGTGCGATGGTCGTGAAGGAACAGTATCAGGGGCTGACCGATCCATTGTCGGAATGGACGGTGATGGTCAAAGACTCGAATCTGTCGTGGGACGGATGGTACTGGGCCGACCTGGTGAATCCCAGTCCAAGAAATCCGAACGCGACGCCGACGCCGATGCCCGGTGGCGGATGCGCCGAGCCGCAGGTCCAGTTCAACGGCGCGGGGTTGTACTGTTTGAATTGCCACGCCTCGGCCATCGCCAATTCGGGGACCTATTCGAGTACTGCGTACCTGAACCCGCCGGGTGCCGGCACGGCGGGCGCGCTTTCGGATGCGGCGGCGCTGATCGAAGACATGCACAACATTTCCGCGCGGCCGGCGGGGGATGCCTCGGCGGCGGCGCAAGCTCCGATGTTCGTCAATCGCGTGCCGAATTCCGTGTTTGTCAATCTGAAGCCATTGTCGCAGGCGCCTTGCATGGTCTCGGAAGCCCTCGATCACGTAGTCCCGGCTGCGGAGTCCAAGGGCGGCCCCGAGGAGTTTCTCACTTCCGATCAATGCGCGAGCTGTCACGACGCGACCGGCACGCTCGCCGGCTTTACCCCCAACATGATCTACGGCGCGCAAAGCTCGACGCCCGCGAACCTGTCTGAATACGGCGAATGGCGTTACTCGATGATGGGGCTGGCGGGACGCGACCCGATCTTTTTTGCGCAGCTCGACACCGAGTCAACGCTGCACAAGCATCTGACCGGCCATGCCGACGGTGCGGCGTTCGTGCAGGACTTCTGTCTTCGATGCCATGGCGTGATGGGCCAGCGCCAATTTCATATCGACCAGGGCAACGAGCCGAACACTTTGTTCACGCGCGCGGTGCTGCAGGATCCGAAATCGAAATACGGCGCGCTCGCGCGCGACGGCGTCTCATGCGCGGTTTGCCATCACATGACGAACGAGAGCCTGGGCGACCCATCGACCGACACCGGCCGCTTCAAGACCGGTCCCGCGAGCGAGGTTTACGGACCGTTCCCTTCCGATCCGGATCCGACCGGTGCGAAAAGCGGCGACAGTGTTATCCCGCTTCCGATGCAGAACAGCGAGGGGATAACGCCGATGGAAGGTGTCCAAATCCAGCAGGCCAACCTGTGCGCATCATGCCACACGATTCTGCTGCCGGTCTTCGACGCCAACGGTAATCGGGTAATCGAGAATGGAGAGCCGAAATCCGAGTACGAACAGACCACCTTCTTCGAGTGGCTGAACAGCGGCTTCATCACAATTCCGTGCCAGCAATGCCACATGCCCGACCGCTACCAGGGCAATCCGCTGCAGTTCAAAATCGCCAATATCGAGGATGATACGTTTCCCGCCGTGCCCGACCATGGGCCCTCGACGCGCCTGCCTGATGCCGATCTGATGCTGGAAGCGCGCACGCCGTATCGGCGTCATGAGCTGCTCGGAATCAACCTGTTCGCACTTGAGATGTTCGATCAGTTCCGGGCGGAGCTCGGGCTTTTCAAATTCGATCCCAACCTGCCGAATCCTTTGGCCAAGCAGATTTTCAGCCAGAAGACCGCGGTGGCGGAAGCCGTGACGCAGGCTCAGACCAGTACTGCCAACGTCATGATTGTGTCGGCGACGAAGTCGGGCGGGATGCTGCAAGCCGACGTCGAGGTGGATAACCTCGCGGGCCACAACTTTCCATCGGGAGTGAGTTTTCGACGCGCGTTCCTGAATTTCCAGGTGCTGGACGCCGTCGGCAACGTGCTGTGGGCGTCGGGCAATACCAACTCCGACGGCGTCATCGTCGATAACTCGGGCAATCCGCTGACGACTGAATTTTTCAGTCCGACTCAGCAGGCGTTTCAACCTCATTTCTGGACTGACAATCCGATCACAAGCGATAGTCAGGTCGAGATCTACGAGGAGTTGGCGACCGACCCTCAAGGCATGCTGACGACCAGCTTTCTAAGTCTCGACCACAAGGTCAAGGACAATCGGATCCAGCCGCAAGGAAGATCGTTCAACGGCCCCAACGCCGGCATCACCGCTCCAGTAGGCACGGGCGACGACCCGTCCTATCAGCGGGGATGCGGTTGCAGCACGGTGCGCTATGAAATACCGCTGCCCGCCAACGCCGCGGCGGTTAACGCGACGCTGTACTATCAGAGCATCCCGCCGTACTACCTGCGCCAGCGTTCCGAGGAAGGCCACGGTCCCGACACCGCGCGATTGATCACCTTCACCAATCAACTGAGCACGAGCAAGTATCCGGAGATCGCCGACTGGAAACTGAAAATCGCGACGTCAGGATCGGTGAACATAGAGTGAGCGGTTGATGACGATGCCACGAATCAGCCGCCGCGAATTTCTGCGCAAAGCCAGCCAAGCCGGCCTCGGATTGGGCCTCGGATCGCATCTGGTGGCGATCGCCGGATGCAGCGGCAGTAGCGCAAATCTGGTCGCGGAGACGCCGGGCGGCTTCGACGCGATCATCGTCGGCGGCGGCGCGGCGGGTGCGATCGTCGCGGCCAAATTGCAAATCGCCAGCCGCGGCCGCAAGCGCATCCTGATCATCGAGGCCGGCGGCCCGACCAGCGCGGCGATCGGCGGCACCGACTTCCCATCGTGGCTGCCTCCCGATCGCACCGACCTTACGATTCTCGACGTGCCCGGCGAGTACTCGCTGCTCGCCTTTCAGCCGGCCGGGGCGCCGTTCCAGCTCACCGAGACGCCATTCACATGGCAGGGAATCGGGCTGGGCGGCAACGCGATGTTCAACGGGATGCTCTTCCAGACGAACCCGTCGGAGATTTTCGACAACGACTGGCCCGCGGGATGGGGCGCCGCCGACATGGCGCCCTACTTCCAGCGCGTCCGCCAGAACATCCCGATCACGAACACGCCATCGACCGACGGGGTCCCGCAGAACACCGGCCCGGCAGACATTATCCATCCGCTCTACGCCGCCAACGGATGGGTCCAAGGCGATACCAGCATGCCAATCAACGGCCCGGGCGGTCTCTACAGCCGGCCGTATGTGGCAGCTACCGAGGGAAGGCGCGCGGGCCCGATCAGCGGATATTTCGAGGCGGTCGATCCGGGCGGCGTGTCCGCGGCGGGCCTCGAAATTCTGCCGTTCGCGAAGTGCGATCGAATCCACTTCAACGCCGATAGCGCCGCCGTGGCTGTGAGCTACATCAAGCGCACCGGGCTCGACCAATCATTGCCCGGAACCAAAGGCGTCGCCCGTCTCGCGCCGGGTGGAGTGATCGTGATGGCGGCGGGAGCGCTGGTCACGCCGCGGCTGTTGCTCCTTAGCGGAGTCGGGCCGCGCGGCCGCGAGCACGAGTTCTTTCCCGGCCGCAAGTCGGTGCCGACGTTCATCATCGACAATCCGCAAGTCGGCGTCGGCGTGTTCGACCACGTGATGTCGATGGTGACCTACAGCTACGACGGCGCGGTGCCGTACCAGGCGTACAACTACGGCGACTTCGTGGCGAATGCGGCCGACCTCGATGCTTACCTCGCGAACGGTAGCGGGCCGTATGCGCAATACCAGCCGGTTTCGATTCTGCACTACGGGCTTGGGACGACGACGCCCAACGTCGAGATCTTTCTCAATCCCAACGGCGCCGGCACGCCGGGCGGCGACTTCTACGGACCGCGCACATTTTCGGCCTTCTGCATGCTGCTCGATCCCAAGGCGCGCGGGCTGATCACGCTCGACGACAAGAACAATGTGAATTTCCCGAATATATACCTGCCCAACACCGCGGACGGCGCGGACGATACGACGCTGATGGCGCAGGCGGTGTTCGACATGATCCAACTCTTCGCGCAGAACCCGAATTTGAAGATAGTGTTCGGCCCCGGCAGCTCGAGTCATCCCAATCTCGATCCCAACAACCTCGCCGACATCCGCACCTACGTCACCGGGCCAGCGCCAGTGGGCGGCGTATATTTCAACAAGCTGATTATCAACCACTTCGGTGGCACTGCTGCGCTCAGCAATGGCCCAGGCGGCGTCAATCCAAAGACGCTGATTTTGCGCGGCACGACCAACATTGCGGTGGTGGACGCGTCGCTAATCCCGACGAGCATAGTGGGCCATCCGATCGGCACGATCATGGCGGTCGCCGACCGCGCCGGCGACATCCTGGCCGCGCGGTGGAGTTAGGAGAGCCAGGCTTTACTGCCTGAGACAACGTTCCGGAGAGGGCCAGGGCCCCGACACCGCCCGCCTGATCACCTTCACGAATCAGTTCAACACATGCCAATTATGGAAATCGCGAACTGGAGACTGAAGATCGCGACTTGGGGCCCGGATAACATCCAAGGAGATTTATTGCGCTCCCGCCCGCTTGATAGCTTCGGGATCAATTGCTGTGGCACTGTTCGCATTTTTCTTCGTGTAAGGAATTCCGTCGTCGGATATTCCGAACCAATGGTAAACCTCTTGAATAAGTTCGTACGCCGCCACACCTGACTCGATGTTTGCACCTTCCCACGTGATCGTTCTTTCCATCCGAGATTCAGGTGCAAAGTGTTGGTTACCATTTGCGAAGAAGAACGGCTGAAGCGGCCCCTCGCTCAACGAGGCTCCTCTTCCATCGTGAGCTAGGCGTTCAAAATGAACCCGATATTCTGTGTGTTGCGGTTTCTGCAACGATTGTTCGTTTACGAGCCTGCTCAACTCGGCGAACAAATAAACGGGTTCAGCCAAGGCCAGAGGATTCATCTGAATCGAGCCGCCGGAACGAGGACTTCCCCAAAAAGGCTGCACCAACGCATCGACAGCGTATATCAATGTACCGTCACGCCAGAGTTCCATTATCTTCCAACCCGGAACAACAGCCCGACGGAGATCTCCCATCACGATTTTGCTGTTTCCGTCGTGTTCTAAGCTGAATCCCGCGCGGCGCAGCTTTGGCGGATTGTTGAAGAGCTGAACGAGCGCCGCGTCGTTACCAGCAAATAGAGTTTTGAACCGAGCCGGTGGCCAAGGTCTAGCCGTTAGACCAAACACAGCGCGTTCGGTTAGCTGAGCCAGATCAACTGCGCTCTCTAGTCTTTGGTCAATCGGATCTTCGTTAAGGCTTTTCTGATCCATGTTTTTCGATTCCCGGCCGCCGCAACGTCGGCCCTTCCAATAATAGTGTCCAGCTTCTGATGGATCGCGTCTAGTCTACGACCCTCCTTAAGGAGGGTGTGAAGCTCCACCACAGTCTCTGTCTTCGTGGTAGCCCCCAAACGCTGGACCAAGCCGAAGACGGTGTCGATTCTTTTCCCGGCTTCGCTCAGGTGATGGGTGATCAAGAAAGGTCGAAGTTCGTCGCTTTGGTTCGGAACGTGAACACCGATTAACCCTCGACTCGAATCGGTCCCGAGCGGATACCACTTGAACTCGATACCTTCGGGCACCGGATAAATCCATTCGCGAACGACGTGCGAGTAACGATCGGTTGGTACGAGTACCGCTGGCAACGGACGTATTTCTTGAACTTCGTTTCGTTGATAAGTTGCTGCGGGCGCCGACGTTGCTCCGACAACGATAATGCCTCCACGCCAGTTGGCGAATGAACTGACGTCCTTTGCGAGATCGAGCTTCCCGCGTTCCAGATTAAGGTCCCATGGTTCCGCCTTCGCGTCGAAGAATTCGTTTTCCAAGGCGCCTTTGAGATCGTCAAATGCACCACGGGCCAAGATCTCTTGAATTTCCGCGATGCTATCAAATTCGCGAGCCATCTGAGTTGACTCAATGTTAGCGCAAATCTATTTCAACAACGAAATACACACCCGATGATATACAACCATCGGACGAGCTAGATCTGATAGGCCCTGGTAGTTGAACGCGGGCCTTAACTCTGCGGGTCTTTGAGATGCGGGCGGGTGGCGTAGAAGAAATCGATGCCGGGGACGCCGCGCGGGTTTTCGTCGTCGAACAGGATTGAGACTACGCCGTAGAATGCGACGATGGTCCAGAAGGCGCCGGTGCTGATGGGCGGGAAGGCGGCCGTCGTCGCACCGGCGAGCAGCATCGCGATTGCGTCGTGCAGTAGCCAGAGTTCATTCATCGCGAGACTCCGGACTCAAAACCGGAACCGGCTTCGCTGGCGCGAAGCTGTCCGAGATCCTTCCTGCCGCTCGCGTTGCTCGCTTCGTCAGGATGACACAACGCGTTCGCGTTGCTCGCTTCGTCAGGATGACACAACGCGTTCGCGATGCTCGCTTCGTCAGGGTGACACAACGCGTTCGCGTTGCTCGCTTCGTCAGGATGACATGCGTCGCTTGCATATCGCGAAGCGTGTGCAGCGCCCTACTCGCCGGTCCAGTTCGGCTTTCGTTTTTGCGAGAATGCCAGCGGGCCCTCCACCGCGTCCTTCGATCGAAACAGTTTCGACTGCAGATCATAATGCTTCGCGAGCGCTGCTTCGACCGGCATCCCGAGACCGTTCATCGCTGCTTCTTTGGTCGCCTGCACCGACAGCGGAGAGCATTCCATGATCTCGGCGGCCCATTTCTCGGCGGTCGGGATCAAATCTTTCAGCGGCACCACTTCGTTGGCGATTCCGAATCTCAGCGCGTCAGCGGCGGTGATATGCTTGCCCGTCAGCATCATGCCCATCGCGAGCTTGAGCGGGATGTGGCGCGGGAGGCGATGGACGCCGCCGGCCGCGGCCATCAGGCCGACGCGCGGCTCCGGCAAGCCGAAGCGCGCGTGCTCGGCCGCGATGATGATGTCGCAGGAGAGTGCGATCTCGAAGCCGCCGCCGAGCGCGAATCCATTCACCGCCGCGATGATCGGCTTGTAGATGTCGTAGCGCGCGGTGATGCCGGCGAAGCCGCCCTTGCCGCGAATGGAATTCTCCAGTTGCCCGCGATTCTCGGCGGTCCAGCGCAAATCGTTGCCGGCCGAGAAGCCCTTGTCGCCGGCGCCGGTGACGATGGCGACCCACGCCGACTTGTCGGCGACGAAGTCGTCCCACACACTGTCCATCTCGAGGTGACACGGCGGATGCAACGCGTTCATCCGCTCGGGGCGGTTGAAAGTGATGTAGGCGATGTGGTTGCGCTTCTCGTACTTGATAAATTTTAGATCCATCTTTTTTTACCTTCCGTTTCCGAAGTTTATATTACTGCTCGTCGAGCAGATCGAAAAACGCGTCGATGCTCTGCATCAGTTGGCGCCGGATTTGTACGCGCGTGCCTTCGATCAGATGCATCGTGACGCGGCCGCTGGTGCCGTCGGCCAGACTGACGCGCGCATCCTCGACGCCGGCGACGCTGCCCTGGCTGAAAATGCGCATCCCGTACACCAGCGATCCACGCTGCGACGCCCCTTTCACCAGAGTCAGCTTACGCGCCATCAGGGGTCTCCCTCGTTCATATTCGTTGCTCTATAGCATAACGTTGACAATCAAGGATGGCGCCCACAAAATCGCGCCGATGGATGGAATGTCGATGAGCATCGTGTTCTCGAAAAACCCCCGATTTTCCAGCATTGCCCTGCTGGCGATCACGTCGGCGGCGCTGTTTTTTGCCGGATGCGGCCTTGCCTACCAGGCCGGCACCCGAATCAAGGCCACGCGAATGTCGGATTCGCTGCAGGTCGGCCAGACCTCGCCCCAGATACATCATTCGTGGGGCGAGCCGGATATTCGAACGTATTTGCCGGGCGAAACCGAGGTCTGGAGCTATCCCTATAAGCCCAACAGCAACGACGTGGCGGCGGCGCTGATGTACACCTCGACCAAGGACGGCGACAAAGGGACCTTCCTGGATTTGAAGTTTGTGGGGGGTAAACTCGTCTCATGGCAGGAAGCCGAGCATACTATGCCAGCCAAGGAACGGACGGGTTTTGGCATGGGGATCAACGGGAGCCCAATCGGGAACGGGACCCAGACGACGCCGGGCGCGGTGCATTACTAGTCGCAGCGACCGCCGGGAAAGGGTCAGTGCCGAGGGGATACTTGCAACGAGCCGGAACCATCGTGTCTAATTGAGCCCCAATGAGGGGAATGGTGGTATGTTTGGTGGGGTGTCATTGTCGTTGAAAATGACCCGATATGAGTTAAATCAGCATCGCGTGGCGCCGGTGGCCGAGTTCATCTTGGGACTTGCCTGATGGCGACTGCGCGCAAAAGTTTCGAGGCGATTTTGCTCGACCGGTCGTGGGTTTCGGCCCAGGATCTCGACAAGGCGCGGCAGCGCAAGAAGCCCGGGCAGGAGCTCGCCGACGTGCTGGTCGAAATGGGGGCGCTGGAGCCGCAGCGCCTGGCGCGGGCACTCGCGCAGGAATACCGGCTGCCGTTCCAGGCTCATATCGATGAGAACTCGCTCGATTCCAAGCTGGTCGCGAAGATTCCGATCAATTACGCCAAGAAAAACCGGCTGCTGCCGCTCGCGAGCGCCGACGGCACGGTGACCGTTGCGGTCGCCGACCCGGCCAACTTCGAGCCGCTCGACGACTTGCGAATTTTGTTCGACGCCAGGATACAGGCGCTGGTGGCGCCGGCGGAAGTAATCGCCGAGGCGATCAATCGCGCGTACGACCAGGCGTCGGCCACCTCAGCGGAAGATCTGATGATCGATCTGCAGGAGGAGCGGCTCGACGTGGTCGCCAACGAACTCGCGTCGGAGCCGCTGGACCTGCTCGAATCCGACGATTCGGCGCCGATAATCAAGCTCGTCAACGGCATCCTGTCGCAGGCGGTCAAGGACCGCGCGAGCGACGTTCACGTCGAAGTTTTCGAGAAAGAAATGGTGGTGCGCTTCCGCGTGGACGGCATGATGTACGACGTGCTGTCGCCGCCCAAGCGCTTTCAGCCGGCGATCACCTCGCGCGTCAAAGTCATGGCGGGCCTCAATATCGCCGAGAAGCGGCTGCCGCAGGACGGGCGTATCCGGCTGCGGATCGCGGGCCGCGATATCGATTTGCGGGTGTCGTCGATTCCAACGGCGTTCGGCGAGCGCATAGTGCTGCGACTGCTCGATCGCGCGCAGGCGGTCGAAGCGATCAACCTCGACCATCTTGGCTTTTCAGGAGACAATCTTCAGCGAATCGATCGCTTGATCAGGCAGAGCCACGGGATCATCCTGGCGACCGGGCCAACCGGCTCGGGCAAATCGACGACGCTGTACGCGTGCCTCTCGCGAATCAACTCGCCCGAAAAAAACATCATCACGATTGAAGATCCGATCGAGTACCAGTTACGCGGCGTCGGTCAGATGCAGGTGAATCCGAAGATCGAGCTGACGTTCGCCAGCGGATTGCGGTCGATACTGCGGCAGGATCCCGACGTTATCATGGTCGGCGAAATCCGCGACAGCGAGACCGCCGAAATCGCGATCCAGGCCGCGCTCACCGGCCATCTCGTGTTCTCGACGCTGCACACCAACGATTCGTTCGGCGCGGTGACGCGCTTGGTCGATATGGGAATCGAGCCGTTCCTGGTTTCGTCGTCGATTCTCGCCGTGCTCGCGCAACGCCTGGTCCGCAAGCTCTGCCCCGATTGCCGCGAGCCCTTCAAACCGACCGAAACCGAACTCGCACGAATCGGACTCAAGGCCGGCGATTCGTCGTCGAACAAGATCTGCCGTCCCAAGGGATGCCGAAATTGCCGCAACACGGGCTATCGGGGCCGAATGGCTATCCAGGAACTGATGATCATGGACGACGAAATCCGCGCGCTGGTCATGCAGAACGCCGACGCCGCAACCTTGCGCCGCAAATGCACCAGCGTCGGGATGACGCTGCTGCGCCAGGACGGTGCGGCGCGGGTGCTGCGAGGCGAGACTTCGATCGAGGAGTTGCTGCGGGTCACCCAGGAAGACATCGACTAGAGCGCCCGCTCAAATTTTTTTTCACCGATGCCAGTATTTGCTTATCGAGGACTTGGCGCCAACGGCCGTTCCGTCAACGGCGTGGTCGATGCGGACAGCGCACGCACTGCGCGCGGCAAGCTGCGCGCGTCGGGCATTTTCCCGACCGACCTCAACGAGGAATCCAACGCCGCCGAGCGCAATACCGCCAAGCGCGAATGGCTGCCTTCGCTGTGGCGGCGCAAAATGCCGGCCTCGGACCTGGCGCTGCTGACGCGTCAGTTGAGCGCGCTGCTCGGCGCGGGCGTGCAACTGGTCGATGCGCTCAGCGCGCTCAGCGATCAATCGGCGCGCGCGGCGACCAAGCGAATGCTCTCGCAGGTGCGCGAGCGCGTGCGCGAGGGCTCGTCGCTGGCCGACGCGCTGACCAATCATCGCGACGTCTTTTCCGACCTCTACATCGGGATGGTGCGCGCGGGAGAACAGGCCGCCGCGCTCGAGGCCGTGCTCGACCGGCTCGCGGAGTACAGCGAGCGCCAGAATGAATTCGTGACCAAGGTGCGCGGCGCGCTGACCTATCCGATCATCATGATGTGCGTCGGCACCGGAATCATGGCGTTCCTGGTGGCGTACGTGGTGCCGCAAGTCGCGACGATTTTCGAGCAACAGCATGCGGCGCTGCCGCTGGCGACGCGAATCCTGATTACGTTTTCGGGTCTCGTCACCGGCTACTGGATTCCGCTGGCGCTCTTGCTGATCGGCCTCGTGGCGGGATTCACCGCGGCGATGGCGACGCCGCGCGGGCGGCGCATGTACGACACCGCGATTCTGAAGGTCTATTACATCGGGCCGACGATGATTCGAATTATCTGCGCGCGCTTCGCGCGGACACTGGCCACCCTGCTCGCCAGCGGCGTCCAGTTGCTGCCGTCGCTCGACGCGGTCAAGGGCGTAGTGACCAACGGTCTGCTCAAGGACGCCGTCGAGCAGAGCCGCGAGAGCATCCGCGAAGGTCACGGCATGGCGCAGACACTCTCGCAGAGCGGACTCTTTCCGCCGCTGTTGATCGAGATGATCCGGGTCGGTGAACGGTCCGGCGAGTTGGAACGGATGCTCGAGCGCGTCGCTGACAACTACGAGCGCGAAGTCTCGCACTCGCTCAGCCAGATGACCACCGTGCTGGAACCGGTGATGACGCTGGCGATGGCCGCTGTTATCGTGTTCATGATGCTGGCGGTGCTGATGCCCATTTTCCAGCTCAACCAGTTGATGCAGTAGCGCAGCGAAGAGTGGAAAAATGAAAATTGCCGGAGAGGTAAGCCCGATGAAATCACGCCGATACAATCAGGATGGTTTCACCCTGATTGAAATCATGGTGGTTATTCTGATCCTCGGCCTGCTCGCGACGATCGTCGTTCAGAGTCTGCGCGGCGCCGCCGACAAGGCCAAACGCACCAAGGCGCAGGCTGACCTCGCCGAAATAAAGACCGCGCTCGATCGCTACTACCTCGACAACGGCTACTACCCGACCACTGACCAGGGCCTCAACGCGCTGGTGACGCCGCCGACCAACGGCCGCGTGCCGGCCAACTACGAAAGCGGCGGCTATATCGAACGCCTGCCGCAAGACCCGTGGGGCACTCCCTACTTCTATCAAAGCGACGGGAACTCGTACGTGCTGAAGTCGTTCGGCGCGGACGGTGTCGAGAGCGGCGACGATATAGACGCGAGCCAATCGTCGTGACGACCCAATGAACTGCCGGCCCGGGCCAGATCCTCGCCACCCCAGGCGGCGCGCCGGTTTTAGCGCGACGCCCGCCGCGCCGGGTTTCACCCTGCTCGAACTCGCGGTCGTAATTTTCATCATGGGCCTGATGTTGACGCTGGCGCTGCCCTACCTCGGCGGATTTCGCGAGGCCGCGCTGAAGAGCCAGGCGCGCCGGCTGGCGGGCCGCGCGACTTACATGTTCGACGAGGCCACCGGCCACAAACTCGTGCTGCGGCTCATCTTCGATCTCGATAACAACGGCTACGCGGCTGCGCAGCTCGATCCGTACGCGGTGAAGCCGGTGTTCGCGCCCGACACCACCATGTCGAATCATCCGGTAATGTTGCCTTCGACGATTCGCATTCGTGACGTCACTATCGAAGGAATCGGCACCGTCAACCGCGGCGTGGTGGCGACCAACTTTTATCCCGAGGGTTACGTCGATGCGACCGTGGTGCATCTTGAGGATGCGTCGGGCGACGTGATGACGCTTGAATTTTCGCCATTGACCGGCCAGGTCGCGATCATCAGCGGCGACGTGATGCCGACCGGCATGAGTATGACGCGATGAACCTGCCTTTTGAACGCGCGCGAGGCTTTACCCTGCTCGAGGTGATGGTCGCAATGGCTATTCTCGGCATCGCGCTGCTGGGCCTGCTCGGACTGCAACATCAGAGCATGCAGTCGGTAATTCGCGCCCAGCAATCGACCCGGGCCTCGATGCTGGCGCAGGCAGTGATGACGGAAGCGGAGCTCGAGCGCTATCCGGATCTCGGCCACAAAAGCGGCGATTTCCAGGCGTCGTTTCCGGGCGAGTTCCCCGACTACCGCTGGGAGCGCGAGGTTGACCCATCCGGCATGTTCCCCGACGTTCGCGTGGTCAAGGTCCTGATTCGCTACGGTCCAACGCTCGCGCAAAATTTCGAGCTGGTCGAGTACCTGCATTCGCCGATCCCGCTCGATCAGAATGGCCAGCCGCAGGAGCCGACGCAGTGACGCGCCGCAGTCTGACGACGCGCCGCGCGCCACGCGGCTTCACGCTCATCGAGATGATGCTCGCGATCGGCGTGCTCGCGCTGATCCTGACGATGCTGGCGAGCTCGTTCAGCACGATCGCGCACAGCAAGGTGCACGCCGAAGGGCGGCTGATGGTCGATCGCGAAGGCCGCGCGTTGTTGTGGCAATTGACCAAGGAACTGCGCAATGCGGTGCAGACTCCGTACGCGGTCAGCAACGTCGCGCTGTTCGGCGCCGGCCACATGGGCAACGGCGCGGCGATCGATACACTAACGCTGTCCACCTTCAGCGGAGGGCATCGCCGCGCAATCACCGGGATGACGCCGGAGACGATAGTCACCTATAACCTGACGGCGAATCCCGATCACACGGGCTGGTACATACTGCAGCGCTCGCAGCTAAGCGGATTGCTGACCAACTCGGCGGCGCCGCAAACGACCACGCTGGCGGACAATATTCTCTCGCTTCACTTCCGCTATTTCGACGGCCAGACGTGGAACGAGAGCTGGGAGTCGTCGAGTTTTCCGCGGGGACGCCAATTGCCGGTCGCGGTGGCGATTCAGATTCAGATGGCAGCGCCGGGCGGCCAGGTGATGGATTTTGCGACCCAGGTCACCGTGCCGATGGCGATACTGCAATGGTAATGCGGCTGCAAAAGAGCGAGCGCGGCGTCGCGCTGCTGGCGGTTCTGCTCGGAATCGCGCTGATGACGTTGGTCGTCGTGGACTTCGCGATGACCTCGGGACTCGGATTTGTCTCGGCGGCGAACCAGGCCAACGAGCTGCGCGCAAGCTACCTCGCCCGCTCGGCGGTCAATATCGGCCTCGCGCTGCTGGCGGCCGACGCGCGAACCGATCTCCAATCGACCACGCCGATCGACACCCTGGGCGACGTGTGGGCGGTGCCGTTTCCGCCGATGCAGCTCGATGGCGGCACGGTCTCGCTGTCGATCGTGGACGAAGGGCGCAAGATCAACCTCAATGCGATGGTGCAAAATGGCGTCCCGAATCTCGCCGCGATTCAGAAGGTGCAGCGCCTGTTCACGGTACTCGACGTGAGCCCCGACTTGGTTCAAGGTATCGTGGATTGGATCACGCCGAACAACGGCACCGGGCTCGGCGGCGGCATCGGGGATTACTATGCGGGGCTGAACCCGCCGTATCAGCCGCGTTACGGCGCGATGCCGACGATAGGTGATTTGGCGATGGTCAAAGGGTTCAACGAGGCGATTTTCAACCGAGTGAGCCCGTTTCTTACGGTGATGAGCGAGACCGCGGTGAACGCCAACACCGCCTCGCCCCAGGTGCTGGCGGCGCTGGAGCCGGAATTGACGGAGGATCAGAAACTCGTGCTGGCGCTGATCGATGCGCGCACGGTGCGGCCCTTCAGCCAGCCGACTGACATCGGCAACCTTCAAGACCTCGGCGACGTTGGCCAGCGCCTGATGAAGGACGTCGATATGCGAAGCCAATTTTTTACGATCAATGGAACCGGAACTTACGCGGGCGCGCGCAAAATTATTACGGCCACGTTCCATCGCGAGAGCACCGGCATCGGCACGCTCGCGTCGTGGCACGAAGACTAGGGGGAAGGTCGCTTAATGGCTCAACGAATACTTGCGCTCGAACTCGGCGGCGACCGCGTGCGCGCGGCGATGGCGGAGCGCTCGTGGAATTCGTTCAAGCTCACCGGCGTTTACGACAAGGTTCGCGCCGACGACGAGGCCGACCTGAGCGGCGCGCTGTCGCGCCTGGTGGCCGAGGCCGGGCAGCCCGACATCGTGATCTCGGCGCTGCCCGCAAACCTCGCCGTCAAACGATTGCTCGAGCTGCCGTTCAAGGATGCGCGCCGCCTGCACCAGGTGGTTCCGTTCGCACTCGAGGAGCATCTGCCGTTCCCGATTGACAACGGCACCGTCGCCTTTACCCGCGTCGGACGCGAGGGCGACCACACCCTGGTAATGGCCGCGATGGTGCGCAAGAGCGATCTGCAGGATCATCTCGGTTTACTGCAAAAGGCCGGCCTGGATGCCAAGACCGTCACCCTCGCGCCGCTCGCGCTGGCCGCGATGTTCACGCGTGCGAATAACGGAAACGGCGCCAAGCCGATGGCGCACCTGGTGGTCGAAGGCGACGAGTCTTCCACTTCGGTCGTGCTGGTTGACCTCGCCGGAACTCCCCGCGTGATGCGCTCGATGCCGGGCGGCCTGATGCTGTCCGACGGATCTGCGGTCTCGGCCGACGCCGCCGCGCCGATCCTCAACTCGGTGCGGCAGACGCTGCTTGCCACCGGCGAGGAAACCGACCAGACCGAGGTCATCGTCGCGGGCGCGGCGGCCGCCTATCCTGACGTGCGCGGGATGCTGTCCAACTCGCTCGCGATGTCGGTGCGCGACGGCGGCGCCTTCGATTACAGCGGGATCTTCGAAGGCACGGTGCCCAACACCGGCAAGTTTTCATCGTGCATCGCGATGCTGCTGGGCGAGTTGCCGACCAAGCCGCTCGATCTGATCAATTTCCGCCAGGGCGAGTTCATATTTCGCGGCCGCATCCGCGGCGACCTCAGTCCCTTCTACACTTCGGGAATCCTCGCGGCCGCGGTGTTGGCGGTGGTTGTTCTTCACTTCGCGCTCGGCGTGTCCGCCAATCTCCATCGCCTCAACCAGGTCAACGCTGAAATCGCCGCGGTCGCCGGACCGGTCCTGGGCGAATCCGATCCCGCCAACGCCAAGACGCAGTTGCAGATGGGAATCGCGAAGATGAACAAGCGGATCAACCTGATCGGCGGCAACCTGACGCATTCGCCGCTCGACACACTGGCCGCGGTCTCGCGCGCGCTGCCGCCGCGATTTCCGGTGCAGATGGCCGACGTGCAGATCGATTCGCAGGGCCTGCGCGTAACCGGACAGGCGGATTCGTTCTCGACGGTCGATCAAGCCAAGCGCGCGCTCGACAAGAGCGGCTTCTTCGGCTCGATCGAGGTCGCGCATGCGAAGGCCGGCTCCGATCCGAGCAAGGTGGATTTTCGGATGGACGCGAATTTCAAGGACGCCGTGCCCTCGAATGATCGCGGCGAGGAATAGCAGCAGCGATGCTTAGAGAATGGATCGACAATCTGCGCGCACGACTGATGGAGCGCCTGCGCCCGTTGCTCAAGCAGGCCGCCACCCGCGTCGATCCGCTGATTGCGCAAACGCGCGGCCGCTACCAGAAACTCGAGCCGCGCGAGCGCATCCTGGTGCAGATCGCCGCCGGCCTGTTGGGAATTTTTCTGATCTACAACCTGGTCTACACGCCGATCGTCGATCTGAGCTCCGGGCTGCAGAACAAGATCGCGCAACGGCAGCAGGATCTCATCGAGGTTCGCCGCCTTGCCGGCACCTACGCCCAGCTCAAGGCAAACCTCGCCAAGGCCGAGCAACGTACCGTCCCGATGGGCAAGGATTTTTCGCTGTTCTCGGTGGTCGAAGCCTCGATGACCAAGAGCGTTGGGCGCGACAAAATAGGCTCGATCACGCCCGGCTCCGATCGCAAACTCACCGACGGCTTCACCGAGTACAGCGTGCAGTTGAAACTCGACAACGTGAATCTGCCGCAGTTGGTCGATGCGCTCTACGGCATCAATTCGCTGCCGATGCCGATTGGCGTGTCGAACATTCGCATCCAGCGCCGCACCCAGGACACGCATTCCTACGACGTTGACCTCACCTGTGTCGCGCTCGCCAAGAACGGCTGACCCCGTCGGCGGGGCGTCGGCGCCAATCCGGCGCCCGGGTCTCGTTCGCGTCGGTTACGTGGTTGTCGGCCTGACGCTGTTCGCCGCGTATCTGATCTCGACGTTCCCCTACTCCGCAACTCTCACCAAAGTCCTCGCGCCGATGGGGCTTGAGATTTCGAGCGGCGGCCAAAGCGCCAGCTTCCCCTTCGGCGCGCGGTTGTCGGACGTCCGCCTCACCTCGACACGCTCCGCCAACGCCGGTCTGCTCGTCGAGAGCCCGGCGGTCACGATCGCGCCGGCGTTTCTCTCGATGCTCACGATGCATCCCGGCGTGCGGGTAAAGGCCGCGCTCTACGATGGCGTCGTCAACGTCACGATCCGTCCCAACGGGCGCGGCACCGTAATCAGCTACGACCTCGACTCGATCGAGCTCGCGCGTCAGCAGTTGTGGACGATCCCGGGTACGAGTGCCGCCGGGGCACTCTCCGGCAGCGGCAACCTGTTGCTTTCGCCCCGTGACATCGCGCAGGCGGGCGACGGCGTTCTGAACGCCGCGGGTTTGACCGTCACCTCGGCGCTCGCAAGTTCGCCGATCCGTCTCGGCCAAGGCCATTCAAAATTCAAATTGAATGAAGGCACGCTGACGATCGAGGAATTCGCGACCAGCGGTGGCGACTTGACGCTGACCGCCGAGGGAACGATCCAACTCGCACCCGACCCCGGCCAAAGCGAACTCGCGATCGAGTTCACACTGTCAACGTCCCCCGCCGCTGTCTCGCAACTAGCGATGCTACTTGCGATCTTGCCTCATCCCCCTGGTCCGCAGCCCTATCACCTGACCGGGACGCTCAACGCTCCTCGTGTCAGTTGATCGTTTACGCAGGCGCGGATTTGAAAAACTCCAGCACCGCTTCCTTGTAGTGCTTGTCGCTCGGCGCACTCAGATGATCGTGCCCTTCAAGCATCACCAGCTTGCTGCCCGGAATCGCGTCGTGGAGCAGTTTCGGATTGCCCACCAGCAAATCCTTCGTCCCGATCACGATCATCACCGGCACGCGAATCTTCTGCGCCGCGATGCGCTCGGCGGTGAAATCCTCGCGATTCGATCCCATGCACGCCGCCAAGGCCTTCAGGTCGTTGCCGGTCGCCTCCGCGAACTGGCGAAAATCCCGCGCCCGCTGCTCCTTTACAGCCGATATATTGTCCGCCAGCAGCGCATCGACGATTGGCTTGCGATCGAAGCTCGGCGCGCTTGCAGAGGCAGCGCCGATTCCGCCCAGTACCGCCGCGCGCAGACGCTCCGGATGCAACATCAGCAGACCCGTCACGATTCGCGCGCCCATCGAGTAGCCCATGATCAGTGTGCGCTTGATTCGTAAGTGATCCATCAGCCGGATCACATCGTCGCCCATTGTCTCGCCGCCGTATGCCGCCGGGTCATGCGGCTTGCCGCTCTTGCCATGCCCGCGGCAATCGAGCGCGATGACACGATAAGTCGCCGCGAGCGTGGTGAACCAATTCATCGCGCCCCAGTTGTGATCCGCGCGCGACGCGAACCCGTGCACCAGCACGACCGGCTCGCCTCTTCCGTGTTCTTCGAAATAAATCTGCACGCCATCGGAATCGTAGTAGGCCATCGTTCAATGCTCCTGTCTAAAACTATGCTTGCAGCCATAATCGAATAGCCGCAGAATCTCTGCAAAACCAAACTCGCACGGATTCCAGATGCCATCAAATCAAAAGCTCGGACTACAGACTAACGTCGGCGTCGGCGCCGACGCGCTCGCCGCACGCCTCGCACTCATCCGCGAGGCCGAGGATCTCGGCTACACCTCATTGTGGATCGCCGAGGTCAGCGGACCCGACGCGTTCGCCAGCCTGGCCGCGCTCGCGGTCAACACACGCAAGGCCGAACTGGCCACCGGCGTCATTCCGATCCAGATTCGCACGCCGGGCGCGATGGCGATGGGATTTCTCACCATCAACGAACTTTCCGGCGGCCGCGCGATTGCGGGTCTCGGCGTGTCGAGTCCGATCATCGTCGAGCGCTGGCACGGGGCGTCGTATCGCAAGCCGGTCACCGCGATGCGCGAATGCGTCACCATCATGCGCCAGTTGTTCACCGAGGGCCGCTCGAAATTCGCGGGCGAAGTGTACAAGTCCGACTTCAAGCTGAGCATGCGCATCACGGCGCCGCATCCGCCGAAGATCTACCTGGCGGGCCTCAACGCGCCGATGCTTCGACTCGCCGGCGAAGTCGCCGACGGTGTCCTGATGAACTACTCGCCGCCGGAAGCAATCGCGCCGATGGTGAACCATATCGCCGAGGGCGCCAGAGCCGCGGGACGCGATCCATCTGCCGTCGATGTCGGCATCTACATCCGCATGTGCATCACCGAGGACGAAGATAAAGCCGTGGATTCATTCCGGCGCGAGCTGGCTGGCTACGCCTTCGTGGACAGCTACAACAAGATGTTCGCGCGCTACGGACTCGCCGCCGAGTTCGACGAGGTCCGCCGGCTGTGGAAGGAAGGCAAGCGCGACGAGGCTCCCAGAGCCATCTCGGAAGCGTCATGCCGCAAAATAGCGGTGTTCGGAAACGCCAAAGCCGGCCGCGATTTCGTCGCGCGGTTCCGCGCCGCCGGCGTCACCCATCCCGTCGTGTTTCCGATAGGCCCCGCCGCAACCACCGCGCGCGACTATCCCAACACAATGCGTGCGTTGGCAGGAGCTTAAACGCTACCTACCCTTGTAGTTAGGTTTGCGCTTTTCCATGAACGAGCGCGGGCCTTCCTTTGCGTCCTCGGACTTCATCACTTCGCGCGCAATTTCGTTTTCGATCTTGAAGGCCTCTTCATACGGACGCCCCGACGTTCGCCGTACCGCCTCCTTGATCTTGCGCACCGCCAGCGGGCCGTTCTGCGCGATCGTCGCCGCGAGTTCTTCGGCCTTGGCCATCAACTTCTCCTGCGGCACTACGTAGTTCACCAGTCCGAGCCGCCACGCTTCCTGCGCATCGATTCGATTGCCCGTAAGCAGGATCTCCATCGCCTTGCAGTACGGAATCTGGCGTTGCAAGCGCGCGAGCGAACCGGCCGCCGGGATGATCGCCCACTTCACTTCCTGCAAACCGAAGCTCGCATTCTCTGACGCGACTCGCAGGTCCGTTCCCTGAATGAATTCCATTCCGCCCGCGATGCAAAACCCGTTGACCGCGGAAATCACGGGCTTGTCCATGTCATAGCCGCGCAGCAGCGCGATGTCGCCGAGCTTGCGGTCCGCGAGCAGCTTGCGGTCCCATTCGTCCTCGGGCTTTCGCGCGCCAGTGAACAGCGGAATCAGCTTGCCGAGATCGGCGCCGGCCGAGAACGCGACCTTGCCCGCACCCGTGACGATCGTCGCGCGCACCGCGTCGTCGCCCTCGATCTCCCGCCACGCCGCCGCGAGACTGACAAGCATTTCGGGATTCAGCGAGTTGTGAACTTCGGGGCGGTTCATTGTGAGGTAGGCGACGTGATTCCGTTTTTCAAAGATCAACGCGGGCATGGTGCACTCCTTTGAGCGCGAAATTTACCATCAAACAGTATTGGCGAACCACGCCCCTTTACGCGCTGTTTCGCGGGCCGTTATGATCGTCCGGACCCTGCAACCTCGCAGCTGTCAAATTCGTACTCCATCCAGGAGGAGTCATGAAACTAATCGTCGCATCGATCATAACGCCTCTGCTTCTCTTTGCCTTCACGCCCGCTTTCGCAATCGACTCGCCGCGCGTCGTGCCGCGCATGAATGAAATTCAAAAACCGGCCGGTGAAGTCTTCGCCACTCTCAAGAAGTATTTCTCGGACTCGTCGCTGAGCCAGTTCCAGCTGGTCAGCGCCGACCAGCGAACCCTTACCCTCGTCGCCAAGCAAACCACTACCGATGAGCTGACGTGGCGCAACTGGGCATTCTGCGAGACCGGCCCGGTTCAGATGATCTACAAGTTGCAGGACGGCACGGTGACGGTAACCGTCAAGCTCGAAAAAACGACCAGGCGCTCGACGCTCGCCTCGGTGTCGGCGGATTTCCAGGGCCGCTATGGGCTCGGCGGCAATCAAAACCAGGTAGCGTGCACCTCGAAATTCACTCTTGAAGACAGCATACTGGCCGCGGCCGGAGCCGCGCCCGGCAAGTGAGTCGCCGCGATTCGATTGGACGCTGAACCGACAATTACCGCGCCGCCGCCCCTGGCCGAGTTGGCGTTCCCCGACGCTCGCCGGCTGCGTTCGCGCCACGTCTTCCTCCTGCTCGCGCGAGTGTGGCCATTCATCCGCCCCTACCGGCGCCATCTCGTGTACCTGTTCCTGCTGACGCTGCCGGCTCTGCTCGGCGGTCTGGTTGGACTCAATCTCACGCGCGTGTTCTTCGACGTCGTCGGCCACGGCGCCGCATTGACGCGGACGCAGGCATGGATGCTGCGGGTGCCGCTGCATGCCGATCGGCGAACCGTGCTGATTCACGCATGCGTGGCCGGCGGGATCGCGGCGGTCGTGGGCTTGACGGTTGTCGGATTGCTTTTCGGCTATGCCATTTGGATTTTACAGCGCATCAGCAATCTGTTCCGCGTCAATTTGTACACCCGCATGCAGGAACTGAGCGTGCGCTTTCATTCCGAAGAGAAAATCGGTGACGCGATCTTCCGGATGTTCCAGGACTCCGCCGCGATTCCCAACGTGATCGACGGCTTGATCGTGCAGCCGGTGATTTTCATCCCGGCCGCCATCGGCTCGATCCTCTACCTGGTCTGGTACGACTACCGGCTGGCGCTGATCGTCGTCCTGCTGATGCCCGCGAACTTCATACTGGCGTGGATGTATGCTAATTCCCTGCGCGCCGCCTTCATCGGCGAGCGCGAAGCAACAGCGCTCGCGACCACGCGCGTCGAAGAAACCCTCGCCTCGATCAGAACCGTCAAAGCTTTCGGCACCGAAAGCGGCGAAGCGGAGCACTACGCCCGCGAGAACTGGGATGCGTTCCTTGCAGGGCGTCGATCGCGCCTGATGCTCGCGCGCTATCGCGCCATCACCAACACGGTTCGCGGACTCGCGTACGTTGCCGCGATGTACGTCGGGGCGACCGAAGTGATGGCGGGTGGAAGAGCGGGCCTCGGGCACGTTGCGGTTTCGCTGGGACTGTTCCAGGGATCGATTGCGCTGGTGTCGAGGGTCAGCGCGCGCACGCGAAATATCACCGACCAGTGGGGCAGCATGCAGGACGTGGTCGTCGCAATCTCGCGCGTGCTCGAGATGCTCGGCCAAGCGCCCGAGCAGAGCGTCAGCAGCGGCCATGCGATCCCGCCAAACTCCGCGGCCGCTCTCAGGTTCGAGGACGTGACCTTCGGCTACGACCCGCGGTCGCCGGTCCTCGCCGGTTTGAGTCTTGAGGCGCGCGCCGGTGAAATTACCGCCATCGCCGGAGCCAGCGGATCCGGCAAGAGCACGATCATCTCGCTTATCGTAAGGTTCTTCGATCCGACGGCGGGCAGTATCCTGCTCGACGCCAAACCGATTGCGAGCTTCGATCTTAGCGCATGGCGCGGGATACTTTCGGTCGGCCTGCAGGAAAATCCGCTCTTCACCGCCAGCCTTCGGGACAACGTCGCGTACGGCCGCCCGAACGCGACCACGGCGGAAGTTGCCGAAGCGATTCACCGCGCCGGCCTCGGTCAATTCGTCGCATCGTTGCCGGCCGGCCTCGACACGATGCTCGGCGAAAAAGGATCGAAACTGTCGGTCGGCCAGGCGCAGCGGCTCGGTCTCGCCCGCGCGATTCTGCGCAACGCGCCGATTCTTCTGCTCGACGAGCCGACCTCCTCGCTCGACGTGGCCACCGAAGAGACCGTGATGCTCGGCCTGCGCGACTGGGTGAACGCGGACCCCAAGCGGCGCATGGTGATTCTCGCGACGCATCGGCGCACGACCGCCTCTCGCGCCGACCGTATCTACCATCTTGCCGCCGGCCGCCTGGTTGCCGCCGATGGTTCAGCGCTCGACGACGTGCCGGTTCGCGAGGTGGGCAATGCCTGACGGCGCCGCGCCACGCGACTCGCGCGCAAACCTTCTTTACGCCGGGGAACAGACGCCGCTCACATGGCGCGAAGCCTGGCGCATCCTGGTCAAGAGCTGGCCGTACGTCAGCCGCTATCGCCGCCTGGTCGCGATTAAGTGCGCGTTGGTTTTCGTCTCGCTGACGTTCTTTCTGATGACGCCGTGGCCGCTGAAGATCGTCATCGACAACGTCCTCGACGGGCTCCCTCTAACCGGCATTCCAGCCGCGATCCTGACGCCGCTGGTTGGCGCCAGCCGCGGCGGGCTGCTGGTTGCCGTCTGCTTATTTCTCGTGCTGACCGTCATTCTGATCGGGATGGTCCACGGCGAGGCGCAGGCGCTCGGCACCAGCGTGAATAGCGGCGGCCTTGACCAGGCCGGCATCACCGCCAACGACGCCAACGAGGGCGGCAGCTTATGGAACGGTCTGTTCGGCTACCTCGAATCGCGGGTCACAATCGATCTCACGCAGCGGATGAACCAGTCGCTGCGCACCGCGATTTACGAGCGATTTCTGCGCTCGCCGCTGGCGCTCTACGCGGACCAGAAAATCGGCGACGCCGTTTTCCGCGTGATGTACGACAGCGCGTCGATCGGCCCGGTATTTTATCGTGGCGTGCTCGCGCCGATCATGTCGGTGGCGATGTTCGTGATGGCGATGCTCGTGCTCTCGGTACAGTTCCGCAACGAGCCGGTGATCATCGTCGCTGCGATTCTCTTTCTGCCGGCGATCGCAATCGGCAGCGGTCTGTTCGGACGCGCGCTCCGCGATCAGAGCCAGTCGATGCGCGAGAGCGGCAGCAACGTGATGGCGGCATTCGAAGAGCGCGTCGCGCAGGTCCAGCTGATCAAGGCCTTCGGACAGGAGTCGCGCGAGACGGCGGTCGTCGATGCCGCAAGCTGGCAGTCCTTCCGCTCGACGCTGCGCATGCTCGCGATCATCTTCTTGATGGTGCTGGTGCTGACGCCCGTCAGCTGCGTGCTGATCGGATACAGCTTCTACTACCTGATGATGCAGGTGATCGCGGGCCGCATGACGCTCGGCGACATCGTGCTGCTCGCGGGCTACGGCTCGATGCTGGCGAATCCGATGTCTATCATCGGCAGCACGTGGGCGTCGGTGCAGGCGTCAGTCGCGGGGCTGCGGCGCGTGCATAGCGTGCTCGACAATCTCGCCGAGCCGGTGAGCGATGGCGGCGGCGACGGACTCGGCGGACGCATCAAGCGGCTCGAATTCCGCGGCGTCGCGATCGGCTACGGCGCCACCACCGTGCTGAGCGGCGTGAGCATGTCGATGCGCGCGGGCGAAATGGTTGCGCTGGCGGGTCCAAGCGGCTGCGGCAAGACCACGCTCATCCACTCGATCCCGCGCTTCGTCGAACCGTCCGCGGGAACAATCACCTTCGCGGGCGTCGATTCGCGCACGGTCGCGCCCGACACGATTCGCGCGCGTGTCGGTTTCGTATTTCAGAGTGAATCGCTCTTTTCGACTTCGATCGAGGACAATATCCGCTACGGCAGCGCCGGCGCGTCGATGGCGGAGGTTCGCGAAGCAGCCGCGATGGCCGGCGCCGCGGAATTTATCGACCGCCTGCCCGACGGCTACTCGACCATGCTCGGCCGCCGCGGCGCGCGCCTGTCGGTCGGACAGAAGCAACGAATCGCCATCGCGCGCGCCCTCCTTCGACGCCCCGAGATCATTGTGCTCGACGAGCCCGCCGCGCCGCTCGATCCCGCCTCGGAATCCGATCTTCTGGCAACGCTGACCGCGCTCGCGCGCGATCGCATTATCATCATAGTCGCCCATCGCGCGGGCACGCTCGCCGCGTGCGACCGAGTGTTCTTCATCCACGGCGGTACCATTGCCGCCTCCGGAACGCATGCCGAGTTGCTCGCGACCAACCGCGACTACCAGGCCTACCTCGCGCAGAGCGCGGCTGAGATTCACGCCTGAGTCTGGCCCGCCGATTGCTCTTCAAATGACACCGGACGCGCTGGATGCTGAATCCTGCACCAGCTACGGCGGTGAGGTGATTTGCGATGGACTCGACTGTTTCTGAAACAGGCAGGACGGTGCCCGTTTGGGCGGCGTACAAGACTGACGTAGGCGCCTTCGACGAGATGCTCGATCTTTCGAGCCAGCCGCGAAGTGGATGCGAGGCTGTCATCGACACGATGTTCTCGATGGCGCCGGAGCAATTCACCGAAATCTGTGCGCGCGCCGACCGCATGTTCCGCCGGATGGGCGTGACCTTCAACGTGTACGGCGCCGCCGACGGCTCCGAGCGCATCTTCCCCTTCGATCCGATTCCGCGCGTCATCGACGCCGCCACCTGGGCCACGCTCGAAGCCGGCCTGATTCAACGCGTGCGCGCGCTCAACGCGTTCCTTGGCGACGTGTACGGCGACGGATGCATCCTGTCCGACGGCGTCGTCCCGCGCGATCTGGTGCTCGGATGCCCGCAGTTCCGCCGCGCCGCCGTCGGCATCAAGCCGCCGCTCGGCAACTTCGTCACCGTCGCGGGCATCGATCTGGTGCGCGGCGTCGATGGCCGCTTTTACGTACTCGAGGACAACGTGCGGACTCCAAGCGGCGTTTCATACGTGATCGAAAATCGCGTAGTGATGACGCGCCTGGTCCCGACCCTGATGCGCGCATCGCGCGTTCGCAGCGTCGAGCGCTACCCCGCCGACCTGCTGCAATGCCTGATGGAGCAGTCGCCCAACGGCAAATCGAATCCCACGATCGCGCTGCTCACGCCCGGCCCTTTCAACTCCGCATTCTTCGAGCACGTGTTCCTCTCGCAGCAGATGGGCATCGAGCTGGTCGAAGGAGTGGACCTCGTTTGCGTCGATCGCAAACTCTATATGAAGGACGTTCACGGGCTGCGCCAGATTGACGTCCTGTATCGCCGCATCGACGACGATTTTCTCGACCCGCTGGTCTTCCGGCCCGACTCGCTGCTCGGTGTCGCCGGTCTGACCGCCACTCTGCGCGCCGGCCACGCGGCTATCGCCAACGGTGTCGGCACCGGCGTCGCCGACGACAAAGCGGTTTACGCGTACACGCCCGCGATGATCCGTTACTATCTTGCCGAGGAGCCGATTCTCCCCATCGTCGAGACCTTTCTCTTGCGCGATCCGGAAGTTCGCGAGGAGGTGCTGAAAAATCTCGATCGTTACGTGGTCAAGCCGACAGGTGCGTCCGGCGGTTACGGCGTCGTAATCGGTCCCAAGGCCAGCGAACTGGAACTGGCCGAGTCGCGCGAACGAATAATCAACGATCCGTCGGCCTTTATCGCGCAACCTGTCATTTCGCTCTCCGTCCATCCCACGATCATCCACAATGGCTCTGCGCGCGGCATGCAGATGTCGCCGCGGCACATCGATTTTCGCCCGTTCGTGCTGCTGGGCGCCAAGCCGCGGGTGCTGGCAGGCGGTCTGACCCGCGTGGCACTGCGCGAGGGCTCGCTGATCGTGAACTCATCCCAGGGCGGCGGCAGCAAGGACACCTGGGTGCTCGAGGCCTGATGCTCCGGCGAATCGCGAGCCATCTCTTCTGGACCGCCTGCAACCTGGAACGCGCCGAGTGGCGCGCGCGCTTGCTCGACGTCAACTACCATCTGCTAATCGAGAGTCCGCCGCGTGACGCGCAGCCGTGGGCGCCGCTGCTCGCGATTTTCGGCGAGCGCGAGCTGTTCGCCGAGACCTACCAGAACGCCGACGACGCTTCGATCCTCAACTTTTTCGCGCTCGACACCGATAATCCAAATTCGATTCGCAGTTGCATCAACACCGCCCGCAACAACGCCATCTCGCTGCGTCATTACATCTCGTCCGAGCTTTGGCTCGACCTCAATACGCTTTATCTGAGCGCGCAGGAATGGACGCCTGAGCTGTTCGTCTCGCCCGGCGTGTTCGCCTTCTTCGCCGATCTCAAGGACAGCTTCTATCGCCTGTCCGGCATCCGCCAGAGCACCATCCCGCGCGACATCGCGTACGACTTCATGCAACTCGGCATCATGCTCGAACGCACCGAAGACGTCTCCACGGATGCTCAACGTCAAGTACCACTTTCTGCTGCCGCGGCTGGAAGATGTCGGCGGCTCGCTCGACATCCTGCAATGGGCCGCGGTACTGCGCAGCGCGTCGGGCCTCGAGGCCTATCGCAAGCGCTTTGGCAACTCGATCAGAATCGACAGTGTGGTCGAGATTCTGCTGTTCGATCCGACCTTCCCGCGTTCGGCGCGATTCGCACTCGCGATGCTCGAAACCTCGCTCAACCGCATCAAGAGCCAGTCGCCGGAGCCTTCCCCGGCCTCGACTCAGCTCGAAGAACTGCTGGCGCTGATGCGCTCGAAGCGCTCGCTGGAGGTGATCAAGTCCGGCTTGCATCAGTTTCTGATCGCGATTCAGGACGGATGCGCCGCGCTGGGCGACGAGGTCTTTCAACGCTACCTCAGGACCGATTGAATTGATCCGATGCTGCTGCGGATCCGCCACATCACCCGTTTCGAGTACCAGGCGCCCGCCTATGATTCGCACAACGAAGTACGGATGCGCCCGCTTGAAGGCACAGATCAGCGATGCCTCGAGTTTGACCTGGATCTCACGCCCGACACCTCCACCTTCGAGTACGACGACTATTACGGCAATCGCGTTTACGGGTTCTCGATCCACGATCCGCATCCCGCGCTAATCGTCGAAGCGAAATCTCTGGTCGAGCGCGTGCTTGCTCCGCATCCAGCCGCGATACCGATGCCGTTCGGTGAGTATCTGCTCGAAGATCACGACCGCAATCGAGTCGAGTACGACTTCCTGAACCCGAGCCGTCACGTTCCGTTCAGTGAGGCGATGCGCAAGTTCTTCTGGTTGGCGAAGCCCGATCCGTCCGAAGACGTCGCCGCCTATACCAACCGGGTCGTCGCCTTCATCCGGGATCAGTTCATTTATGAACCGGGGATGACCAAGGTGCATTCGACCGCCGACGAAATTCTCACCGTGGGCGGCGGCGTATGCCAGGACTTCGCCCATCTGACCATAGGAGTCCTGCGCCTCGCCGGCATCCCCACCCGCTACGTCTCAGGCTACCTGGCCCCTGCCGCGAACGCCGAGGCTGCGAGCATCGGCGCGCAAGCCAGTCACGCATGGCTGGAAGCGCAACTCCCTGGCCTCGGATGGACCGGCTACGATCCAACCAACGGATGCATGGTGGACGAGCGCCATATAAGAGTAGCAGTCGGGCGCGACTATTCAGACGTACCACCTATGCGTGGCGTGTATAGGAGTCACGGCGGGATGCAGTTGATGTCGGTAGAACTCAAAATCGAACCCCAGCCCGACCCGTCCCATCCTATCGAGCCCAACGACAGCTCCAACCAACAAAACCAGCAGTAGCTGTCGCGCTCCTACCCTTCAGCCCCTAGCGCCAATGGCGGCATCGCGGACGCCGCCTTCTCCTTTTTTCTGCCCGTAATCAATCTACGCGACCAGGCCTTTGCGATGAGCTTGAGTAGCGATAGTTCGAACAGCGCCGACGGCGGCCTCATCATGTTGATCACTTCGCCGATACGCTCGCCGATCGCCGGATCGTCGTTGGCCACCTGGAACATCTTTCCAATCACAGGATCGAGCACGCGGCTCATCAGCGGACGCTTGCCTTCGGTGCCCGGAACCCTGAAATCAGATGCGGTCGCGAGGCCCCACGGCTCGGCCTGGAAGCGCGCCTGCGCGGCAAAGAATTTTCGCGGCAGCTCGAGGTCGCCGACGCCGTCTTTTTCGATGCACTCGCCGAGCATCAGCGCCGACAGCGCACCCAACGTCATACCCTGTCCGTAAACGGGATTGAACGCGCACGACGAATCGCCGAGCGCGACGAAGCCATCGAGCCGCGCACCCCACTTGTCGTAGTGCCGCCAGCGATTCGCCATCTGCCGGTACGAATAGACCTGCGACATCGGTTCCGCCAGCGCGACTTCCTCGGCGATTATCGGCGAGCGCAGCTGCGCGAGTTTCGCGGTAAATTCGACCTCGTCGCTCGGCGGATAATGACCGCCGATCCCCGCCAGCGAGACAATCATTCTGTTGCCCTCGACCGGGAACAGCACGCCGGCAGTCGAAACATTGTCCGCGACCGGATCGATCCAGATTCCTTTCCACCACCAGTCCTTCGGCCGCCGCTCAGGATTGGTCTTGTACCATCGCGACGCGTACCCGGTATGCGAATCGACCACCGTCTCGGGCGGCATCGGCAGGCCCATCGCTTCTATCCACGACGGAATTTTGGTCGCACGCCCGCTCGCATCGACGACCAGATCTCCATTGAGCGTGAACGCGGGCGCGCCGTCGCGCGGGTTCACCTTCACGCCGCTCACCCGGAGCGCATCGCCGCGCACAGTCTCGAAGCCGACCGCCTCGACGCGTTCGATCAGCTCGACGTTCGGTAGTTTGCGCAAAAGCTCGCGCACGGTCGCCTCGATCAGCACCCGGCTGGCAAACAATGTCGTGATCGTGTTTGGACGGCGCTCCGCCCATCCATCCGCCCTGAGCGCGGCAAAGTCACGGCCGAAATTTATCTCGATTGCGCCGCACTCGAGCATCGTCCGCTCAAAACCCGGGAACAGGCGCTCCAGCTCGATCCGCCCGCGCATCAGCAATGCGTGAACATGCCTGCTCTGCGGGACGCCGGGCCGCTCGTGCGCGCCCGCGGGATATGCGTCGCGGTCGATCACGGTAACCTTGTCGCAAAACTTGCCCAGCACGCGCGCGGCACAGAGTCCGGCCATGCTCCCGCCGATCACAATCGCATGAGTGTTTGCCATCTAGATGTTGGTCCTATGTTGCAAGGTCGCCATGTTCCGCCGCGTGGTTCGCCTTCTATCGAGCCGCCGCACCCTGATAAAGTTATCTTAGCTAGACCCACGGCTGAATCCCTTGCCGAAAAATACTAACAAGACCCAGGAAGCGCCGGAGAACCCGCGCGTGGTGGTCGATTTCGAGCTGCTGCGTGGTTTCGCCGCACAAAATTTCCGCGATCTCGGCGGCCATCCCGCCCCCGGCCGGCGCCGCGTCCGCGTCGGCCGGATATTTCGCTCATCGCATCTCGCCGAAGTCCCGTCCGAAAGTCCCATCAGCCGGCTGAAGCTTCGCACCCTCGTCACTCTTCAAAGCCGTGCCGAAGTGAAACACCTTGGCGCGCCGTTGCCGGCTTCACGTCAAGGCATACGATGGGAACACATCCCGATGGGCGATCAGTGGTTCAACGACCAGGGCTACACGCGCGTTGCGCCGGAGCCGGGCCGTGAGCATCTCGCGCTCGTGATGCAGTTCCGCGACGATTGGCGCCGCTTCTTCAAACTACTCGCCGAGCGCGACGTTTATCCCCTGCTCTTTCATTGCTCCGCCGGCCGCGACCGCACGGGCGTGGGCGCCGCGATGCTGCTCTCGATGCTCGGTGTCGAGCGCGATCGAATCGTCGCCGATTTTCTCGAAAGCAATTTGGTCTTTACCAAGATCCCGCTCGCAGCCGAACAACTTGACCCGGTGTTCGAATTAATCGACGAGCACGGCGGCATCGAGGGCTTCATGCGCGAAGTCATCGGCCTCGGGCCCGCCGAGCTCGCCGCTATCCGCGAAGATTTACTCGAGTGATCGATCAGGCGGGCAGGTAGCCGTCGCGCAGCAGCGACTTGGCGATGATCATGCGCTGCACCTCGCTGGTGCCCTCGCCGATTTCCGACAGCTTGGCGTCGCGCATGTAGCGTTCGACCGGGAAGTCGGTGACGTAGCCGTAGCCACCGTGAATCTGCACGGCTTTGATCGTTGACCACATCGCGGTCTCCGATGCGAACAGCTTCGCCATCGCCGCCTCGCGCGCGAACGGCTTGCCCGCATCCTTGAGCGCCGCGGCGCGGCAGATGAGCACCCACGACGCCTCGATGCGCGTCGCCATGTCAGCGAACATCCACTGGATTGCCTGGAACTCGGCGATCTTCTTGCCGAACTGCCCACGCTCGAGCGCGTATGCGCGCGCTTCCTCGAATCCGCCGCGCGCGATTCCCGCCGCGAATCCCGCGATTCCGATGCGTCCCGCTTCGAGCACCTTGAGCGTCTGCCGGTAGCCGGCGCCGAGATCGCCGACGAGGTTGCGCGCCGGCACAGTGACGTTATCGAAAATGACTTCGGCCGTGTCCGACGCGCGCAATCCCAGCTTCTCGATTTTCTTTCCGTTCGAGAGTCCCGCCGTGCCGCGATCGACAATGAACGCCGACACGCCGTCGCGCCCGCGCGCCGGGTCGGTAATCGCCATCACGACATAGACGTCGGCGACCGTGCCGTTGGTGATGAACATCTTCGAGCCGGTGATCGAATAGTTGTCCCCGACTCGCGTCGCCTTCGTATGCATCGCGGCCGCGTCGGAGCCGGAGCTCGGCTCGGTCAGGCACCAGGCGCCGAGCTTCTTCGCCTGCAGCATCTCCGGTACGTAACGCGCGCGCTGCTCGTCGGAGGCGAACCCCGCGATGTGCCCGGTCGAGAGCGACATCTGCGCGGCGCATGTGAGCCCAATCGACGCGTCGTAGCGCGAGAGCCCCTCCACCACCAGCACCTGCGAGAGCGTGTCCGCGCCGCCGCCGCCGAACTTTTCCGGAAATGCGACGCCAAGGAATCCCAACTCGCCGAGCTGCTCGACGATATGCCGCGGGAAGGTCTCCTCCTTGTCCCACTTGCTCGAGTGCGGCTTGATCTCGCGCTCGGCGAAGTCGGTCAGCGTCTCGCGGATGCGCCGTTGCTCTTCAGTCAGATCGAAATTCATTTTGCGCTAAGTGCGGGGCGCGACGTTCTCGCGCACCCACTTGACGATGTCCTCGGTCGATGCGCCCGGAGTGAAGATTTGCCGCACGCCCATCTCCTTGAGCTTGACCGCGTCGTCATCGGGAATAATCCCGCCGCCAAACACCGCGACCTCGCCGGCGCCGCGCTCCTTCAGCAGGCGCATCACCTCGGGAAACAGCGTCATGTGCGCGCCCGACAGCACGCTGAGCCCGACCGCGTCGGCATCTTCCTGCACGGCGGCCTCCGCGATCATTTCGGGCGTCTGATGCAGCCCGGTGTAGATCACCTCGAAGCCGCCGTCGCGCAGCGCGCGCGCGATAATCTTGGCGCCGCGATCGTGACCGTCGAGTCCGGGCTTCGCCACCAGAATTCTGAGTCTCTTTTCCGCCATCGCCTAAATCCAGCCTGGGTCTGTGTACACGCCGAATTCGGCGCGAAAAATGTCGCACACCTCGCCAACCGTCGCGTCGCGGCGCACCGCTTCGCAAATCGGCGCCATCAGATTCTCACCCGAGCGGCAGGCCTCGGAAACCCGCGCGAGCGCTTGCTTGACCGCCGCCGAATTCCGCTCGCGCTTCACTTTGCGCACCCGCTGAATCTGCCGCTCTTCGATCGCGGGATCAATCTTGAGCGTCGCGATCGGAATCTCCTCGGGTATCGAATACTTGTTGACGCCGACGACCGTCTTGATCCCCTGCTCGAGCTGGCGCTGAAAGTGAAACGCGGCCTCCGCGATCTCGCGCTGCGGGTAGCCCGTCTCGATTGCCTTGACCATCCCGCCCATCTCATCGATACGCCGGATATAATCGTTGGCCTCGCGCTCCATCCGGTCCGTCAGCGCCTCGACCGCGTAGCTGCCGCCGAATGGATCGATCGTATTCGTTACTCCCGTCTCCTCGGCGATGACCTGCTGCGTGCGGAGCGCGACCATCACGGCCTGCTCGGTCGGCAGAGCGAGCGTCTCGTCCATCGAATTGGTGTGCAGCGACTGCACTCCGCCGAGCACGCCCGCCAGCGCCTGGATCGCGACCCGCACGACGTTATTGATCGGCTGTTGCGCGGTCAGCGACGCACCCGCGGTCTGCGCATGCGTCCGCAGCATCATCGATTTCGGATTCTTCGCACCGAAGCGATCTCGCATGATGCGCGCCCACATCCGGCGCGCGGCGCGCAGCTTGGCGACCTCTTCGAGAAAATCGTTGTGCAGATTCCAGAAGAACGACAGCCGCTGCGCGAAGTCATCGACTGCGATTCCGCGCTTCACCGCCTCATCGACGTAGCAGACGCCGTCGGCAATCGTGAACGCCAGCTCCTGCACGGCGGTCGATCCCGCCTCGCGAATGTGGTAGCCGGAGATCGAAACCGCGTGCCAGCGCGGAACTTTGCGTGCGCAGAACTCGATCATGTCGGTGACGATTCGCAGCGCCGGCCGCGGCGGGCAAATCCATTCCTTCTGCGCGATGTACTCCTTGAGCATGTCGTTCTGAATCGTGCCGCCGACCCGCTCCCACGGAATTCCGTTGCGCTCAGCCACCACCAGGTACATCGCCAGCAGGATCGACGCCGAGCAATTCACCGTCATCGAAGTGGTTACCCGGTCGAGCGGAATTCGATCGAACAGCGTCGCCATGTCGTGGACCGTCGAGACCGAAACCCCTTCACGCCCCACTTCGCCGAGCGCGCGTTCGTGATCGGCGTCGTAGCCCATCAGCGTCGGCATGTCGAAGGCGGTCGAGAGTCCGTCCTGCCCCTGGCCGAGAAGGAAATGGAAGCGCGCGTTGGTGTCCTCGGCGAGTCCGAAGCCCGCGAACTGCCGCATCGTCCACAGCCGCCCGCGATACATCGAGCCGTACACCCCGCGCGTGTACGGAAACTCACCGGGATTGCCAAGCGCGTCGTCGTACGATCCGGTCACGTCGTCGGGCGTGTAAAGCGGCGCGAGTTCCATATCGGACACGGTCGAGAAGCGCACCGGGCGCTCGCTCGCCTGCCTGTAGGTTGTCTCGAGCCATTTCGTTTTCTTGCTCATGGACTGACCCTCACCGATTCTCGAGCACGCTGCCCGCGATCACCAGGCGCTGAATCTCCGAGGTGCCTTCGTAAATCTCGGTAATCTTGGCGTCGCGGAAAAAGCGCTCGACTTTGAACTCCTTGGTGTAGCCATAGCCGCCGTGAATCTGCACCGCCTCGGTCGCGGATTTCATCGCGGTCTCGGCGGCGAACAGCTTCGCCATCGCGGATTCCTTGGTGCACGCTTCGCCGCGATCTTTCAGCGTCGCCGCGCGATGCGTCAGCAGCCGCGCCGCATCAATCTCGACCGCCATGTCGGCGAGCTTCCATTGAATCGCCTGATATTGCGCGATCGGTTTGCCGAACGTCAGCCGCTCCTGCGCGTATTTCAACGAGGCCTCGAGCGATGCGCGCGCGATCCCGAGCGCCTGCGAGGCGATCCCAATCCGGCCGCCGTCGAGCGTTTTCATTGCGACCTTGAAGCCCTGCCCTTCTTCGAGCAGCAGATTCTCGCGCGGCACCCGCATATCGGAAAAACTCAGCTGCGCGGAATGCGCGCCGTGAATTCCCATTTTGTCTTCGACCCGCGTGACCGCCCATCCGGGCGTATCGGTCTCGACCGCGAACGCGCTGATCCCGTGATGTCCCTTGTCGGGCTGCGTCATTGCGAAAACAATCGCGACCTTCGATTGCGGCGCGTTGGTAATAAAATTCTTGGTGCCGTTGATCACGTACGAATCGCCGTCGCGCACTGCGCGCGTCTTCTGGCCCGCGGCGTCGGATCCGGCCTGCGGCTCAGTCAGCGCGAAGCAGCCGAGCCAGCTGCCAGTCGCCATCTTCGGCAGGAAATGATCCTTCTGCTTCGCCGTGCCGAGGCCGAGGATCGGCCACGACGCGAGCGAGCAATGGGCCGACATGATGACCGCCGTCGAAGCGCATTCGACCGCGAGTTCCTCGAGCACAAGCGAATAGGCAACGTGATCGAGACCAGCGCCGCCGTATTGTTCGGGAACGAAGATGCCAAGCATTCCGAGCCGCGCGAGCTCGTCAATCGCCTCGGCTGGATACCGATGCGAGCGATCGGCCTCGACCCCGATCGGCCCGAGCTTTTCGCGGGCGAAGCGGCGGGCAACGTCGCGCGCGCCCCGTTGCGCTTCTGTGAGGTTCAAATCCATCTCGCTTCATAAAGTAGCTCAGAGTGATGGGCGTGGTCGATAGAAACCCGCGCGCATTTTACACAGCGCTCTGAACGAGCGTTCGGAATAGATTCCCTTACACAAGTTCCAGGCGGAGTTGACGGCCCACGGCCGTGGCTGCTTTGCGGAGCGTGCTCAACGTCACCGCCTCGTAGCCGGGATCGAGCAAGCGGTCCAGCGCGGCGCGGCTGGTGCGCATCCTTCGCGCCATTTCCGCTTTGGAAAACTCTCGCTCTTTCATCGCGGCTTCAACTTGCCGGGCGAGGACGCGCTTGATCGCACTCGCGGTGACTTCTTCGTAGATGCCCTCCTCGCGGAGCCAGCTATCGAAGGATGATCCGATATGCTTCTTCTTCATATGCCTGCTTCCTTCATTCGTTTAAGTGCCAGAGCGATATCGCGTTGCGCGGTCTTTTGAGTCTTCTTGATAAAGCCGTGGAGGAGCACCATCCTCCCCCGATCCACGGAGAAAACCACGCGCGCAATACGGCCGCGCGGTAAGTGGCAGCGGACTTCCCACAATTCGCGGCCAACCGACCGAATGAGGGGCATCCCGATCGGCCATGAAAACTCAACATCTTTGATGTCATCGCCGATCGCCTTTCGGTCTTCCGGCTCAAGGCCCTTCAGCCACTCGCGCACCGGCTCGCGCCCACTATTGGAGCGGTAGAAGGAGGCGGGCAAGCGCTTGACGGTCGTGTTCACCGAACATCGTACCATTTTTGATACTTGTGCTCAATTCGCTCTAGGCCTGGCGCAAGCCGCCGGGACAATACCGATTGAGCCGCGAGGGTCGCGGAAAGCGCGCACCGTCATTCGATTTCGCGTCGTGTCAACCATCACTGCGCCGTCGAGGTCGGTGCGCATGAGAACGGCGCCCGCCTCGAGGTAACGCTCGACGACTGCGGGCGATGGAAAATGAAAGTTGTTCAGATAGCCGTCCGAGGTCACCGCAACCTCCGGATGCACCGCCGCGATGAAAACCGCCGTCGAGGACGTCGCGCTGCCGTGATGCGGGACCTTGAGAATCGTCGCGTGAAGATCGCCAGCCTTCGCGATCATCGCGCGCTCGCCGGCCGACTCGATGTCGCCGGTGAACAGAATCGACGCGTTGCCGAACCCCAGGCGCAAGACCATCGAACTGTTGTTCTGCGATCTCGCGATGCCCATGTCGCCGTTGAGCGACGCAATCGCAACACCGCCAATCGACGCGACCGGAGCCGTCTCGCGGACCTGTACCATGGGAATCGCGGCGCGCGCGAGATCCTCCATCAAGCGTGCGTAGCTGAGGTCGAGGCTGGGCACGCCGGTCGTCCAGAACGCGCGCGGTGCGAAGTTCATCGCGATAAAATCCAGGCCGCCGAAGTGGTCGAGGTCGGGATGACTGAGCGCGATGTAATCGACGCGCATGATCTTTTGCGACCACAAGTATGGCGCGACAATTCGCTCGCCCGCGTCGAAGCCGCCGTAGGAGCCACCGCCATCGATCACCATCACACGCGAACCGGGAAATCGCACCACCGCGCCATCGCCCTCGCCCACCGACAGGAACGTCACCCGCAAATCGGGGTTCAGGAAGCGATCATAGGTCCAGTAGCCGGCGTCCAGCGTCAGCACGGCCGCCAACGCGACGACGCAGCGCGTACGCCAGCCGAATCCGGTCGGGCTTGCGATGTCGAACGCCTCGCGACTCAATCGCTTCGTGACAGCTAGTGGAGCGAGCAGCCAAATTGACAGGAACGCATACGCGATTGCGACTTCGAGCATTGTCGGCGTGAAGATGCGGAACCAGGCCATCGGCCAATTCATGAACCACTCCGCCAGCCAGTTGCCGGCGGCCAGCGCGCTCGCGCCGAACAGCAAGATTGGTCGCGCAGCTGGCTCCGAAAACAAACTCACGGCAGCTGCAACCAGTCCGCTGATAGTCGCGCCCAGCGCCATGATCGGCACCACCACTGCATTGGCGACGATTCCGACAATCGCAAACTGGTTGAAATGATACGCGGTCAGCGGCGCCGTCCCGGCCATCGCCCAAAACGACACCGCGAGATAGGCGGTGACGGCTTCGATGTATCGCCATCGCCTCGACGAGGGTTCGCCGCGCAGGAGGCCGAGGCGCTTGCGCCGCGCGAACCATGCGGCGAATCGACGCATCCCGAGCACGATTGCGATCACCGATGCGAACGAGAGCTGAAAGCCGATGTCGGCGGTCGAGCCGGGAAGCGCGATGCAGATTACGATTGCGGCAAGCGCCAGCGATGCGATTGCTTCGCGCGAACGATCGATCGCCACCGCCAGCATGTACGCCAGCACCATCACCAGTGCGCGCACCGTCGATACGTGATGCCCGGCGATCGACGCATAGGCGCACACTGCGGCCATCGCGGCGAGCGCCGCCACCTTGTTTGCGTAACCGCGGTTCGACAACGACGGCAACAGCATCATCGCCAGCCGCACCGCCGCGAACATCGCCGCCGCGACGATGCTCAAGTGCAGCCCGGAGATGACCAGCAGATGCGCCATGCCGGTGCGCGCGAATGTCTGCCGCAGCGGCTCACCGATTTCACTCTGGTCGCCGATCACAAGCGCGCGCATCTCGGCATTTTCAGGGTAGGCAAGATTGCGGTCGAAGAACTCGCCGATGTGCGTCCTTATCGACTCAATCCGGCTTGCGGGAAAGCTCGAACGATGCCTGATGATTCGAAAGACCGCCGAGCCGAGAGACTTTTTGGGAGCGGTCATCGTCGCGTCGATGCCGTCGCGCGCCATCAATCCGGCGTAGTCAAACTCGCCCGGATTGCCATAGTTGCGCGGAAAGTGAATTCGCGCGCTCAGCCTGATTTCGTCGCCCAGTTTGAAATTCCCACCGCCGATCACTGCGATTCGAACGGTGCCGCTTGACCGCTCGATGACCCCGCCCCTCCTGGCGGCGCGCTCGACCGTGACGTAGATCCGATCGCCGTATGCTTCGCGCTCGGCCTCTCGATATACGCGCCCCTCGATCGTAACGCGCGAACCGTCCACCATCCCGACTACGCTCGGTGCAAAATGCCGGGGGTCGAGGACATTCGCGACCGCCAGATTCGCCGTCATCGCGATCGCCAGGTACGCGGCCGCGAGGCCGAGTGTCCGCCGCGATGTAAGAAACGCGCCGAGCGCGATCACGGCAAAGGTGAATGCCAGCCACATCGGAGCTGCAAAATGAAAGTTGCCAAGTGCGTCGCCGGCGACCACCGCGACTGCGACGGCGTAAATCGGAGCAATCCGTTCGAGCGGGCCGACTGCCGGCAACGGCGGCAAGATCTCGCGGGACCTGATCGATTCGAGCCCCACGGGTCGCGAGACTGAGCGTCTTGCGGAAAGTGCTCCGGCAGCGATAGAAGCGCACTCCTTGGCGCATCAACGGTGGCGTGCGTCCGCTGATGACCAGAAGAGTATGCGCTACCACAAACAGATAGCACGACACACGATGTGTGCTTTCGGGAACGCTTAGGTCAATCGCGAATCGGCGCGTCCTTGACTGGCGCGTCAGCTTCGCCAGCGGAAATCGCTGCCGACTCGAGTGGAAGATTCATCTGATCGGCCGCCTCTTTAACTTCCTCGACGTCGAGCAACGCCGCCATTTCGTCGAGATGCCGGCGAATCTCGGCGGCCAGTTCGCGGTTGAGTCCCTTCACTGCGGCGATCTCATCGGTCGTCGCCTCGCGAATCCGCTTGAGACTTCCGAAGTGGCGCAGCATCGCGCGGCGGCGCACCGGGCCGACGCCGTCGATATCGTCGAGCACCGAGCGCAGCCGCGCCCGCCGCCGCAGCTCGCGGTTGTAGGTGATCGCAAATCGATGCGCCTCGTCGCGAATCCGCACCAGCAAAAACAGCGCGGTCGAGTTCTTCGGCAGCACGATTGGATCCTTGCGCCGCGGAACGAAAACGCGCTCCTCGGATTTCGTCACTTCCTTCGCGCGCCGGTCGTTGAGCACGTGCTGCTTGGCGAGCGAGACGCAATCGATCTGGTCGAGCAGCCTGAACTCGCGCAGCACTTCAAGTGCGACATTCAGCTGCCCCTTGCCGCCATCGATGACCCACAAATCGGGATAAATGTTTTCGCGCACCGCGCGTTCGAGCCGCCGCTTCAGGACTTCGTACATGCTGGCGAAGTCGTCCTGGCCCTCGAAACTTCGAATCCGGTAGCGGCGGTAAAGATTCTTTTGCGGCTCGCCCTCGTCGAACGTCACTTGCGATCCGACCACCATCGAGCCCTGCAGATTCGAGATGTCGTAGCATTCCATCCGCTTGGGCGTGTTGCGCAGGCCGAGCTTGAGCCGCAGGTCTTCGAGCATCCGCTCGCGGGTCTTTTCGTTGTCGCGCCGAGAGGCAAAACTTTGCCGCGCGTTGTCCATCGCCATTTCGAGCAGCCGGAGCTTCTCGCCGCGCTGCGGCAGAACAACTTCGCATTTCTTGCCGCGCCGCTCCGAGAGCAGCTCCGCGCGCACGTCGGCGTCCTCGAGCTCGACCGGCACGATCACTTCGTCGGGAATATTTCGCGCGCCGGAGTAATACTGCGTCAGCAGGTCCGAGAGTATTTCGTGGACCGGAAATTCGAGGTCCTGGAAGCTCCAGCCCTGGGTGCTGGTGAGCTTGCCGCCGCGCACGATCAACACGATCGCCTCGATGTAACCGCCTTCGCGATAGATTCCGAACACATCCTCGTCGATTCCCCAGTGATGAAGGACCGTCTGCCGCTCGACGGTTTTTTCGATCGCGCGAACCCGGTCGCGGATGCGCGCGGCCTGCTCGAATTCGAGCCGCGACGCGTGATCCTTCATCAGCTCACGCATCTCGCGCAGCAGCTCGAGGTTTTTCCCTTCGAGCAGCATCTGCGCCGCGTGCAGATGCCGGCCGTACTCGTCGCGATCGACCGGCAAGCAGCACGGCCCGAGGCATCGCTTGATCTGGTATTCGAGGCACGGGCGCGAGCGATTGCGAAACACCGCGTCGGTGCAGGTGCGCAGCGGAAACACCTTGCGGATGACGTTGATCGTCTCGCGCAAGCCGTCGGCCGAGCCGAACGGCCCGAAGTAATGACCGCCGTCCTTGACTATCTTGCGGGTCACCGTGATTCGCGGCCACGCGTGATTGGTGATCTTGGCGCTCAGGTACGATTTGTCGTCTTTGAGACGGATATTGTAGCGGGGCTTGTACTGCTTGATCAGATTGTTCTCGAGGATCAGCGCCTCCTTCTCGCTGCCGGTGACTATGGTGTCGAAGTCGCGGACCCGCTTCATCAGGAAGCGCACCTGGAAGCGCCCGTCGCCGCCCTCGCGAAAATATGAGCGCACCCGGGTGCGCAGCGATTTCGCCTTGCCGACGTACAACACCTTGCCCGCGCGATCGCGGAGCAGGTAGATGCCGGGTTCGGTCGAAGTGGCGGCCAGCTTCTGATCGATCGCCTCCGCTTCGCCCTCGAGCACAGGCGCCGCGGCGGCAACGCTGCTCTGCCCGGGCGCGCCTTTCGGATACTCGATGAGCGAGTCGTAGTGCGGGCCGGCCGGCTTTTCGTCTTGGTCTTCGGGGCACATCGCGCCATCACTATATCATCGCGCCGAGGCGCTACCCGACTCGCCTCAATCATTGCTATTGAGAATTTACGACTCACATCGAAATGCCGCGCGACCGGGCGCGCGCAGGAGAAAGGCAATGGGCAGAATTCAGGGAAAAGTTGCAGTGATCACCGGCGCCGCGAGCGGGATGGGCCGCGCGACGGCAATCCGATTCGCGAAAGAAGGCGCGAGCGTCGTCCTCACCGATTTGAATTCGCAGGGAGGCGAGACCGCCGTCGCCGAATGCGCCGCGGCAGGCGGGCGCGCGGTCTTTCAGCGCACCGACGTCACCAGCGAGCCGGACATCAAGGCCGCCGTTGCGCGCGCGGTCAAGGAATACGGGCGCCTCGACATCATGTTCAACAACGCCGGCGTCGCGGGCGCGGTCGGGCCGATCGAAAAGGTGTCATCGGCGGACTTCGACAAAACCATCGCAGTGCTGCTGCGCGCTGCGTTTCTCGGCATGAAGTATTCGATTCCCGAGATGCGCAAGGCGGGCGGCGGCTCCATCATCTCGACCGCCTCGGTCGCGGGACTGCGCGGCGTCGGCTATCTCGCCGCATACAGCGCGGCCAAGGCGGCGGTGGTGAATCTGACGCAGGCGATCGCGATCGAAGTCGGGCACGACAAGATTCGCGTCAACTGCATCTGCCCCGGCGGCGTCAACACGCCGCTTATCCATCGCGGGGTTCCGGGCGGCGAAGAGCGCTCGGAAAAATCGATGGCGCGAATGCAGCCGATACCGCGCGCTGGCAAGCCCGACGATATCGCGACGATGGCGCTGTTTCTGGCCAGCGACGAAGCCGACTGGATCAGCGGCACCGCGATGGTCGTTGACGGCGGCATCAACACCGGCAACGCGCGCTTCCGGCTGGCAGGTCTGCCCGACAGCGGCTTCTCCGGGCCTTCGTTTGAGATGTGAAGTTCAACCGGAGCCATCTATCCTTGGCGATCGAGTGAACTACCTGCTTGCCGCTATTTTCGCGCTCGGAACGCTCTTTGCCTCCGAGTCCGCGTGGGCACAGGTCGCGACGGTCCCGTTGGACGTGCATTGGAACGAGGGTGCGGCGGACTGCAAAGTCAATCCGCCCGCGCCGCTCGAGGTGCACGCATATAACCCGCAGACATTCATCCTGCGCGAGAACCTTTGCGCGACGTTCGAGGCGCCTTTCATGTACCTGCTGATTGGATCGAAGAAGGCGCTCCTTATTGACACCGGCGACGTGGCGGACGCGGACCAGATGCCGCTGGCGAAGACCGTGATGAACCTGGTGCCGGGGAATGGATCGGCAAAGCTCCGGTTGCTGGTGGTGCACACACATCGGCACCTCGACCATCGGGCGGGCGATGGGCAGTTCGCACATTTGCCCGAGGTTCAGATCGTTGGTTTCGATCTCGACAGCGTGCGGCGCTACTACGGCTTCACCGATTGGCCGAACGGTATTGCGCAAATTGATCTCGGCGATCGTACGGTGGACGTAATCCCGACTCCCGGCCACAACGCGACCGAGGTCTCGTTTTACGACCGCAACACGGCACTGTTCTTCTCAGGTGACTTTCTGATGCCGGGGCGCTTGTTGATTGACGATGCGGCCGCCGATCTCGCAAGTGCAAAACGAGTCGCGGCTTTCGTCAAGGATCGCCCGGTCACCCATGTCCTGGGCGGGCATATCGAACTCGACGCGGCCGGCCGGACTTTTCCGTGGGAGTCGCAATATCATCCCGATGAACATGCGCTGCCGATGACGAAAGACGATCTGATCGCGCTGCCGGCGGCCATCAGCAGCTTCAACGGCTTCTACACCAGGAGCGGCAAGTTCATCCTGATCAATCCGATGCGCATCATAATCGCGATGGCAGTCGTCATTGGACTGGTTCTGATCGCGATCGTGCTGGCGGTGATTCGGTACGTCCGGCGCCGCAGGAGCCCGCGTCAGCGCCGTTACCCGCTTCGAGCCGCGGTCTGATAGTTAGGTCGATGCGCGATCCCGCGGCGTTGCGCGCGATCGCGAAATTTTATCAGAGGAACATTTCAGATGGACAGGCTCAAGGGCAAAGTAGCTGTGATCACCGGCGCGGCGAGTGGCATCGGGCGCGCGACCGCGATCAAGTTCGCTGGTGAAGGCGCGGCGGTCGTAATCGCCGACCTTAACGTCGAGGGTGGCGAAGCCGCGGTGCGCGATTGCAAGGAGAACGCCGGCCGCGCGGTCTTTCAGAAGGCCAACGTCTCCGCTGAAGCCGAAATCAAGGCGCTGGTAGCGCGCGCGATCAAGGAGTTCGGCCGTCTCGACATCTTCTATAACAACGCCGGCATCGGCGGCGCGATCGGACCGCTCGAACAAATTTCCGTCGAGGACTGGGACAAGAGCCAGGCAGTGTTGCTGCGGGGCGTTTTTCTCGGGATCAAACACGCCGTGCCTGAGATGCGCAAGGTGGGCGGCGGCTCGATCATCTCGACCGCCTCGGTCGCCGGCATCCGCGGCTTCAACGGACTGCATGCCTACTGCGCGGCCAAGGCCGGCGTCGTCAACCTGACGCGCTCGGCTTCCCTGGAATTCGCGAAGGATAAAATCCGCGTCAACTGCATCTGCCCCGGAGGAATCAACACGCCGATCCTGCATCGCAACCAGCCGGGCGTCAAAGAAGCACTGGAGCAATTTATGGCGAAGGGACAGCCGATTCCGCGCGCGGGTCATCCTGAGGACATCGCAGGAATGGCGCTGTACCTCGCCAGCGACGATTCGGAATTCGTCACCGGGCAGGCGATGGTCGTGGACGGCGGCCTCACTGTCGGCAGTCAGTACTCGGGGGACGCTGCCGGACAAGGTGCACAGTCGCCGCTCGCACCCCGCGCCTTTATGGGCCCGTCGTTCGAGGGCTGATTTTTTCCGGTTCCCCTTCCACCATGGGAAGGGGTTAGGTTCCTTGGAACGTTCGCAACGTCCGCAGCGAAGGACCGCTTCGCGATTTCAAAACCGGCGCCGGCTTCGCGTGCGCGAAGCTGTCCGAGATCCTTCCTGCCGCTCGCTTCGTCAGGATGACAAAATCCGCCGCGGCGGCTCGTTTCGCGTTTCTGATCTACCGCTTTGGATAACCCGGCAGCCGCGCCTGCATCGCGTTGGGATACTCGGTTGGCAGCGCGCTCGCTTTGTTGAGCGCCGCGAGCTCGGCCGCTTCGAGCCGAAATCCGATCGCGCCGAGATTTTGCTCGTTTTGCTCTTCGGTCCGCGCGCCGTAAATCACTGAGCTGACTCCGGGCTGCTGATTGACCCACGCCAGCGCGACCTGCGAAATCGCGCGGCCGCGTTCCTTGGCGACCTGCTCGACTGCTTCGAGCGTCCGGTAGTTGCGCTCGTCCGCGAGCCGATTCCACATATCCATCTTGGCCAGCCGGCTATCTTCGGGCGGGCGCTGGCCCGAGCGATATTTGCCGGTCAGAAATCCACCGCCGAGCGGACTCCACGGAATCACGCCGACGCTTTCGTAGCGGCATAGCGGCAGAATTTCGCGTTCGATTTCGCGCGATATCAAGCTGTATTGCGGCTGCAGGCAGTCAAACCGCGCGTAGTCGTGTTTATCGCTGACCCACAGGCTCTTCATCAGTTGCCACGCGGCAAAATTCGACGCGCCGATATACCGCACTTTGCCGTGACGCACGAGGTCGTCGAGCGCGCGCATCGTCTCTTCGATTGGCGTTTCGAAGTCCCATGAATGGACCTGGTAAAGATCGATGTAGTCCATCTTCAGCCGCCGCAGACTCGCCTCGACCTCCGACATGATATGGCCGCGCGAGAGGCCGATTTGATTCGGGCCGACCGTCTTGCCCAGGAAAATATTCGCGTTGAAGCGGACTTTGGTGGCGACAATCAGATCTTTTCGCCGATCACCGACAATCCGACCGAGAATTTCTTCCGACGCGCCGGCCGCATAAACATTCGCCGTGTCGAGGAAATTGCCGCCGACTTCAATAAATCGGTCGAGAATTTTTCCCGCGGTCTTTTCGTCCGTTTCGCGTCCAAAAGTCATGCATCCAAGGCAAAGCTCGGAAACTTTGAGCCCGGTACCGCCTAATCGCCGATATTCCATCGCTTTTCGTATCCTCCGGCATCGAGTCTAGTCCGACCGGGGAGATGTGCAAATGAAATACTTTTTCGACTTTGAATAATCGCCGAAATGAATCGTCTCAATAGACAGGTGCGCACGGCTCTGGCACCTGGCCGGTTGGTTTGTTCCTCCCAATCAACCGGTTTCCGTCCGCAGCGTACGCGGACGGCCGCTACGAACAGGCGGGCATTGGAGAGTCCCCCCCCTCTTCAAATGCCCGCCATTTTCTTTTTAGCGAATTACATCTCGCTTTTTTTTCCTTTCAATTATTTGCGGCTTGCCCCTTCAACGGTGTTTTAGAGGCGTCGAAATCGGCTATCAACTTGACATCGCTCGATCGCATCAGTCATAGGTGATGGCTTGATGTTGTCGCGGTGGCTCAGATTGCTGGTGGTTGCGCCGGTGGTGTTGTTTGTGTTGGGAGCGATCCTGCTCAGTTGCGGCGGCAACACCAGCAACCCCTATGGCACCTCGTACGGCGGCACTGGAGGAGGAGGCGGCGGTGGTGGCCGCCCGCCGGGCTACTCGCTTGAAGCTATCGTAATCGCAGACGGCGCCCCGCCCTCGCCCACCTTCACTCCATCCGCGACCCCCACCAGCACATCATCGAAAACCCACGCGGCCACGCCGACCAAGACTCCCAAGGCAACGCCGGTCTTGACCGCGCGCCCGACTGCGCTTCCCACCACCATAATCAGCACTGGGCCCGATGCGGTCCCGACGGGAGGAACGGTCGCTTTCAATGCGATCGGGACTTTCGTTAAGAAGAAGCAACCCCCAAAGTTGATAGATATTACTGCGGGCGCGTTCACCTTGTGGACTTCCTCGGACAACACGGTGTTCCAGGCGCCGCTGTCCGGCCCCAACGGCGGCATCTATACGACAGGGTTCGCGGGATGCGTCTGTATCCTGGCGAGCAGCGGCGGCGTGAGCAGTCAGTCCGTTGCCGTCGGCGTTTACACCGACGTCGATACCTGCCCGGCATGCGGACCGACGCCGACAACCTCTGCTACGCCGACCGCGACCGCGTCACCGCCGGGCGCAGTGCCGGCAGCGTTGAGCACGCCGGCGGCATCGGGGCGGAGCGCTGGCGTGCTGATGTGGACCTTCGATCCGGGCTCAGAGTTGCGCGGACGAATCGCGGCCGCCGCCGACGGCTCTATATTCTTCATCACGCGCGACGGCATGCTGCATGGGCTGAATTCCGCGGGCAGGGAAATCCTGCGTCGCGATGCGGCCGGTTCGTCGGCGGCTGTGTTGCCCGACGGTACCGTGATTGCGATGACATCCGGGACGAACTTGGCGGCGATTGGCGCCGACGGCGGCGCGCGATGGAACCTTGAAATTGGCAAGAGCGCGGGGCCGCTCGCGGTAACCGATCGCGCGATTTACGCGCCGGTCGGCGCCGACCTCGTGTCGGTCAGCAGCGGCGGATCTCTCAATTGGCGCGTGAATGTCGGACCTGTCACCAGCGCTGCGGCTACTCCGGACGGCCTGGTCGTCGGAACGGCGCAAGGCGCGGTCACCGCGCTCGCGTCAGACGGCAGCGCGCTGTGGACATTGCAGCCGGACGGTGGATTTTCAGGATCGGTGGCATACGCGGACGAGGTGGTTTACGCGGGTTCGGCCGGCGGCGGAGTATATGCGATCGATCTGCGGACCGGCAGCCCGATTTGGCACATCAATTCCGCGCATGCAGTAAGCACCGGACCCGTGGTCGCACCGTCGGGCGCGATCTTCGCGGGCGCCGACACAGTCTATCGCGTGAATGCCGACGGCCGATACGGATGGAAAAACTCATCGCTGAAACCGGGCGACGCCGGCTTGACCGCACTCGGGTACGACGGCGTGTTCGACGCGGCGACGGGCGACGTGGCCGCCGTGCTGAGTGGCGATGGCCGCTCGGTCTGGACGGCGCGCAGCTTCGGCAAAATCACGACGGCCACATCATCGCCGTCGGGGATGCTGTACATCGGAACCTCGACCGGCCGCATCTTCGCCGTCAGATAGGAACGATTGAACAGGCCGCTTGACCGGGCGCTGCGAACTGGCGTGACAATAGAAGTATGAGCGCCATCGACATCATCAAGCGCCGGCTCAAGGAAGACCGTATCCCCGAGACTCCGGAAGAAGTCGGACAAAAGAAAAAGCGCCCGCGCGAAGTCGCGTTCATGGACGTGAACCTGTGCTTCCCGTGCGGCAAATGCCCCGAGTTCTGCCCCGTGCAATGCATCGAGTACCTGAAGCCAGGCACGCTTCCGGGGCGCGGCGTGCAGCCGGTGCAGGACCGTTTCCAGGAGTGCATCGGGTGTTACATCTGCGTCGAAGTATGCGCCCTGCTGACGGACTACGACGCGGTCCGGATGTACGACACGAAGCTCGTCGAGGACGTGCTCGAGGTGAAAATCACCGACACGCCGCCGCCGGAGCCAATCCCGGCGGAGCCGTACGAAGAATATTTTTCAGAAGGCGGCGAATACCGGCATCTGGGAAAAGGCTCGCGCATCCGCGAAAAGATGACGGCCGAAGAGCGCGCAATCTTCGCCCGCGAACGCGTGCGGGGATGAGCGGCGCCCGGCCGCGGAAGTTACTCACTCTTCCCGCGGCGGCGCCGTACGAATCGCTTGGCAGCCTGCTCGACTCACCTCTGAAGACACCGCGCTAGAACTTGCACTTAAGGCTGAAGTTTCCGCTCGGAGAAACATTTTCCGACCAATTACTCGTGGAAACGCCGGCCACGAGACACACCAGACCGGTATTGGCCGGCGTGCATTTGCCTCCGTTAGGAAAATTATGAGGCAGCGGCTCGGGCAGAATTCCCGAGCAAGTCGCCTGACCCTTACCCGCTCGACTGCTGACGTTAACGTCCGCAGTTTCCTGAAGGGTGCTGCAGTCGCCTGCCAGGATGACGCAACTGTTCAAGTTTATCTCGACCGCTTGTAATGCTTGTGCGTAAACTGGGCGACCCGACATCGCCCAAACTGCCGCGGCAAATGCAACACCTAGCACGACACGACGGCTCGCATGACGGAACATTGTCCCACCTCCATGTAAAGTCTGGTTCCGCGAGGTGATTGAGCATTCTGCGTGCCAAAAGCAATCTTCGGAAGAATTCAGGCTTCAAAACAGAAATATGTGGCGGAAGGAAGCATACGACTTAAGAATTGACTCCAAAGGACATCAGAAACGCGTTTGAATCGCGCAGGCCCGCGCCAAGGGACGAAGGTCGCGCGAAGTATCAGTCAGGCGCTACGCGCCTTTCGGGTGGGAGAGGCGCAGGAGAAAACGCTTGCGGTGTCCTACTTCTTCGGGGCGCGCCAGACTTCCGGCTTCTTGCCCGTCGTCATCTCCGGTAGCGACGTAAGCTCGACCCGCTCCGGCGTTATCAGCAGCAGGCCGAAGTCTTTCGACTCGGGACCGCCGGGCCAGAACTGCGAGAGATCGTAGTCGAATACCTTGCCATTCCAGATTCGCTTTTTTTCGGTGAGGTCGTCCACAAATTTCGCCGCGCCCGTGACCGTCAGATGAACCATGTCGGCGCCGATTTGATAGAACAGCTCGACCTTCGGGTTCTTCTCGATATGCCGAGCCTTGGCCGACGCGCGTCCGGTTGCGACCCACACCCGCTCACCCTCGCACGCGGGATGCACGACGCGGACTTTGGGTTGCCCATCAACGGCAGTCCCCAGGTATGCCCAGGTCGCCTTCGCCGCGGTCGCGTGGACCTTGTCCCAGAATTTTGAATCGCTCATTTCAAATCCCTCCGAAAGAGTCTCTTGACCGAGAGCAAAGTAGCGCGCTGCGCGCCACTTTGCGATTGACACCGGGTGCAGGGGTGACCCCCGGGGTCACCCCTGCCGAAGGAAGCGTGAAACCCACCGCGGGTTTCACATTCAATAACGTGATTTACCTCTCCCGATCGCTTATTTGACACTGCGCGCCATCCCGCACTACGCTTGAACTTCTCCACGGAGAAGCGCGATGGAACGTCAAGCACGACGCGCGCAAGTGCTGCGCCACGCCAAGCGCATCTTTGCTCGTAAGGGATACCACAGGACCAATGTCGCGGACATCATCGCCCGCGCCCGCATCGCGCGCGGCACGTTCTATCTCTATTTCGAGAATAAGAAGGACCTGTTCGAGGAGTTGCTCGAGCAGGCGGTCACCGAACTTACGCAAAGGATTCAGCGGCTGCGTCCCGGACCGAACGAGCCCGATCCGGTCGATCAGTTGCGTGCGAACCTGACGCGGGTGCTGAGCTATGCGATGGCGGAGCGCGAGCTCACCGATATCCTGCTCAACCATTCGACCGGCTTCGATCGCGAGCTTGACGGCAAGATCCAGGATTTTTACGATCGGATCGCGGCGCTGATAAAGCGATCGCTCGATCTCGGAATCGAGATGAACCTGGTGCGCAATTCGGACACGCGCGCGGTCTCGTACGCGATCCTCGGCGGAATCAAGGAACTGATCGGGATGCTCTCGCGCGGCAACGACACCGACCCGGCGGCGCTGGTCGAGGAAATACTGCAATTCGGGTTGAGCGGTGTCGCGCGTCCGGAGTTGTTAAAATTCGTGTCGCCGCGCAGCAGAGCGGCAGGCGAAGCGGGACCGACCGGAGCCTCTTTTTTTGGGCCCAAACTAGACTGACATGTCAGTTTCCAATCACAAGAAAGCGCCCAACGGCCACGCCCCCAAGGCGTCTATGCCTCAGAAGCGCCGATCCGCGTTTTACGATCTCGACGGCACGCTGGTCGATCTGAATCTGGTGCATGCCGCGATTTTCACCCTCGCCAACGTCGGCGAGTGGAGCGGACGGGTCGCTTACCTGCTGGGATTCGCCGCCCGAATCCCGCGCTTGTACCTCGCGGAGCAGCGCGATCGCAGGCTGCTGAATACGGTCCTGTTCGAGGCGTTCAAAGGCGTCTCGCGCGACCGCCTGTTCTCGCTCGGCGAGGAATATTGCGAGCGTATCCTGGCCGGCCATCTTTTTCCGCGCGCGGTGGAACTGATCGAGGCGAATCGTGCGGCCGGGATCGTGCCGGTGCTGGTGACGGGATCGCCCGACTTCATCGTCGCGCCGCTCGCGCGCCATCTCGGAATTGCGGACTTCGCCGCCAACCGGTTTGTTTTCAGCCGCGGCCGCGCGACCGGCCGGCTGGCCGAACCCGTGATGGCGGGCGACGAGAAAGCGGTCTGGTGTGTTGAGTACGCGGCGGCGCACGATATCGATCTCGCCGATTGCTGGGGTTACGCCGATTCGCACTACGACGCTGCGTTTCTCGCCGCGCTCGGGCATCCGGTCGCGGTCAACCCCGACCGCAGATTGCGCGCCGCCGCGCTCAGCCGGCAATGGCCGGTGATCCATTTCGAGAAGGCCGCGAACTCAGCGCAGCTTGACGATCTGAACTTCAACCACGACAGCGAAGAATCGACGCGAGGATCGGATGGCGCGGCCTGAAGCAAAACTCAAGGAACTGAAAAGCGCTGAGCTGCGACACGAGGTCGGCGCGCGCGGCGATCTCATCGTCAAGGTGAATCGGCGCTCGGAGCGCCGCATTATTCCGTACGGCGAAGAATTTCTGTTCGAGAAACTGCCGGTCGGCACCCGCGTCATCTATCCGCCGCCGCCGCTCGACCCGCTGGCCGACCCCGACCAGGCGATTCGCTACAGTCTGCTCCATCCGGAGAATCAGGATCCGCTGTTCGCGCAGTTGAGCCCCAACATGCGCGTGACGATCGCGATCGACGACATCAGCTTGCCGTTGCCGCAGATGCGCCGGCCCGACATTCGCGAGCGCCTGCTCAACCAGGTGCTGCAGACGCTGGCCGACTACGGAGTTGACGACGTGCATCTCGTGATCGCGACCTCGTTGCATCGGCGGATGACGGAAGCGGAGATTCGCCGCGTCGTCGGCGAGCGCGCGTTTAAGCAGTACTGGCCGGACCGCCTGTACAACTTCGACGCGGAAAATCGCGCCGAGCTCGCGATGCTCGGCAAGACCGATCATGGCGAGGAAGTCTGGCTGTCGCGGCGCGCGGTCGAGTCGGACCTGCTCATCTATCTGAACATCAACCTGGTGCCGATGGACGGCGGGCACAAGTCGGTCGCGGTGGGACTCGCGCCGTACCAGAGTCTGCGGCATCACCACAACGTCGGGACGCTGCGCGATTCGCACTCGTACATGGACCCGACCCGCTCGGCGCTGCATCGATCGTCGGATCGGATGGGCAAGCTGATTCACGAGTCGGTCAACATTTTTCAGATCGAGACGGCGGTGAACACCCGGATGTACGGCGGGATGCTCGACTTCCTGCACAAGAACGAAGACCACTTCAGCGACTGGGATCGCACGCGGCTGAAGGGCTTTCAGTGGACGATGCGCAACATGTCGAGCGAGATGCGGCGTACCGTGCTGCACAACTACGCGGCGCCGTACGGGATGATTGGCGTGTGGGCGGGCGACACCGAGGCGGTGCATCAGAAGGCGCTCGCGCGGGTGTTCCAGCAATACGCGGTGCCGGTGAAGGGCCAGGCCGACATCCTGATTGTCGGCGTGCCGTACATCTGTCCGTACAACGTTAACTCGATCATGAATCCGGTGCTGGTGCAGTGCACCGGGCTCGGCTACCTGTTCAACATGTATCGGAACAAGCCGCTGGTGCGCGAAGGCGGCACGATGATCATCTGCCATCCGTTGCGCGACGAATTTCATCCCGAGCATCATCCGAGTTACATCGAATTTTTCCATCGATGCCTCGCGGAGACGACCGACGCGGTCGAGCTCGAGAAGAATTTCGAGCGCGAGTTCGCGCGCAATCCGACCTACATCCACATGTATCGCTATGGCAACGCCTACCACGGCGTGCATCCGTTCTACATGTGGTACTGGGGCGAGCCGGCGCGCCAGCACGTCGGGCGCGTGATCGCGGCGGGATGCGAGGAGCCGGAAGTCGCGGCGCGCCTTGGCTGGGAAGCGGCGGACACGCTCGACGAGGCGATCGCGATGGCGACTTCGGAACTTGGCCGCTCGGCCGAGATAACCTACCTGCACCTGCCGCCGCTGGTAATCGCGGATGTCGAGTAGCAACGGCAAACGCAACGGGGCCGCGGCGCGCAACGCGTTGTCTATGCCGCCGCTCGAGCAGGTGCTCAAGGGCCGCCGCATCCTGTTGACCGGATCGACCGGGTTCCTCGGCAAAGTGTTCCTCGCGATCCTGTTGCGATGGCATCCGGAGCTTGAGCGCGTGTATCTGCTGATTCGCGGCGACCGGCGCAGCAGCGTCGGCCGCTTTCGCCGCGAGATTCTCGACTCACCGGTGTTTGCGCCGCTGCGCGAACATCTCGGCGACCAGCTCGATCGCTACATCGAAGAAAAGATCGTCATCGTCCCCGGCGACATCACCAATGCCGGCCTGCTCGGTGAAGAAGCGAAGCCGTTCAAGCCGGGCAGCCTCGACGCGGTCGTGCATAGTGCGGGGCTGGTGAACTTCGAGGCGTCGCTGGAGAGAGCGATCGAGGTCAACACTACCGGGGTCGCGAACGTGATCGAGTTCTGCCGCAAGCTCGGCGCCGCGATGATGCACGTCTCGACCTGCTACGTTGCGGGAGTCGCCGACGGCCATCGCTACGAAGACGACATCCCCAAAGACTGGTGCCCCAACGCCCGCAAATCCTTTCGCCTGGAGCGCGAGGTTAGCGACGCTCTGGCCGCGATCGAGCGCGTGCAGGCGGAGTCGCGCGATCAACTGCGGCACGCGGAGTTTCGCGGCGACGACGATGAAGACGGCAATCCGCGCGAGTCGGCACTCGAGCATCGCCGCAAGCAGTGGATCGAGGAGCGCCTCAAGCAGGTAGGCCGCAAGCGCGCGCAGAGTTGGGGATGGCCCAACACGTACAGCTACACCAAGAGTCTCGGCGAGCAGTTGGTGCTCGCAAGTCGCGACACGCTCGACGTCACGGTAGTGCGTCCGGCGGTTATCGAAAGCGCGCTGCGCGATCCGTTTCCCGGATGGAACCAGGGCGTCAACACCAGTGCGCCGCTGACTTATCTCGCGGGCCGGGGCTATCGATTTTATCCCGCCAAGGCCGAGCTGGTGCTCGACGTGATCCCGGTCGATCTCGCGGCGCACGCGATGATTCCGATTCTCGGCGCGCTGCTATCGCGCAAGCATAAGCCGATTTACCAGCTATGCACGTCGGACAGGAATCCGCTGCCGATGCGCCGGCTGGTCGAGCTGACCGCGCTCAGCAATCGCCGCGAGCATCGCAAGGACACTGGCGCGATGCGCTGGCTGGGGCCGTATCTGGAAGCCGTCGTGGTGTCGCAGAGCACTTACGACCTCGCCAGCGAGCGGCTGCCGAGACTTCTCAAGCAGGCGGCGGCGTTCGCGCGCAGTGTGGTCGGCGAAGAAAATCAGCGCGCGAAAACAATCGAAAGCGGCATCGACAAGTTCAAGGAGAATACCGATCTCGCGCGCGAGCTGGTCGAAGTCTATCGCCCCTACATCCAGGAACTGGTTTATACTTTTCACGCGAGCAACATTCGCGCACTTTACGCGTCGCTCAGGCCGACCGACGCCGCGCGTCATCCGTTTCGTCCCGATTCGATCGATTGGCGCGACTACTGGATCAACATTCACCTGCCGGGCCTGCGCCGCCACATCTTTCCTCAGCTCGATCTGCACACGCGCGGCAGAGCCAGGTCACTGCCGCGTCATCGGAGTCTGGTCGACATGATCGAGCGCGCGGCGGACCGCTACGGTTCGCACGTCGCGATGATTGCGCGCCGGCCGTCGGGCGAGCAGTCACAGACCACCTATCGCGAGCTGCGCGACCGCGCGCATCGCGCGGCACTGCTGCTCGCGATCCGCGGCATCAAGCCGGGCGATCGCGTTCTGCTAATAGGCGAGAACTCGCCCGATTGGGTACTGGGCTATTTCGCGATTCTATGCGCCGGCGCCATCGCCGTACCGCTTGACCAGCTGATTTCCGCCGAGGAGCTCGCGCCCATCTTCAAAATCGCGGCGCCCGCGGCGGCGCTGCGCACGAGCGCGGTTCACAAGCGCCTCGCTTCCGCGCTCGGCGATGCGCATCCGGCGCTGATCGAGCTCGATCTCGCGGAGCTGTCGCGTCCGTTCATTCTGCGCGGCGCGGCCAAGACTCCGCCCGCGCCGCCCGAGCGAAAAGCGCTCGCGTCGATCCTGTTCACCTCGGGCAGCACCGGCGCGCCCAAGGGCGTGATGCTATCGCACGGCAACTTCGCGGCCGAAGTCGCGATGCTCTCGCGCGTTTTTTCGCTGGGCGCCGACGATGTCGTACTCTCGCTCCTGCCGCTTCACCACGCATTCGAGTTCACCTGCGGAATGCTGCTGCCACTCGCCAGCGGCGCGACGATCGTTTACCCGCTCGAGGTCGATGCGAAAACGCTGTCGCGCACGCTCGCCGACGTTCGCCCGACGGCGCTGATCGGAGTGCCCGCGGTGTGGGAGGCGGTCCATCGGCGCATCGTCGATGAAGTCGAAGCGCGCGGTCCCTTCTTTCACGCGGCGTTCGACAACCTGCGCGATCTCAATCGCCGCCTCGACGCGGGCTCGGGTCTCAACTTCGGCGCCGTAGTTTTCCGGCAAGTTCACGCCGCGCTCGGTGGGCGGCTGCGGCTCGCCGTCAGCGGTGGTTCCGCCCTGCCCTATCGCGTGGCCAAGTTTTTCAACGACATCGGCATCCCGCTGCTCGAAGGTTACGGTCTGACCGAAGCGGCGCCGGTGCTTTCAGTCGCGCGGCCCGGCGAACCGCTGCAAGTCGGCGCGGTGGGAAGGCCGCTGAACGGGGTCGAGATCAAGCTGGTGCCCGCGACCGGATCAATCGGCGAGATAGTCGCTCACGGGCCGAACGTGATGGCAGGTTACTATCGCAACGAGGCCGCGACCGCCGAAGTTCTGCGCGACGGATGGCTTCACACCGGGGACCTCGGACGCTTCGACCGCGACGGGCGTCTGTATATCGTGGGCCGCGCCAAAGAAGTCATCGTCGATTCCGGCGGCAACAATATTTACATCGAAGAGCTCGAAGAAATTTACGGCCGGTCGGAGTACGTCAGAGAGATGGCGGTGGTCGGCCTGAAAGTCGGCCAGGGCGAGCAGGTCGCGGCGCTGGTAGTGCCCGCCTACGCACGCGGCGAGAGTCGGCGCGCGGTGGAGGATCGGCTGCGCACTGACTTCGACCAGGTCGCGCGCGAGCTCAGCGCGCATAAACGAATCCGGATACTCCGCTTCACCGACGCCGAACTACCACGCACCCGCACCCGCAAAATCAAACGCGCCGAGGTTGCGGCGATGCTGCGGCGGATGCTCGAGGTTCGCGCGAGCGTCGCCAACACCGCCAACTCCGAGGTCGAGACTTGGCTCGCGGAAGCGCTCGCGTCGGTCGCAACCGAGGCGGTCAACATCTCGCCTGCGACGCGGCTGATCGAAGACCTGGGCCTCGACTCGCTGGCGCTCGCGGAAATCGGCGAGTTGATCGGTGAGCGCGCAAGCCGCGAGATTGCGCCGGAGGAAATCGCGGACCTGCGCACCGTCGCGGACCTGCAACTGCTCGCCTCACAACCGGGCGGCAATGGGCGGGTGCGGATGCCGTCGTACGCGAAGTTCGCCGAACCTTATACTGTGCGGCTGCCGTCACCGCTGAAATGGCTCGGCCGCTTCGCGGTGCGCGGAGCCGAGCGCGCGATTTTCGACGGATGGCTGAAGCCGAAGATTCTCGGACGCGGCAACCTCCCGGCCAACCGCAACTTCATCGTCGTCGCGAATCACTCGAGTCATCTCGACTTCAGCCTGGTCGGCTACGCGCTCGGCGCGATTGGCGACGACCTCCGCGTACTGGCCGCGAAGGATTATTTCTTCAACACGCCGGCACGCCGTTTTCTCGCGGCCAACTTCACCTCGATGATGCCGTTCGATCGTGAGCGCGCGCAGCTCGAATCGCTCGAAGACGCGCTCTCGGAGCTGTCGCGTGGACGCAGCGTTCTGATGTTTCCGGAGGGCACGCGTTCGGCCGACGGCGAGATTCACGAATTCAAAAGCGGTGCGGGATTCCTGGCGCTGCGCAGCCGCTGCGACGTGCTGCCGGTGCTGATTCGGGGCACCCATGACGTGATGGGCAAAGGCAGCCTCCTCCCGCGGCGACGTCCGGTGGAAGTCCGCATCGGCCGCGTGATCATGGCGTCGCAGCTTCGCGAAATCGCGGAGAGCTCCGAAGGCGCGGGGGCTTACCGCAAAATTGCCGACCTGATGCGCGCGCAGGTGATCGCGCTTTCCGGCTCGCGTCGGAAATTGAAGCTTGCTTCTGATGCGGAAGCCGCGCCCGCAAACGGCGCTGAGCCGCCGAAGCAAGCCCGGGCGAAGACCAACCGCGCGCCCCAACTTCCTCGAGGCCACGCCAAGGCGTGATGCGTCGGCTCTTCCGCGGATTCGCGCTCGCGACGCTCGGGCTCCAGCTCGCATGCGCGCCGGCGCTCGCCTGGGACTCGGTGACGCATCGCGAGATCGCTTACCTGGCGATCAGGGCGCTCCCGCCCTCCCCGCTCAAGGACCTGTTTCTGCAGAACGCTTCTCGGCTGCAATACTTTGCGGTTCAACCCGATGTTATCCGCGCGAGATACGGTGACGAGTCCGAGAAAGTCCGTCACTACATCGATCTCGAGTACTACGGCGCCGCGCCTTTCGACGTTCTCGTTCCGGAACGCGCGGCGATGATCGCGCGGTTCGGCAAACCGACGCTGCTTCGCTCCGGCACGCTGCCGTGGACGATCGTCGATTTCTCGAATGAGTTCGAGCAAGAGTGGCCGCGCGGCGATTGCCACGAGCTACTGCGACTCGCGGGATTTCTCGCGCACTACGTTGGCGACGCGAGCCAGCCGCTGCATACGACGAAGCACTACGATGGCTACGAGGGCGACCGCGGGATTCATGCGCGAGTCGAACGCGCGGTGGATCTCGACATCCGTCAAGTGTCGCTGACCGCCGAACCGCGGATTCATTTGATGCAGATTGATTCGGTCTGGCAAACCGCCATCGCCGAAATTCGCGACTCCAACTCGCACATCGACGAACTGCTGCAAGCCGATCGTGCGGCGCGGCAGCATGGTTCCGGTACCGCTTACGAAGAAGCGCTGATGAGCCGCGCGGGACCGATGATTGAAGGGCAAATCGCGCGCGCCGCATCGGTGCTCGCCTCGATTTGGCTTTACGAGTGGCGGCGCGCCGGGAGTCCGGCCGGGTGTGGAGCGCCGGCGCCACGATGACGCTGGAATACTTACCCGCCGGATGGTTACATTTGAATCATGGTTGATTGGTTCAGCAAACGCCCGGATCACGCGCCGCGCCCGACTCGCAACGGCCGGCGCCCGTCGGTCAGCGTAATCTCGGACGAATTGTTGGTGGGCGAATATCCTGGTCATGCCGACATCGCGTGGCTCAAGGACACTTACGGAATTACCGCGGTTCACAATCTGCAGGACGACGACGACCTGCGGATGAACGGGCTGGACAATCGGGAGCTGAGCGCGGAATACGATGCGCACGGGATCGACTACGTGCGCACGCCGATTCAGGATGGCAGCGCGGACGCGATGGCTGAGCGGCTCGAGGCGGCATTGCACGATCTTCGCGATCTGGTCGGCTCCGGCTCGCGGGTCTATCTGCATTGCAACGCCGGGATGAATCGGGCGCCGACGCTGGCGATTGCGTTTCTGCGCGCATATCGGCAAATGTCTCTCGAAGAAGCGATGCAGCTCGTGAAAAAAAATCGCGCGTGCGGGCCGTTCATGACGGTGCTCGAAGAATACTTCGGGCCGCGCGACTACAAGCCGGACAAATGACTTGACCTCATCAGGCGCAGCCGGAAGTTTGCCGCGGATGCTGCCGCGGCAGCGATTGCTCACCGCCTGCGCGTGGGGCGTGCATCTATATACCGCGCTCGGCGCGGCGCTCGGACTGCTGGCGATTTTTTTCGCGTCGCGTGGCGATTTCCGCGCGTCGTTCCTCGCAATGGGCGCGGCGACGATCATCGATTGCAGCGACGGTCCGCTCGCGCGCTGGCTGATGGTCAAGATTCGCGTGCCGACCTTCGACGGCGCGCTGCTCGACAACATCGTGGACTACCTGACTTACACCGTGGCGCCGGTGTTCCTGATGCTGGAGGCCGGCATCATCCCGGATTCGCGCTGGGGCCTGGCGCTGGCCTGTTTCGTGATGCTCGCGAGCGTGTACGGCTTCTGTCACACAGAAGCGAAAACGCCGGACCACTACTTCCTCGGCTTTCCGAATTACTGGAACCTCGTCGCGTTCTATCTCTACTGCCTCGGCAGCGGCACCGGGTTCAACGTCGCCGTGCTTCTGATCCTCGCCGTGATGGTGTTCATGCCGCTCAAGTACATTTATCCAAATCGAACCGTGCCGCTCCGTCCGATCACGCTCACGCTCGGGATCATCTGGGGCGTTTTGACGATCGCATCATTGCTGATGCTGCCGACGGTTAATCCGATCATGTTGTGGGCCGGGCTGAGTTATATCGCTTACTATTTTATTGCGTCGTTCGTGCTGCACGCGCGATTCGCGCTCAAGGCAAATCGGGCAGCGTCAACTTGAATGTCTGAGCTCGGGCTTCATAGCGCGAAATCCGCCCGCGAGCCCTGGCTCGAAGTGATCGATGCCGATTCTCCCCTGCTGCTGATTGCACCGCATGGTGGACGCGCGGAGCCCCGCACGCGCGCGCTCCTGAACCCGAAGGTCAACGACCTTCACACCGCGGACATCACCCGCGGACTGGCGGCACGGCTCGGCGCGTCGGCGCTGATCAACATCGCGATGGACCGCAATCGGCTCGACTGCAACCGCCTCTCGCAGATAATCGAGCGCGCGCCGTGGCTGCTCGAAATGATTGCGGAACGCGTCGATGCGATCGTTACCCGTCACGGCCGCATCACGGTGCTGCTCATCCACGGATGGAACATTATCGAGCCGCGGATCGATTTCGGACTCGGACTGCGGCACTCGGGCGGCGAACTGCGGCCGCCCGGATCGGCCTGCGTCTCGGCCTGCGACGATTTCATCAATGGTCCCCTCAGCGGACTTGCCGGCCGCCTGCATCGCCACGGAATCAAACCTACCTACGGCATGCGCTATCCGGGCGGCGGCCTGCAAAATTTGTTGCAGGCGTTTACCGCGCGTCATCGCACGAGTTCGCACGCGGCGCTGAGATCGATTTCCGAGGTTGCGATGCGCGGTGTGGTCGATGCGGCCCAGCTTGAGCTGTCGGTCGCGCTGAGGATGCCGGGCGAGTTGCGCGCGCGATGCGAGGACGCAATCGCGGAAGTGTTTTCAGGAAAGGAAGATTCGCAGCCCATGCGTTCCGCGAACGTGATCAATCGCGCGCCTCGACCGGTTGTCGCCAAGTCCGAAATAGGCGCGGCCGCCACCATCGCGGCACCGGGCCGCGTCGGTCTTGAATTTTGCGATCCCAGTGCGCGTTTCGGCGCGATGGCGAGCTTCAACGTCGGCGGCGCCGGCATGGGCGCGCGAATCATGATGCTGTTCGATCATCGTCGCGCGGCATTGTTCACCGCCGAGGGCCGCCCGGCGCGTTCCGCCAGCGGCGTTACTCATGGTCCGCTGTCGATGCGCCGCGAGGGCGCGGCGATCGTGCTCGCGTTTCGCGGACCCGCCGTTATCGTGCCCGACGCAACGGCGTACTTGAGCATCGAACGCGCTCTCGCCTCGGGCCGGCTCGACACTGAGACGGAAGTGGAGATGCGGTTCGAGATCGATCGCGCCGGTGGCGAGTTCGACTTCGACCGAATTCTCAGCTCGTCCAGCGGCGCGAGCGACGCACCATCGTCAAGCGCCGCTTTCGGGCGAATTGCAGGTCGAGTCTGCGTTGACGGCGTCGAGCGGACGCTTGACTGCTTTGCGCGCGCTGGCATGTCGTTCACCGGGCTGGGACCGCAGAAGTTCACCGCACGCCGCATGATTTGGGCGTGCTTCGACGATGAAGATGCGCCGCACGCGCTCGAAGCGCGATCCGTCGCAACCGCGGATGCGCCGCCGAATCTAAGCGCCAGGATTTTCGGCGCCGGCGGATGGACGCCGTGCGAGCTGCGCGACCTCACGATCGAAACGCCTTCGGTCGAGGAACCGCCGCATCGTATTCTCGCATCGCTGGCGCGCGCCGGCGGATCGTCATGCGAGCTCGAAGGCGCGGTCGAATGCTTCATTCCGCTGTCGCGACCCGGCCCCGAGCAGTCACGCATCTACACGTCGTTGGGATTCGCAACGTTCCGCACCGGCGCTCACCGCGGCGCCGGGATGTTTGAATATTCGCGCGTCGCCGACTCAGTGCTGACCGCGTCCGACGACAACGAAGATTCCGACAGCGATTGAGGATCAGTTTGCCGGCGTATCCACCGCGCGAGCGCGCGCGGCGACAATCGTATCAACGTGGCTCGCGATGTCCGCGAGCACTTTGGCGGTGGGCGTGGATGCATACTCGCGCACGAACAACACGCCGCGGTCGGCGCTGTCCGCGAGGCGCGGCTCGAACGCGAGGCGCCCCAATATCGGTACTACAGCTTCGCGCGCGACTCCGTTGAGATCGCCTTCAGGCCACAGCGGCCGCACCGAGCGGCATCCGTCGCAGTTAAAGCCGGCCATATTTTCGACGATGCCGACGATGGGCGCGCCGATCGCGCGGCCAATCTTCATCGCCTCGCGCGCGTCGCCGGCATCGTGCGACGAGGGATGACTCAACAACAGGACGCCATCGAGCGCCACCATCGACGCGAGCGCATACAATCGATCGAGGCCGGTCGCGAGATCTATGATCAACAAGTCCACGATGCCGAACTGCGATTGCGCGAGGATCCGGCCGAGCGCGCCACGATAGCTCAGCTGCGCTGGACGCGCCGGCGCGGATGCCACCTGCGCGCCACCGTTTCCGTCGGCCTGATCGTAATCCTGCACAAAGCTGATCGGCGGGGTCTCGCCGCCCGAAAGCTGATCGCTCGATACCACGCGCAAGCCATGCGGCCCCGCGGCCGGCTCGATTCCCTCGATCATCGGGTAGCGGCGGCGCGGTTTCATCCCGAGCATCGCGGTGATGCTGGGTGAATTCAGATCGGCATCGATGATTGCGACTTTGCGGCCCTTCATCGCCAATGCGGCCGCGATATTGACTGCGAGCATGCTCTTGCCAACCCCGCCGCGAGCGCTCGCAAGCGCGACAGTCGCACCGACGCCGGCAAGGTTGGCGCGAATCCGCTCGCGCACGCCGGCTGGATCGGCGGATCCGTCGTTATCGATATCGGAAAATATTCTCATTGATGGGTCGCTGAATTCCGCGACGCGGCGTTCCTAACGATCGTTAAGGAATGCGGCTGTTGCGCAAGTTGTTCCGCTTAGGATGACTGGTTTGAGGGGCGCGGTAAACAATGCCCGCCGGGGCTAAGCGCTGTCGTCATCAGCGTCGGTCGAGCCAACCTTGCGGTAGGCGTTGGGCTCGTCGTCGAAGCGGCGCTGCGATTTCGCCCCCCGCTCCTCGTCCTGCTGACAATCGCGGCACAGGCGCGAAAACGGCATCGCCTCGAGGCGTTCTTCGGCTATCTCCAGCCCGCACGATTCGCAGACGCCGTAGCTGCCGTCGTCGAGCCGCGCGAGCGCGTCATCGATTTGCTTGAGCTTGAGGCGTTCGCGATCGGACAGGATGAAGTTGATCTCGCGATCGCGCTCTTCCGAGGCAAGGTCGTAGGTATCCATCCCCTCGTCCTTGTTGCCTTCGCGCTCGGCGCGCATCTCGGAATCGATCTCACCGAGCAGTTTGGCTTTGGTGTCGAGCAGTTGTTCGCGCGCCTTGGCCAGGAACTTCTTTCGATTCGCGTCAACTGAATTCTTCGGCATCGAATTTACGACTCCAGCTAAATTAGACGGCCGCGCCGGCGACCGTTGCATGCAGATCGTAGCTGAGCGCCTTGTCGATTCGCGCGCGGACGAACTCGCCCGGCTCCGCGTCGCCCGCAAGAAACACCGAGCCGTCAATTTCAGGCGCCTGGCCCGCGGTTCGCGCACGCAGCCGCGTCGAGCGTCCGGGCATCGGTCCCTCGACCAGCACCTCGACTTCGCGCCCCACCAGCTCGCGATTTTTCGCAAGCGAAATTTCCGATTGCGTCGCCATCAGGCTCGCTCGCCGCGCGCGCTTGACCCGCTCAGGCACCTGGTCCGCCATGTTGTAGGCGGCGGTATTCTCCTCGCGCGAGTAGGTGAAGACGCCGACGCGATCGAACTGCTCGTCGCGGACAAATTCGACCAGCCGCTCGAAGGCGGCGTCAGTCTCGCCGGGAAAGCCGACGATGAACGACGTCCGTAGCACAACACCCGAGATTCGCGCGCGCACGCGCTCGAGCAGCTTCACGAGCGCAGCGCCCGAACGCTCGCGCCGCATCGCGCGCAACATCGCGTCGTCGGCATGCTGCAATGGCATGTCGACATACTTCACCACCTTGGGCAGATCGGCGATTGCGTCGAGCAGATCGTCGGTGACGAAATTCGGATAGCAATAGAGCAGCCGTATCCAGCGCAGCTCATCGACGGTCGAGAGTTCGCGCAGCAGAGCCGCGAGCGACGACGGCCGATCGAGATCGCGGCCGTAGGCGGTCAAGTCCTGCGCGATCAAATTGATCTCGCGCACCCCGCCGGCCGCGAGGTTGCGCGCCTCGGCGACCAGGTCGGCAAGTGGGCGGCTCTCATGCAGGCCGCGAATTTTGGGAATAATGCAGAAAGCGCACTTGTGATTGCAGCCTTCTGAAATCTTCAAGTAAGACGTGAAGAAATCTCCCGTCTTGATTCGCGGAATTGCCGCCGTCGGCAGCAGATGCGCGGCGCCGGCATACGGAATCGGCCGCGACTCGGGCGCCTCGGTGCGTCGCAGCAACTCGGGCAAGTCCAGGAAGTTGCCGGTGCCGACGAACACGTCCACCTCGGGCATCGTCGCGGCAAGCTCGGTCGCGTAGCGCTGCGACAAACATCCCGCGACCACCAGCCGCTTGCCGATGCCGCGATGCTTGACCTCCGCCGCTTCGAGGATCGCGTCAATCGATTCCTTCTTGGCCGCCTCGATAAACGCGCAGGTGTTCACCAACAGCACTTGCGCCTCTTCGGGGTCGAGCGTGATCTCGAATCCGGCCGAGGTCAATGCACCAAGCATCAACTCGCTGTCGGCGAGATTCTTGGGGCATCCAAGCGTGAGCAGGTGAACTTTTTCCATTTGCAGGACCAGGGAAATTACGGGGCTTCTAAAGATACTTGTCGCATAGGCGCGAGGCAACGCGCCGACCCTGCTGTTTAGTGTAGCAAAACGTCAGGGCGAGGCAGGTGCAGTCACGATGTCGGCGCCGGCGGGAGCGTTGAATGCGAAAATCGAATCCGGCAGTTCAACGTTATCATCAATGTCGCTGAAGGTGATCCTGGTCACGTCGCCAAGCTGATCGATAAGCGTCAACCTGATCAGGTTATAGGTTTGCGGATCGAGTCCCACTTCAATTTTGTAGCCGCCAGTCTTCGCGTCGAGGAGCAAATCGATCTGGCCGGTGGTCTGAGGAGTCGTGAACCTGGCCTTGAAGTCCTGGTTGATATTTCCGATTCCAAGCAGGAACGAGGTGGCGCTGCTCGACTTGAGCGCCTGCTTCAGCGGAGTTTCGACCACCTGGTTGAGATCCGGATCGTAGCTGTAAAGCGTCTCGCCGTCGCTGACGATCGTTTGCTTTTCGGGATCGTTGAACTCCCAGCGCATACGGCCCGGCTTGCGAAATGAAACCGTGCCTTGACGTTGTCGCTTCGGCGCGCCGACCGTCGCGATCTCCTCATTGAAATTCGCCTTGAACGAATTGGTGTCGTGGTAATGCCGCTGCAGGCGATCGAGCACCAGCTTCAGATCTTTGCTGACCGGAGCGCCGGCGGGAGCCATCGTCTCCGATTGAGCGGCCGCGGCTGCGACGAACAGAATCACAACCAGCAGAGCGAACGCTTTCCAGACTTTTTTCATTCTGATGGTTAGACGAAATCCAGGGACCGGACTTCAAGCATTCAGCGAGCGCTGTGCAGGCGGACTTCGCGCGGTTTGGCGCCGTCCGCCGGCATCACGATTCCTTCGCGCTCCATCTGCTCGACCATCCGCGCCGCGCGATTGTAGCCGATTCGAAGCCGCCGCTGGATCATCGAGATCGACGCCTGGTTGGTCTCCATCACGATTCGCACCGCTTCATCATACATCTCATCCTGCACTTCGCCACCGAGTCCGTCCCCACCGTCCTCGCCGGGCGGCTTGGTATCGAGGATTTCCATGCGGTACTCGGGCGCACCCTGCTCGCGCAGGAAATCGGTGAGCTTGCGAATCTCATGCTCGCCGACGAACGGCCCGTGCAGGCGCCGAAGTTTCGCGCTGCCGGGCGGCATGAAGAGCATGTCGCCCGCGCCGAGCAGGCGTTCGGCGCCGATCGAATCGAGAATCGTGCGCGAATCGACCCGCGAGGTCACTTGCAGCGAGATTCGCGCGGGCAGGTTCGCCTTGATAAGGCCGGTGATCACATCGACCGACGGCCGCTGCGTCGCGAGTATCAGATGAATTCCCGCGGCGCGCGCTTTCTGCGCCAGCCGCGTGATATCGCGCTCGACGGTCTTGCCCTCACTCAGCAGCAAGTCGGCGAGCTCGTCGATAACGATCACGATCTTCGGCAGCTTGCGATGCTCTATCGCGCCGACTGCCGGCTGATTGGGGTCGTCCGACGCCGGCGCCGCCTGCCCCGCCATCTTGAGCTGCGCAAGCGAAGCTCCCGACGCCAACGCGTGATTGTAGCCGTCGATATTGCGCACGCCCAGCTCGCGCATCCGCAGGTAGCGGCCCTCCATCTCCTGGGTCGCCCACAAAAGCGCGCTCGCAGCCTTCTGCGGATCGACCACGACCGGCACCAGCAGATGCGGAATATTTTCGTACACCGACAACTCGAGCATCTTCGGATCGACCAGAATCAGCCGCACGTCGTCGGCGGTCGCGTTGAACAGAATCGACGCGATCATCGTGTGCAGCGAAACCGACTTGCCGGTGCCGGTCGCGCCCGCAATCAGCAGATGAGGCATCTTGGCGAGATCTGCCGCCACCGGCCGCCCCGCGATGTCCTTGCCGAGCGCGATAGTGAGCTGGCTTTGCGCGGCGGTGAATTCGTCGGCCTCGAGAATCTCGCGCAGAAAAACGCGCTCGCGCTTTTTGTTCGGTACTTCGATCCCGACTACGGCCTCGCCCGGCACCGGCGCCTGGATTCGCACCGCGGCGGCTCGCAGAGCCATCGAGAGATCGTCGGCTAGATTAACAATCTGGCTGACCTTGATTCCCGAGCCCGGCTCGAATTTGTACATCGTGACGACCGGCCCCGGTTGCACCTCGACCACCCGGCCTTCGACGCCGAAGTCCGCGAGCTTTTGTTCGAGCACGCGCGCGCTGCGCTCGAGCTGACTCTCATCTACTTGCGCATGCTCGGCGGGCGGCAAGTCCAGCAGCGACTGCGGCGGAAGTTTGAACGCACCCTTCTGACGCGGCTTCGCGGCCGCCACCTTGTCGCGCTTCTCGCGAATATCGAGCAGCCTGACCTTGAGCGGCGACGGGCGGCGGTTGACGCCGTCCGTATCCGTCTCGACCTCGTCGCCCGAGCTCAAAGAAAACGGAACGCGCGCGGTGTCAGCAAGATCGAAATTGTCGCGGCGCGAATGTTGCCGCATTTTGCCGGCGACGCCGGCCAGCAACTCGGTCGGCGCCCGCTTGAGCATCAGCGCAAGCCCGCAAACGAATCCTAGCGCGACCGCGATCAAGCCTCCCGCGACGCTGATCGAATCGTTGAGCAAGGTGGCGACGGTCGCGCCGACTTCGCCGCCCATCCTTGCGTCACGGAGGTCCCACAAGGCGCTGGCGGTCGCTAGCGCAAGAATCAAAAGCGCGCCGCCGCCTATCTCGCGCGCGATCGTGACGAAGCGCGCGCCGGTCCACACGCGCTGCGCCAGCCACGCGACCAGTATCATCGCGGTGTACGACTGGTATCCGATAAACCCGTCGAGCATCGCCGCGATAGCCGAGCCGACCGGTCCGCCGAGATTGGGACTGCGTCCGATATTCACGCTTACGAGGCTGACCGCGCCGAACGCGGCGAACGCAAGCAGCGCCAGTGCGCAAAGTTCGCGCGCAATCCGGCTGCCCGGCGACGGCGCCGGCGAGACTTCCTCGACCACCGAGGGTGGCGGCAGTTCAATGACCGTTTTTTCCTTTCGCGCGATGGCGGTTACACCTCCGTCACGTACGGAATCACCAGCGGCCGCTTGCCGAGCTCGTCGCTGAAGTAGCGGCGAATCGCGCGCACGATTTCTTCCTTCACGCGGGAATCGTTGGCATGCAGCGGGCCGCTGAACGCGGCCAGCCGCCGCGTCAATTCCTCTTTCGCGCGACGCATGTGCGCCGAAGTTCCGTCGCCGCTCACCAGGCCGCGCGAAAGCAGATCGGGCCCTGCCACGATGCGTCCGGTTTTCGACGAGAGCACCAACACCGCCGTCACCGTGCCGTCGCGCGCGAGCACCCGGCGCTCGCCGACCACCGCCGGATCGCCGCTATCGACGCCTTCGAGCGCGACGCGCCCGGACTCGACCGTCGATCCGCGACGCGCTTCGCCACCGCCGCTCAGAATCAGCGAGTCGCCGTCTTCGAGCAGAAAGCAGTTCTCCTCCGGGATTCCCGCGGCAATCGCGAGCGCGACGTGACGGCTCAGATGACGGTACTCGCCATGAATCGGGACGAAGTGCCGCGGCCGCGTGAGGGCTATTATCTCGGTCAGCTCGTCCTGGCTGGCGTGCCCCGAAACGTGCACCGGCGCGACCGCGTCGTAAACCACTTCGGCGCCCTGCTTGTAGAGCCGATTCACCAGCGTGTTGATGGTGCGCTCGTTGCCCGGAATGAAACGCGACGACAGCACCACCACGTCTCCGTGCTCGATCCGCACGCGCGGATGAGCGTCGATCGAAATTTTCGCCAGCGCCGACATCGGCTCGCCCTGGCTGCCGCTGGTCAGGTAGCTCAGCCGATTGCCGTCGAGAAACTCCGCCTCGCCCGGATCGACAAACATCGACTGCCCCAACGGAAGCTGGCCGGTTTCGAGTCCCAGCCGGACGCTCTCCGCCATCGCGCGCCCGAGCGGAACGACGCGGCGGCCGAACTCGCGCGAGACTTCGACCACCTGCCGAATGCGATGCAGATGCGACGAAAAGGCCGACAGGAAGAATCTGCCGCGCGTGCGCAACGTCAGCTCGCGCAGCGCCGGCTTGAGCGAACTCTCCGAGCCCGAGCGGCCCGGTCGTTCGACGTTGGTCGAATCCGACAGCAGCAGCGCGACGCCTTCCGTGCCAAGCTCGGCGAAGCGCTCGCGATCGAAAAGCTGGCCGTCCACCGGCGCGTCATCGATCTTGAAGTCGCCGCTATGAATAATAATTCCCGCCGGAGTTCGGATCGCGAGTGCGATCGAGTTCGGCGTCGAGTGCGTAACCCGAATCGGCTCGACCGTGAACGGCCCCGCCTCGAACGCATTGCGTGGCACGATCGTGCGCAAATCCACCGGCTCGTCGAACTCCGCATCGGCGAGTCGCCGCCGCGTGAACGCGAGCGTGATGTCGGTTCCGTAAACGGGAACGTTAAAGCGGCGCAGCAGATGCGGCAGCGCGCCGATGTGATCCTCGTGCGCGTGCGTTAGCACGACCGCTTCGATCGCGACGTGACTGCGCTCGAGCCACGCCATCTCGGGGATGAAAGTACCCTGTCCGAGCGCGGGCTCGTCGGGGAACATCACGCCGCAATCGATCACGATCGCGCGCCCGGCGCATTCGATCGCCATCAAGTTGAGGCCGATCTCGCCGAGCCCGCCGAGGGCTACGATTCTGACCGGCGCGGTCATGGAAGTGCCTGCCGCCATCGCCTATCCTGCCTCCGCACCGAGCGGAATTATATCGGTGATAATTGGCCTGCGAAAGGCGCTGTGCATCCAACTGACACGCTGACTTGCCTTGAGAACGGGGCGGGACTAGTTTTCGGGATCATGAGGTGGCGAAGATGGCGGCGTCGGTAAACAAGGTAATTCTCATCGGAAATCTGGGGCGCGATCCCGAAACTCGCTTCACCAATTCGGGCTCGTCGGTCACGAGCTTTTCAATCGCGACCACCGAGTCGTTCGCCGACAAGAGCGGCACCCGGCAGGAGCGCACCGACTGGCACAACATCACCGTGTGGGGCAAACAGGGCGAGGCCTGTGCGCAGTATCTGAAAAAGGGCAGCCCGGTTTACATCGAAGGGCGAATTTCCTATCGCGAGTACGAAGCCAAGGACGGCAGCGGCAAACGCAAGGCGACCGACATTATCGCGATGCGCGTGCAGTTCCTGAGCTCGCGCGGCGGCGCTCCCGCAGGCGAAAACGCCGGCGACTTCGGCGGCGGCGGTGCGGCTCGCAGTCGCGCAACTGCCGGTGGTGGCGGCGGCGGTGGCGACGAAGTCGCGCCAATGGACGACGAAGACATCCCGTTCTAGTCCGCGCTTGAACTAAGAATCCCGGCCCGAAAACTCGATCATCAAATCGCAAGGGTGCTGCTCGCGATGGCAGCATCTGGCTGCCGATCGTACGAATCATTCCGCCAATGCGTTGAAAACGCGCCGCCATTGAAGGTATATGGCTTGCTTCTTGGCGTGAGTGAGGGGATTCGTCGAATTGATCCAGTCAGGGGCCACCGACGCCTGCTACTACCGGTACGTCCGAATTCTCGCATTCGTTGTCGCCGCCGCGATCGCGCTGAATGCGAGCGACGCGTTCTCCACCACGCTCCTGCCGCCTGAGTCCTCGGCCACCGCATGGTCGGTTGCGAGCGACCGCAAGACCATCCTGTTATCGGTGAACGGCGGCGCGCCGACTCCATTCGTAATCAAGGGCGTTGACTACTCACCGCGCCCGATCAACGACGCCGCCGCGACGATTCCCGGCTCCGATTACTTCTGGGGCGATCCCGCCCATCTCACCTATGCTCCGATTTGGATGCGCGATCTTTGGGGAACGACCTACAACGACGACGAGACGCACCTCAACCTTCCCGACGGCCTGGTCCGTCAACTCGGCGCCAACAGCATCCGCACCTACGCATGGTGGAAATGGGTGCCGATGACCACGGCCGACTATGCGAAATGGATTACGCTCGACTGGGGCGTGACGCCGCGAGTCCGCTTCGGCGCGACCACCGCGCCCGCCGGTTTCGCGGCATGGCCGGCGCACGACGGTGGCGACCAGTTCCTGGACCTGTGCTGGAATCATGGCGTCAACCCAATTTATGTCGTCATCGGCATCTCGGTCGATCCATGGTTCGCCTTTCGGGGCACCAATCCCGATTCCGTGTTGGTGCACGACGAGCGAATGTATCTCGAGCGCACTACTCAGTGGCTGGCGCAGCGCTACGGCTATCATCCCGCGGTACTTGGATTTGCTATCGGCAACGAGACCAACCTGCCGTTCGCGCGCGGCACCGATCGGTACATTGACTATTGGCAATTCCTGAATCGGCTCGGCCGCATCGCAAAGCATTACGCACCAGAGAAACTTACGATGACTGCCTTCGCCGACTATCCGCCGCCCGAAGCCCCGATGCTGCTGAAGCCATTGGTCACTTTCAAAGATGCCGCAAATGCCCATCCAGGCGGCCGCACGGTTCCAGTCTGTGTTGATCGCAACGGCGCCAACCCCGGTCCCGATTGCAAGTCGGCGCATCGGCGGCGAGCCTATCCCGCCGACATCTACGCGCTCAACGTCTGGGGCTTCAACGCCTATCGCAGGCCCGAGACCGAGGACGTCGCCAACTTCAAGCGCTGGATAATTGAGGGCCACTACACCAACGGCAGTGGGATGGGGACTGAGCTGCCCAATCCCGCGCCCAAGCCGATCGTTCTGACCGAATGGGGCGCGCCCGCATCGACTCGCACCCGCCAAGGGTCGCCGCCGCCGCCGCCAAACCCGCAATGGGTAAGCGTCGGCCCGGCCGCGCCCGGTGAATTCCACGACGCCCCCGGATACCGCACGGCAAAGCTGATTCAGCGGATCGCGTCAGACATCTACGGACCTCATTCGACGTTATCGACCGCTGGCGGCGGCACTCTGTCAGGCGGGTACCTGTTCGAGTTCCAGGACGAATGGTGGAAGGAAGCGAAGCGCCAGCCACGCACCTGGTCCTCGCACGACACGACGACCGAGAGCGGCAAGTTCCCGTTCGGCGAGCCGGACAGCGGCTTCGCGTCCTATTGGGACGAAGAATGGTTCGGGCTGATGTCGGTTGCGACCGGCGCGCGTCGTCCTGATTCGCCCGTGCTGCTGACCGCCGAACGCGGCCCGGGATGGTTGAACGGGGGCGCCGACGTGCTGACGCCGCGCGCGGGATTCTACGCGCTGCAGGCCGCCTTCAAAGGCACAACCGCGGAGCCCGCGCCAATAGTCAGTCGTCCGAATCTCATTCCGATATCATTTCCGCCGGGCGCCAATAGTCACTGACTATTCGCTTCAGCCGAGCCACTTCAGATTTCTCGAAGTTCCGTCAAAGGTGTCGCGCGTCTTGTAGTACTCGAACTGCCCGCCCTTCGCCGCCTCCGCCGTTTTGGCGAGGATCGCCGACACCTGCGCCTCGCTCTGCGGCCGAAAAGTCCTCACCGCGTCGAGCGCCTGCGTGAGATAACCGATCCACTCACACCCCACGACCAGCGTGCTGATCGGAAGGTTCATCGTGTAGTGGAGCGCGTCGATCGGAGTGACGGTTTTGCTCTGCAGGATAAAATTATCGCCGAAACACTTCATCGCGATCACGCCCATGTTCTTTTCCAGCGCGACCGGCAGCACATTATGCTGGAAGCTGTCGTAATGCGCGTCCATCACGTTGAGCGGCATCTGCACCGTGTCGAAGGTGACGCCATACTCGTCGGCGAGCCGGATCATCTTGAGCAGCATCGCCGGCGTCTTATGCCCCGAGAATCCGAAGAAGCGAATCTTGCCCGACTTTTTCGCCGCGATCAGCGCTTCGATCGCGCCGTCTTTGCCGAAGACCCGATCCGGATCGTTGTCGCGAATCACTTCGTGAATCTGCAGCAGATCGACGTGATCGGTTTGCAGCCGCTTCAACGATTCGTCAAGCTGCCATTCCACCGTCCAGCGCGTGCGCCCATCAACCTTGGTCATCAGGAAAACTTTATCCCGATAACCGTCGCGCAGCGCCTTGCCCATCCTGATTTCGCTCTCGCCGAGATGGTAGTCCCACGAGTTGTCCATGAAGGTCACGCCGTTGTCGATCGCGCTGCGGATGATCGCGATACCGTCGCGCGGGTCCTTGGGCTGCCCGATATGGTAGCCGCCAATCCCGATGAGCGAGACCTTCGCGCCGGTGCGGCCGAGCGTCCGATATTGCATCGCGGCTGAGCGCGCGATCGACGCGAGCGCATTGCCAGCCGTCATCGAGACCATCGCGCCCACACGCGCCGCCATCGCAAGAAATCTCCGCCTGGTCATCGACTGCCACCGCGGCGCATCATACACTCATCAACTTCCTGACTCGACCCGCACTTTGCCGGCTCTCGCTCGCTGGCGATCGCACGCTCGTGGGTATAAAAATCGATCTTGCGCCGCGCACGATTGCTGAAGGCGCTGGCGAATATCAACCGGCCTTTTTTGGCGGACCATGACTCGGGCTCTCAAACTTACGATTCACTCGCTCATTCTCGCTGCGCTCTTCTCCGCGAGCCTCTCGATTCGTTTGGCGGCGGCAAAGCAGGCAAAACCGCGGGGCCTATGGGTAGGAGGATACAAATACTTCTCGGAATTCCAGGGCAAGGCGCTTTTGAAAAGCGGCACGCCCAAGGCCAGCCTTGCCTTCGGGAGCCAAGTCTACAACGGACCATTTTCAATCGCCTTCGATGGGCACGGCGACCTCTGGGCCGTATTTCAGAGCATCAACAATAATCTCCCTCCACCAGCGCTCGAAATCACCAAAAGCGATCTCGCCGCGCTCGCAAGCCGTCAGCGCGTAAAGGCCAAGCTCATCACGATCAATGGGAGCGGAGGTCCCACAGATCAGTTCGTGTTGCCCGTGAGTATTGACTTTGACGCGGAGGGAAATCTTTGGGTCATCGACAATGCAAAGCGAGTCGTTGAGCTTCTCGCCCATCAGCTAAAGAAGACCAGCACACAAACCCCCGGCGTATCTATTGCCTCGCCCGTCGCCAGCCCCACAAAGATGCGCTTCGATAGATCCGACAATCTCTGGGTGGTCGAGTTCCCGCTGCCATTCGATCCCTCGCATCCGATGATCTGGCGGTTCAACCCAAGCGATCGTGCAGTTAATGCACCGATTCCGAGCCTGACCGTGGATCTGCCCGAAATGATGAACCCAGTCGATTTCGCCTTCGATAATACGGGGAATATGTGGTTGGCGGGCACAGCCTCCAACAGCGATGAGATCGAAATGATATCGGCTGGCAATCTCAGCGGTTCAGGACAAATCTCCCCTCCCGCTGACGTTATAATCACATCCGCTGCATTCGGTTCCTCGTACGATTGCATCGGTGGAATCGATTTCGACGATTCGGGTGATCTCTGGGTATCGGTAGGAACCGACATCTGTGGCGCCGGTAAGGTGGGAGATCAACTCGTCGAATTCAACCCGACTCAATTAACCATGGGCGGAAATCTCGATCCGGTGGTGATCATCGGCCAGAACAGTGCGAAGACCAACCTCTTCATTCCCGGCCCGATCAGGTTCGGCCCATCGGTCAAATGAATCGCCGGGCGAGGCGAGGCAGGAGCCGGGATTCTTCGCTGCGCTCTGAATGACACAGGAAGAGCACCTGAGAGCAAAATGGCGTCTTCGCCACTTTGCGATTGGCACCTTTCACCGGGTGCAGGGGTCACCCCTGCCCAGGGAAGCGTGAAACCCACGGTGGGTTTCACATTTGATTAAGTGATTTACCCTTCCCTACTTCGGCGTATCCGGGATCAACTTCAGCTTGCTTTGTTTGACGGGGCGCATCGCGCCCGCAGCGGCGCCGGTGGCCGCACCCGCGCCGCGACGGCCGCGAGTCTTCGCCGGGCCGCTTTTTTCGGCGGTATCTTTGTGGCCTTCGTATTTCGGCCGATGCGCTGAGCCGGGCGGTTGCGACGGCTGCACCGGATGGCGCGGCTGATCCATTCCGAACGCGTGCCGCTCGAGTTTCTTGATCTGGTCGCGCAGGTCGGCGGCGCGTTCGTAGTCGAGTTTCTCCGCCGCGTCCATCATTTGCTGACGCAGCGCGGTGATTCGATCGGGCAGCTCGTGCGCCGGGATGAACTCTTCTTCCTTGCCGTTTTCGTCGCCGATTTCCGGCACCACTGCCCACTCCGGCGAGTACATCTCGACCAGCGACGCGTCGATCGCCTTGATGATCGACGTCGGCGTGATCCCGTGCTGCTCATTGTACGCGACCTGCTTCGCGCGCCGGCGGTTGGTCTCGCCGATAGCCTGTTCCATCGATTTGGTGACGACGTCGGCGTACATGATCACGCGGCCGTTGATATGGCGCGCGGCGCGGCCGGTCGTCTGAATCAGCGATCGCGCCGATCGCAGGTAGCCTTCCTTGTCGGCATCCAGGATCGCGACCAACGACACCTCGGGCAGGTCGAGGCCTTCGCGCAGCAGGTTGATTCCGACCAGCACGTCGAACTCGCCCTTGCGCAGGCTGCGGATTATCTCGACCCGCTCGATAGTCTCGATGTCCGAATGCAGGTAGCGCACGCGGATGCCGAGGTCGTGGTAGTAGTCGGTCAAATCCTCGGCCATCTTCTTGGTCAGGCAGGTCACCAGCACCCGCTCGTTGACCGCGACCCGTTTGTGAATTTCCTCGAGCAGGTCATCGACCTGCGTGCCCGCCTTGCGCACTTCGATTTGAGGATCGATCAGTCCAGTCGGGCGGATTAGCTGCTCGACCACCAGCCCGCCGGACTTCTGCTGCTCGTAGTCGCCCGGCGTCGCCGAGACATAGACCGCCTGCACGATGTGCGATTCCCATTCCTCGAAATTGAGCGGGCGATTGTCGAGCGCCGACGGCAGCCGGAAGCCGAAATCGACCAGCACCGATTTGCGCGAGCGATCGCCGCGATACATCCCGCCGATTTGCGGAACCGTCACGTGGCTCTCGTCGATGAAGAACAGCGAATTGTTCGGGAAGTAATCCAGCAGCGTCGGCGGCGCCTGTCCAGGCAACCGGCCAGTCAGATGACGCGAATAGTTTTCGATTCCGGGGCAAAAACCCATCTCCGCCAGCAGCTCGAGATCGTACATCGTGCGCTGCTCGAGACGCTGGGCTTCGAGCAGGCGGTTCTCGCTGCGGAAGAACTCGAGCCGCTCCTTCAACTCGGTGCGGATATTGCCCACCGCCACTTCCATCCGATCGGAGGTCGTCACGTAGTGCGACGCCGGATAAATCGCGACGCTCTGCAGCTTGCGGATCACCTTGCCGCGCAGCGCGTCGATTTCGTACATCGTTTCGATCTGGTCGCCGAAGAATTCGACGCGCACCGCGCGTTGCTCTTCATAGGCCGGGAAAATCTCGACCGTGTCGCCACGCACGCGGAACGTCCCGCGATGGAAATCGTAATCGTTGCGCTGATAGTGCAGGTCCACCAGCTTGCGCAGCATCTTGTCGCGGTCGATGGTCTGCCCCTCTTCGAGAAACACCACCATCTCGAAATACACTTCCGGCTCGCCGAGGCCGTAGATGCACGAAACCGACGCGACGATCAGCACGTCGTTGCGCTCCAGCAGCGCCTTGGTCGCGGAGTGCCGCAGCTTGTCGATCTCGTCGTTGATGCTCGCGTCTTTCTCGATGAACGTGTCGGTCGAGGGCAGGTATGCTTCGGGCTGGTAGTAGTCGTAATACGAGACGAAGTAGCGGACCGCATTTTCCGGGAACAGGCTCTTGAACTCGTTGTAGAGCTGGGCGGCGAGCGTCTTGTTCGGCGCCATCACCAGCGTCGGTCGGTTAACCCGCGCGATTACGTTGGCCATCGTGAAGGTCTTGCCCGAGCCGGTGACGCCGAGCAGGACCTGGTGCGGCAGCTTGTCGTTGAGGTTGGCGACAATCGATTCGATCGCGGCCGGCTGGTCGCCTTCGGGCTTGTAACCCGAGACCAGCTTGAAACTTCCTTCTTTGCCGCGCGCCAGTGAAAGCATGATGAGTCACACACTGTAGCAGGGTCGCGGTTTTCGCGGAATTCGATTCCGCAGATAAGCGGGCTATCCGGACAACCGTTGACTGCCCGCTAACCTAAATCTGTCGGCCGATGCACCTTTTCGTAAGAACCTCAGCGCAGTGACGCCCTGCCGCAATTCGATCTGCCGCCAATTTGCTATACTGGATTTGGGACCACCTTCATGGCATATGCATTGCTGTATATCGCGAATAGACCCGCGACCAAGGAGAAAATCATTTATGAAGCATCTCAAATCCATACTGGCGGTGGCGATTGTCATGCTCGCGATGGCGATGCCGTCGATATCAAGCGCCCAGTACCAGGACGAGCGTCTGAACAATTTTGTCAATCAACGTCCCGAGTTGAAGACGCAGTTGGAGCGAAATCCCAACCTGATTTACGACAAGGCCTTCCGCGAAAAGCATCCTGCACTGCAAGGATTCATGCAGAACCATCCTAACGTCTGGGGTAAGCTTCCGGGCAACGGTCGCTACGGCGCATACGGCCCCGATCACAATTGGCACGAGGCTGATTGGTGGCATCAGAACAATCCCAATTGGATGTACCAGAACCATCCCGAATGGGCCCAGAATCATCCTGACTGGAAAGGCGACGGCGACTTCGACGACAATCACCAATGGCGCGATCGCAGCTGGTGGAACGATCATCACCCCGATTGGGTCAACAAGCATCATCCGGATTGGTACAAGCATCCGTACGAGCATCCGATCGCCGCGGAAGAGCACAAGCACGCCGTGGAAGAGGAGCAGCACGAGCATCACGATCACGGCAATCACAACGGGCAGGACCACCATTAGGCCGGATTCAGATGAGCGCGCCGGGACGCCCGTTTAGCGGGATCCGGCGCGATATGTGCCCCGTTTGAGCGGAAGAACCGCGAAAGTTTACCGATACTTATCCACAGGAAGCCCGGGCTGCGCCGAGATAACGCCGGCCAGCCCGGGAAAAAATTTCGCCTGCCATCCCCGGGGACTGTTGCATTCTTGTTACGAATATAACTATATTTCCCCGTCAATTGGGTGGGGTTATACCCGTTTGCTTATGAGTCGATGTTTGGGGGCAAGTGAGGGGTTCACTTCGCGTAGACGCTCTCGGGTGAGGAGGAGTTCATGAGACTGAAATCAAGGCTATTGAATACGGTCGCTGCCATTGCAGGCGCGGCGCTATTCGCGTCCAGCATGAGTGGTTGCGCTTATTTGCAGCAACCGCGCTCGTGGGGAACCTGCGCGCTCGTCGGAGGACTGCTCGGCGCTGGCGTCGGCGCAGCCTCCGGAATTGTCATCGTTGACAACGCCACGAGCGATAATAGGTCCAGCAACCACGACGCCCGCGCCTGGGGCGGTCTGGGCGGAGCAGCTGCAGGCGGCTTGGTCGGCGCGTTGGCCGGTCACTACCTCTGCGACCCTATAATCCAGCCGCCTCCACCGCCCGCGCCGCCACCGCCTCCTCCGCCGCCGCCACCGCCGCCTCCGCCGCCGCCGGTCAAGGAGAAGCTGGTCCTACGCGGTGTGCATTTCGACTTCAACAAGTCGAAGATCCGGCCGGGCGATGCCGCAGTTCTGGATGAGGCCGCGACTACTCTGAAGGCCAATCCGAACGTGACCATCAACGTCAACGGCTACTGCGACGCAATCGGCGGCGAGGAATACAACCTCAAGCTGTCCGATCGGCGCGCCGACGCGGTAGTGGATTACCTGGTGAAGGCCGGTATCCCCTCGAGCCAGTTGATTCCGCACGGCTACGGCAAGACCGACTTCGTCGCCACCAACGACACGGCCGAGGGTCGCGCTCAGAACCGCCGCGTCGAACTGGTACCGAATGAGTAATTCGGGCCAGGACTGAGACTGTCTGTAGGCGGCCGCAGTTCCGCGATGGGACTGCGGCCGCCCTTTTTATGCCGATTCTACTTCACTCAAAAACTGCGCAGGTCGCGGCGACGAAGGCCGCGTTCCAGGCCTAATGGACCGGCGTCCAAAGAAAGAGCAAAATTGCTCACGTCTGATTCCGATTAGCTTGAACTTCATGGAGGGGTATTGGTGATTAGCTGGAAAAATTGGATTGGCGCGGCAGCCGCGGTCGCACTTCTGACGGTCTCCTCATGCGCGTCGTGGACGCCTGCGCAGAAGGAGTACACCGCAGGCGGAGCCGCCGCCGGCGCTCTAATCGGCGGAGGCATCGGTTGTGGAGTTGCCGCCGGCGTCAGCGGTTCGGCGGAGAGTTATGCAATCGGATGCCCGACTGGCGTCGTCGTTGGAGCGCTGCTCGGCGGATTGAACGGCTATCTGATAGCGCCCAAGCCGACACCCCCTCCGGCCCCGCCGCCGCCGCCACCGCCGCCGCCGCCACCGCCCCCGCCGCCGCCGGTCAAGCAGAAGCTGGTGCTGCGCGGAGTGCATTTCGATTTCAACAAGTCGAAGATCCGGCCCGGCGATGCGGCAGTGCTGGATGAAGCCGCATCGACTCTGAAGGCTAATCCAAAGGTATCGGTCAACGTCAACGGTTACTGCGACGCGATCGGCGGCGAGGAATACAACCTCAAGCTGTCCGATAGGCGCGCCGACGCGGTCGTCGATTACCTGGTGAAGGCCGGTATCCCGTCGAGCCAGTTGATTCCGCACGGCTACGGCAAGACTGACTTCGTCGCCACCAACAAAACAGCCGAGGGTCGCGCTCAGAACCGCCGTGTCGAACTGGTGCCTAACGACTAGATCGGACCGAATCTAACCGTCTGTGACCGGCCGCAGTCTCTGCATAGACTGCGGCCGTTTTTTTGGCCCATGTAAATATTTCGACTTCTTCAGCATAGCTCGAATTAGCTTCCTTAATGGACCTATCGCTCCAAAAGTGTAACAATCCTGAAACCTTATTTTTCGAGTGGCTTAACCTAGGGAGGATTGTTCATGAATACAGCGAAAAATTGGATTTGCGCAGCAGTGTGCGTCGTTCTTTTGACGGCGTCGGGCTGTGCGAATATGTCGGCGCCGCGCAGATGGGGCACTTGCGCGGTTATCGGAGGTCTCGTCGGCGCCGGCGCGGGCGCGGGAATCGGAGTCGCAATTAACGAAAACACCGGTGACCACGAAAATCAGGTCGCCTGGTCCACTGGCCTCGGCGGAGCGGGCGCAGTCCTGGGAGCAATCGCCGGACATTACATATGCGATCCTATAATCCAGCCGCCACCGCCGCCTCCGCCACCACCGCCGCCGCCTCCGCCGCCGCCACCGCCTCCACCGCCGCCGGTCAAGCAGAAGCTGGTGCTGCGCGGAGTGCACTTCGATTTCAACAAGTCGAAGATCCGGCCGGGCGATGCCGCCGTGCTGGATGAAGCCGCATCGACTCTGAAGGCCAATCCGAACGTGAGCATCAACGTCAACGGCTACTGCGACGCGATTGGCGGCGAGGAGTACAACCTCAAGCTGTCCGATCGGCGTTCGAACGCCGTAGTGGATTACCTGGTGAAAGCCGGTATCCCGTCGAGCCAGTTGATTCCGCACGGCTACGGCAAGACCGACTTCGTCGCCACCAACGACACGGCTGAGGGTCGCGCTCAGAACCGCCGTGTCGAACTGGTGCCTAACGACTAGGTCGCATCGAAGCTAAACGTCTGTTACCGGCCGCAGTCCCACCAGGGGCTGCGGCCGCTTCTTTTGTAACCGAACTATTACGTAGCTTGCGCTAATGCACATATTCACGCCTCAATGGACCTTACTTGCTGAAAATGGCAGAATTCACAAAGTTCGTTTGCGGCTTAGCTTTAAAAGCTCGGAGGATTTCGGTGGATAAGTGGAAAAATTGGGTCGGCGCACTCGCGACTATCGCTCTATTGACGGTCTCGTCGTGCGCGTCGTGGACGCCTGAGCAGAAGGAGTACACCGCTATAGGTGCCACCGGCGGCGCGCTCGTCGGCGGAGGCGTAGGATGCGCAATCGGCCTCCAAAGCGATGAAGACGATCCAAAAACTGTAGGCCTCGGATGCGGCATCGGTGTGCTGACGGGCGCAGTCGTCGGCGGCGTAGCCGGCTACCTGCTGGCCCCGAAACCGGCGCCACCACCTCCGCCGCCACCGCCACCGCCGCCGCCTCCACCACCGCCGCCTCCGCCGCCCCCACCTCCAGTCAAGGAGAAGCTGGTGCTGCGCGGAGTGCATTTCGATTTCAACAAAGCGATCATCCGTCCCGGCGATGCGGCCGTGCTGGATGAAGCCATCACGACGCTGAAGGCGAATCCGGGCGTTGTGATCAACGTCAACGGCTACTGCGACGCGATCGGCGACGAGGACTACAACTTGAGGCTGTCGCGCTACCGCGGAAACGCCGTGGCAAATTACCTGCTGAACGGCGGCATCCAGGCGACCCAGCTGAGAGTTCATGGCTACGGCAAGACCGACTTCGTCGCCACCAACAAGACGGCCGAGGGCCGCGCTCAGAACCGCCGGGTCGAGCTGGTCCCTGAAAACTAGGTTGGGTTGAGATTATAAACGTCCGTGACCGGCCGCAGTCTCTGAAGAGGCTGCGGCCGTTTTTTCGTACACAGTTCGCCACCTTGCGGGATGCTGACGAGAGCCCGGATTTCTGCTATAGAAACCATCGCTATGATGTCTATACGAATTGTAGGAACTCGGAGCGCAATCGCCGCGCTCGCTTTCGTTGCACTCGTCGGTGCGTCACCGAGTTGTGCACAAGCACAGGCTCCGGACGAAGCTGCGTCGGCCCCGGCGCCCGATAGCACCGCGCTTACCGCGGCGGCGGTGTCACCGGCGACGAAGAAGACGCTCGGTCAGAAAGTTAAATCGCTGGTCGCGAAGCTGACCCCCGAGCGAATCAAGCGCGATATCGAATTCAGGAAGGCGTCGGCGCTGTTCCCGGATTTTTGCAAACACTGGGAGCAGGATCTGCATGAGCGCGAGGTCAACAACCTCGCGAAATTGCAATTCGTTCCGAAGGAAGGTTACGAGACCGCGACCTATACCGGCTATGGCAAGGTCGCCGGCTGCGAATCGCATCAATCGAAAGACGGCTACTCGATCGGAAAAATCAGCTACGAAGAATTCATCTATTACATCGCCGGCAAATCAGTCGATGAAGCCCGGCACGCGGCGCCCAAGACTGTGAGCGACACGCACACCACCGAAATCTTCCGCTGGGACAACGGCAAGTGGTTCTATTGAGCAGCGCGGATTAGATGCCGGGCGCGCGCACCTGCCCGCTTTTAGTTTAGTTCCTTGCTGCTGTAGTTCAGGATCCGCCGCGCGACAATTATCATGTTGATCTGCTGCGTGCCTTCGAAAATGTCGTTGATCTTCGCGTCACGCATCCACTTCTCGACCAGGATTTTGCGCGAGTAGCCCAAGGGCCCCAGCAGCTCGACCGCCTTCTGCGTGATCAGAGTCACCGCCAGCCCGGCCTTCGCCTTCGCCATCGAAGCCTCGAGGCTGTTGCGCTTGCCGGTGTCGAGCATCCAGGCGGCGCGCCAAGTCAGGAGCCGCGCGGCCTGCAGTTGCACTTCCATCTCCATGAAATCGCGCTCGACGGCGGTGAGCCGCCGCGGCGAGATGCCGTAGCGGATGGGTACGTTCTGCTGCTTAAGAAAATCCCGCACGAAGTCGAGCGCCGCGCGCCCCACTCCGATCGCCATTGCGGCAACGATTGGCCGGGTCGCGTCGAAGGTCGCCATCACGTCCTTGAAGCCGCCTTCCTTGCGCACCTCGGCGCTGCCGAGCAGATGGTCGAGCGGAATCCGGCAGTTGTCGAAAATCAGAGCGGCGGTGTCCGACGCGCGGATGCCGAGTTTGTTCTCGACCCGCGCGACCGTCATGCCGGGCGTGTTGTGCTCGACCACGAACGGCTTGATCCCGGGGCGTCCGGCGCTCCTATCGACCGTCGCCCACACCACGACGAAGCCTTCGGACTTCTCGGCCGCCATCTCGCCGGCGGTGCAGAAAATCTTGGTGCCGTTGATCACCCAATGGTCGCCGTCGCGGGTCGCGGTGGTGGTGACCTGCGAGGAGTCGGAACCGAAGCTGGGCTCGGTAATCGCCATCGCGCCCCACTTCGGCTTGCCTTCCTTGAAGCGTTTGAGAAACCGCTCCTTCTGCTCGGGCGTTCCCGCCGCCATCACCGCCGCGCCGCCGAGTCCCGAGTTCGGCGTCGAGAGGTACAGCCCCGCGTCGCCCCAGCACAGCTCCTCGGTGCTGAGCACGCTCAGCAGATTGGCGCGCCGAGGCGCCGCACCAGCCTCGGGCTTCTTGCTCTTGTCGTTACCGACCTGGATATCGGCGGCGGCGGACGCCGACCACATCGAATCGTAGAACTGGGTCGGCTTGGTATGCTCGTGCTCGTCGCAGTCGCGCGATATCGGGCGCATCATGTGCTCCGAAACCGCGTGGTACATCTGCAGCCGGCTCAAAATTTGTGGTTCGAGTTCAAAATCGATCATGATATTTCTCCCTCGCGGTCGGCTCAGACCGTTGCGATTCCTTCGATTGCGGCAAAGCCGCGCGCGTTGCGCAGCCACATCTCGACCGGATGCTCACGGATATAGCCGTGGCCGCCGAGGACCTGCACACCGTTGTCGGTCACTTTGAGGGCGCTCTGGGCGACGTAGTTCTTCGCGAGGTAACTTGCTTTCAGCGCATCGCGGCCCTTGTCGAGTTCGTAGGCGGCTTCCCACACCAGCAGGCGCGCCGCGTCGATCTCGATTGCCATATCGGCGAGGATGAACGCGATCGCCTGCTTGGTCGCGATTGGCACGCCGAACGCCTTGCGCTCCTTGGCATAGTCGCGCGCGTATTCGAACGCGGCATTCATCACGCCGACGCCCATCGCGGCAAAGGCGACGCGCGACTCGCTCATCAGGCGCGAGAAGTCAATTCCCTTGTCGCCGCCGAGGCGCGCATCGGCGCCGACTCGGCAATCTTTCAGGGTCAGCTCGTAAGTCGCGAGCGGCTTGAGTCCCATATTTTTCTCGCGCTCGGAAATCGTGAGGCCGGCCGCGCCGCGCGGAACTATGAAGCCGTCCACGCCCGCAAACCCTTTCGCAGCATCAGTCGCCGCATAGATCAAAATGGAATCGGACTCGGCCGCGAGCGGCACGTAACACTTGCCGCCGTTCAGGATGTATCCCGCGCCGTCGCGCCGGGCGGAGACTTGCTGCGCGGAGAGATCGAAATCGAAGCGCGGCTCCATCACGGCCGCGGTGGCGGGGGCAAAATCGGCGCCGGCGAACCGCTTCAGGTATTTTGCGCGCTGCTCATCGGTGCCCATCTCGACGATCGGAAAGGCGAACAACCGCGGCGCGAGCACGTGCAGCGCGATCGAGATATCGCCGAAGCCGAGTTCCTCCGCGACGATCGCGCCGGTTACTGCCGAGCGCGCATCGCCGCCGCCGCCGAATTTCTCGGGAATCGCGCCGCTGACGAAGCCGAATTGCCACGCTTCCGCGACAATTGCGGCGGGGATCGAGCCGCTTTCATCGGCCGGCCGCGCGCTGGGCCGAATCTTCTCGCGCGCGAACGCGCCGACGCTGTCGCGGATCATCTGTTGTTCTTCGCTAAGCTCAAAGTCGATCATGAATTTTCAGCGCTATCCTCGTGGATTAAAGTATTCGGGAGTACCTACTCTATGCAATTTCTCTGAATCCTGCATCAGCGACGCTTGGCCGTTGAGCCGCGAAGGAAACGCAACTCCAAGAGCGGTATTTCCGTGTTGCAAAGCCCGCTAGCGTCCACCCGCCGGTGCCTGATAGCCTCCTCGAGCAGCTCTACGTCAGAAAGGTAATCAATGAAATTCAAAGTTTTGCTCATGATCGCGGCTGCGTGTCTGCTGCCGCTCGATGCGATCGCCGCGACGCCAAAGCTCTCAGGAAACTACGCCCTTTCGCTGAGCCAGAACTGTCAAGTCACCGTCGGGACCAGCACCTACGACAACATCGAGCTCGGCAACGCCACCACCACCACGCTGGCCAATCTGTTCGACCAAACTATCGACGATGGCAAACTCTCGCAGAGTGTGGGGACCGCGACCTTCAATCAAAGCACGCACACGCTCTCGTTCTCGGGTACGCAGGTCAAGGGTTCAGTACTAATCGTGCCCGGCCTGAGTTCCGACAGCGAGTTGATGACCAGTTCGCCGGATTCAGGGTCCTTCGGCTATTCGGTGCCAAGTAGTTCGTCGCTCGTGCTGGGTGGCGTCACCTATCAGGCCGCGTATGGGAACATCGTAAACGGAATCGCCAAGTACGTGACCTTCGTCACCCAGGATCCGAGCAAGCCGGCATGCTCCGACTACGGCACTGCCGTGCACCAGTAGCCGCGATGCGCGCGACTTGATCGCGAGACCCGGCTCGCGAACCGGTATAGCAGTACGCTATCAGCCGACTGAATTTTTTACTTGAACTTGGCTCCCGCTCCGGGCCGATTGGTATGCTGCTTCTACCAGGTGTTGAGCGGCGACGCCGGCCTGAAACGGCGGGTCCGGTTCGCAGACGCCCTTCAGCGCGGCGACGAAAGTCGCATCCTCGGCCGCATACGGTATCATCAGCCGATCCTTCATCGGCGCCAGGTACGGCCGCTCGCGCAGGATCTTTTCGGTAAATCTCGCCATCACTTCGTCGGCCGCGATTGTCTCCTCGTTGGCGCCGGACCCGCGCTGAAAAACGATCGGACCGAGCGTATCGGCGTCGGCGGCGGCAAACAAGTTCTCGGCGAACACTTCAAGCCGCCGATTGCTCGCGCGCGCGATCATCCGATGCCATATCGAAGTGAGCTGGCCATGCCAGCCGCCCGCAAATTCCATCGAGGTCGCGCCGAAGTCCTCGACTCCATCGGCCCCGTTCAGGTTGCGCGTGCGGCAGTAGAGGCTCGCGACCGGACCGAACATCCAGGTCAGCAAATCGAAGTCGTGGACGCTGTGCTCGATCAGCGTGCCGCCGGCGGTCAGCGACGGGTCGTTGCGCCACGCGCTCGCATGCGCGCCGCGGGTCGGAAAATCCTGGTCGTCGCGCATCGCGACGCTGAGCAGCGTGCCGACGCCGTCGTCCTCGAACATCGCCTTGATAACGTTGTACACCGGCGAAAATCGCAGCACGAGGCCGACCTGGCTGATCACGCCTGCGGCTTTGATCGCGGCGGCCATTTCGGTCGCTTCCGCCGCGGTCATCGCCAGCGGCTTCTCGCAAAAAATATGCTTGCCCGCGCGCGCGGCGTCGACACAGACCTGGCGATGCATCGCGGTCGGCGTGCAGATCCACACCGCGTCGATCGACGGGTCCGCGATTACCTCTTCGGCCGACTCGAGCGCGCGCGCGCCCTGCCATCTGGCGGCGAGCTGTTCCGCCGCTCGATGCGAAAGGTCGGCGACCGACACCACGCGCACGCTGTGCTCGGTGCGATCGGCGACGTAACGGATCATCATCGAATGCAACTGTCCGATGAGGCCGGCGCCGATAAGTCCGACGCGAATCTGTCCGCTGACTGGAATCGCCATCAGGAGTTACCGGATTTTTCCTCGCGGCGGAGTTTTTCCAGCTCCCGCTCGCGCTTGTACTTGGTCGGGTCTTCGATCGTTTTCGACGGCGGCGCCATCGGCTTGCGGATCTTCTTGATCAGCCCGCCCGGTCGAAGCTTCCTTGGTTTGCGTTGAGGCATTTTACCGTGCAGCGAAGCCGACGAAGCTCATCTGCAAGCCTGTTGTCATTCCGCCGGCGGCGCGGCGCGAGAAAAAACGATCGGAGGCGCATCGCGTGCATGGGCCGACGCTCGTGATGTTTGCGGGCGCGAGTCCCGCGCGTTCGAACTGGTCGCGTACGATGGCGCGCAGGTCGATGAAGGCCTTGCCGGAGCGCCCTGCCCTTGTATGCTTGCTCGCCCCGTCAATCTCACTGCCGAAGCGATCGCCAAGCTCGGCGTCAACCTCGAAGCAACATTGACCGATCGACGGCCCCATCGCGGCGCGAATGTGCGATGCTCCCGCGCCGAGCTGAACCATCGCATGAACGCCGGCGGCGGCGATATCCGCGATAACGCCGCGCCATCCGGCATGCAATGCCCCGGCTATTTTGCGCTTCGGATCGATCATCAGAATCGGCACGCAGTCGGCCGTGAATATTCCGAGCATCACACCGGGCTCGGCGGTGACAAGACCGTCTCCCGGCGGCCGCAGCGCCACGGTGTCGCGAGTCGCGGCGTGAATGACGTTGCCATGCACCTGGTTGAGCCGCGCGACGAGCTTCAGGTCTGGCACCGCGCGACGCAGGCGCTCCCAGTTGGAATCGACGGCGCGCTCCTCGTCGCCGACCCAATAGGAAAGATTCATCGCGGCGAATGAACCAGTGCTGACGCCACCCGCGCGTCCCATGAAGCCGTGGCAGACGGAGGCGTCGGGCCATGCGCGAATTATTTCGACGCGCGATTCGGTGGATGATTCAGTATGGGATTCCATCTGCCGGACTATTCGCTCGTCGCAGGATAACCTATAATTCTGATCTTTGGAATTTGAGGTTTCAGAGCGCCTATGAACGGATACGAATACCTGGTGGCGCGAAATCGCCTGATGCAACGTCTCGAAGAGGAGTTGGGCAAGCTGGCCCCGCTCGCGCCGGCCGAACGCGAGGCGGAGACGCGGCGCATACAAGCGAAGTTCAACGTCCAGTTGGCCGAGATGTACGCGAAAGTCGCCGACGAATATCCGGGCGAGCGCAAGAAAAAGGCGCGCCCGATCGCAGACCCTCGGTAACGGCTGGGAGCAAGCTTGGATCGCTCAATCAGTATCCGGGGCGCGCGCACTCACAACCTGGCTGATATTTCGCTCGAAATTCCCCGCGAGAAGCTGACCGTCGTCACCGGAGTGTCGGGCTCGGGCAAATCGAGCCTCGTCTTCGACACCGTTTATGCCGAAGGGCAGCGGCGCTACGTGCAGAGTCTTTCGACTTACGCGCGTTTGTTCCTGGAGCGGATCGAGCGGCCGGACGTCGATTCGATTTCGGAGATTCCGCCGGCGCTCGCGCTACGCCAGAAGAATACGATCAAGAATGCGCGCTCGACGGTCGGCACCGTCACCGAAATCAGCGACTACCTGCGCCTGCTGTTCGCGACGGTCGGACATACGGTCTGTCCGAAATGCGGCGGCGAGGTGAGCCGCGACAGTATCGAGAGTGCGGGCGCGCAAATCCTCGCGGCGCCGGGCCTCTACGTTATGCTGGCGCCGTTCGAGGCGGGATCGCGATCGCTTCCCGACGCGGCAGGCTACCTGATTCAGAACGGATACCATCGGCTGTACACTGACGACGCGATCACCGAGACGGCGGAGTTCGCCGCGCGCGCGATAGCGGCCGAAGCGCAGAACGGGACTTCGCAGCAGCCGCAGTCGCCGATCGACGGCACCATGATGGTCGTCGTCGATCGCATCGCGGTTAATGGCGCGGGCGAAAGCGAGCGCGTGCGCGAGGCGCTGGAGAAGGCTTTCTACCTCGGCAGTGGGCGCGCGCGCGCGGTGCGGGTCGAGCGCGACAACGGCAACACGCATAGCGTCGGCGCGATCGATTTCGATCGGCGCTTCAATTGCTCGCGATGCGCGACGGCCTTTGCGGAGCCGACCACGGCGCTGTTCTCGTCGAACAGTCCGATTGGCGCGTGCCCCGAATGCGAAGGCTTCGGCCGCACGGTCGAGCTCGATCTCGACAAGGTGCTTCCGGATCACAGCCGCTCGATGCGCAATGGACTGGTGGCGCCATGGCGGACGCCGGCGTATCGCGAGATGAACGAGTGGATGGTGAAGCTGGCGCGGCGCAGAAAAATCCGAACGTCGGCGCCGTATCGCGAGCTGACCGACGAGGAGCGCAGCTGGCTGCTCGACGGCGACGAGGGTCCGCGCGCGAAGTGGGACGAAGACAAGTGGCCCGGCGTGCACGGCTTCTTCAAATGGCTCGAAGGGCGGCGCTACAAGACTCACGTGCGGATTCTGCTGGCGAAGTATCGGCGCTTCGTCACCTGTTCCGCGTGCACTGGCGCAAAGCTCAAGCCCGAGGCGCTCAACGTGCTGGTGGACGGCGTGTCGATCGCCGCGGTCGGGCGGCTCTCGATTCGCGATCTCGTCATCTGGCTCGACAAGATTCAATCGATCGCCGAAGTCGCGACGCGGGCGGCGGTCGTGATGCGCGAGCTGCGCAATCGCGTCGGCTACCTGCTCGAAGTCGGCCTCGGCTATCTGACCGTCGAGCGGCAGGCGCGCACGCTGTCGGGCGGCGAGGCGCAGCGGATTCATCTGGCGAGCGCGCTCGGCAGCGTGCTGGTCGGAACGCTCTACGCGCTCGACGAGCCTACGGTGGGACTGCACGCGTCGGACGCGCGGAGGTTGCTGGCAGTGCTGTACAGCCTGCGCGACTTCGGCAATACGGTGGTCGTCGTCGAGCACGATCCCGCGATGATCGCGGGCGCCGATCACGTCGTCGAGCTGGGGCCCGGGGGCGGCAGCGAGGGCGGCGAGCTTACATATGCGGGACCGCCGGCGAGGGCCACGCTCGACAGCATGGCGTCGTCGCCGGGGCGGGTGCTGCTGATGCGCGCTATTTCGAAGCAGCGCAAATTCAGCAAGCGCGACCCCGCGATTCGAATTATCGGCGCGCGCGAGCATAATCTCGCCGGGCTGGACGTGGCGATTCCGGCCGGCCGCATGGTTTGCGTGACCGGAGTTTCAGGATCGGGAAAATCGACGCTGGTCGAGGACGTGCTCTACAACAACTATCTGCGCCGCGCCGGCAACACCTCGGCGGAGCCCGGCGAGTGCGATCGTATCGACGGGCTCGATCTGATCGGCGAGATCGTGCACATGGGGCAGGAGTTGCCGACGCGCTCGATGCGGTCGAATCCGGCGACCTATCTGAAAATTTACGACGACATCCGCAAGCTGTTCGCCGCCAGTCCCGAGGCGCGGCGGCTCGGCGTGCAGGCGCGAGACTTTTCCTTCAACGTCACCGGCGGGCGCTGCGAGAAATGCAGCGGCACCGGCACGGTTACGATCGAGATGCATTTCATGGCCGACCTCGAAGTGAAATGCGACGCGTGCGACGGCCGCCGCTTCCAGAGCCATATCCTCGCGATCAAGCTGCGCAATTACAGTATCAACCAGGTGCTCGATCTCACGGTCGAGGATGCGCGTGCGTTTTTCATTCACCATCCCGCCATCGTCAAGCGGCTCGACGCGCTCATCGCGGTCGGCCTCGGCTACATCCGGCTCGGGCAGACCACCTCGACGCTCTCCGGTGGCGAGGCGCAGCGGCTCAAGCTCGCGCGCTTCCTGCTCGCAGATCTCGAACCCGCGCCCGCCGGCGAGGACGGGAAGCATCTGCCGCGGATGTTCATCCTCGACGAGCCGACGACCGGGCTCAGCTCGACCGACATCAAGCGCCTGATCAGAGTGCTCAACCGGCTGGTGACCGAGGGCAACACACTGGTGGTGATCGAGCACAACCTCGAGTTCATCGCGAATGCCGACTACGTAATCGATCTCGGACCCGGCGGCGGCGATGAAGGCGGACGGATTGTGGCGACCGGTTCTCCGCTGGATATCGCGGCCTGCGACAAATCGGAGACCGGCCGCGAGCTGCGCCGCTTGTTCGGATTACCCGAACGCGGGCGCCAGGTGCGTTCGGCTTTGCGCACCGCGGCCAACGTATAGTGGTGAGGATGGAAGGAGAACGAATGCGGAGATTCAATCGGATGGCGCGCGGCGCGACGCAACTCGGCTTCGTGGATCTTCTGACGGTGGCAGTCCTGCTCGGGATTCTGCTGTACGTCGCGACCCTGCAATTCCCGGTGTACGATCGGACGGCCACCGCGCCGATCGCTGCCGGTGCTGCCGCGAAGCATTAGCTCCTTGACCGAAATCGCAAAAGAACGGCTCGACCATTATCTCGTGCGGACCGGGTTTGCGCCGTCGCGGCGGGTCGCCCAGGAGCTGGTCGAGCGCGGGCTGGTGCGAATCAACGGGCGGCGCTCGAAGAAAAGCGAAGTTGTCGGCGCCGAGGATCGGGTCGAGGTTGCCGCGACCAATCGACGCGCCGTGATCGAGCCGAATGCCGATCTCCCGCTCGAAGTCATCCACCAGGACGCGGCCGTGTTGGTCGTCAACAAACCCGGCGGCGTGCCATGCCATCCGCTGAACGCGGAAGAACGCGACACCGTGATGAATGCGGTCGTCGCGCGGTTTCCTGATGTTGCGACGGTTGGCGAAAAGCCGCTCGAGGGCGGATTGCTGCATCGGCTCGACAACGGCACGTCCGGCGCGCTGCTGATTGCGCGCAATCGCGGGACGTTCGACAAACTGCGCGACTCGATTCGGGCCGGGCGTATCGCGCGACGCTACCAGGCGCTGGTCGCGGGATCGCTCGAACACAAGACTGAGATCGACACGCCGATCGCGCATCACGCGAAGAACGCGCGCAAAATGGTTATTGGCGACCCTTCGAGCGCGAATCCCAAACGCGCCGGCCGCGCCGCGACGACGCTGGTCGAGCCTCTTCGCCGCGTTGGCGAGTTTACACTGTTGTCAATCGCGCCAAAGACCGGCAGCCGCCATCAGATTCGCGTGCATCTCGCGAGCATCGGCCATCCGATTGTCGGCGACGCGCTGTACGGCGGCCCGGCGAGCGCCGCGCTCGCGCACGGACGCTTCTGGCTGCATCTATGCGAGGTGGCATTCGACTCGCCGGCGGTCGGTCACGTCAAGGTCACTGCGCCGGTTCCCCAAGATCTGAAAAAAGTAATCAGCTAGCGCCCGTCAGTTGCACGCGCACCGTGTGCATTGATTGATCAGTTGCTGTTCCGGCGAGCGTGGCTGGAGCACGTTCTGGCCCACCGAAGTTGCCACCTCCGCGCGTTGCGTGAACGCCGTCCCGTTGTAGATTTGCTGCTGTTGCTGCGCGAGCAGGGTCCCTTCCGGCTGTATGTACGGCGACGGCGCGTGCGCGTTCAGCAGGTAGTTCGCACACTGGCCGCGCGCAGACTGGCTCGCGAGAACATAGCTCGACGACGAGACGATACCCGCCCACTCCGTATAGGTTCCCGGCGCCGAACAGGTGCATCGGAATGCGCGCGGCGTCGGTACTGCGGTCGCAACCCCGAGAGGCACGGTACCGGGGGCCGCGGCGAGAGCGGGCAGCGCTCCGATGGTCGAGAAGGCCTGCGGCTGACCGGGAGCCACCGGTGCAGTCAGTGTCACCGGCCCCGGCGCTGCGGTAACTTGTGCCAACGGCTGCCGCGATAGCCGCGACTCGCCAAGCGCAAGCACGAGGATCGGGGACACGATGAGTACTGCGAACATCAGTCTGACAGCGCGCATAGCATCTCCAACTGTAACTCGCGAAAAGGTCCGGCCGCATCAGATTCCGCAAGACAACGCTGGCGGCCTTGGCTATAATCGCGGGCTAATTGGCGCCGCGCAAGCTCTTCGCTTCGATTCGGCGCCGGCAAATCGATCCCAACTGCTGAGTCGAGTCGCTCGATCGGCGTGCGGAAGTGGCGGGCCATCGCGGGTGATGGCAACAGGTACAAGGAGGTTCGTTCGAATGTCGAGAACTAAAGTCGTTTCTCTCGCGATGCTGATTGTTTCTATGGGGCTTTACGCCTCGACTGGCTTCGCCCAGAATCTCAATCCGAATCCCAACCCCAATCCGTTGAGGGTCACCGGATCTCTGCCCACGACACCTTTACCGCCGCCGAATCTCAACGGTCCCATTCAGATGCAGTCGATTCCGGTCCAGCCGCAAGAGCCGCCGCATGCCAGCGTGCCCGCGAGCGCCTCGAACCAGTTCGAGCATCATGATGATTTTCTGAGCCTGCCGCGCATCTTCGCCCATCAGTGGTCGCTGACCAAAGAAATCTCGCCCGACAACGTGATCAGCGAGCGCTACCTGCGCTCCGAAGATCCCAACGCGCGCGGGCTCACCCTCAAGGAAGCCATCTACATCGCGATGCAGAACAATCCGGCGCTGAAGGCCGCCGAGCTCGATCCGGTCGCCTCGATGGAGACCGTCCGCGAGGCCAACGGCACCTTCGATCCGAATCTTACCGCGCAAGGTGATGTCCAAAAGAGCGTGGTCCCCGTCACGTCCTCCTTGCAGACTGGCCCGGGTGGTGGCACCGCGTTCGTGCAGAAATTTTATGACTGGAACTTTGGCCTCAACAAAGTTTCCGCGATTACCAATGGCACCTGGGGCGTGACGTTCAACAACGATCGCGCGACGTCAAATTCGTTCTTCGCCGGCCTTAATCCTTCCTACACGCCGAACCTCGCACTCTCGGTTTCACAGCCGCTGCTGCAGAACTTCGGCTGGGAGTTCGCGACCATCAACGTGCGGATCGCGGAGTCGGGCCAGAAGCAGGCGCAATGGACCTACGGGCAGGCGCTGCAGGATTTCGTGCAGAAAATCGGCGGCGACTACTGGAACGTCGTGCTCTCAGAGGAAAACCTCCAGGTCGCGCGCGCTGCGCTGCGCTTTAATCTTGATCTCGTGCGCCAGAACGCGATCAGCGTCAAGGTCGGCACGCTCGCGCCGATCGATTTGCAGGAGGCGCAGTCGGCGGCTGCTACTTCAGAGGCCAACGTGTACACCGCCGAGGCCAACCTGAAAAATTCGCGCACCCAGCTTCGGCAGGACGTGATGCTGAATCCGTACGGCACCTTCCTCCCCGAGGAAATCCAGCCGCTGACGCGGCCCAATCCGCAGGAGCGGGTCACCGTCGATGAAGAGCGGGCGCTCGAGCTGGCCGTGCAGTACGTGCCGTCGCTGGGCAGCATGCGCGAGGCGATTCGCAACGCGCTGCTGCAAGTGAAATTCTCCGAGAACCAGGTCCTGCCACAGCTCAACCTCGGCGCGCAGTTTGGCCTGACTTCGACCGCCGGAACCACCCCTTGCCTCCCAAATTTCAGCGCCACTCAGCCCGGAAACTGTGTTCCTGCACCGGGAGTTAATGGCACCAAGCTGCCGTTCGGCGGAATCTACGGCGACGCGCTCGATCGCCTGTGGGGTTTCACCTACTACAACTACGCCGCCGTGCTGACCTTCCAGATGCCGCTCGACAACGCCGTGCCGCGCGCGGCCCTGGCCCAAGCGCGCGTGCAATACGAGCAACAGCGCGTGCTGTATCGGGCGGCGCTGTCCCAGGCGGTCGTTAACGTCGAGAGCGCGATCGCCAATCTTTATGCCGACGAGAAGCGCGCCGCCGCCACCGCGTCGGCGACTTACTACGCGCGCCAGTCGCTGCACGACGAGCAAATCAGGTTCCGCGTCGGCCTCGCGACGACGCATGACCTGTTGCAGTTCCAGGAAGAGGAAGTGAGCGCCGAGGGCAACCAGGTGCAGGCCGAAGTCGATCTCGAGAACGCCAAGCTCGCGCTCGCCCACTCCGACGGCACGCTGTTGCAGCAGTTCAATATCAATTGGGAAGTGCAGAGCCCGCACGAAGTGCCGTGGTACGCGGCCTTCTAGCAGCCTTGGTTCACTGAAAAAAACCGCGGCGCCGGATCGGATCGCGATCCGGCGCCGCTCATTTATCGCTCACACAGATTCTCAACGATGACCGCACTTGACAAGCTTGCGCGGCTCAGTGATGCCCGAGGATCGTCACCTGACGGCTCGCAAAGCGCCATCCCGCCGGCGTTTTGCGCAGCTTGTCGGTGTAGTAGCCCACCGTCGATTGTTGCACCTTGCCGTCCTTGCAGTGGTAGTAGAGCAGATGCGCGGAGCCTGTTCCGCCGGCGCCGTCGAGCTCGAATGAGGGATTCGCGACGACGTGAAGCACTTGCGCGCCACCGAGTGACTCCTTGTACAGCGCCGCGAATCGCTTGAGCCCGTCGCGTCCGCTGTGCTTGCCGAAGCGCGGGCTCTCGAAAACGCCGTCCTCCGTGAAGCAGTCGATCCATTCCTCGTAACGGCCGGTGTCGATCGTCCAGCAGTAGCGCGCGTTCAACACGCGAATGTCCTCGCGATCCTCGACTGTTCCGGTAAACCCCATCGGCTCAACTCCTCTAAGATTCAAATCACGTTGGCGTCGCGCAGCCGCGCGACATCGTCCCACGTGTAGCCGAGCATCTCGGTCAGCAGCAGCTCGGTATGCTCGCCGAGTTCCGGCGCATGCCCGCGCGGCTCGCCCGGCGTCGCGCCCAACTTGACCGGCATCCCCAGCAGCGTCACGCTGCCCAGCGCCGGATGATCGTAGTCAACGACGTAGTCGTTCGCCCGCACCTGCGGATCGTCGGGCAGGTCGGTCACCGAATTCACGATCGTGTAGATGAAATCGCCGCGACTGCCCTTGAGCACGCTCATCCACTCATCGCGCGGACGCGTCGCGAACACTTCGTCGAATATCGCGACCACCGCGGCCGCATTCTTGCCGCGCGCTTTGACCTCGGCGAAGCGCGGATCCTCGATCAGCTCCGGCTTCCCGATAACCTCGCAGAAATCCTTCCAGTAACGATCCGGCTGCAGCATCGCCAGCGAAATCCATTTGTCGTCGGCGCATCGATAGTGATTCCACAGCGGGTTGTAGGCGTTGGCGCGCGTGTTGCGCGGAAATTCCTTGCCCATGATCGTTCGCGCGACGACGTTCAGTCCCTGCAGCGCCATCATCGATCCCAGGTGCGACGCGTCCACCTCCTGCCCGATGCCCGTCCGCTCGCGCGCGAACAACGCCGCCAGCACTCCGTAGGCGAGCATGATCGCGCCCATCTGATCGGCGATACCGCCGTAAACGTAGGTCGGCGTCGTGGTGCCGCTGCCGATCGCGTTCATGATTCCCGATCGCGCTTGTCCAAGATAATCGAACGACGGCTCGCCGCTGTCCGGCCCTTCAGGTCCGTAGCCCGACGCACTCGCATAAACGATCCGCGGATTGATCGCGGCGAGCTCCGTGTATCCGAGTCCGAGCCGCTTCGCGACCCCTTTGCGAAAATTCTGCACGAAGACGTCGCTGCGAGCGGCGAGTCGATGCACGATCTCGCGCGCCTCGGGTTGCTTCAGGTTCAGCGCGATACTTTTCTTGTGCTTGTTGTTCGCCTCGAAGTAATAATTGCGCCCGCCCTTGTTGGTCGCGCTGCCCGCGACCGCGGTAATTCCCCGCCCCGGGTCGCCGCGCTCGCGCTCCTCGATCTTGATCACCTCGGCGCCCAGGTCGGCAAGCATCTGGGTCGCGACCGGGCCCTGCTGCCAGATCGTCCAGTCGATAATCCGAATTCCGTCAAGCGGTCCGCTCATGCTTTTCTCTATACCACAACCCTCTTGAGTTTGGGCGCTGCCGGACGGATCAATCATATATGCCCGCGCTCGCCAGAGTTTTGGACTTTCTCTACCCGCCCCGATGCACCGCGTGCGGAACACTGCTGGCTGCGGAGCCCGGGCGCCGCGTCTGCGCTCGATGCGTCGCGCGCGTCGAGCTGGTGCCGAATCCGCGCTGCGAGGTTTGCGGCGGACCGCTCGAATCGGCGAGCAGCGACGCGACGCGATGCGCCCGATGCCTCGCGCATCCGCCGCGCTATCGAATTGCGCGAACCATCGCGCGCTATCGAACCACCGCCGAAGACGAGCCCGGCACTCTGCCCGCGCTCATCCGCCGTCACAAGTACGGCCTCGATCAATCGGTCGGGCGCGCACTGGTGGAATATCTCGGCGACGAATTGCCGGTGTCCTCTGACAACTACGATGTGGTCATTCCGGTGCCGCTGCATTGGCGGCGTCTGTGGTGGCGCGGCTTCAACCAGGCCGCGCTGCTGGCCGCCGAAGTCGCGCACCGGCTCGACCTTCCGCTCGATACGACCGCGATGGCGCGCCGGCGCTTTACTCCGCCGCAGACCGCGCAACATCATGATGAGCGCATCAGGAATGTACGCCGCGCATTCGCAGTCGCGCATCCCGAACGCGTCAAGGCTCGCCGCGTGCTGGTAGTGGACGACGTGATGACGACCGGCGCCACGGTTGACGAATGCGCCCGCGTCCTGCTCGCAGCCGGCGCCGCCTCAGTGGACGTCTTCACGCTCGCCCGCGTGCTATGAGTTCAAAATTGCCTGACACGATTCGCTTCTCTGAAAAGTGATCAGTGGATAGGTTCCGATCTCCGCAAACGTTTGATTCGATCCTAGTCGGATATTGCGGACGCGATTTGATGTGTGCGGGCCGTAGATTAGGCGACACGGCTCGATGAAGAGGCGTTGGCGGGCAATGAATGAGACGAAAGAAGAGCGCGAGGCTGCCGTCTTCGCCAGATTTCTGTCGACTCAATCACCTCTCAAAGCTCTGAGCTGGAAGTACACAGGTTCGGGCCATCGGCGGCCGGACTTCGTATCAAGCGATGGCGTCGGCGTGGAACTCGCGGAATGGCTGCATGAGAGTCAGACGCAGAGGGCGCGTGAAATAGAGAAGTTCGAGCAGGAGATCATATCCGCTGCTGAAGCGCGTCATTTGAAGCCATTTCTAAAGTCCTTCGCTGCCTCGGAGCTTCCACGATATGTGGTGGCCGTGCACGTTCGCAAAATTCCGAAGCAGCGCGGCCGTGAGGAGATCACGAAATGTCTCTTGGATTTTCTGGTCGCTTGCGACAAGCCACGCACTGCTTGGGAACTTCGTAACGGCAGGACCTTCGGGCAAGCGGAGCTGCCTGAAGCGCTTGGTGATTACTTCGCGACTGTGCAGATCCGATGCGCGATGGGCGACATAAACTTGGGGCTATCAATCGCTAGAGGAGGGTCCTTCGCTTCGGAAGATGCAGTCGAGGCGTTGCTCACCGTAATGCGAGACAAGCTCGAGACGAAGCAGGATCTGTATCAAAAGACTAGGCGAGAAAGACAGTTAGAGGCGCTGCACCTGTTAGTTCACTACGGGCGCGGCTTCGTCTGGAACACACCCTACCACGGCATCGGCTTGCGCGAAGGCAGGCCGCTTGATGAGCGGACATCGCGACAGATTATCAGCGAACACGCAAGTCGCTACGCCGCTAGTGTTAACGGCGGTGCCTTCGATCGGATTTTTCTCCTGTTCGATCTCGGCATCGAACCGGATTGCCGTCTGATTTGGCCTGTGGATGGTTAGAGTAACTTCTGATGACCTTCGATCAACAGTGGGAGAGAAGCTTCCGGCAGCGCGTACGACAATTCGCCGCTCGGCGACTCCGGCGCCCGGGCGAGATAGCTGTTTGGGCGAGGATCACGAATTTCCAGTAGCAGGGAGCCGATAAGTGAAGGGAGCCGATTTAAATGCATCTGTGGAATTAGCCAACGATCTGGAAGTGGCTCTTCAGCATCTCTGCGCGAAATGCGAGAAACCCTTGAACGGACCGGACCGGAAAAAGGTTATGTTGGCCGTCAAACTATTCGGTCTTAAGAAGGGCTATACGCTTTGCAAGTGTGGTCAGACGATCTTCGGACCGAAGAAAACGCCGGTGAATTGGGAAAGCGAGGAGTGGCAACAGGTTCTTTCGATCACGAAGGCTAAGATCAAAGTAGGCCACTGATCGTTTCCAAACCAGCCACTCGCGGTCAAATTAGGCCAGTACCAACGCGTGGGCTATAGGGGGGATGAACTTTTCAGCCTGACCAAGCCGCCCTCGATCTGCTACCCTACGGCATGGACACCCGCAAGGATTCGTTGCACCAGCCCCCTCTAAAATCCGGTCCCCCTACGGAAGGGTTAGGGCAGAGGTTCCTTGGACGCCATGAACGAGCAAAAAACCAGTTTTGACGGAACGAAGCTACCGACAGTGGTGACAACTCTCGAAACCACAATGGGTGGTATGAAGTTCGTCTTTTCGCCTGTATTCGGTCAGTAAAAATCACGCCCGAGAAGCCCGACCACAGATGCAAGGACGCCCTTTCTCGATGAATCGTCATGCGGCATAGAGTGAAGCCAACCCATGACCAACGCCATCGCGGCAAGCCGGCTGGTGACGCCGAGCCGTTCCTCGTCGCGATGCTCGCACGAATACCGCGCGGCGTTGTACTCGACGCCGCCGCGGGACGCGGGCGCAACTCGCTCGCGCTGGCGCACGCGGGCCTGCGGGTGCTCGCGGTTGATTACTCCGCCGAAGCGATGCGCATGCTCGCCGCGACTGCCCGAGCGGATCGGCTCGCCATCTGGCCCGTGGTCGCGAACTTGGATACCTTTCAACTCAAGGACGAATCTTTCGACGCCATCGTGAATATAAATTTCCTCGACCGCGCGCTCTTCCCGAAATTCGAGCGCGCTCTCCGGCCCGGCGGCGTTCTGATTGCCGACACCTTCCTGATTGACCAGGCCGCGCTCGGCCATCCGCGCGATCCGCGCTTTCTGCTCGGTCACGGAGAGCTGCGCGTGCTCGCGGGCGGCCTCGAAATCGAAGAATACCGCGAAGGCCTGGTCACCTATTCCAACGGCGAACGTGCGTTTCGCGCCTCGATGCTGGCGCGGCGGAGGAAATCCAACTGATGGCGTCCGCGATGACTTACAAAGAGGCCGGCGTCGATATCGCGCTGAAGCAGAGCCTGATTCCGCTCTTCGGTGCGATTGCCAAGACCACCTCCGGCGCCCACGTCATCGGCGGCGTCGGCGGCTTCGGCGCGCTGATCGGACTTAACGGCGCCCGCAAGATGCGCGCGCCTGTGCTGGTCGCCGGCACCGACAGCGTCGGCACCAAGCTGATGATCGCGTTCCAGACCGGCCGTCACGACACCGTCGGCATCGACTGCGTCGCCATGTGCGTCAACGACATTATCTGTCACGCGGCGCGTCCACTGTTCTTTCTCGATTACATCGGCAGCGGCAAGCTCGACCGGAAAATTGCGCTCGAAATCGTCAAGGGCGTTGCGCGCGGATGCGACCAGGCCGGCATGAGCCTGGTCGGCGGCGAGACCGCGCAGCTCAGCGGACTCTACCGGCCCGGCGAGTACGATCTGGCCGGCTTCGCGGTGGGCATCGTCGAGCGCGCGAAGATTCCCCAGCCGTCGAGCGTGCGCGCCGGCGACGTCCTGATCGGAATCGCATCGAGCGGACTTCACTCCAACGGCTTTTCACTGGTGCGCCGCGTTGTGAAACACGCCAAACTCAAGCTGGGCGCGCACATCGGAGAGCTCGGATGCACACTCGGCGAGGAACTCCTGCGGCCCACGCTGATCTACGCGAAGGTCGTCGCCGAATTGTTCGATCGCTTCAAGATCAACGGCCTCGCCAACATCACCGGCGGCGGCGTGCTCGAAAACCTGCCGCGCGTGATGCCGGCGAATACGCGGGCCAACCTCGAGCGCGGCAGTTGGCCGACACCGCCCATTTTCGGCTTGCTGCAACGCCTCGGTAAAATCGATCGCGCCGAAATGGATCGCACGTTCAACAACGGCCTCGGGATGGTCGCGATCGCGCCCGCGCGCGAGGCCGGCCGCGTCGTCGCGCATTTGCAACGCCGCGAATATGCGGCCTATGTGGTCGGCGAAGTAACCCGCGGCAAGCGCGGAGTGTCGATTCGCTGAGCCGGTGAGCAACGGCTAATCCGATGGCGGAAAATCCGGCGGTAAAACTCGGCGTCCTGATTTCCGGCTCCGGCACCAACCTGCAGGCTATCATCGACGCCATCCTGCGCGGCGATCTCAAGGCCGAAATCCGGCTCGTCATCTCCAATCGCGCCGACGCACAGGGTCTCGAGCGCGCGCGCCGCCATGGCATCGAGACCGCGCTCATCGAGCATCGCAAGTTTCCGTCGCGCGAGGATTTCGATCGCGCCATCCTCGCCGCGCTGCGCGATCGCTCGGTCGAACTGGTCGCGCTCGCGGGCTTCATGCGCCTGCTATCGCCCGTCATGCTCGACCCCTTTGCGGGCCGCATCATGAATATTCACAACAGCCTGCTGCCGTCGTTTCCCGGAATCCACGGCCCCAAGGACGCGATCGAATACGGCGTCAAAATAGCGGGATGCACGGTATTCTTCGTCACACCGGGCGTCGATGTTGGCCCGGTAATCGTGCAAGCCGCCGTGCCCGTGCTGGTCGGCGACGACGAGAATCGCCTCGCCGCGCGCATCCTGCAGCAGGAGCATCGCATCTTCCCGCATGCGATCGCGCTGTTTCAGCAGGGTCGCCTCGAAATCCAGGGCCGCCGCGTGATCATCAAGGGCGACTCGTCCACGCCAAATTCGCCCCCGCTGGTGAATCCGCCGGTGGATTGATTCCGACTTGAACCAACTCTCGGTAATCGTGCCGATGCTCAACGAAGCGGCCACGATCGCGGGCACGCTCGACGCGCTGCGCCGCGGTGCGCCCGACGCCGAAATACTCGTGGTTGACTGCGGCAGCATCGATGCGAGCGCCGCGATCGCGCGACCGTTGTGCGACCTGCTAATCGGCTCGTCGCGCGGCCGTGCGCGCCAGATGAATGCGGGCGCGCTCGCGTCGCATGGCGACGCGTTGGCCTTCGTGCACGCGGACACGATAGTTCCCGCGACCTTTGCCGCTGACATCGCGTCGGCGTTGTCGGATCCCGCGGTCGCCGGCGGACGCTTCGACGTCGAGCTCGACGCGCGCGCCCTCCCCTATCGCATCATCGGCGCGATGATCAGCATCCGCTCGCGAATCAGCCGCACCGCGACCGGCGACCAGGCAATCTTCGTGAGGCGCGACGTCTTCGATCGCCTCGGCGGATTCCCCGACCTCGATCTGTGCGAAGACCTCGAATTCTCGCGCCGCCTCAAGCGCGCCGGACGCGTCGCATGCCTGCGCACGCGCGTGACCACTTCCGCCCGGCGATGGACTCGCGATGGGGTCGTGCGCACCGTCGTAAGAATGTGGCTGATCCGCGCGATGTACCTGATGGGCGTGCCGCCCGCCCGGCTCAAGCGAATCTACGCCGACACGCGCTAGCGGATTGAACACTGGACAGCGATTCGCGCGCGGATAACAATGGCATTAGCGAGGTACACCGTGGCGAAAGTCGAACTCTACACAACTACCTATTGCCCTTTCTGCACCCGCGCCAAGAGCCTGCTCAAGAGCAAGAACATCGCGTTCGATGAGATCGACGTGACCGACGACGACCAGTTGCGCGCGAAAATGATCGAGCTGTCCGGCGGCCGCCGCACCGTCCCCGAAATTTTTATCAACGGCAAGATTGTCGGCGGCTTCGACGAATTAAAGGCGCTCAACGACTCCGGCAAGCTCGACGGTCTGCTGGCCGAGTCCGCGCCCGCCTGAATCTTCGACCCTTAGAACTGCCGAAACACCGCAGGATCAAAAACGGGCGCGTCGCGGAAGATTTCCGCAACACGCCCGCATTGGCCTGCACCCCAATTTCCCGCCATTCATAAGTAGAGTCCGCCGGTTATTTCGCCCCTCCTGGGGCGTGTTGTGTGTGGCTTCGGTTTCATCTTCATCCCAGTTTTTCCGGCCGCCCTTCACTCTCTGAGGGCGGTCGAAAAACTGTCAGGTTTTGGATCCGAGGTCGGCGCGCCTTGCACTGCGCCGGCCAGCGCTTGGGCTGGCCAAGCGGTGCGCGCGACGGCCGAGCTCCCTTGATTCCTTGCTGCGAACTCCTCCGGCGCCAGGTAACCGAGACTCGAATGCGGGCGCAGTTGGTTGTAGTCGTGCCGCCATGCCTCAATGATCGCGCGCGCTTCTCCCAGGCTGCTGAACACGTACTCGTTAAGGCACTCGTCGCGCAACTTGCTGTTGAACGATTCGATGAAGGCGTTTTGCACCGGCTTGCCCGGCTCGATGTAGTGCCACGCGACCCTTCTCGTTGCCCAGCGCAGCACCGCACCACTGGTGAGTTCCGTCCCATTATCGCTAACCACCGTCTCCGGTAGCGCTCGTTCGATCGTGAGCCGCTCCAGTTCGCGCACTACCCGTACTCCGCCCAGCGAAGTGTCGACCACCGTGGCCAGGCACTCGCGGCTGAAGTCGTCCACCACGCACAGGATGCGGAAGCGCCGGCCGTCGCTCAGCGTGTCCGAGACGAAGTCGAGCGACCAGCGTTGATTGATCTTGATCGGTAGCGTCATCGGTGCCCGCGTACCTAGTGCCCGCTTGCGCCCCCGGCGCCGGCGCACCGTCAGCCGTTCTTCCCGGTACAATCGATAGAGCTTCTTGTGGTTCAGCGCGTGACCTTCGCGCGCCAGCATCCATCCTAAGCGCCGGTATCCGAAGCGCCGCCGCTCCGCGGCCAGTTCCTTAAGGCGCTCTCTTAGTGCCGATTCGTCCGGTCGTCTGCACCGGTAGCGCAGAGTCGAACGATCCAACCCGACCAGCTCGCACGCGTGCCGCTGACTCAGCCCGTGACGCTCCATTACCCGAATCACTGCTACTCGCCGCGCCGCAGGCTTTAGACGTTTTTTCCGAGCAGGTCCTTGAGCGCCGCGTTGTCCAACAGCGAGTCGGCCAACAATCGTTTCAGGCGCCGGTTCTCATCCTCCAGCGCCTTCAGCCGCCTGGCGTCCGACACCTCCAGCCCGCCGTACTTCGACTTCCACTTGTAAAAGGTCGCGCTCGAGACCCCGTGCCGCCGACAGACCTCCTCGGTCCTGGCTCCGGCCTCCTGCTCGCGCAGCACCCCGATGATCTGCTCCTCCGTGAACCGGCTTCCTTTCATTGCCCGTCTCCTTTTCAGGCGACGGACTCTACCTCATTTCGGCGGAGTTTTCGGGGTGCAGGCCAGCATGATTACACCCGGTCGCGAGCCGCTAATTGCCGTTGGGCGACGCCACCAGATTCTCGTTCATATGATGCAGTGCCTCGCGGTCAACCGACGAGTCGTACTTGATCGCTTTGGCCGTGACCGTGATCTGCGAGCCATCGGCCGAGGTGGTCTGATTCTCGTCCACGATCGCATCGATCGAATCAGGCCACTTTGCAAACGCCATCGCCTTCAGCTTGTCGCTGATCTTCGCCTCGTCGATAGCATCGGGCGAAAATGGAACCGTATAAGTCATCTCGCCCAGCTCCGAGTATGGCTTGCCGGCCGGCGGCGCCTCGGTGGTTACCCAGATGTGCGCCATGTCCACGCGATGCTCGAACACCTGCTGCTTTTGTATCTCTTGCTCGCGCGCGGCGGCACAGCCGGAAATCCACAGAGCGAGTCCGAGCGCCATCCATGTCAGAATTTTCGATCGCATCTTGTTCCCCATCGATCCCTTCGGTTTGGTTCAATTATAGTCCCAACGCAGCGGATGTCTAACGGCGGCTTATCGCGCGTCGCACTTTTTTTTATTTCATCGAACGGCACGGCGGGGCAAGCGCCGCAGTGTTCGCGGTCCTCCGCGATCGGTAGTATTCCCGCGTGACCAGATTTGCCGCCTGCTTCATCCTCGTCTTCGGAGAACTCGCCTGGGGCGGGCTCTTCGCACTGGCAATCCCGCCCTTTTTCAGCGTCGAGCGCGGTTTTTACAAATCGAGCGCGTCGGTTTACCTGGCCGCATCGATGACCACCGCGATCGGCCTCGGACTGCTGGCATCGCGCGGCGGCGCGTCGGCCGGACCCGGCGCGGCCTCATTGTGGACGGCGTCCACGATGTGGACGCTGTCGAGCGCCGCCGTCGCCGTCTATCTCTACACGCTGTGGACCGAGAACGGTCTGATCCGCTCGCGCGCCTACCTGCTTGGCTTGGGACTCGGGCTGGTCGCCCTCATCGCCAACGTGACGCTCCTCATGCCGGCCGGCTTCGGCGCGGTCGCCGCATTCGCCTACGGCCTGACCGCGATTACGTCGGCGCTGGTGCTGGGACTGGTCAGCGGCGCGATGCTGTTCGGCCATTGGTACCTGATAGACCTCGACATGCCGGTCGATTATCTGCGCACTTTCGTCAAGCTGCTGGGAATCGTGCTGGTCGCGGACCTAATCGCACTCGGCCTCGCGATCGGGCTCCCCGCAATCCTCGGCACCGCCGGCGCGGCGGCCGCGGTGCACGATCTATTCGCCTCGCATTCGGGCCTGCTGGCAGTGCGCCTGATACTGGGCCCGATCGCGACGATCATACTGGTCTGGATGTGTTGGCAGACGCTTAAAATCCCGCAAACGATGGCCGCAACCGGCCTGCTCTACATAGCAGTGATGTCGGTGCTGGTCGGAGAAATGCTGGGCCGCTTCATTTTGTTCAGAACCGCAATCCCGCTCTGAGAAAGGATCGATCTATCCCACTCTTAGCGTCGGGATTCGCTTCAGATCTTCGGCCAGCCGGTGCGTGGCTTCCCATGCGTCGTGACGCGCTTGCAGATTCAGCCACAAGTCGGGTCCGTTGCCACAGAGCTTGCCGAGTCGCACGGCCATGTCGGCAGTCACCGCGGCCCGACCTTCCATCACGCGATACAGCGACTGGCGGCTCACTCCCAACAGACTGGCGATCTCACCGACCGTGCGCCGCTGCCGCCGAAATTCGGGCAGAATATTACGCTCGAAGAATACGCCGGGATGCACGGGGGGACGGGCAATCTTATCGCGCTGAACAACAAATTCCTGGGCCATGGTTAAGTGCCCAACCCGCAAATCCCACTGTGGCCGCAGAGCTACACGCTCTTCGCCAGCTTCTCGGCGACCAGTGCGTTCAGGCTGACGCCAGCGCGCTCGGCCTCGATGGCCAGCGCGCGATGCACGCGCTTGTCGATGCGCACCTGAAAGATCCCCTGGTAGCGCCGCCGCGCAGGAGCCACCGGAATCTCGACGCCGCGAGCGGCGTAGGATTCCTTGGCCGCGGCCCAAGCAATGTCGAGTTCTTTGAGCGCCTTCTCGGGAGATGGACCGAACGCCGAAATCCCTGGCAGCTCGGCCAGGTGGGCCATCCAGTCGCCCTCCTCATCGAGGAACAGTTCAACCGCGTAACCATCGAAACGCTCTCGCTCATTTTGTTTAGCCATTGGATTCTCTGTCGTACACCTCGAGGAATTGCCTGACCTGATAGCCTTTCGCTTTTCCGCCCCGCGACTGGATAGAGATCAAGGAGTTCTTCGACGAGTACCAGATTCGATGGCTGCCCTTCTGCCGATCGAATTTCCAGCGCGACTGCCGTAGCAGAGCTTCGAAATCCTTGAACGAGAGACCGTTAGGGTTGTTTCGAGCGGCCGCCAGCAGTTTCTCCAGGCGATCCATGTGTAACTGTACATAGTTACGCGCAAAACGTCAACCAACGGCGTGGAAATTGGTGCGCCCGGAGGGATTCGAACCCCCAACCCTCAGATCCGAAGTCTGATGCTCTGTCCAGTTGAGCTACGGGCGCACATGTCGAGTTTCACTAGTAATATCACGAGGATAGCGGTCTTCTCGATGTTCAATTTCTGCCTATTTTTTTGATGCGTCGGTCGAGTTGGGCATAAGTTGGGCATTCTCTGCAAGGCTCGCGGCTCTTCCGAGCTGCTCCAGCCGCTCGACAACGTCCGAACCCAGCCGTTGCGGATTGATATACTTCCAGTAGTGCTTGATGAGGGTCTCCAGATCCTCATGACCCATCTGACGCTGCAACCAATCGAGCGGCGCGCCCTGCTGAAGCATCAGCGTGGCGAAGGTGTGTCTGGTTTGTTTGAAGGCGCGATACGGGACTCCGGCCTGTTTTACGATCCTGGGCCAAACACGAAAGCTGAAGTTGTGCACTTCGAGCGTGCTGCCCGCTCCGTTAGGAAACACGAACTCGCTCCCCAGCTCGAACCTTCCTGTCACCCACCGCCGTTGTTCGAGCAGTGCGTTGCGCACGCGCGGTAACATCTCGATATCCCGGATGCTTCCTGCGGTCTTTGGTGAGCTCTCGCCATGAAGCGTGAGACTCCGTCGTACCGCGATCACGCCTCGCTCGAAAAACACGTTCGACCATCTTAGCCCAAAGACCTCACCGCGGCGCATGCCGGTGAAAAATGACACCTCCAGCAGCCTGCGCTCCCATCGCGACGGATCGTCCTCCGAAGCGGATTCCAGGATTCGTCCCACTTCGTCCGCGCTGAACGGGCTCAGCTTCTCGCCCGGTGCATCTTCGATTATCGACTCATCCGCGAAGCTCTTGTCGACGTAGAACATCAGGTCTTTGTCGACATGATCCAGTTGACGCGCGAGCTTGAGGATTGCGCCCAACTCGCGTAGCACCATCATCTTGCGGCGAGCACCGAGCGGACGGCCCGTCTTCGTCTTCTTGGCGTTCAAGTCGAGCTTGAATGCGTTGATGTCGCTGACCTTGATTTCGCGAAGCTGCATCGTCGCGATTTTGGCCGATTGAATGTGCGTGCGAAAAACGTCCACGTACGAGAGATGCGTTGAGCGCTTAATCCGGCTTGCGCGGCGCTCGACCAGCCAGACCTTCTCGCCAAATTCGCCGAGTGTGATCGGCTCGTCGGTCTGCAATCCGAGGCGCTTTACCCGAGGGCTGTCAGGGAAGCGTTTGCCGTAGTCGAAGGTGCCCGTGGCGATTTCGCGCTCAATCGCTTTCTGAACCTGTATCCTCGCCAGCGCCCGATTTCTGCGATTGTCCTCGAGGCCAAGCGGCTCCCGGAACTTACCGCTATGACCGGGCAGCTTGAACCCGATCCGGAGATACTTCTTGCCGTCCTTGCTGACGGTTTCCAGCCACGCCATTGGCTTCGCTCCTCAGTTTACTCAGAGGGCACCGTTTGGCCGTCGCAGTGGTTTGAATTGGCGCTTGTGGAAGGTTGGCCAGTGGATCAGCATTCGCCCGTGCACATCGAAGATGCCGTCTTCTTCGCCAATGTCTCCGAATCGAATCCAGTTGTAAACCGTCTTGGGACTCAGGTGGATCTTCTTGGCGAGTTGGGGAACGGTCACATATTCACTCTCGCTCTCGACCCGACTCTCGCGTTCGTCTTCTCTCGGCTGATCCATGGCACTCAACTCCCTGTGCTGATTTTTTGAGAGTTCATTCCAGCATCGCGCTTGTCCTCAACCAGCGCCAACAGCCGAGTCATCCGCAGCGCATCGCGATCGACAATTAGATCTCACCGTATGCCAGCAATGCGTCCTCCAAAGCAGGTTGCAGTTCTGGCAGTTGCAGACCTTTATTCACCAACTCTCCGAGCGCCCGCCATTCCTCGTTCGAAAACGAGAGCGTGATCCCATTGCTCCGGCGGCGAAACTGGAACGACGCTCCCGTCCGGTCGGCGTAGCCAAAGAACTCCTGGCCTCTCCACTGCTCGCCGGGCTTGAGCGCTCCAAGCATCGTGGCAAAGTCGCGAATTACCGGATACGGCTCGAGCGGATAGAGCACACGGTACGGCTGCAAGTCCAACAGCATAGAGAACTCGTTGGTTTCATCGATCGCAGTTGAGAGCCGGAAATCTCCGACCACTACCGGCGGCGCATGAGGTGGGCGCAGGCCACTGAAATCGGCGCGGCGCTGTTCGCGCACCGGGCGTTTCTCGCGCAGATAATGACCGCGTGCGGCGATCCGAAACAGCGCAGGCAGGTAGGGCCGCAGCGCTTGGTTCAGGGCCTCGACTCCTCTGAGGCGCTCGTCCCGCAAGACCACGTAGAGGTTGCGTCCAACGGCGACTGGCTTGGGCGTCGACGCCGGTGACTCTCTCAGTCGACGGGCGATGCCGCGCGCAGCCTCGGATACCACCTCCGAATCCACCGGCTCGTCTCCATTCGAACCTGGTGCCACGACGCGGGACTCAAGATTACCAAAGTAATAGTGGTCGGCTTCCGGGTTCTTGCCGATCCTGAGAGAATGCAACGCAACGAAAGCTTCTAGGAGGCTCACGTACGATTCCGCCGTTGGCAGATCGGGGTTTTCCGAATGTTGCTCGCAACCGATCTGCACGTAGTAGGCGAGTGCCAACCACTCCGGGCGGGAGAAGCTTTGCTGGCGCTCCCACTTGCGGCGGATGTTGAGCAAGGTTTCGGTCGGCCGGCTCACTAGTTCGCTTGCTTCAATATTGTCGTCCTGAGCGCTCTCCAGAAAGAACTTTGCAACCTCGGAGATCGAGGCGTCGCCGTCGCCATTGACCGTCTTCGGGAGCAGATGCCGATAGTTCTCCAAGCGTCGCCGTAGTGCGTCGGATATTCGAACCGACAAGGTCTGCTGCTGAGCCTTCATGCGGGAATATTTTGCACACTCGCAGGGTAAATGCAACCGCGTAAAATGTATCGATACATTTAGCGGGCGCGTCTCACTTCGCCTGAGGGTTGGAACACGGCCGCTGATTCTTCTGAATCGGCCAAAATCCGCCTTCCACTTGGCAGCCTACTGTGCGTCACGCGGCAGGCTAAAATTCTGGGTCGGCGTATGAGACGGCCTAGCAATTAGGGCGTGGGCCGCTCAAGCGTCGAGTGAGGGCCCGGCGAGACGCAGGGTGACTGATCGCTTAGCGGCTCGAGCACTTTTCTTGCCTCGCCAAAACGAGGGGCGATGCCTCCGAAATTTCCTGCCGATAACGCGGCGCTGCTAGTCACGAAAAACGCTTGACCGACTCCACGCCTTCAGCAACCGAAACAGACTGCAGTAGACTGAATTTGCTCGGTTGATGTTCGAAAAGAGAATACGCCGCATAACGACGGCTCCAGCTCGGTTGATATTACGGCCCTGTAGCTGCAATTTGCTGGGATACTATGGGTCAGCCCGGACGGATATAGAATCTCCGCGCGCGCTCAAGAGTGGCGCGTCCTCGTCTGTGGCGCGGCTATGCTATCGCACGTGCTCCGACCATGATTCAACCATAAAGTACTCGATGTACCGGCCGGGCTTGGCGACATCCGAGAACAAGCCCTAGACTACCGCTCCGTCACGATACCTGACCGTTCGAGGTGCCGGGAACAAGATCGGCGGCGATCAGATGAGTGACTCTCGGTGCGCCTTTCCTCTGAAAGCGATCCACGGCTATCTGTAGCGCAGAATCGGCTTTGGTCACACGCTCATGCTGCCGCAGATGCTCCAACCAGGAATCGACGAGAAAGGTCTCAACAAATCGCCCGTCGTTCGCCGGATCCTCGAATACTCCCCAGTCGTAAGCGCCGTCGCGGCGGCGCTCGCGTGCCAATTCGGCGATCGCCTTCAGGAACGCTTCGCGCTGCGCCGGATCGATGTCGTACTCCGTCGTTACAAGTACCGGTCCGCGATCGCGTTCGATTTCATGAGTGGTGATCGGTGCAGGCCACTTCATCGAGGGTGTCAGGTCGAGATTAGCGCCGGTTTGCAGCTTCCATCCCCACGTCAAGGGTATCGCTATCAACGCGCCGCCGGCGGCGATGAAGTGGGCGAGTGGAAGGCCAGCAATCGTCGCAACCTGCCCCCATATCGCGCTGCCAATCGTCAAACCGGCGGAAAGGACTGTTACGAACATCGAAAGTCCTCGCCCGCGCACCCATTCCGGCAACGCGACCTGCGCTGAAATATTGAGACTGGACAGCACCGTGATCCACGAAACGCCAGCGATCAGACTTGCAGCCAATCCCAGGAAGACCTCGTGAGCCAGCCCGAATAACGCCATCGCACCCGCGGTGCCAAAGGTCCCTACAGCTACGAGCCAGTCGGGATTGAGCGCCGCTTTCAGCCGAGGCAAAGCAAATGCACCGCCTACAGCGCCGGCGCCAATCGCACCGAGGAGGACGCCGTAGATTTCCGGGCCCCCGGCGATTTGTCTGCGCGCAACAAGTGGCAATAAGGCCCAGTAAGCGCTGGCGAATACGAAGAAGACTGTTGCGCGGATCAGGGTTGCACTAAGAGGTCCGTTATATCGCGCATATCGCAAACCCGTGCGAATGGCGTTGAGGAAGCGCTCCGGAGGCAGACGTCGGTCGCCGCTACTCGATTGGCGCCACCATAGGAGCGCGCCAACAACCGCCAGGGTGCTAACAGCGTTGATCCAAAAGGGGGCTGCAATTCCATACGCGCCAATTACTGCACCACTGAGCGCGGGACCGACGGCCCGGCTGACGTTGATGCCGGCGCTATTGGCGGACACCGCTGCAGCCAAATCCGATTTCGGAACGAGCTGTGGAACGACTGCTTGCCAGGCGGGCGCGATGACAGCAGAGCCCGCCTCTATTAGGAATGTAAGAAGCAGCAAGTTCAGGGGAGTTACCCGATGAAGCAGTACGAGCGCGGCAAGCGCTGACGAGAAAACGATCGTGACGACCTCGCCAAAGATGAGAATTTTGCGCCGGTCCACGATATCTGCAACTGCGCCGGCAGGAAGGGCAAAGAGGCAGTACGGTAAACTCGTTGCAACCTGGACCATCGAAACGATAAGCGGCGAAGGGTTGAGGCTGGTCATCAGCCAGCCCGACGCTGCGCTGTACATCCAGCCGCCGATGTTTGAGATAACGGTCGCGGTCCAAATGACGGCGAACGTCTTATGCCGAAACGGGCTCCAGGCAGAGTTCGGCCGTTGGCTCGAAGGCGTCGCTGGATCGGCATTTTCTTCGCGAGGCGCCAAGCTAGCCTAACCTCTTGGACGCGAGATAGTTCCTAAGAGTAATAGACTGTTGCCCTCGCATTCTATCTGCTGACAAGCGAATGGACTTCAGCTATGTAGCCGCCAGGAAACTGCACCACAGCCGCATTCCGTTGGTCGGCCTGATAGGGACCGACCAGCAGGGCGACCCCGGCTGCTTTAGCTTTGGAGAGTGTATCCTCGATATTAGCGACTTGGTACCCGGTTATCTCTCGCCCATACGGATAGGGTAGATGGCCGTCTGTCACGAGCACGGTCATCTTGCCAAACTTCGATTGGATCCGAATTCTTCGATAAGTATCGGCGGGGCGTCCGATCTCGAGGCCGTCGGCATGCGTATCATCTGAAATAACTTCGCCGTGAGAGAAGGCACGAAAGCTGCGCACGAAAGCGCTCACTGCATATCGGGAAACGTAAACACGGTTTTCCGGGATGCTCTGGAGAGGCGCATAGGATGGTGCGGTGGTATGCCAGTACAGTTGTGTGTTGACCCCGCCCGGCCATTGGATGATCGCATCCAGGCCGATCGGATCCTTGAAGGGACTGACGAGAATGTCCGCTCCCGTCACGTGAGCAGCGCGGATCGCCGAATCCATGTCAGTCACAAGATAACCCGTCCGTTCTGAGCCAAATGGATACGGGATCGGCGTCTCGAAACCGAAAACGGATATTGTTCCCACTGGCGTGAGTACCAATTGGGACATCGTCTTGCTCGGAGTAGGAGTCACAGTGAAGACGCCTTTCTTTGAAGTCGTGCCGCCGAAAGTGGCGACAAGGCTGGCGACGAAGGTGTCGAATTCACCTGGCGCCACATAAACGTGGCTCGTGTCGTATTGAGGACCCACAGCCACGTTTGAAGTAGCTTTCGCGGTCTCGGCAAATGCTGGTGTAGGCAACGATAAAGGACCAACATATCCGATAACGAGAAGAATAGTGACAACCGCTATAAAGGCTCTGGTTGTTCGCATAGGGGCGTTCCTTCTAGAAGAGGTATTGAATTGACGTTGTCACGAAGTCCACATCCTTGCCGACTGGTGAGGTGTCTTTGAGATAACCGCCCACGAAAAAGTGCAGGTAGTTAACTTGAAAATGTGTGTGAGCATCCAGCTGCCAATCGAATGTCATCTGAGCCTGGCTGCCTTCGTAAGTATCCTTTGTCGTCCCAACGGGGCGTAACAGATTTGAACCGAGTCCGTAGATGCCATCGCTTGTGCTTTGGCGCCAGAACCAGCCCCATTCACCATTGAGCGCAACGCTTTTGCCCATGTGCAGCGTGAGGTTCGGATGAAGACCCGTCTCATTTAGCGGCCCGTTAAGGATCGCCTGGTTGAAATAGAAACCTGTGGGGAATAGTGGACTGAAAGTCTGAAGGTTTGGACCATGTTTGTCATGGTCACCGCTTGCGACACCCGCCCTCAGCCCGATTCGAGGCTGGAGCAGAACGCGATCTAGCGTATAACCGGTATCCGTAGCTGCGCTCCACGCCAAGATGTAACCGTCGGCAAATGTTCCGGTCTGACCGACGAATTCTGTGCTGGTGTCCCAAGCCCCTCGAACGCCCCATAGGCGGGTGCCAACGGTTTGCCGACTCTCAGTGCCCGTCTCTTGCGCATAGGTGGCCGATTTGTTGTGAATCCCCAAATAGTAGAGGTCGATGTTGGCACCATCGATGAAAGAGAGCGGTCGCACGGCATAGATTCCCCAAAACCATGTCGGTAGATGCGTCTGGTCGTCGAAAACCCCTGGATTGGTTTCGACTGGCTTGGTCACGAAGGCATCTACGCGCCAAGGCGCCGCATTCAAAATAGCTTTCACTCCATCAAACGGTAGAGGTACGTTGGGTCCGTAGCGATTGGAAATCAAACGCTGAGATCCATAGATCAACCACTGGCGACCGACACGAAGTGTTAGCGAAGTGTCGGAACCGAACGGATGCAGTTTTAGATCGACAAAGAACTGCGTGAAGTCGAGCTGATCCTGATCGATCATTGGACGCGGTCCGCCGACTCTGTCGTTTTCCCAAGCGCTCATCAATTCAGAGAAAATCCGTAGGTTTTCTCCCAGGTGGAGATCGCCAATGAGGAAATAGCGTTGCAACAGGAATCCGCCAGGACTTTGGGGCTGCTGTCCCCAAAGAGGATTGTGAAAGCGCTCATAGCGTTCGCGGATTTCACCGCCGAGTGAAAGATACCAATCCCCTCGCGCGTTGAGTGGTATGTATTTGAGCGGATCCCACAAATCATTACGGCATGCGGGATCGCGCAGATAGCTGAAATCGTCATCGTATCGGGCATTTGAATACTTTGGCCCCGAAGGACAGGAAGAGGCAGCCTGGCTCCGGGCAACACTTGCTAGCACTAGAACAGCAGCAGCGGCAGCGACAGCCAATTGCCATGATCGAGACTGAAGTCGTCCCCGTTGCGTGTAAACCGAGTGCACCAAATTTTCTATCACGCGGGCACACACGTTTTGGCAATTGGCTCGTCCACTATTGTGAGCAACGAATTGCGAAAAGAACCAGATACGTTCGGTCTCGTCTATGCGGTCCGCGCTGGCATCGCTCAGTGCTCCGCACCCTTTGATAGTGCCTGAGACGCGGACAGACCGCTCGGTCCGCCGCAATCACGAGCGTGCCTAGCCGGCGACGCGAGCCAACGATCGACCGCAATGTAACCAATCGTCATCGTCATCACCAGAAGCGCGCCAAGGATCAGCGGTGGCGCTGGAGACGGGATTCCAAATGTGCGGCAGGCGAAGCCCAACGCGAAAGCCAACACAACGCCGGTGATCGATTTCATGGTGTATCCAGTTGCACGAGGGGTTTCCCTGGCGGCAGGATATGGTCCGCAGTCACAAAACCCAGCGTCATTGCCAGCAAGAGGCACGCCCCAATTAAGCGCGGGGGTGCCGGCGATGGAATATCGAAGAACCGGCATCCGGCACCGATGACCAGGCCTAGGCCGAGTCCGATGATTGCGGCAGCCATAGTTCTATCCTTATTAGAACGCGAAGCAATCGCAACCAAAATCCCATAAGTGGCGCGGATGCCAAATGTGCGAACGCGATTCGCTGACGCGCTTTTCCGAATGGAGATTCGCTGCGGCGTGCGTCAATGGAGCTCGGCAATATCCGCCGTACTGCTTGACCGGCGACCAGTCGGGGCTAACCGGTAACGCCGGGGGTGCGAGCTTTGCGAATGGTTCATTTGCATAAACTATCTTGCCGCCCACTATCGTAAGCACGGATTCCAGATGTTTGATCTCATCCTCGGGAATCGAAAAGTAATCGGCCGAGAGCACAGCTGAGGTCGGCTAGTTGACCCGGCAGAATCGAACCCTTCTTGCCGTCCTCTGAGGAGAACCAACTGCTGCCGACCGTGTACAGACGGAGCGCTTCCATCCGTTCGAGGCGGTTGTCCTCATTGTAGAGCGCGGTCCCGCCGATGGTCTTGCCGGTGATGAGCCAGTACAACGAAAGGAATGGGTTGTAGCTTGAGACTCGCGTCGCGTCGGTGCCCGCGCCGACCGGTACGCCCAACTCCAGCATGCTCCTGATGGGCGGTGTGCGCCGGGCTTGCTTCGCGCCATAGCGATCGACGAAATACTCGCCCTGAAACGCCATCCGGTCCTGAATGGCGATACCGCCGCCGAGTGCTTTGACGCGTTCGATGTTGCGATCGGAGATCGTCTCGCAGTGGTCGAAGAACCAGTGAAGACCGTCGAATGGGATCTCGCGATTCACTTCTTCGTACACGTTCAGGGCGCGCGTGATGGTCTCGTCGTAGGTGGCGTGCAGCCGGAACGGCCAGCGATTCTCGGCGAGGTGCCGAACGACCGACTTTAGTTCCGCTTCCATCGACGCCAGGCATTTCGGGCCGCGGCTCGAGGAAATCCTCGAAATCGGCCGCCGAGAAGACCAGCATCTCGCCCGCACCGTTCACCCGGTAGAAGTCGTCGCCCGCGCCGGGTTTCGTCATCCGCGTCCACGATTGAAAGTCGCTCAGCTCCTGCCTTGGGCTTCTGGGTGAACAGGTTGTACGCCAAGCGGACGGTCAGCTCGCCGCGCTCGTGCAGCTCGTCGCATGACTTCGTAGTCATCCGGGTAATTCTGAAAGCCGCCTCCAGCATCGACGACGCTGGTGATGCCGAAGCGGTTGAGCTCGCGCATGAACTGGCGCGTCGAATTCATCTGGTCTTCGCGCGAGAGCTTCGGTCCCTTGGCCAGCGTGGCGTAGAGAATCATCGCGTTCGGCTTGGCGATGAGCAGTCCCGTCGGATTGCCCTTGACGATCGCGTTGGATCTCGCCGCCAGGCGGGTCGGGCGTGTCTTTGGTGTACCCGACGGCGCGCAATGCCGCGCCGTTCAGCAAGGCGCGGTCGTACAAGTGCAGGACGAAGACCGGCGTGTCGGGCGCGGCGGCGTTGATCTCGTCCAGCGTGGGCATGCGCCGTTCGGCGAACTGGAACTCCGTCCATCCGCCCACCACCCGGACCCACTGCGGGGCAGGCGTCCGCGCAGCTTGCTGCTTCAGCATGCGCAGCGCGTCGGCCAGCGAGGGCACGCCATCCCAGCGCAGCTCCATGTTGTAGTTGAGCCCGCCGCGGATCGGATGCATGTGCGAATCGTTCAGGCCGGGGATGACCGTCCGGCCACTCGCAGTCGATCACATTTGTCGCCGGCCCACGTTGCCGCAGGATCTCGTCATTGCGACCGACCGCACTGATCTTTCCGTCCTTGATGGCGACTGCTTCGACGAACGACGGGACGCCATTGGTTGCGATCTTGGCATTATGGACAATGCTGTCGGGCTGCATACGCTGCCTCCTCTTATCGCCTTGCTCGTAAATGAGAACGCGAACACCGGCCGCGCTCTTACTTTTGCTTCGCCGGAGCCTGCGGAACGATGTATTCGGCGAACTCCGTCGCCGGAAGCTCCGTGTATCATTGTGTACGCATACTCGACGCCGATGCCGTACGCGCCACAGTGAGTCTTCACGATGTCCATGACCGCGTCATATGTATCTAGCTGCGCCCAATCGCGCTGCAATTCGAGCATTACGGTTAGTGCGGTAACCGGTTTGGCGCCGGCCTGAATCACGCGCTTCATCGCATTGTCGTGAGCAAGTTGGCTGACGTCGCCGCAGCAATCTTCGACTACATAGATTTCATAGCCGTCGTGAATGGCCTGGATGGTTGGCAGCGCGACGCAGGTCTCTGTCCAAAGTCCAGCCAAAACGATTTTTTTCCGGCCGCTCTTTTCGATCGCCGCAACAAAGTTCTTGTCGTCCCAGGCATCCATAGAAGTGCGCTCGATGGGGACTTGGTTCGGAAAGACAGCCTTGATTTGCGGCCAGAGATTTCCGCTGAAACTCTTGCTTTCGACGGTGCTCAGGACAACCGGAAGAGCGAATACTTTTGCCGCTTTCGCTAGTGCGACTGTATTGTTGATGATCGATTGGCGGTCGAAGTTGGAAACGCCAAAAAGCATCTGAGGCTGATGGTCGATCAGCGCGACCACGCAATTGTCCGGGGTCAGCAGTCCTTTCTCGCTGCGTTTCATAGACATGAGCGACTCCTTTTTCTAAGCGAATTAAATCTGATCGTTGAGACAGACGATGTCTGTGCAAGCGTCGTACCCGTCGCCAAGCTCGCAACTTCGCCTTGATTCCTAGAGCACTACCACTAGGGCGCCGCAAACATGCATTCGCGAGTTTTCGCGAATTCGTGAAGACTCGCGACTTCGATCGCGATCGTTATTGTCGCCGCGGCGTGATGTCTCGCCTAAGTGAGACGTTTTGCCCCGGAGCGGGCCGTGGCACGTATTTGGCTCTCTGGATGCTGGCGAAACTCGTGAAGAGCTCGACGCTCAAGTCTCTCCGAGTCTGCGGCGCGGGAAAAAATCGATGCTAAAGATCGTAAGGTCTGCGAATCCTGACTTCGTACTCTTCACGCTCAGTGGCCATATCGACGGCGAGCATGCCGTAGAGTTGCAAGTGGCTTTCGATGGAGAGACGCTTCCAATCGTTTTGGATCTCCGAGAGGTGAAGCGCGTCGATCGGGAAGTGGTGGCGGATCTCGCGCGCTGGAACGCTGATGGCATCAAATTCGAGAATTGCCCGGCCTACCTCCGCGAGTGGATTGCGAGGACCCAGGAGGACCCTCGCTAGCGGCTTTGAAGCGATGCTTATTTATTTTGAGTGTTCTGATCTTGGATTCCAGGGTGGACGGACGCATGCTGAGTTTCGCCGCGGCGCCCGTTGGGCCCGATACTTGGCCGCGTGTTTCCGCCAACGCTGTTTCGATCAACGCCTTTTCCTGGGTCGCCAGCATTTGGACTAGCGGCTGGCGCGCCGGCACGGTCTGATAAGTGTCGTGGGACAGCCAACTCTCGTCGACTGAAAACGTTTCCGCTTCGCAAAGGATCACAGAGCGCTCGATTACATTCTGCAGCTCGCGAACGTTCCCTGGCCACGGGTACGACTGAAGTAGTTCCATGCTCTTCTTGCTGACGTAGCGTATTTTCTTCCCCGCTTCGGTCGCGTACCGATCGATGAAGTACTCGACCAGCATCGGGATATCGTCTTTCCTGTCCCGGAGAGGAGGAATGTCGATGGGAAATACGCTCAAGCGGTAGAACAAGTCGCTGCGAAAAGCGCCACTTGCGATGGCGGCTTTTAGATCTCGGTTGGTGGCGGAGATCACTCGGACGTCTGCTCGAATAGGCTGATTACCGCCGACGCGCTCGAACTGACGCTCCTGAAGGACGCGTAACAAAGCAATCTGGGTTTCGCAAGGAAGCTCGCCGACCTCGTCGAGGAACAGCGTGCCGCCTTCGGCCATCTCAAAGCGGCCAAGACGGCGCTGTGACGCTCCAGTGAAGGCTCCTTTCTCGTGACCGAAGAGCTCCGAAGCGATCAACGATTGTGGTATCGCCGCACAGTTCACGCTCACAAACGGCCGCGACGATCGCACCGACCGCTTGTGGATCGCGCGCGCGATGAGCTCTTTGCCGGTTCCCGTTTCGCCGGAGATAATGATCGTGGATTCAGTCGGGGCGACTTTGGCGACTCGAGTTAAGACCGCCTGCAGAGTAGGCGAAGTTCCGACGATCTCCTCGAACATCGAAGCCTTGTCGACTTCCTCACGGAGCGCGAGGTTCTCGTTCTGTGCCCTCTCTTCCGCTTGTTTCAGAGCTTCGATTTCTGTCCCCGTCACGAACCAACGAAGGACGCGTCCGTCACAGTCCCGAAGAGGGTTGAAGCGATACAGAAACCAGCGATAGAGGCCGTCCTTCCCCTTCATTCGTGCTTCGAGTTCGAACTGCACAGCGCTGAGGCCGTGCTGGCGCGTGCTCGCCACCTTGTGCCAATCATCCGGATGGATAACTGTCTGATCAAAGCCTGGTTCAAGAAACTCCTCGATGGTGCGACCAAGATAGTCAAGCGTGGCTCGGTTGGCGTATATGCTGCGTCCATCAGGATCGCGGATAGCGATCAGCTGTGGAACGTAGTCAACGAGGTCTTGAAGCTCCTTCTCGGCTCGCTTCAGTTCCTCGATATCCGTACTCGTTCCGAACCATCTGATGATGTTGCCATGCTGGTCGTGAACCGGTTCTGCACGAATCAGGAACCACCGATACTCTCCGTCTGCCCGCCGCACGCGCGCTTCCGCACCGCTCGGTTCTCCGGAAGCCTGAACGGCGCGCCAATTCTCCATGACCTTTCCCAAATCGTCCGGATGAAATGTCCGTTGCCATCCCAATCCGAGAGCCTCGGCCTGTGAAAGCCCTGTGTAATCGCGCCATCGCTTGTTAGTAAATTCATTGGCGCCATCGGGCAGACAGGACCATGCCAGCGCGGGGATGGTATCGATCATGATCCGGAGCTGAGCTTCCGATGGATACATCTCGCTGAAAACCTGCTCGATGATATAGCGCTCTTGACGTGAAGGCGCGAGTGTTCTCCACGTTCGCGTCAAACCGCTGAACCCAAGGCCCGGCGGTGATATGGGGTCTACCAGATCGCAGATTCGCGGACCTTGGACGCTCTCACTACAGCATTCTGCGATTGATGCCCAGAGACGAAATGCGCGACGCCAAGGTTGAGGGTTTCATGCCCAGCAATTCCGCTGCACCGCCTGGTCCAGAGACCTTTCCGTTCGCCTGCTTTAGAGCGTTTATGATCATCTCGCGCTCCTGCCGCTTTAATTCGTTGCGGGTAAAGAGCGCGGTTTCCGCGGCTGGTTTGGGCCGCTGCGCAGTATTTTGGCGTGCCGGCGAGGCGGGTAGGTCGAAGGTGAGCGGACCTTCCCGCCACAGGATGATCGCGCGCTCGACCGTATTCTGAAGTTCACGCACATTACCAGGCCAGTCGTACGAGCCGAGTCGATCTAGAGCCGCCTTGCTGAGCTGGGGCTCAGGGCGATTTATCCGGCGCGCGCTTTGGCGGATGAAATTAGCGACAAGGGGAGCTATGTCCTCGCGGCGCTCTCTGAGCGGCAGGACCTCGATCGGGAAAACGCTGAGGCGGTAGAAGAGGTCCTGGCGAAAGCGACTCTCATCGACCTCCTTCTTTAAGTTCCGATTGGATGCGGCGATGACCCGTACATTAACCTTGCGGGTGCGGGTGTCGCCGACCCGTTCGAGCTCCTGTTCCTGTAAAACGCGGAGCAGCTTGGCTTGCATCGCGAGCGGCACTTCGCCGATTTCATCGAGGAATAACGTACCGCCATCGGCCAGTTCGAAACGGCCCGGCTTGTCCTTGAGTGCGCCGGTAAACGCACCTTTTACATGCCCGAAGAACTCGCTCTCGAAGAGACCTTCCGGCACTGCGCTGCAATTCAATTTGATCAGAGGGCGTTCGCGTCGCGCGCTGTCGCTCGTGGATGGCCCGCGCGACGAGCTCCTTTCCGGTACCGCTTTCTCCGGTGATCAGCACGGTAGCATCGGTCGGCGCAACGAGCTCAACCTGCTGGATAACCTTCCTTAGCCCGGAACTTCCCCCGATGATATCGCCGAAATTCTGTTCGGTTCGGATTTCGTCGAGCAGGTAAGCGTTCTGGGCCTCAAGGCGGGCCTTCTCCTGCTCGATCAGCACCTGTTCGGTAATGTCGAGGAACATGATTCGCGAGTAGTTGCCCGCCTCGCTCTTCGACCACCACCGAACTGCCAGCGGGCGACCGTCTTCCTTTCGACGCAACTCGAGCTCTTCCCCGTGTGCTTCGTTCCCGCTTTGAACCAGCTTCAGGACTTCGCGCAGACGGCGTTGGGCGTCCGGATTGTCGTGGAACAGGGTTCGCCAATCAAAGCCTGCGATTTCCTCCGGCTTGACCCCGAGGATTTCAGCCGCGGTGCGATTTGCACGGATAATCCCGCTTTTACTACTCACAACGTAAGCGATCGGTGCCTCCTCAAAATAATCGCGGAATCGTTCCTCGCTCTGGCGTAGTCGTTCGTTCGCCTCACGCAATTGCTCGCCGATCGTTCGTTCAGCGCGTTCCAGCCGGGCGACCTTATCTGCGTAGACTCGCAGTTCCATCTGATTCATGGCGAGCGCCGCCAACGCCCGCAGCATTTCTGCTTCGCTCGACGCGAGCTCACGCGGCTTCTGGTCGAGGACCCACACGGTCCCAAGATTGAAGCCCTCGTGGTTGCGCAGCGGAGCAGCCGCGTAGAAACGGATGTCGAGATCTGCGACGAACGAATGGCGGAGTGCACTCTGGTCATCGGCAGCGTCGCTCAGGTGGTAAACTCCTTGCGAGAGCATCGCCAAAGAACATAACCCGGCGTCGCGCGCGGTCTGATGGAAGTCAATGCCGACGCGAGACTTGAACCAGACGCGATCCTCGTCAACCAGACTCACGCCCGCCATCGGCACGTGAAAGAAATTCGCCGCCATCTCAGCGATACGGTCGAACGCCGGTTCTGGCGGGGTGTCGAGGATTTGGTATCGCCGCAGCGCGTTTAAGCGTTCAGATTCGTTCTCGGTTTTCATGGCATCAACGCCCGAGCAATCACAAACTCTCGCAGCCGGCGGTCGCCGATCGCAGATTCTTACGATCCTAGCGAACAATCGTAATTTTACGATTTTTCGTAGTCCAGCGCACTTCGCTAATCGCCCGGAAAACTCCGTGCACTGACGCGCTTTTCGGCAATGCGCAGCTTGGCACGAAAGCTGTTCCTCGTATATCGCACAATCGACCGGAGGTATCGATGAGCGAATCCCGAAACCAGAGTCGCATCCAGCCAGTTGATCTCGATCGCGCAACCGGCGCGATCAAGCGACTCTTCGCGGAGATACGCACGAAATTCGCGCTGGTCCCGAACCTGTTTCGTGTTCTTGCCAACGCGCCGGCGGCGCTTGAAGGACTCATGGGTCTGAGCGCGGCGCTCGCCCGCGGAGCCCTCGATCAAAAAACTCGCGAACAACTCGCGCTGGCGATTGCTGAGAGCAACCTGTGCCCTTACTGCTTGAGCGCGCACACAGCGATAGCGGCGAAAATCGGACTGAAGCAAGCCGAAATCGACAATGCGATTCGCGCGAGCGCGGCCGACGCGAGAACCGATGCCATCCTCAAACTCGCGCGCAGCATCGTGGTTCAGCGCGGTGAACTCACGGATGCGGATCTCGCGCGCGTCCGTGCCGTCGGTTTGGGCGACGGTGAAATCGTCGAGACGGTCGCTAACGTAGCGCTGAATATCTTCGAGAACTACATGAGCCACGTCGCGCGCGTCCCGATCGATTTTCCGAGGAAGGAATCTCGCGGGACATCCAGCCGGGGGGGCGAATAGAATGGCCAACGTTGAGAGATGTGACGACCTGATTTTAGGCAGCGGAATCGCCGGCAAATTCGCCGCGTGGACACGTGATAGCCGTCGTCGAACGGTAATTGTAGAGCGCGGGCTGCTCGGCGGCGCCTGTCCCAACGTCGCCTGCCTGCCAAGTAAGAACCTGATCTGGTCCGCCAAGGTAATCTCCCTGGCCCGGCGCGGCATGGAGTTCGGCCTCAAGACTGATTCCTTACGCGTCGACATGGCGGCAGTCCAGCGCCGTAAGCGCGCGATGGTCCACGAGCTGCGCAAGGCACACGAGGAACACACCGAAGCCAGCGGCGCGGAATTGATCTATGGCGTTGCGCGATTCGTCGCTCCTCGGACGGTGGGGATCGAGCTCCGCGACGGCGCCACCAGAATCATCCAGGGCGCCCGTGTCTATCTCGACCTCGGTTCGCGCGCAGCAATTCCGCAAGTGCCCGGCCTGGCCGAGGCTACGCCGATGACGCATGTCGAGGCGCTGGAGCTCGATCGCTTGCCCAGGCATTTGATTGTGCTCGGCGGCGGCTACGTCGGCCTCGAACTATCGCAGGCGTTTCGTCGGTTCGGCTCGGATGTGACCGTGATCGAACACGGCTTGCAACTCGCGAGCCGGGAAGATCCCGATGTCGCAACAGCGCTCAAGGACTTGTTCGTCGATGAGGGAATCGAGGTCCTGCTGGACTCCAACGTTCGCCGCGTCGAGGGATATTCCACCGATCGCGTTCGAGTGTACGTCAATGACTCGCGCGGCGATCGCGCTATCGACGGCACCGATCTTCTGGTCGCGACCGGCCGCAAGGCAAACAGCGACGGAATCGGTCTGGATAAGACCGGCGTTCAACTCGACGAGCGCGGTTACATCAAGACCAATGAGCGGCTGGAAACTACCGCGGAAAACATCTGGGCGATGGGCGATTGCGCGGGCAGTCCACAATTCACACACGTCGGCCTCGACGACTACAACATCGTTCACGCGAACCTAAGCGGCGCCAATCGCACCAACCGCAATCGCCTGATCCCCTTCTGCATGTTCACCGACCCGGAGCTGGCGCGCATCGGTAAGAACGAAGTCGAAGCGCGTCGCGAGGGCATCGAATATCGGCTGGCCAAGCTTCCGATGGCCGAAGTGCTGCGCACGAAAACGATCTCCGAGCCGCGCGGCTTCATGAAAGTACTCGTCGGCAAAAACAGCGACGAGATTCTGGGCTTCACCGCATTCGGATTCGAAGCGAGCGAGCTGATGGTAGCGATGCAAACCGCGATGCTCGGTCACCTGCCCTACACGGTTTTGCGCGATGCAATCCTGACCCATCCGACGATGTCCGAAGGGCTGAGCCAGTTGATGGCTAATCTTCCGGCGCGATAAAGCCGGCGTCAAACGAGGAGTAAAAACAATGCAAACGGATCAAGCTGACTACTTCACTGCCTATCACAACCTGAAGCTGACGCGAGATGCCAACGGTGTGCTGGTTGCTGAATTCCACGACAACGGCGGACCTTTCACTATGTCCGCGCAGGCTCACACAGAACTTGTCGATGCCTTCTACCGCATTGGGCAGGATCGAGCGAACAAGATTGTAATCCTGACCGGCGCAGGCGGCCAGTTTATTGGTGATGTCGATTGGTCATCTTTCGGTGACGTCACGGATCCCGGCGTCTGGAGCCAGGTTCACGACGAAGGTCTTCAGGTTTTGGAAAACATCGCAAACATACGCGTGCCGGTCATCGCGGCTATCGAGGGACGCGCGCATGTGCATTCAGACTACGCACTACTTGCCAGTGTAATTGTGGCGGCGGAGAGTGCGACCTTCGAGGATGTGGCCCACTTCGCAGCGGGCGTCGCTCCGGGTGACGGCATCTTTACCACCTGGAGTTACCGTGCTGGAGCAGGACGAGCGGAGGCGTTCTTGCTGAACCCACAGCCGCTCTCTGCGCGTACCGCACACGAGTGGGGAGTGGTTGCCGAAGTTGTTCCAAATGGTACTGCGCTCAGCCGGGCGCGGGCATTGGCGGAGCTGTATTTGAAGGCCCCCGAAGTGACGCGCCGCGCCACCCGTATCCATTTTATTCAACCGTTAAAGGAGCGGATCGTGCGCGAAGTTGGCTACGGATTGTCGCTTGAAGGGGCGTCGTCGGCCGATCTCATGAAATCAAGGCAAGCTAAGAGCCAGCCCGCCGCTCGGAAAGGAAATGCCGCATGATGAGGGCCGCCAGCCCGAATCTCTTATGGAGAGATAAGCTATGAATCAAGGTAATCGAAAAATTCGCTTTTGTCTTTGGTATGATTTTCGGAATCCATCGCAATGGCGGCAGCCCTACGATCGGCTCTACCGCGAAACGTTGGATCAGATCGCATGGGGCGAGAACCACGGATTCGATGACGTTTGGCTGTCAGAGCATCATTTCATCGACGACGGATATCTCCCCTCAATTCTTCCGATAGCTGCCGCGATCGGCGCGCGCACCAAACGGATCCGCATCGCATCGGGCGTGCTACTGATGCCCTTCCACAATCCCGTACGCCTTGCTGAGGATATCGCAGTAGTCGATGTCATATCCGGCGGCCGCTTGGAACTAGGTGTCGGAGTTGGCTTCAAGCACGAAGAGTTCGAAGGCTTCGGAGTGCCTTTCAAGGAGCGCGGTGCGCGAACAAATCAATCACTCGAAATCATTCGTCGGCTGCTCGGCGGAGAGACGGTTACGTTCAAGAGCGAATTCTTCGACTTCAAAAACGTCAAAATGACGCCCGAGCCTATCCAGAAGCCCTATCCTCCAATATGGCTGGGTGGCTTCACCCCCGCTGCCCTGCGGCGCGCCGCTCGCTATGGCGATGGGTTCACCGTGCCGGGCGCGACTCGTGACGTGTACGACCAATATGTAGCCGAATTGAAGAAGCAGAATCGACCCACTGAAAACATTCGATTCGCAAGCGCCGTTTGGTGCCTGATCGTATCCAAAGATCCCGAGAAGACCTTCGCCGAAGCCGCCGACCATATTATCTATCAGGCGAACGACTACTCAGCATGGCTTTCTGCGGCTGGACTCAGTCCCCTTTCCGAGCATCTGCGCGATCGCGAACAGTTGCGGCAAAGCGGGCTTCTCCGGGTGGTCGACCCCGACAGCGCAATCAAACTGATTCGAGACTTCGCCAACAACGTCCCCATCACTCACTTCTATTCGTGGACGCTGCCGCCTGGATTGCCGCCGCGATGGGCTCAAGCGCATCTCGAACTCTTCGCCTCGAAGGTGATCCCCGCGTTTCGCTGAATCGAGAGACGCCAGAACTAGACCGGCTGCCGCGCATCGCATCGCTTCAGGCGATGTAGCTGATTTTCGCGACAAACGGTGGAAAGGGCGTGTAATGACGATGAATTCAATCAAGATCGTTGAGGAGTTCTGGGAACGCGTGTGGAAAGCTCGCAACCCCGGCGCGATCGACGATTTCGTGATCGACGACTTTGTGATTACCACCGGCGGTGTCGATGTTGTTTCCAGGACAAAGTTCAAGGAGTGGGCCGCTGCCTTTATGGCGAAGATCAACGATCTTCAATTTGAGGTGATTGAAACGTTCCAGAATGAGGATGGGAGCCGGGTTGCCTCAAGATGGCGAATCGCCGGGAAGAACAACGGGATACTGAGTACTCCGGCAGACCAGCAGCCCATTTCCTTCACCGGCACCGCAGTTTGGGCAGTGCGAAAAGATGGAAAGCTCTGTCATAACTGGGTTGAACGCAGCTCGTTTGAACTGTTCCAACAACTGCGCGCTTCGCGCTCGGATCGATCAACAGCGGGCGATCTTTGACATTTTGGATGCGGGCACCTTTTCTAGCCCTACAGAGGTGCGGAAGCTGAATTAGCTAGCGGCGCCCGCGCATCGCGCGGGCGCCGCGCGCAACTACTCGTGGTAGGTGCGGTTAAGGATATAGTCCGCCGCGTGCTGCGCCTGGGCGGCTGCGTGGATCAGAAGCTTGCGATCGTCGCGAAGTTTCTTGAGCCAGCCGGCCACGTACGCGGCCTGATTCTCGATGACTGCGGCTGTAATGCCGGCTTCCGCGCAAAGGTAGGCGGCTCCCATTTCCGCGCACAATTCTTCTTTTGAGTAGACGGCGGAACCGAACGGAGCGACTTCGCAAATCGCCTTCTCGCGCAAGGCGCTTCTGATGACCGGTGCTGTGGACGGTCTCATGCAGCGCTGTGGCGTAATATTCTTCAGCGCTCGCGAAAAGCTCGCGCGGCGGCAGAGTGATTCGATCTGTAATCGGGCTGTAGAACGCTTTTGAGCCTGCGTGCTGAATCTCTGGCGGGTTGGGCATTGCGGCGATGATCCGTTCGGCCGCTTCGATCGGATCGTGCTCGTGCGTCTCGACTTCGGAAGCTTGTCGAGGACTGCCTGCGGCAGTTCGCATTGTTCGAGGTTGAACACGCGATAATATCTGAGCAAGAACCGTCGGCGCGCCTTCCCGTCGGTCGTCGTCGTTGTCGAGGTCTTCGCGTGCTCTGCTTCGCGTCTTCAACCTTCCAGAAGATACGACGGTTGACTTTCCTCGCCTTTGCGGACGTGTCCGCCCAGTTCGTTAGCCTGGCGCATCGTCAGCCAGAACGGTGAAACATATTTCGAAGCGGAAAGCAGAAAGTGATTGATGCCGCGATATGGCTTCTTGCTCACAAGGTTGCGCGGCAGTCCGGCTGAGGTCCACGGCCTGCGCCACGGCACGACGCCTTGTTCAAGTAGATTGATTATCTTGTCGGTCACGATTGCGTAGATGTCCATTTCCGTAATCTCCGATTGTGATTTGGATAATTGAGGGAGAACCGCTTTCGCGGCTCTCCCGTCGCGTGGTGGGAACTAAAACGGGATGTCGTCGGATGCTTCGGCCTTGGGCGTGTTGGCGCGATTGCCGAGCATGCGGAGTTGCCGCGCGACGATTTCAGTCCGGTAGCGTTTGCCGCTTCCGTCCTTCGCTTCGTACTGGCGGGTAGTAAGCCGACCCTCGACGTAAACCTGACGGCCTTTGCTCAAGAACCGTTGGCACGTATCCGCAAGCGGTCCGAATGCGACCACGCGATGCCATTCGGTACGCTGCTGCTTGGTACCGCTCCGATCCGTAAAACGCTCGGTCGTCGCCAACGAGAAATTCGCCACGTTCTGCCCTGATGGCAGAGCGCGAACCTCGGGATTAGCTCCCAGATTGCCGATCACGATCACCTTGTTAATTGACATGACTACGAACCTCCTTGTTCGTTTGCGCCCGCTTCCCGTCATCGGGCAGGGCGTGCTGCGCTTTGCTTTCATTCCCGCGCCAATTTTTTTCCGCGCGGCCCTTACAACCTGAACAGGAGGGCCGTGCGCAGATTTCTAGATGCGCGAGCGGAGCGGGCGGCAGGACGTGCCAGAGCGAAGCGGCCCGAATGGGCTGGCGCGTCGTGCTAGCGCAGCGAACGCCACCAATGAGAGCGGCGGCGAAGCGGAGATCGCAGGCGGAGGTGGGGTGCGGCGTGGGGCCGCGACGCGGAGTTTACGGAGCGCTCGCGGGGCGGCTCACAGCGAAGGCGCTGCGTCAGATGCAGCATTGGACTGATATCCAAGTAGTATCGGAACCGGGAGGAGACTCCCGAAGTGTACGCTCAACGCGATGATATTTTGGCCGACTCGCGCCGCCCAGGAGGTGCTAACCGAGATATTAGTTTGACTGATAATACGTACGTCGTATTACGCTGGTCGGGATTTGCCGACTTTTCAAAGAGGTTGAAACCAGCGTCCACGCGGGGGAGAATTTCGAGTTCCGACTGGAGAACCATAAGCGCTTGGCAATCCATCACAAAACAGAGCTCGCGGCCCGTGCCGAAGATCGACGACGCCCCTGAAGCAATTCCAGACTCAGCAAAAGCTCCCTCTGCCGCCATCAACGAACAGTTCGATTCCGGTGACGAAACTCGAGTCATCCGACGCCAGAAAAAGCGCAGCCCTGGCGATTTCATCGGATTGACCCATGCGGCCCATCGGAATGGTGGACACAATCCGCGCAATATTCTCCGCAGGTAGTCCATGGATAACCGGGGTATCGGTCGGACCGGGGCTAAGGACATTTGAGCGAATGCGACGATCCTTAAGATCCGAGGTCCAGGTCCGCACGAAGGAACGCAGCGCGGCCTTCGTCGCACCGTAGACACCGAAGGCCGGAGTACCTTTGATCCCTGCGACACTGCCCGTGAGGACGATCGAGCCACCATCCTTCAGCAGCGGCAAGGCTTTCTGCACGGTAAACAGCGTTCCTTTGACGTTGATGTCGAAAAGCCTGTCGAAATGCTCCTCAGTGATTTTGTCGAGAGGAGCAAATTCCGCAACGCCGGCATTGGCGAAGACGATGTCAAGTTTGCCGTTTGCTTTGACGGCCTCATAAAGACGATCGAGGTCGGCCAATTTGGCAACGTCTCCCTGAACGCCAGTAACGTTGCGGCCAAGAGCCTTTACCGCCGCGTCGAGCTCTTTCTGACGGCGGCCCGTGATAACGACGTAACACCCCTCTTCGACGAAGAGCTTCGCCGCAGCGAAGCCTATCCCCGTGGTGCCACCAGTAATGACCGCCACTTTCCCCTGCAATTTGCCCACAGTCGTTACTCCAGTTGAAGTCACTTTGCCGCGATCCTTGCTTTGACCTCGCTCCATTCGATCCAATCGGAGCGGTAATCCTGGTCTTCGACGATCACCATCGAACCGCTGCGATCGACCAGCTTCGCACGCACCCCGCTCTTGAGGTCGAAGACGCTTTTGATAGGCGGGATGTCCGCACCGGCGACTTGCGTGTTTGCCGCGTTTACTAATCGCTTAAAGTAGTCAGGGCTTAATGCAATCATCACGTCCTCACATGCGGTTGCCGCTCGAACTCGTGGTCCTCTTTGGATTGGCCGGACCTCAGTCCGTCGAGTTGATTCCGAGTTACCTGGCGGCCTTCGGCGAGGCGTCCGCGAAGAGTCATACAGGTGCTGGAGGCACGCGCGACCAGCCGCTGCCGCTCGTCAAGGATGTCGCATTCGATGAGGCCCACGACTTTGCCGGCACGAACTACTCTCGCTTCAGCGCGAAGCTTTGCGTTCCAGACTGGCCGAAGAAAGTTGATTTTCAATTCGATGGTGGTGAGTGTCTCGCCTTCTGCGAGGATGCTGAGGTAAGCAAGGCCCATCGCGGCATCTGCCAGATCGCAGAGCACTCCGCCATGAAGCGTCCCCGCCGGGTTCGCATACCGCCCGCTGGCTTCGAACTGGACCGTGGCTCGACCGCCACCGCGACTTGCGATCGTCAGACCCAGAAGCTTGCCGATTGGAGCCGGAAATTCTTCCGGCGCCGCACTTGAGTACTGTTCGGCAACGTTAGCCGCATCGAGCTGAGTCTCCGATTCCGCAGCGTCCGAATTACCTCGCAAATCGCAACTGACTTGGCCGTTCGCGAATTCGTCTTCGTTATTTTTAATGAAGTTATTCATTTTTCTCCCGCTAGTTCTTGTATATACAAGAGTTGAGCCAAAAAGCTTGTATCTCGATCTCCAGCGCTGCCATTGGTTTGCCCCCGGGTCTCGGTTTATCGGAGCATCGAGAACGGGGTTGGTACGAGAATCGAGTTGGTAATGGTCGCCTCGAGGGGACCGTGTTCCTCGCTTTTCTTCCGCACGTCGAGCCATTCCGGATCCTTCAGGAAAGCACCAAACTTCAGTTCGCGCTCAGCCAAAGATTCCCATTGCAGAATCAGGAACAAATCGTTGTTCGAATCTCCGATCTCGACAGTCCAGAAGCCAAGCTGCTTGATTCCATGCTTCTCGAACAGTCGCAGCGTATCAGTCTCAAAACGTTTCAGCAGAGCTGGCAGGCGGCCGGGAACGCAATGGAAGACTCGTAGCTCATGAATCATTTTGACCCTCCTGTCATTCGCGAAAGCGAAACTGTCCACACAGGAAACGTTTGCGTCGAAAGACGGTCAGATTGTGAGAACGACCATGCCGAAGGGACGGTCCTCGATAAGGTAATGCAGAGCATCGGCGGCTTCCGTGAGCGGGAAGGTCTTTGCCACAATCGGCTTAATAGCGCCGGATTGAAGCAGCGGGACGATCGTACGCCAGGCTTCCTCCCAAGCTGACTGTGGCTGAGCAAACAGGGAGAAGCTCTTGATGGTGGCGCGTCTCCAGATCAGATCTGTGACGTCAATGGTTGCCCGGCGGCCAGCCGAATAACCGAGAGTCGTGAGACTTCCGCCAGGTGCAAGCGCTCCCAGCGCCTCGCCCAGGACGTCACCCGCGATGCTGTCTATCACAACGTCTGCGCCACAACCGCCTGTGATACGTCGCACCCCATCGCCCAGCTTCTCGCAGGTAAGGTCAATGACCTCGTCGAATCCGAGCGCCTTTGCCTGCTCAGCCTTGTTATGGTTGGTGGTGCTTGAGATGGCGTGTCTCGCACCTAGGGCCCGCGCCAGTTGCGTCACCGCGTTGCCGACTGAACCTCCGATCGCCGGTGCCAGCACGTTTTTGCCCGGCTGAAAACCAGCGAGGCTGAGAGACATGTGCGCTGTGAGATAGGCGACCGGAATACCCGCGGCGGTCACGTCGTCGATAGCTTCCGGTATTAGGCAAACGTTTTCCTTCCGTACTGCAAGCCATTCACTGTAAGCGCCATCCTCTGAAAGGCCGTATGGCCCTGCGAACATCACACGTGAACCGACGGGAAGGTCCGGTCCGCCTCCCTCCTCAACCACGGCCGCCCCTTCGCCGCCTAAGACCAGCGGCGCCTTCGCGCGAGGGTGTTGGCCGGAGAGAATGGTATTGTCCAGGGGCGTGACGCCGGCGGCGGTGATCCGCAACAGTACTTTTCCGTCTGAAACTGCTGGTTTCGGAAGGTCAACCAGCTTCAATCCTTTATAACCGCTGAATTCTTCCGCTCTCATTGCACGCATATTCATTACCTGTTCCCGCTCCATGCAGCGGTGAGTTGTTGACGACTTTGATACTGGGGGCCTTTCTTATCCGGCCAGCGAAAAGCGGAAGGAGTCGTCTTTCTTCGAGATTTTGCCCGGCGCTGGCAGCGCGAAATGCGTCCCGAACACCAGCACGCCCGAGTCGGCGTAACGCTCGCAGAATGCACGCCGCGTCTTCTTTGCCATCGGCCCGTCTATGTCGAAATTGTCGTCCCACTCGGGATAGCGGCATTGAATCGGATGATGCATCAGGTCACCGGTGATGACCCCGTTCTGCTCCTTGGAGGAGATACGCACCGCAAAATGACCGGGGGTGTGACCGGGCGTCGATTCGAGCCAGACTTCATCGGTGATCCGGTATCCATCGTCGACCATTTCCGACATCCCGTCGGCCATCACCGGAAGAACCGAGTCGTCGACCGGGTCCTTTAGGAACGGGTCGGCCGCGCGCGAAAAGAAATCCCATTCGGTGCCACCGATCAGATATTTGGCGTTGGGGAACGTCGGCACCCACTTGCCGTTCTTGAGCATGGTGTTCCAGCCGACATGGTCGATATGAAGATGCGTGCAAATGACGCGATCAATCGCCTCGCGGGGAGATCCGATTTTCTGCAGGTCCTGCAGGAAGGGCAATTGCAGCTTGTTCCATTCGGGATTCGAACGGACCTTGTCGTTGCCGATGCAGGTATCGACGATGATGCGCTTGCCCTGTGATTCTATCAGCAGCGCCTGGATGGCCATGAGAAGCTTGCCGTTTTCGTCGGAGAAGGCCGGGTATAGCCAGTCACTTTCCTTCTGGAGGTTCTCCGCGGTTGCGTTGGGCAAAATAAATGTACCGTCCCAGGGTCCTTCCGACTCGACCACCCGAGTGATCTTAACATCGCCAATTTTCCATTGATTCACGTCGCTGGACTCCATCTTTAAATGACCTCCGTTGATTGTTTGCTATCTCTCGCGTTGAAACTCTCGACGAAGCGCATGAAGTCGCGGTTCTAAAACTTTTCCTTGAACGGACGGAGCTCCAGTTCCGTTGTCCAGGCCTGCGATCCTGGGGCGCAAGGTGTCAGTAAGTACGCGCTTCGTAGTAATCAGCCCCTGTTGTACTGTCGGCCAAGACGCTCAGGACTTTCCAAGTTCGCGCAGCCCCCGGCTTGACCCATGAAACCATCGTCTCAAACGCTGCGTGCTCGATGCCTGAAACTTCAATCAACAGCGACTTTTTCACCCTGCCGACATCAGGCTACTTCATCCACTCGGCTGGCACCGGTTGGGCTCGCTGATGAGTTAGCAGCTTGGCGCGGCGCGCCCGCTCCTCGGTTGAGATGCTGGTAGGGTCGTCGCGGAATTCCGGGCCCATCGCCATCGCCTTTTTAATCGCCGGCCGCTCGCCCAGCTCAGTCATCCAGCGCTTGACGTTGGGGAATTCTTCGAGGTCGATGTTACGTCCTTGTAACGTTACGGCCCAGGGATAGCAGATCATATCGGCAATCGTGTATTCACCTGCCGCCAGATAACGGCTATTGAATAGTCCCAAGTTCATCACGCCGTAGAGGCGGTGTACCTCGTTGTCGAAGCGGAGATTGGCGTAGGCCTGATCCCCGTTTTTCGGGTCTTGAGCGGCGCGGTGAAAATGCCCCTGTTCGCCGAATTTTGGTCCCTGGTTGGCCATTTGCCAGAGAATCCACTGGACCACCTCGTATTTGCGAAGCGGCTCCCGAGGCCAGAACCGGCCGGTTTTTTCGGCCAAGTACATCATGATCGCACCCGACTCAAAGATGGTAAGCGGGTCGCCACCACCCATCGGCTCGTGATCGACGATCGCTGGCATGCGGCCGTTGCGTGAGATCTTAAGAAAGGAGGGCGACAGTTGATCCCCGCGGCCGATGTTGACCGGCTTGATTGTGTACGGAATGCCACATTCCTCGAGCAGGATGGTAACTTTGTGTCCATTAGGGGTTGGCCAATAATACAAGTCGATCATCGCTTTTCTCCTTTTCTGCATCTCTGCGGGATCCCGCTTACTCCGTTCGCTTTGCGCTCTCTGCTCTCGAGTTCCAGGCTTCGCGCCACAGCTCAGGACGCAATGGGCCAGCTTGAAGCATCGACTGCCTCCGGGAGAGTTACTGCCTCCCAAGCCGGGGCCTTGGGTTCGCAATCGCTGGCATCTTCTCGAACATCTTCATCATCATGGATCGAGTCACGCTGGCGGGAAGGATCGCACGCATGATCCGATTCATCCGGCCGGGAATGATGATTGCCCTATTGACGGCGAGCGCATTCAGGCCCTCCGCGACTGTCTGATCGACCTTCATCGGCTTGATCGGCATGGTCTTGGGATCGAGTCCGAACTTGGCGAGCACGGGCGTGTCGGTCAGACCCGGCGGCAGCACGGTCACATAGACCCCGCGCGGCTTGAACTCCTCGTGGAGCGCCAGGCCAAGGCTCTGGACATAAGCCTTGGCGCCGGCGTCATGCGCCATGAACGGCTCGCCCATGTCGGCATTCATGGCCCCAACGAACAGAAGGCCGCCAGTACCGCGCTCGGCGAGCTTGCGGCCGAAATGTAGCGCGAGTTCGGCATGGGCAAGCGCGCTCAATCGCAGCGTCATGGCGAGCTCCTCGCGATCCTTGTCCGTAAACCTTCCTGGATTGCCAGTGCCCGCGTTCGAGATAACGAGACCGATGTCGAGGTCGCGAGTCGCGTCGGCCAATCCGGCGATGAATTCCTCGTTCGAGAGATCGGCAACGACGACCCGATGCTTCACCCCGAAATCCCGCGAGAGCTCGGTGCCGAGTGTGTCGAGCAAGGCTTGCCGGCGGGCGACAAGCACAACGTCGATGTGCGAGGCGGCGATCTGGCGTGCGAATTCGCGACCGATACCGGACGAGGCGCCGGTGATGAGCGCCCACGGACCAAACCGCTTGCTGTCCACTTTTGCCTGCATTTCAGTCGACCTCCTTGGGCGCAGCTTCGATGGCATTGGCAGCCGCATCGGACCTCAGATTTGGGCGGCGCCGCCGTCGACGAATAGCTCGGTGCCGGTGACGAAAGTGCTGTCGTCGGAGGCGAGGAAAACCGCGGCCCTGGCGATTTCATCCGGCGTGCCGAAGCGGCCCATCGGGACCCTGTTCACGATACTCGCCAACATCTGCTAGCCTGCCGGCCCGGACTGCGCCAGTCGGTCATAGGCGGGAGTGTTGATCGGACCCGGACTGAGTGCATTCACGCGGATTTTGCGTTCCTTCAAATCCATCGTCCACGTGCGCGCGAACGACCGCACCGCGGCCTTGGTCGCGCTGTAGACGCTCGACGCGGGATTGCCCTTGGACGCCACGATCGAGGCGTTCAGGATGATCGAGCCGCCGTCGGGAATCAGAGGTAGAGCCTTCTGCACCGTGAACAACAGTCCTTTGACGTTGGTGTCGAAGATCCGATCGAACTGCTCTTCCGTGATTTCTCCCAGAGGCGCGAGTTCCGCGATGCCGGCATTCGCAAACAGAATGTCGATGCGACCCGTCTTCGCCTTCACCGCGTCGTACAACCGGTCCAGGTCGGCGAGTTTGCCAACGTCGCCTTGAACGGCGGTTACGTTTTTGCTGATTTCTTTCACTGCCGCGTCGAGTTCGCCCTGACGGCGGCCGGTGATGAAGACATACGCGCCTTCCGCGACGAATCGCTTCGCCGTGGCCAGACCGATGCCACTATTTCCGCCGGTGACCACAGCCACTTTGCCTTCGAGTTTTCCGCTCATTGTGATTTCTCCATATGTGCTTTTCGAACGAAGTGTACGCGGTGAAACGCGCGCGGCACTTTTAGCCAGCTAGCATTCCTCCATCCGCTGGGACGGACGCACCGGTCATGTATGAGGCGTCGGCGGAGGCTACAAAGACGATCACATGAGCGATCTCCTCCGGTGTTGCGAGACGTTTGACTGGCACGGTCGAGACGAGTGCAGCCTTATTTTCATCCGTACTGGCGAAGCGTGTGAGCATACCCGTGTCCGTAGCGCCGGGAGCCACTACGTTTACGCGAACGCCAGTCCCGGCGACTTCCAGTGCGGCGGACTTGGTCATTCCTTCCACCGCATGTTTACTCGCCACGTAAACAGACGCTCCTGCAGCGCCGACGCTTCCGTAGGCCGATGAAACATTGACGATGCTCCCACTGCCCTGGCGCAGCATCACGCGCAGCTCATGCTTCATGCTGAGCAGCGTGCCGAGCACGTTGGTGTCGAAGGTGGCCGCGTAACTCTCGGCGGTCTGGTCCGTGACCAAGCCCATCTTGCCTTCGGTGCCGGCGTTGTTGACGGCTACGTCGAGGCGCCCAAAGCGAGCGACGGTCTTATTGACCAGGTCATGCACATCGTCGTCGTGGCGCACGTCCGCGCGCCAATACTCCGCCTCAACGCCGATCTCGCGGAGTTCAGCGACTAACTTTTGGCCGACTTCGTCGCGTCGGCCGGAGACGACGATGCGCGCGCCTTTGCGCGCGAAATCAATCGCGGTGGCGCGTCCGATACCTGTCAGCGCGCCAGTGATTAAAACAACGGGGGTATTCATAGTGAACTCCTTGGGAGGGAAATTAATGGGTCAGCCAGAGCCGAGCTCAGGCAGTTTCAGGCGCCCAGAAAACCAGCGCGCGCACCTCGATACTCTCGCGCGGCGCGGCGTTGGGCGGACTATTCGGATCTTCGAACGAGCTGTGGGCGGTGAAGCGTGCGCGGCCGTCGTCCTTGGAGTCGTAGCACTTCAGTAAGAGTGCTTCGTTACGTTCCATCCGCAGAAAGTAGAACCAGCGATGCTTTGGGTTGTAGAGGAAGCCGAGGGTTTCGCCGACCCGCTCGCGATAGACCAGATCGGTCGGCACGATATCGCCTGCGTCCAGGCTGCGCGCGTCGCATAGCGCCAGCGGCGAGCTTTCGATCGGTCCGCGAATCGCGCGCCCGACGTTGATCTCGGCGAAGCGACCCCTGAGCAGGCGGTCGGCTTCTTCCGGCAGATGGTCGCGGACGCGGCGCGGCGCGGATTTCAGGCTGTAGTCGTTGTGGACGACCTTGGCAGGCGAACGCGCGCCTTTTTCTCCGCGTTCCGCCAGCACCGGATTACGCACAATGTGATCGAACACCAGCACGCGCTCGGCACCGGTCACCCGCTTTATCAGACGCTCGACCTCAGGGTAGTAAACCGACTTCACTTCATTGGGATCGTAGAAATCCTTGACCGCAGTTTCGTGTTCCGTCAGCACGAAACCGTTGGTGTCGAGCGAGAGCTTGCCGAGAATCTCGCGCCCGTTACGGATAGCGACGCTTTGCGCGGTGTACCTTCCGGACCGGCGGGCTACTCCGGCCGGTGGATCATAGGCGTAGTTGACCGGCTTCGGTGTCGCCTCGGCCAGATAATTCAGCCACGAGTTGACGACTTTAATTCCTGTGTCCTCGTGTTCCTGGATGCTGGCTTCCATTTTCAAATAGCCTCCGTTGATTGACTGCTATCTCTCGCGATGCACTCTCGACGAAGCGAGGTAAGGGTCCGATATTGTCGATGGCTCCATGAGCTGCGTCTCCAGTTTCCGCAGCATTCTGAGCGGACTCGCAAATCGCGACGGCGTTGGCCGTTTGCGAATTGACTTTTGCCGTGATCTTCAACGATGTCGCACATCCTTCGAACCTTGACGCTTGTATATACAAGACTCAGGCCAAAAAAGTTTTCGGGCTGTGCGAGTTAATCGTCATGGTCCCGATCCTTTGGCCGCATCGCCCAATCCGCGATGACGATTGCAACCACACAGAAAATGCCGAGCAGCAACAACTGGCTGATTTCGTTGTCCATAGTAACCGTCCTTCTTGCTTGACGACGTTCAATGCGAGTTCCCGAGGTTCAGTGCCCAGCGCCCGCCGGTTTGCCTATTTCGAAACGCTTGATCAGTAGCGCCAGCGGCAGGCCGGCCAGCGCGACGATCGCGAGCAAGTGGAAACAATCCATGAACGCGAGCATCGCCGCCTGCTGCGTCATTATGTTGCCGACCAGTCCGTATGCCTGATGGATCGCGTCGGGGGTCGTCGCTCCGCGGGTCACGAGGAAGTGGCTCGTGGTTCTTACGAACTGCCGAACGCTGGCGTCGGCGGCCGTGAGATTGCCAACCAGCACGCTCTGATGATATTGCGTCCGCCGTTCGAGCATCGTGGTGACGAAAGAGATCCCGAAGCTCGCGCCCCAGTTTCGGCACAGGTTCATCAGGCTCGAGCCTTTGTTGTTCTTGTTCTTCGGCAGGTAGGAATACGCGAGCTGAGTTACAGGTACAAACATGAAGGCATAGCCGAAACCCTGGTACGCGCGCGCGATGGCGAAATGAAAGTAGTCGGTCTGGCTGGTAAATCCGCTGTAGTAGAACATCGAGAGCGCCGCGATCGTGAAGCTCGCAGCGAGCAGACGTTTCGCGCCGATCCTGGGAACGATTCGCGCCACGAAAGGCGCCAGCACTACGATCACCGCGGCGCCCGGCCCCAGCACCAATCCCGCGTCGGTCGCCGTATATCCGAATAGCGTCTGCAGAATTTCGGGTATCAGCACGGTGCTGCCGAACAATCCGAACGCGAAAATGAAATAGTAGATGCACGCGATCGAGAAGTTCCTGTCGCGCAGCAAAGTGAGTTCGACGACCGGATCGTGATGACGCCACTCCCACCAGATCGCGATAGCGATCGCGACGACCGCGATAATGAGAAAACTCGTGATGAGATGGCTGCCGAGCCAGTCGTCACGCTGGCCGCGATCGAGCACGACTTCGAGGCAGGCGAAACCAATCGCGATGAGCGCGATACCGATACGGTCGATCCGCAGCCGGCCGCCGCGCCACGCTTGACGGCGTTCCTCGGTGAACTCCGGCGGGTCCTGGATCAGCCGGCTCGACAGCAGCAGCGAGATCAACCCGATAGGGACGTTGATGAAGAAAACCCAGCGCCACGAGAAATTGTCGGTGATCCAGCCGCCGAGCGGAGGGCCGACCGCCGGCGCCGTTACGATCGCCATGCTGTAGAGTGCGAACGCACCGGCGAGCTTCTCCTTGGGGAAGGTATCCACGAGGATCGCCTGTTCCACCGGCGCGAGACCGCCACCGCCAACGCCCTGCAGGACGCGAAACACGATCAGCGCTGAAAGGCTGGGCGCGACTCCACAGAGAAAGGACGTGATCGTGAACAGCGCGACGCTCATCATGTAGTAGCGCTTGCGGCCGAATACGCGGCTGAGCCACGCACTCATCGGCAGGATGACCGCGTTGGCAACGAGATAGCTCGTCAGTATCCAGGTGCTTTCGTCGTAGCTGGTGCCGAGTCCGCCCGCGATGTGCGGCAGCGAGACGTTGGAGATGCTCGTGTCGAGCAGCTCCATGAACGTCGCCATCGTAACGGTCAGGGCGATCGCCCACAGATTGCGCGCTGCCGGCGAAGTGGTCGAGTCGTCAGACCTGGCGATCGCTCGCGGTGCAGCTATTGCATCCATACCGTCGGCTCCACTGACATTCCGGGATGCAGCAGATGTTCGGGATCCTGTCCAGGTTCGAGCAGTATTCTGACCGGCAACCGCTGCACGACTTTCACGTAGTTGCCGGTCGCGTTCTCGGCCGGCAGCAGGCTGAAGCGATCGCCACTCGCGCCGGGCATGTGTTCGACGTAACCGCGATAGTCTCGGCCGAAGGTGTCGACGTGGATCGTGACCCGTTCGCCATGATGCATTCGGGCCAGTTGCGTTTCTTTGAAATTCGCCGTCACCCAGATGTTGTCGGTTTCGGTCACGAACATCAGGGTCTGTGCCGGCTGGATGCGCGAGCCGAGTTGGACCGCGCGCTTGCCGACGATGCCATTCGCCGGCGCATAGATTTTCGTGTAGCTCAGATTGAGCAGCGCCTGATCGAGAGCTGCCTTCGCCGCATCGGCGTCTGCCTCGCGCGCGGCGATTGTCTTCAGGTTCGACTCTGCGGCTTCGCGTGCCGAATCAACTTTGGCCGCATCGACGCGGGCGATCGACGTGTACTGATCGTACTGCTCCTGAGCGACAACCTCTTGCTTGAAAAGCGAGATGTAGCGCTGGGCGTCCCGCTGCGCTTTGTAGTTGGTCGCGTCTGCCTCGCGAACATCTGCGAGCGCAGCGTCATAATCCTGCTTCGCGGAAGCAGCCTGCGCCAGCGCCAATTCAAGCCGCGCCTTTTCCTGCTCGACCGCGACTTCGTAGTCGCGCGGATCGATCTCGACGAGCAACTCGCCTTTGGTCACGCGGTCGTCGTCCTCCGCATGCACGGCGATTACGGTACCGTCGATGCGCGAGCTCAGTGGATCGATGTGCCCGTCTATTTGCGCGTCATCGGTGGATTCGTACGATTGCAGATAGTTCCAGGCGAACGGGGAGACCACTCCCACGGCGAGAACAAGCAGCACCAGTAATACAACGCGTTTGGATATGCGACGGTACCATGGACTTCCGCCCGAAGTGCCGGACATTCGTCCAGGCCCGTCAGGCGATTCGATCCGGCGCTCGAGAACTTCGTCGGAATCTCTGCGCAGGGCTTCCAGTGGATCGCTCGAATCGGTCCGCTCGCGCAGATTCGTCAAGCCGGTTCGCAAATCGCGACTGTTTTGGCCGTTCGCGAATTGCACTTCGCCTTTATTTTCTATGATGTTGTCCATTTTTCCGGTTCTCATGTTTGTATATACAAGGTTCGGACCAAAAAAGAGTTCTCCATTCCGACTACTCCGTTGGGTGGCATCCGGATTGCTCAAGTAGGCGAGGCCACAACATGGAAGCCAAGGCTTTTACGATTCTGAACACTCCCTGCAGCAGCCCGTTGCCTGAGCTTGAAGTTCCGATGATCAACACGATGGTGGCGAGTCTGGGAGCCGAACACAGAAAGTTGAACCGCCTTAATATGCAGTTGGCTTACGCTGCCACGAGGCTAGCCGATGCCGGCGCGATTGAAGCGAATCAAAAGGTGCTGCGGGTGTGGGACGAGATCCGGCAAGATCTATGGTCGCACTTGCAAATCGAAGACGGTCTGGTCTCTTGGGGCGAGGCGCATGATGCGATTCCGGGCGCACTGCTCGACACACTGAAGAACGAACGTCAGGAGATGAGCAAGCTGATCGCAACACTGCACGAGCTGTCTTTAGAAGAAGTGGATCGCAAGCGAACAGCAGGAGACTGCAGTGCCTTCGCGCAAACGCTGCTGGCGTTGGCCCGGACGCTCGACTCACACGTCGAACGTTACGACGGCGAGGTCCTGCCCTCGATACTCCGCGCGCTGTTCCCCAAATAGCGTCCCCGCTACCCGGCTATCGCGCGGCCGGAGAAACCATCCTCGCGGGCGAATATCATTTCGTCAGACGCGACTAATTTCGGGCGCTTAGTTTGCGAAGGGCGGACCGCAACTCCGCGACAGTGTCTGTGCCGAGGCGCCGACTGACTTCTGCTTGAGCCTTCTGCCAGGCTGGAAGGCATTTGCGAATCAACGCCTGACCCTTGTCGGTCACTTCGATCAGGTGGCTCCGGCGATCCGCGTCCTGCACGAGCCGCAGCCAGCCCCGGGCGCACATACGTTCGACGTTGCGGCTGAGCGTCGATTCATCCAACTGGAGATGCTTTATCAGTTCCGCTGGCCGAGCCTGTTTTCGATTGGCGACCGAAACGAGCACGCTGAACTGGCTGGTCTTCAATCCGGCGTTTGCAAGCGCGCCGTCATAGATCGCGCTGACCATCCGATTCAGCTTGCGCACGCAACCACCGACGCATACGCCTTCGACGCTCTTGGTATCCAGACTTTTGCCATCATGGTTCATATCTAATTGTATATGCAAGCATCCTCAGGTTGTCAAGTGTCATCGGTCAATGTCGCCGATACGGCTACTCACGCGATTTTGCTGCCCCACGGGCCGACTCCCGAAAAACGATCCGGAGAACTGAGATGATGACAGCAAATCTGCAAAGAATGGTCGGCGATCCGCGGACTGGCGAGGTGCGCATGCCACACGAGCCGCTCTCAATTATACGAACCATGGAGAACCTCGGCCGCATACTGATCAAAGTCAAATGGCAGGCAGGCGGCGAATCGGTTCTGCCTGCCGATGACATCGATTCGTATGATAGTAGGTGAGCCAATGGCGAAGACTAGACCTCAAGTAAACGTCCCGTCACAGCGACGCATTGGAGCTAAGATCGAGCGGCTAGCGAGCGGAAACGCAACTGAAATTTAGCCGGGCGCAATTCCGGGGGCAGTTGCGGAGATCAGTTTCGCTTCACCGTTGCCCTGCCACCATATGGTGACGAATCGGCGCATTCTCCACGCTACGATTCCTTCTGTCGATTCCGAGACGCGGCGAAATCGTGATGGGGTTCGTCTTTTTGCTGGAGATATGGACACCAGAAGAGGTAGGCTTCCTGACGCGGATTGTTCGAAGATCAGGCGAGCGTAGTGAGCCGTGGCCAACGTTCCTTCACAGGTGACGAGATCTCGAACTGCTTGCCCGGCTCGGTTCTCGACCGAGAGAATCCAGTTTGATACGCGCCGCCGGGCCCGATCACTGAGGTCGAATGGTCATGGCCCTTGCCCCGTGATACCGCCGGCGTGCGCAGCCTTCGCAAGCGCCCCGCGAATCGGAAGCCCCGCCTAGGCGAGCATCTCGGTTACCCAGGCGACCATCTCGGCTAGGTGCTCAGTTCCTCAAGCAGCGTCCCAGCATCTTTCAGCTCCGCTGTCGAAGCTCCGAGGTCCCGAACACCAGCCGAGGCCGCCAATCTCTGGGACGAGGCCTCGTGCCTCATCGGAGTGCGTGGCGACTCCTCCGGGCAATTCGTGCCGACAACACAGGCGTTGACGGTCACAAAAACGCTTGACCGGACTCCACGGTATCTAGCGCAGCGAACGCCACCAATTAGAGCGGCGCGAAGCGGAGCCGCATGGGCAGACGGGTAAAGGGATGGGCCGCGACGCGGAGTTTACGGAGCGCTCGCGGGGCGGCTCACAGCGCAGCGGCGCGGTTCAGAAGATAGCGTGCTGCAGATGCTTCACGCTTTGTACTTTCGGGCCGATCCGAAGGGTCACTCGGTCACATTGGAAGGAGTCGATGCAGGAGCGGGGGGTGCTGGGGCTGTTCCTTTGAGCGCTGGCAATGCGGCCGGGGTGCCTTGCGGGCTGGTAGCCGGCGATGCGGCGGAAGCTGGTGCTGTCGAAATGGCGCGCTCCGATGATGCGAGGTCTTCAGCCTCGAGACGCTTGGGCGTCACCCGCGCGAGCAGGCCGTTGCGATAGCAAAACCATGCTGGGGTCTTTTTGTTGCGCGTCGCCGCTTCGGTGGGAGTCGATACAACTTCCGCAATGCCGATGGTTCCGACATCCGCGAGCAATTCACCGAAAGCGATGCCGGCTTTGGCCCAATTACCGTACCCGCTGAGGGGGAGCGTATAAAGATCGCAGCTTGCGCCATCGGCATCAATTGTTGTGCTAACCGGTTCGCCCAGTTTCGCAATTACGTCGGCGCGATTCTCGCCAGGATTAAACTCTGCCAGGCGGACCGGTGCAGGACGGGTAGCCTCCATCGCCACCGAGCATCCTGCGACCAGGCCGGCAATCGAGATTAGAAAAGCGGCGGTCAACCAGCGAGCACGCAACATCTTATTCATGTTTAGCCGGCACCGGAGCAACGACTGCGGAATTCCTAGCGACACCAATGCATCGATGAGAGGGTACTATACCTAGGCTGAGAATGCTCATGAGAACTTGTTGATCGTCTTCAACCAATTGAACATCTGAGCCTGCGAGATCGTTCATCTTGGCCTGGCAGGCGGCCGTGCTGTAGGCCGACGCGAAAACGAATTTCTGCTGCGCGCTTGGATTGTCCTGCACGCTGCCTCGACCCGCGCAACCGCCCAGAACGGCTGGCACGAGCGCGAACAATGCAACCAACAGAGAGGCGTGGAACCGGATGTTTGCTGAACTTTCCGTTTCAATTCTCTGAATCAAATCTCGAAAACAAACCGAGCCATCCGCGGGCGAGGCGTTCAGTCACGAACTGCCACCAGGTTAACCAAAGTTTCTTCGCGATCGGCTGGCGGCGTAACTCCAAACAGGTTCTCCAAGAGCGCGAAATCAGAGCGGCTCCACCACAGGTACGGGTACGACACAGAACTTGGACGAATCTCGAACCCGGCATCGCCAATCATCGCAAGATATTCCGGGGCGGTCCATTGATTATCGAGCGGATGACAGAATAGCAAGCGAATAATCCATGAGTGAATGTATTTCCGGGTTGATTCGGCAAACAGCAGCAGGCCATCGTGCTTCAGCACGCGGTGAAACTCACTCAGAACTTCGCGCTGATCGACTAAGTGATGAAACGTCTGATGGCAGAAGACCATATCAACGGACTGATCGGCCAGGGGAAGAGAGCAGCTCGACACTCTTCGTAAGTCGATCGTAAGACTGTGCCGTTCAGCCTGCTGGCGCGATCGCGCAAGCATCGCCGGGTCGAAATCGATGCCAATGATTTGATCGGGCCGGAAGCGGTCGTTGAGCATCTTGAACGAGTGTCCGAATCCGCAGCCAAAATCCGCGACTATCGGGTACGAAGATCGACGGTTCGGGATAAGGCGGTCGAGATCTTCAATCGCGCGCTTCAGCACATGATTGGCCCAAATGCCGGTGCCGAGAAACCACACGCCGAAGCGCGATTCCCGGACGAAGCGCGCTGACAGATGTCCCTGGCCTGCCGCAGGATCAAAGAAATAAGACGGAGCGTCGATCACGTGGGTTCACTCCGCGGAAGCGGGCTTGTCAAACCGTGAGAGTCGAAACCCGAAAACATAAGCGGCCGACAATGCGTAGAACATAAACTTGAACGCGACCAGAGGCGCCAAGTACCGCCACTCAGATTGCACGTTTCCCGCGAGTATCGAAACCAAGCCCGCACTTCTACCATGACGATTCTTGAACCCGTTCTGGTTACCGACGAAACCGACACTCATTATATCGCGGGCAAGCGGAATCATCCAAAACAGAACGTCGCGCGGCTCTGAGTCGCAGACGGGCAAATCGGGCACTGATTTATCGGTGTGAGATTGCGGAATGGTTCGATCTCCCTCGCTCGCGCTATGGGAACCGCTCGAATCCGAGAGAATACTATTGATGATGGTATGTGAAATGGCAACAATGTTCGCTCGATGCTTTCATTCATCCATCGAAGACGAAACGATACTCTGCGACTTGATCCTTCTACCATGAGATCAGATCTCCGGTTAGGACAAAAAATGCGAATTCGTCGTTTCATCTTGATAGCACTGTTGAGCTCAGCAATTGTCGGCTGCTCTACGCATATCGAATCGGTCAAATATCAGCCGACTGATTTGGCCTCTAACAGTGTCAGTGGAGAAGCCTCGGCCGTTGTCGGCTCGTTCGCCGACGACCGCGGCACTAAAGCGAACTGGCTTGGCGCGATACGAGGAGGTTACGGCAACCCCTTGAAGAAACTTTACACGGACAGGCCGGTGAGCGAGGTGGTTGAACAGGCTTTCACAGATGCGCTGCAGGCGCGAAAGCTGCTCGGCGACAAGCAGAACGCCAAAGTTGAGATAACAGGTGAAGTCGTCAAGTTTGATTGCAGCTATTATTTCAACCGGGAAGCACATGCGCACCTATTGGTGAAGGTGCTCTCATTGCCGTCGCACACGCTGATTTATTCGCGGGCCTATCAAACTGACAATGAGGAGGGCGGGTGGGGTGCCGGACTTTTTGGGAATACCGACGAATTGACCCAGTTCGCTCAACGCACTCTGAACGAAACCGTCGATAAAGTGCTGGCGGACCCCGAATTCATGGCTTCGCTCAAAGGACAATCTTCTGGATTGCAGAAACAAAGCTGAGGAAACGCGCCTGACCCTTTCGGAACCGAGTGGAAGGTATGCTGATACCGATGCTGGTTCAGTTTGATGGCCGCAGCTTTTTGCCCCGCAGCGTTTCATAGGTTTCAACGTCGGTCTCGTATGCTTCCTTTTGCGTCGCACACCTTGCGACGTCTCCGGCGGCTTGCGCAAGACATTCCTTGTAGGCTGTATCGGATTCTTGAAGGCTGTTTGCAGCATTATGTCTTTCCATCGCGCCGCATCCTGACAGAGCCAAAACCGCCAGCAGAAGGATCATATTCCTTGCTTTCATTCGTACCTCTCCCAATCTGACGCGGGGTCGGATCCGCTCCGCAGGCGGCATCAAGCGCAGACCGCAGGGCTATAGCGACTGAAAATGCATAGTCGCCTGGCAGGTCGCCGGTCGAGAATAGCCATTGCCGGCCATCGATTTGGCTTTGCCACGTCCCCGCCTTAAGTGGCTGCGCAAAATAGTCCCGGCCGTCTATCAGCATCGGAAATCCGATTCCGCAGGCCTTGGCCAGCGCTTCCCGTAGCGTCCAGATTCGATAGAAGGCGATCCGCCCGAACGACTCGACCACCTGTTTCTCCAACGGACCGAAAGCATAGGCCGCTATCTCAGAAATCGTCCGCCGAGGTGCGCGATATTCCAAATCCACACCGATTTCGCCGAGGTCGGTGATCCCCGCAAGCGCTAGCGTCCGGCTGTGACTAAGCGACACGTCGATAGCACTCTGACCGTCAGAGGTGGCGAGGGTCGGCTTACCATCCTGATTCCTTGTCACCTGCAATTCTGACGAAGGACGGCCCGACACGAGTTCCATAAGATCCAAGAGCAGCGACTCGGTGGCCAAGCGCTGCACCCGGCGGCGCACGTTGCGCTCGTGACCGAACACTTGTCGGACCGCTCTGATGTCGTCTCCTAAGCCCCTCGGCCTTTCGACCAGATTCCTGTACGCAACTGCGAGCATTCAACCGCTGCAACGAATATCGAGCGACCCTCCGTATGGAACTTTGCTGCGCTCCATCAATCTTTAGTCTCCCATCTATCATTTTAAGGCGCAATGAAGTAGAATGTGCAGTGAAATTTTTTCAGGGGGAAGAACATTCTGTCAGGTCCGGATGGTGCCACGCCCGAGCCCGTAAGACGAGTCCAGTCCGCCCGTTTCCGTGTCGAAGACTGGATGGCTTGCGGACCCGGACTGGAAACGCGTGAGGATTGGACAGCCTGGTCACGCGGCGCCGGTAATCCAGAAAGTGATGGCGCACAAACCGCGGTGAGCCTGCCATCGATGCTGCGCCGACGCATCAGCACTGTCGGACAGCGGGCATTTCGAGCCGCCTTCGCGCTCTCGGAGCAGACCAGCGCGCGGTTCATCTTTTGTTCACGCTACGGGGAGTCAGATCGGACTCTCCGGATTCTGCACTCGATCGCCGTCAAAGAACCCATCTCACCGGCCGATTTCAGTCTTTCGGTTCATAATGCGCTGGCGGGTTTGCTTTCGATCGCATGGGGGAATACTGCGGGACACACGGCTATTTCCGCTGGTGCTGACAGTTTCGGTTACGGATTGCTGGAAGCTATCGCTTGCTTGAAGCAAGGATCTGCGGATCAGGTGTTGCTGGTTTACTTTGACGACCTTCTGCCGCGGCCGTATGACGAGGTCGCCGATGGCGCCGAAAGTTGCGTTGCGTTAGCTATGCTCCTCAGGCCGCCCACTGATGACGGCGGCGAATTCGCGCTCTCGCTTGAGCGGCGAAATCGAGCCGCAAGGTCGCAATCCGCGAGTGCGCAAGCGCTGGACTTTATAAGATTCATGCTCTCAAACGAGCGCGAAAGAAGATTCATGGGTGAGCGTACCCAGTGGTGTTGGCAGCGTTGTGCTTAGACGGATGTTTTACATATGGCGTCTGGTCTGGACGGCGTTCGCATTCGCCGCACTCAGCGTCGGTGGGTTCGTCCTTGCGACGACCGTTATCCCGATGGTTACTGTGTTCGTTCATGACGAAGACGCGCGAAATCGGCGGGCGCAGTTCATCATTCGCGAGAGCTTCCGCGTCTATCTGACGATGCTTCGGATCCTGGGCGTGCTGAAACTCGAGGTAGTTGGCGGCGGGAAACTGGCCGCCTGTCGGGGCAAATTGATCATCGCCAATCATCCTACACTGATCGACATCGTTCTCCTGATGGCGCTGGTGCCGGATACGAAGTGCGTTGTGAAGTCTGAGCTCTTCAGGAACTGGTTGATGGGGCCGGTAGTCCGCGCGACAGGTTACATCAGCAACGATTGCGAGCCTGAGGTATTGATCGAAAAATGCCGCGAGACATTGGCGGCGGATTTCAATCTCATAATCTTTCCCGAAGGCACCCGCTCGATACCTGGGAAGCCAATTCACTTTCAAAGGGGCTTCGCACACATCGCGACTATGGCCGGAGTGAATTTGCAACCTATCACGATCAACTGCGAGCCGATCACATTGGTCAAAGGCGAGCCTTTTTACAGAATTCCTGATTCGCGACCCAGCTTTCGAATCGAAGTCGTGGATGAGATCGACCCCCGGCAATTTCTGAATTCGGCCTCCCAATCACGCGCGCTTAGCGCTCGCAAGCTGGCATCCTATGTTGAAGCTGACTATTGCTCGAGGCTGAAAAATGCCTGACCTGGAACGCGAGCTGAAAGAGCTCATCGTGAGCGCGCTTGACCTCGAAGATATCGCGCCCGAGGACATTGAAACTGATGAGCCGCTGTTCGTCGAAGGACTGGGTCTAGACTCCATCGACGGGTTGGAACTGGGGGTGGCGATAAGGAAGAAGTACAAAATCAAGGTGCAGGGATCGAAGGAGGAGATCCGGGCGATCTTCGAGACGGTGGGGACGCTCGCGCGATATCTGAAGGGGCAGGAATCCAACTGATGGTCTCGAAGAGCCATATTGCGGAGGTTCTATCGAAATATCTGCAGGACCTATTCGATTTACCGACCGAGAAGCTCATCCTCACTGCGCGCTTGTCGGAGGATCTCGATCTCGACAGCATCGACGCAATCGATCTCGTTGTGAAGTTGCAGGAATATACTGGCCGCAAGATTTCGCCGTCGGAGTTCAAGAGCGTTAGAACCATCGGCGACGTTGTCGATAAGATCTACGCGCAGGTTAACAATGGCGGGCAGCCTTGACCTCACTGTCTTAGCGATCGGGATCGCCTATCCGTTTTTAGTCTATTTTGGCTTGCGGACCTTGCCACCGGGACTTGTCGCGCTGAGCCTGGTCGCGCTGCTGGCGGTGAGGGTCGCGGTCGGCAGCAGGAAAAGCGCCCGCGATTTCGTGCCGTACCTGATTGCCGGCGTCGTCGTGCTGATCCTGGCCGCGCGTTCGCCGGTGGTTGGGCTCAAAGCATACCCGATACTGGTGAGCCTCGGTTTCGCCGCCGCGTTCGCTTATTCACTCATGTGGCCACCAACTATCGTCGAGCGGATTGCCCGGTTTCAGCATCCGGATTTACCGCTCGCGGTAAATTCCTATCTGCGCAAGGTCACGATCGCGTGGCTGATGTTCTTTATTGTCAATGCGACCATATCCGCGGCGACCGCAGCCAGCGGCAGTCTGAGGTTGTGGACACTGTACAATGGATTAATATCGTACCTAGTCATGGGCGTGATGTTTGCGGGTGAGTTCTTAATCCGGCAGCACGTGCGCCGGCGCCTGCGGAGTCCCACATGAGCCTGGTACCTCTGTCAGACCTGCTTGCGGGCGCGCGGCCCGACACGCATTGCGTCGCGATCAAGGATGGGCGTCGAATCACGCTGGCGCGATTGCGCGCCGATGTATCGCACAATGCCGAGCGGCTCTCGACCGGTGCGATCCGGCGTGCGGCAGTGGTTTGTAGCGACGGCTATTGGTTCATCGTTGGTGTCCTCGCGCTGGTGAAGATCGGGGCGGAAGTGATTCTGCCGCCGAACGCGCAAGCGGGCACCATGCAAAGCGTTGCCAGCGGGGTTGACGGATTGCTTACGGATTCAGACACAATCAGCCATGCGAAAATGATTGTGCTTGAATCGAGCCCCGCTGACGTCGCGGCATTCCGCGCGGATTTCGGACAGGTCCGGATCAATTTTTTCACCTCGGGTTCGACCGGCGAGATTAAGAGCGTTGAGAAGTCGCTTGCCCTATTCGAGCGGGAGGCGTCGGTGCTCGAGCGGATGTGGGGCGCGGAACTCGGTGAAATACCGGTAATAGGCACGGTCACGCATCAGCACGTCTTTGGAATGACATTTCGAATCATATGGCCGATTGTAGCTGGCCGTCCGTTCCATTCGGAATTTCATGTCGCATGGGAACCGCTGATGGTGCAATTGAAGGGCCCCTCGATGATCGTGACGAGTCCGGCGCAACTCACGCGTCTTGGCGGCCTCGCTCCCGAAACGGCGGCGAATCGTCCTCGCATGATCATCACCGCAGGCGCGCCTTTGCCGGCCGAAGCAGCGATCGAAGCAAGCGAGATCTTCGGGTGTGTTCCCACAGAGATATTCGGCAGCACCGAAGCGGGTGTTATCGCATGGCGTCGCGGAGGGCCAAAACCCGTGCTCTGGCAGCCATTTCCATCGGTCGAGGTTGCTTCAAGCGATGACGGAGTTCTGAGGTTGCGATCACCCCACGCGTCCGGCCACGGTTGGTGCGAGCAGGCCGACCGAATTTCGCTCGCTGCCGACGGGCGTTTCAGGCTGGAAGGGCGAATCGACCGAGTTGTTAAAGTCGAAGGCAAACGCGTCAGTCTTGAACGGCTGGAGCGTGAACTAGCCGGACTCCCGTGGGTCAAGGAGGCAGCTGTTGTCGGCCTCGGCGGGAGGCGTACATATCTTGGCGCCGTCGTGCAACTGTCAGCGGCAGGTGTTGCCGAGATCGAGCGACTCGGAAAATTTCGCTTCGAGCGAATGCTTCGACGCGAGCTTTCTTCGACCGAGGACCTGGCGGTACTACCGCGACGCTGGCGCTTCGTTGATTTCATGCCGATGGATGGACTTGGCAAGCGGCGCGCGGGTGATGTAGTGGCGTTGCTGGAGCAAACGGTATGAGCGCATCGTCGCAACAATTTGCAGCGTATGAAATCCGACACCCCGAAGTCGTCGAAGTCGAGAGATCGGAAGAACAGGCGAAATTAAAGTTGGTCGTTCCGGCAGCGCTGCTTTATTTTCGCGGTCATTTCCCGGGATTTGCGATACTGCCGGGTGTGGTTCAGCTTGACTGGGCGATTCAGTACGGCAAGCAGCATTTTGCGCTCGGCGCTGTCTTCGCGAGCACGATTCGGATCAAATTTCGCAAGCCGATTCGGCCTAATCATCGCCTGACCTTAAGTCTCAAATACGTGCGTTCGCGGAACAGTATCCATTTCGATTACTCCGACGCAGAAGGCGCGTGTTCCTCCGGCCAGATCGGATTTGCGCTTCAATGACTTTCAAGTCTTGCGCCATAATTCCGAGTTACAATCATGGCGAAATCGTTGGCCAGTTGGTCCAGCGCCTGCGCGAACTTAGTCTTCCGGTTTTTATTATCGACGACGGAAGCGATCAGCCCACGCGCGTCAAGCTATCCGCACTTCACGCGCCCGAGAATGAAGTGATTGTGTATCGCCTCGACACCAATCGTGGGAAAGGCGGCGCGGTGATGCAAGGCTTCGATCTCGTGCGCGCTGCAGGATTTACTCATGCGCTGCAGATCGATGCTGACGGACAGCACGATCTTTCGCGCCTGGCGGAGTTCATCGCGCTCGGCGAGGCACATCCCGATGCGCTGATTGCGGGCGCGCCCATTTACGATGCGACGATGCCGCGGGGACGACGCATCGGCCGCTCGATCACACACTTCTGGGTCGGGATCGAAACGCTTACGAATCATCCAGTGGATTCGATGTGCGGCATGCGTCTCTATCCGATCGAGCAGGTGGCCAAGCTCCAGCAGAACCATCGCCTCGGCCGCAGAATGGATTTCGACATCGAGATTTTCGTCCGCTTGATCTGGCAAGGAGTCCCGGTGTTCTTCGTTCCGGTGCGAGTGGGGTATCCGCTAGGCAACATCTCGAACTTTGATTTGATTCGCGACAACTGGGCCATTGCACTGATGCATACGCGACTCGTGCTCGCGATGCCGCTGCGCCTGCCAGCGATTCTTCGAAACAGGCGGCAATCGACCGACGCGTCGAATCACTGGGCCTCAGTCACCGAGCGAGGAGCATATTGGGGACTGAGTATTCTGGCGCTCTTCTATCGGGTGGCGGGACGCTACGGATGCGTAGTAGCGGTGTTCCCGATCGCGCTCTATTTCAATCTGACCAATCCGGAGCAACGCCGCGCATCGCGAGAGTTTCTACGCCGTGCATATCGGGCAAAAGGTATCAACTATAATCCCGGCTGGCTCGCCACTTTCAAGCATTCGTTCGGGTTCGCTCTGAAGACGGTGGACACTTTCGCGGCGTGGCTCGGCGGCATAGATCCGGCCACAATCGTCGCAGCGGACAAGCGCGCCCCCGATAGCGTGGCAGAGACTGGCCAGGGCGTCCTCTTAATCGTGTCGCATGTCGGCAATATCGAGATCAGCCGCGCGTTGCTCGACGATGCACAAAGAGCGCGAATCAAGATTCTCGTGCATACGGTTCATGCTGAAAACTTTGCCCGCATACTTCGCCAGTTCCGGCCTGATGCGATGGCCGAGACGATCCAGGTAACCGAGATGAATCCGGGCACGATGTTCGTACTGAAGGAAGCGATCGAACGCGGCGACTGGGTTGCTATCGCGGGCGATCGCACTCCCGTTCGCGGCGACGAGCGCATCAGCATCGCGCCATTTCTTGGCCGTGACGCACCGTTTCCCCAAGGTCCATACATCCTCGCCCACCTGCTTGAGTGCCCCGTGTACCTCATGTTCTGTGTCCGTCAGGATGGCGTCTATCGATTATATTTTGAGATGTTCGCCGAGCGCATCAAGCTGCCCCGCCGCGACCGGCAGGCTGCGATTGGAGAATGGGCCACGCGCTATGCCAAGCGGCTCGAGACCTTCTGCCTGATCGATCCTTTTCAGTGGTACAATTTTTATGATTTCTGGCAGATGCCTCACTCGCCGGGAAAGGCCGCCGCGCAATGATTTCCGCCGAGGTCATCATCAAGATTCAGTTCTATGATCTCGATCCGATGCGCATCGTTTGGCACGGCAACTACCCGCGCTTTCTCGAACAGGCGCGTTCCGTTCTGTTCGAGAAGATTTCCTTTGGCTACCGTGAGATGTCTGAAAGTGGATTCGCGTGGCCGATTGTTGACCTGCGCATCAAGTACGTACGTCCGATAAACCCCAGCCACTCGATCAAGGTTACAGCGACGTTGGTTGAGTACGAAAATCGCCTGAAGACCAACTACCTCATCACCGATGCCGAGACTGGCGAGATTCTCACCAAGGCGCACACGATTCAGGTCACGGTCGATCGAACGAGCAACGAGCTATGCTTCGAAACTCCGGCGGCTTTGGTGGAGAAAGTGCGGCGCGCGCTGTGAATCGCTCGCTCATCGCGGCAGCAGCGATCGCCTTGCTCTCATCCGTTTGCTTTGCACAACTCGCGATCGGTCCTTCGCTTGCGCCCGGTCAAACTTTGCACGGCGGCTTCGAGCAGGCGCGCAATCTTAAAGGGATCACATCGACTCTAAAGAGCGATGGCACTTTCGTCCTGGCTCCTGGCAGAGGCCTCATTTGGCGCATTCAGGATCCGATCCAAACGACCACTGTAATTACTCCGGCTGGAATCCGGCAGATCGTTAACGGCAGTGAAGTTCAGCGAATCGAAGCTGCGAGGGTTCCGTTTATCGCCCACTTCTATGACATGCTCAACGGCGCGTTGATGGGGGACTGGACGGCGATGCGCCATGACTTCTCCGTCGAGACGACAGGAAATCGCGGCGCATGGCGCACCCTGCTGACTCCCCTACACCCCAACGATCCGATTGCAGGCATGCTCGCGTCGATCGTCATTAGCGGTGGCAAGATGGTTGACGGCGTCGAGATCCGTCGCACGAATGGCGATTCGGAGCGCATCGCGTTCCGCGATCAGACCGTTTCCAGCGTTGCGTTGAGCGGCGATGACGCGCGCCTTCTAAACGACAAGAACATCAGTCCGGCCAACTGAGCATGAAGATAGCTGCGCTCGCATGGGCTCTGGTGGTCGCGACCGCTGGCGCAGCGCTGATTCTTCAGTTGCGTCGCGGCATCGAGCTGCAGACTGACATTACGGCCCTCCTGCCGTTCGAGGAAAGAGACGCAACGATTCGCCGCGCCAAAGATCGGGTCACCGAGATCCTGACAGATCGCGTTTTCATCCTCGTCGGCGATAACGATCGATCTGATGCGCGTGCCGGCGGCGCGATTCTGGCAAAAGCGCTAACAGACTCTGGCATGACGAAGGCAGTAACCTATCGCACGCGCTCCGACAGTTTGAAATCGCTCGGCGAAATGTATTTTCCATACCGCTTCGGACTCCTTAGCGACGCGGATCGCGAGCGTCTGAGAGAGAATAAGGGCGAGCAGATCGTCGATCGGGCGATCGCAAGTGTTTACGGACCGTCGTCAATCGTAGATGCCAATCTGCTTCGCCGCGATCCTTTTCTTCTGATGCCTGAATTTCTGAGCAACTTGCCGATGCCAGTGGCGCGTCTCACGCCCGACGACGGAGTGCTCTCGACCCGCGACGGCGGAAAGACCTGGGTGCTTTTGGTTGCGGAGCTGAACGGCAATGTTTATTCAGGTGCGTTTCAGGAGCGGTTCATCGCAACACTCAATGCGGCCGAACGAAGCCTCAACGCCAAAATGCCGCATCTACGGATTTTGCGCGTCGGCGCGATATTCTACGCGCAGGCCGGCGCGAAAAGCGCGACTACGGAAACCACTCGCCTCAGCGTCGTTTCGTTCGTCGGGACGGTCATTTTGATTCTGATCGTATTCCGGGCGAACAGACCAGTGTGGCTGACTTTGCTCGCAATCGGAGTCGGAGTTCTGTGCGCCTTCGCCATATGCGTCTCGATATTCGGCGGCCTTCACGTTGCTGTTCTGTTGTTTGGGGTCAGCTTGAACGGAATCGCCATCGATTATTGCTTGCAGTACGTTACTGCGCGCTTCGGCGCTGACGCCGGAACTCCTCACGATCGCTTGCGTCACGTTCTGCCTGGAATCACGCTCGGCGCAGCGACTACCCTTATCGGTTACGCAACTCTCATGCTCGCGCCCTTTCCGGGATTGCATCAACTCGCCGTCTTTTCCGCGGTCGGGCTGCTAGGTTCATTCATCACGATCGTCCTCTGGTTGCCGTTTCTTGATAGCCCTGAGCCGCTTGCGCGTGGCGCTCACATCCTCGCGACAGCGAATCTCCTCTGGGAGTTTTGGGAAGACGCGCGCTATCGGCGCTGGCGATGGAGCGCGGTTGCGTTGATTGGAATCATGACGATTGTCGGCGCGACCAGGCTCCGAATCGATGACGATATCCGGCATCAGCAGGCTCTAGCCGGCAATTTGCGCGAACAGGAGTCTCAAATTCGTCGTCTGACGGGAATCTCTGGCGGAACGGAATTCCTTTTGGTGCGCGCGGCGAACGAGGACAGCGCGCTGCAGACCGAAGAGTCCTTGGACGCGCAGCTCTCGTCGGCTCGGCGCGATGGTGCGATCCGTGGGTTTCAATCGCTCGCGCAGTTCGTCCCTTCCATCGCGCGTCAGCGTGACAATCGCGCCCTTGTGAATGACAGGCTGATGCGTCCTTATCTCGCGTCGTACTACCAGCGCCTTGGCATGCCGGGCGTCACGCAAGCTGGCGAAGACAACAAGGGATTCCTGACCCCCGATGCAATCGGTGAGGACTCGCCGCTCTCGTTCCTGCGCAACCTGGTCCTTGAGTCCGATGCAAGTGGCGCCACGGATCTGGTTCTGCTCAGTGGCGTCACTCGGCCCGATGAAATTCGGAGTATTGCCAAGGTCGTCCCCGGCGTACGATTCGTCGATCCTACAGAGGACGTGACGCGATTGCTAGGCGAGTACCGCCTGCGCGCGATGATTCTGATCGTGGTCTCGGTATTGTTGATGATGCCGGTTCTGGTTTGGCGCTATGGTCTTCGCGGCGCTGGTCGCGTGACGCTACCACCCGCGATCGCGGTTATCGTAGCGCCCTCACTGGTGGCGTTGGCCGGCGTGACATTCACATTTTTCAATGCGATGGCGCTGGTCCTGGTATTGTCGATCGGATTCGACTACGCGGTCTTCTGCCGCGAAAGCGAACCGTCGCGCCGGCCCGCCACTATGCTCGGAGTTTGGCTCGCGATGCTGACGACGCTGCTTTCTTTCGGGATGCTTGTCTTCAGCAGCACATACGCGGTGCACGCGTTTGGCGCGACGATTTTGGTTGGAACGATACTGGCCTTCGCGTTTTCACCGATTGCGAGCGATCTTGGCGAGAATTCCTGATCAGCTGCGCACGAGCCTACCACTTTGCGATTGCTATTAATTCTGCTGACGATTTTTTCCGCCGGGTGCGCAACTCGGTACGAAGTGAGCCCCGGCAGCACCCGGATCGCGCCCGAGCTGGAACTCTTGCTCCCTACTCCGCGAGAACTAGGCTATTCGATTGAGGCGACGCAGCTGATCACCGCGCACTACGGCGATCGGGTTCAGGTGTTCCAGGCGTACGTCAGCGTGTCGCGCGACAAAATCACCTTGATCGCCCTGGATCCGTTCGGCAACCGCGCGCTCACCGTTACCGAGACCAACGACGCGATTCACACCGAGGCGGCGCCGATCGTGCCCACGATGCTACATGCGGAAAACATTCTCGCGGATATCGCGATCGTCTATTGGCCCGCTGCGTCGATTCGCCGTCGTTTGGAGGGTACTTCCGCGTCGTTGTATGACGATGAGAGCGAGCGCAAGATCAGCGTCGATGGTCGCGCGGTCGTGGAGGTAAAATACGAGAGTCCGCATGAACACTCGTGGGCGAAACGCGCGCGTCTGCACAATATTGCTTACGGATACGAACTGGATCTGCAGTCAACCGTAACGGGCAAATGAAGATCCATCTGAACGCTCTGGGCATAGTCAATCCACTCGGCCGGGGTAAGCGCGAAGTAGCACGCGCTCTCTTCAATGGATCGCGCGACGGCCTGCTGCTGTGCGCTGATTTATTGCCTGATCGATCGGTTCGCGTCGGCGTGGTGCCGGGAATATTACCGCAGGTCCCGAAGCGACTCGCTCGTTTCGATTGTCGCAACAATCAGCTAGCACTGGCGGCACTCAATGAGATCGAAGGGGATGTCGCAAGGATCGCCGAACGCATCGGATCGCATCGCGTCGCGGTGGTGATGGGAACGAGCACCTCGGGGATTGCTGAGGCCGAAGCAGCAATGGCTCAACGCGTCGCGACTGGCAAATGGCCGGGAGAGTTCCGCTCCAGCCGTCAGGAGATCGGCAATCTCGCGGCCTTTGTGGCGGAGTATCTCGAGCTTGAGGGCCCGGCATATACGGTCTCGACGGCGTGTTCGTCAAGCGCGAAAGTTTTCGCCTCGGCGCAACGCCTTATCGAAGCGGGACTGTGCGATGCCGCAATGGTTGGAGGAGTCGATACGCTGTGCCGCATGACGCTTGGCGGCTTTGATTCGCTGCAGGCCCTCTCACAGGACTATTGCAATCCGTTCAGCCGGAATCGCGACGGAATCAATATCGGCGAAGGAGCTGCGATCTTCTTGATGACGTCCGAGGAATCGGCGGTGTCGCTGCTCGGCGTTGGCGAGAGCTCGGACGCATATCATGTTAGCTCACCACATCCTGATGGCGACGGCGCGGCGCTCGCGATGCGGCGCGCGCTAGATGCAGCGCGGCTGCGGCCCGACCAGATCGACTACATTAACCTGCACGGCACCGCGACCGAGTTGAACGACGCTATGGAGGCTCGCGCCGTAAATGAAGTTTTTGGCGGCCGAACGCTCTGCAGCTCGACCAAGTCGATGACCGGTCATATGCTAGGCGCAGCGGGCGCCAATGAGGTGGCCTTCTTGTGGTTAATGCTCGAACCGATTTTTGCGAACGGCATGGTGCCGCCGCACGTCTGGGACGGCGAGATCGATCCGTCGATACCGCTGCTCAACCTTGCAACAATCGAGTCGCGCATCGGACATCCAGCACGCGCCGCGGCGTTGAGTAATTCGTTCGCTTTTGGCGGCAGCAATGCGGCCGTAGTACTTGGACGAGGATGGTGATGCTCCGCGAATGTCCTTATTCGATCGAGGAACTGCTGAAACATCGGCCTCCGATGCTCCTACTTGACAAAGTAGTCGGTTACGACGATGCCGGGATCGTGGCGAGCGTCGTCATCAGCGAGTCGAGCCTGTTAGTCACGCCAGAAGGCGTGCCTGGTCACGTCGCGATCGAATACATGGCGCAGACGTGCGGTGCTTACGCGGGGGCGATGGCTCTCGAGGCCGGCACACCGGTGAAGATCGGCTTCCTGCTTGGCACCCGCCTGTGCAGGGTGTTGGTGCCTTGGTTTCGAGTTGGAGATCGATTGCTGGTTTCGGCTTCGATCGTCTTTCGTGATGAGCAGCTAGCCGTTTTCGATTGTAAGATCGAGATCGGCGGCCGACTCGCGGCGGACGCTCAACTCAAAGTCTATCAACCTGAAGACGATTTGTTACTCATGGATGGGGATGATTGAGCGATGGGCCGAACCATCCTGGTCACCGGATCGAGTAAAGGAATCGGGCGTGCGATTGCGCATCGGATCGCGCGCGATGGCTTCACTGTCGTGGTGCACTATCATGGCGATGGTGAAGGTGCCGAGGAGACTCTGAGTCTCATCCGCAAGAACAACGGCAGCGGCAGACTCATGCGCTTCGACCTCGCCGATCGGCAAGAGTGTCGTGTCCGAATCGAATCCGATATCGCCGAGCATGGTAGTTACTATGGCGTTGTTCTCAACGCAGGCATCGCGCGAGACAATGCGTTTCCGGCGCTGGAGGACGCAGATTGGGACGACGTGCTCGACACCGACCTCGGTGGCTTTTACAACGTGTTGCGCCCAATCGTTATGCCGATGGTTTCTGCCCGCCAGGGCGGCCGCATCGTATCGATTTCGTCAGTCTCCGGAATTATGGGGAATCGAGGACAGGTGAACTATAGCGCTGCCAAGGCGGGGATCATCGGCGCCACGAAGGCGCTTGCTATCGAACTTGCGAAGCGAAATATCACGGTCAACTGCGTCGCTCCCGGCCTTATCGAAACCAAGATGCTGGAAGGACTACCGCTCGACGAAGTTCTCAAGGCGATCCCTATGCGCCGCGTGGGCCGGCCCGATGAAGTGGCCGCCGCGGTGAGTTTTCTCTGCTCGGACGAGGCCAGCTACATCACGCGCCAGGTGATATCGGTCAACGGCGGAATGGCATGAGACGGCGCGTAGTTGTCACAGGTATGGGCGGCATCACTGCCCTGGGAGAGGACTGGCCCACGATCCGCACTAAGTTCGAAGCGGGAAAGACCGCTGTGCGTCGAATGCCCGAATGGGACCGCTTTCAAAATCTGAATACGCGCCTCGCCGCGCCAATCGATGGTTTTGATGTGTCGCGCCGCTATGACCGCAAGAAGCTACGCACGATGGGGCCGGTTTCCCGCATGGCGGTGTACGCCACCGAGCGCGCGATAACCGACGCCGGCGTGGCCGGGGATCCGTCCCTCACGCACGGGCGAATGGGAATTGCCTACGGTTCGTCCTTTGGCAGTCCTGAGGCGGTCCTGGGGTTCGCAGAGTTGATGATGACTGGGTCTTCCAACCAGATAACCGCTACCAGCTATCTTCAGATGATGAGTCAGACAGCGGCTGTTAACATTGGACTCTTTTTCGGGGTGACAGGAAGAATCCTTCCGACCTCAAGCGCTTGCACCTCGGGCAGCCATGCGATTGGATACGGCGCGGAGGCTATCGGCTACGGAATGCAGGATATGATGATAGTCGGCGGTGCCGACGAGCTCAGCGTTTTCGAAGCTGCCGTCTTCGATACTTTGTTCGCTACCAGCACTCGAAATGACGCTCCCGAAACCACTCCTCGGCCCTTCGATCGCGATCGCGACGGACTTGTGATCGGTGAAGGGGCAGCTACGCTGATTCTCGAAGAATTGGAACATGCGAGGGCGCGCGGTGCTCGAATTCACGCCGAGGTAGTAGGCTACGGAACCAACTCAGATGGAAGTCACATAACCCAACCGTCGCCGACCACCATGGCTGCCGCGCTACGTTTGGCGATGGCAGACGCGGGCCTCGCGGCTGAGGCGATAGGGTTTGTCAACGGTCATGGCACAGCCACAGAATGGGGCGATATAGCGGAGAGTAAGGCGACCGCGGAAGTGCTCGGGAATCGCATACCCATTCACGCATTGAAGAGTTACTTCGGACATTCCCTGGGAGCATGTGGCAGCATCGAGGCCTGGCTCGGAATCGAAATGATGAAGGACAGATGGTTCGCTCCGACCGCGAATCTTGTGCACGTCGACGAACGGTGCGCTGAGCTGGACTACGTGATCGGCGCGGGGCGTCACCGAGACATTGAATACCTCATGTCGAATAACTTTGCCTTCGGCGGAATCAACACCTCTTTGATTTTCAAGAGGTGTTGAGTGTAGCTTGATAAGCTATCGCGCGGTCACTGTTGGCTTTCCACGAGAATGAGACTGCAAACTAACCAGCAACGCTTCAACGAGGGTTCGCGGATGTGCAAGAAGACCATTCTCTTGATTTGCTCGCTGTTTGTCTGCTCATGTCACTACTCGGGCCACTTGGTTGAGAAACCGGACACCGCGGCCATCGCCGGCACGGTCCCACATCGCGCAGGTACAGTGCCATATCGGAACGATTCCGACGCCGATGCCCGCAGAGGCGACGCAGTCCGCAAGATCGCAAAATACTGCGGTTCGGAGAGCTACACGATTACCCGGGAAGGCGTGTCGTCCACGGATTCAAACACGTCCGAGATTGATTTCCGATGCGGTGAGCAACCCATCGCACCTGCGACGGGAGGAACCGTCGCGCCATCGAAGGACTCTGGAACACCGGGTACCACACGCGCCACTGTAAATCCTAACGTAGCACCGTCCGACTTCGATCACCCTTAGCGAATGATCGCTTAACGCTTTCCCTAGTTCCGAGAAGCTAGCCGATTGCCAACTGGGCCTATGAACCCCCGCCGCATGACGATGCTCGCACTTGTATTTCTGTCGAGCTCATGTGCAACAACTGGTTTGATTGGCGTCCCCGAGTCTCGACTGCTCGCGTCGTGGGGTGCACCCGACCGAACGGCTGCGCTTTCTGATGGCAGCAAAGTCGATACGTGGCTTACGGATTGGAACGACAAAGACGGGATGCACACTTGTCGAAAGACATTTACCGTGGACTCGCAGCGAAAAGTTGTGCACGAGTCATTGTTTGATTGCACGCCCGATCCGGACCACAACATTGGCATCGAGCTAACCCAAAACCTAAAAACTAGGACAGCAATAAGTTGAGAGATCGACGTTTGGTGTGGTCCTCTGAGTGCGAGGAAGGAGGACCAGGATGTCGAAGCGAGGTCACAGGGAAGAGCAGATTCTGCACGAGGCCGAAGGCGGCACGAGGATAAGCGATCTCTGCCGCGAGCACGGCATCAGCGAAGCGACGTAATACGTGTGGAAGAAGAAGTACGCCGCGCTGGGCCTGAGCGAATTGCGCGAGCTCAGGCAGCTGCGCGAGGAGAACTCCAAGCTCAAGCGGCTGGTCGCGGATCTATCGCTGGATCGGCACATGCTGCAGGAGATCATCCGAAAAAAGCTGTAAGGCCTCGGCACCGGCGCGAGTTAGGGCGCTGAACGCAAGCGCCTTTGTTGTGAGCGAGCGTAGGGTGTCGAGGCTGTTGGCGATCCAACTGGCAACGCTGCGCTATCGGAGTCGCCGGGACCCGCAGACCGCACTAAGGATGAGGCTGCGGGAGCTGGCCGCCAACCGTGTGCGCTTTGGCTACCTGCGCTTGACGGTGCTGCTGCGGCGCGAGGGCTGGACGGTGAACGCCAAGCGCATCTACCGGCTATACACCGAGGACGGGCTGGCAGTGCGAACCAAGCTGCGCAGGAAGATCGCACGGCGCCAACGAGTTCCGCTGCTCAGGGCGACTAGGCCCAATGAACGCTTGAGCATGGACTTCGTAAGCAACCGGCTGCTCGACGGCCGCTGGTTCCGGGTGCCGACCGTGGTCGACCAGTTCACCCGAGAGTGCCTGATGCTCCTGGTCGACAGTTCGTTAACTGGCACCAAGGTCGCGCAGGCACTCTCGGAGATCGTCGCTGAACGGGGAGCGCCGGTATCGATCACCGTCGACAACGGCCCCGATTTCCAGAGCAAGGCAATGGACCTGTGGGCATACCAGCACGGAGTTCAACTGGACTTCAGGACTTCATCCGGCCGGGGCGGCTCACCGGGAACGGATACATCGAATCATTGCAATTGCAAAGGGGATTAGCGTCCACCTCATCTATCATCCAGCTCGCGCGACAAAATGCGATCCCTGGATACAAAAAATTCACAAACTCTGAGCGGGTTTCCCGTCGCTCGGACGGCATCGCCGCTGGCCGGTACGCTGCTGATTATCTTCGTGACCGCGGTTTATTTTGCGCCGGCGCTTGTCGTTTCGGCGCGATCGGATCACGGCGGTTATGCGATCTTCGCGCTGGACCTCTTTCTCGGATGGACGGTGCCGGGATGGATCGCCGCGCTCGTCTGGTCGCTCACCGATCCGGCGCCGATTGTGCGTGTCGTCTCGCGCTAGGACGCTCTCCTCTAATCGTTCTTACGCGTCGGCCGCGTGCTCGATACCTTCGCGCGTGATGGGTTCCACAGCTCCGGCAACAGGAAGTTGCGGGCGATAGCTACTGCCTCCTGGCGTAGCCGGGCCTTCGCTTCCTCATCGTCCGGGTCAGCGAGGAAAGAGGCATATGCGTTGGGACCATCCTGGGCGGTATCACTAAACCTCTGTTCGAGAAGGATTAGCGCTTCTTCGACTTGAGGATGCGTTCTCACGGCACTGACAGCCGCTGCCTTTCCCGCCGCGCCGGGACCGCCCGCGTAGTTGAAGAGAGTGAACCCGAGGTCGTATGCGTCTTTGTTCTCATGCCGATCCTGAAACGCAAAGATTTTCAGGACTATGTAAGGGAGAACGTTCGCCACTCTAACTGTGACCCGGGATAGTCCTCCTCCGTCGAGTCGCTCGGCTTCAATTTCGTGTTCGATGAAGTCCTCGCGCGCGAGATGCGCCCCGCGAACGTTGAACGCCCCAAACCTGGATCCCGTGAATTCCTTGGGACGGAAGATATGGCCGGGCGCGACCGAGTCGGTCTCGCAGAGGAACTCGATTGCAATGGACACGTCCTCGACGTCACGGGTCCATCTGAAACTAGGATCCCTCTGGACGAAGCCACTCTTCTCAAGGTTGTTTTGCAGAGTCCGATAGGTCTCCGACGTCTCATCGCCCAAAGCCAATCCGACGATCAGGTCGACATCGGTTGTTCCCACATGCGCCTGCGCTCCTTCGGGTAGTTCGACGATATACCGCGGCGCGAGGCCACCAGCCAGATAGATGCGTTCTCTCCATGGCCCAAGGTCGCCCAAGAGGGTCACAAGAGCACGTTCACAGCGGGCGGTAATCGCTTCGTTGTAGTCGGTGCGATGGGCGCGCCGATTCAAAATTTGATTACCACCCGGCGAAGATGATCCGCCTGTTCAGTGCCGCGACGAGGATCACGCCGCAGGTCAGTATAGAGTTGGAACCGATTTACCAGCCAAAGCTCTTTCGTCCGCTCGCGAAGCGCGAGCGGCCCGTCTCCCTTCGTCTGCAGAAAGATGATGTTTGCTCCTGTCGATACCGGTTTAACCTGAGCGCCGTCGTATAGTTCCTCGCGTGCCTTGTTCGCCGTGACCCAAACCTCAATGATCGGAATTGCCGTGACAAACGGGGCGACCAAGCTCGCCGCCGCGGCACCCGTAAGCGCGTACTCGACACCGGCTCGACCGAGGTTAGTTCCCAACCGCTTGATGAGCTCCCGCGGCGTTTGAGCTAATCCGAACGCAATCGTGCGAATGGGCACTGTCCCGTTCTCCTCGGCGTACAGGTCCAGCAAGGCGGTTGGATTCGTCACGCGCCGCACGCGGTTCGGACCGCTGCCCTCGGCCGCGACGATTCCTTCTACCTGCAACCGAGCGAGTACGCGATGCGCGAGCCCTGGCGAGATCCGCGCTTCCTTGGCAACTTCGTGGATTTGCCATGCACGGTTCGGATTGAGGAGAAGAGCCTGAACGGCGACGGCGGCCTTACCACTGAGTCGGGTCGGTAGCCCTTCCGATTTCACTCGACGGAGCGGAAGGTGCCCTTCGATGTGAAAAAAGAGACCGGGCAGCGCGATGTGAGCATTCCGAAGCCCATCGACGAGGGCCACGCCATGGTTCTGGAGAATTTGCCGAGCCTCCGCAGTGGTCTCGCCGGCTATAACGAGTAAAGGGGCGTCGGGATATTCCGTCGCTTTTTGGACGAGATGCCAAGCCGTCGCAGCGTTGACACGCCGCTTTACTTCGACAGTAATGTTGGCGCGCGTCCCTGCGAATCGGACCGTAGCGTCAGGCTTGTGATTCCCGGCCCGTTTGCGCTCCCGGCCGATCACGCTGATTCCGGGAGTATCGCGCAGGATGCGGAGCGCGTCAGCTTCGAATGGGCCTTCAATCTTCACGGTTTCTGGCTTATTCACTGTAGCTGTAAATATACCAAATTCGGTGAATATTGCCACCTCAGAGGCGAGGCGTGTTTCACCTTTCCATTCCGTCTTCCTTCTCGATTCCCCGCCCCTTGCTCAAGCTACGCTGTCGTTCGGCGTGGCGAATAAAATCGCGCACTTGGGCGGCGATGCCGACGCGCTCGGACTCGCGCAACTGTGCCGGGCTCCTGGCGATGTCCTCGGCAGCGCTTTTCATTTCGACACGCAACTCAGCGGCGCGAGTTTTCGCGACTGGATCGATATCCGCTCTGCTGGCGGCTTGAATGAACTGCTGCTGAGCCTTCCTAAATCGCTTGATCGGGTCACGATCGGCCGCATTCGTGTCGTTGCGCCCCGCGCTTCGATGACTCGCTTCAAGACCACGGCGCTCGGCGTAATCGAGCGTCGTGTCCTTCATTCGTTCGCGTGACAGACGCTGTTTGAGCGCCTCGAAGTACTTGAAATCTTCCCGACTGGCGTAGATTTCCGCCCACTCCCGATGACGGGTCATTGCGACGTAGGCGAGGTGCCGGTCCATTCCTGGTGTCGCCAGCACGAAGGCCCGTTCCACTGTAGCTCCCTGCGCCTTGTGGATCGTCGCGGCGTAGCCGTGGTCGAGTGCGGAATAGTCGTCCAGTCGAAACTCGACTTCTCGCCCTTCCCTGCCGTCCATCCGCACCGCAATCGCGCCACTCGCAATTTCCATGACCGTTCCTAGCGAGCCGTTCTTCACAGCGAGATCTCGGTTGTTCTTGAGAAACATCACTCGGTCACCAGACGCGAGAATTCGCGCTGAGCGTTCGATCGCCACCGTTCCGTCGGGCTGCATAACCTCGCAGCTCACCGCGATTATTACGTCGTCTCCAAGACCACCACGTTCGCGAAGAATCTGCCGCGCCCGGTCGTTCAGGTCTCTCACGTCCGCTCGGCTGTGCGCGAGAATCAGCATGTTTCCGTCAGGTTCGGCGGCAAGGTGCTTAGCCCATTCTTGGATCAGCCGATGCTTGGCCTCACTCCTGCTCTCAGCAAATTCAACGGCTCCGTGCGCCTGATATCGCTCAAGCGCACGAGCCGGTTCACCGCGAGCGAAGTCCCGGCTCGCTTCGCGCTGCCATTGGTCGCGCTGACGGCGGATCGCCGTGAGTTCCTGGTAGCCGACGCGCTCGGCGACCGCGCGGAACGCCGCGCCCGCCTCAATCGGCTGGAGTTGTGCAGCGTCGCCGACGAGCACTACCTTCGCGCCCTGCCGTTTCGCCTCGGAAAGCACGCGGTCAAGCTGTCTGCTCCCGACCATCCCCGCCTCGTCGACGACCAGAACACTTCGCGCATTGAACTGCTCGCGTCCCTGCTGCCATGAGTGTTCCCACGATGCGAGCGTCCGGCTCTCCAATCCGCTTTCGCGGCTCAGATTCTCAGCGGCAATCCCGGAGAGCGCGGCGCCGATAACGCCATAGCCTGCAGCCTGCCATACCTCGCGTGCGGCCTCGATAGCCTTCGACTTTCCGGAACCCGCGAAGCCGGCAACTGCCTCGATCTGTCGCGCACTTGTCATCGCCTCTACGGAAGCCTTCTGCTCCTCGCTCAAATAGTCGTGCCTCTTGAGCGTCTCTTCAAGGTTCCGCCTGCTTACTGGATGGCACTGACTGGCGGCCATTTGCTGAGCGGTCTCGGCCATCCGCGCTTCTATCGCCAGCATAGTGCGCGTCGTGTATCGAGCCGGCTCGACCACTTCGCCATCTCGAATCAAATTTGGTGTCAGCATCACCAACTCGGGCGAGCCTTCGAGCCGCGCCATCAGTTTCCGGAAGCGTTCGCCGTCGTCAACGCAGCGGAACACTTCGCGCGCGATCTCGTTGCGCGTGAAGGTCGAACGCTGGCGCGTCAGGTTCTCGAACACGATCTCCGGCCGCCGTTCGATTCGGCCCGCGTTTCTTTCGCGCACCTCCGCGAGCTGCCGGGCTCGCTCGGCGTACTGACCGCGCGCCTCCATCTCCTCGACCGCCTTGCCGAGATGGCTGGTCGGCTCCAGTTCGACCCCTTGCTCCTTGTAGCTGCGATGATCGATGCGAACATCGTGGCCGGCGCGGAGCAGGTGTTCGTTGGCCAGATCGGCCCAGCGCTCGCGCCACTCTTTGAGCAGAGCGACCTTGTTCCAGTCCGTTACCTTGCGGCCAAATCCGTTCGCGTAAAGCTCGCGCATTGTGAGCATCAGGTGGACGTGTGGATTATCTGGCTCCCAGTGAACGTTCAGATCGGCGATCATGCCACGCGTGACGAACTCGCGTCGGACGAAATCACGAGCGAGCGCGATCGCCAGCTCGCGGCTAAGTTCCTGCGGCAACGCGAACTCGATATCGCGCGCGAGTTGAGCGTCTTTGCGTTTCTCGCCGGCCTCGACCGCGTTCCAAAGCGTCTCGCGATTGGCCATCCAGGCCGGCGCACCTTCGGGTAGCAGAATCTCGGAGAACACGACCTCCGACTTCTGGGTGTAGTCGAACTTAAGGTCCTGACGGTCGTCGTGGAGTTTCGAGCCCGAGCGATACGCGGCAGCTGCAACGGCGCTTCGCCCCTTGCTTCGGCTGATGACTTTCGCTGTGAAGTGATAGATTGCCATTTGCGTCGAATCCGCGTCCACGCCGTCTCTATCCCACGCTATGTCGCCTGCGACATATAAGTGCGCACTCCGCTTCGCTCCGTGATTTTCAGGCTCCCGGCACCCTGCTCCTTTCTGCAGCTATCTCGCAATTTGTCTAATTTGCTGGAATTCGTCGGACTGCGTACGGATCAGCATTTCCGGTCTGCGGAAGTAGATCGCCCGGCCACATCGCAGTGGACGGCAATTCGAAATGAGGACAATCTGCTCGTCGTGCCGAAGCGTCTGAAGAATCTCTTCGGCCTTGATCAGCCGACGTACAAGCTGCTGCTCGCTGGTCGTCTCATTCGTGCTGCTGCTCTTCGAGGTCGCCGATCCGGTCGAAGTGCCAGAGCCATGAGTGTAGCCCTCCGACACCGCCGTGAATTCGCCGCAGGCCTTCGACAAAAACTCCGCGGCGCTCACGTCCTGAAGGCACGCGAACATCTTCAGGTATGATGAATCGAACCACGCTTGCCGCCCCTGCAGGCCCCACGTGCCCGTCATCTGACCGAGCGATTGGTACATCAGCAGCAGGTTGATTCCATACTTGCGGCCGGCGTCGCGGGCCGTCTCGAGGATTCCCATGTAGCCGAGCCGCGCGACCTCATCGAGCAGGAACAGAATCCGCCCGTTCATGTTTCCCCGCGCCTCGTACGCGGCATTCAGCAACGCGCCGAGGATCAGACGGCAGACCTGCGGATTGCTCTGCAAGACTTTGAGCGGAACGTTGATGAACACGTCGAGTCTGCCCGACAGAATGTCTCGCGTCTGGAAAGATGACCCGCAAACCAATCGCGCCAGTGAAGGCACCGCGAGCCATGCGGTGAGGTTTCCGGCCTCGCCGTAAAACCCGGAAAACTGCTTTTCGGTGATGTCTTTGAGATTACCAGCGAGTTGGGCCGGAAAACCGAAGCCGTACGAATCGCCCTTGGCGTAGATGTCTTCGAGAAGCTGCCGAAGCTCCGGGATCGGGAGCGCAACCCTCTTGCGAAGAAGCGTCAGCGTCTTCTCTTCCGGAAGCAATCCAGGAGCAAACAGGATATCCGCGAGCAGACACCCGAGCAGCGCTCGCGCCGCGTGTTTGAAGTAGTCGTCATAGCGTTCCGCAGGCTGCTCGCCTGCGAGCCACGCAACCACGGCCTGGATATCCATCAAGCTTCGATCCGCGGAGGTATCGATCCAATCGAGAACGTTGAATCCGCCGCGCCCTTCCTCCGGATTAAGAGAAATCACGCGATGGCCGAGCGCCTCGCGCGCCGCTCGAACGATCGGAAAAACTTCTGCCGAAGGATCGAGGTAGACGAGAGCGCTGCTCCACTCCAACGCACACGGAATGCCGACTCCTGTGGTTTTGTAACCGCCTGAACCGGCGAAGACGAGACAGTGCCCGGAGCCGACCTTGCCGTCGTAGCGGAGCAACGGAGCCTGGCCTCCAAGCTTCGAGTCATTATCCGGCCGGTACGCCTCGCCGATAATAATGCCGCCTGTTTGGAACATCCGGTGCGCAATGCTCATCGGCATCCAGTCGCTGTTGCCATGAAGGTTGGACGGCGAGCGCTGCCATGTAGACGGTGTCTCGGGTGCCTTGCGAGCCTTCCTAACCGCGACGACGGCTGAGAAAAACGCTAGATAGAAACCAGCCTGTGCATAAGGATCCATTGAGCCGACAAGTGTCGAAACCGGATAAGCGGGGTAGAAGACGGCGAGCCGCGAGACTTCATGCCATCCTGTCAGTATGCCCGAGCAGAGCGTTGCGCCGGCACCAAGAAACACGGTCCCTCGCCTAACGAAGCCAGCCTCAAGCAGCGCGATGGTGCCGAGAAGCAGAAGCGCTGGAGCAACGGCTTCTGCGGTCACCGTCGAGCGTGCGATGACGAAGCGCCAATAGGGGGATGCTGTGCTCGCGGCAAGACGCATCACAAAGACGCCCGCATAGTCACGGCTCAGGATCGTGATCCCGAACCAGAAGACGCCGCCAGCGAACCAGCCGACCCAGCTCTCACGAACTTCCGTCACGCAGAGGACGTCCAGCAGAAGTGCCAAAGTCGCAATCATGATTATCGGGTGCTGCATAACTCACCTCTTGAAGGCCGTGTCACCGTGCTCCCGCCATCGCTTGCGGTGCTCATCGGCGTTAGCGCTCGACAGGACGCACGCTGCCGACATGAGCATGCCGAGCAGCACTGCAGGCTCCTCGTGGTCGAGCCCCGCTTTGATGACGAGGCCTCCCATCGCAATCTTTCGCCGCGTGTCGATTTTGCGTTCTTCGTGACTCATACGCGTCCTACATGCTTCGATGCGAATCAGCGCCGTTCGCGTGCGCCGCAGCATCCGCGCCGTGTCGCTTAGCGCGTTCAGGCTTGGGAGAACGAAACCGGCAGCCCACGTCTCGCAGTTGCTTGAGACGCGAGCCGTCGCCCTCCTTCGCGGATTTCAATTCGAGGAACATGCCGGTAAGCACGTCGTCCTCGATTTCGAGTGTGCCGAGTCTCTCGGCGAGTCGGCCGATTTCCTCACGGCGCTGGGCGGCGAGCTCCGATTGCCGCTGAGCAAGCTTTGCCTGCTCAGACTTAAGGGTTGCAACTTTGGCAGCATAGTCGGACATCTCAGTACCTCCTCGTAAATCATTCCTTATGAGCGCCTATCCTTCGATGAGACTGCAAATCTAATTGCGAGTTGGGCCGGAGTTGGGCGTTGGATCGGACGTTTGCCGCTCTCCAGCGGCCCAAAAAACAGTTGGGCAATAGTTGGGCATTTGTGACCAGAATCGGGTCGATTTGACGAGACTCGGAGAGAATCTGCGCGAACGAAGGCAACGCGCGAACCCTTTCTGGCACAAGGACTTTTCGTCTTGCTGAGACTGACTATGTCTCGATGCGTTACCTGGCCGGGTCGTATCCGAAGTCTGATGCTCTATCCAGTTGAGCTACGGGCGCATTCGTGAACCGCGTTGGAAGTTCTGGAGTTTAGGCAGGCGGTTGGGCGCGCGCAACTGAATCCCATTGGTCGGTTGGCGTGGCCGTTGACTCGTGGCGGGGCGCCGTAGAATATATGACTGACTGGTCAGTTTATGAATAGAACACAAACAAATTACACCGAAATCTCCAATGGACGTACCTTTCATCCTCACGACGAGCAGGCGGCCAAGCGCCAGCGTATCCTCGGCGCGGCGCTCAAGCTGTTCGCGCACGAGCCCTACCAGGCGGTCACGATGGACCGGGTGGCGGAGGCGGCCGGGGTCGCCAAAGGTACGCTATATCTCTACTTTCCGTCGAAGGACGCGCTCTACCTCGGCGTTTTGAGCGACGGCCTCGACACCGCCTATCGCACCTACCAGGCCAGCGCGGATCCGAAGCTGCCGGTGGTCGAGCGGATGCGCCGTTCGATTGCGGTGATGGTGGAGTTTTACGATCAACGGCGCGATTTTCTTCAATTCTATGCGACCGAGGAACCGCGGCTGGGCGAGGCGCGCAACCGCATCATCGAAGGTTCGCGCGAGCGCGCTTTCAATTTTTTCGCGGCGCTAATCGAAGAAGGAATCCGCATCGGCGTCTTCACCCGGGTCGATCCGCGGCTGGCGACGTTCACAATTCAGGGCGCGATTCGCTCGCTGCTGCTGTACTACGGCAATAGCCGCCCCGTTTCCGAAATCAGCCGCGAGCTGGGCAACATGATGCTGCGATCGCTCGGCGCAGATCCGGCACAGGGCATCAAGCCGGTTCATCCGCAATGATTCGATCGCTGGTTCGCCGGCTCATTCGGCTGGCAATCCTGGCCGGGGTGGTGGCGGGATTTTATTTTTTCGGCCGCGCCTACTTGTGGCCGCCCGAGGATCGCTCGACGATCAAGGTCGTCGGCATGATCGAAGCGCCGGAAGTGAATGTCACCAGCCGTATCGCCGGCCGGATCAAGCAGCTCGACCTGCTCGAGGGCGACCACGTCAAGAAGGGACAGGTGGTCGCGCTGATCGAGGATGTCGATCTGAAGAATCAGCTGGCGAAGTCCAACGCCGATCTCGCTCATGCGCAAGCCAACCTGGCGCAGGCGCGGCGCGACCTCGTGCGCGACCAGGCGCTGGCCAAGGCTAACGTGATCGCGACCAAGACCCGCGATGACGCTATCACCACCGTCCAGCAGGACGAGGCCGACGTGCTGAGCGCGCAGGCCAATGCGAAGTTCTACGCCGATCAGATCGCCGACACCGAGATAAAATCGCCGGTCGATGGCGTCATCGTCAGCAAGGCGCTGGAGGTCGGCGAATGGGTGACGCCGGGGGTGCCGATTCTGACCGTCGATGACCTCTCGACGATCTGGGCGCGAGTCGATGTCGAGGAGACCGACCTCGGCTCGCTCTACATCGGCAAGTCGGCGCAGGTCGAGTTGCCGACGACGCCGCCACAGGTTTTCACCGGCCGCGTGATGGCTATCGGGCAGGAAGGCGAGTTTGCAACCGAGCGCGACGTGAGGCGCGGGCGCCAGGACATCCGCACCTTCTACGTCAAGGTCCAGGTGTTGCAGGCCGAAGGCGAACTCAAACCGGGGATGACCGCGGAAGTCACTTTTCCGCGCAACGATGGCACCCGACTCACTAGCAATACAAACCAAAGACCTGACTAAGCGCTTCGGCACCTTCACCGCGGTTGACAAGGTCAACTTCGAGGTCCGTCGCGGCGAGGTCTTCGGACTGCTCGGCCCCAACGGCGCCGGCAAGACGACCGTGGTGCGGATGCTCACGACTCTTATAGCGCCGAGCGGAGGCCAGGCCTTCGTCGCGGGCTTCAACGTCGCGCGCAATCCGCGCCAGGTGCGCGAGAACATCGGCGTAATCCCGCAGGCGCTCACCTCGGACCTCGATCTCACGGGATGGGAGAACGTCGATATCTATGGCGAGTTCTTCGGACTGTCGCGCCGCGAGCGCCGCGAACGCGGCCATCGTCTGCTCCACATGGTCGGGCTGACCGAGCGCGCCAACGATCTGGTCGCGACCTACTCGGGCGGGATGCGCCGGCGGCTCGAAATCGCGCGCGGGCTGATCCATTCGCCCGACGTGCTGTTCCTCGACGAGCCGACTATCGGACTCGACCCGCAAAGCCGGCGCGCGGTGTGGGACCTGCTCGAAACGCTACGCAAGGAAAGCGAGATCACCATCTCGCTGACGACGCATTACATGGACGAGGCGGAGTCGCTGTGCGATCGGATTGCGATTGTCGATGGCGGCAAAATAATCGCGCTCGACACGCCGGTCGGACTCAAATCGATGGTGCCGGGGGCGGACCGGATAGATCTGGTGGTCGAGACAAATCCCACCGCGATCGCCGAGATGCTGAAGCCGATGCCGTATCTGCGCGAAGTGAATCTCGACGGCGGCAACCGCCTGCAACTTTCGTCCAACGATGGCGCGCACGCGATCCCGAAAATTCTCGAGGCCATCGAACATGCCGGCGACCGCGTGACTTCTATAACCGTGCAGAAACTCTCGCTCGAAGACGTCTTCATCCACTTCACCGGGCGCACGCTGCGCGACGAGCCGGCCAAGAAGGTCAGCCTGTTGGTCGGCGCCGGGATGCCGCAGCAGCGCTGAGGAGTTCGCGATGTTCGGGCTCAAATTCCTCGCAATCATGCGCCGCGACCTGAAGAAGCTGACGCGCAATCCAATCACGCTGGTCTCCGTCATCCTGATGCCGATCGTTTATCTCGTGATCATCGGCAATTCCTTCCAGGGCCAGCTGAGACATTTGCCGATTGTCGTCGTCGAGCAGGATCACGGACTCTATGCGCGCCGCATCGTCGAACAGTTGCTCGCGCTGCAAGCGGGACCGAAAACCGTTAACGTCACCTTCGAGGACGATCCCGGCAGCGCTGTCAACGAAGTGCGCGACGGGCTCTACAAGGGCGTGGTGGTGATTCCGCCCGACTTCAGCCACGACGTCGCCGAAGGGCGCATCGCGGAAATCGGTCTGTTCACCGACAACGTCGATAGCATCAGCTCGCAAACGCTCGAGGGCGTGCTCGACCAGGCCGCCGCCACGGTGCGCGTCGCGTTCGTCACCGCGCGCGAGCCCAAGCTCAACGAAATCTCGCTGCGCCCGAACTGGCTGTTTCCGTACGTCGATTACGATCGCTCGTTGATTCCCGGCGTGATCGTGATGGCGATCTTCATGGGCTCGCTGATGTCGGGCGTGTTCAACTGGGTGATGGACAAATTCATGGGCGTCACGGAATGCTACCTGGTGACTCCGCTTTCGCGATGGGACATCGCCGGCGGCATCCTTGCCAGCGGCGTAACGGTGACCAGCATCGGCGGCGTACTGGTCTTGTTCCTGGGGCTGCTGATCACGCGCGGGCATCTGCTCGGCGGGCCGATGGCGCTCTTGATGCTGGTCGGAATTATTGTGATCAGTGCGACCGGCTTGCTCGCGATGACGTTCTCGATGCTCGGGCGCGCGGGCCATCCGCGGCTGGTCGGAACGTTCTCGGGATTTCTGAACGTAATCCTGTTCTTCCCCAGCGGCGCGATTTATCCGGTCGAGAGCTTCCCGCCGTGGCTGCGGACCTTCGCCCACTTCAATCCAGAAACGCACTCAGTGAGCGCAATCAAACAGATCCTGTTCAAAGGCGCGGACTTCAGCGCGGTAAGCGGCGACATAGCATTCCTGCTGATCTTCATGCTCCTGATGCTGGTACTGGCCAGCGTCTCCTTCAAGCGCACGCTGTAGGAAGCAGGCATTCGGGGGGAGCATGGGATTCGTCAATCTGCCGGTCGAAGGCGACCCGGTCGCGCGCTTGCCCGAGGTGCTCGATCAGATTCAGGCCGCCTTGGCGGAAGACCACGCCATAAATGTCCGCCGCATAGGCAATCGCATCGAGTTTTCGACGAACTCTTTTGTAAGACGGTGGTTGTTCAGGGGTCGTTTCCTGGTCAGTTCGGGTGAAATCGACGCTGAAGCCTCAAGCGATAGCTTGATGATCGACTATCGCCTGAGTTCTTCGAGTTGTTCGTCGTTATGGCACTAGCGGTCCCGGTCTTTGCAGTTGAGGTCGTGTCGCGCGGCGGGATTCCATCGCTCGGGTCCAACCTTTACGTGCTGCTGTTCGCCTACGTGATAGGTTTCGGCGGGAGTATTGTGCAATCGACACTCAGGTTTTCCCGATTTCTGCGTCAATTTCCGCGTGAACCAGAGTCTCCCAAGTGACGCACGCCGAGTTCGTCGATTGCGTCCACCAACTGCTGTTTGACGGCATCCCAGTTGTCGCCGGGATTATCCTTCTCGTGGGCGCCTCCCATCGATGGAAGTGGCTCGTCGATCCTCCTCTGAGCTGGTCGCCTTACTATTCGCAGGCCCGGCTCAAAGAAATGATGGGCGCGACAGCTGTCCTGTACTTCACCTACTTTCTCGGATTGCTGTTTCTGGCTGCCGGTAGCTACGGCGTCTATCGGGAGATTGTGTTTTGTCGTCTGTTTTTGAGCCCACCGGCGCTCTGGGTGCATCCCTCGAGTTGAGAGTTGCGCTCGCGTCGCATCTTTTTGTGCATCCTGACAGAGCGAGCATCGCGAGCGGCAGAAAGGATTTCGCACAGCAGCGCGCAGTTCCTGTCATCCTGACGACGGGAGCGTAAGCGACAGGAGGAACGGATCTCGGACAGCTTCGCGTACGCGAAGCCGGTTCCGGTCTCTGAAAATCGCGCAGCGCTCCTTAGTCTGGAAAGCAGCAACGCAAAACCGGAACCGGCGGTGCTTGCGCCCCGCTGTCCGAGATCCTTCCTGCCACTCGCGTTGCTCGTTACGTCAGGATGATAAATTTGCTCGCGCTGCTCGCTTCGGCAGGATGACAAATTTGCTCACGCTGCTCGCTTCGGCAGGATGAAAAATTGGCTCACGCTGCTCGCTTCGTCGGGATGGCAGATCTGTGCTGGCTTCGGTCGGAAAACTCCGATCACCGCCCCAGCGCTTCGACGATTACGCGCTGTAGTTCGGCGATCGAGACCGGCTTCAGGAGTGTGATGTTGGCGCCGGCGGCGTGGGCGGCGTTGTTTAGTTCGGGGGTGTTATGGCCGGACATCACGATGATCGGCGTGGTCTGCGACTTTGCGCGGATGTGACGGATGATCTCGATGCCACTCGTGTCCGGGAGGCTCAGGTCGGTTATCACGAGGTCGGGCGACTCGGCGTCGATCAGCTCGATCGCTTCGTTGGCGTCGAAGGCGGCGATGCAAATGTGGCCCGCGCGCTGGAGCAGGCGCACGTAGGCGTCCACGAGATCGCGCTCGTCGTCCACGATCAAAATTTTTGCTTGCGCCGCCATCGCGGGGTCAGCGGCGCGAACGACTGCTTCGTGCCGCCGCGATTTGCGGTGGCGCCGACCGTTCATCGCGCGCTGGCAGCTTCACGCGCTCGGATGACGACTCGCCCATGGTCGGCAGCGTTATCGTGAAAGTGGTGCCTTTGCCCACCGCGGACTCGACCGCGACCGTGCCGCCGTGATCCTGAATGATGCGCTGGCTCAGCCACAGACCGAGGCCGGTCCCCTTCGGCTTGGTGGTGAAAAACGGCTGAAACAGTTTCCCCAGCACGTCGCCTGGAATCCCGGCGCCGTCGTCCGAGATCGACAGTCGCAGATGACCAGTGCGTCCGGGCGCCGGCCCCGTCTCGATTCGGATCAAGTGCGCGCCGGCGTCGCGCGCATTCAGAATAAAGTTTATCAGCACCTGCTCGATGCCGGTCGGCTCGGCCATCACCGGCGGCAGCGAGCGATCGAGGCTGGTTTCGTATCGCAGCATGACACCCCTGGGCTCGGCGCCCACGACCAGCATCGCATCCTCGACCGCGACGTTCATATCCACCGTCTGGCGCGCGCCCGGCCGCTGACGCGCGAGCGAAAGCATGTTGTGCGAGATGCGGCTGGCGCGTTCGATGTTTTTTTGCAGGACCAGCAGGTCGTCGCGCGTCTGGACGCTGAGGTCCTGATCCGCCGAAAGCATCAACTCGATTCGCGAGGCCATGACGGCCAGCGGATTGTTCAATTCGTGCGCGATACCAGCCGCCACCGCCGCCAGCGCATCGACAGTTTCGTTGCGGCGCGCCTCGCGCTCCATCGCCCGGCGCTCGGTGATGTCCGAGATGAACGCAATCACCAGCTTGCCGCGGTGGGTATGGACGACGTTGAGGCTGATCTCGACGGGAAATTCGCTGCCATCTTTTCGGCGTCCCGCAATCTCCATCCCGCGGCCCATCGCGCGCGATCTCGGCGCCGCGAAAAATGCGCCACGATGGGCCTCGTGGCGATAGTGGAACCGTTGCGGCACCAGGATTTCTATCGGCTGACCCACCAGCTCCATTTCGTGGTAACCGAACATCTCCTGCCCGCGCGGATTGAGCTGGCGAATCATGCCGTTGCTGTCGGCCGAAATAATTCCCTCGACCGACGACTCGAAGTAGCCGCGCGCGCGGACCAGCGCCTCCTCGCGCGCCGCCACCGAGATGCGAATCGTCTTCATGTAGCGGGCGGCGACCAGGTAGAGCAGCAGCGCGTTCACACATACGAACATCAGCCGGTTGAGGGTGTACGAATGAGCCGGCATGAGTGACAGCACCCGATCGGACATCGCCACCCAGATGAGCCCGCCGAGCGCGTAGTAGAGCGCGATCCGCACCGGCCGGCTGCGATACAGCGGCACATGATTCAACGCGCCGTGCTCGGTCAGTATGTGCGAGGAGTGATCGTGCGCCATCAGACCGGATACTTTAGTCCTCCGGCGCGCCGCAAGGTAGCGGGGGGCGAGCGCTAGTGGATGCTCAACGCCGATGCGTGGCGCGGCGGATGCGACTCGTCGCGCGCGCTGGCGACGGCATCGCGATTCGGCTTGCCAAGCGCGGTTGCAACAACCGCGACGCTGTAAATCGCGCCGTCAGCGTGCCGCATCGGCAGTATCGTCATTGAGACCGGAATTTCGGCGCCGTCGCGGCAAACTTGAAGGGTCGGGAATCGAGGCACGACTTCGCCGCGGAGCGCCCGCTCATGCATCCGCCGGATTTCGTCGCGCCGCTCGACCGGCAGCAGGATCTCGCAGCTGAGTCCCACGAGCTCGAGGTCGGTATAGCCGTACATCCGGCGAGCCGCGGCGTTCATCGATGTGATCATGCCGGCCGCGTCCACACTAAGAACGCCGTCGGGAATGGAATCGACGATCATCGCCATCAGCTCGTTGAAGTCTTCCCGTCGCTTGCTCTCCATCGCAGCCCCGGTCACCGCCGCCAGCTCGTCGAATCCGTCCGGCTTGAGCAGGTAGTGATAGAGCCCGTGCTTGAACGCACCGGCCACGACCTCTTCACCGCCGTTGCCGGTCAACATGATTACGCGGCTCCGCGGCCATCGTTCACGAACGCGCTGTAGAATCGACAAGCCGTCGCTCCATCCCAGCCAATAGTCGGTGATCACAACGTCGCAGCCGTCGCGCTTGAGCTGCTCATTCATCGCGATCGGATCGTCGGCGGCCATGATCTGCGCGGTCGGAAATGCGTGCCGGAGCCGGGCCTGGATGACCATCCGATCGGTAGGGTTGTCTTCGACCAGCAACAAGAACATCGGAAAGAACGCCTCGCAGTCAATGCATATGGGAGCAATCAACATGCCGACATCGAGGGAGTCATGACCAATTCCAAAATGCGTGAGATCGCTCTGAATTGGGAACGAAAGACAACGGCAAGCGTCCGGCAATCAATTGATTTGTGCCGCAACCGACTAAGCAGCGTCCCGCGATGACACACCTTGCGCGCGGTGTGACGACGTTCTCTTAACCCAGCGCAGGGTTACCCCTGCCCTACCGTGCCTTTTTCTGCACCAGCGGCTTTTTTGCCTTCGGCGGACGTCCGCGACGACGCTTCTCGACGCCCGTCGCTTCCAGCTCGTCCTCATCGGGGCCGAATGCGCTGTCCACTTGCACGTCATCCTCGGAGGTGGGGACGCGCTCGACGTGTTCTTCGGAGTCGTCCGGATTGCTGAGCTCTTCGGGTCCGCTCCATCGGCCGCCGAAGGGCTTGGCGAGTCCGCTCTGACCGCTGCGAGCTTCGGTGTTGGCTTCGTTCTGACAATCGACGCAAAATTGCGCGAATGGGATTACCTGGAGGCGCGCCAGCGGGATTTCGTCGCCGCATCGTGCGCACATTCCATAGACTCCAGCACCGAGCCGGGCGATTGCCGCGTCGATCGCGGCGAGCCGCTCCTGCGCGCGATCGAATAGCGCCGCATGAGTCTCGACCTCTGACAACGATCGCGCCACATCCATCTCGTCAGCCGGCGGCTGACCGCCGTTGCGAGCCTGCTCGCGCATCAATTCTTTCACTCGGGCGAGCGTGTCAGCGCGCTCTTTGGTGAGCAGGCGCTTGAGCGCGTCGATCCTTCGTCCGCCGGTGGAAACTGCGGATGCCATCTTGGTCTTCTGCCTCTTGCTGGATTTGGTCGGTCGAGTTTTTGTTCGAGTTTTCATAATGAAGCGCCTTTCGCGCACATCGAGTCAGTTTCTAATATCAGCATTGATCGTGCCTCGCGCCACATTCTCTGTGATCGAGCGGACTCAATACTCTTTCCGTGTACGAGTCCAGTCCAGTAGCTCCATATACGGAAATTGTTTCAATTTGGTTGCCTGCCGAAGAGTTACCGCTCTCCGGAACGCGGCAGTTTAGCCGGATCGCAGGGCGGGCGCGAGAGCCTTTCTGAGAATTGTGCTCGGTTCCGGACGAGCCTCGAATGCACATCCGCCAATCGGAGTGATGCCGCATAATTGAGCAGCATGCGCCGTCACCACCATCGCGAAAACTCTTATTTCCTCGCGGATTTCTCAGTTTTGCATGCTCAACTTGCTTGGCACAGACAATGCTGGCTGGCAGGAGTTCCGAATCGGCTCAAGGAGGGTCCAATATGTCTGCTTCAGCTACAGAACAGGTTCTTCAATACGGACCTTCAAATCAGACCAGGGTAATCGACGAATGCGCCGGACCCGATCCATGGCTGAGCGCGCGCTTCGAGCCCGATTTTCTGGTGCCGGTCCAGTTTTTCGATTTGACCCGGCGCCGCTCGATGCTTGACGGCGAAACCCGACTGGTGTTCGCGGTGCTGGAAGACGCGGTGCGCTGCTACGTCAAGACGGTGAACTCGTCGCGCCGATGCGACCGCGAGCAATACGACGAAGTTCAACGATGGTTCCACGCGGAGGCGGGAATCCATAGTCCGTTTTCCTTTGAGTACGTATGCGACGTGCTGGGAATCGAGCCGGCGTCGCTGCGCTCGCGCCTGGGGTTGCTGAGCGTTGACGACCTGCCGACCAAACAGATGCGCTCGGTCGGGCGGCGGCAAGTGGTGCGCGCGGGGCGCTCGTCGCGCAAACGCTCCAGAGGCGGCGACAGCGGTTCGTCGGCGCGCGGAGCAGGAATGCGGGAGGGCGCTGGTTTCTGAAATACTGAAGAAGAAAATCGCGGAGCCTGATTTTTCCCACGCCCGGCAAAAATGTTATCGTGATGCGGAGCTTGGATAGAGCCTCGCCGCGACGCCGATGAACAATCCGCTGGGAAGATTCGAGTTCCGCGTTTGGGCAAACCAGCTTGGCCCGTTTCGCGATCGGCTGGCCGCGATAGCCCAGGGGTCAGAGCCGCGCGAAAGCGCGGAAACCTACATCCTGTCGCGCGCAGTCGACATCGCCAACGTGAAGGTTCGCGCCGGCCTGCTCGACATCAAGCTGATGTTCGAGCAGGTCGGACGGCTCGAGCGATGGCGTCCGGTGCTCAAGTGCGAGTTCCCGCTCGACTCGCGAACGATCGTAGAACAGGTCTTTCCAAATCTCGGTCTCGCGGTCCCGCAAATTTCGCAACCGTCGTACACGCACGGCGAGTTCATCCGCGACCTGGTGCGGCCGCATCGCGATCTCGCGATTGTGGACGTCGAAAAAGTGCGCGTCCAGTTCACCTCCGAAAAGTACACGGCCGAATTTGCCGAAGTCCGAATCGCGGGGGGCGCCAGCTCCGAGACGGTCGAGCTCGAATCCGAAGATCCGGCCGCGGTGCTCCGCGCGATTGCAAAGCTTGGCCTGAACTCTCACGCCAACATAAGCTATGTTCGACATCTGAAGCTGATGACTGGAATGACCCCGCGGGCAAGCGCGACGGCAAGCTAGCGCACGAGGGTTCGGCGAAGTCCGGCTTGCACGAACCGCGAGCAGCCGGGTTGATACAGAAAGCAATGGCAAAAGAGATCGAACGCAAGTTCCTGGTGCATCCGCGAAAATGGAGCGACCTCGGCGCCGGCCTGATCATTCGTCAGGGATATCTATGCGCCTCCAAGCTCAACTCGGTCCGCGTCCGCACCTACGGCGACAAAGCCTACCTGACTATCAAGGGCGCCACGTCGGACATCACGCGCGACGAATACGAGTACGAGATTCCGCTCAACGACGCCAATGAAATTCTGGTCCACCTTAGCGAGCATCCGCCAATCGAAAAAATGCGTTACCGGATTTTGTTCAAGGGCCACACCTTCGAGGTCGATGAATTCAGCGGCGCGAATCGCGGGCTGACGGTCGCCGAAGTCGAGCTCAAGGATGCGAAGGAACAGGTCGAACTGCCCGACTGGATCGACCGCGAAGTGAGCGGCGATCCGAGGTATTTCAATTCGAACCTGTCGATCAAACCGTTCTCGACCTGGAGATAATTTTCACCGACCAATGCTGTTGTGCGAGGAGTGACATAAGTGAAAGTCGCCGACTTAATGACCCGTGACGTTCGATCATGCACGATTCATGACTCTTTGAACGCGGCCGCCCGCATAATGTGGGATCACGATTGCGGATGCGCGCCGATCGTTGACGCGCACGGCAAGCTCGCCGGAATCGTCACTGATCGCGACATTTGCATGGCCGCATACACCCAGGGCGCGCCGCTTCAGGAGATTCCGGTCGAGCGCGCGATGTCGCCGAAGGTGATTTCATGCGCGCGCACCGACGATCTCGACAAAGCGCATCGCCTGATGCGCACGCATGAGATTCACCGCCTCCCGGTGGTCGATTCCCAAGGCAGGCCGATCGGAATCCTGTCGTTGAGTGACGTCGTAAATCATTGGCAAGGCGATCGCGCCGCCGAGAATGCAGTCGAGATCGCGGCAACGTTCTCGGCAATTCGACGCCGCCGCGGCGCAACCGCGCCTGCTACCGCTTCATCGAATGGAGACAGCGCTCCGGCCGGCGGCTCAGCCAAGCCGCCGAAAAAGAAACGCGCGCGGGCCTCGAAACCGCTCGCCGATCTTCGCTAGAAGTTCGTCGCCCGGGTCGCCGCTGACTTTACCTTCGCTGCGCATCAAGCTCGCACTCTGGTAGAATTGCCCGATGGCTGAAACGCAGCCGCGAATCACCACCGCCCGATCGCGCGCCGGCGCCGTGTACACACTGATGATCGGCGCGCTGGTGCTGCTGTACTTGTGGATTCGCTCGTACGGCGACTTGCTTGGCGCGCCGGCTCCATCGGGAAACAACCTGTTCGGCTCGGCAGCTTCGCACGCGAACGAAGGCGACCTGTTGCACGTCCTGCTCGCGCTGGTGGTGGTTATCGCGACCGCGCGCGCGATGGGCTGGGTCTTCCGCAGCGCCAATCAGCCGCCGGTGGTCGGCGAAATTCTCGCCGGCATCGTGCTCGGACCTTCGCTGCTGGGCCATCTGGTGCCCGGCGCGGAATCATATCTGTTCCCGGCGATGGTCAGCCCTTATCTCAATATCATCGCGCAGGTCGGCGTCATCCTTTATATGTTCCTGGTCGGGCTCGAACTCGACCCCGCGCTGCTGCGCCAACGCGGGCATTCGACCGTCGCTATCTCGCACGCGAGCATCGTGTTGCCGTTTATCCTCGGCGCGGCGATTGCGCTCTACCTATATCCGAAGCTCTCGACCAGCGACGTGCCGTTCACCTGCTTCTCGCTTTTTCTGGGCGTCTCGATGTCAGTGACCGCATTTCCGGTGCTGGCGAGAATCCTGACCGATCGCGCGATTCACAAAACGAGGATGGGCGCGATAGCGCTGACCTGCGCAGCGGTCGATGACGTGACGGCGTGGTGCATGCTGGCCTTTGTGGTCAGCGTCGCGCGGGCGGAGGCGGCGGGCGCGATCGCGACGATCGCGATGGCGCTTGGGTTTATCGTGCTGATGATAGTTCTGGTGCGGCCCGCCATGGCCCGTCTGTCGCTGCTGTACGGAAATCGCGGCCGTTTGACGCAGGGAGTGATGGCGTCGGTATTCATTGCGCTGCTGATCTCCGCCTCCGCCACCGAATTGATCGGCATCCATGCCGTGTTCGGCGCGTTCGCGCTCGGCGCCGTGATTCCGCATGACAGCGGGATGGCGCGCGAGATGACCGACCGCCTCGAAGACATCGTGGTCGTGCTGTTGCTGCCCGCGTTCTTCGCCTACACCGGCCTGCGCACCCAGATCGGGCTGGTCAATGGATGGGAGCAATGGATGATGTGCGCGCTGATCATCGTGGTCGCGTCGGCCGGCAAATTCGGCGGCAGCGCAATCGCGGCGCGAATCACGGGACTCAACTGGCGCGATTCGTCGGCGCTCGGCGTGCTGATGAACACGCGCGGCCTGATGGAACTGATCGTGCTCAATATCGGGCTCGAAATGAACGTGATCTCGCCGACACTATTCGCGATGCTGGTGATCATGGCGCTGGTCACCACCTTTTCGACCACACCGATATTGCATCTCATCACGCGCAAGCAAATTCCCGAAGCGCAGCCGTTTCCCGAGCTCGGTACGTTCTCGCCCGAACCTGCGGTCGCGCCGCAAGCTCCGGCCCGAGTCCCGCCATTTCCCGCGACCCATCCCGCGCCAACTCCCGTGCCCCGGCCAATTCAGCCGCCGCCACGTCCGATGCTGGTCGGAACCGAGCACAGCGCCATCCTGGTGCCGGTGTCGAATCCCGAAGGCGTCGGCGTGCTGGTCGAGCTGGCGCTCGCGGCGACGCCGCACGACGCACCGCCGCCGCGCGTGCTGGCACTGGTGAAGACTCCGTCGGGCGGAGTGCGCTCGGGACTGCGCGAGGCCGAGCAGCGGGTGGCGCCCCGCTCTCCCGCGCTGGCGGCGGCGCTTGATCTCGCTCTCGAGCGCGGCAGCATCATTACCCCGCAGGCGGTCTGGACCACCAGCCCGGCGGCGGACATTTTGGCCTTTGCCCGGGAACCGCAAATCGGATGGCTGCTGATGGGATCGCATCGCGCGGTCTTTGGCTCCGACTTCATGGGTGGCGTCGTCCGCGAAATTCTCGACAAGGCCCGCGCGCTGCCGGTGCACGTCGCGGTCGTGATTCACGGCGGCGGGCGTCCGCTGGACCGTGTGTTTGCGGTCGTCGATCGCGGCACCCACGGCCGTGCGGCGCTCGACCTCGCGCTGCGGGTCGCGATGCGCAAGAAGTCCGGCCTGCACGCGGTGCTGGTGCCTGAAGAAGGAACCGCGGAGGATACCGAACTGCTCGAGATGATTCGCGATGCCGGCCGCGTGCTCGGCCGCCGTCTGCATACCGATGTGCTAAGCGCACCGACCGCCGCTCAACTGGCGCGTCAAACCCCGGGCGGCCTCGTCATAGTCGCGACCAACCTCGCCGACAAGGTCGGGCTCTCGCCCGAAGATCTTAGCGACCCCAAACGATGCGTCGTGGTCGTGCAGGGGTCAGAGAACGCCCCCGCGAGGCTCGGCGCCCGCACCGTCGAGCATCATCGCAGCGTCAAGCCTTAGCCGGGCCCGTTTCGCGGGCTAGCTGCTCGTTGGTCTTTTGCTCGACGCCGAGCCAGTTGTAGAAGAGGCCGCCGATTGCGGCGCCCGCGATCGGCGCGACCCAGAACAGCCATAGCTGCGATAGCGCCCATCCGCCGACGAACAGTGCGGGGCCGGTGCTGCGTGCGGGATTCACCGAGGTGTTGTCCACCGGGATGCTGATCAAATGAATCAGCGTCAGCACCAGGCCGATTGGAATTGGCGCGAAGCCGGCGGCGACGCGCTTGTCGGTCGAGCCGAGGATCACGATGAGGAACATAAAAGTCAGCACGAATTCGGCGACGAAGGCTGCGCCGAGACTATAGCCACCCGGCGAATGCGCACCATATCCGTTGGACGCAAACCCGGCGCTGAGGTCGAATCCCGCGGTACCGCTCGCGATTACGTAAAGCACGCTCGACGCGAGGATTGCGCCAATCACTTGCGCGATTATGTAGGTTGGAACCTCTTTACCCGGGAATCGCTTGCCGGCCCACAATCCGATCGTGACCGCCGGATTGATATGGCATCCCGAAATCGATCCGATCGTGAACGCCATCGTCAGCAGCGTCAGGCCGAACGCGAACGCGACGCCGAGCAGTCCGACGCCGACCTTGGGAAAGCCGGCGGCGATTACCGCAGTACCGCATCCGCCGAATACCAGCCAGAAAGTGCCGATCAACTCCGCTGCGAAACGCCGCGACATGCTCATGGCCGACCTCCCGGAAGTTAGAGACGTTCGATCGGTTCAGCTATCGCGCCGCACCGTTAAACGCAACTGCTCCCACCCGTTACTTCTTGATCGCTTCGACGTCGATCGAAATTGCGACCTCGTCGCCGACCATCACGCCGCCCGCCTCGAGCGCCTTGTTCCACGTGAGCCCGAAATCACTGCGCTTGATCGTCGTCGTCGCCGACGCGCCTGCACGCGTGTTGCCCATCGGATCGTGAATCGGAGGCCCGCTTTGCTCAACTTCGAGCACCACCGGTTTGGTCACGCCGTGCAGCGTGAGATCGCCGGTCACCTTGAATTTGTTCGGCCCTTCGGCTTCGACCTTGGTTGATTTGAAGGTGATCGTCGGGTACTTCGCGACGTCGAGAAAATCGGGACTCTTCAGATGCATGTCGCGCTTCTCGACCCGGGTGTCGATCGACGACGCGTCGATGGTTGCGTCGATTTTCGCGGTGGCCGGGTCGCTGCCGTTGACCGTGATCGTTCCCGAAGTCTTTTGGAACTGCCCTTTCACGTTCGAGATCATCATGTGGCGCACGGTGAACTCGACGTTGGTATGCATCGGATCGATTTGCCAGATGTCGGCGTGCGCGAGGATGGGAAAGGCGGCGAGGATCGCGATCCCAAGCGCGGTTGTGGTGATCCAGGATTTCATGGGCGGGCTCCTTGAGGTGCGCGGTCAGCGTATTGAACACACGAAGTGGGCGTCTGGCAAGGGTTAGGTGGAGCTGGCCGGGCTGGCCGGTCTCCACCGCGGGCGCGGGTCAATCTCAGGCACGACGCGGCGACTTGCTGTTGAACGCGGCGATACGCTCGCGCATGTCAGGCCCGACTCCCGGATTTCTGTACACCTCGTGCGCAAGGCCGGCGCCGAGCGGCATGCCGTCGGTCTCGATCAGCAGGCGCTTGTTGGCGCGATGACTGAACCACGAATTGCCGAGGATCGTGTCGGCCAGCGCCCGCAGTTCCTGCTCGAACGAAGCGTCAGGCACGCAGATGTTGGCCAGACCCATCGCCGCCGCTTCAGCACCGGAGTAGGTGCGGCAGGTCAGCATCATCTCGCGCGCCTTCGACGGCCCGACCCGTCGCGGCAAGCGCTGGCTCATCCCCCAGATGGGTGTGAGCGCCCATCGCGCGTGAGTATCGGCAAACTTCGCCGACTCGGCTGCGACGATCAGATCTGCCGCCAGCGCCAACTCGAGCGCGCCGGTGTAGCAGTGCCCATGCACCGCGCTAATCACCGGCTGCGGCAGGTCCGCGAGCCGCTCAACCGTTTCGGACTGAAAGTTAGGCTTGGGCGGGCGTTCGCCTTTCGCGATGTCGGCGAGGTCGTGGCCGGCCGAGAAGCATTTGCCCGCGCCGCGCACGACGACCAGACCGATGCGATCGGTCTCGCGCGCGATCTGCTCAACATGCGCGCGCAACTCGACAAACATCTCGAGGTTGATCGAGTTGAGTTTTTCGGGGCGATTCAAAGTGAGAGTGGCAAGACCGTCCCGGTCTTCGCGAAGTATTAATCCAGCCATGACTTTCCTCCAATCGAGAGATCGCAGCGTAACCGCCACGCCGCACCTTCGCAAATCTGCCAGTCCGAAAGTCCCCTCCCCCCCCGCTTCAGCAACGCTTCTGTCTGGACTTGCCCCGGTTTGATGGACACTCCGAAAAGCGCGAAAGTGAGCGCGGAGGAGTGGACGATGGAGAATGGACGGAAGCGGAGGAAGTTCTCGGAGCAGTACAAGGCCGAGACGGTGCGGTTGATCCAGAGCAGCGGCAAAAGCATCGGGCAGCTGGCGCTGGAGCTGGGGATCGGGGAGACCGCCTTGCGGCGCTGGGTGGAGCAGGCCGAAGTAGAGGCCGGCCGGGGGCCCGCCGGTTCACTCAAGCGCAGCGAGCGCGAAGAACTGGTCGAGCTCAGGCGCGAGAACCAGCACTTGCGGATGGAGCGCGAAATCCTAAAAAAAGCGACGGCCTTCTTCGCCAGGGAGAACCAGTGAGATTCTCTTTTATCGCGACGGAGAAGGCCTGGTACCCGGTGGCATTGATGTGCCGGGTGCTGCACGTCTCGCGCTCGGGTTACTACGCCTGGTGCAAACGGCCAGCGGCCGAGCGGCGGCGTCAGGACCAGCGCCTGACCCTGGAGGTAGCGGCGATCCACGCCGAGAGCCGCGGCCGCTACGGCAGTCCGCGGGTGCATGCGGAGTTGCGCGACCGGGGACAGCGGATCGCGCGCAAGCGGGTGGCGCGCCTGATGCGGACGGCGGGGCTGCGCGCGCGGGTACGCCGACGCTTTCGCTGCACCACCGACTCCAAACACGGAATGCCGATAAAAGGTAATCTGCTCGCGCGGCGGTTCGCGATGAGCACGCCCAATGCCGGCTGGGTCAGTGACATCACCTATCTGTGGACCTTTGAGGGCTGGTTGTACCTGGCGATAGTGCTGGACTTGTTCTCGCGCCGGGTGGTCGGATGGGCGCTCAGCGAACGGCTGGAACGAGGAGTGGCACTGGACGCACTTGGGATGGCGCTTAAGGGGCGCCGGCCGGCGGGCGGAATGCTGCATCACTCGGACCGCGGCAGCCAATACGCCAGCCAGGAATATCAGCAACTGCTGGCGGCGCACGGAATCCTGAGCAGCATGAGCCGCAGTGGCAACTGCTGGGACAACGCGGTAGCGGAAAGCTTCTTTGCCACGCTCAAACTCGAGCTGGTCTATGAGACTCAGTGGCGCACGCGTGAGGAAGCCCGCAGCGCGCTCTTCGAATACCTCGAGCTGTTCTACAACCGGCAGCGGAGACATTCGGCCCTCGGCTACCTGTCCCCCAACCAATTCGAGCAACATCATGTTATATCTGTGGCCGCCTAACCCGAGTGTCCACGCATTCGGGGCAACTCCAGTCCCCCCTTTCCCGCGGGAAAGGGGGCGAGGGGGATAGGACGTGGCGGAATAGTTGCCTCAAATCCCCTTCCCCACCCTGGGGAAGGGGCCAGGGGTTAGGGCTCTGTTCTTAATGACATTTGCGCGACATCACACTAGTGAACGCACTCAGCGTCAGCAGGATTTGCGTCGTCTAACGCTCCGCATCCCTGATGCCAAGCGCGGACGGTCGCGGCTCGTCGGACGCAATCCGACAGCCGACAGACACGCGACCATGATCTCCCTAATGAGGGAGATCATCCTTACGCCCGTGCAGAATCGCGTCGCGGTCGCTATGTCAATGAGCAACGGCGGTGCCTACTTTTCCTTGAGCCGTGGATCGTCTGAAGACATGCAACGACTCTTCGCGCCTGCTTCTCTCCATCTGTTCACCCACCTACTCATGTCTCCACCCACTGTGGCCGGAATCGGCGGAGGATGCGCTGGCCACCTCTGTTCTTTCTTCTCTTCGCACTGCTCCGCCGTCTGAAATTCCATCGCTTGCGCGCGATCGTTTTTGTTATGAATGTCGTTCTTCAGTTCGTTGTAGAAAAACCATTCCGAGAGCGGCGCTCCTTCGTCCCGACTTCGTGGAGGATCCAGTCCTGTGTTCGGCGGCGTCATGAGAAACCAGCCAACAAGCGCGAGCGCGGCTGCGTGGCGGTGCTTCATTGGCGCGATTGTAGCGCCTTCGGTGTTGGCTGCAACGGTATATAAGGTCGGGTAAGGCTCGAAGAGTGTGTTGCTAGCGCAGCGCCTCCAATCGAACGACTGGGTTCGGCTCGACAACGACCGGCACCCCGCCCAAATGCGACGGGACACACCATTGAACAAATGCGACGTGTTCTTGTTTATCGACCCAGACACGGATTCCTGTCTGGCCAAGTCCTTTGGCGATAGCTTCCTTTCGGGGGACGTTTTCATCGATAATCCACGCCAGCATCATGCCTTTGACGTGGGGCAGGAGCAGAATCCATTGATTCCAGCGGATGACGTCCTCTACCTTGCGCCGAGTCCTCCATCCTTCAGGGTCTCGGGCTTCGGCCTGTTCTTGCGTGACGGTCGCCCACCGGTAAGTTTGCGCCGACGATCCCATGCGCAACGCGCTGGTCGGTGGGGCCGGAACCCATACGATATCTCGCTCCTTTGGAATGGCGACCGCGAGCAGGACTGTCGCACTGATAAGTAGCCATCGCTTGGTAGTCACGACGGACACCAGCCCACAAGCGCGAGCGCGGCGGCGTGGCGGGGCTTCATAAACACCTAGTTTAATCAAACCGCCGCGCGATCGACAAATGGCAGACGGGCTGCGCCCCGCAGTGAACCGCCATCGATGCGGCTGTTTCAGGAAAGCGCACCCGCGCACGGCTTTCCGCGTACCGAGCGCTCATCCCTGATGGCTATCTGTCTGCCGCCAGCTCTTCGGCTTCCCCGCTGGCACTGCAAGTATCTGAAACGCGCGCGCACGCCCCTGCAGGTCAGGTCGGTCATCCTGCCGAGCTTCGGCGTCATCTCTCTGCCGCCTTCCGTTCCGCTTCGCGCCATGCCGCCGCCGCGTTTGACAGCTCGGCTGGATCTTTAGTACATACTGAGCACGCTCAATATTGAGCGTACTCATTTTTAGCGATGCATACACCGAGTACCGGCCGGATCGAACGCGGCAAGCGCCACAAGCTCGAACGGATTAAACGCGCCGCCCGAAAACTCTTCGGCCGCAAGGGCTTCGAGGCCACCACCACGCGCGAAATCGCCGCGACCGCCGACATCGGCGCCGGCACCCTGTTCCTCTACGCCGGCACCAAGGAGGACCTGCTGGTACTGATCTTCCGCGAGGAGATCGGGCGCGTCGTCACCGATGCCTTCGCGACGATGCCCGCGCGTCCGCTGCTCGAGCAGGTGCTGCACTTGTTTGGAGCGATGATCGCGCTGCACGAGCGCGATCGCGGTTTGGCGCGCGTATTCGTACGCGAACTGCCCTTCGTCGAGGACCGGCGTCACGGCGTGGCCGAAATGATGCAGTCGATGCTCGCCGGGATTGCCAATCTGATCGAGCAATCGAAAGCGCACGGCGAACTTCGCACCGACGTTCCGGCCACCCGCCTCGCGAACAGCCTGTTCAGTCTCTATTTCTGTCAATTGCAGCGATGGCTCGGCGGCGATCCGATCTCCAGCGATCAGCGCGACGACGGTCTGCGCGCCGCCCTCAAGCTGCAGCTCGAAGGCCTGCGCAACAGCCGGCCGAAACCAATCGCGCTCGAACGTTCCCGGCGCGCCCTTCGCTCGCCCGGCACTGTCGGATCAACCCGCAACGTCAGAGGAGGCCGCTGATGCCAGCACGCACTGGGCGCGAGTTTCTCGCCGGCTTGTCTAAACCGCGCGAGCTCTGGGTCGGCGACGACCGGGTGACCGACATCGTATCGCACCCGGCATTCGCGGGCGCGGCGAATACGATGGCGCAGATCTTCGATCTGCAACATCGCGCACGCGCGGTCTGCCTGATGCCCGATCCCGAGACCGGCGAGCCGATCAACCTGAGCCATATGATTCCGCGCTCGCGCGCCGATCTCGAGCGGCGACATGCATGCCTGCAGACCATCGCGGAGTTCACCGTCGGCCTGATGGGCCGCACGCCTGACTATATGAATGTCACCTTCGCGGGCTTCGCGGGGCGCGCCGACGAATGGGCAATCAACGGCAACGAGCGTGGCGCGGCGAACCTGGTCGCGTATCAGAAGTTTCTCGCGCGCAACGACATCTCGCTGACCCACACCATTATTCATCCCACGATCGACAAGGCCAAAGGCGACGTGCCCGAGCCGGGCAACGAGGTCGCGCTGCACAAGGTTGCCGACACTGCGCACGGGATCGTCGTGCGCGGCGCGAGAATCCTGGCGACGCTGGCGCCGTTCGCCGACGAGATCGCGGTCTATCCGGCGGTGCCGCTGATGGCTGGAACCGACGCCTACGCGCTGTCCTTTTGCGTGCCGATGAACACGCCGGGACTGAAATTTATCTGCCGCGACAGTTGCGCAACGCCGCCCAACAAGTTCGACCATCCGCTGTCGAGCCGCTTCGACGAGCAGGACGCGTTCGTGATTTTCGACGATGTCGAAATCCCGCGCGATCGCGTATTCATCAACGCCAATCTGGTCGCCTACAACACCGTGATGGCGACCGGCTGGTATCCGAACATCATGCAGCAGACGATGATTCGGGCGCAGACCAAGCTCGAATTCGCTTACGGGCTCGCGACCAGGATGGCGGAAGCAATCAACGATGTCTCGCCGGCGACGAGGCAGATGCTCGGCGAGATCTGGACGTACGCGGAGTTCGCGCGCGCCGCGATTCACAGCGCGGAGGTCGAAGCCTTCGAGTACGGCAACGGCGTATGGTTCCCCAACGGCCCTCCGCTCGCGGCGTTGCGGGCCGCGCTCCCGACCTGGTTCCCCCGCGTCGCCGAAGTCATCACGCTGATCGGTTCGCACAATCTGCTGGCCGCGCCGACCCAGGCGCAGCTCGCCGATCCTAAACTCCGTCCGTTCATCGACCGGTACCTGCGCGGCGCGGGCGAGATGAAGGCCGACGAGCGCGCGCGAATCTTCCGGCTGGCGTGGGACTTCGTCGGCAGCGCTCTTGCCAGCCGCAACGAGTTGTACGAGCGCTTCTACCTGGCGTCAGGCGCCCGAAATTATCAACTGGCCCATGTACTAGCGCCAAGGGAACGCGCGCGGCGTCTGGTCGATGGCATGCTTGGGAAGCAGCCGAATGCGTCGGACGCGGCCGCGATTCTGGAGAGACGAAAAATTAATTTACCCGGAGAGATTCGCAGATGAGCACCACGAAAGTCGCCGGCGTTGACCTATCGACCGGTCACTTTATCGACGGCAAGCGGGTCGCGTCGAAGCGGACCTTCGAGGTCTGCTCCCCGATCGACGGCAAACATCTCGCCGATGTCAGCGCCGGCGGCGCAGCTGAGATCGACGCGGCGGTGTCGGCTGCGCGGCGCGCATTTCCGAAATGGGCGGCGCTCGGACCCGACGGACGCCATCGCGTTCTGAAAAAGTTCGCGCAAGCGATCCTTGATCATGCAAAGGATCTCGCGGCAGTCGAAACCGCCGACAACGGATCATTGCTGATGGGCAATCTCGCGCGCGTGATTCCACGCGCCGCTCACAACATCGAGTTCTTTGCCGACCGCGCACTGACATTGGGACACGAGCAAATCGACTCGCCGGAAGTAGTCAATCACGTGCGGTTCGATCCGGCCGGCGTTGCGGCCTTGATCACGCCGTGGAACGCGCCATTCATGTTGACCACGTGGAAAGTAGGGCCGGCGCTTGCCGCGGGCGACACCGTGGTCGTCAAGCCGCCCGAATGGGCGCCGCTCACGTGCTCGATGATGGCGGACATCGCCACCGAAGCCGGCATCCCCGCGGGCGTCCTCAACGTCGTGCAAGGAATCGGCGAGGAAGCGGGAGCTGCGCTGGCGGCTCACGCCGATATCGATCGATTGAGCTTCACCGGCTCGACCGACACTGCGAAGCTGATCGGCCAGTCCACCGCGCGTTCGCTCACTCCCATCAGTTTCGAGCTGGGCGGCAAGTCTCCCTATATTGTGTGCGCCGACGCGGACCTCGAAGCCGCCGCGCAGACCGCCGCCGGACAGTACATCAACGCGGGCCAGGTCTGTCTGGCGGGCACGCGGTTGCTGATTGACGCCGCGATTGCCGATGAATTCCAGAGTAAATTTCGCGCCGTCGCCGCGCACATGACGGTCGGCGATCCTCGGGAAAAAAGTACGCGCGTCGGCCCGCTCATCACGCCCGAACATTTCCGGCGCGTCGAGGGATTCGTCGAGCGCGCGCTCAAGGCCGGAGTCAAGCCACTCTGGGGAGGCAAGCGCTCCGGCGTCGGCGAGCTATACTTCGAACCGACCCTGCTCGAAGGCGCGCGACAGGATATGGAGATCGTGCAGCGCGAAGTATTCGGGCCGGTGCTGACGTGGCAGACGTTTCGCGACGAGGACCAATTGATCGAACTCGCGAATGGAACTCGCTACGGTCTCGCCGCGATGATCTTCAGCAGGAACGAAGAACGCGCGATGCGAATTGCGAGCCGCGTGACGGCTGGCACAGTGTGGGTTAATTGCTTCTTCGTCCGCGATCTCGCCGCTCCGTTCGGTGGCAGCCGCGATTCCGGCATCGGCCGCGAAGGCGGCACCTGGAGCTTCGACTTTTATTGCGACATCAAGAATATCGCTGCGCTCAAGGGTTCATTTGCATAGACGCTGCGCCACTAACTGAGTAATCGGAGAATAGCTAATGAATGTACTTGACGGGCCGAGGCTGGAATGGCGGCGAATTTTTCACGAGGGGCAGCCGAAGTGGGTGCGCCCCGACGGCGACCGTCTCTTGATCGGTGACGGACGCCATATCGCCGATTCAGAGGCGACCTATCTGCCGCCATGCGACCCGACCAAGATTCTGTGCATTCATCTGAATTACGATTCGCGCCGGGTCGAGTTCAAAGCGCCGATGCTCGAGACTCCGACTTACTTTCAGAAGCCGTGCACAGCGCTCAACTCGCATCGCGGCGTGCTATGCCGTCCGGCGGGCCACAAGTATCTCAACTACGAAGGCGAAGTCGGCGTGATCATCGGCAAGCCGATGCGCAATATCAGCCGCGAAGATGCGTGGGACTACATCGCCGGCTTCGCGCCTTCCAACGACGTCGGATGCCAGGACTATCGCGACACCGACGCGGGCTCGATGCTGCGGGTGAAGGGTCAGGACGGCTTCTGCCCGATAGGTCCTGGAATAGTCAGTGGAGTAGATATTCGCAAATCCACTTTGCGTACATACATTAACGGCAAAGTAGTACAAGAGGGAGCAATTTCGGAAATGATCTTTCCGATTGACTACATACTTGCCGACCTCTCGCGCTTCATCACCCTGCTCCCCGGCGACATCATACTTTCCGGCACGCCGAAGAACTCGCGCCCGATGAACGTCGGCGACCTGGTCGAGGTCGAGGTCAGCGGCCTGGGGCGGCTGTCGAACAAGGTTGTCGAAGCCCCTGCGCCCGTGCATAAAGTAGGTCATCAGCCGACCGACACCGATTCGGTGCGGCGCGTCGCGCTCGGTTCCGATTGGGTTCGCACTGATGCTCGATAGACGCCCGGAGGAAAAACAAATGATCCAGGTAACAGAGTTGGGCTACATGGGAATCGGAGTCAAAGACCTCGACGCATGGAAACAGTTCGCGACCGAAATCGTCGGCTTTGAACTGGCCGATGAAGGCGAGTCCGATCGATGCTACCTGCGGATGGACTACCTCCATCATCGGATCGTGATGCATGCCGATGGCAGCGACGACCTTGCCTATCTCGGCTTCCGCGTCGCCGGCGCTGACGAGTTCGCACAGATGCAGCGTCAACTGGCGGAGGCGGGAATCAAGTTCCGCGTCGGCTCCGCCGAGGAAGCTGAAGAGCGTCGCGTGCTCGAAGTCATGAAGCTCGATGACCCCGACGGCAATCCGGTCGAAATTTTCCACGGCCCCTTCACTCAATTCAGCAAACCGTTCCATCCCGGGCGCCCGATGCACGGACGTTTCAAGACCGCCAGCGGCGGACTCGGCCATTGCATCATCCGCGAGCGCGACGTGAACGCCGCCCAACGTTTCTATGCGCAACTCGGAATGCGCGGCGGTGTCGAGTACAAGTTCGGCGCCGGCAAACATGCCGTCGGCCTGGTCTTCATGCATTGCAACGACCGCGATCACACCGTCGCCTTCGGAATTCCTGCGGATCGCCGCCTCAACCACATCATGCTCGAAGTGGACAACCTCGACGATGTGGGTATGACCTATGACCTGGTGCGCAAGAACAACACCCCGGTGACGATTACTCCCGGCAAGCATTCGAACGACCACATGTACTCATTCTATTTCCGCACGCCCTCCGGATGGATGTTCGAGTACGGATGGGGCGCGCGCGCGGCCACCTATCAGTCGGAATACTTCACCGACGATGTCTATGGGCACCAACCGGAGGCCGGCGGTTTCGACCTCCCCCGCAAAAAAGAGTAGGCGCCGCGAACTGCTCCGATGGTGCATTTCCCGTTGTAGAGTTCATCATCCTGACGCCGGCAGCGACGCGAGCGGCCGGCAAATCTCGGACAGCTTCGCGTTTTTCGTCATCCTGACGACGGGAGCGTTAGCGACGGGAGGAACGGATCTCGGACAGCTTCGCGTTGTTCGTCATCCCGACGACCGGAGCGACGCGAGCGGCCGGCAGATCTTGGACAGCTTCGCGTTGTTCGTCGTCCCGACGACCGGAGCGACACGAGCGGCCGGCAGATCTCGGACAGCTTCGCGTTGTTCGTCATCCCGACGAAGGGAGCGACACGAGCGGCCGGCAGATCTTGGACAGCTTCGCGCTGTTTGTCATCCTGACGACGGGAGCGTTAGCGACGGGAGGAACGGATCTCGGACAGCTTCGCGTACGCGAAGCCGGTTCCGGTCTCCGAGTCGCCGCATCCACTCACGCCTCGAAACCTTGAATCGCGCGGTCAGACCGACTAACACCTGACGTAACTATGGAAAATCCTGAAAATTTTCGCAAAGAAACGCGCGCGTGGCTCGAGGCTAACTGCCCCCCCGAGATGCGACGGCCGGCGCAGACCGAAGAAGATACTTGCTGGGGCGGCCGGCACGCGGTTTTCCAATCCGACGCGCAGCGCCAGTGGCTCGAGCGCATGGCGGCGAAAGGCTGGACCGTGCCGGAGTGGCCACGTGAGTACGGCGGCGGCGGGCTCTCGCGCGACGAGGCCAAAATCCTGCGCCAGGAGATGCGCGCGCTCAACTGCCGCTCGCCGCTCGACAGCTTCGGCATCTGGATGCTCGGCCCGGCGCTACTGAAGTACGGCTCCGAAGAGCAGAAGCGCGAGCATCTGCCGAAAATCGCTCGCGGCGAGATTCGATGGTGCCAGGGATACTCGGAACCCGGCTCGGGCTCCGACCTGGCGTCGCTGCAGACCCGCGCCGAGGACAAGGGCGATCAGTTCCTCGTCAACGGCTCAAAAATCTGGACCTCGTACGCGGACAAGGCCGACTGGATTTTCTGCCTGGTGCGCACGGATCCTGGCGCGCCCAAGCACGAAGGCATCAGCTTCATCCTGTTCGACATGGAAAGCGCGGGGGTCTCGACCAAGCCGATCACTCTCATCTCGGGCGCGTCGCCGTTTTGCCAGACATTTTTCGACGACGTGCTGGTGCCCAAGGCGAACCTCGTCGGCAAGCTCAACAAGGGCTGGGACATCGCAAAATACCTGCTGACTCACGAGCGCGATATGATTGGCGGCATGGGCAGCACGTCGGAAAACCGTTCGCTCGGACAGATCGCGACTGACACGGTTGGCACCGAGAACGGGATGCTCGCGGACACCGTGCTGCGCAGCCAAATCGCGGCGTTCGAGATCGACGCGGTCGCCTTTCGACTCGCGATGGATCGAGCCGGCGATATGGCAAAGGCCGGGCAGGCTCATCCCGCGGTATCGTCGCTGCTGAAATACTACGGCACCGAACTCAACAAGCGGCGGATGGAGTTGGTAATGTCGGCGGGCGGCACGGACGCGCTGGAATGGGAAGGCGAGCGGTCGCGGGAGGGCCGTACCGCGCGCGCGTGGCTGCGTTCCAAGGCCAACTCGATCGAAGGCGGGACCAGCGAGGTCCAGCTCAATATCATCGCCAAGCGCATCCTGGGCCTGCCCGGCGCATAGGCGTTGATCGCGGCGCGGCTCTCGATTTCAAGTCCGATTTGGGGATGAACTTTTCAGCCTGATGCCGATGCATTTGGAGTGCTACACTCTCGGAATGGACAACTGTCAGGATACCCGGGACTTGCGTAGCCCTCTGGCAATCCGCCGACTACGAAACCCTCGCGCTAAAAACAACTTTTGACGGAACGAAGCTACCGATGGTGATACGCCCGTCTCAAAACCACAACAGGTGGTATAGTCTGCCAGTTATGCAAACTGAACCGGTGCTCCAATGGCCTTAGTTCTCAACGACGAACAGACGATGCTGCGCGATAATGCGCGCGGCTTCCTGGCCAAAAATGCGCCAATCGCTCATCTGCGCACGCTGCGCGACCAGCGCGACGCCGACGGCTTCTCGCGCGCGCTCTGGAAAAACTTCGTCGAGATGGGCTGGGCGGGAATTCTCGCTCCTCAAGACTACGGCGGCCTGGGACTCGGACATGTCGAGGCCGGCGTGGTGATGGAAGAGCTGGGCCGCACGCTGACGCCGTCGCCTTTTCTTTCGACCGCGGTTCTCGCTACCACTGCGATCGCGCGCGGCGGTTCCGACCAGCAGAAGAAAACGTACCTGCCCAAAATCATCGCGGGCGAGTTGATCGCTACCTTGGCGGTTGACGAAACCGCAAAACATCATCCCGATCAAATCGCGATGACCGCCGCTCGCGCCGGCAAGGGCTTCAAGCTGAACGGCGCCAAGACATTTGTGCTCGATGGTCACGTCGCGAATCTTCTGATCGTGGCCGCACGCACCGCGGGCAAAACAGGCGATACCGCGGGCCTTACAATGTTCATCGTTGATGCGCACGCGCCCGGAGTTCGCACCGAGCGTACTTCGACGGTCGATACGCACAATGCGGCGCGGGTCACGTTCGAGGACGTGAGCGTCGGCGCCGACGACACGCTCGGCAAAGTTGACGCGGGTTGGGACGCGCTCGTAGGCGTGCTCAACGTCGGACGCGCTCTCGTGGCTGCCGAGATGGTCGGCGCGAGCGAAGAGGCATTCGGCCGGACTATCGCGTATCTGAAGGAACGCAAGCAATTCGGCAAAGCAATTGGCGAATTCCAGGCGCTGCAGCATCGCGCCGCGCATCTATACTGCGAACTCGAGGTCACGCGCGCGGCCGTGCTCAAGGCGCTGCAGTCGCTTGACGACGCCTTCGATCGCGCCGGTCCGATCGTGTCAGTGGCCAAGGCTCGCGCGGGTCTTAGCGCGACGCTCGCGGTACAGGAAGCGGTGCAGATGCACGGCGGCATCGGGATGACCGACGAGTTCGACATCGGTTTGTTCATGAAGCGGGTCCGTGTCTGCCAGGAACTTTTCGGCGACTCGAACTTTCACGCCGATCGGCTGGCGCGGCTCAACCGCTACTGAAAAGTCCGCATAAAGTTCCGCAAAGGGTGCTCCGATGAGCGAGCGAAACTCGGTGACGGTTGCGATCGTTGGCGCGGGCGAGATGGGCGCCGCGATCGGGCGCAGGCTTCGCGAATGCGGAGCGCGAGTGCTGACGTCGCTCGCGGGGCGCGGCGCAGAAAGCGCGGCGCGGGTTCGCGACGGCGGACTCGAAGTCGTCAACGACGACGATTCGCTGGTTCGCGACGCGAATTTCGTTCTGTCGATCGTTCCTCCGGGGGTCGCGGTCGAAGTTGCCGAACGCCTTCGCGGTCCGCTCGCACGCGCGCAAGCGCAGCCGGTCTTTGTCGAATGCAACGCTATCTCGCCCGCGACCTGCCGCCGCATCCGCGGCCTGCTCGACGCCATCACTTTCATCGATGCCGGCATTATCGGAGGCCCGCCCGTCGCCGGCACTCGCGATCCGGCAACAGGTCCGCGCTTGTACGCGTCAGGCTCCGATGCGCATCTGCTGAAGCGTCTGGCCAACTTCGGTCTCGACATTTCGATCCTCGACGGACCGATCGGTGACGCTTCCGGCTTGAAGCTGTCCTACGCTGGCTTGACTAAAGGATTCACCGCGCTCTGCGCGACGATGCTGGGCGCCGCCGAACGCGACGGCCTTGCCGACGCATTGCGCGCTGAACTCGCGCGCAGTCAGCCGAGTTTCCTCGCCCGGATGGATCGCGCAGTTCCCGCGATGCGCCCGAAGGCGTACCGTTGGGTCGCCGAGATGCGACAGATCGCGGAGTTCGTCGGCAGTCCCGAGGACGGCGCCACAATATACGAAGGCGCCGCCCTGCTCTATCAACAAGTCGTCCGCTCATCTTGACCCTCCGCGGGCTTCGCCGGTGTTAAGGCGATTTGTTTATCCGCGCTCGACCAGCGTCTGACGCTCGCATCGAAGTCAGGCGTCTAGACCCAAGTAAGATTTACCGGTATGTAGCAGACGCGCGGAATTAGACTGGTTAGGCGTTGTCGCCAGCTCACGATTTTGGAGTTGATAGCCGTAAAGAATTACGATGGATTGCCGCGCGCGTAGATTCATTAGCTGCCTGTTAGAGGCCCGGCGAGCATTCGCCTGCAGCGTCGCGCTCCAGATCTTGTTGGCAGGATATTCCACCTGTCTCGCCCAGCAGGCCGGCTCGGCAGGTCTTACGGAAGAAGGGCTAGCAGTTAAGGAAAACGATCCTACCGCGGCTCTAACTCAGATTAAGATCCAGGACGTCTACACTCCGGCCGAATACGGCACCAATGCGCAGCCGAACACGCTGCAACTGCGGCCTTTGCTGGCGGTTCGGCCGCAACTGTTCACGCCGCTCGAGCAGCTTATTCGGCCGTCGCTTCAAGTTGTGACGGTTCCACGCAACAAGGGCGCGACCACCACTACCGCGCTCGACGACTTCCAACTGCTGGACCTGTTCGTGATGCCCTGGCCGAACGAAAAGGAGACGCACTTTCGATGGGGATTCGGCCCATATTGGATATTTCCGACCTCCACCAGCGAATTCACCGGGCACGGGGCATGGCAAGTAGGGCCGGCGTGGGCTTTCTCCTTTCGGCAGATTCCGCGGCTGAATATTGCGGGTCTGTTCCAGCAAGCGACTTCATTTGCCTACTCTTCGTCTCATTCGGTGCCGCAAAGTTCGCTCCAGATTCAGCCGATCCTTTCCTATCAACTGGGCCGCGGGTGGTACCTGAAGTCGAGCGATGCGACCTGGACAATCAACTGGCGTCATAATACTTCGACGCAAATGCCACTTAGTGCCGGATTTGGGAGAGTCTGGAAATTCAGCGAAGGCTCCGCGGTTGATACGTCGATCGCGGGTGAATGGATGGCCTATCGACAATTTTCCGGCCAGACCGAGCAATTTACGCTGAGATTTCAAATTAATCTATTGTTACCGCAACTGCAGCTATGAGAGGAGGAAGCGCGATGAGATCCAGCAGACTTGGGGGAATGTACTTAGTGTTAGCCTTGGGAGCTTTCGGATGCGCGGGGGCTCAGGTTACCCAGCAAAGTTCGGCCGCGCCGATCACTGCGACGCCGCCAACCGCCGTGGTCGTCTATCCGTTCGCGGTAGATGCGTCCGATGTCTCACTAAACTCCAGCATCTTTCAGGTGGCTTACCGAAATATGTCCGGAGAAGATCAGAGTGCCGAACAAGTTCAGCTAGCCCATCAGACGGCGCAAAACATCTGCGTTCAGGTCGCTGCCAATCTCACGCAAAAGGGGATCACCACTACATGCTTGCAGCGTGGAGTGCCTCCCACTGGCAACAACGTCCTCGTGCTGGATGGACAGTTCACCGATATAAGCGAGGGAAACCGGTTGCGGCGGATGGTCATCGGGCTGGGCGCGGGAGCTTCCAAAGTCGATACTGTGGTCCAGGTTATTCAGAAGACTCCTCAGGGTTCGAGTGAGCTGCTCGACTTTGCCACGAGCGCGGACAGCGGCTACATGCCTGGCGCAGGAATTACGGGACCGGCAGGTGCGGCCGCCGGCGGAGCGACAGCGGCCGCCTCGCTTGGTGTGAACATCGCGGCAGGAGGCGTGAAGAACGTTACGTCCTCAACTGGCTACCTGGTGGATAAGACGACCGATCAGATCGTTCAGCAGATGGTGAACTACTACAATCGGCAGGGATGGTCGTCATAGAGCGCAGCCTGACTGACATTCGGAGGAGTCCTATCGGCGGGCGGTCAAGGACGACCGAGAGGACTCCACGCTTCTCAGAGTGCGTTGACTCATGGCGGTTGTGATTGTCGATGGACCAAAGGCAGCGGCGCGGTCGTTCTTGTTTGCGCATGGCGCGGGAGCACCGATGGACTCGCCGTTCATGCAGCACCTCGCTGAAGGAGTTGCCGCCTCCGGCATCCGGGTGATTCGGTTCGAGTTTCCTTACATGCAGCAGCGGCGGGACAACGGCAAAAGCGGAGCGCCTGATCCGCCGCGCGTGTTGATGCAATCGTTCCGCGACGCGATCGCGGCAGCAGGCGGATGCAGCGGACTAGTGATCGGCGGCAAATCTATGGGCGGCAGGATCGCGAGCATGGTCGCCGATGACGCGGCGGTGCGCGGGGTAGTCTGTCTCGGCTATCCGTTTCATCCGCCCGGAAAACCTGAGAAAACGCGAACCACGCATCTCGAAACCTTACGGACTGCAACGCTGATAATCCAGGGAACACGAGACAGCTTCGGCCGCCCGGAAGAAGTCGGCGGCTACAAGCTATCGCCTGCGGTGCGGATCGAATGGCTTGAGGATGGCGATCACTCATTCAAGCCGCGCGCACGCAGCGGCCGTACCGAAGCCGACAATCTACGCGCGGCAGTCATGCTCGTCACTGAATTCATCGCCGCCAGTCGAGGCGGTTAATGTTGGTCAGTGCAATCGATGAAGCTGGTAAAACGAGCTTCATGATGGTCGCGATTCGCGTCAGATCACACCGCGGCCTTGATCGCCCTTGATGCAGGGGCGCGAGCTAGGGGTTAAGCGACTTGATCACTTCGGGGCCTTTCATAGAGATGCTGGTGATGTGCTTAGCATCGAGTGGCATCGACATCAGATCGACCACACGAATCTGGCTGTTCTCATAAGTCCGGAAGTAGTAGCGCCGCGTCTTGAGATCGGAGGCGCTGGTCCAGATAGTGTGATCCGAGATTATGTTGCCGTGCGCGTCCTTGTGTTGCTCGCGCGCCGCGCCTTCGGGAATGTCGAAGTTGTTGAGGATGTGAAATGCCTCGAGGACCTCTTCTGCGCCGGTTCTGGATGGCGCAACCGAGGTGCTGTAGGCGACTGCGCGGACAAATCGCGACGGCGGAGTGAAGTCGCCCGGGATTCCGAGCATCCCGGTGCCCTGCCCTAACGGGTTCAGCCTGACGCCGCCGACTTCCACCGGCGGCGCATTCACCACCGAGAGGTTTAAATAGTTGCGAAGATTGGTCATATGCCAGTCGAAGGTCGGTGAATTGGTGATCACCCCAATCACGTTGTCATAGACATGTAGTTTTCCCTCGACGTACTCGATCACGATGCTCTTGCCTGAGGCGTCATGCACGACGTAGTGAACCGGCGGCACCATACCCCACTGCTTGAACATGACCTCCGCGACCACGATGCTGCCTATGTTTTGTTTGACCTCGTCAACCGTCGCGAAATTTTCCAGGATCCACGAGCCGACCTCCCATGGCGCGATGGTTCTCGAGGCATCCGCTGCGTTGTACTTCAGGTAGCCGGCAGTCGTTGGGAAGTAGAACAAGCCGGCGGCCAGCCCCTTCTCATTGACCCCATCGAACAAGAATGGGAGTCCCATGCCGTTGGCGCCGACGGAAGCATACCTGGAGACCCACTTGAGCCCATTTTTGCCATCGGGCGTGGTGCCGGCCCGAACGTAACCACGCGGCACCACAAGCACATCTGAATCCAGGTCAACGCTGAACTCAAGAGTGCGCGCGTAAACTACAGTCCCGTCCGAGGCTATAAGCCTTATCCCGGTGCATGCTTGCACGGTCTTTGCGAAACAAAGCGCGCATAAGACTATGGCGAAATACAACGTTCTTAGATGCCTGCCGCTGTCGGTGGTATTCATCTTCTGACTCCTTCCCAGGCTCCTATCAGTAATCAGCAAAACAAGTGCCGCTTGTCGGCCGCGATCGCAATCAGTTGAGCTAGGTATAGAAAAGATCAAGCTAACCTGTCGCGCGCGCCGCAGGCTTCCATGACAAAGATTTGCCGGTGGAATACCGGCAGGTGGCGCTTCCCTGCCGAACGTTTCTGGCGTGAACGATGCGCACGCAGTGTTACGGCTTCGCAAAAAACAGAGACCAAACCGCACCCTCTCCCATTCGCTCGTTTATTTCCGACCAGACAAAATAAATCGCAAATATAACAGTTACTCCCAAGACCCAGGCTAAGAACCGGTACATATTTGCCTGATCGACCATGTCTTGGACGGCCCTGTCGAAGCTTCCAAACCGGTGCAGGGCTTCCAGGAATCGTTCGAGGTAGCCGAGCAGCAGCGTGCCGAATCCGTACAGAACCGTCTTGACGGCGACCGCGACAATCTTACGATAGTGTTCGAGGCTTCGTCCGATTCGTGTCTCATCAAGTATCAGGACAGCCTTGGCCGCCAACAGCGCGCCAACCAGGGCTTTGGAAAATGCAGTGACCGGAATCGAGAATTGCGCGACTGTCAGTTTGATGATCGACAGTTGGAGCAGGAAGGCGACCAGGAAGAAGATGAATACCGGCCGCGCGGCGACGAACTCGCGATGCAGCCATTTGCCGGCGGCCGCAATGCTCTGTGGTACAGCGCTCATGCTACCTGCCGATATTATTCATGGCGTTGCGCAGCGGCGCACTCGAAATCTGAATCAATCCACCGAAGGGTCGATCCAACTCCATGATGAGGAAGACCGCACCCGAAACAGACACCGCGCACAAGAACAAAGTCGCGATCACGGTCGCGTTGCGGGGCGCGAAAAGGCCGAAGCTTAGAAAAATAGCGGTTACCCAAGAAATCAATAGGACAAGAAACGGCATTGGGATTGAGCGGCCGCCTTGCTCAAACAACAGCAAGCGCGCCTGCCCGATGTCGATACTCATCTTAATTGCCTGAGCCTGCAGCGAGCGCTGAATATCATCCTGCGGCTTGAGTTCCTGAATTCTGTCGAAGAACAATTCGCTTCCGGCAGTGGTCGGACCTAACCTCGCATTAGCGACGGGGTCCTCCGGCCAAATTCGATCAATCATTCCGGCGACAGAGACCTTGAGAAGATCGCGCGCCTCCTTCGCCTCTGGTCCATAATGCGCGAGTACTCGGTCAACCAGAAGTATATTGGCGGCAGCCTGGGTAAGCTCGTTTCTCTGCGCGTCATAGGAACCCTTTGCCGAGTTCGTGAGCAAAGCCAGGACCAATGCGGACATCGTCGCGATCAGTCCCATTCCAAGTTTGATTACATCCTTCGATTCGGGGTTCAAGTGATGCTCGGGCAGCATCGTGTGCATAGCCATCCCGATTAGCGCGCCTCCAAACACGCACGCCAGCACGACGCCGCCGACCTCGAGTGGGCTCACGAATTTCTCCTGACTCCTAGCAGCACGGCCAGCATCAAACTGTTGAAAGACCACTCATTTCTTTTCAGCGCCGGACTCAAAGGCCTTTTGTTCCGCGTGTTGAGTTGGGGACTGGGTCATCTGCATTCCGACCAGCCGCGCCACCAAAATCGCCAGGTAGAACTGTCCGGTGATGCCTTCGGCCACGGCCGCATAGCGGGCCTGCAAAGTTATCGGGGTTATGTCGCCAAATCCGATCGTCGAGAGAGTAGTCAGACTAAAATAGCCGAAAACCGGGAAAATGTGTTGGAACCGGATCGACTGGTTGGAGCCTACTATGCCAGCAAAAGACTCCGGATGTCGCTGGAATATGATTGAGTACAGAAGAGCCCAGCAAAAACCCATTAGCAGGTACACCGAAACCGCCATGCAAATGGTTTCTCCTGTCACCTCGCGCTGCCTCAGAACGCTGCGCAACTGGCTGGCCGTAACAAACACGACGAATAGCAGCCAGCAGAAGGTACCGATCATATCGAGTCTCGGGCCCGGCGCAACGATGGTCGCTATTCGTTCGGTTCCGGCCGCGGCCGCTAGTATCCAACCTAACAGTCGGCGGTGGCTCGCCTGGGTCAGCAGTACACCTCTTTCACCGACCAACTCATCGACGTTGATGTTGTACAGCGCCACCAGCAGGAGAAAAACCAGCGCAATACTGAATAGTATGAAGCCCGCTCCTGTGTCGCCGATGACGGCGCGCACTCCGAACGCAGCGATGAGCGCCAACAGCAGTGCACTATGCCGATGCGGGGCGAATCGAGTATGGACTTCTCCTCGAAGTTGGCCGAGAAAGCTGGTCTCGACTGACGTCTTTGCCCGGGCCCCCATCGTTGCGGGGCCTACTCGTCCACTTCGTCCCAGGTTTTGTCGGGATTGTACCCGGAGATTGCGGCGGCCACTTTTGCGGTGTCGGATCCAAGATTTTTTTGGACGATGACCCCATCCTGGTTGATCATGAATGTCACGACTCCCGAAGCGTTATACTCAGCGGGATAGGCGAGAAATGCGAATCCCCTGGTCATTTTGCCATCAAGCAGGTAGTTCATGGCACCACCCGGAGCATTCCTGCCCTGCTTCGTGAGCACTTTGTAGTAATAGCCGTGAAATGGAATAGGGTTCCCGCCGGTGTCCTTCTTATAGCCGGCTGCGGTGGCTCTCGCGACGAGCGGTCCGATAGGACTCTCGGGCTGTCCTTCGGCGGTCTCCCAATACAACCCGTTCTGTTCACCGTTGTCGCTCAGGATTTTCTGCGCGAACTCACCTGCGCTCCCGCCACCGTGCGCCTGGCTGGCGTACTCCGCTTGGGCCTTTGCGAGATTCTCGAGGACATTTATGGTGAACAGTTCGTTTCTGCCTATCCGTCTGAAGAGCAACTCGTCTTTCCCGGCCGCTGTGTCGAAGACCCAGCCGTTATCCCTCTTCACGAGGGGGATTGGAACCGGCCAGTTCCCGGCGCCGATATAAAGAATGACGCGCCCTTGATCGTCGTAGGCGAGCCGATGCATTTCCTGATAGCGACGCGCAAAGTCCTCGCGCGCGTTCTTGTCGGCGACTGGATCCCCCGACGAAAGGAGCTGGTCCGCGTCCGGGCCGAGAATTGAGCTCAGCGCTTTCATGTCGTCCACTTTGTCAGCCGCGACCAAGGCGCTGACTGCCGCGTCCGGGGTAGAAAACGTTTGCTGCGTGGTAACATCATCCGCCGACGCAAATGGAGTCACGAATAACCACGCCAATAGGAGCATTGGAAGAGCGCACGCGAGTCTAAGCTTGGCAGTAGCGATTTCATTGGTCATTGGAATTCCTCATTTCCCCTTTTTCCCGCCGCCACGATTTGCGCCACCTCCGCCATTTCCACCGCCGCCGCGTTTGGCATTGCCGCCACCGCCACCGTTACCGCGAGCGCCAGCGGATCTCTGATTTCCCTTGACACTGGCTTGGCCGCGGTCGCTTGCAGCCCTGGCATTTCCGCCCGACTCATATCCGCCGAAGGCATTATTGCGGCCGCCCGTGCTGTTGTTCTCTTTTGAGAAGCCTCGGGCCGGGTCCGCTGCACGATTGGCCGGCTTAGTGGCGGGTCGATTTTCAGCGACGGGATTGGCGGGCCGAGTTCCAGCGCCAGGATTCGCAGGCTGGTTGGGTCGATTCTTGCCTACTTCGCTTCTGTTCGGATTAACTCCTCCTGGATTATTGGGGAGCGTGCTCGGCTTCGGAAAATTGGGCTTTACGATATTGGGATTGGCCGGCCTTGCGGTGTTCTTGTCGTATGGCCGCGTCGCCGGGATCGCCGGGTTGTTAGGACGATTATATCCGCCGTTGCCGTTGGCGGGCCTGGTGGCGGGATAAGGCACAGGTCGTGAAGGGTATCCTGGGCGCGGGTAGTTTCCATTGGGCGGACGATATGCGGGCGGCCGATAGCCTCCACCGCCGCCAGGATAGCGTCCCGGGTACACGTTGTTGTTAGTCACGTAAACGTTGTTGTTGTACTTGACTGAGCTCCCGCCCCCTCCATACCAATTGCATCCCCAATCGTTGTGGCCGTTGTTGATGAGTGAACCAAGCAGAATCCCGGCGCCGAACGATAAGACGCCGGTAAGGAGCAAATCGCTCCCGCTGTATCCGGTTGGCGCCGCGACCGGCGCGCCGTAAGCGGTGGTCGGATTGTACTGTGGAACGTAAACTGTGTTCGGCTGGGCCGGTTGTATGATAACAGTCTGCTGCATTGAGGGTTGCGCGGCGCCTTGCGCGGCAGGAGGTGCGGGCTTCACTTCAACCGTTTGCTGCGAGGTGGACTTCAAGGTTCCCGCGGCCATCGCCATATTGCGCAGCGCCTGGATCGCATTCATCACGTCGGCGGGTTGATTATAGTAAGCCTCGCCCAAGTCCGAGGTCCACGCCAGGTTGTCGTTCATCGTTTGGAGCACGGTCGGGAATTGAGTCAGCGACTTGATACTGGGATCCCAAGCTTGCTGATTCACCTGGCTCGCCAGCTGATCGCCGGTAAGGTTGGGATTCTGCTTCAGCCACCTATCCGCTTCCACTACCTGAGTCGGGTAGGTGGAACCGGCAAGGATTTGCGCCACCAGCACGTCCGGGTAGAGCGCGATGGGCGAGACCAGTTCCTGCAATTCCTGCGCGGTAGCAGCGCCGGGCGCGGGCCCCGGTTCAGCGGCCGCAGCGGGCGGCGGCGGCGCTGCCGGCGGCGTGCTCGCGGCAACGCTCGGTTGTGCCTGGTCCGACTGCGCGGCTGCAGGTTGATCCTCGCCTCGCGAGCAACCGGTGACTATCGGCGAGGTGGACACTAGCACTGCTGCCGCAAGTATCAGCGGCAGCGATCGTCCCTTGGGAGGGGATAGTAGCTTCCTTCTTGTCATGAGATAGTTTGTCCTTAGCCTTGGATAGGTCGTGGCACTTAGGATTTCTGCTCGGCTTCCGCGCGGATCGCTGCCGCGATGTCGCCGCTCATCTTTGCTATCGCCTGGCTATGCGCCGCGGCTAGCGCATCGAAGCTTTGACCTTGCACCGGCTCGCGCGCGACGGTGCGGCCCGAGCGGACTTCCCCGCCCGCAGTCTTACGCACGCTCCATACCGCTTCAACGACTGCCGCTTGTCCTTGTATCGACTCGAAGCGCTGCACATCAATCGTGACCCTGTAATCCGGAGCGAAGTTAGCCAACTGCGAATTAGCAACCTCTTGCGTGCCGAGGAGCACGACGAGGTCGCCGGCGACCGCGCGAGCTATCGAATCGGTAAGCGGCGAGACCCATCGATTGAACTCGTCAACCTGGACGCGGTTAGGAGCGACCTGCACCACGAACTCAGGTTGATCCACCGCGGCAGGTATAGTGACCGGGCCGACCATCACCGCAGCGGCGGTAGCCGGCGTGCCATCCGCGGTCGCCGTCGAGGTCAAGGAGTAGAAGTGCGACGGCGCAGTACTGCATCCGACTGCTGCTATCGTCATCAATGCGATCGTGATCATTTGCGCGATTCTTCGTACCATCACTTGGCCTCCCCGGGCTTGCCTCGCAGGAGCGCGTCGGGATGGCGCTCGAGGTAGTCTGCCAGCACCCGCAACGAACGCGCCGCCCGGCTCACTTCCTGCAGCGTGCTGCCAATCTGCTGGAGCTGCGAAGAATTCGGCTCGGTGAGAGCGCTGGTATTGTCGAGAGTGCCGCGCGCGCTCGTGAGCGCGCTTTGAGCGGACACGAGGGTTGTATTCAGCTGGGCGATTGCCTTTTGCAGCTCTTCGCCAATCTGCTGGAACGGCACCTTGTCGAGCTTGCCGATGATGTTCTCCACCGTCGCCTCGGTCGCCTCGAGCTGTCCCGAAGTAGTCGGCAACTGCACCGGGGTCTGCGACCAGTCCACCTTTGCGGGCGGCGCGCTGGGGAAGAAGTCGAGCGCGACATACGCTGATCCCGTCAGCAGGTTCCCCGTCTTGAGCTGCGCGCGGACGCCGTGTGCTATCAAAGTATCGATCAATTTTCGACGCATCGTCTCCAGGTTCACGCCGGGACCCAGATCCAAGATTTTTACCCCGAGTCTTCGTGGGTCCAGACTTATGGTCACAGGCGCCGTGAACTGGAAGGTCTTGAGATCAATTTGCGCGCTGATATCCGACACCGTGCCGATGTTAATGCCGCGAAACTCGACCGGTGCTCCCGGCGCCAACCCGCGGACCGAGTCTTTGAAAATGAGCTGGTAGGTCTGCGGATGCTGCGGCGGCGGGTTGAAGGCCTCGGTTCGGTTGCTGTACAGGGCGAAGACGGCGTTCTCGTCGGATGGCGGCAAGACCAGCGAGGTCGCCGCGGTCTCGAACGCGATACCACCTATAAGGATCGACAACACCGACTGGGTCTGCACCGTGAGACCGCTCGCTGAGAGCGACACGTCAATCCCGCTCGCATGCCAGAAACGCGTGTTAGGATTGACGTACTGATCGTAGGGCGCTTGCACGAATACCTTGACCGTAAGATCCTTGCCGTCCGGGTCGAGCGCGTATGACGCGACCTGCCCAACCTGCAGCCGCCGGAAGTATATTGGCGTACCGGTGTCGATCGAGCCCAAGTCAGACGTCTTCAAGACGAAAAAGCGGCCCGGGGTTTCGCCGGTAATCACCGGAGGCGTTTCGAGCGCTACAAAGTCGCGCCGCTCCTCCTTCGACGATCCTATTTCGACGCCTATGTAGGCCCCTGAGATAAGAGTACCGAGCCCGGTAATGTTGGCGCCGGATATCCGCGGCCGCACGACCCAGAACTTCGTGTCCGCGACCAGAAATGCTTCCGTCTTGGGCGCCATTTGTGCGGTCAGGATCGCGTGCCGGTGATCTTCCGACAGTTCGATGGTCTTGACTGTACCGATATCGACGCCGTTGTAGTGGATCTTGGTCTTGCCCGCTTCCAGTCCTTCCGCCGAACTCATAACGATCGTTATCTTGGGACCCTCGCTCATGACTCGCGTCACTGCCACCCATGCGCCGACTATCGCGGCCAGAATCGGGATGAACCAAACGAGCGAGAGCCGCGTGCGCTTTTTGGGCACGTTCCTCGACTCAGGAACTGAAGAGCGTGGAGGATCGCGATCAGGCATAAGTAACCTCTTTGGAATCTGCCTCTAGCGAACTCGCAGAATCCCAGATTAGCCGCGGATCGAATGACTCGACCGCGAGCATGGTAAACACCACTACCGCCGCGAAGAAGATCAGGCCGGGCCCGGGCTCGACCGACATCAGCGGCTGGAGCTGAATCAGCGCCGCGGTAAAGGTATCGACGAATACATCGACCATCGACCAGCGCCCGATGAACTCGACCATCCGATACATCCGGATACGCTGCTCGTTGTTCTCGACCGAGCCGCGCTGGGCCGTGATCAGCAGGTATCCCAGCGCGAGGATCTTCGCACTTGGAATCATGATGCTCGCGACGAGCACGATGATCGACAGCGGCCATCCGGTCGGCGACCACAGCAGCACGACGCCTTGCATGATAGTGTCGGACTCGGCGCCGGCAGCGGTCGTCGTTGTCAGCACGGGGAGCACGTTGGCCGGGATGTAACAGATCGCAGCGGCAATAAGGTAAGCCCAGGTACGCTGGTAGCTGGATGGCTTACGGAATGCGAGCTCCTCGTCACAGCGCGGGCAGCGTCCTTCTTGCTCGCCCGGCTCTGGACGCGAGAGCAATCCGCAGCCTTCGCAACTTTGCAGGCCTTGCTGCATCGCGGTTATGCCGGCCGCACTCACGACGTTCCCTCCACCAGACTGTCAGCGGTTGCGACGTGCTGCGCCTCGTCCGCCCACTGAATCCTCTCCCACACATCTCGCGAGTCGAAGGCGGCCGACATTCCCGCGAGGATGAAGACGAGCAGCCAGAGCACGAACAGCGCCATCCCCGGAATCACCGTCGCATAGTCCGCAATCTTGACCAACGCGACCAGCACCCCGACCATCATGACCTCGATCATGCTCCAGATTTTCGTGGTCGGGTGATAGCGCAGCAGCGTTCCTACCCATCGCGGCGGGCGTTGGCGCATCGCCCCGAGCACGATCGCGAGCATCAGGCCTATTTGTAGCGCGGGCGCGATGACCGCAGTGAACAGCACCAGGATCCCGACGATCTTCTGATCGTTGTCCCACAGGTGCTGGGCGCCGCCAATCACTGTGGTCGAGGCGTCGCGCCCTACGATCGTGAGACCCAGCATGGGGACGGAGTTCGCGATCGCGTACAGCAGCACCGCGCCGAGCGTCAGCGCGAGCGTCCGGTTGAGCGAGTCCTCACGACGCCGCCACAATTCCTTGTTGCAGCGCGGACATCGGGCGGACGCTCCCGGCTCGAGATCTGGGATGCGCTGCAGTAAATCGCAATGCAGGCAGGCGATCAGCGAAGTGTCCCCGACCGGTTGGTTATAACTCATCGCGCTATAGCTGCTGACTGTAGTTCGCTGGCCTTGCGGCTATGCTCGGGTATCGAAGATCCATAATGCACCAGGCGGTCATCACAGTATGCAGCACGACTGCTGGCCACAAAATGATCCCGACCGGCTGGGGCCGGAGTCCAGCGGCCGCCAGAATGAGGGCTACCCCGAGGTTGTAAACTACCATCGCGGTGATCAGCCCTCTCGCGGCGGAACTTTGCGTGTCACTGCGGGCGAGCCAGCAGGCAATACTCAGCGTCAGCAATCCAGCTCCGCCGACGCGCGCCACGGTGAACGCGGAAGGTTCTTGTAGCAGTGCGCCAAGCAAGAGATTCGCCGCCCGCGACGGCAACCACAACAGCGCCAATCCCGCCCCTCCCTCGATCGCCGCGGTAGTTGCATACAGACTCTTCACATACACCTAGTCCCTTGCCCGCGCGAGCTTCTCCGCAATCGCCCTGCGGTCCGAGTCCGTCAGCTGCTCGGGGCCGAGGTTGAACGTCAGCTTGTCGATCGTCCCGGTGAAGCGGAAGGGCAGCTTGTAGTCATCGTTGACCGCGGTCCGCGTATCGCTCCCGATGTCGAAGGTCTCGTCCACGGTCATGAGCAGCGGAATCGTGTGCGGGATCTTCTTGCGGGCGATTTCGTTGCCATCGACTTTCAGCAGTCCTTCGCCGCCCTTGCCGGGGCCCGGGCCGTCGTATTTGAAGTCGAACACTATCGTGTGCTTGCCGGGCTTGACCGCTTCGGCCAACACGCCGCGGCCCAACGGTCCGCCCTCCCAGCGGTAGTGCGTCATGTCGAGAAGGTTGTAGTCGAAGACCGGTTTGCCCTTGAGCATATATAGGCCATAGCCGCCGAAGCGGCCGCCCAAGGTCACAATCATTCCTTCCGCTCCGCCTTGGGGAATCGTTACCTCAGCCGTGATTGTGTAATCGCGATCCAGAATGCTGGGAGCATTCCCGAACGGAATGCCGGTATTCTCGCCGGAGTAGGTGAACACCGTTCGCCCGGCTACCGCACTGGGCCGCGGCGTAAGCAGACGCGCGAAGCCCCGGTTATCCAGCGGCAGGACTTGATATTTTGCCGCTTCGGTCGTGAACAAAGCCTGCATCTCCTTCAGCTTGTCGGGCATCTTCGAGGCCAGGTCGTTGCTCTGTGAGTAGTCGTCGGCGATGTTGTATAGCTCCCAATTGTAGTCGTTCAATTCAGGCATCTTGCCTGTTCCAATCAGCCAAGGTGGAGAGGGAGGCGTCGTCGATGCTATCCAACCATCGTGGTAAATGGCGCGGTTGCCGACCATCTCGAAATACTGAGTGTCGTGCCTCGACGGCGCATCGGCGTTTGCTTTGTCGAAGGTGTACGCCATGCTCACGCCCTCGATCGGCTTCTGCTTGATGCCATCGACCACCTCGGGCGCCTTGATGCCCGTGGCTTCAAGGATGGTCGGCACGATGTCGATCACGTGATGGAACTGAGTGCGAATGCCGCCGGGATCGTTGATGTGACCGGGCCATGATATGGCCAGACCTTGCCGAGTGCCGCCGAAATGCGACGCCACTTGCTTGGTCCATTTGAAGGGCGTGTCAAACGCCCACGACCATCCCACCGACATGTGCGGATAGGTTTTCTCCGATCCCCACTCCGAGTAGTGCAACAGTTGCAAAGGCATCGGAACGTCGAAAATGCCGTTGTAGGCGGTCAAGTCGTTGAATGTACCTTCCAAGGTGCCTTCGGCGCTAGTGCCATTGTCACCGACGATGTAGACGATCAGAGTGTTGTCGAGCTTGCCCTCGTCCTGAACTTCCTGGATCACACGACCGATCTCATGGTCGGTGTAGGCAGCATAGGCGGCGAAGACTTCGGCCTCGCGCGCATAGAGCTTTTTCTGGAGCAGCGAGAGCGAGTCCCACCTTGGCAGCTTTGCGCCACCATATGCGGCCTGTCCGTCCGGCCACGGAGTCAACTGGGTATCCGCCGGAATCACGCCGAGGCGCTTCTGGTTGGCGAATATCTGGTCGCGGAGCTTTTCATAGCCCATATCGAACTTGCCTTTGAACTTATCGATCCACTCCTTGGTCGGTTGGTGCGGCGAATGCGTGCCACCGGGCACGTAGTACAAGAAGAACGGCTTGTCGGGTGCAGCCGCGTTCAAATCGCGCATGTACCTGATGGCATCGTCCGCCATGTCGGTCGTGAGGTTGTAGTTAGGTTTGCCGATCCACGGGAACACTTGTGTCGTGTTTCGAAAAAGATAGGGCGTCCACTGGTCGGTCTCGCCGCCCATAAATCCATAGAAATACTGAAAGCCCATCCCCACCGGCCATTGGTCGAAAGGCCCTGCCGCGCTGTATTGAAAGCTAGGCGTGTTATGCTCCTTACCAAACCACGAGGTGGCATAGCCGTTGTCTCGCAGGATTGTGCCGATGGTCGCGTTATCGGGTCCAATCACCGAGTTGTACCCAGGGTAGCCAGTAGATAGCTCAGTGACTACGCCGAAGCCCACCGCGTGATGATTACGCCCGGTAATCAACGCCGCCCGCGTGGGAGAGCACAGCGCCGTGGAATGAAACTGTGTGTAACGCAATCCTGCCTTGGCGATGCGATCCAGCGCGGGCGTCGGGATGACTCCACCGAAGGTGCCCGAGACGCCATAGCCCTGGTCGTCGGTCATGATAAGAAGGATGTTAGGCGCGCCCTTCGGCGGCACGACGCGCGGCGGCCACCACGGCGTGGAATCTTTGGCAGTTTCTTTGATTACACCGCCGAACGGCATCGGTGGTGGCGGGAGTTGCTTGCCGTCGAGCGTCACAGTGGAGCTGGGCGAACCCGGTACATTGGTGATCTGCTGGGCGTACGCGGCGGTAGCCGTCAATATCCACGCCACCGCCATCGCGACCATCACGGTTCCGCAACCATTAATGCGCCGTCTAGCTCTCATAGTCCGATTCCTGCTGTTTAGTAATTGTTATTGTAGGTGGTCGCAGGAGGTGCGTAGGTCACCTGGCTGCCGTTGTAGTATGGTTGATACCCAGCCGGAGGAGGAGGCGGTGGATAGTAACCATAGGGATTGTTCTCGACAACGGTTGTGGTTGGTTGAGCTTGCGAATTTGCCGCCATCATACCGACCGCCATTCCACCGACCGCGCCGAGCGCGGCCGCACCCGCGACTTCGCCATTACTCGAACCACCATTCCCACCGCCATAATAGTAATTATTGCTGCCGCCTCCTCCTTCATAATAGTTGCTATTGCCGACGTTATTGTTGATGGTGGCATCTTGCTTGTTTTGCATCTGTTTGTTGTAATTTTCGTTGTTCTTCTGGAGAGTGTTCGCTTCGTTGTATTGGGCCTGCTTTTGAGCTTCCTGGTTGGCGTTGTACTCGTTGTAGTCGGCCTGCTTGTTTGCGGAACTGGAGGAACTACCGTAGGTGCTTCCGGATTCTGAGGGCGGTTTATACTGATTGTATTGCGAAGATGAAGACGACTTATTGTAGTTGTAGGTATTTCCAGAATCAGAGGATTTGTATTGGCTTCCTGAACCGCCCGCGGAATGTCCGTTAGAACCGTAGCCCGACGAACCGGAATGACCAAAGCTGCCGCCATCGAAGCCATCTGAGCCTCCGCCGCCGCGGTATCCTCCTCCGCCGCCGCCGCCAAAGCTTCTGCCTCCTCCGCCGCCGTAGCCCCCTCCCCCGCCGCCCCACCTGGCCAAGGCATCGGGAGCAATGGTGAGGGCGAGCGCTGAGACAAGAAGGAGGACACGTAGCGCAAGTCGGCGAGCGTAGCGCAAATCAATCGCGTTCTTCATGGCTGTGACTCCTTAACCTTCAGAAACTCGATCCGCTTCGCGTCCTTGGGAAGTTGAGGTGTGAAATGGCTGTTCGATATTTCCTTTGGAAATTTCCAGTCAGAAAGAACAGCTATGTATTCCGGCGATCCGGGCTCAGTTCTGTAATTGATGACGATCTTGCGCGGAACGGGCTTTCCCGAACGGTCCAGCCAAAGCTGCAGGTCGATGTCGCGCGACGAGAACGCAAGGTGATCGCAGTCAACGCCGTTAACGTCGTTCACGCCGATGTATGTCCCGAAGATGATCTGCTTGCGGATCCTCATGCAGGGTTCGCTGTATGCCAGGTTCGAGAGCGGCAGCGTAAGGTGCTCCGTTCGCTCAACCTGGTCGAGCATCGTATCGATCGACGACGGCACTTTCATGCTCGCGTACATCTCGTGCGGCTCGTCGAAGATCGTCAGCGTATCGTTTTGATACCAGAGTTGTTTGCCGCCCAGATCGCTGTGGTAATCCACCGCGAGTTCGTCCGGCCGCTGCAGCGCGAAATTCATTTCCGCAGCGTACTGTACCTTTACTGCGTGCGGAAGCACCTTGTCGAAGAGTATTTCCGCGTGAAAGCTGAACGCATCGGACGTTCCCAGAGCCGCGCAGGTTTTGCTCAGAAGTTCGTAAGCATGCTGGTCTATACTGGGCGGCGGCGACGCCTGCGCTGGAGGTGCAACTTGAGTGGGCGAGGCGGACGGGTCCGCAGCTATAGCGGTGTTCAAGGCTAACGCGATTCCCAACGCGGCCCCGCAAGCGGCGGCCCAAAGTTTGACGCTCATCTTTTGCCTCCCATTCCAGTCGTAATTAGTCTGTTAGCACGCTTTACCCGGTTACGATCATGGGATCATGCCGCACTCGAACATCTTGTTGGCGATCGGCGCCGCTACCCGGTTAATGAACATGGCGCGCATCTGCGGATCGCTGCGCAGGAAAATTCACGGCTTCCTGCTCCCTCTTCGACTTCGGCTGCCCCCTCTCCTGCCACAATTGCTCACACCAGGAATATTGATATTTCTGGATGACCTTGTCCGCGGCCTTGTCCAGCAACGGGTACTGACAGTACTGAGCGCTGGGTAGTCCCGCCAACAACAGGATCGGAAGCCCGCCGAGCAGAGGACACCGCCAGCCGGTAAAGCGTCGCTTTTACGTTCGACATAGATGTTCTCCTCGATTCCGCTTCTGTTCTCTCAGGTTTTGGCGTCACCGAGAGGTTGAGCCCGAAGTTAGTGAGCCGATTCTGCATCGCGCGGAAGTTCGCAGCTATTGTACCAAAGTACAATGTCTGGACCCTGGGACTTGACGCGAAAGATGTGGCTGTCCAGGACGCACACCGAAAATAAAGGCACCGCCGCTCCGGACCGCTCACCCGGGCGACTCGCTTTGCTCATCAAAGGTCTTCGGCTATACATATTGTAACACTATGAGCCGCCTTGTGAGACCGTGGCCCGCGTTTCCCGTTTTGATGACGCTGATCTGCTGCCTCGCGCTGCCCATCGCCGCGCGCGCGCAGACAGATCAGTCCGTGTACACCGACGCGCTCGTCAACGGCTGGCAAAACTGGAGCTGGGCGACGGTCAATCTGAGCAACTCCACGCCGGTGCAAGCCGGCACGGATTCGATCAGCGTCAACGCAGGTCCCTACCAGGCACTCTACCTCCATCAAACCGCCTTCGATTCCACTCCCTACGCCTCTCTGGATTTCTGGATCGATGGCGGCGCCACCGGCGGCCAGTTGCTGCAAGTTCAGGCGACCCTCAACGGTGCGGCACAGACGGTGGTGAGTTTGCCGGCGCTCGCCGCCAACACCTGGCAGCAAGTCACTATTCCGCTGTCATCGCTGGGCGTGCAAGACCAGCCAGACCTTGACGGTTTCTGGATCCAGGACCGCAGCGGCACAACGCAGCCGGCATTTTTCGCCGATAGCATCACCTTCAAGGCCCTGCCACCCCCAAGCGCCGTGAACGTTACGGTGAATGCTGCGCAGCCGGTGCGCACGGTCGATGCACGCCATTTCGCCGTCAACACCGCGGTCTGGGACGCGGACTTCGATACCGCCAACACTATCAATCTGCTGACCTCGATGGGCGCGCAGGCGTTGCGTTTCCCGGGCGGCTCTCTATCCGACGACTACCACTGGGCCACCAACACTACCGACAGCAACACCTGGCAATGGGCTACCTCGTTCGACCAATTCGCCCAGGTCGCCACCACGATCGGCGCGCAAGCCTTCATCACCGCAAATTACGGCTCGGGCACGCCGGCGGAAGCGGCTTCATGGGTTCAGGAATCCAATGTCACTCATCACTACGGGTTCAAGTATTGGGAGATAGGCAACGAGTGCTACGGCTCGTGGGAGACTGACATTAACACTGTCGCGCACGATCCCTACACCTATGCGCAACGCTTTCAGCAATACTACACCCAGATGAAGGCGATTGATCCCACGATCAAGGTTGGCGCCGTGGCCGTCACCGGCGAGGATAGCTACGCCAACAACACCAACCATCCCGTGGTTAATCCGCGAACCGGGCAAACGCACAATGGATGGACGCCGGTGATGCTCGCGACGATGCATAGCCTCGGGGTCACGCCGGACTTCCTCATCTATCATCGCTACGCGCAGGCGCCGGGCGCCGAAAGCGATTCCGGGCTTCTACTCTCAAACGGCACCTGGAGCACCGACGCCGCCGATCTTCGCCGGCAGTTGAACGACTACCTGGGCGCCGCGGCACCGAGCGTCGAGCTCGACTGCACTGAAAACAATTCCGTATATACCAACCCCGGCAAACAGACCACCAGCCTTGTGAATGGCTTGTTCTTGGCCGACAGCATTTGCACCGCGATGAACACCGAGTTTAACGCGGTCGTATGGTGGGATCTGCGCAACGGCCAGGAAACCACCAACAATAATTCATCGTCGCTCTACGGATGGCGCCAGTATGGCGACTATGGCGTGGTTGATAGCGTTGACCCGGCCGCGCCGGCCGATACTTATCCAACCTGGTATGTCGATAGGCTGCTGCAACACTTTGCTCGCGGCGGCGACCAGCTCATCGGTGCTGCCAGTGATTATCCGCTGGTTAGTGTCTGCGCCGCCGAGCGCACCAACGGAGGGTTGACGCTGCTGGTCGTGAACAAGAGCCCGAGCAATGCGTTCAACACCAATATTACTATCAGCGGCGCGTCGCCGGGCAGCACTGGCACCTTGTATTCCTACGGCATCCCGCAGGACAACGCGGCGGAAACGGGCGTGGGTTCCGCCGACATCGCCACCAGTCCTATAACAGGACTATCGACCAATTTCTCGTACAGTGTTCCGGCTTACTCGGCCAACGTGATCGCCTTTGGCGCGGGCGGATCGCCGTCGCCGACATTTACCGCAACCAAGACCGCCACTCCAACCGCGACTGCCACAGCTACACCTACAACTACTGCAACACGCTCGGCTACTGTCACCGCGACCGGCACTCGGACACCTACTGCGACTCCCACGAGCACTGTCACGGCTACTGCAACCAGCACCAAGACAGCCACTTCAACGAGTACGGCCACTGCGACAGCGAGCAGTACTGCCACACCTACCGCGACCGGGACTGCGACGCGCAGCGCCACACCCACCGCGACTCCGACGCCGGTGGCCATCGGAGCGGTTAGTCCCACCAGCTTGAGCTTTGGAAAACGCACCGTCGGCACCAGGAGTCCCATCAAAACCGTGACGCTGAAAAATACCGGCACTGCTGCGCTCAACGTCACCAGCGTCTCGACCACGCCGGGATTCAGCCAAACCAATTCCTGCACCGCGGCGCTCTTGCCCGGAACGAGCTGCGGCATTTCGGTCAAATTTGCTCCGACCGTGGTGGGCACTATAACCGGATCGCTAACGATCAATGACAACGCGTCCAACACGCCGCAGGTTGTCAGCCTGAGCGGAAAGGCGGTCAAGTGATCTCGCTGCCGGTGGCGGACGAAACCCATTGCTCGAAAAGGCTATAGCCCAATGCCACAAGCGTGGGTCCAAGGAACATCCCGATAACGCCGAAAGCCAGCGCTCCTCCCAACACTCCAAGCATTACGAGAATCATAGGCGTTGAGCCGCCCCGGCTTATCAGCAGCGGCTTTACGACGTTATCCAGCATCCCGACCATAAGCCCCCACGCCATTATGAAGACCGCCCACCCGGTCGAGCCTTGTCGATACAGCCAGAACGCCGCCGGGGCTGCGACGATCGGCGGTCCGCCCGGCACAAAAGACAGCACGAAGGTGACGAACCCCAGCGACACAGAGCCCGGGACTCCGGCGATAGCGAAGCCGATCGCTGCGACGACGCCCTGCAGCAGCGCAGTTCCGAGAACACCGTAAACGACCGCGCGTATCGTCGCGCCTGCGAGATCCAGCAGACGATTGCCTCTCTCCCCTGCTATCCGATGAAGCGCGCTCTGCAGTTGATTCGCGGCCGCATGCCCATCGCGATAGAAGAAGAACGCGATCAGCAGGCTCAGCGCGATCTGAAAGATACCCTCGGCGAGCGCGCTGCCGCCCCATACCGCGATTGTCTTCGCAGCGGGTAGCAAGCGGGTTAATTCCTGCAGCCTCACCGCGCTACTCTGGTTCAAGTAGTTCCAGTAGTTAGCGATGTGACTGCCGATTAGCGGAATGCCGGCCACCCAGACGGGCGAACTAGGCGGACCTTCACGTATGAGTTTCTGACTGGCCGTGATCAACGCCGATACGTTATCGGCCAGCGTGATCCCGAGGATAGCAACCGGAACGATTATGATCGCCGCGAGCGATAGCGTGGCGATCAGCGCCGACAGCGTCCGCCGTCCGCCTAGCGCTTCCTCGAGGCTGAGAAACAGCGGCCAGGTCGTAAAGCAAAGTATCACCGCCCACAAGGCCGCGGAGACAAACGGCCGTAGCACGAGCAGGCACAAAATTCCGAGTAAGACTACAGCTGTGCCGCCAATCCACAGTTCGACCGGGCTGCGTTCGGCGCGAGTGAGCGGTGTATCAGCCACGTGAAAGCCCGCTAAAAGAAAAAGCTTCTGCAGTCAGCTGGTTCAATCTTTGCGCCTGTCAGTCATTTTTGTACATGGCTGTCTCAAACAGCACCCGAAGCCGGGTGCGCAAGTCGGCACGCATCAATAGATTGGTACTATCGGCAAACTGATCGATCGAACCGATCGGACCCACAGTTGTATATATCTTTCGCAACGACTCGTCGCGGACTTCGTCGCTAACAGCCTTGGCAAAGCGCCCGGCACCAAGCACTCGAAAAGGCCTTTCGTAAAACGACATCGTGCCTGTATCGAGCGCGGCAAATAGACCCATAGCGTTATGCATACGCGCCACGATTCCGAAAGCAGCGCATAAGTGCTGCTCGCGCGATTGCCATGTCTCAGCCGCCATCGCCGCGCGCAAGATAGGCTCAATCTCATGCGCGCAATTCAAACGGGAAAACGCGGCTCCCAGCCATTTGCTGTATGGCGCGTAGCAGCCCTCGATCAGAAAGCACAACTTCATAACATCGCGCACCAGTCGCGCCGTATTGATTCGCGCACCGATCTCGTCGCCCGCTTCGCCGCATCTGCCGGGGAATGATTCTTCCTGTGCTATCCGAATCCATTGTGACGCGAGCATGAACAGCCACACCTCGCGCGGATACCAGTTAAGGCTTTGCCGCAGCGGGACCAGCTCTCCAAGTCCATCGTGATAGACGGCGCCGCCCGTGACTTCGAGCAAGGCGTTCTGATACATCAGCAGCCAGTCAATGATTGTAGGCTTGTGATGCGGGTCGATGCCCAGGCGCCTGCCGATAAATTCATCTACCGTATGGAAGTAAACGTGATGCCGCACCCGGCCCGATTCTGCGGGCGTCATATGACGCACGCGATTTTCGTCGGGCTCCGAGTAGTGAGTCGAATAGCCGCGGAATTCTTTCGGAAGTTGCGCGGAGAGAACTTCACTTATCGAATCGGCCTGCTTGCGAAAGTCATCATCGGACAGAAATATCAACAGGCGCGGTCCCCATTCGTGATCGGTCGAGCGTTCGGAGTCATAGCCGAGCACGTCGGAGCCATAACCGATCAGCGCTGCGGAATAGCGAAGATCAGGAAATGCCGCCGAGAGAATCGGCGCGACTGCTTCCCGATAGAACATCTCATTAAGCCGCACGCCGTTGATGAACTTTGCCATGGCGGGATGTAGCTATATCAGGATTTCACTTTGAATCCTGCGTATGCTCCTGTAGCTTTTTCAGCATCCGCTGGACCTGTGGATTCCCCGGCTCAAGGTCATCGAGGCGTTTCGCATAGGTGAGCGCATTGGCGGGATCTCCCGACTGCTCGAGAAAATTCGCGATCGCGGTCAGTGAATCGGCATCGTAAGGATGCGCCTTGAGAGAACTCTCCAGCGTCTCGATTGCGGCGCTCGTCTTTCCCGCATCGTTCAGAGCGATCGCATAGACATAAGCATAGCGCGCGTTGTCCGGATCGCCGCGCGCGGCCGCTCCCAGAAGATCCAGCGCTTGCGCGCTTCGCTTCCGACGCACCATCAGCAGACCTAGCGCGTGTTCGAGCGACGGGTCATTGGGCGAACGACTGAGCGCATCGGTGAGAACGCGCTCGCCCTCTCCGTCCCGATTCTCAGCGCGATAGAGGTCGGCCAGGTTCACCGCGCCCGGTGCAAAACTGGGATCGAGCGACAATGCAGTCTTGAGTTCTTCCTCTGCCTGCTCGAGGTGATTTTGCCGGACGTACAGCAACCCAAGATTCATGTGCGCTTCGGGACGGTCCGCGTTCAATTGCTGCGACGCGATGTATTCATCGGTGGCTCGATTCAAAGCCGCGGCAACCTCTGCGGGTAGGTTGTCGGCGGACGCACCTGCGAGCACTTCCGCCGCTTCGATCCGTACGACGCGCACCGGATCGCTTAGTAGCGGCGCGAGGATATTCGCGCCGGCGGCCGGACCGGAGTTGGAAAGCGCGTGAGCGGACGCGCGCCGCACCAGACTCGAATCGTCGGAGACTCCGGCGCGAATCGCCTCGTCGCTCCGGTTCGGACTATAAGCCGCAAGCATCGAGAGCGCAGTGGCGCGCGCGATTGCTGGCTGTTCAGCGTCGCCGACCAATCGCTCGAGCGATTGCCGCGCTCCCGGTGCGCCGGCCGAACCGGCATTTAACGTTTCGGCGAACTGCTGAAACCCCACCCGGGCGTGGCCGTACCACTTGGTTACGGAATCCGCCGCCCACTGCGCGGACTTGTCGCTGTGGCAACCGGTGCAGGCGTTGGGAACACCGAGCTTTACCGACAGGTCGGGACGCGGAATGCGAATACTGTGATCCCGGCGCGCATCGACGACCATGTACGTTCGCGTCGGCATGTGACATTCGACGCAGCGCGCGCCCGCCGATCCCACTTTGTGAAAATGATGCGCCGGCGAGTCGTACTTCCGCGCCGAATGACACTGCGCACACAAAGCGTTGCCCTCCGCCCGAAGCTTCGCGCTGTGCGGCTCGTGACAATCGCTGCACGTCACGCCCGCGTGGAACATCCGGCTCTGCACGAAGGAGCCGTATTCGTAGTCCTCCTCCTTTATCTGGCCATCGGGGAAATAATGGTCCTCATCGAGCAGCGCGACGCGGTAATCGTCGCCGACCGGCTGTCCGTGCACATTATCCTCGTGAATCTCGCCGCGCCGCGCATGGCATCGCGCACACGTCTCAATTTCCCGCTCAGATTGCCGCGGCGAGCTTCGACGCGCATTACCGGTCGCCGGATCTATCGGCCACGCAACCCCTTTGCGCTCATCAAGCGCGATCGTCAGCCCTTCAGTCGCGTCAAACTTTTGCCAATAGCCCTGCTTCTTCGCCCACGACATGTGATTCGATCCGGGACCGTGACAAGCCTCGCACGACACGTCGATCTCCGCATACGAAGTCGCAAACGTGCGCGTGCGAGCGTCGTAATTCTTGCGCAGGTTGGTCGAATGACAATCGGCGCACATGTAGTTCCAGTTCTGATCGATGCCGGTCCAGTGGCGAGAGTCTTGCGGCGCGATCTTCTGGCCGGGATATAGAAAGAACCACCGCTGGCCGCCGCTCTCGCGCTGCCTTGTGTCCCAGGCGATCCCCAATGCTTGCAAGCGCCCACCCGACATCGCGATGAGATATTGCTGAAGCGGGTAAACGCCGAACGTGTACGCGATTTCGTAGTCGTGAAGCGCACCGTCCGGGCCGTCGGTGCGTGCCATGAACTTCGAGCCGTTTCGGAAAAAGCTCGACGCGACGCCGTTGTTGTCGAACTTCGCGTGATTGAAGTCGCCGAGCACTGTTGAGTCCGCCGCGGGTTGCATCGCTAGCTGATGATGCGATCCGCGCCAGAGCGCGGTCTCCTGCGCGTGACAGCTCGCGCATTGCGCCGCTCCGACAAATTTCGCTTCGGACCGCGCTGATGTCGGGAAAGCTGGACCTGCGGGCTCAAGCATCCGTCGCACTTTGAACGTGACGGCGACGGCGAACAGCACCACGATCGGCAGCAGCCAGACGAGCCGGGAGCCTCGCGATCCCGTGGACGATTGCGCACGCGGCGTCAACTTTTCGGATGGAGCGGCGTTCGCTCGCCGGTTTCGCGGCTTTTTTTTCTTACTCAACGTTCAACTCTTCAGAGTGATTCTGGCGCCGCGATCGACCGTCGCGATTTGATATGTGACAAAAGTCCAATTGCCCGATGCCGTCAACGATATGTAATATCTGGTCAGATTTCGCTGCTTAATTCTCCGGGAGGGATAATCGTGCCGCCCGCAAAGACTCGCATTGGACCTCGCAATGGCAGCCCGCAAGGCGCTCGGGACGCCAACCCCCCGGCGGCGATCGACCGCGTCAGGGTTGCGTTGATCGAAGACGACGAGAGTGGGCGCCAGGCCCTCGCTTTCCAGATGCGCACCGCCGGCTTCGAGGTCGTAACTTACGCATCGGCGGAGGAGCTGCTCGAAGCTTCGGACGAGAAGGAATTCGACTGTGTCGTGGCGGACATTTACTTGCCGAAGATGAATGGTCTGCAGCTTCAGGAGGAGCTCAGCCGCTCGATTCCGCACGCGTCGATCGTCTTCATTACGGGCCACGGCGATCTGTCGCTCGGGATGCACGCGATGAGAAACGGCGCCGTGGATTTCCTCGAGAAGCCGGTTGACGATAGCGCGCTGTTGGCCTCTGTCGCCCGCGGCTCCGAGCTGTCGCGGCGTCGTCGTGCTCAGCGGGCGCAGCTCGCCGAACTTGAAGATGCGCAGCGCTCTTTGACCTCTCGCGAACGTGAAGTTTTTACGCTCATCACTTCCGGCTTGTTGAACAAGCAAGTCGCCGCGGAGTTGGGAACGACCGAGCGCACCGTGAAGGCACATCGCGCAAGCGTCATGAACAAAATGGGCGCCGGCTCGCTCGCCGAGCTGGTGCGCATGTCTGGAATTCTACAGCTTCACTCCAGCTGAACCGCTGAAGGAAATCGCCGCGCACCTCGCACATTTTCAGCCGGTGCGTCTCGATGCCCCTGCCCGCTTTCTTTGAGCGACTGGAAGTGTGAACTTGAATGTGGTGCCGAGATCGGGATTCGGCTCGGCCCAGATTCTGCCGCCGTGACTCTCTACGATCGATCGGGTGACCAACAGACCCAACCCCATCCCTTCTGTCTTGGTCGTGACGAATGGCTCGAACAGCCGGTTCGCGACAGCAGGATCAATGCCTCCGCCGCTGTCGCATACGCTTACTCCCACCCACCCGGTCTTTCCGGGCGCCACCTTGACCACCACGCCGCGTTGTTGAGAATTGGCATCAGAAATCGCGTCGAACGCGTTCATGATCAGATTCAGCACGCACTGCTGAAGCTGGATAGAGTCGCCGATGACTCGCTGCCCGGTAGGCGAAAGCTCCACTCGCACGGCTATCTTGCGGACCGCGGCCTCGCCGGCAGTCAGTTTCACCACTTCGTCTATCAGCGGCCCAATGCTGATCGCAGTTTTGTGTTCGACATGATTCTTGAACATCGAGCGGATCCGCCGGACGATTTCAGCGGTTCGCTTGGTGTCCTCGATCGCACTGCTAACCGCCTCCAATGCCATCGCTGGTTGCTGATTTCCCTGGGTCAGCAAGCGGGCGACACCGCCGAGGTTGCTCAGAATCGCGCCAAGGGGCTGATTGATTTCGTGAGAGAGCGAGGCGACCAGCTCGCTCATCACATTGCGGCGCGAAGCGACCCTGAGTTCGGTGCGAACCGCCCGAATTGCCATCTCGGATTGTTTGCGCTCGATGGCGCTTCCAAACAGCCGCACTGCCAAAGCCAGCTGATCCAGCAATTCGGCCGGCCATTGCCGGACTGAACGGAACTTACCGAAGCTCGCAGCGCCGATTACGTGGCCGCCACCCCACATCGGAATCACCGCGGAGGCCTTGGGGCCCCATCGCTCTACGAATCGCCGCGCATCCTCGAGTTCAGGTGGAATCTCGTCTATTGCCGAAAAAGTTATCGGATTGCCCCCCATAACCCAGTCCACGCTTGCCTGGAAGAACTCTTCCGGATCGTAGTTCCGCGGGAAAGAAGGAAAATCCGCTCGACGCCAGGTGTGCGTCACCCGCACCGGTTCGCCGACCGCGTCTCGCTCATAAATGGCGCTTCGGTCGAGATCGAGCGCCTGTGAAATCTTGCCGAGCCACGATTCGATTTCGCGGTCCACATCGTCAGCCGGAACCCGCGCCATCGCGGCCGAAACCTCACTCACCAGCGACTCGAAGCGTTCCACCTCCCGCCGTTCGCGACCGACGCGCGCAGTTGGTTCGCGCTTCGGCTGAATATTGGCACTGGTCGCTCGTCTTTGCATGGCGAAAAATGGAAAGCGCGCGCGTCTGAGATCTGGACCGGGTTAACGAGATGTTGACGTGGCGGAACGCGATACTTTCGTTGCGAGAACCATACAATATGGATTCGCGATAAAGCGAGTGTCGATCGCCGATCAACTCCAGCATAATTAATGATCACGGCGATTTAACGGAGGGTGGCGATTGCTGCTATGGCGCTGCCGATGTCGCTCACTGAGGCAGATTTATCTGATTCGGCAAGGCCTTTCTAATAGCCCGTAGAAGGCTTTTTTCGTCAAAGGGCTTGAGTAAGCTCGCGCTTGGGTTCGCCTCGCGCATCATTTTTCTCGTCGCCGCATCGTCGCGGCCGCTGATCAGAATCGTCGGCAGGTGCCGTCCTGCTTCGGTCAATTTCCGACATAGTTCGATTCCGGTCATCGCCGGCATGTAAACGTCCAACAGCAGGCACGCGGCGCCGACGGGAATTTCGCTGGTCAGGAACTCTTCGGCGCTGCCAAAGTCGAGCACCTTGAATCCTAAAATCTGTAGTTGTCTTCGCAGCGCGCCGCGGATCGGCGCGTCGTCATCTACCACAATCACTGTGGCCGGCGATTTCTTCCGCAATTAACGATACCGGCTTCGTGGGAGAACAGACGCCCGTCATCCGCACGGTTCCTTGCCGACAAATATGCATCGCCCGCCGCCCCTTCGGCCATTGTACCAAAGTACAATATCGCTCGCCGGAAAAATGGACGAATCTTGCCCGTGCGAGTGAGGGACAAACGTCAGAACGTCCTTGTCGGCAGTCGGGTTACAGATTGGCCAGAGGCCAAAACCGCTGGCCCATGGATGCCGGCGCGTCGATTAAAAACGTAGCGGCGAAAAAAGAGTCTGAGGAGAAAATGAACTTGAACTCGAAAAATATTAGGCGTGCGACGGGCATGGTGTCCGTTGTGCTGGCAGGATTTGTGCTGACCAGTTGCTCTCAATCATCGCCGCCCGCACCCAGCCAGGCTGCGCAACCACCGACCGTACAGGCAGCCCCTCCGCCCATGGCGAGCGTCCAACCGGCCCAACTCGGCGCGGCGGGAGGGCAGTACGAGGAACCGCCCGTCATCAACGCGGCCGATCTGCTGCCTGCGAGCGCGCTCTCGGGGACGGGATTCACTGTTCAGCCGCAAGTGCCGACTAACGGTGCGATGGGTCAATACACCATCGTCGCCGACCCGAGCGTGTTTCATGACGACGCAGGCACCTACTACGTCGAAAGCCTCGATATGCTGAAGATACGGCTCTCCGAGATTCCAGCGATCGCTGAGCTCGACAGCATGAGCAAAACCGACGTGTACGCCAAAGCGCTGGCCTCAAGCGCCGTGCGTCCTGTAAACGCCGCCGCAAATATGGTCATGCACCCGATGGATACAGTTACCGGGCTGCCCGGTGGTGTCGGCGATTTATTTGGCCGCGTCAGCATGGGCGCGGGTGAAATAGCGTCGTCCGCAACCAACTCCTTCGGCAGCGGCAAAGCCGCTGGTCAAGCCGGCAACGCTACGCTCACCGCGTTGGGCTACGACCAGGTGCGCCGACAGCTCGCGCATCAGTTGCACGTCGATCCTTACAGCTCCGATCCGATTCTCACTAAGAAGCTGAACGAGGTCGCATGGGTCATGTTCTCGGCGCGCATGACCGTGAATGTGGCCATGATGGCGGTGCCCGGCTCGATGATCATTTCAGGTGTTGAGATCACCAACGATCTCGTTTATCAGACACCGAGAGCAGACCTCATCATCCTGGTTCAAAAGAAGCTGAAGAGCTTTGGTCTCTCGCAGGAAGAAATCGTGGCCTTTAGCAGCAACACTGCGATTCCACTCAGTCTGCAAGTTACCGCGGTCAAAGACCTCGAGGCGCTCGGTAACATTCCGGGGCGCCGCGCAGCGGCAGTCGCCATCGGCAATATGATGACCGAATATCAGGCGCGCTTCCTGGTTACTTCGCTGCATATGCTCGCTCAATGGAGTCAGCAGCAGGCTCCTATCACCAGGGTCTACGCTCCAGGAGTCCTGGTCGCGCACGACCAAAATGGCGCCACGATTTTGCCCGCTCCAGTTGACTACCTATCGTGGACCCAACGCACCGCGGGCTTCGCGACCGATCCTAATTTGATGGCCATGCGGAATCGAGTTCTGTTGACCTCTGCCGGGATGACGCCGCTCGCGCATCAGCAACTGACGGCTAATGGCTGGAATGTGCGCGAGGGCCAATAACGACAGAACACAAAGTTTCGTTTGCAAAACCTATTGAACTGGCAAGGGCCACAGATGCGGAGGAGAAAATGATCACCAAAAGTCTCACAACGAAATTGGCAACCGGCGTAGCCGCAATGAGTCTGGCGGCCGCACTGCTTGCTGCGGGATGCTCTACCACCGTCGAGAGTACGCCGCAGGCGGCAAAAGCATTGGAGTCGGGTGGACCGTTGCCAAGCGCAGTCACCGGATTTCTCGGTCCCGATGCATCCAGATTGACGCCAGGGCCAGAGGGCGGAGCAGCGCTGGCGTGGCTCAATCCGAATGCTCAATGGGCCACCTACACCAAGATACAGCTGATGCCGGTCGAGTTCTGGGCCGCCGCCGATTCGAAAGTATCGGCTGCGGATCAGGCGACTTTGACCGAATACTTCTACAACCAACTCCAAACCAACTTGTCCAAAAGCTTCACTCTCGTTGATCAGCCGGGACCCGGCGTGATGACCCTGCGCGTAGCATTGATGGACGCGACCACCGCTGTCCCCGGACTGCGCACCATCTCGGTAGTTGTGCCGCAAGCCCGCGTGCTCAACCTGGCTCAGTCGATGGCGACGGACAGCTACGCTTTCGTCGGATCTGCCGAAGCCGAAATGAAGATGACTGACTCGGTCTCTGGCGAACTGCTGGGCGAAGCAGTCGATCAGCGCGCCGGCGGCATGGGGATGAAGGGCGCGGCCTCATTCCAGTGGGGCGATGCGCAGAACGCAATGGACTACTGGGCGCAGAAGATCCCAAATCGCATCCTGCAACTGCAGGGAAAGTCCGCTCAGAGCTAGAGAACCCGATTCAGCGCAAGGAGTACATCGGTATGGCTAGTTGGAAAAGCAAATCTTTCGCAATCGCGCTTCTGGTCGGCATGATGATGGGCTTGTCGATGGCGCCCACGGCCTGGGCTCAGGATAAGAAACCAAACATTCTCGTCATCATGGGCGACGACGTAGGTTGGTTCAATATCGGCGCCTATCACCGTGGAATCATGTCCGGTAAGACACCTAACCTCGACAAGCTTGCATCCCAGGGCATGATGTTCACCGACTACTATGCCGAGGCGAGCTGTACAGCGGGGCGCGCCAATTTTATTACGGGTGAGTTACCGCTTCGCACCGGTTTGACAACGGTGGGACAGGCCGGCGCGGATGTAGGACTGCCGGCACAGGCGGTTACCCTCGCCACTGTCCTCAAGGCTCAGGGTTACGAAACGGCCCAGTTCGGCAAGAATCATCTTGGTGACCTCAATAAGTATCTGCCATGTGTACATGGATTTGACGAATTCTTTGGCTACTTGTATCACCTCGACGCGATGTCAGATCCGTACTGGTTCGACTACCCCCAGGACTGGATCGACAAAACCGGACCCCGCGATCTAACCCATTGCTGGGCGTCCGACACGGACGACGCTACCGTGATGCCGCGCTGGGGCAAGGTCGGGAAGCAGAAGATCGTGGATGAGGGTCCTTTGGCGCCATTTCCCAATATGAAGAACATGCAGAACTGGCAGCAAGGACGCAAGGCCAAGTACGACATGGAGACCTTCGACGACGTGCTGGTCCAGAACACTAACGGCTTCATGGACAAGGCCAAGAAAGACGGAAAGCCGTTCTTTATCTGGCATAACACCACCCGCATGCACGTCTTTACTTACATACCGCCCAAGTACCAGGCGATGATGAACGCCACCAATAACTACAACGTCGAAGAGGCCGGCATGGCGCAGATGGACGACAGCGTCGGCGAGCTCCTCAAGCACCTCGATGATATTGGCGAGGCCGAGAATACCATCGTCATCTTCACTACCGACAACGGTGCTGAAGTATTCACCTGGCCCGACGGCGGCATGACGCCGTTCAAGGCCACCAAGGGCACCACCTTCGAGGGCGGCTTCCGTGTGCCTTGCATCGCGCGCTGGCCCGGTCATATCCAGCCTAATCGAGTCGAGAACGGCATCTTCTCCGGCCTCGACTGGTTACCCACGCTTTCGGCGGCGGCCGGCAATTCCGATATAACCGATCAACTCCTGAAGGGAGTGACTATCGAGGGTCGCGAGTACAAGAATCACCTCGACGGCTATAACCAGATCGATTTGCTCAACGGCAAGGGGCCATCCGTGCGGCACGAACTCTTCTACTTCGGCGGACCTCACCTCGGCGCCATCCGAATCGATGACTTCAAGTACCAGTTCATCCAGCAGCCATACGGTTGGCCGGGCGAGAAGGTCACCACCGATATGCCTACCATCGTGAACCTTCGGCAAGATCCGTTCGAGCGCACCCCGAACCTGCGCGGCGAGAGCCTTAACGATATGGGCGGGGGGTACATGAACGACTTCATGGCGCGCGAGTTCTGGCGCTTCGTGATGGTGCAGAAGTACGTCGCCAAGCTTGCGATGACGGCCGTTGACTATCCTCCTATGCAGGCGCCGGCCACCTTCAACCTGCAAGCTGTAAAGGCCCAGGTCGAGGAAATGATGAAGCAGCACGAAGGCCAGTAGTTCCACTCAACACGGCGGGCGGCCTATCATGATCCGCCCGCCGTCAAACATCGACCTCGGATAACGTAAGCGTCTTCGCCCGTCGGATTCGGCAACCAGTAGAAACGTAACTGCTGTTCAGTGGTGAGTATGGAAATGAGACTTATAATGCGAACACTAGTGCCTGCAACGGTTGCACTACTGCTGTTGGTTTCAGGATCGGCGCGCGCCCAGGGTATCGTGCTACCTTTGCCGCCTGAGGATCAGCAGAATATCATCGCTCAGCTTGGACCCGGAGTAGTCGGCGCGGCTTTACCGAGCAATCCCATCACCGATCCGACGGTCTACTTCCCGCTTGAACAGAAGTCGCAGCAGTTCCAGGTCGTCGCAGGGCCTCACGCCGGAACCATACAAACCCTCGGGCTCTGGAAGGCCAGGCGCCCCGGTGGCAGAAGGGCCTGGCGTTTTCAGATGACTCCAACGCTGGCAGGCTTCATGCGCGAGACCGACCAGGGCGACATCATAATGGCCGCCCTCACCGACTCGGGTGAAGGCGTGGTAGTCGTCACGACGCCTGCCAATCCCTTCGTGCCCAAGGGCATGCAGCCGGGACAGTCAGAGAGCTACACGCAGCATGTTGCGGTGAACTATCTCGACGATCCTAGCGATCAGAGATACTCGGGTTCTATCAACGGCACCTACACCTACGTCGGCACCTACCAGGTGACCGTACCCGCCGGCACCTTCCCCGCGGTTCTGTTCCGCGTCAAGTGCGAAGGCAAGGTTGGGCCGGCTCATACGCAGAACACCGGCTACAATCTTTTTGCTCCCGGTATCGGCATGGTCGCGATGATCCTGGAGGAGGACGTAACCGCTTTCTGGCTGTTTAACATCGACAGTACAACTGGCAAAGTATTGATTTCGAAGTGAGTGATCCACGATAGGATGCGGCGGGAGGTGGCCTCGAATGGTGCTTAGCGCGACCAACGACAGTTTCGAGGTAGTAGTGCGGACCGCATCGCGCAGGGCCGGCAGAACTCTCTCTCTTGCCACGGCAATCTTGCTCGCATTCGTCACCTCCGCGCGAGGCGCAGGTTTATTGCTGTACGAAACCGGCGCACCCGACCTGGGTACCGCGAGCGCCGGTCGCGCTGCAATGGCTGACGACGCCTCAACTGCTGCTGCTAATCCGGCTGGGATGACTCAACTGGATCGTTCGCAGTTGTTAACAGCGTCTGGCGCGCTGCTGCCCTTCACCAACTTCAACGTTGCCTCGCAGACCACAAAGTCGGGCGGTGGCGGCGGCAACGCTGGTGTGTTTACACCAATGGGAGGGTTCTTCTACGTCTACAGACTCTCCGAGAAGTTGCGACTCGGGCTGGCAGTCGACTCAAATTTCGGTCTCAGCGGCAACTACGGCACGACCTGGGTCGGACGTTATTACCTGACCTACGAATCAATCATTTCCGGCACGATTAATCCTTCGGTCGCCTATGAGGTGAACGACTGGCTGTCGGTTGGAGCAGGCGTCAGCTTTTCGGTCGCGCGACTGAAATTTCAGTCAAAGGTTAACAACGCTCTTCCGCGCGTGCCGGACGGCGGCCTGGCGCTCGAATCGTGGGATGAAGCCTTTGGTGGCAACGTCGGCATACTGCTCAAGCCGATCGCCAAACTTCGCATCGGACTGACCTATCAATCGCCAGTCGATTACAAGTTCGGCTTTCGGCCGCATCTCACGGGCCTCGGTCCCATTTTGAACCATATCCGCAATCGAATCGGCGGAACCAAGATCAATATCCCGATGGAAGTGCCGCAGCAGGTAATGCTGAGCGGACTTTACGATGTCACTTCCTACTGGAGCCTGATGGGTAACGTAGGATGGCAGAACTGGTCGGCGTTCGGAGAGTTTCCAGTAGGAATCTCGACAGCCAAGCAGAGGACCGTCAACGTCAACCTGCATTTCTCAGACACCTGCCAGATCGCGATCGGACAGCAATTGCGGATTGGTGAAAGGTGGCTATGGTCGGCGGGTTTTGCGTATGACAGCTCAACGGTCTCGAAAACCAACCGCGTTCCCGTGCTGCCGATCGATCGCCAACTGCGATACGGCACCGGTATCCAGTATCAGATCAACAGTAGCATAACCGCCGGCGCCGCGTGGGAGTTCATGGATGCAGGGCCCGCTCCTTACAGTGCCAGCCGCGGACCGCTCGCAGGGACTCTGCAAGGGCATTACTCAACGAACTATCTCAACTGGGTCGGTGTCAACCTGATCTGGAAATTCTAGATCCTAAATGCAATTGCGTCAGCCGGCGCCGCCAATTACGATCCCATCTGCTACGTTCTCGCCAATTTTATTGGAGTATGATGCCCGCGATGGACAAGCACATAAGCAAGCATCCCGAAACGCAGCATCTCGCCGGCGATGTGGTTCACTACCGCGAGTACAAAATTCTGCTCCAGCCCGATCGTTTTACCAGCAAGAATGGTTTCCTCGAATTTTGGCAGGCGGCCTCCAGGACTCTTAAGAAGCTTCACATCAAGGTAGATGTTGACGAACACGCATTCGATAGTCAGGTTCGGGAAGTACTTTTCTATGACACTCCGCAGTTTGACCTCTACAACAACCACTTCATTCTGCGAAAGCGCACGTTCTACGACCAGGGATGGCCCCGGCCCGACCACGAACTGACCTTCAAGTACCGCGCGCCGGAGCTCAAGGACGCCGCCACGGTTGACGTCCGTCCGCAATTGGGCGGACACGACGAGGTGAAATTCAAGGAAGAATTGTTGCTCGAGCGTGACCGCCTCGGCGGGATGCGTAGCGTCTATTCCCATGGATGTGTACTTACCTCGCCCAAAATTGAGCTCGACCGCGGCGTCGAGGACATCGCCCGCGCCTTTCCCACCCTCAAGCGCATCGACATCAGGCCCAGGACCAAAATGATGCTGGTCAACAATGTCGCAGTCGAGGAAGTGCAGAACACGATGGGCGTCATTCACTTCGGCCATCACTTCAAGGGCAAGACCACAATCGCGATTTGGCGCAGTCGTGCTCTCGAGAAATCGCTGTCGGGAGAGTTTGCCTTTCAATGCAAGTTCGACCGAATCGACGAGGTGAGCAAAGAGGCTCTCGTGCTCTCCGAAGAGTTCTACAAAAAGGTTCAGCTTGATTGCGCCGAATGGATCAAACTCGGCACCACCAAGACCGCGATGGTGTACGGCCTCGGCGAAAGCCAGCAACTAAAGAATCGCGAATAAAATTCAGCGGCGACCAGCCGCGCGCTGTGGAAGTAGCAATCAGCGGAATGCGGCTCGGGTCGCGGCTGCAATTGCGCCGATGTGCCCGGGGTTAACGAAGCCCCACACTTCCTTGGGCGGGCGGCCGTTGACCACGTCACGCCGGTAGCTGAAGCATCCCAGGTACAGCGGGCGTATGTACATCACCGCCTCGAGCCGCTCGAGCTCGTCGTCGGTTAACTCGACGTGCTGGCGATACGCGCCTACGGCCAGCTTGATCCAGTCGGCGTTGCCCCAGGTGCCCCACATAAGCCAGGCAAAGTCCGCCAGGCGCGGGCCGCGCCCGGCCGCCTTCCAGTTGATCGCCACCGGCCCTCGCTCGCCAAGAATAACGTGATCCGGAGCGTGGAGGAGGTTGCCGTGCACCAGCGCTTCGGGCAGGCCCTCGCCGTAGTCGGCCGAGCGCACCTGGTCGCGGAGCCGCTCGAATCGCTCGCGCTCGGCTAAAGCGACCTTCGTGTGGACCGCGTCGAGGAACGCGAGCGCCGCCATCAGGTCCTGACGCGGGCTGCCCTCGCGGCTGGGATCGTCACCGCTCGCCCCACCAGGGCGGCTGACGGACTCGTCGAACGGCAGGGTATGCAGCCGTCCGAGCAGGTCACCCATGATGGCGAACTTCTCGCTGCCCTCGTGTCCGACCGCCGCGGGGAGCGGCCCGCCGGGGACGAATCGGGTGACGAGGACGGTCGAGTCGTCGAACGCCGACACCGCGTCGTCGGTCGCGACCCGCTCCGCCGGGTAGTCGTGCCGCTCCAGGAACCGCAGGATCGCCGCATCGCCTTCGACCCCGGCCCGCGGACGGGCCGGCGAGAACGCGCGCGCAATCCACGGGTCGCCGTCGCGGCGGTCAACGCGAAAAACGTGGTCATGGTGCTGACTGAGTTTCGTCGCGAGCGATCGCATCGATGCCGTAGTGATCCCGGAGATGGGTGACCAGACGCTCACCGACGGGCTGGTGAAACATCCGGGCCTGGAGCCCTTCAAGGTCGGTGAGCGCTTCGGTGTAGCGCTGACCGGTGTCGTGCGCGTGCCGCCGGACAACCTTCTTGAAACTGCCGTGCTTGGTCATTGACAAGCCTCCTCTTTACACCCACGTCCCCCAGCGACGCGGCATTAAGAGATGGCCTGGACATCGACAACCGTGAGGGCAGCTTCCCCTTCGCCAATGGAACCCCGGCTGGGGCGGATGTTCCAAAAACTCGGCGACCGGTCGGCGCCGTGATGCCATTTTTCCCCGATCAGTCTAGCTCGTGTCAAATGTTGCACGAGTCGCCAAATTCCTCCGTGGAAAGAGAATCGCGAATGAAATGGAGCGGGCGACTTTGATCCACTTCGAGCGTACAATCCAGCCACTATGTGGCTATTCGATCGCAGCGACGGGCGCACATCTGGTCACGCTACCAGCGATTTGCTCGAACACATCCAGCGACTTGAGCGCGAGCACGCGCAACTTCGCGCCCGGCTCGAAGGCGAGCTCCTGCTTCGAACTCTCGCAGCGCAGATCGTCGGAGCCGCGCAGGTCGCGCCGGTCATCGGTGGCGCGGTCGAGAAATTTGCTCAAGCGATGCGCACGCCGCTGCCTCGCGGTCGAGCTGGCGGCCTCGCGCGCGCTCGGAGCGCCTGGCGCTATTTCGACGGCACCTTTATGCCCGAATCCGAGAAGTCCGAAGCGTACCTAGCAGACTATGAACGCTACGCTATAGGCGGTCGCGCGCGGGCGGCGAACGTGCTTAGGCGACCGAATGGCAGATTTGAGCGGACCGAATAGACTTACCCTTCGAGGTGTCTTTGCAAATTTTCACATGAAGAACGCTCTCGGCCTCAGTTCAAGTGCACTTATTACTTTTCTGATCGGATCAGTTACGTGTGGCTGGTCTATGGTCCTCGTTCCCCATGCGCTCGCTAGCGGATATTTGCCAGCGTCATTTGCGGGCTTGGTCCCCAGTCTAGTACTAGTGAACGGGCCTTTAGCCCTTTCGCTATATGCGGCTTTGATTCTGTCCGGGTCTACGTCTTGGAATGGTTCGGTGATTGGAGACCGACAAGTATCAGTCGATCGGTTTCTTCGATATCTCAACATTTTGATTCTGGGAGCTTCCCTGACAGGACTTGCCTGTTCGGGTTTCCGTCTTGTCACTTCCGAGTCGGTGCGAACGATTTACATCTACACTGGCGCCGCATTTCTGCTCGGAGTGATAGTTTCGCTGTGGTCTCCGAAGAGCGGTATACTCAGGCAAGAATGAAGGCGCACTCGCTTCGCTCGCGCGCGACTATTCCCTGTTAATGGCGGTTTTGCGCGAGTCGCTTGTCGCGAGCGCATCCTGATTTGGAACGCAACTGTCCCAAACGGGCAGGCCTTCGGCTAAAGAGACTCTTGATCCACGGCCCGGCGAGTTGCCTCGCCGTCGAGTTCTGCTGCGAGTCGTGAGAGCGTGTCCGCTGGTCGCGGACTAGAAGCACGTTGCTCGCGCCCGTGGTTTTGCGGGATGCACCCGCTGCCTGCTGATGGATTCAGCCCGCTGCTTAGCGGCGCCTACTCGCCTGCCTACGCCTACGACCGGCGCACCGCGCTCTACGTTGCACGTCGAACGCCATCAGGTTGCCCCGTACTCCCGCCGCTTCATCGCTCCCATATCGCGGCTCTCCGCGCGGCTGGGGTCCTAGCCCACTTGTACTTTCTCCGCCTTCGAGTTCTCCGGCGCTCGCGCCGGCGTCAGCCGCTGGAAGCTCAGCGAACCTTTCAGGGTTTATTCCGAACAGAAACCAAAGCCGCGCGCCGTCAGCTCCGTAGCGACGGACGCGCCAGAACAGCGCCTCGAGTTCGAGCGCTTCGAACAAGTTGGAAAGGCCGCGCAGCGGCAAGCGCCTGGCGCGGCTTGCGGCGAGAACGGGAATCCAATCAGTCGCGCTTCTAGCCGCCGAGTTTAGGTGATACGTGGGTGATGGCGGACCGTCGCGATCTTCGCGAATCTCGCGGCTCGTCGCTAACTCTGCGGATTCACAAGCGAAAGATTGGAGCGGGCGACCGGGGTCGAACCGGCGACGTCCAGCTTGGGAACGAATCCGAGCAGGGAAATCCGGGGGATGACGGAGACAAACAGGGCTAAGTTCCTAGATTTTTTTGGTCGGCACAAACCCTGCTGTAACCCCGATTTCCGCCAATTTCCCGCCGATTGTCCTGAAAATAGCCTGAAACCCATCCACCGCCGACCGTGGCTGACGTCCAGCTTCGGGGGTCTACAGTCGCCCCACCTTTTTTCACTTCGCTCTGGCGTTCGCCTGAAAGTTGCACTAATAGCATTGTTTAATTCATCTCGCTGTATCAGCGGTTCGGCGATCGAACCCGCGCGATTCCCGCCACGCCGAAAACCTGATCCTATTTTTCGCGATCCTTGCCAGACCCTTTCCGCGCCCGATCCTGCTTGTCTGACGCTGTTTTAGCGGAACCGTGCCCGCGATGGTCGCTGAGCTTCTCCTCGCAGTGCTTTATTACAGCTCCGCTCTCCTTGTCTGAGATGTGCTCGTAATAGACACCTTTGATTCTGTCGAAGATCCGCTCCACCAGGCTCCAGCGGCCGGATCTCCTGTGCAAGTCATCGCCGATCACACCCCACCGAAGCGGCTTTCCTCGTCTGCTATCTCGGGATCGCCATTCAGCCTTCTCGTGCAATTCGAGCGTCTCGGTCAGCACACCGACGTGAATCGTGCGCTTAAGCGAGCCGCACCGTGGACAGAGCCCCTTCGCGGGAGATGCGTACGAATGGTCGAGCGACTCGTTGCAGTCGGTACATTCGACCCGATCAATCCGAGTGTGTATGTCGCTCACAGCAATAACTTTACACCGCGAATGCTGATCACGCTTCAGGCGGCACTAGGACAATCTGAACTCGGACCCGCAGATCGCGCGCCCGCTGAGTTGAGGGACTGTAGGGAAATGGCTCGCCAATTGCTGATGCTCTGCCCATCGCCGCGGAGTGAGACAGGCGCGGAGCACAGAATGGAAAGCGAGTTTTATCTTCAGGCACGACGAGAGTGGGATGAGCGCTACGGCGATCTCGTTCTCGGAAAACGTAACTGGCAGATCACATCCGCCGGCCTGATGCTCCTGAGCCTCATTCTCGCTCTCGGCATCGTGTGGATTAGCGCGCGAACCAAAGTGATCCCATTCGTGGTCGAAGTCGACAAGCTCGGCTACGCCATCACGATCCCGACCGCACTCACCGCCTCGAATACGCCGGCGACGGTCGAGCGCATGAAGCGCTACGAGATCGCCGCGTTCATCCGGGATGCGCGATTCGTGAGCAGCGACCCGGCCGTGGAACAGAACATGCTCGACGATCTTCTCGCGCACGCGCATGGCGCGGCGAACAAGTTCCTCGAGTCGTACTTTCATGCCGATGATTTCGCGAAGAACCCGTTCCAGCTCATGAAGCACCAGACGGTCAGCGTTCAGATTGAATCGATCCTTCAGGCTTCGCCGAAGAGCTACCAGGTCCGCTGGAGGGAGACCGCCCTCGACATGAGCGGCGCGCCGCTCGGTACCAGTCATCGGGAGGCGATCCTCGAAACCGAGATCTCGCCTCAGAACTCGACCGATACCGTGATCAGCAATCCGCTGGGGTTTTATGTAACGCGGCTCAGTTGGGCCGAAGAATTTTACGCCACTGCCCTACACGAGGCAGTCCACTCGACAGGGAGTCAAGCGCGCCTCGCTCGCGAATCGATCCTCGAAGCCGCACCTTTCGGTTCGGCGACGTATTCACGCGAGGAGATGGTTGCCGAGCTCGGAGCGGCTTATCTTTGCGCTGAAGCTGGAATCTCAAACGCGGTAGTCGAGAATCAGGCCGCGTACGTCGCCGGCTGTCTGAAGAAACTCCGCGATGATCGCAAACTTCTCATTCATGCTGCGGCCCAAGCACAGCACGCGGCGGATTATATCCTCAACCGCATCTGCCGCGAATAGGTTACGCGCGGCGCTCGCGCGATGCGCGAGCGCCGTTTTCCGCAGCCTCATGCGGTCAACCCCCACTTAGCTTTGTTCGCCTCTACCTGCTCCGGCGTCGGAGCTTCCTTTGGTTCATGCTTCTGGACTACGAACTCCGACGATTGGTCGATCGTCCCGTAGTTCAGAGTGACATCATCTTTGAACTGTTCAGGCACCGCGGCTTCTTCGAAGATTGCCTGCCAGGGACACTCCGGCTCGCATGCACCGCAGTCGATGCACTCGTCAGGATTAATGAAGAGCTGGTTGGGGAAACTTGCTTTGTCTGCGCCCGCATAGCTGTAGATGCAATCGACTGGGCATACCGATATGCAAGCGGTGTCCACGCAATCGCGGCACAGCCGCGTTACTATCCAAGGCATCGGTTTTCCTTCCTCCGGGTTGCTTGACGATTTAGGTGCTCCGCCGGAGGGAGCGAATGGAGCGGTACCACGGGTCCCGCTCCATTCCAGAGAATTCGGCGAGCATTGTTGCCGGCGCGGCGCGCTTATAGAGCCTCGACCCGCGCGGGCGTGCTCTTATGCCAGGGCGTGCCTGCGACCCAGTCCCGATCCTCGCTGCGTGTAAGCTCGTTGGGTCCAACGCCAGCCGAGACTCTCCGGCCGTCCGTTGCGGGAAAGTCGAGGCCGAGTCCGTTCGGCAACGAAAGGTGGCCGCGCTGCATGCGGTCAGAGACCTGTACCAATACCTCGACGCTGCCGCGCCGGGTTGTGAGTCTCGCGCGCTTTCCATCGGCAAGACCGATGCTCATGGCGTCCTCAGGGTTGATGCTCAGCGCCCCGCCGGCATCCTTCTTTCGCCAGTCGGGGTTGCGCATGATCGTGTTGGCGGTGAAGGAGCGCCGTTCGCCGGCAGAGAGCATGAACGGGAACTCTGTCGTCGCAAGGGACGGGGCCGCCGTGGCAAGCGCATCGAGTTCCGCGAACAGTTCGGGAATCGCCAACTGCACCTTATGGTTCGGCGTGCGCATCCGCTCGAAGCACTCATCCCAATTGTCGATCGCGAATGTCACACCGCTTTTCGCGGCCAGGATCGCATCGAATAACGCGTCGCCGGCCTCACCCGACTCGCCGGCGAATCCGGCGCGGGCGAGAGAAGCTCCTTGGGTTTGGGCTGCGCTTTGGCATAGCAGCCACACCCCTGCTGCTTCTGCCAATCCTTCCGGCAGCAGGTCGCCTATCGCTCGATAGAGCAGGGCCGGCGCGAGTGGGATCACGCGAGGATCGCTCATCGCGAGCTCGGTGAACTTCTGCCTGAAAGACTTGCGGCCTTCCTTCCAAGAGGCACGCAGCGCGGCAATCGGTTCAGCGGGCAACTCGCCGAGGGCTTCGAGAACCCGACAATGCAGTTCTGCTTCGGAGAACAGTCCCGGCAGTGGCGCCATCAGCGGCCTGCGAACATGGAAGTAGTTCTCCGGGAACTCGAAATTGAAGAACGTGGCCTCGGCCTTCTCGAATTGGCTCGCGACGGGAAGCACGTAATCCGCGAGGCGAGCGGTCTCGGTGAAGGCGACATCGATCACCACCAGCAGGTCGAGCGACGCGAGCGCCTCGCGCATGCGCGCGCTGTCTGCCACCGAGTGGGCGGGATTGCCGCTCTCGACCAGCATCGCGCGAAATCGCTTGGGGTGATCAGTGAGGATTTCATCCGGAATCACGTTGCACGGCGTGAGACCTCCGATCAGGCGCGAACCTGTCACGGGAGTGCCTTTTTTTACTCCCGCGCCCTGTGGGTCACCCGACGATATTACCTCGGTTCCTGCGCCGCCCTCATGTCCGACCGTAAACGGCGCCATCATCGTCGGAATGTACGAAGATCCTTGCTTCCCGAAATTGCCGGTCAGCAGCATCAGCAGCTTGTGAAGATAGGACACCAGCGTGGAATGCCGGTTCATCTGCACGCCGAGATCCTCGAAAGAGGCAACACTCGCGGCCGACGCAATCCGTCTGGCCGCCTTGCGCACCAGTTCCTCTGGCACGCCACAAGCCTCGCAATATTTCGCTATCGGCAGTTCGGAAAAGTGGGGCAGTACTTCGCTGAGTCCATTCGCATGCAAAGCGAGCCACTCGCCGGCAATGAGGTTTTCCTGCACGAGCACACCGAGCGTCGCGGCCAGCAGCCACGCGTCTGTGCCAGATTTAACCTGAAGGTGGATATCGGCAAGTTCGGCGGTCTCGGTGCGGCGCGGATCCACCACGATCAGGCAGCGGGCAGGGTCTTTCGCGATCTCTTTCAGCGTAACCCGCGCTTGCGGGATGCTGTGGGACATCCATGGGTTCTTGCCAAGAAAAAAGGCGACCTCGCAGTTATGGAAGTCAGCCCGCGTATAGAACCCAACCATCTTCGCCGCGACCCAGAACTCTCCTGTCTTCTCCTGGGAAAGCGCGTTCGCGCGATGTACAGAACCGAGGGCCGCGCGGGTTGTGTTGCCGTAGATAGCGGGGAAATGGTTACCCTGGCCTCCCCCACCGTAATAAAAGATTGTGTCGCCGCCATGCTCTTTGCGCAGCGCGGAGAACCGAGCGGCCACCTCGGCGATCGCAGTGTCCCAGTCAATCTCTTCGAAGCTCCCGTCACTGCGCCGACGTAGCGGCTTCGTCAGCCGATGAGGTCCATTCTGATAGAAGTCGAGCCGATGGGCCTTCTCGCAGGCATAGCCCTTCGATGCGGGATGCGCGTCGTCGCCACGCACCTTTACCAAGTGGCGGCCATCTTTGCCGCCGAGTTGGACTTCGACGCCGCAGTTACACTCGCACAGAATGCATGCTGTGGACTTCCAGTCCGAGTTGGCGACACCAGAAGCGGGGAGATTAGCTGACATTACGGCCTCCTTGAGTCTGAACGTTTTGAACTATCCGCCGATCTGATACATCGAACGCTCGCGGGTCGAACGGCCGTCGAGTAGATGATGGCCGGTCGGCTTCAACTCGACCGCTCGCAGAAGAATTCGCGCCACTTCGTCGAGAGCATCTGCCCGCGCTGAACGCAGTGCGCTACGCACGTCGAGTTCGTCGTCATTGAGCAGGCAAAGATGAAACTTTCCATCGGCGGTAAGCCGCATCCGGTTGCAGGTACCGCAATACGGTTCGCTCACAGGGCTGATGAAGCCGATGACGCCGCGACCGCCTGCGAACCGGAAGTTGCGCGCTTCGTCCGACGAGCTCGCGCCCTCGAACTCGAACAGGGGGGCCAGCGCCGTCTCTATGCGTCGTCGCGTTTCGATGTTCGATACGTAGCGCTTCACTGAGAGCGTGGCGCATTCGCCGCCGCCAAGCGGCATCAGCTCGATGAACCGCACGTGCCAGTCGCGCGCCAACGTCAGCCGCGCAAGTTCGACGACGTCGGCCTCGTTGTATCCGGCCGTGACGACGGCGTTGATCTTGATCGGTGTCAGCCCCGCCGCCTCGCAGGCTTCGATGCCTTGCCAGATCTGGGTAAAGGTTGCCCCGCGCATTTGGCGCTCGACGGTGACTGGGTCGAGGCTGTCGAGATGGACGTTGACCCGGTTGAGGCCCGCGGCTTTGAGCGGGCCTGCTAGTTCACGCATCAGTATCGCGTTGGTGGTCAAGGCAAGATCGCCCACGCCGGGAACCCTTGCGATCCGCTCGACGATTTCGAGCAGGTCGAGCCGGAGCGTCGGTTCGCCACCGGTCAAGCGGAACTTTCTGAAGCCCACCCTCACCGCCGCCCGCACGACCGCCTCGATTTCAACGGGCGTGAGCAACTCGGCCTTGGGCAGGAACCGAATTCCATTCAGCGGCATGCAGTAAACGCAGCGCAGATTGCAGCGGTCGATCACCGAGATGCGCAGGTAATCTATTTCGCGATTGAAAGAGTCACGCGGCATTGGTCGGCGTCTGGGGGCTGGCTTCCATTCTGGAACCTTACTTACTCCCTTCTATTTTGGAACCTCTGGTCGAGTCAAGAGGGAATGCACAGTCAGGTCGGACGAACCGGGGATTACGCCGGCAACCGCATCTGCTTGCGAAGACTCTTGTCGAACATCCGCTCGGGAACAAACCGGCGCAGGACGCTCACCTGGCGGGCAACCTTGCCGCAGGTGTATCGCCGCCTCGGCGACGCGGAGGTCGCAGCTTCGATTAAGCTTTCGATCACAACCTCGGGAGCGTCGGCCGTGTTCATCGCATCGTGAATAAGCGCATTCGCCCCTGCTCGCGCCGTGGCGTACGCGTCCAGTGTCCGATCGGGAAGCGCCATATTCTGTTCGAAGGAAGTGCGGGTATACGCCGGCTCCAGCAGGCACACCCGAATGCCGAAGCTCCGCACCTCGTGATCCAGGGACTCCGAATAGCCTTCGAGGGCATGCTTCGTAGACGAATAGAGGGCCGAGAAGGGGGCAGGTATCAGGCCAAGGACCGAACTTATATTGATGATCCTTCCGGCTTTCTGATTTCGCATGGTCGGCAAGACGGCATTGGTCGCGCGCATCACTCCAAAAAGGTTTACATCAAACAGCGCTTGGGCTTGCTCGATCGAAGACTCTTCAGCTCCGCCAAGCAGGCCCATCCCTGCATTGTTGACCAGAACGTCAATCCTGCCCGTCGTGTCGAGCACTTTTTCGACGGCCATCTTCACCGAGGCGTCGTCCGTCACATCGCAGGTGATCATCGCGATCCCCTCGCTGACACTTGCGACGGCCCTTCGGCTCGTACCGAACACGCGGAATCCAGCTTGATGCAGCGCCTTTGCCGAAGCCTGCCCGATTCCTGTAGAAGCCCCAGTCACAATCGCCACTCTATTGCTCTTCGTCATTAGAAATCCTCGATAGTCGCTGTCGACATTTGCTGGCTTCTATTTTGGAACCTTCTCTTGACTAACTTCTATTTTGGAATCTAGTATCTGTCAAGACCGTCAGCCCCAATGCACCAATTCGAGAACAACACGGAGCATCGCAATGGCCTGAAAGTTCAACTTCGAGGCTGGACATCCAGTTGGAGCAGCTCGGGCGTGATGTTGATGATGATCTGCGACGCTCTGGCGGAGAGGAGACGAGAGGCGGGCTGGAGGCCGGAGAGGTTGGGCACCGCACGCTGGGGACGATGAGGGTCCCTTCATTCTCAAGGTAGATCAACCGTATGAAAGCACTTGTCTTCAAACGTTATGGCGGACCAGATCAGGTCGCATTCGCTGACATTCCTCGACCAGTGCCCCAAGCGGACGAAATCCTCGTTCAGGTCCACGCCGCTGGTTTGAACCCGGTGGACAACATGATCAGGGCGGGAAAGATGAAGGCTGTCATCCCGTCTCAGCTACCGGCCACGCTGGGCAGCGATATAGCGGGTGTCGTGCAGGAGGTGGGGGCATCGGTCACCCGCTACAAACCGGGCGATGCTGTTTTCGCCAGCATCTTTGGGCTGCGCACAGGCGCTCTTGCTGAGTTTGCGGTTGTCCCCGAGAACGCCGCTGCGCTCAAACCGGCGCGGCTGGACTTTGTGCCGGCGGCCTCCATCCCGATGGTAGGACTCACCTCTTGGCAGGCGCTGAAAGAGCGTGCCCACCTAAAGCCCGGCCAAAAGGTGTTCATTCCCGCAGGCGCCGGAGGCATTGGGACGTTCGCGATTCAACTCGCGAAATATCTCGGAGCCAAGGTGGGTACGACGACCAGCGCGGGCAACATGGCCCTGGTCCGGAGCCTGGGAGCTGATGAAGTGATCGATTACCACAAGCAGCAATTTGAGGACGTGCTGCGGGATTATGATGTCGTTCTCGGCACCCTAAGGGGCGATTCGCTAAAGAGATCCCTCCAGATTCTGAAGCCCAACAGCATCATCGTCTCGCTGATCGGGCCTCCTGACGCTGCATTCGGTCGCTCTAGAGGCATGAACTTTCTCATGGTGTTGGTGCTGGGGCTGCTGAGCCTCAAGATGAATCGCCTCGCCAGAAAACGAGCCGTCGAGTATTCATTCCTGTTCGTGCATCCCGACGGTGGCCAACTCGCAGAGATAGCTCGACTTCTCGAGGTGGGGAGCATCCGGCCGGTGATCGACACGGTATTTCCGTTCGATCAAGCAAAGGAAGCGCTTGCTTATGTCGAGAAGGGTCGAGCCAGGGGGAAAGTCGTTGTGCAGATTAGGTGAATCGGTCGGTCAATGGCGACAGAACCAATTCGTGTGAAGCAGGAGTGCCAATACCGGTTATGAGAAGTAATCCGGCCCGTGAAGAGCGGGTGCCAGAGGGTTTCGAGCGCCATACCCGTCGGAGCGGCCTCACAGATCCGTGGGAGCCAATTTACGCGCGGCAGTCCGCGCACGGCGTGAGCCTCGCAATCAGGGCGGATGCCCCACATGCCAACAGTCGTGGCTTCGTCCATGGCGGCCTCATTACCGCACTCGCCGACAACGCAATGGGGCTGAGCTGCGGTCAGCAGGTTGCAAATACGGCAGGCCTCGTCACCGTCAGCCTGTCCGTAGATTTCGTCGGGTTCGCGAGGGTGGGCCAATGGCTCGAGATTCGCCCTGAGGTGATCAAGACGGGCAAGTCGCTCTGCTTTGCGACCGTGCTGGTTCTGGCAGACGATTCCGTCTGCGCCCGCGCCAGCGGCGTCTTCAAATTGGTTTCTGCCTAGCGATCAAAACCAAAGCGCCGCTCGGTGACGGGTTGCCGAGCAGGTTTAATGGCCCACATCGGTCGCCAGGCGTCGCGGTACAGTCGTTGCAGTTCCACCCGCATGAGTTCAAGGGCGACGGCGAAGCGCCAGTCACCATTTCTCGACCCATGGTCGTAGCACCACCTCGAACGCCCAAGTCGAGCGATGCTGGCGATGCAGTTGCAGATAGGTTTCCGCGATGCGGTCCGGGTCGGCCATGTTGTCGTCGACACTTGTTCCCGCCAGTCGATGCGCGCGGGTACCGTCTTCCTGCGTCCAGCCAATCGCGGCGTCGATCGGCACATTTATTACGTGTATACCCTGCGGCATCAGTTCTCTTGCCATGCTCTGTGCGAGTCCAGACTTTGCTTGGCACGCCATCGCAAAGGCGCCGCTCAACGGGAAGCCTTTGAGCGCCGCGCTTGCGTTGGTGAAGATGATCGTTCCTCTCGCGCCATTGGCGTTGGGCTCGTTTTCGCGCATCAGCCGAGCTGCCTGCTGACCAACTAAAAACGCACTGAAAGCTGAGTTCCGAAGGGTCACGAGCGCGACGCTCGGGTCAGCTTCGATAATCTGCTTGCGAAATATTTCGGCAACCCGGCCGTCAATGTTGTGCACGACAAGAGTAGGAGTCCCAAGGTCTCGAACCACATTCTGGAAGAGCAGCTCCACGGCCGCTGGTTCGCTCGCATCGCATGCGTATCGGCGCACGCCGTGCATTTTCTCAAGATTCAGCAGGACCGGTTTATCCGCACTCCTCGCTGCGATGGCGACACGCATCCCGTTTTTCGCGAACAGTCTGGCGCAACTTGAACTGATGCCGGGGCCGCCCCCAACGATGAGTGCAACATCTTGCTCGGAAGCTTCAGTGTCGCGTTGGTCGGATTGAGTCATGTTCCGTGCTCCCATATTCCGTTAACGAGATGAGCTCAGTGATTCCACCATGGACGATCGGAGAATGCCCGCAGGTCGAGCTCGAAGGTCCACGTCGATCGGTGTTGTCGCCCGAGGTGCAGGTAGGTTTCGGCGATCTGCGTGGGAAGCATCAGTCCATCATGTTCGTTGCCTCGGGTTTCTCTCAGCTGTCGGAACTTTTCCGGCCCGAGCATTTTCCCCAAGGTGTCGGGCGCATCCACGGCGCCGTCGATCACGATATGCGCGACGTGGATTCCTTTCGATGCGAATTCTGCGTTGAGTGTCTGGCAGAGCATTCGTCGCCCTCCCATGGCGGCCGCATGCGAATGTTGACCGCCGTTCCCACGCATCGCCGCCGTCGCCGAGGTCACTAGGATTGTTCCCTTGCCCCGCGCTTCCATCAGCGGGCATACCGCTGACGCGAGGCGAAATAAACCGAACGTTCCCAGGCGCCAGCCTGTTTCGAACGCCTTGAGCGATGTCTCCTTCAACGCCCTATCGCCAATCTGGGCGCCCAAGTTATAAACCACGACTTCGATCGGACCGATCTCGGCCTCGATGGCGGCAACCCGGTCTTCGATTGAGTTTGCCTCGATCGCATTGAGGAGAAAGCCGGTGGCGGAACCTCCATCGCTTTTGATGGCGGTCACCATTCTATTCAACCCGTCCAGATCGCTGCGCCGGCAGAGGCAAGCGTGATAGCCCTCTTGTGCAAAGCGTCGAGCGACATTTCCACCGATACCCGCACCGGCGCCTATCACCAGACAAACAGGTTTCATATTCGACCTCTCCTACGGGATAACTACCGACCTTGGAAAATGACCTTGTTGCGAAACTGGCGAGGCCCATGTTCGATCAATCCATCAATACCAGCGCGCATGTCAGCCGTCTCAAACAGTGCCGGTGCGATCTCTTCGACTAGGGCGTCGGCGGCACGGATGCCCCTCTCCAGATACGCTCGTACGAACTTCTTGCCGGCTGCATAGGCGAGAGTCGCGCCACTCGCAAGTCGCTCGGCAAAGGCTCGTGTCTCCGCCTCAAACTTTTCGTCGGGGACAACTTTGTTCACGATGTTCCATCGCTCGAAAGTCGCGGCATCGTATTGATCGGCGGTGTAGACAATTTCGCGTGCGCGGCTCGGGCCCGCACGCTCAGCCAGACGTTGAACGCCGCCCAGCAGCGTGGTCGTTCCAATCGATGCCTCGACCTGCCCGAAACGTGCCGAAGAAGCCGCCCATATCAGATCGCATGCTAGTGCGAGTTCCAGTCCCGCCGCCATGCATGCCCCCTGCACGGCAGCGATAGTTGGAAACGGCAATTCTTCGAGATCGGCGATCGTTCGCAGATGGCTGGTGAAGCGTTCGCGCGCATCGTTCGCCGTCTTACCCTTGAAAATCACAACATCAGCGCCGCCGGAGAAGACCTTGCCATCGGCCCGCACGAGCAGCGCTCGCAGTGAAAGCCGCTTGGCTTGATTCACCGCCGTTCGCAGGTCCTCGATCAATTCGTCGCTGAACAGATTGAGGGGAGGATTCGCGAGCGAGAGGATGCCGACAGAACCTGAAGTCTCGAGCCTTACCTTATTCATGACTGTCTCCTCGGTTAGCCTTTGGCTGCATGTTCATCTCTTCAAAACCGCCTACGCGATCCTTGGCAAGGAAGATTTCTCGCCTGCGTTAAACGTCTTCGCAGATGTCGGTGAGCGGCGACGTTCGATGTGATACAAAATCACGAACGCGATCTCGCCCAGAGGCGGCATCTCCGCCAAGGCAGCTGAGCTACCGCACCTTGCGGAAGCAGGCGCGCACTTCCTTCAAATACATCTCCGGCTGCTCGAAGGCGGCGAAGTGGCCGCCCTTGTCGAGTTCGTTGAAGTAGACGAGCTTGGTGAATCGCTTCTCGGCCCAGCGCCGGGAGCTGCGAAAGATCTCTTTCGGGAAAATGGAGCATCCGGCCGGCACGTTAACCTGGTAGTCGGTCGGAAAATTACGAAAACTCTCCCAGTACAGGCGCGCCGAAGATGCGGCCGCGTCCGGCAACCAGTACATCATGATGTTGTCGAGCAGCTCGTCGCGCGTCAGCACGTTCTCCGGATGGCCGTTGCAGTCGGTCCACGACCAGAATTTCTCCAGAATCCACGTCGCCTGGCCCACAGGCGAGTCGGCGAGTCCGTAGCCGAGCGTTTGCGGGCGCGTGCTCTGCTGCTTGGAATAGCCGGAGTCCCAATCGTTGTAATGCTGCATGCCGTCGAGCGCCGACTTTTCCCTCTCGGTCAGGTCGGGTACGGATGGGTCGGGCGCGACGATGGGCATGTTCAGGTGAATTCCGACGCAATTTGCGGGGTCCTGGAGTCCGATGACGGTGGTGACTGCGGCGCCCCAGTCTCCTCCCTGCGCCGCGTAGCGCTTGTAGCCCAGCCGCGGCATCAGCTCCGACCATGCTTTCGCGATGCGCTGCACGTTCCATCCTGCGCGCGTGGGCTTGTCGGAAAAGCCGTAACCGGGAAGCGTGGGGCACACCAGGTGGAAGGCATCTTTCGCAGCGCCGCCGTGCGCGGTCGGATTCACCAGAGGCTCGATCACTTTGTGGAATTCGACGATCGATCCGGGCCATCCGTGGGTGACCACGATCGGGAGCGCGTCAGCGTGTGGCGATTTTACGTGAATGAAGTGAATTCCAAGTCCATCGATCTCGCTCTTAAACTGCGGAAAGCGGTTGAGCAGCGCTTCGCGGGTGCGCCAGTCGTACTCCTCAAGCCAGTACCTGCACACCTCCTGCGCGTAGGCGAGCGGCAGCCCCTGCGACCAGTCATCGACGCATTCGCGCTCGGGCCAACGGGTGTTACGCAGCCGGCGCTTCAGGTCATCGAGCTGTTCATCGGTGGCGGCAATTTTGAAAGGGGTGATTTGATTGCTCATCGGCTGGAGCCTCCGAAAACGCGGCGGTTCAGGAATTCAAGGTTCCATTTTGGAAGCCCTTGACTGACTTCTACTTTGGAACCTAGTATCTGTCAAGGCTGACGCCGCTGACGGACCCATTCGCGCGCACCAGGAGCATCACGATGATTCGGAAATTCAAGTTTGAGGCTGAGATCTACGAGTCGCTAAATTGCCTTCCGATGGCGGCACGGAGAAAGCTGGATGCAGTCGGGATCAAACTCCATCTGGCGCAATGGGAGCAGCTGGGGCGCGGCGAGAGGTTGATGATCTGTCACGCTCCCGCAGATTCAGCGGAGGAACAGAGTGCGCTGAGAACCTTCATCGAAGAAGTAGCGCTGGCACGTACTGGCTCTCCGGCCAAGACCCTCCCCGACGATACGCGCCGGTCCGCCAATCCGCCCGATCGCCCGCCGCAGATACTGGCCCACCATGCACGCGTGGCCGGTGTCGAACTCGACGACAAGGCATGGGCAGCTCTCGACGATGACCAGCGTTACGCCCTGATTAAACTCGGCGATTCGGAAAGACCGAGTCATAACCTGGAGCTCGCGCTTCAGGAGTTCTTGGAACACGGCGCGCAGACAGAGGCATCATGACTCAGAGCTGCTGATTGGCAGTTCACACCGCGCCGGCTCTCGCGGCGCCCATCACCAAGCAAGGAGCAGCAATTATGGCGGACGTGGATTTCTTCTTTGACTTTATCAGCCCCTATACTTATCTGGCCCGTACGCAACTTGACGCTATCGCAGCCCGCACCGGCGCGCGCTTCCAGACGCGGCCGATGCATCTCCTCAATCTGATGAAGCTGGTGGGCAATACTCCCACAACCGTGGTGTGCAGCAACAAGCGGAAGTACGCCGGTCAGGACATCGCAAGATGGTGCGCTCGCTACGAGGTTCCGTTCAAGATGAATCCTCATCTTCGAGGCGATCACAGTCTGACCTTGAGGGGTGCACTGGTTGCACAGGAAATGAATCTGGAAGAGCAATACAACCGAGCTGTATTTTCCGCATTCTGGACCGATGCGGTGAATGTCACGGACCGCGGCGAAGTCGTTCGGTATTTGGAAGCAGCCGGACTGGACGGAAACTCAATTCTGACGAAGGCGGAGGGAGACGAATACGCGAAACGCCTGACGTCGAACACTCAGTTCGCTGCCGACCGTGGAGTTTTTGGTTCGCCGACCTTTATCGTGGGTAGTGAAATGTTCTTTGGAAACGATCGTCTTGATTTCCTCGAGTCGGCCCTGAAGAAAAGCGCACCGCAAAAGTGAACTCGAAGACCCTGAATCAACCGAGGGTGCGAGGATTCAATCATCATGAGTGAAAACGTTCCGGTAGTTCTGGTGACAGGGGTCGGTCCCGGGACCGGCGCGGCTATCTCGCGCCGATTCGCGCTCGGAGGATACAGGGTGGCCATGCTGGCCCGCACGCGTGAGCGTCTCGATGCACTTCAGCGCGAGATTCCGAACGCGAGGGGCTACCGCTGCGATGTCACCGATGAGACTCAGCTCGATTCCGTAATCGAGGCTGTACGGCGGGATCTAGGAGCGCCGAAAGTATTGGTCCACAACGCGGTGGGTGGCGCGTTCGGCAATTTTCTGGAGATCGATCCGAAAGCCCTCGTTCTTAATTTTCAAGTCAATACGATGGCGCTGTTGCATCTGGCGCGGCGGCTGGCGCCGGCGATGGTCGAGGCCGGAGACGGGGCCATCGTTGTAACCGGCAACACCTCAGCCCTGCGCGGAAAACCTCGCTTCGCGGGATTCGCTCCTACCAAGGCTGCGCAGAGGATACTCGCCGAATCCATCGCCCGAGAACTGGGACCGAAGGGCGTCCATGTCGCCTACGTTGTGATCGATGCGGTTATCGATCTGGAATGGACCCGGGCGATGACATCCAAGCCCGCGGGAGACCCATTCTTCATCCAGCCGTCCGCGATCGCCGACGAGATCTGGCACGTGGTTCACCAGGACCGATCGGCGTGGTCGTTCAACGTCGAAGTCAGACCTTTCCAGGAAACGTGGTGAAAGCGATATGAGTCAACTGCGAATTTTTTCGTACCTGCCTAATCCGCGAATCTGGAAGGCAACCATTGTCGCGAGACTGTGCGGCGTGGATATCGATTTGCGCGGAGCCTCGCCCAAAGAGCTTCAGTCGTGGCTATGGGACTTCGATGCGCGTCCGTTCTCAGCGGCGGACGCCACGGAGACGAGCGAGGTGAGCGGCCACGCCGGTTTCCAGGGCAAACTCCATAAGACTGCCGCCTTTCTTCAGGCGCACCCGTTTGGCACCGTGCCGGCGGCGTTCAGCCCTGATGGCAAGGTCGGAATCTTCGAATCCAACAGCATCATGCGCGCGGTGGCCAGGCTCGGTGACGTTAAGCTCGGGCTATATGGGAAGGATCTGTACGAAACGTCACGGATCGACAGCTTCCTCGACGCAAGTCTCGTGTTCGCGCGAGATTCACAAATCTATCTGCTCGCGCTGGGCAGCGGATCCTTGTCCGAGGAGATTTATCATCGAACCCACGAAGCATTCGCGGCGTACATGGCCGGGATCAACTCCGCACTTTCGGCAGGTCGAGGTTTCATTGTAGGCGACCGCCTTACCCTGGCCGACGTGTGCTTCGTTGCTGAGCTCGGCCTGTTCCATAACGAGAAGCCGCGCGCCCGAGATCTGGAGAAGCGAGGACTAGAGCCGATTCTGAGTGGGAACGTCGACGAGCAGTTTCCGGATGCTATGGCTCACTTCGCGAAACTGTCGAAACATCCAGCATTCGCTCCCGATATGGACCCGTACATGCAAAAAATCGAACGAGCGACAGCATGAGCGGCCGATGGCTCGTGGCGAAGGACCGGCCGGGAATATTTCTTCGGCGGTAAATCCCTTACGCTGTAGGAGATGCGAGGCACCCAATTTCGCAGCACTGTTATTCGACGAAAGGAAACCATCATGAGTGAAAAAGAAGAATTCGAAAAGCTCCCGGAAGCAATGCCGAAGTGGATCAAGGACCACGTGGAGCTCTATCTGTCCGAGCCCGAGAAGGCTCACCTGTGGGACTCGACCATTGGCGGCGGACCCGGCCCGCTGCCGACGCTGCTCCTGATCGCGCGGGGCGCGAAGAGCGGCAAGCTCCGTCCGCTGCCGCTCCTGTATCAGGAGATGGATGGAAAGTACGTCGTGATCGGCTCGAAGGGCGGCGCGCCGACGCATCCGGGATGGTACGTGAATCTGAAGGCGAATCCGGAGTGCGAGATCCGAGTCGGCGCGAAGCGCCTACGCGCCCGAGCACGGACCGCGAGCGGCGACGAACGAACGCGAGGCTGGCAGAAGATGGCGGCGATGTATCCGCCGTACGACGACTACCAGAAGCGAGCTGGTTCGCGGCAGATCCCGGTGGTGGTTCTCGAGCCGATTGGCCCGGCATGAACGCGAGGATCATCGAGGCCGCTTGCTGATTGCGGCCTAATAACTTCTAATTTGGAATCTAGTGTTGTATCGGAGGATGTGCGAAAATCTTACGTAGATGCGCTGGCAACAAATCGACACGATGACCTGCTCAGTCGCCCGAACACTGTCGGTGGTCGGCGACCGCTGGACCTTGCTTATCATCCGCGATGTCCTACTTGGCATACGGAGGTTCGACGCGATTCAGCAGGATTTGCAGTTGACGCCGCATCGGCTGTCGGATCGCTTGCGTAAGCTGGTGCGTGATGGGGTTCTTAGACGTGTCGTGTACGAAAAGCACCCGCGTCGCTTCGAGTATCGGCTCACGGAAAAAGGATTTGATCTCTATCCGTTGATCGCCACGATGACCGAGTGGGGCGATCGTTGGATGGCTGGACGCGCGGGCGTCCCGGTGGAACTAGTCCACCAGCCCTGTGGCCACAAAATAAACCCGAAACTCGTCTGTCCGAGCTGTAACTTGAAGATAGATGCCCGCGACATGAGCGCCCGGCCGGGACCAGCCCTGAAGGGTCGCGGCTTACCCGGAGAGGCTACTCAGGATCAGCGCCGGAAAACCGTTCGTATCACCGAAAGGACCGCTTCATCAGGGCCATAGTTCGAGGCCACGCGCGTGCGAACCCACGATAGCTGGTTTTAACCATTAGGTTTATTCCCATGCTGCCATTTGCGCGGAATATTCCATGTCGGGCCGGAGATCCCCGTCAAGGATTGCTTGGCGGGGAAGATTAAGGGCTGCTCAAACAGTCAAAAGACGGCGGCTATTCGAAGCGCATGCCAGGCACCAACTCTGTAGCGCTGTTCATGCCCTCACATCCTACTTTGTGCGGGCCCTTTTTCTGCATCCTGCTAAGAGTTCAGCAAGCGCTCGAGCCTCTCAACTCGGACCCAGGGCGGTAGGTAAATCGGAGTCTCGAGTACGCACCTTTCGGCATGGCCTCCGTACTCGATTCTGTAGCGCCGCCATCCGCGCAGCTCGTCGGGGAGAGCGTCCGGGTTCATGATGATTTCTTCGGTGACGTCAACGTAAAGCTGCTTAGCTTTTGTCTGGACCTGACCAGTTTGGCGTCTTGCTGTTTTTACCTTCCGCATACCTAACCTCCCGCACCGGGCGCGGCAGGGTCTTTCAATTCCGGCGACCGCGATCTTGAGGTCGGGCCAGACCCTCGTGTCTCTCCGCGAGTCGAAAGAGCAGATTGAACCCAGCAATCTTCGCATTGGAAGAAGAAAGCGCGTTCCCTCATCTTTGGATCGGACGATCTGTCCCGAAATATCGGGCAGGTAACGATTCGGCCAGTATTTTCGTATTCGCAAAGCTCATCGGTGCAATTGTTAGCGGACGCGACTAATGACGCCAACCTCGATAAGTCGCTTGGCGCCGTTGAGTCGGTATAGGATGCGGAAATTCGCTATGTCCCAGACCCTCTCTTCCAGAGACCGCTTTCGCTTTGGGCCAGCCTGAACTTCAAGATCACGACTTCCATTCGGGCGCGGATCTTTTTCAAGGCGGAGCAGGAGTAAGGCCAGTTCACGAGAGCTTCTCCGATCGTCCCGATGAAGTTCTTCGAGCAATGTTTTGGCTTGCTCGGAAAGCTCAACATCGAAGATCACTTCTCAAGTTCAGCGAGTACCTTGCGCAAAGGGTACTTCTTGCCCTTCAACGCCTCGCGGAGCTGAAGCGCCATCAAGCGGTCCTCACTTTCTTGAAGATGGCGAAAGCGCTCTGGCTCGACCAGTACAGCCGCCGGCGTGTCCCGCTTCTGGATAACAATCGGATTCCTCTCGCGCCGGACTTCCTCAACCAACTCCGACAACTTGGCTTTGGCTTCCGCGAGCCTCACGTGTTTCATAATAGTGCCCATGGCCTTTTCGTTCTCTTCGATGAATCCGTTCGCTTGCCAGACATTGACCATATTAGTGCTCTTGGACCAAAATGGTCAAGACGATGAAAACGGCCGTCTTCTATGCTGACATTCTCGGAATCTCGGTCGCGGCAACCGAGCCAGGCGCTGGGCGCGCGCTCGGGCAGTTGTCAGATGTTGCACACATCCTATCGACTGAGGATTCGCTAGCAAAATACCTCCAGCGTCAGGTCTGGAACGCACGGTACGGACTCAGCGACTCGATCTTTCTTCTCGCGCGCGATGCCGCAGACGCCTGTCTTGCCGGAGCTGAATTTTTCTTCCATCTCGCCTACTACAATGCCACCGAGAAACTCCCGGTACTGATGCGCGGATCGATAACATTCGGAGATGTGCGAAAAACACACCCGATTTTCCCCGAGACAGGAAAAGGCAACGTAGTGGGCGAAGCTGTGGTCCGTGCGGTCCAGCTCGAACGAAGCGGGCCGAAAGGGCCGAGATTGCTCGTTTCGGCGGAGGTGGCGAAGGCGCTTAAGAACTCCGCCAGAAAGCACCTGCTCGACACCCACTCAGGGACCAATGAGTTGCTCTGGCTGCTTCCAGAGCATCTGGCGCTCGCCGAGGGCCTCCTTATCGGAGATGTTGCAGGAGCGGCATGCCGCCTCGCCTTAAGCGCAGGACCGACGAGCGCTGCGCTGCCGCATTTAGCAGCCTATGTGGATCTCGCAATTCGGTCGATTCTGCGTCTGAAACGATTCAATCCCGAGGCGGCTCGTATCGCGATCCGCAAGTCTTCCATCGATATCCTCCGCAATCGGCTTACTCGCTTGTACGATCGCACTGGCGAGGACTCGGCGTGGAGACGAGGGTCTCTCTTCCGCCTCCTGAAATGAGGCGCCTCGCTCGACCGCTGATACATGTCCTCGGACGAGAGCCTATTTCAGCCAGGATTTGATCAGCAGGTACCAGCACCGGGCGAGCTTCGGAAGCTGCCTTGAGCGCCGTCCAGGCGCCTGCACCACGATCATGTCCTCGAAACATCGCCGCCAGATCGCCCAGATTTCTTTCCCCGCGGTTGGAAGCCATTTCTGTGGAGCATCAGGTAGAGTGAGCGCCGGGGAACGCCGAGAATTTCAGCGGCGCGAGAGCGGTTCCCGTTGGTAGCGTCGAGCGTCCTCCGAATCAGTTCCTGTTCCACCGATGCCAGCGTCGATCCCACACGCACAACAAACTGATCTTCGCTCTGCTTAACCTCGTAAATTTCCTCGGGAAGATCGCGGAGCGCTATCCGGCAGCGGGCGATTAGTGGCGGCGATGACGCGAACCTTAACCTAAACGCTTTCTTCGCCCCAACCCTTCTGATCTTCTGATCTTCGAGAACACGAAGGAGTTTCGGCTGAAGCTCGGGCTTCATCTCGGCTATTTCGTCCAGGAAGACGGTGCCGCCGTTGGCCTGCTCGAAGATGCCGAGGCGCCGAGCGGATGCGCTCGTGAACGCCCCGCGTTCGTGCCCGAACAGCTCACTCTCGATTAGATCGCCAGGAATCGCGGCGCAGTTCACCGCGAGAAATCGTCCGCTCCGCTCCGCTTCGACGGAGCGTGAATCTCGTTCGAGGCGACATCTTTGCCAACGCCGCTCTCGCCAATAATGAGAACCGTGGAGCCTGATCGAGCAGCTTTGTCGATCAGCTCCTGCACGCGGAGAATCGCTTGCGATCCGCCAACAAACATTGGACGCAAGCATCAGAGTCTCTCCGCTACCGCGTCCGCGCCACCACCTCGTGTCGAAAACCTCTAACGCCCCTTCACTACTCCAATCGCACGCCTAAACTGCGGTCGGCACTATAGGTTCCAGTCGGCAAAAGCTGAACCGGTAGTCGAAGCTGGCGAACCGATAGTCCCGCCCCATGTCGCATCCGTGAACTCCGGAATGCCGCACCACGGTTTGCGATGTTAATGGATGCACATCATGTACGATTTGTGCGCTAAATCATGATCGTGCCATCGTGGCCCGCCATCGCGTGGCCGACGGGTACAGTTGGGACAACGGGCCATTTGCGGACGCTTTCAACGGGAACTCCGAACCGGGCCACGCGTCTCCAATGAGCAATCGCGGTGTCGCCTGATCTTATGAAAAATCCCAAAGTTGAGGTAAGAAGCTTATAAATTCGCGGCATTGTTTTGCTCAGTATTCTGAGTAAAAATACTCAAAATGATGAGTAAATCCGAAACTCCCTTTCGGCGACCTCAGGCAACTGAGCTCGCCCGGCGACTCCGGGAACCGCGGCGACACATCCAAGTGGTGGCCGGCGCACGTCAGGTCGGTAAAACCACCTTGGTTCAGCAAGTCACAGAAGACATCACCGTTCCCGTCCGTTTTGCCAGTGCCGACGAACCCACCCTTCGCGGCGCGGACTGGATCGCGCAGCAATGGGAGGCTGCGCGCCTGTCCGCCGGTCCGAGCGGAGCGATCCTCGTTCTCGACGAGGTGCAGAAGGCGGTCAACTGGTCGGAATCCGTCAAACGCCTTTGGGACGAGGACACGCGCGCAAAGCGTCGGATCAAGGTGGTGCTGCTCGGCTCTGCACCGCTGCTTGTGCAGCAAGGCCTCACTGAGAGCCTAGCCGGCCGCTTCGAAGTCCTTCATCTGCCTCACTGGTCGTTTGCCGAGATGCAGACCGCGTTCGACTTTTCCGTGGACCAGTATGTGTACTTTGGAGGCTATCCGGGCGCCGCGCCGCTGGCCGGCGAACCTGAGCGTTGGCGCCGCTACATCCTCGACGCGTTGGTGGAGACAACGATCGCCCGGGACGTGCTGTTGCTCACTCGCGTGGACAAACCCGCCCTTCTGCGTCGGTTGTTCGAACTGGGCTGTCGCTATTCCGGACAAGTGTTGTCCTACACCAAGATGCTCGGTCAGCTTCACGATGCCGGCAATACCACGACGCTCGCGCACTATCTCGAGTTGCTCGGCGGAGCCGGTTTGCTCATCGGTCTCTCCAAGTTCGCCCGCCGTCCTGTCCGGCAGAAGGGGTCAAGCCCCAAGCTCCAAGTCTTGAACACCGCTCTGATGACGGCCCAGTCCGGGCTTTCTTTCGAGGAGGCGAAAGAGGATCGCGAGTTTTGGGGACGCTTGGTCGAGTCGGCCATCGGCGCGCACCTAGCCAATGCGGCGGGCGTGGGCGAATGCGATCTCTTCTACTGGCGCGAGCGCAACCGCGAAGTGGACTTCGTCGCGCGCGCCGGGCGCGCGATTACCGCGATCGAGGTGAAGAGCGGTCGCAGCCGCGATGCCCACGCGGGCCTCGCGGCCTTTGCTGAAGCATTCAAGCCGACGCGCCAGCTGCTCGTGGGCGGCGACGGGATTCCGGTCGAGGAATTTCTGCTCAAACCAGTCCGGCACTGGGCCGCGCGATGAGAGGGCTGACGCCCACATCTCGATGGTTAGTCGCCAGGTACCACAAATCGCCCGGATCGATGTATGGAAGCGCCCGCTGGTAAAAAAGCGGGGCGGGATGTGCGGGAACTCGAAGCTAAAGTGTGTGTGCGAAATCTGCACACTGCACACTTTTCGCGGTCCGGCGGTCGCGCCTTGATCGCTGATCGTCAACTTCCCGGCTGGTCCCTGAGTTGCACCGTTGGAATGCGGCAGCGGTGTGGCGGAGCGGAGGTGGACACACCAAATCAGGAGGACTCCGCATATGCCGGACGTTCAAGTTCCCCCGACCCTCGAGACGCGCGACTATCTCAACATCTCCGAGACATCGAATCGCTCGCGCCTCGCCGTCAAAACGATTTATAATTGGATTAGTCTCGGCCGACTCGGACCGCGTGAGGGTATCTGTCACGTCGGACGCAAGGTCGTGATTCACTGGCCCACGTTTGAGGCGGCGGTGATGAGGAGAGGGACAAATGGCCTGGCTTGATAGCAATCGCGGACGGCTGCTGATCGGATTCCAATATCGCGGCGAACGCTGCCGCGAGTACCTCGGCCTCGACGACAACCGCGAAAACCGCCGCACTGCCGCTCGGACCTTGAAGGAAGTCGAGGGTGAACTGGCGAGCGGAAAGTTCGACTACGCGGCACGATTTCCGGAGAGCCCGAGACTTGCGCACTTCGGCCTGACGCTTCAGCCCGTCGCTTCGACCCTGGAACAACGAAAGCCAACGGTGCCAACGCTTGGTGAGTTCGCCCAAGCACGGCTGGAGGAGCTGCGCACAAGGATCACGATGGCGACCGCCTATGACTGCGGCCGTCTCATCAGCGCACTTCTATTGCCCGCGCCAGTCTCGCAGAAACCGCTCAACGAAATTGACGACGGCGAGATCAACCGTTTTCTCGGTGAGTTGATGAAACGCAGGGGACTCAACGGCCAACAGATCGGACCGCGCCGAATCAACATGATGATCGCGCGGTTGCGCACGATATTCTCGACCGCGAAACGCCGCAAGCTCATCACGGAAGATCCGATGCCCTACATAAAGAACCTGCGCGAGCCCAAGGGCGAGGTCGATCCTTTCACGCTGGAAGAGGCGGAGAGGCTGATCGATAGGGCGACTGACCAGGATCGCGCGATCATTACGGTCCTAATCTTCTGTGGCCTCAGGCCAAACGAAGCGTTCGCGCTTCGCTGGGAAGATGTTGACTTCGATCGCGAGCAGCTGAGGATTCGCCGGAGCATCCATCGCTTCGCGGGAATCGGGCTTCCGAAGAACACATCGAGCGAACGCGAAGCTGACATGCTCACGCTCGTCGTTGACGAGTTGCAGGAGCAGCGCGCGCGCACTCAGCTTCGCGGGGATCTCGTCTTCGTAAACGAAACTGGCGGTCCGATTGACCTCACCAACTTCCGCGACCGCAACTGGAAACGCATTCTCGTGAAGGCTTCTTTGCGGCACCGCACAGTCTATCAGTGCCGGCATAGTTACGCCGCGCTGCAACTTTCGCGCGGAGAAAATCCGCAGTACGTGGCGCATCAGATGGGTCACACGAACCTCGAAATGATCATCCGGCACTACGCGCGATGGTCGCGGAGACCCGAGCGCGTTGGCACTCTAGCTCACCAGCTTTCCGCCAAGTTCCCGCAAATTTTGCCAGAAAAATGCCAGAAAATGGCTGCCGCGGACGTTCCCAGCGTCCGCGGCGCAAGCCGCCGATCCTCGCAAACCGCTGATTCTACGAGGAGAATTATTGGAGCGGGCGACCGGGGTCGAACCGGCGACGTCCAGCTTGGGAAGCTGGCATTCTACCACTGAATTACACCCGCTCTGTCGCGAGTCTAGGTACTGCCTTGCAGAGTGTCAATTGAATCTCCCCCGGCCTCGCTTGCGGTAGATCAGCGGCGAATACAAGCCCACCTCGGCATTGACTTCGCTGCTCCCGATCGAAAACTCTCTCATATGACTCCAAGTTTTCCGGCCGCCGCTGCCCGCATGTCTGAACGCCATTTCCATCGAACCGTTCTTTCGCTAATCGCGGGATCGCTGACGTTCGCGTCCGCCGGATGCTTTCACTTTACGGCCAAGCCGATTTCCGCGAATCCTCCGACGCAGCAGCAGATGGAGGCTTACGCCGCGCAAGAGACCGCACTCCGCAATGACGTGAGCAATCCCGGCGAAGAATCCCCCCAGGACTGCGATCAGCTCGTTTCGGCCACGCCCGGTGTCGAAGAGCTTCGTATCAACCGGGGCACCGTCGAGAGCCGCCAGTGGACGCTGATCGGAAACGGCTCCGCACACCGCTGGGTTTTCGTGAGGGCTCCGGATGCTTCTGCCGACGGCTGGGCGCCCAAACCGGGCCTCGACAAGCTTGATTTCCAGCCGCCCCTCGAGCCCGCTCTCACGCCTGGATCCTCGCACTTCCTCGCCTACGCTCCGATCCACAGCGAGAATCTCGCGGAGAGCGACCGCTCCGCCGTCACCAGAGAGGTATTCGGCCCGGCGCAGGGCGAGTTCACTTGGCGCGGACGAAAGTACAGTTACCGGCTGACACCGGGCTTGCCCTGTTTCCCGCAGTTGCCGTAAACCTCGCGATGACTGCGTCGCGAAAACTGACCCGCGACTTTTACGCCCGCCCGGTTCTGCTCGTCGCGCGCGAATGCATCGGCAAAGTCCTCGTCCATCGCACCGCCGAGGGCATCGCGGCCGGCCGAATCGTGGAAGTTGAGGCCTATCGCGGTCCTCTCGACCTTGCCGCGCATAGCGCGCGCGGACTTACCAAACGAACCGCCGCGATGTATGGACCGCCGGGCCACGCCTACTTGTACTTGCTATATGGAATAAGTTGGGCGATGAACCTTGTGACTACCGCTGATGGCAAGCCGCACGCAGTACTGATCAGAGCAATCGAGCCGCTGCGCGGTCTCCCTTTGATGGCGCGGCGGCGGCGCCAGCCGCCCGATTCCCGCGAACTGACTAATGGCCCGGGCAAACTGACTAATGCACTGGCTATTACCGGCGCCGACTATGGACGGGATTTGTGCGGTGGACGGCTTTACCTCGAGCACTCCGAGGTTGCGGTCGGACCAATCGGCCGCTCGTCAAGGATCAACGTTGACTACGCGGGCGATTGGGCATCGAAGCCATGGCGTTTCTTCGAGCGCGGCAACCGTTACGTTTCGGTCGCTCCCCGCGACTAACTGGCCGGGGCCTTCCGCAGACATCCCTTCTGGCGCGAAACCACGGTGACATTTTTGAACCTTGCCACCACCACTGGGTATTCGTGGCGTATCTCGCTGGTCTCTATGGCCGACGCCGTCGGTGAAAGAATAGCGACTCGAGGCTCTTTTCTCTCAGCTCCATCGAAAGGAACTCTAACTATTCTCACCCAGTGCCGCCGCGCCGCGGGCATGTAGTAACTGACCAGGTAGTATTCGTTGCTGGTGCCGATTCGCCCCGAACATGATTCGGTCAGGGCTATCTCGCACGCATCGCGCCAACGGTTGTCTCCGGGCCTGAAATCCGATGACGCTCGCAGTACACAGAGACTGACTATTGCGATGAACGCGAGTGAGCGGTAGTGGCGCAAAGAAATGGACTCAATCCCTACCGCAGTGAGTATAAACACCGGCACAAAAGAGGATATCAGGTATCGCGTAACAAGCATGGGGGTAACCAGGTAAGATCCCCCGAACAGGATAATCGGCGGCACCACGATCCAGAGGATGAGAAATGCTGCCTCGTCCCGACTCGAGCGCCACAAAACGAGGCCGCCCACGATCGCGAACACTGCAAACAGCGGGAATGGAAGGCTGCCAAGCGCGCTCTCGAACGTCGCGAACGGCTCCCATCGTCCCGGCGCCTGGATCCAGTCATAGTCGCCGCGCCTTACGCCTTCGACCCCGTACCGCAGACCGGCGAAAAACGGCAACAGTAACAGCATCGCAGCGATCAATGCCGCCACCATCAGCCAGGGCGGCGCGTTTCTCACCTCAGCGTCCCTTCGCCCGTCGTCACCCGCGAAGTGAAGATAGATGAGCCATAACGCCTCCGCCGCGATCGCCAGTACCGCAGTAAAGTTGGTCGCCACTGCGATCGCTGAAAGAATAATGAGAGCGGCGTAATTCGCCAAGCCGCCGCACCCGAAACAGGAAAATCACCTGCGCGAGAATCCACGCTTCCATCATCGAATACATTCTCGCCTGGCGAGCAATTTCAACCGACGGAAGTCCGACCGCAAACAGAAGCGCGCAGCAGGCTGCCACCATGCGAATCCGATCTTCGTATCGCGATCGCTCTTGAGCAGCAGCGGTCTCATCAAGCAGCGCGGCCGCCGAGGATTTCACCCCTTCGCCCAGCGTCAACAACACTTCCATCGTCAGTATGAACACCAGCACGATCGACAGTGATCCGATCAACGCCGGCAATGCCCGCATCGCCATCTCACTTTCACCGAAAAGCCGCATCCAGCCGTGTTGTACGATTTCGTAGATCGGAAATTTGCCCGAATCGAGCTGATGCTGCACGCGCAGCACTGCCCGGACGTTGTGTTCCGACGACTCCGCCCACGACAGCGATTCGTCAATCGACAACTCGTGAGCGCCGAGCCGAAAGAACCGCAGTATCGTGCCCACCGCGACTGCGATCAGCAGCACTGCTCCAGCTTGTCCTCGCCAGCCGTCCGGCAGAAAATTGCGCTTCATTGGTTCGGTCGGAGTGTGATGAAGAAATTGCGCGAGGCTGATGATTCGCGTTTACTGTCCGTGATGCCGACGCCCATGCGACGCCCGTTTCCGCTCGCCATCATAACCGACTTCGGCTACCGCGACCACTATGTTGGGGCGATGAAGGGCGTCATCGCGTCGATCGCGCCTGGAGCCGGCGTCATCGACGTCACTCACGGTATCCCCGCGCAATCCATCGTCGCAGGCGCAATCGCTCTGCGCGAGTCATGGCGTTATTTCCCTCCGCGCACGGTATTTATCGCAGTGGTCGATCCGGGCGTCGGCACCGTGCGTGCGCCGATTGCGATAGAAACCCGCGCCGGCGCCCGCTTCGTCGGACCGGACAACGGCCTCCTTTGGCTTGCCGCGCACCAGGCCGGCATCAAGCGAATTGTGAAACTGACTTCGCTCCGCCATCGTCTTACCAGCGTGAGCGCTACATTCCACGGCCGCGACATCTTCGCTCCGGCCGCCGCGTACCTTTGGCGCGGCACTGCGATTTCCGCGCTCGGCCCCGCACTCCGCCCGGCCGCTATCGAGCAACTCGAGCTGCCGCGTCCGGTGGATTCGGCGCGCGCGGTGCGCGGTGCGGTGATCTACGTGGACGGCTTCGGCAACCTGGTGAGCAATATTGATCGCCCGACAGCCGATCAGTTCGCCGCGCGCTTTCGCCACAAATCTCTTTCCGTTAGGATCAAAGCTGGCGCGGCGATGCGATTACTTGACGCTTATGGTTACGCGCCCAAAGGTGTCCCCCTCGCAACATTCGGAAGCTTCGGTCTGCTCGAAGTCGCGATTCGCGACGGCAACGCCGCCATCCACTTCGCCGCCGGTCCCGGCTCATCGGTATCTCTCGTCACGCGCGCAGACCGCACTTGAATGATGGATGAAATAATCACACACAAGGACACCCCCACCGTCCTGACCGAGATTCCGCGCTACAGCGTGCCGGCCGAGCCGGCTGCCCGCGCGCTCGACGCGCCGCGAATCCCGCCGCTGAACCTCGCGCTGCTGCTGCTCACGTTCCTCACGACAACCACCGCCGGCGCGTACATGAACGGCGAGGACGTCTCTCTGCTGCATCCATTTCTCGCCATCGCGGCGCTGCGCTCGGGTCTCTCGTTCTCGATTCCTCTCATGCTGATTCTGTTCGCGCATGAGATGGGCCACTACCTGACTTCGCGCTATCACAACGTCGATGCGTCGATGCCCTACTTCATCCCGGCGCCGCCCTCGCTCTTCCCCATCGGCACCTTCGGCGCGTTCATCCGGATGCGCGAGCCGGCGCGCACTCGGCGAGTGATGTTCGACATCGGCGCCGCCGGTCCGTGGGCGGGGGTGATGCTGGCGATACCCGCCGTTATCATCGGCCTCTATCTTTCTGACGTGACGCCGCTCGACAAATCGGCAGGCGGCCTCGAACTCGGCAACTCGCTTCTGTTCCTCGGCCTTTCGCATCTGGTGCTGGGCGTCGATCCCTCGACCGTCAATGTTAATCTCAATCCGATCGCATTTGCCGGATGGCTCGGGCTGTTCGTCACAACGCTTAACCTGCTGCCGGTCGGGCAGCTTGACGGCGGCCACGTGATCTACGCGCTCTTCCCACGCCGCCATCGCACGATCTCGGTGCTGTTTGTCATCTCCTGCGTGCTGATGGTATTGGTGCCGCTCGCACTCGGGATAAGCTTCTGGGGCGGCTGGCTGCTATGGGCGGTATTATCAATCGCGCTGGGACTGGGACATCCGTCCACCATCGATCGCGATACCCCGCTGAATCCCCGCCGCGCGCTTGCTGCATGGGCGACGGTCGCGCTGTTCATCGTCACGTTCAGCCCGGTGCCGCTCGCCTTCGTGCCGCCCGAGGCGCCGCTGCCAACGCAGGACAACAGCCATAGCCAGGAAATCATCCATCACGCGCCGCACTACGACGAGATGCTCCGCCAAATCCGCCGCGTCAAAATCTGAGGGAACCATATTGGCCGACGCCCCGAACAAAGCGAACCCGTCCCGCAGGCCGAGTTGGGATCAGTACTTCATGACGATCACGCGCGAGGTCGCTGAGCGCTCGACCTGCCTGCGCGCCAAGGTCGGCGCCGTCATCGTGCGCGACCGCAGCATCCTTGCGACCGGTTACAACGGATCGCCCGCGGGACTGCCGCATTGCACCGAAGTCGGATGCCTGGTTTACGAATCGCGCACGCCCGACGGCGAAATCGAGCAGAATTGCTATCGCACGATTCACGCCGAGATCAACGCAATCTCGCAAGCGGCGCGCAACGGCGCCGCCATCCGCGACGCCGATATCTACGTCACCCACACGCCGTGCATCCACTGCCTCAAGGTGCTCATCAACACCGGCGTCCGCACCGTGTACTACGCGCGACCGTACAAGCTTCACACCGTCGAGCAACTGCTCAAGGGCGCGAGCATCAAGCTGGTCGAAGTCGCCGCCGCGGACCCTGCATGAGCTCCGAGAAGCCCGCGTGCGGAATCTGCGCCATGATCGATCGGATCAAGGCGGCTGCGTTCCGCGATTTTGTCGCGGAGCTGAAAAGCTGTTACGTGATTCTCGGCGACCAGCAATTCTATCGCGGCTACTGCGTTCTACTCGCGAAGCTCCACGCGACCGAGCTCTACCTGATGCCCGCGGACGCCGCGCGCCTGCTATCCGACGAGCTGCGCCTCGTCGCCGAGGCCATCGCCGCAGTCGTCAAACCGTGGAAGATGAACTACGAATGTCTCGGCAATTCGGAACCTCACCTGCATTGGCATCTGTTCCCGCGCTCCGAAGACGAAGCCGACGAACTGCGGCGCGGACCAATCTGGCTCCGTCCCGAATCCGAACGAAAGGTAACGCTCGACGAAAATGACCGCAGCGCACTCATCGGTTCCCTCCGCAGCCAGATTGCGATCCGCTTCCCTGATGCGCGCATACCGCCCGCCTAGCCGAATTCCGCGCGCCGCGATTGCGCTCGCACTCATCGCCACCGTTGTTTCAGGGTGCAAGCGCGCGTCGCTTCCTGACGCGACCAGTCCAGGCGCGCAGCTCTACGTAAATCGATGCGGGAGTTGCCACCTGCCGTACAATCCGCACGAAATGACCGCCGCGATGTGGGATACGCAAGTCACGATGATGGAAGAGAAGATTCAAGCGGCCGGGATGCCCGCACTGACCTCCGACGAACGCGAATCGATCCTCGAGTACTTGAAGCGCAATGCCGGCACCGAATAATTGTCCCGCCGACATTTGACTCTGCGACCGGCGTGGTCTTTAGTGACCCTCAGGTGCCGTCGCACCAAAACTTAACCCGAGGAATCATCCATGGCCCGAATGGTCAGACACGAAAAAAACTCGCCCTACGAAGTACCGGAAGGCACCGAGCTGCCAATCTACATCTGCGCGTGCGGTCTATCGAAGAACAAACCCTTCTGCGACGGCTCGCACAAAAAGACGCGCGACGAAAATCCGACCGACACTTATCTTTACGACGACACCGGCCGCGCCCGCGTCAAAAACGAATACTAGCCTCGGTTGTCTCGCTCCGCTTCGATTGTTCCCCTTACCTCGAGGGAAGGGTTTAGGTTTCTGCGTCTCGCCGCGAACGCTGGCAGCTTCACTTGAACCCCACTGAAGAGATTGCGCGCGCCGATTCCGAGCCTGCCGCCTCGCCCGCATGCGAGGCGCCGCGCGATCCAGCTCCTCCCGATTGGCTCACCTATATCGCCGAGCCGCGCCACGCGTGGCCGATCCTGCTGATCGCCGGCGTCGCCCTCTTTCTCGTAAATCTCGGCGGCTACCCGCTCTACACCAAGGGCGAACCGCGCGAGGCCGTCACTGTCTTCGACATCGTTCACGGCGGCGGCGTCATCTTGCCGCGGCGCGCCGGCGTCGAACTTCCCTCCAAGCCTCTCCTGATGCACTGGCTCGCCGCGCTCGTCTCGCTCGTCGCCGGCGGCGTCAACGAATTCTCCGTGCGCCTGCCGTCGGCCGGCCTCGCCATCGCCGGCGTGATCGTTTGCTACTTTTACGTGCGCCGCCTGTTCGACGACGTGACCGCGCTCATCGCCGCCCTCATCCTCGCCACTACGTTTCAATACCTCCAGGCGGGGACTGGCGCCCGCGTCGATATGCCGCTCACCTTCTTCATGGAGGTCGCGTTCTTCGAATTTATTTTCATGGCCGAGGGTTTGACCCGCCGACGGATGCCGCTTTACGTCGCGATCGCGCTCGCCGTTTTGACCAAAGGTCCCATCGGGTTGATTCTGCCCGGCCTGGTCGCCTTGATTTGGATTGCGCTGGAAAAGCGCTGGGGCCTCCTGCTGCAAATGAGTCTCGTGCGCGGCGCGATCGTCGTGCTCGTGCTCGCAGGAGGATGGTACATCGCGGCGCTGATCGAAGGCGGCTCCGATTTTTTCCGCAAGCAGATTCTCTCCGAAAACCTGCTCCGCTTCACCGGCGGCGCGGATTTCCACGAGGGCCACATCCACCCCTTCTATTACATGGAGCTCGCGCTCTTTGCCGGCTTCATGCCATGGACCCTCCTGTTGCCCATCGTCGGCGTTCAGGCCGCGCGCGCCCCGCTCGTCGTCAATCCGCGCCTCAAATATCTCTTCGTCTGGTTCGCCACCGTCCTGATCTTTTACAACCTTCCGCACAGCAAGCGCGGAGTTTACCTGCTCTGCCTGTATCCTGCTTTCGCGGCGTTGCTGGCGATTTACGTCAGAGAGTCCATCGTCCGGCCGGCGCTCGCCCGCACCGTTGTCCACTGGATTGCGCGGCTATTCGGCTTCGCAATGTTGATGCTGGGCAGCGCCGCCCTGGTCGCGCTCGCGATGCTGGCCGCGTCGCCGCGCGAGTTCGCCGATCTTCTACAGGTGGCGACCATCCGCGCGCCGGCCTTTGCGCCGGCCTTGGCCTCAGCGGTGGCCGATCATTGGGTGCTCTCGCTCGCGATGCCGTTGGCGGTTGTAATCGTCGGCGTGCGGCTGATAGTCACGCCGCCGCTGCTCGAACGAATGACCTTTGCAATCGCGGCCGCGATGGTCTTCACGACGGTTGCGGTCAACGTCGTCGTCGTGCCGGCCATCGCGAACACGCTCTCGCTGAAGGACTTCACCGATCGCGCGATGAAGGTCGTGGACGGCAATCCGGTCGGGTACCTCAGTGCGCTCAATTACGACGTCGCATTTTATAGCCGCCGTACAATTCCGATCGTCTCGCTAAAGGATCCCGACCTGCCCCGCTACCTTATCGCATGGCGCGATCTCTTCGACGCTCTGCCCGCATCGAAGCGCGACCGCTTTGACGTCCTGATCGTATCGAACCCGACTTCGCTCGACGGCACCGACCAGATGTTGCTGCTCCGCCTGCTCGCGGTCTCGCCGACTACGCCGCCGAAATCCTCCGACGACTACATTCAGGCAGGAAATTCTACGACAAACTCTCTCGTCGAATTTCCGCAACCGCCTTCGCCAATCGCGGCAGCACCTCAGCCGATGGGCCCCGCAAGCTGACATCGCATATCCGCGTGATCTCCGATTCGTAGAGATTCACTTCAACTAACCTTCCACCACGCTGCTTCACTTCGAGCGCAAATCCCGCGGCCGGATAAACCGTGGCCGAGGTCCCCGCCACGATCACCAGGTCAGCCTTCGCCGAATGTTCGGCGCACATGTTCAGCACGTCGGTCGGAATCGGCTCGCCGAACGAAACCGTGTCCGACTTCAACAATCCTTCGCATCGCGGGCATGCGGGCGGCAGCTTCTCCAGGCTGATCGCGTCGCCATGAAATCGGGCCCTGCAATCGAGGCATCGAATCAAAGTCCAGTTGCCATGAATTTCCGCAAGCGCCTGGTGCCCGGCCTGCCGATGCAAATCATCGACGTTCTGCGTAATTACAAACCGCAGCACTCCCATTTGCTCCAACTCCACCAGCGCGAGATGCCCCGGATTCGGCTTGGCCATCGTGAGAGGCTTGTACAGCTCGTCATTGCGCTTGCTTAGCCGCTCTTCCCAGGCCTTCTTCGGATCGGCCATGAAGCGCTGAAAGCCGTTCATCGGCGGCTCGCCGTACTTGGTCCACAGCCCGCCGGGCCCGCGAAACGGCGGAATCCCGCTTTCGACCGACATTCCCGCGCCCGTGAGCGCAATCGCGTACCGCGCTTTCAGGATCGTTCTCGCGGCTGCGCGAATCTGCTCGTCGCTCGCCCGCTTCCGTCATCGGGATTCCGTCCTCGTTCACAGTCTCACATAGTCAGTCGCCCTTAATTGACTACACACGAAATAAACGTGAATGCATACATCGCCAGTCCTGCCGCCTCTGCTCGAATAGTCACTGAGCCCGATATTACCGACTCATTCGCGACCACACTGTACATCCGCGGCCGGTCCACAGTGATAAATCCACGCTCGCCTTCGAATTTTACGTCGTCGCCCGCGCGCTGCCCGCCTTCCAGCGTCACCTCCGCGCGCACGCTGTCGGCGGCCGCCGGTCCCATCACCAGATTCACATCCTTGGCCGTGTACCTGAGCGAAATCGCCGCACCGGGCGCTTCACTCCGTGCGCTTTCCTGTTCGACGCGCCAGCGGCCCGCCAGATAGCTCATGCCCTCGACGTGCGGCCCCATATCGCGATAGTCATGCGGCCGGCCGCGTACGACGCCCTCGAAATTTCCGAACTGTCCGCGCGCGTGACCGAGATACAATTCCGGCGTCACTCGATAACAGACCGCGCCGGGTTGGTCGCTGTCGCGCATCGGCGCCATCGGCGGCGGCAGACTCGCGCCCGGATTCAGCTCGCGGATCAATCCCTGAATAGCTACTTCGGTTTCCCGGTACGCGCCTTCACCGAAATGGTAATAGCGAATTCGCCCCTTCGCATCGACCAGGTATTTGGCCGGCCAGAACCGGTTCGAGTACGCCCGCCAGATTGCATATTCGTTGTCGAGCACGATTGGATATTCCAGTCCGAATCGCGCTGCCGCTTCCGCCACGTGCGATCCTTCGCGCGCAAACGAAAACTCCGGCGCATGGACCCCGACGACCACCAGCCCGCTTTGCGCGTATCTTTGGTTCCACGCTGCGACGTACGGCAGCGTCCGGATGCAATTGACGCAGGTGTAGTCCCAGAAATCGACCAGCACCACTGCCTTGTCGCGCAGCGCCTTCAGACTCACCGGACCGCGTTGAATCCATTGTCCGCCATCCAGTTCAGGCGCCAATATCGTCTCGGACAACTGTGGCATCTCAATCTCCTCGATGGCCGGGAGCGTAGCACAGGCTCCGTTTCAGCTCTAAGAGATTTGACGCGCCCCCCATCGCGCGCTAGTCAGTCGCGTGTGAACGAATCGCGCATCAAAGTGATTGCGATCGAATCGCCGGCGGACATGCGGCGCGCGTGGACGATTCGCCGCACCGTCTTTATCGAAGAGCAGAACGTGCCCGAAGAAATTGAAATGGACGCCGACGACGCGCACGCGTTTCATGCACTGGCGCTTCTCGATGAAGCCGCAATCGGCTGCGGCCGAATGCTCGAACACGGCGCGAGCGAAGTGAAGATCGGCCGCATGGCCGTCTTGCCCGAATTTCGCAACACCGGCGTCGGCGCGCAGATTCTGCGGTTTCTGGTTGATCGCGCGCGCACGCGTGGATTCCACAAAGCGATCCTGCACGCACAACTTACTGCCGAGGGTTTCTATCTCAAGCAAGGATTCAGCCCGGTGGGCGGCGTCTTCGACGAAGCCGGCATCGCGCACCGCAAAATGGAGCGCAACCTCTAGCGTTACAAGCCTGCCGCGAAATCTTCGATTACGGGCGCGACCTCGTCCGGCTTCTCCAGGATCACGTGATGGTGCGCGGCGGCGATCGTCACCAGCCGCGTGCGCGGATTCGACGCGCATGCGCGCTCCGCCGCCTCCGCCGTCATGATCCGGCTGTGCTCGGCGCGCACCAGCATCGTCGGAATCCTTATTTGCTCGATCGTCTCGAGCACTTCGAGCCCGTCGCCGCCGAGAAAACTGTCGCGATCGAACTTGAGCGTCCACCGACCTTCGTCGGTCCGCGCCAGGCTCTTTTCCGCGATCTCATGCAGCACCGCTTCAGCGATACCGCCTTCATTGGGCATCAGCCGAAAGCGCGCTTTCGCCGTTGCGAGGTCCGGATACGTCACCACCGGCAGCGCCTTCAGCCGCCGCAGATATCGATCGCGTCCGCGACTCGACGTGACCGCGACGTCGATCGCCATCACAGCGCGCGCGCTCGCCGGATGGTTCCGCGCGAACGCCAGCACATTCAGCCCGCCCATGCTGTGACCGACGACGACCGGCTTCTCAGCGTTTGCCGACACGTGCGCGACCAACCTCGCGATATCGTTCGCGTAGTCCGCCGGCGAGTACGCCGCCGGCCGTGCCCACTCACTGTCGCCGTGCCCGCGCTGGTCGAGCGCCAGCAGCCGGTACTCCGGCGCAATCGCACGGGCCACCGGTTCCCACCACCACGCATTCGCCGAGTTGCCGTGCAGCAGGATGATCGTGCGCGACGCGTCACGATTCCATTCCAGGTAATGGAGCCGCGGCGAGCCTTCGAGGATGTGGCTGTGCGGCGCCGTCACTTAAAGACGCCGACAAAATTTCGGATTACTTCGATCAGCGCCGCGGGATTGTCGAGCATCACGTGATGATACGAGTCATCGATTTCCGCCAGCCGCGCGTTGGGAAACTGCGCGACCATTTTTTTTGCGACTTCGCGATCCAACAGCGGGCTCCTGGTGATCTTCACGATCAACGCCGGGCATGCGATTCGATGCAACGACTGCCAGACTCGCGATGGCTCGCGAACCATCGTGCGCCGGTCGATTTTGTGTAGCCACGCGCCGTCTTCGTGCCGCTTGAAGCTTCGGCGCGCGACATGCTCCAGGATTTCCTTCTTCGCCAACGTCTCGCGCGGCAGAACCTTGAAATTCCGCGCCGCCTCGTCGAGCGATTCAAATCGGCGCGCCGGCTTCTGCGCGATCGACTGCAGAAATTCTACCGCGCGCTCGCTATAGTCCGGCGGAGGATCGAGCGCCACGAGCGCGCGCAATTTGTCGCTGTGCTCCGAAGCGTATGCGAGCACGTTATGCGCGCCCATCGAATGCCCCACCAGGATCGGCGCGCCGAATCCCCATCCGTCAATCACTTGATCCAGGTCCGATACGTAATGCCGCGAGCCGTACGCCCACTCGTCCGCCCAATCGCTCTCGCCGTGCCCGCGCTGATCGAGCGCCAGCGCGTGAAAATCTTCGACGAACGCCGGCGCCACAAAGTCCCACCAATGCGCGTGCGCCGAACCGCCATGCACAAACAGGAGCGGCGGCTTGCCCTCGCCGCCGTAGTCAATACAATTCAGCGTGAGCCCGTTGGCGATGAAGCGATGCGCTTTCATGAGTTTCCCGCAATATTCTTCGTCAGGTCGAAGCAACCGGCCTCCGACACATGATACCTTTGCAGCGCGCTCCTTTCATGCCACCATTCAGATGCCGGGTCCGTGCGCTACCTGATGCCATGCGAGATCGAATCGATCCGAAACCGCTCACCCTCGTCGCCGTTCTCATACTCGTGCTCGCGTTTCCACTATCCGCGCGCGCGCAGGACGCCAATGCGGCCAAAGCCCGGGCGCTCGTCGATGCCGCAATAAAAATGAGCGACAGCGACGCCGCGGTAAAGCTGTTGTGGCAGGCCACCGACATCGATCCTGCTGACGAAGACGCGTACGTCTATCTCGGTCTCTACTACAACTCGCGCTCCGACTTCGACAACGTCGTCAAGGTTTATCAGAAGCTCGTCAAGTATCAGCCCAACCAGGTCAGCGCCTATCTGAATATCGGCGAGGCGTACATGTCGTTTTCCCCGCCCAAGACCGACGACGCGCTGGTTTACTATCGCAAGGCTTACCAGATCGATCCCAAGAACACTTTCGCCGCGCTCCGAATTGGACAACTGCTGGCGCAGAGCGGCCAGCGCGACGACGCGCTGAAATATCTGAAAATCGCGCTCGGCGACAGCGCCAAGAATCCCAACGTCGCGTCGGAAGCGGAAAAAACTCTCAAGCAAATGGGCGCCCTCTGAGCCCGCAATCCCGTTTCACCTTCCGGTCGCGGCGACCAGCGCGCGTATCGCATATTCTACCGTCGCGCGCGCTTGCGCCTGGTTCAATTTCTGATCGCGCCGCAGATGCTGCCAGGTCGAGAAGCTCAACGCTTGATCAAGCGCCTCGAAAAATCGTTTTTCGTTTCTGAGCGTCGCCGGCAGTGCCGCCTCGAGCGCGGCCCGCTCGGCGCTCCTCATCATTTCGTAATCCCTGCGCAGAAATACCGAGCGATGACGATGCACATCGGCGGCGTTCTTGAACGGCATCGCGCGCTCGAACAAGCGCGCGCGCCGATCCACGATTTCGTCAAGCCGGCCCGGCCAGTCCCGCGACGCAAACGGAGCGGCGACGATCGGCTGCAATTCATTTCGCATCGCCTCCGCCATTTCGCGATACAAACTGTCCATATCATCGAAATGTCGGAACACGGTGCGCAGGCCCAGCCCGGCCCGCTCCGCGACTTCCTCCGCACTAGGCGAGATCGCCCCGGCGCGCACCAGCTCGAGCATCGCGGCGACGATCCGACGGCGATTGTTTTGACGGCGGACTACTCGTCCGTCCGCTTCATCAGCTTTGGCGCGTACCGGCCGCAACATCACCCGCCTCGCTGCTACACGCTCTCCGTCATGATCAGCAACTGACCCTCGAGCCCGGCCTCGCGATGCACGCTGATCTCCGCGACCTCCGGCAGCGTGACGATTCGCTGAAAGGCGGCGCGCGACGGATACTCCATTATCGCGGCAACGTCCCACAGTCCCTCGACCGTTCCGATCACGAGGCCCGCGATTCTGCCGGTGAACAGGATCTTGCCCCCTTCGCGCTCGACAATTTTCGTCATCGCGTCGCCGTAGCGCATGTACGCCTCGCGGCCCGAGATGTTGTCGGCGCGCCCGTCCTTGTACACCGCCTTGTCGCGGAACTTGAGCAGGTTCAGCATCGCGACTTTCGTCGGCGACTGATCCTGTCCCAGCGCCCGGATTCCATCGGCGGTCGGATAAACTGCGTTCTCAACTTTCATTTTCTCTCTCCCTCTATTTTGTCGATGCGATAAAGCCGTGGAGCAGGTCGGCGATTTCGTCCGGCTTGTCTTCCTGCAGAAAATGGCCGGCGTCGGCGATGGTCACGTGCTTTTGTCCCTTGGCTCCCGGAACCCGCTGCTGAAAAACCACCTCGCCGCCTTTCGTCACCGGATCAGAATCGCTGAACGCGGTTAGGAAGGGTTTGCTGAATTTCTCCAGAACTTTCCACGCAGCTTTGTTCTCGGCCACCGATCCGTGCTCCGGCGTAATCGGGACCAGCGCCGGAAAGCGGCGCGCACCCGCCTTGAACGATTCATCCGGGAACGGCGCGTCATAGGCGGCCCGCTCGATCTCGCTCAGCCCGCGGCGGCATCCCATGCCTACAATCTGCCCAATCGGCAAGGTCGGCGTGCTTTGGCTGAACTCGAGCCATCGCTTGAACCCTTCGCTGAAGCCCTCACCAGTGGGCAGCCCGGTATTGGCAACCACCACGCGCGCGAATTTTTCCGGAAACGCCGCCACCAGCCTGAGCCCAATCAAGCCGCCCCAGTCCTGGCAAAACAGCGTGATGTCCGCCAGCCGCGTCGCGGACAGCCAGTCGCTCATCCATCGCACGTGCCGCTCGAAAGTATAGTCAGACTGATCGGCAGGCTTGTCCGAGCGGCCGAAGCCGACGAGGTCCGGCGCGACGACGCGATGACCGCGCGCCGCGAGACTCGCGACTATCTTGCGATAGAGAAACGACCACGACGGCTCGCCATGCATCAGCAGCACGGGACTCGCGCCGCGCGGGCCTTCGTCGAGGTAGTGGATTCGCAGAGCGGTGCCATCGGCGTCCTTCACTTCGCAGTAGTGCGGCGTGAATGGAAAATCCGGCAGGTTGGCAAATCGCGCATCAGGAGTTCTAAGAATTTTCAAAGGGCACCTCTCTCAAAATTAGTTGGACCAATAGATGTACTCGTCGTTGGGATGCTGCTGGAACGAAAGCGGATGATCGATGTCAATCGGTCCCTCGATCAGTGACGGCCACAACGGCTTGGCCTGCTGGCGATCGATCGCGTCGAGCACCTGCACCAGCTCTTTGACCCTTTCTGGCTGGCTCGACGCGAGATTATTGTGCTCGGTCGGGTCCGTCTTCAAATCGAACAGCCACATCTTGTCCGGCCGCGCGGCAACTTGCAGCTTCCACTCGTCTTCAAGCAGCGTCTTGTACGATCCAGAGCGCCAGTAAAGCGTAGTGTGCGGACTACCAGTGCTCGCCCCGCTAACAAACGGAATCACGTTCACACCATCCATCACGCGATCGGTCGGCAAGGGCGCACCCGCCGCCGCGGCGGCAGTCGCGAAAATGTCGGTGTGCGCAATCGGCAAATTATATTTCGTGCCCGCGGGAATTTTCGCCGGCCATCGCATGAAGAACGGCACGTGAATCCCGCCCTCGAAGAAAGTCGCCTTCCATCCGCGGTACGGCCGGTTGATATACGGCAGCCCGATGTAATTCGCGCCGCCGTTGTCGCTGGTGAAAATTACGAGCGTGTTCTGGTCGAGCCCGTTCTGCTTCAGCGCCGACATTACATGACCGACGTTGCGATCGAGTGCGCGGATCATCGCTCCATATACTCGCAGCCGGTGGTCTTTTATTTGCGGCAGAGCATCGAAGTCCGACTTGAGCGCCTGCAACGGAACATGCGGCGCATTGAACGCGAGATAAATGAAAAACGGGCGGTTGCGATTGGCGTTGATCGCCTTGACCGCCTCGTCACCCAGGTAATCGGTCATGTATTCCGACGGATAGAACCGATGGCTGCCGTTGCGGGTCACGGCGAACGGCAAATTCGCCCACAGAAACTTGTCGATCGGATCGAAATCCTGGACCGAGTTCTCGACCGCGGGATCGTTGGCACGCAGATACATCGAAGCACCCGCCAGAAAGCCGAGCGTCTCGTCGAAACCCCGATGGTCGGGCCGCGTCGCATCGGTCTCACCCAGATGCCACTTGCCGAAGAACATCGTGTGATAGCCGCGCGTCTTGAGCAATTGCGCGATCGTGATCTCGCTGGTCGGCACCGCCTCATCCGCCATCGGCGGCTCGTGACTCACCAGGTCTTTGTGAAATATCGGCTGGTGCAGACCGTAATTGTACATCGAAATCAACCGCTCGAATTGCACCGGCGCCGGGGTGAACTCGAACCCGAATCGCGTCGCAAAACGTCCGGTCATTATTGCCGCGCGCGACGGAGCGCATGTCGCATCGCCCGCATAGCCCTGCGCAAACGACACGCCTTCATGCGCCAGCGCGTCGATATTAGGCGTCGGCACACTGCCCTCCGCGACTCCGCCGCCATTGACCGTGATGTCGTTGAAGCCGAGATCGTCGGCGAGAATAAGCACCACATTCGGCGGACGCTGCCCCGGCGGAGCGGCCGCAACCGCGGGTCCACTCTCCCACCTTACGGGATGATTCGGCTCGATCGGATTTCTGATGCTGAGCACGATGCCCGGAATGTAGTACCAGTAACGCTGAAAGAGCGCCCAGCCGATCGCCGTCACCACGATCGCTGCTACGATTGCGATCCTGCCGTTCGCTCCAATTCGCATCGACGCCTCCCGATCTCCCCAGTTCGTCAATGCGCCCGAAGCGGCGCTGCTTGACGCGCGCCGCCCGATCGCCGCCAGTAAATCCATCCAAGCGCGAGCCACAGAATCGCCAGCGTCACCGGCGCGCCGACCATGCCGGGCGGATGCCCCGGCGCCGGCTTGTAGAACACGAAAACGATTTCCGCCGCGGTCTGCTCCAGCGTGTGGAACCACAGCAACGGAAGCGCAAGCCATCGCGCGCGAAAAGCGACGATCAGATCGACCACTCCGAGCGAAAGCTGCTCGATCCCCATCACCGCGAACAGAAACACGATGGTCTGGCGCGCGTGGCTGAGGTCGAAGCCCGCGATGACGCCGGCGCCGCCGTCGGGCAGGAAGGTATGTACGCTGCCGCGAAACAAGTTCAGGATTCCCATCAGCGCAATTACGCCCCACGCGACGGGCTCGACTGCGTGCGTCGAATTCGTCGGCGGATTCATCGGACTGCGCCTTCTCTTTCCCACGGTGGTCCGAACGGGCGGTTCAATGCGGGCCGCGGCGGCTTGTCATAGCTCGGCACCTTGCCGGCATGATCGACGTAGTCAGCGAAGTACCCGCGAATTCCGGCGCGCTCGAGCACCGCGTCGAGTGCCTTGCTGCGAAGCTCGACGTAGCGCGCAAGCAAAGTCGCGCGCGCCTCGGCGAGAAAAGGCGTTACCGCTATCTCGAGACGCTGTCCGCTGGCGAATGCAAGCTCTGCTTTCCCGTCCACCGCCGCACGGCTGACCCACGGCAAATAGAAGCGTCCGAGCTCGGCCAGGATTGCGATCATCGTCTCGGGCACTTCGCCCGGCGGCAACCAGTCACCGAACTGCTGGTCTTCGGGCTCCATGATGCGATGAGTGTGCGCGACGATCGCGGGCGCGTCCGCATCGACCCAACGCCGGCACAGCGGATCGTTGATGAAGTGCGCGGCGTTGCCGCCGAAGAACGCGAAGTCGGCGAGCGACGGACGCGCGCCAAGGAAATGTCGATGCGCCGCGAGATGCAATCCCGTTACACGCAACCACGGGCGCAGAATTTCGGCGATCCATGAATCGATGTTCGCAGCAGTTACGCCGAAGGGCTCGCAAGTCGCGGTCACGTGCGCTCGAACGGCCGCATAAGCCTGGTCGCACGGAATCTCCATCTCATGAGTGGCGTCACGCGCCAGCTCCCATCCGCCGACGCGACAATTTTCCTCGTAGAACCATCGCGAGCCGACGGCTGCGCGGTAGAAACATTCGTCGAGCGCGTCTTCGAGGACGTAGTCGATAAACCGCAGCACCGGATCGGCGGGAAGCACGGATGGTTGCGGAAACCGCAGCTCCAGATGATGAATCATCGCGGTGGTATCCCACATGAATTCGCCGCTGGGCGTCATCACGACCGGCATCGCGCCCGGCCATCCGGCGTCGCGCGCGGTGCGATTCACGCCCGCAAATCGCCGCAGAATGTACGGAATAGCCTTGTAATCGAGATAGCCGGTGAGCTTGCGGGTGAAGTAGGATTGGCTCATCCCATACACCCGATAGCTCTGGGCGCGAGCGATGCGATCAAACGGCACGATAGTCTCCGGCTTCGGTATGCATATATTGACACTATGAGTGCCATTTTAATTCGGCCCGGTCAAGCAGCAGGAATCGCTATCGGACCGCGTGATCGAACTCCATAGAGCGATGGTTCATGTGGAGTTATGCCCGCTTACCGGCGTTTTGAACGCGCGCCGGCAACATTCTTGCGCGTTCTCGCTGTCGCCCTTGTTTTCATCGTACTTATTCGAAGAATCGCTGCTCACGAAGCCCCCTGCTGATTGGACTATTTTCTGATTTCCTACTTCAGGTGCACCTGCGCTTGTGACAAGATCGTTGCCGGCAACCGCGGGTTCGGCGCCGGTTGCAGTTGTGCGGGTTGAGGAGGTGGTCGGATGTCCGTTGTCAAGCAGCCTTTTTCTGGTGTCTCCAGAATCGACTCGAACGATCAGATAGCCCAAAACAATCTCATCAGCCTGAGCGACGCTGACCGCGTGCGCGATGAGCCGGATGACGCCGGGTTCCGGCCCGGTCCGCGCGACACCTCTTCGACGTTTGTTTTTGAGACGAATCTCCGAGGTGCATCGGGCAATGTGCGCGCTCCGGAAGAACCGATCGCGCACACACCCCCGAGCGAAGATGCCTGGACGGGTCTCGAAGCCAATCAGACTCTCGGCCAGCTAATGAGCCAGACTCGCAAGCATCGCGGTCTCTCGCGAGAGCAAGTCGCCGAGCAGACGCATATTCCCGCCTACTACGTCAGAATGATCGAGAGCGACAGCTACGACGCCATTCCCGATCAACTTTACCTGCTGCCGTTTTTCCGGCGGTACGCTGACTTCCTCGGCCTTGACGCAAAAAAGGTAGTGGCGCGCTTCATCTGCGACTTCGAGAAGTCTGAGAACGAAGTACTCGCGCCGCCGGGTCCTTCGGCATACGCAAAGGCCGTCCAGAGATGGCGCGAAATTGCGGCGGCGACAGTCATCGGTGCGATTCTGCTCCCGTGCATCGCGTGGGGAATTGGAACGATGCGCGCCGCCTACCGTCGTGCGGCCGAAAATTCTCCAGCGATGTTGAGTTCCGCCGATGCGCGGCCGGCGGCTACCGTCACTTCCGTCGATCCACAACCGCTCGCAGCTCAGGATCCCGTTCGAGCTCCCGATGCAATCACGCTGTCTCCAGCGATTCAGCCCAGCGCTAACGCCGAATCGAATTCACGACCTCAGATAGCTCCGCCGCACGCTCAGACCAGGCGAGCCGGTCGCAATCATCGGCTGACTCGTCATTGGAGACACTCGAGGCAGAAGCCAAGGCATCTGACGTAAGCCAGGCGTCGAAAGCCCTAATGCTGAGATGCAGGAGGAGATGACGGAGCAGGCGCGGCTTCAGGGAGTGTTAGTTGATCATCATGGTGGTCTTCGTGCCCGTGATGGTCCCACGGATGGGTGAAGTCGCGATCGAATATTTTCTGCTGATCGGCTGTCAGAACGCCCCGAATCTGTCCGAGGCCCTGCCAGAACAGGTCATGCCGTTGATGATCGAAATCTCGCCGTGCCTGAATCACTTTGAAGCGGGTATCGCGCAGGATATCGCCGATTCGATCGCGTTGCGCGGGCGTCAGATCGAGCTCGCGATTCATTCGGTCGATCAAGTGGCTCTCCGGAACCCGCAAGTAGCGATACCGGTAGGCCAAGGTGCTTACGGCGAACCCGATCAGAAGGCACGAAACTCCGACAACCAGGCCGAACCATATATTCGACTTAGCTGGCAAGATCGCTCTCAGTAGCAGGCATCTCCGGCGCCAATGGATCGCCCGTCATTTCGGAAGTCATAGGCGACTCGGGTACCGATAGCTCCTCGCCGATCGACTCGTTGGGCATCCGGGCCGAAAGATAAGCCGCGCTGGTCGCGAATACAAATATAGCCGCAGCGGCGGCTATTGAGAGCCATCGATTCGGCTGCGACCTTTCGCGTGATACTGATGCGAATCGGCGCGGCCTGTCAGCCAGCGAAAACTCGCGACGCTCCGGCCGCGGCACTCGCGACGACTGCTGTTCCATCGCACCGTGAAGCACCGGCGCCGTCAGCGCAAAGACCCGGAACGCATGGTCGCACTTCGCGCATCCCTTCAGATGGGCCAGCAACTCGCCGCGCCGCTCCGCCGCCAACGTTTTGCGCCACAGCGCCGCAAATTCCTGTCGTGCTTCAAAACAATTCATGACTGTTACCTGTTGCGGCCCGTCGCCAGCATCCGCTCCGCCTGCTTGCGCAGCGCCTGTCGCGCACGGAACGCGCGAATTTTTACCTTGGCTTCACTCCATCCGAGCGTCTGGGCAATTTCACTGACGCTTAAATCTTCGCTCTCTTTAAGTACCATCACCATCCGGTCTTCCGGCTTGAGCGTGTCGAGCAGGCGATGCGCCAAATCATAAGCTTCGCGCCGCTCTTCAGCCTCACCGACCAGATCCTCCGGCGACGCCACGTGTGCCGTTTGCATCCACTGCACTTCCGGAGCGCTGAAGTCTCCGACCAACTCCTCGGGCCGCCGCCGACGCCGGCGCAACTCGTCGTAGCATAAGTTCACGACGATCGCGCGCAACCATCCGCCAAACGGCATCTCCGCCCGATACGTCGCCAGCGCAGTGTAGGCCCGGATGAAGCTTTCCTGCGCGATGTCCCGCGCCATCTCTTCGTCCGAAAAAAATCGCCTGCACAAACGCTCCACACGCGGCCGATGCCGCGCCGCCAGTTCCGTGAACGAGTCAGCCCGGCCGCCAAGTACTTCGGCTATCAGTTGCTCGTCGGGTTTGTCGCTCAATCTCCACCCCGCCCTTCAACCCGCCGAGCGACCCAACATAACTGTTTATTAATACGCACTGATCCGCCAACGGTTACAGGTTTTCGCCCGATTTGCGCCGCGGGCGCTCCGTCGTCACTCGCGAGCATAAGCGAATCGAATCCCACAAACCCTGATTTGGCTTGAAAACGTGAGGTTTCGTGCCTTTCGAGGCAAGACCTCCGATAGCGCTGCTGATGACTTCATTTATTTCTTCGGCGGTGGCGGCAGGCCTGCGCGGACCAGGTCGGATGGCGTGTCCAGATCGAGATTGATTCCCGGGTCGTTCGACTCGACGTAGGCTATGCGCGTCGAGTCGGCATTTACTACGTAGCGCGCGCCCTCCTCTTCCGGTGCGGATCGCAGTTCGGCGAACATCGTGCGGTCGAAAATTACCGGATGGCCGCGGTGGCCGCCGTAGCGCGCGATTACGATTAGCTTGCCCGTTCGATCATAGGACTCGACCATCGCCCGGAACGTCTCGACCTTGACCATCGGATGGTCTCCCAAGTGTACCAGCGCGCCTGATGCGTCCGGCTGAATGGCATCGAGGCCCACCTTTAGCGACGATAGTTGGCCGCGCCTATAGTTCGGATTCTCGACGATTAAGATCCGCGGGTCGAGCGGGATAGCCTCGCGCACGCGCTCGCGATGCGCCCCGATCACAATCACGAGCCGCGGCACCACTGCGAGCATCGTCTCTGCGATGTGCTCGATAAAAGATCGCCCGCCGATCTCGAGCAGTGGCTTTGGATATCCCATTCGGCTCGACTCGCCCGCAGCCAGGATAATGCCCTCGAGATTCGGCATCGAGGCGCGCTACTTCGAGCGTTTCAGGTTGCCGAAGCGGACGCCGAGAGTGAACTCGTCGCGCTCTTCGGTGCGGCGCTCGCGGATAATTTCCGCGATGATCGAAACTGCGATCTCCTCGGGCGTCTCGCCGCCAATCGCGAGGCCGAGCGGCGCATGAACGTCGGCGAGGCGTTCCCGGGGAACGCCGCTCTCGCCGAGACGCTCGAGCGTGGCCTTCACCCGGCGGCGCGAACCGATCATCCCGACGAATCCGCATGGCTGCATCAGCGCCGCGCTCACAACTTCCTCGTCGAACGAGTGACCGCGCGTGACACTCACCAGGTAGCAATGGCCGTCGAGCGCGAGCGAGTCGATCGCCGCCTTGAAAGCCTTGACGATTATCTCGTCAGCCTGGGGAAACCGATCGCGATTGGCAAACGATGCGCGATCGTCGATGACCGTGACGTGAAATCCCAGCATCGCTCCAAGCTCGCACAACGGCACAGCGATATGTCCCGCGCCGACGATTATCAGCCGTTGCGCGCCGACGATCGGATCGACAAACAAGCGCACGCCGCCGTTCTCTGCAAGGTGCGTCACCGGCTGGAGCGCGCCGGCGCCGTCAACTTCGAGCAGGATGGGAATTGCGTCGGCCGTCCGCTCGACAATTTGCGTGAATTCCGCGATGGGCAAATCGAGCGGTCCCGCGCCGCGTGCATCGGCGTTCCGGGGATCGATAAAGGTCCGCGAACCCGCCGGCACTTCCGCCCGCGCGCCGGAATCGATCACCGTCAGCAACGCGCCGGGAGCGCTGCGGCTGGCGGCGTCGGCCAAATTGCGTGCGACTTCGAGGTCGCGGGCCGGAGACCACAAATCGACGAACACGTCCATTATTCCGCCGCAGGTGCCGATCTCGCGCTGGTCGAAGTCGCCGGTGAGATCGACCTCAGCCAGGCGCGCGCCGTGATCGTTTTTTTCTTCAAGTAATACACGAGCTTTTCGAAAAACCTCGGCTTCGCCGCAGCCGCCGCCGATGGTGCCGAACTGCCCGTCCTCGCGCACAATCATTTTGGCGCCAACTTCACGCGGCGTGGAGCCGCGAACATTCACCACCGTTGCCAGCGCGAACGGCTGCCCACGCTCGAGCGTGCGTAACGCCTCCGCCCAGATTTGATCCGAACCACTCATTCAGAATCCGTGCTTAGAACTTACCAGAACGGGAGCGCGCGATGAATGCGGGACGGCGCCTCAGTCGGAAAGCGGGCGCAGAATCGCCTGCGCCTTGAGCAGGCTGTCCTCGGCGGATTTGTAGTCGCCGGATTTGATCGCCGCCTCGCCCTTCAGCTCCAACTGGCTCGCGTCGAACAGTTGTTTGCGCTTACCGGGATCAGTGGGTCCGCTGTCGCGCACATGGGCCAACTGGAGCGACACCTGACGCTCGAGCGTGACCAGTTCCGGTGACGGCGACGCGGCCATCGCCGGGCAGGTTTCGACCATGGCAGTCAGCGCGGCAATCGCCGCGAAAAGTCGCGCTCGCGTCTTCATTGAAACAGATTTTGATCGAAGCGCAGAGAGTTTGCCAGCGGTGTCGAGGGCGCGGCGTCAGAGCGTTGGCTGGATGATGGAAAGCCGATGCGAACTCTCGGCGATGCCGTAACGGGTGAGCATCCGGTACAGCGTGGAGCGAGAGACGCCGAGCAGGTCGGCGGCGCGGCGGCGATTTCCTTCAGTCTCTTCGAGCGAGCGCACCAGGGTTTTTTTGATAACGTCATCGAGCAGGAACCCCAGCGGCTCCGAGCCGAAATCTATCCGCGGCGTATTGTGCGCGACCGGTGCTCGATCGTGGCCGTCGGCGGGCGGTTGACCTTGCGGGTTCAACAACTCCGCGCCGGTTCCGTCCACGACCTGGTCAGGGAGATCGGTTATCACGATGCGATTGTTCTCGCTCAAGATAACCGCGCTCTCGATTGCGTTGGACAACTCGCGCACATTTCCCGGCCATTCATAGGCGCATAGAAGGTCGATGGTGGCGCGGGAGATTTCTGAGACCGATTTGTCGAACAGGCGATTGTATTGCTCGACGAAATATCCGATGAAGGCCGGAATAGCCTCGCGGCGCTCGCGCAGAGGCGGAATAAAGATCGCTGCCGCGCTCATGCGGAAGTAAAGGTCGTCGCGAAACGTGCCCGCTTTGACCATCGCGCGCAAATCGCGATTGGTCGCCGCGACCAGCCGCAGATTTACCTTGTAGCTGTGCGAAGATCCGACCGGCTGAACCTCGTGCGTCTCGACCGAGCGCAACAACTTGGGCTGAAGCTTGAGCGGCAACTCGCCTATTTCGTCCAGGAACAGCGTGCCGCCGTTGGCCGAGCGGAAGTAGCCCTGCGACTCGTCGCGCGCGTCGGTAAAGGCGCCGCGGATGTGACCGAACAACTGCGACTCGGCCAACGATTCAACCAGATTGGAGCAGTTCAGCGTTACGAACGGACCGTTTGGAACCGGCCCCAAGGTATGGAGCGCGCGGGCGACCAGTTCCTTGCCGGTGCCGGACTCGCCCGAAATCAGCACCGTCGACTTGTATGGACTCAGCTGCGATACCGACTTGAGCACCTTGCGCACCTGCGCCGAACGTACCACCATCCCGCCGAGCCGGTCCGCACTGTGCACCAGGTGCGCGAGCGACACCATCTCGCCCGCGCCGCTTCCGTTCGCGCCAGTGTTATCGTCCACAGGCTGGGTTCCCGAAGCCGGTGTATCTGTATGCTGCACCACGCTTTTAGAGCAAATGATGGACCATCGCTTCGGAATCGGGACACTCGTTGAACGGTTGTCTGTGATTGGCACAGCGACGCAACCGACCAGGTATCGCTCGCGATGCGGCATTTCGATGGCGCCAAGCGGTCAGAATGCGACACTGGTTTGCCGCTCGTCTGATGCGCTCAGTCGGCGGGCGTCAGGAGGGTCGGCAAAGCGCGCAAGTCGCTGAGCTCAATCTCAGGAACCGGATGATCGCCGGTGGGCGTCCGGTTGTAGCGATTGATCCAGATGGTGTGGATTCCGGCGTCGCGGGCGCCGGCGATGTCGCGGTTGAGGCTGTCACCTATCATGACCGCTTCACGCGCTGCGACTTTCAGTCGTTCCAGCACCAATCGAAAAATGCGGGGGTCGGGTTTTCCGAATCCGTGATCGCCCGAGATGACGATCGTATCGAAGAAGCCGGCGAGATTCGAACCATCAATTTTGGCGCCCTGGATATCGGGCGCGCCGTTGGTAATCAGCGCGAGGCTAAAAGTTTTCTTCAATTGATGCAGCACCTGCTCCGACTCGGCAAACACCAGGTGGCGGCGGCTTCGATCGATCGCGAAAAATTCCACGAGTTCGCCGGCCAGCGCATGATCGTCAACGCCGACCTCCGCCAGCGCCGCTGCCCAGGAGCGCAATCTGTACGTGGGCATCCATCGGCGAAGCTGCGCGATCGAGGGATCGTCGCCGGCGAACGTGCCCCACAGGGCTTCGCGCGCGCTGATGCCGATGGCGCGGCAGTAGTCGATATGCGGGCCGGCGAGAAACAACTCGCGCGAACGCTTGCGCAAGGCCGACAGCAACGCGACACGATCGACGCCGTGGCGAGCCACGGCAATCTCGCCCGCGGCCAGCGCGGAGGCGTCATTAGAGGTTTCTTCTTCGATCAGCGTCTCGTCGAGATCGAAGATGACGGCGCGGACTTTCATCTGCGAGCGCGGCATCGGTCACACTCCAAGGACGTCGGCCAACACGCGGGCCGGATGGTCGCGAGGATCGACCTGGTCGTAAACTCGTTCGATCATGCCGTGTTCGTCAATCAGGAAACTCACGCGGTCGGGATTTCTGGCGTCGGCAGTCGAACAGGCGCCGTAGGCAAGCGCGACGGCGCGATCCGCGTCGCTCAGCAGCGGGAATCCAAATTCGTAGCGGCGGGCGAAGCCCGCATTGTCTTCAGGCGAATCGAAGCTCACGCCGACAACCCGGATATTGTTTTCGTCGAAGTAAGATTGATGGTCGCGAAAGCCGCGTCCTTCAAGCGTGCATCCGGGCGTGCTGGCCTCGACGAAAAACCACAGCAGCACTTTGGCGCCGCGAAGACTTTTCAGTGAAAGAGTTGAGCCGTCGTGCGCGGCGAGCGCGAAATCGGGTGCCTGCTCTCCGGCTTTGATCACTTCAATTCAGCAAGGCGCGGAGTTGCGCCAGCGCGGATGCGCAGGTTGGATCGCCGGGCGCGAATGCGAGCGCGCCCTCGAATTCGTCGATCGCCCGCTTCACCATCCCCTTGGCGGCGTAGATTCGACCCAGATTCATGAACGGATAGTGCCGCGGATCGTAACGCGGCGCGGTCTTGGCTTTCTCGAGCCACGGGATCGCCTCGTCGAGATCGCCCTTGGCGATCAGATATGCGCCGATATCGTTGTACGGATTGCCAAATTCGGGATCGACCTCGATGGCGCGGCGGCATTCCGCGATCGCGTCGTCGATTCGACCCATGCCCTCGAAGGCCCATCCGCGATACGTGTATGCCTCTGCGGTGGGAAAAACTTCGATCGATTTGGTATAGAGCTCGATCGCGCGATCGAGGTCGTGGTTCATGTGAAAGCGCATCGCCTCGCTCCATAGCTCGAGGGCGCGCGTGCGCGGATCCGAATCAGCCATGATCGATCGGTATTGTGCCGATCCGCCCGCGTCAAGAGCGGACGTGGCTAGTGCGTGTGAACTCCTGTCAGCGCGCGCATGATCTGAATCATCGCGGGACCGACGATCACGCTCATCATTGCGGGCAGGATGAACAGCACCAGCGGAAACAGAATCTTGACCGTGGTTTTGGCGGCCGCTTCTTCGGCGCGAAGGCGGCGAGTGGTGCGCATGGTGTCGGAGATTGAACGCAATGCGGGACCGATTTGTGCGCCCAGTTTTTCGCTTTGCACCATCGTGGCCGCGAGCGGCTTGATATCTTCGACCGCGGTGCGATCGGCGAAACTCCTCAGCGCCTGACCAAGCGTGCTGCCCGCCGCGAGCTCGGCAGAGACCATCGACAGCTCGGCGCCTATTTCCTGCTTTTGGCGGAGCGATTCGGAGCCGACTATTTTAATCGCTTCGCTGAGGCCGAGACCGGCTTCGACGCAGACCACCAGCAAATCCAGAACGTCGGAGAGTTGACTGGCAATCTGCTCACGGCGGTTCCGGGCCTTGCGGCCAACGTAATAGCTGGGGACGAACGCACCCACGCCCGCCCCAACGAGCATCACCACCAGCGGCTTGATGCCGTGGAGACCAAAAGCCATCGCGGCCACCATCGCAACGATCGCGGTGCCCGCGGTCGATGCGAGGCGGGCAAAATGAAAGGTGCGGACGCGCGCCAGGCCCCGGGAACCCTGCGCGGACCAGGGTCTGTGAGAGCTTCTCCCGCTCCGGAGTGTTCAACGCGGGTTCGGGAAGATGTTTCGCGACCCATCGAAAAAGCGCGTTCGCAAACGAATCGGAATCCATATCCACATTTTCGGGATTGCCGTAGGTGACTCGCATCTTGACGCCCATGTCGGCGATGCGGTCGTCAAATGGGCGGTTGATCCCGTAGATGGCGGCGTAGATCGCGACGGAGACCGCGCCGAACACAAGGAACACGGTCAGGCTTGCATAGATTGCGGGCATGGCTGGTACTTCAGTACTTGACCTTTAGCAGCTTGCGAATCGAGAGGAATGCCAGCGTGTCGAGCACAGCGGCGACTTCCAGAATTTTCTGGCCGGTCGGATCGAAAAAGAGCGTGTTGGTGTAGCTTGGCTGAATGACGCTGAACGCAGCCAGCATCACAATCGGCAGGAAGCCGACCAGTATCCCGCTCATCTTCGATTGGGCCGTGAGCGCCTTGATTTGCTGCTGCAGGCGCTGACGGGTGCGAACGATTTCCGAAAGGCGGCCGAGGATGATCGCCAATGAGCTGCCGACTTCCGATTGCACGCGAACCGCAACTACCAGCAGGCGAAGATCGTCCTGCGGCACCCGCTTGAGCATCTCTTCCAGCGCGCGCGGCAGCGGCAGTCCAAGGCGGCTCTGCTCGATCGCGGAACGGAATTCTGTGCCGATCGGGTCGCCGAACTCAGACACCACGACCTGCAATCCGCGCAGCAGGGTGTGTCCGGCTTCAAGCGACGATTTGATCAGATCGAGCGCGTACGGCAGTTGTTTGGCAAAGGCCTTGAGGCGGCGCTGCCTGCGTACTCGAATGTAGATTATCGGCAAGCTCGCCATCGCCGCGGCTATCGGCAGGGAGATAAGCAGCTTGCCGCTGAAAGCTTCACCCGCGAACAGACCCGCCGTGAACATCAGCAGGATCACGAGCAGGATGTCGGCGATGCGCGCGTAGATTCCAGCCTGCCAGAGGTTTTCTTCGAGCCGTTGGAGGAGGTTGAGCCGATAGAGCCAACTGAGGAACTCGCGTCCGGTCGAGCGGCGCGAGTCGGTCTTGGTGATGCCGCCTTCGAGGGCCAGGTCGGGACGCGACATGCGTCGCATCACGCTGCGAGTCACGCTCGGCCGGGCGCCGCGACGCACGAACCACAGTGCGCAAGCGACCAGCACGAAGCCGCCGACAGCGGCCGGGATCAGGAAGTCGGGGTTCATCGCGCCGCCGTTTTGATGACCTTCGACTCGGTTTTGTACCCGGCTGTTTCAAGCCGCTGGGTGTACGACGAGCGGATTCCGGTGGATTGAAACCTGCCGTTGATATTCCCTTCGGCGGTGGTGTCGGCGCGGACAAATTCGAACAAGTCCTGCATCATGATCATGTCGCCTTCCATGCCACTGATTTCCGAAATCTTCAAAACTTTGCGCGAACCGTCGGACAGCCGGCTGACGTGAACAATTACGTTGAGCGCGGATGCAATCTGCTGGCGCATCGCACGCTGCGGAATCGAGGCGCCCGACAACAGCATCATCATTTCGAGCCGACCCAGGCATTCGCGCGGGCTGTTGGCGTGGATGGTCGCGATAGACCCGTCATGGCCCGTGGACATGGCCTGCAACATGTCGAAGACCTCGGCGCCGCGGACCTCGCCGACGACGATGCGGTCGGGGCGCATCCGGAGACAGTTCTTGACCAGGTCGCGCTGGGTGACTTCGCCCCGCCCTTCGAGATTGGACGGACGCGTCTCGAGCCGCACGACGTGAGGCTGCTGGAGGGAAAGCTCGGCCGAATCCTCGATGGTAACTATCCGCTCGTCTTCGGGAACGAACGCGGAAAGACAATTGAGCATCGTGGTCTTGCCCGAGCCGGTACCGCCGCAGACGATTACATTGAGGCGCGCACGAACGACCGCGAGCAGAAACTCGACCAGGTCCCAGGTGAGAGCGCCCTTTTCGACCAGCGCGCCGATGTCGAAGCGATGCTTGCCGAAACGCCGGATTGAGAGCGCCGGGCCGTCGAGCGCCAGCGGCGGGATGATGGCGTTGATACGCGAGCCGTCGGGCAGGCGGGCATCAACCATCGGCGACGATTCATCGACTCGCCGGCCGACGCGCGAGACGATGCGATCGATGATCAGCATCAAATGCGCGTCGTCCTGGAACACCACGTCGGTGACGTGCAGCTTGCCGCGCTTCTCGACGTAAACCTGGTCGTGGCCGTTGACCAGGATGTCGGTGATTTCGTCGTCGCGCAGTAACGGCTCGAGCGGGCCAAGGCCGAGCAGCTCGTTCTTCAGTTCTTCGACCAGCCGGTTGCGGTCGGCGTCGGTGAGCAGGCGGCCGTCTTCGTTGAGAATGTCGTTGATGGCGGCGGTCACCTTGCTGGAGACCATCGCGGGCTCGAGGGTTTCGAGCTTGGAGACGTCGATCGTTTCAAACAGCTTGTTGTGGACCTTGACCTTCAAGCGGCGCGAGCTGTCCGCGATCGCGTCCTTGCGCCGGCGCACGGTCGCGCCGATGAGAGAACCGCCGGCGCTGGCGGTATCCGCGAGGCGGGCGCTCTTGGTCGCGTTCGACAGCCGGTCGGTCAGTCCCATCTTGCATACCTCGTCAACTTCATAAGAGTGAGCCTCAATGCGCGCCGAAAGCGGATTTGAGCCGCGACAAGAATGTTTCCTGGAGGGCGACCGGTTCCACCCGCGGCATCACCAGCGCCGCCAGTTCGAGCATCGCGCGCGCGACCGGCGAGTGCGGCGCCACCTGAAAAAGGTCCTGCGCCTTCAGCTCGATGGTTTCAAAGGTGCGGTCGTCGGCCGGGATCCGGGCGTAGATGGACTTGGCCAGCGTCGCTTCGATCGCCTTATCGGTCAGCGGATGCGAGGGATTGTAGCGATTGAGAATGAAGTGCGGCTCCAGCGTCGTCAGGCCCAGGCGCTCGAACAGATCGATGAAGCGCCATGCGGAGCGCGCCGCCGCGATCGACTGATTGAGCACGTAAAATAGATGCTCCGAGCGCTCCCATGCGGCCACCCCGTTTTCATCTACGTGATCGCCGCAATCGACGATCACGTAGTCGAATAGCTGACGAATGAGGTCGAGCACCGTGCTGACGGTGATGTCAGAAACCAGCTCGCCTTCTTCGATTCGCTTGGGCGCGGCCAGCACACACACGCCTGATGGATGCTTGGTCAGGGCGGACTCGAGCTGGATCGAATCGAGCTTACGCTCGAGGCGCACCAGCGGCATGATTGTCACTTCCGGATCGAGGTTGAGAAAGACCGCGAGGCCGCCGGTCTGCAGATCGAGATCGACCAACGCCACCCGCTGATGCAACGATTCGAGGGCCAGCGCGAGGTTGGCGGAGAGCGACGTTACGCCGACGCCGCCGACCAGGCTGGTGACTGAAATCACTACGCCACCCTCGCGACGCTCGGTGCGCCAGCGCGCTTCGCTTACTTTCAGCAGAGCGCGGGTGGCCTCGCCCGGATCGAGCGGGATGAACAAAATTTCGTCGGCGCCGGAGCGCAGCGCCCGCTTTATCAGGCCGGCCGAGCGCGCGGTGAGGAGCGCGAGCAGAGTTGGACGCGGGGAGTGCAGCGACTGGCTCTGGAGAAAGCTCAGCGCGGCTTCCTCATTACCGTTGACCATCACCAGAGTTGCGTCCGGCGGCGCGGAAGCATTCTCCGAGAGATTAGCGGCAGTGGCAGCTTCCCCCTCGACTATTTCGAGTTGCGGCTCGGTCAACTGGCGCCAGAACCGATTTGAGCTGGCTGCGCTGCTCGCCGGGTTCGCCGACCAGCATGACCTTCATCGTGCTGCGACGACTCTCATTCATCGATCCGTTTAGCGGCACTGAATCATTTCCCCTTAACGGATGCCTTAGAAGCGGGGCCTGGCCGCATCCGGCGGCTCGATCGGCACGGTTTTGATTTCCGCCGCGCTCATTTCACCGCGATTAGTCGGCAGGAAGACCTGACCGCCTTGCGGCAGCGGGCGGATTATCTCGGGCGTCACGCTCATGACGAGATCGCTCTCCTGATCCGAGTAGGATGTGGTTCGGAAGAGGCCCTTCACCCACGGGATGTCGCCGAGGTAGGGCACCTTCTGCACCTGGGAGGTTTTCTGGTGGAGGATCAGGCCGGCGATGATCAGCGTTTGGCGGTCCTTGAGGCGCACCATCGTCTCCGCGCGCCGAGTTACAAAGGCCGGCACGGTGAAGCCGAACAGGCTGACGCCCTGAGCGTAGTCCGGCTGCGAGACTTCGGGTTTCACCAGCAGCTCGATATCGTCGCGGCCGACGACGGTCGGAATAAACTCGACGGAAGTGCCGTAGGTTTTGAAAACGATGGTCGAGTTGAGCGCCTGCGCGATTACGATCGGGATTTCGCCGCCGGAAAGAAATTTGGCCTTCTCACCTGAGTTCGCCAGCAGATGCGGCTCGGCGAGAATTTTGCCGAGGCTGTGATTCTCGAGAAACTGGAAGAACGCCTGCCAAATTACGTCGGCATTTTGCGCAGCCAGGCCGTAGGTCATCGTCGATGACAGCAGCAGAGGAATTATCTGGCCGCCGGCCGGGATGACTCCGTTCGGCGTGGTCGTGCCCGCCAACGAGCCGGACGAGCTCGAACTCTGAAGCGTGCTGCCGGAGCTGTAGGGCGTCGCGACCGTGCCGGGCAGTCCTACTATCGACAGGCCCATCTTCGAGAACGCCACCGAAAGGTTAATCCCCTGATTTTCGAGCTTCGCGCGATCGAGTTCGGCCACGATGGTATTAAGCATCACCTGCTGTTTGCCGCTGGCGTCGATTCGGACCGTCCGTTCCTGGTACTGGCCGTTCGCGTCCCAGACGGCGAGCGTCGTAAAGCCGGGCTTGTGGGCTATCAGGTTGAGCTCGAAAGGATCGATCACTTGGACATCGGCAATCTTGGAGTCGGCGACCGAGATCCGCGTGACGCGGTGCTGGAAGTCGATCACTTCCGAGGTGCCGGTCATCAGCGATATAGCGTCGCCCGGCATGTAGTGCCGGCCTCCGGTGACCGTGTCGCTCGGGTAGCCGCGACCCGAATCCAGCACCGAAGGATCATTTCGATACTGACCGTCGTGCGACTCGAGCGGTCCCACTGACTGTGCCGGCTCGTAGGTCGCTGCGCGCTTGCCCGGTTCAGCCGGCGCGCTCCACGAGGCGTCGAAGGAGGTTTTGTCGGGGAGCGTCACACTGTACGCCGAAGGCGCCGGCGCGGGCGGTTGATACGACGGCACCTCCGCCGATTCGGGCATCGCAGCCGGGGTCGAGGTTGCCGCACCTGCTCCCGGCCGCGCGTCGAGCTTGTCGCTCATCGAAGGTGGCGCTTTGCCGGGCGTCAGCGGCGCACCGGGCTTCGCCGCCGCGAACGCGTTGACGTCGTAGCTGACTTCGCGATCGGAAGTGTTGGTGACGGTAACTATCCAGCGGCCGGCGGCGGCACTAAGGATCGTGAGCTTGCCCGGCGGCGTATCGTAGCTGACGAAGGCGTTCGGATTCTGTCGGACCTGAAACGACGGTTTGGTGCCCGGCTTGATATCATTGATGACGTAGGTCTCACCGGCGTTCATTGAAACCGGAACCCAATCGGCCGGGTCTTTGACCTGCGCTCTGGCGACCGCCGCTCCCGCGGCCAGCATCAATCCGGCCGCCGCGAGCAGCCGGCAGATTCGGTTCGCCGACCAGACACTTGAGTCCTGGTTTTTGTATCTCCTCATGGCTTTCCCCCTTGTAGCCATCTGCGATCATGGAACCTGATAGGTTTTTGGCTCCGGCACGTAGCCCGGATCGCCGGGCCCGAGCGGCTCAAGGCTGCTTGCCGGATAGCGGTTGCGAGCGGTGCCGCGAACCGCCGCGAATGCACTCGGGGGCGGCTCGGCGAAGCTCGCGGACCACACCGGCCTCGCCGACGAGATTGGAGATTCAGGCGCTGGCGCGTCCGGCGGTGCCGGCGCCGGCGGCATCGGCGGCGCCGAAACGGCGGGCGCGTCCTGATCCGTTTGATAGGAAGATCGTGCTCCCGGGCCGGAATGGACAAAGGTCATCGCTTCGGCCGACTTGCCGTCGCGCATCACTTCGATTCGAAAGGCGGGGGGACTGTGTGCGGCCCGTGCGGTCATCGCCGGCGCCGGTTGTATTTGCATCAAGGGCACGGTCGAATCGAGTCCGCCCGGTCCGCCGCCCCGATGCAGCAAGTCGGGCAGTCCGATTCCCCTGGTCGCGACTATCTTGCTGTCGCTGTAGTTGCGCATCGCCAGACGCAGCAATCCTTCGCGGCTGGCGAGGGTGAGTTTTTCAGCGTCCGCCGGGCTCACCAGCAGGGTGACGACCTTGACCACTTCGGGCTGGTCCTTGGCGTGTTCGATTTCCTGGGCAACCGCCAGAACTTCGATATTCTGTAGAACGATACGCGAGAATGACGGCTCGCCCGGGCCGGTGCCCGCGATCGCGACCAGAATATCGACCCGCGTGTGCGGCGCGACGAAGCCGGCAATGTCCGAGACCTCGTCCACCGGCACCGACATCGCGCGCATTCCGGCCGGAATCAGCAGCGGCATGACGCCGGAGGTCATTTGACCCATGAAGAGTTTGCTCGCGACCATCGGCTCGCCGGCGACGAACCCGCTCTTGGCGAAGGAGCCGATTAACGACTGCGGGTCGGTGAAGGCGCCTTGGGGAACGCTGTCACGCGCCCATCGCACCAGCTTGACGGCGCTGGAGTCGATTTTCGTGCCGATCGGAATATCATTGGCGGCGACCACGACCTCAACCGAATGCGCCATCGCGCGCTGGACTTCCGACTCGCGTTTTCTGATGGCGGAGAAGACCACAATCGCGGCCAGCATCGCGCCCATCGCGGCGAGAATTACGAACACTATCGGTCGTTTCATCCAAGCCCCCTTTCATGCGCAACCCGCCGTCGCCGGCTGGTCCCCATGCGCACAATTCCGTCGCTCACGCATCCGCCTCAACTTTCGATTTTGCGCGGCGGGGCTACTCGCCCCCGCCGCCCTTTCCGCGCGCGCTGGATTCCTGCTACGCGGGGTTGAGGGGTATTCTCACGCACCCGACAGCGTCGCAGTCACGTTGGAGATGATCGTGTTGATTCCGCCTTCGAGACCTTGGTACGCGATGTACCCAGCCACCGCGATCGCCGCGATGATCAGTACGTACTCCGTCATCGTCTGACCCACCTGGCTTTCGCGGACCCGACTCACGAACGTTGTGAAATACTTCATCGTCGATGTCCTCTTCTGCGCGTCTGCTTCAACGCATTCGCGACTTGGTTGCTAAACTGCCAGCCGTCTCTAAGCACCCTTCAGGGTTGCCGTCACGTTGGAGATAATCGTGTTGATTCCGCCTTCGAGGCCCTGGTATGCGATGTACCCAGCCACCGCGATCGCCGCGATGATCAGCACGTACTCAGTCATCGTCTGTCCGGTCTTGCTCTCGCGAACCCGAACCATGAGTCTGTTGATGCACTTCATTTTTGATGTCCTCCTTTGCGCGTTCAGTCAGCGCAATCAATTCGTCTGATTGGGGTAAGTGCACCACTCATGCCAGCCCCAGCTCCGAGAAGGAGTCACCGTAGCCGCCCACCGCAAACCGCGCGCGCGAATCTGACACCACCCGTGTCGCCTTGCGGTACATCGAATGATTCTGCCGCGAGTACCGCGCCCGATTTCCCGCCATTTCGATTAGGCAATCGGCTGCCGCCTTTGCAATAATCAACTCATGCCGTGCCAACTCCTCACCTCGACTCCACACCGCGCTTGCTTGCGATTTGCCGGCCACGCGACTCTTGCCATCACGCTCGCGATGGCGCTGTCAGCATGCGCACCGTCGGCGCTCACCTCGGCACGCGGTCAAATCGCCGCCGCCAATTATCCGGCAGCCCGTCAGGAACTGGTCGCTTTGTCGGCGCGCTCTGACTTGACCGACAGCGAGCGCCGCGAGGTCAAGGACGACCTCTGTCTCTGCGATTTCAAGATTGGCCGGCCGGCCTACACGCTGGCCGAGCAGCGCGGCGTCTGCATCGACGCGTCGAAGGAGCCGGGCAGCCAGGCTGGCTCGATTATCGCGCAAATCGACCAGGCCGAGCGCGACAAGGACGCGCAGGAAGTTGACGCCGCGCTCAGCGCGCACGATCTGGCCGACGCCGAGCGCGCCGCGACCGACTATCAGAGGATGCCCGGCTACGACGCGGCGACTCTGACGCGATGGTCGAAGGAAATCTGGACGCTGGCGGACGCGCAGGTGTTTGCCGATTCCACTGCGAAGAAGCGCGCGCTCGGCGGGGCCATCGCCGAAGCACGCAAAAACCATCCGAACGTCGGCAAGATGAGCACGAGCGAATTCGACCGGTGGGTGGTCGCGACCTCGACCGTCGCCGGCACCGCGCTCGCGTCGAGCGTCGAGCTGAAGGACTCGACCCTGACGCTCACGGTTGACGACGCCAACCTGCCGCGCGCCGCGCTCAGCCTCGATCGCCTGGCGACGATCAACGACGCGATGGTCGCGCGATGCGGCTGCGACGCGCGCACCAACGTCGCCGTCGCCGAGACCGGCTTCCCGGTCTATTTCATCCGACTCGATCCGGAAACAAAAATGTCCGAAGTAATGATCCTGCCCCGCGGCGACCGCGGCATCGTCGCCGCCAGCTCGAACTAGCCTCTTCCCCTCTCCCCTTAAGGAGACCTTTGCATAACCAGTCTCGCCCTTCTTGCCCTCTCCCTTTTAGGGAGAGGATCGAAGGTGAGGGTCCTTTTACAGCGCGCGTTTTTTCGCGCGCGACTCAAGATTCCGCCTCTTCTCCCAATGCACGCCGGGTTATAAGAGTGTTTCGTGTTATCCAACGTTGCAGCGCTTAGCAATAATCCGGTCCGTCGCCTGGTGGCCTTGACGGATTGATCCAGACGATTCTTCAAGCCATTTTCGGGGTGTCTCCGACCAGTACAGCAGCGCCGGCGAACCATACTAATTTTCAGGATATAAAGCAGGCCGGCCTGACGCAGATTACGGCCGGCGTCCAGACTTCAGATGGTACTAACTGGAGTTGCCCCGAATGCGTGGACACTCGGGTTAGGCGGCCACAGATATAACATGATGTTGCTCGAATTGGTTGGGGGACAGGTAGCCGAGGGCCGAATGTCTCCGCTGCCGGTTGTAGAACAGCTCGAGGTATTCGAAGAGCGCGCTGCGGGCTTCCTCACGCGTGCGCCACTGAGTCTGATAGACCAGCTCGAGTTTGAGCGTGGCAAAGAAGCTTTCCGCTACCGCGTTGTCCCAGCAGTTGCCACTGCGGCTCATGCTGCTCAGGATTCCGTGCGCCGCCAGCAGTTGCTGATATTCCTGGCTGGCGTATTGGCTGCCGCGGTCCGAGTGATGCAGCATTCCGCCCGCCGGCCGGCGCCCCTTAAGCGCCATCCCAAGTGCGTCCAGTGCCACTCCTCGTTCCAGCCGTTCGCTGAGCGCCCATCCGACCACCCGGCGCGAGAACAAGTCCAGCACTATCGCCAGGTACAACCAGCCCTCAAAGGTCCACAGATAGGTGATGTCACTGACCCAGCCGGCATTGGGCGCGCTCATCGCGAACCGCCGCGCGAGCAGATTACCTTTTATCGGCATTCCGTGTTTGGAGTCGGTGGTGCAGCGAAAGCGTCGGCGTACCCGCGCGCGCAGCCCCGCCGTCCGCATCAGGCGCGCCACCCGCTTGCGCGCGATCCGCTGTCCCCGGTCGCGCAACTCCGCATGCACCCGCGGACTGCCGTAGCGGCCGCGGCTCTCGGCGTGGATCGCCGCTACCTCCAGGGTCAGGCGCTGGTCCTGACGCCGCCGCTCGGCCGCTGGCCGTTTGCACCAGGCGTAGTAACCCGAGCGCGAGACGTGCAGCACCCGGCACATCAATGCCACCGGGTACCAGGCCTTCTCCGTCGCGATAAAAGAGAATCTCACTGGTTCTCCCTGGCGAAGAAGGCCGTCGCTTTTTTTAGGATTTCGCGCTCCATCCGCAAGTGCTGGTTCTCGCGCCTGAGCTCGACCAGTTCTTCGCGCTCGCTGCGCTTGAGTGAACCGGCGGGCCCCCGGCCGGCCTCTACTTCGGCCTGCTCCACCCAGCGCCGCAAGGCGGTCTCCCCGATCCCCAGCTCCAGCGCCAGCTGCCCGATGCTTTTGCCGCTGCTCTGGATCAACCGCACCGTCTCGGCCTTGTACTGCTCCGAGAACTTCCTCCGCTTCCGTCCATTCTCCATCGTCCACTCCTCCGCGCTCACTTTCGCGCTTTTCGGAGTGTCCATCAAACCGGGGCAAGTCCAAACGTCTATGCGCAGGCAGGAGGAGCAGAAGGCGGAGGCCCCCCTGACGACGAGGATGACGACTTCTTTGAGGGATCGAGGACCGGGCTGGAACCAGAACCTCCACCGGAATCAAAGCCGACCCTTGAGGACCTTGCGCCCGGATTGGAACGGGGAAGAACACCGGGAGGGTTGAAATATGGCGAACACGCCTTCGGCCGTTACAATTTAAAGGATCGTCAAATTCCACCGAGCGTTATAGATGAAACCGTCAAGTATGGTACCGCTGCTCCGGGCCGTTGGGGGCGAACAGTTTACTACGACCCAGCGAACAACGTTACGGTTGTGCTGGAACCCAATGGGGAAATAGTAACCTTCCATAAGGGTAAGCCATGACTACAGCTACCTCGAAATACCGCGCTATTCTCTCTGAAACTGGCATTTCGGTTACCTTTGTACCGACCCTTCCCTCAAATGTACGACACGAACCGGCGCGATTTGTGTGTGACTTCAATACATTTGGCCGATTAATGGGAATCGAGACCTTGGACCTGGTGAAACCGAAAGATGTCGATGTGCTATCCGCTCTGAACAGGGAGACCTCATCGTTACAAGAGCAAGGTGAGGTCACATATGACGAAAAACATGAAGTGTTCTACCTCCGCCTGAACGATACGCCGCAATCGCTCGCAGAAAAGATAGAACAGAACCTAGCGAAGGGTAGAGGGTTGGACCAGAAATCTTGCGACGGGTCTTTGTTGTTGGATACTAGCGGAAGACTATTAGGCCTCGAGGTTCGATTTTAGACTCATCTTTTTGCGTTCGTCTTGGTGATAACGGACCAAACTTAGCTCAATATGCCGCGAACGGTTCTGATGCTGCGCATCTCAGGCGCGCGGTTTGTTAACAGCTAGACTGATTCTTGGTGCCGTCGAATTTTGTGAAGGTGAACCCCTCGAAGCTATCGTTATCTCACGAACGATACGGAAATCCATCCTCCGGACCGGTTCCCTCCCGAACCCCTGCGCGTTTCGTTCTCCCGAACTAAATTCGTATAGCGGAACGTTGCACGTGAAACGTTCCCATCGAAAACCCCCGCAACGACCCGCCCTTTTCGGGAATCTTCCGCGCGGTCGCCTTCCCTCTTTCGCGGACTGCTTAGTCATAAAAGATGTTTTGTGGTAATCCTCTCCGGGTCTGAGGGGGCTGCGAAACAATCTTGTGCGCACGTCTGCAGCGCTGGTGCTTGATGATCGCCGTTATCGGCGGCGTCCCCGTTGCCGCGTTCGCGAACGACTGGGGGATGGGCGAATCGAACTCGAAGATTCCCCCGAGCAGCGTCTTTAGTCCCGTCTCGACCCCGGCCCACGAGATCAACACCGTCGCGTTCTTCGTCGTCGCGATCACCGGCGTGATTTTCCTGATCGTCGCGGGACTGCTGACTTACAGCATCGTGCGATTTCGCGCCCGCCCCACAGACGACACTCGCGAACCGCCGCAGGTCTATGGCAGCAATCCGATCGAATTCGCATGGACGACGGTCCCCGTCATCATTGTGTTGGTGCTCATCCTGATAACCGCCCGCACCATATATACGGTGCAGGCACCGGCGCGGCCGCCCGGCGCGCTCAGCGTCCACGTCATCGCGCATCAATGGTGGTGGGAGTTCCGCTACCCCGGCCTCGGCATCGTCACGGCCAACGAGCTGCACGTTCCGCTGAGCGATCCGAAGAGTCCCACGCCGACGTTTCTCGATCTCGAGTCGGCCGACGTCGCGCACAGTTTCTGGGTGCCGCGCCTCGCCGGTAAGACTGACGTCATCCCGAATAAGAAAAACACGATGTGGATCGATCCGCACGTCGTTGGAACCTACCTCGGACAATGCGGCGAGTACTGCGGCACCGAGCACGCGATGATGCTGCTGCGCGTAGTCGTCGAGCCGCGCGCCGATTTCGACAGGTGGGTCGCCGCGCAGAAACAGCCGCCGGTAGTTGACGCGTCGGTCGTCCACGGCCGCCAGGTTTTCGAATCCACCGCGTGCGTCAACTGCCATACGATTCGCGGTACCGCCGCCGACGGACGCTTCGGCCCCGACCTGACACATCTGATGACGCGCGAGACGATCGGCGCCGGCGTCGCGATGAACACTCGCGATCATCTTAAGGTATGGGTCAACGATCCGAGCGTCATGAAACCCGGCGCGTTGATGCCCGCGATGAACCTCGGCGACAAGGACCTCGACGATCTCGTCGCGTACCTGGTCACGCTGCGCTGATCGGAAGGCATAAGCATGGCAGGAAGCATCGACCACGAACTCGCACTCGGCCCCGCCGCCGCGGTCGATTCGCCGCCGATTCTCGGCCTGCTCCACGAATGGGTCGTCACGGTCGATCACAAGCGCCTCGGCATCATGTACATCGGCGGCGGCCTCTTCTTTCTCGTGGTTGCGGGCCTGCAAGCCTTGACGATTCGCCTGCAGCTCGCCGTCCCCGACGCCGGCATCGTGCCGCCGCAGGTATTCAACCGCCTGCTGACGATGCATGGCACCGCGATGGTCTTCCTGGTGGGGATGCCGATCCTCACCGGCTTCTTCAACTACCTGGTGCCGCTGATGATCGGCGCGCGCGACCTCGCCTTCCCGCGCCTCAACGCCTTCGGCTTCTGGCTGTGGTTCTTCGGCGCGCTGCTCCTCTATTTCAGCTACATCGGCGGCGACGGCCTCTACGGCGCGGGCAGCGCGCCCGACGTCGGCTGGTTCGCGTATGCGCCGCTGACCGAGCTGCCATTCTCGCGCGGCAACAGCACTGACTATTGGATACTGAGTATTCTACTGACTAGTGTCGGCTCGACCGCAACCGCCATCAATCTAATCGCCACCGCGTTCTGCATGCGATGCGAAGGGATGACGCTCAGCAAGATGCCGGTGCTGGTGTGGCTCGCGATCGTCGTCGCGTTCATGATGCTGGTCGCGCTGCCGCCGCTGTCCGCCGCGCAGGCGATGCTACTGCTCGATCGCTTCCTCGGCGCGCACTTCTTCGACACCCAGGCCGGCGGCTCCGCGATCCTGTGGCAGCACTTCTTCTGGATCTTCGGCCATCCCGAAGTTTACATCCTGGTGATTCCCGCCTTCGCCTTCGCCTCCGAGATCATCCCGGTCTTTGCGCGCAAGGTGATCTTCGGTTACAGCGTGATGGTGGCGGCGTCGTGCGCGATCGCGTTCATCAGCCTCGAGCGTGTGGGCGCATCACATGTTCGCGGTCGGCATGACGCCCGCCGGCAACTCGTTTTTCGCGGCCTCGACGATGCTCGTAGGTGTCCCGACCGGCATCAAGATTTTCAACTGGCTCGGCACGATCTGGGGCGGCAAGCTTCGCTTCAGAGATGCCGATGCTGTTCAGCCTCGGCTTCCTTTTCCAGTTCCTGATCGCCGGCCTCACCGGCATCATGCTCGCGGTCGCGCCCTTCGACTGGCAATTGACCGACACCTACTTCGTAGTCGCTCACTTTCACTACGTACTAATCGGCGCAATCGTCTTCATGATATTCGCCGCTATCTACTACTGGTTCCCAAAGGCTACTGGCCGAATGCTCAATGAGACGCTTGGCAAGTGGCATTTCTGGCTATTTCTGATCGGCTTCCATCTGACCTTCGATACTATGCATTTCGCCGGTCTGCGCGGGATGCCGCGTCGTATCTACACCTACCAGCCGGGTCGCGGCCTCGACGACGCTCAACCTGATCGAGTCGATCGGAGCGCTGGTGCAGGGTATCGCCGTGCTCATCTTCGTAATCAACGTCCTGCGCTCCCTTCGCAACGGCGACATCGCCGGCAACGATCCCTGGGACGCCTGGACCCTGGAGTGGTCCACGACCTCGCCGCCCCCGGAATACAACTTCGCCCAATCGCCAGCCGTCCGCAGCCGCCGCCCACTCTGGGACCTGAAACATCCGGAAGATCCGGATTGGAAGTACGAATAATGGCCGCCGCACCGACCACCGTCCCGGCAACCGCCGCGCAATGGAGCGCCACCCTCCCGCGCCGCGGCCACGTCGGCATCCTCGCGCTGATTCTCACCGAGTCGGCCTTCTTCTCGATATTCGTCGTCGCCTACATCTTCTATGTCGGCAAAAGCCTGACCGGCCCATTCCCCAGGGACGTCCTGTCGCCCCCGATTCTGAACACCATCTGCCTGCTCTCAAGCAGCATCACGATCGTCCTCGCAATCCGAGCCCTTCGCGCCGGCTCGATTCGCGCGTTCGCGATCTGGTGGGTCGTCACCTTTGCGCTGGGCTTCGAGTTCCTGATCGGCACCGCGCTCGAATGGCATCGACTCGTCTATCACGACGGCCTCACCATCGGCACCAATCTCTTCGGCACCACCTATTACTCACTCGTCGGCCTGCACGCCCTCCATGTGACTATAGGATTACTACTAATCCTTCTCGTGTTTATTCTGACTATGTGCGGTTACATGAACGATCGTCACATCGAACGCACCGACGTCCTCTCATGGTATTGGCACTTCGTTGACGCAGTTTGGGTAGTAGTATTTCTAACTGTGTACGTGATTGGTCGATGAGCTAACGCGATGGCTATTCAAGACAACCCCGACAGAGTAATCGAGGCGCCGGCGCCGACGGCGTGGCCGATGATCATGGCGCTCGGTTTGACGCTTTCGTTCGCCGGCCTCGTCACGAATGTCGCAGTCAGCATGGTCGGCTTTGTGCTCACTATCGCGGGCGCCGTCGGATGGTTTCGCGAGGTGTTGCCTATCGAGCATCGCGAGACGGTTCGCATCGACCCCCACGATAGAAGTGATCGTTCCGGCTAAAATCGGGGTCGATTATCTGCAGGTCGGAGAACTTGGCAATCGCGCCATTCTGCCGCTCGAAATTTATCCGTATTCCGCCGGCATCAAAGGCGGAATCGCGGGAGGCGCGGCGATGGCGGTTCTCGCCGTGGTGCAGGGAATCGCGTTTCACGGCAGCCCCTGGTACACAATCAACATTCTCGCCGCGACTGCGATGGCGAATCTGGCCAACGCCAACACCGCGACGCTCACGTCGTTCATCCCGCAGGCATTCGTCGTCGCACTAATCATTCACGCTTCCGCTTCGATCCTGGTCGGACTGCTCTATGGCGTCATGCTCCCGATGTTCCCGCGCTACCCGGCCTTGTGGGCCGCGATTGTCGCCCCGCTGCTCTGGACCGGGTTACTGTGGTCGTCGCTCCGTGTGATCAATCCCGTGCTCGACGCCCGCATCGAGTGGCGCTGGTTCATTCTCTGCCAGATAGCGTTTGGCGCGGTCGCGGGTTTCGTCGTCAACCAGACCGAGCGCGTACATACACTGCAACATCTCCCCTTCGCGGTCCGCACCGGTATCGAGGCTCCGGGTCTCGGCGAAGAGCGCAAGGACTAGCATCAAGTTGAACGGGCGCAGGCTCAAATCGCTTTTCGCGATCTCATGGCTGGCGACACTTTTGCTCGCCGGATGCGATTCGCTTCCCGGCCGCCCCACCCAGGCCGAGCTTCCACTGCGCCCGACCAAGGTGACCGACTTCGCGGCGCTATACGGCGAAAATTGCGCCGGATGCCACGGCGCCGACGGCAAATTAGGGCGCCGCAATCGCGATGAACAATCCCGTCTATCTCGCGCTCATCGACGACGCCTCAATGCGCCGCGTCATCTCGACCGGAGTGCCCGGCACCGCGATGCCGCCGTTCGCCCTGAGCGCCGGAGGCTCATTGACCGACCACCAGATCGACATTCTGATCGCGGGCATCCGCAAAAGCTGGGCGGGCGCCGCGGATGCCGCCGCGGGCGCTCCACCCTACTCCACTTCGGCGGCGGGCGACCCGAGCGCAGGCGCGCAAGTGTACGCGACCAACTGCCAATCGTGTCACACTCCCGACGGCAAGGGCGCGACGGCAGGTTCGATTGTCGATGCCTCCTACCTCGCGCTCGTCAGCGACCAGTACTTGCGCACGATAGTGATCGCGGGACGCCCCGAACTCGGACAGCCCGACTGGAAGAACGACGCCGGCGGACAACCGCTCACGCCGCAACAAGTATCGGACGTGGTCGCGTGGCTCGCATCGAAACGTCCCGCGTCTCCCCTGGCCCAGAGTAATTGAAATGGATACTGAAAAAACAACTCGCCGCAGTTTTCTTTTCAGTCTCGGACTAGCTATTAACGCGATAGCTATTGCACTATTCGCAATACCTATTGTCGGCTACGTGCTATCGCCCGCGCGGCGTTTCACCTGGCTCAACTGGATACCACTCGGCTCGCTGACTGACTATCCGGAACATCAGACTCGATTGGCCGAGTATGTAAACCCGTTCAAGAAAGCATGGGACGGCGAGACCGCCAAGATTCCATGCTGGGTGCGCCGCATGGCGGGCGATCAATTCCAGGTCTTCGCGATCAACTGCACTCATCTCGGATGCCCGGTGCGATGGTTCGCCGAATCGGAGCTGTTCATGTGCCCCTGCCACGGCGGCGTTTTCTACGCCGACGGCAAGCACGCGTCGGGACCTCCGCCGCGCGCACTGTATCAATACAAATACAAAGTCGATGCCGGCAAACTTTGGATTTACGCCGGTCAATTGCCGACACTCGGCGAGCCGAACGCATGAGCGACCTGCTCAAGTCGATCGGCCGACGGCTCGACGCTCGCCTGCAAGTCGCCGCGACCATCGCCGAAGTCAGTGGGCATCCCGTGCCGCGCAGTTCCGCCAGCTGGTGGTACGTCTTCGGCAGCGCGACTCTGGTCGTGTTCATTCTGCAAGTAGTCACCGGCATCTGCTTAGCGACGGTCTATACTCCCGCCGCCGATCGCGCCTGGGACAGCCTGATCTACCTGAACTACCAGCAACCGCTCGGATGGTATCTGCGCGCGCTGCACGGCTGGGGCTCCAACTTCATGGTCGCCCTGATGCTCATCCACATGATCCAGGTGTTCCTGTTCGGCGCCTACAAATTTCCGCGCGAGCTCACCTGGGTCGCGGGCTGCTTCCTGCTTTTGTGCACGCTCGGCATGGCGTTCACCGGCCAGGTGCTGCGCTTCGATCAAAACGCTTACTGGGGCCTCGGCATCGGCGCGTCGATTGCCGGCCGCACTCCGATCATCGGTTTCAAGATAGTCGATCTGATCCTCGGCGGCCCGATCATCGCCGGCGAGACCCTCTCGCGCTTCTTCGCGCTGCACGTGTTCGTGATCCCGGCTCTGTTGATTGGCTTCGTCGGCCTGCATCTCTACTTGGTATTGCGATTAGGCATTAACGAATGGCCGATGCCCGGCCGGGTAGTCAAACGCAATACCTACTTGCAACAGTACAATGAGTTGGTACGCGCCGACGGTGAGCCGTTCATGCCGTTCGCCGCGCAGAAGGATCTGGTCTTCGCCGGACTGATTATCTTGAGCCTGCTGGTAGTCGCCGCCGTCGAAGGCCCAATCGGCCCCAACGGCCAACCCGATCCGACCATCATCCAGACCGTGCCGCGCCCCGATTTCTTCTTCCTGTGGCTGTTCTCACTGTTCGCACTATTGCCGCCGTGGACCGAGACCTTCCTGATGCTGACCGGGCCGGTCGCCGCCATCGGTCTCCTGTTCGCGCTGCCCTTCCTTTCGGGCACCGGCGAGAAAAGTTGGCGTCGCCGGCCCTTCTCAGTTGTGATCGTAATTCTCATTGTCACGGTCATCGGCACGCTCACCTGGCTCGGCACCTTCTCGCCATGGTCGCCGGTGATGGACGCATGGAGCAGTGCGCCGACGCCGGTCGATTACGTCAAGGGCCGCACGCCGCTTGAACTCCAGGGCGCGCTGCTGGTGCAGAGCAAGCAGTGCCGCAATTGCCACTCGCTCGGCGGCGTGGGCGGGATGCGCGGCCCCGCGCTCGACGACACGGCGACGCGCCTCACGCGCGACCAGATCGTGCGCCAGATAATTCAAGGTGGCGGCAACATGCCGGCCTACGGCAAGAACCTGACGCCGGCGGAGGTCAACGCGATCGTCGCGTTCCTCGCCACGATGCATCCGCGCGGCGAGCCGCCGGCGCGCGATTCCGCGCGTCCGGCGGCGCCCCCGCCGATCAACTGATCGCGGAATTCATGAAATGAATCCCGCGATCCAAACCGCCCTCGCTTCATGGACCCCGCCTTTCGCCACCATCGCGACGCTCGCCGCCCTCGCCGCGCTCTACGCGCGCGGCTTCACCCGCCTGCACCGCCAGATGCCGCGACGCTTCGCCGCATGGCGGCTCGCGTCGTTCCTCGCCGGCGTCGCGACGATGCTCGTCGCGATCGCCTCGCCGCTCGAGGCGCTGGACGACCTGCTCTTGCAGGTCCACATGACCCAGCATCTCATCCTGATGATGCTCGCGCCGGCGCTGATGCTCGCCGGCGCTCCCGCCATCCCGCTCCTGCGCGGCTTACCGCCGCGCATCGCGAAAGCCGTGGTCGGGCCGCTGCTCCGCGCGCGCACTGTCCGCCGCATCTTCACATGGCTGACCAATCCACTCGTGGCCTGGATCGCATTCGTCGCCGCCACCTGGCTTTGGCATCTGCCCGCAACCTTTCAGCTCGCGCTCCGCTCCGACCGATGGCACCTCGTCGAGCACGCCTGCTTCTTCACAACGGGTCTGATGTTCTGGTACCCAGTCGTCCAGCCGTGGCCGAGCGCTGCGCGATGGCCGCGATGGGCGATGCTGCCCTACCTGCTGCTCGCCGACGGCCAGAACACCGTACTCGCCGCGCTCTTCATGTTTTCCGGGCGCGTAATCTATCCTTACTATGCAGCGTCGCCCCGCATCGCGGGCTTCACTCCCCTTGGCGACCAGATCGTCGCCGGCGCTATCATGTGGGTGCCGGGCTCGATCTTTTACCTGGTGCCCGCCACGCTCATCATGTTCCAAATGCTAGCCCCACAAACCCTCCGTCCCCCTCTCCCAGTATTTTCCCCTCTCCAGAAGGGAGAGGGGTTAGGGGTGAGGTCGCGTACGATTCGAGATTCTGCTCCTACTCGTTAGAAGGAGTCCCCTGATGCCATCATCAACCATCTCGCTGACCGATCGCCCCGCATGGAAAGCCCTGCAAGCCCATTACAACGAGATCCACAGCCGCCACCTGCGCGCGATGTTCGACGAAGATCCCAAACGCGGCGAGCGCCTCGTCGTCGAGGCCGCCGGCCTGTACTTCGACTACTCCAAGCATCGTGTGACCGACGAGACCATTCGCCTGCTGCTCGCGCTGGCCGACGAGGCCGGACTCCGCGGACGCATCGACGCGATGTTCCGGGGCGACAAAATTAACGTCACTGAAAAGCGCGCCGTCCTGCATATCGCGCTGCGCGCGCCGCGCGGCGTGTCGATCGGCGTTGACGGCGACGACGTGGTGCCAAAAGTCCACGAGGTGCTCGATCGCATGGCGGACTTTTCCGCGCGCGTCCGCGACGGCTCGTGGAAAGGCCACACCGGCAAACGCATCCGCAACATCATTAATGTGGGCATCGGCGGCTCCGACCTCGGCCCGGTCATGGCTTACGAGGCGCTGCGCCACTACAGCGACCGCAACCTCACGATGCGTTTCGTCTCCAACGTTGACGGCACCGATTTCGCCGAAGCCACCCGCGATCTCGATCCGGCCGAGACCCTGTTCATCATTTCGTCGAAGACTTTCACCACGCTCGAGACGATGACCAATGCGCATACCGCGCGCGACTGGTCGCTCGCCGCGCTCGGCGACGCCAAGGCGGTCGCCAAGCACTTCGTCGCCGTCTCGACCAACGCAGCCGAGGTGACGAAGTTCGGCATCGACACGAAAAATATGTTCGGCTTCTGGGATTGGGTCGGCGGCCGCTATTCGATGGACTCCGCGATCGGCCTATCGACGATGATCGCGGTCGGCGCCGACAATTTCCGCGCGATGCTGTCGGGCTTCCACGCTATCGACGAGCATTTCCGCACCGTGCCCTTCGCCCGCAACTTACCCGTGCTGATGGGCCTGCTAGGTGTATGGTACAACGACTTCTTCGGCGCACAGACCGTCGCCGTGCTGCCCTATGAGCAATACCTTAAGCGCTTTCCCGCCTACCTGCAGCAGCTAACGATGGAATCCAACGGCAAGCATGTAACTCTCGAAGGCGATCCTATCGAATACCAGACCGGACCTATCTATTGGGGCGAGCCCGGCACCAACGGTCAGCATTCCTTCTACCAGCTAATCCATCAGGGCACGAAGCTTATCCCATGCGACTTCATAGGATTCTGCCGCGCGCTTAACCCGCTCGGCCGCCATCACGATCTCTTACTCTCAAACATCTTCGCCCAAGCCGAAGCGCTGGCCTTCGGTAAGACTCCCGCCCAGGTAAAAGCCGAAGGCACCCCCGACTGGCTGGTCCCGGCGAGAGTATTCGAAGGCAACCGCCCTTCGACCGTAATCCTGGCCGACGAGCTGACTCCTGAGACTCTAGGCAAGCTGGTAGCTCTGTACGAGCACAGCGTCTTCACCCAGGGCGCAATCTGGAACATCGACTCATTCGATCAATGGGGCGTGGAGCTAGGCAAGGTGCTAGCCCAAAAGATAATCCCGGAACTGGAATCAGCCAAGGACCCCGAACTCACGCACGACAGCTCGACCAATGCGTTAATAAAGAGGTACCGCGCCCGCCGCAAGAGCTAGTGATGGCGGTGGCTCACGGTCGTCTGCCGCATCCTCGGAGCGTTGATCGCTGCATGTACAGATTGTATGATTTTAATACTGAGCATCGGCTTCGGCGCTCTCCGCTCTGAGCGTCATATTGGGGGAGGAAGCGACATGTTTCTATTGAAACCGGCCCGTCCCGCCTTTTCCGGATCTATACTGGTCTCGACGATGATCTTGGCGACGGTACTCGTTGCCGGTCATTCCGCCGTTGCCGCGGACGAGAGCGCGATGCTGAAACTCAAGCCCGCGACCCACGGCTCCGCGCCGAACAGGCCTCGGCAAGTCGATCTCGCCGGCCGGAGAACACTCGGCGGCTTCATCTAGAGCCGGCGCAGAACCCATAACTGCTCTTTTCCAGGACGGCGTTGCTATTCGCGTTTCGTTCTCCTGAACTAAAAACGTTTCACGTGAAACGTTTTCGTAAAAGTTCGAGCAAATGAGCCACCTTTTTCTCAAAATCACCTCATAACTTTGCCCGCGACTGAGACTGCCTTAAAGGCATCATTCTAATCGCGAACTGCTCCCGGATAGCGCGTAGAACCCGCCATTTTTGTGCCGCACTGCCATCCAATTGCCGCCCTCGCAGCGCCCAGTCCATTCGCATTGGGCACAATCGCTCGCGCGGCGCGCGGCATGACTCTTGGAGTCCTCTGACGCATTGGAGCAGAACGGACAATCTGTGAGCGAACTGCTGCATCCGAAACGCAACCTCGTCGACCGCTTGCTTTGGCTCGGCTTTGCCGTTGCCATCGTCGCCGCGGCCGCAATTGGCTGGAACGCGGAGCGAGACGCGAGTGAGTCATATGCCTGGAACGGCTGGATAAGTCACACGCAGAGCGTTCTCGACGCCCTCGAAGAGGCGCGCGCGGATTCGCTCTCCGCCCTCGCTGCCATTCAGAACTACTACCTGAACGGCGACCCGAAAGAACTCGGCCAGCTCAGCAACACACTCACGAAACTCGACCGCGAGTCTCACCTACTTCGGTCCCTCACCGCGGATAACCCGTCGCAGCAGGCTCGAATCGATCAATTCGACCGAATCAGGCGGCAAGTCGTGGCCCGCTCACAGAGCATCATTGATGCGGCTCCCGCCGCCAGCCACGAACCCTCCACCCGGGCGTCGCAAGCCGTGGGATTGAGCACAACCATTTACCAATTGCTCCAGCAACTCTACCAGATGTCGGTGGTGGAACGGCGGCTGATGCAGGAACGCACCGTACGGGCGCGCGCGACGTTGCGCGACAGTGTGACCGTCCTCGGAATCGGCGGCAGCTTCATCATCCTGTGGCTGCTGATAATTGGCAGCTACCTGCTCCTGACCAGAAGGCGGCTGACCGACGCGGCAAAGGCACTCGCGGCCAGCCAGAGCGAATTGGCTCGCGTCACTGAGCGCAAGAGAGCGGACGAAAAGTTTCGCGCGCTGCTCGATTCGGCGCCCGACGCGATGGTGATCGTGGGCCGGGACGGGCGTATCACACTGGTCAATGCGCAGACCGAGAAGCTCTTTGGATACGCACGGGCCGAGTTGCTCGGCAACACGGTCGAGATGCTCGTGCCGGCGCGCTTTCGCGACATTCATCCGCGGCATCGCAATGGCTACTTCAACGACCCCAAGGTGCGTTCGATGGGCTCCGGCCTCGAGCTCTACGGTCTGCGCAAAGACGGCACCGAGTTTCCGATCGAGATCAGCCTGAGTCCGCTCGAAACCGAAGATGGCTCTCTCGTCTCCAGCGCGATACGCGACGTGACCGAGCGCAAGCGTGCCGGAGACGAATTGCGGGCGCTAAACGAATCCGAGCGGCGGCACGCGGCGCAGCTCGAAATCGTCAACAAGGAGCTGGAGGCGTTCTCCTACTCGGTATCGCACGACCTGCGCGCGCCGTTGCGCAGTATCGACGGCTTCAGCTCGGCGCTGATGGAGGATCACGCCGACAAACTCGACGATCAAGGCCTGAGCCACTTGAAGCGCATCCGGGCCGCCACTCAACGCATGGCTCAGCTTATCGACGACTTGATCAAACTGGCGTTCGTGACCCGCGGCGAGTTGCGCATGGAAGCGGTGGACCTGAGCGCAATGGCCGACGTTATCCTGCACGAGTGCAGGAGGGGCGAGCCCGACCGCCAGGTCGAGTGCGTGGTGCAGGAACATGTCGTGGGACGTGGCGATTCACGACTGCTCCGCCAAGTGCTCGAAAATCTGCTCGGCAACGCCTGGAAGTTCACCAGCAAGCAGGACCAGGCAAGGATTGAGTTCGCCGAGGCGCGCGAAAACGGCCGTGCGGTCTATTCGGTGCGCGACAACGGAGCGGGTTTCGATATGGCCTACAGCCAAAAGCTGTTCGGCGCATTCCAGCGCCTTCACTCCGCCACGGATTTTCCCGGCACTGGCGTGGGCCTGGCGACCGTCCAGAGGATCGTACACCGGCACGGCGGCCGCGTTTCGGCTGAGGGATCGGAGGGCAAAGGGGCCAAGTTTTCATTCACGCTCGAGGACAACCAGGTAGGTCTGAAATGAAAGAGCGAGTGATCCTGCTAGTTGAAGACAACGCTGACGACGAGGCGCTGACGATGCGCGCGCTCGACAAGAACAACATCACCAACCGGATCGTGGTCGCGCGCGACGGGGTCGAGGCGCTCGATTACCTGTTCGGCACGGGAACGCACGCGGGCCGCGATACCAGCCTGCAACCGGAGCTAATCCTGCTCGATTTGAAATTGCCCAAAGTGGATGGCTTCGAGGTTTTGAAGAAATTGCGCGGGGACAAACGGACGAATCTGCTCCCGGTGGTTATCCTCACGTCCTCCAAAGAGCAGCAGGACATTATCAACGGCTATGGCCTGGGCGCCAACAGTTACGTCCGCAAGCCGGTCGATTTTCAGCAGTTCGTCGATGCGGTCCTGCAACTCGGCCTGTACTGGCTGGTCCTGAACGAGCGGGCCCCTTCGGATCCCAGGAAGGGTCATTGAGCCAGTCGCGGCGCGTCCTGATCGTCGAGGATTCGCCCGACGATGCCGAGCTGACGGTGCGGACGCTCCGGCACGGCGGCCTCGACCTGACCTACGAGCGGGTCGATACACCTGAAGCAATGCGCGCGGCGCTCGCGCAAGCCGATTGGGACCTGGTCATCGCGGACTATTCGATGCCACGCTTCAACGGACTGGCCGCATTGAAGATGCTGCGTGAATCCGGACACGACCTGCCGTTTATCCTGGTCTCGGGCACCGTCGGCGAGGACGTGGCGGTCGAAGCGATGCGATGCGGCGCCGCCGACTACGTCTTGAAGAGCAGCCTGGCGCGGCTGCCGCTCGCGGTCGAGCGCGAGCTCCGCGAATATGAAGTTCGAGGCGAGCGCAGCCGCGCGCAGGCTCGCTATCGCAGTCTCGCCGATCGCGTGCCGGTGGGCCTGTTCCGGGTTTCAGCCCAAGGAGAGCTCCTGGAGTTCAATCCGCCGTTGATTGAGATGCTGGGGTTTTTCGAAGGCAGCCCTCCCAAGCGGGTGAACTTTGGGGAGATATGGTTGCGGCAGGACGAGCGCGCGCGGCTCAAAGCCATCATCGATCGAGCGGGTGTGGTCAAAAACTTCGAGATGGAGCTACGCCGGCCTGACGGCAGCGTCATCTGGTGCGAACAGACTGCGAGCGCCGTTTACGACGCAGCCGGCGAGATTCTGTACTACGAGGGAGTGCTGGTGGATATCACCAGCCGCAAGCGGGCCGAAGATGAGGCCAATCGCGCGCGTGCTCGGGCGAGCGACCTTGCGCTTGAAACCGCGCGCCTGCGTTCGGAGTTCCTGGCCAGCATGAGCCACGAGATTCGGACCCCGCTGGTCGGAATCATCGGCACCGGCGAGCTCCTGTCGCACTCCGTTCTGACTTCCGACCAGCGCCGCCTGACTGAGATCATTCGAACCAGCGGCGAACTGCTGCTGACTATCGTGAACGACATACTCGATTTCGCGAAACTGGCGGCCGGACGCGTCGTGCTGGAGACGCTCGACTTTGACCTGGTCGAGCTGACCGAAGGGTCGATCGATGCGTTTGCGGCGCCCGCGCGCGCCAAAGCGATCGAGCTCGCGCTCCATCTCGATCCAAATTTGCCGACCGGCTTGAAGGGCGACCAGAACCGGCTGCGCCAGATTCTCAACAACCTGGTGGGCAACGCGATCAAGTTCACGGACCGAGGCGATGTAACCGTCCGCGCAAGGCGCCTGGAAGAAACCGCCGGCGACGTGCTGGTACGGTTCGAGGTCGTTGACACCGGAATTGGTATTCCGTACGAGGCGCAGGGACGCTTGTTTCAGCCGTTCGTGCAGGCCGAAGGATCGACCAGCCGGCGCTTCGGCGGCACCGGACTAGGCCTGGTCATCGCGGCCAAACTGCTGGAACAGATGGGCGGCGAAATCGGATTTGAAAGCACGCCCGGCAAAGGATCTAACTTTCATTTCACCGCGCGCTTCGCCCGGGGCTCGGAGACGGTCCGTCCTTGGATGAGTGCGAACGCGCTCTCCTGCTTCAAGGCGATGCGCGCGATGATCGTCAACGACAGTCCGGCGATGCGCCGGGTGATTTCCGAATACCTGTCGTCGTGGGGAGTCGAAAGTATGGCGGTCGGCAGCGGCACCGAAGCGCTCGATACGTTGAAGCGAATGCCGGCCGGCGACTACGATCAGTTCATCGCACTGATCGATGAGCAAACGCCCGGCATCGACGGCCTCGGACTGGCGCGCGCATTCAAGGATCGTTGCGCTAGCGGACGTTGCAAGGTGATCATGCTCAGCGCCCGGCGTGAGGCGCGAAGCGCGGCCGACGGCGTCGATCGATGGATTATGAAGCCGGTGCGGCCGTCGCACCTGTTCAGCTGCCTGTTGGATCTATGCGGCAACAGCAACAACGCCCCCATCGAGAACGTTGCGATCGCGGCGCCCGCCCCGATTCACGACGATCTGCCGGATTGGCGCAAACAGGTCCGGGTGCTGTTGGTGGACGACAACCTGGTGAATCGAACCATCGGGGCTAGGCAGCTCGCCACGTTGGGCTTCACCGTGGAAATAGCCGATAGCGCGCGGCAAGGATTGGAGATCGTTTCCCGCCAGGGCTCCGACATTGTCCTGATGGACTGCGAGATGCCCGAGATGGACGGCTACCAGGCAGTCGGCGAAATCAGGCGGCGCGAAGGAAGCGCCCGGCACACCGTGGTGATAGCGCTGACTGCGCATGCGACGCCGGACGATCGCGCGCGCTGCCTCGAGGCCGGGATGGACGACTACCTGAGCAAGCCGGTAAAGCTCGATGCGCTCGCGGCGATGCTGGACCGGTGGCGGCACGGCGAGCTCGCACACGCGCCCTCCGCTGCCATAGCTGATTCATAAATTTCCTGGAGTTAATCCAACGGCGGGATGAATCGAGCGGCGGTCAGATCGTCATGCGCGTAGTAGCTCCAGATTCGGCGGCGCCGCGCCTTCGATCGCCTTCAGTGAGATAGTCGAATCGAAGGTTGCCAGCCGCCCCTGCTTCGATACCGAAAGCGCAAGCAGATATACATCGGTGAGTTGGCGATGGCCCTGAACGTGATTCCATCGGAACCGTCCGGACTCGCTGACGCTTACCGAATCCGGCCAGAAGACGTGCAGACGATCCGAGCAAAAGGTTCGCAGGCGCCAGGCCGCATCCGCGACCGTCGTGCGGCGGCCCGGATAGGACGGATTGGATAGCACGCGAACCAGTGCATTCTCCGTGAACGGACAGGTCGCCCATCTGCCGCCTCGATTGCGGGCGAACCATGCGTGCGCCGCCTCGTGATGCAAATGGGCGGGATCGAACAGCGCAACCAGGACGTTTACGTCGAGCAGAGCGATCACGTGCGCGCCCGGTGTTCAGGGTTCGTCGCGGAGCCGGTTGACGACTTCCGGGGTGACAATCCGCGTCCCACGTTGCCTGGGCAGGAGCGGCACGCCATTGCGTTTGCGCGCCGCGCGAGCTCGAGGCGCCAGCGCGCTGCGCGCCAGCTCGGAAAGAACGCGCCCGGCCGTGGTACCCCGCTTTGCCGCGAGATCCTTGGCGCTCTCAAGAACGTCCTCGTCGATATCCAGCGTGGTACGCACGCACAGATCATCACGCATCACGCATCAAAGGTCAAGGAATGACAAACACACGACGCCGGCCGCGGTGGACGCGGCGGCGGATGGCGGGTAGATCTAGCCGTCATGCCGCTTGAGTCTTCCATCGTCGGGATTGCGGGAGCGCCGATGGTCAGCGAGATCGATTCGCGTTGGACAATGGCCTACGCCGCGGCACTCGGCGACACTTTCCCATGCTACATGGACACCGTTGGCGGCGTGCTGGCGCATCCGATGTTCCCGGTCGGCTTCGAATGGCCGGTGCAGGTCGCGATGCGCGCGCAGTTCGAGCAGGCCACGTCGCTGACGCGCGACGAGGCAATGCGCGCGGTGCATGCGACCCATGACACGGTGCTGCACCGCCCGCTTCGGCCGCCCGAGCGGCTGACGACGCGGCTCACAGTCGCGGGCGTCGAGCGGCGCAAGCCGGGCGCCTACATGGTCACGCGGCTGGACACGGTTGACGCGGCGGGCAAGCCGGTTTGCACCAGCTGGTACGGCGCAATCTACCGCGGGGTCGAGGTCAAGGGACCCGACGTTCCGCCGAAGCTTCCGCCGGCGCCGCCGGAACCGATCGTCGAGGAAGGCGAGCCGCTTTGGGAATGTCCGGTCGAGGTGCCGGCGGGCATGGCGCACATCTATACCGAATGCGCGCGAATTTTTAATCCAATCCACACCGACGCCGCGGTGGCGCGCGCGGCCGGGCTGCCGGAGATCATATTGCACGGTACCGCGACGCTGGCCTTGGCGGTGTCGCGAATGATCGAGCGCGAAGCGGGCAAGGACCCTGCGCGCATCGAAAGAGTCGCCGCACGTTTCGGCGCGATGGTGACGATGCCCTCGACGTTGACGGTCCGCGTACTCGCGCGCGAAGGCGCGGTCGTATTTTTCGAGACGCTGAGCGGCGAAGGCCGCCTCGCGATTCGCGACGGCATGGTCGTGCTGCGCGCGTAGCCCCGCCGGATTCGCTTCCAAAACCTCTCCTTGTCCGAGGAGAGGTCGGCGAAAGCCGCGCAGCGGTGTCGCCGGGAGAGGTGCAACGCGAGGAGTTGCACCAAGGCCAACTCGTTTAATCGCAATTCAGAGATACTGGGGGCGTCAGACGGCAACACCACTCTCCTAATTTGGCGTTACGAATTGGCGCGGGCTGCAACGGCCAGCGTTGTACCTCCCGTCGCTCACCTTCGGTTCGCGCCGACCTCTCCTCGGACCAGGAGAAGTTATGGGCTGGGAATTTTCGGAAAAAAGGAAACGAGATCAAAACTCGTCGGAGGGTTTTACTGCGCGGAACTGGATTAGCAGCAGGAGGTCGTAGATCGCCTTGAGCGTGCCGGCGCAAATCAGCGGCCAGCCGAACGACGAATGAGTCAGCATCGCGCCCGCCGGCAGCGGCGCCATCGCCGAGGCTAAACTGCGCGGCACGTTGGTGACGGTCGCCGCGGCGGCGCGCTCCTCCGGCGGCACTACCGCCATCACGTAAGATTGGCGCGCGGGCACGTCCATCTGCGACATCGACGAGCGCAGCAGCAGAAATCCCATCGCGAGCACCGGAGTAGGCATCAGCGCGGCGAGTATCAGCATCGCGTTGGACGGCAGATGGCTGAAGACCATCGTGTTGATCCGGCCGAAGCGCGCGGCGAGCGCGGCCGAAATAAAATTTGAAAGCGATCCGAGCAATCCGGCCGCGAAGAAAAACGCGCCCGCCATCTGGACCGAGAGATTGAAGCGGCGGAACAGCCACAGCGCCAGCAACGACTGGATCACGAAGCCGCCGCCGAACGCGTCGATGCTGAACAGAGCCGACAGGCGGTACACGATCGCGCGCGACTTCTGAAGCGGCGCGCGCTTGAGCGGCTGGCGCTCGACCTCGATGTCCGGCGAAAGGCGCCGGTAAAACGAGAAGGCGATCACGGCAAGAATCGAGTACGCGACGAAGCCCGATCGCAGCGCCGGAGCCAGCGCCCAGCCGTGACGGGTCGCGAGAATCGCCGGCACGCCGCTGGCGAGCGCGCCGAACGCCCCGGCGAGCGCGCCCGCGACGTTGTACAGCGCGAACATCGCGGTCAGATCGCTCGGTTCGGCCGCCTCAGCCAGCGCCGCCTGCTCGACCGGCAGGAACAGGCTGACGTCGCCGGCCGACGGATTCAGCGTGCCGACCACGGCGACCACGAACAGCGGCCAGAAGCTCGTCGTCGTCGCGAATCCGATTCCGGTCAGGAGCATCAGCGCGCACGCCGCGAGCAGCACCCGCCGCCGGCCCAATCGATCGGTCGCCAGCCCCACCCATAGCGTCAGCGCGGCCGAGCCGAGCAGCGTGCCGAATACGATTGCGCCGACGCGCAGCGGACTGAATCCGATCGCCGTCAGGTAGCCCGGCAGCAACACGCTGACCGCGCCGTCGGCAAGTCCGCGGAGCGCGCGCGTGGTCAGCAGCAGGCGCGCGTCGCGCTTAGCGCTCTGCGGGAACCATCGATTGACCGGCGTCGGCATGATGTCCGAAAAAGCTAACCTCATGCGGCAACCGGAACAATCGCAAAAGGGAAGGCTGCTCGCTTTCCGGCGTTGCGCTATGATTGTGAACTCCGTGACTTCCGACGCGATCCTCGACCATTCATCCTTGTCCGGCGAAGCGGCACTCGTGCTGTGTTGCGCGACCACCGCGGCGACGCCCGCGCGCACGGCGATGGCGTGTGAACTCGCGGCGCGCGTGCGCGATTGGGATGGCGTCATCGGGCTTGCGGAACGCCATGCGGTGCTGCCGCTGGTTCATCGCTACCTGAGCCTCGAATGCACTGTCGCGGTGCCGGCGGAGGCGATGACGAAGCTGCGAACGAATTGGCAGCTGATCGCGCTTTACAACCGCCATCTGGCGGCCGAACTCGTGCGCCTGACGAACCTGTTGAGCGCGGCGGGGATTGCGGCGGTGGCCTTCAAGGGTCCGGTGCTGGCCGCGATGGCCTACGGATCGATCGACCTGCGCCAGTTTGTCGATCTGGATATTTTAGTGGGTCAGACGGACCTGCCGCGGGTCGCGGAGATACTCACCGCCGAAGGATACCTGTCGCCGCATCGCCGGCGAGAAGGGCTGGCGACCGGCTATTTTCAGGAGTCCGAGGACGCCTTCTTTGCCGCCGGCGGAATGGGCGCAGTGGACGTTCATTGGAAGGCCACGCCGCGATCGTTCCGCTTCGCGCCCGACGAGGAATCCTTCTGGCGTCGCGCGCATGCAGTCGATCTTGAGTTCGGCACGGTGACCGCAATCGCGCCGGAAGATCTGCTGCTGTACCTCTGCGTTCACGCCGCGAAGCATGGATGGGTCCAGCTCGGATCGATTTGCAACGTCGCCGAAACTGTTCGCTCGCGGCCGGCAATCGATCTGATGGCGATACTCGATGAAGCGGCGACGCTCGGCAGCCGCCGGATGTTCCTGAGCGGCATCTACCTGGCGCGCGAGTTGGTCGGCGCGCCGGTTCCAGATGACCTCGTCGCGATTGCGCGCAACGACCGCGACGTGCGCGCATTGGCAGGCCGCGTCGCGAGCGGGCTATTCAGCGGCGCCGGGCCGGGACACACGCCCTTCGATCCGTGGGCGGTTCCAATTCGCTCGATCGAAGGCATGCGCGCGCGAATTCGTTACGTCATCCAGCGGACGTTGGCGCCGACGATGGGCGATTACGAACTGATCGCGTTGCCCCGTTCGCTGTTCCCGCTTTACTGGGTGATCCGGCCGTTCCGCATGGCGGCGCAATACGGCCCGCGGCTTCTGCGCAAGTAATCGACGGCCCGCAAAAGCGAGCGGCGCCGCCGAGTCGGGAATTTCGAGAGTTCCGCGCGACCTCCAACGGCCGTTAGAAGTTTTGTGGATACCGGGGTGGATCTGCGCTAAGAGTCACGTTCCAGGGACAGGGAGGATGACCGCTATGGGAAGGATCTTTTTTCGCCGCGCTAATCTGATCGACGGCCGCAATGCTCCGAAGAAAAACGCGACCGTCGTGGTCGAGGACGATCGTATCACCGCGGTCGCAACCAACGGCGACGCGCCCAAAGCCAATGCCAACGACGTAATCTACGACCTCGCCGGCCGATCGCTGATGCCGGGGATGGTGCAGTGCCACTATCACGTCGCCTACGCCAACTGTGATCGCATCGAAGATATCGACTTGAGGTACCCCGCGACGATGCTCGCGTTGATCGCCGCGAAAAACGCCGAGTTGCTGCTGCGCAGCGGATTTACCGGCGCCGTCGGTGCAGGCACACTGCACAACATCGACGCCACGCTCAAACGCGCGATCGATGAGGGCTTAATAGCGGGACCGCGTCTCCTGCCGTGCGGACGCGAGTTCATTACCACCGGCGACGCGCCCGATGTGCATCCGAGCTGGTGGAAATTACAGATGGAGGGAGGCATTCCGATCTGTGACGGTCCCGACGCGTTCCGCAAGGCGGTGCGCAGCGAAATCAAGGACGGCGCCGAAATCATCAAGCTTAATGTGACCGGCGGCCACGGCTTCGCCTTTCCCGCCGAGATGATGATGCTAACTCCCGAGGAGATGAAGGCCGCCGCTGATACCGCGCACGACCGTGGCAAGAAAATCCGCGGGCACATCATTTCCAAGCGCGGCATCATGGCTGCGCTCGATTTGAGGTTCGACCTCATCGATCACGCCGATCAAATGGACGACGAGTGCATCGGGCGCCTGGTGAAGCAGGGAACGTTCGTCACTCCGAGCCTCTATTTCACATACGCGATGGCGGAGGAGCACCGGCGCAGCGGCAAGAGCGAGTATTTCAACGACGAGATGAAGCGCGGGCTCGAATACTCGTACAAGGTGATACCGAAGGCGAACGCGGCCGGGGTCAAGTTGGTAGTCGGCGACGATTTCGGCGTCGCGGGCCTGCGGCATGGCGACTACGCGAAGGAGCTCGAGGCTTACGTCAAGGGCGCGGGAATTCCAGCGCTCGACGTTCTTGGCTGGGCGACCCGCAACGGCGCCGAGATGCTCGGGATGAAGGACGACCTCGGCACAATCGAAGCGGGCAAGCTCGCCGACCTGTTGGTGGTCAACGGCGACCCGGTGCGCGACATCGCCGTGCTGCAGGATCGCAAGAAGCTCGACGTGATAATGAAGGGCGGAGCGTTCGTCGAGAACAATCTGACGCCGGGCAAAGCCGTCGCCAAGTCCGCATAGCGGGGTTCTCTAGTCCGCGGGGTCGTCCAGGAGCGCGAACGTCCGGACGGCCCCCGGCCACGACCTTCGCAACCTGTCGATTTTCGTCTCCACTGAACGACTGGATAGTACGCGCTACATTCGAGCGCGGTGGAGGATTACCCAATGCGATATTTGTGCGCCGTTTACGTCGAACCGAAGAAGATGGAGAAGCTGTCACCGGCCGAGGGCGCTACGCTCAACCGCGATTCGATTGCCTATGACGAGAAGTTGCAAAGGAGCGGGCACTACATTGCGTCCGACCCGCTCCAGCGTGTGGCCACCGCCAAAACCCTGCGCGTCCGCAAGGGCAAGTTGTCGATCATGGACGGTCCCTTCGCCGAGACCAAGGAGCAGTTGGGCGGCTTCATTCTGATTGAGGCAAGGGACATGGACGAGGCGGTCGAGTTGGCGTCGAAGATCCCGATGGCGAAGCACGGCAGCATCGAGGTGCGTCCAACGATGAAGATCTCGGCGAAGCCACGACCCTGACCCGACTCCGCATTCTGGAGACCTTTGCTAAACCTGTGCGCGCATTCAGAGCAGAGGCAGAATCTTGAATCGCGCGCCAAAACACGCGCGCTGTAAGCGGACCCTTGTATCTGCGAACCAGCGTATGAAGATAGCAGCGGGCGCGGCAGACCGCAGAACCCTGGGTCTGGGAAGGCCGTAGGTGAGCAAGGATCGCCGGAAAGTGCTTCAACTGAACCGCAGGCCCTTCATCTCGCCGTCTTCGCGCCATCTTTTGATTAGCTCGTGGAACTCGACCGGGCCGCCGCCGTATAGCTCGCCGGCGAGGCCGAAACCTTTTTGCGGCCTGCCTTCGTTGTTGTAGTAGCCGGGGGTGCACGCCTCCAGGAAATCCTGGTTGTTCATCGCCTTTTCTTTGATTGTCGCCACCCACTCGGCTTCGGCCTCCGGCGTCGGCTCGATGCATCGCGCCTCTTGCGATTTCGCGTGCTTGATAAGCTCGGTGATATGCCGCGCCTGCTCCTCGAGCATGTGCGGAAAATTCGCGGTCAAGGCATTCTGCGTGATGCCCATGTGGAAGCAGTTCGGGAATCCGGCGCTGCAGAAGCCGTGCAGCGTTTTCACGCCGTTCGCCCAATTCTCGCTGAGCGCTTTGCCGCCGCGGCCGTAAACCTCGAAGCCCGCGCGCCGCGTGTAGGCCGTGCCCACTTCGAAGCCGGTGGCGAAGATGATGCAGTCCACTTCGTACTCGATGCCGTCGAACACCAGGCCTTTTTCCGTGATGCGATCGACGCCGCGGCCCATCGTGTCCACCAGCGTGACGTTGGGCCGGTTGAACGCGGGCAGATACTCGTCGTTGAAGGTCGGGCGTTTGCAGAACTGGCGGTACCACGGCTTCAGCGACTCCGCCGTGCGCTGGTCCTTGACGATCGAATCGACCCGCGCGCGAATCTGGTTCATCTTTTTGAAATCCGCGATCTCGGCCAGGCGCATGATCTCTTGCATCGAGACTTCTGAGTCCTTGTTCCTCGCCATGAGCAGGCCGCCCAGGTTGCGGATAATGTCGGTCCAGCCGTCGTTGACCAGGTCCTCCGGCGCGAAGCCGCCCGAGACCAGCACGTTGAAATTTTCCATGCGATGCTTCTGCCATCCGGGCTTCAACGTCTTTGCCCATTCGGGGTCGGTCGGACGATTCCCGCGGTTGTCGATCGACGACGGCGTGCGCTGGAACACGTGCAGCTGCTGCGCGTACTTCGCGAGAAACGGGACGCATTGGACGGCGGTCGCGCCGGTGCCGATCACCGCGACCCGCTTGTCGCCGAGCTTGTGCAGATTGCCGTTGGTATCGCCGCCGGTGTAGCCGTAGTCCCAGCGGCTGGTGTGGAAGGTGTGCCCCTTGAAGGTGTCGATGCCGGGGATGCCGGGCAGCTTCGGCCGGTTGAGCGGCCCGTTGGACATCACGACGAAGCGCGCGCGAATCCGGTCGTCGCGGTTGGTGGTGACCAGCCAGCGGCACTCGTCCTCGCTCCAGGTGAGCGCTTTGATTTGAGTCTGGAAGCAGGCGTCGCGATAGAGATCGAATTTCTCGCCGATACGGCGCGCATGCGCGAGGATTTCCGGCGCGTAGGAGTACTTCTCCCTGGGGATGTAGCCGGTTTCCTCAAGCAGCGGCAGATAGATGTAGGACTCGATGTCGCATTGCGCGCCGGGATAGCGGTTCCAGTACCACGTGCCGCCGAAGTCGCCGCCTTTTTCGATAACGCGAATGTCTTTGACCCCGGCCTCGCGCAGACGCGCGCCCGCCAGCAGGCCGCCGAAGCCGCCGCCGATGATCACCACGTCCACGGCGTCGTTCAGCGGCGCTCGGGTGAAGCCGGGATCGACGTAGGGATCATCTATATAGCGGCTGAAGTCGCCCTTGACCTCGAGGTACTGCTCGTTGCCGTCGGGCCGGAGGCGTTTGTCGCGCTCCTCGCGATACTTGGCGCGCAGGGAATCGGGATCGAAATCGAATTCAGCCTGGCCGTTGGTGGTGGACGAAACTTTTTCAGTGTCACTCATAGCGCCGACTCCCAAATTGATCAGAAGTGATCGGAAACACTTCGAGCGTTACCCAAGTGCACAAGGATATTCAAGTAGCTTGAATGGCAAACGTCGGCGAAATTGGTCCGCTCATCTGACCGGCGTACGCAGCATTCGCGCCTCGCCGTGCGGCTCGGCGACGGGATCTGATTGCCTATCAAGCCGGCGCTGCGACTTGCCAGAATGTTTTTACTGGAGCAAATTACCAACACGGCGCGAGGGCGCCGCAGGGAGGGGTTCATGGCAGATCGGAATCGGGTGTTTACGCTGGTGGCAATTGCGCTGCCATTTTTGTTGCTGGCGACTTCGGGGTTGGCGAGAGCCAATACCATCACCGTTGATACGCTCGCGGGCGGGCATGTGGCTGGTCATTGCACGCTGGAAGATGCGGTGGTGGCCGCCAACACCCAGGCTACGCCGAGCGGCAGTACCTGCGCCGCGGGAACGGGAAACGACGACACGATTGAGTTCAGCGTGAACGGCACGATCGACACCGCCGCCACGATGAGCGTCACCGACACTCAACTGGCGATCAACGGTCCGGCGCTCGGCATCTCGATTAGCGGCAGCGACACCACGCAAATCATGACGACCGCGGCGCTCACCAGTCTCACCCTTACCAACCTGACTTTGACCCGCGGGCGCACCCTTTTCTCGACCGGCGGCGGCGCGATCAACGCCCTTGGCAGTTTGACGGTCACCGGATGCACTTTCACGAGCAATACAGCGTCGATTGGCGTCGGCGGCGCTATTTCTGCCGGCACCGGCGGCAGTCAAGCGAAGATCACGGGATCCTCCTTTTCGAGTAATCAAGCGGAGTTGGGAGGAGCAGTTGCTTACGGAAGCCAAACTATCTTACTCGGCTCGGTGTTGCCTTTGACTCCGGCTCCATCGGTCTTGATCGGGTTGACGATCAGCAACAGTACCTTCACCGGCAATACTGCCACGCAACGGGGCGGCGCGATCTCTCTCGGCACATCGACCCTTATATTAACATCTCAGGAACCGCCGCTTCCGCCCCCACCATCGGAGTCATCAATCACCGGCTCAACCTTCTCGGCCAACACGGCTAACGTCGGAGGAGCAATCTTTTTCGGGGGAACTGCGACCCCCCCAGGCTCTACGGTGCCCGCAACTACCCTTCCGCCGGGCGGCGAGTTGGCGGTCACCAACAGTACCTTAACCGGCAATCAAGCCTCTTTTGGCGGCGGGATCGCCGTTGGATCCGCTAGCATTCCCGCCAGCACGATTCCTATCTCGCTGATCGCAAACGCCCTCCTGACCGTGACTAACAGTACTTTCTGGAAGAACTCCGGGACGGGGCTGAATGGAGCGGCTGACCTGGACGCGCTGGATCCAAGCGTCGAGACCAGCCTCCGCGGCAGTATCCTGGCGGATAGCACTGCAGGCGTAAATTGCGGCTTCAGCCTTCCCGCCGAACTGACAGACCTCGGCTACAACATCTCCGACGACGCTAGCTGCAACTTCACCAGTCCGAGCGTCAACAACAGCACGACCGTGTTCCTGGATCCAACCGGACTTAACAACAACGGCGGGCCGACGCAGACGATCGCGCTGGAGCCGAACAGCCAGGCGGTTGACTTCATCCCGGTCGCCGATTGCGTTGACCAATCGTCGCCGACGCCCTTGCCGCTGACCCTCGATCAGCGCGGCTATCCGCGGCCCGACGTGGGCAACCCCTATTTCTGCGACAGCGGCGCATTCGAATTGCAGACGCCGCCTGCCTTTGCGTTGTACAACGAGCGGGTGCAGATAGCCCGTTCGTCCGCTCCTAATTCAGATCAGGTCAACATCGGGATGACCTTCGCGGAGCTTGGCATCCCGACCTGCGAGGCGGGTCAGGATGCGCTCAATGACGGCTTTGATCTCTCGCTGTTTGAGGGCACCTGCGCCGCTCTACCCACTAACGGACTGGCGCTGACGTTGAATCCGTTTGTCGTGCATACGGTTAATCATCAGAGCTACGGAACTCTCTTCCAGTCGTTCCCGCCGGAGACTGTATCGGCAAGGATGGTGGCGCTGCCGACGCCGATGGACGCGTGCGGAGAATGGACGCTCAACCTTGAGGTCGCGGGTCTCGATACGCCGGCGCTGGGCCTGGGTGGCGGCAATCCGTTCGCGCTGGTGTTGAGCGACTTGAGCCTTCACGCCTGGGCATGCTTCGACATCAACAACGCGATAGTCGGCAATCAGATTCCTACGCCGGCTCACAGCGTCAGGCGCGGGGTGCGACGAGGGCGGTAAGCGGACTATTTTCGCGGGCCGGGTTGGAAACGCTTCCCGGAATCAGATGTTTGCGATTTCGACCCAGGTCGGGGCGTGATCGCTCGCCCTTTCCCAGCCGCGGATATCGCGATCGACGCCTGCGCCGACCAGGCGCGCGGCGATCGACGGGCTGAGCAGCAAATGATCGATGCGCAGGCCCGCATCGCGCGCATAGGCGTTGCGGAAGTAATCCCAGAAAGTATAGACGCGCTCGTTCGGATGCATTTTGCGCACGGCGTCGGTCCAGCCCTGTGCTACCAGGCGGGCGAAGGCCGCGCGCACTTCGGGCCGGAATAGCGCGTCGTCAAGCCAGCGCTCGGGCTTATATACATCGAGCTCAGTCGGGATAACGTTGTAGTCGCCGGCGAGAACCGCGGGCGTTTTGGTCGCCATGATGGCGGCGGCATGTTTGGTCAAGCGCTCGATCCAACGCAGCTTGTAATCGAACTTGGGTCCGGGCGCCGGATTGCCGTTGGGAAGGTAGAGGCATCCGACCAGCAGGCCGCCGACGTGCGCCTCGATGTAACGGCTGTGCACGTCGTCCGCCTCGCCAGGCAGGCCGCGACGATTCTCAACTGGATCCTGACCGCGGGCGAGGATGGCGACGCCGTTCCAGCTTTTCTGGCCGTGCCATATTGGGCCGTAGCCGGCTTCGCGAATCGCGGCCTCGGGAAATTTCTCCTGCGGTGCTTTCAACTCCTGCAGGCACGCGACATCCGGCCTGGTTGCGGCGAGCCAACGCAGGAGCGCCGGTAATCGCGCGCCGATGCCGTTCACATTAAAGGTGGCGATCTTCACGGGCGGGAGATTCCGTTTTTTGAACGTCCAGCGTCGGAACTGCTTCTCTGCGTTATGGAAAATGAATGAGCCGGCTGGGACTCGCCGTGGCTCCCTTGGGCCGTCATTTTCACCATAACCCAAGGAACCGGAAGATCAGAACGACGGAGCAAAGAATCACTGCCGCGACTATGCACATGCCGACGAATCCACCGAAGCTTGGGAGGGTTTGAACATTGATGGTAGGCTTGGTGAACTCGGAACATCGCTCGGAAAGACGTATCAAGATTGAGTCTGATTCATTGCCCTCGTCCGCCCGTTCTAGCTCGTGCGCGAGGGTGTCTCGGAGTGCACAAACGAAGTCTCGACCGGCTGCACTGCCCGCTGCCGCCGCCGCTTCGATTCCGCCGTCCTTGTCATGGGGTTGGACGCCAATTGCGTCCGTGAAATTCTCGCGTCGGGGCATTATCCATATATGCTTCCCAATAAATGAATTAACGTCGGCACGGGTCATTTCGTCCCATCCAGTCACTATATCGAAGGGAGCAGAGGTGAATTCGAGGTAGCCCGCCCTGATTGCCCGGCGCAATCGGGCCGCGCCTTTTGGGTCTACCTCGTCCATCCGCCTAACGTAGACTTCAACGGCATCCGCAAAGGCTTCGTCTGGCTTCTGCGCCACGCTGCTTCTCTCGACTGGCAGGATGAGAAGGTCGCTTTTCTCACCAAGGTCAACCTTAAAGGTCTCTTCATCTATTCGTTCCGAGTCTTCGAGCGTTTGTTCCGAAAACAGTAGCGCGTACCACACGGCAATCTTAAGCAGCGGGTCATTTTCCATGCTATGCCAAGCCGCCTGAAAGGTAGCTGGCGCGGTGTCCAGTCGCGACGTGTTCACTGGTTGTCCGTCCAGGCTTACGGTAACAAGAACAAGCCCTGGGATTAGAGACCCGCCGCACTTGAGTTGGAGACCCCATTCAACCTGCTGCCGGAGGATATTGTCCGCTCCCGCCAAAGCTTTAGTTACTCTCCGGTTGCAGTCTGGTGAAATAGACATCGATGCCCTAACGTGACAGCCAGTGATTATTGACGATAAGCCCAATAACAAAGCCCACCACAAAGATCATCACGATTCCTCTTCCGATGCGGGTTTCCCACACAACGAGGCGCGGATAGCGCGCTCTCAATAGGCGATGAAGTACGTTTATCCAATACTGTGGGGTAGCCATTGCCGAGGATGTCTCTATTTGGCGAGCCGGGGGTCGTCGGTCGCGACGCACTGAGCGGATTCGATGGCCTGCTGACACTGCTTGTCGAATTTGTGATAGGCGAAGGTTCCCCGGACGCCATGGATGTACATAAACGGGTATATCAATAGCCTTAAATCGAGTGGGGGATAAGGGTGACCGTTATTAAATAGCTCCATCCGTCCGACCGGAGCCAACAGAAGCGCAAACGCTGCGGCGGTTCTCGACAAGCGCCAATAAATCAACCAAGCGAGCAACACAAAAACTGCTAGGAAGCTCAAATACCTAAGATTGAAGCCCCAGACGGGAGTGATTCCAGACCTGTTGGTCACAACGACCAGCAGAATCACGATTGCTTGGAACGCCGCCATGCCGGCGCCGATGCCCGCCGCATCTCTCGCAGATTGCTCATCCACAATCACCGGCCACCAGAAGCGAAAGCGATTCGATCTACCGGTCATCAGAAAAACTCCTGGTCGGAAATATATTGAGACCGCCTCTCAGAGCGGTTGCCCGGTTGACAAGCCGCGCGGCGGTAGGGCCAAGGTCGAATCCTCGCTTTAACTGCCCTACCCCATCCCCGGACCTGCGATCAACCGATCAACCTTGCATGGCCTTCGGCTCCCCAAGCCACCCACCCTCGCCATACAGAGCAGTTAACGGTTGAACGCAGCCGCCAGCCTGCGGTTGCCGTCATTCGATGCCGCCGCTTGTTCGAGTCTGGAAAGGCGCTCCTCAAAGGCCGCCCGCATCGCTAGCTCCCGTTCATGGCTGACCTTCAGCTCCGCTGCCTGCTGGCGCAACGAGGTTTTCATCTCTGCGATCTGCGCGGCCTGCTTCTGAAGCTCCTTGAGGAGCATCGAGGTGTCCACCGCTCCGGACACTTCGCAGCCGAGCTTGCCCTCGCTGTCAACCAATACATCGCAGTGCTTCTTTCCGACCTTCTCTTTGTAGATGCCAGCGACGAAGGTGGCGCTCTGCGTGCCCTGCGTGCCGACCCGAATCGTGCTATCGTCGCCTGCGACGCCCTGACTGCCGATATCAATATTGCTGCTTCCGCTGGTGAGAACGGAGCCTCCGTCATTGCCAATGCCGATATTGTCAGAGCCCGTGAAAGCGGGACTACAGAGGGCGCACTGCCCGATGGCGGTATTACTGGAGCCGGAAGTGTTGAACACGAGCGCGCCGTTCCCGGTAGCAGTATTTGAAATGCCGGTGGTGTTGTCTCGGAGGGCACCAACCCCAGTGGCGGTATTAAATTCGCCTGTGGTGTTGGCAGAAAGAGCAAGGTATCCGAACGCAGAATTTTGGTTATTGCCGCTGGTGGTGTTGGTCAGTGGCGTGCAGGTGCCTCCAAGAGTGGCGTCTTTCCCTACGCACGTGTCGAGGCCTGTTTGCGCCGCGGCGATGCCCGCGCTGGAGAGGACGACGAGCAAAGCGGCCACCAGCAGGTAAGCGTGAAACCTTTTCGGCGTTTTCATTGAATCGTTCCCCTTCTTGGAATGTGGAGCGGACCGTTTCAAACTTGTACCAATCAATCCTGAAGAAGAACAAGAAACGAACGGTGCTCAGCGGCTAAAAAATCTAGATCCTGCTTTTTGTCACACAGGGTTCTGATACGCTTCGCAATACGCCATCGGGCGACGCCCCCCAAGAGCCTGCGCCTCCAAAGCGGTTGCACGGTTGCCTAGCTGCCCAAAAGGAAGGACGTCGTTCCGATGCCGTCGCTCCGATTGGCCCGGCCTGCCTTCCGTCGCCGAGCCGTGAGCGGTCGATTGGTTCGATGGAGATGCGCTGGCGGACAAGCCGCCTGCTGGCTCAGAGCGGTGCTTGTGACGCGCAGACGATCTACCCTAGAGGCGAATCGCGCCATCGCGTCTACACACCGTCTACACAGTTGAATTGACGGCGCAAACTGTTTGAAAGCGTGATCGTCTAAATACCTTCTCTGCGTGAGAGTTGATTGGGTGAGCCGGCTGGGACTTGAACCCAGGACCCTGTGATTAAAAGTCACATGCTCTACCACCTGAGCTACCGGCTCGCCGAGAGAGTCCAATGCTTACAGGTAATTCAGGGCGTTGGAAATAGACGCATCCGCGCAGCGCAGGTCACGTTCGCGGCGCGCCGCCGAAGAGCGGCGCGAACGCCGCACGGTAATACCACGCAAGGAACAGCTCGAAGGCAGTTACGATGAAGGCGATGGCCAACTGCATCGGTACGGGCGAGAGATAAAGATGGAACGCGACGATGTTCACGATCACGGGCGCGAGAATGACCAGTGCAAACGGCACGGCGACGTTCAGCAGCAGCAGTGCGCCGCCTAAAACCTGGGGCGCGAAAATCAGCGTGAACATGTAGCCGGTCTTGATCAACGCGCCAAAGAATTCACCGGCCGCCGGCGTGGGCGGAGGATTGGGCATGAAATGCAAAAAGCCGTTCAAGCCGAAGATAAAGAACACCAGCCCCAGGAGAACGCGAGCAATGATTACTACGACCTTCATCTTCATTTCCTCCGACGCTATTAATAGCAATCGTCGGCGCGCTCGACTATCGAGAATCCCCCGCAAGGCGGCCAGGTCATGAAGAATCAATGGCCCGATGGGTTTTAGCCGATTGTGGATAAGCCTAAGAAAGCTTGATTTTTCAACTAGTTATGAGGCATCATTCGCGATATTTCAGTCATGAACAGAATCGAGAGGAGCGTCGTGGGTCGGGTCTATCAATAGGAGCAAAACCCCGTCATCATTGCCCAGCGCTGCCCACGATGGAAACCGCAACGACAAGACGCAAGGGGACTCGCGTTTGCTAGAGGCAGCCGGTAAAATCTGCGCGCAGCGGCTTGACACACGATGCTTCGCTCGATTATATCCAAAACCCTACAACTAGTAGAGAAGATTTAGTAACTAACTGTAGGTCGAAGTTAAGCAGCGGAGAAGGAACCAAAGATGCGCCTTCAAGAGTACTCGGCGAACGAATCGCCGGTCGCGGCTGCGATGAACAATCTTCGCACCGAGCCGGCGCTTGCCGCGTGCGAGTGGTTCAGCCTGGAGCATCTTGCGCATGGGGCGGAACGGGTTGGCGGGATGGTGGTGCGGTCGGCGCAAGTGCGCAAGCTACTGAAAACCATTTCACGCTTGAGCCCATACAAAGCAACCGTCCTGATTCACGGCGAGTCCGGGACCGGCAAGGAGTTGGTCGCGCGTGCGCTGCATACGCTCGGCTCCGCGCCCGGCGGCCCGTTCGTGACGTTCAACTGCTCGAACCTGGTCGAGACGCTGGCAGAATCGCAGTTGTTCGGTCATGTGCGCGGCGCCTTCACCGATGCGCGCGAGGATTCGCTCGGCTATTTTCGCTCGGCCAACGGCGGAACCCTGTTCCTGGACGAAATCGGCGAGCTCCCGCTGCGCCTGCAGCCCAAGCTGCTGCGCGCGGTCGAGACTCACGAGATTCAGCCGGTCGGTTCGTCGCGTTCCTACTCGGTTGATATTCGGCTGGTCGCGGCGACCAATCGGGACCTGCGCGCGATGGTCAAGGCGGGTCAATTCCGCGACGACCTCTACTACCGCCTCAATGCGGCCGCGATCGTGGTTCCCCCGCTGCGCGAGCGGCGTGAGGCAATCCCGGCTTTCGTCGCTCATTTTATCGAGCATTACAACCGCCTGTTCGGCAAGAACGTCAAAGAGGTATCGCGCGCCGCGTTGGACGCAATTTGCACCAATCAATGGCTGGGCAACGTCCGCGAGCTCGGCCATGCAATCGAGAGCGCGGTCCTGATGACCGAGACCGATCGTATCGATCTCGACGACCTGCCTTTTCGTCACGACGACGCGACTCCCGAGGCGGTCGGCGTACCGCTCGACGCGATACTTCCCAATGGCGCGCCCGATCTGGCCGACGCCGGCGTGAATGACGCCGCGAAGGAATGGCCCTACTCGCTCGATGCGGTTATACGCGAAGCCTCAAAGCTCGCGCTGATTCGAGCGTTGCAGGCGACCGAGGGCAATTGTCATCGCGCCGCCGACTTGCTGGGAGTGTCGCGCTACACGGTTTACCGGATGCTGAACCGGTTCGGGTTGGCTGAAGGGCGCACGTACAGAACCTTCCGCAAGCCGACTGCCCGTAGAGCGTAAGCGGCGCCGCACCTTGCTCGCCGTTCTTCCCCTCTCCGGTTCAGGGAGAGGATGAAGGTGAAGGTCATTATTCAGCGCGTCTTTTTTGGCGCGCGATTCAAGATTCTGCTTCCTCTGCGTTGTGCTGTTCGCGCGGCGTACCCGGTTGAGCGCATGGTGGGTTGGCGTGTAACGTAGCGCCATCGAGTTCTCGCGCCCATTCAAGTCCCTTCGAGAAGCCATCTGAACGTGCCTCGCGTTTCTGTAATTATTCCTGCCTACAATGCGGCGGCGACTATCGCCGGCACCGTGGACAGCGTCGTCGCGCAGACGCTGCGGGACGTCGAAATAATTTGCGTTGACGACGGCTCGACCGACAGCACTCTCGCGCTGATCAAAAAGTACGGCGACCGCGTGCGGCTGATCGAGCAGTCAAACAGCGGGCCGGCGGCCGCGCGTAACAATGGCGCGCGGCATTCGGCGGGCGAGTATCTCGCCTTTCTCGACGCCGACAACGTCTGGACGCCGCAATTTCTCGAGCGCTGCGCGGCCGCGCTCGACGCCGACCACGCGCTGTCGCTGGTGTACTGCAACTGCGCGCTGGCCGACAGCGAGGGCGTCGCGCTCGACACCTCGCTGGTCGGCAACGGCTTCGATCATGCGCCGTCGTTGAACGAACTGCTGACGCAACTGTGGCCGATCATGCCGAGCGCGGCGCTGGTGCGCCGCTGCGCGTACGACGCCTGCGGCGGTTATCGCGACGCGTTGAAGGGCGCCAGCTTTCGCTTCGAGGACGTGGATTTCTGGATCAAGATGCGCGAGCAGGGGCCGTTCGGCTATATCGACGAGCCGCTGATCACGTGGCGTTTCGCATGGTTTCCAAAGCAGCTCAAGCGGCTGCCCGACTACTCGAAGGCGCTCCACGTTTTCGAGGCGTATCTGCAGGAGCGCTACGGCGTTTCGGCGGCGCCGCTGGTCGAGGCGCGCGCACGGGCGCCGCGCAGTATCCTGGCGACTATCGGGCTCAAGGCGTTGCGCGACGGCGATCGGCCGCGGGCGCGTGCCGCGTTTGCGCGCGCGATCAAGGTCGATCCATATCGGCTCAAGAACTATTTGCGCTGGATGCGGACGTGGCTGCCGCATCGGCTGGCGCGGAGTTTGTCGGGCGGCAAGGCGCGGCGCACTCGATCTGACCGCGCGTATCAGGAATAACTAGACAGGCTATTTCGCTTTTACCGTTGGAGGCATTTTCGATGCGGGTGATTGTAACTGGTGGGGACGGATACCTCGGATGGCCGCAGGCGATGTACCTGTCCAAGCGCGGCTACGACGTATGCGCGGTGGATAATTTCAGCCGGCGGCTGTGGGATCTCGAAGGCGGCACTGAGAGCCTGATTCCGATCGCGTCGCTGCACGATCGGGTCGCGGCGTGGCGCGCGACGGCGGGCAAGTCGATCCAAATCGCGGTCGGCGACCTGACCGACTTCCCCTTTATCAGCGGCGTGGTGCGCGACTTCAAGCCCGAAGCGATCGTGCATTACGGCGAGCAGCGCAGCGCGCCATTTTCGATGATCGATCGGCGCCATTCGGTGCTCACCCAGGTCAACAATATCGTCGGCACGCTCAATCTAGTGTACGCGATTCGCGAGCACGTGCCCGAATCCCATCTGGTCAAGCTCGGCACGATGGGCGAGTACGGCACGCCCAACATCGATATCGAAGAAGGCTTCATCGAGATAACTCACAACGGTCGCACCGACACGCTGCCGTATCCGAAGCAGCCGGGATCGTTCTATCACCTGTCCAAGGTTCACGACTCGCACAACATCCAGTTCGCGTGCAAAATCTGGGGCATCCGTGCGACCGACCTCAACCAGGGGGTCGTGTACGGAGTCGAGACCGACGAGACGGTCCTCGACGAGCGCCTTGCGACGCGCTTCGACTACGACGGAATCTGGGGCACCGTGCTGAATCGATTCTGCATCGAGGCCGCAATTGGGCATCCGCTCACGGTTCACGGCAAAGGCGGACAGACGCGCGGCTACCTGAACATCCGCGACACGATGCGCTGTATCGAAATCGCGATCGAGAAACCCGCGAAGCCCGGCGAGTACCGCGTCTTCAACCAGTTCACCGAGCAGTTCTCAGTCGCGCAACTGGCGGACCTGATCCAGGCGGCGGCGAAACACAAGGGGCGCAGCGTCGAGATTCAGCATATCGCGGACCCGCGGGTCGAGGCGGAAGTCCATTACTACAACGCCAAGCACACCAAGCTGATCGACCTCGGACTCAAGCCCCGGCTGTTGTCGGAGACCTTGATCGATTCGATCTTCGACAAGGTCGAGCACTACAAGCATCGCGTAAAGAACGATCGCATCGACGCGTTGGTGAACTGGCGCAACACCAGCAACGCAATCGGCTACGGCTCGATGTCGGCCAAGGCCGATGGCGAAGCGGAAGCCGACCCGAAGCCGAAGGCGCGGATATCGCGCGCGCGCTAAGCGAAACACGGGCGCTCGGCCGTCCTGATCCTACGGCGGGCGTTGCACCTCTCCCGCCGCGCTCCTTCGGCGCGCGGCGACCTCCCCTCGGACAAGGGGAGGTTATTGATCCCCGACTGCGCCTCGTTCGCGCGAGGCTTTACCGCCAAGCGCGCGGCGAATCGGCGCCGGCAGGAACGTTCGTACGATTCGTGTGTAGCTTTTTACGTAAAGCGGATCGTACGTCAGCACCCGGATGAAGCATCGACGCGCGCCTTTCATGTTGCCGCGGCTCATCTCGACTACGCCGGCGTTGGCGATCATTCTTACGCGATGGCGGATGAAATTTTTCACCAAGCCGTCGGCGCGCTCACCGTAGCGGGCGCGAATCAAATCGACGATTGCGGTTGGGCCGATGTCGCGGTTCAAGACTTTCGGAAACAGCCGGCCGTAGGTGAAGCGGACCAATTTTTCGGGCAGGAAAATGAAATGACCCTGCTCGCGCATCAGCAGCCAGAAGTGGATGTCCTCGGCGCTGATGAGTTGCTCGCAGAATCCGCCCGCGCGATCGAAGGCGTCACGGCGCATCACGACCGTGCTCGGCGTGATCGGCCAGATGCGCGCGAGCATCTCGTTCATCGTCGGCGCGTGCGCGGTGTCGGGACCGATTTGCGAGCGCCGGAATTCCTCGCCGGCTTCGTTGACGACAATCATATCGGAATAGAGCAGCGCCGCGCCCGGATCCGCACGCATCGCGGCGACGGCCAGCTCCAGCTTTTGCGGGAGCCATTGGTCGTCGTGATCGATAAGCGCGAGCAAATCGCCGCGACTCGCATTGACGGCGGCGTTGCGCGCGGCGGGCAATCCGCGATTGGCCTGCCGCACCACCCGGATCCTGTCGCCATACTTCGCCAGCGCTGACGGCGTGTCGTCGGTCGAGCCGTCGTCGCAGATTACGATCTCATAGTCGCTGAACGTTTGATCGAAGACGCTCTTGAGCGCGCGCTCGATCGTCGCGGCGCCGTTGTAAACCGGGATTATTACCGAGACGAAGGGGGAGCGTTCGCGCTGCTGCAAATTTGGTCCGGCTGACGCCATCGGGCTGCTCTCAGGCTTCGCTATCTTCACTGTTCGAGGTTGCACGCGGTACGCGCACCGGCAGGAAGGTCTTCAGATAGCGGCGATAAGCCTTGGGCGATGTTGGTTGATAGTAGATCACGCGCGCGAGACATTTGCGCGCGTCGGCGCGGCGCCCCTCCTCCATTAGAAGGCGCGCCATGTGCTTCACGACCTTCACCCGCGACCGGCGATATTCGCGGATGAACCCGGTGGCCGACGCGCCGTAGCGTTCGCGCACAAGCCGAACCAGCAATTCGCAGGCTGGCTCGCGCTTCAGCGCCTTGGGATAGAGCGGGCGCGTGCTCTTGCGCACGAGTATTTCGGGGACGCGCCGGAAATCGCCGCACTCGCGCGCGCGCAGCAGGAAAAAAACATCCTCGCATGCAATCACGCAACGCTCTTCAAATCCCCCGCATCGCTCGAGGACCGCGCGCCGCACCATCACGCGGCTCGGCACCACCACCCATGGACGCTCGAGCATCTGCTCCATCGTCGGCGAATCGATGTCGTCGTTCTCGCTGCTCTGGTCGGGCATCGGCCGCCCGGCCAGATCGACTTTGACCGCTCCGGCATATACCAGTCCGCAATCCGCATCCTCGTCGAGAACGGCGCCGCATCGCTCGAGCATCGGCGGCAGCCATTCGTCGTCATCGTCGATGAAAGCGACGTACTCGCCGCTCGACGCGCGAATACCGGAGTTGCGCGCCGCGGGCAAGCCGCGATTGGCCTGCGTCACGACATGAATTCGATCGCCGTAGCCGGCCAGCACCGACGCGGTATCGTCGGTCGAGCCATCGTTGACGACCACGATTTCGTAGTCGGTGAAGGTCTGGGCGAAGACGCTCGCCAGCGCGCGTTCGATCGTTGCCGCGCCGTTGTACACGGGAATTATCACGGACACCTTGGGCATCGCGGACCGCTATCGTTCCAGAACTGCGGCAGCGCGCGGAACAGTCGAACTGGTTTTTGCGCGCGGACTTTTCCATGCGGAGAGATCGCGTCCAATCATTTTCTCGAGCGCATCGATTTCAGGGCGCATGAGTTCGTGCAGGCGCGCCTCGATCGCAAGATCGAGCGGCGGAAACTTCGGCCCGCCGCCGAAAATCAGCTTCCACGCACCGGCCTGCTCGAGAAAGTTGCTGGTGCCGTACGCTTGCTTCTCCTCGAGCCAGTACATGAACTTGCGCGCTCTGCGGGCGGCGCGCGGAAACCTGGGCAAGTCGTTGATCGAGTTGATCAGCTCGCCTTCGGCCGCCGAGGCCGGCACCGGGTATCGCTCGATGCCGATGAAATCGCAAACGCGGTCGAGGTATGCCTGCTGGTCGGCTCGCAAGTCGTCGTTGAGCAGGACCAGCACGCGGTCCTCGCCGAAACGAGCGCGGTAGTCGGGCAGATGAGTCGCGTAACGGCTCACCTCGATCACCTGCGGAACCTTCACGAGGAACACGTCGAGCGGATCGTTGGTCAGCGTGTAGTGACGCCAGAGTTTGTAGGCGGAGTAGATTCGTTCGACCGGATTGCGGAACGAGCAGATGATTTTGCATCGCGGAATGTGAATCGCGATGCGCTCGGCGGCTTCGGGAAATCCAAAGTATGGATTGACCTCGCCAACGGGGCGGACGCGGTCGGCGGCGCGAAAATGATGCGCGTACCACTCGATGCCCTTGTTGTAGTTGGTGGTGAAGAAGTCGGTCTCCTTGATCCCGGCCGGCAGATTTACGCGGCCCTTCAGCACTTCGTGCAGCCAGGTCGTGCCGGTGCGGCCGGGGCCGACGCCGATGAAGTCGGGCAGCCGCAAATCGCGCGCGCTGTTGGATGATTCCGTCATCGGCTACGCGACCGTTGCGTGCCGCGCTTGCGGCTTCTTCCATGCCGGGAGATCGATTGCGAGCAATTCCTCGACCGCTTCGACCTCGGGCAGGTAGCGCTCGCGCAGGCTCTGTTCCTGCTCGGGCGTGAGCTGTCCGAACGGCTCGCCGCGGCCGTAACAGAAATCCCAGACGCCCGCGCGCTCGAGCAGATTGATTGCGCCGTAGGCCTGATGACTCTGCATCCAATACATCAGCTTGCGCGCGTTGCGGGCGAGTTTGCGGTTTTTCGGCGCGCGCGCAAATGAATGGACATCATCGCGGATTTCGGGACGCGCGGAAAGTGCGACGCGCTCGACGCCCATGAAATCAGTCACGCGATCCAGATACGACTGCGGATTCGCGCGCAATTCGTCGTACATCGTGACCAGCACGTTCTCGCGGCCGAACAGGTCGAACCAGGTCTTGAGATGAGACGCGTAACGGTTGCCGCTGCCGAGGCCGGGGCGGGATTTCAGCACTTCGTCGAACGAGCCGCGCGCCCACGCGAAGTGAACCACCAGCTTGTACGCGGAATAAGCGTGATCGACGGGATCGCGCAAGGTCGTGATGATGCGGCAATTGGGAATGTGCGTTTTGATCCGATCCGGCGCGAGCGGATGAAAAAAGTACGGGCAGATTTCCGCGATCTTGCGATCGCCGGTCGCGTAGCGAAAGTGCCGCGCGTACCAGTCGATGCCCTTGTCGTAAAACGTGTTGAAGAACTGCGTCTCCTTGACACCGTAGGGCAAATCGACGCGGCCTTCGAGCACCCGATGCAGCCAGGTGGTGCCGGTGCGGCCGGGACCAGCGCCGATTATCTCGGGCAGCCGGCGGCGCGAAGACTGGCTCATCCGAGGGCCAGCCGCCGCGAATCGGGCTCCGGCGAGGGCTGGCGCGAGCGGCCGGCGCGCGGCGTTTTCCACGCGGAGAGATCGATGCGGAGCAATTCTTCCAGCGCCTCGACCTCGGGCAGATAGCGTGCGCGCAAGCGCGCGTCCTGCTCGAGCGTCAGCGGAGGATAGAGCTCGCCGCGTCCGGCGCAAAAATCCCAGACCCCCGTGCGCTCGAGCAGGTTGACGGCGCCGTACGCCTGGCGCCCCTTGAGCCAGTACTTAAATTTCCAGGCCTTGCGCGCAAGCCGGCGATTTTTAGGCGCGCGCTTGAATGCGTTAACCTCGTCACCTATTTGCGGCCGTTCCGCGAGATCGATTCGATCGATGCCGACGAATTCCGTAACTCGATCAACATATCGCTGCGGCTCCGAACGCATCTCGTCATACATCGTGACCAGCACATTTTCCCGCCCGAAATGGTCCCACCATCCCTGCAGATGCGACGCGTAACGATTGCCCTTCGCCATCGTCGGCCACACGCTCAAGGTGTGCTCGAAGCCTCCGCGGCGCGCCTCGGCGGAATAGCGCAACGCCTTGTACATCGAGTACAGCCGATCGACCGGGTCGCGCAGCGTGACGATGAACTTGCAGTTCGGCATGATCGCCTTGATCCGATCGAGGGTCACGGTGTCGAAGAAATAGGGACAGACCTCGGCGACCTTGCGCGCGCCGGTCGCGTAGCGAAAATGGCGCGCGTACCAGTCGAAGCCCTTGTCGTAAAAGGTCGTGAAGTAGAGCGTCTCCTTGACGCCGTAGGGAAGATCGACGTGGCCCTCGAGCACGTTATGCAGCCAGGTGGTTCCGGTGCGCGGCGGACCGATTCCGAGGAACTCCGGCAGCCGACGCTCCACGTTCTGACTCATGCTGTTGCGACCCGCGGAACCCGGCTTTCGCGATCGCCCGTGGCGCGCGGTTTCTTCCATGCGGAGAGATCGATCGCGAGCAATTTTTCGAGCGCTTCGACTTCGGGCAGGTAGCGCTCGCGCAGGCGCTCGTCCTGCTCCGGCGTGAGGCGCGGATAAATCTCGCCGCGGCCCTGGCAGAATTCCCATACGCCGGCGCGCGCCAGCGCCATTCGCACGCGATAGGCCTGATGGCTATTGAGCCAATCGATCATGGCGGTCGCGCGGCGGGCGAGCCGCCGATTTTTGGGCGCGCGCGCAAAAGCATTTATGTCGCTGCCAAGGTCCGGACGCGGCGAGAGCGTGACTCGCTCGATGCCGATAAAGTCGCAGATGCGATTGAGGTACGCTTGCGGCTCCGCGCGCAGTTCATCGTATATCGTGACCAGCACGTGCTCGCGGCCGAAGCTCTCGAACCACGACTCGAGCTGCGCCGCGTAGCGATTGGCGCCGCCGAGATTTGGCGACGCTGCGATCGCCTGCTCCAGCGTTCCGCTTCCCAACCCGCCGTAGTGGCGCTGGAGCTTGTACACCGAATACATTCGATCGACCGGGTCGCGCATGGTCGCGACGATCCTGCAATTCGGGATGTGCCGTTTGATCCGCTCGCGGGCCTGCGGCCTGAAAAACACGCCGGGACAGATTTCGACGATTTTTCGACTACCGGTCGCGCGCCGAAAGTGATTGGCGTACCACTCGATTCCCTTGTGATCGAAGTGCTCGAAGAAATGCGTATCCTTGACCCCCGCGGGCATCTCCACCGACTCGCGCAGCGCGTTGTAGAGCCAGGTCGAGCCGGTGCGCGGGGGGCCGACTCCGATAATGTCGGGGAGCCTCATCGGCCATATTTCATACGAATTACCCGTGCAGTGCTAGCCGAGATTATGGATTAGCCGTGATTGTCGCTATCGTCATTTGCCGACTGCCCGGACCGTAATGCCAGAAGACGCGAAATGCCGCCGGCGTCCTGTTTTCCGCGTACGCCTCGAAGACTTTCTCGCCGCGGGGACCGATCAATCTTGAATACTCGTGCGTGTGCAAACCCGGATGACGAGGATTGCTTTCCAGAAGAGACAGCGTCTTCCGGACTGCGCGAAGCCGTTTCGCTGCGCTTTGATCTTTGCTCAGATTCGAGAGTGCCGCCTGCGCTTCCTTGCTGAAAAGCAGCTTGAATTTCGGCAACGGACTTTGACCCTACTCGATTTCCTCGTCGGCATACTTCGCGAACGATCCCAGATCGACCAGCTTGCCTTCGCCAGATTCTTGCAGGCCTTTCAGGACGGACTTCAACGCGTTTGGGTTTCGATAGAGCCACGCTTCATGCAACGGGACCGAAACCTCCGGCGACAGCAAGACCTGGCCGGTCTCGCTTACGTAGATTCCGAAACGGAGGTCCGCGTCCAGTTTGTCGCCGAGCGTCCTCTTGAGGACACCGATGGCCTTGGTCAAGGAAATTCGCTTACGTTCGTCCAGGGTAGCGTCTCCGATACGCCTGAACTTTGCTTTTGATTTGGCCTCTGTTCTCACAATTTGATGATGTTCCGGCTGGGGCATCGTGTCAATGCGGGTAATTCCCATTGTGGGCAGTGCTAGCCGAGGTCAGACAGTGACTGCTCCAGAATTGTCAGGCCTTCGTCCATCAATTCGGGAGACGCGGTCAGCGGGGCGAGGATGCGGATGACGTTGGCGTGGATTCCGGCGGTCAGCAGGATCAGGCCGCGATCCGATGCGTGCTTCGCGAGGCGGCTGGCGAGTTCGGGCGCTGGTTCCCTGGTCACGCGGTCGCGCACCAGCTCGATCGCGAGCATCGCGCCGAGTCCGCGGACGTCGCCGATCAACGGGAATCGCTCGCGCATCACCTCGAGCCGCGCGCGAACCATGATGCCCTGCTTTTCGGCGCGCGCGAGCACATGCTCGTCGCGGAAAACGTCCAGCACCGCGAGCGCCGCGGCGCACGACACGGGACTGCCGGCGAAGGTGCCGCCGAGACCGCCCGGCGCGACGCTGTCCATGATAGCGGCGCGGCCGATGACGCCGGAGAGCGGGAACCCTCCGGCGAGACTCTTGGCGGTTGTGATGAGGTCCGGCTCCACGCCCGCGTGCTCGACGGCGAACATCCTGCCGGTGCGCCCGAAGCCGGTCTGAATCTCGTCGGCGATAAAGACGATGCCGCGGCGATCGCACAGCGCGCGCAGCTCGCGCAGAAACTCGAACGGCGCTACGTTGAAGCCGCCCTCCCCTTGCACCGGCTCGATCACAATCGCGGCCACGCGCGACGGCTCGACCGACGACCTGAACAACGACTCGATCGCCGCGATGCTCTTGCGGGTGCTGCCGCCGCGATACGCGTCGGGAAACGGCGCGTGAAAAGTATCGGCGGGAAAGGGCCCGAAGCCGGCCTTGTACGGATTGATTTTACCGGTGAGCGCGAGCGCCATCAGCGTGCGGCCGTGAAATCCGCCGCTGAAAGAGATGATCGCCGGGCGCCCGGTCGCGTGACGCGCTATTTTGACGGCGTTCTCGACCGCCTCCGCGCCAGTTGTCAGAAAGATCGTTTTGGTCGGCCCGGCGATCGGCGCGAGCTGGTTCATCCGCTCGGCGAGCTTGATGTACGGCTCGTACGGCGTCACGCCGAAGCAGGTGTGAGTGAAGGCGTCGAGCTGCGCCTGCACCGCGGCTATCACGTGCGGATGGCGATGGCCGACGTTGAGGACTGCGATGCCACCGCCGAAGTCGATGTAGCGGCGACCGTCGGCGTCCCAGATTTCGGCGCCCGACGCATGATGAGCAAGAATTGGAATCGGCACGCTGACGCCGCGGGGAATGGCGGCGGCGATGCGCTCAGCTACGGTGGTCTGTGTGCTCATGTTTAACTCCCGGCAGGCTGGCTCCGCAGCTATTTCGCTATGCTAAGCTTCCTCGGCAAAATGACTGAGTAACAGTTTCGGACTCGCCAGCAAATCAGTAATATCTCACCGACGAACATTGCAGATGAGCACGCACGCCGAAAGTCAGAAGCTTTACGAACCGATCGTACCGTCGGACCAGATTCAGTTTCGCGAGTACAAGCTGCTGCTGAAGCCGGACCTGTTCCCCGACGAGAAGGCATTTCACAAATTCTGGAAACTGGCGCATCACGCGGCCAAGTCGCTCGGCATCAAGCTCGGCAAGATGGACGAAGCGATCAAGCCGCATCTGCGCGAGGTGTTGTTCTACGACACCCCCCACTTCAAGCTCTACAATCACGGCTTCATCCTGAGAAAACGCACCTTCTACCATCATGGCGCGCCCGACCCGCATCACGAGCTGGTGATCAAATTCCGGCATCCGGAAAAAAAGGTGGCGCTCGCGGTGGACCCGCGTCCGCTGCTGCCGTGCGAGTACACGCTGAAGTTCAAGGAGGAAATCCTCCTGCCCAAGGACGGCGCGCTCGGGATGCGGCTGGTGTATTCGCACAATTGCGAGCTCGACACGCCCAACATCATATTGACGCAACGCTTCGAGACTACGGCGGAGGCGTTTCCCGCGCTCAAGCACATCGACGCAAATCCCAAGGCGCCGCTGAGCGTGGTGAACGGGCTCTCGATCCAGGAGTATCTGGTCGATCTCGGGATGCTGGACTTCGGCCACAAGCTCGAGGCGAAGGCGAACCTTGCGGTCTGGCGGGTGCGCTCGACCAACACGCCAATCGTCGCGGAGTTCGCCTACCAGTTGAAGTTCGACAGTCCCGAAGCGGTGCGCCGCAAGCAGCGAGAGCTTTCCGAATTCTTTTACACGGCCTTGCAATCGCGGGCCACAGACTGGGTGCAGCGTGGAACAACCAAAACCGCCCTCATCTACGGATACGGAAACGCCAGTCTCAAACACCAGGAGTGAGCCCGATCTCCATCCGAGCCTGCTGACCCTGTTCAGGATCTTCCTGCTCGCGGGAGGGCTTAGCTTCGGCGGCGGCGCAGTCGCCTATCTGCGCGAGTACCTGGTGCGCGAAGAGGGCTGGCTCGACGACGAGGGCTTTCTCGGCGCGATGGAGATAAGCGAGACCCTGCCGGGGCTCAACGCCGTCAACATGGCGATCATCATGGGCGACAACCTGCGCGGCGTCGTAGGCGCGGCGGTGTCGGTCATCGGGATGCTGCTGCCGGGATCGATCGTGGTGATGATGCTGGGGATTCTGTATCAATCGAATCACAGCAATCCCGACGTGAAGCGGTTCCTGCTGGGGATCGCGGCCGCTGCGGTCGGCCTGCTGTCGGCGGTGACGCTGCAAATCGGTCGGCGGCAATTTCGCCAGCTGCCCGACATCGCGATCATCGTTGTGACGTTCCTCGCGGTCAGCTATCTCAAACTGCCGCTGTTCGCGGTGCTGCTCAGTGTCGGGCCGATATCGATCTGGCTGTATCGTCCACACGTTTCTGAACCGCGCGCGAAAGACGAGCATCTGCCGTTCCATCGCGGCGCGCGCCATCACCTGTTTCGTCATTAACCGCTGAGATCCAAAGCCGCATGACAAGATTGATACACCTGTTCCTGGTCTTCTCGCTGCTGTCTGTGATGGCGGTCGGCGGCGGCACCGCGGTACTGCCCGAGATGCAGCACATGACGGTCCATACGTTCCACTGGCTGACCGACGACCAGTTCCGCAACATCTACAGCATCGGGCAAGTTGCGCCGGGGCCGAACATGCTGATGGTGCTGCTGATCGGCTACAAACTCGCCGGCCGGGCGGGGATGGTCGTGGTTGGAATCGGATTTTTTCTGCCCGACTGCATCATCACGCTGTTCGTCAATCGATGGTGGGTGCATCTGGGCGGATGGCCGTGGCGAACGTCGATTCAGCGCGGGCTGGCGCCGGTCGCAATCGGACTGATGACGTCGGGGACGTTTGCGATCGCGAGGCTTTCGGTCGTAAACGTGCAGACGCTGGGCATCGCACTGGTGGTGTTCGGGATTCTGCTGTGGCGCCACGTCAATCCGGGCGTGCTGGTGCTGGTGGGCGGCGCCGCCTACCTGTTGTTGAGCTAGCACCGCGGATTCGCATCTGATGCGGCGACGCAGCAATCGGAACCGGCGGCGCTTACGCGCCGCTGTCCGAGATCCTTCCTGCCGCTCGCGATTGCTCGCTTCGTCAGGATGACAAACAAATTACGCGCCACTCTCCAGAGATCCTTCCGTCCGCTCGCGATGCTCGCTTCGTCAGGATGACAGAAAACCGAAAAAGAAAACGCCGGCAGGAATGCTCCCGCCGGCGTTTTTGCGATCAGGATCGGATGGCTACATGTGTCCGACTTCCGACATCTTCACCATCGCTTCCGTGGTGAAGAACGCCTTGTCCACCGCACCCATGTTGATGTACCAGCATTCGCGCTCGGGCGTCTCGATACCGGGCAGGTAGCACATGGTGGCCTCGCTGCTCTGCACATCCTGCGACGACGCGCCGACGACGAACTCACGCTTGAAGGGATAGATCGCGACTTTGGCATCGGGCACCGGACGGTCGCGATATGCCAGCCAGTAAACGTGGTTGCGGAACAGTTCGCCGCGTCGATCATAGGTGTCGATATACGGCTCGAACCACATTTCCGAATCCATGTAGATAACGGTCTTCGAATCGATCGCCGCGCCGGCGCTCTCGCCGCCGGAGACGTCGCGCCGCGGTTCCGCGGTCACGATGTACATGTGGCGCATCTGCCAGCGCTCTGGGCAGGCGCTGGCGCCGCCGTCAGTGGCGCAGCGGATTTCCGGTGAATGCTCGGCGTCAACCGTCGCGAGCATCTCTTTCTCGCCCAGGAACTTGTAGTTGTACTGTTCGGTCTTGGGATTGAAACCCGAATAATGATCGGGATCCCAGGTCTGGGCGCCGGTCGCGCTCGAATTGATCGCTTCGTTCAGACGGCGCAGGCGCCGCGAGCCGGTCTGCCAGGTCCACGTATCGTCGCCATGATGCGGATCGGCATAGCGATAGCGCAGCAGGCTGGTGCCGCGCGCGTCCTGCGGAGCAAGCTCGGGACCAAGCAGGAACAGCCACAGGCGATTGGTCTTCTTGAAATCGGGATCGATGGGCAGCGGCTCGACTTCAGTCCGGCCGACGAGATCGTAGCCGGCGTAGTGCCCGAGCTGTCCATAGGCGATTTCAAAAAACGGCTTGTTGTAGCCACTGTACACCGTGTCGCAGTCGAAGTAACGCAGATCGTAGTCGTCGGACTGGATCGGGCGGAACACGTTATTCCACACGACCTTGGTCGCGACGTCAGGATCGTTGGCGTCGATCAACGGGAACGGCTGTCCGGCGACGTAGCCGACGACCGTGCGATGATCCTTCGAGAGCTGCACCTGCGAAGAATACTTTTCGGTCGCATCCTTATACGGAGGCGGCCAGTCCACCCGCACGGTCGGCACGATTTTCATCGTCATCCCATGCTGGACTCGGTAAAACACGCCTGGCGAAACCAGATCCTTCACCTGTGACGCGTTGTTCGGAGTGATGAAGTCGCCTGGCTTCACGCCTGCCTCCCCTGGCAGGCTGATGGCCACGAGGGCCAGCAGCGCGATGCCCCCGACGACTACCGATTTGCGAATCCCCAATGTCCCCAATAGCATTCGAACCTCCGTGAGACCTTAAAAGGTTTTTCCCCTGGCCCAACTGGAATCCTTCTGGCGTGAAAATTTCACACCGGTAGTCTGCTATTAGAACGGTCAGGCGCGGATGTCAATCGGCCTAATTGCCCTTCGGCTCAAATTTACCTCTTGCGTTCAGGGAGGCACGGCGTTAGGTGCGCTGGAGCCGGGCGCGCATGCACGCCCGCCGTCGGCAATCGACCTCGCGCCTGAGGGAAAAAGAAACCGCCGGCAGGAGTGAATCCTCGCGCCGGCGGTCGGGCAATCAGGATCGGTGCGGCAGGCTACATGTGTCCGACTTCGGACATCTTCACCATCGCCTCAGTGGTGAAGAAGGCTTTATCCACCGCGCCCATGTTGATGTACCAGCATTCACGCTCGGGCGTCTCGATACCGGGCAGGTAGCACATGGTGGCCTCGGTGCTTTGCACGTCGGTCGAGCAGGCGCCGACGACGAATTCGCGCTTGAAGGGATAGATTGCGACCTTGGCGTCGGGCACCGGACGATCGCGGTAAGCCAGCCAGTAGATGTGGTTGCGGAACAGTTCGCCGCGCCGATCATAGGTGTCGATATACGGCTCGAACCACATTTCCGAATCCATGTAGATGACGGTCTTCGAGTCGATCGCCGCGCCGGCGCTCTCGCCGCCGGAGACGTCGCGCCGCGGTTCCGCGGTCACGATATACATGTGGCGCATCTGCCAGCGCTCGGGGCACGCGCTTCCGCCGCCGTCGGTGGCGCAGCGGATTTCCGGCGAATGCTCGGCGTCAACCGTCGCCAGCATCTCTTTCTCGCCGAGAAACTTGTAGTTGTACTGTTCGGTCTTTGGATTGAACCCCGAATAGTGATCAGGATCCCAGGTCTGCGTCCCGGTCGCGCTCGAATTGATGGCCTCATTCAGCCGGCGCAGGCGGCGCGCGCCCGTCGTCCAGGTCCACGTATCGTCACCATGATCCTCTGCGCCGTAGCGATAGCGCAGCAGGCTGGTGCCGCGCGCGTCCTGCGGAGCGAGAACGGGGCCAAGCAGGAACAACCACAGACGGTTGGTCTTCTTGAAGTCGGGATCGATCGGCAGCGGCTCGACCTCGGTCCGGCCGACGAGGTCGTAGCCGGCGTAATGCCCCACCTGTATGTATGCGATTTCAAAAAAGGGCTTGTTGACCCCGGTGTAAATCGTGTCGCAATCATAATAGCGGAGATCGTAATCATCCGACTGGATCGGGCGCCACACGTTGTTCCACACGACCTTGGTCGCGACGTCGGGATCATTGGCGTCGATCAGCGGAAACGGCTGACCGGCGACATAGCCGAGGAGGCTGCGATGATCCTTCGACAGCTGCACCTGCGACGAATATTTTTCGGTCGCATCCTTGTACGGCGGCGGCCAGTCCACGCGCTCGGTCGGGACGATTTTCATCGTCATCCCGTGCTGCACCTTGTAAAACACGCCCGGTGAAACCAGATCTTTTACCTGCGACGCGTTGTCTGGAGTGATCATCTCGCCCGGCTTGACCCCGGCCTCCGCCGGCAGGCTCATGGCCGCAAGCGCCAGCATCGCGATACCCCCAACGACGACAGATTTCTGAATTCTCAGTATCCCCAGCGACATTACAATCCTCCGTCAGTGCTGTCGGAGTTTTTTCTGCGCCCGGCCCCAAGCCCGCCGACGCGAAGATCTAACACCCCTGATTCGCTATTAGAACTGTCCGATACGGATGTCAATCGGTCTAATTGCGCCCTCGACTTGAGTTCATCGATTGCGTTGGACGATGCGCGGGCTACGAGCGAGGAATTGCCTGTTTAGAGACACTCCACTTCTCGTAGTTCACCGGAGTTTCGAGCAGGCGCTCTCCATCCACAAAATCACCGAAAACTTTTGATTCCGCACCGCGTGCTTCGGCCGAAAAACCGCAAGCTGCTCGAAATCATGCTCCAGTTCTGCAAGGCGATGGCGATCCAAACGGCCGCGCAATTTCACTCTCCACCAACTCGCCGTTAATGCGTCGGTAACCTCGATCTGCCATCACGGACCAACGGTGCGGCCACCTTCGGACGCGACCATTGGGAGGAAGGAGAAATCATGGGCATGCGGAAAACCGCGATCGTTTCTTTGATGGCGTTGGGCATGATGGCGGCGCCGCTGCAACAGGCCCTTGCGCAAGGCGCGCCGGGTGCGATGGCGACCGAGGCGATGGCGTCCAGCCTGTCACCGGCTGACAAGGACGCGCTGATGAAAAAACTCGAGGACGCCAAAAAGCACGACAAAATCGCGCGTGCGGGATGGTCGCAGGAGCCGTTGACCCAGGCCACCTACGACAAAAAGATCGATGAGATTAAAGCTCTGATGACCAAGCTCAAGAAGGGGCAAGACTTCCCGCTCAGCGCCGCCGACAAAGCGATGGCGTCGCCGCGCAGCGCCCCTTACTGAATATTATTCTGCTGCAAGATCCGGGGCGGTCCATTGCGGGCCGCCCTTCGGCTATTCCTTGTATTCCATGTGGAACACGTGCATCAGCCGATGGATGATCGGGGTGAGCAGAAGTCCGATGACCGCGATCAACGCGAGCCCGCTGTAGAGCGCGTAGGCTGACGCGAAAATCTTTCCCGCTGTAGTCTTCAGCGGATCGACCGGACCCATCCCGCCGAGGATCATCGACGCGTTCAGCAGCGAGTCCACCCACGGCAGCCCGTCGAGGTAGTGGTAGCCGCATACGCCGGCCGCGAGCGAGACCAGCACGACGGCCATTGCCAGCGCGCTCCATCGCGCGACCCGCCGCATGAACAGCGGGAACGGCAACAGGGCTTCATGCCGATGCTCGAACCAGCGGCTTTTGGCGGTTTTCGCCGCGCTTGTCGATTTCCTGCTAATAACGCTGCCCCTTATGGCGATTCCGGAACTCATTTATCATGAATGCGGCCGGCGGTGGCAGGATCGAACCGGAAAATGCCTGACCGGCACTTGCCGGTATTTGGCGCGGGGTTCATGTGATGCTAAAATATATCACATGAGAAAAGCCAGCGTGCGCGATCTTCGCTATCGATTTCCCGAAGTCGAGCGGCTGCTCGAGCAAGGCCTGGACATCGAAATCACCAAGCGCAAGCGCGTAATTGCACATCTGTTGCCAGTGTCCGCGCGAGCGCCCCGCAAGCGTCCTGACTTCCTGGCGCGGCTGCGCGCAATTTACGGCGCCAGGACGCTCAAGGTGAGCGGAGCGGAATTGCTGGCGAAAGAGCGCAGCCGGTATTGATCGCATACGCCGACACCAGCTTTCTCGTTTCTCTCTACGTCCCCGATGCGAACACGTTCGTGGCGGCCGCCCGCATGCGACGAATGGCGTTGCCGGTTATCACCACGCCGCTCGGAGAACTCGAGCTGGCCAACGCGCTGCAACTTCGCCTGTTCCGGCGTGAACTGCTAGCAGCCCAAACTCGTGCCGCATACTCCGCGTTCCGCGACGACGCGACCGCCGGCATCTTCGTAATCAAACCGATGTCCGAGAAGGTTTACTCGCAAGCGCGGCGGCTTGCGCAACGGTGGACGAGGACGCTCGGCACCCGCACGCTCGACATCATTCATGTAGCATCCGCGATGGCGCTGGGCGCGGAAGCCTTTCACACTTTCGACGAAAGGCAGCGCCAGCTGGCTAAAGCCGCAAAGCTCACCGTCAGCTGGTGAGGGGGCTGCGCGAAGTCTGGACTTGCGTCAGGGACGTGGCGGCGCGACCCGCCGTGACAGTCGAATCACGTTGGTGTTGTTGCGGCGCTCGTAGCGCACTTCGTCGCTCAGCGAGCGCAGGAGATGAAGACCGAGTCCGCCCACCTGCCGCTGTTCAAGGGGGTCGTCGAGATTCGGCAGCGGCGCCACGAACGGATCGAACGCGCAGCCGTCGTCGATAAACTCGATCTCCAGCCGGCTGCCGTCGAGCGCCAGCGCGATCTCGACCTGCCCCGGCTCCGCGCGATCCGGATACCCATACTTGATCAGATTGGTGAGCAGTTCCTCGAGCAAAAGCAGCATGCGAGCCGCTTCATCGGCGACGATTCCTTGTTCTCTCGCAAAGGCCGCGACGAAATCGTCCACCTGGCGCATCGCGGCGGAGTCGGCTCGGACGATGAAGCTGGATCGCATCGCAAACTCGACATCCAGATTAGCGGCCTCCGATCGCGGTTGCCACGGCTGGCTTCTGGCGCTGCGCGGCGATAGTCTGCTCGCCAATCGTCTCAGCTTTCGCGAGGGAGACCCGATGAATTCCACAAATCGAGCGTGGCGCAGCGTCTCAACTCTCGCCTCCATCGTAACACTGCTGCTGCTCCTCGCTTCCGCGGCCAGCGCGGACAACTCCCAGGTCGCGCAGATAAAGACGGTGTCCGGCCAGGCCGAAATCGTGCGCAACGGCACACGCACCCCGGCACGTGTCGGCGATCCGCTTTACGAAAAAGACACTATCGAGACCGGCGGCGACGGCTCCATCGGAATCACGTTCATCGACAACACCGTGATGTCGAGCGGCCCGGACAGTGAGATCGTGCTCGAGGACTACAAATTCAACTCCAGCAATTTCAAAGGCTCGATGCTCACCGACATGAACCGCGGCACGGTCTCGATGATTTCCGGCGACATCGCCCGCAGCACGCCGGGTGCGATGAAGGTCAAGACGCCGACGGCGATCCTCGGCGTGCGCGGCACCCGCTTCGTAATCGAAGTCAAAGACAACCGCTGATCATGCGCCGCATCGCAGTCGTTCTCGCCCTTCTGTTGCTCGCGTCATGCTCCAGCCGTCAGTCGCTGTTCGTCGTGCTGCCGAATCCCGACGGCAGCTCGGGCGCGGTGACTATCGAGGACGGCCAGAAATCGGTCGTGCTCGATCAGCCCTACGCAGCCGGCGAAGTGCGCGGAGGCGTCGCCGCGCCGGTGAAAATCGATCAGGCGCAGGTGCAGCAGATTTTCGGTAACGCGCTCGCCGCGCAGCCCATCCTGCCCAGCCACTTCGTGCTCTATTTCGAAAAGGACAGCAACACCTTGACGCCGGAATCCCAGCGTCAGTACCAGGCGGTGTTCGCGGACATCAAGCGCCGCGCGGTTTACGAGGTCGAGGTCATCGGGCATACCGACACGCTCGGCAACCCGCAGCATAATCAGCAGCTTTCGATGAGCCGCGCCGAGATGATTCGCGATCGCCTGGTGCATGACGGGATCAGTCCCAAATCGATCTCGGTTGCGGGCCGCGGGCAGTTGGACCTCGCGGTGAAGACCGCCGATCAGGTGGCGGAACCGAAAAATCGCCGCGTCGAAATTACCGTCCGCTGATCAGCCGGACGCAACCGGACCCAGCCAGCGCACTGCGAGCAGCGTAATGTCATCGGCCTGCTCGGCGCCGGCGGCGAAGCGGCGCACGTCGTCGCGCACGAAATCGACGACGCCCCGCGCAGTCGTCATCGGCGCCGTCGCAAGCAACCGCGCCAGCCGCGCGCCCGAATAGAGCGCCTCGTTTTCGTCCTGCGCCTCCGTAACTCCGTCGGTGTAGGCCAGCAGCACCTCGCCGGGCGCGAGCTGACGCTGCTCGATCGAATATTGAAAGTCATCGACCGTGCCGAGCGGCGGCCCTCCCGCAAGCGGGAGACTTGCCGGCGGCGCCTCCGCGCGCATCACGAACGGCGAGTCGTGGCCGGCGTTTACGTAAGTCAGTAGACCCGTCGCGAGGTCGAGAATCCCCGCGAAGACCGTCACGAACATCATGTTGGTGCCGCCGGCGCCAAGCTCCTCGCTCGCGGCGGAAATCTTGTCGTTGGCCTCGTTGAAGACGCGATCGAGCGCATTCCGATAACGCAGCGTCGCCGTGTGCAGCACCTCTTTCGTCATCGCCATGAACAGCGCCGCCGGAACGCCCTTGCCCGATACGTCGGCAATCGCGAACGAAAGGTGTTCGGGATCGAGCAAAACGAAATCGTAAAGATCGCCGCCGACCATCCGCGCCGGCTCGATTGAAGCATAGACCTCGACGTCCGTGCGCTCGGGAGGTCCCGGAAAATGCCGCGGCAGCAGGCCCAGCTGGATCGATCGCGCGGCGTTCAGCTCGCCGTCCAGCCGCGCTTCCATTTCGCGTTCGTGTTGCAACTCGGCGGCGAGCCGGCGGCGCCCCGACTCTGCCACGCGCAGGTTCTCCGACAACATGACGCCGAACACGAGCGCCGACGACAGCGCAGGATAGATGCTGTCGAGCAGCAGCTTCGACCAGTCGAAACTGAGTAACGCCGCGCCGAACAGAATCGCGACGATGCAAACAAACGCCGCCGCCGCCATCCGCGGATTCTGGTAGGGCAATGCAAAGACCACGACCAGCCCCGCAACCAGCACCAGCGCTATCTCGACCGAGTTGAGCCAGGCTGGGCGGCGCAGCAGATTTCCCGTGAGCATCGACTCCAGCGCTTGCGCCCAGACCTCGATCCCCGCCATCAGGCCGCGCGGCGTCTGATCCTGGTCGGTCAATCCAAGCGCGCTCGAACCCAACAGCACCGCGGAGCCGTTGAGCCGCGCCGGATCGTAGGAACCGTCGAGCAGGTCCGCGGCCGAGATGTAACGGGCGTCGTATGACGGCGTGAAATACGGGTAGATCCGGCCGTGCCGATCGGTCGGCAGAAAGTTGGAACCGAGCGTGGCGCCTTCCACGCCCTCCTTGCCGCTCACGATTTTGAGCGCGCGCGCACCCGTCGCGACGCGCAGCATCTCGAGCGCAAGGTTCGGCACCAGGTGCCCTTCGGCAACAATGAACAAGGGCACGCGGCGAATCACGCCGTCGGGATCGGCCTCCTCGTCGATCGACCCGGAGCCGCGCTCAGCCGCCTCGATCTCAGGCAAGCTGCGGACGAGTTCGGGGTGGGTGAATAGAAACGGCCGTGGATTCGCGCCCGCTTCGAGAATCATCGTGATGCGCGAGGGCGTCCTCGCTTGGGACGGCCAGTTACTGGCGGCGACTGCCAACACCGTCGGCACTTTGCGCAAAGCGTCGGCAAGCACAGTTTCATGCGAAGGTAAATGCGCGAGCTCACCGGCCAGTTGGGCGGGAATTTCGGGATCGGAATCTTTCAGGCGTCCAGGCGAAAGACGGTCGGGCTCCGCGAAGATGATATCGACGCCGAGCACGCTCGGTTTGCCCGCCGCGATCTTATCGACCAGTTGCGCGACCCGCGCACGCGACCATGGCCATTGGCCGTATTGCGCGAGGCTCTTGTCATCGATTGAGACGATGTGCACCGGCAGCGCTTGATATTTTCGCGGCACCAGTTGTTCGAGAAAGTCGAAGCCGCGCAGCCGGATGCTTTGCACCACGACGGGGTCGAGTGCGCGCACGATCACCAGCATCGCCAGCACCACCAACGCCGGTGCGCGTCCGGGCGGTGCCAACGGTCCGCGCCCTCCAGTCAGCGGCCTTCCCGGCTGTGCTCCGGATTTGTCCTCAGAGGACAATCTCTAGTCCGTCGTAAGCGGAGCTGACGGTCAACTTGTGCGGCGACCCGTTGATTTCCGAATAGCGCCGCGTCTCGCCGAGCACCTTCTCGATCATCTTGTCGTCGAGCACCGGCTCATGATGGTACATCACCAGGTGCTTGACGTGCGCGAGTTGCGCGAGCTCGACCGCGATCATGTTGCTCGAATGTCCCCAGTCCTCTTTGATCGAGATCTGATCCGCCAGCGAATACTGCGCATCGAAGATCAACAGGTCGGCGTCGCGGAAGAACTCGACGAAGGGATATTCCTCGGTCAGCACGTCGAATTTGTGCTCGGAGTCGGTCGAGTAAACCATCGACTTCCCGTTCTTGCTGAAGCGAAAGCCGTATGAGTCGCTCGGATGATTCTGCTTGATGGGCTTTACCGACAGGCCGTCGATCTCGTAGCTGCGGCCGGGCTCCAGTTCGACGAACTCTATTGTCGCGCCCAGCGCCCGAAAGTCGATCGGAAAGCAGGGATTCGACTGCTGGCGAATGAAAACCTCGCGCATCTCCTTGTGACAGCCGTGGATGCGGATCACGTTGCCCGGAATGTAGCTCGGGGTGAAAAACGGGAACCCCATAATGTGGTCCCAATGTGTATGCGACAGGAAAACGTTGAAGCGGGATTTCTTCGCCGGGCCCTGCTTCGCGATCAGTGCGTTGCCAAACTCGCGCACCCCTGACCCAAGGTCGCACAGCACATACTCGTCGCCGCCCGCTTCTATTTCGACGCAGCTCGAATTGCCGCCGTAGGTGCCGCTTATCGAGAACGGCAGCTCCTTCGCGAGAAAGTTGTCGATCGCTTCGAGGCCGTCCAGTCGATGGCCGCGCGCGACCAGCAAGGCCTCGCGCAGCTTGGCTCGCACCGCCCGGTATCCGAGCGGCGTCGGAATCGAACCGCGACTTCCCCAGAAACGGATCAACATCTGAAATTGACCCCCTGCGCGTGCAGCCTCGACCGTTTAATGCAGTCCCGCGAGCGCGTCCGCCGCGGTGTCGAAGACCTGTACTACCAACGAGAACCGGCTGATCTCGAAAATCTCCCTGACCACCGGCCCCAGCGCGGCGACCGCCAGCCGCCCCTTGGTCTGTTTCGCTTGCTTCGATCCCATCATCAGCGCCCGCAGCCCGGCGCTCGAAATGTACTCGATGGCGGAGAAATCAACCAGTACCGCCGCGCCAGGGGTCAGCGCGGCGAGCAGCCTCGTCTGAAAATCCGGACTCGTGTCGTTGTCGATCCTTCCCGCGGGAGTCAGGACCAGAATGTCGCCATCGCGCCGCTCGCCAATCTCCACGGACACCTCCGCGAATTTCCAGTGGCAAATGTGGATGAATAATTTGCGGCTCAATTCTCGACATTTCGGCGATCGCGCGCAAGCCGGACGATCGGCGGCCCGCAGTTCCCGTTCCGGAGCAGACTACCTTCGGTCGAGTTGTTCTCCAGCACTGTGAAACGCGTGGCGCCGATCGTTTGCCGCGGCACTCAGGATCTTTGAACTGCATCGCGCCCAAATCCGAAGCCCCGCGCGGACCAGCGACCAGCGCTCCCGCGTTACTCGAAAGGACGCCGCACGCAGCCGGCCAGAACGCTGCTGGAAGAGTTGCTTCCCAAAAACTTCGGCGTCAAATGCCGTAGTGAATTTCCGACGCCGATTGCCTTGCTGCCGCAGTACGTCCGAAGCTCCGGTTTGCGGCTCGACGGCGGGAAATCAGAGCCTCCAGAATTTCCGGAATCTCAAATACCGCGCGGTTGTCGAACGCTTCCGCATTCGCGCGCAAACGCGCGAACTGTTCGCGGTCCAGCATCGTCGAAACCGCTGTGTCTATCTCGCGAAAGGAAGGCAGCACTATTCCGAATCCGTTTTGCGCGATCCAATCGGTGTTGAAGCGTTCCTGCACCATCGTCCACGCGTTGCGCTCTACGATCAGCGGAAGGCCCATAACCAGGGCTTCGCTGATGCTGCCTGGACCCGGCTTACCGATGAAAAAATCCGCCAGCTTCATGTAGTAGGGTATTTCCTGCGTGAAGCCGACACAGTGGAAGGGGTAGGACAACTTCATGCTTTCAATCCGTTCGCGCAGCTTGTCATTGTGACCGCATATAAAAATGATCTGAATCTTGCTGCCGGCCACTCCGATTCTCCTCGCGATAGCTGCCATCTGGTTCGATCCATAGCTGCCGAACATCACGATGCCCGTTTGCAGTTCGGGGTCGAGGCCCAGCCGGATTCGCTCGGCGCCGCGGTTCATCTCGATAGGCCGATAGAACTCGGGACGCACGATCATTCCAGAGGTGCGAAACACGTGCTCGCGGGCGTGACCCATAGCGATCGCCTGCTCCGCCGCTGCATCGGTGCCGCAAACCAGGTACTGCTTTTGACGTTCGATCCAGAAGTGCGGAGGACAGTCGGCGAGGTCCGTGAGAATCGTGATCATCATAGTCTCGGACCGTCGCTGCATCGCGTCGGCCTGTCGCAGCCCTTGCAAAATCGCGTGATTGAAGTTGGGGATCACCGAAACCACAAGATCGGCCCGCGACCGCTGCCAATGCCGCGCCAGCAGCTTGATGATCGCCGGCTCGAGTTGCCGAATCAGCATCTGCGTCAGCCGCAGCAGCGGGCCTGTGCCAAGAGTGAGACCGTATTTGAGCTGCGAGTTGTAGAAGTCCTCGATGCGCACGCCGGTAAGCCGTCGAATAACGTCGGCCGGCTCGAGCAGCTCGCGCAGATTGACTAGATTGATGTGCCACGAGCGACGCTGTTGGCGGGCCGCGGAGATGAGCGCAGTCGCCGATGCGCGATGCCCCCCGCCCGCATCGAAGTAAATCAGATCGAGTTGCGCGTCCGTATGATTCGTCGATTCGGGCCGGTAAGTAGTCACTCGGTCACCTCCTGCGGCATCGGTTCGGAAACCGGAATGTTCGGCCGCGAGTTATTCCATCGGACCACCTGCAGCGCCCCGCCCCGCTCCTCGACCACCGCCGTCCGGTTCTGCACCCAGTCACCGTCGTTCACGTACAAAATGTTCCCGATAAGTCGATGATCCGACCGATGAATGTGCCCGCAGATAACCCCGTCGGCTCGATGGTCGCGGGCGGCGGCAAGTACCGCTCGATCGCGGAAATCGGTCAGGAACTCGATCGCCCTGCGAGCGGGCTGACGGAAGTAGTCGGACAGCGAGCGGCCCTCGCCGCCTCCCCGTTCGGTCTGCCGATTGTACCAGTCATGGATCCGTTGGGCGCGCGCGTATGCGTTGGATCCGATGATCGGCAGCAAGCGATTCAGATTCAGCGAGCCGTCGAACTGGTGACCATGAATCACCAGCATCCTGGAACCGTCGGCGGTGGTGTGAATCAACGAACTTATGGACGGGATGCGGCCGAAAAGTTTTTCAACCAGGCCAGTCTTTCCCTCGTCATGATTTCCCGGCAGGAATACTACGTTCACTCCTGCGCGCCGCCACCGAACCACCTCATCCACCAATTCCTGTTGCGCCCGACTCCAATGCCACGACGGCCCCCAGTTCCATCCATCGACTATGTCGCCGACCAGGTACAGGGTCTCCGCAATATGATGGCGCAGGAAATCGAGCAGCGAATCTGCTTTGCACGCCCGAGTTCCGAGGTGCACATCGGAGATCCAGATCGCTCGGTAGTACCTGCGTTGAACCATGACCTGCCCTCCTCATCGTGTCTTGCAATCACCGCGACACGTTCAACCCCTTCCGCTTGAATCCAACGATCCGCCGGAGATCTTACTGTCAGAATAGGCAATCAGATCCGCACTTCGATAACTACACAAATAGTGAACTGCGGCTGAAGAATGAGACGAAATAGAATGATATGTGCATTAGCAAGTTGCTACTCGCACATTAACGCAATGCTACATTGAGCATTAGTTATTCGATGCCGCGCGACTTTATCGCGGCACGCGACCTGGAGTTTGTTCCTATCCGAGAAGGAAGCGACTGGCTATTCGAAAGGCGCGGGATAGATGCGGTCGGCGTTTTCTTCGGAAATCAGTTAATGGCGCATCGCACGCACTGGCGGTGCGCACGACGCCCGCGGCGTCGGGCCAGTTTCTGCGAGACGTTCTCGGTAGGCGCTCGCTACCTGCCGACGGCGTGACGAACAGTGGTGAGTATGTAGATCAGCTCGCGCGGCGATCGAATGTCGCCCAGCAGCGCGACCTCCGATAGAACCTGCATTTCGGCGTTCGAGATGTTGTGGATGCGCTGAAGCTTTTCGTTGCGCTGGAACTGTTCCCAGCATGAGCCCTCGGCCCTGACCGGCTCCGAGATCAGCGCCTCCGCATGCGGGTTGGCGAGAAAAAAAAGCTCGCGATTGTCGAGGCCCAGCACTTCCGCGAGCTTCGCAATAATCCGGTCGGACGGATGGCGCTTGCCGGATTCCAGATGCCCCACATAGGGCGTGGAAATCTTCATCCGCGCGGCAACTTCGTCCTGCGTGAGTTGCAGCTCTCTGCGCTTGGCGCGGATCGCGGCGCCGAAGCCGGAAATTTTGGCGAGTGCGATCGCGCCGTTCGATTTGCCTTTGCCCGCGCGCGACGCAGTGGTTGCCGATCCGGACCTTTTTGCCTTCATCATACCACGCATTACTAACATATTGCTAAACATAAACAAACAGGCAGCAGCTAATCACTACAAGGCGCGCCGCCTCATCGCTGGTTAAGCCAGACGCGAATTATTACAAAATGTAGATACCATCGACCTTTGCGGTAGATGCGGATTAGCCTCGCTTAACCGAAAACGAACTCAATTTCGTCAGCCATTTGACCCGCCGCGGCGCGACGTACAACAGCTTGCCTCGCCACACTCCGTATAATAGTCCTACAGCTAGTATTAATGTGAATCTCCGGGGCGATCCCATGGCCGAATTTACCGAGCTTCGGCTCCAGCATAGCGGCGGCGTCATTACCGGAATTGAGCGGCGCGGCGCCGGTCTGCCGATTGTCCTGCTGCATGGCGCCGGCGGCAATGCGCTCTGGTTCGAGCCGCTAATCGCCGCGCTCGCGGGGCAGCATGTCATCGCGCTCGACCTGCCTGGTCACGCCGGCAGCACCGAGGCGCCCGACTGGGCGATGGCGCCGTTCGCCGAGCTGATTTTCTCCGTCAGCCGTCAGCTGGTAAGCGGTCGCGCGATTTGGGGTGGCCATTCGTGGGGCGGAAAACTCGCCGCAATCATCGCCGCGATGCATCCCGGCGCCGTGGACGCGCTCCTGCTGCTCGATCCTTCCGCCTTCTCCGGCACTCCGATACCTGCCGAAATGTTCGTGGACGCCGCGTTCGCGCGCGAGCTCGGGCCGTGGCGCTCGCTCGAAGAAGCCACGGAGGTGGTGCGCACCCTGCCGCAATACGCCAACTGGAGCGAGTCCCTCGAGCGCGCGTTCGTACGCGGAATAGTTCGCGGCGCCGACGGCATGCTGCGCGCCCGCATCTCACGCGAGACGCTGATCGCCATCTGCGCGGCGGCGGGTCACGACCACTCCGGCCTGATCCGCAAAGTTTCCTGCCCCGCCGTTTTCGTCGTCGCTGACGAGAGCCTCGCATGGCAGGAGGCAATCAACTTCCCCATCCTTCCGCATGCGGCGCGCTCGGTCATCAGATCGAATCACTGGCTGATGTCCGGCAATCCCGCCGAGCTGTGTCGCGCGGTCGCATCGTGGCTGGTGGCCGGCGGCGAAGAGTACGCCCGCGAAGCGACCTAGCTTGCCCCTGTCGCCCCCTACGATCCCGCTTTCCTAAGACTCTTGTGGCACGCCGCGCGCATCGGCTATGCCTATCGCTCGTCTCTCTCGGGACCGTGTATGGAAACCGATCGGCAACCGCACGCTTCTCATCCGATGACGCCCGCCCCAAGCGTGTCCGATCTGCCTGGCGTATCGGCCACCATGCTGATCACGCTTGCGGCGAAAATGCTTGCCGCGACCGAGGCGCCCGAACTCGCGCGCTCCCATCGCAGATCGGGCGAGATTCTTCGCGCGCTCGAGGTCGATCCGCGGCGCTTCAATCTCAATCCCAGCGAAGTCCGCGCCGTCGTGCTGCGATCGCAATGGTTCACCCGGACGGTGCGCGGGTTTCTCGAACGCCACCCCGACGGGTTGTGCATCAACCTCGGCTGCGGTCTCGACCCGAGCTTCGATGAACTGGAGAGCGCGGCCGACGGCCGCTTCGCGTGGATCGACGTCGATCTGCCGAACGTGATTGCGCTCCGCCGGCGGTTCTATGCAGAGACTCCATGCCGGCGAATCGTTGCCGGCGACATCACCGACCCGGAGTTGTTCGCCACCCTGCCATGGGACTTATCCCGGCCGGCAATTGTAGTCGCCGAAGGCGTTCTCTATTTTCTGCGGCGCGCACAAGTCGAGTCGTTGTTCCGCGCGCAGTCCGACGCCGCCGACGCGCGCCACGCGAGCCTCGAAGTTGCGTTCGACTACGCCAGCCCCTTCGGCGCATGGATCGTCACCCGCCGCCCTGCGCATCGGCAACTCGGCACGACCTTCTCCTGGACCGTGCACAATCCGGCCGAGTTGCGGCGCGTCGATCCGCGGCTCGAGGTGGTCGAGGATTCCAACGTCTTCCTGGACGCGATGGGCACGGGCGCGCGGCAGCTCGACGCCTTGTATCACCTGGTCAGCGGCAGCAGCCTCGGCGGATGCGCCCATCTCCGCCGCCCCGCCCGCGCATAACGCGTCGCGCCCGCGTTCCGGCTTTTTGTTTTCCCGCATGACGCACCAGCGGGTCTGGGTCTACTATATGGAACACGCTCGATTCTGATCGCGTTCGCTAAAATCTTTGGAAAGCAGACTGAATAGAGAGACCGACAAAATCCAAAAACCCTGAGCGTCCCCGACGGGATTTGAACCACCAAGAGATCATAAAAAACCTCAATGATTTTACGCGGAGTGTGGCTGGGAATAGCCCGATTCGGGTCAGTTTGAACACCGTGTTCAAACTCAAAACCATCCGGCAGGGGCGAGACAGCAACCTCAAACTGACGGACTTTCTCATAACCCGGAGGTCGAAGGTTCAAATCCTTCCCCCGCAACCACGAAATCAGCAACTCTGACCGGCACTTAAGAGAACCACGGAAGTGCAGACAGTCGCCGCCCGCCCTCCGGTGCCGGTTTTGGTGCCGGTTGCGAATTAAACTGGCGGCGCCCCTCGAAGAAGTTTGGCAAATTGCTGGCTCGACGCGCGAAGAAAACAGCGAGGCAGCGCCCGGCTATGAACTCAATTCGAGGCCCGCGAGGTCGCCCTTGTCCCGCCACTCTGCCAGTAACGCATTGAACGCATTCGCGCCCGGCGCGTAGGCATCGCCATCGAACCGTCCGGTTCTATATCGGCGTTGCCCTCATTGTTGTAGTAACCGGGCGTGCAGCTCTCAAGAAATGCGAGAGTGTTCGCAGCGTGCTTTTTGAGCTCGGTTACCCATTCTGCTTCGGCTTTCGCCGACGGCTGGACGCAAAGCGCCCCGCGTAGCTTGGCGTGGTTGATGATGTACGCGATATGCCGCGCCTGTTCGCCAACCATCCCACCGAAGTTCACCGAGACGCCGTTCTGCGAAGCGCCAACGAAGAACCAATTCGGGAAACCGTGAGTGGAATGGCCATGGAGGGTGCGCATCCCCTTCGCCCAGTGATCGTATAGGGATTGGCCGTTGTGTCCGTAGATTCCAAAGCCTATGCGCCGCTTGAAAGGCGTGCTGATTTCGAAGCCCGTCGCAAAGATGATCAAGTCCACGCCGTATTTGACCCCGTTGGCCACCACTCCGCGCTTGGTAATCCTCTCCACGCCGTGACACTCACTGGTATCGACCAGCATCACGTTGGGACGGTTGAAGGTGGGTAGGTATTCGTCAATGAACGTCGGCCGCTTGCAGAACTGCCGGAACCAGGGCTTGAGCGCGTCGGCGATAGGTCGTCCTGCACGGATTCATTTACCCGCGCGCGAACCTGGTTCATTTTTTTGAAATCCGCGATCTCCGCCCGCCGCGCGGTTTCTTCCGGCGAAACATCCGATTTCGGCCCAAAGGGAAACAATGACTGAAGGTTGCGGAATATATCGGTCCAGGCATCATTGACCAGGTCCACCTCGAACGGACGGCCCATTATGATGTCGTCGAAGTTCTGTTGACGCTCGCGCTGCCAGCCGGGCTTGAGGCTCTTCACCCATTCGGGATCCGTCGGTTTGTTACCCCGGAGGTCCACCGAAGACGGAGTTCTCTGAAAAACATAGAGTTGCTTTGCGGCCGCTCCGACATGAGGCACGCATTGAACCGCGCTCGCACCGGTACCTATGATCGCGACGCGCTTGTCAGCGAGCTTGTCCAAGCTTCCACTATTGTCACCGCGGTATACGCGTAGTCCCACCGGCTGGCGTGGAAAGAGTGCCCTTCGAATTCGTCGAGGCCCGGAATGCCGGGCAGCTTGGGTCGGCTTGCCGGCCCGGACGCGGTCACAACGAAGCGCGCCTTCATTACGTCATCGCGATTGGTGCGAACGATCCAGCGTTTGATAGACTCGTCCCAACGCAGCTCTGTCACCCGCGTCTGAAAACAAGCGACTTCATATAGATTGAAGAACTTCCCGATACGGTGCGCATGCTCAAAGATTTCCCAGGCGAGTGAATATTTCTCTTTCGGGATGTACCCGGTCTCTTCGAGCAGAGGCAGGTAACAGTACGACTCAATGTCGCATTGCGCACCGGGATAGCGGTTCCAATACCAAGTCCCGCCAAAGTCGGCGCCGTCCTCAATGATGCGAATGTCGTTCAGCCCCGCCTCGCGCAGTCGCGCGCCTGTGATGAGACCGCTCCAACCGCCGCCGATGATAACAACGTCGACTTCATCGGTAAGCGGCTGTCGCGTGAAGCCCGGCGCAACATAGGGGTCAGTGTCCGCGAAGTGGACGTATTTTCCGGACACGTAGACGTATTGATCCTGGCCGTCGGGACGAAGGCGCCGCTCGCGTTCCTGCTGATACCTGGCCCGCAGGGCATCAGGGTTGAAGTCGATTCCTTGAGAACTATTGATGTTGGACAGCTGCTTCTCAGGCTGACTCATCCGGCAAACTCCTGGGTGTGTTGTCGCACACGCGACGGTTGGCTATATCCATTGAGAAAGGAGTAGTTTGAGCAAAACTCAACAAGACTGAGTACAACTCAAATCGAAAGGAAAAGTCGAGCCTGAGAGATCCTCCAGGAAATCGGGGCTTCTGCGCGTCCCTGCTAATTTCGCGATGCGATTGCGGGCGCCGTGAAAAATCATCCGGGCAGCGCTAAGGCATCGCTTTGCGGACGCTTGCTTTTTTCCGTCAGAAAAGTCTATTTGATAAATACTCAAAGAAGGTGGTTTCTGGCTGGCTAAGTGCGGCAAGAGCGCGGACATCGAGCGATCAGAACTAACAATAGTGGATCGCAAGCAAGCCGATGCAAATTCCGATTAACAGCGAAACTAAAGAGGAGATCCCGCGATGCTGACCGAGGATGAACGCAAGGTGTTGACGGAATGGAATGAGTTCGTCAAAAGGGTGCCGCCGTCGATCGAAGGTTTACGCACGAATTACGCGAAATGGTCGGAAGAGCAGAGCAAAGATTTGCCGCAAATCGGATCTTACGAAGAAGGCGTAAGGGTCAGGCCCGGCCTTACGGCCGACGTTGCGGTGCCAAAAGGCCCGGGACCTCATCCGGTCCTGCTTTATATACATGGCGGAGGCTGGATGGCCGGCAGCGCGCATACCCATAAGAAGATCGCGGCCGAAATCGCTGCGCGTGGGTACCTGACCTTCAACCTCGACTATCGTCTCGCGCCGGAGCATCAATTCCCCGCCGGCCTTGACGATTGCGTGTTTGCCGCCAATTGGATTCCCGAGAACGCCAAGCGCTGGAACGGAGATCCGAAGCGAATGGCCGTTGGCGGAGACTCGGCGGGCGGCAATCTTGCTGCTGCTGCCGCGATCGTTCTGAATGGGAAAGCTGGCGGACCAAAATTCAAGGCGGCCGTGCTGATTTATGGCGTGTTTGATGTACTGGTAAATATCGAGAAATCAAAAACTACGGGCACGGGGCTGACCGAACAATTGGCGCAGGGTTATCTTGGCGCAAGCTATCCGGCGTCCATGAACGATCCACGCGTTAGCCCGATCCGCGGGCTCAAAAAAGGAGTAATTCCGCCGTCTTTCATAATCTGCGGAGCCGCCGATGACCTGTTGCCGGACTCGCGCGCTTTAGCGGAAGCAATGAAGAAGGCAGGCATCGAGCATCAGCTTCACGTAGTGGACGAGATGCCGCATGCTTTCATGCAAATGGGTGCACTGTCTGACTGTCGGAAAGGATTTTCGCTGATATCAGATTTCTTGGCGCGGCACGTCTAGAAACTACGCTCCGATAGCCCGAATTATAAACTGGCCGAGGCAATATCTGCCTCGGCCAGTCTTCCCAAAGCACCCTCTATATCAATGTGTCCGCCGCGATTGCGATGGCGCCTCAGCTGAATCGCAGCCCCTTCATCTCTCCGTCTTCACGCCATCTGCGAATAAGCTCGTAAAACTCAACCGGTCCGCCGCCGTACAGCTCGCCCGCAAGACCCACGCCTTGAGCTGGCTTGCCTTCATTGTTGTAGTATCCGGGCGTGCACGCCTCCAGGAACTCGCGATTGTTCAGCGCCTTCTCCTTGATTGTCGTCACCCACTCAGCTTCGGCCTCGGGCGTTGGTTCAATGCATCGCGCCTCTTGCGCTTTCGCGTGCAGAATGAGCTCGGTGATGTGGCGTGCCTGCTCCTCGAGCATGTGCGGGAAGTTTGCGGTTAATCCATTTTGCGTGATGCCCATGTGGAAGCAATTCGGGAAGCCAACGCTGCAAAAGCCATGTAATGTTCTGAGGCCATTAGCCCAGTACTCAGTAAGCGACTTGGCACCACGACCGTAAACCTCGAAGCCCGCGCGCCGCGTGTAGGCGGTCCCGACTTCGAATCCGGTGGCGAAGATGATGCAGTCCGCCTCGTAATCGACGCCGTCGAACACGAGCCCTTTTTCGGTGATGCGATCGACACCGCGACCCCTGGTGTCCACCAGCGTTACGTTCGGCCGGTTGAACGTGGGCAGGTACTCGTCATTGAAGGTGGGACGTTTGCAGAACTGACGATACCATGGCTTCAGCGCCTCGGCGGTCCGCTTGTCCTTCACGACTGCGTCCACGCGCGCGCGGATCTGGTTCATCTTTTTGAAATCCGCAATCTCCATCAAGCGTCCGACCTCTTGCGGCAACTTCTCGGATTCCTTCTTCCCAATCAGAAGGCCGCCAAGATTGCGGATGATGTCGGTCCATCCGTCATTGACGAGATCGACCTCCTGGTTTCCGCCCGAGACCAGGACGTTGAAATTTTCCATGCGCCGCTTCTGCCAGCCCGGCGTCAGCGTCTTCACCCACTCCGGATCGGTCGGACGGTTCCCGCGTTCATCGACCGAGGACGGCGTGCGTTGGAACACGTACAGATGCTTCGCATGCTTCCCAAGATGCGGCACGCATTGGATCGCCGTTGCGCCGGTTCCTATGATGGCCACGCGTTTGTCGGCGAGTTTGTGCAGATTTCCGTTGGTATCGCCGCCCGTGTATGAATAGTCCCAGCGGCTGGTGTGAAAAGTGTGGCCTTTGAAGCTGTCGATGCCGGGAATCGCCGGAAGCTTGGGCCGGTTCAAAGGCCCGTTGGACATGACGACGAAGCGGGCGCGCAAGCGGTCGTCGCGGTCGGTGGTAACGATCCACCTGCACTCGTCTTCATTCCAGGAGATTGCTTTGATCTGCGTCTGGAAACATGCGTTGCGATATAGATCGAACTTCTCCCCGATACGCCGCGCGTGGGCCAGAATCTCCGGCGCGAACGAGTACTTCTCCTTCGGAATGTAGCCAGTCTCCTCGAGCAGCGGCAGATATATATACGACTCGATATCGCACTGCGCGCCGGGGTAACGGTTCCAGTACCAGGTGCCGCCGAAGTCGCCGCCTTTCTCGATAATGCGGATATCCTGCACGCTCGCCTCGCGCAAACGCGCGCCTGCCAGCAGGCCGCCGAAGCCGCCTCCGATGATTAGAACATCGACCGCGTCGGTCAGCGGCGCCCGAGTAAAGCCTGGATCGACGTAAGGATCGTCGATGTAGCGGCTGAAGTCGCCCGTCACTTCGACGTACTGTTCGTTGCCATCCAAGCGGATACGCCTGTCGCGCTCTTCCTGGTACTTGGCCCGAAGCGTCCCAGGATCGAAATCAAATTCCTGGATCGCTTTGGTGGTGGACGAAATTTTGTCAGTGTCACTCATGGGTCAAACTCCGTGGGCGTGGGCAGCACATGCAATTGTTGAGCCGCCGATCGAGCGGCATGTTTGAGTAATACTCAAATGAGTCGGAAGAGTCAAGCAGAACATCTCCAATGGTACCGTACCGTACGATTCGGATGAAACAATTCTACTCACCGAGCGGCGGCGGCTCGAAAGGCCGCAATCTCGCGCTGCCATTGTTCTCCGAAGGCGAGCGTGAGGATCTCTTGATTGACGTGTATTTTCTCACTGAGAACCCCCATCGAGCCGCCACCGGCTAGTGCGATCGTTTTATAAGCACGGCGCGTCTCAAGATAGAATGACGGAAGTGGAATAATTGGGGGACTTTTCATATGCTTGACGTAGACCTCTTCATATCCGCGCCCACACTCCCCGCTCGCGCAGTTTGCGATTTCCCACTGCTCATGCTCGTAGTCAGTTAGATCTATCGTGTTAAAAGTGCCTCCTTCTTCTTTGAACTTCCGAGCCAGGAGCAGTACCGCTGCGTAGTCCTCGTCGAAAGGAGGCGTGTCACCTATCAGGACAATCACTTTGTGCGAATTGAGCTGCCAGTTCATCTTGAGCACGGCCGCGTCAATCCCTCGGAACATATCTTCCTGCCAGGCGCCTCCGTTTTGAGCTTTCAGCTGGTCCAAAAACTGGGCAATGGTTGTCGATGAGTGAGTCAGGGGTTGTATGAACAGAGGTTCGCGTCGGCCACCGAAAACTACAATTCCGATGTTCGCAATAGGGACCAGCTGATGTAGGACGTGCACCAGCCGTTTCATTTTCGCCTTAACGTCATCGAGCACATATTGCATCGAGCCGGTGCCGTCGATAACCAGTACGACTTCCAAACCGGTGCGGCGCAGCTCACCGATGTAGCCACCGAACCCCGAGCCGATGGCTCTTCCGTAGTTTGAGTCTCGCGTGCTGAGGCCTCCTCCCCCCATGGTTCCGAGTCCGCCAAGAGTTTCGGTTCGGGCGTATTCGCTAGCGATGTTACCGGTCGTCGCAGTGTCTACTACCGGTGGTGCTTCTAGGTGAGGCATAGGACTTTCCGGCAGTTGCACTTCCGGCAGGGAGATTTCTGGACTTTGTTCATTCGTATCGCCCTCGCCTCCCCCTACCTCGAGCTCAACGTTGATCAGCTCGCGTAGCAGCCTCGGTTGGCTTGCTGTCAAGATGAGAAGCAGCAGACCTAGATGGATCAAGATCGAAAGAGGTATCGGGCCGACGATCAAGAACAGGCTGTTCTTGATTTTTTGCCATCTCGTCCGTCTCATGTTCCGGCGCCGTCAATTTTCAAGACTACTGAGTTAGTCTCGTGAACTCCCCGTGCCATGAAGACTCAGCCCAAGGCTCACCGTAACAGTTCAAGATTCCGGAATCCGAACAGGCGTACTCAACTCCACCCTCTGCATTTATCCGATCGGAGCCAACATAGGTGGCGCGAAAATCGGTCTGTGACGAAAGCGTAGCGGTCGTCAAGGGAATCCCCGTGAACGTCCCTCGCACTTCGTAATGGCCGATAGACCTCAAGGCTGCAAAGTCATCGCCGGTAGAAAAGAGAAGGTCCGTATGGGTCTCGGTCGGAATGACTTCCGTACTAATCCATGGCGAATCCACTCGGAAGCCGAGACTAGATGTGGTAAATGAGACCACGCCCGACCCACGATCGAAACAAAGGACATAGGTCATCAACACACAGCAGGTCAGAGTCAAGAGGGAGTCTGCCCGGGTCTCCAGCGGCTCAAACGAATCAAACTTAGACACATCGCTTTTCCAACATCCTTCCAGCCGGCGAGGAATGAGCTGGGGTTTTGCGTTCTTGATGACTGCTTGTACTTCGGCGGCCTCTTCGGGCGATTCTCTATCTGAGAGTCCTTCTATTCCCGTCGATGCGCCTGAATTCGGTTGTGTTGCCGCGCAGCCGGCTAACGCAAGTAACATGATCACGATTGCGGCAAACGGTATCGCTACGGCCAACCGCTTCCGTTCGTCAAGGTGCATTTCCCTACCGAGTTTGAGATTTACTCAACAGCTCTTACAAAGTCAACGAACATCAGAATGCGGAGTTATCTGGCTCGGGCAAGAGAACATTCTACCGGCGGGATCCCATCAACATGGCTCATCCGCAAACTTCGGGCGGCCTCTCTGGGACTCCTGTTCAGAAATCTCGCAAAGCGCGCCAGGAGCCTTGTTCGATTACTGCAGCGCCTCCGTAGCAAGAGTAGACACCCTTCACTTTGGTCTTTTCGAAAATGCCCTTGAACAGGCAACTCGTACCATCAGAAAGCTGGACTCTGATGAGGGTAAAATCGCTTCCGGATGCAGTCACCGACGCAACTTTGCCGGACTCATTGCCATTGCGGCAAACCATGTTCCCGTACGCGCACGAGTAGGAGCCCGACCAATCGGATACGTTCTTGACGAAGGCGAACGTTACCTTTTGTTGTGCGTTGCACCTGCCGGAAGGAGTATGAAACGGAATACATGAGGCGACGGAGATACCCGACCACTGTCCACCGATGTCCGCAGTAACGGGTGCAGTTTGAAACTGGTCGGTAGCGGATGAGCAGGCTTGGACGCTTATCAGGACGAGCGTGAGTATGAGGTTTCTCAGGCGCTTGGGCCGAACCCCGATTACTTCACTTTTTGGCATCAGGGAGCACTATCGCGTAGGTCTCGATGTAATACCCCGAGTGACCACTTTCACCAATCTTGGCGACATGCTCTTTTTTTATGATCTCATTTCCTTTTGTGTCGTTAAGCGAACCGTTCCCATCCTCGCCAGGCTGTTGGTTGACTGGATCGTACACGAGGTGAGTTCTACTTTGAGCAGTATCGCTGACCACCAGCAGAGAGTCCGCACCCAATTCACATCCCTTCTTCTCTACCGCGTTCATCAGATCGTTCCTTTGTTCCTCTGTCCCCCATCCTTCGACGATTGCAATCTTCGTGCTGCCAACAGGTTCCCTGTAAAGAACCGGAATGTGGCACTCGGAACCTTTTGGCGGTCGATCCGAGGGCTCGAGTTCAGTAACGGACACCTCCGGCGCCGGCGCTGGATTTATCCGCGCACACGCACCTACGATTCCCGCCAAGATGGACACAGTTAAAAACAATCGGCATGATGGAAGCATTGCGGGTTTACCCGAATCGAATTGATCGCTTTGACTAAAACGTCGGGAGATGTTGGATGGTTTTATACTTGTAGTAACCTGGACCGACTCCATACTCCATGATGCCGAAGCCTATGTCGTTCCCGCAGCGCCACTCGATTAGATGATCGCTCAATGTACTCGCCTCCTTTGAAACGGCAGGATCACTGAGATCCCAAGTTTCATGCTCGCAGTAGTATTCGCCTCGATTGTCACCTTGATTCCATCCCCGATAACCTCCGTATCCGCCTCCTTTCAGGTGCCATCGGGGCGGATGTGCGACGAAGGAAACCTCCCGAGTTTCTCCACCCTCGAATATGAGTTCTATGTCTCCGCCTCGTAGCGTTTGTATCGGTCCCGAGTCGTCCCACCGGAACTCTTGCCGGGTCTCCTTCAAAATCAATCCAGGATCGGTCCTTTGTCCAAAAGGCTGCGCTATTTCTCCCGTGAGATAGCTGTAGCGCCCTGCATTTCTCTCGACGAAGCGCCAGTGGAGTGCATAGTCAGGAAACTGTGCCACCGCCCAGCTGAACAAAAATGGAGCAAAGGATGTCCGCCGCTTATCTGTAACGTCGGTTCTTAGAGGGCGCCGCGTCCCCCATGAACGGTCTCGATGGCCCCACCAAGTGTCCTTCTCAAGAATCAGTTGTTTTCCGGGGATTTGCATAGAACCTTGAACACGTCCGGCTTGATCGAACCTGGAAATATCTTGCACTATACGACCATTGCTTCGGCGAAAGTCGTGCTCCTCCTCATGAGGGTTCATAGTTGCAGTCCACTCCAGGTTGAAGCTGATGCCGGAAGGATTACTTGCCAGCGTCATCCGAAAACATTTGAGACCTTCGATGATTTCTATCGACAGCGGTCCAGTTTTGATCTCGTGGAGGTTCGGCCGGAGAGTACGCGTGGCGCGAAAGTTATGCTGTTTCCCCTGATGCCATACTGTCACGAAGCCGTCTTGCACATTCCTATTGGAGTACTGGCCTACACCGCACCCGACGATGATGTCTTTGTTGACGACGTCGTAAAGACTTATATAAATACGTTCAGTCCAGTTGGGGTCGGAGGTGTAGACGTGGTCCATTGTTGTGGGCAATTGATGACAGAGAAATTCATCCCAAGGCGTAAGCATAACAATCGGCTCCTATCACCTACCGGTCTTCATCGCAGTGCACGATTCTGTTAGAAGCCGAGCGCTCTCGCGGCCATGTCAAGGACTATTGGGACCGAATACGTAGTGCGCGCGAGCCGAAGATTCTTGTTTTTACCTTCTGCAAAGAGACTCGAGGCACTAATCCAGAACGCAGCGCTCCGCATCATGTACAGGATTTCGTAGTATCGGCAAACCTCGATATCTACCGTTAAGCCGGTGAGACGCTGATAGTAGTCCAGGAAGAAATCGCGCTCCACCACACAAGAAAGAAGGGGCGAACCTTCGCGATTTAGATCCGAGAGAACATATGCGACATCGTACATGGGATCTCCAATTACCTGAAGCTCCCAATCTACGACCGCGGCAATGGCGTCGTCCCTTATTATCAAGTTGCCGGTCCGATAGGCTCCATGTACAAGCGCAAGCCGTTGAACCGGCGGCGCGTTGCTCTTCAGCCACATCAAGAGCTCAGTGAGGACGGGCTCGGCCCTATGTAGCGACTGCTCGATTAGCAATTCCCATTTGGCAATCTCTCGAAGCGCGAAGTCGTTGCCCTGATCAGGTATTCCCAGGAATTCGAGTTTGGCCGCTCGCCAATCGAGGTTATGCAACGTAGCCAGAGTCTCAACGAAACTGCGCGGCAGCTTGCCTCGCCGAGCCGCTTCGGCGTAAGCCTCTTTTCCTACCCGTGACCACGGGTTGGGAACCTCGCCTTCGATCTTCTCCATAATAAGGAAGGGGCCACCCAGGAGTTTCAGATCTTCTTCGTACCAATATACTCTTGGAGTCGGCAATGTTGTCGCTTCAAGAGCCTGAAGCACTCGATACTGCTGCTTCAGGCTGGAAAGCTCACGGAGCAGTCCGGCCCCCGGGTCCTTGCGTAGGCACATTCCGCGGGTGGTTTCGCGCCCGTTCTCATCCCAACTAGCGTTAAATACGTAGATTTGATGAGACCAACCGCCCGTCACCTGAGAAAAGTGAGTCAACTTCAGACCTTGTGCTTCAGGCATCTTGGCACGAAGATAAGCGAGGATCGCTTCCTGTATCGTCTGCGCGCCTTCCATGGGCTTCAGTCTTTTCGTCCGTTCACGATCTTTAACTCAGCATCAAGTAGTTGTCGCAGCGTGAGCCGGATACGTCGATTCGCGCTCTCAAAAGCTTGCGGAGGGATTTGTCCTCGCTTGCTGTGCAATGCTTCGATCGTGTGACAGAGGCGGCTCCGAAGGTCCGGGCTGTCGCGCTCGACAATTTCAGGGAGGTCCCGGCTTCGTGAGAGATCGTCGAACAACTCCGTCAACGCCATTTGCTCTACGCTCTCAAGGTCGCTTCGGTCCTCAATCTGGCGCGAAACGAACTCGAGAATGACTGCTGCCATGTAGGCCTGCGACTTGGCATGGGGGTCCTTGACCGCCGGACCTATAACGTTGCGGAGCGAACTAACCACTTCGGTGAGTAGGATCTTGGCTGGAAGCATGTTGCGACTCTGAGCCCGATCTTGGTGCCTAACTCTGGTGGAAATCGATGGTTGAGAGTTTACGATCCATTCTATTAAGTTTGCAATCCGATAACCAAGCCTGGAATAGGCATTCGCAACCATTCCATCCGGTAGGTACGACAGGCGAGAGTTGCGAACGTACCCGCGAAAGCCACGGTGCTGAACAAAATCAATGCGCTCGCGTAGCTGGCAGTTATGTCGAATACCAGTCCAACAATTATTGGGCCGAGAATCGCACCGTCAGTACGACCGCGGCAGACCAAGAACGTGCTCACTGACCGAGTTGAGCACCATTTCCTGCGACACTGGGGCAATCTTCGTGAGCCGACATTCACGAAAATATCGCTCGAACGTCATAGTCACGTATGTATCCATAGCCTCCGAGCGTTTGCACGGCGCGATCGCAAGCTTCGAAACCCGCATCGGCAGCTCTTAGTTTCGCGATATTAGCCTCCGCACCACACGGTTTGCCCTGGTCAAAGAGGCAGGCTGCCTTTAGCATCATCAGCTCTGCCACCTCGAGCTTCGTAAATGAATCCGCGAGAGGATGGGCAACCGCCTGGTTCTGACCAATAGGTCGGCCAAAAACGATCCGTTCCTTGGCGTATCGAACGGCTTTTGAGAGCGCGGCGCGTCCCATCCCGATCGCTTCGGCCGCAACCAAAATCCGTTCCGGGTTGAGTCCGTCGAGCAAACAGTGGAATCCGCGCCCTTCATTGCCCACAAGATCCGTTGCCGGAACCCGGAGGTTGTCTATGAAGAGCATGTTCGTATCGACGGCCGCCCGGCCGAGTTTGTGTAGTTCGCGAATTTCGACCGAGGAAGGATCCAGGTCGGCAAAGAAAAGACTCATGCCATCGGTTTTTTTCCCGACCTTGTCGAAAGGTGTCGTACGCGTCAGCAGGAGCATCTTCTGCGCCTCACGCGCTTTGGTGGTAAATACCTTTCTCCCGTTAATTATGTAGTGGTCTCCCTCGCGGCGAGCGGCGGTCTTTATTTGCGTAATGTCATTGCCGGCGTCAGGTTCTGTGATTGAGAATGCAACCTGCATCTCTCCGCTTATGACCTTGGGGAGATAATGACTCTTCTGCTGGTCGGTTCCATGAAAGACCAGCGGGCTGACGCCGAATATGGACAGATGGATCGAACTCGCGCCGGCCATCGCGGCGCCTGACGCTGCGACTTCAAGCAAAATCAAAGCGGCCTCCGTGATCCCGAGGCCACTCCCTCCATACTTTTCCGGGATCGCGACACCCAAATAACCTGCCTTAGCTATCGCCTCAAAGAAATCTTGAGGGAACTCCGCACGTGCGTCTCGCTCGCGCCAATATTCATCTGGAAACTTCGTACACAGCGATCGCACTTGGCGCACGATCTCCTGTTGTGGCAACGTCAACTCGAAATTCAAGTCCTTGCACCTGGCGTCAAGAGGTCTTCTTTCTTCATGTGTCACTCTCGACCCGCTTGCGCCAATGCGAGTAAGTGGCGTGCCTGCTTGAGATGAGGCATGTCGAGCATCTTACCGTCGAGAGCTACGGTCCCAGTCCCTTGTTTGCTCGAAAAGGCCTCGACCACCCGCCTGGCATCGTCAATTTCCTCAGGTGCCGGTGTGAAAGCCCGGTTGATCGGCGCGACTTGATCGGGATGTATTGCAATCTTACCGGTGAATCCCGCGCGACGTGCCGCCTGAGATTCCTTCAGTAGTAAGTCCTGGTCTTTAAAATTAGTGAATACAGTATCAATAGGTTCGACCTGAGCCGCCGCGGCGGCCAGCAGACACAACGACCGAGCCAGCTTGTAAGTGAACTCTAGCCCTCCGTTTTCTCCCCGGTTGCTACTCGCTCCAAGAGCCGCAGAAAGATCCTCGGCTCCCCACGTGACCCCCCACAGCCGTTCACTACATCCAGCAAGGGCACCCAGTCCAAACAAAGCTCCAGCCGTCTCCGTAGCTACCGGCATGATGCGAATAGAGTTCGCCGGAACGCCTTCGCGCACTTCGAAGGCCGATAGGTAGTGACCCAAAACCACAATATCCGAAGCCGAGATGATCTTTGGCAGCAGGATCCCATCCGGAGCGCCGGCGACGATGGCCGCGAGATCAGCCAGGGCTTTTTCGCTTGATAAAGGATTGATACGAACCCAAAGCTGCGTTCGTCTTCGGTCTCGATGGCTGACCAGGTATTCCCGAACAGCCGCGCGCGCGATATCGATCCTCTCTGCGGAGACCGCGTCTTCCAGGTCGAGGACCAGCGCGTCGGCCGCGGCTTTCGCGGCCTTCGCGAGTTTGCGCTCGCTGTCGCCTGGAACGAATAAAAAAGACCGCATTATCGATCTTTCCGATGAAGCATCAATGCCGACCTTTTGCAAAAGGCGACTTCCTCGCCCCTATGGTTGAAACAACGGTGCTCAAATACGACGATACCAACGTCGGGCCGCGATTTGCTTTCCCGCATCTCTGCGACCTTCGTTTGCGCACGCAACGTGTCGCCGATAAACACCGGGTGCGCAAACCTTACATCTGACATCCCAAGATTCGCCACGGTAGTTCCCAGAGTGGTATCGCCTACAGACAAACCGATCATAAGGCCAAGTGTGAAGATGCTGTTGACCAGCCGCTGACCGAACTCCGTGCTTTTTGTAAATTCGGCATCGAGGTGAAGCGGCTGGGGATTGTGAGTGAGTGCGGTAAAGAGCAAGTTGTCGGTCTCAGTCACGGTCCTGGTAATGGGATGCTCGAAGACCCGTCCGACTTCGAATTCGTCGTAGTAAAGCCCGCCCACTGGTTCGTCCTCTCACACTTGTTTTTTCACTGCTGCTCGACTCGATTCAATCCTCGACCACCTCCGCCGGGAAGACCGGACCGTTCAGATCTTCGTAGCAGTCGGCCCGTATCGAAATCTTCTTTCAGGCCCCCGTTTGCGGCTCTCAACTGACGCGCGCAGTTTTCGTTCGATGTCCTTCCTCCCGTCATTCGTTTTGAGTTGTACTCAAGCGGTGGTCGGAATGTCAAGCACGTTTAAATGGATGAGTCTTCGACCATCGATAAGCTTTGTATTCTAGTGAAAAATGTCTATTTGCCTGAATTGAGAACGACGAGTATCTTTGATGATACTTTGAGAACAACTCAGAAGAGGCCTCACGCGCCTGCGCGGACCAATTCGCTCACGAAAAAGACCGGCAAATCCAAGGGGGGGACGCGCCGCCGCATCATCGTCAGAGCGCTTCAGGACCTGATGCTTGCCAAAGGCTACGCTGAGACAAGTCTTTCAGATTTGGCGGAAGCAGTCGGAATGTCTGTCAGCCATCTTCTGTATTACTTCGACAGCAAGGAAGCCGTACTCGAGGAGCTCTGCAGGAAGATCAGTACGCGCTTTCTGAACAACATCACAACGCCAAGCGACGATTCACCCGAACAACGGATCATGGCTCTCGTAGACCACGTCTTTACCGGCCGCGGTCGGCCACGTCAGGAATATCGGCTCGCAGCTGAGATGACCGCACTTTCGGTGAACCGGCCGAAGATTCGGAAGCTTATCGCCGAATTTAACGAACAATTTAGCGCCACCCTTGTTGCTTGGTTTCAACAAATCCCACGGCCTTCTGGAATATCAGCCGAAGACGCGTCCGTGCGCATTCGCGCCGTGTTGGCTGGACTAACCAACAACGCTCAATTCGACGCACACTTGGGGCTTGGGCGCCTGCACCGCCTTTTCAGACTTGCACTCTTGGATACGCTGGGTGTCCGCTCATTGCCTCCGCATCGCTTGAGCCGAGGTTCCGCTGAATCGCACATAAGCAAGAATACCAGTCAAGAGATCGCACACTGTCCGTCAGCAGATTGATTTGCTTGCTATGAGCGCTCTTTCAGAAAATCAATATCCGCTGAAAATCTTCCTTTACCGATAGTAATTCGCGTATCCGCGCAAACGCATGCGGTATTTTTAACCCTCCGCCGGAAGCTTCCCAGATTTCGCGGACCCGCCTTATTGCGTGGTCGGGAGTTCCCACGATCGCGCCCCCACGCCCGACCAGTCTATCCACCGTCATCTCTTCGACCGGCTGACCGGTGTATTCTTCGAACTGTACGTTCGCTCCCAGTGTCCCGACGATGCATTCCTGGATCCACGCGTTGCCGCCCTCGCGCACATCATCGAGCGCTCCTTCTTGGACTCAGCCAGGTGTACAGGGAAAACCAGTCGCTAGTCCTTGCGATCGACGGTCTTGCCATGCTCGGCGGCCGTTTCCTCGCAAATTTCCCACCGCTTGGGAAGGTCAGTGAGTCCGTTCGGTGTAAAAGCCGCAACTGAAAGAACCCCGCATCCGGTCCGGCCGGCCGCAACCATTCCCGATGGTGAAATGGAATTGGCCACGAAGATCGGCATGTAAGGCTTCTGGTACGGCTTCACCTGAAGATGAGCATCGCGTAGCTTGAAGTACGATCCGTCTACCGTGATTGCACCTTCCTCGGTGAACAGTCGGATGACGACTTCCAAACCCTCGACCATGCGATCGCGCTGAGTAGTCGTCTCGATCCCGAACATGGATGCGTCACCAGGCAGCGCCCCCGGACCACATCCCAGCATCGCTCTGCCATGCGTGAGTTGGTCGAGAAACGCGTAGCGATTCGCGATGTCAAAAGGGTGATGCTAGGGGACGCTGACAACTTCCGGACCGAGCATAATTCACTTGGTGCGGGTGGCGGCCACGGCTACAAAAATCTCAGGCGATGGAGTAATCTCCCAGCCTGCCGAGTGATGCTCACCGATAAAAGCCTCGTCATAACCAAGCTCGTCGAGCAACTCGATCAGCTGTAGGTCTCGCTCGAACGCAAGGGCCGGATTCTCCCCCACCTTGTGAAAGGGAGCCATGAATATTCCAAACTTCATATCTCTTATACAGCCTTTGCGATCGCTCCGGAGGGTTGCGTCCTTTCTGGAACTCGATACTTTGTGATGAACCCGGGGCGCGCCCACGCTATGAACGCGGGCAAAATCAAAATTCCAGCTATCATGTTTGTGAACATCAGAAATGAAAGCAGAACGCTCATCTGGCTGTGGAACTGCAACGGAGAGAAGACCCACGGCAGGATTCCACCTACCATGACCGCGAAGGTCGAGAACACCGCCGCGCCCGTGCCGGTAATAGCGATAACGATGGCGTCCTCCACCAAGTGGCCACGCCCTACTTCGTCTCGAATTCGCGCAACGATGTAAATTCCGTAATCGACGCCTAAGCCTATTCCGAGCGAAATCACCGGGACTGTATCAATAGTCAACCCGATACCGCGAATTCCCATGTAGATGAAAGCTGCGAAATTCGCCAATACGCAGGAAAGCACGAACAGGAGGCCAGCAGTGATCGCGCGAAACTCGATCGTGGAAAAGACCAAAACAACAATGAGCACGAAGGTTATATTGATGATGTCCAGTTTGAATAGTACGGTATTGGCAGCAGCGTAAAGACCTGCCAATCCGCCCAGATATTCGAACTTGATCTTGTCTAGGGCTTGATCCGTCTTGATTTGACTGTCTTGGAACTCTTTTAGCTCGGACTGCAACTGATTAAGCGTTTCATAAGTGTGGTCTTTGAGCAGGATGCGCACCACGCCCAGAAATCCATCAACATTCGTGATGTAGCGTTCGGCTTCGCCCGGCGCCGTTTGGGCGGAAAATAGGTACCACAAATTCGCCCCCAGGACGATCGAGTCGGGGACGGCAAAGTATTTTGGATGCCCGTTATGAAAGCTCTGATTTGATGGCTTGATTATCGTTGAAGAGGCCGATATTACGTCGACTACGTGCGAATCTCTAGACAGCAGAAACGACCTTAGATCATCCATCGCTCGAAGGTTCGGCGGACCAACGAGGCTCTGTTCGCTTGGATAACGCGGCGCTGTTATTACTACCCACCCCTCATCGAGAGGGAAGTCTTGTGCGATTGCCGCCAAATCCTGATTTACCTTGGCGTTTGGCGAATAAAGCGGAGTCCCGGGCGTCGAGTAGCCAATCTTGGCCCGTTGTCCTGCCGAAATTCCCCACACTATGAACGCGGCAGCAGCGACCAGCAGCCCGGCTCGAAACCTACCCGGGGTCACCGGGATGTGAATGAATCGGTCGAGCGCCTTGGTAAAGAAAGCAGGAACCGAGTGTCCGACCCGCTCAGCGAAACTCTCTCCCCGAAGCCTCGGAACTGGAGAAAAACTTAGGAACACTGGTTCGAAGACGAACACCATTGTGAGACTCGAAGCCAACCATACCGCACCTGCCAGTCCTATATGGTGTAGAACGGGAATGCCGCCTAGCGATACGAAAATAATTCCGCCAATATCGGCGATGATCGATAGAAAGCCCGGGGGCAACATATAGTTGGTGGTCAGTATGATCGCGGCATACTTATCTTGAGAAGTGTCCAGTTCGTTGTAATAGCGACCCTGCCACTGAATGCCGTGGCTCAAGTCTCTAGCTGTCAAAATAAATGGAATGACCAACATTACCGGGTCGAAGTTGTAGCCCATCCAACCCACGAACCCGAGTCCCCAGACGGCAGAAAGGCTGCCAGTGATGATCGGTGCCCACCAACGACTCCGATGACCCAAGCTGAAGTACAAAAGTACGATCATCGCGAAAATCGCGATGACGAAGCACGCTGTGATCTGCGGCAGATAGTGATAACCATATCCGCGCACCATAGGCTCGCCGCCGACATATATCTCGTGATTGGCGTCTTGTTCTCGGTCCACGAGCGCCCGCACCGAATCGAACAGCTTGCTGTAGTCCAGCACTTGCTCGTTGAAGGTGGCGGTCACAATCGTGGTTTTGTCGTCACTACTCACCAGCGATGTAAGGGCTGCCTTGTGAACCGCCACCATTCTCTTGAGATTGGCCAGCTCGGCGTCGTTTTTCGGGATATTCGGATACATGTAGGGCTTTCCGACCAGTCCGCCCGGAACAGGCTCGACATACGCGACCCGAAAGGAGGCCAGCGATTCAACCGAGACATGATCGACACCCGGCAGAGCGTCTACCGCTCCGTTGATCTCCTGGATCTTCTTGAGCGTCGCGAAATTGAAGATGTCTCCTTTCTTTACGCGGATAGCGATAACCAGGCTCTGCGCGCCTCCGAAGTCCTGACGATATTTCTCGTACAGCACTGTGTTCGGACTGCTGCGGGGAAAAAAGTCCACAAAACTCGTCGCAAATTTCACTTTCGACACGCCATAGGCCATCAACAGGCTTATGGCCACCAGCACTAGTCCGATCGACAGGCGAAATCGTAATATCAGCGCACCAATTCCGCCCATGTCGCCCGCACGCTTGGCCATCGCCAGCTTACGGGCCGCTTCGGGTAGGCGGAGCTTCAGCGAGTCGCGCCACCGCTGCTCTTGCTTGACTGTATCTGTCATGAAAATCGCGAGCTCGCCACCAAACTTCTATTGCGAATGATTCTGCTTAGGATTCTCGATGTGTACGGGCGATCTTCGTACTTAGGCGTGCCTCGAGGAGTCGCTAATGATCCCACAAGAGGCTACAAGGAACCAATCGCGAGGTAGGGCCGCATTACGGGTATTAGACACCCTGGCACGTTAGCAATCCTACCATGATGTAATTTAACTAACTTCCTTCTATTGCATCACCTGTTGCAAACCTGCCGGAGTCGCGTACCTGGAAGTATCTTGGTACTTGCCAGCATCTTTGTTGAACTTGGGATAAAATTCGCCGCCGTTCGATGCGTGGAAGTTCTGGAAGTCGATCGTGTAGCTCAGGTTGGCATCAGCGCTAAAGTAAGGACCACCTGCAGGAGACTCTAGGATCTGATAGTTGCCAACTGCGGCCTTGTAGAACTTCTGCTGCATATCGAAATTGTCGACCGAAAGGGAATTGAAGTTCTGCTTGTCGATGTAAGTTATCCGCGAACCGAAGCAATAGCCTGCCTGATACTCTGGCAGCCGCTGCCATCGGATCACGTATACGTCACGTACTTCCCACTTGCCCGCCTCACGCTTCGGGATGATGACGCCGTTCGTCAATTGCAGATCCGCCGAAGTGTCGTGCCAATACAAGGGATTGTATCCTACAAACTTACCGTCCGGTGGCGACACGGAATCATGACTCATGCCCAAATTTACGAGAAGCTTCTTCTCTCCAAGCAAATCCGCTTTGAAAATCGGAATCTGCGGACAAACCCCGAGGTTCGGGCACGCATCGTCGTTGTCTACGTCGCTGCCCTGAATATCGGCGCACACCGCCGCCGCCGACAGCCGCAGCACTCTGCGCAGCGCAGGGATGAAGGTGTATAAATCAGGAAAATCGGCAGGATCTTTATGCTTCAGGTTAAGGCTTGTTATATATCGGGACTGCTCAGGCGACTGGAGCTCGATGTACGTGGCGTTAAGATAATCCGGCATGACCGGGTTGGTTGCTGGAACTCCGGGATCGACGTTGAAGTTTAGCTGGCTGATGACGATGTCGTAGGAGCTCGTGGTCTGGTTTTGGTACTTGTCTATGGCCAATGAAAAGGCGTGCTCGTTCACCACCGCGGGTCGGTAGCTGAACCACGAATTGTAAAGAATTTTGTATGCTTTGTTGGGCTCCTGAGGATTGGGAAACGGGTACCCGCCATGATAGTTAGCCACGTCCCAGGAACCCGGCGCCAGCTTCGTCTGCACCAGTTGCGTCTGACCGCCATACTTTTCAGTCGCCGCGATGAAATTCTTGGGGGGAGGAACGTCGTGAGTAGGTCCCACTTCAATATCGAAGCCTGGAGCGTCCGGCCATTTGTAGTGGTGATCACCGGCAAAAATTGTTCGCCAGAAAGTTGAGAAGTAGCACTCATACTTCTTCCAGTTCTTCGCGTTAATTACTGTGCCTACGGGCAGAGGCTCGGTGCACTGCTTTCCCAGCTCCGCAAAATCCGCGTCCGTCCAAACCTTAAAGTCCTCGGCCCATGCGACGCGAGCTGAAACGCTCAGAATTGTCAACACGATGACCAGAAGCCAACGGAACTTGTTCAAACGCTTAATCATGAGGTTGCGATCTCCGTAAGTTATTGAGTGCAGACGCGCCTTGTTCATGACTGTTTCCACCGTAAGCGCGACATGCTCGACCATCGCACCGCCATCAGGGTCGGTAATTTCTGGGATTGAGACTTACTCAAAAAGAATCGAGTTTGTCAAGCACAGAGGTAATCTCGTGTCAAACTCAGCTGCCAGGCGTTTGTTCCGCGCTTCCTTAAGATGCTTCCCCAGTACATGTCAGCATTCAAATCGGCACGAAGGACTCTGTCTTACCCATTGCCGATTCGGTTCAGTCGCACTCTTCCGCTGGTTAGGGCCCACACGGGGGCTTGACAAGGTTCATGCATTCTTGATACTGCCGCGTTTTAGCATTTCTCAAATTTGAGCGGTGGTCAAAAATGCGCTGGGCGCAAAGAGACGAACCCGTATCCTTTTCCCCGCTGAAAGCCACACTCGCAGTAGCGATCTGCGTTATTGCGGTCAGATTTGGTTTCTTCGCCGAATCTCCAGTCGCCGCCGCTGAATCCTCGGTCGTGGGTCATTGGGACTCGCTGTTCGGAGTCGCATTTGGCGCCGCTGGGTGTCCATTTGTGGTCGGCGCAAAAGGGACTCTGCTTGAATCACGTGACGATGGAAAAACCTGGAAGCAACGTCAACTCGGCGATCCTGTGGAACCGTGCGACTTATACAGCGTCAGGTTTGGGCCCGACGGAAAGACCGGATGGATTGTCGGCGAGCGCGGATCCATCTTCAGAACGATAGATGGCGGGAAAGACTGGCAGAAGCAGCCGTCTCCAGTGAAGGACTCGCTCCTTAAGGTTGCCGTAATGAGCGCAGACGCGGCATGCGCGGTTGGCGCGAATGGAATTCTGTTGTGCACCGAGAATGGAGGTTCGACCTGGGTGGTTAACCACTTCATGGACTTCACCTTCTTCGACGTCGCGTTCGCTCCCAAGGGCGGTGCGTGGGCGGTGGGAGAGTACAAAACCGTCCTCTTCTCGTCGGACGGTGGAAAACATTGGGAGCTGCAAGCTGGCGGCAAGCGCGTTTTTACTGAACCCCCTAACTTCGCGGTCGCGTTCAACCGGTCAGGGGATGGCATAATTGCTGCGCTGGGACCCGCCATCCAGGAAACGAAAAATGGGGGCAAGTCCTGGCAGCCGGTTCCGCTCACCGAAACAGGGCAGGTATATGCGGCGGCTGCCGTCGAAGGCACCGCCGGATCCGAGTTCTGGATCGCGGGCAACGAGGGATTCCTCTTCGACATCGGCAGCGGAAAAAGCTCCAGAGTCCCGACGGGAGTGGCAGCCGACATCACCGATATCGGTTTTTCCGGAGATACCGGTATAGCTGTCGGTCTCAGCGGCACTCTCATCCGGCTGCGAAGAGCCGACCAGACCTGGCAAGTTTCAGCGAATCAGGTGCGGATCAGTTCGACCAGGCACATCGCGGGACGCGAAATCGGCGATGCGACGAGATTCGAACGAAACATACACCGAGTGGAGTCGTTTTCAGGAGGAACCAGTGATGCACTTGAGGCACAAGATGTGTTGCAGTCTATCAGCGCGCACTCGATACAGTTCTGCCGAGGCCTGGAAGCGGATCGAGCGTACTTGTAAGGGCGGGGCTCTGGTCGCGCTAGCCGCGGCAACGATCTTTGCTTTAGCATGCAGTGGCAGCTATGCGGTTGCGGCCGATATACTAGATATGAGCCCCAATACGACATCGAGCCTTCTGGCTGACACGCAAAGTGCCGAACCAGAGCCGACGTCCAGCGCCCTTTCCGACCTGCGAGATAATCTCCACATATCTGGCTATATCCAGAGCAACTACGGACTCTTCTACAACACGGAGGGGACTAAGTGGTGGCCACACCATCATCTCAACTCGATTGAGTCTTTGCGGCAATTGGGGCAGATTGACCTCAACGAAAGCTTCGGCGAGCATCTTCAGTTCTTTGCTCGCTTCTGGGGAGTATATGAGCCGAATTACCCCTTTGAAAACGACGCAAAGATGGGCGACGCAAATCTCAGCGACTTTTACAACGAGTATAATTTTCGCGACCTATGGCTAAAGATCAAGGAGGGTCCGCTAAACGTCTTTATCGGCAAACAAATCGTTGAGTGGGGAGAATCACTGGCTTTTCGCGTTGGCGACCAGATAAATCCACAGGATGTGAGCTATGCGTTCGGCTTCAACAACCTCGAAGCATCGCATTTGCCAATCTACATGCTCCATCCGATTCTGAACCTTCCTGCCGTTGGTCCGTTGAGCTCAAATTTCTTCGAGCTCGTGTATGCGCCCGGCTTTGACGACCTCTGGAATCATGTCGACTATCCGGACGACAGATTCAACGGGCAAGATGCTGTCGCCGGCAGGGTCGATGTCCTGCCAATTCCTGCAGCTTCTCGAGTCGGGGGTGGCACTGATAATAGATGCAGGCCCGGCGAGTCACTTTGTCTCGCACCAGGGACCGCTTTGCAACCGCCATTCAGCTACGTGCTGGGAGCTGGCAACATTCCGGACGTTCAGTGGGCAATTCCGCGAGCTACGTTTGCCAATTCTCAGATAGGTCTGAGACTGCATACCCTTATAAAGGGTGGCACCGAAGTCACTGCATTCTATTGGCGGAGCTTCGACTATACGCCTAACTTATACGTGGGGCAGGTTGAGAGGCCCCTGCGAGTCCTCCCCGGACCGCCACCCGTAATTATACCAGGGCTCCAGCGGATGACTGAGCGATACGTTCACTATGAAAGCTTCGGCGGGACTCTCAATCGCCCGCTTCCGCTTCCGATATGGCTCGCTAACGAACTTCCAATGGTGTTGCGAATGGAGTTTTTCTACAAAAATCACGACGCCTTCTCAACGTCCGCGCGGTCCGTCAAGTCCGGGATAGTGAACTCCGACACACTGAATACTCTGGTGGCCCTGGACCTGGATCAGGTTTATGCGCCGTGGCTTACCTCAACCGGGTCCCTGACTGGCAACTTCGAGTTTCAGGAGCTGACCATTCTCGACGCGAGCGACAAGATGCTAGAGGCACAGGGGGTTCTCACCAAGGCGCACAAGCATGAGGTCAACCTCCTGGCGAATCTCGGCACTTCGTGGTATTGGGGTGCGGTTGCACCCGCGCTTACCGGAATCTACAATCCAGATGGCCAGACCTGGTTGCTCACGCCTTCAATTGTATTGACTCCGCCGTGGACCAATAAGTACTTCGCTAAAATAGGCACCGTATACATTCTCGGCAACGACAAATACGCGTTCTCATCGGGAGGTTCCCTCAAAGGTGGGTCAAGTATCTTCGTCCAGCTTCAATATAACTTTGATCTCCTGTGACTGAGTCGTGTCTAGGGTTTTGACTATCCGGTATGCCAGAGAGTAAGAGGCTTCTAAAAATGTCAAGCTCAATTTACATACGACTCTATTGCGGGCTGGTGTTAATCGTTTTCGTATCGGTTGGACTACCCGCTTCCGCTCGTGCACAAAACGACACGAACTTGACGCTTACTCCCAGCGGCAAGGTGGTCTCTGGCGGTGAAGAGTATCGAAAGTTTTGCGCGCAATGCCACGGACTCACAGGGAGAGGCGACGGACCCGTTGCGAGTGAGCTCAAGACGCCCCCGGGAGATCTGACTCTGCTGTCTAAGAAGAACAATGGGACCTTTCCCTACCAACATGTGTTCGACACCATTAGCGGCAAAAATGAAATAAAAGCGCATGGGTCTCGCGACATGCCGATGTGGAGCCTGGAACTGGCGATGCCCCGCCACGGCGGAGGAGGAACGATTCGCAAATCTCAGTATCAGGTTGACCTGGAACTAAAAAGGATTACGGACTACATCAAATCCATCCAACAGCAATAGGAAGACGCTCACCGTACAGTTGGCCGGTGTAGTCGGAGAGTCTTGGAAGAGTGGCGACGAATGAAAAGGAGCTATGTCGTATCGTCGATTCTGGTTCTATTGCTACTGGTCGGCGCGATTGGGGATATGTTCTATCACCGAGCAGGACGGACTCCACAGCTCGCCTTTTTTCCTCTGGCGCCAGGATCGACCTGGACCTATCTGGTGAAAAGCGAGAGCCAGCAGCAGAATTACACCCTCACAGATCGCGTAGTAGGGGAACGATTTGTCGATAAGTTGCACCGCAACTGCGAAGTGGTCGACGAGTACTACGAGCTGGACCGGGGCGGAATACGTCCGGTGCTCTACTACGCGAATCAGGGATATCTGAACCGCCTCAGCGGTCTCGAGTATGTTGGCAAGCGGATCGAGTTCCCGCCATTCACCCTCTCGATCGAACATCAGTTCCTTCCGATCGACCTGCAACCCAGCCAGAAGTGGAAGGGGCCGATCTATCCATTCGGCGATATGCCGAAGGCTCCGACAGTCTCGCAATCGCATCAGAGCTTTGCGGAGTCCAACGACGTCATCACGCAAGCTGGCCACTTCAAGGCCTGTGTGAGAATCGAAACAGTGGCGCGTTTTTCCGGCGGGGCTTATGAACAACCGTTGCTTCTGAATTACCTCGAGTGGTACGCGCCGGGAGTGGGGATGGTAAAAACACTCGCCAAGAAGGGAGGATTCGACGGCGAAGTAGTCGAAAGCGTAGAATTAATAAGTTTCCGAACTCCCGAACTTTCGAGCCCTACTTCGAAACAATAGTCGAGTCAGTTATCGCGACTCTTTTCGTTTCCGTTCGAGGGCCAGACCTGTAAACAATCGCCGATGTGCGCTCCCTAACGACAGAGGCTACAGGTCGTTCGATAAGTAAGATAAACCAGAACCTAGATCCGAGGGGTTGAACCCCGGTCCCGCACGCGCTTTAATTGAACGATGATCAAGAGGCGATCGAAAACATTTCGGAAAACCCCTGTCATCGAGCGCGAAATCGATGGAGAGAAACTCAAAGATCGACGGAAGACGATAGTTGCGGCTCTCCGTCGATGCATGCTCACAAAAGGCTATGCGGAAACGAGGCTCACCGATCTCGCCAGGGCAGCTGGTATTTCAGTAAGCCACCTCCTTTACTACTTTGACGGCAAAGAGGCCGTCCTTGAAGAGGTCTGCGATGAAGTGGTCGAGCAGACCTTGAGTGAAGTTACCTCGTACCGCAATGACCCGCCGGAGGAGCGTATTCATGTCCTTGTAGACCACGTCTTTGTGCGCAGTGTAATCACGCGATCCGAGCTCGGAGTCGTTTTGGAACTTGTCGCATTGTCAATGCATCGCAGCAAGATTCGAGAGAAGCTCGACCGATATAATCGTGAAATGATGGCCTACCTGACGGATCTCTTCGAAAAGGTGCCCCGGCAGCCCGGTGTCTCAGCCAGGGAAGCCGCGGACATCGCCGCCGCTATTTGGATGGGGCTGCTTACCAATTCACAGTATGACTCTGGTCTGGATGACGGCCGTGCGCGAAGACTCTTCAGGCGCTCGCTCTTCGAACTCGCGAACCTCCGGAACGTGGAGTCTGCCGCGATTCTGTCGGACGTCCCTCGGCCAGGGTCGCGGACGGCGAGAGCGAGCGCGTAACCTTCGGTTCTTGTTCCGGGCGCCTCCCCCCAACAATTCAACCGACTAGCGAACGTTGATCGTTGTTCCTTTAGCCACGGATTGACCATAACTCAAGGACCAAAGTTCCTTTGCGTGTTGATTTCAGCTTGACTTTCAACCGGTAAATTGAGTATTGCTCAAACCGATGAACGATTGGCGTTAAGCATCAAGGAGCCGTCGATGCACCCAAAAATCGAAGGAGAGTGCGATCCGAGGTTTGCCAGGATTCGCGATGCGTTTGCGGAGAATTTCAATAAACAAGGCGAAGTTGGCGCCGCAGTCGCCCTCGTAGTCGATGGCCAGCCCGTGGTCGACCTTTGGGGTGGTTATCGGGACGAAAAACGCACCCTGCCCTGGACCAAAGACACTTTGGTCAATGTCTATTCCACGACCAAGGGCCTCATGGCTGTTTGTGCTCATCAATTGGTCTCCAACGGGAAACTGGACCTCGATTCGCCGGTCGCAAAGTACTGGCCCGAATTCGCGCAGGCTGCGAAAAAGGATCTACCGGTTCGTTATCTGCTCAGTCATCGCTCTGGTTTACCGGCCATCAGCGAGCCATTGCCGGCGGAAGCCTTGTTCGACTGGGACCTCATGTGTTCGGCGCTCGCGAAGCAACAGCCCTGGTGGAAGCCCGGGGAAAAGCATGGCTATCATGCGATGACGTTTGGATTTCTCGTTGGCGAGTTGATTCGGCGCATCACCGGCGAGTCGCCGCGAGACTACCTGAGAACCAAACTTGCTGCGCCGCTTGGCGCCGATTTTCAGATAGGCCTCAGCAAACGCGACGAAAACCGAGTAGCCGAGATCATCGCCGCACCGCCTCCCCCTCCAGGTGCACCAAATCCATTGGCCGCTCTCATGTCCGCCAAACCCGAGTCGGTGACCGCCAAAACGCTAACGAACCCTCCTTCAGTATCGGCGCCCGGGGTATCTAACTCCCCGGCTTGGCGGCGTGCGCAACTCCCTGCTGCCAATGGACACGGGACCGCCCGGGCTCTAGCGCAAGTGTACGGAGCGTTGTCGCGAGGCGGTGAGATCGGTGGCGTTCGAGTGATTGCGCCCGAGGCGATACGCCGGTTCTCTGAAGAGCAATCATCAGGGCTAGACGAGGTGCTCTTGATACCAACTCGATTCTCTCTGGGTTTTATGATGTCGCTGCCAACCGCCTCGATGGGACCTGGAACTCGTTCGTTTGGACATCCGGGCGCCGGTGGATCATTGGGCTTTGCCGATCCCGACGCGAAAATCGGTTTCGGCTACATCATGAATCAGATGAACGCGGGAATACTAATCGATAAACGGGCCACTGCGTTGATCGAGGCTTTATATCAATGCCTCTAGGAAATTGTGATTGCAATCCATCTAACAAGCCCCCGAGCGTGGCTAGGCACTAATTTCGCTGGCCACATTTCGCCCGCGGGTCGCGGTTGAGATCCCCAACTCTCCGCGACCGGCGGGAACTCTTGAGAGCGGATCTCTCACTCGCCTATACCTAGGTAATCATGGGAAAACTAGATAACAGGATTGCAGCGATAACCGGCTCGTCGTCCGGAATCGGCGCTGCGACCGCACGTTTGTTCGCGGCTGAGGGCGCCAAAGTCATAATAGCCGACATAGATGAAGCGGGAGGTCGACGCGTCGCCGGCGAGATCGGGAGTTCAGCGGTTTTCCTTAAAACTGACGTTCGCATGCCGGCCCAGGTAGAAGGACTCGTGAGGTATGCGGTTGAGAGGTTTGGGCGGCTCGACGTGCTTCACAACAATGCCTTCGCCACTCAGATTGGCCCGGTCGGTGAGATTCCGGTCGAGGGATGGCTCAGCACGATCGCTGTAACATTGTCAGGCGTATTTTACGGAATGCGATTTTCTCTGCCTCAGATGGTGAAACAAGGCGGCGGCGTTATCGTCAATACGGCTTCGATTTCCGGGCTCTTCGGCGATTACGGGCTCGGCGCCTACAATGCGGCAAAGGCGGGAGTTATAAACCTCACTCGAACCGCGGCGATCGAATACGCCCGCAAAAATATCCGCGTTAACGCAGTCTGTCCCGGAGGTATCGCGACACCACCTGTTCTGAGCGCGCTGAAGGCGGCGCCAGATCCCGAAGCGGCACTGAGCGAGGCCGCCGAGCATCATCCGATGGGCCGCCTAGGCAAGCCTGAGGAAATCGCCAAGGTGGTGCTATTCCTGGCCGGCGACGACTCATCCTTGATGACCGGCAGTATCGTTGTTGCCGACGGCGGCGCTACCGCTCATACCGGCATGTTGGGTCGTCCTCTTTAGGCGCTGTCACTCGCAGCGCTACGCGGTGGCCAGATCACTTGCGGGCGGCCTAGGGGTAAACAGGGTACCCGAGGAATTTCCCTGAAGCTTGAGCTTCGCCATAGCGAATGCGATTCGAGCGAGCGTCGGCGGTGTCAGGAGCGCTGACGGCGGCAAGACCATGTTGATAACGTCGATGATTCGGTCGCGCAGAACGTCGTCAAAGCGTTGAATGTCCCACAACCTTCCGAATACGGGAGCGAGAAGCTTGCTCAACGTCGGGCGTTCGCCACGGGTAGTCGGAAATCGGAAATCCGCTCCCGTAGCCAGCCCCCAGGGCCCGACCTGAAAGGCCGCCTGCGCCAGGAAAAACTTTCGTGGTAATCCAGGGTCGTTGGGACCAATTTTTTTGATGATGTCACCGAGCATCAACGCCGCGACCGAGCAGCTCGTCATTCCCTGCCCGTACACAGGGTTGAAGGCGCAAGTTGAATCTCCCAAGGCTACGAACCCGCCCAGATCGCCTCTCCACTTATCGTAGAGACGCCACCGGTTGGCCATGTTGCGGTATGAATATACCGGCGAAATCGGCTCTGCCAGCGCGACTTCCTCTGCGATGATCGGCGAGCGAAGTTTGCCGAGTTTCTGGGTGAAGCTCTCCGCTTGGCTCGGAGGATATTTTCCACCCACCCCCGCCATCGTGACGGTGAACTTGTTCTCCTCCACGGGAAACAATCCTGTGGTTGCGACTTCGTCTTCGGGCGTGTCGATCACGATCGACTTCCACCACCATTCAGGCGGTCGCCGCTTCGGCACCGCCCTGTACCAGCGTGTCGCGTAGCCAGTGTGCGGGTCGACGATCATCACTTCGGGTTCTGGGAGTCCGATCTCACGGAGCCATGACGGAATCTTCGTCGTTCGTCCGCTAGCGTCAACAACGAGATTTGTCGCAATGATCTCCTCGGCGCCACCGTCCAAGGGACGGACTTTCACACCGGTCACGCGCATTCGAGCATCGCGTGCCACCTCGAATCCGATTGCATTGGTGCGCTCAATGAATTGAACATTGCCGGTCTTTCGAAGCAGTTCGCGCACTACTGATTCAATCAGGACCCGGCTCGCGCACAGCATTGGGTTCTTATCGCGCGTGCGCGGCGCCCAGACGCCTCCGCGTAGGGTCGCACAGTCGTAACCGATCTCCATCTCGAGACCACCCCGCGCGTGAATACGGTCGACAAATCCGGGGAAGAGGCCCTCCAGCTCGAGCCGGCCCCGCTGCAGCAATACGTGGGGGTGCCGGCTCTGGGGAACGCCTACCCGCTCTAGCGCGCCATCGGGGTATGAATCCCGATCGATGACGACAACTCTCTCGAAGGTCCTTGCGAGCACGCTCGCCGCGCACATCCCGGCCAGACTTCCGCCGATTACAATCGGATCTTGAGCTACCATTCAATTCTTCTTTTGAGTTTTCATCAAACATTTCCAATGTCCGGGAATCCCAGCACTCTGTCAAGCTGATAACGGTTCCAGTCGGCTTGACAACGAACGGGTCTTTGAGTACTTCTCAAAATCAAAAGCCGCAAAATCCGAACAAGGAGCCGCTTAAATGACGGACGTCGAACGCCGCAACATCGAACGGGTGAAGCACTGGGAGCAGACCTGGAATACCGCAGTCGACCGGATGATCGACGAGTGCTACGCCGAGGATTGCGAAGTGATCAACATGCTGACCGGCTACACGATGCGCGGCCGGGAAGCGCTGCGCGCGATCGAGCATGCGATGCTTGCCTTCGATGGAACGCGACGAATGGAAATCAGCAGGATTTTGGCCTCCGGCGACTCCGTCGCTCTTGAAGCGGACGCGATTTGGGGTGACAAACGCACGAAAGCCTGCGTTTTCCTGACCTTTGACTCCGACGGAATGATCGTGAGCGATCACAGCTATGGCTCGGATCCGTCAGGGGTATCGAGCCATTAGAGGCTAACAGATATGGAAAGTCTATTTGCGCAAGCGGGTGACCTCCGCATGCACTACCTGAAGGAGGGTCAAGGGGAACCCGTGCTTATGATCCACGGCTTTCCCGAAACGTCTCACGAGTGGACGCGCATCATGCCAATGCTGGCCGACCGCTTCACCCTCTATGCCATTGATACGCGTGGCCACGGCCAGACCGACAAGCCTGCCGACCCTGCCGGCTATACCCGTATGCAACTCGCCACCGACGTGGTCAACTTCATGGACGTGATGGGCTGGCAGAAGGTGAAGCTCATCGCGCACGACTGGGGCGGAATAATAGCGGCCAAGATGTCAATCGAGTTTGGCGACCGTGTCGAGCGGCTGGCGCTGCTCGACACTATTACCACCGGCTGGCCGACCTTCGTCGACTACTACTACTGGTTCATGTCGCCAGGACGAGCTGACGATTTCTTCCGCAAACATGGCCGCTCGTTCATCGAAACTATGCTGCGTGGCGAGAGCAAGGTGCCCTGTCCTAATCCTCCAGGCAGCCCCTGGAACATGCCGCGCGAACTCATAGCGCCAAAGGTCTGGGCCACGGACGAGGACATCGAACACTACGTCGCGGCGATAAGTGAGTCCGCAGCACACGACGTCGACCTGAAGTACTACCGTAACCTCCATTTTCATCGCGTCATCCGTGATACGTCCGCACCGCATGGCGAACGCTACGAACCCATCTCACAGGAGCAAATGGGCCGTATGTGGGAGGCTCGTGAAGCGGGCAAAGAGTATATCGACTATGCCGTCGAAGATCGCCACAAGAAGTATGCTGGCCCCGTCCTATGGATGTACAACAAGCACCTGCTCCCGGCTTCCGGTTCATCCTCCGACACAGCCCGCGGTCCGGAGGGCGACCCAGCGTGGGAGAATTTCCAACGTCACTATCTTAACAAGCGCTGCGTGAGCATTCCCGCCGGCCACTTCTTCATTGAAGAGTGTCCACAGTTGATTGCAGGGCATCTCCGTTCTTTTCTTTGATAGGACCGCTCTCCGCTTCGGACAGCCGAACGGCCATCCGTCAGTCCTTCTTCTCATTCACCTGAACACTCTCGTTCAAACTAATATTCGCGTCCCGGAAATCCCAAGTATGCGCCAACGTCGTGACGCACGATGATACCGCCGAAGCTCAAACCGATTTCCTGGCATCTGGTGTCGAAAGCGTACTGCTGCTCTGGTGTTAGGACGTCCAACTTGGAAAACACTCTTATGCAATTTGCGAAGTCGGGCTCCATATCTCGCGGTTTCAAATATGACTCGCCTGCTTGGTAGAGCGCCGCTCCAACTTCCAGCACTCGCGGACCTTCCAGAATTCGATGGATCATTGCATTTCTCCCCCGATGATTCGATTCGTTTTACGCCTATCCGCAATTGACTGTCGAAGAATAGGAAATGCTTGAGAACAAATCAAACTCCAAGGAACTGAAGCCATTTCGCCCGAGGAGCCTTGCAACCTCGCGGCCCCGGCCATTCCGAGACCTCAAAGCCATCGACGGGCTTCGAACGCTTGACAGTTTTCTACCGCACTGGTACGAACAGGCATACAACGCTTGAGAATTACTCAAAACCCCCAGATAGATCGCTGAAAATGGGCAGGGAGATGTGAGAAGAATCATATGCCGACCTACGAAACCCTGAACCTTGAACACAAAGATGGGCTCGCCCGCTTGACGATCAACCGACCCAAATCGGCCAACACGCTGAATCGCAAGCTTATGCACGAGTTCAACGAGGTCCTGGACTTTCTCGAAACCGACCGTGACACTCGCGTCGTTTTGCTGACCGGTGCCGGCGAGCGTCATTTCTGTGGAGGCGCTGATCTACGGGAGATTAACCCGGAAACCACGAAAGACAGGCCAGCATTTGGTCGTGACCCGTTGACTCACTTCGAGGATTTTCCCAAGCCTGTCATAGCAGTGATCAATGGCGCCGCCATGGGCGGCGGATGTGAACTGGCAATTGCGTGCGATTTCCGCTTTATGGCTGAAGAGGCGAAAATCGGCGTGCCGGAGATTCTTTTTGGCGCGCTGCCCGCCGGCGGCGGAACTCAGCGCCTGCCACGGATTGTAGGCGTGGCCAAGGCCAAGGAACTCATCTTCACCGGAAGGCATCTGGGCGCGCAGGAGGCTCTGGCGATTGGGCTGGTCACTGCGATAGCTCCGCAGAAGGACTTGATGGCGCGGGCGGAGGCGTTCGCGCGCGAGCAATTGATTCCGCGCGCACGCTACGCGTTGGCGACGGCAAAGCTGTTGGTCACGCGAGCGCTCGATATGGATCTCGCCTCGGGTCTGGCGTTCGAGCGCAGAACTATCATGACGATGGCGTCGCCAGCTGAAATGGCCGAAGCGCGCGAAGCGGCGATGAAGAGTAACCCTGCGTACCAGAATATTTTTTCGAAAAAATAGCTATGAGCACAAACTACCTGGTACCGGACTGGATAGTTCCGTTGGACGACGGCAGATTGAAACTTATCGGGCAGCGATGCTGCGGATGCGGGACACAAGCTTTCCCCCGCACGACCGCCTGCAAAAAGTGCTCATCGACGAACCTCGAACAGGCACTGTTGGGCCCCGACGCCATTCTTTATTCAGTTACCACTGATCGCACGAGCACCTCGGCCGAGAATCACAAGCTCGTAGGACAGGCGCAGTTTACGGATGGCGCATATGTACAAGGCTACGTTGCCGGTGACGTCAACCATCCGCCAAAGATTGGCGCGCCCGTCGAGTTGGTTCCTTACGAACTGCGATTTTCTGACGGCCAGACGGGCGCCACCTACGGATTCCGCGTGAAGGAGAATGCGAATGCGTGAGGTAGCGGTTGCGGGAGTCGGGATGGCACGCTTCGGGCGCTACGATGACAAGACCTATATCGATCATGGCGTGGAAGCTGTGCAAGCGGCCCTGGCTGATGCTGGGCTAACGTGGCCCCACATCCAGAAAGCGTATTGCGGTGCGTGCGGTATCGGCGCATTCGCTGGCAATCAGATAGGCCAGGAACTCGGGCTGACCGGCGTCGCGATCGTTAACGTTGATAACGCCTCCGCGAGTGGATCGTCGGCTTTCCGCCAGGCGTATCATGCTGTCGCCGAAGAGCGCTGCGACATCGCGATGGCGATGGGTACCGGACAGATCGGCCGGCAGATGACGACCCCTCTCAGCAAGGGCGCTATGACGAAGATGCAGGCCGGCGCGCAGACCAATGCCATGACGATATTCGCGCTTGTCGCACAGCGCCGGATGCACAACTATGGCACCAAGCCTGAGGTGTTCGGCCGGATAGCGGTCAAGAGCCATTGGTTCGGCGCTCGTAATCCCTATGCCCAGTTTCAGAAGGAGGCCACCCTCGACCAGGTCATGTCGGGACGCATGATTGCCGACCCGCTGACCTTGTATATGTGCTGTCCATCGGGCGACGGCGGCGCCGCGGCCATCGTTACGACCCCGGCGATCGCAAAACGGCTCGGCCGCCACCCGCTGGTGCACGTCAAGACCTCGGTGATGAAAGGCGAGGTGTGGGGCGAAGGTCCGTGGACGATGGATCTGCTGACAGAGCTCACTGCAAAGGAAGCATACGAAAAAGCCGGATGCGGACCGGAGGATTTCGACCTGGTGCAGTTGCATGACGCGACTGCGAACGAGGAGCTCGAGTATTACGAGGCGCTTGGCCTTTGCAAACCCGGCGACGCAGATAAACTCGTGATGGACGGAGAAGTAGGTCCCGGCGGGAGAATCCCTGTGAACACCGACGGCGGATTGATTTCGCGCGGTCATCCTCTAGGGCCCACCGGACTCGCGCAAACTTGGGAAACTGTCTTGCAGCTTCGCGGCGAAGCGGGCGCGCGGCAGGTTCCCGACGCGAAGCTCGCAGCGATCCAGATGATCGGCGCGGGCGCTGTGTGCTTCATGACGATCCTGGAGCGATAAATCCAAGCCGAGCGGATGCTGCCGACGAAAAGAGTATTGGCATGGCCAAGGTAATCATCGAAGCCGCGATCAACGGCGCGGTCGCGAAAAAGACTCTCAACCCTAACATTGCCTACAGTCCCCAGGAGATCGCCGACGACGCGATTGCTACCTGCGAGGCCGGCGCCGCATTGGTCCATTTCCACGCCCGCGATCCCCAAACCGGCAAGTTCGTATTCGAGCACGGAGAGCTCTACACTGAGGTTTACCGGCGAGCGCGCGCCAAATCCAAGGTGATGATTTGGCCTGGCTCGGATTTTATGGCGATGCGCAAGGGCGATCCCGACAACCCGGATTTGCTCTTTTGCGATCCAGGCTCGGTCAATCTCATCAGCTACGATCCTGCGACCAAGCGCATCCGCAACGAAGGAGCGGTTTATCGAGTGCCTTTCGAGACCGCACGACGACAGCTCGAGAAAATCAAGGAACTTGGGATGCGCGCGACGGTGCAGATGTTCGATCCCTCGTACGCGCGCGCGACTTTGCTGTTCCTCGAGCAGGGACTGCTGACGGAACCCTTGATGATCAAGTTTTATTTCGGCGGCCTGGAACTGCCATTTGGATTACCGCTGAATGTGAAGAGCCTGGAAGCCTATCTCGAGATGTTCAAGGGCGTCCGAATCAACTGGTTTGCAGCAACTCTCGGCGGCGACAACCTTCCCAACATCCCGCTGATCGTGAGCCTGGGGGGACACGTGCGCATCGGATTGGAGGACCATCATTACGCCGACCAGGGCAAGCTCACCAATTCGCAGATAGCCGAGCGCGCGTCGGCCACGATTCGCGCTATGGACCATCAGGTCGCAACGCCCAACGAAGCGCGCGAGATCCTCAGAATATAGTTCGCTGCCGCCGAGCTCCGCGCGTCCCTCAAAGCGGGTTACATCTTCGCGATAACTTCCTGCTGGAATTTTTCGAGCGATAGCGTTATCGCCTCGGGCTTGGTTCCCGGCGGAAGTATCACTACGCGCGACACGCCAATGTCTGCGAGCGCCTTTAGATCGTCCGGTCTCGTGGATCTCGCCATGCTGGAAAATTCGATAGCGGCGGGATCGCGGCCGGCTTTTTCCGCTTCGGATCGCACCAACGCAAACAGCTCTCTAAGCTTTTCAGGATTCACTGCGGTCGGAAAAGAACCCATCTCCAAAACGTCCGGCTCGCCTTGCTGCCGCGGGTGAATGGCCGACGACGTGGATTGGGACATTTTTTTTCACGGGCTTCGGATAAGAGTGCAGCGGCCCGAATCTGAAGTGCTTACCCTCGAACGACGAGGTCCCTTCGCTCCAGAGCACGCGCATAGCTTGGATGGCCTCGTCGGTCATCGCTCCGCGGCTGTGGAAATCGATCCCGAGCGACTCGAATTCCTCTTTCATCCAGCCGCTACCGATCCCGAGCATCACGCGTCCGCCCGACAGCACGTCCAGCGTCGCGACCTCTTTAGCGGTGTAAATCGGATGCCGTTGCGGCAGGATCAATATACCGGTCGCAAGTTTGATCGCTTTCGTGATCGCAGCGTTATATGCGAGCGGGATGAGCGGATCCTGGATTGGCACATCGTCGCCGCCCGGCATCTGCCCGTCCTTGCTGCCGGGGTATGGCAAGTGCTTAACGGGCACTGCGACGTGCTCGACAGTCCACAAGGACTCGAAGCCGCATCGCTCGGCGGTGGTCGCCAGATGTCCCATCAGTGCGGGATTGCTGAAAGCTCCGGAATTGGTAAAGGCGATCCCGAATTTCATATTGATTCTCCTGTGCGCGAGCTGCAGTGAGAGAGAGCGAATGGTGCAATGGCTATCCCTGTCCGGTCAACCGTCACCGTCCGAGAGTAGTTGAGTAATACTCAGAGAGATTCGAAAGGTCCAGGATCATCGAACCGTCACGCCTGTTCCTCTTGAGATCGCGATGCTTGACGGGTCGTCCAAACGGGCCAGCTCAGCCTTGACTTTTCACCATGGTTCGGTCGATTATTGGATTTGAGTAAACCTCAAAAGTCCATCAGTCCGCTAACGAAAAGCAGAACCAGCCGAGCGCCCCGCGGGTTCGGAAAGCAGGGAAGAAGATATGCACGACATTCTTATCCGCAACGCTCACATCGTGGACGGAACTGGTGCGAAGCCATTCGACGGCGACGTCGCCATCAGCAATGGCTGCATTGCGGCCATCGGCAAATCGGAGGCAGGAGTAGCACGCGAAACCATCAACGCGGACAGCAGGCTAGTCGCTCCCGGCTTCGTGGACATTCATACGCACTACGACGGTCAGGTGACTTGGGACACCGACCTGAAACCCTCTTCCGATCATGGAGTAACAACGGTGGTAATGGGCAACTGCGGAGTCGGATTCGCTCCTGTTCGTCCCGGTAGCGAAAAGTGGCTCATAGAGTTGATGGAGGGCGTCGAGGACATTCCCGGCTCCGCGCTCACTGAAGGCATGACGTGGGGATGGGAAAGCTTCCCTGAGTACCTTGATGTTCTCGCGAAGCGACAGCTGGCTATCGATGTCGCGGCGCAAGTCCCTCATGGCGCGCTCCGAGGCTACGTGATGGGCGAGCGCGGGGCGAACAACGAGCCGGGAACATCGGAAGAGGTTGCGACCATGGCGGGGCTGGTCCGCGAAGCGCTCGAGGCTGGTGCAATCGGGTTCTCATCCTCGCGCATAAACGGGCACCAGGCAGTCGATGGCCGTCCTGTCCCCGGTACGCTCGCGCCGGAGGAGGAGCTGCTCGCGATTGCTCGCGGGATGCGCAAGGCAGGGAGGGGAATTTTCGAGGTAATCCCGTCCGGCACGATAGGAAATATAACGGGCGTCGAACCCGATCGTTTTACGCCGCAGCAGGAGATGCGATGGATGCGCCGGTTTGCGGTCGAATCTGGCCGGCCGGTGACGTTCACGCTGATCCAGGTACATAGCCAGCCGACCGTATACCTCGAGCTATTGAAAATGCAGGACGAGGCTGTTGCGGCTGGAATCCCGATTCACGGGCAATTCAATGGCCGTCCGGGCGGGGTGCTGACTTCGCTTCAGAGCTATCATCCATTTCAAGCGCGTCCGACTTACAAGAGGCTGGCGAATATGCCTCTGGCTGAGCGTGCTGCTGAGATGCGCAAGCCCGATGTACGCGCCGCTATCTTGAGCGAACCGAACGTGCCCGCGTCGTCCTCAGTCAGCGACATGTTCCCATTAATTCTTCAGGGGATGCTGTCCTACATCTATCCGCTGACTTCGCCGGTGGACTACGAGCCGGAGAAAACCAAATCGATCACGGCTCAGGCGCAAGCTCGTGGCATGGACCCTTTGGCGTACATGTACGATCTCTTGACCGAAGGCGCCGGCAATACAGTTCTGATCGGATTGGCCGCCAACTTTGCGAGCAATGACCACAGCGGAATCGAGTGGATGTTGCGAAACCCCAACGCCGTTCCCGGACTCGCAGATGGTGGAGCGCACGCCCGGCTCATCTGCGACGCTTCGATCTGCACGTACCTGCTGACGCACTGGGCTCGGGATCGGCGGCGAGGGCCGAAATTTCCCGTCGAGTTGCTAGTGAAGAAGCAGTCGAATGATACCGCCAGGCTGTATGGTCTGAATGATCGCGGCACGCTTGAAGTGGGCAAGCGCGCGGATCTGAACGTCATCGATTTCGACCGTTTGCGCATCTCGACGCCTCGTATGGTGAACGATCTGCCGGCGGGTGGGGCGCGCTATCTGCAGGACGCCGATGGATATGACTTCACGTTCGTCAATGGAGTCGCCACGAAGCGCAACGGCAAGGACACGGGCGAGCGCCCAGGCCGGCTGGCCAGAAGCACCCCGGCCCAGCCGCGCTCGGAGCGGGCCGCATAACCATAGCCGGAGACTGAACACCCGGACCGGAACCGCGCAAGATGTGGCGCAGATTGTTCTAAGCCCATTTGCCTGATCGCGGCTTCCCTCCGGGTCCGCTGTAAGTGGCGGTGTAACCCGGTTCTCTCGCAAATTTCACGTCAGGCATTTTTTCGCAGAGCGCCTTCCATGCCGCGATGAGTTGGTCTTCAGCCTCGTAGTCAAACGGATCCTGAAGGATCTTCTCGTCTGTACCTCCGGGCGTAAGGGGATGCTCTTTGAGCCATCTCGCCGTAATCGCGCGGCCGGGTTCGGGTGAAACTATATCGGCATAACCTAGCTGCGATTTGAGCTTGCTCAGATCCAGAACGCGATGAGTAGTCCACGGCTGCGCAAGCATCGGACGCGCCGAAACAGCGAACCGCGACGGCATCGAGACAATTTCCAGGTCGTAAGAGAGCGCCGCGGCGATTGTTTCGACGATCTGGCGGATGGTGAGCACTCGCGAATCGCCACAGTTGTAAATCTGGCCCGACGACACTTCCGGCCTGTCGATAGCAATCAAAACAGCGTGAGCAACATTCTCCACATATCCGGCGTGATTAAGCGAGAGACCGTCTTCCGGCACAATGATGCTGCGGCGGCCATCAAGGATTCGTCGGACCACACACCATTCGCGTGGTCCTATCTGATACGGACCGTAAAGGTAGGGATAACGGAAGTGCGTGGCGTCTGGATGAACATCGAAAACCGCCTGCTCGGTCTGCGCGACGCGCCAGCCCTTCGCGTCTTCTGCCTCAATCGGCACGAGTTCCGCATCCTCGTGAGCTGGTATCGGCATCCCACGGGGCTTCAGAACATTGGGATTCATGTAGCCGCGGTACGCGGGCGCGCCGCCGATGGACAAGAATCGACCGGTGCGGCCAAGCATCACGCTGGCAATCCGGCGGAGTCGTCCGTACGCGGCGAGCGTCAGATCAAAAGTGCAGTTACCAAGAGCCTGTTTTAACGCGTCTTCGGAAAACGGGTCGGTGTGAATGTGCTCGACCTCCCGCGGTATCTCATCCACTTCGTGCTTTCCGGTGTGGAGCATCACGACTTGGTATCCGCGCCGAATCAATCCGTTGACGATCAAGTGACCCGTAGGCCCGGTCCCACCAATAACAAGCGCTTTCATGGAGTGTCCTCTGAGACGATAAGACTAGACCCTATCGCGCTCAGGATTAAAGTATCGAGCGGCATTCACTAGCAAGTCGGAGAAAATTTACGCTCCAGCGCGGCTGAGCCTGAAGATTGGCTCCGCGCGGGGATCACCAAATCGAAAGAACAGATAGGCGAGCCGACCGAGGCAGCCAAACACCGCAGAGACTACGATGAGAGGAATAGCCGACGTTCCTCGCTTGCGCGCATCGAAATGCATCCAGATGCTCACCAGGCTCAGCTCTATGAAGAGATCGATCATGCTGGCGATATTTGTAAGGCTATCGAAGGGCAACGCAAAAGCCGCTTTGCCGTCGTGAAGAAAAACCACCACGGTAAAAATCGCGAATCCCAGCCAGACGATTCCAACCGCCATCTGGTTTATGTTCATCGCCTGCTCCTCTCGGTCGAAGGATCAGCCCATTTGATCGAACCGATTCACTCTGAAGACAGAAAACTGAGAATTGCGTCAGCGCTCTTCCCGGGCTGATCCAGCCACGACAGATGACCCGCGTTGGCTATGACCTTCGTCTTCACCGGGCCTGCGATCTGAGCCGAGAACCGCTTCATGTATGAGGGTGGGACGACGCGATCGTTTGCGCCCCAGAGCAGCAGAGTGGGCACCCGCAGGCGGTGTAGCCGTTTCTCGAGGCCTCGATCGCCGAACGGCCAGATAATTCGCGCCGCCGCTTCGTTGGCGCGGAAGAGTGAGATTTTCCACTCGACCTGGTCGTCATTATCGCGGGCATCAAACAGGCCTTTGTACTTGGCGAGGTCGTCAGTCTGGAGCGCGACGGAATCGTCTGGCATCAGCGCGAAACGTCGCCGCCGGGATCTTGTATGTCGAAGATTCCATACGAGTCGCACAAGACTAACCGGCGCACAAACCCCGGGACCAAAGCCGCGACTTCGGCGCAGAGCATCCCTGCAACCGAGTTGCCTACGACATCCGCGCCCGTCAGTCCCGCGGTCTCCAACAAATCGAGCGTGGCGGTTATCCAATCAAGATGACCATCGAGGTTTCGATATTGTGTTCCCGATCCCTGGAAGCCCGGCAGAGATGGTACGATCACCCTTCGTTGCGCTGCGAGAAGGTCCAGGAACGGCGACCAGCGCGGGCATCCGCCCAGGCCGAAAAGAACGCCAAGCGGCTCACCGTTACCCTTCTCCCATATGCGGCACGGACCGCCCGCCACCTCCACGGTCGTTTCGGTGATAGCGCTCATTGTCGCAAAGCTCCGCGGGGCGCAGCACCTACCGGTTTGGGCCAATTGGGATGTTCCCACTCTTTTTCGAAGATGTCCTGAATCTGAGGTTTCACTTCCTGCGCGATTCTCTTCATGTTGTAACGGGCCAGTTCGCTGTTCATGTTGCCGAATTGCGCCATCGCGAGAATATTTCCGACGTTCTGCGAGATAGCTACGTCGCGAAGCTTCTCCGCCACCTGGTCCGGTTCGCCGATGATCACGAAACCCTTCTCGACCATCTCGCGAAAATCGAGATGGCGCGTATCGGCCTGGGCCTGGCTCACTACCGACCGGTTCGCAGCCGCCTGCACTTGCGAGGCGATACCAGCTCTGGCTGTAGCCTCAGTTATATAGCCCGGTGCAACGGTCCAGCGTGGATTGACGTGCAAGATGTTATTGAAGAAATAAGTCGCCGGTTCAGAGTACAACTTGAGAGCTTCGTCGAAGCTGTCCGCCACGCCAACAAACTGGACGATTCCAGCCTGGAACGGATTGGGAGCCTTACCGGCATCCTTCATCTCGTTCCAATAACCTTTTATAATTTTCTCGCCCGACAAGTATCCGAAATAGGTTAGATAGCAATAGACGTAGTCATGCAGCGCGCAGAACCGCCAGGTTTCGACAGAGCCGCCCGCCGGTATCCAGATAGGTGGATGAGGATCCTGCACCGGCCGCGGCGTGATGTTCACATAACGCTGCTGGTTGAAGCGCCCTTTGAAGGAGAACGGTTCCTTGTTCTTCCACGCTGCCATGATAAGGTCGTGAGCTTCGTAGTATCGGTCGCGCAGTTCGCTTGAATTGGTTCCGTATACATAACAGGTGTCCATAGGTGTGCCGACCGGGAAGCCAGCGATTACCCGCCCGCCGCTTATGCAATCGAGCATCGCAAACTCTTCGGCGACCCTTTGCGGAGGGTTGTAGAGAGCGAGCGAGTTGCCTAGCACCAGTAGCATCGCATCGCGCGTACGTCGCGCGAGTGCGGCAGCCATCAGGTTGGGAGATGGCATGAGCCCATAGCCGTTGCCATGATGCTCATTCATGCCAAGCATGTCGAAACCCACGCTGGCAGCGTACTCATGTTCGTCGAGCGTATCGCTGAAGTCCTGGCATAGCAGAACCGGGTCAAGCAGCTTGGTATCGAAATTGACCCAGACCGATTCGTAGGTTTTGGAGAAATCGCTCGGCAGGTGCCGATAAGACATCAAATTGAAGTTTCCGATTCGCATCCATTACTCCTTCGCGGCAGCCTCGGACTTAGTTCGAGTATGAGAGAGATGCTCCGAGCGATTACCCGGAGCAGCTCTTGTGACCACTGTTTCACAATCGACGCTCTAGCTGGCTGCAGCCGTAAAGGACTCCACGCCGATCTTTCCGTTACGCAGCAGTTGGCCCGGCGTCGCGCCGGTGCACTTCCCGTCCTCGAAGGTGATTTGACCGTTGACCATGGTCCAGCGGAAGCCTTCCGAGCGCTGGATGCGACGCCACTCGTTGGCCGGGAAGTCGTGGACAGTCTCGAACTCCCACTCGGGCGTACGTTTCAGGGTTTGGAGATCGTATACTACAACGTCAGCAGGCGCGCCCTCACGCAGAAAGCCACGATCGACGAAGCCCGCCGCCTGCGCTGGCAGGTAGCTCAGGTGGTAGTGGGCCTCTTCCAGCGACACCTTGCCTGTATCTCGTACGAGCCAGGTCAGGAAGTCCGTCGTATAGGAGCCGCCGGTGAAGAATTTGGTATGGGCTCCCCCGTCCGAAACCCCGGCTATCATGTAGGGGTCGCGCATCAGTGGGCCGACCTTTTCGGCGTCGTAACTGGTCGCGGCGCCGGTTCTGAAGACGACCTTAAGGTCTCCGGCAACGGCGAGATCGAGCATCGCATCGTTGGGATGCTTGCTCTCTTCTTTCGCGATGTCGCCGATCTTGCGGCCGACATATTTCTCGAGCTCCGGATGTCCCGGCGTCGTCGCAACAGTCAGATTCTCGGGTATCGAGCCGCTGCCGATGGATAGGAGCATTTTGTACTCGGCGCGCATTTGCTCGCGGATCGCGGGATCTGACAGCTTCTGGAGCTTGTCTTCGCGATTTCCCTGCGTGGCGTGGTTCCACGCCGGGCTCGAATCGTACAAGTTCCAATGCTCGAGGCTGAAAGAGAACCAGGTCCGCACGTTTGCCCCCTGGCCATAAATTCGCAGGCCGCGTTCGTTGCAGGCGTGAACCCAGTCCAGTTCGCTGGTGTGGAAGTTGGGCACGTCATCGAGGACGGCTATCGCATTGTGCAGGATTGGCCGCTGCGCCACTTCCGCGAGTTTCTCCAGGAAAGCGCGGTCGCGGCTCCTGATGTCATCATGCTCGTGTATGGGATCTCCGCCTTGCGCCTGCGTGATTTGGATAAAGCCCTCGTCGCGATCCCGTAGTACTTCAGCGAGAGCCAACACGTCTTCGTCCGCCATGCAATCCGTCGGCATCGGCGTGCCATCGAAGTCCGCCTGTAGCGAATGCGCGCCCAAGCGCTGGATCGAGAATCCGCAAGCGCCAGCGTCCATCGCCTCGTTTAGCAGGCGCTGCATCTCTTTACGCTCTGCAGGCGTCGCTGGGCGGCTCTTGGCCGCCTCGATTCCCATCACGTAAACCATGAGCGGCGAGACCGGAACATAACTCACGATGTTTACGCCCTTGGGCAGGCGCTCCAGATTTTCCAGCCATTCGGGAAATGTTTCCCACCGCCACTTCATACCTTCCTTCATCGATTCGTACGGGATCTGCTCGGTTCGCGTCATCATCATCATTGAGCGTTCGCGATCCGCCGCCTTCACCGGGGCAAACCCGAAGCCGCAGTTCCCGAGCACCAGCGAGGTTACACCGTGCCATCCCGAGATCGTGCAGTACGGATCCCAGTGAATTTGTGCATCGTAGTGGGTATGCAGGTCCACGAAGCCCGGTGCGACCACACACCCGGTTGCGTCCAGCGTGCGCCCCGCGGTCGTGTTACGAATACGGCCGATTTTGCGGACCCTTCCGTCTTTTATGCCCACGTCGGCACGGAAACGCGGCAGTCGAGTGCCGTCGACTACGGTCCCGCCGCGGATAATCAGATCGTATTCGGCCATCTTGTTTTTCTCCCCGCGTCCTTGCGGTCAGTTTGAGGTTTACTCAAAACATAGTGGAGCATCAACGAAAAAGTCAAGCGCAAAATCAGCCCTGGAGCCGTCCATTCCGAGCACCGCTTGGATTTTGAAGGCTCCCCAAGGAGTTTGATTATTTCTCAAGGCATTTCAGGCAAGCGCTAACACACCTACCGGCCATCCGCACCTCGCAGTCGTGTCGCGTCGAAATGATACAGCGAACGGGCGTTCCTACGTCGGTCCCAGCAGAGGATCCCGCACCAGGACTCCATCTGCATAGAGCTGGCCGATTTGCTCGTCCTTCATCCCGAGCAGTTCGTGGAGGATTTTCTCGTTGTCCTCGCCGAGCCGCGCGGATCGAATTTCGGTCCGGTCTGGCCATGCGGAGAATTTCACCGGCAATCCTGGAATCGCGACCTTGCCCAGGATCGGATCTTCGATCCATCGAATGGTCTTCCGCTCGTTCAGATGCGGATGCCGCATCGCCTCATTCAGCGTGAGCACGGGTGCGCAGGGCACGCGCTCTCCTTCAAGAACGGCGATCGCATCCTCACGTGTCTCGAAACCCGCAAACCAGTTCTTGATGATCGCTTCTAGATCGGCGCTGTTTCTAGCCCGCTGGCGAGCGCTCCCAAAGCGAGGATCCTTAGCCAGCTCCGGCATCCTGAGCGCCTTGACCACCTGCGGCCATTGATGCGGCACCGCACAGATGAAAACGTATCCGTTGCCGCACGGGTAAATGCCAGCCGTTGCCCCGGTCGGAGGAATGCTACCGGCGCGGGTCGGCTGGAACTTGTCGCCACGCAGCGCGATCATCGGTACGTTCGCCTCGTGCATGTGGAAATAGGTGTCGAGCAGCGATGCGTCGAGATGCTGCCCCTCGCCGGTGCGATCGCGATGGATAATTGCGAAGCCAACCGCCATTGCGGACGCAACTCCCGTCGACACATCGCCAATAGCCATCGTCGTCATTGAGGGCGGCGCTCGATCCTTCTCGCCCACGCCGTCGGTGACTCCCGCATACGCCTGTCCTATGTAATCGTAACCGGCCCGCGTGGAGAGCGGCCCGGTCTGTCCCGCCATCGAAATCGAGCACATGATGATCTTCGGATTGACGCGTTTCAGATCCTCGTAGGCAAAGCCCATCCGTCTCATCACGCCCGGCGCGAAGTTCTCGACCACTACATCAACCTTGGGCACCATCGACATCACAAGCTGCCGCGCGGCAGGCTTCTTCATGTCGAGGGCGACACTCAATTTGCTGTGATTGTGTTGCAGATAGTAGCTGCTGTGCGTCGTGTGCTTATGCTTCTCCTCGAGCGGCTTCAGCCCTGCCCCCCGGGTTCGATCTCCACCAGGCGCAATCTCGACCTTTATGACCTCGGCGCCCATCTCGGCTAGGATGCTCGTGCATGCCGGTCCCGCAACGAATTGCGTGAAATCCATGACACGGTAGCCTTCGAGCATTCGCGGTTTATTCGACATGAGCGAAAACCTCTCTCGGAAGGTCGGCTGACGTAGGACCTTACCAGTCGGCCCGCTTCCACTGAATCAACGAATGACCTTCCTCATGGTCTTCGAAAACGGCTTCCACTGCGGAACCGATTACGACTTCTTCGTGCGGGTCGCCCAGCAGATTGCCCACCATCCTGACGTTGCCCGCGTCCGGCAGCTCGACCAGCACGATCACGTAAGGGCATGCGCTCTTGAGCGTGGGATGGACCGGATGCCAGACGCGCTGCCAACTATAGACCCGTCCGCGGCCGGATACTTTATGCCATCCGAGGTTGGTGGAGCGGCAATTGTGGCATATCCACTCGGGCCCGAACTGAAACGTCAGGCAACCGCGGCAGCGCTGCACGACGACTTCGTGCCGTTGCGCCGCTTCCCAGAATTCCTTGTCGAGGCCGTCGCGCGCGGCGCGAGGAGCCGGCAATCCCGAGGGCAGATAAGGTTCCGATCGATTTGGTGTTCGGCTCATCGGTTCATCTGCGCAGAATCAGATCGCTGACCGGCGTCACCATCGGCCCTGACGCAACCAGCGCTATCTCGGCATCTTTGATTTGACAGGTGGACGTGCCGCGAACTTGGCGCACGGCCTCGAGCACCAATTCGAGCCCGTGCATGTAGCACTCGGCCAGATTGCCGCCGCTGGTGTTCAAGGGAAGCTTGCCATCTGGCCAGGAAAAATTCTCGAAGGTGCAGAACTCGTTAACCTCATCCGCGGAGCAAAAGCCATGCTCGACCAGGCTCATCACCACTCCGCCGGTGAAATTCTCGTACGACTGGAGCGTGTCCACGTCTTTCGGCCCGATACCGGCTATCTCATAGAGACGAGGGGCAAGCGTTTTAAAATTCGAGGTCGCGTAGTCTGGTTGATTATGCGCAGAGGCGTTCTGCCGGTAGTCCGATCCCTGCGCCGCCGCCATCAGGTAAGCGGGTTTCTGTTTCATGTCCCGCGCACGCTCCGCTGAGGTGAGAATGACCGCCGCCGCGCCGTCGTTCTCGAGACAGCAATCGAACAAGTGAAACGGCTCAACGATCCAGCGCGATTCGTAGTAAGCCTCGCGCGTGAGTGGCCGACCATGCATCACGGCGCGCGGATTGAACTGCGTGATGGTAAGACGCCAGCGCCACTGCGGCGAACGCATCCTGCTTTACGTGATGGTCATACATGAAGCGTTGGACCTTCATCGCAAACATCTGCGCAGCGGACATGAGCCCATAGGGCAGGGTGTAGGCGGCCGGCCCGGAGATGCTTGGCGCGCGGCTACCTTGTCCAAAGCGGCCGAATTGGCCCTGTGCGAGAGCGCGGAAGACCACGACATTTTTCGCACAGCCAGCCGCGACTCCGGCGGCGGCATTGGCGACTGCGCCCGATCCACCTCCTCCCCCGCCTCCCCAAAACATATTGGCGAAGCTGAGATGAGGGATGCCAAGCGCCGTTGCCAGACGCGAGGCGTCGTTGCGATCGTCCGCGTACGAGGCAAAGCCATCGATATCGGTTACCTTAATTCCGGCGTCGTCCGCCGCTTTAATGATGGCATCGCACGCGAGCCGGAATTCGCTGACCGGGGCAGTGCCGCGTTTGTAATATGTAGTTTCGCCGATTCCGGCGATCGCGACCTTGTCCTTGATCGTTTCCAAGTTTGATTCGACTCGTGCGCTCTAGTTAACCGCGGTCTGGCGGCGCTTGAGCAATAGATCCACGTCGAACTTGAAAATCCTGGCAGCGTTCATTCCCAGGATTTTGTCACGGCTCTCTTCCTTGAGCCCGCCCATCTCGCGCTCGATTGCTTCAGCCGAATGCGGCCACGTCCCTTCGGCGTGTGGATAGTCGTTCGCCCACATGAAGTTGTCCACCAGCTTCCACGTCTCCGCGAGCTGAAGGCCGGCTGGATCCTCCTGGAACGTCGCGCCACCGTTGCTGCGGAAGTACTCGCTCGGCAGCTTCTTGAGCTTTGGTTGAACCCACAAATGATGCTTGCGATACGCTTCGTCCATCGCAGTCAGGGCCCAAGGCACCCATCCGATTCCGGATTCCACGGCGGCGAACCTGATTTTTGAAAATCGCTCAAGTACCCCCGAGGCGCATATGTTCGCGACCGGCTCGATGGTGGGCGCCAGTGAATGAGAGACGTAGTTGACTATCGCGCCGCCGGCCTTGCGCGCGGCGCGCGGGTCGCGGCCCGTCGAGACATGGAATGTGACCGGGATATCGCAATCCTGGACCACCGCCCACATCGGATCGAAGTCGACGAAGTTGTAATTCAGGTCGCGTGCGTCGTGCGCTCCGAATACCGGCTTGCAAGGCAGCGTCACCGCGCGAAAGCCAAGCCTGGCTACCCTCTTAATCTCCTCGATCGCGAGATTGACGTCCGCCGTCATAATCGATGCCACCGGCGACATGAAGTCGTTGTACTTGCCAAATGTCTCCCACGCCCAATCGTTCCAGACGCGGCATTGGGCCGCGCCGAATTCGGCGTCGCGTGTCCACCACATCTGCAATCCCTTGTTGGGGAAAATCATCTCGGCATCGATGCCGTCGCGGCGATGGTCGCGGATCCGATCGAGCGGATCGCGCCCAGCCTTCCCGCGTATCCGATCTTCGCCGTCCGGCGGAACGGGAGAATCTAGCTTGGTGCGGACGCGCGAACGCATGCCGCCCTCGGTGACCATCCATTTCTCGCCCTTTTCGTCGACTTCTTCGTGCGGAAGACGATCGCGATATTTCTTGTCGATCCGCTCGAACCACAGATGGCCGGGTTCGTTGGCATGAGTATCTGCCGAGATCATCAGGTACTTGCCGGGGTCGTCAGGATGCGCGGTACGACGCCATCCTTGATGTCCCGGGGTTTCGAGGCGATATCGGTTTTTCTCATCGACCGCGATGCTTGTTGTTTGGCTCATGCTGCATTCTCCGTTTCGGGTTGCTGCGATACGAGAGTAACGCGCTCGCGGTTTGAGAATAGTTCAAAAATATTTTACCTTCAAGGGAAACTGCGATTGGAGTGACAATTTCGGCGATGGAAAAAATAGATTTCGGATCGGCTTTATCGTCGGCCAGGGAAATCCCGCAATTCGCCTGCTATGCCGAAGACCTGGGCTACGACTATCTGTGCAGCGGCGAGCACATGATGTTCCACGGGCCTATCACGAATTCGCTGATCAGTCTTTCCGCGGCAGCCGGCGCGACCAGCAAAATGAAGCTCATGAGCAGCATCGTACTGCTACCGCTTTACAACCCGATGGTGTTGGCGAAGATGACCTCGGTGCTCGACGTCGTCTCGAACGGCCGCTATCACCTGGGTGTCGGTATAGGCGGAGAGTTCCCCAAGGAGTTCGAGGCCTGCGGAGTGCCAATCAAGCAGCGCGCCTCCCGCTCCAACGAGGCTTTGGAAGTAATCACCAAGCTTTGGACGCAGAAAGACGTGACCTTCGAAGGGAGATACTCAAAATTTTCAGGCGTAACTATCGCGCCTGCTCCGGTCCAGCAGCCACATCCTCCCATCTGGGTCGCGGGACGTAAGGAGCCGGCGATGCGCCGTGCGGCGATTTACGGGGACGGATGGCTCCCGTACATGTACACGCCCGAGATGGTACGCAACAGCCTTGAAAAGATTTCGAAGTTCCGGAAAGAAGTGGGAAGAGACATGAGCGATTTTCGTCCAGGGCTCTTCATATTCACGTCGATTTATCCCGATCGCGACAAGGCTCTTAAACAGGCGGCCGCGATGCTTGGCAGGGGCTACGCGCAGGACTTTTCGAAGATAGCGGGCCAGTACACGCTGGCCGGAAGTCCCGAGGACTGCCGCGCGAGGATCAAGGAATATATAGACGCGGGAGTCCGAACGTTCGTCATAACCTGGGCGTGCCGTCCGGAGGATGTTCGTCAGAATATGAGACTGATGGCCGAAGAAGTCGCTCCCGCCTTCAAGGCGGGTCTTTGAGTCGGCTACACGGTCGCATGACTCGTTCCAGGCTCTATTATCGATTCGTCTTGATTGCGCCTTGCTCGTGCAGGCTGGCAATCTCGTTGGTCTCAAATCCGAGCTCTTGAAGGACTTCGTCAGTATGCTCTCCCAGCATCGGCGCATACCGGCGAATCTCGGCTGGAGTCTGCTCGAACTGGATTGGATGGATCGGCTGCCGGTAGGTTCCCGCAACCGGATGTTCGCCCTGCCAGATAATACCAGAGCCCCGAATCTGCGGATCGTCGCAAAGATTTTCCGGCGTGTTGACCGGTGCGCAGACTGCATCCAGTTGTCGCAGAATCGTGAGCCACTCCTGCGTCGTTCGCGAAAGGAACCCATCCTTGAGTTCGTCGTACTGGTCCCGGAGGTGCGCGACCCGGTCGGGCATCGTCCTGAAACGCGGATCGTCCGCCAGCTCCGGCTTTCCGATCGCAGTGACCAGTCCCTTCCACTCGGCATTCGACATACAGGCTGCGAGTACGTAATCGTCGCGCGTTTTGTAGATCAGGCGAGCGTCCGCGATTGTACCGGCAGCGGTCGCGCCAGGGCCGATAAAGGTCTGGTTCGACATCACGTCCGGCCACCAGAACGACAGCATCGCGTTGAGCATGTCGATGCGAACGTGTTGGCCCACGCCCGTCCGTTCAAGCGCGAGCAGCGCAGCTGTGATCGCCTGAGCGACCGTGAGCGCGGTCACCTTGTCGACAATCGCGCTTTTCACGACGCAAGGAACCCGCGTGTCAGGATCGCGCTGCGTGCCCGCGATCCCTGCGACGCCCTGGATCACGGTGTCGTACACTCTTTGCTTCGAGTAAGGGCCCTCGCTGCCAAAGCCACTCACTGACACGAAGATCAGCCCCTCTCGAATCTTGCGCAAATCGTCGTATCCTAGCCCGAGCCGATCGACCACGCCCGGCCGAAAGTTCTGTACGACGACATCGCAGCTTTTGACGAGCCGCCGGAAAGCGGCAATGGCCGCCGGCTTCTTCATGTCCAGCACAACCGATCTCTTGTTGCGGTTGGTACTGAGGAAGGCAGCTGAAATCCCGCCGCGTGCGGAAGTCGAGTAGCGAATCTGGTCACCTTGCGGCGACTCCACCTTGATGACGTCCGCACCCTGATCGCCGAGCAGCATCGTCGCAAAGGGCCCGGTAAAGTTGGCGCCAAACTCGAGGATTCGATATCCAGTGAGCGGTCCGGCAGGAACACTTTGTTTCGAGGAGCCAGAGACTCTAGGAGTAGGCACGGGCAGCCTCCGAATTGAGTATAAGTCAATTTCTGAGTTCCCCTTATCGCATTCCCTGCCCAGAGTGCAATTGCGATCGCGCCTGCACTCGACGAGGGCGCGGGAGTAATCGTCGCTTCCGCACACTCAGCAAACCTTGAATTCTTCTCAAAATGGTCTAGCGTGTTGTCCAAATTAGGCTCGGCATAGGAGGGTCCTAAATGCTGTCCGCGTATCGGGTGCTTGACCTTACTGATTGCCGCGGCAATCTGGCGGGCCTGCTGCTTGCAGCGCTGGGAGCCGAGGTCATTGCGATCGAACCACCGGGTGGTTCTGACTCACGCTGGAAGGGTCCGTTCATCGCTGACGAAGCGGGAGCCGAGCGCTCCCTGATCCACTGGTCGTATAACCGTGGGAAAAAGAGCGTTGTGCTGGATCTCACCGGCGCCGCGGATCGTCAACGTTTTCTTGCGCTGGTGCGAGGCGCGGACGTGGTAATCGAGTCCTTCGCCCCGGGATATCTGCGCTCTCTCGGCTTGGGCGCCTCCGTACTGACTGAGTGCAATCCAGCCTTGGTGCACACTTCGATCACCGCATTTGGCTCCGAAGGTCCTAAGGCGAAATGGGCAGCCACCGATCTTATCCTCATGGCGGCGGCAGGGGTGTCGATGCTCGCGGGAGATGCGGACCGAGCGCCGGTTCGCATCAGTCTTCCACAAGCCTGGCTGCACGCAGGTGCGGAAGCGGCAGGCGCAACACTGATCGCACTGCATGAACGCGTGCGTTCCGGCCTTGGTCAACACGTAGACGTCTCTGCACAGCAAGCTGCGATGGCGGCCGCTCAGGCACAACCACTCGCATATCCTAATCGCGTAAAACCTCCGGATCGCGCTGGAGGTGGGACAAAAGCTGGCCCGATCAACCTTCGTTTCGTCTACCCGGCAGCAGATGGTCATGTAGTCGTATCGGTCATGTTCGGGACGATGGTCGGGCCGTACATGCGCCGACTATTCGAATGGATCTGCGAAGAGGGGCTCTGTGATGAGTCGACTCGTGACAAAGACTGGATCGAATACGGGATGCTATTGTTCACAGGCAAGGAGCCCATTTCCGAGTACGAGAGAATAATTGAGACTCTAGCGCGCTTCACCGCGACCAAGACGAAAGCAGAGTTATTCGGGGCTGCGACGAAAAGGCGGCTGCTGATCGCGCCAGTCATGAATGCTCGCGATATCTTGGCGAGTTCGCATCTAGCCACTCGCGATGTGTGGGAGTCTATTGAGGCCCCTCCCTTCCAGCGTGCCATCCGGCTGCCGAGCCGTGTTGCAGCCTTTTCGGGCGCTCCTCAACCCGAGCTGGGGCTGGCGCCCCGTTTAGGCGAGCACACCGCCGAGGTGCTTTCGCAGCCTCGAAGTTTGCCGACATCTGTCGGCGCTCTTCACAATCCGAGTTCCGAGCCCGCGCTCGCCGACCTGAAGATCGTGGACTTCGCGTGGGTCATGGCCGGGCCCTTGGCTACACGCGTGCTCGCCGACCACGGAGCGACCGTGGTGCGCATCGAGTCGATCCATCGCCAGGATTTGATTCGCGCACTATCCCCCAGGATCGATGGCAACCCATCGCCCGAGCACTCAGCTCCTCAGCAGAACTTCAATGCCGGCAAGCTCGGTTTGACGCTTAACCCGAGCACGCCGGAAGGTCGCGCGGTCGTACTCGACCTGGTGCGATGGGCTGACGTGGTGTTCGATTCATTTGCACCCGGCGCGATGGCAGCCTGGGGCCTGGACTACGAATCGCTTCGAGCGATCAACCCGAAGATCATCCAAGTCAGCAGTTCGCTTATGGGACAGTCAGGCCCGCTCGCAAAGTTCGCCGGCTTTGGAAACCTCGGGGCGGCGCTGAGCGGTTTCTACGAGGTCACGGGGTGGCCGGATCGCGAACCGATCGGACCGTTTGGGGCTTATGGTGACTCGGTGGCTCCGCGATTTGCCGTGCTTGCAATCCTTGCTGCAATCGAGCATCGGCGCCAGACCGGCAAAGGTCAATTCGTGGATCTCTCACAAGCCGAATCCGCCCTCCACTTCTACACGCCCGCGTTGCTCGAATATCAGGTGAACGATCGAGTGATGAGCCGGATGGGCAATGCGGATCCTTTTTGCGTTCCCCATGGTAGCTACCCGGTAGCTGGATCCGATCGTTGGATTGCGATTGCCTGCGAGACTGACGAGCAATGGCAAACGCTATGCCTTGAGATGGACCGCCCGGACCTGGCGAGGGACACCAGCCTTGCGACGATTGACGGACGCATCGCGCACTCGGACGAACTGGATCAAATCGTCGCCAAATGGACCGCGTCCACCGACGGAGGCCAACTGGAAGCGAAGCTGCAGAAGCGCGGTGTACCAGCGCATCGCCTCCAAGTCAGTGCCGATCTATTCGCCGACCCGCAGCTCATTGATCGCGGTCACTTCGTTACGGTGCCGCATCCTCTAATCCCCAAGGTTGTCATCGAGGGCACGCGCTTTCAACTCTCACGCACGCCGGCACACATCAGACGCGGAGGACCAACCTTGGGACAGCACATTCGTGAAGTGCTGGGCGGCATCCTCGGCTACGATGACGATCAGATTGCGTCGATTGTCGCATCGGGCGCGCTCGAATGAGTTTGATACTTAGTCAAACCCTCCCGCCGAAACCGATCCGCTAAGCAAGAAGCGCGATGGGCAACGCCAGGCCAGGCACTTATGGTATATAGTCGGGCATGCGGTGCTAGGCGTTGACAGTTTCTCAGACCATTTGGTACGAAACAGACTCTATAGGTTGAGAATTACTCAAAAATTATGACGCACGGTTGTTGGAGAGATTACATGAGCAAAGTGGGAAACATTTTGGATCTGGACGGCCGCATCGCGCTGGTCACCGGCGCCGGGCAGGGCGTGGGACGCCAAATCGCATTGCACCTGGGTTCGTACAACGCCGGCGGAGTGATCGTGAACGATTTCTATCGCGAACGCGCCGAGTCTGTGGCTGCGGAAGTATCGGAACTGGGCGTGGGTGCACTCCCCGTGCAAGCCGACGTCGGAGACTTCAAAAGCGTGCAGGCGATGGTCGAAGCAGCTAGGGAAAAATTCGGACGGATTGACGTGCTCGTAAACAACGCCGGTAATTTCGGCCCCGATCCGTCAGCCGTTTCTTTCTCCAAGCCCTTCTATGAAACCGAACCAACCGACTGGATTCCATGGCTCAACGTCAACATGTATGGAGTCCTCAACTGCACGCGCTGCGTACTCCCACTGATGAAGGAGAACCACCAAGGCAGCATCGTGACAATCATTTCCGATGCGGGTCGCTACGGCGACGCGGGTTCCGAGGTTTACGCCTTTGCAAAGGCCGGTGCGGCCGGGTTCATGCGGTCGGTTGCGCGCGGAATGGCCCGCCATGGGATCCGCGCGAATTCGGTGGCGATTGCAACCACGCGAACGCCCACGCTTGAACAGACTCTCAAAGATGAAGAACGGACGAAGAAGATGCTCCGTTTGTATCCGCTCCATCGCGTGGGCGAGCCGACTGATGTGGCCAATATGGTGCTCTTTCTCGCCTCCAACGCATCGAGTTGGGTAACCGGCCAGACCTATCCCGTCAACGGCGGCTTCACCTTCAGCCTCTGATACAAGGAGTTTGATCCATGCCCTACGAAACCGTTCTGCTCGATCTCAAGGATAGCGTCGCGACGATTACGCTTAACCGCCCCGCGAAGCTCAATGCGCTCAACTATCAGTTAGTATCTGACCTCGACGCGGCGTTGACCGAGCTGGAAGCCGACCACGGCGTCCGCGTTATCGTTGTCACCGGCGCGGGTCGTGCATTTTGTGCGGGAGCCGATCTGACGGGAGTGGCGCCAGGAGAAGCGTCGCGTATGGGCTCGCTCCTCAAGCGGATGATTCGGCCGTGGAACATGACCAAACCTGTCATCGCCGCGATCAATGGCCCCGCTGTCGGCGGAGGAATCACGATCCCGATGATGTTCGATATTCGAATCGCCGCCGAGAGCGCCCGGATGGGTTTCGTTTTCACGCGGCGTGCTGCCGTGCCAGAACTCTTTTCTACCTTCCTTCTGCCGCGCCAAATTGGACTTGCCAGGGCCAGCGATTTACTGCTCTCCGGTCGTATCTTTGGCGCGCAAGAGGCTTTGCAGCTTGGGATCGTCAGTCAGGTGTGGCCCGACGCCGAGTTACGCCAGCGTGTGTGGGCTTTCGCCGCGGACATCGCTCAGAACACCGCCCCGATTTCCGTCGCGATGACGAAGCGGTTGATTCACTTGCAGCTCAGCGAACATTCTCCCGAACGCGCCGATGATCTCGAAGTCAAAGCGATGAACTATGTCAGGGCGCTGCCGGACATTTCCGAAGGCGCAAAAGCCTTCATCGAGAAGCGCGCGCCCAAATGGAAAGGCGAGCCGTCGCGCGACATGCCGGATTTTTTGCCGCCGCTTAAATAAGAGTGATTTACCACCTTGGAGGATCGCATCTTCAGCTCTGGGCCCTCCACCTCGAAAAGACCAGCCCCCTCGCGCACCGAGGAAGCTCGCGCGGCATTGTACCTACACAATTTCACGGTGTCTCTGCCGTGATCCCCTAGCGCTCGGTAAACTTCGCGGCCCATCGGCCACAGCCCGACCCACCCTTTCCTCCGCTTCGACACCTCTTTAAATGGTGGCGTTAGCTCCACTAGCACCTGCAACCGCCTGCGGCCGACGCTCGCGCTGTCATCCCCTGCCCCCCACTCCTCTCGCGCATCCTGAAATCTGCGCACGACCTTGCATTTCAGTTGTAAGGGCCGCGCGGAAAAAAATTACGGACGCGTGAATGACCAGGGCGCGTCCTGCCCACTGACGGGAAGCGGACGCAGCAAAGGAGAACGGAGGTAATGGCTATGGCAATCAACTAAGTGATCGTGGTCGGCAATCAGGGAGCTAACTTCAACACTCGTGTCATGGGCAGAACGCGGCGAATTTCTTCTTGGCTACCACGGTTTGGATACCCAGACCACAAAGGCGCGAAACAGGAAGCGCATCGATTGACGGATTGGTCGCATTGGGACGGCTGCCGATATCGGACGGCACGGGATTTTCATAATGTGCGCTCTCATGCTAAATAGCTAGTCTATGCAAACACTCGGGCAGTTCATCGTTGAGCGGCGCAAGGAACTGGGGCTGGCCGGACGCGAGGTGGTGGCGGAGGTGCGCAACTCCGATGGCAAGCCGATCTCGATTCCGTTCCTGGTTGATCTCGAACACGACCGCCGCAAGCCTTCCGACGAAGTCCTTGAACAGCTCGCCAAGGTTCTCAAGGTCGATTCGGATGTGCTCTACTTTCTGGCAGGACGGTTTCCAGCCGACCTCAGCGCGACGACCGTCAACGGTGCGGAGGAACTAGCGGCAGGCTGGAAGGCATTTCGGCGAGAAGTAAAGCGCAGGAAGAAGCCGTGAAGATGATCCCAGACAGGACCGGACGCTTTCCGGAGCGTCCACACTGGGAGATCCGGGAGCTTGAGCAGATCTGCGAGGAGACGATGACCTCGTTTCTGCGCCAGCACTTCGGGTTTGAGCGCATCCCGGTTCCGACCGAGGCGGTCACGATGTTGATCGAGCGTGAAGCTGCGGACCTCGACCTTGCGACCAATCTTTCCGATGACATCCACGAGGTCTTTGGTTTCACCCAGTTCGAGCGCGGCCGAAAGCCGCGGGTCGCAATCGCGCGCGAACTGTGGGAGCAACGGCATCGTAATAATCGGTTGCGCACGACTCTGACCCACGAATACGGCCACGTGATGCTCCACACCTGGCTGTACGACAAGTATGGCGCTGCCGGCGGTCCGCATCGCTGTTACTGGCAGAGCCTGCTACCGACCGAGCGGGTGGTGGACTGGTTTGAGTGGCAGGCGGGCTACGCCTCAGGTGCCTTGCTGATGCCGGAGAGCTTCGCGCGGCGCACGGTCGAGGCGTACTTCCAGAACCGTTCTGAGCGTCCGCCGGTTGCCAAGGGCTCGCCAGAAGCGTCGGTGCTCTGCCAGCGTGCTTCCCTCGCGTTCGATGTATCCGTCGAAGCCGCCACCGTGCGGCTCAAGCAACTCGGCTGTCTGACCGAGTAGCCCGCCAACAAGACCCGACCTTTTCGCCCAGACCGATCTTTGCGCTTGACACTCGCACCGTACCTCGCTACATAGCGAGTTAGTCATGTAGCCAAACAAAGCAGGTTGCCCATTACCCTAACCGCGATGAAGCAAGCCCCGAAATCGAACGTCCGATGGCTCGTCGCCGCCTGCGCCGCCGCCCTCTTCGCGCTTCGAGCCGAGCCGTCGTGGGCCGCACAATACGCCGTTGCGCTGCCGTGGGATCAGAAGCTTGGCGCGATTCAGGACATGCTGGTCGGTCCCGTGGCTCACACCGTAATCGCGCTGAACTTCACGTTGTCGGCGATCCTGTACGCGGTCGGCGGCGAGCGGCAGGCCGGACGCTTGCTGGCTGGTGCACTGGCAGCTTGCGCCGCTTTGATCGTTGTCCATCTGCTGACTTTTCTCTCGCCCATTTGAGCAGTCCATTCCAAGCGACCATTGGTGGAGGTCCTATATGAAACTCGCACGCATCGCAAAGCCGCTTCGTTCCCTACAGGTACGCGTGACGCTGGCCGGCGACCTGAACGCTGCGCTCGAGAGCTACGCGCGCTACTACGAACACGTTCATAGCGATCCTGTGGATTCGAAGGCGCTGATTCCGGAGATTCTCAGTGCCTTCCTCGACGCCGACCGTGAGTTCCAGTTGTGGTCGCGCTCTGGCGGTCCCAATCAACAGCGCCACGCCCCAACTCCGTCATCGAACAATGGCAGCACCGACGCACAACCGTGACTGGCTTCAACGCAAACCCCGATGCCGTGCTTCGCACGTGTCTGCATTTGACACGTCACTCATCGCCTGGATGAACGCGGATCGTGCAAGTGCCCGTAAACATTGCGCAGACGCTGTCTACAGGAACACGTGCGAAGCCGTCTAAGCCCCCGCCAAATCAGCGTAAACACCCGTCTACAGCGCCCTTTGGAGTAGCAGTCATGAGCACCCGATCGATCTCAACCCGAGTCCCGCAGGAAATCGCCGAGCGCCTCACGGCCGAAGCGCGCCGCCGAAGCGTCACCGAGAGCGATCTCATCCGCGAGATTCTCGCCCTGCGCTACCTCGGCGCCGGTCCGTCAACGACTGAACGCCAGCCTCAAGGCGAGCTGGCAGATGGGTACGCGCAGCTCATCTTCGAGATTGCCAAGACCCGCTCCGTCATCCTGCATTCGCTTGACCACACGCTCGGAGCGGACGTGGTCGACGAGATCATCGACGCCGCCGAGCAGACCGCCAAGGAACACGTCGCGCAGGTGCTCAAGAGCAGGGAGATCCCGTCATGACGCCCGCCATCCGTCAGGCAATTCACGAACACACTCTCCGTGCTTCGCTGGAGTTCCGACTCAGAGAGGCGCTCCGTTACCTCCTCCTGACTGCGGCTATCTGGGTCGAGATGACCGTGTGCCTGGTGTGGCACTGGACGGGACATTACGGCGGTCGCGCCGCACACCGCTATTTCATCCGCTGGTTTCTGGCGTGGTTCCTGACCCAGGAAATTCCGCTGACCTTCGCGTCGCTCCCCTATCGCGGCGGTCGCTACACCATCACCAGCATGTACGCCTTTCTCAATTACAAGTATTACCTCGGCGGTTCGTTCGCTTCATGGTATTGGCATTACGCGCCGTGGGGCGCGGTGCTGACCGGTCTGATCGAGGCGGGGTGTCTGGCGACCCTTCGGATATTCGACGCTCCGCCAGAGGCCAGACATGTGCGGGGCATCACGCTGGTTTCTGCGCGCAAACTCGCCCGCATGCTCGGTAGTCGCGCGGGCATTCGGCTGGCCGGCATTCGGATACCGCGAGCGCTCGAGTGCCAGCACTTTCTCATCGCGGGCTCGACCGGCTCCGGCAAGTCGGTCGCTATACGTTCGCTGCTGCGACAGATCAGGGAGCGGGGAGAAACCGCGGTCGTCGTGGACCCGGAGTGCGAGTTCGTCGCGGAGTTCTATCAGCCCGGTCGCGGCGACTTCATCCTGAATCCGCTCGACGCCCGCTGCCCGCGCTGGTCACCATGGTATGAGCTCCGCGACGAGAGTCACGACGCAGACTGCGAGGCACTTGCCGCCTCGCTGCTCCCTGATCCACCCGATGCGTACCACGAGGGTGGGGCGAGCTTCTTCTTCCGCCAGAGCAGCCGGACGCTGCTGACGAGCATCTTCCGGATAGCCGAGCCGAAAGAAGCCGCGTCGATCCCGGGCCTGCTGACCCTGCCGCGAGCTGAACTCAGACAGGCGCTGGCAGGGACGCCAGCCGAAGCGCTCATCGATCCCGGAGCGCACGAGCAGGGCGCCGGCATTGTCGCTACCGCCGCGAATGCGACCAAGCCGTTCCAGTACCTGCCCGTGCAGGCGCCGCGAACTTGGAGCGCACTGGAGTGGTCGGCGCAGCGCCACGGCTGGCTCTTCCTGACCTCGTCGGAAGAATCAAAGGACGCTGCGCTTCAGCTGCAGAGCGTGTGGCTCGACTGCATCATCCATCGCCTGATGAGCAGCGAACTTGGACCGCGCCGACGTGAACAGGTCTGGGTCGTCGCCGACGAGCTTGCGGTGCTGAAACGTCAGGCGAAGCTCGAGGATCTGATAGTGCGCGGCCGCAAGCGTGGCCTCGCTGTTGTGCTTGGTTTTCAGTCCATCACCCAATTACGAACCATTTACGGCGCCAACCAGGCTGCCACACTAGTCGCTTCGCCAGCTACCAAGCTGATTCTGAGAACCGGAGAGCCCGAGACCGCTCAATGGTGCAGCGCGCAGATCGGCGAGCGCGAGGTCGAGCGCGGCCACCTGAGTGCCAACGCGAGTCACGGAGAGCGGTATTCGTTCAGCATTCGCGAACAGCGAACCACGGAACCGGCCGTGATGTCTGCCGAGATGCAGCTGCTCCAGCCGCTGTCGGGCTACCTGTGCATCACCGGTCATCACCGCTCGTTCGTGCGCTTCGACTATCTCGCGCCCGAAGTCCGACAGGAAGGTTTTATCCCGCGCGTCAATCTGCCTGCGCCACCGATGCCAGCGCGGCGGGCGCAGGTGATCCCACTGCATCCTGCAGCCGCGAGCAAACGAAGGAAACGGATCTGAGCCATGCTGGTAATGTCGAAAGGCGCGCTCAGTGTTGGCCAGGCCGAGACCTACTATCAGGAGAAGTACTCCGAGGACGACTATTATACCGAGTCCCACCGCGTTACCGGCGAGTGGTATGGTAAAGCGGCCGAGACTCTCGAACTGCGCGGCGCAGTCAGCGAGGAAGACTTTCGGGCCATCTTGCGCGGAACGAGACCCGGTAGCGGCGAAGTGCTTGTCAGCGCCGCCGCCGGCCGGGACGAGCGCCGCGCTGGCTGGGATGCGACCTTCAATGCGCCCAAGTCAGTCAGCATCCAGGCGCTGGTTGGCGAAGATGCGCGCCTGCTAGAGGCGCATCGGCGTGCGGTCGAGCGCGCGCTCTCGGAACTTGAAAAGTTCGCGCAGGCGCGCCGCCACCGCGGACAGGAGTGGGTTACCACCGGCAACTTCGTTGCGGCCCGCTTCGAGCACATCGCCGCGCGGCCATCCGAGACCGGGACCCGGGACGGCTACGGCCCCGACCCTCACCTCCACACCCACGTCGTGATCGCCAACATGACGCTGCGGCCGGACGGAATGTGGCGGAGTCTCGACCCGGTCGAGATCTATCGCAGCCAGAGCTTCGCGACCGCGGTCTATCGCTCGGAACTTGGCCGCGAGGTCCAGGCGCTCGGATATCGAATCAGTGTGACCGCGGCCGACGGACGCTGGGAGCTGCAAGGATACACGCGCGAACAGGTAATGGCGTTTTCGCGCCGACGCCAGGACATCGAAGCACTTCTGAACCGGCAAAACTCGACCGGAGCGGCAGCGGCCCAAATAGCCGCCCATCAGAGCCGGCTTGGCAAAGAAAGGCGGAACGAAAACGAGCTTCGCGCGGAATGGAAGGCGCGCGCTCATGACAATAGAATCGCTCTCGTCGAGATTTCGGAACGCGCGCTCGCACGCGGTCCTTCGCAGGCGATTTCTCCGGCCGCGATCGAGGAAGCGCTCAGCTTCAGCGTAGCTCACAACACCGAGCGCGAAGCCGTTACTGACCAGCGCGCTCTGGAACGCACCGCTCTTCAGTACGCAATGGGAATCACCGATCTGGAGGGCGTGCGGCGCGAGACCGGCGTTCGGGAATCACGTGGCGATCTAATCGCCCTCGCTGTCTCCCCTTCGTTTCCGGGAGTCGTCTACACCACCCCGGATATGGTGGCGCTGGAGCGCGAGAATCTCGAACTCATGCGCGTCGGCAAAGGGCACGCCCAGGCGATCACTACCGAACAGCGCGCGCGCAGTTGGGCAGCCGCGCGCTCACTATCCGCCGAACAGGCACAGGTCGCAGCGCTGACGCTGACTGCCACCGATTGGCTCACCTCGATCGAAGGACGAGCAGGCGCAGCGAAAACCACTACGGTCGGAGCGCTCAACGACTTCGCTGAGAACGCTGGCTACGCGGTGCGCGGTTTCGCTCCGACCACGCGCGCCCTAAAGGCGCTGTCCGAAGCCGGCGTCCAGTCCAGAACCGTGGCGAGTCTGCTCGCAGGCCCGCTTCCCGATCGGGCACCCAAAGAGCTGTGGATCATCGATGAGTCGAGCCTGCTAGGTACTCAGCAGATGAACGCGCTGCTGCACAACGCGCGAGAGGCCAGTGCCGCTCGGGTCGTCTTCGTCGGCGACCAGCGTCAGCACCACGCCATCGAGGCCGGTCGGCCTATCCAACAGATGCAGGAAGCGGGCATGGTCGTGGCACGTCTGGAGACTATTCGTCGCCAACTCGATCCCGGATTGCGTGAAGCGGTCACACTCGCTTCGCGCGGAGAGATTGGACAGGCAATCGCACTCCTCGAGCAGCAGGGCCGCATCCGCGAGATTGTCGATCCGAGTGAGCGCCACGCAGCGATTGCGCGCGAATACCTTGCCGCACACGAAGCAGCTGAAAAGGTTCTCGTCGTCAGCCCTGCCAACGACGAGCGCCGCCAGTTGAACGCCGCAATTCGCGCGGCCCTCAAGGAACGCGGGCACATCACCTCCAACGGACGAGAACAGATCGTGCTCGTAAACCGGGCGCTGACCCGGTCTCAGCGCAAACGAGCGCAGAGCTACGAAGTCGGCAATGTGCTCCGATTCCGGCGCGAAAGTGCGCGCTTGGGCATCGACCGCGGAAGTTATGCCCGGATCGAAGTAATTGATCCGGAACGGAACCAAATCATGGTACGGGATGAAAGAAGAAAGGCCGTCAGCTACGATCCCTCGCGCCTGTCCGGGGTCGAGGTCTTCCATCAGGAGCGCCGCGTGTTCGGCGCAGGCGACCGGATTCAATTCCGGGCTCCGGATCGCGCGCTCGGCGTCGCCAATGGAGAGTTTGCAACCATCATCGCCATCGATGATCGCAAAGAGCGACTGCGCATCGACAACGGGCGCCAGATCAGCGCGGCAATTCCACGTCTGAAGCACATCGATTACGGCTACGCCTCGACTTCTCACTCAAGCCAGGGCGCCACGGTTGATCGCGTGATCGTCAACATCGATACGCTCCGCTCGGCTGAACTCGTTAACCGCAAGCAGTTCTATGTCGCAATCAGCCGCGCGCGACACGCAGCGACGATCTACACGGACGATCGTTCGGCCCTACAGCTCGCAGTCAGCCGGACCCGCGAGAAGTCGGTTGCCTTGGAGCGCCTCGATCTGAAAGTGGGCCGAGACATCACGGTGGTTCCGGAACCACGCCGCCAGACCATCACGCCCAGCTACGGAATCCGCAGGTAATGGTCATGCCGAACGCTGCTATCGAATCGTTCCGTTCATCGTCGCTCCGCTATGAGCGCGGACACTCGGGCTCCGCAAGCTTCGCCGCTCGGTCACGCGGCGCAAGGCGCCGCTCGCGCTCCGCTGCGCGCCGCTGTCAAGGTAGCGCTCGCTCCGCAGGCAACCGCGCCGCCGGCGCTGTCGCGCCGGACGCTGCGGTTGTCACGGTTGCAGAGCTCCGCCACGCGCATCTCAGAATCCAACGCCGCCCTCCAGACTCGATTGAGAGGGCGGCGCCTTCAAAATGCTGCGCATTCAAACAGCGGCATTCTGACCAACGGACGCAGATCGCATCTCTGCCTGCGCCCTGCCCTTCGGGACGCGGGCGCGTACGTCCTTCGGGCAATAGTCAACGCCCTTGACCTATGATCCTTTTTTAGCTATATAGCTATATAGGACCAACCCTCGGAGAGTCCGCGTATGAGTAGCGAGCGCATCGATCCAGCTTCGAATTTTCCCAAACCCTACCTGTCAATCCGAGAGCTATCTGCACTCACCCCTTGGACCGAGCAGGCAATCCGGACCATGATAGCGAAAGGAGTCCTGCGTGAGGGCGAACATTTCTTTCACGTTCGAAGAAGACCCGTTCTTAAGTGGGATGCGATCGTAGCTTTCATTGAAACGGGTAGCGAAAATCGAATTGCCGCGATCCCGCATTATCGAGACCGTGTCTGATGGCCAAATCCAAAACTGCAAAGCGGCAAGCCTGCTTTGTTGAGACGACTCCTGGAGGTCGGCTCCGCTTTCGCTTCCGGTGGAAGCTGCCGGGCGGGGAACATCGGTTCTTCGCGGAGGCGACCACGCTCAGCGACACGCTCCATAACCGCCGGCTCGTTGAAAAGCAGGCCGCCCTAATAGGAGCCGAGATCCGAGCGCGTGTCTTCGACTATCTGAAATGGTTTCCGAAACGGTAACCGGGCAACCGACTTCCTCCGACCGAAGATCGCGCCGAGCCAGCACATACCAGCGGTCCGGGAATTCTACGAGCACTGGATCAAATCCAGAGTCTCCCCGACCATCCGTCAATCGCTCGCCCGCGACTATAGGAATCACTTCCGGAACTATATTCTGGATTATTTAGGTGAATTGCCACTTTCGCCGCTCACCCTCGCACATCTTGAAGACCTCCGTTTGCAGCTTCGCGCCCGCGGCCTCTCAGAGAAGACCATCCGCAACGCCGTCGATGGTTCGCTCCGAGCTATGATGCGGGACGCGCTCCAAGCCGAGATTCCCGCAGCTTTTCCGTTCCCCAAATTAAGATGGCCAGAGAAGATCGTCCCTGGACCGTCGCCCTTTGAGGCTGGCGAGCGAGACCGGATCCTCGATTATTTCAGAGCCCGGAAGTGGAAAACCGGCGGCTTCAACGATACCCGACCGCACTATTCGTACTACGCGTTTCTCCACACCCTCTTCTTTACCGGAATGCGCCCGTCCGAGGTCGCAGCGGTGCGTCGCCGAACTGTGAACATGCAGACGGGCACGATTCAGGTTGAGCGGTCGCGACACCTTGGTTTAGAGGCACCACCCAAGACGCAGCGTGCTCGACGCGCGATTAGACTCGCTCGACAAAACGTCGACGTGCTGAGACCTCTCATCGAAGTGAAGGGTCCAGACGACTATCTGTTTGAGAATGTTCGCTGTCAGCCGATAGAGCCCGCCAACTTCTATGACCTCTTTCGCGACGCCCAGCGCGCACTCGGGATCACACCGCTGCGGGATCTCTATTCAACGAAGGATACTTACATTTCTCTGGCGCTCACCAACGGGGTCAGCCTGACGTGGCTCTCCGAGCAGACCGGCGTCGCTGTTGCCACGATTCTCAGACACTACGGTCGATTCCTGCACTCCTCCGAAGCCGACGCCATCGAGTTGGCTAAAATTGCAGGATCGGGTGCCCAAACTACTCTTGAACCTCCAAAGTTTGAACACCGGTGTTCAAACGCGGAACGCTTCATCGAGAAAACCCTGCAGTTTTCCTCGGAATGTCTGGCGTCCCCGACGGGATTTGAACCCGTGTTACCGACGTGAAAGGCCGGTGTCCTAGGCCGAGCTAGACGACGGGGACGTTGGCAAGATGCCTGAAAATACGAACGCGCGCATTGCGCGCGCCCGACTGCCGAAACTATCAGAGCCGCCAGAAGCGGGGCAAGCCGCCCCGCTCTGGAGATCGAGCCGCGCGACGATTCATCCCCTGAAGCGGATCTTGCCGACGATTTCAGACACCGACTTGTGACCGTGCTCGGCGAGCATCGAATCCAGCTCGCGATCGATTCGTCCGAGCGCGCCCGCGCCTTCTTTCATCAGCGCCGACCCCACCTGCACCGCCTTGGCGCCGGTCAGATGCGCGAGGTATGCGTCGCGGCCGGTGTTGATTCCGCCGACCGCCACCACGTCGAGCAGATTTTCACTCTCTTTGAAAAACGCGTGCGCCTGCGACAGTGCGCGCGGCGCGCCCTCGACTGTCCCGCTCGCGAGGTCGATCGCGAGGTCCTTGGGCAAATCGTTGGCGCACACCGCGATCGCGATGCGCATCGACTTGAGCAGGTCGGCGATTGCGCGCGGCTCGAATTGCATGCGCGGCGGCACTTTCACCGCCAGCACGCATTGGGTCTCGCCGCGGACTCTGCCGAGCAGCGACTTGAGCCGCTCGAAAGACGCGAACGGCGCCGCCGATTTCGTCACGTAGTCGTCGGCCAGGTTCAGCTCTACGATATGGACGCCGGCGCGATCGAGCTTGCGGGCCACGTCGATAAACTCATCTTCGCTGGCGCCGACGACGCTGCCGATGACCCGCTTGTTGCGAGCGATAAGCTCGCCGGCAATTGACTGAAAATATTCGACCCCGCGATTCTTGAGGTTCTCGGGCGTCTCCAGCCCGGCCCGATTGCACGACTTGAACACCACCGCGCCGGCGTGCACCGCGCACAACTCGTAGATCTCGCCGCGCTCCGCCGATCGCGCGCCCGACGCGTTCATCACCGACGACGCAAGCTCGACTCCGCCCAATCCAATCGAAGTCCGTTCCATCCCTACTTCCTAATCCGCGCGATTGCCCCGCCGCAAGCGCCGCCCGGACACGTTGTCTAACGATTCGGCGACCGATAACTTTGACACGATGACCGATACTCCCATCCTCATCGCGGGCGCCGGCGCAATCGGCTCGATTGTCGGCGGGATGCTGCATGACGCGGGCCACGACGTCGCGCTGCTCGGCCGTCGCGCGCATCTCGACGCGATCGCGCGCGGCGGTCTCAAAATTTCGGGCCTGCTTGGCGATCGGACCGTCGCGGGCATGAAGCTGGCGGCCGACCCCGCGCGGCTGGCCGGCCGCTTCGGTCTGATCCTGTGCGCGGTCAAGAGTTACGATACCGAATCGATCGCCGATGCGCTGGCGGATCGATTGACCGGCGACGGCGTGATCGTCTCGATGCAAAACGGTCTCGGCAATATCGAGTCGCTGATCGAGCGCTTCGGGCGGCGGCGCGTATTGGGTGCGCGCGTGATCTTCGGCGCGGAAATGCCGGCGCCGGGCAGCGCGCACGTGACGGTCTTCGCGCAGCCGGTTGCGATCGGACCGGCGCCCGCGCTTCAGCGCGAGGATGCGCCCGCGTTGGCGGAGCGCGCTCGCGCGATTGCCGCGATGCTCGATGCCGCCGGCGTTCCCGCGGTCGGCGTCGCCGATATCATGCCCGTCATCTGGGCCAAGCTGCTCTACAACGTCGCGCTGAATCCGCTCGGCGCGATTTTGCGCCTGCACTACGGTGCGCTCGCCGCCGATCCAGACGTGCGCGCAATCATGGATCGCGCAATCGACGAGGCGTCGGCGGTCGCGCGCGCGCTCGGCGTCAACCTCCCCTTTTCGGATGCGGACCAATATCGAAGGATCTTTTACGAGCAGTTGATTCCGCCGACCTTCAGTCATCGGCCGACGATGCTGCACGACCTTCAGGTTCGCGGACGCACCGAGATCGGCGCGCTCAACGGGAAAATTGTTGAGCTCGCCGATCGCCTCGGCCTCGACGCGGAAACGAATCGGATGCTGACGCGGCTGATTAGAGCCGCGGAACGCGCCGCTGAAAAAACTGAAAAAAAGGAGAGCCGATGAAGGCGGCATCGATACGGCGCGCGAGCCTCGACGCGATCATCGCGCAGGCCGAGCGCGAGTTTCCGTTCGAATGCTGCGGCTTCATCATCGGCAACAACGAAAACACGGTCGAGGAAATCCGCCCAATCGCCAACATCCAGAACGCGATGCACGCCAAAGATCCGGCCGCGTTCCCGCGCGACGCGCGCACCGCGTTCCTGATGGAGCCGAAGGAGCACCTGGCGGTGATGAACGAAGTCGATCGGCGCAAGCTCGCGCTCCGCGTCGTTTATCATTCGCATCCCGATCACGACGCGTACTTTTCCGTGACCGACCGCGCGCAAGCGTGCTCATTCGATCCGACAGAGCCCGACTATCCCGACACGATCTACATCGTGCTGTCGATTCGCGCAGGCAAATTCGCGCGCGCGGCCGCCTTCGCCTGGGACCCCGAAAAAAAGGAGTTCGCCGAGACCCCACTGACGATCGAGTGATCTGAGGCGCGGGCAAAGTTAGGGCTTCTGAGGGCCGAAAAGCGAGCCTATTTGCTGGAGTTTCGAGCAAAACGTTTCACGTGAAACGTTTTTAGTTCAGGAGAACGAAACACGAATCGGGCGGCAAGGTGGCCGGAAGGGAGGTCGGTGACCTGCCGGGCGGCGTGCATTTCGTCGCCGTTGAGGTAGGCTGGAGCCAGCCGATCGATAATGCAGTTCGTTCCGCTGATTATCCGTAACCTGTTGCGCAATCGGCGCCGCACCATTCTCAGCGTATTGTCGATCGCCGTCTCAACGCTAATTTTTGCCGCGCTGATGAGCGTTCCCGCAGTGGCTGCACGTCTGCTTCGAGATCGCGTCAGCACACTGCGGCTGATCTGCGGCAACAAGGCCGGGTTCTCGTACATGTTGCCCGCCGCCTACGGCGAAACTATCCGCGACCTGCCGCACGTCAGCGCGATGACCGGCTATCTCGTCATGATGACCAGCTATCGGAAGGTGGGCGAGTTGATCCCCATAATCGGAGTGGATCCCGATGAATTGCACGTCATCTGGCCGGAGTGGGCCTCGGCCGAAGACGCGGCGGCGCTCGGGCATTCGCGCGCGGCAGGACTGGTCGGTGAGGGATTGACAAAACGCTTCCAGTGGAAGGTCGGCGACAACATCGTGCTGCATGGACTCGCGCCGCCCACGGATTTAAGTTTCACGATCGCGGACACGCTCGGCAGCCGACAGACCGACAATCTCGTGATAGTGCCGATCGATCGGCTCAACCAGATCGCGGACTTTGAGGGCAAGGTCGCGGTTTTTTTCGTCAAGGCGGACGCATCCGAGTTCGCGCAGCCGCTGCTCAAGCAAATCGACGAGCGTTTCGCCAACGCGCCGTCCGAGACTTCGACCCAAACCGAACTCGGCGTGGCGCAATCGCAGCTTCATGATCTTCGGTTGCTGTTTGTTGGCGCGCAATTGTTCGCGGGGATTGTGGTGATTGTGATCGCGCTGGTCTCGGCCAACACCGCCGCGATGGCAGTGCGCGAACGACGCCACGAGCTGGCCGTAATGCGCGCACTTGGCTTCACCCGGCGGTCGCTGGTCGGCTTCATGGTGACCGAAGGCATGCTGATGGGTCTGGTGGCGGGCGCGCTGGGAACTGCGATCGCGTACGGTGCCCTTCGCCTTGCAGGGCCATCGCTGCTCGGGCCTGAGTTCGGGCTCCATCTGATGCCGGTGGTCGCAGCGGAGAGCGTCGCGGTCGCAGCCGCGATCGGATTGTTCAGCGCCGCAGTCCCCGCGCTTGCGGCAACCCGCCGCGCCATCGCGGATTCATTGCGCACTACGGCGTAGCCGGGGCAAGGAGCGAGAACCGGGATTCTTCGCCGCGGCGGCTCTGAATGACAATGAGAGGAGCGGACAAGGGCTTAGTTGTTGGAGGTGAATTGTTCTTCTTTGGCGGACATCTCCAGGGACATGCCGCGGGTTTCGTCTATCAGCAGGCCGAAGATTATGGCGGCGGGGATTCCTACTATCGATAACGCGCCTACTACTATCGACATTCCGCCCATTTTGTTGGCCAGGACTGCTACGGCGGCGTTGGAGATTACTGAGCCGATGGCGCCTACCAGGGCGAACCATCCGATCATTGTGCCGCGTAGCGGAGTTGGAAACAGTTCGGTGGCGGCGGCGTTGGCGCCGACGGTGCCGGCGTTGTCGCATACGTTGAACCAGAAGAAGCCGGTTGCCAGCCACATCAGGGGCCAGGTCAAATGCGACGGCGGGCCCCAGAAGTACCATAGGTGTCCGGCGGTGATTGCGATTCCGAAACTGACTATGGTCGGCACGCGGCCGAAACGCTCGGCGGTCCATGCGCCGAGCGGGAAGCCGAGCAAACCCAGTCCGCCGCCGACGATAGTCATCGTGCTGGTGGCCGCCGACGACATCCCGACCACCGAGACCGCGTGGTAGTAGCCGAACGCGTTGGCGGCGGTGGTTGAGATGTTGGCGGCGAGCGCGCACACGATCATCGTGATCGAGCGCTTGCGATAGAGCGGCTGGAAGACGTCGTAGAAGCGCGTGCGGGTGGTAATGCCGGTGGCGTCGGACAGCTCCCATCGCTCGCTTTCCGGGAGCAGCCGCGCCATCGCCGGAAGCATCGCGACGCCCGCCGCCGAGATGACGAACATCCATCGCCACGACCATCCGTAGGCGTCGAAAATCGGCATCAGGAATACGCAGAAGCCGGCGCCCACCGCGGCGGCGAGACCGCCGAAGCTCTGACCGCGTGCGCGGCGGGTGATCGGCAGTTCTTCGGAAAGCATCACGACGCAGCCGGAGCCGGCCGCACCGACCATCGCATACAGCGCTATTTGAAAGATGGTGAACCAGAGAAGGCTGGTCGCAACCGCGGCGCCGATGCTGCAAACGGGGATCGCGGCAACGCACCAGAGGATCATGCGGCGGCGTCCGTAGCGATCGATCATGCGGGAGAGCGCGAGCGCGCCGAAGGCGGACAGCGAGATCCAGGCGAACAGGCGGGCGATGCCGGCGCCGTCGAGATGAAAGCTCTTGCCGATCCACGGCGACGCGACCGAGATGATGGCGGCGGCGAAGCCCTGGTAAAAGAGCATCGCGAGCAGCGCGATAACGGTTGCGCGCTCGCGCGAGGCGGGGTCGGCGGCTGACTGGTCGGGAGCTGGGGGCGTTTTCGTTGTCGGTGCGGGATCGCTCACAAAAAATTTCAGGCGCCGGCGATCAGCTCGAAGACCGGGGTGCGCGACGCGGCGGCGCGAAACGCGTCGGCGGGCGAGCCGGCGGGCACGTCGAAGAAACGCTGAACCTGGGAAGCGAAGCGATCGAGGAAGGCCTTGATGACTTCGGGCTTGTCGGCGTCGGCAAGCTCGCGGACCATCACGGATTCAGAGCTGGCGCCGCGGCGCAAGACGACGTGACCAGAAGCGCGCGCATTGCGGGCCCATGCAGTCTCTCCGCGCGCGGCAACCAGCCATCGGCGTCCGTTGAAATCGAGCAGGTTGACGGGAGTGGTGAAGGTCCTGCCGGACTTGCGGCCGCGGACCTCGAGCAGGCGCATGTATCCGGGGGCGAAACCGAGCTTGAGCGCGCGGCCCATCAGGCGATTGAAGAAGCGATCGAGGGTGCTTTCCTTCTGAAACGTCTCGGGCATGAGAGTGAGCATATACAAGGATGCGCGTCAGGTCGAAACCTGAGGGGAACTGGGGAACGCTATCTAATGTGGAACCCACCGTGGGTTCCACACCTCCTTGGGCAGGGTTAAACCCTGCACCTTGGTGAGAAAGAAATCGCAAAATGGCGAGGACGCCATTTTGCTCCCTGGTGTCATTCAGAGCGCAGCGAAGAATCCCGGATTCTTCGAGCCTTGACAAAATGAACGTTCATTCAGTAGATGTGGGGGTTGATGGCCCGAATCGCTGAAGCATTGCGCGCTCCCGCGCCGGACGAGAAGCTCGTCAAAGCGCGGCGGCGGCAGATTTTTCTGGCGGCTTGCCGGGTGCTGGCGCGGAAGTCGTTCCATGAGGCGTCGGTGAAGGAGCTTGCGCTCGAAGCGGGGCTGGCGGCCGGTTCGATTTATCTTTATCTCGACAGCAAGGACGAGATTATTCCGCTGATTGCGGAGTCGATGGTGGCGGAGTTGGTCGAGATGCTGCCGGCGATTCGCGAGCGCACGGTCGGCGACCCGCGGCGCGAGCTGATTGACGTGATGCGCGCGATTCTCGACGTTATCGATCGTTATCGAGAGGCGTTCAACGTGCTGCATCATGAGGCGCGCTACCTCGAGCGGCGGCCGCAGTATCGCAGCGCGATGAAGAAGATTGGCAGCGATTACCTGGGCGCGGTGGCGGAAATTATCGAGCGCGGCCGGCGGCTGGGCGTGATTCATTTCGTGGATTCGCGCAGCGCGGTTCATGCGATACACATGCTGTGCGCGGGCTGGGCGATGGGCGCGAACAATCTTAAGGGGACCGACAAAGAAACCTATTGGCGCGAGATTGCGGCGATCGTCGAAGGCCGCTTTTTCGGGTCGGCAAATGGAGCGAGCGCATCGGGCAGTCGCTGAGGCGGCGCGGGAATCACCAGGAGTTGCGAATGGCACTTTACGACCGGCGAACTCTCGAGGGCGTTTACAGCGTCCGCCAGAGCGTCATCTACATCCAGAATTATCGCTACGCCGAAGAGCGCATGATGCGCATGATGGCCGGATGGATCGCGCTCACGCCGGAGCTCGCGGTCAAGCTGGAGATGGCCAAGCAGGTGTACGAAGACGCGCTGCATACCGACGCGCTGGGCAAGCGCTTGCCGGAACTTCGGGCGCAGCCGCAGATTTCCAAGCCGCCCAACGAGGCGTTCGTCGCGTTCATGAACGCGATTGAGGACAAGGAAGAGTGGGAGGACACGATCGAGCGGCTGGTCGGAATTTACCGGGTGCTGAAGCCGCATCTGATTTCGCATTACAGCTCTCATCTGACGGCGATGAATCCGGTGTACGAGCCCCCTACCCTGCGAATCTTGCAGCGGCTGGTCGAAGAAGAAAAAGCGCACGTCGAGCGCGGCAGCGTGCTGCTCGACGAGTTGCTCAACTCGAAGGAGAAGCATCTGCGCGCGGCGAACTGGCAATCGCATCTCGAGGGATTGCTCGGTGCGTCGGGCGGCGTGACGGGGTTCGAGGCGGACGAGCCGGCGCCGCGCAGAAAAGTCGGGCGCAGCTGAGCGATATGAAGAAGCTGGACGATATCACTGACCTGCGCGAGGCGATCGCGACGCATGCGGAGGCTATCGCGGCGGGCGATAGCGGCGCGGCGGAGAAATTCGTGCTGGCGCAAGCGATCGAGATTCATCGGCAGGCAGCGGCGGAGATTGCGAGAATCCCGAGGCCGGTGAAGATTGAGACGCTGGCGCTGGCGAAGGTCGGCTTCCAGTACATCTCGAAAATCCGATTCAGCAACACTGACGCGATGCGGCGAGTGCTGTATCGGTGGCGCAAAGAGCCTGACGGCAAGTGGGCGATAGTCAGCGTCGAGGACACGACGGGCAAGCGATCGTCGTGGAGCGACATTCCCGAGCTTGCGGCGGCGGTTGCGCAAGCTCGCGCGGGGAACGGCAATGCCTGATCTGGGCGAACGCGGCAATGTGATGGGCCCGCAGCCGATCGCGGCGGTCGTCGAGCCGCCGGACGCGATGTTCGCGGCGGCTGAGCATCTGCTGAAGGCGCTGATGCGTGGCGATCATGTGAGCGTCGAGGCGATGACGCCGGCGCACGTGCGCGAGGAGATGCTGGGAATCGCGAAAGAGATTGCGCCGAACAGGTATGATAAGTTTGAGATAATCGGGCGCGCGCGCGTCTCGAAACATTATTTTTTGAAAGCGCAACTCACCGGGGCCGGGACCGAACCGTTCAAGTTTCAGTTTCGGCTCGGCGAGACCGACGGCAAATGGACTGTGCGCGAGGCGTTGAATTTGACAGGTCGCCGATCGGCATGGAGCCGATGACAGGCCGGCAGATCAGAATTGTAAGACTGGGACACTGAAAAAGAGGAGCAACCGCGATGCAAAGAATGATTCCGGTCGATAAGCTGGCGCGTCCCGACGACCATATCCTGTTGCCGGCCAATCGCACGCGCAACGCGCGCAGCGAACAGGGATTGTCGCCGGGCAACGCGATGCCCTACGAAGATGATTTTCTGAAGTCGCGCATGCACGGGATCTGCGGCGGCGAATTCCAGGCGATGGAAGCGGCCGGGCGCACGCTCTATGACTTTCCCGACGCGCCGTGGGAGTTCCAGCTCGACATGGCGCGCCAGGTGTGGGACGAATCGCGCCACGCTGAGATCTATATGAAGCTGCTCGAATACATCGGGTCGTACTACGGCGAATTTCCCGAAGGCGAGGTGTTGTGGTCGTGCACGCAGGCGGAGGATCCGGCGGCGCGGGTGGCGGGAATCAATCGCGGACTCGAGGGGCTCGCGTGCGACGTGTTCGAGCAACTGATTCGAATCGCGCAGAAGATGGGCGACTCGGTTATCGAACGATCGGTAGATTACGTGCTGGCCGACGAGATCACGCACGTGCGGATGGGATCGCAGTGGATGCGCAGGCTGACCGAGGGCGACCCCGAGCGCTACAAGCGGGCGCAGGAATTCCAGGATCGGATCGACGAGCTGTTCAACTTCGGACCCGGGCGCAAGCGGATCGAGGACGTCGATCACGTCAGGCAGCGCATCAACGAAAAGGAAATCGAGATCGACGCCGGCCTGACGATCGCGCGCGAGGCGCGGCTACTGGCTGGTTTCACCGAGGAAGAAATCGATCGGCTGGTCAAAGGTTTCGGCAAAAGCTCCGCCTACTAAGCGCGCAGCGCATTTCGAGCAAGGAATTATTGCGATGGAAAAATGTATCCCGGTTGACCGTCTCGCCCGTCCTGACAATTGGGTCGTGCTTCGCAGCCGCCAGGTCCGCGAAATTCGCGAAGAGCAGGGACTCGAGGGCGGGCGCCCGATGCCGTTCGACGAGGAGACGCTGCGCTCGCGCTTGCACGGCATCTACACCGGCGAGTTGCAGGCGATGGAGGCGGCAGGACGCACGCTGTTCGATTTTCCCGACGCGCCGTGGGAGTTCCAGCTCGACATGGCGCGGCAGGTGTGGGACGAAGCGCGTCACAGCGAGATTTTCCAGCGCCTGGTCGAGTACATGGGCGGGCATCCGGGCGATTACGTCGAGACCGAGATTTTGTGGCGCTGCACGCAGGCGATGGATCCGGCGGCGCGGGTCGCGGGGATCAACCGCGGGCTCGAAGGGCTTGCGTGCGACGTTTTCGATCAGCTCATTCGGATCGCGCAGCGCAACGGCGACGAAGTGATCGAGCGATCGGTGGACTACGTGCTGGCCGACGAAATCACGCACGTGCGAATGGGATCGAAGTGGATGCGCAAGCTGACCGAGGGCGACCCCGAACGGCTGGCGAAGGCGCAGGCGTTCCAGGACATGGTCGATGAGGTTTTCAACTTCCGCGGCGGCCGGCTGGCGCAGGAAGATATCGAGAACGACGACGGGCAAGTGGTTTCGATCGCGAAAGAGGCCCGGATGCTGGCTGGATTCACGGAAGAGGAAATTCAGCGGCTGATCAATTCGGCGCGCAAGAGCGCGGCGTACTAGATTCGCGACCGTTCATCGCACAAGCTTGCGGCCCTGCGCTGGCCTTGGCGGCGGCGGCTCACCCAGGTTGTCGATATTTTCGGGCGGTCGCACCCTGAAGAATCGCTTATACTTCTCCTCTTGATCATTCTAATCTGCTAATCTACATATTACGTTTGCGGATCGGTTGGATTGCATTTTGCGGTTCGATTTGAATAGGAGCTACATCTCACAAGGACCTACGTGGAGCGCATGAAGTGACGCCCAAGCCCGACGCCAAAAGTTCGCCGACCAGCAGCCGCGCGTTGCGCGATTGGGTCACGGAAGTTGCCGCGCTCACGAAGCCGGACGCGATAGTCTGGTGCGACGGTTCCGAAGCTGAGAAAGCACGGCTCACGAAACAGGCAGTTGCCGCGGGAACACTGATCGAGCTCAACCAGGAGAAGCGGCCCGGCTGCTACCTGCATCGCTCGAATCCCAACGACGTCGCGCGCACCGAGCAACTGACGTTCGTCTGCACTCCGAAAAAAGAGGACGCCGGGCCGACCAACAATTGGTCCGAACCCGCCGCCACATACGACAAGCTGCGCGGATGGCTCGACGGCTCGATGCACGGGCGCACGCTGTACGTGGTGCCGTACGTGATGGGCCCGCTCGGATCGCCGTTGTCGAAAGTCGGGGTCGAGTTGACTGACAGCATCTACGTGGTGCTGAACATGCGAATCATGACGCGGATGGGCAGTGCGGCGCTCGCGCAACTGGGCGACTCGGCCGACTTCAACCGCGGCATTCATTGCACGCTCGATGTGAATCCCGAGCGCCGGCTGATTTGTCACTTCCCGCAGGACAACACGATCATCTCGGTCGGCAGCGGCTACGGCGGGAATGCGTTGCTGAGCAAGAAATGCTTCGCGCTTCGAATCGCGAGCGTGCTTGGCCGCGACGAAGGCTGGCTGGCCGAACACATGCTGATTCTCGGCTTGCAGAGCCCCGCCGGCGAGACCACCTATATCGCGGCGGCGTTTCCGAGCGCATGCGGCAAGACCAATCTGGCGATGCTCACGCCTCCGGCCGAGTTCAAGGGCTGGAAAGTATTCACGGTCGGCGACGATATCGCGTGGATGCGGGTCGGCCCCGACGGCGGACTGTGGGCGGTCAATCCCGAAAACGGATACTTCGGGGTCGCGCCCGGCACCAGCGCAAAATCGAATTTGAACGCGATGAAGATGGTTGAGCACGACACGATTTTCACCAACGTCGCGATGACTGCCGATGGCGACGTGTGGTGGGAAGGAATGGACGTGCCCGCGACCGACGGGATGCTCGACTGGCAGGGCCGCCCGTGGCAGAAGGGATCGACCGACAAGGCCGCGCATCCGAACAGCCGCTTCACGACGCCGATGCGCAACAATCCGGCGTGGTCGCCGAGTGCCGACGATCTGCGCGGCGTGCCGATCTCCGCGATCATCTTCGGCGGCCGGCGCGCCTCGACGGTGCCGCTGGTGCTTGAATCGATGGACTGGACGCACGGCGTTTTCATGGGCGCCACGATGGGGTCGGAGACGACGGCGGCGGCTTCAGGAGCGGTCGGCGTGCTGCGGCGCGATCCGATGGCGATGCTGCCGTTCTGCGGCTACAACATGGGTGATTATTTCGCTCATTGGCTCAAGATGCGCGCGGCGATCAAAAAGCCGCCGCGTATTTTCATGGTGAACTGGTTCCGCAAGCGCGCCGACGGAAGTTTCATCTGGCCCGGCTACGGCGAAAACATGCGGGTGCTGAGATGGATGCTCGATCGAATCCACGGTCGCGCCAAGGGCCGCGAGACGCCGGTCGGAATAGTCCCCAATGAGGGCGAACTCGATCTGAAGGGCCTCGAGATCTCCAGCCGCACGGCACTCGATGCACTCGCGGTGAATCCCGTCGAATGGAAAGCGGAACTCGAATCTACCAGCGAGTTCTTCGACAGGATCGGTCCGACGATGCCGAAGGAATTGAAAGATCGCCGCCAGGCGATCCTGAAATCGCTCAACGGGGAAGCTCCCGCGCAACGAGTCGCGGCCGGGCGATAGATCCGTTCCGAGCCGCCGATCGATCCTGCTCTATTCGACCGACCCGGCAGGTTCGAAGGGGTTGAAGCAGCGGACGCCGCTACGTTCAATGTCTTTGAGGTTGCGCGTTACCAGAGTCAGGCGGTGAGCCTCGGCAGTCGCGGCCAGAAGAGAGTCAACGACAGCGAAAGGCCCGCGCGCGTTTATACGACCCCAGATCTGTGCGACCCGCTCATCCACAGGCAGTACTCGTTCGCTGAACGAAGCCAAAATCTCTTCCAGCCAATCTTCCAGCGAGACAGCTCGTTGAGTATTTCGCGGACGCAGGCGTTCGATTCCTTGCCTAATCTCGCCGACGACCAGAACGCTAAGGAAGAGTTCGTCATCGCGGGCTCCGCGATACCAGGCGGCTACGTGGCGATCGCAACGCCGGCCTTTGCCCACTTCCGATATGACGTTCGTATCAAGCAGGTACATTCAAAGTCGAATGATCCGCGCTGCGTCACGCGGCCGTCGGATCTCGATGCCTTCGAGCGGAGCCGAGGCGAGCAATGCCTTGAAGGTTTTGCCCCCGCTACGCAAACGCTGATATTGGTCGGCCTTAACCAGGACGGCGACAGGTTTGCCGCGACGGGTTACCGTTTGCGGTCCTTCTCGCAGAGTGCGTTCGACCATTTCGCTGAAGCGCGCCTTGGCTTCTTGAATCTGCCATTTCATGAATGTCAGTCTAGTCAGACTAGACTGATAGGTCAAATCGCCTGCCTGGATATCATTGTCTAGTTGGCGCTCCACGGCCGGAGGGCGCAAACGCAAATGCGGCGCCGCGAGTCGTTGGACTCCGGCGCCGCAACAAGTTCCAGAATCGTGCCCGCTAGTCGAGGTGCTTGCGCAGGAAGGTCGGGATGTCGAGCTTGTCGTCGCCGTCGAGCAGCGAGTTCGGCTCGAGCTTATCCTCCGCCAGGCCCGAATCTTCGCCGCGACGCCTGAAGGCCGGGATGTCGAGCGTGCTGTCGTCAACAACCAGCCCCATCCGGCGCACAGGCTTGTTGCCAGGAAACATCCGCACCTGCCCGGCTTGCGCGGCGGGCGCCGGCTGCTTGACCTCCATCGGATCGACCGGCCGGGTCGAGGCCGCCGCGATTGGCGAGGTGACCGGCGCACCCGACGGCGAGTAGCGCGCGGAGGTTCGGTCGAGATCGCCGAAGCCGGTCGCAATCACGGTGACACGAATCTCGTCCGACATGGCGTCGTCGATCACGGCGCCGAAGATTATGTTCGCATCTTCGTGCGCTTCTTCCTGGATCAGGCTGGCCGCTTCGTTCACTTCGTACAGCGCCATATCCGAGCCGCCGGTCACGTTGATCAGCAGGCCGCGCGCACCCTTGATCGAAACGTCTTCGAGCAGCGGGCTCGAAATCGCGCGCTGCGCAGCCTCGACCGCGCGATTTTCGCCCGCGGCGGTCGCTGCGCCCATCATCGCCATGCCCATCTCGGCCATGATCGATCGCACGTCGGCGAAATCGAGGTTGATGAGCCCGTGCACGGTGACCAATTCCGAAATTCCGCGGACCGCTTGCAGCAGCACGTCGTCGGCTTTCTGGAACGATTCCTTGAGCGAGGTATTTTTGCTCGCGACCGAGAGCAGGCGCTGATTTGGAATCGTGATCAGCGTATCGACCGCGTTCTTGAGCTCGCGCAGTCCTTCTTCGGCCTGCGCCATGCGGCGGCGGCCCTCGAACTGGAAGGGCTTGGTGACGACGCCGACGGTCAGCGCGCCGAGCTCGCGCGCGATGCGCGCAATCACTGGGGCAGAGCCGGTTCCGGTGCCACCGCCCATACCAGCGGTGACGAACACCATCTCAGCTTCCGACAGGATTTCACGAATGCGATCCTCGTCTTCGAGCGCCGCCTTGCGTCCAATTTCGGGATTGCCGCCGGTGCCGCGTCCGCGCGTGATCTCGTCACCGATCTGAATGCGCAGCGGCGCATGGTTATTCTGCAGCGCCTGGATGTCGGTATTGACGGCGATAAAATCGACGTTGCGCAGCCCCACATTGATCATGTGGTTGACCGCGTTGCCGCCGCATCCACCTGCGCCGATTACCTTGATCCTCGCGCCCGGGTCGGGATTACTCACCAACTCAATCATCACAGATCCTCCTCCACCACCTACCGGCAAAGTTTGTTGCCCATTTAATTTGTTGTTCCGGCGACTTCTCAAAAGAAGTCCCTCACCCAATCGCTAAACCGCGAGCGAAGCTTTCCCAGCCGGCCCGCTTTTCCAACTCCGTTGCCAATTCCGCCCGCGGCGCTCTGATACAGCAGAAGTCCGGCCGCCGTCGTGAACATCGGCTTCATCAGTTCTTCGGGCAGCCCCTTGAGGTTGATCGGAAGTCCGCGCCGCACCGGCACGCCGAAGATACGCTCGGCCAGCTCCTGCGTGCCCTCGAGCAGCGAGGTCCCGCCGACCAGCACCACTCCCGACGCGAGGCCGTCGGAAACACCGGAGCGCAGCAGCTCGCGCTGCACCATCGTGAAAATCTCTTCCATGCGCGGCTCGATGATTTCACCCAGCAGCCGGCGCGCGATCACGCGGGGCTCGCGGCCGCCGACTCCCGGCACCTGCACCATCTCGTCGCGCCGCACGACCTGGTTGGTCGCGACGCCGAAGGTGACCTTGAGTCGCTCGGCGTCAGAGATAGGCGTGCGCAATCCCGCGGCGATATCGCTGGTGAGGTGATTGCCGCCAATCGGCAGCACCGCGGTGTGCATCACTGCGCCGCCGTGGAACACAATGATGTCGGTGGTGCCGCCGCCGATGTCGATCAGCGCGACGCCGAGCTCGCGCTCCTCGGGAAACAGCGCCGCGTCGGCGGAGGCGAGCGGCTGGAAAACCATCTCCGACGGCGTCACGCCCGCGCGCTCGCAGCACTTGGTGAGATTCTGGCCGTAGCTCTGCGCGGCCGTGATGATATGAATGCGCGCCTCGAGCCGCACGCCCGCCATGCCGTACGGCTCGCGCACGCCCTCCTGCTCATCGACGGCGAACTGCTGCGGCAGAATGTGCAGCACCTGGCGATCGAGTGGGATGGCTACCGCGCGCGCCGCATCGATCACTCGATCGACATCGCGCGAGCTGACTTCGCCGCCGCGCACCGCGACGATTCCGTGGCTGTTGAGCCCTTTGATATGCGGCCCCGCGACGCCGACCACGACCGAACCGACGCGCACGCCGGAAGTTTTCTCCGCTTCCTCGACCGCCGCTTTGATCGCATCGACCGTCGCCTCGATATTGACGACGACGCCCTTGCGCAGCCCGGTGCATGGCGCGATTCCGAAGCCCAGCGTCGCCAACTGGCCGTCAGCCAGCGATTCGCCGACAATCGCGCAGACTTTGCTGGTGCCAACGTCCAGCCCGGTGAGCAGAGTTCTCATCGCGTCACCGGCTCCCCATCCGGCTGGAACGAAACTTTTCGAATCGCGATCTTATGCTTCGAATGATTCTTCTCGACCGCATGCAGACGCACTACGGCGAGTCCCGGGGTGGTCAAATCGAGCGCGGCGATCAGGTTCTCGCGTCCCTGCCACTGCTGCCGGACTTTTATCGCGCGCTGAAGTTCAGTCGTCGCGCGATCGAGATCGATAACGACTTCGGTCCGCTCGCGCTCGAGGAATAACGAGGCGGTGCCGTCGTCGCCGACGTGCATCTCGGAGATTATTTCCGACAGTTGCGTCTCCGCGCGCACCAGCTCCGAGGCGTAATCGACCATCTGCGACCCGCGCGCGTTGTCAAGCGCGGCGCCGCTCAGCACGGGCAAATCGCCCTGCTTACCGATTGAGACGGGACCGCGCAGTTCGCCGCCGCTGAACAGTTGGTAGAAGCCGTCGCGACGCTCGACGATGGCGATCGCGCCGTCACGCACGTCGCCGGCCGAAATCGCGGCAGGACCCGGCGCGCGCAAGGGGCGATGGTAAATCCCCGTGCGGCCGGCCCACTCGACCAGCACGGCGGAATAGTTCGCGGCAGTCGCGCGTGCCGGCACGAGCGAATCGATAAGTTGATCGCGATATGCGGTAAGGCTTGCGGAGGCTCTGAGAGCCACTGCGCGGCCGGCGGTGCTGAACCCCGTCATCACACCGAGCGCGAAAAATGCGCACACCACCAGCCCGCCCATCCGCGCGCTCCACCCCGCCACCGCTTTATTTCCTCCGCGAACCGCCACCACCCAGCCACCTCAATCCGAATTGCGCATCACCAATCGCCGACCAGCCTGACCTCCGGTTCGAGCAATACGCCGCTCTGCTCCTTGACCTTGATGCGCGCCATGTCGATCAGCGCGCGCACTTCCACGGCCTGAGCGCCGCCCAGATTCACGATAAAATTTGCATGCTGATCCGAAAACGCGGCGCCGCCCAGTCGCGTCCCCTTGAGTCCGGCGCCTTCGAGCAGTTTGCCCGCGAAATTTCCGGGCGGATTTTTGAAGATCGAGCCCGCGTTCGGCACGCCGCGCGGCTGACGCGACGCGCGCTTGGCCTTTAGCTGCGCGACGCGCTCCATCAGTAGTTCGCGATCGCCGCGAGCAAGCTCGAAATCGACCCGCGTGATTATGAAATGACTCGGCAACTCAGTCCGCCGATAAGCAAACTTGACCTCGTCCCTGGTCAGGGCGACCGCGGCGCCGGCTTCGGTAACGCCGTGCACCAACGTGACCACCTTTGCGATCTCGCCGCCGAACGCGCCCGCGTTCATCACCAATCCGCCGCCGACGGTGCCGGGAATACCTTCGCCGAATTCAAGCCCCTCGAGACCCTGATCGATTACCGCCAGGACCAGCGCACCGAATGCGGCGCCGGCGCCTGCAACGACTTTGGTGCTGCCGATTTTTATTTTTCCGAAACCGTCGCCGAGCCTCACCACCAGCCCGCGCATCCCGCGATCGCTCACCAGCAGATTGGTGCCCGCGCCGAGGCAAAAGCAGGGCACGCCCGCGCGATAGGCGGCGGCCTTCGCATGCATCAGCTCGGCTTCGTCCTCGACGTTGACGAACAAGTCCGCGGGTCCTCCGATCTGAAATGAGGTGAGCCCGGCGAGCGGCATCGCCGCGCGAACGCGATCGCCGAATCTCGCGCGCAGCTCGCCTTCAAGCGCCTTCATGAAGTTTGACCTCGGCGCTGAGCGCGTCCAGAATTTCGCCGCCCATCCTGTAAATATCGCCGGCGCCCAGAGTCGCGATCACGTCGCCGGCGCGCGAACCTGACGCGATTCGCGCCGCGGGATCTTCTTCGGCTCCGAGGTAATGCACTTCCAGATGCCCGCGCGCGCGCAGCGCTTCGTACAAACGGCGCGACGATACATCGGCGATCGGCTCCTCGCCGGCCGGATACACATCGAACAGGTAGAGCACGTCGGCATCGTCGAACGCTGACAGAAAATCGTCGAACAAATCGCGCAAGCGCGTGTACCGATGGGGCTGAAAGACCGCGACTACGCGGCGCTTGAACGACGCGCGCACGGCCGCGAGCGTCGCGCGCACTTCGGCCGGATGGTGCGCGTAGTCGTCGAGCACAATTCGCCCGGCCGCTTCGCCCTTGATCTCGAAACGGCGGCTGATTCCGCCGAACTTTGCGAGTGCCGACGCCGCGCGCTCGAAACTGACGCCGACTTCCATCGCGACCGCGATTGCCGCGAGCGAGTTCAGCGCAACATGAACGCCCGGCGTCGGGATCGTCACCCGCCCCAGATTTTCGCCCTTGCGAATCACCTCGAAGCGCGTCGAGAGGCCGTCGATCACGATTTTCTCGGCACGAAGGTCCGCGTCCTGCGCCACGCCGTAGGTCACCATCGGCTTGCGAATCGACGCCATCAACCCGCGGACGTTCACGCTGTCGATGCACAGGACCGCCACGCCATAAAACGGCACCCGATTAATAAAGTCGGCGAAGGCTTCTCGAACTTTATCCATCGTGCCGTAATGATCGAGATGCTCGGGATCGATATTGGTCACCACCGCGATGGTCGGGATCAGCAGCAGGAACGACGCGTCGCTCTCGTCGGCCTCGGCGACCATGAAATCGCCGCGTCCGAGCCGGACGTTGCTTCCGGTGTTGCGAATATTTCCGCCCACTGCGACGGTTGGATCGAGCTCGGCCTCTTCCATGATCAGCGCAATCAAGCCGGTGGTGGTCGTCTTGCCATGAGTGCCTGCGACCGCGACGCCGAGCTTGGACATCCGCAGCAGCTCGCCGAGCATCTCCGCGCGCGCGATCACCGGAATCTTCATCTCGCGCGCTCGCGCGACTTCCGGATTCGAGAATTTTATCGCCGATGAAATGACGACCGCGTCGATACCGCCGCCGTCCTTCAGATGGGCCGGATGATGGCCCTGGCTGATTTCCGCGCCGAGCGACGCGAGCCGCGCGATGGTCGCCGACGGTTTCAGATCGCATCCGCTGACGCGCATCCCGAGCTTGAGGCATAGCTCCGCGATTCCGCTCATACCGGCGCCGCCGATGCCGACGAAATGCAGCCGCCGCTGACGGGTCAAAAGACCATTTGCGAGCAGTTCACTCACGCTGCCGCCTTCTCCGCTATCTCGAAGCAAATTTTCGCGATGTGACGAGCGGCGTCCGGATGGGCCTCCTGATGCGCCCGCAAACCCATCTCGCCCAGCCGCGTGGGATGACTAATCAAGGCCCCGAGTTCGCGCGCAAGGTTCGAGGCAAGCTGATCGTCGTCGCGAACTATTATGGCTCCGCCGCGCTTTTCGATCACGCGCGCGTTGTGCACTTGTTGCTGATCTTTGTGGAAGGGATACGGCACGAAAATAGCTGCACGCGCGCCAAGAGCAATGTCGGTGACCGTCATCGCGCCAGAGCGCGCGATAACCAGATCGGCACGATGCAGCGCGGCGGCAACGTCGTCGATAAACGGCACCACCTCAGCCGCGAACCCGATTTCGCGGTATGCACTTCTCACCAACTCCTCATCCGCCTCCCCGGTCTGGTGCACTACTCGCAAATTTATAACACTTTTTCCATAGATTTTGAAAGCCCCTGCGACGCCAATATTCAGGCGATGCGCTCCGGACGAACCGCCTAAAACAAGGATTTGTAATTGACCGGCCTCACGCCCCGATCGGTCAGGCCGGTACTGGAACCGGGTGGGATTACCCGTCACAACCACTTTAGAAGAACTGAAATTGGTCGCACTGTCACTGAAGCCGACACAGATTTTTCTGGCGAATCTGGACAACATCCGATTCACCAGGCCCAGCCGCGTGTTCTGCTCCATCAACACCAGCGGCGTCCGCGTCAGGATCGCCGCCGCGCCGATCGACGCCGACGCGTATCCGCCCGCGCTCACGATAATGCCCGGCCGAAAGCGCCTGACCAGCGACGTCGCCAGTCCGATCGCGCGAACGAATTCCACCGACGCGCGCGCTCGCTCGACTGCGCTATGCCCGCGAATTCCATGCATCTCGAACAGCTCGTATTTGTATCCGCTCTTCGGCAACCACTTTGCCTCGAGTCCCGCGCTGGTACCGACAAACAGCACGTCGAGCGCGGGACGCTCGCGAATCATTTCCTCTCCCAGCGCGACCGCCGGAAAAAGATGCCCGCCCGTACCGCCGCCGGCGATTATCACTTTCATCGCACCGCCGGCCGGCGCCCGAGCGCGAGTAGCGCGCCCAACGCTGCCATCGCGATGATGATCGAAGTGCCGCCGTAGCTCAGGAACGGCAGCGGCAGTCCCTTGGTCGGGATCAAACCGATCACCACCGACATGTTGATCAACGCCTGAATCGAGAGAAGCGCCGTCAATCCAACCGCGAGCAGGCTCGCGAAGGGATCGGGCTCGTCGTGCGCGATTCGCATCCCTCGAAACAGGATCACCAGGAACAGCGAGATCACAACCGCGGCGCCAATCAAGCCGAATTCCTCGCCGACGACTGCGAACACAAAATCCGTATGAGCCTCGGGCAGATAGAACATCTTCTGGCGTCCGGCGCCGAGACCGACGCCCCATTTGCCGCCCTCGCCGAGCGCGATGAACGACTGCACGAGCTGGAATCCGGCGCCGCGCGCGACCGACCACGGGTCGAGGAAGGTGGTCATGCGCTTCATGCGATACGACTTCGCCACCGCCTGGAACGCCAACAATACCAGCGCGCCGCCGCCGGCGCCCGCAAGATGCTCCCAGCGCGCACCCGCGGCCCACAGCATCGCGAACAGAATCAGCGCGATCATAACGGTGCTGCCGAAGTCGGGCTGCTTCAGAATCAAAAGTGTGATGGGCCCGACGATCAGAAACACCGACAGCGGTCCATGCTTGAACTCGCGGATTCGCGCCTGGCGCTTGCTCAGGAACTCGGCGAGAAAAAACACCAGCGCAAATTTCACCAGCTCCGACGGCTCGGCGATCACCGGGCCCAGCCTCAGCCATCGCCGCGCGCCGCCCTTCATCAAGCCAAGACCGGGCACGTAGAGCAGCACGAGCATCACGATCGATCCGATGAACAGCGGCATCGCGATTCGTCGCAGGCCGGCCAGCGAAAATTGCGACAGCAGCATCAGAAACACGAAGCCGACCGCGATGTGCGCCAGGTGAAGCTTGAAAAAATGGAACGCGTCGCCGCGCTTCTCGATGCCGAGAAAGTACGTCGTATTCAGAACCATCAGCAGCCCGAGCAACAGCAGCACCGCCGCCGGGAGCCACAGCCACGGGTCGGGCCGCCGATAACTTACCGCGTCAAAGCGCCCGAACCAGCTCTTTATATACGTTCCCACGTTCCGAATAGTCCTTGAATTGATCGAAGCTCGAACATGCCGGCGACAGCAGCACGGTATCTCCCGGCCGCGCCGCGCGCGCCGCATGCTCGACGGCCTCCGCCAGCGTCGCCACCGATTCGATCTTCGTCGCACCCTCGAGCGCCGCCGCCATCTGGTCCCGCGCCGCGCCGTTAAAAATCGCAAGTTTGACTTTTTCTTCGAGCGGACGCCGCAGCGGCGCGTAATCTCCGCCCTTGTCGAGACCGCCCGCGATCAGAATTATCGGGGCCGCGAGCGCGTCGATCGCCTCGACCACTGCGCCGACGTTGGTGCCCTTCGAATCGTCGATGTAAGTGACGCCGCCGTGCTCGTGCACGACCTCGATCCGATGGGGCAATCCGCGGAACGCCGCGAGCGCCCGCTCGATTTCCCCGGCGTCCACGCCGAGTGCGAGCGCCGCCGCCGACGCCGCCATCGCATTGGAGATGTTATGCCGCCCGCGCAGCCGAAATCCTTTGAGGCTGATACGCCCGCGAAGCGCCTTATCGAAATTGAAATCGAAAGCCAGCGCGTTGGACTGTTCGTCGAACCAGATCGACGCACCCGGTTCGCCGCGCGCGTGGCCGAAGCCAATAACGCGCGCGCGCACGCCCTGCGCGAGCTTCCAGACATTCGGATCGTCGCGATTCAAAATCGCGTAGTCCGAAGCATCCTGGTTCTCGAACAAACGCGCCTTCGCGCTCCCATAGTCGACGAGATCTTTGTAGCGATCGAAGTGATCGTCGCTCAAGTTAAGATGCACGCCGGCGTGCGGGCGGAATTTCTCGATCGATTCGAGCTGGAAGCTCGATACCTCGACCACCGCGACGTCCCACCTGCCATCAACCGCGTCGATAAGCGGCGTGCCGAGGTTGCCGCCGACGAACGTGCGCCGTCCCGACGCCTTCAGAATTTCTCCGAGCAGCACAACGACGGTGCTCTTGCCGTTGGTGCCGGTGACGGCGGCGATTGGCGCGTCGAGGAAACGGCTCGCGAGTTCGATTTCTCCGATTACTGGAATTCGGCGCTCGGCCGCAGCCCGCAGCAGAACCGAATCGCGCGCTACTCCGGGACTGGCGACGACCAGATCGATTCCGTCCAACCAGCTCGCGTCTTCGGCGCCCAGCTTGAAGGCGCCGGCCGGTAATTTGCCGCGCTCGACTTCGACGCGCCGATCAGTCATCACGAGCTTCGCGCCGCGCGTTGCAAGGAACCGCGCCGCGGCGAGTCCGCTGACTCCGAGTCCCACGACCATCACGCGTTTGTTCGACAGTTCCATCGATTCAACGCAGCTTGAGCGTGCTCAGCGCGACCAGCGCGCACACGATCGACACGATCCAGAATCTGATCACGACCACGGTTTCGGGAATTCCCTTGAGCTCAAAATGATGATGCAGCGGCGCCATCAGAAAAAATCGCTTGCCGCCCGTCGCTTTGAAATAGTAGCGCTGAATGATGGTTGACGCCGCTTCCGCGACGAATACTCCGCCCGCAAGCACCAGCGCGAGTTCCTGCTTGCACAGCACCGCCACCGTTCCGATCGCGCCGCCGAGCGCGAGTGCGCCGACGTCGCCCATCATCATCGAAGCCGGATACGCGTTGAACCACAGAAAGCCGAGCGACGCGGCGATGATGGACGCGCAGAAAATCGCGACCTCGCCCATGTCCGCGATGTACGGTATCTGCAGGTAGCTGGCGAACTTGATGTTGCCGGCGACATAACTGAAAACCCAATACGTCAGCGCGACCGTCATCACCGGCCCGATCGCCAGCCCATCGAGCCCGTCGGTCAGGTTCACCGCATGGGAGCATCCGACGATCACCAGCATCGCAAACGGAATGTAGAACCAGACATGCAGATTGGGATGGACGTTTTTCAGGAAGGGCACCGTCAGATGCGTATCGAAGCCGAGATAAAGAAACAGCCACGCCGCCGCGATGAACGCGGACGAAAATGACCACACCAGCTTGGCCGGGCCGGAGAGGCCGAGCCCTTTGCCGCGGGTAAGTTTGAAGTAGTCGTCGCTGAAGCCGATGGCGCCGAAGGTCAGCGTTACGAAGATCGCGATCCAGACGTAAGGATTCAGGACGTTGGCGAGCAGCAAGGTCGCCGCGAGCATCGACGCGACTATCAACAGTCCGCCCATCGTCGGCGTGCCGGCCTTCTTCTGATGCGCCTGCGGAACAACTTCGCGAATTGTCTGACCGATGTGCAGCGCGCGGAACCGATCGATGAGAATGGGTCCCAGAGCCAACGACAGCGCGAGCGCGGCAAGCCCGGCCAGCACCGATCGCAGGGTCTCGTACCTGAGCGCATTGAAGCCGGAATAATATTTGTGCAGGGGATAAAGCAGCAGGTAGAGCATCGCGGCGCTCGCCGAATCTCAACTCTGCCCGCGGCCGAGTTCCGCGGCAAGCTTGCGGACCACGGCGCGATCGTCGAATGGAAGTACGCGTCCCGCAACCAACTGGTAGTCCTCGTGTCCTTTGCCTGCGATCAGAACCGCGTCACCCGCGGCAGCGATTCGCAGCGCGATGCCGATCGCTGTGCGCCGATCCGGCTCCACGATGTATCCACCGCTGTTCGACGGATCGTTGCTTCGCGCCCGACCCGCCGCGATCAATCCCTGCTCGACCTCGGCGATGATCGCCAGCGGATCTTCGCTGCGCGGATTGTCCGAGGTCAGCACCGGGATATCGGCGAGCCGCCCCGCAATCTCTCCCATGATCGGACGCTTGCCGCGGTCGCGATCGCCGCCGCATCCGAACACGCAGATTATTTTGCCGGCGCGCAAGGCTCGGAGCGCCTTCAGCACCGCTTCGAGCGCGTCAGGCTTGTGCGCGTAATCGACCAGCACCGTGACTCCCGGTTTCGACGCGACCGCTTCGAGCCTGCCGGGGGCCCCTGGGCATCGCCGCACCCCTACAACCACCGCATCCATATCGACACCCAGGGCCGCCGACAGAGCCGCCGCGCCGAGGATATTGAGCAAGTTAATTTCCCCGATGAGCGGCGATTCGATCTCGATTTTTTTTCCGAGCACCGACAGCGTCGCGCGGATGCCGCTCAGATCCGCGTCGAATTTCCCGGGATGCACGTCGAGCGATCGATCCATGCCGAAACTTATTTTCGATCCCTTCACAGCTTCGAGCACGCGCCGCCCGAAGGGATCGTCGCCGCGGACAATCGCGACGGTGTTCGAGCGCCGGCTGCGCGGCATTATCTCGGTGAACAGCCGCAGCTTCGCCGCGAAGTAATCTTCGATGGTCGCGTGATAGTCCAGATGATCGCGGCCGAGGTTGGTGAACATGCAGGCACGGAAGTTCAGCGCATCGACGCGCCCTTCGGCGATTCCAATCGACGACACCTCCGCCACCGCGTGACGCGTGCCCTCGCGCTCCATCCGCGCCAGGGCGGACTCGAAGTCCAGCGACTCGGGCGTCGTCAGTCCGCTGTAGATGTTTTTGCCACCGATGAAAATTCCAATGGTGCCGATGATCCCTGTCGGCATCCCGGCGGCTTCGAAAATCGACGCCACGATGTAGCTGGTTGTCGTTTTGCCGCTGGTGCCGGTGATTCCGATCAAATCGACGCGCTCGCTCGGCGCCTTGAAGAACCGCGAGGCGGCCGCGCCCATCAGCAGGCGCGGCCGCTCGCTCACCACCAGGGTCGCCGCGGGGCGCGCTGTTCCGCCATCCCAACCTTCAACCACCACAGCGCGCGCCCCACGGTTTAATGCATCGTCAATGTTGGCCCGGTTGCGCGTCGCGTCGCGGGCCGTCGAGAAGTACAGATGACCGGGCTTCGTCTGACGCGAGTCATAACTGAGGCCCGTGATTTCCACGTTCAGGTCGCCGTCGATTCGACGGACGTCGAGTCCTTCGAGCAATTCACCAAGTTTCACTTTCGCCTGACGGGCGATACACCGCCGCCGCTGAAATACGATGCGGGCACGACCGCCGCGTCCGCCGCGGTGTCGGCGCCGCTGTCCGCTACAATCGCCGCCAGAGTCAATTTCACCGTCGCATGATTGAGCGGAGCGCCCGCGACCGGATCCTGCGCGACCACATAGCCGCCGCCATGCACATCGACGTTGACGCGCGAGACGCGGGCCAGCTCCATCGCGCGGCGGAGACTGAGACCGGAGAAATTCGGCGTCGCGCGCGTCAGCTTCGAGCCGGTCAACACCGGCAGATAGTCGTCAGGATCGGCGCTCGTTGTGGCGGGAGTTTTGCCGCTCGGGTCTTTGCCGAAATCCGGCATCGGGATCATGCTGGCCTCACTCGGCGCCGTGATATTCAAATCGCGGACCGCGCCCTGCGCGATTTCGCTGAACACCGGCGCCGCGATCAAGCCGCCGAAGTGTTCGTGGCCGACATCGTACAGCGCCACCAAAATCAGGAGCCGCGGATCGTCGGCCGGCAAAAATCCCACGAACGAAGACACGTGCCGGTTCTGATAGTAGGTGCCGTTTTCCGGATTCACCATCTGCGCCGTGCCAGTCTTGCCCGCGACGATAAATCCGTCAACGCGGGCCTTGGCCGCCGTGCCGCCATCGGACATCACGACGTTGCGCAGCAGCAGATTCATCTGATGCGCGACGTCGGGCGCGATCGCGCGGCGCAACACCTGCGGCGTGTGCGTGAGAATCGCGCGCCCTTGCGAGTCGTATGCCGCCTTCACGACGTACGGCCGCACGACATTCCCGCCGTTCGCGATCGCCGCGTACGCCACCGCGAGCTGGATCGGCGTAACCGCCACGCCCTGGCCGAAGCCGTGATTGGCGAGATCGATTTCCTTCCACCCGGCCGGCTTGCTCAGCAACCCGCCCGCCTCGCCCGGCAAATCGATTCCAGTGCGCGAACCGATTCCGAAAGCGCGCAGCCCTTCGTAATAACGCTGCGAGCCGAGCGTCAGCGCAATCTTCGAAGCGCCGATGTTCGACGACACTTCGATTATCCCGCCAAGATTCAACCATCCGTGCGGGCTGTGATCGTGAATCGTGTGGCGGTCGATCGTGAAATGCCCGTTCTCGCAGAAAAATTGTTTATCTGTGGTGATCGCGTGATCGGCCAGCGCAATCGAGCCGAGAATTCCCTTCATCGTCGAGCCGGGCTCGAACGCGTCCTGGACCGCCGGGTTGTGCAGACGGTCGTGAAGGTTGGCGCCGTCGGCGCTGACGTTCGCCATCGCCAACACTTCGCCGGTAAACGGATCGAGCACTATGACGCTGCCGCGTTTCGCGCCGCTGGTCTTAACTTCCGCCGCCAGTTCGGTTTCCGCCAGCGACTGGATCGACGAGTCGATGGTGAGCTCGAGCTGCGCGCCGGGTTCCGGCGCCTTGAGCGCGAGCGGGCTGTCGAAAATCGGATGTCCCTGCGCGTCATGATCGAAGCTCAATTCGACCGCCTCGCCGCGCACAATCTTGTCGTACTGCAGTTCCAATCCGGAGAGCCCCTGGCCGTCCATCCCCGCCAACCCCACCACCGACGCGGCCAGGTTGCTCTCCGGGTAAAACCGCTTATATTCGCTAATCGTGCCGATGCCCTCGATTCCAAGCGCTTCCGCAGCTTGCCCTTTGTCCGGCGAGATTCGGCGCTCGAGCCACACGAACGGCGCCGCCTTGTTCAGTTTCGATTCGAGCGAAATCGGCATCATCATCAGAATCGCCGCAAGCTTGGAGCGCTCGGCGGGCGTGCTCGACTCGATCACCTTCTTGGGCCGCGCGTAAACCGATCGCGTCTCGGCCGAGAGCGCCAGCGGCTCGCCGTTGCGATCGACGATCGGCCCGCGTACGGCGGCGAGCCGGGTTTCCCCGGTATGCTCGTCGTGCGCGAGCGTGTTCAACCTGGGCCCGTACAACGCCACCAGGAACACCAGCCGAATCACCGCCAGGCCGAACAACGCTGCCAGGGCAAGCGTGAGCGCTCCGATTCGCACGCGCCGCTGCTTGAACGCTACATTCATGGGAGCATCACCACCTGTCCGCGGCCGGGCGGCGCGAGATGATACTGCGGCGCGAGCGCGCGCAGCCGGTCATGCGAGCTGAGCTGCGCGGCGGTCAGGCGCAGCTCGCGATTTTCGTCCTGCAGCTTCGCGATTTCATCGTGCAGCGCCGAGAGCCGGTAGCCTTCCTGCGTCATCTGCAGCCGTAGCATCAGCGTCGCGAATCCCACCACCGCGATCATCGCGCCCAGCACCGTCGGCACCATCTTCGACGGCCGCCGCGTCGGTTTCACGCGCGCGCTCATCGACTGCTCCGTTCGATACATCGCAGCCTGGCGCTGCGTGCGCGCGGGTTGTGCGAAGTTTCGGCCGCGGCGGGCTTGATCACCTTGCGCGAAATTGTCGTGTAGTTTTCCGTGTGCGCCAGCTCGCGAAAGCGCTCCTTGACCGGACGGTCTTCGAGCGAGTGATACGAGATGACCAGCATGCGCCCGCCCGGATTGAGCAGTGCGGGACCGTCGCGCAGAAGCGCGGCGAGACTTTCCATTTCGTGATTGACCGCGATGCGCAATGCCTGGAAGGTGCGCGTGGCCGGATGCGCCCCGCCGCGCCGATGGGCTCCCAGAGCCCGCTCGACGATCGCGCGCAACTCGCCGGTGGTCTCGACTGGGCCGCGCCGGCGCGCCTCGACGATCATCCGCGCGATTCGCCGCGACCCGCGCTCTTCGCCGTAGGTATAGATGATGCGCGCGAGTTCCTCGGCGCTCTCTTCATTGATTAGGTCTTTGGCCTGGAGCGTCTGCCGATCGTCCATCCGCATATCCAACGGACCGTCAAGCCTGAACGAAAATCCGCGCTGCGGATCGTCGAGCGCGTAACTGCTCATGCCAAGGTCGGCGAGAATCGCATCGGCGCCGTCGAAATGATGCTGCGCCATCACGGCCGCGATTTCGCCAAAGTCTGCGCGCTCGAGCACGACCCGATCCCCGAACTCCCCCAGCCGGTCGCGCGCGACGGCCAGCGCCGCCGCGTCGCGATCCAGCCCGAGCATCCGCGCCTTGGTCGCGCGTAGCATCGCCGCCGCATGCCCACCCGTCCCAACCGTCACGTCGACGAACGCGAGCGGACCGTGCGCGGACAGCAGCCCGCGCACCTCCTCCACCATCACCGGCACATGCCTCCGGTCCGCCGCGTCGTCTTCGAGTATCACCGCCAGATTCATCGTCCGTCACAGACCCAGCTTCGTGAAAAATTCCGGATCGTTTATTTTTTCCTCGGTGGCCTTCAAAACCTTGCCGAGGATCTGCTTGTCCCAGAGTTGAAAATGATCGCGCCGCGCCGAGAACGTGACCTCGCGATCCAGATTGGCAAAGTCGCGCAGGTTGGTTGGAATCAGGATCCGTCCCTGGCGATCGACGGGCACTTCATGCGCCCCGCCTATGATCAACGTCTCGAACGCCTGCACCAGCGGATCGAATCGCGGCATGGTCTGCAACTGCGCGTTGAGTTTGTCCCACTCATTCGGCGGATACAGCGCCAGGCATCGCTCTCCGTCGTACGGGAAATTCGTGATATAAAGACGATCATGATTCTCGCGCTGCAAAATCTCGCGAAATCGGGCCGGGATACTTACCCGACCTTTTTCATCGATCGAATGGTCGAACCGACCACTAAACACCGTTTTCCCTCCCCAAGGTTCCACAACATCCCACTCTGTACCACTACAGTCAAGCAATCCGGAGTCTTGAGATGTAATAAACTGACTATTCGCTCAATTAGTCAGTGACGAAAGAAAAGCGAAAATTGAAAATCGACTAGCTATTCGCTGCGATACTCATCTTGCTTAGTCATTGGAGCACTCCAGCGTCCGGCGCATTAACCGATAAACTTGACAGCGACCGCAGTCATTGGCGAAACTCGCGCCGACTCGATTGTCGCTCCACTACAACCGGAAAGAAGAATGCTTCAGCTCTAATCGGGGCAGAGAGAGGATAGATGAAGACGCAAAATTCATGGCTGCGAAGCGCCGCAGTCGTCGCCGCGGGTCTGGTGATGGCGGTGCTGATTGTCAGCCCGGCCGCTTATTCCAGGGGAAGGAAAAAAAAGGCCGAGCCGACGCCGACCGAAACGATGACGCCGACGCCCACGCCGACGCCTGAAGTTCACGTATGGAATTTCGATCAGGACAAGGCGGGCGAAGTGCCGGCGGGATGGAAAGCGATCGAAGGCGACTGGCAGGTGATCGCCGACCCCACTGCGCCGAGCAAACCCAACACCATCGGGCTGCCCGCCGGACGCCTGATCAAGTCGCTGACCAACGCGCTCGAGTATTACCCAATGGCTATTGAGACGGATCCGACTGAGTATGCGGATTTTACGCTCGAGGCGCAGTTCAAGTCGGCGGGTGGTCGCTTCGATTGTTCCGGCGGCCTGATCTTCCGCTACGTCGATCAAAAAAACTTTTACCTGCTGTCGGCCGGATGCCCCAGCGATTACTTCGCGCTATCGCGCATGACCAATGGGCAGCTGATCGGGCTCAAGCAGAGCGTCGTGCCGACTGACAAGGACACCTGGTACCGGCTGAAGGTAACGGTCCAGGGCGGGCACTTCATGTGTTACGACAATGACAAGATGATCTTCGATTTTGACGACAGCAAGATCGCCAAGGGCAAAATCGGGGTGTGGGCGCGCGACGATTCGCAGGCTCAGTTCGACGACATAAAAGTCACCGTCATCGGCGCAGGCGAGGCCGCACCAACTCCCGCGCCTGCCGCATCGGCGTCGCCCTAGCGGATTGAATCTCGGCCAGGCGTCCGCGACGTGTTGCATGCGGGCGCTTGGCCACCTACTCTGAACGTCGATGGAAACCACTCAAGAAAAGGCGCCGGTTAACGTTCGTATCGAGCCGCTCAGCGGCCTGCCTCTGATATTGGAGGTCGTTGGCGGAGTTGGCCGCTCGCTGGGCCTGACGCTGCTGTGGGGCCTCGAGATCGTGCGCGATTCCTACTTTCGTCAGCTCGATCGTCTCAACGTCCGCCCGCGTCACAAGCGTGCGAGCGCGTTTCCTCCGGGCCAGCCGAAGAAACAACGCACGACGCCCGCGCGTTAGCTATCTCAGGTGAGTCTCTTAGCCTAACCTCTCCTTGTCCGAGCAGAGGTCGGCGAAAGCCGCGAAGCGCTGTCGCCGGGAGAGGTGCAACGCCGGACAGCGCATCAGCCCCGACTCGTCTAACCACGATTGATCGACACTAAGTCCGCCGCCAGACAGCAGCACCACTTTCTGACGTGCTGCAAAAGGCAAACATGCTTTTCTGCGACGGCCAGCGTTGTACCTTACCCGGACTGATGCGTGCTGCGATGGCTACTTCCTTATAAAGGAGAAGTGCTCCTCCATCCGCGACTGCACTTCGGTCATGTGGTTGCAGTACTGGAAGAAGCCGCCGTTGTAGTTGCCGTCCTGGCGCCGCTGGAACTCGCCTTCGAAGTTGTAGTAGCCCGGCGTGCATTCCTGGTTGCGATTGGTCTTGCCGCGATGCCTGATGACCTCCTGCACCCACCATTCCTCGGCCTCCGCGGTCACATCGATCGACTGGAACCCGTGGCGCCGCGCGTACTCGATGCACGCGGCGATGTGATCGCCCTGCGCTTGCAGCATGTCGGTCAGATTGAATTGGAACGACGCCTGGTAGCCGCCCATGATGAAAAGATTCGGGTAGCCCTGCGAATGGATTCCCAGTAGCGTGCGGATACCGTCGCGATACTTATCGTTGAGCTCGACGCCGTTCTCACCTCTGATCTGATTGTAGATGCCGGTCTTCTGAACCTCGAAGCCGGTGGCGTAGATGAGCACGTCGAGCTCGTACTGCCTGCCCTCGAACACCGGGCCCTTCTCAGTGATTTCGGTGATGCCCTTGCCGTGAGTATCGACCAGATGGACGTTGGGGCGGTTGAAGGTCGGCAGGTAGTCGTTGTGGAAGCATGGGCGCTTGCATAGGAGCATGTACCACGGCTTCAGCGCCTCGGCGGTGGCCTTGTCCTTGACGATCGAATCGATGCGGTGATGGATCTTCATCATCGCCTCGATGTTCGCATTCTCCTGCCGGCGAATTTTCTCATCGGCCGACATCGCGGCATACTTCGCCCTTTGATCCTGGGTCATGAACGGCTGCATCTTGGCCCGTTCGCGGCGCTTCGCCTGCCATCCGGGCTTTAGTCGGCGCGCCCAGTTGGGATCGGTCGGCCAATCGTCGCGCACGTCAATCGACGACGGCGTGCGTTGGAACACGTATAGCTCTTTGGCCGCCGCGCCCAGCCCGGGAATCGCCTGAACCGCGGTCGCGCCGGTGCCGATGATGCCGACGACCTTGCCCTCGAGTCCCGACAGATCGGGCCTGGTGTAGGCGTAGTCCCATCGGGAGGTGTGAAAGGAATGTCCTTTGAAGGTTTCGAGGCCTTTGATCTTCGCCAGCTTGGGCTTGGAGAGGGTGCCGTTGGCGCAGATGACGAAGCGCGCCTTCATGCGATCGCCGCGGTCCGTGGTCAGGTTCCAGATCTGCTCGACGGGATCCCACTCAGTCGAAGTGACGGTGGTCTGAAAGGTTGCCAGCTCGTACAGGTTGTACTTTCTCGCGATTGCCTGGCAGTGCGCGAAAATCTCCGGCCCCTTCGCGTAGTGGTCCTTGGGCACGTAGTCCATCTCGTCGAGCAGCGGCAGGTAGTCGTACGCGACAACGTCGCACGCGACGCCGGGATACCGGTTCCAGTACCAGGTGCCGCCGACATCGGCGCCACGCTCGACGATGCGAATGCTTTCGACGCCGCGCTCGCGCAAGCGCGCGGAGGTCAACAGCGCCGAGAATCCTCCGCCGATAAACAGGACCTCGACGGTGTCGTTGATTGGTTCGCGCGGGGTGACCTTGCCGGCGTAGGGATCGACTTCGTATCGCGCCAGCTCGCCTGAAAGGTCCGAAGTGTATTGCGCGGTGCCTTCAGGACGATAGCCCAGCCGGAGATCGCGCTCCTCGGCAAATTTGCGCTTGACGCTATCGTAGAATTCCTGCGGCCGCGTCGGCTTCGCGACCATCCCAATCGGCTTCTCCGTCGATTCAGCCATGTATATTTTCTCCGGCAGGGCTGACCCCTGCACCCAGTATTAAGTCTGGATGGACTTTAATTTGACATCGTCGCTCCGTCTTGACGGGGGCCGAGTCTTACTGTCATCGCACCGCACTTGGGGTTGAACAGTGCGGTCTAAAGGTGAACGGATCCTGGCTATGGATCGAACCGTCCGTCTTCACGCTAATCGAGGAAGCGCCGGCGCAGAGCCCGGCGCCCGAGGCAGCGACGACTCCCGCGGCGCCTGTATCGACCTCGAGCGGCGCGTTGTTCGTGAGCACATTAGCGTTAAGCCTGACCTGGTTGCCCGCCCTGAGGACGAGGCGTGTGCCTGGTTTTCCACCTCGGCCATCGATGGCCGCATCGACCTCGAGGTCGTGAGCAGCCCGGAGGATTAGCTCTCGGCTGTTCCCGGCCAACATTTGCGCCCTGACTGCGTTGGCCATCGACGGACTTATCGTAAAGTCATATGGATCCAGAAGGATCGTGCCCGCGACCCCGTTGACGGCGCTCAGATCGACGGTCCCGGCCAGGCTTAGCGTTCCGCCCGAGATCTCAGCGAAACCGCCATCGCCCGATTGACTGCCGCCGCGTGCGCTAATACTCCCCGCCATACTGGTCGCGTCCTGTGCCAAAACTGTCACGATGCCTCCGTTACCGGTGGTCACCGCGTCGGCGATGATCTGGCTCCCCTGCGCGACGGTCGTCGTGTTCGCCACCGGCTGGCCGCTTACCGACGGGCCGCCTTTAGCGCGAGCCAGGGTGGTTCCGATCGCTGCGATTCCGCCGCCCGCGCCGCCCGCCAAATCGATCAGACTCCCGGCGACAAGTTCGGTCGAATTCCCCAGCACCTCGACCTCGCCGCCAGCCTCACCCGTGTTCACCCCCGAGGCATCGAGCGTCCCTGAGACGATCGCCGGACCCGGGCCCGCATCGACGACGATCTCCCCCGGCTGAAGATTTGCGGTCCTCGCCCGCGTCACCCCGCTCACGTCAATCGAACTGCTGACGATCGGCTGCGCGGTGCTCGCCGCCAGCAGCACGATGCCGCCTCTGGCCCGAATAGCGCCGCTGTTCGAGACGAGGCTGCCGAGGGGCCGACCCTCGGGGCCGACGAGTCCCGGCGCAACAAAATTGTCCTCGACCAGCTGAATCAGCGGGTTGCCGTTAGGATCGAGCGTAAAGGCATCTGCCGAGCCGAGCGCGACGCTGCCCAGCGGCGCCTGGATCACCCCTGAGTTCTCCACCCCCGGCGCCACGATGGCGAGCAGCCCGCCCTTGGCGACGCTGATCTCGCCACGGCTCACGATGGTCGCCCCGAGGTTACTTCCCGCGCTGAAGGCTAGGCTGCCGCCCGCCATGAAATTCTCGCTCGAGATGGTGGCAGTGGTCGTGACGAGCCCGCCCACCGTCACCACGCTCTCTGCTCCGTACAGCACGCCGTTCAGATTGACCGTAAACACCTGCCCGTTGGCCGTTAGCTGTCCGAGGATGATTGACGGATTCGTCCCGCTTACCAGGTTGAGCACGGCCGCGCCTGCCGAGGGGCCGCTGAAGTTCACCGTCTCGTTCGCCCCGATCGAGAAACTCTGCCAATTGATAACCGCTTGGGGCGTTGTCTGGACAACGTTAAGCATGTGAGGGCCGCGATACATGATTTTGGCTGTCCCAGCTTGCACGACCCCGCCTTGAGGAAGTGCCCACGCGGGCGTCGCGCCAAAGACGGCTGCAGCGGCGATTGCAAACGCAACGGCTCGCGATATGACCTGCGCTCCCCCGGCCCGAAATCCTCGCCCGTTTTGCCCTGCTGCACGCACGACCATGATCTCCCCTCTCAGCTTAACTCAGGACCTTGCGCTACAACGGGAAGCGCTCGTTGACCATCTCCTCACTCTTGCGCCACAAGTCGTTCGCGTGAGCAAGGTTGAGAGCGTATGAGCGCACGCCGACGCGCGAAGTGGCGTCGTCGTTCACCTCGCATACGTGACAGTCTTCGCAATAGTGCCCGCCGACAGCTTCGGCCGGCCCGACGAAGCCGCTCCACACCGAGGTGGCCGATCCTTGCGGGACACTTTTGAACCGGAACCCCGGTGCCTGACCTGGCTTTGCCGCTTTGTTAATCCGCGCCATCATCTGCTCGACGAGTTCCGGCGTCATGTGGCGGCCAAGCTCGGTCTGGATTCCGCCCGGATGGATCGAAGTTGCGCGCACGCCGCGTCCCTTGAGCCGGCTGTCGAGCGCGACCGCATACAAAATATTTGCGGTCTTCGATCGGCCGTACGCGGTAAACGCCTGATACGGCGTCCGCTCGAAATTCGGATCCTCGATATCGACATCGCTTATCTGGTGACCCGCCGACGAAAGCGTGACGACTCGCGCGCCCGACTTCAGAAGCGGCACCAGCCGATTGACGAACACGAAATGCCCCAGGTGATTGGTTCCGAATTGCGTTTCGAAGCCGTCGGCCGTCTGGCCCTGCGGACACGCCATCACGCCCGCGTTGGCGATGATCACGTCGAAGGGCTTGGCGCGCTTCAATAACTCGTCGGCCGCCTTGCGCACGCTCGCGAGCGACGCGAGATCCATTTCGACCAGATCGACCGCCGGGTTGCCCGCTTCGGCGAGCGCCCGCCGCGCTTTCGCCAGATCCCGCGCCGTGCCGACGACAGTGCCACCATGTGCAACGATCGAACGCGCGGTCTCGACGCCGAGTCCGGCCGAGACGCCGGTCACCAGTACGCGCTTGCCCGAAAGATTTACGCCCTCGAGGACTTCGTCAGCCGTCGATTCCGCTCCAAAAGTTTTTGCCATTTTGATTTCTCCAATCCCAAACCTTTAGCGCGTCGTCCCGGCGCTCTCAAACGGATTTGCCTTTCCGCAATTCTTCCTGTTTGCGCAGCTCGACGCGGCGGATTTTGCCGCTGACTGTTTTGGGCAGCTCGTCGATGAATTCTATTTCGCGCGGATATTTGTAGGGTGCGGTGATGCGCTTGCAGTGTTCCTGCAGTTCGCTGACCAGCCGATCGCCGCGTTCGACGCCGAGGCGCAGCTTCACGAACGCCTTGACGATCGAGCCGCGATCGGCGTCGGGGCTCGCGACTACCGCGGATTCCATTACCGCCGGATGCTCCAGCAGCGCGCTTTCCACTTCGAACGGGCCGATTCTGTAGCCTGCGGAAATTATCACGTCGTCGGCGCGCCCGACGAACCATAAGTAGCCGTCGGCGTCGCGCGTGGCCTGGTCGCCGGTCAGGTACCAATCACCCTTGAACACGGCGGCGGTCTCTTCGGAGTTTTTCCAATACTCCAAAAACAGCGACGGCGGCCGCTCGGGACTCACGCGCACCGCGATTTCGCCGATCTCATCAACTTTCGCCTCGCCCAGTTCGTTGTTGATCACGCGGACGTCGTGGCCGGGAAACGGGAGGCCCATCGAGCCTGGCTTCACCGGCATCGCGGGCATGTTCGCGGCGAGGATTGTCGTTTCGGTCTGGCCGTAGCCGTCATGAATCGTGAGCCCGAACTTTTCGCGCCAGACCTCGATCACTTCGGGATTGAGCGGCTCGCCCGCGCCGGTGCAATGCCGCAGCTTCGGGAATTCGTAACCCGCGAGGTCTTGTTTGATGATCATCCGATACTCGGTCGGCGGCGCGCAGAAAGTAGTAATGCGGTAGCGGCCGAGCAGCTCGAGTTCTCTGGCCGCGTCGAAGCGGCCGTTGTACATGAAGGTCGTTACTCCGTTCATCCACGGCCCGAACAACACGCCGTAGGCGGCCTTGGCCCATCCGGTGTCCGAGCTGGTCCAATGGATGTCGCCCGGCTTGAGGTCGAGCCAGTTCAGTCCCGTGAATTTGTGGCTGTAGGTATAGCCGTGACTATGCAGCACCGCCTTCGGTTCGCGGGTGGTGCCGGAAGTGTAGTAGCAAATCGCCGGCTCCGACGACCTTGTGATCGCGGGCTTGAACACCGGCGACGAGTGCCCCATGTATTCCTGCAGGCTGATCCATCCGGTGCGCGCGGCGCCCGCAATCAGGTAGTGCTCGAGGCTGGGGCATTCCTTGCGCAGGTCGGCGACCATCGTGGCGTTCTCGACCGATGCGATGATCGCGCGCGCGCCGGAATGATTCGCGCGATAGATCAAATCCTTCTCGCGCAGCATCGAGGTGCATGGGATGACGATTGCGCCGAGCCTCAGCGCGCCGATATATGCGGCCTGCCACAGCGTGATTCGCGGCAGCACCAGCAGGACCGCGTCGCCGCGCTTGATTCCATGGCCGGCGAGAACGTTGGCGATGCGCTTGGACTGCGCCGCGATGTCCGCGAACGTCAGCCGCGCGCGGCGGCCCTCGCCATCTTCCCAGAGGATCGCGACGCGGTGCGGATCTTCGGCGAACTGGTCGATGACCTCGGCGAAGTTGAAATGCTCCGGCGTTTCCCATCGGAAGTCGCGATAGGCGCGCCGATAATTCTCGAGTGCTTCAGGCTTTAGTGGATCGCTCATGCGCGCGAATTCCCGCGGGCCGGATGCTCGGACGGCGCTTGCGATCGCTTCGCCGCCGCCTTGATGTACTTCACCGTCACCGGCGAGAGGTCGTCGCGCTCGACGCGCACATCGATTATCGCGAACGACTTGCAATCGTGCGCCGCGCGGAGAGCGTCGCGCAACTGCTCGACAGTGGTTGCCTCGAATCCCTCGCCGCCCCAATCGCGCGCGAGTTGCGCGTAGGGCCACGCCGGGATTTCGAGCAGTTCGCGGCGCTCGGCAATCGGCCTGAAGATGCCCCATCCGCCGTTGTTGATCAGCACCACGATCGGATTGACACCCTTGGCCGGCGCTTGCGAAATCTCGGGCCCCGTCATCTGAAAGCCGCCGTCGCCGCACATCACCAATGGCCGCAGCCCGCTGCCGATTTGCGCACCGAGCGCGGCGGGCACGGCGAATCCCATGGACGCGTAAAACCCCTGCGCGAAATATGCGTTCTTATGCGGCACCCGGATGTCGAGCCCACCGAACAGCATGTCGCCCGATTCGGCGACGACCAGGTAGTCGCGCTTGTCGGCCAGAAATTCGTTGACCACCGCGAGGATCTGGTTGACCTTGACCGGCTTGCCGTCGCGCGCGGCAATCTGGCGCAGATTGTCCGCGTATTGCACCTTCTCATGATGCCGCCGGAGCTTCTCGCGCAGAAGCGCGCGTGCGAAATCGCGCACCCCGACGTCGGTATAAGTGTGAAATTTCACCTCGACCCTGCGATCGACGGCCCACACCGTCTTTCCCTGGATCACGTGCGGCGGACGGTTGCCGAAATTCATGTCGGTTTTCAGGCATCCGAGGTTGAGTACGAAATCGGCGGCGTCCATCCGCGCGACTATCGACGGCGGGCTGATCGGGCCGACGTGCACGCCCATATAAAGCGGATGGTCCATCGGGAACGCGCCCTTGCCAAGGACGGTGGTGAACACCGGGGCACCCATTTTTTCGGCCAGCTCGACCAGATCGTGCGACGCCTTGAAGCGGTGAATCTCGATGCCGGCGACGAGCACCGGTTTGCGCGCCTCGTTGAACATCGCGGCGGTCTCGTGCGCGGCTTCCTCGACTTTGCGCGCGTCGGATTCAGGGAAGCGCAGCTCGCCGTCCCATTCGATGAGGTGCTCGGGGACTTCGATTTGCCGATCGACCATGTCGCGATGAATCTCGACATAGCCGGGCCGCTGCTCGGCCCAGATGTGCTTCACGACGCGATGCAATTCATCGGCGGCGCTGCGCGGATCGGTCAGCACGGCGGAGGCGCAAGTGACCTCGTCGTAGATGCGCCGCTGCGATTCGATCTCGCGCGCCTGATGATGAATGAGGGTGCCGAGCTTGCGCTCTTCCTCGCCGGGACCGCCGGAAAAGATCAAAATCGGCACGCGTTCCGAGAACGATCCGGCGACCGGATTGACCATGTTGTGGCCGCCGGCGCCGTAGGTGACGCAGATGACGCCGATTTTGCCGGTCGCGCGCGCGTAGCCGTCGGCCGCGAAGCCTACGCCCGGCTCGTGCGACAGCGTGATGATTTTCATCCCGTGCTTGCGGCCCAACGCGAAAAACAGCTTGAGCGCGAGGTCGCCGGGGATGCCGAAAACGTCCGACACGCCAATCTTGCGCAGGTACGCGACCAAAAAATCGCCCAGCGCCATATGCCTCTTCACTCCGCTTCGTCCTCCTCGCTATCCGCTAATTGTAACAAAAACGGGGGCGCCTTCCTCATCGCACATTCGGCGCCGGGTTGTGATACAGTATGATCCTAAGGGGTCAAGGTGATGTTCTCGAAGATACTTCGCATGCAATTTCTCGGGCCGATGCAGCTCAGCCGGCTCGTAATGTATCTGCCGCAGTTCGTGCGCGTGTTCTATCGGTTGATGAAAGACGAACGCGTGCCGATGCTCGCGAAGCTGGTGCCCTGGATGGGTGTGCTGCTGATGGTGACGCCGCCCGCGCTCGAGCTCGACATGATCCCGTTAGTCGGCGAACTCGACTGGCTGGTCATCGCCTATCTCTCCCTCAAAGTGTTCATCTGGCTCTGCCCGCCCGATGTCGTGCGCGAACACGTCAGCCAAATCGGCCGTGGCGAATAGCAAATCACGCTGATGCGGCCGCGCAATATCCTGATCGTCGTCGCGGCGGTCGTAATCGTCGCCTTGGTGGTGCTGAGCTTTCTTGACCAGTTGCTGGTCGATTACCTGTGGTACGGAACGCTCGGCTTCGCCGGAGTTTTCAACACCACCGTCGGCGCGGAGATCGTGATCTTTCTCGTCGTGTGGCTGGTCGCCTTCAGCGCCGTCTTCGTCAGCGGGCTGATAGCGATTGGCGGGAGCCGCGATCGCGAGCGGCTGCGCGTGGTGCGCCGTCCCGACGAGATGGTCGAGGTCAATCTGCCGGAATTGATTCGCGCGCTCGGCGAGCGCGTGCCGTGGCGCGTGATCGTCGCCGGCGGCGCGGCCTTGCTCGCGCTGTTCGCCGCGCAGGGCGAAGCCGCGAGCTGGGACACTTACCTCAAGGGCATTTACGGTGTGCCGTTCGGAATTGTCGAGCAGGCGTTCGGCAACGACATCGGCTTTTACATCTTCACGGTGCCGCTGCTCGAGGAAATGCGCGACCTGTTCCTGATGCTGATAGTGCTGTCGGCCGGCATGGCGATCGCGGTCTATTGGGCTCGCGGCGCACTCGATTTCAAGGAATCGCCGCCACGCGTGGCGCCGGGCGCGGCGGGACATCTGTCGGTCCTGCTGGGATTGTTCTTCATCCAGCGCGCGATGAGCTACTGGCTTGGCCGCTTCGACCTGCTGCTGCATACCGACGGCGTCGTATTCGGACTGCGCTACGTCGATCGAATCCTCTGGCAGCCGGGGCTGTGGCTGCTGGTGGCGCTGTCGCTGGTGGCCGCCGTGATGTGCATCTACAACGCGCGCGAAGGCGGGCTGCGGCTTCCGGTCGCCGCGTTCGTTATAGTGTTCGGCCCCGCGCTCATCATGAATTTCATCCAGCCGGTTATAGAGCGGTTGTGGGTCAAGCCCGACGAGCTGCGGGTCGAGAAACCGTACCTCGAGCGCAATATCGCGGCGACGCGGCATGCGTACAAGCTCGACACGGTTGACGTGAAGCCGTTCGCGGGGCAAGGCACGCTCACGCCCGCCGCGCTCGAGCAGGATGAGGCGACGGTCAAGAACATCCGGCTGTGGGACCCGCGCCCGTTGATCGACACCTACCGCCAGTTGCAGGAAATCCGCACCTACTACGACTTTCGCAACGTCGATATCGATCGCTACTGGATCGAAGGCAAGTACACGGAGGTGATGCTGTCGCCGCGCGAGATGAATATCGACCAGCTGCCCGACACCGCGCAGACCTGGGTCAATCAACATCTCAAATTCACGCATGGCGCGGGTCTCGCGATGAGCCCGGTCAACAAGAAGGACACCGAGGGGCTGCCGGTGTTCTATATAAAGGATATCCCGGCGGTGTCGAACGTCGGCCTGAAGGTTGACCAGCCGGCGCTTTATTTTGGCGAGGAGCGCGACAACTACGCCGTCGTCAATTCGGCGACGCCCGAGTTCGACTATCCCAAGGGCGCCGATAACGTCTTTTCGTATTACGCGGGATCGGGCGGCGTGCCGGTGGCGGGATTTTTTCGCCGGCTCCTGTTCAGCATCTTCTTTCGCGACATCAACCTGCTCGTCACCGAGAATATCGTCGATAAGAGCAAGATCATGATCCGGCGCAACATCAAGGACCGCATCGCGTACATCGCGCCGTTCCTGAATCTCGACCGCGACCCTTACTCCGTGGTCCTCAACGGCCGCATGGTCTGGATCGTTGACTGCTATACCACCAGCGATCACTACCCGTACTCACAGCGCAATGCCGACGGCATCAACTACATCCGCAACTCGGTCAAGGTGATGGTTGACGCCTACACCGGCCAAACCGATTTCTACGTGTCGGATCCCGACGACCCGGTAATCAAGACCTGGGAGCGCGTGTTCCCGGCGATGTTCAAGCCGATGTCGGCGATGCCGGCGAATCTGCACGCGCACATCCGCTACCCGGAAGATTTTTTCCTGATCCAGGCCGATACTTATCGCACCTATCACATGACCGATCCCCAGGTCTTCTATAACCGCGAAGATCTTTGGGGATTTCCGCGCGAAAACTATGCCGGTCAGACGGTCCAGATGCAGCCTTACTACGTGATCATGCGGCTGCCGGGCCAGACGCAGGCGGAATACATGCTGATGCTGCCGATGACGCCGGCGGGGCGCGACAATATGATCTCGTGGATGGCGGCGCGTTGCGACGGCGCGGATTACGGCCACCTGTTCGAGTATTCATTCTCCAAGGACCGACTCTTTTATGGTCCGTATCAGATTGAGGCGCGTATCAATCAGAATCCGGAAATCTCGCGCCAGCTATCGCTGTGGAATCAGATGGGGTCGAAAGTCCTGCTCGGCAACCTGCTCGTGATTCCGATCCAGGACTCGCTGCTCTACGTTGAACCGCTGTTCATCCGCGCCGAGAATGGCCAGTTACCGGAGTTGCAGCGGGTGATCGCGTCTTACAGCGATCGCGTGGTGATGGGCGATACGCTCGACCTGACGATGACGGCGCTGTTCCAGAATGCGGCTCCGGTGGCGCCGACCATCGCGACCGCGATTGCGAACCAGCCGGTCCCGCAATCGATTGCGCAGGGCGGCGGCGCAGGCCCCGCAAAAGCCGACATGCAAAGCGCCGCGCAACACTACAATCGCGCGATGGACGCGATCCGCGCCGGCGACTGGACCGCCTTCGGCGCCGAAATGAAGGCGCTCGGCGACGAACTGTCGAAGCCCTCAGACTCCGGACATCCCTGATCCAAGCGGAGTGCGGCGAGCCTGAATCCGAATTTTCCAACCGGAAAATCCTGACTTGACTTTGCCGCGCCCGCCCTACTACTAGTCAAAATCGAGTCAGAGCCGTATCGAGATCGCGTATCTGTTATGCCCGGATTCTGCTCGCCGGCGGTTTTGGGGACCACGGCGATCCCGACATAACCCGTTGCACGCGAAGGTTCGCCGCCGTAACGACGAGCCCTTCGCGGTGGAGGAAATCTCATGTTCGCACGCATCGCCCGCTATCGGCGCGCTATTGTCGCCGGATCTCCGCTTCATCTCATGCTCGCGCTCGTCTGCACATGCGCGATAACTCTTTGCGCCGCTTCCGCCGCCAATGCCGGTGCTTTGTATGACTCGGTCACCCATTCGCAGAAGCACCATCACAGCCACGCCAATAGCAACGGCCCCAAGAGCAAGACACCCGCAATCGTAACCGAGAGCGGACCGCTCAAGGGCATCATCAATGGCAACATCGCCGAGTTTCTGGGTGTCCCGTATGCAGCCCCGCCCGTCGGCGCGTTGCGTTGGACGCCGCCGCAGCCGTTTGGCAAGTGGCATGGCCTGCTCGACGCGTCGTCGTTCGGCAGCCAGTGCACTCAGGGCGGAGGCGGCAGCGAAGATTGTCTGTTCCTGAACATCTATGTGCCCAACTTCAAGAAGAACGCCAACAAGCATCATGGCGTGCTGCCCGTGATGTTCTGGATTCATGGCGGCGGGCTGACCGGCGGCGCCGGCTCCGACTATGACCCGACTCCGCTGGTCGAGCAGGGCGTTATCGTCGTCACTATCAACTACCGCCTCGGCTACCTCGGGTTCTTCGCCGAGAGCGCGCTCGACTCCGAGGGTCATGACGCCGGGAATTACGGTTTGATGGATCAGCAGTTCGCGATGAAGTGGGTGCAGCGAAATATCGGACGGTTCGGCGGCGACCCGAGCAACGTCACGATCTTCGGCGAGTCCGCCGGCGGCCATAGCGTGTATTGCAACCTGGCCTCGCCGACGGCGGCGGGCCTGTTCGCGCACGCGATTTCAGAAAGCGGCTCCTACCTGATGTTCGATAACTTCATCGACTCAATCGTGACGCTGCCCGTGGCCGAAAGCACCGGCAGCACTCTGGTCCCGGCCGGCAATTCAGTCGCGAGCTTCCTCGGATGCTCGACCGCCGCCTGCTTGCGCGGGGTATCCAATACTGAGCTGGTCAATATACAACCCGGCACCTTGTACGCGTTCGTGGACGGCACTCTTCTGACCGAAACGCCGGCCCAGGCCTTTGCCGACGGTCATTTCAACCACGTACCGGTGATCGCGGGAACCAATCACGACGAATGGCGCATCTTCGTGGCCGAACAGTACGACGCCAGTGGCAATCCGATCCTCACCAATCCCGAATACGATGCCGCGGTGACCGCGCTTTGGGGCAGCCCGCTCGATTCGTTCGTGGAGTTTCTGTATCCGTGGGTTTTCCCCGGCGGCCAGGTGCTTGGCGCTTCCGGCACCGACGGCATCTTCGCCTGCTCGGCGCGCAATGGCGACGAACTGCTCTCGAATTTCACCAACACCTACGCCTATGAATTCAACGATGAGAATGCGCCGCCGCAACCGCCGCCTGCCTTCCTGAGCTTCCCGCTCGGCGCCTTCCACGGCGCCGAAATTCAGTACCTTTTCGACACCGGCTTTTTCTTCGAGCTGAACACCGCCCAGCAGCAACTGTCGGCTGCGATGGTGAGTTACTGGACGAATTTCGCGGCTACCGGCGATCCCAATGGCGGCGCTCTGCCCACCTGGTCGCTCTACGATCCGACGACTGATGTGTTCCAGTCATTTGTTCCGCCGACTCCGACCACCGAATCAACCTTCAACACCGACCATCTGTGCGACGGGTTCTGGAACTTGATCTAGTGATCTGAATCTCTTGCCGATTGGGGGGACGTTATCGTCCCCCCACACAAACTGTTCTCTGCGTTACTCCCGGCGCGTTATCCGGTCGCGCTGTCCTTAGAGCAGCCGCTCTCCTCTGTCATTCTGAGGCAGAGGAATTGTGGGAAACACCCTCAGACAACCCAATCCACCGGCAGTTGTCGCACCGCCGCCGTCGCGGCAGGCGTCCTTCAGCGATCGGATCGTCGCGATCGCGGAGCTTGGCGTCGTGACACTCGCGGCCGAGCGATGCGCGATCGCGTTTCAATCCAGCGCGGCGGGCGTTGGAGAAGTGGCGTACGCGCCGCGGGGCCCTTCGCGATGGGACGCGGCTCTGAACGCGCTTCTCGAAGCGCTCGCGAATCGGCTGGTTGACCTGGTCGCGGCGGGCGGGAAGAAGCGGGAGCGGGGCGGGCCGGACTCGATCGAATCGATTGAATCGATCGCGCTGCGTGCCGGCGAACTCGACGCGCTGACGCGCGGCGGCAAAGTAGGCGGTGCGCATCAGCTGGCCGCGTTGGCATTCAGTGACGGCGCCAGCGTGCTGCGAATTGCGATAGTGGTGCCGGCCGGCCGCACCCGCGGCGAACTTGACGCATCGCTCGGCCTGATGGCGCGGGCGGCGTTCGGCGAGATCGCGCTGGCCGCGGCGCGCGCGGCGCTCGAATTCTGGCGCACGCATGGCGCCGAGAACGGTCGCCAGGCGGTTGGCGCCAAGCAGGACCTGGTGCGCGCCCGGGAAGCGACGGACTACCTCGATGAGGCGGTTGCGGTGGCGCGGCGCGCGCAGCCGCTCGAAAGGTTTAGCCGCTTTGGCCAGCTCGTCGCCGGCGGCGCCGGCTTCGATCGGTGGATTGTTGCGGTTGCCGACAGCGGCTCGTTCATCGTGGCCGCATCGTCGTTCGGCCAGAGTCAATTCGATCTGGGTGGGAGCAGCGCGCTGGCCGAGAGTTTTCGCCGTCGCATTGTTATTGCGCGCTGGCTCGATCGCGAGCAGGGCGCCGTCGATCGCTCCGAACAATATCTCGAGGACAAAATGTTTTGCGGCCCTTATGTCTGTATTCCGTTCGAGGTCGGTGCGATCGCGCTGGCCGCGCGCGACGCGCGCGCATCGGCGGCCAGGGCGGAAGCGATTGTTGCGCGGCTGGCGCCGTTGGCGGCGGCCTGGATGCTGGAGCGGGAAGCGGCGCGGCGTAACCGGCTGGTGCAACAGCTTGCGCTCAGAATGTTTACCGCGATCGACGAAGAACGGGCCAGGATTGCGCGCGACCTGCACGACGATCAGGCGCAGTTGCTCGCAGCGGCGAAAATCGCACTCGACGGCCCCCGCGACGAGGCGCGCTCGATTTTCAAGCAGGTCGAGGCGGAGTTGCGCCGCAAGACGCGCGAACTTCGTCCGGCCAGCCTTGGCAACGCGTCGCTCGACGAGGCAATCGTCCACGAGTTCGCGCGGCTGAAGAACGCCGGCATAAAGGCGAAACTCACTCGCGGCAGCGCGGCCGCGAAAGTCTCGCGGCCGGTACAGCAACTGTGTTTCCACGTCGTTCGCGAGGCGCTTTCCAACGTTATCCGGCATGCGCGCGCGAAGTCGGTCCAAATCAAAATCGAAAGTGGCGCCGCCTGCGTGCGCGTCTCGGTCGCCGACGACGGTTCCGGTGTTGGCGCCGGCCAGAGCGACGGTGTTGGCCTGACGGGGGTGCGTGAGCGGCTGGATTTGATGGGCGGACGACTGACGCTGGAATCCCACGCTCGCGGCACCACCGTCGTCGCCGAAATCCCGGAGTCCGTCTAGTGGAAGATCACGGACGGATTCGCGTGCTGCTCGCCGATGACCACCGGATCTTGCGCGAGGCGCTCAGGATGGTCCTCGCGACCGAGTGCGAAGTGGTTGCCGAAGCGTCGGATGGGGAACAAGCCGTCGCCATCGCCGCCCAATTGAAACCGCAAGTGGTGGTGATGGACATCGGCATGGCGGGAATCGGCGGATTGGCCGCCGCGCGTCGAATCGCCAAAGAAGCACCGGCCTGCAAAGTGCTGATGCTAAGTCAGTACGACGACGAGGAATACGTGCTCGAAGCACTCGGCGACGCTGGTGCCGCAGGCTACGTGGTCAAGACCGACGCGGCGGCCGAGTTGCTGAGCGCGGTGCGCGCGGTGCATTCGGGACGGCGTTACCTGAGCCCCACCATCGCGCCGATCCTGCTGGCGCGACTGCGCGATGGCGCGCCGCCGAAAGCTTCACGCACTTCTGCTCCTACGCGGCGCGAGCGCGAGGTGCTCAAGCTAATAAGCGAGGGCGCGACGACCAAAGAAGTCGCCCGACGACTCGGCATCAGCGTCAAGACCGCGCAGGCGCATCGCGACAACCTCAAGCAAAAGCTCGAACTGCGCTCGACCGCCGCGATAGTGCGATACGCAATCAAGCACAAGCTGATCCGCATCGACTAATAAGAAAGCCAGTCGGTTCTCGGCGTGACAAAAACTCCACATTTAGATTTGATCCACATGACATTATGATGCTGACTACTGCGATAGTCACATCCGATGGAGCGGGCGAAGCTAGTGGAACGGCGCGCGCGCCGCTGGTTCGAACTCGAACCGCCCGCGCCTGAACGACTCGAGTTGCAAACCTCGCCGCGCGTCTCGACCGTCGCCAGCTACGTATTCACGCGCGCCGGCGAACGCTCGTGGGAAGTCCTCAACCAGCATCTCGAGGAACCACAGGGCGGAGTATTCTGGATTGGCGGACCGGCAGGGTCCGGCAAGACGCATTTCTTGGACTACGTAATCGCCCTGCAGCGGCGGGCCGGCGCGCTCGACGCTCAAAACGCGCGGCGTCTGGTTTGCGGACTCGAACTGGCCGGGCGGATAACCGGCGCCGAGGTCGAGATGTTCCTGCTGAGCGTGCTGGCGGAACAAATAGGCGGCGACCATCGCTCGGGCGATCTCTTCCGCCAGTTGGGTGGCGCGGCCGCGTTGAACGTCGCGTTGGAAAGCGCGCGGCGGACGGGAATCAGAGCGGTGATGGTCGCGATCGATTTTGGAACGTCGCATTGCGAGGCGGCGGCCGATTTTTTCGCGATGCTGGCGCAGGTTGCCGCAGCCTTCCGCCAGGTCAAGTTCACAGTGATCGCTGCCAGCCGTGCGACGGCGCCGGATGCGACGCGTCCGCTGCTGGTCGCGCCGCATGACCCGAACGAGGAAACGACGATTGCGATCCGCCGCGCGCGGCGGCTGCTGGAGAGCGCCGAACTCGATGCCGGCCACGCGTACACAGGAATCGACACCGCGGGATTGGCGCCCGACGCGATCTTTCCATTCCATCCGACGGCCCTCAAGGCGCTTCGATCTCTCGCCATTCGTCCGTCTCCCGATGGCGTGCGCCCGGGCCACCTCATCGTGCCCTTGTCGCGCCTGGCGCGCGAGGTTCTGGCGTCGTCAAGCGACGACGAATCGCCCGCGCGGCTAATTTTTCCGCCCGACCTGACGATGAACGCGGAGATCTCAAAGCTGCTCAAGGTCTTGCTGCCGGCTGCCGGACGCGCGGCGTGGAAAATTGCGCGCGACTCGATCGACAGTCTCGACCCCTACGAGAAAGATCTCGCGCGCGAAATAGTAGATTCGCTGATCGTGGAATATGCATGCGACCAGACCGCTCCGCTCGCGATCGAAGAACTGAAGTCGCGCTTGCCCTTGGTCGCTCGCGGCGCGAGCACCAACGCGCAGGCGACGGCGGCCGTCCGCGTCTTGTTGCGCCGGCTGGAGGTCTCGACCGGCGGCGTAATCCGGGTTGAGACCGATGCCGTCCGTTTCGACCCCGCTGCGGCCGGCGCGCCCGAGCTTGCGGCCTTCAACTCGGCGCTTATGCTCGCGCGCGGATTCGATCCAAGGCTCACGCTTGCGCTCGATCGCGAAAGTCTGGGCGCGCGCCTGAATCGTCTTGACAGCTCGATGGCGCTTGCGGTCGAAGGCGCAGTGCGCACGCGCGAGGTCCTCGCGTCGGCGCTGAGAGAGGCCAACCTCGAGATGCCCGCGGCGAACAGCGCGGCTATCGCCGATTACATCGCGCTGGCAGAATCGGGCGCGGCCGCGATGCTCGCGGCGGCCGCCGATCGATCGTACCTCGCGACCGCAATCCAAATCGCCGGCGCCTACGAGATCCTCGCCGCCGCCGCCGAGTCCATCCCGCGGATGCGTGCGATGCGCGAGTACCTGGCCGCGACCGGCTTACGCGCCGCGCCGGACGAAGCCCACATCGGGGAAAATTCCGGGCAACGATCGGCGATCGTTTCGCTCGAGACCGAATGCGAATTGCTGCGAGTTGAGCTCGGCCCGCGCATCCTGACCCGTCCGCCGCGCAGTCTTGACGCGTTAGAGGCGCGCTTTCAAAAATTCAAATGGACCTACGTGCAATGCTACCTGAGCGCGCATGCCCGCTGGCGTGAGAAGATGGAACGGCTCGCGCTGGTGGCGGATGACGCGCATCGATACTTCGCCGCGCTCGCGCGGCTCAACGCGATCGCCGCGCTCGGGCATCCCGAAGGAGCGCAGCTTGGTGTGCGGGTTGCGGACGCGAGCGCGCGCGTCGTGCGATGCGAACTGGGCGATGCGATCGCGCCCGAAACGATGCCGCGATGTTCGAGCTGCGGGTTTCAGCTCGGCGCGGCGTCACCGCAGGCGGAACTCGAAGAGGCGATGGAGGGCATTCGACGCGCGCTCGAGATCAAGCTCGCGGCGTTGTCGCAAAACATGATCGCCCGCCTGATTCGCAATCACGACCGCGAGCATCGCCTCGAAGGATTTCTGAAAATCACGCAGGCCGCGCAGACCGACGCGCTGGTCCGCGTCCTCGACGAAAAGCTCGCACGCTATCTGACGCAAGTGCTGGAGGACGTTCGGCAGGATTAAGCGGGCTTCGCGACGATCCTGAGCTCTCCTTGTCCGACTTTTAGGGAGAGGATCGAGGTGAGGGCCTTATTCAGCGCGCTGGTTCGCGCGCGAATCAAGATTCTGCCTCTGCTCCGAATGCGCGCGCAGGTTATGCAAAGCTCTCTTGTCCGTAGAGAGGTTAGGCTAAGAGACTCACCTTAGCCGCGGGAACAGCGCGAGCGCGTTGCCGCGTCCGATCGCGCGGAAGTCTTCCGCCGACAACAACTTGCTGCTCAACAATTCCACCAGGTGCGCCGATACTGTCGCCTCCGGCGTGTGGACGTAGTCGCTGCCATACAGGATGTGCGAGCGCTGCGTCATCTCGAGCAGCGGCCCGATCGCGTTCGATCCGGGCGATCCTGCGAGATCGTAATACATCTTGCGCAGATGCTCTTCCGCGGGGACCGGAATGCCGCCGGCCACGCCGCGGCCGAACATCCCGATTCGCCGCGCGAGGAACGGCAGCGTGCCGCCCGCGTGAGGCACGATGAAACGAACCTTCGGACACCGCGCCGTCGTCCCGCTGAATATCAGGTTGACCACCGCCCGCGTGCTGTCGAAGGTGAACTCGATCATTGGCCGCGGATATCCCAGCGCGCTCTGCTGCCAGCATATCGGCGACGTCGGATGTATGAAGACCACGGCGCCGCGGCGGTTGAGCTCATCGAAGACTGGATCAAGCCGCTGGTCACCGAGATATACGCCGTTGAAGTTGGTCAGCATGACGACGCCGTCGAGCTTGAGCGTATCCATTGCGTAGGCGACCTCGGCGAGCGCGCCGTCAACGTCGGGCAGCGGCAGGCTGGCGAAGCCGCCAAAGCGTCCACGATGATCGGCGATAGTGCGCGCGGCAAACTCGTTGACCGATCGAGCGAGCAGGCGCGCCTTCGCATCGTTGCCGAAATGCACTCCCGGCGAAGATACCGACAACATCCCGGTCGCGATTCCGACGCGGTCCATCATCGCGAGCGTGGCCTCCACGCTCCAATTCGGCGCGGCAAACCCGTCGGGCCATGCTCCGATAGCATCGATCATTTGCGCGCGATACTCGGGGCTCAAATAATGAAAGTGGACGTCGATCCGATCTTTGAACTCATCCGTCATGGCGGTCGCCTCCGTTAGCCTTGCAGCTACTTATAGCCCCACCGCCGCCGTGAGTTCGAATACTCACTTGGACGCCGAAGTACTGTGATACCGCGGACGCAGCAGTTCCATCACGGGCGCGGGCGCGCGGCCCGCATTGCCGTCGAACGGCGGTTGCGGATCGTACTCGATGCCAATCTGGATCGCGTGCGCAAGCGTGTCGCCCGCGACGCGGCGGACGAGATGCAGCGCCATGTCGATGCCGGCTGAGACTCCGGCGGCGGTGATTATTTTGCCGTCTTCGACGACGCGCTGAGAGCGTGGCTCTGCGCCACACTCGCGCAACTTCTCGAGTCGCGCCCAATGCGTGGTCGCCGGCCGTCCCTTCAACAATCCGGCCGCGCCCAGCACCAACGCCCCGGTGCAAACCAACGTCGTCCACCGCGTCGTCTGGTCGATTTGGCGCACCCACTGGAGCAGGTGCGGCTTCTCACGCACCTGCGCCTCGCCGCGACCGCCCGGCACGAGCAGGATGTCCGCGCTGGTCACGTCGGCAATCGAATAGTCGGCGACGATGCCGAGCGATTTCGGATCGGCGCGCTTGATACCCGCAGTTTCGCCCACGAACATCACTTCGGCGCCGGGGATTCGACACAGCACCTCAAACGGACCGATCGCATCCAAAGTCGTCAGGTCATCGAAAATCAGGAAGGCGATTCGCATGGCGTTCTCCTCTTGGTCAGGCGCTTAATTTGCGGTGAAAGCGACTGCGATACGCACTCGGCGGCACGTGCAGCGCGCGGATAAAGGCACGGCGCATCGACTCGCGCGTGCCGAAGCCGCACTCCGACGCAATCGAATCGATGCCGTCGGCTGATTCCTCGAGCCGCCGCCGCGCCGCTTCGACGCGCGAGTTCTCGACGAATTCTCCCGGCGTGATTCTCACTTCGCGCGCGAATACGCGGGCGAAATTGCGCGGGCTCATCGCGGCGCGCCGCGCCAGCGCTTCCACCGACAGGTCGGCGCCGGGATGGTCCGCAATCCATCGCTGCAAGTCGCGGATCGGCTCGCGATCCGCCTGCTGCGCGCTGAGCTGAACTGAAAATTGCGACTGCCCGCCCGGTCGGCGCAGGAACATGACCAGCTCGCGCGCCACCGCGAGAGCAACGTCGCGGCCGTGGTCGTCCTCGAGCAGCGCCAGCGCCAAATCGATTCCAGCGGTGACGCCGGCTGAGGTAAAGATTTTACCCGCGCGCACGAAAATCGGATCGGTCTCGACCGAAACCGCCGGATATTGCGCCGCGAGTCGCGCGCATTGCCGCCAATGAGTGGTCGCTGAAAGTCCGTCAAGCAGGCCGGCCTCCGCCAGCAGAAACGCTCCGGTGCACACCGAGCAGAGGCGGCGTGTGCGACCGACGCTGCCGCGGAGCCACTCGATCAGCGCGCGATCGCGCATCGCCGCGGCAGTTCCACGGCCGCCGGCCACCAGCAGCGTGTCGATCGCCCCGCGCACGTTCGCCAACGCGCGATCCGCAATCAGCCGAATGCCCGATGAAGTGGCAAACGGGCCGGCCCTGGAGGCCGCTATTTCAACGGTGTACGCCGGAACCCGCCAGCCGCGCTCATCGATCAGCCATCGCGCGGCGCGGCCAAACACTTCGAGCGGACCGGTGACGTCGATTATCTGCGCGTCAGGAAACGCGACCATGACCACTCGGCGAGTGCGCAAGCGGGTGGATGTGCGCGCGAGTTTCATTCCGGTGAATTGTTGCTCGCGGCGGAGTTGGCAGCAATACATTGAGCGCCACATTTACTGCCAAAGCCGGCTACGCCCCGGACATTCTTCAGGGACGAGGCGTCGGGGGCGTCGGCGTCGCAACCGGCGCGATCGCGCGGATCGGCAGTTGGCCGCGAAACTTCGGCTCCAGCATCAGCAGCCCGACCGCGCGAGAGAGCGCCACCGACAAGGACTCGGCGGGATCGGTCTCGAGCGGCAGAAAGACCTCGGCGCCGACCGGAATCGGCGGCTCATTCTCGATGCCGGCGATCTCGCCCGAGTAAATCACAGCGCCGTCGCGATTCCTGAGGGCGTACTTCACGCGCACCACCGCGTGCATCGTGAAGTATTGGCCGTGGATGGTCTGATTCGGTCCGAATCGCTTATTCACTTCGAGGTGCTCGAGCTCGGAGGTGAGAATAAAGTCGGCGCCCTGCGGCGGTTTGCCGTCATCCGGATTCGAGCCGAGCGCCACCGGCAGCAGGCCGGCGTCTGCCAGCCCTTTGATCAACGCGTCGTTGAAAGCGCGGGCCGGATCGCTTACCGCCAGGACGGTCTGCCCGGTACCGTCGTCGGCGTAGATCGTGCCCGCTTGGTACTCGCCCGAGCCGACGCTGCCGGCGGTCGGAGGCACCGCAATTTTTGCGGGATTAAAAATATTTTGCGCGCCGGGCACGAAATTCGGCAGATAGTGAAGATCGAGATGAGTACGCGGCTTGCATCCCGTAAGCGCGAGCACCAGCGCCACGATGGCGACGCAGCCGCGAACGCGACTACGGTTGAGGCCGCGACACCGCAGGATGCCTGTCCCTCCACCAGAAGAAAACGAACACCAACGCCACCATCAACGCGCCAAGCCCAATCCATCGCGACGCCTGATGAACCATCAACATTGCGCGGTACACTTCGTCGCCGACCAGGTACCCCACGGTAACGATCAGCGAGCACCATACAATCGCGCCGAGCACGTTCCACCCGAGAAACTGAAGGAACGGCATCCCGCACGCACCCGCCATCGGGCCCGCCATAAATCGCGCGCCGGTGATAAATCGCGCCATGAACACCGCCTTGCTGCCGTGAGTCTGAAAGAAAAGTTGCAGGCGATCGTAACGCGTGCGCATGAAGGGAAACGCGTTCGCAAGCCGGACCAGTACGCGCTGACCGCCGGTGCGCCCGATGACGTAGCCGCAACAGTCGCCCGTGACCGCGCTCACGATTACGGCGACATAAACGATTCGCAAGTCGAGCAGCGCGCGGCCTGCCAGGAATCCCGCGGCAAGCATCACCGTTTCTTCGGGCACCGGGACGCCGAGATTGCCGACGAACACGGCAACGAAGATGCCGAGATAACCCCACGTCGCGAGGATGTCGGCGATGTGCGCGGGGTCGGTTATCCCATGCATTGAAAATCCATGTGTCGCGACGCGGGCGCCACGCCATCCTTGCTCAGCTGCTTCCAGCTTGCCGGATTGAGTCTGCCAGCGTAAGAGGCATTTGGCTAGTCAGGTGTCAAAATTACGCGTCGGGAGCAAGACGTATGTTCACGATTCCAATGCGACAACCGCCGGCTTTTTGAACACGAAAAACTTGTAGCCGAAAAAATTCGTGAACAGCGTCAGCCCGGCGCCGGAGATAGCGCCGATATTCGCCCACAGCTTGGTGCTGAATCCCGCGGGCGCGCCGATGACGTTGACGATCACGTCGGCGCCCGCAACGTTGACGCCCACCGCAACCAGCGTCACCACCATGAAGGCCACGAACTCGCGCCGGGCGTCGGCGGAATTCGTCGTATTGAAGGTCCAGTACTTATTCCACAGATAGCTGTTGATTACGCCGAGCGTGACCGAAACTGATTTGAACCCGACAAAACCGCCGCCCGACGACACGCCGGTTATCAACATCAACAAATTCAGGATGCCGAAATCGACGCCGGAGTTCAGAACGCCGACTATCGAAAACTTCGAAAATTCAAAGAGCGAGGGAACTCGACCGGCAACCATGCTCGCCGCCAGCAGTCCCATCGCAAATAGCGCGGCGACGATCACCGGCAGCAGAAGCAGTGGGACCCTGATCATGTCCCCAAGGCCGAGGTTGATGACGACCGGGATTGCCAGCGCGCCCGTCAGAAATCCGACGATCAGCGCGAGCACGATGTCCCGCGCCAACGCGTCGTCGCCGCCCGATCCGCTAGTCTCCCCTGATGCCATCCGTAGTGATTTCGGATACAGAGTACGTATAACATCGGCGCGAGGCCATGACCTGCCGATGAAAGCTCATGAAACGAACGGCCCTGCTTCGGTGACCGCCAACCATCCCGACAACCCCGAACCGATCGCGCCCGAACTCGCGCGAACCCGGCCGCGGCTGGCGATCGTGGTGCCCTGCTTCAACGAAGAGCTGGTAATAACGGCGACTGTCGGCCGTCTGCTCGAGGTGCTGCGCGACCTGCGGGAGCACCGACAGATCGCATCGGAAAGCTTTCTCTTTTTTATCGACGACGGCAGCGTGGACAAGACCTGGAGCCTCCTGCGCGACCTCAACCAGGCCAATCCCGAAGTCAAAGGGCTGAAACTCGCGCGAAACTTCGGGCATCAGAATGCGGTGTTGGCCGGCCTGCTGACCGTCCGTCATCGGGCTGACTGCGTTATCTCGATGGACGCCGACTTGCAGCACGATCCGCAGGCTATCTACGACTTTCTCGAAAAATATCGTCAAGGCGCGGATATCGTTTACGGCGTCAGACGCGACGCGGGTAACGTTCCGCTTTCAAAAAAACTCGGCTCGACGGTCTTTTACTGGCTGATGACGTTGATGGGAGCAAAGGTCGTGAAGGATCACCCGGACTATCGACTGGTATCCGCACGAGTCCTCGATACACTGGCCGACTACAAGGAGATCAACGTCTTCCTGCGCGGCATCTTCGCGAATATGGGCTTCAGGTCCGAAGTGGTCTATTTCGACGTGCACGATCGCGCCGCCGGCACCACCCACTACTCGTGGCGCAAAATGATCGGTTTGGCGCTCGATGGCGTTACCTCATTTTCCGTCGTGCCGCTGCGAATTATCGCTATCGGCGGCGTGCTGATCACGCTCGGCGCACTGGCGGTCGCGGTGTTCATCGTCTTCAGCGCGCTTCGCGGCGATGTCGTCCCCGGCTGGGCATCGACCGTCCTGCCGATCTACGTGCTAGGCGGCATTCAGATCATGACGATAGGTCTGGTCGCGGAATATATCGGCAAGATCTATTCAGAGGTGAAACAGCGTCCGCGCTTCATCAGCGAGCAAGAACTGTCGTGACCGCTTCCCTGCCGCGCTGTGCAGCCTGCGATACCACATCCAACGAAAAAATCTTCGGCGGACTGCTGCGCTGTAAGCATTGTGGCCATGCGTTTGCTCCGCCCGAGGCTACCGACGAAGACCTGGCGGCTATCTACACCGAGAGCTACTTTGCGGGCGAGGAGTATCATAACTACCTGGCCGACAAGGATGTTGCTCAGCGCAATTTCCGCTCGCGCCTGCGTGTGCTGAAAAGGTTCATGGACCCTGCACACCAGCGCTTATTCGAGGTCGGATGCGCTTACGGGTTCTTTCTCGAAGCGGCCAAGGACTTCTTCTCCTCGGTTCAGGGCGTTGACGTATCCGCGGCCGCTGCGGATTACGCGAAAAACAACCTGCATCTCGACGCCACCTGTGCGGACTTTCTCCAGTACGACCTGGCCGGCCGCGAATTCGACGTCGCCTGCATGTGGGATACGATCGAACATCTCGCGCATCCGGATCTATACATCGCGAAGCTGGCGAATCACATGAAGACCGGAGGGCTGATAGCTATCACAACCGGCGACTTCGCGAGCCTTAACGCGCGCGTGCGGCGTACCAAGTGGCGCCTGATGCATCCGCCGTCGCATGCGCACTACTTCTCGATCGCCAGCATGACCACGATGCTCGACCGCTTCGGCTTCGACACCGTGTACGCTCGCCATTGCGGCTACTATCGCAGCCTGCGCAGCATGGCCTACGGAGTGTTCGTGCAGAAGCACGGCGATACCCGCGCGCTGGATCTGATGAATCGACTAGGTCTCGGCGGTTTCCCGCTCTACCTGAACTTCTACGACATCATGTACATGATCGGCCGCAAGCGGTAGCTGCCGCTCAGCCGCCGAGGCCGTCAAGACCGGACGTAACAGATGCCTCACGCCGATGTCGTGACTCCCACCGGACCAGCACAAATGCTACGAACGCGGTCATAATCGATACTATTGTCCCGCAGATTGCCGCGAGGCTGATGTATCTGATTACGATCCGACTTTTTCCGGCCGGCACCTTTACCGCCAGCAATCCACCCCAGGAAAATGTTGGTCCCCCGCCGGAAATCACTCGCCACGATGGATCGTAGTTCTGATTGACGACCACCACCGAAGGCTGCGGCGCGTCCACGTCGTATTCGAGGCGGTTGGGAGTCCATCGTGCGAGCGTCACGGAGCCAGCGCCAAGCAAGTATTGCTCTCCGCGATAGCCGGGTTCGTTCCACCCTTTTGCCTCTGTCGGCCAGGGAGGGGAGACGTAGCAATTTACAACCCCTTGGTGATCCCGAACCACACTCGATTCGGCGAGTGCGGGCGCGCGCTCATATTGCGCGAACTCACCATGCGTCGGACCAGGACCTACCACGTCCAACAATACGTAGCTCAGGTTCGGGGGACCGACCATGAGCATATCGACGGCGCCGATTACTACGAGAAAAACGGAAATTGCGAGCACTACCGGCGAGCCACGGCTGCACGCGGCATCCATGCCGAGACCGGCCAACACTGCCACCATCAGCGCGAATGGAATCAGAAAGCGCGACGGCAGGCGGCTCGAAGAAAACAACGGCAGTCTGTGCAGCCATACATACAGAGAGTTCGGATCAATCGCTCCGCGCGCCAATTCGAAGAGAACTATTCCGGCGAAAATCCAGGAGATGGCTCGGCGCGGGAAGACCAGCGCCATTAAAGCGATTGTCCCGAACAAATAGCCTACGTATGCACCCGATTCCCAGAAGCCCCATCCGTTCACGCTCGGCCGATTGCGATCTTGATTGCGAGACAATAGCGACTGACTTAACCCGTCGAGCGTGTTCGTAAAGTTTGCGTCGGTCGGACGCGGGTGCGATGCCATCACCTGAATCACCGGCAAACTCTTGACCGCGCCGAATCCAGCGGCGAAAACCGCCGCGATCACAAGCGCGATCAGCGGGCGCGCACTCAGCCGCACTGCGGCTCGGCCAACTAGCACCAGCGCCAGTGTCAGACCCTCGAAGAGCGGGAGATATGGGTTGCCCTCAAAAATGCTAACCGCTATCAATGCGCCGCACAGCGACGCATATCGAAGTTGGCCGCGCTCCGATGCAGTCCATCCGGCCGCAATTATCCACGGCAGATACACGAAGACCATGATAACGATCTGGCCCTCGGAAGCGCGCAGGAAAAACCATGAACTTCCGGCGAACGCGGTAGCAGTACAGATTGCCGAGATTCGTTTCATCTCGAGCACTCGGCCCAGCACATAGCCCCCGGCCCATGCAATCGCGCTGTAAAGAATAACCTCGAGATGCAGGCCCACCACCGGACCGAAAATCAACGTCAGGAAAAACCAGGGCGTCAGGAAATGAGAATTGGGATCGCCAAGCAGCGGCATGCCACCGCACGCAAACGGATTCCAGAGTGGAAACTGGTGGTATTGGTGGACACTCCAATAGGCGGCCCGTTGGGAAGCATAAATTTGATCCCAGTCGTTAAGAGTACCTGGAATCGAGAGATGGGGAACCAGCGGGTAGCAGAAAACGACCGCAAAGGCGGTGCTGCCAATAGCGACCGCAATCGCCTCAATCCTGGTGAAACGCCCCCGTTCGAGCAGGATGTCCGCCAGTTCTGAAATTTTCCGTCGATACAAGTAGGTGCCTATCGCTTGCCCGGGCCTCGCTGCAAACTCAGCCGCCAAGGCCGGTTTCCCGCTCTACCTGAACTTCTACGACATCATGTATGTGATCGGGCGCAAACGATAGGCCTCAACAGCTTCATGCTGGTAGCCCGTAAAACCGAATGCACCAGATGCCCCATGCTATGAGACATACGGAAGCAGTTATAAGGACCCGTGACATTTGATCCATACGGCGATTGCCCATCGCCATCAACACCAGAACGAACGGGAACACATGTACAAAGTGGCGAGTGCCGAATTGTGACGCGCCGTTGCCAACGTAAAACAGGACCGGGGTTGCCGCGAGCAGCGCGGCCGCCGCGACTAATTTAGCGTCGAGGCGCCGCCAACTCGCCTTGAATGCCAGCAGAAAGGCCGGGCTGGTAGTGAGAATCGATTGTCCGCCGAAGGTTGGATAGATGTACGGTAAGTTGGTGTCTATGCGCGGCGCCATGAAGAATAGCGTGAAGAAGTTGTTCGGAAAGTACCTTAAGGCGAAGAGCGGCTTGCCTGCGTCCGGCGTGGTGTATAGATAGGAGGCTACTCCCAGATCGAAGATGCTGTGATAGCGAGCGAAGTTGAACGCCATGTAGCCGATAATCATTAGCGCGCATCCCGGGATGAACCAGAACAACTCGAGGATGGTCCGGCGGCGCCAGAATAGTAACAAGGCCAGATATGCCGGCCATACAAAAGCCAGATCGTAGCGCGCCAACGCTGCGACTCCCGCATAGAGTCCAACGACTGCTGGGCGCCCCCGGTCAAAGGTCTCATCGAGAGCCAGCAAGGTGATCATCACCGCGACCGTCATCGACACTGCCCAACTGCTGCCATCAACCGTCTCGTGCCAGATGATCGTGCCGGCGCCGAAAAATACCGTCAGCCATTTGCGCGCATTGAGGGTCAGTCGGAAACGTCCCAGCAGGCGCCAGGCCAGCGCTAAATCGAGCGCACCTACCACGATCGCAAAATAGCTCTGATTGGTGTTCAGGCCCCAGATTGCCGCAAACGGCATCAACAGAATCGCCGGCAGGGGCGGATGGAGCTGGTAGCTATAGGGCCCGATCTGCGCGTGCTCGATATAGTTGGGCGCCTCGATATAGGTGTGTCCGTGTACGAACGCCACCGCCTGGCGCACATGCGCGTTGAAGGGATTGCTGTCCGATCCCGCGGTTATCGAATAGAACGCGAGGAAGAGCACGAAGACCGCGAACTGTGACAGGCGCTCGTCGCGCTGCGCGACTTGCTCCGCGGTGAATCGCTCGGAATCCGGCAGCCAGTATAAGTATGCAAGCGCGCTGACCGCTACCATCAGCGATATCCAGTCGATACGCGTCAGCAGCCACCCGTACTTAAGGATGACCGCATAGCCAACAACGCTGATGACTACTGCCGCGGCTGCGAACTGGCGGCTGGTCGCCAGCGTCGGCCGCGTCGCGTCAGTGCGACGCATGCTTGATTGCTACTTGCGCAGCTACCCAATTGAAGAGCTGCGGGAAAGTGAATTCCGTTTCCTCGGTCGGTCCGTTCTGGCCCTGCCAGTATGCGAGTATCCAGTATTGATGCGGATCGTTCTGCTGCGCCACCACCGCGCTCATGTCGCCGGGCGTCTGGGCGATGAGCGGCGCGTTGGAAAAATCCGTCGCTTTGAAGATCAGGATCAGGTCGCCGTCCGCCGTTGTCGTCAACGCAGGGGACTTCACGTCGCCGCCCGTGCCGGTCTTCACGTTGCTCATATCCACCGGCGCCCCCGGCGCTACGTTGCTTAACAGCACCATCGCGCCTTGCGCATCGACCGGCGCGCTGAAGTTCCAGGTTGAGGTGCTGGCATCGCTTGCCTGGATTGAATGCCAATACAGCGATTGCCGCGTGGTCGGAGTTGAATCGTCGCGAATCAACTGCCAACCAGTCGGCGCGGTGATGGTCGTCTTCGATCCGCCGTAGGTAATCACGTCGGCGATCGCGACCTGTCCCGCCTGCGCCTTCTTGCCCCAATCCAGTGCGAGACTCGTCGTCGCCGGCGTCAGCTTCGCTTGTGCGGAAGCCACCACGTCCGCCCCTCCAACCGTGTTGGTGGAACTCCCCGGAGGCGGCCCGGGATTACACGCAACGATAAAAACGGCAGCGGCCCCCATTAACGCGCGCTTGATCATTATCCCCTCGCTCTCCTCTTGCCTGATATCTTCTCCGAATCCCCCGCTACCCTTTCTTTGCGAATGGACGATCACGTTCCGTCAGCGCGCCCTTGAGACCTTTCTCGCGGCTCGCCTTCATCCAATTTTTTACCGTGTCCGTTTGATGCGCGATCACGTCGATGTCGGCTGACGACTGCTCGGCCGCGCGAATCCCGATGATGTCGAGGTAGCGATTCACCGCCGCCTTGTGCAGCATCAGCAGCTCCGCCGGTACCATCGCGACCCGGCGCGCATAGTTCATCGTCTCTTCCTCGAGCTTGTCTTTTGGGAACACGCGATTTACGAGGTGCCATTCGAGCGCTTCCTTCGCCGACATGTAGTCGCCGGTGAAAAAATACTCTTTCGTCTTGCGCGGACCCATCAGCACCGGCCACATCGACATCGTCGGCAGGATTCCGAGCGAGCGTCCCGCCGGATGCCCGAATTGCGCGTCCTCGCTGGCGAACACGATATCGCAGTGCCCGATGAATTCGGTGCCGCCTGCCAGGCAGTAGCCATGCACCTGCGCGATCGTCGGTTTGTTAATCGCCCATAGCCGTTGCCATCGCTCGATGGTCTTGTGTAGACCCAGTCGATCGTTGGTGACGGTGAAGGTCGAGCCGGGATGCTGCGTGCCCTGCAAATCGTAACCCGCCGAGAACGCGCGCCCGGCGCCGCGGATTATCAGCACGCTCGCGTCGGCGTTCGACTCGTACTCGTCCATCACCGAGTCGAGTTCCTTAAGCAGCTTCTGCGACAGCGCGTTGAGTTTCTCGGGCCGATTCAGCGTCAGCCGAAAAATTTTGTCCTCGACCTTTTCATAAATGACGGTTTCGTAGTTCGCCATGTGAATCTCCGGCGGTTATTTCACCGCGGTCAGGAAGTCGCCCGCCACCCGCGCGGTTTCTTCCGGCACTTCCCAGAAAAACATGTGACCCGCGGCCGTGAGCGTATGCTTCTTCGATCCCGCGATTGAGCTCCGCAGCACCTCCGCGTTCGGATACGGCACGATCGCGTCGTCGTCACCGTGAATAATAAGAGTTGGCGACTTGATTTGTCCAAGCCGCCCGAAACTGTCGAAGCCGCCAATCGCCTGCCCCTGCCGCATGAACGTATGCATCGGCGTAACCGGATAGTTGCCCATCTCGGCAATCGCCTGGTCGAGGATCGCCTGGCCTCTTGCGGAATTTAGAAAAGCCTTGCCGCACGCGACCGAAAATGCGCGCCGCGCCTGCTCGATCGGATCCATGCCGGGCGCCGGTATCAGGTTGGCAATCGCCGCCGGATCGGCCGGCACCGAATGACTGGCGCCGCAATTGGTGCATCCGAGCACCAGCCCGCGGGTGCGCTCCGGATACGCGAGCGCAAATTCCTGCGCGATCATTCCGCCCATCGAAATTCCGAAAATATGCGCGCGCGGCGTTTTCGCGTGATCGAGCACCGCCGCGATATCCGCCGCCAGATCGCCGAGCGTGAACTCGGTGTCGGGCTTGTCGCTCTCGCCGGTGCCACGATTGTCGACTACGAAAATCCTAAAGCGTGCCTCCATCAGCTTGAGGAACGCCTCGCCCCAGCCGCGGCCCGAACCGCTGAAGCCCATGATTAGCGCGACCGGTTCACCGGCGCCGCGAATCTCGTAGCGAAGTTTGAGCCCGTCTTTGGTCCCGGCAAAATCGCGAATTGTTGCCACGTTCGGAATCTCCTTTCCCTGGAATATTAGCGATGAATCGTAGCTGTGGGCGAGCGCTGTTCAGGCGGCGGCGCTCTCGGCTGCGGCGTCGGCCAGGATCGCGCCAAGGATTCGATAGACCTCGCGATTGACGATCAAGCTGGCGTGCAGTCCGGACACTTCATAGTTGGAGCCTTCGTCGTCGAGGCAGGCCTGCCATTGCACGACCTCGTCGCGGCGCGTGTAGATTGCGCTGAAGCGGCTGCGCGGCGGGGTCGGCGCGAACACCGCTTCGGCAATACCGCACGAGCACTCCAACGTACCGCAATTTTCAGGCGCGCTGGAAAACGTCTGCCAGAACGATTGGATCGCCTCGAGCGTGGGCCGGACTTGATCGTGAACTCCCGTCCATCCGTTGCGAATCGGCGATCCAAGTGCGATCACTTCGCGCACGATCGCCGGGTTGGACGCGGCGATAGCGCGTCCCAGCACGCCGCCCAAGCTATGGCCGATGATCGTGACGCGCTGACCCGACTCGCGCGCGATTTTTTCGACGCGCCATCCCACCAGCTCCACCTTGCGCCGCGGGCATCCGACGTTGAGATCAATTCCCGACAGGTACGGCTTGTATCCGATGCGCCCGAGCCATCGCGCCAAAGTACCGAGCGACCAGTCGCCGGCGGTGAATCCAGGAATCAGCAGGACGGGCCGGCCATTGCCGCGCGGCACTCCCACGCCGTAGCCGACAGGGTCGCGAGCGAGCGAGGCAAACTGCTGCAGGAAATCAAAATACGCGGAGGCGGTGAGTTGCAGCAGCATACTAATTGCGCGTTCGCGCGACACTGCCACGAAATGAATTCACTGTAAAGTCATTCGCGCGCAATCGATCTCATCACTGGGTGCAGCAGTCACCCCTGCCGAAGGAAGCGTGAAACCCACCGCGGGTTTCACATTCAATAAAGTAATTTACCCTTCCCCTTATCCCTTCGGCAAGCCGAGCACCCTCTCGCCGATGATGTTGTGCTGGATCTGATTCGTCCCGGCGTAGATTGTCGGGCCGCGCGCCGCCAACATCCGGAACGACCACTTGCCTTTGTCAACCGCGAACGGCGCGTTGAATTCGAGCTGGCTGTACGGCCCCAGCAGCTCCATCGCGTACAGCGCAATCTTGAGGCCGAGCTCGGTGCCGCACAGTTTCATCATCGAGCCTTCCGGCCCCGGCGGCAGACCCTTCAACTGGCGCGTCAACTGCCGATAGCCGGTGTAGCGCAGCGCCAATGCGTCGGCCGCAAATTCGGCGACCTTCTGCCGCACGCTCGAATCGTCCCACGCGTTGCCGCCGTTGCGCGGAATTCGCCTGGCCAGCCGCGCCAGCTCGTGCACTTCGCCGAGATAGCCCTCACCGCCGCCGCTGCCGCGCTCGAACATCAGCGTGGTCATCGCGACCTGCCAACCGTTGTTGCGCTCGCCGACGATATTTTTCTTCGGCACGCGCACGTCCTCAAAGAACACTTCGTTGAAGCCCTTGCCGCCGGTCATCTGCACCAGCGGACGTACGGTGACGCCCGGGCTGTGCATGTCGATCAGCAGGTAGCTGATGCCCTTATGCTTGGGCGCGTCGGGATCAGTGCGCACCAGCGCGAAGATCATGTCCGCATGCTGCGCCATCGAGGTCCAGACTTTCTGGCCGTTGACGACGAAGTCGTCGCCGTCGTCGATCGCGCGGGTCTGCACCGACGCGAGGTCCGAGCCCGAGCCCGGCTCCGAATACCCCTGGCACCAGACTTCCTCGCCCTTGAGAATTTTCGGAATGTGATTTCGCTTCTGCTCCTCGGTCCCCCAATGCATCAGCGTCGGCCCGAGCAGGCTGATGCCCATGCCGATCATCGGCTCGTTGAGTCCGAGCCGGCCCAGTTCCTCGCGATAGATCAGCCGCTGCATCACGGTGGCGCCGCGGCCGCCGTATTCTTTGGGCCAGTTGACGGCGACCCAGCCGCCTTGGTTCAACTTCTTGTGCCAGTTGACGCGCGCCTCCCAGTCGCCGACGCCCTCGTCGGCCATGATATTGCTCGGCGGCGGTGCGAATTTCTTGTTGGCTTCGAGCCACGCGCGCACTTCGGTCCGAAATGTTTGGTCTTCCGGCGTGTAGTTGAAATCCATCGACTGAATTCTTCTCCGTTAATTTTTTGAATCGCGCGCCGCCTAGCCTTTGGGCAGTCCGAGCACGCGCTCACCGATAATATTATGTTGTATCTGATTGCTGCCCGCCGCAATCGTGCCGCCGCGCGCCGCCAGCATCCGGAACGACCACTTGCCCTTGTCGATCGCGAACGGCGCCTTGTACTCAATCTGGCTATAAGGCCCGAGCAGTTCCATCGCGAACAATTGGATTCGCATGTTCAGCTCGGTGCCGCACAGCTTCATCATCGAGCCCTCGGGCCCCGGCGGCATCCCCTTCAGCCGCCGCGTGAGCTGGCGATACCCGGTGTAGCGCAGCGCAGTCGCCTCGCAGGCGAACTCGGCGATTTTCTGGCGCACGCCGCCGTCGTCCCACGCGGTCGCGCCGCTGCGGGGCAAGGATTTCGCCAGCGTCGCCAGCTCGCGGACTTGCGCCATGCCGCCGCGATCGCCGCCGCCGCCCGAGCGCTCGAACATCAAGGTCGTGATCGCGACCTGCCATCCAGCATTTTTCTCGCCGACCAGATTTTTCTTCGGCACGCGCACGTCTTCAAAAAATACTTCGTTGAAGCCCTTGTTGCCGGTTATTTGCACCAGCGGCCGCACCGTCACGCCGGGACTGTGCATATCGACCATCAGGTAGCTTATCCCCTTATGCTTGGGCGCGTCGGGATCGGTCCGCACCAGCAGGAAAATCCAGTCGGCGTGCTGCGCGATCGAGGTCCACACTTTCTGCCCGTTGACGACGAAGTAGTCGCCGTCCTCGACCGCACGCGTCTGCAGCGACGCCAGGTCGGAGCCTGAGCCCGGCTCGGAATATCCCTGGCACCAGATTTCCTCCGCCTTCATTATAGGCGGGATAAAGCGCTGCTTCTGTTCCTCGGTCCCCCAATGCAACAGCGTCGGGCCGAACAGGCTGATGCCCATTCCGATCATCGGTGCCGAGACGCCCGCGCGCGCCAGCTCCTCGCCGTACACGATATTCTGCAGGATTCCGGCGCCGCGTCCGCCATATTTCTCCGGCCAGCTCGGCGCGAGCCATCTGCCCTCGGCCATCTTTTTCGCCCAGCGCTTCTGCTGGTCGAATTCGCCCCGGCCTTCGGCCATTCCGATCGTGGTCTCGCCCATGTGCGGCGCGAACTGCTTGTTCGCGTCGAGCCAGTGGCGAAACTCCAACCGGAACGCTTCGTCTTCGGGATTGAAATTGAAATCCATGGCGCATTTCTCCTGGCACGGCTCGGCGGCCTGTACCGGCTGTTGGCGATCGCCCCACTGACCGCTGCGGGCTTGAACTTAAAACATTCGCCCCACGCTCTGCAAAGGCTGGCCCCTGCCTCTGCGCCCGATTAAATCATTAGGCATGCCGCAGGCGAAAAATCTCGCTCCTAATCTATGGATCTTCGACCAGCCTGAGTTCAGCACCGGTTTTGCGAAGATCGGCACGCGAATGACGGTAATCAAGCTCGCCGGCGGCGGCCTTTTTCTTCATTCGCCGATCAAGCTCGACGATGAAACCAGGCGCGCGCTCGATACGCTCGGAGAGGTCAGCGCCGTGGTAGCGCCGTCGCGCGCGCATCACCTGTTCGTTACGGATTACACAAAAATATGGACGGCGGCGAAGCTATACGGACCGCCGGGCCTGGTCGGCGACATCGCGGATTTCCGCGCTCGATTCGGCGCACGGCGCGATCTGAAACTCGACGCGGTGTTAGGCGACGAGCCTCAAGCGGAATGGATCGGCGAGATCGATCAACATTTGTTCAAGGGCGCGCCGCAGATTAACGAGGTGGTATTTCTTCACCGCGCGAGCCGCTCTGCGATTTTCACCGATCTGGTTTTCAACGTGCCGGCGGATTTCTCCGGAGCCCGCATCTTCTACACAGTCGTCGGCGGCCGCGGCCGCTTCGGACCGCATCGCCTCATCAGACAGGTGATTCGCGACCGCAAAGCCGCGCGCGAATCGGTCGCAAAAATTCTGGACTGGGATTTCGATCGCGTGATAGTGACTCACGGCGACGTGTTGGAATCCGGCGGCAAAGCAAAATTCGCCGCCGCGTTTTCGTATCTCTAATTCCATCAAGACCGGGTGCAGGGGTCACCCCCCGCGACGGTGTCGATGCCGAAGGAAGCGTGAAACCCACCGTGGGTTTCACATTCGATCATGTGATTTCCCCTTCCCCGCGTTTGACAATACTTTGGCGATTGCGGAAAGTCGGACATCAGCGATGATTGTGAATCTCAAACTCGATCTCCCGGACGACCTCTTCGACCCCCAGTTTACCGAGTCCAATTTCGCCGCCCGCGTCCGCGAACTCGCCATCCTCGAACTTGTGCGGGTTAAGCGCATCCATGAGCACGAAGCCAAAACGATGCTCGCGCTCGAGCGCTACGAACTGGTCGAGCGGATGAAGGCGGCCGGCATCGCGCCGACTGAGGATGTCTTCGCTGAAATCAAAGGTGAGCTGACCAGGGCGATTGACTCGAAGCGCGCCCGCAGCAGCGCCACGGTGAAAAAGCCAAAAGGATAGTCGCATGCGTCTTCTGCACACGATGCTTCGGGTTAACAACCTCGACGAGTCGCTCAAGTTCTACTGCGACAAGCTCGGGATGAAACTCCTGCGCCGCCACGACTTTCCCGGCGGCGAGTTCACCCTCGCCTTCGTCGGCTACGGCGATGAGCGGGAAACCGCGGTCATCGAGCTCACCTGGAATTGGGGCACCTCGAAGTACGAAATCGGCACCGCCTACGGACACGTCGCGCTCGGCGTCGATGACATCTACAAGACTTGCGCCGACCTGAAGCAAAAGGGCGTCAACTTCGTGCGCGAGCCGGGCCCGATGAAACACGGCACCACGGCCATCGCGTTCATTGAAGATCCAAACGGCTACAAGATCGAACTCATACAACAAAAGTAGTCGCGGGTTCCGTTCGCCCGCTTGAAACAGGTTGGTCTGCGATGAAAGCAGCAGTGTTCAAGAAAAGAGACGAGATGGCCGTCATCGAAGTGCCCAATCCGGTCGCTGGCGCCGGCGAAGTCGTGCTCAAGGTGCACAACTGCGGAATCTGCGGCTCCGATCTGCACGCCGTCCAATACGGAATCGGGATGCCGGCCGACACCGTGATGGGCCACGAATTCTGCGGCGAGATTCATTCGATCGGCAACGGCGTCGATGGCTACCAGCTCGGCGATCGCGTCACTTCGCTGCCATACGTCGCGTGCGGCGTATGCAGCTGGTGCAAGCGCGACGACGCGATGCATTGCTCGCAGCTCCGCAGTCTCGGCCTCGGCCAGCTACCCGGCGCGTACGCCGAGTTCGTCGCCTGCAGCGCCGCCAGCCTGCTCAAACTTCCCCCCAACGTCAGCAGTCGCGCCGGCGCGCTGGTCGAGCCGCTCTCGGTCGGCCTGCACGGTGTGAATCACGCGTCGATCGAACCGGGGATGGGCGTGGTCGTGATGGGCGCGGGACCAATCGGCCTCTCAACGCTGATATGGGCCAAGGCCAAGGGCGCCAGCGCCGTCGTCGTGTCGGAACTCGCGCCCGGCCGCACCGAGCTCGCGATGAAACTCGGCGCCGACGCCGTCGTCAACCCGACCGCGGGCGATCCCGCTGACGCGGTAAAATCGATCACCGGACGCCCACCCGACGTGGTCTTCGAGTGTATCGGGGTCAAGTCCACACTCGGCAGCGCTATCGGGATGGTCGGGCGCCACGGCCAGGTCGTCGTGATCGGCGTCTGCATGGAAGCCGACAGCATCTTCCCGCTGAGCTGCGTGATGAAGGAAGTGCAGATTAATTTCGCGCTCGCCTACACGCGCGGCGAATTCCAGGAAACCATCGACGCGCTTTCCAAGGGCGCCATCGACGCGGCCCCGATGATCACCGACGTCATCGACGTCGATCAGGTTCCCGAGATGTTCACCGCGCTGAAGCGCCCCGGCACCCGCGCCAAGGTGATGGTGGAATTCCCGCACTGATTCAGATCGCGAAAAATTCCTTGATCGCGCCGAGCGCTTCGGCCTCCATCAACGACGGCGCGTGTCCCACGCCCGGCACCTCGACCGTCTTCGCCCGCTTGAGCACCTTGCACATCCGACTCGCCGTCGCGCGGTCGAGGATGTCGCTGTCGGCGCCGCGCACTATCAGGATCGGGCACGCGATCCGCGCATACGGCACCCACAAATCGAATCGTTGTTGGGCGGTGCCGCCGCGAAGCGGCCGTCTGACGTTAGGGTCCATCTTCCACCCCAGACTGCCGTCGGTACCCGGCTTGACCGACCACCTCACCTGCTCGGCGACGACGCTGTCCGCCAGCTTCGCCATCGCCGGATAATTCTGCTTGTAGTACTTCACCACTTCGCCGATATCCTTGAATCGTTCCGGCGCTTCGCCCACGTAACTCGCGATTCGCGCCGCGCCCGCCGGATCGATCTCCGGCCCGATATCGTTGATCACCAGCCGCTCGACCCGTTCCGGCCATCCGCCCGCGTACATCATCGAGATGATTCCGCCCATCGAGGTGCCGATAAGGCTCGCGCGCGCGATGCCCAGCTCCTCGAGCATCTTCGTGAGATCGGTCACGTAATTTTGCGGTAGATACTCCGTCGGCGGACCCCAATTGCTGTCGCCGCGCCCGCGCACGTCAATCGAGATCACGTGATACTTCGCCGCCAACACATCCGCGAGCGCGTCGAAGTTATGCGCGTTGCCGGTTAGCCCATGCACGCATACAACCCACGGCGCGCCGTCGTTGCCGTAGTCGAGATAGTGAAGCCGCAGGCCGTTGGCGTTGACGAATCTATCCGATGCCATTTCGATTCCAAGTTAGGATGTCGCGTTCCGCGCCACCGATTTACCCGCCTCGCCCGCTTAGTTGCGGGAGAGGCCGCGCTTCCAGCGCGGGTGAGGGTGTACTTATCTCTCCGGATGCGGCGTCTGCGCAAGCTGCCACAATTTCTCCGGCACGATTATCAGCCGGCGTCCATCGCGGGCAATAACGCCCTCGCGCTCGAAGTCGTTGAGCTGCTCGGTCGTGCGCTGCCGCGACGCTCCCACCAGCTCCGCCAAATCCGCATGCGTCAGCTTGATCGTCAGCAGCGTGCCGCGCGAATCGCGCACGCCAAACTTTTCCGCCAGCTCGAGCAGCGCCCCGGCCAGCCGTTCGCGCAATCCCAGCCCGACGAAATTCGCGTACCGCACCAGCATCCCCCACCATCGCCCAACCGTCGCGTCCAGGATTATGCTGAGGCGCTCGAGCGGGACGCCGAGCACAGTGTCCACAAAAGTTTCCGGCTTCACCACCGCCACCATGCAGTCGCTGTACGCCTCGCATCGAAACGGCCGTGTGGTCTGCGGCAGCAGCGACGACAATCCGAAAACTTCGCCCGGCCCCACGAACCCGACCAGCACCCGTTGCTCGCGATTCACGTAACACAGCTTCGCCACGCCCGACAGCAGGATATAAACGTGACTCGAGGCCTCGCCGTCACGAAAGATCGCCGATTCGCGCCGGACCTTCATCTGCGCCGACGCCGCCGCCAGTCGCTGCGCCTGTTGCGGATGCATCCAGGAGAGCGACTTGAGCCGCATCAGCGATTTCGCGTCAACTGCGCCTTCCGCCACCATGATTGCTAGCTAGCACAATCGATGTAATTGTCGCGAATGTGACAGCTCCCGGAGTTTTTATCCCCGATTCAGCGCTTTTGTCACACCTGCGACAAATGTAAGCGTATCTAATGCTTGACCTAACTGTCATATTACCGCAACTTACTTAACCAAGAATGAGGCATTCACAGAACCTGAAAGAGGAATCCGCGATGGCAACCAACAACGACAACCCAAGGAGCAAACTGAATTCCAACGACTCTACTTTTTCCGATGAGATACTGAAGCTCGCGCAGACCCTGATGCCCGAGCCGCCGACCACCAAGGTCAAGCGGATGGTTGCCGAGATCACCGATAAGGGAATCGATCGCCGGCTTCACGAACTCGGCTGGAAGGCGTACGACACCGTCGTCGGCGCTGCCAACAACGCCACCAATCGCGTCTTCACCAGCCCGACTGTCGGCAATGTGCTCGGCGGCGCCATCGACATCATGCTGCGCTACCAGCGTTTCAATGCCGCGGTCGCCGGCGCGTTCTTCTCGGCCCTGTGGCCCGCGGTCGGGCTGCCGTCGGCCGCCGAGGTCGAGGCGGTGCGTGGCGAGGTCCGCGCGATGCGCGAGGAACTGCGCGACGCGGTCGCCGATCGCGACTCGAAGGCCGACTTCGCCAGCGAACTCCACATCGCCGTCCGCGAATCGATCGTCAACCAGCAAGCCGACGAAAAGTCCGCCGCCCGCGAAACCAACGGCCACGCGCACGCTGCGGTGCCCGCCAAGAAGTCCAGCGTTTACCAATTCTCGGTCTGGTCGGGATGGCCCGGCGCCGATCCGATGGAGCTGAGTGAAGATGTCGGCAATTAACGAAATCGCGTCGCTCTGGATGGAAGGCACGATGCGCACGCTCGACGCCTTCCGCACCGGCTTCGGCGCCACCATGGACGATCCGCCGCCGGCCACGCGCTCGCACGTCATCTACGAGTCGGGCCTGGTCCGCCTGCGTCACTACGAAGCGCGCGGCGCCAACAAGAAGGCCGTGCCCCTGCTCCTCATCTACTCGCTCATCAAGCGCCCCTTCATCCTCGACCTGCAGCCCGGCCGCAGCGTCGTCGAGTATCTCGTCAAGCAGGGCTTCGACGTTTACCTGATCGACTGGATTCCGCCGCGCACCGGCGACAAGGATCACGGCTTCGACGACTACGTCAACACCGACATCGCCAACGCCGTCCGCGCCATCCAGATTTACACCGGCATCCAGCAGATCTCGATCCTGGGCTACTGCTTCGGCGCGCTGCTCGGCCTGATCTACAGCGCCCTGCACAGCGGCAACGTGAAAAACCTCGTCACCCTGACGATTCCGCTCGACACCAGCGTACGCCAGTTGCCGATCGAGCATCTGACCGCCGCGATGACCTCGCGCAGCGCCAAAACCATCGTCGAGATGTACGGCAACGCGCCGGCCTGGATGATCTATTCGTTCTTCAACACGCTCGCGCCGACCCATCACATGCTCGACAAGTTCGTCGGCGCCTATCGCAGCTCGGCGCGGCCCGGCTACCTCGATACGTTCAAGCTGTTCGAGCGATGGCTTCATAGCGACGTGCCGATGGCGGGACGAATCTTCCTCGAGACCTCCGAGATGTGGCGCGAAAACTCGCTGATGAAGGGCACCATGAAAATCGGCGACTCGCTCGCCGACCTCACCCGCATCGCGATGCCGCTGCTAAACGTGATCGGCGACCGCGACGACATCGTCAATCCCGCGTCGAGCGAGCCGCTGCCCGAGCTCGTGTCGAGCGACGACAAACAGAACCTGCACTATCCAACCGGTCACATGGGCGCCGCTATAAGCGCCGACTCGCTCAAGCGCCTATGGCCCCAGATCTCGAATTGGCTGAGTGCGCGCGATGACTGAAGAAATAAAACCGCCGGTTTCGTCGCGCAAGCGACAAAAAAAACGGGCAAAATCCGAATCGATGGCTAATGTTAGTAAACCAAACGGCGGCTCAGAGGCGCGCCGGGAATCAGGAGAGAAAGAAATGTCCGCACACAAAGAGAACGGTACCGTGTTCGAGGGTCTTACCAGCAACCTGAATGTCGAGGGCGCCAAGAAGTTCGCCGCCTGGTATATCGACACCAGCGAGAAAGTCGCCAAGCAGGCAATCGAGATGCAGGCCTCGGCTACCAAGTGGGCCAAGGAAACCCCGCTCGCCCCGATTTTCGAGGCGCAGCTCGAGTACGGCAAAAAGTTCGTCGAGCGCTCCGCCAACGCCGCCCGCTCCCTCTGGCGCCTCGAATAACTCCGACTGCGATCATCTTCCCCTTCCCACATGGGAACGGATTAGGTTCCTCGCGTCCGCCGCGCTTCTGCGCCGTATGCCAGTGGATTTCAACCACTGGCGTACGGCCAACCACCAGCGTCGAGTCCAGCGGCGAAATTGATTCAACTTCGGTCTGGCGATACTTCTGAGATCATGGCTTCCCAGGGCATCGCCGGCGCCAACTCGCCCGACGCGCGCGAGATCTCCCGCGACGAGCTCGTCCGTCGCTTGTACGACCCTTCGCTCATAATTCTCGACGTCCTGCCGCAAGCCTCCTACGTCGAGGCGCACGTCCCGCGCGCGCTCAACCTTCCGCTCGAGCAGATTCCCGATCACGCGCGCGAACTGCTTCCCGACCTCGACGCCGACATCGCCGTTTACTGCGGCAAGTTCACCTGAACCCGCTCTGAAGAGGCGGTCGCCTCTCTGCTTGAGCTCGGCTACACGAAAGTTCGCGACTATCGCGCCGGCCTCGAGGACTGGATCGAGGCTGGCCAACCCACCGAGAGCGTCGCCGACACCGGGCCGGAGCCGGACCCCGCCGTCGCGGACGTTGCCGGCCCTCCGCTAACGGCTTCGCAGGACGGCGCGATCGGCCGCGGTCCCGCACGCGTCTCGCGGATGCGCCGACTCGACAAATCGGTGCTCGACCTCGTGCAACAACGGTCCACCTTGCAGCTTTTCCTGATCTGGATCGGCGCGATCGTGCTGAGCGGTCTCGCCTACTGGATCGGCGCGCTGGCCGGCGAGCACGGCCTGGTCGAGGCCGGCCGCCCGCTCGGCGCCGATCTCAACGGATTCGCAAGCGCACTCTACTTCAGCTTCGTGACCGCAACCTCCGTCGGTTATGGTGACATTGTTCCGGTTGGAATGGCGCGCGCGATCGCGGTCGCCGAGGCAATCACCGCGCTGCTGATTTTCGGCGCCGTGGTCGCCAAGTTCGTCTCGCATCGGCAGGAAGAGCTGGTGAGCGAAATCCATCGCGTCACTTTCGAAGAACGGCTCGATCGCATCGAGACCAATCTGCACATGGTGATTTCGGAGCTGCTGTCGATCACCGCGATGTGCGAAGGCAAGGCGCCGCTGAATCGAATCAGCACCCGGCTCGAAAGCGCGACTCTGCTTTTCGTGGGCGAGTTGCGCACCACCCGCGACCTGCTCTATCAACCGCGGCTGATGGTCGAGGAAGGGGTGCTGGCCGCAATTCTCGCGACGCTTGCCTCTGCGCTGGGCGTGATGGCCGACTTACTCACATGTCTGCCGGGCGATTTCCGGCGCTCGCAGCCATTCACAATTACGCTCGATCGGCTGACCGACCTCGCCAAGGAGATCTGCGGCGAATGTGTCCCGCACTCCTACACGCCGCGGCTGGTATTCTGGATGGACCGCATCCAGGCCACCGCCATGCGGATCAAGTAGCCGGGGAAGAATCGCCTGCGGGCGCGCTACCGTCTCAAAGCGGCGCCGCCAGATACCGCAAGTGTATCGTCAAGGTCTGCTGGCCGCCTTTGTAGGTGAACCGCGCGTCGTCGAATTTCGGCGGACCCAACTTTCCCGCCGCATCGTTAGAGGCGCCCACCCCTTCCTTCGGCATCCCGATAAAATTGCGATCGAGTATCCCGTTCGCATTCTCATCGTGAAAAACCGACACCGCGTAGTCACCGGGTGGCACCGCGGTGAAGATGCACGCGGCCTGCCGGTTGACGATCTTGCTCCTGGTCTTTTTCATGGCGATTTTGGAATCACTCGGAAACCCTTGCGGAGAACCAAACAACACGCAATCGGCCTCACCGCTATTGCTGTGAAAGTCCAGTACCACCACCTTGATTGAATTCGCCGCGCCGGCATCGTCCGCCCGCGCTCCGATAAGACTCGCGCCAACGATAGAACTCACAATCAATGCGATTGCTGTTGCCGTTCTCATCGCCATGGAGCAACTAAGGAGGTGCGGAAAGCGCGGCGGGTTCCAGATTCAATCAAGCGAATTTTACTGAGCCTCGCCGCTGGCGACGCGTGCAAATCAGACGACGCGGAAGGCGACGGCTCCGAAGCCCTTTATGACACTGGCTTTGTCCGAATCATCGCAAGCGATCTGCATCGATACTCCTGGATCACCCGTGAATGGATCGTCGTCAGGAGGAATAGGTTGTGTCAGGCAAGCGCCGCATAGCGCTGTCGCAGCGGCTCTTCCCGTCGCGTCGGCGCCGAGCGGATATTTGTCGTCCGCCGCGGCGGGCGTGACCGTATGTGAATTTATGTTAGTCTTCGGACAGGGAACCAGCGGACCCACGCCTTCCAGAATCTGAAATTTGACCGCTACAAATGCCGCCTTTACGAACGGGCCGTTGGCGACGGAACTCTGCACCTGAATGCCGCCGCCGGCCGCGCCGGTTTCACGATATGCGACCAATTTGGTCGAGTCCTCCGAGTCGGGGAAGCCTTGCGTTAGACCGGCGGCAAACAACGAGGTTGCTACCAGGACGGCAATTCGAATATCGGTCTCCTGATCATGTATAACTGTCAAAATCATCGAATGCCCCCCTCCATTTTGAACTGTCCTGCTCTCCACGTATCACCGGACCCCAACTACCGCAACATGATCTCAAATTCTCTGAGGCAACCTGAGAACGGAATGGCGTCCTCGCCATTTTGCGATTAGTACTGGGTGCAGGGTCACCCCTGCCGAAGGAAGCGTGAAACCCACGGCGGGTTTCACATTCAATCAAAGTGACGTTCCTCGCCGATTACGCCGACTGCGCGTGCGCGCGCGGACAGAGAGCATCGGCAAGGTCGGCGGCGAGCTTGCGCGCATCTTCCGGCGGCAGGGTCGATACCGTCACGCGGATTCCCGGCGCGCTTTTGATTCGATAGCACTCGCCCGCGCGAATCGCCCATCCCTTCGCCGCCATCGCGTTCACCACCGCCGCTTCCTCGGCGACCGGCACCCATACATTCAGGCCCGAACCTCCTCGCGCCTCGATTCCGTGCCGCGCGAGCGCTTCGATCAGTGCGCGCCGGCGATGCGCATAAGTGGCGGCCGCCTTCTGCAACAGCGCCGGCGTCGCCGTATCCGCCCACATCATCGCGACCATGTCCTGCAATATGTGACTGACCCATCGCGGACCAAGACTCTGCCGCCCCTGCACCCGCGCGACCGTCAGCGCGTCACCGGCCATCACGCTCACCCGCAAATCGGGCCCAAGCGACTTCGACACCGATCGCACCGTCGCCCAATGCTCGCGCCCGGCCGACAGTGTTATTGCGGGCGCGCCTGAAACGGGCCCGGCGTGGTCGTCCTCAATCAGCACGACCTCGGGAAATGAAGCGAGCACCTGCCTCAGCTCGGCCGCGCGCTTGCGATCGAGCGCGGCGCCGCTTGGATTCTGCGCGCGCGGCGTGACAATCAACGCCTTCGCGCCAAGCCTGAGCGCGCGCTTCAAATCCGCCGCCAGCGGCCCCGAATCATCGATCGCAACCGGCGCCGCCACCAGCGCCAGCGCCGCCACCAGGTCGAGCACGCCGGTGTAACTCGGATCTTCGACCGCGACGATGTCGCCGGGCCGCAGATGGGCCTGCAGCACGCGTTCAACGGCGTCGAGCGCGCCACTGACCACCGCAATCGAATCCGCTGCGATCCCGTCGCTCTTAAATTGTCGCGCCGCGAGCCTGATCAGCGCGGCGCGATTTTCCGCGTCGCCGTACCCGCCCTGGACTCCCGCGAGCCGCGCGAGGTACGGCTTCAGCCGCGGCAGCATCGCCGGGTCCGGACCGCCTTCGGCCAGGTTGCGCAGTCCGCGCGCCGGCGGCGGAAAGACCGCGGGCGTCAGCAGCGGCGGGCGGCGATTGACGACCGTCCCGCGACGCCCCGATCCGTGCACCAGTCCGCGCACGCGCAGCGCGTTGTAGGCCGCCGCCACGGTGGTCGGGCTGACGCCGAGCCGGGCCGCCAGCGCGCGCACGGTCGGCAGCCGCTCGCCGACCCTTAATTTTCCGCCGCGGATTCCATTTTCGATGCTGGCGGCGATCAGGTTGCTTGAATCTCCGCGGATTTGATATTGTACCGATACGTTCATAGTTACGTACTGTAACAAAAAGGCGAGGTCGATGGAAGCGACACAACCCCGGCTCGGGCAGAGCGCAAGCAGCAATTTACTGGAAAAAATCGCGCCGACCGCGCGCACCCGCGTCAAGCGCCTTCCCACGCGCGCCGCCTACGACCGCGACGTCATCTACTCGATCCTCGACACCGCGCTGGTTTGCCATGTCGGTTTTGCGATCGACCGCCAGCCCTACGTGATTCCCACCCTGCACGTGCGTATCGACGACCGGCTCTTTATTCACGGCTCGGCCGCGAGCCGGATGCTCGGCGTTGCCGCCGACCGAACCCCGCTCGCCGTCACCGTGACGCATATCGACGGCCTAGTCCTGGCGCGCTCCGCGTTCCATCATTCGGTCAACTACCGATCGGCCGTGATTCTCGGAACCGCGACGCTGGTCGCGGATTTCACTGAAAAATTCGCTGTCATGAAAGGGCTGATCGATCACGTCGCGCCCGGCCGCTGGGATCATATCCGGCATCCCAACGAGAAGGAGCTTGCGGCGACCTCGGTGCTCTCGATTCCTATCGTCGAGGCGTCGGCGAAGTTGAGAAGCGGCGACCCGCTTGACGACGAAGCCGACTACCTGATGCCGATTTGGGCGGGACAGATTCCGTTTGCGGCTGGAACTGCGGCGCCGGTCGCCGACGCGCGCCTCAAGGCCTCGACCCCAATGCCCGCGCACGTAACCGGCTACGTCTTGCCCGCGAATCGAGGAGCGCGAGTGACATGACGGCGATGGTGGTGATGGAGATGGGCAAGTTTTTGATTAGCACCGATCGGTCGAAACTCGACATCGAGGTGATTCACGGATTTCTTGCGCGATCGTACTGGGCAGCGGGAATCCCGCGCGTGACAGTGGTGCGCTCGATTGAAAATTCGCTGTGCTTCGGCGTTTACGATAACGCCAGTCAAATCGGTTTCGCGCGCGTGATTTCCGACTTCGCGACCTATGCGTACGTCGCCGACCTTTTCATCCTCCAGCCGTATCGCGAGCGCGGGCTGGGCAAGGAGCTGATGGCGTCCATAATGGCGCATCCTGATTTGCAGGGTCTGCGGCGATGGAGTCTCGCGACCCGCGACGCGCATGGGCTGTATGCGCAGTTCGGTTTCACCGCGCTCGAAAATCCGTCGCGCATGATGGAAATCGTGGACCGGGAGCTCTATTCGCGTTCTTGAACGTCTCGCATCGACGTTCTATATAACAAGCGTTAGGGACCGCGGCCGCCGGCTGACGCTTGTCATGAGCGCGGCCAGGAGTGCGCATCGCGCGAGTCCCCATCGGAGGAACCAATGGATTTCAGGTTCAGCGCCGAAGACGAGGCGTTCCGCAAAGAGTTCAGCGGCTGGCTCAAAGCCAACCTGCCCAAGACCGGCAAGAGCGACGACGACGGCGACTTCATGCGCGAGAGCAGCGCCGACGACTGGCAGCGGCGGGTCGAGTGGCACAAAAAGATGCACGCGGGCGGATGGGTCGGAATCAGCTGGCCCAAGGAATACGGCGGCCGCGGCGCAACGCTGACCCAGCAAATCATTTACAACGAAGAGCTCGCGAAGGTTAACTCGCCAATGCTGGTCAACGGACTCGGCATCATGCTCGTCGGTCCGACCATCATCCATTGGGGCACCGAAGAGCAGAAAAAGAAACACATCCCGAAAATTCTCTCGGCCGACGAACTCTGGTGCCAGGGCTATTCCGAGCCCGGCGCCGGTTCCGACGTCGCCAGCCTGCAGACCCGCGCGATCGAGGAAGGCGACTACTTCATCGTCAACGGGCAGAAGGTCTGGACCTCCGACGCGCATCACGCGGACATGTGTATCCTGCTGGTGCGCACCGATCCCGAGGCGCCCAAGCACAAGGGCATCAGCTACATCCTGGTCGATATGCACAGCCCCGGCGTGACCGTGCGCCCGCTCGTGCAGATAACCGGCGACGCAAATTTCAACGAGGTCTTCTTCGAAGACGTGAAGGTGCCGAAGAAAAATCTGATCGGCGAGAAGAACCAGGGCTGGCAGGTCGCTATCACCACGCTGATGTTCGAGCGGTCGGGGATCGGCGGCGGCCGCGACATGATGGGCCAGGTCAAGGAATTGGTCGAGCTGGCTAAGACCGTCCGCAGCAACGGCCACACCGCGTGGGACGATACCAGCGTGCGGCAGCGGCTCGGCGGTTTCGCGTGCGAGGCGGCGGCGCTGCGCTATACGGGTTTTCGGCAACTGACGCGGCGGCTGAAGGGTCTGCCGCCGGGGCCCGAGGGCTCGGTGCTCAAGCTATGCACCAGCGAACTGAATTTGCGCATGAACAAGTTCGCGATGGAGATGCTGGGGCCGTACAGCCAGATGGAATTCCACGCGCCGCATGCGCTCGACAAAGGCAAATGGTCGTACCGGATGCTCGCGTCGCGGGCGCTGACGATCGCGGGCGGTACCAGCGAAATCCAGCACAACATCATCGGCGAGCGCGTGCTCGGATTGCCCAAGGGCTAGCAATTTTTTCAGAGCAGTACGCGACAAAGGGCGGCCCGCAATCGGGTCGCCTTTCTTTTTTTGGGCGAGGCAAGGAGGCTGACATGGAAGGCAAGCTGGTCAGGCTGAGAGCGTTCGAGAAATCCGATCTCGACTCGATAATGAAATGGATCAACGACGAGGAAGTCACCGATTTTCTGGCCGGTGGGATGCTGACCTATCCGGTGTCGTCGATCGCGGAGGAAAAGTTTATCGAGGCCGCCGCGAAATCCTCGGACACCGACAAGAGCTTTGTGATCGAGACTCTGGCAGAGCACAAATATCTCGGCGGTACCGCCTTTCATGCAATCAACTGGTTGAATCGCAGCGCCGGGCTCGGTATCACGATCGGCGACAAGGCATTCTGGGGCCGAGGCTACGGGACTGATGCGATGCGCGTCATGATGCGGCTGGGGTTCGACAAGATGAATCTGCATCGGCTTTGGCTGCACGTTTACGATTACAATCAGCGTGCGATCGCGTCGTACGAGAAGTGCGGATTCAAGCGCGAGGGCATACTCCGCGAGGATCGCTTCTACCGCGGCCGCTATCACGACACGATCGTGATGGGAATTCTCGAAGACGAGTATCGCGCCCTGCCCTGACTGGCGGCTACTTGCCGACTCCGGACAAGTTCACTGTTCGAGGGCCGCTCGAGCTGTTGTTGTTGATCGTGAGCAGGCCGGAGCGCGGTCCGAGCGCGGTCGGAGCGAAGACGACGGCATATTTGCAATGCTTCTTTGGCTTCAGCGTCGAGCCGCATCTCTTCGAGAGCGCAAAGTCGCCGGTCACTTGCGCACCTATCAGCGAGATCGAGACCTTGCCGGCGTTGTGCGCGGTTATTTTCTTCGCCTTGCTGCGCTTGCCCAATTTCGCGGTGAAATTCGCGGAGCCCGGCGAGACAATCAACTGCGCCGCCACGGTTGGCATCGGCGTCGGCGTGAAGGTTGCGGTTGCCGTAGGCTTCGCGGTCGCCGTCGCGGTGGATGTGGATGTCGGCGTCGGCGACGTGGCCGGGGTCCGAACCGTGCTCGGCGTCGCTGACGCCGTAGCTGTCGCCGTCAGCGTCGCCGATGAGGTGGCGGTGGCCGTCGCGGACGAGGTCGCGGTCGGCGTGCCAGTGGCCGTCGCGCTGTTCGTCGCTGTCGTGGATGCGGTGGGCGTTGCCGATCGCGTGGACGTCGCGGTCGGCGACGCAGTGCTGGTGCGCGTCGCGGTCGCCGTGATCGACGCGGTTGGCGTCGGCGTGCGGGTTGCGGAACCGGTAAAAGTAGGGGTTGACGTCGGCGTCGTGCCGGGCGAGCCCTCGCCCGACAGCTCGAAGATTCCGCGCCCGTGGGTGGCGGCGAAAACCACGCCGCTCAGATTCTGCTCGATATCGAAAACCGCGACGGCGGGAATTGCTCCGAGGTTGAAGGGCGCCCAGGTCGTGCCGCCGTCGGTCGTTTTGAAAACGCCGATGTCGGTCGCGGCCAGCACGGTCATCGCCGTCGGGTCGTTGCGATCCACCAGCAAGCGCAAGACCGGCACGTCGGGCAGCGCAGTCGCCGGCGGCGGACTCTGCAGCGCCGGATTACCGTCAGCTTGCGTCCACGAACCGCCGAAATCCGTGGTCACGAAAATGTGCCCCATCCCGGTCGCCGAGGTGAAGCCCGACAGGCTCAGCCATGCAACGCTGGAATCGAACGGGTCAACGGCAATCCCTGTTGCTTGTGTAGCGTCTGAAAAGACGATCGGCGGCAGTTGCGCGGTCTTGTCGGTCCAGTGCGCCCCTTCGGGCTGCCCGAGGCTGACTTGCAGATCGGCCTGATCGGTCGTGAAAATTTTGAACGGCGTCGGCCGAAAGGTCGTGCTGGTTTCCATCGCCAGCGCGTAGGCCTTGGTGTCGTCCGACGGCGCGATCTCGAGATCCTCGAGCGCGCACTCGCCGCTGTTGCATCCGCCGGTCAAGTCCTGGGTCGTTTGCCGTGACCACGTCGCCATCCCGTCTTTCGAAACGTAAACCGAATGCGCGCCGAACAGCACGCGCTGCGCGACGGCCGGATCGCTCGCCAGCGGCGGAAAGTACGCCGCGCCCGCGTCGCCCGCCGCCGCCATCGCAGCCTGCAGCGCCGCGCTCGACGCCGCTGAATTAAACGTGACGCCGCCGTCGGTCGATCGCGAAACCCATGCGCCGGCGGCAGTGGTCGCGAACGAGTGATAGGCGAACAGCGGGTTGACCAAGTCGAACAACGCAAATCCGCCGTCGAGATTATCCACCTGCGTCCAGCTCGACGCCGGCGGCTGGGTCGCGTCGAAGCGCGCGGTGCCGTTGTCCAGGAATCCGGCTAGCACCACTGTACTGTTTGTAGGATGAGGGCCGACCGACTGCGCTTGGGCTGCGCCGATGCTCGCGTTGAGCGCCGTCCAGCTGAGAGTGCCGGCGTCGAAGCGATACAGCCCGCCGTCGCTGCCGAGGTAAAAGCTGTGCGCGCCCGCCGGATCGAACGCGATCGCGTGCTGATCCGAATGCGTACCGCCGCTTGATGCGAGCGAGGTCCAATTGCTCCCGAAGTTAGTCGAGCGGTAGATCCCGACGCCGCCAAACACGACGGTGGCGCCGCTGGCGTCGGCAGGATCGATCGCCAAAGTCTGGTCGAAGAACGACTGCGAAAAGTTACCCGAGTTCGATCCGTCGATAGTCGTCGCGCCGACCGTCGCGCTCGGCACAGCGGCCTTGATCCAGGTGACGCCGTCGTCGGCGGATTTGTAGAATCCCGCAAACTCGATTCCGTCGGCCGCGCCAACGATCGCATAGGCAATTCCATCAGCTGCGGCCACGCTCGCGCGGCCGACGCCGCCGGTCAAGTTGGGCAGGTTGGCTAAAGTCCAGCTGAATCCGGAATTCGACGAGCGGAACACGCCGACACCGAGAATCGAGACCAGCACCCCGCTTGGCGACGCCGGATCGATCGCCACCGACTCCGCCGGGCAGGGATCGTTGGTGAAGTACGGGCACGCGCCGAAGGTTCCCGCCGGATACGCGATCCACGATTCGCCGCCGTCGCCCGATCGCCACAGCCCATTCTGGCTGAAGTCGCCCTCGACCCACGACGCGTCCGCCCGGTTCGCACTCGAGCCGTAGGTCACCGCTGCGTAGATCGTGCGCGGCGTCCGCGTGGCATCGACTGCGATCGATGCGATCGATGCGTGTGCAAAGTGGCTCGCGCCGAGCTGCGTCCAGCTCACGCCCAGGTCGCTCGAAACAAACACTCCCTGCCCGTAGTATGAATCGGCCGAGCCGTTGCCTTCGCCAGTGCCGACGTAGAGCGTTGGATTCGGACTGGTGCTGGTGTCGAGCGCGAGTGCCCCCACCGAGAGCGTCGGCTCGAGCTCGAATATCGGCACGAACGACGACGACGCGCTCGCGCGCATCCACACTCCGCCGTCGCCCGTGCCGACAAACACGCGCCCGCTCACGGTCGGGTCCGCCACAATCGCGGTGACCCGTCCCGTCACGCCGGCCAGCGCGGTCCCCAGCGCGACGCCGCCAAAGGTCGGGACCTCGTTGAGCAGCGGCAGCGGACCGAGCGCGTTCCACGCCAACGAAACCGCCGGCGGTTGCGCGCCGGCCAGGTCCAGATTGTTTCCCGCGGTTACCTTGCCCTCCTGCGCTCGCATCTGGGTAATCGCTTCGCGATACGCACCATTCGGTACGCCAAAGTTCAGGCCTCGCCGGCTCAGAAAAAATGCTTCCCGTGCAACCCGGTCCCGCGCATGCAGCGCGCCGGGCGCGTCAATGTTGGCGCGAGCCGATCTCGGTATCGCCGGAATCGGAGAAGACAGAATCAACCCGGCCCCCGCGGCGACGAACAAGCCGCCGGCTGCCATCAACAGCCATGGCGAGAAACTTCTGGACAAAGCGAAGGCCCCCCTTCCGGCCAGCGTCCAGTAGTTACTCTACTCTCATTATATATACGAACGAACTATATACTAAGTATATAGTCGATTACCTATTTAGTATTGCTCGTGTCTATCTGAGTATTCGTTTGTCCAAGATAGGCTACCCCGCACCTTGCCGCTGTACGTGACAAGGCGCGAGTGCTCGACCGGAGATCGCGGGCTACGGCGGTCAGACTGCGGCGATTCGAAAACCAATCTTGGGAAAGTGATTCACTATTTTTCCGAGCTCAGGAACCTCACGCTCGATTGCGATCTCGTGAATCGTGCTGACGACCACTCTGCCGATCACCGGATCGAAGGCGTAGTCGTCGGGCGTCACCGAGACGCGGGTACCGGCCTTGAGGTCGTTCGGATCGCCCGCGGCAACGTTCTCGGCGGTGGCTGGAGCGTTGTCCTTCGCAATCTTCAGGGCTTCATCCGCGTCCATCGCGCTTACATCGCCGTAGCCCATTGCGTCGATGCGCTCGAACCAGCGCATGAGGTTCGCGAACTTTTGCGCCAGGCCGAACGCCGTCGGTTCGGCGCGCAGAAACCACACCGGCTGAAAACAGGCCGCGTCGGCGAGGCTGAATGAATCGCCAAGCAGGAACATCGAGGTCGCGAGCTGGCGATCGAGGATCTCGAGATACGCGCGCAACTGGTTGCGCGAGTCGGGCGCGCTGCGAGCAATCGCGCCGAAGTCCGTGCCCTGCATCATCCTGGAGCGGTCCTCGATGAATTCCTTGGGCACCACCGCCGCGAGCTTTTCGAAAATCACGGGTGTCGTGGACCAGAACAGCCGCCGGTCCGCCCATTGATTCATCGTGTCGGCCGCGGCGCTAAGACCGCCGGGATAAATCGTCGGCTCGGGTTCCAGCTCGTCGATTTTCCGGATGATGATCCCGGTATCGCACCATACGTCGGCGCCGATTTGCATCACCGGGATTCGCCGGTATCCGCCCGTCAGCGGCACCAGCTTGGGCTTCGGCATGATCACGGGCTGCTCGACCGATCGCCAGTTGATTTTCTTGTGCGCAAATATTTTGCGGATTTTTTCGGAGAAAGGCGACGTTGCATATTGATGTAGAATTATTTCAGGCACGATTTCCTCCGGCCGGCGATGCAGCTCGATCCTTAACCGATGCAATTTACCGCGGCCACCCGAAAACTGATAGGTTTGCCTCATGTACGGACATCACGAATTCGATTTGTACGAAGCTATCTACACCACGCGCTCGATGCGGCGGCTGAAGCCCGAACCCGTCCCGCCCAATCTCATCGTCAAGGTCATCGAGGCGGCCACGATGGGACCGAGCGGGCACAACCGCCAGCCGTGGTTCTTCATCGTCGTCACGGAACGCGCAGCCAAGGAATTTGTCGCCGAGCGCTACCGCAAAGCGTGGGAGATTATCTTCACGCCAACCGAGCGCGAAGTCGTCGCCAACGATCCTCAAAGCCAGCGCGGACGCAATCTGCGCTCGGCAAAGTATCTCGCCGAGCATATCGCCGACGTGCCTGTGATGATCTTCGCCTGCGTGAAAAAATACACCGATCGTGCGCGCGCCGGGCAGCCGATGTGGGGCGCGATTTATCCGGCCATTCAGAATCTGTGCCTGGCGGCGCGCGGCTACGGACTCGGCACGTCGATCACCGGGATGCACAGTATGTTCGCCAAAGAAATCGACGCGATGCTCGGCGTGCCGCCCGAATACGCCAACGTCATCCTGATTCCGATGGGCTACCCCAAGGGCCGCTGGGCGCGCCCCGATCGCAAACCCGCGCTGCAGGTGACGTTCTGGGAAAAATGGGGCAGCACGCGCGATAGCGCGCCCGATTGAATCACGCCTCAATCACCCCGAGCACCATGTTGCGCTGAATCTGATCGCCCGGCTTCACCCGAAATTCCGCGAGACGCCCGCTGGCCGGCGCCTTCACCGGTATCTCGACCTTCATCGACTCGATCACCATCAACTCGTCGCCGCGCGCGACTCGTGCGCCGCTCTCGACCGATAAGCGCAGCACCTTTCCCACCGCCGGGCTCTTTATATCCATCGCATCGCCTCTTAGCAGGCACGGCCGGGATCTACCAGCGCTGAGAGAAACAGCCTTGTGTTTTCGGGGCGCTTGGTTGTAGAGAAGCTAAATCAGCGCAACGGCCCGGCTAATGGAGAGAATGCATGAACAGTTTTGTCGCGGCGCGAACGCTCACTGAATATCCGCGCGGCGCCCATCGATGGTCGCTGCTGCTCCTGACCGTCGTCGCGACCATCCTCGCTTCCTACGAATTTCAGCTCGCGCCAATCCTGCCTCTGCTGCTGCCCTACTTGCACCTGAGTCAGGTCGGCTACGGCTACTTCATCACCTTCGCCGTCCTCATCTCAGGCATCTCGGCTTTCTTCGGCGGGCCCCTCGCCGACCGCTACGGCCGCGTGATCCTCATCGACATCTGCCTCGGTGTGACGGTGGTGCTGGTGTTCTGCAATCTGTTCATCACCAACATCGTGTCGTTCATCATCATCCGCACCTTGATGAGCGTGGTGGCGGGCACGATGGCCGGCGCGGGCGCCGCGCTGATGCGCGACATGTCGCCGCGGGTCGATCGTGCGCTGGCGTTCGGGCTGCTGACCATCGGTCCCGTCGGCGCAAACTTCATGGCCAACAAGATCGCCGCTTCGACTCTGCCGATCTATCACACCTGGCAGTCGCAGATTTGGATCACCGGCTTCCTGGGCCTTGCGATGTATGTGCCGATCGCGCTGTGGCTCAAGGACTTGAGCGCCGAGCTGCGGCTCAAGATCTTCCGCACCGAAATCGCCGCGATGGAGGCGCGCGGCGTCACGCTCAAGGCTTCCGAACTTCCTTCGAGCACCAACGACGCTTTCGCCCGTTTGCTGCGCCATCCGGAAATCTGGCTGCAAGTTGTCGGCATGAACGCGAACCTGACTCTCTATTTCGCGATAACCGCCTTCGGCCCGCTGATGTTCACGCAGGCATTCCACTACACTCCCGCCGAAGCGGCCGAGATGAACTCGCATTTCTGGTTCGCTAATCTCGCCGTTTTGATTCTCACCGGCTTCGTCTCCGACCGCCTGCAGATCAGGAAGCCAATCGCAATCTTCGGCGCGGCACTGAGTATCGGATTGCTGGCGTGGTGGGTGCCGAGTTTCACCACCACCGGCGGCCTGCCCCGCACCGAAATGGCGATCGTTGCCGCAACCCTCGGCGGCTTCCTCGCGATCGGTTACGTGCCGTGGGCCGCGCACTTTTCCGAAACCCTCGAGGAGGTCTCGCCCGCTCTGCAAGCCACCGGCTGGGCCTTTTTTGGACTGGTCGCCCGCGCCTGGGCGGGAATCTCGGCGCCGCTCACGCTCTACATCGCCAAGCAATTCGGCTGGCAGGCGTGGATCAAAGTGAGCATTGCCGGGATGGTGATCTATATTGTCGCGCTCCTCATCACGCGCGGCATTCGGACCGAGGCCGGCATCGAAACGACATCCGCCGAGGCGCGCGCCACCGCCGGCTGATTTAATGGCTACGGGCGCATCGTGCGCGTGCGAATCCCCAGCTGCGTCGGGACTATCTCGTACGCCTGATGCACCCAATCGACCAGCAGCGGCCGCGTGTCGCGCGGATCGATTATCTCCTCGATGCCGAACGCCTCGGCGGTGCGCAGCGGCGATCGAATCGCGTTGAACTTGTCCTCGAGCTCCTTGCGCAACTTCTCCGGATCGCTCGACGCCGCCAGGTCGCGCTTGTAGGCCGCCTCGATTCCGCCCTCGATCGGCAGCGAACCCCAGTCCGCCGACGGCCAGGCGTAGCGCAGATTCAATCCAGTGGTGATTCCGTGGCCCGCGCCGGCAACGCCGAACGCCTTGCGCATTATGATCGCGACAATCGGCGTCGTCGTCTGGAACATCGCATACAGCGCGCGCACGCCGCGCCGAATCGTACCCGCCATCTCGGCCTCGCGCCCAATCAGGAAGCCCGGCTGATCGACGAAGTTCACCACCGGCAGATGAAACGTGTCGCACAGGTCGATGAACTTGACCATCTTGTCCGACGCCGGCCCGTCCAGCGATCCGCCAATCGAAAACGGATCGTTCGCCATCACGCCCACCGGGAATCCGTCGAGCCGCGCGAATCCGGTCACCAGCGACGGCCCGAAGTACGGCGTCATCTCGAACAATGAATCGCGATCCATCACGAGCTCGACGATTCGCCGCGCGTCGTAACCGTGGCGGCGATTGCGCGGCACGATGCTGATCAACTCCTCTTCGCGGCGGGCCGGGTCGTCGTCGGGCGTCGCTCGCGGCGGCACATTCCACACGCTATTGGGCAGGTAGGACAGGAAGCGGCGAATCTGCGCGAAGGCGTCGTCTTCGCTCTCGGCCTCGTTGTCCACCGCGCCGCTCATGTGCGCGTGGATTTCAGCGCCGCCCAATTCCTCCTTGGTGAGATCCTCGCCGACGCCCCATTTGACCACCGGCGGCCCGGCGACGAACAGCTGGCTCGTGCCGCGGATCATCACCGAGAAATGTGACGCCGCCACCCGCGCCGCGCCAATTCCCGCGACCGAGCCCATGCATCCCGCGACGACCGGCACCTCGCCCATCAGCTTCACCAGCACGTCGAAATCGGGATTGGCCGGCACGTAGGTCCGCTTAACGGTCTCGAACGTTTTCACACTTCCGCCGCCACCGGTCCCATCGACCAGCCGAATGATCGGGATATGCAGCTCGTGCGCGATCAGTTCCGCGTAGCTGCGCTTGTTGCCGATATTCGCGTCGGCCGCACCGCCGCGCACCGTGAAATCGTCGCCACCGACTACCACGCGCCGCCCGTTGATTCGCCCAGTGCCGCCGACAAAGTTCGCCGGCGTGATCGAGGCAAGCGTCTCGCCTTCGTATTTCGGCGAGCCCGCGAGCGCGCCGTACTCATGAAACGTCCCGGCGTCGAGCAGACGCTCGATTCGCTCGCGAACGGTGAGCTTGCCCCCATCATGCTGCCGCTTGATGTTGTCAGCCCCGCCCATCGCCTTGGCCAGCTCGACGCGGCGCCGAATTTCCTCGACCTCTTTCTCCCACGACATACGATTCTCCTGCTGGATGCGATTCCTCATCCTATAGACCACGCAGATGGGAATTCACGCAATCGAATTTGAAACCCACGATGGGTTTCAAACTTCCTTCGGCAGGGGTAGCCCCTGCACCCAGTGACAAGAAATCGCAAAATGGCGAGTACGCCATTTTGCTCTCAGGTTTTTGGGGGGCGGCGGGAATTTACCCCGCCCTTATCTTCTACGGGAGAGGCGGCCGGCGGGCGCAGCCGCCGGTAGGTGAGGGTTGTGCGACCCCATCACCAAAGCGCACTCGCCAACTTTTTGTGTCGTCTGCTCCCTGCGTCATTCAGCGCGCTTCTCAATGACTCCGCTTCCACCAGCCGACGCCCTGAGCCGAGCCGAAGGGGAAGAATCCCGGATTCGCATTTCGCAGTGGTCGCCAATTTTCAAGGAGCCTCCAGAAATGGCGCGGTCCTGCTGAGGTATTCACGAAAACGTTTCACGTGAAACGTTTTTTAGTTCAGGAGAACGAAACGCGAACAAAGCTGCCGCGATTCGTCGCACGATGCTATTGGGCGGCAGACCCTTCCGGGCGTTTCTCGAACGCGGGCTTCCTGTTAGCTTCGAGGTTGCCGCGATTTTTTCACTATGACGACAACTACTACCTCTGCGCCGAGTCCACGGCATGCGATGCTTACCGGGTGGGGGCGGTATCCGCTTTCTGAGAGCGATATTTATCGGCCCGATCGAATTGCCGAGCTGCAAGCCGTCGTCACCGGCAATTCATCGTCGCTGATTGCGCGGGGACTGGGGCGGGCTTATGGCGACGCGGCGCTCAACGATCAGAATCGGGTGGTCGATCTCACGCGGCTTAATCGGATGCTCGCCTTCGATCCTGCCAGCGGGCTGCTGCGCTGCGAGGCGGGCGTTACGATCGCGGAATTGATCGATGTGTTTCTGCCGCGGGGATTTTTTCCGCCAGTGACGCCCGGCACTCGCTTCGTGACGCTTGGCGGATCGATTGCGGCTGACGTGCATGGCAAGAATCACCATCGCGATTCCTCACTCGCGTCGCATGTGACCTGGTTCGATCTGATGATCGCGTCGGGCGAAGTGGTCCGATGCTCGCGCGAGGAGAACGCCGCGTTTTTCTGGGCGACTATCGGCGGGATGGGGCTCACCGGGGTGATTCTCGAACTGGAGCTGAGGATGCGGCGGGTCGAGAGCGCATATCTGGACGGCGAGTTGATTCGCGCCGGAAATATCGATGCCGCGATCGAGGCGTTCGAGCGGATCGATGCGCAGTACGGCTACTCGGTCGCGTGGATCGATTGCAACAGCGTCGGGAGCGCGCTGGGCCGCTCGATCCTCAACGTCGGCAACTTCGCAACACTCGCGCAGTTGCCGCGAAATCTCGCGCAGAATCCGTTGAGCACGAAGCCGAAGCTGAGCCCGCCGGTGCCGCTCGACTTCCCGGTGGTGAACTCGCTGACTGTCAGGATGTTCAACGCGGTCAATTATGCTTTTCATCGTGAGAAAGCCGGCCACACTATTTTTGACTGGGACAGTTTCTTTTACCCGCTCGATTCGATTCGCAACTGGCCCCGAATCTACGGCAAACGCGGCTTCGTGCAGTATCAATGCGTGTGGCCGCCCGCGGAGAGCCGGGCGGGGCTGGTCGAAGTGCTCGAACAGACCACGCGCAGCCGGCGCGCCTCGTTTCTCGCGGTGCTCAAGAAGTTCGGCGCGCAGGACGGCCTGCTCTCATTTCCGATGCCGGGTTACACCCTCGCGATCGATTTCCGGGTGAGCGATGGGCTGCTCGAATTTCTCGACACGCTGGATGCGATGGTGCTGAAGCGCGGCGGGCGCGTGTACCTGGCCAAGGACGCGCGAATGGCGCCCGAGACTTTTCGCGCGATGTATCCGAATCTGGGCAAGTGGCAGGCGGCGAAGGCGATCGCCGATCCGGACAACCGTTTCTCGTCGAGCCTGTCGCGCAGGCTTGGGATGGATCCGGCGTGAGCTTCGATACTACTGAGAGGTCGGTTGCTTATGAGGGAAAATCGCCTGCGCGGCGGGCGGCAGGGGTGACCCCTGCACCCATTGAGAAGCGCAAAGTTGCGCGCGGCGCGCTACTTTGCTCTCAGGGGCGGCCTCTCGCAAACCGCGATGAATAGAGTTTTGATTCTTGGCGCGACCAGCCCGATCGCGCGCGCCCTCGCGCTGCGGTTCGCATCGGATGGGGCACATCTGTATCTCGCCGCGCGCGACGCCGACGAAGTGCGGCGCGTGGCTGAAGACGCCGGCGCTCGCGCGGGGGTGAGCGCGCTTTCCGGGACCTTCGACGCCTCGGACTTTGCGTCGCACGACGAGTTCGTCCGCCGTGCCGCGAGCGAGCTCGGCGGACTGGACGGCGTCGTCGTATGCTTCGGCACGCTCGGCGACGAGGACGCCGCGCAGACCAATCCCGATGACGCGCTCGCCACGATCAATCAGAACTTCACCGGCGCGGTGTCGTTGATCACGCTCGCCGCGCGCCATCTCGAACAGCAGCGCTCTGGGTTTATCATCGTGATCGGATCGGTCGCCGGCGAACGTGGGCGCAAGAAAAATTACGTGTACGGATCGGCCAAAGGCGCGCTCGCGATTTTTGTGCAGGGCCTGCGCGGACGGCTGGCCGACAGCAGCGTGCATGTGATGACGGTGAAGCTCGGCACGGTCGATACGCGAATGACGTGGGGACGCGAGGGCGCGCTGCTGACGATAGCGCCGGCCAAGGCCGCCGACCTGATTTACGCGGCGTATCGAAAACGCCGCGAAGTCGTATATGTACCGTGGTTCTGGCGCGTCATCATGGGCGTGGTGCGCATGATTCCGGAGGGCCGTTTCAAGCGCATGAGCTTCTGACAGCGCAAATTCCATTTGGCCGCGCGGGAGGAAGAAATGAAAGTAAAGCTTGAAGTTGTTGTTCTGGCTGCATTCGCGCTTTTTGCGACGTTCGAGCGCGGCGCGCGCGGGAGTCAATCCCGGCGACACGATCACGAAAGATCAGGCGGACAAGGTTGCCGACCTCGTCAGTCCGGGGAATCTGATCCTGCTGAAACAGGGCATGACGATGAAGATCGTGCCGACCGAGCGGCTCGAATGGCCGCCGCCGTACAAATCGGCGACCGAGAAGTATTCGCCGCAGGTGAGTCTCGCGCCCGACGGAACCTTGAAGGGCTATTCGGCCGGGCTGCCGTTCCCACTGGTCGATGCGAACGATCCGCAAGCGGCGCTTAAGGTGATGTGGAATTTCAGCTACCGGCCGCTCTACACCGACGACGCGATATCGAAGAACGTCGAGATTGCGAGCTACCGGCCGGGATCGGCGCCGGCCGATCCGGTCGAGCATTTCACAATTGGCAACGTGGGATTTTACAACAACACCGGGCGCACCGAGGTGAAGCCAATGCCGACCGATCCGGAAGCGACGCGGGCGAACATCCGCTATCGCTTCGGCGCGTATCCGTTTCTGGAGCCGTCGGAGATGCGCGGATTTGGATTTATCCGCTACCGCAGCCTCGATCCGAAAGTCGAGGACAACAGCTGGATGATGAATCCACGCACGCGGCATGTGATTCGCGCGTCGGCGAGCGAACTTTCAGATGTCCTCGGAATTTACCAGCCGGGCGGCGGGGGAGGATCGGGGGCGGCGACCTACGCGAGCAATCTCGATCCGGATTCGTTTTTTGGCTTCGCCGCGAAAATCGAGGACTTCGATTACAAGTTCCTCGGCGAGAAGCCGATGCTGGCGGTGGTGAACGCGGAGAACTCGCCGGCGAAGGCGTGCCCGACCGACGGCGGACGAACTATCTGCCCCGAGAACTGGGAAATGCGCCGGCTCTACGTTATCGAGGCTGACGCGAAGCAGACCTCGGTGCTCGGCGCCAGCCTCTCGATACCGAAGCGGATTTTTTATATCGACTCGGAAGGATGGTTCATCACGGCGTCCGATCAATACGATCGCGACGGCAAGCTGTGGAAGACGATCGCGACGTTCAATGCGTATCGCGACCGGCCGGTGCCGGACGCGCGCGTCGCAATCTGGCCGTTCAAGCGGATGTTCCAGACGGCGCTGGTCGATGAGGACGTCACCAACGGCTTCTCGACCGTGGTGCTGTCGCCGGGAGTCGAGACCGACGAGCATGAGAGCTGGTACATCAACATGGGAATCGCGACGGACAATTTTTTCAATCCGACGGCGATGGCGAACGCGGCGCACTGAGGAATCGAATGTGGAACCCACCGTGGGTTCCACACCTCCCTGGGCAGGGGTGACCCCTGCACCCAGTATTGAAAGTGCTCTGACCTCGGTTCCGTGATTGGCGACGTTGTCGCCAGTCCGCTGACTTGTTGGGACGCTCAACTTTTGCTTTGCGCGCAGCGCGCTGCCTTGCTCCCGGTCACATAAATCCGGTTCCACCTTCGCGCTCGGGAAGGGGTTAGGTTGCTGGCGTGCGCATCGATGCGTGAACTATAAATGAGAAATCTCGTGCGCATGCGGAGTCGTCATCAATGTCGAATCCTCTCGACGAAATTCAGAAACTGACCTTCACCGGCGCGGTCGATGCCGACGGGCATATCCTCGAGGACGCCGGTCTGTGGGACCGCTATATCGAAGCGAAGTACAAGGACCGCGCGGTCCGCGTTCGGAAGGACGACAAGGGGCTCGAATATCTCGAGGTCGCGGGCAAGCCGTCGAAGGTTTTCAATGGCGGGCGGCTCGGCGGACTCTCCGCGATGGGCGCGACGCGCAACGACAAGTACGACGCCCCTCCCGTGTACGGCGGCTTTGCCCCGTTCGGTGCGATGGACGCGAAGGAGCGGCTCAAGCGAATCGACGAGGAAGGCCTCGCCGCGGCGTTCCTCTATCCCACGATGAGCCTTTTGTGGGAGACCGAGACCGACGATCCCGAACTCGCGCAGGCGTGCACGCGCGCCTACAACCGGTACATCGTGGACTTCTGCTCTGAGAGCGGAGGCAAGCTGATCCCCATTGCGCATCTGTCGCTCGGCGATCCGGCCGCGGCGGCAATCGAGCTCGAGCGCGCGGTCAAAGATGGATGCAAAGGCGGATGGGTCGCGCAATTCGTGATGACGCGCAAGCCGCATGCGCATCCCGATCACGACGTGCTGTTCGCCAAGGCGCAGGAGCTGGACGTGCCCATTGGGATACATCCGTCGCTCGAGCCGGTGTGGGCGGCGCCGGGACGGTACGATCGGAAGTTCATGCGCGGCAATTATTATTTTTTGAACATCGTCGCGGCCGACGCGATTCGGCATGCATTCACCAGCTTCTTCCAGTACTCGACCTTCGACAAATTCCCGAAGATGCGGCTGGTGCTGCTCGAAGCGGGCGCGGGATGGATCGACTACTGGCTCGGGCGGCTCGACGCGGTCTATGCGAGCGCGATGGGGCGCACAGTGTCGCTGAAGGAGAAGCCGAGCTTCTACTTCAATCGCAACTGCTGGATCTCAGCGGATCCCGACGAGCGATCGTTGCCGGCGATGGTCGAGCTGTGCGGCGCCGACAAATTTTTCTGGGCCTCGGATTTCCCGCATCCCGATCACGTCGGCAACTATATCGAGGAGGTCGAGGAGCTGGCGCACAAGTTGCCCGCGGGCGCGCGCGCGAAAGTGATGGGCGAGAATGTGATGAAGGTGTACAAGTGCGCGCTGGCGCGATAGGACGCAGGTCTCAGATTTCCATCAGAGAATAATCGCCTGCGCGGCGGGCGGCAGGGGTGACCCCTGCACCCAGGGTGAAGCGCAAAGTTGCGCGCGGCGCGCTACTTTGCTCTCAGGGGCGGTGGCTCGATGGCGTGAGTAACAGATGTACTGTTCGGCGTTTATCCATCGGGTGCGCGTGGCGCATCAGCACTGACGCCTTGCGTTAGTGGGAAGGGGAACCCAAATTGTGAAAAAGGCCCGCGGGATTTCGCTCGCGGGCCTTGTGCGCTCGTTAGATGCGTTCGGCGTTTAGCTTACCGTCCAGGTATCGCCCTTGCCTAGGAGCGTCTTCAGGTCGCCGGCGCCCTGCTTTGCTTTGGCGTCTGCGAGCTGCTGGTTGACGGCGCCGTCGTAGGTCGGGCGCGACACCGCGAAGAACACGCCCACCGGAGTCGGCAGCGGAGGCTCGAAGTTGCCGAGCATGAAGGCGAGCGAGAGATTGGTCTCGTCGTGCACGACGAGGTCTTTTTCAGTGACCGCGCCGCCGAGTTGCACCGCCTCGGGGCGCATCCCGTTCATCTTGATGCCCATGTCGCGATTCTTGCCGAAGATGAGCGGCTTGCCGTGTTCGAGCACCAGCTGATGGTCGGCCTTGAGCGCCTTGTCGCTGACGTCGTTGAAGGCGCCGTCATTGAAGATGTTGCAGTTCTGCAGAATCTCGATGAACGACGCGCCGCGATGCGCATGCGCCCGCTTGAGCATCTCGCCGAGATGCTTCTGCTCGACGTCGATAGTGCGCGCAACGAAAGTCGCGTGGGTGCCGAGCGCGACCGTAATCGGATTGAAGGGAAAGTCAATCGAGCCCATCGGCGTGGACTTGGTAACCTTGCCCACCTCGGAAGTCGGCGAGTACTGTCCCTTGGTGAGTCCGTAGATTTTATTGTTGAAGAGCAGAATTTTGAGATCGACGTTGCGGCGCAGCACATGAATCAAATGATTGCCGCCTATGGACAGGCCGTCGCCGTCGCCGGTGACCACCCACACGTCGAGGTCGGGGCGCGAAACCTTGAGCCCGGTCGCGAACGCGGGCGCGCGGCCGTGAATCGTGTGGAAGCCGTAGGTGTTCATGTAGTACGGGAACCGGCTCGAACATCCGATGCCTGAGATGAAGACGGTGTTCTCCGGCGCGATGCCGAACTCGGGCATCGTTTTTTGCACCGCGGCCAGGATCGCGTAATCGCCGCATCCGGGGCACCAGCGAACTTCCTGGTCGGAGACGAAATCTTTGCGGTTAAGAGCGGTAGCCATTTTCGATCAGCCCTCCAGGGCCCGGTTGATACGGTTTTCGATCTCGCTGACTTTGAACGGACGACCCTGGATCTTGTTGAAGCCGAAGGCCGGGATCAGGTAGTCGGCGCGAATCATCTTGAGCAGTTGTCCCATGTTCATTTCGGGGATCATGACCTGCTTGAAACGCTTGAGCGTTTTTTCGAGGTCGCTGGGAAGCGGATTCAGATAGCGCAGATGCAGCTGCGAGACCTTCTTGCCCTTCGCGCGCAGGTGCTTGACCGCCTCGCGAATCGGGCCGTAGGTCGAGCCCCATCCGAGCACGACCAGGTCGCCGTCGGGGTCGCCAAAAACCTGGGTCGGCGGAATCTCGCGCGCGATGCCGGCAATCTTGCGCGCCCGCGTGCGAACCATCAGCTCGTTGTTGGCCGGCGAGTAGCTCACGTTGCCGGTCAGGTTCTCGCTCGCCAGTCCACCGACGCGATGCTCGAGGCCCTTGGTCCCCGGCACCGCCCACGGACGGGAAAGCGTCTCCGGGTCGCGATTGTAGGGCAGGAAGCCTTCGGGATTGGTCGCGAACTCGACTTTGATTTCGGGCAGCTTGTCGGCGTCAGGCAGCAGCCACGGCTCGGCGCCGTTGGCGAGCTGGCCGTCAGTAAGCAGAATTACCGGCGTCATGTACTTGACCGCGATTCGCACGGCCTCGTAAGCACAATCGAAGCAGTCGGCGGGAGTCGATGCGGCGATGATCGGAATCGGCGACTCGCCATGGCGTCCGTACATCGATTGCAGCAAGTCGGCCTGCTCGGGCTTGGTCGGCATGCCGGTCGAAGGTCCCGCGCGCTGGATGTCGGTGATGACCATCGGCAACTCGACCTTGACCGCGAGCCCGACCGCCTCGGCCTTCAAGTTCATGCCGGGGCCGGAGGTTGTGGTGATTGCGATCGCGCCGCCGAAGGACGCGCCAATCGCGGCGCATACGCCGGCGATTTCGTCCTCGGCCTGGAAAGTATAGACGGGAAAATTCTTGAAGCCCGCGAGATCGTGCAGGACGTCGCTGGCGGGGGTGATTGGATACGAGCCGAGGAACAGAGGGCGTCCCGCCTTCACGGCGGCCGCCACGAATCCGAGCGCGGTCGCGGTGTTGCCGGTGATATTGCGATAAAGTCCTGGCGCGATGCGCGCGGCCGGCACTTCGTACGAGCTCGCGAACATCTCGGTCGTCTCGCCGTAGTTGAACCCGGCCTTGAGCACCTTGATGTTGGCCTCGAGAACTTCGGGGGTCTTCTTGAAGCGGCTCTCGAGGTAGGTGAGCGTGCTCTCGATCGGCCGCTGATACAGCCACGAGAGCATGCCGAGCACGAACATGTTGCGGCATCGGAACACCGCGCGATTGTTCAGGCCCATCCCGTGCACGGCGAGCGAGGTGAGCTTGGTCACATCGACTTCGATCACCTGGAATTTGTCGAGCGAATGGTCGGTGAGCGGATTGGCCTTGTAGCCGGCGCGCTTGATGTTGGAATCGGTAAAGGCTTCGCGGTCCACGATGATAACGGCGTTGGGCGGAACATCGTCGATGTTGGCTTTGAGCGCCGCGGGATTCATCGCGACCAGCACGTTGGGCTCGTCGCCGGCGGTGAAAATCTCGCTGCTGGAAAAATTAAGTTGGAAGCCGCTGACCCCGGCGAGGGTGCCTTGCGGCGCGCGAATTTCAGCGGGAAAGTCGGGCAGTGTTGCGATATCGTTGCCGGCCAGCGCCGATTCGGCCGTAAATTGCATCCCGGTCAACTGCATCCCATCGCCAGAGTCGCCCGCAAACCGGATAACGACGTGATCGCGCTGCAGATGCGGCTTGAGCGCAGCGGAAACATGCGACTCGGCAGCTTGTCCAGCCGCCTCAGGTGGTACAGCCATCTCAGTCCAATCTCCTTGTGGTTAGAGCCTGATTGAAAAATTACTCCGACAATCCGAAGCCCTGCAAATACTCCAACACGCGGATTTGAAGCATAGCTAATCCTGGCGAACCATTAAAGGCCCAGCGCTTGGGTGGTTCGGATCAGCGAATCCGGAACTCAGTAAATTCGCCGGTAAAATCGAGCCAATCTTCACGCACCGCAGTTACGTGCGCGGACGGCGGGCCCAGCTGTGCCCACGCGGCCAGCATCTGCAAGTTCTCCCGGCTGCCTTCTGCAATAATTTCGACTTCGCCGCCCGCCAAGTTGCGCACCCATCCGGCGAGTGCGAGATCTTTGGCCTCATCGTAGGCCGAGAATCGAAAGCCCACGCCCTGCACCCGCCCGCTGACGACCAGATGCAATCGCGCGCGTCCAGTTTTGTTCTGAGTCGTCAATTCGTTCCCGCGAGGACCGACACCAGCCCCTTCTCGTCGAGCACCCTGACACCCAGGTCCTGCGCCTTTTTCAGCTTCGAGCCAGGCTCCGCGCCGGCGACGACAAAGTCCGTCTTGCGGCTGACCGAGGAAGTGACGCGGCCGCCGGCCGCCATGATTTTGCGCTCGGCCTCTTCGCGCGTCATCGATTCGAGCGTCCCGGTCAGCACAAAAGTTTTGTCGCGCAGCGCACCGCGTCCTTCGACCTCGGCCGGCGCTTCGACATCCAGAATATTGATCAGCCGCTTGACGGCTTTGAGATTTCGCGGCTCGTCGAAGTACTCGCGGATACTGTGGGCGACTTCCATCCCGATATCGCGCACGCCGAGCAGCTCGTCCTCGGTTGCCGAGGCTAGCACGTCCATCGTCTTGAACTTCAGCGCGAGTTGCCGCGCCGTATGCTCGCCGACGTGGCGAATCCCGAGCCCGTTGATGAAGCGGTCGAGGGAAGTCTTGCGCGCTTTGCGGATCGCGTCGAGCACGTTCTGCGCGCTCTTGTCGGCCATCCAATCGAGCCCCGCGAGTTGCTCCTTCGTGAGCCCGAACAAGTCGTCGAGTTCCTTGACCAAACCCTTCTCGACCAGTTGCCCGACCAGCTTGTCGCCGAGCCCTTCGATGTCGAGGCATCCCTTCGAGGCGAAATGACGGATCGACTCGCGCATGCGCGCCGGGCAGTTCGCGTTGACGCAGAAGTAGCCGACCTCGCCCTCCTCGTGGACGATGGCCGCACCGCATTCGGGGCAATGCCGCGGCATCTCGAACGGCTTCGCGCGCGGATGCGCTTCTTTGGTGACGCGGATGACGTACGGAATCACGTCGCCGGCGCGCTCGATGAGCACGGTGTCGCGCTCGCGGATGTCCTTGCGCCGAATCTCGTCGAGGTTGTGCAATGACGTATTCGAAATCGTCACGCCCGCGAGCTGCACCGGCCGCAGCTTGCCGACCGGCGTCAGCGATCCGATTCTGCCGACCTGCACGTCGATCTTCTCGACCACCGTTTCCGCCTGCTGGGCCTTGAACTTGTACGCAATCGCCCAGCGCGGCGATCGCGAGACTTCGCCGAGCTGCTCCTGGAGCGCGTACGAATTTACCTTGGCGACGACGCCGTCGGCCTCGTAGTCCAGCGCGTGGCGCTTTTCAGTGATCTCGTTCCAGTATTCGAGGACAGCGTCGATACCGCTGCATACGCGCGACAGCGGATTCACGCGCAGCCCGAGCGCCTTGATGCCTTGCAGAAAATCCCACTGCGACTTGAAGGCGACGCCTTCGATCACACCGGGCGCGTAGAGGAAAGCGTCGAGCGGGCGCGACGCCGTGATCTTCGGATCGAGCTGGCGCAGCGCACCGGCGGCCGCATTGCGCGGGTTGGCGAACATTGGCTCGCCGGCCTCCTCGCGCTCCTGGTTCATCTTCACGAATCCCGAGCGCGGGATGATCACCTCGCCGCGGACTTCGAGGATGCGCGGAAGCTTGCCGTGGTCCGGATGCTGCAATCTGAGCGGGATGCTCTTAATCGTGCGGATATTCTGGGTGACATCCTCGCCGTTGATGCCGTCGCCGCGGGTCGAGCCGACGGTCAGCCGGCCGTCGTCGTACACCAGCTCGATGCCGAGGCCGTCGAGCTTTACCTCGGCCACATATTCGATGTCGGCGTCAGATTTCAGCAGGCGCTTGATCCGTTTGTCGAACTCGCGCATCTCTTCGGCGTCCATCGCGTTGCCGAGCGACATCATCGGCCGCCGATGCACGACGACGCCGAATTTTTCGCTCGGCGCCGCGCCCACACGCTGCGTTGGGGAATCGGAGGTGGCGAGATCCGGATGTTCGCGCTCGAGCGCTTCGAGCCGGCGCAAGAGCTGGTCGTATTCGGCGTCGGAAATTTCGGGATCGTCGAGGACGTAGTAACGATAGTTGGCGCGGTTGATCTGGTCGCGCAGCTTTTCGGCTTGCGCGGCGGGCTTGTGCGAGTCCTTACTCACGGCGGTCAATTCGTTTTCGGCAGGATGCCGTAGCGCCTGTGCGTGGTCGGGTCGGTCTGCGCGGCCTGATCGCGCGCGGGCTTCAATTGCGCGCGCAGCATCGTGATGAACGCCCTGCTGCCCGGATCGACCGGCGGCGGATCGCCGGCGAGTCCATGACTCACCCAATCGCGCACCGCGCGCTCATCGGCCGGCGGCTCCGCGGACGCCGCACGCTGCTCGGCCACGATTGAGCCGAGCCATGCGAAGGCGTCGCGGATTCGCGGCACCAACGTCGGCCCGCCGTGATCGGCGCCGCGGATCAGCCGGTATTCGTGCGCGATATCGAGGTCCCACAGTACGCGATGCAAAAATTCGGCGCCGTCGTGCGCGTTCAGGAAATCCTCATCGCCGGCTTCGAGGTAAATCGCGAGGCCGGAACCGCGGATCGCGAGCGCATTGGCGCGCGCGCGATTGGCCGGATTGTTCGACTCCAACAGTGCGGCGTCGCGATGCTCGCCGAGCAGCTCGCGCGGACCGCCGACCGTGTGATGGAGCCGGTTGCGGGCGCCAATCTCGGAGTCGCGAAAGCCGGGCTCGAGCAGCGGCTGGATTGCCGCCACTGCGGCAAACTGATCGGGACGCGCAAACGCGATCTTCAGAGCACCGTAACCGCCCATCGAAATTCCCGCGAGGAAGGTCGAGGCGCGATTGCGCCCCGCGTTGTACTTGTCGCGAAGATACTCGGGAAAGTTTTCACCGATGAACGTCTCCCAGCGAGCGCTGCCATCAGGATGATCGAGGTAGTAGCTCATCGCGCCCGTGCTGGCCGACGCGATCACCATCGGCGGGATGATTCCCGCCGCCCACCAATTGTCGAACAGCGGGCGGAGCGCAGCGAGGTTGTCGCGGCTGCCGCCGCCGCCGTGCAGCAGCACGCACAATGGATACGCGCCGCCATCGTCGTAGCCAGGCGGCACGAGGACCGCATACGGCACGCCCGCCGGCGCGAAGTCCGCGGGAAGATCTGCCAACTCGATCCGTGAGCTGCTCTTGTCGCTCATACCTGGAAGATCGGACTAGCGGCGCGGGTAGCCCATTGCGTCGAGGAAATCGTCGAGCGTGGGGAATCGCATATACATATTGTGACGCTTCTGATCGCCAATCGTGGTGCTCGATTCCGACGAATACGCGTGCCCCGGATACACCACCGTCGCGTCGTCGAGCTTGCGCAGCGTGTCGTTCAGGCTGTGATACATCGCCTCGGGATCCGAGCCGGGCAGATCGACGCGTCCGCACGAGTTCACGAACAGCGTGTCGCCGGAAATCAAATTGCCCTCGACCAGGAAGCATTGCGAGCCCGGCGTATGCCCGGGCGTGTGCAGGAACTTTACTTCGAGCTCACCGACCTTGACCGTGTCGCCGGCATCGACCTTGACCAGGTCGGAGTCCGACAAGCCCGCGACCTGCTTGACGCCGTCGGCCTCGTTGCGGTTCACATAGACCCTGGCCTTGACGTGTTCGAGCAGCTTGGCGGCGCCCTCGATATTCTGGCCCATCATGCGCCCGCCGAGGTGGTCGGGGTGATAGTGGGTGAGCAGAATTTTGTCGATCTGGTAGCCTTCGGCCTCGGCGAATTTGCGAATCGCGTCAACGTCCCACGCGGGATCGACGACTGCGAGCTTGCGCGTGGCGGGATCGCCGACCAGGTACACGAAATTCGCCATCGGGCCGATCTGCGCTTGTCGAAGATAAATTTTCTCTGACTCAGCCATCGCCAATTCTCCGCCACTCAGGATTTCGCGTCGCGACCCGCCCTGCCCTTCGTCGCGCGCGCCGTCTTTTCTTCCTCTTCGATTCGCAGCGCTCGGTCCCACAGAAATTCGGGCTCGCCGAGCCGCTTCGCGACCCATCGCGACTGCACGAACAGATGGTCGCTCAGGCGGTTCACATAGATGATGAGATTGTCGTTGATGTCCTCTTCGCGCTTGAGCCGCCAGCACACGCGCTCGGCGCGACGGCAAACCGTGCGCGCCTGATGCAAGAACGCGTTGAGCACGCCGCCGCCCGGAAGCGTGAAAGATTTCAGCGGCTCGAGCTCCCGCTCCATCGCGTCCATCTCTTGTTCGAGCTTCTTGATCTCGCCGGCGCCCATCTTATGCATCTGCGGATATTCGCCGTCGGGCGGCGTCGCGAGCTCACTGCCGACGTCGAACAGTTCGTTCTGTATCCGGCGCAAGCTCTCAGAATACGAATCGAAATCGCTGCCGAAGCCGTCGCGATAATCCGGCAGGTAGGTGCGCACGATGCCGACAATCGAATTCAGCTCGTCGATGGTGCCGTAGGCCTCCAGCCGCGCGCTCTCTTTCGGGACGCGCTTGCCGCCGACAAGCGCGGTCTGTCCCTTGTCGCCGGTGCGAGTGTAAATCCGGCTGAGACGTATCGCCATCAGACTCCAGCCTTGGCTTTCTGCGCCGCGTAGGCCGCGTCGCCGAGGTCGCCCGTCACCGGCAGCCCGGCTTCCTTCCAGCCGGCGACGACGATTTTGCCCGACGCGTCGCGCTGGCCGCCAAAGCCGCCGACCACGTTCGTCAGATCGGTGAAGCCGGCCTCTTCGAGCATCTCGCACGCGCGCTGCGAGCGCCCGCCCGCCATGCATCCGACGACGAGCTTGCGGCCTTTCGCGATTACCTTCTCGGCGACTTCGACGAAATCCGGATTCAACTGCATCTGCCCCGGACCTCGCGCAACCATCACCGGGATATTGATCGCGCCGGCAGCGTGCCCGGCAGCGAATTCTCCTTCGGTGCGAACGTCGAGGTAGAGCGCGTCGGGATTTTGTTTGAGAGTTTCGTGCGCGTCGGGTGGAACCTGCTGTTTTATCGCCATCGCAAACTTCCTTGTTTTTCAGTGTCGAGACTCTATCAGATCCTTACGGCCTGGGATTTCCCACGCGCTCATAATGCACCATCTCGGCGCGCGGTTTGAGCGGCTTCGACTGCGGCGGATTCTTCGGGTCAGTGTAGCCGAACGGCAGGATCGTGAAGATTGCCCATCCGTCCTTGACCCCGAGCATCGCGCCGATTTTCGCCGCGTCGAAATTGCCGACCCAGCAGGTGCCGAGGCCGAGCGCCCATCCCGCATTCGCCATGTTTTGCACGGCCTGCCCGCAATCAACGTCGGCCCATCGCGCGTTGGCAACGTCCTTGAGCACGACGATGGCCGAGGGCGAGTCGGTAACGAAGCGGCCGGTCGTGCAGAGGGCGCCAATTTCCTTGAGCGTGGCGCGATTCTGGATCACGACGAACTGCCACGGCTGCAGGTTGCGCGCGCTCATCGCATGGCGGCCGGCCTCGACGATCTTCGCGAGCTTTTCGCGCTCGACCGGTTTATCGGCGAAGGTGCGCTGCACCTTGCGTTTGAGAATCGCTTCCAGCGCGTCCATCGATGGCGCCTCCATCTGAAATTTCGTTCGTCAAGCTGTCACAAAAACTTGTAGTATCAACCGCCCGTTGAATCCAGTTCGATTGGGGGAAGCCTTTTGCGGTATCGGCCTGCGGAAACAGCATCCGTCAAACATCTGGCGCGCATTGTTTCCGCGCTTCTAATCGCGATTCTTATTCCCGCTTTCGCGCACGCAGCCGAAGGGCAATTCAACCTCTACTATTCCGGCAGCGAGGATCTCGTCCTCAACCGGCTGCTGCTGGATCCAACGACGCATCGGGTCGCGAATCTGGACGACGCCGCGGCCGCCGTTTACCAGGACAATCTACCCGCACCCGGCCCCGAGCTTGAAGCGCTCAAAGCACGCGTCGCTTCCGGCATGGGCGTCGTGCTGATTCTCGGAACGTCATACCGATCCAGCCGCGCTCGCGTCGTTCACCAACACTGCGGTAAAGCAGACCGGCATCGTGGACGTCGGCCCCGGTGCTACCCACGGCCGCGAGCTCGAGCGGCTCGCGGCGGTCGTCAACTGGGTCGGTCCGAAGACTGACCCGCTCGCGCGGAACATCAGTTGGCTGTCGGCGGTGCGCGTGCACGAGCGATCGATCCTCGTCGTCAACGGCGCAGAGGTTCTGGTCAAGACCAATCCGCGCGACCCGGTCGCACCGGCGACGCCGATTCTGCTGCGGATGCATTCGGGCAAGGGCACTATCTACGTGCTCAACGAATGGATCCGCAACGGCGACCAGCGCGCGCGAATCGCGAGCATGCTGACGATGCTCGGCGGAATCGAGGGCGCGGAGAATTACGATTTCCAGCGCTGGCCGTATTTCAACTGGCTGCTGTACGCGATGTCACGCACGGCGGCGGGCGTGCCGGCGGTTGCGTACGGCGACTGGATCGCGTCACCGGTGCCTAATCGGGCGCAGGTGAAAATCCTCGCCGCGATTTTCCTCGCGATGTTCGCGATGTTCGTCGTCGCGTACGCGATCGTGCGCCGCTACAGCATCCGGCATCCCGAATTGCTCGAGCATTTTTACCGCTCGACAATCTCCGCCAAGCCGCAGCCGGCGTCGCTCGGCGCGGCCGCCGCGGCTCCATCGAGGGCGGCCGCGGGCGGAAGCGAAACCGCGCACGGCGATCCGCGATGGGAGATCGTCGGGTTCCATCGGCCACTCAGCGGGTTTTTCTACAACTACCTGCTGTCGCTGATGATCATGATCCCGTTCAATTTCGCGGTCACGTTTTACATCGAGCGCAACTTCGTCAATCCGTTTCTCGAAGCGCGCGGCGCGTGGGCGGCGGTGACGCAGTTCATGCTGATTTTTTTCACCCTGCTCGACCTCGGCACCAGCCAGGCGATGGTGAAATATTTCGCCGAGTATCGCCTGACCGATCCGGGCCGCGCGATCACCTTCGCGCAGTTCTTCATCTGGTTTCACGCGATCGCCGGGATGTTCCAAATCGCGGCGCTGGGATTGGCCGCCGCCGCGTGGCTGCCGCATACTCCGGTCGCGTACCTGGCGTGGTTCGTCGTGTTGCACACGATGATCCAATTCCCCGGCTTCATCTCGATTTTTTTCTCGCTGTTCCGCGCGCTGCAGCGCTTCGACTACGCGCAACTGCTCATCGTCCTGACCTACGTGCTGAATCCCATCGTGCAGATGATCTGCGGGGTGTACATGCGGCACTGGGGCCTGATGCATCCGGTGTTCGGCGAAGGGATGGGCGTGGTATTCGGCTTCGCGATCGGAGGCGTGATCGCCAACCTGCTGATGGGCCTGTTCTGTTCGATCTTCTACGAGAAGATGGGCTTCAACCTGGTGACGATTTTTCTTGCGCATTTCGACCGCGCGACGATCAAGAAATCGATCATCTACGGGGCGAAGCTCACCGGCGGGCAGCTTGCGGTCGCGATCAGTTGGGGACTGGTGCCGGTGTTGATGGCGATCCTGCTGCCCGATTTTCTTGAGCTCAACGAAATTTTTCTGCTGACCTTCGCGTTCTCATTCGGCTATCTCGAAACTGGGGCGTACATTTTCACCACCTTGATGCCGTCGATATCCGAGAGCTACTCGCAGGCCAAAATGGCGCTGACGCGGCGCTACCTCGACCAGGGCCTGCGCTGGGGAATCATGGTATCGTCGATGCTGGGCGGCGCATTCATCGCGTTCTCCGACGTGTTCATCAAGGGCCTGCTGCCGCCGCAGTTCGTGCGCGCCGCGACCGTCATGTGGCTGATGCATCTGTGGCGGCTGGCCGACTTCACCACGCGCCTGCCCGACCAGGTTTTTCAGGGCGTCGGCCGCACGGGCACATTCACCTGGACGGCGCTGCTCGAGCACGTCAGCCGCGTCGTCCTGACCTGGTACTTTCTGCAATGGTACGGCTTCGAGGGCGTCTTCTACGCATTTATCATTTCGTCGGTTCTGCGATCGATCGTCGCGTGGCCGCTGATGGGTTATCTGGTCGCGTGGCCGTCGCTCAGCATCTGGCAGACACTGGTCAACCCCGCGCTCGCGGCAGTCGGCAACTATTTGATCCTGCGTGGTTTCGCGCTCGCAGTATGGCAGGGACCAGGCCATGCCGGCAGCGGATGGCTGGTGGTGCTGGTCAGCCTGATCGGATCGCTACCTATCTACATGTTTCTGAGCGGCATCCTCGGGTGGGACGACGCGAGCCTGGCCGAGTTCCGCGACGCCGCCGAGCTGGTGCCGGCGCCATTCGGCGCAGTCGCACGCATGGCGCATCGCGTCGTGCAGTCAGGATCGAGCCTGAGTCCGCTGCACGATCGCTTCCCGGGCAATCTGGTCGCGGAGGCGGCTACCGAATCCGCGGAATTGACGGCGCTAAAAGCCGAGCTGCATTAACGGCTTCCGATGCGCCGCTGTCATCCTGACGAAGCGAGTATCGCGAGCGGATGGAAGGATCTCGGACAGCTTCGCGCGGTTCCTGTCATCCTGACGAAGCGAGCGTTCCGCTTTTCGGCCCTTCCTCAGCCGCGCTTGTAAACTGAGAATTCCTGCTCGAGTTTTGTTACTCGCTCCTGGATTGACGGGAGGCGCTGGACGCCTAGAAAGAACTGCACCAGCTCGTCGTGGCCGGCCTGGCCGCCAGGGCTCATCACCTCGACCAGCTCCTCCATGAGGCTCGGGAACTTTTCGCTCGGAATGTAGTAGTTGGCCCATCCGAAGTTGCAATGGCGATGGAGAATTTTCGCGATTGTTTTTTCGAGAAGTTCGCGGCGGCCGCCTGTGTGCTGTTGTTCTTCGTTCAATTGAGGCTCCCCTGGTGCTGATGTTCCGTCCTCACGCGCCTTTTTTTACCGGCGCGGGCGGCGCGTCGTCGGCCCACAAAATCTTGTGGTAGTCGAAACGCATGTTCTCGATGATATTGAATTTGATGATCTCGAAATAGGGCGACAGGTCGAAATCGCGCGGCGTGATCAGCGTCGGCGAGACCATCCTGAGCGCGCCATATTGCAGCGCGCCGGTCGTCTGCTTCGAGCCGATGGGCCAGAGCTTGCGCCTGGGGGCCGCGGGCAGAGCTTCGGGCGGCAACTGCTCGTAGCTGGGCACGATCGGAAACTTCACGCGATGAAAAGACGACGCGATTACGCTCGAACAGATGACGCGGGTCGGTTCGCCGCTGCCGAATTGCAATGCTCGCCGGCGAAAGCGCGCGGGCACCAGGCTCACCGGGAGAAAGTAGCGCGCGAGATCGATCACGTTGCGCAAATCGTAGGTGTCGCCGACACTGCGAATCGCCTCGTCCATCACCTCGGCAAGGTCAGCGGCCGAGAGGTTGAACGGGCGGCATACGCGGAGGTTGAAATCGCGATATTTGGTCAGCGGCGACAGCACCACGCCGGCCTCGACGATCGCCTCGACCACCAGGAAATTAGCGTCCTCGCCGAACTTCGCGACCAGCGGCGCCTTGAGCTCGGGATTGCGCCGAATCGGCTCGTCACCGACGTACAGCGCCGAATGCGACCACGAGCTTTGGGTCAGATATTTGATACATTCGCTGATACGCTCGTTTCCTTCGACCAGGATAACGTCGCCTTTGCGGATGTGACGCTTGAGCGCGGCAATGTCGTTGGGAATCTGGAGCGCGTACTTCTTGAGCGGCTTGGTGAGCAGACCGACGGCCCAATCGCTCATCCGGTCCAGCAACCAGGAAACGATCCCCGATTTTTTGCGCCGAGCCATTCCAGCCTCTTGCCCTGAATGAATATAGGAATGGAGGCGGCGGCGAAACAATGTCGGGCGGCGGAACCTCTCCCCTAGCCCCTCTCCCTTCAGGAGAGGGGAACCGGTCAGTGCCCGCGTCATGCGGGACAAATCAGGTCTTGAACTGGCCGACGATTGCGTAGAACGGGACGTTCAGCGTTGCCTGATCGGGGTCGTCGGTCTTTATCGTGAGATTACCGCGCAGTTGGCCGTCGGGAGTGCCATGCCGCAGGGTGACGGTCACCTTGTATTCCCTGCCGGGGGTCACCGCCTCGGCATTGGCGGCGACGGCGGGGCTGCTGCTCGCCACGTCAAGGATCTTTATCGGATGCGGACCCTGATTGCTCAGCTTGAAAATCCGCACGATGTCCTGGCCGCGCGGGACGATGCCGAACGAGACCTGCGCCGGATCGACATTCAGATCGCCGCTCACGGTGCCGAACACGTCAACCTGCAGCGGCACGCGATTGGTCGTGATTTTAATCGTGTCGTCGAACGGCCCTACCGGCATCGTCTTGAGCAGCGAAACCTTCAGCAACGCGCCGGGTTTGCCGTCGGGACGCTTCAACTGCTCGACTTTGATCGACGAATTCGAGTTGTTCACCGGCCCGACCGAGAACGCGCCGCGCGCCGGATTCAGATCGTTGACGAGCAGTTCCCTGGTGCTTTCGGTTCCGCGTTTCACGTCGCCAAACGCGACCTCGCCCGGCACCGCTTCGACCTGCTTCTTGACGATGCCCTGCATGGTCAAAGCCACCTGCGGATTATCGGGGTCGTTGGTGGCCACCGTGATGGTTCGGACCTGGTGGCCCTTCTGGAAATGGGTGTCGAACGCGACCGCGATGTCGGTGGTGTCGCCCGGCGCCACGTGCATCTTCGAGGGATCGCCGGTCGTGCATCCGCATGAGGTTTTTACGCCGCGAATATCAAGGTAGCCCTGGCCGGTGTTCTTGATGGTGAAGGTATGCTTGACCATCGTGCCTTCAAGCGCGCTGCCGAAATCATAGAGCGGATCCGAGGGCACCGCCTTGGGCACGCGTCCCGGAGGCGCGCTGTTGCCGCCGGGAATGAGCGGATTCATGCTGCTGTCCTGTGCGAACGCGGGCATGCTCGCGATCAACGCAATCATCAGTGCCAGGAGCGATCGTTTCATTGCTTGCAAGTTACTCATGTGACTGGCGGACGAGCTTTCGCGCCTCGAACCGCCCCTCTATTCAAGCATGGCGCGGAAGGCTGCGGTCAAGAGGCCTTGCTGACCGGTGGCGCAGCTTCGCGCGGAGCGGGCTCGTAGCGGCTCAGAAAATCGGTCGCGAATTGGCCGCGGTTGAAATCCGCATCGTGCAGAATCTTCAGATGCAACGGGATGTTGGTCTTGATGCCGTCCACTACGTATTCGCGCAGAGCGGCCTTGGCCCGCGCGATCACTTCGGGGCGCGTCTCGGCATGCACTATCAGCTTGGCGATGAGCGGATCGTATTGCACCGGCACCCGGTAGCCATCGTACAGCGCAGTCTCGACCCGCACTCCCAATCCACCAGGCGTATGATGATTGGTCACGACGCCCGGCGACGGAATGTGACGCTCGGGATCCTCGGCGTAGATGCGAAATTCCATCGACGCGCCATCGAACGTCACCTGCCGCTGCTTGAGCGCGAGCTTCTCGCCCATCGCCATCCTGATGCTTTCCTTGACGAGGTCAACGCCGGTGACCATCTCGGTCACGCCGTGCTCGACCTGGATGCGGGTGTTCATTTCGATAAAATAAAACTCGCCGTTGCCCGCGAGCAAAAATTCCACCGTGCCGACGTTCGAGTAGCCGACGACTTCGGCCGCGCGCACCGCCGCCTTGCCCATCTTCTCGCGCAGCCGCGGGGTCAGAATAGGACACGGCGACTCCTCGACCACCTTCTGATGGCGGCGCTGAATCGAGCAGTCGCGCTCGCCGAGATGAATCGCGTTACGCTGCAAGTCGGCGAGAATCTGAAATTCGACGTGACGCGCGCGCTCGAGATATTTCTCGAGGTACATCTTCTTCGAGCTGAAGGAGGCTTCCGATTCGCCCTGCGCCAGCGGAAACAGCCGCGTCAGCTCGCTCAGATCGCGCGCAACCCGCATCCCCTTGCCGCCGCCGCCCGCGGCCGCTTTGATCAGCACCGGATAGCCGAGCCGTCTCGCGTCCGCCTGCGCCTCGCGCAATTCGGTGACGCCGGTGCCCTCGCTGCCCGGCAGGCACGGGACGCCGGCGCGCTTCATGATGCGTCGCGCGCGCGGCTTGTCGCCCATCAACCTGATGTGACGCGCGCGCGGCCCGACGAAGTTCAGCCCCGACTTCTGGCAGGCCTCGGCGAAGTCGCCGTTCTCGGACAGGAATCCGTAGCCGGGATGCACCGCGTCGGCGCCGAAGGTCGTCGCGGCGCTCAGAATCGCCGGGATATTGAGGTAGCTGTCCTCAGCGGCGGGTGGGCCGATGCAGACCGACTCGTCGGCCATGCGCACGTGCAGCGCGTTCTTGTCGGCGGTCGAGTAAACCGCGACGGTGGAGATTCCCAGCTCGCGGCATGCGCGGATTATTCGGATTGCGATCGTCCCGCGATTTGCGACCAACAGTTTTTTGAACATCGGCGAACGCTCCGCCCTGTCAGATCACTTCGATGATCATCAAAGGTTGACCGTATTCTATAGGATTGCCGTTCTCCGCGAGGATTCTTATCACGCGCCCCGCGGCCGGCGATTCGATCTCGTTCATCATCTTCATCGCCTCGATAATGCACAGCGGCTGGCCCTTGCGCACCGACGATCCCTCTTCAACGAAGGGGGTCGCGTCGGGCGAGGCCGCGCGGTAGAACGTGCCGACCATCGGGCTTTCGATCAATTTCTGATTGGGCGCGAGATCGATTTTGCCCGCGACCTTCCCGCCCTCTTCCGCCGTGGCCTCGAGGTGCCGCGTCGCCATCTTGAGCGGAGAGGCGGCGCGCGCCGCGACATGCGCCTCCGAGCCGGACTCAGTCTCGTTGACCGACGCGCGACCGCCGCCGCGCACCAGCCGGACCTTGCCCTTCTTGTCCTCGATTTCGAGTTCGACCAACCCGTAATCCCGCATCAGGACCAGCAGGGTCTTTAGTTCGCGTACTTCCATCCCGTCTCCGTGCCGTGCTGCAATCGCGGCTCGTCTGCGATCTGGTTCGTTGCCCGCCATGGCGCTACCCGCTCCGTCGGCGCGACTCCTCGGCGACAGCGCGCGCCGCTCTGAGCGCCAGACCGTAGCTCTCGGCGCCAAATCCCATGATGCGGCCGTGCGCGATATCCGCGATGGTCGAATGATGCCGAAACGGCTCGCGGCGATAGACGTTGGACAGATGCACTTCGATGACCGGGATGTTCACGGCCATGATCGCGTCGCGAATCGCCACGCTGGTATGCGTATAGGCGCCGGGATTGATCAGCAGTACGTCGCGGTTGCCGCGCGCATTCTGGATTCGATCGACGATCGCGCCCTCGCTGTTCGATTGAAACGTCTCGACCTTCATTTCAAGCTCGCGCCCCAGCCGCTTCAGTTCCCGGTCGATGTCGGCGAGCCGGGTTCGTCCATAGACTTCGGGCTCACGTTCGCCAAGCAGATTAAGATTGGGTCCATGAATCACCAGCACGGCGATTGATCCGCCTGATCCGCCTACGGCTTCGCCGGCCTTTTTCCGAGCCGTTTTCCTCGTCACCATCCCGCACCACTCCCACTTGTCATTGAACCGCACCCTCAAGACGACTGCAAGCGTAGGCATCGAATGATGTCCACCGGTCAGTCGTCACCGGAGTCATCATCGCGCGACTTGAGCGCATCCTGATACACTTCGCGACGCCCCTTGCCGGTCAGCCGCGCGACTGCCGCGCTCGCCTGCTTGAGCCCGAGTCCCAGTTCGAGCAGAACTTCGAGCGCCTCATGCGCATCAACCGCGACGCTTTCCGCATCGGGCTGAGGCGGTGCGCCGGCGACGACGATCACTATCTCGCCGAGCGCCGGGGTCGCGCGAAAATGCCGTTCCAGATCGCCGAGCGTCCCGCGGATTGTCCGTTCGTAAGTCTTCGTGATCTCGCAGACGACGGCCGCTTCGCGCGATTCGCCAAGTGCGGTCGCCATCGCGCGCATCGTATCGGCAACTCGGCGCGAGACTTCGTAAAAGACCATCGTGCGCGACTCGCGACGCAACTCGCCCAGCGCCTTGTTGCGCGCCGCGCCACGCGCCGGGACAAATCCCTCGAAGGTGAACCGGTCGGTCGGGATCCCCGCAATCGAAAGCGCCGCGATTACCGCCGAAGCTCCCGGCACCGCAATCACGCGCACGTTGGCTTCCAAAGCCGCGCGCACGAGTCTGAAGCCGGGATCCGAAATCGCGGGCGTACCGGCGTCGGTGACCAGCGCGATTTTCTCGCCCGCCTTCAGCCGCGCGACCAGCTCCGGGACGCGCCGCTCTTCGTTGTGCTCGTAGTGGCTTATCGTCGGCGTTCCAATCCGATGACGCGCGAGCATCGGCCCGGTGCGCCGCGTGTCCTCGCACGCAATCAGACTGACCTCGGCGAGCGTGCGGATCGCGCGCACCGAAAGGTCGTCGGGATTGCCGATCGGCGTCGCGACTACATACAAAATTCCGCCGCCCTCGGTTTGTCTATTTGCGCGAGTCGCCATTACAATTCAAAGTGACTATTCGCTCCCGGAGTAATCAGCGTGGCCGCAGGCAAAGCTACCCTACTCATCTCATGCATCGATCGCCCCGGCATCATAGCTCGCGTCGCCAACCATTTGTTCACGCTCGGCTGCAATATTATCACCTCCGACCAGTACTCCGACGACGAGGACGGCCACTTCTTCTGGCGCATACACTTCGAAAGCCTGCGCCTGCCGGTGAGCGAGCTGTCGAATGAACTCGACGCCTCGATGACGTCGTTGTTGCCGTGGGAGCGCCTCAAGTGGGCTCTGTTCGACAGTGCCAAACGCGATCGCATCGTCATCATGGTCTCGCGCCTGCCGCATTGCATGATGGATCTTTTGAGCCGGCATCACGTCGGCGAGCTCGACGGCGACGTGGTCGGCGTGGTCAGCAATCATCCCGATCTCGAATCGCTGGTGCGCCCGTTCGAAGTCCCCTTCAAGGTGATTCCTGTCACCAAGGAAGGCAAGGCGGAGGCCGAGCGGGCGCTGCTTGAGTATCTGGTCGAGTCGCGCGCGGACACCGTCGTCCTCGCACGTTACATGCAGGTGCTATCAGGCGAATTTCTTCGCGGATGGAACAAGCCGATCGTTAACATCCACCACAGCTTCCTGCCCGCCTTCGCCGGCCAGCGCCCACACAAGCAGGCGCATGACCGCGGCGTCAAACTGATCGGCGCAACCGCGCACTACGTCACTGAGGAACTCGACGCCGGCCCGATAATCGCGCAGGCCACGGCGCCGATGACCCATCGCGATACCGTCGCCGACCTCGCGCGCAAGGGCAAAGACCTGGAAGTGATGGTGTTGGCCAAGGCAGTGCGCGCCCATCTGAAAAAACAGGTCCTCCTCCACCACAACCGCACAATCGTCTTCGAGTAACTTGGTTAGCTCTCCCTTCGGGAGAGGTCGCGCTGCGGCGCGGGTGAGGGCGCGAGCATCGTCTCCAATGGCGATCAGGTCGGGCCGGTAAAGAAACTCAGCGACCGATTCGCGAACGAGATGATCGGCGACCAGTACAGACCGAACACGATCGTCGCGCAGGCCAGCACGCCCATCAGCCCGTAGTTCCATGCCTCGAACTTCACGGTGCCTTCGTCGCCGCGCGGCTGCTCGAAGAACATCACCCGAATCGGCTTCAAGTAGTAATACAAAGACACTACTGAATTGAGTATTCCCACAATAGCCAGTAGGTAGAACTGACCTTTAATCACAGCCGCAAACAAATAGAACTTTCCGATGAATCCAACTGTCAGCGGAATCCCAGTAAGTGAGAAAAGGAAGATAGTCAGTGCGATTGCCGGCACGATTCCGCCGCGCCACGCCAGCCCGCGATATGCCTCGACATCTTCGCGCCCGGTCGAGTTCGCCACGATCATGACCACCAGAAACGCGCCCGCGTCCATTACATAGTAAGCAAACAGGTAAAACAGCATCGCGCGGATGCCGTCGTTCGACAGCACCACGAATCCCATCAGCGCGTAGCCCGCCTGCGCGATACTCGAATACGCCAGCAGCCGCTTCATGTTGGTCTGCTGCAGCGCCGCGAGGTTGCCGAGCGTCATTGTGATGATGCAAACGAAGAGCAGCAGTTGCGGCCAATCGACGCCCGCCAGTGCGGTCCAGCTTCCACCCGCCGCCAGATGCGAAATGGCGGGGAAGAAAAATCGCGTCAGCAGCGCAAAGCCCGCCGCCTTCGATCCGATCGCGAGGAAAGTCGTGATTGGAATCGGTGCGCCGGTGTAAACGTCCGGCGTCCACATATGAAACGGCACCGACGACACCTTGTAGCCCATCCCGGTCAGGATCAGCACCAGCGCGATAAACACCGACAGCACCGGCAGATGCGCCGGAGTCGAGAGCGCCTTGTTTATCACGCTGAAATCGAGCGATCCGGTGATTCCGAAAATCCAGCTCATCCCGTAAATCATCGTGCCCGACGCGACGCCGCCGTAAATCAGATACTTCAGCGCGGCTTCGAGCGAGCGCCGGTTATGCCGCAGGAATCCGGTCAGGATGTACGACGTCAGGCTGACGAACTCGAGCGCGAGGTACGCCATCAGCAGATTCGCCGACTCCGCCATCAGAAACATCGCGAACGTGCTCGCGAGCAATATCGCGTAGTACTCGCCCTGGTCGCAGCCGCGCACTTCCTCGGAACCCATCGACATCCAGATAGCCACGAGCGCGGCCAATGCGATTAGCAGGCGGAAATAGATCGCGAACGAATCGAACACCAGCATCCGATGGAACAGCCATGCGCCCGACGACGCCGGCTCCAGGCCAATTCTCACCAACGCCACCGCGGCCACTATCAGAGCCAACGGGCCGAGTCGCGATTTTTCGCGCACCGCGAGATCGACGATCACGATGGCCAGAATTCCGGCAACCAGGACAATCTCCGGCATGAAGTATTTGAGGCTCGCGAGGTTTCCGAGATCCATCTAATTTCCGCCGGCTCTCAGTGAAGCATCGCGACGGCCGCGCCCGAAGTCGAGAGCACAACCTGGTTGAGATGGACCAGCGAGGTATTGAGCAGGCCCAGAATCGCGTGCGGATAGACGCCGAGGATCAGCACGATGATCCCGAGCGGAACCAGCGTGAAGGCCTCGCGGAAAGACAAATCGGGAAGGTCCTTGTACTTCTCATTCAAGGGCCCCAGGTAGATTCGCTGGAACGTCCACAGCAGGTAGCCCGCCGTCAGGATGGCCGTCGCCGCGCCGAAAGCCACCATCAGCGGATGCGTCTGCCAGGCGCCGAGCAGCACCAGCACTTCCGAAATGAATGCGGACATCCCGGGCAGTCCCATGCCGGCGAAGAACGCGAAGCCCGTCACCGCCGTGTATATCGGCATCTGCTGTGCCAGGCCGCCGAAGCCGTTTATCTCGCGATGGTGCGCGCGATCGTAAATCACGCCGACCAGGATAAAGAGCATCGCCGTGATCGTCCCGTGATTGAACATCTGCAGCACGGCGCCGTTGATTCCCGCCGCGGTGAATGCCGCCAGCCCCAGCATCACGTAACCCATGTGGCTAATCGACGAATAGGCAATCAACTTCTTATAGTCAGTCTGCGCCATCGCGCACATCGCGCCATATACTATGTTGATAGTGCCGATCACGCCGAGGAACAGCCACGCAAGCTGGTAGCTGGCCGCGGGCAGCACCGCAAAATTGACGCGCAGGATGCCGTAGGTGCCCATCTTCAGCAGCACACCGGCGAGAATGACCGAAATCGCGGTCGGCGCTTCGACGTGCGCGTCGGGCAGCCAGGTGTGGAACGGGAACGCCGGAATCTTAATTGCAAAGCCGATGAACAGCGCGATCCATGCAATTCGCTGAAATCCAATCGAGTAATGACTCGAATTCGCCGCCAGCTCGGTCAGATCGAATGTCGGCGTCGCGCCGTAGTAGTACAGTCCGAGCATCGCCAGCAGAATCAGCACCGAACCGAGCAGGGTGTAGAGAAAGAATTTGATCGCCGCGTACTCGCGTCGCGGACCGCCCCAGATGCCGATGAGAAAGTACATCGGCAGCAGCATCACTTCCCAGAAAATATAGAAGAGGAAGAAGTCGAGCGACACGAACACGCCCATCATGCCCGTGTCGAGCATCAACAGCATCGCGTAATAGCCTTTCTCCGCGCGGTTGATGCCGAAACTCGCGAACACCGAGATGAACATGATCAGCGCCGTCAGCAGGATCATCGAGATACTGATGCCATCGACGCCGACGAAGTAGCTAATGTGGTACGAGGGCATCCACGACGCTTTCTCGGCAAACTGCACCGCGCTGGTCGTCGTGTCGAAGTTCTCGTACAGGTAAATGGCTATCAGCAGTTGCGGTATAGTCGCCGCGACCGCGATCCATTTCGACACGTTCTTCAGCGAGTCGGGCAGCGCGAGAATCAGCACCATCCCGGCGATCGGAACAAAAGTTATCAGCGTAAGCGCGTGACTCATTTCAGTTTCGCTCTTCCCGTTTTGCCTTGATAGCGCGTCATGCTCGTGCGACCGCGCGCGCCAGCAGTATCAGCATCACCGCGGCGAGAATTCCGTAGAGGTATCCGTTGATCGAGCCGGTCTGCAGCCGGCGGAGCCTGCCGCCGACGTTGTAGGTCACGTTAGAGGCGAAGTTCACCAGCCAATCGACTACATAATGGTCGAATAGTCCGGAGAGCCAGGACAGAAATACTATTACGCGTGCCGCCAGGTTCACGAATCCGTCGATGATGTTGCTATCGAACCACGCCAGCGCCCGGGTCGCGAATAGGTATGGTTGTACCACCGCTCGATCGTAAAACTCATCGACGTAGTATTTGTTGAATACCCATTCGTACGGCACTCCACCGAACATCTGAGTAAAGCGCGCGGGATCCAACCTGTGCTGACGGTACATCAAATCAGCAAGGTACCATCCGATAATTACGACAATGAACGTGAGCGCGGCGAACAAGCCCTCGGCCAGATGGTTATGTATTCCGGCTTCGGTAACCCGACGGGTGACTTCCGAGCTGAAAATCGGATCGAGAAATTGCTCGAACGGCTTGAATGAGACCATAAATTCCGGCCACTTCAGCCATCCGCCGATGAGCGAGAGGGAGCCGAGCACGATGAGCACGTAGGCCATCGACGGCGGCGATTCGTGCAGGTGATGTTCCTGCTCATGCGTGCCGCGGAACTCACCAAAGAAAGTCATGTACACCTGGCGCGCCATGTAGAAGACGGTGAATCCGGCGCCGAGCAACAAAAACGTCCACACCAGGTAGTGTCCGTGCGAGAACGCCTGCCAGATGATCTCGTCTTTGGAAAAGAACCCGGCGAACGGGAAAATCCCGCAGAGCGCGAAGGTCGCAGCCACGAAGGTCCAGAATGTGATCGGCATCTTGTGCCGCAGACCACCCATCTTGCGCATGTCCTGCTCGCCGCCCATCGCGTGAATCACCGAGCCCGACCCCAGGAACAGGCAAGCCTTGAAGAACGCGTGCGTCATCAGATGGAACACGCCGGCTGCGTACGCGCCGACGCCCATGGCTGCGAACATGTATCCGAGCTGGCTCACGGTCGAGTACGCGAGCACTTTCTTGATGTCGTTTTGCGCGATACCAATCGTCGCCGCGAACAACGCCGTCGCTCCGCCGACCAGAGCGATCACGCCCATCGTGAACGGCGACATCGAGAATAAAAAGTTCAGCCGCGCCACCATGTACACGCCGGCAGTCACCATCGTCGCCGCATGGATCAGCGCGCTGACGGGCGTCGGCCCCGCCATCGCGTCAGGCAGCCAGACGTACAGGGGAATCTGCGCCGACTTGCCGGTCGCGCCGATGAACATCAACAACGTGACGAAGCCGACCAGGCTGTGGCCCGAAAGAAATCCCGCGAATCCTATCGGCACTCCGGACAGCAGCGGCGCATAGCGAGCGACCTCGCGCGTCACCAGGGTCGGATGCCCGAGCGCCTGCAAGCCGGCGAACAAACTGTAAAGCGCAATCACGAACGCGAGGTCGCCGACGCGATTTACGATGAACGCCTTGTTGCCGGCGGTCGAGTTCGCCTGCACCTTGTACCAGAAGCCAATCAGCGCGAACGAGCACAGCCCGACGCCTTCCCAGCCGACGAACATCAGCCACATGTTGTCGCCCAACACCAGCACCAGCATCGCGAAGGTGAACAGGTTGAGCCAGCCGAAGAAGCGCCAGAAGCCGTCGTCGTCGTGCATGTAGCCGGTCGAGTAGATGTGGATCAAGCCGCCGACGCCGGTGATTATCAGCGTCATGATCATCGACAGCGGATCGAGCCAGAAGGCGATGTCGAGATTCAGTCCGCCGACGTCGAACCACTTCCACAAGTCGTCGAGCATGAAGCGGTTTTCCGGCGGCAACGTGAGCATCGCGAGAAACGCGCGCACCGCAAGAATGAATGCCAGGATTACGACGCCGCATCCGATGAAGCTCACCGCGCGCTTGCCGAAGGTCTTCTGCAGCCACGCGCCGGCGAGAAAATTGATCGCCGCGCCGATCAGCGGCAGCAGCACGATCAAGCGGATGAACGTAACCGGTATCGGATGATCCATCTGTCAGCTATCCACGCAGGGTCTCGGTCGCATCAACGTCGATCGTCTTGAAGTTCTGATAAATCGCGAGCACCACGGCCAATCCGATGACCGCTTCCGCGGCCGCCAGCATGATTACGAAAATCGCAAAAATCTGCCCATGGTATTTCCCGCCGCCGTAAAACGCGAACGCCAGGTAGTTGATATTGGCCGAGTTGAGGATCAGCTCGACGCCCATCAGGATTCCGATCGCGTTGCGGCGCGTCAGTACTGTGAAGAGCCCGAGCGAAAATACGATCAGGCTGAGTACTAAAAAGTGGTTAAGCGTTATTCCCCCGCCCATCCCGATTCTCCAGCTCCCCTACTCCCTCGCTTCGTGGCGCGAAATTACAATCGCACCGATAAGCGCCGCCAACAGTACCAGCGACGCGACCTCGAACGGCAACACGTATTCACCGAGGAACGCATTTCCGATCGCGTAGGTCGTCGGCGCGACAGTGACCGCAGCCGCCTGATGCCAGTGTGTCCGCGCAATTGCGTACAACATCACCATCCCTGCGATACCTACTGTGAAGATTGCCGGTCCCGTTCCGACCGCGCGATTTGATACCGTGACGTCCCCGATTCCCGCGGTCAACATCACTGCGAAGATAGTCAGTACCAATATTCCGCCGACGTAAACGAGCAACTGGACCATCGCGACGAAGTCTGCGGCGAGCAGAATGTAAATACCTACTACGCCCATGAACGCGCCGAGCAGCGCAAATGTCGAATAAACTATGTTGCGCGAGAACGCTACTAACATCGCCGACCCCACCGTCAGCGCTGCCAGCGCATAGAATATTACCTGAGCGAGCATCCGATTCGCCTTTTCCGCGTTGCCGACCGCCGCGCGCTAACTCGGCTCTTCTTCTTCGGCCGGCTTCTCGCCGCCGGGTTGCGCCCATTGATCGAGGTAGGTCATGCCGCGATTCAGAATCGGCGCGATTCTGGTGTCGGTCTCCGGCCCCTTCTTGGGCTTGTACGCCATCACCGGATCCTTGACGAAACGGCGAATCAGACTCTCGAGCGAATAGTCGGCGCCCTCGAACTCGGTCGTATGATGAATCGATCCGGTCGGGCACGGCTCGCTGCACAGCCCGCAGTACATGCACTTTGCGATGTCGATGTCGAATTGCGACAGCAACATCTGGCGCGTTTGCGGGTCCTTGTCCACGACGATCACGATGCAGTCGATCGGACAGGCGCGCTCGCAGGCCAGGCATCCGGTGCATATTTCGAGATCGACTTCCAGGATTCCGCGATAACGGAACGGCAGCGTGTCCTGCACCCGCACCGGCATCCGGTCCGGATACTGCACCGTGTACGGCTTGCGCATGAAATGCGACGCCGTCACCGCCATGCCTTCGAAAATACTCGTGACGGCGTCCTTGATATTTCCCACGTATTCCGAAACCGCGCTCATCAATAGCCTCTATATAGTCGGATTGAAGTACACTTCCATCCGCGAACGCCGGAGATAGTATATAACCCGCTGAGTAAACACTGCCGCCAGCGCCAAGGCTCCCGCGAACATGATATACCCCATCGCGGCATTGCCATCCGGCCAAATGGCTACCCACACCGCGGTCCCGATCATATTCACAAACGAAATCGGTACGAAGTATTTCCAGCAAAGTGTCATCAGCTGATCGATACGCACTCGCGGCAGCGTCGCGCGTATCCACATCGAGACGAACACCAGCAATAATACTTTGACGTTGAACGTGATCGCTTGAAGTATATTCATCGCGATTACATTTTTGGTCACGTGCGGGAACTGCCAGCCGCCGAGGAACAGCGTCGCGATTATGGCGCCGATGATAAACAGGTTGCCCCATTCCGCCATGAAGAAGAACAGGTAGCGCATGCCGCTATACTCAGTCGCGAAACCCGCTACCAGCTCCGACTCGGCTTCGGGCAAATCGAACGGCGTGCGGTTGCCCTCAGCCAGCGCGGATATATAAAGGATGTTCGCCGCGACGAAGGTGAACGGATTCGCGAATAGAAACCAATGCTGCGGCGCCCAGCCCTGTGCGCGGATGATCCCCTGCATCGAGAGCGTGCCGGTCATCAGCACGACCGGAAAAATCGAAAGCCCGGCCGGAATTTCGTAACTGACTATTTGCGCCGCCGAGCGGATCCCGCCAATCAACGACCACTTGTCGTTCGATGCCCATCCCGCCATCAGAACGCCGACCACGGTCAGCGCCGTAACCAACGTCATGTAGAGGATGCCCACGTTGAGGTCCGCGAGAATCAGCGACGACGAGAACGGTATCACCGCCCACGGCAGCGTGAACGCGAGCATCACCAGATACGGCGCCATCTTGAACAGCGGCGCGTCGGATTCGTCGGGAATGATGTCTTCCTTGCAGACGTGTTTCACGCCGTCGGCCAGCCATTGCAGGAAGCCCTGCGGGCCGACGCGGTTAGGACCGACGCGCGACTGGATTCGCGCCCACACGCGGCGCTCGGCCCAGCTCACGATCCCCGCAAACGGAAACGCGACGCCGAGGAATACGACCGCGCTCATCACGAACACGACGATCGCGGCGACCATGTGCGGCGACGCGTTCTTGCCGAACGCGCCCGATGCAATCAGATTTTGTACCAGCGTCTCCATCTACGATTAGCGATCGATCTCCGGCGCGATCACGTCGAGGCTCGCGATTAGCGTGACCAGGTCCGCGATCATCAGTCCCGCGCTCAGCTTCTGGATGATGCCCATCGCCGCGAACGAGCCGGTGCGGACGTGCACGCGCCACGGATAGCCAGTGCCGTCGCTCACGACGTACCATCCCATGTCGCCGCGTCCGCTCTCGAGCCGAATCTGGCATTCACCGGCCGGCGGCTTGAAATTGCGCGCGACTTTCGCGAGCACCGGTCCACTGGGAAGCTTGTGCAGCGCCTGGCGCAGAATCTTCGACGACTCGGCCATCTCACGAATGCGGACGACGTAGCGATCCATCGAGTCACCGAGCTTGCCCCAATGCCCGTCGCCAATCGGTACGTCGAACTCGAACTCGGGATACACCGAATACGGGATGTCCTTGCGGATGTCCCACTTGATTCCGCATGCGCGCAGGTTCGGCCCGACCAGGTTGTAGTTGACGGCTTCCTCCGGCGTGATCACGCCGACGTTCGCCAGCCGCTCGATATAAATTTTGTTCCACGAGATGAGAGCGTTGTATTCCTCGAGGATCGGATCGAAATGATCGAGGTAAGCGAGCGCCTTCTCGCGCCATCCGGGCGGCAGATCCCACGCCACGCCGCCGATTCGCATGTAGTTGAAGGTGAGGCGTGCGCCGCACAGCTCTTCGATCAGATCGTTGATCATCTCGCGCTCGCGAATCGCATGGGTGAACGGCGTCACCGCGCCGATATCCATCGCCATCGCGCCGACCGACAGCAGATGCGACGCGATGCGATTGAACTCCGCCGCAATCACCCGGCAGTACTCGCCGCGATGCGGCACTTCGATGTTCGCGAGCTTCTCGCAGGCCATGCCCCAACCCTGGTTGGTGAACATCGCGCACACGTAATCGACGCGATCGGTGTACGGCATGAAGCCGTGGTAGCCGACCTTCTCGGCAATCTTCTCGATCGAGCGATGCAGGTAGCCAACGTCGGGAATCGCCTCGCGCATCACCTCGCCGTCGGCGCGCACGACGAAGCGCAGGACGCCGTGGGTTGACGGATGCTGTGGACCCATGTTGAGGGTCATTTCTTCGGTATGCAGCGTGCTCATTTCTTTTTCGTGTCGAGCCTGATTATCGGGCTTTCTCTTACCGTTGAGATTCCGTGGTACTCGGCCGGCTCGACGAAATCCTTGCGCTGCGGGTGACCGATCCAGTCCTCCGGCATCAGGATTCGCCGCATGTCGCTATGCCCCTCGAAGTTCACGCCGATCAGATCGAAAATTTCGCGCTCCATCCAGTTCGCCGACTTCCACACGCCCTCGAGCGTCGCGACGCTCGGGTTGTCGCGCGGCAGCTTCACCTTCAACACCGCCGTGTGGCGCTTTGGGTACGAGAACAGGTGATAGACCACCTCGATGCGGTCCTTGTAATCGACCCCGGTCTCGTTGGACAGGCAGTCCATCGCCAGCTCGGGATCCTCGTTCATGAATTTCCCGACCTCGACGATCGCTTTCGGATCGATCACCACGAACGGATCGGGCTTCTTGTCGGAGATCTCCAGCACGCGGTCGCCGAACTTGTTCTTGACCCGCTCGATTATTTGAATCGACTCCATCTACTCAAGCAGCCGCGACCTGCTTGCCATTGCCGTTGGACGAGCGCACCAGCCAGCGTTCGGTCATCATCTTGTCCTGCAGCTTGAGCAGGCCTTCGGTCAGCGCCTCGGGGCGCGGCGGGCAGCCGGGCACGTACACATCGACCGGCAGGATTTTATCGACGCCGTCGCAAACCGAGTAGGCGAGCTGGAACAGTCCGCCGCAGCTTGCGCACGAACCCATCGAAATGACGTACTTCGGATCGGGCATCTGATCGTAAAGCAGCCGCGTCCGCAGCGCCATTTTCAAGGTCAGCGTGCCCGCGACGATCATCAGATCCGACTGGCGGGCCGACGCGCGCGGCGTCGCGCCGAAACGATCGATATCGGCGCGCGGGCCGCCCGTATGCATCAGCTCGATCGCGCAGCAAGCCAGGCCGAAGAGCATGTACCAGATGCTCGATTTGCGCATCCAGTTCAGCAGCTCGTCGGTCTTGGTGGTCAAGACGTAATCCGGAAGCGTGTTCAACAGGGGCATAAAACCAAACCTCAGTTCTCAACCGGCACTTTTTTGATCCATTCGAGATCGTGCTTGACCCAGACATAAACCAGGCCCACGAACAGGATCAGCAGGAAAACTAAAATCTCGCTGAGCGCGTACCATCGGCGGCCCGAGCGGACCCAGTCGAGGTAAACGGCGGCAATCGGATAAACGAACGCGACCTCGACCTCGAACACCACGAAAATCAGCGCGATCAGGTAGAAGCGGACGTTGAAATTAATCCACGCGCGGCCGGTCGGCGGCTCGCCGCATTCGTAAGGGATCAGCTTGCGATCGTAGGGATTTTGCGGCGCCAGCAGCTTCTGCAGCCCGAACATCAGCGCCACGAAGCCGATCCCGATGATCGTCAACGCCAGCGGCACGCCAAAATTAAGATACATGTGATGTTACCGAGTCTTGATTAGTTGGACTGAACTAAGCTGTCAAGAAGGATCGCTTCACCTGTGAATGATTTCGCTTAAGCGCGGCTTAAATTCAAATCGACGCGATACTAACCTACTTGCGCCCCTTCAGCAGCGACTTCAATGTCGGCTCGTCGAGCCAGGCGCCATGCCCCTTCGGGCACGCATGCATTGACACTCCGCTCTCAGTTTTTAAGACGAGGAAATCCTTGCAATGCGGGCACGTGGTTTCACTCAAACGCTTGCGCATCTTTTCGACGATCTCTTCGTCGCGCTGCCGCGCCCACTGATCTTCACGCGCCTTCTCAACGTCGTGGAGCTTGCTGCCCAGCCGGTCCTTTTCGTCCGCCATAGTCCCGCCTCAGATCATCTCCTTGATCAGCTTGCCACTGCGAGCTTTTTCGACCGTCGCCTCGAACTTCGAGCCGAGATCGACGCCCATCTCCTTGGCCCGCTTCTTCGCCCACATCCCGACGTTGCGCGAGTCGCGATAATAGGAATCGTCGCGCGGCTTGGACGCGTCGAAACTCGCCAGCCGCGACGACTCGCTCTCGACCACCGCGAACGACGACATCACGCGCCGCAGGCGTGCGGACTTGCAATCGGGACACCCGCGACGCTCGCGGCGCCGCGACGAACCCATCACGACATGCGAGCTGATTAGTCCGCATCGCGCGCATTCATACTCAAAAATCGGCATCGGATCTAGAGAATATCCTGCCCAAGCACCGCCCGCAAATCAGTACGATGCGAACCGGAGATCAAATGCGGGGCTGCGCGCCCCGCACCCGCGGCAGGGGTGACCCCTGCACCCGGTATTAAGAAAAGAGAGAAGATGCGGGCTGACGCCCTGTTAGGAAGTTTTGGCGCGAGGACGCGAAGCGGGCTCGCGCCATCTTTCCGAATACTGGGTGCAGGGGTCACCCCTGCCGCGGGTGCGGGGCGCGCAGCCCCACTCTTACTTCCGCCAGCTTTCGCGGATGTCGAGCGCGGCGCCCGCCAACGGATTCCCCACCAGCAACAGCAGGCCGACCCCGCCCACGGCAACGCCGCATCCGAGCCACCAAATCGAGCGGTACTCGACGCCCAGCGCGAGCATCGCGATCGCCCACAAAGGAATGATAAGCGAAACGACGAAGCGCATCAGCGCGCTAATCGCATGCTCAGCCTGTTCAGCGCGGTCAGCCATCGTCTTCTATTTAGCGGCTTCGGGCAAAATTTCAAATAGCGCCGGCGGCCCGCCGCCACCTATCAGATCAGACTTCGCGACGAGCTTGAGCCGCGCGCGATACCCAGGCGCCATCGCGTCCATCTCGCGCGGCGTCGCTATCAGGTATGAGCAATTTTGATTGCCGACGTCCGGCACCGCGGCGCCGTAGTAGTACGACAGCTCGTAGTTGATGCCCGCGGGTATGCACAATTGATCGCCTTTGACGTGATCCGCGATGACCGGCGCGAAACTCTTGATGCTACGCATCTCGGCGAGACGCGGCCGCATCGTCATGGTCCAGAACAGACTGAGAGCCAGCGCAGTGAGGCCGAAGGCAAGGCCCCCTCCGATCGTACTGCGCCGGGGGCGCCGGCTCAGGACCAATACTTCGATAGTCACGGCGACCAGCCAAACGCCGAACAAATCTGAGACGGGACTCGCCCAGCCGATCGAGTTGAAGAGCGCGAAGTAGGCAGAGTCGCTCGACTGAAGCTTTAGGGGCGGCGCTTGATTGTGGAAAAACGCGAGGTAAAGGATGGCGACTATGGGGCAGAAAATGAATGCCACAACGACTACGTCGCGCAACTTCGATGCGGCGCCGCGGATCGCCAGGCGGAATACCGACGCGCACAGGATCGCGATGCCTGGAAGCGCCGGCAGGATGTAGTCATCGCGCTTGACGCTCGCGATCGAGAAAAACAGCAGCACCGCGAGCGACATGCTGATTTGAAAGATCACCGCGCGGCGCTTGTCCGGGGAAATCTCACCCGTGTAGAAGGCGAGCACGGCGGGCAGGATCAGCAGAGTCATCGGAAACGCGCCGCCGAGCAGTCGCGCGGCTATGTAGTAGAAGGGCCGATAACTCTCACCGGTACCGCCGAGTCTGGCCGGCATAAAATGCCCGAAGTTCTCGGCAAAGATGATCCTTATGATCTTGTGACCGCCGATTATCGCCGCAGGAACGTACCAGACTGCGCCGATCGCGACCGCAATCGCGACAACCTGCCACGGCCATCGCTGTCGCAGCAGCGCGATTGGATTGCGGCGCTCGATCAGCAGAAAGATCGACGCGGCCAACGCGCATAGCACGATCGCGACCGGGCCCTTGGTCAAGACCGCAAGCCCGAGTATCACGCCGACGAAAATTTTCCTGCGGGACGATCCGGATGATTCGAGCAGCGGATAAATCGCCGAGTACGCGGCGAACAGCAGGAGCGTCAGCAGCATGTCGGTCAGCGCTTCGGTTGCGCGCGACGCGAATCCGTAGGTGCCGAGGATCAGCAGGAACGCGAGCCATCCTTCCGACGCGCCGACGTTGGCCACCGTCCATGCGAGCACGATCACCGCAAGCGCGGTGCCCGCCACTACAGACACGGCGCGCGCGCGAACTTCATCCACGTTGCGCCCGGTCGCCTTCGCGACGACGGCCGAGAGCCAATAGAACAGCGGCGGTTTGCGATCGGTGTAACCGTACGCGTCATGCGGAATCAGCCAGTGGCCGTCGCGCACGATGCTCTGAATCCACTCGGCCGACTGCGGCTCTGCATCTTTTTGAAACGGCGCGCTGATTCCCTGGACGAGAACGACGAAGGCGAACAGCGCGGCGATTGCGAGCGTCGCGGGCCGAAGCGCCGCACGATTCGCTGCCGGCATCACCGATTGCGGGCCGTCGCGATCGGCTCGAGCCACAGATGCTGCACTCCGCTGGCGGGATCGTAGCGCGCCACCTGCATCGACGCGGCGTTGTGCGCGTAGCCGATTCTGCCGCGGCGGTCGATGAGGATTAGGCCGGCCTCCGCTCCGGTTGCATCGATCATTTCGAGGATCGCCTCGCGCGCGACGGCCTGCGGCGTCGCGTCGGCGAGCGCCAACACCGCCTCGCGGCAGAGTGCGGTCAGGATGATTGCCTCGCCCTGCCCGGTCGCCGAGGCCGCTCCGAACGCGTGCGCGAAGGTACCGGCACCTATCAGCGCGGAGTCGCCGACGCGTCCGAAGAGTTTGCCGGGGACGCCGCCGGTCGAAGTCGCAGCCGCGATTGCGCCGTGCACATCGACCGCGACCGCGCCCACCGTTCCATGGCCCATCGCGGCGCGCGCGGCGGCTTCCGCGTCGAGCATGACTGCCGGCTGCTCGCGCGCGCGCCATCGTTCACGCGCGCGTTCGGTGACCATTTCCTCGGGACGCACCAGCCGGATACCGACTTTGCGCGCGAAATTTTCCGCCCCTGGCCCCGCCATCAGGATGTGCGGCGAATGTTCCATCACTGCGCGCGCGAGCGTGATTGGATTTCGCACGCGGCTGACCGCGGCAACCGCGCCGGCTGAGACATTGTAGTCGGCAGTGTGGGAATGAGCTCGCTCAGAGCGTTTGCCGCGACCTGTGGAGTCTGAAAAAACCGGCTCGGCGTACATCACCGACGCGTCCATCTCGACATTGCCTTCGGAGTTGAGCAACGAGCCGTAGCCGGCATTGAACAACGGATGATCCTCGAGCGCCGCAACGGTCGCGACCGCGGCCTCGAGCGCGCTGCCGTTGGCGCACAGAATCTTCGCACCGAGGCGGATCGCCGCCATCATCGCGCGGCGGCGTTCGGGCCGTTCCTTGCCGGGACCGGCGTTACCGGCGCCGCCATGCGCGACCAGTGCGGGAAGATTGCGCGCGCGCGCCATCAATTCCGCTCGGAGCGGCGGCCCCAGATAAACAGCCGCTTGAAGTCGAACGTCATCGGCCCCGCGGTGCCGTAAGCCGCGTTGAGCCGCGCCGCCAACTGCCCAAGAAATTCGTCGTGACGATCCTTCGGCAGCTTGTCGAGAAACGGCCGCAGCCCGGTCGATCGGTACCATTGAACCACGTCGGCCGGCCGATCCATCGGATGGTGGAACGTCAGGTGGTAACAGTCGATTCGATCGTAGCCGAGGTTCGCGAGCATCGCGGCGTAAAACTCCGGCGGCTCCTCGTGAAACGCGCGCTCGCGCCCGCCCAGCATGGTGCTCCACGGCAGTTCGCGCGCGAGCCGCCCGATTTCCATCTTCGCAGTCTCGGTTTCGTTAGCCGGCATCTGCACGACGAGTATTCCGCCGGGACGCAGCGCCTCGAAGCATGCGGCGAACAGCGCGCGATGGTCGGGAATCCACTGAAATGTGGCGTTCGAGAAAATATGCGAGTAGGCGCGGTCGGCGCGAAACTCGGCAACGTTGAGCAAATCGAATGAGACGCGGCGTTTCAGCTCCGCGGGCTCACTGTCGAGCGCTTTGCGCGCCGCCTCGATCATCGCGGGCGATCCGTCAACGCCGAGCGCCGTTCCATCCGGACTGCGCCGCGCTAGCTCAAGCGTATTCTCGCCCGACCCGCATCCAAGGTCGATGATTTTCTTGTGGTCGCTGAGCGGCAGCCGCGAAAGAATATGCTCGACCGGCTCCGCGCGATAACGCCGAAAACGGTTGTAGAGTTCGGGATCCCAATCGGCCATGAGCGTCGCCTTCCTGCAACGCAGCATAAGTGGCGACCGCAACGCTCACAAGCACGCCGGCAGCAGCGCATCGCCGCTTGTTGGGCGCGCCGTCTTCGAGCGGACAACGGTTGTCCTAGCCGGATGTTATATTTTCCGGGTCGGCCGCTGAATTTCTGACCATCACGGAGCCCGATTTCCATGGCGAAAAAGACCTTGCGCAACATCGGACGGATGCATCCCGTCAATTGCGATTGGTGCGGCCTCAAAATGGCCTGCAGCTGCTTCTTCGACGTGATCGTAGATAAGCCGTCCGAAGGACATCCGCTGGTTCTGTGCCCGCGATGCCAGGTCGGCGAGTTCCTCAACCTGCTGCATGGACGCGCTCAAAAGGCGCGCGGCTCGCAGGTCTGAGAAAGACACAAGGAGACGCAGAGTGGAAGGAACAAACTCGTATCCCGCCGGCAGCGTGGCGTGGCATCTGGACGCCGACGATCAGCACGGCCTGCCGACCGCGGTGTTTCAATCGATGGTATGCGCCAGCGGAATGAAGGTGGTCCGAAGAATCGACTTCGACGCGAGCGACGGAAAGTTGCAGCCCGATTCGATCAAGGGCGAGCGCATCTTGTGGTCCGAGTATCTGGAATTTAGATCGCTCGTCGTTCGCGACAATGAAGCCGGCGCAATCGTGATGGCCAGCCAGGGATACGGAAGCTTCGACGTGTCGGTGGCAGCGTCCGATCTCGCAGTGACAGACAAGATTGTCGCCGAGCTGCGAAAGGCGTTCCCGCCATCTCCGATCGGAACCGAGACGGTGTTGCCGCTCGCGTTCTGGCATCACGGAAGCAATGGGCCGGTGATGACCGTTCGCAAAATCGAAGTGGCCAGCTGGGGCGAGGTCGCAAAGAACTACAGTGGAGCGACGAAGTCTAACCTTGGATCTTTAATCGAGCAATTCAAGCCGGCGCGGGCGGGCGGCCAGTTGCTGCTGTGGCATGGCGAACCCGGCACCGGAAAGACCTGGGCGATTCGCGCGTTGGCGTGGGCGTGGAAAAGCTGGTGCAGCTTTGAATACGTGATCGATCCCGATCAGTTGCTCGAGCGCGGCGACTACCTGATGGAGGTGCTGCTCAAGCGGACGCATCGCGAGTCACCCGAGGTTTCGACGGAATTCACGGATCCATCGCAGCCGGAAAGATGGCGGCTGCTGATTCTCGAAGACAGCGGCGAGCTGATGAGCATCGACGCGAAGAAAACTCTCGGACAAGGTCTGTCGCGCCTGCTGAACATCTCCGACGGCATCCTCGGTCAAGGCACCAGGACCATGACGCTGATCACGACCAACGAAGATCTCGGCAAACTGAACCGCGCGATCACGCGGCCGGGAAGATGCTTTTCAGAGATCGGCTTCGAGCGATTCGGCGTTGACGAGGCGAACGCGTGGCTGCACGACGGCAGATGCGACCGTCGAGTGGACGGCGCGTGCAGCCTGTCGGAGCTGTATGCGATCGCCAACGGAGTGAGCCGCGACCAGTCGTCGAGAAAAATCGGTTTCCGCTCGCGGTAGCCGTGCGATAGCTTGCGGCATCGCGTGCAATCATGCTCAAGCATAGCCGATGAGCGATCGTTCCGAATTTCACGCAGCCGCGGCCAAGCGTAAGCCGCGGCGTATCTTTGGCATCGGCGCTATTCTGCTCGGCGTCCCGATCATTCTCTGGATGGGCGCGGCCTTCTTCGTCGCGCGATCGTTGATGTACCCCGAGTTCCTGCGCAGCGGCGGGCAGGACGTCTTCGGTCAGCATGTTCCGGCGTTCAAGCGGGGCTCGATAACCGACATCGGCGCCGCGCTTGGCGTCGTGCCGGAGCGACTGGACTGCGGCGTGGTCGAAGAGGACGGCATCCGGCATCACCAGGCCAGCGTGGTGGGATGGTACTTCCCCGGCAAGCGGCGTGAAGTGGTGGTGATTATGCCGGCTGCGGACGCGCCGGAAACGGCGATGATTCCGTACGCGAAGTTTCTGCTCGGCGCCGGCTATACGGTGGTCGCGAGTTACAGCGCCAATAACCCGAGCTACGGAATCAACTGGGGAGTATTGAAGCGCAAATTCGCGCTGGCGACCGCCCGCACATTGAAGCAGGACGGCTTTACCAAAATTGCGGTACTGGGAATCGGGGAAGGCGCCGCCGGAGCTATCATGGCGCAGGCTGAGCAGCCGGTATTCACCGCGATCGTCGCCGACAGTTCCTACGCGAATCTCGAGCAGCTATTCATGCGCAGCCCGTCGATGTCGCGGCTGAATCCCGCGTTCGTCCAAACGGTAATGTGGGAAGCTCGGCTATGGTTCGGCCATCCGCTGGACAAAATCTCGCCGGCGACGGACGCGGGCAACCTGGGCAGCTGCTCGTTGCTGATCATTCAGGATCGCGACGATCAAATGACGCCGCTTGCGGACGGCAAGGCGATTCTCGCCTCGGCCGGCTTCAACGCGCAGATGTGGACGGTGCCGGCGAGCGGTCACGGCGACGCTATTTTCGAAGACCCCGCGGGTTACGCCGCGCGCGTCATCAAATTCCTCGACGCGAGTTTCGAGATTGTAGAACCGCCCGCCGCCAGTCCCACGGGGCATTGACGGCGGACTTATCTACATGCGCGGCTGGCTCAGATCCACCAACAGCGTGTTCTTGAGCCGCTCGAATAGTTCGTCAACGTTCCACGGGCCGTTGTTGTAGAGCACCTTGTCGGGTGCGATATGCCGATAGCGCATGATGCGGAAGCCCGACGCGCCGAAGCATTGGCCGGTCACGTTGGCGGCGTCGTCGCTTGCGAGGAACACCACAATCGGCGCGACGTTGGCGGGATCGCGCAGCGTGCCCTCGACCTTGTCCGACTGCGGAATTCCGGTCGCGCCGGGCATCCTGCCCGCGGGAATCGTGTCGGTCATGCGGGTTGAAGCGCCCGGCATGATCGCATTCACCGTGATTCCATATTTGTGCAGCGAGTTCGCGCTCGAATACGTCAGCCCCAAAATTCCCGCCTTGGCCGCCGCGTAGTTCGGCTGCCCCGGACTGCCCAGCGCCGAGTTCGACGAGAAGTTGATGATCCTGCCGTACTTGCGCTCGCGCATATGCGCCGACGCCGGTTTGATCGTGCAGTAGTGCCCCTTCAGGTGCACTCGAATCACGTCATCCCATTCCTGTTCCGACATGTTGAAGATCATGCGGTCGCGCAGGATGCCGGCAACGTTCACCAGGATGTCGAGCTTGCCGAATTCCTTTATCGCCTGGTTGACGAGGCCTTCGCCGCCTTCGACGGTGGCGATATCCATGTGATTGGAAACCGCGTTGCCGCCGGCGCCCTTGATTTCCTTGGCGACGTCATCGGCCGGCGATTGCGTTTCCTTCTGACCCGCGACCGTGACCCCAAGATCGTTGACTACCACAGCGCATCCCTGCGCGGCGAATGCCCTCGCGATGCCGCGACCGATGCCGCGACCGCCGCCGGTAATGGCGGCTACTTTTCCGTCGAGCTTGCCCATCGCTCAATTCTCCCTTGCGGCACTAATGCCGGAATCCAAACGCGCCCGGCGTTTTGGTTCGTGTGATAAAGCGCTTATAGCGCAAAACTCGGCGAACGGAACAGACGCGCCGCCGCCCATCTCATTCCGCAAACGGCGCGGTCACTTCCCCGCGTCTTCGTTGTACGGATCGGAGAACACAAATTCCTTGACGTTGCCTGCGGTCGTGATACGGCCAACTTTGCCGTTGGGATCGGTGAACCACAGATTTCCGTCAGGGCCAGCCGTGATAAATATCGCCATCGACTTTGCGGGCAGTGGGAACGCCGTAAACTCTCCCTTCGGCGTCATCCGGTAAATCAGCGGCGAGCGAGCCGCGGTGATCCAGAGATTTTTGTCGGCGCCCGCCGCGATTCCGAATGGCGCGGCGGCGCCGGGCATCGCGACCTCCGTGAGGTAGCCGCCGGGCGTGATTCGGCCGATTTTCCTGGCTTGCGCCTCTGTGAACCAGACGTTGCCGTCCGCTCCCAGAACCATCATGGCGGGGATGCTGTCGGGAGTCGGGATCTGGTATTCCTTGACGTTGCCCGAGATTGTAACCCGCGCGATACGATTCACCTTGCTCTCCGCAACCCACAGGTTGCCGTCGCTGCCGGCGACAATTTCGCTGGGGCCTGTGCCTTTGGGCCGCCCGATCTCGGTCAGCGTGCCGATGGTACTGAGGCGTCCGATGCGATCGCCGGAGTGCTCGGTGAACCACAGGTTGCCGTCTGGCCCCAACGCGATCCCCGCCGGTCCGCTGTCGGAGTGAGGCAACTTGACGTACGCGATTTTTCCGTCGGGCGCGACCCGGCCGATCCGGTTGCCGACCGTGTCGGTGAACCAGACCGCACCGTCAGGGCCCGCGGTTATCCGTTCGGCGAAGCCGTCGGGATCGATTGGAAAGCGCCGGGTCGCTCCGTACGGAGTCATCTCGCCGATGCCGTCGCCCTGGAACTCGGTGAACCACAGATTGCCGTCAAGGCCGGTTGTGATTGCGAACGGCGAATGAGTGCCGAGCGGAGCGCCGGTGGGAGTTGCTTGCGCGCTCGGCACCGCCTTGACGACCAGCGGCGCCGGCGTCGCAGGCGCCTTTTGCCGCGCCGCGCATCCCGGCACGATCGCGCTTGCGGCGGCGAGAATTGCGAACTTCAGCGCGCGGCGAATCGAGCGATAATTCAATTGACAATCCGATTGGCTCTCAATTCGGAAATCTCGGCGGCCTCGAATCCGAACTCGCCGAGAATCTCGTCGGTATGCTGTCCGAGGTCGGGCGGATGCCGCCATAGCTCGGGCTCGGTGCGCGAGAATCGCGCCGGCGATCTCACGGCGCGCACCCGTCCCGCCTTGGGATGCTCGTATTCGAAGAACGTTTCATTCGCGACGAACTGCGGATCGGTCCAGATAGAGTCGTAGTCGTTGACCGGACCGCACGGCACGTCGGCCGCTTCGATCCGCTCGAGCCAGTATGCCGACGGCTGTGTCGGAAACAGTGCAATCAGGCTCTTGATCGATCGCCGCACCCTATCGGGCCGTGGCTCGTCGCCTTCGAACCACTCCGGATGCCCGACCGCCTTGAGAATCGCGGTCCAATGCTTGTCGGTGAGCGGCGCGATCGTAATAAAGCCGTCCGCGGTCTGAAACGGCTCGAGCGTATTCATCGATGGCGCGACGCCCGCGTCGTGCGGCAGATAAGTGTGGCGTGACGCCGTGTCGGGCATCAGGTAGTAGGCAACCGCATCGATCATCGCAATCTGGAGATGCTGCCCTTTGCCGCTGCGCTGCGCCTCGTTGAGCGCCGCAAGAATCGAGATCGCCGCCGTCATCGCCGTGACCTTGTCGCCGAGAATATTCTTGACCGCGCGCGGCCGCCCCTGCGTGCGCTGCGAAGTCATAACTCCCGCCATCCCCTGGATAATCGGATCGTAAGCCGGCTTGTTGACCGACGGCCCCGAGAAACCATAGCCGGCGATCGAGCAGTAAACAATTTTCGGATTGCGCGCCGCGACCGCGTCGTAGCCGACACCCAGCCGATCGACGACGCCCGGCCGCACGTTCTGCACGACGACATCGGAGCGCTCGGCCATCTTGAGAAACACGTCGGCGGCGCCGGGCTGCTTGAGATCCAGCATCATCGCGCGCTTGTTCCGATTCCAGTTGAGGATGGCGACCGTAACCCCGCCGCGCTCCCTGCCCGACAACATCCGCGATACGTCGCCGTCCGGCGGCTCGATTTTGATAACGTCCGCGCCAAGGTCGCCCAGCATCATGGTGCAGAACGGTCCCGACACCACCATGCTCAAATCAAGCACGCGAATTCCTTCCAGTGGTCCCATCGAACGCCTCCGGGAAAAATGTCCCCGAGTATTGCCGATCAGATCGAGCGGCCAAGTGATGCTTATAGTTCAACCCCCATCCCCCCACAACTTGAGGCACTCCTGTGTCCAAGGCCGATCATTTTTTGTGTCATTCTGAGCGCCCCTCTTTGTGTCATGCTGAGCGCAGCGAAGAATGACACAAAAAATGAGAGGCAGAAAAAAGAATTTCGGATTTACGTAAACCGCCCGCTACTCACTGCGATCTCTCGCAGCTTCGCGATCTCCGGCTGTATCGCGCGACTCCGCCGCATTCGTTCCAGCGTCAGCGGGATTCGATAGGTCCAGTTCCACGCGCTGATAGTGCCGGGCCGATTGATCCGCGCACTCCATCCAAACAAATCCTGAATAGGCACGATCGCCAGCCGTGACGGCGACGCGTACAGCACCGCCAGTATTGCATCGCGCGCCGACTCCTCGAGCATTCGGCGCGGATTCACTTTGCCTTCGAGGCCGAGCCCCCGCACGAATCTCTCGCGCTCCTCAATCGGCTGCGCGCGCCACCACAGCGTCAACGGTTCAGTGTCATGCGTCCCGGTAGTCGCGAGCGAAAGTCCGGGAAAAGTCGCGGGGCTGAGAAACGGTTCGCCGGGTTGACCCCAATCGCGCTCCCACTGCATCACCTTGTAGCCCGGCACTCCCAGCCGGGTAAGCGAGGCGCGCACCCACGGCGGCACCGTGCCGAGGTCTTCGGCGATAAGCTCCGTCGCGCCTGCTTCCTGCTTGATCGCACCGATTATTTCCTCACCCTGGCGCAGTTGCTCGTTTTCGTCGGACGGCGTGAAAGTTCCCGGCTCGGCGAGGTCGGAGCCGAAATTAAATGTTCGATAAAGCCCAACCACGTGATCGATTCGCAGCAAATCGTAAAGCGAGCTCGCGCGGCGCGCACGCGCGCGCAGCAGCTTGAATCCATGCGCCCGCATCGCGTCCCAGTTCGGCAGCGGCAGGCCCCATCGCTGCCCCTTGGGATTGAAGCCGTCCGGCGGCGCGCCGACGGTGCGTTTCAAATCGAACTCGTTTTGGTTCGCCCACACTTCCGCGCTGTCGCGGCATGGCGAGAACGCGAGGTCGCCGCCGATGAACGCGGTATGCGACGACGCGTACGCGCGCATCTCCGACCACTGCCGATGCGCGATGAACTGCCAGTAGCCGTACATCTCAATCGCGTCGGCCAGCTCGCGCCGCGCGAGCGCAAGCGCGGCGGGGTCGCGATGCGCGATTTCAGCCGGCCACGTTTCCCAGCTGGTCCAGTTGAAACGATCCTTGAGCGCGCGAAACAGCGCGTAGTCATGAAGCCAGTACGAGTTGGCCTCGATGAACGCATCGAGCGCCGCGCCTTCGTCGCGCCCGCCGCGCACTCGCGCCGCGCGGTACGCGCGCTCGAGCAACACAAACTTTTCGCGCCGGATGATCGCGCGCGGGACAAACCGCGCACGCCCGACCGCCGCGCGCGCGCGCCCCAGCACCACCCGCCCGACTCCCGGCAGCCCGCTCATCGAGATGTAAGTCGGATCGATCGCCATCACGCTCATCGCGCTGTAAGGGCTGAGATCGTCGGGGCCGGTCTCGTCGAGCGGCAATAGCTGGATCGCGCGATGGCCCATCGAGAGCGCGAAATCGATCATCGGCGCAAGATCGAGGATTTCGCCGCGCCCGAGATCGTCGCGCGTGCGAATCGAGAACAGTGGAACCAGGATTCCGGCGGACCGCGGCAGCATCGCGTGGCGCGCGCGGGATGCTTAGAGTTCGACTCGCGCGTCGAGTGTTAGATGCATCTGACTCGATCCTCGAGCGTCAAATCACGTAGCCGCCGTTGGGGCTGATCACCTGGCCGACCATGAACTTCGAATCCTCGCAGGCGAGGAACAGCGCCGCCGCCGCGATATCGCTCGGCTCGCCGAAGCGCCCCATCGGCGTCATCCCTTCTATCTGCTTGCGGAACTCGGCCGGGATCGGCGCCGTCATCGGCGTGTCGATAAATCCCGGCGCGATGCAATTGACCAGAATCCCCATCGGCACCACTTCGCGCGCCACCGACTTGGTGAACGAGATGATCCCGCCCTTCGCCGCGCAGTAATCCGAAGCGAACGCGAGCCCGGTGGTGCCCGCTATGGACCCGATATTGATGATGCGTCCCGACTGCTTCGGGATCATCACCTTCAGCGCCTCGCGGGTGCAGAAAAAAGTCGAGTCGAGATGCGTCGCGAGCATCTTATGCCAGTCCGCGTCGGTCTTCTGATGCGTCATGGACAGGTCGGGGTCATCCACTTCGCTCGCGCGCGCGATGCCGGCGTTGTTGATCAGGATGTCGATAGTCCCGAACGCCGCGATGAACTCCGCGAACATCTTCAATACCGCCGCGCTGCTCGACACGTCCGCAACGAACGGCCGCGCTGTGCCGCCTGCGCGTTCGATTTCCGTCGCGACGTTCTGCGCCGACTCGGGCTTGATGTCGTTGACGCCCACCTTCGCGCCCTCGCGCGCGAACGTCAGGCCCATCTCGCGTCCGAGTCCCGAACCGCCGCCCGTGATCAGTACAACTTTGTCCTTGAGTTTCATCGCGCCTACTTTTTGCCTTCCTTGAGTTGCCGTTTCCAGTCGAGTCGCCGCGCCTCTGCGCCTGCGGCTTCCGCCTCCGGCACCATGCCTTTCTTCTGATAAAACATGCTGAGATTGGTGTGCGCCAGAATGTCTTCCGGCTCCTGCGCGATATATTTTTTGGTCAGCTCGATCGCCGTATCGAGATCACCCTTCGCCTGGTAGCACATCGTCATCCCATGGATCGCATCGACGTACTTCGGATCGATCTCGAGCGCGCGTTTGTACAGCTCGATCGCCTCGTCGAATTTGTCGTCGGCATAGGCGTCAATCGCCTCATCGTACAGTTCTTCCTTGTCAGGCATTTTTCACCTCAGATGCATGCACACCCTCTTATATACTAGACTCTGCGCTATGGAGAATTCGCCCGCACCGACCGAAGCCGACGTGTACGAAGTGCTGCGCGAGTGCTACGACCCCGAAATTCCCGTCAATCTCGTGGACCTCGGACTAATTTACGGCGTGCAGATCGAGAACCGCGTCGTCAACGTAACGATGACGCTGACCGCGCCCGGCTGCCAGATGGGCATGATGATCACGCAGGACATCCAGGACAAGCTGCTCGGCATCCCCGGATGCGACGACGCCAGTGTCGAGATCGTGTGGGACCCGCCATGGACCCCGCACATGATGACCGACGCCGCAAAAAAGCAACTGAAGATCGACGACTAGTCTTCGCTTACGATCCGCAGATCGGCAGTAACCGGCAATTCAAACAAGTCGCCCCGTAAGAGGCGCGTCGAGAAGAACAAGACCTCGACATTCTCGATTTCACCCGATTCAGGATTGAGCCGTATCACGACTTCGTCAGGCAGCTCTTCTGATTCCTGCGCCGGATACGGATCGCGTTTGTTGATGTACAAAATGTCGGCGTCGCGGTCGTATTTGAAACTTAGCTTCGCTTCCATTCGACATCTCCTACCGCGATGCTGCGCGCAACGTAGGCCGTGAGAATCCAGTTCCTGCCATCGCTCGTCGATGAGCATAGCACAACCACAACTACGTGCTTACCGCCCAACAGATCGTCGAACCAGCGCGAGAACAGCCGCGCAGAAGCAAATCGTCCACTGCGGCGAATCTTGTCCGGTTCAGCAAGAGTCTGCTCGATTCGCGTGAGATGGGCTGGCAACAACTCAGGATGCCGCTCGGCAATGTGCTGTTCGCGCCGATCCGCCAGTTCCACTTCACCTTTGAGGTGCGGGCACGGGAACTTTTTCAAGCAGCCGCTGGCCCCTCAATCCGGATCGATCAGCACGCCCGGATTGAGAATCGCGCGCGGATCGAGCGCCTTCTTCGCCGCCTTCAGCGCGAGCGCGAATCCCTCGGGACGCTGACGGTCGTACCACGGACGATGATACCTGCCGACCGCGTGATGATGCGTGATGGTGCCGCCGAGTGCGATCAACTTGTCCGACACCGCCGCCTTTATCTCGTCCCACTGCTCCATCTCGGAGCCGCGCTTGCCCGGCGCGAGAATCGTGTAGTACGGCGCCGGCCCATCGGGATAAACGTGCGTGAAGCGGCAGGTGACGGTGCCCTTGCCGCACACTCGCGCGATCGCATCGCGTGCGCATTCCATCATCTGGCGATGAAAATCCGGAAATCGCTCCCACGTGATCGACGTCTCGAACGTGTCGCTCACCATCCCCATCGCGGCCACCGTGTCCATCAGGTACGGCGCGTTGAGGAACGCGTTGCGCCACGCGCCCGCCGATCCTTCGTGCGTCGCCTCGGCGTCGGTGCGAGTCTTCGCCGCGTCCGCGGGAATTTCCCCGCCATGATCGGCGCAGCACTCGAGCGCGCGCTTCATCCACGGTTCCAGCGGATGGTCCGCGGACTCGAATGCAAGCACCAGCACCGCCTCTTCGCCGTTGCCCGCGCCGGAGTTGAACGCCTCGCCTTCGTCGAGCACGCGGCAGTTCGCCGGATAGATTCCCGCCTGCGAAATCTGTCGCACCGCATCCGCCGCTTTGAGCATGCTCGGAAACGGCACCGACGCGCCCGCGCGAAAGGTCGGCCGGTCCTGCAGCCGCATCCACGCCTCCGTAATGACGCCGAGAATTCCCTCCGAACCGATAAACATCCGATCCGGACTCGGACCCGCGCCTGAGCCGGGCAAGCGCCGCGACTCGATTATGCCCGTCGGCGTCACCACGCGCAGCGACTCGACGAAGTCGTCAATATGCGTGTAGAGCGTCGCGAAATGCCCGCCGGATCGCGTTGCGATCCAACCGCCGAGGGTCGAGAACTCGAACGACTGCGGAAAATGACGAATCGTCAGCCCATGCGGCTTCAACTGCGCGTCGAGCGCGGGACCGTACACGCCGGCCTGAATCCGCGCCGCGCGCGAGACCCTATCGACCTCAACGACCTTGTCCAGATGCATCAGATCGATCGACACCGCGCCGCGATAGCGGTCACCTTCGGGCGGCTCGACCCCGCCGACCACGCTCGATCCGCCGCCGTACGGCACTGCCGCGATCTGCGCGCCGTCGCACCATTCGAGCACGCGAATCAATTCTTTTTCATCGCGCGGAAACGCGACCACGTCGATCGGATTCGGATAGTCGCGCCGGTACGCGCGCCGAATGTCGCGCGACCCCTTGCCGTACGTATGCCCCGCGCGCTCGTGCGGCGCGGTCGAACAAATCGCTTCGAGTGCCGCCGGCGGCTTGACCCGCGGCGCGCGCAGATTCAGATCGCTTTCCTTCGGCGGCGGCGTGATTTCGAGCGGCCCCAGCCCGAATCGCTTGGCCATCCGCTCGGCCATGTGCTTTTGCTGTTCAGGAGTCGGCCCCTGGTCCTCGTAGCCCCATCCCCAGAACTTCCGTTTGCGATTCTCGGCCATCGGATTGGTCCTCGCGATACTCAACGTATGCTGACAGCCGCGATTCTGCGCCCGCCGCGCCCGCGAGGGCAACCAGTGAAAGGTTGCGCGCCAGCGACCACCGTCGTATCAGTCGAACTACCGGTAGTCTCCCCGTTCGGAATCGTGGACGAATGGAAAGCATCTAACCATGAGCTACGATGACCAATGGCAGAGTCTTCGGAGACGCAATCATCTGTGGTGGTTTTTGTTCTTGAGCTTGATACCGGCAACCATACTCATTGGGTTTGCAATGAATCTGATCTCGCCTGGTCTCGCGGATCGCAGTTCTCCGGTGATGTTCTGGGATCTGTGGATGGTGGCCTTCGTAGCAGTGACTATCTACTGGGGGGAATTTCGCTGTCCGCGTTGTGGAAAGCGATATTTCTGGTCTTGGTACCGAGGAGTCAATACTTTTCGACGAAAATGCGTCCATTGCGGTCTCCGAAAATGGGCTTCCGACGAGCAACCCTCAAACTGAGACACCACCGAATTACCCACCCGAAGGAGACGTCGTCATGAGCGACATCGACACGCAGATTTCCGCGGCCGATCCACATCCGCGCAAAAGACTCGAGCTCCTCAGCAGCTGGATGTCGTACGCGGACACCGGCGCCGGCGATCCGATCGTTTTTCTCCACGGCAATCCGACTTCGTCCTATCTGTGGCGCAACGTCATTCCGTATCTCGCGCCGCACGCGCGATGTATCGCGCCCGATCTGATCGGGATGGGCGCGTCGGGACCGTCTGCCACCGGCACTTATCGCTTCGCCGATCACTCGCGCCATCTCGACGCGTTCTTCGACGGCCTCAATCTCAAACGCAAGCTCACGCTGGTCGTTCACGACTGGGGCAGTGCACTCGGCTTTCACTGGGCCGCGCGCCATCCGGAGGCCGTCAAGGGAATCGCGTACATGGAAGCGATCGTCAGGCCGCTGCAATGGTCGGAATGGTCGCAGGCGGCCATCCCTATCTTCAAAGCGCTGCGCGGCGCGGCCGGCGACGACATGATTTTGAAAAACAATATTTTCGTCGAGCGCATCCTGCCCGGCAGCATCATGCGCAAGCTCAGCGACGTGGAAATGGACGTGTATCGCAAGCCCTTCATCGAGCCGGGCGAGTCGCGACGCCCGACGCTCACCTGGCCGCGCGAAATTCCAATCGAAGGCGAGCCCGCCGACGTCGTTGCGATCGCCGACCGCTACTCGAAGTGGCTCGAACAAAGCGCGACGCCCAAGTTGTTCGTCAACGCCGACCCCGGCGCGATTCTCACGGGCGCGCAGCGCGAGTACTGCCGCCGATGGCCGAATCAGCGCGAAGTGACGGTCAAGGGCATCCACTTCATCCAGGAAGATTCGCCGCACCAGATCGGCGCCGCGCTCGCCGATTGGTACAAATCGCTCTGAAAAAATAGCCGAAGACTCGCTTGACAGATGTATGGCGCCGATGTATTTAACCTTCAGGTTATTTAACTGAATGGTTCAGCAGCTCACATCGTCCGAACATCTCAACGCCACCTTCGCCGCGCTTGCCGATCCCACCCGCCGCGCGATTCTTGCGCGCCTCGCCGCGGGCGAGACCTCCGTGTCGGAGCTGGCCGAGCCGTTCGAGATGAGCATGCCCGCCATCTCCAAGCATCTCAAAGTGCTGCAGCGCGCCGGCCTGATCGAGCGCGGGCGCGAGGCGCAATGGCGTCCATGCCGGCTTGCGCCGGCTCCACTGAAAGACGCGTCGGACTGGCTCGACCGTTATCGCCGTTTCTGGGAGGAGGCGTTCGATCGCCTCGAGGACTATCTGCGCGAGTTGAAGCAGGACGCGCAAAAGAAGGAGAAGAAAAATGGCCGCAAGAAGTAGCACCGCCGCCGAATCCACCGATCGCGAGCTCGTCATCACGCGCGTGTTCGATGCGCCGCGCGAGTTGGTATGGAAAGCGTTCACCGATCGCGATCGAATGTCGAAATGGTGGGGCATGAAAGGCCTCACCACGCGCGTGCTCGAACTCGACCTGCGCCCGGGCGGCACCTTTCTCTACGTAATGCGGATGCCGGACGGCCGCGAGCTGTGCGGCAAGTGGGTCTATCGCGAGATCGTCGCACCCGAGCTGCTGGTCGTCGTGCATTTCACGACCGATGAAACCGGCAACCCCATCCCGCATCCGTACGACCCGAAGCTGCCGCCGGAAATGCTGACTACGTCGAGATTTCGCGAGGATGCGGGACGGACGACACTCGAGCTGCGCTCGGTTCCGATCAACGAAACGCCCGCTCAGCGCGCGGCCTTCAACCAACTGGCCGACGCGATGGAAGAAGGCTTCAACAATTCGCTGGACCTGCTCGACGAGTACCTGGCACAGCTCTGAGCGCGCATCCCCAACGCACCGTGGGAGAAATCATCTGAGTAAAACGAGAGCCTCGATGTCGATATCGCCAAATTCGAGCGACTGGTTTACATGCATGTTTCGGAAACCGCAATTTCAGCAGGAGAGTTCGCGATGACGCTCAACACCGAAGTTACCGTTGGCGATCGCGCGCTCACCATCACGCGCATCTTCGACGCGCCCCGCTCGCTCGTCTTCAACGCGTGGACCGAACCCAGACACCTGACACGCTGGTTCGCGCCCAACAACTTCACCGTGCCGGAGTGCGAGATGGACTTCCGCGCCGGCGGCTTTTTCAGGGTCTGTATGCGTGGGTTCGGCAGGGACCATTGGATGAACGGCGTGTTTCGCGAAATCGTCAAGCCCGAGCGGATCGTCTGGACCGGCTTGTTGGATAACGACACCAACGAGGTGGTCACGACGGTGAAGTTCGCCGATCTCGGCGGCAAGACCCGGCTCACCGTGCATCAGACCTTCTCGATCGAAACCGATTCGACCCGCGGCGCGCGCCAGGGATGGACCGAAACGCTACAGCATCTCGCCGAATATCTGGCAGCCGCCTGACAAATCTAAATTGAAGGAGAACTAACATGGGTGCAGCAACTAATCTCATCACCGAACCCGCTGATCGCGTGCTCAGCATCACGCGCGTCTTCGATGCGCCGCGCAGCCTCGTGTTCAAGGCGTGGACCGAGTCCGAGCACATGGCGCGCTGGTGGGGTCCGCGCGGCTTCACCAGCACCGTCCTCAAAAACGATTTGCGCCCCGGCGGCGCTTATCGAATCCACATGCGCGGCCCCGACAACGACGACCATTGGTCGCAGGGCGTCTATCGCGAGGTCGTCCCGCCGAAGCGCCTCGTGATGGTCGGGAGCTGGGCGGATGCCGACGGCAATCCCACGCGCCCCGAAACGACGCTGACGCTGCTGTTCGAGGATCTCGGCGGCAAGACCCGGCTCACGCTCCACAACGCGATCTTCGAATCGGTCACGGCGCGCGACATGCACAATACCGGATGGAGCAGTTCGCTCGATTGTCTCGCCGAATACCTGGCGAGCGTCAGATAAAGAGCGTTCACCGAGGAGACCACCATGCAGCACGTCAATTCAATCGCGCCGCAAAGCGGGGACCTGCTCCTGATTGTCGGGACCGTCAAGGGACTGTTCATTTTCAGCAGCGATCGCAATCGTCGCCAGTTCCGCATCGCCGGACCTTACTTCAAGGGTCAGGCGGTTTATTCGACCGCGTATCTTCCGGATACGCGAGCGCCGCGGATCCTCGTCGGTCACATGAGTATGCATTGGGGCGCGCTGGTGAGCTGGTCGGATGATTTCGGCGCGAGCTGGCACGAGCCCGAAGACGGCAATGTGAAGTTCCCCGCCGGCAGCGGTCTCACGCTGAATGCGGTGTGGGCGCTCGAGCCGGCGCCGCTGCTCGGCCCGAATGTGGTATTCGCGGGCGCCGATCCTGCCGCGCTCTTTCGCTCCGACGATCGGGGCGAGACCTTTCGTCCGCTCGAGTCGCTGCTCAACCATCGTGAGCGTCCGTACTGGATGCCGGGATTCGGCGGCCTCTGCCTGCATACGATTCTGCCCGACCCGCGCGACCCCAAGCGCATCCTGGTCGGCATCTCGTCGGCCGGGATGTATCGCAGCGACGACGGCGGTGAATCGTGGACGCGCCGCAACAATGGCGTGAAGATGGAAGGCGGTCCGCCGCACGCGCCGCATTTCGGTCCGCAATGCGCGCACAAGATGCGTTACGATGCGAAAAATCCCGCCCGCATCTATCTGCAGAACCATCCCGGCGTCTATCGCAGCGACGACGGCGGCGATTCGTGGATCGATATCCACGCCGGTCTGCCGTCGGAGTTCGGCTTTCCGCTGGTCGCGCATCCGAGCCGCGGCGATACCGCGTACCTGATCCCGCTCGAATCCGACCAGTTTCGCGTACCGCTCGCAGGCGCGGTCAAGGTCTGGCGCACGCGCGACGCCGGCGCTTCATGGGAGCCGCTTGGCAACGGACTGCCGCAGCGCGACTGCTATTTTTCCGTGCTGCGCGACGCGTTCACGTCGGACCGGCTCGATCCGGCGGGACTCTATTTCGGCACCCGCGGCGGCCAATTGTTCGCGTCGCGCGACGAGGGCGAGAACTGGAGTTCTATAGCCGATTGGCTGCCCGCGGTGCTGTGCGTGAAAGCGGTCGAGGTCGCCTGAGTATCCGCGATGCGCTTTCATCTGCCATCCGCGCTGCGCCGATTTGCCGGCGACAATGAAACCGTCGAACTGCGCCTGCCGCTCGACGCGCGCATGACTGTGAGCGACGCGTTCGTGATGCTCGGCCGCGACCATCCCGCAATCCGCCAGCGCGTGCTCGACGATCAGAGCGACATCCGCCGCCACGTCAACGTATTCGTCAACGGCGAGAACGTGCGCTTCATGCAAGGCGGCCTGACCCAGGTTTCCAATGACTCGGAAGTGTGGATTTATCCCGCGCTGTCCGGCGGGTGATTGGTCGATTTCGGGATTGGTCGAACGACTATAAAGCAAAGAGCCGAAAAATCGTTGAACCAACCCGGCGAGGACGAACTAATGCGAATCAGCAAAAATCATTTGGGCATCGGCTTCGAGGTGTGGAACTCTCAGCAGAGCTGGTTCTGGCTGGTTGACAACACCAGTCGCAACGGCATGATCGGCGCCGCCGCCACCGAGTCCGACGCGATTGCCGAGGCTCATTCGTCAATCGAGGAGATTTCCAATTCGAATGCGCGTCCCGGCTGGGAATGCTCGCTCGGAAGGCTCGCGCGATATCTAGCGTCGGTCTGCGACTCGGCCGCATGAGCACGCGATCCAAAGGAGTCGGAAACATGCAGAATCCACAGGAATACTACCAGCACGACGGCCCCATGACGGCTCTGGGAGCGCATGCGGCGGAATTCCGCGCGCTGCCTCGCGACCTCGCGTCGCTCTGCGAAATCGTGCAAGGCGTGCTGATTCATCGCGACATCGCGCCCTGGCTTTACGGCATCACCCTGACCGAAGCGCAGCGCGACGACGGCCACCTCCGTCCGATCGCGCAAATGCTGTCGCGCATTCACGCGCTCGATTCGCGCCCGCTCACCGATGCGCGCGATGCCGGTCACCGCTTGCCCAGCGTATGCCGTCATTTCTCGCTGATGCTCTGCTCCATCCTGCGCGCTCAAGGAGTTCCCGCGCGCCCGCGATGCGGCTTCGGCGCCTACTTTACGCCCGGCAAATTCGAGGACCATTGGGTGTGCGAGTATTGGAACGCCGGCGAGAAGCGCTGGATCCTGGTTGACGCGCAGCTCGACGCTATCCAGCGCAAAGCTCTCAAGATCGATTTCAACACGCTCGATGTACCGCGCAACAAGTTCATCATCGCCGGCGACGCCTGGCAGCAATCCCGCTCCGGCCGCGCCGACGCGTGTCTGTTCGGCTTGACCTATATCCATGAAAGCGGCTTGTGGTTTATTGCCGGCAACGTCCTGCGCGACCTCGCCTCGCTCAACCGAATGGAAATGCTGCCGTGGGACGTTTGGGGCTTGATGGAGATGGGCGACGAGGCGCTCACCGACGAGAAAAAGGCGCTGCTCGATCGGGTCGCGGCGCTGACCCTGGCGGGCGACGACGCGTTCGCCGACATACGCGCAATCTACGAGTCCGACGATCGGCTGCGCGTGCCGCCGGTCGTTTTCAACGCGCTCCGCAACGCCCCCGAGAAAGTCGCGAGCTAGCTCGATTCGGAGATTTAGCGCGTAGCCTCATTTGGCCTTCCCGCTCAGCGACACAGACTGGTCGGCGTTCGCGGCGTTATCGAAAATTGTCAGGGTCGAGGATTTCTGACCGGTCGAGGCCGGGGCGAATTGCACGGTCACCTTGCAATTTTTGCGCGGCGGCAGTTGCGCAGGGCAAGTCGTGGCAACCGACGAAAATTCCGGACTGCTCGCCGGGATCATCGCCATCGGGTTGGCGAAAGTGATCGGCGGTCCCGTTATGGCCAAATTGAGCAGGGTCAGCGTCGCGCGTTTGACGGTGCCGACTTTGACTTTGCCGAACCTCTTCGGCGACGGTTTAATCTTCAGCCGCGCCGCAACCCGCGTCGGCGTTGCCGTTGGCGTTGCAGTCGCAGTCTGCGTAGCCGTTTCAGTCGGTGACGCCGTCGCGGTCGCCGTAACCGTCGCGGTCGCCGTCGCCGTCATCGTGGATGTCGCCGTCGCGGTTGCGCTCGCGGTCTCGGTCGGCGTCGCCGTCTGAGTAGCGGTCGCAGTTGGCGTCGCGGTCGGCGTGGCGGTGAGCGTAGCTGTCTGAGAAGCCGTCGGCGTGGCCGTCGCGGTCGGCGTCGACGTTGCAGTCGGGCCTGGAGTCGCAGTCGCGGTTGACGTTGGCGTCGCAGTTATAGTCGCGGTCCCGGTCGCAGTTGGCGTTGACGTGATGGTCACCGTCGCGGTAGCAGTCGCCGTCGATGTAGCCGTCAGCGTTGGAGTCGCCGTCGCCGACACGGTCGCCGTGGCCGTGACCGTCGCGGTAGCCGTTCGAGTTGCAGTTGCGGTCGCGGTCGCTGTCCTGGTCGCGGTCAGGGTCGCGGTGGCCGTACGAGTCGGCGTAGCGGTCGCCGTCGCGGTCGGAGTCGCGGCCAACACGTTCACCGCCACCGCGGAAGACGCGATTCCGTTGGCGACCACCACCAGCGTGCTCGCACCCCCTTCGATCCCGGCGGGAACGTCAAATTCTGTCGAGACCGTTGCGCTGCCCGTCGCCACCGCCATCGTGCTGTGGCTATGGGTGCGCGCATAAAACACATGCCCGCTCGCATTGTTGGTAATCCGTACCAGCGGAAAATTGGTCGCGGCCTGGTAGTCGTCGCCGTAGGTTGCCGCCTGCGACAAGCCGTTGAACTGCGTGCCGGTAAGTTGGTAATTCGCCCCGCCAGCCATCACCGTCGCCGGCGAGGTCGCGATCGTCGGCGCCCATCCGGCCTCGGGCGTTCCGGCCGGCGTGTAGAGCTCGATGTAGGGGTAGGTGTTAGTGTAGAGCACCTGGCCGGTAGGCAGCACTAACAAACGGCCGTCGTAACTCGGGACATATTGCGCGTCGCTTGGCTGAGCGACCAGGACCAAGCTGGTCCCGTCGAATTCAAAGAACACGGTCGGCGGAATCCATTCGCACGCCGGCTGGCTGTCCACCGGCGCCGGCGCAATCAGCACGTTACCATCCGGGAGCAGCGCCGCTGGAGCATCGGCCGCCGCCAATTGTTCCGTCAGGCCCACAGTGTTGCAGGAACCCGCGCTGTATCCACTCGTGATAGTCGGGAAACTCGGCCCGCTGCTCCACGTACTGCTGGCGGTATCGAAGATGTCGTTGAAGCCGACCGCCCCCGAAGCGAAGATGGTGCCGTCGGGCCGCAGCATCGCGGGCCCGGTTTCAAAGTAGGAGATGCCACCCTTGCTGAGCAGCACCAGCGGGTCCGGCGCGATCCCGGGGCTGCTCCACGCCTTCGATACGGGACTGTAGGTCAGCGCGGGCGTCTCAGTGGCGTCGCTCGAACTCCAAACCTCGGCGGTGAATGCGTCGCCATCTGGCAGCAGGATCCATCCTTCCTCGTCATTGCGGTAGTCGGCGGTCTTGCCAGGGGGGGTGAAGGGGCTGTTGAAGGTGGGCGGATTCGTGCCGGTGTTCAGGGTAGCCACCTGGTTGTCGAAGGGGTCGGCTATCATGAACGTCCCGTCGGCCAGGACGACTGACTGCGCGTCGCCTATTTGGGTCCATCCCGCCGGCGCCGCGATGCAACTCCAACTGTTCGCGACCGGATCGTAGATTGCCCCCTGGTCGGTCCAGACCTCGCCGGTGCCGTTGACGTAACTGTAGTCGAAATCGTATTCGCCGCCGACCATCACGAACCGCCCGTCCGGCAGCACCGCCGACGCGTAGTAAAGCGGCGAGTAAATCGTGGCCGAAGACTTCTTGCCGTTGGCGCACGGTCCCGGCGATGCGACCTGCGTCCAGGTGCCGTTGATATAGCTGCCGGTGTTGTCCGGCGTCAGCGTCCACCAGGCGACGTCGGTAAGCTGCGCATCTTCGACCAGAATTCTGCCGTCGGTCAGCAAGTACGCACCGGCGGATGCGAAAAAAGCCGGCTGATTGTTCAGCGGCGTCCAGACCCCCGAGGTTACGGCCGGCGCGCCAGCGGCCGCCATGAAATCGGGCGCATAGACGGCAGCCGGCTCGGGCTGCGCTTCAACCGGGGCATCGGGTGCAAGCAGGATCGCATGACGCGGCGGCGGCAACGTCAGCGTCCGCGCTGCAGATGCCCCCGAGGAGGCAAGCGGCGCGCAAAGACTTGTGCCGCCCGGCAATCCCGCCACCACTGCGCAGATCGCAATCGCGACAATCCGCCGCACCGTTCCATGCGGATGATTCACGTGTGCCGTTTATCTCGAGAACAGTTGAAGCCTGGACGGCGCCGCATACTGATTACCGTGGCGGAACAACCCCGTTAGCAAGGAGTATCTTTATATACCAAACAGAAATGAGCATTAAGAGACGCCTCAACATTTGGCGACGACTGAGCGTCAAAGGACGAAAGAGCCGTATGCAGCAAGCCGCGGGCCGCAATCGCATACTGACTCACTGCTCTCGGCGTCCCGGATTTCGAGCACCTTGAAGACGGGAATAGAAGATACGCTCTCGGGTTTCAGCGTCGCCACACTTTAGGAAGCGACCGCCCGCACCCCGATCGCGAAAATTAAAGCGATCCTGTTTTCAAAGATCTTCCGGGCGCAGGCCCGCGTGTTTGGCAATCTTTGCGAGCATGCGAGGTCCGATTTCGTCGCCTTCGTGAAAGGAGAATACGAGGTCGGAGGACCCAGGACGTTGAAGAACTCGATGCGAGCCGCGCGTGCGCTTGATGCTCCAGCCTGTCCGCAGCAATGCCGCGAGTACCCGTCGAGCCTTGGCGGAGGGCCAGTCGGTCACGCGGCTTCGAACATCAAGCTCGACGGTACGGGTTCAAGTTCGCCATTTTCGATTCGGTCGGCAATCACCCGTAGCGCAAGCGCCTCAACCGCTGCGAGCGCCTCTGCGCGAGTCTTGCCGTATGCGAGCACACCCGGCAACTCAGGAACTTCGGCAATCCAGCGACCGTCGGTTTCCCGATCAAACTCCACTCTCAGCTTCATACCGTTTTCGACTGTAGCACTATTAGCCCGCTAACTCACCGGCCGCCCGCTGCGGGTGCGGGCGCCGCCGGGCGCGACGGCTTCGGCATGTGGATGTAGAGCTTGTCGGCCGCGGGACGTCCGTCGGTATGCATCGACGGCGGGCGCATCGCGTATTTCACTTCGCGCGCGTGCTCGGCCAGCTGCCGGTCCGGATTGTACACGCTGTTGAACTTCCACAGCATCTTGATGAAGTTGGTCTGACCCTTAAGCGCAAGCTTGCCCGCAATAGACGCCACCGACTTCAGCGCCGCGAATCCCAGATGCTTGCGATTGAGCACGTCCTGCGTCTTCACCAGCTCCTGGTAGAACTGCAGCAGCGGCAGCTTGGTCGGCAGCACCGCGTGCTGGATATCGTAGAGCCGGTAGTCGAGCGTCGTCAGCTTGCGCGATTCCGTGAACCACAGCTCCGTGCCGGGATACGGCGTCGCCACCGTCAGGTGCACGATCTCCGGGATGCTCATCGCCCATTCGCGAATTACCTCGAAGCGCTTCACGTCCCACGACGGGTCCGCGATCAGGTTGATCGCGACCGTCAGCCCAATCTCGCGCGCGACTTCGAGCGCCTTGAAGTTGACGCCCATCGACGATCGCTTGCGATGCAGCTTCAGGCCTTCTTCGTCGATCGCTTCGAGCCCTAGGAACATGTACTCCATGCCGAGTTTGCGCCAATAGCGGAACACTTCCGGATTGCGGCACAGCACGTCGGCGCGAGTCTCGAGGTAGTACTGTTTTTTGATTTTGCGCTTTTCGATTTCGGCCCCAATTGCAAACCCGTGCTCGGGATGGATGAACGCGACGTCATCGACGATGAAAACGTTGGGCTCTTTGATCGACAGCATGTCCTCGGCCGCGGCTTCGGGCGTGGACTTGCGGTAGCTGCGGCCGTAGAACGTCCACGCGCTGCAGAACGAGCAATCCCACGGGCATCCGCGGGTGAACTCGATCGACGCGCACGGATCGAGCACGCCGATAAAGTATTTGTTGCGCCGCCGTCCGAGGTCGCGCGCGGGAAAAAACTTGTCGAGGTCGTCGAGCATCACCGGCGTCGGCCCCGAACCTTGCGTCGTCAGCACGCCCGGAACTTTGCCGATCGAGCCGGTCCCAATCGCGTCCAGCAGCATCGGCGTCGCCGTCTCGCCCTCGCCGCGGATGACCGCGTCGATCGCGCCCTCGGCATGCTCCAGAATTTCGTCGGCGACGAACGACCCGCTATGCCCGCCGGTGAAGACGAAGCAATCCTTCGCCACGCGCTTCACATCTTTGGCGAGATCGATCACCTCCGGCACGTTGGCGAGATAGTTGAGCGAGAAGCCGATCGCATTAGGCTTGAAGCTTTCGATCTCGGCGAACAGATCGCGATGCTTGAAAATCTGCAGGTCGAGAATCCTCACGTCATGGCCGGCCGCGCGCGTTGCCGCCGCCACCCGCTCCATCCCGAGCGGTTCCAGCCGCAGATAAATCTCGCTGTACATAAGCGGACTCGGATGTACGAATAGGACCCGCATTAGATTCCCTCCGCGCCGCATTCTCTCAGCCCGCGACGCTCTCCACGCAATTCGCTAGTCTTCGCGCCGCCTGACCAATCGGCCAGTGGCGATCGGATGCATCCTAACCCGCTCGTCGAGTCAATGAAATAGCGGCGCAGGATTCAAAAGCGCCCTCGTCCTACAAATATCATTTATGGATACCGGCGATGAACCTGGACCGCGCAACTACCTCTTCATCCTGGTGATTTTTATCGCGGTGCTGATAGACGCCTTCCTGTTCGCGCAGGTACACGCGAACTTTGTTCATGACCACGGCTACGACGTTCGGCCGCGCCACCCCGCAGTCGCCAAGCCCGCCCTCCCTGACGCGCTCGCGTTTTGGGGATGAACTTTTTAGCCTGATGCCGGCAGATTTTCCGTGCTACATATATGTTCGTATGGTGAATCCATCAAGATGGGCCCACCCGCGCGGTTTTCATTTCGGTAATCGCGCCGCGCCGGCTTCCAACAAAAACAACATTCGACGGAACGAAGCTACCGCTAGTGATGCGTCGTCCAGAAACCACAACCTATGGTATGAAATTGCTGTTTCCGACTGAACTCGATCAACCTGAATCGCGCTCGTTAGAGTCTTACCTACTCGGCACGGGCGAGTTCTAAGGAGTAATCATGCAGTACTCGAAACTCGGCAAGACCGGAATCACCGTCTCGCGCATCTGTCTCGGATGCATGAGTTACGGCGACAAGAAGTGGCGCGACTGGGTGCTCACGATGGACGAGGCGCGCGATCATTTCGCCTGCGCCGTCGAATCTGGCATCAACTTTTACGACACCGCCAACGTCTATTCGATCGGTGTCAGCGAGGAGGTCACCGGGCGATGGCTCGGTGAGATGGCCAAGCGCGACGAGATCGTGGTCGCGACCAAAGTGCACGGCCCGATGGCGTCGGGACTCAATCGCGCCGGCCTCAGCCGCAAAAATATTCTCGAAGCATGCGACGCGTCGCTGCGCCGCCTCAAGATGGATTTCATCGACCTCTATCAAATCCATCGATGGGACTACACGACGCCCATCGAGGAAACGCTCGAAGCGCTCGACTCGCTGGTTCGCGCCGGCAAGGTGCGCTACCTCGGCGCGAGCTCGATGGCGGCGTGGCAGTTCGCCAAGGCGCTCGCGCTGCAAAAAGAAAACGGATGGCACCGGTTCATCTCGATGCAGAATCACTACAACCTCGTCTATCGCGAGGAAGAGCGCGAGATGAATCCGCTGTGCATCGACAACGGCGTCGGCCTGATTCCATGGAGCCCGCTCGCGCGCGGCTTCCTGGCCGGCAATCGCGATAAGGGCGGCAGCGGGCCGACTGCGCGCGCCAAGCAGGACGACTTCGCCAAGAACATGTACTTCCGCGAGTACGACTTCGATGTGCTGAGCGTGGTCGAGCAGATCGCCAAGGAACGCGGGGTCACGCCGTCGCAGATCGCGTGCGCGTGGATCCTGCAAGCGCCGGGCGTCACCGCACCGATCATCGGTGCGACCAAGCTCGCGCATCTGAAAGAGGCGATCGCGGCGGTCGATGTGAAACTGACGGCGGACGAGGTCGCAGCGCTCGAAAAGCCGTACCGCCCGCATCCAATCCTCGGCCACGAACAGCCCCGCCCGGCGCGCATGGTCGCGGCGCACTGATTTGGGCGGTGGGTCAAGAAGTTAAACCATTACTTGAGGTCGCAGAAGCGCTCGGAAAGCTGCGCGCGCCCTTCTACTTCTCCGGCGGATGGGCGATCGATCTGCATCTCGGACGCGTTACCCGCGAGCATCACGATATCGACGTGCTCGTGATGCGGCGCGATCAGATGGGGCTGCACCGAGCCCTGAAGCAATTTTCATTGAAAAAGATCGTCCCGCATCCCGACGGGATGCCGCCGAATCGCGGGACGATCATCGAATGGGCGCGCGGCGAGCGGCTCGAGCTGCCCGTTCATCAGATCAATGCGTATCGGAGCGACGAATCGGAGCCGGCGTTCCAGGTGATGCTCGCGGAGTCGTCGGACAACGAAAGCGAATGGATCTTCCGGCGCAATCCTGAAGTTCGGATGCCGATTTCGCGGATGGGATTTTTTCCGCTGTGGGGACTGCCGTATCTCGCGCCGGAGATCGTTCTGTTGTTCAAGGCGAAGCATCTCGAGCCGCGCGATCGAATCGATTTCAGCAACGCGTTGCCCGCGCTGAGCGCGGACGCGCGGCGATGGCTGCGCGACGCGATCGCGAAAACGCATCCGGGCCACGAATGGCTCAACTCGCTATAGCGGGAGGAGAACTGAAATGGAAATCAACGGCGTCGCGCACGTGATGCTCACGGTCAGTAATTTCGAGGCGTGCCTTCCATTCTACGAGAAGCTGCTCGTGTACCTCGGGCTGAAGCCCGTGATGCGCAGCGAGGAGATGCTCTACTGCGTCGGCGGCAGAACCGCGATCGGAATAATGCGCGGCGACGATTCTTATCGCGCGGAGAAATTTCAGCAGCGGCGCGTCGGACTCCATCACGTGTGCCTGCGTGCGCGCGAGCGCGGCGACATCGACGAAATCTACGGTTTTCTCAAGACCATCGGAGCGAAGATTGTGCATGCACCGGAGGACGGTCCGTGGGCGCCGGGATATTACTCGGTGCTGTTCGAGGATCCCGACGGCATCCGCCTCGAAGTGAATCACGTTCCGGGCAAGGGTCTGCTTGGTTCATCATCCTGACCCAAGCGAGCAACGCGAGCGGTTTCCGTCATCCTGACGAAGCGAGCAACGCGAGCGGTTTCCGTCATCCTGACGAAGCGAGCAACGCGAGCGGTTTCCGTCATCCTGACGAAGCGAGCAACGCGAGCGGTTTCCGTCATCCTGACGAAGCGAGCAACGCGAGCGGTTTCCGTCATCCTGACGAAGCGAGCAGCGCGAGCGGCAGGAAGGATCTCGGACAGCTTCGCGCCAGCGAAGCCGGTTCCGGTTTTGAAATCGCGCAGCGCTCCTTAGTCGGCATTCCGCAACCTGAAGGTTGCGTTTCGATGCGGGCCATATTATTGTAAATGCAACTTGGAGGTTGCATATGGCGACAAGCACTGATCGAATCGAAAAGCGCGTCCTGCTGCGCGCCTCGCGCGAGCGGGTGTGGCGCGCGATTAGCGATGCGAAGCAGTTCGGCAGCTGGTTCGGCGTCGAGTTCGACGGACCATTCGTCGCCGGCGCGAGCATCGTGGGAAAGATCGTGCCGACGACCGTCGATGCCGAAGTCGCGAAGCGCCAAGAGGCGCACAAGGGCGTTCATTTCGAGTTCGCGGTCGATCGCGTTGAGCCGATGCGGCTGTTCTCCTTCCGATGGCATCCGTACGCCGTGGATTCGAGCGTCGATTACTCGAAGGAGCCCTCGACGCTGGTCGCGTTCGTGCTGGAGGAGGCCGGCGACGGCACGATGCTGACTGTGACCGAGTCGGGCTTCGATCAGATCCCGCTCGCGCGGCGCGCGAAGGCATTCGCCGCCAACGAGGGCGGATGGGCGGCACAGATGAAGCTCATCGAGAAGTACCTCGCGCTGCATCCGAAGGACTGAGCGGTCGCGCAGTCGTGTTCGAGCGCAAAGGAAAAAGGGCCGGACGTTTTTGGCGTCCGGCCCTGCTGACTGCTTCAGGTTGAATCGATCAGGCAGCTTGCTTGGTCTCGATTGCCAGGCTCTCTTCCGCAATCGATCCGCGCTTGGAGAACATCACCGCGATCGACAATGCCAGAATTGCCACTACCACGATTGCGACGCGCAACGGCGTCACTCCGCCGAGCGCGACGGTCGTGAACGGCGCCGCGAGAATCGCGACCAGGTTCATCACCTTAATCATCGGGTTCAGCGCCGGGCCCGCCGTATCCTTGAACGGATCGCCGACCGTGTCGCCGACCACCGACGCCTTGTGCACGTCGGTGCCCTTGCCGCCGAGGAAACCGTCCTCGACTTTCTTTTTGGCGTTGTCCCAGTTGGCGCCCGCATTGGACATGAACACCGCCATCAACTGGCCGGTCAGGATGGTGCCGCCGAGGAAGCCGCCGAGCGCGCCCGCGCCGAGCCCGAAGCCGACCAGCAGGGGCGAGAAGATCGCCAGGATTCCGGGGCCGAGCAACTCTTTCTGCGACGCCGCGGTGACGATATCGACGCACGCGCTGTAGTCGGGCAGCTCCTTGCCCTCCATGATTCCCGGATGCTCGCGAAGCTGGCGCCGCACCTCGAACACGATCTGATACGCCGCGCGGCTGACCGCTTTGATTGCGAACGAGCTGAACAGGAACGGCACCGCGCCGCCGATCATCAGGCCGACGAACACGGTCGGCATGTTGATTTGCACGCCGATCGATCCGAGATGAGCTTCATCTATAAAGGAGCGGAACAGCGACACTGCCGCGAGCACCGCGGTCGCAATCGCGAGGCCCTTGGTCAGCGCCTTGGTGGTGTTGCCGATCGCGTCCATCCACGACAGCGTCTTCGAGGCCTCCTCCTGATGGATTCCGCCCATCTCGAAGATGCCGTGCGCGTTGTCGGTGATCGGTCCGTAGGTATCCATCGCGAGGATGAAGCCGGTGGTGGTCAGCAAGCCGAGACCGGTCAGCGCGATTCCATAGAACTGCAGCGCGAGCGACTCGTGGAAAATCGCCATCGCGCCGATAATCGCGGCCGCAATCACCAGCAGCGCCCAGACCGACGACTCGAGTCCCTCGGCCATGCCCGACAGGATCAATGTAGCCGGGCCGGTGCGTGCCGCCATCGCGGTTTCGGTGACCGGGCCTTTGTCGGGATGCGTGAAGTAGTTGGTCAGCCACAGCGTGACGACCGCGAGAATAATTCCGAGCGACGCGCAGCATGCGAAGCGCCAATCGGTCGCGCCGGTGCGCGGGTCGTCGAGGTAAAGATAGTTCACGACGAAGAATCCGATCACCGACGCGACCGCCGAGGTCATGTAGCCGATGTTGATCGGGCGCATCGGGTCGAGCATTTTACCGGCCGGCACGCGCACCGCCATGATTCCGATGATCGACGAGAACACGCCGACGCCGCGCAGGATGAGCGCGAACATGATCAGCTTGACCGCGAACATGCCCGCGTACTGCCCGTAGGCCGCGATAAAGTCGGACTCCTGCAGCGCGTAGGCCGCCAGGATGATTGCGGCGACCAGCGTCACCTCGTACGACTCGAACACGTCGGCCGCCATGCCGGCGCAGTCGCCGACGTTGTCGCCGACGTTGTCGGCAATCGTCGCGGGATTGCGCGGGTCGTCTTCCGGCAGGTCCTGCTCGATTTTGCCGACCAGGTCGCCGCCGACGTCAGCCGCCTTGGTGTAGATGCCGCCGCCGACGCGCATGAACAATGCGGCCAGCGATCCGCCGAAGCCGAAGCCGACCAGCACCTTCATCGCGTTTTCGCGGAACACCAGGAAGATGATCGTCGCGCCGAGCAGTCCGAGCCCGACCGTGAACATCCCAGAGACGCCGCCCGCTTTGAACGCGAGTTCCATCGCGTCCTTGAAGCTGGTCAGCGCCGCGTTCGCGCTGCGGACGTTGCCTTTGACCGCGAGCCACATCCCGACGTAGCCGGCGCCGTACGACGCGGCGACGCCCATCAGGAAGGCGATCGAGATGCCGAGCGGCAGCGTCAGGCCGTCATAGACCTGCCGGTACATGAGGAACAAGGCGACGAAGATGGCGGCGACGAACCAGACCATGGTTCTGACTTGTCGTCCGAGGTACGCCATCGCGCCGAGCTCGATGGCGTCGGACACGTCGGTCATTGATTTGGGTCCGGGGTCGGCCGCCAGCACTACGCGGATCAGCACGACGCCGTAGGCCAGCGCGACCAGCGCCGAGACCAGCACCAGCCACAGGATCATGACCTGGCCGCTGGTTAAAGTGGGCAGAACGATATTCGCTTCGCTCATCGCAATTCCGAATCTCCTGAAAAAGTCGAGGTTTGATTAAGGGGGCGCCCTCGAATCAGTGATTACGCCGATAACAGCCGGGCGATCACCCTCTGGGTATCTGGCGCAGTCTAGGTTTTCCTGAAAGCGAAGTCCAGTTATCAGAGGGAGGTTCTCGGCGATGCGAAAAGGCCCCGGCGAGATGCCGGGGCCCCGAAGATCGCGGCGCTTAGGAAAGTCCGATCATGGCGCGTTCAGGTTCACGTTCGCGCACGGTCCGTCGCTGTTCGTCTGCACCAGGTTGGTGCCCGAGTTTTTCTGCGCCTTAAGCGACGCGGTACTGCCGCGGCATCCCATATCGACGCCGTCGGATGCGTTCTTGTTCGCTTGCACCCCGGAAAAGACGCCGAACCTGTTGGAGCCCATATCAATGCCGACATTACCATTGCCGTTGGATTTGCTTGCGACGACCATATTGCCGCCGCTGGTCATTTCGATTCCGTCGCCGCCATTGTTCGAGGTCATCGACTTGATCACGCCGTTGTCGCCATTGGTCAATTCAACGCCGATATCCGCATTTTTCTGGACTTTGCTGCTGACTACGAAGCTGCAGCAACCCGACATTTCCACGCCGAAGCCGGAGTTGTTGCTCACGGTGCTCCCGACCAGCGTATTGCAGCAATTGCTGATCGAGATTCCGCCACTGCCGTTTTTGTTGGCCTGGATGTTGGTCAAGTTGCTGTCGTCGGAGTCAATGAAGATGCCGACATCGCCGTTGTTGTCAGTGGTGACGGAACTCAAGGTGTTACAGCATTGTCCCAAATCTATCCCATCGAGGTCGTTGTTCGAGGAGGCCAGATTGGAAATTATGGCCTGACCCGATGCCGCCAGATTGACGCCATTGCTGAACCCGCTGATTTTGCCATTCTCGATGATCGCGTGGTCGCGCGCGATGCCGCCGTCTGTGATGCCTGAGCCGCTGCCGTTGCCCTTGATGCTTTTCCCCTTCAAATCGATCGCGACGTTGTCCGCGCCTATTACCAGGCAATCTCCGGACGCGCTCAGATTATTCATCAGGAAGTAATTCCCGGGCGCCGACAGCGTCTGGCACGAGGACACTCCGGTCTGCGCACCCGCCGCCCCGCACAATCCGCCAATCAACAGCATCGTGAATAGCGCGGCCGTAATCCGCCGTACCGAAAATTCGATATTCATGGTTCCCTCCGTCGAAGATCCCGGGCGATGCGCACGCGCACGCGGGGATCGCGTCTGGACATCGTTGAGCACGTTGAAATCATCCCGCCAGAGCGTCGCGCTACAGCTTGTTGTTGAGCTGCGTGCAAGTGCCGCTGGTCGTAAGTGAGCCGCCGCCGTTGCTTTTGGCCTTCAGCCCGGTGATCGCTCCCGGACATTGCACATCGGCTCCGGCGCCCTGGTTTCCGTTCGCGGTACTGCTGGTGATCTGATTGTCAGTCCCTCTGAGGAAGATTCCATCGCCGCCGTTGCCGCTGGCGTTGGTGCCGGAAACGAGGTTGTCGTCGCCGATGAGATGCACTCCGTCGCTCAGGTTGAGCGCGACCGTGCTGCCGATGACGAAGTTGCAACAGCTGTTCATATCGGCGCCGTCGCCTTTATTTTGTTGCACCTTGCTCGAGACCAGAAAACTGCAGCAATCGTTCTCAACGACGCCGGTGCCGCCATTGTTGGAAATAGTGCTGTTTGCGATCGCCGTGCAGCAGCCGGTTGCGACTATGCCGCCAGCCGGGCCGTTTTTATTGGCCTGGACGTTGTTCAGCGCGAAGCAACAATCCGCTACCATGATCCCGATGGTGCCGTTCTTGTTCGCGGTGACGGTGTCGAGCACGCCGCAGCAATCTCCAACGAAAATTCCGGCCCCGGTGTTGTTCGACGAATCGACGTTGCGAATCACTACGCAGCATGAGGTGTCGAATCCGATGCCGACGTTGAAGTTGCGGATCTTGCCGTTGGCAATTGCCATCGACTCGAAGTGGCCGCCGCCGTCGGAGATTCCGTCGCCAGTCCCGTCACCGGTGATGGTGTGGCCCTTCATATCGAGCGACACTCCTTCGCTGCCGATGACGATGCAGGTGCCGCTCGATGTCAGATTTTTCGTCAGGAAATAGTTCCCCGCCGCCGACAACGTCCCGCACGACGATACTCCCGTGTCGGCGCGTGACGGCGAGGCGGCAAATATTATGAGAGCCAATGCCCCCAACGCCGCGAACACATACCCTCCGGAACCCCGCTCGTTTGTCATACCTTCCTCCCCTGACCGCGCCGCGGGCGGTCGCGCATCTTCTGCCACTCCGGCAGGACAAAAGCAATACAGGTTGGTACAAATGAACGCCGCCGCGTGATTCTGGCGCCCGCCGTTTGTTCTATCTTCAAGAATCAGGCGCGCGCGAATGTCAGAACTCGACAATCATGCCTCGATCGGCGTCCGCATGGAACGATCGCTTCGATGCTCTCGGGCGCCGACCAAGCTCGCGATGCTCGTTTTGCGCGGATTACGGATGCTGCGGCCGGATTTGTCGGGCAATTGTGGAGGATGTGTGCTTTGCGGAACTTCGAGTTGGTTCGGGGACCGTTCTACTTCGGGCTATGCTTCGTTTGACAAGTAGTTTACACGCAACCTGACTCCGCCGTCCGTCTTATCTTCGCACGATCACGCGCAATCGGAAGTCGCTGTCTCAGGTGGGCGAAGGAGAGCATGTGCGCCCCGGTTTGCGGACGGGCAGGATCTTTTCACTGATTGTTGCGGGAGTACTCTTCGCTGCGCTGCGCGGAGGCTTGCGCGCGGGAGTTGGCGCGTCGAGCGCGGATCGTTTGCTCGGGCAGATCGATTTCATCAAGAACCAGGTTAATTTTGTCGATGCGATCGGGATGAATGCGCCGGCCGGGGTCGCGATAGACACGGCCAACAGTCATGTGATCGTGGCGGACTCGCAGAACAATCGCGTGATGGGATGGAAGAGCGCGGCGGCGTTCGTCGCGGGCGGCGCTGCGGACCTGGTGATTGGCCAGCCGGATTTCAATTCGTCGGGATGCAATCAGAATGAGGCGGCGCCGGATGCGACGACGTTGTGCCGGCCGATCGGCGTGGCCTTTGACCTGGCGCATCGAGTGTACGTCGGCGACACGCAAAACAACCGGGTGCTGGTGTATGACGATCCGTTCGCGGCGCTGATTGGCCTCGACCAGACCAGCGATTTCGCGGCAGCGGCGGTGTTCGGGCAGGCGGGGAGTTTTGTCACGAGCGCGGCGAATGAAGGCGGGCTGAGCGCCGACAGCCTTTACAGTCCGCAGGGCGTGGCGCTCGACGCGAGCGGCAATCTGTTCGTGGCGGACGTGAATAACAATCGCGCGCTGATTTTTTTCTCGCCGATGCCGATGACGAAGGTGAAAGGGACGCCGGGAAATTTTGGCGACGCGACCGCCGACGTGGCGATAGGACAGCCGGACCTGGTGAGCGGCCTTTGCAACCAGGGCGGCGGCGCGACCGTGGCGACTTTGTGCATGGAGCCGTTTTTCGGAGTAGGGATTGCGGTCGATGGCGGCGACAATCTTTACGTGCCGGACACCGAGAACAACCGGGCGCTCGAATACAACGGGCCGTTCGGCTACGGGCAGACCAACAATGTGACGCCGGACCTGGTGTTCGAGGGCAACAATCTCGCGCGGCCGTCGGGGGTCGCGGTCGATTCCAACCAGAATTTCTACGTTTCGTCGGAATCGCACAACCAGGTTTACGAATACACGCAGCCAGTGCCGCTGATGCGGTCGGACCTGCTCAACCTGCAGATTGGGCCCGGCGCGCAGAATCCGAATGCGGCGTCGCTGCAATTTCCGATGGGGCTCGGAATCGACGCGGTCAACAGTCTCTACGTCGCGGACCAGGCGAACAACCGGGTACTGGAGTTCAACGAGTTCGGATCGCCCGGCAACAAGGTGGCCAACGGCGCGGGCGGACAGATCGATCGGTCGCATAACGGGCCGAACCTGGTCGATGCGATCGGCGAGAACTCGCCGGGCGGGATTGCGATCGATGCGAGGTCGCAGGCGCCGCGCCGTCATCTATATTTGGCCGACACCGTGAACAATCGCGTGCTCGGATGGAAAGACGTCACCTCGTTTACCGCCGCGCAGCCCGCCGATATCGTGCTGGGGCAGCCGGACCTGTTCTCGAACAAGTGCAACAACGGCGCGGCGGCGGGTGACGTTGGCGGGCTCGGCGCGGACAGCCTGTGCGGGCCGGAGCGGCTGGCGGTCGATGCGCTGGGAAATCTGTACGTCGCGGATGCGGGCAACAACCGGGTGCTGGTGTACAACACGCCGTTCAACGCGGCCAGCGGCGAGCCGGGGGCGGGCGACGCGAGCGCGGACTTCGTTTACGGGCAGGGGGGCGCATTCACGACGCGGAGCTGCAATCCGGGCGGCGCCAATGCGACGACCTTGTGCAATCCGTCGGCGGCTGCGCTCGACGCCGCGGGCAACGTCTACATCGCGGACGCGGGCAACAGCCGCGTGCTCGAGTTCGCAAAGGCGGGCAATCCGCCGGTTGCGTCGGATGCGATTGCAAGCCGATCATACGGACAGGGCGCAGTTACAGACTTTTCCGACACCCGATGCGCCGACGGCGTGGCGGGCGATCCGCCGGCGAGCAATCACGCGATGTGCAATCCGGACGGTGTCGCGATCGACGGCTCGGGCAATCTGTTGGTCGCCGACACGGGCAACAACCGGGTGATTGAAATCGACGCGCCGCTTGCGGGCACGCAGGATGCGTCGCGGGTGTTCGGCCAGGCCGGCGATTTCACGGCGTCGGGATGTAATCGCGGGACATCAGCGCCGACTGCCGCGACGCTGTGCGGGCCGGCGGGATTGATGCTCGACGTGATCGGCAACCTGTGGGTGGCAGACGCGAACAACGATCGAGTGCTCGAATACGCGGCGCCGTTCGGTTCGGATAGCGCGGCGGCGATGGCGCTAGGGCAAGGTGACGCCGGGAATTTTATGACCGCGGGATGCGACTACGGAATCGCGCCCGGCGATTTGTTCGGACTGGGCCCCGACAGCCTGTGCGCGCCGGCCGCGGTCGCGCTCGATGCGAATATCGACCTGTTTGTGGCGGACACGCAGAACAATCGAGCGATGGTTTACGACGGCATCCTGGCGACGCCGACTCCGAGTGCGACGCCGACCGCAACCGCAACTGCCACAAGCACGCCGACTGCGACCGCGTCGGCGACCGCGACTGCCACCGCGACTGCGTCGGCAACCGTGACCGCGACGCCAACCGCGTCGCCAACGCAGACGCCGCAACCCGGCGGCAAGCTCAAGCTGAAGCCGAAGTCGATAAATTTCGGCACCGTCGCGGTCGGCGGCCATTCCAAGTCGCATACCCTGAAGATCAAGAACGCGGGGACAGTCACGATGGACGCCGCGGTGCCCACGGAGGGCGCGCCGTTCGTCGTAAGCGGCGGAGAGTTCATCGTGAGTCCGCATGGCTCGATGGCGGTAACGATCGAGTTCGCGCCGACTGGGAAAGGGAAAATGCACAGCGTGCTGGTAATACAGAGCAGCGACCCGAAGCATCGCGCGGTCAAGGTCAAGGTGAGCGGGGTCGGCAAGTGATAAGGGAAATCACATCATTAGAACCGTTCCTGACGGACACTGTTCGGCGCAATTTTGGGCGATTTGGTAGTTCTTTCGGTTACATTTGACCGTTTCCAAGGGTATCCCGTGGCCTTCAGAGCGGCGTGGTTTTAGGCCGCATCATCAATTTCCTTGTCTTTAGATAGGCGTAATGGTACTAAGTCGCAAGCTTACGACTTTGTGCCCTCGATAACCCCTGTCGCGGGCCTAAAGTTTTAAGAGTCCGCAAGGTGGGTTCCATCAGGGAGGAGCAAATGGCGGTTCGCAATTTCGGCGCTTCGGCGCGAGGGCGGCGCATTGCCGCGGCGGGATCGATCGGGGCAGTGGCGATATTGGCGTTCGCGGTCCTGTGGTTTGGATCGCGAATCAGTACAACCGCTAAGGGGTCGAATCCGGAGCAAGCGCGCAAGGAAGCGCTGGACAAGATTGCGGGGCTGCCGCTGTACTTCGAGGTAAATCGGGGGCAGGTGGATTCGAGCGTCCGCTACCTCTCGCGCAACGGGCGCTACTCGCTCTTTCTGACCGATGACGCCGCGGTCTTCTCAATGATCGGCGGCGAGTTTCACAAGGGCCCGCTGCCCAAGGGATTTCCCTACAAGGCCGAGGGCAATACGAACGTCACCGAGTCGGCAGTGCGCGTGCGGCTGGTCGGCGCCAATCCACATCCGGAAGTCGAGGGGTTGGAGCCGTTGCCGGGGCGGGTCAACTACCTGATCGGCGGCGAGCAGAAGAATTGGCATCGCGACATCCCGACCTTCGGCCGGGTGCGATTCCATAACGTGTATCCGGGCGTGGACGTGGTTTACTACGGCACCCCGAGCGCGCTTGAATACGATCTGATCGTGGCGCCAGGAGCGGACACCTCGAAGATCAAGTTTGCGATCGAGGGACCCGCCATCACCACGCAGATGGCGTCGGGCGATATCATCATCAAGACCAAGTCGGGAACGATCGCTATCTCCAAGCCGGTCAACTACCAGCAGAATCCGGACGGCAGCAAAGTCGCGGTCGAGGGCAGTTTCAAGCTGGGCCAGGACGGCGTGGTAGTCGCGGGAATCCCGACGCGGCAAGTCGGCGTCGATCTCGCCAATTACGACCGCAGCAAGCCGCTGTATATCGATCCGGTGGTGGCGACGATTCCGTATTCGACTTATTTCGGCGGCAACGGTTCGAGCGTTGGGCCGTTGAACCTCGAGCAGTTCTCGTCGTTCCTGGGCAGCGCGAGCCTGATCGACTCGGAAACCGGAGTCGACGTCGCGCTCGATCCATCGGCGAACGCGTACATCACCGGGACCGCGTACTCGAACAATCTCCCGGCTGCTGGTTTTTTCCAGTCGACGCTTAATGGAGCCAATTCCCCTCCTTCGCAGAATCCAAACGTGTTCGTCGCAAAGTTCGATACCACCAACAGCGGTGGCGCGTCGCTGATTTACGCGACCTACATTGGCGCTAACGGCAATACCAAGGCCGGCGCCCTTGGCAATGGAGACGGCGACCTGGGGTTCGGCATCGCGGTAGACGGTTCGGGAGATGCCTACGTAGTCGGGCAGACCTACTCGGGTCAGAACGGTGATTCGCCCAAGGATCTTTTTCCAGGGACCTCAAGCTGCGGAGCCTGGGGGCAGGCCAACATAGGGTCGAACGCGTCCACCAACCAGGGATTCGTGACCGAATTGCTCGCCGGCGGCGACAGTCTCCAATACTCGTGCTACATCCCCGGCGCCCTCAATGCGACTGCGGCGCGTCGCGCTGGTTCCCGGATGCGAGTCGAATTGCGACGCGTATATCGTGGGATCGACGCAGAGCACCGCTGGCGCGAAGGTGGCAGGAGGCCCCGACGGCTTTGTTGTGACCGCTGATGCTGCGCAGAATCAACTCGCAACTGGCGAGGGCGGACTGAGCAACGCCTTCATAATGGTCGTGGGCGGTGGCGGCACCGCAGCCACGCCTATCTATTCGAGTTACTACGGCGGGCATGGTAACGGCAGCGAAGGCGATGTCGGCCTGGGAATATCGGTCGAATCCGCCACCCAGGTGGCAATCACCGGTGCCGCCTTCTCGAGCGACATACCTCTGTCTGCCCACCCTGCGCAGTCCGGCTTCCTCGGCGGTACTAGCACCAGCATGGCGTACGTTGCTGAGTTCAATACGACTTCAGGCGCGCTGACCTACGGCAGTTACCTCGGGGGTTCGGGTAACGCAGACATTACCGGGCCGCCATTTAATATCGATGTCGCGGTCGGTGACGTCGGCACCGCAATCGTACTCGACGGATCGAATGTCTGGGTCGCGGGCCTGACCGCTTCTACGAACTTCCCTCTGAGCGCGACCCCTTTCGAGTCCACCAATCAAGCCGAAGTAAACGCGGGACCTCCGGCGACGACCGGATTCGTCACTGAGCTGACCCCGAGTTCGACTTCCGGCCTCGGCCAGATCGATTATTCGACTTACTTCGGCGGAAAAGGCTTCAGTGCCGCCGGACTCTTGGGAGTCGGCGACGCGATTGGGGCGATGGCGGAGAACGGTGGAAAAGTGTACGTGACGGGGCTCACGACCTCGGCCTCGGCGTTAGAAACCGGGTTCACCAGCACATTTCCAACCACAGCGAATAATTGCCAGTCCGCGAACAACAGCAGCGGCATTTCGCTCGAATTCATCAACGTCCCGGTTACGGCGTTCGTGTCCGAATTGAACCCGTCGCTGGCGGCGGGGTCTCAGTTAATCTTCTCGACCTTGTTGGGCGGTTCGGGACAGGCGGACATCGGACTGGGGCTCGCTTTCAATTCTGCGGCGAACGATATCTTCGTCGTTGGGAGCACCTACTCTACCGACTTCCCGGTTACTTCGAACGGCTACCAGCTCTTCAACAACGACTTCAATACTACCAATTCGGAACAGAGCACTGCGGCGTTCCTGACGGAGATCAATCCTGCGGGCAACCAGTGCCCGACCCCGTTCGTGAAGCCGACGCCGACCGCTACTGCCACCGGCGCCACCCCGACCGCCACGGCGACGGCAACCGCAACGGCGACTGCCACGGCTGGTACGGCTACGGCGACCGCGACCGCGACTGCCACCAAAACTGCGACGGCGACGGCAACCGCAACCGGCGGCACGCCGACCGCAACTGCAACTGCGACCAGCACCGCAACCGCGACGGCGACATCAACCGGATCTTCAACGCCGACGGCTACGGCAACCAGAACCGCGACCGCAACTGCAACCGCGACCTCAACCGCAACCGCCACGGCAACCGCAAGCGCAACTGCGACGCCGACCGCGACGCCGACGCCTGGCCTCGGCAAGCTGTCGTTTTCTCCGAAATCGCTGAACTTTGGCAAAAAGACCACGGTCGGCAAAATCAGCAAAGCCAAGAATGTAAAGATCAAAAACGCCAGCTCGAAGAGTTCGAAGATTACCGTGATGATCACCGGCGAGACGACTGCGGCTCCCTTCGCGGTCAAGACTCAATGCATCAAATCGTTGGCGCCGGGGAAGACCTGTAACGTCTCGGTGACCTTCACGCCGCCCGATACCACCGCGCAAAGCGGCGAGTTGATAGTCAACGACGATGCGATGGGTGCGCCGCAGATGATCCCGCTGTCGGGAACCGGCAAGGCGCCGAAGTAATCGACGACCGGTCCGAATCTGACAACGTACGCAACGAAGCGGCGAGCCCTCGGGCTCGCCGCTTTGCATTATGACAACATAGGAGCGCTGCGCGATTTCAGAGACCGGAACCGGCTTCGCGCACGCGAAGCTGTCCGAGATCCGTTCCTCCCGTCGCTAACGCTCCCGTCGTCAGGATGACAACCCGAGTGTCACCCTTCCGCTCCTCTCTCCGCGATTGTCCCCTTCCCTCGAGCGTTAGGGGTTAGGTTGCCGGCAGCGCTCGGATAGTCAAATGACTATTCCGGGATTGGCTCGCACCGCGAGTGAGTATCTGCCGCGCGCGCGAGTGAGATGTACCGGCGCCGCGAACGCGTCGGACAGCGTCGCCGAAGTGAGTATTCGCGTGCGCGCTCCCGCGGCGAGCACGCGACCCGACTTGAGTATCAGCACATGCGAGAAGATCGGCACGATCTCCTCGACGTGATGCGTCACCAGCACCATCGTCGGCGCGCCGCGGACCCGCGCGAGGCGCTGAATGAATTGCAGGAAGTGCTCGCGCGCGACGGGATCGAGCCCCGCGCACGGCTCGTCAAGGATCAGCAGCCGCGGCGTGCTCGTGATACAGAGCAGCGACCCCAAGCATCGTACGGTCAAGGTCAAGGTTAGCGGGGTGGGTAGGTGAGCTGTTTTCCAAGGCCGTTAACGGCGTGGTTTTTAATCGCTATGGCCGATTCCCTTGTCTTTAGACGGGCGTAATGGTACTAAGTCGCAATCTGCAGAACGTTGTGCCCGCAGGAACCTTAAAGCGCGGGCGAGCGTGGAGTACGCAGGCAGGATCCAGAGGGAGGGACACGATGTTCCTGACCGATGTTGTAGCGTTTGCGCGTGAATCGCTCGATTGGGACGCGTTTGCGGCGGGGTGATGTGGGTAACCACGCATCATTGAAGCGCCAGCGGAGGGCGTCGGGCTAGCACTTTCAACCAGGGGGCCTAAGTGAACAGGTTGTCGGGCATCGCGGGTTCCGGGCGTCGCGTTCGGTTGTTACTCACTTTCGCGCCCGCAGGGTTCGTCGTCCTGATGGCGGTCGCGGCGGCGCTGAGTATAGCGGCGTCCGGCGACACTACCGCGGACCGAGTGCTCGGCCAGCTCGACTTTGCGCATGCTGGTGTAAATCTCGTCGATGGCCGCGGTTTCAGCAGACCTGCTGGATTTGCAGTCGACACGAGCGTGTCGCCGAATCGGATCTATGTTGCGGATAGTGATAACAATCGGGTCCTGGGTTGGAGCGATGTGTCCTCGCTCACAAACGGCGCCGCCGCCGATCTGGTGATCGGACAGCCCGATTTTCTCTCGAACGGTTCCAGCGCGCCTTCCGGCACCAGCTTGAGTTTTCCGATCGGCCTGGCGGTGGACGGCTCCGGCAATCTCTACGTAGCGGATCGCAACAACAACCGGGTACTGGAGTTCGACAGCCCTTACACAAATGATACGACGGCCGATCGGGTGTTCGGCCAAGCAGGGGACTTTACGACTTCCTTCTGCAACGGGGCCGACGGCTTAGTCACAGCAACCACACTGTGCGCTCCCGTCGGGGTCACGGTGGATGGCTCGGGGCATCTCTATATCGCGGACGGGAATAGCCGGGTGCTGGAGTACGACACCCCGCTCGACAGCCAAACCGCCAACAGAGTTTTCGGCCAGAGCGGAAGCTTTACCACCGCTTACTGCGACGGTGCCGACGGCGTGACTGTCAGTAACGCCACGTTGTGCGGTCCGAATTCAGTTGCAGTGGATGGTTCAGGAAATGTCTATATTGCTGACACAGGGAACAGTCGAGTCTTGGAGTACAACACTCCGCTCAGCACCGATACCACTGCGGACGAGGTGTTTGGGCAGGTGGGAGATTTTACGACCAGTGCCTGCGGCTCAGCCACGGCGGATACACTCTGCGACCCCGAGGGAGTCGCTGTGGACACCTCAAGCAACCTGTACGTCGCTGATAAAAACAACGATCGCGTCCTCGAATACGACACTCCGCTGAGTAAAGACACTACCGCCGACAAGGTTTTTGGCCAGGGAGGCGTCTTCACGACCAGCGACTGCAACAGCGGTGGAGTGAGCGCGGATACCTCATGCGAGCCTGACGCCGTTGCGGCCGACAGCGACGGTAACCTGTACGTGGTAGAAGACGGTCCAAACAATCGCGTGCTGAAATATGTCAGTCCGCTGACTACGGACCTGACTCCGGATCTCGAATTAGGTCAGCACGATTTCACCCACGCTACTGAGAATCTCGTCGATGGAAGCAGCTTGAATAATCCCGGTGGGGTCGCACTTGATACCAGTGTGACCCCAAACCGCCTGTATGTGGCGGATGAGAGCACTAGTCGGGTGCTAGGGTGGGCCGACGCGTCCGCGTTCATGAACGGCGCTCCCGCCGACTTGGTGATCGGTCAACCCGATATCTATTCCGCCGATTGCAAGAGGAGCCAGAGCGCCAGCACCTTATGCGGTCCCGGCGGTCTGGCGGTAGACAGCGTCGGCAATCTTTACGTCGCCGATTTCTTCAATAACAGAGTACTCGAGTACAACTCTCCCTTTACTACCGACACCACGGCAGACATGGTATTTGGCCAGAACGGCAGCTTCTCAAGCAACGTCTGCGATCTGAGCGCCGGCGGCCTATGTAATCCAAATGACGTCGCGGTGGATGGCGCGGGCAACGTCTACGTAGCGGATACCGGCAACGACCGGGTGCTCGAGTACAACACGCCGCTCAGCACCGACACGACCGCCGATCGGGTATTCGGTGAAGCTGATTTCGTGACTGACGACCGCTGCAGCTCAGTGACCGCAAATTCATTGTGTGAACCCTTCGGTGTCGCGGTGGACGGCGGCGGCAACCTCTATGTCTCCGATGAGGGGAACAGCCGCGTCCTCGAATACAACTCGCCGCTCGCGACCAACACCACTGCCGACCGTGTCTTCGGCCAGGGCGGAGACTTCACTACATCCTTCTGCGACGGCTCTGACGGCGCAACTCTCAACGCGGACACTTTGTGCGACCCCAATGGCTTGGCTGTGGATGCCTCGGGCAATCTCTACGTGAGCGATGTCGGCGATAACCGGATACTGGAGTACAATATCCCCCTCGTCCTAGACACCACCGCCGACCAGGTGTTCGGGCAGAATGGAGACTTTACTACCTCGTTCTGCAACGGGTCCGACGGCTTAACCACCTCCGCGGACAGTCTGTGCGGGCCTGTCGGCGTGGCCCTCGACAGCGCGAACAATCTCTATGTCGGGGATCTCAACAACAACCGGGTTCTGGAATATGACCAGCCAATCGTTCCGCCACCGTCTCCAACTCCAACCCCGACAGCGACAGCCACGGCAACCGCAACTGCGACGCCGACCGCGACGCCGACGCCTGGCCTCGGCAAGCTGTCGTTTTCTCCGAAATCGCTGAACTTTGGCAAAAAGACCACGGTCGGCAAAATCAGCAAAGCCAAGAAGCTGAAGATCAAAAACGCCAGCTCGAAGAAGTCCAAGATTAAAGTGATGATCACCGGCGAGACGGCTGCGGCCCCATTCGCGGTCAAGACCCAATGCATCAAAACGTTGGCGCCGGGAAAGACCTGTAACGTCTCGGTGACCTTCACGCCGCCCGATACCACCCCGCAAAGCGGAGAGTTGATAGTCAACGACGACGCGATGGGCGCGCCGCAGATGATCCCGCTGTCGGGGACCGGTAAGGCGCCGAAGAAATAATCGACGACCGGTCCGAATCTGACAGCGCACGCAACGGAGCGGCGAGCCCTCGGGCTCGCCGCTTTGCATTATGACAACATAGGAGCGCTGCGCGATTTCAGAGACCGGAACCGGCTTCGCGCACGCGAAGCTGTCCGAGATCCGTTCCTCCCGTCGCTAACGCTCCCGTCGTCAGGATGACAACCCGAGTGTCACCCTTCCGCTCCTCTCTCCGCGATTGTCCCCTTCCCTCGAGCGTTAGGGGTTAGGTTGCCGGCAGCGCTCGGATAGTCAAATGACTATTCCGCGATCGGCTCGTACGGCGAGTGAGTATCTGCCGCGCGCGCGAGTGAGATGTACCGGCGCCGCGAACGCCTGCGACAGTGTTGCCGAAGTGAGTATTCGCGTGCGCGCTCCCGCGGCGAGCACGCGACCCGACTTGAGTATCAGCACATGCGAGAAGATCGGCACGATCTCCTCGACGTGATGCGTCACCAGCACCATCGTCGGCGCGCCGGGGACCCGCGCGAGGCGCTGAATAAATTGCAGAAAGTGCTCGCGCGCGACGGGATCGAGCCCCGCGCACGGCTCGTCGAGGATCAGCAGCCGTGGCGAAGCCATCAGCGCCCGCCCTATCAGCACGCGCTGACGCTCGCCCTGCGATAGAAACCGCCACGGACGATCGCGCAAATCGCGGGCCTCGATTCGCCGCAGGATGGCGTCGGCGGCGCGCCGATCCTGGTCGCGCATCGCGCCCCAATAACCAATCTGCGCATAACGCCCGCTGACCACGGCTTTGAGCGCCGTTTCATTGTCGTCCATCATCTGATGCACGCTCGAGCTGACCAGCCCAATGCGCGTCCTCAGCTCGCGCCAGTCAAAGCGCCCGTAGGTCTCGCCGAGCACGCTAATCTCGCCGGCCGTCGGCGGCAGATATCCGGTGAGCGCACGCAATAGCGAAGTCTTGCCGGAGCCATTGGCGCCGAGAATCGCCCAGTGCTCCCCGCGCTCGACCCGCCAATCGATCGATTCGAGAATAACCGCCTCGCGTTCGACCCGCAGGGCGCTGACTTCGATCACAGCGGAACCAGTCTTCATGATGGGAGATTTTTAACAGCCTCGCCCACGCGAACGCGAGCCACTCCGATGCGCAAACGATCCCGATAACGAGATTCATCCATGTCATGCTAGGGTTCGCGAGCTAAGGAAACGTTTGGATCTGAAAGGAACGCATGATGAGTCACGCAAGTTTCATCTCGCCGCGGTCTGCGCGACGTCGCTTTTGCAGAGCAGCTATCACCCTCGCCCTGCTGCTCGCATTCTGCGTGAGCAGCTACGCCAACACAGCTCAACCGGCCGCATGCCTGGATAGCACTCCGCATAAGGAAAGCATGGTTACCGTCGCGCCGGGCGTCGAGCTGCAGGCGCTGGATTGGGGCGGAGCGGACAAGCCTCAGACGATGGTGCTGCTCACCGGTCTGGGCGACAACGCGCACATCTTCGATGACTTTGCGTTCCAGTTCACCGATTATTTCCACGTCATAGGCATCACTCGCCGCGGGTATCCTCCATCGAGTCAGCCTGCCGATGGTTACGACGTTCCGACGAGAGCGCTCGACGATATCAAGGTCCTCAACGCCTTGGGCATCGGCAAGGCCATATTTGTCGGACACTCGATCGCGGCATCGGAATTGAGTGAAATCGCCGAGGCGTACAAGGATCGGGTGGAGAAGCTGGTCTATCTTGATGCTTACGACGTAGCGGAGCGATTTCAACTTCCCGATGTGCCCGGACCACCGTTTACCGTGGAGGACTTGAAATCTCTGGAGACTTTTCAAGCAGCGCGAGCGCGCTTGCTGGCAGTCCGCGGACCGGACGCGTCGGTTTGCTTGCATCTTAAATTTAATTCCAGCGGGAAAATCCTCGATACCTCTGTGCCAGAGTCAATTGGCGAGAAGATCATAGCCGGAGTAAAGGCGCCGGCTAACCCACTGGTGAATTGGCAAGACATTGCGGCGCCACGACTCGGCATCTTCGGCCTATTCAGCGCTGAAACGAGGCAGTCCTACTACTGGTACCTCAGTGCCGCTGAGAAAAAAACGTTCGATCAAAACCTCAAAGCAATCGTCAAGTGGCAGCGAACTACAATCAAACGATTTCGATCCAGCAATCCGAAAAACCCTAAACCGACCGTCATAGAACTGCCGCCCGGAACTACTCACTACATCTTTATCAACAATGAGGCGTTCGTGGTGCGGACGATGCGACAATTTCTGCTAGGTGACCTGCGAAATTGATCTCACCGCCCGCTCTCCCCTTCTTTCAGCGCGCGATGCAAGATTATACAAAGCGAAAGACCGCTGCGCGGGAAGGGCTAGGAGTGCGGTGAATGCCGCCCCAGCGCATTGCGGATCGCGGCGGCGCTCTGCAGCAGCGTGCTCGGCAGGTTCAAGGTTCCCGCGACATTTGAATATGGATACAGCCGCGCGTTGATATGCGCGTGCAGCGGCAGTCCCTCGCCCTGGTGAATTTCGTAGTCGAGCGGCAGCGGTCCGAGGATCATCAGGATGCGATAGATCGCATTGGCGAACTGCCTCATCTGATCGGGCGTAAGCTCCGACAGCAATCCGCGATAGTCAGGCATCACGACGTCGTAGCTGCGTGGGAACATCCCGATAGGGCTCGCGTAGCTGACGACCGAGTCGCCGCGATCGATTACCAGCTCTAGCCGCTCCATCAGCGCAACCAACTCGTGCCACAGGTGCGGATTCTCGCGCTCGGCGCGCGCCTCCGCGGCCGCGGCGGGAAACGGCTCGGGCGATCCGATGATCTGTTGATGCAGATGCGGCTGCGACGCGCCCGACTCGCGCCCCTGGTTCTTGCGGATCACGACCGAGCAAATGTCGGGATTCTGCAAGGCGAGGCGCATCACGCGCGCATCGGCCTGCATCAGATGCATGAAGTGCGCGCCGCCCAGCGCGCCGGTAAATATCAGATCGGATTGCGACCGCGGCGCGTTGTTAAAATGCCGCGGATCTTCGATCACGATATACGACTCGTTGCGATTGCCGGTCAGCTCGGCTGGAATTCGCGGGAACAGATTGTTGATCGCGCGCACGACCCACGGCGCAGCCTGGTCGGTCTTCGCGCCGGTCCATTCGGGGATTTCCTCGCGCGTCATCCTGAAGAGTTCGCGCGTCGTCATGCTCTCGTTGCCCGGACAGAAGGGACAGGCGTCGGTCGCATGGCGAATCGCCTCAGGTGTCAGTTGGGCCGCCTCGGGATCGACGCTCTCGCGACCGCCGAGGGTGAAGGCAAAGCTCTTGCCGCGCACATCGACAACGTATGAAATCACGCCGGTGATCGGATTCTTGATCCAGACCAGGGAGCCGTCGCGGATTTCACATTCTATCGGCATCGGAGCGTGATCACCTTTAACAATTGCCGCAACGCCATTACAATGTCGCCTCGAAACCGGCGCGACCGGCGGGTCACCTTGACTCTGCCCATCGGCTCCGTTATCCCAAGTGGTGAGGACGGGGACCCGGCACAGCCGGGACGAATCGGGGACTGGCGATCCGCATCCGCGGGCACCAGCCTTTTTTTTGGTCCTTTCAGTGTTTCGTTTCTGGGAATCGCGAAGGCCGCCAAGCCGTTGAAGAATCGAAAATGCCGCAAATGAAAAAATATTTGTTCACGCCCGGACCGGCGCCGGTGCCGCCTGAAGTTTTGCTCGAAATGGCGCGTCCGATCATTCACCATCGCACGCCCGAGTTCAGCGCCGCACTCGATCAAGCGCGCGATCGGATGAAGCTGCTCTACGGCACCTCGAGCGAAGTGATCCTGCTCGCGTCCACCGGCACGGGCGCGATGGAAGCGGCAGTGATCAATCTGCTGCAGCCGGGCGAGCATGCGATCTACGTCAACGGCGGCAAGTTCGGCGAGCGATGGGGCAAGCTGCTCGCGGCCTTCGGCATGATCGGGCACGAGGTGCGGGTCGAATGGGGACGCGCGGCACGGCCCGGACAGATCGAGGACGCGTTCAAGGCATATCCAGAGTCGCGCGCGGTGCTGGTGCAAGCGAGCGAGACCTCCACTTGCGCGGTGCATCCGGTGGCGGCGATCGGCGAGATCAGCCGCCAGCGCGGCGCGATGCTGATCGTCGATGGAATTACGTCGGTGGGCGTGTTCGATCAGAAGATGGACGAATGGGGCGTCGATGCGTTCGTCACCGGCAGCCAGAAGGCGCTGATGCTGCCGCCGGGCCTCGGCATGGTCGCGCTGTCGGCGCGCGCGATCGAACGTCGCGAAGAGCAACAAGACGCCGCGCTTCTACTTCGATCTGCTCAAAGAATTGAAGGCGCAGCGCGACGAGCACACCACGGCGTGGACCGCGGCCGTATCGCTGATCTTCGGACTAAACAAATCGCTCGAACTGATCCACGCCGAAGGCCTGCCGCAGGTTTACGCGCGTCACGCGCTGATGGCGGAGGCGACTCGCGACGCCGCGTCGGCGCTCGGGCTGAAGCTGCTGTCGCCGGACAGTCCCGCGCCCGGCGTCACCGGCATCCTGGTGCCTGAAGGTCTCGATGGCGGCAAGCTGGTCAAATTCCTGCGCGATAGTCTTGGCGTGTCGGTGCAGGGCGGCCAGGATCAGATGAAGGGCAAGCTCGTGCGCATCGGGCACATGGGGCATCTGAGCCCGTTCGATACGCTGATTGCGGTGAGCGCGCTCGAGCTGGGACTCAAACACATCGGCGCAAACATTCAACTTGGCGCCGGCGTCGCCGCGGTTCAGGCGCGCCTGGCACGGAGCATTTGAAATCAAAATGGCGGAAACCTTCCGCGTTCTTCTAAGCGACTCGCTTGCGGCGCAGGGGATCGAAGTCCTCAAGCGCTTCCCGCAGTTACAGTTCGACCTCAAGACCGGGCTCAAGCCCGAGGAGCTGGTCAAAATAATCGCGCCGTACGACGCGCTGCTGATTCGCAGCGGCACTCGCGTCACGCGCGAAGTGATCGACGCGGCCACCTCGCTCAAAGTAATCGGGCGCGCGGGCGTCGGGGTGGACAACGTCGATATCGAAGCGGCGACGCGCCGCGGAATCGTCGTGATGAACAGCCCGACCGGCAACAGCGTCACGACCGCCGAGCATGCGGTGACGATGATGATGGCGCTGGCGCGGCATATTCCGGCGGCCAACGCCTCGATTCACGCGGGCAAATGGGAGCGCGGCAAATTCACCGGCGCCGAGATCTGCAACAAGACGCTCGGCGTCGTCGGCCTCGGCAACATCGGGCGAATCGTCGCCGACCGCGCGCTTGGGCTCAAGATGAAAGTGATCGGCTACGATCCGATCCTGACGGCCGATGCGGCCAGCCGCGTCGGTGTTCAACTGGTCAGTCTCGACGAGCTTTTCACGCGATCCGATTTCATCACGGTGCACACCCCGCTGACCGACGACACGCGGGGCATCGTCGGCGCGGCGGCGTTCGCGAAGATGAAGAAGGGAGTGCGAATCATCAACTGCGCGCGCGGCGGCATCGTCGATGAAGCCGCACTGGCCGACGCGATCAAATCCGGCAAGGTGGCCGGCGCCGCGCTCGACGTGTTCGTCGAAGAACCGCCGCCGGCGGACCATCCACTGCTCCAGCTCGACTCCGTGATCGCAACGCCGCATCTCGGCGCCGCCACTGACGAGGCGCAAGTCCAGGTCTCGGTCGATATCGCGCACCAGGTCGCCGAGTTTCTGATCGACGGCACGATTCGGCAGGCCGTCAATATCCCGGCGCTATCGACCAAGGAGCTCGAAATACTCGGGCCTCATCTCACGCTCGGCGAAAAGCTTGGCCGGCTCGCCGCGCAACTGATCACCGACGCTCCGACCGAGCTGACGCTCGCGTTCGGCGGCGAAGCGGCGAACCTTAAACCCGACGCGATCACCGCCGCGGTTCTGAAAGGCTTGATGAGCGGCTTCCTCGACGAGGATTTGAATTACGTCAACGCGCCGTTCATCGCGCGCGAGCGCGGCATCAACATTGTCGAAACGCGATCGCGCGAAGTCACCGACTACGTCAATACGCTGACGCTCACGGTCCGCACCGGCGCCGGCGAGCACGAGGTCTCCGGCGCGGTACTGGGAAATCGCGCGCTGCGGCTGACTCGGATCGACGGCTACCGCGTGGAAGCGGTGCCCGAGGGCTATTTCCTGATGCTGCACAATCGCGACGTGCCCGGCGTGGTCGGCGCGGTGGGCTCGATGCTGGGGCAGGCCGGAATAAATATCGGCGGACTGGAACTCGGCCGCGATCGCGTGGGAGGAACCGCGCTCAGCATTTTCGAAGTCGATGAACCGGTGCCGACTGCGGTTCTCGACAAGCTCAAGACGCTGCCCGCGATCACGGCGGCGTCGCTGCTCAAGCTCTGAATTTATTTGTGCACGAACAATTTCAGCCCGATAGGTGCGCGCAGAGGCCGGCGAAATCGATATCGGCCAGGGGAGAGCAATGAAGACAGTTGCCGTGGTCGGCACGCAGTGGGGCGATGAAGGCAAGGGCAAGATCGTCGATATGCTCGCGGCCGACGCCGACGTGGTCGTCCGCTTCCAGGGCGGCAACAATGCCGCGCACACGCTGGTGGTCGGCGGCAAGAAGTTCGTGCTGCGGCTGGTGCCGGCGGGCGCGCTGCATCCCGGCAAGGCATGCGTGATAGGCAACGGGCTCGTGGTCAATCCGGTCGCGCTGATCGATGAAATTGCGGAGCTCAAGCGCAGCGGTCATCTGGCCGACGACAGCTTGTTCAAGATCAGTTACGAGGCGCACATGGTGATGCCGTATCACCTCGCGATCGATCGCGCGCGCGAGGCGCGGGCGGGCAAGCGCGCAATCGGCACGACCGGATTCGGCATTGGGCCGGCCTACGAAGACAAAATGGCGCGGGTGGGATTGCGCTTCGAAGATCTGCTCGATTTCAAATTTTTCGAGGAGAAGCTCCGCCGCAACATCGTCGAGAAGAATGCGTATCTGAAAGCGTTGCTCAAGACCAAGCCGATTAAGGCCGACGAAACGATCGACGCGATGAAAAAAGCGCGCCGGCGGCTGCTCCCGTATCTATGCGACACAGGCGCGTTCGTCAGCGATGCGATCGAGTCGGGCAAGCGCGTGCTGTTCGAGGGCGCCCACGGCACGATGCTCGATATCGATCACGGCACCTACCCGTATGTTACGTCGTCGAGCTGCGTCGCGAGCGCGGTGTTCGGCGGCACCGGCATCGGGCCAGGCAATCTCGAAGCAGTACTCGGCATCAGCAAGGGCTACACAACGCGTGTCGGCGCGGGGCCGTTTCCGAGCGAGTTCACCGGCTATCTGGCGGATTCGCTGCGCGAAGAGGGCGACGAGTTCGGCGCCGCCACCGGGCGTCCGCGGCGGATCGGATGGTTCGACGCGGTGCTCGCGCGCTACACCGCTCGGGTCAACGGGATGTGGGCGCTCGCGCTGACCAAGCTCGACGTTCTGACCGGAATCGATCCGGTAAAAATCTGCGTCGGCTACGTCGTGAAGGGCAAGCGCTACGACGACATGCCGCCGTCGCATCGGATGTTGATCAACGCCAAACCGATCTTCGAAGAGATGCCGGGATGGAGTGAAAGCCCCGCGGGCGCGCGCACACTGGCCGAATTGCCGTCCAGCGTGCGCCGCTACGTCGAGCGAATCAGCGAGCTGGTACGCGTCCCAATCGCGATGATCGGAGTCGGCAAAGAGCGCGAAGCGACAATCGTCGTACGCAACCCCTTCGCGGACTAGCTACCGGTTGGCGCTCAGTGCCCTACCCTGCCGCGCAGACTGCGGCGAGGCTTGAGATGCCGACGCCGCGGCGGCCCAGCCGCACGTCGTTACGATCGAAGCCGTTGGTGGTGTAGCCGAGCGAAATTCCTGTCGCCGGATCGGCCCATCCGATTTGTCCGCCCGCGCCGCCGTGACCGAACGCGAGCGCCGAGTTGGTTTTGCCGAAGCCGCGATAGTTCGCCATTCCGTCGCCACCGGCCACGACGACTCCCAGCGCGCGGTTCACCTTGACGCCAAAAATCGGATCCTTGTAGTCGCCGGAGCGCACGCGCAGCGCATCCTTGAGCGCCTCGGGCTTGATGATTGGCGCGCCATTGAGGCCGCGATTGTGAAGCAAGCCCTGATAGAACAGCGCGAGGTCGCCCGCCGTCATCACACCGCCGCCGCCCGGCACGCCGGCTTCCAACACGTTGGGCCGGTTGAAGCCCATGATTGCGTCTTCGGTGACTTCGGTTTCGGGCATCGCGGGCAGGCCGAGTTTCTTGCGCTCCTCATCGGACAGCGGCTCGCCGACGTAGCAGAGCTGCGCGTGACGATTTTGAGATTCGCGCGGCAAGCCCACGCGCAATTCGGGAATTCCGAGCGGGATCGAAATCCGCTCATGCACGAACTGGCGGAAGTCCTTGCCGGTGCGGCGCTCGATTATCTCCGCGATCACCCAGAAGCCCGACGTCGGATGGTATTCGAACTTGCTGCCGACCGGCCATTCCAGCCGCCATTTCGCGAATCGCTCGAGCCGTTTGCTCTTGTCGAGCCATTCGTCCTGCGGATACGGCGCGTTGGGAAATCCGCCGACGTGGAGCAGCACCTGCTCGACAGTCATCTTGTCTTTGCCGTTAGTCCCGAACTCGGGAATGATCTCCGCGACGACCTCGCTCGGCTTGAGTTTGCCTTCGCCGATTAGAATCCACGATGCGGCCGACATGATCGCCTTGGTGCACGAGAAGATGGTGTAGAGGGTGTCGTTGGTCGCGGGCTTTTCGCTGCCGCCCTGGACCGCGCGTCCGACTGTGCGCATCGCGCCGATCTTTCCGTTGCGCGCAATTGCGATCTGGGTCGATGGCAGCAGGCCGTCTTTGACTTCGCGTTCGGCGCGATTGAAGAGCGCTTCGACTTTTTGGGGATCGAGCCCGACTTCACGTGGACTTTCAGCGAAAAGATTTTGCGTCGGCATTGCGGCAACCTCTCGGTTAAGTTGTTCCCGGGATATAACACACCCCGGCCACATTCGTCATTCGGACCCGATTTGCCCCGGACCTTGCGCGGATATCCACCCCGCCCGGCCCGGCAGTGTCGTGCGAATGACTTCGCAGGCGGGCAGTTCCGCGCGATTCAGCCGCCACGCGGCCGCGCGCAACTGCACGAACTCCGCGCCGCGATCTTTGAGCGCACGCACCAGTGCGGCAAAGTTATCCAACTGGCCCATCCCTTCGGTCTCGGCGTGAATCGTGTGCACGTTGAGCGCGTCGGGCTTGCACAAACCAAGATAGAAATCGCGAACCGCACTGACATCGCGCAAATCGCTGCGTCCCATCACCTCGTCGAGCGTCGGCAGCGTCGTCGGAATCTCCGGCGTCGCAAGGACTCGCCCCTCGACCACGCATCGGTACGGCGCGACGCCGCGCGTGTCGCTCCGGTAGTCGAGCCCCATCGCGTCAAGCGCGATCATCGCCGCATTGTTGGTGCGCCAGCCGGGGGCCGCGAAACTCTTCGACGCTTCCCCAAGGATCGCGCGGTAGGCCTCGAAAGCGTCGCCGAGCTCGTTGCGCACGCCGGCGTCGCCGATGTCGTCGAGATGATCCTGCCATCGCACGTGATCGTAGCCGTGCACGCCGACCTCGAAGCCGCGCGCCCTCAGGTCGCGGATGATTCCAGGGAACGAGAGTGCGATCGGCCGCGATGGCAGCAGGGTTCCGGACAAAATCGTGCGCGCGCCGTACATCGAGACGGCCTTGGTGCGAAACATCTTCGACAGGAATCCGCGATTTCGAAACACGCGCAGGATTGCGCGGCCCGAGTTGTCCGGCCCCATCGTGATGTAGAAGCTCGCGGCGACGCCCTCCCGCTCGAGCATCGACGCGAGGCGCGGCACGCCCAGTTCAAGGCCCTGATGCGTATCGACGTCGATCTTTAGTGCGACTTCCACAGGAACCCGGCGCCGCCGGTTGTCAGAAACAGCGTGCGACCTCCGCGAAACTAATCGAATCGAATAATATGCGCGACGCGCCCGGCTGGCGAAAGAGCCTCGCGCGCAACGCCTTCGACGCCACCCTCGAATTGCACGACCTTCACGATCACGCTGCCCTCGCCGGCGGCAATTTCCAGAGTGCCGTCGGCGGCTTCATGCACAATGCGTCCGGGCTCGCCGCGCGGTCCATTTTCCGTCCCAATCTTCGCTTCCCATACCATCAACTTTCTGCCGCTGACGAAACCGAACGCGCCGGGATACGGATGCGTCACGGCGCGCACGAGATTAAAGATCCTGCGCGCCGGCCAGCGCCAGTCTATCCGCCCGTCGTCAGGTTTTCTGCGCCCGAAATAACTTCCTTTCGAGATATCCATTTTTCGGCGCGGCGCGGCGCCGGCGGCGATCTTCGGATGTAGCTCCTCGATCAGCTCGACGCCGAGCGGCACCAGCTTGCGGTACAACGTCAGCGCGTTGTCGGCGTCATCGATCGCAACCGCGCGCTGCCCGACGATATCGCCGGCATCGGCGCGCGCGACCATACAATGCAGCGTGACGCCCGTCTCGCGCTCTCCGTTCACCAACACCCAGTTCACGGGCGCGCGCCCCCGATAAGCGGGCAGCAAGGACGGATGCAGATTGAAGGCGCCGAACGGAGCTAGTTCGAGGGTCTGCTCGGGAATCAGGTGACGGTAGGAGAAAGAATAAATGATGGACGGGCGTAGCGGTCGAATCTGTTCGAATGCCAGCTCAGCTTTCTGATCAAAATGCACCGGGACGCCGTGCCGCGCGGCCAGTTCCGCGCACGACCGCCACCAGATCTCCTCATGCGCGTCGTCGCGATGCGTAAACAATGCCGCGATCGGCGCGCCCATCTTCAGCAGCGCCTCCATGCATGCGTAACCCATCTCGTGGTACGCGAAGAGCACGCATCGCGAAGATTTCACCGACTCCACGATTGCTCGTTAGTCGCCGTCCGAATCGACCGGCTCGCCGTCCGCTCCATGCACTGCGCGCACGATGTAAGTTGGGCGCCGCCGCACTTCAATATAGATGCGGCCGGCGTACTCGCCGATCAGCCCGAGCGCCAGGAATATCATGCCGATGAAGAAAAACAGGACCGCGAACAGCGTCCAGAGCGCGCCTTCCTCTTGCGGGCCGAAGATCAGGCGATGCCCGAGGAGCACGACCGCCATCATTACGGCCAGCATCGAAATTCCAATCCCGGTCATGCTCAGGAGCTGGATCGGCGCCAGCGAAAATCCGGTAATCAGGTTGAGGCTGAGCTTCGCCAGCGAGAAGAGATTGTACTTCGACTTGCCGCTCGCGCGATCGTCGTGACCGACCGGAATTTCGGCGACGCGCTTGGCGAACGAGTTGGCGAGCGCGGGAACGAATGCCGCCTTCTCATCGCAATCGACCACCGTATCGACAATGTGCCGGCGGTACGCCCGCAGCATGCATCCGTAGTCGTGCATCGGCACGCCGACAATTAGCGAGGTCAGCCGGTTGTGCAGGCGCGACGCGTACTTCCTGTACGCCTGATCGTGACGCTCTTCGCGCCATCCGCCGACCACGTCGTTGCCTTCGTCGATCGCCGCTATGAGCCGCGGAATTTCTTCCGGTGGATTTTGCAGATCCGCGTCGAGCGTAACGACGATGTCGCCGCGCGACTGCTTGAAGCCCGCGAGGATCGCCGAATGCTGTCCGAAGTTGCGCGCCAGCTCGACCACCCGCACCCGTCCCGCTTCGCCCACCGCGATTTCGCGCAGGATGCCGAGCGAATCGTCGCGCGATCCGTCATCGATGAAAACCGTCTCCCACGCACGGTCCAGGCCGTCGAGCACCGGCTTGAGACGCGACCACAGCGAGGGCAAGTTCGCCGATTCGTTGAAGACCGGCACCACGATCGACACCAATCCCTTCTCGGCGCGCGATGCGGCCGAAGTTCCTCGAATCGGCGATATTTTGCCCGGCAAGCTCAAGCGACGTGCGCGACCGGCGGCTATCAATCAACGAGCAATCGCCGTCGCGCCGAGTGATTCTTGCAGACAGCTTGCCGGAATTAAAGACAGGCCCGGTTGACCGCGCGTGATCACCTCGCGAGACTGCATCGACGATGCTCGCTGCCAACCGACCTGTCCGGCTCACCCTTTACGCGCTGCTCGCGGCGATTCTGTATCTTCCAGGTCTCGGCCGTCCCGCGCTGTGGGAGCCGGACGAGGGCCGCTACGCCGAAATCGCGCGCGAGATGGTTGTCTCGGGCGACTACGTCACGCCGCGCGACGACTTCGAGCTCTATTTCGAAAAGCCTCCGCTGGTCTATTGGGCCGAAGCGGCGTCCATCAGCGTTTTCGGCGTCAATGAATTCGCGGTGCGTCTGCCGGCCGCGCTGTTCAGTGCCGGACAGGTCGTCGTCACGGCAGGCTTGGCCGAGGTGATGCTCGGTGCGACGGCAGGGCTTTTCGCCGCGCTCGTGCTCGCACTGAGTCCGTTGTTTTTCGGCTTCGCGCGATTCGCAACGCTCGATCCCGCGCTTGCGTTTTTTCTCACCGCGGCGCTGGCTGCGTTTTATCTCGCTGCGCGTGAGGATTCATTCTCACAGCCCTCGCCTCGCCGATGGATGCTGCTTTCCGCCGCGATGCTCGCGCTCGGCACTCTCGCCAAAGGACCCGTCGCGCTGCTTCTCGGCGGCGCAATCCCTATGACGTGGCTCGCGATGGAGCGGCGCCTGCGCCGGGTCGCGCAGATGCCGCTGGTCCGGTGCGCCCTCATCTATATCGCGATCGTCCTGCCGTGGTTCATTTTGATTGAAGCGCGAAATCCGGGCTTCCTGCGTTTCTTCTTCATCCACGAGCACCTCGAACGCTACGTCACGTCGAGCGAACACGGATGGGGCCCCTGGTTCTTCATCCCGATCGTGATCGGCGGAGCGTGGCCGTGGATTTTCTTCGTCCCGCTCGGATGGGTTGCGATGCGCGCGGAAAACACCTTGCCCGACGACGCGCCGGCGTCATCGCGGCGCTCTGCCGCGAGCTTTCTCACGATCTGGTTCGCGGTCATCTTCGTGTTTTTCTCGATTCCGCGCTCCAAGCTCGGCAGCTATATCCTGCCCGCACTTCCACCACTCTCGATCGTCGCGGGATACGGCCTCGCGCGCCTGCGCGTTCTCGACGACGCGCCGCGCCGTCGTCTGCTCGCGGTGATTGCGATCGCGAATCTCCTGCTCGCGGCGGCCGTCTTCGTATTTCTCGGACTCGCGCGCGCTCCGATAAGTCCGGCGCTGAGATTCGACGGATTGCTGATCGCCGACGTTCTCGGCGTCGGCGCAGTCGCGGCGTATTTGCTCGGACGGTCGGCGTCGCGCGTTGCGTACGCGATCGGCGCGCTGGCGCTCGCGATGCTCGCGACGCTGCCGCTCGCCGCTCGTGCGCGCGAAGACGCGTCCTCGATTTCCACTTATCGCGATCTCGCAAATGCTGTGCGCCCCTATCTGTCGGGCGATTGTACGCTGGCCTCCTATCGCCACTACGTCCAGTCGCTGCCGTTCTACACGCAGAGCCGCGAGACTCGCGTCGAGTATTGGGGCGAGCTGTCCGAAGTTTCGCCGCCAGTAGTCGGCAAGTCGGTCTTTCTCATCGGCTCCGAGGCGCGCCTGCGCCAGGCTTGGTCGTCCAGCTCGTGTATGGTTCTGATCGCGAACGCTCGCGATCTCAAGGCGCTCGAGGATTCGCTGAAGCCTGCGCCCGTCGTCATCGGATGTGAGGGGAAAAAATTCGCGCTTTACAGAGGAAGCCTCGCGGCGCCGCCGGCCGCGTCCGCATGCCCGGAGCCCGATGCGAAAAAATAATCGAAACCGGAAACCGGGACGCTTGGATTCGGGCGCGTTCGACTGTAGCTTTGCCGGTGAGAGAATGATCAAACGTGGCTGACAGAAAATCCAAGTCCAACCCGCAGGTCGCTGAATCCGGCGCCGACGGCGCTCCGCCGGAACCGTCGCTCGGCCATTTGATTACCGAAACCCGCGAACGCAAAGGCCTGACTCGCGAGCAGGTCGCGGCCGAGGCGCATCTGCCGCCGCACTACGTCAAAATGATCGAGACCGACAGCTACGACATGATTTCGGATCGGCTCTATCTGGTCCCGTTTCTTCGCCGCTACGCGACGTTCCTGGGCCTCGATGCCGAAGAGATTGCCTCCCGCTTCGTCAGCACCGTTCAACATGCCGAGGCCAACGTAGTGCGAATCTCGCAAGAGATCACGATGGTCGAGAAGAAGCCAGGCGCCGGCGGCCGAATCGCATTCGCCCTGCTGATCGCCGCGGTGGTTATCCTACTTGCGGATTTTGCCTGGCGCCGCTTTGAGGAGCATCAGGCGTCGCTCGGGGCGCCGCTCGCCTCGCCGGCGGCGATGGCGTCGGCGTCCAATGCCCCGGCACCGAAGGAAAATCTGCCACCCGCCTCGATCGTGACGAATCCCGAGGCCGCTCAGCCGCTCTCGTCGCCCGCCGCCATCTCGAATGTCCCGCGACCGGTGACAGCGCCGCCCGCAGCGAAGCAAGCGGCCCCGCCGCGCACACTGCCGCGCCCCGCGTCTGACGATTAGTCGTTAGTGCAGTATCGCGTTCGCGATCTCTTCCGCGACCAGTTCTTTGCCAATCCGTGGGTCGTCGCCTGAGTGTACGACCGCGACCACCTTGAGCTCATCGGCCGCGCCTTCCAAGGACGCGCGCGCGACAATCACCGTGTCGTAGATCTGGTTCTTCGGGATATTGTCGTACGGCGTCATCGCGCCGGCCCCGTTCATCGCCTGCTGACTCGCCTGGTAGGCTTTGAACTGCTCGGTCGTCGGGTCGTCGGGGGCCAGCGCCTGGCGGCGCGCCTCATCGGCGAACGGATCGACTGGCTGACCGCCGCTATCGGCGAGCAGTGGTGGATCGGCGCCGGCCTGCTTCAGCAGTTCGACCATCGAGGGATCGCCCGGAAACATTTGGTTCAACGACACCCCGGGCGCCAGCATTTGCTGATTCACCGTCACGGTGAGTGTCACCGAATCATCCGGATTCGACGGCTGACCATGGCGGGCGGCGCGCAGGTCTTCATTCAGCACATTCTGCACGACGGGATCGGTGCAAATCGCGACCACGCTGGCGTTCGCGGGCACCGTCAGCTTGCCCGCCAGCTTGACCTCGGCCGCGTGGGCAAAGCCGCCAATCGCCACCGCCATAGCCAACCCAGCGATCGCTCGATGCTTCATCTTACTCACCGGTACGCGCGTGCGCCTTCGATCGGCCAGGTCGCGATCACTTCGTCGCCGCGCACGACGTGGTAATCACTGTGCAAATTGATCGTCGTGTCGCCATGACTCGGAACAATTTCGATTTTCGATCCCGGCTCAAGACTGCTCTCGCCGGCCGCCAGATGCCCATGCTCCTCGGACAGCCGTGCTACCTTGACCGCGATGGTTTTACCCATCGGCGGGCCAAATTCGTTGGTCAGCGATTTCATCCCCGCGTCGATTATCGCCCGATCGCCCCGCCGCGAAATTACCGTCGCCAGCAACGTCAGCGCCGGCTGGCCAAGGTCCGGACGCACGTTGCGATAGGCGCCGTCCATGAAAACGTACGACCCCGCCTGCACTTCGGTTACGTCGGGCCAGTTGCCTGCGATGTCGAATGTGCCGGTCCCGCCCGCGCTCACAATTTCCGGCGCGAGCCCTGCACCGCGCAGCGCTTCGACATGGCGGCTGAGGATGGTCAGCGCCGCGTGCGCCGTTGCGATTCGCTTTTCGCGATCTGGAACGAGCACGGCGTGGCCTTCGTAGCCCATCACGCCCCGATAGTTTAGCCCCGCACTCATCGCGTACCTGGCCAGCGCGACCGTTTCTTCGGGCGTCTCCGTGCCGCACCGATGCATCCCCGTATCGACTTCAATGATCACATCGGCCGCACGGCCGGCCCGCGACGCGCCGGCCTCGAACTCGCGTACGTTGAACTCGCTCTCAATCGTTCCGATCAAACTGATCCGCCCGGCGGCTTTGAAGAAGCGGTCTATTTTGGACGGCCCCGCAACTTGATTCGCGAGCAACACCGGTCCGAGGCCGGCGCGCGCCAGCACTTCGACCTCGCCCAGCTTCGACGCCGTGATTCCAATTGCGCCGGCTGCGAGCTGTCGCCGCGCGATCTCCGCGGTCTTCGGCGTCTTGAAATGCGGCCTCAGCTTCTGCGGCCGCGCCGCGAAGTATTCGGCCATCGCGCGGATATTTTCCTCGACCACGTCGAGGTCGAGGATCAACGCGGGCGTGTCGATATCGCGCTTCGTCATCGCTTGAGTTTTAGCACGGCGGTCAGGGAATCTTCTGCTGCAACAATTCCTGCGCGCGCGCGGCCCGCCATTTCAGCAGCCGCTCGCCAAGCTTGGGGTCGCCGAGCGCGATTATCTGCGCCGCCATCAGACCGGCATTCGCCGCGCCCGCTTTGCCAATCGCCATCGTCGCCACCGGCACCCCTTTCGGCATTTGCACAATCGACAACAGCGAATCAATTCCGTTGAGCGAGGTCGTCGGCATCGGCACGCCAATTACCGGCAAGATGGTTTTCGCCGCGACCACGCCCGCCAGATGCGCGGCACCGCCGGCGCCGGCGATTATAACGCGCAATCCGCGGCCGGAAGCGTTGGCCGAATATTCCAGAGTCACGTCGGGCGTGCGATGCGCCGACATAACTCGAACTTCATGCGGTACTTGAAGTTCTTCCATGACCTCCGCCGCTGCCGCCATGTACTCCCAGTCGCTCTTGCTGCCCATTATCACGCCGACAATCGGCGTTTTGCTGTCTGCCATCGTGGTCCCTCGTACGCAGCAGGCTGATTCGAGCTTGCGCGCTTGTCAAGCCACGGCCGGTATGAGCGCCGCGAATATTTCGGCACAATGGTTTCGCGATGGCGACACCGATTCCGATCAATCAATGCGAGTTCACGCTCGCCGAAGTCGTCGCGGCTACCGGCGGCAGGCTTGTCGCCACCAATTCGGCAGTGAAATTCGGTGATGGCGTACAAGGTGCGCGGCCAGCCGCCGGCGGCGCAGCAGGCAGCTACCGGACGGGAGCGGGCAGCGACGGCAACGTCCGCGGCGTCAGCATCGATACGCGCTCGATCGAGGCGGGAGCGCTGTTCGTCGCATTGCACGGCGCAGCGTCCGACGGCCATGACTATCTCGCGCAAGCAGCCGCACGCGGCGCAACCGCCGCGATCGTCGCGACCGGTCGCCATCACCCTGCTCTCGATTGCATCGAAGTTGATGACACTCTGGCCGCCCTTGGCCGTCTCGCGCACCGGCATCTTGCGCGCATCCGCGCCGCGCGCCCAGTTCCGCTCATCGCAATCGGCGGCGCTGTCGGCAAAACCACAACCAAGGAGCTCACCGCCGCCGTCGTTCGCGCATTGTTCGGCGCCACGCTTTCCACCCCCGGCAATCTCAACAATCTGATCGGCGTGCCGATGACTATCTTCACGCTCGCCGGCGAGCATCAAGCTGCCGTACTTGAATGCGGAACCAACACGCGCGGTGAAATTCCGAGACTCGCGCAAATAGTTGAGCCGGACACCGCGATGGTGCTCAACGTCGATCTCGAACACAGCGAAGGTCTCGGCACGCTCGACGATATTGCCGACGAAGAAGCGGCGCTGTTCTCGACTGCCACCCGTTATGCGGTCGCGTCCGCCGACGAGCCGATGGTGCTGGCGCGGATTCCGAAACATCTGCGCCGTATCACCTTTGGCAAATCGCCCGACGCTCACGTGCGCCTCGTCGGTCGAAGCGCCGGCGCCCGCTCGCGCATCCGGGTCGAGCTCGCACGCGAGCTGGTCGCCGCGGGCATCGAGCCCTTCATTGAAACTGAAATCGCGCTGCTGGGCGAAGCCGCCGCGCTCAACTGTACCGCCGCGATCGCGGGAGTCGCTGCAATGCGCGCGACGCCGCTCGAATCGCGCGAGCTCGCGGCCGTCGCCCAGGCGCTCGCCAGCGTGCAGCCGGTCGCCGGCCGCCTCGCCAGCACTTCGATTAACGGCATCTTCGTCATCGACGACACCTACAACTCGAATCCTCGCTCGATTCGCGCCGCGCTGGCGGCCGCGCGCGAAGTCGCCGACGGACTCGGCGCCCGCCTGGTGATCGCGATGGGCGACATGCTCGAGCTCGGCGATCAGTCGGCCGCCGCGCATCGGGAGGCGATTCGCGACGTGATCCGCTCGCGTCCCGCCGCCTTCGTCGCCGTCGGCCCCGAGATGAACTCTGCGCGTGCGGTCTTGTCCGGCGACGCGCACACGGCTGAGATCGCGAACGTGCCCGACAGTCTCGCGGCGGCAAAAGTGATTGCGGATTTGGTCCGGCCCGGCGACGTGCTGCTCGTGAAAGGCTCGCGCGGAATCGCAATGGAGCGAATCATCGAGAGACTCGGTTGAGGTTCAGCCAGGCGCCGCTGATGGGGCGCATAAAGTCATGCCGGTGCGCTCAGAACGACACAATTTCAAACTGCTGCGATTCTCTCGTGCCGATTACCTGATCGCGTTGATCGTTCTGGCGGCGCTGGCTATTCGCGCGGCGTGGCTGCTGCGATCGGGATCGGCGTGGGCGGTTGCTACAGATTCGGTCGGCTACCTTGCACTGGCCCACGGCATCCGGGCGGGGTGCGGCTTCGCCGCCATGACCGGCGCTTGTGGTGCTCCGGAGGTGTGGCGGACTCCCGGATATCCGCTGTTCCTCACGCTTTTTCTGAATCACTATCGGCTGGCTATCTTAGCTCAAGCGGTTTTCGGCGCGGCCGTGTGTGGCGTGGTGGCAGCATTTACCAACAGACGATATGGGGCGGCGGCGGCGATCGTCGCGACCGCTATTGTGGCGTTCGATCCGGCGACGATCACCGTGACCAAGGAGCTGCTGAGTGAGCCGCTGTTCCAACTCCTGCTCGCGGGCGCGGTCTTCGGATCCCTATCCAACTGTGCGCTCGCTGCCGGATTTTTGTACGGCGCGTCAACTCTCGTCAGACCCGTCGCCGAGCCGTTGCTGATGCTTGCTCCGGTACCATTCCTGGTCTCCCGCAAATGGATTCGCGCGGCAGCCGCCCTCGGCGTGGCGCTGGTCATGGTGGGAGCGTGGGCAGCGCGCAACTATCGCGTTGCCGGCGTGTTCGCACTGACGGTTCAGGGACCTATGATGCTGTACTCGTACACGGTGCCTGCGGTGCTCTCGGTCGCAACTGGAGCGTCGCTGGCGGAAACGCAACGCGCCACCGCGCGCGCAATTGAGACGCCCGCGTTCGGCGACCATGCGGACCTGATTGCAGACGCGCGCCGGCTTTCGCCCCACGACGAGATTTCATGGGCGGTCCAGACCTCTCCGCGGGTGGCGAAGCTCATGCTATCGCGGAGCATTGACGTGATAGCGAGCCACCCGATCGCGACTGCGGAAGTTACTGCGCTGGGCTTCCTCCGCCTCGCATTCGAGCCTCACGAGCCGCAGGTCGGCCTCGCTAAAATTGTGAATGGCGGTGGGTCGGCGTTTCGGCTGGTAAAGATCGCTTCGATGGCGTTCGATGCGATGTTGCTCTACGTTGTCTGGATCGGAGTCGCGCGAGCGCTTTGGATTTACCGGAGGGACGACCAATTATGGATTTTGCTCGCAGTAGCGCTGCTGCTGCTGTTAGCGACAGCGCCATCGGCCGATAACTTCGACGCGCGCTTCCGGGTACCTGCTATCCCATTCCTGGCGACCATCGCCGGCGTGGGATGGGTCAGTCTCGCCTCGTTCGTCCGCGATCGCGCCCGGGGCGGCGTCAATGGTCGCCGATGCTGCGGCTGACTTCGAGCCAGTTCGCGCCGTCCCACTTGAGCCTGAGAATATCGACGGAGCCGCTCGCGATGCTCGAAGTTGGCGCCGCGCCCCCCGCCCACTTGATTGCGCCGTTGGCGGTGGCGAATACGGGCCCCGCCGCAATCGCGCCGGTGATGTAAGACTCGATCGTCACGACCTGATCCGCAACCAACCCCGTCGTGGACAGCGTGTAGGTTAGTCCGCTCGTCGCGGTAGAAATTTTCTGGCACGAGTTGGTCGAGAACGCGATCGTCGTGTTGGCCGAGACCGTTCCGCCGTTCGAGCACGCTTCGATGCTTGGCGCGTGGTTCAAGTAGCCGACTCGAACGACGCCGCCCGCCAGCGCGTCGGTGAACTCCGTAAAGATCATCGAGTCAGGCGCGTTGCTGCCGTCGCCGTTGCGAAACGGGCTCGAGTCGCCGTAATTGTTCTGCATCGAAATGATTGGTTGCGGGTTCGGCACGTTGCCGTTGCTGATTCCACAAATCGTCGTCCCTCCGCCGCAGACCCACGAGCTCTTGATCGCGGTTGGCCGATTCAACTGCATCACGAATCCGTTGGGACCGGGCGCGTCGGCAATTCGACTCGCGTTGATGATGAAGGTGGAGCCGGTGTTGTTGGGGTCGAAGATGAAATATTGCGCGCCCTCGCTGGTCACGCCCGAAAACATCATGTTGCCGTCCGCTCCGCCGCCGAACCGATCGCTGGTCCACGCCTCGATCTTGTTCTGCTCGAAGTCGGTGCCGTATATCTCGAGCTGTCCCACGAAGGCCGACACGATCGCAACGTCGCGGCCCTGGATCAGGCCGCCACGAATTTCCTCGTTGTAGGTCTGGCCGCTGCCGCCGAAGAAGTAGCCCCACATCCCGCCCTGCCCGTTCGACGGATTCGATACCTGCACGTCGCGAAAACTCAGGTCCTGAACGTTGCCGCCGGAACGATTCGCCACGCGAATCCCGATGCCGGCGCGGCCGAGCTCCAGCCGCTCGAACGTATCGTGCTGCGTCGCAAGACTGTCGCCACCGCCGCCGGTCGCGTAATTGTCGATGTCGATTATCACCCCGGCCGTGTTGCCGTTGATTCCCGAAACCGACAGCCCCGCAATTCGCGAGTCGGCCGCCTTGTTCATGTTGATCACGGTGCCGCCCGTCACTCCGTGCCATTCAAGCTCCACCGGATGTCCGCCGTCGCCGTTCTGGGCCCCGGTCAGCGAGAGCGTGACGCCCCAGCATCCGTAGAGATTGAGCGACTGCGCGAGCGGGTAGGCCGAGGTCGCGGGAAACTCGACCATCCCGCCGACCGTGCCGCCCGCCGCCGTGTGCGAGCAGATCGAACTGATCGCCTCGTTGATCGGCACGCTATCGTCGTGCCGCATCGTGAACGATCCGGTTTGCGCTGGCGGCGTCGAAAGCGTCACGCTGGTGCCGCTCACACCCGTTATTTGCGCGAATAGATCTTGTGCGGTTGCGGCCGAGGGCATCGCCGCTCCGAAATCTTCATCCGCGCCGAACGCATGCCCGAAGTCGCGATACGATTCCGCCGTCGCGCCCGGCGCACCCGCGTGAGGCACGACTGCGTGCAGCCTCGGCGTGCATCCCGCGCCGCTGCACGAATAGATCAGATACGCTACGTCGTTCGCCGCGCCCGTCCAGCTCACCACCAGGTTGTTGTTCGTGCTGAGCGTCGCTGGTCCCGCGCCGGTCGAGACCGCCGCGGTCGGCGCCGACCATCCGCCGCCCTGGCTCACTCCGACGATTTGATAGGTGTACGAAACGTTGCACGCAGTGTTGTGCGCGGTATTGGTGACGGCCGAATCGACCTGGCAACCGCCGCCGTTCGCCAGAGTTTTGGTGAAATCCGACGTCGGATTCGGATTCATGCCGTAGCTGTTCGGGACGACCGTCACGCCGGTCGGAGTAGTCGCATTCGAGGCGGCGCCCGCATGATCGATTTTGATCCAATTCCCGACCTTGAAGTCGCCGATCGAATTCACCGTCACATTCGCGTTGCCGCCGGCGGTGACCGCGGACGCGGTCGCGAGCGATCCGGTCGCGCCGAACGCTCGCACGTTCTTGACGCCGTTGAGACTGACGTTGGCGATCGCGTCGCTGCCATCAAGCTTCGATCCCGAGAGCGTGTTGAACTGCGCCCCGCTCTGGCCGAATGCAAGCGCGTCGCCGTTGACGGTCGCGCTCGCGAGATTCGCAATCTTGTTGCTATTCGCGTTGAGCGTGGCTTCCAGAGCCGCGCCCGCGCACGCCCATTGTCCGCGAGTTCCGAGCGCCCACGCGCCCGCCCCGCCGCTGACGCACGGCGTCGCGCTCCGGCAATCCTTGCAGAACAGCAGCATCCCGTCCTGCTCGGGCGGCAGATTAGAGAAGGTCGGCGTGACTATCGAAGGCGCGACCGGCTGCGCGCCCGAAAATCTCTGATTGATCGCCTCGCGGAACTGCAATCCGGCGCCCACGCCCGTGAAATTCGGGATCGGCTGATAAGATCCCGGCGGCGGCAGATTCTGCGCGCCCGCCTGCGCACCGGCGACCAGCAGGATGGCGGAGAGCATCATGCCAATCGCCGGTGAAATCTTTCGTCTGGAATCCATCACCGTTCCACCAATCACGCCTTCGCCGACGGCCTCAGAATCCAATCGCCATCCAGTAGAAGCCGTCGTTCGGAAGCTGGGAAGCCGCGCCGCCGATCAGATCCGATCTGAAGGTTCCTTCGCTCGTCGTGAAACTGACTATTTCGACTATCAATTGGCCCGTGTTCTTCAGCGCCTTCGAGTTCGATAGCGTCGCCATCGACCAAATGCACGCGTTGGGGAAAGCCCTCGGCCAGGTCACCGTGTAACTCGTATCGTTGTCGAGCCCGCCGCCCGGAAACATCGCGCCCCACTGGACGATCGCGACGATCGATCCACGATTCACGTCGGCCAGCGGAATCGCCAGGTAACCGTTGGCTCCCATCGCTCCGGCGAAGTTCGCGATGAACCCCTGCAGCACGCCGATATTCGCGATATTGACGTCCTGGCGCTGTTTCAGGAACGCAGTGCGATTAGCCAGTTGCTGATGCGGTTGATTCGAGACACCCGTCCCGCTGAAACTCGCGCCGCTGGCGGCGCCTTCGACCGGATCGGTTGCCTGTATCTGATAAACCTCATTCGAGGTAAACTCGGCCGCGTCGATTAGTGTAGCCATTGACTACCTCAGAAGGTGAGCGTCCACGTTCCGCTAATACTCATTCCCGCGCCAAATACTATTGGTGCAATAGTCTTGCGCGCGAGCATCGGGGTCGGCGCGGTGGTTCCCGGCAGTCCCGCGCTCGCGTGATTCGCGAATATCGCCAGCTCCTGGATTGTGATCCCCTGCGCGCCGGTGTCCGCGGTCGTCAGCGACCAGTTGAGCGTCAAGCCGCCGTTGCCGTCTTCGCCGTGACCGTCCAGCGCTTTGTAGTATGCGGGCGCGGTCAGCGCGGTGTCGGTCACTGCCGGCGCGTTCAAGCCCGTGCCGAATCCCACCGCCGCGGCGAATTCGCCTGCGGTATCTCCGCCCAGCAGCGCCGCCAGCGCGGGCCGCCCCGCGTTCACGAAAAGATTGCGACCCTCGTACTCCCACGCGACCCGGCCCCGCTCGATCAGCCGGATCCGCACGATTCCAATCGGCCTGCTCATTTCAACCTCCATCGAGGACGCCTGCGCCGTTGACTGTTAGCGCCGAATCCGCGACCGCGGGTTCGTTGACGCCGTAAGTGATCCCGCTGTGCCGATAGTGCGCGTCGTAGGCGGGAACGATCGGACCGTACGCTTCGGTCGATGACGCCGCGACGATCGCGAACGCCAGCGCGTTGTCATTGGGAACCGGCGCCGCGTCGAGCTGGTACTTCACGATCCCACCCAGCGTCAGCTTGTCCGACGGCACCGGCCCTGCATCCGTAATCGCCGGCACCGCGAACCATACTGAGTCGAGCCATGCGCGCGCCGGTTTGAAAAAATTCACCGCCGCCGCCGCTGTGGACGCCGCCCCGATCGAAACGCCCTGCCCCGCCGCCAGATCGATCATCACGCGGAACACCGCCCATCCCTGGTTGGACGGATACGCGACTCCGCCCCAACTCGTCTGACCTTCGAGCAGCGTGACCGTCGCCCATCCCAATGAGCCGAGCGCCTGCTTGATCGCCCACGGCGTCCCGCGAAACCGATGCAGCGCGATCGCGCTTTTGAGCAGATCGCGCTGCGCCGCTTCGGTCAGAGCCAACTCGGTAACCAGCCCGCCGGATTCGATCAGATTGTCCACGTCGATGAGCAAATCGATGTTCGTAAGCGCATCGACGCCGAGCGCAACTGGCGCGATCAACTGCCACAGCGGCGACAGGATATCGAACTGCCACGCCAGCAACGGCAACGCCGAGGCCACCACCGAGTCGATTCTGTAAACCAGCAGCGGCGTGAGATCGAGCGCCGCCAGCCGCGCGATCAACCCCAGCAGCGCCTGCGTTCGCGTATCGTTGATCGAGGGCGCGGCGGAAAGCTCGGGCATCAGCTGTGCTCCGTGCTGAACGCCGTCGTCAGCGAGATCATCGTGCAGTTCGCCCACTGCCCCGGGTTGAGCGTCGTCAGTATCGGCGACGTCAGCGTCACGCCATAAACCCCCGCGACCGAGAGCGCGGCGATTATCCGGCTCGGCACGATGTCGCGCTGAATCTTCGCGGCCAGCTCGATCGCAAGCTCCTCGACCGCAAGCGTCGCCGCGGTGATCGTCGCCGTCGGATCGGCATCTGAATACAGAGTTACCGTCGCCGTGATCTGGTAGTCCACTTCGCTCACGGCGAGAACGCCCACGGTGTCGGTAAGAGGACGGATCGTGTCGGCGTTCAGCACCTCGCCGACTTTCGCCAGCAGCGCCGAGTTTGCCACTCCCGCACTGTTCGGCGCCGGCGCCGGCTGTTGCGTCACCGGTCCCGTCAGCACGTACACGTTTACCGCTCCGGGCACGGGACTGACCACTTGCGCATCGACGATCGATGGGTCGGCGCCGATCGCGAAGAAGCGGTAGGCGCCGGTCGGCCCCGCGACGCTGAACTGATTCGGCGCAGCCTGGATCCGTGTGCGCAGATGATCGTCCGTCTCCGGCGCCGATCCGCCACTGCTGGTGCTGGAGTTGGTCACGCTCGCTATCAAAGCATTCGGATTGATCTGAACGCTCACCTGCCCCGCCAGGTATCCGTTCGCACCCGCTCCTGGAGCGGTCGCCGCCGCCGCAACACTTGCGATTGTTCCCCCGGCCGCGATGCTGACCGCCGCGCTGGTCGCGAACACGAACCGCCCGTCGCTGGTCCCCGCCAGTGTTCCCGCGGCTATCGTGAACGGCACCGTCAGCGCGCCGCTCAGCGTGAATTCAAGCGTGGTCACCGCCGGCTGCGACGCCAGCCGAGTGACGTTCAGCAGTTGACCGAGATAGTCGAGCATCGGGAACGACGCGAACGCGAGCAGATTCTGCTCGGCCGCGTACTGGATCGCGTTGCGCACCAGCGACTCCCGGTATGCATACAAATTTATCAGCAGACGCTCGACCTGCGCGGGTTGCAGCGTCCGCCCCGCCGCTGCCTCGAACTCGGCGACCATGTCAGCAAGGATCAGGTTCGGATCGAGCCCGTCCGCGTCGTTGACGAACACCGGCGGCAGCAGCGTCGGAATTCCTGCACCCATCAGCTCATCCTTTCATCGCGTCGGCGCGGCCCGGCTAGACCGTCGCTCCCGGAATTGTCACGGTCGTGACCTGAACTGGCGCCGCGGCGACGCCCAGTTTGAGCTGCCAGTTCAGGGTGACGTCGAGATGCGCCCCCGATTGCGCCGTCGCGTCATTGACCGGTTGCGCGGTCACCGAAACAAGATTCACCCGCGGCTCCCAAATCGTGATCGCCGAAGTCAGTTCGCTCACGATTGCGGGCAGCGCCAGGCTGATCGGACTATCGATGTAGCGCCAGATGTCCGCCCCAAAGGTCGGCCGCAACGGGTCGCTCCCGCGCGGCGTGGTCACGATTATCCCGAGGCACTGCTCGACATCCGCGATTCCCTGCACGACTTCGCCAATGGCTCCCAGAGCCAGCGACCAGTCAGCCGACCTGATATCCGCAAGCGTGATTGCTCCCGCTGCCATCGTCATCCCGCCAGCACGTCGGTGCTTGCCGACACGATCGTCCCAGTCGCCTCGCCGACCTGCACTCTGTCGCCCAGCCGCGCGACGCCCGCCAGCAGACCGTTGCCAATCTGGACCTGCCCCGCGCTCTTGATGATCACGTTGCCGCTCGAGTCGATCTGAATCTGCGCGCCATTCGCCGTCAGGTTGAACGCCCCGCCGTTCGGCAGGCTCACGCTCAGCACATGTTCGCTGCCGTCGTACTTAAGCTCGGCTTGATCCTGAAACTTAAGATCGAGCAGATGCGCGCGCGCGTCGTAGGTCAGTTCGGTGGTGTCCTGAAATAACAAATCAAGCAGGTGCGCTACGCGATCGTATTCGACCCGCGCGCCATCCTTGAACCCAAGATAAAACTTGTCGGCATTGTTCACCGGCGGCACGTCGGCGCTCGAATATATCGCGCCCAGCACCGCGCCTGCCTCGTCGCGCAGATCCATCAGGCATACGACCTGCTCGCCGATGTCCGGAATCCAGTACGCCTGGTCGTTCTGCGTCTTGAAAAATACTACCGGCAGCCACCAGCTGATCATTTCGTCGTAATCCGGAAACACCACCCGCACCTTCGCCTTCGCCGCATCCTGCGCCTGCACTATCCCGACCCGGAAAGTCGGATTCAGCGAGGCAAATCGCTCGCGGTATTCGATTATGTCGTTCATGCGCCAACCCGTCGCGCCGCTATTGAGGTTGAGTATCCCGCCGCCCGCGCCACCTGATGCGTTGCGGTTTCGATCAGATATTTTCCGTCGAGCGCGCCCCATCCGCTGAGCTCTACATTGTTTCCCGCCACCAGCACCGTGTTCCCCGGTCCTTCAATCGACGCGTCCACGAACACCATGTTGTGCAGATGAAGCGCTGCTTCGGCCTTCACCTGCGCTTGCTCGGCATTCTCGCAGCGCGCCACGATTTTGAGCGTATCTCCGGTCGGCGAAGGTTGGTCCGCGGGCACCGACTGAGTAATCAGCTCCTTCGTATCCGGATCGAAGTAGGAAAATTCCGCTGCCTCGTAGATTCGGCGGCTCCGGTTCCGGAATGAGAATCGAACCGTGTCGCTTCGCGTAATCACCGCCGCCGCCGCGACTGACTCGAGCGCCGCCCGCTCGTAAAAGATCAACTGGCCCGCGCGCACCGTGAAATCGAAGTTGTGCTCTCGCGCCAGGCGTTTCAAAAACTCCAGGTCCATCTGACGCCTCTGAGTGACCCGCGCGAATGCTACATCGTTCGCGGACTCCGATGACGCCGTCACCAGCGCCAGCCCGTACTTTGCGGCAATTTGCCCGGCAATTTCCTCGATGCTCATGTTCTCGTACGCTACCGTATTGGCCGTGCGCATCGCGCTTGTGACGTACGCGGCAAGACAGCGCAGTCGCATCACGTCGGGTGGACCGTCCAACTCCAACTCGTCAATCTGAAATTCACCGCAGTCCAGCAACGCCCCGCCGCTATAGCCAATTTGCAGACTCACTACGTCGCCCAGCGCCGGATACCACGGCCCCTGCCACAGCTCCGTCGAGTCCTCCAGTTCCAGCTCCAGCTCGCCCGACGCGGCGTCGAGACGATCGACGTATCTAATCGCGAGAACCATCTGCGAGACATCCACTGAGATGTTCACGCCCGAGTAAATGAGTATCCACTGCGGCGAACTGACTATATAAGATCCCGCTGCCGCCATTACTCACTCACCGCTTGCGATACTTTCCAGGGCGGCAGGTTGGCCGTGACCACGGCGCTCTTCTGCTGCAGCGGCACCGCGATCGAGATGCCCGCATCGAACACCGGTTCGATTGGTACATTCGGATTAGCCATTATGATCGGCGAATAGTCAGTCGGATCCCCATAGTATCGCCACGACAGCAAGTCCCACCGCTCACCCGCGGTCGTAACGTGCAGAATGAACTGTCCAGACGGCGTCATTGCCCGGCACTCCTCACGATCGCAGCGGCAGGCACATCGCCTGCTTCAAGATTGGGACCGCTCGCGCCCGTCGCCGCCGGTGTAATCAGTAATGCCGATACGCCCGGCGTGAGAGTGTTCGTGCCTGCCCCTGCCGACGCCGTCGCGATTCCCAATGGCAGCGATGCCCTCACTGGCTGTGCGCTCGAGAGCAGCAGAGGGCCCGCTATCCATTCCTTGAGCGCGAGCGCGACCCGAATCGCGATCGGCGAGCCGCTCGCCGACAGTTGCTGCGACTTAACGTTGATCGACTCGATGACGAAGAACCCGCGAAATCCCCCGTTGCCGAACACCAGCGGCAGCGCCAAATGCTGCGCTGCCGTCGCGCGCAATCGCGCCAATTGTTCGGCCGGATTCGTGAACGACGCGTGCCACGTCAACTCGAACTTCAACCGCTCCAGATCGTCCCCGACCCATTGCAGCGCCGGCTTGCTCTCAAGCACCTTCTGCTCGGCGAAATCGTACGACCCCGCGGATTCATACTCCTCCGGAGATCCGACCACCTCGAATTGAATGTCGCCCAACACTGCGAACAAGTGATCTCTCCTCAGAACTGCGCCCGCTCACGCCGCGCGGATTCGCGTTTCAATTGATCGAACAGTTCTTCGCGATGTGCCCGCAACGCGCCGATCACATCATGCTGCACGGCCCCGCCCGCCGGTGAATTGATCACGACTGTCGGCGATGAGTTGATAGTAATCCCCCCGCCTCGGCTGCCGTCTTTCGAAACGCGGCTACCGCCGGTCGGCCGCGCGAACTCGCGCCGCGAGACATTTGCGGGTGGATTCACTCCGCGAACGATCGGAGCGAAGCGAACCTTCGCCGGCAACCCCGCCAAGCCCAAGGATCGCCGCTTTTCTTCAAGATTCTCGCGCTCTCGACCTATCGTCTCACTATTCCAACGCGACGGCCGCATCGCGTATTTCCGCCCATTGGAAATCGCTCGCCCCGCCCTTCCCAATTCGCTTGAACGTGCAGCCCGCGCCAGAGCTTTGACCACCCGCGACAAGTCCAATACCTGTCGCTGCCGACGCGCGCCCGCTTCCATCAGCGTCGCGCGACCCCACCCGATCTCGGCTCTCGCAATCTTTCTCCGATCGTCTCTTTCGCTCCGAACCGGCGTAGCCTCAGCGCCACCTTGGCTTCCGAAGCCGTCGCCGGCCGTTCGCTTCACCGCAAGCCCCGTCTCAAATCGAATCTCTTGCGACCGTGAGCCTTGTGCGGCTGGTTGCCAACGATACGCGCCCGCCTGCGCGATGCTCGCCGTCGCCCGCGCGACGCGAACGCTGGTGCGCGCGACTCTGGCCACTCGGTCAAGCTGGCTATGCGCCTTCTCCACCTCCAACCCGCCACTCGTCGGCGTCGGGTTGCTCGTCCTGGTTTGCCTGGCCATCTGCCGCGTCCTATCGATTCTCTACTGGGTCCGCGCCGCGTTGCGGTCGAACGGGCGGCGTTGAGAGGTCGCCGCCTCCACGCGCAGCGGACGGCCCGCGAGTTCCTTGCCGTTCATCGCTCGCAACGCGACTGCGGCGTCGCCCTCACTCTTCATCTCGACAAAGCCGAACCCCCGCGAGCGTCCGTCGAAACGGTCGCGCACGATCTCGGCTCGATCCACTCCGCCAATTTCCGCAAACGCTTCGCGCAAATCGGCGTCGCCCAGCGAAAAACTCAGATTGCCTACGAATAATCTTATTCCCATCGCCTCACCGTCTCGAGTGATTACTCACTAGCTGCGCCTCACGATAGTCACTGCACTTACTACTCACGTTTCCTCCCCTCCGCCGCGTTCGACGCACATTCGTTCATATTCGGCCACTGCGTCGAGCCAGTACGACAGCTCCGCAAAGTCCATCCCGCTCAATTCCGGGACTGAGAATCCGGATTGGACGAGGCCTGCGAAGCTCGCTGCGGAGGGCGGTCGAAATTTTCGTCAATCACCTCGGCTTGCAGCGCCATCACGTCCGCAAGATCCATCTCGAGCACGTCCTCGTACACGATCTTGCGCCCGTCCACGCGCGTCACCTCGGCGATCAACGCGAATACCACCGCGCTCGCGTCTCCCCCCGCCGCTGCCCGCTGAGCGCGCATCAGATCGCGTCCGTATCCTTTCCGCACCTCTGCTCGCGTGCCCGACGGCAATTCGATCGTCCGGACTTCCTCCCCCTCCTTCGCCTCCGCGCCTGCGATGCGTACTCCATTCACAATAGTGTCGTCGGTTTTCATTAGTTCTCGCTCCCGTCCTTCGACTTCATAGACAGGTTTACTCACCCGCCCAGATTCGATCGGAAAGTACTCAGTTGATCCACTCCACCCACTACGTAGATATTGGCGAAGACGTCGTACAAGTATATTTGGACACCCGCCACGAATAGCTCGCAGTGATAGATACTGACTACTGAAGTAGTCTCGACCATTTGATGCTGACGGAAGGTTGGACTGCCCGCATCCTTGAAGATTCCTGTCATCAGGTACACGACCGGAAGCTGTGCGGTCCGGCCCTGGCTGGTGTACTGCTCCAGGTTTCCGCGCGCCTGGAAGGAGTGTGTCTGGAATGGACTCGCCGACATCGCCAGCGTATCGGCGTCGAACGACGACCACTTGATCTTCGACTCGAGCTTTTCCACCCCCGCCCACAACTCCGCGGTTCCCGCCATCCCTAATCCCTTGTAGTCAATCATCTTGTGCTTCGGATTGGCGATTTCTATTTCTTCCGCCCGCCCCAGCAACCCGACTCCGTCGATGTATATATTTGCATTAGTCAGTGAGTTGATCTGGATATTCATTCTTTTCCTCTCGCGTCGGTACGAGTTAAGCCGTTGCTCCCGCCGCTACGGTGATCGGACTAGTGTTCCCCAGCTGCTGCAGCAGCGTCACATCGATGAATGCCTCAAAGGTGATTCTCTCCGCGGGCGGCGGCGGCATTACGTCGATATCGAAGACCAGCTGGCCGGCCGCGATTTGCGCCGATAGATTCTCCGCCGGGTTAAAGCTGGCCGCACCCGCAACCAACGCTCCCCGCTGGATAAGCGACCTGATGAACGCGTTCGCGCTCGCCAGGATCGCGTCGATCAGCGCGTTCGAGATCGGCTGATCGATAAACTGCAACATCGCGAGCTCCACCGATTCCTCGATCACATCCATTGTGCGGCGGACCGAGATGAAGTTGTCCGGAGTGGTTGCCGTCGGATACCCCGCGCTCCTGTTTCCCCAAACCCGCAGCCCCGTCCCGAACGCGTTGAACACCGTGACGATTCCCGCCGCATTCAGATTGTTGGTGTCGGATGACGCGTCGAGTATGGACGCATAGATTTGAACATCCGGCCCAAGCATCCCTTCCACCGGCGTGTTGGATGGCGACCACCAGTAACCCTGCGCCAAATCCTTGGCCGCCATCGCTCCCGCCATCCACTGCGAGTATGGCGCGACTGCGTTCGCGTTGAACTGCGCTGTCTGCGGAAGTCCTGACGCGTTCAGGGTTACGCCCGTCGGCACAATTCCCGCGTCAAAGAAGGTTTCTTGCGGATAGCAGAGAATCGTCCGGCTGCTCGACGACGCGAAGCTGTTGCCGACCACTCCGCGATTGGTTATCGCGGCGGTCGGTGACGTCGCCGACGGCGAATCGACCAGCGTGACTGCTCGAATCTTGCTCGCCATTGCTGTCATCGCCGTTGCAACCGCGGCGTCCTGCGAATAGCCCGGCGCTATCAGTATCTTGGGAAAGAATCCCAACGTGCCGTATGTGGTCTGAAGCGCCTGCAAACCCGTGTACGCGCCGCCGCTGATTGCGCCGATCACGTCGGCGTCCACTACCTTCGACGGATCGGCGTAGTTGAACGCAATCAGCACGCTGGCGCCGGCCGCGATATGCCCTCCCGATCCGGCTGGCACGATCGTCACCACGCCATTCACAGCGTCGAGCGTATAGTCAGTGCTCGACGCATACGTAGTACCGGCCGGATTGCTAGTGACTACCACATTCGACACGCCCATATGTCCGAGGTTAATAGTGCCCTGACTATTGAAAGTGAATGCCGTCGCGGCGATCGCGGTGAAATGCCTGCTCGGATCGAAGACGTTGACGACGATCGCCTGCCCCGCCCCTTGCGCCTGGATCGCGGCCAGCGCATACGGAATCGAGTATCCGCGAACTATAGGCCCGAAGGCGGCTGCGTCCAGTGCTGACGAGACCAGCGTCGGCGAGTTTAACCCTGCGGCGACCAGCGGCGACGCCACCGCCCACCCCGGGGCCGTCCCCACCAGTCCAATCACCGCCGATTTGACCACCGTGACCGGCACCGGCCCATTGGGAACCTCGATTACTTCAATTCCATGCAGGAAACTGGCTGGCATGTATCACCTTTACTCAGTCGGTTAGTTAGTCGGCTCGGTCTGGCCTGATGTCGCAATAGCCACTTCGGCGTATGCGTATGCGATCTGCACTGTCTCGCCGGCCGATATCGCACCACCCGCGATTGCAGTGACTATTCCATTCGCGCGATCCACCGAAAAGTCTGTGCCCTGGACAAGCTCGACGCCGCCGGGACCCGTGACGCTCACGGCAAACACGTTGGCCTGCGGCAGCTGGACTTGCAGACTCGAGTTGAATGTGTAGCCGGACGCGCCGACCGTGACTGTGCTTTCTCCTCCATCTTCCAGCGCGACACCCTTGATGAAGAGCGGAAAGTTGTCGGGCTGCGAGGCTTCAACCGCCACGGTGCTGAGCGCAAAGGTCGAGGTGTAAGTCCACACGCCGCCCTGTTTGTCGCGCTTCACGAATTTTTCGCTCACCGGATACATCTTGCGGCAGCCGGGAATTTGATAGCCGGACAAGGCGGACCGGATAGCTTCGATGATCGCGTAGGCGCCGGGACTTGGACCTGATGCGTCGCCACCGACCGCCCATCCGAGATCGCGCATCATGATCGAGATCTCGAACTCGAGTTTGCGTTGCTGGATGATCGCGGCGGTGTCGAGCAGCTCGCCGTATTGCGCGCCCTTGTACATCACCAGTGCCGCGCCGACGCGATGGGTCATGCGCCAGGTCTCGGGACGATCCGGGTAGTGCGCGATTTCGATCGAGCTGATCTGCGTTTGCAGCTGGCTGACGATCGCGTCTTCGATCGTCGCGATGTCGATCGCCGTCGGCGGCGTGAAGGTCACGCCGTTCCACGGCGCGTCAAGCATTACGCCCATCTCAGTAGCCCTTCAGCTTGTCGCGATCGAAGACGCGATCCGGGCCCTGCACCGTTTCGACTGAGCCTGCCACCGGCGGCTCCTGGTTGTCGGCGGACAGGCCGAGCGTGAGGTCGCCCGACGCAACTTTCGCCAGCATCGCCACGGCGTCCTCGTAGCGTTTGCGCGCGTCTTCGAGGTCGTGCAGCGGACGCAGCGACTGCATTCGATACATCGCGATGTCGGCGGCCAGGCGGTTGAGGACCGCCGGCGGGTCTGTCAGCGGCAAGGTGAAGCGGCCCTCGATGTAGCCGTCGATTTCGGCTGACGCGTCGGCCAGGGCCTGGGTAATCGGCGTGTCATTTATAGTGGTTGCCGTGGGATCTTCATTAGTCAGTTGGACCAGGTCGCGATTAGGGTATCGATTAATCATGTCCTGTGCGGTCGCGTAACTCACTGTCGTAACCTCACTTGCCAGGAAGTGACTATTCCAAATGGAAAGGTTTGCATGACAGAATCTTGAATCGCGCGCGCAACGCGTGCTGGATTAGGACCCTCACCTTCGATCCTCTCCCTTACAGGGAGAGGGGAAGATTCAGGTCTCTCCGCGGGCGCGGGACAACCGATTTGCGCCCGCGGAGAGTGGCCATTCGCTCCGGCGGCGCGGGCAGGAGGGGAACCCGCGGTACGCCGGATCAGGGAAACTGGATTCATCGCTGTTTCACTTTTTGCTGCGTCCCTTACGCCAGGAACTCGCTGACGATAAGGTCCGCGCTGTTGCGCCAAATGTTCGAGGTGGCGACCGTCGCGCTGGCGCCGGCGCCGGCCATGAATTCGGAGTTCAGCAATTGACGCGCGACTTCTTCGAGCGTGGGCGGCACCAGCAGGTACACGCCGCTGCGGCTCGACAGCGCACCAAACGGCTGTCCCGCATCGGTTTTAAACGCTCTCATCGCGGCGCGCGCGGCGCCGTAATTGGTCGGATTGCTCAGATCGGTGTTGCTGGCGTAGGCCAACTGCCACAGCCCGACGCCGGTGTTGGCGCGGCCGTCCACGCCGTAGCGGAACTCGCGCCGGTTGAACACCGCTTCGTCCGCCACATTAGTCATTCGGGTGACTGCGTACTCGCGGCGGAGCTGAAAGATGAATGGACGGATCACCCGCGACGCGTCGATCAGGTACCAGTACGCGCCCGATCCGCTCGAGTTGATATTCGCCGCCGTGGTTCCCGCCTGGCCCATCAGGCCGACTGGATGACTCGCCGAGAAAAACGGCACGCCGTCAAAGCCCACTACGTCGCCGGGATTCGCGACCGCGTCCTTGATCATTGCGAACAGCAGCATGTCCGGATGGACCTTGGTGTCCCATCCGAGCTGCTCGATGATCGGCTCGTAGGCGCCGTAGGTGTCGTCCTCGATGTCGTTGCGGTCAATCGCCACTGTGTCCTCGAAGTTCCGATTGACTATTGTGTATTCGTGGGTCTCGAGCGCCTGGATTACCCTGTCGCCCAGCCATTCCCGGAACTTGGTAGTGCGGCCGAGCCACGGATAGGTAGTCTGGCGCGAGGCCGAGCGGACGACGCTGGTGATTTGCTCGTAGTAAGACGGCGGCTTCTCGAAGCCGCGCTGGAAGACGACGTCGAAGCCGGTGAACAAGGCGGTCAGATTGGCTGAGCTGATTTCCATCTATTTTTTCCTCATTTCAGTGAAGGTCATCGTCATGCGGACGCGGTTGCCTGATGCCAGAAATCGACCCAGACCTGGCCGCTCGGATCGATCGCGACCACCGTTCCCGCCACCGCGTATTGCTGGACGCCTGCGCCGCTTGCGCGATCGGTAGCGGTGACGTTGTTGTCGTCGAGCGCGAAGCAGACCAGCCCGACCTGCGCGGCGCCGACCGAGCCGTCGGTGGCGTAGAGAAACACGCCCTTGCGCGCGGTGATCGAAATCGCGCCGGCGACGCCGGGATTGTTGATCGCGTTCTGCCCGGGGATTCCGGCCTTTACGTATTCCGCGCGCCCAACGACCTTGAGCGCATTGGCGACCGTGGTGGTCGCCGACGCCGGCACCGCGTTACCGGCGGCGTTCAGCGCGACCATGCCGCCCAGGTAAACGTTGGTGTTCGCTTCGACTGGATACACGCGCATCCTGCCGCCATCGGCCATCTCGGGCGTGTTTCGCGCATTGGTTAGAGCCGCCATTTTTTCACCCTTGTCGATGCGCGCCCGTGAGGCTCAATCGAAAGCCGCGCGCGGCGCGAGTTAGTCCTGCGAGTTAGTCCTGATGGTTGTGAAGGTCCGAGGCGCGAGCGGCCGCGTTTCGGAGATCCGCCTCGTTGCGTTCAAGGCTCAGAAAGTCCGCGCGGCCGAGCTTGCGCCGCACAAACTCCGAATGCTTAAGCCCGAGCTGCGCGCAGATTGCGAGCTCCGCCGGGTTGAGTCCGCCCGCCCGCCGGTCGGCCGGTGGCTCGCCCGACAGGCCGAGGTTGTCGCCGACCAGAGACGGCTGCTTGGCCGCGAAAGCCTGGAAGCCGCGGACATCGGCGGCGCAGTACGCGATGGCCCATTCCCGCTGGGCGGGGACAATTTTGCCGGCGCGAATCGCCTCTTCGACCGTATGCGCGGCGCGATCGCGCGCGCGCTCGGCCTTGAGCGCGTTGAGCTCGGTGAGGGCGCGCTCGAACTCCGCGATCGCCACGTAATGCGCAGGGTCGTGTGCATGCGTGCTAGTCGATTGTGACGACGCCGCATCGCCGGCCGCGCGCAGCTCGCGCACTTTTGCGAAGACGTCCGTGACCGACGCGCCGTCATCGAGATTCAACAGATCGCGCAGTTCCTGAATTGGAAATTCCATGAGTTGGTCCTTCGCCTGGTTGCCGGTCGCCGCCGTTTGCGACGCCGCTATCGCGGTCAAATGAAGATTCGGATTGTTGGTGAGGCCGGCCCGCAGCAAGCGCGTCACGACTCCATCTTTGGGATCGAACTGGAACACGGGCGAGACGTAGCGGTACTCGCGCGCGACGATCGAGCTCGCCGCGCGCGCGGTCCATTCGACCCGCCCCCAGACCGCGCCGGCGCGCGCTTCCAGTTCGCGAATCCATCCGGCGGCGGGCGCGGGCCGTCCTTCGGGCGCGCCGAAATCGGTGGCATGGTCGTAGTCAATGGGCAGGCCGGCGTTCATCTGCAGCGCGGTGGTCGAAGCGATCACCGCGGCCGGATCGTCGAGCCGAAATGGTCCGCGGCCGTCGCGGCCGTAGAAGACGCCGGCCGGGAGCAATTCGATCCATTCGGGCACCGCCGCCGTTTCGCTTCCCGGCCCGGATGCGGAGGCGGGCGCACCGGCGGTATCGATCACGAACGAAGGAATCAGTTTGCCCGCCCGCGTCTCGCTGTCACCGCCGGTGCGTGTAGTGAGGTGTTCCATCGAGGGGCATTGTGCGCCACGGCGGGCGATTGCATAAGGCTGAACAGTTCATCCCTGAACTTTTGTGGCTAAAAGGAGGGGCGACGGACACAAAGAGTTGACGGCGCAAGCGTCGCGAACGATGGGCGGAACCTAACCCGTAACCCCTTCCCTCGAGGGAAGGGGAACCGGATCGTAGCGAGCATCGCGAGCGGCGTATGTCATCCTGACGAAGCGAGCAACGCGAGCGGCAGGAAGGATCTCGGACAGCTTCGCGTAGTTCCTGTCATCCTGACGACGGGAGCGTTAGCGACGGGAGGAACGGATCTCGGACAGCTTCGCGTAGTTCCTGTCATCCTGACGACGGGAGCGTTAGCGACGGGAGGAACGGATCTCGGACAGCTTCGCGTAAGCGGAGCCGGTTCCGGTCTCCGAAAATCGCGCAGCGCTCCTTTGTTTGGAAACCAGCAACGCAAAACCGGAACCGGCGGCGCTTGCGCACCGCTGTCCGAGATCCTTCCATCCGCTCGCGATGCTCGCTTTGTCAGGGTGACGGAAACGCTCGCGTTGCTCGCTTCGTCAGGATGACAAACATGCCGCGCGCGCTCGGTTGATTCACCCAATCGCTGTGTGTTTATCTGTAAAGTTCAACTGCCATGAATGTAAATATCGAAGAACCCAATAGTCTCCGGCGCAAACTTACGATTGAAGTCGAGCCCGACGAAATCAAGAGCGAGCTGGATAAGGCCTACAACGAACTCAAACGCGGCGTCGTGCTCAAGGGCTTCCGCCCCGGCCATGCGCCGCGCAATTTGCTCGAACGATTTTTCGGTGAACAGGTCCGCGGCGAGGTAGTTCAAAAGCTCGTCGAGGAATACACCAAAAAGGCGCTCGAAGAGCACGACCTCAAGCCCGTCGTCGCCCCCGAAATCGTCACCGAGCAGACCGACCTTCAGAAAGACCTCGCGCTCAAGTTCAGCGCGACCTTCGACCTGCGCCCGACTATCGAGGTTAAGGACTACGAAGGCCTCAAAGTGCCGGAGTCCAAAGTCGAAGTCACCGACGAACAGGTCGAAGAGGCAATCGAGCGCTTCCGCATGCGCCAGGCCACGCTCAAGAAGGTCGAAGACCGCACGATCGTCCAGGAAGGCGACTACGCGCTCGCGTCGATCGAGGCCTTCGAGGACGGCAAGCCGATGTCGCCGAACAAGCCCGAAGATCGGCTGGTCGAGGTTTCCGAGCGCGCGCTCGCACACGGCGTTCACGAAGCGCTCATAGGCGCCGAGATCGGCAAAGAGATGAAAGCCTCGAAAACTTATGCGGCCGACTACACGCAGAAAGAGCTGGCCGGCAAGACCGTCGAATGGCGCGCGACGCCCAAGGAAATCTACCGGCGCGAGCTGCCGGCCGTGGATGACGATTTTGCGAAAGACCTCGGCGACGAGAACCTCGAGGCGTTCCGCACCCGCGTCCGCAGCGAGCTCCTCGCCCATGCCAAGCAGGAAGCCGACGCGCGCGTCCGCCAGGGTCTGCTCGATCTCGTGATCGAGCGCAACCCGGTCGAGCTGCCCGAGTCGCTGGTCGCGCGCGAAGTGAGCGCGATGGAAGCCGAGCTGCATCAGACGCTCGAGTCTGGCGGCCTGTCGCATGAGGACGCCAGCGAGCGGGTCAAGCAGAATGCCGGCGACCTGAAGACGCGGGCCGAGAAGCGCGCGCGCACGGCGCTTATCGTCGATGCGCTCGCGGATCAGGAAAAAATCGAGATCAATGACGAGGAGCTGGGCGATCGCGTCGCGCAGATCGTGACGCAGAGCGGACGCAATCGCGACCGCGCCGCCGAGTTTTATCGCAAGGAAGAAAATCGCGAAGGGCTGCGGCAATCGATGCGCCGGGAAAAGGCGCTCGACTTCATTCTAAGCCGCGCCCAGCGTGAAGATGCACCGTCGGAGCCGGCTCAAGAGGGTTCATCTGAGCAGAAGTAGCGCGATTGCTACTCGTTTCGGCGCCAATCACGGTTGCTCCCCCATTTCCGAGTGGTTACAATTTGGAGGCGTCAGCGGCCTTCTCTCAATCGTTGTCGGAACCGGGCTGTGGCGCGGGTTGGAGGTATGAGCAACCTGGTACCGATGGTCGTCGAACAGACCGGACGCGGAGAGCGGGCCTACGACATCTATTCGCGCCTGCTCAAGGACCGCATCGTTTTTCTCGGCACCGAAATTAACGATGACGTCGCCAACCTGATTACGGCGCAGTTCCTGTTCCTCGAGTCCGAAGATCCCGAAAAAGAGATCAACTTCTATATCAATTCGCCGGGCGGTTCCGTCACCGCCGGGATGGCGATTTACGACACGATGGAGTTCATCCGGCCGCCGGTCTCGACCCTATGCCTCGGGCAGGCGGCGAGCATGGCCGCGATCATGTTGCTCGCGGGCGCGAAGGGCCGGCGCTACGCGCTGCCGCACTCGCGCATCATTCTGCATCAGCCGCTCGGCGGGATGCAGGGGCAGGCGAGCGACCTCGAGATACACGCGAAGGAAATTTTGCACGCGCGGGAGGAAATCAACAACATCATAATGAAGCATACGGGACAGAATCTGCGCAGGATCGAAAAAGACACCGATCGCGACTACTTCATGGCGCCGAATCAGGCGGTTGAATACGGCCTGATCGATGAGGTAATCGTTAGCCGAAGGCCGTCCAAGTGAGCCGCGGGAGGCAGTATGGCCAAGCATGACGACCGCTCGGGCAATCTGGTTTGCTCGTTTTGCGGCAAGAGCCAGGACGAAGTTCGCAAGCTGATTGCCGGCCCAACGGTTTATATTTGCGACGAATGCATCGACCTTTGTAATGACATAATCGCCGAGGAGACCGACAGCGAAGAGGCTTTCAGCCAAAGCTCCGCGGTGCCCAAGCCCGCCGAAATCAAGCGCGTGCTCGACCAGTACGTGATCGGACAGGAACGCGCCAAGAAAATTCTCTCGGTCGCGGTCCACAATCATTACAAGCGTATCGACTCGCAGATGGTGACCGGTGACGTCGAGCTGCAGAAATCCAACATCATGCTGATTGGCCCGACCGGCGTCGGTAAAACTCTGCTCGCGCAAACCCTCGCGCGCTTTCTGCAAGTGCCCTTCACGATTGCCGACGCCACCTCGCTGACCGAGGCCGGCTACGTCGGCGAGGACGTCGAGAACATCATACTGTCGCTGCTCCAGAACGCCGATTACGACATCGAGCGATGCCAGCGCGGCATCGTCTATATAGATGAGATCGACAAAATCGCGCGCAAGGGCGACAACCCCTCGATTACCCGCGACGTCTCGGGCGAAGGCGTCCAGCAGGCGCTCCTGAAAATCATCGAGGGCACGATGGCCTCGGTGCCGCCCAAGGGCGGCCGCAAGCATCCCCAGCAGGAGTTCCTGCAGGTCGATACCACCAACATCCTGTTCATCTGCGGCGGCGCCTTCGTCGGACTCGACGACATTATCCGCCGGCGCATCTCGGGCAAGACCATGGGCTTCCGCGCCGACCTGACCCATCGCGATCCCAAGACTGTCTCCGAGCTTCTTTACGAAGTGCAGCCGGAGGACTTGCTCAAGTTTGGCTTGATTCCGGAATTCGTCGGCCGCCTGCCCGTCATCGCGACCCTCGGCGAGCTCGACGAGGACGCGCTCGTGCGAATCCTGTCCGAGCCGAAGAACGCGCTGGTGCGCCAGTATCAGAAGCTCTTCGACATGGAGAACGTCCATCTGAAATTCACCCAGGGGGCGCTCAAGGCGATCTCGCGCGAGGCGCTCAAGCGCAAATCCGGAGCGCGCGGCCTGCGCGCCATCATGGAATCCATCATGATGGACCTGATGTTTGATATACCGTCGCAACCCAACATCAAGGAGGTGTTAATCTCGGAGGAAGTGGTTACTCAGAAGGAGCAGCCGCTGCTGGTCTATCAAAAGACCGCCGAAACCGCATAGCCCGGGGAGATTCTAGAAGTAGATGCTTTTCCGTAACGATAAAAAAGATAATCGCGATGCAACCTCGAACGTGGTCCCGTTGTTTCCGTTGCGCGAGCTGATCGTATTCCCACACGAGGTCTATCCGATCTTCGTCGGCCGCCAGAAGTCGATTAAGGCTCTGGAAGCCGCCGAGGCGAAGAAGACGCCGATCCTGCTGGTGACGCAAAAAGATCCCAAGGTCGCAGAGCCCGCTCCCGGCGACCTCTACACGGTCGGCACCCTCGGCGTGGTCGTGCAATTGCTGCGCCTGCCCGACGGCACCGTCAAGGCGCTGGTCGAAGGCAAGAAGCGCGCGCGCGTCATCCGCTACGTCGCCGACGAGGAGTATTTCCAGGTCGAAGCCGAGGAAATCGAAGAGCTCAACGACCGCGGCACCGAAGTCGAGGCGCTGATGCGCTCGGTGGTCTCGACCTTCGACAACTACGCGCGTCTCAATAAGAAGATTCCGCCCGAGATGGTCACCTCGATCGCGGCGGTGGACGATCCCGCCTTCCTGGCCGACAAACTGGTCGGACATCTCGGCATCAAGCTCGAAGACAAGCAGGCGTTGCTCGAATCGACCAACCCGGCCGAGCGGCTCGAGAAAATTCTCGGCTACATGCGCTCGGAGCTGGAAATCCTCGAGGTCGAAAAACGCATCCGCTCGCGCGTCAAGAAGCAGATGGAGAAGACCTCCAAAGAGTACTACCTCAACGAGCAGATGCGCGCGATTCAGAAGGAGCTCGGCGAGAAGGACGAATTCAAAAACGAGATTCAGGAGTTGGAAGAAAAACTCAGGCAGAAAAAGATGCCGGCCGAGGCGCGCGAGAAGTGCGAGCGCGAGATCAAGAAGCTCAAGATGATGTCGCCGATGTCGGCCGAGGCCACCGTCGTGCGCAACTACCTCGACTGGTTCCTGGCCCTGCCGTGGTTCGAGTACACCGAGGACAAGCTCGACATCAAGGAAGCCGAGCGCGTGCTCGAGGAAGATCATTACGGACTCGACAAGGTCAAGCAGCGCATCCTCGAATACCTGGCGGTCGAAACCCTCGTCGGCCAGATGAAGGGACCGATTCTGTGCCTGGTCGGACCTCCGGGCGTCGGCAAAACCTCGCTCGGCAAATCGGTCGCGCGCGCGACCGGACGCAAATTCGTTCGCGTATCGCTCGGCGGCGTGCGCGACGAGGCCGAAATCCGCGGCCATCGCCGCACTTACATCGGCGCCCTGCCCGGCAAGGTGATCCAGTCGGTGCGCAAGGCGGGCTCGTCCAACCCGGTGCTGCTGTTCGACGAAGTCGATAAGATGTCCACCGACTTCCGTGGCGATCCGTCGTCGGCGCTGCTCGAAGTGCTCGATCCCGAGCAGAACTGCACCTTCAACGATCACTACCTCGACTGCGATTACGATTTGTCGAAAGTGATGTTCATCACGACGGCGAATACGCTCGATCGAATCCCGCGGCCGCTCCAGGACCGGATGGAAGTCATCCGCATTCCCGGCTACACGGAAACCGAGAAGCTCAACATCGCGAAGAAGTACCTGCTGAAGAAACAGCAGGAGGCCAACGGCCTGCGCCCGGAAAACATCGAGGTCTCCGACGGCGCAATCCAGGGCATCATCCGCCATTACACGCGCGAGGCGGGCGTCAGAAATCTCGAGCGCGAGCTCGCCTCGATTTGCCGCAAGGTCGCGGTCGAAGTGGTCAAGACCGATCGCAATGCGCACGTCAAGGTTTCAAGTTCGAGCCTGTCCAAGTACCTCGGCGTTCCGAAGTTCCGCTACGGCACGGCTGAGACGGTGCCGCAGGTCGGAGTGGCGACGGGCCTTGCATGGACCGAGCTTGGCGGCGAGCTGCTGAGCGTCGAAGTCACGATCGTGCCGGGACGCGGCAAGCTAACTATCACCGGGCAGCTCGGCGACGTGATGCAGGAATCGGCGCAGGCCGCGCTCTCCTACGTGCGCTCACGGGCCGAAGTGCTCGGACTCGATCGCGGCTTCTATCATCGCATCGACATCCATATTCATATTCCCGAAGGCGCGATTCCGAAGGACGGGCCGTCGGCCGGAATCACGCTGGCAACGGCGCTGGTCTCGGCGCTCACGCGCTCGCCGATTCGCAACGACCTTGCGATGACCGGCGAGATCACGCTGCGCGGACGCGTGCTGCCGATCGGAGGGCTCAAGGAGAAGGTGCTCGCGGCTCATCGCGGCGGTATCAAGACCATCCTGATACCGCGGGACAACGCCAAGGACATCGAGGAAATCCCGGCGCAAATCATGAAGGGCATCACCTTGATCCAGATAGAGCACATGGACGATGTGCTCAAGCACGCGCTGGTGTTGACCGACCCGGACAATTTCTTCAAGGCGGGCAAGGGCGAGAGCGACTTGGCGTTCCTGCGCGAGCCGGAACCGAAAGTGCCGCCGATGCCGCCGGGTGAGGACGACGATACGATCGTTTCGACGAATCTGTCGTAGGCTCTGAGTGGGGGACTTCGCGAATTCCGGGGGTACCGGAGTGCGCGCACAACTGTGCGGTCGCGGATTTTGGGGAGACCGCCGAAGGTACATATGACCAAGGCTGAACTTATAGAAGCGTTGTCGAACAAGCTTCCCCTCAACAAGGCCGACGCCGAGCGCGCAATTAACATCGTGCTCGACGACGTCATCGCCGCACTGCGCCAGGGCGAGCGCGTGAACATCTCGGGCTTCGGTACCTTCTCAGTTTCGGAACGGCAGGCGCGCACTGGGCGCAACCCAAAGACCGGCGAGTCGATCGAGATTGCGGCCAGCCGCTCGGCCAAGTTCAAACCGGGCAAGCAGCTGAAAGACTCGCTGAATGAGGGCGGCGCCGCCGCCCCGGCCCCATCGCCATCGACCGGTTCGTAACTGCGCGACGCCATCGCAACCATCGAATCAATTCACTAAAAAGACGGCCCCCTGTGTCGATGACACTTGGGCCGTCTTTTTTTGCTAACATTGCGAGCGCGGGCGGTTAGCTCAGTGGTAGAGCATCGGCCTTACAAGCCGGGGGTCGCAGGTTCGAAACCTGCACCGCCCACCACGCACTCCTTGCAGCCTTGTCGGTCGAGAGCCGCAGACCGGTTTGGAGCCTCCTCAAAAATGATCGAACGGCGGCGGCTGATTGGTCGGAGCGTTCGGATTTACGACAGGGGGTACAGAGTTCGGATTCCTCGCCGGCGGCACAAATGGTGTTCCAGCCGCCACTGGCGGGGCGAAGTTCGATACCGGTGTGCGATTTTCTTTTTGAACGTGATGCTCAACCGCCAAGATTGCAAAAAGGTGCGTGATTTAATCGTTGCAAGCCGCGGACCTCGTACAATTTTGTACCCTCCCATTCTTAAACTTTCGGGCGGAGCGCACCGCTCCAGCGCCCGCTTGCCGACATGGCCGACCAGTCACTTGATGGTCCCCTTGCTGTTGCGATGATTCTCGGCAACGCGGCGGCCGGACTGCGGAGCTGCTATTGCCGCTTTTGCTTCAACCCGGCATCGTTGCTTGATTGATTAGTGCGCTCGACATCACGAACCGGCGCCGGCCGCGCATGGTCGCCGTACAGCGTCGAGGGCCACTCGATTTCTCCCATCACCCACTGGTCCATCTGAAGGTCGAGCACCACGACCTCGCAAGGTGATTTTTCACAAGCTTGGGGTTCGCGATCGCGTCGAACTTGCGAACTATGCGTTCCGCAGCGGATTGGTCAAGCTAAATCCCCGACAGTGAATGCACACTGCATCTTGCCACTGAGATGCTTATGCAGTGCGCACCATGCCGCCTGTTCAAACATCATAGCCTTGCCAGTACCGACGGTATCCGAGGTTCTTGGACCCCATCGCACTCTGACTTTATATAACGTTAGCAAGCCCTAATTGTACCTAAAGTTATATACGAGTGCCACCTTCGCGCTCTCGCGGCTTCTCCACCCACGTGGCATAAGCATTGCGTTTCGCAGCCTTCGACAAAAGTCTTTTGCGATCTCAAATGCATTCTCACAAGGAGGCACCGATGTCACGTGGGCTGCAAGGCTGCTGTAGGTTCCAGAACGGCTCAGATGCCGTTCGCATGGTTCCGACAAAGATGAAGAAAGAGATGAAATGGAGGGTCTTGCTCAATGGGTGCGAATAGCCAACAAGGATGGTCGCTGCTGATCTTCGTCATAGGTTTCACATTTTTTGTGGGTGGCCTATTCGCACTTGGACCGATCTTCACATTAATCGGACTGGTGTGTCTCGTCGTTTCATGGATTTGGTTTTACCGCATCAAGCCGCTCGAAAATAGCGCGCCGTAAAACAATCGGCGTCTCAAACAAAGAAAGGCGAGCCGGTTAATCGGCTCTCGGAACTGTAGTCGATTCGAGGAGGAAAAATGAAGATTCTGGGTCTTTTGGTTTGTGTGCTCGGGTGGTTCATAGCCGTCCTGAGCGTGAAAGTGCCGGGGGTCTACGCGCAACTGTTGGTCGCGGCGGCAGGGTTTGTCGTTGCGCTGTTCGGGTCTATTGGAATTCTCAATAGCGCGCACCTCAAAGACGCGATCTGGAAAGCCTGAGGGGAAAAACTTCGATGCTGATACGAATCAATCGCTCACGCCATCGGCTCACCAAGCTGCTGGTCCTGCTTTTGACCGCTGCCTGGCTGTTGCCGACTACGATCGTACTGGCTCAGGCGCCGGCCGCTTCACCGTCCGCAGCCGCTTCGCCTGCCCCACCGCCGTCGGTGCCGCTTACCACCGGCGACATCAGGGGCATCAGTGGGCCTTCCCCCGCCGATCAGGCGAAAGGCGATCCAGGCGGTACCATAACCGGTACCGTCAATGACATTCCGGTCACCGATACGAAGGCCGGGCTTAGTCTTGCCGACATCGTCAACACCGTCGGCCAGAACCGAATCGCAATAAACTTAGTTTGGACCCTGGTCACCGGCTATCTGGTCATGTTCATGCAGGCCGGGTTCGCAGCGGTTGAGACCGGATTGTGCCGCGCGAAGAACGCCAACCACACCTTCATGATGAACTTCATGGTGTACGGGTGGGGCCTGTTCGCCTACTGGGTAATGGGGTTTGCGCTGCAGCAGGGGGGCAGCGCGGGGAACACCAACCTGGGCGGCCTGAGCCCTCTCAACGGCGAGTTCGTGTTCAACTTCATCGGTGGCAAGCCATGGGGCTTGTTCGGTGAGCGCGGATTTTTCCTGAGCGGCTCAGCCTACGACGTCGGCGTAATGGTAATGTTCCTGTTCCAGATGGTCTTCATGGACACCGCCGCGACCATCGTCACGGGCGCCGCAGCCGAGCGCTGGAAGTTCCTCGCGTTCTCGGTCTCGACCTTCTTCCTCGCTGCAATCGTTTACCCGCTTTACGGCAACTGGGCGTGGGGCGGCGGCTGGACATCTCAGCTCGGCGTCAATTATGGGCTCGGCCACGGCTACTGCGACTTCGCCGGCTCCGGAGTGGTCCACGCGGTCGGAGGAATAACCGCTCTGGCGGTGTCGATGATCATCGGACCTCGAATCGGAAAATACACCAGGACCGGCAAGGCCAATCCGATGCCCGGCCACGACATGACGATGGTCCTTATCGGGTGTTTCATCCTCGCCTTCGGTTGGTTCGGGTTTAATCCTGGCAGCACCCTGGGCGCGTCGGGCAACGGCAACCTTCGCATCGGCACGATTGCGGTTAACACGATGCTTGCAGGTTGCACCGGCTCGATCGCTTCCCTGCTCTACATGTGGATCCGGTTCGGCAAGCCCGACGCCTCGATGGCGGGCAACGGTCTGCTGGCGGGGCTGGTGGCGATTACTGCACCTAGCGGTTTCGTTAACACCGTTGGTGCCGCAATTATCGGATTTGCCGCGGGCATGATCGTCTGCCTGAGCGTCGAATTCATCGAACGCGTTCTCAAAGTTGATGACCCCGTCGGCGCGATCTCGGTTCACGGGACCTGCGGACTATGGGGTGTCATCTCAGTCGGTCTCTTCGCCGACGGCACCAGTAACTACGGCGGGAGCTGGAACGGCGTGAACGGTAATGTCACCGGGCTCTTCTATGGCGATCCGAGCCAGCTGGTAGCCCAGCTGATTGGATGCGCAACCCTGGTCGGCATCATCTTCACCCTGTCCTACCTGTTCAACTGGCTGGTTGACGTCGTTGTGGGCCAGCGCGTGAGCGCCGCAACCGAACTGCAGGGCCTCGACATTCCCGAAATGGGCGCGCTCGGATATCCGGAGTTCCAACTGGTGAGCGCCTCGCTCGAAGTGCCGGCGGCAGACTGACGCAAGGAGAAAGGAAAAATGACAGGACAAATTATTTTCGCGGTCTTGATGTTGGCGGTATTCGTCGGCTGGCAGTTCGTCAAGCCCGGCCGCAGCATCTTCGACAAGTAGATTCTCAAATGGAAACGGCTCTACAATCAGGAGTGTCCGGCTCGTCTGCTTCGATGGATAGTAAGCGACCCACGCCAATCGTACGAGATGCTCACGCACTACTGGCGCGCGGGATCGACGCACTGGAGCGTAACCACATCGATGAGGCGGTCGGCCTCCTGAGGCAAACGGTGGAGATCGATGCCGAGTCATTCATGGGATTTCTGGCGCTTGGCATCGCACTGACCAAGGCGCTGGAGATACCGGCAGCCGAGCGCGCGCTGGAAACCGCCATCAGCCTCCAGCCGCGAAACTTCTACGCTCATCTGCGAATGGCTGAACTGTATCAGCGCGTCGGAGTCCCAAAGAAGGCGAAGGAAGAATTGCAGACCGCGTTGGATTTGGCCGGGACCTCCGCGGAGAAGAAAATCGCACGCGATCTGATCGCGGTCGAGGAGCATCGCGCTCCTCGACTGGCGTGGCGGCCTGACTTCGCCAGTTTGTTGCGTAGGAAAAGGCGGGAATAGTGGCAATCAACAAAATCACCGTCCTGAGCCGCACGCGCTACATGGCGCTAACTATCACCGCGGCAGTCGCCGCTGGTGCCGGGGCGATCATGTTTGGCGCGCCGCTGATACCTGCCTCCGCAGGCGTTGCGATCGCGGTGAGCTTTCTGATTTGGCGCGCACCCGCAGCCTAAGTGTCGATCACTCCAAGCATCAATGGGGAAAACCAGATGAAAAAGATTGAAGCCATCATCAAGCCGTTCACCCTGGACTCCGTGAAACAGGAACTTCAGAGCCTGGGTATCACCGGCATGACGGTTTACGAGGTCAAGGGATTCGGCCGTCAGAAGGGTCACACCGAACTCTATCGCGGTTCGGAATACGTCGTCGATTTTCTGCCCAAGTTGAAAATTGAGCTGGCCGTCAAGGACGACCAGTACGAAGCTGTGATCGACGCGATCAAACTCAAGGCGCACACCGGAAAAATCGGCGACGGTAAGATCTTCGTGACGGATCTCAAGGACGTCATTCGGATTCGCACCAACGAACACGGCGATAACGCGATCTGACCGAGCCAGGACCAGTTTCTGATGGTCTTTGGGTTAGGAGCAATTCTACTCGTCGTGTTGCTCGGTCCGGTGATGTTCGAGCCGATCGGTCAGAACATAGAAGTTTTCTTTCTCGTCGTCGGCGCCCTGGCTTCTGCCATTAGCGGGCAGTGGGGACGCGAGTTGTTCCGCGCGGCCGCCACCGAACCGATTGCCTTGACCACTGCAGTCCTGCTCTTTGGCGTGGTGGTCCGGATGGTGCGGCCATGGCTCGACCTCGGAGTCGAGCGCCTGGTCAAGATAGTCGAGCCGCGCTGGATCTATTTTGGCTTGATCATCGCCCTCGGGCTGCTTTCGAGCGTGATTACCGCGGTGATAGCAGCCCTGGTTCTGGTCGAAGCCATCGCCTTGCTCAAGCTCGATCGCCGCAGCGAGATAGCCGCCGTCGTGCTGGCCTGTTTTGCGATCGGGCTCGGGGCGGCGCTCACTCCGGTGGGTGAGCCGCTCGGCACTATCGCGATCGCGGCACTCGGGGCCGACTTCTGGTACCTCGCGCGATTGCTCGGGCCGTTGGTGGTTATCGGCATCGCAATCGTAGGTATTCTCAGTTTGTTCCTGCCGGCGAAATACGGGCATTCGCTGAAGGCCGACGCTCACAATGAGAATTGGTCCGAGATTTTTGTCCGCGCCGGCAAAGTCTATCTGTTCGTGATGGGGCTGGTTGGTCTCTCATGGGGACTGCGCCCGCTGGTGGACGTTTACATCCGGCATTTGCCGCAGGGCGTGCTGTTCTGGCTGAACTCGATTTCAGCGGTTGTTGATAACGCCACACTCACCGCGGCGGAGATTGGCCCTTCGCTATCAATCGCGCAGCAGCGCGGCGTGCTGATGGGTCTGCTGATCAGCGGCGGCATGCTCATTCCCGGCAACATCCCGAATATCGTTGCCGCTCAACGTTTGGGAATCTCGAGTCGCGAATGGGCGCGTGTCGGCTTGGTAGCAGGCTTTCCACTAATGGCGCTCTGCTTCGGCGCTCTCTATTTGATGGCATGAGCCACGGGGAACATTTTCACGAGCTGAAGACATCCAGGCGGAGAACTTATCCGCATCACCTCGTGGGACCTGATGACAGCGACGAGGGGGAGGCTGCGATTGAAACCCTGATGGCGTCTCGATCCCGCCCAACAATGACGCAGGCTGGCGAAGAGGAGCTTTTGCTCGTAAGTCGCAGCCACGCGATGACAGAGTTTATCGAAGCTGCGCACCGGGCCGCCTCTGCCAACGCCACCATCCTTCTGACCGGCGATAGTGGTACCGGTAAGAGCGCCTTTGCGCGCCAGATTCATCGATGGAGTCGGCGTCGCGAAGCTCCGTTTTTGAGTGTCGATTGCGCCGCCATCCCCGAGCACCTCCACGACAGCGATCCCTTCGAGGATCTAAAAAACTCGCTGGCGGCTTTGCCTCCCGCTCAAAGCGTTGCGGACTCCGCTACCCTGCTGTTGGACAATCTTGCCGATCTCCCCGCTGCCGCTCAGGCCAGGCTTCTGCAGTTCGTCGAAGAGCGGCAATCTTCACCCGATTCGTCGGTGTCAGGCAGGCACGTCCGGATCATCGCCGCCACCAGTCGCGATCTTGGCGAGGAAGTGGCGGCCGAACGTTTCCGCCGCGATCTCTTTTACCGGATCAACGTCATAGCGTTGAGAATTCCGACGCTGGTTGAACGCCGCTGGGATATTCCGGTCCTGGCCGCGCATCTCCTGGCGCATTCTGCACCTCGCAATGTTCGCCGCCGATTGCACTTCTCGGCTGGAGCTGCCGCCGTGATGGCGAACTACCCCTGGCCCGGCAATCTCCGCGAGTTACGCAACGCGATCGAACGCGCGGCCGTCCTTTGCACCACCGATCTCATCACGGAAGAGCACCTGCCCGATGTGGTTCAGGCTGCCAAACAACGCCGCAGCCTTACCGAGGGCAAACCGCTCACCAGTCTCGAAGAGGTCGAGCGCAGCCATATCATAGGTGTACTGAAGGCAAGTTCGACCATGGAAGAAGCCGCCGCGGCTCTCGGCATCAACATCTCGACCCTGTGGCGAAAGCGAAAACTCTACAAAATCGAGTAGCGCCCGGGAATCTGTGGCGCCGATAAGCAGCCTCTAGGAATTCTGGCCGAGCAGTGGGCGGGCTCGGTACCATACGTACAGCGCAATCAGAAGGACGACCGGGCTCTCGATCGAGGCAATCTTTACGTGCATGCGCTGCGAATCCACTCCAAGGTTCGAGGCGATGAAGATCACGTGGCCGGCGATCACTTGCGCCATGTAAAGCACTGCGAGGACCAGTCCCCAGTGATGGTGCAGCAGGATTCCGATTGCGAACGTTGCGAAGACGATGGCTTGCAGAGCCATCGTGATGCGTGCGTGGTCTCCGTAAAACTTCACGCCGAAGATTACGTCCTCGAGCGGAACTCCTCCGGCGGAAAGATTCAGAATTGAGCGCGCGAATAAGACCAGCGACCAGAAAATGCAAAGGCCCGCAAAAATTCTGAAATCCAACGGCCAGTTGTCGCTCTCCGCGGCCATCAGCGGGTCATCCACTTGGGATTGTTGATCGCGAGTGCGTCGGCGAGCGATTGGCGCACATGAACCCGCAGCGCGGGATCGTCGATCGCAATCGCCCCGGCGCGAATCTTTTCCGCCAGCTCGACGCTCAGCGCCTCGACCTCGCCGTCGTGACCGAGCATCGCGGCCAGCCGCGAGCGCTCGGCCTCCGCCTGCGCAGCGCGCAGTTCCAGTTCGCGGCGCACGGTGTTGAGCACGTTGACGGTGACGCGGGTCTGGAAGCGATGGTAGCCGTCGAGCGTCGGCATCAGCTCCGTTTCCAGGTATTTTACCGCCGCTTCGAGCAGGGTTGCGGCCTTCGGGGTGCTTTGCGGCATTAGTCAGTCCTATAGTCAGTCAGATAGTCAGTCGCGGCCTTCGATTAGATTCAGAAAGTCCCACAGCGGCTCTTCGACCCGGCGCCCGATTGCGCAGCGCTCGATCCCCACCTCTTCCGTCCCGCGAGTGCCCATGCTGATGCATCCGATGCCCCAGCGCACGCTGCCGTATGCCTCCCAGAAACGCACGTGCGCCGGATCGACACGCCGTCCGCTTGCCTTCTCGTAAGCTTCGAACAAATCTTCGCGCGTGCCGAAGCCGCCGACCGGTTTTTTTCCGCCGAAGCGCCAGGTTTTTACGCAGACCCAGCCCAGGTCCTGCATCGGATCGCCGCTCTGCCCTATTTCCCAATCCAGCACACAGCGGATTCCCTCCTCGCCGACGATAAAGTTGCCCGCACGAAAGTCGCCATGCACCACCGTGTGACGAGTGTCTCGCGGCGCATGCTGCTCCGCCCACTTGAGGCCCAGCTCGAGCGCCGGCGAATGAAATCCGTAGAACTCGATGATTCGGCGCTGCGCCGCGATGTGCTCCAGCGGCGTCAGCTTCATCAGAAATGGAACTTCGGCGAGCGGGATGCGATGAATCGCGGCGAGGATTGCGCCGCATTGCTTCGCCATCGTCGCGCGCGCGCCGGCGAAGCGCTCTTCGCGCAGGATTTTCGTTGCGAGCGTCTCGCCCGCCACTCTTTCGGTGACGTAGCCGGCGCCGAGCCCGTCGTCGTCTTTCAGAATCGCGCGAACTCGCGGCGCGGGAACGCCGGCCTTCACCGCCGCAATCATCAGGCGCGCGTCTTCTTCCGCGATCAGGTGCGGCGAGACTCCCGCCAGCGGATTGCTCTCGTCGTTGGCGCGAGGACTGGCCAGTTGCAGTATGAATTGCGCGCGGTCGCCCGCGACGTCCGCGTCGAACGACCACGTCGTCTTATTGGCGCCGCCGGTCAACCTTTGCAGGTCGTGGATCGTGCCTGGCGCGCCGACGTGGCGCGCAACCGCCGCTTGCAGGCGCGCGGCGAAATCTTCGCTGCTCATCTTTATCTCGCGCGAGCGCCCTACTCGTCCGCCGGTTTTCGGTCCTTGAAAAATCCAAACAGGTACTGTGCAACTCGCCGCATCTGGATTTCCTCCGCTCCTTCCGTGATGCGGTAGCGCCGATGATGCCGGAAAATGTGCTCGAACGGCTTGTGCCGCGAGTATCCGATCGCGCCATGCACCTGCATCGCGCGGTCCGCCGCTTCGCACACCAGCCGGTTCGCGCGGTAATTACACATCGCGACCTTGTCGGAAAGCTTGAGCGCGACCTCCGGCTTCGACATCTGATCCATCTGCCACGCGGTCTTGTGGATGAGGTTGCGGATCATCTCGGCTTCGGTGTGCAGCTCGACCAGCGGCCACTGGATCGCCTGGTTGCTCGCGAGCGGCTTGCCGAACGGCTTGCGCTCCTTGGCGTACTTGACGCTTTCGTTGATGCAGTATTGCGCCGCCCCGAGCGAGCCCGCCGCCTGCCGAATGCGATTCTCGTGGACGAAATGCTGCGCAACCGCCAGCCCGTTTTCCGGATCTCCAAGTATCGAGTCGGCCGGCACCGCAACGTCAGTCAGCGAGACCCGCGGATGATCGGTCGGCATGTTGAAGGTCCACAAATATTCTTCGACTTTGAAACCCGCGCTCTTGGTCGGAACGATGAAGCAAGTGATGCCGCGCGGGCTGCCGTCTTTGCCGCTGGTGCGTGCGAATACGAAATCGTGGGTGGCCACGTGCAGCCCGGTATTCCACATCTTTGCGCCAGTGATGCGCCAATGATCGCCGTCGCGAACGCCGCGCGTCTCCATCCAGGTTGCGTCCGAGCCGTGATTGGGTTCGGTGAGTCCGAACGCGATACGCATCGAGCCGTCGAGCAGCTTGGGAATAAATTCTTTTTTCTGCTGCGCGTTGCCGAAGTCGCGGAACATCAGAACGGTCGGCAGATTACCGACGATCGAGCTTTCGTTCTGCAGATCGTTGTGCAGTCCGAGTCCCTTGGCCGCGAGATACTCTCGGATGATCGCCATCGCGAGGTTGGTGCCGTCCTTGCCGCCGTATTCCTTGGGCAGCGCGTAGCGATAGTGGCCGGCCTTGTCGGCGCGCCGGCGCATCTCGCCGAGCAGCGCTTCCCATTCATGACGCGGCAGGCCGTCGCGCTCGAAGTCGGTGCGCGCCCATTCGCGGCGATGGTCGAAGAAGCGGATGTTGTCGTTCTCGCGTTCGAGCGGTTTGATCTCTTTCTCGATAAAGGCGTCGAGCTCGGCCAGGTATGCGGTTACATCGGCAGGAATATTAAAATCCACGGCGTTTCTCCTCGGGCGGTTACATTAAGTTCGAGGCGTACCAGACTGCGGTTGTGAACGAAAGCAAAAATTACTTGGCGAGGAATTCGCGCAACTGGTTGGCGAGTTCTGCCGGTTTCTCTTCGGGGATGAAATGGCCGCAATCGGCGATCGAGCCGCCGGATGCGTGAACGGCGACGCGGCGGAGCGATTCGACTACCAGATCGCCGCGGCCGCGCGGTCCGCCGCCGCCGAGTCCCAGCGTCGGCATTGGAAGCTTGAAGCCGGTCGCGAAGGTCGCGCGATTGTCGGCCACGTCTTTCGGCAGCGCGCGATAGAAGTTGAAGCCCGCGCGCATCGCGCCCGCTTGCGAATACGTGCGCACGTATTCCGCGATGTCGGCGTCGGCGATCGCGCCGGCCACGTCGCATCCGTTCATGTAGAAGAATTCGAGATAGAGCCGCTCGCGGCCATAGACCAGCGCTTCCGGCAAGTCGGACACCTGGTGGAACAGATGCCACCATCGCTGCCCGCCACCGATCGCGCTGCCGGCCGGCTGATCGCCCGGCACCGGAACATCGAGCAGCGCCAGATGCGTCACTTCAGCCGGATGGTCCGCGGCGAGGCGGAACGCGACCGGCGCACCCCAATCGTGACCGACCACGGCAAAGCGCGAGTGCCCGAGATGGCTGTGCATCAACAGCCAGATGTCGTTCGCGACGGTTTTCTTGTCGTATCCGGAGGTGGGTCGCGACGAATCGCCGAGGCCGCGCATATCGGGCGCAACCAGGGAGTACTTGTCGGCAAGCAGCGGCATCACGCGGCGCCATTCGTACCACGTCTGCGGCCATCCATGGAGCAAAACGACCGGCGCGCCCTGCCCCGTCGTGACGTAGTGAATTCGCACGCCGTCGAGGTTGGCGTAGTGATGCGAAAATTCCGCCGGCATCGAACCGCCGATTCAGTTCGCCGCCGCGACTCGATCGCGACGCGACCTCGTCAGCGCGTCCACGTCGAACTTGAACAGCCGCGCCGCGTTCAGGCCGAGGATCTTTGCGCGCGCGTCCTCGGGCAGTCCGCCCATCTCGCGCTCGATCGCTTCCGCCGAATGAGGCCAGCTGCCCTCGTGATGCGGATAGTCATTGGCCCACAGGAAATTATTGGTCAGATTGTATTTCACCGCGAGATCGAGACCGACCGGATCTTCCTGGAACGACGCGTATCCGTGCGCGCGGAAATACTCGCTCGGCAGCATCTTGAGCCGCGGCAGCGCCCACATGTGATGCTTGTGATACGCCTCGTCCATGGCTCCCAGAGCCCACGCGACCCATCCGATGCCGGATTCGATGGCGGCAAATTTGATTCCCGGAAAGCGCTCGAGCACGCCCGAGCCGCATAGATTCGCGACCGGCTCGATAGTCGGGACCAGCGAATGCGAAACGTAGTTGATGACCGCGCCGCCGTCTTTGCGCGCGGCGCGCGGATCGCGGCCGGTCGAGACGTGGAACGTGATCGGGAGATCGGCTGCCTGGATGACCTCCCACAACGGATCGAAGATCGGCAGATTGTAGTTTGGATGCCGCGCGTCATGCGCGCCGAAGATCGGCTTGCACGGCAGCGTCAGGCCGCGAAATCCGAGCTTCGCGACCCGCTCGACTTCCGCGATCGAGCCGGGCAGGTCGGCCGTCGCGATCGCGGCGAGCGGCGACATTCGATCGTTGTACTTGGCGAAGGTTTCCCAAGCCCAGTCGTTGTAGATTTTGCATTGCGCGTGCGCGAAATCGGCGTCGGGCGTCGCCCACATCGTGAGCCCCTTGTTGGGAAAAATAATTTCCGCATCGACACCGTCGCGGATCTGATCCTTCAGTCGCTGCTCCGGATCGGCCCCCGCCTTCGAGCGCAGATGGTCTTCGCCCTCGAGGCGACTGTCGAGCAGGCGCGAGCGCGCCCATCCTTCCGAGATTGCCCACTTGACGCCGTTCTCATCGACCTCGATTCGCGGCAGCCGATCGCGAAACTTGCGATCGATGCGCTCGACCCAAAGATTCGACGGCTCGTTGCAGTGGCAATCCGCCGAGATCATCAGGTACTTGTCGGGATCGCCGGGACGCGCGGTGCGCTTCCATCCCGAATGCCCGGGAGTCTCAAGTCGCCAACGGTTGGGTTCGTTTATCTCGCCGATATTTTCCGCTGCCATTACGATACCTCCGAAGCGGCACTTCGATTGTTCAACACTCGTATGTTAGACGGACCCTGCGAACTGTCAAGGAAGCGCTATACTCGCTTGCGCATGCGGGTCAGATGAGAAGCAGGGCAATGATCGCGATCGTTATGGGCGTTACCGGCGCCGGCAAGACTACGATTGGGCGCGCACTCGCGACGGCTCTCGGGTGGGAGTTTCACGACGGCGACGATCTCCATAGCGAAGCGAGCAAGCGCAAGATGCATCGTGGGATCGTGCTGGACGATTCGGATCGCGCACCTTGGCTGAATGCGATTAGGAAGTTGATCGAGGCGATGCTGTCCGACGGCCGCAACGGAGTCGTGGCATGCTCCGCACTCAAGCAATCTTACCGCGACGAGATTGTCGTCGATCCGAACTCGGTGAAGGTGATTTACCTGAAGGGATCGAGCGCGTTGATCGCGCAGCGGCTGCGCAATCGCGGCGCCCATTTTATGAATCCGGACCTTCTGCAGAGCCAGTTCGACACCCTCGAGGAGCCGCACGACGCGATGGTCGTCGATGTCTCATCAGCTCCTGAAGCCATCGTGAATGAGATCATCGCCCGGCTCCACGGTTAGGCCGGCGCCGATTCACTCGGTCGTCATCGGCGGCTCTTCGACGACCGGCGAGATCTCTTCCAACGTCTTGCCACGAGTTTCGGGGACGAACCAGGCCAGCAGCACGACGCCGAGGATCGGACCGGCCGCAAACATTGCCGCGGCGTTTCCCAAACCGCCGAGCGGAGCCGACAGCAGTCCGATAACCAGCGGCGACAGCATCCAGCAGATCTGCCCAATCACCTGCACGCACAAACTGTAGCCGGTTGCGCGAATCGCGGTCGGAAACAACTCGGTCGACAGCGCCGAGGTCGCGGTCCGCGACGCTTGATACGCAAACATCGTGAGCACTTCGCCGGCGAGGATGCCGCCGTGAGTGTCGCTGGTGAACAGGAGGTACATCGACGCCCCCGACATCAGGTAGAAAAAACCGGTGGTGAACTTTCGTCCCAGCCGGTCCATCAGAAATCCACTCAACATGCTGCCGATGGTGCCCATCGCGTAGGCGAGAATTATCGCCGTCGAAATCTGATGCGATTTCCAGTGATGATCGCGTTTGGCAAAGAGCGGGAAGTATGTAACCGTCGGGCCCCCAATCAAGCCAATCGAGTTCCAGAGCCCGGCCATTATCAGGAGTCGCGAGCGATAGGCGCCGGTGAACGGCGTCAAAGTTTTGCGAATCGCCGTCCAGAATTCGGGACGCGCCCGGCCTGCGCCGATCCGCTCGCGCTCGAGCGCATTGAAGCGCGCCGTCTCGCGCAATCCCCGCCGCAGAAAGAAAACCATCACCAGTGGCGCGATCCCGAGCATGTACATCCCGCGCCAACCCCAGCGCGACTCCGCCATGATCGCGTAGGTGAGCGCGGCGGCCAGCACGCCGAGAAATGCGACCATGTGCAGCGCGGCGATCGCGCGCCCGCGCCGGGCGTCGGGAAATTCCTCGCTGATCATCGTGACCGCGACCCCGAACTCCGCCGCAAGAAATACCTGCGCCGAACTTTGAAAGATCGTAAACGAGCCGACGCCCGTCGAAAGCGCGGTGAACAACGTCAGCACCGTGTAACAAAGCACGGTAACGGAGATGATCGGCTTGCGACCATAACGATCGGCGAGGATTACCACGAAGAACGACAGCATCCCGCCGAAGCGCACAATCGTCGCCATCAGCCCGATGGCGGGATCGGCGAGGTGGAAGGTTTTGGCGATTTCGGGCGTTGCCAGGTGGAAGATCGTGATGTCGTAGCCCTCGAAAATCGTGGCCGACATCAGCATCGCGAACAATGCCGCGAGATACCGGCTCGGCCGCGGTATCCACGACGCTGGTTGCGCTGGTTCAGACAAACTGGTTGGTCGGGCGGCCCGCATCGCGATTATTACGCGCGCCAGGCGCACGTCATTTTGTTAAGGCTTTCAGATCGCGAAACCCCCGGCAAGCCGCGACTCGGGTGACCCTGCTTCGGCTATTTCGAACTGCCGAAGAGCTTTATGTGCTGCGGACTGCCGGCCGCGTCGCTCCGAAGCTCGAGGATGCCGTGGTACTTGCCGGGTTGATGCGGCGCGAACTCGACCGCGATCGTGCAGGTCCCGCCGTTGGGCGCAAGTGTGGCGCACGTATTTGCTGTCACGTTGAACGGCGGAGTGGCGGCGGGCGCCGCGGTAAACGAGATCGGCGCTGGGCTATCATTGACGAGCGTGATGCTGTGGGCGGAGCTCACGGCGTCAGCCGATACCGCCTCGAAGCTTAGCGATTTCGGACGCGCCTTCATCTTGGGCGCGACGCCCTTCCCTTTGAGCTTGATCGCGTGCAGTCCGTATGAGGCGTTGCTGTTCAACTGCAGCAGTCCCTTTTGCTTTCCTTTCGATGCCGGGGCCGATGCGACCGCGATCGTACAGGAGCCACCGGGCGGCATCAGAGAAGGGCAGTTGTTCGAGGTCACGACGAATCCAGCGCTCACCGTCGGTGGCGACAACACCACTGACGCGGTCCCAGCAGTATTGATCACCGTCACTTTTGCCGGCTTGCTTTGATGGCCGACAATTTGGCTCGCGAACGAGAGCGACGCGGGCTTGGCATTGAGCGTCGCGAATACCGGGCTCGGAGAGGAGCTGGGCGTGGGAGCGCCCGTAGGCGTGGCCGCGACCGTTGGGGTCGACGTGAGTGTCGGGGTCGGCGAGGCAGTGGGCGTCGGCGTGTCCGTAGGCGCCGTGCTCGATGCGGACGGCGTCGGGGTCCCGCTCGGCGTCGGCGTGTTGGTGGCCGTGCCTGTGATGCTCGCCGTCGGCGTGGCAGTCCCAGTGTTGGTAGCGGTGGCGGTGGGGGTGGGAGCGCCTCTGCTGCCGGGGAACAATCCGAACACCGCAAGTTGGGTCTGCGTTCCCATGTAAACCGATCCGTTGGCGACCGTCGGCACGGTAAACTTTACCGCGGGGCCAGGATTGTCGGTGCTGAACTGGTTGCTGTTGTAGAGCGGGGCCAGATTGGTAGCATCGAAAGCATAGAGAACCGCCTTACCACTGGCTTTGTACGCCGAACTATCGATTGCCCACAGGATTCCACCGGTCGTGCCGTTGGCGGAGATAACCGGCGACGCGCCGGGGAACGCAAATAGAAATGGGGCAGATGCCGAAACCGGCGGTGTCTGGATCAGACCATTGGAGATCACAAACATCTTGGGCACATCCGTCACGCCGACCGTGTAGATCATGTTCTGCAAGCCGACGGTCGGCACAGTCCTTTGCCAGTACGCGGGCGTGCTGAACATTCCACCGACCGCACCGGGCAGCTCCTGCACCATGCGATCGCCGGCGGCAATGAAACCGCCCATACTGTCGCGATTCACCAGGTAAAGGATGCCCACCTTGCCGGCGCCGATCACCAGGTGAGGATTTGGCCCCGGCTGATCGGGCAGCAGCAGGTTCCCGCCCGAACCCATGTCCAAATCCTCGTCGTCGAGCAGGAGCTCGTTGAGCGGGGTAAAAAAACTGGCGATGGACATCGTTCCAGCGCCGGGCGTCAAGCGCAGAAAACTGTCGCCATAATTGACACGGGGCGTGCCGGTATCGAAAGTTCCGTTGCCGGTGATCGCGATCAAATCGCCGTTGGTATCTACCCCCGGACCGCATCCCGATTCCCAGAAGCCGCCTTCTTCGCCGTTGGCTGAAGTGTTGAACACGACCTTCTGCGCCAGCGTCGTTTGGTCGTAGCCGAGAATCCAGCCGTGATATGGTTGAATGTCGCAATGCGACGCGAAGCTCAGGTACACCACCCCATTGGCCAGCGTCAGCGCCGGCCGATCCATCTGCAGCAGAGGATTAAAGGAAATCACGCCATTCACGGCATCGCTGGCGGTTCCTGGCACCTGCGCCGCAATCGTCACCGGGCTCTGCGTCCGCTCGAGGCCAGTCGTGATGTCCAACGCATGAAGCTGCTGCTGGTAACTTCCCGGGCCCAGCTTGACCTTCGAGACAACATAAAGAGTGCCCGCAACCGGATCGATCACGGGCGTGGCTGTGATCCCGATAATAGGCACCAGGTCGCCGCAGCCGAGGTCGGTCGCCGGCACCGCCGTAATCCCGGCTGACGGATTGATAAAACTCGTTTGCCACAGCGGAGGCCCCGGCTGGTCCGCGTCGAACGCGTACACGCTGTCGTTTTCGGTCGCGACGTACACGACATTGTGCGTTCCGAGGCCCGGAATCGAGACGTTCGGCACGTACAGCGGCTGCGCGTAAGCGACCCCGTCGATCGCGTCGGTGAACAGCAGTCCAAATTGGGCCAACGTCACCGTCGAGGGAGTGAGGATGCTCTCGGCGAGATTCTGTCCGGTGCGAAAGTTATCGTTGCGGTAAAGAAATGTCCCGCTGAAGCCGGGCTCCAATGCGCGCACGCTGCGCGCGCCTGTCAGGCGCGATCGCCCCGGCACGACCGCCGCCTGGCCGGGTATGTAGGCGCTCAGGATAGTTGCTATCAGCGCCGACGCACCCAGCACCAAACCCCGCAACTGTCGCTCTGTCACTTTCCTCGCCGAATGCCAATATCCGTTTGCGCACGCATTTTACTGACGTGAGTCTAGTACGTCTATGGCTAGACGCGGTTACGCTCAAATCGTTGGAGCGCGCTGCGCCAAAACGGAAACAGGCCCGGCGTTCCGGGCCTGCTCCTGTTTCCAGTGATCGCGACGCGTCTCCCCTCTGCCGCATCGCGATGCGAACAAGCTTAATCAGTGCGGCGCCGGACCGGCCTCCGCTAACATCACCACCGCCGCATTACTCATCCCGAGATTTACCGGCGCACTTCTCCAATTGTGAACCATCTTCGAGACGATCATCGCAATTGCGATTACCGCGCCGATAATGAGAATGAGATCATGCGAAGACTTCACGAGCGTTTTACCGCCGATTCGCATCGAAAACCTCCCGTCACGCTTACTCACAGAACCCAACGCACCATCACAAGAGATGTCTAAGCAAGACTTGGACCGCTCAACTATATTGATGAGACATAAAACCGGCACTAATGCCACAGGGTCTTCCAAGTGATTCTTTCCCTTCAAATCAGCAGAATATTCGCTAATCTTCACTTCGGCCGCCTCCTATCTTTGTGTTTTGGCAATCCTTCTATTTGTAGCAGCACGATCAATCCCGTAGTTGCACCGCTGCACATGGTTTCGATTAATCTTCGGCTCGGCTAACGCCCGGCCCCGCTATCGCCTGGACGCTGAACCAGTGCCCCGCCGGGGTCGGCGTCGCCGTCGGGGTGCGCTTTCGTTTCGGCGTCCGCGTCGGCGTCGGCGTCCGGGTTGAGGTCCGCGTGGCCGTGGCGGTCGGCGTCGCCGTCGGGGTCGCGGCCTTCCCGCTCAGCGCGACCGTTCCCCACCACGTTCCCCACGTATTGCCGGTGCCCGCGTATTCCTGGATCGTCCACAGGTCGATGTCATTGATCGGATCGACCGCGACGTTGCTGTAATCGCCCCATCGGTTGTCGCCGGTGCCGAAGTCTTTGAAGTACGGCGCCTCGCCCAATTTGAAGACCGTGTCGGCCTCGAGCGTATTGGGCGGATCGCTATGGAGCCGAATCGAGTAGTTAGCGCTCGCGTACTGCGACGCGCCGAACCGCGAGTAGCCGAGCATCATGTCGTCATTCGCGTTCACGTCCAGCGTCGGGTACGCGTAGTCGAGGGCGTTGGTCGGATCGTCGCGCTGGCCGAGTTGCCGCACCACGCCGACGCTGCCGCTCGCCGTATTGATCTGCCACCACTGCGCCGACGACCGCGTTGGGGCGCCGGTCGCGGGCAAGTACACCGTCTGCGCCGCCCACAACGACCCGTTGCGATAGACGCAGTTCTCGATTCGATCGTCGTCGGTGTCTATTCGTGCGCTCGATCCGAGCTGCGGCGCGAAGTTCTCGGCCGCCGCGTCCTGCCATCCCTTCGCCGCCTTGGGGAACGCGACCCCGGTGGTCAGCACTTCCGCGCCGACGGCTCCCGTAATCGTGCTGATGCGCAGGGTCCCGCCGGCGCCGCTCCAGTTTCCCACCAGGTACTCGGTCGCGAGCGTGTTGTCGTGGGTCACCGCCGGGTAGTCGGTGAACCCGGTTGGATCGTGAAAGACCGTGTAGTTGCCGGCGCCGCCGGCATACAGGTCGGCTTTGTCGAACGCATAAATATACGACCCGAGGTACGCGCCCTGGCCGACTGCGAAGACATTGGTCTGTATTACGATCCAGTCACCGTTGAAGCCGAGCGTCGGATAATCCGCCCAGCCCGCGCCGTTCGCATCGACGCTCACCTTGTAGAGATTCCAGGCGCCGGTCGGATCGTTGGTCTGCGAGACGCCAATCAAAACGTACGCTGTCGCCGACGCAGCGTTAGCCCCCGCCGATATGATCCAGCGGTCGGCGTACCGGTCGAACAGCACGCGCGGATCGAAGGCCTCATTGATTCCGCCGAGGCTCGACCAGAACGACGCAATCGGCTCCGAGCTCAAAACGACTCCGGTGCGCGTTTCGATCGTCACGTTGCTGTTGAGCACCGCCATCAAATGATTGGGGCCGACGGTCCCCTGCGTATCGGGCGGAGTTACCGATCCGTTGTCGGTCCCGCCGGGAAAGTCCGCCTTGCGCACGCGCTGCCGCCGGTTGCGGCTTTGCGCTTCAATCCGGATCGGTTCGGCGCTGTCTGCGGGATCGAAGCCGTTGCCCTCATCCTCCTGAGCAGCCCTCGCAGGCCCGGCGATTGGCCGATGGATCGTGATCTGAGCGCCGCGCTTTTCGACCTTGAGCGACTCCGATGCTGCGTCCGAAAAATTTGCAATCAATCGACCCGATGCGATCGCTTGCTCGCCCTCGGTTTCCACTTTCGCAGGCGGTGGTGTCTGCGCATGAGCGGGGGTTACAAACCTGGGAGCCCAGACTGCCAGCGCCCCCGATGCGAGCGCTGTGGCAACAATAGAAACGAGATAGTTGGAGCTGGGTTGCGCGAATGAGCGGTTATTATGCAACTGGAAGATCCTCCGGGATGAGCGTTGAATGCGCATCTCAAGGATAACTAGAGCAAGTGTTAAGCCGCTTGGACTTTAGTTAAAGAATCAACGATTAGCAGAGCGAATAGCCGACGAATGAGCCCTAATCTGTTCGGGAATTACGACGGGCCAAGCAGCGCGCATCAAGCCTTCCGTCGCCTATGACGCGCAGCACCACGCACCATGTCGCGACACGGGACATCCGATGCAACAGATCGCTGCGCCAGTCTGCGTCAGCCTACTCCGGTCTCTACGCGCTCACGGTTCACCACTCGACACGCGGAAAACCTTGCACGCGTGCGCTTTCCCGAAACAGCCGCATTGATGCAGTGTCACCAATGATGCCCACCAGTGACCTGCAAGTAGATTCGGCCAGCCTGGTCTGCAAGATATCGCGACCCAGCCGCCGCCGGCGAGCCGGTTCCATCGAACGCGATGATGCCGACGTGGAAGAACTGCGCGGGCAAGGACTAAGCGTCCTCAGTGTTGCTCTGGGCACGCGCAGGCTGGCGCGCAGTAGCGACGCCTCGATAATTATCATTTTGTAGGGTTTTTATACCAACATGATTCACGCCGGCGCGGACCGGCGTTGCGAATCAGCAACATCGCTGGGCTAGCCGCGGGCGGTCTGTGGGCACGGTACGGCGTCGCTGGCAGCGTCGGGCTAATCGAAAATGCTGTGTCGGCGCGCACGTAGCCGCTGCTTGACCGTTTGCGACGAACATCCGCGGTTTTCGGGGTTCGCAGGCATGCGTCTTGCGTATTAACAGCTTGTAGTGAATTTATACTACGCTGCCGCACCGGATTATCGATTCTGGGCTGGCATGTGCCGAATTGGCTCAACGCCTGAGCCGGATGAGGATCGATATGACATCTGATCGCCGAATCCATCGCCGTGTTCTGATAGGAATGGTCGTCGCGATCTTTGCGATCGCGCCCCACGCACAGAGTTTCGCAGCCGGTCCGCGATGGCTGCATAACGCCGCCGTTGCCGGAGCGGCGCAGGCCGGCGACGACTGGATCGCCGACCAACTCGTGGTGCAGGCCCGCGGCGGCGTTTCCGACGCGTGGGCCGCTCGAGTGTTCGCAAAACACGGCGCCAGCATCATCCAATCTATCCCCAAGGTGCATACCTACGTCGTCAGCGTGCCATCCGGAAAGCTAGAAGCGGTTCGGGCGGCATTGGCGCGAGCGCCTCAGTTCAAGTCGGTAACCAGAAATTTCGCCCGCCGCCTGCAGATGACCCCCAACGACTACTGGTATCCGGGCGAGTGGCATCTGCCGATGATCGACGCGCCCGCAGCCTGGGACATCACCATCGGCAATCCGAATGTCGTCATCGCGATCGTGGACAGCGGGGTGTCGCCGGTCGCGGACCTGGCGTCCAAGCTGTTGCCGGGCGCCAACCTGATCGATTCAACCGGAACCGTCGATGATTTGAATCACGGGACCGGCGTGGCCGGCGTTGCCGCCGCCTCCAGCAACAACTCGATCGGCGTGGCGAGCGTCGCGTGGCTCAACAACATTTTGCCGGTGAAGATTTTCAACAGCACCGGTACCACCACCTGTTCCGCGGTGGACAATGGAATCATCTGGGCCGCCGATCATGGCGCCAGCGTCATCAACCTGAGTTTTTCGGGAACCAGCGAGTGCAGCGGCGAAGCTAGCGCCGTCAGCTACGCGTGGAACAAGGGCGCGGTGCTGGTCGCCGCGGCCGGCAACTCGAGTACCTCCACTCCCAACTATCCGGCCGCATACAGCAACGTGCTGGCGGTGTCGGCCACCTCGAGCACCGATCAATTCCTGTCGAGCTCCGACTACGGCAACTGGATAAGCGTTTCAGCGCCTGGATGCGGCATCTACACGACCTTGAACAACGGCGGCTATGGCGGATCATGCGGCACTTCGGTCGCGGCGCCGGTGGTTTCGGGTGTCGCGGCGCTGGTGATGTCCGCCAACCTGGGGCTGTCGAATGCGCAGGTGAATTCGATCATCGAGCAGAGCGCCGACGACCTTGGCACGCCGGGCTACGATCAATATTACGGCTGGGGCCGGGTCAATGCTTACAAGGCGGTGTTGGCCGCGACCGGCATCGCGCCGCCGCCGCCGGACACGACGCCGCCGACCGCCTCGATAACGTCACCGTCCCCGGGCGCAACCGTCTCGGGCACGACAACTATCGATATCGCAGCCGCCGACAACGTCGGCGTCACCAAGGTCCAGTTGTACGTGGACGGCACCTCACTCGGTATCGATACTTCGAGCCCTTTCTCGTTCGCATGGGACACGACCCAGGCAAGCAACGGCAGCCACAGCCTCCAGGCAATCGCCAACGACGCGGCCGGCAACCAGGGCGCGTCGGCGGTGGTGGTAGTGACGGTGAGCAATCCGCTGGCGACACCGACCCCAAGCTCGACCCCTACGCGGACCGCGACGCCGACGACGACCGCAAGCTTGACCCCCACGCCAACTCCGACCGCGACCCCGACGCTGACTTCAACCCCGACGCCAACTCCAACCGCTACCGCGACCCCGGCACCGACCGCGCCTTCGGTGGCAGTGATGTCGCCGTCAACCGGCAGCGTCGTATCCGGGGTTGTCCGAATCCAGGTATCGGCAAGCGACTCCGCATCGCTTACGCGAGTACAGACCTTCGTTGACGGCACCCTGCTGAGCTCGTCGTCGTGCTCGTCAACCTCGTGCTCGGGAAGCTTCAACTGGAATACGAAGAAGGTCGCCAAGGGCACACATTCGATAACCGCGAGCGCGTCGGCCTCCAATGGAATGACTGGCAGCAGCGCGGCGGTAACCGTGACGAAATAGAGCGCTGAAACTCTTTCACGCCAATAATCAAAGAGGGCCGTCGGCATTTAACCGGCGGCCCTCTTCTTCAGTCAGCTTTCAGCGCGCTCAACTCGTCGGAGGGCACGGATTGTTGACCGCCGGGCATTGCACGTCGATAACCCCCGGTCCCGTCGTGCTCTCGCTGTTGTTGGCGTTGTCCAGCGCGGTCTCCTTGAACCCCTGGCAAGTGCGGTCCATCTGGCCCGCCTTCGTCATCGGGTACGCGCCCAGTTCGGTGCTTGCATCGTTCACCAAGGCAGCAAGGGTGATGAAACCATTCTTAACCAATGGCATCCCAGTGCCCTGGCCTAAACACTTGGGCGAGGTGGTCGGCGGAGTTCCAACATAGATGCTCACACCGACAAGACTGCAACCCGGGCTTGGATGCAGCGTGTTGAGCTCCGCCGTCGCCAACTGAACCGACAGCATGTACGCCATGTTGGTCGCCTTTCCACTCAGCAGCCAACTCGAGAGCGCGCTCCGGCCATTCGTGATCTGCTTGTAGGTCGGCCCGGCGGCGCAATTGGCTACAGAGATCGGATCAAAGCTGTTGCCCTTGCCATCCACCAGGTTGAGCGCCGTGAGCGCGCACAGATCCGCGCCGGTAATGGACGAATTCCCATGATTGGCCCACCATCCCAGCGTCTTGGCCGCGCAACTGCCGCCGAGGCACGCGTTGCCGAACTCGCAGTTGAAGCCGGCGCAGGTCGAGGGATTCGCCGGATCGCCGAACGAGCCGTTGCAGGTCAGCGGTGTGGTCGCGATCGAGTTGGGCGGCTGAACTTCGGTGACGAGCAGATTGTCGCCCGGCGTCAGCGGGAACGAGTAGTTGCCGTTGGCGTCGGTGTTGGCGCAGAGGCTGATGGGTGTGACGCCATCCAGCGCGGTTCCGGTCAGCAGGAACTTGACGCCCTGCACTCCGGGCTCGCCGTCGTCAATCCCGTTGCCGTTGAGATCGGAGAACTTGCGGCCGGTGATTCCGCCGACGTTGCCGAAATCAACTTCGGAGATCGCTCCGTCGGCAAGCGTTACCGGGAACGGATTCACTGCTCCGAAGAGGCTACAGGTGTCAGCGGGATTGACCATCTGACAGTCGGCGTCAGAGTTGCACGGATCGCCCGACATCAAGCACATCCCGCAACCTGGGCCCGAACAGGTAGCGGTATGCGTGTATCCCGACTGAAGGACTTCCGCGACGTTGGTGTCGCCGGGGTTGAGCGGGGTGCAGACCTTACGGCCCTGGCCGTCGCTCCCCGTGGTTCCAGTGCATACGGTGGTCACGCCCTGGGTAACGTTGATCGTCCAGCCGTTCAATCCGAAGAGCAATTCATCCGGATCGAGGACGCCGTTACCGTTCACGTCGCAAAACTTGAAGACGTCGAGTTCGCTCTGAAGATTCGGCGGCATGTTCTGGTTCGCGACACGGAAGTTGTCAGTCTTGCTCGAGCTATTCACGAAGCAGCCGGCCCCGCTCGTCGTCGGATCGCATCCCGCCGCGACATCGCCAATCGGGGTCATCCACAGCTTGTACACGCCGCCATTGTTGGGAGTGTCGCTGTAAGGAGACAGTTGCACGGTAATCTTCGGTGGCGTCTCCCCGCAATCGGCGATGGGCACGCCCGTAAGGTGAGCAGTACATCCCACCGCGGCCGGTCCGTAGTCGGCCACGACGCCGTTGGTAACGGTCACCACCCGGCAATCCAGCGGATCGGTGCTGAGCAAAGTTGAGCCGTTTGGATCGGTGACCTGGAAATAATAGGTTCCGTCCTCGAGGCCGGGCGAGCTACAAGAGGGCGGCCTGGGTCCGCCGCTCAGGTAAACGTCGTCCTTGTTAGCATACAGATTCTCATTAACCATGCTGGAATCGGCATTCGTCGTGTAGATGGCGCCGCTAACGTTGGCGCTGGCCGGATGCGGCAATGCCGCAAACGCTACGAATGCCCATACCAGCACCGCTGCAACCAGCGGCAGTTTGGGTGTGTGTAACCGTTCCATATCGAAAACCTCCCGTTAAATCCAAATCTCATCAAGCGGCCAAATCGGAAGCGCCAACCCCACATAGTCGCCGCAGTCTCGGCTGCGGTTAGGACCGAAATACTTCTGTGTGTTTCGAGATCAGGAACGAAAGGGCGGGGCGCGCGCGGTCGAAAGAAAAAATGGAAGGCGGCCCGGCATACGCGAAGATTCCGCAGCCACGGGCGTGTGGGGCAATGCGATCGGCACCAATCGAGCGGGGATAAGGCCCGGACGAGACTGGCGCTTTCCGATGACTACGTATTTCCGGACGCTATCCGAATGATGCCTGGTGTCGGCACCCTTTACGCGGTCGGGCGCTCTGGACGAGACGTAGGCGACGCCTGGGGTGATCGCAGCCGAAACTCGGTGCGCAGTGAAGGCTGCGCATGCCAAAACTGCCGACGCGAGAATAAGCAGGTTGAGGCGAGTGTACCAGCGTCGCAACAGAATTTCCTCATCTGTGCCAACCCCAGCCCCGCCTAGACCCGCTTAACCCTTCACAGATGGGTATTAAGTAGTCAAATCTCATTTCAATGTCAACAATGAGTATAAACACACTACTAGTAGATATACTATTCATTATGTAGTCAGGTCGTTAACCAATGTAGTCAATTATTACTCATAGTATCGGTTCGCGCGGTTGGGCACGCAACCTGGCGCTTCGTCCGCGCCGGTGTCTGGATGGGCGCGAAGCGGTCGGCTACGATCGCGCGATGACGATAAAGCGAGTTTGCGTCTATTGCGCTTCGAGCCGGCAATGCGACCCCGCGTACCACGACGCCGCCGCGCGGCTCGGCCGCGAGCTGGCGCGCAACAAGGTGACGCTGGTGTACGGCGGCGGCAGCGTCGGCTCGATGGGGCATGTGGCGGACGCGGCGATTGCCGAAGGCGGCCGCGTCATCGGCGTGCTGCCGCGTTTCATGTACGACCTCGAATGGGGCCATCGTGGGCTGAGCGAACTGCTTATCGTCAACGACCTGCACGAGCGCAAGCGCATGATGATCGACGAAGTCGATGCGGTGATCGCGCTGCCGGGCGGATGCGGCACGCTCGAGGAGCTGTTCGAAGCGATCACGTGGAAGCGCCTCGGACTCTTCGGCGGGCCAATCGTGCTGGTGAACACTTTGGGGTTTTACGAACCGTGCGTGAAGTTCCTGGAAAGCTGCATCGAGCGGCGTTTCATGGACGATCGCCATCGCAAGATGTGGTCGATTGTCGAACAGCCCGAAGATGTTCTCGGCGCGATCGCGAGCGCGCCGCCGTGGCCCCACGAAAATCGCAAGTTCGCCGCGCTGTGACGCCCTATCGTTCGATTTTTGCGACGGCGGCTGTATGATCGTGCGACAGATCCGCTTTCAGGAATTCTTCTGTGCCCGGCGTGCCCAGTTCGAATTCGGGCGTGTGATGAATTTTGATCGTCACGTCTTTCGTGCGGCAATCGAGCATGTGGCCGCCGGCCGAGCGGTCGGCGGTGATGAAATGCAGGTGATACCCGGGGACGTTGACGCCGCGCAGGTAATCGGGCGTAAAGAAGCCGACGATGGCGCCCTCAACGTCGTGAAACTCGAAGATTGGTTCTTCACGCGCGGCCTCCTCGAGGCCGACTGACTTGTCCTGCCTGGCGACTGCGCGGGTTTTTACGTAATCGAAGCGCCCTTCGATTCGGACCGCGTGAAAAATGTTCTGCGACGGAAGCATCGCGGCGACCGCCGCGAGCATCGCAGCCTGATCGCACGAGCTGCTGAGGCGCGCGCTCTCGTCGGCCTTAAAAAAGCTCACCGTCGCGAACGGCGTGCGCGCTGAATCCTCGACCGGATGCGCGTGACCGTCGGCGCGCACCTGGAAGACCTTGCCATCGAGCTCGATCATCTCGCCGTCGAGTCCGTCGAAAGTACCCAGCCCGAAATCGCCGTGGGTCTTGAGCTCGCCCATCGTCATGTCGCCGGTAGACGCCCCTTCCATCAAGGCGTTGACGGTCGAAGTCTGAAATACCGTCTGATCTTCGTCGCCGAGCAGGCGTTCGAGTGCTTGAACGACGATGGCCGACAGAGTTTGTCCGGTTTGTTTGCGCCGCGCCCCGAGTTGGCCGGCAAGCGCGGGCGGCAGATGTATGCGGAGCGTGAGATGTTTGGGCACCGTGCAAGTTTATCGGAGTCGCCGATTGGTTGGTATCGCGAACAGGATCAGGGTGGCGCGCCGTTGATCGCGAGCAGCGCGCACCCCGCGGCGATCCAGATTACGAGCACGGCCGCAGCGAGAAGTTTCACTGCAACAATTAGTGAGCGAATCGTTAACATCAAGTGGATTCTGATCGAGTTGTAAGTCGCGTCGGTGCGCGATGTCAACGTAAGGGAAGACAATCGTGTTATCTGGGGAACAGGGATTGCGCGCGTATGTTGGCGGGCGCGGTGAAAGACGCGCGCTAATCTAACCCGTGCCCTCGAGGGAAGGGGAACCGGAAAGTTTGCGGCTATTTCGTGTTCTCGACGGGCTGGACGTTTTCGCCGTCGCGGGCGGCCTGGCCTACGTTCACCGCGACCTTGTCGTTCGAGTCGATGCCGCTCAGGACTTCCACGGTCTGGCCGTTGTCGTAGCCAAGGGTTACCTCGGCCAAGTGCAACTGGTTGTTGCGGACGACGGGGACGTACACTTTGCCGTCGCGGAATACCAGCGCGTCATCGGGGACCATCGGCGCGCCGGTGCCCATCGCGACCGTGAACTCGGCGGTCGCGTACATCCCGGGATAGAGCGCCTGATCTTCGTTGGGCAGATCGACTTCGACCAGCATCGTACGCGTGTCGGGAGAGAGCGCTTCGGGATGACGCGTGATGGTGCCGGTAAATTTTCGACCGGCGTAGCCCGCGGCCGTGATCGTCGCGGCGTCGCCATTCTTGATGAAGGGCGCGATGTACTGCGGCACGTAGGTGAACACGCGCAGCGGCTTGTAGCGCGCGATTGAGATGATCGCGCCGGCGCCGGGCGTGCCCGGCGTTGTGTTGGCGGGCACCAGATGGCCCGGATCGATATAGCGCGCGGTGACGATACCGTCGAAGGGCGCGGTGATGGTTTCGTACTGCTGATTGGCGAGGTCCTGCGCGAGAGTAGCCTTCGCCTGGAGCATCGCGCCGTGGCTTTCATCGGCAGTTTGCTGCGGGATGACGTGCGCGTGCACGAGGGTCTGGTTGCGCTGGTCGGTGATGAGCGCGAGGTTGTAGTTCGCGCGCGCGTTGGCGACCTGCTGATCGAGCTCGGGCGAGGTCAGGATGGCGAGCAGTTGGCCCTTGTGGATGCGGTCGCCCTTGTCAACCTTGAGGGTCTTCAGATAGCCGGGGACCTTGGCGTAAATGTCGGTCTCGTCGAAGCCGCGAATCGTTGCCGGCAGCTTGAGATCTCGCGTGGCGGGCGCCTGCAACACCTGTCTGACGAGGACGTGCGGGCCGGCCAGGTTTTCAAGCTCGAGCGCCGAGGTCTGGCGGCCGATCCACAGCTCACGCGCGAGCACCAGTCCCGCGGTCGCGATCAGTACGACGATGATGGCAACGATCCATCCGGCAAAAAAGAATCCGCCCGGCGCCGGCACACTGAAGTTTTTCGGGTCGTCTTCCATCTCGAAAATATTCTATGCGCCGGGCAGCGTGATTGCCTCGATCTCGAGGTCGCGCTGGTGTTTGCCGATCAGGCTGCGGCTGAAGATCGAATATACCGCCGGCACTACGAACAACGTCATCATTGTAGCCGCCAGCAGCCCGCCGATAACGGCGCGCCCGAGCGGCGCGTTCTGCTCCGATCCCGAACCCAGCGAAAGCGCCATCGGCAGCATCCCCAGAATCATCGCGAGCGCGGTCATGATGATCGGGCGGAAGCGGATGCGGCCGGCTTCGATAGCGGCGGCCAGCGGGCTGTAGCCTTCCTCGCGCAATTCGTTGGCGAAAGTGATCAACAGGTTGCCGTTGGCGACGCCGACACCGACCGCCATGATCGCGCCCATCAGCGACTCGACGTTGATGGTCGTGCCCGTGACCGCCAGCATCCAGAGCACGCCGGCCAGCGCGCCCGGCACCGCCATCATGATGATGAAGGGCTCGAGCCACGACTGAAAGTTCGCCACCATCAGCAGGTACACGAGGATTATCGCCAGAATCAGGCCCTCGCCCAGCGTGCGGAAGGAATCGTGCATCGCCTGGCTCTGGCCGCGGATGACGACGCGGGTGCCGGCGGGCAGCGGGCCGAGGTTGTCGATTTCATGCTGCACCGCATTGGTCACGCTGCCGAGGTCGCGGCCCGCGACGCCGGCGTCCACGTCGATGACGCGCTGCACGGTGTAGTGCGCGACGACCGCGGGATCCCAGCGGTGGGTGACGGTGGCGAGGTTGCCAAGCAGCTGCGCCTGGCTCTGCGTGCCGGCCACGGTGTTGGGCGTGCTGAGCGGAATGTTCGAGAGCGTCGCGACCGAGTCGATTAGATGCTGCGGCGCCTGCGCGACGACGTTGTAATTGACGCCGGATTTCGGATCGAGCCAGAAGTTCGGCTGCAGCAGCGACGCACCGGAGAGCGTCGAGAGCATACTCGAGGCGACCTGCTGCTGGGTGATGCCGAGTTGGAGCGCCTTGTCGCGATCGACGTTGACGCCGAAAGTCGGATAGTCCTGCGGCTCCGCGATGCGCAAATCGCTGACCCCGGGAATCTGCCGCATGCGATTCTGCAGGCGTAGCGCGATGTCGTAGTCGGCCTCGAGATTGTTGCCGTTGATCTGCGCGTCGATGGCGGCGGGCAGGCCGAAATTCAACACCTGGCTCACGATGTCCGCGGCCTGAAAGTACGCAGTCACGTTTGGAAACTGGCGCGCGAGCAGATGGCGAATTTTATTCTGATAAATGGCGGTCGGCCGATGATCGGGCTTCAACTGGATCAAGACGTCGGCGTCCTGCGGCCCGATTGAGTCGGTGTGATAGAACGCCAAATCGTACGAGACCGGCAGCCCGATGTTGTCGCTGATGCCTTCGAGTTCATCGGCAGGTATCACGGTGCGAATGGTGCGTTCGATGTCGTCGACGATGTACTCGGTGTGTTCGACGCGCGTTCCGGTCGGCATGCGCACGTGCAGGCTCATCATGCCGGCGTCGACCCGGGGGAAGAAATCTTCGCCGACCACCAGCAGCATCGCCAACGAAGACAGGATGAGGACCGCGACGCACACCAGCGAGAAAGTTCGCCGCGCGATGAAACGCGCGAGTCCGAAACGATACGACTGCTTGACCCGCTCGAAGCGGGCGTCGAAGGCGGTCACGATCCGTGCCCACAGCCCGGTGCCGAGGTGCTCCTCGTGCGTGTCGGGCAGCAGATAACGCGCCATCGTCGGGACGAGTGTGCGCGAGAGCAGGTACGACGTGAGCATCGAGAACACAACGGCGAGCGCGAGCGGGGTGAACAGGAATCGCGCGACTCCGGTCAGCAGCACCACCGGAAAGAAGACGATGCAGATTGCGAGCGTGCCGACGAAGGTCGGCGTGGCGATTTGCGATGCGCCGTCGAGAATCGCGACCAGCAGCGGCTTATCCATCGCGTGGTTGCGGTGGATGTTTTCGACTTCGACCGTCGCGTCATCGACCAGCATCCCCACCGCGAGCGCGATGCCGCCGAGCGTCATCGTGTTGATTGTCTGGCCGGTGAGCTTGAGACCGACGATTGCGGTCAGAATCGAGAGCGGGATCGAGGTTATGACGATAATCATGCTGCGCGGCGATCCGAGGAACAGCAGCACCATGATCGCGACCAGGATTGCGGCAGTGCCGGCTTCCTGCACCACGTCGCGCAGCGCGGCGCGCACGAATTGCGATTGGTCGAACGTGAGCATCACGTTCAACCCCTTGGGCGCGGTGGCGCGAATCTCGGGCAGCTTCTTCTTGACCGCATCGACCACCGTCAGCGTCGAGGCGTCGGCGTGCTTGACCACCAGCAGGTAGGTGGCCTGCTGCCCGTTGAAGCGCACGACGTTGGTTTCGGGCTGATGCGAGTCGGTGACGGGCGCGACGTCGCCGAGGAACACGGGCGCGCCGTTCAGGTACTTGATCGGCAGCTGGTTGAAGTCGGGGACCGTGGGCACCGACATGTTCAGGTCAACGTTGTATTCGTAATTGCCCATCTTGGCGGTGCCCGACGGGATGACGACGTTGGTGGTCGCAAGCGCGTTGCCGACGTCGAAGGCGGAGAGCCCGTTGGCATACAGTGCGGTGGGATCGAGGTTCACCATCACCGCGCGGCTGACGCCGCCAAGCGGCGCGGGCGAGGAAAATCCGGGAATCGTGAAGAGCTGGATGCGAATGAAGTTGAGGCCGTAGTCGAACAGCTTGTTGGTCGAAAGAACGTCACTATAGATGTTGAGCTGCGCGACCGGGACATTGCTGGCGTTGTACGAAATAATCTGCGGCGGCTGAACACCGCGCGGCAGGATATTGAGGATAGTCTCGGAGACGGCGTTCATTTGCGCGATCGAAGCGCCGATGTCGGTGCCGGGGTAGAAATAGACTTTCAGAATGCCCAGGCTGTTGATCGATTCAGATTCGATGTGCTCGATGCCGTTAACGGTGGTCGAGTAAGCGCGCTCGCTGATGAACACCATGCGGCGCTCAACGTCGAAGGCGGAGAGGCCAGGATAATTCCAGACCACCATCACGACCGGGAGATCGATCGACGGAAAGATATCGACGTTCATCAGATCGAACGACAGAACGCCGAGCACGAGCATCAGCAGCGCCATCACGGCGACGGACAGCGGCCGGCGAAGCGCGAGACGGACAATCCACATAAGGTGCGCTGAAAACCGTGGTTAATGCGGGCGATGAAGGTTGCGCATAATCAGCAAGTGCGTCTTCCAAATTATTTGAGGGCGCCAGGCAAGGCAAGTTTGATTCGATGAACGCAGGCTTGCGGCGAGTCAGTGCGCGGACGATGCACTAAACAATCCGCGACACTGCCGGGATGCGCCGAATGGTCGCGCTGGCCCCCCAGCTCAGCAGCAGCACGCCCGCGAATACCAGCAACCCTTTTGCGATGGCCGGGAGCGGCGAGCTTAGAATCGCGAGCTGCAGCCACGACACGAACATATAGTGGATCAGATACATCCCGTATTCGTTGTCGCTCAGGCTGTCCCAGATCCAGCGGCGCCGCGTGGCGAAGCGCACGAACAGCGCCAGCATTGCGAACGAGATAGCGCCGCAGGTCAGGGCGAACACCGCACCGCCGACGACCTTCACCAGGATCGGCGACATCGCGGCGCCCTTCGAAATCACGGTCAGAGCGAATACAACACTCACCGCGAACACCACGAGCATCCCAATCGTCCAGCGGAGCCAATGACGGGCGAGGATCCCGTCGGATGCGAGCAGGCCGCGGCCGATGCCGTACGCACCGACGCCGATTCCCGCAAGAAAATAGACCGCGTAGTGAAAAAGCCGCGCGGTTTGAAATTGGAACGGTCCGATGCTGGTCCAGCCCAAACCGAAGATGGCCAGCATCGGGATAAATACCGCGGCAGATGCCGCGAACAGCAGCAGAAAAAATCGCACGGGATGCAGTCGCGCGTTCGATGCGAGACGCCCGATTGCGTCACCGAAATTCGGCATCAGCGCATACAGCGCGGCGGCGCAGAGATCGAAGGCGAGCAGCAGCCAGATGAACCAGGCTGGCCCTGTGGGCCAGTCGCCAAACGACAACCAATCGTGAACGTAGCCGGCTACGCTGTGCGAGCCGGCCGTCAGCAGGTACGACGGGTAATAGGCGATAGGCGCGACGATTGCGGCCGCGAACAGAAACGGAATGCCGAGGCGGCGGACTCGATCGCGGACGAAGCTCCCGTTGCCTTTGCGCTTGAGACTCGACCACACGAAGAGGCCCGATAGAAAGAACATCAGCGACATGAAGAAGTCGTCGTTGAAGCCGATGAACAGATCGAAGCCCGCCCAGTGGTGGGGATCTACCACCATGAACGCCCGCCAGTAGGGCGGCTGGGCCAACAGCGACCTGGCTTGAGGAGGCCCGTCGATGTACGCGAGGACGGAATGATGCGCCAGCACCAGCACCACCAGGAACCCGCGCAGGTAGCCGAGCGCGAGATTGTGCGACGGTCGCGCGACACCCTCGGCCCGCACCTCGTCATGCCGGGCGGCTTGCGGCCTATTCAGAGAAGCTCCGGTAGATGCCATTGGAACTACCTCCGTCGCGCGAGTTACTTGCGCGTGGCTACCTTAAACAGTCCCTTACTGACGCTGGCGGCTTCGTCGTAGCCGAGTATCGAATTTGTGGTGTCTGCGTCTTCTTCATTCGGACTGCTCCACGCAGCGTGCCGCTTCGTATGTCGCTTCTGTAAACTCCTCGAGCCAAGCTTGGCGCCCAAGAGCATCGTCTGGCTTGTAACGAACTATTATCTCTTCCAAATTTTTCGAGGCCGGGTGTATGGAATCCAGGACACGATGAACCTCAACTCGTACTTCTCTTCGCAAACGAGCCACGTCCCTTGTGCGCTCCCCCACCAGTGGACGCTTTTCCAGATTCCAAAGTATGTCGTGCGACTCTTCGGCTAAATCGCGAAGACGACCTGATCTTGCCAAGGCTTCATACTCGATTGGTAATTGGGGCAATTGCAGCTGGCCCGGGGGATGGATCGACGCAATTTTCCCGTCGATCCGTGATCGTTCGCTGACTTCGGAGATTTTGCCTTCGGCTGAAACTGTTATTCGCCCGTGCCGTACGTCGACCAGAAATTGCAACGCCGGCTGCGCCCACATCCAGTCTCCGCGAGGGATTTGGAGTTTTCTGTACTGCGTCTCCATCGCACCGGCCCTTTCCCACCATTGGTAGCTCTCATGATAGTGTGTGCCCGAATTTGAATTGCCGCCATAGTCAAAGCAATGGACGATCGTGGCCCAGTCTATCCTCACTTCTCGCTGAAGTGATTCCAGAAGAAGAAAATTGCGCGGCAACCGCCAGATGACCACGGCCTTCCCGACTTCAAGTAGAGGTACGTCGCTTGTAATTTCCTGGCGCGACTTACTTTGGATTTCGGAGGCGGCTCTGAATTTCCGAAGCGCCCCCAATTCTGGCTTAGTCACTGCGGGCTGCGAAGTAAGAAATCGACAGAGAAGTTCGTATCCAGCACCATCGGAGAGGTCGAAGTGTGTATAAGCAGATACAAATTTAGGTATGCGCTGTAGATCATCGTGACGAAGAATAATCGGCACAAACTTGGAGTTTCGCCCACCCGCTTCGTAGATCTCCTGCGTGATTATTTGACCCTCCCAACTTGCCCCAAGACCTTGCCCGGCATTCTCGTGGCCCTCTGCTCGTCGGGCGTAGGCTTCGGTGCAAACAATCAATACGTAGTTTGCATTCGTGATCTGGTTCATCATCCAGCGAGGCCAACCCTCTGAAGGAAATTGCTCGTATTGATCTAGGTGGCAGTCGATACCGTCTTTCCGCAACCGCTGAGAAAGGTCAAGAACTCGGGTTCTATGTTCAATTGAGTCGTGGCTGTAACTGAGAAAGACTCGAACACTCGCCGTGCGGTCATCCATGGTCAAAATCTTCGGCGAATTCACAAGAAGTGGAAACGGCGTCGAGATACTTTTAGGGGACCGGGGCGGCGTGCAGGAGGCCGGCGGCTTCGTCGTAGCCAAGCATCAGGTTCATGTTCTGAACGGCCTGTCCCGACGCGCCTTTGCCCAGGTTGTCGATCGCGGTGATTACGAGCAGCGTCTCGCTGCGGCGATCGAGGATGAACGCGAGCTCGCAGTAGTTGGTCGCGCGCACGTTGCGCAGTTCGGGCAGCTCGCCCGGCTTGAGGATTCGTACGAAGCGCGACTTGGCAAAGCTGGCCTCGAAGGCGGCGTGAACGTCGCTCTCGGTGGTGCCCGCTCGCGGGCGCATGAAAATAGAGCTCAGCAGGCCGCGCGTAATCGGCAGCAGATGCGGCACGAACAGCAGCGCGATGTCGCGGCCGAGCGCGGCCGAGATTTCCTGCTCCATTTCGGGAACGTGGCGATGGTTGCCGACTTTGTAGGCGCGGAAGTTCTCGTTGACCTCGGCGAACAGCTGCTCGATCGAAGCGGCTCGGCGCGCGCCGGTCGTGCCCGACTTCGCGTCGATGATTATCGATGACGGCTCGATCAGGTCGCGCCTGATCAGCGGCAGCAGCGCGAGCAGCGCGCCGGTCGGAAAGCATCCGGGCGTGGCGACCAGGCGCGCCTCGCGCAGTTCATGGCGATGAAATTCGCTGAGGCCGTACACCGCCTCCTTGAGCAGTTGCGGCGCGGGATGCTCGATGCCGTAGGTCGTGCGGAACTGCGCCGCATCCTTGAAGCGATAATCCGCCGAGAGATCCACTACCTTAATGCCCGCTTTGATCAGTTCAGCAGTATGCGCGGTGCCGACGGTCTCGGGCAGGCACGAGATGGCGACCTCGGCGCGGCCATGCACCAGGTCGGGCCGCAGCTCCTCGAACGGCGGTAAGTCGATGCCGGCCATGTGGCGATAAACGTCAGCAACTTCGCGCCCGGCGTAATGCTCGGACGTGAGCACGCTCAGCTCGACGAACGGATGGCTGGAGAGGATGCGAACCGCCTCGATACCCGAGTATCCCGAGGCGCCGACCACAGCCACCTTGACCTTGTCGTGCGTAGCCACTTGCGGAATTTCAGTGCTCCTTTGTGCGAGTCGCGGTAGAAACTATTGAGTTATCAGAATTGCGCACCGCGAGCCAGTTAGCCGCTACTTGGTCTCGAACTCGAAGACCATCTCGGTTGGCGGATGCTCGGGGTCGGCGGCGAGTTTGTCCAGGTAAATGCGCACCGGCGTATCGTCGGGGCTGGTCTTGCTGAGTTGTTCGAGCTCCTGCCGCGCAGAAGAGACATTGCCTGATCGAATCATCGAGAGTGCGTCGGCGAAATGGTTGTAGAACGACGGATCGACGCTGTCGTTCTCGCGTCCGGCAACGTGGACTATAGGCACGAAGAGCTGTTTGCCTTTGACCTTCACCAGACCCAGCTCGCGCCCGATGTAACCGGCGCCGGCTTCAGTGTAAGTCTCGCGACTGACCAGCAGATGCACCTTGAAGTGGCGCGTGAGTCCTTCGAGCCGCGAGGCGAAATTGACGGTATCGCCGATAACCGAATAGTCGAAGCGGTTTTCGCCGCCAAGGTTGCCGACCACGACGTCGCCGGTCGAAATGCCGATGCCGATGTCGAGATCGGCGAAGCGCGGATCGTTGGTTTGCAGCACGCGCAGGTTATCGAGCATCTTGAGTGCGCAATCGATCGCGGAACGGGACGGATTTTCGAGGTCGTTAGGCGCGCCCCAGAACGCCATGATTCCGTCGCCCATCAGCTTGTCCACCACGCCGCCGGTTTTGAAGATCACGTCGATCATCGAGGTCATGTAGGTGTTCAGCAGCGCGAGCAGGTCCTCGGGCGTGGTCTTCTCGGCGCGCTTGGTGAAGCTCACGATATCGGCAAAGAGAATCGCGAGATGTCGCCGTTCGCCGCCAAGTTTCAAGCCCTCGGGCGAGTCAAGCAGCGAGGTGATGACGTCGGGGTTGAGGTAGTGCTCGAAGGCAGTGCGCAAGTAGCGCTTCTCGCGGCCCTCGGTGATGTACCGATAACCGGCGAGAAACATATAGATGACGATCGCGGCGAACATCGGGAATACGATCCCGATCACAAGACCCTCGTGCAGCAGGCGGTTTTGAGCGTAGGCGTAATAGCCGACCAGCAGAATCACGCCCAACGCCGCCGACGACATCGCCGACAGCCACGCGACCCCAAGCGACATCGCGATGCCGATCAGCAGCGTGGCCGCCAGCGATATTTCCTGGGCCTCTATAGGCCGCCGCAGGAAATCGCCCTGCAGCATGTTGTCGATCGCGTTGGCGTGGATCTCCACCCGCGGCATGTCGGGGTTGACCGGCGTCACCCCGCGATCGCCGAGCCCGTGAGCGGTGGCGCCGACCAGCACGATCTTTCCCGCGAGCTTCTCGGGCGCAATCTTGTGATTGATGATGTCGGAGATCGAATAGTACGGGAACGGCTCGGCGCCGCGCCGGAAATTCACCAGCATCCGGCCGTCGTCATCGACCGGTATCCGCACGCCGGCGATCGAAACGCCTGACACTCCGTCCTGATCCAGTCCCAACACCATCGGCGCCCGGTTGGCAAACGCGTCGGTGACGGCGATAAACAGCGGCGCGCAGTATTGGCCGTCAAAGTGGATCACCGTCATCTCGGTGCGAATCTCTCCGTCAACGTCCGCATCGATATCGAAGAATCCGATTGAGGCGGCCGCATCGTTGAGCAGCGCGGTCGGCGGCTCGTACGCGCGCGCTTCGATCAGATCATGCGGAGTGCCCGGCGCCCGCCGGATGATTCCGTAGGTCAGCGGCCCCGGCGCTCGAATCTGGTCGAGGAACCCCGCCGTTTTGGGCGCTCCCATGTGACCCTTCAGATGATGAGTCTGAAACGCATAGCCGAGCACCGTCTGGCCTTGCGCTTTCATCGCCTTGGCGAAAGCTTCGTCGTTGCTCGGACCAAGGACGTCGCGAATCGACTGCCCCGTGAGGCCAAGGGCCGCAAGCTTTTGACTGATATCGCTGCGCGCCACGTCGCTCTTGTCCGCTTCGCTGAAAATCGCGTCGAAGCCGATCACCCTGACCTTGTAGTCGTTGAGCGCATCGACCAGCCGGCCCAGCACCGCCCGCGGCCACGGCCATTGCCCAAGCTGCGAGATACTGCGGTCGTCGATCGTGGCGATCGCGATCGCGCCGGACGACGGATGCGGAGAGATGGTATTGATTTGAAGGTCGTACGCGATGAGATCCATCCGCTCGAACGCGGAGTGGAAGCGGTCGTGCGCCACGAACGTGAAGCCGAGCAGCACGATTCCGAACAGGAACGTGCGCCACGAGAATCTGAGATGTGACGATTTTGCGCTCGCCATCGTTACCGATTCGAGCTTAGCGTGCGCGCGCGGCCGCCGCTAACTGCGTTTGCGCTATGCGCCTGATCTGTCGCGACTACTCGAACCAGCTTAGCTGCTTGTACATGCTGATCTGGCCGTACTGATGCGCGTTGCCATAGCCCGCCTGGGCGCTCACGCCGAGCTGCCACGGCCGGTAGTAGAAGCCGAGATCGGGGCCGCCCTGCCCTTGCGCGTTGGTCAGGAAGCCGCCGAAGTACATCGCGCCGCCGACGCCGCCGAGGACCATGTACTTCTCGGTCGAGAGCAGGATTGCCTGGAAATCGATCTCGCTGCTTTCGACCCCGTTCTGCCAATCGTAGATCGTGCTGAAGGATCCGTTGATCGGATGTTCGCTGTGAAGAAACAGCCAACTGGAGAAATCGCCCTCGACTATGGTGGCGTCGCTATCAGCCACGTCGTGGCCGGCCGAAACGTAGAGATGGGTCCCCGGACAGATCGTGAAATCGGTGCCGCCCTGGAAGCGCCCGAAGTTGAGCCGCGGAAAACTCCCGCTACCCGGCGCCAGCGGACTCTCGAAGCCGTTGCCGATCCACAACTGATAGCCGGTCGCGCGCCCGAAGAATCCGATGTACGGGGTGACGCTTTGCTCGACCTGCACGCCTTCCTGCAGCACGCCGTACTTGTCGCTGACGTAGCCGCCGCCAAAAGCCGTCGCCTGGAGCAGTCCCGGCGTTTGCAGCGAGAAGAATCCCGGATAGGTGTCTTCAAACCATTGCGCACGCGCCGGCGACGCGGCTGTCAGCGCGCTCAGCGCCAGCGCGAGAGCGACTGTGATTCCAACGCGGAAGATTCTATTCTTCACCACGTCTCCACCTCCTCCCTCAACGAGATCCCGTTGACAATCCTGTAGCCGTGACATCCACGCACACCGGACAGGCCGGCACCGGGGCGGCGCTCGAGCCCGGCGCCGCTCCCGCGAAACTGGCACCGCCGGCGTTGGCGCTTTCCAGCGACACTGCGCCGGTCATCGACAAGGGCCCGCTGTCGGTCGGAGGCTTGTCGCACGGCACCGTGGCTTCATAGCCCGCATGGATATCCTTACCGCCGTTGGGACTCCCAACGTTCGCGAGATTGACGGTTCCCTGGTACACCGACACGTCAGTATATTTTTCGCATCCCTGGTAGCCCGGCCTGATTACATTCTCACTGTACGCGGTATCGAACTTGGTGCCGCGAACCGCCGCGACGGCGTTGGGAGTATGCACCTGGTAGTTCGCCGGCGCGCCGCCCGACGCGGCATTGACCAGCGACCGCATCACACCGGAGAACAGACTCACGCGAGTCGGTCCGCCGCCGAGCGCGAATTGATCGAGCGTGATGCTGCTGGCGGGTCCAAGCTCGAGCCGGCTCTGATCGTTCAGGATGATGACGGCGTGACCGTTGGCGCCGGTGATGATTCGGTCGCCGACGTTTACGCCAACCCCGGAGGTCGCTCCGATCGTCGCGCCACCGCTGCGCTGAATCTGCACCTGGCCGCTGACCGACTGGAATGATCCAGCCGCCGTCTGCGCCAGCGCCGTTCGAGATACGACCAACAGCGCGCTTAAGAGCAACAACCCCGCAGCAACTCCGGCGCTATAATGTATTCGGTCTCGACGCATCTAATCGCGCTCCTTTAATGCTAGCGCCTTCCTTGTATTTGCCCGCCTCATCATTTGTCAAATGGGGCCGCTAAGCGCCTGTAATCGCAGCACAAATGAAGAGGCGCGAGCATCGCTCACGCCTCTTTTCGTCTCAAAAGTAGTCCCGCGCGCCGTTCGCGCGGGCTCGATTGCCGATTACCGCTTGGAGTATTGCGGCCGTTTGCGCGCCTTGTGACGGCCATATTTCTTGCGCTCGACCTCGCGCGGATCGCGCGTCAGCATCCCGCCCTTGCGCAGCGTCGGCCGCAGCGTCTCGGTCGCGCTGATTAGCGCGCGCGAAATCCCGTGTCGCACCGCGTCGGCCTGCGCCGCGATTCCCCCGCCCTCGACGCTCACCAGCACATCGTATTGCCCTACGGTCTCGGTCACCTCGAACGGCTCCAGAATCCGCATGCGCGAGGTCGGCCGCGGGAAGTAGTCCTCGAGCGTGCGCTCGTTGACGGTGATAGTGCCGGTGCCGGCCAGCATTCTGACCCGCGCGACCGCGGTCTTGCGGCGGCCAGTTGTCCAAATGATATTTTTCTTTTCTGCCATGGAAAGTTCGTACCTTGTTAGACGCTCACGCTTTTGGGCTTCTGCGCCGCATGCGGATGCTCGGCGCCGCGATAGATTTTAAGCTTGTTGAAGATCTGATGGCCGAGACGATTCTTCGGCAGCATTCCCTTGACCGCAATCTCGAGCATCCGCTCGGGCTTCTCCTCGAGCATCTTGCCCGCCGAGGTCTTGCGAATTCCGCCCGGCCAATCGGTATGCCGATAGTACACCTTGCCCACCGTCTTCGACCCCGTCAGGCGCACCTTGGCGGCGTTGATGATCACGACGAAATCGCCGGTATCCTGATTGGGAGTGTAGTCAGGCCGCGTCTTGCCGGTCAGCAGGCTCGCCGCGCGCGACGCGACTCGTCCGAGCGCGCGCTCGCTTGCGTCGATTACTACCCATTGACGATCACGCAGTCCATTCTCGCGCGAGATGCTGCGGGTTTGTTCGCTCAGTTTCAAAGTTCGTGCCTCTCGTGAAAAAAATAATCAAATTTTGGCGGGGCCGATGGGATTTGAACCCACGACTTCCGACGTGACAGGCCGGCGTTCTAACCGGGCTGAACTACGACCCCGCCCGAACCATCTGTTGTTACATTTTCCAGCCCCCGTAGCAACCGAGGCGAGCGTAAAGGCGAGGTCTTTTCCTCCTCCGAACCCTACCGTGCGGGCTTTGGCGGAACGTAAGGGTCGGGAGTGCCCGGTGGAATAGGCGGCTCTTTCTTCAAGGACGCGAAATGTTCGGCCAGAGCCTTGGTAATCGGGAAGCGAGCCCACAGGTCTTCGACTACGCGCGGATCGGTTGGATGTTCTTCCTTGGGATCGATCAGGAGATCGAAGAACAGCGGAGTACTGTAACTGCTCACCGGCTCGCCGAAGCCTTTCGAAAACGTCTTCATCATCATTTTCCAGTCGCGCCACTTGACGCCGTAAAGGTCGTTGCCGACATAGATGATGACCGAGTCTCTGTTCGATCGTTGCTGCCTTCCGCTGAGAAACTCGAATTGGTCGACGCCGTCGATGATACGGTCGTCGGGCACCTTGCCCCCGGTGATTCGAGCGAGCGTGGGAAAGAGATCCATTTCATGGATGATCTCGTTGCTGACGATCCCAGGCGGAATGTGGCCCGGCCAGCGCATGAGCAGCGGTACCCGGAGTGAGCCCTCCATCGCGGTGAAATAGGTGCCCCGCCACGGTCCGCTGAAGCCGTAGTATGGTTCGAACATCTCCGGTCCGTTGTCTGAGGTGAAGATGAAGATCGTGTTGTCACGCGCGCCCATCCGGTCGATGGTGTCGAGGAGGCGACCCGCGTAGTCGTCCATCTGCACAAGCACGTCAGCGAAGTCGCCGTTTCCGGTTTTACCCTGGAACGCAGGCTCCGGCAGAGTCGGAAAATGAAGTTGCGTATAGGGAATGTACGCGAAGAAGGGATTGTGGGCCGTGCCATTGCGCTGCATGAAGTCGATGGCACGCTCCGTCAGCTCCCGGTCGATCACTCTCCGCTCATTCAGATCGTATACTTTTACATCTTTGGGTGTTTCCCCCTTACGTCCTTCCATCACGTGCTCAAACTTCGCCAGAGGACTCGAGTCGGAGCGAAAGCGCGAACTCTGCGGCCAAAACGACTCGTCAGATGAATTCGGTATGCCGTACCATTCGTCGAATCCTCGGTCGGTTGGAAACCGTCCCGGTGTGTCGCCGAGATGCCATTTTCCGAATATCGCCGTCGCGTAGCCGGTCTGGGAAAGCATTTCCGAGAGCGTGACTTCCCATCGGGTCAAACCGTAGTTCTCGGCGAATAGCGGCACTGTGCCGTTGCCTGTGCGCACCGCGTATCGTCCCGTCATCAGAGCGGCGCGGCTGGGTGTGCATTGGGCCTCGACGTTGAAATTGAGCGCGCGAAATCCTTCGCCGGCCAGTTTATCCAGCCGCGGCGTCGGGGCGCCGCGCAGGATGCCGCCTCCATAAACCCCAAGTTCGCCCCAACCAAGATTATCCATCAGCACCAAAACGATGTTGGGTTTGTCGCCCTGTTCTGAATTCATTTTTCTTGCCTCCGAGCGTTCACGTTGTGGCGGTGAGATGCGCCATGCGTCCAGGAGATTCCCTGTGCTAGGGGATCTGCTCGCGAACGAACTTGCCGATACCCTCGACCGCTTGCTGGCCCTCGGGCAGGAAGCCGGCGAACGTCTGAAAGCGATGTATCATCTCCGGCCAGACTTCGAGTTTGACCTGAACTCCGGCTGCACGCGCGCGTTGCGCGAGGCGGTTCGAGTCGTCCAGCAGAACCTCGTGATCGCCAACCTGGATCAGCAGCGGTGGGAATCCCTTAGGATCGGCATACAGCGGCGAGGCCAGCGGGGTGCGCGGATTCTTGCCGGCCAGGTAAGCGTTCCCCAGCAGTCCGATGGCGTCGGGCGTGAAAATCGGATCGACGTCCTTCCGTGTCTTCATCGACTCGCCCGAGAACTCCAAATCGATCATCGGCGAGAGGCACACCGCCGCCGCGGGCATCGCGAGTCCGGCGTCGCGGGCCGCAACCAGTATCGCGAGCGTCAATGCGGCGCCGGCCGAATCTCCCGCTATGGCGATGCGTGCTGGACGCAGCCCCTGTTGGAGCAGGAACCGGTAGCCGGCAACCGCGTCTTCCACCGCGGCCGGAAACGGATGCTCGGGCGCGAGGCGATAGTCGAGTCCCAGCACGCGGGCCTGCGCCGCGCGCGAGATGCGGCCCATCAGATCGCGATGGGTATTCAAGGAGCCCATTACATAGCCGCCGCCATGCAAGTAGAGCACGACGCGATCGGCGGCGGCGCCGGGCGCTGTGATCCATTCCGCCCCGACTCCATTGGCAAGAACTGGCTCGGCTTTAACGTCGGGTTCCGCTGGCCGCGCCATCTTTTCGTTGAGCGCGCGCATCTCTTCGATGCTTGCGGCCTTGCTGACCAGGGCTTTTATGACGTTGATCGCCTGTTGCAACTGTGGACTTGCCATCGCCGGAGACCTCCTGTTTTTTGGAAACTGGCCCGAGTCTCCCTCAGGCGCAAATTTTGTTGGTAGTGTTTGAAAGTTTCACAGCCGTATCTCGCCCACGATCGATCGTCACGTTGAGGATCTCGCTTCCACGCGTCATCGGCGGGTCGCAATACGGCGCCAACTGATCGAAGAAGCTGTCCGGCTCGATTACCGCCTCCGGCGCGAATACCCCGGGTGAGGCGATGCGCCCTTCCAGCAATTGCCGTAACCCCAGCGCCAGCGGCACTCCCGTCGAGTTCGCCATTCCCTTCGGAACAGTGCTGACCGATACGCCGACGCGCGCCGCCTTCCCGTCCTTGGTTCCGGCCGCGAACGCGAAGAACGGTGGCAAATCGCCATGACCCTTGAGGCCCAGCGACTTTACTACCGCCTTGAGGGTTCGCAGCGCGCCTGGAGCAATCATGATCGCTGCCGCCTGCTCGTTTGTCAGGCTCTTCTGATCCATCGCCGCGTTGAGATCCTTCAGCAGGGAAAGCGCTTGAGTCGTGAGGATCATCAAGCACGCGCTCCGCCCACGAATCCCGAGTGTCCCGCACATCGTCAGCGGCTCGGGATGACCTACTGTATAGGCGGCCCCGCGACCGCGACCGGGATAATCAATCTCCACCGCATCGAGCGGCGGTCGATCGATGAGTCGCCCACCCTCTACTATGCGAATAACCCCGGAGATTTGCTGCATCAAATGAAGCACTGCCGCGCTCGGCTTTCCGTTTTGATCGACCAATAGCTCTTTGTCTTCGCTAATCGAAACACCGCCGATCGGCACGTCCAAAGGCCACGCGGTGTACAGGTCCGTGACTTCGTCGAGCGCGCGCGCAGCCACCTTGGCGAGCAGGTTCGACACGCCCGGGCTCGCTCCCATGCCAATGACCGCCACTACTCCGGCGTTGGTTGCGTTCTGATGCTCGCGCATCATCTCCAGCGTCGGTTCCCAATCGTCGCAGATATCCAGATAATGAGTGCGCGCTTCGATCGCCGCACGCAGGATTGGAACTCCGAACTTATGAAATGGCCCGGTTGTGTTGAGCACCGCGCCCGCTCCGCTCAGCAGTCGCCGGAGCGCGATGCTGTCGGTAACGTCGATTCGTTCGGCGCGCAGCCCGGCCTTGGCCGACGAGGCCGTCTCCGCGGCGATCTTTTCCGCAGCCGCGAGATCGCGATCGCCGATGATAACTTCGCGTATGCCATCAAGTGACGCCGCGGTCCGCACCGCGACGCGGCCCATGTTTCCGGCGCCGCCCAGCACCACGATTCGTTCGAGTGGTTTCATAATAAATCTTGCAACCCCAAAAGTTGAACAGTAGTCAGCTTATAGCAAAGCGAGCTCTTTGTGGCAAGCGATACTTGAACATCCGTCAAGTTCGACGGTATGCTCCTCGCCTATGGCACAAACGTATGCGACAAATGGAAAGCCGGCGGCCATCGCCCAACGCGCGATCCCGCAGCAGGAGCGATCGAAGGAACGTGTCGCAGCTATCCTGGCGGCGGCCTCCAGGCTGCTGACTAAACACGGTTTCGATGCGTTGAATACGCGTCAGATTGCAGCGGCAGCCAAGCTGCCTCCAGGCCTCCTCTATCACTACTTTCCGAACAAAGCGGCCATCGTGATGCGACTGGCCGAACAGAATGTTCAACCACTGCGCCGGGAACTCGCGCAAATGCTCGGTGGAGCAAAGGCGACATCGTGGAGAAAAGATATCAGTCGGTTGATCGGCAAGCTCGCCGCAACCTACCGGGCAGAGCCGGCGGCTACGGCAATCCTGCAGGCGCTGCAGAGCGATCCGGAGCTCAGGCGATTAAACGTGGCGATGAACCATCAGTTCGCTCGAATGATTACAAGATTCTTGCGCGCGGCAGAAGCTCGCGCCGATTCAAAAACCCTGATGCGGAGCGCTCGTCTCTTCGTTCTGATCTGCGACGCAGTAGCTTTGGATCTGGTCGCGGTCGGCCCCGGCGAGGCCGAAAAATTATCGGACGAAGTATCCGCGCTTTTGATCGCCTACCTCGGAAAATACTTGAGGTGAAGTTCCCAGCCCTTGATTCCAATTACCCGACGCGGCGCATCAGTTCCAAAATGTCATAGCCCGTTATCTCGCGGCTCTTCGCCGACCAGTCGCGCAACTCGGTATCGGATACCATCCCGGCCTGCGCGCCCTTCGCCAGATCCATCAGACCAATCTTGATCGTCGCCTCGTCGATCATCTCGCCCGACTTGGGATCGGCCATCGAGCCGCCGCCCTTCTCGTGGTAAAGCCTGATCACGCGGCGCGCCTCCTCGACCTGATCGACGCTCGGCGTGTAGCACGAGTTCGCGATTTCCGCCTGCTGCGGATGGATCACCCAAGTCCCGTCCATCCCGAGGTTGGCGGCGCCGACGTTCTTCTCGCGCAGCCCAGCCTGCAATTCCTTCACGCGCTCGGGCGAATCGGTGTTGCGCCACAAGCGTAGATAGACGTTGTCGATCGCATGCAGTCCCGCCGCCTTCGCCGCGACCACCACCGCTTGCTTCGAGTAGTGAAAATTCTGGTTCTGATTCTCGACTATCTCGCGGATGCCGAGATTCGCGGCATAGTCCGCAATCCCGAACACCAGCCCGCACATCCGATCCGACGCCGTCGCGATTTCGTACGCCTTGATCAGCGCGTGCGGCGTCTCGATCAGCGACTCGATCTGAATCCGGTACTTCCAGCCCGCGCGCTTTTCGAGATCGTCGAGCAGCTTCGAGACCTCACGAATCTCCTCGGGGCCGCGCGTCTTCGGCAGCATGATGCCGTGAAAGCGATTCGGCGCGCCGAGCACGATCGCCTCCATGTCGCCCTTGAAGAACTTCGAATGGATATTGTTGGGCCGCACGGTCACGACCTTCTTGCCGAAGTCGAGCGTGTTGAGCGCCTCGACCATCACCTTGCGGCTCTTATCGCCTTTGAACTCATACGGGCACGCGTCCTCGAAGTCCGCCATCACGTGATCGACCGGCGCCTTCACCGCGTCGGCCGCCGTGATGTGCAGCTTCATGTTGTGACCGGGATAGGTCATCTCGGTGCGCGGAATTACGAAACGTGTGCCTTTGTCCAATACGTACATTGATGGATTTCTCCCGCTGATTTTTTCTGTGGTGCGCGCGTCAGTCCGGCAGGTAATGAGTCTTGCGCTTGATCAAAACAGTGCGCTCGATTTCAACCACGACGGTACCGTCGGGCTTCTTGCCGATCAATTTGAACTTCACCAGCCCCGCGTCGGGGCGGTCGGCGGCGCGCTTTTCGAGCACGGTGGACTCGGCGTAGATCGTGTCGCCGTGAAAAACGGGATTCGTATGCTTGCCGTTGTCCATCTCGACTTCGGCGATCGCGTTCTCGCTGGTGTCCTCCGACGCCAGCCCGACGGTGAACGCCAGCACCACGCCGCCGTACACCAGCAGCTTGCCGCCGACGTACGCGCCCGGATTCCTGTCGATCAAATCCTGGTTGAAGTGCAACTCCGCCGTGTTCATCACCAGCGACGTGAAGTTGTGATTGTCGGCCTCGGTAATCGTGCGGCCGCGCTGATGCACCAGCGTGTCGCCGACCGTGAAATCCTCGAAGTAGCTGCCGTCGCTGGTGATGCTCACGATTCAGTTCTGCTCCATGATTCGCCGGCCGATGACTTCGTACTGAATTTCGCTGGTGCCCTCGAAAATAGACAGCACCCGCGCGTCGCGCCAGAAACGCTGCGCCTCGAATTCCATCGAGTAGCCGTAGCCGCCGTGCACCTGCATCGCCTCGCGCGTGACCCGCTCGGCCATCTCGGCGGCGAACGCCTTGGCCAGCCCGGCCTCGTAGTCGCATCGCTTGCCGGTGTCTTTCTCGGCCGCGGCGAAGTAGCAGAGCTGGCGCGCCGCTTCGATTTCGACCGCCATGTGCGCGAGCTTGTGCCGAATCACCTGGAAGTCGCCGATCGGCTGGCCGAACTGCTTGCGATCCTTCGCGTACTTGACCGCGCACTCGAACGCCGCCTGCGCCACGCCGACGCCCCGCGCTGCCGTCTGGATTCGCGCCGCCTCGTAACTCGCCATCAACTGGTAAAATCCGCGCCCCTCGACCCCGCCGATCAGATTCGCCTTGGGCGCGAACGCGTCGTCGAACTGCAGCGCGTAACTGCGCATCCCATGGTAGCCGATGGTCGGAATCGGCGATCCGGTCAGCTGCGGCGGCATGAAGTCGTCGCCGGGCTTCTTCTCGAACAGGATCAGCGACAGCCCTTTGTGCTTCTTCGAGACGTCGGGATCGGTGCGCGTCATCACGGTGAGCATGTGCGCGCGATTGGCGAACGTGCACCACATCTTCGATCCCTTGATCAGATAGCCGTCGCCATCTTTTACCGCGCGCGTTTTGAACGACGCCGTGTCGCTGCCCGAATCGGGCTCGGTGAACGCGGCGGCCGTGAGAATTTCACCGCGCGCGATCGGCGGCAGGAATTTCTTTTTCTGCTCCGGCGTGCCGTTGGCGCTGATCAGAGTGCCGGTGATGATATTGCGCGTCATCACCGATCCCACGCTCAGCCATCCGCGCGACAGCTCTTCGGTCACAATCGCCATCGAGATGTAATCGAGCCCCATCCCGCCCTCTTCGGCCGGAAAGATCACGCCGAAGTAGCCGAGCTCGGCCATTTGTTTGAGGATGCGCTCGGGGATTTCCTTGTTCTCGCGGTCGAGATCGTTGGCGATCGGCTTGACCTCGGCCTCGACGAACTCGCGAACCGATCGCCGGATAAATTCATGCTCAGGCGTAACTAGCGGCATCGTGTGCTCCTAAGCTTGCGGATTGCGCTTGCGAATCAGGACCGGTCGCTCGTATTCGAGCACCTTTTCGCCGCGTTGGTTGTAGCCGGTGGTGCGGAACTTCACGACTCCGCGATCGGGCTTCGACGTATCGCGCTTGGAGAGCACCAGCGACTCCGACGTAATCGTGTCGCCGGGATAAACCGTCTCGTGCCATTTCATTTTTTCGTAGCCGAGATGCGCAATCGCGCGCTCGCTCAGATCCTCGACCGAAAGCCCGAACACCACGTTCATCACCAGCATGTGATTGACTACGACGTTCTTGTAGCCGAGCGACTGCGCGTACTCGCGATTGAAGTAGCTCGGGTTGAAGTTCATCGTGACGCTCGAGAAAAAACTGTTGTCGCCTTCGGTGATCGTGCGACCCCAATGATGCTTGAAAAGATGGCCGACCTCGAAGTCCTCGAAGTAGTGCCCACGCTCGATTTTGCGCACCGCCATAATGGGTCAGGCCGCCTTGTCTTCCTATGATCGTAGAATCAACGAAAAGTCCTGAAGCCGAACCCGTTTTTTATGGAATTAGCGGTTGCGCGTCAACCGAGCGCCGGCCCGCGGGATTGGAACGACTTGATTCTAATGAAACCCGCCTGGGTTTCATGCTTCCTTGGCCAGGGGGTGCCCCCTGCACCCAGTCCTAATCGCAAAATGGCGACGACGCCATTTTGGGTCACGCGACCACGTGTGGCGCGATCGCGGCGCGCAAATGCGCTCCTTAAGATTCGGCGCCAGCTGCTGGAAATCCGACAGATTGAAGGTGTAGATACGTTCCGCCCCGCTTCGGGCCGCGCATCCCAGGGTCAGGGCGTCGTAAATCTTCGCGCCGCTCCATCCGCCATCGACGACTGCCTTCATTGCCTCCAGATAATCCTTCTTTGTTATCGGCACCATCTGAAAGTGAGGCAGTAACAATATCACCGGTCCCCTCGAGGTATCAGCCGTTCCCTAACGCCCGGCAGCTTAGTATTGTCAAATCGGCGACAAACAGGTACCTATTCCCGCACGCATTTAACCGCAACAGGAACCAAAACTGGAGCCAACCGGGAGCCGGTCCTTATCGCGGGACGATCGGCGCGGTGGTAACCATTAACCAATCGAAATGAGTCAAAAGGAAATCTACGAAATCGGCCAGGTGCCCCCAGTCGGACACGTGCCGAAGCAGATGTATGCGCAGGTAATCCGCGCGGACCGCTTCGGCGACCCCAAGCATGCGTTCAAGGTCGAGAAAATCGCGGTGCCGGAAATCCGCGCCGACGAAGTGCTGGTGTACGTGATGGCGGCGGGCGTCAATTTCAACAACGTATGGGCCGCGCTCGGCTCGCCGGTTGACGTGATTGGCGCGCGCCAGAAGGCCAAGTACGATCATTCGGATTTTCACATCGGCGGCAGCGACGCCTCGGGAATCGTCTATGCGGCCGGGCACGACGTGCACAACGTCAAGGTCGGCGACCGCGTCGTGATTCATTGCGGCGTCTGGGATCGCCACTGCGCCGCCGCCCGCAACGGCGACGATCCGATGTACGACCCGTCGTTCAAAATCTGGGGTTACGAAACCAACTGGGGCAGCTTCGCGCAATTCGCCCGCGTGCAGGCGCATCAGTGTATGCCCAAGGCGAAACATCTCACCTGGGAAGAAGCCGCCGGGCCGACGCTGGTCGGCGCGACCGCATATCGCATGCTGATGGGATGGGCGCCGCACGTCGTGCACCGCGGCGACGTGGTGCTGATTTGGGGCGCGTCCGGCGGCCTTGGATGCATGGCAATTCAGATCGTCAAGGCCGAAGGTGGAATTCCAGTCGGCATCGTCGGCAACGATCGCAAAATTGACTTCTGCATGAAGCTCGGCGCCAAGGGCTGCATCAACCGGAAAAAATATTTGCACTGGGGCATGATGCCCCACTGGAAAGAGACGGCGTCGTACAACAAGTGGGCCGCGGAATGCCGCGCGTTCGGCAAGGCAATCTGGGACATCGTCGGCGAGCGCAAAAATCCGCGCATCGTCTTCGAGCATCCCGGTGAAGACACGATTCCCACCTCCGTCTTCGTCTGCGACACCGGCGGCATGGTCGTCATCTGCGCGGGCACTACCGGCTACAACGCGGTCGCCGACTTGCGCTACCTGTGGATGCGCCAGAAGCGGCTGCAGGGCTCGCATTTCGCCAACGACGAGCAGGCCTACGCCTTCAACCAGCTGGTGCTCGACGGCAAGATCGATCCGTGCCTCGCCAAGACTTTCAAATTCGACGAGATCCCCGAATGCCACCAGGCGATGCACGAAAACCGCGCCCCCGAAGGCAAGATGGTCGCGCTGGTCGGCGCCCCAAAACCCGGCCTGAAAGATCTCCCACTGTAAAGAGACCTTGCAGCGCACCACCCTTCTGTTCCCATCTTGTAAGTAAAGGAGACCTTTGCATAACCCGTCCCGCCGCTCTTCCCCTCTCCCCTTTAGAGGGGAGAGGGGTTAGGGGTGAGGTTCCTCGCCTCACTACGATGCGCACACGACTCGACGGCGGATCTTAGTTCCAGGATGAACTTTTCAGCCTGATGCCAGCGCGCTCGCCGTGCTAGTTTTAGGCATGGACAACACCGCAAATGCTCACAGCTTCGAGCCCGCCGCGAGCAGCGAGGTCGAAACGCTAAAAAAACACAGATTTGACGGAACGAAGCTACCCATGGTGGTACGCCCGTCACCGAACCACAACCAGTGGTAGCAACTGAATATTCATCCCAGCCATGACCTCAATCGCATCGCTGGAATCTGAGCTTCGCGCCACCATCGAAGGCGAGGTTCGCTTCGACCTTGGCACTCGCGCGGCCTACGCCACCGACGCGTCGAACTATCGGCAAGCGCCGGTCGGCGTCGTGATTCCTCGGCACGAGGGCGACGTGATCGCGGCGCTTTCGCTCGCTCGCGAAAACGCGATGCCGATTCTCGCGCGCGGCGGCGGCACCAGCCTCGCGGGCCAGGCCTGCAACGCAGCGCTGGTGCTCGATTTCTCCAAGTACATGAATCGAGTCATCGAAATCGACGCCGCCAATCGCGTTGCTCAGGTCGAACCCGGCGTCGTCCAGAGTCATCTCAACACCGCGCTCGCGCCGCACGGCCTGTTCTTCGCGCCCGATCCATCGACCAAGGATCGATGCACCATCGGCGGGATGATCGGCAACAACTCTTGCGGCGCGCATTCGGCCGCCTACGGCAAGACCGTCGATAACCTCGAGGCGCTCGAGGTCCTCCTCTACGACGGCACCCATCTCTCGCTGATGGGCGCGATGGCCGACGCGGAGCTCGACGCGGCGATCGCGCGCGGCGGCCGCGAAGGCGAGTTGTACTCGCGGCTGCGCGAGCTTCGCGATCAAACCGCGGATTCGGTGCGCGCTCATTTCCCGAAACTCCCGCGCCGCGTCTCGGGTTACAACCTCGACCAGCTGATGCCGGAGCGCGGCTTCAACGTCGCACGCGCAATCGTCGGCTCGGAGGGCACGCTCGCGACAATTCTGCGCGCGACGGTACGCTCGGTGCCGCGGCCAAATGAAGTCGGCCTGGCGGTGCTCGGATTCGACGACGTGTTTGTCGCCGCGGATCAAACGCCGTGGCTGCTCGATCATCATCCCGAAGCGCTGGAAGGCTTCGACCAGAATCTCCCCGACTTCGCGCGCATCAAGAAGATGCCGGGGGTGCGATTTTTGCCAGCCGGGCGCGCATTTCTGCTCGTCGAGCTCGGCGGCGCGTCGCGCGACGAGGCGCGCGATCGTGCCGAACGCGTCATCGCGCAGGCGCGTGCGCTCCGCGAATGCACCGGCGCCGCATATCTCGCCGACGCGCGCGAGCAGGCCGCGGTCTGGCAGATCCGCGAATCCGGACTCGGCTCGAGCGCGTTCATCCCGGGACGCCCGCGCACTTGGCCGGGCGCCGAGGACTCCGCCGTGCCGCCCGCCAATCTCGGCGCGTTTCTGCGCGGCTTCGATCGCATCCTCAGCAGCCGCAATCTGAAGGTTGCGACCTACTACGGACATTTCGGCGAAGGATGCGTTCACGCACGCATCAATTTCGATCTGACAAGTGCACCTGGAATAGCGGCGTTCCGCGCAGTGATGGTCGCGCTCGGCGAACTGGTCGCGAGTCTCGGCGGCTCGCTCTCCGGCGAGCATGGCGACGGGCTGGCGCGCTCCGAGTTGCTACCGATGATGTTCCGGCCCGATTTGATCGACGCATTCCGCGACTTCAAGCGCATCTTCGATCCCGACTCGATGATGAATCCGGGCGTGATCGTCGATCCGCATCCGCTCGACTCGCATCTGAAGCTCGGCGCGAACTACCAGCCGCGCGAAATCGCCACTCACTTCAACTTGAGCAGCGAAGGCGGACTCGCCGGCGCGGCACTCAGATGCGTCGGCATCGGGAAATGCCGCAAGACCGAAGCGGGCACGATGTGCCCGTCGTACATGGCGACGCACGAGGAAATCCATTCGACTCGAGGCCGCGCGCGAATCCTGTTCGAGGCTCTGACCACCGACCTGCTGCCCGGCGGCTTCGCCGATCCCGCGGTGCGCGACGCGCTCGACTTGTGCCTGTCGTGCAAAGGATGCAAGAGCGAGTGCCCGTCGTCGGTGGATATGGCGGCTTACCGCGCGGAATTTTTCTCGAACTACTATCGCAGCCATCGGCGTCCGCTGTCGTCGGCGTTCTTCGGCAGATTGAACGAAGTCGCGCGGCTCGCATCGTATGCGCCGTCGCTGGCTAATGGCCTGGCACATGCCCCACTCATGACAGCCTTCGCCAAAAAAATCCTCGCGATTCATCCGGCGCGCGAATTGCCGCGGTTCGCGCGCCGGACTTTCCGCTCGTGGTTCGAGCGCAGATCGGCTCCCAGGGCGAGCACGCGCGAGGTCGTGCTGTTTCCCGACACCTTCAGCAACTTCTTCGAGCCGCAGGTCGCGATCGCCGCGGTTGAAGTGCTCGAGCGCGCCGGCTTTCGCGTGATCGTTCCGCGCGAGCATCTATGTTGCGGGCGCCCGCTCTACGACCAGGGGATGCTGGACCGCGCGAAGGCGCGTCTGCATGTCGTCATGGAAGTGCTCGATCCTTTCGTCGCCGTCGGCATTCCGATCGTCGGGCTCGAGCCGAGTTGTATCCTGACCTTTCGCGACGAGCTGCCGTCGCTGTTTCCAGAAGATCCTCGCGCGATGGCGCTTGCGTCGGGTTCGTTTCTGCTCGACGAGTTTTTGGCGCGTGAAGCGCCTGACTTCGTGCCGCCAGAATTGCGCCGAAAACTAATTGTGCAAGGGCATTGTCATCAGAAGGCTCTTGCGGGAATCGGCGACGAGGTCGCGCTGCTGTCGCGCGCAGCCGGCGATAAGCTCGAAGTGCCCGACGCCGGTTGTTGCGGGATGGCGGGCGCCTTCGGCTACGAGCGCGATCATTTCGAAATTTCGAGGCAGATCGGCGCACGAGTTTTGTTTCCGGCAATCGACCACGCGCCGCCCGACGCGCTCATCGTCGCCGATGGATTCTCGTGCCGCTCGCAGATTCGCCATTTCTGCCCGTCGCGCACTCCGATGCATCTGGCGCAAGTGCTGAATCTGCGGGTAGGCGAAACGCCGGCGGCTGCGGTACTGTCGCCTGACTGAGGAGTCCAGAAAGATGAAACTTGGAATCACCATCCCGTTCGACCCGTTCAACGGCACTCATTTTCCCGAGCTGGTGCGCACCGCGGATCGATGCGGCTATACCGACGCGTGGTCGTACGAATCGTTCTCGACTGACGCATTCTCGCCGATTGCCGCGGCCGCGATGCTCACCGAGAAGATGCGCTTCGGATGCGCGATCATCCCGGTCTTCACGCGGCCGGCGCCGCTGATTGCGATGTCGGCGGTCACCGTCAACGAGCTGGCCGGCGGACGTTTCATCCTTGGGCTCGGAATCTCGACGCCGAATATCGTCGAGCAATGGATGGGCGTGCCGTTCAACAAGCCGGTGACGCAGATGCGCGAGACGGTCGAGGCGCTGCGCGCAATCTTTCGCGGCGAGAAGGTCACGATGGCGGGGGCGAAGGTCAAGATAAACGGTTTCCGGCTCGACGCGCCGATTACCCATCCGCCGAAAATCTATATCGGCGCGCAGGGCGCCAGGATGCTGCGCCTTGCGGGCGAAATTGGCGACGGCGTGATCGTCAACTTCATCACGCCCGAGACGGTCGCGCCGATGCTCGACAACACCCGCGACGGGATGCGCGCGGCGGGCAAGGATCCCGCGAGCCTGGACGTGGTGTGCCGAATCATCTGCGCCGTCGATGAGGACGAGGCGGTTGCGCGCACGCTGTTCCGCCGATCGTTGACCGCCTACGTGACGGTGCCGCAGTACAACAAGTTCTTTCGCGAGATCGGGTACGAGAAAGAAGCGACGATCGCAATCGACTCGTGGAACGCGGGCGATCGCAAGAAAGCGCTCGAAACGATCCCCGACGAGATGGTCGAGAAGATTTTCGTGTTCGGCTCGGCCGAGAAATGCCGGCGGCGGCTCGACGATTACGCGCGCGCGGGAATCACCACCACGGCGCTCCAGTTTTCGTCGTTCGCGCGGACCCCCGAAGAGCGGCGGGCAAAGGTGCTGAAAGCGATCGAGCGCCTGGCCGCGGTGTGAAAGCAACGCGCCCCGCCGGGAGGGGACGGGGCGCGCTTATCGTCAAGCGACGCGCGGAGGATGCGCGTGCGCTGCCACACTGGTTACCGGATGTATTGAAGCAAAGGCGCGAGCATCGAGCCGCTGCCGTAAGGCTGGCCATATCCGCCGTTGTATCCGGCGCCGTTGCCGTACGCAGGCGCGCCACGGTATCCACCGAGTCCGCCCAGTCCACCGAACATCCCGGCGCCCATCGGCGCTCCGCCCGCACAGCCGTTGTGCAACGCCCACTGATTCTGACGGAGCAGGTCATACGCGGCCGCTGGATGGCCGGTGGCACGGTCGCGCGCATAGGTTCTCATAACGCGCTGCGCCCCGTTGCATCCGTTTCCGCTCCTTGCATAACCGCCATAAGGGGCCGCGTACACCGGCGCCGCATAGACTGGAGCCGGGTAGTAGCCCGAGTTGCCGTAGTTCTGGTTGTCGTCGGCGTCGTCGTCGCCCCCGTTCCATCCGCGGTGATACCCGTTCCAGTTACGGCCACCAGCGCCTGCGACGTAAGCTTGATGGCGGAACTCATGCCGATTGGCTACACCCGGGCCGACATTGTGGGTGGCCGCAAAATTGCGCGCTTGCGCATTGTGGAAGCGGCCGTGGTCCTTGGCTGCCGCCGTCAGCGGCACCGCGAGCATCGCCACACCGACCAGCAGCGTCATCAGACTTCGTTTGGATTTCATTATCTGGTTACCTCTACTTGAAGCAGAGAGCATTAAAGATGCCATCGCGCGGCTCCGAAGATTTCCTGCAATGCTCGTGTTGTTCACGGTAATAGATACGCAGCCCGCCCCTTAAGGTTGCACTTTTTGGGAAAATAAAAACGATAAACGTCAACGGAGAGAGAGACTTAACGTATGTTCAGCCTTTGAGACGCCAAGCCTAAACGTACGTTCAGTCGCAAGCTGAACAAACCGTCAGACAAAGGTGCGGCGCGCGAGGTAGTACATCACGGCGCCAACTACGGCGTAGACCGCGATTCCTTCGAACAACGTCGCGCCGCTGGTGACGACGGCTACGCCCACGACCAAAACGGTAGCGACGACCGCGACTACCTGCTCGATGCGCCTTTCGCGGGCGCGGGCACGGGTGACATGCTCGCTGATACGCGCGCCGCAATTGGGGCATACACCACCGCGCTTGACGACCAGGTCGGCGTCGCACTCCGGGCATTCGATTTTAGTTCGAAGAGGCATCGCGAAGTTGAATAGTAGCAGAGTGACAGAAGAGCGGCGCGCGCGGGTCACAGACCCGCGCGCGCCGCTCCAGCAAATGAAAGAGCCGGCGGCCGCGATTACGCGGCCGCCGGCTCTGATGATGCTGTCTTATGCGCGCGCTTTGCGCAGCTTGCGCGCGGACGCGCGTTTGGCGACGCGCACGCGCTCGGGGCGGCGCTTGACGCGCGCCGCTGCCGCCTTGCCCGCGACTTTGGTCCCGGGCTTCTGCATTGCAGCCGCGACCGCTGCCGCCGGCGCTGCTATCGCAGCCACGGCACCCGCCGGTTGCAACGCAGCCTCGGCGGCCGCTCGCTCCGCCTCCAGCACCAGCGCCGCGCGCCGCCGCGCGATCGCGTCGAGCCGCTTCTCCTTCCATCGGCGCAAGCCGCCACGCATGTACTCGGGATCGATGTCGAGCATGTCGCAGACGTTATCGAACGAAAAGACCCAGCGCTTGTCCTCATGCGCGATCCATTCGTCGGCATCGCGGAACAACCGCTGGCCTTTGCTAGTGGACGCATCGATGCATTTCATGAAGCATTCGATCGCGTCCTCGAGCACGCTCAGGATGAGCCGCTTTTCGCCCTCGAGCAGATGCTTCTTGCGCATCGCCTCGAAGTATTGAATGGGCAAAAGCGTGTCGGGCTCGAACAGCCCCGGCAATCTCTCGTCCAATGTTTCCTTTTCCTGCATCTTCTCTCCGTTTTCCGCCTTCAATGTCGTGCTGCGTGATTCTTCCACCGCCCCACCTCCCCGTTAGTTTTGGACGTAGCCACCTCTACGCCTATTCAGAGTCGTCTTGGTTCTGTTCCTTGTATATTTCGTGCCACGCCATCTGGATGGCTTCCAATTTTCCTTCGGTTGAACCGTCGCGATTGTCGTCGAATTCGTCCAGGTCGATAACCCATTGACGCAGATCGGTAAACCGCGCGTCGAGCGGATTCAATCCCGGATGATTTTCCGCCAGCACTTCCGCCAGCTCTTCGGCCTGGTCCCACTTGAGTCCCATCGTCAAATATACGTCCCTGCACCGATTTCCGTTGCAGCCATGCGCTTAAGAAAGTTCCTCGACCGATTTCTTCTCGAGCGCCAGTTTGATAGCCGCGTCCATAATTCGCTCCGCGAACGGAGTAGTTACCTCGTTCAGTTCTTCGACGAGTTTTGCGATTAGTTCTCGATCGGTTCCCGTTCGGGCCGCCTCCAACCGCTCCACCACCTCATCCATGCGCGCTCGCTCATCCACCGGCACCAGCCGGCCGAACTCGCCGAGCTGCTTTCGAAGCGCGCCCAGGATTTGATCGGCGTCGTTTCGCGCCGATATCAGCAGCCGCTCTTCGAGATCCTGTTCACCAAGATCGATGGCCTCTTCGAGCATCCGCTCGATTTCATCGTCCGTCAGTCCGTAACTCGGCTTGACGTCGACCGAGTGCTCGCGGCCCGTGCGCTCATCGCGCGCATTGACATTTAGTATCCCGTTTGCATCGATGAGGAAAGTGACCTCGATGCGCGGGACACCGGCCGGCTGCGCTTGAATCGGGCCCAGCTTGAAGCGCGCCAAGCTGCGGCAATCCTTAGCAAGTTCCCGTTCGCCTTGCAAAACGTGGATATCAACATGTGTTTGATTATCCACAGCCGTGGTGAATCCTTCACTTATACTGGTTGGAATAGTGGTATTGCGATGTATAAGACGCTCCATGACCCCGCCCATCGTTTCGATACCCAGCGACAGCGGAACCACGTCGAGCAGGAGCATGTCGCCCTGCGTGCCCATTAGCACAGAAGCCTGCACGGCGGCTCCCAAAGCGACGACCTGGTCTGGGTTTATCGAGCACAGGGGTTCCCGATGGAACATCTCGGCCACACGCCGGCGGACCAGGGGCATTCGCGTCGATCCGCCGACCAGAACGACGGCGTCGATGTTGGCGAGCGTCAGCTTGGCGTCGGCGACGGCGAGTTCGCACCGTTTGAGCGTGCGCGTGACAAACGGCGCCGCAATATTGTCGAGAGCGTCGCGCGTCAGATGCTTGCGAATCGAATGGCCCGGCAGTTCGACTACGACGACAGTATCGGTTACCTCGGTGAGGCGTTTCTTGGCGTCCTCGGCAGCCATGCGCGCGCTGTTCCAGACGTGGCGATCGAGCTTGAGGGTGTCGGGAAGATCGGCGAGCAGCCAATCGACGAGCGCGCGATCGATATCGTCGCCGCCGAGATGAGTATCGCCGTTGGTCGCGAGCACCTCGAAGATGCCTTCCTTGATGCTGAGAATTGAAATATCAAAAGTACCGCCGCCGAAGTCGAACACCGCGACGTTGCCGGTCGCCATTTTGTTGAGCCCGTACGCGAGCGACGCCGCAGTCGGTTCGTTGACGAGGCGCACGACTTCAAGACCGGCGAGGCGGCCGGCATCCTTGGTGGCCTGGCGCTGGCCGTCGTTGAAGTAGGCTGGGACGGTGATTACGACGCGTTCGACTTTTTCGTTTTCGTTGTTGCCGAGCGCGCGTTCGGCGCCGTGCTTGAGCGCGCGCAGAATTTCGGCGGAGATTTGCGGCGGTGAGAAGACGCGCTGGCCGATTTGAAAGCGCACGACCGGGCCGCTTAGATCGGCGAAGGTATAGCGCGCGCGATCTTCGGGCGCGAGTTCGTCGCCGCCGAGTCCCATGTAACGCTTGACCGAGCGAATCACCGCGCCGTATTCGCCGCCGGCAAAGCCAACCGCGCTCACGCGGCCGTCGCGCTCGATTGTCAGATGCGGTTCCATCTCGATTGCGCGCTCGCCGACCGTGACGGCAGTGTCGGGTGCAATCGCGACGACGCTCGGCAGCAGCGCGCTGCCGTTCTCGCCGACGGCAATCACGCGCGGCTCGCCGGCTTCCATCGCGGCAATCAAGCTGTTGGTGGTGCCGAGGTCTATGCCAAAAATTCGAGACATCTCAGCTCTACATGTTCGATTCAGACTGCGGGCACTTATACGCGCGGCCACTGCCGGCGTAACCGCTGGAAGAAGATCCACCGCCCATCATGAGTCCATTGGGTGCTACGGAGGGCGGGGTGTAACTGGTTACGCTTTTGATCTCATCGATAACTAAAAAATTGCCGCCCATTGCAGCGGTCTTGTTTCTCATCTCGTTCTTTACCGACTCCATGGTCAAATGGGCAAAGATTGTACCGACTGATACTTCGCCAATTTCAGTGCAATCCTTTGGAGCTTCACTTTTGGTCGAGTATTTGACGTTCTGAGCTGACTCGTTTAATCCAGCGCAGGAAGCTAGAAATACACACGTTGCGAGCAACAACCGAAAGCCATATTTCCCCATCAGTATCCTCAGGCGGCCTTTGAATTTTCGAGCGCGCGATCAACGTCGCGAATCAGAGTGCGCAGGTACGCAATGCTCGAAAGGATCGTCTTCAATTCCAACGTAAGCATTTTTTCATCGGCGGGCTCGCTCCACTTCGCGAAATTTCGTTCGAGCTCGGCCAGCCTTTCATCCATTGTGAACTGAAGCGCGACGCGCCGCGCGGCGATTTCGGTCGCGCGCTCGTGCGCCTCTTCAGGGTCCGAAAGCTGCATCTCGGCAAGCTGCTCTTGCACTTCGAAGACCAGCTCGGCGAGTTCGGGCGGAACGCGCTTGTTGTTTTCGGCGAGCTTCTCGCCGTTGAGTTCGAGCCAATAGAGGCCGCGCGCGATCGAGTCGCGCAGCGTGCGGTAGCTGCGCGTGAGCGTCGCGGTCGCGCGCAGACTCGCGTCGCGGACCTTGGGGCCCTTCGAGGCAAAGCGGTCGGGATGAATCTTGCGGCTCAATTCGTGATAGCGGCGCTCGAGTGCGTCGAGATCGATCGTCAATTCGCGCGGCATCCCGAGCGCACTGAAACAATCGAGCGGCGCCGCGAGCGGCGTGCCGCACTCAGCGCAAATCAACGACGGCGCTTGCCGCCTTCCACATGAAAGGCATTCGATCATCTTGAGACAGGGGTCCCCACATCCGCTCGTTCATACGACGAACGATTCTCCGCATCCACAACTGCGCTTGGCATTTGGATTGACGACCTTGAAGCCCGACGACATCAGCTCTTCGCCGTAGTCGAGCTCGGAGCCGTTGAGGTAGAGAAAGCTTTTCTTATCGACGATCAGACGCGCGCCGTCGCGCTCGAAGACCTTGTCGCGCTCCTTGGCGGCGTCGATTTCCATCCGGTACTGAAGTCCCGAGCATCCACCGCCCACGACCTTCACGCGCAAGCCCGCGCCCTCGCCCTTGTCGGCGACCAACTGCTTGATCTTCTGGGCCGCGCCCTCGGAAAGTGAAATCACAGCCACGAGAAGTTACGCCTCCCTGGACTTGGCAGGTGCTTCCGCCGCGACATCCTCGCCCTTGCGCTTGCGCCAGTCGGTGATCGCGGCCTTGATTGCGTCCTCGGCCAGCACCGAGCAATGAATCTTGACCGGCGGCAGGTTGAGCTCCTTGACGATGACGGTGTTCTTGATCGCCATCGCCTCGTCGATATGCTTGCCCTTGACCAGTTCGGTGACGTAACTCGAACTTGCGATCGCGCTGCCGCAGCCGAAGGTCTTGAAGCGCGCATCTTCGATCACGCCGTTGTCGCTGATCTTGAGCTGCAGCTTCATCACGTCGCCGCATTCCGGCGCCCCGACCACGCCCGTGCCAACATTGGCCTCGTCCTTGGCGAAGCTGCCGACGTTGCGCGGATTGTTGTAGTGCTCGATAACCTTATCTGAGTAAGCCATGATTTTTTCCTTTTTCAGGTCCTGAGGCTACGCTTGGTCCGCGTTTCCTTGACGGCGCGGGTTACGACTTCCAATTGACCGACTTGAGATCGATTCCTTCTTTCGCCATCTCGTACAGCGGCGACATCTCGCGCAGCCGCTTCACTTCCCGGCTGACGCGATCCGTCACGTAATCGACTTCTTCCAGCGTGTTGAAACGGCCCAGGCCGAAACGAATCGAGCTATGCGCGAGCTCGTCGTCAATTCCGAGCGCGCGGATGACATAGGACGGCTCGAGCGTCGCCGAAGTGCAGGCGGAGCCCGAGCTGACGGCGATATCGTTGATACCCATCAACAGCGACTCGCCTTCGACGTAGGCGAAGCTCACGTTCAGGTTGCCGGGCAGCCGCTCGGTCGGATGACCGTTGACGTAAATCTCGTCAAGCCGCTCGAACAATCCAGCCTGTAGCTGACTGCGCAACTGGATCAGGCGCTGCGCTTCGTCGGGCATTTCCATCCCGGCGATTTCGCACGCCGCGCCAAGGCCGACGATGCCCGGCACGTTGAGCGTGCCGGAGCGCATCCCGCGCTCATGGCCGCCGCCGTCCATCTGGGGAGTAATTCGCACGCGCGGCCCCTTCGAGCGGACGTAGAGCGCGCCGATTCCCTTGGGGCCGTAAATTTTGTGCGCGGTGATCGACGCGAGATCGACGCCCGCCTTTTCGAAATCCACCGGCACCTTGCCAATCGCCTGCACCGCGTCGGTGTGGAAGACGATGCCTTTTTCCTTGGCGATCTTTCCGATTTCCGCGATCGGATGAATCGTGCCGATCTCGTTGTTGGCCCACATGATCGTGATAAGCACGGTCTTGTCGGTGATCGCTTTGCGCACCGCGTCGGGAGCTACCATCCCGTACTTATCTACCGGCAAATACGTGACAGTCGCCTTGCCCGCACGCTCGAGCGCGCGGCAACTGTCGAGCACGGCCTTGTGCTCGGTGACGCAACTGATGATGTGGTTGCCCTTGTCTTTGTAAAACTCGACGACGCCCTTGATTGCGAGGTTGTCCGACTCGGTGGCGCCGCTGGTGAAAATAATTTCCTTGGACTTGGCGCCGATAAGCGCCGCAATCTGATTGCGCGAGCGATCGACAGCCTCTTCCGCCTCCCAGCCGAAGCTATGGTTGCGGCTGGCGGCGTTGCCGAACTTCTCAGTGAAATACGGCAGCATCGCGTCGAGCACGCGCGAATCGACGCGCGTGGTCGCATGATTATCCATGTAAACGGGTTTCTTCAGCATCTTCTTTCAGTGTCCATCTCTCAATAGTGGACCTGCTAGGTATAGTATAAGGCTTCCACGCCGACAGTCAAACGAAATCGGTCGCTCGCAATAATGGACTATGCGAGTCCAGCAAATCATATTACGCCCGGTAGTCAAGGATAATCGTGGCCTTACCGAGCGGTCAAGACCTGCGCGAAACGAGTCTATTTCGGGCGCGGTTTCAGGTCCATCCGGCGCTCTTCGCGCCAATCGCTGAAGCCCAGGCGATGCCATGCGGTCGCACCGATCCAGTTGCGATGCAGCACGCTCAACGTGACGACGGTAATCCCTTCATCGCGAAACCATTCGTAGGCGGCCTCCAGCATCGGCTTCATTAGCCCGCGTCCTCGGAATGCCTCGTCCATAAAGGCCTGGCTGATGTAGCCAATCGATTGAGGAAGTGCGCCGTCGGTCTGATGCTTGAGGCGAATCCAGAGATGGCCGGCCAGGCGCGCGTCGATGCCGGTGTCGGCGACCCAGACCGCATGATGCGCGCGATTGAGCACGAGCCTCAGCCATTTGGGCGCGGCGCGAATGCCGTCCCAATCGAATTGCACCCGCGGGTCGAGCGCTTGCTCCCATGCGGCGAGCGCGGCGACGAGTCGCGAGAGTTCGGGGATGTCGGCTTCGGTGGCGCGTCGTATTTGGATGGGCATCGCGCGAGTTATAGCGCGAACGAGAGCGTGGGGAGAAATCACTTGAATTTGAAACCCAACGTGGGTTTCAAACTTCCCCGGCAGGGGTGGTTCCCTGCACCGGTGCTCAGCGCTGGTACGGGTTGCCTGATGCGGCGGCGATTATGTACCACGACGTGGCGGCCAGGTGAAGATTTGGGAAGTAGGAGAAGCCGGTGCCGGTGTTGAGGACGCTCGATGCCGCGACGACGCCTGATCCATCTGGAACCGCGAGTCCATTGATGGTCTGGCCGCGGCCGAGTTCAGACTGCGCCAGGACGATGTGACTCAGATAGTCGGACGCGGTCGCGAGGTCGCCGTGGAAGGTTGGCAAATCGCGAGCCGGCTTTCGCCTACGGGCGAGCAGCGCCGCGGCCATGTGCCCGTTGCCCTCGAACCAGACAGCGTCGGGGTCCGGCAATGGATCGGACGGGCCCGATTTCTCGGTCGCACGCCGGCCGGTGTCGCTGAAGCTCGGCCCGGTGAAGCGCAGGTTACCCGAGAAGCTGGCGTTGAGAGACTGCGGCGTGTCCGTCCCCACCAGGTTGGTTTTGGTCCAATCGAGTGAAGAGGCAAATCGAGGGTCGAGCATCGCGAGGTAGGCCTCCGACTGCACCTCCTCCAAAACCACGGAAGTGTCGATCGTCTTGCCGTCGTTGGAGCCGGTATAGAGAAAGCCGTCGACCGCGTTCCACATTTCCTCGATGAACTCGAGCGCATGCAGGCCCATCTTGGTCCAGGTCGCATCACCGCTGAGCGGCGCCAGCAGATTGGTGAAGAAGCCGTAAACGTCGGCGTTGTGCTCGGTCAACTTTTTCGAGCTGAGTCGCTGGTTGTTGCCGTCCACGCCGAAGCTGTAACCGCCGAGGCCTACCGTGTCGAAGGCATTGTTCACAATCCATTGCGCGAGTTGCAGCGAACCTTCGAGGTATCGCGGCTTGGCGGTGCGCGCGTACAACTGCGCAAGCGCGATTCCGACCCAGCACATGTCCGAGACCGAGCTGCCAGTGAAGAACCACGGGGCGCCGACCAGATTGACGGTGCCGTCCGGGCGGACAAAGTAAAAATCATTGCTGGAGTACGATAGAGTGAACGGGCCGACCCAGTAGGCTTGCCGCACGCGGCCGTCGCCGTAGGTTGGGTCGTGAGCCTGTGCGTAGAGAAAGCTGTCGCCCAAGAGCATCGCGCGCGCCAGGTCGTCGCGCGTTCCGCGTCTGAGGTAGGCGAGGATTGCGAGGGAGTTATCGTAAACGAACGCGGTGCTCCCGAGTCCGCCCGAATCGGAATAGCTCTGGACCAGCCGGGTCGTCCGGCCATCCTGATACGCGTCCATCGCGAATGAGAGATATTGATACGCGCGACTGATTGCGCCGTTGCGCTTACCGAGGGCCGCGGATGCTGGGCCGTCCTCCGAATTGGCGTCCTGAGCCCACGCGTTGGAGCCGCCGTAGTTCGCGGCCGCGGCCGCGCCGATTGCCCCGGCCGTTTTGATACCAAGCGAAAAGAATTGGCGTCGATTCATCCCTCGATCCTTGTCGGTGCGATTTCCATCTGAATGCCGAGGCATGTTTCCAACAACACCGACTGTGTTGCAAGGACCGGTCCGGACGCTTGCCGATGCCGCCGACTAGGCGAACGGTCCCGGATCCGTCGAATCGAAGGAGATTTCGAGCAGCTTGTGCTCGGTGCGGATGGACTTCAGCGCGGCTTCGCGGGTTTGCTCGAATTCACGCTCGAGCCATGGCGCGATTCGTTCGAGCAATTTTTCGGGAGCGTCGGCAGCGCCGATCAATCCGGCCGCGACACGGAATCTTAGCGCAAGCTTCTCGATTCCATCGGCACGCTCGAGGCTCAGCGTCAGCACGACCGAGCCGGCATCGCGCTCCAGCGGTCGAGCAAGCGCAATCGCGTAGATGCCGCGACTGGTGTTCAAGAAGAATCAGGCGGCGCGGGAGGAGCCGGCGCCCTTCAGCGTGCGGCCGGTACCGCTTTCCCAGAAAAGGACCACCGGGCCGGCGATGTAGATCGACGAATAGGTGCCGGTGATGAATCCGATCAGCAGGGTGAAGGCGGACGGGCGCAGGATCGGGCCGCCGAATGCGAGCAGCGAGAGCAGCACGACGATGGCGGTGCCCGACGTCAGGATGGTGCGCGAGAGCGTCTCGTTGATTGCGCGATTCATAATTGTCGCGATCGGTTCGCGCCGGCGCTTGGTCGAGTCTTCGCGGATGCGGTCCGAGACGATGATCGTGTCATGCACGGAGTAACCGATGACGGTCAGCACCGCGGCGAGCGTGGTCAGATCGAACTGGTACTGGCTGATCACGAGCGCGCACATCACGACCAGCACGTCATGAATCAACGCGATCACGGCGCCGGCGCCGAAGCTCCAGCTCACGTGGCGGAACTGGATTGCGATGTACACGCCCATGAAGATGGTCGCGATGATGACGGCGGCGAAGCCCTTGCGGCGGAGGTCGCTGCCGACCTTGGCGCCGACGCTCTCGACCCGCACGACCTTGGCGATGCCGGGGCCGTAGGACTTGTCGAGCGCGGTCTCGAGCTTGGGCCCGATGCTGCCGATGTTTTTGACGGTTTCGAAGCGGGCCAGGAACGACTGCCCGGCCTTGCCGAAATCCTGCACCGTAATTTCGCCGAGATCGAGCGGCGCGAGCGCCTTTTGAATCGCGTCGCCATTGGTGCGGCTGGAAAACTCGATTTGCGCGACGCTGCCGCCGACGAAATCGACGCCGTAGTTGAGGCCGCGGGTGAACAGCAGCACGATCGCGAGGAGGTTGATCGCGGTCGATAGCGCGACGAAGAAATAACGCTTGCCGACGAAATCGAGATTGATGTCGGGACGAATCAGCTGTAAAGACATCGGCCCTGTTTAGCTTTTCGCGGTCATGCGCACAAGTACGATCAGCTCGCGGCTGCGCGCTTGCGCGGAGATCGGGTTGAACGGCGCGACGAACCGCTGCCGCTTTCCTTGGCCGCGGCGGCGGCGCTGGCGGCGGCCGCCTGGGCCTTGGCGCATGCGCCGCACAGATTGTTCTGATTAGCGGGGTCTTCGGTGAAGCCGTCGTCGAGCGAGTGGCATACTTTCATGCACGAGGCGCAGATGAAGTAGATGCCCTCGATGGTTTTGTTGATTCGTTCGCGGTTGAGAATTCGGCCGCGCAGCTTCTCGATCCGGATGCCGAGCAGCTCGCCGTATTGGCGTTTGATTTTTCGCCGGCCGGCTTCGTCCTTGGGAAGGTCCGCATCTTCGTCCGACTCGTCCGCCATGTCGCCGAACGAGGCGTACTTGTCGCGCTTGGAGGTCTTGCTCTTGCGGGCTCTACCCATAGCGTTGTGACCGGCCGCTTAGCGGGTGCGTCCGACGAAGCCGCAGGCCTTCTCGCAGACGAGGTAGAAGCCCTTGCGGCCGAAGCCGGCGAACTTGGTCACCTTGCTCTCGGCGCCGCAACTGGGACAGGTGTGCTTCTGCTGGAGGCCCGCGTTTTTCTCAGCGGTCTTTGCCTTTTTCTCTGCCATGACGTGAATCGCTCTCGGATTGAATTAACGGCTTGCGAATTTGTACCTGGAATCGGTTTGACGCAAAACGACCCGGCCACTGGATGCTACCTTCTGGCCGGGTTCATTCTCAAAGGTAAGGTCGCAGGGTCGCATAGTCAATAGGCTGGCGCGTTGGGGAAGGCAAATCACTTCATTGAATTTGAAACCCTCCGCGGGTTTCAAACTTCCGCGGCAGGGGTGACCCCTGCACCCGGTATCCGGCCGGTTCCGCATAAAATTCCGTGTGTTGCCCGCGCGCGTGATGCATGCAAGCGTTGGAGGATCTTGGACTCGCGCCTTAAAGAAAACGACGCCGTGATTTTTATCGATCGCAAGGGCCGCCGATACCTGAAGATACTGCGGGTGGGCAAGAAGATTCTCATCCGCGGCGAGTTGCGCGCCGAGGATCTCTTTGGCGTCGAAGAAGGATCGCGCGTCAAGTTTTCGACCGGCGAGGCGTTCCTGGTATTGCGCCCAACCTACGCCGACCTGATCCCGCATCTGCCGCGCGCGTCGCAGGTGATTTATCCCAAGGATACGGGACCGCTGCTGATTTGGGGCGACGTGTTTCCGGGCGCGACCGTGATTGAAGGCGGCACCGGCGCGGGCGCGCTGACGATTGCGCTCTTGCGAGCGGTCGGGCCCGCGGGGCGCGTGATCTCGTACGAGCTGCGCGAGGATTTTGCCGACGCCGCGCGCAAGAACGTGGCCGCATTCTTCGGCGCCGCGCCGAACTGGACAATCAAGGTGCGCGATCTCTACGCCGGCTTCGACGAAACCGGCGTCGATCGGATGTTTCTCGATCTCGCCGAGCCGGGGCGCGCACTCGCGGTCGCGGCGGCGGCGCTGAGGCCCGGCGCCGTGCTGGTCTGCTACGTGCCGACGGCGGTGCAGCTCAAGGATACCTGCGAGCAGCTCCAGGCGCGCAGCGATTTCGGCGAGATCGAAAGCTTCGAGACCCTGCTGCGGCATTGGCAGGTCAAAGGGATGAGCGTGCGGCCGCATTTCAGGATGATCGCGCACTCGGCGTTTATCATCGTGTCGCGCAAGCTGGTCGCTGACGCGCATCCGCACGAGCCTTTCGTGGTTGCCGATTCCACGGAGTCCGGCGGCGCCGACGCGGACGAGCCGCTCGATTAGTGCAGTAGCGTCGCGCTGTGAAGGGCGCGCGCGGTGGACATCGCGCCGGTCGCGCTGAAGTTGCCGCCCCCGGCGGGATTGAAGAGCTCCGCGCTGCTGAGCTCGATGCCGTGCGCGGCGGGATTGGTGGCGCCGATTCCGCCGGCTATCAGCACGCGACGCGGCCGGGGCCCGGTCGCGAGCAAGGTTGCGGTATGCGCGGCGCGCGCGACGCCCATCGATTGATTGCAGCGCAACGTCTCGGTGTTGAATCCGCCGACGCAGGTGAATTCGCCGGTGTTCGGATCAAACGTCTCGGCCGAATTGCTGATCAGTCCCGACGCCCCCGACAGCATCCCGCCCGTGACGGCCGCCGTGCCGCTGAATCCGCCCGCGAGCAGCACGTTGCCGTCGTCGAGCAGAGTCGCGGTATGCATCGAGCGCGGTTCGTTCATGAAGCTCGAGAGCAGCACAAATTGCTGTGAGGCGGGGTCGTAAAGTTCGGCGCTGCTGTCTTTGAAGAAAAAACTCGAGCCGCCGACGCCGCCCGCAATCAGCACCTTGCCGGCCATCGGGCCACTCGTGAACAGCGTTGCGGTATGCGCAGCGCGCTGATGATCCATCGGGAACGGCGCCGGGGTAAACGAGTTCGACGCGGGGTCGTAGAGGTCGGCGGAGTTGGTGGTATCGCCGGAAAGACTGGTCGCGCCGCCCGTTATCAGCACTTTGCCGCTGAGCAGCAGCGTCGCGGTCTGAAACATGCGCCGATCGCTCATCGCGTTGGCGACTGCGACGAACTTGCGCGCGGCGGGATCGTACAGCTCCGCGGTATCGAGGACGTTGTCGTGATTGTCGAGGCCGCCGGCGATAAGCACCTTGCCGTTGTTCAGCTCGGTCGCGGTGGCGCCCATCCGCGGCGTGGACATTCTGCCGACCGTTGAGAACGTGCCGGTCGTTTCGTCGAATGATTCGGCACTGCCCAGCATCTTGCCCGCAAGGTTGAGCGAAAAGTTATTGATCGTCGCGCGACCGCTGAAACCGCCTGCGAACAGAACCTGCGTCGGCGAAAGCGGCGCGGCAGATCCGCCTGCGCGGCTCGAAGTCTCTATTCCAGTCGCGACAAACTGGCCCACCGACGGATCGAAGAACTCCGCGGTCGCGATGCTTTGATTCGAGGCGTCGGCTCCACCCGCGATCAATACGTCACCCGCCACGGGAATCGCGGCCTTGAGATTTTGATTTGCGGCTCGGCGGAGGTGCGATGCGGCAGTGGCGGCGGGCGAATTCTGCGGCGGCGAATCGACGCTCTCGCCGTTGATGCATCCGCTCGTCGCGAGCAGGCCGATCAGTCCCGCGAAGCTCAGTGCGGCGAGCATAGTTCGCGCCCATCGCGAGTCGGTGTGGATGTACTTGTCCAAACGAGCCCGGCTCCAAAGCTCATTATACGGGATCATGGATGCTGCAATTAGACGAATTTCGGGCGAAAAAGTTTCAGATCTTCTCAGCCTCGTTTCACAGCGAGAGGCCAGCGAAGGAACTAATGATGGAAAAGCCCGGTAAAAAATTTGCCGACCGCGCCGAAGACGTCGGATGACGACGGACTCGCTTGCGCGACCGGTGACGGCGGCGTGAATCCGGGCGCCGGCGGAATCGTAGTCGTCACTGGAACCGGCGCCGGCACGCTCGCGAGAACTCCACCGTGTAGAGTACACATCTGTGTCGGCGCCGTACCCAGCAAGAACGGAAGCGAAATTTGCCTGGGGCACGCCGGAGTCGCGAGGCCGCCGGATTCCGGATCGATCGTCGCCATCGTGATACCCGACGGCTCGGGGAAATCCTCCGGGTCGGCCGGCGCCGCATCCTGCATGAACTGGACCCACGCCGGCAGCGCCGCTTGCGCGCCGGTCAGGCCTAGGCTCTCGGGCACGTCGAAGCCGACCCAGACGCCGCAAACAATTGCCGGCGTGTAGCCGATAAAGTACGCGTCCTTGTAATCCTGGGTCGTGCCGGTCTTGCCCGCCGCCGGAAAGTCCAGCCCGAGCCGGCCCCTGCTGGCGCCGGTTCCATAGCGCAGAACGGCTTTCAGAGCGCCCGTGATCAGATATGCAACCGCCGGACGAATGATGCGACTTCGACTGATCCTCGTGCTTGTAGATCTGATGACCTTTCGCATCGACGACCGCCTCGACCGCGTAGGGCGGCGACTGCTCGCCCTCGCTCGCGAAAACCTGGTACGCGGAAGTCAGTTCGAGCAGCGTGGTCTCGTCGGCGCCAATCGAGATCGGCAGGTACGCCTGAAGATCTTCGTGGATGCCCATTTCGTGCGCCGTTTTCACAATCGTGGCGGGACCGAGCTCGTTGCCGACATACGCGGTCGGCACGTTCAGCGATTCGTAGAGCGCCTGCACCACGGTCACTTGCGGCTGATAGGTGCGCTCGTAGTTCGCGGGGGACCATCCGTTGAACGTCATCGGCTCGTCGGGCACCAGCGACGCGAGCGTGAGCGGCGGCGAGAACGGCGCGCGCTCCGGATCGAGCGCGGCGAGATACACGATCGGTTTGAATGCCGACCCGGGCTGCCGTTCGGCGTTGGCGGCGCGATTAAACTGGCTCTCAGAGTAGTCGCGCCCGCCGATCATCGCGCGAATCGCGCCGCTGTCGGCATCCAGCGCGACCAGCGAGGTTTGCAGCTTGGCGTCAGCCTTCGTGCGGCGCATGCGCCGATGGTTCTTCTCGAGCGTCGCGATATCGTCTGCCACCGCATCGACCGCGTCGGCCTGAAGTTCAGTGTCGAGCGTCGTGTAAACCTTGAGGCCCTTGAGCTGGCCGTCGAAGCCGGGAATTTTAGTCACGAACGCGGTCACGTAATCGGTGAAGTACGGCGCGCGTCGCAGTCCCGGCGGCTTGGTGATTTGAATCGGCGTGGCGATCGCGGCGGCGAAGGTGGCGTCGTCGATAACGCCCGCGCGCTTCATCACGCCGAGCACGACATCGCGCCGCTTGGCGCAGCTATCGGGATGGCGCCGCGGATCGTAGAGCGTCGGCGCCTGGATCATTCCAATCAGCGTCGCGGCCTCCGCCGGCGTCACCTCGGACAGGTCCTTGTTGAAAAAATATCGCGCCGCCTGCGGCATCCCTTCGATCGGCGTGCCCTCGTACTCGCCCATCGGCACGTCGTTGATGTAGCGTTCGAGGATCTCGTTTTTGCGCAGACGAATTTCGAGCACCGCGGCGACCGCCAGCTCGCGGAACTTGCGGCTGAAGCTGCGCTCGTGGCGTTCCATAAACGTCCGCGCCAGTTGCTGCGTGAGCGTGCTGGCGCCCTGGGCCAGACGATGCGAACGCAAATCGGAAATCGCCGCCTCGACGATTCGGATCGGATCGATTCCCGGATGGTAGTAGAAAAAACGATCCTCGTTGTCGAGCAGTCCCTTCACCAGGTACGGCTTCAGCTGATCGAGTTGCACCTCAACGCGTTCGGCGGGCGCTCCGGGCAGCAGCCGGCCGATAACCTCAGGCTCGAGCATCGCGTCGGACTTGGCGACGCCGAACGCGTCTGCAACGACGGCGATTCGCGTGCCTTCGAGGCTCACGCGCACCAATTCGGCGGGATACTGCTTTGCGCCAACGTAAAAGGATCTCAGGTAAATCGCGATCCCATTCTTCGCCCGGGTGTATTCGCCGGGAGCGTTGGCCGACGGCACCTGCGAATAGCTCAACTGCGCCAGCCGATCCAGCAGTCCGCTGCGATCGAGGTCGTCGCCGGCGCGCAGCGGGAAAGGCGCGGAGAAAATTGCGGAGGTCATCGCGGCGCGGCGCTGCTCGATCAGCGCGGAAATTTCGCCGTACAACTGTGCGAGATAGAATCCGATCGCGAAGAACGCCAGCAGAAGTCCGCCGGCGGCAAGATTGCGCACGCGCCATCCGCGGATACGCCATTCGCGCGCTTTCTTCTTCACCGGATTCGGTTTCGCTTGCTGCCGCCCGCCGCCCATCGGAATTACTGCCTCATCTACAAGGTTAGCCGCGTCCCGAAACCTGATCCATCGGCAGTCGCCGACCCGGGTCTATTGCTTGTAGCCGAATCGCCGCAGCATCGCCCGGCGCTCCACCTGGTCGCTCGCACTCTCGACGCCCTTGGGCGAACTGCCGTCGATTACGCCGACCACGCCGCGGCCGTCACCTTCTTCTACGACGATTACGCGCAGCGGATTCGCCGTTGCGCAAAACACAGTGCACACTTCGCTCACCGACTTGATTTGATTGAGCACGTTAACCGGAAAAACATTGCCCAAAATCACCACGAACACGTGCCCCGCCCCTATCGCCGACGCCGCCTCGACCGCCGACTGTTCGAGCGCGGCGTCGGTGCCGGTATGCCGAATCAGGCACACTCCCGACGCCTCGCAGAATGCCAGCCCGAACTTGATGTTCGGCACCGCCTGCACCAGGGCCTCGTACAGGTCTTCGACGGTCTTGATGAAGTGGGCCTGGCCGACTATCACGTTGGCGTCGGCGGGTTTTGCTATTTCGACAATACTCAGTTGCATAGTGCTTGCCCCTAGTGACTATTGCGCGGATGATAGTCTGGTTGATAGGGCGCCGGAAGTGAGTATTCGGCGATGGAGGTGGATGTGGCCACAGGACTGGCCCTTGGCACGAATTCCCAGGCGCGGTTGCCCGCGTATTTCTATCGGCTCTCGTCGCGCGCACAGCGAACCTACCTGAAGAGCGACACCGTCGAGCGTTTCGACTACGTTGCGAGCGCCGCGGCGCGCAACTCGCTTGACGCCCTGATGCGCGTGCTCGAGACCGGCAATCTCGCAGCCTGCACCACCTGCGCGCGCGCGTTGACCGCGGAAATTTGCCGGGGCCTGGCGACGCCTCCGGTCAACGTCGAGGTACGCGGCGTCCGTCCGCGCAACACGCGCGGCGAGCTGCACGGGCTGTTCTATCCTTACGACCCGCGCATGCGCAGGCAGCCCTACATCGTGCTCTGGATGCGCACGGCGCAGCGCCACGACGTGGTCAAGCCGAAGACCTTGGTGCGCACCTTGATGCATGAAATCGGCCACTACCTTGATTACGCTCATCTGCGACTCGAGGATTCATACCACACGCGCGGATTCTTCCAGCGCGAATCGTCGCTGGTGCGCGCGCTGTTCAGTTCGAAGGTCCCTTGACAGCGGCGCCTGCGATGCCAATAGCTATTGTCGCGATGCGCCACGCTCGAGCATCACAACCGCGCGCATCGGGTGGGGAGAGATGGCTACTGGCATGGGATTTTTTCAGAAATTGTTTTCGCCGGTTTCCGCACGCGCGGAACTGCTCGAAGAACTCGCTGCGATCGCCGGCCACAACCAGGGCCTTGTCGATCGCCTGAAGCGCCACGCCGCGCGCGCGGGCGTGAGTATCAAGCCGGGGGTCGAGGCGCTTGCGCAAGCGGAAGCCGCGCACGTCAAGCTGCTCAACTCGATTCTTGCCGATCACAACGTCTGGGCGAAGCTGCCGGAAGTCGCGCTCCACGACGGCTCCAACAACTGGGCGCGCCTCAGCGGCGACCTGGCAGTGCTGGCCGGGCTCGCGTCCGATCTACGGCTCAACGCGATGAAGTGGGAATCGGTCGATGAGGAAATCGTCGAAAAGCTCCGGCAACTTGCGATTGAAGACGACGATCACGAAAGCGAACTGCGCAAGCTCGCGATGATGTGCGACGCGATGGCGCTGGACTGACTACAGATAGCGGCTCAAGCCCCGGCGCTTGAGCTCCTCGACCACCCGGCCGACGTGCGGCGACTGCGCGCGATGCGCCACCAGGATCGCATCGCCGGTATCGACGACGATTAGATCGCGCACGCCGAACAGCACCATCAGGCGCGAGTCCGAATGCGCGAGCACGCGTTCACAATCGAGCGCGATCGCCTTGCCGCGAATCACGTTGCCGTCATCGCTGCCGACCGCCTCCCACAGCCCGTCCCACGATCCCACGTCATGCCACGAAAATCGCGCGCGCACGGTCAGCACGTTGCTGCTCTTCTCCATCACCACGCGGTCGAAGGAATCGTACCGCAGCATCCCGTACGCGCGAGCGAGCTTCGTCCGCGGAGTTCGCGCGAGCTTCTCAGCCGCGACCGCAAGCGCCGGGGAATGCGTCGCGAATTCACGCGCCAGCGTTTGCGTCGATGCAACGAACATCGAGGCGTTCCACAAGTAGCACCCGCTGCGCACCATCCGTCGCGCAATCTGAAGCGGCGGTTTCTCAACAAACTTCTCGATGCGAAATCCGGCGCCGACTTTCGCGCCGATCTTCTGATAGCCGTAACCAGTCTCGGGGCGCGTCGGTGGAATTCCGATTGCAACGATCGCTGCGTTCGCCGCGGCGAGGGCGATCGCGTCGGCCAGCGTGCGCCGATACTGCCCGCCGGTCACGATGTAGTGATCCGCCGCGACCGAGGCGATGATCCCGTCGCCGAGGCGGCGCTTGATCGTCGCGGCGCCATAAGCGATTGCAACTGCGGTTCCGCGCGCCATCGGCTCGACGATCAGGTTTTGCGCGGGGATCAACCCGCGGAGAGCACGCCGAAACGGTGCCTGATGCGCAGCCGCCGACAGCACGAAAATCCGCTCGCGCGGGATGAGCGGCAGATGACGCGCGATCGTGTCCGCGAGCAGGCTGCCTTTGCCGTCGATCGAGAAGAGCGGCTTGGGATTGGCTTCGCGGCTGGCCGGCCAGAATCGCGTGCCGCGGCCGCCGGCGACTATCAGCACTGAGGCGCGCGGCGCCGTGGAGCGTCGAGACATTGCGTCAGATCGCGCCGAGTTCGCGCAGCTTGCCGTCGAACAGCGCGCGAATTTCGGCCAGGCGCGTTTCACTAGTAGCTTCGAATCGCGTCACCAGCGCGGGCTGCGTATTCGACGCGCGCACCAGGCCCCAGCCGTCGGCAAAATTAACCCGCACGCCGTCGATGTCGATAACGTCGTAGTGCTTGCGGAAAAATTCGGCGGCGCGCCGCACAACTTCGAACTTGCGATCGTCCGGGCAATCGACACGAATCTCCGGCGTGATATGGCTCGCCGGCAGATCGGCGAGAATCGCGCCGAGACCGCGCCTCTCGTTGCTCAAGATTTCCAGCAGGCGGAACGACGCGTAGATCCCGTCGTCGAAGCCGAAGTAGCGGTCGGCGAAAAACATGTGCCCGCTCATCTCGCCCGCCAGCGCCGCGTGTTCCTCTTTCAACTTGCTCTTTATCAGCGAATGCCCGGTCTTCCACATGATCGGACGGCCGCCGTGTTGCGCAATGTCGTCGTACATCCGTTTCGAGCATTTTACTTCGCCGATAATTGTCGCGCCGGGGCGCTCGCGCAGAATTGCGCGCGAGAACGCGACCATCAACTCGTCGCCCCACACAATCTTGCCGTTCTCGTCCACCGCACCGATGCGGTCGGCGTCGCCGTCGTACGCAATTCCGATCGCCGCGCGATTCTTCTTCACCGCCGCGACCAGATCGCGCATGTTCTCCTCGACCGTCGGGTCCGGGTGATGGTTCGGGAAGCGCCCGTCCATCTCGGTGTAGAGCTCGATCGTGTCGAGTCCGAGCCGCTTCATCAGAGGCGCCGCGATCGCTCCGCCGCATCCGTTGCCGCCGTCCACGACCACCTTCAGGCCCGGCATGAGCTTGAACTGCGACATGATGAAATCGTTGTAGCCGGGAATCACCGGGCGCCCGGATAGCGTGCCCTTGCCGCCGGTCGTGACGAATTCGCGTCGCTCGATTATTTCGCGCAACCGCTGAATCTCAGCGCCGTGAATCGTCGTCGGCCCGACGCCCAGCTTGAAGCCGTTGTACTCGGCCGCGTTGTGGCTGCCGGTAATCATCGCGCCGCCGTCCATTTTCCAGCTCAGCATCGAAAAATACAGCAGCGGCGTCGGCACCACGCCGACATCGACCACGTTGATACCCGCGCCGAGCAGACCCTCGGCCAGCCGGTCGTGCAACCGATCCGACGACAGCCGGCAGTCGCGGCCGAGGGTGATCGTCTTTTTGCCCGCCTGATGCAACAGCGTGGCGTAGCCGCGCCCGAGATCGACCACGAACGCGTCGTCGAAATCATTGGCGACGATGCCGCGGATGTCGTACTCGCGGAAGACCTGCGAATTCATTATCGTCACAGTCTGTGCGAGCGATTCCATCAGTGCAAGATGGCTGCGGATGAGCGCCGCGGGTACAGAGCAGGCGCGCGTCGCGATTGTCACCGGCGCCGGCCGCGGCATCGGACGCGCAGTCGCGCTCGAACTCGCGCGCGCCGGTTACTCGCTATGCCTGGCGGCTCGCTCGCGCGACGAACTCGAGGAAACCCGCTCCCAGAGCGGGCTCGCGCCGGAACGCGCGCTGATCGTGCTGGTTGACCTGGCGACCGAAGATGCGCCCGACCTGCTTATCGGCACCGCGCTTGACTGCTACGGGCGGATCGACGTGCTGGTCAACAACGCCGGATGGGCGCCGCCGCGAACTCCGATTCTCAAGATGCGTCCTGCCGACGTTGATCGCATGATCGCGGTCAACCTGCGGGCGCCGATTGCGCTCACGCGTCTGGCCGCCGCCGCGATGACCCGACGACGCAATGGCACGATCCTCAACGTCGCATCGTCGGCAGCAATCAAGGCTCCGGCCGGCGAAGCAGTTTACGCCGCGACAAAATCGGCACTGATCGCATTCACGCGCGCGGCCTTTTACGAGATGCGCCAGGGCGGGCTCAAGCTCTCCGTGATCGTTCCGGGACTTGTCGATACGTCGCTGATTCCGAACAACAAGCGGCTCGACCGCGCGACGATGCTCTCGACCGCCGACGTGGCGCACGCCGTGATGCAAATCGTGAACTCGCCCGCCGGCTCATGTCCGGTCGAAGTGACGCTCGAACCTCAACTCGATCCGGAGCGGCTCCGCTGAGTCGCGCTTGCTATATCCTTCCCGCGCGGGAAAGGGTTAGGGGTTAGGTTTAGCGTGCAACGATCATTCACGGGTCGATTCGTGCTGGTGCTGGTCGTGGGAATCGTCGCCGCGATCGTTATTGCTCCGCTCGCGGCGGTCGCCGTGTCAGCGGCAGGATGGCGTTTTCCGTTTCCAAGAATCTTCGATCGCACGGTGATGGCAACGATGCTGATCGCGATGCTGTTCGCGGCGCGCGATCTGAATCTCGCATCGCTAATGAGCCGCGGCTTCAGGCATCCGGCGGCAACGAGCGTCGTACGCGCGCTTCGCGGCTTCGCGGTTGCGATGATAGCGATTGCAATTTTATTCGGGCTCGCGCTCGCAGTCGGCGGCGGAGGGGTCGGCGATCGCGGAGCAGTCGTCGCGCTGATACCGAAATATTTCCTCTCGGCGATAGCGATCGGATTTATCGAAGAGGCATTCTTCCGCGCATTTCTGCTCGGCGGCATGAAATCCGACTTCGGCACCCGAGTCGCCCTGATTGCGAGCGCCGCGATCTATGCCGTCGCGCATCTCGTGCGATCGCCCGCGCGTTTTTACGTGACCGGCTACGCGCCCGCAGCAGGATTGCTCACAGTCGCGCACAGCGTAGATCAGTTCAGCAACCCCGCGATTGCGATTCCCACGCTGATAGGCCTGTTCCTCCTCGGCATCGTACTCGGCGAAGCGTACATCCTCACGGGCAGTGTCTATTTTTCGATCGGCCTCCATTGCGGCTTCGTGCTGGGCGCGAAGATGTGGCCGAAAATAATTCTGAACCGCGCCGCAATCCCCTGGTGGATAGCAGGCGGCGGCGCAATCCCACTGATAGCCGGCGCGACGGCATGGGTTATCGCGATAGTTATTCTGATGACGCTCCGTCCAATTTCCGGCGAGCAAAAGTCGTCTACTGATTGTGCGGCAGCTCGCTCCTGACGATTGGTTGTCTTCCTGTAAAAAGCGCTAGAGCGGACGCAGAAAGATCCGCATTGGTACACGGAGAGCCCTAATCGTACAGCGACGGGGTGCCTCTCACCGGGCGGGTGCGGTAGCGGCGGTGCGTCCAGAGCCATTGCTCGGGGTATTTGCGGACCATCTCTTCGATGGCTTTCTGGTAGCGGGCGGTGTTGACCAGCGCGTCGGCGTCGCGGTCGCTGGTTCTTTGTTGGGGGATCTCTTCGAAAATTTCTATTACGTGGCTGATGCCGTCGGGTTGGCGCACGATGAAGACTGGGACCACCGGCGCGCCCGCCATCATCGCCAGGCGATCAAACCCGCTTGGGGTTGCGGCCAGCTCGCCGAAGAATGGGACCCAGATTGCTTCCGAGCGTTTCGCATTCTGATCCAGCGGGATTCCGATGATCTCGCCGCGCTTGAGCGAGCGCAGCATCTCGCGCGCCGCGGTATGCTTGCGAATTATCTGCACGCCTGCGCGCTCGCGGATGAACGACATCAGGTCGTCGCCGGCGAGAAAGCGTTGCGTGTGATGCACCAGGCTAATCTGGAAACCGTGCAGCGCGTGGCCCGCGGGCAACATCTCGAAACCGCCGAAGTGCGCTGTCAGGATTAGCGCACCCTTGCCCGGGTACTTCGGGGTGAGCTCGTTCCAGACGTCGAGCCGATTGTAGCTGATGCGACGTGCGAGGCTGCGGTAGAAGAAGCCGCCCAGCCGAACGTACTCGGCGCCGGTGCGGCCCAGGTTGATGTACGACGCGCGCAGGATGCGCTCGCGTTCGGCGGCGCTCTTTTCGGGGAACGCAATCTCGAGATTGCGGATTCCGATTTTTCGGTGACGATGGTCGAAGCGATGAAAGATCAGACCGCAGGCGATTCCCAGTCGGTAGAGGAGAAAGTCGGGCAGGAGGCTGAACGCGTGGAGCAGCGCGACCAGCATCCAGAAAATGAGCCGATCCTTGAGGCCGAGCTTAAGGCGCGTGCTCTTCGGGGGGCCAAGCGAGAGCGGAAAATCCGACTTCTCCGGCGCCCCATCCTTCGAGCCGAACGGTGCTGCGCCACGCCGCAGCATCGCACCGGGCGCGGCCTGCGATTCGGGGCGATCGAACTTTGGATTTGCCGACGGAGAAGCTTGCGCCATCTATAGTACCGAACGTTCGCGCTTGGGGCCCTTGGGAATCACGACCAGGCCCGAATCGGTCACGAAGAATCGCTGCCGGTCGCGCTCCAGGTCGTATCCTATCTCCTCGCCCTCCGGAACATAGACATTCTTGTCGATAATCGCGCGCCGGATTTTCGTGTGCCGCCCGATTTCCGCGTAGTCCATGATGACCGAATCCTCGACCAGGCTGTACGAATGCACGAACACCGATCGTCCGAGCACCGAGTTGCGAACCGCCCCGCCCGACACGATACAGCCCTCGCCGATCACCGAATGCAGCGCCAATCCGCGCCGCCCGTTCTCATCGAACACGAACTTCGCCGGCGGCTGATCGTAGTAAGCGGTGCGCAGCGGCCAGTACGCATTGTACAGGTTCAAATGCGGGCGCGCGTCACGCAGGTCCATGTTGGCCTCGTAGTACGCGTCGAGCGTCCCGACGTCGCGCCAGTAGCTCAGATTGACCTCGGAGTCGCCGCGGATCCGATTGGTCATGAAGTTGTAGGCGTACACCGGCACCCGCTTGATCAGCGCCGGAATCAGGTCGCGGCCGAAATCGTGATTGCTTTTTTCGTTGATCGAATCCTCAATCAGCGCCTCGCGCAGCACTTCGGGACTGAACAGGTAATTGCCCATCGAAGCGAGCGAGCGTCCCGGCGCTCCGGGCATCTGCGGCGGATTGTCGGGCTTCTCGACGAAGTTCGATACGCGCAGCCCCGAATCAACCTGCACTATCCCAAACTGATTCGCCTCATCGACCGACACCGGCAGCGTCGCGACGGTGACCGCCGCCTTGCGCTCCATGTGAAACTCGATCATGTGCTGGATGTCCATCCGGTAGATATGGTCCGCGCCGAAGACCGCGACCAGGTCCGGCTTGGTGTCGTCGATCAAATTGAGATTCTGAAAAATCGCGTCCGCCGTGCCCTGGTACCAGAGCTCGCCCATCCGCATCTGCGCCGGCACCGGGATAACGAAGTGATCGGGCAGCATCCCGCCGAACTGCCATCCGTCCTTGAGATGCTCGATCAGCGATTGCGATCGCCATTGCACCAGCACGTAGATCGCGTAGATGCCCGAATTGACGAGGTTGGAGAGCACGAAATCAATGATGCGGTATTTGCCGCCGAACGGCACCGCCGGCTTGGCGCGATCCCTCGTCAGCGGATGCAGCCGCGTGCCCTGCCCTCCCGCCATCACTAACGCCAAGGTTCTCATCTGGACAAACGGGCTCGAATCATCGGTGCGTTGCTAACCTCGGTAAAATTGGCCCGCCAAGTATAAGTGTCTCGCGGCATCATCGGAAGTCGTTCGCGCGGTAGCAAAGTGCTGATCCTTTAGTGCGTAAAACTTCTGATTTGTGTCAAATGCAGCAGGGATTTCCTGGTTGTGGCAAGAGCCTGCCAGGCTAGGAAGCTCTGAAGAGGCTAATTTAGCTTGATTTTACTCGATTTTGCCCTCTACGGCGAATTGTTTGTTGAGGCACGTCATTTGCTTGAAACTTCCGTGTGGATCTTACGTCTAAATTGCCAGGAATGATTATCTTAATCGGAAGCGAGCCTCTCGCGCCCTAACGCGAGAGAGGAGAAAAGAAAATGCAAACCGCGGTCAGCAGACATGAATCCAAAACCACCAGCACCCCGGGCATAGTTTACCGCACGATTTGCCAGAATCCCGGCTGCGGGTACAAGTTCGACCTCCGGATAACGCCGCAAAATGCCGGCCTGCTCGGCGGCACGATGCCGTGTCCGCACTGCAAGCGGCATGGCGGCCAGCTGAAATCCCAGGGCCGCATCAGCGAAAAGCTCTTCGCAGCCAAGTTGCTGTTCCGGCCAACCGGGGCCGGCGGGTCGCGCGACGACGACGAAATGGGAGCGGACTTGCGCTATTAACGTGGCCGCGGATCATCTAATCTAGGTCGGCCGTCACTAGTTCCGCAGCCTCATCAGTACCGCGCGCGCCGTCCGGGAACTCCGGACGGCGCGCGTTTTTGTTTTTCAGGAACCTGGCCGCAAAGATTCCGAAGCGCGGAGCGCGTCGAGTCCGTGCGCGAATTGATCAGCCGCCGGCCACCGGTACGGCGGCGACGCCTTGCAGGCTGCGGATGCTTGGGCGCTCCAGCATCCGCTTGATCCAGGCGTCGATGTTGTTGCGGTTGTTGCCCAGCACGTCGATTCCGATCTCGTTCAGTATCAGCATCCGCGGCGCGAAGCCGATGTCCGCGACTGAGAACTCGCCCGCGAGATAACTGTTGCCCTGCAATTCGTGGTTCAGATAGTCGAGCACGCGCTCGACCGACTGATGGAGCCGCTGCACGCGACTCTGGTCGCGATCGCCTTCGGGCTTCGACATTTCGGCGATCAGCTGGCCCACCGGCGGTGTGAACGAGGTGTCGGCAAAATCCTCGAACGACCGCGCGCGCGATCTCAGCGCACTGGAACCGACCGGCGGCAGCACCGGCGGCTCGGGATATTCGTCGTCGAGATACTCGTTGATGATGGTCGAGTCGTAAATTGTGGTGTCGTCATCGACCAGCACCGGCACGCGTCCGAACGGGTTCAGCCGCAGGAAGTCGGGCTTGCGATTCTCGTGCTGGGTCAAATCGACCGGCACCAGGTCGTAGGTCAGCGCCTTTTCGGCCAGCACGATGCGGACCTTCTGGCCGTAGGGACAGGAAAGGAAGTCGTAGAGTTTGATCATATCGGGCAAGTCCTTATTCGGCCTGCGCCGCGACGGTAATCTTCAAGCTGGCTTCAACCTCGGAATCGAGCTTGACCGGCACCGTGAAATCTCCGAGCTGCTTGATGGGCTCGGGCAGGTGAATTTTGCGGCGCTCGATATCGAGACCGTTCTCGCGGAGCGCGCGTTCGAGATCGATATTGGTAACTGATCCGAAGAGCTTGCCCTCTTCGCCGGCGCGCGCATGGAGCGTCAGCGTGAGCGCCTCGATTTTGGCTTTGACCGCGAGCGCGTCGTTGCGCTTGATCTCGCCACGGCGCGCGGCGGTGCGCTTCTGATGCTCGAAGGCGCGGATATTTTTCTGATCCGCCTCGACCGCGAGCTTGCGCGGGAGCAGGTAGTTGCGCGCATAGCCGGCGCGCACTTTGACCACGTCGCCGGTCCTGCCCAGGTTGGGAAGGTCCTCGTTGAGTATGACTTGCACGTTCATCCTCTACGTCTCCTAAGTACCGAATAACCCTCTCCCGCGTGCGGGAGAGGGAACGGCGGCCGCGCCTGGGGTGAGGGTCCTGTCGCGGTTACGGGTTTGGTTTCTCATCTTAGAAAAAATCGCCCAGGTTGTTCGCTTCGGGGCTCGGCGGCTTGAGCCGCCGGAAGTCGATCCACATATCGAAAACGCCCGCGATTCCAACGAGCGCCGCCACCACCGGTTGCGCGAACACCACGAAATAAATTATGCCGCGCACGATCGAAGGGACCGCCAGCGACTGAAAATAAAATCCGATTATCGCGAGTCCCTGGCAGAAATAAACCGCGCCGACACAGATGAAGCCGTTAAGCGCGATATCGCTGATCGCCGAGACCGGAATAAAGAGCCCGAAGCCGCCCGCCAGCAACAGCCACACCATCCACTCCGGCGCCGACCATCGCGACAGATCGCCGAACAGGCTGTACGCCAGCCGCGGCGGCCCCGCCCATCGCCAGAACACGCGCAGGTTCAGCAGCATCGTGCTCGCGCCAACCAGCAGCGCGAAGGCCGGTGACAAGCGCATCGTCAGCGCGATGACGCTCGCCTGCGTGTCGGCCGGAATCGTCTGCTCAATCCCGAGCAGCTTGTAGAACTCCTGCCCGCGCGCCATCCCCTGCGCCAGTTCGTCGTGGACGGTCTTGATGAGCGCGTCGGCGCCGCCCATCATCACCAGCGCCGCGACGATCGATGCCGCTACCATCACGCCCGCTCCAACCACCGTGATCATCTCGAACGACGAGCGCCGTTCGAGCATGTAGCATGCGATTGCGGTGGCGAGGCCGAACGACACGAAGTAGGCCAGTCCGCCGATTGGTCCCCACAGGATTGCGACGAATGCGGTCGCGAGCAGCACCGCGATTGTCGCGCGCAGGTTGGGACTCGGGCGGCCGACCGCGTAGATAAGGATCGGCGCGGGCGCGAGCATCATCAGGATGCCGCCGAGCAACGGAATCGCGCCGCCGGCGAGGAAGAACGCCCCCGCCAGCGCGGCCGCACGAACCATCCCGATAACCGCCTTGCGCGTCACTGGATTCAGCCGTCTAGACTCCGAGCGTCGAGAACGGCAGCAGCGCGAGCACGCGCGCGCGCTTAATCGCGACGGCAAGTTGGCGCTGATGCTTGGCGCAATTGCCCGAGGTGCGGCTCGGCACTATCTTGCCGCCTTCGGTGATGAAGCTGCCGAGCGTGCGCACGTCTTTGTAATCGACCTTGAGCGTCTTGTCGGCGCAGAAGCGGCACACCTTGCGCCGTCCTCCCGGCCGTCCACGACGCATCCCGCCACCACCGCGGCCCTCGCCGCGATCGTCGCCGCCGGGACGTGGGCCGCCGTAGCGTCCGCCGCCGCCTTCGCTGCGGCCTCTTTCTGATCTTTCCTCGTCAGCCATTTATATTCCCTGGAAGTATTTCCTTGACGAAAGTTTTCGTTTGCTATTCGCTTCGCTCGATCGACTCGGCTGCAACTTCTAACGCGCCGGCGGTCTTCAAGCCGCCCTTCAACATTCTCATTCTCCCGATCACCCTGACTTGCCGCCCTGTCTCCACGAGCGCTTTTGCCACCAGCGCCGGTTCACCCGTCATCACGATCCCGAGCCGCAGTTCCTCGCCCGGGGCGCCGCATTCGACCGTGAACCTGAGCACGGGAGTGCCTGCGGGCGTGAGGCGGACTTCGGGCTGGTCGAGCAGCCGGCCTTCGAGCTCAATCCGGTTCCTTGTCACCTTCGGGCCCGGCGATTTCCTCGGCCGCCGCTTCCATTATTTCTTCGGGAGCGTCGGGCGCTTCCTCGGCCGGCTGTTCGCGCGAGGCCATCAGAGCCGCCGCGCGCGCTTCCTGCGCGGCCTTGGCCTCGGCGATACGGCGGTTGCGGGCCTCGAGTTCCTCGCGCGCTTTCGCGACGTCGGCGTTGTCGTCCACCAGGACCGACAGGTAACGCAGGACCGCGTCGGAGATCCGTAAATTGCGCTCGACCTCGTTCATGACGGGGCCGGCCGACACGTAGTCCATGCGAATGTAGAAGCCGCGGCGCTCGCCCTTGATTTTGTAGGCGAGCTCGCGCGATCCCCACTCTTCGGTTTCGATCATCTCGCCGGCGCCGGCGGCGATGATCCCCTCGTAGCGTTTGATGGCTTCCTTGATTTGGGGGTCGCCCGAATCAGGCCGGAGAATAAAAATGGTTTCGTAGCGCCGCATGCGGCTGCACGTCCTCCTTACGGATTTCAGCCCCAGGTTGGAGCAAGGAGCAATCCCGTACAGTACCATCGCTGGTATGCGGTCTCAAGGCCGAATCGCGGTTATTTGAGAGTCGCAAAGGGTCTCTGCTATGAGAAGATGCGGTCGCGATCGCGCAATTCAGGAGGATCGTTCAGTGGCCAAGTCCAAAAAGAAAATCAGAAAAGCGGCGCCTAAGTCCCGCAAAGTTGCTTCTCCCAAAATGATCAGACGCAAAAAACCCGCAGCTAAAGCCGTCAAACGCGCGCTTGCGATCAAGCCGGCAAAGCGGCCCACTCCGAAGAAAATCGCCAAGCAGATTGAACGGAAAGTTGCCGACGTCGTTACGTCCGCCACGCGCGCGTCTGTGGACCTTGAGAGCGCGGTCGGCCGCATCGAACGCGCCGCGGTCCGCAAGGTCGGTGAGGTCGCGGCCCGCGCGACACGCGCGATGCGAAACGCCATGGCGCCTTCGCCGAAGATTCCCAGCTATCACGAACTGCCGGTGCGCGCGGGTGCGCCGGCGGGCGCCGCATGGGGCGTGTTCGGCGACGACGACGAAGTCGGCACTATCAACCTGCTGACGCCCGAGCGCGTGGTCGCGGCCACCTCGTCGATTCGCACCGGCAAAGTCTTCGCGCTGAATCTACCGATCAACATCCCCGATCCGCCCTTGTTCACGCGCGGCAAGCATACGCACACCGTCAAGATTTTCCCGACCGCGGACTTCGTGCTCGACGATTACCTGGACAACTTCTATCCGCAAGCGTCGTCGCAATGGGACGCGCTCGCGCACGTCAAGCATCCGATGTACGGCGCGTACAACGGGATCCCCGACAAGGAGATCACCGGGCGCGGCGGGATGCGCCTCGGTATCGACAACCTCGCGCGGCGCGGAATCGCGGGACGCGGAGTGCTGGCCGACGTGGCGCGCTACTACGATCGGGTCGGCAAGTCGATCGATTTCACCAAGGCCGAATCGATTCCGCTCGGCGACGTAATTGCGGCGCTCGACGACGAAGGCGTCGATTTGCAGGCGGGCGACATCCTGCTGATTCGCATCGGATGGACGAAGTTCTACCTGTCGGCGAGCGCCGAGATTAAGGAGGAGCTGTCGAAGGAGACCGTGGTGCCGGGAATCGAAGGCAGCGAGCGCACCGCGCGATGGCTATGGGACAATCATCTGGCGGCGGTCGCGTCGGATTCGCCGGCGCTCGAAGCGCTGCCCAAGACAGCGGGCAACGAGATGGAGTTTCTGCATTTCCACATGCTCGCTTTCTTCGGGATGCCGATAGGCGAGATGTGGAACCTCGAGGGTCTCGCGGAAGACTGCGCCGCCGACGGCAACTACGATTTCTTCCTGACCTCGGCGCCGCTCAACATCCCGGGAGGAGTAGGCTCACCGCCCAACGCACTGGCGATCAAGTAGTTCCTTCTCCTGAAAAGAGAGAGCTTTGCACAACATAACTCGCCGCTCTTCCCCTCTCCCTTTTAGGGAGAGGATGAAGGTGAGGGTCTTTGTCCAGCGCGCGTCTTTCGCGCGCGATTCAGGATTCTGCTTTGGTTACCGCTCAATGCCCCGCTTTGGTCAGCGCTTCGGTGGTGAAGAAACTTTTGTCCACCGCGCCCATGTTGATGTACCAGCACTCGCGCTCGGGCGTGTCGGGGCCGGGCAGGTAGCAGGTGGTCGAGACGCCGGATTGTACGTCGATGCTCGAGGCGGCGGTGATGAACTCACGCTTGAAGGGATAGATGGCAATCTTGGCGTCGGGCACCGGGCGGTCGCGATAGGTGTTCAGATAGATCTGCGTCTTCCACAGCTCGCCCTTCTGATCGTAGCTATCGACGTACGGATTGAACCATCCTTCGCCGTCAACGTACACAATCGTCTTGGACTGCAACACACCCTGGATTCTTTCCGGCCGCGGGGTGACTTCGACCACGTACAGATGACGCATCTCCCAATCGTCGCCGCATGAGGTCGCACCGCCGTCGGTCGCGCACGGATGCGCGGGCGCGTTCTGCGCATGCACGCAAGCGAGCATGTTTTTATCGCCGAGATATTTGAAGTTGTACTCCTGCGGCTTCGCGCCAAAGCCGCCGGCGTGATCGGCGTCCCAGGTCGAAAGGCCCGGCGACGAACTCAACATCACTTCGTTCACGCGCCGCACGCGCCGCACTCCGGCCAGGAATGCCCACGTGTCATCGGCCTTCATCGCGTCCCAGTAGCGATACAGGATTGCACCGCTGCCGCGATCTTCCGCCGGCGCCAGCGTCGGATACGCTCCGGCGCGCGCCCAGATGCCGGTTACCTTGAAATCCGGATCGGCCGGAATCGGCTCGACTTCGGTGCGTCCGATATCGGAGTAGCCCGCCAGATGCCCGATCTCAGTCTGTGTCATCAGCGACTGTTGCGCGCCGGGATTTTGCCTCGCCACCTGGCATTCGAAAAACCGCAAATCGTAATCGTCGCTCGCAATCGGCTTGAAGTACTGGTTCCACATGACCTTGGTCGCGATGTCGGGATCGTTGGGATCGAGCAGCGGGAACGGCTGCCCGGCGACGTAGCCGAGCAAATCCCGATGGTCCGGCGCGAGGCGTACCTGTCCCGAATATTTTTCGGTCGCGTCCTGGTACGGCGGCGGCCAGACGACCCGGCTCGGCGCGACGATATTCATCTCCATGCCCCGGGAGACCGCGATAAACGTGCCCGGACTGACCAGCGCGCGAACCTGCCCCGCGTTCTTCGCGGTGATCCGGTCGCCGGGCTTAACCTGGGCATGAGCGGAAGTAAGTGAAAATGTCAGCGCGGAGAAAATTGCGATGACGGGCAGCGTCACACGGAGTCCGCTCGGCTTTTTCATATTCTAAAGTATCACTTTAACTTGGGCCGCCCCACTTTAATTCGACCGCTTCACTTTAATTCAACGGCGATTTGGCGATAGCGTTGCGTTCCGACGTTGACGAGACCGCGATGCGTGCCTTTCGCGCACCATAGCACGCTCCCCGCCGAAAGCGATTCCTCGCGTGCGTGCTCCTCGCCGTCGCCAACCCGCTCGACAATTTTCACCGGCCCGCCTTCGGCGACGTACACCGCCGTATCATGCGACCATCGGCGCATGCCGCTTTGCCCGCCCGGCGCGAGCGTGGTTTCGGAAACGCGGACGCGCGCGTTATCGAGAATCGTTATGGTACCGGGCTCGGGCTCCTTGCCCGCAACCGCCTCGCAGCCGACGAAGCCCAGCTTCTCACGCCCCGGCTTCGCCGCGCGCTTGAGCTCGAACAGCGCCTCGAAAAATCGCGTCTCGCCCATGTTGTGCGCGCTCTCGATTCCGCCCGCCGGCACGAAATAGGTAGCGCGCGCCTTGACCGGAAACGGCATCATCTTGCGCGCGCCCGGCGACTGCGCGCCGACATTCGCGCCCGACAGAATGAACAGCACGTAGTCCATCGTATGATGATGCAGCCCGCAGACGCCGCCCGGCGCGAGATCCATCTCCCACACGCGCACCGCGTCGTTGTCGAAAATCATCCGCGTCGCCACCGGACCGTATCCCTCGGTGTGTTCTCCCATCGTCTTACTCCTGCTCGAAGCATCCGCGGTCCGCGCCGCACGCTTGCGCATCGACCGGCCGCCCGTCAGGTCCCACCGGCCGCTGTGTCTTGAGGCAGGTGTAGCACGCGCTCGAGTCGTCGGGCTTGAATATGCGATCGCCGTCGGGCGTACGATAGTACGCGGTCTTGGTGCGCAGCAGCGCGCAAAATTGCGAGGCCATATTATGCGGCCTCCAGGCCGGCGGCGTACATGATCGCGCGGCGCACGATCACTTTCGCAATCACCACCTTGTACCCGTTGTCGGACATCGGCTGCGCGTCTTTCAGTGCGGCTTCGGCCGCGGCGCGCGCGCGCGACTCGTCAAGCGGAGCGCCCTTGAGCGCTGCTTCCGCCTCGATCGATCGCCACGGGATAGGAGCGACGGCGCCCATGACGACGCGCGCATCGCGGACGGTCTTCGCACCAGGCGCGCGGTCGATCACGATCGCGACGCTGACCAACGGCCAATCGAAGCTCTGCTTCTCGCGCGCCTCCAGGTAATGGCTGCGCGCGCCCGCTGACACTGCGGGCACGATCACTTCCGTGATTATTTCGCCGGGCTTGAGAGAATTTTCGCGCTTCGGATCTATAGTTGGCAGCGTGAAAAATTTTTCGAGCTCGACGTTGCGCGTGCCGGCGGGGCCGACGATGGTCGCGCTCGCGCGCATCGCGATCAGCGCGGGCGCCAGATTCGACGGATGCACGATGAACGACGGGCCGCCGCCCAAAATCGCGTGGTAACGATTCAAACCGCCGATCGAGTAGCAGGTGTCGCCGCCCTTCTTCAGGCAAACCACGTCGGGATTGCGAAAATACCAGCATCGCGGACGCTGCAGGAGATTGCCGACGACGGTGCCGAGGTTGCGAATCTGCGGCGTCGCCGCCTCGCCCGCCGCTTCGGCAATCGCGGTGAACTTCGCGCGGATCGCAGGATGCTCCGCGACTTCGCTCAGCTTCACCGTCGCGCCGAGGCGCAGCTCGCCCGACGGCCGCACTTCGATACCGTCGAGTTCCTTCAGACCTTTCAGATTCACCAGCGCGATTGGCGATACAATATTCTGCTTCGACAGATCGACCACATCGACCCCGCCCGCGAACGCGACGTTGCCGTTCTCGGCCAGCAGCCGCGACGCGCTCGCGACATCGGCCGGCGTTATCACTTCGAATCGGTTCATCGCAATTGCAAATCCTTCACGCGCGCCCCAATGCTGCCAGCACGCGATCCGGCGTCATCGGGAGCGAGCGCACCGGAACTCCGATTGCGTCGTACACCGCACATGCGATGGCCGCGCTGCTCGCGACGTGCGCCACCTCGCCGAGGCCCATCACGCCGGTATTCGTGATGCCGTTGGCGACTTCGAAAAACGTCACGTCGATTTGCGGCACGTCGAGCGCGCCGAGCAGCTTGTAGTCGTCCATCGTCGGATTCACCATGATGCCGAGCTGCGGGTCCATCCGGCGATCCTCGAACAGCGCGTAGCCGATTCCCATCAGGATGCCGCCGTTGACCTGGCTGCGCGCCGTCAGCGGATCGACAATCCGTCCCGCATCGTGCACCGCGACCACGTGCGTCACGCGAATGATTCCGGTCTCGGTATCGACTTCGACTTCGGCGAACTGGCATCCCGCCTGGTCGGTACGAAAGCCGCCGTAGTTGGGCACGCGCTCGCCCTGCGCGGAAATCGAATCGCCGGGGATCCTCTTGCACACGTCGGTAAACGAAATCGCGCGCGAGGGATTGGTGCGCACACGAATCATTTCATTGGCCGTCTCGAGGTCGCCCGGCTCGGCGCCAAGAATCGGCGCCGCGATCCGAAACAGCTTGTCCTTCAGATGCGCCGCGGCCTGCCGCACTGCGGGCGAGTTCGACGGCGCGCTCAGACTGCCGCCGCTTGGCACCGAAAAAAGGAATCGCGTGTCGCCGATCTCCGATTTCACGCGACTCACAGGCAGTCCCAATTCCTCCGCCGCGACGATCGCGAGGACCGTGCGCGTGCCGGTGCCGATATCCTGCGTGCCAACGCGCACTTCGACGCTGCCGTCGCGATGCGCGATCGCTTGCGCTTCGGGCCCCGACACTCCGACCGCATGCCATTCGGCCGACGCAACACCGATTCCGCGCTTGATCGGGCCGCTGGATTTAGCCGCGTCGTTTTTCTCGACCCATCGAAATGCTTTCGCGCCGATTTCGTATTCGGCCGCGCGCACCGGGTTGTCGCTATTGCGGCGGCGGAATTCGAGCCGGTCGATGTTCGCCTTGCGCGCCATTTCGTCCATCGCGAGTTCCAGCGCGAAGCATCCCTGCGGCCATCCGGGCGCGCGCATCGGCGACGACGGCCCCGCGTTGGTATAAATGTGAGTTTCCTGAATGCGGATATTCGCGCATCGATAGACCGACTTGAACGGCCCGGCGCTGCCGGCGCCGCCGCCGATTCCGCCGCTGCCGCGCGTCACCAGATCGATCGCGATCAGTTTTCCATCGCGATCGACGCCCAGCTTGACCTTCTGCTCCGAGTTGGGGCGGTTGCCAGTCGAGCGATGCTCGTCGGCGCGCGGCAGCATCACCTTGACCGGCACGCCGGCCGCTTTCGCGAGCCGCGATGCAACCACAATTTCGGGAGTCGCGCCGAATTTCGATCCGAATCCGCCGCCAAGATATTCGCAGACCACGCGCACGCTGTCGGGCGGCAGGCTGAAGTACACGGCCAGATCGTCGCGCACGGAAAAAACGCCCTGGGTCGAGCACCAAACCGTGAGCCGGTCTCCCGCCGCGTTGAAACTCGCGACTGCGCCGTGCGTTTCGAGGCAGACGTGAGTCTGCACTGGCGTCGTGTAGGTAGCCTCGATGGTATTCGCGGCGACTTCGAGTCCCTTCGGCACGTCGCCGACGCTCGACTTCGAGGTCCCGCCGACATTCGATCCCGTTCCGAAAACGCGCGGCGCCGAGTCTTCCGCCGCGGAGTCCATATCCACCACGAACGCGATCGTTTCGTAATCGACCTTGATCAGCTTGAGCGCGTCGGCGGCGATATCGGAACTGATCGCGGCGACCGCGGCGACCTCCTGGCCGGCGAAGCGGACTTCGCGATCGTCAAGTGCAAGCGCCGCGCGCACGCCCGCCAGATGCTGCGCGGCGGACAAGTCGATGCCACGAATGCGGGCGTGCGGCCACGGACTGCGCAGGATCGCGCCGTAAAGCATCCCGGGCAATTCGATATCGTAAGTGTAATGCGCCGCGCCGGTCGCTTTCAGCGGCCCATCCACGCGCGGTGTCGGCTGGCCGACGACACTGAGACGATCGCTCCAGTCCCACGGCGTCGGCTCATCGTCGGGGATGGTGACGATGACGTCGCGCGTGTTGCCCTGGAAGCCGAGGTTGAGGGTGACGCGGCGCGACATCAGACACCCCTGGTCACGCCGGCCGCTTTCAGAGCGGCCGCGAAGACATGCGGATAAGTTCCGCAGCGGCACGTATTCCCCGCCGTAGCGCGTTTAATTTCGTCAGTCGTGGCGGCTGGATTTTTTTCGAGCGCGGCCGCGACCGACATCACCATCCCAGGCGTGCAGAAGCCGCACTGCTGCGCATCCTCGGCGACGAACGCAGCCTGGACTGGATGCATGTTCGCCGGAGTGCCGAGACCTTCGATCGTCGTGATCTGATGACCGCGCGCGTCGATCGCAAGCACCATGCACGAGGTGACGGGTTTGCCGTCGAGATACACCGTGCATGCGCCGCATGCGCCGCGATCGCATACCAGCTTGGTGCCGGTCAGTCCGAGATGCTCGCGCAGCGCACGCAGCAACGTCACGCGCGGCTCGAGCTCGAGCGTCGCCGGCTTGCCGTTGATGTCGAGTTCGATCGTCGTTGCGTCAGGCCCGAGCTTTTCGACCACACCGGGCGGCAGCGTCTTTTCATCGGCGGCCGCGGGCCGAACGTGCACCAACCCGGCCGCCGCGGCGACCGCACCGGCGCCCTTGATGAACGATCGACGGCTGATGCCGTCGGGCTTGCGGAGTTTGCGATCGTCTCGATTCATTTGGAGGTTGCCGCCGCGGTATCGCTGGCGGTCTCGGAACTCATGAAGACAGCAATCGCGACGCCGAAGAGAATCATTCCGACTGGAAGCGCAAATGCCGCGATCTTGGTCGAGTAAACGCCCGCCGTCAGAAGCTTGTCAAGGATCGATCCAACGTCGTAGCCGAAACGGTCGATGAGCCATCCGGTGGCGAACCCGCCGCTGATGAATCTGAGGCGCGCGACTTCGGCGCTAATGCGTCCGGCGATGGGCAGTACGACGGCGGATGCGATCGTCGCGGTGATCATCGAGCGGTTCTTCAGCGTGACGCCATGCACCAGCCGCGCGCCGATCCGGATTCCGATCAACATTCCGACGGCAGCGGCGGCGCACTCGACGATTGTAAACTCGACGGAGTTCCACCACGCGCCGAACGAAGGGTTGAGGTATCGCACCGCGATGTGCGCGCCCGAGCCGTAGCTGAGGGTGAAGATGACGCTGAGCGCGATCGCGACGAAAGTAAGCCGCCGCATCCAGGCGGGGGTTCGGCGCGGCTTTTTCTTTCGTGCCATCGGTGAGCCTTCAGCGAATCGCGGCGACGATCGCGCCGGAGCCGCGCGTGAGACCGATCGAAAGATAGATTATCAGCAGGACGATCGCGCCGACGGTCAGCCCGACGCGGCGAAAGCGCGCCTGCAGCTCGGCGACTTCAGGACCCGGTCCCGCGGCCCGCCAGATTTGCGTTCCGATATTTCCGTACTGATAGATCGCGAGGCCGATGACGACCACGACGAGGACCAACTTGATCGCGAGCAGAATCGAAACGCCGCCGATGAAAAGTACGTTGAGGATTCCGGTCACCACCAGCACGGCGAGCGAAGTAAGCACGATCGCGCCGAGGCGCCGAACGATGCGCCGGCTGACGCGCAGCCGCGTCGGCGGGTCGAGTTCCGCGGCCAGCACGGGTGCGAGTGCAAACGTGCTGAACAGCGATCCGCCGAGCGCGACGATCACGGCGACGATGTGCACGAAGAGCACGACGAGGCGCAAACTAAGCATCGAGGATTGAATACTACAGATCGCGCCGGTAGGTGAGGAAGTTGCCGGTCACGTGGGCGCCGAGGCCAAGCGCGGTGCGGCGCGAGGCCCAGTTGTCGTCGAGCACCAGCGTGTAGCCGGCAAAGCGCATCCGGCGCCGCGCCATCGCGAGGAACGATCGCGCCGCCATCGCCAGCGCGACGCCGCGTCCGCGCGCGCGTTCGACCACGCCGATATTGATGAGCGCGCCGCGGGTGCCGCCGCCGCGTTCGGGGTCGAGCCGCACGCCCCTTTTCACGCGGGCAAGCGCGGGGCTGAGATCGGGCACCGAGAAGATTGCGCCGACGCATTCGCCGCCAATCGTCGCGAGCATCGAGAGGTCGGCGACCGGAGTTTCCCACAACGACGTGAGCATCGGGCGCACTTCCGCGCGCGTCACGGGATTCCATCCCCAATGGCGAGCGAACGCCGCGTTGGTCACGTCGGTCCACGCGTCGATGGCGGCGAGAAAGCCGTACTCGCGCCAGCTTTGAATCGTAACGCCGGCGACGGCGGCCGCCTCGGCCATCCGGCGATAGCGCGTGAGGATTTCGGGCGTGAGCGGCGCGGTGTAATCGACCTGCCCTTTTTCAGTAACGAAGCCGGCTTCCTTGAAGTAGCGATGATACGATGGCGGATTTCCGCGCAGCAGAAACGACGGCAGCGAATCGTAATTGTCGATGGCGTATGGATAATCGAGAAACGCCGCGAAGCCGCTGCGGACCGCGCGCATCCCGCGCTCGCGCAGTGATTGCGCAGCCGCGTCGAGCATCGCGGCGACAGCGACGTCCTCGCCCTCGAGCGCCTCGAACTGAATCAACTGTCCGAGTTGCTCATTCCAATGTTCGATATAGCGGTGATTGATAACCGCGCTGACGCGCGCGACGAGGCGGCCCGCACGGCGCGCGCAAAAGGGCGTCACTTCGAGATGGGTCGAGAGCAGGCTGCGGCGCGACAGCAGATCGATCTCATTCTGCACGTCGGGCGGCCACCAAGCGGCGCGCGCGTCGTAAACCTGAAATGGAAGACGCGCGAACTCGTCCAACTGTGGGCGGCTGGTCGGCCGTTCGACGATGATGGTGTCGCCGGTGAGTTTGAGATTTGCCGCCATGAGTTAAGCCGCATCGCGCGCTCAACAATTCTTATAGCCGCAGGCGGGGCAAAGATCATCCGCGCGTGAGCAGGCCGTCGGAGAGTCCAGCGCGCGAGCATTCGTCGATCGCTCACCCGTGAGTTCTTTGGGTCGCCGCGTCCGCTAACGCCGAGAATTCACTATTGTTTGGTGGCGTCCTCGGTTCCAAGGGGTGGAGCAACCCGGGCCGTGCGTTATCGCGAATTTGGCTTTGAGCGCGACTCGCGCGTTCTCGTCCGCGCGCAGCGTCTGGAGCTCTCCCTTATGGCCGCCGAGGCCGCCGAAGACCACTGCTGCCTCCTCCCGCAGGTAAGGGTCGTTGCTGTTCATCCACTGGTAGGCCTGCTGAAGGCCGGCGGTGGGGTTGCGGCCGATGGCACGCAGGATCGTGTCGCGCTGCATGATTAGCCAGACCTCCGTCTGCTCCGTCCGCGCCTTGCTGATCCCTTCGTTGAGTTTGGGCAGGACCTCGTTGTCGTAAAAGTTGGGAAAATCGTGGCTCGCCTCGACATAGTGACCGTTTTCGAGCCGGTAAACCGCAGGCCAAATATGCAGTCCACCGTTTTCGTATTCGGCACACGGTTGCGCGGAGGGAATTATCAGCTCGTCTCTGCCGTCTCCGTTCAGGTCGCGAATGACGTTTGAGAGATTTTCGATCTCCCATCCGTCGATCTCTTGCGCGCTCAGCTTGCCGGCTGAATTGCGGTTGTACACGATCAGCGCGTTGTAAAAACGCCTGCTGACTTCTTCCGTTAATACAAGCTGGTAGGTTCCGTCACCGGCCAAGTCGGCCCATGTGAACTCGCCGATCTCGTCGGCGCTTGGTCGAGGCACCGGCCCGCTGGTGTCGCGAGTATCATTCACCAGTTCCGCGATCGCCGGTTTATCCATCGCCCGCAAGGCATCGATGTTCGATTGGTTCCACTCCAGGCTGCCGATGTCGGCTGCGAGAGCGAAACCTGCGAGCACCGGCAGCAGCAGAAGGCAAATAGTGAGCTGTCTCAACCGTCAGCCGCCTTTGCGAGCCTCGAATTCATGTTTAATCGCGGCAGGAAGCGCATGCCGGAGTTTGTCCACTTCTTCCTGATGGCCGCCGATGTCATAGAAGGTCGCGATTGCACACTGCAGGACCTGCGGGTCGTCGCTGTTCATCCACTGGTGTGCCTGGCTGAGTCCTGCCGTTGGGTCGCGCCCAAGCACACGAAGAATCTTGTCCTTCTCGACCATGAGATGGGCGAGCGCACCCGGATTTCCGCCACCCTCCGCCCCCTTTTCCTGTAGCATGCTAATCGTTCGGTCGAAGTTGGGCAGAACTTTTGTGTCATAAAAGTTCGGAAAATCCCGGCTGGCTTCGACGTACCTGGTCGAAACCTCGACGGACCGAGGACCCGGTCGCACGCCCGGCAAGCCGCAGATGGCCTCGACATACTTTCCGTTCTCGGGGTGGTAGATCGCGGGCCACAGCGGCTCGGCCGTAGTTGGGGTCCAGGAGCCTCCTTGGCCGACCGCTGTCGGAAGGATCAACTCGTCCACGCCATCGCCGTTGAGGTCCTGAATCATCGCCTTCAGGCCGCCCCTCGCTTCCCCCCCCCAGCCCTCGAGCTCTTGAATCGCGACGCTGTCCGCGCCGCCATGGCTGTAAATCCAGAGCGTATAGAACCCTCGACCGCTGATATCGAGCGCCACGATGAGGTCGGATTTGCCTTTGCCGACGTTGGTCCAGCCGAAGTCGACCACTTGATTGGGCGCGATCTCCTCTGAGTCGCGCGACCGGGTGGCGGTTACGAATCTGGCGACCGCAGCCAAATCCGCCCCGCGCAAGGAATCAACGTTCGCTTGGCTCCAAGGTACCCTGCCGACGCACACGCGGTCGGCGCGGGCGGGCACCGAAAAGGCGAGCGCCAAGATGGCCAAGAAGAAAATCCTTCTCATGATTTCACTCCGTCTGCTTCGCTACTGCTACGGTATCGTCGCCACCCTCACTCCATCGGCGTAAGTCGTGCCCTTGGGATTTCCGGTGAGGCCGGAATTCTCCGTCCATTTCCAGCCCGTCGAGCAGTTGTTTTTGTTGTCGATGGTGCCTGAACATGTGGGTTCGTAATACTGCTGGGTCGGATCGCTGGATGCGTCCGGCCCGTACAGCACTAGCGCCATATTCTCGAGCTGGTAGCCCGTAAGCGTGGGCAACGCCCCGTGCGGGTACTGCTTTATGATGTCGCTTTCATAGGTGGACCCCGTCTGCATTTTGTTACTCTTCAAGGCGTACTCCGCCGGAGGAGTGCCACTGAACAGGCCCACGCCGTCGGCAGCGTTCGTGACCCAGTTCCACGCGTTCGGGTCTGACGACTGATCGGAGTCCGTCATCACCTGCATCAGACCTATGTGACTACCGCCTTCGGTACCTGTGCAGTTGTTATTCGAGTCGTAAACGTACGGCTCTTCGGGCCACTTGGCCAAGATGCCGTAGGTTGCATCGAGGCTCCACAGGTCGGGCTGCCCATTGCACAGCGCTGGCGTCTGGAACTGGGCGTACGAGCTTTCCTTCGCCGCGACCTGCGCCATGAGGCCCTGCGTGCCCGTCCCATCCTTCGGGTAGCTGTTGCTGCTCGGATACGACTGACTTGAGGTTTCAAGCTGAGTCGTGATGTTCCCGTCTGTGATCCCGCCCTGCGGGCCGTCGACGTAGAATGTCACGCAGTCCTGGACGGTGCTGCCACAGCGTCGCCGCCCCGGAAGTGGCAAAGTCATATGCTGCGTAGTACGCAAACCTGCTGGCTGAAGCGATACCGGGCATTAGCAGCAAAAGTGTAGCGCTCCCGAGGAGCAGCCAGCTGAGCCTTCGCCTCTGGTAATTTCTCGTCAAATGCCTTTGCCCCCTTCCTCTGTGTCGAGTCTGGCTGAACCGCCTGTCGGATACGCTTGACTGCTTGCTAGCGAACTCGAATCTACTGAATGACAGGTCTTATATCAAACTGTAGGCTGTGAACGGCGTGCGAGATTCGGCCCCGCGCGACGACGTCAGCAAATGACCGCTGCGCGATTTCGGAACCGGAACCGGCTTCGCTCACGCGAAGCTGTCCGAGATCCGTTCCTCCCGTCGCTTACGCTCCCGTCGTCAGGATGACAGAAAACTGCGCGCTGCTGTCCGAGATCCTTCCTGCCGCTCGCGTTGCTCGCTTCGTCAGGATGACAAAAGTGCGCGTTGCTTGCGTTATCAGAATGACAGTGCGCGTTGCTCGCTCTTCAGGACGACAGAGTGAGGAGGCTGTCGGAGAGCCATAGCGCAAGCATTCGATTGATGGTGTCGACTGGACTCTCGACCTCAGCGGCCGCTACGACATCGCAGATTTTCGCGAACGTCGCGCCTCGCACAGCGGCCGCGAGCGCATCCGCTTCTGCTTTGTCCAGGTCGCGGTAGAACACGCGCGTATTGCGGCGCCAGACGAGGACTTTGACCGCGCCCTGCTCCGCCGCTTTCCATTCGCGATTCTCCTCGACCGCGCGTAGCAGTTCCGAGACGCGCCAATCGAGCGCGAGTATCCGCGCCGACGGATGAATGTTGAGTTTCATCGCGGGCCAGTCCTCAGGCTTAGTCGCGCGGAGCGAGTTGGGTTCCAGCGCGGCGACATCCGGGCCTTGAAACACCTCGACGATAGCGCGTTCGAGTTTCGCGAGGTCCGCGACAAACGGCGCACTCTCGCGCATCGGATGATCGCGCAGGTAGTCCGCGAGATAGCGTCCGCAATCGGAGATCGACGGCTCGCTCGGCGGATATCCGAGAATGTAGCCGGTGACGAGGTTGTGAAAGTTGTCGGCGCCGAGCGCCGCGAGCGTGGCGGGATAATCCTCCATGAGCGCGTCGCGGATGCGGTAGAAATACATGTTCGCGTAAATATCGACGCGAGCTTCCGCCGACAGCCGCTCGTCGCCGAGCACGATCGCGTCGAGGCCGCCCGCGCCCAAATCGCGCTCGGCTGCGAGGCCCTCGGTCACGCCGCTAACTGCGGTGATCAGCCGGTAGAGCAGGCTTTCGAGTTCTTTCAGCTGCTTCGGCATCGAAAATTTCGCGCGCGCGATCCGCGGTATTCGCCAGTTCCCCGAACTCCGGGATGTTGTCGTCCCATTCGACAATCGCCGACACCGCGCCGAAGCGCCGCACCGCCCGCTCGTATAGCGCCCATACTTCGTCGCGGATCGGATGGTCGTGCGTATCGAGCAGGTAGGTGCCGTGATCGCTGTGCCCGGCGAGATGGTACTGCACGACGCGCTCGGCCGGCACCGCCTCAAGGTACTCATTGGCGTCGAAGCGATGATTGAACGCGCTCACGAAGATGTTGTTGATGTCTAGCAAGATTCCGCAGTCGGCCTCATCCGCGATCGCCGAAATGAATTCCCACTCGGTCATCGTCGAATCCGCGAACGCCATGTAGCTCGACACGTTCTCGATCAATATCGGCCGCTCGAGCGCGTCCTGCACGTCGCGGATTCGCGCGGCGACGTGCGCGATCGCCTCCTCGGTGTACGGCAGCGGCAGCAAGTCATGCAGATTGCGCCCGCCGACGCCGGTCCAGCACAGGTGATCCGAGATCCACGCCGGCTCGAAGCGGAGCGCGAGCGCGCGCAGTTGCCGCAGGTAGTTGCGATTAAGCCGGTCGGTCGATCCAATCGACATCGACACGCCATGCATCGCGATTGGATAATTCGCGCGCACGCCTTCGAGCACTTCCAGCGCGCGGCCGCCCGCGACCATGAAATTTTCCGAGATGACCTCGAACCAATCGACCCTGGGGCGCGTATCCAGCACGTGGCTGTAGTGCTGACGTCTGAAGTCCGACGCCGTAACCGAGCATCGGAAAGTCGGAACGCTTCATTGGCAATGCCGCTCAGTCGGCCTTCTTGCCGGTATCCGGCTTGCCGCCCGCCGCGATGCATTCCTTGGCCGTCTGCGTCATGACGTAGCCCTTGCCCTTGCAGGAATTCGCTCCCTTGCAACTGCTCTCGGCGCTCTGGCACAAGCTCTGACCCTTGCAGGCGTTACCGCCGACGCACTTGACCTGCGACGCCGCCGCGCTCGAGTCGGAACTGTCGGCCGCGTACACATTGTTGCCCGCGAAAATCAGCGCGACCGCCGTCGCCAGCATCGCACCAGTAAGTTTGGCCTTGGTCATCGTCTGTAGATCTCCTGGTTATGGTTTCTCACAGTCTAAACATCTCGATCCGATCAGCGCCAGTGGGAACTTTTCGAGGCTATGCAAGATTTCAATTGTGCAGGATGCTATGTTCTTGAAATCGGCATATGGCGGACCAGAGCGGCACCGGGGCGGATCGGCGCAAGCGATTCGAAGACGAGGCGTTGCCTCATCTCGATGCGCTTTACACGATGGCGATGCGGCTCGCGCGCAATCCCGACGACGCCAACGACTTGATGCAGGAGACGGTGCTGCGCGCCTACCGCTTCTTTCATCAGTTCGAGAGCGGGACCAATTGCCGGGCGTGGATGCTCACGATCCTGTTCAACAACTTTCGCAACGGCTATCGCAAATCCGCGCGCGAGCAGCCGTCGGCGTCCGCCGAGGAGTTCGATCGCAAGGTCGAAGGCGAAAGCCTGCGCGTCGATCCGGCCGGCTCGAATCCCGAAGCCTTGCTCGCGCGGCAAGGGATGGAGGGTGAGGTCGAGGAGGCGCTGGCAAGCTTGCCTGCGGAGTTCCGCGAAGCGATCCTGCTGGTCGATGTCGAAGAACTGAGCTACCAGGAGATTTCCGGGGTTCTGAACATACCGATCGGTACGGTAAAATCGCGAGTATCGCGCGGACGTGCGATTTTGCGCGAGGCCTTGGCCGGCTTCGCCAGAGAGCGCGGGATAATACGGTCTTGACACCGGCCAAGCATGCCGGTTGGAGTGAAGCGAGCCGGGGACGACAACGATAAAAGTGGACTGCCCGACCTACATTGAGAAGTACCTGTCGGCTCACGTTGACGGCGAGTTAAGCGCGGCCGAGTTGCGCGAGGTCGAAGAGCATCTCGCGGGATGCGTCAATTGCCGCGCGCGCCTGGCCGAGGAGCGGGCGGTCAAGGCGCTGCTGCGCGAGCGCGCCGACTTGCGGCGGACGCCGCCGATGGTGCGCGGCTCGATTCTCGCGGCGCTCGACGCGGTCGATGCGGCGGACGCCGCCAACGCCGCCGGCCGCGGACGTGATCGCGCCGCCGCCGCGGATCGCCCCGGCCGCTCCTCGATTCGGCGCGCGCGGGTCTGGCTCCCGGCCGCAATCGCCGCGGCCGCGGTCTTCGCGTTCGTGATGCTGCATGGCGTCGGCGGCCCGCCCCCGGCGCAGGCGATACCGCCGTTCGACGTCGCGATCGAACACTACCAGCAATTTGCGCAGCGCTTCGAGCCCAACGTCAAATCCACTTTGCCCGCCGACCTCTCGGACGCCTACATCGATCACCAGCTGCCGGGATTCCTGTGGAACTTCGAGCATAGCGGCTACAAGCTGATGGGCGGCAGGATCGATCGCCTCGCGGACGGCAGCTCGGTCGCCTACACTTTCTATCGCGGCGACAATGGAGCGATCCTGTGCACCTACATGAAGTCGCACGGGATGCAGCCGCCGGGCGGCGAGGCCCAGGAAATCGACGGTCATCACTGCTACCTGTACAAAGGCTACAGCGTCTGCCTGAGCTACCCGCACGGCGACTTCATCTGCGTCCTGGTCTCGCGCCGCCCGATGAAGGAGTTCATGCAGGACATCGCCGACTCCGAGCCCTAGTAACTTCTTTTAAACACTAAGGTGCAGGGGTTACCCCTGCCCAAGGAAGTGTGAAACCCACGGAGGGGTTTCACTAGGATTGGTTCCTACCGTCGATCCGCCTTCAGCCCGTCCTCATTGGCGAGAAACAAATGCAGCTGCGCGGGCGTGGTGTCGCGGGGAATCTCAACTGGATAATTGCCGGTAAAGCACGCGTCGCAAAATCCCTCGCGGCTCGCGCCGTTGAATGAGTACAATCCGTCCCAACTAAGGTAGGCGAGCGAGTCGGCCGTGATATACCGCCGAATCTCCTCGACCGAATGCGACGACGCGAGCAGCTCCTCGCGGGTCGGCGTGTCGATTCCGTAAAAGCACGAGTTGGTGGTCGGCGGCGCCGCGATCCGCATGTGAACTTCGCGCGCGCCCGCCTGCCGCAGCATCGGGATCACTTTCCTGAGCGTCGTGCCGCGCACCAGCGAATCCTCGATCAGTACGATGCGCTTGCCGCGCAGCAATTCGGCCACCGGGTTAAATTTGATCTTCACCCCGAAATGGCGAATCGACGCGCGCGGCTCGATAAACGTGCGGCCGATGTAATGGCTGCGCACCAGGCCCATCTCGAATGGAATTCCGGATTCCTCCGCGTAGCCCAGCGCGGCCGGCGTGCCCGAATCCGGCACCGGCACCACGATGTCCGCGATGGCCGGGGCCTCGCGCGCGAGCGCCCGGCCGTGCTGCTTGCGGACCTGGTACACGTTGCGGCTGTAAACCTGGCTGTCGGGGCGCGAGAAATAGACGTACTCGAAAATGCAGCGCCTGGTCGGCGCGTGCGCGAACGGACTTATCGATCGCATCCCGCTTTCATCGACCACGATCATCTCGCCGGGATTGATTTCGCGGACATACTCGGCCCGCACCAGATCGAGCGCACAGGTCTCCGAGGCCACGATCGTCGCGCCGTTGAGATTGCCCAGCACCAGCGGCCGAAAGCCATTGGGGTCGCGCACCGCGATCATCGAATCTTCCGTCAGCACCACCAGCGAATACGCGCCGCGCACCTGCGTCAGCGCTTCGGCGACCCGCTCGGGCAGTGTGGGCGCATGCGACGCCGCGATCAGATGAATCATCACTTCGCTGTCCGACGAGGACTGGAAAATCGAGCCGGTGGACTCCAGCCGTTCGCGCAGCTCGCTAAAATTTACCAGATTGCCGTTATGCGCGAGCGCGAGCCCGCCGCGCGCGTACTCGACCACCAACGGCTGACAGTTGCCAATCGTCGTCGATCCGGTGGTCGAGTAGCGGTTGTGCCCGATGGCGCTGGTGCCTTCGAGCCGCTCGATAATCGAGTTGTTGAAGATGTCGGCGACCAGTCCCATCCCGCGATGCGCGATCAGCGACTTGCCGTTGGACGAGACGATCCCCGCGGACTCCTGCCCGCGATGCTGCTGCGCATACAAGCCGAGGTACGCGAGATTGGCGGCTTCCGGATGGCGGTACACGCCGAACACGCCGCACTCCTCGTGGAAGACGTCGAGCGGCGATTCTTCGACTGCTTCGACCGCAAGGACCGAATCTTCTTCAGTCATCGCCTCTGAGCCTCCTTGGAATCGCGTCTTGGTAAATTCGCTGCAACTCGGAAACGTCTTCATCGAGACCGTCACCGTCCGCCGCGCGAAGCTTGAGCCGCGGCTCGGCGATTACTTTTCCAATCAGCGCAAACTCCAATCCTCGTCCGGCAAACATCTTCTCGGCGCGGGCCACGTCGCCCGGAGCAATCGACAAAATCACCGTCGATGCGCCCTCGCCAAAAAAATCAACCGCGGCGTTTCCAGCTCGCCCAAGTTCAACTTCGGCTCCCAGAATCGCACGCGGATTGAAACAGGCTTCAGCCAATGCCACTGCAAGCCCGCCCTCGGCGATATCGTGAGCCGATCTTATCAGCCCCTGTTCACTGCCTTCAACCAGCCCCTCGACCAGCGCCGCCTCGCGCGCCAGATCGATCGCGCCGAGACTGCCGCCGTCGATTCCGAACAGCGCCGAGTACTCGCTCGCCGCAATCGACGGCGCGGCCGTGCGCACCATCGCGATCGCGTCGCCGGCGTTCTTGAAGTGTTGCGTGACGTGCCTGGCGACGTCGATCATCACGCCCAGCACCGCTATCGTCGGCGTCGGTGGAATCGCATGGCCCTCGGTCTCGTTGTAAAAGCTCACGTTGCCGCTGACCACCGGGGCGCCGAACGCGATCGACGCGTCGCGCAGTCCTTCGACGCCGCGGACAAACTGCCACATCACCTCGGGCCGCTCCGGATTGCCGTAGTTCAGGCAATTCGTGATTCCCACCGGACGCGCACCGGCGCACGCGACATTGCGCGCCGCCTCGCAGACCACGCCGACCGCGCCGAGATAAGGATCGAGCGCGCACGCGCGAGGATTCGAATCGACTTTCAGCGCCATCGCGCGCCGCGAATTCTTGATTCGCAAGACCGCGGCGTCGCTGCCCGGCCCCAGCACCGTGTTGCTCTGCACGATCGAATCGTATTGCCGATAGACCCACTTCTTCGACGCGACGTTGGGATTGTCGAGCAGCGCGCGCAGTGCTTTCGCCGGCTCAGGATGTTTAGTCGTCGATGCTTTGGCGGCTGGCTGAAGCTTGGGCGCCGCCGCGGGACGATCGTACAGCGGCGCGTCATCGGCCAGCGCACCAATCGGAATATCGGCTACGACCTGTCCATGCCAGCGCGCGCGCCATCGCTGGTCGTCGGTGATGCGCCCAATGACGACCGCGTGCAGGTCCCATTTCTCGAACACCGCCTGCAGCTCGGCTTCACGCCCGCGCTCCGCGACGATCAGCATCCGTTCCTGCGATTCCGAGAGCAGAATTTCGTACGGTGTCAGATTCGCCTCGCGCAGCGGCACCTGGTCGAGATCGAGCTCAATGCCGAGACCTCCGTGGGACGGCATCTCGCTCGACGACGAGGTGAGCCCCGCCGCGCCCATGTCCTGGATGGCGACGATCGCGCCGGTCTTGCCCGCCTCCAGGCACGCCTCGATCAGTAATTTCTCGGTGAACGGATCGCCCACTTGAACCGCCGGGCGCCTGGCTTCACTCTCCTTGTCGAACTCCGCTGACGCCATCGACGCGCCATGAATTCCGTCGCGGCCCGTCGCCGATCCAACGTAAAGCACCGGGTTGCCGACACCGCGAGCCTTCGCGCTCATCATCTCTGTCTTGCGCACCAGCCCGAGGCAGAACGCGTTGACCAGAATGTTTGCGTTGTACGCGGGGTCGAACATCACCTCGCCCGCGACCGTCGGCACGCCCACGCAGTTGCCGTAACCACCGATCCCGCCGACCACGCCGCCGACCAGATAGCGCGTGCGCGGATGCTCGAACGATCCGAACTTGAGCGAGTTCATGCTCGCGACCGGGCGCGCGCCCATCGTGAAAATGTCGCGCAGGATTCCGCCGACGCCGGTCGCCGCGCCCTGGTACGGCTCGACGAACGACGGATGGTTGTGGCTTTCGATTTTGAACACCGCCGCCCAGCCGTCGCCAACGTCGATCGCTCCGGCGTTCTCGCCCGGCCCCTGCACCACCAGTTCGCTCTTCGACGGCAGCGTCCGCAGATGACGCCGCGACGATTTGTACGAGCAATGCTCCGACCACATCACGGAGAACACGCCCAGCTCGGTGTAGGTCGGCGTGCGCCCGATGGTCTCCACGATTTTCCGATACTCGTCGGTCGTGAGTCCGAACGCGCGGGCCTGCTCGACATCGGCTTTCGGCTCGCCCGCAAGCGAAACGGGATTCCCGCTCATCGCGCGCTCCCCGCAATCGACTGAAATATTTTTAGCCCGTCGGCGCCGCCGAGCATCGGCTCGACCGCGTGCTCCGGATGCGGCATCAAGCCAAAGACGTTGAAGCGCTCGTTGGCGACGCCCGCGATAGCGCGCATCGATCCGTTCGGATTCGCCGCGTCGCTCTCGCGCCCGTCGCGATCGACGTAGCGCAGAATCACCTGCCCGCGCTCTTCCATCTGGCGCAGTTCATCTTCGGGTGCGACGTAGAGTCCCTCGCCGTGCTTGATCGGCAACTGCAGCAGGTCGCCCTGTTTGGTCGCGCGCGTGAACGGCGTGCTCGCATTCTCGACCCGCAGGAACACCCGCTCGCATATGAACGAGAGCGACCGGTTGCGGGTCAGCGCGCCGGGCAACAGATGCGCCTCGCACAGAATCTGAAAGCCGTTGCAAGTGCCGATAACGAGGCCGCCGTCGGCTGCGAACTTCGCGACGCTCTTCATGATCGGCGAGAAGCGCGCGATTGCGCCCGTGCGTAGATAGTCGCCGTAGCTGAAGCCGCCCGGCAGCAGGACGCACTCGACGCCGGCGAGCGATTCGTCCTTGTGCCACAGGATGCGCGCGTCCTGCCCCATCACGTCCGCGAGCGCGTACAGCGCGTCGCCGTCGTCCAGCGATCCGGGGAAGCGCACGACGCCCCACTTCATTCGCCGTCCACCTCGAAGCGGTAGTCCTCGATCACCGGGTTAGCGAGTAGCGCCTCGCACATTTTTTTGGCTTCGTCGCGCGCCTCCGACGCGGTCCGCGCGGCGATTTCCAGCGTGATGTACTTGCCGACCTTGACGCCTGAAACGTTTTTGAAGCCGAGACTCTTGAGCGAACTTTCAACCGCGCGCCCTTGCGGGTCGAGGATGCCCTTGCGGGGCGTCACGAACACTCTTACTTGCAACTGAACTCCTGGCGCGTGTTTCGCGTTTCGTTCTCCTGAACTAAAAACGTTTCACGTGAAACGTTCATGCTTAAACCCCAGCAACGGAGCCGTTTTTCGGCAACAACTTTGCCGAAGCGATATTTTTCGCGCCTAGTTCTCCACCCGCCGCAGCATCTCGTGATAAGCCTCCTCGACGCCGCCCAAATCCCGCCGGAACCGATCCTTGTCGAGCTTCTGCCGCGTCGCCTTGTCCCAGAAGCGGCAGGTGTCGGGACAGATTTCGTCGCCGAGAATAACCTCCCCGTGATGCCGTCCGAACTCGAGCTTGAAATCGACCAGGATCACGCCGCGTTCGTCCAGGAATTTTGTCAGGATGCTATCGACCTTCAGCGCCATCGCATCGACCTGCTTGAGCTCGGCGGCAGTCGCCCATCCAAACGCGATCGCATGCTCGCCTAGAATCAGCGGATCGTCGAGCGGGTCGGACTTGTAGTAGTACTCGACAATCGGATGCGGCAGCTGCTCGCCTTCTTCGCGCCCGAGCCGTTTCGCCATCGAGCCCGCGACGATATTTCGCACCACAGTTTCGACCGGAATGATCTGCAGGCGCTTGCACAGCATCTCGCGATCGTTGAGGCGGCGGACGAAGTGCGTCTTGACCCCATTCTTCTCGAGCAGCGTGAAGAACAGCTCCGACATGCGGTTGTTCATCACGCCTTTGTCCTCGATGGTGTCCTTCTTCTTGCCGTTGAAGGCGGTGGCGTCGTCCTTGAAGTAGGCGATTACGAGGTCGGGGTCGGACGTGGAGTAAAGTTTCTTCGCCTTGCCCTCGTAAAACATTTCGAGTTTTTGCGGAGTTGTTTCCACGTTTCTGTTCTCCTATGTGAAATCAGAAGTTCTTAATCTAATCATCTCACCGACCGCCCGCGTCATCACAACGAAGCCGGCGCCGATTGTCCACAAACCTGGTCGTGAGCGCTGTGGATAGACGCCTCATCGCTTGGTGGCGCGCTTTTTCGCGAGGCTGAGGTCATCCTTTGCAGGCGGCGCGAACTGCTCGACCAGCTTCGCCGCGAGCCCTACGTAGCTCCGCGGATTCAACTCGCGCAGCGCGCGCCGGGCGTCGGCGTCCAGCGGCAGCGTCGCGATGAACTCCTCGATGACGTGGCGATCGATTCGCCGGCCGCGCGTCAGTTCCTTGAGCGTCTCGTACGGCTGCGGCAGTCCGTGCCGCCGCATCAGGGTCTGAATCGCCTCGGCGACGACCTCCCACGCCTGCTCGGCCTCGAGGTCCTCCGCGATGCGCGCCTCGTTGACCTCGACCCGTGCGAGGCCGCGCTCGAGCGACGCCAGCGCGACCACCAGATGCCCGAACGCCGTGCCCATCGCGCGGATCGCGGTGCTGTCGGTCAGGTCGCGCTGCCATCGCGAGACCGGCAGCTTCTGCGCGAGATGGTCGAACAGCGCGCTCGCGATTCCGAGGTTGCCCTCGCAGTTCTCGAAGTCGATCGGATTGACCTTGTGCGGCATCACCGACGAGCCGGTCTCGCCCGCGACCGTCTTCTGCGCGAAGTAGCCGATCGAGATGTAGCTCCACATGTCGCGGCAGAAGCCGAGCAAGATGGTGTCGATGCGCATCAGCACTGCGAACAGCTCGGCGATGAAATCGTGGCTCTCGATCTGCGTGGTTAGCGGATTCCAGGTCAGGCCGAGGCGCTCGACGAAGTTTTGCGAGTGCGCGATCCAATCGACCTCGGGATGCGCAAAGTGATGCGCATTGAAGTTGCCGACGGCGCCGTTGAGCTTGCCGAGAAATTCCTGATGGCGAAGCTGCGAGAGCTGGCGCGCGATTCGCGTCGCGAAGATCGCCATCTCCTTGCCGACCGTGGTCGGCGACGCTTCCTGGCCGTGCGTCCGCGCCATCATCGGATGCGCCTTGTAGCGATGCGCGAGCTTGACGATCGGCGCGTTCGCGGCTTCGAGCCGCACTGTCAAATCGTGCGCGACGAACTCTTTCAGGATGAGCGCGTAGGCGAGGTTGTTGATGTCCTCGGAGGTGCACGCGAAATGCACCATCTCGATTGGCAGCGTCGAATCGATTGCGGCGACGCGCTCTTTGACGAAGTACTCGACTGCCTTGACGTCGTGATTGGTGGTCGCTTCGAGCTGCTTGACGCGGTGCGCGTCGTCGAGCGTGAAGTCCTCGTAAATCGCGCGGAGCTTCTTCGCGGTCGCGGCTGGAATCGGTTTCAGCGCGGTGTTCGACTTATTCCCGCCCAGCCCCGCGAGCGAGAGGTACCATTCGATCTCGACGCGGACGCGGTAGCGAATCAGCGCGAACTCGCTGAAGTACGCCTCCAAGCTCCGGGTGCGCGCGCGGTAGCGGCCGTCTATAGGCGTCACCGCGGTCAATGCCGCGTCGGTCTCGGTTGGTTTGTCCTTCACTGTGCGTTGATAGAACTAAATTACGCGAGGACGCGCGCGCAATCGAGAGGGTGCGCTTTACGCACGATCGCGCTCAGCGGCCGGTATGCCCGAAGCCGCCGGGTCCGCGCGCGGTTGGCGCGAGCTCATCGACCTCGACGATATCGGCGCGGACGACAGGCGCGATGATGAGCTGGGCGATTCGATCGCCGGGTTTAATCACGATCGGCTGATCGCCCAAATTCACAAGTAATACTTTAACTTCGCCGCGATAGTCGGCGTCGATGGTTCCGAGCGAATTGATGAGTGCGAGGCCCTCTTTCAGCGCGCGGCCGCTGCGCGGCCTCACCTGACCTTCGTAGCCGACGGGAATCTCGACACAGATTCCAGTAGGAACAGCGCGCCGCTCGCCCGGCGCCATCTCGATTGACGCCGCGATGTCGGCCATCAGATCGATCCCGGCCGCATGCTCACTCTGGTAGGCGGGGAGCGGCAGCACGCTCTTGCGCACGCGCGCAATTTTTATCGTCGGACGCATCGTTGCAATCTCGCGAATTGAATAGGCGATGGCAAGCGCTCTCGCACGGGCGATGCGACTCCGCGAACGGCATCTTCGGGGTATTGACAGAAAATTTTTTTCAGCAGAGCGGCTGCGGAGCAATCAAAACTGAAAATCAAGTGGGGTTCTGCGTTGCGAATCGCGCGCGATGCCTGTTAGCGAACAGGGTTGGAGGGCGCGGAAAAATGGCGATCGCGATATCGAACGATCCTTATCTGTCGAGAGGGTTTGAGCCGATTCGGATCGAATGCGACTGCGCGCATTTGACGATAGAGGGGGAAATCCCGGCCGAGCTCGACGGAACCTTCTATCGAGTTGGACCAAGTCCGCAGTTTGCGCCGCGCGGGAATTACAATCCGCTCAACGGGGACGGAATGGTGCATGCGTTCCGCGTGCGCGGGCAAGGTTTCCTATCGGAATCGTTGGGTGCGGACGCAGCAGTGGACGCTCGAACACGAGGCCGGCCGGGCGCTGTTCGGCACCTCGGGCATTCCGTCGGATTCGGATTCGAGTGTCGCCGGCATGCGAACGGACGGGGTCGCAAACACCAACCTCGTCTGGCATGCAGGCAAACTGCTGGCGCTGGAAGAGGGTCACGCGCCGATCGAACTGGATCCTGTGACGCTCGAAACAATTGGCGGCTGGTCATTTAACCACAAGCTGCCACGCAACATGACGGCCCATCCGAAGATCGATCCTCAATCAGGTGAGATGATCTTCTTCGCGAATTTTCCAACCGGGCGCGTGACTGGCGATATCGAGTTTTATGTCGCGAGCGCATCGGGCGAGCTGATTCGATCGCAGATGATTCACGGGCCGTTTCCGGCACTGGTGCATGATTTTGCGCTGACGAAAGACTTTGTAATCGTTGCGATGTGCCCGGTGACGGTGTCGATCAAACGGGCGATGGCTGGTGCGCCGCTGCTTGCGTGGGAGCCGGAGAAAGGCATGCACGTCGGAATCATGCCGAGAAACGGCACCACCGAGGATGTCCGATGGTTCGAGGGCGACGCCTGCATGGTGTGGCATCTCATGAATGCGTTCAACGAAGGCGACAGAATCGTGGTGGACGTCTGCCAGCAAGCGGTCCCGCTGTTTCCGTTTGCGGACGGCTCGCTAACCGACCATCGCCGCGCCACGCAGTATCTGACGCGTTGGGAGTTCGATTGGGCGAAGGCGGGAAGTTTCAACGAGAAGAGACTGAGCGACGAGCGATGTGAGTATCCGCGCATCGACGAGCGACGCATCGGTTTGAGTTATCGGCACGGCTTTGTGAGCTGTATCGGCGGCCCGGGCACCGACGACATTTTTCATCGAGGCATCGGGCATTTCGATCACGCCAGCGGGCAGATGCGGATCTACGCGGCGGGCGCGCGCCATGCGGTGGCGGAGCCGGTGTTCGTAGCGAAGCGAGAAGGATCAAGCGAGGGCGAAGGGTATTTGCTGACGAACATCTTCGATGAAGATCGAAACGCGAGTCATCTCGCGATATTCGACGCGGAGCAGATCGAGCGCGGACCGATTGCGCGCGCGCATTTGGACCATCGCGTGCCGGTGGGGTTTCATGGCTGTTGGCAGGCGGGAGATTCGTGAATGGGTCGCGTCGCTAACGCGGTCAAGAAGATCCGGGATTCTTCGCTTCGCTCTGAATGACACAAAAAAAGGGACGAGAGAAAATTTCGCGGCGAAAGTTGCGAGCGATGCACCGGAACCTAACCCCTAACCCCTTCCCTAGAAGGAAGGCACCGGTTTTGCGGTGGCCTTACGCGAGCGGGGCGAAGACTTCGCGGGTGATTTTTCGGCCTTTCAGGTCGCCTAGCAGGACCATCGCGAGTTTGTCGGGTTGGAACCAGCTCGAGGCCAGCTCGACTATGTTGTCGTTGGTGACAGCTTCGATTCCCTGCGACAGCTCGTCGAGCGGGACGTCGCGGCGGAAATAGATTTCGTTGCGCGCGAGGCGGTTCATGCGGCTGTCGGTGGATTCCATTCCGAGCAGCATATTGCCCTGCAGTTGGCTTTTGGCGCGCGCCAGTTCATTGGGTTCGAGGCCGTTCAGCTCGACCTTTCGCAGTTCGGCGACAGTCACTTCGAGGACTTCATCGACCCATTCGGGATTGGTGCCGGCGTACACGCCGAAGTAGCCCGAGTCGATGAACGACGAGATGAACGAGTAGATGCTGTAAACGCGGCCGCGTTTTTCGCGCACTTCCTGGAACAACCGCGACGACATCCCGCCGCCGAGCGCAGTGTTGAGCACGTAGGCCGCGTAGCGGAGGCGATGCGACTGGCTGATGCCGGGGCCGCCGATGCAGATGTGCGCCTGCTCGAGTTTCTTCTCGCGCGTCAGCACCAGCGGATGGTCGATTGGCGGCGAGAATTTCTCGACCTTGCCGTCGCCGGCGACGCCGCCGAACAGCCCGGCGCATTTCGCGGTCAGGCGTTCGTGCTCGACCTGTCCGGCCGCGGCGATGAAGACGCGGCTCGAGCGGTAGCGCTCCGCCATGAACGTGATCAGCTGCTCGCGGTCAATCTTATTTACCGTCGCGACCGAGCCGAAGATCGGCAGCGCGAGCGGATGACCCTTCCAGAATTCCTCGTTGAAGAGGTCGTGGATGAAATCGTCGGGGGTGTCCTCGGCCTGCGAGATTTCCTGCAGCACGACCTGGCGCTCGCGCTCTATCTCGGCGGGATCGAAGACCGATTCGAGGAAAATATCGGCGAGCACCTCGGTCGCCATCTCAAGGTCCTTGCCGAGCACCTTGGCGTAGTAGCAGGTGTACTCTTTGCCGGTGAAGGCGTTGAGCACGCCGCCGACCGCGTCGAAGGCCTCGGCGATTTGCGCGGCGGTGCGCTTCTTGGTGCCCTTGAACAGCAGATGCTCGATGAAATGCGAGGTGCCGTTTTCAGCCGGCTCTTCGTAGCGCGAGCCGTTCTCAACCCAGATGCCGATCGACGAGGAAACGACTTGCGGCATCGCCTCGGTGAGAATGCGCACGCCGTTTCCGATAACGCTCTTTTGAATCATTCGCCGACTAATTTCCCTTGTTGGGTTCCTGTTCGGCCTCGCGCATCGAGAGCCGGATTTTGCCGCTGCGATCGACGTCGAGCACCTTCACTTTGATCTCGTCGCCTTCGTGCAGCACGTCTTCGACGCGGCGGATGCGCTCGTTGGAGATTTGCGAGATGTGGAGGAGGCCGTCGGTGCCGGGCATTATCTCGACGAAGGCGCCGAACTCGACGATTTTGCGGACCACGCCGTCGTAGATTTTGCCGATTTCGGGCTCGGCGGTGATCGCCTGGATCATGCTGATCGCTTTTTCCATCGCGGTCCCGTCGGCCGACGCGATCAGCACCGTGCCGTCATCTTCGATGTCTATTTTGCAGCCGGTCTGCTCGACCAGTCCGCGGATGACCTTGCCGCCCGGGCCGATCACTTCGCGAATCTTGTCGGGCTTGATGTGCAGGGTGACGATGCGCGGCGCGTAGCTGGAGACGTCCTTGCGGGCGGCGGGCAGCGCCTTTTCCATGATGCCGAGGATGTGCAAGCGCGCGTCGCGCGCCTGATGGAGCGCCTGGCGCATGATGTCTTTGGAGACGCCGCCGGCCTTGTTGTCCATCTGGATCGCGGTGACGCCAGCCCTGGTGCCGGCGACCTTGAAGTCCATGTCGCCGAGATGGTCCTCGTCGCCGAGGATGTCGGTGAGGACGCGGACCTTGTCGCCCTCCTTGACAAGGCCCATCGCGATGCCCGCGACGGGAGACTTGGTTGGCACGCCGGCGTCCATCAGCGCGAGGCTGCCGCCGCACACTGTCGCCATCGAAGAGCTGCCGTTGGATTCGAGCACGTCGGAGACGACGCGAATCGTGTAGGGGAAGTCGGCTTCGTCGGGCAGAATCGGAGAGAGCGCGCGTTCGGCGAGTGCGCCGTGTCCGACTTCGCGCCGCGACGGTGCGCGCAGAAATTTCACCTCGCCGGTTGAGAACGGCGGGAAGTTGTAATGAAGCAAAAATTTCTTGAAGCGCTCGCCCAGCAGCGCGTCGATCTTCTGCTCATCGGAGGAAGTGCCGAGCGTGACGGTCGCGAGCGCCTGGGTCTCGCCGCGGGTGAAGACCGCGGAGCCGTGGGTGCGCGGGAGCACCTGCACGTCGGCGCTAATGGGCCGGATGTCGGTCGATTTGCGATCGTCGATGCGCTTGTCGTCGTCGAGGATGGCGAGACGCACGCGGGTGCGGACGAGGTAGTCGCAGGCGTCGACGATTTCCTTGGAGCGGTCGGGGAACTTGTCGGCGAGACCGGCGACGACCTTGTCGCTGACCGCGTACACGGCAGCGGCGCGCTCTTTCTTGCCCTTGGTGGCGAGCGCCTTCTCGATGCCGTCGCCGATGCTCTTTTCGACGGCCTTCAACAGGGCCGCGTCGCGTTCCTTCACTGCGAACTCGCGCTTGGGCTTGCCGGCGCGGCGTTGCAGCTCTTCCTGCATCGCGAAGATCGGCTGCATCGCCTCATGCGCGGCGAACAGCGCTTCGAGGATCACCTCTTCGTCAACGATTTGCGCGCCGCCCTCGAGCATCATGATCGACTCGGGACTGGCCGCGACGACCAGCGACACGTCGCTGCCTTCGAGTTCGGTGTGCGTCGGATTGACGACGATTTTGCCCTCGACCCGGCCCATCCTTACCGATGCGACAGGGCCTTTGTGCGGGATGTCGGAGACCAGCAGCGCGGCCGACGCGGCGATTAGCGAGAGCATGTCGGGATCGTTGTCGCGATCGGCGGAGAGCACGGTCGTGATGATTTGAGTTTCGCGATCGTAGCCCTTGGGAAACAGCGGGCGCATCGCGCGGTCGATCAAGCGCGAGGTCAGGACTTCCTTTTCGGAGGCGCGTCCTTCGCGCTTGAAGAAACCGCCGGGAATCTTGCCGGCGGCGAACGTCTTCTCGACGTAGTCAACCGTGAGCGGCAGAAAGTCCATATTGGGGCGCGCTTCGTACTGTGAGACGGCAGTCGCGAGGACTACGGTGTCGCCGTACGTGGCGAGCACGCTGCCATGCGCCTGCTTGGCGAGGCGGCCGGTTTCGAGCGAGAGCTTGCGCCCCGCGAAATCAATTTCGAGTTTTTCGTACATCAGTGATACCTGAGGGAGGATCTGAGGCCGCGCGACGATTGCGGTTTTTCAATGCCCGCGAGGCGCCACAGGGGACGCGCCTTGTTACCTGCCAGGATGGCAGCCAAGGCCCGCGCGCTCGAATGTTGCGAGCGTCGCGGCAGAATATGTGCGGCCTATCTCCGGATGCCCAGCTTTTCGATCAGCCCTTTGTAGCGCGAAAAATCGCGCGAATGCAGGTAATCAAGCAGCCGACGACGCTTGCCGACCAGGCGCAACAGGCCACGGCGCGTGTGATGGTCCTTCTTGTGCGCCGCGAGGTGCGTGGTCAACTGGTCGATCCGGGCCGAGAGTAGCGCGACCTGAACTTCAGGCGAGCCACTGTCATTGGTGGTTCGAGCGTTGGCTTGGATGACTTCCCGCTTACGGGCTGATGGAAGAGGCATTCGGAGTTCTTACTTTCCCTTTTTCCTTTATCTTTAGCCGACCAAATTAACAGAGCCGGGAGGGAGAGTAAAGGCATGGGGGCGAAGGGACTTAATTGAAATGAAACCCACCGTGGGTTTCATACTTCCTTGGGCAGGGGTGCCCCCTGCACCCGGTGGGGAGAAATCGCGAAATGTCGAGGACGACATTTCGCTCTCAATCGGGAGAATTGAAAATTCGCTCGACCACTGCGGTCACGCGGGAGGTTGCGCGCGCTACCGCGATCAGTTCGCCGCTTTGCGATATCACCTTGAATAGCGAGCCGGCGGTGGGAACCTGTGAATCCAGCGCGCGCGAGTCGCCGTTGCGCAGGCGTTTCTCGGCGGTCGCATCGACGACCAGCTCCGGCACGCCGGCGAGCGCGTCGCGAAGATTGAGCATGCGGACGATTGGCGCATCGGAGTCGAGGGCGTCGAGGACGGCGGCCAGCGGCGTCGCGTCGGCGATCGAGAACGTGCCGTTGCGGGTGCGGCGGAGCTGGTCGAGATGGGCGACGGTGCCAAGGGCGACGCCGATGTCGCGGGCGAGCGAGCGCGCGTAGGTGCCGGGCGAGCAGGTCGCGACGAAGCGAATCGCGGCGGTCGCCTCGCAAACAAGAACAAGGCGCTTGATCTCGACGCTGCGCTTCTCGGGCGGGGCAACGTCGTCGCCGCGGCGCGCGAGACGGTAAAGCGGCACGCCGTCGCGCTTGATCGCGGAGTACACCGGCGGGACCTGCTCGATCGCACCGGTGAACTGCGCAGTGACCTGCGCGAGTTTGTCGGGCGAGATGTCGGGCACGTCGGCGCGGCGAACTTCGGCGCCGTCGCGATCGAGCGTGTCGGTCTCGACGCCGAGGCGAATCAGTCCCGCATACTCCTTGTCGCCGCCGTCGATAAACGGCGCAAGCTTGGTCGCCTCGCCAATCATGATCGGCAGCAGTCCGGTCGCGAACGGATCGAGCGTGCCGAGATGTCCGACGCGAGCCGGCTTCACGCGCGATTTTATGCGGCGCACGACCTCCGCCGAGGAGATTCCGGCGGGCTTATCGACCAACAGAATTGCGTTCATAGATCCACAAGAGTCTAACATTGTATGCGGGGCTGCGCGCCCGCACCCGCGCCAGGGGTGACCCTTGCACCCGGTATTCGGATACGATCACTGACATGGATTCTCTCGTTCCACATAAGCATGTGGTGATCATTGGCGGGGGATTCGGCGGGATCGCGGCGGCGCGGGCGCTCAAGCGGGCGCCGGTGCGGCTCACGATGGTCGATCGGCGGAACCATCATTTGTTTCAGCCATTGCTGTACCAGGTCGCGAGCGCCGCGCTGAATCCGAGCGATATCGCGTCGCCGATACGGCGGATACTGCGGAGGCAGCGCAATGCGAGCGTGATTCTGGGCGAGGCGTCGTCGATCGAAACGCGACGCAAGATCGTGCAACTGCTCGATGGCGAAGTTGCGTACGACTATCTAGTAGTGGCGAGCGGCGCGACGCATTCGTACTTCGGACACGACGAATGGCTCGAGCCGGCGCCCGGGTTGAAGACACTCGAGGACGCGGTCGAGATACGGCGGCGCGTGCTGGTCGCGTACGAAGCGGCGGAGCGCGAAGTCGATGCGGCGGAAATCGCGAACTGGATGACGTTCGTGATAATCGGCGCGGGGCCGACGGGGGTCGAGATGGCGGGGGCGCTCGCGGAGATTTCGCGGCGCGTGCTCGAGCGCGATTTTCGGAAAATCGATCCGGGCAAGGCGCGCATCATCCTTATCGAGGCGGGGCCGAAGGTGCTGCCGGCGATGTCGCCCGAGTCGTCGGCCAACGCGCGGCGGCAACTGGAGCGGCTGGGCGTCGAAGTGATCACGGATTCGCCGGTGACAGCGGTGGACGATCGCGGCGTCACGCACGGCGGCGCGCGGATCGATTCGCGCACCGTAATCTGGGCGGCAGGCGTGGCAGCGTCGCCGCTGGGGAAGGCTCTGGGAGCCACTGCGGACGTTAAACTCGATCGCGCCGGGCGCGTGATCGTCAATCAGGATCTGTCAGTGCCAGGAGCTGAAGGTGTGTACGTGATTGGCGATCTCGCGTCGATCTCGTCGGGCGGCAAGCCGGTACCGGGACTGTCGCCGGCGGCGATGCAGGAAGGACGGCATGCGGCGAACAATATCCTGCGGCAGATTCGCGGCGAGCCGACGATTCCCTTTCGCTACCGCGACAAGGGCACGCTCGCGACGATTGGCAAGGCGGCCGCGGTCGCCGATATCGCGGGACTGCATCTGAGCGGCCTGGTCGCATGGCTGATGTGGCTGTTCGTGCACATCTTCTTTCTGATCGGATTCCGCAACCGGTTCATCGTGATCGTCGAATGGGCGTGGACGTATGCTCGCAACGATCGAGGCGCGCGATTGATCACAGGCGCCGTCGAGCCGCTGCTGGAGCGCGGCGAGAAGCGGGAGAATCGCGATCGGATGCTGTCGAAGTGACGTTGCGACGGCAAGCGTTGCACCTCACCCGCATTTTTTCTTGCTACCCTTTCGGTGACGATTGCTTGAGTAGCGCGTCGATGCGGGCGGCGCGCTCGAGGGCGGGATCGAATTCGAAGTCGAGTTCGGGCGTGTATCTTAACCCCAGCGACTTGCCGAGTTCGCGTCTTATGAAGCCGCCGGCGCTCTTGAAGCCGGCGATTGCAGCGGGGGCGCGCACTGAGCCTTCGAGGTGCGAGAAATAGACGCGGCCGTGGCGCAAGTCGTCGTCCATCCTGACGCCGGTGAGCGTGATGCCGCGCAGGCGCGGGTCGCGCAGGTCGCGGACGAGCAGGCCCGACAGTTCCCGCAGGACTGCTTCGGCTACGCGCTCGGGTCTTCGGCCTTCAGGCAATGTCTTTCACTCTCACGGTATCAGTAGTTGATAATTTCGAGCCGCTCTTCGCCGAGCGGGACCAGGCCGAGCGAATCGATAAAGTTCACGACCTCGCGCAACGCACTGTCCACGAACGCGCGATCGCTGCCGACCTGCGCGATGCCCAACTCGGCGCGCTGCCACATGTCGTGGTTGTCGGACTCGGCGATGGAGACATTGAACTTGTTGCGGACGCGAGCCTTGATTGCGCGCAGCACCTGTCGCTTGCCCTTGAGCGAATGATTCTCCGGCAGAAACAGCGTCAACCGCATGATGCCGATGACCATGATGATACGCCCTCTCCGCCAACGCGCACGCCGCGCGCCCGGAACGATCAACCAACCCGCAGTCTAAGGCTGAAGCTGCTTTTCGACCGCCGCCTGACCGCGCACCGTCTGCGCAGTGGGCGCGGCTAGCTTGCGCAGAATCGCTTCCATCTCGAAGGCTTCGATGATGTCGTCGGGTTTCACGTCGTTGAAATTTTCGAGCGCGATACCGCATTCGTAGCCCTGCGCGACTTCGCGCGCGTCGTCCTTGAAGCGCTTGAGCGTGGCCAGCTTGCCCTCCCATACCGGACGGCCGTCGCGCACCAGACGCGCGCGCGCGCTGCGCACAATCTTGCCATCGACCACCATGCATCCCGCGACGGTGGCGCCGGGTACGTTGAAAATCTTGCGCACTTCGGCGCGGCCGAGCGCCTTCTCGCGGTAGGTCGGCGCGAGCAGACCTTCCATCGCCTCGCGCATGTCGTTGATCGCTTCGTAGATGATCGTGTAGAGGCGAATCTCGACGCCTTCTTTCTCGGCGAGGTTGGCGGCCTTCGGCTCGGGACGGATATTGAAGCCGAGGATGATGGCTTTGGAAGCCGATGCGAGCGTTACGTCGGTCTCCGAAATCGCGCCGGCCGAGGCGTGAATCACCTCAAGCTTGACTTCGTCGGTGGAGAGCCGCGCCAGCGCGTCGGCCAGCGCCTCGACCGAGCCCTGCACGTCGCCCTTGAGAATAACTTTGAGTTCCTTGACCTCGCCCGCCGCCATCCGCTGACTCAAATCCTCGAGCGAGATGCGGCTGGTCTTGGTCAGTTCGCCTTCGCGCTGCTTGCCGCGGCGATACTCGGCGACCTGCCGCGCCTTCGATTCCTCGACCACGGCGGTGAACACGGTGCCGGGCTCGGGCACGGTCGAGAGGCCGAAGATTTCGACCGGCGTCGATGGACCCGCTTCGGTCAGACGCTGGCCGAGATGATTCTGCATCGCGCGGACGCGTCCGTACGAGGTTCCGCTGACGAACGGATCGCCCTGATGCAGCGTGCCTTCCTGAATCAGCACAGTCGCGACGGGGCCGCGTCCGCGGTCGAGCTGCGATTCGATAATAGTGCCGCGCGCGGGCCGCGACGGGTTGGCCTTCAGCTCCATCACGTCGGCCTGCAGCAGGATCATCTCGAGCAGCTTGTCGATGCCGACGCCGGTGCGCGCCGAGACCGGCACGGTGATGATGTCGCCGCCGTAGTCCTCGGGCACCAGGCCGACCTGGGTCAGGCGCTGCTTGACGTTGTCGAGGTTCGCATCGGGCAAATCGATCTTGTTGATCGCAACGATGATCGGAACGTTGGCGGCGCGAGCGTGGTTGATCGCCTCCTGCGTCTGCGGCATCACGCCTTCGTTGGCGGCGACCACCAGCACGACGATGTCGGTGACCTTGGCGCCGCGCGCGCGCATCGCAGTAAACGCCTCATGGCCGGGAGTATCGACGAACGCGATGGTGCGGCCGTTGGCCTCGACGGTGTAAGCGCCGATGTGCTGCGTGATTCCGCCATACTCGCGCGCGGTGACGTTGGTGTGGCGAATCGCGTCGAGCAGCGAGGTCTTGCCGTGATCGACGTGGCCCATCACGGTCACCACCGGCGGCCGCGTGACCATCTCGCCCGTGACCACTTCCTCGGGCGCCTCTTCGATAACCTGCTCGGCGTCGAAGGAAACGTTCTCGACGCTGTAGCCGAACTCGCTCGCGAGCAAGGTGGCGGTGTCAACGTCGAGCACCTGGTTGAGCGTCGCCATCTGGCCGAGTTCCATCAATTTTTTGATCAGGTCGCCGGCCTTGACGCCCATCGATCGCCCGAGATCGCCAACCGTGACGCCTTCGGTGATACGCACGACTCGCTTGGAAGCCTTGGGCGTGGTGATCTCAGTCTTGCGCTGTTCCTTGCCGGGTAGTGCGCGGCGCTTTTTCGGCACCCGCAGCCCGCGCATCTCGCGCTCGGCGGCGAGATCGGTGCTGCCCTTCTTGACGACCTTCTTTTTCTTGATTCCGCGGCCGGCGCCGGGCTTATTGGCAGCGAGCTGATCGGGCGTAAGCTGCGGCCCTCCATCGGCAGGTTGCGACGGTTGCGCTTGCGGCGCGAAGCGTCCGGTCAGACCGGGACGTGCGCTCGGTGCGCCCGCTGCGGTGCGCGAGCCGGGCGATGCCGGCCGCGGCGGTGGCGCCTTCGGCCGCAGATCTATTTTGCCGAGAACCTTGGGTCCCTTCTGCCCGTCGTCCAGCGTCGGGCCGGTCTGCGATCCGCGCGTAAGGTTGATCGAGCCGCGCTCGGTTGTTTCGGCCGGCCGCACTCGATCAGTCCGGTAGCCGAATCGAGATGACGGCGCCGCCGGCGCTGCCACCGGTGCTTCGGGCGCGGGCGCCGCTTCGGCGACGACCGGCGTGTGTTCGCGCTCGGGCTCGGAAACAAACCTGGGCTCGGGCTCCGGTTCCTCATCCTTGGTATGCGTGGACGGTTCGGGCGGATGAGCCTCGTAGTCGGCCTCGCCTATTTCTTCGATTGGAGGCTCGGGCTTGATGACGACCGGCTCGGGCGCGCGATGCGGCTCGACGGCCGGCGCGGTCTCGTGATTCCCCGCGTCGAACATGACGGGCGTCTCGTTGTCGGCATCGGTGGAATCGCCAAGAAACGGCGAGACGAACGAATCGTCGCGAGATTCTTCCACTTCAAAATGGAAAGGCGTGTCAGCGCCGCCGGCGGGCGCACCGCCCTCGGCGTGACGACGGCGCATCACGGTGGCGTTGAGACGCTTCTCGAGAATCTTTCCGCTGCTCGTTTCGAGCACCGTCTCGCGGCGCAGAATCGTCGCGCGATGCGCCTGCTCATCGAGGTCGGCCTTCAGCCGGTCGGCCTCTTCGGGCGAGAGAAGACTCGATTCGGACTGGGTATGCCCCAGTTTCAGACGGGCGCATCCGGCGAGTAAATCCTCGACCGGAAATCCCCATTCACTAGCAAGAGTTTTGATCCGCTTTCGCGCCATCCGAGTTATACTATTCGACCTTTGAGTTTCTATCCAGTCGGCGTTTTATCGCCGCCGCTATTTCAAGCCGCTCGGGACGTTCAATTTTCCGCCGGAGCGCACGAAATTCCTTGACTCTTGAGACGACGAAGCGCTCGACGCATTCAACCGTCGGATGCAAATACCCGCCGCGCCCTGCCTTTTGCGCCTCGAAATCCGCTTCAGCACGTCCGTTCACGACCGCGATTCGTATCATCGACGCCTTCGCGTCACGCATCATACATCCGATGCAGGTGCGCTCAGGCGGCTTAGCTATCTACTTCTCTCCCGCGTCTTCAGTTGCGGCGGTCGGCGCGCTTTCTTCCACGATCGTCGCGCTCGCCGCCTCCGCGCCTTCAGCTTCGGTCGCTACGGCCAGGTCCGCCGCGAGCGACGCAGCTTCAGCCGCGGCCGATGCCGCCGCGGTGGCCGCTTCTTCCGCGGCCGCGGCCTTTTCGGCCGCCAAGATCTTTTTGTTGGCGACGTGCTCGCGCGCCGCGTTGATTATCTGGGTCGCGCGCTCGGCGCTGATTCCCTCGACGTCGAACGCCGTCTCGTCCGCCTCCGACAGTTGCTCCGCCGAGCGGAAGCCCCACTGGTAGAGCAGCTCCGCGTTGATATCGCCGATGCCGGGAATCGCGTTGAGCGACGCGCGCGCCGAGCGGGCCTCTTCTTCGGCCTCCATCTCACTGCGCACGTCGAGCTTCCATCCGGTCAGCCGATGCGCGAGGCGGACGTTCTGGCCGCGCTTGCCAATCGCCAGCGACAGTTGATCGTCGGGGACGATCACCTCCATCGCATGCTCGTCCTCGTCGATTATCACCTTGGAGACCTTGGCCGGCGCCAGCGCGCGGCAGACCAGCTCGGCCTGATCGTCGGTCCACGGCACGATGTCGATCTTCTCGCCGCGCAGCTCCTGCACGACCGATTGCACGCGCGTGCCCTTCATGCCGACGCAGGCGCCGACCGGATCGACGTCCGAATCCTTGGAGTACACCGCGACTTTGGCGCGGCCGCCGGGCTCGCGCGCGCTCTGCCGAATCTCGACGATGCCTTCGTAAATCTCAGGCACTTCCTGCTCGAACAGCTTCATCAGGAAGTCGTTCGAGGTGCGCGAGAGCACGATCGACAGCCCCTTCTCGGAGAGATCGACGTCGAGGATCAGCGCGCGGATGCGATCGCCCTGACGATAACGCTCGTGCGGGATCTGTTCCTTCTCGGGCAGAATCGCCTCGGTGCGTCCGAGGTTGACGATCATGTTCTTGCGCTCGAAGCGCTGCACGATGCCCGAGACGACTTCCTGCTTGCGATCCTTGAACTCGTTGAAAATCTGTTTGCGCTCGGCGTCGCGAATGTGCTGGATGAGATTCTGCTTGGCCGCCTGCGCAGCGATTCGGCCCATCGTGGCGGTGTCGAGCTTGATCAGAATCTCATCGCCGACTTCCGCCTCCGGATCGTATTTCGCGCGCGCTTCGGTGACGTCGGCTTCGGCTGCCGCGTTGGCGACTTTCTCGACCACCGTCTTGATTTCGAACAGCTCGATTTCGCCGAGCTCCGGATTGAAGCGCGACTCGATATTGCGGTCGGGCCCGAAGGTGCGCCGCGCCGCCGAATGCATCATCTCCTCGACCGCGTTGATCACGATGGTCTTGTCGATGCCTTTTTCCTTGCTTACCTGCTCGATTACCCGGTTCAGATCGACCTGCATAGCGCCTCCCCGGGGCGCGCAAAAAATTGCGCGCCGATAATTTCATTTGTCAAATGAATCACTTGTTAAAGTTGTATTCGTAATTCGCTCCAGCCATCTCGTCGAAACCAATCGTCTGCCGCTTGCGGCTGACCTCGTCATCCAGCTCGATGCCACTCTCGCCGACATTCGCCAGCTTGCCCACGAACGCCTTCTGCCCGTCGCGCGCGCGATGCGTCCGCACCTTGACCCGCTCGCCCTTCACCGCCGCGAAATGCTCGAGCTTGCGCAACGGCCGGTTGATTCCCGGCGACGCGACCTCCAGCGTGTAGCGGCCCTCGACCGGGTCGTACACGTCGAGCAAGTCGCCCAGCGCCGGACTCAACTTCTCCAAATCGCTCAGCGCAATCCCGCCACCGGGCTTATCCACCAGCAGCCGCAGCAGCGAGTTGCGCGTGCCCTTGCGAAAATCCACCGACACCAGCTCATAGCCCTGGCGTTCGATATGCGGCTCGAGCAGCGCGACCACTTTTTCGGCGGTCGGATGAAGCGTCAGGGCGATCATCTGCTCTCACCATCCCGCTGGCTAATGCCGTCAGCCCGGCTAATGTCTCGAAACCCTCTTTGCGACACCAACAAAAAAGTGGGCACGCGCCCACTTCCAAGCAGCAAGATACCACCGCGGACAAGGTGTCAGCAAGGCGGGTTCAAGCCCTCGGTCCCAGGCAAGCATTTCCGCCTGTATTCCGCTAGCATTGCGCTCTCGATGCCCGAGCTGACCGGCCCCAACTCACCCGCGGTGGGATTTATCCTCGCGCTGACGATCGGATTCCTGGTCGGCCGCACGCGGGAACCGGGACCCAAGGGTCCGCCGCGACCTGGAATGCGCGATTTCCTGATAATCGCGCTGCTCGGCGGCGTCGCGGGGCATCTGGGCAACGCGGCGATGACGATCGCGCTGTTCGTCGGTACGATTGGCGCGATCCTCGTGATGCGCCTGCAGCATCCGGAGCGCAACGGAATCACCACCGAGCTGGCGGCGGTCGCGACTTTCGTGCTGAGCGCGCTCTGCCTGACGGCGGACCGTCAGTTCGGCGCGGGACTTGGAATCGTGCTGGCCGCCATTCTGGCGGAGCGCGATCAGCTGCGCCGCTTCGTGCGCGACGCGATTTCCGACCGCGAATTTATCGACGCGCTGAGTTTTCTCGCCCTGATTTTCATCATCTACCCGCTGTTGCCGGCCGGCAGCTACGGCCCGTTCGGATTTTTCGAGCCGCGCCGGATCTGGCTATTCGTAATACTGGTATCCGGCGTCTCATATGTAGGTTACTTTCTTACCAAGTTTACCGGCAGCGCGCGCGGCGCATTACTCACTGCAATAGTCGGTGCGATAGCATCGACTACCGCCTACACGACCGGCGTATCGCAGGCGGTCGCGGAAGCGCCAGAGAGCGCGATCCCGGCGGCACGCTATGCGCTAATAGCCAATGCGATACTATTTCCCCGGATGCTGCTGCTGGTCGTGCTGGTCAGCCCGGCGCTCGCGATCGCCGCAAGCCCGTCATTCGCCGCGATGATGCTGGCGGGGTTCGCCAGCGCGCTGCTGCTCGCGCCGGTTACGAAAAAGCACACCGCGGTGGCGGACTCCACTTTCCGCAACCCGTTTTCGATTCGTCCCGCGCTCGAATTCGGCGTGGTCTTCACCATCGTGCTGCTGGTGACCCGCGTCGCCAAGCATTACGCGGGCTACAGCGGCCAGATGGTGGTTTCCGCGATCAGCGGATTGGTGGACGTCGATGCGATTTCGCTCACACTGTCGGGATTTGTTCAGGCCGGCACCAGCGCGGCGCGCGACGCGGTAATCGGGCTGACGCTGGCGGCCGGCGTCAACGCCATCTTCAAGTCCGGCGTCGCGCAGACCAGCCATCAGCCGGCATTCTATCTGCGCCTGATGGCGGGATTCGCGATCATGTTCGCGGTCGGCGCGGCGGCAATAGTCATTGTCGATCCGGCGCGGGTAACCGAACTAGTAAGTCACTTACAAATGAACTGACTATGCGCAGTATCAAAGGGAGGACTCGCGATGCATGAAATCAAGTCGTTCAAGATTTTCCAGACCGCGAAAGTGATCGGAGTGCTTTACGCAGTCATGGGATTTGTCGAAGGCGCGATCGTCCTGATTGCGTCGCTCAGGCATCCCAACCGAATACCAATCTTCTTCTCATTTGGCCTGCCGATTATATTCGGCGTGCTCGGATTCATCCTGATAGCGATCTTTTGCTGGCTCTATAACCTGATCGCCGCACGCATCGGCGGCATCGCATTCGAGCTGGTGCCGCGCAGCGAGAATTGAAGTACATCCGCAGCCGGCATTTCCTATAACCTCTCCTTGTCCGAGGAGAGGTCGACGCGCCCCGAAGGAGCGCGGAGGGAGAGGTGCAACGCTAGCAGTCGCACAATTGCGGAAAGCATTTGGTCTCGGCCTATGGCACTGGATCCACACAGGCCTGAGCGCTCGTCACTCTCGCGGTCCACGACGAAGCGTCTCATCTATCTTTTCCAGCACAGTATCAATGTCCGTCAGCACTTCGGCATCCCAGAAGCGAATTACACTGTACCCCCACTGCTCGATCAGCCTCGTTCGCCATGTATCTTTCGCTGCCTGATCCAGATGTTGCCCGCCATCCAGCTCAATCACCAGCCGCGCGCGAGGACACACGAAGTCTGCAATGAAGCTGCCGATCGGGAATTGCCGCCTGAAGCGGAATTCGCCGAATCTTCTTGCTCGAAGACGCGCCCACAGTTTCTTTTCGGCGTCTGTTTGATCGTGCCGCAAGCGTCGGGCGCGATGGTGCGGAAGTGAAATCGCCTTCACATTTTGTGTAGATTACGCGACCGGCGATCCAAGTGCCATACATGGCGATTAAACGACTCGGCACAGTGCGATGTCGTGCGATGCACCACTCCCGCCGCGGCCTTCGGCTCGCGGCGACCTCTCCTCGGACAAGGAGAGGTTAGGATCAGGATTCCCTAGTCGTCGTCGTCGCGCAATTTTGAGAGCACCGACAGATCTTCGAGCGTCGTCGTATCGCCGAGCGTCTGATCGCCTGACGCGATCTGGCGCAGCAGGCGGCGCATGATTTTGCCGCTGCGGGTCTTCGGGAGTGCTTCGGTGAATCTTATGTCGTCGGGACGCGCCAGCGCGCCGATTTCCTTGACCACGTGCGCCCGCAACTGCTCGCGCAGCTTGTCGTCGCCCTTGTGCCCGCCTTCGAGCGTCACGAATGCGACTACGCCCTCGCCTTTCACCTCGTCGGGGCGCCCGACGCATGCGGCCTCGGCCACCGCCGGATACGAGACCAGCGCGCTTTCGATTTCCATCGTGCCCAGGCGATGGCCCGACACTTTGATCACGTCGTCCACCCGTCCCATGATCCACAGGTAGCCGTCCTGGTCGCGACGCGCGCCGTCGCCGGTGAGATAGGCGCCCTCAATCTGCGAGAAATAATTGCTCCTGTAGCGCTCGGGGTCGCGGTAAATCGTCCGCAGCATCCCGGGCCACGGTTTGCGCACGATCAGCAGGCCGCCCTGGTTGGGGCCGACGCTCTTGCCCTCGCGCGTCACGACGTCGGCCGCGATTCCCGGCAGCGGAAACGTCGCGGAGCCGGGCTTGGCGGCGGTCGCGCCGGGCATCGGAGCGATCATGATGCCGCCCGTCTCCGTCTGCCACCAGGTATCGACGATGGGGCATCGCTCGCCGCCGATAACTTTGCGATACCACATCCACGCCTCGGGATTGATCGGCTCACCGACCGAGCCGAGCAGCCGCAGACTCGACAGGTCATGCTTTTTCACCCACGCGTCACCCCATTTGATGAAGGTGCGAATCGCGGTGGGCGCGGTATAGAAGATGCTGACCTTGTACTTTTCGATTATCTGCCAGAAGCGATCGTTCTCCGGAAAATTCGGCGCGCCTTCGTACATCACGACCGTCGCACCGGCCGCCAGCGGTCCGTACACGCTGTAGCTGTGGCCCGTGACCCATCCGATATCGGCGGTGCACCAGTAGATATCCTCGTCCTTCAAGTCGAACACCCAACGCATCGTCATCAGGACGTGCGTGAGATATCCGCCGGTCGTATGCACCACGCCCTTGGGCTTGCCGGTCGTGCCGCTGGTATAGAGGGTGAACAGCGGATGCTCGCTGTCGAGTTGGGCGGCCTCGCACTTGGGGCTCTGCACGGGAACCAGCTCGTCCCACCAGACGTCGCGCCCCTTGCGCATCTCAACTTTATTTCCGACGCGCTTGAGCACCAGCACGTTGCGGATCGAATCGCACTTCTTGAGCGCGTCATCGACATTCTGCTTGAGCTCGACCACCTGCCCGCGCCGCCATCCGCCGTCGGCGGTGATACAGACCTTCGCCTCGGCATCGTTGATCCGATCGGCCAGCGCCTCCGACGAAAAGCCGCCGAAGACCACCGAATGAATCGCGCCGATTCGCGCGCACGCCAGCATCGCGATTGCCGCCTCGGGCACCATCGGCATGTAGATCGCGACGCGGTCGCCGTCCTTGACGCCGAGGCTCTTGAGCGCATTGCTGCAGCGGCCCACTTCGTCGGCGAGCATCTGGTAGGTGAGCACGCGCGAGTCGCCGGGCTCGCCTTCCCAAATCAGCGCGGCCTTGTTGCGGCGCGGAGTGTCGAGATGGCGGTCGAGGCAGTTGTACGCGGCGTTGATGGTGCCGCCAAGGAACCATTTCGCAAACGGAAAATTCCATTCAAGCGTTTTGCCAAACGGCTTGAACCAATGCAGGTTGCGCGCGCATTCGGCCCAGAATCCTTCGGGGTCAGTGTCGGCGCGCTGGTAGAGCGACTTATATTCTTCGGGGCTTTTGACCCACGCCCGCGCGCTGAATTCAGCGGAGGGTGGAAACTTGCGGGATTCGGTCAGGGTCGAATCGATATGAGTCGCTTCGGTCGAAGCCATTAGCACTGCACCTTTGGATCAAGCTTGGTTATATCGCACTGCGCTTCTTACCACCTGTAGGTAGTGTCTCAGTTTGAAATCCGATCCATCAACCAAAGCACCGCCAGGAAAGCAGCCGTCAGAAATATCGGAGCCCAGAACAGAATCACGCTCGCCATGACACGTTGACGCCCTGCCGTCTCGACTTCATGCTTAAGCCATGCGTTCATGCGCTTTCTCTTTGGCTCGCTCCCCACCTGTAGTGGTATTGAGGTCGGTCGACTACCATCGGTAGCTTCGTTCCGTCAGAAGTTGTTTTGGTTCGCTCATGGCGTCCGAGGAACCTAACCCCTTTTCGGCCGTCGCGGGAAGGGGAACCGAGCGCGCGGGTGGGTACTTGCAGAGTTTGGGGAGTTTGGGGGGAACTTGGCGCACTCCGTAGAACTAGCATAGAAAGTGCGACGCGGTCAGGCTGAATAGTTCATCCCCAAAGCCCTTTCTCGAAACTGAACAGGTGTCGACTATTTCAGTGCTACACGCGACCGCGAGCTTCGCGCGTTTTCAGGCTCAGGTACAGAGTCGCGGCGTCGCCATTTTCGCGCCGGTTCGAGTTGATTCCGCGCAGGCGCTCGAGCAGTTCGTTTTCGACGCTCGCCGAATGCTCGCCCGCCAGCTCGACCGCACGCGCCGCCCATCGGAGCGCGACCCGCCCCTCAAGCCCGCCGAAATCGTCGAAGAACCACGCGCAACTGGTCAGCGCCGCCTGCCCCGCCCGCACCATCTCCAGCATCCGGAGCAGAGCCTCCCGGTTGTACTCGACGGTAACGCCGAAACGTTTGAAGGTTTCCTCGTGGACCGCGGGATTCGGATCGATCAGCAGGCGGATTCCGCCGCGCAGAAACGCGCCGGGGTCTTTCACCAGCGCCGGCGCGAAACGGTCGTAGGTTGCCTCGGCATGATACTTCACGAAATCCATCGCGGCGCGGAACGGCGCGCGCCATTCCTGCGACGTGCTCGCGTCTTTGCGGCATCCGCAGTTCGAGCGCCATCGCTCGACGCCGTGCGGACAGCTCCATGACGTCGCCGCCGGAGTCTCGAACGATCCGGCGGGCGGATGCGTCGCCAGGTAATCGTCGCAATTCGTGACGATGACGTCGTCACGTTCTTCGAGCGCTTTCAGCGCGCGCGCCAACTCGGAAGCGCCATGTTTACTATGATGCCCGAAGGTTTCGCCATCGGTCGCGATCATCAGCGCGGCGCCCGGCTCGAGGTTGAGCGCCGTGACCGCAATCCACTCCGCCAGCCGCGCGCCATCGGCCAGGCCGTCACCAAACGAGACGGTGTTGGACAACTCGCGATCGAATCGAAAAACGGCCAGGCTCAAATCGCCCTTGCGCCATTGGAACGGTCCCGCAGCGCGCGAGTCCGGGGCGGGGCTCCTGAAAGAACCCTGGTCCGACGCGAGGATGACGAACTGGATTCCAGCGCCCGCGACCGACGCCAGCGTGTCGTCATCGGCGGCGCATTCAGGCAGCCACATCCCGGCCGGCTTGCGCCCGAATCGGAAGACGAAATCGTCGATACCCCATCCTATCTGCAACTCGCGGTCGCGAGGCGGCAGGAGCGGCAAGATCGAATGGCTGTACGACTGCGCGATCGCGTTGCCATGCCCACCGTGACTCGCGGCATACAGCGCGTCGCCACGAGTCATCGAGCGATACGCGGTCTTGCCATGCGTCTGCAGCCATCCGGCGAGCGTGGGGCCGACATCGAAGCTGAGCGACTCGTAATTATTGCGGACGTGAACGACCGACCCCTGCATCGTATGGGCATGGGCGTTGGCGGTGTAGCACTCGCTGAGAATCCGCTCGTTCCAGTTCTGGAACGGCGCGGCGCCATTTTCGGGGCTAATCAAACCGGTCCACGGGCTTTCGCGCGGGGGCTGATAGAAATGCCCATGTATAATGATGTGCCGGGGTTCACCCATTACGAATATGTTGCGCCTCCCGGGCCGGTCTGCGAAAGACCACCCACCGGTCCAGCAGCCGAGCTAATTCGTCTTGTTTGCCGGATTCGCCCCAGCTAATCAAGCAGAAATGAGAATTTGAGCGCTAACTATCCACAATCGTTCAACAATTCCGTCCACAGGAGAGTTAGGAAAGGAACCGGGATTCTTCGCTTCGCTCTGAATGACACAAAGACACACAAAGACGCTGGGTGCAGGGGTCACCCCTGCCGGAACCCACGGTCGGTTCCGCATTAAATCAAGTGATCTACCCCGGACCCCTACGCACACGCCGCGCGGAAGCTGCCCTTGATTGCGGGCTCGCCCTTTTGATTCATCACGATCAGGTCGCCCTCAATCTGCTTCTCGCCGTCTTTCTCGACTTTGTTGGTGACCTTGCCGGTGCAGGTGACGACATCGCCCGGCCATACCCGCGTGGCGAAGCGGACCTGGAAGCGGCGCACGTTGCCGATTCCGACGTAGTCGGTGACGGCTTTCGAGAGCAGGCCCGCAGTGAACATCCCCTGCGCGAACACGGTCGGGATTCCGGCGGCCTCGACGAAGGTCTGATCGTAATGCAGTGGGACGAAGTCGCCCGACGCGCCCGCGTAGCGAACGAAATCGGGGCGGGTGACGCCCTTGATTTCGATTTTAGGAATTTCGTCGCCGACTTTTACTGAATCGAATTTTAGTTTTGCCATTTTATTTCACCGATTGGAGAGTCAGGCTTTGACTGCTTGCCCGGTTTCGATCAGGGTCGAGCGTGCGATTGCGACTTTCTCGCCCTTTTGGTTGGTGTACTCGGTTTCCGTGATCAGCAGAGTCATCTTGCCGCCGCGGCCGCCTTCTTTTTCGAGCACGTCGGCGACCTTGGTCACGCCGGTCAGAGTGTCGCCGACGAAGATCGGCTTGAAGAACTCGAACTCCTGCTCGCCGTGCAGGATACGGCGCAAATCGAAACCGCCGAAGCCGGGACTCGAAGTCTCGTCGGTCCAGAACGCGCTGGTCTGCAGGAACGTGACCGGCACCGGCACTCCGCCGACTTCTTTTTTCGCCAGTTCCTGATCGAAATAGAGCGGATTGGGGTCTTTGATCGCGCGGGCGAACTCGCGCACCTTGCTCCAATCGACCTGCATCTTGAACGGTTTGCCGGTTTTCCCGACCGCGCTTTTATCAGCCATTGCAATCAACCTCTTTCTGAATAGTCGGCGAATTATTTACTGTTGAACGATCGGTTTGTCCACTCACCCCGCCGCGCGCATCATGCCTTCGCCGCCGTCCACTATGAGCAGCGCGCCGGTGACGTAGCTCGACGCGTCCGACGCCAGGAAGATGCATGGGTACGCGATTTCCTCGACCCGGCCGAAGCGCTGCAGTGCGCGCGATCGCGCGACCATCTCCTTGACCTTCGGATTCGGCCATACCCGCGGCGCCGCGCCTTCGGTGTCGATAGGGCCGGGCGCGATGCAGTTGACGCGAATTCCCACCGGGCCCCATTCGCCGGCGTGCGACACGGTCAGGTTGATCACGCCGGCCTTGGCCGCGCCGTAGGGAAGCATCGTGGGCGATCCATGGACGCCGGCCGTCGAGGAGATATTGACGATGGAGCCGGGGCTCTTCTGCTCGATGAACTGGCGCGCCGCCGACTTCGAGCAGAAGAACACGCCGTCGAGATTGATCCCGACCACCGCGCGCCATCCGTTGGGCGAGAGATTCAGCGACGGCGTCGTGATACTGGCGCCGTGATTGTTGATCAGCACGTCGATACGGCCGAAATGCTTGACTGCTTCGGCGACCATCTTGTCGCATTGCTCGGCGTCACGGACGTCGACCTGGGCCATCTCGCATTTGCCGCCGGCCTTGCGGATTTCGTCGCGCACCCGTTCGAGGTTCTCGACCTTGCGGCTCGCGATCAGCACCGGCGCTCCGCGCTGCGCAAACTCCTTGGCGATCGACTCGCCAATCCCGGTTCCGCCGCCGGTCACAATCGTAACTTTGCCTTCGACACTAAATGGATTCTTCAAAATGAAAACTTCCTCCGCTGGGGTTCGCTTGGATTTATCGCACTGTTGAAGAGCGTTGGCGAGAGGCGCGAGAGGGCCCGAGATGCGAACAAGCTCCCGCGCGAACCGCTCTTCCGGATCTCACACCAGCGAGCCGCGCTCGGTCGCCGGAATCCCGTACGGGCCGAAGATCGATGCGCGATACTGGTCGTCGCGCGACGCTCTCAGCAGCGCGTCGCGGTCGCGCAGGATTCGCAATTGCGCCCTCACGTAATCGACCTGGCGGTCGATCTCATGCTTGCGGCCCTCGACGTAGGGCGCGAATGCGCCCGCCGACAGGTTGCCGTCGCGCAGCGCGTTGTCCGCGGCGGTCGCTGCGAGCCGCCCGGTGCGGAGCGCGAATTCGTTGCCCTGCCCGGTTATCGGCGACAGGTATCCGGCGGCGTCTCCCACCAGCAGCAGACGGTCGCGCGCGACGGCGCTGACGCGGTATCCCAGCGGCGCCATCGACCATTGCCGGCCGACGCGCGGCTCGCGCATCACGCGCTGGTAGAGCCACGAATCGTGACTCCGCGCGACTGATTCGTAAAATTCGATCGCGCCGAGGCGGTCGGTCTGCTTCTCGGCCAGGTCCGCTTCGAGGATATATCGATAGAGGCCCGGCCGAATCCGCGAGCCGCTGATCATCGCGCCGCGCGCGCCGTACAGATGGCGGTCCCAGGTATGCAACGGCGTACCCTCAAATGAATTGAAGAAGACGGCGACGCCGATCTGCGAAAACTCCGGGTCCTCGGACTTGAGATTCAGCGCGCGCAACGACGGTGCGTAGCGGCCGCCCGCGTCGATCAGCATCCGCGCCGAATAACGTTTGCGGTCGGCGCTGATTGCGATTGCCGAGTCGCCGGCAAATTCGAGGTCGGTGACTCGCGCGTTCCAGGCAAGGCGTCCGCCCGCCTCGACCAGTCGGCGACGCAACGCCGCGTTGAATCCGCCACGGTCAACCTGGATCGGACACGTCGAAGTCGGAATCGGATGATAGGTCCACGACAGATCCGGATAGACGTTGCGGAAGCCGGTGATACGGTCGAGCACCCAGTCGCCCTCGAACTTGACCCCCAACTGCGCGCATTCGTTCTGCGTCGGCACCACCATCACCTCGCCCGACGTGATGTCCTCGCCGTCTTCGCGCTCCTTGCGCTCGAGCGCGAGCACGTCGTACCCCGCCGCCACCAGCCGAATCGCCGCCGCGCATCCGGCGGGTCCCGCTCCAATCACGATAACGTCGGCGTCGAGGCTCATTGACGACTCTAAAACTCGACGGGATGCCCGAGTTGCTCGGAGATTGTCTCGGCCAGGCGTGGAAACAATTCGTGGCCGTCCTTGTCGTCGAGCCACAAACCGCGCGCCGGGTCCCAACTGTAATGGAATCCGTGTGCGCCAGCCGCCAGCCACATCTGCTTCATCTGCGATTGCCGCGACAGGATAAACTTCGCGCCGCCCGCAAACTCGATCGTCACGACGCCGTCGGCGGTGGTGTAATCCACTTCGTCGGGATCGAGATCCTCGAGCCACTTCGCGACCTTGGTGAGCGCGGCGTCGGAGCGCTCGCGAAATTCGTTGTCGTCCATGTTCGCGATTGTAGCAAAGCGCGGACGAGATGCAGTACGCGCTTCAGTCAGCGGGGCGGGCCGCTGCTGCTACCTTCAGAGAGGAGATTCAAGATCCGGGATTCTTCGCTTCGCTCTGAATGACACAGGGAAAAAGAACCTGAGAGCAAAATGGCGTCCTCGCCATTTTGCGATTGGTACTGGGTGCAGGGGTCACCCCTGCCGAAGGAAGCGTGAAACCCATCGCGGGTTTCACATTCAATAGAGTGATCTACCCTTCCCTCAACGCTGCGGGCCTTTCTTCCGCATCTCCTCGTCACGGTAGCGCTTGTACAGCAGGGTCCATTCGTTGGAGCCTTCGACCACGCCGCGTTTGATCGAATTGATCTTGCGCCGCACGATCGCATCGACCTCGTCGCCCTGCTCGTTGAACAGCGCGACGATTTCGCGCGCCTGTCTGAGCGCCAGCGGGAAATTTGCGATCTCGGCCAGACCCTCGTCGCGCAATTTTGCCAGCGACTCGCGCGCCAGGAACAGAACTCGTGCTTCGGTGAGTTTCATTGAAAAAATTAGAGCGTGAAGTTCTTCTTCTCGGCCAGCCGTTGGCGAATCAGACTGCGCAGCCGCGTGACGTCGAGCCGCGGGTCGCGGCGCGCCTCGGCCTCCGCCATCTTGTCGGCCTCTTCGTCGATCTGCGCTTCGGTCTCGAAGTTCTCCGACATCAACTCGGTCACGCACGCGACCAACTCCTTGAGCTCGGCCTTGGGTTTGATCACGCCGCGATCGAGGAGCCCATTCACAAGGTGAGTCGCGAGCGCGTCGATCTGATTCTCCCGCATCGCCATAGAGCTCCAGCTTGGCCGGATCGAGTGCGCGTTGTCAAAAGCACACGCGGCGAAAAATGGAGACGTGCCGAAGGAAGAGCGGGCCCCGCCGACTCAATGCGGCGGCTTCTTGGCGTTCTGCTTGTCCTGCTCTTCCTTATAGACCTCGTCCATTTTTGGCTCGAGGGTTTCGTAGAATTCCTTGATATGCCCGACGTTGGCGCCGAGGTCGCCCGGGAAGTACCGCAGTATCGAGGTGGTGCCGGGGCGCGCGAGACCGGAGCGCGAGCAGACCTCGACGTCGCCCGACGGATCAATCGTGATCCGCACGTCGTCCTCGAGTTTGAAAATTCGCGAGGTGTAGATGCAATCGAGGGTGTAGTTGCTCGGACTGGACTTGTCGATTCTCCATCCGCCGAGCGAATTGACCGTATCGGTGGCAAGCTTGAACAGCGTCGCGCGCGGGATTCCGGGAAAGCTGCGGCGAATCAATTCAGGAAAGACATCGTCGAGCGGCGCAGGTTCCGCCTTCGTCACGTCAACCCTGGTTTCCTGAGCTTCGGGCGCGGCTTCTTTTTTGGCGGCGTGTTTATGCGGCGCGGCCGCAGCAGTCGGTGGCGGCGGCGGACTCTCCATCGCGCAGGTAACCGCGCCGGAGCCGGTCGCACTGGCGGCCGCGGAGTTCATCGTGAGGAATCTGACCACGCGCTGTCCGAGACCGGGCCGCTCGAAAATCGTTTCGTTGTTCATGATCATCGTAACTCCGGCGGCCACGATACCCACTGCGACGAAAAAAACCGCGAGGCGGATAATCAGTCCGAGCAAACGGCGGAGGATTGGAACGAAGATCAGCGCCGCCAGGACGACAACGGCAATTACAATTTCAGCCGGCGTGAACATAGATGATGAATGCCCCGATGGATTCCCTAGCGGTTTACATGGCTCTGGCGCAAGCGAGATCGGTGCGGCTTCGCCGCGACACGACCGTCAGTAGCAGCTAGCGCCCAAAAAGCACACCGGCGCGACCCTGATTCGGATCGCGCCGGCCGTCTGCAAGTTTGTGAAACCGTGGCTTTCGTTTTTCGTGGCTTACGCCGGAGCGCCGGCGAATCCTTCGCCACCGTCACCGCGCAATATCGCGTCGAAGCGCTTGCCGCCGAGGTAGAAGCGGCGCGCCTCATCGTCGGTGACCGCGGCGCGGCGGACATCGCGACGCCGAATCGGCCAGATCCCGCCGACCATTGGATGCCGTCCCTGGCGATAGCTGAAAAAATAATAGGTGAACTGGCGGAGCACGCCCTTGCGCGCTTCCGCGTCGAGTCCGCGGCCCGTGCATACAGTGAACATCGTGTGCAGGAAGCGCGGGATCGAGTAGAAGCCCTTGTACGCGTCGCGATACGCGCCGAGCCAGCTTTCCTTGTCCAGCTTGTCGTGCTTGAGCGTGACGTGCTGCGAGTCGAGCTGGTTGAAATCCCAGTCGATGATCGCGCCTTCCTTGGTGAAGCGCACCTGGTCTTCGGTGCCCGGCAGCGGCGTCATGATGAAGAACGACACGATGTCGAAGCCAATTTTTTTCAGCGTAGCCGCGGCGACGCGCCCGCAATCGGGGCCGTCGAACGGGAATCCCAGCATGTAGCCCGCATGCACCGATACGCCGACCTTGTGCCAGTTATCGACCACGCGCCGATACTTGTCGATCACATGCGCGCGCACCGCTTCCAGCTTGCCCTTGTGCTGGCGATCGTCGGTGTTCTGATACTTGGTCGCAAAGTTCAGGTTGTCGGGATTCAGCGACTCGATCCCGACGAACGCCTGGTAGCAACCCGCCGCCGCGGCCAGCTCGGTGAAGCGCTTGCTGCGCCGATGCTTGGCGGTTTCGGTCTCGCCCTCGGCGACGTTCGCGTAGCATGACGCGTCAACGTCCACCTGCATCATGAAGGAGAGCTTCGGATACTCTTTCTTAACTTCGACCAGTCCGGTGAGAATCTCTTCCCATCGCGGCGATCGGAAAAAATCGTCATCGACCAGAAACAGCGACTCGATCCCGTGATGCTGGCAGGCGTCGCGCACCCAGCTCACCACCGCGTCGGGCTCGCGCGATCGCATCGTGCGGCCCATCACGTTCTTCACGCTGCAATACGAACAGGTGAACGGGCATCCGCGCGAAGTGTCGAGCGTGGTCATCGTGTCGTTGAAAAATCGCGTGAGATAACGATCGTCGAGCACCGGCAGCAGCGACTCGGTGATCAGCGGAACGATGATATCGTCCTGGCCGGTCTTCGCTCGAATTCCCTGCGTGACCGAGTAGCTGATTTTCAGCTCGCCACGCAAAAAGTCCTCGACTATATCGCCCCAGATATTCTCGGCCTCGCCGACGACGGTGGTCACGCCGCATTCGTTGAGGAACTTGCACGAATCAGGAAAGCCGCTGACGTGAAAGCCGCCCATCATCGTAGGCAGACCCTCGGCCACGAACTGCAGCGCGAGATCGCGCCCGCGCGGATACTGATTCGATTGCACACCCGCCAGCCCGATCAGCAGCTCGACGCCATCCTCGTGCGCCTTGTCCTTGATCGCGGTGATTGTCTCAGGACTGACGATGCCGTCGCAGATTTCGTCCCAAATCACAGTTTCGAGGCGGACGTTGCGCTCGACCGCGTAGCGCTTGTTGAAGGCCTCGTTGAGCGCCGTCATCACGGTCAGCGTGTTGTTCGGCTGGACGCCGTAGCGAAAGTACTGGACGAACCCGTCCTCGTCGTAGCGCGACGGCTTGATGAAATAGACGCGAATAGTGCGGCATGGCTCAGGCTTCATCGCCGCGTCCGCGGTCGCGCCCTCGCGGGCCGTCAATTGGAGCTTCGCGGTCAGACGATCGGTGCCATAGCGATTAGTCCCCAAGAGCCAATAGAGGATACTTGCCGCGAAAATCAGGAAACCGCCAAGAAATACAAGAAATACCATAACTAGATCCTCTGCTTTTACTTCCTGCCCTGCAACCCACCCCCGCCATCATGCCCGGACGTGAGGTTATGATGGCTTCTAACCGCTCGGTCAGAAACAGTAAACAAATCCCGACTGGGATTGTCAACCATTCGATTGAAGCACGTTAATGGCGCCCATGTCGAGGAATTAGCCCCGATAATACGGATAACCCGGACCGCGCCGCGCCTAGCGGTACATTTCGACCAGATTGATCAGGCCGAGGTCGCGGTAGCGCTCGACCGTAATTGCAACCTGGCAGCAGAGGCAAGGTGCCTCAAAACTCGGTGGATTTGCCCGCCGCGTGCTCGCGAAGGGCTTCATCGCGGCGCTGAGCGACGAGACGCTGTACGCCTATCGAAGAAAGGCGCGGACCCCGTTCGCTGGAACTTGGTGAAAATTGCTCTCGCGGCTGGCGTCACGGTCGAATGGTTGGCGACGAGGAAAGGGCACCGCCCTCGCACGTCGATCGACCTTCAGTTACTTAAGTGATCGATAGGGGTGGTAGAGGAAAGGCTTGCCGACTTGGAATTGGAAGGCGTATCAATCGAGACCACGGCGGAAATGATCGCGCGTACGTACGATACCTTTCGCAAGGGCAAGCGGAAGCCGGAACGTGCGCCAGTGATTAAGATCCTTAGAGCAGCGGCGTGACCGCCGCAAAGGGGAATCGGAACAATGAAACGCAAAGCAGTTGCAGTGTTTGGCGCCGCGCTGCTTTCTTTCGCGCCTGGCTTTACGCTAGCGGCTTCCGCTGCGGCTAATCAGAAGGATGCGCTCTTTCTGATGTGCGGGGCTGTCGGCCTGGTACAGAAGGGCTATTCGGCCGACGAGATTACGCAGGCCACCGTCCAAGTCTTTTCGCAGACTTACAATATTTCGCCGGAAGAGGCCCTGGCTCGGCTCCGCGGACTCGAGCGCGAGAACGGGGGCTGGGATGGAGTCGCGCGCGCCTGCCAGCGCAAATATGGGATGCAGTGAAGGAGGATCACAAAATGCGCGCAGCGATTGTTGTTATGATCGTTTTGGCGGGAAGTTTTTGCTTTCCCGGCGGTTCCAGTGCAGCAGGTGCCGAAGACACTTGTATCGCGGCGGGCAAGCTCGCGTTCGCGATCGCGACGGCGAGAGATAAAGGAGTTTCGGAAGATCAAGCCCTAGAGGCAGCGGAGCCGGGCCCATTGCATCAAGCGACCGTGCAGACGGTCGCCACGGTATATAGATTCCCGTCAGTAAAGCCCGAGAAGTTTCAGGCCGACGTAACCTTCAGTTGTCTCCAGGCGCAGAGTAAGAACTAAATCACTTTCCCTGAAATTGCAGCTTACCGGCCGACGCGGGTCGTGGTTTATCCTGCGGCGAATGCCGCAGGAGCCTCAAAAATACGACCTGGTTTTTCTGCAAGCCGTCGCGCGCATCCTCTATGACAAGGCGGCTACGTTCATGATCCTGACGATCCGGGCGGCGAGACCAATTTCGGAATTAGCAAGCGCGCATTCCGATGAAGACATGAAGAATCTGACGCCGGAGCGGGCGACCGGGATTTACTGGGACCGCTGGATGGTCGGCGGCTTCTACCGGCTGAAGGGCGATGTGGAGGCCGAAGGTATTCGACCGGCAAGCGCGTCGAGCTTCCCGGCTTTTACATCTCGCTCGATCTGGCGATCCCATGCAGCTGCGTCAAACTCAGTGAACCAGTGCCGAAACTCCGCGAGCTCCTCCGGCGAGAGACCAGCGACTTTCTTCTCGATGGCTTCGAGTTTACTCATGGAAGAAACGATATCACCTTCTAGCGGTACATTTCGACCAGATTGATCAGGCCGAGGTCGCGGTAGCGCTCGACCAGGTAGCCCTTGATCTCCTGCACACTCGCCATCTGCAGCGTCTCGCGCGCGATCAGGCGGGCGGTCTGGTAATCGACCTCGCGGATGACCTTGCGCACCACCGGGATGAACAGCGGACTCAGGCTCAGTTCGTCGAGACCCATCCCGACCAGCAGCAGCGCCGCGAGCGGGTCGCTCGCCATCTCGCCGCACAGGCAGACCTCCTTGTCGGCGGCGCGGGCGACGTTGACGACCTCGGCGATGGCGGAAATCACGGCGGGATGCAGCGCCTCGTACAGGTGCGCGACTTTGGGGTTGTTGCGGTCGGCGGCGAGCAGGTACTGGATGAGATCGTTGGTGCCGATCGAGAAAAAATCGACCTCGCGCGCGAGCCGCGGCGCGAGCCACACCGCTGACGGCACCTCGACCATGATTCCGACTTCGATATTAGGGTTGTGCTCGAGGCCCTCCTTGAACAACTCGGCCTGCGACTCGGCCAGCAACTCCTTGGCGCGGCGCAATTCCTCGAGGCTCGAGATCATCGGGAACATGATGCGGACGTTGTGCTTGGCGGCGGCGCGCAGAATCGCGCGCAGCTGCACCTTGAACAACCCCGACATCTCGAGCGAGATCCGAATCGATCGCCAGCCCAGGAACGGATTGTCTTCGCGCGGCACCCGCATATACGGCGGATACTTGTCGGCGCCGATATCGAGCGTGCGAATCGTGACCGGACGCTTGCCGAGCGCCTCGAGCATCTTGCTGTACAGCGCGAGTTGCTGCGTCTCGTCGGGAAAATCCTCGTAGGTCAAAAACGAAAATTCCGAACGCAGCAGACCGACGCCCTCCGCGCCGTAACGCAGCGCCAGGTGGATGTCGGCGAGCAGCGCGATATTCGCGAGCATCATCACGCGATGGCCGTCGCGGGTCGCGGTCGGCGCATTGCCCTCTTCGATCAGCTCTTTCTTGAAGGCCTCGTAGCGCTTGGACAGGCTGACGTAATCGCGCTCGATCTCGGTGCCGGGATTTACGTAAACGACGCCGGCGTTGCCGTCGAGCACGAGCTGATCGCCTTCGACTACCGATTCCATCAGATGCTCGACGCCGACCACCGTCGGAATTTCGAACGCGCGCGCCAGGATCGCCGCATGCGAAGTGACGCCGCCCGATTGCAGCGCGATACCGGCGAGCTTGTCGTGGGAAACCATCGTCAACTGCGAGAGTGTCAGCTCTTCGGCGACGATAATCGTCGGCTTGGTAAAGGGCGCGCGCTTATCCTCCTGCCGCAGATGACGCAGCACGCGATGACCAACGTCGCGGAAGTCCGTCGCGCGCTCGCGCAAATAATTGTCGGCGACCGCCAGCATCGAAGTGCTGAGTTCCTCGATCACGCGGAACAGCGCGCTCTCGGCGGTGTAGCCGTTGGCGATATTCTCGCGGATGCGGCCGACGAACTCCTCGTCTTCGAGAATCATCCGATGACCGTCGAAGATCTTGAGGTCCGACTCGGGCATCAGCGGTTCCATCCGCACCCGCAGTGTCGCCAGCTCGGACAGCGACCGCGCGAGCGCCTCCTCGAAGCGCTTGCTCTCGACCTTGGGGTCGCGCGACTTCTGGTGGCGATCGACGCTGCTCAGGAAGGTGCCGACGACGTGCGCGATGCCCTGCGAAAATCCGGGCGACGCGGAAAGCCCCGCCAGACGCGGACGCCGAATCTTGGCCGGCGGTGCGTGGCGGGTCTTGCCGCCGACTTTTTCGTAATCCTTGAGCTGGCGGTTGGCCTCGATCATCCGGCGCTTGTATTCAAGCCGCTCTTTTTCCTTGGTCGCGAGCGACTCGCGCAGCCTGAAATGAGAAAGAATCTGCGCGACCTGGTTGGCGGCGGTGCTCAGCAGCCGGATCTCGCTCTTGTTGAATTTGCGCCGCTCGAGCGTCTGCGCGACCAGCACCCCGAGCGGCTTCTTGCGGGGGTCGTGCACCGGCACGCCGAGAAACGTGTGGAACCGCTCCTCGCCGGTCTCGGGGAAATACTTGTAGCGCGGATGGCTGATAGCGTCGGGCACGTAAACCGGCTGGTCCTGTTCGAGCACCAGCCCGACCAGTCCCTCGCTCAGACGCATCGAGACTTTGCCGACCGATTCGCGATCGAGGCCGACCGTGGCGCGCAACACGATTCGTTCGCGCTGCGGATCGAACAGGTAGAGCGAGCAGACCTCGGCCTCCATCCCGGACGCGATCGCAAATGCCACGCGATCGAGGGTCTCGCGCAGGTCGTCGGAATGCTCGCCGCCAATCGAGGACAGATGCTCGATCAGAGCGAGGCGATCCTTGTTGGCACTCATCAGTAAGGTCTCAGCAGCGGCGCAGAAATTTTATCGGATCGAGCGCGGCGCGGACAATGGCAGCGAGAGGTTTAATCCTCCTCGCGCTCGTCGTCGCGCGTTTGAAAGCCCGGCGGCAGCGCGGTCTTTCCGCTCAGCGTCTTCGCACGTCGATCGTTAATTCGATCGACGAGTCCCGGAATCATCGCTGTGAGTTCGGCCGGCAGCGCTTTGATCGCCGCGTCGTCGAACCTTAAATTAAAGTAGTCCAGCGCAAGTTGCACAATCGCCTCTGCCTGATGGAGGTCGCGTTTGCGCTTGATCGGATCACGCGTCGGCTGGAGCGAGACCCACAGCTTGTGCAGTGCGAACACACGCGGCTCCGGCACCGCGAATCTGACGGGAAAGCCGTTGTCGGCGATCACGATTTGGGTCATCAGCGGCAAAGCCGTGAGCCATTCGAGCCCGCGCAACTGGTCGGCGACGAGATCGGACCCGGTACCGATGCTCGTGAACGCGAGTCCGCCAGAATCGATCGGCGCGCGGATCAAATCGACCATGAAGCCCTTCGCGTTGACGGCGCGAAATGATCTTTTGCGTTGTGGCTTGAAGGTCGCATCAACGTCCTGAAGTATTCCGAGCAGTCCTGCGCTTCGTACAGAACCGGCCAGTTCGATTTCAGCTTTGGTGTTCAGAAGAGTGTCCAGATCCTCAGTCTGAAGAAGTCCCGCTTTGAGCTGCACGCCGGCCGCCATCTCGTAGGCATACATCGCATGACTGCCGAGAATGATCAGATGACTGCCGAGCAGCCCGCTCGCGTCGAGCGATCTTACGATGTCAGCCGCAAGCCGCGGAACTCGATTGATTCCCGCGGCGACGCAAAACTTGGCCAGGCGCGCGATCTCTTGATTGATTGATTTGATTCGTACATCGAGGTCGCTCTTGGATTTGGTAAATTCCCGATAAGCTTCCTCAGTCTCGGGCGAGCGTGGTCCGAGCGAGCGGTTACCGCCGGTGCGGTCGGTGACACGGACGAGATAGTCGTGCCCAGCGACTTTCTTCCAGTACAATCCTCCACGAAGCGTCTGACGTTCGGCCTGAAGCTCGAGCAAATGTTCGTAGAGCTGCGCAGTATCGACAGCAATTCTGCGCTGCTCTGTAGTGAGTTCTTTGAGCTTCAAGAGGTTTTTCCTCTCAAATTGATAAAATTACCGATTTGAAAGGAAATAATAACATAATCAAAGATTCAATCTATGGTTTTAGCGATCACCCAGCTAGATTTTCCTTTCAAATCTGCTCACGATCCAAATGAAAGGAAAACAGTTCTATTGCAAGGCTTTTTGGCGCGCTAACCGGCCGACGACGACAACTCGAACGGCGCCAGCGCGCTCTTCAACAGCCCGCGGCCGGCGCGACATCGCTTCGCTCGGATCGCCTCAATCAGATCGCGCTCGTCCTTTATAGGCGCGTCGAGCAGCGTCGTCACGCATCCGACCGACCCGGCCGAGTGCGAGTCCGAGCCCGCGACTTCGGCGATCCCGAGATGCCGCGCAACTTTCAGCGCAAATACGTTCTCATCTTCGCCGCACGCGCCATTGAGCACTTCGATCGCATCGACCAGCTCGAAGATTCTGAGCTTGGCCGCGCGGTCGGGGTAGGTCGCGTCGATCGGCTCGGAGTCCGGGTTGATAAACGAAAAGCGCGGGTCGAGTTTGTAGCGGAACGGATGATTCGCGATCAGGATGCCGCCTTCGAGATCCACCACGCGCCGCAGCTCCGCCAGCTTGTAGATTCCGCCGACGTAGCGCTCGAGTCCGAACGCGCCGACGTGGCCCATGTCGGTCGTCACTTCCATCCCGCGCAGAAAGATCACGCCCGAGTCGCCCGCCATCGCGGCCATCTCGCGCGAATCCCACATATTGTCGTGCTCGGTGATGCAGACCGCGCCGATCCCGATGGCTCGCGCCCGCTCTACGAGGTCTTTCGGCGCCAAGTTCGAGTCCGAGCTGCCGCGATTGGTATGCAGGTGCAGGTCAACGCTGAAGTAGGGCCCGGCTTGCTTCGTCATCCGACTACATGAGCGACGCTCCCTCCTTTGTCATCCCAACGACGCGAGCATCGCAAGACTGCGAACTTTGTCATCCTGACGGAGCGAGCATCGCGAGCGAAAGTTGTCATCCTGACGGAGCGAGCATCGCGAGCGAAAGTTGTCATCCTGACGGAGCGAGCATCGCGAGCGAAAGTTGTCATCCTGACGGAGCGAGCAACGCGAGCGAAAGTTGTCATCCTGACGGAGCGAGCAACGCGAGCGAAAGTTGTCATCCTGACGGAGCGAGCATCGCGAGCGAAAGTTGTCATCCTGACGGAGCGAGCATCGCGAGCGAAAGTTGTCATCCTGACGGAGCGAGCATCGCGAGCGAAAGTTGTCATCCTGACGGAGCGAGCATCGCGAGCGGCTGGAAGGATCTCGGACAGCTTCGCGCCACGCGAAGCCGGTTCCGGTTCCGAGTCGCCCGCCTTGGGCGGGCCACCTTACTTGGGCGGCTCCTTCGCCAGCGTGATCTTCTGCATGTGGTCGCCCTTCTGAATCTTATCGACTGCGTCCATTCCTTTAATCACGCCGCCGAACACCGTGTATTGGCCGTCGAGTCCCGGCTGCGGCTCGAGGCAGATATAGAACTGGCTGCCGCTGGACGCGCGTTGCGGATTGACCTCGTCGCCGGTGCGCGCGGTCGCGACGCTGCCGCGCAGGTGCTTCTCTTTAATCTCGGCGGGCACTGTGTAGCCGGGACCGCCCGCGCCGGTGCCGTCAGGATCGCCACCCTGGATGACGAAGTCGGGCACCACGCGATGCCACGTCAGGCCGTTGTAGAAGCCCTTGTTCACCAGCGTCTCGAAGTTCGCCACGGTCTTGGGCGCGGATTCGGGGTAAAGCTCGATTACGATAGTGCCGCGCTCGGTCTGGATAATTGCGTAATGACCTGTGTTTCTCACTGGGAGTCCATCCGTTGCGCCCTTGCAGGCCGAGGCGAACACGAGCACCGCCACGACGGCAAGACACGACATTTTAAGGGAGTTGAGTTTCATTTTATCCACTCGCATTCGCACCAACAATCAGAGGTCCATGCAGTTTAGTCCGACAGCCCTGTATGGAAGTATTCGAGCCGTCGCCAATCCGCAAGTGATCTTCCGATCTCCTCGGAAGACCTTCCAAGGACCGCTTCGCGATTTCAGAAACCGGAACCGGCTTCGCGTACGCGAAGCTGTCCGAGATCCTTCCAGCCGCTCGCGTTGCTCACTCCGTCAGGATGACACAAGAACGCGCCGCTGTCTGAAATTTCTTCCAGCCGCTCGCGTTGCTCGCTCCGTCAGGATGACAGAAATTGTCGCGCCGCTCGCTTCATTCACGACACTAAGAACGACAACCAACGAACGTCGCGCCCGTCTTTCCCTTCCCCACTCTGTTCCCCTCTCCAGAAGGGAGAAGGGTTAGGGGTGAGGTTCCGTCTCTGCCTCCACTCCCCTATCCCTTGATGAACTTCGCGACCGTCGCCGCCAGCTTCGCCGGCTCCTCCAGCGGCATCATGTGCGCGCCGTCATCGACCAAATGGATCTTCGCGCCGGGAATCCCCTTGCGGAATTCGTCGGCATAGACCGCCGGCAGCAGCTTGTCGTCCTTGCCCCACACAATCAGCGTCGGCGCCGCGATCCGATGCAGCCTCTTCCGCAGTCCCTTGTCTGGTATCGGCCACATGAACTTGCCGGTGCATCCGAGCGCCCACGTGATCCGAATGAACCCCTGCTGATCCTCGGGATTCAAAGTGATCCGCTTCAACGACGGATGATGCTCATCCTTGAACAGCAGGGCGGGCAGCTCGGTCTGCGGCGTCACGATGTAATTGCGAATCGGTGAGTCGTCGCGCCACAGCCCCAGCGGACTTATCAGCACCAGCTTGCCGACCCGCGTCGGATCGGTCGCCGCGATCTCGCCCGCAATCATCCCGCCGAACGAATGTCCCACCACCGCCGGCGCCTTGAGCCCGAGCTTGTCGAACAGGTCGTAGTAGTAGAGGACCAGATCCCACATGTCGTCGAGCGCCTTGTAGGAGTCCTCGTCGCCGGCCGTTATCCCCGGATGCTCCGGCGCATAGACGGTGAAGCTCTTCGCCAGCGCGTCGAGCAGCTCAGTTTCGATCGGCCCATACCCACCATGCAGATAGACCACCGGCGGCCCGTCGCCAAGAATCCTGACCTTGGGATGAACCTTGTCGCCCCACACGCTAACCGTCTTATCTTTCAAACCCGCCATAGCTATCCCTCAAAGAACCCTCTTTGCGTTGCCCCCTGAGAGCAAAGTAGCGCGCCGCGCGCAACTTTGCGTTTTTCACTTTCACACTGGGTGCAGGGGTCACCCCTGCCGCCCGCCGCGCAGGCGATTATTCTCCCTACCGCGCCGCCGCATGCACTCCGTTCGACGCGATCTTCGTCCGCGGACCCTTGAGCGACTCGGGCCACCACTTATTCTCCCATTCGCCGTCCCACACGCCGCGGAAATGCGGCAGCACTTCGCTGCAGAACAGATCGATATTCTTGATCGTCAGCTCATGCGGCATCGATCCGATATGCAGCAGCACCATCAGGTTGCCGACGCGCAGTTTCTTGACCGCTTCCATCAATTGCTGGCGCACGGTTGCCGGCGATCCCGCAATCACGAACTGGTTATCGACGAAGTCTTTGTACTTCCACGTCGGTATCTTGTTCATCAGATCGAACAACTGCGGATTCAGCTTGGTCACGCTGTTGACCAGGCTCTTGTAGTCCTGGTTGCCGGCGACCGGAAAATACTCGGGCAGGATATGCAGGCATTTGTCGTAAAAATACCGGATGTGCTTGTAGTAGTCCTTCTCGGCCTGCGCGTCGGTCTCCGACACCGCGACCAGTTGCAAAAATCCCGCGCGATACGGATTGGGATCGTGATTGCCCTTGGCGACGAAATCCCAGAACCCGTCCATCACCCGCTTGCCGAAATTATTCCCCCAGTACGACAGGAAGCAGTAGCAATGGTTGTGCTTGGCGGAAAAATCCCAGGTCGAGAGACTGCCGCTGCCGGGAATCCACACCGGCGGATGCGGTTTCTGAATCGGCCGCGGCCAGATATTGACCATCGGCAGTTTGAAGTACTTGCCGTTCCAAGCGAAAATCTCCGGCGACTGCCATGCCTTCAGAATCAGATCGTGCGCCTCGTAGTAACGCTCGCGCTGTTCGATCGGCGGAATCCCATAGCACAGGTTCACGTCCTGCGACGTGCCCAGCGGCATCCCGGCGACCATCCGGCCACCGCTGATACAGTCGATCATCGAATATTCTTCCGCGATTCGAATAGGCGGATTTGAGGTCGGCAGCGTCGCCCCCATCTGCACCACGGCGACATCGGTACCGTTGGTCGCGCGCGCCAGAATCGATCCCATCAGGTCCGGATTCGGCATGAAGCCGTAGGCGTTCTGATGATGCTCGTTGACGCAGATACCGTCGATACCCTTGTCGGCGGCGTGGATCAGCTCGTCGAGCGTCCAGTTGTAGTACTGCCCGACCTTGACCGAATCGGCCAGCTCGGCGTACGGCGGATCGACCCATACCGAGTGATACTTCTGCGCGAAGTCGTCCGGCAAATCGCGATACGGCATCAGATGGAACATCGAAATTTTCATCGAGTAAAACCTCCAGCCGCGTCAACTTTCAATTTTTCAATACCACGCCGCCCGCAATTCCCCAACCGCACCCCCCCATCCGATTCCCCTTCCGAAAATCGGCGGGGGTTAGGTTGCATTCCTTATCCGGTCCCCCTTCCCATCGATGGGAAGAAGGGTTAGGTTCGCGGCCCGTGTCACCCTGACAAAGCGTCAGCGACCGGAGGAACGATCCCGGACAGCGGCGCGCAAAAAGGTTGTCATCCTGACGAAGCGAGCAACGCGAGCGGCAGGAAGGATCTCGGACAGCTTCGCGCAAGCGAAGCCGGTTCCGGTTCCTCATCCGCGCGCCGCGCGCGCACCACCCCCCCGACAATGCCCCCCTGAACTTTTCCGCCTTATACGACAGCCGCCGCTTGCGCTATCGTGATTTCCAATGCCTCCCGCTCAAGATGCTGTAGCGCGTCGCCTTCGCCCGCAAAATCCGGCGGAGAATCGCCTTGCCTGACAAATCCGCTCACGCTTCAAAAAACACGAATTTGACGGAACGAAGCTACCGATGGTGGTGGTCACCCCTACGCACTACTACAGGCGGTATAAATCGCGTCTTTTCAGCACATCGACGCAGGTCCACCAAGCCGATCTTCGCGGCATTCACCTCGATACTGCTCTGCACGACCCTCGCCCGCGCCGATCCCGCTCCGCGATTGTTCGTCGGCAACTTCATTGGCAACGATGCGACCGTCGAGAACTACCTCTCCATTTCGGGCGGCGTCGATCGCGCGCAGAACTTCGAGTCGCTGTACCTGGAAAAGACCCTCTCCCCCACCTCCAGCTTCTCGCTCTTCGTCGGCTACCAGCGCCTCGAACAGCAGGGCGAGGACGCCAGTCTAAGCGGATTCACCAACCTCGGCTTGGGCTACAAGCACCTGCTGCTGGCGCTGCCCGCCAATGAATTCCTGCTCACAATCAACCCAACACTTGAGCTGCCGGTCGGCGACAGCAGCGTTTCCGAAACCCATCCGCGCGCCGGCGGCGACCTGCTCTTTCAGAAAGGTTTCGGCGACTTGCCCGACGCGCTTGCGATGCTGCGGGCTGCGGGTATCGAGGGCGACGCGGGATTCGAGAGCAAAATCACCGGAGCGCGCGACGACCTGCTGAACGCCGACTTTGAGCTCGAGTACTCGCTCGATTACCTCGACGCCAATGTCGCGCCCAATTCGGTTCCGATGTTCATGCGAAATCTCACGCCCCATCTCGATTTCGATTACGCGCAATATCTGAGCGTGCACAATAATTCTTCGGCCCCCGACTTCGAGCTGACCCCGGCCATCGCCTGGATGAACGACATCTTCGAGGTGAACCTCGGTGTCCAGGTCGCGCTCAACGGCGCGTCATCCGGCACGGGCGCCGTCGCCTTCGTCTGGCTGCTCGGCGTTTCGTACGATCAACTAGCCCCCGCCCTCGGCCGCAACCTGTTTAAATGATCGGCGCCCTAGACAACCCCCTCCGATGAAGGCGAGAATGCCGCGCTATGGAATCGTGGTTTAACAAAGCAAGATTCGGGATGTTCATCCATTGGGGACATTGCAGCCAGCGCGGGCTCGAGTTGTCGTGGCCGCTGGTCGGCGGCGTCGGCGCGCTGCCCGACGGCCAACGCATCGGGGTGGACGAGTATCACTCGACCGCCAAAACGTTCAATCCAACGAAATGGAATGCTCGCGAACTGGCTAAAGCCGCCAAGCGCGCCGGTATGCAGTACGCCGTATTAACTAGTAAGCATCACGACGGTTACTCGCTATTCCACACGAAGCATTCTGACTATTCAATTGAGTATTCGCCTTTCAAGCGCGATATAGTTCGTGAATATACAGATGCGTTCCGCGCCGAGGGACTAAGGGTCGGATTGTACTACTCACTTATCGACTGGCATCATCCTGACTATCCGGCGTTTCTGGAATCGGACAAACCATACAAATGGGGCGCATGGCGCCGCTCGACGCCGGAGCAATGGAACCGGTTCATCGAGTTCATGTTCGCCCAGATGCGCGAGTTGCTGACCAACTACGGCAAGATCGATCTGCTGTGGTTCGACGGCGGATGGGAGCGCACGCCCGAAGAATGGAAGTCGCGCGAGTTCCTCGAGATGATTCACCAGCTCCAGCCCGAGGTCGTGATCAACGATCGCATTCCCGGCTACGGCGACTATCAGACGCCCGAACAAGCCGTGCCGCCCAAGCCGCCCGAAGGCCCTTGGGAAACCTGCTTAACCATCAATAATAGCTGGGGTTACAACCCTTCCGACAAGAATCTCAAATCCGCGCGCTCGCTCATTCACACACTCTGCGAGGTGGCCGGCAAGGGCGGCAATCTGCTGCTCAACGTCAGCCCGATGGGTGACGGCGCGCTGCCGCCCGAGCAGGTCGAACGACTCGATGCGATCGGCGATTGGATGTCGCGCAACAACGAGGCCATCGTCGGCACCGATCCCGGGCTCGAGCCGTGGCAGTTCTACGGACCCTCGACCCGCCGCGGCAATCGCGTTTATTTGCACGTGCTGGCCAGGCCGTACGAATCGGTCTCGGTGCGCGGCGTCAAAGTCAAGCACGTCGGCGACGCGCGTCCATTGTCGAGTACTATTTCGCTCAAGGTGCGCAAGCGAATGTCCGCGGCCGATAGTATGTTCAATCACGATCCGATTGGCGAGATCATAATTATGACGCCGGACAGCGCGCTGGATTCGATGGCGACCGTCATCGCCGTCGATTTCCAGCAATAGTCAGTCGTGGTTCAGGGAGCCGCGGTGATGCTCCAGGTGTAGGGCTTGCCGTTGACCGTCATGTCGATGCGATAGCTTTGACCGGCTATCAGCGGATCGCGAACCATCATCACCACTTCGCCGAACCCCCGGAGCACCTCGCGGCCGTGCGCCTGGGTGCCAGCATCGGGATTGGTGTACTTCTGAAAGTCGTATGCGCAAGTGGCGACTTTCGTTCCCGCCGCCGCGCCGGTGGTCTGAGTCAATGAGGCGTCGGCAAGCGTCGCCGCCATGTTGATACCGACCTGGAGTGTGATTGCCGGCGCGTTGTACGGATACCCGGGACACGGCGAGATCGGGCTCGGCCATTCATTCCCGAAGCCGCTCGGCTTGACCGTCGCACCGTCGGGCGGAACCTCGACCGGCGTCGGGTAGGGATGGCCTCCCGGCAGCGCGGGTGGCAGCTCGCTGCGCCAATCGAGCGCCGCCGCGCAGACTCTTGGTCCGCAGTACTGGCCGAAGCCCACCCGCCGCAGGTCGGGGTTTGCGATCGACGGGCGATGGAACGGTCCCGCGATCCAGGACTCAATCGCTCGCGTCATTCGCTCGTCGTCGGTGAATTTCGCAGTCGGCTGGAACATGACGTCGCTGGCGCGCGCGGCTTTGATACCGTCGGGCGTGTAGCCAGGCTTCGATTCGTCCTCCGTATGCATCAGACCTCCGGGATTCCATCCGCCCGCCAGCATCGACTCGTAGTTGGTAATGAGATATTTCGCGTGATCCTGGCAGCCCTTACTGAGCGCGGGATCCTCTTCCACCGGCGGCACGTTGAGTCGCGTGCGATACAGGTTCACGACCGCGAGCCAGCCCGTGGATGAGCCCGCCGCAGCAGGAGTCTCCTCCGCCATCGGCGAGATTGACGGCATCGCGCTCGCCGAACCTACCGGTATAGCAACGGAGGCGGTCGCAGCCGGAGTCGCGCGCGCACTTCGACGGGGACGCGGCGTCGCCGTCAGGATCGGCGCCGGTTCGGTCGCGGGCGGCGCGGCGGGCTCGGCCGCCGGCGGCTCGGTCGGCGCAAGCGCCGGAAACTTGGTAATCCGCGCGAAGGTCGTCGGCGTATCCACCACCTCGAAATTCCACGCGTAGGTCTTATTGTCCGCGGTTATCGTGACCGCGTAGCGCGAGCCGGGCCGTAGCGGTGCGCGCGGAACAATCACCACCGCGCCTGCGTCGCGCAAACTCCAGTAGCCGAATTTCTGCACCGCCGGGTTCCGATTTCGATAGCTCTCCGCATCGAACGCACAATGCTCGATCGGTCTGCCGTCCTCCGTTAAGGAATGCGCGCTGAGTTTCGTGTCCACCAGCCCGCCGATTTGCAGCGTGATGGGAAGTCCCACGGGCCGCGCATAACCGGGGCAGCTCGCAAGCGGATCGGGCGCTTCGAGCCCGATCCAATCCAGCGCCACCTTCGCTCCGTCGGGCGGAAATTCGATCCCGCGTGGATACACCGTCGCGTCTTCCGGCATCGGCGGCAATCGCAACGCGGCGACCCAGCATCCGCCGCTCGCGGTCTCGCCGTAACCGGCCTCCTTCAGCAAAGGGTCGAACATCGTGACGCGATGGAAGGGGCCCTCGATCCAACGATCGATCTGCTGGTCCCTATCGTACGAACTGCAGCCCCACGCGAGTTGCAGATTTTGCGCCGCGTGAGCGCCGATGGCGGAGTAGCCACTCCTGCCGGGCTTCTCCTCGTAGGCGTCGCCGCTCATAGGCTTTGCACTACGTATATCTTCGCCGAAATTCAGCAGCAGGTAGCGCGCATGCGCGGCGGCGCCGGCACTTAGCTCAGAATTGTCGCGAATCGGATCGAGCCCAAGGCCCGCGCGATAGAAATTGATCCGCACCAGCCACAACGTCCGCGACGATGCGGACACGTTTGAGGTCGGTGCTGAGACTGGCAACTTCGGTGTTGACGCTGCCCGCGGTCGCGCCGCGCGCGGTCGCGCGGTGGGCCTAACCTCAGCGACGTAGGCGGCCGGTCCCGGCATGCTCGTCGCTCGCGCCGACGGCGCCGCGACCCGAGTTGCCGCCTTGGCAGCTACCGCGACCGGCGACGCGACCGGCTTCGCGGTTGCTTGCGGACGGGTGAGTGCCGCAATCTCCGTAAGCGTCGCGCTGAACAGTCCCCATTTCTCGACATGGTCCGTCAGTCCGACTCCGACGAGCAGCGCGATAACCGCACTCGCGCGCAGATTGCGCCGCCATCGTCGCCGCTTGAGCGCGTCCGGATCAATAAATCGGTACGGGGTCGCGCCGCCAAAACGGACAGTGTCGCCGTGCTTAAGCTCCTGCTTGCGGCGAATCCGCCGTCCATTCAGAAAGGTTCCTTCGGCTGATTTCAGATCGACGACATAGTAACGGCCGCGCGCGTACCTGATAACCGCGTGACGATCGGCGACGCTCGCGTCCGTGACGCGCAGTCCCGCGCCCTCACCGCTGCCGACTCCCGCCTCATCGCGACCGAGCAACAGCAGCCGCGTGCCCGACGCCTCGCGATCGACCGCGAGCAGACGCGCGGCTTGCGCTCTTCTCAGCACTTGCGGCTACTCTGACGCGCGGCGCTCAAGATGGCGGCCCTTCAGAAGACGAACGCGGTTCCCTTCGACGGCGGCGCGGCCGGAGTCTCCGTGCAGTACGGCGCCTGCCCACCGGAGTTGCTTCCACCCTTCTCCGCCTGCATTTTCGCGAGATCCTGCTGGCAGTTATTCTGCCCGGTCTCGTAGTAGCGATATCGCGTGAGCTGGCTCGATTGATCCGGAGGCACAACCAGGACCGGCCCGCTTACTTTTGAAGCCTGGTCGGGCGTCAGCCCCATGTCGGTGAGGCCTTGCGGCGGTGAAGGCTTCTTGGCTTGCCAGACCGGCACCCCGGGCAGGCCGACCGACTTCAAGTTGCCGTTCTGATCCTCGGTCCACTCGAAACATCCGGCGAGTGCGCAACAGCAGACCGCGACCACAACTAATACCGCGAATCTCAACGCAACCTTCCCCCTCTGTTCAGCTCCGGCAACCGTCAGTCAACCGGCGGCACTACATCACGGACTTATGGCGAAAGTCCAGTCGTACTGTTTTCCATTCGCGCTCAAATGAACCGCGTACTTCGCGCCTTTGTCCAGCGGCGCGCGCGGGATCAGCACTGCTGTGCCGTACGACTTCAGCACGTTGCGTCCCAGCTCCTGTGAGTATGCGTCGGGATTCGAGTAGCTAGTCGAGTCGATACCGCATGCTTCAAGCGGGGAGTGGCTGCCGTCGGCATTTACCCGCGCCAGTGAGTATTCGCCGAGATGAGTATCCATCCAGTCGCCGAGCTGAAGTGTAATAGCCAGTCCGCTCGGCTGCGCGTAGCCGGGGCAACTCGTTAGGGGATTGGGCCATTCGTTCTCGAACGATCTGAGCGCGACGGTGCCGCCGTCGGCGGGAAACTCGATCGGCAAGCTCGCCGCCGCGCCCGCGGGCATTTTTCCCTGCGATCCCTTCAACAGGTTGAGCCCCGCCGCGCACGCATCCGATTCGCAGTAGAGTCCGAAGCCGGCGCTGGTCAAGCCGCGGGTTGAGTATCGGCATGCGATGGAACGGCAGCGCCATCCATCCGTCGATAGACCATTCCGGCGAGCCCCATCCGCCGGCGACGCCCGCCGCCCCGCTCATCGACCATACATCCATGTCGCTGGACTTGGCGGCTTCCAGCCCGCCGGGCGTGAAGCCCGGTTTCCCCGGTTCCTCGGTATGCATCTCGGCGCCGAGACCGCTGCTCATGATCGCGTCGTGGTAATTCTTGACGATATACATCGTATGCGCACGGTCGCCGCTGCTCGCCGACGGATCCTCGACGATCGGCGGCAGTTTCACCATCGCGCGGTAATAGTTCACTCGCCTCAGCCATCCCGGCTCGGCGGACGACGGACTTGCTGACGACGCGGGCGCCGATGGCGACTGAGTATTGGCCGCCGAAGGCGCGGAAGCGGACTGGCCCGGCGAAGTCACGGCGTCGGGTCCAGCCGTAGCGGGTCCGATTGCGGTTCTATAGCGCGCAACGGCGAATCCCGCGAGGAACATCACGGTCAAAATTACGAGCCCGCGTCGCATGCGCCTCGGCACCGACGTCGGATCGAAAGCCAAACGCGCGGAGCCGAATTTGATCTCGTCGCCGGCCTTGAGCGACGACCAGCTTCTGCACTCGACGGCCATTGACGAACGTGCCGTTGGTCGAGCCGAGGTCGGTCAGATCGAAGCCTGACGGCGTGCGCGTGATCGTGGCATGACGGCGCGATACCGTCGTGTCGTCGAGCACCACGTCGTTCGACGGATGACTGCCAATGGCTATTGTCGGCTTGTCGAGTGAGTATTCACGCGAAGGGGAACTGCCTAATGTAACGAGGCGATTTTTTGCAGCGGTCTCCTTCGGCGGCATCGATCGTTTCAGCCCAGGTTCCAGAAGCGGCCGACGTTGTGCGACGCCCGCTCGATCATCGGCATCACGCGGTCGCCGCCGTCGTCCGAACGAATCGGATCGTCGGCATCGCGTCCGAGCTCGTCGATCACCGCGCGCCCCGACTCGGTTAACGCCTCGAGGTCATAGCCGCCTTCGAGCGCCGCGACCAGCTTGCCACCGCAGCATTCCGCGGCCAGCCGCTTCACCCGCCGCGCCATCGCGGCGAATCCATCTTCGGTCACGCGCATCTGCGCGAGCGGATCGCGGAAATGCCCGTCGAAACCCGACGAGACCAGGATGAACTCGGGTTTGAAATGGCGTCCGATCGGCATGATCAAGCGATCGAACACGCGAAGATATTCGGCGTCACCGAACTCCGCCGGCATCGGCAGATTGACCGTGAATCCCATGCCCGCGCCGTAGCCAATCTCGTGGAGCGATCCGGTGCCCGGGTAATGCGGAAACTGATGGGTCGATAGGTAGAGCACTTCGGGCGATTCGTAAAAGATATCCTGCAAGCCGTTGCCGTGATGAACGTCCCAATCGACGATCATCACGCGCTTGAGGCCGCGCGATTCGATTAGCCACTTGGCCGCAATCGCGACATTGTTGAAGAAGCAAAATCCCATCGCGCGATTAGGCAGTGCGTGATGGCCCGGCGGACGGACAATAGCAAATCCATTAGCTATTGCGCCGTCCATCACCGCCTCGACCGCGGTAAGCACGCCGCCCGCCGAGAGCAGCGCGGTCTGGTAGGTATCGCGCGAGCTGTGCGTATCGGGATCGAAGTCGAAGCGATCGAGCGACGCCGTCCGCGCCACCGTCGCAATGTACTCGGGCACATGACAGCTCGCGATTTCCTCGTGCGTCGCCTCGCGCGGCGCCATGAATCTCAAGTCCGGCCGCGTGAGCGACTCGGCCATCTCGATCATCGCCTCGGCGCGCTCGGGCCGCTCGGGATGGGAGCGGCCGGCAAAGTGTTTCAGGTAGCGGCGGTCCGCGACGACCCCGGTCTTATACATCGTTGACACCCCGGTCGGGTATGATGATTAACTGAGAAGGAGCGGCGGCCCGGAATTTTTCCGCGCTTCGCAAAGTCATTGAATCGCGCTGGTCGGTGGTCATCGAAGTTTGCCTGACCTTTTTGAAATAGCCCTGATTCTCGCGATCGCGCTGATCGTCGTCGGGCCCGAGCGCCTGCCCGAAGTTATGCGCACGGTGGGAAAAATCTTGCGCGAGCTTCGCCTGGCGAGCAATACCGTTCTCCACGAACTGACCGACGTCCTCGAAGAGCCGCCCGCCAACGTCTCGTCCCCCGCGCCCAAGCCCGAGACGCCGGCGGTAAAGCCGACCGAGAATAAATAGCTGGTCATCCGGCACCGTGCCTAGCGAGGATATCACACCGCCAGCCGTCATCGAGGCGACACCGGAACAGGCGCGGATGTCGCTGATCGAGCATCTGCAGGAACTGCGCAGCCGCCTGATTCGTGCCTTCATCGCCATCGGCGTCGGCTTCATCGTCGCCTACGCCATCGCCGATCCGCTCTTCCACATGCTGACCTGGCCGATTCGCGAGGTCTCCGGCGGCAAGGTGCTGCTAATCGGCACCGGCGTGGGCGAGGCATTCTATACCAAGATCAAAGTCGCGCTGATCGCGGGGCTGTTCATCGCGAGTCCGGCGGTATTTTACGAGATCTGGAAATTCATCGCGCCGGGTTTGTACGAGACCGAGCGCAAAATGGCGAAGCCGTTCGTATTCTTCGCTTCGCTCTTTTTCGTGCTCGGCGGCTATTTCTGCTGGGCGGTCGTTTTCAAAATCGGCTACGCATTTTTCCTCGATCAGTACGCGAGCATCGGCGTCACTCCGACCATTCGCATCAGCGAGTATCTCGCGTTCTCGTCCAAGCTGCTGCTGGCGTTCGCGCTGACGTTCGAGATGCCGATTTTCGCGTTCTTCTTCACCAAGCTCGGGATGATCGACTACAAGATGATGCTGAGCTACTGGCGCTATGCGATCCTGGTCATCTTCATCGTCTCCGCCGCGCTGACTCCGCCGGATATGATCTCGCAGTTCCTGCTCGCGATTCCGCTGCTGCTGCTGTATGCGATAAGTGTCGGTGTCGCCTGGATGTTCCGAATCGAGCCGGCGGAAAAGTCCACCGCGACCACGCCGAAACCACCGGAACCTGAAATTGTTTGAACGCGGAGCGAACCAAACAGAGGCCCCATGGCAAGAATCCAGACATCCCCCGTCGCCACCGGCGCGCCCGGCATCCCGCCGCGATGGACCCGCAGCGCCAAGGACGCGGTCTGCACCGCGTACTCGTCGGTGAGCCGGCTGTGGTTCACGACCTCCGCCGGCGTCCTCAACGAAATTTATTTTCCGACTATCGATCAGCCGCAGGTCCGCGACTTGCAGTTCCTGATCACCGACGGCGAGACTTTTTTCCACGAGGAACGCCGTCACCTTGTGTCCACCACCGAGTACATCGGCGACAACGGACTCGGCGTGAAGATCGCCGGCCACTCGCCCGACGGCCGCTATCATCTGTTCAAGGAAGTCATCACCGATCCGCATCAGCCGACCCTGCTTATCAACGCGCGGCTCGAGGGCGATGCGGAGCTGCTCAAAAAGCTTCACCTCTACGTCCTGCTCGCGCCGCATCTGTGTGTCGGCGGATGGGGTAACAGCGGATACCTGACGCGGATCGTCGGCCACGAGTTCCTGACGGCAAACAAGGAAGGTGTGTGGCTGGCGCTCGGGACCACTGCGCCGTTTCTGCGGACCTCGTGCGGATACGTCGGCAACACCGACGGATGGCAGGACCTGAAGGCCAACTTCAAGATGGACTACCAGTTCGCCGCCGCGCTCGACGGCAACATCGCATTGACCGCCGAGATCGATTTACGCAAGGGCTACTCGTTCACGCTCGGCCTCGGCTTCGGCCGCGAGCTCAATCGCGCGGTGACGACACTGTATCAATCGCTCGCCGATCCTTTCCCGGAGCATCGCGCGCGCTTCCTCGAGCAATGGGAGCGCGCGTGCCGCCACATCGCCCCGCTCGACAAATTTTCCGGCGACGGCGGCAAGCTCTATCGCCGTGGATGCGAGCTGCTGCTGGCGCATGAGGACAAGACCTATCCCGGCGCGCTGATCGCTTCGCTTAGCATCCCGTGGGGCGAGGCCAAGAGCGATGACGACCTCGGCGGCTACCATCTCGTGTGGACCCGCGACATGGTCAACAGCGTGACCGGGCTGGCCGCCACCGGCGACGTCTCGACCGCGCTGCGCGCGCTGATCTATCTCGCATGCGCACAGCGGCCGGACGGCGGCTTTCCACAGAATTTCTGGATTGACGGCAAGCCTTACTGGAACGGCGTTCAGCTCGACGAAGTTTCGTTTCCGATCATGCTGGCGTGGCGGATGCACAAGCTTCGCGCGCTCAAGGATTTCGATCCGTATCCGATGGTGCTGCGCGCGGCGCATTTTCTGGTCGATAACGGCCCGCCCACGCCGCAGGAGCGATGGGAAGAGAACGCCGGCTACTCGCCTTCAACCCTGGCCTCCAATGTCGCCGGCCTGGTCTGCGCCGCCTGTTTCGCGCGCGACCGCGGCGACCTGGTGACCGCGCAATTTCTCGAGGAGTACGCCGACTTCCTCGAAGCGAACATCGAAAACTGGACCGTCACCAACGAGGGCTTCCTCGTCCCCGGCATCAAGCGCCACTACGTGCGCATCAATCCCATCGACATCGCCGACCCCGACGCCGCCGATAGCATCGCGGGCAAGCGCGTCTTCATTCACAATCGCGCACCCGGCGCGCAAGCCGAGTTTCCCGTCGCTGAAATCGTTGACGGCGGATTCCTCGAGCTGGTCCGCTACGGCATCCGCAAGCCCGGCGACTCGCTGATGGAAGATTCGCTCCGCGTCGTCGACGCCGTGCTGAAGACCGACTTCCCCGCCGGCCCGTGTTGGCGCCGCTATACCCATGACGGCTACGGCCAGCGGGACAACGGCGGCCCGTTTCTCGGATGGGGCCGGGGACGCCCGTGGCCGCTGCTGACGGGAGAGCGCGGGCATTACGAACTCGCGGCGGGCCACGATCCGACGCCTTATCTTAGAGCGATGGAAGGGTTTTCGAATTCGACCCAGTTGCTGCCCGAGCAAATCTGGGATCAGCCCGACCTGCCGCGCGCGATGCTCAAATACGGCTGCCAGACCGGCAGCGCGACGCCGCTGATGTGGGCGCATGCCGAGTATATCAAGCTGCTGCGCTCGACTTCCGATGGCCGCGTGTTCGACGCTATCGACGAGGTCCGCGATCGCTACCTGAAGCCGGGGCGCAAGCCGAGCCGCCTGCGCGTCTGGAAATCCAATCGCCATGCCAATTCGGTGTCGCCGGGCGATCGCCTGCGCATCCAGGCGACCGAGCCGTTCACGCTGCATTGGTCCAACGACGAATGGCAGCACGCGATCGACACCGGCTCGATTTCGACGCCGATAGGCTTCGAGTACGTGGACATCGAGGTCGGAGCGAGCGACAAGGCGCCGATTCGCTTCACCTTCAACTGGCGCGAGACGCGCAGATGGGAAGGCCGCGATTACGCCGTCGCGATCAAGAAGTGAGCGCCAGAGAGTCGATTGTCTGCTCGATTGAGACTGCGATCTTTCCGGCGATTATGTATTTGATGACCCTTGCAAGCTGCGTTGAGGCATTGTCGGACGAATATTGGGAGGGAAACTGATGAAATCAAGATTACTTATGAGCGCGATGCTCGTCACCGCGTTTTTCGCCACCCCCACTTGGGCGGCCTGGAACGGATCTGCGCTTCGCCACGCGGCTCCATCTGCATCAACGCCGGATGCGAGTGGACCTAAACCCTCGAATTACAAAGACACTCTGACCATCATCGAACAAGCGCTCGGAACCTCGGGGCCATGCATCGGTGGCGAAGGCTGGGCTGACTACTGTCCAAGCGGTGACTGCAGCTGCTTTACGTACACCGGCTCGGTCAAGGGCACTGACGGCTCCGGCCCGGTGACGATCTACGAGACTTTTGACAATGCAGGCGCGCTATTTGGCCTCGGTGACAACAACGCATGCACGCCTGCCCTAGCCGACATTGAGATCAGCGGTTCAAAGCACACCGAGTCCTTCGCCTTCACAGGCGCAGACTGCGAAAGCGGAATCACTTCGACCTACTTCTTCAATGGTGAGTGCCTGCTGGAGGACTCCAGCGTCTTCAATGGAGGACTGGTTGCCAAGTGCGGTGGCAATTACAGTGACTCGACGCATACCAAGTTCACAATTTCCGGGAAGGCGTTGAAATAGCTTTAGAGAGCCCGAGTTCCGCGGCTTTCCCTTCCTCGAATGCCGGGGCTGGCCGGGCTCGCCTCACCTTAACGCTCTGAAAGCTCGCGCGACGCGCAGCATCCTGGCGGCGAGGCCGCCGCATTTGCGCGAGGGCGTAACATCGCTCTTCTGAATTCTCCGTACGCGCGCTCGCGCCACACGCCACCGCGCGCTGGCACGAAGCTCGCTCCTCTATCATCGAATCCGCGCCTTACGATTCGTTAATAACCAAATCGGACGCGCGGGCGTACTGCTAGCAGGAGGAAGGATGATGACCAGCAAGGATCCTATCGTGCGCGACGCGGTTGAGTTGCGACTGGTGTTCGCGTTGCTCGTGCTGGCAGCGCTCCTGATTGTCCAAGGATGCACCGCGTTTAATCCGCAGGGGGCTGCTATCCAGCAGGCGCCCACTTACTACAACGGCGAACAGTATAGCCAGCTCTCGCCAGAGCAGAAGATGCAGCTGGAAGATCACCTGGCCAATCAGAGCAACACCGCGTGGCGAACGGGCGCCGACGTTGCGTCGAGCGCCGGCCAGCTTGGACAGGGCACCGGATTTCTGCTCTGGGGCATCCACGCGATCCAGCGATGAAATGAGCCGTGCGAGATGCGGAAAGCGCCAAGCGAGCGGTCCAATGCTCGCTCGACCCTCCCCGCATCCCGATTATTCGTATAGTTGCAGAGCGGCCTGTTTTATTGAGAGACCAGCATCCGCGACGTGCTGGTGAGGCCCAGCGCGACGCGGCTCATAAAGGGAATTTTCAGATTGTAGGTGTACGAGATCTGCACCTGCGCATCGGATCTCATTCCTTGGTTCGGATCCGCCGGCCAGGTTACCTTAACGTCACTCTCCTTCAAATTGAGGCCCACCGCGTAATTCAGAGCTACTTGCTGGATCTGATCGGTTGTCGCCGGATTCGCGCTGCTCGACGAATGGACTACGGCGTAGCGAACGGCTTCGCGCGCGGCATTGGAAATTGTGTTGTAGGAATACACGGCCGATCCCAGGGTCATAATGCCGAACGTCAGTAGAAAGAGCACCGTCGCGATCATTGCGAACTCGCTCGATGCCTGTCCGGCGCTGCACGCTCTCAAATGCCTTCCGCGATGCGCAATCACTTTCATTGCTCCACCATCATAACGGCCTTGCCGCCAAGGGTTACTGAGTGCGGGATACCCGGATACGAGACGATGGTTTTGAAGGTCGTCGAGGTGTCAACCTCAACGAAAGTGGCAGTAGGGCTGCTCGTGCAATAGCTCGTGGGACACGCCGTCACGCTGCTGCCGCTTTCACAGGTACACTGTTTCGCGCTGGCGCTCATGCCGGACAGGTTGGCGGCGTCGTTTTGGGCGGTCGTCTTCATGCCGCTGGTATCGGCGGCGGTGATCACGCTTTGCGATCCATACTGCGCGCCGGCCCGGGCCGCATCGACCACCTCGATATTGGTGTAGTAGAGCCGGCCGAAGTCGGTGGCGGCGAGCAACAGCAACACCAATACCGGTAAAGCGACCGCCAGCTCCGCCATGGCCTGACCGTTGGCCAAACGGCGTCCGCGATTTCTGGATTCTCGATTATGCCTATTCATATAACGCCGTCGCCTTGATTGGATCTCCGCCGGGCAGTGAGGAGTAGTTGTCCAGCAATGTGCTACTCCCGACTATCGATACCTCGTCGGCGACGATGATCGTGTAACCGTTGGAACTGCTATTGCCCGCGTAGTCAACATAAGTGGTAGGGAAGTAGATTGCTCCGTCAAACGTTGAACCTGAGGCCCCGGTTATTTTGCTGGTGGAGTAGCCGAGTGGCACGCTGCGGTCCTGAAAGAAGAGAATTCCGGCGTATGTACCAGACGTCGGTGCGCTGAAATTAGTGACGTTAGATCCACTCAGGTCAATCGCTCCGTAGGAGTAGGTCGAGTTGTAGGTGTTGTAGAAAAAAACGTTGGTGCCCGTCATGTTCGCGTTGGTCGCGGTCACCTTCATACCGCCCAGCAGAATGTACTCGCCCGAACTGAAGAAGACGGGGATGTTCCCGTTGACCTGAATGCCACCGCAATAGACACCAGGGCTGAAGCAATAGCTGGCGACTCCATTCTTGGTGCAATTGCTCGGCTTGTTCTTCGCGTTGGTGTAATTGCAGGCGCCGACGGTCGGTTCCGGCAGATAAGCGAGCGGATCCGGCGCTGGAGCTACCCCCGTGACCGGGGTCGGGGTGAATCCGCTGCCCGAGTAACCGCCATTTACTCCGATGTTGGTGGCGGTAAGAACCCCACCGCCGTTGGAGGAGAGAGCATACGAGTTGTTCGAGTCGATAATCGCTCCGCAATCGAGCGTGGCGGTGCTGCTGCCGCCGAACGAAGCCGAGGCTGAGGCGCTCGGATCCAGCGCATAGAGGCACGCCGGGCCGTTGACCGAACTCGCCACCGATCTCGCGCTCACGCCCATCGAATTATAACCAAGAGCCCGCAGGAAATACGCGGGCTGCGGCTGAGTGACGATTACCTCAACGTAGCTGGCGTTGCCGGCGTAGGGGCCGCTCTGTGGCGGATTGTTGACCGTCACCGTGACGTTGTCGCTACCGTTGGTGAAGCCATCGGTTGTGGCGACAGCCACCGCGGGGGCGGTCGGGGTGGCGCCTTCCCTTACCGCGACGGCCGCCGCAATCGCGGCCGCGTCCGCAGCGGTCTGCATGTGCCGCCGGGCGCTCCAGAACTGACCCACATCGACAGCAACCCCGGCGAAGGCAGTCAGCATGATAATCCCCATGGTCACAAGCAGGAGAACTTGCCCGGGGCTGCCCTTCATCGCGCGCGCAGCCTTGATGACCTCTCCCCTTCGTTTCGGCCTGAAGGTGGCAGTATTGGGACGCGAGTTGCCGAAAGTCTGTTCCATAGAGCACTCCACGATGCGTTCGTTCAGCGAAATCGAGAAACTGGAGATCCTTCCCGACCCTTCTCCGACGCACCCGCTCGCAAGCGGCCAAATCGAAAACCGGTCGGTCCGAAGGAGGAAGCAACCGGAATGCCAACTGGGCAGCTCCGGCATTATCCGCCTATTTGGGCGTTTTTTCTTCTCATCGTAGGTAAATCATACAGAAATAGTGGCGAGAATGCTACTACTTGTAGCGCAGAAATACCACGCGCTGGCCGCAGTGGCGCTATTCCGGCAATTAGCGCGAGAAATTACGCCAAACGGCTTTGTGCGCAGTTGCGATAAGGCCGCGCCCGCGATTCAATCGCGGCCGCGGCCTCATCGTGTCGGACGAGATGTGACTCAGTCCGGAAGAGAAGCGATCACTCGTACAGTTGCGATGTTGACGCGGCCAATGTGGTCGGAAAGGTGACGATCCCCAGGAACGGATTCGGCAACGCAATCTTGCTGGTAGCGTTGTAACTGAGCTGGACGACCACCTGGTCGGAGCTTGGAACTGGCGTACCGGTCTCAGGGGCACCCGTCCCCGTGCGGGAAACAACAGTTACCGTCAGATCGCTCCCGCCGTTGGTGAGAATGGACTGCGACAGCAGCTGCTGCGCCGCAGTCGGGAGCGAACTAGCGTTGCCACTAGAAACCGTTCCCGGATTCACTGCGACGTATCGCGCGAGCGCAGACGATCCTTGGCTGACCGCCAACGCCGCTTGCCCGATCATCGCATACTGGATACCGACCAGCATAATGATCAGAGCGACAACCGAAATCATCGCGAACTCGACCGCCGATTGGCCCCGGCTTATTCGGCTCATGACTCGGGTACGGCGCGTGCCTTCTTTCCTCTTGAAGTAAGATAGATTGAACACAAAACCTTCCTCGCTTCTAGTTGATCAACACAGGAGCCGCGATCGGGCCGAGCGCCGTAGGAGGTGTTGAACTGCCAACGGTATTTCCGACGACCGCGCTCACGTAACATCCGTTGATGTGGGTGCTGTCGGTGGTGGATGGGTCTAGATACACGGTCGCAAAATCTTCGATTGGCATGCTGGTAGAGCCGTTTTTCGCTGCTGCAGCGAAATCGACTACCGGGACGATTACCAGGCAGGGATCACCGGCCGGGATATCAGCTGGGTTACCCGTGCTGGAGCACGGATCTGGGGTGATGGAAGGACATCCGCTAAACCTGCTCTTCAATCCGGCTTTTATCTGACCGTTTGTGCCTCCGGGCTTCGTGCCTACGTTCTGACCGACTGTGTACGTGCCACTTGCGCCGCTGGCGATGTTATCTCCGAGAACCTTACCGCCGGTCGCGCCAAGAGCCAACCATCCCCAGTTACCCGCCAGGTTTATCGTTGAGCTGATAAACTTCGTACCGAATGAGACAGGTTCGCCAGCTACCAGGCTACCAGCCGGACATGGAGTGGCGCACTGGAGTCCAAGCGGGACCAGACCACAGTTGTCACATGATGTGGGCGGTCCCGAGGCCTGCGCCGTCGCGGTTGCGGATACGTTGTAGGTGCTAAGGCCGATTGCCTTACCGAAGAAATAGGGAAGGCCAGTTTGTGTGGCCACCACCTTAACGGTCGTTGCTGTTTCGCTGATAGTAATTGTACTGGCTGGCAGTCCATTCTTAACCGCATACGTGCAGGCGACTTGGGAAGCGACCGCCGCTGAATCTGACCCTGAGGTTTCGCCGTTGCAGCCGGAGGCCGTTGGGAAGGCGGTGCCAGTAGAATCGGCGTAAGTGATACCTCCGCCTAGATAATTCGCGCCCGCGAGTGCAGCGGCATCGGCCACCTTCTGCGATTGCTGCCAGTTTGCGTACATCACGCTGACATCGGCACCCAGAGAGATGGCGCCGACCAGGACCAGAATTATGCCGGCGTACAGAACTGCAATCTGGCCGCGTGGTTTCGCGAAAATCTTGTTCATTGAACGACCTCTTGGTTCCGGTCATCGAACCCACGATGAGCGGAGATTGCCAAACCCCTTTGATGCTTAGTTCTCGTATCACCTGTCCTTCTTTATGGCAAACATGCAACTTCCAGTAGATTGAAGGACAGTACGCGATGCGAAAACACACTTAAATCCAACGTGTCGAGGCGTAATATAATAAAACCGCAGATATACGTCAAGAACCGATAGTGGCATATCCGCTACTATCTGTAGGAAAACGCTACCCAAAGATCGCCGAGAAGAGGCGTCGCTAAAGTAACTGCGCTAATGCTGGCGGCGATCGGCGGCCGCGCGCCGCCAGCCGTCGCCGCAATCTCAAAATGGTCGAAATGCGTGCATAAACAGGCGTTTAGGCTTCGTAACCGGTTGTCTCCCTATCCGTATCCCAAATCAGGAGACAGACTTATGAAAATCTACACATCCATAGTTGCCGCGATTTTCGGAATCCTCATGATGGCGATGCCGACCGTCGCCTCCGCCAGGGTCGTCCGATGGTATCCGCAGCCCGTGCATCCGGTGGTGGTCCAGCAGGTCGTCGCGCCGTCCCCCTTCACACCAGTCGAGTACTACCGGCCGTGGGCATGCAGCAATCCGCACTTCCGCCATCATCACTGGTGGAGATGCCGCTAGTCCGGCGCTCGACCGGCGAGCCTCACGACGAAGGCGGGCGGAGTGTCGATAGCACCCGCCCGCATCTTCTCTTAAAGCTCAATAACCTCGCCTTGTCCGAGGAGAGGTCGGCGTAAGCCGCGTGAAACGCGGTGTCGCCGGGAGAGGTGCAACGCCAGACAACTCACCAACCCCAACTCGTCTAACCGCAATGCCGAAATACTCGGCCGCCGCGAGAAACCAGCAGCCACCTTCTGACTTGCGGGAAAAGACAAACCAGTGTTGCTGCGACGGCGCGCGTTGCACCTCTCCCGCCGCTCGCCTTCGGCTCGCGCCGACCTCTCCTCGGACAAGGCGAGGTTAGGATCCTTCCCCAAGCCGTTCGATCTCAAACTGCGCCGCTAACGACGCCATCATCGCCTCGACTTCGTCGCGCGAATCGGCCGAGAAATAGATCCTCAGATGGTGCCGCGCGGGATCCTCGGTCCGCAGCGTCGCGAGATTGTCGTAGGACTCGACGATCGACTTGAACAGCACGATCTGCTCGGGCGGTATCGCGATCAGCATCGAGGCGATTGCGGGCGGCTTGTTCTCAGTCAAAATCAGACCTCTCACGCTCAAGGTTTACTGCCGGCTCCCCGACCCCTACATTCTAGCCGATGACGCCGCCGCGGGTCTTGTTTGTAACCGGCAAGGGGGGCACCGGCAAGAGTACGGTCGCCGCCGCGCTAGCGATTGCGATGTCGCGGCGGCGTCCGACGACGCTCGCAGACCTGGATCGGCGCTTGTCGGCGGCGGCGGCGCTCGGCGCGACGCCGCGGGATTCCACTGCGGTCAAAGTCACCGGCACGCTCGACGTGATCGCGCTGACGCCGCGCGCCGAGCTCGACGCCTTCATCGAGCGGATCGTGCCGATCCGCGCAATCTCGCGCCGGATGCTGCGCAGCCGGACGTTCGGTTATGTCACTGCGGCGCTGCCGGGGCTCGAGGCGTTCCTGCTGTTGGAGCGCCTGCGAATCATGGCGGGTGACGCCGCGCTCGAGGATCGCTATCTGGTGATAGACGCGCCCGCCTCGGGCAGCGCGGTCGAGCTGCTCTCGGTCTCGTCGGGGGTGAAGAACCTCGCGCCGGCGGGCACGCTCAACCGGCTGGCCGGCTCAATCGAGAGCTTTCTCGGCGACGCCACGCGCTTCGGCGCGGTGATCACCACCACGCCCGAAGAACTTGCGGTGCGCGAGGCGCTGGAGACCGCGACAATGATTCGCGATCGCATGGGCATCGCAACCGTCGCCGCGATAATGAACTGCGTGCCCGATGTGCTCTTCGACACGTCGGAGTTGGCCGCGATGAGTCCGCTCGGAGGACACGCGCGGCTCGCGATACGCCGCAACGCCGCGCACGAACAGGCCGCACTCGCCGTGCCGCGGTTCGCCGCGGCCGGCCTGCCGACCATCCGCCTGCCGATGATGTTCACGGCGGGTATTGGCCAGGCCGAACTGAAGAAACTCGGGCGCGTGCTCGAAGCGAAGCTGCTCGACCGATGAAGCCGCTGGACTTGCGCGCGCACAAACTCGTGATCTGCCTCGGGCCCGGCGGGGTCGGCAAGACTACTATCAGCGCCGCGCTGGCCGTGCGCGCGGCGATTCTCGGTTGCGCCGTCGATGTGATGACGGTCGATCCCGCGCCGCGCCTGCTCGACGCGCTCGGCCTCGAGCCCGATTCGTCCGAGCCGGTCGACGTCGCGCTCGACGGCATTCGGCATTCGCACCGTCGTGGCGCGTCCAATCGCGCGCGCCTGCGCGCGTTGCGGCTCGATCCGAAGCGGACCTTCGATGCGATCGTCGCGCGCTACGCGGCGTCGGACGCGGCGCGCGACACGATTCTTGAAAATGGAATCTATCGCAATCTGTCGGGCGCGCTCGCGGGCGTCGGTGATTACATGGCGATGGAAAAACTGCTCGAACTCGCGGCCAATCCCGCCACCGACCTGATTGTGCTCGACACGCCGCCCGCGACCGAGGCGATCGACTTCCTCGACGCGCCGCGCCGCCTGCTCGAACTGCTCAACTCGCGCGCCATCACCCTGCTCGGCGCGCCGGCCGGAATTTTCAGAAGCCGGCTCCGGATGGTCGATATAGCCGCGCGTGCCGTGCTGGCGGCGTTCGATCGGGTGACGGGACTCAAATTGCTGAGCGACGTGCAGTCGTTCGTCCGCAGTTTCGACGGCATGTACGAAGGCTTTTCAGCGCGCGCCGAGCGCGCGCAGGACAAGCTGCGCGCGGCCGACACCGCAATCGTGCTGGTGACGACGGCGGAATCGAGCCGGATTGCACAGGCGCGCGAATTTATCGGCGCGCTCGAGGGCGCCGGCTTGCGCGTCACGGCGATGGTCGTGAATCGAGTGCTGGCGGAGCTGCCCAACGCCGCCGAAATCGCGTCGGCGCGCATCGCGCCTTCACTCAGGAAAAAGTTGAAGCGCAATCTCGCCGACTATGCAGCGCTGAAGACGCGCGAGGAAATTTCGCTGACCGCACTGCGCGATTCGATTCCCGCCGGCGCCATCCTGATGGTTGCCCCGGAGCTGGGCCGCGAGCCGCGCACGATCGCGGACCTCGCCGAGATAGGCCGCAGCATTCACGCCGCTTGATCGGAAAAATCCAGCGAGGTCATCAAGCCAAAGCCAGCATCGCGTCCGGGTCATCCTCACAGAGCGAGCATACATCCCTGTGATCCTCACAGAGCGAGCATGCATCCCTGTGATCCTCACAGAGCGAGCATGCATCCCTGTCATCCTGACAGAGCGAGCAACGCGAGCGGCAGGAAGGATCTCGGACAGCTTCGCCTACGCGAAGCCGGTTCCGGTTTCGAAATCGCGCAGCGCTCTTTTTCCTGCGCCCTCGCGCGGCTCAGCGCGGCTTCTTCGTGCGACGGACCGCCGCTTTTGCTTTCGCGGGTTCCTCATGATCGAGCACGCGATCGAGCTTGATGCTGAGATTCAGCAGTTGCGAGCTCAGATGATCGAGCCGCGCCTTCAGATCGCGCACGTCGCGCTTGGACGGGATGTTGACGAAGTCCAACATCTGCTCGACGTTGCGGTCGAACGACGACTTGTTGGCCATGAAGCGTTCGCCGGCCTTGCCGAAACTCGAGCGCATCCGATCGTTGGACAGGATTTCGTTGAAAAAGCCCGTGATGCCTTCCTCGCTCATCTGGCGGAGCTTGTTCATCAGGTTGTCGTTGTCGCCGCGTGCCATTGCTTTCAACTATATATAGAGGGTCGCGCCGCGCAAACCGATGAGCACAATCGCCAGCATTCTAGGGATCGCGTCGGGCTTCGCCCTGATGAGATATCACGAGCCGCCCGCGAACCTGCTCGCGACGTCGATCATTATAAATATCGCGCTGACTCCGCTGACCGCGATAATCGCCTCGCGCCGCGGCCGCTCTGTGACTCGATGGACAATCGCGGGACTTGCGCTCGGCGCGTGGGCGCTGGCCGCGGTCATGATTATTCCGGCGCCGAACCGCCCCGCTCCACCGCCACGTCCTGAGGCGCCGCCGTATCCGCCTACTTCTCATGCTGCTTGATCCACGCCGCCGTCGGCGCAAAGACCTCGCTCTGCGACCTGGTGCCGGCCAGCACGTCGAGATGGCCCCAGTTGTCGAACTTTGTGAATGAAGGGTCGGACGCGCCGGTCGATTTCGATGCCGCTTCGACCTGACCGGGCCAACCCGCGCCGAAGTTGGTGCTCGCGAACGCGATCACCGGGATTTTCGACGCCTTGAGCGACGCGAGCAGTTGCGGCGTGAACGGAGTCTCGCCGTCCTGCACCGAGGGCCAGTAGCGGTCGTAGGCAATCAGCAGTTTCGCCAGCACGACGGGGTCGGCATAGCCGGCTTGCATATTCGAGAACGCGCCGTTGCCGGGAGCCGCATCGTACATGACGTGCTCGAGGTTTTCGCGCGCGGTCTTGTACTTGGGAATCGGCGCCGGCTGATCCGGATTGTCGATCACCATCTGCATCAGCGCGCGCCGTTTGTCGAAAGTGAGATGTTTGCCGGCCACGTCGTCGGCATACTGGCCGGGCTCCGGCGGCGCGGCTCGCATCGGATGGGTTGGGATGAATCCGTCGATGGCGATGATTCCCTGGACTCGATCGGGATGCATCGCAGCGTAGAGGTACGCGAACTCGACCCCGCGGCTGAAGCCGGCGACAAAGAGCCGGCTGCGGCCGGATTGTTCGCTGACGAATTTCGCGGCCGCGTCGATGTCAGATTCGAAAAGATCGTTGCTCCATCCCGCAAGCTCGGACAGATCGTTCTGCGGCGTCTCCGGCGGAATGAAGTGAGTGCGATAATCCATCGACCACACGTCCGCGCCGTGCTCCGCGAGATAAACCTGGAACGAGTAGCGCGGATCGTCGAGCGCAACTTCGCCGTTCATGTTGGTGCCGGGAAGATACAGCACCACGGCGTCGGGATGTGCGGTTGGATTTGGTCCCTTGGCGACGCGATGCAGCGCGATTTTATCGAACGGCGATTTGCCGACGGTTGCCGCGTAGGTCCATTGGTAAATTCCCGGCGCGCCTTTGAGCTCGCGCGCCGCACCGACGGCTTGAAAGTCTGCGGCTGATGCGGCAGTCGCGACGAGAAGCAGCAGGACCCCCAAAACGTCGAAGCTAATGCGTCGTCGAATCTTCATGGAGCTAATCCTCTCCACAATTTCGCGTCGCCGCACAAGTCCGCGCCGCGCGCCTCCAGAGTTCAGGGATGAACTGTTCAGCCTGCCGAGTGCTCGCCCGAACATGGTATCAATCAATGGTGCGCAATATTCGAAATACTCCACCATTGCTCGACTCCCCGAAGGCGCCAATTCATTCCGGAAACACACATTTGACGGAACGAAGCTACCGATGGTAGTGCGTCCATCTCCAGACACAACCGGTGGGGCATATCGCCGTTTTCCGCCCAATCGAACGTGCACGATTTGCACGCAAATCGACCCACTAATTGGCTCAGAACCCAACCGCTATCGCCTGCCGGTTGACCCTTCGCGGTGCGGCGTGCGAAACAGAATCGGCGGGTTCTCTCGCCAATCAACGCATGGGAGCAGATTTCAATGAGCAAGAAAATTCAATTCGCTTTGTTTTCTCCGCAAGCTGGACAGTCGTGGCATCAGCTCGAGGAGCGGGCGCATCGCGTCGAGAAACTCGGCTTTCATTCGATGTGGCTGGTCGATCATATGTGGACGCGCGGGATGCCCGACCTCGACCATCATGAATGCATGGCGTTGATGGCGGGGTTGTCGGCCAGGACCGACAAACTTCGCATCGGCACGATGGTCATCTGCAACTCGTACCGCAATCCCGCGCTGCTCGCGAAGTCGCTGGCGACGATCGATCACATCAGCAACGGCCGTCTCGAAATAGGCTACGGCGCGGGCTGGATGGACGAGGAGTACAAGGCGTACGGCTACCAGTTTCCGTCGATGGGCGCGCGGCTCAAGATGTTCGAGGAAGGCCTGCATATAATGAAGGCGATGTTCATGGAGAAGCGCGTGACCTACAAGGGGCGGCACTACTCGGTCGAAGAAGCGATCTGCAATCCCAAGCCGGTCCAGCAACCGCATCCACCGATCACTATTGGCGGCAGCGGCGAAAAGGTGATGCTGAAGCTGGTCGCGAAATTCGCCGACCGCTGGAATTGCCCCGCGGGCTACGAAAGCTTCGAGCACAAATTCAACGTGCTCAAGCAGCACTGCAAAGACGTCGGGCGCGACGTGAACACCATCGACATATCCGAGCAGTTGCTGGTGTGCATCGGGCAGAGCGACGCCGAAGTCGAGGCCAAGTGGAAGGCGGCGCAGATGCTCAAGCCGTTCGTCAGCACCGGAATCAAGGGCACGCCGAAGCAGTTGATCGAGCAGCTCAAGCAGCGGGTGGCGATGGGAATCACGACCTTCGTGATTTTTTTCAGCGACTTCGCACCGCCGCCGACCCTCGAGTTGTTCGCGAAGGAAGTGATGCCGGCATTTGCGTAGAACGATCAGATTGTGCGCGCCGTTCGTGGTCGCGATCCTGCTAGGCGGATGCAGTAGTCAGCCGTCGTTCTATACGACGCAGCTCGACACCAGCGGCGGGCTGGGACCCGGCGATCCGATAACCCACGCGGCGGCGACTATCGGCCACGTGACGGGAGTCTCGCCGATAGGCGGCGCCGATTCGGAGATTGCGTTCGAGGTCGATGGAGCGCACGCGGACGAGATTCACTACGATTCGATCATGACGCTGAACAACCTCGGCGCGACCCCGGCGCTCGACGTGATGAACGTCGATGCGATGAGTCATAGCGCGCCGTCGGGCACGCGGCTGGACGGCGCGTCGAGCATGAACGAGGTGCAGATGTTCATAACGGCGCGCGGTCCCGGAAGTTTCGCGCAGGCGCTCGGCAACGTCGCGAGCTTGTCGCCGGCGACGCCGCCGTCGCCCGCGGCCGTGCAGATGACGCAGATGTTCGCGCAAATTTCACGGCAGACGCTGGCGACCGCGGTGGCAATCGCGCCGCCGACCAAGGAGCAGCTCGACCAGGCCAAGCACGAAGCGCTCGGCGTCGAGCGGCAACTGATGCGCAACGGCAAGATCGAGCAGGCGGAACGGCTGCGCGCGTCGATGGGCAGCATGATGGGCGGTATCACCGCGCCGGTGAACGCGACGGCGCTGCCGCCGACTGCGCCGAATCCTTAGCGCAACCAAATTCAAAAAAATGGATCAGCTTCGACTCACCGAATATCTGAAACGCAAGATGCCGCAGGCGCGCGAGCATCGTGTGGTCGGCCTCAAGCGAATATCCGGCGGTTCGTCGCGCGAGACCTACGCCTTCGACCTCGAATGGAACGAAGGCGGCGAGACGCGCACGCGTCCGATGATCGGACGGCGCGATCCGACCGGCGGCTTGCTCAAATCCGATCGCGAGCGCGAGTTCAAAGTGATTGCGGCGGTGCATCGCGCGGGGCTCAAGGTTCCCGAACCGCTTTACCTGGAGCTCGATGCGAGCGTGATGGATCGCCCGTTCTTCATCATGCACCGCGCCGCAGGGCAGACCGGCATGGGCGCATTTCCCGCCGCGGAACCGGAAGCAACGCGGGCGAAGGTTGCGGATGATTTCCTGGGCGAGCTCGCGCGTTTGCAGTCGCTCGATTACCGGCAATGCGGGCTCGAAATTCTTGGTGTTCCTCAAACCATGGAAGAACCCGCGCGCGTCCAGGCGGCGCATTGGAACGAAATTTACCAGCGCGACCGCATGGGCGAGCACTACCCGATACTCGACGCCGCGTTTGCATGGCTCAAAGCAAATCCCGTCGTGAGCGACCGCATCGTGATCGTTCACGGCGATTACCGTTCGGGCAACTACCTGTACGACGAGAACGGAATCATCGCGATGCTCGATTGGGAGATGGCGCATCTCGGCGATCCGATGGAGGACCTCGGCTGGGCCTCGATGATGTTCTGGGGACGCGACGAATTCGCGGGCGGTCTGATGGAGCGCGAGGCGTTCTACCGCCTGTACGAACAGAAAACGGGGCACAGTGTCGATCGCGAGCGGCTGTTTTTTTACCAGGTGCTCGGCAACGCAAAGATGGCAGTGATTTGCCTGACCGGAATCCGCGACTTCGTCGAGCGGCGCACGTCGGACGCGGTGATGCCGTTTCTCGAACTGCTGCTGCCGGCGTTGTTTGAGGATCTCGCCAAACAACTACGATTGGTCTGAGGTAGATCGATGCTACGGCCGACACTGAATGAACTGCTGAGCGGAATGCAGCGGACGATCATCGAAGCGCTGATGCCCGAGTTGACCTCGCCCTATGCGCAAGGGCAGGCGATGTCGGCGATCGCGATGCTGGTGCACGCGGCGGCGGTGCTCGAGGCGGCGCCGGCCTACGATCTGGCCGAGATAAAAGATCTGCGCGCGACGTTTGCGGCGCTCAAGCGGCTCGGCGACAAGCACATTCCGAAGAAGGGCGGATTGCGCGGCGCGCTCGCGCGCGCGACTCGCGCGAGTGCGAAGACTCCACCGGATCGGCGCGCGATGGAAGAATCGATGGCCGCATTTGCGACTGCCGTCGCGCTCGGGCATGCCGACGACAGCGTCGCTCGCCACGTCCGCGGCTACCTCCGGCGCAGTCTGGAGCGGTCGCGCAATCTGCTCGGCGGTTCCCTGCCGGGCGCCTGAGTCATTAGCTGCGCTGTAATTCCGATTCTCGCCTCGAGACTACTGCAAACTTGTGCAACGAGATGCTATTGCTAGCCATCACTAGCTACTTTCTAATACAATTACGTGTGTCATGACTCCTTGCCGACAAAAATGAATAGGAGTAAATTGCTTAAAGTTAGATAAGGATGCCAAGGCTAGTTTCAACGAGATGTACTAAAGAACCACTAACAGTATGTGGCGCACTTGCTACAAATTGTTAGAAGTACTAATCTGAGTTTTGGACGAGAGGCTTCGGCGCCCCGAGTTGACGCAGAAAGAACTGCGAGGATGAAGCAATGAGCGTCGTCATTATTCCCACCCCCGGAATGGCTGGAGGTCCCTGCCGCGGATCCTGCATTCATTCCAAATGTCACACGATGCGATCGATGGCCGACGAGCGATGTCATCACTGTGGTGTCCGTTTTGGTTTCGGCACCAAAATTACCGGCGAGCCGCCACTGCATCTGCGATGCGCGCAGGCGATCGCGGCGCGGGATGGCGCGCCGGCGATGCATCCAATCCACGATCCTGCCGCGCCTCAGAACCTCGCCAGCCATCGCGGCGACAAGCATTAGCGCGAGCGCGTCAGCACTTTTGATTTGATCGCCGGCGCGCCGATTCGGCGCGACCCGCGATGCGCGCTTGACACCCTCGTCACGCCCGCGCTACCGCTCAGACGTGAATACCGAAAACGTTGCTCAAGTGCGCGCACTCCACGATCGCCTCGATCATCCGGTGATCGACGCCGACGGGCATCTGATCGAGCCGGCTCCGCTCTTCAACGAATATCTACAGAAGGTCGGCGGCGCCAACATGCTCGAGCGCTACAACCGCGAGCTGCGCGAGCACCCGACCGGCTCGCGCGGCAATCGCGACGCCGGCGACATGCGCGGCGCATGGTGGGGAGTCTCGAACGACGCCTACGACCTCGCGACCGTGATGGCGCCGCGGCTGCTGTACAGCAGGCTGAACGATCTCGGCGTCGATTTTTCCATCCTCTATCCCACGCTTGGACTCGCGCTGCCCACGATTCACGACGACGAGGTGCGGCGCATCGCATGTCGCGCGCTTAACACGATGAATGCCGACATCTGCGGACAGTTCCGCGACCGCATCGCGCCCGCCGCCGCGATCCCGATGCACACGCCCGATGAAGCGGTCGCGGAACTGCAACACGCCGCGGGTCTCGGCCTCAAGGTCGCGATGATTCCGCCGGGCGTGGCGCGCCCGATTCCCGCGCTCGAACGCGATCATCCCGATGCGTTCCCCAACGCGGCGTATTTCGATTGCTACGGCCTCGACAGCTTTTTCGACTACGATCCGGTGTGGCGCAAATTCAGCGAGCTGAAAATTGCGGTGACTTCGCACGGCGGCGTAGGCCTGCGCTACCTGCCGCTCGGACGGCGCTCGCCGACCAACTACATGTTCAACCACATCGGCGCGCATGCGTATCAGCAGGGCGAGCTGTGCCGATCGATCGTGATGGGCGGAGTGGCGACGCGGTTCCCGAAGCTGGCGTTTGGATTTCTCGAATGCGGCGCCGGATGGGCTTGCGATCTGCTTCACTCGCTCGAAGAGCATTGGGAAAAACGCAACGCCGCCGGCCTGGCGAATTACGATCCCTCGCGGCTCGATCGTCCGCGCCTGCATCAACTGCTCGCGGAGTACGGCGGCCCCGAATTCATCGCAAAGAATTCCGCGCGCGCGGCGCGGGCCTACGACGAAGACCTCGAGCGCCACGATCGCGCGGCTGATCGCGACGAATGGGCGCTGACCGGGGTGCGCGACGAGCACGACTTCGCGCGGATCTTCGCCAATTTCTATTTCGGCTGCGAGGCCGACGACCTCAGCGTGCATCGCGCGCTCGACGCGCGCGCCAATCCGATGCGGGCGCGGCTGCAGCCGATTTTCTCGTCCGACATCGGCCACTGGGACGTGCCGGATATCTCGGCGGTGCTGCTCGAAAGCCATCGGCTGGTTGAGAAGGCGCTGTTGAGCGACGCGGACTATCGCGATTTCGTTTTCACCTATCCCGCGCAGCTGCATTTGAAGGCGAACCCCGAATTCTTCGCGGGGACTGCGCTCGCCGGTTCCGTCGCCAAGCTAAACGCGTAGCGGAGCGGAGTGCCTGATGCTTTCGGCTGAACGCAAGCGCGACTGGGACGAGCAGGGGTACTTCATCATCCGCGGCTTTGCGCCGGTCGAGGCCTGCCGCGAGCTACATGCGCGAGTGGTCGGGATCTGCCGGCTTAACGCGGCGGGCGAAATAGTTCCCAACGTGTTCGTATTGCCGGAAAAGAAACCAAACCCGCTCGCGCGGAACCCCGAGGACAACGTCGGCAAGGTTTTCCGGCTCCATCGCGATCCTATATTCAAAAAGCTGGTCGAGGATCCGGCGGTGCTCGACCTGGTGAGCGATCTGATCGGTCCGGAGCTCGACTGTTTCGTCAGCCAGTTCATTTTCAAGAATCATGGCGCGCTCGGTCAGCCGTGGCATCAGGATTCGTACTACTTCGCCTTCAGCACACGGCCGCAGGTTGGCGTCTGGCTGGCGGTGACCGAGGCGACGCTCGACAATGGATGCCTGCACGTGATGCCAGGGTCGCACCGCGAGCCGGTCCACGAGCACATTCCGGATCGGCGCCCGCATGCGCAATACGGCTACACGGAAATCGTTGACTACGACATGTCGAAGTCGGTGCCGGTGCTGATGGACGCCGGCGACCTGCTGGTGTTTCACAGCCACCTGATGCATCGCTCGACCGACAACCTGTCCGGCGGGATTCGCGCGGCGATGGTGTGGCATTACACGAAGTCAGGGACGATCGACCAGACCAGGGAGCGATTCGGGCATCAGAATCCTTCGCACGATTTTATGAAGATCGAACGCCGCGTTGCGGCTGAGGACTGAAGCATGAATGGAGCTGAGAGCCTGATTCGCACCGCGATCGCGGCCGGCGTCGAAGTGTGTTTCGCAAATCCCGGGACAACCGAGATGCCGCTGGTGGCGGCGCTCGACTCGGCTGACGGGATGCGCGCGATTCTAGGATTATTCGAGGGCGTTTGCACCGGCGCGGCCGACGGCTACGGACGGATGGCGGGGAAGCCTGCGATGACGTTGCTGCATCTCGGGCCGGGCTTCGCCAACGGCATCGCGAATCTCCACAACGCGCGTCGCGCGCGATCGCCGATCGTCAACCTGATCGGCGACCATGCGACCTGGCACGCCGGCGCCGACGCACCGCTCACCTCCGACATCGTTTCGCTCGCGACTCCCGTTTCAGGATGGGTTCGTAGCGTGCGCACCGCGGTATCGCTTGCCGATTCGACGGCGCAAGCGATTGCCGCCGCGGGCCGCGCGCCGGGGCAAGTCGCGACGCTGATCATTCCTGCGGATTGCCAGTGGGATCCCGCCGAGCGGCAGGCCGCGCCAATCGAGCCGGCGGCGTTGCCGGCGGTTTCATCGAACGCTATCAAGCAGGCGGCCGAGTCGATCCGCAAAGGAAAGCAAGTCGCGCTTTTTGTCGGCGGCACCGCGCTGCGCGCACGCGGCCTGAAGGCGGTGGCGCGGATCGCGGCGAAATCGGGATGTCATCTGATCTGCGAAACTTTTCCCGCACGACTCGAACGCGGCGCGGGGATGCCCAACCTCGAGCGTTTGCCGTATTTTCCCGAACAGGCGATCGAGATGCTGAAGGCGTTCGATACGATCGTCTTCGCCGGTGCGAAGAAGCCGGTCGCGTTTTTCGGCTATCCCGATTTTCCAAGTCAGCTGATTCCCGAAGCAGTCGGCGCGGTGATCCTGGCCGAGCCGACCGATGACGTTCCGAGCGCTCTGGAAGCGCTCGCGAGCGAAATCTCGGCGCCGGTGTCAGTCGCTACGCCGTCAAAGATAGCGCGCCCGGAGCGTCCGACCGGAAAGCTCAATGCGATGACCGCGGGCGCCGCGATTGCGGCGACGATGCCCGAGGGCGCAATCGTGATGGACGAGGCCGCAACTACTGGGCTCCCGTTCCTTGCCGCGTCGGCAGCGGCGCCGCCGCATACATATCTGTCGCTGACCGGCGGCGCTATCGGGCAAGGATTGCCGTGCGCTACCGGTGCTGCGGTCGCGTGTCCCGATCGGCGCGTGATCGCTTTTCAGGCCGACGGCAGCGCGATGTACACGATTCAGTCGCTGTGGACGCAAGCGCGCGAATCGCTCAACGTCACGACCGTGCTGTGCAACAACCACAGTTACCGAATTCTGCAGGTTGAACTTGCGCGCGCCGGCGTGACCGAACCCGGCCGCAAGGCGCGCTCCCTCACCAGTCTTGCCAATCCGGATCTCGAGTGGATCAGCCTCGCGCGCGGATTGGGCGTGCCCGCGGTGCGGGTCGAGACGGCGGAGGCGCTAACGCGCGAACTGGAGCGATCGCTCGCGACCCCGGGTCCGGCTCTGATCGAGATGATTCTATAGATACGCGCTTACTTCACGCTGGCGTTTAACAGCTCCAGCGCCGCTCGCAGCTCCGCGATCGTTTCAATCAGTCGATGATGCTCGATGCGGCTGCCGACGCCGATAAAATGCGTGCCCGCGCTCTCGGCCGCTTCGCGATCGATCCTGCTGTCGCCGACGTAAACGGCGCGGGTTGCGTCAACCGCCGCTCGGCGCAGGCATAGCTGCAAGATGTCCGGCGCGGGCTTGGGGCGGACCTGGTCGAGGGCGCTGGCGACCGCGTCGAACACGCCACCGAGGCCGAGATGCTCGACCAGCGCGGGGACCGTCGCGGAGCGATTAGTCGCGAGCCCGAGTTTGTAGCGCCGCTTAAGCTCGAGCATGAAGGGACGCAACTCGAACGGCGGACGCAGCATCCTGAAAAACGGCGCCTGATCCATGTTGCGCGTCACCTCGTGCATGGCGCCAAGCTTCGCTGCGTCGCCGCGCGCACGGGCCGCGAACACCTCGCTCGCGGCGTACGAAACTGCCGAGAGTTCCTCGTCGCGATTGAGCGGCGGTTCGCCAATCTTCGCGAAAATCCAGTTGTAGTAAGCAACGTTCGATTCGGTGGAATCGAACAGCACTCCGTCCGCGTCGAACATCACAAGTTCAATCATGTTGCACGAATATTGTGCTGGACGGATGCGCGCGGCGCCAGCGCCCGACCGATTTCAGCGGGCGGCGCGCTTGCGATCGACCCGTTCGGCGCGGCGCGCGTGCGCAGGCGCCGGCCGGCGCGGAATGGCGACGACCTCGCGCGCGGTGAGATGAGCCCCGCAATGCGAACAGACCATCTCCGGCGCGGTCTTTGCACCGCAAACCCGATGGATCAGCGTCATCGGCGGCCCCGCTTCGTCGCTGAGCCAGGTGTCGCCCCAGCGCATCATCGCTATGAGCACCGGATAGAGTTCGAGGCCCTTGCGCGTCAGCCGATACTCGACGCGGCCGCTGTCGCCTTCGCTGCGCGCGCGCTCGAAGATTCCGTCGCGCACCAGGTCGCGCAGCCGCGAGCTCAGAATGTTGCGCGCGATTCCCGTCCCTTGCTGAAACTCGTCAAACCGGTGGCGGCCGAGAAACGCCTCGCGCAATATCAGCATCGTCCAGCGCTCGCCGACCACCGACAGCGTTCGCGCCACGGAACAATTCATATCCTTGACTGAATCCCATCGCATGGGCGCCTGTCACTCTCCTCCCCCGAAATTCCGCGAGCCGCGACGTTCCCCAACGTCAACGACGGAAAATATCGTTGCACTTTGAAACTAAAGTTGCTAGCAGTAGCAGTTGCAAATTGAAACTTAATCGTGCGATCTTGACGCCAGTTCCATCGTTTCACAATTCGTGAGATAGATCCGAAATCCTACCGGCGCACGGACCGGATGAGGTCATTCACATGAAAGCAGTTATATTCGACAAGCTGGGCGGACCCGAGGTGATGAAGATCGCCGAGGTTCCACGGCCGGAAGTGAAACCCGGAACCGTGCTTATCAAGGTGCGCTCGGCCGGGATCAACTTCGCCGATACGCTATTTCGCCAGGGACAGTACCTGATGCAGCCGCAACTGCCTGATACGCCGGGGCTTGAGGCGGCCGGTGAAATCGAGGCGGTCGGCGCGGGCGTGTCGAATCTCAAGCCGGGTCAGCGGGTCGCCGCGCTCGGCAGTAAGATGTACGCCGAGTATGCGCTCGCGCCGGCAGCGCAAGTGATTCCGATTCCCGATTCCATCAGCTTCGAGCACGCCGCGGCTTTTCCGGTTCAGGTGCTGACCGCATGGCACATGCTGCATACGGCGCATCAAACTGGTCCCGGTCAGACCGTGCTGGTCCATTCGGCGGCGGGCGGCGTCGGAATCGTCGCGGTGCAAATCGCGAAAGCTGCGGGCGCGCGCGTGATCGGGACTGTGTCGAGCGCCAGCAAGGCCGCGCTCATCAAAGAGTACGGCGCCGACGAGGCTATCAACTATGCCACCGGCGATTTTGCGGCCGAGACGAATCGTCTCACCGGCGGACGCGGCGTCGATCTGATCCTGGACGCGGTCGGCGCAACGACGATGGACAAAGGGCTGACCTGCCTCGCTCCGTTTGGCCATCTGATTCTCTACGGACGCGCCGGCGGCCCGCCGGAGCCGCTCAACCTGTTCAGGCTGTTCGAGAAATCGCTCAAGGTGAGCGGTTTCGTGCTCTACACGGTGGCATCGGTGCCCGAAGTGATGCGGCGCGGAATCGAAGAGTCGTTCAAGTTGATAGCGCAGGGCAAACTGAAGCTGCTGGTCGGCAAATCATTCCCGCTCGCGCAAGCCGCAGAAGCGCACAAGTTCATGGAATCGCGGCAATCGACGGGCAAGCTGGTGCTGATCCCCTAAGGCAGCTTTCGCGCGGCAAATTTCGATTCGATCGTGCGCAATGCGAATGCTGCATTCCGTTGTGAAGCCGTCTGACCTGATTTTTTATGATGAGAGTCAGTGGCATTTTGCAACTTCGTGGCAATTTGCAACTAACTTCCAATGTAGGTCGGTTGGCCGTCTGAGACTTCGCACTGAGCGCAAATTCGTCGGCCAGGCTGCGTTTTAAATGCGATCGAACTCGATCCAACCGCGCGATCGCGCGCAGCTAACACCGCCGTCTCTAACATACTGCGAATAATTTTTCGCGTTCGCATTTGTAGTTTTCCTTGTGCTGCGCACGACAATTTCCGAGTACCGTCGTGGCACCTGTGTTGCTTCCTCTTTTTCATTTTTCCGCCGAGGAGGAACTCATGGAACATTTCAGTAAGGATGTTCGACCGGAGCGCGAGTGGCCGGCATCGGCTAGGATGGCGATCGCGGTGGTGGCCGCTTTGACCTTCATCGCGATCGCAGCCGCGGCTCGGGCCGAGGTCAAGCCGGGCGATCTGATCACACCGGCCAACGCGTCGAAGGTAAAGGATCTCGTGTCGCCGGGCGTGTACTACAAGGTCGTCAACGGGATGTCGATGAAGATTGTCCCGAGCGGGGAAATCGATTGGCCCCCGCCGTACAAGGACGCGACCGAGAAGTACTCGGCGCAGGTGCGTCTTAGCCGCGACAATCGCAGTCTCGTCGGCTACGTCGCCGGGCAGCCGTTTCCGCTTATCGACACCAACGATCCGCAGGTGGCGACCAAGATCATGTGGAACAACGTGTTCCGGCCACTGCTCACCGACGACTACGACCTGCGCTTTTACGATTGCGAAAGCGTGTACGGCGGGCGCAACAAGCCCAACAATGTGATCCAGTACTACCAGATCGGGCACTATGCCGGGTACGATCTGGTCGGGCGCACCGAGGTCGAGCCGATGCCGGTCGATCCCGATTTCAAGAAGACCAACCGGCTGTGGCTGTTCGGGCTCTACCCGGTGCTTTCGCCGCAGGCCGAGCGCGGCAACGGAATCATTCGATATCGCTACCAGGAACCGACTCGCGGCGACGACGATTGGAGCTGGAGTTCCGGCACGCGCCGGATTCGCCGCCTCAACGAAGCGCTCGAGAGCACCGCGACCAGCGCGCAAACCTGGAATCCCGATCACTACTCGGGCTTCAACGCGAAGACCGAGGAATACAACTACAAGTTTCTCGGCGAGCGCGAGATGCTGGGGGTCGCACACGCAGAGCATTCGCCCGAGTTGAAGTGCTCCACTGACGGCGGCGCCAGCGCGTGCCCCGAGGCGTGGGAGATGCGCCATATGTACATCGTCGAGGCCGAGCCGCGGCGCGAACTGATTTCTCAGGCGCTGCAAAGCAAGACCGTCATCTATATGGACTCGGAAATGTGGTTCCAGCCGTATATCGACGAATACGATCAGCGTGGCCAGTTGTGGCTGAATCACATCTGGTGGACCACTTATCGCGACCGCCCGGTGCCCGACGCGCGCGTGGCGATTTATCCGTTCAAGCGCGAGTTCGAAGTCGGCGCCGTCGCGACTGACGTGCAGAGCGGCTTCGCAACGATGTGCTATCTGCCCGGCCTGCAAACTCCCGAGCGCGAGTGTTGGTACATCAACATGGGCGCGGTGGACAAAGATTTCTTCACAACCGACGCGATGGTCAAGGCAGCGCCGTAGCGTTAGCTTGATCCGGTGACGGGGCGGGCTTCGCGTCCGCCCCGCTCGCCCACCTGATTTTCGCGGGCTCGAAGGAATACAATCTACCACTTCTCTTTGAACGGACGGACTCGCGGTCGCCTCGTCCTTGACTCAGCTAATTAACTGATCAGTTAATAGTAGTATTAACTGTCTGGTTAATGAGGCTTGAATCATGGCCGGCCCTCGCGCAACTGTCCGCAATCTCAATCGCACGCGCGAGAAGATCTTCGCCGCCGCGCTTGCGGAATTTTCGGCTCGCGGCTTTGCCGGCGCGCGTGTCGACGCGATCGCCCGGCGCGCGCGCGTGAACAAACGCATGCTGTACTACTGCTTCGGCGCGAAGCAGGACCTTTATCGGGAAATCCTGCGACGTAAAATCGCCGAGCGCGCCGAATGGCTGGAATCCACGCCCGACGACTTCGCCGGCGTTCTCGCACACATCTACTTGTCCGGCGGCACGGATATGGACTTTGTGCGCCTGATGGAATGGGAGGCAATCGACAGCGGCGGCAAGCGATGCATCGCGGAGGCCGAGCGCCGCGCACTGTTCGAGAAGGCGGTCGCCCGCCTCGGCGTGCTGCAGCGCAAGGGTTCGATCCCCCGCGGCGTCGATCTGACGCAACTTTTTATTTCGATGCTCTCGCTGGCGTTGTTCCCGCTGGTGATGCCGCAAATCATTCGCCTCATTCACGGGATGGAGCCGACTGACCCCCGCTTCATGCGTCAGCGCGCGAACTTTTTGCGCTGGCTTGGAGAACGTTTGATCAAACCCGCGAGAACCGTTCGCAATCGAGTGACGCCATCGCAGAGCCCTGTCCGCCGGCGCCAATCACTTGTAAGGCCTGGCCAACTCGCATGAAGAGACGAGTCGTCTTGCTATTGGCTGTAGCGGTAGCCGGCGTCGGCGCATGGGCGGGCTATCTGTTGCTGTTCGAGAACCGGGTCGCGACCGACAATCTGCTCGTCTCGGGCAACATCGAAGCCCACGAAAGCGTCGTCAGTTTCAAGGCGGTGCAGTCGCGGGTGGTCGAATTGCCGTTCGACGAAGGCCAGTGGGTGACGGCCGGCACGTTGCTGGCGCGGCTCGACGACAGCGATTACCGCCAACAGGTGGCAATCAACGAAGCCGCTCTCCAGGTGCGGGAACGGGAACTGGCTGCGGCAACGCAGAAACTCGAGGCTGCGCGCGCGACGGTCGCCAACGACAACGCCGACCTTGCCCAGAAAAATATAGATTACGTCCGCAGTCAGAAACTCTGGAGCGAGAAAATTATTTCCGCCGACGAACGTGACCACTCGGAAACCGCGCTCAAGCAGTCGAATGCGGCGATCGAGCGCGACCGCGCGATGGAGCGCAGCGCGCAACAGGACATCGAGGTTGCCAAGGCGAACATCAGCAACGCCAGCGAAAATCTGAAGCTCGCGAAGATCATGCTGGGATACACGACGCTGCGCGCGCCGTTCTCGGGCGTCATCCTCACGCGTCAGACCGAGCTAGGCGAGGTGATGCAGCCGGGCACGCCGGTCGTCACGCTGGCCGACCTCGATCACGTTTGGCTGCGCGCCTATATCGCCGAAACCGACCTCGGCCGCATCCGATGGGGCCAGGCCGCGACGATTCACACCGACACCTACCCCGACAAGGCGTATCCGGGGCAAATCTCGTTCATTTCTTCCGAAGCCGAGTTCACGCCCAAGAGCGTCGAGACGCACAAGGAGCGCGTGACGCTCGTCTATCGAATCAAGATCGACGTTGAAAATCCGCGTCACGAATTGAAGCCCGGGATGCCGGCCGACGCGACCATTCACCTCGGTCCGCCCGTACAAAGCGGCAACATCCATGGATGACAGGGCGGTTGTCGTTCGCGATCTGGTCAAGGATTTCCCCGGCGTCCGCGCGATCGATCACCTGAGCTTCAACGTCTCACCCGGCGAGATCTTCGGCATCGTCGGACCCGATGGCGCTGGCAAGACCACGACGATGCGCATACTCGCAGGAGTGCTGCCGCCCGACGCCGGCACCGCAAGCGTCGCGCAATGCGACGTGGTCGCCGACCCGGAAGGCGTCAAGCATCTCATCAGTTACATGCCGCAGCGCTTCGGGCTCTACGAAGATTTGACGGTCGATGAGAACATCCGGTTCTATGCCGACTTGTTCGGCGTTCGCAGAAAGGACCGCGAGGCGCGCGCGGGTGAGCTGCTGGAAGCATGCGGCATGAGCGAGTTTCGCGCGCGGCTGGCCGGCAAGCTCTCGGGTGGAATGAAGCAAAAGCTCGGCCTGGTCTGCGCGCTGATACACACACCGCGCGTCTTGCTGCTCGACGAGCCGACCAACGGCGTCGATCCGGTGTCACGCCGCGAATTCTGGGCGATGCTCTATTCACTCGTCGGCCACGGCGTCACTGTGGTTAATTCCACCGCCTACCTCGACGAGGCCGAGCGATGCCATCGCGTCGCGCTGCTCCATCAAGGACGCCTGCTGTTCTGCGACTCGCCCGCGCGTCTCAAGTCGCGGCTGCAGGGATCGGTCGTGTCGATCGTGTCGCTCGAGGCACGCCGCGTTCGCGACGAACTCGCTGCCGCCGAAGGCGTTTCGAGCCTCGTCTTGGTCGGCGACGCGGTTCATTTGTTCGTCGATGACGCCGAGCGGCGTATCTCCGAATTCAGCGCGCGCCTGAGCAGCGGCCGGATTCCGTTTGACGAGATCGTCCGCGTCACCCCGACCATCGAAGATCTTTTTGTCGAGGCCGTGCGCAAAGACGCGACGCGCGTGGCGGCATGACGCGCACCAACGGCAATTCGGTCGAGGTCGAGAACCTGGTGAAACGCTTCGGCGACTTTACCGCGGTCGATCGCATTTCCTTTCAGACGCGGGCCGGCGAGGTCTTCGGATTTCTCGGGCCCAACGGCTCGGGCAAATCCACCACGATTCGAATCCTCTGCGGATTGCTGCATCCGACGTCCGGCCGCGCGATTGTCGCCGGCTACGACGTCGTCGAATCGCCCGAACTGATTCGCCGCAACATCGGCTACATGTCGCAGAAGTTTTCGCTCTACGCTGACCTTACCGTGCTTGAGAATTTGCATTTCTACGCGGGAATGTACGGCGTCCCGGCCAGCGAGTCGGGCGGGCGCATCGATTGGGCGCTTGAGATGGCCGGGCTGCGCGGCCGCGAGTCGAGCCTGACCGGCACGCTCGCCGGCGGGTGGAAGCAACGCCTGGCGCTCGGATGCGCCGTGTTGCATCGGCCGCCAATCCTGTTTCTCGACGAGCCGACCTCCGGCGTCGATCCGCTCTCGCGCCGGCTGTTCTGGGAGTTGATTCAGCAGATGAGCGGCAACGGCGTTACCATCTTCGTCACCACGCACTACATGGACGAGGCCGAATACTGCAACCGTCTCGCGCTGATGGATGGCGGCAAATTGATCGCGCTCGGCACACCGACCGAACTCAAGCTGGATTCGATCCGGGGCTCACTGCTGCTGCTCGAATGCGACCGGCTCGGCGACGCCATCGAACGCCTGCGCCGCTTCGACGGCGTCCGCGACGTAGCGGTATTCGGCGATGCACTGCACGTCGTCGTATCCGACGCCGCCGTTGCACCTGCGATTCGCGCCGCGCTCGAAGCCGATGCCATCTCCGTCGCCAGCCTTGGAGTGATTCGTCCGAGCCTCGAAGACGCGTTCGTAGCGTTGACGACTCGACGCGGCGTTGATCGCCCGGAGTTATCACCGTGAATCTCCGACGGCTGCTCGCCATTTCGCGCAAGGAAGTTTTCCAGGTAATACGCGATTCGCGCAGCCTGCTGATCGTGCTGCTGATGCCGCTAATGCTGATGACGACGCTCGGCTACGGCGTCAATCTCGACACCAAACACATCAAAGTGTTCGCGCTCGACGAGGAAGGCAGCCAGGCGAGCCAGGATCTTCTCAAGCGCTTTCAGTCCTCCGCTTATTTTGACCTGGTCGCGACCGTGACTGACTACCGCGCACTTGCCGCCGCGTTGGACGACGGCCGCTGCCAGCTGGCGATTGTGATTCCCTACGACTTCACCGCGCGCCTCCACGACGGGCGCCCGGTGAACATACAGGCGCTGGTGGACGGCTCCGACAACAACACCGCCGAAATTGCGATCGGTTACGCGCAAGGCGTGCTCGCATCTTATGGCGCCGTCGTGCAAGCCGAGTATCTCCGCAAGTCCAACGCGCCCAGCGTAAATCCCGTGCTGTCGGTAGAGACCAGAACCTGGTTCAACGAAGATCTGGAAAGCAAAAACTTCATCGTCCCGGGCGTCGCTGCGATCGTAATGGCGGTGGTCGGAGTGCTGCTCACTTCGCTGACCGTCGCGCGCGAATGGGAACGAGGCACCATGGAGCAACTCATCTCGACGCCGGTAACCTCGCTCGAAATTATTATTGGCAAACTGGTTCCTTACTTCGCGCTTGGCATGTTCAACACCGCCGTCTGCGCCGCGATCGCCGTTCTCTGGTTCCAGGTTCCATTTCGAGGCTCGCTCGTCGCGCTGACCGTCGGCTCGGGAATTTATCTGGTGGCGATCCTCGGGCTCGGATTCTGGATCTCCGTCGCCACGAAAAATCAACTCGCCGCCAGCCAGATTGGTTTAGTGACGGCCTTCCTACCCTCCTTTCTGCTGTCGGGATTCACGTTTCCGATCGATCAGATGCCGGTGGGCGTGCAGCCGTTCACTTACCTGATCGCGGCGCGCTACTACATCATCATACTTAAAAGCGTATTTTTGCGCGGCACCGGGTTCGCCTTTCTCGCCGAGCCTTTGTTTGCACTCGTCATCTACGCCACGGTCATGGTGTTGCTGGCCAGACTGTCGTTTCACAAATCACTGGCATGACTGACGTGATCGAACGCCTGCACCAGATACTGATAAAGGAGTTTATCCACCTGTTTCGCGACCGGCAGGCGCGTTTTGCGCTGATCGTCCCGCCGCTGCTGCAGATGCTGGTATTCGGCTACGCCGCCAGCTACGAAGTGAATCGCGTTTCGACCGCGGTGCTGGACTACGATCACAGCCAGGAAAGCCGCGAATTGCTCGATCGCTTTAGGGCCAGCAGCCGCTTCCAGGTGCGCGAGGTTCTTCAAGACGAATCGCAAATTCCGTCCGAACTCGATCATCGGCGCGTCCTGCTGGTACTGCAGATTCAGCCGGGCTTCGCCGAGTTGCTGCGCAAGGGCCAGACCGCACCCGTGCAGGCGATCCTCGACGGCACCGACTCGAATGCCGCGCTAATCGCCATTGGATACATCAATCAGGTCACAAGTCGATTTGCCCGGGACTATCAGGTTGAAATGGCCGACCGGCTGAAGCCATCGTTGGCCACCTTCGCACCCGACATCGAGCTCCAGGAGCGGCCGTGGTACAACGCCAACCTCGAGAGCCGATGGTTTTTCGTGCCCGGTGTGATTGGAACTCTGGTCCTCGTAACGGTGATGATGTTGACCGCCTTTGCCGTCGTGCGGGAGCGCGAGATCGGTACCCTCGAACAATTGATGGTCACGCCGATCAGTCCCGCGGAATTGATCGTCGGCAAGACGCTGCCGTTCCTGATAGTTGGGCTGGCAAACGTAATCGTTGTCGCGATCGCAGGCACGCTGTGGTTCCAGGTTCCGTTTCGGGGAAATGTGCTTGTACTACTGCTCGGCTCGACTCTCTTTCTGTCGAGCGCGCTCGGCGTCGGACTGCTGATCTCCACGCTGTGCGAGACCCAACAGCAGGCCTTTGCGATCTCCTTCTTCTATATTTCGCCCGCAATCATGCTGTCCGGCTTCGGCTATCCGATCACCAGCATGCCAACCGCCCTGCAATATTTCACGAATCTCGATCCGCTGCGCTTCTATCTCATCGTCCTGCGCGGGACTTTCATCAAGGGCGTCGGGCTGGACGTGTTGTGGCCGCAGATGATCGCGATGACGCTGCTCGGAGCGGCGACGCTCACGCTCGCAACGCTCAGATTTCACAAGACCCTTGACTGATTTCACATCGGCAGTCGCGCCGAAGCAGGGCTGTCATTGACGACCGTCGTCTGATCGACGCCCTTGACGCCGAATCTTCTGATGACCTGTGCGAGTTTCGCCGGCGTGCCGACCGGTGTTGCGCACGCGGTTCCTGCGCATACGAACGCGAGCGCAACGCCTTTCGCAGCGCTGGATTCGAACATCGCCCGCGCTGCCGCCGGCATCGCCGCGGCGCCGCGGCCCGACTCAATCCTCATCACGATTTTCCCGGGACGATAACTTGCCAGCGCCATCCTCCACAAAGCCGTGGCGCGCGCTTCACCGTGCGGTCCCGCGATCGCGACCGTCGCTCCACCGTTCGCGCGATATTCCAGCTCAAGCCCGACAGTAGCGACCGAGTTGCTCAGCATCGCTCCCGCCATCGCCGGCGCGCTCGCCATCAATTCGGCCGCGGCCGTTGAATAACTGTCGTCGCCAGTGATCAAAGCGAGCTTCTCCATCGCGATAGCCATCGTCGCCTGCACCGACGGCGTAGGCATATCGAAAAGCACCTGCGCGCTCGCCGACGACTGTTGAATCACCGTACCGGCATCCTCGGTGTCGCGGTTCATCAACAAGTTCGAACCATCGGCGCGAAACGTCTTCAGAATGATCGCTGTCAGCTTGCGCGCTTCTGCCAGATATTTCTCGTCGGCTGAGAATTGATACGCATCGACGAGTGCGTTGACGAGGTAAACCTGGTCGGCGGCCAGACCCGCCACCTGCGCGCGTCCATCCGACCACACGTGAAAGAAACTTCCGCCGGGTGCGCACAGGTGCGCGACGATGAAATCCAGGTCGGCAAGCGCTTTGCGCTGAAGATTCGAATCGTCAAGCGCAGCCGACGCCGTCAGGTATGCATCCGCCATTAATGCGTTCCGATCGGTCATGATTGCGTGATCGACCTGCGGCGTCCTGCGACGACCGCGCAATGCGAGCATCGCGTCCGATGCCCTCGCAATCCGATCGCGCGCTTCTTCTACCGGGATCTTCAGCTTGGCCGCCAGTTGCTCCGTGGTCATTGCGCGCCTCAGTACGATCCGCCGGTCGGGCGCCAGCGCGGGAGTGTTTTCCATGCCGTAAAATAAAATAGCGACACGCGCCTGATCCGCCGGCAACGCACGCTTCACTTCCGCGACCGTCCACGTGTAGAAACTGCCGTCGTCGCCCTTGAACGAGTCAGCGTCTTGATGCGAGTAGAATGCGCCCGTCTTCGGATCGAGGAGTTCGCGATCGACGTAGCCCACCAGGGACTTCGCAACACGCGCGAAGTCCGGATCGCCGCTGTCTTCGTATGCCGCGCTGTACGCATGCAACGCCATCGCGTTGTCGGAGGCTAGCTTCTCGAAATGAGGCACGCGCCAATGCGGGTCCGTCGAGTAGCGATGAAATCCGCCGCCAAGTTGGTCGAAAACTCCGCCCGCGGCGATTTTCTTCAGCGTGTCGAGCGCCATCGCGGTGTACTCCGGATGCCCGTAGAAACCATGCGCGAGAGCGAGTTCGAGCGCCGGGAAATCGTAGAAGCGCGGCCCCTCGCCTGGCGCGAATCCTCCCGACTCGCGATCGTACGACGCCGCCAGCCCCGCAAGTATCTGCGCACGCAGCCCTTCGAGCCCTCCCTTGGGCGGCGTGTTCTGAATCGGCGCGGATCTGATCTTCGCGGCAGTAGCCTCCGCCTCGCGTTCGAGTCCCGCACGATCCGCCGCGTACACCTGCGAGATTCGCTTCAGCAACGGCAGCATCGACGAGTTCTCTCCGCCGCTGCCGCCCGGTCCGCTGCCCGGACGCGGCGGCAAAAATCCTGCCGCGAAAAACAACGCGCCGTCAGGCGTCGTGAAACACGTCAGCGGCCAGCCAGCCGCACCGGTAAGTTGCTCCGCCGCGTTCTGATAATACTGGTCAAGATCGGGACGCTCGTCGGTATCGACTTTCACCGGCACGAATTCCCGATTCAGCACCGCCGCGACTTGCAAATCGGCGTACGTCGTTTCGTCCATCACGTGACACCAGTGACACCACACCGCGCCGATGTCGATCATGATCGGACGGTTCAACGAGCGCGCGAGCGCGAGTGTAGCCGGACTCCACGCCTGCCATCGAATCGCACTCGCCGACGCCTGGCGAAGATACATACTAGGCGACGATTTGAGCGCCCCGGCCGGTAACGCATTCGCCGCATCAGCCGCGGCCGAGGCGCGCGCCCTCGCGAGGCAAACGATCGCAACTAACGCAAGAATCGTCCGCGTTGACATCCGCCAAATGGCGCGATAGCTGGGAATTGAGACAACCATGAGCACACGATCCGCAACCCGCCGCCGCCCATCCGGAACTCGCAACGGCCCGGCGAAAATCATCAGGATGCCGACTCCAACAGTGGTACGCCGGCGCCGGGCGATCAAGACTGGAATCGGGCTGCTCGTGCTCTCACTGCTCGCCACGATAATCGCGCGCATCTACTGGATGCATACTGCGCCGCCGTCGCCCGAGAAAGTATCCGGTCTCACCGACCAGGAAACCGAAGTCCTCGGCCTGGTGAACCAGCAACGCACGCGCAGTGGACTGGCGCCGCTGAGATTCTCGCCGCGCCTCGCAGTGATCGCGCGCGGTCACAGTTACGACATGGCGATGCGCCACTACCTGGCTCACGACAGTCCCGACGGTGTAGCGCCCGCGGACAGGATCAGCGGCGCGGGCATCGCGTACCGGGTCGTCGGCGAGAATATTTATATGGACGACGATGCCGACGATCCCGCCGAGCTTCCTCAACGCGCGATGGAAGGTTGGCTGAAGAGCCCGGAGCACTTCGCCAACATCGTCTCCAGCAAGTTCACTGAAACCGGCGTCGGCGTCGCCGAATCCGCCGACGGCAGAACTTACGTTACGCAAGACTTCGTGCACTGACAGGCGCCCGATGGATTTCGCCGAACTCGCCGCGCTGGCCTCTGGTCACGCCGAAGCGCGCGCGATTCAGACCGCGCTCAAGCTCGGAATTTTCGATTTGCTCGAACGCGCGCCGCTCGACGACGCCGCGCTCGCCGCCGCCATATCCGCGAATCGCCGCGCGACGGCTCTGATAGCTAACGCGATGGTCGCGCTCGGATTGCTCGACAAGCGCGCCAATCGTTACGCGCCAACTGAGGCGGCGCGCCGCTACCTGCTCCGCTCGTCCGCCGAATATCTCGGCGGCCTCATTTTGTTTGACGAAGCAATCTTTCAAACCTGGACGAATCTCGAGCAGACTATTCGCACCGGCCTGCCCGCGCGGCCGACCGACATGTTCCAAAGCCGGCCCGAAGAGACCGAGCTGTTCATTCGCGCCATGGACAGCCTGACTCGCGCGCGCGGCGATGCGGCATACGTGGCCGACCGGCTCGATCTCAGCAAGGTTTCCACCATCGCCGATATCGGCGGCGGCCCGGGGACCTACACCGTCGCGATGCTCCACCGATGGCCCCATCTGCGCGCCGCGATTTGCGATCTGCCTGCCACTCTCGAAGTTGCGCGGAAAATTCTCGCCGAGCGCGAGCCCGCGTCGCTGGCGCGCATCGATCTGGTCCGCTTCGACTATCTCTACGACGAGATTCCGAGCCGATGCGGAGCCCTGTTCATGTCGAATATAATTCATAGCGAAGATGAGACCGACAACGCTCAAGTCATGCGCAAATGCTACCGCGCGCTCGAACCGGGCGGCCTGATGATTATCAAGGACCACATCATGAACGCCGACCTGACCGAGCCGCGGGCGGGCGCGATTTTCGCGCTCTACCTGCTGATGACAACGCGCGGGCGCGACTATTCGTTCGACGAAGTCTCCCGATGGTTGGGCGACGCCGGCTTCGTCGATATCAAACACGAGGCGCTGCCAAGCCCTCCGTTCACCTCCTCGATGGTCATCGCACGCAAGCCTTCGTGAACAAATTTATTGCGCGCAGGATCGCGTCCATCGCGATCGCAATCCTAGTCGCGGGAGAGTGCTCGGGATGCGCATTGGGCGCCGCCGGCGTGGTGACCACCGTACTCCCGATGGTAGCCGAGGGTAGCGCTCAGGTGGTCGGCGCCCAGGTCGCAATGAAGCAGTCCGGCGACACTGGAGCTTCCAAGGAGGAGAACGCCGACAAATGCGACCAACTGGTGCGCGCTCCGGTCGGGGTCGAAGAAGTCCGCAGAAACAAGGAAGGGGTGATTGAATCACGCCCGTGGAAAATCGCCGAGACCAGCGGCGACCCGATCTGGATCGTTGCGCGCACCCAGACTGAGAACGCGGCCGAGGACGCTTGGCAGCCGAAGCCCGGCATCGCCAATCTGCTGTTCAATCCGCCGCTCTTCCAGATGCTCAAGTCCAATGAGCCGGAGTACCTGGCCTACGCTCCATCCGATGTCGTCAACGTTTCCGACAGTGAGCAGTTCGACTCGATGACCGGGGCGTTCGGCGCAGGCGTCGGAACATTCAAGTGGCGCAATCGCACCTACAGTTACGTGCTGGTCAAAGAACTCCCCTGCTTCAAACCGGCCAAGGAGAAGTGAATTCGTTCTCGGCCTATCGATCGCGCTTGATCCGATTCCTGCCGCGACTGGTCGCCGCCGGGATAATTTTTTCGCTGGCTCTGTTTGCCGCGAGGTCGTACTCTCAAGGTATGAGTTCGGCGCCCGTAACTTCACCCCCGCAACCCACACCCGCTGCGTGGCCCGACAACTCGCTCACAATCGCCAACCTCGGCCACGCCGCCGTTCTCATGAATTTCTTCGGCACGCGCGTAATCACCGACCCCAGCCTGTTCTCACGCGTCGGCATGTCGATCGACTCGATCCTGACGATCGGGCCGAAACGATTCGTCGATCCGCCGCTGGCTCCAGCCCAATTGCAGCAACTCGACCTGATTCTGATCACCCACGCGCACATGGACCATCTCGACATTCCTTCGCTCAAGGCTTTGCCTAAAAGCGCGGTAGTGGTGGCGTGCGACAGGTGCTCGTCGCTCATCGCGCCGCTCGGCTTCAAAGATGTGCGAGAACTCAAGTGGGGCGAGTCCACAGTCGTCAAAGGGCTCACCATCCGCGCGATGGGCGCGAGGCACTGGGGCAAGCGATGGCCGCCGTTCGGCGAAGAGTACGGCTTCAACAGTTATGTGCTCGAAAAGGATGGCCGCCGGATGCTGCTGGCGTGCGATAGCGCAGATACCGACTTGTTCGCCAGCCTCGCATCGACGCCACCCGACGTTGCCGTGTTCTCCATCGGCGCGTATGACCCGTGGATTTGGAATCACGCCGATCCCGAACAAGTTTGGGCGATGTTCGAATCGACGGATGCGCGCTACCTCGTGCCTATCCATTGGGGCACCTTCAAGCTGTCGAAAGAGCCGATGGAAGAGCCGCTGCAACGACTGATCGCCGCAGCGGGCAATGAACAGGACCGAATAGTCTTACGCCAAATCGGTGGAACCTGGACGATGCCCGCGACAATCGAGTCGCGCCAGGCCGCCGGCCGCTAAGACACCCCCGGCTCTTTCCCTGCGGCCAGCTTCTTCTTTCGCTAGAGCTTTCCAGTATTTGCGCGGGCGACGAAGGCTTCCAACGTAAGGATTTGGACGTTTCCGGATCCTTTGAGATATTCGTTCAAGCCGCCGCCCACGTAGAAAGTTCGTAATTTCCAGCCGTCACCGCCGAGCACGATGAAAGCTCGAAGATAGTCTCCAGCTTTTAACGCTTCTTCCAAGCAGATTACTTCGAACGGCACCTTTTGCTCGGCAGTTCCAGAAACCTGTTGCCACTTCATTGATACCAAAAACCGATTACCGCCCTTTTCAGCTATAATGTCGACAAAGTGAGATCCACCACCGAAACGCTTCCCAATGTGAATTTGGCTCTTATACGAATATCCGCCTTTGGTGAGAGCGGGTAGCACCATCTGCTCCAGCACTGCCCCTGTTCCCGTGTCGCGACGAGCCATAGTTGGGTTACAAATTCCTAATTGCTAAGACTTCCTTGGCAGGAGTTCTATCTCCTGTGCAATTGATCAATCGTGGGGCGTTTAGGATGGTGACTTTGTATCCGAGCTTTCGGTACAGCTGTCGTATTCGTTCGGTCGCCTGATTCGATAGAACTACAGGTCCGGGATGCCTCGCCAATCGTTCGGCCAGTCTTATTTGTTCGTTCCAGCCAAAACTCTCCTTCGAGTACTGCGTAAACTCAACGTCATACGGAGGATCAGCATAGATGAAGTCACTGGAGTCTAAGGGAATCTCATCGAAATCCACGCACATGAAATCCCAGCGAGCGAATGCTGCGGCATATTCGGTGAAATCCGTTTTGTAAGTAATCTTCTTGTACCGGCCAAACGGAACGTTGAATTCGCCCTTACTATTGAACCTACACAGGCCGTTGTAACAGGTTCGATTGAGATAGTAGAAAAGGCTAGCCGCTTCTTTGCTTTCTGCTTTACCTTCGCGAACCATCTGATTGAACCGCGCCCGTTGTGCGTAGAAGTAGGACTGATCGTTCTGCATCGCGAGCGAGATTCTTAGACCCTTCTTGAGCCACCTATAAAAGTTTATTGCGTGGGGATTGATATCGCTTATGAGAGCTCGATCGGGCACCAATCCCAGAGATACAGCCAGACCTCCACATAGCGGCTCAACGAGACGACGAGATCGATGACGATTCCAGTAGTGAACCAGATGAGGAACGAGCCATCGCTTGCCTCCCGCCCACTTGAGAGGGGGCTTGGGAGGAGCGTGGGACGCCAACAACTCCGCAACCGCTGCCATCAGGATGCCAGTTTATAGGAGTTCCACCACCCGTGCTCAAACGAATTGCGCTCGTTTATCAAGAGGCCCAGCTTGCAATGCAGATGTGCGGCCGCTGGGGCGTTCAGGCACGCTTGCGCTTCTTGGACAGATAATCGACCAGCATATATTCGCCGAGATGATCCGGACGCGTGAACAGCGCGCGGCCGCGGTTGATCTGGGTCATCTTGTCCACGAACGCCCGCAGGCTCGGCGAGTCGTCGAGCATGAAGGTGTTGATCGTGATGCCCTTGCGCGTGATTCGCTCCACTTCCTTCAGCGTCTCCTGCGCCGCACGCATGCTGATGCCGCCGAACGACAGCGGCCATTCGCAATAGAGCCGCTTGTTCAGAAAGTACGCGGTCGGCTGGCCGTCGGTGATCACGATGATGTGCTGATTGCGCGACGGATGGCGGCCCAACAAATCCGAGGCGAGCCGCAACCCGTCCTGCAGGTTGGTGAACGGATCGCCCATGTTCCATGACGCTTCGGGCAGATCCTTGAGCTTCAATTCAACTGCGCGCGTGTAAAATCCGACTATTGAAAAATAGTCGCGCGGGAACTTCGAGCGAATCAGCGTCTCCATCGCCATCGCGACTTTCTTCGCCGCCGCAAATCGCCCTTCCCAGCTCATCGACCACGACATATCCAGGCACAGCACCGTCGATGACGAGCTTGCGTAATCGTTTTCGTAAATCTCGAAATCTTCGGGCCGCAGCTCGAGCGGGACGCCCGCCTTGCGCGCCAGCGCATGCTTCAGCGTCGCGACCAGGTTCAGATTGAGCGGGTCGCCGAACGCGTACGGCTTGGTCTGCTCAGGGCGCATCTCGGTGACGCCGCGATGATCCGTCGCGTGCCCGCCCGATCTATCCTTCAACAGATTCTGGTAGATGTCGCGCAGAGCCAGTTGCCCGATTCGGCGCACGCCCTTGGGCGAGAGCTGAAAGTGATCGCCCTTCGGCACCATGTAGCCCGACTGGGTCAGCAGCACCATCACCTGCTTGAGATTCTGAAAATCCTTGCTCGCCTGCTGCCCGAGGATCTGCTGCAGGTCTTCCATCGAGATCGTGTCGAAGTTGCCCGACATCAGGTCCTGCTCGAGCTGGCGCATCCGCTCCATCTCGCGCATCAGCTCGAGCGCGTCGTCGTAGCCGAGGCTCTTCTGCCCGTGGAACATGTGCTGATTGCGATCGCGAAAATTTTCGAGGTCACGGATATTCTCGTATTCCTCGAGCAGCTTGTCGAAGTCCTGTTTCGCCTGCGCGTCCTCGAATTCGTGACTCTCCAGCTTGCGCATCGCCTCCGACAGGCGCCGCGGCATGCGCGACAGCTCGCGCTGCTTCTCCTCGACCCCCGGCTTCTGTCCCTTGAGCGATTCGAGCTTCGCGCGCTCGCGATTCAAAATGTCCTCGAGCTTCTGCTCCATCTCGGACAGCGCGTTCTTCAGGTTGAAGTCGCGATAGCGCTGCCGCATCTCCTGCCGCAGCTGCTCGATGAACTCCTCCAGCCCCATCACCTTCACGCCGTCGAAGTCCATCCCCTGCCGCATCATCCAGTCCATCGCCTGGCGCACGTCGTCGGTGTACGACAGGTACTCCGCCAGCTTCTCGAACACCTTGTCGGCGTCGAGCTTGAGCCGCTGCGTCCCGTCCCACTGCGTGTAGCGGGTGACTACGGCCGCCATTTCCCGGCGTGTCATGCGTGGTAGGCGAAGCGCCCGCCCTGGCGATCCTTGTTGAGCTTCTGATGCAGATGCAGGCCCTCGAAAATAAACTCGCTCGCGGCAGCCATCAGCCCCGGCGTCTCGAACGGCCCCAGCAGCGTGATCACTTCGCGCAGCCCCGTCACTTCGCGCAGCGGCTCCATGTATTCCGACGACGGCGCGCTGTCCGAGACCTCGACGCCCCAACCCTGCTCGAAGTAGCTCGAGACTTTCTTCAAATCATCGAGCTTCAAATACTTGTCGAACACCTTCAGCACCGCGCGATTGATCAGCCGCTCGATCAGGTCGTCTTCCTTCTTATCCTCGCCGACGTATTCGAGCTCTATCTTCCCGGCGGTCGAGGCATACAGCGAATGCAGATCCGAAATCCGCGGCACGATCTCGTTTTCCGAGTTGCGCACGGCGCGCTTCTCGGCGTTGGAGATGGCGGATTCGTAGTTGTTGATCGTAACGCGCACCGACACGCCCGACGATTGATTGATCTCGTTGGACGCGCGCGCCTCGAAGGTAATCTGCGCCAGGATGTCTTTCATGAACTGCGGAATCCGCACGTCCACGCCCGAGCGCGGCGGATGCGCCGCTTCCTGCTCCATGATCACAATTTCGTGCTCGATGGTCTTGGGATAGTGCGTGCGAATCTGGATGTCGAAACGATCCTTGAGCGGCGTGATGATTCGGCCGCGCGAGGTGTAGTCCTCCGGATTCGCGCTCGCCACAAAGACCACGTCAACCGCGAGCCGAATCTTGTAGCCCTTGATCTGGACGTCCTTCTCTTCCATCAGGTTGAACAGTCCGACCTGCACTTTCTCGGTCAGGTCGGGCAACTCGTTAATCGCGAAGATACCGCGATTGGTGCGCGGGATCAGTCCGTAGTGGATGGTTTCCTCGTCGGCCAGGTAGCGTCCCTCCGCCACCTTGATCGGATCGATCTCGCCGATCAGGTCCGCCACCGAAACGTCGGGCGTCGCGAGCTTCTCGGCGTAGCGCGCGTCGCGGCCGATCCACCCAAGCTCGAGTGCGTCGCCTTTTTCTTCCTTGAGCTTCACGCATCGCCGGCATATCGGCGCAAACGGATCATCGTTGATCTCGCAGCCCGCGATCACCGGCACGTATTCGTCCAGCAAGCCCACCAACGACCTGATGATTCGCGACTTCGCCTGCCCGCGCTCGCCGAGGAAAATCATATGATGTCCCGCGAGCACGCCGTTCTCGATCTCGGGGATTACTGTCTCTTCGTAGCCGACGATTCCGGGCAGGATTTGCTCCTTGCTGCGCAGACGTTCAAGCAAATTCTTCCGCATCTCCATCCGCACCGGCATGGTCTGGTAGCCCGCGGCCTTGAGTTCGCCCAGTGTTCGGATTTTCTGCAGTTTTTCATTCATCGGGAGTCCCGCAAATCGATCTCGCTTCAGCTTAAGATAATTCAGCGCCGAGATTTTTGAAAATCGGCCGCAGTTGCTCGTAACTGTCCTCCAAACTCTGTGATAGCACACGGGTTGAGGCAAGTACCGGCATGAAATTGTTGTCGCCGCCCCAGCGCGGCACCACGTGCCAATGCATGTGATCCGCGAATCCCGCGCCGGCGGCTCCGCCCAGGTTGGCGCCGACGTTCAGCGCCTGCGGATGCAGCGTTTCGCGCACCCGCTTGATCGACGCCGCCACGGCTTCGGCAACCACCGCGCGTTCCGGCCGCGTCAGCAGCTCGGGCGACGCGACATGGGTTCGCGGCGCCACCATTATATGTCCGTTGTTGTAAGGGTACTTGTTGAGCATCACCAGCACTTCGCGATTCTCGAACAGCACCAGTCGTTCCCGGCGCTCGGTATCGGAGAGTCGCGCGAAGCAGAAGATGCACGCCTTGGGGTCGGAGCGGAGGCCGCGCAAATATTCGTAGCGCCACGGCGCCCACAGCCGGATGCCTTCGGCCGGGATTGCCGCCGCGTCGCGCCGCTTAGTCGGCCGCTTCTTCGGCGCCATTAACTTCGATTCGGAGTTCCTTGCCCGCGCGGAAGAACGGAATCTGCTTGGCATCGACGCTGACCAGCTGGCCGGTCTTGGGATTGCGGCCCTGGCGCGCGCGCCGCTGCTTCACCGCGAAACTGCCGAAGCCGCGAATCTCGATCCGCTCGCCGCGGGTCAGCGAATTGGCCATCGCGTCGAACATCGCATTCACGATCGTCTCCGACTCGCGATGGGTGAACCGGTGCCGGCGCGCCAATAGTTCTTCGATGATTTCCCGCTTGGTCATCGAGCTTGACGCCGGGTCCGCGCACGCTTGAGCGGACCGGCTCCCCCCGTCTAGCTGTTTTTGCCGCCGCGCGCCGCGCGGCGCTCACCGTCGTCGCGATCGAGCTTGAGCTCTTCTTTCAGGATATCTTCCATCGAGAACCGCGCTGCCTCATGCTCGCGCTTGAGGTAGGCCTGCATTTCCTCGCGCTCCTCGTGCTGCTTGACCGCCTTGATCGAGAGGCCGATTCTGCGCTCCTTCGGATCCAGTTGCACGACCAGCGCATCCAGCTCGTCATCGACCTTGTACAACGACGACGGCTTGTCCACGCGCTCGTTGCTGAGCTGCGAAATATGGATCAGCCCTTCGATTCCCTCTTCGATCTCGACGAACACGCCGAAGTCCGCGACCGAGCTGACCTTGCCGTGAACCCGCGTATTCACCGGGTAGCGCTCCGCCACCGTATTCCACGGATCGGTCGTCAGCTGCTTGACGCCCAGGCTCACGCGCTCGTTCTCGACGTCGATTCCAAGCACGGTCGCCTCGAGCTCGTCGCCCTTCTTGACCATTTCGCTCGGGTGCCGAATTTTCTTGGTCCACGACAAATCCGAAATGTGCACGAGCCCGTCGATCCCCGGCTCGATTTCGACGAACACGCCGAAGTCGGTTATCGACTTGACCTTGCCCTTCACCTGGCTGCCGATCGGATGCTTCAGCCCCAGCTCTTCCCACGGATTCGCTTCGGTCTGCTTGAGCCCGAGCGAAATTCTGCGATTCGCCTCGTCCACTCCGAGCACCTGCACTTCCACCATGTCGCCCGGATTGACGACTTTCGACGGATGCACCGCGCGCTTGCTCCAGCTCATCTCGGAGACGTGGATCAAACCCTCGACGCCTTTTTCGATTTCCACGAACGCGCCGTAGTCGGTCACGCTGACGACCTTGCCCTTGATGCGGGTGCCCGGCGGATAGGCTTCGGCCACCTTGGTCCACGGGTCGGGCATGATCTGCTTCATGCCGAGCGAGACGCGCTCGCGCTCGGCGTCGTACTTGAGCACGACGACTTTGACTTTGTCGCCGACCTTCAGCACTTCCGACGGATGCTGCAAGCGGCCCCACGCCATGTCCGTGATGTGCAGCAGGCCGTCGATTCCACCGAGGTCGATGAACGCGCCGTAGTCGGTGATATTTTTGACGGTGCCTTCGAGGATCACGCCCTCTTCGAGCACTTTGAGCGTCTGTTCCTTCAGCGACGAGCGCTCGCGTTCGAGCACGCTGCGGCGCGAGACCACGACGTTGCCGCGCGCGCGATTGAACTTCAGAATCTGGAAGCGTCCGCGCTGTCCGACGTAGCGGTCGAGATTGCGCGCCGGACGGATGTCCACGTGCGATCCCGGCAGGAACGCCGGCACACCGATATCGACCTTGAGCCCGCCTTTGACTTTGCCAAGCACCACGCCTTCGACCGGAGTCTCCGCCTGGAACGCCTTGTCGAGTTCGCGCCAGACTTTGAACTTCTCGGCCTTGGCATGCGAAAGCATCACCGTGCCGTTGTCGGTTTCGGTGCCTTCGAAGTACACGTCAACCTCATCGCCCTCCTTGACGGTCGGATGCCCTTCATGGTCAAGGAATTCGTCGAGGGGGACCTGCCCTTCGCACTTGTAGTTGATGTCGATGATGACGCTGTCGCGCGTGATTAGAAGCACTCTTCCAACCAGCACATCGCCGGGACGGGGAGCCTTCAAACTCTCTTCCATCAACGACTCAAAGTCATTTTCTCCTCCGCTCATCTGTTCTGGCAACACTTTCTCCATTTAGGGGGACCTTCCGGGATTCCGGGACTTCGGGGCTGCTGCAATCCTTACAACCGGGCTAGGCTCGTTTCAAGTCCTTGGCGGCGTTGATTCGAGCGTTAATCTTCGCTTTCATCGCCGCGACCACCGCGTCGATCGAAAGTTTGGTTGAATCTATCTCTATCGCATCGTCCGCGCGCCTCAGCGGCGCAAGCTCGCGCCCGCTGTCACGGCGGTCGCGCTCGATCAGCTGCTCAAGCACTTCATGCTGCGTGATTGGCTCGCCTTTTTTGTTGAGCTCTTCAAATCTGCGGCGCGCGCGCGTGTTCACGTCGGCGACCAGAAAGAACTTGAACTCGGCGTCGGGAAAAATCGCGGTGCCGATATCGCGCCCTTCCATCACCACTCCGCCATCCGCGCCGGCCGCGCGCTGCAACTCGCGCATCCGCTCGCGCACCGCGCCGATCGCGGAGAAGCGCGACGCCAGGTCGCCGATGCCGGGCTCATTTTTTTCCACACTCACGTCGCGCCCGTTGAGAAATATCTTCTCACCCTCGAACTCTATCTTAATCGCCGCCAATACCGAGGCCAGCCGCGCTTCGACATTCGCGTCGTCGGGATTCACACCGGCCGCGCGCGCCGCGATCGCCACCGCCCGATACATCGCACCCGTGTTCAGGTACGAGAAGCCGAGAGCGCGCGCGAGTTCGCGGGCCGCGACGGATTTTCCGGCGCCGACCGGACCATCAATCGCGATAATCGGTTCTTTGCGGCTCATCTTGCTCTTCCCGAGTGCAGGATGCGGCGACTCGGAAACCGGAACCGGCTTCGCTGGCGCGAAGCTTTCCGAGATCCTTCCTCCCCTCGCGTTGCTCGGGTCGTCACGATGACACCAGGACGCCTCATCTGAGCTTTTCCCGCATTGCGCGCCCGCGATTGAAAATCTTCTCGACCTTATCCATCTCGCCGCTTTCGACCGCCTGCTGAAATTCCGCGAACGTGCGCCCGTAAAGTTTCAGCGCCGCGGCAATCGCCTCGCGATTGGTCGCGAATATGTCGCGCCACATCTCCCACGACGACGACGCCAGCCGCGTCGTATCGCGCAGCCCGCCCGCTCCATATTCCGCCGCAAGCGCGTCGCCGATCTTTTCACCATTGAGAGCCGCGGCCAGCACGCTCGACACTGCCTGCGGCAGATGACTCGATCGCGCCAGGATCGCGTCGTGCGTCGCCGCGTCCATCATCTCGACGCAGGCGCCGGTCTCGTCCCACAACTGCTCGATCTTGTTGATCGCTTCAGGCGTGCTCTTGGCCGACGGCGTGAGAATGACGCGACGGTCGCGAAACAGCGCAGGATCCGCCGACGCTGCCCCGGTCCTTTCCTTGCCCGCCACCGGATGCGCCGCGACCAGCGATCGCTTTTCAGTGATTAATGGTTCCAGCTCCCTGACGACATATTGCTTGACGCTGCCAACGTCGGTGACTACCGCATCCGGCGCCGTGTGCTCGATCATTTTTTCCAACGTCGCCCGCATCGTCTGAATAGGCACCGCCAGCACTATCAAGTCCGCACCGCGCGCGGCTTCAACCGGATCGCGCGTCGCGACATCGATCATGCCGCGCTCGACTGCTACGTCAAGGTTCGCCTGCGATCGTCCGAGCCCGACGACTTTGCCGACGACGCCCGCGCGCCGCGCAATCAGCGCGAGCGATCCGCCGATCAAGCCGACGCCGCACACGGTCATCTGTCGAAACAGTTGCGCCATCAGACCTGGATTCCGCCGCCGGGCGGCACCTTCCTGGCGGATTTGTTCTTGTTCGTATGCACCAGCAGGTTGCCGACCGCGACCATCATAAGCGCGAGCAGCGGAAGGATAACGTGATTCATGTCGAGATTCGCGCCGCGGGCGTCGGCCACAATCACGCCGAACACTCCCGCCATCACCAGCACGTAGGCAAGCCTGAACCATGACAGCGCGCTCGCCGCGCGGCCCTGGAATTGTACGGGAGAGAAAACGGCGGTCAGCCCAATCAACGCGTATCCTGCGACGGCGATTGTCGGTAGCAGCAACAGGCCGGTGAATTTGGATCCGTAGGCGTCAACCTGCCCCGAGACGTCCCAATGGATTGGAAGCCGCGCCGGCACTGACGACCACGACATTATCGCGACCGCCCACATCGCGATAATCACCGCCTGCGCCATCGTTTCCGCGTTTCGATTTTTCACGACTGCGCGCCCGCCACCTCGCCGAGCATCGCGACCAGCCGGCGATTCTCCTCGGGCAGCCCGACGCTGATTCGTACGTGCCGCGGATATCCGTAACCATGCATCGGCCGCACGATGACACCTTTGCGTAAAAGCTGGTCGTAAACTGTGCGCCCGTCGCCGACCTCGACCAGAAAAAAATTCGCGTGGCTCGGCACGAACGGCAGCTTGAGCCGCGCGAACTCGCCTTCGAGGTAGGTCATGCCCTCGGCGTTGACTTGCAGCGTCCGCGCGATATGCGCGCGATCGTCCATCCCCGCAATCGCCGCCACTTGCGCCAGCGAAGTCACGTTGAACGGCTGTCGCACCTTATGCAGCATCTGGATCATGTCGGGCCGCGCCACCGCGTAGCCGACGCGCATGCCCGCCAGCCCGAAAATTTTCGAAAACGTCCTGAGCGTGATTATCAGCCGGCGGTCGTCGTGATCTTCCATCGAGTCCGGATATTGCGGATCGCGCACGAACTCGAAGTACGCCTCGTCGGCGACGATCACCACGTTCTCCGGGACCCGCTCGAGGAACCGCTTCCATTCGGCGCGCCGGTAAATCGTCCCGGTCGGATTGTTCGGATTGCCGAGAAAAACAATTCGCGTGTTCGCGTCGATTGCCGCCGCCATCGCGTCGAGGTCGTGCGAGAAGCCGTCGCTGGCCTTAACCACGCGATGCTCGCCGCCGGCTGCCGCCGTCGCCAGCGGATAAATCGCGAACGAATGCTCCGAGTAAACCGAGTTCAGTCCCGGCCGCAGGTACAGGAACGCAAGCAGGTTGAGGACTTCGACCGAGCCCGACGCCGCGAACACCCGCTCGACTCCGACCTTATGATGCGCCGCGATCTTCGCCCGCAGTTCGTAGCTCGCGCCGTCGGGATAGCGATTCAGCTCGGGCAGCGCCGCCTTGATTGCCTCGATCGCGCGCGGCGACGGCCCGAGCGGATTCTCGTTCGACGCCAGCTTGACCGGGTCGTTGATTCCGAGTTCGCGCTGCAGCTCCTCGATCGGCTTGCCCGGCTCGTAAGGAGCAAGCGCGGCGACGGATGGGAGTACGAGATCTTGAGCTTTGATCAAAACGGGGGAACGGCCACTGGGAACGATTTTGGGGCTGCCCGGCTCAGGCAGCGGCCGACCTTCCTTCAGGATACGATCCTAAGACCTTCAAGAATAGAGCCTTGCTCGACAATGATTTGAGGGCGCGAGCAAGCCTGGGGTCGCCCCGATGCCCCATAACGTCAACGAAGAACAGATATTCCCACGGCCGTGCGCGCAACGGACGCGATTCGATCTTCGATATGTTGATCGCGTTGCGCGCAAACAGGTTCAGCGCCTGGTTGAGCGTGCCGACCCGGTCCGCCACCGCAAACAGCAGCGTGGTCTTGTCCTTGCCCGATTTTTCGATAGGCCGCGTGCCCATCACGAGGAATCGCGTCGTGTTGGCGGCAACGTCCTGCACGTTCGACGCGATGGTCTTGAGCCCGTAGGCCTCGCCCGCCGCCTTCGAGGCGATCGCCGCAATAGCAGCGTCCGCGGCTGCGCGCTGAGCGGCCAGCGCGTTGGACGCGACCGCTTCAGTCTCGCAATGCGGAAAATTCGCGCTGAGGTAACCCCGGCACTGCGCGAGGCTTTGCTGATGCGACACGATTCGCCTGACCGCGTCCGCCGCCCCGCTAATCGACATTATCGAATGCCGAATCGGCAACAGCACTTCGCCCACGATCACCAGCGACGTGTCGATGAGGAGATCGAGCGTCAGGTTAATCGAGCCTTCGGTCGAGTTCTCGACCGGCACCACCCCGAAATCGGCGCGTCCATTCTCGATTGCCTGGAAGACGGCGGCGAACGACTCGAGCGGCATCAACTCGATGCTCGAGCCAAAGCGCATCCGCGCCGCCTCGTGCGAGTAGGTATGCTCGGGCCCGAGGAACGCCACCCGCGGCTCGTGCTCGAGCGCCCGGCAGGCCGAAATTATCTCGACGTAAATCCGTTTGACCTGATCGTCGGTGAGCGGCCCCTCGTTTTCGGCGATCATCTTTTCGATAATCGCGCGCTCACGCGCCGGCTGATAAACCTCGCCACCCTCAAGATGCTTGAGCCGTCCGATTTCCGTGGCGACACTCGCGCGCGCCGACAGCAGGCGCAGAATCTTGAGATTAATCTCGTCCATCCGCGCCCGTAGAGTCTCGATCGACGGCGGCTCCGCGGCAGGCTTCCTGGCAGTCCGTGATGACATCGAACAAGAATGGCTACCCGATCGACGGGGCCTTTTCAACGCATGCACCACCTCACTTTTCTTTTTCCAGTACCCTCTCCTTGTCCGAGGGGAGGGTTAGGGAGAGGTGCAATGCCTGGCGGCGACACCACTTTTCGACTTTCGAAGTCGAGTATCGATCGCCTGCGCTGTCGTGCGTTGCACCTCGTACTTGAGGAACTTAGAGTTTACAGTTGCAAACCGCTTGCTAGCAATGCCAATCTGGATTTGTAACCTCCGGGACATTACGCATAGTGCACCGCAATCGCTCAATCCGCCTCCTTATATTGGCAATGCTCGTGCTCGCCGGCTGCAACGGCGGCGGAGGATCATCGGCGCCGGCGACAACGACCTCCGGCATCGTGCACTTCGTGCCCAATTCGCACGCGTTCTGGAGCAACCCCGCCAACTGGACGACCAGCTTCGGCCCCGCCTACGCCGACATCACGCTCGCGTCGAGCAACTTTGTCCCGTGCCGCGGCGGACCGTTCGCGCTGTGCTATTACTCGGGACCAAGCTCAGGCGCCGAGGACCTTTCGTGCACGCTCTCAGCCGACAGCAATTACGCGAACTGTCAATGCTTCGACATTCCATACGGGGTGTACTTCGTCGATATCAACGCAATTCTCAACCACGCCGTGTACGAGAAAACCGTCGCCCAATGCGGCGCCGACGGCAGCCTGTGCGCAACGCTCAACTCGGCCCCGGTCTGCGCCAACGTGAACCAGGGAAATCTGATCCCGGGCTCGAGCGTTTACTCAACCTTCAGCTTCGATTGCGTGCCCGAGAACGGGCTCGGCCTGACCGATTGTGCGCAGCAGCCGTACGCGGGATGCATGACGGCGCCGTGCTTCAAAACCGCACAGGCCGGCATCGTCCAATGCTCATGCCCAGTCTTCAGCGGGCCCTACCAGGTCGGCCAGAACGATCAGGCATGCACGCTCGGAGGCAACCTCGTGTGGTCGGCAGCCTACGCTCCCGGTGCGACGCCGACCGCCACGCCTCTGCCGCCCGGCCTTGCCGCTGATGGAAGTAAGATGACAGCCGACGCGCGCGCCGCCACCGTTCCTGCCGCTGTCCCCAGCCCTCCCGCATGCCTGCCCGACGCGCCGGGCGGCGTTGGATGTCCGCTGTACGTTCCCGGCACCACGATGATTCCGCCTGACAGCGGCGTCGATTGCGCGAAAGTTTGCGACGAGTATCACAGTTGCCGGCAGCCGACAGGCGCGCAGGCAGGCTTCACCTGCGACGCCACGCTATGCACCGACGAATGCAACGATCGCGACCTGGTAGGCGTGGCATGCGGCGGGCTGGCCGCATGCGACATTTCCGAAATTGTGAAAGCCGAGACCGCCGCGAATTGCAGTTGCTGCGCGAGTCAGCTTTGCGGATGCGACCCCAGCGCCAAGACCAACAAAGCGATCGCTGCGCTGAACCAACAGCAGCGCGATCGCGGCATCGCGCCTCAATGCGACATCAACAGCACGCTGTGCGGCTCGCCGTAGCAATTGGCCCGGCGTCGATCGTCGCGTGCGTGCGCCGCGTGTCCATCGGCGCGACCTCCTGCTATTACTTTCTGGACAGTTGAGCCGGGGCGCCGCGACAAGATTACGTTCGCGCTCTTCCGCGATAGAAAACATGCTCGCCAGTGTGACACGACACGGGTTTTCCAGCGACGCGACGCCCGCGCAAATGCGCTCAGCCCGCGTGCAATTCGAGCAACATGATTTTCTGCGATTGCCGGGTTTCATCGAACCCGCGCTGCTCCGCGTAGTCCAACGCGCTCTGCGCAGAGCCGCCTTCAAACAACGGAAATATAACGTCGGGCGCGATCTCACGCTCTCGGACAACTCGCTGACCAACGTTTTTGGCGTCATGATGAACGATCCGAAACTGTTCCGCGTTATTCGGGCGATCACCGGATGCGGGCGCATCGGATGCTTCATGGGCCGGGTCTACCAGATGGTCGCGCAGCCGGGGCTGGCCTTCAATTGGCACGACGACATGCTCAACGACCGGAAGGTCGCGATCTCAATCAACCTGAGCGACGCGGCGTATCGCGGCGGGACCCTCCAGATTCGCGACACCTCGCGCGGGATGCGCGCGACGGTTCCAAACCTCGGCCGCGGCGACGCGATCATTTTCCGGGTCGCCGAGCGTCTCGAACATCGCGTCACTCCAGTCATCGGAAAGTTTCCGAAGACCGCCTTTACCGGATGGTTCTGCTCGCGCCCAAAGTACACTTCGGTGCATCGCGAGATGGTTGCTCGATCCGAGTCCGCGATCGCCGCTCGCACCGGGCAAAAGAAGAATCACGCGCCGCCATCGCCGGCCGACACGGTGAAAATCCCCAGCGCCGTCGTATCTCAAACCAGCGCCGGCGAGACCTTCGTCGCGAATATCGAAACGGCGATGTGCTACGGCCTCAATCAAACCGGCAGCCGAATCTGGGAGCTGATGGCCCAGGGGCTTGGTCTCCACTCGATTTCCGAAACTGTCGCACGCGAATACAGCGTCCCGCGCCGTTACGTCGAGCGCGACGTCCTCGTACTGTCCAGCGAGCTGGCCCAAAGGCAGTTGATAAAGATCTTTCGCGCCAGCAGGTCCTGACATCGGGTGCAGGGGTCACCCCTGCTGAACCCATCGCGGGGTTTCACATTCAATCTTGCGACTCGTTCCCGCTCCGGCTGCGCGTGAGGTACTCCGAGCCCATCGCCGCGAATTTCCGCTCGCGCGCGCGCCGCAATTCCTGCGGCTTCAGCTTGACCAGGCGCTCCAGATGACGCGCGAGAGCTGCGCCGATGAGATGCGCCGCTTCGGCCGGCGCGGTATGCGCGCCGCCGACGGGCTCGGGCACGATCTCGTCTATCAGTCCGAGCTCGAGCAGGTCGGGCGCCGATAGCTTGAGTGCCGACGCTGCCGCCGCGACGTTCTCCTCGCCGCCCGCGCGCCACAGAATCGCCGCGCATCCTTCCGGCGTGATCACCGAGTAGCACGCGTTTTCCTGCATCAGCACGACGTTCGCCACTCCGAGCGCGAGCGCGCCGCCCGAGCCGCCTTCGCCGATAACGCACGCAATGATTGGCACCGTCGCCCGCGCCATCAGTTCCAGGTTGCGCGCGATCGCTTCGATCTGCCCGCGCTCCTCGGCGCCGACGCCCGACTCCGCCCCCTGCGTATCGATCAGGGTGATGATTGGCAGCCCGAAACGCTCCGCCAGTTGGTAAACGCGCGTCGCCTTGCGATAGCCTTCGGGATGCGGTTTGCCGAAATTGCGCTTGATTCTTTCGGTGGTCGAGCGGCCCCGCTGATGCCCCACGACTGCGACCGCGCGATGTCCAAAATAAGCGAGGCCCGCGACGATCGCGCCGTCGTCGGCAAAGCACCGGTCGCCGTGGATCTCGATAAAGTCGCGCAGCAGCAAATCGATGTAGTCGAGCGTCTGCGGCCGATTGGCATGCCGAGCGAGGCGCACGCGCTCGATCGCACTGCGCGGCTCCGCTTCCGGCAGGTCCGCCCTCGCGACGCCGTTGCCGCGGTTCTTGCCGCCGCGCGCCCTATGTCCGTTGTGATTGTCTTTCAATTTTGTCCACGCCTGAAAAATTTCTCGAACAACGCAAGCGCATCCTGAGCGCCGCGCTCCGGGTCAAGCCATACGATGTTCGGCTCGCGGCGAAACCATGTTAGTTGACGCTTGGCCAGCCGCCGCGATTCCTGCTTGGCCTGCGCGATCGCGTCGTCGAGCGCTACCTCGCCGCGCAGATACGCCGCGATCTGTTTATACCCGATCGTACTAAGCGGAGGCTTCCCGGGCGAGTATCCAGCCCCGGCCAGCGCGCGCACTTCCTCGACCAGCCCGTCCGCGAGCATCGCGTCAAAGCGTGCGTCGATTGCCGCGTAGAGTTTTTCCCGATCGACTTGGACGCCGACGGTCAAAGTATCGTAGCCGATATCGGCGAAGCGATGCCGCAGTTGATGCGCCGAGATCGTTTCGCCGGTCAGCTCGAAAACTTCCAGCGCCCGCACGATTCGGTAAAGGTCGTTGATCCCGATTCGATTGGCCGCTTCGGGGTCGATCTCGCGCAACCGCTCATGCAGGTGCGCAACGCCCCGCTCCGCCGCGATCTTCGCCAGGCGGTCGCGCGTCGCCAGGGACGCGGCCGGCCCGCGAAAAATCCCGCCGCGGACCACGCGCAAGTAAAGCCCGCTGCCGCCGACCACCAGCGGGCATCGCCCGCGCGCCGCGATCGCTTCGATCGCATCGCGCGCGAGCCGCGCGAACTCGGCCACGTCGAGCGGCTGGTCGGGACTGCGCACATCTATAAGATGATGCGGCACGCGCGCCCGGTCCTCGGCCGACGGTTTCGCCGTTCCAAGATCCATCCCGCGGTAGAACTGCCGCGAGTCGGCGTTGACTATCTCGCAGTTCGAGTGCTCCGCCACGCGCATCGCAAGCGCCGATTTGCCCGCGCCCGTTGCCCCGACGACGAAGCCGACGGCGATTCTGGCCGGTTGCGACGGCGCGCTAATCTCAGCCACTGCAAAACTCATCGGCGAAACATTCTTTCGATTTGCCCGCGTCCGAACTGAATATGCACCGGGCGCCCGTGCGGGCAGTTGGTTTTGAATTCCGTGCGATCGAGGTCCGCGAGCAGCGAATGGATTTCCGCAAGTTCCAGCGCGCGTCCGACTCGGACCGAGCCGTGACAGGCGAGCTGCTTCAGCCAGTTCTCGAAGGCCGCCTCGCCGCCGCCGCGAAAGCCGCCGTCGCCCATGCTCTCGATCATGTCGCCGAGCAGCTTGGCGCCGCCTTCCGGTCCGAACACCGCCGGCGCGCCTTTGAGCAGCAGGGTCGTCGGCCCGAACGGTTCGAGGTCGAAGCCCATCGCGCGTATTTCAGTGAGGGCGGCATGAACCATGGCGGCGCGAGCGGGATTCAGCTCGACCGACACCGGCGCGAGCATCGCCTGCGTGCGAATGCCGCCGTCGCGGAGCTCGCGGCGCAGCTTCTCGAACGTGACGCGCTCGTGAGCCGCATGCTGATCGATCAGGAGCAGCCCCTCCTCGGTTTCGAGCGCGATATATCCGGCGAAGATTTGTCCGATCACGCGGAGCTGCGAGTACATGGGTATCGGCGCCGCCGGCGCGGTTGGACCCCCGCGCGCGTCGCGATCGTAAGCGAGCGTGAGGGGCCGCTGAAACGATTTGTCAATCGGCGCATCGGGCACCAGCCGCAGTGGCGAGTCGCTGCGCATGCAGGGGGCGCGATCTTCGGCGCGATCCTGCGCGCTCGTCGAAGACATGGTGATGAGGCCCATCGCGGCGTCGTCGGCGGCCGGGGCCGGCGGGTCAACTGAATTTGCCGGCGACGCACTTTCGGTCTGATCCGACAGCCGTTCGCGGATCGCGTGATACACGACATCGAAGACCGCGCCGCCGTTGCGAAATCGCACCTCGGTCTTCATCGGATGTACGTTGACGTCAACCTCTTCGGGCCGGATATCGACGAACAGCAGCGTCGCCGGATGACGTCCGCGCGGGATCAGTGTCTGGTAGGCTTGCTCGACCGCGCGAGTCAGCATCCGGTCGCGAACCGCGCGGCCGTTGACGAAGGTGAAAATCATCCTGCCGCTGGCGAATGATTCCTGACTCGACGCGGCCAGACCTTGTGCGCGAATTCCAGGACGATCGAGGTCGAACGCAAGCATCTTGGCGGCGATCTTCGAGCCAAACACCTGGCGGAATCGTTCGAGCACCGAGTGGGCGCGGGGCAAATCGAACACCACGCGGCCGTCGGAAGTCAGACGAAACGCGACGTGATGATTGGCGAGCGCGACGCGCTGGAACGACTCGGCAATCGCGCCCTGCTCGGTCGCCATCGTCTTCAGGAACTTGAGGCGCGCGGGCGTGTTGAAAAAAAGCTGGCGGACCTCGATGCGCGTGCCCGCGGCCATCGCGCACGTGCGCGTCTCCTCTATATTGCCCGCTGCGGCCGCCACCTCGACCCCGTTCTCGTCGGCGGGGCGCCGCGTTTGCATCCGCAGATGCGACACGCTGGCGATCGAGGCGAGCGCCTCGCCGCGAAAGCCGAGCGTGCGAATCGCGGTCAGGTCGGCGGCGATCTGAATCTTCGACGTCGCATGGCGGCGCAGCGAGAGGATCGCGTCGGCGCGGGTCATGCCGCTGCCGTCGTCGGCGACCGCGATCAGCGCCGAGCCGCCGCCGAGAATCTCGACGCTGACTGAGCGCGCGCCGGCATCGAGCGAGTTCTCGACCAGCTCCTTGACTGCGGAGGCCGGCCGCTCGACAACTTCGCCCGCCGCTATCTGGCTGGCGACTTGTTCGGGCAGGATATGGACAATGTGGTCGGACATTTTGCCGGACGACTTAACTGGACATTGTAGCTTTCGGACTGGATAACAGGATACTCATGCAGCTCGCCAGCACGCTGTCAAAATCGACTGTGCACGGGTTGAAGATCGCGCGTGGTTTTGAAAAGCTCTCGGCGCGGCAAATTGCTTTTTTCACGGTTTCACTGCATCACTCAAGCGATGAAAAAAATTACGGCAATGCTGTTCGGCGCGGCAATCCTGGTGGCTGCGGCCGCGGCGGGCGCTTCCGCTGATCAAGTGAAAATCGGGGTCGGCGTGATTGGCCCGATTTCGCCGCAGACCGAGGCCGATATCGACCAAATAGTCGGCAAGCTGCCGAACGTGAAGGCGGTGCCGATTCAGCCGCCGGGGGGCGTCGATGCGTGCGTCAAGCGCTTCGTCGCCGGCGACCCCGACGATCGGCTCGACGCGGTAATGATCGTCAGCCTGCCGACCGAGTCGTTTCAATCGTCGCGCGACTCCAATGAGGCGAAGTTCACCGGCGCTTACGAAATCTGGACGCTCAATCTTTCGACGCTGGCCGAGGACCGCCATCGCTTTACCTTTACCGACAGCGAGCCGGTGATCGGCGGCGTGGCCGCGTTCCTGGCGCTGCCGGCGCAGGCGTTTGCCGAGCGCGCGACCGGCAAGAAACTTATCTCGAGCGACCAGTGGCAGGCGTTCGAGGCGGTGCAGACGCGGGTCGAGGCCAAGCTGGTCGCGGCGACCAAGTTGTATCTCGCGACCGCGTCGATCCGCGACACCACCGCGCTGGTTCCGCTCGACACGGCGAAGGCGCTGCTCGATCGCGGCGACGGCGAAGATGCGATGGCGGTGTTCAAGTCGGCGGGAATTAACAATCCCGACGTGCAGCGGATGATCGCGGCCGCGCAAGATCAGTTGAAACGCAGTGCGGCCAATGCGCTGCTCGGACGCACGCTCGGGGCGATGGCGGGCGGGAACGCAGGCGCGGCGCGGGTGATCCTGGCCGACTACGAAAAGGCGCCGTCGGCCGAGGCTTCGCGTGCGGATTCGATTCGCCGCGTGCTCGCCGGGATGCCCACCAGCCCGGCCAACTCGATTTACGATGGCGTTATCAGGAGTGACGTGCCCACGCTCGACCATCAGGCGTTCGTCGCGATGATCAAGCAACTGTTCAGCGAGCAGACCGGCTCGATCCCCAACGAGGTGATCGTCAGTGCCAAGGACCTCACCATCGAGGACAAAGATGCGCCCAAGGGGCTGAAGGAACAGCTCGACACCTACGCGGGCGCGCTCGGGCGCAGCGCGTGGCTGATGAGCCTCAAGTGCGGATGCGACGCGAATGCGGTGCTGACGGGCGAGGCGGTCGGCGATGCGCTGCTGAAGGCGACGTATTCGCCCTCTTTCAAGCGGCCGCGGGTCGGGCTACCCTAGACGGATCGCCCAACGGGGATTTTCAAGGATCGAACGGAAGACTCATGAGACATTGCGCATACTGCAAGAAGCAGCCGTCAGTCGGCAACAACGTCAGCCACGCCAACAACAAGACCAAGCGGCGTTGGAATCCCAACCTGCAGGAAGTGCGCGCCGAGATTAACGGCAACGTGCGGCGAATCCTGGTCTGCACCCGATGCATCCGCTCGGGCAAGGTCAAGAAGAGCGCGTGACGGAAGGCGCTTCGCAATACACTTAATTTGAAGTGAAACCCGCCGTGGGTTTCACGCTTCCTTGGGCAGGGGTGACCCCTGCACCCGATGAAAAGAAATCGCAAAATGGCGAGGACGCCATTTTGCTCTCAGGTTCTTTTCCCTGTGTCATTCTAGAGCGAAAGCTGCTGTAGCGAAGAATCCCGGATTCTTCCTTACCTCTCCCGTCGGAGAGGTTTCACAGCAACGCTTCGAGCTTTTCCGGGGGACGCGCGATGATCGCGCGCTTGCCGCGAATCACGATTGGGCGCTGCATCAATTCGGGATGCTGGAGCAGGAGCGCGACGACCGCCTTCTTGTCGGCGTAGCCGGCGGGATCCAACCCAAGCTCCTTGAAGCGCTTATCCTTGCGGACCAGGTCGGCAACCGGGCCGTCGAGCATGCCGACGATCTTCTCGAGGGTCTCGCGAGTCGGATGATCTTTCAGATATTCGATGATGTCGAACTCGACATCGCGCGCGCGAAGAAGCTCGAGCGCGCCGCGCGAGTTGCCTCATCCGGGATTGTGAAAAAGCGTCATGCGTTCCATAGTGCCCTCGCCTGGATTTCCCGAGAGCATAAGCGATGCGCGGGCTTTGATGGAAACGACGGCAGCGGCTACAATTCATGCGGCGCGAAAACTACTGCCATGGAGTCGTCGTGAAGAACATTTCCAATCGCAAGTCGGGCCGCAATCTTCGCTTCGCGGCGATAGCTCTATCAATTGCGGCGGGCGCGGCTATCGCGGCGGGAGCGAGGGTCGCGGGCGCGGCGAACGTGAGCGGGTTGATGTCCTATCGCGACGGCACCGCGGCGGCCCGCCGCCAGCTTCATTACGAGAATCGGGTCACCAACGATATCTACGTAGCGCCGACCAAGCCTGACGGTTCGTTCACGGCAGATTTGCCACCGGGACTTTACGATCTGCGCGCCGAACGCGGGGTGATCCTCGCCAGCAAGATTCGTGTCGGCAGCGACGACGTCAACATCGGCCATGTGGTTGAGCCGGCGCCGCTCGACGTGCGCCGCCCGTTCGAGCATGAAGGCGTGGCAGAGGCGCTTCTCGACAGCCCGGCGCCTGCGACCGCGAACGTGACCTCGGGCCGTCCACTCGAAGCGATGAAATACGGGCACCAAGCGCTGGCGCCGTTCGGCGCGCCGGTCGGGACGCCGGCGCCTCAATCGACCCCGCTCGGCGAAGCTACGCCGGTGGCAGCGGCGTCACCGGGCGCGATGGAATCGCCGGGCATGGGTGAGTACTGATTCAGCCAGCCGATCGTTCGACGAATTCGAGGCGGTTGCCCCACGGGTCGCGGACGAAGAAACGCTCCTGGCCGGGGAATCGATTGCCCGCGATTATTTCTATCCCGGCCGTTTCGAGTCTCTGGCGCAATGCTTCGAGATTGGCGACGCGGAAAGCGGGATGGCGGCGCGATTTCCGGTTGATCACCGACGCGTCCTTCTCGGTGGTCAGATGCAGTTGCTGAACGCCGCATTGGTACCATGCACCGGGGTTGCCGCTGTCGGTGTTGGCGGGACGCTCGAGCGGTTCGAGGCCGAGCAGTTCCTGGTAGAATTCGCGCGCTCGCGACAGCGCGTCGTCACCGCTATCGATGAGCAGGTTTACGTGATCCAGTCCAACAATCAGGCTCATCGACTTTCCTCTTTGCGTTCGCTCGATCGATTCGATTTTTTTCCCGCGGCCAGCCCGAGTCAATCGCCTTAAGCGCTTGCGGCGCGCGTGGTATATCGATGCGACGCTCGTGAATTTTCGGCCGGCTCAAAAGATCGCGACCGCGGCCTGCGCAATCGCCGCGATCTACCTGCTCTCGATCCTAGTGACCGGCGGCTATGCGGTGAACTTGGCCGGCGTCAGCTTCGACGCCTTCAAGCTGTGGCCCGCGATCGTCGCGATGCTCGGATTCGCGCTGCTGGGGATCGGCTTCAAGCATGGCGCGATCGCAGGTGCGCTTGGGTCGAGTCCGGGATTTATCGTTTTCTCGATCGCGTTAATCGTATTTCTCGCCAATGGCCGCACAATATCCGGCGGCGATTCTGTACCGGCGAAAAATCTGCCGCTGAGTATCCTGCTCCACGGCAATTTCTACCTCGATCGGCTGGTAACTCCCGGCGCCAAAAAAATCCCCTACTACCTGCGCGAGAGCGGCGGCCATTACGTGTCCGACTATCCGGTCGGCGCGGCGCTGATGGCGGTGCCGTTCTATGCGCCGTCGATCGTAGCCGGCGTCAGCCCGGACAGCCGGATTTTCTCCGAACTCGAAAAGGTCAGTGCCGCGACGATAGTGGCGCTTTCCGCCGTGCTGCTTTACATGGCGGCCGCACGGGTGACCGCCGACTGGATGGCGATGATGCTGACGCTGATCTACGCGCTCGGTACCACCAGCCTCAGCGTGAGCAGCCAGGCGCTGTGGGAGCACGGCACCGCTCAGCTCGCGCTGGCGGCGGCGATCTATTGCTTCGTCCGCGCCCGCGACGATCCACGTTGGGCGGGATGCGCCGGCCTGCCACTCGCGTTCGAGGTGATCACACGCCCCGCCGATGCGCTGATCGCGGCGCCGCTCGGGGTGTACCTGCTCGTCAGCTACCGCCGCGAGCTCTGGAGGTTCATCGCAGCCGCGATCGCGCCGCTGATTTTTCAACTGTGGTACAGCGCCGCCTACTTCGGGTCGCCGTTAAGAATTCAATTTTTCACGGAGCCGACATCGGTCGGCGGCCAGGCGGTGGCGCCGAGCGGATTGTGGACGACGTCGCTCGGGAACGGATTGGCGATGGTGGTGCTGAGTCCCGGCCGCGGACTGCTCTTCTATTCGCCGATTTTCATCTTCTCGCTGGCGGGATTGGCGCTGGCATGGCGCAGGAATGGCGACGTGCTTCTGCGCTACCTCGGAGTCGGCGCGATTTTGAGCATCATGTTGGCCGCGAAATGGCACAAAACGTCCGGCGGCGAGTCGTTCGGCCCGCGCCTGCTCGCGGACATCACGCCGATAATGGCGCTCGCGCTGTTTCCCCTCGCCGATTCGATTCGCAGCCGCCGCGCGCTCGCGGCCGCCTTCGCGGTGCTCTGCGCATGGTCGGTAACCGCGAACGCTTCCGGCGCGTTCATCAGCTATCGCGGATGGGACCAATGGGCGCTCAACGATGCGAATGAGCGACTGTGGCTGTGGGGCGACAATCCGGTGGTCGATCCGTTCCGGTCGGCGTTCGACTCGATCGAGATCGCGCTGGGCCATCGTCCAACCAGCCGCGATTCTCCCGGCCTGCTCGACGCCAGCCTGGTGCTGCTTAACGCGCCGCCGCATGATGCCGCGCCGGGGGCGCGCGTCCACATTGCCTTGCGCGCGACCAACACCGGCAAGGCCGTGTGGCTCGGCGGGCGTTCAGCGGATGAGCGTGGGATGGTCAGTCTGGGGTGGGAATGGAAGCGCGAGGGGAAGGTGATTGAAGATAGTGAAACCCGCCGCGAACTTCACCTGAGTGTGTTTCCGGGCGAGTCGATGGATCTCGATGCGTCGGCATCGGCACCGGATGCGCCCGGCGCCTACGTGCTCGAGATATCACTTGCCGCCGCAGAGAGCCCGACCGCGCGAGAGATCGGCCCGCTGCTAACGGTCCCGATAGAGGTGGCCCCGTCCGCCGCAGCGTCGGGCGGCACCTGGGGAAACGCGAAATAGGTCAGGCGTCGCGCCGCCTCTAGGTCACTTGATTTTCGAAGCTGGAGTCGGCTGTCCGCCGGGACCGTTAAACGCTCCGGCTCCGGCCGCGATACCCACGCCCGCGCCGGCCGCCAGGCCCAGTCCAAGTGCTCCCGCACCGAGGCCGCCCAAGCCGCCACCCTCCCAGAATGCGCCGCATCTGACTTCAGTATGCTGGCCCTGTTGGATATCCTTGCAAACGGGGGGATTTTCCGTGTTGCAGACCTGCACCGTACCGGCTTCGACATCGACTTTGGTGGTCTTGCGGCAACCGTGGTGGTCTTCCGTATCGTAATGTTCATTCCACTCGGTCCCGCGGACCGCTCCGATTGCGTTGGGTGTATTGACTTCGAAAGTCGTGGAACTTCCACGCATCGCGCCCAGTATCACCGTATGCAAATCGCCATTAAGCAGCCCGACCTTGCTCGGCGCCCCGACGCCATTGACCAGAACACTGTCGTCGATGGTGATGGTCGAGGATGCGCCCAATTGTAGAGAACTATTATCAACCAGGCCGATGGTCAGCGAGGCGTTCGCCTCGGTCGAAATCTGGTCGTGCAGCATCACGGGAAGGTTCGGTACCACCGCGATAGTCGCACCTTTGCGCTGGATGTTCGCCGTGCCCTGGACTTGGGTAATCGTGCCGACCGTACTTTGCGCATGAGCGGCCGGAACGACCGCCACCATCGCGAGCATCGCAAGAATTATGAGCGAGGCTCTCGCTGAAATTTTCATTTGGGTAAATCCCCGCATCGTAGATACATACTCCGGAATAGGATTCATCAGGCGATATTTGGCGCGGCCAGTATGGCAGAATAACTGTGTTGACGAAAACGAATGGGCATACAGTCAACAGTCAAAAAATTCAATTGTAGAGATGCTTAGACAAGCTATAACGTGGAGCTTGAACATTTACCAGCCGACGATTCGCACGCCGCAATTCGGTGCAAATTCAACGTCTGTTGCATAAAAGCGCGCCTCCAAGGGCACGCTGAGTCAGTCGCGCGAGATGCGTAGCTCCCGCTGTTGCGAAAGGGGCGCATCTTCGATGATGGCCGACCTTGCTTGATCACGCTTGAGCGGCGGCGCGACGGCTCGAATAGTTTTGCTCCGGTCCCCCAGTACGCCTCGATAGAGATCGAGGGTTTGGCCAGCCATCTCAGCGATTCCGAATTCATTGACTACCCGAGCGCGCGCTGCGCGGCCCATCTTTTCGCGCAGCACCGGATCGTCCAGCAACCGGGTCAGCGCCGCCGCCATCTCGTCGGGGCTCCGGGATGCCACCGTGAAACCAGTGACACCATCGAGCGATACATAAGGAACTCCCGAATCGATACGGGTGTTGACCACCGGTTTGCCGGACGCCATCGCCTCCAATTGAACGATACCGAAGGCTTCGCTGCGCTCGCACGACGGTAGCGCGAAGACGTCGGAGGCGTGAAAGTAGTTGACGAGATTGCCGTCAACCTCGCCGAGAAAGATGACACGGCCGGAGATTCCATTACTCGCCGCCTCGCGCTCGAGTTCGGCGCGCAAGGGGCCGTCGCCAATAATCACCAGCTTGGCGTCAACCCCGGCCATCGCGCGGATAAGAAATTTTATTCCCTTGTAATGGACCAGCCGTCCGACCGTTAGAACCACCCGCGAGCCGAAGCGGCGGCGCAGCTCGCGGACCGTGGACTGGTCAACCTGCGCGTCGTCGAATTGTTCGGCGGCAATCCCGAACGGAATCAGGTGGCATCGATCGGCGTGCTCGGCGAGAACCGGCGAACTCGCGATGTAGGCGGGCGAGGTCGCGATAATCGCGGCAGATCGGTTGAGCAGCAATCGCTCGAGCGGCTTATACAGACGGACCAGCCGGCGTTGGCGAACGATGTCGCTATGCCAGGTGATTACGAGCGCGCCGGCGGGGCGTGCGGCCAGGCAGGCAATCGCGGCCGCGGGATTCGGCAGATGGAGGTGCACGATGTCCGCGTGCTCGCGCCTGATACTGCTAATCATCGTCGGGCATATCGGCGCCGACGCCAGCGTCATCACGCATGGGAGGCGGAGGACGTTGATGCCGTCGATGCTCTCGCGCTCACGACGCAAACTATCGTTCGCGACGATCACCTTCAGATCGACCGACTGGCGCAGCTCTCCGCACAAGTCCCGCAGGTGCGACTCGATGCCGCCGCGACTCGGCGCAAAGTACTTGCCTATCTGCAGTACCAGGAGCCGCCGTTTTCCGTTCGAGGTCATCGATCCAACTTTACCACCTTATCCGTGTGCGAACTGAATCGGTTCGGGTCAAATCGGGCCAGTGGCGAACAAACGAACCAAATCTGGCTCGCAAACCATTTGCCGGCGCCGTCGAGCGGCGAGCGGTAGATTTTCCTGATCGCGAAACCGCGCCGGATCTTCGCCTCGAGCGCCCGCCAATTGAAACCCTTGTGGCCGTGGTGCTTGCGCTCAACGCCCGGCGCAATCGAGTTGCGGTAGATCGGCCGCTCGATTCGGGTGTGCTCGTCCGCCGCCAGCATCGTGCGGAATTCGGCGAAGCGGTACTTCTCGCGATACTCGTAGTCGCCGAGCCGCTGCCACGCGGCGATTGCGCGCACCAGTTGCTTGAGCGCCAGCGCCGGCCCGATTTCAACCGGAACGCTTATTATCACTGTGCCGGTTGGCGAAACAATTCGTGAAAAATCGTCAAGGGCCGCGTCCACGGCGCTGTCCAGACAATGTTCGAGCACCTCGGTACAGAGCACAACGTCGTAAGCGCCCTGATGTTCGGGAAGCGCGAGGTCGCTAGTCAGGGTGAATTTGATTCCAGGAAAATCACGAAGGCGGTTGCGGCAATCCTCGACTTGCGCTCGATCGAGCTCGGCGCCGGTGGCCCGCGGGAAGAGATCGTGAACCATCGCGAGAAAAGTTGCGTCGCCACAACCGTAGTCGAGCAGGTTTCCGCCCGCATACGGTGTCACAATTCGGCGGGCCATTTCGTAACGGCGGCGATGACTCCATTGAAGAATCCGGTTGCGCGAGAAAAGCTGCTTGCGCGCATAATGCCCGCTCTGCAGGCAGTCTTCGAGTGATTCTTTGGGCATCGAGACCAGGGCTTCTGGAAGATATCGCGGCTCTTCCGGTCGTTGGGACTGCGTAATTTGCAGGCGCTGGCGAGATATTGTACGAGAGCTACAGGTCAGACGGTACCGTTGGCTTTTCCATCAAAATCCCGCGGTTCCCAGGACTCGACGATACAACTCCACAGTTCGATTGGCGTACTCACTCCAGCTGAATCGCGACGCCCAAATCACGCCGGCTGCACGCCGCGCGTCCCACCGGTCGGGATGCTCGGAACGCTCGCGCAGCATCGCGGTCGCCGTCGCGATCCATGCCGGCACGTCGCCGACGGGGCTGTAAACTGCCGCTTCGCCGCCGACCTCGCGCAACACGGGGAGATCGCTGGCGAGCACCGGCGTGCGGCAGGCAATCGCTTCGATCAGCGGCAAGCCGAATCCTTCGTTATCCGACGGCAGCATGAGCATCGTCGCCCGCCGATACAGCGCCGCCAACGCTTGCCGGTCAAGCGGCGGCAATAGCGTGAGCCGCGCCTCGATACCGAGGTCGCGCGCGAGCGCTGACTGGTCGGGCGTCAGGCTGCCAACTTTTATCAGGCGCGCGTTGGAAGCGATTGGCAGCATACCAGCGAATGCGCGCAGCAGAACGTCGAGCCGTTTGCGCGGCCGGTTGCTCCCGACATGGAGCAGTTCGGGGATGCCGGGATCGCGCGGTCCAAGCAGTCGATCGACTTGAGCGTCGGCCGCGGCATCGGACTCAGGCGTGCAAGCCGGGTGCACGCCGTTGCGTATGACCGAGAGACGGCCGGCGGGCAGGAAGCGGTGAGCGACGAGTTCGTCGAGGATCGTCCGGCTGTCGCAGGTCACGGCGGCGGCGCTCCTCAATCCGCGGAGCTGGCGGGCGGCCATGGCGCGAAACGCCATCGACCTTGGATCACGTTCCGGCTCCAACAAGCACCGAAAGGCGTCGAGGTCATGGCAGGTTATCACGGCACGCCCCGGCGGCACTTCGAGCGCAAGCTGACTGTAGGTGTGATCGACAATGTGAAAGAGATCGAACCGACTGCGATTGCGCCTGAGCCACGCCGGATAGACGAAGAAGCGATTGAAAAAGCGTTCGGCGGACCGCATCGGCCAGCTATCGCGCAATCGTCGCGGAAAGACCGGCAGCCGGATGAACCGCGGTTGCACTCTAGTCACTTCGCATTCGTGGGCGTGCTCGGCGGCCAGATGCATGGCGAGCATCTCGCCGACGAGATCCATGGCGAGCCATCCTTCCTCGCGAAAGTCGCAGAGCACAGCCACTCGCGGCGGGCTCTTCATGCGGGCGAGGATTGCGCTGGAGTTCCGCGGCAGTCGAGCAGTTCATCGAAAAAGTCGAGATGCTGGCGCGCGACGATGCGCCAATCGAATCGGGTTCGCACACGGTCCAGACCGCGGTCGGCCAGCGCGCGCCGCCGGTCCGGACTCTGGAGCAGCGAGGCAAGCGCGGCCGTCCATTGAGGTTCATCGCGTTCATCGATGATCATCGCGGCGTCGCCGGCGACGTATGGAATCTCGCCGCTATTGCTGGCGATCACCGGGATGCCGCAAGCGAACGCCTCGACTATCATCCGCCCAAACTGTTCGCGCCATCGCGCCGTTGTCTGGCTCGGCGCGCATAGAATGTCCATCGCATTGAGATAGGCCGGGACGCGCTGATGCTCGACGCCGGTGACTATTCTAACGTTGTCACCGAAGGGGGCGGCCCAGCGGCGGAGTTCGGACTCCAGCGGTCCCATGCCGACAAACATCGCGCGCCACGGCGTGGCGGTCTTCGGCAAAACACTCATCAGGAGACGCAGTCCCTTCTCTTCAATCAGCCGGCCGAGAAATCCGACTATCGGAGCGCCCGGCCGATCCCAACCGAGCTCTTGCCGCATCGCAAGCCGGGCGGCGGTGTCGGGCCGGAACGCCGCAAGATCGACTCCGAGCGGAATCACACGGTGAGGCTTTCGATCGTAGCCACGCGCCAGTTGGACGCGCGCCACCGATTCGCCGCTCGCGATCCATCCACTGCAACGGTTGATACAGTAGCGTTCGATGCCGGCGAAGGGCGGCGGATATCGCTTGTCGAGATTCTGAAAGGTGTAGAACGCCCACGGTGTATTGCGCGGAATGAACCAGGCAACCTGTCCGCCCACGATTACATACGGCTCCTCCCAGCAATGGACGAAATCCCACCGCTGCCGGAGCAATTCGCTCAGCCGACGGCCGTAGAAGAGAAGTTGTGGAATGCCGGTCAGATGCGCCGGGACGATTTCCAGATTCAACGGTTCATCGTTTCGACATTCGATGGCGATGGGCCGCAGCGCCGAGCGCACGAACCCGGGCGCGACCGCGGTCACTTCCCACGCGCCGTTGCTCGCGCGCGCTATTTCCTCGGGCAGCTTCCGGTTGAGCGCGACCACGTACGAATGCCCGATCGACAGCAGCCGTCGCGGGCGCGACCCTCCCGCGGGGCGATGCAACGTCATGGCGCTCATCGAGGCGCGCCGTTGAAGGACGCGCGCAGGGCCGCAACCATGTGCCCGAGGTCGAAGCGCCGATCGTAGAGTTCGCGCGCCGCCGATGCCAGGCGACCTCGCTCGGCGTCGTCGCCGATCAATCGATGCACTAACGCGGCGAGCGCCGGGATGTCATCGGCCGGCGCGAGCGCCACCGCGCGCGACTCATCCCACAAAGGTTCGGTGAGTTGGCCTGAAGAGGTCACGACCGGACATCCATGTTCCAAAGCCGCCATGCAACTGCCCCGCCGCGTGGTAATTCCGTCGGGATAGTATTGGATCATCAGGTCACAGGCGGCGATGGAGCGCGACAAATCAGCGGGCGCAAGCGGGCCGGTGGCGTGCAGTCGATTCGCGAATGAAGGACGCCGGGAGACCATTCGGGCGCGAAATTCCGTTCCGCCCTTGCCAATCAGGAGCACCGTGAGATTCGCGTCACGCTCCAAAGCGGCGCCGAGCAATGCCGTCATCGCGTCCGCGTAAAGCGATCCGTACGCACCGAAGTGGCCGGCAATCTTGCCGCCATCCGGCGCGACCCGCCGGCGTATCGCGTTTGCGCCGGCTTCGTCTTCGACCACCGGCACATTGCTGAATATCGGAAGCCATTGAATCGGCTGCCGCGTGCGGCTGATCGAGCGCAACATCGGTTCCCAAGCCGGCGTCGTCACGAAGATGCGCCGCGCCGAACGCGCCAATATCGCCGCCATCGCACGGGTCACGACGCCGAGAAAATTGTGACGCAGCGGCTGATCGCGAGCCATCGGGTACGCGACTTCATGGAAGGTCACCGCCAGCCGCGCGTGCTGCCGCGCCGCGAGCCAGACGCACAGCGGCAAGTTCATTGCCTTCCATCCGAAGGCGCGCGGCACGTACTGAACCAGGACCTGGGACTTCGACTGTCGATCGATTCCACGATCCATCGCGAGCATCGAGCGCGCGCCGAAGTGATCGGGCAGGCGATGCACTGCGACCGACCCGGCGTCGTCCGTCGAATCGGAATTCGGCGGCGTCCAGACGTGAACTTCGTCGCCGCATCGCGACAGCGCCTCGCCGAGGTGGCGCGTATAGTCGCCGACGCCACCGATGGCGGGCGGATACTCGCCGGTTATCAGATGCCATATCAAGGGTGCGATTAATCCGTCAGGCGGTGGCCGCCCGGATTACCAGCCGGACGCGGCTTATCAGGCTCGCGCGCTCGTCGGGGTAAAAGACCACCAGCCACGCGAGCAGTAGATAGACCAACGCGGCGCCCGACATCTGGTACGCGACTCCGAACCAGCCGGTGGCGCCGTACGAGCGGACCAGCCAGCCGACGGCAGCGCTGTACGGAATCGCGAGCGCGAGCGGCGCGCCGACGGAAGATAGCAGGCTCGAAGCCGGCACCCCGAACATCTCGGACATCAGCCTCGGCATGTACCAGGCGCTGACCGCCAGAAACGCGGCGGTGGTGCCGAGCAGCGGACCAGCGAGTCCGAAGGCGAAGGTAAAGGTGACACTCAAGACGAGATTGAGTGCGGTCTGCGCGAGCGTCATCGGCAGGATTCGTCGAACCTGCCCGGTTCCTTCTATGCACCATCCCCAGAGCGAAAATATCGCCAGTAGCATCGCGTTCGTAGCCGCCAGCGCCGTGATCAGATCGCCCGCGTAGCGTCCCCGTCCGACCCACAACGAAATGAACTGGCGGTTGAAGACGACGATTGGAATGAGCGCCGCCAGACCCACCACCGACACGAGGCGGGTAAGTTCCAGCAGGCGGCGGCCGAAGACCTCCTTGCGTCCTTGCGCGCTGAGCTCGGCCAACGCCGCCCAGCTCGCGTTGCCGATGGTCTGCAACTCGCGCTGCGCCAGCGAGGTCAGGCGCTGAGTCAGAACGAATGGAGTAACGAGCGCGGGGGAAAGCAGCATCGACACCACGATATTGTCGGTCAGCAACGATATGCGCCCGCACAGGCTCATCGCAAAAGTCGGCGCGTTAAGCGCGCGCACGTCGCGGCGCGCGGCTTCAGCCGCGGGGCCCCTGACGGCATCAAGAAAAATTGAAGGAACCTCCGTGCGGCACAGCCACAGCAATGCGGCGTTCAAGACCGCCGCGCCGGCGACCACCGCGACTGATTGGCCGGTGATTCCCCATCCGGCCCACGCCAGGACGAGCGAGCCCGCGGTGATCGTGATCGACTGCGCGGTGAGGAACGCGCTCAGCCAGTAACCCTGCTGGCGCGCCTCGACCAGCGCGCGCAAGGGCAGCGCCGGCATCATCAAAGCCCCGAACGCTCCTATCAGAAAAGAATATCGCAGGTCGGACGCATATTTGGGCTGAACTGGAATCAGCCGCGTGGCGAACAGCGCGAGGACCAGCACGGCGACGACGCTTGCCAGCGCGACCTTGGCGTACGCTCGGACGCCGGTGACCATCAGATCGTGCACCGACTTTTCTTCGCGGCGCGCTTGTGCCAGCGCGATCAGCGGCATCAGAGCGCCACCCAGCCCGAACTCCAGCAGCGAAAGATAGGCCATCCAGTCGGTTGCAACCTGGAATGCGCCGAAGCGCTCGTCGTGCAGCCAGTGCAAAATCAACGGCGTCGCGAACAGGCCGATGACCACCATCACGATGGTGTAGGCCTCGCGCGACGCAATCGTCATGATGAATCTTATCGTTCGCACGCGGAGCTCAGCGCGGTGGATTGTTGCGCTTCACGATCGATCACCATCCACTGTGGGCCCAACTCAGAACTGTGCGGTAGTTCCAGTCTCCGAACAGAACTGCTGGAGGTTCGGCCGGGCAAAACAGGAGATTTTCCTGGGTCAAACTAGCCGGGTCAGTCACCTCGCGACAGTCGCGACCGGCGTAGCCCAGCCGCCAGCCGCGATAATCAAGCGTCCGCATCTCATGCCATAGCTCTTCGACGCTGGTTCCGAGGCGCGAAAGCGCGAGTGGACAGACTTCCATAAGAATCGTAGGCCGGAATCGCGACAGCGTTTCACGCGCGCCCCTGATGGCGTTGGTTTCGGCGCCCTCGATATCGAACTTGATGAAGTCGAGCCGCGTGAGTTCCCGGGTGCCGGCGTAGGTGTCCAGCCGGATCGCGTTAGCCTCGATCGCATCGGGATCTGAATGAGAAGCCCCGGCGCTGAACGCGCCGCGATTATTGATCATCCGCTCGGGCATCCCGAGCCGTATGGCTTCCTCGCGATGCCAGAGCGCGAGCGGGTTCAGCGTAATGTTGCCGATTGAATTATCGGTCACGGCATCGCGCAGTCGCGAAAACGTTTCGGGGACCGGCTCAAAGGAATGGACCCGCCCCGCAGATCCGACCCGCGCCGATGCGAGCAGCGAGTACTGCCCGACGTTGGCGCCCGCATCGACTACGACCATGCCGGGTTCGATAAGACTCCAGAACAGGTAAGACGAAATCGCTTCGTACACGCCGAAGAAGTAGATCCGCTGCTGAACGTGGTCGGCGAGGTCGCAGTTGATCGTCGCGCCGCCCGGAATCCGAGTGGGCATCGGCCCGTTCGCGAGCAGGCTGCCGTAGCGATCAACGACCTGGTGAAGATAGCCCGGAGCGCGGCAAGTACGCGCCCATGCCCGAAGGGCTTCGCGAGCGATAGCTTGCATTATGCTAGGCGCTCGTCGTGGTCGCCTGGGGGCATAAATTCTTGCCGGTCAAAGATTCGTAAACTTGAATCGTGCTGGCGGCAGCGGGCCGCCACGACGAAAATCTCTGCGCTCGAGCGCGCGCCCGTTCAATGCGGGCCAGTCGATCGCCGGCGGTCAGTATTGCGATGATCGCGTCGGCGGCGTCGCCGGGGTTGCGGGGATCGACCAGAGCACCCGCGTCGCCCACCACCTCGCGCGAAGCACCCCATGCGCTCGCCACCACCGGAACTCCGCGGGTCATCGCTTCTATCGCCGGCAGGCAGAACGATTCGCGCCACGACAAGGTGACGAACAACTCCGCAGCGTCGTACAAATCGGTCAAGTCCTCGCTCAGATTCACCAGGAAGACGACATCGCGTCCCACTTCCAATCCCAGACCAGCGGCAACCCGCGCCAGATCCTCCGGCAGAGACTTGGTCCCAACAAGTACCAGCGATCGATCCGGCATCGCGGACTTCACGCGCGCGAAAGTTTCGAGCAGCCCGGCGACGTTCTTGTGCGGCTCGTAACCGCCGACGTAGAGCAGGTATGGCCTTCGCACGCCGAGCCGCCGCAAGGTTTGATCGCGGGACGCGGAATCGCGCGCCGGCCGCTGGAATTGCGCGTCGATGGCAAGCGGCGTCACAGTGATGCGCTCGCGCGGCACGCGCAGGTATTTCACTATCTCGTCGCGGGTAAACTCCGACGGCGCCATCAGGTGACTCGCGCGGGCAACTTGCGCCCGCCAGTAATAACTCGACCAACTCCGCCGCTTGAGGTCGTGGCCAAGATAGTTGCGCGCCGCGCCGGGCAAAGTTCCATTGCGAACCAGATCCTCGTAGCTGTGGTCCGTCACGCTGTGAATCGTCATCACCAGCGGACAGGTCGCGAGCATCGGCAAGCCGTGCTCGGCGGGCGCGTGAAAGATGTCGTAGCGGCCGCGCCATAGGGCAAGCGGTACCGCTATCTGCTCCCAGTAGAGACCGCCCCGATCTTCGAGCGGCTGGATCCGGCAGCCGAGATCGCGGATGTGCTCATCGCGCAGAGGCGTGCGTGCACGAGAGAACAAAGTGACCTCGACTCCGCAGCGGACCAGTTCGCGCACGAGGCCGACGGTGTAGCGGTCCCATCCGCGCAGTGCCGGATTTGCCAATGATCGCCCGTCGAATGCAACACGCAACATGTTCTGGCTAGCGGACTTCACTTCTCTCAGCGATTGGCTCCGGAGCTTCAGCCCGAACTCGGTGAGTCTGATACCTGGCCGACAGCGAATGCCCCATCCCGACCAGCGGCCGTTCGAGCAGGTAGTAACTGGCCGCCGCGCACGCGAACACGGCCACGAGGTTCAGCGGAAATTCCTGCAGCCGGCCGAACGGGAGCGGACGCGGAAGTTTCCAGTCCACCAGGAATAGCTGCTGCCAGAGATAGAGGCTGTAAGAAATCCTGCCGACCCAGCGCATCGGCGAGGTCTCGAGAATCCTGCCGAACAAAATCGTGGGATTGAGCACCGTGCCAACCAGGATGAGCGGCACCAGGAAGGCCTCCCACGCCATCTGGAACGGGGGGTTCAGCGCGATGCATGCAATCAGCGCTATCACCAGTCCGGCTACAACAGTTGCCGTCAAGCGCCGCGACAGAATCTCCCGGTACTTCGGAACGCTTACGATAAGCGCTATCCAGCAGCCCCAGAGCAAGCCGTCGAAGCGCGTGTCGGTTCTCTCATAGATGTTGTGGGAGAGGACGCCGGGCCAGATTTGCGAGTGGAAAAAATGGAAGTCCGCCATTCGCCAAATCGCGACGGCGATCGCTATCACGGGCAGGTAGCGCCTGGCGCGGACGGACCCCAGCGTCAGCAAGCTGGCCGGCCAGATCAGGTAGAAGTGTTCCTCGACGGCGAGCGACCAGAAGTGTCCGGTGTACCATCCGGTGTCGGCCGGCATCACGATATAGTTGCGCGAGAAGAACACGCTGCTCAGCCATTCGCGCGGACTCACGACGATAACCCCGCCGATTGCGAAAAGGCCGACGATCGCAAGGTATGCAAAAGCCGGCGGCAGGATCCTGAACACTCGGCGGAGATAGAAGCTGCCGAGACTTATGCCGCCGGTCCTCTCATTTTCGTCGAGCAAGCGCCCGCAGATGAGCAGTCCGCTGATGCCGAAGAACAGATCGACTCCGAACGATCCATGCCGGCTAATCGAGTACCATCCCGGACTGGCGAATATTCCCGCCGGGTAGAAGACCGCGCTGCCGCCGTGACAGAACATCACGAGCAGGATAGCGATCGCGCGCCATCCGTCGAGTGTCGGACGGTAGTCTTTCGAGGGTCCGCTCACGAGCGAGTGTTCAAGAGTTCGACAGCCAGCGGCGCACCGCGTCGAATAATGCGCCGACTCCGATCGATTCCATGCAATGCGGGCGCACGTCGCAATCAGCCAGGTAGCATCGCCGGCATTCGAGTGGTGTCGTTACTTTTTCGCCCAATCCAAAGAGGTCAATCTCCGCGTCCGAGGTCGGACCGAAGAAGGCTACCACCGGCCGCCGCAGGGCCAACCCGATATGCAGGGCGAGCGAATCGCTCGTGACCAATGCGGCGCAGTCGCCGATCATCGAAGCAAAGGACAGAAGGTCAAGATCGGTCGGCGCAGCGACAACCGCGGGGGTGGCTGCGGCCGAGACGATGCGCGCGTTGCGTTCCGCCTCCGAAGGGCCGCCCATCACGATGACGGCAACATGCAGGTCCGTCGCGAGTATCCGGGCCAGGTCCGCGGTCTGGCGCTCACCCCAACTTTTGAATCGCCAGCGCCCTCCTGCCCCGGAGTTAATTCCTACCCGCTGCCGCCCCGCGAGCCCGCGGTCTTGTAGCCATCGACGCGACCATTGGCGGTGATGCTCCGGCAGCACGAGGCGTGGCCGTTCAACCGGCGGCGGCAGCGCAAGCCCGCGGTAAAAGATTTCACCGTAAGACAAGGAATTCTCGCGCTTGAGCTGATTCGCGCGGGCAAGGCCGCCCGCTTCCGCCGGCCGCAATCGGCCCATCCCAAACCAGTGCTCGAGGTCGTCGGTGTAGCGAATGCATCCGTGGGGATCCTCGTACGCACCGGACAATCGATCGGAAAGCAGGCTGGTAGCGAGACGGCAAAACTGCGGTTCGTCATCAAGCGAGATTACCCAATCGTAGCGTCGATGGCGCCAGCCGTCGGCTGAATCCCCGTCAACCTCGACCAGCTCGGTGATATCCGGATTGTTCGCTACCAGCGGCAACGCATCGCGCGCGGTTATCCAGGTGAGATCGAGCGCCGGGTCGAGGCGTTTCAAGCCCGGGATGAGTGCCGTGGTCCGGAGAACGTCGCCGAGGGCGCCGATTTTGATCAAAGCGACGCGCACTGCTGCCATTGCCTCAACAGATCAGCGGCGACGCCTGACCAATCATAGCGGTCGAGAACGGCTTGACGGCCAAGCTGCGCGATTCGCGAGCGTTCCTCGATTTGGGGCAGCCATCGGTTCAGTTCCATCGCGAACGCTTCGGCCGTGTCGGCCACGAGCACTCCTTCTATCGAGGGGCGGAGATCCAGGCCCTCGAGGCCGAGGGGCGTCGTCACCACCAGCCGCTCGTGCGCGCATGCTTCGAGGATCTTGCCGCGCGTGCCGCTGCCTTCGAGCACCGGTACCGCTGCAATCGCGTGCCCGGCGTAGAGGGCGGTGAGGTCGGCGGGAGTATCGACAAGCGCGGCGCCGGCATTGGTCAGCCGGCGGCGGAGCTCAGCGCTCGCATTGGAGCCCGCCACTGTAACCGAAACGCCGCTCGCCAACCGCGGCATCACCTGTTCCAGAAACCAGTACAAGCCGCGAACGTTGGGCGCGTACGACATCGTGCCGACGATCAGAATTTTCGGCGCGCTCACTTGCGGCGCCGGCGAAATGCATCGCGCATTCGAGCCGTTGCGGGTAAGCGCCCATCGCGCATCCGGATAGAGCCGGCGGTAGCGCTCGTAGTCAACCGGCGAGTAGGCAAGCGCGAGGTCCACCAGCGACACCAGCCGCCTTTCGTATTTTACCAGTGAGATGCGGTGAAGGCGGTTGACCAGCGCACGGCCAACTGCAACCGATGTGCTGCCGAGCCGCCGCTGGAGTTCGGATTCAACGTTATGCAGCGTGACCGTCTGAACCGCATCCGCTCGACTCGCCCGCGCGCGCGGCAGATAAAATCCCATCCGCAGTTCTTCGGCATGAATCACCTGGGGCCGCCATTCGGCCACAATTTCATCAACCCTGGCAGCCATCGCATCCGAGCGCGGCCACTCGTGATGAGAATGCAGGGCGCCATTCCACATGCGCGGGATTAGCGACTGCCGTTCGCGCTTGTGGAATTCGCTGCGAACCGATGGCGGCCCCAATGGTTCGGTTGGGTCGTCGCGCCGTGCCGCATCGATGCCGACGACCCGGACTTCCACTCCGAGCCTTTGCAGCGCGGGCCAAAGGTGCAGGTTGCGAACGCGTCCACCAGTAACTGGTGGATAAGGACGATCGGATATCAGCGCCAGAACGCGCAGCGGCCTCACGCGGCAGTTTCTCCCAGCTCGACGATTTTCGCCGCCATGTCATCCCAGGTATATGCCCGCATCGTGACCGACAAGGCATCCGCCGCGTTCCTGAAAAACTCCGGATTCGCCTGCCATCGGCGGAGCCGCGCCGCGACGTCCGGCGCGTCTTCGGGATCGGGAATCAACAACTCCGCAAGTTCGCGCGGATAGCGCTCAGCGACGCCGGCCTTCGCCGACACTATCGCCGGCAGCCCGCAGCACAGCGCCTCGTGCACGGCCAGCCCGTACGGCTCGTAGCGCGACGGTGCGATCATTGCGTCGCACGCGCGCATGAGGTCGGCCACGTCGCTGCGAAAGCCGAGGAAGTGGATGCGATCGCTGATCCCGGCCTCCGCCGCGCGCCGCTGCCAGATTGGAAGTTCCGCGCCGCGCCCGATGACCGCCAGGTGCGCGGCCCACGCCGAATCCGCGCACAGCATCTGCCACGCGCGAAAACAGATGTCGAAGCCCTTGCGGCTGTCGCCCAGCGCGCCGACAAACAGGACCACGGGATGTTGCGGCGGCAATCCAACTTCGCGACGCACCCGCGCGCGTTCGCCTCCGTCGGCCGGCCTGAACTCGTGCGGATCCGTCCCGTAGTAAACTGTCCGGACCTTGGAGCCGTCGATTCCAAGCCTCTCGATCGCGTCCTGCCGGGTCCGATTCGAGTCGGCCACCAGCATCCGCGCCAGCGGCAGCACCCGGCGTTCCTGGGCGACGAAATAAAGGTGCGCCGCCCGGTTCCGGGCTTTCGATAGAAGCGACAACGACGACGGCCGCCGGTACGCCGCGTGCACGTAATGGATCCAGTTGATGTCGCCGAAGCGGCAATTGCCGCCGTTGGTCACCACCCTGCCCCCGCGCCCGCTGATGATCTTCGCCCATTTTTTCGCAACCGAGCCGAGCAGGAAGCCGGCCGCCAGATATGAGTTCATCAGCTTGCGCACCTTGTGCGTGATTACGTTCGGCATTGCTTCGAGTTCAGGATCGACCCGGTACGCGACCAGGTGGGTCTCGGCGCCGCGTTCGGCAAGGTAGCGTGCGAGTGCGTAGTTGGCCCGATCCATCCCGCCGGTCTTGACGAAGTCACCGGTGACAATCAGGTACGGCTTCATCGATCGCGCGGCGGGCGCGGACCTGGCAGCGCGATCGCAGCCGCCGCCGCGAACAAAGTCGCGTTGAGCATCCAGAATTCCATCCCGCTCTGACCGCCGAAGAATGGGTAGTCGAGGCAAGTCAGCACCGCGCCAACGTCGTAGGCGCAAATCACCGCCGCCATGATCGCCAATTCAGGATTAATCCGCGCCAGCGACAATCTGAAAGCGAACCAGCCCGCCACCGCGATTGCGAACAGATAAACCACGATCAGCGGCACGCCTCCATCTACCAGCCACGCGGTGAACTGCTCTTCAGCCCAGATCGAAGAGGTGTTGGGATCGGAATTGTCGCCGAAATAATGGTTCATCATTCCCCAGCGGCCGAGTCCCGCACCTAGTGGATATTCGGGCAGAAGTTCCGCGATCGAGAACTCGATGTAGTGGCCGCGATTTTGATGATAGACGGTCCCGGGATCCGACGCGGTCAGCGTTTCGAAGCGCTCGGCGACGCCGCTGCCTCCGACCGCGATTGCCCAACTGAAGCCGAAAAACGCCACCACTCCGATCACTGCCAGCAGCCGGGTCAGGGTTCCCGCTTCGTACCTGCGCCATGCGGGCCGCGACGCGCGAACCCTGGCGCGTCTGATCGCCAGAACCACAGTCAGCACCGCGGAGCAGAGAATCAAGGTCACCATCGACACCCGCACGTGAGAAAGAAAAATAGCCGCCACTCCCACTACCATCGTTCCGATCGCAAGCATGCGGGCGGGCCATCTCTTCCACGTAAGCATGAAGGCGGCGCCGAACAGCGCCGCGTAAAAGCCGGCCGCCCCGGCGCCGCCGGGGACATCGGACAGCCCCATCGCGCGGAACACCGTTTGTCCGTATGCATTCTGGAACTGAAGGCCTCTTACGTACGCCCTGCCCTGGTTCATGATGATGGTGGAAATGGCGGGGTCGAAGCGCCCCGGATAGTACACCTGCAAGATGCCCACCCCTGCGCTGATGGATTGGAAAATCCAAATCATCAGCAATACGCGGCGCAGACTCGACTGGTCGGTCGTCAGTCGCTGCACCCAGAACAGCGGCGCCAGAATCGCCACGTACATCCCGATTTGGGCCGCGCTCGCCGCCAGCGTGTTGCTGTCCGGATTGAAAAACGAGAGCGCGACTATTGCCAGTATGAACTTCGCCGGCTTGACCGCGGGCGAAGGCCTGCCCTTGCCACGCAGCAAAAACAGCAGCGCGATGCTCGCGCCGAACACGGCCATCCGCACGAACACCCGGGCCCGTCCAATCGCGCCCGACAGCAGCGCGACCTGGGATACGAACCCGAGCGCGAACATCAACTCGACCGCGTGCGCGCGGAGGAAGCTGACCGAAGCGCGCCGGCGCTCGAGCGTGTATCGATGCTCCCCGTATGAGGCTGTTCCGGAAGTCATTTCAATTGGCCGAAGCCCGCGCCTCAACTCGACAGGTTCATTGAGATCGTTCCGAGACTGAAAAATACAAGCCGTGCTCGATTGGTTTGAAGTGCGAGAGCGCGCGCTCGGCTTCGGGCGTCATCAGATAACCACCCCAGCGCGGAGGCAGCGTGGCTTCTGGAAGCACGATGATATCGGCGGATTCGATCTTCGCGACTTCACGCTGAGTCTGTCGCGCAGTCATCAAGCCTTCAACAAAAAAAGAACCGGCGGGCGGTTCGAACTCGGGATACAAAATCTCAACCGCGCCCGCGTAGTGCAGAACCGCGGCGCGTCGCCCCTTGCTCAACGCCAGGACTCGCGACCACTCATCGCGCACCTGCGGCGAACTCCAGAGATTGGCGGTCACGGGTGTCCGGCTGGTAGTTCTCCAGGCCGCGATCGAATCCTTGACCAGTCCGTAGTAAGTCCCGGCGGCGATGACGATGATCGCACAGAAAGCGTAGCTATGTAGTGGGCGCTCGATGGGCACGGCAGCGGCGCCCGCGATCAAAATATATGAGTAGTAAACCCAGGAGCCCGAATTGCCGAAGAAAACGAATACGAACGCGAGATGCAGGCACGCGCAGGAGAATATTACCGCGTCGCGGCGGGTTGCGATGGAATCGGCTGTCGTCCCGATATTTTCCCACAGCCGCCGGGCAGCCGGGATTGCGCCCCATACGAGGTACGCGGTCGCGACCAGCCACAGGCCGATTACAGTGCCGGCGTAGTAATGCCAATTGACGTGCGGCGCATCCCAGAGCATCGATCCGGTGCCACCGAAGAAGCCCATGTTCTGCACTCGATAGGCGTCGGCGCCACTTATGGGGAAAGCGGTGCGCCATAGCACGTCCGCCCCGAACACAATTCCCAGGACCGCGCACAGCGAAATTCCGACGATAATCGCGCGCCTGACCTGGTCGAACCACACGGTTGGCGAAGTGATTCGGCGGCGGTAGAGATCCAGCGCCATCAGCGTCATCAGCAACGCCGCATAGACAAACCCCATGCTCGGTTTTGCGAATATCGCGGCTATCGTCAAGGCGAGCGCGTTTGCCCGAGCACCGCGAGCCTGTTCGGCCAACGCGAAGCAAATCAGGACGGCCTCGATACCGTGCGCAAAGTTCCAGTAGGTCGGCGGCACCGCGCGACCGATCGCGATGAACAGGAAAATCAGTTGAAGCGGTTTGAATGCGAGAGCGCGCGCGATTCGCGCGACCCCACAGGCGACGCCTATCTGGCATGCGATGCATGCGGCCTGGTAGCCGGCGGGCGTTAACGGGAAGGCGCGGAACCAGGCCAGGCTCGCGAGCAATCCCAGCAGACCGTAGTGATAGCCGAAGTCGATCACCGGCCGGTAGCCGTGGGAGACGAGATAGAAGATCGTGAGGTTGCTGCCGGGATCGCCGAAAGCGAACGGCGCGAAGTTCAGCGTTTGCGGCAGCCACAGCAGATCCCATAGCAGGATCACCCCCGACAAGCCGATTGCGAGCGGCAGCCAGCCCGCGAGGTCCGCGCGCTGAGATGATTCGGGGACAATCGATATGTTCATCTAAGTGTAGATTGTGAATCGCGCCCGAACCCCTAGCTGGCCTTTCGCTCACGATAAATCAACACGGCCTTCGCTCCAAACTCAGAGCTGCGCAGAGGGAGCGTCTGGACCAGTTCGTAGTGTTGCTGGAACCAAGGATCTTGCATCGCGAGCCGGCGCATAAAGATGTCGGCCGAAGCCACCCATTGCACGCCCGTCGCTCGGACGAACTCGGGATCGAAGGCGCCATCGTTGGAGAACCCCCTCGCGTCGGGCCGGATAGGTAGGAACGGCAGGGCTTCGGGGCTGACCAAGCCGCACGAATCGAGCAAATCGCCGTGCCAATAGTAGCCGAGGGCACCGATCTCTGGCGCAGCCATCCGGTCGCCTGGGCGCGCGTGCTCGTTCATCCATTGAGCTGCCTGGCGATACACCACTACGCGGCTACGCCATCCGCTCAAATCGAGGCCGTTCGAAACAAGCGCAATATGGCCTCCGAACGCGTGCCCGGGAGGCAGCGACAGCAGCGCAAACCAGATGATCAGTGCGGCGTTCACGAGCCTTCCAGCAGCACCGGCGCCAGCCTTTCGGACAATCAACAGCCCCGCCACGACTACGCCGGTCATGAACACGAGCTGGAGTCCGGGCGTGTACCAATCGAAGATGATCACGTTGTCCGCGGAATACATCGCGCACGTTCCGAGGAAGAGTGCGGCGACACCGGCACCGATCACGCTGGCAGCCTTACCACGTGAGATTAACAGCAGGCACGAGCACAGAAACAGAATCAGGGAAGCCACCCCGACTGCCAGCGAAAGCGCGTTGTATCCCAGTGAATAACCCGTCACGTATCGGCCACAGCGATACAGCAGCTCTTCCAGAGTCGAATATGGCGGAAGCAGATAGATCGGCCGCGCCTTCGCAATGACTGACTGCGGGACAATGCTGCCATAGTATTCTCTGGCGAAACTAAGCCAGATCAACAATGGGATGGCGCCGGTGGCGGCAGACCGGACGAGCTTCCTTGGCGTGCGAGCGAAGGCAACCAACCCCGCTGCTATCAGGAAGACACCTTCTGGACGCGCGAGAATCGCAAGCGCGGCAAGCAGCCCGAAGATTACCTCTCGGTCCTCAGCCGCGGCCAGCAGTGCAAACAGCACCAGGGCCGTGTAGAGAAACGATTCCATCCCACCCCCGCTGATCGCCAGAAGGCGCTGGTTGACGAGAAACAGCCCGGTCAGCACCGCCGGAATCGTCGCGCGGTCCGTTACACGGCGCATTATGAGGTAGAGTCCCACCGCCGTCGCCAGAAAGAACGCCACGTTGAGCCGAACTGCCATCGCGGGAAGATCCGATCCTGAGAACATTCCCAGCGCGATTGACCACAGCAGCATCAGCGGCGTCGAGACACCGAGAACTCGATGCCCCGCGTTGTAGACCAGACCGTTTCCATCGAAAAGTTGGCGCACATAGCGGAACGTGATGTAGGCATCGTCGAAAGGAAGCACCGGCATTGTCAGGTGCGCATAAACCGCATAGCAGGCAGAGAGTCCGGCAAAGGCGTGCGCGAGCGCAGATACTCGGTCGCGCATCACAGTTTCGAGCGCTTCTCCGCGCCAACCCCAGCGTTGTGCGATCCCGATCGGTTCGCTATCAACCTGCATCGCCTGCTCTCGGATGGTGAAGACTTCGCGGCTCCACGAGTCGAGTTCGCCGGGCGACAAGCGCGAGGTTGTCGCTGAATGCTCTGCCGGTCAACGCGGTGGGCCAATGCGTGCTGGTGAGCGGGATTCTGCCCTGGTTGGAGTACACGATCGCGCAGTCGGCGAGACCACACTCGCGCGCAATTCGGATGAGATCGATTTCCAGCAGCGCGGTGATGTGCGCCGGATACAATCCGGGGGCTTCCTGAAATGCCAAAAACTGATTTTTCAAAAGCAGCGAAACTTTGCTCGCGAGAGAAAGCTGGTTGGGCGTGGTCACGACCACCCAACCGCCGGGACGGCACAGGCGAACCATCTCGCGCATCAGAGCGCGCGGGTTCTCGAGGTGTTCTATCGTCTCGACCGCGGCGACCACGTCCGCAAAGCCGTCCGCCAGCGGCATCGGAAGACCGTCCAGATTCACTTGGTGAAACTCGGCATCGGCCGGAAAGCCGTCGTAGCGCGCGATGTCCACGCCCACATAGCGCGCGAACTGATGAGCGACGAAGCTTCGGAGCGTGCCTTCTCCACAGCCGACGTTGAGCAGCACTTCGCAGCGGCCCGCACGCTCGAGCGCGCGCGCGACCATTTTATAGATTGCCGCCGAGCTCTTTCCGCGCGACTGCAGCGCGCGCGATTCGCAGTCCATCGATACGTTCATTGCGCGCCGCCCGCCACCGCAGGGCGCGCACCGCACAGATTCGCCAGAGTCTTGCGCAGGAGCTCCATTTGCTGCGCGGGATCGCAGAGCTCGCGCGCCCGCGCCGGGCCCGCATCGCCGAGCCGCCGACGTTGCCCGGCGTCTCCGATCAACCTTCCCAGTGCCGCGGCCAATGCAATTGGATCGTTCGGCGCCACCGTGACACCGCAAGAGTCGTTCACGATTTCGATTGCGCCGCCGAGCCGCGTCGTGACCACCGGAAGTCCGGCATAGAGCGCTTCAATAAACGCGATGCCGAACGGCTCGGGAGAAATATTCGGCTGGCAGTGGATGTCGGACGCGGCCAGCAGCCGGGCAACGTCGTTGCGCTGGCCGGCAAATCGGATCCGATCCTCAATGCCTAATTCCCGGGCGGTTGCGTGCAGGCCGGCGACGTAACCTCGTTCGGAGTCGCGCTGCGCGCCGCCGACGAACCAGATAATCCACTGGCTATTCGACTTGATAATCGATGCGGCCCGCATCAGCAGCCGCTGACCCTTCCATTCCTGCATCCGGCCGGTGTGAATGACCACGACTGAGTTTGCCGGAGTAGTCAATTCAGATCGCACTGCGTCGCGTTCGGACTGCGAGTAGTTAATCGACTGCGGCGTGACCGGGCAATGCACTACCTCAACCGGCAACATCGTGAAGACCCCGCTGAATTCATCCGCCGCGAAATGACTGGTGCAAATAACCAGGTCGGGGCCGGCGTAGCGCGCCCATTGCTCGAGCCAATGCCGCCCGTTCGATGCCATGTGCTGCCACATCGCAACCGGCACGCGCGCCGCGCGGGCCACCGAACCGAACAGCGCCTGGGTCCATGCCATATGGCATACGACCACGTCGTAACCGCCCGACGACAGGATGTCACGCAGCCGGCGGCGCGCGCGTATCAGGGTCAGCGGGTAGCGGATGCGGACCTCGCCGAGCATGTGGAGCGGAACGCCGGCCGCGGCCAGCTCAGCGCTGAGACGGCCCGCGAAGCACAGCGCAAACTCGGGCTCGACGTCGGGAGTCAGCGCGCGACTGCGGGCCAGCGTCGTCAGCAGCGCTTCGACCCCGCCGTACAGGTTGCCCGCCCCGATATGCAGCACGCGCATCGGCTCAGTTGCGCGCCGCGTCGAGTTCTTCGTAAATCGGGATCAACTCGCGCGCCATCCAGGCGCGATCGAAGCGACGCTCCGCGGTCCGGCGCGCGGCGGCGCCGAGTTGCGCTCGCAGCGGTGCGGCGCACGCCAGTTGGCGGATCGCGCCGGCCAGCGCCGCGGCGTCACCCGGCGCGATCGCGATAGCGTCCTGCCCGGACGTCACGATTTCGAGCGCGCCGCCCGCCGCCGTCATGATTACCGGCTTCCCGCACGCCATCGCCTCCGCGATCACACGCCCGAACGGTTCCGGACTGGTGCTGGCGTGGACCACGATATCGAGGGCGCGAATCGCCGCCGCCGGATGGTTGACAAAACCGGTGAAGCCGACGTTGCCGTTGAGCGAGAGAGTGTCCGCGAGCTGCCGCAATTGCGCGAGGTCGGCCTGGCTGCCGAGCGTGCTGTAGAGGCTGCCGCCGATGACGTATCCGCGCACCGGCAACTCGCGCGGGAGCATCGCAAGCGCGCGCAGAAAAATCTCGTGCCCCTTCCATTGCGCCATCGTCGCGAGCAACCCGACTCGCACGACCGGGTCTTTGCGCGGCGTCATCCCGGCGATTTCGTCCAGCTCCGCGGCCGCGCCCTCAGGATTGAAGGTCGCGAGATCGATCCCGTTGTAAATCGGCACGGTCCTGGGGATTTGCGGACAGGCGATGCGCAAGTCGTCGGCGACGCTGCGCGAATTGGTCACCGCTACCGCGCATCGCCGCGCGTGCATCGCGAGCAGCCGCGACATCGCCGGCCGTTGCCCGACGTAGTCGCGCACGTGCCACATGATCGGGACCGATTCGGGCGCCGCCCACGCCGCCAGGATATGCGCCTTGAAGCCGTTGGAATGCGCGATGTCGGGACGCTCGGCCGCAATCGCCGAGCGCAGCGCGGGCACATGCGCCAGCGCCGCGATTGCGGCGCGGCCGAGTCCCGCGACAAACTTCGCGGTCCGCATCGCGCCGCCGGGCGAGTTCGCGATTGCCGAATCGCCGAATTGCGCCAGCCCCCTTGGATACGCGATCGCCCGCGCGGCGACGCCTATTTCGCGCGCGGCTCTGAGCAGCGGCCCGTCCTCGCCCGCGATCAGCGCCAGTTCCCAATCCGGCCGGAGTGCGCGCAGCTCGATCATGAGGTCGAGCAAACTGCGCTCGCCGCCGCCCATCTGGGCTTTCGGATTGAGGTAGAGAATCTTCACGCGCGGAAGCGGGCGTGTACTGCTAGCAGGCTGTTGAAAAGGTAATTTTCAACGCCTGCTCCCTCTCTCTTGTCTCCCCCAAAGGGGGAGAGGTTGTAGGTAAGAAGCCGTTTTTACGCAGGGTGTTGAAACACCTAAACTGGGAACCATCAATTGGTTTCTGTTTTCCAACACCCTGCTAGGGCGTCTGCGCTCCGGCCTGCGCGGGGGCCGCGTTGGCGAATTTTTTGTGGAAATCGTCGGCGCGCGCTTTGTAAGCCTCGTTGTCGGGCGCGAGTTGCGCCGCGCGCGCGTAGGCCTTGTCGGCGTCGGCGTAGTTGTATGCCTGTTCGTCCGCCCCGGCCAGCGAGTAGTAGGCGAGCGCGGAATCGGGCCGCAACTGGACCGCGCGAGTCAGCATGATCACCGCCTGGTTGAAATCATGATTGTCGCGGTAGAGTTCGCCCAGGCGCAGGCTTACCTCGAAGGAATCCGGGCGGTCGGCAGCCATCTTCCGGACCGCGTCGATCGCCGACGGCAGGTCGCCCATCGATTGCGCGGCGCTGGCCAGCAGCGATTCCATCTCGTAGCTGTCGATTCCGTTGTCGATGGCCTGCGCAACGGTGTGCTTGATGCCCGCCATGTCCTTCTGCGGCGCGTACACGTTCATCGCCAGCTCGGAGTACGCGCGCGTTTCACCGGGTTCGGCCGCGATCGCCTGCTCGAGCAGCGACTGCGCGCGCTTGAAATCCGATCCGTGCGCGGCGGCCGCCGCCGCGCTCAGCAGGTATCCGTACTGCGCCGAAGGATCAGGCGCGCGCCGCGCCGCCTCGGCGTAGAGCGACGCTTCATCGTCATATTTGCCGACCCCGTCATAAAACGCGGCCGCCGCCGCGAGCGCACCGGGCACCTGCTCGGCGGTGGCGCGGGTGATGCCCCGTTCGATCGCGTTGCGTTCATCGGGCGTGAGCCAGCCTATCAGCCGATCGGACATATAAGGATGCGTCTGCGGGGCGGGCGAATTGTAAACCGACAGCTCCATCTGTTTGAGCGCGTCCGCGTCGCGGCCGGCCCGGGCCAGCGCGCGCATGTAGGAGTCGCGCGTGTACGGATTCAGCGGGTCGAGCTCGAGCGCGATCTCCTTCTCGCGCAGGCGTACTGAGAGCCCCATGCGATCGCCGAGAAATGCCGCCGCCGCTTCATGCGAAAACGTGTTGGCCGGATACAACAGCAACATCGATCTGGCCTGCGCGACCGAGGCCGGCGCCGCCAGGTTGTACGGGTACGCAACCGAGGGTTGCATGAAGGTCGCCAGCAGCAGTCCGGCCGCCGCCAGCGGCACCCAGCTGCGCGCCAACGCGCCGCGTGGCGGCTGGAATTCGTATTCGTTGGGATCGTCATCTATCGTCCATGCCCACGAAACCCTGATCGCCAGTCCGAGCATTATCGCGAAGAAAAAAGCGATCGCCGGTATCTGCAAATCGAAATCGAAAAACTCGATGACCCCCATCACCGCCAGCGCCGACACCAGCGCCGCCTGGAGCGGCAATATTTTCCCCGGCAACTGCGCGAACCTGCGATAGATGAAGCTTGCGGCGCGGAGCACGAACCACGCCGCCAACACCAGCCCGACCATTCCGGTCTCCGCAATCATTTGCAGATAGTCGTTGTGCGCTTCTGAAAAATACAGCTCCGACCACGGCCGCGAACGGTATCGCGTGAACAGCTCGGGCCACGTCCGCAGTCCCATGCCGACCGCCGGAAAGTCCTCGACGATGCTGCGAGCGTTGGCCCACGCATTCATCCGCTCGGGCAATCCGGTATCGACGGCGAGAGAATTCTGGACCCGCTCACTCACCTGGCCGCGTCCGCTGGCCCCAATAAACAGCATCGCGAGCACCAGCATGCACGCCGCACCGGCCAGCGCTATGCGGCGCGAGTGCGTCGCCCGCTCGCGCTGCTCCTCTCCGCGCGAGTTCAGAATCATCAGCAGCGCCAGGCCAAGGGCGAGACCGATCCATCCGGCGCGCGACTGGCTCATGATGACCGCGGCCATCATCACCAGCGACGCCACGCCGCACGCGATCCGGTATCCGCTCGACCATCGCCTGGATACCAGCGGGCTGCCGAAAAGGGTTCCAGAAATCGCGAGCGGAAAGATGATCGCGAGGAAGCCGGCGAAGTGATCGGGATCGACGAACGGCCCGCTGGCTCGGGGGACGATGTCGAGCATCGGCGCGCCCCAATCGAGCGGCACGAAGAACCATAAAATCCTGCCGTTCCAGGTTGCCTGCTGAATCAGTCCAAGCGCAGCGATTCCCAATCCCACCGCGACCAGGACCGTTACCACCGTCCCGACAAACCAATCGCGTTCGTTGTTCGCGGCGGCCGCGCCCACCGGGACGAACGCGACCAGCATGAACAGCGCCGCGCACGCGGCAAACAAGATCAATCCCGACCACGAAAGCACCGGCGCGATCGAAAGGGGCCGCCACCTGGTCGAGTAAATTTTCGCCAGCCACTCCGAATAACCGCCGCCCTCCGCGCGCACGTCCGTCACCGGCGGTTTCGGTTCGAATGGGATCGGCGCGCCCGCTTTCACCTCGGCCACCGTCGGCAGCACTACCGCTCCGGGGTTGACTGCGCTGGTCGGCGCGGCTGCCAATTGATTGGAAGCCTCGAGCCCGGCGTACGGCGCTCGCGCGGGCCATCCGGGAAATACCTGTTGGTAAAGCCTGTAGGTGGATGGCGAGATGATGCGGGTCGCGGCTGGCGGGATGGGCAGCAACTGCAGCAGGGCAAACCCTAAAAATCCCGCGATCGGAATCGTGAACGTTAGGATCTGCGGGCCAAGCTCGGCCGGTTGCCCGTCGCGCGCCGCCCGGCCGAACGGCCACAGCATCAGCAATGCGAACGCCGTCGCCTCTCCGATCTTGTATGCCCACGGATGCACCGCACCGAACGCCAGCGGCATGAAGAGCGCCAGGAAGACGATACCGCCAATCAGGATCGACCGGCGGATGCGGTTATCGTGCGCGCGACTCAAATCGGTCATCCAATTTTCGCGCGGGACGCTCGAATCAATCGAGCGGCGGCGGCGCCAAGGTGGGCCTCAGGCGCTGTCCGGACCGCCGGCATCCTTGAACGGCATTTCGAGGTCCGCATCGGGCCGCGTGTAGTGATTGTAGTAGTGCGAGTAGTGGCCGTAGCCAGGATGCTTCAGGTCTATCTCGTTGAGCAGCACGCCGAAGATTTTCGCGCGCGCATATTCAAGCTTCGCGCACGTCATCTTCACATGGTGCTTCGACGTCTTGATGCTGTTTACCACCAGCACCACTCCATCCACCACCGTCGCCAACAGCAGCGCGTCGCTCACCGGCATCACCGGCGGCGAGTCGATGATCACCACGTCATGCTCGTGGGCGACCAGCGCGAGCACCTGGCTCATCCGCTCCGACCCCAGCAGTTCGGTGGGATTCGGCGGCAGCGATCCCGCGCTGATGAACGTAAGACCATCGACGATCGTCGTCCGGATAACGTCCTGCACTTCGCAGGTGCCGGTCAGCACTTCAGTCAGTCCGGAGGAATTCTCCAGCGCCAGCACGCGATGGCAGCGGGGCTTTCTGAGATCGGCGTCAATCAGCAGGACGCGCGCACCGGTCTGCGCGAACATCGCCGCCGTGTTGGTCGCCGAAACCGTCTTGCCCTCCGCACTGTGCGCGCTGGTAAACAGAATAGTCTTGGGCGGCGCTCCCGCCCGCGACAGCATCAGCGCCGTCCTGAAAGTCCGATAGGCCTCGCCGACCAGCGAATAGGGGTTGGCGACGCCGAGCAGCTCGCGCCCATAACCGATTTTCTTGATGCCGTTGTCTTCCGTCAGCAGCGTCGGACCCTTGCCCTTCAGACGCATGCTGGCGAACGACGGTATCGCTCCGATATTCGGCACGTGCAGGTAGCGCTCGACCTGTTCCGGCGTCTTGAGCGTGGTGTCCAGGTATTCCAGTCCAAAGACCAGCCCAATCACGGCGACCAGCGCCAGCGCCGAGTTGCGCATCATCATGCTGAATTTTTTCGGACTCGACGGTGCGCCCGGCGTTTCCGCCGGATCGACGATTATGATGTTCGAGGTCTGCGACTCCGCCGCCAGCCCGATTCCCTTCATTCGCTGCAGCACGCTCTCGTAGAGTTCGCGATTGGTATCGACTTCGCGCTGAAGAATCGCGTATTCAACCGCCGCGTCGTTGAGCCCGAGCGCCTGCTGCCGTTCCTTGTTCATCTCAGCCTGCAGCTTTTGCTCCTTGTCCGACGCGGCCTGGTAAGAGCCCTGGATTCCGGAGACGACCCGCGAAATCTCGGCTTCGAGCCGCCGCTCCAGTTCGGCCCGCTTGGCCGCCATCTGCATCATCGGCGGGTAATCGGGCTTGAACTTTTTCCCCATGCTGGCGTAGTCGGCGTCGAGCGTATTCAACTGCCCTTGCATGGATACAACCCCGGCATCGCTCATCACCGCCGCAATCGAATCGTACTTGTGGCTGTTGATCAGCTGCATCTGCGCCTCGAGCCCTATCCGATCGACCTGCGCGGTGGTCAGGTCCTTGCTCAGTTCCGAGACGCGATCGAGAACCACCGTCTCCTTGCCGTCGAGCGACATCAGTCCGGGGATAATCCCTTTGGCGCGGCGGTAGTCGTTGAGTGCGACTTCCGATTTTTCGAGGCTGTCCTTCAATTCGCCGAGCCGCTCCTTGAGAAAGTTCTCCGCTTCCTCATTGGACTGGCTGCGCAGCTCGATCCCGAGCCTGATGTATCCGTGCGCGTGCGCGTTGGCGAGTTTGGCGGCGAGACCCCGATCGGTCGAAACGTATTCGATCGTCACCAGGTCAGTATCCATGATCGGCGCTATCCGCAGACCGCCGAGGTAAGCACTGATCAGCCCCGGCGGAACGCCGTTGTGCGCCGCCTGCTCGGTCGCCTGCGGCCGCGGCTTGCGCCCGTTGGTATGATTGAGCCAAAGACTGACCGACGACAGCGCGGACTCAATCAACCCCGGTTGCGGCTTCGGCCCGAGGAACGCCGGGTTATGTTCGAGGTTCTCCGCTCGAATTACGTATGCGGCAAGCGTCCGGCTGCGTAGAATCTGGTATTGAGTTTTCTGGAAGTTCTCGTACAGGTCGGAATCGTACATCATGCCCTGATCCTGCGACGCGTCCTTATCGCCCATGATCTGCGGACTTCCCGGCTTCAGCAGTATCGTCGCAGCCGCCGTATAGAGCGGAGTCTGCATGTAGGCGTAAATCACGGTCAGCACCATGACCGCGAATACCACCCCTATCACCAGCGGCAGCCGCTTCCGGACTACGTGCCAGTAGCTAAGCAGATCGATCCGGCCTTCTTCTTCGTCGAACGCGCCGGGGCCGAAGCCATTGCCGCGCGGGGGCTCCTCGAGATGGCTGGTGCGGCGGATAAAATATGGTGACGGTTGTGTCATATCAGCCACGCGCTAGAAGGTCGGCAGCGGGATCATCATTCTGGTCAGGACGTTGTACACCACATACGGACCGATCTTGGTGTCCGAGTACGGAACGTCGATTACGTCGTTGCCGCGCACCGGGACGTCGGGTTCTTCTCCCTTCGCGATCTTGTCAAGGTTGATCGGTATCGCGACCTTGTTGCCGTTGCCGTCGCTGCGCATCAGCGTCGCGTCCGCGGGATCGGCTGCGTACATCGCTCCACCCGCCGATCCGACCGCGCCCAGCACTGTCAGCCCCGAACCCACCTGGAAGTAGCCCGGCCGATAAACCCATCCGGTGACCATCACGTTACCGCCGCCCGGAACCACGATTATGTCGCCCGGTTCCACCGGCATGTTCATGTAATGCGCGCTGCCGGTCATCGCGGTTGATTTCAACGGAATCACAACCGCGGGACCGTTGCTGACGCTCTTCTCGAGTTCGTCGAGCGTGGGCGCATCATGCGGTGGCGGCACCGTCAGCACATTGGCCGGCGGCCCCGCATGCGGGTCTCCGTTGTTCGCCACGCTGACCGGACGGCCCGCCGCCTCATCCGGCGACGAAATCGACTCCGCCACGCGTTGCAATTTGAGCGTCTCGTTGCTGACCTGCGGCATGATAACTACCTCGTCAGCCGCGTCAGGGGTTGTGCCGCCCGCCTGCGTTATCACATCGAGAATCGATTCACCCGACCCATTTAATGTAATCAGCCCCGGCCCGCGAACCGCGCCTACTACCGCCACCTGCCGGCTCTTGTAGTCCTTGACGAACAGATCGACCTGCGGATCGTACATGTACTTCTCGAGCGCTTTCGACAGCTTGTCGCGCAGCTCCGATTCCGGGATTCCCGCGGCGTGAATCGAGCCGATGAGCGGCAAGTCGATGTTGCCTTCGCTGCCAACCCTCACAATCCGTTCCTTGAAATCATCCACCCCAGGCACCGAGATTTGGAGCACGTCGCCGACCCCGATCGGATAGTCAGTCGCGGCCGCTTGCGAGCGCGCGGCCCAAAGTGCTTGCAGCCGCTCCAGGTTCTTGGGCGAACTCGCTACACTCGGCACGCTATCCGCCACCGACGGGACCGCGCCGTCAGGCACTTCAACTGCCGCCGGCGATGCCGCCGTGACCGGCGCGGCCGCGGGCGGCGCACTTGCGCAACCGATCAGCGCCACCGCCGCAATCGAGCCGACTCCACATAATGACCAACGAGTCAGGTGCCTGATCATTTCGACTTAGAGACCTTCGAGTCCATGGCCGAGGCTCCCAGTTTCGCGATTGCCAACGGCGGCGCCGTTTTCGACAGCCCCCAATTCACCGTCAACCCGGCAGTGGGCACATACGACATTACCGACTGGCCCTTCAGCCTGAGCTTGTAAAGCCCCGGCTTCAGACCGCGTATTTCATACGATCCATCAGCGTCGGAAACGACCGATCCTGCGGTCGCGCCCGATGAATCAGCTATCGAAATTTTAGCACCCGCCACCGGCTCTCCGCCGTCACTCGCCACATGCCCGACCAGGTCTGCGCTCGACGCCGCCGTCGCCCGCATTATTGCGAACATTCCGGCCAGGGCCAATGCCGATAGCATCGGCGTTCGGCCACGCGTCCGCCCTCCCGTCATCTGGGCATTAGCTTTACGCACTGTGAAATCCATCTTGCCCAGCCGTTCGCTTCGGATAAAAATGAACGACCTTCAGCGTCACTACCCCGTCAGCGCGTGGCCGCATCCCGCGATCTTACCCACGCCGATCGCATCGCAATTACCGATGATTTTCTAAGAAATTTAACTCTAAAGACAGCGACAGACAGCCCGAAGTAAATAACTGTTCTCGATCTTCCGATCAAAGGAGCAGGAATTAGTCCGCGCCCAATCCAAGTTCTAATGGGCAAAAATATACCGGTCCGAATCGATGCCGCGATGTTATCAACTCCACCGACGTTAAAGCAAGTGGAGTGTTCTTATGAAAAGACGAACTATCGTACGACGCGTATACGCTCCGACTCGGTTTCCCTTCGCGGCCTCAGGGAAATTGTCGGCGCGCTCGTCGCTCAACCCGTCAATGCTTCAGTTGCAACTCAAGACTACGGTATCGGTGCTGGTACCGTTTAGCGTAATGCTGCCGTTGGCCGGCACGCCCAGCGTGACCCCATTTGCCGGCGCCGTCGCATCGCGCGCATGGCACACGCTGGTCGTCGTGACGCAGATATTGCTGAACGTGCCAGCGCCCGCCGCCAGCGTGACGCTGCCCCTGCACGGCGTCATCGACACGACGCCCGCCGTCGTTGACAGCGCGGCGGTGCTGAAACCGCCAAGCGCTGGATGATTCAACACTACCGATTGATTGCCGGCGCCCGTCACCTTCACGACCTGGGTCGGCGATCCTTCTCCCGAACTCATCAGGCCGCCGGTCGTAGTCACGTTGCCGCTATTATCCAGCCAAATCGCCGGCGCGGCGCTCATCGTGGCTATCTGGCCGCCGAACACATCCAGGTTCGTGATGCTTGAGCCGAAAATTCCCGCCTTGAAGCTGCCCGTGCCGCCATTCTCCACGTCGAACCACGGCGAATATATTTCCAGCGTTGTGCCGTTACCGGGCGGCATCACTATTCCATAGGCGCTGCCGACCCCGACACCGCCATTCTGAATGAAGATCGGATCGATCAGCGAGCCGCTACCGCCCATGTCGTATCCGGCCCAGAAGCCATTGACCTTGGTGTAGCTGAAATGATTGTCATTGCTGTTGTTCACGATCCCATAGCGCCCTGGCCTTGAGTTGACAGTTATATCGTGGAAGCTGTTCTCATAGGCGAGGTTCCAGATTTCCAGTCCGACTTCTATGCGCGCTATCTGAATCGGCCCTAAGTCGTCGTCGTGCGCGGAGTCGATTACGATTCCGCTGTCATCCAGGCCGATACCTTGGATGCCGATATTGCGAATCGAGTTGCGGTTGAGGCTGACGATTAGTCCCGATGCTGAGCAGCCGCTGGCGGCATTGCTGTAACAGACATTGTAGGGGAACAGCCAGCCACTGCCCGCGAAATCGTAGGCCTTAATGAACGGCGAGTTCACATTCTTCTCGAAGTTGGTCAGCAGCAGCGTGTTTGCATCCTGGCTGAACTTGGCATTCGGCACGGTAGCAATCGTGCCGGTCCATCGCGCGTTATTCGAGATTCGCAGCGAGTCGATGTAACCTTTGAAAGCGTTGGCCTCGACCCCGCCGTTCGGCCAGCTGGTGCTGAGTGCCGGCCCGATTGTCACATCTTCAGTCGGGTCCTGTACGACCGTACCGCTCTTTGCGGCGCTCGCGAGCACGGCACAGTTAGTGGCACCGGGCGCGCAGACATAGAGACGGCAGGTCGCGCCGTCGTAAGTGCCTGCAACATAGTAGATCGCATTAAGTGTCGGAGCGCTGGCCGTGAACACATTGCAGGAACCCGCCGAAGTATTTATGTGAAAGAACCAGTCTCCGCCCGAGATACTCAGCACGTATCCTTGAGCGTAACCCGTCACGCTGTTGGGGTAAGACTGGCTGGCGCTGATAATTCCGTCCGCCGCGGTCTTTTGCTCGACGAAAGCCTCAACCGAGAATGCGCTCAGGCCATTTATGTTCAGACCGTCCGCCGCGCCGAGCGGCCCGTTGCGCCCGTCCCATTCGCGGGCGTTCAGCCAATAGTTGCTTTGGCTAATTGTGAAATCAGCCGCATTGCCGGCGCCGCTCACCAGCGAAGTTGTTAGCGGGAGACCTTGATAGCCGCTGCCGACCACGGCGATAGTCTTACCGAAGTCGTAGCCCGGCTCCAGCACTGACGCATATCGTCCCGCGCCTACCAGTTGCAGACCGGAGCAGTTAATCCATAGAGGATTGTTCAGCCGATAAGACGCGGGAGGTAAAAATACCTGACTCGCGACATTGCTGAAGTTTCCGGCGCCATCGCTGCCGCCGTTTACCGCGCACGCGGCGTTGATCGCAGCCTGTATCGCCGCGGAATCGTCGGTGCTGCCGTCGCCCTTCGCGCCAAAGGCCTTTACGTTGAATATACCGTTGACGTTGAACCCGCTTAGCGCGTCAGAGCCATCGCCCTTCGAGCCCGCCATCGTGTTGACCTGTGCGCCCGTCTGCCCCGAATAGACCGGCGCCTTGCCGCCCATCACAGTCAGGACGGTCGGCGCCGGCAGCGTCCCGCTAAGGTCGCCGCCAGTCATAGTTGTGGATTTCGTCACCGGCACCTGACCACCTAGCACGGTGGCTACGGTAGGATTGGGGATCGAGCCGCTTAAGTCTCCGCCCGATGGCTGCCCGAACGAAATGGCATCTCCCGCATTTGTTCCGTTGGCCAACGATGTGACCTTGTTGCCGTTCGCGTTGAGACCGGCTTCGAGCGCGCCGAGCGCACAAGACCATGCGCCTCTGCTGCCACGCGCCCAGGCGCCGCTGCCGCCGCCGACGCATGGCGTCGCACGCTTGCAATCCTTGCAGTAGAGCAACAAGCCGTCCTGCTCGGCCGGCAGATTGGCGAAGGCCGGGCCGACGACCATCGGCAGGATGGGCTGTGCGCCCGACATGCGGTCGTTGATCGCCTGGCGGAACTGAAGTCCGGCCCCGACGCCGGTGAAATTCGGAATCGGCTGATACGCGCCGGGCGGCGGCAGGTTTTGCGCCGAGCTCGAAGAAATCGCCAGCAACGCAAGCGCCGACAGTGAAAAAACTGAAACAAGCGGCCACCAAGTCCGTTTGGAGTGCATTCCTGATACCTTGCAGCGGACTGTCGGGCAGTTATCGCGCGGACTCAAGCTTGATCGGAAGATACACAAACCTCAGCGTCAGTATTGCACCATTGATGGGAGCGCATAAGGCAGAAAAGTTCAGGGGGGCTACGAGGGAATAATCGCCTGCGCGGCGGGCGGCAGCGGTGACCAACTGCACCCGGGACGAAAGTGAAAAACGCAAAGTTGCGCGCAGGGCGCTACTTTGCTCTCAGGGGCGGTGGCGCGATGGCGTGCGTAACAGATGTGCTGATCGGCCTTTTATCCGTCCATGATGCAAGATATTGCCGACAAAATAGACACGATCGTCAACGGCCAGGTCAGTAGTGTCGTGGTGAGCGGCGCCGCGCTATCCGGGCATTGACTATGCCAAGGAACAAAGGACCATCACAGCACGCCTATCTCTTCGATTTGCATGAGACCAGATTTCAGTTGCCTTTGACGGCAATCGGTCTAACAGAGCCTTCAATCAGCGACATCTTTGATGCGATGTTTGCCTAGCTTGTACGAAAGATCGCTCCGGGACATTCCGAGCCGGGGCGCGACTTCGGCCTGGGCGCCGTCGGTCAATTTGAGTGCGCGCTGAATTACCGCTTTCTCCAACGATGCCAGAAACTCTCGAAGGTTGTGCGTGTTCGGAATCATCTCGGCCAGCTGGTCGGCCGTGAGCTCTGCGGAGTTGCGGGCAACAGCGCCGCTTAGGATTCGTGGCGTTGTAACCGGAAAGTTCGCGGGAGTGATTTCTTCCGCGGCGGAAAGAATGCAGGCGCGTTCAATGAGGTTGCGAAGTTCGCGAATATTTCCCGGAAAGTCGTAGCCGAGCAGCGTTTGAACCCCCTCGGCGCTGATTCTGCGCGGCGGCGTCTTGAGCTCACGGACCGCTTGCGTCAGCAAGTGCGCGCACAGCTCGGGGATATCCTCGCGATGATCGCGCAGCGCGGGGACCGTGAGCGGAACTACCGCGAGCCGATAGTACAGGTCCTCGCGAAAACGGCCCTCCTGCACACGACGCTTCAAGTCCCTGTTGGTTGCGACCAGCAAACGTACGTCGGTGTGGCGGGGCTTGGTCGATCCGAGCCTCGTGACCAGGCCGTCGGTCAACACCCTCAGCAGTTTGGCCTGCGCCGGCAGCGACATCTCGGCGGCCTCGTCCAGAAAGAGAGTGCCTTCGTGTGCCGCTTCGAAGACGCCCTCGCGCGCGCGATCGGCGCCGGTAAACGCTCCCCGCTCATGTCCGAACAGTTCGCTTTCGAGCAGTGTCTCGGTGAATGCCGCGCAATTGACCGCGACCAGGGGCTTCGCCGCACGCAAGCTGTTGCGATGAATTGCGCGGGCGACCAACTCCTTGCCGGTCCCTGTTTCTCCAGTGATCAGCACGGTGGCGCTGGTCGGCGCAACGCGGGCAATTTTCTCGCGAAGCTGGCGAATCGCAACGCTGCGCCCGGTGATCTCCGATGAACCCTCAAGCCGCACCAGCGTGTCGCGCAGCCTGCTATTTTCACGTACCAGCCGCGTGTGCTCCATCGCGCGCGTGGCCGACGCCAACAGGACCTCGGGAACGAACGGCTTGGTGATGAAATCGAAGGCTCCACGGCGCATGCTTTCGACCGCGAGTTCGATCGTGGCAAACGCCGTAAGAAAAACTACCGACAAGGTCGGATCGGCCTCGTGCGCCGCGGCCAGGACGTCCAATCCTTCGCCGTCGCCCATCTTCTGGTCCGTGATGACGGCGTCAAAAGTATGTTCGGTAAGCGCGCTCCGCGCGTCGTTGACGCCGGCGGCCTCGACCACCTCGTGATGTTCCTGCTTCAGATTGGAGATCAAAATCCGCCGCAAGTGCGGTTCGTCATCTGCAATCAGTATCTTCCCCATAATCGGTCCCCTAACTGGCCGATTGGCTTCCGGAGTGGGCTGGTATCTCAACCGAAAAGCACACCTGCCGCGGCTCGTTGATCCTCAATGTGATATCGCTGCCGTGCGCGCGCGCGATGTTGCGCGCGATCGCCAGTCCAAGTCCGTTGCCGCCCTGCTTGGTAGTAAAGAGGGGTTCGAAAATCCGCTCGACGGTTTCGCCGGAAATCGGTCCGGCCGGATCGACCACGTCGATCCGGATCGTGCCATTACCGTTCTTATGCGCATTGAGCTTCACCAGGTCGCCGTAATGACAGGCGTCGATCGCGTTCAGCACCAGGTTGAGGAGCGCCTGATGCATCTGGTTTGCGTCGAACTCCCCCTCAAGATTGCTGTCGACGGCGACATCGATCGCCACCCCCTCATTGGCTGCGTGCGCACGGGCGACAGTTGCTACGTAGTTCAGGGTATCGGCAAGGTTCACCCGCGCTATCTGTACAGAACGCGGGCGCGCGTAGACCAGGAAGTCGGTAGTCAGTCGCTCGAGACGTTCGGCTTCCTTGGCCGCGATCGAGAACATCTCTTCCCGCTCGGCTTCGTCCTGGCCCGGCCTGGTGGCTGTGGCCAATGAACTGGAAATCATCGCGACGGGATTGCGGATTTCATGCGCGATCGCCCGGGACAGTCTGCCAATAGCGGCGAGCTTCTCTTCGGATAGCAATTGCTGACGGGTACGCTCGAGTTCCTCAATGTTGCGCGCAAACTTTGCCTCGCGCTTGCGCATATTGTTGACGAGAAGCCAGACCAGTACACCCATCACGCTGTAGATCACCGCCATAGCGCCCGCTTCGATGTACTCACCGAATTTCAGGCCGTACGCACCCACGAAGCAGATGAAGTCCGCCAGCGCGATTACGGCGATCGTCACACCAAGGCCGAGCCTGAAAGACGCTTCGAGTATCGGAAGAAGCATCAGCGCGTAATACGCGGTGTCTCCCCTGAGGGTTAGTGTGGTGAGCACCAACGCGAGTATCGAATTGAAGCCGAGCGACCAGTAAGTGAGGAAGCGGCGGGTGCCTTTGGAAATTGTAGCGTGTCGCGTGCGAAGCCAGATGAGGTAAGCCGCCTGAACTACGAAACCCAAAGTCAGGACCATGATGACGGATTCATCCGGCCGGCCGCGGACGAACCGGGAGATCGCCTGCAGGGCCAGCAGCGCGCCAATCAGCAGGAGATTGAGGGCGGCAAAGACAATTTCCTGCCGGCGAAAGGAATCGTGATCGTCGGCGGCTAAGTCGCCAGCGCCGATCATCCTCGCGAGTGTGCTAAGCGCCCACAGATTCTTGCTCGGATTACAGTCGGTCATTTCCGTTCTGGATTCGGGAATCGCCGCAGCGTGGCTTATGAGCAAACGCGATGCCGCGATTCAAACATTAAAATTTGTTAATAGTCGCTCAAGTTCTAAGAGAGGCTCGAAGTCACTTCGTTCAAAAGTTTGCACGTCCGGCCCTTTCGTGCGTTCAAATTTTTGAACTAATCAGGCGCTATATGTGGGCGCGGAGATGAGAAGCCGCGCAACTGCCCGACGATATTAGCTTAAAGCATTGGCAAGCCGTTTGCTAATTACGAGCACCTCTCGCTGTCGCCTTGCTTCACAAAGATAACATCGGCTCCACGGATGACATGAATCGTGCCTTGAAGGTTGGTCGAGACCTCCGAGATGCCCGGCGACGGCCCGCTTCCGGACTATCGGCAAAGGGCTGAAGAACTCGGAAGCTGGAGCAGGCCCATGGATTTTTCCCGGACGCGTGATGTGGCCGCTGTTGATCAGGTTGGCAATCGGCCAAGATGAGGGGAAGATCGAGCTGACGAAGCGAGCGGCTGTAAATCCCGATTGAGATGGACGATACCGTGACAAATCAGCTCTCGGGCACGAAGCACCCGGTATTGCGGTCAATCGGTCGCGCGCTTCCCGCCAACTATTACGCTCAGGAAATTCTCTCGACCGCCCTCTGGAAAGAGTGGAGCGGCAAAATCGAAGACCGCAACCGTTTCGAGCGTCTGCATCGGTCAGTCGGAGTACGCGGGCGACACCTCGCGCTGCCGATGGAAGACTATCGCGCACTCGATTCCTTCTCGAAGATGAATGACAAGTGGGTGGACCGGGCGGCCGATCTCGGCGAAGAGGCGGCCCTGGCGGCGCTCGCGCGCGCGGGGCTGTCGCCCACGGACGTCGATCACATATTTTTCACCACGGTAACGGGGATCGCGTCACCGAGCATCGACGCCAAACTCGTCAATCGACTGTCGATGCGCGCCGACATCAAGCGCACACCGATCTTCGGCCTCGGCTGCGTCGGCGGAGCTGCCGGACTGGCGCGCGCGGCCGACTACTTGCGTGGCTTTCCGAGTCATACGGCGCTGCTGGTTTCAGTCGAACTCTGTTCGCTGACGCTGCAGCTGAAGGATCAATCGATTGCCAACATCATCGCATCGGGATTGTTTGCCGATGGAGCGGCGGCCGCGGTGGTAAGCGGCGGCGCGATCGACGGCGGACCGCGCCGGGCCAAGGTCGTCGCGTCGAAATCGATGTTCTTCCACGGCACCGAGCAGATGATGGGCTGGCACGTCGGCGAGACCGGCTTCGAGATCGTACTGTCGGCCGGGGTTCCCGATCTCGTGCGAAATAAACTACGCCAGGGCGCTGATTCGTTCCTCGGCGAGTACGGACTTTCCCGCCGCGAGATCAAACATTGGATCGCTCATACCGGAGGCCCGAAAGTCCTGCTGGCGATGGAGGAGGCGCTCGAAATTCCCCGCTGCCGCCTCGAGCGTTCATGGAAATCGCTGGCGTCGATCGGAAATTTGTCTTCCGCGTCGGTGCTGTTCGTCGCGGCTGACTTTATGGATTCGAATGTCGCCCGCCCGGGTGACTACGGTGTGCTGCTCTCGATGGGACCCGGATTCTGCGGCGAGTTGCTACTGCTGCAATGGTAACGGTGAATGGCTAGCACGGTCGCCGCCAGCTATGCGTCGGAGCCCGCGCGCGAAATCTGGGATCTCGTCGTAGTGGGCGGCGGACCGGCCGGACTTGCCGTCGCGATTGTCGCGGCGGAGCAAGGACTCTCCGTCGTGGTCGTGGAGCGCCGCGATTTCCCGTCCGACAAGGCCTGCGGCGAGGGCGTGCTGCCGCCCGGCGTGAAAGCCCTTGAGCGGCTTGGAATCGCCGACCGCTTCGACCGCTCGACCTCGTATCGGTTCGCCGGGATCCGTTTCATCCAGGAAGACGGCTCTGCGGCGCAGGCGTTCATGCCGTCCACAGGCATCGGCATCAGGCGCACGGTCTTGGTCGAGGCGCTGGCGCATCGCGCGCAAGAGCTAGGCGCGGTGTTGCGCCATCGATGTTCGGTGGTCGGCTTCAAGGCCACCTTGAACGAAGCGGCGGTGTACACGAGCGCGGGCGAAATATTCGCGAGGTTGGTGGTCGCGGCGGACGGACTGCACTCGTCGCTGCGCAAAGCATCAGGGCTCGAAGGGGCGCCTGAATCGCGGCGTCGTTTCGCGCTGCGCCAGCACTACAAAATTCGCCCGTGGACCGACTTCGTCGAAGTTTACGTGGACGACAAGGGCGAAGCGGTGGTGACTCCGGTCTCTGACGAAAGTGTCGGAATAAATTTTGTCTGGGAAGACGGTGAGATCGAGCAGCCGAAGATAGCGATCCTGGCGAGCCGATTTCCAGCTTTGCTGGCGCGGCTCGGGAACGCGCCGGCAATTTCGACAGTGCGGGGAGCCGGGCCGATGGCGCGCGCCGCGAAGCGTCGCAACGGCGATCGGGTCGTGCTGGTGGGCGACGCGGCGGGATTCGTCGATTCAATTTCGGGCGACGGGCTCTCGATAGCCTTCAACTCGGCGTTGATACTCGGCAGGCACCTCCCGGAAATTCTCCAGCGCGGCGCCACGCGCGAGAGTTTGCAAGCGTACGAGCGCGAGGCGCGCCGCGCTTACCGCGGATACTGGTTCGTCACCAGCGGCCTGTTGATGATCGCGCGTCATCCGCGCGCGCGGCGAACCATAATCAACTCGCTGATGCGATACCCGGGAGCCTTCAACGCGCTGATGAGCGGCGCAATGCGGATGATGGTGACTGCGGCATAGTAGCACGATGAATCCGGCTGACGCGGCAATCCTCGAAGCGATCGAGATTTCCAAGCGCTACGGTGCTCGCCGCGCGCTCGACCGCGTCAGCATTGCGGTGAGGCCCGGTGAAATCGCGGGCCTGCTGGGACCCAATGGCGCGGGCAAGACCACGACACTGTCGATCCTCGCAACCCTGCTAAAACCGGATAGCGGTCAGGTTCTTATCAGCGGCAGGCCGCCAGGGTCCGATCCGCGCGGACTCGGACGCATGCTTGGCTTGGTGCCGCAATCGCTCGCGCTGTATCCGACGCTTAGCGCAGCGCAGAACGTATGGCATTTCGCTCGTATGCAGGGGCTTACGCACCACGACGCGGTCGATCATTGCAGGCAAGCGCTGGAGGAGGTTGGTCTCGCCGATCGTGCTGACGATCCGATGCATGCGTTCTCCGGCGGGATGAAGCGGCTGTTGAACCTCGCGTGTGGAATTGTTCATCGTCCGCCTCTGCTCCTGCTGGACGAACCTACGGTCGGCGTCGATCTTCAATCGCGCGAACAGTTACTGGCGCGGATTCGGGACTATGCCGATGCGGGTGCGGCCGTAATTTACAGCACTCATTACATGGAAGAAGCCGAGCGCATCTGCGATCGCGTGCTGCTGATCGATCGCGGCAAACTGATCGCCGAGGGCGATCTGGAAAAGGTGATTTCGCTCGGCGGCAGCCGGCCGCGCATCGAGCTGACCTATCGCGGGCAACTGCCGGATGGGCGCTTCGGCAGCCTGGCGGGGGTGCGTGAAATAGGAACCACTGTCGCCGAGGGCAAGGCGACTCTCGAGATGAACAGTTTTGCGCAGGTCGCCGAAGTGCTTCATGGACTCCGGGCGCTGGACGTGAATGTCGTCGATTTCAACCTGCACAGCCCGAATCTGTCGGACGCATTCATCGCGCTGACGGGTCACACGCTGCGCGATCAAGTGCTCTGAACGTGGCGGCAATGCTTCGAGCAATCTGGCTTACCACGCAGAACGAGGCGCGGCTCCTGATCAAGGATCCGACAGTGTTGTTCATGCTGCTGTTTGCGCCAGTGGTAATCATCACGGTCGCGGGATACTCGCTCGGCAGTCTGTACGGCGCCGCCGCGAACTCCATGCGACTGCCCGTGGTGGACCTGGATCACGGCAGAGTGGCTGACGGAATAATCGGGGCATTGCGTAAGGAGCATGCCATCACCCTGGAAATGCTCGCTGACCCAAACGAAGCGCGAAGCCTTGTAAGCGGGCGCGATCGGACGCCAATCGCAATGGTTATTCCGGCGGGAACCAGTTCGGCGGTGCGGACGGGGGGCGAGCCGCGGCTGATTCTGTTCGTGGACCCGGTCAGGCGGGTAGAGGTTGACGCGCTCGAACTTCGTATCGGCGAATTGTGCCGAAGGGTTACCGAACAAGCACGGATGGCGGCCCAATCGCAAATCGAGTCCTTCGGCGCGCCGCAAGCGCTCACGCTTCCCGGATCTCTGGGATTCGTTGAGCATCCAGCGGTCGTGGGCGAGGCCGTAACCGTCAATGCTTTCGATCAGTACGTCCCTGGATTCGGCGTCACGTTTCTCCTGATCGGCATGATGCTGGGAATAGCGCTGACACTGTTCGATGAGCGCGATTGGGGCACCTTGAAGCGCCTGCAGGTAAGTGGCGCGCCGCTCACGGGCCTGCTGCTCGGAAAATTGTTCGCGCGGTTCATAGTCGGGATCGTGCAAATGGTGTTGCTGTTCGCCGTTGGATGGGCGCTGTTCGGAATCACGCTCGGGCGCAATCCGGTCGCATTGATTATACCGACGATAGGGATCTCGTTCGCTGCCGCGGCGTTGGGATTGGTAGTCGCGTCGATTGCGACTGCTCACGATTCCGTGATGCCGCTGGGAGTAACCATCAGCATGGCGATGGCGGCGATCGGCGGATGCTGGTGGCCCTTGGATTTTGAGCCGGGATGGATGCGCGAGCTGGCTCGATGGATGCCTACGACCTGGACCATGCAGGCGTTCAACGATTTGATGATTCGCAATCAACCCGCGAGTGCGACCTTGCAGCCACTGGCGGCAACAATGGGTATAGGAGTCATCTTTCTGGCAATAGGACTTATCCGTTTCGCGAGTGTCAACGACTAGAAGGTGCGACAATGTTCAAGATCTCGCTCCGCACAGCACTCCTTGCAGGTCTAGCTCTCTTGATCGTCGGCTGTTCAAGCTCCGAACAGTCGTCCACGCCAGAGACGACAGCTTCGAACGCCGCAAGCGCGGTCAGCGCCGACGCGCAAGTGAACGCGATCCTCCGGCAGTCGTGTTACGAGTGCCATTCGACCGGCGGGAGCGCACCCTGGTATGCGGCCGTCTCGCCGACCTACCTGGCCGCCAACTCCGCGCGCGGCGTGCTCAATTTTTCCGATTGGCAAACTTATGACGCGCAGCAAAAAGCGGATGCGTTGAAAAACATTCAAGACTCCGTCAGTGGCGGCTCGATGCCGCCGGGGGACTACACAGCGCTCGATCACACAGCGCGCCTAACCGACGATCAAAAGCAGGCGCTCCTGAAGTGGGCTTCGACGCCCGCGGAACCGGCACACTGACTTCGTGGAACGAGTAATCACTCCAGGTGAAGAGACAATGAACATAGCCTCAGAAGCAAAAGACCTATCCGCATCTCGGCAGCAGCCGCTCTATGAGAAATACGTCAACCCGCAATGGGTGCGACTGCTCGATGTGCTCGGAATGAATGTGCATTACACGCGCTGCCTGGGTGCGGAACTATTCACTGACGATGGGCGGCGCATTCTCGATTTCAACTCCGGCTACTGCGTTCATAATGTTGGCCACAATCATCCCGGCGTGGTGCGCGCGCTAAAAGCTGAGCTCGATCGCAACGGCCCCGCGATGCTGCAAGGTCACGTGCCGGAATTGGCCGGCGAGCTCGCGCATCGGCTATGCATGCAGGCCGGCGGCAGATTGTCGAAAGCCTTCTTTTGCAGTTCCGGAAGCGAAGGCGTCGATGCCGTGATCAAATTTGCCCGCGCTCACACTAAACGCGCCGGCATCCTATACGCAGGCGGAGGTTTTCACGGACTCACCTGCGGTGCGCTGTCCTTGATGGACAATCCATTCTGGACGGCGGAATTTGGCCCGCTGCTTCCCGAGACCAAAGCGGTTCCATTCGGCGATCTGGCGCAGCTTGAGAAGCAGTTATCGTCGAAAAAGTTCGCGGCGTTCGTGGTCGAGCCGATCCAGGCAGAAGCCGGAGTCTTGATTCCACCGCCCGACTATTTGGAGCAAGCACAATCGCTCTGCAGGCGCTATGGGACGCTGTTTGTGCTGGACGAAGTACAGACCGGCATGCATCGCACGGGGCCATTTCTGGCCGCGCATCACTTCAACGTCGAGCCCGACATGGTGATCCTTGCCAAGGCGATGAGCGGCGGCCTGGTTCCTTCGGGCGCGGTGCTGATGTCGGACGCGGTCTATAATTCCGTTTACACTTCGTTCAAGCGTTCTATCATTCATACCTCGACCTACAGCGAGAACAGCCTCTCGATGCGCGCCGGGCTCGCCACTTTGGACGTGCTTGCGGAGAGCAACCTGGGTGAGCGGGGCGCGCGACTTGGACAACACCTACGCGAGAAGCTGACGGCGCGGCTGTCGCACTACGACATGATCAAGGACATCCGCGGACTTGGAATGATGTCGGGCATCGAGTTCCGTCCTCCCAAGAAGATTGGTCTCAGGCTTCTGTTCGAAGCATTCTCGAGAATTCATCCGGCGATGTTCGGGCAGGTTCTAGTGATGAGGCTGTTCCGCGACCACGCGATCTACAGCCAAATCTGCGGGAACAACTTCATGGTGCTCAAAGTCGCTCCCGCGCTGGTGATAAGCGAAGCGGATTTGGACCGGTTCGTCGACGCGATGGAATCAACCGTCAAGTTGATGCATACGTCGACCGGCTTCTGGACCGAAGCTCTGGGAATGGCGCGCCGCGTCGTAAATGTCATCTAGATCGCGCGCGCTCGCACTGGTTCTTCTCTTACTGGGCTTCGCGCACCGGCCCGCGGCGGCTGAATCGCTGGCTGGAACCCTTGAACTCGATCCGACGAAAACTTTGATCGAGTTTCGCTTGCCGGGCGCGCTCCATACCACGCATGGACAATTCACGCTCGTGCAAGGAACAATCAGCGCCGATCTTGCCAGTGGAGAAGCCAGCGGCTCGATCGTGGTCGATGCGCGCAGCGGCTACAGCGGTATCGGCGCGCGCGACGATCGGATGAAGAGCAGTGTGCTCGAGGTTCAAAGGTATCCGACAATTACCTTTGAGCCGCGAAACGCCTCGGGCCAGATGGCAAAGGACGGCCAGTTCCAGGCAAAGCTCCAAGGAGTCCTGACACTGCACGGCGCCGGACACGAAATAGTCATGGACGTGCAAGGGCGGATCGTCGGCGACAGCCTCACAGCGAAATCGCATTTCTCAGTGCCCTACGTCGAATGGGGTCTGGAAGATCCGAGCGTCCTATTTCTTACTGTGGCAAAGAAAGTCGATATCGATATAAGCACCTCGGGCCACATAGATCGTGGAGGTAGCCCGGTCCAAAGGTTCCACAAGTGAGACGAACCAATCGGCTGGGGAAAGCAAGTCTGGTTCGATTGTGCGTATTTTAAGAAGGCCGCGAACCGTCGAATCCTCGAGCGTGTGGCGCTGTCAAACCTATCGACTGCCTCGCGCAGCGAGGTCCGCAAAAATCCCTTTATTTTCGATGCCGGGGGCGGGGGGGGCGAACCCGCACCGAGCTTGCGCTCCAGGGATTTTAAGTCCCAACAGTTTATCTATAGGTATTTGCAATCGTTGAGTTCTCAACTTCACCAATGTGAAAATGTGTAAGTTTATGTCTAGGGTTTAAAGGGCCTCCGATCGTCTTTCAGGCTCGGGGGTATCGAAGCCACGCCAGCGGTAACCTCTACGTCGCCGACGAAAACAACAGTCGCGTGCTCGAATACGACAAGCCACTGGCGGCCCCGTCCCCAACCGTCACTGCGACGCCGACCGCCACCGGCACGGCCACTCTCACGCCAACTCCAACCGGCACATCAACGGCGAGCGCAACAACAACTCCGACAGCATCACCAACCGCGACGGGAACGCCAACCAAGACTGCCATACCAACTGCGACGCGAACCGCGACGGCCACGCCAACGGCAACAGCAACCAGCGCGACAGCAACTGCGACGGCTACAACGACGGCCACACCCACGCCAGTGCCGGTGAAGCTGAAGATCAAGCCGAAGACGCTGAACTTCGGCAAGGTCAAAATCGGATCCTCGAAGTCGAAAAACGTGAGCATCTCGAATCCTAAAGGGAACAAGAAACACCCAGGCCTGGCGGTAATCATCGAGGGCGTTCCCAATATCGCCGACTACACGGTTACCAACAATTGTCCTGCGACGCTGATGCCCGGCGCGAAGTGCAAGATCGAAGTGACCTTCGTCCCGACTTCCACCGGCAAGATAAGCGATTCTCTGATGATCGACGACAACGCGACCGGCGATCCGCAGATGGTCCACCTCATCGGAACGGGCAAGTGAAACCGGGTCGGGCAAGGCGGGCGGGCATCAACCCATTGCGCGCGTCATTGAAAAATGGGTTCACAATGAACCGCTTACGAAGCCGACCCAGGCATCAGTTGTTCGCGAGCGGAAGCGATGCCGGGGGGGCGGGGGTCGAATCCGCACGGAGGTTGCCCTCCCGAGAATTTTAAGTCCGTCAAATCAGGTTCATGCTAGCGCGGCAATGGGTGCACTAACCCTGTCCCATATTTCTCACTAATGGGCGAATCTTGGGTGGCCCGCTGAGCGCATCACTTGTTCTCGAATTCGACTTCGTAGTTTGCGTAGCCGTACTCGTCGGCGCGGGACGCCAGATATTTGTCGCCAAGTCTGTAAAGGGCTACCTCGAACGGCGCGCCATTGACGTATGCTATGACGTTTCCGTTAAGGATTTTGTACTCCGTCTCCGGATCGAAGGTCAGGTCTCCTGTCGCAGCGGGATCGGGTGCTTTGCCATCCATCGTAGTGACCAACCTTCGACCATTGGTGCCGTACAGAATTTCAAACCGGTGGCCCGTCACAGTGTTGTGTACTTTGGCAGTCTTGCCGACGATCAAAGCCTTCAACTGCGCATCATCCAGCGCCACCGCACCCGCTTGCTTGAGTTCGGCCACGGTCACACCGGGCTTGGCAGTCTTGCGCGCTTCGGCGGTCGGTGTGTACCAAATCGGCGAGTCCGGCGTCGAGGTCCATGCCCATCCGGGGAAGGTTGTGAATTTGCCGGGCTGGTAATACGCCGTCTCCTCGAAGTGATTTACTCTCCGGCGCTCCAAGACCAAAGCGGCGATCGAAACGTCATCGCGAACCGAAGATGAAGAGGAGCGAGGTCGAAAAAAACCGCGGCACTCAGGCAGTCGTGAGTTGGCGGTCGGAGATTGTCGGGGCGGTTATGTCGGTGACGCCCAGCATGAAGCGGCGGAGGGTTATGCGGTGGGTTCGCGCGAATTTCTCGAGCGACGCCAGTTGCGCGGGGGGCAGGGTTTCTAGCGCGATTACTATTTCGTCGAAGGGGGTGCGCGCGATTATCTCGGACAGGTTGTCGATGGCGCCGAGGACCGGATAGCCGTGGAATAGTTTGCCGTGTTTGAAGCTGTCGTCGTCGAGCAGGCCCAACAGTTCCGCGCTTGCGCCGTCGGTCGAGTGCAGGTGCTGAACGGCCGCCGCGCCGCGGGCGTCGGCGCCCACGATTACGAGGCGGCGGGCGGAATGCGCCAGGAAGCGGCCGACGCGCTGGAACAGATGGAACGACCAGCGCGTGCCGATGAGCAGATTGAACAGCAGCAGGACGAAAATTACCGCCGTCGCGCGCGGCATCGCGATCGGCAGGAATTGCACTGACAGCTTGACCGCGAGTCCCGCCAGCATCGCGGCCAGCGCAAAGCGCAGGCTCTCGGCCAGTCCGGTGTAGCGCCAGATTCCGCGATAAACCCCGGCGAGCAGGAACGCGCCGCATCCAATCGCCACGATCCACGGCAGGCCCGCCAGCATCCGGCTCACTTGCGCGATGCTGAGATCGAAATCGAAGAGCAGCAGCATCGCGCCAAAGTACGCCGCCGACACCAGCGCCGCATCGAGGATCAACTCGACGAAGCGGCGCTTGTAGCCGAAGCTCAGGATGACGCGCGCGATCGCGGGCAGGTCCTCGATTTGGCCGGGCGCCTCGCCGTCGAACGATCGATCCATCAGGAACAACGCGACCAGCGCGAAGAACAGCGCCATAAAGGGAATCAGCAGCACCGCGTCGTAGCCCGGCACCAGGCTGAGCGCAATGGCGCAGGCGCCGGCGATCACCTGCAAGCCAATCAAGGTTGCCGCCGCGCGAGTGCTCGACATCCCGAGGCGAGTCAGCCGATGATGGGAATGATCGAGGCCGCGGCGCGAGATGGGATTGCCGGTGGCCAGGCGGGTGACGGTGACCGTGACGGTGTCGAGAATCGGAACCATCAGGGCCAGCAACGGCATCGCCAGCCGCGCCGGCAGAGAACCCTCGCCGAAGCGGCTGGCCTGAATCGAGAGCACGCCCAGCACGAGTCCGACGGCGAGCGCGCCTTCATCGCCCATGAACACCGACGCCGGCGGAAAGTTGAAGACCATGAATCCCGCCAGCGCTCCGGCGATCGCGAGCGCCGCGACCATCGTTCCGCTGTGCTGATGCAATCCGGCAACGGTGGCGATACTCAACGCCGCGACGATTCCAACCCCGCCGGCCAGGCCGTCAATGCCGTCGATCAGGTTGAAGGCGTTGGTCGCGGTGATCAGCCAAAGAATCGTCAGCGCGATGTTGACCGCGTGGTAGGGCAGGAAGTCGAGATGCGGCCCCCACCAGACCAGTGCGCCGATCGCGGCCAGCTCGAGGACCAATTTCCAGCGCGGTTGCAGATCGACGATATCGTCGAGCAGTCCGACCAGGCACATCGCCACCGCGAAGCCCGCGAGCCACGGGATACTGTGGTAGGGCAGGCCCGACAGGACGCCGACGAATCCGACCGCCGCGACGAAGCCCGCCATCACCGCCAGTCCTCCGAGCAGGGCGGTCGGCCTTTCGTGCGGTCGATCGGTTGAAGGTTGGGCCAGGATGCCGAAGTGGAGCGAGGCGGCCTTTGCGACCGGCATCATCGCCGTCGCGACGAGGAAGGCAGATATAAAAGTGAGGGCAATTTCAAACTCGGTGGTCAATTTCGGTTGGCTCGTCTGTATGTTGCGACCTTCAAAGACTACCGCTGCCTACCTTGGGGCAGTGAAACCGCGTTCAGCACACTAGCGCTGCCAAAGGGTTATGGCTAAACCCCGATTATTCGAGGGCGCTCGTGGCTGACAATCATGGCGAGGCTGAGCAATTCATGGCCTCGGTCAGGCGACCATGACAGACGAACGATATTACGTCAAGGCAAGCTATGTCATTTTATGCGGCGTGTACGCAAGCCTGCCATTGCCGCAAGTTACGATGAGCCGCTTATGTACTTTATGCTAAAAAATACTACTTTAAGACGGTCCTATTGTTTCATCACCATCACGTTGCCGTCTTTGTCCAGCGAGAGGCAATCGACCGTCTCGCCCGCATAAAATGCCCCGCAAATCGACTTGTCCACACCCGGGCATTGATAAAGGTTCGGCGCGGTCTGCTGGCATTGCGCAAGATTGAAATGCATCTGCGTCTGCGCCTTGTTCTCTTGAGCCTGCGACGGCGAGAAAATGTAGCATCCCGACAGCGCAAGCGTCGCCGCCGACACGATCATCGCCGCAACTCGTAACGACTTTCCCCTCATCGGTCTTCCCTCCCTCATCTTCATCGTTGGTGACCCCACCGTGGCAAGCATTTATAACGATTCCTCGCGCATCACAACCTGCAAATCGTGATTACCTTTAGTTGTCGGGAGTATTGAAGATGCGTTCATCTCTGGAATTGGTTTCGGATGGCGCGGCGCTCGATCGCGGCCGTCCGTTGTCTCATGATTCGTCCGACGATCGTCTGTTCGACGCCTATTCGCGCGCGGTGACGGGTGCGGCCGAGTCGGTCAGCCCGGCCGTGGTCAATATCGAGTTGGCACACGCGAGCGGACCGCGGAGCAATCCCGACGCGCCGGCCGGCAGCGGCTCCGGCTTTATCGTCGCGCCCGACGGTTACATCATTACCAACAGCCATGTCGTTCATCGCGCGTCGCGCATCTCGGTCACGCTGTCGGACGGGCGCAAGTCTGACGCGCAACTAATCGGCGACGATCCGGAGACGGACCTCGCGGTGATTCGAATTAGCGCATCGAACCTGGCCGCCGTGCCGCTGGGCGACTCGCAGGAAATTCGCGTCGGCCAGCTCGCGATCGCGATCGGAAATCTGTACGGCTTCCAGTGCACCGTCACGGCGGGCGTGGTGAGCGCGCTCGGACGATCGCTGCGCGCGCGGTCGGGCCGTCTGATCGACAACGTCATCCAGACCGACGCCGCTCTGAATCCCGGCAACTCGGGCGGACCGCTGGTCAACTCGCGCGGCGAGGTTATCGGCGTCAACACCGCGATCATCCTGCCGGCGCAAGGCATCTGCTTCGCAATTGCAATCAACAGCGCGAAGCTGGTGGCGGGACATCTGATAAAGGACGGCAAGATCAGCCGCGGCTACATCGGAATCGCGGGGCACAACGTCGAGCTGCCGCGGCGCTTCGTGCGCTTCTATCGCTTGCCCGCGGACACGGCGGTGCGCGAGGCGTCGGTCGAGGCGAACAGTCCGGCGATAGTGGGCGGAATCAAGCAAGGCGATCAGATTGTGCGGCTGGGCGAGACGCCGATCGCCGGCATCGACGACTTGCAGCGGCATCTGACGATGAGCCAGGTGGGCGTTCGCACGCCGGTCACGGTGATCCGCGGGACCGAGCAGTTGGCGCTGGAAATCGTGCCGTCGGAAGCTTCGCACAAACCGCGCGACTGATTTTCCAAGGCGCGGGAGTTTGACGCCCGGCGCAAATTCACTTCATCTGATCTGAAACCCCTCCGTGGGTTTCACACTTCCCTGGGCAGGGGTAACCCCTGCACCTGAGTTATTAAGATTCGGACGCGTTAGCCCATCGGGCCCTGGTACACCTCGCCGAAGCGCAGCCCGAGTTCGGCGGGGATTGCGAGGTTGGCGTCGCGATTGGTCTTGAGGCAGATGACCGCGGGACCGTCGGCCGCCTTCGCGCCGTTTAGCGCCGCTTCGAGATCCTCGATGCGATCGACGTAGAACGATTTGCAGCCGAGGCCCTCGGCGACTTTGTCCCATCGCACGGTGCCCATCTCGGTGCCGAAAGTTTTACCCCACAGCCGGCGCTCGTTCGGCTCCTCCATCGACCATGAGCCTTCGGCGCATACGATGACTCTGATCTTCAAACCTTCGCGCGCCGCCGTTTGCATCTCCATGAAGTTGAATCCCGCCGCGCCATCGCCGCTGACGCAGACCACCTCGCGCGAGGGGTTGCCGAGCTTCGCGCCGATCGAGGACGGAATTCCGGTGCCGAGCATGCCGAGCTCGAGGATGTTCAGGAACGATCGCGGTTTGGTCGAGGGCAGGAACCAGAGCGACCAGAGCGAGGTGTTGCCGCCGTCGGCGACGTAGATAGTGTCGGCGCCGAACGCCTTGCCGATTTTTTCGATCGCATGCGCCGGATGGATTCCCGGTCCGCTCCACGCCGCCACCGACTTGAACCGCTTGTCGCGCCACTCGCGCGCGGTCTCGCGATAGCGCGCGATGTCTTCGCCGTTTTTCGGCTGCGCGCGCTTCGCCTTGAGCACTCGCACGAGGCCCTCGAGCGCGCCTTTCGCGTCGGCGACGATCGCAAGCGCCAGCGGCCGCGTGACGCCCAGGTTGCGCTGATCGATATCTATTTGGATCAGCTTCTGACCCGCGGGGTCGCCCCAATACTTGTCGTACGGGATGTCGAGATTGCCCATTCGTGAGCCGGCGACGAGGATCACGTCGGACTCACGCCGCGCCAGGTCCGCACCGGCGCCATAGCCGTAGAGAAAATTCGGATGGTCCATCGGCACCGACGAGCGGCCCGCAATCGAGCTAACGACCGGGCAGTTGAGCATCTCGACCACCGCCATCAGCGCTTCGTTCGCGCCCGCGCGATCGACCCCGCCGCCCGAAATCACGATTGGCCGTTTCGCCGCAATCAGCATCGCGGCCGCCTCTTCGAGTTGCGCTTCCGACGCGCGTGGCCCCGCCGCGCGGTACTGATTCGGCTGCAATACGCGGACCTTGGAATCGTCGCCGGTCGCGTACATCACGGGCGCCGGTATCTCGATTTGAACCGGCCCGGGCCGTCCCGTCCACATCTCGCGAAACGCAATCCGCATCACTTCGGGAATTCTATCCCAGGATAAAATCGGACCGCTCCACTTCACGACCGGCTTGAAAATATCTAGTTGATCCTGACCCTGAAAAGTCGAAGGCGGCGACGGATAAACGATCCCCAATCGATGCTGCGCGGTAATCACCACCACCGGCACGCCCTCGTGGCGCGCGGTGATAACGCCGGGCAGAAGATTTGCCGTTCCAGGTCCGGGATTGCCGAGCACGGCCGCCACCTGCCCGGTAGTCTTGTAGAGTCCTTCCGCCATGTGGACCGCAGCCGCCTCGTGACGGATGGGCACGAGTCGCACGCCGTATTGCTCAAGCTTGGCGAGCAGCGGATCGACCTCGGGACAAGGGAGGCCGAAGACGAACCTGACGCCCTCGGCAACGAGACATCGCAGCAAAAGCTCAGCGCCTGTGATTTCGCTCATAGCATCCTCCGCAGAGACCAATTCGGACACTACGCTTGCGGTCAAACTCGGGGCAAGCCGTACTTGCCTGACTCGCCTGCTATAATTCGTCATGTGCCCGATCTCGACGTAATCCTCGCGCCGGCGCTCGCACCCGACGATCTGATTGGCCTCGAACTGCATTTTCTCGACACGATCGCAGCGCGCCAGACCGTGCCGGTCCTGTTGATCCACGCGTCGCCGGGGCGCCTTGTTTCGATCGGGCGCTATCATCTGTATTGCGGACCGGCTGAGCGCGACGGGATCAACCTGACGCGGCGTCTCACCGGTGGACGCGTCGTCGGCGCCGGACAAGGATGGCTGGGAATCGCGCTCATACTGCCGACGCGAACCTCGTTGCTGAAGGAAGACGCCGCGCGATTGAAGCCCGATCAGATCATGAATCGGTACGCGCGCGGCATTTTGACTGCGATGCGCGCGATCGGGATCGAATGTTTCTACCCCGGCCGCGACGCGATAACCTTCGATCAGCGCGAGATTGCGATGTGCACCTTCGAGACTGATGCGGCGGGCGCGATGCTGTTCGAGGCGTCGATTGCGCACAACCGTGGGATGGAAGAACTGGTGCACGATTTGGAACGGATCGATCCCGACGGCGCGCTTTCATGCCGCATGTACGACGCCGCGTCGGCGACCAAGGTGGTGCGCGAGTTGGGTCGCGACGTTTCTTTCGACGAGCTCGCCAATGCGATCGCGTCCGGTTACCGGAGCACGCTCGGCGAGACTCGGCGGCGCGAATTGACGGCGATCGAAACCGCGCAGGCGCAGCATCGCGGAAGCGCTCTCGTGGCGTCGAGCTGGCTGGTCGGCTCCGCCGCGGCGCCGGCACTCAGACTAAAGAATCAAATCGCATCTCAACTGGGCGCGATCGAGGCCGCGGTTGCGCTCAACGCCGACCGCACAATCGAGGCGGTGCGGGTCAGCGGAGATTTCATCGCCAATTCACCGGCGATGGCCGAGCTAGAGCGCGAGCTTCACGGCAAACCGCTCGACCTCGCGCCGATTTCTCATGCGGTCACGAAGACGTTCGGACACCACGACAACTTCTTTCTTGGCGCGGGCGAGCTGTCCAATCTCGTGCGGCTGATTGCGGGTGTGAATTGAAGACGTCTGATAACACCGGCGCGATGGCCGTCGAGAGCCTGATTCGCGATCTTGGCGACGCGCACAAAACCGTGCAGCGGCGGGCGATCGATGAACTCGTGGCGCTTGCCGGTGGCGGCGACCTGAGCGTCGCGGAAAAACTTCGCGCGTCGCTCACGAGCGCCGATCGGCGCGTCCGATGGGCGGCCGCGTATGCGCTCGGACAAATGGGCGCGACTGCGCTGGCGATGGATTCCATCGAGGTGCTGTGCGAGGCGATGGCCGACGACGACGGCGATATCAGGTGGGCGGCGACCAACCTGATGGTCCAGCTCGGGCGCAAAAATCCCGCGGAGATTGGCGCACGCCTGCTCAAGCTCGCCGCCAATGGTGATCGCAACGCGCGCAAAATGGCGCTCTACTGTATTCGCGACCTCGAGCTTGCCGGCCCGGAGCTGCTTGACGTCGTCGAGAGCGCCGCGCACGATCCAGATGTTCACGTGCGGTTGGCGGCGGTGTCGGTGCTGTCGCGCTCGCGCGACGCATCGGGTCGGGCGGTGAGAATCATGCTCGACTGCATGAAATCCGATGCCGATGCGGGCGTGCGCCGCGCGGCAGCATCGGCCCTCGGCAATCTTCAAGGCGCCAACATGGATGCAACGGCCGCGCTCGAATCCGCGGCCGCCTCCGATGACGAGTCGCTGGCGCGCGCCGCGCGCGGCGCGCTCGAGCGCTTAAACAAACTCCGGATGGAAAAACGATGACGGAAACAAAACCAATCCGTGCCCCGGCCAATGGTCCCGCCACTCGATTCGCCGAACCGCACGTGCGCGAGTTCGTCGCCGGCGCGCGCGTCGCTCATCTGGCGACGGCCGACGCCTCCGGCACTCCGCATAACGTCCCGCTCTGCTACTGGTTCGACGGCGAGCGAATCTATTTCGCCATCGACGAGAAGCCCAAGCGTCAGAAAGGCCTGGGGCTGAAGCGGATGCGCAATATCGCCGAAAATCCGCGCGTCGCCGTCGTGATCGATCACTACGAAGAAGACTGGTCGCAGCTCGCGTACGTGCTGATTCGCGGCCGCGCGCGCGTGGTCGAAGAGCCGGAGGAATACCTCGGTGCGCTGCGCCATCTGCGCGACAAGTACCTGCAGTATCGCGGGATGAGCCTGACGCCGGAGAAAAATCCTATCGTGAAAATCGAGCCGGAAAGCGTGCACACCTGGGGCGCGCGCTTCCAGCAGGGGTGAGCAGGGGTGACCCTGCACCCAGTGTTTTTAAGAGATAACCTGTGACTACACGCCTTGACGAAATCGCTTTGGCGCTTGGCGACGCCGAGGTCGATGGATGGTTGTTCTACGACTTTCGCCTGAGCGACCCGCTCGCTTATCGAATTCTTGACTTGTCCGAAGACGGCATCGCGACCCGGCGATGGTTCTGCTTCGTGCCGGCGCGCCGCCATCCGCGGGCGATAGTGTCGGCGGTCGAGGCGACTCGGCTCGACCCGCTCGGGGTCGAGAAAATTGTGTATCGCTCGCATCACGAGATGCTTGCGGCATTGCGCATCGTGCTCGGCGGCGCGCGCCGAGTCGCGATGAACTATTCGCCCGGCTGTGCGATTCCGTACGTATCGCGCGTCGATGCGGGCACGGTCGAAATAGTCCGCGCGATGGGCGTCGAGGTCGTCACCGCGGCCGATCTCATTCAGCGCTTCGAGGCGACCTTGACGCGCGCGCAGTTGGCGAGTCATCAGCGCGCCGCGCGCGCACTGATATCGATCGTGGACGAAACGTTCAGCGAGATCGCACGCCGGATCTCGGCGGATCGCAAAGTCAGCGAAGTCTCGGTGCAGGAATCCGTGATGGCGCGATTCGCAGCGCAGGGTCTCGTGACCCACGCGCCGCCGATCGTCGCCGTCAATGAGCATAGCGCCGATCCGCACTACGGTCCGACGCCGAAGCACGATCGCGCGATTCGCCGCGGGGATTTCGTCCTGCTCGATTTATGGGCCAAAGAGACCGCGGCCGACAGTATCTACGCCGACTTCACCTGGGTCGCCTTCGCTGGCGACGAGGTTCCCGCCGAGCACGCGCGCGTGTTCAGGATTGTTGCGGATGCGCGCGATGCGGCTGTGGATCTGATTCGGCGCCGCGTCGCCGCCGGCGAGCCAGTAAGCGGGCGCGAGGCGGATCGGGCGGCACGCTCGGTCATCGAGGCAGCCGGCTTCGGCGATGCGTTTGTGCATCGCACGGGCCATTCGATCGGCCGCGAAGTGCATGGCGCCGGCGCGAATCTCGACTCGCTCGAGACGCTGGACGATCGCACTCTGATCGACCACACCTGCTTTTCAGTCGAGCCGGGAATTTATTTGCCGGGCGAGTTCGGCGTGCGCAGCGAACTCGACATGACGATCGAAAACGGCCGCGCACTGGTCAGCGGCGAGCCGCGACAGCGCGAGATTGTCGCGCTCCTCGCGTCGCCCACTTCCAAGGTCTGACTGCGCGTGGCAACTTAGCCCGATCATGATTCGCGCGGTCATATTCGATCTCGACGGGACGCTGGTCGAAACCGAGCCGTTGCATTTCGCGGCCTTCAACCAGGTGCTGCGGCCCGAGGGAATCGAGATTGGCTTCGACGACTACCTCGCGCGGCTGATTGGGCTTAACGATCGCGATTGTTTTGCGACCGTGCTGAACGAAAATCGCAAGGATGCAAGCGACCCGCATGTCGCGGCGCTGATTGCGCGTAAGACGGCCGTGTATCAGGCGACTATTGCCGAGCGCGAGGTGCTCTATCCGGGAGCGGAGAAGTTCGCGCGCGATTGTGCGCAGCGCTTTCCGCTGATGATCGTGACGGGCACACTGCGCGCCGAAGCTGAGGCGATTCTGCGCCGCGCCGGATTGCGCGAGTTGTTTCTCGACGTTATCGCGGCTGAAGACGTTGAGCGCGGCAAGCCCGAGCCCGACGGTTTCATCGCGGCGCTCGGACGCATCGGTTATCTGCTGCGGCAGCGCGACCCGGTGCTGGCGGGCGAATGCCTGGCGGTCGAGGACACGCCGGCCGGAATCGAAGCGGCGCATCGCGCGGGCATGAAGGTGCTGGCGCTGTGCCACATGGCGCCGGCCAGCGATCTCGCCGCGGCGGAAGTCGTGCGCGCTTCGATTTTCAATCTGGATCTCGACGACGTACTCCACGCACTAAGAGGACGATGATGGCGGCGAAGCTCTACCAGTTTCTCGGCAGCCCGTTCTGCGCCAAGGTGCGCAAGCTGCTCGCGTTCAAGGGTGTCGAGTTCGAGGTGGTCGAGGTTGACTACCTCGAGCGCAAGGAATTGCTGCTGGCGTCGGGACAGCTGACGGTGCCGGCGGTGACCCTCGACAACGGCGAGACGATCGTCGATTCCGCGCGGATCGCGACCCGCCTCGAAGAGCTCTATCCCGAGCCGACGATTTTTCCCGCCGGATGGCGCGGGATGCACATGGTGCTCGCCGACTATATCGACAACCACCTGGAAGAGTCGGTGTATCCGGTCGCGCTCGCCGACGAGCTCGCGTACTACAGCCGCCAAGGTGCGGATCGCGGCGCGCTATGGCGTTTCATCCGCGAGCGCAAGTTTGGCAAAGGCTTCGTCGATCGAACTATCGCGGATCAATCGGCCAACTGGGCGCGCTTTCGCAGTGCACTGACGCCGTTCGAGGAGCAACTCGGCAATGCGCCGTTTCTGACCGGCAGAATTGGGCTGGCGGACTTCGCGCTCTACGGGCAGTTGTATTATTTGGCGTTCACCGGTGAGCTTAAGATTCCGGCCGAGATGAAAAATCTGCGCGCGTTTTTCGGCCGCGTCGATCGAATTAGTTCACTGGTCGAGCAAACCGATTGATAAGAGCTGCTAGACGATTTCGCTGATCGCGGTCGTCAGGAAGTGGCTGAAGAGCGCGCCGGTCGAATCGAGCGCTACATCATATAGCGACGCGGTGCGGCCGGGCACGAACACCTGATGGCCCTCGTCGGTCAGCGCGTACACGACGCATAGCATCAGAGCGAGGTACGGCCGCTCCTTCATCGGGCCGCGCACCAGCAGCCAGAAAAGAATTCCGTACTCGGTAAAATGCGCGGCCTTGCGGGTGAGCGTGTGACAGACGTCAACCGACGCGGCGGAGATTCCGGGAATCAACCATCGCAGGATCGGGTCAATGATTCTGCTGGTGTTGGCCGCGGAAAACGCCGAGGTCGAGAGCGTGAAGATCACCGCGCCCCAGATCAGTGCCGGTATCCACTCGCCAAGCGGCGCGAGCTCGGGCGTCCCGGCCGACAATGATTTCGCTGACGCCATTTAGCCGGCCGCAATTTTCACGACGGCTGCCCGCGGCGTGAGGTCGCGTGTGATAGGGAAATATCGGGATTTCGGCTTTTTCATGAAGATCGGAAACGTGCCAGACTTATCAATCATCGTTGCGAGTTACTAATATGAGCGCGCGTCTTGCGCGATCCAACATGGAAGGCGGCAACATGGACAACCTCATAACTATACAACGAGCCCAGCAGGCGCCGCCATGCACCGTGGTGATCTTCGGCGCGTCGGGCGACCTCGCCAAGCGCAAACTGATTCCGTCGCTGTACAATCTGGTCGCGTGCGGCGCAGGCATGATGCCGCCGAAGAGCGCGGTGCTGGGATTTGCGCGGCGCGAGATGTCGCTCGACGATTTTCGCAAGAGTGCGCACGACTGGACCATCCGCTTCTCGCGCCTCAAGGTTGACGAGGACTGCTGGGCCCGCTTCGCCGGCAACCTCGACTATCTGTCCGGTCTCGATCATCCCGACGGTTTCGTAAAACTTAAAGCTAAACTTGAAGCCTTGGAAAAGGCGCGCGGCCTCCCGCCCAACCGCGTTTACTACCTCGCGATACCGCCCGAGGCGATTATCGACTCGGTTCAGCGGCTGGCCGCAGCCGGACTGATCGACCACCCGGGCGCGCCGAACTTCACCCGCGTCGTCGTCGAAAAGCCCATCGGCCACGACTTGCCGAGCGCGCTCGAAATCAATCGCACGATGGTGAAGTATCTCGACGAGTCGCAGATTTTCCGCATCGACCATTACCTCGGCAAGGAAACCGTGCAGAACCTGCTCGCGCTGCGCTTCTCGAATAATATCTTCGAGCGCCTGTGGGGCGCGCGCAACGTCGATCACGTGCAGATAACCGTCGCCGAGGCGGAAGGCGTCGGCAGCCGCGCGATGTACTACGATCATTCGGGCGCGCTACGCGACATGGTGCAGAATCACATCCTGCAAACCTTGTCGCTGCTCACGATGGAGGCGCCGGTGTCGCTCGACGCCGCGGCGATCCGCGAAGCCAAGCTCAACGTCCTGCGCACTCTGCGCCCGATAGCGGCTACCGATGCGCGCGCGAGCACCGTGCGCGCGCGCTACGCGCCCGGCGTCGATGAGAACGGCAAGCCCGCGCCCGCGTACATTGACGAGCAGGGCATCGCCGACAATTCACGCATCGAGACCTACGTCGCGCTCAAGGCCTACATCGACAACTGGCGATGGTCGGGGGTGCCGTTTTTCATTCGCACCGGCAAGCGGATGAAGGCGCGCGCGAGTTCGATTTACGTGCAGTTCAAGGACGTGCCGCAAATCCTGTTCAATCGCGATTCGAAAATTCCCGCCAACGCCCTGACGATTCGGATTCAGCCTGACGAAGGTTTTTCGTTCGACGTCATGACCAAGCGGCCCGGGCTCGACCTGGTGCTGCAGCCGGTGCGGATGAATCTCAGCTACAACGCCGCGTTCGGCGATGGCGCGTCGCCGGAAGGATACGAGCGGCTGCTGCTTGACGTGATGGACGGCGACCATACGCTGTTCATCAGCGCACCGTTCGTCGAAAAGTCGTGGGAGTTCGTCCAGGGAATCCTGGACTCGTGGAGAGACGCCGCACGCGTCCCGCTGGTCGAGTATCCCGCCGGAAGCTGGGGCCCGACCGAGGCCGACCAGTTGATTCGGTCCGCGGGAAGAGTATGGCATGAGCCCTAGCAGGGTGTTGAAACGCTCATATCGAAAGGCAGCCCGGGTTTCGAACCATTCAACACCGTGCGTGAAAGATTGCTTCTTACCTACAACATCTCCCCCTTTGGGGGAGACAAGAGAGAGGGAGCAGGCGTTGAAAATTACTTTTTCAACAGCCCGCTAGAGGACAAATTCATGGCGACCAACGTTTGCTGCAATGTTGAAATCTTCGAGACGCCGCTCGCTTGCCGGCTCGATGCGATACCGGCGTCCGATCATCCGCGCTACAGCGAGTTGCGCCGGATGCTGGCCGCGGCTGCCATCGGCAAGTGCGATCTGCCCAACGGAATCGAGGTGCAAATCTCGACCGATCGCATGGCGCTCGCGCAACTCGCCGAGTGGATCACCTTCGAGCGCAAGTGCTGCCCTTTTCTGGATTTCAGAATCGACGTCGCGCCCGAGTCGGGGCCGGTATGGGTAAGCCTGACGGGCCGACCGGGCGTCAAGGAATTTCTGGCGCACGCCTTCAGGAAATGAAGACAACGTGACGCTGCGTCCTGACCTCTCCCTGTCCGAGAGAGCTTTTTGCACAGCTCTCCTCGAACAAGGAGAGGTTATTTGGGACAGAATTTGTTAGAAGTGTTGGCGTCGCAGGAGAGAAAAATGAAAATCGGATTGCTCACCCCCTTCACCGGTAAAAATGCTCATCCTGCTGAATTTGCCCGCGTCGCCGAGGCGCTCGGCTTCGAGTCCATCTGGGTCCCCGAACATCCCGCGATGCCCGCGCATCCTCAGCAGCAGTTCCCCACCGGCGGTCCGATTCCGCCGCAATACTTCACGATGGCCGATCAGATGATCGCGCTCAGCATGGCGGCCGCCGTCACCAAAACTCTCAAACTCGCCACCGGCATCTGCCTCGTTCCCGAGCATGAACCGCTCGCCCTCGCCAAGCAGTTCGCCACGCTCGACGCATACTCGGGCGGCCGCGTGCTGTTCGGCATCGGCGCCGGATGGCTGCGCGAGGAGAGCGATTTGTTCGGCGTCGATTTTCCCCATCGATGGACCGAGACCGCCGAGATTGTCGCCGCGATGCGCAAGCTGTGGACCGAGGACGACGCCTCATTCGACGGCAACTACGTAAAGTTTCCGGCGGTCAAGTCACTGCCCAAGCCGGCGCAGAAGTCGGGACCGCCGGTTCTGATCGGCAGCCTCGACAAGAACGCGCTCAAGCGGGTCGCCAAATGGGCCGACGGATGGTGTCCGATCGCGCTGAACGCCGCGCAATTGAAGACCCGGGTCGATGAACTCAAGCGCGAGTGCACGGCGGTCGGAAGAAACTTCGCGCAACTCGACATCACGATCATGGGCGGCATCCGCGGCGATCGCGCAAAGGTCCAGGATGGCCTGAAAGAGTTCGCCGAAGCAGGCGCCGCCCGATTCGTCGCCGGCCTCGGCGATCTGACCTACGAGACTTCAGAAGGAATATTGAAGAAGCTAGCGGCCTTGTACGTTTAAGGGAATCGGGAAACAATTTTCATTTGACTTGACGCTCTTAACCGCTCCTCGTCCCAGAAACCTGTCGTATAACCCAACCCACAACTCTTCCCCCAATGTCATTCAGAGCCGCCGCGGCGAAGAATCCTTCTGTTCCCCTCTCCTGAAGGGAGAGGGGCGAGGGGTGAGGTCGCGCGCGATTTAAGATTTTGCTTGCGTCCGAGCACGCTCTCATCCCTGCCCGCGACCGCCACAGGAGTTCAGGGATGAACTGTTCAGCCTGATGTTCTCGCACCATGAATGTTACGATTCTCGAATGAATAACAGTCAGGATGTCACCGAAGCGCCCGACCACACACTGCCCGCCATTTCACCCCGCCAACTCGCAGCGCGCCGCGCCAACGCCCTCAAATCTACCGGACCGCGCACCTCCGATGGCAAGGAAATCGCCCGCCAGAACAGTCTCAAGCATGGGTTCTTCTCATGCGATGTAGTCAACGCCGTACTCGATGGTCCCGCCCGTCTCGACGAATTCACCATGATGCTCGACGCTCTGCTCGAAGAATACGACCCGCAGACCGTCCGCGAGCGCATCCTCATCGATGAGGTCGCCGCATCTTGCTGGCGCATCCGGCGAATCCTGCGCTACGAATGCCGCGAAACGTGGATCGACGATGACCGATATCGGCGCAAGGCCAAAACTGAAAGTCCCAGCGACGCGCTGCTCTCCACCATGGGCTACGATCATCAAGGCAATCGTGACCGCATTTTCCGCAAGCTCCGCCGCGCCGGGCTCGATACCTTGATCCTGCCCGGCGGTTCGGACGTGGACAAAATCGTCCGCTATGAACGGCTCATAAAGCGCAACCTGTACCGCGCGCTCTATACCCTCGAGCGCATCCGCGCCGCCCGCCAAGGTCCGCAATCATACGACGCAGCTCCACTGCCCGAGCCGTTTAACCACGGGGGAGATCTGCTTGACGAAAACAAGTTTTGACGGAACGAAGCTACCGATAGGGGTATGCTATCGTCAGACCCCAACCTGTAGTAGGAACTGCCCCTCCTCAGACAAGTCTGGCAACGGGATGGCTCGGCAATGCTAACGGTTGACACTGCGCTTGAGGGGGGTAATCTGCATTGGGATCCGCTCGGGGAAGCCGGTGAAAGGCCGGCGCTGCCCCGCAACTGTGAGTTGAGCGTTTACGACGCTCATCGAGTCAGGCGACCGGGCGAATCGATGGAGCCGTACGAACCTTCGCGGGAGAGGGAGGCTTCAGGAGTTTTGTGGCTACAGCTGGCGTTTGAATTGCCGCGTAGCCGTCGCTCCTGGCCACTTCCATTTCAATCCGCGAAGTTCGGGCCGAAGCGACGTTGGACAACGAAAACAAATCGCATCCTCTATATGACTCGACGGTCGCGCGATCGCGCGGTCACGTCGCGTCGTTCGCAGCCTCGATTGCCGCGCATGCGGCAATCGTTGCGTTGATCGTGTGTTTCGCGTCGCCGGTTGCCCGCGGGCATAGCGAGTGGGTGCTGGCGTATCTGGTCGAGGGCGCGGACGGCGGCATCGGAAGCAGGGGCGCGAGCGTGGCGCCGCACGCGGCGGCACGCTCGGCGCCGCCGAAGGCGGCGCGCAAAGCGCGACGGCGCGTCGAAGACGCGCCGCTCGCGGTCGCGAGCGTTGCGCCGCAGCGTCGGGTCGCGCTGACGCGACCGATCGCGCCGGCGCCTGACGCACCGGCCGTGTCGCATGGCGACAACGAAACGGCCGGTGCGCATCCCGCCACGGCCGGTTCCGGCAGCGGCGGGACGAACCGCGGCGCGGCAGGATCGTCCGCCGGCGCCGCCAATCGCGGCGCCGGCGACGACCCCAATTCCGTCGCCCATGCCGACTACGCCAGCAATCCGCCCCCCATCTATCCCGAAGCCGCGCGCCGCCGCGAGCAGCAGGGCACCGTCACCATCAGGGTGCTGGTCGGCGCCGACGGCGCCGTCGAGCGCGCCGAGTTGGCCGAGTCTTCCGGCTTCGATTCGCTCGACGACGCCGCCCTCGAAACCGTCCGTTCCCGTTGGCGCTTTGTGCCCGCGCGACACGGCGGCCTCGCGGTCGAAAGCTGGGTCCTGGTTCCGATACGATTCGCCTTGCTCGAAGCCAGCGCCGTTCGCTGAGGCCCCGACGCCAACCGTGCTTATCCCGCCAAGCCGTGATATAAGCCCCATCCGAGGAGGGTAGGAAAGATGGCCTCGAAAGCATGTACTACTCTGGCGGTGGCTGGCTTGATGGTTGCCGGGGCGATTCTTGCGCCCATCCGCGCAAGCGCGATCGAAGTCAAGAAGGATCTCTACAACAATAGCGGTCCGGCGGGTCCGAGCGCCGCGGGCCCCGCCAGGGAAAATCCCATCCCAAAGGCGCTGGCCAGTCAGCTCAGCGACACTATCGCAAGTGAGTCCGACAGTTACGTCAGCGACGAGAGCGAGAAGAAGTCGTCGGGCAAGACCTACGTCGATCTCGAGCACGCGAAATTTCTGTATCTGCCGACGATGAAGGCGGGGCATTGGACCGTACTCGCGAAGCTGCAGGCGGCCGAGTACACCCCGTCCAAGAGCGGCGAGGGCAGGGGCAGGCCGACCGGCAAGCAGAAGATCCTGGTGTTCAACTACCGCCTCGACGGCAACAAATGGACCGAAGTCGAGCAGCCGAAGTGGGAAGACGTTGACGTCACCGGCACGGCGGCGGCAGCCCATAAATAGTTTTTCGGTGACGCAAATTTACTTCGCGGCGGAACCAAAAAATCCGGCGCGGTTAACGTGAAGAAGAAAATACAGGACGACCTCAAGGCCGCGATGAAGAGCGGCGACAAATTGCGCATGATGGCGTTGCGCGGTGTGCTGTCCGAGATCTCGCGCCTTGAGAAAGACGTTCGCCGCGATCCCAATGACGCCGAGATCCTGCAAATCATCAAGCGTGAGCGGGCCAAGCGCGAAGAGTCGCTCGAGTTTGCGCGCAAGGCGGCGCGCCAGGACCTGATCGATCAGAACGAGACCGAGGCGAAGGTGCTCGAATCATATCTGCCGGCGGCGGCCTCGGCCGACGAAGTGCGCGCGGAAATCGCGGCGGCGATTGCGGCGGGCGCGACCCAGATGGGCCCGTTGATGAAAGCGCTGCGCGACAAGTTCGGCGCCGGTCTCGACGGCAAGACTGCCAGCGAGCTGGCCAAGGAAGCGCTCGCAAAAAAGTAAGCTTCGAATGACAACTGGAAAAATCGAACCCTTCCGTGTCGAGGTGCCGGTCGAAGTGCTGGCCGACTTGCGCGCCCGTCTCAGCAGCACGCGCTTTCCCGACGAGGTGCCCGATACCGGCTGGGAGTATGGGACCAATCTCGCCTACCTGAAGTCGTTGGTCGAGTACTGGCGGACCAGTTACGACTGGCGCGCGCATCAACGCGAGATCAATCGCTTCGCGCAATTCAAGGCGAACGTCGATGGACTCGGAATCCATTTCATCCACGAGCAAGGCAAGGGGCCGAATCCGAAACCGCTTCTGCTGATTCACGGATGGCCGGGATCGATCTACGAGTTCATGCGGATTATCCCGATGCTCACCGATCCGGCTGCGCACGGCGGCAATCCGAAGGACTCGTTCACCGTGATCGCGCCGTCGCTGCCCGGCTACGGATTTTCAGATCATCCGCGGGCGCGCGCGATGAATATCCAGGCGATGGCGGATCTGTTTCACAAGCTGATGACCGCGACGCTCGGCTACCAGCGCTACGCGGTGCAGGGCGGAGACTGGGGCGCGGCGATTACCTCGCGAATCGGCGAAGTGCACGCCGACAGCGTCTTCGGCATCCATATCAATATGATTGCGATCGGTCCCGCTGAAGGACGCGGCGCGTCCGAACTGACGCCCGAAGAGAAAGTGTTTCTCGGCGACCTGGAAAAATTCCGCACCGCCGAGACCGGCTACCAATGGATTCAGGGGACCAAGCCGCAGACGCTCGCGTACGGGCTGAACGATTCGCCGGCCGGACTACTGGCATGGATCGTCGAGAAGTTTCGCACCTGGAGCGATTGTCACGGCGACCTCGAGAAGAGCTTCACGCGCGATCAGATACTGACCAACGTGATGATCTATTGGATCACGCAGACGATTAATTCCTCGACGCGCCTGTACTACGAGGCGCGGCATCATCCGTGGCGCCTGAAGCCGGGGACCCGAATCGAGGCGCCGACCGCGGTTGCGCTGTTTCCGGGCGAATTGGTGCGTCCGCCGCGCCACTGGGCCGAGCGCGTATATAATGTACGGCGCTGGACGCTGATGCCGAAAGGCGGACACTTCGCCGCGATGGAAGAGCCGGCCCTGCTCGCCGCCGACCTGCGCGAATTTTACCGGGAGGTGGGCTGAGGGTTTTCAGTTTCCGCAAACCTCGGTCCGGTTATTTCTTTTTCCTGGTCGTGGCGCGGGATCCTGACCTCTCCCGCAGACACCGCTGCACGGCTTACGCCGACCTCTCCTCGGACAAGGAGGGTTGGGACTTACCAGCCGAAGAAATCTTTCGCCGCGACGAACTTCGCGACGCCGGCGGCTTCGCCGGCCAGGCGATCCACTTCCTGATCGCCGACCATTGTGGACGCGGTCAGATCGACGCCGTACATCTCGGCGAGTTCGGTGATCATGCCGCCCCTGGGCTTGCGGCATTCGCAGTTGTCGGCGTCGATGTGCGGGCAGATTTGCCAGCCGGTCAGAATGTCGCCGAGCTGATGGTCGAGCTGCGCGAGCGCGGCTTCGACATTTTCCGCCTTGAGCCGGCCGCGTGCGATTCCCGCCTGGTTGGTCACCACGAACATCAGATGGTCGTGCAGCGGGCGCAGCTTTTCCGCGACGCCCGGCAGCAGCTCGATTACGATATTGCCGTTACTGTCGAGCGGAATCTCGCGCGACTCGTTCAGCTTGACCAAAGTGCCGCCGAGGTCGAAGAACAGCGCCGCGTTGCCGTTCGGGTTGGCCATGAAAAAAGATCTCGCCTAGGCGTGGCGCCAGTCAACGTGATCGCGAACGTGCGCGAACACTTCGTCCAGGATCTCGACGCCCGCCTCGGCCTGCGCTTCGGTGATCACGAGCGACGGGTTGATACGAATCTTGGGGAAATAGGCCATCGTGACCAGCCCGCGCTTGAGGCATTCGGCGAAGATCAGCTCGGTGACTTTTTTGCCGAGCAGTTCCTTGGTTTCGAGATCGCGCACCAGCTCGACGCCTATCAGCAAGCCCTTGCCCCGCACGTCGCCGATAAATTCGTATTTTTCCTTGAGCTGCACCAGCCGCGACAGCATCATCGCGCCGACCTTGCGCGAGTTCTCGACCAGATGCTCGCGCTGAATCGTGGCGATCGTTTCGGACACCGCGACCGCCGCCATCGGATTTCCGCCGTAGCTCGACGACGACGCGCTCGGCTTGCCGAATGGCTCCGCTTTGCCCAGCTCGTCGCTCAGCAACACGCCCGAGACCGGAAAGCCCGAGCCCATGCCCTTGCCGACGGTGACGATATCGGGGCGGGTGCCGCTATGCTCGACGCCCCACCATTTGCCGGTGCGGCCGAAGCCGGTGATCATTTCGTCGGCGATCAGCAGCGCGCCGAAATCTTTGGCGACCGACTTTACCGCGGGCAGCCAGTCGTCGGGAGGAATCACGTTGCCGGCCGTGCCCTGCATCGGCTCGGCGACGATTGCGGCGAGCGAGCCGCCGCTGCTCATCTTGATTTGCTGGCGCGCAAAATCGACGCAGTAAAGTCCGCAATCGGGATATTTCAGCTTGAACGGGCATCGGTAGCAATCGGCGTAGGGCACCGTGTACTGGCCGCCTTGCAGCGGTCCGTAGCCTTGCTTCGATTCGTCGCCGATAAGGCCGAGCACACCGCCGGTCTTGCCATGGAAGCCGCCCCAGAAACTCACCGCCTCATGATGGCCGGTTGCGGAACGCGCCAGGCGCAGCGCGGCTTCGACCGCCTCCGCGCCGCCGCTATATAGATGAGCGCGAGTCAGCCCCGCGGGTGCGACTTCTGCCAGCGCTTTGAACGCAGCCGCGCGCTCTTTGGTGGCGAAGGTGCCGACGGTGAGCCGCGCCGCCTGCTTGGACAGCGCATTCGCCATTGCGGGATGCGCATGGCCGAGGCTCGCGACGGCGACGCCGGCGAAGAAATCGACGTAGGTGTTGCCGTCGGCGTCAATGAGCGTCGCGCCCTCGCCGTGATCGAAGGCGAGGCCTGCGAGCAGTGAAATTCGCTGGCGGCCGGGGGCGATATATTTTTGTTCGAGGTCGAAGATCTCCTTCGACCTGGGTCCCGGAACGGATGTTTTGATCGAGGGAAGTTTTCCGTTGGTGCTTGTGGTGGTCTTCAATTGATAGCGTTCCGAATCCTTGTTTGAATTTGCGTCGCGATGCTAGCGCGCGCGGCCGAGCAGACTTAGCGCACGGCGCGCGATCGCGCGAGCGGCCGGTGCGCGCACCCGACTGTAGCTGGGCCAGTCGTTGAAATCGATAATCGCGAAACGATCGCCGCTCAGGACCGCGTCGCCGCCCCACGCCTGGAGACCGAGCGCGCCGGCGGCGGCAGTCGCTGCCTCCGAGAGCGCGCGCACCGCGGCTTCGGGGACTTCCTCGCCCTCGGGATGAACGCTGAAATGCGCGCCGCCGCTGACGCCGTAAAATTTTACGACGCGGCCGGCGACTTCCTGCTGCAGGTAGGCGAAGCGGACTCCGCGCCGCGTGAAGTCCGCGAGAATCGATTCGACTTCGGCGCGATCGGCCGCCCGCTGTACGTCCTCGGGCGCGAGTGCATGCAAGTCGCCGCGCTTGACGAATACCCCCGCCGACAAATCGAGGCCGGCCAGCTTGCGCGCATCGAGCGGCTCGTCGGCAGGTACCAGCGCGCCCGCGGGCGTGGGTACCCCGGCGCTCTCGAGTCCGGCGGCGAGCAAGTCGCGGTAGCAGTTGCGAATCGAGAGCGCGGAGTTGATAGAGATCGCGCCGGCCTGCTCGACTTCAGCCAGCCGCTTGAGCGCGCGCGGCCCCTGGCACATCGGCAGAACGAGATCGGCGCGTACTGGTGCGCCCGCGGCGAAGCTGGCCGCGTCCATCGCCTGGATCTCGACCCCTTCACGCTTCAGCTCGGACAAGACCGCGTCGAGAATCGCGGCGTCGGCCTCGACCTTGCCGGGCGAAAACTCAGGTTCCCGATAAATTCCCAAAGCTCGATTGCTCATGGCGTCTTCCGTATTGCGCGGCGTGCGGCCTCGAGGTCCGACGCTTCATCCACGTCGATCGTTCCTTGGAGCTCGATCGCATCGAGCCGCATCCCACGTGCGATTAGCAGCGCGAGGAAGCGGCGGAGTGCGTCAAGGCCGGCGCGGCGCGCGTCGGCGGCGTGATCGAAAATTCCGGTTGACAGGAAATAAACTCCCGCCGTCACGGTTGAAGTCTGACGGTTGCCCAGCCCGAGGATCAAGCCATTTTCTGTTACATCTGCAAAAAGCGGCCGGGCCTCGCCGCGCCATCGGGTGACGGCCAGCACGCCGGCGAGATTTTTCTCGCGGCACTCCTCGATTTTCCTGCGCGACTCATTAACAAAACGCGCGAGTTCACTCTGCGGAATTACGGCGTCCACCGTCGAGGCGATAAACCATCCCGGTTCGAGCACCTCGCCGAGCGCGAGCATCGTTTCCATCGAGTTGGCGGTATCGCGCACGACGAGACGAATCGGCGGCGCAATCTCGAGGGCAATTTTATTTTCCCCGGCGATACGCGCGGTCTCGGAGTTGATCACCGCGACCACCGACGAGGCGCCCGCGCCGAGCAGCGCGCGAGCCTGACGCGCGAGCATTGTCTCGCCGCCGAGCATGACCAGCGGCTTGGGGAGGTCGTCGCGGGTGGAGCTGCGCAGGCGTTCGCCGCGGCCGGCGGCAATTATCGCACCCTGTAATTCCTTCACCATTGGATTTGCGCAATTTCATCGATACTTCGGATCAAGACGTCGGCGGCGGCAGAATCTTCACCGGGTCGCGGATCGGTGCGGAGCCATACCGTGCGCATTCCGAGTTTGCGCGCGGGCACGCAATCTTTTTTCAGCGAATCGCCGATCATCGCGGCCGATTCCGGGGCGCATTGTAAATTTTTAAGAGCGTGCTGGAAAATTCCCTCGTCGGGTTTGAAAATTCCGACGCGCGACGAATCGGCGACCGCTGCGAAAAATCGATCCAGCTTCGCCTCTTCGAGGATGCGATCGAGATTGCCGTAGAAGTTCGACACGATGCCCATCCTGAAACGGCTTTTGAGTGGGCCCAGAACCGCGCGGCTGTGCGCGAGACCGGCCGCCGTTTCGCGGACGAAGGAGTTGGTGACGGCCTCGACCAAGCGATGGCGTCCCGCAGCGCCGGAGTCGTCGAGCGCCACGCGCAGCAGGTCGGGACCGCTTTTGCGTAGGTATTCGAATTGGTGGCCGGCGAGAAATCGCACCAGGTCCGTCATCCCGAAGCGCGAGACTACGCGCGTTGCGCCGTAGCCGATTCGCGTCGCGTGATCGAAGGCGGGGTCGAGTTCGGCGCGCGCAATTTCGATTCCAGCCGCGCGGTAGCTCGACAGAAAGCGGTCAAGCCAATGCGCAGGCCCGTCAAGCGTGCCGCCGAAATCGAATAGCAGAGTGGTAATCGTGGCCATGAAACGGTCAGTTTACCAGCCCGAGTCGTCAGCCTCCAGTTTCGACGGGGTCAGGTGCCGCACCTATCAACAGCCGGGCTCATAATTGACGGTTGACGCTATCAGCGGGGCTACTTCCGCTGTGGTTTCCGCTATGTTACCGTTGCCGATCAATGATGGCGGTGGAAACCGGGCCCTAGTAAGACGACGTTGATTGAAACTGCCTTAATCGCCGCTCCTGACCGCGCGGACAATGCGGTATTCGGCCGCCCGCTGTTAGAGCGGCTGATGATCAACTGCGAGCGCGCCGGGATTAAACGATTCGTCATCGCAGCGCCGCGTGAGAATTATTCGGACGTCGCGCGCGCGATGGGCCGGTTCAAAAATTTGGACTGCGTCTCGATGGTCGAGTCGTTCGACAAGATTCTGAATCCAACCGATGCACAGGAATTGGGCATCGACCCGTCGTCGCCGTGCGTGTCTTTCTCGGGCAATCTGGTATTTGCGAAGTCTCAACTGAAGCAGATTCTCGACGCCCACGCTTCGAATCCGCAATCGGTACATCGGGCAGTCAGCACCGACCAGGACCGCGGCGGCGAAATTGCGACCGGACGAATCGCGGAGATCCTGAAGCGCGGCGGCATTTCCAATAGCGTCACGAGGCCGGCGGCGAGCCTGCTGCCTTTTGCGCTGAACGGGCGGCCCGAGGATCGCGAAGAAGCGGAGCTGCGGCTGGCGAAATCGATTCGCGAGGAATCGGCGCATAAGGACGCGCCGATGGCGCGATGGGTGGACCGTAAGATTTCCTGGCGCATCAGCTATTGGCTCGCAACGCACACGCGCGCCACGCCGAACATGGTCACGGTTGCGAACACGATGTTCGGGATTGGGTGCGCGTGGATGTTCGCGGTTCCGAATTACTGGATGCGGCTGTTCGCCGCGATTTTCTTTTTGATCTCGATCACAATCGACGGGGTCGATGGCGAATTGGCGCGGCTCAAGATGGTAGAGAGCGATTTCGGCGGCCGACTCGACATCGCCACGGACAACATCGTGCACGCCGCGGTATTCGTCGGCCTGCTGATCGGATGCTACCGGGTCGAGCACAGCCGCGCTTACCTGTACCTGATTCCGTTGCTGCTCGGCGGATTCGCAATGTGCGCTTACGCCACGTGGCGCGCCTTCGAGATAAGGGGCGCGCAGGCGGCAGCCTGGCTCGACAAAGTCGATCGATGGAGCGGGCGCGATTTCGCCTACCTGCTCGTGGTATTGGCCTTAATTAATCGGCTAGAGTACTTCGCCTGGGGGACGGCATTTGGCACCTATGTGTTTGCCTTCGTCCTGATTTGGATTACCGGCCGGACCGCGTCGTCAATGAAGACTGAAAGCCTGTAGGAAAGGAATCGAGGCCTGCATGGCGGAGGAAGTATGAACGGCAAGAAGCCACGAATTCTCCTGGTGCAACCCACCACCGTCCATCTGGACGGCACACCGCACAAAACGCGCTGGCGGCTGATAATGGGTCTCATGATTCCGCTGATGGCGGGACTGACGCCCGACGACTACGACGTGACGCTGTGCGACGAACGCCTCGAGGACATCAACTTCGACGGCGGATGGGACCTGGTCGGGATGACGACGACGATCGGCGCGTCGCTGCGCGCGTATCAGCTCGGCGACGAGTTCCGCAAACGCGGCATCCCGGTGGTGTTCGGCGGATTCCATGCGACGCTGCAGACCGAAGAAGCGCTGCATCATTGCGACGCGGTGGTGAAGGGCGAGGCCGACCTGGTGTGGCCCGAGCTGCTGCAGGATTGGCGCGACGGCAAGCTCAAGCAGATTTACAAAGCCGACAAGGTGCACGATCTGAAAAACCTGCCGCGCCCGCGCCACGAGCTGCTCAAGCTCAACCGCTACCTGTTCAAGGCGGTGCCGGTGCAGGCGAGCCGCGGCTGCCCGTATCGATGCTCGTTTTGCGAGATTCCGGTGTTCTACGACGGCGCGTATCGCACGCGTCCAATCGAGGACATCGTCGAGGAGATCAAGCAGGTCATGAAGGTGACCGGCTTCAAGCGCTTCCAGTTTATCGACGATCAAATTACGGGCAAGCACAAGTTCGCGCGCGAGCTGTTCAAGGCGCTCGAGCCCCTCAACATCCGCTTCTCGTGCCTGTGGACGATCAACTCGAATCATGACGACGAGCTGCTCGACCTGGCGGCCAAGGCGGGAATCTTCCACGTCAATATCGGGGTGGAATCGATCAGCCAGGACAGCCTGCTGTCGATGAACAAGATTCAGAATCACGCGGGGCAGTACAAGAAGCTGCTCAAGAAGCTGGAAAAATACGGAATCTACTACTCGCTCAATTTCCTGTTCGGGCTGGAAGAAGATCACCCGGGAATTTTCGACGACACGCTGAAGTTCCTGCACGAGGTCAAGGCGCCCGAGGCGTTCTTCAACACCGTGACGCCGCGGGTCGGCACGCCGATGCGCACGCAGCTCGAGAACGAAGGCCGCGTGATAATCCCCGACGCCGACCTCTACACCAACAACTTCCGCTGCATGTTCGTGCCCAAGAACATGTCGCCGCAGGAAGTCGAGGAAGGCGTGTGGCGTTGCACCAAGGAGTTCTACTCGCTGAAGTCGATGTTCAAGCGGCTGCTGCTGCCGCCGGGCAAGTTCACCTGGCAGGGACTGACCGAGAACATGCTCTTCTATTGGGGCGCGAAGCGACAGATCGATCCGGTTGATTATTATTAGAGCATAGGCCAGTTCGGCTTTGATCCTGAAGACGCTCGCGGTCCTGGTGCTCGCCGCGGCACTCGAGGTGGGCGGCGATGCGCTAGTCCGCATAGGACTACATAGCTACGGCTACTCGCTCGCGGCGGGCGCGTTCGCGCTTTTCTGCTACGGGGTGCTGGTCAACCAGAGCGGCGTCGATTTCAACCGCCTGATGGGCATCTACATCGCGGTGTTTTTCGTGGTGTCACAGGTAATCTCGCTGATTCTCTTCAAGCAAGTCCCCGACGACCGAATCCTGCTTGGCGGCGGCTTCATAGTAACCGGCGGCCTGTTGATTCTGTTGATGACGTGACCGCGCCGCGAAACCACGGCAAACTTGCTAGAGCTGCCGCGGGTTTGAGGCGGCCACGGAGAGTATAGCGAGGTCAGTTGTTGTCGCTGCCAGAACCGGAACCGTTGCCGCCGTTTTCGTGGAAAAAATCGGTCCCTCGATCAGGATTAGCGGGCAATGACGAACCCTGAGAGTTTGATCCGTTCGAACCCGCCGCCGGCCTGAGTCGAGGCTCCTTCGCTGCTAGGACTTTGCGTGGCGGTGTTCGACTCCGAATTCACTGTATTGGCCTGCTGGTGGACGTTGTCACCAGTGTCTTGAGAAAAAGAACGTCCGCTGGATGCGACCAATAGGAAGGCTGGTCGTCAACAGTGAAATACTAAAAAAGAAGCGGTTCATGATTTCCCTTCCCTATTGGTTACAGTTTCAAATCTTGGGCGGGCGGGCTCCTTGATAACGCGAATAGATTCGAAATCGGAGTGCATCGGAGCGGCGTTCATCAAAACAAATGCTGATCCGCGCATCAGAATAAATCGTCGAGTGCCAATGAATATTGGAAGCGGACGAAGCGATCGGCCGTGCCGTTCAGTTCTGCGCCAACGTCGAAGTCCAGAAGCTGCCTATCTGTTATCGTGCACTCGGCACCGCCGCCGACAGTCTGGCCGCCTAACGACTGATAAGAATAATTTCCGGTGTACTCTCCATACAGGCTGCCGCCAGAGTCGAGCTGCCTTTCGACAGTCAAAGTCGGTTCAGGGCCCGACCAACTCGGAGAAGCCGTGCCATTAACGGTCCATCGGTCGTCGATCGGCTGTGACCAGGAGGGGACGTACGCAGAAGCAATGGAAGGATTGAAACCGCCGTTCCCTATTACCGGTCCGGTGCGATCCTGCCCACCCGCGCCCGGGATCGAAGCAGAGAAAGCGTTGCTCCCTGCTAGCGTCCCGGTGGAATCTAGCGAGCCTATGCTTGGCACAGAGGGAAGGCTATAAGAATTAGTCCGGATTCTCCGATGTGTGGTCCGATGACTGAAACTGGCGCGATAACCCATGTCGGCACTGTAGCCGCGGGCAAATCGACGCTCATGCCCCAAGCTACGGAGAGTCTTGCTGTCCAAAGAATCTCTCGAAACCAAACTCCTTTAAGGTCATCCTCACGCGATCCTGTTGCGTCATCTTTCGCGCGTTGGCGGGGCAAGCGGTGAGACAAGTTTCGTTTCCTGAGGTGCACGCGGAACAGGGGAGTTGATTGACAGAACACCCGCAGGGATTGGTAAGACCCCCGGGTGTACATCCTATCGGGCCATAACAAAATCCTGTGCTGCCACCGCCGCCGGCGCTACCACCGCTACCACTTCCGCCACTAGATGCAGCGTAAGCGCCGGCCGCGATCGCCCCACCCCCGAGTAAAACGCCACCTATGATCCAAGGAGCCCAGTTTGTGCCGCTGGAAGTTGATGTGCTCGATTGCACCGGTGGAAGCGGCGGAAAGTAGGGGGGCGGCGAAGAGGGTGGCGGATTCTCCGCAGTTTGCGGCGCACAGAACTGTCCGAGGCTGGTATTCAGGGAATCAATGTCGGACATAATTCGCGACCGTGATTCAGAGAGTGAAGCAAGCGTGCGCTGGGCGTTGTTAATATCCTGCTGCGCAAGGTATCCCTTGCCCAACGCGAAACCAACGTCTGTAACGACCTCTGTAACTTTGGTCGCGAGTATTGCCTCGGGTCCTAGAAGACCTGCCGCCGCGTCCGCAGTCTGGTTGCCGAGCGCGTCGTAGATTCCGCTATCGCCGAGGAATTTGTTGAATGCTTGGTACTGTTGGCTGATCTGCGTAGTTGCGGTCTGCAGTGACGTACCCAATGCGTTACCCGCCGTGTAGGAATCGCGGACGTTCTGCCAGTGGAGCGCGTATTCTTTGAGTCTCTTGAGCATTTCCACCGATGTAGTAATCGCGCTTTGGGAGACTCCTTTGGTAAGAAGGACTTGCTGCAGATTTTCCAGTTGGTTTGCTACCGCGCCGGATTGCGACGCGATTTCTGTGACCCCGGCGTCGGCCTGTTGGATCCCCGTCATGGCGAGATCGACTTCAGCTCTCGCTTTTTCCTCTATACCGCCTTGCAAAATGTTCTGCGTCCGCTTGATCGCATTGTCGATCGCGGGCAAACCAGCTTGGAGCCGATTGACAGCCGCAGTCATGTCTCCGCAACTGGCGGGCGCAACTGGTCCGCCGGGCGCCCCCGATTCCGGAGCGATCGGACTGCCGTTCCCGATACCGGTGCCGCCGATCGACCCGCCTTCACCGGTGATCGGGGTGCCGTCCTGGGCGAAGACGTTAGTCAAGGGTGCGCCCATTGGCAGCATACATGCCGCCAAGATGAGACAGGTCAGTTTCTTGAGGAACCGTACCGATGCGCGTGACATTCTCAAGCTCGCCATAACAATCCCCCTTTAGGAAAGGATATTGAATGAACCGCAGCTAACCGAACGCCAAATGAACCGGCACGAATTAAGATCAGCGCCCTGAAGACAGGAGGTAGGGATCGTGGTTGAGAAGCGGGCGCACGCCGTTCAGCGGTGAAACCAAAGCATGACGCCAGAGTTAAGTCAAGCGACGACACTCAGTCATGAAGTTAACCAGACTGTGATAGCAAATCTACCAACTGATAGTTGACAGCTAATTGAAGCACTACGACAGGCAGCCTATGCTACGGATGAAGCACGGCGTTGTCTATCAGGCGGGTTTTGCCGACGCGGGCGGCGATTGCGATCAGGATTGGGCGGTCGAGCGACGGGTGGCGCGCGAGTGTTTCGGCGTCCACTGCTTCCACGTATTCGATCGCGATGCCTTTCATGCGCTTTAGGACGCGGGTGGCCGCGAACACTAATTCTTCGGCGCAGCATGGGTCGGCGCGATGCTTGTCGCGGGCGGCGCGGATCGCGAGATTTAGTGCGAGGGCGTCTTCGCGCTCGGTTGGCGAGAGGTAGGCGTTGCGCGAGCTCATCGCGAGGCCGTCTTTTTCGCGCACGATCGGCACCGGCACAATCTCCACATCGAAATTCAGATCGCGCACCATCTTCTGGATCGCGCGAAGCTGCTGAAAGTCCTTCTCGCCGAAAACCGCCGAGTGCGGTTTCACGATGTTGAACAGCTTGGCGACTACCGTCGTCACGCCGCGGAAATGGCCGGGGCGATGGGCACCGCATAGGCCGGCAGTGACTTCGCCCGCATCGACCCAGCTTTGCGAGTCGGGCGAGTACATCGCGGCGGGCTCCGGCGCGAAGACTACATCCACCGGCACCGTCTCGAGCATCGCGCAGTCGCGCTCGAAGTTGCGCGGGTAGCGCGCGAAGTCCTCGCCGGGACCGAACTGCGTCGGATTGACGAAGATCGACGCGACCAGGACCGAGGACTGGCGGCGTCCCTCGCGCATCAGGGTCAGATGGCCGTCATGCAAGAAGCCCATCGTCGGCACCAGCGCGATGCGTTCACCGCGCTGGATCGCGACACTGGAAAAACGGGTCATCTCGTCGGGCGAGGTGATCACGATCATCGCGAGGCCCTCCTCGATTCGGCGTAGCAATGCTCCGGCGCAGGGAACGCGCGCGTTTTGACTTCGCGCACGTAGGCTTCGGTGGCGGACGCGGCGTCATTCCATAAATGGGCAAAGGGCTTGGCGAAGCGCGGCGCACACGACTCGTAGAGGCCGAGCATGTCGTGCATCACGAGCACCTGGCCGTCGCAATCGGGTCCGGCGCCGATGCCGATGGTTGGAATCGAAACGCTCGCGGTTATCTCGCGCGCCAGCGACGGCGGCACGCCCTCGACCACGATCGCGAACGCGCCCGCGGCTTCGAGCGCGGCCGCATCCTCGAGCAGCCGCTCGCGGCATCCGGCGGCGCGGCCGGATTTGCGGCCTTGCACGCGATGGCCACCCATCCGATGAATCGACTGCGGCGTCAGGCCGACATGGCCCATCACGGGAATATCGACCGCGGCGATTCTCGCGACGGCGTCGGCGATCGCGACGCCGCCTTCGAGCTTCACCGCTTCGGCGCCGCCTTCCTTGACCAGACGTCCGGCGTTGCGCAGCGCGTCTTCGGGACTCACCTGGTAGGAGAGGAACGGCATGTCGGCGACGACCAGCGCACGGCGCCGCGCGCGTGCGACCGCGCGGGTGTGGTAGATAACCTCGTCGATGGTGACAGCGAGCGTGGTCTCCTCGCCGCGCACCGCCATGCCGACGCTGTCGCCGATGAGCAGCACGTCGATGCCGCAGTTGTCGAAGATTCGCGCGAACGGAAAGTCGTACGCCGTCAGCATCGTGATCGGCTGGCGCGCGGCCTTCATGCGGGCGAGATCGGGCACGCGAACTTTTTCTTGCGTCATTTTCTCACTCACTCGCTTCGGTTGCTCCCGCCAAAAAACAAAATCGGGGCTGCCGCGCGATCGGCAACCCCGCATCGGAGCAAGCTCGAATGAACGAGTGCTCGAATCACTCGGAGTCCCGGTCCTCATCGGATCCAGGCGCGAGCAGACAACGAATCTATGTCCTCTCAACACCGTCTCGCCGGGAAAAACCTTCCTCGACGGACCAGTTCAAATATATAGGGAAAGCGGGCGGCCGCGTAAAGAAGAAATCAGGCCGCCCGCCGCGAAACTTGAGGCTAGCTCTCGCGGGCGTCAGGGGTTGAGCGTGCTGTTGACCAGGACGCCCCAGACGCCGCCGGGCTCGCCGGTGGACTGCCCGCGGGTCTTGAGACCGTCACTCCAGCTATAGTTGTCGGCCGTGAAGGAACCGCTGTGGATGTTGGTGTGGGAGTCCTCCGTGCATCCATCCTGACCTTCTTCGAAGGACGCGATGGGGTTCGTGGTCGAGAAGTTGGTATCGAAGATAGTGATGCTCCCGGTCTGGTTGGTGGGAGTGACATTGTCCTGCGCGAAGTACATCGTCGAGTAGCCGAACGGGCGCAGCTCCGCCCATGCCGTGCCCTTTAGACCACCGATACTGTAGCCGAAGTCGCTGTTAAAGACGCCGCCGTAGTTATCTCCCGGGCCGCTCTCTTCCCCTTGCTTGGTAGTGTAGTTCACCCACAGGTCGGCGGGAGTGTCGTTGAACAGGCTTACGACAACGCCTTCGCAAGTCAGGTTGGGATAGTAAACGGTCCCGGCCCCACCGCCCCATCCATTGATGCCGCTGAAGACTTCGAACGGATTGGCGCCCAGGTTCAGCAAGTCGTCCTGCATCACGGTGCTGTCGGGATATTTGAAGAACGCCGCGCCAAAGCCGCCCGTCTCCCAGAACCCCTGGTTGTAGTAACCGGCCCAATTGGTGGTGCCGTTGCCGCCGACGCCGGTGGTAGTGGAACCGCTTCCGAAGACCCATGCGTGTTGCGCATAGCTCGGTGGAAACGCGCTTGAGCTGATTCCCGGGAACTTGACCTCGGCACTGGTCTGTCCGACCACCTCATGCAGGTTGTAGGTGAGTGGCAGCAGCGCCTTCATCACGCTGATCTCGTAGCCATTGACCATATAGGGCACGACGATGCCGGTGAGAGTGTCGGGCCAAAACAGACCCCAGTACCCGACCTGTTGGGTCTCGGGACCGACCTCGCTCAAGCGCGACCAGTCGTACACGATCGTGTTGTAGTCGAGCGTCAACGCATCGCTCATATAGTTGAATTGAGTGTTGAGATTGCCTGCCAACTCGCCGACCGTGCCGCCGACCTCCTGCTCGAAGGTGGGCTGAGCGGCGGCGGTGGTGTCAAACACGGTCTGCATGATGTTGGCCACCACCCCGGCGGCTCCGCCGCCTTCGGCATTTCCTATCGCCGAGAGGAGCGTGTAGAGCGTCCCTTCGACGATCTGCGCCGCCACCGCGAGCGGATGCGCATCGGCGGATACACCGAGATCGGCAACCACTTTGGTCAGAGTATTGGTGTTCTGCCAAAACACGGTGGCCAGGACGGTTCTGGCGTTGGCGAACATACTCTGCACGTCGGCGACGTAAGTGAGTTCCAGGTTCAACTGGCTCTGCACCGCGGTCAGATCGGCAGGCGCGAAGAGGGAATTGCCCGCGGGATATTGCAGGCCCTGGATGATAGCGTTGGTCGCGGTCGCGTCGAAATTTGAGTTTTGGTACTCGTTGCGCACGCCAGTGAAGCACTGGCCGGTTGCGGTCTGATTGGTTCCAACGCCAACCAGGACCGGGCTGCATGGGCCGGTGGCGTTGACTCCGGGCTGCTGGCTTATCCAGTTGTAAGCGGCCTGCTGGTTGTTGATCCATGGCGGGAACAGTGGCGAAGCATTTTCCCTGGTGGTCACGGAAACCAGGTGGTAGTTGGGCACCGGGTACCACTGGTTCCCCGGCGCCGACGATCCACCGCCTACGCCAAGACTGGACCCGCCGCTGCTGTACAGCTGGCCACCGATATACCAATTGGTGAGTTGCGCCGTGCTGGTGTCATACGACCACTGCTGGAAGGCGCTATGGTCTCCGGTCGGCGAGTCCGCCTGGTCCAGGAAAATCGCGGGATGGTAGCCTGGCACAGTCTCAGCGCCCAGCACCCCCAGATCCAAATTCGCCTCGGTCGCGCCGTAGCCCAGCATCAGCGAGCCCACCGGGTTGTTGGTGGTATCGACGGCAAAGCTTTCCCCGCTGCGAAGATTAAAGTATCCCGGTTCGGTGCCCGGCACCGCCTGCCAGACCTGCGCTCCCGTGACCGCAAATGGCACCGCGGTGGCCACCGCCGACGGCGACGCCTGCGCCACCGGCTTGGACACAAAGATCATCGGCGCGAGTGCCGCCAAAGTGCCGCCGTTGGGATTGGGCGCACCCGGCGGACCGGAGCCGTTGACGGTAAGCACGGACGGAGTGAACTGCGCGATCGGGCTGGGCAGCGAATTGCCGTTCACCAGGAAGAACCAGCGCGGCAGGTTCGGGTCGGTAGTCACCGCGAAGTCCACAGCTTTGGCGGGGGCAAACGGCTTGTGGGTGGATCGTGTTTGCGATGGGGCGGGACCGCCGCCGCCTGATGAGCCGCAACCCGCCATCGCACCCATCCCGGCGAACACCGCCAGAATCAACAGCACGCCCATCCTCGCACCCAGGTTGCGATATCGACTCACTTCTCCGTACCTCGGCAACATTTCTGCCATTTCGCCGAACCTTGGCTCCAGCTTCGTGTTTAGACGCGCCCGGTGAATTTCCTGAAAGTTAATCTGAGCCGGCGATGAGTGTCAAGAACAAGCGTGCATCGTTAGTGCACGCTACTGCGGGAGCTTTGATCGAGCGCGGCCTCTGCCGGCATCGCGGAGTGCGGCGTTCAGTATGGCCAGGGCGCTGCGCGTAATCAGATCGCGGGTCGCGCTGCACCCGAGTCCCTGATGCGAGCGCAGGGTCTCCCAGGAGGGCCACGCGCAAACCATGTGCAGCGCGAGCAACAATTTCCGTCGCTGATTCGGCGGCAGACGATTCAGCGCGGGACGCACCGCCTGCCTGATGTCCCTCATGGCGGCGGTGCGGGCACGCTTCATCGCGGTCGCGGCCAGCGGATCGGTGCGCTCTACCTCAAGGGCGACCCGACGGAACGGTGCGATTTCCTCGAACATCGTGGTTTGCTGCTCTACGAAGAGACGCAGACCTTGAACCGCCGAGAGATCGAGGCCCGTCGGCCTTGGGATGAACGAGCGCGACTTAGCTTCGATTCGCGCTATTGCCGTGGCTCGAAGCTCGCTGAGATCCCCGAAACGCTTGAAGACAACCCGCAGCGACACCCCCGCGTGCTTTGCAATCTCGCGGGCGGTGGCGAACAGAATACCCTTGCGCAGCAGCTCGATATACGCGTTGAGGATTTTCTCGCGCACCTCCTCCTTGATGAGCCGCCCCCTGGCAGTGCGGCCATCCGTCGCTTTCACGAATCGCATCTGTTCCTTGGCCAAGCAGTCCTGGAGCTGGACGCCGGCTATGGGAAGACCCATCAGGCAAACAGCTCCGAGCCTGGATATTAGCGTGCATATATACTGCACGCAAAATCGGCAAGCAAACTGTTCGAGTGAATCAGTTGTTGGCTTGCAGGGTGTTGGCGGTTACCGGCAGCGTGACTTGTATGCGCTTGCCGTTGCGCACCACGCTCAGGTAAACGATTTCGCCGGGCTGAAGGTCGCGCATCCGATCCTGGAAGTCGAGGAAGTTGGTCACGCGCGAGCCGTCAACCCCGATGATCATGTCGTAGCTCTCGCCGACCTGCATGTAGTCGATCGCGGGAATCACCACCACGGCCAATCCAGCCGAGAAAACCGCGCCCACCATCGCGGCCGCCTCGATCGCGTCGTGCACGGTGTGCGTGTAAGGACGCAGGCCGACGGCGGCGGCGGGACTGCCCTTGGCGACGGCGGTGATCAGCAGGCCGTCAGCCTCTTCGCCGCTTTTGAGGGTGCGTTTCGCTTCGCGCAACTGCATTCCGAATGGAGTCGAAAGCTCGCCCTCGCTATCGAACTCCTGCAAGGCCTTGAGCTGCTCCGGCGGCATCCCGCTCTGCTCCTCCTGGTAGCGCGCGACTTCACTGCCATCATTCGAGGTTTGCGAATCCGGCGCGATGCCGGCGGGCTGTTGCTGCGAGGCGTCGGCAGGATTGAAAGGAGCAATCTCCGCGGTTCCGGGCGGGGGCGCCCCGATGTTGTCCGGCGGCGTCGGAACGAGATTCGATGGGCCGGCGGCGGTCGAGCCTGGGTCGGCGGATGCGGCGACGGCCATTCGGGTCGTGGTATCGGCGCTGGACTGAGCCGATGCGAGGGCGGTCGCGGACAAAACCAGCAGCATCGCGGCGAGCGATGCGACGAACGCGTGATGCCTGGGCGCGTTGCTAGTTAAGACTCCAGCGCTTTTCATGCTCCACCACGCGGCCCTCGCGCTCGAGCTTTCTCAGATGAGAGCGAATCGAGCTTGCGGCCGCAGCGTGCAGATACTCCGGATACTCGACGTAAATCTTTTTCACGATTGCCATAGCGTCGAGCGGTCCGGCACCTTCGCCGAGCGCCTCGAGGACCTGGCGCTCGCGCAATTCGCGATGCGCGATGTACTCGCCGATTTTTTCCTTCGGATTGCGGATAACGGGGCCGTGCGCCGGATAAATCGTCTCGAGATCGAGCGCGAGCAGGCGCCTGAGCGAATCCATGTACTCGCCCAAATCGCCCGTATCGTCGGGAATGACCGTAGTACCGGCGCCCAGCACAACGTCGCCCGTGAACACCGCGCGTTCTTCTTCGAGATAGTAGCATAGGTGATCGGGCGCGTGACCCGGGGTGAAGACCGCGCGCAGCGTGGCGCCCTCGGTGTGGACGACGGCGTCGTGGGCGATGGCGGAAATCTCGCCGGCGGGCGCATCGTGGCCGGCCCACGGCATCTTCAGGACTTCCAGCTCGCCGAATTTTTCAGTGACCTGCTTCACGCCGCCAAGGTGATCGACGTGCGCATGCGTGAGCACAATCCGCTCGAGTTCGGTGGCGCCGGAAAGTTCCTTGAGACCCGCTTCAAGCAGGTCGGCGTAAATCGCGACGCCCTGCCCGGTGTCGAGCAGAATCGGACGCTTCGAGGTGCCGACGATATAAGTGTTGGTGCCGGGGCCGGTGAACGGACTCGGATTCTGGCCGAGCACGGTCGCGACGCGCGGCGAGATCCGCGAGTAATCCGGCATCTTGAGACCGATCATCGAGTCGGTCACGACCCTGCTCTGCTTGCTCATCAGACGTTCCTCAAACCTTGCCTCAACCGCTAGCGCCGGTTGCGCTCAAATATCAGCCGTAAGCCTTTCAATGTCAAAAACTCATCGACCTCTTCAATCGATTCACTTTCGGGCGCGATCAGATCGGCGAGCCCGCCGGTCGCGATGACGCGCGTCTTTTCGCCGCGCTCCTTCAGGATGCGGGTGACGAGGCCGTCCACCAGCGCGGTGTAGCCGAAAATCAAGCCCGACTGAATCGAGCCGACGGTGGTGCGGCCGACCGCCTCGCGCGGGCGCACCAGTTCGACGCGATAGAGCTTGGCGGCGTGCTCGATCAATGCGTTCATCGAGACGCCAAGCCCCGGCGCGATCGCGCCGCCGGCGTACTCGCCCTTGCCGGTCACGTAGTCAAAGGTGGTCGCGGTGCCGAAATCGACGACGATAGTCGCACACGCGTAGCGCTCGTAGGCGGCGACCGCGTTGACGATTCGGTCGGCGCCGACCTCCTTGGGATTTTCGTAGAGAATCGGCATCCCGGTTTTAATTCCGGGGCCGACCATCAGCGGCGCGCAATGGAAATAGCGCTCGGCGAGTTGCTCCATCACCTGGTTGAGCGGCGGAACCACGCAGGCGATGGCGACGCCCTCGGGCTTGACGCCGCCCTCGAGGCCGGCGCCGGCGAGCAGCGTGTTGAGCAGCGCGCCGTGCTCGTCGGTGGTGCGATCGGGAACGGTCGAGATGCGCCAGTGATTGCGCAGGCGCTCGCCTTCGTAGATTCCAATCACGGTATGGCTGTTGCCAACGTCAACCGTTATCAGCATGAAAAAAATCCCCGTCCGACGGGCGTCGTCGATAGCGACGCGATCGGGCACAGATAATAGCGCGTGAACTCGATGGAAAAGAAACGGTGGGAGACGGGGGTTAGTGGTGAAATCCGAACAACGGACTCGACATCACCATTGGACTGCCCGCCGGACGCGAGAAGGCTGACATCGTGGGCGGATTCATCCAGGCGCCATGATTTAGCGGCGGGAGCGCAGCCTGAGTGATCGGACTGCTCATCGGCACATAGGCGGACGCGGGCACCTGCGACCTTGGGTTCATCGTGCGTGCAACGGTTACCGGGTAAGGATAGACCGCATACGGAACCGCATAGACCTGCTGGTTCTGATAGTCGTCGGCGTTAGCCCAATCCGAATCGGGCGTGCCGGAGCTGGCGGTGTCGTCATCGAAGACCGTCGGCGGAGCGCCCGGCGACGGCGCGTTAATGGCCTGGGTGTCGTCGTCGCTATCCGCGGCGGCGCTGTCGCAAGGAGCTGAAGCGTCGTTGCCGGCGCACGCTGCCTGTGGAATCTCAAGAACCTCGTTCGCTGATGCCGCGTCCTCATCCAGTGCGGGGCCGGCGCTGGTCCACCTCGCATCGACGCTGGTGCCAGACACCGGATCCTCCTGTGCGAGCAGCGGGCGCGCATTCACCAGTGCGGTTATCGCGAGCGCCGCGAAAATTGCCACGATTAACCGCGCATACTTCATAAAACAAAGCCTACCAGCAGATCAGCGGAGCGCCAAGACAAAATCTTTGCGGAGGTTTGCACGCACCTCGCGAGCGGCTAAGATTCCGCGCTATGTCGGATGCAAAAGTCGCATTGGTAACCGGCGCAGGCCGCGGCATCGGCCGCGACATCGCGCTTCGCATGGCAAAGGAAGGCTACGCGGTCGGGCTGATCGCGCGGACCAAATCGCAGCTCGACGAGACCGCCGAGCTGATTCGCGCGCAGGGCGGCAAGGCGGTGGTGACACCGACCGACGTCGCGCGCCGCGAGCAGGTCGTCGCCGCGGTCGAGACCGTCGAGCGCGAGCTCGGACCCATTTCGGTGTTGATCAACAACGCGGGCGCTTACTTACGCAAACGCTTCACCGAGATCACCGAAGAGGATTTCGACTTTCAGCTCAAGGTGAACGCCTACGGCCCGTTCTTCTGCACCCAGGCGGTCATCGGCAAGATGGCCGAGCGCAAGGCGGGCACCGTGATCTTCGTGCTGGGATCGGAGTCGCGCAGCGGACCCGCGCAATACTCGGCGTACAACGCGTCGAAGCTGGCGCAGCGGGCGATCGCGGAGTCGGTCGCGTACGAGTTCATGCATCTCGGCGTGCATGCCGCCGCGCTCGACGTTGATGGCGCGGTGGACAGCGCGCGAGTGCGCGAGTCGATGCCTGAGGTGGATCCCTCGCACTTCGTGCCGCCGTCGGCGATTTGCGATGAGATCGTGCATCTGATCAATCAGTCGAAAAGCGCGTGGACGTTCCAGGTCGATATGCGCGCGTTCGTGCAATGGCGTCCGCGGGTCGCGCCGAAGAAGAAAGTCTGACCGTCGCGCGGCTGGTCTTGGCGCAAGCGAATATATAATGATCGACGCGTCGGGGTGTGGCGCAGACTGGTAGCGCACTCGCTTGGGGTGCGAGTGGTCGCCGGTTCAAATCCGGCCACCCCGACCAATTTTCAAAGCTTGGTCAATCAAAGGATTTTCGTTTTCTTTGTCCGTCCCCGTATTGTGCCTCCTCTGTGGCAGTTTCGGTATGTAGGGCCGTCTCCGCCGGACTCGGTTTCGGAAAATACCGATCGCCGTTCTCCGGGTTTGGACTCGGAGACTCCGACGAGATTCCCTGATCTGGACCAACGATTCTGGAGTGTGCCGAGCTCCTGGCTGGCAACGATTGGCCATTGCTCGGAGACTGCCGCCGTAGTATCAGCCGCGTCGCGCGCGAGCCACCTAGACCAGCGCCAGATCACAACCGCGGGCCACGAGGCTGTGAGCGACAACCTGTCCGATGCGCGCCCCATCGGTGACTAGCGCCTCTTTGCCTTTTGGATCCATCTCGCTAGAGGTAGCTGAACAGACGCAATCGACTTTCCACTGCCCCACTCATTGGCTGGACCGCCGCCGGCGCGCTCGTGTTCAAACTTTGACTTCCCGTAGTCTGCCCGTGGCAACGTCGAAAATGGCGCCGCGCACGGGGACGTCTTTTGAAATCCAGGGATGCGACCTGACTTTCTTGATCTGCTCCCGGGTATTTTGCTCGGGGTCCTTATAGGAGAAGAAGCGCATTGGAGCCGGCGAAGCATCTCCGGTCGAAGCGCTCAGCTTCGCATTCAGCTCTTCATCTGTGAACGTCGTGAACCCGCAGCCGGTGTGGTTGAGGAGCAGTATCTCTGTGGTTCCGATTATGCGGTTGGAAACAATAAGTTCACCGAGAACATCTTCGGTTACCGCGGGTCCGCCGGTTCGGATAACATCAAGATCGGCCTGCGGCAGGCCCAGGATTCCAGGGAGGTCTGAGATCCGTGGATCCATGCAGGTTACAACTGCAATTTTGGGGGTCGGACGCCCCGCGTGCGTTGCATCGTAAGTTTTTACATAGTTGAGGTTTGCTTCCAGCGCTTTATCGATAATGCTCATACGTTTGCTCCCGACGGGCGACCGATGCGGTCAAGCCCGTCATTAATAGTGTCGCTCTTCCGAAGAATTTATGGCCACTTCGATCTTCTTTAGCTGCTAGGCTTCCTGCTGCTCCGACGGCTTCGGCACCGGGCTTGACCGCCTGCTCATTAGCTGCAGGCTGCCACCTACGAGCCCGATCGCGAGCGCGGCAACGCCCCAGAAAGGACCTGACCAATCGATCCCAAGCGCCGCGTCGGCGGATATACCACCCGGACCCGCGAAGGCCACCGTCAGCGCACCAGTCGCGAGAGCGAGCGTGTACTCAAAGCCGCCGTTTTGCAGGAAGAAGCCTTTTGCCAGATGAACGCTCACTGCCGCCACAAACATGACCGAAATAAACGCGGCAGCGGCCAGCGGGGTCAAGAGGCCAGCAGCCAGCCCCAGGCCAGCAGCTCCCTCTACCAGGCCCGCCACCAAAGCTTGCAGCCGCGGTGGTCGAAAACCAAGTTGTTCCATCATCTGTGCGGTGCCGGCAATGCCGGAGCCCCCAAACCATCCGAATAACTTCTGAACACTGTGCGCCGTCAGAGTTAAGCCGAAAACAAGACGAAGGATCAAAAGTCCAAGATCCATGATCTACCTCGATTTCAGATCTTCGGTGTAGCGGGATGCGCCCCGGCAGGCGCGTCCTTTTTTTGTAGTGGCGCTCTTCCGAAATCGGCTGCGATGGAGCGATTGTGCTCCGGGTAGTCAATTGCGTCAAACCGATCCTCCGATGAAGAGGGGACTGAATCGTCAGGCTCCCGGCCTGAACCAACGATTGTGGAGCGCGCTGAACTCGTTGGCTAGAAACGATTCGCGATTCCTCGGAGAGCTTTGCTACAATCGACTCAGAAGGCGATTTCAGGGAGGTAATGGTTTATGAGTGACACCGACGGCCTTCGTCATACAAAGATACCGCTCAACAACGGCTCCGCTGAGATTCCAGCGCTCGGCTTTGGCACGCTGATTCCAGATCCGATCGCGACAAAAGAGGCAACGAGGACCGCGCTTGAAGCGGGCTTTCGTCAATTCGATTGCGCCGAGCGTTACCGAAATGAAGAACAGGTGGGCGAAGCGATGCAGGCGGTGTTCAAGGAGGGCAAGGTCAAACGGAAGGACGTTTTTGTAGGTACGAAGCTCTGGAACAACAATCATCGTCCCGAACGCGTTAAGCCCGCCTTCGAGGCAAGTCTGAAAAGACTGCAACTGGACTATGTCGATCTATACAGCGTCCATACCCCATTCGCTTTCAAACCTGGCGACGAGCAAGACCCGAGAGACAAGAACGGTAATGTAATTTATGACGACGCGACGACGCTGACGAATACCTGGAAGGCTTTGGAGAGCCTGGTCGATGAAGGTCGGTGCAAGGCGATCGGATTATCGAACGTCAGTTTGGGGCAGCTGAAAGAGGTGTTCGATATCGCTCGCGTAAAACCATCTGCGGTTCAGGTTGAATCCCATCCGTATCTCCCTGAATGGGATCTGCTCGACTATTGCAAGAAGAATGGCATCGTGATGCAGGCCTTCGCTGCCTTGGGTCATGGTATCGAACCCAAGTTGATCGACAATCCTGTGATCACCGTGATTGCAAAGCGCGTCAACAAAACTCCCGCTCAAGTTCTGCTAGCCTGGGCGCTGCAGCGCGGCACGGCTCCTCTCACCACCTCTACCAGCGTCCGCTACATTAACGAAAACTTTGATGTCTCGGCTCTTCCCGATGACGCCATCGAGGAGATCACTAAAGGGATAAGTACGCGAGTCAGGCTCAATTCGGTGGTTGACACGGGCATCCCGGGGTTCATTCCCAGGGGAAGATGAAGGTTCAAGCCGGAATTTCCCGCGGCGGATCCCGAAAATCGAGCAATGCGGCGGTTTCAGCCCGCTGGCGTAACCTGATGGTCGCCGGCCGCGTCCTTATAGTGTCACCGATGCGTGGCAGTCTTTATGTCAAGGGAGCATCAGAAAATTCGCGAGATACCTGCCGACTACGGTCACCGGGGAATTCTGTGTGCGCTCGTGTTCGCGACGCTGATGGTAGTTTCGATCGTTGTGACGACGCAGGCTGCTCCGGCCTTCGCTGATGTTTCGCCGATAGTCGAAGACGCGGTCGCAGGCCCTCGAATTGACGACTCGCAGGTCCAGTTGGCGCAGGCAGATCTTAACTCAGGCGTCGGCAGTCTGAACGACTACATGCACCAGGGGGGCGATGGGCCATCGACCGCAGCAGTTCCGCCGCCGGCGTATTCGCCGCAAGCAGCTGCCCCGCAAAGCTTTTATCCCCAAACTGTCCCATCGCAGGAGTGGAGCAATCAGTACGTGAATCCTAAGACTGCCCGCGACGTGCTGATCGGCGCAGCGGTTGTGGGCGCGATAACAGTGGGCTTGTGGGCATACCAGCAGCATGAGATGCATCAAGCTCAACAACGTGCCCGCAAACGATTCTATTGGCCGCGACGCGCGTACCGGTAGCTGGAACGAATCGCCGTGTCGGCCTATGCGCCGTTCCGCCGACTGGCAGTCTTACTTGCTGCAAATTTCTGGGCAGTGCTAAAGGAATAAGCGGCTCTCACTGCACGGTCCCTCATCGTCACTTACCGGCAACCGCGGCGCTCAGGAATTCGAGCACGATCTCCTTGAAGCGCGGATCGGTCGGCGCCGTCATGTGATCGCGGCCTTCGAGCATCGCCAATCGCGCCCCAGGGATCATTTTCGCCAGGGGTTTGGGATCTCCGATCGCGTTGTCGTTTGTTCCAACGACAATCATCACCGGCATCTTCACAGCCGCGAGCCTGGCCGGATCGAACGGTGCTCGATCCGCGTCGATTAAGGCAGCCAGCGCCTTGAGGTCGTTGGGCATCGATTCCGCGAATCGCCGATACGCTTTCGCCACCGGGCTTTTGATCGTCGCAGGATCGTCGGCGCGATAGGCCTGCGCGATCGCGTCGCGATCGGCTTTGTCCTCGAGACCGTCGTCGTACGCGATTCCGCCCAGCACCATCGCGCGAAATCGTTCAGGATGCGACAGCATCAGCTCGATCGCGATGCTCGCGCCCATCGAGTAGCCGATCAGGATCGCGCGCTCGACTCCGAGATGGTCCATCAGCCGCGTCACGTCAGAACCCATCTTGGAGTATCCGTAAGCCTCGGGCGCGTGTGGCTTGTCGCTGAGTCCATGCCCACGGACATCGGGCGCAATCACGCGGTACGTCTTCGACAGCGCCACGATCCAACCGGTGGCGCCCCAGTTGTGCTCAACCGTCGAAGCGAAGCCGTGCACCAGCACCACGGCTTCGCCGGCGCCGGCGTCATAGTAATGAATCCTGGTTCCGGCTGAATCGAAAAACGGCATTCTTCATTCTCCGCCCGTCACAAGTGACGGAATTCCGCGTCTCGGCAATCTCGCCTGATACCTTAATCGCTGGCCGGCGTATCTGTATAATGATGCTTGCGATGGCGATTGACCTCGAAAACGCGCGCGCGCGGATGGTGCTCGAGCAGCTCGAACGCCGCGGTATCAAAGATCCGCGCGTGCTGGCCGCGATGCGCACGGTCGCGCGGCATCGCTTCCTTCCGGCAGAGCTTCACGAGCACGCCTACGATGACGGCCCGCTACCGATTGGCGACTCGCAGACTATTTCGCAGCCGTACATGGTCGCGCTGATGAGCGAGGTGGCGGAACTGATCGGCACCGAGAAAGTGCTCGAAGTCGGCACCGGATCGGGCTACCAGACCGCAGTGCTCGCGCGCCTGGCGCGAGAGGTCTATTCGGTCGAGCTCAACGCGCATCTTCACGATCGTGCACGGGTGATTCTGAGCGGCATGGGCGTCAGCAACGTCCATCTTCGATGCGCCGACGGTTCGGAGGGATGGCCCGAAGAAGCTCCTTTCGACGTCGTGATGGTGACGGCCGCGATGCCCGGAATCGCGCTGCCGCTGCTGAATCAACTGACCCCGCAAGGCCGATTGATCGCGCCGATTGGCGAAGACGAACTTCAGACCCTGGTGCGGATCAGCCGCAAGACCGGCCACTGGAACGAGGAATATTTCGGCGAGTGCCGATTCGTGAAGATGAGCGGCAAGCACGGCTTCCAGGATTAGCGCACGGATATTTCATATTTCACGGGAGCCGCAGGGATGTGGTGCGGGGCGGTGATTGGACGGCGGATGCAGTGATCGAGTCGTGGACAACGAAGACGCGATGGATTTCGCGCGTGAGCGTGGCGGTTGCGCTCGCGATTGCGATCGCGCTGTCGGGATGCGGCGATACCGTTGCTCCTTCGACCGGCCTTCCCTTCGGATCTCAGCGTTCAGTCACTCACGTCGTCGCGCCGGGTGAGACGGTTTACCGCATCGCGACCAAATACGGCGTCAGCGTCGGCCGCCTAATGGCGGCGAACGGAATCAGCGATCCGCGCGAGTTGCGCGTCGGCCAGGTGCTGACGATTCCCGGGGGATATCGCGGCGCGTCGATCGGCACGGCGTCCAGCGGAGTCCATCGCTATACCGGCGAGCGGGCGTCGCGCCAATTCCAATGGCCGGTGCAGAACGGAGTCGTTTCGTCGGGATTCGGAATCCGCAACGGCGCGATGCACGACGGCGTCGACATCGCGGCCCCGGCCGGCACGCCGGTCTATGCCGCCGACACCGGGGTCGTCATTTTTTCAGGCACGCTGCACGGCTACGGCAACACCGTGATCATTCGTCACGACGACGGTTACGCCACGGTTTACGGCCACAACGAGAAAAACCTTGTCAGCGAAGGCACCCGCGTCGCGCGCGGACAGGAGATCAGCGAGATTGGCCGCTCCGGCCGCACCACTGGCGCCAACCTGCACTTCGAAGTGCGGCGCGACAACATCGCCGAAAACCCGCTCGCCTATCTGCCCGAGCCCGCAACCTCCGACGGAATCAGCTTTGCCGCGGCTGGCGGCAGCTAGTATCTTTGACCATCGCACGCGCGATGGCGCGCGACCTCAATGCGATGGGATCAAGGATGACTGCCGAAGAAATCAAAAGACTGATTCGCAACGTGCCCGACTTTCCGAAGCCGGGAATAATGTTCAGAGACTTCACGCCGCTTATCGCCGATCCGCGCGGTTTCGCCGCGGTAGTCGATCAGCTGGCCGAGCCTTATCTCGGTAAAGTTGACGCCGTAGTCGGAATCGAGTCGCGCGGCTTCATCGTCGGCGCTCCGGTCGCGTATCGATTGGGCGTTGGCCTCGCGATTGCGCGCAAGCCCGGCAAACTTCCGTTCCATACTTACGATCAGTCATACGATCTCGAGTACGGCAGCGCGACGCTGGAGATGCATCGGGACGCGCTCGCCGGCAAAGGACGTGTGCTGCTGGTGGACGATCTGCTGGCGACCGGCGGCACCGCCGCGGCGGCGACTCATCTGGTGGCAAAGCTCGGCGGCAACGTGATCGGGTGCGCGTTCGTGGTCGAGCTTGACGCGCTCAAAGGACGCGATCGACTGGCGCCGGTAACCTGCTTCTCGCTAATCCACTATGATTAAGCGATGCGGACCTCGATGGACAATCACGACGCAGGCGCGCATGGACCTGCGCGCTCGGATCAGCGCCGCCTGCTAGTCGTCCTCGGCGTCACCTCGCTCTATTTTCTGACCGAGCTCGCCGGCGGCTACCTGACCGGCAGCCTCGCGCTGCTGTCCGACGCGGTCCACATGCTGACCGACATCGCCGCTCTCTGCCTCGGCATGCTGACTCTCTGGATATCGACGCGGCCCGCATCGTCGGCGAAAAGCTACGGCTATCTTCGCGCGGAAATTCTCGGCGCGCTGCTCAACGGCATCTTCCTGTGGGTGCTGGTGGTTTTCATCTGGATCGAAGCGGTGAGCAGGCTCCGAAATCCGCATCCGGTTGCCGGCCTGGGCGTGATGATCGTCGCGATCGTCGGCATCGGGGTAAACACTTTCTCGGCGTGGATGACCTCGACCAACGTGCCCGGCGACCCCAAGCGCGGGATGGCGATGCGCGCGGTGTTCGTGCACGTCATTTCCGATCTGGTCGGATCGATCGGAGTGCTCGCGTCGGGCGCGCTCACTTATTTCACCGGATGGATGCAGGCCGATCCCGCCGTCAGCATCCTGATTGGATGCCTGGTGCTGTACGGCTCCTGGGGCCTGGTGCGCGAAGGCGTGGACATCCTGATGGAGTCGGTGCCGCGGCATATCGATCTCGACGAAATGCGCACCGACCTGCTCGCCGTCAGCGGCACCGAGGAAGTTCACGACCTTCACGTCTGGTGTCTGACCACTCGCCAGATTGCGCTGTCAGCGCATGCGGTCGTCGCCGCCGACGCGGACCGCGATCGGGTGCTCGCCGACATGTGCCATCTGCTGCAGACCAAGTTCGACATTCATCACCTGACCTTGCAGCTCGAATGCGACAATCGCCGCCAACATGAGCCGGAACATTTCTGAGTCAATCGGATGAAGCCTGATCAGACCATCTTTTACGACATCAACACGCAGCGCGATTTCATTCTGCACGATGGGAAATTTCACATCGAGGGCGCTGAAGATCTTGTGCCGAAGTGGAAGGCGATTACCGATCTCGCGCGCGATCAGAAAGTGCGGATCGTATGCTCGGTTGACTGCCACCTTCCCGGCGACCCGCAGCTCAAGAGTTGGGGCGGCCCGTATCCCGATCACTGCATGGCAAACACGCCGGGCCAGCTAAAGATCGACGAAACCAGGCCGCTCAACCCACTGATGCTCGAAAACCGCGAATACACGCCCGACGAAATTCAGAAGGTGCTCGACCATGAGGGAGAAATCGTTTTTCGCCGCCAGCAATTCGAGCAGCTCGCCGACAACGCCCACCTGAGCGCGATCCTGCGGCTCGTCCTGCGCCCATACAAGGACATTGTGATGTATGGCGTGTACACCGAATCATGCGTCGCGCGCGAGATCAGCGCACTCATCGGCGTCGGCCCGAAGCTCCACATTATCTCCGACGCCGTCGCGATTGTCGGCAGCGAATCGCCGACCTTCCACCAAACATTGCAGCAAGAGGGCGTCGAGCTCATCTCCTTCGACGAGCTGAAGCTCCGAATGCTCAACTGATGGCCACCACGGAACCGGTCGATCCGGCGGTGGACGAGAGCGCGCCGGAATTTTACGACGAGCCCTGGGTTACGCCGCCGTTCCAGCCCCTGCGCGCGATCTGCGCTCTCATCCTGATCGCAAGCGGCTTCGGACTCTACGAATACGTGCTGGTCTCGTTCTGGTCGGTGCCGTGGATGGGTATTCACGCGCGAATTCCGTGGCCCGCGTTCGCGATCCTCGCGGCCGCGATTGTGCTCTCGATCGCCGGACTGCGACTCGCGCTGGGGCTCGCTTCGCCGCACGGCAAACTCGGATTCGGCCTCTTCGCGTTCCTGGCATGCATCGTCGTCGGAGCGGGCGGCGGCCGCTTCGTCAGTTATGCGATGCGCGCGACGCTCAATCCGCCGTTCACGCTCAAGCTCGCGGTCGGACAACAATTCCCCAGCTTCGCGCTCACCGATCAAAACGACTCGATTCATCGCGGCCCGCTGCCGGCCGACGCGGCCGCCACGGTGATTTATGTCTATCGCGGCGACTACGATCCGTTCGCACGATTCGAGCTGGCCGAATTAACCGCGCACGCCGATGATTTTCGCCGCGCGGGCGTCGATACTCTTGCCATCAGCACCGATCAGATCGAGCGATCGAAGATGCTCGCGGGATTTCTGCGCACGAAAATCCCGCTGCTCAGCGACCATAGCGAATCGCTCATGGCGGCGCTCGGTCTCGTGCAACATCATCGCAACGGCGAGCCGGACAACGCGATTCCCGCTTTTTTTGTGATCGATCGGAGCGGCGTCGTGCGATGGATCTTCACCTCGCCCTACTATCGTGAGTTGCCGCGCGCCGAAACTCTTCTCGACGCCGCGAAGTCAGTCATTTCAACGCCGACAGCATCGCCGCGGTAGCCATCGCCGGCGAGTCGGCGCCGAATATCGCGCCGATCGATGCAACCCGCGCCGGTCGCGTCATGGGATCGGCCGATGCGACCAAATCGCGCGCGCGTTCCGGCGTGATACCGCCGAGCGCGAAGACCGGAATCGCGCCTGCGCCGCACGCCGCCTTAAGCCCGCTCGCACCCCACGCGGGACCCGTCGCAGGTTTGGACAACGGATCGAAGACCGGACCGAAGACCGCGAAGTCGGCGCCCTCGCGCGCGGCGCCGGCAACGTCAGGCGGCGAGTGACTCGAGACTCCAATCAGCCGCTCGGCGCCGAGCAGCTTGCGCGCCATGCTGACGCCGATCGAGTCGAACGGCAGATGAATCCCATCGGCGTGCGCGGCGATTGCGATATCGACGCGATCGTTAACTACGAGCGGCGCGCCGGCGCGCGTGCAAATCTCACGAAGCCGCAGCGCCAGCTGATAAAGATCGCGCGCTGGTAAATCTTTCTCGCGGAGTTGCAACGCGACTGCGCCGCGCGGCGCAGCTACCAGCGCGGCTTCGCAGGCCGCGATCAGATCGCCGCCCTTCACGACGTGTCGATCGGTAATCAGGTAGAGCCGAAAGCTGACGCGTGGACGCGACGACAAAGGGCGCCCTACTTTATCAAGCCCATCAGCGGACTCGACGCGGTCGCATACAGCTTGCGCTCGATTCGCCCCGCGCGATATGCGAGCCGGCCCGCTTCGACCGCGAGCTTCATCGCCCGCGCCATCGCAATCGGATCTTTCGCGCCGGCAATCGCGGTGTTCATCAGCACCCCGTCGCATCCGAGTTCCATCGCCTCGGCAGCATCGGACGCCGTGCCCACGCCCGCATCGACGATCACCGGCACCTTGGCCTGCTCGATAATGATCGCGAGGTTGAATGGATTGCGAATTCCCAACCCCGATCCAATCGGCGCCGCCAGCGGCATCACGGCGACGCATCCGATTTCCTGCAGCCGCAGACAAGTCACCGGATCGTCGGTGACGTACGGCATCACCTTGAATCCTTCCTTGACCAGCACGCGCGCCGCTTCGAGCGTCGCGGCGACATCGGGAAAGAGCGTCTGCTTGTCGCCGATAACCTCGAGCTTCACGAGCTCGCCGACGCCAACCTCGCGCGCGAGACGGCAGGTGCGAATCGCCTCCTCGGCGGTGAAGCATCCGGCGGTGTTCGGCAAAATCTGGTAGCGCTTGGGATCGAGGTAGTCGAGCAGGTTTTCCTTGCCGCGATCCGTGATGTTCACGCGCCGCACCGCGACGGTCACGATTTCGGCGCCGCTCTCTTCGACCGCCGCCCTGGTCTCGGCAAAATCGCGATACTTGCCGGTCCCGACAATCAGCCGCGACTTGTATTTTCTGCCGCCCAATTCAAATTGCGTATCTTGCATATTTTTCTCTTCCCCTCTCCCTGCGAGGGAGAGGATCGAAGGTGAGGGTCCGTTTTCAGCGCGCATTTTTTCGCGCGCGATTCAAGATTCTGTTTCTTCAAAAAACTAGCCGCCGCCGACGAAGTTGATTATCTCGACCTGATCGCCCGCTCTCACAACCGTCGCGTCGTAGTTGGCCTTCGGCACGATGGCGCGATTGATCTCGACCGCCACGCGTCCGCGCCGCATCTTCAAGCGCTCGAGCAGCGCCGTCAGCGGCGTGTCCGCGCTGAGCGGATACGGCTCGCCGTTGAGGGTGATCGAAGTTGCGCTTGAGTCCGGCATTATTGAGCCGCTTCTCCGGTGAGGGGAAGCGGCCCAGGCGCATTCGTGAACGATGCGCCACTGGCTTCCCTACGCCGGCATTACCCGGATCAGGTTCGAGGGGTTCTCCCGCAGGAGCTCTCAGTGCGCTACGGCACACCCCCAGCCTGTTGCGACTATACGACTCGCGCGGCGATCTGTCAAAAATGATGACGCTACAATCCCCTCCGATTGGCGCGCGGACCGGCGATTGTGGCCGGTTCGATCGAGCCCGCTTCACTGTGCTAATGCGAAACTCGAGGCTCAGGAAACGCGGGGAGACGCCATGCCAGCTGCATCGGAAATCGTGGACCAACTCATCGACGGACCGGGATTCGTGCTGATTCCGCGTTTGATGGATGCGTCCGAAGCGGCGCGGGCGCGTTCGAGCGCATTGGAAATAGCCGCCTCGCCTTCCGCGCTGACGCCCGGCAGACGCAATGAAAACAACGGCCAACAGCATATTCGCGGGCTGCTCGGGCACGGCGAGATTTTCGAGCCTCTCGTGCAGCATCCTGCGGTGATCGAAATCGCCGGGGCGATGCTGGGCGACGATATGACCCTCGGCGCGTACTCCGCGCGGATTCTGTATCCGGGTGCCATCGAGATGGGAGTGCACATCGATTATCCGTACTGGGCGATGCGCGGACCGTTCACGCTGCGGCCGCCGCTCATGCTGCAAGTAATCTGGATGCTGCAGGATTTTACGGAACAGAACGGCGCAACGCTGGTGGCGCCGCGCAGCCAATTGCGATGTGCGCGGCCGAATCGCGCGGATTTCGCACGCGAGGCGATCAAGATTACCGGCGCGGCCGGCGACGCGATCATTTCACACGGGCTGCTGTGGCATGACACGTCGCAAAATCACACCGATGAACCGCGCGTATCCCTGCTGATCAACTATGGCCTGAAGGTGATTCGGCCGCTCGATTCCGACCTCGCGAAAGTTCCGACCGCGGTGCTGGAACGCGCGACCCCGAAACTGCGCCAGCTGCTCGGGCTCGAATTCGCCAATTCACTGTCGCGCGATCTGGCGCGCGGCGGGCTCTACTAAAAAATGACGAATTCACGCGACAACTCAGGCGACAATGATATCTCCACTGCGCTGGCAGCGCTCGCGAAGGAGCGCGGATGGCCGCCCGATCTGACGCGGCGGATTGCTGAGCTGCGAGTGCCGCTCTCGTCGCTCTATTCGTGGAGCTGGTATGGGCTTTCGCCGGAGCAGACTGCGGCACAACTCGGATGGTACGAGCGGATGACTACCGGCGATTTGCGCGCGCGCGATGCAACTTATGCCGACAACGAAGAATTTTCGGCGATGTGGTCCGATTCGCCCGAGGAGATCGCCGGATGGGAAATTATTGTCGAGCGCGGGCCCGACGCGTTCGCGCAATTCAAGCTGCAGCAGAATGTTCAAATCCCGATCCTGCTGCTGGGCCCGGAGATCGTGGCGTGCTGTGCGTTTTCGCGGCGCAAGGTGATAATCGATGGGCGCCCCTTCTCGGTGCAATACGGACAGGCGCTGCGAGTGAGGCGCGCCTATCGCCGGCTCGGCTACGGAGACCAGGTGCGGCGGCTCGCGCTGCCGCCGGGCCTGGCGCGCCCGTCGGTCGGGCAGTATGACATCATGCGCTCGCAGAATTTTGCGGTGGTGAACTGGTGGCAGAAGTACAGCCCCCAATTTTTCGAGAACACACCCACGCGCGAAGGTTCGGTGCCGGGACTGCCGATTTCCGTTTCGCAATTTCCCGCCGACGCGCGAGCCGATGACGATCGCGCTATCCGACCGGTCCGCCGCGAGGATCTCGCCGCGTGCGCCGCGCTCATAAACCGCACTCACGCCGGCATGGATCTGTTCCGCCCCTACAGCGCCGAGTTTCTCGAAGATGTGCTCGACGAAGGCTTCTGGGGTGATCGTCCGAAACCGACCGGCAATCCCCAGATGGATTGGTGGAAGAGCGTTTACGGATGGACCGACTACTTCGTGCTCGAACAGGCGGGACGCATCCGCGCGTGCGGCGGCCTATGGGATCGCGGCCTCGATATGCGCGAGCAATGGCGGCGCATCGGCGGCGATGAGCATCGATCGATAGCGATCGCGTGCGTGCTGGATTTCGGCTACGACGACGGCGCCGAGGAATGCATGGCGCGCCTGCTGCGATGGATGATCGGACGCACGCACGAGCTGGGCCGCGACTACCTCGCGATTCCGATCGAGCATCTGCCGAAGGTGGTGGCGGCGATGGAGAAATCGCGGCCGGAACTCGACACCCGGGCCTTGCGATGGGGCCTCAAGGAACCACCGATCACGCGCCCCTACACCGACCTTCGTTATTGGTAGCGGCGCGAACCGTTTTTTATCGATCGCCGTCATGAGCACCACGCATACAGTTGTCGTCAACGGAACGTCGCACCGCGTGACCGTTGACCATTACGAGACGCCCCTCCTGTACGTCCTGCGCGACGACCTCGGTCTCAAGGGAACGCGCTTCGGATGCGGCAACGGTAACTGCGGCGCGTGCGCTGTGCTGGTTGACGGGCATGCGCAGCGCTCATGTGAATTGCCGCTGTGGTCGGTCGAGGGCAAATCGATCACGACTGTTGAAGGGCTCGGCACGCTCGAGCGGCCGCACCCGCTGCAGCGCGCATTAATCGAGTTTCAGGCTGGTCAGTGCGGCTACTGTCTCTCCGGAATCATAATGACGGCCGCGGAATTAATCGGGAGCGGCAGCGAGCCATCGCGCGAGAAAATCGTCGCTGCGCTCGACGCCAATCTTTGCCGCTGCGGCGCGCATACGAGAATCGTGAAGGCGATCGAAGCAGCGTGGAAGGCCTCGATCGCGGGAGCGGCGCGATGACTCCGGCAAAGCTTCCGTGGAGCATCATGGAAAATCCGCTGCTCAGCCGGTGGGTCGATTTCAGCGAAGCGGGAATCGCGCGGGTCTTTTCAGCCAAGGTCGAAATCGGACAAGGCATCGTCACCGCCATCGCGCAAATCGCGTCGGCCGAACTGCGACTCTCGATGTCGAAGGTGGTCGTCGTTTCGGGCGATACGCGAACCTGTCCGAACGAAAGTTACACGGCCGGCAGCATGTCGATTGAAGTCGGCGGTACCTCCGTCAGGATGGCGTGTGCCGAGGCGCGCCTTGCGATCGTCGAGCAGGCCGCGCGCATCCTCAACGTCGATGAGTCGCGCATTGGCGCCGAGGGCGGGCTCGTTCTTTTCGATGGGACGCCGTCGGGGCTCGACTATTGGCAGGTCGCGCGCCAGGTTGATTGGCAGCGTCCAGTCACAGGAACCGCACCGTTTGCGGCGCCTACGAATTCAACCCCGCTCGGCAAAAGCGTCGCGCGTCTAGATCTTCCCGCGAAGGTCGCAGGCGCCGCATTCATCCACGACCTCGAACTGCCGGGGATGCTGCATGGGCGTGTGATGCGGCCGCCTTCCAACGGCGCACGGTTGGAATCGCTCGACACCTCCGCGGCCGAGCGGATGCCCGGCGTCGTCAAGATCTGGCGCAGCGGCGACTTCGCCGGCGTCTGTTGCGATCGCGAGTACCAGGCGGTCAAGGCGATCGAAGCGATCCGCGCGGGCGCGCGATGGCTCGAGAGCGAAGTATCCGCCGGCACTCGAAGCTGGCGCGAGCTGCTGCCGACGCTTCGTTCGATCGATTCGGAAACTGAGACTGGCGAGCGCGCGGCGGGAGCGGTGGCGATACGGCGGTTGTCCGCGACATATTCGCGACCGCCGATTGCGCATGCTTCGATGGCGCCGTCGTGCGCGGTCGCCATTTATGATGACGGACGCCTGACGGTATGGACGCATTCGCAGGGCGTCTTCCCGCTGCGGGGTGCGCTGGCGAACGCGCTGGGTCTCGACCAATCGCTGGTCGTGGTGATTCACACGCAAGGCGCCGGAGTTTACGGGCACAACGCCGCCGACGACGTCGCGCTCGATGCCGCTCTGCTCGCGCGCCAGGTCGCGTCGCGTCCGGTGAGAATCCAGTGGAGCCGCGAGGACGAGCTCGCATGGTCGCCGCTGGGCTCGCCGATGGTGGTAAAGATCGAGAGCGGGTTGAGTCCGGCCGGCGACATCGCCGATTGGTCGAGCGAGATTTGGAGCGGACCGCATGGCCAGCGTCCGCGAGCGTATGGAGCGGTCAATCTGCTGGCAGCGGCGCACGTCGATCCGCCGATGCCGTCGCCCGAGGCGTACGAAGTTCTCTCGGGATTTGCCGGCGGCGCGCGCAATTCCGAGCCCTCTTATGACCTGCCGCATCGAAAGATCGTGCTGCACAGCCTTCCGGGCCTGCCGTTTCGCACCTCCGCACTTCGTACTCTGGGCGGCTATGCGAACGTCTTCGCCGCCGAATCCTTCGTGGACGAATTGGCCGAGGCCGCGGGAGCCGATCCGATCGAGTTCCGGCTGCGTCACTTGTCGGACCCGCGTGCGCGCCGGGTAATCGAGACCGCGGCGCGGTTATCGCACTGGCATTTCAACGGCGAGCGCGGTAAAGGCCGCGGCGCGGGAATCGGGTTCGCGCGCTATAAGAACACGGCAGCTTATGTCGCAGTGATCGCGAACGTGGAAGTTGACCGGGAGGTGCGCGTTTCCAGCGTGGTCGGCGCCGTCGATGCGGGGCTAGTGATTAATCCCGACGGAGTGACCAATCAAATCGAAGGCGGCATCGTGCAATCGATCAGCTGGACGCTCAAGGAACAGGTTATCTTCGACGGGCGCCGCGTCACTACGCGGACGTGGGAAGACTATCCGATTCTGCGCTTCGCCGAAGTGCCGGAAGTCAAGATCGAACTGATCGACCGGTCTGACTGCCCGCCGCTGGGAGTCGGCGAGGCTGCTCAAGGTCCCGCCGCCGCAGCCGTCGCCAATGCGGTCGCGCGGGCACTCGATATTCGCATCCGGGATTTGCCGATTACACGCGAACGGATCGTCGCGGCGAGCGCCGCGTCTTCGTGAAGCGGCATCGGCTGGTCGTTCTGATTAGCTGCCAGTAAGTACGGTCGTGGCGGCGTTCAACCTGTCGCTGTAGGCGTTCAATGCGTCGGCGGTCAGCTTGACGTAGCGGTTGACGTCGGACCAGCGGCGGTCTTCGATTGCTTCGCGGACTCCGGGCAGGGTCTTGGCTTCATAACCGGTGTAGCGGCCGGGGGCGTAGATTAAGTTCCTGTACCAGTTCCTGTTCGGCAGTCCTACATTCTCCGGCGCAAGGGTTTGGTCTATGTCCAACATTAAAAGTTGCAGTCGGGCTATCTGAGAGGTGGATAGGTGTGAGGCGTTTTTCGCGAGCGCGTCGTCGTAAGTCTTCGCACTGCGCATCAGACGAGCGACCGCGTCGTTCAGCGGTGCAAACTCGAAATGCGGGACCGGGTCGAGCGCAGTTGGCAGACCGCTTGGCCTTGTTGGATCGGCAGCTAGCTGGAATGCATGGTCGTGTAACAGCTTGGCTTGAGTCTCGGCCTCCTTGCGCTCGTCATCGGCCAGCTTCTTAACCTGATCCAGATAGTCCGAGACCGCGTTTGCGAAAGCGCTCGCGTTCTGTGCCGGGAGATCGGCGTCAGCCACGCTCAGTACTATACGCCCAGCCGTCCTTGCCAGCGTCGCGTCATAGACGAAGCCGGGATCGACGAAGCGGCTGTGATGCTCGAAGGTGTCGTAGCGCGAGTGATAGACCCCGCCTGAGTGGCCTTCCTCGTAGAAGCCTACGTCCAGCACGGGGATACCCAGGTAATCGAGAAATGCCGAGAAATCGGAGCCTGATCCTAACGCCGCGATCGGGAAGTCTTTGTTCGGGTCTGCCGCGATCTTGGCCTCGCTCCTTGCGTGCTCGGTCGCATTGGGTGCGAGGGCAGCTACCCGCATTTTCGCGCGCAGCCGTTCGCCTATCGAAACTCCGGTTTCAGGATCGATCACGTCGGCGGCGACCCGATTAACCAGATGCTGAAAGTCCTGGCTGCCACCTACACCTAGAAAGCCGCGCTCATTGGAGTCGGAGTTTATATATAGGACTACTTTCTTCTTGAGTTCACTCGCGTGCTCCTCCGCCCATTCGGTCGAGCCCAGGAGCATCGGCTCTTCGGCGTCCCAGCTCGCGTAAACGATCGTGCGCTTGGGCCGCCAGCCTTGCCTGGCGAGTCCGCCAAAGGCCTTAGCCTCTGCCAGCAGAGCCACTTGACCTGACAAAGGATCGGACGCACCAAAGACCCATCCGTCGTGATGATTGCCGCGGACTACCCATTGGTCAGGCCAGGTCGAGCCCTTCATGGTCGCGATGACGTCGTAAATGGGCTGTTGCTGCCAATCGGACTTTACCGCCAGGTGGACTACTGCGGGCCCCGGTCCTACCCGATAGGTTATAGGCAGTCCGCCGCGCCATGCAGGAGGAGCTACAGGGCCTGCCAAGGCGCCGAGGAATACCTGCGCGTCGGCGTAGGATATGGGAAGCGTCGGAATCTTCATGATAGTCGGCGCGTCGGACATCTTCAGTCGCTTGGCGTCCTTGGTCGCACCTACGCCCGGCGTAAGAGGATCTCCGGGATAGAGACCCATATCGAGCACCGAGCCACGCTGTATGCCGTGGGGAGGGCGCATAGGACCATCGGGATAGGTCTCATCGACGGAATAGCCATCTTGCGCCGGGTCGGAATAGATGATGCATCCGATAGCGCCGTGGTCCTCGGCTAGCTTGGGCTTCAGCCCGCGCCATCCGCCGCCGTAGCGCGCGATGACAATCTTGCCTTTGACACTTACGCCCAGCCGCTGGAGCATCTTGTAGTCGTCCAGCATCCCATAGTTCACGTAAACCAGCCCGGCGGTTACATCGCCGTCGCGCTGATAGTCAACGTAGGCAGGCAGCGCGGGATCGGTGGCCCTGGCGCTCGAATCGCCGGGAATCGGCGGCTCTTGCAACGTAGCTTTGAACGGCTTGGGACCTACCAGCTCCAGTGTCTCACTTACAGGCTTGGGATAGAGCACCCAGAAGGTTTCGATGTGCGCATCCCAGCCCCACTCCTTGAACCATGCAAGTATCTGATCGGCGTTGGCCTTGTCGTGCGGCGAGCTTACGTGATTCGGCTCCGCGGCCAGCAGTTTCATCCAGTCGCGCAGTTCGTCCGGATGAATAAGAGCGTCGAATTTGCGTCCAAGCGTGGCGCCGTCGGATGCGAGCGGAGTTGGCGCGCCGAACGCAGCACTTATGCAAAGATAGCCCGCCGCCGCGAGTATGACGGCGACCTTTGCGGCAATTTTAGATTTCCAGGGCACGCAGCCTAGGCGCGCAATCCTGCCAGGCAGCCGGTGGCATCCAGGATCGCATCCAGTGCGCGCTTATCGCTAACGGCCTGATACTTTTCGAGCAGGGTGGCGAGCGATTTCGCGTGATACTTCTGCGGCTTCTGAGTCCAGGTCCGTCCGCCCAGCTCGACGCTGAATTCTTCCTTGCCATTCGCGATAGCGGCCGCGTTCGCAACCGTCCACGGCACGAAGAGTCTTCCCACCTGGCGCTCGAGTAGCGGGGTCAACGTCGGTGCCAGGCTTGCCCACGGCTCGAAGCTCCCTTCGGCTCGCGGCCATAGCATGCGATGGATCCACGCCAGCGTATTTGGCGTGGTCGCGTTGATGATCGCGCCGGGAGTCGGATCGGTCCAGGCGTTGTAGAGCTGCCCCCACATCGCGAAGTCGCCAAACGCGGGACGATTACCGAACAGATAGGATCGCTGCGCAAGGTGAGGCTCGAGAATCGTGAGCGTGTCGCGGAACGAGTCCTCGATTTGCGGCGCCGTCTGCGGATTCGATCCGACAAAAGAGACGCGCGGAACCATCCGCTCGCGCACCATCGCAATCCCGTTGGCCAGCTGCGCCTCGTCCACCCCCGGCATCATCGAGCGAGCGATGCGGCCGGCGGCCGAAAGGATATCCGCCTCGCGCGCCCAGCGATAGTGGAACATCCACTTGTTGCCCCATTCGTCGCCGAACTCCTCGAGCAGAGCCGAAATAAAACGGGCGCTCGGCTCGGCAGGATGAATCGAAGGCTCCGGATGACTCGCTTCAACCTGCTCGATGATCGGCGTGGAATCCTGGATTCCCTTGTTGTCGGGCGTGACGACCAGCGGCACCAGCGGAAGCTTCTGGTACTTCTGGTATTCGCCCTCGGTGTCCAGACTGCGCGGAATCCATCGATGCGGAATCGCCTTGTAGCGGAAGTACGAACGGACTTTCACGGAGTAGGGAGAAAGCTCGATGCCGTGAATGCGGTATTCGCTGGTCATGCTTCAATCCTCGACCGCGAGTATCGCACAGAGCCGGCGGATTTTGTAAATGCTTCGGGCGCCGCGGATCCTCCCGCCCGCTCGGAGGTCAGACGCGACCGCCGGCGAACGGGGTTTCCGGTGCCCTCGCGCCAGAAACCCCGTTGATGCCGGCGAAGCGCAATTTCGGGTGGGACGGTGCTCCCGCCTAGTATCCCTTTTCGGGGACGATCGTGTTCTTGTTGGTGTCGTGCTCCGGACCGTGGCAGGCCGTGACCTTATCGATCGAGGCGTTCAGATTGGACGCAATCTGCTCGTCGGTCTGGCCGGCTGCCGTCTGCGTCTTCACGACGTTACAATCGACCGGATCGTTCGACGGAGAAAACGTCGAGCAGCCGGAAAATCCCGCCGCTACGATCAACAGTCCTGAGATGCTTGCGACCCAAAGTCCGCTGCGTGTTTTTCGTTCCATGATTCTCCTCCCGAAGTCAGAATTGTCTCTTAGTTTTGCCCGCTCCCCACGGTCACAAGAGCAATCGCGCATTCTTATCATCTGCCGATGCGCTGGGAAAGCAAGACCACTGGACGGACAGGAGGCTTCAGGCGAGCAGATGCTATCAGCAGCCGAAACGAGACCGCTGGAGCTACTTGAAGATTTAAGGAAACTTCTCTTACGATTCCGGCATTCTCACCCTGAGCTGGCAATTTACTAGCGACAAGCCGAACAACGTATAATCAACTGAGAATACTATACGTTTGCGTCGCCGCGTTGCACACGATCGCGCGCAGCGGCGGCCGGCGTTCAGCGCCGTACTCGCGCGCGAAGTTCCGCACTGACTGATCTGCCAGCGATGATTACATTCCCGCAAAGTTGAGGGGAGCGGGCGGCCGGCCGGGCATCCACAGGGGTCCGATCCAAACGGCTTGCGTCCGCCCCCGCGAAGTTGGAAATTCAGCGTTCGATGAAGATTGAAAAGCAACGTCCCACCATCGCTGAGATCGATCTCGGCGCGCTGCGCTCGAACTTTCGCGCGCTGCGGGCCGTGGCCGCGCACGGCGAGCTGATGGTGGTGGTCAAGGCCGACGCTTATGGGCATGGCGCGGTGACGGTCGCGCGCACGCTGCTCGACGCAGGCTGCCGTCATTTCGGAGTGGCCACGCTCGACGAGGGCCGCGAGTTGCGCGAGGCCGGCGTTCATGCGCGCGTGTATCTGCAGGCGGGGTTCTTCGCGCAGCAGGTCGCCGAAATCGTCGCGCTCGATCTGACCCCGTTCGTTTTCGACGCCTCGCTGATTGGACTCCTCGATCGCGCGGCGGCATCCGCGGGCCGCAGCGACTTTCCGATCCACGTAAAAATCGACAGCGGTGCGACGCGGCTCGGCGTGATGCCCGCGGACATCCCGGATTTGATCGAAGCGATGCGCGGCGCTTCGGCGGTGAGACTCGAGGGCCTTTGCACCCTGCTCGCCAACGCCGGCGATCCGAAGAGTCCGATCACCGACGCGCAACTCGGCGTCTTCAATCAGGCAGTCGAGACGCTGAAGGCCGCGGGGATACGGCCCTCGGTGATCCACGTCGCAAATTCGGCGGCGCTCGTGCTGCGCTACGATTCGCACTTCAACCTCGCGCGGCCGGGACTCGCGATCTATGGCCTGCCGCCCGTGGCCGCCGTGCGCGAGCGCGTCGATCTGCAGCCGGTCATGACCTTCAAGACTCGGCTGATGCAAATCAAGCGCGCACCGGCCGGCAGCGGGGTCGGCTACGGGCATACCTTCGTCGCGCCGCGCGAAAGCCTGATCGGAGTGCTGCCGGTGGGCTACGCTGACGGCTACCGCAGGGGTCTGCAACACGGCGGCGAAGTAATCGTACGCGGCAAGCGGGCGCCGGTGGTCGGCGCGGTCTCGATGGATCTGACGACGATCGACGTCACCGACGTGGCGGGCGCGGCGGTCGGCGATGAGGTAATCTTGTGGGGTGAATCGGGCGGCGAGACCATCAGCGTGAACGACGTCGCGCGCCTGGCGCAGACAATTTCCTACGAGATGCTATGCACGGTCGGCAAACGAGTGCCGCGCGTGATTCGGAGTTAGAGGGCGATGAAGAACGACAAGGTCGTGATAAGGCGCGCGCTGATCGGCGTCTCGGACAAGGCGGGGGTCGCGGATTTCGCCAGGACGCTCGCGCGGTACGGTGTCGAGATCGTATCGACCGGAGGCACCGCGGCGGCTCTGGAAGCAGCCGGCGTGAAAGTCAGATCGGTCGAGAATTTCACCGGGCTGCCCGAGATGCTCGACGGACGCGTCAAGACGCTGCATCCGAAAATTCACGGCGGCATCCTGGCGCGGCGCGGCGACGAGAACCATCAGCGTGAGATGCGGCAGCACGGCATCGAGCCGATCGATCTGGTGGTGGTGAATTTCTATCCATTCGAGAAGACCGTGGCCGCGCCCCACGTCCGGCTGACGGACGCGATCGAAAATATCGACATCGGCGGTCCCACGCTGGTCCGCGCCGCGGCAAAAAATCATGACGACGTTGCGGTGGTGGTCGATGCCGCCGACTACGCAAGGATCGCGGCCGAGCTCGACGCGAACAAAGGCGCAATCACCGCGGACACGCGATGGCGCCTCGCGCGCAAGGCCTTTGCGCGCGTGACGGCCTACGATGCCGCAATCTCGAATTATCTCGGCACTCATACTGAAGATAGCAACGCGCCCGCCCTCGGCGAGAGCTTCAGCCTTTCGCTCGAGCGCGAGCAGGCGCTGCGCTACGGCGAAAATCCGCATCAGACCGGGGCGCTCTACGGCCGCTTCCACGAAATCGCGCATCAGCTTCACGGCAAGGAGCTGTCGTTCAACAACGTCGTCGATATCAGCTCGGCGATGAACCTGATGATCGAGTTCAACCACGAGCCGAACGCGGTCGTCGCGATCCTCAAACACAACACGCCGTGCGGCGTCGGCGTCGCCGACACGCTTAAAGGGGCGTGGGACAAGGCCTTCGCGACCGATCCCGACTCGCCTTTCGGCGGCATCATCATAACCAATCGGCCGTGGGACATGGACTTCGCGCGCGCCGTCAACGAACTCTTCACCGAAGTGCTGATTGGCCCCGCTTATCCCGACGACGTGATCGCGTTCTTGCGCAAAAACAAAAATCGCCGCGTGATGACGTTCGACTCGAAGGCGGTCGATCGCAACGAGTTCGACGTTAAGAAGGTGCTCGGCGGCTTGCTCGTGCAGACGCCGGACCTGGCGATCGAAGATCCGCGCAAAGGAAAAGTCGTGACGCGGCGCGCGCCCAGCGACGCCGAGATGCGTGCGCTCGCGTTCGGAATCAAGGTCTGCAAGCACATCAAGTCCAACGCGATCGCGTTCGTCACCGAAGATCGCACGCTGGCGGTCGGCGGTGGCGCGACCTCGCGCATCGATCCGGTATACGCGGCGCGCGAGAAAGCTGCGCGGCTGAAAGTCCCGCTCGAGGGCTCGGTGCTGGTATCGGAGGCGCTGTTTCCGTTCCCCGACGGCCCCACGCTCGCCGCCGAAGCGGGCGCTACCGCGATTGCGCAGCCCGGCGGCTCACTGCGCGACGACAAGGTGATCGAAGCGGCCGACAAGTTCGGACTCGCGATGGTCTTCACTGGAGTGCGCCACTTCAGGCATTAACCGGGCTGCGATGAAAGTACTGGTCATAGGCAAAGGCGGGCGCGAGCACGCGCTGGTCTGGCGGCTCCATCAGAGCGAGACCGTGTGGAAGATTTTCTGCGCGAGCGGGAATCCGGGTATCGATCAAATCGCGGAAGCGGTGCCGATCGCGCCGAACGATGCGGCGGCGTTGGTGGAATTCGCGAAATCAAAATCGGTCGATCTGACTATCGTCGGTCCGGAGGATCCGCTGGCCGCTGGAATCGTCGATCAGTTCACTCGCGCCGGACTGAAAATTTTCGGCCCGACCGCCGCCGCTTCGCAGCTTGAAACCAGCAAGTCGTTCGCGAAGGCGATCATGCGCGAGGCTCATGTGCCGACCGCCGATTTCGCCGCCTTCGACGATGCCGAGTCCGCGCGGTGCTATGTGAAGTCGCGCCCCGGCTCGATGGTCGTCAAAGCCGACGGGCTCGCGCTTGGAAAAGGTGTAACGATCTGCCACGACACAACCTCGGCTCTGGAAGCCATCGCCGATGCGATGGAGCGGCACCGCTTCGGCGCGGCAGGCACTCGCGTAATCGTCGAGGAGTTCCTTACCGGCGAGGAAATTTCGTTCTTCGCGCTGTGCGACGGCGAGAACGCGATTCCACTCGGCACGTTCCAGGATCACAAGCCCATCTTCGACGGCGATCGCGGCCCCAATACCGGCGGGATGGGCGCGTATTCGCCGGTGCCGCAATTCGGGCCCGCGATGGAAGCGCGCGTGATGCGCGAAGTGGTCACCCCGACATTGGCGGCAATGAAAGCGCGTGGCGTTCCGTTTCGCGGGCTGCTGTTCGTCGGATTGATGATCGACGGCGAACGAATCAACGTGCTCGAGTTCAACGTCCGCTTCGGCGATCCCGAATGCGAAGCGCTGATGATGCGGCTGGACAGCGACCTCGCGGAAAACCTGCTCGCTGCCGCTGAAGGCAACGTCGCGAATGCGTCGATCAGGCTCTCGCCGCGCAGCAGTGTCGCCATCGTGCTCGCGTCGGGCGGATACCCCGGCGAGTACAAAAAAGGAATCGCAATCCACGGGCTGGACCGGCTCGAAGGCAACGTGCCCTCCGACATCAAGATAAAATGGGCGATGAAAAAAATCCGGGTTAAGGTTTTTCACTCAGGCACTGCGATGCGCGACGGACACCTGGTGACCGACGGCGGGCGCGTGCTGACGGTAACTGCGATGGCGCCGGAGCTGGCGACCGCGGTCGATGCGGCGTACGAGGCGGCGCAAATGATCGAGTTCGAGGGACGCCACTTCCGGCGCGACATCGCGCGCCGCGCGCTCGGATAGCCGCAATGCCGGGCGTCGAGGATGGAATTGCGGCGTTGCAGGCCGGCGAGCTGGTCGTCTATCCGACCGAGACGTTTTACGCAATCGGCGCCGACGCCGTTTCCTCGATTGCTCTGCGCCGGCTATTCCAGGTGAAGCGGCGCGAGCCGGGACGCCCCGTCGGACTGATCGCGGCTGACACTGCGATGGCGTTTTCGGTGGCGCGCGAAATACCGATCGCCGCACAGCGGCTCGCGGACGCTTTCTGGCCCGGACCACTGACGATCGTGCTGCCGGCGCGCGGCGGGATCGCGCCCGAGCTGACGGGAGTTGACGGCGTCGGCGTGCGTGTATCGCCAAACGCTGTCGCACGCGCGCTCAGCGCGGGGCTCGGCAGACCGATCACGGCGACCAGCGCAAACCTGAGCGGAGCGCCTGCGGCGAGCGAGCTCGAACAGGCGCGCGCGGGCCTCGGCGAAAAAGCTAAAGTTTACCTTGAAGGCGGAAAATTGACGGCCTCAGTACCAAGCTCAGTCGTCGCGATCAACTCAAGCGGGTGGAAAATGGTGCGAGTGGGAGCGATATCAGAAGATCAAATCGCAGGGGCGCTGAAGTGAGCGGGCTCGGCAAAAGGATCGAGCCGTTTCGCGCGCTGATCTACAACCGCCAGGTCGCCGGCGAGCCGGCGCAACTGGTCGCGCCGCCGTACGACTTGATCGGCGCCGCGCGTCAGAATCAGCTTTACGAACGCAGTCCGTATAATGTCGTGCGACTCGAACTCGCGCGCGAGGCCGATCGTTACGGCGCCGCGGAGAAAACGCTCGCCGCCTGGATCGCGGCGCGAGTCGTCGAGCGGTCGGCGCGCCCCGCCATTTTTCAATACACCCAGACCTTCGACGTCGAGGGCCGGCTGCTCCATCGCATCGGATTTATCGCGCGAGTCCGGCTCGAGGAATTCGATCGCGGACGTATCCTGCCGCACGAGAAAACTTTCCCGGCCGCCAAGGAAGACCGGCTGCGCCTGCTGACGGCGCTGCGGATCAACACCAGCTCGATCTTTGGCCTCTACTCGGGCGTACATCCCGAGATCGATCGATTGCGCGAACAGGTTTCCGCGCGCGAGCCGTTGATCGATCTCGTCGATGATCTCGGGATCCGCAACGAGTTGCGCCCGATCGAAGCAGCCGGCGAAATCGCGGTCATTCAACGCGCGCTCGAATCGCCGCGCATCTTGATCGCCGACGGCCACCATCGCTACGAAACCGCGCTGAACTATCGGCGCGCGCGCCGCCGCGAGAACGCGGCGAGCGAGCTTGAGCCGTACGACTACACGATGATGACGCTGGTGGCGTGCGACGATCCCGGGCTGGTGATTTTGCCGACCCATCGCGTCGTCAAGTCCTTGCCAGCCGATGCGATCGCGTCGTTCACGCACCGCGCGCGCGAAGTCTTCGAGGTCGTCGAGATCGCGCATCGCGACGAATTTCGCGCGCGCCTTAACGACTCGGGCGCCGGCGCAATCGGGGTGACCCTCAAGGACAGCGCCAACTACTTCATTCTCCGGCTCCGCGACGCCGCCGCGATGAAGGCGGCGATGCCGGACGCTCCGGACGAAGTGCGCCGCCTCGACGTGTCGATTCTGCACGCGCTGGTGTTCGATCGAATCTTCGGGCTCCGCGCCGACGAGATTCGCAAAGGTGGAAATATCGAGTACACGATCGAAATCGGCGGGGCGCTCGGCACCGTCGCCGAGGGACACGCCGACGGCGCGTTCCTGATGAATCCGCCGTCGATTCGCGATGTCGAGCGGGTCAGCGACGCGGGCGCGACGATGCCCGAAAAATCGACCTACTTTTATCCCAAGCTGATCACCGGCCTCGTGATGAATCCGCTCTTCGACGACCAATGAATCGGGGGGCGCGGTTGATTCTCGTGCGTCACGGCGAGACCGACGGCGAGTCGAGCATCAGGTATCACGGCCGCACCGACGTGGCGCTGTCGGAAGTGGGCCGCGCGCAGATGCGCCGCGCGGGCCGCGCGATCGAGGCGCGCCGCGGCGGCAAACCTTTCGCACACGTTTTTTCGAGTCCGCTGGTTCGCGCATCCGAGGGCGCGCGAATCGTCGCCGGCGACTCGATGCCGCTCGTCACGATCGATGAATTAGCCGAAGTGCATTTCGGGTTGTTCGAGGGACTCACCGCGGAGGAAATTCGCGAGCGCTATCCCGACGAGTTCGCGCGCTGGAACGCCGATCGTCTCGCGCCCGGCTACACTTACCCCGAGGGCGAAATCCGCGCCGATTTTACCAAGCGTGTCGAACGCGGCCTCGAGCGTGTGCTGACTCTGTGGACCCCGCGCGACGACGACGCGTTGCTGATTGCGCATCGCGGTGTGATTCGCGCGATCGTGCGAAAGCTCACCCGTCAGGAGCCGATCGTCGAGCTCGGTTCGATTCAAATTCTGCGCTTCGACGGCAGTTGGCGCGCCGAGATGTTCGATCTCACCGATCATCTCATCGACGACTGAACTCACACGCGGCGCAGCACTCCGAGCCAGCGGTAGCGGCATCGGTCGAGCGGCTTGCTGAACGAGAGGTCGCAGTAGGCCGCGATCATCTTGAACATCCCGGACGCCAGCGCCGCGAGCTCGAGGGTTGCGGGAATCGTGTAACGCACGGGGATCAAATCGCGCGTCGTCACGGCGCCGGCGGGAAAGTTGATCGTGCATTCCAGCTCGTAGATCGAATGCAGCGGCGAATGCCACGCGATCGGGCGATGATACTCGCGGATGTCGAGCGCGACGCCGGCGGCATGTGCCGAGCGTTCGCGCCACATCGTGCGATGCGGCACTCGCGCAATCGGGTCCTGGCGATCGATGTCGATGCAGTACAAGCCGCCGCGCTTCAGCGCACGGCCGACCGACTTGAGATGCGCGAGCAGGTCGGCATTCTCGACGACTACCGGAAACGTTTCGGACATGAAGATTGCGGCATCGAAGGCGCGCTCCGGCAGAGCGAACTTCTCGATCGGCCGGCGGTAGAAGCGAAGATTCGCGAGCGCGCCCGCTTTGCGGCGTCCCGCCGCGATCATCGTGGGTGAGCGATCGATGCCGACGACCTCGAATCCATTTTCGTTGCCCGCCAGCAGACGGCCGTGAGGTGAATCGCCGCAGGCGATGTCGAGGATGCGGCGCGTCGGAGCTTTGCGATGCCGCTTCCAGACCTGTTCAAGAAACACGACTTCGGCCGGAATTTCGCCGGGACTTTCCAAATGCGCGCGCCGGAAGATGTCGGGATATTGGTAGATGCTCGGTTCCATCGGCGATGAGCGTACAAGCGCCGCGCTTTGAGATCGACGCTTGAGATTTCGCGGCGAAGCGCGGGATAATGCCCGCTCATCCGAGTTCCTGAACGACCGTTTAGGGGTGAGCCACGATGAGCAAGCCACTCGAAGGAATCAAAGTCGTCGAGATCGCGCAGGAAATCCAGGGGCCGTTCGCGTCGCTGGTGCTGGCCGATATGGGCGCCGACGTGGTCAAGGTCGAGAACAAGGAGACCGGCGATCTGAGCCGTTGGATGCTGGCCGCGCTGATTGGGGGGCCGGAGGTGAAGAACGCTACGGTCTCGCACTATTTCATCGCGATGAATCGCGGCAAGCGCAGCATCACCGCCGATCTCAAAAAACCCGGCGCCATCGAGATGGTGCGCCGGATGGTGAAGTCGTACGACGTGCTGGTGACCAACTATCGCCCTGGTGTGCTCGACCGCCTCGGACTCGGCTACGACGACGTGCGCAAAATAAATCCGCGCATCGTCTATGCGCAGGGAAGCTCGTGGGGACCGCGCGGTCCGTGGGTGACGCGACCGAGCCGCGACACGCTCGCGCAGGCGGCGAGCGGCGTGATGGCGAAGACGGGAATGCCGGCCGACCCGCCACTGGCGGCGGGGATGTTCGTCGCGGATCATTCGGGCGCGCTCAGCCTCGCGAGCGGAGTGCTGGCGGCGCTGTTCGCGCGCGAGCGAACCGGCAAGGGGCAAAAGGTTGACGCGTCTATTTACGGCACGATGATCGCGATGCAGGGGATGGAGATCAACTACACATCAATCACCGGCGTCGAGCCCGAGCGCGCCGGCCGCGGGCATCAGTTTCTGCGCGGCGTGTGGGGCGCGTTCCCGACCCTCGACGGTCACATCTGTATTGCGGGCGTGGACGAGAAGCGCTGGCCGTCGTTCTGCAAGATCGCCGGCATTCAGCATCTCGAGACCGATCCTGAGTATTCGGACAACGTCGTGCGCAATTTTCATGGCGAGAAGATTCAGAAAGTGCTCGACGAGATCTTCCCCACGAAGACGAGCAAGGAGTGGCTGAAGGAACTCACCGACGCCGACATCCTGGCGACCGAAGTGGTCGATTACCGCACGATGCTGAAGAGCGAGCAGGCGCGCGTCAACGGATACCTGCTCGAACTCGATCATCCAGTGGCGGGCAAGGTGCTGGTTTCAGGCACGCCGATAACGATCAATGGCGAAGTCACGACCGCGGCGGAGGCGGCGCCCGAACACGGGCAGCATACCGAGGAAGTGCTGCTCGAACTCGGCTACACGTGGGAAGAGATCGGCGCGCTGCGCGACAGCGGCGCCGTGTAGCGGGTCACGGTCGCGTCACGCGATAGATGACGAAGGTCCCGCCGACGTTCAGGTGGTAGTAGAGAGATTTCTCGTCCGGCGACAACGCGGGAGCTTCGGCGAATCCCGTGATCGCTTCGATCTTGCGAGGCTTCCCAAATGGCTCCGACGTCTTTGCGCGGGTCGCGGTGTAGATCACAGGCGGCGGCTTCGGCTGCGAACCCTGTTTCGGAATCCGGGTAAAGAAGAACTCGAGTCCCGACTTCGAGACGTCGGGCGCGTAGTTGAGGTCGTGGGTGTTGATCTTGCGCATGATCTGGGCGCTCTTCTTAAGCCGCGCGAAGTGATCGCCGTTGCGCTTTGCGATCGCGATGCTCGCGTGTTCGGGAACGCTGCCGCCGTTGAAGACGCCGTCCACAAAGTACAGCGTGCCGCCATCGGGACTGATGCACTGGTCGAAATTGACGTCGCCCAGCTTGTCCTTTGAAATTCCCGGCACGATCGCGACGTTTGAAACGCTGCCGCCGGAAAACATGCTCCAATAGATGGTCGAATAGGTCTGCGAATAACTTCTGGTCGAGACAAAATAGAAAACGTTGTTGCTGTCCATCGACGCGACCGCGTTCAGGCCGGTCGCGTTGGCACCCGCGATTTCGCCCTGGAATTGGAACGTCAGGTCGTCGATCCGCGTCGCGTAATAGAGATTGGTCTGCGGCAGCGAGTTCGAGTTGTTGAAGAACAAGTAGTTGCCGTCGGGACTGATGAACGGCTCCATCGCGTCCTGGCTATAGCCCTCGATCGTGACCGGCTCGGGATTGCTGAAGACCCCGAAGACCGGCTTGGCGTCGGGCGCGTCGGCGGCGCGGACGGTAAGTGGCGCGCACATCAGGAACCACGAAATCATCGCGAGCATCGAAATGCGATCAAGCGGAATCATTTTCAGCCTGCCTTCCATATTGCATATTAATTCGATCGCGCGCGAGTTCACGACTGCGCGCGAATAATGGAGGCGCATGGCGGAACGGCATATCGTTGCGATGGGTGGCGGCGGATTTTCGATGGAGCCGCGCAATCCGCGGCTCGACGATTTCGTGCTGAGCCTCGCGCGGCGCAAGCGACGACCGCGCGTATGCTTCGTGGGGACTGCGAGCGGCGACAGCGATACGTACATCAGACGGTTTCACGAAGCCTTTCCGCCATCGCGCGCCGCCGCGACTCAACTCACTTTCTTCGAGCGAAACGTCCGCGACCTCAAATCGTTTGTAATGGGGCAGGACGTCATCTACGTCGGCGGCGGCAGCAGCGCGAACATGATCGCAGTGTGGCGTCTGCATGGACTCGACAAAGCTTTGCGCGCGGCGTGGAACGCGGGCGTCGTGATGGCGGGAATCAGCGCGGGCGCTATTTGCTGGTTTGAAGACGGCCTGACGGATTCGTTCGGCATGCCGTATCGCGCACTCAACGACGGTCTCGGCTTCGTGCGCGGCGCGTGCTGTCCGCATTACGATGGCGAGAAAGAGCGGCGGCCGAGGTTGATGCGATTGATCAAGCGCGGCTTCCCCTCGACACTCGCGCTCGACGACGGCGCCGCGGCGCATTTCGCCGGAACGCGGCTCAAGGAAGTAGTTTCGTCGCGGCCGCATGCACGCGCGATGCGCGTCGAGCTCATCAAGGGCGCGGCAGTCGAAAGGGCGCTGCCAGTGAGGTATCTCGGTGCGGGCTGAAGAGGCGATCGCGCGTGACAATCTGCCTCGGCCTGCTCTAGAATGCGGGACCTCAAATGCGGTGAGGATGAGTTGATGGCGGCATCCACGGAAATCATAGAAATCAAGGCGCGCGAGATTCTCGACTCGCGCGGCAACCCCACGGTCGAAGTTGACGTGCGGCTGCGCGGCGGCGCACTGGGGCGCGCGGCGGTGCCGTCGGGCGCATCGACCGGCGTTCATGAAGCGCTCGAGCTTCGTGACGGCGACGCGAAACGCTACGGCGGCAAGGGCGTGCTGAAGGCCGTCGCCAACGTCAACGGGGCGATCGCCAAAAAACTCAAAGGCGCGGACGCGGCGAAGCAGAGCGCTATTGACGGCGTGCTGATCGAGCTGGACGGCACGGCGAACAAATCGAAGCTCGGCGCCAACGCGATGCTTGGCGTGTCGCTCGCGAATGCACACGCATCGGCCGCGGCCGGCGGAGTGCCGCTCTATCTGTATCTCAATCGCGACGCGCATGTGATGCCGGTGCCGATGATGAACGTAGTCAACGGCGGGCGTCACGCGGACTCGAACGTGGATATGCAGGAGTTCATGATCGTGCCGGCGGGTGCGCCGAATATTGCCGAGGCGATCCGGATGGGCGCGGAAGTGTTTCATGCGCTGGCGGCGGTGCTCAAGCAGCGCGGGCATTCGACCAACGTCGGCGACGAAGGCGGCTTCGCGCCGAATCTCAAGAGTAACGAGGAGCCGATCGAAGTGATCCTCGAGGCGATCGCGAAGGCTGGCTATCGTCCGGGCGCGGACGTGTCGATCGCGCTCGATCCGGCGTCGTCCGAATTCTACGAAGAGCGCAAGTACGTGTTCGCGCGCGGCGACAAGAGCGCGCGCAGTGCGGAGCAGATGGTCGAGTTCTACGCGGCGTGGCTCAAGAAATATCCGATCGTGTCGATCGAGGATGGACTGGCGGAAGACGACTGGGCGGGATGGAAAATTCTGACACGCGAGCTCGGCGCCAAGACGCAACTGGTCGGCGACGACATCTTCGTCACCAATCCGAAGTTTCTCAAACGCGGAATCGAAGAGCACGCCGGCAATTCGATCCTGATCAAGCTCAACCAGATCGGCACGCTGACCGAAACGCTCGCGACGATCGAGATGGCGCGGGCGGCGGGCTATAGCAGCGTGATTTCTCATCGATCGGGCGAGACCGAAGACACGACGATTGCGGACCTGGCGGTCGCCACGGGCGCCGGACAAATCAAAACCGGATCGATGAGTCGCAGCGAGCGCATCGCGAAATACAACCGGCTGTTAAGAATCGCCGAGGAGCTCGGCGCGAAGGCGACGTATCCTGGCGGCGCGGCGTTCAAGCGCGGGAAAGCGTGATGCCCGCGAGGCCGCCGGTTGCAGCGCTGGTAATTTTCGACGGCTGGGGAATCAGCAAGAGCCGCGCGTCGAATGCGATCGCGGCGGCGAAGACGCCAGTGATGGATCGGCTCTACACCACGCAGGCGCATACCGAGCTTGACGCGTCGGGCGAAGCGGTGGGACTGCCGCCGGGAGTGATGGGCAATTCGGAAGTCGGGCATCTGACGATCGGCGCGGGCCGGGTCATCTACCAGGACCTGATGCGAATCACGAAGGCGATCGAGAGCGGAGCGTTCGCGCGCAACCCGGCGATCGTCGGTGCGATCAAAAGGACAGTCAGTCTCGGAACCACGCTGCATATCTGGGGACTGCTCTCGGACGGCAGCGTTCACAGTCATATCGATCATCTGATGGCGGTGCTCGAGGTTGCGGCGGCGAACGGCGCGACTCGGATCGCGGTACACGCGGTGCTCGATGGGCGCGACAAGCCGCCGCGATCGGCGCTGGCGTTCATCGATAAGCTCGAAGCGAAGCTGAAGGTGCTTGGAGGGGATGGCGGGCACGGCGGCGCGCCCAACTATCGAATCGCGACGGTCAGCGGGCGCTACTATGCGATGGATCGCGACAAGCGATGGGAGCGCGTCGAGCGGGCGTGGCGCGGGATCGTCGAAGGTGAAGGTGTTGCGGCATCGAGCGCGCGCGAGGCAGTGGAGAAATCGTACGCCGCCGGCAAGAGCGATGAGTTCGTCGAGCCGCACGTGATCGGTGAGCGGGCGCCGATGGCGGACGGCGACGAGGTCATCTGCTACAACTTCCGCGCGGACCGGGCGCGCGAGCTGACGGGCGCGATCGCGCTCGAGGGATTCTCGGAGTTTCGGCGGCGGCGAATCCCGAAGGTCGGCTACGTTTGCATGACCGAGTACGATCGATCGTTCGAGCTGCCGCTGGCGTTCGGTCCGGAAGATGTGCGCAACACGCTGGCCGAGGTGATGGCGCATGCGGGACTGAAGAATCTGCGCGTCGCCGAGACCGAGAAATACGCGCACGTCACTTACTTCCTCAATGGCGGCGTCGAAAAAGCGTTCCCACTCGAAGAGCGCGCGCTGATTCCGTCGTCGAAGGTCGCGACCTATGACCTGGAGCCGCAGATGAAGGCGGCAGCGATCGCGACGCGCGCCGCCGAGGAAATCGCGGGGCGCAAGTTCGACGTGATCGTGATGAACTTCGCCAATCCCGATATGGTCGGGCATACCGGCAAGTTCGAGGCGACGGTGGCGGCGGTCGAGGCGACGGACGCGGCGCTTGGGGTCGTGATCGACGCACTCGAGAAGCGCGGCGGGGTCGCGCTGATCACGGCGGATCACGGCAATGCGGAATTCATGGCCGACCCCGCGACCGGGCAGGCGCATACGGCGCATACGACGAATCCGGTGCCGCTGATTCTGTACGATCCGAAGTTCAAGGGCCGGCTGAAGGACGGCGGCACGCTGGCGGATGTGGCGCCGACGCTGCTCGGGATGCTTGAGGTGAAAGCGCCGACAGAGATGACGGGACACGACCTGAGAATCGAGACAGCGCGCTGAGCCGTGTATTTGCGGTAGAAGGAGCGCGCGCAGCGCGCGATTGAGAGACCGGAACCGGCTTCGCGTGCGCGAAGCTGTCCGAGATTCTTCCTGCCGCTCGCGATGCTCGCTTCGTCAGAATGACAGAGGGGGCGCGCTGCTGCTCTTATGGGAGAGGGAAATCTACCAGCGGATTACTTGCTCGTAGATTTTCGGGAGCTGACGCGGGAGGGATGCGATGTCCTCGATGACGAGGTAGCGCGACGATTGGCACATCTGGCGCAGGTAGTCGTGGCCGGTTTTGTCCACCGTGATGCAGAACGGGAGGACGCCGGCGAGCTCGAGTTCCTTCAACGCGACCATCGTGTCCTGGATGCCGTAGGCGTTGGAGCGGCGGTCGTGGCCGTAGTCGAAATCCTGGGGGAAGCCGTCGCTGAGCAGGATCATGTGCTTGGCGCGCGAGGCAACGTCCTTGAATTTCTCGCGCACGTGGCGAATCGCCGCGCCCATCCGGGTTGAGCGCTTGGGCTCGACGGAGCCGATGCGCGCCTTCACCTCGTCGCTGAGTTCCTGATCGAATTCCTTGATGACGTAGAACTCGACGTTATCGCGGCCGTGGCCGGAGAAGCCCATGATCGCATACGCGTCACCGATTTCCTCGAGCGCCTGGGCCATGATGACGAGCGCTTCCTTGTTCACGTCGATGATGCGGCGCGGGCGGTTCGCGGTCTGCGGGCGGCGCTGCCATGCCTTCATCCAGTCGTCGGCGTCGTCATCGTCGGTATGCTTGCGCGGCTCGCGATGGACCGGCTCGTCAGTCGAGGCCGACATATCGAGCAGGAACAGGGTGGCAACGTCGCGCGCTTCCTTCTTGCGCGCCTTGTACACGCGGTTGTCGGGCGTCTCGCCCATCAGGCGCGCGACGCGAGCCTCGATGGTGCGGTCGAGATCGATTTCCTCGCCGTCCTCGAGCCCGCGGACCATTCGGTACGACGCGGGGCGGATGCGCTGGAAGTTGCGGCGCACGCCGGGCAGCATCTCGGCATAGCGGACGAGCGTGTTCTCGTAGAAATCACCTTCGTCGCCGGTGAGCGGAATCTCGCGCAGGCGGCACCAGTTGCGGCGGTAGTCGTTGAGCACGTAGTCCCATTCGTCGTAGGCGTAGTACGAATCCTGGCGGCCGCGGCCGATCATCAGGCGTCCCTGTCCGGCGACGGTGCCGACTTCGCCGAGCTGCTCGCGCATCTGCTCGAGCTCGCTGAGCTGCTTGCCGGTGAGCTGGGTCAGGTACATGCCGTCGCCCTCGGCGCTGCCGTCGCCTTGCGAGGGTTTGATCTCGGCGCCCTGCTCGATGAGCTTGCGCAGTTCTTCGGGTGAGAGCGCCCTGCCCTGTCCGCCCTTGGACTGCTTGCCGGAGACGTCCATCTGAACGTTCTGATCCGGCTCGCCGCCGCCATCACCCTGCTCGCCGTCTTCGCCTTCGCCGGCGGTCTGCGACTCCGAACCTTTCATGCCTTTGATCAGATCATTGCGCATCCGCTCGGCTTCTTCTTCGGTCAGCGGATCGCCTTCGCCGCGCTCGCGCGCCTGCCTGATCAGTTCCTGGAGCCAATTGTAGAGCGCACCGACCTGGCGGACGCTGGTCATCACGTCGGCGCCGCGCTCGCGAACGGGCGCGAAGTGGAGCGACGCCATCCGCACCAGCGGAGAATCCAGCACCTCGCCGGTCGCGTCGAGTTCGAGCGCCGCGCGCACCAGCATCGTGCTGAGCGACTCGGGATGCAGTCGTTCGAGCAGCGAGCGGTTGAGGCCCGCGATGCGCGGTGCGAGTCCGCGATAACGGCGCGCGAGCTCGGCGTCGATGCGCGCCGACTCCGCCAGGCGCATCAGCGCGCCAGCGAGGCCGGGGTCGTCGAACGAGGCGACGAAGCTGTCGATGGCCTCGACGCCGGTCTCGCCGCGCTCTTCGAAGCCGGCGATGTCGGCGAGCTTCAGCCTGAAGGTGCCGAAGTCGTGGCGCGCGGCGAGGTGCGCGGTGGTGACGAAATAGTAGATGTAGGCGTCGCCGCGGGTGCCGAACGGCTCGAGGCGCTCGGGGAGATAGATCATTTCACCGGGCAGCAGCGGGTAGTGGAACGGCAGCATCGGAGCGCTGTTGGCGATCGAGTCGATGCGGAATTCGAGCGGGAACAGCATCCGCATGAATTTGGTGAGGACGCCTTTTATTTCGAAGAGGTCCTGAGCTTTCTCGGCAATTTCGGGCATTGTCACAATTGATTCTGGCAAGAACGGGTGCATCGATCAAATTTGATTGTGGGTGAGAAGGGCCGTGCATTTGCGCTCGAGCTATTGGATGCAGCGTCTCAGAAACCGGAACCGGCTTCGCTGGCGCGAAGCTGTCCGAGATCCTTCCTGCCGCTCGCGTTGCTCGCTCTGTCAGGATGACAAGATCCGCTCGCGTTGCTGGCTTGGTCGGGGTGACAAGATCCGCTTGCGTTGCTGGCTTTGTCGGGGTGACAAGATCCGCTCGCGTTGCTGGCTTTGTCGGGGTGACAAGATCCGCTCGCGTTGCTGGCTTGGTCGGGGTGACAAGATCCGCTTGCGTTGCTCGCTTTGTCGGGATGACAAGATTGGCTCGCGTTGCTGGCTTCGTCGGGATGACACCAGAAAAGTGGCGGCGGGCATTGCAAGCGATGCGGGCGCCCTCACCGGTGCGCGACACCAGTGCCGCCACACGACCTCTCCCGAAAAAGGGAGAGGTAAATCTTGTTCCTTGACTTGGCGGGGAGCGGCAGACTTAGATAATCGCATATCTATGCGCATCACGGATTTTGGCAATCATCGCCGTCTTGCTCTGGTGGCGGCGCTCGGTACGTTTTTATGTTTTGGATCGGCGGCGCCCGCGCGCGCGGGAATGGCGGATGCGGTCAAGGCGCAGACGCTGCCCAACGGGCTTCGAGTGCTGGTGCTCGAGAATCACAAGGCGCCGCTGGCGACCTTCAACGTTTTTTACCGGGTCGGATCGCGCAACGAGCAGTTCGGCAAGACCGGACTGTCGCATCTGTGCGAGCATCTGATGTTCAAGGGCACCAAGAAGCTGGGGCCCGAAGAGTTCTCGCAAATAATCCAGCAGAACGGCGGCGAGGACAACGCATTCACCGAGTCGGACTTCACGGATTACTTCGAGACGATCAACAAGGATCACCTCGACGTGCCGATCACGCTCGAAGCCGATCGGATGGCCAACTTCGAGCCCAAGGATTTCGACAAGGAGAAACACGTCGTGCTCGAGGAGCGGCGGCTGCGCACCGACGACAATCCGGAGGACGCGCTCGACGAGATGGTCCGCGCGCAAGCGTACGTCGCGCATCCGTATCACTGGCCGGTGATCGGATGGTTCCACGACGTTGACGGGCTGACGCTGGCGGACGCGATGGCGTATCACAAAATTTATTACTCGCCGCAAAACGCGCTGATCGTGGCGGTCGGCGACTTCGACGCCGACCAGGTGCTCAAGCAAATCAGCGAGGCGTTCGCGGGGATCAAGAACGGGGCCAAGGCGCCGCCGGTGACGGAAGTCGAGCCGCCGCAAGAAGGGACCCGGCGCGTCGAGTTGCGGCATGCGGCGAATCTGCCGGCGTTCGAAGAGGCGTATCACGTACCGAATCTCACCAGCCCCGATGCCTTCCCGCTGGAAGTTCTGTCGGAGATTCTGAGCGACGGGCAGAGCTCGCGGCTCTACAAGAAGCTGGTCATCGAAAAGCAGATGGTGGTCGATATCGGCGCCGGCTACGACATGACGTCGTTCGACCCGGGCCTGTTCGTGGTGTCGGCGCAGATGCGGCCCGGGGTGACGGCGGCGGCCACGCAAGTCGAGGTCGAGAAGGAACTGACCGCGATGCGCGAAACCCCTGTGGGAGCGGAAGAATTGCAGAAGGCCAAGAATCTCGAGCAGGCGCAATTCGTGTTCGGGCAGGATTCGGTCATGCGTGAAGCCGAGATGCTGGGCGTGTACGAAATGCTCGGCGACTACCACCTGGTCGATAAATATCTCGACGGAATCGACAAGGTGACCGCGGCCGACGTTGAACGGGTCGCGAAAACCTACCTGGTCGCGAGCAACATGACCGAAGGGGTGCTGGTGCCGACCGGCGTGCTGAATCACGGCGGCGCCGGGATCAGCGGCGGAGAATTGCGATGAGCGGCGCGCTGACGCGGAGAAAAATGTTTGCGTGCGCCGCCGCGATCGCGGCGATGGTGTTCGCGGCTGCGCCGTCGCATGCGCTCGAAATCAAAAAGATGACGCTCGGCAACGGTGCGACCCTGCTCGTCTCGGAGCAGCATCAACTGCCGATGGTCACGATGATGATCGAGTTCGATGCGGGCACGCGGCGCGATCCCAAGGGCAAGGAAGGGCTGGCCGAGCTGACGTCGCGATGCCTGACGGAGGGCACCAAGGAACTCAGCGCGACGGAGTTCAATCAGAAAGTCGATTTCATGGGCAGCTCGGTTGCGGTCGCGGCGGGCCGCGACTACGCGACGGCCGGGATGACGTCGCTGAAGAAGTACCAGGCCGAGACGCTGCAATTGCTGACGGGAATTTTGACCGAGCCGGGACTGCGCGACGCCGATATTGCGCGCAAACGCGCCGAGCAGGTCGCGGAAATCAAATCGGCGGAAGAACAACCGGGCTACACGGCGGGCGTGGAATTCACCAAGGACCTGTTCGGCGACACGCCGTACGGGCATCCGGGCGCGGGATCGTCGGAATCGGTCGCGAAGATCACGAATGACGAGGTGCGCGGATTTTACCGCGACTACTACAAGCTGGGCGGCGCGATCATCGCGGTAGCCGGCGATGTGAACGCCGACGAAGTTAAAGCATCACTTGAGAAATCTCTTGCGAGCCTTGCGGGCACGGTTGCAGCGCAGGCCGAGCCGGCGCCGATTGGCGTGGCGCCCGGACTGCACGTGAAACTGATCGATCGCAACGTGGCGCAGGCGAATATCATAATGGGATCGGGCGGCGTGGATCGATCGAATCCGGATTTCTACCGGCTCAAGGTGATGAACTACATCCTCGGCGGCGGCGGATTTTCGTCGCGGCTGGTGAAGGTGGTTCGCAGCGCGCACGGACTCGCCTACTCGGTCAACAGCGGCTTCGAATCGGGCAAATTTCAGGGCGCGTTCAGCATCGGACTGCAGACGAAAAACCAGAGCTCGAACGAAGCGATCGATTTGATCCTGCAGCAGCTGCGCGAGATCCAGGAAAAACCGGTCAGCGACGCCGAACTGGATGGCGCGAAAAAGTTTCTCATCGGCAGCTTCCCGCTTGGGATAGAACGGCAGAGCGCGATCGCGTCGTTCATGGTGCAGATCGAGTATTACGGCCTCGGGCTCGACTACGCGGAGCAGTATCCGAAGCTGATCGGAGCGGTCACCAAGGATGACGTGCTGGCGGTGGCGAAAAAGTATCTGCATCCCGATTCGATGATCGTCGTCGCGGTCGCGAACCAGAGCGACGCCAAGATCAAGACCACGCAACTGGAGAAGGCCGCCGACGCCCCCGGCGCGCAATAACGCCGCGCTGATCTTCACGATCGGGCACTCGACGCATCCGATCGAGCGCTTGCTCGAATTGCTCGGTGCGCATCGCATCGCGATCGTCGCCGACGTGCGATCGTTTCCCAGCTCGAAGCGATGGCCGCAGTTCAACCAGGCCGAGCTGTCGGCGTCGCTCGAGCGCGCGCACATCGAGTATCGATGGATCAAGCGGCTCGGCGGCAGGCGCAGATCGAAACGCGTCGATTCGCCGCATACGGGATGGCAACATCCGGCGTTCAGATCGTACGCGGACTACACCGAGAGCGCAGATTTTGAAGAGGGCTTGCGCGAACTGACGGACGCGGCGACGGGCGCGCGGACTGCGTACATGTGTTCGGAAGGATTATGGTGGCGATGCCATCGGCGAATCATCTCGGACAACCTGGTGGTGCGCGGCTGGACGGTCGAGCACATCATGCCGACCGGGAAATTGTCGCCGCACGCGATCGCGCCGTTCGCGCGAGTGGTGGAAGGGAAAATCATTTACGACGGTGTGGCCAGGAAAGAATCAGACTGATCGCGCCGAATCAAACGGCGATCCGGAGTGCGATTTCGTCGAAGAGAACTTGCGGAACTTTGACGCTTCGTTTGCCGCGCGGCTTCCTGGTAATCCGCACGAGACCGTGTCGTTCCAGGATCCGGATGTCCTGCTGGACGTTCTTGAAATCGCGGCCGACCATCTTGGCCAGACTATAAAGCGAAGCGGGATGACGGGTTCGAATTGTGCGCATTAGAGCGAGCCGCTCACGCGTCATGAAATTCCGGGCAGCTTCAATACTGGTGAACCCGACCTCGTCGCGCGATTTCTTCGGAACGCGCCGCCGAGTGCGAACGGCGTCGAAGGTGTCGGCAAAATCGTCTGCGACTTCGTTCAGGGGCCTAATCGAAAAGGTGACTGTTTTCATCTCATCTCTCCTGCCGCTGCTCGCGCGTCAGCGAGGAAGTCGGCCACCAGCCGCGGCGCCGTCGTAAACGCGTATGGCGCTTCGCGCCCGCCAATATGCCGGTGATGGCCCTTTGGGTGATGATTGTCATACAGAACCGCGGGCGCTTCCTCACCTGCGCGAATGAAAGCGAGCCGATACCGAACACCCTCGGGATGGCGTGCATTCCGTTGGACCTTCCACAAGACGATCTCGTAGAGATTTCCTGGTTCGTCGGTCCACTTGCGCCGCCTTAGCAGTTTGGCCCGCGCCACCCTGAGCTCCCTCTACGGGGTATAATATGCCATGTAATTGCTTCTTTCAATCGAACCGTCTCCGGCATCGAGACGCCGCGACGAAAATTAGCGCGTGACGCTGCTAGGCGGCGGCGCGATGGTTGAGGGCTTCGCGCAGGAAGCCCGCGGTGTATGACGCTTTCACGCCGGCGACTTCCTCGGGCGTGCCTTTGGCGACGACCTGGCCGCCGCGATCGCCGCCCTCGGGTCCGAGATCGATCAGGTAGTCGGCGGTCTTGATGACGTCGAGGTTGTGCTCGATCACGACGATGGTGTTGCCCGCGTCGGCGAGGCGGCCGAGCACACCGAGCAGCCGCTTGATGTCGTCGAAGTGCAAGCCGGTAGTCGGCTCGTCGAGGATGTAAAAGGTGCGGCCGGTCGCGCGGCGCGCGAGTTCCTTGGCGAGCTTGATGCGTTGCGCCTCGCCGCCCGACAGGGTGGTCGCACTCTGGCCGAGATGAATGTAGTCGAGGCCGACGTCGCGCAGGGTTTCGAGCTTCTGGCGAATGGGCGGGACCGAGCCGAGGAATTCGACCGCGTCGAGCACGGTCATGTTGAGCACCTCGGCGATGTTCTTGCCCTTGTACTGAATCTCGAGGGTGTCGCGATTGTAGCGCTTGCCGCCGCAGACCTCGCAGGTGACGTAAACGTCGGGCAAAAAGTGCATCTCGATGCGAATGATGCCGTCGCCCTCGCACGCTTCGCAGCGCCCGCCCTTGACGTTGAACGAAAATCGCCCCGGGCCGTAACCGCGCATCCGCGCCTCGGGCAATTGCGCAAACAGCTCGCGGATATGGGTGAAGAGGCCGGTGTAGGTTGCGGGATTCGAGCGCGGCGTGCGCCCGATCGGGCTCTGATCGACGTGGATGACCTTGTCGAGATGCTCGACGCCCTCGAGCGTCTTGTACGCGCCCGCGCGCTCGCGGCTGTGATTGAGCTTCTGCGAGAGTGCGCGATACATCGTATCGAGCACCAGCGTCGATTTGCCGGAGCCCGAAACGCCGGTGATGCAAGTGAAGACGCCGAGCGGAATCGCGACGGTCAGATCGCGCAGATTATTTTCGCGCGCGCCCTTGACGGTCAACCATCGGCCCGAGAGCTGGCGGCGGCGCGACGGCACGGGAATCTCGACCTGGCCCGAGAGATATTTGCCGGTGAGCGAGTTCTCGTCGCGCATCACGTCGTCGGGCGTGCCTTGCGAGACGATGTAGCCGCCGTGAATTCCGGCGCCGGGGCCCATGTCGATCAGATGATCGGCCTCGAGCATCGTCTCGCGATCGTGCTCGACCACCAACACGGTGTTGCCGAGTTCCCGCAGGCGCTTGAGCGTGGCGAGCAGGCGCTGATTGTCGCGCTGATGCAATCCGATCGACGGCTCGTCGAGGATGTAGAGCACGCCGACGAGGCTCGAGCCGATTTGCGTGGCGAGGCGGATGCGCTGGCCCTCGCCGCCTGAAAGGCTGCCGGACGGGCGATCGAGCGTGAGGTATTCGAGGCCGACGTCGGCGAGGAAATTCAGGCGCTCGCGGATTTCCTTTAAAATGAGTTTGCCGATTTCCGCTTCCTGCGCGCTCAGCCTGGGCGCGGCGAAAAACGCCAGCGCCTGCTTGATCGACATCGCAGTCACTTCCGATATCGATTTGTGGTTGAAGCGCACGAACAGGCTTTCCTTCTTGAGCCGCGCGCCGGCGCAGGTCGGACACGGCCGCATGTTCATGTAGGCCTCGAGGAACTCGCGGACGCCCTCGGACTCGGTCTCCTTGTAGCGTCGATCGAGCCACTGCACCACGCCCTCGAAGGTTTTCGAATACTCGGCGCGATGATGCCCGCGCTGATAGGTGAACTCGATCTCCTCGGTGCCGGAGCCGTTCATGATAGCCTTGCGCGTCTTTGCGGGAAGTTCCTTCCACGGCTGGTCGAGGCTGAACTTGTAGTGCCGGGCGAGCGCGTCGAGCACCGGCTGGAGATAGTTCATCGTGGCCCACGGAGCGATGGCGCCGTCGGCGATGCTCAAGTCCTCGTTCTGCACGATCAACTCGGGATCGAAATACATGATCGAGCCGATGCCCGAGCATTCGGCGCAGGCGCCGTGGGGACTGTTGAAGGAGAACATCCGCGGCTCGATTTCCGGATACGAGATTCCGCAATCGACGCAGGCGAAACGCTGGCTGAAATAAATCTCGCTCTCGTTTTTGGGCCCGTCCAGGCGCTCGACCTTGAGCAGGTCCTGGCCGTACTTGAACGCGACTTCGAGCGAATCCGACAGGCGCTTTTCGATGCCCTTGCGGATCGCGAGCCGATCGACCATCACCTCGATGGTGTGGCGCTGATTTTTGTTCAGCACCGGCTCTTCGCCCAGCTCGTAGAGCTTGCCGTCGATCTTCACGCGCACGAAGCCCGCGCGCTTCATCTCGGACAGCTCCTTGCGATACTCGCCCTTGCGGTCGCGGACGATGGGCGCGAGCACGTGAATCCGCGAGCCGTCGGGCCATCCGATTATTCGATCGACTATCTGCTGCACGCTCTGCTGCGTAATTTCGCGGCCGCAGTTGTAGCAGAACGCATGCCCGACGCGCGCGAACAGGAGGCGCAGGTAGTCGTAGATTTCGGTGATAGTGCCGACGGTCGAGCGCGGGTTGCGCGAGGTGGTCTTCTGCTCGATCGAGATTGCGGGCGACAGCCCCTCGATCGAATCGACGTCGGGCTTTTCCATCTGTTCGAGGAATTGGCGCGCGTAGGCCGAGAGCGATTCGACGTAGCGCCGCTGACCCTCGGCGTAAATCGTGTCGAAGGCGAGCGAGGACTTGCCCGAGCCGGAGAGCCCGGTGATCACAACCAGGCGGTCGCGCGGAATCTCGAGATCGATATTCTTGAGATTGTGCTCGCGCGCGCCCTTGATGACGATTCGATCAGCCATCGCGGTTACGCCGCTGCCCGCCGTGCGATTTTTTCGCGGCCAAGCGCGGCGCGCCATGCATATTCGATCGCGGCAATCATGCTCGACGGATTTGCGATGCCCTTGCCGGCAATGTCAAACGCGGTGCCGTGATCGGGCGAGGTGCGCACGAACGGCAATCCAATCGTGATGTTCACCGCGCGATCGAACTCCAGCGTCTTGAGCGCAATCAAGCCCTGATCGTGATACATCGCAACCGCCGCGTCGAAGCCGAACGCGCCCGACTTGCGGATGAACGCGGTGTCAGGAGCGAGCGGACCGTAGGCGCCGATGCCCACGCGATTCGCGCGTCGAATCGCCGGTGCGATCACGCGGATTTCCTCGTCGCCGAACATTCCGCTCTCACCCGCGTGAGGATTCAAGCCGAGCACTGCGATCCGCGGCCGCGCGACGCCAAGGGTGACGCGCATGTGGGTCGCGAGCAGGCGAATCGTGTCGAGCACGTTGCGCTGCGTCAGCGCAGAAGCCACTTTTGCAAATCCCATGTGCGCAGTCACCAGCGCTACCGTCAGCTCGCCGCCCGCGAACATCATGCGCCACAGCCGCGTGCGCGACATCTCCGCCAGCAGCTCCGAGTGTCCGGGAAAATGGTGTCCGGCGCGGTTCATCCATTCCTTGCTGATAGGCGCGGTCACCAGCGCGTCAACCGCGCCACTCATCGCCATCCGCGCGCCAGTTACAATGTAGTCATACGCGGCGCCGCCGCCCTCGACCGTGGGATGCGCCGGGCGAATCCCGCGCGCGGACAAACTCGATATCGAAAGTACGCCGAGTCCACTAGTCAGGCGAATCGGCGGCTGACCCGGATGCCACTCGCGCGGTGCGGGCACCTCGCGCAGGCGAGCCGCCGTCGCGCGCATCGCGGACAGGTCGCCGACCACCGCAATCGACGGCGCGCTGCGGCGTCTCGCGAGCGCGGCAGCCGCCTTGAGGATCACCTCGGGCCCAACGCCCGCCGGATCACCCATGCTGATGGCCAGCAACGGCGGCGTCTTTCGTCTGAGGGCGGTCATCTAGTACATGGTCTCGACGTAGTGTTGCTTGACGAGATCGGAATCGACCCACTTCTCCAGCTGCGCGCTGGTCTGTTGATCGGTCAGTTGCGAGCGAATCTGCGCCTTGACCTCGCTCAGCGGGACGACTCCGGGCACTTGGTGCTCTTCGAGCTTGACGATATGAATGCCGTGGCTGGTGCGGACCGGCGCAGAAACTTCGCCGGGCTTGAGCGGCTTGACCGCGGCCAGGATCGAGTCATTGATGTCGCCGGGCGCGAACCATCCAAGCTCGCCGCCGTTGGACTTTGAATCGTCGTCGGAATACACGCGCGCGAGGTCGCTGAAGTCGTCGCCCTTGATCGCACGGGCACGAATCATCTCGGCCTTCTTTTGCGCGGCGGCTACTTGGGCCGGCGTCGGGTTGGCCGGCAGCGAGATCAGAATCTGCGAGAGCCTGAGACGCTCCTTGGTGATGGTGAAATCCGCCTTGTGCGCGTCGTAATAGGCCTGGATGTCGGCCTCGGGGATATTGATCTTGGCGCGGACCTCCTGCTCGACCATCATTGCTTTTTCGAGGTCCAGCCGCGCGTGCTTGCGCAGGTCATCGTAGCTCATTCCGCTCGCCTGTAGCTGCGCGCGAAATTCCGCGTCGCTCATGTGCTTGTCCATCCGCAACTGCTCGATGTATTTATCGACCTGCGCCTCGTCGACCTTGTCATCGTACTTCTTCACTTCCTGTTCGAGCAATTTCTGTCCGATCAAGGCCTTCACTGCGGTCCTGGCGGTGTCCGAAGAAGCGAAATCGTTGGTCTCGATCGGCTGGCCATTCTGTGACGCGAAATCCTTGACCTCGCGCATCGTGATGGGATCGCCGTCAACGCTGGCGACGACGCGATCGACCGCCGGCGTGCTCGCCTCCACGGCTTCATCCGCACTCTCGGGTGGTTCGACCGGGGCCGGAGGCGGCGCTGCCTGCTCTTCCTTCTTTGATGCAAAGGCGGGGATCGAGAAGCCGCCGGGCGCGTCCGACGCCGGCACCATCCGCGGCACGCGTGAAGGGTTGACCGCGCCTGGCGGCAACGGCGGCAGAGCTATCGGGGGCGGCGGCGGCGACGGCACCGCCGGCTCAGCCGATGCCACCAGGGTGCGTGGTGTTGGTCTGGACGAGGGCGTCCCGACGACTGTGGGCGACTCTTGCGGCGCCGGCGCGGCCTCCATCGCCTCCTTGATGAAGGCGTAGGACTGGGGCTTGAAGAAGTCTATCGAGCAGCCCGAGAACACGCTTGCCAGCGCAATGCCCATCGACACCGCCCAAGCTGCCATCACCGCGCATCGCGCGGCGGCTCGCGGAGAGAATCTTCGGTTCTGGTTCAATCTAATTGAGGGCCTGCCCGGCTTTCGCTGCGGGCCAGTTTTCCAATTTTTCACAGCCCGCCAGCGCCTGCAAGACGCCGTCGAGTTGCGCGAACAATTGATCGTAATCAGCGGGCTCGATTCGCGCGATCACCTGGTATGACGGCGTCAGCCGCATCGTGCGCCGATTCTGATCGGCGAGCTTCACCAGCCGCGTGGTATCCACCGGGGCGTCGGGATGAAAACGGATTTCGAGCTGTGTGCCCTTGAGAATCGCGCTCAGGATCATCAACTGCTTCATCTGGCGCCGAAGGTTCATCGCCGCGATCAGATTTTCAATCAGCGTCGGCACCGGACCGAAACGATCGCGCATCTCGTCGCGAATCTCGCCGAGGTCCTGCTCACTATTGGCCCGCGCGAGGCGCCGATAGAGTACCAGCCGCTCATTCTCGTCGGAAACGTAAGCCTCGGGGATGTAAGCCGGCACCGCGATTCGAAGCTCGGGCTCGAAGTCGGGACGATTCGGCTGGCCGCGCAGCTCGGCGATCGCCTCTTCCATCATCTCGGTATAAAGCTCGAACCCGACCGCCGCGATTTCGCCGTGCTGCTCGTGACCGAGCAGGTTGCCGGCGCCGCGATGTTCGAGGTCGGCCATCGCGAGCTTGAAGCCGCCGCCGCTCTCGGACTCGACCAGCTCGCGGAGGGCGTCGATGCGCCGCTTGGCGTCGCGGGTGATGATGTGCTCGCCGGGAATCAGCAGATAGGCGTACGCCTTCTGACGCGAGCGGCCGACGCGCCCGCGCAACTGGTAGAGCTGGGCAAGTCCGAAATGATCGGCGCGATTGATGATCATGGTGTTGGCGTTGGGAATATCGAGGCCCGATTCGATGATCGCGCTGCAGACCAGCACGTTGACGCGCTTCTCGATAAAGTCGCGCATCACGTTCTCGAGCTGGCGCTCCTTCATCTGTCCGTGCGCGATTGCGATCTTGGCCTCGGGCACCAGCGAGCGCAGATGACTCGCCATGTAGTCGATATTCTCGACGCGATTGTGAACGAAGAAGACCTGACCGCCGCGGTTCAACTCGCGAAGGATCGAATCGCGGATAGTGGCGTCATCGAAATGCGCGACGAAAGTGCGAATGAGCTGGCGGTCCGGCGGCGCCGTCTGAATCACCGAGAGATCGCGGATGCCGAGCATCGCCATGTGCAGCGTGCGCGGAATCGGCGTCGCCGTCATCGTCAATACCGGCACCAGCTTCTTGAGCTTCTTGATTCGCTCCTTGTCGACCACGCCGAAGCGATGCTCCTCGTCGATCACCAGCAATCCCAGCCGCGGGAATTGGACGTCACTCGACAACAGGCGATGGGTCCCGACGATGACCTCGACCTTGCCCGCGGCGGCGGCGTCGATGACGGCCTTGTTTTCCTTGTGGCTGCGGAAGCGCGAGACCATCTCGACCCGCACCGGGTAATCCTTGAAGCGCTCGCGGAAAGTGTTCCAGTGCTGCTCGGCAAGGATGGTCGTCGGCACCAGCACCGCGACCTGGCGTCCGTCCATCACGGCGATGAATGCAGCGCGCAATGCGACCTCGGTTTTGCCGAAACCGGCGTCGCCGCAGATCAGGCGGTCCATCGGTTTGACGCGCGTGAGATCGCGGATGACCTCGTCGATCGCAGACTGCTGATCGGGAGTCTCCTCGAACTCGAAGCGCGCCGCGAACTCCTCGTAATCGGCGCCGGGCGCCGGATAGGCGTGTCCCTCCATCACCTCGCGCGCCGCGTAAATGTCGAGCAGCTCGGACGCCATCGCGAGCACCGCCTGCCGCGTGCGCCGCTTGACCTTCTCCCACGAGCCGCTGCCGAGCTTGTCGAGCTTGGGCTCCGCGTGGTCGCCGCCGATGTAGCGTTGCACCAGATTTATCCGCTCGACCGGCACGTACATCGTGTCATTGCCGGCGTATTCGAGATTGAGAAAATCGCCCTCAACGTCGGCGACCTTCATGTGCCGCAGGCCGCGGTACCGGGCGATACCGTGATCGATATGCACGACGAAATCGTCGGGCTTCAATTCCTCGAGATTGAGCAGCGCGCCCTTCGCGGTCGGGCGCCTGCGCCGGCGCGCGCGCGGCTCGCCAAAAATTTCCTCTTCGCTGTAGATGTACAGGCCGTCTTCCTGCAGCACGACGCCGGCCGAAATCTCGCCCTCCATGATCGCGGGACGAAAGTCCGGCCATTCGAGCAGCGCCGACAGGCTTTTGCATTCGACGTTGACCTCGAGGTCCCACGCCTCGAGATGACGGCGCAGGCGCGCCACCTGATTCGGTCCTTCGACGATCATCAGCGAACGGCCCTGCCCGCGTTGGACTTCGCGCAGTTCGGTCGCGAGCGGCTCGAAGCTTGGCGGCGTCCGCACCCCGCTCAGCTGGTTGGCGCCCAGCCGCAGCGCATTCTGCGATTTGACTTCGACCGGCACCGCCCATCCCTCGCGCGGCGCGGCCATCGTCACCAGCGAGCCGACTTCGACCGCGGTAAAGTTTGCGAGCGCACGCTCGAAATTGTCGGCAGTGATGAACAGCGCTTCGGGCGCGGGATGAAACGCGGGCTTCTGCGCGGCGGCGGCGGTCTCATTGTTGATGGTATCGGCGAATCGGTTGGCCTCGGCGAGCACGCGCCCGGGATCGACCAACCACAGCAGCGTATCCGCCGGCATGTAGTCGAAGACGCTGTCGAGCGGGCGCCCGTACGCATAGGGCATCAGCAGTTCCGCGCCGGGAAACAGGAGACCGTTCTCGAGCGCTTCGGACAGCTCTGCGGCCTCCTTGCGCACCATGCCGATTTCCGCGGCGCGCAGCGTGACCTGCTCGCGCAGCCTGGGATCCTTCAAGGCGGACGGCGGGACGTAGCGCGTACGCGTGATCGTCGCCTCGACCAGTTCCGCGCCGGAGCGCTGGTTGTCGGCGTCGAAGTGGCGAATCGAGGTGATCACGTCGTCTTCCAGCTCGATGCGAATCGGGTCGCGGTAGAGCGGCGAGAACGCATCGACGATTCCGCCGCGCACGCTGAAGTCGCCGGCCTCTTCGGTCTGCGGCACGCGCTGATAGCCGCAGGCCGCGAGCGCTTCGACCAGCGCCTCGAGATCGAGCTTGTCGCCAATCGCGACGGTGAGGATCGATTCGTTGAACGCGGTGCGCGGAATCGTGCGCGTCATCAGCGCCTCGGCCGAGGTGACGACAAGCGGCGACCCCTGCCGCAGCATCGCGAACAGCGCTGCGAGTTGCGACGCCTGCGCATCGGTCGGTGGCGACAATTGCGCCATCGGCTTCACTTCCCATGAACGCAGCAGATGCACTCGGCGCGTGGCGGCGTCGGCGTCGGCCGCCTCGTCGAGGAAAAACGCGGCCTCGCCGGCGAGAGCCTCGGCTTCAAGCGCCGTCGAGGTTACCGCGACGATCGGACGCGTCAGCCGCAGCCGCATCTCGCGGATCATCAGTGCGCCGGCGGCGCCGCGCAGTCCCATCACCGGGAATCGGCGCTCGGTATTTGCCGCCAGGCGCGCCTGGAGTTCGCCGGCCGCTTCTTTGAGGCTTCGTTGCAACTTTTTGCGATCCCTATACGCAAATTCGCCCTGCGGCGATGCGCGCGAGGAGCGTGCATGCCGCTGGCGTCACGAAAAATGATAGCAGAAAATCGCGTGCGAACACGCGTGAGATGCGCGCATCGGGCGCATCGGCATCAAATGAAATCGGGAATTAGTGCGTGAAGCTGTCGCCGGGCGGCGACGCATTCGCGATCGGCTCGCCAACCGCGCCCACTCTTACCGCGATCCTGAGCGGAGGGCCGTGCGTGTGCTCGTCGGTGCCGTTGGGCCTGATCACGGTCAAGTACATCGTGTCGCCCGGCTTGAGCTGCGACATCGCATTTTCCAGATCGCTCTGATCGCGCACGCGCTTGTCGTCAACCGCGACGATCAGGTCTCCCCCCTGTCCCATCGCGCCGGAAGTCGACAGCGCCTTGTTGGAGAGGGCCGCTCCGAACGGCAGTATTCCTGTCAGAGTTGAGACCGCGGCGCCGATTGCGGTCATCCCGGATCGCGCGTGCAGGCCGGCCTGCGACGCAGGACTGTTGGGATCGATAGTCAGCACCTCGAGCCCGTGCTCCTCGCCGCCGTTGTAGCACTTCGATACGTATTGGACCGTGATGCCGAGATAGGGGCGCGCGTGCGGACGGCTGTTACCGAGGTTGTTGCTGACGTTGCTCTGGACATCGCCGGTGCCGTTCTCGGTGCCGGGACGATAGTTGGGCTCGACCGACGTGTTGTTCTCGCCCGGATTAAAATTTCGGTCGCTTGGAATTTCCTTGACGGCCGGCCTGGGCGCCGTCAAACCGGGTTGCGGCGCGATCTCGAGCGTCGCGTCGTCGCTGCCGCCCTGCCCCGCAATTCCAGGCGCGGCTGAAGCGCCTCCACCCTGCGTGCCATTTTGCGAGTCCTGGTTCTGCGCGATCGCCAGCCGCGCGAGCGCGAACAGCGCGGCTGTCGCCACCACCAGAGTGAATATCTTCCGCGGCTTCATTCTCGATGCGCTCGGCGAGCAGCACAGCAAATAATAAGCTCGCCGGACGATCTCCTCAAGCCGGACGATTTTTCCTTGAAGCGCGCGCGAACCCGTGCGAAAGTTTGATCCATTCATGAAAATCATATCGACAGTCGCACTAAACTCCGCGCAGCGCAGCGCTATCCTGGCCGTGGCGCCGGGCGCCGATCTGGCAGATCGTCAATGCCGAACGGTCGAAGAAGTAAGCGAGCTGGCCGGCGCCGGATGCGACGCGCTGCTGACGTTCCGAGTGCCCAACGACCTCGTGACTCGCGCGCGCGTCAAATGGATTCAACTGCTGAGCGCGGGCGCCGACCACGTACTCGGCGGTCCGCTCAAGGGCAGCGCGATTCCAGTCACGACCGCGAGCGGAATTCATGCGACGCCGATCGCGGAGTACACAATGGCCTCGATGCTCGCGTATGCGCATCGGATTCATCTCGCGATTCGCGCACAGGTTCGCCGTGAGTGGATGCGCTCGGGCGCTTTCATGGCGGGCGTGGACGACATTCGGGGGCAGACTCTCGGCATTATCGGCTACGGTTCGATTGGCAGAGAGACAGCGCGGCTCGCGGCCGCGTTTGGAATGAAGGTGCTGGCGCTGAAGCGCGACCCGTTCGATCGCGTCGATCCCGGATGGTGTCCCGCGGGGCTGGGCGATCCCGAAGGCAAAATTCCCGCGCGTTACTTCGGCCCCGACGAGCGCGGGGCAATCCTCGGCGAATCCGATTATATTTCCGTCACGCTTCCGCGAACCGACCACACGCGCAAGTTCATTGGCGAGCGCGAGTTTGCCGCAATGAAGCCCGGCGCCTACCTGGTGAACATCGGCCGCGGCGAAGTGATCGACGAACGCGCGATGGCCGCGGCACTGAGCGCGAACAAAATCGGCGGCGCGGGCCTCGACGTGTTCGAGCACGAGCCGCTGGAAGCGAGCAGCCCGCTGTGGGATCTCGAGAACGTAATTTTGACGCCGCACATCTCCGGCGCCAGTCGCAACTACATGGACAAGGCCTGCGAACTGTTCGCGGAGAATCTAAAACGCTTCGTGGCAAACCAGCCGTTGTTGAATCTGGTAGATCCAAGCCTCGGCTATTAGTGGTGGCTCCCCTCCCGGCCTCTCCTTCTCCGAGAGACTTTGCACAGCCCGCGCGCATTCGAAGCAGAAGCAGAATCATGAATCGCGCGCAAAAAAATACGCGCTGCATAAGGACCCTCACCTTCGATCCTCTCCCTTAAAGGGAGAGGGGAGGAGCGGGGAGACAGCTATGCAAAGGTCTCTCGGACAAGGAGCGGTCAGGATTCCCTTACCTGCTCCGCAGCGCGGCGAGGAATCGTTCCTTCAGGCCGTCGAACGGGCCGTTCGACATGAACAAGGCGACGTCGCCGGCGCGCGCGTCGGCCAGCATTCGCTCGAGGATCTCATCATTCGACGCGCATGCGAGCGCGTGAGGGCCGCGTGCTGCGATCGCGCTCGCGAGCGAGTTGGTTTCGAGCCGCTCGGCCGGCGCGATCGGATCGTTCTCCTTGAAATAGACCGGGCCCAGGTAAACGCGTGACGCTCGATCGAAGGCAGCCGCGAACGCATCCTGAAAGACGTTGCGCCGCGCCGTGTTCGAGCGCGGCTCGAAGGCCGCGAGGATCCGGCGCCCGGCAAAGCGCTCGGCGATCGCCTCGAGCGTGACGCCGATCGCTGTCGGATGATGCGCGAAGTCATCGACCACCGTCACTCCCGCCGCTTCTCCGATCACTTGTTGTCGGCGCACCACGCCCTTGAAGCTGCGCAGTCCCGCGGCGATCTCGTCGCCGGAGACGCCGAACGCATTCAACAGGACGTAAACGCCGAGCGCGTTGGCGACGTTCATGCGGCCGCCGATTGGCAGGTGAATCGCCTGTTGGATTCGGACGCCACCGCGCGTCACTGAAAATCGCGCGCCGTCCGCGCCCACCGTGATTTCCGTCGCGCGATATTCGCCGTCGCGCAGTCCGTAGGTGAGCCTTCGTGCGCGAGCACCGGCGCTGGTTTCGATCGCGTGCGGAAAATCGGCGCATACCGCGAGCACGCGCGACGAATCCATCTGATCGACGAGCGCGCGGAAACTCGACTTTACGTGCTCGAGATCGCGATAGATATCGGCGTGATCGAATTCGACCGCAGTGATGATCGCGCCGCTTGCGCGGTAGTGCAGAAACTTCGGGCCCTTATCGAAAAACGCGGTGTCGTATTCGTCGCCTTCGATCACGAAGTCGGCGCCGTTCCCCAACCGATAGTTGGACCCGAAATCGCTCGCGACTCCGCCGACCAGCATCGAAGGATCGCGCCCCGCCGCTTCGAGCACATGGGCCATCATCGCGGTCGAAGTGGTCTTGCCATGCGTCCCCGCGACCATCAGGACGCGCCGGTCCTTCAGAAAAAAGTGCCACAGCGCCTCGGGCATCGAGAGATACGGAATCGGCGACGCGAGCAGCGCGACGGCTTCGGGATTGGTCGGCACGATCACGTTGCCGACCACCGCCAGGTCGGGCGCGGGCGACAGGTTTGCGGGCGAAAATCCGGTCATCAATCCAACCCGCGAATTTCTGAGCAGCGATGCGGTCGGCTCGTACAGCTGATTGTCGGAGCCGGTGACTGACAAGCCGCGCTCGACCAGCATGCCGGCCAGGGCGGCCATCGCAGTGCCGCCCACGCCTATCAGATGTACGCGCGTGACGGACCTGGGAATGCGCGCGAGGCGCGCGGCGCTGCCGGACTCAGCCATCGCCGAGCGCATCCATGATCAGATCGTGAATCTTCGGGCGGAAGTCGCGAATCTTCTGGTTGTCGCGCCGCGGATGGACCCGATTGGTCAGCATCGAGATCGCAACTTCGCTCTCGGGCTCGATCCATATAGAGGTACCGGTGAAGCCTAAATGGCCCACTGCCGCCGGTGAAAAGCGATGCCCCGAGCTGGAATGCTCGGCCGACGGCGTGTCCCATCCGAGCGCCCAGGTCGAGCCGGGCACGGTGGCGTCGCGAGTCCAGAACTCGCGGATTATTTTCTGCGGGACGAAATCGGAGCGGCCGGCGTAACAGGCGATCAACTCGCTTGCGATTCGATCGACCTCGCGCACCGGCGCGAACAGGCCCGCGTGGCCGGCGACCCCGCCCATCGCGAACGCGTTTTCGTCGTCAACCTCGCCGATCAACAGCCGCTTGCGCGCAGGACAGATTTCGGTCGGCGCGAACATGTCGGGCACCGGCTCGAGCCGCCGCGAGCGGACGTGCGAGATGTCGATATAGTCAGTCGCGCGCAGAGCGAGCGGGCGGAAAATTTTCTCGCGGCAGAAGCGGTTGAGCGCGACGCTCGCGACCTTTTCGATCGTCTCGCCGAGCAGGATGAATCCCAGATCCGAGTAGATCGTTTTGGTCGTGGGCGGCGCTTCGGGCTTCTCGCGATGGATCTCCTCGTAGGCGAACTCCTTGGCGCCGTAACTCGCCATGAAGTTGACGCGCCCGCCTTTCTCAATCTCCGCGATCCGCTGGTAGAACGGACGCCACGCCGCGAGGCCGGAACAATGCGCCAACAGATGCCGAAAGGTGATGACGGTCTTGCCGTGCACGCCGAAGTTCGGGAAAAAGCGCGTCACGCGATCGTCGAGGCGGAACTTGCCGTCGCGCGCGAGGATCATCAGCGCCACCGTCGTCGCCAGCGCCTTGGTCAGCGACGACAGGTCGTACACGGTTTCGATTCGGGCCGGCGAGCGGCTTGGCTCGAGCGACCTGAATCCGAACGCGCCTTCGAACGCGACCTCCGCGGCGCGGCGTACGACCACCGTCGCGCCGGGAATCACGCCCTGCTCGACCGCGTCGTTGAAAGCCTGCTCGACCTCACTCCATCCCAACGCCCATCCTCCAAAACCTGCCGTTACCGCGTAACGGCCGACTCGGTAAAAACGATCCGGCGCGCGGCGGAATCGATTCGCGCGACCACGCCGAATGGAATCGTAAAATTTTCGGTGCCATGCCCCGCCTCGACGCCCCACAGCACCGGGCAGCCGAGGCCGGCGGTTTGCTCGGCGGCAAAGCGCGCGATCAAGCGGCTCTCCTGCTCGTTGCCGTCGATCGCGCGAATCGCGCCAAAAACAATTCCCGCGACGCGCCCGAGCGCCCCGCTTTGCCGCAACTGCACCAGCATCCGGTCGATTCGATACGCCTTCTCGCCGGTGTCTTCGAGGAACAGGATGCGCCCGTCGAAGCGCGGCTCGAACGGCGTGCCGATAGTCGCGACCAGCACCGACAGGCACCCGCCGATAACCTCGCCCTGCGCGCTGCCGGAATGCATTGCCTCGTGAGCCTCAAGCTCGAAGCGGTCGAGCTTGCCGCGGAGCAATCCTTGCAGATGCTCGAGCGCGCGCGGAGTAAGACCGCGCGCGAAATCCATCGCAACCATCGGCCCGTGAAACGATACCATCCCGGCAAAATCGACCAGCGCGTTGAGCAGGAAGGTCGCATCGGAGAAGCCGACGAAAATTTTGGGCGTGCTCGCGATTGCCTTGAAGTCGAGAGTCGGCAGCAGTCGTCCGCATCCATAACCGCCGCGTGCGGAAAAGATCGCCTTGACCCCGGGGTCGGCGAAATATTCCTGAAGCTCGCTCGCCCGCTCGCGATCGTCGCCGGCCAAAATTCCCGAACGCGCCAGCACGCGTTCAGAAACCTTGACGCGATAGCCCAGCGCCGCGAGCGCGTTGACGCCGCGTTCGAGATGGGCCCGCTCGACTGCCGCGGCGGAGGCGACGACGGCTACGGTGTCGCCCGCCTTTAGTGCCTGCGGTTTGATCGGTTTGCGGTTCACGGGTTCGCGCTATCTCGCACCGAATCCTACCAGATGAATCGCGCGAACGCCCATCGGCTGCGCGAACCGCGCCGCTTCCAACTTCGGATCACTCGGCGGCCGACTGCGCGGCATGCTCTTCCATCCCGGTGAGCGATCCGACCTCGGAAAATCCGAGCAGCGCGGCGGTGACCCACAAACCCGCGGCGCCAATTGCAATCGTCGGCCGCAGGCCGATCACTCCGCCCGCGACTCCCGCGACCAGCTGTCCCGCGAGCACGCTGGCGAGACGGCCGAAGCGCAGGCTCGCGTTGACGCGGCCGAGCATCAGCTTGGGCGTGATCGTTTGAATCAGGCTGACGGCGTTGATGAAGTACACCGTCGCGGCGCTGTCACCGATTAGCTGCTGCGCGACCAGCAGCGCCACCGACGCCGCTCCGCTGCCGCGCGCAATCGGCAGCAGCATGTAGGCGACGCCCTCGATTGCGAGCCCGGCCACCATCGCCCTGCCGGTGCCGAGTATCTCGGCGCTGCGACGCGCGGCCAAAGCGCCAAACAGCGAGCTTGCGCCGCCGACGGCAAAGATCACACCGAGCACGCCAGGCTGGAAGCCGAGCGCGTTGACGACGAACAGCATGTAGAGCGTGCCGACCAGGCTGTTGGCGAAGCCGCCGACGATCACGTTGACGCCGAATGCGCGCAGGCGGCCGTCGCTGAATATCAGCCGCGCGCCCGCCGCGATGTCGCCGGCTACGCTGGAGTCGCGCGCACGCGGCGCCGGTGCGGGTTCGGGCTTGCGGATTAGAGCGATGGCCAAGGCGGACGCGAGAAATGAGACCGCGTCGATCAGAATCGCGAAAGGCGCCGTCAGCCATTGCACCAGCCAGCCCGAGAGCGCAAAGCCGCCCGCTTCGGCAACACCGGCGCTGGCGGTGAGCTTGCTGTTCGCATCGAGCAGATCTTCACGCTCGACCAGCGACGGCAGGTATGACCGATAGGCGACGTCGAAGAACAGATCGAGCGCCGAGTATGCGAGCATCACCGTGCAGAGCTGCACCATCGTGAGCGCTGCGAACAGTGCGGCGAACGGAATCGTGCCCAATACGATGAAGCGGCCGATATCGGCGCCGATCAAAATTGGGCGGCGGCGGACGCGATCGACGATCACACCTGCGAACAGGCCCAGCACGAGAGTCGGCACGATTCCGGCCGCGGCAAGGATGCTCATCTGGAAAGGAGTCGCCTTGAGCGCAATCACGGCGGCAAAGCTGATCGCGACGTCGCCCATCCGCGTGCCGAATAGAGAGACCGTTTCGCCAGTCCAGAGTTTCATGAAGTCGGCGTGGCGAAATAGCACGCTTGGGCGGCGCGTGGCGGCGCCGATTGAATCGCTATCTTTTTCGTTCGCTTGCATTTCGAGTACCGCACGCGGCTATCCGCGCACAAATGAAAAAGCCCCGGGCTTCAACGCCCGAGGCTCTTTCAAGCCAGCTATCGAAGTATCCCTCACCCGCCAGGTAGTTGCTTGATTGGGATGATGAGGGTGACTTTCACGGGATTCTCCGAGTTCTGACTAAGGCGCGAGACTAGTCGCGGCGCACGGAAGGGTCAAGAAACCGGATCAGTCAAACTCGAGAATGATTTTGCCGAAGTGCTCGCTCGCCTGCATCATGCGATGAGCTGTCGATGCGTCGGCGGCAGCGATGACCTTGTAAATCGGTGGGCGCAGCTTACCGGCCTCGAGTGCAGCGCCGAATTGCGCGAGGAACGACGCGACGATCTGCGCCTTCTCGGCAGCCGGGCGCGAGCGCAGCGTCGAGCCGAAAATTTTAAGATGACGCCGCAGCACCGCGGCGAGGTCGAGCTCGGCGCGCGTCCCGTTCATCAAGCCGATCAGCACCAGCCGTCCGCCCTGCGCGAGCGACTCGATATTACCGGCCAGGTACGCGCCGCCGACACTGTCGAGGATCGCGTCAACGCCGCGCCCATCGGTCGCCGTCTTCGCCGCCGGCGCGAACGGACCGCTCTTGTAGTTAATCGCAACGTCGGCGCCGAGCTTGCGGCATTGATCGCATTTCTGGTCCGACCCCGCGGTCACGATCACGCGCACGCCGGCCGTTTTGAGCAACTGAATCGACGCGGTGCCAATGCCGCTGCCGCCGCCGTGAATCAAAGCCGTCTCGCCGCGCTTGATTCCGGCGAGCATGAAAAAATTCAGGAACACAGTCAGAAAGACTTCGGGAACGCCGGCGGCTTCCTCGAAGCTCAGCGCCGCGGGAATTTTCATCGCGGAGCCGAAGTGCGCCGCCGCCTTCTGCGCGTATCCGCCGCCCGGAATCAGCGCCATCGCGCGATCGCCGACTTTCCAGCCGGGCGCGGCGGCGCCTACTGCGACGACCTCGCCGGCGCATTCCATGCCGATAATTTCCGGCGCGCCGGGCGGATGCGGATAGAAGCCCTGGCGCTGCAGAAGATCCGCGCGATTCACCCCGGCGGCGCGAACGCGAATCAGGATTTCATCGGGCTTGATCGACGGCTCGGGAACTTCGCCAAGTTTGAGCGCATTCTCGTCGCCGGGTTTTTCAACGATTACTGCTTTCATCATCTGTAAATCATTTTTACCGGTATCTGCTTCCAGCCGCTGCCGTCGTAGTGAAACTTGCACTGGCCGAAGGTCGGCGCGCTGAATTGCGGCACGACGTTGTTGGAAAATCCGTAGCCCTCGAGCGGATAGCCGATCATATTCGACTTGAATTTCTCGCTGTTGTCCTCGTCGTGAAACAAAGTGACGGCATAGTCGCCGGCCGCAAAGGCTCCGCCGAAGACGCACACGCCGCCGGCACTTTTAACCGGCGCGGTGACCTGCTTCAGGATGTGGGAGTCGTCGCGCGGGAATCCCTGCGGCCCTGCCCACAGCGAGCATACCAATTGCCCTTTGTTATTTCGAAGACCGGTGACGTCAACCTTGATGCCCTTCGACGGGTCTTGCGCCCGCGACGACGCCGGCCACGCAGTCGCCGCAAGCATCAATGCCAACGCGATCAGCTGAATTCTCGCTCTCATCAAATTGCAACTCCATAAGACGAAGAGGGTCCACGAGGACCCTCTCACGTGTCCATTCCCGGGTGCCGAACGCCGCGTCTAATTGTAGCTGTTGATTACCGTGACGCCGACATTCTGGAAGGTGTTCATCTCATTGAAAATCTTATTGATGCCGTCGAGACCGCAGGTCCCCGTCACCATCGCCTTGGGCGTGACCTTTTTCGCTTCGACCATTTGGAGCATCGCCGGATAGTGCGACGCCTGCATCCCGAGCGATCCGATCAATTGCAGCTCCATCGTTACGATCCGATCGATCGGCACCGGAATCTCGCCCTGCTCGGCCGAGGTCGTAAGGCCAATCTGCAGATGACGTCCCTGCTTGCGCAGGCTCATGATCGAGTTGCGGCAAGTGGCCGCAACCCCGAGCGCATCGACCGCGACGTGCGCGCCGCCACCGGTGAGATCGAAAATCGCGCTCAGAGGATCGGTCTTCTTGGCGTTGATCACGTGCGCCGCGCCCATGCCCTTGGCCAGCTCGAGCTTGGCCGAGTCGAGATCGACGCCGATGACGTTGGCTCCCATGGCGGCCGCGATGTTGATCGCCGACAGCCCGATTCCGCCGCATCCGTGTACCACGACCCATTCACCCGGCTTCACCTGTGCGCGATCCACGACGCCGTGAAACGACGTCATGAAGCGACAGCCCATCGAGGCCGCCTCGACGAAGTCGATGCTCGGCGGAAGAGTGACGAGGTTCATGTCGGCGAAGGGGACCGCGACCAGGTGGCCGAATCCGCCGTGATACGAAAACCCCGGCAGCAGCGGCGTGAGGCATACGTTGGATTGCCCGTTGCGGCAGTACTCGCAGGTGCCGTCGCCCTGGCTGAACGGCACCACCACGCGCGCGCCCTTCTTGAAGTTGCGCACGTCCTTGCCGGCCTCCTCGACGATGCCGGTGAACTCATGACCGAGGATCGAGCCGGGCGACGCTGCCAGACCCATCCACGTCCAGTCGCCCGACCACGCGTGCCAGTCGGAGCGGCAGATGCCGTTGGCCTCGACGCGAACGATGGCGCTGGTCGGTGCGCATTCGGGATCGGGAACGGTTTTTACGACGAGCGGCTTTTTAGTCGCCTCGAACACTGCTGCTTTCATTTTTGCCTGAGCCTCCTAATCAATGTGGCGATCGTTTTCGATATAGCGCCCTGCAGGCGAAGCGGCAAACTCCGTCCGCACGATCATCTAGAGTAGTCGCGCTACAGTTTTCTCGAACTCGGCCGGCGTGCCGGCGTCAATATCTATCGGATGCAGATCGACGCCCGCCTCGTCCTGCGCCTTGAGTCGCTCGATTGCGCCTTCGACACCGCCAATATAGCCCAACTCCGCCAGCAGCTTGGGCGAGAGCGCCGCGGTCCCGGCCTTCGAGCCGCCCGCGTCCCACGCCTGCTTGACCGCTTGCACGTCGGCGCCGAAGCCGAAGCGCGTGAGCTGCTCGGAGTAGAAGGTCCCCATGCGCGCGGCGTAGAACGCGACGTTGGCGGCATGTCCGGCTTTCGCGCGATCGACGTTCGCGGTAACCGTCACGTGACCCGGCGCCTTGACCGCGACGTCGCGCGGATTGCGTCCGGCGGCGCTCGCAATCTCGCGGAAATCCGCAATCGCCTTCTTGAGCGAGTTGATCGGTATCATCACCGGCAGCCAGCCGTCGGCTTTGCGCGCGGTGAACTCGACACTCTTCTTGTTGAGCGACGCGATCCAGATTGGAATGTGCTTGCGCGGAGTCTCGAAGCGCATCGTGAAGCCGCGTTGCAGCTTGAACAGCTTGCCTTCGTAGTTGAGCGGCGTTTGCGCGAAAATCATGTTGATAATATCCACGTATTCCTTCATCCGCGTCAGCGGCGGGTTGAACGGAACGCCGTGGAAATGTTCGATCACCTGCGGCCCGCTGGTGCCGAGCCCGATGATCATGCGGCCGTTGCTCAATTCGTCCAGCGTGCCGAAATGCTGCGCGAGCGCGGCCGGCGTGCGCGAATAGATATTCACGATCGAGGTCGCAAGCTGGATCTTGCTGGTATGCTCGGCGAGCAGTGTCAGCAGCGTGAACGCGTCGCGGCCCCAGGCTTCAGCGACCCAGATGGAATGGATGCCCGCGGCGTCCGCGATTTTCGCTTTTTCGATCGTCCCTTTGAAATCGGGCTTCCCCTGCCAGTTCACTCCGACTGATAATTTGCGCGCCATTGAAAGTTCCTCCTACGCGATATCGCGAATCCGGTCGTGCCATCGACTAACGCTTTTGAAATCTTCCACCATCGAAAAATTCGACGGGTTGAGCGCGAGAAAAAACAGCGGATGGTAGAGCGACGCGTCAGCCATCGTGAAGCTCTTGCCCAGAAAAAAATCCCGGCCGGCCAGCCGATCGTCAATCATCCGGATGTAGCTCGCGAGCTGCTCCTTCATCGGCGCCTGACGCTCGCGCATCTGCGCCGTCGTCATCCCGATCAGCTGCTCGCGATTCGCTTTCAGCTTCGCGTCGCCGGCCGCGTCGAGCAAATCGGGAATCGTCAAAAACAGAACCGGCATGAAGAACGTGTTGTCGGCCCAGTTGTCGATAAGCTCAATGAGCAGGCGCGAGTCGTCGGGAATCACGCGGTTCGCAGGCGCCTTGCGGTCCAACCACTTGATGATGTCGGCGGAGTTGTAAACCACGTCGCCGTCCCATTCGAGCACCGGCACCCGCGTCCACGCGCCCTTGGTGACCGCGAGCAGATTGGTCTTGTCCTCGTAATGGCAATCGATCGGATGCCATTTGAGATGCTTGTAGGTGAGCACGCGCCGGACCTTTTCGGAGAACGGCGAGATTGGATACTGGTAGAGATTTATTTCACCCATATTTTTCGCTTTTACCGGCCGCGCTCGGCGCCGAAATCCTTGTCACCGTCAGCTCGAAGGCGACCTCGGCGCGAATCAGACTCCGAACATGGCATCCGCGCTCGGCAACTTCGACCAGTCGCTGCAGTTGCTCGTCATTGGCGTCCGTTTCAACTTCAAGTTCCACTTTAATTTCTTTGACGTGCCCTTTTTCGTTGGCGCGCGCATGAACCGACGCCCGGCCGAGATCGACTTTGCGCACGCGCGCAGCCATTCGCAGCGACATCAACAGGCATCCACCGAGCGCGCCAAGAAACGACGACACCGGATCCGGCGCCGCGTCATCTTCACCCGACAGCCGCCAACTGAGGGCGCCGTACTTCACTTCGGCGGCGAGCGAATCGCCGACCGCCTCGACCGTGACGTCGCGACGAGGCGTCGGCTGCTGCGATGAATCGATAGCTGGCACGTCAGGCGCGTCGTTCTCCAACGCCCAACCCTAGCCGAGAGGGCGACTTTTCTACAAACCGTTCGTTCAGGGAGTGGGACGCAATTTGGCGCCTACTCGATTTTTTCGCGGCAAAGTAGCATCGTAGAAACGAGTCGAGGCGCGCTATGAAAAAGAATCTCACCGTCCTGCTCGTCGCGATCGCGATGACTCTAACCACCGCCCTCTCCTACGCGGTGGCGCACGATATGGACGACACGGACTCGGGCGGCGACAGCGGCGGCGCAGGCGCGATGGGTCAGATGGGCGCGCACATGAAGATGACCGACCACATGACGATGACCGAGTCGCGGCCGATAACGCCGGCCGACACGCAGCGCGGCGAACAGATAGTCGCGACGATGCGGGCGAAGCTGGCCAAGTACGAGGACTACAAGGTCGCGATCGCCGACGGCTACGTGCCTTATATGGAGTCGGTGCCGCAGGACGTTTACCACTTCGCCAATCGCGCGGCGACGGAATCGGAGTACATGGGCGATTTCGATCTCGCGCGTCCGGGCTCGCTCCTCTACGAGAAAAAAACGTTTGGCGGATACAAGCTGGTCGGCGCGATGTACGACGCGCCCGTTGCCGATACTCCCGAGCAGCTCGACGTGCTGATCCCGCTAAGCCTTTCCCACTGGCACGCGCACACCAACATCTGCCTGCCCAAGGGCGTCACCGAGGCCGACGTGGAGAACGGCAAGGTGGACGCCAAGATGCGGCCGGATATCTCGTCGACGGTGGATTCATCGCGACAGTTTGGCCGCGGTATGGGAGACGCGATGCGGATGCGGCTGGGGTACCTGGCCGATCCGCGCTTCGGCTTTACCGGCACGATTTCAAATCAGGCGGACTGCGAGGCGGCGGATGGAAATTTTCACAAGCAGATCTTCGGCTGGATGATCCACGTCTATCCGTTCGCGAGTGAAGATCTGAAAGTTGCGTTCAGCCTCGAAGCGCCGTGACACTCGTCACTAGTCCGCCCCGTTGATCCGATAAGCGCAGCGGCGCGCACCCGCCACGATGTGATCGGTACGCTCGACCCGCGCGCGGTCGCCGAGCACGGTGCGGAACAGCGACAGTTCCTCGCGGCACAAGCCCTGGCAGGTCGATGCCGCCGCGCAGATCGGACAATGATTCTCCGCCAACAGCATCGAGCCATCGGGCATCCGCGAGCATTCGGCCATGTAACCCTGCTCGCGACGAATCTCGGCCAACGCCTGCGCGCGCTTTGCGATCGAAGCCCCCGACGGCCGGAGCCGCGCTCGATATTCCTTGATCTGCCGGCGCGTCCGCTCGCGCAGCAGCTTGTCCATTCCAGCCTCGCCGAAGGCCGCGCGCACGGCGCTGATGATCTCGACCGTCAGGTCACCGTGCGTGTCGGGAAAGCGCGCGGCCGCGGCGCCGGTCAATCTCCACACTCGCGCGGGGCGCCCGACCTTGCGCCGTTCGTCGGTAAATTCGACAAGTGTTTCCACCTTGAGCCGATACAGATGCTGTCGTACAGCCATCGCGGTGACGCCCAGACGCCGCGCAATTTGCGCCGCAGTCTGCGGCCCGCGAGTCTTGAGCTGGAAGAGGACGCCCTCCTCCGCGCGCGCGTCATGCTTCATGAAATACGATGTTACCGGGCGTAACATATTAGTCAAGTTATCGCTTGACTTAGTATATAAAGCGAGTACTTTACTAATCATCGAACGCGGGGAGGAACGCATCGATGAACACGCAGACCGCCGAGCCTTCGAATCCCGCTGACTACTACGCCCTCGATGAAACGCTCGAAATCATGGCGGCGATGGGGCCCGACCTCGCCAACGGCTTCTCGAATCATGCGCCGATGGCGATCGAAGCGCTTTGCGCGATGGGACGTAGCGACGCCGTCATGCGGTGGTTCGAGCGCTATCGGCGCTCGCTCGCGCCGCGTCGGGCGCGAGTCGCGCGTCTCACGAATGACAACTGGCGCGGCGCGCTCGGAGATCACCGGCGCACCGAGGATTGGTTCGAGTTCTTTCGCAACGAGCTCGAAGAGGGTCCGTGGCAATCGGTGCTCGACACTTGGGCCGCGCGCCTTGCGCCGGGCCTGATGGCGGCGGCGACCCACGGCGTCATTCGCACCGGGCACGCCACCCGCGCGCTGACTATCGAAGACACGTTCGCGCGCCGCCGCGAACTGGCCGACGGACTCGCGTATTGGGCCGCCGAATACATGCCACTGCCGGCTGAGCGACATCGAGCCGCTCGCGCAATGCCGTCGGAGGCGATCACGCAGGTACGGATGACGCCGCCCGAGATTCGTCGCGCTAATCCTGGCTCTTTGACTGACGCGCTCGCGGGACTCGATTCCTTCGCGCCGTTCAACGATACGCTGGACGCAGTCGATCCCGGCGGCGACGCACGCGTATTCCTGTCCGATCTGACCGCCACCTTTGCGCGCGTCCTTCTCGCCAACGCCCGCAATACTTACACGACTATCGCGTTCGTCCATGCCGTGACCGGACCTTCCGCGCTGCGCCCTGTGCTCCCGTTCCTGGCGGATAAGACTGCTCACACCGCGCTCGCGTACGCGTGGCAAGCCGCCGCCGCGATGTACGCAACTTTCGGCACGCGGGCGGACCTGTCCCATCCGGACGAGGTGAAGGTTGGGAGTCAGGACGATCTCATTGAGCGCGCGATCGAATGCGGCGACGAGCATGCTATCAAATTCACCGAGGTCTGCTTGCGCGAGCATGCGTTCAAACCCGACCCGGCGTTTCTCGCCGCCGCCGGCCATGCGATTCGGATGCTGAGCGCGGTTACTTGAGGCCGCAGTACACCGCGAAGATCAGATTCTTGTAGGCGCAATCGATATCGCGGAATCCGGCTGCGCTGAGCCATTCGAGCTGATCTTCGAGGGTCGCCGCGCGATCGAACTTCATTCGCTCCAGCGCCGCCGCCAGGTCGCGATCGTCCACCCCCAATTCGCGCACGCGTGTGACCCATCGCTCGTGATGGAACCGGTGACGCTCCGGAGTCGCACACCGAAACTGCTCGGCGTTGACGAACACGCCGCCGGCGTTGAGCGCGCCGTAGATTCGTTTGAATAGCGAGCGCTTCTGCTCGTCGCTCAGGTGATGTATCGACAGCGCGGATATCACCACGTCGTACTTTTCCTGGATCGAATCGACGCCGTAGTCCGAGACCTCGAACCGGAAGCGCTCACCCGCCAGTTCGAAGCGCGCGCGCGCACGCTCGAGCATCTCGTTCGAGATATCGACCATCGTGATTCGCGCGTTCGGAAAGCTGTACGCGATGAACGCCGCCATCAGGCCGGTGCCGGCGCCGAGATCGAGAACTTTGATTGGGCTCTCGCGCGGAAACCGGATTAGATCGATCGCCGCCCGATAAAAGTCGTCGAACCCCGGGACCAGGCGACGCCGCGTGCGGTCGTAATCCTCGGCCGCAATATCGAACGCGTGCTGTACTGAATTCGCCATCTGAAGATTGTGCGGACGCGACGGTCATGAATCAACCGCACATTTGAGACGGCTCTACGAATCGGCGGTACTGCTATTTGCCGAGTTTCGTCATTCCTTTCTTTCTGCGCTCGGCCCAGCGCTTCTTCATCATCTCCGACAGCCGCTTCCTTCCTTCTTTGCTGATACCGCCGCGCCGCTTTTTGGTCGTAGTAGCCGCCTTGCGACCGGGTTTGCGGCCTCGCCGCTTGCCAGTGGCCGTCGATCCGACGCCTACCAAGGCAGCGATCGCCTTGACCAGCCGGTCGCGTTCCTTCATCAAGTCGGCAACAATTTTATCGATTTCCAAGTAAGTGCTCCTTTAGGTTCCCCGCTACGTCCCCGATGCGCGCAAGTTATACAAGTTAGAGTTGTAGCACAACCGACAACTATAATTGCTGGAGTTACTAGGAATTGCAATTCTGCAAAGCTAGGTTGCGCGATGCCCCGGATAGGCCTCGCCCGCGGGCGGCGAAGCTCATCTTAGGACTCGCGCGCTATGAGTTGGCGCGGCCGTGACGCAATAGCTTGCCCGGCAATGAGCCGTCTGCGGCAACTTGGTCTTCGTTATCCCGCCTTATGACCGTCCCATTGACAATTACAGCGTCAATTCCTTGCGCGTCGGCGACCAGTCGATCCTGACTTGCTGGAAGATCGTAAACGCGGCGTAGCTTGCTCGCGCCTACCTTGTCGGCATCGAAAATCGTGACGTCGCCTGCCAAGCCCGGCATCAGCCGGCCTCGATCGGTGATGCCGAAAACTTCCGCCGGTCGCGCACTAAGCATCCAGATTGCGCGCTCCATCGGGATTGCGCGCTTCTCGCGCACCCAGCGTCCTAGCATATAGGTCGAGAAGCATGCGTCGCATAGCTGGCTCGCATGCGCGCCGGCGTCGGACAATCCCAGCACCGTGTGACGCCCCGCGAGCAGTTCCGCCACTTCGTCTTCGACGTTGTTGAGGATCGACATGCGGAAGCGCGCCTCCAGATTCGACGCCAGCGCGAGATCGAGCGCCAGGTCGATTGGATCGACGCCGCGTTCGCGCGCCACCTCATTCAGGTTGCGCTCCTCGAGCGACGGATCGCTCGGCGAGAACGAAATCACCGTCCGGTCCCATCGGTTGGCGAACGCACCGTGCGAACCCTCGCCCGCTTTGGACTTGAACGCGCGACGGAACTCCGGGTCCGCGTAGATTTTCTTCTTGCCCTCGAAGTCCGCCGCCGAGACCGGCGCAAACACGCTCATGCTCTCGAAAATAAACGGCGCCTTGAACTGGAATTCGAAGTTGAGCGGACGGCAGGTGACCTGCGGGATAATGCTGAGTCCTTGGTCGCACAGTTTTTGCGACGCCTCGAGCGGACCGCGATGCCCGCCGGGACCGTTCATGCCTGCGAGCAGCGCGGTGTAGGTAATCGGGCGATGGATCTGGCGCGCGATTTCCGCAAACTCGCGCAGGAACAGCTCGCGTCCGATCGTCGCCTGCATGATTCCGTGTCCCGCCTCGCCCATCGCCGAGGCCAGCGTCCGTATCTCGTCGAAGTCCGACATCCGGCTGGGCACCGGCTTGCCGCTGTAGCCGACGTGGGTCGGCGACTTCGAGGTTGCGAAGCCGATCGCACCGGCGTCGATCGCGCGGCGCACGAGCACTTTCATCTGCGCGACTTCATCCGCAGTCGCGGAACGCTCGGTCGCTTCCTCGCCCATGACGTAGAGTCTTATCGGCGTGTGTCCGACCAGCGCGCCAAGATTGATAGCGGTGCCGCGCCGCTCGATCGTATCCATGTAATCCTCGAAGCTCTCGAACGGCCAGTCGTAGCCGAGTCCGGTTTCGAGCGCCTTGAGACTCATCCCTTCGACGTTTTCGAGCGTGCGCATGATAAGCCCGCGATGCTCGGGACGCGTCGGCGCGACGCCGAATCCGCAATTTCCCATCACCACGGTTGTCACACCGTGCCACGGCGAGATGGTCATCATGCGATCCCACATCACCTGCGCGTCGTAGTGCGTGTGAATATCGACGAAGCCCGGCGCGACGACCTTGCCTTTGGCCTCGACCGTCTCAGCCGCTTTGCCTTTCGCCTCGCCGACCGCCGCGATCTTGCCGTCCTTGATAGCGACGTCGCCGACGCGCCCGGGTGCGCCAGAACCGTCGTAAATCGTGCCGCCTGTGATCTTGAGATCGTAGTCCATCGTCGTGTGCCTCTTCTTTCCAGCTATAACGCGCGCGCTTCCTCGCGGTCCAGACCGATCGGTATGGAATCTCGGCGTTGTAAAGGCGACAATGCTTTAGTAATAGAAATTCGAGCGCAACGGCTAATCGAGGGCATACGATGCAGAAGCCAATCATCTCCGCCGACTCCCATATCACCGAGCCGCCGAATACCTATATCGATCGAATCGATCGCAAGTATAAGGATACGGCGCCGCACATGATTCACGATGACAAGCTCGGCGACGTGTTCATCGTCAAAGACTTCCCACGACCGATCAACGTCGCGCTGGCGGCGGCCGCCGGCAAGGATGCGAGCGAGCTGAGAACGATCGGCGCGAAGTTCGACGAAATGCACAAGGGCGGATGGGATCCCAACGCGCGCATGGCCGATCAGGATCGCGACGGCGTCGCTGCCGAGGTAATCTACCCCACGGTCGGCATGGTGCTCTGCAACCATCGCGATTTCGACTACAAGAAAGCCTGCTTCGACGCCTACAACCTGTGGATCGGCGAGTACTGCGCCGCTCATCCCGATCGCTTGATCGGCACCGGGCAGACTGCGATGCGTTCGGTCGAAGAAGGCATCGCGGATCTGCGCAAGATGAAAGAGCTCGGACTCAAGGGCGTCATGATGCCCGGCAACCCGGCGCTCGAAGATTACGACAGTCCTATCTATGCGCCCTTCTATGAGGCTGCGATCGATCTGCAGATGCCGCTGAGCTTTCACATCCTGACCAGCAGCAGCGACAACTTCCAGACGCGCGGGCCCAAGCTCAACAGCTTCCTGTCGATCATTCGCGGATGCCAGGACATTATCGGCACCTTCGTTCTCGGCGGAGTTTTCGAACGCCATCCGAAGTTGAAAGTAGTATGCGTCGAGGCCGACGCGGGATGGGTGCCGCACTACATGTATCGGATGGATCATGCATATGACCGTCATCGCTACTGGCTACCGGCGGGCACGCTGACGAAGATGCCAAGTGAGTATTTCCGCGAGAACGTATATACGACCTTCCAGGACGACTACGTCGCGTTCCAGGTCCGGCACCTTTGCAACATCAAGCGCCTGATGTGGGCGAGCGATTTCCCGCATAGCGACTCGACCTGGCCGTGGTCGCAAGATGTCATCGGCCGGCACACGGTCGGGATGACCGCGGACGAGAAGAACCTGGTGCTGCACGACAACGTCGCGGAATTGTATCATCTGAGCATCTAGAGGGCGGCTGCGAGCGCGCACTTCCGTCTGGAAATGTCCGGTTTCGCCGGCGACCTAACCACTAACCCGTTCTTTTGAGTCAAGGGGGAAGCGGTCGTTGATGGAGCGGCGCTGGAATTCATACCATATGTTGTGGTTTGAGACGACTCCTCTACCATCGGTAGCTTCGTTCCGTCAAAAGACGTTTTCCCGGTTGAGTGTTGTCCGCAAACCTTGGGTTGGTCCATCCGGTAAACGTAGCATGGCGAGCGCGGCAGGCTCAGGCTGAACAGTTCATCCCTGAACAAATCGGCCTATCGGAGAATGACACAAAAATAAGACGGATTTTGCTCTGTCGAAGCGACTAACCGGATGAGGTTGAGCTTTGAACGGCTCGTGTCTGTAGGCTGTGAGTACTCATCCAGAGCGGCAGTTTGAATCCGCGCGCAGATTCTCGATGGTGAGCGCCGCCGAGCCGCCGCCTGCCTGCGAAGCCGAGCTGGTCGCGCGGCTCAAGGCCGGCGACGAGACCGCGGCGCACGAGTTTTTCGATCGTTACGCCGCGCGCATCCGCCGTTTCATCGCAAACTCGCTCGGCGCCGCGGCCGACGAGGCCGACGACATCCTGCAGGAGACCTTTATCGCGCTGGCCGACGCGCTGCCGTTTTTTCGCGGCGACAGCTCGCTGTTTACCTTTGCGTGCGCGATCGCGCATCGCAAGGTTCTCTCTCTTATCCGCACGAACGCACGCCGGGTCCGCCTGATGCGCGCGGCTCCGATGACTGAACAATCCATTTCCCACGACACCGGTGCGGATCGTGAATTCAAGCGCGCGCTCGCCGGGCTGCGGCCCGAGTACCGCGAAGTTTTGCTGCTGAAGTACGTCGAAGAGACCAGCGTATCGGAAATCGCGCGCATCCTGCGGATCGGCGAGCACGCGATCGAATCGCGGCTGGCCCGCGCACGAAAGGCTCTGCGAGAGAGCCTGAAGGAAGAATATGGACACTGAAAAAGCTGAAAAGAACGAATTGGATTTTGCGGCGAGAATGAAGTCGTCGATCGAACCCGCTCGCCGAGTTGACGATCGCGCTCTCAGGAACGCATTCACTGCGCGCCTCAAACAAGTCGCCGCGCGGCCTAACGTGGTGCCGATCGAGTTCGACGGCCGCCGTATCGAGGTTCGCCGCGGCGGCACTTTGCTCGGCGCGGCGATGAAGAATGGCGTACGCCTGATGCACGTCTGCGGCGCGCGAACGTTGTGCGCAACCTGTCGCGTTGTGGTGGAATCGGGCGAAGATAATCTGACGGCAATGAGCGGAACCGAGAAATTCTCGCTCCGCTGGCATCTCTCGCTAAGCCCGCGGACGCGGCTGGCGTGCCAGGCCCGCGTGAATGGCCCGGTCGAAGTTGAGTCAGTGTTTCCATTGTGCGGCGAGTTGCCCAATGGTCAGGAGTAAATCGAGATGTCGTGGCCGATAAAGTTTCGCGCGATGAGTTTCGCAGTCACGATGGGCGTGACGATCACTGAGTCGCTGATGGGCTCGATACCGATTGCGCTTGCGCTCTGGTATTTCGATTTAGCGAGCGCCAGAACGATCCTTGAAGCTATCGTCGTAGTCGTCGCCGCCGTCTCGCTCTCGATATCGATCTATTCGCACCTGCGTCCGGCGCCGTTTACGCGCCGCTCGCGGGGAGAGGGCGTTGTATGAAGTCCAATACCCCCCGCTGGATCGTCCCGATTCTCTGGATCATGGCCGCCATCGACATCGTCAACGGCATCGAGATGTTCTTTTTCCCATCCGCATGGTTTTTTAGACTCGTGCCCGGAGTGCCGGAGACCGGGCCGTATAATATGCACCTGGTGATGGACGGCGGGACCTTTTTTCTGGCGGTCGGGGTGGGACTGGTGGCGGCCGCAATGAATCCGCGCCGCAACGCCATCGCGGTCGTAGTCGCCGCGGTCGCGGGCGTGATGCATTCCGCTTTGCACCTATACTCACATGCCGCGGGCCTGCTCTCGACTGAGCATCTTGTGACCGAGCTGCTGGGTATCTACGTCCCGGCGATCCTACTAATCGCAATCGCCGCTATCCTCTATAGTCAGTCGGACGAAACTCGCACCGCGACGGCGCGGGCGGCATAGCCGGAGTTTATTCCATGCGTATCGAACCGCTCGAAGAAAATCAGATCAGCTGGATGCTGAAACCGCTGACCTGGATGATGAAGCGAAAACTCGGCAAGGTGGTCATTCCCTTCAAAGCTTGGGCCTATCGCCCCGGTATCACGTTCATGATGTCGCTGTTCCAGCAGTCGATCGAAAGCTCGAAGGTTACCCCGCCGGCCTTGAAGCGGATGGTGTGTCTGCGCTCGGCGCAGATGATCGGCTGCGTTTTCTGAATAGACATCAACGCTGCCGGTGGCAGGGTTGTCGGAATTAGCGAGGAGAAGCTCGCGGCGCTCGCCGAGTACGCCGAGAATCCGCTGTTCACGCCGGCCGAGCGCGCGGCACTTCGCTATACGGAGGAGATGACGCTGGCGTCGGTGGACGTACCCGACGAGGTGTTCGAGGAACTCAAGCGCCATTTCAACACCGAGCAAATCGTGGATCTGAGCGCGACGATCGCGCTCGAGAATATGCGCGCGCGATTCAATCGAGCGCTGCAAGTCGAGAGCGACAGCTTCTGCCGTCTGCCGGCGCATCACCCTGCCCTGGCCCAGGCGACGCCGCACTAACTCTGTCGGCAACACTTTCCTGAAGAAAGAAGGACTGACCGGGGGCGCGGTTTCGGTTCTCCTTCCACATTTTCTCGGCTCGCGCGAGCCTGATAATATTTTCGACGCTACTTTGGCGGCTCGTAACCCCGGACCGGCAGGACGGTTATCCAATTCGGGAGTCGAAAGGCAATCTCACGTTGAAGCTTTGGCGCGCGACCGCACTTGTCCCGACGCTGGCGCTGTTGGCGATTGCGGGATGCTCGCACGGGCCTGCCGACAGCTTCGGCGAGCGTGACGCGGTGCCGATTCTCGCGGCCAAAGTCGAGCAGAAGACCGTCGCGGATACGGTCCATGCCATAGGCCGGGTCGAGGCTTTCTCGACCGTCGAGGTGAAAGCGCAAATCAGCGGCCAGGTCATGCAGGTGCATTTCCGCCAGGGACAGGACGTCAAGCAGGGCGACCTGCTGTTCACGATCGATCCGCGCCCGTTCGAAGCCGCGCTGCTCCAGGCGCAGGCCAATCTCGCCAAGGATCGCGCGCAGTATCGCGAGGCCGCGACCGACGAGCAGCGCTACGCGGTTCTGCTCAAGCAGAATGTCGGATCGCGCCAGCAATACGATCAGGCCGAGGCGACCGCCGCGGCGCTGTCGGCCTCGATGGAAGCTGACGCGGCGGCGGTGCAAACCGCTCGTTTGAATCTCGAATACTGCAAAATTCGCGCGCCGATCGACGGCCGCACCGGCGATTTGCTGGTGCACGCCGGCAATCTGGTCAAGCCCGACGCCGACACCGCGATGGTCGTCATCAACCAGGTGCATCCGGTGTACGTTGACTTCGCGATCCCCGAACAGAAGCTGCCGGCCGTGCGCGAGTTCATGGCCGAGCGCAAGCTCGCGGTCCAGGTCTCGCTGCCCGAGCAGCAGGGTCCGCTCGAATCGGGCGAGCTGAGCTTCGTTGATAACAGCGTCGATGCGAAAACCGGCACGATCAATCTCAAGGGACTGTTCGCCAACGCCGACGCCCGCTTGTGGCCGGGCGAGTTCGTCAACACTACGCTGGTGCTGCGCGAGCATCCGGGCGCGATCCTGGTGCCGTCGCAGGCCGTCCAGACCGGACAGCAGGGTTCGTTCGTTTTTGTCGTCCAGCCGAGCATGAAAGCCGAAATCAGGCCGGTCGTCATCGGCGAGTCGATCGACAACCAGACCGTCGTGACCAGCGGACTCAAGGCCGGCGAAACGGTGGTGACCGACGGGCAGCTGCGGCTGATTCCCGGCTCCACGGTCACCATCAAGAGCGGCTTGACCAGCAACGGCGCCTCATCATGAATATCGCCGAAACATTTATCCGCCGCCCCGTCATGACGACGCTGAGCTCGCTCGCGATCGTGCTGTTCGGGCTGATGGCGTATCGCTATCTGCCGGTGAACAATCTGCCCAACGTCGATTTCCCGACGATCGTCGTAAGCGCATCGCTGCCGGGCGCGAGTCCCGAGACGATGGCGTCGTCGGTCGCGACCCCACTCGAGAAGCAGTTCTCGACCATTGCCGGGCTGGACTCGATGACCTCGACCAACATCCAGGGCTCGACCAACATCACGCTGCAATTCAACCTGACGCGCAACATCGACGCCGGCGCACAGGACGTGCAGGCGGCGATCGCGGCGACGCAGGCGCAATTGCCGCAGGGGATGCCGAGTCCGCCGTCCTACAAAAAAGTTAATCCCGCGGATCAGCCGATCCTCTACCTCGGACTTGGCTCGACCACGATGCCGATTTCGCAGGTCGATCAGTACGCCGAGAGTTACCTCGCCGAGCGCATCTCGATGGTCTCGGGCGTCGCCCAGGTGCAGGTTTACGGATCGCAAAAATACGCCGTCCGCATCCAACTCGATCCCAAGGCGCTCGCCACCCGCGGCATCGGCATCGACGAAGTCTCGACTGCCATTCAGAACGCGAACGTCGATCTGCCGACCGGCACGCTTTACGGCGCGCACCAGGCGTTCACCGTCGATACCAAGGGTCAGCTGACCAACGCCGCCGCCTACCGATCGCTGATTGTCGCCTATCAAAACGGCTCGCCCGTACGGCTCGAGGATGTCGGCCGGGTGCTCGACAGCGTGCAGAACAACAAGACCGCGGGATGGGCCAACGGCGAGCCGTCGGTGGTGCTCGCGATCCAGCGGCAGCCGGGCACCAACACGGTCCAGGTCGTGGACAACGTGATGCGGCTGATTCCGGCCTTCCGGGCCGAAGTGCCGGCCGCGCTGCATATCAACACGCTCGGCAATTACGCCGAGACTATTCGCGCCTCGATCAACGACGTGCAATTCACCCTGCTGCTCACCATCTTCCTGGTCGTGATGGTGATCTTTTTGTTCCTGCGCAACGTCTCCGCCACCATCATCCCGAGTCTGGCGCTGCCGATGTCGATCATCGGTACCTTCGCCGTGATGTGGATGCTCGACTACTCGCTCGACAATCTCTCGCTGATGGCGATAACGCTCGGGGTCGGCTTCGTCGTTGACGACGCCATCGTCATGCTCGAGAACATCGTGCGCCACATGGAGATGGGCAAGGACGTGATGACGGCGTCGCTCGACGGCGCGCAGGAAATCGGCTTCACGATTTTGTCGATGACCTTCTCGCTCGCGGCGGTGTTCATCCCGGTGTTGTTCATGGGCGGCATCCTCGGCCGCCTGCTGCATGAGTTCGCGGTCACGATTGGCGCGGCGATCCTGGTGTCGGGCTTCGTGTCGCTGACGCTGACGCCGATGCTATGCTCGCGCTTTTTGCGCCCGCCCGGCAGCGAGCGGCACGGCAAATTCTACGCCGTCACCGAGCGCTGGTTCGATCGCATGCTCGACGGCTATCAGCGCAGCCTCGCGTGGGTGATGCGCCATCGGCGCGGGACGATGTATTTTTCCGGCGCGCTGCTGCTCGCCACCATCTACATGTTCTACGCGATCCCGAAGGGCTTCCTGCCTTCGGAAGACGCCGACCAGTTGATCATTTTCACGCTCGCCGCGCAGGGAATTTCGTACGACTCGATGGTGGAGCATCAGCTCGCCGTCGCCAGCCTGATCAAGAACGATCCGAGTATCGTCAGCTACTTTGTCAGCGTCGGCTCGGGCGGGCCGGGTGGCGCGAGCAATTCGGGCATCATTTTTCTGCATCTGAAGCCCGCCTCTCAGCGCAAACTCAGCGTCGATCAGTTGATCACCAAATGGCGGCCGCTGTTGAACAGCGTGCCCGGGCTGCGCGTGTTCCTGCAGAATCCGCCGCCGATCCGGATTGGCGCGCAATTCACGCGCAGCATGTATCAGATGACCTTGCAGAGCCAGAGTACCGCGACGCTCTACAAGTACGCGCCGATGCTCGAAGCCAAACTGCGGCAGTTGCCCGACCTGCGCGGCGTCAACTCCGATCTGCAAGTGGAAAATCCGCAGGTTACCGTCGATATCGATCGCGACAAGGCCCACTCGCTCGGCGTGTCCGCCAACGCGATCGAAGACGCGCTGTACGACGCTTACGGATCGCGCCAGATCTCGACCATCTACGCTCCCAACGACGAGTACTGGGTCATCATGGAGGTCGAACCGGAATACCAGGCCGAGCCGGGCACCTTGTCGCTGCTCTACGTGCGATCGTCAAGCGGCGCGCTGGTGCCGCTCGACACGCTGGTCAAGTTCACGCGATCGCTCGGGCCATTGCAGGTCAACCATTCCGGACAGTTGCCCTCGGCCACGATTTCGTTCGACGTTGCGCCCGGCGTTTCGCTCGGCAAAGCGCTGGCCGAGGTCCACAAGATCGCTGCGGCGACTCTGCCCGACAGCATCACCACCAGCTTCCAGGGCACCGCGCAGGCGTTCGAGGCGTCGCTGTCGGGACTCGGCGTATTGCTCACGATGACGATTCTCGTCATCTACCTCGTGCTCGGCGTGCTCTACGAAAGCTTCATCCATCCGATCACGATTCTCTCCGGTCTGCCGTCGGCCGGTTTCGGCGCGCTGGTGACGCTATGGCTATTCGGCATGGAGCTCGACCTGTTCGCGTTCGTCGGCGTCATCATGCTGGTTGGTCTGGTCAAGAAGAACGCAATCATGATGATCGACTTCGCGCTCGACGCCCAGCGCACCGAAGGCAAGTCGCCCGCCGACGCGATCTTCGAGGGCTGCGTCATCCGCTTCCGCCCGATCATGATGACCACGATGGCGGCGCTGATGGGCACGTTGCCGATCGCGATCGGACTCGGCGCCGGCGGCTCATCGCGCCGTCCGTTGGGTGTGGCTGTGGTCGGCGGCCTGTTCTTCTCGCAGTTCCTGACGCTCTACATAACTCCGGTCTTCTACACCTACATGGAAGGATTCCTCGAGCGTTACAACGCATGGCGCGAAGGCCGAGAGAGTACGCCCGCCGTGAAGCCTGCAACCAAACAAATCGCGACTTCCCAGAGCTCGGAGCCGGCCGACGGGCGCCTCGCATCCTAGAGTCGCTGCAACATCCAGTAGAAAAAAATTACTACAGGGTACATCAATTTAACGTTATAAGATGTTATTGGACGTTAAAGAGCTACTTGACCCCGGTCCGATTCGAGCTGTCGCTCGACACACGCAATGACCACGCCTATGGTGTAATTGTCGCTATTTTGAAACGATCAGAAAATTAAACCGGCGACAAATGAGGGAAAGAAGGAATCATGACTTCGAGAAAGAGCTGTTTGAGTTTTATTGGTGGAGTCGCTGCATTCCTGCTCGTCCTCGCCCCGAATGCGTTTGCGAAACATACGGATACGGGCGGACAAGCTCAGGTGCCGTGCGGTGACGGTGTGATCACCTATTCTCCGGTCACGCTTTGGCCTCCTAATCACGACATGACGACCATCGATATCAGCTTCGCAGAGACCCAGCCTGAGCTGACCACTGACACAGAAGCCGACCAGATCGGGCTGACCGTGACCGGCATCAGCTCCAACCAGGATGCTCAGGATGCGGCCGGCGGGTTCGGATGCGGTAAAGAAACCGCGCCGGGCGATGATTGGAGCTTCGACACCACGCCGGTGCTCGGGGCCGCGGGCGACGACGTCGATCCGGTAACCACCTCGGTAGAGGTCGCGGCCGAGCGATGCGCCAGGGTCAAGACGGCGCGCGTGTACACGATCGACGTAACCTGCACCGACGAGGGCGGCGCGACCGATAGCGTGCCGCTGACCGTCACGGTCGCGCACGACCACGGCAAGAAGCACTAAACACGGATTGCGCTCCGATGAGTGAGCAGGCGGCCGCGTCCTCCGGGACGCGGCCGCTTTTGTTTAGGGTGAGCTAAAGATTAAAGATCAGGAACCGGCTGTTGTCGTAGTCATCGACGATCAATTGATTCCCGACGAGAGTCATTCCGAACGGAAACCCAAGACCCTTCGCGGTTGGCGTCGAACTACCACCATTACCATCGTTGTGGGTTAAGTCGGGTTCACCCAGCACGATGTCCGCGGCGGGATTGTCAGCGGTTGGGAACGTGCTGTACACGAGGATGCGGTTGTTGTTGGAATCCTCAACAAACAATCTCGAGCCGTCCGAGGTCACGTCGCCAGGTCTGTTGAGACTTTGCGCGGTCGGCGGATTCGGGCTGTCTAAGGAAGTGAAATCCGGCTGCCCAACTACCACGTCCGCAGGCGCGCCGTTGGTCGCCGGAATAGTGTTCCAAATCAAAACCCGGTTATTCATGAAGTCCGCGACCACCAATCGTGTGCCATCGCTCCAGAGCCCTTCCGGCTCGTCAAGTCCGGTCTGAGTTGTCGCAGCGCCATTACTCGTGAAATCGGGCTGACCGAGTACTACGTCCGCATTCGCGCCACTCGTAGTCGGAATGGTGTTCCAAATCATGATGCGATTGTTGTTGCGGTCTGCAATGAAGAGCCTACCGCCTGCCACCAGCAATCCATTCTCCGGATGATCCAATCCCGATTGCGTCGTCGCGGAATTGCCCGAAGTCAGGTTCGGTTGGCCAACCGCTACATCCGCCGGCGTGTTGGTCTTGGTCGGCAGCTTGTTCCAGATGAGCACGCGGCTGTTGGAAAAATCGACCATGAACAGCTGATTCCCCGCAGTCATGAGCTTGCCTGGAAAATTGAATCCGGTGCTGCTGGTCCCCTCGTTGCTGTTGGTGAAATTGGTCTGGCCAAGCACGAAATTGGCGGACGCACCGTTCTTTTTGGGTATTTTCTTGAAACCCAGCACACGGTTGTTTTCGCTGTCGGGAAGGTAGAGTACCTTTTTGCCCCGGGCGGCAGCGCCCTCCGCGCCGCAGAGACTATTCTTGCTGGGGTTGGCTTTCCCGCGATCGCACTCCCCGCTTGTGAAGTTCTTTTGCCCGATCACAACCTTGGCCGCCTCGAAGTTCGTCAGCGTGTCCGGCGCGTCGCCCGCACGCGCCGGGCCGGTAGCCAACCCGAAAAATAGACATGCAAATATCCCGAGTCCAATCCGCCGCACCATGTGATCTCCACTGGCATCCACGCGATTGAGAGTAAGCAATCGGGCGGATTATGGGGTTGTGCCAGCCACAGCGCAAGTCGGCGCGGGGAGGAATAGATCGCGACGTCGAATCGATCGAATCTGCGCGCGCGGAATTGACCGCGCGATCAACTAAGACGGTAAAACCGCAGCGCGTTCTGCGTCAGGATATTGTCGCGCGCGCTCGCCGGCAGCTTGCCAAGCGCGCGGGTCACTTCGGCCACCACGCCCGGGTAGGTGCAGTCGAAGTGCGGGTAGTCCGAGCCCCACAGCACGTTGCGCTCGACCCCCAAATCGATCATCGCTCGCAGCGTGCTCTCGTCCGGATCCATTGATATGTAGCAGCGCTCGGCGAAATACTCGCTCGGCTTGCGCTTGAGCCACGGCACGTAGCTGCCCATCTTCTCGTAGTGGCTATCCATCCGATCGAGCCAGTAACCCAGCCATCCGATTCCCGATTCGAGGAAGCCGACCGTCAGTTTTGGAAATTTCGCGAGCACCCCGCCGCAAACAATATCCATGCAAGCCGCCTGCTGCTCGAACGGATGACACACCATGTGGAAGAAGAACGGGTCATGGTAGCGATCGCCGCCCATCGTGGGCATCCGCGTGCCGAAGCTGCCGTGCACCGCGACCGGAACGTCGAGGTCCTGCGCCTCGCGCCAGAACGGATCGTAAGCCGGGTCGTTGAGGCGGCGCCCGTTGAACGGATTGGGTCTGACGAACACCGCCTTGAAGCCGAGTTCGCGCACCACGCGGCGCATCTCGCGCACGGCTTCATCGACGCTCTGCAACGGCATCGGCGCCACGCCGAACAGTCGTTTCGGAAAGGGCTTGCAGAAATCAGCCAGCCAGTTGTTGTAAGCGCGACAGGCGGCCGCGGCCACTTGCGGATCGGTCAAGTCGCCGTAGAGCAGCCACAACGACGGGTAAAGCACCGCGACGTCGATGCCCTCTTCGTCCATCACCTTGATTCGCGCATAAGGATCGTAGCCGCCGGGCAGGATGTCGTCCCAGGTAAGTTTGCGTGCGCGCTCGAGATCGGAAAGTCCACCCGGCGTCATCGAGGCCGCCACCGGCAGCGACGGACGGCTGCGATTCTCGTCATTGATCCATAGCTCGTCGCCGCCGGCGCGATTGCGCCGAATCTGGATCATGCGATCGCGGAATTGCGGTTCGGCGTAATCTTCCCAGAGCGCGCGCGGCTCGACGATATGCCCGTCGGCGTCGATTATCCGGGTCATGGGCGGATCCTCCCTCGCGTCGGATTAGTCAGATCAATGACGCGTCCGGCGCGATTGTCAAGAAATGCGATCACGCGGCCAATCTTCGCGCGACACTGCGTACTGATACTCGTCGCACCACTCGCCCTTGAACCACGCGCTGTGGAGGAAGTGCCCCGCCCTTTTCATCCCGAGCCGCTCCATCAGCGCGACCGACGGCGCGTTGCGGCAATCCGTGGTGGCGATGACTTGAGTGAGGGCGAGCGCGCCGAACGCGAAATCGATCACAGCTCGTGCGGCCTCGGCCGCCAGCCCGCTATGCTGGTATGCGCGCGCAAAGGTGTAGCCGATTTCGCCGATGCGCGGGGTGGTCCGGATGACCAGCAGCGCGCAATCGCCGGCCAGCTCGCCGCCCAGTTTGGCTTCCGCGGCGAATTGAAACCATTTGCCCGGAATCCCGGGCCGATGCCGGCTCTGCTGCGCGATGAACTTCGCCGCCTCGGCGCGCGAGATCGAATCCCACGACTGGTAGCGCGCAACTTCGCGATCGTTTCGATAGGCCATGAAATTCGCGAGGTCTGATGCGCGGAACCGCCTGAGAATCAGGCGCGGAGTCTCGAGGCTGGTAAAGATCTGTGGGTTCACGGCGGCTACGCGATTTGAGATCTATGGTTAGACCTGCATATTGCTTTCAGGCGCTCACCAGAACAGCCCCAAAAATGCGGCGCCGATCCGGCTCATGATGCCGGGGGAATCGTCGGACGGCGGCGGCTTGGGTGCGCTGGCCGGATCGCGGTCTTGGTCCGAGATAGACGCATACGGCGGCAGCGTCTGATCGATCTCCTGGGTCTGCATGCATCCCGCGAGCGCGCCGACTATCATCGCGATTGCCAGAATGGATTTTCGCCTTCGCGTCACGCCCCTCGTCGCGGCTCCATGCCATGAGGGTATTGCCCGCGGGCGCTGTATTCAACGCGACTTCAGCCTATCAATCCCGAGTCCGCGCGATACTACCGCCGGTTTGGGCTTCATAGCGTGCATGCATTTGACGATGCTATCTTGTCGGACGTGACTCGATTGCGAAAAACCGACCGCCAGGAATCAATATGAAAAAACTCGAATCCGGTATCGATCCGCGCAGCACCTCCTGCAAATCAATTGCACTCATGGCGGCAGCCGTGATGCTCGCATTGTTCGCGAGTCCGGCAGTGCGCGCTGACGACTCGGTCGACACCGTTACCCAGATCAACGGCAGCGCGGAGATCGAGCGCGGCGGCGCGACGTTGCCCGCGCAGCAGGGAACACCGGTCAAGGTTCACGATAAGGTGACCACGCAACCGGGCGCTTCGGTGACCCTGGGTTTTGGCGATGGCAGCTCGATGGCGCTCGCCGGCAGCACCAGCATCGCGATCGAGGACACGGCGGCGGCGAACGGTCAGATGGTGCCGAGCCGCGTGACGCTGATCAGCGGCGACATCCATACGATTGTCCCCGACAAGACCGGGCAGCCGCATAGCATCGAAGTGAACACCGAGAACGCGAAGGTGACCGGCCCTTCGCCGAACCAATAACCGGATTTAGCGTGCGCGCAGCTGAGCGCCGGGTATCCACGTCGAGTGGAAGCCGACCGGCACGCGCTGCGGAATCCGCACGCGCGCGATTGGACCCTCGCCAAAATTTTTCGCATCGAGGATGACGACCTCGCCGCTGTTCGCGGCGTTCGCATCCGCGACAAACGTCACCACGTAGCCGTCGTCCTCATCGCGTGCACCAACGCGTGGCGCGAATGGCGCTTCATTCGAGGTGCGTCCCGCGCCGAACAGGTATTTCTCCGACCTGCCGCGGACGGTGTCGTACTTCACCAACCCTTCGTAGTGCGGCACCATCGAGTTGTAAGCGTAGCGCGACTTGCGGCCCATCAGGTGCCGGTTGATCGTCGGCCATTCGGTCTTTTCGTCGTCGAGCTGTTCTTCGGTCACCGCGCCGGTCACAAGGTTGAAGCGCCACCGGCACAGTTGAGCCTCGAGCCGCAGAAACGCCCGCATCCGCGCGAGCTCGCCTTCGCCGCGCTTCGCCCCCGGCTCGGCCTGGATCACGCGGCACGCATCCATCACGAACTCGTCGCCGTCCTCCCACGCGTTGACCACGTGGTAGATGTAGCAGGGCGACGCCTCGAACCATTTCACGTCGGCGTTGCTTCCGTAGCGCGGCAGAATCCCGAACCGGCTCGGCAGCTCGGGATAGTAAGTGACCTTGTGCACCTTGCGCTCGAGCAGTTGCGGATCCCAGAACAGCGGCAGATCCATCAGCAGCGAGTAATGCTCGGTGAACGCCATGTCATGCGGCAAACGCGAGCCGGGAAGATCGATCGGCTGATGATGGGTCAGCTCGCCGCGCGCTGAGACGACGTTGTAGGTCATGTACGGCGGCCTGGTCGCATAATCGAAAAACAGCAACTCGCCGCTCACCGGATCGACCTTGGCATGCGCCGACACCGCGCGCTCGAGCTTGCCGCCGAAGCGCTCGACGCCAACGGTTTCCAGCGTGCGCGGATCGATCTTGTAGGGCAGTCCGCACTGATACCAAAGCGCCAGCGCGTAGCCGTTGTGAAATACCAGGTCGGTGTTGGCACTGTCCTTCAGCCATCCGTCGGAGCCGGCGCCGCGCGGCGCTTCGGGGTCGGGACGATCCATCAAGCCCAGCCAGATCGTGCGCTGCGCTTCCTGCTCGGCGGCGAATGCCTCGGTGCGAATCCAGCGGTTGCGATAGGTAGCCTTGCCGTCGCGGAACTCGATGCCATGCACCATGCCGTCGCCATCGAACCAGTGGTAGCGCCCGCGCGGCTGAAAGATCGGATTGGGACCGTTGCGCAGATACGCACCGTCAAGGTCTTTCGGGATCTCGCCGATGACGGTCAGATCGTCGGCGGTAATCTCAGTCGCGATCGGCGCGTAGATTCCCTTGAGAAACGAATTCTCGCCCGGATCGATCTGAATCGGAATTTCCCGCTCGATCTTCACCATGATGCGCTCCGCAGTAGCCGTGCAGCTTGAAATGTTTTCAAGCCGAGCCTACCACGCGCGCCGGCAGTCTCAATAGAAGTATTCGCGGTGCGTCGTGAAACGCTGCGGGACTATCCAGCGCTGCGAGATTATTCCCTGGTTGATGAACCAGGTGTCGTGCGGCGGCCGCTCGGGGCTCGGGGTAAAGAAGACCGTCGAGTAACCGCTCTGCACGTCTTCATCGACCAGCGCGGTCTGAAACAGCCGGTCGAACGAATACACCGCAGCTTTCGAGTCGGGATATTCGCGGTCGCGCACGGTGTTGAAAATGGCGAGCGTCTTCCAGAGCTTGCCGTCGTGACCGTATTGATCCGACGCCGTGATGAACCATCCCTGCGAATCGATGTACAGAATCCGCTTGGCAATTGCCGGGATGTCGGCAAAGCGACCCGGCTTGCGCGCGTCGGCTTCGACTACATAGACATGGCGCAGCTCCCAGTCCTCCGGACAGATCGTGCGGCCGCCGTCGGCCGCGCACGAATGGGCGGGCAGCGACTTCGCATGCACCACCGCCAGCATCGCCTTCTCGCCCAGGAACTTGAAATCGAAATCCTGGAACCTGCCGGCGAAACCGAACAGCGAATCGAGGTCCAGATTGCCGAAGAACGCGTTGCCCAGCAGGTAATCGGTATTTCCCATCCCCGGAAACTCGCCGTACCAATGAGAAGGCGTTGACAAATCTGACCATACGATGTCCGACCGGTTGGGACTCGAGTATCTGTAACGCACCATGTAGGCCCACGGGCTCTGCCAGAAGGGCGGCTCGATCGGAACAATGATCGGGCCGAGCGCCATGCGCTCCATGATTCCGGTATAGCCGTCGTGGTCAGTGGGCGCCGGGGCTACTTCCTCGCGACCGAGATTTCGATAGACGGCAAGATGGCCGATCGGATAGACCGCGAAGGGAGCGCCCGGATGGCCCGGCGCGAAGTCCTGGATCTCGGTGTCCTGTGAGTCGAGATCGTCGCTGTAGGCGGGGCCGAACTGGAAATTCCACATGATCTTCTGCGCGATCGCGGGATCGTTCGCATCGAGCATCGGGAACGGCAGGCCGGCCCGGTAGTTGATCAATTCGCCGTCGGGGCCGAGCCGCGCCTGCGCGGAATTCTGCTCGGTCGAGACCCGGAACGGCGCCGGCCAGTTGTAGTCGCGGGCGGGCACGATCTTCATCTCCATGCCCTGGCGCACCAGCACGTAGTTGCCGGGGCTGACGAGGTCGGCGACCCTGGCGGCGTTGTCCCTGGTGATGAGGTCGCCGGGTTTGACGCCGGCGGTCGTCGATTCCGGTCCGGCCGCCATGACGGGCGCGACGCCCGCGATCACCGTGACGATTGCAATCGTGATTTGGAGCGCGCGGTTCATAAGCCACCTCCTGCGCTGACAGGGCGTGCGGACCGCTCTCGAAATGGCACTTTCCCGAGCGGCTTTCGTGGACAACCCAGCAGCGCTCGCGTCTCTACTGAGATAAACCCAGTCGCAACACTACCACGCGCAACAGCCGGTCAACATAGAGAATCGGTTCCAGCGGCGATAAAAGACACGGCGCAGCTCAAATCCTGGCGTGGCGCCGATTGGGCGGCTTCGGCTTTCGATCGGACGCTCGAGACGCGTGCGGCGCGCGCGCTTGTTCGATTAGGCGAATAAGGCGATTCAGATCTTGCGCAGCCAGGTGCAGCTTGCGGCCACTGCGGCCGAGCGTTCGGGAGAGTGACTCAACGAAGACGCTCTCCGCGGAAACCATCTCCATTTCCTCCGCACCCTGGTCGATTGCGTCCCGGAGAAGCCGCAGCTGGAGGACCATATTGGAACGATCGAACTCGAAGACCTGAGCGTGATCCGGCAGCGGATCAGGCGCTCCCGGCGAAGCTGCACTTTGTCGAGAGGTTCTCTTGACCATCATCGTCCGGACCATAAGAACTTTTGGGTCCTGCTCACACTCTTCAAGTTAACAAATTGGTTGAACGAGGCGAGCGCCCGGCGGCGGGATACGAACTGCGCGGGGCGACGAAGCTTATTTTCGGGCCTAAGGCAAAATCACGCGCGGTGGCCTCAATCGCTATCGCATGCTCTACTCAGCGGGTCCCCGGAGGCGCGCAACCGCATGGATGTCACAAAAATTCCGCCCGGCCGCAACCCGCCCGATGACATCAACGTGCTGGTCGAGATTCCGCAGGGCGGCGTTCCGGTAAAGTACGAGCTCGACAAGGTCTCGGGCGCGCTGTTCGTAAATCGATTTCTGCACACCGCAATGTACTATCCCGCCAACTACGGATTCATCCCGAACACGCTGTCCGAAGACGGCGACCCGTGCGACGTGCTGGCGCTGTCGCAGGTCCCGGTCGCGCCCGGCGCGGTCATCAGATGCCGTCCGGTGGGCGCGCTGCTGATGGAAGACGAGAACGGCATCGACGAGAAAATCCTCGCGGTGCCGGTGGACGAGCTGAACCCCTACTTCGACGGAATCGTGAACTACACCGACCTGCCGCAGCTGATGCTCGACCAGATCGATCACTTCTTCCGCCACTACAAGGATCTCGAGCAAGGCAAGTGGGTGAAGATCGGCGACTGGGTGGATCGCGAGGCCGCCGGCAAGCTCATCCTCGAAGCAATCGCGCGTGTGCACAAGAAATAAGCACGCACTAGCTCGTCGTTCCACCCCAATCCTTCGGATCAACGTCGGCGATCGACTGCGAGAAGGTCCAGCGATGCCCGGCGAAGTCCTCGACTGAGTACTGCCGTTCGCCGAATGGGTAGTCGGCCGGCGCCTCCAAGACCCGCGCGCCGCGCTGGATCGCATGCTGGTGATGACGATCGAGGTCTTCCACCCGCACCATCACCGAATGACAGTCTTTGCCGGCCGTGCCCCGTTGTTCAGTTACGACTATGGCGCCATCGCCAACCTCCAACTGCGCGCGGTGATTCGCGATTCGCAGGCGCAGCTTGAACCCGAACGCATCGCAGAGCCAATCGACCGCCACGCCTACCTCGGGATACCCGAGCACCGGAATTACCGAGCACGCCGGCATTGACCGGTTCTCGAGCACCGCGCGAGTCACCGGCCGGCTATCGCGAAGCACCCTCCCCCGGTGCCTGCGCCAGCGGCACTAACTGCGCGATGTCGCACTGGATCAGCGCCTGGATCTTGTTGTCGATCTGGTAGAACCGCGTCACCTTGACCTGCGAGACGGCGGCGCGGAACCGCGGGATGAATTCCTTCTGCACGTCGAGCCGCGCTTGCGCGATCGCCATCACCTCGTCGAGCTTCTTCTTCGCGTCGGCGTCGGTGAAGCTATTGTACTTGGCGGCGAAGTCCTTGAGCTCCTTGACGTGGCGGTCTTCGATGCTATCCATGCGTTTTTCGTAGGCGTCGTAAACCGGCCAGAACCTGGATGCCTCATCGGCGCTGAGATTCATGTTGGCGCCGACGGTTGCCTTGCGCTGTGCGCGCGCGGCCGCGATGTCGAGTTGCTTCTGCGAATTCTGCGCAAAAGCGGGTCCGCTCAATCCCATCGTACAGGCCATCAGCGAAGCGGCGGTGAAACTGGCAAGAAAATTCTTAAGGCTCATCAATCGGTTCTCCTGAGGTTGGACTTCAACCAAGATCGGAGGATGGTGCTGCATTGCCGGATCATAGTCAAGCGATAGGCGTCCGGCGCTCGAGTTGCAGCGGGTCGTATTGCATTTCGCCAAGTAAAATGCGAGTTTGCACCACGACTGGGCAACCAACGAGAGGAATTTTCCAGGGCGTCCGGCCGAACCGGAACGGAAAGCCTCACCTTAGACGGAGGACGAAAATGAATTCGAAATCAACGAAGGGACTGTTAATCGCGCTTGGATTTGCGGTCGCACTCGCCGCCGGCACGCCATCGGCACGCGCTCAGGGCGCAGCGCCCGCACCCGCGCCGGCCGCATCAGGCGGAGGCGCCGCGGTTCGCGCCGGCTACCTGACATGTCACGTTGCGGCGGGATGGGGATTTGTTTTCGGGTCCTCGCGCAAGTTGCAGTGCGCATACGCTCTGCAGCCGGGATACACCGAGTATTACACCGGTTCGATCACGAAGTTCGGAGCTGACATCGGCTACCTGTCGTCGGGCGTGATCTTGTGGGCAGTTCTCGCCCCGACCACCAACCTCGGCCAGGGCGCACTCGCGGGTCACTACGGCGGCGCGACTGCGAGCGCAGCGGTCGGCGTCGGCGCGGGCGCCAACGTACTGGTCGGCGGCTTCAACAGCTCGATCGCGTTGCAGCCGGTTTCGATCGAAGGACAGAATGGCTTGAACGTCGCGGCTGGCGTTGCGCAAATGACCCTGGTGTTCAACAAGGAGAAGCCGGCCAAGACGACCCCGTAGTCGGTTCTCTGCTTCAGGCTTGATTTACAGCGGAGGCGGCTCTGATAGCCGCCTCCGTTTTTCTTCAGGAAGCCCGCGATCAAAGTTTTCGTCCGCTTGTTCCCACGACGGATTGGCTCGATCATCTCAATGCAATGAAACCTGTTCCGCTTGCCTGCCTGGTCCTGCTCCTGCTCGGGGCTGCGATCCCCGCCTCCGCCGATCCTCAATCACAGTTCCAGGCGCATGACGGTGCGACGGATCAGTCGCCAACAATTCGACCCGTGCCGCGCGATCAAGTGCTTGAACTCGCACCACTCATCGGAACCCAGCTCCCACCCGCTCCGCCTACGCTGGCCGATCCGAGGATTCCGCCTGGGTTCCTGGGATGTTGGGAAGGAAGAGCGGCGGGATTCGACTACGTTTCGAACTCAAATACCATCGGCGGGCCGAGTCGGATCGTCTTCTGCTACCGCCCGACCAGGATCGATGTTCCCGAAGTGGAGATTCAATTCGGAGTTGCCGATTGGATCAAAGATGTCGCGATGCATATGGGGCTTGGGCTGACGCTCGTCAGCGTCGATACACCCGCAATCTCAACCGCGATCTACGCGATTACTCCGACGCAGATTCATGCGCGGACGTTCGTGCCGACGAAGGTCAGAGAGCTTCTTCTTTGGGTGCTTCCCATTTCAACCACCGAAATCCTGGTTGACGAGGAGCTCGTGACGCTCACTGGACCAAACACGGTCTTGGTCCAGGCTCGCCAGACTCTCGACCTGAGCGGAAGCCACAGCGTGAGGCTGTGGCACGCAACCTTTCATCGGTACAACAGCCCTTGATGCGAACGCTCCTAAATCCTGGCCTTGGGATTTCGCGCGCGAATCCAGGCCACCAACTTTTCCGGCACCGCCATCGTCGAGAGCCGCCCCTGCCGGACCAGCGCCAGGTCGTCGAACTTGCCCGACTGCTTGATCTCCGCCAACGTTACCGGCGACTCGAGCCGACCGGCGAATTCCAAATCGACCACCGCTGACTTCGGATTCTTCGGATCGTCGCGCGCCTGCGACTTCACCGCCGCCATCCCGACCACGCTCGAAACGCCACCGCTGTGATAAATGAACACCATGTCGCCCGGCTTCATCTCGCGGATCGCGCGGACCGCCTGCGGATTGGTCACACCGTCCCAGGTAGTGCGCCGGTCGCGTTCTAGATCGTCGATCGAATAGGTGCTTGGCTCGGTCTTGGCCAGAAAGTAATTCATGGGCGCGTCCTCTTCCGCCGTGATTCGGGCTAAATCTAACATGGCGCGCGGGAACTCTCATGCCGGAACTGCCTGATATCAGCGTTTACGTCGAGGCGATCCGAACCCGCGTCGCCGGCCACACGCTGGTCAGGACGACGGTCAAGTCGCCGTTCCTGCTGCGCTCGACAACTCCACCGATCAGCGCAACTGCGGGCACAACGGTCCGCGAGGTTCGACGGCTGGGCAAGCAGATCGCGATCGGCGTCGAAGGCGGCTTGTGGCTCGTGTTGCATCTCATGATCGCGGGCCGGCTGCATTGGAAAACTTCGGCGCCCAAGCTCGGCGGCAGAAATATCCTGGTCGCCTTCGAGTTCGATAACGGCTGGATGTGGCTGACCGAAGCGGGCACTCAGCGCCGGGCCGCGCTGCGCGTGGTCGAGGGTGAAGCGGGCCTTCAGGCGCTCCATGCCGGCGGTGTCGAGCCGCTCGACGCGAGCCTCGAGGAATTTGCCGCGGCGCTGCGCTCGTCGAATCACACGCTCAAGCGCTCCCTCACCGACCCGCACATTTTCAGCGGCATCGGCAATGCGTACTCCGACGAGATCCTGCATCGCGCACAACTCTCGCCGATTGCGATGTCACAGAAGCTGACCGACGACGAAGTCGAGCGCCTCTACGGCGCGACTCGCGCGACCTTGCTCGAATGGACCGACCGCCTGCGGACAGAATCCGGCGGAGAATTTCCAGAAAAAGTGACTGCGTTCAGGCCCGAGATGGCGGTCCACGGCCGCTACCGCATGCCGTGCCCGCGATGCGGCGCCAGGGTCCAGCGCATCCGCTACGCCAGCAACGAAACCAACTATTGTGCGAAGTGTCAGACCGGCGGCCGTCTGCTCGCCGACCGCGCGCTCTCGCGCCTGATGCACGAGGACTGGCCGCGTACGCTCGACGAACTCGAGGCGCTCAGGAATCGATGAGGTCCGGCTAGGCGGCGCGCCCCGCCTTTTCTCGCGAGCGTTCGGCGGATGCTTCGTTGCGCAGCCTACCCGCCAATCCGAGCGCGATTCGCCGCCACAGTTGTGGGAACCGATCCGCAAGCGCCGAAAAATCAGATTCCGTAATCCGCGCGACGATCGATTCCGAAGTCGCGACGACCGACGCCGAGCGCGGCGTCTGCGGATCGACCACCGCCATCTCGCCGACGTACTCGCCGGCCCCCTTGCGGGCCACGATGCGCCCGTTGACCACGATCGAAAACGCGCCCTGTAGAACCAGAAAAAGATCGGTGTCCGATCCGCCCTGCTGAATGAGGTCGGTTCCTGGACGGACCGCCTGCAGTTCCAAACGTCGGGCAATCACTATCGCCAGGTTCTGTTCGCGAATGAGCGGCTGCGCGATCAGCTCTCTGATCAGCCGCCGGCGGCCCTCCGATCCCTCGAATTGCTTCAGCAGCGACTTTGCTATGCGCTTTCGTGCGGCGGGCTCCCAAGTTTTCTTCGTTTGAATCAACATAAGATGTTTAACCTTCTCTAAACCTTAAAAAACAGTTCATCATCTCTCATGCAGCTTCATATGGGATAATGTGCGCATTTACGATATCAATGCAAGCCCAAGCTTCGATGACTTTTGCGCCTAAAAGGAGCTAACTTTCGGAGAGCCTCGCCGCTCGGCGCATTAAGAGCCATTGCTTTTAGGCCGATCTCCCTGCAGTTGCAAAATGCGGTTCCGGATTCTCTGCGCCCATTAGTCTATCGCGTTCTGAGCAGCCATTGGACCAAGGCAATGCCCAAATTGAAGGAGGTCGCGCTATGATCCAACGGAGATCCTTCCAACGCTGGCTTGGTGTCTCACCGTTCTGCTGAGGCCGCGAGAGTCGAAAGCCAATGGCCTGGGGCTGAACTTCTCCTGAACTCTGTCGGAACTCGCCGGAGCAGCGCGCCTATACGTTTGCCGACTACGCAAGTAGAATTCGCGATCGGAACAAATGCCCGAAAATCTCTTCCAGTTTGAAGATTTTGTCCTGGACCGCGGTGCGTATGAGCTGCGGCGGGACGGCGCAGTCGTTCCGCTCCAGCGGATTCCGCTCGAGTTGCTATGCCTGCTGGCTGAGCGCCGTGGACAGCTTGTGACGCGCGAAGAAATCCTGGTCCGGGTCTGGGGCAAAGGCGTCTTCGTCGATAGCGAAAACAGTATCAACACCGCGATACGAAAGCTCCGACGGGCGTTGTCAGACGATCCTCACGCGCCGCGATTCGTCGCGACGGTGCCGGCGCGAGGCTATCGATTCGTCGCGGAAATCCGCACGCCGAAGGCGGGTATCATGACGCGTCCCGCGGGCCCGCGATCGGCGGTAATGGTGGGGCGCGAGCACGAGCTGGCCTCGTTGATTGGAGGACTCGACGATGGGGCGGCGCGGCGCGGGCGGTTGTTTCTCATTTGCGGCGAACCGGGTGTGGGCAAAACGCGGCTGGCAGATGAAGTAGCGATGGTGGCCGAAGCGAAGCGAATGGCAGTCATGATAGGGCACTGCTCGGAACAGGAAGAAGCCGTCGCCTACCTTCCTTTCGTCGAAATTTTGGAGAGCTTCGTCGAGCGCGCGCAGAGTCAGGATCGTTTGCGCGCCGCGTTGGGACCCGAAGCGGCTGAACTGGCGCGTTTGTTTCCCAAGCTTAGGAACATCCTGCCGGAACTTCCCCCGTCGCGAGCTTTGCCGCCGGCGCAGGCGCGACGCCACCTGCTCAACTGCTTCTTCGACTTCGCCGCGCGCGCTGCTTCCACCCGGCCGGCACTGATGATTCTCGACGACCTTCATTGGGCCGACGATTCGACCCTGGCCCTGCTGGATCACATCGCGCGGCGGCTCTCGGATCAGCCGTTGATGGTTATCTGCACCTATCGCGATGCGGAGACGAACATCACACCGGTCCTGGCACGGACGCTCGAGGATCTGGTCCGCGGCCGGCTCGCGACCGAAGTAAGACTAAAGCGCCTGCCCCACGGCGAAGTCGCCGCCATGCTGAACAGCCTGGGCGGAAAGCCGCCGCCCGAGGGCGTCGTTGCGGAAATATTCGCTGAGACTGAAGGTAATCCGTTTTTCGTCGAAGAAATATTTCATCATCTGGAAGACGAAGGACGACTCTTCGATTCGGCGGGACAATTCCGTTTAAAACTCCAGATCAGCGAGCTTGATGCGCCGCGCAGCGTTCGGCTTGTGGTCGCGAGACGATTGGCGCGGCTCAGCCGACTCGCCCGGGAGATATTGGCGGCCGCATCGGTGATTGGAAGATTCGTCAGCTTCGAAGTTCTTCAGATTCTCCACGACGACGATGCCGATTCCATTCTGGGATGCCTCGAGGAAGCGGAGAAGGCTGGTCTGCTGGCGTCGGTCGCGATCGGCTCACAGGCGCGCTTTGCCTTCTCACACGAGCTCATTCGTCAGGCGGTGCTCGGCGGTTTGTCTGCGATGCGGCGTCAGCGACTTCATCTGAAGGTAGCTGAGGCAATCGAGCAGATGGCTTCCACAATCTCCGAACATACGTATGCCACGAGCCGCGACGAGTTGGCTGCCCAACTCGCGCATCACTATGCCCGGGGCGGAAATCCGCGCAAGGCCGTCGAGTACTACGTGACTGCCGTTCGGCGGCTTGCGGCGATCGGCTCCAACGTCGAGGCGATTGCGATGTTCAACGCAGGCCTTGAACTATTGGGCGACCTGCCGGATGAGAACCGGCGCACACAGCTGGAGCTCGACCTACGATCCGCCGCCAGCGGACCATTAGGAGACAGCAAAGGGCTGGCATCGGCGGAAATCGAGCAGTCGATCGACCGCGCGCTCGCGCTATGCAAAAGGCCGGGGATCAACTGGGAAAGAACCTGGTGGGCCTTGTACAACGCGTTTTGGGTTCACCACCTGCGTCCCCATACGCGCAAGGCGCGCGACATCGCCGCTGAGCTTGTCGCGCGAGCCGAGGAGAACGGTACCGCCGCGCATGTCGCAGAGGCCGAGACTTCGCTTGCGTGGGTGAGGATGTACTCGGGTGAGTTCGAGCTTGCTGATAAAGGTTTCGAGCGGGCGTGGGTGCATCTGGAATCGATTCAGAAGCGCGCATCAACCTTACCGCCGCGCGATGAATCCGATCGCGAAGTGCGTACTATCTCGCAACTGGGCACTGCGCAGAACAACCGGATGGTATCCGGCTGGAACTTGTGGTTCATGGGCTATCCGGATCGCGCGGTGGAGCGAATGAACGTCGCCACGGCGATCGCGAATGCCGGGGTCAAGACGATGCTCGCAGACATCCACGGCTTTGCCAGCTACATTCACGAGCTTCGCGGCGAACCTGAGCTGATGAAGGAGCGGGCAGAGGCAAGGCTAAGGCTGTCAATCGAATGCGGCTATCCGGTCGGCAAGGCGTTGAGCGAAATCTACCTGGGTTGGGCCGATGCTGTAGCCGGCGATTTGGAACGCGGCATCGAGCGCATAGGTAAGTATAAGACCGAACTGGAAGCCAGTGGCTGCGAGTATATGTATGATCGGTGCCTCTCATTCATAGCAATCGCGCTCGGCCGAATGGGACGGTTCGATGAAGCGCTCAAAGCCATCGATGAGTCATTTTCCTTTACCGAAAGAACCGGCCAGCACTATTACGAGGCCGAGCTGCATCGACTAGAGGGCGAGCTACTGCTGGCCCGGAATCGATCGGACGCTGCACGGGCTGAGCGATACTTCCGCTCTGCGATCGACATTGCGCGCGAGCAGCAGGCGCGTTCCTGGGAGTTGCGCGCCGCGACAAGCCTCGCACGACTTGCGAAAGGCACCAAACGAGAGCGCGAGGCGCGAACTAGCCTTATCGCGGCCTACGAATGGTTCACCGAGGGTTTCGATACCCGGGATTTGACGGATGCTAAGGCGCTAATCAACGGGTAGAGCGATGACCCATATGGCGAGTAATCCGATCACCCTGACCGAAACGACCATCGACGGCGCAAACTCGGGTGACTTCGCGTGACAGGCCCGACCTGCAGCGGCTCGTTGGCGTCGTCGTCGAGCTGCAGCTTCGCGGTGACGTTTACGCCCAGCACCGAGACGGTGAGAGCGGCACGCTCTTCGATCGGCGTCATGGAAAGCCCCAATGGCGGTCCGCCCCCCTCACCCTTACTGGAACCGGATTAACGCCGCTCAAGGCGCTTCCCGCAAGCTTCGCTTTCGTCATCATCGCGGGCCATTCCTCCGCGAACAAGACTGTCACCGTTTGCTGCTATGGCGGCTCCGCAGTTTCGCTGAGCGAGACTGTCACCGGCGCGGAGATATCGTCCACGACCACCGGAAAGCTGCCACCACGTTCCTCGGCAGCATAAAAGTTAGTCGAATTGAAATCCTTTACGTCGAGCCACCATTCCTGTGCGAACATGGCGCGGAGCAGGACGCGCGTGAGGTCGGTCTTGCCCGCATTGCTCTTGCCGTACAGCACGCCACATGCGGGATAGCGCAGGACGTTGAAGTCGTTTTGCAGCGCTGCGGTCCGAGCCAGACATATGAGCGGCGTCGCAAACAGCCAAGACATGAACGCGTTGTAGTCCTGCACCAGTTCAACGACCTTTCCATGAAAGCACGAAATCGCCTACGATATTAGCGCGTCGATTGCGTACAACAACGATCCGTTCGTATTTCCATTAGAACTGGGCCGAGCCGAAAGGAATCCCGATCGGTCTTTTGTCGGGAGGATCGCGTTGCCTGCACCTCTCCCGATGCGTGCCATCTTGTTTTGATGCAAGCGCTTGCATTAGAATGAAGACCATGAACGCTTCCGAGATGGCTCGCCGACGTTGGGAGAATGTGTCGCCCGAGGAGCGCTCCAGGCTGACCCGCTCCGCAGCCTTGGCCCGCTGGGCTAGTGCTGGCGAAAGTGAACTTATCAAGGCTCGATCTCGTGCGGCGACGGCCCGTGAAGTCCGTACCAAGCAATTAGCTGCCCGGCTGCTCGGCGTCGATTTTTCTTCGCTGACCGGGGTCAAGCTCAAGATTATACGTAGCTCGGAGTTTCGCAATCGAAAGCGCAAAGAGCAGACCGACTACTGGAGAAAGATTCGGAAAGAAACTTCCATAAGATCCACCTGTGTCGCTCCGGAGCGGGCAAGACAGTCGACCGTGATACACCCGACGTTTTTCCGGATGTTGGTCAAATCCGACAATGGCGACAGGAGCTAAAGCGCCCAGTCTAACAATCGACGATGCGTTCGGAGTCTTGGACAAGCTCGCCGCGTCACGACTTGCAAGCCTGATCTTAGTCGGCGGACAAGCTGCCGCATTCTGGATTGCAAAGTACGAGATCGCCGACCCCCGGCGCGTAACGACTAAAGACATCGATGTTTTTCTTTCCCAACGGCGGCCGGGCGTTGCTGTGGAATGTGCGAAAGATCTCGCTGGCGAACTGCTCATAGTTAAAGAGCCGCGCGTTCCCGACGTAGCCCGAGTCCGCTTCAGCGTAGGTGGTGTCGAATTGCAAATCGACTTCCTACGCTCGCTGCATGGAGTCGCTGCCTCGGACCTGATGTCGAGCAAACTTGGAATAATGGACGAGCGGGCTTCCGGAAAAATCCTTTATGTAATGCATCCGGTACTTGCGCTCGCCAGTCGCCTCTTCAACACGTTTGAGCTACCGGGAAGACTTACTGACGAAAACCTTTCACGTCTGCGGTTTTCAGTCGAGGCGGTGCGAGCGCATTTGACGGATCAGGTTTCCGTGGGATCGGCAATGCGCCAAGACGTTCTTCCCAGCATAGAACGTATTTACGGTCTGGCCATTCATCGAACCGGCCTTACTGCATGGCTTGACTACGCGATCGATTTGCTTCGTGGTATCCCGGAACCATCGAACCTCGCTGGATGTCCGGCGGGCTTTCTGGAAGGGCGCTATCCTCAGATGCTCAGCGCGGTCGAAAGGAAGCGAAGCGCTGTTTCTAAACGACGCGCTACGGGTGGAAAATCTTCCCGAATGAAAAAATAGGCGCGTCTCCGCTTGATCGCGTAGCTACTGCGGTCTGCGTTTCCTCACAGAAGCGAGCTTGCGAGTGCCACTCTTTTCGGCGTGGAAAACCGCAAGTTTGGACGCGCTTTCCTTCAACATCGCCTCATCCACAATCGCATAACGCCGATAAATGGATTCCGTCTTGTGCCCGGAGAAATATTCACGCCCATCCGCGCGCCATCTCGGATAACGTTTTCGGGAGGAGCAGTCCGGGCGTTACTCAGCGATCAATCCGCCCGGTGGCCGAGAGGCATCCGAAGGAAGCGTCGGACAGCGCAATCGAAGTGGCTACTGGATTGTTCTTGATGCTCGACAGGTCGACTGGCGTGGCGTCCAGTTTGAGATGCCATTTGCCGCAACTCCCGGCAGGCGTAACCAGCATTGTCAGGATCGCATCGACGGTGGCGCCCTCTTGGGTGATGCCCTCGAACTTGTACTTGTTCTTGCCAATTTTTCGCAGGCTCGGAACAGTTACGGTCGCAGCACCGGCGGTTGCTTCGCAAGCTCCTTCCTGGAGGCCCACGACGAAGCCATGGATAGGTGAATCGGACGTCGACTCACAGTTCCCACTCTCCGACGCTTCCGTGTTATTGAAGTTAAGGATCAGATCAACCTGATCGACCGGTTCGGAACCGATGCCGTGCGCGACGTCAAGCTTGCTGAGGGTTACGGTTAAGTCGGAGCCTTCCGCCCGGGTCGTTCCGCGGCCAACCGCAACCAGCAACAAAGAGCCGAGAGCCGCCAGTGCCAAGGTCTTCATGAAAGTCGAGCCGTTCATCCTTCGTGTGTCCTCCGTGGGTCAGCGATTGTGTTTACGCCGAACACCTTGGCCGGACAGCTCTCGCAACTAGCATGCCGTCCGAAGATCAAATTGAAATAAGAAATACTGAAGCGCTATCGATGACAGCTTGTGGCGATCCGCCCCAAAGCTCAGGCTTGACCTGTGGTGAAACGCCCCAGTCGGGGAATCTAGGGGCAAAAGTGCCAGATTGGACAATTAGCGCCCAGATGGCATGCGATTCGCACAGTCCTTAATATTACGCATGAGGTTAAGAAGGAATTTTTAACGATGAAAGTTGCCACGCGGCTTACTCTGATGATGCTCGCGTGTCTTGCGCCGATTGCGCTCGCCTACACATTCATCACTGCCCGCAGCGCGACCCAGATTTTCTCGGCTGACCTGAAAGCCGAGACGCGGGTTGCGCAACGCGCCCTGAACGCATCGCTCACACCTGACATTTCGCAAGGTGAATGGGATGAGATCAGCTCTATCCTCTCCGCGATTGGGCGAGAGGATTTAATCGCGGCGGTCTTGGACGAGAACGGTAGGATTCGGTTCGCACTGTCCGATTTTCCAGTGGCTCCGCCACCGCAAAGGTGGATCGCCGACCAAATCAAGACCCATGGCGCGGCTGAGTACATGCAACCAGCGCGCGGACACACCTGGTACTGCCGAATCGTCGCGCTCGGCCCCGGCGGGCACGGTTACCTGCTGGTCGCTCTAGATTGGAGCGCGTTCCAGTCGGATCGGTATCAGAGGATCAAGGCGTCGTTGATCACGATTGGGATGGTGTTGCTGGTGGTCGCGATCTTGATCCCACTGGTGGCGCATCGCTACGTCACGCGACCGCTCTCCCAACTCCGTCGACGAGTGTCCGCGCTCGATAGTGCCGAGGCTGTTGAAGACAAGGCCGCAGGCGACGAAGTGGAATCGATTTCCGAGGAATTCAAGCGGGTGGACAAGGAACTGGCCGCTGCACACTCCAGACTGATTGAGGAGACCGGCCGGAAGCTGCAACTCGAGCGGCGCCTGTTACACGCCGATAAGCTCGCAACGATTGGCACGCTCGCTTCAGGCCTGGCACACGAAATTGCGACGCCGCTCGGCGTGATCCGCGGCCGTGCGGAGCTTCTGATAGCCAACCGTATGGACGAGCGCAAGCGGAAGGACAGTCTCCAGGTGATCATCGAGCAGATCGATCGGATTGCCAAGATGGTGCGGATGCTGCTCGACCTGGGCCGCCGTCGTGAGCCGATGCGGGCCGCCTCCGACGTACGGACAATAGTGAATAGGTCAGTTCAGTTGCTTGAAGCCGAAGCCGCACGGCGCCATATCGCGGTAGTCGCTGAGTTGGGCCCCGAGGCGCTTATCGTCGACTGCGATTCTGACCAGCTCGAGCAGGTTTTCGTCAACCTGGAAGTTAACGCGCTTGACGCTATGGCGGATCACGGCGGTGCGCTCCGCATCACGTCGGCGATCGACAGCGCCTCGGGAAAAGTGAAACTGTATTTCGAAGACACTGGAACGGGTGTGCCGGAGGCGATTCGCGACCGTATTTTTGATCCTTTTTTCACGACCAAGGACCCAGGCAAGGGCACGGGAATGGGACTGGCGGTGAGCCAGACCATTATATCCGACCACGACGGCGAACTGGCGCTCGAACCAACTTCGCACGGAGCACGCTTCGTCATTACACTACCTGCTGTCGCAGTCGGCCAGTTAAAGAGGAGCGCCTGACACAACCATGAAGAGCGAGAGCCGCTCGGGGTCGAAGGACACGATCATAGTGGTAGATGACGAGCGGGCAATGACCAGCATGCTCGCTGAAGTCCTGGAGGCTGAAGGCTACAGTGTGCTGACCGCCAACTCCGGCGATGAAGCTCTGGCGCTTATCCGCCGGGCGCCGCCGGCGCTGGTTGTCTCCGATCTTCGGATGAGCGGCATGAACGGTCATCAGCTGCAATCTGAGATCAAGCGGCTCTGTCCGGACTTGCCGATCGTCATCATCACCGGATTTGGCTCGATCGAGACAGCGGTCGAATCGATGAAGCGCGGGGCCTTCGACTTCATCACGAAGCCATTTAGCAACAATCAGCTTATTGTAGTGGTCAGCCGGGCGCTGGAAGAGCGGCAGCTCCGACAGGAAGTACGACGGCTGCGAGGCGAGCTGGCCCGCACCTATGGCGTCGAAAACATTATTGCTACCAGTCCGAAGATGACCGAACTGCTGGAGATCGTGCTGCGCATCGCGGACAGCCCGGCAAACGTTCTGCTGACTGGAGAGAGCGGCACCGGCAAGGATTTGGTCGCCCGCGCTTTGCATTTTCAATCTCGTCGCGCCGCGGCACCGTTCGTTCCGATCAACTGTGCGGCGATTCCCGACAATTTACTGGAGAGCGAGCTCTTTGGCCATGTCCAGGGAGCTTTCACCGATGCGCGGGGACACAAGGCGGGATTGCTCCAGGCGGCCAACGGCGGAACGCTCTTTCTCGACGAGATCGGCGAGATGCCTGTGGCCCTGCAGGCGAAGTTGCTGACGGTGATCGAGAGCAAGCGGGTGCGCCCACTGGGCGCGACAGCCGAAATCGCGGTTGATTTCCGCGTCGTCGCGGCAACCAACAGCGAACTTGAAGCGGCGACGGCCGCTGGCCGGTTCAGGCCGGATCTGTATTACCGGCTCGCGGCGATCGTCCTGCACCTTCCTCCACTGCGCGAGCGGTGCGAGGACATACCGCTGCTGGTCAGGCATTTCCTGGCTCGCGCGGCAGCCGAGGCGAATCGCCCGGTGCCTGAGATCACCCCCGAAGCGTCAGAACGGCTGTTGCGTTATCCGTGGCCTGGTAACATCCGCGAGCTACAGAACGCGGTGCAGCGAGCATTCATACTGTGCCGGGGTAACCATATTGAACACACCGACCTGCCGGCAAAAGTTTCGGGAACCGAAGCTGCCGACCTCACGGCCGACGATGCGTTGTCACGGCGCCTTACGCTCGATCAGCTTGAGCAAGAGTATATCCGCCGCGTTCTCGCATCGGTGGCGGGCAATAAGAGCGAGGCGGCTGCGATCCTGGGCATCGATCGTAAGACTCTCTACCGCAAGCTGGAAGACCACGAGTCCTCGACCCCGACTGATTAAGCGGGTTTGAAAAGACGATCAGCTCACAATGAAGGAGGCAACAAAATTTGCCTGCCACGGTGGCTGATTCGTTCAGCGGTCTTAGTAGCGACGAGGCTGCGCAACGTCTGAAGATCTACGGCCCGAACCGCCTGGTAGGCAAAGCGCGCGGGGCGGCAATTTTGGAACAGGGGTGCCACGAGTCGAGCGAACTGCAGCTTCATCAATGACGGGAGCTGTTTGATCTAGACGCATTGTGGCAAGGCTTTCTGGCTGAACGTTTTCGATCAACTCGCGCGCGATTCGCGTTGCGGCTTCATCAGCGACATTGAAGTCGATCTTGAGGCGGTTGACCACGCCGAAGAGAGCCGCTCGCTGGTGGTAAAACCGTCGCGGCGTGCGGTGAAGTTCGGTCACGCGCGGTTCGCACCAGTTCAAACCTTCGGCGGATTCCATGAAGCGGTCGAGCGCCGCTGGTTCGATTACTAACTCGATTTTTTTCATCTCATTCACCAATGTTGTCCGCTACCAGAGGAAACCAACCACCCACCACACACGCTGGGTGCAATCGCTATTTATGTTCGAAGAGAACGTCGAAGGTGCCTCCGGTCGTTCCGCTGCATTTGCTTGACGTGTATGTACCTTTGATCTCGTCCGCCGATGCCAGCTTTCCAGCGAACATGATCCTGCACTTTCCGCCGCCGTTGGGGCGCAATTTTCCGCTGACGCCAATCGAATTCGCCTTTCCAGACAGCGAGCCCGTAAAATCTTCGGATCCTCCAGAGAATGAGGTATCGAACCCACCGCTCAGATTCTTCCCTGACTGGGTGATGAAAAGATCGAGCGTGCCAGCGCCGAGGCTGTTATCGGTGATTCCTCCAGACCAGTGACCGCCGACCGATGCGACTTTTGCAGCCGCGCTTGAGTTGACATCGGAAGAAGAGTTGTCGTTCGACGGAGATGAAGCATCGCTTGATTCCGACGAATCCCCGCCGTTCAGGGCATCTTGACTCTGATCCTTTGCGTCGTGGTTCAGCCTATCTTCCCTTCGGTCTCCCGAGGCATGCGCTACTGGCGCGGAAAATCCACCGATGCCGATCCAGAGAAGAAACACCGCTGCTGCTCCAAGTACGACTCTACTTTTCATGAAAACCCTCCGCTGATTTCTGGCCGCGCGTGCTTTGTGCTCGCGAAGCAAAGTTGATGCAGCCCAATCAGCAATAGGGGTGCCACACTGATAGCGCGCCAAATCTCGAAGCTAGTTCCGCCCCACTGGCAGATCGAAACGGCCAAGTGACGATTCATGTGGGTCACTTCGCCCCACCTCTGTCCCAATCGACCTCACGGAGAAAAATTGGTCCCAATCGCCGGACCTGGGCTAGAAAGGAGAGGATTCTCGTGCATTTCACCGCGCGGTTAGTTCGAGAAATCGCGGCACCAACAATTCATCGGCCGAGGCAACTACGCGTTCGAAGGCTTCTGGCGGGCCCTGGACCATCGCCTTGCCGGGCCGCCATTGAATCTTGCAGTTGTTCGAAGAGAACGATGTGGTTGGAACCGGCCCTGGATGATCCGAAGGCGCGATCCAGCTCTGTGCGATTTTCTTTGCCGCGGAGACTCCGTCGGTGGGAAGCAGCACGAACGTGAAGGAGTCGGCTGGCTCCCGATCCGGGTTAACCGCGTTCAGGTCTGTTAACGCGACCGCTTCTTCGATAGCGACGCAAGCCTTGGGCTTCTGAAAGGTCCAAACCACCTTCGCTGCCGGCCGCGGCTCCGAGACAAAGCGTATCCGCCTGACAGCGACGGACTGATGCCGACTCGAGGCCCGCGCTGTTTCTTGCACTTCTTCTAATTGTTGAGTCATGGCGCATTGATCCTTGGACCCATCTCACGATGGCTCCGGTAATGGCACGGGCGATTGCTTGGCGTCTGTGGCTAAGTCGGCAGCTCGCGCGATTTTTTCTTGCACGCATTCCGCAATCCAGTCCGTCACTAGGTCAGCAGAGTCCAGCACGCCGTTGATTGTGGAATCGAAAAGATAATCGCCAACGACGAACAGTTCCGGATGTTGTTGCGGCTCGGGCTGATGCCGCGACTCGGGCTCCCGCTCGGGGAAACCGCCGGGGAGTCCATCGACGCTACCGAGCCATCGATGGACGTGGCCTTCCGCAAAATACTTGCGACCATGAAGCAGCGGGCTGGGCAGTGAATCGAGGACCGCATCTATCAGCGCCGCGTCATCGAGATTATTCATCGACAAGGCCGGTTCTCCGGCCAACAGCCAACTCAATACGCCGTACTTTCCGGTCGGAGTGCGCGAACTTTCGTCGTATACGCAGCATCCGCCGAACGCATCGAGCATGAAAAACGATTCAGCGATTTGCTCGCGCCAGAAGGGCTTTTCGAACATGACGCTGACTCGCAGGTAGTGAGCTGGATAGTCGTAGTACACGTGATGGCGATACATCGCGTCCGACAGCACCGAGTTGCCCCAGGCGATTGAAGGAATCCAATTGTTCGGCAGCGCTATCACGACGTAGTCGAAATCCTTCCACCTGACTTCGCTATGAGTGCGCGAATACACCCGGTAGAGACCGACAAGGGTTTTCTCGACGCGGGTCACCGTGTGGTTGAGGAGAACGCGAGCTTTGATCCGATCCGCGAGCGCGCGCGGCAGTAGGTCGAGGCCGCCGTTTATCGAATAGAGCTGCATATAGTCGGATTCGTCCATCAGATAGTTTTGCAGCCGGTACATCGCATGGGTCAGATGCGGCTCGGTTGCCAGGTCGGAGTGAACTCGAACTTCGATATAGCGGCGAGCGTCTTCGTCGCCGATTTTGGCGAGCAGATCATGAAAGGTCTCGTTTGCGAGAGGATCTTTGTTATCGGTCTGCCAGTCCGACTCGTAATATTGCACGGAGCTGATCGCGTTGCGCGCGAAATGGTTGAAGCCTTTCCACGCCTGCGATGCATGCTCTCCGAATTCCCGTCGAATATCTTCGGGCGATCTTAGAATCCGCCCGTCCATCACGACCGTCTCACCGGCCATCGGACTCACCGAAAGGCCAAGCTCGGCGATTAGCTCCCTCAGTGGATCAGGTCCGAGCTGAGAATAGTTGTACAGTTCGGCGGCGCCCGCTTCGTACCTGACAGGCGCACGGGTGAATTCTCGCGTGACGATCTTGCCGCCCACTCGTGAGTCGGCTTCGAATATCGTGATGTCGCACGGAACCTTCAGTCGTTTTTCAAGCAGATCACTCAACCTTTAGTCGGATCTCAGACGGCATGCCCGTTGCAGATTAGGAATCTACCAATGGTCGTGATCACCGATCGCGGCCTATGAGATTGCCAGATCCCCATCGGAGTAGTGTCATGAGCCTCGAAATAGTCCGAAATGTCTCGCGAACTACTCCCGGTTATGACAGCTCGAACGAGGATCCCTCGCTGATCCGTCCTGAACTACTACACGAGTTGTTCGAGGCGCAGGCCGATGCCCGCCCTGACAGTGCCGCGGTTGAATTCGCCGGTGCGAAGCTCACATACGCAGAAATCGAACGGCGCGCAAATCAACTCGCGCGGTTTATCCGCGCCGCCGGCGTCGGACGCGGCACCGTTGTCGGCATCCTGTTGAGTCGCTCTATAGAAGTGTACGTGGCGATGCTCGCGGTAATGAAGGCCGGAGCCGCCTACGTGCCCTTGGATCCTGAATATCCGCCCGACCGGGTCGCCTATATCTTGCGGGACAGCGGCGCGTCGATGCTTATCAGCGAGTCCGAGTTCGCCTCACATCTCCTGCCCGACGGGCCGGAGGTAGTGTTGCTCGACGCGCAGGTCGAGGATTTGATCGCGGAAAGTCCCGCGCGGTTGAGCCATGCGAAGATCGGAACCGAGCCCCACGACCTCTGCTATCTGATCTATACTTCCGGTTCGACCGGCCACCCGAAGGGCGTGCAGATCGAGCATCGCAGTATCTGTCATCTCGTTCGTGCCGAAGCGAAGCTCTTCGGCATTACACCGAGCGACCGCGTCTATCAGGGATTTTCGTGCGCATTCGATGCCTCGCTCGAGGAGATATGGATGGCGTTTTTCAGTGGAGCGACGTTTGATCGCCGCCACCGCTGACGTGGCTCACGCAGCGAGTGATCTGCCGAAAATTCTCAAACCAGCTCGGTGTGACAGTGATGTCCTGTGTGCCGACGATGCTCGCCTTGATGGACGAGGACATTCCGTCGCTGCGGATTCTGATCGTCGGCGGCGAAGCATGCGCACCCTACCTCGTCGAGAAGTGGTGCGGGCCGGGACGCCGGATGTTCAACACTTATGGCCCGACTGAAGCTACGGTAATCGCGACCTGCGGCGAACTCAGCCCTTCACGCGCGGTAACCATTGGCCGCGCCGTACCGAACTATCAAATCGCACTGCTTGACGAGCGCGGCAATCACGAACCGCCCGGAACCGTTGGTGAAATTACGATCGGTGGGATCGGCCTGGCACGTGGTTACGTCGGTCGCCCGGATTTGACCGACGAACACTTCATCTCTAAGTCGATTAATGAAGGTTCCTACGCCCGGCTGTACAAGTCAGGCGACTTGGGCCGTCTCACTCGCGATGGCGAAATTGAGATTTTAGGCCGCGCAGATACCCAGGTAAAAATCCGCGGCTTTCGCGTCGAGCTTTCAGAGGTCGAATCCGAATTGATGCGCTGCGAAGGAGTTCGCGCCTCGGTGGTCGACTTGCGGGAAGACACACCGGGAATCAAGCAGCTTGTCGGCTATGTTGTGACCCGCGACGACGCGCCGCTCGACGAAGACGCAATGAAGACCCGGCTGCGCGTCGATCTACCGCCCTATATGATTCCCGCCGCTATTGAGAGAATCGACAAGATTCCGAAATTGCCCAGCGGCAAGATTAATCGCAGGGCCCTGCCCGCGCCCGCTCCGCGCAAAGTCGCGGGGCACGGCGAGTACCACGCACCGCGCAGCGATCTGGAGCTCAAGCTGGCTGAGGAATCGGGGCGCCTTGCGGGTGCTACCAAGGTTTCTCGCGATGCGGATTTCTTTTCACCGGACATCGGCGGCCACTCGCTGTTGGCGGCCCGGATGGTCTCGGAGTTGCGACGCGATCCTGACTTCCACACTCTCTCGGTGATCGACGTTTATCATCACTCGACGCTTTCCGGCCTGGCCGGCGAGATCGAGCGGCGGCGCAGTCTACCCACCCTCGAACGCGTTGGGCGCGACTCCTCACCTTCGACGGACCGCTCGCACCTGGCGCATCGGCTCTGCGCCCTCGCGCAGGTACCCGCCCTCTACCTCGTGTTCTTCGTGGTCTCGATGCAGTGGTTGATTCCATATTTGACGTACAGCCGCATGGCGGCAAGTCATCCCATCATGGTCTCCTTGAGTACCGCGCTCGGCATGCTCCTGCTGCTTTATCCCGCCGAACTCATCCTGACGATTGCCGCCAAGTGGTTGATCCTCGGGAGGATCAAACCAGGCGCCTATCCGCTGTGGGGCAGCTATTATTTCCGCTGGTGGCTGGTTGATCAGCTGCTCTCGCTGACCCACACCGACGCGCTGGCCGGGACGCCGCTCATCAACCTGTACTACCGGGCAATGGGCGCGCGAATCGGTGCCGGCGTGCACATCGCCGCGAACTGCACGACGATGTTCGACATGCTGACGGTCGGCGACGATTCCAGTATCGGCGTCGAAACCGGACTCGCGGGCTATACGGTGGAAGATGGGTGGCTGAAGATCGCGCCTATCACCATCGGGCAGCGATGCTTCATCGGCGCACGTGCGATGATGCGACCCAACTCGACGATGGAAGACGACGCTAGCCTGGGCGATCTTAGCATGCTGCCCGAGGGCGCGGCGATCGCGCGCGGACAATCGTGGGCCGGCTCGCCCGCACGGCCGCTGGTGACGCGCGAGAACCATGAGGCGCATCGCACCGCAGCAATCGTCCGGCCGTCCCGTTCGCGGCACGCGGCCTTCACGCTGATGCATTCGATCGGCGCGTTGCTTCTGCCCTCGGTGTACTTGCTCGCGCTGCTCCCGGGTATCACCGTGCTGTGGAACGTCTCGGAACACGTCGCGCTTGGGACGGGTCTGTTGCGAATCGCAGCCGTATCGCCGCTGGTTGCGCTCTCGTTCATCGTTCTGCTTTGCCTTGAGATAGTTGCGATCAAGTGGCTCCTTCTGGGACGGGTGAGAGCCGGGACCTATCGGCTCGACAGCTGGCTGTACGTTAGAAAATGGTTCGTCGATCAATTGATGGAGGTCAGCCTGGATTTTCTCGGACCGCTGTACGCGACGCTCTATCTGAATCCCTGGTACAAGCTGCTCGGCGCCAAGATCGGGTCCAGAGCCGAGATTTCCACCGCGTGCTCCGCATCGCCTGATTTGATCGAGCTCGGCGGCGAGAGCTTCGTCGCCGACGCCGCCTCGCTCGGCACCCCGCGCATCGAAGGCGGCTACATCACGTTCGCCAAAACCAATATCGGCCGGCGCGCCTTCATCGGTAACAGCGCGCTGATTCCGGCCGGCCGCACGATCGGTGAAGGCACGCTAATCGGTGTCCTGTCCAGTAGCCCGCTCGGCGGGCACGGCGCCGAGCAGGCGGCCACGAGTTGGCTCGGTACTCCAGCGATTTTTCTACCCAAGCGCCATGAGGCCAAAACCGCGAGCGCTGAGCAGACCTACGAGCCATCGCGAAAGCTGGTCGCACTTCGCCTAGCGATCGAATTCCTGCGAATTACCCTACCCGCAACTTTCCTCACGATGCTCAGTGGAGTCCTCATCACCGCCGCTGTGATGACCTTTGACCGAATGGCTGCGATTCAAGCGGTGCTGCTGTTCCCGTTGGTTATGGTTGGCTGCGGATTAGCAGCGGCACTGATTGTCATCGCAGCCAAGTGGTTGCTGATGGGCCGCTATCGTCCCGGCGAGGCGATGCTCTGGAGCGGCTTCGTATGGCGCAACGAGTTGATCACCGCAATGCACGAGAACCTGGCCGATCCATTCCTCACCGACTACCTGCTCGGGACGCCTTATGCGGCTTGGTTTTTCCGCCTGCTGGGCTCAAAGATCGGGCGGCGTGTGTTCCTCAATTCGACCTGCTTCACCGAGTACGATTTGATCAAGATCGGCGATGACGTCGCAGTCAACAGCGACTGCACCCTCCAGACTCATTTGTTCGAAGACCGGGTAATGAAGATGTCGACCGTCAATATCGGGGATCGATGCTCGCTGGGCGCGGGATCAGTCGTGCTCTACGATACGCTTCTCAAACCTGGCGCGAACCTGAGCGACCTTTCGCTCGTCATGAAGGGCGAGGTCCTGCCGCCGGATACGCTATGGGAAGGCAGTCCGTGCCGTCGCAGTCCCGAGAGGGAAAATCCGCTCGCGCCGCGCAAACTGCTCATCAGGCCATTGATGGAATCGAAACCGGCGAACGATCAAGTCGCGCCGCCGCCGGCGGCGGTCTCCAGAGTTGCGGCGAGCGCCGGGTAAAATGCAACATCATGAAACCACTGCTGCCGGTCAAGTCACTGATTTGCGCCTCGATGATGCGATGATTCGCATCACTGCGCTCCGCGAACTGCACTGCTCGCGAAACCTTCCTGGAATCGAGCAAAATCAAGGAATCGTAAGCCGCCTCAAAGATGATCTGGTGCAGCGGTTTTTAGCCGAATTCCTGCGGGTGAGTCCCGAGCGGATCGTCATTCGTAAAGATCTCCTGGGCCGCCCGAGCCTGGAACCAGTCGCGGGGTGCGGCCGATCCGGACAGATAGATTTCAGCATTGCGCACGCGACGGGAGTGCTCGCGGTCGGCGTGTCGGAGTCCGCTAGAATCGGCGTCGATATCGAAACTCTCGAGGACGATTTTGACCTCGACGCCGTAATGCAATCCATCTTCAGACCCGCCGAGCGCGGCGATATACGCGCGATGTCGCCATCGGATCAGTCTCTCGGGTACCTTCGTGTATGGACCGCTAAGGAAGCCTACGTGAAAGCAATCGGTCACGGCTCCGGATTCGGCCTTGACGAAATCGAAATCGCCGCGACCAACTCTGATGCTCCAGTGCTTCGGCGGGTCCGCGGCAGCGAGGAAATGGCAGCCGGATGGAAACTCAGCGCGCGGATAGTTCCGATTGGGGCACAAACTGCCGTCCTCTCGGTAGCAACAGGTAAGCTAAAGCCGATTGTCATCGCCAGAGCGTCGGCGACCGGGATGCCTTCCTGCGAACCGCCGTGAATCGTGCTTACCGCAGGGACTCCCCTTGGAATCATGCCGAGACGTCGGCACCGACGCCTCTTCATTTTTTCATTAGGACCCTGTTAGCTCGGAAAGCGCCCTCGCGGGTTCTTCTCAACACTGTGGCGCTCCTTCTTGCCCGGTGACTTGATATGGTCCTGCTCTTCCGGAAAGGATTGAGCTCTAGCCCCATGCATGAGCTTACTCAACCAGTCACCTCGCCTTCAGCCGGGAAGCGGCTCCGGCTGCCTAGACCGGTGATCGCCTTAGGCCTCGTTTCTCTTTTCAACGATACCGCCGGGGACATGATAAACCCGTTGCTCCCTGCGTTCGTCGCCTCGCTAGGAGGCGGACCAGAAGCCTTGGGAATGATCGAGGGGACCGCGGACGCTGTGGCGAGCTTGCTCCAGCTTGCTTCAGGCTATCTCGCTGATCGAATCGGGCGATTGAAAGCGATAACGCTGGCGGGCTACTCTATCGCCGCCGTATCTCGTCCGTTCCTTGCCCTTGCAACTTTTCCTTGGCAGATCCTGTTGGCTCGTTTCGGCGACCGACTGGGAAAGGGCGTGCGTGGCGCGCCGCGTGATCGGCTAATCGCTGATGCCACTCCGGCAGAACTGCGAGGCAGAGCCTTCGGGTATCACCGAGCGATGGATAACGCGGGTGCGCTTCTCGGTCCGGCCATCGTCTACGTCATGTTCGCGTTGGGTCTGGGGACAAGGGCTGTTTTCGCATGGACCGCTGCCCCTGGACTTCTCTCGCTGTTAATCCTCGGCAGAGGTATTCGAGAGGTCGAGTCGGCAACTTCCAATTCTGCGCTCGAGATCGGGATCCCCGACACCCCCGGATTCCGTCGTTTTCTCACCGCAACCTTTGTGTTCGCGCTTGGCAGCTCCTCTGATTCCTTCCTGCTCTGGCGAGCCCGTGAAGCAGGAGTTCCTATAATTTATTTGCCTCTCCTCTGGCTCGTGCTGGCATTTGTAAAGGTCGCCAGCTCGACTCCCGGCGAGGCTCTCAGCGACTATTGGGGGCGCAGAAAGACTATCATAAGCGGATGGTTGCTCTACGCCATGGTATATTTGGGCTTCGCCTTCGCCTCAGCTCAATGGCATGTATGGGTCCTCTTTGCGGTTTACGGATTGTTCTACGGATTCACTGAGGGCGCTGAACGAGCACTGGTTATAGATCTAGTTCCCGATGAGTGGCGAGGACGTGCACTAGGCGCCTATCAGGCAGCAATCGGCATTGCCCTACTGCCTGCGAGTGTAGCCTTCGGTATGATCTATAAGCATGCGGGCCCGAGGCCGGCGTTCATTCTAGGTGTAGTTCTCGCGCTTGTCGGCATTCTGATTTTCTTTCCTCAACCGACGGACGACCGCGGCCAATATCGATGAGATAATCTAGTCGAAAATGTGAAGAAATGAACTCTCCTGATTACGAATAGGGAATTAATGGTGAGGAAAAACGAAATGGAACCAACAATACCCGCATTGGTTTGTGTTGCAGAGACCCAAGAGCAGGCTCGCCAAATTGTTAATCGTCTCCGCGAAGCGGGCTTCTCGGCAAAGGACACCTCTGTCTTGCTCTCGGCAAGTAGGGAACTGACGGATTTGGAGCAAAATTATCAAGTGAAAACGTTAACAGCAGCTGCGGCAGGATCTGGCATTGGCGGCGTCGCTGGAGGATTGTTGGGGTTATTGATCGGGATAGCTGCATTCGAAGTGCCAGAAGTGGGTATACTGATCGCGGTGGGACCGATCGTTGCTGCGATCAGCGATGCGATCGCTGGAAGCGCAACTGGCGCAATTGCAGGGGCTTTGGTGGGAATTCGCCTGGCGAACCAATCGGCGAAGTTCTATGAGGACGTGATCGCAAAGGGAGGTGTTCTTATATCCGTGCATGTCGAAGATGCCGCAAGAAGAGCAATCGCAAAGGAAATTTTCGAGGCAAACGGAGGCGAATACATATCGGCGCTCAACTGACTAACTCTGAGGGTGCCACATGGCCTTCCCCGCTAATATGGTACAGCGTCAGCGCTCCAAAGGATCAATGCCACGAATATCCGCCGACTAACAACCACCCTAGTTACCGTGCCCAACGGGACTGTTGGGAATAGAATTCTGCCGCACTACGATACCCACGTTCGGCAATGAGCCGGTTTTTTGTCACCGCGCCCTCGAGGTCAGCGCGAAGCTACGCCGCTGCCTTTCAGTGCTACCAGGGGGCTAGTGCCGTTGTAAGTCACGTCCACCGACCCGGTCTCGTTTGCGACCCTCGTCGGCGAGTACACGATCTTGAATGAGCAGGATTTCTTCGGCGCGATGGTCTTGCCTGAGCAGGTGTCCGTGCCTCCGGCGATCATGAATGGCGCGGTCGGATTTACGCTGCTGATCTCCGCCGCGGCCCTGCCCTTGTTGGTTAACTTCACTTTTTTCGGTTTGCTGGTTGTATTCGCAACGACTTTGCGGAAGTTCAACTTGGGCGGTGATGCCGTCAGCTTCGTGGGCGGGATGTTTCGAGAAGGTGAGATATCGAAGACGTTTCCCCCTCCCTTCGCAGCGGTGCCTTGTGAGTTCGCGCCGGCGTGAGCCGTGCCAAAGAGATTGCCGCCCGCGCCCACGATCAGGCCGGCATAGGTCCCATGACCGTCGTTACCGTGAAAGTTCCAGAGAATTGACTCGGTCCAAGCTCCCCCGGGCGTGGCCGGGGGACTCAGCTCAAATACCGCGCCAAATCCCTCACCGTCCGAAGGATTTATGTAAGCTCCGCCATAAAGGGTCGCGCCGTAAAGATTGCCGTCTTTGTCCATGATGATGCCGCCCTTGAGCTGAGCAGGGTCGCTGCCGTTGCCAAAACTCCGGAGAATTGACTCGGTCCAATTCCCGCCGGGCGTGGCTGGCTTTCTCCCCGGTTAAAGTGGTTGCGCCACGCTAGCAAAGAACCTGACGAACAGAGCAACTTAGCGGAGAATGTCCACAGAAAAGCCACAATTCGGGCCGATCGCTTGAAGGCGGATTCTTGAACTTATCACGAAGCCCTTCTCTGAGAATGCCGGGGGCGGGGGTCGAACCCGCACGGAGCTTTCACTCCAGAGGATTTTAAGTTTCCTGCTGATGCAGAAAAACACTGATAGTTTGGCCTATTTTTTCGACGAAATGTGAAAGTGTGAAAGTTTCTGTGTAAGTCCCTTCCCTGCCATTTTCGGTCAGGAAGCGGCTGAAAGGCTTCGCGGATGGGCTGCCTTCCGATGGTTTGTTCTCAGCCTTGGCGAGCTTGTGCGGCGCCTGTGCCAGACACCTCAAGATGACTCGGCGTGATTTGCTGAGTATGGTCGGCGTGTGCGCAGACGGGCACTCTTTAATCTCCAAGGCGGTTGTCACGGTGCCCATTTCGCATGGCCGGCCGAATCCAAACCGAACCAGAAGGCCCGCTCACGCTCATCTTGCTGTTGCTGTTGAAAACTATCCGGCGCCCCCGAAGAGTACGATGCACCTAGCGGAGGGTTCAACGCGTCCTGGAGTAAGCGCTGCGCTGGCTTGAAGCCCGCCGCGATCGCCTTGCGATACCAAGCGATTGCGGTGCTCCTGTTTTCCGGCACACCATCACCAAATTCATACAGGACGCCAAGGTTGGCCATTCCCATCCCGATTCCGCTTTCGGCCGCCTTGCGGAAATATACGGCTGCGTCAGCGCCGCTCCTTGGCACGCCCGCACCCACCACGTACATGAGGCCAAGGTTGCACGCTGAACGCGGGTCTCCAACCGCGACCGCCTTGCGGTACCACGCAATTGCTTCAGTGTCGTCCTGGGGCACGCCGACACCGTGATGGTAATTCGACGCAAGGTTGAACATCCCGTCCACGAGGCCTGCGTCAGCCGCCTTGCGATACCAGGCGTTCGCTTCGGCGTGGTTTTCAGGTACCCCATCGCCCGTATCGTACATCCCCCCAAGGTTGAACATCGCACCCGCGTTCCCGGCGTCAGCTGCCTTATGATACCAAGCCACCGCTTCAGCAGAGTTTCTTGATGTGCCGCGCCCCTCATCGTAGATCCGACCAAGATTGAACATTGCCAATGCATTTCCGGCGTCGGCTGCTTTTCGATACCAAGCCGCCGCTTCAGCAGCGTTTCTTGATGTGCCGCGCCCCTCATCGTAGATCCGACCAAGGTTGAGCATTGCCAATGCATTCCCGGCGTCGGCTGCTTTTCGATACCAAGCCGCCGCCTCTTCGTAGTTAGTAGGCAAGCCGCCATCTTTGTCATACAGAAGGCCGATGTTGACCATCGCGTAGGTGTATCCGGCGGCAGCGGCCCGGCTGTACTGTTCAAATGCTTCCTTGTATCGGCGTGCTGCGTGCAGCGTCCGTCCGTAAGTGTACAAATAGTGTGGCGCGACAGGCTCAACGCTTGCGGCGGCTTGACAGGCTGCCAGGGCTTGGGTTATTTGGATCTTATCAAAGGGAACTCCTGCACCAATTTTTTGCGGATCATAAGGGCTGTCCGCAAGTTCGTCGCACCGCCGCTGCAAAGAATTGCCAGCCGGGCCGCCGCTCGGGTCAGTAGCGACAACGTTTTTCGAGGCTTCCGCCCCTCCCGCGACCCCCGCGCCGCCGCCTGATGCCGCTGACGCGGTCGCAGCTGACGCGGGTCCGCCCGCGGCATCGCCTTCAGAAACGCCGCGGCCTTTGGAGTTCACGTCTTCGACGTTGACCTCGTGGCCGGGCGGAGCAACGGGTGCCCTAGCCGAAGTAGAGGATGCCGGCGCTTGTGCACTGCCGGTCGATCCTTCATTGGCGACTCCAGCTACGCCACTATTTGACTCTGGCCTTTCGATCGGTCCCAGACCCGTCACATAGTTGAGGAAGAGCGCACCGGCGACTGTGCAGGAAACCACCAGCAAGCCCGTTCTAAGAAATCGCCGATAGTCGATCCCGCCTGCGGTGCCGGATTGCCGTTTGGGGATTGCCGCCTGAGTGCGCTCAGCCGTTGCATTGGCCGCACCGGGACCTCCGGGACCTGAGCCGCTCGGCACCGGCAGAACTCCCAATGCCATCGCCCACGCAACTACCGACCAGCGCGCCAGTTCCGGAGACAGCCCGAAGTCAGTGCCCATCGTGTTGACGCGGGCATTCACTGCCGATGCGTTGAGACTTCCCGGCGCGAGTTGCATCAGAAATGCCGGAACGCCGGCGCGCGACGCGGCGGCTAGCGCCGTGATCTCGTCCGCGGTCGCAGGCGACTGAGAGCGAAGAACGGATTCGATTTGGCCCGGGTCGTTTGCGACGCTCCAGCCTTTGTTCGCAAGTGTGGACCTCAGTACCGCGGCGACGGCTTTCGCGTCCATCAGGACCCCCTTGGCTCTCCTACTTCGGCGTCTTGCCCGTACCGGACAGGCCCACGGTCTGTGGCGAGCCGGTCACGTTGTCATAAATCATCAGGCTTCCAGTCTGCAGCGTCGTGTCCGCCGGCGTGAAGGTCACCGACACCTTGCAACTCTGGCCCGGTTTGAGCGTTTTTTCGCACTGCGACTTCAGCGCGAATATCGACGGCGATGCGGTCTCCATCTCGATGTTCACCGGCAATCCTTTTTTCTTTTTGCCGGCATTCTTGATTGTAACTGTCTTCGCCTTGCTGGTTTTTCCGACTGCGACCCTTTTCCCGAAGGCTAGCGAATGGGGACTGATCGTCAGTTTCTCCGAGATCGGAGTTGCCGTAGCAGTCGGGGTTGCGGTCGGTGTCGCGGTCGTTGTCGGCGTCGCAGTGCTTCCGGATGTAGCCGTAGCGGTCGGCGTCGCTCCGATCCGGGTGGCAGTCTCCGTTGGTGTGGAGGTTGCTGTGGGGGTCGAGCTGGTGCTGGCAGTTGCGGTTGGAGTTGCTGTTGCGCTTGTCGTAGAAGTTGCCGTCGCGGTCGCGGTGGCCGTCGCAGTGGCCGTCGGGGTTGCGGTTGGCGTCGGGCCTGCCGGGACAAGATCGAGCTTGGACATAAAGGCGTTGGATGAAAGGTCGCCCGAAGCGTTATTGACGCTCTGGAACGCACCGGAAGTGGTGGGAAAGTCTGTCGAGTAGGTGGAACCCGTGACGTAGGCATTGCCGCTGGAGTCGAGCGCGACGGCTGAGCCTGAGTCACCTTTGCTCCCCCCTAGATACGTCGAATACACCAGCGATGCGGCCCCCGCCGCCGCGGGGTTGAGCTTCGCCACGAAGGCATTTGAAGAAAATGAAGCTGCCGCGTTGTCGATGCTCTGAAACGCACCGGCGGTGGTCGGAAAGCCGATGCACGTTCCAGTCCCCACGTCGGTGCAGCACGAACTTGGCGTCTGGAAACCCGTGCATTGCGCATTAATGATCGAGTCCTCCGTCCCCGTTATATAGACGTTGCCCACCGAATCGACCGCGATTTCATTGCCGGGGTGTTGACTTTGGGCGATGGTTTTGTGGTGTTTACCTCCCGCCCTCTCACCACCCAAATAGGTTGAATAGATCAATGACGCTGACCCAGACTGCGCAGGATTGATTTCGGCCACGAAGGCGTTCGGTCCACCGTTGCTGACGCTCTGAAAGGCGCCGGCAGTTGTCGGGAAGTCCAATGAGGAGGCCTCCCCTGTGACATACATTTTACCAGAGGAATCGACCGCAATGCCTGAGTCGCTATCGCTAAAGCTCCCGCCTAGATAGGTCGAATAGATCAGGTCCGCCACGCCGTTTCCGCCGGGATGGAGCTTAAGCACGAAGGCGTTCTCAAATTCACCGCTGGTCGAAGCCGCATTGTTGACGCCTTGGAACGCACCGGAAGTGGTGGAAAACCCAATGCAGCTGCCCGTCCCGGCTCCGGTGCAGCACCAGCCTGCGGCCGTGCAGCTCGCATTGGTAAACGAGGCCGTGGTCCCTGCGACGTAAATGTTCTGCGCCGAATCGACCGCAATTCCAACGCCTATATCGCCGTGGTTGCCAATTACGGTGCTCGAGCCGCTACCCCCAACGTAGCTTGAGTAGACCAATGAGTCCGCACCCGAGGCTGCAGGATCCAGCTCGGTGATGAATGCGTTCGGAGTAGTGACGAAGCCGCCTTCCGTGACAAGCCCATTAAAGATTGTCTGGAACGCCCCGGCAGTAGTGGGAAACCCGACGCAAGTGCCGGTCCCGGCCCCTGTGCAGCAGCCGGCTGGGAAGCTCACGCCTGTGCAGATCGCGTTCGAGAATGAGGAGGTGCTGCCGGTGACATAGGCGCGGCCCGCCGAATCGACCGCGATGCCATAGCCGAAGTCGGGTCCCTGTCCGCGAAGATAGGTCGAATAGAGCAGAGACGAACCGGTCGTACTTAGTTTGGTCACGAAGGCGTGGGTGCCACCATTGCCGCTCTGGAACGCACTTGAAGTGACGGGAAAATCGGTCGAGGAGGTGTAGCCGGTGACATAAGCGTTGCCGGCCGAATCAACCGCAATGCCGTAACCAAAGGCGCCATAACTGCCTCCCAGGTAGGTCGAATAGATTAACGATGCCGCGCCCGATGCGGTAGGATCGAACTTGGCCACGAAGGCGTCGGGCTCGTTGTTGGCAGAAGCATTATTGACGTTCTGGAACGCGCCGGAAGTGACGGGAAAGTCGGTGGAGTAGGCGACGCCCGTCACATAGGCGTTGCCCGAGGAATCGACCGCGACTCCGTAGCCGCTGTCTCCCTCACCACCGAAGCCGCTGCCGCCAAGGTAGGTCGAATAAACCAGTCCCGGATCAATTGTAACTGGCCGGCTGCGATCGTAATTCGCCACTTGGAATCCGGCCTCGTTCGCGCCAAGCAATCGCCACCCGCCCGCGACCGGCTGCCGCTTGCCGTCTATCTTCTGATAAATCTCCGGCGCTCGCTCGACGATCCTGTTGTCGCCGAGCTTGATGATCAGATCGCCGTGCTGGTCGAGGGCAAGCTCGTGCAGACCCTTGAAACCGAGCCGAATCGCATTCGGATTAGCATGCGGCGCGAGCCGGAAATCGTACTCAAGCTGGGTTTGACTGCCCCCATAATAGAGCAGGTCGATCCCCGAATAGACATTCTTGAGCTCGACAATGGCGTAGGTGGGAACATCGGTATGCCACTTTTTGGGATCGTCGCCGATGAAATAATTCGACTTCCCCGCCAACCTATTCACACCGTCAACTTCCGGATGCGGATTCGCGCCGATCAATTTTACGCGCAGCACGTCTGCTTTGACTTTCCCAGGCTTGCTAGCGGATGGCTTTGCGGAAACGCCGGAGGCCAGCGCGAGATTCCTGGCTGAGTCTGCCGCAGCCTCCGTGAGCAGTGGGGAAGGCAATCGCGTGCCATTCCCTGGCGCCACGGGAGTTTTTCGCAGAGCAAGCACCGCTTCGGTTGACGTCAGGAATAAGGTGTAGCCGTGGCCGCGCGAAATGAATTTGACTTGAGCATCAGTCTGGCCGTCGTTGCGTTCGAAACTTAGCGGCAGTTTCCCATATAAGTTCATGGCGCGGACTCTCGCCGCAGCATACGCCGGCTTGGCGATGGTCGCCGCAGAATTGCTTTGTTTGCCCGCGGCCATTTGCCGCTTCGAGTACATCGCGATCGATGAAGTCACCAACGCGACGGCGACGATTAACAGAGTGAACAGTGCGAGTTTGTGGTATCCCCTCTTGAACATGTTTCGTTCTCCCAAAAACTTTCCAGTGCTGTTCCTCAGGCGAACAGGTCTCAGCTCTTCCGTCGAAGTGCTTCCGCCGCAGGGCGTGGCGCTGCCGGACGGACCAAAGTCGCCTGATTCGATCGAGACTATCGCGACGACTTAAGCGTCAGACAGTTTTTTCAGGCGGGGAACGAGGGATCAGATCCGCGAGAAGAGAGGGACAGCAGCTCTCGAAAGGATTTCTGAGGCGCGACGAAACCGATATGAGTGGCGGACCGCGCTGCCCACCAATCGAATGGTCGAGTCCGGATGACGTCCAGTCGGCTGTGCCTTGATGAATCGCGAAGCGCGCGATGTGAAATGAGATGCGGTTGCGCGGGGACGCCAGCCGCGCGCGACGCCGTCTTAAACGGCGGCTGACAAACACTCGCATCGTGCGGCTCGTCTTTGCGTTTCGGATCCCGAGCCAGGCGCCGCGAGCAGTATCTCCAGCGTCCGCCGCCCTCAAAGTAGTCACAAAAGAAATCGCGCGCGCATCCGCTTTGACCGTCACGAGCAGCGCGGCTGCGAATACAATCAACAAGAGGATTAGAAGCTTCCCGGAACGTCCAATCTGAACGGATTGCGATTCGCCGATGCTGGCATACCGCTCCCAGACCAAAGCGCAACCATCTGAGAAAACGATTCTGTGAAATGTCTTCGCGTGCACGCTGGCCCCGCCCTTCAGTTCGTGGTGAGGAATTGGCTTCGCTTCGCGTGCCCCACCACACGGCAAAGCGGTTATGCTCTAGATGGGAAACGCAGCATCACGCCGCCTGGACAGCGATGTCATGCCCCTTTTTCTTTGCAATCGGCTATCAAAACTTATTCGCTGTATCAAGCGCGTTCAAAAGCACTTGAAAGGGGGTAAGATCGGGATATCTGGATGATAAGCGCCGACGGCGGTCTATGGCTCGCGTTCAAGGACGAGGCCATCCGTCATAGGGTGCGTTGCCGGGGGCGGGACTCGAACCCGCACGGAGCTTTCGCTCCAGAGAATTTTAAGTCCTCTGCGTATGCCATTTCGCCACCCCGGCGTTATCGCGCAGCATCGTTAAATCATAATCGCGCCTGCGCGCGAAGATGGCGCCCCCCGGCAGCGATTGTTCATTCAGTTCGGTGCGCGATGCGGGTATGCTCGACCCTGCTTGCCACTCAAACGGTTCATCGTCATGGCGCTGCTCGCGCTAACCGTGTCGGCTGTGCTCTGTACCGCCGCTACGAAGCCTCGAAGCCCGAGGCCGTTCGCAAGACTGAGGCGATGCTCTCAGACGCCGGCTTCACGACTATCAAACTCGACACCGACGACAAGGTCGGGCTGGTGGAAGAACTTCCGCCGCATGAGATTCGCAGCTACGCCGCCCAATCCGGCACGGTCTATTGGTACTACGACCCCGACATCTGCGGCTGCGTGTACGAAGGACATCAGGCCGACTTCGATCGCTACCAATTGGCGTCGCAGCATGAGAACGACGCCGCGCAGTACGCCGCCGAATCGAACGATCAGCAGGTCGCCTCGTTGAACGCCCTCAACGTTGGATTCTTCCCGCCGCCCATATTCTGGATCGGTGGAGTCGCGCCCGTTCCACACCATGGAGGCAGCGGCGGTGGGATCGGTGGTCATCACGGCATCGGTGGTCATCACGGCGGCGGCGGTCATCACGGCGGCGGTGGCGGCTACGGCTTCGGCGGTGGTCACGGTCATCATTAGCCGGCCGTCGGCTCATCCGTCAGATTGCGGCGTCGGTCGCGGATTGGTAGCGGACCGCACCGCAGATGCATCCGCCAACAATTTTTGATGCCATCGGATTTCTTCTGATCGATGTTAGGCGAGCGCGAGGCGCTCCAGTTGATCTTTTGGTGCTTCGATCTCAATCAAAGCTGCGCGAAGTTTCTCAGCCGCGCGCTTTTCTTCACCGCTGCCCGCGAGGTTGGCTTCTTCCGCCGGATCGTCGCGCACCCGATACAAATGATTACCGCTGAACTTGCCCATCGCCCAGAACGGCAGCAAATCGCCGGCCCGGAACGGTTGGCGGATGACCGGAATCGTCGCGCCCGGCATCCGGTCGAGCACCGCGCGCTCGTCCGGCGGAGGCAATTGCAGTTGCGGCATGCGATGTACCGGCATCGTGGACCATCGATTCGACCACAGGCTGAGCGGCGCGTTATCACCGGCTGGCGCGCGCGCGTACTTCGCATCGGCGTCGATCAGATGGACCTCGCGTCCCCATACTCCGGCCAGCGCCCATTCGCGAATCGAACGCGCCGCGCCGTTGATGAGCGGCAGCATCGAGCGCCCGTGCGTCCGATGCGTCATCTCGACTCCGAATATATCCGTGAGCGTCGCGCAGATATCGACATTGGTCGTCAGCGCTTCGACATTTCCGTTGCCGACTCCCGGCATCGCGATCAGCAGGGGAGTATGCCCGAGCGGTTCGTAAATCGGCACCGCGGGCTTGCCCCAGATGTCCTTCTCGCCGAGGTAATGCCCGTGATCGGTGCATACGATTACCGCGGTGTCGTCGTAAAATCCGCCGCGCTCAATTGCCGCGAGCAGCTTGCCCAGCCATGCGTCGATCATCGTGAGCTTGGCGCCGTAGCACGCGCGAATCTGCCGCGCCTGGGCTTGGGTGAGCACGCCGTTCGCCAGCGCCCCGCGCATATATGGCGGCCAGATCATATGCGGCCCCTGCCACGACGAATCGTACATCGAGGCATACGGCTCGGGCGTGTCGAACGGCTCGTGCGGATCGAACTCGTCGATGAACAGCATGAAACGATTGTGACTGCGCGCCGAGCGCTCGAGCCATTGGGTCGCCGCCGCCATCGTGCGCGGACCGGGGAAATCGCTCTCGCCGCGAAAGTAGCCGCGCGAATCGTCATAGGCCGTGTGCCCGCGCCCGAACGACGGCGCACCCATCCAGCTCGGATCGGGCCGCGTCCGCCACGGGTCGCTCTCATGCCCGCGCTGGTAATCCCAGGCGCTGAAATCGGTGTGATAGTTTTCGCCGCCGACCTCAAACAGATGCGGATGGTCCGAGACCAGCTTGGTCACGACGCCGGCGGCGCGCAGATGCGCAGTCAGCGGACGCTCCCAGATTTCGATCGAGCCCCACGGCTTCCACAAAAAATCGAGCGCGCCGCAAAGAATGTCGTGACGCGCGGGAATGCATGGCAGCGCGCCCGCGTAATGACGGTCGAAGCGAACCGCGCGGCGCGCGAAACGGTCGAGGTTGGGGGTGTCGAACTCGCGCCCGCCATACGCGCCAAGCATGTGGCGATTGAGGCTGTCGAGCAGTATCACGATTGCGTTTTTGGGGCGCCGCGCCGCCATTTCGTCCGCGCTCATCGGATGAATCCTAGCAGAGGCGAAAGCCGCCCGGAAAAGCGGCGAAACCTCAGCGCCGGCGCCACGTCTTATAGATGCGAGCGGGTGGGTGTGGACTTGCGCCGCGCCAAGGACTGAAATGGATCGTTGTAGATGGCTCTCATGAACCGACTCAAAGCTCGACTCGCAATCGCGGCGGCAATCGCAATTTCCGGATGCGCCGTCGCGCCCGCGCCCATCGCGCATACGCCCAACGTCGTCGCGACTCCGCAACCGGGACAGCTCGCGGTCAGCGTCGCCGCCGCGCCGACCGTCGGCGAGGTCACTCCGGTTTACGTGTCGATCGCCAACGGCACCGACGCGACGCGTGCCGTCGTGCCGAGCCAGGTCTTCGCGCTCAACGACGCCGGCGAGCGCGTCGCACCTCTGCCGCCGGGCGAAGCGGCGCGGCAAGCCGGCAGTGCGAAGGAGCTCGAAGGCGCGGTGAAGAGCGCCGCGGTCAGCGGTGTCGGCGGAGCCGCCGTCGGCGCGGCCACCGGAGCATTGGCGGGCGCGGCCGGCCATGCCGGAGGCTGGGGTTTCGGATCTCCCGGCGCCGGCGCGTTAATCGGCAGCGCGTTCGGCGGCGGATGGGGCATTTTCAGCGGCGCCGCTAAGGGACAATCGAAGGCCGACCAGCAGGCCAATCAGCAAATCGAGGCGCTCTCGCTCAAGCCCGAGGAAGTCCGTAAGAATTTCACCGTCAGCGGCTACGTCTTCTTTCCGAAGGGGCAATACAACCACGTCGAGATGTTGCTGGTCGATCGCGAAACCGGCGACACCCAGGTCGTCAGCGAGCCGTGGCACTGATAGAACGGTTCGCGCCTACAGCATCGACGAGATAATCACGATCGCGCCCTGCCCTTTGCCCTTCTCGGCCGGATCGCAAATCACCGCCTTGCTGCCGATGAACTTCAGGTCGCTCGGATCCATCAAGCCCGAGGCGAACGGGCGCGCTAGGTCCCTCTCGACTCGCGAGATCGCGCCGTCGCGCAGGTTGTCGTTCTCGGCAGCATATTTGCCGGTGTCCGCAATAAACAACTCGTCGCTGTATGAGCCGAAGGTGGACGGCGACCACGCGAAGCCCGACGGGCGGGTGAACCCGACCAGGTAAACCTGGTCCTTCATCTTGCCGTCGGCGCCGACCATGCTGATACGGCCGACCTTCGACGCAAAGCTCCCCTTCGCACGCATCCCGACCAGCATCATGCCCGCCGCTTTCGAATCCGACGAGGGTGGAAATGCAATCGTGGTCAGCTCGAAGGGGATCGGCTTGGTGTAGGCGCCAAATACGCTCGCTTTGCCGGACGGGTCTATCGCGTAAATCGTCGCATTGCCGCTCGCAGCGGCGTAGAGCTTGCCCGCAAACGGCGAGCTGGCCGCGCCGAATTCCAGATCGCGACATTCGGTCGCAGCCGCGTCGGGCAGTTTCGCAAACGTGCTGAGCGCGCCGGACTTGTCGATCCGTTCGACTTCGCACGGTCCTTTGATACCGCCGACTGCCGCGAGCACAAAGACGCTGCCCGCGTACGATCCGAATCCCGCCGGACCGACTGCGACTCCGGCCGGATTCTTGATCTTGGTCTTGTCGGCGAGCGCGGTCACCTTGCCGCCGAACGTGACCGAGTAAACTCCGCCGGCCTGGTCGGATACCACCATCGTGCCGTGGTTGTCCTGCAGGAAGTACGGCGCGACCAGGCCGGGCGCCTTCAGCGCCTTGATCTCGAACGGCACTTCCACCTCGAGTCCCGCGCCCGCGGCCCGCGCGATCGAATTCGTCAGACCGGGCCACGCCGTTATCGTCAGCGCGGCGAGTCCCAATGCGGTGGCGAAAAATGAAAAGTTATTTTTTCTTTTCGAGAAGTTCATCAAGTGCCTCGTTGACTGCGTACTTTTCGTTCGGATCCCGATCGTCGAGCTCTGACTTGCGGCGCGACACCCACTCGGCCAGCCCAACAGTCGCGGCCTCTTCGGGATTGGAAATCCCCATCGCCTTCGCAACCCTGGAAAGCTGCGCGAACAACTCGTCGGGCACTTCGATCTGAATTTTTTTGCTCAAGCGGCCTCACTCGATACATTTTCCCGCGATTGTTCGTCCTTCCATATAGTCTTAGCTCGCGGCGGTCGTCAAAATGAATTCCGACGTGTCACTACCACTTAAATTTGCCGGCAGCATCATCGAGTACCTCGATCAGGGCCGACTCAAAGCCGCGCTGGTCACCCGCGAACAGGAACGCCATCTTGCGGTAATCGATTCGGCGGGTCACGAACGGCTGGTCCCGCGCGATCTCGTCCTGATGCGCCATCCGGAGCGGCGCGCCGATCGCGACAACGTCGCCGAGGCGCTCGCAGATCTCGAGCATGAGCGCGCCGAGCTGGCCGCCGAACTCGACCTCGAGCTGTTGTGGCAAGTCGCGCAGGAGCAGAGCCGCAGTTTTTCAGCGGTCGAGCTCGCCGATTTGTTCTTCGGCCGGAAGTCCAATGCGGCCGCCTCCGTTATGCTCGAGGCGCTGCTGAACGACCGCACTTACTTCGTCCGCCGCCACATGGATTTCGTGCCGCGCACACCCGACCAGGTCGAGCGCCTGCGGATTCAGAACGATCGGATTCGCGCGCGCAGCGTTGACTCTCGCAAAACCCAGAAGCATCTGCGCGACGTGCTCATCGGCGCCGAGAAGCCGCCCCCCGACGAAGTTGCCGCGCTCATCGAGGAGCTCACGCGCTATCTCAAGAACCCCTTCACCCGCAGCCGCGACATGACCCAGATGCTCGCGCAGGCGGCGCCGGACGTCGATCCGGCGGAGGCCGCGTTCGAGATTCTCGAGCGACTCGGCGCACCGCTGGGCGTCCCGCGGTTCGCATTCATCGCCGGCCTCAAGAACGAGTTCAGCGACGCCGTCATGAAAGAGGCGTCAGAAGCAGTCCCGGGACCGCGCGCGATTTCCGACGGCGGTTTCGCCGTCACCGTCGATGACGAGGATACGGTCGAGGTCGATGACGCTCTCAGTTGCGAAACGCTCGCCGACGGCGGCGTCCGCGTGCGAGTGCATATCGCGCTGCTGGCGGATTTCGTCGTCAAGGGCGGCGCGATGGATCAGGAAGCGGCCGCGCGCGCGACCACCGTCTATTTGCCCGAAACCACAATCAGGATGCTGCCCGATCCCATCTCGTGCCGCGCCGCGAGTCTGATCGCCGGTGAAGATCGCCCCGTGCTCACCACCGACGTGCGCTTGTCCGCTTCGGGCGAGCTGCTCGACGCTTCGATTTATCCCGCGCGAATACCAATCATGCGCCGGCTCGACTACGACCAGGTCGATCGGATGCTCGAATCAAGCAACGGCGGCGATGAAACCGCGGCGACCGTCGCGCGACTCAACGATGCCGCGATCCAGCTTCGGCAGCGGCGACGAACCGCGGGCGCCGTGCTGGTGCAGCGGCGCGAGGCGAAGGTCCGCGTGCGCGGCGACGAGGTCGAGGTAACCGTGCTCGACAACGCGTCTCCCGGCCGCACCTTGGTGGCGGAGTTCATGGTGCTGAGCAATTTCGTCGCGGCGCGCTACGCGGCCACCAATCGAATCCCGATCATTTATCGCGTGCAGCCGCAGCTTGGCGGCGATATGGCGTCGATGCGCCCGCGGCTGTCGCTGCATCCGGAATATCACGCCGGAATCGGCCTGGACTTTTATGCGCAGTTGAGCTCGCCGATTCGCCGCTACGCCGACCTGGTGCTGCAGCGGCAATTGCTTGGCGCGCTTGCGAGTCGCGACCACGAAGCGCCGATTTACACTGTCGATGAATTGCTGACCGTGCTCGCCGGCGCCGAGAATGCGGAAGCGTCAGGCCGCGAACTCGAACGCCGCGCCAAGCGCTACTGGATTCTCCGCTATCTCGAACGTCACGCCCAGGATGGACCCTTGCTCGCCTACGTCGCCCGCGAGGGCCAGAGCGCGGAACTGGTCGATTACACGGTGCGCGGAACCCTGCACGGCGCCCCCAGTCTGCCGAATCAGATGCCGATAATGGTCCGGGTGAGCCGCGTCGATCCGCTGCGCGGATGGCTCGCATTCGACTTCGTCGGCCCCGCCGACGAAGCCTCGACCGGCGCAATCAGAACCGTCTGATCAGTCCTCGCGCAAACCTCGAATCGCTGCCGGATTCTCGCGTCCATCATTCATCGCGATGTACCACGGCGCCACTGCCCGCCCATGGACCCGAACAGCGCTCGCCGCCGGACCGACCTTCGTCCGCGCGTGCGCGCCAAGCATCGACTGCACCGCCAGCGATGCGCCCATTATCAATCCCGCCAAGATAGTCAACCGCATAGTCTCTCCTCGACGCTCACCGTCGTCCGTGACGCCGCTGACATTAGCCACGCCGGGCGCCCTTGCGGGCGCCCTCTGCGTGACTCCCCTCTTCTCCCCCAGCGCCTCCCTTGCTCCGCTACGCGCGCCCGGCAGGCTACAGCTCTTTGAACGCATCCTGCTCCAGACGCCATCGGTCGATCGATTCGATATTGAAGCGCCAGTCGCTCCCGACTTTGAACGCCGGTAGCCGCCCACGCTTGAGCTGCCGATATATCGTCGAAGGATGCACCTTCAGATAGTCAGAAAGCTCCTTAACCGTCAGCACGTGACTGCTGTCATTTTTCAGCATTTACCAGCTCCCTCTTTCAGAATCCTTTTGATGATTCGTACGGCTTCCCTAGCGCCCCGCTACAGGGCCTATCGCAAGCTGCGTGCCGAGAGGGAACGGACCTAAATGTCACACGAATAAACAAGTCTGCGACGGCGAATGAACGCCGCTGCGGTAGGATTTTGCCAGTACGACCGAAAAATGACGCTCGCCCCGCCAACGCGGTCCGTCATCGCCCGCCGTCGCACTCCTGGGACACGCACCGTCCTGTTTTGACTGCCTCGCGTCCCGTTAACTGCCAGTTAACTCTTGCCTATCAGCTCCCGCTCCACCGTGCGCACGCCTTCGAGCAGCGCCGCTTCGTCCGCGCCGCGTTGCAGCAGGATTAGCCTACTCACTCCGAGGTCGCCGTAGCGCTTCACAGTGTCGCGATCGACCTTCACCCGCGGGCTCGGCGTGATACTCACCTCCACGTCCTCGAATCGACGGCCCGCCGCCTTGCACGCCGCGCGCAATCCTTCGACGCACTTCTGCGTCCCGTCCAGGTCCTGCGCAAACCCGTACCATCCCTTCGCGAGCCGCGCCGCCCGGCTGAACGCCTCCTTAGTATGTCCACCGAAGACAATCTCGGGATGCGGCTGCTGCACCGGCCGCGGCATCGCGTTGACGCCCTTGAACGAGATCCATTTGCCGGCGAACTGCGGCTTCGGCATCGACCACAACGCGATCATCGCCGCCAGCCATTCCTCCGAACGCGCGCCCTTGTGATCGAACGGCGCGCCGATCGCGTCGAACTCCGGCTTCAGATAGCCGACGCCGATTCCGAAAATCAGCCGCCCGTTCGACAGCACGTCGGTTGACGCGAGTTCCTTGGCGAGCACCACCGGGTTGCGCTGCGGCAATATGATGATGCCGGTGCCGAGCCGAATCTTCGTCGTATGCGCCGCGACAAACGCCAGCGCGATAGCGGGATCGAGCATCGGGTAGTCGGCCGCCACCGGCGAGGGCGGCGCCTGCGGGTCGGGCAGTATCACATGCTCGCCCGTCCACACGCTCTCGAATCCCGCATCTTCAGCCGCGCGCGCGACGCTGGCGGCGCACTTGGGAAACGCACACGGTCCGTTGTTGATTCCAAATAGTCCGAATTTCATGAACGACGATTATCACGACCGCGTGGATCGCGGCCAGTTGCGCGGCCGCCCGCATTGACGCGGCGCGTCACCCATCATCATAATCGCATCGACTACCTTCATGAGGCGGTGGCAGAGGCGGGCGCGCGATGAGATGTCCCCAGTGCGGTAACGACAACCAGCAGGGCGCCGCCTTCTGCTCGCGATGCGGGACGCGGATGTTCGCGCCCAAACCGTCGGCCGTGCGCGAGTATGCGCTCGCAACTTACCGCCCCTCGCTGTGGTACTACGCCAACGGCTTCCTCATCGGCGGCATCTTTATCGCGATCGGCGGACGTATCCTCTACGGCAAGTTCCCGGAGACCCAGCTGCCGGTCCAGGCGGGTTTCGCGGTGCTCGCCTTCGGCGTGCTGATCTGGATCGTCACGATGATCCGTGCGCGCACCGTCAATTGGAGCCTCACCTCTGATCGCCTGATCGAAAAGCGCGGGCTGGTGGCGTCGCGCCGGCGCGAGATGGAACTGGCCGACATCCGCTCGGTCGAAGTCAGCAAGCGCGTCTTTCAACGGATGTTCGGACTTGGCGATGTCACAATCGCGTCGGCCGCCAGCTCCGACTACGCCATCCGCCTCAACGACATTTACGACGCCGACCTCGCGGCCGAGACGATTCGCAAGGCGCGTCTCAAGCGGATGGCGTAACTCACGATGAGCAAGCGGCCCGACCTGCGCTATGAGCGACGCCTGTGGAAACTCGGCATCGACGCGGTCGCCGGGGTTGACGAAGCCGGCGTCGGCCCGATGGCCGGTCCGGTGGTCGCGGCGGCCGTCATCTTCGCGCCTGAAACTTTCATCACCGGCGTGCACGACTCCAAGCAGTTGACCCACGAGCAACGCGAGGAATTGTTCACTCCGATTCGCGATCGCGCGATCGCGGTCGGCGTCGGCATCGCCGAGGTCAACGAAATCGATCGCCTCAACATCTACTGGGCCACCATGTCCGCGAGCCGGCGCGCGCTCGCCGCCTTGAGTCTCACCCCCGGTCACGTGCTGGTTGACGGGCGTCTGATCCCGAGCCTCGAACTGCCGCAGACTAAAATTGTTGGCGGCGATCGCAAGAGCTTCTGCATCGCCGCCGCGTCGATCATCGCCAAGGTGACGCGCGACCGCATGATGGTGGCGCTCGACGGGGAGTACCCCGGCTACGGTTTCGCGCAGCACAAGGGCTACTGCACCAACGAGCACCTGCAGACCTTGCTCAAGCTGGGTCCGTCGCCAATTCATCGTAGATCGTTCCAACCGGTGGCAGCATCAGCGCAGCGCGCGCTGTTCTGATCCCTAACCTTCTCCTTGTCCGAGGAGAGGTCGGCGAAAGCCGCGCAGCGGTGTCGCCGGGAGAGGTGCAACGTCTGACAACTCGCCAACCCCAACTCGTTAACCTCAATTGATAGACACTGGCGCGCCGCCAGACAGCAGCACCACTTTCTGAGCTCCTGCAAAAGGTCAGCAAGTGTTGCTGCGACGGTGCGCGCTGCACCTCTCCCGTCGCTCGCCTTCGGCTCGCGCCGACCTCTCCTCGGACAAGGAGCGGTCAGGATCTGCGCGACACGCCCGCCCTCGACTGCATTAATGTTGACCGCGGTTTACCGCTATCTCCAATCGCGTTACGCTTAATCATTATGGCGCTCGAACGCGACAAGCATGCTGCTCAGCACGCGCTGCTGACCCTCCAGGAGAGCCAACTGCTCGACCTCTATCGACGCATGACGCTCATCCGCCGCTTCGAAGAGAAGACCGCCGAGATGTACAGCCGCGGCAAAATCACCGGCTTCTGCCATCTCTACGCCGGCGAGGAGGCGGTCGCCGTCGGCGCGATTTACGCGCTCAACGACAAGGACTACGTCGTCTCGACCTATCGCGAGCACGGCCATTGCCTCGCCAAGGGCGCCGATCCGCGGGTCGTAATGGCCGAGCTGTTCGGCAAGGCCACCGGCATCTCGCACGGTCGCGGCGGCTCGATGCATCTGTTCGATCAGGACCTGCGCTTCATGGGCGGCTATGCCATTGTCGGCGGCGGCTTGCCGATTGCCTGCGGCCTCGCGCTCGCAGTCAGCTACAATGAGGGCCCGGAAGTGGTCTGCTGCTTCTTCGGTGACGGCGCGCTGCCGCAAGGCGCGTTCCACGAGACGTTGAACATGGCGTCGCTGTGGAAGCTGCCGCTGGTGTTCATCTGCGAGAACAACTTCTACGGGATGGGCACGCTGGTCCAGAACGCCATCAGCCAGGAGGAGCTCTATCGCTTCGCCGAGCCGTACAAGATGCCGGGTGTGCGCGTCGATGGGATGGATGTGCTCGACGTTTACGGCGCCACGATGGAAGCGGTTGCGCGTGCGCGCGCGGGCGACGGGCCGTCGCTGATAGAGGCTGTCACCTACCGCTTCCGCGGACATTCGATGTCCGATCCGGCGGAGTACCGCTCCAAGCGCGAGGAAAGAATCTGGCAGGAGCGCGATCCAATCAAGAATCTGCACCGCCGCATCCTGGCCGAGAAGCGCGCGACCGAAGCGAAACTCGGCGAAGTCGACAGCGAAGTCAACGCGGCCATCGACGACGCGGTCAAGTTCGCCGACGAAAGCCCCGAGCCCTCGATGGACGAGCTGGGCAAGGGCGTTTACGCGTCCGAGGATAAGTGAGTGGCGCAGATCACTTATCGCGAAGCATTGAACCAGGCCCTGCGCGAGGAACTCGATCGCGACGAGCGGGTCTTCATCATGGGCGAGGAAGTCGGCTATTTCGGCGGCGCCTTCAAGGTCACCGACGGCCTGCTCGCGGTCTATGGCGAGAAGCGCGTGCGCGACACACCTATCTCCGAACTGACTATTGTCGGCGCCGGCGTCGGCGCCGCGATGGGCGGGCTCAAGCCGATAGTCGAACTGATGACCATCAACTTCGCGCTACTGGCTATAGATCAAATAGTCAATAGCGCCGCCAAAATACATTTCATGTTCGGCGGCAAGGCCAACGTGCCATTAGTCATTCGCGCACCGCAGGGCGGCGGCCATCAGCTCGGCGCGCAGCACAGCCAGAGCCTCGAAGCGTATTTCATGCACTGCCCCGGCCTGCGCGTCGTCATCCCGGCCACGCCCGCCGACGCCAAGGGCTTGCTGAAAACCGCGATTCGCCAGGTCGATCCCGTGATGTTCCTCGAACACGAGTCGCTATACGGGGTCAAGGGCGAAGTCCCCGAGGATCCCGATTTCATGGTGCCGTTCGGCAAGGCAAATATAATCCGCGAGGGTAAGGATGTGACTATAGTCACTTACTCCAAGTGCGTATATGACGCGATCGCGGCGGCCGAAGTGCTGGAGAACTCGGGTATCGACGCCGAGATAGTCGATTTGCGGACGCTGAACCCGCTCGACATGGCGACAGTGGTCGCGTCGGTCAAAAAGACCGGGCGCGCGATCGTCGCTTACGAAGGATGGCGCACCGGCGGCGCCGGCGCTGAAATCGCCGCGCAGATTCACGAGGCCGCCTTCGACTCGCTCGACGCTCCCGTCGCGCGAGTCGCCGCGCTCGACAGTCCCATGCCCTACAACAAGCATCTCGAGCACGCGTCGCTGCCTACTGCCGGCGATATCGTTAAAGCGGCGGAGCAATTGACGTAACAACCGGGCGGGAAATCATGAGCAACGAAATTACGATGCCCAAGCTTTCCGACACGATGGAGGAAGGCAAGATTCTCCGATGGCTCAAGCATCCCGGCGACAAAATCGCGCGCGGCGAGGCGATTGCCGAGGTCGAGACCGACAAGGCCGACATGGTGCTCGAAGCATTCGACGAGGGCGTGCTCGACCAGATCAAATTGAAAGAGGGCGAGAGTGCGCCGGTCGGCACAGTGATCGCGACGATGAAATCCGAAGGCGCCAAGCAATCCAAGCCCGACGGCAAACCGGTTTCGGCCGATGCGATGGAAGACCCCGGCAGAGGCGCGAATGCGGCGCCGCAGCCGCCCAAACCAATCGCGATAAAGCCAAAGGCATCCGAGAAAAAGAGACGCCCAGGAAATCGATCGCGGCGGCCGCGGTCGTGACCGACGGATCCGCCGGCGACCTGCACGTGCATCCGGCGATGTCCGCGAATCCGAGTGCGGCTCCGACCGCCATTGCGGCGCCGCCGCCGCAGCCAGAACCGGCCGCGCCCGTAGCTGACGCCGGCGACGGCCACAAGCTGCGCGCCTCTCCGCTCGCGCGCCGCGCCGCCGAGGAGGCCGGGGTCGATATCACTCACGTCCGCGGCACCGGTCCCGAAGGGCGGGTGACCAAGCGCGACATCGACAACTTCGTCCGCGAGCAGCAGCTGTTCAAATTTCGCCGCCTGGTGTCGCCGCGCGAGGGCGCGCCCGGCTCGCGCGAGGAACTGTCCGCGATGCGCAAGACCATCGCCAAGCGGATGGCGCAGTCCAAGCGCGAGATTCCGCACTTCTACGTCACGGTCGAAGTCGCGATGGAGGACGCGGTGCGGCTGAAGGACTCGCTCGAAGCGACCGAGATGTTCGAGGAGGCGATCACCTACAACGACATCATCGTCAAGGCCTGCGCGCTCGCACTCGGCCGCTACCCGCGGATCAACGCGAGCTACGACGACGAAGGCATCGTCATTCATCCCAACATCAACATCGGCGTCGCAGTCGCGGTCGAGGACGGGTTGATCCTGCCGGTGATTCGCGGATGCGAGCATCTGTCGCTGCTGGAAATCTCGCGCGCGGCGCATCGCCTGGTCGCGAAGTCGAGCCGCGGCGGTTTCACTTCCGACGAACTGTCGGGCGCGACCTTTTCGATCTCGAACATGGGCATGCTCGGCATCGAGCACTTCGCCGCCGTAATCGTTCCGCCGCAGGCCGCGATACTCGCCGTCAGCGCCATCAAGGATCGCCCCGTGGTTCGCAACGGCCGGCTGGCAGTCGGCAAGACGATGATGATGACCGGATCGTTCGACCATCGGATCGTCGATGGCGTCGTCGCCGGCCGCTTCCTGCAGGAGTTGAAGCGCTTTCTCGAGAACCCCTCGAGCCTGCTGCTGTGAGCTGCCCGATCGCGCCGTAGGTGTGGGCCCGCTAACGATCCCTGTGATGTTCCCGGCTGCCGATTGGCCATACCCGCTGGATCATTGCGAACAGAAACGCCGTGGTCAGCCCGAATAGCAGCATCCCGTTGAGCGCCTCGAGCGCGCCCATCAGTTGCCAGCGCCCTTCCAGGAACAGATTGGCGTGGCCGTAACTGGTCATCGCGCTGAGCGAATAGAGCATCGCAGTTCTGATGTCCGGCAGCGCGCCCAGGAACCGGTACGCCGCGGCCCAGATGCCACCCTCGATTCCGTGCAGGACGGTGGCCAGCAGCGAGGTCACGGCCATCACGACCGCGAACTTGAACATGAATCGGCGGCGATCGACGGACTCGCCGAGCGCATCGACCACTCGCTCGCCGATGACCGCCAGGCCGCAGACGTGAATCACGACGGTCAGCACGATCAACGGCAGGCTCCAGGCCCAATCGCCGACCCACGTACCGATACCTACTGGATGCATCTGTGGCCCTCGCGGAGAGTCTAGCCGGGTGCGTGCGCGGCGCGAAATCCAGCGCATAGCCCGGGACTTGGCGGGTATCGTACTCTGGTACAATAATCGGCGGCCAATCGCGGAGAACAAAATGATCGTTGACTGGATCTACAACAACCCGACCTGGCTCTGGGGCACGATTCTGATAGTGATCTTTGTCGCCGTCGCATGCTGCGGGCTGCTGATCTTTCATCGATTGGTCCACGTCAGCCTGCGCCGGGCGCACAACGATCTGGCCGGGTTCACCTTTGCGATCGTCGGCGTGCTCTACGCGGTGCTGCTGGCCTTCATCGCAATCGCGACGTGGGAATCTTTCAGCCGCGCGTCGGACATCGTCGAGAACGAATCGGACTACGTGGGCGGAATGTATCTGGACACCGCGGGCTTGCCGGATGCGAAGGGGCAGGAGATTCGCAACGCGCTGGCGAAGTACGTCAGCGTCGTGGTCGAGGTCGAATGGCCGATACAGCGGACCGGCAAGACGCCGGACCAGGGATGGAACCCGCTGCGCGACCTCGCGACCGCGATCGCGACGATCAATCCGCAGACGCAGGGCGAGGCGGTGATTGAGGCCGAGATGCTGAAGACCTGGAACGAGATTTACAACGCTCGCAGCGCGCGGCTGTCGGCGGTGCAGGGACATATCCCGGGTGTGATTTGGGCGATCGTGTTTTTCGGCGCGGCGATAACGACCGGGTACACCTATTTCTTCGGCTACGAGCGCTTCGGGATGCACCTGGCGATGACCGGGACGCTCGCGGCAACGCTCGCGCTGATCATCGTGATGATAATCGCGCTGGACTGGCCGTTCCGGGGCGAGATAAGCGTCTCGGCGGAGCCGTTCATAATGACGCAGCAGTCGTGGGCGGCGGCGCCGATCGGGAAGAAATAGAGTTGGGCAAAGTTGGGGTTGTTGTGACGGAAAAAGGGCGCTTATGTGCTGAACTTTAGATGAAAACGTTTCACGTGAAACGTTTTTAGTTCAGGAGAACGAAACGCGAATTGCCTGAAGAACGCGCCGACCTGCACCTTCTGACCTCTTGCGAGATTATCAATCCATTGCATACCATTATGGTATGCAGGCGCTGGGCTGGACGCTGGTGTTCACCGCCGCCAGCCTTGAACATCTGGCCGAGCGCGACATCGACGCTGATGACGTAGCGGACGCCGTCTTCGGCCACCATGGTCTGGCGCGCGTCCGGCGCGGCGGACGAGGGAGTCGAACGAGGTGGTTCGTGGTGGCTCCGCTGGCTGATGGAGAGTTTCTGACCTGTGTCTTACGCGCGGCGCAGCCGCGAGATCTCGAAGAAGACGGTGTGTTCATCATGCAGCTTGCGAGCGACGCCGGCCAGCGATTGAAATTCGACGCATCGATGCGGCTATGCGTCAGTGCGCGCGTCTCCGCGCCTGACGAGCTACGGAGCTACCGCGCCTGGCGGCGCGGCAAAGGACGACGAAGATGATTAATAAAAGGCGCAAGCTCCCGAGTTTCAAGAGCGACGGTGCCGAGCGTAAGTTCTGGAGTCGGCACAGCGTCGAGGACTTCGCCGACGAACTAGAGGATCTCGACGTGCAGATTCGACCCGCGCGCACCGAGCAGATCGCTCTCAGGCTTTACGAGGACGATCTGAAGACTCTTAAGATGCTGGCGAAACGCCGTGGGGTCGGCCACACGACGCTGGCCAGAAGCATAGTAGAGCGCTGGCTCGCGACCTCGCAGCGTTGAGGCTGACTGCGCCGGCACTGAGTTTCTTCGCCCTCGGAGCGAGAATCCGCGCCTCCGGAGCGGGTGATGGACAACTGCGGCGCAATTGCCTGCTGCGCGCGCATCTACTCATCACCTTATGATGGACGTTGATACTTTCAACTCGTTCACGATTAAATGCTGTGCCACAGCCTTGACGATGTTCAAGTCCGCTGATCATCGCACCGCGAGAGAACGCTCAAGAAGCGGTTGATCAATGTCGGCGCGTCGTCATCGCGGGGAATATCCCGAAGATTCAGATTTATGTGTATCGACTGCTCCATATCGCGCGTCGCCGGTTTTAAGAGCAGCTTGTGTCCCCCGAACTCTACCGTGGTCTCTTGCCTGGGCCGGATGGCGGTGCCCTTAACGGCGAGGTTGAGCCATCGATCCATAATAGCCTGTAACGTCGCCATTGCAGGGAGCACATCGCAATCGAGGTGGCGTCTCGCTCGAGCGTTAAACTGAGAGCCGACCGGAGGTGCAGGCGCCGGGCATCCTACACACGCTTACGCGATGCTTTGATTCGGGGAATAATAGGTGAGTAAAAAACCTCGGAAGGAAATTCATCTTGGCAAATTCTCGGTATGACCTGGTGGTGATTGGTTCGGGGCCGGGCGGGTATGTGGCGGCGATTCGGGCCTCTCAACTTAAGATGCGGGTGGCGGTGATCGAGCGCGATCGGCCTGGCGGGGTTTGTCTGAATTGGGGGTGTATTCCTTCCAAGGCGCTGCTTAATTCAGCCGGCGCGATGGATACGATTCGCGGGGCTTCCAAAGAGCATGGGATTGAGACCGGCGAGGTGCGGTTTGATTTCGCCAAAGTGATTGCGCGGTCGCGGGCGGCAGCCGACAAGCTGTCCAAGGGCGTGCTCTACCTGCTCAAGAAAAACAAGGTCGATTACTTCGAGGCCGACGCGGTTGTCAGCGGGCCGAACTCCGTCGCGCTCAAGCAAGTTGAGGGGAAGGCAGCGCCCGCGGTTGCGGCGCTCGAAGGCGAGCGGATTCTGATTGCGGCCGGGTCGGGCGAGAAATTGTTTCCAGGGATGAAGGTTGGCGACGGCGTCGTGACCAGCCACGAGGCGTTGGTGCTCGACCGGATGCCGGCGAGCGTCGTGGTAATTGGCGCGGGCGCGATTGGGGCCGAGTTTGGATATTTCTACAGCGCGTTCGGGGCCAAGGTGACGATCGTCGAGCTCGAGAAGCAGATGCTGCCGGGGTTCGATGCGGAAGTCGCCGAAGAGCTGCGGCGCGCGTTTATCAAGCGCGGGATCACGGTGATGCTGGGGCATGGCTACAAGTCGATGGCGCGCAAGGACGGCTTATGGTCGGTCGCGGTGAACGCAGACGGCGCCGAGAAATCGATCGACGGCGAAGTGGTGCTGGTCGCGGTCGGGCGGACGCCGCTCAGCATGAACGTCGGACTCGAGAAAGTTGGGATCGAGCTCGAGCGCGGCGGGTTTATCAAGGTGAACGATTCGTTTCAGACCAACGTGCCGAGTATCTACTCGATTGGCGACGTGATTCGGCCGCCGCTGCTGGCGCATAAGGCGAGCTCCGAGGGAATCGCGGCGGTGGAAATCATGGCGGGGGTGCGCGAGCCGGGCTTCGACCTGCTCGCGATTCCGGGATGTATCTACTGCGAGCCGGAAGTTGCGACGGTCGGGCTGAGCGAGGCGGAGGCCAAGGCGCGCGGGATCGAAGTGAAGATCGGCAAGGTTCCGTTTCGCGCGAACGGCAAGGCGGTGGCGATTGGCGAGACGGTGGGGTTTGTGAAAATCGTCGCGACCAAACAATACGGCGAAGTGATCGGGTGTCAGATTATCGGGCACGGCGCCACCGACATCATCTCGGAAGTCGTGCTGGGCAAGGCGCTGGAGACGACGGTCACGGAAATCGGCAAGACGGCGCATCCGCATCCGACGATGTCAGAGGTGATCATGCAGGCGGCTTTGGCGGCAGATGGGGAAGCGATAGACTTTTAGCGATGGGCGCGCAGGAAGGAGCCGGGATTCTTCGCTTCGCTCTGAATGACACAAAGACGGCAGCGAACGATGGATAATAACGCGCACGCGACACTCTCAGTTGCGGATTTGGGGGTTGTCGATTATGACGACGCGATTGCGATGCAGACGGCGATGCTGGCGGAGCGGATCGAGGGGCGCGTCGGCGATACGCTTCTGCTGATGGAGCATCCGCATGTGTTTACGCTCGGGCGCGGGGCGGATGAGCGGTTCATCGTTGCCAACGCCGCGCAGGTGCCGGTTCGGCGGGTTTCTCGCGGCGGGGAAGTGACGTATCACGGGCCGGGGCAGTTGATTGGTTATCCGATTCTCAAGCTTGAAGGGCGCGCGCGCGACGTTACCAGATATCTGCGCGGTCTCGAGGCGGCGATGATCGACGCGCTCGCGAAATTTGGAATCGAGGCCGGGCGGCGCGACGGGATGACGGGGGTGTGGGTCGGCGCGCGCAAGATTGCGTCGATCGGCGTGGGAATTCGGCGCTGGACGACGTGGCATGGGTTTGCGCTGAACGTATCCACCGATCTGAGCTACTTCGATTCGATCGTGCCATGCGGGATCGAGGGCTGCCGGATGACGTCGGTGTGCGAAGTGACGAAGCGCGCGGTGACGGTGCAGGAGTTTGCGGTCGTGATGCGCGACAGTTTTGCGCGGGCCTTCAACTTCGATGTTGTTACAAGCAGGTCGCGAGCGGAGCCTGCGCCACAGGCAGTGATAAACGATGGCTGAGCGGAAGCATCCCGACTGGATCAAGGTTCGTGCGCCGGTGTCGCCGGAATATTTTCGGACCAAGGCGATTCTCGGCGAGCTGAAGTTGCATTCGGTTTGCCAGGAGGCGTGCTGCCCGAATATCGGCGAATGCTTTTCGCATCGCACGGCCACCTTCATGCTGATGGGCGATGTGTGCACGCGCAATTGTCCCTACTGCGCGGTGGCGCACGGCAAGGTGCGTCCGCTGGATGCGGACGAGCCGCACAGAATCGCGGAGGCGGTGGCGCGGCTGGGCTTGCAGCATGTGGTGGTGACGTTGGTCGATCGCGACGATTTGGCCGATGGCGGCGCGGCGCATTTCGCGGCGACGGCGCGTGCGATCAAAGCGAATCCGGAGCAAGCGCGCGTCGAAGTGCTGGTGCCGGACTTCCAGGGCGCGCCCGCGAGCGTCGAGACGGTGGTGGAATCGCCAATCGATATCTACAACCACAATATCGAAACGGTGCCGAGGCTTTATCGCGCGGTGCGGCCGGGCGGGAACTACGCGCGATCGCTCGACGTGATCCGTCATGCGAAAGACGTCGCGCGAAAGCTTGGCAAGCCGATGTTCACCAAGGCTGGCGTGATGCTCGGGCTGGGCGAGACCAACGCGGAACTGCTCGACGTGATCCGCGACTTGCGCGCAGTCGAATGCGACATCCTGACGCTCGGGCAGTATCTGCGGCCGTCGGCGGCGCATCTTCCGGTGGCGCGATATGTGCCGCCGGTGGAGTTCGCTGAGATCAAGAGCGCGGCGCTCGCGATGGGGTTCCATCATGTGGAATCGGGGCCGCTGGTGCGGAGTTCGTATCACGCATGGGAGCATGTTGGCGCGAGCTGAATGGGCGAGCGACTCCTTGTGTCATTCTAGAGCGAAGCGAAGAATCCCGGATCCGGAAGCTGCATGCGGAAAAGGTCGAGCAGCAGAGCTATTACGTTTATGTGATGAGCAGTCCGTCGCGGACGCTCTACACCGTCACGAATGATCTTGAGCGCCGAGTCAATGAACACAAAAGTGGTGCGGTAGCCGGATTCACGAAACGCTACAAGATCGATCGCCTCGTTTATTTCCAGGAAACGAATGACGTTCCGGCGGCAATTGCCGCGGAGAAACAGATCAAGGGATTGCTGCGACCTAAGAAGATTGCGCTGATTGAAGAGGAAAATCCGACGCGGCGGGATTTGAGTGCTGAGTCGTACAAAAAGACCGGGATTCTTCGCTTCGCTCTAGAATGACACAAGGATAAGCAACGATAGGAAGGAAAGGTGCCTTCGTTCGTGCCGCCAGAAAAAAGCGCGCCGCGGGAGGTTTCGTCCGGCAGCGTGCTTTGCGGCAAATCAGAGTCGATGGCTTAAGTCAGGCGCTTACCACTGTTCTTCGTGGAGCTTCTTGACCTCGTGGTCGCGGGTCTGCAGGTAGGCGTCCTGCACGGCGCCGTAGAGATCGACCGCGTAGCGATCGGCTTCCTCGAACTGGTTCATGTGGAGTGAGCGGTAGTTAACCGCTTCAACTGCGCGCTGACCGGTGGCGACCGTGATCGTCAGCCAAGTCGGCAGCAGGTAGCTCATCGGATTCATCGCGCCGTCGGCCACCATGCCCACGGTATCGCCGATTGTCGAAGGTCCAAAGAACGGCAGCATCAGGTAGGGGCCGGTCGGGATATTGTAGTAACGAATGGTGAGGCCGAAATCGTTGGGATGCTCTTCGAGGCCGAACAGTTCATCGGCGGGATCGAAGAAGCCGGCCAAGCCGATGGTCGTGTTGATTCCGAAGCGAGCGACTTCAGTGCCGGCCTCGGCCAGCTTGAGCTGGAAGAGGTTGTTGGCGAAGCGCGGAATGACGCGGACGTTGTCGAAGAAGCGGCCGACGCCCTCGCGCACCGGCTGCGGCGCGATGAACGAGTATCCGCTGGCGACCGGGCGCAGCACCCAATCGTCGAGCTTGAGGTTGAAGGTGAACATCGGCTCGTTGAATCCCGAAAAGGGATCGGGGGTGACGCCCTGGTTCTCGCCGGGAGGCGGCTGTGCCGGGGCCGACTGCGCGGCCGGGTTCTGCGGAGCGGCGGCCTGGCTGAGTGCGGGCGTCGCAAACGAAACGACTGCAAGCAGTGACGACGCGAGCATCGTCCAGAGCACGCCTGTCTTTTCGATTTTTTTCGGACCAGATCTCATTTGCCTCTCCATGGGGGATGTCGGGCTAAATTCTCGGTAGAAGCGTACCTGTCCGGGCGCGCCGAATCCATACCTGCTAATGATTGGCGAGACTTGCGGCGAGCGCGGCCTGCTTGCTCTTCAGGTCGCTAATCAGAGTGTCGTAGCCCTTGTTGTTCATCACGCGATTAAACTGGTTGCGGTAGTTGGCGATGATGCTGATGGCGTCAACGGTGACGTCGTAGATTTTCCAGGTGCCGTTTTCCTGCAACAGGCGGTAGTTGACGTGGATGGCGTCGCCCTTGGGCTGCACGATGTCGGTATTGACCTGGGCGTATTGCGGGCCTTCGCTGGTTGATCTGAGGAAGTCCACCGGCTGACCGGTGTAGTCGTTAATCTTGCTCAGGTAGGAATCCTCGATGAAGGCGACGAAGGCGGTGGTGAACTCCTGCTGCTGAGCGGGGGTGATTTGTTTCCAATGGTAGCCGAGGGCGGAACGGGCCATCTCGGTGAAATCGAAAGTCGAAGAGACGATTTGGCGGAGCTTATCCTGTCGTTGAGCCAACGGGGTGCTCTTGTCGCGGAGCACGTCAAGGGCCTGGTTGACGGTAGTCTTGACGACGGACATCGGATCGTCGGCCCAGGCGGGGGCGATGAAGCGGGAGGGCGCAAGGCTGAGGACGAGCGCGGCGGACATGACGATGAGCGTAATCGCGCGGCGCTTGAGAAAAAGCTGAATTGAAGTTGGGGGCATCATAAATTTCACTCGATGTTACTTCGCCGGTTTTCCGGGTTTCTGATCCTTATCCGAGGTTGTGGATTTATCCTTGTCTTTGTCGCCGCCGCCGCTGCCGGAATTGTTGATGAGCTGGCCGATTGCGTCCTCGAGGACAAAGGCGGATTCGGTTTGGCGGATCGTATCGCCGTTACTGAGTATTTTTTCGCTGGGCCCGAGCGCGATTGAGATGTACTTGTCGCCGATAATGCCGCTGGTCTTAACCGCCGCAATCGCATCCGCATCGATCTCCACGCCCTCATTCACGCGCATCGCGACCCGCGCGCGCATGTCCTTGAGCCCGATATGCGTGACCTTGCCTATTTGCACGCCGTCGAGCTGGACCTGATCACCGGTCTTCAAGCCTGAAATATTATCGAAACTAGCGTACAGGGTGTATCCCGGCGTAGGCAGCAGCGAGAGCTTGCCCAGCGAGAGCGACAGGATTGCGAGCGCGGCGATGCCGAGAATCGCGAAAATCCCGACGATAAATTGCGTGGTTCGACTTGCGTACATAGGTTTCGTCTCAGCCCGCGAGGGCCGTTTCGTTCTCCTCGCCGGATGCTTTGCCAGCCAGAAAGCGCTTGAAGACGTCGTCGTCGGCCGCCATCACCTGGTCCACCGTGCCGTTGAGGCGAGTGCGGCCATTATGGAGAAAGGCGACGCGGTCTGAAACCCGGAAAACCGCGGGCACATCGTGACTGACCATCACGGCGGTCAGCTGAAAATTTTCCTGGGTGCGGCGGATGAGGTCGTGAATCGCCCCGGTGCGCGAGGGGTCGAGGCCGGTGGTCGGCTCGTCGAGCATGAGGATTTTGGGGCGGCGGACCAAAGCGCGGGCGAGTGCGGCGCGCTTCTGCATCCCGCCGCTCATCTGTGACGGGAACTTGGATTCCATGCCTTCGAGGCCGACGGCTTTGAGGGTTTCATGGACGCGCTCGACGATTTCGGCGCGCGAGAGTCTGGTCTTTTCGACCAGCGGGAACGAGACGTTGTCGAAGACCGACATCGAGTCGAACAGCGCGCCGGCCTGAAACAGCATACCGAATTTTTCGCGGACCGCGTCCATCCCCCTCGCGCCGAGGTGGGTTACGTCGATGCCGTCGAAGACAATCGAGCCCGAGTCGGGGCGCAGGAGCAAGTTGAGATGCTTGAGCAGGACGGTCTTGCCGCTGCCGCTGGGGCCGACGATGGTGGTGATTTTGCCGGCGGGGAAGTCGAGAGAGACGCCGTCGAGGACTTGCTGGCGGCCGAAGCGGCGGCGAAGATCGCGCACTTCGATCGCGTTGGCAGCGGCGCCCGCGTCGCGAATTTGCGGGCGGCCGTCGGCTTTTTGGCTTGTTTCAGCTTCGCTCATGACTCAATAAAATCGAATCGATACGCGCGTTTATCACAAAAGTATAGACGTAAGAAAATAGTCGAACGCAAGAATCAGGACGCTCGACAGCACGACCGCTTCGGTGGTGGCGCGGCTGACCCCGGTCGCCATCCGCTCGGCGTGATAGCCCTTGTAGCAACAGACCCACATTACGATCACGCCGAAGACCAGCGCCTTGTAGAGGCCGGTCATGATGTCGTGGCCGCTCATGTTGGCGGCGATACCGTTGAAGTAGGCGCCCGACGGCGCGCCCATCAGGCCGACGCCGACCATGTAACCGCCGTAGATTCCGACCACGTCGAAGATCGAGGTGAGCAGCGGGAAGCTGACGACCCCCGCCAGCATCCGCGGCGAGACCAGGTACTGCACGGGGTTGATGGCCATCACGGTGAGGGCATCGATCTGTTCAGTGGATTGCATCGAGCCGAGCTCGGCGGCCATCGCGGAACCGGCACGCGCAGCGATCATCAGGGCGGCGAGCACCGGGCCAAGCTCGCGCACCAGGACCAGAGCAACGACGGTGCCGAGGGCGCCGTCGGAACCGAAGCGGCGGAGCGTGTTGTAGCCTTGAAGGCCGAGCACCATGCCGGTGAAGCCGCCGATCAGAATGATGAGGAAGAGGGAATCGGCGCCGATGATGCGGGTCTGACGAATCCACAAGCGCGGCTTGAACGGCGGGACGAAGACGTAGAACACCGCGTGCAGCAGAAACAGCACGAAGGCGCCGAGGCGGACGATGCCGTCGAGCACAACAGCGCCGAGCCGCTCAATCATTTCAACCATCGGCATCAGTCAGGTTTTTCAATTTCTAATGGTGAGCAATTCCGAACCGGGACAACTGGTTTTGCGTATGCGTGGCGGAACCGGCGCGCTCCAGCTCGGCGAGATCGGCGAGCACGTCGAGATCGAGCGCGGGCCGCGCAAGTCGCAGCACTCTAGCTGGAACGCCGGCGGTGCGGCAATCGTCCAGGTGACGGACGAGGCTCATGCGGCCGAATCGAGTGGGCACACAGTCGGCGGGCCCACGGCATATAATGTTGGTGCCGGAGAAGTCGCGCGAGGGCACCAGCACCGCGCCGCGGCCGTCGGGCATCGCGGCGAATACAGCGTCGATGTCGGCGGCGGCGACCAGCGGGATGTCGGACAGAAGGGTACAGATGGTGCGCGCTCCCTGGGCAATCAGCGTGGAGGTGCCGAGCGCAACGGCGGCGTTGAGCCCGCGCGGAAATTCCTCGTCGATGGCGAGCGCACCGGCCCCGCGCGCTATCGCGAGCAGGCCTGCGTCGGAGGTGACCACCGCAACGCGAGGGGCGGCGGTGGCGGCGAACGCGGCGGCAAGCACGTCGCGGAACATCGCCTCGGCGAGAGCGCGGCGCTCACCGGGCGGCAGGACCGGAGCAAGCCGAGTCTTGGCGAATTCGAGTTGCTTGGCGGCAATCAGGATAAAGCGCACGGCGTTCTTTATAGCCTAACAACCGCGAGCATCCAACGGGAAGTTTCGGCGCAAGCAGGCATCGCGTATGTAAGAACTACCGGCTTCGCGGGCCGATCGTTGACAGAGCTGGAATGCTTGACTCTGTTTCCCTAGTCGCCTCAACATAAATTGTAGATTTTTCCGCCGTTGGTCCGATCATTGCTCAATCGTGGGACGCATCGGTCTTGGAGGGAGCGCATTGATGAACATGAACCGAGGTATAGCGGCTCGAATCGGGGCGATAATCGTGACCGGTGCGATGATTCTGATAGGGGCCGGATGCCATCACAAGGGGGTCGATGACTTTCTCGCCGAGGGCGACGCCGACATGCAGGCGACCCAGCTACCGCAGGCGGAAGTGGCTTACCTGGCGGCGGCGAAACTCGCGCCGAACGACCCGCGCGTGCATATCGCGCTCGGAAATCTGTACGTGTTCGAGCACAAGCCGGGCGACGCGCAAGTCGAGTTCATGAAAGTGCTCGAGATCGATCCGAAGAACGCGGCGACGCATGTCGCGCTCGGCAACCTGTATAGCGATCAAAATCAACGCGGCCTGGCGGAGAATCAGTACCGCGCCGCGGTAGCGCTCGAACCCGATCACTCTAATTACCATCTCGATTTGGGCGAGATACTCAGGCAGGAGGGCAAGACCGCCGAGGCTGAGGATCAGATTCGCACGGCGATCGGCCTCAGTCCCAAAGATGCGAAGGCTCACCTCGCGCTGGCGAATCTGCTGGCGGCGGAGCCGGGCCGCGCAACCGAGGCGAACGCGGAGTTCGACGAGGTGCGGGCACTGGACGCCAAGCTGATGCCGGCGCCGGCGGCGACGACGGCTGCCACCGCGCCAGCGGGCGCGCCGGCATCGACGACCGCGTCGGCATCCGGGGGCGCGCCGCCGCAGGTCAAGCCGCTCAATAAACTTTTCCTGTTGACGAAAAATTCGCCGGTGTATCTGAATCCGGATGCGACCAGCTCGACGGTGGGCCAGGTACGGCGCAAGAAGTACGTTCACGTCACCGGCATCGCGGGCGACTATCTACAGATCAAGCTGAAAAACGGGACGGTCGGCTTCATCCCAGTGGCCGCCGCGGAGTAGATGGGACGCGGAACGGGTGGCAAATTGTTTAGTCGAGCGATTCAGCGATGCCAGAATTGAGCCGGTTCTTCGGAATCGTGACGCGAATGTTCTACAGCGACCACGAGCCGGCGCATTTCCACGCTATCTACGGAGAGTATGAGGCGCTAATCGAAGTCGAAACTCTGTCGGTATTCCGCGGTTCGTTGCCGCGGCGTGCGCTCGCGCTGGTACTTGAATGGGCCGCACTCCACGCGCCGAACTTCGCGACGACTGGCAACGCGCTCGCAACGGAGAAACTCTCAAGGAGATCGAGCCGCTCGATTGAGGTGAAACGGTATGGCGCTTTTGCGTATTCGTGAGGTGAAAGTTCTTGGAGGCTTCAAGTTGAGCCTGGAGCTGACTGACGGCTCTGTCATCCAACGCGACGTATCACCTTTGCTGGTCGGCCCCGTATTCGAGTCCATTCGAAAGAATCCTGCGGCCTTTGCAAAGGCGCGAGTCGAGGGCGGGACTCTAGTCTGGCCGAACGGCGCCGACCTGTGCCCCGACGTGTTGATCTGGAACGGCGCCCCTCCTGAAGAAGGGCGGCAACCAGCACATCCGCCTGATGCGTGAACCAACGCGGCGGCGATCACGATCCTAATTGGAAAAGACGGCGTTCAGGGAAGGTGAAACGGTGCGATTAGTACTTTCGAGGTAGGGACGATGGCGAAGGGAGATATCGTTACGCGCGAAGTGACGTATGCGGGGACTGCATGCGCGCTCAAGGCGTTTATCGCCGAGCCGGAAGGCCCGGCGGCGTCGCCGGCGGCGATTGTGGGGCAGGAATGGTGGGGGCTGAACGAGCACATCCGCGAGGTCGCGCGGCGACTCGCGCGCGAGGGATATTTCGCGATCGCGCCCGACCTGTACTCGCGCCAGGGCCACAAGGTCGCGACCGATCCCAACGAAGCGGCGCAGCTGATGGGCGGGCTGCAGAAGCCGGACGGCATCGCGGATCTGCAGACCACGGTGCAATGGCTGCGGGCGCAGAAGGAGACCGGCTCAAGCCGCATCGGCATCACGGGATTTTGCATGGGCGGCAGCTACGCGCTGCTGATGCCGTGCGAGAGCAAGGAGATCGCGGCGGCGGCGCCGTTCTACGGCGAAATACCGGCGGACGAGAAGATCGGGAATCTCGGCTGCCCGATTTTCTACGCTTATGGCGAGAACGACGGATGGATCCAGCGGGCGGAGGTCGAGCGGCTGGCGGCGGCGTTGAGAAAATTCGACAAGCGGGGCGAAGTCAAGATTTACAAAGGATGCTCGCACGGATTTTTCAACGACACTCGGGCCAACGTCTATCGCGCGGCCGAAGCGAAGGACGCGTGGGAGCGGACGCTGAAGTTGTTCGCGGCGAATTTGAAAGGGTGAGCGGCGCCGGCTCTAGATCCTGACAGTCTCGAGGGCCTGGATTTTCGGAAAGCTCCTGAGATCCCGGGTTGCAACGCGGTAATCGTGAGCTATAGCGGTTGCAGCGATCATCAGATCGTGTGCGCCAACCTGGCGGCCGTTGCGATCCAGCTCCGCCGAAACTGCTGCGTGGACTCGCGCGACAGTTAGGTCGAACGCCAGCACAGTCATCTGCGTAAATATCGCCTCGACGTAGGCGTTGCGGCGTTCTCGTTGCGCAGTCGTTTGCGCCCGATGCAGGCCGTATAGCAGTTCCGACGCGGTGACCGCGGACAACGCGAGCGGTTCGCCAGCGAGCGATGCCAGCAGCTCTGCCAAATTGATCCGGCCGCGCTCGCCGGCGATGAAGACGCTGGAATCGATCAGCGCGGCCATTTTGATTTCTCGGCCTTAGGCTGTCTTCGAACATGTTTTTCGATGGTGTCCAGATATTCCTTGTCGGGGTGGGGCAATGAGCGCAGTAGTTCCACGAGTTCGCGGCCGGTGAAGGCGACGCCGCGCACGGGGACGATCTCGCAGATGGGTTCGCCGCCGCGTTTCACGATGAAAGTCTCGTTGCGATAGCGGACACGATTCAGGACTTCGGAGAATCGCCGCGCGGCCTCGGTGGCCGAAATTTCTGATTTCATGATTATCTGATTCTATGACTGATCGAGTGATTTCACAACCGGCGTGGCAATCTGTCACTCTCATCTCCTCCAAATGACGGCGGCTGTGCGCGGCGACGTGCCGCGGTGTGCGCGCTGCATCGTGTTTAAGCGCAGGTCGTCACCCTACTTACTTCGCGATCATGCCGGCCCGACACTGGTTCCATGTCTCCGTCGCGAATGGCTTCCGGGCTGGGTCTCGGCACAATCGCGATCGCCGCCCTGGCCGCCGTATTCATGGTGACGGCGCTGCCCGCGGCGACCGGCGACAACGTCGCGGATGCGGTGCTCGGCCAGATCGACTTCGCGCACAACCCTATCAACAACGCCAACGCGGCGAGTCTCGATTCGCCGAGCCAGATGGTGGTCGATCTCGGCAGCACGCCCGAGCATTTGTATGTAGTTGACGGCAGCAATAACCGCATCCTGGGATGGAACGACGCCAGCGGTTTCAGCAATGGCCAGAGCGCCGACCTCGAGATCGGACAGCCCGACTTTCGGACCACGCGATGCAACAGCGGGAGCGCAGTGGGCAACGTCGCGGGGCTGGGCGCGGACAGTCTGTGCCTGCCGGGCGGGGTCGCGGTGGACGGCGCGGGCAATCTCTACGTGGCCGATACCGGTAACAATCGGGTGCTGGAATACAATCCGCCGTTCGCGCAGGCGATCGCATCGGGGTTCGCGGCCAACGCGGTATTCGGACAGGGCGGCAGTTTCGTGCAAGCGGCCTGCGCGGCGGGCGCGGCGGGCCTGTGTTTTCCGGAGGGCGTCGCCACTGACGCGAGCGACAACCTTTACGTCGCCGACGCGGGCAACAATCGGGTGCTGGAATTCAATCAGCCGCTGGCCGCGTTCAATGCCGTCACCGGGGCCGGCGACACGATTGCGGACCTGGTCTTTGGGCAGGGCGCGTCGGGCGCCGACTTCGCCGGCAATGTATGCGACATCAACAGCGGCAGCGCGTCGGCGGTTGGAATGTGCAACCCGCTGTCGGTGGCGGTGGACGCAGCCGGCGATGTTTACGCCGGCGACGACGGCGATCATCGCGTGCTCGAATTCGATCAGCCGCTGGCGGCGCCGAATATAGTGACCGGGGTGGGCGACGTAACTGCGGATCGGGTCTTCGGCCAGGGCTCGGGCGCAACCAATTTTACCGCTTCCGCATGCTACGACGGCCAATCCGGCAATCCCGCACCGAGCGCCGACGGCCTCTGCGACTTGAGCGGTCTGGCGCTCGACGGCAGTGGCGACTTGTTCGTGACCGATATCAACAACAGCCGCGTGCTCGAATACCTGAACCCGATTGCGGGCGGCGGCGGAACGCCCGGCACTCCCGGCAGCGCGGGCGACGTTACGGCGGACGTGGTCTTCGGCCAGAATGGCAGCTTCAGCGCGGCGACGTGCGGCGGGGCGAACAGCGGCGGGATTGCGGCGAGCGGCGCCGTGCTATGCCAGCCCGACGGCGTCGCGGTGGACGGTGCGGGCGATGTCTTCGTCGCCGACGCGTCGAACAGCCGTATTCTGAAGTACGTGAGTCCGCTGTCGTCGCCGCCGGTGGCCGCCGCCGTGCTGGGACAGCTCGACCTGCTTCACGACGGTATCGACAATCCGACTCTGGCCGCGCTCGAGGGACCGCAGGGAGTCGCGATCGATTCCAGCGGCGGCAACAACCGCCTGTACGTCGCCGACTCGGGCAACAGCCGGGTGCTCGGATGGGCCAGCGCCGCGGCGTTCCTCGATGGCAGCGCGGCCGATATCGTGATCGGACAGCCCGACGCGCGCACGGTCGGATGCAACGACGGCGTCGGCGTGGGCGACGCCAACGGCGCCGGCGCGGACAGCCTGTGCAATCCCGCCGACGTTGCGGTGGACGGCTCGGGCAATCTGTACGTGGCCGATACCGGCAACAATCGGGTGCTCGAATACCTGACGCCGTTCGGCATTTCGTCGCCGGTCGCCGGCCAAAGCGCGAGCCAGGTGTGGGGACAGAACGGCAGCTTCACTACGGTCGGCTGCAACTTCGGCAACGCCACAATCAGCGGCCTTTCGATGTGCTCTCCCGCGGGATTGACGGTCGATACGGCGGGCAATCTGTACGTTTCCGATACCGACAATATGCGTGTGCTCGAGTTCAACAGCGGCGACACGGTGGCCGACAGGGTATTCGGACAAGGCGGAATCTTCACCACCCAATCGTGCAACCTGGCGGGCGTGAATGCGAACTCGCTATGCACTCCGCGCGGGCTGGCCACCGACTCGAGCGGCGACCTGTTCGTTGCGGACCACGACAACTCGCGCGTGCTCGAATTCAATCAACCGCTGGCGGCGTTCAACGCGCTCACGGGCGCGGGCGATACGACCGCCGATCGGGTGTTCGGACAGGGCGGCGGCGGGGCGAGCTTTACGACCGCGGTGTGCGCCAGTTCAGCTGGGCCTGCGCCGAGCGCCACCGCGATTTGCGATCCGGTCGCGGTCAGCCTTGATAGTCCGGGCAACCTGATAGTGGCCGACGCGTACAACAATCGCGTGCTCGAATACAATCAACCGCTGGCAGCTTTCAACGCGGCCAGCGGCGCGGGCAACGTCACCGCGGACCTGGTGCTCGGACAAGGTGCGAGCGGCACCGATTTCGTCAGCAGCGTTTGCGCCGACGCCGCGTTCGGCGACCCCGTACCCAGTGCGAGCGCGCTATGCCAGCCGGGCGGCGTCGCGATGGACGCGATCGGGAACCTCTACGTCGCCGACCAAACCAACAATCGGGTGCTGCGCTTCGACGATCCGATAGTACCGTTCACCGGCGCGACGCCGACCGCCAGCGCCACCGCGACCGGGTCCACTCCGACGGCTACGCCGACGGCGACCGCGTCAGGTACTGCGATTGCGACGCCGACCGCCACTGCGACGACGACCGCGTCCAGCACCGCCACGTCAACCGCTTCGGCGACGGCATCCGGCACAACGACGCCCACCTCCACCGCGACCTCGACCGCAAGCTCCACTAACAGCGCGACGCCGACCGCATCCGGCACGGCGACCACCACAGTTACAGCTACGGCGACGGCGACGCCGAGTGACACCGCAACTGCAACTCAGACCGCGTCCAGCAGCGCGACGGCGACGGCCACGGCGACCGCGTCGAGCACTGCGACCGCGACTTCGAGCGCTACCGCCACTGCGACGACGACTCAGACCGCGACAGCGACTGCGAGCGCCTCGCCAACCGCCACGTCCACTGCGACCCCGACCGCAACGGCGACCGCCACGCCCTCACCCGTCCGCACTCCGGTCGCAAGCGCGACGGCAACTTCGACTGCGACTGCCAGCGCGACTACCACTCCGACTGCGACGCCGACCGTCACTCCGGTTCCAATCGCGTTGAAGGTCTCGCCGCATGCGCTCAAGCTCGGCAAAGTCGTGTTCGGAGCCGGCAAGACCGGCAAGCCCAAAAAGATCACGATCGCAAATAAGAGCAAGACCACGCCCGTCACGTTTTCGGGTATCGCCACGACCGGCGACTTCGCAATCGTCAATGGATGCGGTGCGACGATTGGCCCCAAGCGCAAATGCTCGGTCACCGTAACATTCAAACCGACCGCGCTCGGCACGCGCGGCGGCACCCTGACCGTCAGCAGCAACGCGGACAACTCGCCGAGCTCCGTCGGCCTGAGCGGGATCGCCACTCAGGCAAAGAAATAGACCCGCGATTGAAGAATCCGGTTCCCCTTCCACCAGGCGAAGGGGTTAGGGGTTAGGTTGGCCGCAGCGCAGCCGGATCGAGCGCCGGGCCGGGCAAATAAATCAGCCGCCCCTCCTCGGGCGTGCGCTCCCGGAGCCATCGCGCGACGATCGACATCTGTTCCAGCTCGCCGCGCTCGACCGCCTTCAACTTGTATCGCTCGTAATTTTCCGCGACGAACTGCGCCACCTCGCGTGCGGTGTCGTCGCTCGCGAGATGCCGCGTCATCGCAAGGCGTCCCGACAGCACGACGTGCGCCGCACGATCGCCGCCCTCGCCGGTCACGATCACCAGGTTGTTTTCGGTTACCACTTCACTCAGACGGCTCGCGCGATGCGCCAGCGTGGTCAGCGCTTCGAGCTGATGCCGAAAGCGCGCGGCCTCCTCGAAGCGCATCGCGGCCGCGGCCTGATCGCGCGCCCGCGCCAGCTCGCCCAGCATCGGCCCGCTCCGTCCGCGCAAGAAACTGACGGCGCGGCGGACCCGTTCCGCATAGCCGTCACCATCGATACTCATGTTGCACGGCGCCGTGCAGTGGCCCATCTGGCCGTAGATGCACGGTGAAATTTCCTCGCTCGGCGCGAGCTTGCCGCCGCAGGTGCGAAGTCCGAGAATCCGCGACAGCGCGCGGACCGAATGCTCGATGCCGCGGCGGCCGATGAACGGCCCCAGATGCATCACGCCGCGCCGCGCGCTCATTTTGGTGGAGAGCGTCACGCGCGGAAACTCGTCCATCAGATCTACCTTGATGAAGAACGCGGGCGCCGCCGACTTGAGCAAGCGATTGTACGGCGGTTTCAACTCGCGGATCAGGCGCGCCTCGTCGAGCGCCGCTTCCAAAGGCGAGCGCGTCGTTCGCGTTTCGATTTTGTAAACGTGCGAGACCAGGTCCGCCGTCTTGGCCGTCACCGACGCCGTGAAGTACGAGCTCACCCGCTCCCGGAGCCGCCGCGCCTTGCCGATGTAGAGCAAATCGCCGCGCTCGTTGCGCATCATATAGACGCCGGGCGCATGCGGAATCGCAGCGATCTCTTCGGGCGGCACGTGACGCTCGATTCTGCGGCCGGCGATTCCGCGATGATGGTCGTCGAGCAGGCGATCGAGCCGCGTAATTCCCATCCGCTCGGCCATCTCGAGAAAAATCGAGAGAATCTCCGCCGCCATCCGCGCGTCGCCGAGACCGCGATGCCGTCCCGCTTGCGAGAGCCCGAAATGCTCGGCGAGCAAGTCGAGTCGGCGGCGCTTGAGCGACGGCATGAACCGGCGCGCCATCCGCAGCGTGCACAGAACGGGGTTGGCGAGCCCGATCCCGAAGATGCGCCGGTATTCAAAGTCTAAAAAACCGAAGTCGAAGGCGGCGTTGTGCGCGACCATCACGCGCTCGCCCATGAACTCGCGAAACGCAGGCAGCACGTGCTCGATCGGCGGCGCCTCGCGAATCATCTCGGTCGTTATGGATGTCAGCCCGGTGATGAAGCGTGGGACGACACCGCCGTGCGGCCGCACGAGTTGCGAGAAGGTGTCGGTGAGCCGCTTACCAACCATTCGGTAGGCGCCGATTTCGATGATGGTGCCGGGCCCGGCGCGGCCGCCGGTGGTTTCGAGATCGACCACGGCAAACTCGGCCTGGTCGAGTCCGACGCGCAGCCGATCGCTTTGCGCGAGCCGCCACTGCGCCGTGTCGCTGTCGAAAATAAAATTCGGATCGCCGTCGAGAAATTGGCGGACGAGTCGCGCGCCGAGTTCAGGGTCGGAGCCGACCCCGCTCAGCAAAAGACCGACTAGCTCGCCGGCGTCGGCTCCTGCCGGCCGCGAGCAGAGGTATTGATACAGCTTCTGCTTGGCCGAAACACCGAAATCGCGCTGATTCCCGCCCGGTATTAATACCTCTTCCATCCACCTGCCCCTTCGCCCCATCTTCGCTAGCAGTAGCGGCCCAGGATCGCAACGCGAAACCGGACACCAGCGCCCCACATATACCGTAGGTTGTTGTCAGCGGTTGTCCAGTGGGGCGGGCCGCCGTGCCCGCCATTCCACGCGCGCCATGCTCGCGCCGTTGATGACATGCGGGGATTCGATGGTTAGAATAGTGGGTCTGACAAGGAAGGTATTTGCCGATGATGGAACGCGTTGAATTGACCCGCGAATGCGAAGGCGTCCAGGTCCCCGCCGGGAACAAGATGATGCTCGAAAAGGGACTCGAGGCCTTTATCACGCAATCGCTTGGCGGGACATTCACTCTGCAAGTTCCCGCGTATGGCGGACTGTTCCGCGTCGCTGGCAAGGACGCGGATGCGCTTGGAAAAACTCCTGAGGACGCGGGCGTTGTGTCGGCGTCGGGCGGCGGCGACCTCGAAGCGATGGTGTGGGAGCAGCTCAAGACCTGCTTCGATCCGGAGATCCCCGTCAATATCGTGGATCTCGGCCTCGTCTATGGAATGGAAGTGAAGGACGCGGACGACGGCACCAAGAAAGTCGAAGTGAAGATGACGCTGACGGCGCAGGGCTGCGGCATGGGCGCGTCGATCGCGACGGATGCGCGCTACAAGATCATGACGCTGCCGGGCGTGTCGGAGGCGGACGTCGATCTGGTGTGGGATCCGCCATGGACCCCGCAGATGATCTCGCCTGAGGGGCGCGAGCGCCTGGGTATCGACTAAATCGATTCACGTCCTGATCGAACTGCGCGGGAAGCCTGTGCGTTGACACGGCGGAGTGCGTCCGATAATTGTGTTCGTTCGGCATAGCGATGTTTGCAATAGTAAAGACAGGCGGAAAACAGTACCGCGTCGGCGTCGGCGACCAGATTACGGTCGAGCGGCTCGAGGGCGACGTGGGCGCGGCTATATCACTTGACCAGGTGCTGGCGGTCGGCGGCGATGCGCCGAAGATAGGCACTCCGGTGGTTGCGGGCGCGTCGGTGACGGCGAAGATAGTCCAGCAGCCGCGCGGCGCGAAGATAATCGTGTTCAAGAAAAAGCGGCGCAAGAATTACCGGCGCAAGCGCGGGCATCGGCAGGAACTGACTGTTCTGAAGATCGAGGAAATTTCCGTCGGCGCATAGTCGCCGCGCGATTTTTTATTTTTACTGCGGCTCGGAAGGCCGCTTATTCAAGGAGCTTTCCAACAAACACTTCCAGAGGCGGAATCCTAAGTCGCGCGCGGAACCTCACCCCCGGCCCCTCTCCCTTCAGGAGAGGGGAGGAAGACGGAACGCGCGCTGAATAAGGACCCTCACCTTAATCCTCTCCCTGACAGAGAGAGGGGAAGAGTTGGAAGGCCTTCGAGGAGACAATCCATGGCGCATAAGAAAGGACAGGGTTCGACGCGCAATGGCCGCGATAGTCCGGGCCAGCGCCGGGGTATCAAGATTTACGCGGGCCAGACCGTCAAGGCCGGCAATATCCTCGTCCGCCAGTGCGGCACGCGCGTGCATCCGGGGCGCAACGTCGGACTCGGCCGCGACTATACGATTTACGCGCTCATCGACGGTGTGGTTAAGTACGAGCCGAAGGGTGAGAAGCGGCAAGTGAGCGTCGAGCCGCTCCCCGCAATTGAAAGCACCGCAGGGGCATCTGCGTAGATCGTTTTTCAGCAAGATTTAGCTGAAGCCCTGCGGCAGTGCCGTGGGGCTTTTTTCTTTTCAGTGTTCGATTAATTTTTTCGCGACTCGCGATGGAGGAAATTTCGATGAAACTAGGTTTAATCTCCGGCTATTCGGGCGCGCAGATGGGCTTGCCGATGGACACGATCCTCGAGGCGGAGCGCGCCGGCTTCGACTCGGTGTGGACCGCGGAGGCTTACGGCTCTGACGCAATCACGCCGCTGGCGTGGATCGGCGCGATGACCAAAAAGATCCGGCTCGGCACCGGTATTATGCAGATGCCCGGGCGCACGCCGGCGATGACTGCGATGACCGCGATGACGATCGACGCGCTGTCGGGTGGACGCTTCATCCTCGGCATCGGGCCGTCGGGTCCGCAGGTGGTCGAGGGCTGGCACGGCGTGTCGTACGGCAAGCCGCTGCAGCGCACGCGCGAGTACATCGAGATCGTCCGCACCATTCTCGCGCGCGAAGTTGCGGTCGAGCATCACGGCAAGGAATACGACATCCCTTACACCGGCCCGGGCGCGTCGGGCCTCGGCAAGCCGCTCAAAAGTATCCTGCACGGGCGCAAGGACATGCCGATTTACACCGCGTCTATAAGCCCCAAGGGAATCGCGCTCGCGGGGGAAATAGCAGACGGCGTGATTCCGGTCTGGATGAATCCGGAGCGATTTGACATCTATGACGCGCCGCTGAAGGAAGGCTTCGCGAAAACCGGCGGCAAAAAGAGCCTCGCCAATTTCGACGTCGCGCCGTTCGTCACCTGCATCATGGGGCCGGACGTCGAGAAGTGCCGGATGCCGGTGAAGGGGATGCTCGCGCTGTACATCGGCGGGATGGGCGCGCGCATCGAAAAATTTCTACAACGACTACGCCAAGCGGCTCGGCTACGAAGAGGTCGCGGGAAAAATCCAGGACGCGTTCCTCGCGGGCAAGAAGGCCGAGGCGATGGCGATGGTGCCGGACAAGCTGGTCGATGAAGTCGCGCTGGTCGGCAACCGCGAGCGAATCGCGGACCGGCTGAAGGCGTGGAAGGCGTCGCCGGTCAAGACGATGCTGATCGGCACCGGCGATATCAACACGGTCCGCGCGCTGGCGGAGATTTGTTCGTAGGAGAACGGCGAAATCGAAATCGTTCACGATGGCGACTCGCGACGCGAATCGACGAAGCGAGCCGCCTACATTGGCTTGTGGATTCTCTTAATCTGGGAGCTTGAAAGGATCCGACGGGCTGGAGATCATAGTTACGGAGGAGGTGCGGTGATGGAGAGTAAACTTCGTGTCCGTTGGGGTGCAGCGATCCTCGAAGGTCTCGCTGACCATCCAAATTGCGACCCCGACTTTTCCCGGCGCTCGATCCTGTCTGACGTTCTGGACCTAATGCCTTCCAATTCTGAAAAGGCAGTCACGATCCAAGCTCAAGATCCAGAACGTCGCGCTCCGATGTCTGGCGACATTTGGGTACACAGTGAGTCAGAACAGCGGGATGTCCATCACTTTCTCAAGGGGCATATTGGTCGATCCATCGATGCCGTGCTCGAAGACCTTTCAGACTGGCTAAAAGCCCGTAGACCCTTGGAACGGTCAACTAGGTGTTGATTCCGCGAGCGAGCGATGTTCATCAAAATACACGACTTGGTGACATACTATCACGGCGACGTATTCGTGGACCGGGCTGCTATCGACGCAACACCTGAGCGTTTGCATGAAGCCGTTAAACTCGCCTATCAGGTCATGGGCGAGTACGACCAGGTCGACTTTGGACCACTGGCCGAACGTTGGGAAATAACCTACGAGGAATTTCTTTGGGCCAAGCGCGAAACTGAGATTGCTCAAGCTGGACGGATTGCGAAACGGGGACATACGAAGGTGAGACGAGCGGATTTTAACGCGAAACGGTCTCAGTTAGCCTTGGTAATGCTCGCCGCTGGAGTCCTATACAAATGCGCTTTCTCCGGCTGTGAGGAAATTCGCGACCTGACCGTCGACCATATCCGCCCGCTGTCGCGAGGCGGTGATGACGGCGTTGCTAATCTCCAGTTTCTCTGCCGCTCTCACAACAGCGCGAAGGGGGACCGTCTCGATTGCTAACCTTGATTTGTCAGTAGGCGATCCGCTCAGCGCTCGGGGACTATAGTGAATAAGCCGCCATGCGATTTATCGATGAAGCCAGGGTATTCGTGCACGCCGGGAAGGGTGGCGACGGGGCTATTGCGTTTTTGCGCGAGAAGTACCGGCCGTTCGGCGGGCCGGCGGGCGGCAACGGCGGGCGCGGCGGCAGCGTAATCTTCCAGGTCGATGAAGGACTCTCGACGCTGCTCGATTTCAAATATCAGCCGCGTCTGATCGCGAAGGACGGCGAGCCCGGCCGCGGCAAGGAACAATACGGGCACGGCGCCGACGACATCGTCGTGCGCGTGCCGCCCGGCACGATCGTGTTTGACGAGGAGAGCGGCAAACGCTCGCGGACCTCGTGATGCCGGGTGACACGGCGGTAATCGCGCAGGGTGGCGAAGGCGGCCGCGGCAATATGCACTTCGCGTCTTCGACGCGGCGCTCGCCGCGAATCGCGACGCCGGGAACCGCGGGCGCGCAGCGATGGATCCGGATGGAGCTGCGGTTGGTCGCGGAGGCGGGCCTCGTGGGACTGCCGAACGCGGGCAAATCGACGCTGCTGACCGCGCTCAGCGCGGCGCGGCCGAAGATCGCGCCCTACCCTTTCACGACGCTGGCGCCCAATATCGGCCGCGTGTCGATTTCCGACGAGGAAAGTTTCACGCTCGCCGACATTCCGGGGCTGATCGAAGGCGCGCACAAGGGGCTTGGGCTGGGGATTCGGTTCTTGCGGCATATCATGCGCACGCGGCTGATAGTTTACGTGCTCGACGCCGCGGACGATCCGGCGGCCGCGTTCGCGACTGTGCGCACTGAGATTGCGGCGTTCGATCCGATGCTGGCGGAGCGGCTGGCGATTGTCGCGCTCAACAAAATCGACTTACTCGAGGCGGCCGAGGTGACGAAGATCGCGCGCAAACTGCGCAAGCTTACCGGGCTCGAAGTGTTTCCGATTTCGGCGGACAAGAGCGAGAAACTCGCGCCGCTGGTAGCCGCAATTGCGCGAATGCTTCATACGATGGACCAGCCGGCGCATGTCGCAACTGAACTATAAGCAATCGACGGTCGCGCGCGCGCGGCGCGTCGTGATCAAGGTCGGCAGCGCCGTGCTGTCGGACATCGACGGACTGCGCGTCGATGTGATCGAACAGCTCGCGGCGCAGATCGAGTCGGCCGTGCGCGCCGGTCAGGAAATCGTGATCGTCACGTCGGGCGCGGTCGCCGCGGGACGCGCGCGGCTCTCGAAACTTCACGGCGCGACGATCGCGGCGCGGCAGGCCGCCGCCGCCACCGGCCAGATCGAGTTGATGTCGGCGTGGGCGCGCGCATTCGAGGGCCACGGCCGGAGCGTAGCGCAGATTTTGCTGACGCATCAGGATTTGGCCGAACGCAAGCGCCGTCAGAATGCGAATCAAACCGTCAGTGAGTTGCTTGGCGCGGGCGTGATTCCCATCGTCAACGAGAACGACACCGTCGCGGTCGAGGAAATCCGCCTCGGCGACAACGACGTGCTGTCGTCGCTGGTCGCGAGCCTGGTGCAGGCGCAGCTTCTGATCATTCTGAGCGACGTCGATGGGGTGCTGACCGGCGATCCGCGCGCGCGAAGCGACGCGCGGCTCATTCCCGTGATCACCGATCCTGAAGCCGGGATGCGCGGGCTGGTCGCGGAGAACGCCGGCCCGCTTGGCAGCGGCGGGATGGCGACCAAGCTGAAGGCGGCGCGGCAGGCGGCGCGCGCCGGAATCGCCGTGATAATCGCCGGTGGGCGCGAAGCGGGAATCGTCACTGCGGCGCTGGACCCGGCGCGCAACGCGGGCACTCTGATCGTGCCGGCCGGAGTGCGGCTCAAGAGCCGCAAGCATTGGATCGCGTTCGCGCTGCGGCCGGCGGGATCGCTCGCGGTCGATAAGGGCGCGGCTGATGCGCTGTGCAATCGCGGACGCTCGCTGCTGCCGTCGGGCGTGCGCGAGGTACGCGGAGACTTTGGCGGCGGCGACTGCGTGAGCCTGCTCGATCCCGACGGCGTCGAGTTCGGCCGCGGGCTGGTGAACTATCCGGCGTCGGACGTGCTGAAAGTTGCGGGGCGGCGCTCGACTGAGATTCCGACCTTGCTCGGATACAAAGTTGCCGACGAGATTATCCATCGCGACAACTTCGTGCTGATCAAGGAAATCACTTGATTTAATTTGAAACCCGCGGTGGGTTTCACGCTTCCTTCGGCAGGGGCGACCCCTGCACCCATGATTGGGAAGATCGATGGTCAGTTTATTTGAGTGGCTATGGGATATATTCTCGAAGTCGGATGAGTGTTGAAGCTGACACCAATGCCGCGCTTGAGCGGGCGCGTACAGCGGCGCCTGCGATGGCGCTGGCGACCACCGCGCAGAAGAATGATTTTCTGCGGCGGCTGGCCGACGCGATTCGCGGCTCGCGCGCGGAAATTATTCGCGCCAACGCGATCGATCTCGAGCGCGCGCGCAAGAGTGGGCGCGGCGGTGCGTTTGTCGAGCGGTTGACACTCGATGATAAGCGAGTCGAGGCGATGGCCGCAGGTGTACTTCAGGTCGAGGCGCTTGACGATCCGGTGGGGACCGCGATCGAGCGATGGACGCGGCCCAACGGGCTGAAGATCGAAAAGATCAGAGTGCCGATTGGCGTGATCGCGATGATTTACGAATCGCGGCCCAACGTCACGGTCGATGCGGCCGCGCTGACGCTCAAGGCCGGCAACGCAGTGGTATTGCGCGGCGGCAGCGAAGCGCTCAGCAGCAACGGATTTTTGGCGGGATTGGTCGCGCACGCGTTGAAGGACGCGGGGCTCGATTCGGATGCGGCGACCTTTATCAGCGACCCCAATCGCGAAGTGATCCAGGTAATGAAGCGCCGCCGCGAGTTGATCGATCTGATAATCCCGCGCGGGGGCAAGTCGTTGAAGGACGCGCTGGACGGGTCAGCGGTGCCGCTGCTGCCGCATTTCGACGGTAAATGCCACACCTACGTCGATCGATTCGCGGATTTGAAGATGGCGGAAGAAATTTGCCTGAATGCGAAATGCTCGCGGCCTTCGGTCTGCAATTCGATGGAGAAGTTGCTGGTTCATCGCGCAGTCGCGGAGAAATTTCTGCCGTCGATCGCCGCGCGGATGACGGCGGCTGGGGTCGAGCTTCGCGGCGACGACGCGACCCGAAAAATCGTGCCGGCGGCGCGCGCGGCGACGGACGAAGACTGGGACGCGGAATACCTCGACCTGATCCTGGCGATTAAGGTGGTGGATTCGGTCGATGAGGCGATCGCGTTTATCGCGCGTCACGGATCGCATCTGGCCGACGCGATCGTCACCGGCGACGCGGGAACGGCTGCGCGCTTTGAACGGGAGGTCGATTCGGCTACCGTTTACGTCAATGCCTCGACGCGTTTCACTGACGGTTTCGAGTTCGGATTTGGCGCGGAGACGGGAATCTCGACCAATCGATTGCACGCGCGCGGGCCGATGGGACTCAACGAGTTGACCACATATAAGTACGTGGTGCGCGGGACTGGACAAGTCCGCGCCTGATCTTCGCGGCGCGAAATCAAATCCAATGCGGGTAGGATTGTTCGGCGGCAGTTTCAATCCGATTCATCTCGGGCATCTGCGCGCGGCCGAGGAAGTTCGCGAGGCCTTGCAGCTCGACCTGGTCTATTTCATTCCGGCCGCGTCGCCGCCGCACAAGGCGGAAGGCGAACTGGCGCCCGCGGAGCATCGGCTGGCGATGGTGCGGCTGGCGACCAAGGGCAACCGGCATTTCATGACGTCGGATGTGGAGATACGGCGCGCCGGGCGATCGTACACGATCGAGACGGTGCGTTATTTTCTCGCGACGCTGCGGCAGCCGGCGACGCTCTTCCTGTTGATGGGCGCGGATCAGTTCGCCGAGCTGGATTCATGGAAGGAGCCCGAGGAGCTGGTGCGGCTGTGCAATTTCGCCGTTCATACAAGGTTAACCGAAGGGAAAGACGGGCCGGCGCGAATATCAGTTGCCGCGCTCAAACGGTTTGGCTACACTCAGGCAGACGATCACTACGTGCATTCGAGCGGACAAACGCTATCTTTTGTCGAAACCACGTTCCTCCCCATTTCAGCGACTGAAATTCGCGGCAAACTGCGACACGGTGAATCGATCAGGTACCTGGTGCCGATCAACGTCGTCGATTACATCCAGCGTCACGCGCTGTATTGAGGTTCGCTCTGCTTAAACTCCCCCGTTCATTTTCATCTCGATCGAACCATCCACAGACGGCGAACCCGCCGCCAATTCGCGGTCAGATTTCTTGACGGCGCTGAAGAAGGCCATCGCAGCGGCCCGGGCGGCGCTGGAAAAAAAGGCCTACGACCTGGTCGTGCTCGAAGCCGAGCATCTGAAACCGGTGGCGGATTATTTCTTGGTGGCGACCGGCCGATCCGACGTGCAGGTGCAGGCGATCGCGCGCGGAATCGAAGAGGCGATGGGCAAGGCAGGACAGCGCGCGCTGGCGGTCGAGGGGATGCATCATGCGCATTGGGTGGTGCTCGATTACGACGACGTTATCATCCACCTGTTCTACGAACCGGCGCGCGAGTTCTATCGGCTCGAGACGAATTGGATCGACGCGCACGAAGTCAAGCTGCCGGAGCCGATCCGCAAGCAGGCCGAGGAACTGAGAATCCGCGCGAGCGGCTGAAAGCGGCGCGCGGGGCGCCTGATCAAGCCTCGCGAATAATGTGCGAGATCCAGACCAGGATGACGGCGCCGACGGTGGCGACGATGATGCCGCCGATCAAGCCGTTAGGTCCCGGAATGCCCAGCGCGCCGAAGATCCATCCGCCGACGAGACCGCCGATCAGTCCCAGTACGAGGTCCCCGATTAATCCAAACCCTGCGCCACGCACGAGTTTCCCGGCCAACCAGCCCGCGATGATTCCGACTATGATCGCATAGAGCATTCGTAGGGCCTCACTGGGTTGTCGCGACAACGCCTCGAACGAATGAGCGTGACCGCTACTTTTTCTGTTCCATCGGAACGCCGCAGCACTTGAGCTGGCCGTTGCCGGCCTTGGTGACGATGACCTGCGATTTGCAGTTGCCGCAGATATAAACTTTGCCGAGCTGATTTGCCATTCGTGAGTCCTGGTCCTTTCGGATGATTTAGCCGCTTAAAGTTTGTGCCGAACATCACGCGCCGCGGAACAGCGGTTTGCGCTTCTCCAGAAAAGCGCGGACGCCTTCGGCACGGTCGGAAGTCGTTTGTAGCAGGGCGTACAGATCTTCCTCAAGCCTGATGCCTTGCTCCAAAGTCATGTCGTAACCCTTGAGCACGGCGTCCTTGACCAGGCGCGCGGCGAGCGGAGCGCGGCTCAGGATAGCCTCGGCGACGCGGCCGCCGGTAGCGGCGAGGTCGGCGCGGCTGTCGGCGAGATAAGTGACGAGGCCAGCGCGAAGGGCGTCGTCGGCTCCCAGAGCCACCCCCGTAAGCATCAAGCGCAACGCGTTGGCGGCGCCTATCAAGCGCGGGAGGCGCTGCGTCGCGCCGAAATGAGGCATCGCGCCGCGCTTCACCTGGGTAATCGCGAAATGAGCGGACGAAATCGCGACGCGAATATCGGCGGCCATCGCGAGTTCGAGGCCCTCGTCGAAAGCGTCGCCGTTAATGACCGCGACGGCAGGCTTGGAGAGCACGGCGAGCGATTCGACCAGGCGCGGATCGACCGCGGCGTCGAAGCCGACGCAGAACGCGGCGCCGGCGGCGGTGAGCGCGAGCACGCGGGCACCGGCGTCATCTTCGACGTGCTCGAACAGTTCGAGCATCCGGACCGCCATCGCGGGCGTGAGAATCGCGCGCGAGCCCGGGTAGCAAAGCGTCGCGCTGACGCATCCGCCGGCGAAGGCAACGTCGATCGTGCCGGCGGATTTGGAGCGCGCGGCGCGGCGCGGCCGGGATTTTTTGGCGGCGCGCGGCGTCAGACGCCTCCGGCGGGTGCGCGCAGATCTTTGCGCAGGATTTTGCCGAGCGGATTTTTCGGCAGCGCGTCGATGAACTCGATGCGCTCGGGACGCTTGAAGCTGGCCAGCCGCGAGCGGCAGAACTCGGCGAGTTCGGGCTCGGTTACAGTCGCGCCCTTGCGCACGCAGACGAAGGCCTTGACGATTTGGCCCCATTCGATGGACGGCACGCCGATGACTGCGCATTCGTCAACCGCGGGATGGCTCATGAGGACGGTTTCGATTTCGGCGGGTGCGATATTTTCGCCGCCGCGGATGATCATGTCGTCCTTGCGGCCGGCGAAGAAGACGTAGCCGTCGTCGTCGAGCCATCCGAGGTCGCCGGTCGCGCGCCATCCGTCGGGGAGTCGCGCGTCGTCAGCGCGGCCGGCATAGCCCTTCATGATGCGCGGGGTGCGGATGATGATTTCGCCGACCTGGCCGTGGCCAAGGAACTTGCCGTCCTCGTCGCGCACGCGAATCTCAACGTCGGGCAGCGGTTTGCCGATCGAGTTGAGGCGTTTGAGCTTGAGCTCGATCTGCTCGGGAGTGCCTTCGATTCGATGGTCGTCGGGGCCGAGCACGGTCAGCGATGAGGTTGTTTCAGTCTGACCATAGGCATTAACGAAGCCGACCTGTTTCGGGAAGACTTCGATCGCGCGTCGAATTACCTGCACCGGCATCGCGGCGCCGCCGTAGGCGAGGTTGGTGAGGGTCGAGAGATCGGTTTTCGCGAATGAAGGCTCGTCGATAATCTGCTTCATCATCGTGGGCACGACGAACGCGTGGGTGACGTGCTCGCGCGCGACGAGATCGAGCCACGCCTTGGCGTCGAACTGCGGCATTATGATCAGCTTGCGCCCGGTCCAGATGTTGGTCATGTACGCCGTGGTTCCGGCGATGTGATAAAAGGGCACGCATACCAGCGCGACGCCGCGATCGGTGCCGTCGGCCATCTCGACATTGGCGGTCACGTAGGCGGCGAAATCGCGGAAGCGGAGCTGCACGCCTTTCGGCAGCGAGGTGGTGCCGCTGGTGTACATCAGAATAGAGATGTCCTCGTCCTCGACTTCAGCTTCGGCTTCGTCGGGCTCGGCCTTCGCGATTAGATCCGGGAGCCGCGGCAATCCGCGGGCGCCGTCGCCGAGCGCAACGATTTTGCTCGCCCGCAGCCGGGGTTGAATCTTCGCGATCAGTTCGAGGTAGCGATCGCCGACGAGCAATGCCTTCGCGTCGGCGGTGTTGATCATGTACTCGAGCTCGGCATCCTTGGCGCGATAGTTCAGCGGCAGGAAGGTGAGCCCGGCCTTGGCGGCGGCGTAGTAGCATTGGATGTAGAGGTCGGAGTTGGTGTCGAGCACCGCTATGACCTCGCCATGCGCCAGGCCGAGCTGTTTGAAGACCGCGCACAGGCGTGAGACCCGGTCGTTCAGATCCGCATAGGTAAGGCGTCGCGGCCCGAAGACCAGGATTTCCTGATCGGGCACGATCGATGAGGGGATCGTGACGAAGTTAACCGTATTCAAAGTGCGCTTCCTCTCTTCCAGAGCCGATGTTCGAGTTCGAGTCCCTGTCGCAGTGGCAAATCGAGGCCGCCCCAGACCGCGAGCTTGAGTAGCGCGGAGCGCTCGCGGCTGATGCGTGCGAAGGCGCGGGCGATCGCGAGAGCGCGGCGATCCAAATCGGCCAAGGGGACCACTTCGGCGACCATACCTACAAGTAACGCGTCTTGGGCGTCAATCCAACGGCCCGTGAGGCACAGGTCGAGCGCGCGGCCGAGACCGAGGCGGCGCGCACAGGTCTGCGTGCCCGCGACGCCGGGGATCATGCCGGCGCCGGTCTCGGGCAGAGAGAGGCGGGTGTCGTCGGCGGCGATTGCGAGATCGCAGAGCAGCGCCATCTCGAGTCCGCCGCCTACTGTGTAGCCGTGGACGGCGGCGATAGTCGGGATGGGCAGCGCGCGCAGCATCCCCCACACGTCGCGGCGAAAGCGGACCCATCGCGCGACGATCGGCGACGGCGCCATCCCGAATTCCGCGAGATCGCCGCCGGTCGAGAAGGCCTGACCGGCGCCGCGCAGGACCATCGCGCGAACGTCGCGATCGTCATGGATTGCGGCGAGGATTTGGAACAGCGCGTCGCGCATCGCCATGTTGTAAGCGTTGAATTGCGCGGGACGATTGAGCGTGACCCATGCGACGGGACCGTGCTTATCGTAGAGCACCGCGGGAGAACCATTCGATTGTGAGGGCAATCCTACCTCAATGACCTTCTTGTCGCCTTGCAGCCCGAGTGAGGTCCACTTCGAGAGTGGATCTCCGGTTGATGCTTTCTCTTGATATAGCTTTTCGGCCTCAGCCTCCACCGCTTCTGCAGCCGTAGGTTGGAGAGGTTCCGGACTCTATATCACTTGTGATTTGGAATTGTTGTTCGATACGAGGAGGCGGAGCGATTACTCGCTCCGACCCCGCATTCGAGAAAATTGGCGCCCACGGTTGGAGGACCAGATGCCGCAGGGTCAGAAGATTGAGGACCGACTGGAGGGGCAGGGGGTAGTGGCGTCGCCAGGGGCGTGGGGCTAATTCCTGGACCCGACGCCAAAGGCGTCATAGACGGCCCGGGCCGGGCGCTGAACGCGCTCGAGAGATGTACGCAACCTTCCCACTCTGAATGATAAAATTTGTTTGGTTTGGCAAACACTGCGCGGCAATGTTCACGGAATGCTGTCCAACTTGATTGATCCCATCCGTTCGCAGCCCAATTCGACGGGATTTTTTCTGGAATGGAACCTACCGGAGCGCTCGTGGTCGGTGTAGCGGACGGCGACTGCGCGTTCGCGTTCGCCATAATCAGCGCCGCGCCAAGTGAGAACAGAATTGCAACTAGAGTGCCTCTTGCGATTTCACGACCCCTTATTCTTGTCTACGCGTTTGATTTTAATGCTGTCGTAGAGCGCCGCGGGCGGACCGTTGGACATCGAAGACATTAGGTGGAGCGCAGGTCGGCGCTGTCGCTACTGGCGATGGCGGGACGGCCGCGCTCGTACACCACGCGGCCGCCGACGATGGTGATATCGACGGTGAGGTTCATCAGATCGGTCGGCGTGAGTGAGAATGGATCGCGCGGCAGCACGATCAAGTCGGCAAGATGTTCAGGCTCGATGACGCCGGCGTCGAGGTGCGCAAGACGGGCGGCCGCGGACGTGAAGAGCGCGAACGCGTCGGGCATCGAGAGCGCTTCGGCAGGCGCCAGCTCGACGCCGTCGATGGTGGTACGAGAAACGGCGGCTACGATCGCGGCAAACGGTTTGGCCGGCGTGACCGGTGCGTCCGTCGCGCCGACCAGGTGGACGTTGGCGTCCTTCAAGCTGCGCGCGCGATACAGATGCGCGACAAGGCCGGGCTCGGCACTGTACTTGGGACCGCGAAAATAGATGAAGCCCGGATTGGTGACGACCCATACGTTGGCGGCCATCAGGCGGTCGATGTAGTCGGGCGTGATGAAACCGCCGTGCTCGACGCGAAAGCGCGGCATCTCGCGCGGGCCGGAGAATTGCGCCCTGGCGGCCTCTATCGCGGCGACCGCCTCTTCGAGCTCTTCGATTTCGGTGACGTGAAAGGCGCAATCGAGTCCGTGATCGAGCGCGCGGCGGACGGGGCGCGAGAGGCCGGCCGGGTCGTACTGGTAGCCGGGCATGAACTTGGCGCCGGCGAGACTGATGCCGCCGGCGCGGGCGAGCTGCGCGCATCGATCGGCGGCGTCGAGATGCTGACCGCCGATCATCACTCCGACACGCTGGCAGATAGCGCTGGATTGCGCGAGCCGGGCAAACTGCTCGACTTCGGCGGGGCCGTTGCGGGTAGTGGCGTCGGTGAAGGCGGTGACGCCGGCGGCGGCCATCTCACGGCTCATGATGCGCGCGCGCGATTCCGATTCGGCGGCGGTCACCGGCGGCAAATGATCCGAGAGCCACGTTTCCATCCCGACCACGAGGCCGGTGAGTTTGCCGGCGGCGTCGCGCACCATGTTGGCGCCGTACGGCGGAGTGAAGCCGACTGCCTCGAGGCCGAGCAGCGCGATCGCGCGCGAGTTGAGCCAGGTGGCGTGGAGCGTCTGATGACGCAGGCGCAGCGGATTTTTCGGCAGCGAATGGTCGAGCTCGGCGCGCGTGGGTCCGCGATGGTCGAGCAGCAGCGCTTCGTCGCATCCGAACGCGCGCATCCAATTGCCGGGCGGAGTCTTGCCGGCGGCGAGCCGCAAGTCGGCCAGCAAATCGCCGACGGTGCGGCATCGCTGGACGGAGATGCCGGTGGCGGCGGCAGCCGCCTCGCGAAAATGGATGTGCGAATCGATGAAGCCGGGCGCGACGGTGCGGCCCGCGAGCTTAATCAGATGAGTTCGCGGACCGACCAGCGGCTTCAGATCGGCGAAGGTACCGTGCGCGACGATCGAGCCGCCCGAGATGGCGACCGAGTCGCTACCGGGATGGCCTAGGACCAGACCCTGGTGAAGAACGAGGTCTGCTTTCCCGGGCGGGGCTACCACCGGGCCGGCCTAATCGGAACTTGGAAGCGGCTTGGCTTCCTTGATTTTCATCTCGACGTCGCAACATTCGACGGCGCCGGTACCGGCCTTGTTGCAGAGCACCTCGGTGCCGCACTTTTCGCACATGTAACGCTTACCGAGCACGTTAGCCATCTTGTAAACTCCCTCGAAAGTAAAACTAAAGTATCACTTCAACTCTGCGCAAAGGGCAATTCGGACACGATCGCGACGCCGTTCCCGCCTACTTTCAACTCAACCCCGGCCGTCCATGCACTGTGATGCAAAATCGCAAGTCCGATTGCGCCGAAGCGCGGCGAACGGACTGCGCTCGTTACGCGGCCGACTTCCTTGCCGTCGAGACTGAGGACTGCGCCAGCCGGCGGGATGTCCGCAGTATTGAACTTAAGTCCGAACATCCGCTTTTTCAAACCGCCGCGCGCGGTCGCCCGCTCGATCGTTTCCTGGCCGAGGTAGCATCCTTTGTTAAATGAGATCGCGCGATTGAGGCGCGCCTCGAGCGCGATCGTCTTGTCGGTGGTATCGACGCCAACGCGCGCAACACCGTTTTCGATGCGAATAACTTCGAGCGCTGACAAGTCGATACGGCGTGAACCCGGCGCCTTCGCAAGAATTGCGGCGATGGTCGAATCGACCGACGAACGCGGAGCGATCATCGTCGCAGCGGGACCGCCGTAGCGAGGCAGGTTGCCGACCATCAAGCCGGTGGCTTCGATGAAGGTCCACGGCGCAAGCGACGGCGCGCCTGCCGCATCGAGCGCGGCCGGTCCTTCCACATCGATGACAGCAAGATTGGCGGCGTCCTCGAATTCGACATCGTCGGCGACCAACAGTTTTTCGAGATGCGCGCGCGTGCGGTTCCATGCTTCGGCGTCGATGTCGAGGAGCAGTGCGTCGGCCGTCACCCAGATGAAGGCGTCGGCGATCACGTGCGCATGCTCGGTGAGAAAGAGCGCGGGCAGAATGGCGCCGGGCTTCGCGCCCTTGACGTCGGCCGTGCACATCCCGTGGAGGAATGAGGCGCGGTCGTCGCCGATCACGCGGACCAGGATTCGCGCATCGAGGGTCAGGACTCCCGCGGTCGGGCGATCGGTGCATTCGATCTGCGGCATAACAGAATCAAGATACTGGAAAGTGGCATCGTTGCGTACTGCGGCGTAAAGAACCTAACCCTTCCCCAGGTGGAAGGGGGACCGGATAACGAGGATGAGAGGAGGCGTTTTTCGGGTAGGTTTAATTGCGGGAATTTGAATATAATTGGGGTTCCGGAGGGCGGAACGTCTATGGGCGCATTTATCCTCGGTCTGATTGTTGGTGCCGGCCGTGCTCTCACGCTCTTCATCTCATAGCAACCGTGAGCGTCGGCGATCCGTTTTGTGGCGGAGCGCCACGACGATTGGCTTAATCGTCCTGGTTGCGATGGCGAGCGGGCCGCGACAATCTTTCGCGCAGGACGCGCAGGCGCAGGCGCTGGAGTTGAGCGACCATGCGTTCGCGATGCTCAATGCAATCAACGCGTCGTCCACCAAGGCTGGTCCGATCCTCGCGCCGGCTGCCAGCCTGGCCGGCGATGCGCAAACGCTATCGACGGCTCTGGACGCGCATGACAGCGCCACCGCGAGCGGTGCGATGGCGTCGATACTCAACGATCGCGACAAGATAGAAGCCGCGGCGAAGCTGGCCGGCGGAAATTATCCGGAGCAGTGGACCGGGATTAGGGAAAAGATCGCGGCGCTCGAAAAGCAGGTGCCCGCGGCCAAGGGACCGGTCGCTCGCAGCGAGGTGCCGGAATCGCATGCGGCGGTAGCGCCGCCGGCTGGAGAAGCGATGCCCGCCGCGCCGAAGATCCAGATCGCATCGCGGGTGTTCCAGGGCGGGACGGTGCGGGTCAAAGGTTTCTTTGAAGGCACCGATCTCAAGTCGGCGGGAATTTTCGACGGCGACACCAAGAGCAGGGATATCAACGTCGCCAGCACGCCGGGCGAGCAGCGAATCAATTTCGACTTTTCGATCGAGCAGCCTTCGCCGACCCAGTCGATTCGGGTGGCGGACGTTTATGGGCGCGAGGCACAGGCGCTGGTCACGCCGGACCCGGCGGCAATCGGCCCGATGAAGGGCAGCGAAGAGATGATTGAAGTCGATCCGGGCGCGAGCGCGTCGTCGCGCGGTGAGGCGGGTCCTCTGGCGGAGAGTCCGCTCGCGTCGGCGGGTCCCTCGAAGGGCAACAACACGGCCGAGATTGCGCGGCCGGACGATGAACTCTCGCCGTCGCGGCGTCATATCGATGCGAACCCGTCGCTCGGGCCGTTGACCAACGTACAGATCAACGTGATTGACGCCGAGGAATCGATGGCGGCGCCGGGAAATGTCGAAGTGGTCGGGCAGATCGCGGGACCGGGCGTGCGTCATGCGGGGGTGTACGTCAACGGGCGGCTGGTCAAGTCGATTCCCATAAGCACAAGCGGCTACAGCGCGTTCGACCTGACGTTCCCGATGCCCGCGGGCAGCGACGCGCGGATTCGCGCCTACGGCAACGGCAACGATTTCGTCGAAGCGTCGATCGACACGGTCGGCGGCGGCAGCGGGATGACGGAGTATCGCAATCCGCCGATATATCCGGCGCCGTACGGGGCGTATCCGCCGTCGCCGTACTACCGGCCGAATCCCTACGCGTACGCGAATCCGTATGCGCCGGGCTACAATCCGTACGCGCCGAATCCGTATGGATATGGATACGCGCCGCCGTACGGCACGCCGCCTCCATCGCGGCCGTGGTACAAGAACCTGATTCCTTAGTGCGATTCTGAGAAGGTGGTTTGTAGCTCGCTGCTGCGGGAAGCGCTCGCTTACGCCCGCGCCGCTTTTTTTGTGTCATCCTGACTGGAGCGAGCAGCGCGAGCGCAGGGAAGGATCTCAGACAGCGGCGTGTAAGCGCCGCCGGTTCCGGTTTTGGATTGCTGCATCAAATGAGAATCCGGATGCTTGTGCGACGACATCAGCAAAGGAGCGCTTCGCGACTTCAAAACCGGTGCCGGCTTCGCTGCCGCGAAGCTGTCCGAGATCCTTCCCGCCGCTCGCGTTGCTCGCTTCGTCAGGATGACAAAACGGTACTGTCCTGCGAATCCGGACAGTACCGACAAAATTACGAACTTGCCGCGCGGCGCGGGCTTGCGTAGTATTCGCTTCTTAACCTTCGTTCTTTTATCGAGAGTGTTCACACGATGCTGATTCAAGCGACGCAACTGCGCCCGGGTATGATTGTCGAGTACAACAAGGACCTGTGGCGGATCATGACGATTACGCATATCACGCCCGGCAACTGGCGCGGGATGGTGCAGACCAAGCTGCGCAACATCAAGACCGGATCGCAAACCGAGAACCGGTTCCGCTCTGAAGATCGCGTCGAGCGCGTGATCCTGAATCAGAGCAAGATGCAGTTCCTCTACCAGGACGGCGACGATTTCCATTTCATGAACACCGAGAACTACGAGCAGATCACGATTCCCAAGGAACTGATCGAGGACGTGGTCGGATTTCTGACGCCGAACCTCGAAGTCGAAGTCGAGTTTTACGAGACCACCCCGCTTAACGTGACCTTGCCGAAAACCGTCGCGCTCAAGGTGGTGCAGACCGACCCGGGGATGAAGACGGCGGCGGTGAACAATACGCTGAAACCGGCGACGCTCGAGACCGGGATGACTATTAACGTGCCGCATTTCGTGGCCGAGGGCGACACGATCACGATCAACACCGAGACGCACGAGTACCTGTCACGCTCGAAGTAGCACGCTCGCAGCAGCACGGATGACAGGTGAATAGCGCGCGGCAGACGTATCGACCCACCGGTCGAGATACCGGGCGCGATCGCAAAGCGGCGCTGCCCGAGCGCACGCAGCCGCATCCGATAAGATTCGGGCCAAACCTCTACATCGCGCATACGCAGCCGGGGTTCGAGGCGATCGCGGCGGACGAGATAGCGGGCCGAATCGCGGGCGCGCGCGAGATAGCGCGACGGGTGGTGCCCGATCGCGCCGGGATGACGATTTTTTTCGCGCCGGCGGCGGAGAAGCTCGGCATCCTGCGCACGGCGGAAGATCTGTTCGGGCTGGCGGGCTATCGCGCCGGAATCGGTCCCGAGGACAAGGAACTCGACAAGATTCGGGGCGCGGCGCGCGAGGCGCCGCTGGTCGCGCCGGCGCTCGCGGCGCGGGTCAAACTTTCGCCGGGGACGCGCGCGGGCCGCAGGCTCAAGTTCCGCGTGATCGCGCGGATGGCGGGCGAGCATGAGTATCGGCGGGTCGATTTTCAGCGCGCGGTCGAGCGCGGAATTCTCGAGCGCGGCGACCATACTTGGCGCCTCGAAGAAGACGACGCCGACGTCGAGTTGTGGGCGACGATGATCGACGCGGAGTTTTTTCTGACGGTGCGGCTGAGCGACGACAAGATGCGGCATCGCGAGTACAAGGCGGCGCATCGCCCCGCCTCGCTGCGCGCGTCGAGTGCGGCGGCGCTCGGCTGGCTGTCGGAACCGCGCGCGGACAACGTCGTGCTCGATCCGTTTTGCGGCGCAGGCACAATCCTGATCGAGCGCGCGCACCTGGGGCGCTATGCGATGCTGCTCGGCAGCGATCGCGATCACGCGGCGCTCGCGGCGGCGCGGGTCAACGTCGGCGCGCGCTACAAACCAATCCAGCTCGAGAACTGGGATGCGGGCGCACTGCCGCTGGGCGACGCGAGCGTGGATAAAATCGTCACCAACCTGCCGTGGGGAATCCGCTACGGCTCGCACGGCGAGAATCGAAAACTCTACCCGTTGTGGTTCAAGGAGTTCGCGCGCGTGCTCAAGAGCGGCGGCGCGATGGTGCTGCTGACCTCGGAATGGCGGCTGATGCGCGAGCTCGAGCGCACGCGCAAAATTGCGCCGAGCAAAATCATCCGCGTATCAGTGCTCGGCAAGCCGGCGGCGATCTACCTCTGCCATAAAGCGTAACGCGCCCCACCAATTCAATGTGAAACCCGCCGTGGGTTTCACGCTTCCTTGGGCAGGGGTGACCCCTGCACCCAGTGATAAGAGAGTCCGTCCTACTTCGCCGGTGAGAAGAACGCGAGCACTGCGTTTGCGATTGCGTGCGGCTTGCTGCCGTCGATCGGCACGATCCACGCCGACGGTGCGGGCGCGAAGCCGAGCGCTTTGTCGGGCGACCCTTCCAATCGCACGCCCGCGTATATGAACGACGACGAGTCGGGCGACCAGATCGTGTGCGACACGGCGAGCTGATCGAAGTAGTGATAGGCGGTCGATTCGTCGGGCGTGGCGAGAAAGTTGCCGAGCGCTTTTTCGACGCCGGTTTTGGTATCAACCACCGACCAGCTGTAATACGGCTTCTCCGCTGGTACGCCGATGAACGCGAGGTGGCGCGAGTCGGGCGCAAAGAAAAATGCGGCGACGTCGTCCTTGGTCAGCCACCTTGAATTCGCGGTGGCGATATCGACCAGCTTGATGCCGTGATAGGTCGGGTCCTGAGGCGTGATCGCCGTCGAGTACGCCAGGTGCGCCGAGTCGGGCGCCCACACGAAACTGTTCTCGCCGACCGGCAAACTCACGACCGAACGCGGATGACTGGCGTCGGCGTCGGCGACCACGATGTTCGATTCGGCGTGGTAGCTCGCGATGTAGGCGAGATGCTTGCCGTCGGGCGACCATGCGGGCGTCTTGAACGGCGTGCGTCCGCTCGACAGCACCTTCACCGTGCTCTGACTGGTCGGGGTCAGGCTCATCAGCGAAACCTTCTCGGTGCGATCGGGATCGAGCGCCAGGGTGTGCAACGCAACCTCGTCGGGCGTGCCCCAATCGAAGTACAAGCGGCATCCCGGTGGTGACGATTCGGACCGGGGTCGATTCCTTGACCTCGGCCAGCACCAGGCTGAGTCCGCGCGGCTCGCCAAGCAGAAACGAAAGATGATTCCCGTCGGGCGTCCAGGCCATGTAAACGATGCGCTCGGAGCGGCTCTCGAAAATGAGCATCGCCTGGCGGCGCGCGAGATCGTAAACCCACACCGCGAACGAATCTTCGGCTTGCTTGTGGGTCTCGGCGGAATACGCGATGCGCTTGCCGTCGGGCGAGAACGTTGGCCATCCGTAGTCAGTGCCGCCGGCCGCCGGACCGGCGTTTGGGGCGTCGTCGGTGAGCATGACCGGCAAGATCGCGTGGTCGCGGCGGACGTGAATCGCGGCGGCCTTGCAGGTGATGCATTTCGGCTGCGCGCATTTTGCGTCGCAGTAGTAGATGTTGGAGTCGGTGCCGACGTAAGCGATCTCGCCCGGCGCCGGTGCGCCATGAGCATTGGACACGAGCGTGAAGATAAAAACGACTGCCGCAGCCGTGAAAATTTGCAAGCATGCACAGAAGGAGCGCATGGTTGGAGATGTCATCGCGCTTAGAATTGCGCCCGCAAGGGCATCAGCGCAAGAACGATCGCGACGTGTTGACGGATGGCCGCCAATCGCGCAAAGTTGTGACTATGCGCATAGCTGCGATTATTTTCTGCGCCGCGCTGTGGATTGGACTGCCGACAATTTCGCACGCGCAGTACAACGACAACGATCAGCAGAACCCCAAGGAATATCACGACGAGGATTCGCAACCGCTGGCCCTCGCCGCCGACCTCCTTTATCCCATCGGCTACGGTCTCGAATGGCTGGTTTCGCGCCCGATGCACTGGATCGCCAACGACAGTCCGGCCGCACCGGTTTACCGGCCGATCGGCGGCAACGACATGTCACCGCCGCCTCCGGTTCCGATCATTCCCGACAACACGATGGACCAGACGACGGTGTCCACCACTCCGCAGGACTGGTCTCCGACGCATACAACCGTCACCACCACGGCCACGACCGTCAAGCAGGTAGTACCGGTAGCATCGCCACCTCCGTCGAGCACCCAACCGGCGCTTCACTGAACTTTCGCATCCCGCGCGCCCTCGACCCGACAATGCCCGGCAATCCGGGGGTTATCTTCGCCCTTGAATGTTGGGTATCTTTGGGTAATAGAATTTTTACTAATCGAATTCGTCCAATGAGATGTGGATGAGCTAATCCAGGCTCGTCACCGCTTGGGAGGTTGTGTTACCTAGATGGCTGTTGCACTGAAAGAGAAAGCTCCGACCGATCCAGCTGAACTCAAGAAGTGGCGCGAGGAGGAGCAGGCAAAAGAGCGCGCGAAGCGCGACAAGGAAAAATCCGAGATTGGTACGTTGTGGAGCCGGCGCGATTTTCTCGGCGTGCTGGGATGGTCGGGGTTCGGCGTATTCTCGCTGATCGGGCTGCTCGCCGCGGTTCGCTCGGCGTTCCCGCGCGTGCTGTTCCTGCCGCCGTCGAAGTTCAAGGCCGGCTTCCCGGACGACTACGTGGTCGGCGAGGTCAGCGAGAAATACAAGCAGGATTTCCGCACTTGGATCATTCGCACCAAGGCCGGCTTCTACGCGATCTTTGCAAAGTGCACTCATCTCGGATGCACCCCGCGATGGCTGAAGACCGAGCAGAAGTTCAAGTGTCCGTGCCACGGCTCCGGCTATTACATCAGCGGACTCAACTTCGAGGGACCGGCGCCGCGCCCGATGGATCGATTCAAGATCTACGTCGGCGACGACGGGCAGTTGGTGGTCGACAAGTCGGTGATCTATACGATGGCGCCCGGCGTCGATCCCAACGAGCAGTATCCACAGAGTATCCTGAAGATCGCCTGAAGCGATTCGCAGTGCGCGCAACCGCGGGCGCAGCTCGACCAGGAGCCGCGTCCGTTTTTGTTTGATCTTTTCGAGCGGGAGTAAATTTTCACGATGCCATCAATCAAAGCCGGCAACATCAACCTCAACTACGACACCTTCGGCGACGGCGAGCCCTTGCTGCTGATCATGGGTTTCGGCATGTCCGGCGCGGGATGGCTTCCATCGCTGCCGTTCTTCACCGGCTTCAAGAGCATCTATTTTGACAATCGCGGCACCGGACTCAGCGACAAGCCCGACGGAATCTACACCGTCGAGGCGATGGCCGATGACGCGAGCAACCTGTTGAAGGCACTCGGAATCGCGAGGGCAAAAGTATTCGGCGTCTCGATGGGTGGGATGATCGCGCAGGAGCTGACGCTAAGGCATCCCGAGCAAGTCACGAAGGTCGTGCTCGGATGTACGATGGCGGGAGGCACGACGGCGAAGATGGCGGCGCCGGATATGGTCGAGCGCCTGATGACGGCGAACAAGATCATGGCGGCCGAACCCGAGAAGGCTTTCGACCTGCTGATGCCGGCGCTCATGCCCGCGGAATTCGTCGCCGATCATCCCGAGATCAAGCAGATGATGGTCGCGGGAGCTAAGATGATGCCGCCGACGCCGCCGGAGACCGCGGATCGCGCGTTTGCGGGAATCCAGACGTTCAACGCCTACGACCGGCTGGGGCAAATCAAGTGCCCGGTGCTGATCGTGCACGGCGACAAGGACGTACTGGTGCCGGCGGAGAACGCGAACATCATCAAGGGCAAAATCCCGCAGGCCGCGATGTACATAATTCCGGGCGCAGGCCACGCCTTCCAGGCCGCGGATCCAGTCGGGATCCATCAGAAAATCGTGGAGTGGCTCCGGAACTAGGCGGTTACAAACTGCGAAGCTCGTTCGAGCGATACTGGCGTCGGGTCGAGCAGCGCAGTGATCGCGTCCTCTTCCCAGTCCGAGTTCGGTAGCGCGAGCGGATCTTCGGGGTGCAGGCGATGCTCGACGACCATGCGCGCGAGGATCAGGCGGCGCGCGTCGTGGCCGTTGGCGCCGGCGGTCGCACCTTCCCACGTCATCAGCGCGGCGCTAGCTACATTGTAAAGCGCATCGGTCGCAACGCGCGCCAATCTTTCGTTCTTCGGCTTGGATGCTACCTCGCCGGCGAACGCGACTGCGCGATCGATCAGCTGCGAGATTTCCGCGCGAAACGCAGACGGCGCCGCGGTCGCCGCTTGCAGTCTGCCTTTGAGCGCGCGCGCGAGCGTTTCGTGGCCGCCGGATTTGGCGACGGCGCGATTGATCACGTCGAGCGCGTTGATATTGCTGGTGCCCTCCCACAGCACACCGATATGCGCGTCGCGAATGAGGCGCGAGTTGACCCAATCCTCGATGTAGCCGTTGCCGCCGCGCACCTCCATCGCGCCGGTTGCGACCCGGATATTGTCGCGGCACGCGCGAAACTTCAGCACCGCGGTCAGGATGCGCATCACGCGCTCGGCTTCCGCGTCGCCGGCGCGCGCCCGATCCATCATCGTCGCGTCGTACGTGAAAACCGACAGCGCCTGCTCGGTCGGCACCATCAGTTTCATCAACTGGCGCCGCAGCAACGGGTGCTCGATGATCGGTTTCCCGAACGCCGCGCGATGACGCGCGACCGCGAGCGATTCGTTGAGGCATCGGCGCATCATGCCGGCGGCGCGCGCGCCGTGCGACATGCGGCTGAGATTCACCATGTCCATCATCTGGCGCAATCCGCGATCGAGCGCGCCGATCTGGAAAGCGATCGCGCCTTCGAGCACGACTTCGCCGCTCGCCATCGAGCGCGTGCCGAATTTGTCCTTGAGCCGCGCGACGCGGTAACTGTTGCGCTCGCCGTTTTCCAATCGCCGCGGCATCAGGAAGAGCCCAAGCCCTTTCGAGCCGTTGGGCGCACCGTCCGGGCGCGCCAGCAACAGAACAACGTCGCCGTCAACTGCGGAGCAAAACCATTTGTCGCCATAGAGCCGCCAGAAGTCGCCCTCGCGCTTCGCAACGACCGCACTGTTGCCGAGGTCGGAGCCGCCGGCGCGCTCGGTCATGTACTGCGCGCCCTTGAAAATCTCGTCCATGTTCTGCGACAACATGCGGCCGAGGTAACGCGTTTTGAGATCGTCGTTGCCGTAGTTCTCGACCAGCACCGCGCCGGTGTCGGTCACGCTAATCGGACACATCAGGCCGAACTCGGCCTGCACGAACAGGTACTGGAACGCGTACTTCGCGATGTAGGGCAGCGGCTCGGGCCATCCGAGCACGCCCGGCCGATGGGCCATCGCATGCAGCCCGAATTCGCCGAAACCGATCCGCTCCATCTCGCGATACGCCGGGTGGAACTCGACCCAATCCTCGTCGCGCCCGAAACGATCGCGCGAATGGAGCATGGGCGGATGCTTGTCGGAGATTTCCGCAAGCTCGTCGAGCCGGCCGCCTGCGAGCTGGCCCAGCCGATCGAGATGCGGCTCCATCGCGGCGCGCAAGCGCGGCTCCATGTGAAGGTCGAGCAGGTCGCGCAGGCCGCGGTCGATGCGGTAAAAGTTCATGCCGCGACAATCAGGCGCGACCGATGCGGCCGCGGTTTCGCTGGCGAGTCTGTCTGAATCAAAAGATGCCATAGGAATTTAGAAGTAATCTTTTCTCGATGCATTGGCTACAAACGTGAAAACCAAAATGTCGGCGGACGAGGCGCGGCGGATTGCGCTGGCGGCGCAGGGCTTCGCGAATCCACGGCCGACGACGCGTCCCGACCAACGTCATTTGCGACGAGTCATCGCGCAGATCGGATTGCTGCAAATCGATTCTGTCAACGTGCTGGTGCGATCGCATTACTTGCCGCTGTTTTCGCGGCTTGGTGCGTACGCGCCGGAGATGCTCGACGCGTCGTGGATTGGCGCACCGGCCGGTCGCGAGCTGTTCGAGTATTGGGGGCACATGGCGTCGTTGATGCCGTTCGAAATGCATCCGATCCTCCGCTGGCGAATGTCCGCTGCGGCCGAAAATCACAAGGACAACGACACCGGAGTCGCGACGCTCGAGCGGCGGCGTCCGGGCTTCATGCAGGCGGCGCTCGATGAGATTCGCGAGCGCGGCGCGCTCAGTGCTCGCGAGATCAGCGGCGCCGGCGCGAGCAAGGGCGGATGGTGGGGATGGAGCGACGGCAAGCGCGCGGTTGAAGCACTGTTCGCGGCGGGCAAACTTGCGGCGGCTGGACGCCGAGGCTTCGAGCGCTTGTACGATCTGCCGGAGCGAGTCATCCCGGCGCGAATCCTCGCGATGCCGACTCCCGCGATCGAAGACGCGCAGCGTGAGTTGATGAGAATCGCCGCCAGCGCGCTTGGTGTGGGTACTGAAAAAGATCTGTGTGACTACTTTCGTATCCGCCTCGGCCCGGGAAAGCAGCGCATCAAGGAGCTCGTCGAGTCCCGCGAACTGATCCCGGTCAGCGTCGAAGGATGGCGCGAGCCGGCGTACGTGCATCGCAAGGCAAAGTCGCCGCGCAAGCTGAACGCGAGCGCCCTGCTCTCTCCGTTCGACTCGCTGGTCTGGGAGCGCGCGCGCACCGAAAGAATTTTCAGCTTCCGCTACCGGATCGAGATTTATACTCGGTCAGCGAAGCGCAAGTATGGATACTACGTGCTGCCGTTCTTGCTCGGCGACCGGCTGGTCGCGCGCGTCGATTTGAAATCCGACCGCCCCAATCGGACGCTGCTGGTAAAGGGAGCGCATTGCGAAGCGGGTGTCCGGGCGAGCGCCGTCGCTGAGCCGCTGATGCGCGAACTCGTCACGATGGCAGTGTGGCTGGGCCTCGATCGAATCAAAGTGACGCGCCGCGGCGATCTCGCCAAGAAACTCCACTCGACGCACGCGCATTAGGCGACAGTCAGTCGGGGTCTTCGAGTTTGCGGGTCAGGGTTTTGCGATCGACGCCGAGGATTGCGGCGGCCTCGCCGCGGTGGCCGTTGACCGAGGCGAGCACGGCGCGGGCGTATTCGCGCTCGACGGCTTCCAGAGCCATTCGGCGCGAGGCGAGTTCTTCGAGATGCGTCGGTGCTGGGTGGTCGCCGGTGATTCGGGCGGGCAAGTCGGCGCGCGTGATCGTGGCGCCCGAGCAAAGGATGACCGCTTGCTGAATCGCGTTCTGCAGCTCGCGAATATTGCCCGGCCATCGATAGCGCATGAGCAGGTCCACCGTTTCAGTGTCGAGCTGCGGCGGATTTTTCCCAGCCTCGGCGCCGGCGCGCGCCAGGAAGTGCTTAATCAATAGCGGGATGTCTTCGGGGCGATCGCGCAGCGGCGGCACCGCCATCGTCACGGTCGCGATGCGATAAAAAAGATCGGAGCGGAAGCGGCCGTCGGCGACGGCTTTTTCCAAATCGGCGTTGGTCGCCGCGATCACGCGCACATCGACGGTAGTCTCGCCGGTCGCGCCGAGTGGGCGGACGCGTTTGTCCTCGATGACCCGCAGCAGCTTGGCCTGGACCGACGGCAGCATCTCGCCGATCTCGTCGAGGAACAGAGTGCCGTGACTAGCCGCGACGAACAGCCCGACCTTGTTCTGCTTGGCGTCGGTGAAGGCGCCGCGCGCGTGTCCGAACAGCTCGCTTTCGATCAGGCTTTCAGGAATCGCCGCGCAGTTGACGGGCACGAACGGACCGCTGCGCCGCGGGCTCAGGAAGTGAAGCGCGCGGGCGAGCAGATCCTTGCCGGTACCGCTCTCGCCGGTGATCAGCACGCTCACATTGCTGTCGGCGACTTGCGCGAGCTTGCTCAGCATCGCGGTCATGTTGGGACTCGCGGCGATAATATTTTCGAGCCCGTGATTGCGCGCAAGCTCGATCCGCAGCTGCTTCACTTCTTTGCGCAGGTCGCGATTTTCCAGCGCGCGCGAAACCAGCAGCAGCAATTCGCTGTTGCTGAAGGGCTTGGTGATGTAATCGAAGGCGCCGAGCTTCATCGATTCGACCGCGGTCTGAATCGAGCCGAACGCCGTGATGATAATCACCGGCAAGTCGGGCGCGCGCCGCTTCAGCTCGGCTTGCAGTCCGTGCCCGCTCATCCCGGCCATCCGCAGATCGGAAATCAGCACGTCGGGAGATTCGCGCTCGACGATCGCAATCGCCTCGACCCCCGAATGCGCGCCGAGCGAATGGTAACCCGCCTGGCGCAGAATGTCGCAGAGCGCGCTGACCATGTCGTGGTCGTCATCGACGACCAACACGGTAGCGTTCCCGCTACGCGCGCCGCTGTTGCCGGAGTCCACGCTCATGTTCGACCAACTCGCTTGACGCCAACGGAATTGCAACGACGAATCGCGACCCCGACGGCCCCGAGCTGAAGGTTATCTCGCCTTCATGCTCGCGCACTATAGATTGGCTGACCGCGAGGCCCATGCCGGTGCCTTTGCCGGGCTCCTTGGTGGTGAAGAACGGGGCGAACAGGCTTTTCTCGTGCTCGGGCGCGACGCCGATGCCGGTGTCCTCGAACGCGAGCGTCACGCGCGAGCCGCCGCTGCCCGGTTCGGTGTTCGCGGTAACGCGCAAGGTTCCACCGCCGCGATTCATCGCGTCGAGCGCGTTCATGATCATGTTGACGAAAACTTGCTCGATTTGATCGGCGTCGCAATTTACCATCAGCGGAGTTTCACCGAGCCGAGCAATCGTTCTAACCCCGCGCTGCGCGGCTTCGGGCTCGAGCAGAGTCAGCGAGCGCTCGGCCACCGTTCTGAGATCGCAGATCGCTTTGTGCGATTCGCTCTTGCGCGCGTAGTCGAGCAGCATCTGCACGATGCGCGCGATTCGATCGATCTGGCGGACGATGATGCCGAGCTTTACGCGCGAGTCGGACGGCATCGTCTCGTCATTCTGGAGCGATTCGGCGCGCACCCGAATAACTCCCAGCGGAGTGCCGATCTCGTGCGCGAGTCCGGCCGCCAGCGTGCCGATGGTGGCGAGCCGATCCGCCCGCTGGAGGTCGCGCTCGAGTTCCAATTCGCGCCGATGCCGTTGCGCCAGATCGGAGCGCGCGCGGGTGAGTTGCTGATCGAGTTTGCGGAATTCCTCGCTGAGCAGTTCCACTTCGCTGCCCGCGGCCCGGTCGGAATCGTCGGCCGAAAACTTCGTGACCTTTGCCGACAATTCGGCCAGCGGCCGCGCGACGTAGCGATGCACCAGCGCCGGGATGACAGTGGCGACTACGCTAATCAGCACCAGCGCAACGACAATCGACGCGATCGATTGCGCGCGGCTGTCACGCGCCACCTTGGTCCAGTCCTGGACTTCGAGCAGGTATCCGATGACCTCGCCGCCGGTCCCTTTCAATGGAACCAATTCGCAGAACCAGTTCTTCGCCCCTGAGGTGGGACCGAACTCGGCGGATTGATGTTGTGCGATTTGCAGCCGGGCCGCATCAACGAGTTCAGGCGGGAAATTCGGCAGCGAGTGCCACAGGGTGCCGTCCTTCCGGAGGATCGCGCTCCGGGTTCCTTCAGCGTCCATCTTCTGGAACGCGCCGTCGATTTTGTCCCACTCCTGCGCGATGACTTCTTCGTCAACCGAAGGAGCGAGGCCCGAGCTGACGGCGCGCGCCGATTGTTGCAACTCGTTTATGTAGAGGTTGGACCGATCGACGCTCCAATACGTGTACACCGCGATTACCGGCATCACGCACAGCAACAGGACTATCGTCAATCGAGTGCCGATTTTCACCGTCGGTGCTCCCATCGTATGCGCGCCACCAAATCAATCCCCCGCCAGTTATATTCCATCGGCCGCGTTCCGGCTAAGCCGTCGAATTACAAAAGTTTGAGGAGCAATTCCCTCGCGCGATTGGGAATTTTGACCTGCGATTTTGCGCGAACTCCATATAGATGACCGCGAATCCTTCTGTGTGAATCCGTGACCGATGGCACTTGAGCAAGATTTCGCCCGTCCGGCGCGAGGTTGCTGCGTTTCGACCAAACAATCGCGCGATCGCGTTCATTTGGGCACATCCCTTGCTGATGTGGTCAGGCGGCGGCCCGCCCGCTGAGTTTTGTGGCTGCGCGAGGTCGGGGGACGAAACGCCGGCCAAGCTGTAGTGGGGGACCCCGAGCCGCCTTATTTTTCCACGATCAAAACGGAACCGCACTCGATGAAAACGAAACGTAACTGGATGCGGCAACGCGAAACCGGAACCGGCGGCGCTGTGCGCGCCGCTGTCCGAGATCCATCCTGCCGCTCGCGGTTGCTCGCTTCGTCAGGATGACACGCCAGCCTATACGGAGTCGGAAGATGAATCAGATCTCGTTGCTCAACCGCGCGAACCTGTTCGAGGCCGGGCTTTTCTCGTGGGGCATTCCGGAAGACACTGCGCGCGAACTGACCAGGCATCATACTGAACTGACCTACTCGTCGGGAAAATTGATCTTCGGCCAGGGCTCGCCAGCCGACATCGTGATGTGGGTCGTCAAGGGCATCGTCCGCGAAGTCTGCCCGAATCCGAACGGCTCGCAAACGTTGGTGCGGCTCGCCACGGCTGGCGACATCCTCGGGCTGGCGGACAAGCTCAACGAGAAGGGTCAGTGGGTCCGCCGCTTCGAGGCTTGGGCCGCTGGCCCGTGCGTGCTTGCGGTTGTAACGCGCGATCACGTGCGCAATCTGCTGAAACAGATGAACCCGGAGGAGTTGCTGGCGCTGGCGGAGCGGATGAACTCGGCGGCGGCCGAATGGGTCCAGTACTACGCGACCTTCCTGGGACTGTCGTATCGCGAGCGAATCGAAATGGTGATGGCGGAGCTGGGACGCAAGTTTGGCATCGCCGACCGCGACGGTGTCCTGCTCACATTTGAACCCACGCACTCAGATTTGGCAGAAATGATCGGCAGCTCGCGGCCGGTGGTCGGCCGGGTACTGGCGGAGCTGGCCGAAGACGGCGAGATCGGACGGCGCGAGCGCAAATATATTTTGCTGCGCGGCGGAACGATCGAATCCGCGGTGAACGAACTCGCGCACGTCCCGAGTGGCCATGTGCCTCCAGGGATCCAGCTCGCAGCGTCGAGCCGGCGCGACCTCCCACTCCGCCGCCAGCATCGATGGGCGCGATAATAGCGATTCCAGTTCGTATCTAAAAGACGGTTGCCTGTTTGCAGTTGCGCGTTCCTCGCAGCACTACAACTAGTGAACCTCTTCCTACTCCCTGCAAATCTTCTTGCAATACGATTGGCACCGTTGTATGGGTAAACTCATCGTCAACAAGAAGCTGGGCGGTCTCACTATGTGTCACTGTAAGGGCGAGGGCGTTGGGGTCGCGGTCGGAGCTGCCGAGACGCGGCTACCCATGATTACGCCTGTAATTGGAACGAAGGCGACTCCTTCCGAGCCGGGCTTGCTCGAACAAGCCCAAGCCTCAACTACCAACGTAACGACTAGGGAAAGGATCGCAAGCCTCGAAATCCGCTTGAAGGAATTAGGCTTTGTTAAAAGGCGGATACGTCCCGGTTCACACCTACCGCACAGATAGAATTCAATAGGAGGAGTTTTCATGAACAGACTATCATTGTCTGGAATTCGATCTCTGATTCGAACTTCGCTGAAAATGGCGTTCTTTCTCGTCATGACTTCGTATGCAGCTTGGTCGCTTACACTTGCTGCCCAAACAGAGCCCATCGTTTCGTTGCCTGGCGGAGTTGGGCCGCGGGCGGCCGAGCTAAAGGGTGGGGCAACTCCAGCGAATCCAGACATGGTTCTTCCAATGAGGATTTACCTCGACATCCGCAATAGACAATCAGCCCAGAAAATGGACGAAGATCTCCATGATGCGTCTACTCCAATCTACCACAAGTGGATCAATCCGCAAATATTCGACGCAATGTTTGGCCCGCTTCAGGCCAGCTACGATGACATCGAAGCTTGGCTCAAATCGCAGGGCTTCACGGTGAGTGCGGTACGCCACGATCGACGCGACGTGGAATTTACAGGAACCGTTTCACAGGCTGATCAGGTATTTACCCGCTTCGATCAACAACTTGAAGCGGCTGGTAACCTTGGGGACCTTCACGGCGCTGAGCATGACCATGACCGCTCCGACCGAGGGCGGCGCCGGATATGCGTTTCCGGCGCGCTGAAGACGCAACGGCTCGTGAAACAGACCGCCGTTTGATACTGCTGGCGCGCTGCTAGAGCGTCGGGGGCGAGCGCGCGTGGCCGCAAAAGTCTGGATCGGTGTCGATATCGGCGGCACCAAGACGGCGATCGTCGTCTCGGAGCGGCTGCCCGAAGTTCGCGAGCGTATCCAATTCGCGACGATCCCCGCCAAAGGACCCGAGCGCGCGCTCGATCTGATCGGTAAGGGAATCGTCGCGCTGCTCAAGAAGCGGAGGCTCTCGAGTTCGGCAATTCGCGGTATCGGCGTGAGTTGCGGCGGTCCACTCGATCGAGTGCGCGGGATTATCCAGGCACCGCCCAATCTGGCGACCTGGGTCGATGTTCCAATCAAAGCGATCCTAGAGCGCCTATTCGGCGTGCGCTGCAATGTCGAGAACGACGCCAACGCCGGCGCGGTCGCGGAGTATCGCTACGGCGCCGGGCGCGGCGTCGATAACATGGTCTTCCTCACGATGGGCACCGGACTCGGCGCGGGAATCATCGTCGACGGCCGGCTCTACCACGGCACCGACGATCTCGCGGGCGAGATCGGACACGTGCGGCTCACGCGCGGCGGCCCGATCGGATATCACAAGCGCGGCTCGGTCGAAGGATGGGCCAGCGGCGGCGGTATGGCGCAGGTCGCGATGCGAGCGATCGAAGACGCGCGCAAGCGCGGACAAAGCACACTGCTGACGGCGCATCGCGGGACGCTTACAGCTCGCGACGTTTGCGCGGCGGCGAAGCGTGGCGACGCGGTCGCGCAGCGAATAGTTCGCACCACCGGCGAGCGCCTGGGCCAGATTCTCGCGATCCTCGTGGACATTCTGAATCCTCAACGAATTGTGATTGGCGGGATCGCGATGCGCACCGGCGACATGATCCTGGGACCCGCGCGCGACGTGATGATGCGCGAGGCCTTGCCCATGTCGGCCGCGTCCTGCCAGCTAGTGCCGGCCGCGTTGCACGAGCGAATCGGCGATGTTGCGGCGCTATGCGTCGCGGTGGGACTCTAGGGCGGCGAGGCGCGCGTCATGGAGCATCTCTACTTCGTCGTTCACAGTCATTGGGATCGCGAATGGTATCAGCCGTTTCAGCGGATGCGCGCGCGGCTGCTGACGATGATGGACAAGATGCTCGCGCAGCTCGAAAGCGGCGCCCTCCCCTGCTTTCATTTCGACGGACAGACCATCGTGCTAGAGGATTATCTCGAGGTGCGGTGGCAGTTCACGCAACGTGACCATCGTATTCTCGCCGAGCAAGAAGGGATCTACGAGCGATGGGATCGTCATCACCAGCAATGATCCCGCGCACAAGAAACCGATCAAGGTGAAGCTCAAAGGCACATCGAAATAGACTCCGCGATCGTGCGGCTAACGAATCAGAAGCTCCCGTTAGGATCGATGCCCCTACCTGGATGCGGCCTCCGACTGGCTCAGATTGGAGTCCGCGTGATGGTGGACCAGCTTCCACACGCCCCCTTCGCGCCGGAAGATGTTGGTCGCGCGCTGATTGAAAGTGACCATCGGACCTTCAAACGAACGCAGTTGTCCAGTCTCGATACAGACCGAGTAGCCCATGTCCGTCCCCGCGACGACGGTCATGTTCCGCTGTGTGATATTCCCACCGGGATAGAGCCGCGCCATGTTCAGAAAACCGTCGTGCACCTCGTTCCATCCGGTTGCGTGGCCGCCGGCCGCGCTCAGATTGGTGACGTTGGGACGATGGGACCATACGGCGCCGAGCGGCGCGAGGTCGCCGTGCAGGGCGCTGTTGAACGCCGCATAGAAGAGCAAGGTCGCGGCGCGGATCTCATTTTCAGTCGCGGTCGAAGATGTGGGCGCATGTGACTGCGCGCGCGCGGTCTGCGCGAATGGTGGCGCGAGGCTGAGCAACGCGACCAGGGTCACGACCGAAAATAGATTTCGCCAACACGCTGAAAATTTCACCAGTGCCTCCTCGCACGGCAATCGCGCGGCCAAACCCGCCGCCGGTTAATCCTTGCGCTCCAAGCTAACACACCACGCGTCCGCGCGTACGTGATCGATTCTATTCCAGAGCAAAGCGATCCGATCGCCCAGACCGAGAGAGTCAGGTTACATTAGCTGGCGGCGTTCCGGTTGATAATTATTCTTATGCCTGTAGAATGGTCCGGCAGTACGAATGGCAGTTCGGCGGGGTCGAAAGAAAAATCGGGGAGGATGAGGGGTTATGGTGCTGATTCTTCTGTTGCTTCTGCTGATCGCCGGCGGATTCACTTACTACGGCTATCGAAGCTACGGCAAGTACGGCGGATTGGTGCCGGCCATGCTCGTCATCCTGCTGATTTATTTCCTGGTCGGGACTGCCCACTTCCGCTAAGCGAACACTCCGCGCCGGTTGATTATCTGAGCCGGGCGTACGAGATCATGTCGCTCCCGGCGCCGGAGATCGCAAGGTTGCCGGAGCCGGGGCTGCACTGGACGGCGCTGGCCGACGACGTGTCCGTGCACATCACGACGTTATCGACGCCGGTGAAGCACGGATCGATAACCGAGCTGTGTCCAGCGATGAGCGTCGCATGACCGGCGCAATTTGACGGCCCCGACGATAGCGTAAAGCCGCCGTTAGGACCCCAGCTAGTCATGGTGGTTGGCGGCAGCGGCGGTTGCGGCTGAACCTGCAAGCATCCGGCCGTCATCGTTCCGATCAGAGCAAACATCGCAACAATCGCCCGCATCATCACCTCCATCGTACAACGGCACTTCGATTCTTCGCTCAGCCTAGCATCGAAGCCGTAACATTCCGACGCGTTCGGAGGTTCTGGCTGTTACGATACTGGCGTAACATCGATCACGCCGTGCCTATAGTAAGCGCGGCCTAGTGAAGAGCGATTCAGGCGATGGCACATCCCCGGATGTATGACGATTCGAATCCCGCGATAGCGAAGTTGCGCGAGATCTGTCTCGCGTTTCCCGGCGTCTTCGAGAAAGAGGCGTGGGGCGAGTGCACGTTTCGCGTGGCCGGCGGCAGCATGTTCGCGATGACCGACAACAATCATCACGGCAGCGGCCACCTCGCGGTGTGGGTCAAGGCGCCGGCGATGGTTCAGGAAATCCTGGTCAACTCGGACCCGAAACGGTTCTTCATTCCACCGTACATGGGCAAGCAAGGATGGGTCGGCGTCCGCATCGACTACAAAGTAAAATGGGACCAGACGGCGGCGATACTGAACGACGGCTATTTGCTGTCCGCGCCGAAAAAGGTCCGAGATAAAATTCCATCGAAGCTGCGCGATTCCGCGGCCTCACCGGACCCTACGCCAAAACGAATCTCCAGGACGGCGCGACGAAACAATGCGCCGGGGCAGGACCGCTAAAGCAGCTACGGCACCAGTCCCGGAATCTCCCTGACTGCGCCGACGATGCTCACCGCCATCGGGCCGCTGATCGGTATCGGATTGCCGGTTAGCGGCGCGGGTAGGTGGATCGATCCGGAGGCGACCAAGGTTCCCGTCGCCCAGGTCACCAATCCCGCAGATAGTGGAAACTGAACAATCGAAGCTGCTCCCGACAAAACGAGGTTGTTGGCGTTATCCGAGCAGAGTTGTCCGTCGAAATTCACCGTGTACTGCGTCCCGGAAAACGTGCCAGTGCCCGTCGCTGGCAAGCATCCGGCGGGGGAAGTCGGTACTGTTCCCGGGACTGCACCCGGGAGTCACCGCGTACGCGAGGAGAGCCTTTCGTCGGCGGCTGGCCAGGTGAACTTCCAAAAAAGTATCGCGCCGGCAGCCTCAGAACAGGGCGTCGGCGGCCTCCATGATGGTCTCTCCGGAGGTTGGCGACGCCGCGGCTTGCGACGCACGGCCACGCGGCGAACCTTAGTGGATCGTGCGGACGTTTAAAAGAGCGCGGACACGCGGCCGACTAATTCCGAGACTATCGTCCCCGCATTCTGGACAAAGGCAGCGGCTACCACCGCGATCGTTGCAAGTATCATCGCATACTCGGTCATCGTCTGCCCGCGCGAGCCTGATGCTAAGCTGTAGGCTACTGTCTGCTGGCGCATAACTTCCCTCCCGGGTGGTCGCATTACTTGGAGTGAGCTCCAAGCGGGAGCTGGTTTGCCAGTACCCCCTTGGAGACCATCCTTGACGCCCAGTCAGGCCATCGAGCACTTACGACTCTTCCCCCATTGTCTATTGAAGTGGGGTGGCGGATGGGTTGGTCCGCCACCCCGGGGACTTCACCGCTTTCGAATTAGAGACTCGAGTCCACGTTCGACAGCAGCGACGTGATGGTCGAGCCCATCGTCTGGTAGCCCACGAACACTACGACCGCGACGGCCGCGAGGATCAGCGCGTATTCCGCCATCGTCTGTCCCTTCTGATACTCCCGAGCCTTCACAACCATTTTCGTGATCATTTCCATTCCCGTGTCCTCCTCAGACTGTTTTTTTGGCCGAAATTGGCCATTGTCCCCGTTAATAAAGTCCGACGCGTTACCAACCTTCGCGCTGACGGTCCGAGTCAGCCTTAATCCGCGTTAGATGGTCACAACCAACAGTTTCTTTAATATACGGATTGTAGGTTTGTGTAAAGAGCCGTGAATCAAAAATTTATCGGGTAGGCTAGGATGGCCTAAGCAAGGGAATGACTTCCCGAGAGCTCGGGCGATCGTGGGCAGATGATGCGTGCTATGGTTGCGGCGTGAGGCTGCATCTGGTTGACGGGACTTACGAGCTCTATCGGGCGCATTATGCGCCGCGGCCGGGCCATCGCGAGCCTTCGGGCAGGGATGCGAAGGCCACCGTCGGTATCGTCGAGTCGATACTCGCGCTGCTGCATGACGGGGACGAGGCCGTTAGCCATATCGCGGTGGCGTTCGACAATCCGATCCGTTCGTTTCGCAACGATCTGTTTCCGCTGTACAAAAGTGACGAGGGCGTTCCACCCGAGTTGCGCTCGCAGTTCGACGCCGCCGAAGATGCGGTCCGCGCGATTGGCGTGACCGTATGGCCGATGCGTGAGTACGAGGCCGACGACGGACTCGCGAGCGGGGCGCGCCGCTTTCGCGATCAGGTCGAGCAGGTGCGGATTCTCACGCCGGACAAGGATCTCGGCCAGTGCTTGATGGGCGACCGGGTGGTGCAGGTCGATCGGCGTCAGAAAAAAGTCACGAATGAGGCCGCGTTTCGCACCGCGCGCGGCTTCGGGCCCGAAAGCATGGCGGACTTCCTCGCACTGGCGGGCGACAGCGCCGATGGCTTTCCGGGGTTGCCTGGATTCGGTAAGAAGACGGCGGCGATGCTGCTCGGCGTGTACCAACGAATCGAACAGATTCCGGCGGACTCCGCGGATTGGAAGGTCAAGCCGCGCGGCGCGGAAAAGCTCGCGGTGACGTTGGTGGAGCATCGCGCCGACGCCCTCCTCTACCGCCAGCTGGCGACGCTGGTGGACACGGTGCCGCTCAGCGACTCGCTCGACGACCTGAAATTCAACGGTGTGCCACGCGCGCGCTTCCAGCGATGGTGCGATGAGCTCGGGGTACAGCGGCTGAAGACCGTGCCGCGCCGATCGCAATGATCGCATGCGTAACCAAGGCGACGGCGCGACGGTTATACAATCATAATGATGCCGCCGATGTTCGATCCACTGAAAGCGCGGGATGACTGGAAGTTCTTCGGCGTCATGCTGAAGGCGGATCGCCCGCTCGCGATCGCGTGGTGGGCCGCACTCGGACTGCGCGGAATGCTGCCCGCGCTGTTCGCGATTGCGATGGGCGCGTTGGTCGGCAGTGTTCAGCGCGGCAGTTCGCTCGCGGCGCCGCTGCTCGCAGTCGGCACGGTGTTCGTGCTGCTGCAGGTAACGCCGCCGTTCCATCATGCGGTCGGCTCGAACCTCGGCAGCCGGGTCGCCGCGTGGCTCTACGATCAGCTGACCACCGCCTGCGTCACGCCGCCCGGCATGGGTCATCTCGAGGACCCGCGCCTTACGACCGATCTTGCGATGGCGCGCGACTTCGATCTCGGAATCAGCGGACCGCCGATGAGCATCTCGATGGACTTCATTGCGTCGGGGCTGGTCGAGATGGTCGGGGGACTTCTATCGGCCGCGGTGCTGGCGGCGTACGCATGGTGGGCGCCGATACTGCTCGCGGGCGCATGGCTCGCGACGCATTGGCTGCTGCGCGAAAGCGGAGTGTGGCGCGATCGCAATACGGACGAGGTGCGGGAGGCGCAGCGCCACGCCGACTATGCTTATCGGCTCGCCGTCGATCCGCCGGCGGCCAAGGAACTGCGGCTGTTCGGGCTCGCGTCGTGGACAATCGATCGCTTCACCTCGCGGCGGCGGCGCCTGTTCGATTTGCGCTGGGAGGCGACGCGGCTGCGCGAGCGGCCGGTGCTGTGGAGCGTGATGTTATTGCTGTTCGCCAACCTTATCGTGTTCTGGGCGCTGGCGGCAGACGCCGCCGCCGGCCGCATCGCGGTAGGTCACGTCGTGACGTTCGCGAGTGCGGCAGTCAGCACGAGCATGATCGCATTCGGCGGATTGTCGTGGGCGCTCGACGGCGCCGCCGCACCGGCCGGCGCTGTACTCCGACTGCGAGAAGCGATGCGTCCGGCCGGGAATCTCGTGCGCGGAGAACGCGCGGCGGACAAGATGCCGGCGCGCGAGATTCGATTTCGCAACGTCAGCTTCGCCTATCCCGCGGGCGGAGAATGCGTGCTGAACGGCTTCGATTTGACGATCCCCGCCGGCACCTCGCTCGCGATCGTCGGCCAGAATGGAGCGGGCAAGACCACGCTCGCGAAGCTGCTGTGCCGGCTTTACGATCCGGATGAAGGCGCGATCGAGATCGACGGCGTCGATCTGCGCGAGATCGACATCGACTCATGGCGCGAGCGGGTGACCGCGGTATTCCAGGACTTCACCCGGTTCGAGCTGCCGCTGCGCGACAACGTATCGCCCGCGGGCGCGCCCGACGAGGCGATCGCGCAGGCGTTGATGCAAGCGGGCGCGGCGAATCTGGCGTCGCTCGATACGATACTCGCGCGCGGATACCAGGGCGGCACCGATCTCTCCGGCGGGCAGTGGCAGCGGATCGCGCTCGCGCGCGCGCTGTGCGCGGTCAAACTCGGCGCGGGCGTCGTCCTGCTCGACGAGCCGACCGCGCAACTCGACGTGCGCGGCGAGAGCGAGATTTTCGATCGCATTCTAACCGCGACGCATCACGCCACGACCATTCTGATATCCCATCGATTCTCCACCGTGCGTCATGCCGATCGCATCTGCGTGCTCGAACACGGACGCGTAGTCGAACTCGGCACCCATGACGAACTGATGGCAGCCGGCGGACGCTACCACACGATGTTCGAGTTGCAGGCGTCGCGCTTCGGCGAAGCCGCAGCCGGCGCCGAAGAAGGAGTTGCGCTCGATGAGCCCGCATGACGATGTGCCGGCCGCGATTCCCGCGATGTGGCGCGCGCTCAAGCGCGGCTATCAGGCGGAGCCGCGCCTGCTGACGGTAGCCGCCGGCCTGTCATTGCTTGCGGCGTTGCCCGACGCGCTGCTGGCGCTGTGGCTGATGCTGCTGGCCAACGGAGTGACCGGACACGATCGCTTCGAGGTGATCGCGGCGGCTATGGGTCTCGGCGTCTCGGCCGTCGGCACCTGGTTCCTGCGCGTGACCAGCGACCGCGTTCAGCGCCGCTTCCGCGACCGCCTGACGATTGCGCTCGAGTCTCACGTTGCACGGCTGCAAGCCACGGTCGCGACCATCGAGCATCACGAACGCCCCGAGTACCTCGACCGCCTCGCCGTGCTGCGCGACCAGGTCTTCGTGCTCGACCACATGTACATGTCGATGTTCTCGACCTGCGGATGGATCCTGCGCCTCGGCGTGACCGTTGTGCTGCTGATGTCGATAAGCCCGATCCTTGCGCTGCTCGCGGCCTTCGCGCTGCCGACGGTGCTGACTTCGACCTGGCGGCCCGGTATCGAGCGCGCCGCGGAAGAGAGTGGCGCATCGGCGAATCGTTTGGCGCGGCATTTGTTCACCGTCGCGACGGCTGCGCCACCCGGAAAAGAAGTGCGCGTCATGCGGATCGGAAATCGCCTGGTGAAATTGCGGCGCGAAGCGTGGGAGCGCTGGTATGGACCCGTGGCAAGTGCGCGTTGGGGCAGTGCGGCGTGGCATACGGTCGCGTGGCTGATTTTCGGCGCGGGTTATATCGGCGCGATCGTGTACGTCACCGTCGGGCTCCACGCAACCTCGGGTCAGGTGCTGCTGGTGCTCGCCGCCGGATCGCGCCTGTCGGCGTATATCGGCGCGACGGTCGGCGAGATTGGATTCCTGCGCGGCGTCTGGCTCGACGGTTCGCGCCGGCTGGCATGGCTCGAAGACTATGCCGCCGCGTTGACCGAGGATGCCGACACGCCGGCCCCCGACCGCCTCGCCGACGGCATCCGGCTCGAACATGTTTCGTTCGCGTATCCGGGGACGACGCGCCAGGTGCTCGACGACGTGAGCCTCGATCTGAAACAAGGATCGGTGATTGCAATCGTCGGCGAGAACGGCGCCGGCAAGAGTACGCTGGTCAAGCTGCTGGCGCGGCTCTATCAGCCCGACCGCGGACGCATCCTTATAGATGGAGTGGACCTGGCGCGGATTCCCGCCGACGATTGGCGCGAGCACCTCGCGGGCGCGTTTCAGGATTTTTTCCGCTTCGAGTTTCGCGCGCGTCACACGGTGGGCCTCGGCGACGTCCCGCGGCTCGATGATGAGCCCGCCGTCGTTGCCGCCGTCGATCGCGCCGGCGCCGAAGACGTGGTGGCGAAGCTGAATGCCGGCCTCGACACGCAGCTCGGCCCGACCTGGCCGAGCGGGGTCGAAGTGAGCTTTGGCCAGTGGCAGAAGCTGGCGCTGGCGCGCGGCTTCATGCGCGATCACCCTCTCCTGCTGGTGCTCGACGAGCCCACCGCGGCGCTTGACGCCGAGACTGAGCACGCTTTGTTCGAGCGCTACGCCGCTGCCGCCCGGAGTGAGCGGCGCGACGGCACCTCCGGCAACGGACGCCAGGGGCAAATCACGATTCTGATTTCGCATCGGTTCAGCACGGTACGAATGGCCGATCAGATAGTCGTGCTCGACGGCGCGCGCGTCGCCGAGGTTGGCACTCACGAGGCGCTGATGGCGAAGGGCGGACAGTACGCCGAGCTCTACGGTATCCAGGCCGCCGCGTATCGATAACGCCGCTACATCGCGGACGCGCGGTGTGCGAAGATGCGTGCGTGAGCGCGAAAATCGTCAGACTCACTGATTCGCAAATCTCCGCGGCCGCGGCCACGCTCGCGCGCGCCTTCCACGACGATCCGCTGATGACCTACGCGATTCCCGACGCCGCCGAGCGCGTGCGCCTGCTGCCCGACATGTACGCGAGGATGATCCGCTTCGGAACGCTCGCGGGCGAAGTCTATGTGACCGCGGGCGTGCTCAAAGGCGTCGCGCTCTGGCTCCCGCCGCACGCGAAATGGACGCGCGAGAATATCCAAGCGTCGGGGATGCACGAAACTCCGAATCTGATTGGCAACGACGCTTATCAGCGCTATCGCGAAGTCGTCGGTCGCGAATGGCAGGCGCGCGAGCGCGACCTGCCGAGCGCATGCTGGTACCTGTTTCTGCTCGGCGTCGAGCCCGACAGTCAGCGGCGCGGACTCGGCGGCGCGTTGATGCGTCCGGTGCTCGCGCGCGCCGACGACGAGCACGCCGCGTGCTATCTCGAGACCGAGAACCAGCGCAACGTCGCGTTCTATCTCAAGCAGGGCTTCGACCTGATCGTGAACGGCGAAGAAGCCGGCGCCAGCGGCGTCCGCTTCTGGACCTTCCGCCGCCTGCCCACCCGCTGAACGCGAAATCAGGTATGCGCCGGGCGGCGCGATTCCATTCGCTCGATAACCTTGTTCAACCAGCGACGATAGCGCCTGGTGCTGTCGGCGCCTGAACCAAGTCCTATCGCTCGTCGCACGCTCGGCCCGAACAAACTATCCCCGAGCACGAGAATAAAGAGATGAGTAGCGGCGAACAGCGTCTCATCCAGCGCAGGCGACCGGCGTCCTTCTTTCTGCGCTCGGCGAACCCGGCCGGCATGCATCCTCTCGGCCGCCGGCTTGAACACGCCGGGCGTCATGGTCCGGTTGCCCTGGCCGGAAAGAATCAGCCACGCCAGCATGCGCGCGATTCCGCGGCGCGACGCGACTTCGTAAAAGCGATCGAGCACGCCTTCGATGTCGGGTTCTTTCGCACTCGGCCATCCCTCGAGGAATTGCGCCTGAAGATTCGCGATGCCGCGCAGGACCATCGCCTCGACCAAACCTTCGCGGCTGCCGAAGTGATGGAGGATCGCGGGATGCGAGATGCCGGCGTCGGCGGCGATTTCCTGAAGCCGAATCGCGTCGGGTCCTCCGGCAAGCAGACGGCGCTCGGCTGCCTCGAGGATCGCGCTCCGAGTCTCCGCGGCGCTGCGGCGCCGTCGTGGCGCGCCCCGGTCCCGCGCCGGTGCCGTCGCAGAATGGCTCCTGAAGCTAACGCCCGGCGGTCGCGGTCCTGCTCGCATCCGTGTTCATCCGCGAAGCACTCGCCCCAACTGCGACTTCTGCCGACTCGCCACGATGCTCGCGATAGGTCCGAAGAGTCCATTGGAACGCCGGATGCGTCGAGACCGACTCCCTGATTTTCGCAAACGGCTCGGGTAGCGGAGCCGCGGCTTGGTACGGAAACTCCGGCGGTCTGACCAGCGGCGAAAGCAGCGCGGCCGCCGTAAGATCGGCGACTGTGAAACGATCGCCCACCAGATAACCCGATGGTTGCAACTCATGCTCGAGCCGATCCATCGCGGCCATCGTCTTGCCGCGCGCAATCTCGGCCGTGGCGGGACTGATATCCATCTGACGGCGCATGACGATACCAATGAGGGGAGACATCGCACGCTGCGCCAGTTGCGCGGCGGTGCTCGCGTGGGATACGAAGACCGCGCGCACAAATTGCGGGTACGGCAGAATCACGTGAAAAATCCAGCGCCGTATGTAGGGGCCGAGCTCGTCGTCGAAGAAGTCTTCGAGTTCGAGCGCGCGCCGGCGCTCATCGGGTTCGGCCGGATAAAGCGCGGGCTCGAGATACGCGCGCTCGAGCGCGTCGATGATCTTGCTCGAATCGGAGATCGCCGTGCCATTCAGCTTCAGCACCGGGACATGCGTCTTGCCCGTCATCCGCTTGACGACCGGCACGTGAAACCCCGGAATCAGCGAGTGGCGGATATGCGGTACATGCTTGAAGTCCAACGCCCAGCGGGCTTTCTCATTGAAGTGAGAACCGGTGAACTGCCACAACTCGGGAGTATCCATGGGGGACGACCTCCTTTGCGACTATTGCGCGGCGATTACTTACAATTTTGTAAGCTACTTCCTGTCAGGCTGTCAAGGCTCTTTCGTAAAACAGATCGCAAGCGCACTCGTTCAGTCTGGACCAAGGAGATTGGGGATGAACTTTACCGCCTGACCACGGCCGACTTTCCGTGTTATTTGTAAGGTATGCGTCAAGTTGCTCCATTCTCGCCAAACCGCAAGACCGGCACCGTTGCACCCCTCCTCGCAATCCGGTCTCCCTTCCCAGCACGGGCCCGAAAAACCGAGTTTGGGGTCCGGTTCCTGAAAACAGTTTCTGACGGAACGAAGCTACCGATGGTGGTGAACCGTCTTGTAACCACTACCCATTGTATGAGAACTCATGCCCATAGCCAGCCGCAAGCGCCAGAAAGCTCGAGGGAGCACTGCGATGGCGAATGAAAACGGCCTCGGCGTAGTCGAACTAAAAAGTTTCGCGACCAGAAATTTCCGCCTCGAGCGCGGCGAGGTGCTGCCCGAACTCATCCTCACGTATGAGACGTATGGAACTCTCGCGTCGAGTGGACGCAACGCGATCCTGGTTGCACATGGCTACACCTCGAGCCAGCACGCGGCGGGTCTCGATGCGAATGGCGAAGCCGGATGGTGGGACGGGCTGATCGGGCCCGGCAAGGCGATCGACACCGGCAGGTATTTCGTCGTGTCATCGAACATGCTCGGCTCTTCATACGGTTCCACCGCGCCTGCGAGTATAAATCCCAAAACCGGCAAGCCGTACGGTCCGGATTTCCCGGACTACAGCCTGGTCGATATCGTTACCGCGCAGCGCGCGCTGCTCGACGCGCTCGGCGTCAAGCATCTGGTCGCGGTCGCGGGCTTGTCGTTCGGCGGCTACCAGGCGTTTCAATGGGGCGTCTCGTTTCCCGACGCGATGTGCGCAATCGTCCCGGTGGTCACGGCGCCCAACGCCGCCGACGGTGCGCGAATGGTGGCCGACTTGCGCGCGCGATTTGCCGAAGCGCCCGGATGGAACGGCGGCCATCACTACGGCAACGCGGAGATGCTCGGCTTCATGACGGAGTTGCGCGTCGCGACGCTCAAGCGCTACGGCATCGAGGCTGAACTCGCTCCGAGGTTTCCCGATCCGGCAAAGCGCGAAGCGGCCATCAATCAGCTCGCGGAACCGTGGGCGAAGGCCTTCGATCCCAATTCGATGATTGCGCTGGCGCAGGCGCGTTCGCATTACAACGCCGAGAAGGATTTCGCGAAGATTCGGGCGAAAGTCCTTTACGTGCTCTCGCGCACCGACCAGCTGTTCCCGCCGGCCATCGCGCCCACCGTGATGGCGAAACTGAAAGCCGCGGGCGTCGATGCCCGCTACTATGAGATCGACAGCGACAAGGGCCATCTCGCGAGCGGCGCCGATTGGCAGAAGTGGGATCGCGTATTGCGCGACTTTCTCAAAGGTCTCGAGTGACTAATTCTACTGACCGTCTCCCGATCATCGATATCGGATCGCTGCGCAGCGACTCTCGCGATCTCGCTCGCGTTGGTGCGGCACTCGATCGAGCGTGCGGCGAGTTTGGGTTTTTCTATATCACCGGTCATGGAATCGATCCCGCGTTGTCGACGCGGATGATTGCGCTGGCGCGCGACTTCTTCGCTTCGCCGCTGGAACAGAAGATGGCGATCGCGATGGAGCATGGCGGACGCGCGTGGCGCGGCTACTTCCCCGTGGACGGTGAGTTGACCTCCGGCCGGCCCGATCGCAAGGAAGGAATTTACTTCGGCACCGAGTTGGGACCGGACGACCCGCGCGTTCGCGCCGGCGTGCCGTTGCACGGCGCGAACCTCTTCCCTCCGCTGCCCGGATTCCGCGACACGCTGCTCGCCTATATAGATGAGGTCGCTGCGCTCGGCCAACTATTGTTGAAAGGCATCGCCGGCGGTCTCGGCCTTTCGCAGGACTACTTCCTCGAGCGCTATACCCGCGACCCTACGGTGCTCTTCCGCATCTTCAACTATCCGCCCGCAACGGCCGGCGCGGATGAAAACGAACTTGGCGTCGGCGAGCACACCGACTACGGACTGCTGACCCTGCTGCGGCAGGACGAAGTCGCGGGCCTTCAAATCTGGCACTACGATCGATGGCTGCCAGCGCCGCCGGTGCCCGATTCGTTTGTGTGCAATGTCGGCGATATGCTCGAACGGTTGACCAACGGACGATACGTGTCGGCGCTCCATCGCGTGCGCAACGTCTCGACGCGGGATCGTATCTCGATGCCGCTGTTCCTCGATCCGGGCTTTGACGCGGTGCTGGAGCCAATCAAAATTCTTACGCCCGATCCCACAGCCGGCAATCGGCGCCGCAACCGCCGCCGCTGGGATGGCGCCGACCTTGCCACCGTCAGCGGAAATTACGGCGATTACCTGCTCGCCAAAGTGTCGAAAGTGTTCCCACAGTTGCGAGCGGAAGTGCTCTAAGCAGAAAAGGCCGAGCCTCAAAGCGCTGCGCACAGTTGGAGTACCAGCACCATGCTCATGGCCGCCAGACAGTAGAGATGGTCCCGATAGATCGCTCGGGCGAGTCGGGATTGCGCTTCCGATGAATCCGCGGCGCGTCCGAGCCGCATCGCGTTTGGAACGGTCCGCGCGCGAGCCAGCCCGATCGCGCTGGCGGCGGCAGCAAGCGAGATCCATGCGACCCACCAATGACCAGCGTGCTGTACAATTTCGATAACTATCGCCAACAAGGTAAGCAGCATCACGACCGCGATCAGCCGGTTCATCGGCCATGCTTCGATAGTGACGCGTCGGTAGTAGGCCGAGATCGAGGCCAACACCCCGCTCGGAATCTGATCGCCGGAGTGCTTTCGCGTCTGCACATCGAACATAAGATCGAACCACAATACAGCGATAAGAAATCCGGCCCCGGTCGCAGCCAATGTGTTCATATCTTGTCGCGCACCTATGCCGGGTTCACAAATCTCCTTGAAATCTCAGATCGCCCAGAAGCGCAAGCCGATCATTCCCCAGTAACCCAAATAGACCGTCCAGCCCAGGCATGCAGACGCGACTGCTATCGAATGAAACCGCGCCGCCCGATTCATCGCGTAGCTGAAAGAGCGAATCGCCAGCACGAATCCCACGGCCGAAAGGATCGCAAAGAGGAGTGTCAGCAAGCAGGTGGCGATTGCGAAGGGGCTCGGAGTCGCGATTGCAAACGTCGAGCCACCACCGTGTATCCACAGGATGACGGTGGCAAGGAAGGTGAGCGATGCGCATAGCGGGACGACGCGCACCGCAAGATATTTCACGCCCTTCATGCGCCCGAACAACTTGCGCGGAATCCAGACCAGCGCAAATCCGATCAACGTCGCCATCGTCAGCACTGCGCCCACCAGCAGGATGAGCCGCGTCGCGGGCCAGGCCGGGCTAACCTTGCGGAAGCAAGCCAGCTCGCCGCAGCCGTAGCGGTTGCCGTCGGCGTCGGTGCAATACACACCGTCGGCGCCGGATTCCTTTTCGGTGCGAAACTGGTTGTGGCCGAGATAGACCAGTTCCTCCGGCGGACTCGGTATAAGTCCTCGACGATAGAGCTTGCCGTGATCGATGTAGGTCCAGCCCTCGACCAGGAGCTCGTCGAGGAATTTGAACTTCTCGTTGCGGGGCGACGCAAACTGGTAGAAGCCGGTCGCCGCGACGACGCCCGCATCGAGCGGCGCGGCAGCCGGCTTCGGCGGAATCGCAGTCGTGCGCGTGATGTAGGCGAAGATCAGATCTTCAACCTGGCTGAACGCCGGGCTGCTCGCATTGATCGACAGGAAGTAGCCGAGTCCCTGGTCCGGCATGTACGCGTACGCCGAAAGGAAGCCGTCGATGCCGCCGTTGTGGCCGTGGGTCTTAATCGGGTGCCTGACGGTCACGTAGTTGCCGAGCGCGTATCCTTCTTTGAAGCCGGCGCGCGCGGCCAGACCGGTCTCCGGCGTCTCCATCCGCGTAATCGAATCCGGGCTGACTATCCTGACGCCGTCGAGCGTGCCGCGGTTGAGCATCATGCGGACGAATCGCGCCATCTCGTTCGGCGACGACTTCATCTCGCCGGCCGGGCGCAGCAGTATGGGATAATAGGGCACCGGCAGCGGCGGGTTCCCGCGATAGCCCTGTGCGAGCGCCGCGCGCACGTCGGGCGTAAGCCGCAGGTCGGAATGCGTCATCGCAAGCGGACGCAGGATGTTATCCGCGATGTAGTCCGCGCACGGCCGGCCGGTGAGCTTCTCAATGATATAACCGGCGACCGCATAGCCGGGATTCGAATAGGATTGGAGCGTACCGGGACGCCATCGCGCGACCTGCGGCTCGGGGAATCTCGCGAAGATCTGGAGCAGCGGCACTTGAGGACCGCCGCTCATGTCGAAGGTCTCCGCGGGCGACATGTCGTCGAAGCCGGCCGTATGTTCGAGCAGGTTTACGATTCTGATCGGATCGGTCGCGTCCCATTGATTGACGATTTTCACTTCGGGCGCGACTTCGGCGACCTTCGCGTGGAGATCAACCTTGCCCTCCTCGTTCAGCTTCAGGAGCGACAGCGCGACGAAACTCTTGGTGATCGATCCGACGCGAAACATCGTGTCGCCGGTGACATCGCGGTTCGTCGCCAGGTCGGCTTTGCCGACGCCGCCGGCAAAGATGACGCTGTTATGGTTGACGAGAGCGAAGCCGCAGCCGGGAGTGTGCGTGCGCTCGAGCACGCCGGCGATTGCGGCCTTCAGTTGTTCTATGGTTTGCGGCTTCGGTGCGGGTGGTGGTGGCGGCCGTCGCGTGCATCCGGCCGCGCTTACGATGATCATCGTGACTGCAACTATCGCGGCCGACGCGTGCGAGTTTGCCTTCATCCCGCGCGATGTTATCTGAAGAGAGTAGAGCTTTTGAATCCCCGCCCAGCGGACGCCGTAACTGGAATTGCCAACTCGATCACGAACGGTATGGCCGACTGCGAGGGACGTCGCCGGTGTATCCACATGGGAACTTCGCGCTGTTTCCATCGGATACATTCTTTCTCACTGCCCAATCGTCATCCGCGCTTTTGGACGCCCAGCTCTTCACGAAAAGATCGTCTTGCGTCTGGAACCAATTGGTATGGCCCTTGCGTTCCTTTTCGATTGGAATTTTAGTCGCCAGAAAAGAGGCAACAAGAATGGACCGGCGGAAAACTGCGACTCCCACCGACTTCGATTTATTGTGTCAGTTGAAACCCTTGTCGTTTCTCTCACCCATCGCAATCCACGATCTTGCGGACGAGCTCGATTCCGAGGACTTCAAGCGGGGGACGCTTATCCTTCATGAAGAGGAACTCGGGGCGGGTGTTCATTTCCTGCTGAGAGGCGTGGCGAAGATCACTTGCCTGAGCCTCGCCGGCCGGCGTGCAGCGATTGCCTTAGTCGCGCCGGGTCCAATCCCCCAGTTTGTTTCTGCACCCATCGGCCGGTGGCATTTTCGATGCGAGGCTCATAGCGATTGTAGGGTTGGCAGCGTGAGCTGGGACCAGTTCGACCTCATCACCAGAGATGCGCACAGGTCCGATTTAAGAAAATTTCACGAAAACAATCTTACGCAATGGTATCGATTCTTCGGCGGGAGCCTCGACCTGCGCGAGCGCCTTTTGCTGACGCTGCTGCAATTGTGTTCGATCTTCGGAGTCAACGAGTCCCGGGGAACGCTCTTGCGCGTCTTTCTAAGCCACAACGATTTGGCCGGGCTGGTTTGCGGCTCACGGCCGCGAGTCACCGAACACATCGCCGAGTTCGAGCATGAGCATCTGATTATTCGTCAAGGCCGGCAGATGATCGTGCGCCTGGACAAGCTCGAAAGTTTACTTGGCATCGCGCGACCAAAAGCGAATGACTCCTTCCTAAACTCCGGTGCACGATCGCATTCGACATATGCAGCCCACCACGATGGCCACAGTTCGCTCGCTGCGGCGGCCCGTTGAGGTCGCAGCGCTGTGAATCAGGGCTGCCTGCCTCACCTACGGCAAACGCCAGTCGTATCGAAGTGATGGCGTTTGCTGGTGAACGGGCGCGGTGCCGGAGTGCAGGTAGGTTTTGGCGTCGCGAATCGCGCTCGCGAAACAGGTCGAACCGTCGAAATACGGAATCTTGTAGTGGCAGCATTCGCTTCGCAGGTATTCGCTGAAGGCGCGAAGCTCGCCAATCAGAGCGAGCAGACGGGCATCGTCGAGTTCCTCCGTCCAGTCCGCTCCGTAGGCGACATGCTCGCGGATCGCGCGCAGCTTCTTCATCGGATCCACGTCCGCGTAGCCGATAAAGCATGCCTTGATACCGGTGTAAGCGTCGTGGCCGAATTCCATCAGATGCTTGGGTAAAAGCACGTCGCCTTCCATCAGCAGATCGTCACCAGCGCGCACTACATCGTTCGCGACCTTGCGAATCGTCGGCCAGACGATTTCCGTCCGCTTCAGCGCGGGATCGCTCACCAGCATTCCGAGTTCAGGTTTCGCGCGAGAGAGACTGGCGATCAAGGTGTCGATCGAGAAGTACGGAACTCCGTGCTCGGCGAGCATCCGTCGCGCGAGCGTAGTTTTGCCCGAACGCGGGGCACCGCCAATCAGGTAGAGCATCGTGCTTGACCTCGCAATCCGTACGTAAACATGCCTCAATTTCAAGCAAGGTCCCTGCCAACAGTTCGCGTACGAAAAAGTACTACACTGATCAAGACTTTGACTCGTGAGTATCGCAACCAAACGGGCGATTATGTATCCGAAAGAATCAATGCGTGAGTCATTTCGCGCCATCAGTCAGCTCGAGTTTCTACTGGCTGCGGGTCAACGCCAGCGCACGACGACATCATCGCGCCTGAGCGGCGCGGATTCATTTCGAACCAGCACCGTTCGCTGCTCGCCGCCGGCAAGATCGAAATAGTTGTCACTGAACCGGCTTCGCTCGTCGCCCGTCAGCAGATGAACAAAGTATAGATAAGCCCGGGCGCCCAGATGGACCGCTAGTTCATGCGTACCCTTCTGCTCGATCTCAATCTCGATGCTGGAAGGCGCGACTCTTTCAAGGTCCTTAATCGGCGCGAAGAAATGCCGGTTCGGCGGAACAAGATTGTTATGCGCGCGGAGCGTGAGAACATGACGCGCATCGACGACCAGTTTAGCGGCGTCGCCCCGCCACACAATGCCAACCTGGTTTGCGCCCACCCGTTCAACAACCGAATCCGACCAAATGGTCTCTCCGCTGAATGTCTTAAGTGCGACCTCCAGCTCGGCATCGAGTGAATTCAAACTGTCGTTGACGACCCAGAGCTCGACAGATCCATCATCCGTGACCTTGAACGACGCCATCACCGGCGCATAGGCGCGGCGCACGTAGAAATAGGATGCCTTTGCAAAGCCGTAGTAGTCGATCAGACTCCAACTAACTCCCGGCCAACAGTCGTTGAATTGCCAGATAAGTGAGCCCGAGCAGTGGGGCTTCCGCCGCCGAAAGTGTTCGACGCCGAACTTAAGACCTTCCGCCTGTGTGATCTGAGTGTAGTCAACGTACTGCTCCAGCGTCTTAGGCATCCCGGTCACGGTGACAAGCATCGCGTCAATCTTGTTCTTCGGACGATCCTTGATCCGGTTGAGCAGCCCAGGACTGCCTAGACAGCGCTGATCCTCCGGTAAGCATCGCGTCAGCGTAGTCATAACCGGCGACGCCTGGATTCCGTATTCGCTGATGAAGCGGGCAGTGTCCTCGGCATAACGGGTATAGGCAACACTTTCAGGACTTAGATCGAATTTACCCACGGGCCGATCAACTGGCACCGGAGGCATCCCATGCCAAACAGTCCAGTCGTGCACGTCGCCGGCTATCATGCTGTTGGCGTTGGGACCGCCGAAAGGACTGCCGGGCCAATAGGGCGTGGTCGGATCGAGCTTGGCCACCGCCTCGGGCATCCGCTTGTTATAAAAGAGATCGCCGGGCAGCGGATCGTTTCGCTTGTTGAGGGCGTTCATAAAGCCCTGAACCACCTGGGCCTCGTTATTGCCGCACCAAAGCGCGAGCGAAGGATGGTTGCGTAGCCGATCGATCTGGTAAGCGACCTCAGCGGCGACATTGTCCACGAACGACGGATCGTGATCGGGATAGGGAGCGCAGGCGAACATGAAATCCTGCCATACCAGGAGACCTAGTTCGTCGCAGAGGTCATAAAAGGCGTCGTGCTCATAGACGCCACCACCCCAGATGCGAATCATGTTCATGTTGGCTTCGACCGCAGCCTCGAGCAGGCGGCGGTAATGCGCCTCGTCAACGGCGGCGACAAAGGAGCTGGCTGGAATCCAGCACACGCCGCGGGCGAAGATCGGAACTCCGTTCAGCACGAAACGAAAGAAGGTCGCTCCCGGTTCGTCGGAATCCGGTGATTGATCCAGTGCGATCGTCCGGATGCCTACCATGAGCTCGCGTCGGTCCAGTGTACGGTCTCGTGAATTCAGGACGACCTTCAAAGCGTAGCGATCGGGCTCGCCAAGCTCGCGCGTCCGCCATAGTTTCGGATTCTCGACAGTGGCCTCGAGCCGGCCGCGGCCATTTCGTACTACTACCGTCCCGTCGATGGGCCTCTCGCCCGCGGGTCCAATCAACGTAATCTGCGCCGACAACGTTTCCTGATCGCCAAACTCTTCGACCTCAAGCTCGACTGAGATTCTGGCTCGATCATGCGCTGCCGAAAGCTCCAGGGTCGTGAACTTTACGGTTTGCAGCACCGCCGAAGTTTCCAAGCGGAGCGAAACAGGCTTCCAGATGCCTACCGTCGGCAAGCACGGACCCCAATCCCAGCCCCAGCCGAATTGAGCCTTACGGATGAAGTTGCGCTTGGTCTGCTTGATAGGGTCGCCGATGATCGGCCAGAGCGGCATCGTCCGATCGGTGACCATGCTCGAAGTCGGCGAGAAGGAGACCGCCAGACGATTCTTGCCGCGTCGCACGCACCGCGTGATGTCGAACTTCGCCGCGCGAAACATATTGTTCGAGCGGCCGATAAGCTCGCCGTTCAGCCAGATAGCCGCGTACGTATCGAGGCCCTCGAAATCAAGGATCAATCGCTGATCGTTGGCGATATCCGGCGGATCGAAGTCGGTGCGCCACCACCACTCGCGATCCTTGACCCAAGCGCAGGCCGGCTCGGCCCGATCGCCGAAGGGATCGGGAATTCGTCCGGCCGCCCACAGTGCAAGGTAAACATCGCCAGGCGCCGCGATTTCGATCCAGCCATCATCGGCACTGACCGGGTCAAAGGCCCGCGCCGCAGCGCCTTCGCCCTCGTCGAAATCTTTTAGCCTCCACTGGCGCAGAGGAACATGAACATTCGATGTCACGCGATCACCCACGCTCCAAATATCTCATCAACACAGGTTCGCGGCCAGCGCAAATGGAGATGCGCCGCGATTTCCCGCCTTCGCTCGACTCAGTTTAATTCAAATTTAACTGTGGCCGCGGAAGAGGATCTTGATTCCAACTGCTGAACAGATAAAAATACGAGGCGGATGATGCTTTCGCGCCGACATCTACATCTGCTCGCCATGATTCTAGGCGCGATAAGCGTCCTAACCTTCACGCCTCGAGTGCAGCATCCGCATGTACGGCTCTCCTGCGCGTCGATCGTTGGGAAAGCCCTCAAAGGGCCGCAGCGGTTCACCGATGACTCGTCGCGTCTGCCTGATCTTAAGACTGGCTTTGAGGCGAATGGCATTCCATTACCGCAGCATCTGAGACTCATTTCGGAAGATCAGGCAACCACGCCGTTTCTGAGGTTCAAATTCGGCACCCCTTTCGTGCGACCGATAGTAAGACGAATCAAATTGCTCCCGTCGCGCGCGGCGAGCGAAGACCCGCTCTAAGCAAACTCTGAACTCGTCATTCGCCAGCACGCGAGCAAGTTTTCGCGGGCAGTTGTGATCAAGTTTAAAATCCTCGGCGCTACTTAGCCGAGGGTTGGGAGTTTGCATCGTGCCAAGTTTCTCGCTGCGCAACCCGCACGCCGTGATCGTGGGCGCGCTGCTCACGTTAATCCTGGGAGTCGCGGCATTTCTCAGTATGCCCGTCGACGTCTTTCCCAAGCTCGACATCCCGGTCGCGATCGTCGCCACCTTCTACCCGGGGATGCCGCCGCTGGATATCGAGGCGGACATCACGACTCGCTTCGAGCGCTTCTTCACGCTGGGCAGCGACATCGAACACATTGAATCGCGCTCGCTGCCCGGCGTCAGCATTATCAAGGTCTTCTTTCAGCCGGGGACCGACCTGAGCGCCGCGACCGCCACGCTGGGCAACCTCGCGATGGCCGATTTGCGCCATCTGCCTCCCGGCACCTTGCCACCGCTTATACTCAAATCCGGCGCATCGTCGTTGCCGGTCACGCTGGTCACCGTCTCGGGCGAGGGACTCTCCGAAGCGCAGCTCCGCGACCAGGCGCAGTACAATATCCGCAACTGGATTGCGACCGTGCGCGGCGCCTCGGTTCCTCCGCCGTTCGGGGGCAAGTACCGGCAAATCATGGCGTACGTCAATCGCGACGCCCTGCAGGCGCGCGGGCTGACCTTGATGGATGTCGTCCATTCGCTCAATGACGCCAACCTCATCATTCCGGCGGGCGACGCGAAGATCGGTCCGACTGATTATTTCGTTTACAGCAACAGCATGATCCAACACCCGGCCAACATTAACCAGGTGCCGGTGAAGGTCGGACCCGATCAGGAACCCGTGCTGCTGGAAGACGTCGGCCACGTCGAGGACTCGGCGCAGATTCAGCAAAACATCGTGCGCATCAACGGCCAGCGCTCGGTGTATATCCCGGTGATGAAGCAAGGCACCGCCAATACGATCGCGGTGGTCGACGGCGTTCGCCAGGTGATCAAAAAAATCGCCGGTCTGCCGGCCGGAATGAAAGTCAACGCGATCTTCGGGCAGGATGCTTACGTGCGCGCGGCGATCGAGAGCCTCGAGCATGAGGCTGCCTCGGGCGCGGTGCTCGCGTCGCTTATGATCCTGATTTTTCTCGGCAGCTTCCGCTCGACGATCGCGATTTTCCTGTCGATCCCGCTGTCGATTCTGGCCGGCGCATTCGGCCTCCGCATGATGGGCGCCACGATCAACGTGATGACGCTGGGCGGGTTCGCGCTCGCAATCGGCCGTCTGGTCGACGACTCGACGGTCGTGCTCGAAAACATCAACCGCCATCTGGCCGAGGGCAAAGCGCCCGTCGAGGCGGCGCGCGACGGCGCCAACGAAGTCGCGCTGGCGGTCCTGGCATCGACCATCACGACCATCATCGTGTTCTCGCCAGTGATGTTCCTGTTCGGCGTGGCGAAGTCACTGTTCAGCGCGCTCTCGCTCGCGGTGGTCCTCTCGATGCTGGCGTCGTACGTGGTTGCGATGTCGGTTATTCCGGTCTTCTGCGCACATTTTCTGACGGCGGAGTCGGCGCGCGAGGCAGAAGAAGGAAGCGGCCGCGGCTTTCTCGCTGCCTTCATCCGCAGTTACGACCGCTTTGCGGAGCGTTATGAGCACCTGCTCGATCGAGTACTCAATCACAAGAGTGCGGTGGTGGTGGCAGCGACAGTGCTTTTCGTTGTGAGCCTGGCGGCGTTTCCCCTGCTCGGGACCGAACTGTTTCCCAAGACCGATGCCGGCCAGTTCGTGATCCAGTTCCGCGCGCCGCTGGGCCTGCGCATCGAACTGACCGAGAAACTGGTGGAACGCCTGGAAAACACGATTAAAGAAGTCATCCCGCCGTCCGAACTCTCGACCGTGGTTTCGAACATAGGATTGGCGCCGGGATTTTCGTCGATCTACTCGTCGAACGCGGCCAGCGACTCGGGCTTCGTGATGGTGGCGCTCAAGTCCGATCATCGCGAATCGACTTGGGACTACGTCTCCAAGCTCAAAGAGATACTGCCAACACGCATCCCGGAAATTCGCACGTTCTTTTCATCCGGGAGCATCATCGACTCGGTACTTAACTTCGGGTTGGCGGCGCCGATCGATATACAGGTGAGCGGGCAACATTACTCCCAGCTCTTCGATCTGGCACGCAAAGTCAAAGCGAGAGTGAAAGTCCTACCGCAGGTCGCCGGGACGTTCATCCCGGAGGAGTCGAACTATCCTACTCTCAGGATCAATGTTGACCGGGTCAAAGCCGCTCGCCTGGGTCTGAACCAGCGCGACGTCGTGACTAACGTGATCACCGCGCTGACCTCCAATCAGATGATCGCGCCTTCAATCTGGATCGATCCTAAAACCGGCAACGACTACTTCCTGACCGCGCAATACGATGAATCTGAGATCAATTCCGTCGATACCCTGCGCGACATCCCGGTACGAAGCAGCGACGGCGACCATGCGCGGGCCGATGCGCTGCTGCTGCGCAACGTCGCCACCATAGCCCGCGAGCGGCATCCCGCTGAAGCGGACCATTTCAACATTCAACGCGTCGTCGACGTGCTGGTTGCGCCGAGGACCGATGACATGGGCGGCACGTTGACGGCGGTGGAGAAGGCGCTATCCGATTTCGACCTGCCGACGGGAACCGCTATTGCCTATCGAGGCTCGGTTGATTCAATGCAGCGATCGTTCGCGAGTTTCGGTTACGGCCTGGCGATGGCTGTGGTGCTGCTCTACCTGGTGATGGTGGCGCAGTTCAGATCGTTTCTCGATCCTTTCATTATTATGTTTGCGGTGCCGATGGGTCTGATCGGAGTCGTGTGGACGCTCTACCTCACCGGCACGACGCTCAACATCGAATCGTTCATGGGAATCATCGCGATGGTTGGGATCGTCGTGTCCAACGCGATCCTGCTGGTGGATTTCGCCAACCGGCGCTTCCGCGGCGGCCAGGAACTGCGCCAGGCAGTCATCGAGTCTGCGAAAATCCGGATGCGCCCGATCATGATGACCACGCTGGCGACCGTGGTGGGCCTGATGCCGATGGCGCTGAAGCTCGGGGCCGGGTCCGAAGCTTCCGCCCCGCTAGCGCGCGCTGCCGCAGGAGGACTCGCGGTCTCCACAGTGTTGACTCTGTTCCTTGTCCCCGCGCTCTACGAAATGTTCTACAGCCGCCATCAGCAGGTATCGAAATGAACAAATTTGTCTGCCGCACAATCGCGGCCGTTTGCATGTTAGTGGCGGTGAGTGGATGTTCGCGCGCGCACAATGATGCGCCGAGCGAATCGCGACGCACGGTCGTGGTAGTTCGGCCGCAGCGAAGCGACATGATCCGATCGATCACGCTGCCTGGAGATTTGGTCGGACTATACCAGTCAACTCTTTACGCAAAGGTAACTGGCTATTTGAAGAGTATCTCAGTCGATAAGGGCGACTGGGTAAAAGAAGGACAGGTCCTTGCAGTGATCGAGGTGCCCGAGCTTCAAGAGCGGGTCGCACGCGCACGCGCCGATCTGGAAGTTCAGCACCTGACCTATCAGCGTCTCGAGCAAGTCTGGAAGAGCGATCCGAGGCTGGTCGCGCGGCAGGATGTCGATATCGCTCGGGGCAAGTACCTTGAAGCGAAAGCACAAGTGGACGAGCTCGGTGCGATGGTCTCGTACACCAGGATCGTCGCGCCCTTCGCCGGAGTAATCACGGGCCGCTTTGTCGATCCGGGCGCTTTGATCAAGTCCGGCGGAGAGCAAACGACTGCGTCTCCGGATCAGGGTTCGGCGCATCCGAGCGGCGGCACTTCACCTGTCCTGAGTCTCGCGAAGATCGACACGATGCGCACGTATGTCTATGTGCCACAGGGCGAAATCGCATCGATCAAGCGCGGGATGCCCGCGAAGCTGACGCTCCAGGACCTGCCGGGACGCTCTTTCGAAGGATCGGTCGCCCGCTATTCAAATTCTCTCGATCTCGGAACGCGCACTATGCTGACGGAGATCGATTTGAAGAACCCCCGGCATGAGCTTTACCCCGGGATGTACGCGAATGTGACGCTCGAACTCGAGCGGCATCGCGACGCGATCGAGCTACCCGAGTCGGCGATTGGCGATTCCTCCGATGGGAAGTACGTAATGGTCGCGGAGGGCGGGAAGCTGCGGAGACAGGAGGTAACGGTCGGAATCAACAACGGCAAGAGCGCCGAGATTGTCAGCGGTCTAAGCGGCAATGAAGAAGTAGTGACCGCCCTGGATCCTTCAATCGTCCCCGACGAACTAGTCAATATCGTGCAGCAGACGCCACAGCCGGATGAACGATCGAACATGGTTGCGGAAACCCCGTGAGTGCCGGAGCACAACTATGCGAGTATCGAATATCAAAGCCGCAATTGTATTTGCGGGTTGCCTATTGACTATAGCCACTCCGCAATTTGCCGGGGCGCTCGGGATCAACAATGGCGCCTACATAGAAGTAACCTCGGGCTTGTCGCCCCAATCGCTGGTAGTCGCGCCTTACAGTAACACTCTCAGCGTGGGACAGCAGGTGGATGCTCGAATTCAGAACGAAACTGTGCAGGCCACGGCGTCCGCAGAAAGGTCTGACTGACCTGACAATGCCGAAACGTCAAACGCGACAATCTATTGCCGAACAGGCAGGTGAGCAAACGATGGAATCTGCGCGAATCCTGGCTCTTCTCTTATTCATCCTTCTTTCGGCGCATCGTCTCGCTAACGCTGCCGGTCTCGCGGCGGCACTACCGGGTAATGCGCAAGTTACAACCTCCGCTCCGGGAACTTCGCTGGCGCCCGGAGAGTACTCGCCGCCGGCGACTTCATTCAACATCAAATCGTCACCTGACGGTCTTCCGGCACAATCCCAACCCTCCGGCTCGATTGGCGGACCAATTCCACCGGGCTCCCAATTGACCCTCAAGCAGGCAATTGCGATCGCTCTTAAGTATCACCCGAGACTGCAGGAAGCTGTGGACAACACCAACGCCGCACAGCAGCAAATCGGCGAGGCGCGATCATACCTGGGACCGCAACTGTTTGGCGCCGCAGACTACTTGCGCAGCACCGATAATGGCATCGGCAATACGCAGTACTACAATCCTGATGGAGTGCTTCCGCGAGTAAGCGGAACGAATCACAATTTGCCCGCAAATGACACTTCGCAAAGTTGGGACACCAGCAATAACTATATGGGCGGCGTGATGCTGTCCCAGTTTCTGTTTGACTTCGGCCGGCGGCACGGGTTTGTTTCGGAACGCCAGTTTGAGGCCGCCGCCGCGGCTGCCCGCCAACGGCTCACCGAACTTGATCTGATCTTTGACGTCTCTCAGCGGTACTTTGACCTGCTGCAGGCCAAGCGACTGATCGCGGTTTACGAAAAAGCACTGGAGCAGCGGCAGTATCACCTGCACGAAGCCCAGGTTAAGGCCAATGCCGGTCTGCGGCCGCAACTCGACACCTATGTCACCGAAGCCGAGGTGCAGCGAGCGCAATTGCATCTGGTGGACGCGCGCAACAGTGACGAAGACGCAAAGGTTGCCCTGGACAACGCGCTGGGCCTTAGCGATTCGGCGCCCGCCTACCAGCCTGCGGACGTTTTAACCTACTATCCGGTTAACGATACCTTGAACACCCTGCTTGATACCGCATTCCGGAGCCGACCCGACTTGATCGCACTGCAGAATCAGGCCAAGGCCATGGGCGCCAGGATTGTCCAGTACAAGAGCGACTACTATCCCACAGTCAACGCCGTGGGCGGGTACTCGGCGTTGGGGACCGGGACTCCTGCTGCAAACAATTTTAACGCTGGCATAGTAATCACCTGGCCAATTTTCAACAGCTTTCTTACTACCGATCAGATCGCAGAGACCAGGTATCGCCAGCAATCGATCCTTCGCGCTATCGACGATCTGCGCCAGGAGGTGATCCTGCAGGTGCATACCGCGCTGCTCAATTGGCAGGCTTCCCTCGACCGAATTTCGCGCGCCGAAAAGACGCTTGCCGCTTCGCGCGCGGAGCTCGAACTGGCCGAAAAGCGCTATGAAGCTGGGCTGACAAGTATTATCGAACTCGAGGACGCGCAGCGCAGCTACACTTATGACGACGCCGCCTACGCCGACGCACTATACGGATTCTCCGTCACCAAGGCGGCGGTCGATAGAGCAACGGGCAGATCGCTGGCAACGCTCTAGAAACAATGATTTGCGAAATGGTTCCATCGCGCAGGTAAGGCTATGCTGAAGTACAGCAAGGTGATGTGTACGTTTGAATTCGATGGGAATTCGACAGCTGCATTGGTTCTGTCCAGCGCGCTCGCATGGGAAAGCGAGGCCACGCTCTAAGTCTTACTCATCGCGAGAGTACCTACTTACGACATGGACGTTCCGCTTCCCTTCGACGCCAAGCCGCGCTGGGAGAAGGAAGCCAGAGACAAGCTCAAAAAAATAGTGCGCAGCACTCTTAAGAACGACGTTAAATATGTTATCGACGTCAGATCGGGTGTGCCTGACCTTGGTATCGTGCGAGCTGCCAGCGAGCTAGGAGTGGATCTGATCGTAATGGTCACGCACGGACGCCACGGAATCGAGCATCTGCTACTAGGCAGCGTCACCGAGCATGTCATTCGCGAAGCTCCTTGTCCGGTGCTGGTACTTCACAGCACGCCGGCTACGACGGTGATCGTTTAGCTGCCCTATCGATGCTTAGTCGATGCCGCGGAGGCCAAAAGCCTAGGCGCGAAACGCGGGAATCACTTCCTCCGCGAATGCCTGGACTTCGTCGTCCACTATCATCGGCCATGCCTGCATGAAGATGAAGTGAGTCACTCCCGCTTTACGAAAGCCCTCGATCTTGTCGATACACTCCTGCTTGTTGCCGATGATTATTCGATCGCGCGCTTTTTCCGGCGTGGTTTGAGCCATCATCGAGACCAGCCCGGTCAGCATCTGCTCGCGCTGCTTAGGCGGGTTGTATGACATTGCGAGCATGAGAGTTTTTTCGATTTGATCGCTGTCGCGGCCGACCGTATCGGCATGACGCTCGATAACACCGATGAGGCGCTTCATTTCGGCCGCGTCGGCATTGGTCATGTTCCACATATCGGCGTGCTTCGCGACGATCTTGAGTAAAACGCGCTCGCCGTGCCCGCCGATCATCAGCGGAACATGCTTCTGAATCGGCTTCGGATTACATACCGCATCGACGACGTTGTAATGCTTGCCCTTCAGCGTCGTTTTGTCCTGGGTGAACATGCTCTTGATGATTTGACATGACTCGTCGAGTGCTTCGAGGCGCCGCGGCACTGTTTTGAAATCGAAGCCGAGGCTGTTGTGTTCGAGCTCGAACCATCCGGCGCCCAGCCCGAGGTTGAGGCGACCGCCGCTAATCTGGTCGAGCGTCGCCCCCATCTTCGCGGTCAGACACGGATTGCGATAGGTGTTGCCGTTGACCAGCGCGCCGATGCGCGCGTGTTGGGTGTGCTGGCTTAGTGCGCCGAGCAGCGTCCAGCTCTCCATGCATGGTCCGCTCGGGTCGGGCACGAAGATGGGATAGAAGTGGTCGAAGGCCCACAGCGAGTCGTAGCCCCATCCGTCAACCTTGTGCCAGAAGTCGCGCATCCGCTCCCAACTGACGTCCTGCTGGCCGGTTTGAATTCCAAAACGAATCGGGTGCACCGCCATAGTAGTTCTCCTCGCTGCCGTTTCCTTCGATTGCTGCCTGTCTTCTGTCGATAATGTGCCTTGGTTTCGATGCAGGCAACCGCCTCCGACGCTCAATTCCCCGAGCTCCGATTCAAGATCCTCGCGCTTTCTTGCGGTTCTTCGCTCCGGCAATTGCTGATTGGAAATTCCTCGACACTGAGCGTTGAAAACGATTCTCATCCCAGCCGCGGGCTTTCGAGAGGCTTGCATAGTTAATAAGGTGAATCGGTCAACGGAGATTACCTTTTTTTCGGAAAGCTGCTTCGATCTGAATTCCGGGTCCGCTCTCGCGATATGAAGATGAACTTGTCAGCAGGCAAACGGTAGTGTGCGGAATTGCGGGACTGATGACGTGCGACGGTCGCCGACCGGATTCGGCAGTTCTCGATCGATTGGAAGCTGCCATCGCCCACCGCGGGCCCGATGGGAGCGGCCGATATATTTCCGGCGGGACCGGCCTGTTAAACACTCGTCTCGCGATCATCGACCTGCGCACCGGGATGCAACCTCTGTATGAGGCACAGGGCGCCGCGCTGGTTGCTAACGGCGAGATTTACAACGACTTGGAATTGCGCGCAAAGATGCGCGATGCCCCCTTTAAAACAGGGTCGGATTGCGAATCGGCTCTTCATCTGTATCGTCGCAAGGGGCTCGACTTCGTCGATGAATTGCGCGGCATGTATGCCATCGCGATTCACGACCCCGTCACCTCAAGGTTGCTCCTCGCCCGCGATCCCTTTGGGATCAAGCCCCTCTATTACGTCCAGACACCGACCTACTTTGCATTTGCTTCGGAGCCTCAAGCGCTGCTCGCGGCGGGGCTCGCCGATCGAACCATCAATCCGCGTGCGCGCGCCGAGCTTTTCCAGCTCAAGTTTACGACGGGATCAGAGAGTATTTTTTCCCAGATTCGTCGAGTACTCCCCGGCGAAACCCTCGTGGTCGCCGATGGACAAATAGTCGAGCGCCGACAGCGCGACGCACTGCCCCACGATGGGCCGCGCAGGCTTAGCTATTCGCAGGCATTGCAGCAGCTCGATGAAGTTCTGACCGACAGCGTCGTACATCATATTAGATCGGACGTTCCTTACGGTCTCTTTCTTTCCGGTGGAATAGACTCGTCCACCCTGCTCGGGCTGATGGCCCGCATCTCTACCGAACCTGTGGTTGCCCTGACGGCTTGCTTCCCAGGCACCCGCGCCGCTAACGAACGCGCAGACGCGGAACGGATCGCGCGTTTCTTCGGCGCCGCGCATCACGTGGTGGAAATGACGGAGCGTGACTTTTGGAGTGACGCGCCAAGGGTGGCGCAAGCGCTTGACGATCCGACCACGGACGCGGCTACTCTGCCAACCTTTGCGCTGGCGAAGGTTGCGAAGGACCGGGTCAAGGTCGTGCTCAGCGGAGAGGGCGGCGACGAAATGTTCTGCGGATACAGTCGCTATCGCCGCGCCCGCTGGTTCCGCGGGATGTTCACCCGAAATGCCCGCACTCATGGCGAGTTCCAGGGCCTGGGAAACATGAACGGCACGCTTGACGGCTGGCGCGACGGCTTGAACCAGACCGAGCGCGAGATCGCTCAGGACAGCCGAAGGACTTTCGTGCAAAGGTTGCAGGCTGTCGATTGTGCGCAATGGCTACCGAATGATTTGTTGATAAAGCTGGACAGGTGTTTGATGAGGAATGCTATAGAAGGCCGAACGCCTTTTCTTGATCCGGTCGTAGCCGACTTTGCCTTCCGGCTGACCGATGACCAGAAGGCCACAACCAGGATGAGTAAGCGGCTGCTGCGAGACTGGTTGGCTGCAAACGCGCCCATCGCCAGGCCCTACGCAAGGAAGACGGGATTCAACCCTCCGGTCGGCGAGTGGATTGCGGTCAGGAAATCACTCCTTGAACCTATGGTAGCGAATGAGCCGGGAATTGCCGAGGCGTTCACCAACGACGATGTTCATCGGGTGTTCTTCGACCCGGAGAAGAACCCCCAAGCCGCGTGGAGCCTGCTCTTCTACGCGCTATGGCACAGCCATCATGTTTTGGGGACCTCCGCGGAAGGAACCGTGGAAGATGTCCTTGACACTGCTCGACGCCGGGGCTGATTGCCATAACCTATGACTCGGCGACGACTGCCCCTTGGGGCAGCCACGCTGGCTTTCGATGCAAGTTTGAGCGATGGTGTTGGCAGGTGAGGTTGGAACATGGCTGGCGACACTTTCATGGATCTCCTCAGAAAGAATCTCTCCGAAAAGGACTTCACTCGGATGATGGCCTTCACCGCCGCAATGGAACCCGAGCGGCGAGCCACTCTGATGCAGTTTATCGCAGAGCGGGAAACACACGCCCCTGCGGTCGGATCGAACGCACCCGACTTCAAGTTGCCGCGCCTCGAAGGCGGCGAAATGGTGCAACTATCGTCGTTTCACGGGAAGAAGCCGGTAGCTCTAATCTTCGGCAGCTACACTTGACCGCCTTTTCGTGCCCAGGCTGGGCACCTCGCGGAGCTTCACCGCCGTTTCGGCGCTCAGATCGAATTCTTCGTGGTTTATATCCGCGAAGCGCATCCTACGGACGAATGGCAGGTTGAATCCAACGAAAGTGAAGGAGTCCTGTTCACGCAACCGACGACTTTGGCGGCACGGAGCGATATCGCGCAGGTCTGCGCCCTCAAACTCGATCTCGAGATACCTACTCTGATTGACGACATGGAAAATTCGACCGATCAAAAGTACTACGCGCTACCAGACCGGCTCTACCTGATAGGGCGCGAGGGCCGAGTGGCGTACCGCGGCGGACCGGGTCCGTTCGGCTTCGTGGCATCGGAGCTGGAAAGCGCGATCGAGGATTACCTCAAAGCTTCCACGGTCGCGTCGGCGTCCTAGGCGCGAATCCTTAGCCAGACACTGAACCAATGCATTCTTCGCAGACGAATGCACTGGTTCGAATCGGCGGCTTGCGCGGGAAGCGGCGGATGGCGGCTGAAGTGATCGCACTTGCTTATATCGCGATCATTGCCGAAGTCGCGACCGCGACCGGAGCCTTTTACTTATTGTTTCCCGAACTCGGCGCCCTGTCACACGATATCTTCACCAGGCCGCGCGGTTCGTGGGCGAGCGCGCCCGTTCTTCTGGTGATTACACCGGTGCTGACGGCCGTGCTCGGCACGTTGGTAACGCGCCATCTTCCGTATGGCTACTGGTCCGTGATACTGACTGTGTGTGGCGCTCTGACGATTATCCTGGCGCTGCGATCGCCGATCGCGCCCGCAATTTCGGCGGGTCTGCTGCCGCTCGCGCTCGGCGTCAGGAGTGTATGGTATCCGCCGGGGATCGTTTTTGGAACGATACTGCTGGCCGTGCTCTCAACCATCTGGAAGCAGATGAGCGACGAGCCTCTTCAGAACACGATGGCTGCTACAGAGGATGAGGACACGGCGCCGGACGCCGAATCAAACTGGCGCCTGGTCCCGCTCCTGGTTCTGGTGTTGACGGCGGTGTTCGTCGTCAAGCTGACAAATTTACGCTTCGTGCTCTTTCCGCCGTTGGTTGTGATTGGATTCGAGATGTTCCTCCACACCAAGCGTTGTCCGTGGGCGACGCGGTACCTCAGCTTGCCGGTGGTTTGTATCTTAACCGCGGCGGGCGGGCTGTTCTGTCGCCGGCATCTGGGTGTTGGCGCAGGCGGCTCGGTCTCGAGTATGGCGTGGGGAATCCTGGTGCTGCGCGTTTTCGATCTTCACGTTCCGCCGGCGCTCGCGGTCGCGTTACTGCCGCAGGTAATCGACTCGCCCACGGCGCTGTATCCGGTCGCCGTGGGTGTCGGCACTTCGCTTCTGAGCGGATCGTTTGTTCTCTACCAGCGCGTACTCCGTCCGTATTTTGAGCCTTCGCTAACCACTGTGCTCGGCAATCCGACCGAGTAACGTCGTGAAAATGCAGCGGGCGGGATCGAACCCGCCCGCAGCTTGCGCCATGTCAACCGGTCACGGCGCGGCTCGTACCATCGCGTTGGTGGTGAAGAAGTCGCGATCGACTGAGCCCATGTTGATGTACCAGCATTCGTGCTCGGGGGTATTCTGCCCGGGCAGGTAGCACATCGTGGTCATCCCAGACTGAACGTCGGTCGCGGCGGCGCCGACTACGAATTCGCGCTTGAAAGGATAGATCGCGATGCGCGCATCAGGCACCGGACGATCGCGATAGGTCAGCCAGTAGATGTGGTTCTGCCACAGCTGGCCGTTGGGATCGTATTCGTCCACGTACGGCTCGAACCACATCTCGCCGTCGATGTAGAGAATCGACTTCGAGTGCAGCGCCTCGCTATTGACCGAGACGCGCGGCGAGGTTTGGACAATATATAGCTGGCGCATCTCCCAGTTCTCGGGACAGGCGCTGGCGCCGCCGTCGGTTGAGCAGGTAATTTCCGGCGAATGCTTGGCGTTCACCGACGCCAGCATCGTCTTCTGACCCAGCAGCTTGTAGTTGTATTCCTCGACCTTGGCGTTGAAGCCGGAGTAATGGTCAGGATCGAACGAAGTCGGATTGCCACCACCGGTCGCCGCGTCGCTCATAATTCCTTCGTTAAGGCGCCGCAGCCGCCGCGCTCCCGGCGTCCACTGCCAGATGTCGTCGCCCTTGGTTGGGTTTGCATAACGGAACCGAATGAAACCAGCGCCGCGCAGATTCTCAGGCGTGAGAATCGGGTAAAGCGCGAACATCCAATAGCGCCCGGTCTTCTTGAAGTCAGGGTCAATCGGGATCGGATCGACTTCGGTCCGCCCGACTTCATCGTAACCGGCGTAGTGTCCTATCTGAAAGTAATCGATCACATTGTACGGTTTGTTCAGTCCCTCATACACGTCGTCGCAATCGTAGTATCGCAGGTCATAGTCGTCGGACGTGATCGGCCTGAACGCGGCGTTCCACATGATCTTGGTAGCGACGTTGGGGTCATTGGGATCGAGAAAAGGAAACGGTTGCCCGGCAACGTAGTTGACCAGCGAGCGGCCGTCGGGAGAGAGCCTTACCTGGTCGGCGTACTTTTCCGTGGCGTCGCGAAAAGGCGGCGGCCACTGGATAGTTGAGGTCGGCACGATGTCCATACTCATGCCGCGCGTGACTTTGTAGTAAACCCCGGGCGACACCAGGTCTTTGACCTTGTAGGCGGTTTGCGCCGTGATGACGTCGCCCGGCTTTACTGCGGCGCCGACCGGGACCGCGAGCGCAATCACGAGTGCGATCGCGACCATCGCAGCGGGTACGTGGCGGACCGAAACACAATCTCCTCTTGGCATTACGCTACCTCCTTCATATGCGTTTGTGCGAGATGAGGTTCGGATGCCACGGCGAGCCGCCACGGGTCGCCTCTTTTTTTTGGGGTGACAGAGATCGCGCGACTGGTCGCGGCCTCTGCGCGGGCACCTATTAGATCTGACGATTTGATTGCCGCAAATGTTCAAATCTTCTCATTAGCCATACGGAAACTCATTTTAGACAGACTAATGAATGAAACTCCGGAACATCGCCAGGCGGTTAGCTCTTATTGAAAATTCGATGTAAGCTCAGCAACGTGAAGACGCTTGGCGTATGGCTGTTGACGTCGTTGCTCGTCGTCACTTGCGCATCGTCAGGTGCAACCGCAAGGATTGGGAGGACGCAAGGCGGAGCGGTTCACGCAGCCTTCAATCTCCCGCTGCGCAGTGCCCGGCGCCCACGCCGAGAGCTGCCGCTTGAGGAGAACCTCCGCTCGCTCTCTGTGCAAGAGGTGTCCGCCCAGCGAGGGTCGTTCGGAAGCTTATCCGATATGCGCTTGCGACGTATGTCGTGTTTTTCGGAGCGAAGATTTTCCTTTACTACTGTGACTTCCTTTCCTCTCGCTCGGCTCTGCCGTCTAAGAATTTAGCTCGCTCCACCGAATCACGTTTTGCGGGATATTGCCGGGGATAAGTCTCCGGAGCATGCCCGGCGATCGCCTGGTATCTGAACCCCAAACAGACGCTGTCGCCCATGGACAAAGAACTGCATAACACCACTCGTTCGCTGACCGGTCGCGCGAAGATTCTGCGGCGGATCGCAGGTCCTATCGCCGCGATCGCTGCATGCGCGCTACTGCTGGTCCTTCTGAAGGGTTTGTCACGCGGCCTCGACTATCACGGAGTGACAGCGGCGCTTCGCACGACCCCGCATCGACTTGTCTGGATTTCCATTCTGCTTACCGCAGTTAGCTACCTGGCGCTGGTCGCGCGCGATCTGTGCGCGTTGGGTTATGTCGGCGTCCAGGTATCGACCCCCGCCCTGCTGCTGGCATCTTTCTGCGGCTCCGCGCTCGGCAACGCCGTCAGTTTCAAGGCGCTGACCGCCGATGCGGTTCGCGATCGCGTCTATGGCGCGGTCGGCGTGCGCCCTGAGCAGACCGCGCGCGTCATGCTCTTTATCAATGTGGCATTTGGAATTGGCCTCGCGGCGTTCGCAGCTCTTTGCCTGATGCTCGCGGGGAGTGCGATCGCGCACTTGTTGCCTGCCTCGATCGCGATGATTCGCGGCGTTGGCGCCGCCGCGTTGCTCGCGATCCTGCTCGCGCTGCTGCTCCGCTCATGGCGGCGGCGGCCAGTTGCAATCGGGCGGCTTTCGATCGCGATGCCTTCGCTTAGCCTTACGCTGCTGCAACTCGTGGCAAGCGCAGTCGATCTGGCGGCGGCGGCGGCGGCATTCTGGTTCCTGCTGCCGCGCGCGCAGATCGACTTCTTCAGTTTTGCGGCGGTCTTTTCGGCGGCGACTGCGCTGAGTGTGCTCAGCCGGATCCCGGGTGGCCTCGGTGTTTTCGACGTCGTCATTTTCCTTGCGCTGAGACGCTTTGTGCCATCCAACGAGTTGGTCGCCGCACTGCTGATTTATCGCGGCGTGTATTTCGTGCTGCCTATCCTGCTCGCCGCGGCGTCACTGGCGGTGTTGGAACTCAGGAGCGTGCCGGGCCGTTTCGGCTCCAGGTCGGGAGACCGCGTTTCGCTGGGCGCCGCACTGCTCGCGCCGATTTTTCTAAGTGCGGTGACATTCGCCGTCGGCGTTCTTTTGGTGGTATCGGGCGCGACACCTGCGATCGATTGGCGCCTGGCGGCCCTACAAGGTGTTCTGCCGCTGTGGGCTGTAGAAATCTCGCACCTGCTTGCCACTCTGACCGGGGTTCTTCTGCTGTTCGTCGCTCGCGGCTTATATCATCGCCTCGATGGCGCCTGGTGGCTGGCGCTGATCGTCGCGTTGGCCGACGTTGCGTTCAGTCTGATCAAGGGACTCGCATTCGGCGAGACCGCGGCAATCGTTTTCCTGGTCTGTCTTCTGCTCGCAACGCGCCGCGAGTTCACCCGGCCCGCGGCGTTCATGCATCAGCCGTTCAGATTGGGCTGGTTCATCGCGATCGCCGTCGTCATCGCTTGCGCCTTAGGCATCCTGTTCTTCGCCTTCCGTGACGTCGCCTATCGGCGGGAAATCTGGTGGCAATTCGAGTTCGACGCGCAGGCATCCAGGTCGCTGCGAGCGATTCTCGCGGCGTCGATTCTGGCGCTCGGCATTTCGCTATGGCAGTTGCTGCGGACGGCGCCGGGCCGGGTCGAGGCGCCTTCGGAAGAAGACCTGGCGCGCGCGGCGGCTATCATTCGCGGCCAGCAGTACAGCGCCGCGGCACTGGCGCTGATGGGAGACAAGAGCTTCCTGTTCTCCAGCTCGGGAAACTCGTTCCTTATGTATGCCAAGCGCGGCAGGAGCTGGGTCGCTCTGTTCGATCCGGTAGGACGCCCCGAGGAGTGGCCGGAACTGGTTTGGCGCTTCGTCGAACTTGCCGACAAGCACGGCGGACGAGCAGCTTTCTATCAAGTTCGTCCCGATAGCCTGCCGCTTTACCTCGACGCGGGTCTCAGGGTCGTAAAGGTCGGTGAGGAGGCCTGCATCTATCTGGACCAATTCAGCCTGGAAGGTTCCGCGCGCTACGGGCTGCGCCAGGCGCTGAAGCGCGGCGAGCGGGAAGGTCTGACCTTCCAGATTCTGCCTCCACAACACGCCTGCCGCGAACGGCACGCGCTCGGTGAGATCTCGGAAAGGTGGCTCGCCAGCCATCATAGCGTCGAACGACGATTCTCGGTTGCGGGATTCGAGCCGCGGTTCGTCGAGGCTCAATCGGCGGCGTTGCTATCGCAGCACGGCAAGCCGCTCGCGTTCGTCACTTTCATGACGACGGATCCGCAGACCGAAGCCACCGTAGGTCTTATGCGGCAGGTACCCGGCGCGCCAGCCTGTACGATGGAGTGCTTGTTCACGCAATTGGCATTGGAGCTGAAAGCCAGGGGCTTCAAGCGGCTTAGCCTTGGGATGGCGCCGCTGGCGGGAATTGCGCGCACGCCGCTGTCGTCACGATGGCATCGTGTGGCCGGCCTGGTGTGGGAACATGGCAAACCCATTTACAATTTTCAGGGCCTGCGCAGTTTCAAGAATAAGTTCCGCCCGGTCTGGGAACCTCGGTATCTTGCGGCATCGGGCGCAGCCGGTCCGTTCATCACGCTGGCGGACGTGGCCGCGCTCGCCAGCGGATACAGGCGAGGTTCCTCCGCGACATGAATGGTCTGCGTTGTACGATCGCGCTCATCGTTGCCGTCGTTTGCCTCTGCGCTTCGCCTGCATGCGCGTTCGAGCCCGGGCGCTACGGCAGCGTCAAACTCGTCGAGCCAACGGGCCAGGCTCGCGCCGTAGTGGTTTACTTTTCCGGGCGAAGAGGGCTCTCGACGGCCGACGAGACTGCCGCGAAGGCCATTGCGAAAGGCGGGGCGCTGGTCGCCGAGATCGATAGCAGAAATTATTTGAAACGTCTCGATAAGCTCAAGGAGAAGTGCCACGAGCTGGTTTACGACATGGAGCTGCTCACCCGCCAGCTTGAGCGAGAGCGGCGGCTCCAATCCTACCTGACGCCGATCGTCGCGGGCGTCGGCGAAGGCGGGACACTCGCCGAATTGAACCTGGTCCAGGCTCCCGCGGTCACAGTCGCTGGTGCCGTGTCGATCGATCCCGCGGAGACAATCGCGGGCAGGCAACCAATTTGTTCCGACCTGCCCACGACGGCGCGTAGAGGCGGATTTCGCTACGGCGCTCCGAAACAACTGCCCGGCTTCTGGACCGTCGGATTGACGCATCGGGTGCGCAGGGCCGATCGCGATTACGTGATGAGACTGCGTCACGACGGCGCGCCGATTGATCTCCACGAGATGCCGCGCAGCATGACGCCAGGCGACGCCTTGCGCGAGTTGATCGAGCCGCATCTCGCGCCGCTCCGGCCCGCTGTCACAAACACTCCCGCAAACATTCCGAAGGTTGATATCTCCGAGTTGCCGCTCGCCGAGCTGCCGGTTGACCATCCGTCGAAGCTGATGGCGGTCCTTCTCTCTGGTGACGGCGGCTGGCGCGATCTCGACAAGACCATCGCGGAAGACCTTCAAAAGCAAGGTGTGCCGGTAGTTGGTTTGGACACCTTGCGATATTTCTGGAGCAAGAAGACCCCGCAGCAGACCGCGGACGTGGTCGCGGCGCTGATTCAGACGTTCATGGCCAAATGGAAAGCCGACCAGGTCGCGTTGATTGGTTATTCCTTCGGCGCCGATGTGATTCCGTTTGCCTACAACCGATTGCCACCGAGCTTGCGCGAGCATGTGGTTCTGATCGCTCTGCTCGGACTGTCGAAGGCGGCGGATTTCGAAATCTCGGTGCGCGGATGGCTGGGCGAACCGCCCGGTCCCGACGCGCTTCCGGTGCTGCCGCAAGCAACCAAAATTCCGCCGCAACTGATCCAGTGTTTTTATGGCGAGAACGAAACCGATACAGCCTGTCCTGCGCTCGCAAGTCGAGGCGTCGAAACCTTCCGCCGGAACGGCGCTCATCACTACGACGGCAACTACGAAGTGCTGGCCGATGCGATCCTCGCGGGCTTCAAAAAGCGGGCGAGTGTACTATCGAAGTCAGACCGTGCAAGCGACTGACCCGATGCCCTTGATCCGTTCTTGCAGAGGTTCGCGACAAGCGATAACTCCCGACTAGACAAGGTATCCGCGTGGCAAATCCGATTGCGCCAGCGCCATTCGCACTTCGCCCCAATGTCGGCACTGAGCCGACTCCGGCCGGCAAGTGGCTGGTGGCCGCGTCCGTCATGATCGGCACCTTCCTGTCGGTGATGGACGCGACGGTCGTCAACGTCGCGATGCCGCACATGATGGGCAGTTTCGGCCAGGACCTGCTGACTATCACCTGGGTTTCGACCGCCTACAGCATCGCCGAGATCATCATGATCACCATGTCGGCGTGGTTGACCACGCTGCTCGGCCGCAAGCGCCTGTTCCTTGCCTCGATGATCCTGTTCACGATTGGCTCGGTGTTGGCCGGCACCTCGAAGACCCTGACCCAGATGATCTTCTATCGCGTGCTGCAGGGCATCGGCGGCGGCAGCCTGATGCCGTGTTCGCAGGCAATCGCGCGCGAGACTTTTCCGCCCGCCGAGCAGGGCATGGCGATGGCGATTTACAGCATGGGGGTCGTGCTCGCACCGGCGATTGGACCGGTCATCGGAGGATGGCTGGTGGATAACTATGGCTGGCAGTGGGTCTTCTACATCAACGTGCCGTTTTGCATCGTCGGCCTGATGATGGTCAGCACCTTCGTGCACGATCCTTCCTACTTGAAGCGCGGCGTCGCACGCATCGACTGGACCGGGATCGGGTTGCTCAGCGTGGGGCTCACGATGATGCAAGTAGTGCTCGAGCGCGGCGAAGAAGTTGACTGGTTCTCCAACCATTGGATCGTAGTGGGCACAGTCATCGCTTCCGCCGCTCTTTTGGCGCTGGTCGCGTGGGAACTCTACACCGACGAACCGGTGATCAACTTCCGCCTGTTTCGTAACGTACCGCTCAGCGTGGGCTCGAGCCTCGGGATGGTGGTCGGCTTCGCGCTTTTTGGATCGAGCTTCCTGCTGCCGCAATTCACCGAGACCTTGCTCAACTACCCCGCGTACCAGGCGGGAATGGTCCTGATGCCCCGCGCGGTCGCGATGCTGCTGACGATGCCTCTGGTCGGACGCCTCTACAATCGCGTGAGTCCACGAATCCTGATCGCCGTAGGCATACTTGCTCTGGTCGCGGGCTACTCGAAGCTCGGTCATTTCACGCTCGCGGTCAGCTTCGCCAACTTTCTGCCGATCCTGGTGATTACCGGAATCGGTATGGGCGCTTCTATGGTGACGATGAGCACAGTCTCGCTGAGCTCCGTCCCACGCTCTCAAATGACCGGGGCGTCGAGCCTGTTCACGCTGTCGCGGCGTGTTTCCGGCAATATCGCATATGCGATGCTGGCGACGATGCTCGCGCGCCGCACGCAGGTTCATCGCTCAGAGTTGGTCGGCGCATTCAGTGGCACCAATCCGACGTTCCGCTCGGCCGACGCCCAGTTCCGAAGTCTTCTTAGCGGTTATGGAATCGGAGCGACGCCGAGCCAGCGACCGGACCTCGCGATGCTCAGCCAGGTTGTCAACAATCAGTCCACGATGATGGCCTACAATGATTGTTTCTGGCTGATGGCGGTGATGCTGGTTGCGATACTGCCCTTCCTGTTCCTATTGCCCAAGACCGGAGTGCCGCAAGAAGTCGAAGCGGTAGTCGAATGATCGAATGTGCGGCCGCGGCAGCCGTTTAGGCCCAGGATGTCGCGGGCTAGGCTATCGCGCGAATCGATTCGACCACCGATCGGCGCACCGAACCAAGCGCCGGGACCAGTCCGGCCGCTGCTCCAATCGCGATCGACAAGACAAAGGCCTGCGCGATCACTGCCGGCGAAACGATTCCGAGCAGGTCTATTGGTCCAAGCGGCAGAATTGAGACAGGCAGAATCTTCGCGACAAAAAAAGTGGTCCCGCATCCTAGCACCCCTCCCGCAACGCCCAGCAGCGCCGATTCCGCGACCGTCAGACACAGGACCAATGCGGGACTGAAACCGATCGCACGCATGACGGCAATTTCGGTGCGCCTCTCGCGCACCGCGATCACCACGCTGTTGAGCGCTACCAGAGCTACCGCGGCCACTACCAGGATTGCCATCGCTCGGAGCAGCGCGAAGAGGGTGTCGAGGTTGATAAAGTTCGAGAACCACGCGGCCTCGGATTCGCTGTGCGTCTCGGCCGCTGAGTTCGAGAATATTTCGTCGATCGCCGCGATCGCCGAAGGCACCGAATCGGCGCGATCGAGTATGACGTAATACGCATTCACGGTAGCATTCCCGCCCTGCAACCGTTCCAGGTAGTCGCGGCGAAAGAGCAAAGAGTCCGGTGGCGCGGCGGCGCCCAACGTGTCGGCAATGCGCAGGGTCACGTCCACCGGCACAATGGTGCCCTTGAGGATGATCTGCTCGCCGACGTGCCAGCCGTACTTTCGCATCATCGCCGGCGGCACGAGGCACGCCGTGGCGCTGGCGCGGAACTCGCCGGCTCGCTTCGCGTTCACGCCCCAATCGGGCCACATCAATTCCGCCTGGTCGGCGTCAACCGCGACTCCGAGCTGGTCGCTGGGGCTACGGTAAATTCCGCCGAAGTACACCAATCCCGAAGCTGCCACGACGTGCGGCGCCGCAAGAATTTTGGCCTTGTACGAATCGGGCAAGCGATTGAAAAATCCCGCGTCGCTGGTCACGATGATGCGCCGTGCGGAATCGGGGGTGCTCAGCGTTGCCCGCATGATGTTTGGCAGGCTCGACAGCGATGAGTACGTGAACGCCGCCAGCGCAATCGCCAGGATAGTGAGGATCGAGCGCCGCGGACTGCGGCGTAGATTTCTCCACACCAGAATCGCAAACTTAGCCATACTCGGCCAACTATCTCACTCGGCGCCAGCGGTGCGAGTTTTGACTGACTGGACTAGGTGTCACGCTGCGCGCCGCCCCCTTCCATCACCTGTCTGCAAACCAGCCGAAGAACAAAGCAATCGCGCGGGGCATCCGAGTCGCCAGGCCGCGACGAGTTCCCGAGCCTTGGAGTTGTGTGCAGGATGACTTCATCCTTCGCGGCGACGCGGCCGAATTCAATTGTAGCGGCAACCTTCTGGCGTGGCATAAGGGACCCTCTGCGCGTTTCGTCTTGAGACCCATCCTCAGATCTTTTGCAGGGTCGCCTTGATGCCGTAGCGGGGCCGCAGTGTGATGAGGGGCTGCATTTCGATCGGATGGCCGGGAGCAACCTTGATTCGGTATCGCTGCGCGACCGTTGCGAGCACGAGATTGGCCTCATTGAGAGCGAAAATTTTTCCGATACATTGACGGGGCCCGCCCGCGAACGGGAAAAACGCGTAGCGGGGACGGCCTTCGGACCTCTCGAGTGAGAAGCGATCGGGATCGAACCTGTCCGGCTCGTCCCAGAATGCGGGATGGCGATGCGTTATATACTGGCTCAGCATCACCATCGACTTCTTCGGGATGCGATAACCGCCAACCTCGTCGTCGTCGATCGGAGACCGCCCTATGCCCCAGACCGGTGGATACATTCGCATCGACTCATCGAGCACCATCCCGGTGTAGTTCAGCGCTCGCAGGTCGGCGAGCGTCGGAGGCCGGCCGCCAAGCACGTCGCGCAGTTCGGTTTCAAGCTTTTGTTGCGCCGATGGATTCTGCGAAAGCAGATGCCAGGTCCACGAGAGCGCATTAGCGGTCGTCTCATGACCGGCAAGAATTAGCGTCAGTATCTCGTCCCGAAGCTGCCGATCGTCCATCCTTGCGCCGGTCTCTTCATCGCGCGCCTCAAGCAGCATCGACAGCAGGTCGCCTCGATCTCGACTCTCCCGACGGCGCTGCGCAACGATCTCATCTACCACTTGATGAAGCGTTCTAACGGCGCGGCGAAATCGCAGATTGCGCCGGGTCGGCAGGAACGGCAGCAACATGCCAAGGTCGAAGTGCGCGAATCGTTCGTTCCCCACGGTGAAGGCGCGGCCGATCGCTTCGGCCTGATCGCTGAGGTCGATGCTGAGGAGAGCGCGTCCTACGATCTTCAGCGTCAGGCGCGCCATCTCCGCCGAAATGTCGAAGGCGCGTCCCTCGACGGCCAGCGGCTCCCAGCTCTCGAGCATCTCAAGCGTGCTCTCCGTCATGATCGAGGTGAACTCTGCGACCCGCTGACGATGGAACGCCGGCTGGATCAACCGGCGCTGCCGCAGCCATAGTTCACCCTCGCTGGTGACAAGTCCGTTCCCGAGCAAGGCCTTGAGCAGCTGGTAGTCCTGCGACTTCAGGTAGTTGGCGTGGTTCTCCTGCAGAATGTGCTTGACGCCGTCGGGGTGGGCCACAAGAAACACCGGCATCGTACCGAGTTTGAATTTGACGATGTCGCCGTAGCGCCTGAATGCCTCCCGCAGAACGCCGAGGGCGCGATCGGGGCGCAAAAGTTTGAGGCCGCTCAAGGGGCCTCGAGGACCGGGAGCTTCGCGCGGGGTGCTCCGCAGAGGGACCAAACTCGGCGACGGTTTCTCGATCGAATCAAAGCTGCGCGCTGCATCCGAACTCATGGCTTCTCCTTTCTCAAATCGCGCCGGCGTCGGGAAACAGTCCGCGGTTCGCGATCGCGAGGCCCGCGGGCGAGCACCGATTTTGTGTCACTTAGGGCGATGGCGCGGGACGTATATCCAAAGATGAATCCATTCACTATCTCAAATAGCCCCAACCGGCATGCGTGTCAACAAACCTGAATAGATTCATGTTTGGGCCAGCCGCCGACCGCCGGAATCTTGCACGCATTTTTTGCGACCGATCGCTGGCGATTTGGCAGGCGATCTAGTAAAGCGACAGTCGGACAACCTTGGCGGTGTGCTCGGCGTGGAACTCTTTCACGCTTCCAGGTAATCAGAGCGACACGGCCAGATTGGTCTCGCCGCACAATGTCCAGCTTGAATCGCCTAAGTTCAAAACTCAGTCAGCTTCTGCAACCGGAACCGCTGCCACAACAAGTTCTGACGCTCTCGCCGGAAGAGCTGAAGGACCATTTTCAAAAAACCTCCGAAATAATCAACAGCACCGTATTTGTGCTCGTCGGCTTCTGCTTCTTTTGCGCTCTAGCCTTGTCAGGGCCTGACGCCAAGCTGCTGTCGGCAGACCCGTCGATCGACCTGCCCTTCGTTCAAAGCCGCGTTTCCTTTCAGGTCTTTCTAATCGTTGCACCCCTCACACTGGCCGTGCTGCTGCTGTACGTACACATCTATGTAGGACACTGGTGGCATCTGCTGAGAGTCGAGCGACAGCAATCCCTTCACGCGGGAATCGATGTCCCGCCGATGTGGCAGCCGCCGTTGATTTTCAATCTTCCGACAAGACTTGCCTCATTGACCAGCATCCTCGTCCTTTACCTGATAGGTCCTTTAACGCTGTTGTTTTTCTGTTACGAAGCCCTGAAAGTGCCACAGACGCCGGCGTCACGCTTCGGGCTGATCGGGTTCGTTTCTTCGCTGATCAAAGGGCCTCGGCATGCGCTCTCGCCCGCCTCATGCGTCATTCCGCTAAGCATGGCTGCGATTATTCTTTTTGGTTTTCTTGTCGGACGGCGGGTGATCGAACCGCATGCTAACGAGTGGAAGTGGACGGAAGGAATCTATCGACTCAGCCTCGCAGTTGTAACCCTTTGCGCATCTACTGTCGCAGTAATCGCATTATTCTTTCCCGGCGTCTTGCCGAAGTTCCCATTGAACCTGACCAATGCCGATTTGCAGTCGCACAACCTGTCCTCTCTCGACCTATCGGGTGCGATGCTGTGGAATGCGAATCTGCAGCGCGCGAACCTCAATGATTCCAAGCTCGACGGTGCTTACCTGGTGTCGGCAGACCTGAGCGGCGCCACGGTGAAATTAGCGTCCGTCAAAGGCACTCAATTGCAGGCGGCCGACCTGAGCGGCACGGATTTCGCCGATTCAAATCTTACGGGCGCCAACTTGTGCGCTACCGACCTTGCGCGGGCGCAATTCGACGGGGCTACACTGGCGGACGTCAATTGGAAGTACGCGGATCTGGGCAGCGCCACTTTGGCGGAGGCTGGTTTGATCGGTCTCAAGGCGGTTCAGTCCGCGGAAGCTCCATGTTTCAAAGACAATGGAGTAGCCGCTGGAAGGAAGTGCTGCGGCACCGATTGTTTCTGGATGTGCTACTAGGCGTTGGCTCGCATCGTGAGCGCAGGATCTTCGCTAGTTGGCGATCGCGGCGGGCGGATACGGCGGCAGGTCCGCTGCCTCAATCGAAGGCTTCGGCGGCCGCTGCATGATTTCGTTGACGGCGGCAAGAAATTCGGAATCGGCCATCAGCGACTCCGGCGGACGATTCAGATTAATGACATTGAACAACGCCTCTGCGATCACCGGGACGCCGGCGCCTTCGCGCAGCACGCGTTCCCAGGCCTCGCCCGCCATCGCGCCCTCGGAGGCCTCCGCAGTTCCGAGCGCCTGGCGATCGCGCGCGACCGAGAGACCCCACGGCTGCCGCACGAACTCGGCCTGACGCTTGAAAAACTCTGACGGGAAATTCGCGTCGGCCGGATCCATTTCGGCGACCAACCTCCCGAGCACTTGTGAACAGACCGAGGCGCTGGTCATGCCCTGCGCGTACACCGGGTTGAACGCGCAGACCGCGTCGGCCATCGCGACAAATCCGGCGGGTCCGCGCCACTTCTCGAAATGCCTCCACCTATTCTGCATCCCCTTGCGATGGAAAATCGGAGAGATCGGCTTCGATATAGCCAGCGCCTCCGCCACTATCGGCGAGCGTAAGCGCCCGCACAGCGCGGCGAACGATTCATGATCGGCGGGCAGCACCCGGCCGCCCCACGAAGCCAGCGTCAACAGAAACCGGTCGCCTTCGATCGGCAGGATCAATGCGACGTAGTAATCCTCTTCGCGCGTCGGCTTGGCCGATGGATTAAGAAAGATCCCCTTCCACCACCAGCCGGCGGGCCGCTGATTGGCGGGCGGCGCCTGGTACCAGCAAGTGCTGTAGCCGGCCTGCGCGTCCACCACTTCGAGCTCGACTTCCGGATAGCCGAGACTCGTCAGCCATTCCGAGGCGCGCGAACTACGACCGCTGCAATCGACCACCAGGTCGGCATCAAGACGCGCCATCGCGCCATCGCTGATCTTCCGCGCTTCGACGCCGGTCACGCGCGGAGTATCGCCAGGCGCGAACGACAGCGCCGTGACCTCGGTCCCTTCGATGAATTTGACGCGGGGATTTTTCTTGACGCGGTCGCGAATGACCGACTCGATCAGCAGGCGGCTGGCGAACAACATCTGATGTCCGGTGCGGCGCCGCGTGGCCCATCCTTCCGGATTGAGGGTAGCGAGTTCGAGGCCTGCATCCATATCGAGACCGCCGCGTTGCCGCAGCGAATCATCGAGGCCCGGGAAAAGCGCGCTCAGCTCGCGACGTTCCGCGATCGAGCAGGCCATGCGGATGACGGCTCTGCGGCACGCCCTTGCGATGGGCCGCGCCTTCGGGCAATTCGTCCCGCTCGATCAAAGTAACGCGCTCGAAGTGGTCGGACAGCACGCGCGCCGCGCACATCCCGCCGATGCCTCCGCCGATCACGACAACATCGTTCGCCTTCATCTATATGGATTACTTCCCGAGGTTCAGTCGCAGTTAAGCCAAATCGCGGTAAACGACGGTTTACCTTAATCTGGAAGGCTAGTAAATAACTTGATCCGAAACTCAATCCCGAATTCGCCGTCGCGTCTGTTTTGCGTATTCGTGATGGGTTGCTGCATTGGATACGCTGGTTTAGCTGGCTGAGCGCCAATCTTCCGGGATATCCCGGTGTCCCAAACCAAAGACTTCGTATGATCCGGAATTTGAGCTACGGCTCTTAAAAAAAGCGGTCCGCACTGATGTTGAGATTCTCCTCGCTCGCATTCCTTCTGGTCGTCGCACTCGGGTTCCTATTCCCTGCGGAATCCTTCGCGCAGCTGTCGATTCCGGGAAAGGTGATGACCTACCGAACGCTCGACCTTGATTCGGGAGAAGAGCTGGAGCGGTCGCGGAGCTGGCAGGTATCGGACGCGCAAGGCGCCCACGAGCTGACGGCTGTCACCTACGCGGTCGGAACCGGGGTGATCGGCGAATGCACTTTCGCAAAGGGATACGCGCGGCCGGCGACGACCTTCCGATCGATCATGCGCAGCAAGACGGGCGAGCTTGAGCGCTCGGACTTTGACACCTTCGACCCCAGCTACTACCCGTTTCTGGCCAAGCCGATCGCATCCAGCGCGCAGCCAGGTGCCTGCGTGTCGAAGATGACGCTCGATTTGCCGGCGCTGGTGCGCGGCGGCCAGATCGAGACATGGATTTGGTCCGACGCTGGATCGGTCGGGGCCATTTTTCGACCTGAAGAGAACGAAAAGCTGACTGTTCCAGCCGGCAGCTTCGATGCTTTGCGGGTCCGGATCGATCTCGATTTGAGCAAGGTTTTTCCGCACGTGCCGGAGCTGTTCCTCAAACTGGTCAAGCCGCATTTCACGATTTGGATTGCGCGCGGCGAGCCCTACTACGTGCTCAAGATGGCTGGATTCGGCACGCCAAACAGCAAGCTTCACAAGAACACGGTGATCGAGCTGGCCTCGATTGGCGACCTGACCGCGAACGATTCGAAAATACCCGCTGAACTCGCTCAGGCCGACTCTGCCGGTGAACAGTTGAGTCTCCATGCGATCAACTCCGGCAGCTTCACGCAAGGCGATCGCACCGGTCACGTGACCTTCGCCAGCGCATCGACACCGGCGGGCGAGCTGCTGGCAAGCCGTGTCGCATTCAGCAATGGGCTGGCGACGGAGAGCCGCACGCTAATCGATCGCAACGCATCGCCGCCCACGCTTTACCTGGATGATCGCAGTTTTGCTTCGAGCGGTGCGATCGTTCGCAAGCATCTCATCTTCTTTCGCAAGGCCGCCTTCCCTGATGATCCGAAGAAGGATCTTCCCGCGGATCTGTACGGGGCCGACATGACCCTCGGCGCGCTTCTGCCACGTCTGCTGCCGGATGGAACTGACGAGGCGAGTTTTCACGTGATGGATTTTTCAGGCCAGGTGAACGAGCTGACCATCCGCCGCGACGGGACGATGACGGTCGCGCTGGGCGGCGACGACGCGCGCGCGATTCATGCGAAGCTGGAACCCATCGTCGATACACCGCTACTGCTGCGCCCGCTGGCGTACTTCTTCGTACCGACCTTCGATGCATACTTCGACGCCGATTCGAGTCATCGCCTGCTCAAGTTCGAGGGGCCGCTCGGCCCGCCCGGCGTGCCGAACGCGACGATGCTTGCCGACGAGAGGTTATCGGGCTCGGGGACTGGCAAGCCAATTCCCGGGAATCAGTAGCCTCAAGGTCTGCTGCTGAGCAGGTTTCCCGAGCGTACAAGTCGGCCTCGGCATCCGGCCTCATCGCGTCGAGGCCGACTAATCGGTAGCGCCTCAGGATGACGACGAAACCAGCGATGAGCAGCCACGGCATCGCGCTTAAGAGAATCGTGCTGATGTAGTAGCCCTGCAACGCACGGGCGACGAGGCGTTAAAGCACGCCGCGCACCCGAACGCCGCATCGTTGAACCCTATCAGCGCCCGCGCGGTCGATGCCAAGGTCGAGGCAGAGCACCACCAGCGCGGGAATCAGCACCCAGGCGAGTTGCCGCGCCGTATTGCCGGGCAGGTACGCGGCGTGCGCACCCGCACTTTTACGATGGCGAATAATGGAATAGAGAAGAACGCCTTCGACGGCGACGAACCAGACCCCAACGATCCAGAAGATCAGTCAGAAAACATGGTCGATGTCGCCGCCGAAGGTCGAAACATTGCTCGGCAGAAGATTGTTAAGCACAGGTGTTTCCCTTGGCGTCGAGGGTTCAGCCGGGCAGGTAGCGTGCCACCCAAAATAAGTTCCAGGTGCGACCGAATGGTGCGAATTTTCTGTTGCCGATCGAGACAGTTGTCACCTTTGGAGCCGCTTCCGATGAGGCGGTTACGTTCCATCAAGCCGGAAAGTCGATCCAATGATGAAATCCCACACCATATTTTTATCGACCGAATAGTTGGTTGTTATTGATTTCTCTTTCTCGTTAATTTCGCCTCCACGGCATATTCCATGCATCCCATGCCAAGGAAACATGGGAGGAACGCGTTTGACATCAGATCCGAAGCCCGGCACCAGGGAATTTGACCAGCGCATAAGAGTGATGAGTTTCTATCGCGAAGCCGAACTTCACGGCGCCCGGCTACTTTTGGTGATGCACAATCATTTGCGCGACCCCGATTCGCAGATAAAGCTCACGCGCCATCTTGCCGACGAGACCCGCCACGCCTTTCTCTGGGCCAAAAGAATCGCCGACATGGGCGGCACACCGCACGATATTACCGATGGTTACCAGCACCGGCTTGGAGTGCGCTTCGGGGTCCCCAAGGACACGATCAATCTGCTCGCGCTCACGTCGGTTGCTGAGAGCCGGGCGCTCGAACGTTATCAAAGTCACGCACGGCAAGCGGGCGTGGACGAAAATACGCTGGAAGTTTTGAAAGCAGTCAGCGCGGATGAGAAGTGGCACCTCGCGTGGGTGGACGCGAAGATGCGTGAGATCGCTAAGGAACGCGGCGACGAAGGGAGCGCCGATCGCGCAATGAAGAGAGTGCGCGCGATCGAGCACGAGGTTTATGCGACCTTCATTGCCGAAGAGGCCGCGCTGATGCGTCCGGCGGACTGATGATTCACGATTGAATGGACGAGTAGTTCGCTCTCACGACGAAGCAGAAACGCAGGAGGCGGAAGCGACGGCTATCGCGCGGCGGGTGCAAGCATCGCGAGCGCGATTTTATGCAGCTCGCGATCGCCGGCGGCGATGATTTGCCCGCCGTCATAGGGTGAGCCGCCCGACCAGCTTGTCACGATTCCACCCGCGGCCTCGATGATCGGAATCAGCGGCTGGATATCGTAAGGCTGCAAGCCCGATTCTATCACCAGGTCGATGAAGCCTGCGGCGACCAGGCAGAAGGAATAGCAATCGCCGCCGTAGCGCCGCATCCGCGCCTTCGACGCGACCGCGCGAAACGCGTCACGCTCGCCCGGCCCCGAGAACATCGCCGGATCGGTCGCGCAGACGATCGCGTCTTCGAGCCGGCGGCATTCGCGCACGTGCAGCGGATTGCTGGAGCCGTGACGCCGTAGTTCAGCGCCCAGGCGTGAGCCTGCGAACGTCTCGCCCGTGTACGGCTGATGCATCACGCCGACCACCGGGCGCGCGCCGTCGTTAAGCGCGATCAAGACGCCCCAATGCAGTTGCCCGATAATGAAGGCGCGCGTGCCGTCGATCGGATCGATTATCCAGGTCAGTCCGTCGGTCCCGGCCGCGAAGCCATGCTCCTCGCCGAGGATTCCGTGTCCAGGATAGGCGCGGCGGATCTCGTCGCGGATGGCCAGCTCTGCCGCACGATCGGCGAGCGTCACCGGATCGTAGCCGCTGCCGACAGTCTTATTCTCGACTGCCAGGCGCACGCGAAAGTACGGCAGAATCGTGCGCCCCGCGAGGTCCGCCAGCCGGCAGGCAAAGGCCGCGTACTCTTCGATCGCGCGATCGTCCAACATCGCCATAGTCTCGTCTCGATGCGATCCGCTTACGGGACTTCCGTGCTCGCATCGAGCCACGCAAGCATCAGTTCATTCACCATCGACGGATCGAGCGAGGCCGCGCCGCCGCCGTACACCGCGCCGCTGCGCGCAGGCGTGCCAGGCGGACTCTTCGCGTATTCCACGCCGGCCGCGATATCTCTGACGAAACGCGTCGCCACGCCCGGAAGCGTCTGCGGTAGAGTGACGCACAAATGAAAGCCTGCGGGTTTCTGAAGTCCGTTGAGGCGCCATCCGCGCTCGGCGAGAAAATCGTTGACGTGGTAGATGTCCACCTTGTCGGAAGTGAACGCGATGCAGTAGGTCGGTTTGCCGATAATCTTCAGCTCCTGAATTTTTGCGACGCCCGACTTGATCGTGTCCGCCGCCTTCATGATGCGCCGCGTCGCTTTGAGGTAACCCTCTTCGCCGAGCGTGACCATCGCTGCCCAGGTCGATGCGCTGATCCCCTCCGAGCGGCTCCCGGCGACGGTGGGCGACGCGTACAAACCGCCCTGCCAGTCGGTGATCGTAAAGTACATGCGCCGGCGCAGCGCGCGATTGCGATAGAGCACCACCGACGCGCCCTTCAGCCCATAGCCCCACTTGTGCGTGTCGCAGGACATCGAGGTGACGCCCGGCAACCGGAAGTCGAACGCGGGGATATCGTAACCGAGCTTTGCGATCCACGGCAGTATGAAACCGCCGAAGCAACTATCGACATGCAGCCCGATACCGGCTTCAAGCGCGAGGGCGGATAACTTCTCGATCGGATCGATCAGGCCGTGGGGATAGTTCGCCGCCGAGCCGGCGAGCGCGATTGTATTGGGCCCGATAGCGCGCCGCATCGCGTCCACGTCGGCCAGGTAGTCGGGGCCAACCGGCACCCGAATCAACTTGATCCCGAAAAAATGCGCGCCCTTGGAAAATGCAGGATGAATCGTATCCGGCACCACCATCTCGGGCGCAGTGATTGCGCGCTCGGCCCTGGCTTTCTCACGATACGCCAGCATCGGCAGGATGATGCTCTCGGTACCGCCCGAGGTGATCGCGCCGCATACGTCGGCCTGCGGATCCTGCTCGCGCGCCAGCTCCGCGCCGAGCATCCGCGCAGTCATCGCGATTACCTCGCCCTCGAACTTGGTGCCGCTGGGGCACATGTCGCGCTGCAACAGGTTGACGTGCGAGAAGAGCGAAAACACGCGGTTGAGGTACGCGTAGTGCTCCATTCCGCCGTGGTAGTAGGTGCCGGAGATCTGGCCGGTCTGCCAGCGTGCGTTCTCCTCGCGCGCGATAGTGCGCAGCTCGCGCATGACGTCCTCGGGCTTGCGGCTCTTAGTAGGCAGCTCCCGATAGGTCTCGAAGGTTTCGCGATAGGGAAACATATCTCCGAAGGGGCCGGAGGGCGCTTGCTGCTTCTTCGCTGCCTTTGACATCGAACGACTCCTTGTAGGCTTGTCGATCTGAATACTAGTCCGTTGCCTGATTCAATCCGACGGGGGGCCGACCGGATTGAGCCGGCGGTAGATCGCGCGGTTGCGCTTATAAAACTCCAAGAACTCGCGGAACTGGCGGTCGTACACACGCCGGTTGATCTCGATGGGCCGATACTCGGCGGCGATCTTCACGCGTCCGGAGATTTCCTCGAGCGTAATCTCGCCCAACGCGGCAAACGCCGCCATCGCCGCGCCGACCGCGTTGGCATTGCGCGGATTGGCGACCTGCCGCACCGTGCATCCGAGCACGTCGGCGTGGATCTGGCACCACAGATCGGAGCTGGCGCCGCCGCCGATGAAATTGAGCTGATCGAAGGGCCGGCCGATGAATTTCTCGACGTGCCCCTTGAGCCATCGCAGGTTGTACGCGACGCCTTCCATCACCGCGCGCACGTAATGGCCGCGGCTGGTGCGCGCGGTCTGATTGAAGAACGCGCTGCGCGTCGAGGCATCCTCGTGCGGGGCGAGCACGCCGTTTATCCATGGCGTGAAGATCAAACCGTCGCTCCCCGGCGCGACTTCCGCGGCCAGCCGGTTCATGTCGGCGTAAACGTCGATTGGAGGATTCGCACTGCCCGCCGGATACAGGATGTCCTTCAGAAATTCGAGACTGCGGCCCGCCGCGCCCTGCTCCGCGCCGACCATGTAGCGGCCCGGCAGCGCGGCCGGCATCGCAGTCAGCATGTGCAGCGGGTCGGTCTTCTTCGCCGGCACGTGGCAGCTCATCCACGACGAGGTGCCGATGTGGAAGTAACCCTCGTAGTCGCGCACAGTGCCCGCGCCGAGGGTCGCCGCATGTCCGTCGGCGGAGCCCATCACGACGCGAGTCGATGGCGCCAGGCCGAGGTCGGCGGCGACTTCAGGTTTGATTGTGCCGAGCACTGAGTTGACTGGCCGCAAGTCCGGCAACTTGGCGCGATCGACGCCGGTCATCGCGAGCAACTCGGGCACATAATCGATCCTGTTGGGGTTGCGAATATCGGTCAGCCAGTAGGTGAACATCGTAGCGTACGAGGCAGCGAATTGCCCGGTAAGCCGCAGGTTGAGGTAGTCCATCGGCTCGAGAAACTTGAAGGTCCGCGCATAGGTCTCGGGGCGCTCGTGCTTGATGAAAAGTATGTGCCCGAGGCCATCGACCCCCGATTGAACCGGCGCGCCGCCCGTCAAGCGCAGCCATTTGATCGCCTTCAACAGTCCGTAGCCCTGGATTCGCGGCCATCCGCGCGAGACCGCGCGATTGAATTTCGCACCGCGCGTGTCCATCCACGAGATCGCATTGCCGACGGCCGCGCCGGCGTCGTCCACCGGCACCGTGACGGCCCACAGCGTGGTGCATGCGACGGCGATGATTTGATCCGCCGGCACGCGCGCGACCGCAATCGCCTCCTTCGCTGCGCCGCAGACGGAACACCACCATTCTTCGGGATCATGCTCGACCGCGCCGCCCGCCATGAACTGCGTAGTCGTATGGCGGATTGCCGACGCGACAACTTCGCCGGCGCTCGAAACGACGGCGGCCTTGGTGCTGCCGGACCCCATGTCGATGGCGAGCACGTATTTCAGCGGAATGGAGGATGGCATCTGTGGTTTCGGCGCGCGATCGATGATTGCGCGGCTACTCTTCGGTCAGCGCGTTCAGGTCGGAAATCGCCTCGACGAAATCTTCCATGAATTCTTTTACCACCGCGCGAGTCGATTTCACGCTGTCCACCAGGCCCACGCCTTGGCCGACGAAATAGGTGACCATTTCGCGCGCTTTCGCGTTGCCGCGCTCGGCCGCGATATCGGCGGCGTGAAGAGCGGGCTCGCTGATGAGGCTTTGCAGCGGCATCGGCAGCGCGCCGGGACTGCCCGGTCCCTCCCACGCGTCGGTCCAGGTCGAGCGCAACTGGCGCGACGGTTTTCCGGTTCGGCCCCTGGAACGGACGGTGTCGCGCGATCGCGCTTCGATCATTTTCTGGCGAAATATTTCCGAGGTCTCGGATTCAGTGGTCGCCAGCCACACCGAGCCGGTCCACGCGCCGGCCGCGCCCATCGCCATGCACGCGGCCATCTGGCGGCCGGTCATGATGCCGCCGGCGGCCAATACGGGAACCTCGCGGATTGGCTTGATCGCGCGAAGCACCTCGGGGATAAGCACGAGCGTCGAGACCTCGCCGCAGTGGCCGCCGGCCTCGCCGCCTTGCGCGACGATTATATCGACTCCAGCCTTCACCTGGCGCACCGCATGTTCCGGTGCACCAACCAGCGCCGCGACCGGCGCTCCATGCTGACGGCCCATGTCGATCATAGCTTGCGGCGGCACGCCGAGTGCGTTGGCGATCAATTTGATCGGATGGTGAAAGGCAAGTTCGAGCAGCTTGAGCGCGTATTCCGGCTGAAACGGCACCGGTGCGTCGGGAGACCGGACCCGCCCTTCTTCAATCGCTTGCGATTGCTCGATGCCGTGGCGGGAAAGAAGATCGCGCACGAAATCCTTGTGCTGCGGAGGAATGTGTTCGACGAGCGAGCGCGTCGTGACAGCCTTGTCGTACTTGATCGAGAGGTTCTCCGGAATCAGCACGTCGATGCCGTAGGGTTTGCCGTCGATGTGATCGTCGATCCATTTCAGCTCAAGCTCCAGCTGATCGAGCGTGAAAGCGGTCGCTCCAAGCACCCCGAAACCGCCGGCGCGGCTGACGGCGGCCACCACGTCACGGCAATGGCTGAAGGCCAGCAGCGGGAAATCGATGCCGAGCATTTTGCAAATCGGGGTTTTCACTCTGACGACTCCTTGCGGATCATGACGCGGGTCCGGGCTGAATGCGGATTATCGAGGGTGCGGGCGCCTCGATGTGCCAGGCCGGGAAACTTGAGTTCGAGGTCCAGATTGCTCCGCTCCTGTCGAAATCGATTTCGCGCGTGAACGTGACGCGGGTGGGAAGCGGATACGCTGTGAAACGCTCCCTCACGGGATCGAAGCTCATCAGTGTGTCGGAGGCGGTTCCGCATATCCAGACAGTATCAGAGCGCCGATCCACATTGAGCGCGTACGGAGTTTCCACACCGCCCGTTGGCAGCTTCCAGGTCTTGAACGTTCCCGTTTGCGGATTGTAGCGCGCGATCAGACCGGAACTGAATCCCGGAATCCAGAGATTGCCTTTGGAATCGAAGCGCATGCGCCGCGGGCCGCTGAACGGAGTCTCGACCATCCGGATTTCGCCGCTGTCGGGATCTATCCGTCCGATTCGGCGCGCGTTGAGCTGGCTGAACCATACGCCGCCGTCCGGGGCTATATCGATACCGTATGGCACCGGCAGCGTCGCGCCTTCGCCGGTCGAGGGCGGAACGAAACCAAGATGCTGAGATGCCCACATTACGAGCGGCATCACGCGCAGCGCGATCGCCTGCGAATAGCTCTGCGCCGGCAGGAGGTAAACCCGCTGCTCGCCGCTCGCGGGATCGATCATCCCGACGCCGTTGCTGACCGCAAGCGTGTACCAGACTCTGCCCTTGCGATCGATTCGCATCGTGTGCGGATACAAGCCTTCCTTCTGCTGGTAGATCGTCCATCCCTTCGTGCGAGGATTGAGATGCGCCACCTTGTTGCCGAGGCAAAGCGTCACCCAAATCGTACCGTCGGCGGCGACTTGCAGACTGTGCGGTGCGACGCGCGCGGTCGCCCCCTGCGACTGCAGCAGTCCCGATCCGTGGAACACCCCTCCGATTGGCGAATCGCCGGTTGGAATCGGGAACTCCTCGCGTTGGTTGGTGCGTGGATCAAGCCGGTAGAGCCGGTCGCCTCCCGTATCAACCGCCCAGACTGCGCCATCGGGATGAACCGTGATGTCGTGCAGCATCGAGGACGAAGTGCCAACCTGCCATTCAGTTATGATCGCAGCCGCGGCGCGGCCCTCGGGCGCCGGCGGCGCGACGAACTCCGGCTCCGTCAGCTTGCTGAGATAATTCTTGTCGTCGTAGGCGGCGTTGAGCGCAGCGGGCAGTTCCTTTTGCAGCTCGGGCGAGATAGTCCCGCCCATCTGTCCCATCTTGATGAAGATCGCATGCCAGTCCTCGTTGCTTCTTTGCACGCGGGTGGCCCAACTGCCCTGCTGATGGCAGTACGCGCACTGGCGGACGAACTCTTCGCGCCGCGTATCACTGGAGAGCCGCTCGAGGACCAGCGGCGTCCATCGGTTCGCCGGCAGTTGCCACGCGAGCTCGTTGGGATCGGTTTCGGGGCTCATCGTGAAAGTCATGTTGCCGGAGTGGCCCTGCAACGAAATCTCATTCTCCGAAATGTCCTTGTACCCGACTCTTCGCACGCGCAGATCATAGAGTCCGCTTTCGAGCATTGGCATTCGGAAGTTGCCGTCTTTCGCGGCGAAGACGCTGGTACTGCGACCGAGCTCACGATTCGTAACCGTGATTATCGCGCCCTCGACCGGTCGTCCGCTCTGGTCGCGAACAACACCGGCTAAACCCTCGGGGGCCGCTGCAAACCCGGCCGGCTGAAAGCCAAGCGTCGCAATTACCGCTAGCGCGACGGCAATGAACCATGCGCGCGGCATCGGCGACGACCGGTGGATCGATTTGGTGCTTTCCATGGCCAACCTCTTGTGGGCCTGCTCACAACGTCATAGAAAATCGCGCCCGTGTGCAAACGTCACGCGACGCGGCGTAATCCGTCCAACACGCTCGAATGAGTCGCGCCGATGGCCGGCAAAATCCCCGCGGCCAGGCCGACAGCGACCGCGACCGCAAGACCCGCGGCCATCACCGGCGCGGGTAATCCAAATGACAGCAACGGACCGAAGCTCGGGACGAATCCACGGGCCTGATCGAGTGCCGTGGCCGCCACCACGACGCCGACGGTTCCTCCCACCAGCGCCATCATCCCGTTCTCTACTGCCGTTTCCCAAAGGATTTGGCCCGAAGTGAATCCGAGACTCTTGAGTACGGCGATCTCGCGTGTCCGCTCCCGCACCGTCATCGAAGCGGCATTGAGCACCACCAGGGCGATCGCCAGGACCGCGCTCAGGCCAATCCCCTGCACGATGTGCGCAATCGGGGTGAATTTGGAGACCATCTGCGACATGAATTCCTTCTCGGTTTCCGTCCGCGTCTCGGCCGAAGAGTTATGGAACATCTCGTCAATCGTGGCGGCCAGGCGCGACGCATCGTTCATGCTCGCGCAGCGGACCCACAGCATGCTGGTTTTTCCTGGATTGTGTAGCGCGTCCTCGAGGTAGTCGCGGCGGAACAGGAAGATGGTCAGGTCGGGACCGCTGTTAATTGTGCCGAGGATGCGGAAGGTCAGGGTCAGCGGTATCGAAGGCTGATGGAGCGCGACCTCATCGCCAATGCGCCATCGAAAGCGCTGCAAAGTGGCGATGCCCACCATTGCGCCGTTCTTGGTGCTCTTGAAGCGATTCACCATGTCATGGTCGAGCGCGTACTCGGGCCAGACCACGTCAGGATTTTCGGCGTCAATTCCCATGCTGGGGAACTGATGCGTCACATCATCATATATACCGCCGAACCAGGTCATCCGGTTCACCGCTACAACGCCGGGCAGTCCCGCGATCCTTTGATAGTACGACTCAGGCAGTCCCCTATTGACTGACGCGCGGTTGGTGATTGCGAGCCGGGGAACGGCGTCCGCCCGGTTGACGATCGCAGTCATCGCAAACGGGATGACCATCACGGCCGAAAACACGATCGAGGCCATCATCACCGCGAGCACCGTCAAGAGCGTGCGCTGGCGGTTGCGGCGCCAAAGATTGAGCCCAGCGAGCGGTATCAATTTGAAGATCACATTCAGCTGCTCGCGTCTAACCAGCAACTCACGCGCCAACCGCTGGCCGGCAATGCGGCCAGCACTTCCGGGCTGGATTGCGGCCTGCACACCTGAGCAGTGTCGCCGATCGCGACAGTCGAGGGCGCGAACGGATACAGGAAGCTAACAGGCGTTAGGTCGGTGGCACCGCTAGCGAAGCGTCCCGCAAGGAAAAGCCACTAGTCCGTTTCGATTACACGGGCACAACTTATGCGAATCAACCGTTTGGTCGGTATTACCCCAGGCAGCCGCCTGCGAATGAAGCGCTCGACAACCTCAGAGGTATCTTTCGATGCCCGATGCAACTTTTGACGCGATCATCATCGGTGCGGGTCACAACGGGATGGCGCTCGCAGCTTATCTTGCCAAGGCGGGATGGAGCGTCGGGGTCTTCGAAAAGCGCACCGAAGAAGGCGGCGGCCTATGCACCGAGGAACTGACGCGGCCCGGTTTCCTGCACAACGTTCACGCGAACTATCACACCCTGGTCGGAATCTGCCCGGTGTACGACGATCTTGAGCTCACCACGCGGCACGGCCTGCGCTACGTGCAGCCTCCGGTACAGATGGCGAGCGTGTTCAAGGACGGCTCCGCGCTGGTGGTGCATACCGACCTCGACCGGACTTGCGCATCGATCGCGCGTTTCTCGCGCAGGGACGCCGACACCTTTCGCGCCGTTTATGAAGAGGCTCGCGGCTACCGCGATCTGATCCTGCGCACGCTGATGTACTCGCCGCCGACCTCGATCAAGGACATTACCAAGGCTCTGGTCACGTGGGGCGTCGAGGAAAAGAGCAAGTACCTGAGCGTTCATCTGCGCCATCAGACGATCAATGAATTCCTCGACCACCATTTCGAGAACGATCGCGTCAAGGCTCATCTCTCATTTCACGCGGCGCTCGCCGGCTACGCGACCGATCGCAGAGGGCTCGCGGTTTCGTTCCCGCTGCTGCTGAGCAAAATAGACAACTGGCATATCTGCATTGGCGGTTCGCACGCGCTCGCCCATTCGCTGTGGGAAGCGCTCGCGCAAGCCGGCGGGCGCGTTTTCCTGAATCATGGGGTCGAGAAGATACTGATCGAGGACGGCAAAGCTGTCGGGGTCCGGCTTGAAGATGGCAGCGAGGTGCGCGCGCGGCATCTGGTCGCGAGCTCCATCAGCCTCGAGCAGACATTCTTCCGCCTGGTCGGTCGCAAAAATCTTCCGCCGCCGCTCGCGGCTGAAGTCGAGCACTTTCCGCACATGGACTGGTCGTTCTTCAGTGTCCATCTCGCGATGACGGCGAAGCCGGACTATCGCGCGTCAGCGTTCGATCCGGACGTCAACCGGGCCTGGGTGGTCAATCTCGGTTACGAAAATCAGAAGCAGTTCAATGACGATTGGCGCGATGTGCGCGCCGGCAAACTGCTGAATCCGCGGCCCAACGCGGCCGTCAATTCGCTCTACGATCCGACCGACGCGCCCGACGGCTGCTACACGGGGTTGCTCCGCCAGATGGCGCCTTACAATCTCGCCGGCGGCGGTCCGCGCGGGTGGGAGAAGGTCTCGCGCGAATACGGCCAGCGATGTATCGACGTATGGAAAGAGGCCGCGCCCAACCTGGGCGACAGCACCATTCTCGACTGGGCAACCTACTCGCCGCTCGACATCGCCCGGCGGATGCCAAACATGGTTCAGGCCGACTGGATCGGCGGGCTGATCGATCTCGGCAATATGCTCGACCATCGGCCCGGCCCGATTCTCTCGGAGTATCGGACCCCGATTGGAAACCTGTACATGTGCGGCGCCACGCAGCATCCGCACGGGTTCGTGACCTTCGCACCGGCCTACAACGCACTCGAGATCATCGCACACGATCAGCATCTCGAACGCTGGTGGCAATGACTTCCGCGGAGTCAAAAATGGAAGTTCGGCTCGCCGCAGGCTCGACCAGCGGGCTCGCGTCCATCGTCCAGCAGTTCCTTGAACAGCAGTTGGCCGATTCGGCATCGCGGCGGCGGCGCGCCGGGCGTTTGCGCGGACGACTGGGACTGACGGCGACCGATTATCGCGCGTCCGTCACCGTCGATTTTCTCGGCGACCAAATCGCGGTATCCGACGGCAGCGCGGAGCCGCTCGATGCGAGCATTGCGGGGCCGTACCGATCGCTGACCGAATTGCTCCAGGGCCGCAGCAATCCGCTGGTCGAGCATCTTCGGGGACGTCTCAAGGTGACCTCGCGATTTCGCAATCTCTTTCTTCCCTTGCGCGTCCACCGGCTGATGAAGCTCGCGCGCGACGGCGCCAGTTAGAGGAGGCTTGTATGGCAAACGCATCTTACGACGCGGTGATAGTTGGGGCCGGCCACAACGGGCTGTGCCTCGCCGCTTATCTCGCACGCGCGGGCTTGAAAGTCGGGATGTTCGAGCGGCGTCATGACGAAGGCGGCGGCGCGCATACCGACGAGGCCACCGTACCCGGCTTCTGGCACAACCTCCATGCGCAATACATGGAGTTCATCGAGACCATGCCCTTCTATCGCGACTTCGACCTGCCGAGCTTCGGTGCGCGGATGATCAAACCCGATGCGCAGGTGGGGATTACGTTTGCCGATGGCAGGCCGCCGCTGGTCATCTACCGCCCCGAGTTCGCGGACAAGACCCGCAAGAGCATCGCGCACTACTCGAAACGCGACGCCGACACGTTCGATACGATCCGGCGCAAAGTGCTCGACGCCAACAACTATATCGCGGCGATGCTCTACAGCCCGCCGGCCAACGAAGTCCCGTCCGACGGGCGCAGCGAAACAATCCTGGGCCGAATGATGCAGTTGTGGCTCGATATCGGCTTCAAACCCCAGGAACTGAACAAGAGCCCGAAGGTGCTGATCGACGAAGTATTCGAGTCGGCCGAGATGCGAGCGACGATGTATCGCCAGTGCGTCGAATGGGGAGCGAACCTGCACTCCGGCGACGGCATGGGATTCGTGATGGCGGTGATCTGGTTGTGCGGCAATCATTACCTGTCGATCGGCGGCACCCACACCCTCGCGCATGCGATGGCAAGTGCTGCGCTCGCAGCGGGCGCGGACCTGCGCTACAACAGCCCGGTCGTCGAAATTCTCAATTCAGGCGGACGCGCAACCGGCGTGCGGTTGAAGGACGGCCGCACCATCGAGGCGCGCAAGCTGGTCGCCTCCAACGCGGATCCGAAAACCACCTTCGTCGATCTGATTGGATGGGACAAGCTGAACGATTTCCGCAAGGAGCGGATGGCGAACTGGCGCTTCGGTCCCGAGCACGTGTTGGGCACGCCGTCGTTCGCCTTGCGCAATCCGCCCGATTACAAGTCCGCGCGGCACAACCCCGACATCAACAAGTGCTTTTATACGATCGTCGGCTTCGAGGACGATCACCAGGTATCCGACTACATCCTGCAAGCCTACGGCGGGCAAATTCCGGACCGTCCCGGCGCCGGCACCTGGGTCAACTCGCTGTGGGATCCCAGCCAGGCGCCGCCCGGACTCCATGCGATGAACGGATGGTTCTTTTTCCCGCGCGCTTCGTGCCTTAGCCCGGAGGAATGGGACAACGTCCGGCGCGACTACAACGGAAAATTCCTGGCGCTTTGGAGTACGTACGCCCCCAACATGACGCGCGACAACGTACTCGCCGACAAGCTATACGTCTCGCTCGACATGGAACGGCGAATCGCCATGCCCGAGGGCGATTTCTCCCACGGCCGGCTCGGCCATTTGAATCCCGGGCTGCCGCACGAGCACATCTACCGCAGCGAAATCGTAGGGCTCTACCTGTGCGGCGCGTCGGCCGGCGGCGGCGGAATCAGCGCGGCCGGAGGTTACAACGCGTACAAGGTGATCGCGCACGACCTTGGCCTGCCGAAAATCTGGCAGCAGGAAGGACGGCTCTACTAACGGAGGATCGATCATGCCTGCGATCTACACCACTGAATGGTACGACGCTCTGAAGAAGCTGCTCAACGAAAATCCCGAAGTCGATCGCAACGCGCCGCGCGGCACTATCAACGTGTTGGCAAAGATTGTCGGCGATTCGCGCTCGCCGTATCTTCCGCCCGCCGACGTGCGCAATTTCGTAGTGGTCCTATCCGACGGCAAGTGCATCGAATACCGGCAGGTAGAGGTCTCGCCGCCGCGCAAGGATTTCGATTTCATTTTCGAGCTGCCTGCGTCAGTATTCGAGGGAGTGGCGGCGGGACTGATCGATCTGATCGATGCCGGACTCAAGGGCAGCATCAAGATTACCGGCGACATGAGAGTCCTGATCAAGCATGCCGAACTGGTGAATGTGATCTACGACGTTTACGCGCGGGAGATCGAAACCACCTGGCCCAAGGGCAAGCCGGCCGGCGTTCCCCACGCGGATGCGCCCGCCGCGCATTGACCGCTCATGGCCTTCAACGAATATGCTTCCTTCGACGGCCTGGCTTTGGGCCGCATGGTCCGCGAGCGCAAGGTCACGCCGGCTGAGCTGATGGATGCGGCGATTGCGCGCGCGGAAAAACACAACGCGGGGCTCAACGCGATCGTTTTCAAGGATTATGATCGCGCACGTGCCACGGCGCTTGCCCACGAAGCCGGTGATGCACCGTTCGCGGGCGTGCCGCTTCTGCTCAAGGACATCATGGGCGACTGCGCCGGGATGCCGACGCGCTCGGCGTGCGCGTTCGTTCCGGCCACGCCGATGCCGGCGGACTCGGAATTGGTAGCCCGCTACAAGCGCGCGGGCTTCATTCCGTTCGCCAAGACCAACGCACCCGAATTGGGAATCCCGCCGGTGACCGAGTCGCGGCTTTACGGGCCGGCGCACAACCCGTGGAACCTCGAGCGTACGCCGGGCGGATCCAGTGGCGGCTCCGCCGCGGCGGTCGCGGCGGGAATCGTGCCGGTCGCCCACGGCAACGACGGTGGCGGCTCGATTCGAATCCCGGCGGCGTGCTGCGGACTGGTCGGACTCAAGCCAACGCGCGGGCGTATCTCGCTTGCGCCGAATCTCGGCGACATCCTCGGCGGCTTCATCGTCGAGCATATGCTGAGCAGAACCGTGCGCGACAGCGCGGCCGCGCTCGACGCGACCGCAGGTCCGATGCCGGGCGATCCCTACTTTCCGACGCCGCCGGCGCGGCCCTATCTGCACGAAGCGTCATCGCCGCCGAAGCGGCTTCGAGTAGCGTTCTCGACCGCGAATCCCCTGGGCGGCGCCATTCACGCGGATTGCGTCGAGGCGGCGCAGCGAGCGGCGAAGCTGTGCGCGGAGCTTGGACACGAAGTGGAAGAGGCAACGCCGCAGCTCAACTACCAGATGCTCGCGCAGCTTTTCGATACTGTTTACTCGGCGGGAGTGGCGCTTTCGATCGAGGCGGTCCGGATGCTGAACGGCGCCGAGCCGACGCCCGACAAGTTCCAAACCTTCACCTGGAACATGTACGAGCGCGGAAGAAATGTATCCGCGTCGCAATACCTGATTGCGCAGGCTCTCCTCCAGGAGGCTTCGCGGCAGTTCGCAGCATTCTTCGAGTCTCACGATCTGTTCCTGACGCCGACGTTGGGTCAGCCGCCGCTTCGTATCGGCGCTATCGACTTCATGAGTCCTGCCACCCGGCTGCTTGATGAAACGATGACGAACTTTGCGGTCGCATGCCCCGTTTACAACATCACAGGGCAACCGGCGATCTCGCTACCGCTCCACTGGAATCACGAGGGTTTGCCGATCGGAGTGATGTTCGGTGCGCGGTACGGCGATGAAGCGACTCTGATCCAGATAGCCGGCCAGCTCGAGCAAGCGCAGCCGTGGATCGCCCGCAAACCTCCGGTTTGGGATTGAACGTTGTGCAAAGCGCGTTCGTCCCCGACGAGCGCACCATCTTCAACTGGATCGAGACCATCGTTGCCCGCGGCGTGCGGCGACCCGGGTACGACGCCGATCGCTGGACCGAGAACTTCTGCCTGGAGCGGTTCCAACAACTCGGGCTCGAGCACGTCCGACTCGAACCCGTGACGCTGCCTTACTGGGAACCACTTGAATCAGTGTTGATCGTGCGGGCGGATGGCCGCGAGTCGCGCATTCCCTGTTTCTCGCTGCCGCATTCGGCGGCGACCGACGGTGACGGTCTCGATGCACCGCTCGTTGCGTGGCGTGACGAAACGCCAGGCGCGGTCCGTGGAGCAATCGCTTTGGTCGAGGTGCCGCTCATGCGTACTCCAGCGGATTTTCCTCTGATGCTCGCAGGCGCCATGACGGGTGAAGCCGATACCAACTGGCGTCGCCACGACCCGGGCCACACCCTGACCGGGGCCAACCAGGTGCTGCCGTTTAGCCAACACTTGATGACAGTCATGGATAAACCGCTGGCGGCGGGCGCGGTAGGATTTGTCGGAGTGTTGAGCGATTACCCGGGCAACTCGCACGGCTACTACGTCCCCTACGACGGCGTGTCCCGCGCGATCCCCGGAGTCTGGATCAGCGGCACCGACGGCGCACGGCTGCGGCAATGCTGCGACGCGGGCCGCGTGCATAGCACTCTGGTCAGCCGCGCCATCCGTCATGACATCATTAGCAACAATGTCGTTGGCGAACTGCCGGGAGCTGACGCCGACAGCGTCATCGTCGGCTCTCATCACGACGGCCCATGGTCGTCCGCCGTCGAGGACGCGTCGGGCGTGTCGCTGGTCATCGCGCAGGCTATGTACTGGTCGCGCATCCCACCGTCGGAGCGCCCGCATCGCCTGGTCTTCCTGCTCAACGCGGGACACATGGCCGGCGGCGCCGGCGTGCATGCCTTCATCGATCGGCACAGCGCGGAGCTTGCGTGCGTGGTGCTCGAGGTCCACCTCGAGCATGCCGCAAACGAAATCGTCGAGCGTGACGGTGATCTGGTCGCCACCGGCAATCCAGAGCCGCGATGGTGGTTCACGAGCAGGCTCGCACCGCTGGAAGAAATCGTGCGCGAGGCGATCGTCGCCGAACAACTTGAGCGCTCGATGATCCTTCCGCCCGACATCTTCGGCCCAATGCCAACCAGCGACGGCGGCCCTTTTCATCTCGCCGGCGTGCCGTTGGTCAACTTCCTCACCGCCCCCTTTTACCTGTTTGACGCGATGGACACGCTCGACAAGATTCACCGCCCGAGCCTGGTGCCATTGACCCGCGCCGCGATCCGCATCATTGCGTCCACGCGGGGTGTGAGCCCCGCAGCGATGCGCGGCTGATCAGGTAGCTGATGGTGTTGCCGATCGCATCACACTGCATCCGTTGGAGGCGATGGTGTCAGGCTGCGACTCGAAAAATGACGCGACGAGAAGTGCCTGAGGATCGAGAATCGGCTAGCTAAGGTTGGCAGGACTTGTGCATCTCAATCACGCTCGATGCCCTCGGTCAGCCATCCCTGATTTTGCATCCAAAAAAATCTTTCCTCAGAAGTTTGAGCATGAATCAAATCAGCCGTCATAAAATCCTCATCATCGGTGGTGGCGCCGCCGGTCTCACTGTCGCCGCGCGACTCAGGCGCGCGGGTGAATCTGACGTGGCGATAGTCGAGCCGTCGGAGAAGCATTTCTACCAGCCGCTATGGACGCTGGTCGGTGCGGGTGCTGTCGGAAGAGAAGTTACCAAGCGCTCGGAGAGCGATTACATCCCGGCAGGCGTGACCTGGATCAAAGACTGGGCGTGCGAAATCTCTCCCGAGTCCAGATATGTCGGGACTCGCTCAGGCGCACGCATCTCGTACGATTTCCTCATCGTCGCGCCCGGTCTCGAACTCAACTGGGACGCGATCGAGGGTCTTCGCGAGGCGGTCGGAAATGGTTCGGTGTCAACCAACTATACCTACGAAAACGCGCCTCAGACCTGGGATCTGATTCGCAACTTCAAGGGCGGGACCGCGCTGTTCCACATGCCGGGGACGCCGATCAAATGCCCTGGTGCGCCGCAGAAAATCATGTACCTCGCGGCCGATCATTTTCGTCGCAACAAGATTTCCGCCAACGTCATCTATGGCTCAGCCACTCCCACGATTTATGGGGTCAAAGAGTATGCCGCCGTTCTCGACACTGTGGTTCAGCGCTACGGCATCGACGCGCGCTTCAGTCATGACCTTGTCGAAATTCGGCCGGACAAGAAGGAGGCGGTGTTCGTCCAGAAGAACGATCCCGCCAAAGCACGCACCACGATCGCTTACGACATCATGCACGTTGCGCCGCCACAGATCGCGCCGGAGTTTATCCGCAACAGTGCGCTACCCGCGCAAACCGAGCCCGGACTCGGATGGGTCGAGGTTGATGAGCACACGCTTCAACACAAACGCTATTCAAATATATTTGCCTTGGGAGACGTGGCGAGTTCGCCTAACGCAAAGACTGGCGCCGCGGCACTCAAGCAGGCTCCGGTAGTCGTCAGCAATATCCTTGCGGTGATGCGCGGAGCGTTGCCAACGGCGAATTACAACGGCTACGTCGCGTGTCCGATCACGACTGCGTACGGAAAGCTGCTGCTCTGCGAATTCGATTATACCGGTAAGCCGACGCCGACCATCCCGTTCATCAATACCACCGCGGAGCGCTACGACACCTGGCTTCTAAAGCGTTACGGGTTGCCGTGGCTGTATTGGAACCTGATGCTGCGCGGCCGTGACGTACCATTCCTGGGGGCGCGCGCTATCCGCAAGCAGGACGGGCTGAGGCGCCCCGAACCGTACGCGGCGAGTGAGGCGAAATAGCCTAGACCTGAACCAGCACGCCGTTGTGGATTAGAAAGCTCAAAACGTCGGCGGCAAGGCGTTGCGACTCCGGGTCCTGGTTCTGTTCGCGGAACTCACGGATCTTTTGAGCATAGTGGGAGCGCCATTTCAGGCTGATTATCTGCTCGCCGTCTGACTTCCGAACCCGAAAGCATCGCGCGACAATCGTATCGGGATCCTCGCCGACGAACTCACAGAAGCGCGCGAGCGCCCGCAGCTTGTCCGGCTCTTCGGCGATTGGATCGCCGCCCCATTGGTCGCTCAGATCGCGCCGCCAGGTTCGGACTGACTCGTAGCCCTCGAGCGTTTGTTCCGTCACCATCTCTGCTCCCATCTCGATCCCCTAGATCGAGAAAATGTGAACCGACATCGCCGCCGCATCGCGTCCCAGAAAGCCTCCGCCGTTTTCGGTGAGCCCTACCCGCGCGCCATCCACCCGGCGGGCGCCGCACCGCCCGCGCAGCTGATCGACGATTTCCACGATCTGCGCGATCCCCGTCGCGCCAATCGGATGGCCCTTCGAGAGGAGTCCGCCGCTGGGATTGACGACGTGGGCGCCGCCGAGACCCATCGCTCCGCTCGCCAAAAATGCGGGCCCCTCGCCGCGAGAACAGATTCCGAGTTCCTCGCATGCGATCAGCTCCGCCGGCGCGGCGGCGTCGTGGACCTCGAGCACATTAATGTCCGAAGGGCCGACGCCGGCGATTTCGTAAGCGCGACTGGCCACACGCTCGAGCGCGGTCGGTTCGTCGGCTGCGCGATCGCGCCCTGAAAAAATTACTGACGCGCGCACTTCGACCGGCGTCGCAATCCCCAATTTCCGCGCGTACTTCTCTGACATGAGCACGGCCGCGGCTGCGCCGTCGCCGATTGGCGAGCACATCAAGACAGTCAGCGGAGGAGAAACCTCGCGCGCGGCGAGAACCTGTTCGCGCGTGACGCGCTCGTGGAACTGCGCCTTGGGATTCAGCGCGCCGAAGGCGTGACTCTTTACCGCGATATCGGCAAAGGTCCCCGCGGTCGCGCCGCTTACCTTCATGTATTCGCGGGTCGAAGCCGCATAGATATCCATGAAGAACGACTTCTTCTCGCCGCCGCCCTCGATTGCCGGTTTCTTGTCACCGGATTCCATTCGCGCCTTGAGCTCGCGCAGCTGCTCGAGATCGACGGCGGTGCCGATCGCTCTGAAGGTCAGGCCCTTGTCAGGATGGGTCATCTTCTCCGCGCCGACAGCGAGCGTAACGTCGTAGAGTCCCGATTGAATCGCCATCCACGCGAGATGAAACGCCGATGACGCCGATGCGCACGCGTTCTCGACGTTGAACAGCGGGACGCCGAGGATTCCGGTGTTTCGCAGCGCGACCTGTCCACGGATCATTTCCTGGCCGGTGATCAATCCGGCGATCGCGTTGGAAAAGAACACCGCCTCGACGTCCTTCGGCGCGATGCCGGCATCCTTGAGCGCGTCGCCTACCGCTTCTTCGGCCAGCGAGCGAACGCCGCGATCAGAATACTTGCCGAAGCGCGTCATTCCGACGCCGGCCACTTTCACCCTTTCCTGGTTGGGCATAGCGATTCTCCCTGTCACGCGCGGGCAACGTTGATTCCCGCTTTTTCTCGATCCCACGCATCGCCGATCCCGCGCTGTTTGAGTGCGGCGTACTGGATTCGTTGCGTCCCGGTTTTGGGCAGCTCCGCAACCACCTCGACGTATCGAGGGATGGCGTAGTAGGCCATTCGTCCGCGGCAGAAATCGATCAGTTCTTCGGGATTGAAGCGCGCACCATCTCTGACGACGACCGCGACTTTGACTTCATCCTCGCCAAGCTCGGACGGCACCGCGTACGCGGCCGATTCGAGTACTGCGGGATGATCGTTGACGACGGTTTCGATTTCCCAGGCGGAAATGTTTTCGCCACGCCGTCGAATTGACGCCTTCTTGCGGCCGGCGAAATAGTAGAACCCTTCCTCGTCGGTCTTCGCGAGATCGCCCGAATGAAACCATCCGCCCCGATACGCCTCCGCCGTCGCGTCCGGAAGCTTGTGATACTGGCTGAGCTGGCCCTTGGGATGGCGGAAGACCAGCTCGCCGACCTTGCCGGCGGGCAGCCGATTGTCGGCGTCATCGACGACTCTGAAATCCACGCCGCCCACCGGCCTGCCCATCGACCCGACCCGGCCGACGTTGTTGAGCAGGAGTCCCGGTGAGTCCACCATCCCGTAGAACTCGACGATCTTCACCCCGAAGCGCCGCTCGAATTCGTTCCATGCGCTCGGAGGGCATGCGGCCGAAAGCACTACTCGCACGTTATGCTCTCGATCATCGGGCCGCGCCGCTTGCTTGAGCAGGATCGAGAGCATCCCTCCGAGCGTGTTGAATTCAACCGCGTCGAATTTGCGGCAGTCGTCCCAGAATCGCGACGCGCTGAAGCGCTCGCCCAGCGCGAACTTCGCGTCGAGCGTCATCGAGCCGAACCCCGAGATCATCAGCGCGTTACCGTGGAACAGCGGCAGCGCCGTGTACATCGTCTCGCCCGGCTTGACTCCCGTGGCGGCAAGGACGGCGGCAAGTGAGTAGCCGTCGGATCCACTGGCGACGACGCCCTTCGGCGGTCCGGTTGTTCCGGACGTGTACATCATGCCGCCGCCGCCCGCGTGTTCGCCGACCTCCACCTGCGGCTCACTAGCGGGATGATTGAGCAATCGCTCCAGGGTCCAATCGACTCCGAGTCCTGCCTTACCGTCCGCGACCACCGTGCGCCTGAGACTCAGCACGGTGGCCTTGACCGCCATCACCGCTTCCCTGAGCGGCTCTTCGAAAATGACCGCGGTTGAATCCGAATCCGCGAGAATGTGATGCAGCGTGGCGCCGCGTTGCGAGGTGTTCACGGGCACGCTGACGGCGCCGATGAATCCGATGGCGAAATGAAGCCAGATAAATTCCGGCCGGTTGCCCATCATGATCGCGACGCGCTCTCCGGGATTGATCCCCATGTCGAGCAGGCCGTTGGCGGCGCGCTGGATGTTGTCGAGTACCTGTTGCCAGCTGAAACGATCGTCCTTGAACTTGAGCCAGACCTCGTCCGGATGCTGCGCGACGCGATGCCTAATCAGTTGCTCGATCGGTCCTTGAAGACGCGCCATGGCTGACTCCTCCGCGCTTGCGTCGCGCTTCCTACGCGGCTGCGTGAGCGGTCACGCCGTTGTGACTCAGGATGCGGCGCGCACCGGCGAGGCTCAGTACGTCGGTGGTGCCGTCCTCAATCAACGATGCGCGCGCGTCGCGGAACAGTTTTTCGATTCCGTACTCCTTGCTGAGACCATTGCCGCCGAATACCTGCAGGGCGTCGCTGGTGACCTGGAACGCCGTCTCGGTGCAGAAGGTCTTGGCCGCAATCGCATGCTCGAGTGAAGGAGTCGCCGAGGTTTGGTTGTAGATCATCACGGCACGCGACAGCGCCCTGCATGCCTCGACCCGTGTGAACATCTCGAACAGATGCTTCTGGACGAGCTGATGCTCGCAAATCGGCTGCCCGCCCTGCACGCGCTGCTTCGAGTATTCGAGCGCGTCCTCGTAAGCAGCGCGTGCGACTCCGGTGAATGCAGTCGCCATCGCGCTGTTGGCGAAGGTAAGAGTCTTTTCGAGCTCGAGTTCGTAGCCTTCGCTCTTTGTCAGCATCCAGCTGCGCGGAATTTTCACATTGTCGAAATAGATTTCGCCCTGATTGAGCGCGCGCTGGCCGAGTTTGTTGAGCGGCTTGCCCTTGGACACGCCCGGCAGGTTGAGCGGGACGAACGCGATGCCGCCCCCGGCCATGCCGGCCTTTCGCTCGGTCGTCAGATAAAGCGCCGCGTGGGTCGCGATCGTACCGTTCGATACCCACGCCGCTTTCTGCCCATTGATCACGTATGAGTCGCCATCGGCGCGCGCGACGACCTGGCCGGTCACGCGCGGATTGTGAAACTGCGGTGTTCCCGGCAGCAACTCGTCGGAGCCGTGCCGCGGCTCGGTGATCGCCCAGCATCCGATCAGGGCACCCTCGCGATCAGCGATAAAAGGCTTCACGAAGGTCTCGTAGAGCTCCGGATTGCCGCTCGCGGCGGCCGCGGTAAACGGAAAGCTCGCGCATAAGAGGCTCAGCGCGAGATCGACCGCGCCCCATGACATCTCCTCGATCAGCACGTGCATCCCGAGCCCGCGCAGGCCCATCCCGCCGATTTCCGCGGGAACACCGGCGACGTGGTAGCCCAACTGGTAGGCCTGTCTGAAAACCTTTCTTAGCGGCGAATCGATCGCGATAACGTCACGGGGATCGGTCATCCGATCGAGCGCCACCGCCGCCGGGCGAACAACGTCCCTGGCGAAGCGATGAACGCTTTCTTTGACCGACGCGATATCTTCAGGGAATTCGACATTTAGCTCGCGGTAGACGTCCATTTTTAGCTACCCCCGATTGATGTTCCCGAACGGTCCGTGGAATGAACTGCAAACGTCGTGCCTGAAATGAACGATCGTTCAGCAAACGTTTTTATTCCCCGTGTGTAGCCGATCGACTCAATGATCCCTTTCGGGACAACTCAGATGACCCCCGCGCGCATGGGCAAAGCCGCCTGGCGGGTCTATAAGCTAAGAGAAGATCGCGCACGCTACTTGCGTGGAGTTGCACTGACCGCAAGGAGGTTCCAATGGCAAAAATCGACGGCGGCGAGATGCTGGTACGGACGCTCGAGCAAGAGGGCGTTCGCGAAATCTTCACCCTCCACGGCGGCCATCTCGATGCGATCTATGCGGCCTGCGGCGCGCACGGCTTCCGCGTCATCGACACGCGTCACGAACAAGCCGCGGCGCACATGGCCGACGGATGGGCGCGCACGACCGGGCGTCCGGGCGTCGCCATCGTGACGGCCGGGCCGGGAGTCACCGACGCGGTGACCGGAGTCGCCAACGCTTTCATGGATTCGATCCCGATGATTCTGATCGGTGGGCGAAGTCCGCTCGCTGACGATGACAAGTTGCCGCTGCAAGCGGTCGATCAGATGGGAATCCTGCGGCCAATCGCCAAGTGGGCGCGCAGCGTCACGCATACGGAGCGGATTCCGGAATACCTGGCAGCCGCCTTCCGCCATGCGACTTCGGGTCGCCCGGGGCCGGTGTTCCTGGAACTGCCGATAGATGTGCTGTTCGCACGCGTCGATGAGGATCGGGTCGAGCTTCCCAAAAATTACCGGCCGCAGGAGCCTGCGGGTCCGGGCAGAGCCGCGCTGACACAGGCACTCAACTGGCTGCGCGAGGCCAGGCGCCCCGCAATCCTCGCCGGCGGCGGAGTATGGTTCGCGCAGGCGGCGGCGGATCTGACTCGTTTTGCCGAGCTGACCAACACGCCGGTGATGACCAACGCCAAGGCGCGCGGCTCGATCTCCGAGGAGCATCCGCTATGCTTCGGCGGCTTCGGCGCGATTCATCCGGCGATCCACGCGAAGAGCGGCGGCAGCGCCGACCTCGTGATCCTGCTGGGCACGCGGATTGGGATGTTCACCGGCGGGCGCAACTCGGTAATTCCGGGCGACGCGCGCGTAATCCAAATCGACATTGAGCCCGAAGAGATCGGCCGCAACCGGAACATTGAACTCGGCATCGTTTCCGACTGCGGCGAATTCCTCCGCCAGGCTTGCGCAGCGGCCAAGGACGAAAAATTCGATCGGCATGAGGAATGGACCGAGCGGTTGAGCGCGATCCGCAACGCTATGCGCCATCGCTTTGACGATGCGCTCAAAGATCGGCCCGGTCCGATTCATCCGGCGCGGATGGCGCACGAGATCGCGAAGACCTTGAGTCCCGACGCGATTGTGGTCGCCGACGGCGGCGAGACCGCCAACTGGATGTCGAACGCGTGGACCGCGCGCCACCCGGGACGATTCCTGAGCCACGGTTATCTTGGATGTCTTGGGACCGGGCTCCCGTTCGCGCTTGCGGCCAAGGCGGCGCATCCCGACCAACAGGTTTTCTGCATCGTCGGCGACGGCTCGGCGGGGCTCAATTTTTCCGAATTCCATACCTCAGCGAAGAACAACCTGCCCATCACCGTTGTAATCAACAACGACCAGCAATGGGGAATGTCGAAGCACGGGCAGGAGTTGATGTGGGGCAAAGGCCGCAGCATGGCGACCGAACTCGGGATGGTTCATTACGAACGCGCCGCTGAGGGGCTCGGCGCCCAGGGCGAATTGGTCGAGCGCGCGGCGGATATCGCGCCGGCACTCAAGCGCGCCCTCGCTTCAGGACGGCCCGCCTGCCTCAATGTCGTCACAGACCGCGACGTGATCGAGCCGGGCACTCTGGCGATGTACAGCGCCGGGCTTTCCGGACCTGCGAAGGAAAAGCCCAAGCCCGACGCCGGAGGCGAAACTACGCTGCCCTACTACGGCAAGCGCAAGCTGGATTGAGGGTGGCTTCACTTTGTAAGGGATCAACATCGTGACTTGGTCCGGCGCGACTTCCACTTATGCATAGGGAAGCTGGAGGCCTAACTTCTCGAACGAAGCATCTTCGGACCGAAGAAGGCCAGCCAAACCGCCGTGCCCGCAATCCACACGGCCGCCGCCCATCCAATGTGAACGTAGTAGGTGTTACTGGCGTCGGCCGCCAGCCTGGCACTCAGAGCAATCAGGAACGCTACGCCCAATATGACCACTGCGGGCGGACGCCCGAGGGCGAGTTGCTCCATGTCCAGATGGCTCATCGCGACGTGGCTGCCCACTCCAAAAACCAGCAAGCTGAAGCCGCCGATATATAGGATGTGCATCGCCGGCACGCGATAGTCGGGCCAGATTGCCGCAGCGATCAATCCCACCGGCATGAGCCACACCGCGAGCCATACCAGCTTGCGATGCGCGCCGGGCTTGCCCGGCGGGCGCAGTGCTCCGCCGCCGAACCCCAGTCCGATCGCAACTACCATCGCGCGGAGCAACGGGCCGCCTCGTTCAAAACCAAGTTGCTCGAGCAGCAGGCTTAGGAAGATCGCAATCCCGGCGGCGGCGTACGCCAGTGCCTTCCAGGTCTCACGCGGCGCGGAGCCGAGGTCTGGAGGCGGCGGAGCGCCACCCATGAGCGGCAGAACCAGACTGCCGATGCCAATAGCAAGGCAGAGAAACACCCCCTGCTCGACCATCAGCACACCGAGATAGCCGGTGGATGGAAGCACAGCGTTGGCGTCGGCCGCAGCAATCAAGAGGGCCCCGGCTATCCCCTGCAAGGCGGCGATAGGAAGGAGCACAAAGGCGGCCGGTGGCCGGCGTCCTGCCTCGACGGCCAAAAATCGACGCAGCGCAAACTGGATAAGCAGGACGAACAGCGCTGCGTAGGCGATTTCCGCCAGCATCCACCAATCGACAATCGCGGCGCCCGTCGTGACAATCAGCGCGGTCGCAAACGCTCCTATCTCGAGCCGCCCTACCAGCGGTGATTGCGTCCGGCGCGGCAGCGCCGTGAGCAGAAATCCGACCGCAAACGCCATCATGAACGCCTGCATTTGTACCAGACCATGAAAGCGACACGAGTATGAGGTCGTGATGCCGGTGGTGTACAGCAGCCAGTGGCCTACCCCAATCCACGCCAGGATGACGCCCAGCGGAAAGAACAGCCGGAACGGTTCGCTGCGCCATCGCGATATGGGCGTGGCCAATGAGGCCACCGCGCTTTCGGCATTGTCGAATGGCGTCACTGAATCATTTTCAACGCATTCGGTTCAGTTTGCGATAGTGACGAACTGTCCAAAACGGATCGCCCGCGCCGGTTTACTTTGCGACAAATCCGGGTAGATGTTAGCTCGGTGCCAGCATGGAGGAAGACCAATCGAAGTTCATGAGCCGTAGCTTCGAAGCTGACGAGCCGTTCTTAGTAACTGCCGAGCGGATCGCGAGCTTTTGCGCCTCGGTCGGCGACGGCAATCCGCTGTACCTTGACGACGCCGCGGCAAAAGCGGGGCCGCATGGCGGCATCATCGCGCCGCCCGCCTTCGTCGCTTCTTTTCGTTACGCCGGCAATGCCTTCGAACAGATCCCGGCGTTCAGTCATGGCGGCCTCATGGCCGGCATCGATATCGAGCTCGACGCGCCGATTCGGCCGGGCGACTCGATCCGGGTGTCGTCCAGGGTGAAAGAGACTTATGAGAAGACCGGCCGTACCGGCACGATGATATTTGCCGTCGTACGCTCGACGCTTACCAATCAGAGCGGCCAAGTCGTTGCGCGCGTCGATCATCGCATGATGAATCGCGTCTGATGCAGCCGGGTTTTGCGCCGACTCTTACCTTGCTGTTCACGCGCCCTGCTGGAGAATATGAGCGACGCAAACGGCGCCGACGCCCACCATGTGCGCAAGGCCGGTCTTCGCCTTCGGCTGCTGTCGTACGCCGGCCTCGCCGCGCAACTGGCGCGTGATTTCGACGATCTGCCCGGCTCCAGTCGGTCCGATCGGATGACCCATCGCAAGCAGTCCTCCTGACGCGCTCACCGCGCAGCGGCCGCCGATGTCGAACTCGCCCGCCGCGATTGCGCCCGCGGCCTTGCCCGCCGCACAGAGCCCCATCGCCTCCAGGTACAGGAGTTCTTCAATGGTGAAGGCGTCATGGAGTTCTATAAGATCCAAATCACCGGGTCCTAGGTTGGCTTCGTCAAAGGCCTGCTGGACCGTTTCGCGCGTCAGCTCCGCGTCGAAATTTTTCGCTCCGCGGTACACTTGCTCGGTTCGCGTGACCGACGCGATGACCCTGACCGCGCGCTTGCGATCGATGCCGAGTTGCGCGATCGCATCGTCGGACGCGACGATCACCGCGGCGGCGCCCTCGCCGACGGGGCAGCACTGGAGGCGCGTCAGCGATCCCGATATCGCCGGGCCGGCCATCACCTCTTCCAGCGTCACCGCTTTTTGGCGCTGCGCATACGGATTGTTGGCGCCGTTGCGGTTGTTCTTGACGGCGACCTGCGCAACCTGTTCCGCGCTCACGCCGTAGCGCGTCATGTATTCCTGCGTGAGCAGCGCGAAGTGAGTGAACGGCACCACGCGCGAGCCGACCAGGTCGCGCATCCGGGTCTTTCCCGGCGCCATCGCGACCGGTCCCGGCTTGTCCACGCCCACCGCGAGCGAGACCTCGGTCAACCCGCTCGCGACGTCGATGCAGGCCTGTCGAAATGCGGTCGATCCCGAAGCCGACGCGTTCTCCACCTGGGCCATCGGAATTCCGGTCGCGCCGAGATGACGCAGCATCGGCCGCGACGCCGCCATCCCGATCAGTGCGGTACCGGTGTAAGCCGACTCGACCGTTCGCCATTCAAGCGCGGCATCCGCCAGCGCCTGCCGCACCGCGCTCAGCCCGAGCGTCACGTATGGAGTTTCGCTGAGGCGCTGATACCGATGGAGCCCGATGCCGACTACATAGACGGGGCGCATCTCACGAAGTTTCTTTTTCATTTGCTTGCCTCCGCCCTGGCGAAGCGCAGCTCGACCGTTTCGTTGCCCTGTTGATCGGTGCCGGCCGCAACCAGCACGCTCTTCATCCGATCGCCGATGGCGAGGCCCGCGTCGGTGCGCTCGGTCAGCGTGGATCGAATCGCAGGGCCGTCATCCAGGACGATCAAACCGATCGTGAACGGAGCTTCGATGTCCTTGCCCATGTGGAGATGAACTGTGGCGTAGGAATGAAGCGTGCCGCGTCCAGCCAATTGGACTGCCTCGAGCTGGTCGGGCGGCGCACCGCACGATTCGCATCCGTAGCGCTGCGGGGGAAAGAAGACGTAACCGCAGGCGCGGCACTTGCCGCCGCAAAGCGAAGGGTTGTCAGACGAATCCGGCGAGTAGAGTTCGGGATGGACGGCGGTGCGGTTGGGCATGATGGCCTCCGGCTGAAGACGATAGGACTAATCTTTCGCCTTCGTCAATTTTGCGTAGTGTCTCAGTTTGAAAGACACTACCCTGCCTCGAGTAATATCTCGGTTTGACATTCGGCTTTCAGGCCCAGAGCGGGGGTCCCGGGATCAGGATTCGTGCAGGTCGAGCGACATGAAGACACTGTTCGGGTCGATCACATAGTCGGCGAACGGCGGACACTCGCTGACGCCACCAGGATGGCCACTTTCTCGAGTTGTGCGAGCCGTGGCAGAGTCATCGAGGACCCTTCTCGCTTGTCAAATCCAGTCGCATAAACACCGCACGCGGATCAGCATTATAGCGGTAGGGCGCGATCTCGCGGAAACCGAGCGAGCCATATAAACTTAGATTGCTGCTAGCGTAGGGCGTGCGACGCCTTTTCGCCGTCCGGAGTTCTGTGTATGTCGAAAGATGCTGTAAAGGAATACTACGCCGCATTTGGTGAGCGGGAGTGGACCCGTCTGATGAATCCGGATGATGGCGCAGTGGAGTTTGCCGTCACGTGCGCGCATCTTGCCGCCAATCTGCCGAAGTCTGGACGTATACTCGATATTGGCGGCGGACCCGGGCGATACACGATCTGGCTGGCACAACGGGGTTATCGCGTCGTCCTCGCTGACTTGTCACCCAACTTGCTCGCAATTGCTAGGACAAAGATCGCTGACCTCAAACTGACTGATCAAATCGAGTCGATTTCGGAAGCAGACGCCTGTGATCTTAGCAGCTGGCCGGACGCGTCGTTCGATGCGGTCCTGTCTCTAGGTCCATTCTACCATCTCCCCGATCTCAAAGAACGGAAGTTGGCGGCGAGTGAACTTGTTCGCGTGTTACGCCAAGGCGGTGTCGCGTTTGTTGCGTTCATGCCGCGCTACAGCCTGCTGCGGCGAACGCTCGCCATCCCTGACGAACGCCACAGGGTTTCTGACCGAGTTTGGGTTAGTCGCCTTTTGCGTGACGGAGTGTTTGAGAATGATATTTCTGGCCGCTTTACTCACGCCTATGGGGCTGATCCTTCCCAGATCGCGCCCTTCTTCGAGCAACACGGCTTGACCACCATTTCTATCAACGCTGCAGAAGGCGTCACCACGGGCCTACCCAACGTGCTGTCCGGACCTGAAGCTGACGATCGGTCATTTTCTCAGACCGTGCTTCAGTTGGTCATGCAGACGGCAAGTGACCCATCCATTCTCGGACTCGCGAACCATCTCCTGTACGTTGGCCAGAAGATCGCAGTTGGGCCGCCAAGCAACCGAGCCTGAATATTCACGTCGCAACACCGCCTTCGTCTGTGGCGCTATGGTCTGACCGAAGGACCGCTTTGGGTCGATTCCGGCCGGAAGCGAAGGGCCAGACAGCCGCCGTTGCCGCCGCGTCCGACAAACACCAGCAACAGGCGGCCATCTGGAGGCGCATACTTACCCGGCACGCCGGCAACTTCCTCGTGGAAGTTCTGAAAGCTCAGATCGATGCCGAGCCAGGTCGCGTATTCTCCGAACAGCAACCGTATGGTGTCGATCTCGGCAACTGTCGCTGCGGCCCTGCCGGAGGCCGCGGCTGAGGGGGCGCTGTGCAGCGTTGCCCGAGCCGTCTTCTCCGGCACTCCCTCTATTTCACGAAGGCGGGGACGCCGGCTTCGCGTGCAGCTTCTTTCGCCTCCTCCGGCCAAGGCTGATGTTCGCTAGTCTGGAGTCTGGAGAACTTCACAACCTTCCCTGGGAATATCAGCCAAGCGTCGCTGTCCGTGTTCATGTCGCAGTACCAACCTTGTGGCTTGAGTGCCTTGCTCAGCATCTCGGCGGTTGGCTCTCCTAGAGCTGATTCACCTTCAAAATGGATTCCGGTCCAAGTATCAGGCATATAGTCGGCTTTCATGTGCTCGGGACACGGCATGGTTTCTGTCTTCGTGATGGTGAGCGAGTCCAAGACGCTTGTATCTTCCAGGCTCTCTTTGAGCAGGAATCCTTAAACGCAACGCGAAAATTCCCATATGGGGAACTGCGCCATCGTCGCCTTCAAGCGTATTGACATACGAAGGTTAAATCGAGGTCCGTGTGGACGATCAATCCCGCCGCGCGCGGTCTTGAGGCCGCGGCCAAACACCGCGGTCAGCTCGGCAATTTCACCTCTCTGAGGAGCATAGGTGGAAATGAGTAATATCCCAGTTTCACATTCGGCTTTCAGGCCCGGAGCGGGGGTCCCGGGGATCAGGATTCATGCAGGTCGAGCGACATGAAGACACTGTTCGGGTCGATCACATAGTCGGCGAACGGCGGACACTCCACGAAGCCATGGCTCCTGTAAAGCGAGCGCGCCGGCCGATAATAATCCTTTGTGCCTGTCTCGAGGCTAAGTCGGGACATGCCTCTTACTCGCGCGGTCGCAATGATGTGCCGCGGCATCGCGGTTCCCGCTCCCTTCCCCGCATGACCTGAGCGGTAAGCATCGACTTGACCTCACCATCATCGGCCGAGAGTCGCTTCAGCGCACCGAATCCCAAGAGCGTTTCATCCCCCCAGATCGTCCAAAAGCTGACATCAGGCGATTGCAGCCCTGTGAGGTCCAAAGCGTGCCCGCTCTCCGGAGGACCGGGCGGAAACGATGTCAGGTGAATGTGCAGGAGATCGACCACGCGCTGGTCGCTCAGGTCGCCTTGGATAATCCGCACCATGGAACCCCTCACGCGGTTCTCCGGTCAACATAGCGCCGAGGGCGGATGGGCGCTAAGGTCCACTTCCCACCTAGAGCCGAGCTTCAAACTGAGACGGTACCCAATTTTGCATGCTGACCGGCAAGCAGGTATGTTTCGGCCCGATGGCGAGCCTTGAGTATCGCGGAGCAATCGACAGCGGGAGGTGCACGCATGCTCGATGACGTTCGCGTGCTGGAAATCTCCGCGCCCGAAACGATGCTCGCGGGCCGGATGCTCGCGGATCTGGGTGCGGACGTCGTCGTCGTCGAGCCGCCTGCGGGAGCGCACGGACGGCGGCTCGCCCCGTTTCTCGGCGATATTCCCGGAATCGAGCGGAGCCTCACCTGGCAAGCGCTTAACTACAACAAACGCGGACTCACGCTTAACGTCTGGTCGCCTGACGGGAAGGCGCTGATGCGAGACCTCGCGAAGAAATTCGACGTCGTGATCGAAGCGGCCGGCGCGGGCGGAATCTCGCCGCTGGATTCGATCGAATTTTCACCGCGCGTCATTCGATGCACGATCGCGCCCTTCACGCGCACCGGCCCCAAGGGCGAATACGCGGCGACCGATCTCACAGTGATGGCGGCAAGCGGCGCGCCGGCGATGGCAGGAGAGGCGGATCGTGCTCCGCTCTTTTTTCCGGTGCCGCAAGCGATGATGGAAGCGGGCGCCGATGCGGCGATCGCGACGCTCGCAGGACTAATCGCGCGCGACCGCGACGGGTTGGGACAGCGCGCCGAAGTGTCGGCCAGGATAGCCGCGATGATGGGCGCGTTCGGCCTCGCGTTGGTTCCCGGCTCGGGTAATCCGGAAGGCAAACGCACTCAGGGCGCAATGTCGATCGCGGGCGTACAAGTGCCGAGCGTGTACGATTGCGCCGACGGTTTCATGCTGATTACGATCGGCTTCGGCCCGGTGTTCGGGCAGATGACGCAGCGGCTCGCCAGATGGGCGGCTGAAGAGGGATGCATGGATCGGCGAATCGCCGAAATAAGCTGGCCGTCGTTCATCAGCGACCTGTCAGCGCGAAAAACGTCACCCTCGGATCTGCAAGCGCTGGTCGATGGGCTCACTTCGCTGGCGCGATCGAAGAGCAAAGCTGAACTGGCGGAGGCCTCGCGCAGGCTTGGTCTCCTTGCCTCACCGGTTATGAACATGCAGGACGTTGCCGAGTACGTTCAGTACCGCGAGCGTGGTCTCTTCACGGCGGTAAGTCTCGCGCCGCGCCGGGAGCTCGACGCGCCCGCGCGATTTGCGCAATTCTCGAACTACTCGATTGAGATCAAACGGCCCGCGCCGAAATTGTCTGAACACTCCGCCGAGATCTTCCAAGCGGACCTCGGTCTTTCCAAAACTGAAATTCAGGCGCTCTTCATCGCAGGAGAAATCTAGGATGCCGGCCGCGCCGCTCGATGGCGTTCACGTGCTCGATTTGAGCTGGGTCATGGTGGGACCGGCCAGCGGACGCTACCTGGCCGATATGGGCGCCGATGTGATCAAGGTCGAAAGCTCGAAACGCATCGATCCCGTGCGCACGCTCGGTCCGTTCAAGGACGGCAAGACGGGCCCCGAACGCTCGATCGCCTATCACAACCTCAACGCGGGCAAGCGATGTATCGCGATCGATATCCGCCGTCCCGAGGGCCGAGAGATTGTGCTCCGACTTACCCGATGGGCCGATGTCGTGCTGGAAAGCTTCACCCCCGGCGTGCTGGAGACGCTTCATCTCGGGTATTCCGATCTAAGGCAGCGCAACCAGCGGATTATCATGGCCTCAACCAGTCTGCTCGGACAGACCGGACCGTTCGCGAAGGGCACCAGCGGAGTCGGCACGATGGGCGCGGCGATGTCGGGCGCGACGTATCAAATCGGATGGCCCGATCGCAAGCCGGCCGGGCCGTTTGGTCCATGGACGGACGCGGTGACGCCGAGGTTCATCGTCGCGAGCATCCTCGCCGCGCTCCATCGGCGATCGAGCAGCGGGATGGGATGCTATATAGATGTGGCTCAAGCCGAAGCGGGAATTCAGTTCACGATGCCTGCCTACTACGAATATGCCGCGAACGGCACGATTCCGGAACGCCGCGGCGTCGCAGGATCGCCCATGCAGATTCCGCAAGGCGCATATCGATGCAGCGGTGAGGATCGATGGATCGCGATCGATGCTTCGTCTCCAACTCATTGGGAGGCGCTCCGTGCCGTGATCGGCGGGGATCTCCGCGATGCGAAATTCGACACGATCGTCGGGCGGCTGCGCAATCGCGCCGAGTTGGAGGCGGCGATCGCAGGCTGGACCTGTGAACAGCGCCCGGAGGAGATTGAGCATCGCCTTCAATCCGTGGGAGTGCCGGCTCATGTCGTTAGCGGAAGTGGCGATCTCGCGCGCGATGTCGATATTGTCGAATCAGGACATCTCAACAAGATCAGCGATCCGGTTTTCGGCGACGCGGACATCGAGGGGCCGCGCTTCTCACTGGATCGTACCTGCCTGCCTGCGACTCGGCGCGGGCCGAGAATTGGCGAACATACCAACGAGGTGCTGGCGACCGTTTTGGGAATGTCGGAAACGGAAATCGCACAATTGAGCGAGGCGGGAGTCCTCGCCTAGAACGCAGATTGCGTGGAGGAGAAAAACTTGAGCGTCAACATCCTCGATCTCAAGGGACGCGTCGGGCTGATTACCGGCGCAGGACAAGGCGTGGGACGCGCGGTCGCGCTTCGCTTCGCGGACAACAACGCAGGCGGCGTGGTCGTCAACGATTTCCGTCTCGAGCGCGCGGAAGCTGTCGCCGCCGAAGTTGAAAAGCTCGGGGTCAAAGCTCTGGCGGCGCAGTGCGACGTCACCAGTTTCGCGTCGGTCAGCGCGATGTTTGAAAAAGCGCGCGCGGCGTTCGGCAAAGTCGATATCCTGGTGAACAACGCGGGCAACGCCGGCGCCGATCCGGCGGCCGTCGCGCGCAAACCCTTCTGGGAGCAGGAGCCTAAAGACTGGGAGCCGTTCCTCGGCACCAACCTTTTCGGCGTGCTGAACTGCGTGCGAGTGGCCGGACCGGCGATGATTGCGAACAAGTACGGCAAGATCGTCACCGTAATCTCCGATGCGGGCCGGGTGGGCGAGCCTAATCTGGAGATCTACTCGGGCGCCAAAGCGGGCGCCGCGGGGTTCATGCGAGCCGTCGCCAAGGACCTCGGCCGCGCGGGAATCACCGCCAACTGCGTCGCACTCGGCGCAACCCGCACGCCGGCCATCGAACGCGCCACCTCCGATCCCGAGGCGGTCAAGCGGATGCTCAAGGTTTACCAGATCAAGCGCGTGGGCGAGCCGGAGGATGCGGCCAATATGATCCTGTTTCTGAGTTCCGATGCGTCGAGCTGGATCACGGGACAAACAATTCCAGTCAATGGCGGTTATTCGTTTGCGATGTAATCGACGGAGAGCGGCATGAACTACGAGACGATAATTCTCGAACGCAAGGAAGGAATCGGCTACCTGACCCTGAATCGTCCCACTCGCGCGAATACGATCAGCTTCCAGCTCATGAAGGAAGTGGTCAATGCGATGGATGAAGTGGAAGCGGACCCCGCGTATCGCGTCGTCATTCTCACCGGCGCCGGCAAACACTTCTGCGGCGGCGCCGATCTGCGGGACTTCGCCGAACGCGCTCGCGAGCGAGCCGCGAGCGGCGCCGAGCGTCGGGGCAGTGGAGACTTTGTGACGCCGCAGCGCGATCTGTTCAGTGCGCTGGAAGAATCCCGCGTTCCGGTTATCGCCGCCATCAACGGCGCCGCGATGGGCGGCGGGTGCGAAATCGCGCTGGCGTGTGACATTAGAGTTATCTCGGACGCTGCGACAATCGGTCTCCCGGAAATCCGATTTGGCGCTCTGCCTGCCGGCGGCGGAACGCAGCGGCTTCCGCGCCTGGTGGGCGCCGGCATCGCGAAGGAAATGATTTTCAGCGGACTTCCATGGACTGCGGAGGAGGCGTTTCGAGTGGGACTGGTCAATCGCGTGGCGCCGGCAGCGGACTTGATCAAGGAGTGCGAAAAAATGGCGAGCGTCTATGTCGAGCGGGCAGCCTACGCGCTCAAAACTGCGAAGCAGTTGGTTAATCGCGGCGTCGAATTGCCGTTGAAGGACGCTATCGCGCTCGAACGCAAGATGATCGCCGAGATGGCTACTCCGGAAGAGCGCAGAAAGGCTCAGGAGCAAGCCGCCGCGACACAAAAGACCTACGCGCGTATCTTCAACGATCGTTCGTAACCCGCGATCACTCCGGCAGATTCAGCTGCCTGGCGAGGCGGCGGAGCTCCTCCTTGCGGCCCGCAATCGGCGCCGGCGCTTGCAGCATCTTCGATTTTTTCAATTCCTCGACGACCTTGGGATCGCGCGGGAACGGATTGCCGTACTTGCCGAGGAAATACTGCTCCTCGAACGGCGGCCGCGGCCGCTGCCCGCCCGCTTCGCGCGACTCCAGCGAGTAGCCGATGTTGAGCTGGTAGAGCGGGAACCAATCCGCCGGCGGCTTGGTGATCGCACCAATGATGGGCGCGGTGAACGCGGTAAGACACGCACCAAGCCCTTGCTCGAACGCCATCAGCAGGCCCTGGCATGCGGCAACCCCGCAATCGAAAGCGGCCATGGTCGCATAGTGCGGCGATTCGGTCATTGGCTTCAGAATCATCGGATACACGACCTCATCGACGAACTTGTTACTCCAGCCGTGCGTCGAAGCGACGATGTTTGCCTCGACCAGCTGCTTGAGTCGGGTGCCCTTGACCCGATTCACGACGCCGAGGTCAGCGTAGAAGTAGATGTGCACCGGGGCGAGCTCGATGACGACGGCCTGCACCGGGTTCTTCAGTTTCTCGAGTTCGGCCTTCGGAATGTCGTCGCGCTTGACGACGATTGCGCGCAGCCAATGCGCATTGACGGCGCATGAAGCGATGAGGCATGCCTCCAGAATTTTCTGAATCTTTTCCTGTTCGACCTGTCGCTTGGGATCGAAGAAGCGAATCGAACGTCGCGTGCCGATTAATTCCTGAAATTCCATTGTCCCTCCTGTCGCTGTAGCTTTGCGCCGCCGTTCATGCCGACGTGCGCGCTCGTTCGACCTTGATGCCGGCCCGCTCGCGATCCCACGCGCCGGCTACGCCCCGCGCCTTCAAGGCTGCGTATTGGATGCGCTGGGTGCCGGTCTTTGGCAGCTCGTCGACAAATTCGATGTAACGCGGCACTGCGTAATAGGCCATCCGGTCGCGGCAAAACTCGATCAGCTCTTCGGGCCGAAGTTTCGCGTCGGGCGCCAGCACGACCGCGATTTTTACTTCATCCTCGCCCAGCTCCGACGGCACCGCGTAGGCCGCCGACTCCAGCACCGCGGGATGCTGATTGACGACGGTTTCGATCTCCCAGGCCGAGATGTTCTCGCCACGGCGCCGGATCGACGCCTTCTTGCGTCCGCAGAAATAGTAGAAACCATCCTCGTCGGTCCTGGCCAGATCGCCCGAATGAAACCAGCCGTTGCGGTATGCCTCCGCCGTCGCGTCGGGAAGCTTGTGATAGTGACTGAGCTGCCCCTTCGGATGATGGAAGACGAGCTCGCCGACCTTGCCTGCCGCGAGCGGATTGTCGTTGTCGTCAACCACGCGGAACTCCACCTCGCCGACCGGCTTACCCATCGAGCCTACGCGATCAACGTCGTTCATCAGGAACCCGGGCGAATCGACCATTCCGTAAACTTCGATGATTTTGACGCCGAAGCGCTCCTCAAATTCCTTCCACACCGATGGCGGACACGCGGCCGAGAGCACCACCCGTACTTCATGCTGGCGGTCGTCGGCGCGCGGCGGCTGCTTGAGCAGAATCGGGATCATCCCGCCGAGAGTGTTGAACTCGACGGCGTGGTACTTGCGGCATTCGTCCCAGAAGCGCGACGCGCTGAAGCGCTCGGCGATCGCGAATTTGGTGTCGAGCACCATCGAGCCGAATCCCGAGATCATCAGCGCGTTGCCGTGAAACAGCGGCAGCGCCGTATAGATGGTCTCGCCCGGGCGCAGCTTGAGAGCGCCCAGCACGGCGCCCAGCGCGGTGCTATCGCCGCCGCTTGCGATGACGCCCTTCGGCGGCCCGGTGGTGCCCGAGGTGTACATCATATTTGCGCCGCCGGCGCTTGAGCCGACATCGACGTTGGGTTCCCGATCGGACTCCGCCATCAAGGCATCGAGCGTCGTATCCACGCCCTTGCCGGCCTCGCCTTCAGCTACCACCATGGCTTTCAGGCTCGGCAGCGAGTCCTTTACCGCCATCACCGAATCGCGCAGCAGCTCCTCGAAGATCACCGCCGCTGAGTCGGAGTCGGCGAGCACGTGATGCAAGGTCACGCCGCGCTGCGAGGTGTTGACCGGAACGCTGACCGCGCCGATGAACCCGATTGCGAAATGTATCCACAAAAATTCCGGACGATTGCCCATCATGATCGCGACGCGGTCGCCGGGTACGATGCCGAGAGCAAGCAAGCCGTTCGCAGCGCGATGAATGTTACTCAACACTTGCTCCCACGAAAATTCCTGGTCTTTGAATTTGAGCCAGGTGTCGTGTGGATGCTGTTTAACGCGCAGTCTGATCAGCTGCTCAATCGCTCCCTGTGCACGTGCCATCGGCGACCTCCATCGCGATCAATCAAACCCTCCAGTAACTGTTATGCATGCGCGTGACCATTGGACTCGGCGAGGATGTGCCGCGCGCCGGCCAGGCTCAGCACGTCGTTGGTGCCGTCCTCGATTAGCGCGGCGCGCGCATCGCGGAACATCTTTTCGATCGGATATTCCTTGCTCAGCCCGTTGCCGCCGAAAATCTGCAGGGCGTCGCTGGTCACCTCGAATGCGGCCTGCGTGCAGAAGGTCTTCGCGGCGATCGCGTGTTGGAGCGAAGGCGCCGCGGACGAGCTGTTGTAAACCGTAACCGCACGCGACAGGGCGCGGCAGGCTTCAACCTTGGTGAACATTTCGAACAGGCGCTTCTGCACCAGCTGATGCTCGCAGATGGGCTGGCCGCCCTGTACGCGTTCCTTTGAATAGTCCAGTGCGGCCTCGTATGCGGCGCGGGCGAGCCCGGTGAATGCAGTGGACATGCCGCCGTTGGCGCTGGTCAGCGTCGCCATCGTGTGCTGCTCGTAGGTATCGGAGTTCACCACCATGTAATGGCGCGGGATCCGCACATTGTCGAAAAAGATCTCGCCTTGGTTGAGTGCGCGTTGCCCCAGCTTGTTGAGCGGCTTGCCCTTGGACACTCCCGGCAAGTTAAGTGGAACCACCGCGACGCCGCCGCCGGACATTCCTGCCGGTGCAAGAGCTGATTTGGATTCAATTCTCAGGTACAACGCTGCGTGAGTCGCGATTGTGCCGTTGGAAACCCACGACGACTTCTGGCCCTTGATGACGTAGGAGTCACCCTCAACGCGCGCGACGACTTCGCCCTTTACCTTCGGATCGTGATACTCGGGCGTGCCTACCATTATGTGATCGGAACCATGGTTGGGCTCGGTGATAGCCCAGCATCCTATGTAGGCGGCCTCGCGATCCTCGACGTAGGGCTTCACGAAGGTTTCGTACAGATCGGGATTTCCGCTCATGGCGGCAACGAAATACGGAAACCCCGCGCAGCCGATAGCCAACGACAGATCAACCGATCCCCACGCCAGCTCCTCGTGCAGGATATGGCTGGCAAGCGGATCGAGTCCCAGCCCACCCATCGCGACCGGGATTCCCGCCACATGATAGCCAAGGCCGTAGGCCTGCTTCAGAACGCGTCGCAGCGGAGAATTCGGTGCGATGACGTCCCTGGGATCGGCCAAGCGATCGAGTTCGGTCGCGGCCGGACGCATCACTTCTTTCGCAAAGCGATGCGCACCCTCGCGCAGCGACTCGTAATCCTTCGGGACCCCTAAATTAAGTTCACGGTAAGTGTCCATCGCGCTATGTTCTCCCAACTTTCCGCGGCTCGAGAGAGTCGTCATCGATAGCCATGCTTTGACTTTCGATCACGAAGCATCGAATGTGCCACGACTGCGCTCACCCCGGCTTCGCGCAGATCCGTTAGATAATGGTGGGCAATACAATCAGCGGCCTGCTGACTGGGTGTTTCCGACGCAAGCACTGTTTCGATCGGACTCAGTTCTCAAGGCTGGAGCAGTGTTCTGCGCCATTGGCCCCTGGTTCGCAGAAACAACTCGCGCCGATGCAAGCGAAATGGAGCGCGCACCCAGAATTCGATCCGATCGGGCACCACACGCAGCCCGATCCAGTAATTCGGCCGCATGGGTGCTTTGCCCTTCAATTCCCGCCGGAGCTTGGCGACGCGCGCGACCAGCTCTTCGCGATTTTTCAGCCGATGGCTTTGATGCGAGGCGCTGGCAGAAAATCTGCTGTCTATCGGCCGCGTAGCCCAATACTCGTCCGCCTCGATCGCAGTCATCCGCTCGACTGAGCCGTCGATCCTGACCTGGCGCCCCCTCCGCGGCCAGTAGAAGGCCAGCGCGACTCGGGGATTTTGGGTTATTTGCCGCCCCTTGGGACTGCGTACGTCTGTGTAAAAGGAAAACCCTCGCTCATCGGCTTGCTTGAGCAGGACGTATCGCACGCTGGGTATGCCGTCGCTCCCGCAAGTCGCCAGCGCCATCGTCTCCGGCAAGCTGGTGCCGGCGGCCACTTCCTGTCGAAACCATCGAGCAAATCGCGCGATCGGATCATCTACCATCATATCGCGGTTGAGAGCATTGCAGATGCCAAGGGCAGTCGGTCTCTCATAGATGACTACCGAATCGCGGACATTCCGATCAGCGCGCGGCCGATGATCAGGTTCTGAATCTGCGTGGTGCCGTCCGGTATCGTCAGCATTCGCGCGTCGCGCAGGCATCGCTCGACCCTGCTCTCGACCGCAAGCCCGATGGCGCCCATCGCCTGAATCGCCTTGGAAGCCACCCGCACGCCCATCTCGGTCGCATACGCCTTCGCCATCGATACCTCAGCGTCCCTTCGCGAGGTTCGCACGAACTGCATCGCCCGATAGCAGAGCAAGCGGCCGGCGTCGATATCGGTCGCCATCTCGGCGATCATTTCCTGGACCAGTTGGAAGCGGCCGATCTCCTTGCCGAATTGTTTGCGGACCTTCACGTATGCGAGCGCAATCTCAAACGCCCGCTGCGCGATCCCCACGGAAATAAGCGCGGTCCCGACTCGCGCCGCGGAAATCATCTGCAGCACCTGGGGAAACGACTTCGCAGGATCGGTCGCGACGCCCGACTCGCCCCATCCGTCGAGCCGGTGAGTTGCCGGAATTGCGACGTCGTCGAAATACAGCTCGGAGGTCGGGAACGCCTTGAGCCCGATGGTCTCGATGTCGCGGCTCTTGAACGGGGACTCGCGCCGATCCACCACGAATTGGCGCACTCCAGCGGGGCCGAGCGCCGGATCAGTCTGCGCGACCAGCACGACCACGTCGGCAATATGGCCGTTGCTGATCCAGCACTTGGCGCCGTTAATCACATAGCCATCGCCCTTGCGCTCCGCGCGGCATTGGATCGATGACGGATCGGAACCGACGTTGGGTTCGCTGATCGCGTTGGCGCCAATCAAGTCGCCCGCCAGCAGCGGTGGCCCAAGGCGCTTCGCCACCTCGGGATGCGCGCGCCGCACGATCGACCATCCCGCGCCGGCGGTCATGCCGACGATTCCCGCCGCGCTCGGAAAGACCCGCGCCAGCTCCTCGGTCATAATGCAACTGATGAAGGGGTCGTCGTTTCGTCCGTCGAGATAGCCCCACGGCACCAGCATTTTCGTCAACTGGCGCGCGCGCTCCGGAACCATCTCCTCGTCGCCCCATTTCTCATCGAGCGGGCGCAACTCGGATTCGAGAAACTTCCGCAGGTTGTCGCGAAGGATGCGCTGCTCTTCGTTCAGCTCGAAATCCATACCCTCACTCGGTGGCAGAGCGATTCACGCGGAATCCGCGATGGCGGTCCGCTCAATCATGACGCGTATGCGCCGGCGGATAAACAGTTCCTCGACCTTGCACGGCGCGTCAGCCGCTCGATGCGGCGATCGCCGGGTGCGACGAGTCTTTGACGCTCGCGGACGACGTGCTCGCGTATTTTCGTCTCCGCACCGGACGCGGCTTCGCTTCCGCAGGCGCGCTCTGTGCGATGGCGGCTCGCTTCAGGTCTTCGAACACTTGCTCCACGAGCGCCTTCATGCGATCCGGATCGGGCATCAGATTGGGCTCAGCCATCATCGTGAAATAGAGCGACTGGTTGTAGCTGATAATCGGCACGCCGAATCCCAGATTGGCGCCCAGCGGAAGCAGCCCGACGTAGTCAACCATCCGATGGCCTGCGAGATAGAGCGGCACCGGGGAGCCGGGAACATTGGTGGCGACGAAGTTTATTCCTATCGGTTGCACCGCGCGTCTGGTCAATGACGGGAAGATTCGCTGGACCGAAACCGCAGCGTCCAATGCCGCGGTCGCGATTCCGGCGAGCGTCGCGAAAAATGCCGGCGAGACGGCACCGCCATTACTCATCAATCGTTCGAGCGCTTGCGGCTCCCCGGCTTCCTTGATCCTCCGGGTCTCCGCAGTGACGAGCTTCAGCCTGGCCACCGGATCCATCGGTTCGGCGGTCAATTCGGGAAACATCATCGAAACCCGATTCCCCAGCGCCCCGCTTTCATGGTCATGTCGGACGCTGACCGGACAACCGATTCGCAGCGGCGCACGCGGCCGCACGCCATGATAACGGAGGTAGCGGGCGACACCCTCGCTGAGCATTGTCAGCACGACATCGTTGACAGTGCCGCCGAAGGCGCTGCGAATTGCCTGAATATCCGCAACCGGCGTGCGCAGCCATGCCAGCGTCCGCTCCTGACTCACGAAGCCGGTGTTCCACGGAGTCGCCGCGATCGGTCGCGTCATTTGCCGGGCCAGGCTGGCAAGCGTGCCGGCATCCGTTCCGACTCTCTTGACCAACGAGCGAAAGTTCGGCGCATTCCGAGTCAGCAGGCGGATCGACTCAATCTGATCCTGCGCGCGATCGAGCGTCACCTCGATTAGCTGGCGCAACCGCCCCGGCAGAGGTTTTGGAGACCATCGCTCGACCTTCGATTCCGCCGGCGGGTGCGGCCGGTAATCCAACACTACCTTCAACAGCTCCATCGCGGACACGCCATCGACGAGGCAATGGTGAATCGACCACAGCAGGACGGAGCGATTGCCCTCGAAGCCGTTGAACAGGTGCGCCTCCCACAGCGGCCGCTTGCGGTCCAGCGGCTTGCGGAAGAGCGCCATCGCCTTCTCTATCAGCTGTGCTTCGGAAGTATCCGCGGGCAATCGATGAAGCTTGACGTGATTCTCAATCGCGAAATCGGGGTCATCCTCTAGCGTTGCGTGATCGAGATTGAAAGGTACCGGGACCAGGCGCTGACGGTAACGCGGCACCAGATGCAGCCTGCCCTCGAAATGCCGCATCAACTCGGGGTACGCGATTTCGTCCTCGAAGAACGAGAGCGCCCCAATGTGCAGCGGTCCGTTGCGCGACTCGCCGTAAATGAAAGAGGCATCCTGACCAGTGAGCCGGTGGTTCAGCCTTTCAATTGCGATAGACTTTTCCGCCATTGTCCTCTCGCCTCCGAAACCAATTGCCTTGCTATGTTGCCAGTCGTCGCCGCGAACCTAGCTGAGTAGTTCCAGGCAGCCGCGACCGCATTCGCGCGGCCACTGCGTGCATCGAATGACTTTGAGCCCGGGCAACCCCACCGCAGCGGTCGCCGCGGCCATTTCAGCGTCCACCTGAACCGCCGCGTACTCATTGGTCTCGGGGCAAATGACCTGCTGCGGTTCGCGGAACCGAGCGTACACCTCGCTTGCCACCTGGCTGAAGGGGCACAATGCCGCTATCGCATGGACAGGATTTGATAGGCGAGTCTTCATAGAATCGGTCCTCCGTTCGAAGCGCCCGATGCCGCTGCTGCTGCGCCTTTGGACTCATTCCCTTTTTTTCGAGGATCAGGAAGCAAGGAGCACGCCATCGGCTGGTCGCAAATCATGCTTAAGACAACAGCGGTCGAAATTGATCAGCCTGTCACCAAAGGGCACAGGTGGCTCTGTCGGACGCATCCGGCAACCTCGATCGAGGCGCAAAACTTCGCGACTCTTTCGCGATTGGCGGAGAGGGCACGACTCGTCCATTTGCAAAAGTCTGCCGATGGATGCGACAAAACGACATGAAGCAACTGATCGACTTACGCGGAAAACGCGCATTGGTAACCGGTGGCGGCCGCGGGATTGGCCGCTCGATGGCGCTGGCGCTGGCCGACGCGGGCGCCAACGTCGCAGTCGCCTCCCGCTCGCAAGGTGAGCTGGACGCGGTCGCAAAAGAGATAGAGGAGCGCGGGCAGCGCGGCTTCGCCGTCATCATCGACGTGATGAGCCGCGAGCGGATTGCGGCGGGCGTCGATGAGGCGGCGCGCAAACTCGGCGGTCTCGACATTCTGATCAACAATGCGGGCGGGGTGATCGCCGACAACCCGGCTCATCTCGATCCGCTCAATCATGACCCGCGAGCGTTCGAGGACAATCTGTTCCTGAACCTGACCCAGGCGTTCCACGCGACTCACGCCGCGCTGCCCTACATGATGAAGCAGAAGTGGGGCCGCATCATCAGTATCGGTTCCGGCTATGCAAAAAACGGCGGCGGCCCGCTGGCATACTCGGCGGCGAAGCACGGCCTGATCGGTTTCACGCGCTCGCTTGCTTACGCCGCCGCCCCGCACCGCATCAATGTCAACGTGCTATGTCCCGGATGGACCAACACGAAGCTGGCGGACTGGAACGTGCTGGGCGCGATGATGGGAGTGAGCGCGGCCGACGCCAAACGATTCGCCGAAAGCCAGAATATCCAGAAGCGAATCGTCGAGCCCGATGAATTGGGCACGATGGCGGCGATGCTCGCCTCTGACGCCGCCAGCGCCGTGACCGGACAGGTCATCAGCGTTGACGGCGGATTCATGATTTAGCGCGGTTCGATCGCCTCGCTTTATTCGAGATGGTCGATCACCTTGCCGAAGCCGAGCGTCATGTCGCTGACCATATAGCTCGCCTGAATCACCCGCTTGACCGGCAGCCGGCTCCACGGATCGAGCCGCGAGCTTTCCGCGAAAGCGATTGAGCCGACTCCGGTCCAGGCCTCGATTACTTTGACTTCGGTGAGCGTCTCGATAAGTTCGGCGCATGACGGACGCCCGTTCTCTTCGGGCGAAGGAATCAGGCGCAGGCTGACGGGAGCGGGCGCGGCGGAATGTCCATTGGCGGCCGGCCGTTCGGGGCGGACGAGCGCGCTGGCGAGGCGGATCCCCGCAGGACGTTCGAGCGTTCCACAAATCATGTCGCGATCGTTTTTGAATTCGATGTGCGCGAGTTTCTTCGGGAAGCCCCAGATTTCCCGCCCGGCCAGCATCGGCGGCTCGGTCGTCACCGCGATGTGCATGATGTAGTTCATCGGGCGTCCCTTGTGCTCGACCAGGAGCGAAAGGATCGCTTCGTTGTACGGACCGAAAGTGGTCCACGGATATTCGTAGAACGAAAGGATCGCCGTGGCCGGATCGCTCAGCGCCAGCGGCGCGGGCAATGCTTCCAACGCGGCCTCGAGATCAGTTTCAAACGCAACCGCGATCGAGCGTGTGTTGCGGTAGTAGAATGGCGGGCGTTGGTACGCGCTGGCGTCCGCCGGCATCGAGTATCCGGCATTGCCGAGGTTGAGAACGTCCGTGCTTTGCCATACTGCGATACTCCTGGTGCGGGATTTCCATACTTGTGGCACTCGCGCGAACCTCGAACAAGCAGCGCGGTTAACCTCTGATACCGAGAATTGAGGCAACCCATCGGCGCAAACGGGAATGGTCGCCCTCAGGTGGCGTGGCGAATGACAAATCAATTCGCCTGGTCTTTCAGAAAATCCAATTCGTCCTGGGTTGATTGCCTTCCGAGGGCGTCATTGCGGGCGGGAAATCTTCCAAAGCGCCGGATTGTTTGCAGATGTTGCCGGGCGTGCTTCGCCGCCTCATCCGGAAATTCGGTCTCTGCGACCAGCGCACTGGTCAGCCGTACCGACTCCAGTTGATCTTCGAGGTTTTCGCTATGTTCAAGCGGAAGGTAAAAAAAGAACCGCATCGACGGCGACAACTTGCGATCAAATCCCGACGCGATCGCGTGGCGGCTTCGTTCCCGCGCCTTCGCGTCAGTTGCGAATGCTCGCGCAGTTCCGCGGAACATGTTGCGCGGGAACTGATCGAGCAGCAACACCAGCGCGAGACAGGTTCGGGGCTCGTTGCTCCAGTCATCGAGACGCCCGCCGGCTGCGTCGTCGTACCGGTCAAGGAATCGCGCCTTGCACAGTCGATCGAATTCCGGATCCGAGACAAACCATCGCGCTCGCATGACTGGTGGCCCGGGACTCCGTTCTGTCGCGAACCAGAACTGAAGGATGCTTTCGGCACTTTCGCCCAAGTCTTCCAGCAACGTTGCGGCGTCCTTCAGGTCAGCAGTCTGAAAGCCCTCGGTGAACCAGTTGTAGATTTTGGCGAGCATCGTCCGAGCTTCGTCGCGACGACCAGTATCCCGCATCAGACGCGCGAGGCTTGTGGTTGCGCGCAGCTCCCACGACCTCGCACGCTGCCTGCGCGAGACTTCGATTGCAGTGAGAAAACACGACTCAGCTTGCGCCGCATTCGACGCATTCTCTGCCAGCCGCAATTCACCCCTTAGTCGATGCAGCTCCGCCTCGTAGTATCGCTGCCCGCTTCTCTCGATGAACTGGAAGGATTCGTCGATCGCGCCAAGGGCCTTATCGAATCGCTTCAACCTGCCGAGCGCGGTGGCGATAAAGGAGAGGCAACGGTCACTGATGTACTCGGAGCGGGCCGCCTTCAATTCGGACAGGTGCAGTCTCATTCGGGCGATGCCGCCCTCAAGGTCGCCTGCGATCGCGTCGGCCCACCCGAGATAAATTTCGCTGAGCGCGCGGCCGCCAAGGAATCCCGATTCGGTTGCCAACGCCAGCCTTGCTTCGGCTCGCGCTCGCATCCGCTCCGGTTGGCGACAGATCTCATAGATGTAAGTGGCAAACCCGTGGATGTCCGTCAGAATAGCCTTCGGCGCACCGGGCTCCTGGGCGATAGCAGTCGCGAGATCGATTAGCTCAAGCGCACGATCCGGGTAACCGAGGAACCACAAGTTCCATCCCAAGATGACGCGATTGTTTTGTCGAGTGCCCATAAGTCGCAGCATCGCCCTATCCTGCGACACCTGGCCGGCGAGAGAAGACGCTTGATTGCCTGCCCGCTCTGATTCCAACAGCGCCCAGGCTCGCTCGAACTCACGCTCGGCAAGCTTGAAGTTGCCGGCTACCATCCCGGCGTATCCGGCCCATGTCGATGCCTCCGCAAGATGCGCGACGGCTTTTTGTTTCTCGGCCCGTTCCACCAGCTCTGCAGTTACAGCCTCCGCTTTGCTCACGTCCGGACGCAGTTGCTGGAGGAAAAAGATTCCGTACAGCGCGGCCCACGCCTTTGCCCAGCTGATACCGGGCCGCTTGCAGAGTTCCATCGCGCGAGCGGTCGAACTCTCGACCTCAGCCGAGCCGTACCCCTTGCTGTCGCCAAGTGATGAGAACGCGGCATTCCTCAGATCCAATTCCAGCTCTGCGCGCTGGTCGTCATCGGGCAGTTTCTGCAACTGTTCTAGTCCGATCTCGAAATGCGCGAGCGCCTCGGCGGTGGAGCCGCGGTCGGCGCACTGACGGAGCGCGCGCACGCAATATTTCAAGGCCTTGGCATGGTTACTACTTCGCGCGTAGTGGTGGGCCAACTCGGCGACATGGTCATCGAGCCTCTCAGAATAGATCGATTCCAAAGCCTCACCGATCCGCCCGTGCAGGTATCGGCGGTGTTCGTTGAGGACCGAGTGATAAGCGACTTGATGGGTCAGCGCGTGCTTGAAGGTGTACTCGATGTCGCCGACTGCGGGCTGTTCGTAGATAAACTCGCCCAGTTGGAGCGCCGACATCATCGGCACCAACTCCGCTTCGGGTTTCGCAACGATCATGCGGACCAGACCGAGCCTGAACTCCGTACCGACGACGGCGAGCGTCTGCAGCAGATCTTTGTGATCAGGCGCCAGCCGGTCGATGCGCGCCGCGAGGATCGCCTGTACCGTCGGTGGAATCTTCAGCTCGCCCAGTGACTTGATGAGCCTGACCGCCCCACCTTCGCGCACAATCGCGCCTTCGTCGAGCAGAACCTGAACCATCTCCTCCATGAAAAAAGGGGTGCCCTCGGTCTTTTCAATTATCAGCTTCTTGAGCGCCGCCATTTGCGGGCCCTCGCCAAGTAGCGCCGACAGCATCTCCTCGGCGCCTTCCTTGCCGAGCGGATCGAGCCGCAACTGGGTATAGTAGGTCTTGTTGCCCCACTCATGCCGATACTCGGGCCGGTAGTTGATCAGCAGCAGGACGCGTGCGGTGGCGATACCGTCAACCAGTAAATTCAGAAAAGCCTGCGTCTCGTTGTCGATCCAGTGAAGGTCCTCGAAAATCAGGGCCAGGGGCTGGTTCAAGCTCTCGCGCAGCAGTATCCGCTTGATCGCATCGAGGGCGCGTCGCTTGCGGGTTTGCGCTTCGACCGCGGCGACCTGCTTGTTCTCATCGGCGATGCCGAGCAGCCAATACAGGTACGCGAGCGCATCTCCGAGCGACCGGTCGAGTGCGAGCACCCGTCCGGTAATCTTCTCGCGTCGCGTGCGCTCGTCGTCGGCGGCAGTGATCTTGAAATAGCTCCACAACAGATCGATCAACGGCAGAAACGACGTGGCCTTGCCGTGCGATACCGAAAACGCCTCGAGCACCATCCACCCGGACTGCGCGACCGCCTTGAACTCGAAGAACAGGCGCGATTTGCCGACTCCCGCCTCGGCAATCGCCGCGACTATCTGCCCGCGCCCGGTTCTGGCCTGCTCCGCCGCGCGCTTGAGCGATTCCATTTCCGCCTGCCGACCCACAAACTTGGACAGACCGCGCCCCGCCGACCGTTGCAGCCGGGTACGCAGAGGTCCGAGTCCGATCACTTCGTAGACGTTGACCGGCTCGCTCACACCCTTGACCCTGGTCGGACCGAGCGGCTTCAGCTCGAAGTATCCTTCGACCAGTCTGCGCGTCTGCTCGCTGAGGGCGACGGTTCCGGTGCGCGCCAGAGATTGGAGGCGCGAGGCCAGATTGGTCGTGTGTCCGATCGGTGTGTATTCGACCTGCCCGTCGCCGGTCGCGATCGAGCGGACCACGACTTCGCCGGTGTTCACACCAACGCGAATCTCAATCGGCGCGTGCCCTTCGGCCTGCAGCTTCGAGCCGTATCGCAGCAATTCTTCCTGCATCCGCAGGCCCGCATACAGCGCACGTTGCGGATGATCCTCGTGGGCAAGCGGCGCACCGAATACTGCAAAGATACCGTCGCCGGTGGACTGCACGACGTGGCCGTCGTACCGATTCACCGCCGCGATCATCAGCTTGAGAGCGGGATCGATAATGGCGCGGGCGTCTTCGGGGTCGAGGTCCTGCTCCAGATCGGTTGAGCCCTTGATATCCGCAAACAGCGCGGTAATGGTTTTGCGCTCGCCTTCGATTGATTCCGGCTCAGGTTTCTCGACCACGGCCCGAATCTCAGAGCGAGTCGGGCTTGACGGCGCCTTTAGCGGTGCGTCGTGCGCGCCCAAAGCGGTCGCGCATTGCGCGCAGAATCTGGCGTCCGGCGGATTTTCAGATGCGCACTTTGGGCATCGGATTCGCAAAGGCCTCGCGCACTGAGTGCAAAACTTCGCGCCCGCAGAATTTTCCGTTGAACAGCTCTCGCAGCGCATCGCGGATTGACCAGCCACGCCTTTCGGCCGCTACGGCCCGGACTAAGGCTTGACGACTTCGCAGCGATGCCGCTGGTACATCTGATCTCGCCAGGCGAATACTGGAGCAAACGCTGAGTCCTCCGCTATCGGCTCCGCGTAGATGGGACGCGCCGGTGCGGGAAGGAAGAAAAGCTCATCCGGCGCCGGCTTCACCAGCATCAGCATGCACGCCGTCGTCAAGTCAGCCCTGCTGAATGATTCGCCCACCAGGTATTGCCGCCCGCTCAGCATTTGCTTGAGGCTGATCAAGATGCGCTTCACCGAGAGTCTCGCCTGCTCCTCCGCGTATTCCGAGTGTCCGTACTTCCCGCCAAAGTACTGCCCCCTTTGCTTCATGGCGGGCTCGCTCGAACGGAGAAGGCGCCCGCTGATCAACGTCCGCGCTTGCGGACCGAGCACTCCAATCATCAGCTCTTCCAGCAACGCGACCTGCGCGCGATCCTTTTCAGATCGTGGCAAAAGCGCCGGCTCAGGCATCGCAGCTTCGAGCCATTCCAGAATCGCAGTCGAGTCGGGAATCACTTCTCCGTCGGCGAGCATGACCGGCACCATGGCTTGACCGGTCAGTTTCTTTATTTTCTCCTCGTCCGCGCCTGGTTCGTAGTTCTCTTTCTCATAGGGCACGCCTTTGAATGCCAACGCCCAGCGGACTCGTTCGGACCACGGCGACAGATACATCGAAATAAGCCTTATGCTCATAAGCAGCCTCGGCTGTAGTGCTCGCAGGGCGACTACTTCACGTCAACTTCCATGCGCATCCAGGGATGAATGCAGCATTGGAACAGATGCTTGCCCTTGGACAGTCCCGTGATATCGAGGTGGCTACCTTGAACAACCCGGGTCCGGGCTACAGCAATGTTCTTGAACCCGCCCTGGCACTCCGGGATAACGCTGGTCGAGCCGCCGGGATTGAGCGGCGGCAGGAATCCATTTCCAAACGCTTTCACCTCGGTAAAGGTGTGCGGCTCGCCGCCCTGGTCCACCACAGAAACGATAGTCCCCTGCTTGATCGTCAACTGATCGGGTTCGAAGTCCCAACCCGGATCCGGGGTGCCGTTCTCAGCGCCCATGAGGAGATCGCTCAGGCTGGTCGAATAGCCGAAGGCGGCAGGCGAAACGTTATGACAAAAGCCGCCGCCGCTTTCGCTAAGCGCGGCGTTAAAGGATTCCGGATCGCATTCGTCCAGCGCGATGACCTGGGCCAGCGGCTGCGAGTTTCCCTGCGCCATGGCATGTGTCGCGAAGGCTAGCGCCCCAGCTATCGCCAAAACTATCGGGGTCGAAATCGTACGCATTTGATGGTTCCTCCGTGCTGTCTCCTTTGGGAATGCTGACGCCCATGTTCAAGCAGCGGGAGTCGCAAGCCAATGGACCGGGTCTGAACTTCTCCTGAACTCTCTCTGAACTCGCTGGAGCAAGGCGGCTATACGCTCGCCGGCCCCGCAAGTAGAATCTGCGATCGGAACAAATGCCGGAAAATCTCTTTCAGTTTGAGGATTTTGTCCTCGACCTCGGTGCCTATGAGCTGCGCCGAGGCGGCGCGGTCGTTCCGCTCCAGCGGATTCCGAGCGGCGGGAGGAAATCGTGAAGTCTCTTGCAGGTGTCGGGACGGCGGAGGTCGTCTCCGTTTACAGCAGCGCGCAGAGCGACCTCTTTCAGCTTGTGTTTGGCCAGCAAATCCACGTGGGAGGATTGAAGGCCTCGATCGATCTGGCGGATCGCGCCGGCATCGGGGCCGGCCTGAGCGGGGTCGATCTGTGTTGCTGCAACGGCGCGGACATGCGCTTTCTGGTGCGGTTTCGCAATGTCGCCTCGATGATCGGTGTCGATGTGACCGAGGCCGTAGTCGAGCGCGGGCGGCGGCTTACCCGGGAAGAGGGTCTGGACGATAAAATCCGCTTCATCCTGGCCGATGCCTGCCAAAGTGGCCTGCCCTCGGCTAGCGCGGATTTCATATGGAGCGAGGATGCGTGGTGCTACGTTCCGGACAAACCGAAATTGATTGCCGAAGCGGCGCGCATTGTCCGTCCCGGAGGCGTGATTGCGTTCACCGACTGGATCGAAGGGCCTGCGGGACTGACTGATTCGGAGGCCCAACGCTTTCTCAGCACGATGATGTTCGCCAACATCGAGGACATTGCGGGCTACATCAAACTGTTGTCGGGAAGCGGCTGCGAGGTGCGCATCGCCGAAGACACCGGGAGGTTTGCACGCCATGTGGATCTGTATCTCGACATGATCGAGATGCAGCTTCGGTACGATGCCCTGCGGACCGTAGGGTTCCGCACCGACCTGCTGGATGCACTCATTGACGGGTTCCGTTTCATCGGCGAGATGGCGCGCGCAGGCAAAGTTGCGCAGGCTCGCTTTGTCGCGCGGCGAGAATAGCAATGTCGCCTCGTTACACCTTATCGATGGGTTTCTCGAGAATAACGAAGTCAAGAGATGCAAGTCGCACGCGCCTTGTAATCGGAAACGAATGCTAGGGGTCAAACCCGGAGCAAAAGTAAATCAACAGGCCGGAGCAAAAATGCATCAGTCTGGGCCGGGGTTGGTTTGAGTCCGGCAGGAGGAGCGCGAGGTGATCTGGAACGCGCCCGTGGTGGTGGGGAAGTTGGCGCCCGAGGGCACTGCCGGAGAGGTGGTTATCCCGTCACGTAGGCGTTGCCGGAGAAGTGAATCGCAATTCCGTAGATCTCATCGACACCCCAGCCGCCGAAATAGGTCGAATAGGCCAGCCCCGAACCATCCGCCAAGAGTTTCGTTACGAAGGCGTCATAATACTCCCCGCCGGGGCCGGTGATAAAAAGGTCTGGACGGCGCAAGCCCTACCCCAATGTCACGGCCTACCAGGCTCGCATTGGCGGACGCCCGAAGGTGCACGAAACGTTGAAGGCCGAAGGTCTGGCTAAATAAGGCCAGCGAGAACCCGAGTCTTCAATATGCGCTGAGCTACTTCGATGCCCGCCGCGTCGCGGCGGCGCCTTCCGCATCGGTATGCTTCGCGGCTCGCTCTTCGGCGTGCTTCTGAATCATCGCCGCCGCGGCGTTCATCGCCTGCCCCATGAAGTCTTTCGCATTCGACATGGTCCAATCGTATGACGCCTGACGGCTCACGTTGGCGTTCTTGAATACCGGCGCGACATGCTCGGCCCACAGGTCATACGACTTGAGGGTCTTGTCGAAGCTCGCCCAGTTGTGCGCGAGCTGCAGGAACGCCCCGAACTCACCCTGCTTGGTCTCGAGCCGTTTCAGTTGCGCGATGGCGTCGTCGGGCGTGCCGATCACAGCGCGGCCGGATTCGATCATGTCGTCGATCGGGTTCTTGCCGTTGGTCGGCGTTGGCGCGAGCGGATTAAGTCTCGCGAAGTATTCCATAAATTTGTAAATGCCATATTCGACATTCTTGCGCGCCTGCTCGCGAGTCTCGGCCAGATGCACCGGCCCGACCAGCCGCAGGCGGCTGCGATCCATCGTGCGTCCGCTCTCAGCCGCGATCTCGTTTGCGATCTGCCAATTGGTGGCGAGCGCATCGAACCCATCCGCATTGGTCGCCGCCACACACAACATTCCGAAGCCGTACTTGCCCGCCGCGCGCCCGCCTGAGGGGCTGACTGCGCTCGCCACTGCGATCTCCGGATGCGGTTTGGTGTAGGGCAGCAGATGCGCGCGCGCTTTGACAAGGTTGTACCAATCGCTCTTTTCCGTCACGACCGCGCCGTCGAAGAGACGCATGATGACCTGCAAACCCTCCATCATGCGATCGCGCTGAGTCATTGGATTGATCCCGAGCATCATGGCGTCGGAAGGAAGCAGGCCGGGACCAACCCCGAACATCACGCGGCCGCGCGTTTGATGGTCGAGTTGGATCATCCGATTCGCCGTCATCAGCGGGTTGTGATACGGCAGCGACACCACGCCGGTACCGAGGCGGATCCTTTTGGTTCTCTCTGCCGCGGCGGCGATGAAAACCTCGGGCGAGGAGATGATCTCGAAACCGGCGGAATGGTGCTCGCCGATCCAGGCCTCCTCATAGCCGAGCCGGTCCAGGTTCTCGACCAGTTCCAGGTCGCGGTGAATTGCTTCCGTCGGATCCTGGTCAAGCGGATGAAACGGGGCAAGAAAGATGCCGTTGCGCATTGGAATCGAGCGGGTCATTTGTCGGCCTCCTATAGGCTCTCCATCTTCGATAGCCGTCAGGATATCTCACATCCGATGTCGGCCCAAAGAGCCGATGGCGCTTGATTTTCAAGCCATTCCGCTCTCTCAGACGGTCGCGTTACGTGAGCGAGATCCGATACATGAAAGTGACCTACCCAGGTCAACATGAACCAAGCTGCTCATCCGCGCGGAGGGATAGTCAGCAGAACACCAGGGCATTTTCGGCACGCTGGGCGGCACGATCATCGGTTCCTTGCAGCGTTTCCTCGTGGCAACGAATTTCATCGCTGTGGAGACAATTCGCGCTCAATCGACCTTGCGCGCACCCCACGCGCCGATTTCGTCGCTTCTCCATAATGTAGGGAAAACATGCCAAACTCGATGGCGGATGGTGCAGTCTGGCTCGAACTGCTCTCTGCGTCAAATTCCCTGATAAGCATGGAAAGAACAGGGAATTCATGCGATTTCAGGTGCGATCCGAGCGATAGGGCGTCCTCGCTGAAGCTCGACGTGCACTTTGCGCAGGCAGATGGCCCGCGGCGGGCGGTTCATGCCTGTTCCTCTTCCTCCACCAGCGCTTTGATCCTTCCAGCTTTCACTGCAGCTACCAGTGCCCCGTAGTCTTTCTCATTCTGATCCGCATATGCCGTGGCGAACTCGCCGATGGCCTGATCAAAAGCGTCCGACTTGCCCAGGTAGCCACTGATCAATGCCGCATCTCCAGATTTCGCGTGGGCGTGAGCTAGAGTCCGACCGCACAGCTCGGCATACAGCATATGTTGCTCGGCGGACGCTCCTTCGATGGGAGCCGACATCTTCATATCCCTCAATTGGCGAACGTAGAAATCTCGTCCCCCACGGCCGTGCGTCCAACCCAAGAAAATATCGCTCGCTGACTGCATCAGCCGTTGACCCGTGACGACGCGCTGCCCGTCATTTCCGTATTGGCTCTTTCCCGCATAGGGTTCGAGCACCGAGGTACACGCTTCCTTGAACTGCAAAAGCAGGGGGTGATTCTCCGCGGAGAAAAACAGCCCAACAAAACACTGCGTGCCGACACTTCCGATGCCGACCGCTTTAATGGCGATGTCTTCCATGCGGTAGCGATCAAAAAGCACCCTGCGCTCGTGAGGTAGACTCGACCGATAAATCACCAGTGCTTCACGAACGTTCCTCTCAAACCCTTTTGCAGAGACATGAAACAGCACTGGCGGTTGATCGATCAAGCGCCGCCGCCCACCGACTTCGCCGCTGATCTTCGGGTAGATGTAATCGCCGATGCGCTGCTGTGCCTTTGCGATGATCGCTTCCCGAAACTCTCTTATCTTCGCATTGGGGGCCAAGTCGACAATCGTCCTCGCATCGAGACGGTCATACCAGACCTCCAGTGGACTCATTTGGGAGCATTCGCGCAGGCGCACGCGATACCCACGCACGCACTCGACGGCCGCAGCTTCGGCTTGCTTATCGGTAAGATGATTGTCGCGCGCACCCACTGCAAAACTGGCCGCGAGGCGCATGACATCCCACTCCCACGGCGCTGGCAGGGTTTCGTCGAAATCGTTGATGTCGAAGATGAGATTTCGCTCAGGGGTTGCGAACAAGCCAAAGTTGAGCAAGTGGCAGTCCCCGCAGGCCTGAACCCGAATGCCGGTCGATGGTGTAGTGGCCAGATCGTGCGCCATCAGTCCGGCCGATCCGCGCAAGAAGGTGAACGGACTGCGCAGCATGCGCCCGTAGCGTATGGGCACCAGTTGGGGCAGTCGACCCCGGTTGGAAGCTTTCAGGATGGCGATGGGATCACGGCGTTTGTCCGGCCGTTTCCAGCCCGAGTGGGCATGGCGCGGCACGATATCGCGCAAAGCCTTGCCATCGGCGATGCGCTGGTCGCGTGAGCGCATCACTGGCTCGAATCTCTCCGTTTCGCGTGTTGGAATTTTGTCGTTTGCAGCCATATTCGTGTTAGGGCCTGCGCGCCTGAGACTTTACAGATAACCGAGCTGAAGCAGCGGCGTCAGGCAACGTAACGCAATGTGCTCCGCCGGACAACCCGGATTCACGTTTTTTCAACAGTCGGTTATGCAGCGGCGCTTAAAATCCCTATTGGCAGATCTTCCCTACGCGACGTGTCGGGCGCAAAGCGAAATATAAGATGAAGATGATTCGTGTCGCCGTCCAATCGATTTTGACGAAGTCAGTAAAAGAAATGTAAGCGCTCTTGGCCAGATACTGGTCGAGACAGTCGTGAGCGATACCACCGGAGTTGGCTGTTCCTTGGCCGACGAAGCAAGCAACAGCGAAACCTTGAACCAAAAAGAGTATCGGCAGAGTTCGACAGGCGTTTGCGACTCGCATCGAAGCGACCGTATCCGTAATTCAAGCCCGGCGGCGATCTCACTCACTCGTCCCGAACCATTTCTGGTACAGACTCTCATAAGTGCCATTTTCCCTAAGAGAAATCATGGCGCCATCAACCTTCTTCCGTAGAGGACTGCCCAACTGGAACATCATCGCGAGCAGGGCAGTGTTGAATTGCTGGCCTACCATCTTAATATGAAAAATCGAATTGCGCGTACCTGGCCGAGGTTCTATAGACAGGTGAAATGACGATATCGGTCTTCCCGGACCGCATTGCCTCGAATAGCGCTGATGTATCAGCCACAATCTGGTAATCCGTCTATATTTTCAGGCGCGTAGCTATGGCGTCCCATAGGTCGATGCTGAAGCCGGTCAGAGTGCCATTCTCCTCAATCACAAAGGGTGCGGCGGGGAATACATCGACATGCAGCGCTTCGGTTGGTGTTCGTGCACTCGTTGGAGAAACCGCGAGCAGCATTATGAGCAGCGCGACGATGCAACTAAGCCTCTTCGTCTGCAAAAGACCGCGCAATAGTACCCTTAAGTCGTTCCCGATGATGCTCCAGCCATTTCTTCCCACCCTCATTTTTCTGCTCCTCTCGAATCTCAACCTTCCAGTCCCACCGCCCCTAGGAACCACCCCTAGACGGATCTTCGGTCAAAAATTTCCCAAGCACCGATCGCGCGGGCCAATCAGTCGGATTCGTCCTCGAATCCAGCTTCCTTTTGCCAAGCCTCGCTGTTTCGAGAGAATTCATCCAATCCTGACTGCACCGCGCTTCGTACCGACGGATGAAAGTTCGTAGCGCCAATTCGATCCGAATAGCCTGCACGGCTCAACTTGTCACGAACCTCGACCTTGGCGCGTGCCACTGCGAATGCAATACCTTTTGAGGCTAAGTGCGACCGAATCTCCTCCAACGCCTCGAGCCCGGTCATATCGATCACGTTGATCGCTTCCATGTCGAAGACGAACAGACGTAGAGGAGTATCAGAAGAAGCTACCACCTCATGCACGCGCCTTTTAAAGTAGTCGGCATTGAAGAACAGAAGCGCAGCATCAAAGCGGTAGACCAAGAGCCCAGGGATGGTTTCCGCATTTGGATATTCACTTATATCGGTAAACCCATCGATACCAGGAACTCGTCCAAGGATCGCGTCATAGGGGCTCGAAGCGCGCCTTATGAGAAGAATCAAACTTAAGATCACGGTGAAGGTGATCCCCGGCAATACTCCCACAGTTGCGACGCCGAGGGTCGCGATGATGGAGAGGGCAAATTCCGACCGGCTGATGTCTCGTAACTTCCACACACTCTTGAAATCAAAAAGCGATGCGCCTGCCAGAACCAGCACGGCGCCTAGCGAAGCAGTCGGAACATATGCGAGTGGGCCAGTAAAGACTGTAAGAACCACTCCCATAACGACGGCGGCCGTCAAGGCGCTAACCTGTGACCGACCACCGGTAATGTCGTTAATTGCGGTGCGCGAATCGGTGCCGGCAATTGGGAAGCCGCTTGAAAGTCCGGAGGCAACGTTTGCCAAACCAAGAGCGATGAACTCCCGATCCGCCGCGACTTCGTACCCGTTTTTTAGAGCGAAGCTTTTTGCAGACACCATCGACCCGCAGAAGCAAATCAAGGCAATGCCCGCGGCATCCGGCAACAGAAGGACAGCATCAGACATAAAGCTAGCCGGCAAGTGAGGCCATAAGAATCCTGCCGGAACGGTGCCCAAAGTTGTTACCGCCCATTTCTCAGCGTCCAACACCGCCATCATTGCAATTCCGCCGCACACTCCGACCAGCGGGCCCGGCAGGCGAGGCGCAACCTTGCCCATCATGTAAATAAGTACAATCGTAACGGTACCTACGAGCAGGGTTGGGAGATGGGTCTGTGGAAGCTTCGAAACAAAATCCGTGATGCGCAAGAAAAACCCGGTGTCGGCCCGCACCGAAAATCCGCATAACTTTCCCAGTTGGCCGCTGACAATGGTCAATGCCATTCCGTTGAGAAAGCCGACAAGGACTGGGCGCGAAAGAAAATTTGCGATAGCGCCGAGGCGTAACAGCCCGCCGACTATGCAGAGCGTCCCAACCAGAATGGATAGGGTGATCGAAAGGTCCAGATAGTGAATCGGGTTTCCATTGGCCAAGGGTTCGAGCGCAGCCGCGACCAAAGCGCAGGTCGCCGCGTCAGGACCTACAATCAGCTCTGGCGACGAGCCGACGATAGCATAGGGGATCAGTGGGAGAATACTGGCGTAGAGACCGACGACAGGAGGAAATCCCGCCAACTCGGCATAGGCCAGGGCGGTTGGAATCTCGACGGCGGCGACTGCAACGCCAGCGAGGAGATCGGTGCTGTTTGCCGGCGTTCTTCTCAGCACCTAACTCACTCCACAGCTGCTTCTGTAAGTCGCTTCCGTCGCGCAGCGAACAGTACTCCGTCGCACTTTAATAAGGCAGCTAGTCGTCTACTTCATCCCAGCTCTTGTCTGGATTGTATTCAGTTATTTCGTTGGCCACCTTTGCAGTGTCCGGGCCAAGGTCCTTCTGAACGATAACGCCGTCCTGATTTATCAGGAATGTCATGACGCCTGACGCGCGGTAGCTTGCTGGATACGCAAGGAAGGCAAAACCTTGCGTCATGTTTCCATCTACAAGATAGTCTTTTGCACCACCGGGTGCATTTTTCCCCTGGCGGGAGAGGATCTTGTAGTAGTAGCCATGAAACGGAATAGGCGCGGCGGCGCCGGTCTTATATCCTTCAGCGGTAGCATCGGAAATTAAAGGCCCGATAGGACTTTCCTCTTCGCCGGAACTAACCGGCCAGTACAAGCCATCATGTTTGCCGGGTCCACTCTGAATCTTCTGCGCGAATTGCTTGACGCTTTCGTTGTCGCGAATCTTGCTGGCGTACTCCTGTTGTGCGTCGGCCAGGTCCGCAAGTACGTCAATAGTAAAAAGTTCGTTGCGACCGATACGTCGATAGAGCAGTTCTCTTTTGCCAGCCTCCGTATCGAATACCCATCCGTCGCCGCTCTTTACGAGCGGAATCGGAAATGGCCAGTTATCAGCTCCCAGATACAGGATTACTCGACCTTGGTCATTGTAGGCCAAGCGCTGCATCTGGTCGTGCTTGGCGACCAAATTGTCGCGCGCTCTATTGTCAGCAACCGGATCGCCCGACGAGAGAATATCTTTTGCATCGCTGCCTAGAATCGAGGAAAGGGCGGCCATATCGTCGATGCGCGCCGCCCCTACGAGGGCCTTTGCTGCTGCCGCAGCTGAAGGAAATACTTGCTGTCCGGACGATGTCGCAGCGATAGCGGTAGAGGCGAGCACAAGGCAGCAGGCAAGCGCTGAGATGGCGCGGATATAGCTGTATCGGTCCGACCTAGTGGAATCTTTGAAGTGATGCATCGCTAGTCTCTGTTTTGTTCGCGGTTCCTTTTTTAACAGCTTCAGATGGCAAAGGGCCCCAGGGTCCGAATCGCCAACTAGCGTCGTCGCCCTCCGCCTCCGCCTCCTCGACCACCCCGGCCGCCGCCGCCACCGCCGCGCCCGCTACCTCCGCGGCGCCCACCGAACCCGCCTCCGCCGACGCTGGACCTCCCGCGGTTACTCGAGGTTTGAGCTTTTCCGCCGGGTTGATAGCCACCGAATGCGCCATAGCGTCCGCCCTTGGAATCAGAGGCGTTGCCAAACCCTCGCATCTGGTTGTTGGCGCGGTTCGCGGTTGCGGGTGGGTTAGATGCCATCCGATTGGCCTGCTGCGCTGACGCACTCCCATTTCGCCGGGGCTGGTTCTGCGCCAGATTTCTGTTCGAGCTCCCCATTCCTGGATTGTTCGGAAGGGTGCTCGCCTTCGGGAAATTCGGCTTTGCTACGTTCGGATTCGTATATGGCCTGGCTTTAGACGGATCGTATGGCCGGGTAGATGGTCCTGCTACAGGACGCCCGCCGGCTCCCCCCGGCCTCCCGACCCCGCCCGGTGCGCCAACCCCACCCGGTCTGCCGACTCCACCGGGCCCGCCAACGCCGCCCGGTCTGCCAAGGCCACCGGGGCCGCCAACTCCTCCCGGTCTACCGACGCCTCCAGGCCCGCCGATGCCACCCGGCCGGTTCGCAGGATAGTTGGTGCCTCTGGGTGGAATATTTGAGTTTGATACGTAGACATTATTGTTGTAGTGGACCGACCCGGACCCGTTAGACCAACCGCAGCCCCAGTCATCGTCATCCTCGTTGATCAGCGCACCCAGAGCCATCCCAACGCCAAACGACAGCAACCCAGTCGCCAACATTTCCGTCCCCGTATAGCCGGCGGGAGCTTGCACGGGAGCTCCGTAGGCCGTCGCGGGATCATATTGTGGCGCATACACGACATCTTGCTGGGCGGGCTGAATGATTACTGTTTGTTGCTGTGCAACGGGTTGCGCCTCACCTCCCGATGACACAGGCGGTGGGGCGGGTTGAACTTCCACTTTCTGTTGTGCGGTGCTCTTAAGGGTCCCAGCCTCAACGGCTCGAGAACGCAGCGACTGAATTGCTTTCATCACGTCATCAGGCTGGTTGTAATATGCTTCTCCGAGTGCCGAAGTCCACGCCAGGCTGTCGCTCATCGTTTGCAGAACCGGAGCGAACTGGGCCAAAGACTTGATGCTGGGGTCCCACGGTTGCGCATTCACCTGGGCAGCCAGTTGTTCGTGAGGAAGGCTCGAGTTTTGCTGCAGCCACACATGGGCTTCCACGACTTGATCTGGATAGGTCGACGCCACCAGGATGCGGGCGACCAATAAGTCCGGGTACAGTGCGATCGGCGAGACCAGCTCCTCCAATTCCTTCTGGGTAGCGGCCCCCGGAGCCGGTCCGGGCTGAGTCGGCGCAACGGCAGGTTGATCCGTGCCGAACGAAACGCCTGTCAGCGCCGGTGATGTGGAAACTACTACCGCTATGGCCAGTATCAATGATAGTAAGCGCCCTTCGCGCCTCTCCAGTAATCTCATTCTCTTGCAGCGATGAAAGACTGAAGATCCGATTGTAATCACCTTTCTCATGGCTCAATTGACCTTTGCCTGATCGGTCGCGCAGCTCTACTTGCCTACCAGATGTTTGACCAGTTTCGAGACGGGCTTCTATCGGACCAAGGTCTGATCTCCGGTTCGCCTGCCGGTAAGTCACAATGCCTTTGAATCGAGTTTGGAACTGCCGTGAATCCGGTGAATACGCGGAGTTGACAGAGCCATGGCGGAAAAGGAATCCGATTCGCGCGCCAGGAACGATGTGGGCTGAATTTGTAGCGTGGGCGCGCAACAATCTGCTGCGGCTGGAGTTTGAACTCGCCAAGCCCGAGGCTATCGAAATTCCCCGATGCGTTAATACGGTCGATGATGCAGTTGCGCTCCTGAGGCCGTGCGACGTTGAATGGCTTCATAAATCGCGCAAGTAAATCAGTCTAAGACTCCTGAAGCCACAGACAGGAACTTCCGAGAGGTCCAGCTGACAGTGAAACAATTGGCCATGGCAGTGTTGGTTCAAATCGTAGCAGGGGCGCCATTTGCGAGCGGTGCTCTTGCACAGCGGCCGTTGCGCGGTCCGAGTGCCTCTGAAATAGATGGAAAAGTAACTGCCGCATTGAACGAACTGTATTCGCAAAACGAGGCCGCCGTCACTGCGGGCTACTATCGCACCAGCGCAGCATCGTATGGTTTTCAGGGTGGCGTGAATGACACTCCTCCTCTTGAAGCATCCAAAGTGCTCAAACGACCTGCGGTACAACATTGTATCGGCGATTCTTGGGCTCGGCGTAGCCGTGCGGCTTTTGTCTCTTTGGAAGCTTCACGAGTTCTCGTTTGGTCTGTTTGTAGGGAATCAGGCTTAGAAGATGCGATATGCAATTTAGGCGCGCGCGCTTCTTGTTGTCGGCGTTGACGATGTACCAAGGCGCAAAGGGAGTATTGGTCGCAAGAAGCATGTCGTCTCTGGCGCGTGAGTAGTCGTACCATCGCCTATGAGATTCGAGGTCCATCGGACTAAGTTTCCAAATTTTGCGACCGTCATTGATGCGACCGAGAAAACGCCTGGTCTGTTCTTGCTGACTTACTTCGAACCAATACTTTATAAGTATGATTCCATTTTCGACCATCGCGCGTTCCCAACTGGGGCACATCTCCAGAAATCGAGTTGTGTCTTCGCTGGAGCAGAATCCCATGACTTTTTCGACGCCTGCGCGGTTGTACCAGCTACGATCGAAGATAACTACTTCGCCTGCTGCCGGCAGATGTGGAATGTACCGTTGGACGTACATTTGTGACTTCTCTCGCTCGGTAGGTGCAGGCAGCGCTACGAGACGAAAGACTCTGGGGCTGACTCTCTCGGTGATTCGCTTGATAACGCCACCCTTACCGGCGGCGTCACGGCCTTCGAAGATCACAACGACCTTCAATCCCTTGTGCTGAACCCATAGCTGCAGCTTGACCAACTCGGCCTGGAGCTTCGCTAGTCGTTCTTCAAAATCCTTACGCTTGAGCTTCTCGAGCCGATTTCTGGAACCAACAGGGGGCAGGTTTCGAGGTCGCTTGTTCTTGGATTTATCTGACAAAGTATTCAGCCTCCGGAAATCACTTTGGATGGCTCCATTCGGCGTCACTCAAGCTCCATCCGCCGCCGAGCGCTTTGTATAGGTCGACAACCGCAAAGAGCTGATCGCGCGACGTCTGTGCGACGGCATCTTCGGCCGGGAACAGCAGTTGTTCAGCCTCCAAGACTTCGAAATAGCTCGCACGGCCCGCCCTGTACCGCAATAGCGACAGATCGACGGATTCTCTCAGGGCACTAACCTGATGCGTGAGGGCTGCGCGTTGATCGACCAGCGTTTGTTGTGCAATCAGCGCGTCCGACACTTCCTGAAAAGCAACCAGAATGGTCTGCTTGTACTGCGCAACTGTCCCATTCCAGAAAGCCTGCTGTGCATAGTAGCTCTCGAGTAAGCGACCTCCCTGGAAAAGTGGACCGGCAAAACCTCCCGCTATGTTCCAAATGCTGAAACTCGAATCGAAGACGTCGCCGATGTTGGGGCTTTGGCCCCCGTAAAGGGCGGTCAATCCAATACGCGGAAAGAAGTTGGCCACTGTCACACCGATCTCGGCGTTAGCGCCTATCATCGTCTGTTCGGCCTGCATGATATCGGGGCGGCGGTGCAGCAAATCCGTGGTCAAGCCCACCGGAGAGTTAGGCATGGACTGATCGGTCAGCTCGATTCCTCGCTGGATATCTTTAGGATATGCACCCAAAAGGATACTGAGTGCGTTTTCCTGCTGAACGATCGCGCGCCTCAGAGCCGCGATGTTGGCGATGCTCGAGTCGTAGGCGGCCTGCGCACGCTCCACCGGCAACTTGCTGTCCCGGCCGAACTGAAAGCGCTGGGTGAACAGGTCAAGCGTCTCTTTGTAAGTTTTTGAGCTCTCTTGGGCGATTGCAAGCTCTCGATCCAGCTCCAAGAGGCGGAAATATCCAGTCGCCACGTCGCTCACTAGGGTCAGCATTACACCGCGACGCACATCTTCCTGTGCGAACAGATTCGCGCGGGCCGCTTCAGTCGATCTGCGGATTCGGCCCCATACGTCGATCTCCCAGGTCGCGTTGAGTAGCGCGCCAAAAGCATTAAAAGTGAGATTGCCGCCCACATTTTCCAGTGGCACGAAGGTCTTCTCCCGGCCGGCGAACGCCTGATAGCCGGCCTGCGGATAGAACGGCGAGGCGGCCACCAAGACCAGCGAGCGAGCCTGCTCAACTCGAGCCACTGCAAGCTGTAGGTCATAGTTTCGGGCAAGAGCTTCAGCGACCAACTGCTGAAGCTGCGGATCCTTGAACACGCCCCACCATGGCAAGTCAGCCAGCGACGAGTTCTCGGCCGGGCCGATTTGAGAGCGAAACTCTTCTACTGGTGCTGCGTCAGGCCGCTTATAGTGGGGCCCAACTTCGATCTTCCACAGTTTACCCCAGAAACCCTTAGGTTCGGCCGTTGGGGAACATCCGGTCAGAAGCAGGAGAGCGGACAGAACGACGATCAAGCTTAGACTTCCCGGCCTAGTTGAACAGCGCGTTTTCACCAACAACTCCTATTGAATTGCCGCAAGCATCTTGCGGAACCTCGAAAGCGTGAAGGCGGTATATGCGGCGCCGATCAAAAACATCTTGCTCATGTCCGGCCATACCATCGCGGGAGTGGCGTTTCGGAACAGCACTGCCTGAGAAAAACTGACGAAGTGCGTAGAGGGCACAAACTGCATAAACTTTTGCAACGCAATCGGCATGCTCTCGAGGGGGGTCTGACCTCCCGACAGGAGGCTCATCACGATGAAGACTGGAAACGCCAGCAGTCCGAACTGGGGCATGGAGCGGACCAGCGTGGCGAGCATGACGCCGAGAGCCGTCACAGAGAAGAGATATATAATGAGACCGCCCAGGAAGAGCGTAATCGAACCGGCGATAGGAACTCCTATTGCTACTTTCACAATGAAAAACAGCGAAAGCATTACGGCGACGACAACAACAAGCCCATTGGCCCAGATCTTCGCGAACATCAACTCGTAAGGGCTCAGGGGCATAACCAGCAGATGCTCAATTGTCCCGTGTTCGCGCTCACGAAGGACCGCGGCACCGGTCAGAAAAATTGCAAGCACTGAAATGTTGTTAATGATCTGATTGATCGCCACGAACCAGCTTTGTTGCATGTTCGGGTTGAATCGCGCCCTGGTAACCAGCCGAACGAGATCCTGATTTTCACGCTTTCCCTTGCCGGCCCAGAAAGGTTCAGCTTCCGCGGTGATGATTTTCTGAATATATGATGGACCCCTGCCTGCCTGGCTCATGGCGGTGGCGTCGGTGATGACCTCGACGGTGGGCGTGATGCCCTTGGTCAGGTCATGCTGAAAGTCGGGCGGGATATCGATAACGAATGTGTATTTGCCCTCGTCCATCGCCTGGTTGATCTCGCCAAATGGAATGACCGCTGCGGGAAGAAAAAGCGGCGGCAAGAGCGCGTCCCGTATCTGCCGCGAGACGGTCGAATGATCTTCATCGACGACCGCGATGGAGGCATTTATGACGTCCATGACGGCGCTCTTCGCGGGTGTGTAGACGGAAAAGGTAAATGAGTAGGCGATCAGAAACAGCAGCACCGGATCGCGAGCAAGGCTGAGCAGTTCCTTAATGCCAAGCTGACCAATGTGCCGGAGGTGCCGCAACGCCTAGTTCTCCTGCTTTTTCAGCAACGCGACCGAGACGCTGAAGTAGACAAGGGCGAGAACTCCAAGGGCAACCACGTTTCGCCACAACGATGGGAAAGACAAAGCCTTGGTAAACGTTCCTACACTGATCGCCTGGAAGTAGGTGCTGGGGAAGATCCTCGCAGCGAACCACGCCCCGCCTTTAAGCGAAGATACGGGAACAAACATTCCAGAGAACTGGACGGCCGGAAGAATGGTTATTATCGCAGCCGCAAAAATCGCCGCCGTCTGCGTGGGTGCAAACACCGAAATCAGCAGACCGAAACCCGTGGTCGCAAGTACGTAAATTACTCCACCAAGGACGAGCGTCTCCCAGCTTCCCTTTAGTGGAACACGAAACAATAGAATTGCCAGCGCAACCAGAGTCGCGAACTGAACCAACGCCACGCCAATGTAAGGCAACTGCTTGCCAGCCAAAAATTCCAGTCTGGTGGCGGGAGCAGCATAAAAGTTCGCGATTGAGCCCAGTTCTTTTTCGCGAACGACGCTGAGCGCGGTGAGCATGCTCGGAATAAGGATGAGAAGGAGCATGATGTCGCCGGGCACCATTGCGTAGATGCTCTTGAACGCCTGGTTATAGAGTGCACGTGCTTCAACTTTTATCGGTTTGGAAGGCGGCGGAAGTCCTTTCGAGTCGCGCAACCTGGTCTGGTACTGATCGTGAACGCTCTCGACGTAGCCACGCGCTGTCTCTGCGCGAAAGGGCTGGGCAGCATCGATGAACACGTTCACTTCCGGCTGTCTGCCACGCTGCAAGTCCTTCTGAAAGCCGGTAGGTAGTTCAAGGGCGAGGCGTAGTTCGCCGTTTCGCAATCGTCGGTCGAGCTCGGAGTAGTTTGCTATCTTAGGGTTCTCAACGAAATAATAGGATCCGCGAAAGCTATCCGCATAATCACGGCTGGCCAGAGTCCCGTCGGGGTCCAGCACTGCAAAAGGAAGATGGTCCACGTCGAGCGAGATGCCGTAACCGAAAACGATCATCAGTAGAATCGGTCCGAGCACAGCGAACGCCAGTCGCACGGAATCGTGTTGCAGTTCGACTGCTTCGCGGCGAGCGAAAGCCCACACTCGACCGAGGCTGAATCGGCTCGGGGTCTCCTCCGCATGACTGGGAGCAACTGCGATTTCGACTGCTTCGGGCTGTACAGCTGCTACTGCGGATTTCTGAGCAGCTTCCTCGAGATAGCCTATGAAAGCATCTTCGAGACTCTTTGCCTTTCGTTCGGCGACCAGGCTGGCCGGCGGTCCCTGAGCAAGGACTTTTCCCGCATGCATCATAGACATGCGGTCGCATCGCTCCGCCTCGTTCATGAAGTGCGTGGAAAGAAAGATTGTCACGCCATTCTCGCGCGATAGCTTGATGAGCAGCTCCCAAAAGCCGTCGCGCGCGACTGGGTCAACCCCGGAAGTCGGCTCATCGAGGATGAGCATCTCGGGCTCGTGAATAACTGCGACGGCAAGAGAGAGCCTTTGACGTATGCCCAACGGCAGGCTCTCGGTCAGGGCATCGCCAACAGACTCAAGCTGGAAGAGCGCGAGCAAATCTGCGACGCGCTTTCGTCCCGCCTCTTCAGGAAGGTCGAAGAGCCGGGCATGCAAAACCAGGTTCTGGCGCACAGTCAATTCCGTGTAGAGCGAAAAGGCTTGCGTCATGAAACCTACGCGTCGGCGCGATTCTACATCGCCACCCTTTACCTGCTTTCCGAATAGCAGCGCGGTACCTTCGGTCGGCGGCAGTAGCCCGGTCAGCATCTTCATGGTCGTGGTCTTGCCGCACCCATTCGAACCGAGAAATCCGAAGATCTCGCCTTGCTCGATGCGAAAATTCACATGATCGACTGCAGTAAAACTGCCGAATCGTTGCGTAAGGCCGTGGGCTTCGATAGCCGGGGGGCCACCGCTGGATTGGCGCGGTGTAATCACCGGCTCCTTGTGTCCTCGGCGCGATTCCTCTGGAAGCAGCCGAATGAATGCTTTTTCAAGTGTCGTCTCGCTGGTCTCGCGCTTTAGCTCATCGGAGGTGCCGGTCGCCAAGACCTTGCCCGCGTTCATCGCAACCAGCCAGTCGAACCGTTCCGCCTCGTCCATGTAGGCGGTGGCGACCATCACGCTCATGCCGGTGCGCCGGGCGCGAATGCGGTCGATCAGTTCCCAGAATTGTCGACGCGCGAGTGGGTCAACCCCGGTCGTCGGCTCGTCAAGGATAAGCAGATCAGGATCGTGAATCAGGGAACAGCAGAGACCCAGCTTTTGCTTCATCCCTCCTGAAAGCTTGCCGGCGGGACGATCGCGAAAAGGCGTCAGGTCTGTGCTTGCAAGTAATTCCGTAATTCGCGACTCGCGTTCCTCGCGCGACTGGCCAAATAAGCGTCCGAAGAAATCTACGTTCTCGAAGATCGACAGGGTTGGATAGAGATTCTTGCCCAGCCCTTGAGGGAGATACGCGATTCGCGCCGAGACCGAATTGCGAAAGCGTGCGTCGGCTATATTGCCGCCGAGCACAGAGACCTTGCCTGTTTGTAACTTTCGGACTCCGGCGATAATTCCCAAAAGAGTGGATTTGCCGACGCCATCAGGACCTATCAGCCCGATCATCTTCTGCGCGGGGAAATTGAGACTGATCTCATCGAGCGCGACCGCCTTGCCGTAGCGCTGCGTAACCTTCTTGACGATGACAACGGCGCCGAGCCCGCTCCGCTCGACATTCTCAACGCTCGCAGCCGATTCACCCATTACGCAGTTCCGCTAGTTGGAAGAGGTCGAGCCGGTAGGATTCCAGAGTTGATCGGGAACCTGCTTGACCTGCAAGGCTTCCGGCCACTCGGCATTGCCGTCGAGGCGAACATAGCCCATGCCGGGAATTCCAACTTTCACGAACGGCTCATATTGACGCAGTCGGCCCTTGTCAAGTTGCAGTTTCACCCGGAAGGTAAGGTTGTGGCGCTCTTCTGCGGTTTCGACGGTCTTGGGCGTGAATTGCGCCTGAGGAGAAACAAAGGACACCGCCGCCCGTATCGGATAGTCGGGCGCGGCATCGAGAACTATTCGGGCTTCGGATCCAAGCGCGACCTTTCCGGCGACCGGCTCGGGCAAAAAGAGGTACATGTAGACATCGCTCAGGTCGACCAAAGCCAGCACTTTGCCGCCGGCTGGCAGGACCTCGCCTGGCTCCGCGAGGCGGTTTTGAACCCGTCCTCTAATCGGCGCCTTGAGCACGCTGTCTTCGATTTCGGCCCTGACTCGTTCTGCGTCAGCGGTCGCGGCGTCGATCGCTGATTGCGTTCGCACTGCCTGAGCTTGACTACCCAGCAAGGCTGCTCGATTCACCTCCATGTGGGCCCGATCGACATCTGCTTCCTGTTCACTCACTGCGCCGCGGACGACTAACTCCTTGGAACGCTTGTACTGCTTATCTGAGTAGTTAAGCTCCGCCTGTTTTGCAGCCACTTCGGCGAGCGCCGTACGTCGATTGTCCTGGGCTTCCTTGATCTTGGCCTCATCGCTCCGCAGCTGCGCTTCGAGCGGCTCGGTATCCATCTTCGCGACGACCTGGCCAGCATCGACGGTATCGCCTTCATCGGCGAGCACGTCCTTGATACGGCCCTGGTATTTGGTGGCAATATCGACCTGCTTGGCCTCGAGTCGCCCATTCGCGCCTGCAAAGCCAGGGGGCAGACCGGGCTTACGGAATACAAACCACACCGCGGCGCCTCCGACGACTACGACGACAGCGACAACAATCAGAATCACTCTTCTCGACATATTGGCGAACCTGCTGGTGCTGCGAATTACCGCTCTTTAGCTTTTGGCCCACGAGTGAGCAGGGCGCCGCAGAGGGCCGCATTGCACCCCCGCTCCTCAACTGCACCCCTCTCCTCGCGCAACGCATCCGAATTTGAGCGCGTTCGAATGACAACCGACAAAGTGTTCATGTCATGGTAAGTGCCAAACTCGCTGGCGAGCCGCTATCGGACTTTGGTCCTATGGACGCAAAGGGATGACCGATGTCGCAGCATACAGCGCGAGGACCAGCAAGCTAGCGGACAATCTGTATCGACGGGCAGAGATCGCAGTATTTCAAGCTATCGATTGCTGTCGGACTAAGGTCCGATTTACGCGCGGCCGAATTTGGAGTCCGATGAACGCGGAGTTGATTGAGATGGCGAAACCGTTTGTGATCGTGATCGACGACGATCCGTCGATACTTCGCGCCTTGCGGCGGCTCATCTCCGGCGCTGGCTTCGACGTTCGGACCTTCGATCGTCCAAGCACACTACTGAACAGCGATTTACCAAAGGCAGGAGCATGCCTCATAGTCGATATCGATTTGCCGGAGATGAACGGCGTGGAGCTGTGCAAAACGCTTGCAGCTTCTGGATGCAGGCTTCCGGTCATCCTGATCACAGCCCACACGGACGAGGAGACTCGTATGCTGGCTTTTGGCGCTCGTCCAGTCGCTCTGCTGATCAAGCCATTCGGGCGAGACCTCTTGATGAATTCAATCCGGAGTGCGCTGCTCGCTGACCAGCAAGGAAAATGATCGTCGCGCGACCGCGGAGCCTCGATCTGACGAATAAGGCAATATCGGCTTGGTTCCCCGACCGAAGTGTTGGGCCGATCGGCCCGACCAGGCGATTTTGAATGTATCCGTTCGATACACAGGGTCCAACTCTGTAACGGACGATCATCGGAAATCAGCGATTCCTCGTCATTGACAGTTCGGAGACCTGGCCGCTACTTGTACAGTTACAACTTCGGGAACCGGCACTCGTTTTGCTTCGCATCCAGTGGTCGACGGATTGTTGAGGGCTGTTGGAATTGGCCCGCAGACCGTTTGACCAAATGCAAAAGGTCGTGCCAATGTGCGCAATCTTGCTTCGGCACAAAAACTGATCTCCAAAAGGCTCCCAGCGGAGCCAGGGAGTCGCAAACCTGTTGCCGTTTCCTTCGAAGGGAAGCGTTTTGAACGCTTCATCGAGGAGCTATCGAAGTCGTTCGTGCGCTCGCCGGTCGATGAAATCGGAAGCGAAATCGACCGTTGGATGCGTGAGATCGTGCTCGGTCTTAACCTCGATCGAGGTGCATTGGCTCAGATTGATCCGACGTCGGGCAAGTTGACAGTGCGGCACTCCTGGGGGCGCGACCACCTCGTCAAACTTCCAATCGGCTTCGAGTTCGCCCGACCCGCCCCTTGGTTTGACGGAATGCTGATGAAGGGGCGCACCGTTGTATTTTCCAGCGTGAAGGAACTCCCCCCGGAATTCCGCGCTAATGATTGGACTACGTCGTTCCGACGATACGTTCCAAAATCGAATGTCACCTCGCCGATTCGGATCGGTGGCAAGGTCGTGGGAGCGCTCGGGTTTGCGTCCTTGAAGAGGGAACGTACTTGGTCGCCCCGGCTGATCCGACGCTTGGAACTGGTCGCAGAGATCTTTGGTAACGCACTGGAACGAAGGCTTGCGGCGGAAGAAATTGCGCTCCTCCGTGACGAACTGAGTCACGTGTCGCGTACTGCAGTCATGGGCGAATTGACCGCTTCGCTAACTCATCAGCTCAATCAGCCGATCGCCGCGATCCTGATGAACGCAGAAGAGATCCAAAGGATGCTTGAGTCCGCAGAGCCTGACATTCCGAACCTCCGCGCCGCGGTGAGCGATATCATCCATGACGACCTGCGTGCAACTGAAACCATCGAGGGGCTACGCAGCTTCTTTCGCAAAACTGAGGTCAAGAAAACCCCGCTCTATGTAAGAGATGTAGTTGCTGAAGTAGTGCGTATGGTTCGCAGCGACTCGATTTTGCGAAACGTATCGTTGGCTTTTGAAGCCCCATCCGCGCGAATGCCAGTGGCCGGAGATCGAATCCAGCTCCAACAGGTGATTCTCAATCTGGTTCTCAACGCGTTCGACGCCGCTTCGGAAAAGGACGGCCTCCGCCAAGTCTCCATCAGCATGAGCGTGGATAAAGATGAAGTCAGGGTGATGGTCCGGGATTCGGGCAATGGCATCGACCCCATGGCGATTTCGCAAATCTTCAAACCATTTTTTACTACCAAGCCGAGGGGAATGGGGATGGGCCTTGCGATCGCTCGTTCGATCGTAAAGGCGCATGGCGGGCAGATTTCTGCCCGGCGGAACCCTGATCGTGGTTCCACGTTCGAAATCGTGTTGCCGGCGTTGCAAGAGAATATCTGATGACGGCAAACGCCAACGCGGGAATGATCAACGGCAAGGAGATCGTTGCGGTTGTCGACGACGACGAATCGATTCGAAAAGCTCTGGTTCGGATGCTTGCTGCGGCTGGAACGGAGGTCGTGGCTTTCTCGTCCGCGGAGGAATTTCTTGCGATAGCCGAAGTCCAACGCCTCTCGTGTGTAATCTCAGACCTGCGAATGCCTGGCATTGACGGGCTGCGCCTGCAAAGTGCGTTGGCCCAACGTATGCCGCATGTTGCTGTGTTGTTTGTTACCGGACACGGCGATGTACCTTCAACAGTACAGGCTATGAAATCCGGCGCGGTGGATTTTCTTGAAAAACCGGTGAGGCGAGCAGCTCTGTTGGAGGCGATCTCTCGGGCCACGCAGCGAACGCGCCGCGCGGAAGCGGAAGCCGTGGACCTGAATTCGCTAAAGACACGATACGCGAGCCTGACTCCGCGCGAGCGGCAAGTCTTCGCGCTCGTCGCCGCTGGCTTACTCAACAAGCAGATCGCTGCCGAACTGGGAAACGCAGAAAAAACCACAAAGCAACATCGCGGCGTTGTAATGGGAAAAATGCAGGCAGAGTCGCTGGCAGATTTGGTTCTGATGGCAGAGCACCTCGGCGTTAGACCGTCCCGCATCGATTTCTCAAGGGCCAAGGGATTGGTTCGAGAGAATTGAAACTCGAAAAGGCGAACCCGCGGGGCCGCCTCTAATTGTTTCGTCGATCATTGTCAGAGGGTTGCGGTTTGCGGCATTGTGCGCTCGATCCAACTTTGGTCCGATAGACCTCGGATCCCAATCCTCTTATTTCATCCTGTCCGTTGTCCGTAGTCAAAACTAAACCCGAGCGTATTGATGATGGAGCCCACCGAGAATCGGTATCGCGGCGATTGCACCGACTGTCTGTGAGCGTCGGCAGTAAGGCGCCTCTTTGCCTAACGACAAGTGGGCTCGGACCTTGTTGAAGTAGCTTGCGTAGGTTTTGAGGACGCGACGCAGATCCGCTTCGCCGAACACCAAGAAGTGGTCGAGGCATTCGCGCCGGACGGAGCCAATAAGCCGCTCCACGTGTCCGTTCTGCCAGGGCGAGCGTGCCGCAGTTGGATGATCGCGGATACCCATCGCGTGAACCCGCCGGGTGTACGCCGAACCGAACGCTCGGTCGCGGTCACGGATCAGATGACGCGGCGCTTCGCTCCAGGGAAAGGCTTCGGTCAACTGGCCCGCGATCCATTCTGCGGTCGGATTAGTGGTCACGGCGATCCTCGCCAGCCGCCTTCGGGCGTGGTGGAGGATCTCTAGTCCACGGAGCAGCTTGAACGAGATGGTTCTGACTACCAATAGATCGATGGAGGCGATCCCGGCGGCTTGGTTGCGCAGGAAGCTCTTCCAACCCTGCGAGCGCGGTCGCCCGATTCTTATCATATACCGTCCAACGGTCGATTCGCTGACGTTGATCCCGAGCATCAGCAGTTCGCCATGGATCCGGGGCGCGCCCCAGAGCGGATTTTCTCTGCTCATTCGGCGGATCAATTCGCGGAGCTCGCGATCGATCCGGGGCCGTCCGCCACACCGCCAGGACTTCCAGCGCCAGTAGGCGCGGAACCTGCGTCGATGCGAGCGCAGCACAGTCTCAGGCTTGACGATGACTATGGCATCCAACACCGAGGGGAAGAGCCCGGACAGCAAAACGAGAATCAGCCGATCGATGTTTCGCCGTCGGGCGCTTTGGCGCCTTGCGGCTCAGAACCAACACCTGCTGGCGCAGGACGAGGATTTCGGCTTCACACGAGCCGCGAGCAGCAAGCACCGACAGCAGCGCGCGAAACCCGAGTCAGCAATCTGAAAATTGCGCGTTCGACTATCACACTCGCCGAGCTTCGTCACGCGGATGACGGTTTGAATAGGGACAGCTCAAAGCCAAAAAGTGCGGCAATTTGGCGGAGAGGGAGGGATTCGAACCCTCGGTACCGGTTACCCAGTACGCCAGATTAGCAATCTACTTCCGGCCCGCGAACACTAGGACCTTAGCAAGACTCCTTGAGACAGAAAACCCTTGCGGCAGTGCGACTTGCCGCATCCGGGCTGGTCGAGAAGTGTCCCATCGAGTCTCGCCAGATCTTGTTCAGTCCGGGAAGTTTTCCCCACCCTGTGCCCACCCCGCTCGCTTTTCTGACAAACCGCAGGAGAGAGTTCTATGAACTCGAATCCCTATGTCGAAGCCCGTCGCGAATGGGACGAACGTTACGCCGATCTCGTTCTCGGCAAACGCAACTGGCAGATCACCGCGGGAGGACTGCTGCTGCTGAGCCTGATTCTTGCCGGAGGAGTTGTCTGGCAGAGCACTCGCAGCCGGTTCATCCCGTACGTGGTCGAGGTCGACAAGCTCGGCTATGGGCTTACCGTTCCCAAACCTCTCATTCCGAGCACGGATCCGGCGCTCGTTGATCGCATGGAGCGCTATGAGGTTGCGAGCTTCATCCGCAATTCGCGCTCAGTGAGCAGCGACCCCAGCGCCGAGCAGCACATGCTCAATGACATGCTGGCGCATGCGAAAGGCGCGGCGGACAAATACCTCGACGAGTACTTCCACTCCGACAACTTCGCGCACAATCCCTTCAAGAAGGCTGAACACCAAACGGTCTCCGTGCAGATCGATTCCATCCTCGAGCTCTCCGCACACAGTTTCCAAGTGAGATGGACGGAGCAGGCACGCGACCGCACCGGCGCAACGATTGACGCTCCAACGCATTGGGAAGCGGCGCTTCAGACGCAAATTTCGCCGCCCGGTTCCGACGACGCGATCGTCAATAATCCGCTGGGATTTTACGTGACGCAGATCAGCTGGGCCGAACAGCAGAGCTAGGAAACCGACGGAAGGGAGGTCAGTTCGATGAAGCGTATTGGCACCGCGGGCATTTTGGCTTTGGCGCTGACGGTCGGAGGGTGTTCGGCACAACAAGGACACCAGAATCAATCTCAAGCCGCGAACGTAGCGCCAATCGAGCCTGAAGCCGCACCGCAGGCCGAGGCGACGCCCAAGCCTATCACCGGGGCGGAACTGCTCGCACAGCAGCCCTCGGAGGTTCGGGCAGCGTACAAGGACCACGATCAGAACGGCCAGTGGGCGACGTACAAGACGCCACGATACGTACTCTATCCCTTCAGCCAAGGGCCCGATCCCATAGTCGATTGCGAACCGCTACGAACCACCGACCTGCAACTACAAGCGGGTGAGACCATCACCGACGTTGCGATGGGCGATACGGAGCGATGGATGGCGACGCCGGCATCGTCTGGCGATCCGACAAACCCGACGCCTCACCTCGCTGTGAAGCCCCAGGCGCCAGCGATTGCGACGAATCTGACCATCTACACGACGAAGCATATCTACCACCTGCAGCTACGATCGCGCGGCGGCCACGCCATGCAGGAGGTTGAGTTCTACTACCCAGACGATCTTCTGGAGGCGATGCGTAAAGCCGATGAGGCCGCGGCGCAAAGCACGACAGTTGCGGCAGCAGATCCACCGACGAGTCCGAGCGAGATCAGGCCGATCGCTTCCGTCGATCCGCGTCACCTCAATTTCGATTACGACGTCTCCGGTCCTCAAGTTCCGTGGAAGCCAATCAGGGCCTTCGACGATGGAACCCATGTGTTCATCCAGATGCCCAATGGCATGCGTTCCAGCGACGCGCCCGCGTTGCTGGTCGCGGCGGGCAGCGGAAGCCAGATGGTGAATTACCGCGTGCGCGGCGAGTACTACGTCGTCGATCGCCTCTTCGGTCAGGCAGTAATGGTTTCGGGAGTCGGCCGACAGCAGGACCGCGTGACGATCCAGTACGCGGGCAACGCGAGGTAGGGGCCATGTCCGAGATCGAGGAAAGCAAGCAGCGTCCGGAAGTCGATGAGACCAAGCGGCAGCAGGACGAAGAGAAGATCCGCAACGAAGGCGGCCCACGACTCAATGGCAGGCTCGCCGCCACAGCAGTGGGGCTCATGGTCGGGCTCGTGATCTTGCTCACGTTGGCTGTGCAGTCATCCGGTCCGGGCGCGCAACCTGCGGGTCGTAATGGCACCGACGATACCGCGTCGAACAAGAGCGAAGTTCAGGACCTCATCGCTCACGCTGGCGATCCGACGCCTGCCGCATTCCCGGCGCCTGCGACGGATCCCCCACCAATGGTGATCCCGAGAGAGCAAACCTCGGCGCCGGCGGTCCCTCGCCAACCGAGCAGATACGCGGAGTGGGCGCAGGACAAGTACATGAAGGCCCTGGAGGCGCCGGAGATGGTTTCCGCATTCCACAGCGGTGCAGCGCTCCAAATCCCGAGCATGACTCAGACGGGGAATGGAGACGCGGGGAATACTCTCGCGATGAACAGTTTCCAATCGTCATCCGATTCGTCGTCATCGGTGAGACTTCATCCGCCTGCATCTCTGTACACGGTGATGACCGGCAGCGTGATTCCGGCGGTGTTGATCAGCGGGATCAATTCCGACTTACCGGGACCAATCGTCGCTCAGGTCAGCCAGAACGTCTACGACAGCGCCGGCGGACGATCACTGCTCATCCCCCAAGGCAGCAGGCTGATTGGTTCGTATCGAAGTGCAGCCGGTTACGGACAGAGCCGCGTCCAGATTCAATGGCAGCGCCTAATCTTTCCGAACACCGCGAGCATGGACATTCCGCAGATGCCGGGAACCGACGAGGCCGGATACGCGGGCTTCACCGACCAGGTGAACAACCACTACATGCGTACCTTCGGCACCGCAGCGCTCATGAGTCTGATCAGCGCTGGGCAAGCGGTGGGACAGATGGCGGCGTTCGGCGGCGGAATGGGCGGACCGCTCGGTTACTACCAACCAAACCAGTGGGCGATGGCGTCGCAGATGGCGGGCTCGTCCGCGAGTTCGCAATTCGGTTCCGTTGGGCAGCAGGCGATCGAGCAGGGAATGAGCACCGGCCCGACCTTGGAGATCCGACCAGGCTACCAGTTCAACGTCATGGTGACCGAGGACCTCGTCTTTCCGGGTCCATACAAGGGCTGAGTCGTACACAAAACAGACAAGCACTTGTGCACGAAACGTACACAGGTGGTCTCGAAAGGAGAGCGGCAATGGGAGTTCTGAAAAAGAAAGAAGAGCGGACCGAGACCGTCACCATACGCATCCCTTCGTCGGTGAAGGCGGAGATCGATCAACTACGTGATCGCGCCGAAGCAACGGGATTCGATCTGAACGCCACAATGTCCGAATCACTGACGCGATTGGTGAGGCAGGTACGGGAAGAACTCGACGGGATCGCAGCGCCCAGCACTAGAGGCAATCGCTCAAGAGCATCGCACGTGAATGGTCTGACGCGAGCCGCAGGCGAGCTTTCTCAAGCGTCAAGCGGCGGCGGAAATGGCGAATAGCGGTAACTGAGATCGGTGAGGATGAAGGATGCGGATTTATGGGGAGGGGAACGCGCGGTCGTAGAGCAAGATAAAGCGAAGTACCACACCATACGATATGTCGCGCGTTCCCCTCTTATTCCAAGGATTTTCTCAACATGAAGCACCATTCTGAAAATATCCTTCCGATAGGCGGCGCGAGTGATATTTCGCCGTCCTGGAATCAGTTTCGGGCACCGCTTCTTGCGGGCATTTCGACAGTTCTCATGGCAGCGGGCATCACGTTCTTGATGCGACATTTTCGAATCGGCTTGACCCCTTCCAATAGTTCATGCGCCGAGGGTTTCTATCGCCTCGTCGACGCGCCGATAAGGCGTGGCGAGCTCGCTGCAGCATGCCTTCCGGTCAACGCTGAGCAGGAAGGTCTAATGCGCGGATACCTCGGTAACGGCGATTGTCCGGGCGGCGCTGAGCCGGTGCTGAAGGTGATCGGCGGCTTGCGCGGCGACGAGGTGGACGTCGAAGCGGGATGGATTGCAGTCAACGGCAAACGGCTCGCCAACAGCGCGACACTGACGCGGGACAGCGTTGGTCGCCTGCTCACGCACGTGGTGTGGGGTAAGCGCCGAGTCGCCCCGGAAGAGGTCTGGCTATTTGGTTTGAACAACCGGCGAAGCTGGGATTCCCGATACTTCGGTCCGATTCCTTTGCGAGCGATTCGCGGAGTTGCCGAGCCTCTGTTGACGTGGTGACGAGTCATGGCGAGTGGCGCACACAGCACAGAGCAGGGTCTTAGGGTTCATTACCTCACCAATCTCGGCGGCCTCGTTGCCCTCGCCGGCCTGGACATGGAGCCACCCGATTTTCTGCTCGGAGCTTTGCTCAGCATCGCGAGAGAGACCGTCGCTATTGGTCCGGAACAGCGCGCAGAGATCGCGGCAATGGGACAGGTGAAGCTCGACGAGCGGGCGACTGGGAAACGCGCGTGGACATCGTGGAATCGGGCGCGGGAACTCCACAGCATCACACTTACGAGTGCACAGATTCGCCGAGTAATCGTCGCTCTCGGAAGGTCGGCTCCGAAAGAAAGCGAAGCGCTCCCGTCAGCGCTGTTACGAACGCTGGAAGAGGTTGAGTGCGATGGCTAGTCGGCCTCGATTCAACAAAAAAGAGGTCGAAATCCGAGTTCGACCGAATCGGCGCGGCGACCAGAGACGGCCTCTAGTGCCTTGGTGGATGCGTTTGGAGAAGAGACACCTGATCGCCAAGCGCGCGCAGGTTCGAGGCAAGCGGGGACGTAACATTCGGACGCAAGGCGGGGCTTATCAACGGCGGAGCGTCGTCAAGGTGATGTACACGCGCAATGGCAAGCCCAGGTCGAACGCGTGGGCCGCGCACGCACGATACCTGACGCGCGAAGGTGCACAGCTCGAGAACGAGAAGGGAGTGGGATTCGACGCGGAACAGGATGGCATCGATATGGTCGCGGTGGTCAGAGAGTGGGAAAAGGCCGGCGATGAGCGGATGTGGCGAATCATCGTGTCCCCGGAAGACGCCGATCGCATGGACCTGAAGGACCATATTCGCGACCTGGTCGAAGCAATGGAAAGCGATCTTGGGACGGGGCTCGAATGGGTCGCTATCGACCACAACAATACCGACAACCCGCATGCGCACCTGCTGCTGCGAGGCGTCGATCAGAGCGGCAAAGCACTGCTGATAGATCGGGATTATGTGAGGAACGGCATTCGCGCGCGCAGCCAGGAGATCGCGAGCCGCGAGCTAGGACAGCGTCTCGAACCGGAAATGCTCCGCGCTCGTGGAGAGACGATTAACAAGGAGCGGTGGACGGAGATCGACCGAGCGCTGCAGCGGCGAATGAACGGAGACCGAGTGGCGGACTATCGCGGCCTCGTTCCGTACAACGACGCGGCGCGAGTGCGCGCCGAGCAGGAAATGCAGCGGCTTCAGTTCCTGGAGGGGCTTGGGCTCGCACGCAAAACCGGCAGCCTAGCTTGGGAACTCTCGCCGGACCACGAGCGAGAATTGCGCGCACGCCAGCTTGCGATGGATGTCATCAAACGGCAGGCGGAGGCCAACAGAGTTCGCTCTTTGAATGAATTGGCTGACGAGCGAGACGTGATGATTGCGAATTCCGCGACAAGGGGCGGCTACCAAGGACGCTTTGTTGGGTATTTCGAGGACGCGGAGGGCCGTCGCTATGCGGGGCTCCAGCGGGGCCACGCGGTAACAGCGATACCCACCGATCGCAGGGATCTCAGAGCTGGTCAGGAGTACGTCGCGCGGCCTCGCGGCCAGGAATGGGAGATCACCGAAGGGCGCGATCGCAGTCGCGGGCGCGGGAGGAGCTAAGACGATGGCTGAGCAACGTCCGTATCGATCGCGCGGTGCCGCACTAGGGCTGCAGCGGGTAAAGAAATTCGCCGCGGCGGTTCTCGGAGCGTCGTTTCTCACTGTGAACTTCATGACCACGCAGCACACCGCGTGGCTCATGGGCGATTCGCCCCGATTAGGACCGGCTCTATTTGCGCTTCCGTGGACGGGACCAATCTACGCGCCGTGGAAGTGGATGGTATGGGCGTGGCATTGGCGGGCAATCGAGCGGATGAAGCCCC